>NZ_CP096391.1:0-4800000 GCF_054130995.1 Olivibacter sp. SA151 | reverse complement strand
ACCCCGTACAAGGCCGTCGGTAGAATCCATGGCGATCGTACGTACGCGTTCTTCTCCTAAATGTTGCTGAACCTCTAAAACAATACGTTGTCCGTTTGCTTTTTCGATTTCCAATGCGTCGAAAATTTTCGGTAATTTAGCACCGCCTGCAAAGCTGACGTCTACTACTGGTCCGATTATTTGCGCTATTTTTCCGGTGTTGGACATATAAGAAACTATGTTTTTTTAAATAATGTACAGATTTATTGCCATTTAAGGGCTTTATTTCGGACTGCAAAAATACGCTTTCTAGTGGAATATCAAATACTTAAATGAAAAGATTTTTTGTTCGTAAAAATGACTCTTTTGATCATGTGCCTTTTCATAAGCACCGGATGCGTTTTTTGAGGAGCTGGCAATCTAATCCACTGTTTATAAATAAGTTCTTTATGTTGCATTTGCCATACGAATTGTTTGCTTCCGAGAAGAATATTTTTGATGGGTCTAAACAATTAGCCCCAATTTCGGTCTTAAGTTTAAAAGTAGTTTTAAAATAGGCGGTTTATGCGTTTATCGCAATTTTACCGGAGCATTTAAATATATATATGCATGAAGAGATTATTGGTTACGGGAAGCAATGGTTTATTGGGGCAGAAGATAACGGATATTTTACTACAAGGTCAGTTTCCGGGGTTTGAATACATAGCAAGTTCACGAGGATCGGACAGATTTGGGACGAGCTCCCGTTATCGGTATCTTGATTTAGATATTACGCATCATGAACAAGTGGCAAAAGCTATTGAAACTTATCGTCCGGATATTATCATCAACACAGCGGCAATGCCCAATGTGGATGCCTGCGAAAGAGAGCCCGAAAAGAGCTATGAAGTTAACGTAGTTGCCGTGGCTCATCTAATAGCAGTCTGCGAACGTAAAAACATTCATTTGATTCACCTATCAACTGATTTTGTGTTTGATGGTGAAGAAGGCCCTTATGAAGAGGAGGATATACCTAACCCGGTGAATACTTACGGCAAGCATAAGCTTGCGGCGGAGGAGTTGATACAAAAAGCAACATGCCCTTGGGCTATTGTTCGTACAATTTTGGTATATGGCGTTCTTCGGGATATGAGCCGAAGTAATATCGTGTTATGGGCGAAAGATGCATTGGAAAATGGGCAGTCGATCCGTGTGGTAAATGACCAATGGCGGATGCCCACTTTAGCGGAAGACTTAGCAAAGGCCTGTTTGACCATTGCTGAACGAAAAGCTACCGGTATGTATCATATCTCGGGAAAAGACATGTTCAGCATCTGCGAGATTGTTGAGGCGGTTGCTGCGTACTATCATTTGGATGCTTCCTTTATATGCAAAGAAAAGTCAGAAGCGCTTAAGCAAGATGCCCGACGTCCGAAAAGAACAGGTTTTATATTAGATAAAGCGTATGAAAGACTGGATTATGTGCCTCATAGTTTTGGAGAAGGATTGAAGTTGATCGATGAACAGCTAGCAAAATTGCAGTCGTCTTAAGATGTTAATGTACTGTTAAATATTAAAAGAACGATTATTTTATTCAACTTTTCTTGATAAAAGTTGAGCAAAATCAAGGCTATGTGGGCTACCTTGCACCTGATGGCAAAGCATTCATGGCGCGTATTGGAGCCGTTTCACTTCCTCAATCCGCTTGCATATTACCATATGAACAGAAGTGCAAATGCTTTGCTGCTCGTTGCCTCGGTATCCCACAAGGCCGTTCTTCCCACGCACAGTGCTAAATTGAGGGCTGAAGAAATGATACGTCCGGTTAAGAGCATCAATCGTTGGCCTTGGAAAATGTCGCCTAGGAAATTTGCGGTTTGCACGTTGATGCACTATCGTTTAAAGCAAAGTTCCAAGCGACGAGTCTTTGGTTACTTTCTGCGGAAGAAAGTGACAAAAATAATCGTTCTTTTAACATAAACACCTTCATCTACATATTAAAGACGATTTCCTTGCGGATATAATAATACACTATGAGATAGTCACAATTTATTTTTAGGTTTGCAGCCAAATTACGAAAAGTCAACAGTACCTATTATCAAATGGCAATTAAAAGGACACCGAAAAAGAATCAATTTCGGAATAAAAGTTCGTATAAACATAAAAATAGTAAAACCTTTCCTGTTAAAGATCGACTGCTAACGCTTCTTCAACAAAGAAAATTCGGGGTTTTCTTAGCATATGTGACCTTGTACTTTATTATTATTACAGGTGGCTGGGTGCTGATTTTTCGTTTTGTCAACCCACCTTTCACCTTGCTCATGTTACAACGAGGCGTTGAACGCAAATTTGATGGAAAGGACTGGAAGTTGGAAAAGCGTTGGGTAAGCTATGACGAATTGTCTGACAATTTAAAACGAGCAGCAATTGCCGGAGAAGATGCTAATTTTATGCAACATGTCGGTTTTGATATCAAAGCGATACGAGAGGCTTATAAAAAGAACCAGGCAGGAAAGGCAATGCGAGGGGGGAGTACCATTAGCCAGCAAACCGCAAAAAATGTTTTCTTATGGCCCGGTCGTTCTTGGCTCCGAAAAGGTTTTGAAAGTTATTTCACGATGCTAATTGAATTATTGTGGGGTAAGAAGCGAATCTTGGAAGTTTATCTCAATGTGATTGAAACCGGCGACGGGCTTTATGGTGCACATGCAGCCACTCACGCGTATTTTAGCAAAGCGCCCACATCACTTACAAAAAAACAAGCCGCCTTGATCATCGCTGTACTGCCAAATCCCCGACGTTGGTCGCCAGCCAGACCCACTTCTTACATTAATAGAAAAGCGAATGCGATTGTTCGCTATATGGGACACAGCAGCATTCCCGATTAAGCAAATACACGGGCATGCCAACTATCTTTAAACGGAACTTCCCACTTGGTTTTCAAATCCTCCCCATTATCCACTAAGTTGTTAAAAACCATGGTATCTTCGTTAATTTGTCCAGTCGCAAACAGCTGCTCGAAAGTTGCACGGGGTACTACCTGAATTTCGTCTCCCTCGCGATAAGCGATTTGCATCCGATCAAACAAGGAGATGTTTAACTCGCTTTCCAGCTCTTTCAATAGATGAACTGATTTATCAATTGAGCAGCCGCTTGGCAGCACCTGCGATAAGTCGACACTTATAATGATAAATAAATGATATCTGATTTCGACCCTTGCTGTCAGTTTTTCTTTGTGTGCTTCCCATTGATCGGTAAAAGCTTCCAATTTATTGAGTATACGTGCTTCTTCCCCTTCTGAGAAAGATTTAGCCGCTTGATATATCCAAATTCGTTCCATGGTTACAAATTCAAAAGTAAAAAGTAAAAATTCAAAAGTGAAAAGCCTGCCGACCCTACGGATAGTACTTCACTACTCCCTATTAACTACTCACTAATTAACTACTTAACGATTCAGGTACTTCGCCGTTCACTAATTCAAAAGTAAAAATTCAAAAGCCTGCCGGCCCTACAGATAGTACTTCACTACTCCCTATTAACTACTCACTAATTAACTACTTAACGATTCAGGTACTTCGCTGTTCACTAATTCAAAAGTAAAAATTCAAAAGCAAACCTGCCTACGGTAGGCAGGAAGTAAAAAGGCAATTCATCACTCATCGCTCATCATTCATCACTACTCAACTACTCCCCAAAAACCTCAAAACGTTCCCAAAAGCCATCTTTCGGTAAAGAGGCAAAAATCTTCACCTCTTCCTTTTTCACGGGATGTTCAAAAACAAGCTTTCGGGCATGCAAGCAGATGCTCTTCTTTAAACTTCCGCGAGGGTATCCATACTTATTGTCACCCACGATTGGGCAATTTAGTGAAGCTAGTTGAACGCGGATTTGATGAGGGCGGCCTGTAACCGGATTCACCTCAACTAAGTAATAACCATTCAGCTCACCGATCAACTTATAATGCAGTTCCGCCCGGAGGCTTCCCTTTACTTCATGATCATAAGCCTTCGTTACATTTTTACCTGAATTTTTTACAAGCCAGTGAACCAAAGTTCCGGCAGTTTGAGCAGGCCTGTTACGAACTACTGCCCAATAAGTTTTATGCATCTCCCTGCTTTTGAACATCTTATTGATTCGGTCGAGTGCCTTGCTCGTTTTTGCAAATAAAATGACCCCGCTTACCGGGCGATCCAAGCGATGCACTACACCGAGAAATGCGCCGTTTGGCTTATTGTATTTTTTGGCAAGATATTGTTTTACTTTTTCATCCAGCGGTTCATCTCCTGTGTCATCCACTTGTACGATATCACCCGCACGCTTATTAACAGCGATCAGGTGATTATCCTCGTAAAGTATATCGCTATCCGTGATGGGTCGATTTGCATTACTCATATAACATGCAAAGTTAGGAAAACGTTTTAAGTTATACGTTGTATGTTATAAGCGTTTATATACTAGTGGGGATGTTACTTGTTTTTTCCTTTGTTTTCAGCACCGGGTTTAGCGATGGATTCGCGCATATCCGTATCGGCTTGTATATTTTGCATTTTATAATAGTCCATTACCCCTAAATTTCCGCTCCGAAAGGCCTCTGCCATGGCAAGCGGAATCTGTGATTCAGCCTCGATTACTTTCGCACGTGCTTCTTGTGCTTTTGCACGCATTTCCTGCTCGGAAGCTACTGCCATTGCTCTTCTTTCTTCGGCTCTGGCATTAGCAACTTTTAAATCAGCCTCCGCCTGATCCGTTTGCAATTTTGCACCAACGTTTTCTCCAATATCAATATCGGCAATGTCAATGGAAAGGATTTCGAAAGCAGTACCACTGTCTAGGCCCTTTTCCAGCACTGTTTTAGAGATTCTATCAGGGTTCTCCAAAACTTCTTTGTGATTATTAGCGGAACCGATTGTGGTAACAATACCTTCGCCCACTCTTGCTAAGATTGTTTCTTCGCCTGCACCGCCAACCAATTGGTTAATATTTGCACGCACCGTTACACGAGCTTTGGCGACCAGTTGTATCCCATCCTTTGCAACTGCTGCGACAGGAGGTGTATTGATTACACGTGGATTTACCGACAACTGAACGGCGTCAAATACATCCCTACCGGCTAAATCAATAGCTGTTGCTAATTTAAAATCAAGAGGAATATTAGCTTTATCAGCAGATATTAGTGCTTTTATCACATTATTTACATTTCCACCAGCCAAATAATGGGTCTCAATATCATTAGAAGTAATGTTTAACCCTGCTTTGGTTGAGGTAATCATGGCATTAACCACTAAAGAAGGTGATACCTTGCGTAGCCGCATAAGTACTAGATTCAGTAGATTGATACGTACTCCCGAAAGTTGTGCCGTAAACCATAAGTTCACCGGTAATATATAAAGGAGCAAAAACAGCGCTATGATAGCTCCTACAATCATGAGTATGGGAGATAAAGACGGATCCATAAGTTTAATAGTTTTGAGGTTAAGCCCTAAAGGTAAGGTTTTACACCCTGATTGAGAAATTAATAGCACAATTTTAGTTGTTTGGCTTTCTAAATGTGTCTATTTTAATGGTATTGAAATTGCTTTCGTGGAATTCGGATAGTAATATTCAATCGAATGTTAAGATTAAAAGAACGATTATTTTTGTCACTTTCTTCCGCAGAAAGTAACCAAAGACTCGTCGCTTGGAACTTTGCTTTAAACGATAGTGCATCAACGTGCAAACCGCAAATTTCCTAGGCGACATTTTCCAAGGCCAACGATCGATGCATTTAACCGGACGTATCATTTCTTCAGCCCTCAATTTAGCACTGTGCGTGGGCAGAATGGCCTTGTGGGATACCGAGGCAACGAGCAGCAAAGCATTTGCACTTCTGTTCATATGGCAATATGCAAGCGGATTGAGGAAGTGAAACGGTTCCAATACGCGCCATGAATGCTTTGCCATCAGGTGCAAGGTAGCCTACACAGCCTTGATTTTGCTCAACTTTTATCAAGAAAAGTTGAATAAATAATCGTTTTTTTCGTTATTACAATTATCTAGAGTTTTCGGAAGAAAAAGCGTTACTTGATAATTTCATATAGAAAAAAGCTAAGAATGTTGAAGAACAAAACGTCAAAAAGCTTCACTTTTGTAACTTGTCCTTACCTTTATGACTTAGTCACTTCGGTGGTGACGAGATGGGTACTAACTAATTACAATGATGCAAAACCTTCCGATTATAGATTTGGTAATCATCGCCTTTTATTTGTTAGCTATGGTATTGGTTGGCGTTTGGTTTTCGAGAAAGAACAAAAATGCTGAACAGTTCACAAAAGCGGCTGGGTTAATTCCCGGTTGGGCGATCGGTTTATCTATATATGCAACTTTTTTAAGTAGTAATACCTTTTTGGGAGTGCCTGGAAAAGCCTTCGGTAGTAATTGGAACTCCTTTGTGTTTAGTCTGTCAATGCCATTGGCTGCTTGGATTGCTGTTAAGTACTTTGTTCCGTTCTATCGCAGCTCGGGAGAAGTATCCGCCTATACGCATTTGGAGCATCGTTTTGGGCCTTGGGCAAGAACTTATGCCGTGGTTTGTTTTCTGCTAACACAACTTGCTCGGATGGGCTCCGTATTTTTTGGCATTGCGCTCAGTTTGCAAGCACTTACGGGCTACTCAATGGAAGCTATTATGTTAGTTACGGGTATTTGTATTATCATCTATACGGTTATGGGTGGGATAGAAGCTGTTATATGGACAGAAGTGGTACAGGGCGTAATTAAAACACTTGGAGCCGTATTGATTATTTATTTGATTGTTTCCAATATGCCAGGGGGAATCCCCAAGATTGTGGAGATTGGCCAAACCAATAGCAAGTTTAGTTTAGGTAGCTTCGCTCCCGATTTTACAAATTCGACATTTTGGGTGGTACTGCTGTATGGTTTTTTTATAAACCTAAATAACTTTGGGATGGACCAAAATTATGTACAGCGTTATCATACGGCATCGTCGCCTCGTGAAGCCAGTAAATCCGTTTGGTTGTGTGTTTGGATCTATCTTCCGGCATCTCTGTTGTTTTTTATTATTGGAGCATGCTTGTTTGCTTATTATGAGATTAATCCAGCGCTAATTGAACCGATAAAATTGCAAGTTGCTGCAGAACGTTTGGGTGCAGCGGCGTCATCCCACGACCTGTCAGCATTGGCTGCCACTTTAACACCGGCAGATTATGGGGATAAAGTAATGCCCCATTTTATGGTAACTAAAATTCCGACGGGGCTGATAGGCCTCATAGTTTCGGCTATTTTATCAGCGGCCATGAGCACGATCAGTTCGGGAATGAATGCTTCGGCGACTGTTTTTTCGGTAGATATTTATCAACGGTATATAAGGAAAGATCAAGATGATAAACAAACCTTACGTTTATTGCACGTGGCTACGGTTGTTTTTGGTCTGCTAGGAATGGGGACTGGAATTATGATGATCGGTGTAAAAAGCATTTTAGACATCTGGTGGCAACTATCGGGAATATTTGCAGGAGGTATGTTGGGCCTCTTTTTATTGGGAATTCTAAATAAGCATGCCGGAAACAGTGACGCGATTCTGGCAACCATTGTAGGCATACTGGTAATTATCTGGACGAGTCTCTCGTATTTAATTCCGGCAGATTATCCTTATCTCAAAAGCACCTTGCACGCTAATATGATCATTGTTGTT
The DNA here is from genome assembly GCF_054130995.1 of Olivibacter sp. SA151. Taxonomy (NCBI): domain Bacteria; kingdom Pseudomonadati; phylum Bacteroidota; class Sphingobacteriia; order Sphingobacteriales; family Sphingobacteriaceae; genus Olivibacter; species Olivibacter sp. SA151. The sequence continues at coordinate 4,792,352 of NZ_CP096391.1, read as the reverse complement.
GGCACATTGACGATCTATTTGGTAGGGACGTTCGCTGCTTATCTTCGTGGAAAGGAGGGAGTCGTTAATTAGCCAATTAGTTAATTAGCCAATGTGATAATGAGAGGCTAGTGCGACCGAAAGCAGATAACTGATTGCAGAAAGCTTGATAATTAGCCAATGGTTAAAAAGTTGAGTAGTTGAGTAGTTAAGTAGTGATGAATTATAAATGATGAACGATGAATAGCTTATAGCTTATAGCTTACGGCTTAAGGCTTATTGCTTATTGCCTATAGCTTACAGCTTATTGCCTCATACGCTAATATCCTATAATTTACAGCAAACATATTATAAGAAACATCTTTAAAGCGGGAATAACTTTGCTATTGTTCTAACCATTTATTTGCATCTTGTTATGAATGCTGAAGAACTCATATTAAGGTCGCAAATCGGATAGCCAAAAAAGAACTAATCTATAGAAATGAAACAGAAAGAAAAGGGATTTATCCCCGTTATGCTTACGCCTTATCTCGAGAATGGGGAGATAGATTTTGAGGGGCTTCGCCAGCTAACGGAATTTTATATATCGGCTGGCGCGTCGGGTCTTTTCGCGAACTGCCAGTCGAGTGAAATGTTTGAACTTTCTGCAGAAGAAAGTTTACGGGTTATTCGGGCGGTGGTAGAACAGGTAGATGAACGAATTCCGGTCGTGGCAGCCAGTTCTGTTAAAGGGAATATTGCTGTCCAAGCAGATTTTGTTCGCCAGGTATATTCGTTAGGCGTAGATGCCGTCATTCTGATAACAGGTTTAATTGCTGCTGAAGACGAAAGCGACGCTGTGTTCGAGGAACGTATATTTGAACTGTTTGAATTAACCGAGAACATTCCATTAGGCTTTTACGAATGCCCTGAACCCTATAAACGTGTCCTTCATCCTGATCAATTGGGGCGCTTTGTTGCTTCCGGAAGGATTATCTATCACAAAGATACTTGTTTGGATATTAAACAAATTCAATCTAAACTGGCTCAGGTTAAAAATCCTGACTTCGGCTTATATGACGCTTACATGGTACATGCTGTTGAATCGCTAAAAGCAGGTGCTGCCGGTTTGTCCTGTATACAGGGTAATTATTTCCCCGAGTTGATTGTTTGGCTATGTCAGCATTGCAATGATTCTGGTTTTTCAGAACAAATGGCGTTAGTGCAGCAGTTTCTAACCGACAATATGGATGTTATGCATCATGTATATCCTATTGTTGCAAAATATTTTTTACAAAAAAGGGGATTAAATATATCCTTGTATAGTCGGAGAAAAGCTGGAAACTTCGATGCGCAAGTTAAATTGGCAATCGATAAACTATACAAAGATTATACGATATTAGCTAAGCAACTCGATATTCCTACCGATATTGCTTTGAGCTGAACATAGCGTGATCAAAACGAAAATAATGCGAATGATGATACTGAAACGAAGAGATAGATATACACTGTTGTTGCTTTTATTCTGCGTCGGTTTGGGCTTTTCGTCTTTTGGACAAGCCAAACCTTTCGTGTTGACAACGGAAGCTTTAAAACGAGACGTGGCATATTTTAATAGCATTGATAGTGAAGCAGTCGTCAACTTCGTGTCCAATAGCCAATCGTTTGAATGGTTGGCGAAAAATATTCCCCTATTTGAATGTCCTGACTCAGCCATTCAACAAATATATAATTATCGGTGGTGGAGTTTTAGAAAGCACTTAAAGGAAACACCCCATGGCTTCATTTTTACGGAATTTATTGAACCGGTTAAACACGAGGGAAAATATGGTGCGATCAGTTGTGCATTGGGGCATCATATCTATGAGGGAAGGTGGCTTAGAAATCAAGAATATATCAAACAATATATCGATTTCTGGTTGATCAAAGAACCAACATTTAAACCTTCAAAATTTCATTCCTTTAGTAGCTGGTTGAGTGATGCTGTGTATAATTTATACCTGGTGCAACAAAATAAAGAGCAATTGGTGAAATGGCTACCGTTATTGGATAAAGACTATGAACGTTGGGAAAGCGAACGTCAATTGCCCAGCGGACTATTCTGGCAGTATGATGTAAAAGACGGGATGGAAGAATCCGTAAGTGGGGGAAGAAGAGTACAAAATAGGCGACCAAGCATCAATAGCTATATGTTTGGCAATGCGCAAGCCTTATCAAAAATGGGTAAACTGTTCCAAATAGATAGTTTAGTTGATAAATATAATCGCAAAGCAAGTATACTTGAAAAGTTGGTGGTTGACAGCCTTTGGGGCTCCGAAGGTAATTTTTTCCGTACACGTCATCCGGATGGTCAACTTGCCGCACGCGAGGCCATTGGATTTATTCCCTGGTACTTTAACCTGCCCCCCGATCAAGTCGAGTTTGCGAAAGCTTGGCTACAACTTACCGATACTGCAGGTTTCCAGGCGCCTTGGGGTTTAACCACCGCCGAGCGAAGAGAGCCTACTTTCCGTACACGTGGTACCGGACATAGTTGCGAGTGGGACGGCGCCATCTGGCCTTTTGCCACTACCCAGACGCTGAAAGGACTGGCAAATTTGCTCACGAATTATAGAAATCGCGATGGCATAGATCGTAAGCTATTCTATGAAAAGCTGCATCAATATGCGCGCTCGCATCAAAAAAATGGGAAACCATATATTGGCGAGTATCAGGATGAGAAAACCGGATACTGGTTAAAAGGAGATAATCCGCGGAGCACTTTTTATAACCACTCCGGATTTTGTGATTTAGTGATTAATGATCTTATAGGCTTAAAGCCGGGAAGTACGAATCACCTAAGCATTAAACCACTTGTACCGGATACATGGGATTGGTTTTGTTTGGATAACCTCGTCTATCATGGTCGAACATTAACCGTTTTATGGGATAAAACCGGCAAAAAATATGGCAAAGGCAAAGGACTTATCTTGTTCGTAGATGGCAAACGTGTTGCCTCCGGCAAAAGCCTGGGCGAACTGACCGCTAAAATCAATTAAAAAATGCGCAGCTTATATCTTTTACTTTTTTGTACATTATTTTCTTTCGTTGCACAAGCACAATTGGCGTTGAATGTGTTGGATTTCGGCGCGAAAAACGATAGCTCGGCATTAGCCACTACGGCGATTAAAGAAGCGATTGCAAAAGCCTCACAAGCCGGTGGTGGCACCATTTATTTTCCTCCGGGAACCTATCTTACCGGTCCTATCCACTTAAAAAGCAATATTACCCTTTTCATTGAAGCAGGTGCAGAACTTTGCTTCAGTGATAATTTCGACCATTACCTACCCATGGTGCCAAGCCGGTGGGAGGGAACCATGGTTACCAATTTTTCTCCTTTCATTTACGCGTATGAAGCAGAGAATATCCGCATTACCGGAAGAGGAACGCTTAATGGGAATGGAAAGAAATGGTGGGCTTACTCTGAAGTTCATGTAAAGAACTCGCCCGAATCAAAATGGCAGAAAGAATTTCATAAGTTGAATAAGAATGTACTGCATCCGGATTTACCAGGGTGGGTGGAACGTGGTTTTTTGAGGCCTCCCTTTATCCAACCCATGTATTGTAAAAACGTGCGCATAGATGGTATTACCATCAAAAACTCGCCATTTTGGACGGTCAATCCCGAGTTTTGTGATAACGTAACGATCGATGGAGTTACCATTAATAATCCCCCATCGCCTAACACCGACGGTATTAACCCGGAGTCGTGCAGCAATGTCCATATATCCAACTGCCACATTAGCGTTGGCGATGATTGCATTACGATTAAGTCAGGAAAAGACCGTTCAGGAAGGAAAGAAGCTCGTCCCGCTGAAAATTATACCATCACCAACTGTACCATGCTATCAGGTCACGGAGGTGTTGTCATAGGCAGCGAGATGTCGGGTGACGTAAAAAAGATCGTCATTTCGAATTGTATTTTCGATGGTACGGATCGTGGTATCCGCATAAAAACAGCGCGCGGAAGAGGAGGTGTTGTTGAGGATATCCAAGTAAGTAATATCGTCATGAAAAACATCAAACAGCAAGCCATTGTACTGGATATGCAGTATGCCAAAACGGATAGGGAGCCAGTCTCCGAACGAACCCCTAGGTTTAGCAATATCCACTTGAGTAACATTACTGCGCAAGGTGAGCAGGCGGGCTATTTAAATGGACTGGAAGAGATGCCTATTGAAAATGTATCGTTCAGCAATATGGTGATGGAAACAAAAACAGGTTTCGATATCCGGGCGTCGAAAGGCATTGTGTTCTCCAATGTATCCGTTAATCCCTCCACCGGACCGGCAATTGCTGCTACCAATGTTAGCGGTTTACAGATCAATGGGTTGCGGACCGCTGCCGGTTTTAGCGGTAGCGCAACATTGAAATTCAATAATGTAAAACGTGCTTTTATTGCCAATTGTTTGATCATGGAACCCATTAAGACATTTCTCGAAGCGAGCGGTAATGAGACGGAGGCTTTACTCTTGAAGGCGAATGACCTACGTCTTGTTCAAAACCCTTTATATATAAGCGATGCTCCTGAAAACGCCGTCACCCTAGAAAAATGAGCTGGATAAAACTATATCGATTCTTTTGCGTTTTTTGCTTTATTGTGTTCATAAGGGGAAATCTGTATGGACAGGATTTAACACTATGGTATCAGCATCCCGCTAATACCTGGACGGAAGCACTTCCCATTGGCAACGGAAAATTGGGTGCCATGGTATTTGGGGGGGTACAAGCGGATCGTATTCAATTTAATGAATCCTCGTTATGGACGGGTGGTCCCAGAAACTATAATCAACCCGGCGCAAAGAATTATCTCGGTGAGATTAGAAAGCTATTATCTGAAGGAAAGCAGCAAGCTGCGGAAGAGCTGGCTGGGCGTCATTTCATGGGAACTAAGTCTATTTCCGATCCACCCGAACCTTGGCTAACGGCCGTAAGAGCAATTGAGCAACAGCCTAAAAATCCTTCACAAGAACATTTTGAAGATAAGACATGGAGAGAAATGCGTGTCCCGTCGCGAGACGGTTGGGAAAAGGAAGGCTTTCAGGGACTTGATGGCGCCGTTTGGCTCTGGACTACTTTCACCGTTCCGAAAGAATGGATCGGGCGGGAATTAGTTGTCGACTTGGGGAAAATACGGGATCAGGATTTTACCTATATTAACGGTAAATTGATCGGCACTACTCATGATGCAAATCAAGGAAGGCTATATACCATTCCCAAAGATTTAGTAAAAGCACAAAATCAAATTGCCATCCAGGTGATCAATTACGATGACAAAGGTGGTTTGGTAGGCTATAAAGATCCCAGTCGGAAATTAAGCGTATTTCCAAAGGAAAATACGGCAGATGAATCAGTTTATTTAACGGATACGTGGAAATACTGGATACAAAACGATGAAGCACCTCGGGTAGGAAAATACCAAGAGTCATATCAGCCATTCGGTGATTTGCTGCTGGATTTTAGAGCTCAGGCACCGTTTAGCAATTACAAACGCACACTTGATGTAGAGCAAGCGATTTGCAAAACAAGTTACGTACAGAATGGTGTGTCTTTCGAACGAACCTATTTCTCCAGTGCACCCGATGCGTGTTTAGCAATTCATTTGACCGCAGATCGTCCTCGACAAATTAGTTTTGATGCATCCTTAGCGTCTCCCCATAAGACTTATAACGTGGAAAAAGTTGACGATTCCACCATTCGGATTTCGGTTCAGGTTAAACAAGGAGTTCTAAGAGGCGTAGGATTCTTGCATGTAAGGCATGAAGGAGGAGAACTCCATGTCGGAGACGGAAAAATTAAAATATTGGGTGCTAATCAAGCAACCTTATTCCTAACGGCTGCCACAAATTATAAAAGCTATAACGACGTGTCGGGTGATGCTGAGGAGATTGCCAAATCGCAACTAAACAAGGTTAAAAATAAGCCGTACGACACGATACGACTGGCGCATATACACGACTATCAACAATATTTTACCAAATTTTCATTAAAGTTTGAAGCGGACGAAGCTTCAAACTCGCTCCCTACTGATCAACGGACTGCACAGTTTGTAAAATCGCGTGACCCGAATTTATTGGCCTTATTTGTCCAATATGGAAGGTACTTGTTGATATCCAGTTCGAGATCCGGTGGATTGGCGCCTAATTTGCAAGGCATATGGAACGATTTACTGACACCACCTTGGGGAAGTAAATACACCACCAATATCAATGCGGAAATGAATTATTGGTTAGCGGAGAATACCAATCTCTCTGAGCTGCAAGAGCCCCTTTTTCAAATGATTAAGGAGCTTAGCGTTGTAGGGCAGGAGACGGCAAAAACGTATTATGATGCACCGGGTTGGGTGCTACATCATAATACAGACCTATGGCGCGGAACCGCTCCAATTAACAATCCTAATCACGGAATATGGGTAACTGGCGGAGCATGGCTCTGTCAACATTTATGGGAGCATTTTCTTTATACCCAAGATGAAAGTTTTCTACGTGAGCAAGCTTATCCCATTATGAAAGCTTCGGCTTTGTTTTTTGATCATTTTTTGGTTAGCGATCCAAAAACCGGGTGGCTGATTAGTACGCCATCAAATTCTCCGGAACAAGGAGGCTTGGTGGCGGGGCCAACCATGGATCATCAGCTAATCAGGCAATTGTTTAGAAATGTCGCTTCCGCTGCTGTGATTCTTGATATAGATAAGGAATTTGTACAAAGGTTATCGGAAAAAAGCCAAAAGATCACCCCTAATCAAATAGGAAAATATGGACAGTTGCAAGAGTGGCTGGAGGACCTAGATGATCCTGATAATAAGCATCGGCATGTTTCGCATCTTTGGGCGGTGTATCCGGGGAGCGAAATTAACTGGCAAGACAGCCCTAAATTAATGAATGCCGCTAAAAAATCATTGATTTTTAGAGGTGATGGCGGGACAGGGTGGAGTTTGGCATGGAAGATTAACCTTTGGGCCCGTTTTAAAGATGCGGAGCACGCTTATAAAATGGTCAGCCGATTGCTGAGTCCAGAGGAAGCAGGAGGGGGTGTTTATCCTAATCTTTTCGACGCACATCCTCCCTTTCAAATCGATGGCAATTTTGGAGGTGCAGCCGGTGTGGCGGAAATGCTTTTGCAGAGCCACCTCGGTAGCATTGATATTCTTCCGGCATTACCAAAAGCGCTGTACGCAGGTACTGTTAAAGGAATTCGTGCAAGGGGCGGTTTCGAATTGAGCTATCAATGGCAAAATGGACTATTGACCCATTTGGAAGTGTTCTCGCACGCAGGCGGGAAGTGCTCCCTTCGATATCGAGACAAAGAAATCCAATTTCAAACTGAAAAAGGACAAACATATTATTTGGATAGCAGTCTAAAACTCAATAGAAACTCCAAATGAAGATTTAATTGTTGGTGCAATGTTGGTGAAGACCGTCACAGGCTTAGCGATCTAAGCCTGCCGACGTGTCTCTTTGCAAAGAACCAATGTAGAGTTCGCCAAATCATGAAACGATTTTAACAATGCAAAAGATTAGACTGGGACTTTTCTGGATAGGTATATGCTTTAACTTATATGCGCTTGCGCAAGAGCCGCGTAAGCAGTATGACTTAACGGATAATTGGGTGAGTACCATGCATGAAACCGATTCGTTGGCCTTTAGCGGCTTTGAAAAAGACGGATATAACTCGGTAGATTGGCTTTCTGTGCAGGTGCCACATAATTGGGATACTTATGCCGGCTATCGCCGACTACTTCATGGCAATACACATGGTTATGCTTGGTATAGAAAAAAGTTTCGAGTTGAAAACGAAGGTAAGGATAAGCGTTATTTTCTTTATTTTGAGGGCGTGGGAGCTTACGCAACGGTATGGTTAAATGGTAAGAAAATAGGATATCACGCAGGTGGCCGCACTACCTTTACATTAGACATCACAGACGCAGTGCGATTTGACAAAGATAATATTCTTGCTGTAAGAGCAGACCATCCGGCTGCTATACGGGATTTGCCATGGGTATGTGGTGGCTGCTCGGAAGAACGTGGTTTCTCCGAGGGCTCGCAACCTTTAGGAATCTTTAGGCCGGTGCATTTATATGTGACAGATCCCGTTCGCATTGAACCTTTTGGTGTGCATATATGGAATGATACCACCGTTACTTCCAAATACGCGAAGCTGTTTTTAAACACGAGCTTTAAAAATTATGGTGTGGAAGCAAAAAACGCAGTGATTATGCAACAGATAAAAGATCAGGGAGGAAATGTAATTGCAGAAGAGCGTCAACAAAGAACAATTGCCGGTGAGAGCACCGAAGAAATCCGGCAACAACTTGAGCTGAAGAACTTCGTCCGTCTATGGTCGCCCAAAGATCCTTATCTCTATACGATTACCTCACAAATAAGTATCGATGGTAAAGTTGTGGATCAGGTGGAAACACCTTATGGCATTCGCTGGATAAGCTGGCCAATAGATCGAAAAGGAAGTGATAAACGTTTTCTTATTAATGGTAAGCCTTTTTTTATTAATGGAATAGCTGAGTATGAACACATGTTGGGGGGAAGTCATGCTTTCAGCAATGAACAAATAGATGCCCGTGTTAATCAAATCCTAGCGGGAGGCTTCAATGCTTTTCGGGACGCGCACCAACCACATAATCTGCGTTATCAGGAACACTGGGATCGTTTGGGGATACTGAGTTGGACCCAAATGGCGGCACATATCTGGTTTAACAACGATTCATTTAAGGCGAATTTTAAAAAGTTACTCACCGACTGGGTTATCGAGCGGAGAAATAGTCCGTCTGTAATTTTGTGGGGCCTGGAAAACGAAAGTACATTACCGGAAGCCTTTGCTCGGGAATGTACCGAACTGATCCGGAATTTAGACCCTACTACCTCTTCGCAAAGAAAGGTAACTACCTGTAACGGTGGAAGTGGAACGGATTGGGATGTGCCCCAAAATTGGACCGGAACTTATGGTGGTGATCCCGAGGTGTACGACCAAGATTTAAAAAGGCAAATTTTAGTAGGGGAATATGGTGCCTGGCGTACCATCGACTTTCATGCCGAAAAACCGTTTACGAAAACGAGCGCCAATACAGAAGACCGAATGCGTGAGTTAATGGAAACCAAAGTAAGACTTGCCGATAAGGTGAAGGACAGTGTTGCGGGTCATTTCTTTTGGCTATTCAATTCCCACGATAATCCCGGTAGAGTGCAGGGAGGCGAAGGAATCCGAGAGCTAGATCGTATTGGCCCCGTAAACTACAAAGGGCTCTTCACGCCCTGGGATGAACCTACAGATGCTTATTATATGTATCGGGCAAACTTTGTAGATCCGCGAAAGTCGCCGATGGTCTATATTGTTTCGCATACCTGGCCCAATCGTTGGGAAAGTCCCGGAGAAAAAAATGACATCACTGTTTATTCGAATTGTGACGAAGTTGAACTTTTTAATGATGTGAACGGATCGTCACTAGGAAGAAAGAAAAGGGAGGGAATGGGCAAGCCATTTGTGTGGAATAAGGTGCCGATTATGTTTAATGTATTGCATGCAAAGGCTTATGTAAAAGATAAAGTAGTTGCGGAAGATCTCATTGTTTTACAGGGCTTACCGCAAGCGCCCGCCTTTAATCGCTTGTATACAGATGATGAAAAAGTAAAAGACACGAACGGGTACAAATATATTTACCGAGTAAACTGCGGGGGACCAAGGTATGTAGACCAACAAGGACATGTTTGGGAAGCTGACCGCCCATTAACGGCTGATGACAGTTGGGGATCTTCTTCCTGGACCAACGGTTTTGATAATTTGCCTACAACTTTTGCAAGTCAGCGGCGTACTTTTGACCCCATAAAAGGGACCCGCAATTGGTCGCTTCTGCAAACCTTTCGATACGGGAAAGACAAATTGGGTTTTCAATTTCCCGTGCCGGACGGGGATTACCTAGTGGAGCTGTATTTTATCGAACCTTGGTTTGGCACCAGAGGAGGGATGGATTGCAAAGGATGGCGTTTATTCGATATCGCCATCAATGGTGCTATTGTGGATAGCAACGTTGATATATGGAACGAAGTAGGGCATGACCAGGTATTGAAGAGAACGTATGCTGCAAAAGCAAAGAACGGACGCATTGTCATTCACTTTCCAAGGGTAGCAGCTGGCCAGGCGTTGGTTTCAGCTATCGCCATCGCTGCGAAGAAAAAAATAAAAGCAGCTGCACCTTCACCACTTCTTATTCAGCAAGCAAGATTTGATTCTGATTCCGTAGATTTGTCGCCATCAACTTGGCTTGACATCGGAGACGAAGTCTTTTCCGGAAAAACCGACTATTTTACGGTAATTCCGCCAGCGCTATTTGGCGCTACCTGGCTGCGCTTTCCTGCCAATCTGACGGGCCAACAAAAGTCGCTTTCCTTTAATGTATCGAAGGATGTTGACGTATATGTTCTGCTACCAAACGATAACCGTAACGTTTACAATAGCTTAGCGGATTATGAAGATACACAAATGAAAATAGCAAGCGGAGGACCTACCCCGTCAATCTGGAAAATCTACCGAAAACGTTTTAAGGAGAATAGCTTTGTGCATCTTTCGTTTGGAAAAAATAATCCGCCATTAGCGTCCGTAATGGTTGTACCGGTAAGTAAGCTCCAATCAGCGCATGATCTGAAGACGTCAATAACCTATAAGCCTAGCACCGCAACGCGTTCCCGTGGAACAACAGCTATCCGTTATTTGGAAAAGGAGGCGATCAAACTTCCTGCGAACGGACCCGCTCAGATTGATTGGACGATCAAGACGGGCGTAGCCGATACCTATAGTATCACCTTGAGGTATGCCAACAACCTAAAGCAGCCCATAAAGGGGAAATTGACGCTACGAACGTTAGATGGGAGCCTATTGCACGAAGAAAATACGCTTTTTACCCCTTCACGTGCTGGGAAGTGGAGTTATTCATACAGCAATACCGCTACCATGATCAATGCAGGGCAGTATGTTGTAACGCTGACACTGCCTCAATCGAACGGTTTAGTTATTTCAAATCTTGACATTCAATAACGAGTACATTTTGATGCTTTTATTAAGTCCTTTTTTCCGCAATCGATTCCGATGATTTTGGATCTCAAGCTATGCTAACATCCTATAATAAGTAGATAATAATCGCTAAAAAATTACACAGGTAAGCGTTGATATTTGCATTACTAACCATAAGGAAATAGTACAAATTATAGATCTGTTCCACAAAATTAACAGTAAAAGGGAGAGTGAATAATTTTTTCCTTGTATAAAAAATGTCATAATAACACTACTGTTTTTTGGACTTTAACCAAATATATTACCATGAATGATTCTAAAAAATGTCTCAGAATATGCTCGGTTATCATGCTGTTCTTGGTGATCCTATTGCCAAAGCTGTATGCTTTTGAACAAGACGACTATACCCAAGTTATTACCAAAAGAGCACAGAAGATTGTTGACAAACTTAATTTAAATGACGCGAAACGTTTGGCGGTTCGGACGATTATTGTACGGCAATATCGCGATTTAAATACGATTCATACTGAATTGGAACAGAAAGAGCAATCCTATAAGGCAAGTTTAGCGAAAGAAGATGCTAAACTGCAATCAGAGAAAGCTTACGAGATTGCCCAAGCAAAACTAGTCAAACTTCACGGAAAGTACCTGAAGCGTTTGGGGAAGGAGCTCAATGAAGAACAGATTGAGCAGGTAAAAAATGAGATGACCTATAATGTGTTACCGATTACCTATAATGGCTATCTTGATATGCTTCCCAGTTTAACGGAAACGCAAAAAGCACAGATTCTCAGCTATCTTACCGAAGCAAGGGAAAAGGCAATGGATGCAGGTTCATCAGAAGCCAAGCATGCTTGGTTTGGTAAATACAAGGGGAAAATCAATAACTATTTATCAAAGGAAGGCGTGGAGACCAAGATTGCCAGACAAGTATGGGAGAAAAAACTAAAAGAAAAACAACAGAGCCAACGAAATTAGGTTTAAACTGATTTCGCCTTAAACTAACCGAAAATACATAACCAAACCTTATGAACGTACTATTAAAAAAAACAGTTATTGCCGCGAGCAAATTTGTTTTGTGGGCGCTGGTAGGTTGTAGCATCTTAACTATATCAAAATCGTGGGGTGCATCAACAGCAAAGACGTCTAAGGTCGCAAATAGCGCGACGGCAGCACGGATCAACATTCAGGGAACCGTAAAAAATGAAAAGGGAGAGCCTCTTCCCGGTGTAAGCATCAAGTTAAAGGGGAGCAAAACCACCAGCACGACTGACCAGAACGGTGTTTTTCGAATGAACTTACCCACAGGGAATGAAGTTTTGATTTTCAGTTATGTGGGATACAAATCGAAGGAAGTGGCGTTGGGTGGCCAGCGTTCAATCGAAGTCATTCTACAGGAAGATAATAGCGCATTAGATGAAGTAGTTGTAGTAGGGTACGGTTCGCAGCGAGCTAAAGATGTGACCGGGGCGATCGTTTCAGTGGACGTTAAGAAACTTGCTGATATACCCGTTGCCTCAGTTTCTGAATCACTAAGAGGGCAGGTTCCCGGATTGAATGTTACGGGAGGTAGTACCCGACCCGGAGCCATGGCTACCTTAAGTGTCCGGCAACAATTTAATTGGGGCAAAGATGGCGGAAATGACTATCCATTGATCATCATTGACGATGTGATTCAGGTGGATCCGCAAAATGGCAAGCCTTCTATGGAACGGTTCAATATGCTCGATGTTTCAGAAATTGAAAGTATAACGGTATTAAAAGACGCCAGCGCTGCCATCTATGGCTCCCGTGCATCCCAAGGGGCCATTGTTGTAAAGACAAAAAGAGGCCAAGTGGGCGCGCCGCGGATTTCCTATAGCGCTAAGTTTCAAACAAACGATGCCGTAAGCCATGAGAAAGTAATGAACGCTCGGCAATATGGGGAATTTGCCAATAAGTTTGGCAGGGCGCTCGGTTGGAACGACAATTATTTCTATTCAGCGGCAGAACTGTCGCAAATGGAATCACTGAATTACGATTGGTTAGCGAACGACTGGCGGGCTGCCCATACCATGCAGCACTCATTGGACGTTAGCGGAGGTTCTGAAAAAGCAACCTATTATACAGGTGCTTCTTACTATACACAGGGTGCCAATCTGGGATCGCAGGACTTTAATAGGTGGACTTTCAGGGCGGGTACCGAAGTGAAGGTAGCAAGTGACCTGCGCTTGAGCGCTACGATAGCTGCGGCTAATACCAATTTGGAGCGCTCCTTTACAAAGATCAATTTTAGCGACGGATATGCTGTCGGTGGTGAACAGAATGATTATAGCGTATTACTGCATATGCCTAAATACATTCCGTGGATGTATAATATAAACGGCGTCGACCAGTATGTCTCTCCTGCGTTAGGGCCCAATAAATTGGGAAATGTATCGGGCAATAATTCCCTAAGCAATTGGAACTATTATGATATGTTGAATAATGGTTCCAAGACCACCAATAAGGATTTTAACTATAATGCCAATTTCTCTTTGCAATACGATGTGCCTTTCCTAAAAGGACTCTCGTTCAAATTTAATTATGGAATTATTCAAGCGTCAGGCAATACAGAGCAGGTTCAGATGCCGCTATTGTTAGCACGGGCTCGTAACATTAATACGGCAGATAACCATTTATATTCCAACACCACACAATGGGATGATCCAGTACTTAATCGGGCCAATTCCCGCGTTACTTATGACAACACAACTTCCAAGAACGAACAGCTGAACTTCTTTGCCAACTATAACCAAAAATTTGGCGACCATGATATTGGTGCCATGTTCAGCGTTGAAAAAACAACCGCCGGATGGGAAGACCGGTACCAGATTTACGATAACCCAACGAGAGGAGTATATAACGGGACTTCTATATCTGCCGGAACCTTAAACACGTCTAACAGCATCACCTATCGTACAGAAAGTGGAACACTTTCTTATTTGGGACGTGTTAATTATAGCTATAAGAGCCGATATCTTTTACAATTTGTATTTCGTACCGATGCTTCCACAAAGTTTGCACCCGAGAATTACTGGGGCTTCTTCCCTGGCGTTTCTGCAGGTTGGGTCGTATCGGATGAGAATTGGTTCACAGAACATGTTGCCTGGATGAATTATTTGAAGGTGCGCGCTTCTGTCGGGATTACCGGAAATAACAATGTAAATCCATGGAAATGGACTCGGTTATATACAGCAGCGACCGATAAAGGAATGGCCTTTGGAAGTAACGGTGGAATGTATACGACCGGTATAACACCGGATGCTGACCCTAATCGGGACCTTCGTTGGGACCGCACCGTGCAGCGCAATTTCGGCTTAGACATGTCTTTTTTGAAGTCACAACTTAGCATGTCTCTTGATGGTTATTACAATACGACTACCGACATGTTAACGGATATGTCCGGAGCTATCGGAGTACCTATCTCTGTGGGAGGGGCCTTTGCTGAACAGAACTACGCAGGTGTAAAGGCTTGGGGAACCGAAGTATCGGTTACCTGGAAGAGCCATGTCAATGAGGTGAACTACTCCGTAGGTATGAACTTCGGTTTAGGTAATTACAAGACCACGCGATACTTCGATCAACCATTTGATTATCCCTCTGAAATGACTACGCGGCGCGCCGTGGGTAATACCGGATATGGCAATCCTGTTTGGGGATATAAAACATGGAAGCACACATCCGGGGGCGACGGTATGTTACGTACCGATGCAGACATTGATGCCTATTGGAACTATTTGACGGAAAATGCGAATAATTCGGGTATTGAAGGGGCTGAACCTAATTTTATGGGTATTACCGATAAATCGCAGATGAGAAAGGGAATGCTGGTGTATGAGGATGTTCGAGGTGCATTGGATGAAAGTACACAGACCTACGGCGGTCCAAATGGCGTCATAGAAAAGGATTCCGGACAAGATTGGGAAATTCTGAAAAAGTCAAACATGACTTATGGCATCACCACCAATTTGACTGCGGGATGGAAAGGTATTTCGTTTCAAGCCCAAATTTCAACCTCCTGGGGAGGAGCCAACTACTTGGATTATGTCAAGCAAGGTACCAGCAGCACAAACGCGTTGTGGTCGCAGTCCATTTATCTGACCGATATGTACGATCCGGAAACGAATCCGAATGGTAAATATCCCAATATTGCCTATTACGATGATTTCGGTGGAACAAATTCCGACTTCTTCTTGCTTCCTACATTTAGAATGTTTGTCCGTAATTTGAGCATCGGCTATACCCTGCCAAAGAAGTGGCTGACAAAGGCAAAGGTAGATAATGTACGGATTTTTCTTTCGGGAAACAATCTTTGGGATTTATATAACCCCTACCCGAACAAATACCGTAATATGTATGATTCACCGGGCTTGGGTTATCCAACATTACGAACTTGGTCTTTGGGTATAAATTTAGGCTTATAACACACCATTATTTGATCATCATGAACAAGAAGATATTGATTTTTGCAATGACCGTACTTACAATAGTCGGATGCAAGAAAGATTTTTTGGAGGAAATGAAAAGTTACGATAAATACGACGACAGTATTTTTGAGAACGAACTCCAAACAGGTTGGTATATCGACCGGATGTATAACTATTATTTTGTGAGTTACCGAAACCCGCTACAGCAGGTAGTTGGATTGTATAAAGACGATCGGTCAAGAATGACAGAAGAAATAGGAGGCACGGTGGGCGACTATATCAATCCGACTAAGACTTTACAATTAGCCTCACAAGCCGACGGCTATTATGGTAACTCGGTAACGGCCAGTGTACAGAATAATCCCTACACTCGCATACGATTTGCAAACTTCCTGATCGGCAGAATCGACCAGTCGGGGCAAGGACTGTCAGACTCCTTTAAAAGATCCGCCAAAGGACAGATGTATTTCTTAAGGGCCCTACAGTACTTCGATCTTGTTAGGGTTTATGGAGGTGTACCTTTGGTAACTACTGTCCAAGAAAATAGTGCTACTGATGAAACCATTCGAGAGCCAAGAGCTACCTCGTCGGCATGTTTTGAGCAAATCGTGAAGGACTTGGATTCGGCGGCCGCACTGTTGCCGATGCGATGGGACGGCGAAGCAAACAACTATGGGCGACTTACCGCAGCAGGTGCACTGGCTATGAAAAGTCGTGTTCTATTGACGGCTGCCAGCCCATTGTTTAATAAAGATTGGGATAACCCGGCTAATGAACGTTGGCAAAAGGCCTTGGAAGCCAGCCTGGATGCAGAAACAAAATTGACCGGCGCAGGCTATGGATTATTTGGTTCAAATGCAAAGGATTGGGCGGAAATGACCTTTAGAAATGACAATTCGTTTAATCCGGAGGCATTGATGGTTTTTTTACTATCAAATACTTCCACCGGTTCCGCGGGCTATAATAACGGATGGGAAAATCAGGTTCGTCCAGCTTCTTATCGGGGAGGTGGAGGTCTGGCTGCGCCAAAAGAGATGCTCGATCTTTTTCCAATGGCCGATGGTTCGCGCCCTAATGCCGACAATTATGTAGACACCTTCTTCTTTGTCAATAGAGATCCTCGGTTTTATCGAACATTCGCTTTCTCCGGATCAAAATGGGGAATTAAGGGTAACGAAAATAAATCGACCTGGTTCTATAGATGGAAAGACAATGAAACATCTACCAAGGTGACCTATTATGCGAATGACCAAACCAATAGCCCTGCACTAGTTCGCAAAATGTCCGATCCTGCGGCAGATAGCACCGGCTTTGCTTTTTCCGGTACGGATATCTTTGAGTATCGTTATGCGGAGCTGTTGCTTAATATAGCAGAATGTTATGCTGCTCGAGGAGAGATTGGAAACGCGGTGAACTACCTGACCAAAATTCGTCAACGGGTTGGTATTCCCTCGGCGAATAATTACGGAATAGGCATGCCGACCTCTAAATACGCTGCTTTGGAGGCATGTTTATACGAACGAAGGGTAGAACTGGCTTATGAAGGAAAGCGCTTTTGGGATATACAACGTTGGATGCTTTATGATAATATCCAGGAAAGTGGCAATTCGGTACAGAAGCTAGGCTTGAGCCCGATAAATGGTACGAAACGTACAGGCTATTACTGGCAATCAAAAACCTTTGGTAGGGATCCGCTGACCAATGCCGATAGAAACATCCTGATTGATCCTGATGCTGCGAACTTTAATGAAGAAATCGCCAAGCTAAAGGCAATTTATCAAAACTACTTTGTGATGACACCATTAGACCAAGAATGGGATCGCGTAAACAATGTACCGGTTACCATCCTATTCCGTCCCAACTATTACCTATCCGGGCTTTCGGCAACGGTGTTGAGTAACAACTCCTGGCTGGCGCAGACAAAAGGCTGGTTGGATTATTCCGGGGCTAGTGGTACTTATGACTATCAGCAATAAGCTGTAATTGAATGTTATGTTTAACCTTTTATTAAATAAATATGAAAAAGCAACAAATGGTGAGAGGGTTGGTAATATTTAGCTTTATTTTACTCGCTAGTTTTAAGAGTAGTTATGCGCAGAATGTAGAGATTCCTATTATTTTGCCCTACACAGGTAATTTCAACAATTGGATTATTACATTTACAAGTGGCAGTGACACTTATACTTTCGAAACAAATGATGACACCTTTGATTCGGGTATTTTAGGTACCCTACCTAAGGGTACTTATACGATTAATTTTAACAGTCCCTACTTTAGTTCTGAGAACTTTGATATTTTGGTTTACGATGGATCAGATCTCACCGGACATGGTATAACCTCGTTTACAGATCTAACCTTATACAATGTTGTTATTGGTGATGAACCGCTTATTCAAATAGATGCCGGTTATTAAAATGCATCAAAACGACTGATAATAAGTTTCTTCTTTTTTGTAATACATTAGTTTAATTTTTGGTGATACGCGGCACAATCTTAATGATTGTGTCGCTTTTTTGTTTTTAGATGATAGACGGCGAAATGAGCATAGGATATTGACTAGATCTATTAGCAGAATAGTAGCGTTATCTGCCGATTTTTAAAGCCTTGATTGCAATAACAACTAAATAATTGAAAAATGTCCTTCTCTATGTAATAAATTCGTGAAAGATAATATTGTATAATATCGCGTCAATATACTATAGAATATTTCGTGTCATCTTGACGATATTTGATACTATATATTTAACCAAGGTTCCTTACTTTCGGGTAGGGTAAACAAAAGCTAACCTTTAAGTAAATGCTATAAACTAATGAAGAAGTTTTTTTTAGTGCTACCCTTTTTTATTGGGATCGTTGCAACAACATATGCCCAATATCCAAAAATACCACAAGATGTCAAGCGGAAGAGTGACTCGATGATGAAGGCCGCAGCATGGCAGTCTGAAATTGCTTGGCAAAAAGCCCTGCCTATTATTGAAGAAGAAGCAAAAAACGGGAAACCCTATGTGCCTTGGGCATCGAAGGCCATTGATTTGCCACAGGCCGATATTCCGGCATTTCCCGGTGCTGAGGGGGGCGGAGCCTATTCTTTTGGTGGTCGCGGTGGAAAAGTAATTGTAGTTACGAGCTTAGCAGACAGTGGCCCCGGTACATTGCGGGAGGCTTGCGAACAAGGTGGGGCGCGTATCGTCGTATTTAATGTTGCAGGAATTATTCGTTTAAAAACACCTTTGATTATTCGCGCTCCGTATATCACCATCGCAGGTCAATCTGCGCCAGGAGACGGGGTTTGTGTCGCCGGGGAGTCTGTTTGGATTAATACGCATGATGTAATTATCCGTTTTATGCGTTTCCGCAGAGGCGAAACATGGGTTGGACGAAGAGACGATGCCATTGGCGGCAATCCGATTGGCAATATTATGGTTGACCATGTTTCAGCAAGTTGGGGATTGGATGAAAACATGTCAATGTATCGCCACATGTATAATGATAGTACCGGGAAAGCGATGGAGGAAAAGCTTGGAACCGTAAATATTACCATTCAAAACTCAATTTTCTCAGAAGCTTTAGACACCTGGAACCATGCTTTTGGTAGTACCCTAGGTGGCGAAAATTGTACGTTTATGCGGAATTTATGGGCAGATAATGCAGGTCGGAACCCTTCTATCGGTTGGAACGGTGTTTTTAATTTTGCTAATAATGTAGTATTCAACTGGGTGCATCGTTCGACGGACGGAGGTGATTATAAAGCCATGTATAATATTATCAATAATTATTACAAGCCCGGTCCACTCACACCGAAGGACTCACCGGTGGGCTATCGCATCATTAAACCGGAATCGGGTAGAAGCAAATTGCCTTACGTGGTATTCGGTAGATTGCATGTCGCCGGAAATATTGTTGAAGGGAATGAACGGGTTACCAAAGATAATTGGGATGGTGGCGTACAAATCGAGGGGAAAGATGGAAATGAAATGAGCTTGGAAACTGCCAAGACTTATTTTGCCAAAATGAAATATGATAAACCCCTTCCGATGGCTAAAATCAGCATTCTGCCTACTAAAGAAGCTTATAATTATGTGCTTGACAATGTCGGCGCAACACTTCCAAAAAGAGATCCGGTTGATACACGCGTTATTGAACAGGTAAGAACAGGAAAGATAAACTATATAAAAGATGTAAAATTGCCTGAAACGCAATTTGAACATCGTCGATTGCCAATTGACTCCTATAAACAAGGTATTATTACCGATATTAGTCAGGTAGGCGGCTATCCTGAGTACAAAGGTACACCTTATAAGGATAGTGATAAGGATGGGATGCCGGATGAGTGGGAAAAAAAGAATGGTTTAAATCCCAATGATCCAAGTGACGCATCGAAATATGCGGACAATGGCTATACGAATATTGAGAATTATTTGAATAGCCTGGTGGATGTAAAGACGGTGAAGCCGGTTTTAGCAAAGAATTAAGATTATCGCTGGTTGCGATTGGTTTAATATGGTTTATTGTGGTTTTAGTAGTTGGTTAGTGTGGTCCCTTACCTTTGCGCTCTGCTTAGGTAAGGGTAACACGCTTTATGCCCAAGACGCACTCGATTCGCCGTTGAAATGGGAAAGCAATCAATTGGTATATATGCCAGATAGTCTGGGCAATCGTATTCCTGATTTTTCCTACAGTGGTTATAAAGGAGGAGAGGAAGCGATCCCTTTGGTAGAAGCAAAGGCCTTGGTTAAACATCAAACGTCCGATGCAACGGCTACTATCCAGTCGGCCATAAACTACGTTGCTCAATTGCCGCTTGATCAAAATGGATTTCGAGGTGCTATATTGCTTGAAAAAGGTACTTATCAAATTGATGGCAGTTTGGTGATTCCCGCTTCGGGCATCGTCTTACGTGGCAGTGGCGCAATGAAGAATGGAACCGCATTGATCGGCACCGGTACAAGTCGGGAAACCTTGATCCGAATTGTCGGAGTAATGGATAGTACGCAAAGCCATACACAGAAAATTAAAACGAAATATGTACCCGTGAATGCCATGGCATTCGAGGTGACAAATAGTAAATCTCTTAAACCGGGCGATGGAATCACCATTCATAGGCGCTCGTCAGCGGCTTGGATTAAAACCCTAGGGACCGATCATTTTGGAGGTGGTATTACATCCTTGGGATGGAAACCTGGGCAGCGGGATATCTATTGGGACCGGAAGATTACAAAAATTGAAGGAAACAAAGTTTATATTGATGCGCCTATTACGACGGCGCTGGATCATCGCTATGATACAGCAGCAGTTAGTGTCTATCAATGGAAGGGACGAATTGGGCAAATCGGTATTGAAAATATAAGTTTGGAGTCGAGCTTTGAAGCTTCCAATCCTAAAGATGAAGATCACCGATGGACGGCCATAACAATGGAAAACGTAGAGGATGCTTGGGTTCGGCAAGTCAATTTTAAACATTTTGCAGGCTCAGCAGTTTATGTAGCAGAAACAGGTAAACGGATAACCGTAGAGGATTGTAAATCGACAGACCCTATATCAGAGATCGGCGGGCAGCGTAGAAATACTTTTTTTACCAATGGGCAACAAACCCTATTTCAACGCCTCTATGCAGAATATGGTTATCACGATTATGCAGTAGGCTTCATGGCGGCAGGGCCTAATGCCTTTGTGCAATGCCAAGCAGTACAACCTTTCAGTTTTAGCGGAGCGGTTGATAGTTGGTCATCTGGGAACTTGTTCGATTGTATAAATATTGATGGCCAAGCGCTGCGTTTTTCCAATTTGGAACAGGACGGGAATGGAGCCGGCTGGGCGGCCGCGAATAGCGTGTTTTGGCAATGTTCGGCTGCTCGCGTAGAATGTTATCAACCTCCAACGGCCCAAAATTGGGCTTTTGGAACTTGGGCACAATTTGTGGGGAATGCTTATTGGGAACAATCTAATGAGCATATTAAACCCTACAGTTTGTATTATGCGCAGTTAAGTCAACGGTTGGATGATCGTGCTGTCGGACGAGCAATTTTAATGCCCGAAGAAACGGAGGCATCCAGCAGCCCCTCGGTAGAAGTTGCCGAGGAGTTAACCCAATTAGCTGGCAAGCCCAAACTGACATTGAGTCAATTTATTGATCAAGCTAGTGAACGCACCTCTATATCTTTAAAGTCCAAAGAAGCCAAGCTGATTATTGCGGTTTCACCGAAAGCCGAAAATTCAATTACTTCATCGCCGTCGACTATACATATAGAAAATGGTTGGCTTGTAGGTAAAAAAGGTGTACTAACCGGAAAGCGGCAGGATGTGCAATGGTGGAACGGCAGTGCACGGCGCTACGCGCTGGAAAAAGCCCGCCCACATATCACCCGTTTTGTTCCCGGACAGGTAGGAAATGGCCTGACGGATAATTTAAAGGACGTTGTCGACACCTTGAAGAATCAGCAGGTTGTTGCGTTTGAACATAATTATGGGCTTTGGTACGATCGGAGAAGAGACGATCATGAACGTATACGTCGTATGGACGGCGATGTATGGCCTCCGTTTTACGAATTACCCTTTGCCAGAAGCGGTGAAGGACTCGCTTGGGATGGTTTAAGTAAGTATGATTTAACTAAATATAATAAGTGGTACTGGTCGAGATTAAAAACTTTCGCCAACCTCGCAGAAGCACAGGACATCTTGCTCGTTCATCAAAACTATTTCCAGCATAATATTATCGAAGCGGGCGCCCATTATGCTGATTTTCCATGGCGTACAGCAAATAATATTAACCAAACAGGTTTTCCTGAACCTCCACCCTATGCCGGCGACAAGCGGATTTTTATGGATGCCCTATTTTATGATGTTAGTAATCAACATCGGGCGGCTATCCACCGTGCCTATATCAGGCAGTGTCTAAATAATTTCAAGGAAAATAAAGGCGTACTGCAGTTAACGGGCGCAGAGTATACCGGACCGTTGCATTTCGTTCAATTTTGGCTGGATGTCATTGAGGAGTGGGAAATAGAAAACAAGCAGCAGGCGCTAATCGGGCTGAGCACTACGAAAGATGTACAGGATGCGATATTGGCCGATGCAAAGCGTAATAAAATCGTCAAGGTGATTGACATCCGATATTGGTACAAACAGGCCGATGGTAGCACTTATGAGCCCAAAGGGGGGCAGCATTTGGCACCACGACAGCAGGCCAGGTTGTTCAAACCGAAGAAAACATCCTTCGAGCAAGTTTATCAGGCTGTATCCACTTATCGGGAACAGTACCCTGATAAGGCGGTGATCTATTCGGCAAACGGCGCAGAAAGTAATGGCTGGGCGGTATTCATGGGAGGAGGTTCGTTGGCAAGCATTCCAAACTCACTACCCAGCGGCTTTTTATCCGCCGCTTCACAGATGAAGCCACAAGCAAGCGGAAAGGCGGGGATGTATATGCTGCAAGGAGAATTTGGAGAGCGAATTATTTACGCTGACGGCTTAAACGAACTGGAAGTCGATCTGCCCAACGGTAAGGGGCGATACATCGTGCTTTACCTTGATCCGGCAACTGGAAAGGTTAAGGGAAAACAACACTTACAAAGTGGTAAAAAACAACGAATTCAACTAAGAAATACTAACCAAAGCATTGTGTGGATACACCGTGCTTAACAACCGACATATTATGATGAAATTTAGCAACTATGCTTTCATATTGGCCTTTTTCTGCTTTATGAGTTGCACTAACAAACAGAAGAAAGAAGATTCTCTTCCACGTTTGAAAGTGTCTGAAAATGGGCGTTACATTGTGACGGAGGATGGTAAGCCCTTCTTTTGGCTAGGAGATACCGGCTGGTTATTATTTAGTAAGCTTACCAAAGAGGAAATCGACCGATACTTAGAAGATCGGCAAGAGAAGGGCTTTAATGTGATTCAAGTGATGCTATTGCATACGTTGAAAGCTAAAAATACGTATGGCGATTCCGCACTCATAATGGGAAATGTAGCAAATCCAGCGATTGGAGATACAACCGGGCAAGATAGCACCCAGCTAGCCTATTGGCAATTAGTGGATTACACGGTTAAAAAAGCGGCCGAAAAAAGCATATACCTGGCTTTAGTGCCGGTTTGGGGCACCAATGTAAAAGAGGGCGGCGTAAGTAGCGAGCAGGCTAAAACCTATGCTACTTTCTTGGCCGAGCGCTATGCATCGGCACCTAATATCATTTGGTTAAACGGAGGCGATTTGAAAGGAAGTGATTCAATTGAAGTTTGGAAAACGATTGGAAATACCTTAAATCAACTCGATTCTAATCACCTTATTACCTTTCATCCTCGAGGGCGCACTACTTCATCTGAATGGTTTCATCAAGAATCATGGCTTGACTTCAATATGTTCCAGTCGGGCCATCGGCGCTACGACCAAGACACCTCTGCAAATGAAACCAATCATTATGGTGAGGATAACTGGCGTTTCGTAAAAGGCGATTATCAACTAACACCTACAAAACCAACAATAGATGGCGAACCATCTTATGAGGGGATTCCGCAGGGTCTGCACGATCCGAAAGAACCGAGATGGACAGATAAAGATATACGTCGTTATGCTTACTGGTCGGTATTCTCCGGTGCTTTCGGCTTTACTTACGGTAATAATTCCATCATGCAATTCCTAAGCAAAGCCGATACATCCGCAGCCTATGGTGCAACGGTGTTATGGCAAGACGCTTTACAAGATCCGGGAGCCGGACAAATGCGTTATTTAAAGGAACTGATGTTATCAAAATCCTTTTTAGATCGCGTGCCCGACCAGTCATTATTGGCAGAAAACGGAGAACGCTATGATTACAAAGTCGCAACCCGAGGTAAAGATTATGCGTTGATCTATACTTATAATGGAGGAACTGTTAAAGTTAATCCGACAAGCTTATCAAGCGACAAACTGAAAGCCTCGTGGTTCGATCCGCGTACAGGTGTCTATACCGCAATTGGCGCGGTACAAAATACAGATGGGCAAAGCTTTGAAGCACCAGGCGGAAAGAAGGAGGGGAATGATTGGGTATTGGTTTTAGAGGCGATTTAATTGTTGGTTATTAGTTGTTCGTTATTGGTTATTCGTGTTGGTTATTGGTATTATGGAGGGGAGTAAAGGATAGCGTTTAAACCTTGAAAATTATGAATACATCACTCATCACTCATCATTCATCATTCATCGTTAATATACGTTCATCATTTAAAATCGTGCTGTTGGTGACAGTGGCAGGTTTTTTAGCCTCTTGCTCCAAAGATATATATATGTTTAGTTCTTTTCATGAGCCGGCGGATGCGGGATTACGGTTGTTGTATAGTGAAGATGCTTACCACTGGAAAGATTTGAACCATGTATTTATTAAACCTACGGTGGGTACCCAAAAGGTAATGCGTGATCCCTCCATAGTTCGAGGCCCGGATGGCCTGTTTCATTTGGTCTGGACCTGTAGCTGGAAAGGCGACAAAGGTTTCGGTTATGCAGCGTCGAAAGATTTGATCCATTGGTCGGAACAACGCTTTATACCGGTTATGGAACATGAGTCGGAAACGGTAAACGTATGGGCTCCTGAATTGTTTTATGATGATGAGGAAAAGCAGTACATCATTATATGGGCTTCCACCATTCCTTATCGTTTCGAGAAGGGCGTGGAAGAAGAGAAGAACAATCACCGAATGTACTATACCACTACAAAGGATTTTAAAAGCTTTACGAAGGCGCAGCTCTTCCTCGATCCCGGATTTAGCGTCATTGATGCTGTGATTGTCAAAAGAAAACCGAAAGATTATGTGCTGGTGCTTAAAGATAATACAAGGCCGAATCGTAATTTAAAGGTAGCTTTCGCTGAAAAAGCTTTGGGACCTTATCACGATGTTTCCCAAACCTTTTCAGGTGAAAAAACAGAAGGACCGAGTGTGGTTAAAGCAGGAGAAGATTATCTGATTTATTTCGATTCATATGGTGATAAAAAATATAAAGCCGTAAGTACAAAGGATTTTAAGCAATTTAAAGCGATCGACGACGAGGTCAGTATTCCGGAAGGGCATAAACATGGTACCATTTTCAAAGCAAGTAAAGGCGTTTTGAAGGGTTTAAAAAAGGAAGTGGAATAAGAAGAAATAATATAAACTGCTTCGTTGTACCTTCTCGCAGTGATGATACAATGTACTTCATTGCGAACCGAAGCGACTGGTTATGACAGGAGTGAAGCAATCTTAACTATATCGTTTTCAGGTGTAACGATTGCCATAAAAGAAAATTACTATCGGAAAGTTTACCTAAGAAGGTTTTGCTAGGCAGTCACTGGTCGTTAGCGATAAATCCGGCCTAGAAATATCCGGATAGAAGAGGCTAAGGAATGGCAGAAGTTTTCATAGGAGATTTCAAGCCGGGAGTTTTTGGTTACTTTTTGCGGAAAAAAGTAACACGAATTTAAAAATAAGGGCTTTGGGTATGATACCCGATAGTCATTAAAAGAATCTATAAAATGATATTCAAACTAAAAACAACAATATTAGTATTTAGCCTCTCCTATCTACTTCAAGTAGGAAAGGCAGCCGCTCAGGACACAGTAAAATACATCGGCACTACCTTATCCAATGTTGATTACCATCACGGTCAGTTAAGTCCGGCCGTTGGTGTACACAATATTCAGGTATTTAGAGCCAATAGAGAGCATCCTGAATTGGCAGGAGGACATAACTGGACCTACAATCATCAACCCATGCTTGCCTATTGGAACAATCAATTCTTTTTGGAGTTTTTGAGCGATCCCATTGGTGAGCATATTCCACCAAGTGAAAGTTTATTACAGACATCGAAAGATGGTTATCAATGGTCAGATCCCGTGGTGGTCTTCCCACCTTATAAAATACCCGATGGGTGGAAGAAGAAAGGAAATGATAAGGTTGCCAAAGATCTCTACGCCATCATGCATCAGCGCATGGGTTTTTATGTGTCAACGAGCGATCGCTTATTCGTGTTAGGCTATTACGGCGTGGCCATGGATGCAAAGGATGATCCGAATGACGGAAATGGCATCGGGCGGGTGATTCGTGAGATATACCGAGACGGTCGTTTCGGTCCAATTCATTTTATCCGTAATAATGCTTCCTGGGATAAAAAGTTATCAGCCTTTCCGTTTTATACCGAAAGTAAGGACAAAGGATTTGTGAAAGCCTGTGAAGAGCTGTTGGCACAGCCCCTGATGATGCAGCAGTGGGTAGAGGAAGCAGATCGGGACGACCCCTTGATTCCATTGAAACGCGCTATTAAGGCGTTCAATTACTACCATCTTCCAAATGGGCAGGTGGTGGGCTTATGGAAGCATGCACTGACTTCGATTAGCACCGATGGAGGTAAAACCTGGGCATATGATCCGCTGCGCGCACCGGGATTTGTGAATAGTAATGCCAAAATATGGGGACAGCGCACAGAAGATGGGCGCTATGCTACGGTGTATAATCCTTCTGAATTTAGGTGGCCACTCGCGGTTTCCACCAGTGATGATGGCATTCATTATAAAGATTTATTGCTAGTAAATGGCGAAATATCGCCCATGCGCTATGGTGGAAACTATAAATCTTATGGTCCGCAGTATGTGCGTGGAATTGTGGAAGGTAATGGTAATCCCCCGGGGCAGGCCATGTGGGTGTCTTACAGTATGAATAAGGAAGATATGTGGGTAGCCCGTGTCCCTGTTCCGATTACTTCCGAAGTCACGCAACCGATCAAAGAAGTCTTTAGCCGGATGACGGATGGTAAAGAATTAAACGATTGGAACCTTTACAGTCCACTTTGGGCATCTGTTCAGATCGAGAAGACTACTAATGGAAACAAGGTTTTGGCTTTAAGGGATAAAGACCCTTATGATTATGCAAAGGCAGAACGCGTAGTACCTGAAAGCAAAAAGTTATCGGTAAAGTTTACCTTGGTCCCACAGCAGGTTGATCACGGACTCCTCCATATAGAATGCATGGATGCAAAAGGGCAAGCCGCTGTACGTTTGATATTGGACAAGGATAGCCTCTTAAAAATCAAAGCAGGTTATCGGGATTCAAAGCTCAGTACGTATGAAAACGGGAAAGCTTTACAAATTGAGTTAAATCTGGATGTAAGCAGTCGCTCGTATACAGTTGCTGTCAATGGTGAGCAGAAAGGAACAAAAATATTTTTCGCGCCGGTAGCTAGTATTAGTCGTGTGGCCTTTCGAACGGGTGAAGTGAGGCGCTTCCCCGATGCGGATACACCAACAGACCAAGACTTTGACCTTAAAAATCCGGGAGATCCGGTGAAAGAGGCGGTTTATTATATTCAAGACTTCAGTGCTGAACGTAGGTAATGGAAATGCATGTAAAAGTTCGTGCCTATAACTGTTCAATACAGAAGATCTGGCCTCAAAAGGTTTTTATCGTTGGGTTTGTTTTCAAAGGAGATAAAACTATTCCGATAAAATCGGAATGGCCGGCAGAGGCTAAGTAGTCGAACATTCTTTGAAAGAAGCTTTTCAGCCAGGAGTTTTTGGTTACTTTTTGCGGAAACCTCGAGCCTGTAGGCGAGAAGTTTGAAGGCCTTAAAAACTGACAAATGATGAAAAAAAGTAACACGAATTAAGAGATATTAAATAGAAGTTATAAGCTTAATGATACGCAAAAAAGGTTCAATTTTTTTAGCTACCTTGTTTTTTGTTAACTTTTCTTTTGCCCAAGAAGCAAAACGCCTTTACCTATCGGGCACAGGGAAAGACAATCGAGTAAATTGGGAATTCTATTGCACAGGCGGAGCTCATGCAGGAAAATGGACTTCTATTCCCGTTCCATCCAATTGGGAGTTGGAAGGTTTTGGGAACTATAATTATGGCTTTGATAAAACCGAGCAGGTTGGGAAAGAAGAAGGTTTATATAAATATCGCTTTCCGGTTCCTAAAAAATGGAAGACGCAACATATTAACATTGTGTTTGAAGGCGTGATGACGGACGCCGAAGTGAAGGTTAATGGTCAGTTGGCTGGTCCCGTTCACCAAGGCGCTTACTACGCTTTTAAGTACGATATTTCGAAACTTTTGCATTACGGAAAAGAGAATGTGCTCGAAGTGAAGGTATCTAAACACTCCGCCAACGAATCGGTAAACGCAGCAGAGCGGAAAGGCGACTTCTGGATTTTTGGTGGTATCTTCCGTCCCGTATGGCTAGAAGTACTGCCCCAACGGCATATCGCGCGCGTTTCGATCAATGCCTTAGCAAATGGTGCCTTCGAATCCTTTGTAAAAGTTAATGGACAAGCTGACCGGATACAAGCACAAATTTATACACTGGAAGGTAAGGCCGTTGGCAATGTCATGCAGCAATCACTGGCTGGTGGTCAAGCGCAGATCAGTCTTAAAGGCCATATAGAAAAGCCTTTGTTATGGTCGGCCGAATTCCCTCATCGTTATGAAGTCGTATTTGACCTATATGATAAAAACAAATTGATCCATCGGGTTAAGCAGCGATTTGGCTTTAGAACGGTGGAAGTGAAGCAGCGGGATGGTATCTACGTCAACGGGGTAAAGATGAAATTTAAAGGAGTTAACAGACACTCCTTTTGGCCTGGCTCAGGAAGGACAACCAGTAAAGCCTTAAGTATCGAAGACGTTGAGCTGATGAAAGCCATGAATATGAATGCGGTCAGGATGTCACATTACCCACCCGACGATCATTTCCTGGAAGTCTGTGATTCGCTCGGACTTTATGTAATGGATGAATTGGCGGGATGGCACGGGCATTATGACACCTCAACAGGTACCAAGTTGCTAAAGGAGATGATGGTTCATGATGAAAATCATCCATCCATCGTGCTATGGGCCAATGGAAACGAGGGCGGCCATAACTTTGATTTAGATAGCATTTTTCTACAAGAGGACAGGCAGCAACGCCCTGTTGTACACCCTTGGCAATTATTCGGCGGGATCGAGACGCAACACTACCGAGAATATAATTATGGCATTGGGAATTACGATCATGGGAAGGATATTGTGATGCCTACTGAATTTCTCCATGGCATGTACGATGGCGGTCACGGTGCCGGATTAGAAGACTATTGGAAACATATGTGGTCAGAACCGCTTTCAGCAGGAGGGTTTTTATGGGACTTCGCCGATCAAGGCGTGGTACGAAAGGATAAAAAGGATTCCATCGATACCGATGGCAATCGTGGTGCCGACGGTATCGTGGGGCCCTATCGCGAAAAGGAGGGGAGCTTCTATGCCATTAAGGAAATATGGAGTCCTGTATTTATCGAGCGCAGGGAAATTACACCCGCCTTCGATGGTGTCTTGTCCATTGAAAATCGCTATGCCTTTACCAATCTAAACCAATGTTCCTTTACCTGGAAGTTGAAGACTTGGTCGGGCGATGGCCTAGCCACTGATTCTGTTAGTGGGACTATAACATCGCCAGATATTAAGCCATTTGAAAAAGGAACCTTACATATAACACTTCCCCAAAACTGGCGAAATTATCAGGTCTTGTATCTTACAGTCCGCGATCCTTATAAAAAAGAACTGTTTACCTGGTCGTTTCCCGTGCAAATTCCAAAGGAAGTGGCCAGCCAATTAATTAAAGAAGAGGGAACGAATAAAATAACCCATGAAGAGCGGGATAGCTTACTTCTCGTGCATATAGGAGCGCTGCGCTTGACCTTGAATAAGCAAAATGGCCAATTGTTACAGGTGACAAATGGAAAAGGAACGATCCCTTTCCATGACGGTCCCGTTCTGCAGCAAGGCATAAATAACTTTGGCAATTTTCAATTACATCAGGACGGAGCCAAACTCGTTTTTGCTTCTACGTTCGACAAAAAAACAAATTACAATACATTGGAGTGGACTTTCTTCCCTTCTGGATTGGTGAAACTTTTTGTACGTTATTTTCCGGGGGATTATTTCACCGATTATGTTGGCCTGAATTTTTCACTTCCCGAGAAGGAGATGTTGCGTGTTACTTATATGGGTAGAGGACCCTATCGCGTGTGGAAAAATAGGATGAAGGGGCAAAGTTTGGGCGTATGGGACAAAGCATATAATACGAGTGAAACGGGCGAGGCACCGTGGTTGTATCCTGAATTTAAAGGTTATCACGCGAATCTATACTGGGCGCGTATCAAGACTAAAAACCATTCCTTTAAAGTAATAACTCCCGATGAAGATATCTTTCTGCGACTGTACACACCTGCGTTTAAGGAAGACCCGTGGAAAAATTATGATCTCGTCTTCCCTTCGGGTGATATCTCCTTTATGCAAGGAATTTCAGGAATTGGGACGAAAACCCAAAAGCGGGAAAATACAGGCCCCATGGGTATGAAGAATATATTTTACGACTATGAAAAGGATCCTACACGTGCAAAAGAGTTGACCTTGTATTTTGATTTTAACGAATAATAACAAGATGCGAAACAAGCGTTTATTGGTTTTTATTTGCTGTACTTTATGGTTTTTCCCGGCAGTTTTTGCCGAGATGACCGATGTGCGGTTAAGCGATCTACGCTGTGAATCGCTAACTAATCCATTGGGGATTGATCAAGAGGTTCCGCGACTGAGTTGGCAGCTAATCGGCAGTAAACGGGGTCTGATGCAAACAGCTTATCAGATACAGGTGGCGTCTTCTTTGGATTTATTGAAACAAGGATACGCCGATCGATGGGATTCAGGTAAGGTGTTAAGTGATAGTAGTATACAAGTACCCTATAACGGAGAAAAACTGAATAGTCGCGATCAATGTTATTGGCGGGTGAAAATTTGGACAGATGATGGAGAGACTCGGTGGAGTGAACCTGCTTATTGGACTGTCGGTCTTTTGCGATACAATGATTGGAAAGGTAGATGGATTGGTCTCGATCGATCCTTTGATTGGGACCGTGAAGATCAATTCTCCAGGTTATCGGCGCGCTATTTCCGCAAGGAATTTCAAACGGATAAAAAGGTCAAACGGGCAATGGTTTATATCATAGGATTAGGCCTGTATGAACTTTATATAAATGGTGAAAAGATAGGAAAACAAGTACTAGCCCCAGCTCCTACTGACTATACGAAGGAAGTAAAATACAATACTTTTGATGTAACTCAATACCTTAATCAGCGCGGTAAGCATGCGCTTGGCGTTATATTAGGCAATGGTCGTTTTTACACCATGCGGCAAGCCTATAAACCATATAAAATAAAAACGTTCGGCTATCCAAAGATGCGTTTGAATCTTGATATATGGTATGAGGACGGCACGAAGGAAACAATCAGCACGGACGACACGTGGAAAGTGACGGCGGATGGGCCCATAAGAACCAACAACGAATACGATGGTGAAGAATATGATGCACGGAAAGAGTTGCTTGGCTGGCATCAGGTAGGGTATGACGATCAAACTTGGCTCAAAGCGTCTTTTGTACAGGAACTAGGCGGTATGCCTCGTGCACAACTCAATGAACCTATGCAAGTAATGGATACCTTGCGACCGAAAACGATTCGTCTACTTAATAAAAATACTTATATCGTCGATATGGGGCAGAACATGACCGGTTGGCTGAAAATTCGGGTAAAAGGCGCTTCCGGAACGGCTGTAAAGATGCGTTTCGCCGAATCCCTTCAAGCAGATGGGAGCTTGTTTGTTGCTAATTTAAGAGACGCGAAAGTAACGGATGTATACACCTTACGTGGCGAAGGAACGGAATATTGGGAACCACGCTTTGTTTATCATGGCTTTCGATACGTAGAAATAAGCGGCTATCCGGGGGAACCTACCTTAGACGATTTGCAAGGCTTAGTTGTTTATGATGCCTTGGCAACTACCGGCAGCTTTACAAGCGACCGGCCAATCTTGAATGCGATTTACCAAAATGCATGGTGGGGGATTGCGGGAAATTACAAAGGCATGCCGGTTGACTGCCCTCAGCGGAACGAACGACAGCCCTGGCTTGGTGACCGTACAACAGGTTGTTATGGAGAGAGTTTTTTGTTTGATAACGCGAAGTTATATGCCAAATGGCTGGACGATATTCAGGGTGCTCAACTGCCGGATGGAAGTATTCCGGATGTAGCACCTGCTTTTTGGCGCTATTACAGTGATAATGTAACTTGGCCGGGAACCTATTTGACCGTTGCCAATATGCTGTACCAACAATATGGGGATGTATATGCTATCAGGAAGCATTATCCATCCATGAAACGATGGATACAGTATATGTGGGAAAATTATGAAGAAAATGGATTGATCACAAAGGATAAGTATGGTGATTGGTGCGTGCCACCGGAATCCAAAGAGCTGATCCATTCCAAAGATCCATTACGTCAAACGGAGGGCATGTTATTGGCCTCGGCAAGCTATTATCAGCTGTTGCGACTGATGCAAGGCTTTGCGGATATTGTAAACAATGAGGTTGATAAGCAATTCTTTGAGGCCAAAGCAGCGGATATAAAGGAAGCTTTTAACCAAAAGTATTTGAACAAGAGTTTAGGACAGTATAGTAATAATACGGTGACGGCAAATTTACTTCCTCTTTATTTCGATATGGTTCCAAATGAATACCGAAAGCAGGTTTTTGAAAATATCGTTACCAAAATTACGAAGGAGAACAAGGGACATATCAGCACGGGTGTCATTGGCACGCAGTACTTAATGAGAGGACTTAGCAATCAGGGGCGTGCTGACCTAGCCTTTCAGTTGGCGACAAACACCAGCTACCCCAGCTGGGGATATATGGTGGAAAAAGGTGCAACAACGATTTGGGAACTATGGAATGGTGATACCGCAAATCCTTCCATGAATTCCCAAAACCACGTGATGCTATTGGGTGATTTACTGATCTGGTATTATGAACATTTAATTGGCATAAAAGCAAATAAACCGGGTTTCAAGCAAATTGTTATGAAGCCCGATTTCAGTCTCCCGCTCATGCAGGTAGAAGGGGCCCATCGTTCGGCATATGGACAGATCCGGAGCAGCTGGAAAAAAGGAAAAGATAAACTGCAATGGACGGTTGAAGTACCGGGCAATACAACCGCGCTGGTTTATTTTCCAACAGCAGATCAGGAAAAAATCCGTGAACATGGAGAAGGAATAGAAGGTCTGGAAGGCCTTCGATTTGTGAAAAAAGAAAACAGCCATAGTGTATTTGAGGTGGGAGCCGGAACGTATCAGTTCAGTGTTGACTTGGTTGAGTGATGAGTGATGAGTGATGAATGATGAATGATGAGTTGCCCGTTGTGAGTTGTGAAAAAGGTTTGTGTGACTGAAAGCTGATTGCTGATAACCGAAATCCGATAGCTAATAAAAATAAATTGTAGAGATGAAACAATTAAAAAACATCAAAACCTTAAGTTTCCTGTTTGCTTTGTTGCTATTCGCCTTTGCGAGTCATGGCCAAGATGATGCGGCGCGTTTGGAAAAGTCGGATGCCGAGCAGCTCAAGAAAGCACAGGAATGGGTCGAAAATTTGCAGTTGCACGACAAAACAAAAGAAGCACGCGTGGTGCAGGTGATATCCGGGCATCTAAAGGCCGTACGGGATTGGCACAATAGTCACCCGTTTACGGAGGTACCGGCGGGTATCAATCCCGCGACGGGAAATAAGTTAAGTGAACTCGATCGGCAAATCATTGCGGATAGTGCCATGCCGACAGAAGTTCATCAACAATTAATGGACGGTTTGCGAAAAGATTTGACTGAAGAGCAGGTAGCGACTATTCTGGATAAATACACGATCGGTAAAGTGGCTTTTACAACAAAAGGTTATGAAGCGATTGTTCCCGATTTAACAGCAAAAGAACGGGAGGTGATCAAGCAAAACCTCGAGCAGGCACGGGAGCAGGCGGTGGATTACAAAAGTATGAAGCAGATATCTGCTGTTTTCGAGATTTACAAAACCAAAATTGAACAGTATTTCAATGCAAATGGCCGGAACTGGCGTCAACTATTTAAAGCCTATGTCGATGCGGCAAAGGCGAAAAAAGCAAAGGAGAAAAATAATGGGTAAAAAGATGAAGATTAGTTTATTAACCTTGCTTATGCTTGGTGTATTTATAGGCCTGCATGCTCAAGAAAAACAGCCGTGGAAACAGGGCATCCTGAAAGAAGAGTTTTTGTATGAGAAGGCGGCTTTTCCATCGTGCCATTCAGCAACTATGGCAGAAACGCCTAGCGGTTTGGTAGCAGCTTTTTTTGGTGGGACCAAGGAGCGTCATCCCGATGTGGAGATTTATGTTTGCCGCTGTGAAAACGGCACTTGGACGGCTCCGATCTCGGCCGCTGATGGTGTACAGGAAGATGGTAAGCGTTTACCTACGTGGAACCCTGTGCTCTATCAAATTCCGGGCGGCGATTTACTTTTGTTTTATAAAATCGGTCCTAAACCCTCAGCGTGGTGGGGAATGCTAAAGCGCTCGAAAGATGGGGGAAAAACCTGGTCGACTGCCGAAAAGCTACCAAATGGCCATATCGGTCCGGTGAAAAATAAACCCGTCTTACTCGATAACGGACAACTTTTTTGCCCCAGCAGTACCGAAGGTAACGGCTGGAAAATCCATTTCGAAGTGACGCCGGATTTCGCGAAGACTTGGCGTAAAATTGGCCCCTTGGCCGCGAAGGATAGTATTGACGCGATCCAACCAAGTATCCTCGTACATGGTAATCGCACTTTACAGTTGCTTGCGCGTAGTCGCAATAGGGCTTTAGTGCAATCCTGGTCGACCGACAACGGCGAAACCTGGTCGCCACTCGAAAAAACAAGCTTGCCGAATAATAACTCAGGAACCGATGCGGTAACGATGGCCGACGGTCGCCATGTATTGGTTTATAACCATGTACTTCCTCCGGGAAATCTGGCAAAAGGCCCCAGGACACCTTTAAACGTATCGGTATCAAAAGACGGAAAGAGCTGGTCGGCCGCCCTGATACTGGAAGATTCTCCCATTAGCCAGTATTCCTATCCCGCCGTGATCCAAACGAAAGATGGTTTGCTGCACTTTATTTATACTTGGAGGCGACAAAAAATAAAACATGTTGTCGTTGATCCAAAGAAACTCAGACTGTTGCCTATTCAAAATGGAGAATGGCCGAAAGTAAAGGGGTATACAGCTCCTAAACTAGAAGAATACAAGAAAGAGGAAGATTAACAATGACAGGTCGAATTTCATTTATACTACTCATATCGCTGGTAATAAGTCAGCTATGTTTTATGCGATCAACTCGCGCGCAGGACAGCGATCGTCAATACCGGATGCCGCTTAAAGACGTACTGCAACAAATTGAGGCTCGCTTCGGTGTCAAGATCAAATACAACGAAAATCAGGTAAAAGATCGAAACTTAACCTATGCCTTATGGCGGTTTAGACCAACGGTAGATGAGACCCTATCTCAGGTCTTAGCGCCCTTGGACTTAAAAGTGAACAAGGAAAAAGAAGGTGTTTATGAGTTAAAGGCCTACGAATACTACCGTTGGCCTGTGCAAGAAGGTTGGGAGAAACTGGATACGCTGGCCGCTCGATATCACGACAAAGCAAGTTGGGAATTAAGGAAAGACAGCCTTAGGAAAGAATTATGGAACGCATTAAAATTAAGTCCATTACCCGCTAAGCCTGTCTCGAAACCGATAGTTACACCTGTACGGAAAATGGATGGTTATACGGTTCAGAATATTGCCCTTGAAATATTACCGGGAGTCTATGTGAACGGATCCTTATATCGGCCAATGAAAGCAAGGGGAAAAATACCCGTTGTTTTAAGTCCGGACGGACACTGGCAAGGCCATCGATTCCGCAAAGATGCACAGATCCGTTTTGCCATGACGGCCAGAATGGGAGCGATGGCCTTCAGTTACGATTTGTTCGGTTGGGGCGAATCCGGTTTACAATTTAAATACGAGGATCACCGAAAGAGCTTGTCGCAAACCGTACAGACACTGGGAGCCGTACGTATTCTCGATTATTTGTTAAGCTTGCCCGATGCAGATACTTCGCGGGTAGCTATCTGCGGAGGCTCCGGCGGTGGCAGTCAAACCGTGTTGATGGCAGCCCTTGATCCCCGTATTAAATTAAGCATTCCTGTCGTTTCACTGTCCTCATACTTCTATGGAGGATGTCCTTGTGAAAGTGGTATGCCGATCCATTTGTGTGGTGGTGGAACGAATAATGTGGAACTTGCAGCTATGGCCGCACCTAATCCACAGCTTGTTATATCCGATGGCGGGGACTGGACGGCCCATATGCCTGAGCATGATTTGCCTTATTTGCAAAAACTATACGGTTATTATGGGAAGCGAGAACTGGTGGAGAATATACATCTACCGCAAGATGGACATGATTTCGGTTTTTCCAAGCGCAAGCCGGTATATGATTTTATGATCAAGCATTTCGGTTTGGATGAAAAAGCCGTGAAAGATAAACAGGGAAATTACGACGAAAGTAAATGTACGATCGAAGATGAAAAGGCACTTTATGTATTTGGGGAGAATGGGGAAAAACTTCCTGTAAATGCCTTGAAAGGTTATGAAAATTTAGAGAAGTTGTTTCAATGAAATTAATTTGTGTTACTTTCTTCCGCAGAAAGTAACCAAAGACTCATCGCTTGGAACTTTGCTACAATGGTAGTGCCTCAACCTGCAAACCGCAAATTTCCTAGGCGATATTTTAGTAGAACGGAGGGTTTTGCAGATACCTAATAAAAAATAAGTGACTAACAAATATACCGTGTTGTGAAAAAGATTAATACTTCTGGTTAAAAGCAGATGCCTTGATATACGAAAATGTCGCCTCCAAAATTTACATTGTGCAATGGGAAGCACTAACGATCCTGTAAATTTTGCAGCGACGAGTTTTTTTGAATACTTTTTTTGCGGAAAAAAAAGTATTTGGCGGTGTCGCTGCCATTAAGCGACAAACAAAATGCTCTTAACCCTAATATTTCAACTTTGTTATCAGTAAAATCCAGATTTATGGAATCAAGAATAAGTCGAAGAAAATTTTTACACCAAGCCACTGCGGTGACCTTGGGAACAGCTTTATTACCTAATACAATCTATGCCTCCGCTAAAAACCCTTATAAAATAGGCGTAATAGATTTGATGATGCTGAAAAGGCAAAAAATCAGCGCACTTGATTTAACGCATGAATTGGGGGCGGATGGCGTGGAGGTTGATATGGGCGGTTTAGGTAATCGGGATACATTTGATAATAAACTAGCCGATCCGGCAACGCGGAAGGCTTACTTGGATAAACTAAAAGCGCTGAACATTGAAATATGTTCCTTGGCTATGACTGGTTTTTACGCACAATCCCTGGCTAAGCGCGCTACATACCAACAAATGGTACAAGACTGCATCGATACCATGAAAGCGATGCGTGTGAAGGTTGCTTTCCTTCCTTTGGGTATACAGTGCGACTTGATTCAATACCCGGAACTGCGACCAGTCTTGGTGGAGCGTTTGAAAGTTATCGGAAAAATGGCGGCTAAAGCAAAGGTAACGATTGGCATCGAGACGGCGCTGGATGCTGCGGGAGAAAAGAAGTTTTTGGATGATATCGGTTCAACCTATATCCGAAGCTATTTCAATTTTTCGAACGCCTTAAAAAATGGACGTGATCTGCATCAAGAATTACGAGTCTTGGGAAAAGATTATATCTGTCAAATACATTGCACGGATGAAGATGGTGTATGGCTCGAAAACAATAAACGCTTGAATATGATAGAAGTGAAAAAAACATTGGAGGAGATGGGCTGGAAGGGATGGCTAGTAATAGAGCGATCCAGAGATGCCAATAACCCGCGTGATGTAAGAGGTAATTTCGGTGCGAATACACGTTATATGAAGAAAATTTTTCAAGCATCATGAGTGCGGTTCAGTCTTTTGTTAGCTGTCTATTGCTCTTGGCCTGCTTGCTTCAGGCATGTAACAACCGAAAAGAAAAAAAAGAACAACAGCTGCATACCATTCCGACCGCTCAGGAGGTGGGAGCGGCTTGTATGCCGGATACAATTGCACCGATAAAAGCACCGTTTCCCATGAAAAATCTGAAGCGGCCTGTTTTTTCGGATCAAACCAAAAACATAGCGGACTTAGGAGCTAAAGCAGGTGCCCAAGTAACGGCTATTATTCAACAGGGTATCGATGAATTATCTGCTACGGGAGGGGGAACACTACGCATACCAAAAGGCAAGTGGAAAACAGGGCGTATTGCTTTGAAGAGTCATGTTAATTTGCACCTTGAGGAGGGTGCTGAGCTATATTTTAGTGGAGAGATTAAAGACTATTTACCCGTTGTCTTCACGCGTAATGAAGGTATGGAAGTGATGTCTTTAGGCGCCTGTATTTATGCAAATAATCAAGAGAACATTGCTATTACGGGTAAGGGACGGCTCATAGGGCCTGCAGAAGGATCCGTTCGGAAACAAATTATGACCCATGATGTAATTGAAAATGTTGTTCCACATGATAAACCGGTAGCCGAACGTATATACGACGGGAAGGACGGAAGTTTTATTTTTCCTCCCATGTTTATCGCGCCTATTAACTGCAGGGATGTACTTATTGAGGGAATCCGACTTGAACGCACTGCCTTCTGGAATATTGTGCCGCAATATTGCGATCGGGTCATTATAAGAGGGGTAACCATTCACTCGATTGGCATCCCAAGAGGTGATGGTATCGATGTTGAATCGTCGAAGAATGTACTAATCGAATACTGCACGTTGCAGACCGGTGACGACTGCTTGGCGATGAAAGCAGGGAGAGGCTGGGACGGATTGCGCGTTAATAGGCCTACCGAAAATGTGGTGGTACGCTATTGTCTGGCAGAAAAGGGGCATGGCGGGATTACCATTGGAAGTGAAACCGCCGGTATGATCCGTAAATTATATGTACACGATTGTGTTTTTAACAACGAAGGAAATGGAATACGTTTTAAAACAAGAAGACCGAGAGGAGGTGGTGGAGAGCAGTTGTTCTATGATCGTATTCGCTTACGTGTTGGAGAAACAGCGCTACGGTGGGATATGTTAGGAAGTGCAGTCCATGTAGGAGCGGCTGCCGATCGTTCTCAGAAAGTTGAGCTTAATGAACTAACGCCCCATTTTCGGGATATTCAGATCAGTAATCTAATCGTTGAAGATGCTTCACACTTTGTTCGAATAGATGGTATCCCGGAAGCTCCGTTGGAAAAAGTAGAAATTCGTCAGGTGAGAGCCAAGACCGAAAAGCTTTTTGATATAAAAGATGCGAGGCATATTGCCATTGAAAATGCAAAGCTGATTAGTCAAGATTCGATGGTCCATCTGGTAAATACGCAAGATATTACCTTTACCAAGGTTGACTTCGATATCCCTGCCAAGAAAATTTATCAGCATATCGCAACAGATGGT
The DNA here is from genome assembly GCF_054130995.1 of Olivibacter sp. SA151. NCBI lineage: Bacteria > Pseudomonadati > Bacteroidota > Sphingobacteriia > Sphingobacteriales > Sphingobacteriaceae > Olivibacter > Olivibacter sp. SA151. The sequence goes on along the minus strand of NZ_CP096391.1, from coordinate 4,752,516 downwards.
GGTGACTCGGTTATTTTGAAAGATATCCGATATACGAAAAATGATCGGTTTGAATGACTATCTAATGCAAAAGAAGTACTGTAATACTGCATAAACATCTGCTTCGGTACTGAGAAGGGATTCAATAACCTACGTTCTTCATGCAATTTTTTCATCAATATTGAGCGATTTTTTTTAATTTACAAAAGTTAGTGTAGACAGTAATAAATAGGTTGACGCAATCTTCATATTTTAGCAATTGATGAAAAAAATCGTTTTATTCCTCCTGTCGTTATGCCTCTTGCCGTCGGCTAATGCTCAGAAAAAACAAGTAGCAAAAGAGCTAAAAGCAATAATGGCAAAGTATGAAGCCGTCGGCCTATCGGTTGCAGTGCTAAAAGGTGAAAAAATCGTGTATAACCAATCGTTTGGTTTTAAGGACCTCACTACAAAAGAAAAAATCCGGAATCATGATATTTTCCGTATTGCCTCCATTTCCAAATCATTTACGGCGACATCTTTAATGCAATTGGTGGAAGCGGGTAAATTATCCTTGGATGATGATGTAAGTAATCTTATTGGTTTTAAGGTGAGAAACCCACGTTTTCCGGATAGGAAAATCAGTTTAGAGATGATCCTTTCTCATCGTTCCAGCTTGAGTGATAAAAATGGTTATTTTACCTTGGATGTGCTGAATCCGGACAAAAATGCGGAATGGGAAAAATGTTATCATGATTATGCACCAGGAGAGGGCTATCAATATTGTAATCTAAACTTTAATCTTGCCGGTACTATTTTGGAAAAAATATCCGGACAGCGGTTTGACCAATATGTGAAGACGCATATTCTTGATCCGTTAAATTTGTATGGAGGGTATTGGGTTGATGGTTTAGACAGTACCCGCTTTGTTAAATTATACGAATATGATACGGCAGGATTCAAATTAGCTGTTGATGCTTATGCTCCGAGAAGGAAAGAAATAGCTGTTTATCAAATGGGAGTAAGTACGCCGATTTTTTCTCCTACAGGAGGGATGAAAATATCAGCTAGGGATTTGGCCCTATATATGGGTATGCATATGTATTATGGAACTTTTAAAGGAAAACAGCTCATCACAGCGGCCAGTTCTCGCCGCATGCAAACGGTTTTGGATCCAAGTAGCGGTTATGGATTAGCCTTACTATCTACAAAAACAGTCCTTCCGGGAAAAACCTTGCTTGGGCATACGGGATCCGCTTACGGCTTATACAGTGCTATGTTTTTCGACCCTGCTAAAAAATATGGTTTTGTAGTGATTACCAACGGTTGCAATACAACGGACCCAGATGCGCCGGATAAACTTCGAAACGATTGTATTGCTAGTTTATATCGTTATTTTATTTCCGATGTGTGGTAATCAAGTAATTAAACAGTGCCTCCTAAAAATCCAAGTGCGGTACCCAGGGATTATCTTCGGTGAACTCTCGTTAGTCGGTTTCACCTTTAACATGTAGATGGAGGCGAATTCCCCGAGTCAAGAAGAACACTATGTAAAAAACAAAAATTTACAATTTCAAAACCAGATCGCCGTTTAAAGATAATATCCTACAATACAAGGAAAAATTGTTATAAGCGGATATATTCCAGTCCATTTATCTTTGCAACAAGGGCTAACCATAAACCTGAGGCTTTATACGAGTACTAACGAGGTTTATAAACTAAAAAATGGGTAGGATTATCATTATATTATGTGTGTTGTTTCATTGTTGGGGAAATAACTTTGCCGCTGACTGGAAGGCAACAGGCCTACGCGTGGAGTCTAAAAGCAATCCGAGGGGCATCGTAAATTTGCAACCTTTGTTAAGTTGGAAACTTGAAAGCCAGTTACGAAATACAAAACAAGTAGCTTATCAGGTACTGGTGTCGGATCAGCAAGGCAGCTGGGCGGATGATAAGCACATTGTTTGGAATTCGGGAAAAGTGGAGAGGGGTACAAGTATTCAGGTTCCATACCAAGGAAAGCCGTTGTCGGCCACTCAATGCTATTATTGGAAAGTTAAAGTGTGGGATAATCACGGCAATGAGTCAACATGGTCGGAGCCTGCTTATTGGCAAATGGGACTTTTCACCAAAGAAGACTGGAAGGGTGGCCAATGGATTGCTTATGAGGAGTTGCCGGAAGAAAGACGGGATCCCTTGCCAAAGGCCGATAAAAAAGATACGTATCAGGATAATAATGTGCTTCCCTTATTCAGGAAGTCATTTCAGGTTCAAAAGACAATCGAAAAAGCAACCTTATTTATTAGCGGTCTGGGACATTTTGAAGTGCATATAAATGGTGATAAAGTAGGCGACCATTTTTTAGATGCCGGGTGGGTTAAATATGATAAAGAAGCCCTGTATGAAACATTTGATGTCACCGAAACTTTAAAGAAAGGTGAAAATGCGATCGGTGTTCTTTTGGGAAATGGCTTTTATTATGTTCCTCCCGTAAAAGGTAGATACCGAAAACAAAAGGTAGCCTTTGGTTATCCAAAGATGATTTGTCGTTTGCAGTTGCGTTATACAGACGGGAGCCAAGAGGATATTGTCAGTAACCGTACTTGGAAGACCGATAAGGGTCCAATTACCTTTTCCAGTATCTATGGTGGCGAAGACTACGATGCACGTTTAGAGCGGAAAGGCTGGGATGATAGAGGCTTTGACGATACCGCATGGAAGCAAGCCATTGTAGTGGGAGGTCCTCCTGAAATCAACCCCCAAATGACAGAGCCCTTAAAGATCATGGAGCGATTTGATCCGAAGACCATTACAAAAACAAGTGCCGGAAACTGGGTTTATGATTTAGGTCAGAATGCTTCCGGTATTGTGCAGATTAAATTGAAAGGAAATCGTGGGGATACCGTTCGCATATATCCGGGCGAACTATTGAAAGAAGGAGCCGTTACCCAAAAAGCAAGCGGTGGTCCCTATTACTTTACCTATATTTTAAAAGGTGAAAATGAAGAACGTTGGCAAGCCCGTTTTTCGTATTATGGCTTCCGTTATGTAGAAGTACGCGGTGCAACACCGAGAGATCAGTCCGAAGGAGAAAAACTGCCTCAAATCATCAGTCTACAAGGGTTGCATGTTCGCAATGCAGCTCAACAGGTTGGTTCTTTTCAGTCGTCCAGCGATTTATTCAATCGCACACATCAGCTAATTGATTGGGCAATCAAAAGCAATATTATGAGTGTATTTACTGATTGTCCGCATCGCGAAAAACTTGGTTGGCTGGAACAAACCCATTTGATGGGGCCCTCAGTGCACTATAATTATGACATTGAATCCCTTTTGCAAAAGATAATAGAAGATATGCGAAAGTCGCAGTTGCCAAATGGTCTGATACCTGAAATTGCCCCGGAATATGTCGAATTCAACTGGGGCGGCGACATGTTCCGCGATTCACCTGAATGGGGAAGTGCAAGCATTATTCTTCCCTGGTACTTATACAAGTGGTATGGGAACAAAGAAGTGTTGAAGACGGCCTATCCGATGATGAAGCGTTATATAGGCTACTTGCAAACGAAAGCAACTAACCATATCCTTAAACAAGGCTTGGGCGATTGGTATGACCTTGGACCAAAACCACCTGGCGTTTCTCAACTGACGCCCATGGGCGTTACGGGAACCGCTATTTATTATTACGATTTAAGATTATTGGTGAAAATTGCCGAGCAGCTCGGAGAAACGAAGGATCAAGAGGCATTTGCATCACAGGCGAAAGAGGTTAAAAAAGCGTTTAATGATACCTTTTTCCATGTCAATACCAAACAATATGCTAGCGGGAGTCAGACCGCAAATGCGATGGCACTTTATATGGAGCTGGTCGACACTTCCGATAGAAAAGCGGTTTTGGATAATTTGATTCAAGACATCCGGAATCGGAATAACGCATTAACAGCTGGAGATATTGGTTATCGCTATGTACTCCGGGTTTTGGAGCAAGCCGGTCGGTCAGACGTCATTTATGATATGAACAGTCGTACCGATGTGCCCGGCTATGGCTATCAACTGGCTAAAGGTGCTACCGCATTAACCGAGTCATGGCAAGCGTTACCCTCCGTTTCCAATAATCATTTCATGCTAGGTCATTTCATGGAATGGCTTTACAGTGGCTTAGTAGGGATTAGACAACAAGAGGGAAGCATCGCTTTCAATCAAATCGAAATCCGACCGGAGGTAGTCGGGGATGTCCGCAGTGCAGAAGGAACCTACGACTCTCCCTACGGCCTGATTCGTTCAGCATGGAAAAAGGAGAAAGGTCAGTTTGAATTGGCAGTAAAGATTCCGCCGAATACGCGAGCCGCGATTTACTTACCCGTTCAGGACGGAGCATCTATTTATGAGAGTGGAAAAATGATGAATGACACGGACTGGAAAATAATAGGCAAGGAGCAAGGACGCATGATCGTTCAGATTGGATCGGGGGATTATCGGTTTAAAGTGGTAATGAATGATGAATGATGAGTGATGAGTTGCGAGTTGCCCGTTGTGAGTTGTGAGTTGTGAGAAAGGTTCGTTCGACTGAAAGCTGAAAAAGAATGATGAATGATGGGTGATGAGTGATGAACGGTGGGAGAATAGGCTTTTTTACTTCCTGCCTACCGCAGGCAGGTTTACTTTTGAATTTTTACTTTATCATACCTAAGTCTTAATACAAAAAATGGAAAAACACCTATATATTATTTTACTTTTTATTCTTCTCGGCAAGGGAGTTCCTCTTTATGCGCAAGCGGTAGCAGTGACACCCGAAGAGATGGAAAGCATCTACCGCGAGGTTAAAACACCGTATAAATATGGCTTGGTGATGGTACCGCCTAATAATGATAAAAAAATGGATTGCCCTACGGTTTTCAGAAAGGGCGATAAATGGTATATGACCTATTTAATCTTCGATGGACGTGGCTATGAGACTTGGCTGGCTAGCAGTGTTGATCTATTGAAATGGACAACCTTAGGCAAATTAATGTCATTTTCCGATCATGAGGCTTGGGATGCGCATCAAAAGGCCGGATATAATGCCCTACAGGATATAACTTGGGGAGGTACTTATGAGCTAAACAAATACAAAGGAAAATATTGGATGTCTTATTTTGGAGGTGACGGTAGAGGGTATGAAGCCGGTAATCTCTCCATTGGCATGGCTTATACAAAAGGGAAACCTTGGATAGCCCATGAGTGGACACGTATGGAAAAACCTTTATTCACCGCAAAAGACGCGGATGTGCGATGGTGGGAAAACCGTAAGTTGTTTAAAAGCACGGTGATCGAGGATAAAAAGCGATTAAGCGGTCATCGCTTTGTGATGTATTATAACGCCAATGGTGATTCAGCTCAAAATAATCTGAAAACACGGTGGTTTGAGCGGATCGGTATGGCCGTTTCAGACGATATGGTCCATTGGAAGCGCTATCTTCAGGAACCGATTGTCCATCATCCGGTAGGTATCACCGGTGATGCCGTCATTCAGCAGATCGACGATACCTACGTTATGTTTTATTTCGGTGCTTTTTGGCAAGATCGAAAGGGTGCCTTCAATCGTTTCGCAGCTTCCAAAGATTTAGTCCACTGGACGGATTGGGAAGGTGAAAACTTGATCGAACCTTCTGAACCCTTTGATGCTTTATATGCGCATAAATCTTTTGTGCTGAAGCACGAGGGCGTAGTCTATCATTTTTATTGCGCAGTGAATAAAGACGAGCAGCGGGGAATTGCCGTTGCTACTTCTAAAGATTTAGGAAAAAGTGAGCTGCAGTTTGTTGCTCCGCCTGTAAACCAAAAAAAACAACCATAAAATTTCTCAGAAATGTTTAAAGCCATTACTTCATTCTTCTTTCTCTATTTATTCACCTTGGCACTGTATGGGCAGGAATGGGGAAAAGCACGCTTTAATGATCAATGGAAGTTTCATTTGGGAGATCAGCCACAAGCAAAATCGGCAGACTTTAACGATGCAACCTGGCGAGAGCTGGATTTGCCACACGACTGGAGCATTGAAGGCACATTTTCGAAAGAACACCCGTCAACTAACCAGGGCGGCGCGCTTCCTGGAGGCATTGCATGGTACCGAAAGACCTTTCAATTAGCCGATACGATAGAGGGAAAGCAAGTATATATCGACTTTGACGGCATTTATCGCTATAGTGAAGTTTGGATTAACGGACACTACCTTGGAAAACGGCCGAGTGGTTACACGTCCTTCCGCTATGATTTAACACCTTATATAAAAGTCGGTAAACAAGCAAATGTAATTGCAGTTCGGGTTGACAATAGTCAGCAACCTAATTCCCGTTGGTACTCGGGTTCCGGCATTTATCGGAATGTTTGGCTGGTAACCAAAAATAAGATTGCTGTGGATCATTGGGGTGCTTTTGTAAGGAGCCCATCGGTTCAAAAGGAGCGGGCTATTATCGAACAGCAGACTACTTTTAAAAACCTAGAAGGTAAAGCTGTATCGGCAGATATAGTGATTACGATATTTAATAAAGAGAATAAGGCAGTTGTTAAAAAAAGCTTTCCTCAGCAACTGCCTTTGGGTACAAGTAAGGCAAACTTTGAAGTTGAAGTGCCGCAGCCAATCCTTTGGAGTCCCGAAAACCCGTATTGTTATCAAGTCGAAACACAAGTTTACGTTGGAAAACAACTAGTAGATCAATATAGGGTACCGATGGGCATTCGCTACTTTTCTTTTGATGCTAAAGAAGGTTTTTCGCTCAATGGAGAGAGAAAAAGGATACTAGGTGTTTGCATGCATCATGATCTGGGTGCCTTGGGAGCGGCCATCAATAAGAAAGCTATGGAAAGGCAACTTGTGCTGCTCAAAGAAATGGGTGCTAATGCCATTCGGATATCTCATAATCCACCGGCACCGGAGTTCCTGGATTTATGCGATCGTTTAGGCTTTTTGGTAATGGATGAAGCCTTTGATATGTGGCGGAAGAAAAAGAATAAGTTTGACTACTCGCTCGACTTTGATGAATGGCATCGACAAGATCTGATTGACCTGATCAAGCGCGACCGTAACCACCCGTCGGTTATCTTGTGGAGTATTGGGAACGAAATACGAGAGCAGTTCGACAGCACCGGTAGGGCGCTTACCCAAGAGCTGGTGGCTATTGTCCGTCGAGAGGACAATACCCGCCCGGTTACCGCTGCATTAACTGAAACTCATTTAGAAAAGAACTTTATTGCGCAGGCTAAGGCATTGGATATTTTGGGATTCAATTATAAGTATGAACAATACGATAGCCTGCCGATCAATTTTCCGGGACAAAAGTTCATCGCTTCGGAAACAACCTCTGCATTGGCAACCAGAGGCCATTATGATTTAGGGCATGATACCTTACGGTTTTGGCCACCGAGTGCAAAAGAGAAATTTGTTAAGAACGGGAATCCTGATTTTACCGTGTCTGCCTATGATCAGGTTGCGGCCTATTGGGGTACGAGCCATGAGCAGGCATGGAAGGCGGTTAAACAGCGCGATTTTATGACCGGACTTTTTGTATGGACGGGTTTCGATTATTTAGGCGAACCGGTGCCTTATGATTTCCCTGCGCGAAGCTCTTATTACGGTATCATTGATTTGGCGGGTTTTCCAAAGGATGTATACTATATGTACCAAAGCGAATGGACGGATAAGCCCGTATTGCATTTATTGCCACATTGGAACTGGCAAGTGGGGCAAACCGTTGATGTATGGGCCTATTTTAACCAAGCCGATGAAGTGGAGCTTTTTCTGAACGGTCGATCCTTAGGAACTCGGCGGAAGCAAGGGGACGATATCCATGTTTCCTGGAAGGTTCCTTTTCAAGCCGGAACGTTAAAAGCCGTTTCCAGCATAAATGGAAAGGAGGTTTTAGTAAAAGAAATTAAAACCGCTTCCACACCAGCCAGCATTCGGCTTACGGTAGATAAAAATAAATTGCGTGCAGGGATAAATGATCTAGCGTTTGTTACGGTGGACATCATGGACGACAAGGGAAATCCGGTACCTATAGCAGATAATGAAATTGTGTTTGATATACAAGGGCCAGGATTTATAGCAGGCCTTGATAATGGTTTTCAGGCGGATTTATCCTCGCTGAAAGGAAACCGAAAGAGAGCGTATAACGGCAAATGCCTAGCTATTATTCAAGCTAAAGCGAACACAGGAGAAATCATTTTAAAAGCAAGCGCAAAAGGGTTAAAAGGAGCGGCGTTGAAACTGAAGGTGGTGAGAATGATGAATGATGAATGATGAGTGATGAATGATGAATGATGAGTTATGAGGGATGAGTGTTTTTAAGTAGCAGTAGCACGAGCAGTGATGCCGAACGTTGACAGCTCTTAGCTGATAACTAATAACTAACAGCTAATAACTAAAATAATATGAACAACAGCATTTTTTTTGATCATATCCGTGTTGACAACTATTCTTCAACGCCAAAATACCTGCAACTCGCCTATGCGATATTAAGTGCCGTTAAAGAGGGAAAGTTTCAAAAGGACAATATATTGCCTTCTTTGAATGAGCTTACCAATCATTTAGAGATTTCGAGGGAAACGGCCGATAGAGGGTATAAATACTTACGGTACTTGGGTATCCTAAAAGCCGTGCCGGGAAAGGGGCATTTTATATCAACCACGGAAATCAGCAGTCCCGATCGTATTTGCTTGTTGGTTAACAAAATCAGCGAAGGGAAAAGCCTTTTTTATCATGAATTGGTAGCATCATTAGGTAGCCATATTCCGATCGACTTTTATGTATATAACAACGATTTTTTCTTGTTTAAGCGTTTATTAAATCAGCGGCACGACTATAGCCACTATGTGATACTGCCCCATTTTTTTGATAACCAAGATGAAGCGGAGGCTTTGATCGACTCACTTCCAAAAGACAAATTAATCCTACTGGATAAGCGTCTGAAACGACTTAAAGGGAATCATAGTACGATTTATGAAGACTTTGAAGGGGATATTTACCAGGCTTTGGAAAAAGCCTTACCTGCGCTCGAAAAATACCACACCTTGAAACTTATCTTTCACCGAAAGAGTTATCTGCCTAATGAAATTAAACGAGGTTTTAATAGGTTTTGTCAACAATATGCTTTTGAACGTGCCATTTTGGATACAATGGATCATATTCAATTAAATAGAGGCGAGGTATATATCTGCGTAAATGATGATGATATGGTGAATCTGTTGGATAAAGTTTCGACATCAGCTTTCGTGTTGGGTAAGGATTTGGGAATTATTTCCTACAATGAAGCACCATTAAAAAAATACATTGCCGGTGGTATTACGACCATCAGTACCGATTACAAACAGATGGCCTCCTTAACCGCTCAGTCGATTAAAGAGAATACGCCACAGCACATTGCTTTAAACTTTTGTTTACAGCTTAGGGGTTCGTTATAAACAATGATCTATTTATTAGGACAATGAAAATCAAATACTTCATTCCAATTTACTTATTGTTTACGCTGCTTTTTCAGGGAGTAAGCGGGGCAGAGATTTGGGTGTCTCCCAAGGGAAAGGACACCTACAGAGGCAGTATTGACTCACCCTTGGCTTCTATAAGTGCCGCATTAAGGAAGGCAAGGGAATGGAGGCGCTTACAGGCCAAGGAGGTATCCGGAGGGATTGACATTATTTTACAGGATGGAACCTATACATTACATGAAGCTATTTTTATCCGCCCGGAAGATGCAGGAACGGCGGATAGTCCAACACATATTAAAGCCTCCGCTAATGCACATCCGATTATCAGCGGAGGCATCAGCTTGCCGCATGGCTGGAAAAAAGTAAATAGAAGAATTGAAGGGTTACCCGCAGCAGCCCAGGGAAAAGTTTGGGAAATCGAAGCACCACTAATGGGTGATCAGGTACTTGACTTTAGGCAACTTTGGGTTAATAACCGGAAAGCGAAGCGTGCAAAGAGCACGGAAGGCGATCGCATGGAAAGGATATTATCCTGGGATCATCAAGCCCAAACCTGTTGGATTCCCAAGCCTAAATCGACACGGTTCAGCTGGCAGCCGGGAATGGAGTTTTTCATTCATCAATGGTGGGCCATTGCTGTATTACGCGTAAAAGAAGCATTTGTACAGGGGGATAGCGTGCGTCTATCATTTTTGCAACCGGAGAGTAAAATACAATCCGAGCACCCTTGGCCCGCACCATGGATATCGGAGGAGACCGGAAACTCTGCCTTTTACCTAAGCAATTCTATCCAATTTTTGGATGAGCCGGGAGAATGGTATCTTGATAAACTCCGTCGAAAGCTTTACTATTGGCCTCAAAAAGATGAACATTTAGCTACCGCGAATGTTATTGTTCCGTATTTAGAAACCCTGCTCCGCATAGAGGGCGCGCTGGATGCTCCTGTAAAGCATATCCATTTTTCCGGCATCAGTTGGCAGCATAGTACATGGCTTCGGCCCTCACAGCAAGGACATGTAGCTTTGCAAGCCGGTATGTACTTATTGGACGCTTATAAACTAAAGATTCCCGGAACGCCCGACAAAAAGGGACTCGAAAATCAAGCTTGGATTGGTCGGCCACCGGCTGCGGTAAGTGTATCGCATGCACAGCACACGTCTTTTAAAGGGTGCCGATTTGAACATTTAGCCTCTACGGGTTTGGATTATCATAAAGCCGTTCAGTTCAATACGATCCAAGGAAATGTGTTTCATGATATAGGCGGATCCGGTATATTGCTAGGTGTGTTTTCGGATGAGGCGTTTGAAACACACCTGCCTTATAACCCATCGGACAGGCGGGTTGTGGCCTCCCATAATAGCGTAGAGAATAACCTCATTAAAAATGTCACAACGGAAGATTGGGGGTGTGTGGCTATAGGAGCAGGCTATGTCAACAATACCGATATCCGGCATAACGAAATCAGTGAGATCGCCTATACAGGTATTAGTTTAGGTTGGGGCTGGACGCCAACGGTGAATGTAATGGCTAATAATCGTGTTATTGCCAATAAAATTCACCATTACGCCAAGTACATGAATGATGTAGCCGGTATTTATACACTCTCTGCGCAACCAGGCTCCGTCATCGAAAATAATTATATCGACAGCATCTATACCGCTCCATATGCCCATTTGCCGGAACATTGGTTTTACCTCTACACCGACGAAGGATCAGCTTATTTCACGGTTCGGAACAATTGGTGCCCGAAAGAGAAATTTTTGCAGAACGCGAATGGTCCCAACAATGTTTGGGAAAATAACGGCCCTATGGTATCAGAAGAGATAAAAAGAAAAGCAGGATTGGAGGACGCGTATGGTTGGTTAAGGAATGATGCCTGCCTGCCGGTAGGCAGGAATTAGGAGTTATGAGCGATGAATTTTGGAAATAGACCTTATCCTCTAAAGCTTATAGCTTATCGCTTAAGGCCTACAGCTTGATTGGAAGCTAATTCCTGAAAGTTGGCAGTGAACGGCGAAATTTAGTTGTTGGTTGCTAGTTGTGAGCGGTGAAGGCGAACCAAAAATTGATACATTTGGTTAAAAGCACAGACTGTATGTCTTCGAAAATGTCGCCTCCAAAATTTTACATCTTGCAGGTGAACGCACTACCGTTCTTGTAAAAGTTTGAAGCGACGAGCTTTATTCACTTTTGTTTGATTTTGATGGAGTTCATGAGCTCACTACGCTCGGTTTTGTTACTTTTTTGCGGGAAAAAAGTAAGAAGAGCTTTGATAATATCCTACACAAGCAAGCAAATATCTTACAAAACTTCAGCAGGTTTAAAACGTAAGTTTGACGCTTAAACCAATTTGAGCGTTGAATTTTTTTATTGTGGATATAAACCTAATTCAATGAAGTTAATCATGTTAATGACAAGCCTTTGGCTGTTGTCGGGGATAGCCTACAGCCAAGAACGTTCCTTGCAAGGAATGGTAATGAATGCCAAAACGAAAGAACCGCTTCCGGGAGTGGGAATTAAGACGAAAGATGGCACGAAAAGTAGTGTGACGGACGCCGAGGGCCGTTTTCGTATCGTAATCTCCCCAAATACCAAGAGCCTTATTATTTCATCCATTGGCTATGAGACGAAAGAAGTACCTGTTCAGCAACAGGATTTGCTACGAATTGAGCTTGTGGAACAAGAGCAAAGCCTTGATGAAGTCGTGGTGGTAGGTTACGGTACGCAAACTAAACGTGCGGTAACAGGGGCGGTAGCATCAATTAGTCACGAAAAAATTCAGGATCGCTCTTTCAGTAATGTAGCACAGTCGCTGGCAGGGCAGTTAGCAGGTGTAAACATTTCCCAATCTCAAGGAGCGCCGGGGCAGTCGCCAAATATTCGGATCCGTGGAACGAGTTCTATTACTGCCGGTACCAATCCGCTCTACGTCGTAGACGGCATGCCTATAGAGAACTTTAATTTAAATAATATCAACCCACAAGATATCGAATCTGTGGAAGTACTAAAAGACGCTTCGTCAGCAGCTATTTATGGTTCGAGAGGAGCCAATGGCGTCGTATTGGTAACGACCAAATTGGGTAAAGCGGGTACAACTCATGTCGGTTTCAACTACGAGTATGGTATCCAAAAAGTGAGTCGGCGCATTGATCTGATGGATGCACAACAATACATTCAATATTATGTCGACGCGCATAACAATGGGTGGATCAACTCGGGAGAAGGTAGAAGTGCTAGCGATCCAAATAGTGTTCGAACCAAGCCTTTTCAAATCCCGGAAGACTTTACCGATCCAGTGAAACGAGCTGCTTTGGGTACAGGAACCGATTGGCAGGACGTTATGTTTCGTACAGCCCCTTCGCATCAGGCGCAGTTATCTGTTTCAGGAGGTACGGAAAAAACACAATTTCTGTTTTCCGGCAATTACCTCGATCAAGAAGCGGTATTAGATCAGAATTATCTAAAGCGTTTAACCCTGCGCTCCAATATTCGGCAACAAGTATCGGATCGATTTGCCGTCGGATTAAATTTAGGTGTGACGGGCGTTTACGATCGTACCGAAGGAACGGAAGGAAAGAGCGATGTCATCAGTCTAGGTTTGCAAAGTGCACCTATATTTCCGGTGTATAACGAAAACGGTAACCTTGGATTTAAGGACCCGAATTCGACCTGGTACCGTTTTGCGCAATATACGGATTTGCAGCTATGGCATCCCTATTCACTCACAAGAGAACTTCACAAGCAGAATAAATCGTTCAATACACTTGGTAATGCCTTTGCTGAATACACAATTCTTGATGGGCTTAAATTTAAGACAAGCATCAATGCAAATCTGCTGAATACACGTTACGAAATGTTCTGGAATAAAGATCAGAAGTATGGGTATTCGTCGGCCCTTCCTGCACAGGGAAACGCTAACTCTCGATTTATGCTTAACTGGTTGTCGGAAAACACCTTAAATTATGATAAGCAGTTCAATGATCACGGTTTGGCTGTCTTACTAGGATACACGGTGCAAAAGCAGCGAGATGAATACCAAGCGCTTTCTGCCGGTAACTTTCCCAACAATCTGGTACCGACATTAAATGCGGGAACCGTGAATGGTGGAACTTCCCTGGCCTACGAATGGGCCATGATATCGTATCTAGGTCGCGTGAATTACAATTATAAAAATCGCTATTTTCTATCGGCAGTATTACGCCGGGACGGAAGTTCACGTTTTGGAGCAAATAACCGCTTTGGTTATTTTCCGTCTGTCTCCGCGGGCTGGGTGATATCCGATGAACAATTTTTCGAATCAGTAAAAGCAATTAATAACCTGAAATTACGTGCAAGTTATGGGGCAACGGGTAACAATCAGATTCCTAACTACGGTCCGATTGGCCTATTGGGAGCGTCCAATTATGTTTATGGAAGTGAGCTGGCAACAGGTTTAATGTTGACCAATATTCCTAATCTGGATTTGCGGTGGGAAAGAACCAATATGCTAAACCTGGGTGTAGATGTCGCCTTCCTTCAAGACCGCTTCCGGTTGAGTGCCGAATTCTACCATTCTGTTACGAATGATCTTTTACTCAATGTACCCGTACCGGATATCACCGGTTTTGCGACACAGTTAACCAATGTGGGTAAATTAAGGAACCGGGGATTTGAGCTGAATATTAATAGTCGGAATATAGACCGTGATTTTAAGTGGAGTACCGATTTTAATTTGTCGTTGAACAGAAATAAGGTTCTGCAATTGGGTCCCGGTAATGCGCCTCTACTTTATACCGATTACGTTGTTCAGGTAAAAACGGAAGTCGGCCAGCCTATATCAAACTTCTTTGGCTATATATATGACGGTGTTTACAAAAATCAGGCAGAAATAGACGCGAGTCCGGCCAGAGCTGACGGCTTTACAAAACCCGGAGATCCAAAAATTAGGGATGTAGATGGCGATGGCCGTATTACAGAAGCCGATCGAACCATTATAGGCAATAACCAACCCGATTTTATTGTAGGTTTGAACAATAGCTTTTCGTTTAAAGGGATTGAGCTATCCTTTCTTTTCCAAGGTTCATTTGGCGGTGAGATTACCAATCAGCTGGTTCGATTTAATGGTATATGGAATGCCGGACGTAATGCCTTTGCTAAGGTAGCCAATTATTGGAAATCGGAAAGCGATCCGGGAGATGGCTGGCATTTTAAGCCAACGGTTGATCCCAAAGGTTATCAAGAACGCTTCTCCAGCTATTGGGTAGAAGATGGCACCTTTGTTCGACTGAAGAACATCCGAATTTCCTATGCCTTGCCACAACGTTGGGTGTCAAAAACACCGGCAAAAGGAATACGCATTTTTGCCAATGCAGAAAACGTTTATCTGTGGAGTAAATACACCAATTATGATCCGGAGAATACCACTTACCAATCGACATCCTATAGCAATATATTTTCGAATGCGGTGCCGTCTGCAACATCAACTGTAAGTGTTCCATCCGGTGCATTTTTAGGAGTGGATTATGGCTCTTATCCGTTGCCGCGCGTTATTACGTTTGGCGCGAAAATCGATTTTTAGAAACAAGATTTAAGGATAAAAATGATTATTATGACACGCTTATTTAAAGTATATATATCACTGTCCATCATCTTCGTCCTGAATGGATGTGGAAAATCTTTTCTGGATCTGGCACCTATTTCCAATGCCAACCAGTCGAACTTCTATCAAACCATTGAGGATTTTGAATTAGCGGTTAACGCCGCATACGCCACTTTATATACCTTTTACGGTCCGACAAGCGCCGTGTCCTACTTTGCTGAACAACTATCAGACAACGCAACGCTCTATAATGTAGCAGGTATTCAGTCTGACCGTTGGGCCTTCAAGGATTATAATCTGAAACCGTCTAATACAGAAGTTTATCGCTTTTGGCAAGAATGTTACAAAGCTTTGTATAATGTCAATATTGTATTGGATAAAATTGGATCCGCAGAACTCAACGAAACCTATAAAACGGAAGTAATCGCACAGATGCGTTTTCTCCGTGGCCTATATTATTTCAATATGGTGCAAATGTGGGGAGATATTCCGTTGGTGAGCCGGCCGATTTCCGTTGAAGAAAGCTATGCCACCCTGCGCTCACCGGAGTCGGAGGTATATGCCTTTGTGGTAGAAGATTTAGCATATGCTGCGGCCAATTTACCCGAACCCACGGCCGTCACCCTAGCAGGTAAAGCTTCGAAATATGCTGCGTTGACCTTATTGGGGAAGGTTTATTTAGCTTTAAACCAAAAGGACAAAGCGGCGGAGAGTCTCTTGCAGGTTTATGGGAAGTTTAGCTTAATGCCACGGTATGAAGCTTTGTGGGGTGCAAATGTTAAAAATACAGCCGAATCCATTTTTGAAATCCAGTATCAGGGCGGAAGTCCTAATTTGCCTTTTAGTAGATACTGGCGTGAGTACGCGCCGACAGAGAATTTTGTGCTTACCTTGTATGGTGGCGGAATGAATCAGGTAACGGACGACTTGTATGGTGAGTTTGAGGAAGGCGATCCGCGAAGAGAACAAACCGTATCCCTGGGATATACCAATAAAGAAGGAACTTTTATTCCCATTAAATTTCAGAATAAATGGGTTGATAAAGAAGCGCCAGCTCCCTCCGGCGAAGAGCTGAGCAATAATAATTTCATGGTACTGCGCTACGCAGATGTATTATTGATGTTGTCCGAAGCGACAAACGATCCCCGTTATTTGAACGAAGTGCGGGCGCGGGTCAATTTACCGCTGTATGGTAGCGATGCTTATCCGAGTAGTCAATATAATAGCTTAGCCTTAGCTATTGAGCATGAGCGGAGAGTAGAGCTCGCCTTGGAGTTTCACCGATTCTTTGATCTGAAGCGGACCGACCGGGCGGTAGCGGTTGTAAGTAAGACGAAGCCGATCAAGAACGAAAACCAAACGGTATTACCTATTCCGCAAATAGTTATTCAGCAAAATCCGGCGATTACGCAAAACCCGGCTTATCAAGGATTATAAAAAAATTATGAGAAATATTGGATTCGCGTTATTGTTTTACTTTTCCTTTTTTTCGCTTTCATCAGCAGCTACGTCTGAACATAAAAAGGAACTTGTTTTAGTGGTACCGAAGAATATGGCACCGCGCTTCAAGTATGGTGTAGATAGCTTGGCGAGAACTTTACTCTCGGCGGGATATAAGGTGGATACAGACTCCAGTGGTATGGGGAAAACATCGAAAAGACGATCACTTTTAATCGGAAAAGTTTCGGATTTTTCAGGAAGATGGAAACCTGCTGAGGGACTTGATGAGAAGGAAGGTTTTCATATTAAACTCAGTGCAAATGTAGGCGCTATCCAAGCGCTGGATGATAGTGGTATCTTATACGGGACGTTAAAATTAACGGAAATTATCATGGAAAATGGTGGCCTATTACCGACGGATTTACAGTATGAAGATCACCCGGAAATGGTATTGAGAGGGACGGCCATCGGTATTCAAAAAACACACTATCTGCCGGGAAGAACGGTGTACGAATATCCCTATACACCAGCGGAGTTTCCATGGTTATATGATAAAAAGCAGTGGATACGGTATCTGGATATGCTATTGGAAAATCGGTATAATTCGCTTTATCTGTGGAACGGACATCCTTTTGCATCTTTAGTGCGCTTACCCGAATATCCTTACGCAGTAGAAGTGGATGAAGAGACATTCATGAAAAACGAAGCCATCTTTAAGTTCATTACGGAGGAGGCAGATAAAAGAGGGATTTGGATTATTCAAATGTTCTACAATATTATTATATCCAAACCATTTGCTGAAAAACACCAACTCAAAACCCAGGATCGAAATCGCCCCATCATACCGATGATTGCGGATTATACCCGGAAGTCGATTGCCGCTTTTGTGGAGAAGTATCCAAATGTGGGTTTACTGGTTACCCTTGGAGAAGCGATGGAAGGTGTAGGGCAAGATGACGTGGATTGGTTTACCAAAACCATTATTCCCGGTGTACAGGACGGCCTGAAACGCTTGGGATTAACGCAAGAACCACCGATTGTTTTAAGGGCGCATGATACGGATGCTCCTCGGGTGATGAAGGCAGCGCTTCCTCTTTATAAAAACCTCTACACGATGGCTAAGTATAACGGTGAGGCTTTAACAACGTATACGCCGAGAGGGAAATGGGCCGATTTGCATCGTACATTGAGCAAGGCAGCACCCGTGCATATACAAAATGTACATATCCTGGCCAATTTAGAGCCCTTCCGTTATGGTTCGCCGGATTTTATTCAGAAAAGCGTGCAAGCCATGCATCAGGTGTATCAAGCGAACGGATTGCATTTATATCCACAAGCGTCTTACTGGGATTGGCCTTATGCCGCCGATAAGATCGACAATATGGGGAATAAGCGACTATTACAGGTTGATCGGGATTGGCTCTGGTATAAAGCGTGGGCACGCTACGCTTGGAAAGCCAATCGGGATAAAGTTAAGGAGAATGATTATTGGTCGGGTTTGTTTGCGCGGCAATTTGGTGTCAATAAAGAAGCAGGGCTTGCAATAGTAAAAAGTTATGAAGAGATGGGAGAAATTGCCCCTAAGCTTTTGCGTCGTTATGGCATTACTGATGGTAACCGCCAAACATTAAGTCTTGGCATGTTTATGACGCAGCTGATCAACCCTTATCGCTACGGACTTTTTACTTTACTCTATGAGTCGGAAGCACCCGAGGGAGAGATGATCATCGATTATGCCAAGAAAGAATGGAACAAAGAACCGCATATAGGCGAAACCCCAATACAAGTGGCGGATGAGGTAAAAGAACATGGTAGAAAAGCAGTTGAGGGGATTGAAGCAGTGCAGGGTAAGGTGCAACACCATAAAGAGGAGTTTGAACGGATTCGCAATGATATGTACTGCTATCAAGCCTTGGCCAACTTTTATGCCGAAAAGGCAAGGGCTGCAATTGCGGTATTGCGCTACAAATATTCAAATGATATAATTGATTTACAGCAAGCCTTACCCTATCTGGAACGGAGCGTTGAACATTATCGACAGTTGACGGAACTAACCCGTCACAGTTATTGGTATGCAAACAGTATGCAGACTACGCAACGTAAAATTCCCATTCGCGGCGTAGACGGAAAATATAAAACTTGGGAAGAGTTATTGCCGCTTTATGAAGAAGAGTTAGTCCACTTCAGGCAACAGATCGATTCATTGAAAGGGGCGCCTAGAAGAGCAGATGTCGCAGTCAATCAGCTTCAATCAGTAGAGGTGAAATTGGAAGATAAAGAGCTGGAATATTATTCGTTGACCAAGGGCGCGAATCCATACGCTGACACGCCTGCTAGCCTGTCGGATTTAGCACCCGATTTAATTGGTTTGAAAGGCGTTCGTCTCCGTCAACGAAAATTAATCGACACGCTGACAAGCATTCGTTTTAGTACAACAAAGCCTGTTAAATTATTGGTAGGATACTTTAGACAGAAAGACCTTGCCTTCGGAGCGGAGCGCAGTGAAAATTCATATGCACCGGCGCCTGATTTGGAACACGATGCATCTGCCAACGACTATGGTCAGTCGGAAGTCTTTATTGCCAATGCGATAGCCTTAGGCGATCAACCCGCTGTAGACATTCACACCTATTCCTTTGCTGCGGGCAAGCACAGCTTAACCCTGCCAAAGGGACAACTCTTGTTGTTGGGATTTATAGATGGAACTATAGAACTAAAAAATTATGACGCTAATATTGGTGTGCCACCTGATGAACGGAACATCGATTGGTTATTTGAGTAATATGAAAAAACTTACTTGTTGTTTCCTTTGGTTGTTGTTCGCCTGTTCTTCTTCTGCACAGCAGCATGGACAGCCCTATCAATTTGTACAGCTTGTATTGAACGATAGTGACACCTTATCTGCTGAGTTGATGGCTGATTTGCTGAATCAGTCTGGAAGTAAGGATGATTTATACCATTGGAGAAATCGCCTTTTATTTTATGGAAAGGAGGAGGAGGCTATGGCCTTTTATGAGCAAAGTAAAATACGGTTTCCAAAAGCAGAAGTGATGTTAGTCCGCGAACCTTTTTATGTGTTTGATAGGACGCGATGTACAGACGGTAAGGAAAATAGCCGAAAGCGAGATCATCTAATTCTATCGGCCAATCTAGTGGCTGATAGTGCGAAGCAACAATCGTATCTCGATTATCACCGTCGGCAATTCGATGAATGGCCGGAAGTATCCGAGGGTTTTTGCAGAGCAGAATTTCAACAAGTGCAGCTATTTAAAACAGGTCGGCAGCTACTATTGGTTATCGATATTCCGGAAGGAGCAAATTTTGAAGAACTCAATAAAAGAACGGTGGAAAACAATCCACGAGTCGATGAATGGAATCGTTTGATGTCCACTTATCAGGAAGGCTTACCTGGTACCAAGGTAGGAGAAGTCTGGGTGCGGTTTGAAGCGACGAACGTTGAACGTTGAATGATGAGTGAATGTTGAATGATCAATGAGCTGAGAGTTGTGCGGTTTGAGAAAAGCCATAAGCGATAAGCTTTAGGCTCTAAGGTTTAAGGAATACGAAGCAGCATCCAATATCGATTTGCCGCTTTCTACCAACGAATAGTTAATAACTAACAACCAATAACAAACAACTAATAACGAAGATGTTAAAACTAGGGATTTTAGGTTTAGGTGAAGGCCGTAGTACGATTTCTGCGGCCTTGAACAGTTCAAAAATTGAACTGGTAAAAATGTGTGATCTGAATGAAGCGCTGTGTAAACAAAGAGCTGAAGAGTTTAACTTTTACGCGTATACTACGCAATACAGCGACTTACTAAAAGACAAATCAATAGACGCTATCGCTGTTTATACACCTGATAAGTTTCATGCGGAACACGTAAAACTTGCGCTCATGCATGGAAAACATGTGGTTTGCACGAAACCCTTTATTGATAATTTGGCTGATGCCAAGCCCTTATTGGAGTTAGCGCAGTCGAGTGGAAAAAAAGTTTTTATCGGACAAAGTTCGCGTTTTTTTGAGCCCATGAAAAGGCAGCGTGCCGATTTTGAAAAAGGTGTAATCGGAGAATTGATTACGATAGAGGCTTATTATCATGCCGATCATCGTTGGTTTTTAGCGAAACCGTGGTCTTTAGAATCTAACTTCAAATGGTTGTATGGCGGCTTAAGCCATCCGGTAGATTTTATACGTTGGTATCTGCCCGATATTGAAGAGGTAATGGGGTACGGCATGTTAAGCAGTAACGGGAAAGCGGGAGGATTAAAAAACGAAGACACGATGCATTTCATTTTCAAAGCAAAAGATGGCCGTATAGCGAGGGTCAGCGGAGCCTACACGGGGCCAATTCAACCCGTAATGCGGGATAGCGAAATGAGCTGTATTCTGAGGGGAACAACAGGCTGCAGTCAGGGTGATTATATGGATTTGCGTTATGCCGTCACCACCGCTGAGGGAGAGGAAAAGATAATCACTTGGGAACATAAGCTAAAACACTATTTCCGATTTGAAGGAAAAAGCCATCACGCCGGTGAATACCAAAACTACCTCGAATACTTCGCCGATAATATAGCGGCCGGGACCACTGCTTATCCTGATATTACTGAAGGTATAGGTACCGTTATCTTATTACAAGCGATGGACCGTTCATTACGCCTTGGAACCCCTGTAAAGCTACAGGAACTATATGATGAATTCGGTTTAGAGAACCCAATTAGATAAAGGATTGAAGGATGGAAAGTATTGCGTCAAAGTTGACCTGGGTTGATTATGCAATTATTGTCGGATATATTGCGTTATTGCTTATCATTGGACTTCGATCTAGTTTACTAGGTAAAGCAAAGCAGCAGGAATCGTTGTTTCTTGCTAACAAATCATTGGGTTGGGCAAGTATCGGCTTTAATATGTGGGCAACCAATGTTGGGCCTTCCATGCTTTTGGCCTTTGCTAGCATTGGATATACGACCGGTATCGTAGCGGTAAATTTCGATTGGTATGCTTTTGTGTTTTTATTGTTGTTAGCCCTTGTTTTTGCGCCTCGTTACCTAGCAGCCGATGTTATGACTTTACCCGAGTTTATGGGGAAACGCTACGGCGATACAACGCGCAGTATATTGGCATGGTATTCATTGGTGAAAATGCTGATCTCCTGGTTATCCCTCGGGCTTTTTGCCGGAGGTTTTCTGATTCGACAGGTACTGGGTGTTCCGATGTGGATTTCGGTGGTGGTGCTTGTCTTTTTTGCAGCCTTCTTTACCTACATTGGCGGATTGAAAACCATTGCCCGCATCAATATCTTTCAAATGCTGTTATTGATTGCGGTTTCCTGCTTGCTAACGGTGTTGGGCTTGCATCAAGTGGGCGGCTTTTCGGCTCTCTATAAAGGCGTACCGAGCGGGTTCTGGAACCTCATAAGACCGGCATCTGATCCAGATTACCCTTGGCATGCCATTCTCCTAGGTTATCCGGTGGCTGCGATTGCTTTCTTTTGCACGGATCAAGCGATGGTACAATCCGTCTTAGGAGCGAAGAACTTGGAACAAGGACAGCTAGGCGTCAATTTCATCGCTTGGTTAAAGATACTGTCGCTCCCTCTTTTTATTCTTACCGGCGTGTTATGTGCTGTGTTGTATCCCAACCTAGCCGATCCAACACAGGCCTACATGACCATGGTGACCAACCTTTTTCCAACCGGGCTGAATGGATTGGTGATTGTGGTGTTGATAGCGGTGTTGGTGGGGACGATCGGTTCTTCCTTAAATTCGCTGAGCACAGTTTTTACCATGGATATCTATGTCGAGCGCCTGCATCCTACAGCTAGTAAAGCGCAAATTGTCCGGGTAGGGCGACTAACCATTCTTGTTGGCTGTCTCTTTGCTATTATGATGGCCTTGGCGATCGACCAGATTAAAGGGCTTAATCTCTTCGACGTCTTCCAATCGGTACTCGGATTTATTGCACCGCCCTTATCCGTTGTCTTCCTTTTAACGGTATTTTGGAAACGGACAAGTCGCCTGGCTGTTAATGTTGTACTTTCTTTGGGATCTGCTTTCAGTTTAGGAGTAGGAGCCGCTTATCTATGGGTATTTACGCCAGATAAATATACTTTCTGGCCGCATTACCTGTTGTTATCGTTTTACATTTTTGTTATCTTGATGGGAACAGCGATCCTGCTTTCATTTGTTGGGAGAAAGGAAGACTTACCGGTGATACCTTATCTGGCCGTAAAAACAACGAAAACCGTGAAATGGGCATGGGGAAGTTTAATAGGGATTATGGTGTTGCTTTATGTCCTTTTCAGTGGGCATTAACATATCACCTGTTTCATGTGTCGAAAGCATTACGAGTAAGCGCCTTTACTGTGGAATAATGCTTATATTAAAAGAGCGTTTATTTTAGTCAATTTTTATTTAACACATGTTCTTTTCCTTAGATGAAAAGAGAACCAAAACCGAAGAACGTAGTGATGAGTTCATGAACACCTTTGAAAACAAGCAAAAGTAAATAAATCAAGGCTTTGTAAGCTACCTTGCAACTGATTGCAAAGCATTAACAGCGCGTATTGGAGCCGTTTCACTTCCTCAATCCGCTTGAATATTGCAAGATGAGCAGATGTTCAAATGCTTTGCTGCTCGTTGCTTCGGTATCCTCCAAGGCCGTTTAAGCACTTCGGAACGGCTTTGCAAGAGGACTTCCGTGTGTAGGGAAGAACGGCCTCACAGCGTGAGCGTTAAAAAGATTTAGGATAGCCAAGGCAAAAAAATCATGTGAAAAGCGAAGCAATGGATTGAAGGGAAGGGCGGCTCCACATGATTTGAGCGATGGACCTAAATCTTTAGCGAAGGATGTGCTGCCTTGATTGTTTGGTTCTTTATGATCAAGCATAAAGAACATGTAATAAGAAATTTGACTAAAGAAGAGGTTCCATTTTAATAAGCGGTACAGATAGCTAATATACTACAAAAGCTGGTTAACATCTTACAGTCGCAGAAGCTCAAAGAGTTTTATCTTTGAAGTTACTAACGCTTATAAATCATGTCCGTATATCGTCCAAAAAACAGGATCCAATTACTTGGCTGGCTTGTTCTAATACTTTCTTTGATTCATGCCACTTCATTTGCACAGAACAAAGCTACGTGGATTTGGTATCCGGGTGATTTTGAAATTTGGTTAAGTAATCAAATGCAGAATCGTCGAACAGAGCGCGCTACTTTCTTTCCTCCTTTTTGGCGAATGGACAATCCCTATGTGCTGGTGGATTTCCATAAGGTTTTCGATCTAAAAGAACCGGAAGATGTAAACATATATACAGAGGGGCAGTATAATGTAAAACTCGATGGAAAAATGCTGGAGGGCTATCCCAAAACCATTCATGTACCTGCCGGGAAACACAAGATCAATCTAAAAGTATATGCGCAGGATCGGGTGCCGGCCATCTATGTTCAGGGGAAGACCATCGTGTCGGATAGTACTTGGTTGGTTACTAACGAAGATAAGGAATGGATTGACGAAACAGGAAAGGCGTCCGATCAATCCGGTACTACCTGGCTGCAAGCAGGTTCATGGAATTTCGAGAGTCCCGTGCAGCGTCCTTCAGAGTTCCGTTTAGCTACTACGCCTAGACAGGCAGTGTCACGGGCAGTCAAAGGAAAAGGCTTTCTCGTAGATTTCGGAAAGGAAACCTTTGGGTTTATAAAACTTCACGGACTGGAAGGTGAGGGCATTGTATCGCTTTACTATGGAGAATCGGAAGAGGAAGCCTTGTCGACCGAAAGCTGCGAGACCTTGGATCGCGTGCAAGTGAACAGCAAACAGTCCATTGACTCCACCTTAAACTTATCAAAAGCTTTCCGCTATGTGTATGTAGAGCCTTCGGCGCAAACAAAAATTGATTCCATTTCCATGCTCTATGAATATCTGCCACTGGAAACAAAAGGAAGTTTTCGTTCATCCGACGAAGAGTTGAATCGCATCTGGGATGTGGGGAAATATACGATGGAGTTAACCACCCGCGAATTTTTTATTGACGGCATCAAACGCGATCGCTGGATCTGGTCGGGTGACGCCTACCAGAGTTACCTCATGAATTATTACCTTTTCTTTGATAGTCCTTCCGTAAAACGCACCACCTTGGCCCTTCGGGGTAAAGAACCGGTTAGTAGTCATATTAATACGATTATGGATTATACGTTTTACTGGTTCTTGGGTATTTATGATTACTACTTGTACACAGGCGATAAAACTTTTATTCAGTTGGTTTATCCCAGAATGCAAAGTCTGATGGGTTTTTGTTTAAGCAGGCGGAATAAGGAAGGTTTTATGGAAGGAATGGCCGGCGACTGGGTGTTTATCGATTGGGCTGAAAACCTCAGCAAAAAAGGGGCGCTTAGCTTTGAACAATTATTATTTTGTCGCAGTCTGGAAACAATGGCCTTATGTGCCGACTTGCTCGGTAATGAGGACGCTTCGAAATATCGAGACGAAGCAAAACGACTGAAAAGCAAAATATTCTCACAATACTGGGATGCCGATAAGAACGCCTTTGTACATAGCAGCATAGATGGTAAGGCGAGCGATCATGTGACGCGTTATACCAATATGTTTGCTATATTTTTCGACTACCTGACCGAAGAGCAAAAGGAAGGTGTAAAAACAAATGTTTTACTAAACCAATCCGTACCAAAGATTACCACCCCTTATATGCGTTTTTATGAATTGGAAGCGCTCTGCGCTATGGGCGAACAAACATACGTTCTACAGGAAATGAAAAACTATTGGGGAGGGATGCTGCGCTTAGGTGCTACGTCCTTTTGGGAAGAATATAATCCCGATAAGCAAGGAGCGGAACATTACGCCATGTACGGTCGCCCTTTCGGAAAAAGTCTTTGTCATGCTTGGGGAGCAAGCCCCATTTATCTGCTCGGAAAGTATTACTTAGGTGTCAAACCCACAGCACCTGGTTATGCAAGCTTTTTGATTGAGCCAAATTTAGGAGGACTGGATTGGATGGAAGGAAAAGTACCCACACCATCCGGGCATATTGAACTTTATTGCAGTAAAAAAGAGATAAAGGTAAAGGCTGACGCAGGAAATGGCATACTAAGGGTAAGAAGTAAGGTAATGCCTTACGGAAAAGGAATAAAAGCCGTTGAGAAAAGTAAAGGCCTTTATGAAATAGAAATTTTAAGTAACACGGATTACATTATTAATTATCAGATGCTTTCTCATTAACTGACCGTTGTGCTTGGCCGCATAATCTCTCCGTTTTGCTTAAAATATCGCCTAGGAAATTTGCGGTTTGCAGATTGACGCACTAACGATGTAGCAAAGTTCCAAGCGATGAGTCTTTGCTCCACTTTCAGCGGAAGAAAGTGGAACGAGATGATGATAATATCCTATAACAGCTAGCCAATTTCTTACAGAAAAGATAAGCTCCCTACTTTTATTTTTGATACTCACTAGCCAGCAAATTAGAACGAACCGTGATTATAAGCAATTGTCGTTTAAAAAGTAATTTAGTAATCTTGATCTGTGGGATGCTTTCGGCAAGTCTAAGTGCCCAAACCGTGGATGGTCTTCCAGCCACCATACCACCTGTTCCTTCTGTATATCAGGCAGAACCGTGGGAAGATCCATTAATAACGAGTGTAAACAGAGAGCCGGCTCGTGCAACGGCCTATTCTTATAGTACAGAACAAGACGCCTTATCCGACAATCGGGAAAGCTCGGGTAGAATGTTATCATTGAATGGCAAATGGGAGTTCGCTTTTGTGACTAAACCTGCTGATGCGCCGAAGGATTTCTATAAAGCTAAAGTGAGTGGATGGAATAAAATCGATGTGCCCTCCAATTGGGAGATGAAGGGCTATGATATCCCGATCTATAAAAGTGCGGTCTACCCATTTCGTCCGGTTGATCCGCCGAGGGTTCCGAAGGACTATAATGCTGTTGGCTCTTATCAGCGAACCTTTACGATACCCGAAGACTGGAACAATTTAAATGTTACGCTTCATTTTGGCGGGGTAAGCTCTGCTTTTAAAGTCTGGCTGAATGGTAAGTTTTTAGGATACGGGGAAGACAGCTGCTTACCTTCAGAGTTTAATATAACACCCTACCTTCGGGCCAGCGAGAATGTACTATCGGTACAGGTAATCCGGTGGAGCGACGGATCATATTTAGAGGATCAGGATCACTGGCGTATGAGTGGCATCCAACGGGAAGTAATGCTTTTGGCCGAGCCAAAAGTGCGCATCGCCGACTTCCACTGGCAGGCTAAATTGGATAAGGATTATCAAGATGCGATACTGAGTATACGACCACGCATAGAGAACTTGACAGGCGATTCCATCAACGGATATAGTGTACGTGCACAACTATATAATGCTGAAGGGGAACCGGTTTTTGAAAAGGCTTTACAGCGCTCCGCCAATGATATTGTGAATGAGATCTACCCACGACTCGATAATGTGAAATTCGGCTTATTGGAAACGAAGGTGCTTAACCCTAAAAAATGGTCGGACGAGGAACCTTATTTATATCGCCTTTTATTGACATTGGTAGATAATACGGGAAAAATATTGGAGGTAAAAACCTGTCGTGTCGGTTTTCGTAGTATAGAATTTGATAAGAATAGCGGAAAGTTACTGATAAACGGGAAAGTGACCTATCTGTACGGCGTTAACCGCCATGACGCACATCCTGAAAAAGGAAAGGCCTTGTCGAGGGAAGATATCAGGAAAGACCTTCAATTGATTAAACAATTTAATTTTAATGCCATTCGAACCAGCCATTATCCCAATGATCCCTATTTATACGATCTATGTGATGAGTATGGCATTTTTGTAATGGATGAAGCTAATTACGAAACGCACGGTCTTGGGGGGAAACTAAGCAACGATCCACAGTGGACACATGCCTTCATGGAACGAACGAGTCGCATGGTCATGCGCGATAAAAATCATCCATCCATTATTATCTGGAGTTTAGGGAATGAGGCAGGCCGAGGGCCGAATAATGCGGCTATGGCCGCGTGGATCCATGATTTTGATATTACACGACCGGTGCACTACGAGCCGGCTATGGGAAGCCCGAGAGAAGAGGGTTATATTGATCCCTCCGACCCGAGGTACCTAAAACCCAATGACCACGCACATCGACTTGGTAATCCAAGGGATCAATATTATGTAGATATCATCAGCAGGTTCTATCCCGGGATTTTTACACCGGAACTGTTGTTGAATCAGCAGAATGGAGATAAAAGGCCCATCTTGTTTGTCGAATATGCGCATTCAATGGGAAATTCGACAGGGAATATGAAAGAGTTTTGGGATATTTTCAGAAGTCATCCGCGATTGATTGGCGGATTTATCTGGGAGTTTAAAGATCATGGGTTAATAAAAAGAGATGGGCAGGGAAAGTCCTATTTTGCCTATGGGGGTGATTTTGGTGAGAAAAGGCACGATGGTAATTTTTGCATCGATGGCATCGTTGCCTCCGATGGCCGACCGAAGGCGGCTATGTATGAATGTAAGCATGTGTATCAACCGATCGAGACGAAGTTGATCGATACGAATGCAGTGCGATTGCAAATTTTCAATCGTCATGCTGTTCGCAATTTGGATAGTTATGACCTAATTATTTCCTTACTTGGTGATGGAGAGGTACTCCTGACAAAAAATCTAGGAAAATACCCCTTGAAGGCAGGATCAGACACCACTGTATTGCTTCGTAAATATCTACCAAAGCTAAAAGACAACAAAGAATATTTACTCAATATCAGTTACCGGTTAACAGAAGAAAAGTCGTGGGCAGCCAAAGGTTATGAAATAGCTACGGATCAGCTGGCTCTGACAAGTATAAGAAGCGGGCAAACAAGCCCCCGTAAATTTGGAGAAGTAAGGTGTCGGTCGGATAAGGAGCAGGTTATTCTGCAAAGTAATAACGGCATGGAAGTAATTATCAGTAAAAAGACCGGCGCACTCATTTCTTATAAAAGCGATGGCATGGAGCAAATCGCTCAGCCGTTTTTACCTCATTTCACCCGTCCCCAAACCGATAATGATCGAAAAGGCTGGAAACCATCTAAGCTGTTAAAGGTTTGGTATGAGACAAAACCAAGCTTAGTTGAACTATCCGTAGACAGTACGCAAAAAGGACAACTTGCGGTTACCAGTATTTATCACCTGATCAAAGACAGTGCTTCGGTACAAGTTAGTTATGTCTTTAATGGAGATGGGGTTTTAAAGGTAAACTATCAGTTACAGGCTTCGGACAAGCTACCTAATCTGCCTAAGGTAGGAATGCAAGGGGGGATAAAACGTAGTTTCGATCAGTTGGCCTGGTATGGTAAGGGCCCTTCCGAAAACTATATAGATCGGAGATCGGGCTTTGCCGCCGGTATTTATCAGGCGCCGCTTGAAACATTCATCGAGCCTTATGTGTACCCGCAGGAAAATGCCAACCGTACCGATGTTCGTTGGATGCATTTGTCAAATGCTCAAAATGATGGATTGCTGGTTGTTGCCGATAGCCTGTTGAGCATGAGCGCCTGGCCTTACACGGAAGAAGAGATCGTGACAGCCAAGCATCATCATCTGTTAAAAGATGCCGGCTATATTACCCTGAACATCGATCTCATACAAATGGGCGTTGGTGGTAACGATTCATGGTCGGCAGTCTCGCAACCTTTACCACAATATCAAGTGCCTGCTAAAGATTATCACTATAGTTTTTACTTATTGCCTTTCAAGGGAGATGTAAGTAAGCAGTCAGAAAGAATCAAAGCAATTAAATTCTAAGGAATAAGACGAAGGTGCTTAAACAAAATAGGAATGAAACGAATTGAACTGAAAGGAATTACTTGGAATCACAGCAGAGGGATTACACCTATGCATGCCACGGCGCAACGATTTAGCGAAATGCACGCCGGGATTGAGATAAAATGGGAAAAGCGCTCATTACAGGCCTTTGCCGATTTTTCAGTTCAGGAGTTGGCAGAGCGCTATGACTTATTGGTCATCGATCATCCATGGGCAGGTTTTGCGGCGCGTACTAAAAGCATTTTACCTTTAGACGACTATTTGTCATCCCATTTTTTAAAAGATCTCGAAGAAAATAGTGTAGGCCATTCTCATAAAAGTTATCAGTTTGATGGTCATCAATGGGCGCTGGCCATTGATGCAGCAACACCAGTTGCATCGAGTAGGCCTGACCTACTAAGAAAACATGGGTTAACACTTCCTGCGACCTACGAAGAGCTACTGGAAATTGCTGATCGTGGATTCGTCGGTTTCGCACTCATACCGATCGATACACTGATGAGCTTCTATATGTTTTGCTGCTCATTGGGTGAGGACCCCTGTCAGACAGACGAACACGTCGTCAGTGAGGTTATTGGCGTTCGAGCCCTGCAGCTTTTTAAGCGGCTTGCCGACAAAGTGCATAAGCGCTTTCACCATTTAAACCCGATTCAGGTATATGAGTATATGACCAATACCGATGACATTGCCTATTGCCCTTTTGCGTATGGGTATTCGAATTATGCGCGTCATGGCTACGCCCCTCGCGTACTGGACTTTCATGATCTGGTAAGTCTCGATGGAAAGGAAAACATGCGGAGCACCTTAGGAGGCACAGGTTTAGCGGTTTCGGCTAAATGTCAATACTTGCAGGAAGCGATGGATTATGTACGCTATGTGGCTTCTCCGGCTTGTCAACTTGGGCTGTATTTCGATAATGGCGGTCAACCTGGGCATCTGAAAGCTTGGCAGTCGGTACACACCAATAAAATGAGCGGAAATTACTTTTATAATACGCTGCCGGCATTGCAGCGTGCTTTTCTTCGTCCACGTTACCACGGCCATATGTTTTTTCAGGATCATGCAGGAGATGTGGTGCGCAATTTTATTATCGATGGCGGAAACGAACAAGCCGTATTGCAAAAATTAAATGAACTCTATCAAGAGTCTAAAGCATTAGTATGAAGCCATTAGAAGGAATATTGGTGTTAGAGTTTGCCCAATTTATGGCCGGTCCAACGGCGGGTCTCAAACTGGCAGATTTGGGTGCCCGTGTTATTAAAATAGAGCGGCCGGGTAAGGGTGAGGGTGGAAGACAAATCGCTATTAAAAATTTGTTTGTTGACGGTGATAGCTTGGTTTTTCACACCATAAATCGAAATAAAGAATCCTATGCTGCCGACTTGAAAGACCCGGAAGACCTCAAAAAGGTTAAACAGCTTATTGCCAAAGCCGACGTAATGACGCACAATTTCCGACCAGGTGTCATGGAGAAAATAGGACTAACGTATGATGCGGCCTGTAAGATTAATCCACAAATTATATATGGTGTGGTAACAGGCTATGGAAAGAAAGGCCCTTGGGCCAATAAACCTGGTCAAGACTTACTGATACAAGCCATGTCGGGGCTTAGCTGGCTTTCGGGTACTAAAAGCGATGGACCCGTACCATTTGGATTAGCAGTGGCGGATATGGCCTGCGGTGCGCACCTGACCCAGGGTATTTTGGCCGCCTTATTAAAGCGTAATAAGACAAGAAAAAGCGCCTTGGTTGAAGTCAGCTTATTGGAATCTACTCTTGATCTACAGTTTGAGTTGCTTACCACCTTTTTAAATGATGGCGGAAAGTTGCCGAAACGTAGCGCTATGCGGGGAAGCGGACATGCTTATTTAAGTGCTCCCTACGGTGTTTATCAAACAAGTGATGGTTACCTGACCTTGGCAATGGGCGACTTAATGAAAATAGGAACCAGCATGGGTTGCGACTTAACAGCTTATCAAGACCGATCTTCTTGGTTCGAAAAAAGAGATGCTATTATTAGCAAGCTAGGAAAACATTTTCGCCATAATAGTACAGAATATTGGCGAGTTCGACTTGAAAAAGACGGCATTTGGTGTTCTTCGGTTCTCAATTATCGTCAAGCATTAGATCACGAAGCCTTCCGTGTTTTGGAGATGACACAAGAAGTGATATTGGCTGACGGAAAAAAGCTGACTACAACCCGAAATCCCATACGTATCAATGGAGAGAAGTTATATGCCACTAAGGCAGCGCCGAAAGTAGGTGAGGACACCGACGATATTGTCAATGAGTTCAATATAGTATAAGATGAAGCCACTGGAAGGATATTTAGTTGTTGATTTTAGCCAATTTTTGTCTGGCCCCTCGGCTAGCCTTCGCCTAGCGGATTTGGGTGCACGTGTTATTAAAGTGGAGAAACCGATAACAGGCGATATTTGCAGAAGCCTGTATACGACGGACCTGATTATGAATGGCGAGTCTTCCGTTTTTCATGCCATTAACCGTAACAAGGAAAGTCTATCAGCTGATTTGAAGAATCCGGATGACATTGTTCTAATAAAGAAGTTGTTAAAGCAGGCCGATGTGATGATCCATAACTTTCGTCCAGGTGTTATGGAACGACTAGAGCTTGATTTCAACGAGATTATAAAGATCAATCCGCGTATTGTGTATGGGGAGATATCAGGATACGGAAATGAGGGCCCTTGGAAGGACCGACCGGGGCAGGATTTGCTATTGCAATCGCTTACCGGATTAACCTGGCTCAGTGGAAACGCGGGTGACGGCCCAGTACCTATGGGCTTGTCTATAGTCGATATGTTGGCAGGAGCAAATCTTGTGCAGGGAATACTTGCCTGTTTAATTCAACAATCCCGCACGGAACAGGCGGCGCTGGTGCAGGTAAGCATGACGGAAACAGCCTATGATTTTCAATTTGAAGCCATTACGACTTTTTATAGAGACGGAGGTGCTTTGCCTCAACGAACAAAAGTGAATAATGCACATGCCTATCTGGGTGCTCCTTATGGAATTTATCAAAGCTCTGACGGCTATATCGCCTTAGCAATGGGTTCCATTCCGGTTTTGGGCAAATTGTTAAAATGCCCTGATCTCGAAAACTACCCATTGGTGTCTGATGCGTTTGATAAGCGCGATGAGATAAAACAGATTATCGCTGTGCATTTAAAAGGAGGAAGCACCCAACAATGGTTAGACCTTTTGGAACCAGCGGACATATGGTGTGCAGAGGTATTAACTTGGGATCGGCTGGTGACTCATGAAGGCTTCCAAACGTTGGAGATGATACAGGAGGTAAGAATGCAAGATGGTTATACCTACCGAACCACGCGATGCCCGATCCGAATTGATGGTGAATACCTGATTTCTCCGATTGGATCGCCGATGTTAGGACAGGATAATGAGTCGATTTGGAAGGAATTCAGAGGGGAGGTGACGCGTGAGTCATAAACCTCTACGTATAGCGGTGAGAAAGTTCGAGCCCTTTGAACGGTCAATGAAGCAAGCTTGGGAAGCTTATGCGAAGGCGACTGGCTGCTCCTTGGAAGTGGAGTTGGTGGCTATGGACTTACATGAGCTTTATAACGAAACTATTCAGCAACAGGGTTTAAAAAAAGGTGTTTGGGATATCGCTCATATTAATACGGACTGGATCTGTGAAGCTTATACAGATCATGCGCTTTGCAATCTGGTGCCTTGGCTTCAAGCGAACCCACCGGAAGATTATCCTAATGGATGGAGCACATCACTCCTCAGCATGCAGCGTTTCGATGAGCAAGTGGTCGGTTTACCTTTTCATGATGGGCCCGAATGCCTGATTTACAGAAAGGATCTATTCGAACAAGAAGAAAATAAATCAGCCTTTTACAAACAATATAAAAGAGAGCTGAAAGTCCCCCAAACGTGGGATGAATATGTGGAAGTGGCACAGTTCTTCCATCGGCCAATGGATAAATTGTACGGAAGTGTGATGGCGCTCTATCCTGATGGGCATAATGCTGTATTTGATTTTTGTCTGCAATTATGGAGTAGAGGGGGGAACTTAGTGGATGCGCTTGGAAAAATCCGATTAAATACAACAGAAGCGGAGAAAGCCTTGCAGTTTTATAAAACCCTTGTATCGCAGTCGGACTGTATTCACCCCAACTCCTTTCAATATGAGTCGGTACAGGCAGGTGCTGCCTTTGCACGTGGGGAAGCGGCAATGATGGTGAATTGGTTTGGTTTTGCTTCGGTTTGCGAGGTAACAAAAGAAGGGGCATTAAGAGGGAAAATTGACATTGCATCGGTACCGGCAGGAAATAACGGCCAGGGAACGTCTCTGAATGTTTATTGGCTCTATACCATTGGCTCTGGTAGTAAGTATGCTTCTATCGCCTATGATTTTATACGTTTTGCCATTAGTAGGCAGATGGACAAACAGCTTACCTTAAACGGAGGGATTGGATGCCGTGTGTCTACCTGGAAGGATCCCTTTGTGAATCAAATGATCCCTTACTATTATAAACTTGAGCTCTTGCATGAGCAATCGCAGACCTTGCCTCGGAAAAAGAATTGGGCAGCTATAGCTAATAGGATCGATCAGTTAATACAAGAAGTTCTTAATGGAGATGAGGTGATTGCCTCTTTATTGGAACAGGCACAAGAGGATATCAATATATTGGATCATGAATAAAGAAATACAAATACCTTATCAAGCTGTTTTGCCGAAGCGTCCACTGCCTATCATTGTAATAGGGGCGGGTGGAATCGTAGGAGACGCGCATTTACCAGCCTATAAGAAAGCCGGATTTGACGTCATCGGTATTACGAATCGCACCAAAGAAAAAGCAACACGATTGGCCAGACAGTTTGCCATACCACATGTATATCACTCTGTGGAAGCAGCTATTGCACAGGCAACACCTAACGCGGTTTACGATATTACCATTATGCCCGATCAATTTGTGGAAACCTTGAAGAAATTACCGGACGAAAGTGCGGTGCTTATTCAAAAGCCTATGGGAGACTATTTTCAGCAAAGCAAAGAGATTTTAGCGATCTGTAGGGATAAAGGACTAGCCGCAGCCATTAACTGTCAGTTGCGCGTAGCACCTTATATTAATGCTGCTCGCTATCTAATTGAAGAAGGGTTTATCGGTGAGCTATACGACATGGAAGTTAAGGTCACCGTACAAACACCTTGGGAGCTTTTTCCGTTAGTAAAGGTACATCCACGCTTGGAAATACAATATCACAGTATTCATTATATCGACCTAATTCGTTCCTTCCTTGGCGAACCGATAAGCGTATTCGCGAAGACCTTAAAGCACCCGGCGAAACAATTGTCTTCGTCCCGCTCTGCGATCATACTAGACTATGGGGACACCTTGCGGGCGATTATTAATACCAATCACGACCATGATTTTGGTCCGCAACACCAAGAAAGTTATATCAAATGGGAAGGAACAAAAGGGGCAATAAAAGTTAAGATGGGCTTGTTAATGAATTACCCACACGGTGTTCCTGACGCCTTTGAATATTGTATACACGTAAAAGGAGAGGAGCCGCAGTGGCAGTCTCTGGCAATCGAAGGGTCTTGGTTTCCTGATGCCTTTATTGGAAGTATGGCCGCCCTTATGCGCTATAAAAATGGTGAGAGCGATGGGTTGAGCGCTCAT
Organism: Olivibacter sp. SA151; assembly: GCF_054130995.1. Taxonomy (NCBI): domain Bacteria; kingdom Pseudomonadati; phylum Bacteroidota; class Sphingobacteriia; order Sphingobacteriales; family Sphingobacteriaceae; genus Olivibacter; species Olivibacter sp. SA151. Next base: position 4,717,578 of record NZ_CP096391.1, on the reverse strand, counting down.
GTAGAAGATGTTATCAAAACGATGGCTGTTGTCGAAGCGGCTTATCAGAGTAGTGATCAAGGAGGAATACCGATACAAACCGAATTTTAACATAAACCGGTCATTATGTACTTTAAATCAATTTTTTTTGAAGACTATCAGTTGGAAGATAAACGTGTTACATTGGGAAGGACGCTGACGGAGACAGACTTCGTTGTTCATGCGGGGCATACCGGAGACTTTTTCCCGCATCATTTAGATGCAGAGTGGTGTAAAACGCAACCATTCGGTCAACGTATAGCACATGGAACGATGGTGTTTAGCATTGGTATTGGATTAACAGCCTCCGAGATAAATCCAGAAGCTTTCTCGAAAGGTTATGATCGTCTACGTTTTATCAAGCCTGTTTTTATTGGTGATACCATTCACGCGGAAGTGACGATAAGCAATAAAAGTGAAGCAAAAAATCCAGCCTATGGTACCGTAACGGAGCATGTAGAGATCATCAATCAACGTGGAGAGGTTGTGCTGGTTGCCGATCATATTCTATTGGCTAAAAAGAAACCTTAAAACCCCATTGACCAATGGAGATTTTAGTAAATGAGTCCTTAGCTCAATCAAAAACGGGACAATCAACGAAAAAATATTTACTGCCTTTTATATTGGTAACAGGCCTGTTTTTCCTTTGGGGAATGGCCCATAATCTGGATTCTATCCTGATTCCTCATTTGAAAAAAGCATGTAATTTGACCAATAGTCAATCGGCACTTGTCGACACATCCGTGTTTCTCGCGTATTTTATCATGGCCATTCCTTCCGGGTTTTTATTGAAGCGTTTCGGATATAAACACTGCATTATCATTGGTTTACTAGTTTTTGCCGGTGGGGCCTATCTATTCGTGCCGGCAGCAAACAATTTGAGCTATGAGATTTTTTTATTGGCACTTTTTATCATCGGTTGCGGTTTAGCTATCTTGGAAACCACGGCCAATCCTTATGCTGCCGTTTTGGGGAGTCCTGCTACAGCAGGGCGTCGATTAAATTTAGCGGCCTCCTTTAACGGTTTGGCTGCTATGGTAGCGCCCATAGTAGGAGCCAACTTTATATTGTCTGGAAAAGAATATAGTAAAGACGCCTTGGCCGCTATGCAGGAGACGGAGCGTTTATCCTATTTTATGGACGAAGCATCCTCGGTGAAACTACCCTATGTTATATTAGGCACTGTACTTTTGCTAGTAGCAATTGCATTCCTTTTTGTCAAACTTCCGGAAGTTGGTCAACAACCGGAACATGTTGAAAATAGCAACTTTTTTTCAGTGTGGAAATATCGGAATCTTAGTTTCGGTGTGGTAGCTCAATTCTTTTATGTGGGCGCGCAAGTTTGCATCACGAGCTTTTTTATTCGCATGGCCCAGCAGGGTGCGAATGTAGACGAAAAGACAGCTGGTTATTACTTAGGTATCTATGGGTTCTTATTTATGCTGGGTCGATTTGTAGGAACTTTTTTATTACGCTTTCTTTCGTCGCGCAAACTGCTGATTCTTTTCACTGCGTTTGCCCTTCTTCTCTGTTTGGCGGCTATTTTAGGTGAAGGGATGTCGGTAGTATATGCATTGGGATCAATCGGGTTTTTTATGTCCATCATGTTTCCCACCATTTTTGCGCTGGGCATTGAAGGCTTAGGAGACCAAACAAAGGCTGCCTCATCCTGGCTTATTATGTCCATTGTAGGAGGCGCTATTTTGCCGTATGGTATGGGTAGCTTAATAGATTATGCCGGTGATAGTATACAGATCGGTTATATCGTGCCTTTAGTCTGTTTTGTAGTGGTGCTGGCTTATGGATGGAGAGGGGCGGGAGTGAGTGATGAGTGATGAATTGTGGGAATAGTTAATAGTGAGTAGGGAATAGTTACTAGGCTTTCTGGGACGTAAGACATGTTCCCAACTAACAGGTTTCCTTGTTCACTGAGGCAGTAGCAGCGGCACCAATTAAAGCCGAAGGCTGTTAGCTGAAAGTTGATATTAAACAAAGATTAAATGAAAAAAATAGGGAGCTGTTTTTTGTTTTTATTCATGCTGTGTTTGCAAGTTGTTTTTGCGCAGCATGAAAAGCTGTCCTCCCATATGGAATATGTAAACGGGCAGGGGCTTGAACAAGCGAAGCCTTGGGTCTTTTGGTATTGGATGCATTCCGCTTATTCCAAAGAAGGGATTACAGCTGATTTGGAAGCGATGAAAGAAATTGGGATTTCGGGCGCTTATTTAGCACCTATTAAGGGTAAAACGGATCCTCCTTTGTACGAACCGGTAATAGAAACGATGACACCCGCTTGGTGGGATTTAATACGCTTTACGTTGGAAGAAGCTGATCGTGTTGGAATAAAGCTTGCATTATTGCCGGGAGACGGTTTCGCGACCGCCGGTGGAAGTTGGATAAGTCCGGAGCTGTCGATGCAGAAAGTGGTATGGGCGGATACCGTTATTGCTGGCGGGAAAGATGTGCGACTGGCATTGCCCCAACCGGAAGCCTACCAAGGTTATTACCGTGATATAGCGACTTTTGCTCTGCCAGTAAAGGATTATCAACGTGAAGATAATCAGCCCACCGTAAGCACCAGTACGCGCACTGAAGCTCAATTTTTAACAATTAAGGGGAATAAGAAAAATTTTAGCAGTAAAGAACCCTGTTGGATTCAGTATACGTATAAGCAACCTTACACTTGTCGCGCTATCCAAATAGAAGTTGAAGGTTTTAACTATCAATCGGGCAGACTTATCATTCAAACAAGTAACGATGGTATTCATTTTCAGGAAGTAAGCCGGCTCAAACCGCCGCGAGCGGGCTGGCTTGATTGGGATGTTGGACTGACGCATGCGATAGAACCGATTACGGCGCGATACTTTCGTTTTGTGTATGACCCTGAAGGCAGCGAACCGGGGGGAGAAGACCTAGACGCAGCAAAATGGAAGCCTAGCTTAAAGTTGTCGGGTATCCATTTATTGTCGACATCGCGTATCCATCAATACGAAGGTAAATCAGGCGTAGCTTGGCGAATCAGTGAGCCAAGCACTTCTTTGCAAATTGCAGACACCGATTGCATCAAGAAAGACCAGCTGATTAATATCTCTTCTTCTGTACAGGCGGACGGCACATTGACTTGGAAGGCACCTTCGGGAGTATGGAAGATTTTGCGTATGGGGCATACATCAACAGGGCATATGAACGAAACTGCCGGAAACGGTAAAGGCTTGGAATGCGATAAGATGAACCCGAAAGCCGTTGAAATACAGTTGCAAGGCTGGTTACAAAAAGCGATTGATGTGGCAGGTGATAGCTTAGCCCGTCAAGTCTTAAAAATTTTTCATGTTGATAGCTGGGAATGCGGTAGCCAAAACTGGTCGCCCGTTTTTCGTAATGAATTTAAAAGAAGAAGGGGGTATGATCCAGTCGATTATTTACCGGCAATGGCCGGATATCCGATAGCGAGTGCCGATTTTTCAGAACGGTATCTGTATGACATTCGCCAAACGATTGCCGAAGTAGTAAATACCAATTTCTTTGAACCCATAAAAGCCTTTACACATAAGCACGGAGCTGTTTTCAGCGCAGAAACGACAGCGCCGGTAATGTTAACCGACGGTATGGCTCATTTTAAGACGGTGGACATACCCATGGGAGAATTTTGGTTAAGGAGTCCGTCGCACGACAAGTTCAACGATGTGCTCGATGCAGTATCCGGCGCTCATATCTATGGTAAACCCCTTGTGCAGGCCGAGGCTTTTACCCAAATACGGATGGAGTGGGATGAGCATCCCGGAAATCTCAAAACATTGCAAGATCGAAATTACGCCCTTGGCGTAAATCGGTTGGTCTATCATATTTACGTACATAATCCATGGCTGAATAGAAAACCTGGCATGACACTTAGTAGTATTGGTCTGTATTTTCAGCGTGATCAAACTTGGTGGAAGCAAGGAAAAGCATGGGTTGACTATGCTACGCGTGTACAACAGCTGCTGCAGGCAGGGACGCCGGTTACCGATTTGGCTGTTTTTACCGGTGAAGAGCTCCCAAGAAGAGCCATTCTTCCTGATCGCATGGTCTCAACCCTACCGGGTATCTTTGGTGAAAAGCGTGTATTGACGGAGCGAGCCCGGTTAGCTAATAAAGGCTTACCCATACAAAAAATCGCAGGGGTAAGTACAAGTGCGAATATGGTGCAGCCTGAAGATTGGGTGAATGCACTGCGTGGTTATGCCTATGATTCGCTTAATCCCGACATATTGTTACAAGCAAAAGTGGAGGACGGGCGCATCGTACTTCCTACCGGCGCAGCTTACGGAATATTGGTACTACCGGGTAGGCATGCTTTGCAGCCGAATGATCAAGCCATGAGCTTGGAAGTAGCGCGTAAACTGAAACAGCTTATCACTGAAGGTGCCAAAGTTGTACTAAGTAATAAACCACTGCGTACGCTGGGATTATCGGGTTTCCCGATGGCGGATACTGAATTGAATCGAATAACAGCACTTATCTGGGACGGCTCTTTCGAGCAAATGGAAGAAGGCGATAAATCTGTGCTCTTTAAAAAGCTCGGGAAGGGTATGATTATCAAGGCACCCTATTTGCTCTCTTCATTCAATCAATTCGGAGTGCGACCTGATGTTCATTTTAGTGAATTAGATGGCTCAGAAGCTACCGGCTTGGGCTTTAACCATCGGCGAACCGATGAAAAAGATATTTACTTTTTGACCAATCAACGGGAGCAAGATCGAAAACTGCTCGTGTCATTCCGGGTAGGGGGTAAAGTTCCGTACCTATATGATCCGGTAAGTAATATCGGGAAGCCCTTGGGCGAATGGCGTATCATAGGGGATCGCACGGAAATTCCGCTTCAATTTGCTCGTAATGCTTCTTTATTTGTTCTTTTTAAGGAAGAAACCAACTTAAAAGAAGCTAAATCAGCAAGGAACTGGCTGCAGTTACGGGAGAAAAAGAAATTAAATAGCCCCTGGAATGTTCAATTTGATCCCGATTACGGTGGGCCAAAAGAAGCAATCACAATGAAGGAGTTAAAAAGCTGGAGCGAGTTTGATGACCCGGCTATACGGAATTATTCCGGTACAGCCTGTTATCAGACGACTTTTCGCTGGGAGGACGAAGGCAAGCATTCGCCAATATGGCTGCAGTTGGAAGAAGTAGCCAATATCGCTACCATAAAAGTAAACGGCGTGGACTGCGGGACACTATGGACCGCGCCCTATTGCGTTGATATAAGTAAGGTTTTACGGAAAGGAGAGAACCAATTGGAGATAGCTGTAACGAATACCTGGGCGAATCGACTGATCGGCGATCAGGCATTGCCAATGGAGAAACGCATTACGCAAACAACGGCACCCTTCCGTTTAGAAGGGCAGCCTTTGTTGAAGGCCGGCCTTATTGGGACGGTGCGTTTGATGGAAGAAGAAGTTAATTAGCCAATTCATTAATTAGCTAATGTGATAATGGAAATAATGAACGATGAGTTATAAGTGAATGAGATATGAATGAGAAGCAGTATCTTACAACGAGAGCCTAGCAGCCTACCGTAGGTAAGCTAAGGGATTTCGCTTTTAACATACAGATGAAGGTATTTATATTAAAAGACTGTTTTTTTTTATTCAACTTTTCTTGATAAAAGTTGAGCAAAATCAAGGCTTGTGTAGGCTACCTTGCACCTGATTGCAAAGCATCATTAGCGCGTATTGGAGCCGTTTCACTTCCTCAATCCGCTTGGATACCGTAATATGAGCAGACATGCAAATGCTTTGCTGCTCGTTGCGTCGGTATCCTCCAAGGCCGTTTATCCGATACTCGGGGGCCATATGGCTATCCGCAAAAGCTTTCCGTTCAGCTGAAATATCGCCTAGGAAGTTTGCGGCTTGCAGGTTGAAGCACTACCATCGTAGCAAAGTTCCAAGCGATGAGTCTTTGGTTACTTTCTGCGGAAGAAAGTAACACAAATTAAAAAACCTGATTAGGAAAAACGTTCCTTTTTTAAAAGCGAAACCGACCAACGGGAGTTCATCGAGGTAATCCCGGTAGGTAAGATGAGGATCTGCCTTTGATCAATTATTATGTATGATGATATATAAAAATGCTATAAAAAGTCTTATTTGGTTAGGAGTATGTGCTACTCTTAATTTAAAAGCGCAGGAAGCCGCCTTGGTAAACACCTCTGCCAGCCCCTATGCGAAATTAAAACCTGTGGGAATGGACCAGGTACATTGGACGGAAGGTTTTTGGGCAAACCGATTCGAGGTGTGCAAAGAACGTATGGTTCCGCAACTATGGAGTGTTTATAACGATGAACATATCAGCCACGCCTATAAGAATTTTGAAATAGCTGCAGGTTTGGACACGGGGAGTCATAGTGGGCCATCTTTTCATGACGGTGATTATTATAAGATGTTGGAAGCCGTTGCGAGTCTATATGCTGTTACGAAAGATCCGGCACTGGACAAGAAAATGGACGAAGTGATCAAGACCATTGCTCTATCGCAACGGGAAGACGGTTACATTTATACATTGTCGATGATTCAGCAACGCAAAACTGGTGTAAAAAATCAATTTGAAGATCGCTTAAGTTTTGAAGCCTATAACATTGGGCATTTAATGACGGCCGCCTGCGTACATTATCGAGCTACCGGAAAACGTAATCTATTGGATGTTGCGATTAAGGCCACTGATTATCTCTATCGGTTTTACAAATCGGCTTCACCAACCTTAGCGCGAAATGCCATTTGTCCTTCTCATTATATGGGGGTAGTTGAGATGTATCGTACTTTAGGCGATAAACGATACCTGGAGCTGGCAAAACACCTAATTGATATAAAAGGCCAGATTGAGGACGGAACCGACGATAATCAGGATCGAATTCCCTTTCGGGAACAGCAAAAGGTAATGGGACACGCGGTGCGGGCAAATTACCTCTATGCCGGTGTTGCGGACGTCTATGCCGAGACAGGTGATACCAGTCTTTTTAATCAACTCCATAAAATGTGGACAGACGTCACCTCTCATAAAATGTATATAACCGGTGGTTGTGGTTCGCTATATGATGGAGTTTCGCCGGATGGCACTTCTTATGATCCCAAAGAGGTCCAGAAGATCCATCAAGCTTATGGACGAGACTACCAATTACCTAACTTCACCGCTCATAATGAAACCTGTGCCAATATCGGAAATATGCTATGGAATTGGAGGATGCTACTACTAACAGGTAACGCAAAGTTTGCTGACGTTTTAGAGTTGGCACTTTATAATAGCGTTCTATCGGGTATTAGCTTAGATGGAGAACGGTTTTTATATACAAATCCACTGGCTTACTCGGATAAATTACCCTTTAAACAGCGATGGTCGAAAGATAGAGTGCCATATATCGCATTGTCCAACTGTTGTCCGCCAAATGTAGTAAGGACCCTTGCAGAGGTACATAATTATTTTTATAGCATTTCGGATGAGGGCATATGGATTAATCTATACGGTGGAAGTGAGTTAAAGACGTCATTGCCGAATGGGGGTACGGTTAAATTAAAACAGGAAACGGCTTATCCTTGGGATGGAGTGATCAAAGTTGTGGTAGAAGAAGCTGTTAAAGATGACTTTTCTTTGTTTTTGCGTATTCCCGGATGGGCGGACCAAGCCATGATTCAGGTAAACGGGCAGGACGTGAACAAAGTTTTGAAACCAGGCTCCTATACCATGATACGGAGAAAGTGGAAAAAAGGGGATGTTGTATTCTTGAAGATGCCCATGGAAGCTCATTTGATGCAAGCTAACCCATTGGTAGAGGAAAGCAGAAACCAAGTAGCCGTGAAACGTGGCCCTATTGTGTATTGTTTGGAATCTTCGGACTTGCCCCGAGGCAAGAGCATATTCGATGTAGCAATTCCTGCTGATATGACCTTTCAGACAGAAAACCAGTTGATTGACAACTGCCCTGTTACCTCTTTAACAGGGGAAGCAAAGGTAATCGACCAACAGCAGAATTGGGACGGTGTTCTTTACAGAAAAATAGACAAGGGCATTAAGAAAACGATACCGCTCCGATTCGTGCCTTATTTTACCTGGGGTAATAGAGGACATACGGACATGACGGTTTGGATGCCTGTTAGTTATTAGTTGTTGGTTATTAGTTGTTGGTTGTTAGTTATTAGTTGTTAGTTATTGGTTGTTAGTTATTAGGAGTAATAGTAAGACGAAATCAACATCGCACCCTATGGGTCGACCTGGCAGCTGATCACTGATAACTGAACATAAATCTTATGTCCTTTATCTTAAGTCTTATGTCTTGATAAAAATAATTTAGTAAAATGAGAAGAGCACTTTTTATACTTTCTTTCCTCTTCATTTATGGCAGTGCTTTTGCCGAAATTAGGTTGGGAGCCATTTTTACGGATGGCATGGTACTTCAACGGCAGTCGGCCGTACCTATTTGGGGATGGGCGTCTCCTGGTACAAACGTAACGATCGAGAGTTCATGGAACCATCAAAAATATAATGTAAAGGCCGACGAGAAAGGCAAATGGCTTGTTAAGGTGCAAACACCGGACGCTGGAGGGCCCTATTCACTGGCTTTAAATGACGGTACGCCGCATACAATAAAAGACATACTAATTGGTGAAGTATGGCTATGTTCCGGTCAGTCAAATATGGAAATGCCATTAAAAGGCTTTAGAGGACAACCCATTATCGGGTCAAATGACGCAATTCTTCATTCGGCAAATAACCACCTTCGTTTATATACCGTGCCTCGATCCTCTCAGTTACAGCCTCAGGACGATAGCAAACCGTCGGTTTGGAAGGAGGCGAATCCTGAAAATGTAGCTAACTTCAGTGCTACCGCCTATTACTTCGGGCGCTTACTGCAAGAGATTCTGCAAGTGCCGGTTGGACTGATTCACAGCAGCTACGGCGGATCAACCATTGAAGCTTGGATGGATCGTGAACTGTTGCAGGATTTTAAGGAGGTTTCCTTACCAAAAGACAGTATTCCGGTAAAGAATCGGACCCCAACAACCCTTTTTAACGGGATGATTCACCCAATTGTTGGTTATACAATTAAGGGATGTATTTGGTATCAAGGTGAATCAAATTATGAAAACCCTGATCTATATGAACAGCTTTTTCCGGCCATGGTGAAGAGGTGGAGAGCCTTGTGGAATCAAGGAAATTTCCCTTTTTATTATGCGCAAATCGCACCGTATAATTATGCGCAGCTGCCACCTTATCATGCAGGTGGTAAAAATAATTCGGCCTTTTTGCGGGATGCGCAAAGAAAATCACTGGAGAAAATACCTAATAGCGAAATGATTTCTTTAATGGATGTAGGCGAAGAAAATTGTATCCACCCTGCTAACAAAAAAGTAGGCGGAGAACGATTTGCTTTAATTGCCTTGTCACAGGTATACGGCAAAAAAGGTTTTGCCTGGGCTTCCCCTACCTATGAATCAATGGAGGTGCAAGCAGGACAGGTGATTGTACATTTTAAGCATGCTCCCCTTGGTCTAAGCGCTTTTGGAGGTGAATTACATAATTTTGAAATAGCAGGCGAAGACAAAGTCTTTTACCCGGCGCAGGGATTGATTAAAGGCAATACCGTTATCCTAAGCTCGCCTTTCGTAGTGAAGCCGCTGGCAGTCCGTTACGCCTTTAAAGATTTTGTAAGAGGCGAACTATTTAGTACTGCCGGCTTGCCCGTTGCATCCTTTAGAACGGATAATTGGTAAAATGGTTAAGTTGTTAAGTAGGGAAGTGGTTGAGAAGGTTATACGGAGATATTAGTCAATGTGATGATGTGATAATGGAAAGCCCTATAGCGATAGGAGCGAGCTGAAGGTGTATAGCCGATAGCTAAAAAAAATTGAAAAAATAATGCAAAGATATTTTATCCTATTCTTTTTTTTTCTTTGGAAGTTTTCCGTTGGTCAAGAGGTAGATCTAAGTTCATATAATATTATATGGAACAGCCAAAGTAACAATTCGAGCGAATCCATGCCTTGTGGGGGAGGGGATGTGGGACTGAATGTATGGACAGAGAAGGACGACGTGCTATTTTATATCGCGCGCAGCGGAACCTTTGACGAAAACAATACGTTATTGAAATTAGGGCGCGTTAGATTGCGCTTATCTCCTAATCCATTTCATGGTGGCACCTTTAAACAGGAATTGAAGCTTCGGGAGGGGACCGTATATATTGAAGCGAAGAACGAAGAGATTTCAGCAAAGATCAACTTGTGGGTGGACGTGTTTGCACCGATCGTTCATGTAGACATTGCGGCTGATAAACCGCTGCAAGTAACAGCTACTTACGAAAATTGGCGGTACCAAGATCGGGTCACAAAAGGTAAGGAAAACAATGCAAATTCCTATAAATGGGCGCCACCTGGCGATGTTATTGCAAAAAAAGATATCGTAGGTTACGAAGGTAGTAGCGGAGTTTTATTTTATCATCGAAATAAGGAAAATACCGTTTTTGATGTAACTGTGAAACAACAAGGTCTGGATAGTGTTAAAAAGAAGTTATTCGATCCCTTGTCTGACCTGACCTTTGGTGGATTCCTGATCGGTGAAGGTATGCAACAAGCTGGTGAAACTTCAGGCAAATACCAAGATACAGATTTTAAGGGGTGGCGTCTAACGACCGAAAAACCAACAAAAAAACAATCAATCAAAATTTACCTTCATACAAAACAAGAAAAATCGGTAGATACTTGGAAGAAGGAATTGTTGCTCTTAGCTAAAACGAAGAAGGATAAGGGGGCTACTGTTCATAACAAGGAATGGTGGGCGAATTTCTGGGATCGAAGTTATATCTGCATCAAGCCCGGGAGTAAAGACACCAGCGATATTGATTGGCAAATGGCCCGGAATTATCAGCTATTTAGGTATATGCTGGCTTGTAACGCTTACGGAGTATATCCGACAAAATTTAATGGTGGACTTTTTACCTATGATCCGTCGAGGATAGATACGGCAATGACCTATACCCCTGATTTCAGGAATTGGGGTGGAGGCACTCATACGGCTCAAAATCAACGTTTGGTATACTGGCCCATGCTAAAGAGCGGAGATGTCGATTTGATGAAGCCTGCATTTGACTTTTACCGTAGGATATTAAGCAATGCTGAGTTGAGAACGCAAACCTATTGGGGCCACAAGGGCGCCAGCTTTACCGAGCAAATCGAAAACTTTGGCCTGCCGAATCCGGCCGAATATGGGTGGAAGCGGCCTGTGGATTTTGATCGGGGAATGGAGTATAATGCTTGGTTGGAATATCAATGGGATACCGTATTGGAGTTCTGCATGATGATATTGGAAAGCCATCGTTATACCGGCGCTAATATTCGTCCATATATGCCTTTAATAGAAAGCTGTTTACAGTTTTTTGATGAACATTATCAATACCTAGCGAAGAAGAGAGGACGGAAGGCTCTGGATGGAGATGGACAGCTTGTGCTTTATCCCGGATCGGCTGCTGAAACCTATAAAATGGCTTACAATGCAAATTCCACCATAGCAGCTTTGAAAACCGTTACGGAGGGACTGTTGACGCTTCCTGATACATTATTGCCTTCTTCAAGAAAGGCCGAATGGAAAAATATGCTATCCCGTATTCCTCCCTTAAGCTATAGAACGATAGATAATCGTATCTTACTGGCGCCGGCAAAACTGTGGGAACGTGTAAATAATGTCGAATCACCTCAATTATACCCTGTTTTTCCCTGGGGACTCTATGGGGTTGGGAAGCCAGGCTTAGATACGGCCCGTAATACCTATCAATTCGATCGGGATGCGTTGAAATTTAGAAGTCATATTGGCTGGAAGCAGGATAACATATTCGCTGCCCGTTTAGGGTTAACAGATGAAGCTTTACGGTTAAATCGATTAAAATTAAGCAATGCACCTCGTCGATTTCCTGCATTCTGGGGGCCGGGTTTTGACTGGGTGCCCGACCATAATTGGGGCGGCTCGGGTATGATCGGTTTGCAGGAAATGTTGTTGCAAACCGTAGGAGATAAAATCTATGTGCTTCCGTCGTGGCCGCTGGACTGCGATGTAGCTTTCAAACTGCATGCTCCTAAACAGACGACCGTTGAGGTGGAGGTGAAGAATGGGAAAGTTAAAAAGCTAATCGTTAAGCCGGCAAGCCGAAGAAGTGATGTCATTTTACCCGAATCTACTAATATCTTGGAATCCTCAAACAATATCAAATGAAGTTACGGTGTTTTTCTACTCCAAGAAAGTATATTCACAAAAAAAGCCCTACTGTAAGGTAGGGCTTTTCTTTGTTCTTAGGAGGACGTTATTCTGCTACAACCACAAAAGGAACTTGTACTTTAACTTCCTTGTGTAAGTTTAAATTAGCAGTATATTCGCCAAGCTCTTTTGGCTCTACATCAAAAGTGATACGACGGCGATCAACTTCAAAACCTTCTTTTTTCAAAGCATCAGCGATTTGAATCGTGTTAACCGAACCGAAGATCTTGCCGGTTTCTCCAGCTTTAGCGCCTATTGTTAATTTAACAGACTCTAATTTAGCTGCAAGATCGGTAGCATCCTTTTTGATTTTTTCTTGTTTAAATTGCGCTTGTTTAATGTTTTCTGCAAGCACTTTCTTGGCTGAAGGAGTAGCTAAAATCGCTAAACCTTGAGGAATTAAGTAGTTACGACCATAACCATTTTTTACGGTTACGATATCATCCTTCTCGCCAAGCTTCTTAATATCTTGTTTTAAAATAATTTCCATGTCGTTCTTACCTCCAGATTATTTTAATGAATCAGTTACATAAGGTAATAAACCAATATGGCGTGCACGTTTCACAGCCTGTGCCACTTTACGTTGGAATTTTAAAGAAGTTCCTGTTAGGCGGCGAGGTAAAATCTTACCTTGATCATTTACAAACTTCAATAAAAAGTTTGCGTCTTTATAATCGATATATTTAATACCGTTCTTTTTGAAACGGCAATACTTCTTACGGTTATCCTCTACTTTAGGGGCAGTAACGTATTGAATTTGCTCTTTTGCCATTATTTTGCTACCTCCTCAGTTTTCGTTTCAGGTTTCTTGTTAAAAGCACCGCTGCGCTTTTTCTCGTTATAAGCAATTGCATGCTTATCTAACGAAATGGTAAGGAACCGCATAACACGTTCATCACGTTTGTACTCAAGTTCCAGTTTGCTGATTAATTCACCTGGAGCCTTGAATTCTGTTAGGTGATAGAACCCTGTTGTTTTTTTCTCAATAGGGTACGCTAATTTTTTCAAACCCCAATTATCCTCGTGGATAATTTCGGCTCCGTTTTCAGTAAGAATGTTTTTGAATTTGGCAATTACCTCTTTCGCAACCTCTTCTGATAACAACGGGGTAAGAATTACTACGGTTTCGTATTGTTGCATTTTGTTAAAAAGTTTGTTATTATAATGTCCGCACAAAGCGGAGCGCAAAGATAGGTATATGTTTTTAGAATTGCAAACGTTCTTTAATTAGCCAATACATCAATTAGCCAATTAGCTAATCATCACATTGGCTAATTATCACATTGGCTAATTCCGGCAAAATCCGTACCTTCGTGCCGATGGATAATTTTATTGTTTCTGCGCGTAAATATCGGCCTTCAACCTTTGAAACGGTAGTGGGGCAGCAGCACATTACCGGAACGCTTAAGAATGCCATTAAGAACAGTCAGTTAGCACAGGCCTTTCTCTTTTGCGGTCCACGTGGGGTGGGGAAAACGACTTGTGCACGCATTTTAGCAAAAACAATTAATTGTCAACATTTAAGTTCGGAAATAGAGGCTTGTGGTACCTGCGACTCCTGTAAGTCATTTCAAAACGGCAATTCCTTTAGTATTCACGAACTGGATGCAGCTTCTAATAACTCTGTTGATGATATAAGAAGTCTGATTGAACAGGTTAGAATTCCCCCGCAGACCGGTAAGTATAAAATTTATATTATCGATGAGGTGCACATGCTTTCAACGCAGGCCTTCAACGCTTTCTTGAAAACATTGGAGGAGCCTCCCGCTTATGCTATTTTCATTCTGGCGACTACTGAGAAGCATAAAATATTGCCTACGATTTTATCTCGTTGCCAGATTTTCGACTTTAACCGGATTAAAGTTGAACATATTGCCGGTCACCTGGCAAACATAGCGAATAAAGAAGGCGTTGCTTATGACCAGGACGGATTGCATCTCATTGCACAAAAAGCAGATGGGGGACTTCGGGATGCCTTATCCATGTTTGATCAGATTGTTAGCTTTTCCAATAAGAACGTTAGCTATCAAGCAGTTATTGATAATCTGAATATCTTAGATTATGACTATTATTTTAAGCTAACCGATGCGATCTTTTCCGAAAATTCGGTGAATGCACTATTGGTTTTTGATGAGGTACTGTCCAATGGTTTTGATGGCAGCCATTTTATTTCGGGTTTAGCATCTCACTTTAGAAACCTATTAGTAGGAAAGGACGCCAGTACACTTAAATTATTGGAAGTAAGTGAAAATATTCGTCAACGCTATTTAGAGCAGGCACAACAAGCGGAGGTGGGCCTGTTGCTTTCGGCTTTAAATATCGCCAATCAATGCGAAATAAATTATCGAACGAGCAAAAACCAGCGACTGCAAGTAGAACTCGCTCTGTTAAAAATGTGCCACATCCGATCGGCAATCCAGTTTAATAAGCAAGCAATCGAAATGAATAACCGGCCTGAGTCGGTAAAAAAAAAACCTGATACTTTAGCAGTTAACGTGGTTTCAGCCCCTCCTCCTGTGACGGCGACGCCAAAGGAGCCGATGAAACCCACGTCTCCGGCAGACTCTTCGCCGAAATTGCAGGAGTCCACAGCCTCGGGAAAACTGAAGATTCCTAGTTTTAAGGATATCAAATTATCGTCCTCGATTCCCAGCTTAAGTGACGTTTTTAAAGATAAAAAGGAAACGGATCCTAACGCTGATCCCGAATATATAACGGGATCGGACCAGCAGCACTTTACCTATGACGATTTTTTAAAGGTTTGGCACGCTTTTGCAGATAAAGCGAAGGCCGAAAGCAAGATTACGCTTTTTACCTTAATGACCGCTAATCCTCCTAAACTCAGGGATGATTTCAAGGTAGAGGTAATCGTAGAAAATGCCATTCAGGAAAATTTATTGTCCATATCTAAAATTGATATGCTAAATGAATTACGGGTCAGATTGAAAAATTTTTCTATAGACCTGATTCCCGTACAAGCCGAATCGAATGTCGTACGTAAACCTTATACCAATCAAGAGAAGTATCAGGCAATGGTCGCTAAAAATCCTTTAGTGGATAAATTAAGACAAGAATTCAACCTGGGGTTTGAATAAGTTATTAGCCGTGAGGCCTGAGCTATTGGCTGTTGCATTTATTTATATTAATTGCTACACCTAAAGGCTAAAGCCCCTATAAGCAGTCCTAATCTCGTTTTGGATAACCCTCTTCATCTAGATCATCTCTTTCATCTTCAGGTGTTTCTGCTAATTTTTCATCCTCTTTACTTAAGCGTGTGATCCGTCCATTGTCGATATGCATACCTAACTCTTCGACATCAGTTTCTAACGATTTGTCGGGGTCGTATTCATCGCCTACATACTGATTAGCTTCATCCCAATCCGAATTGTCATCTTCCCCCTGCGGCGCAGTAGTATCATAAGGATCTTCATGTTGATACTCTCTTTCTTCGTTCGGATAGTCCTTCGTGTCGGGATCAATATCGTACTCAAAGCTATCTTCCCGCTCATTATAACGTAAATTTTCTATATTACCACGATCGGCCTGATCATTTGGAATCTCTTCGTTCTTTTGAATATTCGGTTTATCCTTATTCATAATGCTTTTTCTTAAGTCCGTATTCTTCCTATGGAACAGTTGATTTTAAAATAGGTTTGTTAAAATGTGTTTAATCCGAAGCTGTATCTTTGTTTATGCTTAATCGATGTGTAATCACATTTTTTTTCTTTATCGGTTTATCCGGAATATTGTTTTCGGTTCAGGCACAGCAGCCGGTTTTACTAACAGATAGCCTACATCAACATATGTTCACTTTTGGAGAACTCAAATCCATGGTAGATACGACAGATAGGTTAACATTCGAGCAGATTCAGCAAGCTCGCGGCGCGTCGTCATTTAAGACTAATAAAAGCAGCACTCCACAGAATACAGAAACCAACAAATACTATTGGTATAAATTACGCATTGATCACCGGGATACGCGGGAAAAGTTGTTTGTTCTAGAATTCTTTGACCAAACTATTGATGAGATTGAAGCTTATATTCCCACCCGGCAAGGCAGATATGCACAGGTCGTATTGGGTGATCAGTTAACGTTTTCTGCCCGTCCTTTTAGGCACAAAAACTTTGTGATTCCTTTGTATAACGAATTACAGGGAACGCATGACTACTACTTCCGTATTAAATCATCTCAGGTAGCAGATGTTATCATCGTCCTTCGTTCCATTGATTATTTTATAGGATATGCCTTGGGAGAGTATTTTAGTTTCGGTATTTTCTACGGCATGATCTTTATATTCTGTTTTTATAATATGGTTATGTTCTTCGCCGTAAGACAGAGAGCCTATCTTTACTACGTTTGTTACCTGTTATGTGTTGCCCTATTTGAAATGTGTACAGACGGTATCGCCTATCATTATCTATGGCCCCGTCTGTCAAACTGGAATCAATTTGCTTTTGGGATTGTTCTATGTTTGATGAGCATATTCGCCTTATTATTTACACAGCGTTTATTGCTGCTGCACCGAAAGGCCCCTCGCTTGCATTTTTTTATTTCTGTTGTTATTGCTGCCAGATTATTGTTCTTTGCTTATTGCCTGCTTTTTGATAAAAGTCTTTTCAATTATAAATTTCTGGAAGCTGTGCCACTTCTTGTCGCGTTTGGTTCAGGAATTTATATATGGACGACAGGCTATCGCCCTGCTCGATATTTTGTTATTGGCTATGGCTTCCTATTCTTCGGCTATCTCGTAAAGTTTCTCATTATGTTAGGGTTCACTTGGCTGAATTTTGGGATCATTTCCTATTATATATTAAGCTTCTGCTTTATTATGGAAATGACCTTTTTGTCATTAGCTGTGGGTGACCGCGTGCGTGTGCTTAAATACAGTCGCGATCGCGCGCAACAGCGCATCATCAAACAAATGAAAATTAATCAGGAGCTTAAAGATAATATTAACCGAGAGCTGGAAGCAAAAGTGACGGAGCGCACCAAAGAACTTATGGAAAAGTCCTCGATTATAGAGCAGCAAAACGAAGCGCTTTTTTCAGCCAATCATACCCTTCAGGAGCAGCGTGATGAAATAGCACGGATCAATGCGCTGCTTAATAAAGATAATGAAGAACTGAAAGAAAATGTAGAACAGGTTACTCGTGCGCGTGTGCTATCAACAGGTGTTCGGTTTGAGGAATTCAGTAAACTCTATCCCGATCAGGAGAGCTGCCTGAAATTTTTAGCAGAGCTTAAATGGAGGGAAGGTTATGAATGTAAGAAATGTGCAACCACCACTTATTATCCTGGGCATTTACCTTATAGCAGGCGTTGTTCGAACTGTGGCTACGAAGAGTCGGCGACGGCCCATACGCTCCTGCAAAATATACGTATACCTATTAACAAATCTTTCTACCTTATCTATTTAATCTACTCTACCAAAGGAAAAATATCCTCACACAAGTTATCAGATATCTTATCGATTAGGCAGAGCACCTGCTGGGCATACAGTAAAAAAATTAAGCAGCAAATAGAAGAGAAGAAACTAACCTTTCGGAAATTGGGCGATAAAGGATGGAGTGAATTGCTTTTTTAGCCTTAGTAAAAGTAGATTATGGGTGCTATTAAATTAAAAAATCGACGGTGTTAAAGCGTATCATAGTGTATTTAGTACACATGCTTCTATTTTAAAGGAAAAGTGCTGAAACACAAGCATTGCGACCCGCTTTATATTCCGGTATTAAAGCGTATCAATTAATTTGTAATTGTCTATATATCAGTTATTTACATATAAAAATATTTGTTTTTTTCCTGTTTTACCATCTATATTTGTCCCGGAATAAATAGCCAGCTAACAAGTAAACAATTTTAATTACACCAATTTATTAAACTATGTCGAGGAAGCTTTTACTAATGATTTTCCTATTTTTCATCTGCATCTCAGGTTACGGGCAAGGGCCCACTGTGAGAGGCGTGGTGAAGGATATATCCGGAGATGCCCTGCCCGGTGTATCTGTTAAGGTGAAAGGAGGGACGGGGGGTACCACTACCGATGGAAATGGGCAATTTACGCTAAAGACACCAGACAGTGCGGTATTGATTTTCTCTTATATCGGTTATCAGGTAAAGGAAGAAGCCGTACAGGGAAGCAGTACACTTGAAATTACACTATTGCCCTCCGATCAAGAGCTAGATGAAGTAGTAGTTGTAGGTTATGGCACGCAACGTAAAGGAGATATCACGGGGGCTGTAGGTGTCGTCTCACAAGAAGCTTTTGAGTCTAGACCTAACACCCAATTTGGAAGTATCTTGCAAGGTAAAACGGCAGGGGTGCAAGTATCCTCCCCCGGCGGTAAACCTAATGCGGGGTTGAACATTCGTATCCGTGGAACGAGTTCCATTACCTCGAGCAGCGACCCACTGTATGTAGTAGATGGCGTACCGATAGCCGATACACGTTCGATTAATCCCGCTGATATCGAAAGTATGTCTATTTTGAAGGATGCCGCATCGGCTGCTATTTACGGTGCGCAGGGAGCGAACGGCGTTGTACTTATCACCACAAAGAAAGGCAAGGAGGGGAAGACTCGTGTTGACCTAAATGCCTATGCCGGCTTTTCTTCCGTATGGCGTAAACTCGATGTGCTAAATGCGAGTCAATATCGGGAGTTGATGACAGCGTTAGGAAGAAACACGGATTGGGATCGATACACAGCCAACACGAACTGGCAAGATGAAGTTTTTCAACAAGGGGCATCCCAGAATTACCAATTAGCATTTTCGGGGAAAAGCAATAAAACAACTTATTACTTATCCGGCGGTTGGACCAAGCAAAAGGGAGCTGTGAGAAGCGCCGAAATGGATCGTTATAACTTTAAGGTAAATTTGCAACAAGAAGTAAATAATTGGCTGACGTTAGGTACCAACTTAGGTTATACGCGTTACCATGATGTAGATGTGGCCGACAATCAAGCAGTTAATCAAGGAGGGGTCATTATGGGGATTTTATCTACACCTCCCAATATTGGAATTTACAATCCTAACGGTACCTTCACCAGTAACCCCTTTCAGGATTGGGAAAACCCCCTTGCATTTACAGATGGATCTGAACGGGGTTATAGAAATCAACGGGTCATAGGAAATGCCTATGCAGAAATCACTTTTCTTCCCGGATTAAAGTTCCGCAGTAATTTTGGTATTGATGCAGGAAGTGGTGTATATGAATATTTCCTGGATCCGATCCGTACAAGCTATGGTCGTGCGCAGGAAGGTATTGGACGTTACAATACCGATCAACGTAATTACTGGATTGCTGACAACACCTTAACTTATAACAAACAGCTTGAAAAACACAATTTCGGTGCTTTACTGGGGATGGTGGCACAAAAAACCCAGTGGGAAAACAGTGAAACCGAACGTACCGGTTTTTCCGGTACATCGATTACGACACCCAATGCTGGCTCCGTGATACGGATAGCAAATGTGTCGAAAAGGGAAAAAGCAAATGTTTCCGTTATCGGGAGAGTTAACTACGATTTTGATGGTAAGTATCTGTTTACCGCCAACTTTCGTGCAGACAATAGCTCCAATTTCGGTTCGGAAAACAAATGGGGTTACTTTCCATCGTTTTCTGCCGGATGGCGTTTGTCAAAGGAAAATTTCTTAAATGAAGTTTCCTGGTTGGATGATTTAAAGTTGCGCGCAGGTTGGGGAATTGTTGGAAATGATAATGTAGGTGAATATGCTTATTGGGGGCGTGTAGCTAGTGATGCTAATTATCCCTTTGGAGGTGTTATATCCCCGGGAACCCGGCCATCCACTTTACAAAATGATAATTTGAAATGGGAGGAGACGAAGCAAACCAATATTGGCCTTGACATCAGTGTATTTAATGCTCGGTTAAATTTCAGTGCCGATGCCTATTTAAAGAAGACGAGCGACTTATTACTGAACGTTCCTGTACCTCGAGCAACGGGTTTTGATTATGTCTTACAAAATGCGGGAGCATTGGAAAATAAGGGTTTAGAATTTCAGGTAAATTCCCGAAACTTAGCGGGCGCGCTCAAATGGGAAACCGATCTAAATATTTCATTGAACCGTAACAAAGTAAGCGATTTGGCAGGTACCACTATTTTCGGTGCCAATATATCCGGAAGGG
This sequence comes from Olivibacter sp. SA151, assembly GCF_054130995.1. Taxonomy (NCBI): domain Bacteria; kingdom Pseudomonadati; phylum Bacteroidota; class Sphingobacteriia; order Sphingobacteriales; family Sphingobacteriaceae; genus Olivibacter; species Olivibacter sp. SA151. Next base: position 4,697,149 of record NZ_CP096391.1, on the reverse strand, counting down.
GAGATTTGAGTTATACTACCGTAGGCAACCCCATCGGCATGTTTTATGGTTATGTGTTCACAGGAGTAGATCCGCAGACGGGAGATGCTCTGTATTTAAGAAACGACGGAACAAGCTCCAACAATCCATCCCCGGATGATCGCCGAATTATTGGAAATCCTAACCCTGATTTCATTTATGGACTAACCAACACCTTTGGATACAAGAACTTTGGATTCAGTATTTTTCTACAGGGAAGTCAAGGCAACGATATTTACAATGGTACGCGGGTAGAAACGGAAGGAATGATTGATGCTAAGAACCAAACAACGGCGGTGCTCGATCGTTGGACCAGTCCAGGGCAGCTTACCAATGTTCCGCGAGCTGTACCGGATAATACCAATAATTCACGGAACTCCACTCGTTTTGTTGAAAATGGTTCGTATCTGCGCGTAAAATCAGTAACCTTAAGCTACAATTTGCCGGAAACATTATTGAGTAGGTTGAAACTAAGCAACGTAAAAGTATATGTAACGGGCGAAAACCTATTTACCGTTACAAATTATAAGGGCTTTGATCCGGAAGTTAATGCTTTCACTAATACCAATGATGCTACGCAGAACAAAAACACTTTTGTGGGAATCGACTACGGAACGTACCCGCAAACGCGTAACTTAATCTTTGGCTTGAATGTTTCATTTTAAAGAAGATAGATATGACACGACATATAATAAGAGGTATGGTCGTCTGCCTTGTTGCGACAACCATCATTTCCTGTAATAAATTTACCGATTTAACGCCGATTTCTGAGGCCACTAATGAAAATGCTTATACCACAGCAAAGGAAGCAGAAGCAGCATTGACAGGAGCTTATGACGCGCTGCAGCAGGAATACTATGTTTGGGACAACATCATATTCAGCGATGTAATATCCGACAATTACTACGCAGGGGGAGATAACCCGGAGATTTTTGCTGTTGATAAATTACAAATTGTTCCTACAAATGGTCGCTTATTCACCAATTGGGGGCAGCTGTATGGAGGGATCGCCCGGGCAAATACCGTATTGGAAAAGGTGCCGGGTATTTCCGATCCGCAATTGGACGAAAGCGGAAGACGGGATCAGATCCTGGGAGAGGCTTATTTTCTTAGAGCCTTTCATTATTTTAATTTAGTGAAACTTTTCGGCGGCGTGCCCTTGATCTTGGTGCCTGTGGAGGCGAGCAAAACAGAAGAATACATCATTTCCAAATCAACTGAAAGCCAGGTGTATGATCAAATTATTGCTGACCTGGAACAAGCAGTGGCTTTGCTGCCGGATACTTTTTCCGGTGAAAGCAGTATCAATAAGGCTCGGGCAACAAAAGGTGCCGCAAATGCTTTATTGGCGAAAGTGCACGCCCAAAGACCAGATCGCGACTATAACCGCGTGTTAAGCTATTGCGATGCCGTAATAAACAGTCCGGCCAATTATCAATTGTTGGCCAATTTTTCGGAATTATTTGATGGGGCGCATTACAATAATGCCGAGTCGATTTTGGAAGTGCAATATGTTGGCGCTCCCGAGGGTAATTTTGGTCCGCAGATGTTATTGCCACCGTCATTGAGTGGGGATACCTGGCGAAAATTTGTAACTCCGTCCCATGACTTGGTAAATGCTTTCGATAGCGAGGCAGATGTGGTACGGAAAAATAGCAGCATTTTATTTGAAAAAGTAAATTGGTTGGATGAGTTCTGGGGAAATCGGGCCGATAGTGAAGTTCCTTTTGCCTATAAGTGGAAAAGTGCCAGCGGTTGGGCCAGTTCCAATAGGCAGTATCTACTTCGTTTAGGGGATATTATTTTGCTGAAAGCAGAAGCTCTAAATGAATTGGGTAGAACGGCGGAAGCAAGGGAAATTTTAAATCAAATCCGACAGAGAGCAAAGATCAGTCCCTCCGAAGCCAACAGTCAATCAGCTCTACGAGCGGCCATCTTGAAAGAAAGAAGGCTGGAACTTTGTCAAGAAGCACAACGATGGGATGATTTAAAGCGCGCCGGTTTGGCGGTGGATGTAATGAATGGGCTGAATGAAATCGACTTACGCACCAATCAGCCAGTGGATTATAATATGACGACGGAGAAATTGCTGTTGCCAATGCCGCAACAGGAATTAGACCGAAATGGGCAATTGACGCAAAATCCGGGATACTAATTATGGTAGATATGCAGTTTGGGAAACTATATATGGCAATATTGGCCTTGATTATCTTTCTGTCTTGTAAACAAGATCTTTCAAAGAAAGAGCGTAGCGAAGCACAAGCAAGCGATACCGGCAGCGAGATTACTTCTTATTTAACCAGAGGAGACCGTTCGGCTTTATTGCAAAAATCTTCGCTGTCTTTTGGCGGAAGTAAAGCCTCGAAAAATATCGTGGTAAACACGTTGGAAACTTATCAGGAGATTGATGGATTTGGATATACATTGACGGGGGGAAGTGCCGATCTTATCGCTTCTTTGTCGAACACCAAGCAGGATAGCTTGCTGGAAGAGCTTTTTGCTGATAAGGAGCAATCAATCCGAGTGAACTATCTCCGTATAAGCATTGGAGCATCTGATTTAAGTGCCACTACATTTACTTACGATGAAATGCCACCGGGTAAAACCGATCCGGACTTGAACTATTTTTCGATCGCCAAGGAAAAGGAGACGTTGATTCCGGTCCTGAAGAAGATACTGGCCATCAATCCTGATCTTAAAATACTGGGCTCCCCTTGGACGGCTCCTACATGGATGAAAACAAATGGAGCCTTTAAAGGCGGAAGCCTGAAAAAGGAGTACTACGCAAGTTATGCGCAGTATTTTGTTAAGTATATAAAGGAGATGGAAAAGGAAGGTATTACAATTGATGCGATTACCATTCAGAACGAACCCTTGCACCCGGGGAACACACCGAGTATGTACATGGAAGCAAAGGATCAAGCCGATTTTATTAAAACGGCTTTAGGTCCTGCTTTTGAATCTGCGGGCATAAAAACCAAAATAATCGTATATGATCATAATGCAGATCGGCCCGACTACCCGCTGGAAATTTATGCAGATAAAGATGCAGCAAAATATGTAGATGGAGCTGCCTTCCATTTGTACGGTGGCAAAATTGAAGCATTGTCGAAAGTGCATGAGGCTTTTCCTGATAAAAGTCTCTACTTTACCGAACAATGGGTGGGCGGTCCTGGCAATTTTCCGGAAGATTTGAAGTGGCATGTGTCTACGCTTGTTATAGGTGCTACGCGTAATTGGAGCAGGAATGTACTTGAATGGAATCTGGCAGCGGATGCCTCTTATAACCCGCATACACCCGACGGTGGTTGTACCAGCTGCCTAGGGGCTTTAACCATAGATGGCGACCGCGTAAGTCGTAATGTGGCTTATTACATTATAGGTCATGTCTCCAAGTTCGTTCCAACGGGATCCAAGCGTATAGCCTCTACATGGATGGATAGTTTACCCAATGTGGCCTTCTTAACTCCTGAGGGAAAGAGGGTGTTGATTGTTGTCAATGTGGAAAGCGAGGAACAAAGCTTCACATTTGAAGAATCGGAACGAAATGTACAGGTTTCCCTATCAGGTGGATCGGTTGGCACCTTCGTTTGGTAAAAAGGATTTCGGTTTACGTTTTATCGAAAAGTTTGCTTTTCATGCTACTTTTGAGTTATTTTACCGTTTGTTAGATGATGCTTTGCCTCATCCTGTTAAAAAATCAAATAACTATAGATGAAACTTAACAAAATTGCTTTTATTGTTGCATTAGGAGCAGCTACGTTTTTCGTAAGTTGTAAAAGTAAAAAGCTGATTGTGAACGATGGTGCCGAAGTTGTCAATACAGGCGGTACGCCAGATCATATTGAAGGCGGTACCGTTTCCAGAACAGACGAAGGGGTGGTCCTTACTTTTGAATCCGATGTACTGTTTGCCACGAACTCTTCTTATCTGTCGGAAAAGGCGAAAGTAACAATGAAGAACATGGTGGCCTACATTAATAAGAATTACCCGAATGCACAAATTCAGATCAATGGCCATACCGACTCGACAGGTGAAGCGGATTATAACCAATGGTTATCCGAGAAACGTGCAGCATCGGTTAAGAACTATGCGGTATCCATAGGGCTTAATGGAAGCAACATCAAAACAAAAGGATATGGTAAAAGTAAACCGGTAGCAACGAACAGTACTGCAGATGGTAGGCAAAAAAATAGAAGGGTAGAGGTTATTATATTGAAATAGCTTTTAGCCTTTAGCGATTAGGGGTTAGTCTTTTGAAATGAAGTGCTAAAACTAATCGCTAACAGCTAAGGACTTCTAAAGTTCATTCGCTCTAGCTGTTATCTCTGCGATATCCAATACCTGCACTTCCTGCTCCTTATTGTAGTTTTTAACACCATCTTTGAGCATTGTCATACAGAAGGGGCATGCCGCTGCTATGATATGTGGATCGGTTTGCAGCGCTTCATCAATCCGTTCGATATTAATATCCTTTCTTCCTTTTTCGGGCTCTTTGAACATTTGGGCACCGCCGGCACCACAGCATAGTCCGTTGCTTTTACATCGTTTCATCTCCACAAGCTGTGCATCAAGTACTTCGAGTGCTTTTCGAGGTGCCTCATATACGTTGTTTCCGCGACCTAAATAGCAAGGGTCATGAAAAGTTATTCTTTTACCCTTAAATGGTTTTCCCTCCGTTTGCTTGAGTTTTCCCTCATCAATTAATTGTTGGATCAATTGGCTGTGATGAACCACTTCATATTGTCCGCCTAATGCAGGGTATTCATTTTTCAGCGTATTGAAGCAGTGCGGGCAAGCGGTTACGATCTTCTTTATCTCATACGTGTTTAATGTTTGGATATTCATTTGAGCCTGCATTTGAAATAGGAATTCATTGCCAGCCCGTTTAGCCGGGTCTCCGGTACAACCTTCTTCGGTTCCTAGTATGGCAAATTTAAGGCCCACATGATTCAAGATCTTACAAATGTCACGAGTGATGTGTTGAGCACGCTCGTCAAAGCTACCTGCACAACCTACCCAAAATAGTATTTCCGGATTTTCCCCCTTGGCTGCCATTTCGGCCATAGTAGGGATATGTAGCGTGTTATCCATTATTTTTATTTAAGTATCATGACTAAGTGTAAAGGATGTGCGTCCTCTTGATATATATTTATGCCTTGTATTTTCGATAACTAAAGGCCTTCTCTCCAGTTTACGCGATCAGCTTGTGCATATTTCCATGGAGCTCCGTTATTTTCAACATTAGTAAACATTGTATTCAAGCTGGATGGTGCCTGTGATTCTTCCATGACAATATATCGTCTCATATCCATAATAATTTCCAAGGGATTAATATTAACAGGGCAAGCTTCTGTGCAGGCGTTGCAGCTTGTGCAAGCCCAAAGTTCTTCCCGCGAAATATAATTATCTAATAGCGATTTCCCATCCTCTGTAAATGAGCCGTTTTTATCTATTTGTTTTCCGACTTCTACCATACGGTCCCGAGTATCCATCATGATTTTCCGCGGTGAAAGTAATTTTCCGGTGATGTTCGCCGGGCATACTGCGGTACAACGACCGCATTCGGTACAAGTATACGCATCCAGTAAATTTTTCCAGGTGAGATCCGTAATGTCTTTTACACCAAAGCGTGCAGGTTGATCACTTACTGGCGGTGCATAGGAAGGATCGAGCATCGCTTTAACTTCGTGCGTCACAGCGTCCATATTTGTAAATTGACCCTTCGGTTTTAGGTTGGAAAAGTAAGTATTCGGGAAGGCCAATACAATATGTAAATGCTTTGAATAGGGGAGATAATTCAAGAAAACCAATACACCCACGATGTGAAACCACCAGCAACTGCGCTCAATGACCCGAAGCGAATCCGGATTTTCAGGCAATAAAGGAAGTAGCAGAGAACTTATCGGGAAAGAGCCGGTGATCGATGTGCTATGAATTTGCAATTGCAATTTATAATCAGCTGCATTCATAGATAAGAATGCCGTCATTAAAGCTATCTCTGCAAGCAAAATAAGATTGGCATCGGTTCTTGGCCAACGGGTCATCTCTACTCCGAAGAAACGTTTTACATGTATAATGTTTCTTCGGAGTAAGAAGATCACGCAGCCGAGTAGTACAGAAAGAGCCAACCACTCGAAGCATGCTATCAGTAAATTGTACAGAGCGCCCAAACTGGAAAAAGCACGATGGGTGCCTGCTAAGCCGTCAATAACGATCTCCAACATTTCTATATTGATGATGATAAAACCTAGGTAAACAAAAAGATGCAATACAAAGGGAACGGGGCGCTTGGCCATTTTGCTTTGGCCGAAGGCAACACGAAGCATGGTTCGCCATCGCACACCAGGCTGATCACTCCTATCTGTCGGTTTTCCTAACTTGATATTCCGGATAATCTTGCGCGCGTTATAAGTTACTAAAGCAATTGCCGTCAATAAAATGATCGCAAAGATAATTTGGCCTATCATACAATATGGTTTTTTACGAAGTTACATAAAACTATTTATTATGCTTGCATAATAAATAAAATTTAGAAAAGATTTAAATTGCCAGATATGATGCTAAAGGTGTTGCTTAGTACGCGATAAAAGAGGTCATGATTTTTTAGGACCTCTCACGCAATACGGTACGATTTTGTAAAAAACCAGGTACATGTCATGTTTTTTGCCTTTTTTATTTATTTTCCTCAAGTAATTCATTCGATTATGGTTAAAAGACTACTCCTACTTAAATTATCTGTTTTTATCAGCTGTGCGGTAACGGCGCAGCAGCCTACTGAATCTATTCAAGTTACAGATATGCTTAACATACAACGTATCAATCAGCTTGAAATTTCGCCGGATAAAAAACTGATCCTGTTTAATGTTCAAAAAATAAAGGGGCGAGAAAGTGATGTAGATAATTATGAATATGATAACCAGCTTTGGATGGCGAACAGGGAAGAACAATATAAGCTAAGGCAACTTACCTATAGTGAGCAGAATCCAAGTCAGCCTTCTTTCAGCCCGAGGGGAAGCGATATTCTTTTTGTTAGGACGGTAAAAGGTAAACCGCAGCTGTTTTTAATGTCGTTATCCGGAGGAGAGCCGATGCAGCTTACCGATTTTAAATATGGTGCAAGCTCACCAAAATGGAGCCCTGACGGAAAGAAAATAGTATTTAGTGCCACCTTGAAATTGGAAGAGCTCCTGCAGGATTCGCTATTAAATCCGAAGCAACAACTGCCTTTATGGTTGAGTGAAAAACCCGGTTATCGAGATAATCATTATCTCGGAAGGTCGGATGCAAAAGCTAATCCAAATGGAAATCTTGCAGAAGTCAGGGCCTATCTGGCTCAGAATGAAAGGGAATATAAGGCAAAAGTAATCAATAAGCTACAGTTTCAGGGAGAAGCTGCTACCTCGAGTGAAATGCGCTTTACCCATTTGTTCGTCATTGCGGTTTTAGATGGTGCACCGCAGACCGCGCCAAGAGCAATCACGACGGGTTTTAACAGTTATAGTGATCCTTATTTTTGCAACAACGACCAAATCGTCGTTAATGGGAGGCTTTCGGATACAATATTTCCGGATCGTGCATTAGAAAGCGCTGTCTATAAAATAAGCTTGAGTAATCCTCTTCCTCAAAAAATATTGGGAAAAAAAGAGCTGTCTTATAGAATCAACACGGTATCTCCATTCGGGAACTATCTGATATATAGCGAATCCATGGTCGCTACACCGAATGTACCAAGTGTGCATGTGATGGATTTAACGGAATCTAAACACTTGTATCCAATTGACTTGGATCGGAATATGGGAAACTTCAAATGGGCTGAAAAAGAAGATCAGGTTTATTTTACCGCTCAAAGCAACGGAGGGATTCCACTTTATCGATTTTCGTTAAGGGGAGCCAAGCTGGAGAAATTATCGAGTGAACATGTAGGAATTGAAGACTACGTGATTGGAAAAAAAGTATTAGTTTATACCAAGACGAGTGTAAACAACCCGTGCGAACTGGAAATAGCCGATATGGATATGAAGCAAACCCAGAGAATAAGTTCTTTCAATGCAAGCTGGTTGAAGAACAGGAAACTCAGTTTGCCGGAAAAGCATGTTTTCAAGAACGAGGAGGGAATGGAAGTGGAGTATTGGGTAATGAAGCCCATTGGTTTTCAAGAGGGGAAGAAATATCCTTTATTGCTGGAGATTCATGGTGGACCGAGTGCCATGTGGGGCCCCGGCGAGAATAGTATGTGGCATGAATATCAGTTTTTCTGTGCAAAAGGTTATGGTATTGTCTATTGTAATCCGCGAGGATCGGGAGGGTATGGTGAAAGATTCCTTCGGGCAAATATGGATAATTGGGGAAAGGGACCTGCCAAAGATGTTTTGGAGGCTTTGGATCGAACAGTAGCGGAAGGTTGGGCTGATACGAGTAGACTGTTGCTGACAGGCGGTTCTTATGCCGGTTATCTGGTAAGTTGGATTATTGGGCACGACCAACGTTTTAAGGCAGCGTGTAGTCAACGAGGTGTGTATGATCTAAAGACCTTTTTTGGAGAAGGAAACGCGTGGCGGCTGGTGCCGAACTATTTCGGTGGTTATCCTTGGGAAGAGAAAACCAGACAAACGATCGAACGGGAATCGCCTATTAATTATGTGTCAAATATAAAAACTCCGTATATCATCTTTCACGGTGAGAATGATCTACGTACGGGTGTTATACAGAGCGAAATGCTATATAAAAGCTTAAAGATATTAGGAAGGCCGGTTGAATATGTGAGGCATCCCGGTGCTACCCACGAAATTACACGTAGTGGAGATAATAGGCAACGTATAGACCAGATGTTGCGTACTTACGAGTTTTTTGAGCGTTTTATTAACTGATTTTGTCCTTAGCTTTACCGCCCTCAGACGACATAGTAAAAAAGAGGGCGGCTTACTAAGGATTTTATATAACCAGGATGGTTTGTAAAAATAATTTTTGAAAGAATAGGCCGTACAATTGTTCTAAATTTATTATATTAAATTCAGCTTTGGAAAAAATAACGCCACTCTGGCAAAGGTAGAGAGATGAATGGTGACAAACAATCCCTGTTTTTCGGTATTTTTATTCTCTTTCATTAGAACCGATTTCCCATTTCCAAAGTTCAGAAGCCGGGACGCAAAATGCAAAAATATTCGACCAAATAACTATCTAATACGACAAAATGAGATTGTATTGATATGCGTATTGGTTTGGTTCGTCACTTCGAGAATTGTGTAACAAAAAAGCCTCAGTGTTATCTGAGGCTTTTTGTGGTACCAACTGGATTCGAACCAGTGACACAAGGATTTTCAGTCCTTTGCTCTACCAACTGAGCTATGGTACCGTCAAACGTTGGCTTTTTTATTTCCGTTCGTTTGTTTTGGGACTGCAAATGTAGTGTCTTTTTTGAATTCACCAAAGTTTTCTTAAAAAAAAGATGCGTTTTTTTTAAGAATATGGTGCATAGGCCTGATTCACAGCTACAAAATTTTAAATGTAATTTAGGCTTACCTGAGTAGCCCTTTTTCTTTTAGATCTTCAAATATAATCTTATCAACCTCAGAAACTCTTGGCTTGTCATTGTACGATAGCCAAACGACTTCTTCAATTTCAGCCGACGCTTGCAAAATACCGTGAAAGGATGCTGTGTAGCAGCGCATGTTAACCATAATTCCTACTGGATGATCATGAGCTTGGGCGGAGAATTCTCCATAAAATCTGATCGATTCAGGAATTATAGTCACTGTCAACTCTTCTGCGATCTCTCTAATTAGAGCTTCTATATCTGATTCGCCTGCCTCACGCTTACCGCCGGGAAGATAATAGGTGTCTTTCCCTCTGCTGCGTGTCGATAGGATTCGGCCGTCTTTAATTTCAATGAGTGCAAGTTTGTCGATCATTCCCTTTATTATGATTGATAGCCTAAGGCATGTTTGCTCATGGCGATATTAAATGTTATGTTTAGTGTTTTGTTCAATTTCGGAAAGCGTTAATTCATTCTTTCTTTGAGCCCAAAAGCCAATGATTATCAAAATCATTCCTGTCATAATCGATACATCCGCCATATTAAAAATACCTGTTTTAATGAAAAGGTAATCAATGTGCATAAAATCCGTGACCGATCCATAGAGAATTCTGTCGTAAAGATTGCCTATTCCGCCACCAAGCGCAAAGGCAATACCTACCGATAGCCAGGCTGAGTTTTTGTCTTGCTGTATTAAGTAATAAAGACCGAATAGTAAAATTAGGGCAGGAAGTATGGATAGAAATATGATTTTTACGATTCCGGGCAGGTTGTTGCCCAAGCTTAAAAAAGCACCGCTGTTTTCTACTTTAGTTAAGACAAAATACCTGTCGACAATCTTAATCTCTTCATAGTAATCAATTTTTTCACGAACGATGCGTTTTGATACTTGATCGCAGCCCACATTTATTAGTACCAATAGTAGGAGTAATATAGTTCTCATCTTCTCAATAACCTGTTGACCCTTTTTTTTCGAAGTTCGGGCAATACCGATTTGCAAGATAATACTAAAACTTCCATTTAGCAAGACCATTCGATGGACGTAGAAGAGAAGTATATTAGTTTAGGCGATGGTTGCGCTTTTGTTGATGCCATCTGGCAGCCTTGGTCTGCCAGATGGTTAGTAAATGACTTTGGCTAGGCGTTTAAACCGCCATCAATGGTAAGTGAAGTGCCGGTGATATACTTGCTTTCTTCACTTGCCAAGAACGCCACTAAATTGGCAATATCACTCCCGGTACCATAATCTGATAACGCCATTCTGCTTCGTAAAAAATCTGCCAACTCGGTGTTTGCAGGATTCATATCTGTATCAATTGGACCTGGTTGCACAACATTAACGGTGATGTTTTTTGGTCCTAGGTCCCGAGCCAGCCCTCTAGTAAAACCGGTTAATGCAGATTTACTCATTGTATAAAGTGTTGTTTGTGCACTCAGTGCATTCTCCGCCATATTGCTTCCAATATTAATAATCCGACCACCGTTGGGCATACTTTTTACTGTTTCCAATGCTGCTATAAACAAGGCCCGAACGTTAATATTCATAATTTGTTCATAATCTTCCAATGTATGCTCTTCAAAGGGCCTACCAATATAAATACCGGCATTGTTAACAAGAATATCAATAGGACCAAAGGCAGATACAACCTGTTGAATAGCGCTTTGTATCGCCTGCGGATCCGCGCTATCTGCTTGTATGGCATTTACTTGTTTGCCCGCTTTTTGAAGTCTATCAAGGAGCTGTTCAGCTTTTTCCGGCGATTTTGCATAGGTAAATGAAACATGCGCTCCTTCTGTAGCGAGTTTTTCTACAATGGCGGCACCAATTCCTCTGCTGCCACCTGTAACCAAGACTATCTTGTTTTTCAATCTTTCCATTGGTAATTTTTTTTACCAAAAGTAGGTTCTTAACTTTATATTTGTAAGTACAGATTAAATTGTTAGGTACTAACAAAAACGTAAGAAATGAGAAAAGAAACATCTACCAATGCTTTGAATGAAAAGCAAATTAATGATACTTGCGGTATGGCATATTCATTATCTATTATTGGAGGCAGGTGGAAACCGGCCATACTTTGTCGACTTGCTTATGGGAAAATGCGTTATAGTGATCTGAAGAACTCAATTGACGGCATTTCTGAGCGAATGTTAGTGGCTCAACTCCGAGAGTTGGAAAAGGATTATATTGTAAAACGTAATGTCTATGCTGTGGTGCCACCTCGCGTTGAGTACGAATTGACAGACCTTGGCCTAACGATGCGGCCTATGTTGCAGGCAATGTCCGACTGGGGGAATATGCATCGTAAAACAACGGTAAGAAAAAAGGATGACACTGCTGTTGCTTAGTATTTTAGAAGAGCGGGCAGATTATTGGGCAATAAAGACTGGAATATCGACGCGGTGTCTGAGCCTATTAACGGTTTCCCCATAAATAAAGTCCTTAAGACCGCGATGCCCATGGCTACCTACGATCAGGAGGTCTGCTTGGTAATAGTTGCATACCTTGGCAATGAATTTCACCCGGTTTTTATGGCCCACCTCAAAGCTTGTTTCAAAGCCTTTGTCTTTAAAAAGCTGAATATAACGGGACATTCTTGCTTCGTCGTGACGTTTCTCGTAATCATCTGTGTCTTCTTCCATCATTCGGGAAGATGCGCTTTCCGCCACATGAATTAGAATAAACTGCGTGCCGGGTTTGGCAAGCTTAAGTGCATATGAAACCACTAAGGGATCAGATGAAGAATAGTCTAGGGCTAGTGCGATACGGTTGAAAGCGGGTGTTTCCAATACAGAATCTTGAAAAGGCGGATGGACTTCCATATTCACTTTTTTCTTAAGTTTAATTATAGGGTAAAGGACCGTTAGTAGCAACAGTACAAATAATCCCACGCCACCTATAATCAGTAGTGCCGTCAGCCAAGGGTTGTTAAATACTTTAATCCAGTTTGTGATTTCTTCGTATACCAACTGAAAGTTTAGGAAGGATATAATGGCTGCGATTGTCCATGCAATTATTTTAAGACCCGTTGAAATAGCAAAGACCCCCATCCGTTTCCGATCACTGACAAAATGGATAAGCGGAATAACTGCAAAAGCTAACTGCATGCTTAATAAAACCTGACTAAAAACAAGCATTGGTCCCACTTCGTCATCACCGGCAATATAAATTACTAGAATAGCAGGAACAATGGCCAATAAGCGCGTCAACATGCGTCGTAAAGCTGGGCTAATACGTAAGCGTAGATAGCCCTCCATCACAATTTGCCCAGCCAATGTTCCGGTAACAGTTGAGCTTTGACCGGCCAGAATCAGTGCGACGGCAAATAGTCTGGGGGCCCATTCACTGCCCAATGTTGGTGCTAATAATTTATGCGCATCCTGTAATTCGGCGACGTTATTCATGCCGTTTTTGTGAAACACGGAAGCAGCCAGAATCAAGATCGCGGCATTGACGAAAAACGCAAGATTAAGGGCAATTGCCGTGTCCCAAAAATTATACTTCAGTGCTTTTCTAATAGAAGATTCATCTCGATTGATTTTGCGGGTTTGCACAAGAGCAGAATGCAGATAAAGATTATGAGGCATTACCGTTGCACCGATAATCCCGATACTAATATAGAGCGCGGCTGTGTTCGGGATGGATGGTATAAAACCGCTGGCGATAGAGGCCATATCCGGTTGCGCCAAAATCATTTCTACCAGAAAACACATGCCAATCATGAAAATCAAACCAATAATGAACATTTCCATCTTTCGCATTCCTAAGCGTTGAAGATAAAGTAGCAGAAAAGTGTCCAAGAAACTAATAGCAACACCCCATAAGAGATCCAATCCAAACAAAAGATTCAGTCCGATTGCCATACCTAACACTTCTGCTAAATCACAGGCAGCAATAGCTATCTCGGCAAGAATGTACAAAATGAAATTCATTTTTTTCGGATAGGTCTCCCGATTACACTGGGCTAAATCCTTGCCCCAAACTATGCCGAGTCGTGCCGTTAAGCTTTGTAACACCAGTGCCATCATGTTACTCATTAATAAGACCCAAATTAGTGTATAGCCAAACTGGCTGCCCCCTGCTAGATCTGTCGCCCAGTTTCCCGGGTCCATATAGCCTACGCTTATTAGATAAGCGGGGCCAAAGAAACTCAAGATCTTTTTAAATCGCGACCCTTTTATATCGGTCTCAACGCTTTGATGTACTTCCTCTAACGATTTGTGTTGGTTGTTCAATGTTTTCGTTTAATAAAAATGTAATTCCTATCCTCAAACAGACAATATATTCAGAATGTTTTTAGTGTTGCTTAACTAAAAAGTTTTGCTTGGCTAACTTATGAATTTTATAGTACAAAATCAATAGCCGTTCGCAAGTTCGTATACAGCTGCCTGATCGGTCTGTTTTCTTGAATTGTAGAATGGCCGTATCTCTTCATACGGTCTTTGTTTGATAAAAATTTAAATTTTTCAATCAATTTGCAATGGTCAATGTTTTAATAAAGAAAGAAAGGAGTTTGTTATGACGATTACTGTTCGGGAGCCTGGTACCAAGGCATTTATAAATATTAATGCGTATCCTGAAGAATACAAAGATTCTACAGCGTGGCGGATACAATACCCGGGAATTAAACCCTTCCTAATGATCAAGCGAGACGGTGAATGGATAATGGTTGATCACGAAGCAATTAATATTGAAGTAGCCGAAGCTGTAATTGAGGCAATGAAACAAGTTGACAATTAATGTTTCGATTTGGTATCGCTTTTGCTAAATAGCAGTAAAAATAAAGCTATGATTAAAAGAATTTTGACTTACGTACTTGTCAGCGGCATATTTTGGAGCTGCAATAACGGAACAAAAGGCACCGGGGATATAAATACTACCGACACTACGACTGAGGAGTATGTACCAATCGATGCCACATCTGATACGGCGGATATGCATAACGCACAAAACTCATTAGATGTTGTTGGAATTTATAAGGGTGTGCTACCCTGTGCCGATTGTGAAGGGATAAATACCGAGTTGGAATTGAAAGCAGACAGCACTTACACATTAAAAAATAGCTACTTGGGTAAAGGAGACAGTCAGTCCTTCGAAGAAGATGGCCGCTATGTTTGGATTGATGGGAGCACGATTGAGTTAAAAGGAGGCAGGGATGCACCCGGTAAGTACTTTGTAGGTGAAAACACCCTTACACAGCTCGATATGAACGGTGATAAAATAACCGGGGCGCTGGCTGACAAATACATTTTACGAAAATAAAGACCGTATACGGAAATTGAAGAACGTGTCGCAATGACACGTTTTTCAATCTTGTTCACTACCGTTCTTAGAAGACAGTCCTTTTTTTCGTTTATTTTTTTACGCAATCGGTTGATCCCCCTTTTCATTTTCTATCTTCTTTTATTTCGCGTAGTTTGCCATCAAAATCAATTATGATATGCAAGTAAAACGCGTCGTGCTTCTCTTTAGCAGTTTGTTAATTATCATTTATCAAAGTCTCGGACAAACCAAGCCCATTCCGGAAAACATTGTGAAAATACCGATTGGCGGAAATTCTTGGCAAACGGGTACGACTTCCGGAAAGGATAATCTAATTTCGAAAGCGGGTATCAAACAATGGGACGACCCGAAGAAAGGCTTCAAGACATTCGTACGGCTAGAAAAAGTAGGTGCCTTAACAATTTGGTTAGATGCGAAAATTAATGAACCCAGTGCCTTGCGGGTTACGGTTGCAGGAGAGACGAAAACCGTGAATCTGAAGGCCCAGCATAAAAAAATGGTTTACCTGGGCGACTGGGTCATCCGTGATACAGGATATACAGTCATTAACATACATGGTCGACCAGTTAATTTGAGTAATATAGAATATTTAGGAATCCATGGCACTGCGGTTAATGATCGTGCTCATTTTGTCAAAAATGATGAAGGAAATTTTTTCTATTGGGGTAGACGTGGGCCCTCTACGCATCTGAATTATCAATTGCCTGAAAAGGATATCATGTATTATTATAATGAAGTAACAGTACCGGAAGGTAATGACCTTATTGGGTCTTATTTTATGGCCAATGGCTTTAGCGGTGGTTATTTTGGTATGCAGGTTAACTCAAAAAGTGAAAGACGTATTCTATTTTCCGTATGGAGCCCTTTCCAAACAGACGATCCGAAAACCATTCCACCGGATCATCAAATAAAACTATTAAAAAAAGGTGAAAGAGTACATACGGGTGAATTCGGTAATGAAGGAGCCGGTGGACAAAGTTATTATAAATTTAACTGGATAGCTGGTAACACTTATAGGTTTTTGTTAAAAGGCGAACCAGTAGCTAATAATTATACAAATTATACGGCGTGGTTCTACGCACCTGAAGTTGCTGAATGGAAATTAATTGCTAGTTTTAGTAGACCTCAAACATCAAGCTGGCTTAAAGGCTTTCATTCTTTCTTAGAGAATTTTTCACCTGAGGAGGGAATTTTCGAAAGAAAGGTTTATTTCGGAAACCAGTGGGTCATTGATAAAGAAGGGCGTTGGTATGAGGTGAAAAGAGCTAAATTTTCTGCTGATAATACAGCCCGCGTCGGATATCGGATGGATTACAGCGGTGGAAGTGAGCAGGATAAATTTTTTCTGAATAATTTTGGTTTTTTTAGTCATTATACCCCCATTGGAGCACAATTTAGCAGATCGACGAACGGCGACAAACCAACGATCGATTTCAATAAATTGCCATAAAAGGGAGAGGAAAGACTGATTATTATTAATATTTTAGGAAGCGCATAGATCTACAAAGATCTATGCACTCTGATTGTTAACGATCTGTTAGTAACCTGGGTTTTGCGTTAGTTCGCCGTTTAGTACAATCTGACTGCTTGGTATAGGATAAAGATAGTAGTTGGGATCTTTTATAACAAGCATTCGATCCAATGCCAGGCCCGTTCTACAGAAATCGAACCAAGCTTCACCTTCAAACATGAGCTCGCGCTCTTTTTCTTCTTGCACCGCTGTGATGAAATTCTCTATACTGCCAAAAGAATTTATTGGGGGAGGGGTTAGGCCGGCCCGCTTTTGTACCTCTTGATAAGAATGATAGGCAGCATCGCTGACTGTGCCATCCACTCTCGCCTGTGCTTCAGCATGTATCAGAAAAATTTCAGCAATTCGAATAACCGGCAGATTTTGTGTTGCGGGACTTGCCTTGGGGAATTTGCCAATATAATAACGATCGCGCGATCCGAATTTGACCGTGAAGTCCCTTCTTTTATCTCCCTCGGCATATTTCTCGTATACAGTAGTTCCTCTTGCATAAAAGAGCATACTTGGATTATCGTTGCTAACTGAGGCCAAGGGATTGGTTGCTTGATCATCAAATTGTAATTCGAAAATGGATTCTTGCGTATTCTCCGTTGTCCATATAGACGCGAAATCAGGTATCAGCGTGAAACGTTGACTATTAATAACTTCTTGCGCGAGGCTCGCAGCTTGGGAGTAATCACCTGTAATCTGACCGTTGTATAATTGCACTTTAGCGAGCAAAGCCTTCGCTGCAAGGCTCGTTGCTCGGCCTTTGGATGTGGCATCATCGCCATAACTGTCCGGAAGTGTGGCTGCGTCCTGTAGATCGGTAATAATTTGTTGATAAACTTGATCAATGGGTGTGCGTGGAATCGCTATGTTTTCCTCTTCTGTTGTAGCAGTTGTCTTTAAAGGTACAGCGCCGAAGGCCCTTACTAGGAAAAAGTAATTGAGCGCCCGAACAAATTTAGCCTCTCCGACAAATTGCTGTCTCTTTTCAGTTGAGATGCTGCTCTCGGGCATTTCAGGAACCCTGGTTATAATATTGTTGGCTGCATTGATAGTGACATAGGTCGCTTGCCACATATTATTGGTCCAAGGGTTGTTTACTTGGATATTATTTGTTCGGAAATTTTCGTATTCGGGATAGACCGAAGCATGACTTACATGACCTGCGGAAAATTCGGGAACGATAATGATGGACTGGCCAAAAGAAAAGGAGTTTAGCATTGTCCGGTACATGCCAATTACGGCTGAATTAGCGTTTGTTTCTGAATTAAAATACTCATCGGGTGTAATCTGGCTAATCGGTTCTTTATCAAGGAAGTCGTTACAAGCCGACAAGGAGGCTGCTAGCAACGTTATTATAACGATATTAAAGAATGTCTTCATTGTTTTCAAGTCTATTTTGAACTATTAAAAAGTTAAGTTTACGCCAGCTGTAAATATGCGAGGCTGAGGATAACTGCCATAATCATAACCGTAAATGAGGCCGGTGTTAGCACCGCCATGACTGGATCCTACTTCCGGGTCGTATCCCCGATAATTGGTGAAAACGTAGGCATTTTGGACCGTTACGTAAACCCGCAGTCGACTTAAGTTGATATTTTCAATCATTTTAGTTGGG
Organism: Olivibacter sp. SA151; assembly: GCF_054130995.1. Lineage (NCBI taxonomy): Bacteria > Pseudomonadati > Bacteroidota > Sphingobacteriia > Sphingobacteriales > Sphingobacteriaceae > Olivibacter > Olivibacter sp. SA151. The sequence goes on along the minus strand of NZ_CP096391.1, from coordinate 4,679,178 downwards.
AAAGTATACCCTAGGGTGATGTTTCTCAATCTAAAGAAAGATCCATCTTGTACAAAACGGTCGGAAATAGCACCGTTATTCAGATCGCCTGGACTTGGTCGTGGAACATCCGTGATATCTCCAGGGTTCCTCCACCGACGGGTCCAATCGGTAAAGCCATTACTACTTGCGTTATACCCCTCTAAACCGGTTGCTAAATTATAGTTGAACACATCGTTTCCGTAGGAGAATTGTCCCATGATACTTAAATCAAAATTCTTGTACTGGAAAGTGTTCGTTATACCACCAAAGAAATCGGGATTTGGATCACCAATAATTTGTCGATCATCCGGATTAGTAGGCGTGGTTGGGTCGCCATTTTGGTCTTCAAAATCAATCAGTCCGGTTTCGGGGTTGACACCGATCATTTTCCATCCATAAAAGGTTCCGAGGGGAAGTCCCGGTTGTGCAATATTTAATTCACCTACTCCTCCAAGAATCCTGTTAACAGGTAAAGACACCACCTTGTTGCGGTTGAACGTCATGTTGAGTGTGGTATTCCATTTAAATTCCCCCACAAGGTTTTGCGTTGACAGCTCAAATTCAAACCCTTTATTTTGGATTTCGCCGAAATTGGTGAATCTGTTTTGAAAGCCTGAATTTGTGAGAACAGGTATTCCGATCAGCAAATCAGAGGTGTTTTTCAAATAGTAGTCTGCCAATAAGGAAATTCGATTACCGAAGAGACCTAAATCCAAGCCGATATCCCATTGTTTGGTGGTTTCCCATTTTAAGTTTTTATCTCCCAAAACATTAGGTATGAAGCCAGGTAGGCCTAAATAATTCTGTCCACCTGTATAAAGCGAATAACTAGCATAGTTGCCGATATTCTGGTTACCGGTAATCCCCCAACTCGCCCTTAGTTTTAAATTGCTAATTGCTTTGATATCTTTAATAAAATCCTCGTCCGACAACCTCCATGCAGCGGCAAACGAAGGAAAATACCCCCACCGGTTATTTTCTCCAAATCTAGAGGAGCCGTCAGCGCGGAAATTTGCTGTAAATAAATATTTCCCTTTAAAACCATAATTTACCCGAGCGAATCCTGATGCAATAGCCCATTCTTCAGGATATGAATTAGCTCCCGTTATAACACCTCCCGAAGAAATGTACTCAATATCGTTTGAAGGAAAATTAGAGCGTTGTGCATCAACAAATTCCAATCGCGACTCTTGAACAGAAAAACCTGCCAGCGCATTAATACTGTGGTCGCCGAAGGATTTGTCAAAACTTAATGTTGTTTCATTAATCCATAGTTGATCACGGGTGTTTCGTCTGGCACCTATTCCTCCCTGACTAGCAAAAGAACGCAATCCCTGCGGAGGCATAAAAAAAGTTTCATCAATAAAACTTAAATCGGTACCGAAACTTGTTTTAAGTGCCAGTTCCGGTATAAAGCGATATTCAGCCGAAGCATTTGCCAACACCCTAAATGTCTGTGCATTGTTGGTGGGAAGTTCTAGCATGGCTACTGGATTTTCCCGAGAAGTGCTTACTTCATCGAAGGCGTAGCTGCCATCCGGATTATAAACTGGAATATTTGGTGGCGCTACAATGCCGTTTTTTGTGGCTCCCTCTTTTGAGTTTTCTTCCTGAACGCGATCATTAATAGCCCTGGTTAGATTAATAGAAGTAGAGAAACGTAATTTTTCACTATGTTGATGGTCAAGATTAAGGCGGGCACTTAAACGGTTAAAATTTGAGTTTAACAGCACCCCCCCCTGTTTCATATAGCCGATCGAAGTATAATATTGTGTTTTTTCGCTGCCTCCGCTCGCTGACAATTCATAGTTACGTGTGGCGGCCGTACGGAAGATAGCATCTTGCCAGTCGGTGTTAATGTTGGGGTTTGCTAAGATCTGATCCGGGATCGCCGTGACGGTAGAATCCATTTCCATCCGATACTTATAATAATCCCGCATGTAATCTTGGTACTGTGCTGTGTTCATCATATCGTACCAACGTTCCTTCGGTACTTCAGAAAAACCTTCATACATATTGAAATTAAATGTACTTGTGCCCGCCTGTCCTTTTTTTGTGGTTATTAGTACAACGCCATTAGCTGCGCGTGCACCATATATAGAGGATGAGGCAGCATCTTTAAGTACTTCAACAGATTGTACATCCGAAGGATTAATAGATGAAAGAATATTAATCCCCTGTGTACCGCCGCCAAAATTAAAATTCGTTCCACCTGTAAAATTTGTGGTACTATTTACGGGAATTCCATCTACTACATAAAGCGGGTCGGAGCTTGCATTGATTGAGGTCGTTCCGCGTACACGAATATTGAGGCCACCTCCAGGTGATCCCGATTTTTGCGTAACCTGAACACCGCCGGCTTTACCTTGAATAGCCTGTGTTACACTGGGCAATACATCATTTTCAATTTGATCACTTCCGATACTTGATACAGAACTGGTTAATTTAGAGCGATCCATTGTTCCGTAACCGACAGCAACTACCTCCACTTCTTTTAAAGCTTGAGCCTCCTCACTAAGTGTTGTATTGACTACTTTTCTATTGTTTACAAACTCCTCTTTCGTATCGTAGCCTAAAGAACTAAATACGAGTACAACATTGCCTGGCGCGGCTACACTGTATTTGCCCTGCTCATCCGTAATAACGCCTTCTTTTTTGCCTTTAATAGTTACGCTAACGCCTGGGATTGGGCCTTTTGTATCCCTTACAACACCGGTAATTTTTTCTTGTGTACTATCTGTTTTTGCAGTGTCCGGTTTTACCTGCGTGCTGTCACGGCGAAGCGAATCATTGGCTATCTTGTTTGTATCCGGTGTAACGTTAGCGGCAGGTTGAGACGAACTGGCCACAGGTTTTTCTATCAGTTGCAACTCAATATTAATCTCCTGCATTTTATTAACAGGTTCTTCTTTTGTTTGGTAACCGGAAGAGGTGAAAATTAACACGCCTATCGCTGGACTGTTGATAACATATTTTCCATCCTGGCCCGTTAGTACGCTGTCCCTTGAACCTTTAGGTTTTACAGAAACGTTAGCCAAAGGTTTGCCGGAAGAATCTGTGACCACGCCCTGTATCCGGATAGTATCGAGAACCGGTTTTTTCGTCGTGTCTTGCATGGTCGTGTCCTGATAGGAAAGAAGCAGATCCGATTTATTGCTTGCATGTGTGGTTTTTACGGTAGCGCCTTTTGAGTAATAGCCAAGGAGGATTAGGCTTAAGATAAATACAATTTGGGTGTAACGACTTCGTTTCATTCTTTGCTTTTTTACTATAATTGATTGTCTCGTCAGCAAGTGACGGGTTATCTTAACTGACGATCAAAAAGCTTAACAAAAGATGATTTAATAAAGTTTGCGGTATTGTTATACAGATTTTGTAACTATTATATTGATAATCAAAGGATTGCTGTGTATAAAATCCGCTTTTTGTGGACTTTGGTACACATAATGTTGAAAAATTAAAAAAGTAAGGCTGTTCGATGGGCGAACAGCCTTAACTTAACCAATTATAAACCTAAATTATGAGAAGGATCTTTATATAAAAACCAATGTGATGGTTGTCTATTACTTCAAACAAAGATAGCCAAGAGAACAAAAAAATTCTAAAATATAGTGTTAAATTTATGTTAATATAACGTCAAAAAGGATGTAAATAAACTGTATACCAATTGGGTATATAGTTAAAAACGCAAAAAACAAATTAATATTGTGTGACCCTAGGCTATTTATTTCCTTGATAAAAACAATTTCTGCAACGAGGTTCGTAACTCTCCTTTTCTCCTATGAGCACTCTGGTATTGCCGGTCGAAATTCTATAGGAATAGTTGGCGGGGGCTCCGCAACATACGCACACGGCGTGAACCTTGGTAACATGTTCGGCAATAGCCATTAGGTTTGGAATTGGGCCAAAGGGTCTACCCATATAATCCATGTCTAGCCCGGCGACAATAACCCTTATTCCTTTATTTGCCAGTATGTTACATACTTCGGGAAGATTGTCGTCAAAAAACTGCGCTTCATCGATGCCAACTACTTGAGTTTGTGTTCCCAATAATAAAATAGCAGAAGACATTTCCACAACCGTGGATTGAATACTATTCTTATCGTGTGAGACAATTTCCGTTGTCGCGTAACGCGTATCAACAGTTGGCTTAAAAATCTCAACTTCCAACTTTGCTATTTGTGCCCTTCTCAATCTTCTAATCAGTTCCTCGGTTTTTCCCGAGAACATAGAACCACATATCACTTCTATACTTCCTTTCGGGCCTGTTTTGTTTATGAAATTATGCTCACTGAACAGCATGGATTGTTGTTTTTATTCTTTAACACTAAAATCACCTTAGAAAAAGGGATGCTAATATCGCCATTTATTTTTGGTTTTGCCGCGTAGCTTCGCTATAAGAAAGCATGGTTGCTTAATAATAACCAATAGAGCAAGATAGCTCTTGCCAATCCATGCTATTTTATCTAAGTTTGACTAATATTCTTCAACATTTAGGATAAATAAGCGTTAATACATATTATGGTAACACAGAAAAGCATTTTTGAAAAGATAGGTGGTCTGTTGCAGGATTTGACTGAACAGTATGAGTTTCTAAAGGAAAATCCAAAGGAACAACAAGGTATTCATTTGGAACTTTTTGAGGCAAATATGACTTATCTAATGGGGCATGTAACGATATTAAAAAAACTCACCTCTTTGGATACCACAGAAAGTTATGCTAGCAAGGTACACGAGACAGGGCTTGATGCGAAAAAAGAGGAAAAGCCGGAGATTTCGATACCTGAAATAAGTGCAGAGCAAGCAGTAGACGAAAAAGTAACCTTAAGGGAGGAAGAAGGCGAACAAACGTCTGCATTGAATTATGTAGATCAACAAGAAGTGAAAGAGACTTATTTTACGCCTGCCACAGCAAGTGAAGACGAGAAAGCCGAGGAATTTAAATTAGAGGATAAGCGCGATAAAAAAGAGGAGGAAAGAAGAGAACAGGGGGAATCAGGAGAACGGATCGATTATCCTATAAATGACAGAAAGCAACCAGAAGATACGGCTGAAGAAACAGCGGTTGTAAAAAGCAGCGAAGAAGATGATCAACAAATTCATGCTGAGCGTATGCTGGAGAAGGACCCTGATGAAGAAGAGAAGGAAGAAGTAGATAGAACCGGTGTAGGATTTATGGGAGAAAACGAAGTAGAAAAGGAAAAAACAGGGAAAGAGACTATGTCGACGGGAGAAGGGGAGCCCGTATCAAAACAGGTTATAGAGGAGGCCAAATCAGTTGTTATTCCAAATGATCAAAACAAGGCTGAGCCAAAACAAGAAGAACCAAAGCGTCCAATGACCTTAAACGAATTGTTCTCTGCTCAACGTAAGCAAGAGCAAGGTATATTGAATGAACAGCAAGCGTCCGGTAATTTTGCCAAACAAGAATCCCCGACTACCACTAAACGGATTACGGATATAAAATCAGCTGTTAGTTTGAATGACAAGCTGCTATTTATCAAAGACTTGTTCAATGGTTATAGTTTAGCTTATACAGAGGCGATTGAGCTCTTAAGCCGTTATGATAATTTTGCCGATGCGGATGCCTTCCTGCAGAGTAATTATGCTCAAAAGAATAACTGGGCAAATAAACAAGCCACAGTGGATAAATTATATGCCATATTGCGGCAAAGATTCGCTTAATAGTGTTTGACACGATTGTTCAATGAGATAATCCAGGTATCTTTGAGTGCCTGGATTTTTTATTAAACAACTCCTTTTCTGTTCGAGTCAAATTTCAGTAGGATAAAGAGCAGCAGGGTGAAACTCAGTAGAGAAGAGCCTCCATAGCTAAGGAAAGGTAGCGGGATACCAATGACAGGTACAATGCCTATCGTCATACCGATATTGATAAAAAAATGAAAAAAGAAAATGGAGGCAACACCATAGCCATATATTCTGGCAAATGCGGATCGCTGTCGTTCTGCCAGCTGGGTTATTCTCAGTAGTAAGGTCATATACAGCAATACAATAACCATTGAACCAACAAAACCCCATTCTTCACCTACTGTGCAAAAAATAAAATCCGTACTTTGTTCGGGAACGAAATTATACTTTGTCTGGGTTCCCTGTAAATATCCCTTTCCAAAAAGCTGCCCCGACCCGATGGCTATTTTGGATTGATTCAGGTTATAACCCTGTCCTCGGGGATCATCTACTTTTCCGAGAATTACATCAATCCGATTGCGTTGGTGCGACTGTAAAACATGTTCGTAAGCAAAATCAACCAGCAATACAAAAACAGCAGAGGCTATAAAAGCAATTACAATTGACTGAATTACTTTACGGCTTCTTTTAAACATATAGATTGACAATGCCGCTAATATAGCGAGTACGCCAATGATATACCACTGGGAGAAAAGTAGCGTAAGAATAAAGAGAATGATACAGATAAATGCGAATGCGAGGAATTGACCCGAGACATAGCCTTCACGATAAAAAACAAGCGTAAGTGCAAAGAAGGTAAGTGCAGAGCCCGTGTCCGGTTGAAGCATGATGAGAAGTACCGGTACAAAAAGGATGAGTGCCCCAAATACCAAAGTTTTAAGATTTGGCATTTTATTGCTATGTGAACTTAAATACCTTGCCAATAGTAAGCAAGAGCCCAATTTAGCAAATTCTGAAGGTTGCAACCTAAAGGTGCCGATTGGAATCCAAGCTTGGTTACCGCCCACGTTGCGTCCTACGATTAAAACGATGACCAAGAGAAGAAGAGTAATCCCGTACAGAATAGGGGATATATAATTGTAAAATTTACCATCGATAATCATCACTGCACAAGCAACTAACAAACACACTAAAATGTAAATGAACTGTTTACCATAATTGGTGCTCAGGCTTATTAAGCTGGCGTGTTGTGGGTCAAAGACGGCAGCACGAATATTAAACCAGCCGATAATACAAAGGGTCAACCAGATGAATACTGTTATCCAATCAATAGAGCCACCGTATATTTTTTTTGTTTGATTCATGAATGTTATCTTCCTTCGCTGTTTTTGTATTCGATGTGCCTTTTCAATTCATTAATAACTGCCACTTCATTATGTTTAACATAGCTTTCGCGCTTTCTTGATTGCGGTTTATTGCCGTTTGCTTTACTGATAACCGGTTCCGTAGTATTTTTAGGAGGCTCGGGCACGATTAAATTGCTTTCTTTCAATACTCTTTCTTGTACAGCTTTAGACATGCTGATGGTATCTTTTAGGTATTTTTCAACCATCATACTTGCTATTGGCGCTGCATAGGTTGCACCATAGCCTACATTTTCTACGAAAACAGCAATGGCAATTTTTGGATTTACCCTTGGAGCAAAAGCAAAGAAAACGGAATGGTGTTTACCGTGAGGGTTTTGAGCTGTACCGGTTTTTCCACACATTTCTATATCCGGGATTCGAATATTGGCATTATATTTAACGACGCGGCTCATTCCTTCTATAACCGGCTCAAAGTATTTCTGGTCGATGCCAACAGGTATTTTCTCAACAAACTCCTTCTTTACTACTTTTTTTTCTCCGATGGATTTTATCAGGTGCGGTCGAAAGTAATACCCTCGATTGGCAACGATTGCCATGATATTGGCCATTTGTAAAGTGGTAATTTCAACCTCTCCTTGTCCAATGGAGTTTGAGATATTGTATCCTGAACCCCATTTATCGTTTCCATAACGTTTGGAATAGAAGTCGGCCGTCGGAAGAAGTCCCTTTTTCTCATTTGGAAGATCGACGCCCAATTCCTGGGCGACACCAAATTTCATGATAGCATCTCGCCAAAGTGAATAGGCTTTAGTTGACTTCATTTTTCGTTGATCAATCATTCTTGCATATACATGGCCAAAATAAGTATTGCAAGAGCCTTGAATAGCTGCGGGAAGATCGATCGTGCCATGGACGTGGGTACAGCGCATAAAGCCTCTACCTCCTCCATAACTGTAACCACCGGGACAATTCCATCGGGTATGCTCATCGATCATGCCTGCCTGTTGCGCTACGAGTGCACTTACAACCTTAAACACTGATCCTGGAGGATATTGAGCCTGAATGGGGCGAATGAACATAGGTTTATTGGGATCATTCAGCAACTTCATGTAATTATTACCCCGTTCCCTCCCCACCATTAGATTCGGATCGTAGCTTGGGGTGCTGGCAAAGGCCAAAATTTCTCCTGTTGAGGGTTCTATGGCAACTACCGAGCCACGCTTATTCTTCATGAACTTTTCAGCAAGTTTTTGCAATTCTAAATCAAGAGAAGAGACAAGGCCTTCTCCTGCGACTGCGAGGGTGTCGTACTTTCCATCCATAAAGTGCCCCTTTGGACGATTAAAGGCGTCAACCATTAAATTCTGTACTCCGCGTTGGCCTCTTAATAGTTCTTCATAAGCACGCTCCACCCCGCTTACTCCGATGTAATCACCAGGACGGTAAAAGTTATTGGATCGCTCAATATCTTTTTCCGTAACTTCATTGATATAGCCCAGAAATTGAGCGGCAACCGAATCCGGATAGCTTCGTACCGTTCGATTTTGAACGTAGAATCCCCTGAATTGGAATAATTTCTCCTGTAGTCTGGCGTACGTTTGCGCTGATAATTGTTTTTCAAATATGGATGCACGATAGGGAGAAAAGTTGACAGCTTTTTGATAACGCTTATCAAAGCCTTCTTTGTCAATACCGATCAGCTCGCAAAGTGCCAAGGTGTCAAAAGGCTTGACCTCTCTTGGAGTGACCATTAGATCGTAAACCGGTTCGTTTTGGACCAATATTTTGCCATTTCGATCTAAAATAACGCCTCTAGCGGGATAGATAACAACTTTTCTTAATACGTTATTGTTTGCAGAGAGTATATACGAATCGTCGATGATTTGTAGATAAAAAAGTCGACAAGCCAATAAAAAGGCAGCTATTATAAAGATTCCTTGAACGACGTACTTTCTTTCAAAAAAACTGTTATTCATGTGCTAGTAGAATATTGGCTTTTCAATGAAGGATACACCATATATTAGCGTCTACTTCTTTGATAGAAAAGTAAAGAAAAAAGTAAAATTAATAGTACCGTAAATATACAACTTAAAACAGCACGAACGAGTGTATAATGAAAGTTGCTGAAGGTGAACGCTTCCAATAGTGTTAAAACGAAATGATGCGAAAGAGACAATACGAGACAATAAATGAAAAACCATCTAAAAGACATCTCACTGATGCTAGGGGTGGCGAATGTTTCGTGATTTTCCAATTGAACGGTGATGCTGATAAAAGTTGTACGTAAGAAGGCGAGTGCTACACACGCTGCCGCGTTTACACCCAACGTGTCATAAAAGCCGTCTACAATAAGACCGGTAAAAAAACAGATAACAAATAATAACCATTTAGGCATACCCAAAGGCAACATGAGTAAGAAAAGAATATACGGATAGGGTGTAGCCAAATTGTAGTATCCCATGTTCTTGAAAAGGAATACCTGCATAGTTATTAAAACTATAAATCGGATGATATTTAACAGTAAAATCCTACTCATTTGTTGCTATCGTGTCTCCTTCTAATTGCCGTTTTTCGCTTGCGAACTGATCTTTGATGACATAAACATATTGCAGTGTATTAAAATCATTATTCAGCTTCACCTCAATATCCAAAAAACTGTCGCCGCTTTTGCCCGTTTTTATCACTCGTCCGATAGAAATACCGGGAGGAAATAAAGAATAGCCGGAAGTTACTACCTCTTCACCAGGGCGCACTTTTACATGATTGGGAATGTCTTTTAAAATTGCTTTGCGCGAATCGAAATTTTCTGTGCCCCAAACCAAAGAGCCGAATGCGTTACTATTCGCTAAACTAGCGCTTACTCTCGTGTCAGCATGTAGTAGCGACTGAATGGTAGCAAAATGAGGAGAGACATTCAACACAATCCCGACGATGCCATGTGAAGAAATTACGCCCATTCCTTTAACGATTCCTTCTTCGCTACCCCGATTGATCGTTAGGTAATTGTTCTTCTGATGGATGCTATTATTGATAACCCTGGCTACGATGTAGGTATATTGTGTTTGGCCTAGTGAATCCAATACAGAATCTTGTTCAATCAACTTGCTGTATAATGAGCTTTTTAATTGACTTCGTAAGTACGCGTTCTCCTCGGATAAGTCTTTATTGGTTTGTTTTAAATTTAAATATTGCGTGAAATTATCAATCTTTTGATAGATACCACCAATTACAGTATTAGAGGAGTTTAATGCACTGGCCCGCTGAAAGCCGTTGTTTTTTACAATAAGTGCAACGGCGGCGCTAAAAAAAAGGATAAACAAAAAGAAGTTATTATACTTACTAATGAATATCCAAAGGTTGCGCATATGTTGTTTTGGAATTTATAATAAGATGGCGTACCAAAAATAAATGAATGTACGCCATAGATGATCGATGCTATTATTGCATTAAAAATTTATAACCGCCGATGTTTTTAAGCGCGATGCCCGTGCCGCGTACTACAGCTCTTAGTGGATCTTCTGCTACATGGACAGGTAATTTGGTTTTGGCCTGAACGCGCTTATCCAAACCTCGGAGTAAGGCGCCGCCCCCTGTTAAATAAATGCCGGTTTGGTAAATGTCGGCAGACAATTCCGGTGGTGTAATCTCTAAGGCCTTTAAAATAGCCTCTTCAATTTTAGAAATAGACTTGTCTAAGCAATGGGCAATTTCTGTATAGGACACGGTTATCTGCTTGGGGACTCCGGTCATTAAATCGCGACCTTGAACGGCAAAATCAGGAGGTGGGTCTTGTAATTCCGGAAGCGCGGCTCCGACTTCTATTTTGATCTTTTCGGCAGTTCGTTCTCCGATCATGATATTATGCTGTCTGCGAATATACTGTACAATATCTGAATCGAAGTTATCACCGGCAACCCGAATAGATTGATCGCATACGATCCCTGAAAGAGCTATGACGGCAATTTCTGTTGTACCACCACCAATATCAATAATCATATTGCCCATCGGCTCCTCTACATCGATGCCAATTCCGACTGCGGCAGCCATAGGTTCGTGAATTAAATATACCTCTTTAGCTCCGGCAATCTCGGCTGAATCCCTTACTGCTCGTTTCTCTACTTCGGTAATGCCCGAAGGGATACAGATCACCATTCTTAAGGATGGGAAAAACCAACCTTTACCGTTGTTGATCATTTTTATCATGCCTCTGATCATATATTCAGCAGCATTGAAATCGGCTATTACACCGTCTTTTAATGGTCTTACTGTCCGTATATTGTCGTGGGTCTTACCCTCCATTTGCATGGCTTGCCTACCGATAGCAATCACCTTGTTCGTGGTGCGATCGAAAGCCACAATACTGGGCTCATCTACTACCACCTTGTCATTATGTATTATTAGGGTATTTGCCGTACCTAAATCTATGGCAACTTCTTGAGTAAACCAGTTAAATAGCCCCATTCGCTAATCTTTTAAATGTTTCTTGAATATAGTCCGCAAAATTAAAACAAAAATATCACAATATGAACCCGATATGCTACAATAGCGAGAAAAAAAAACAACGGTTCGGAAAGCTCTATTGAGGGTTAGCAAACGAACAATTCGGGAATATTCAGTAATGGGTTATTGTAAGCTTCTACAACTTTTTTGTTATTTTACTATATTTACTTCATTAACGATCTAAACCCTATTTCATGACCAGATTTTTTTTATCGATCTGCCTTTTGTTTCAGTTTTTTTCGGGAACAGCAGAGGATTTTTCTTTTGGACTGATAAGCGATACAGAAAGAGCCGTAAAGAGCTATCAACTGGATAGTATCTCAAATGCTGTTGTTCTTAACGAATATGGAACAGCGATGTTTGTTTTTGATGATCAGCGCGGTGAGTTGAATATCGCTTTCACGCACCATGTAAGGTTAAAAATATTTAATAAAGATGATCCTAGTCAGGCAAATATCCAGATTCCCTTGCGTATAAGCGACGATAAAGCAGAATATCTGGAAGATCTTAAAGCGGTAACCTATAATTTTCGCGATGGTAGAAAAACAGAAACTTGGTTGAATACTAAAAATACGTATCAAGAAGAGTTAAGCAAATATGTCAAATTAACGAAGTTTAGCATGCCCGATATTCAAGACGGTAGCATTATTGAATACAGTTATCGGATCATTTCTCCTTTGATATATAACTTTAGAACCTGGCGATTTCAGGCAGACATTCCTAAAATCAGAAGTGAATTTGAAGCGATTATACCTGCCACATATACATATAATGTTATCATGAGAGGGCCGTATAAATTGAAAGAGCAAAAGTCTTCCATACTTCGGGAGGGATTCCGCTTGCCCGGTTGGCCGATTGACTGTTCGCGGATGGTCTATATCATGGAGAATATTCCGGCTTTTATCGAAGAAGACTATATGACGGCAGCGTCTAATTTTAAATCGGCCATTTATTTTGAACTGGCTACTGTTTATTTACGAAATGGTTCTAAACATCATTATACAAAGGAATGGAAAAATGTGGATAGGGAGCTGTTGACTGATAGAAGCTTGGGAGGGCAGATAAAACAAGAAGCAATATTCGAAAAACTGTTGGCGAATATAATATCCGCTGACATAAATGATCTTGCAAAAGCGAAGGCTATTTATACCTACATAAAAAATCAAATTAAATGGAATGCCTATTATGGCGTTTTCAGTGAACTTGGAATAAAAAGGGCTTTAGAACGACATGAGGGAAACATAGCTGATATAAATCTTGCACTGGTTGCCGCTCTGTCGGCTGCCGGACTGGATGCCAATGCAGTTATCCTTTCGACCAGAGAGCATGGAATAGTAAATAAGCTTAACCCGGTTATTTCGGAATTCAATTATGTTATTAGCCAATTAAATGTCGACGGAGAAAGTTATTTATTAGATGCGTCTGATCCTTTTTTACCTTTTGGTATGCTGCCGTTGCGCTGCCTAAACGATCAAGGACGAGTGTTGCCATTGGACAAACCCTCATACTGGATTGATATTAAGTCCAATATGAAACGTCATACGAATTATGTACTAACCGGCGAGCTATCGGATGATGGGATTTTGAGAGGCAAAATAAAAGTAGCGAGTTTTAATTACGCGGCCTATCTTAAAAGAAAAGAGATCGCTAGTTATCCAAATATTGATCAGTTTATTGAGAAGAAAAAGGAAGAAAGTGTAGGAATGGAAATCGTCGAAGCTAACGTAGCAGGTATTGATTCCACGGATGTTGGACTGATAGAAAATTATCAGGTAACTATTAAATTGTTTGATAGCTTGCCATCCGAAAACGCTTATTTCAATCCGTTCATTTTGAATAAGATAAGCAAAAATCCGTTCACTCTTTCCGAAAGGACTTATCCCGTGGATTTTGGAAATTTATCAGAAGAGAGTTATGAATTGGATATCGCCTTACCTACAGTTTATGATTTAGTCTCAAAGCCCGCGGATGTCAATATAGTGCTCGCTGAAAGAGGAGGGCAGTTTTTTAACCGCATAAAGTTGGAAAATAATCGTTTGCGTTGTGAGCAACTGCTGCGATTCAACAAAATGATTTTCGCACCTGATGAATATTTGAGTTTAAAGGAGTTTTTTAGTCGAATTATTCAACTGGAAAAGACGGATATCGTTCTAAAAAAGCGTATTTAATAAGAAGATCTTTAAGAAACCTTGTTTATGTTAAACAGATACTATGCGTGCATACTGTTTTTATTTTCAGTTGTACAAAGCATTGCGCAAGACCGTTTCCCTGTGGATGAGATCCCCCAAAAGTTGACGGAGCGGGCAAATGCCGTTGTAAGGGATCAACAATGGACGGTCAATATACGATCATCCGATGATGTTATTTTACATGTTAAGCAAGTACTGACAATCCTCAACAGGGCTGGTTTGGAACATGCGAGGCTAGCAATACTATACGATAAAAGCACCCAGATTAAATCGATTAGCGGCATACTTCAGGATCATAGCGGTGAAGTAATAAAAAAAATAAGCGTAAAAGATTTCATAGACGAGAGTGCGGTTAGTCATTTTTCCTTGTTTGAAGATAATCGTGTTAAACATTTTCTTCCAAATGCAATGCAGTATCCTTTTACAGTAAGTTATGAGTATGAACTGAAATTAAAACAAAACCTTGTTATTCCCGATTGGGTTCCTAAACCTTCCCGGGACTTATCCATTGAGCAGAGCAGTTATACGTTACGTTGTGGGTTATCGGACGGAATCAATATAAAGGAAATCAATTTTGAAGGGCAGAAACTGGAAGAGAAGAATGATAAGCAAAGAATCTATACATGGACAGTTCGGGGTATTCCGGCAAGTAAAAATGAGCCTCTCTCACCACCGAAAGAAAAGTACCAAATACGAGTGAAGGTTGCGGCTGAACAGTTTTATTATTATGGCAAGAAGGGTGCGTATAGTAATTGGGAAGAGTTAGGTGGATGGGTTTTTACCAATTTGTTAGCTGAACGACAAAAACCAACTCCGCAAATGGTCGGAAAAGTTCACACTTTAACAATGAATATTCATGATGATATTGACAAAGTGAGGGTTTTATATAGGTATCTTCAAGAAAAAATGAGGTATGTAAGTGTTCAAATCGGAATAGGAGGATTTCAGCCTATGGCAGCCAGCCAGGTGGAGCAGTTGGGGTATGGCGATTGTAAGGCACTGGTCAACTATATGCAATCTCTTTTATCCATTGTTAATATACCATCTTACTATTGTGTTGTTAACGCTGGCGATATAAAACACGATATGGATGAAAACTTTGCCAGCATTGACCAAGGGAATCATGTGATATTAGCAGTGCCTCTAAAAAAGGACACAATATGGTTGGAATGTACAAGCCAAAAAACGCCCTTTGGTTTTCTCGGCAGTTTTACAGACGATAGGATCGTTTTCGCTTGCACCGAGAAAGGTGGGAAACTAATGCGTACACCAAAGGTGTCTACAGAGGAAAGTTTACAAAAGAGGCATGGGCAGTTTCGTTTAAGTGAAGAGGGAGATATCGACGGCTTATTGTCCACCTCTTTCTATGGTAATCAGTTCGATAACCAACTAGCTATGTTAGGACTTCCGTTGCAGGAGCAGGATAAAAGGCTAAAAGAACTGTATGCGGTGGATAATATCACTTTTAAAGATATAAACTATAAAGAAGACAACAGGCTTAGTCCGCAGCTAATCGAACAGTTAAGCATTGTAATCCAAAAGTATGCCCCTAAAAGTGGGACGAGAATCTACTTAATTCCAAATGTTTTTAACCGTAAGTCGTCCATTCCGATAACTCATGAACGAAAGATGCCGTTTTTTATAAATCGTGGGTATAGAGATGTCGATTCGTTGGTCTTTGCCTTGCCTGAAAGTTATGTTATTGATCTAAAGCCAACTGATGTGCAGCTTGATACGGAATTTGGTTCGTTTTCAATGAAGCTATACTTAAAGGGAAACAATTTGGTATTCTACAGGCAGTTAATACTCAGGGAGGGGCTGTTTGCGCCTGAAAAATACGCTACATTTGCGCAGTTCATAAATACTATCTACCAGACGGATTTAAGTAAAGTGGTATTTCTGAGGCGCTTATAAAAAAGACTAGCAGTTGTTAGGTGCTAGTCTTTTTATTGTTGAAGCATTAATGCTTTAATGTTTAAAGTGTCGGATACCGGTTGTCACCATTGATATCCCTTTTTTATTAGCCATGTCAATAGAGTCCTTGTCCTTGATCGATCCACCCGGTTGAAGTACAGTTGCAATACCTGCCTCTGCGGCTATTTCCACACAATCGGGGAAAGGGAAAAAGGCGTCGGAGGCCATAGCCGCTCCATGTAAATCAAAACCAAATGATTTAGCCTTGTCAATAGCCTGCTTTAATGCATCTACGCGAGACGTCTGACCAACCCCGCTAGCCAAGAGTTGGTTGTTTTTTGCGAATACGATGGTATTCGATTTGGTATGCTTTACGATTTTATTGGCGAAAAACAAGTTTGCGTAATCTTCTTCGGAAGGCGCGCGGTCCGTTACTGTTGTCATCCCTTCTTTGTTTTCAATAACCAGGTCCTTGTCTTGCTCGATGATGCCATTTAAAAGACTCTTAAATTGATTTTTAGGCAAATCAATATCATTTCTTTGAAGTAGAATCCGATTTTTTCGGCTCACTAATATCCGAAGTGCTTCTTCCGTGAACGAAGGCGCTATCAGCACTTCGAAAAATAATTTATTGATTTCTTCCGCTGCGTCCTGTTCGATCGGGCGGTTGCAAATCAGTACGCCACCGAAAGCGGAAATAGGATCACACGCTAAAGCATCTTTCCAGGCAGCTAGTATATTGTTTCTGCTGGCTACGCCACAAGCATTTGTATGCTTTAAAATAGCAAAGGTAGGTTCTTCAAATTCGTCTATCAAAGAAACAGCTGCATCGATATCTACTAAATTGTTATAAGACAGTTCTTTTCCGTTTAATTTCCTGAACAGCGCATCGAGATCTCCATAAAAAGCTCCCTTTTGATGCGGGTTCTCCCCATAGCGCAATACTGTCTTTTTCTGCTCACTGTATTTGAACACTTCTAAAGGTTCTTCTCTATTGAAGTAGTTAAAAATTGCCGTATCGTAATGAGAAGATATATTGAAAGCTTTTTTAGCGAATGATTTCCGTTGCGCTAAAGAAGTGTAACCCTCGTTTTCCTTTAATATCTCCGCTAGTTCTCGATAGTCGTTTTTAGAAGATATGATAACGACGTCATTATAATTTTTGGCGGCGGCGCGAATTAAAGAAATACCACCGATATCGATTTTTTCTATGATTTCCTCTTCTGTTGCACCTGATGCAACAGTTTCTTCAAATGGATATAAATCGACAATTACTAAATCGATCTCCGGAATTTCATAAGTTTCAAGGGCCTCCTTATCTTCTTTTAGAGACCTTCTGCTTAAGATACCTCCAAAAACCTTCGGGTGCAAGGTTTTTACCCGTCCTCCGAGGATGGAAGGGTATCCGGTTAAATCTTCTACCGGTGTGACCGGAATATTAAGGTCACGAATAAATTTTTCAGTTCCTCCGGTTGAGTAAAAGTGCACTCCATAACTATGTAATAGTTTAACGAGAGGCTCCAAATTGTCCTTATAGTAAACAGAAATTAATGCGTTTTTGATTTTAACGGGATGACTCATTATTGATGCTTTAAAAAATGCAAAGTTAGCATTTTATATTGATTAGTTGCGACTCTCTTCTGAGTGCTTCCGAAGGGACTGCCATCCCGGGGTTATAAGTTCAGTGCCTTAATGATTTCCTCTGTTTTTTTTTCGCCATCCCAATATTTTTTAAGTTTTTTATCACCCCCATAAACAAAAGTTGCGGGATATTGGGTCGGTTTAAATCTGCCAATAAACTCATAATTTTTGTCATGCAAGAGCGTCACGTTTTTTTTATTTCGTAGCTGCCCTCCGTACATGGACATAAAAGCATTGATTAAATTTTTTTCCTGCATGGCCACCATGTAGAGATTGATATTCTTTATGCTATTATAGTTTTTGCCAAGCGCCAAGACTTCTTGCTGACAATGGCTGCAGCCGGGATCGAAAAAGAGAATAACGATGTTTTTCCCGTTGGAAGCAAGATTATTACGGGTGAAAGGAGCATCCTTATCAACAGTATAGAAGGTGAACTCAGGGATTTCTTTTGGAACCTGGTTGGTTTTTTGAGCGCAGGCGCTTGTGAAACAGAAAACGAAAGCTACGATAAGGTTAGCAGTGCAGGAATGGATATTGCTTTTCATATATAATATTATAATAAATTCAATGACAGCGTCTGTTTACATTCAAAAGCTTATGGTGTATGTTGGACTTATTGATTGCACCCATACGAATACATACTAATTTGAAGGGTAAAAATAAGTATTATGGTGGAAACCCGTAGAAGGTTGAACCAATTTTACGCTGAGATGTTGACCAAAAACTAAATAAATGCTGTATAATAATTAACTTTGCGGCAAAATACTTAGATAAAATTTAGCGATCCTTCGCAATAAGTAGAATCGGCGAGATTGATCGGTAAAGCGCATCGTATAAAAACAAAATACTTTATGAAAAAACGCATAGCTATTTTCGCGTCCGGCTCCGGCTCTAATGCTCAAAAGATCATGGAGCATTTTAAGTATAGCCACGACGCGGAAGTTTCTTTAATATTGACTAATAATCCCGAAGCTTACGTATTACAACGTGCCGATAACTTTGAAGTTCCCTCTCATGTATTTGACCGTCACGAGTTCTATAATACCGATAATATAGTTGAGTTGTTAAACCGGATGCAAATAGATTTAATTGTTCTTGCCGGTTTCTTATGGTTAGTTCCGGAAAATCTACTTAAATCGTTTCCGAATAAAATTATTAATATACATCCTGCCCTACTACCTGCCTACGGTGGAAAGGGAATGTATGGAGATCGTGTACATAAGGCTGTATTGGAAAATAAGGAGGAGGAGTCGGGTATCACTATCCATTATGTAAACGAACGCTTTGATGAGGGCGAGATCATTTATCAAGCGCGTTTCAAAATAGAAAAAGATGACAATTTAGAAATGGTAAAATTTAAGGGACAACAGTTGGAGCATCAATATTTCCCTAAAGTTATTGAAAACCTCTTGAAAAGAGTTGAGGGGCATAAGATAACTGATTAATTAGTCTTTTTCCCCGTTAAGGTTTCTCTTGCTGATGTTTCGGGTAAATCAGCGATTCGTGATAAGGTTATTTATTATAGAAAAACCTATACTATCTACCGATTTTGCCGCGTTTGCAAGTACCACAACGGCAACTTTCTTGCCTGGAACGAAAGCTAAAAAGCTACTGCTTCCAAAGGTTCCCCCATTTTGCCAGAAAATTTCCTGAAAGTTTTCAATATTAATATGCCATGACAAGCCGAGATCCTGAGTTTCCGAAACCAGCCAAGACGGTTTATGTGTCAACGCAATGGCTTTACCTAGTACAGTATTCGGGATGTTTATGTTGCTTTCGGCAAATTTAAGCAAATCCCTTATTGTGGATTTTAACGATCCCGCTCCGCTCAGAGCCAAAAAATGCCAATGCGGAGTCAGTTCTCCCTTATTATTATAAGTCGGAATAAATTTCGGTAATTTATCTCCACTCGGAAATTCGGTTGTGTTTTCTAATTCCAATGGGTCAGAGATCGTTTTTTCTATTAATTCATTGTACGAAGAATTCTTTTTATAAGCCAATAAGTCTCCGATAATCCCGTATCCAAGATTGCTGTATTCATAAACGGAATCGGGTTTGTTTATTTGGCTATAATTCTTAAGATAGGAAAATAACGCTTTACGATCGTAATCTTTATAGGGGTCTAAGGGTTCGCTTGGAACGATATTGTCCGGTAAGCGTGGTAAACCGGATGTATGGGTCGCTAAATTTTGAAAGGTGATCTTCTCGAGTTCTTTGTTTTGAGCGATACTATCCGGGAGATACTTAACAATTGGATCATTTAGGTGGATACTATCTGTCAACGTTGCATTTGCTAGAAGGGTGGCAGTAAAAGCTTTGCTGATGGATCCAATTTCAAATAAAGTTTCCTGATCAGGGAGTGTTTTATTACCTCGTGTGGTTTCGCCGTAATAATAGTAACCCGCTTTACCATTATGAATAATACCGATGGCTAGACCACAAGTACTGGGGTCGTTCGTATACTGAAGCGCAAGTGAATCGACTAAATTATCAATGGTGCTTTCCATTGTTTTTGATTCGTCTGCTAGCCTATGTCCTGTTGTATCCTCTATGGGATCTTCTTTTTTCACAGATGGTATTGTATCTCTTTCATTGACGGATTCCTCAAAGGGTTGGAAAAGGAATGTTTCTATTTTTTCATTAGAATCAACCCGCAAAATGAGCTTCAAGGTCTTTTTAGAAAAGACGAGTTTAAAATGCTCGAGGTCATTCTCATTTTTTATAAATGAAGAAGTTTCTATAGTACCTAGTGGGTAAAGTTGCCTAATTAGCAGCGAGTCGAGCTGGGCTTTCGACACGGTCGTCTTTGCGTGCTGGTTCCACTGTTGATAAATGGAGTCAGCCTGATGTTTGTTGAAATAGTTTTTGAATCTGTTTACTATTTTACTGCTGTTTTCTTCTTGGGCTGAGCACAGATGACAAACAAAAAGAAAGAAAATAGCGATCAGCGAATATCGAAACATTAATGGTGAGTTTGAAAATATTTTAAATGTCTAAAACCTGTTTGAGTCTTGAATAGCCTGATTTACTTACATTTACCTTCATGTTGTTGTTTAGTATTGCGATGTGGCTTTCCTTTTCAAAAGGTTCAAGTCGCACAATGCTATCCACGCGTACTATATAAGAACGATGAATTCTTACAAATATGTTAGGATCGAGCTCTTTTTCGAAAAAAGCCATTGTTTTATTCTTTAAATAGGCTCCTGTTGTGGTATGTAGGCGTACATAGTCATCATCCGCTTCCAGACAAATCAAACTATCGGTGTTGATTACGTTGATTTTACTGCCGGTTTTTACTACAATGCGTTCCAAAGAAGGGGAGGGGCTCATGGTCTCTAGCATCTTTTTTGTTTGCTCCTGTTCAGTTGTGCTCTTTAAATTACGTTGCTGGAGAAATTTATTCATGGCCTGATCGAAACGCGGCTTGCTGATTGGTTTAAGCAGATAATCTATTGCATATTTTTCAAATGCTTTAATTGCGTATTCATCAAAAGCTGTTGTAAAAATGACAGGCGGTTGCTGGTCAATCAGCTCAAGCATTTCAAAACCATTGATTTTTGGCATTTGGATATCCAAAAAAACCAAGTCTGGCTGATATTGCATAATCGCTTTTGCTCCTTCAAACCCATCATTACATTCTGCAACGATTTGTACTTCCTTATAGTCGGCTAAATATTCACTTATTATGCTTCGCGCAAGTGGTTCATCGTCTATCAAAACAGCTTTAATCATTGTTGTGGTATTTTTATATTGCTTGTAAAGATATGCGCTGTATGATGAGTTTGCAACAAATCTGTGCGTCCAAACAATAAAAATAATCTCCGCTGTACACCACGTAGTCCAAAACCAGTACCCTTATGGGGGTTGCTGCTTTCTTTATCAAAAGGGTTTTGAATGGCCACCAATAAGTGGTTTTCATCTTTTTTTGCCCAAATGGCAATTTTTACCTGGCCCGTAGTGTCATACAAACCATATTTAATGGCATTTTCTACGAGAGGCTGTAAAATCATAGCAGGTAAGAGGCATTCTTCGCAGTCCTCCATAAGTATATCCGTATCTAGCCGATGGCCAAAGCGGACTTTCTCTATTTCTAGATAGAGTTTCAAATGTTCAATCTCGTCTTTCAGCGGAATAAGTTGTTGATCGTCTTTTCGAAGAGTTCCACGCAAAAAGTCAGATAATTGAAAAGTCATGTTTCTTGCCTCTTCGGGTTTTCGTCCAATAAGCGCAATGATGGAATTTAAACTATTAAAAAGAAAATGCGGTTGAAGCTGCTGTCGGAGATTATAGAGTTCCGCTTCGCGAGCCAGTTTCTCAGCATCTGCTTTTCGCTGTTCATTTTCCTTTTGATCATGTAGTGTGTTCCAAAGCACCTGCATAATTGCTACCCATGCGATTATCAAGCTATTGGTGCAATAGCGTATAGGAAGGGATAAATCAAGGAACGCTAAATAAGATTTGTCGCTTATAATATATTGCATCACATAGCGATTGATGGTTAGGCTGATCGCGGCCAAGCATAATCCCCAAATTATAATGTAAAAATAACGTTCCTTGCGAGGCTGATAATAATTTAAATTATTAGCAATGATATAACACGCCGCTGCGATGGTTGTGGCGCTGATTAAACTGTCAAGGAGCGTGAGTTCAACGTTAAAATCAAACCAAAGCAATAAGCCGGTTTGTATAATAAGCGTACCTACCCAAACGGATACACAGCTGACTGCAATGAGCTTTTGCTTTGACGTGATGAGCGGGGTTGACGCCATTAGATAAATGCTTAAAATGATAATGATTAGATACTTTTGATTGTAATACCGCCAAAAATTGAGGTGCCTTTTATAATCAAATTCTTGCGATTATCTACAGCTACATTATTAATAAATCGCTTGTCTTCCACTCCTCCAAAAATAGCCGTCATTTCCGGGTTTACTTTCCAGTGAGCAGGAACGAGAATGGTTGTACCTCCGAAAATCTGTACGACTTCCAAAATGACAGGATGTTGAATGTCTGCTTGGATTAAATTAATATCGGCTCCTCCCATGATATTGACGATGTCTCCGCCTTTGAAATTCTTAGAATAAATATTCTTTTTTACCTGTCCGAAGATAGAAACGGAGTCGATATAATCTTCGTTAACTTTGCTCGATGACTGTTCAGCCTGTTCATAAAATGCATCAGGTTCGGCTTTCGGGGCCGAACCTTCTTGATTTTCATCTTCTGTTGAAATATCCGCTTCACTGCTCACCCTTCTATCCCAATCAAGATCAGATTGATGTGGTGGGCTGTAATTCGAGAAAGGGCTTGTTTCTTTTGATGGTTCTCCGTAAGGACCCTTTTGGGGGTCAACGGGAGGGGGAGAGGAAAAGCGGCCCCTGTTTCTGCCTGCAATTAGCCAACAACCAAGGAGTATGATAAAAGCGGGCCAAAAAAACCTACCAAGACTTACATCGAACATCCGTTCTGTTAGGAAGAAACAACCGATAAGAATCAATATAAAAGATGAGGGCTTTTTGAAGTTATTTCGGGCTCCCAGTACCAAGCCGATAACAATTAACCACATAGGCCACGAGAATAGCCAGTTAGGAAAATCGAATATAAAGCCAAGTGTTTTTGATAACATGGAAAAACCGATGATAATAATAATAAGTCCTACCCACACTCTGCCGGAGTTTGACCTATGTTGAGGAGCTTTATAGTTATTCATATGTATAGTATTTATTGATGATCGTATGAGAAAAATCATGTATATTGCTGTTCTCTGCATAACATAGATTGTTCATACTTTATCTTTTTTTTGTAAATATAAATGAATATTTCACTTTAGTTTCATCAGAACTTGGCGGATGCACACAGTTTGTCGGTAAAAGACCTAATTTTATCGGTAAATGAGAAGAGAGATTCTTGAAAGCTGTCAAAGATGCCATGGCTTGGTTTTTGCTCCAATCTTTGACTGTTAAGATACGCTAATATGAACAAAATATACTTTCTCTTACTTGCTATTCTATTAAGCATTCAAGCTGAGGCCTCTAACTATCCCGAGGTGCTGTTCGAAAACAGTTTGATGCCAAAAAGTTACTACTATTCACAGTCGTCCTTTGCCGGTAACAGTTGGATCAACCACATGAATGGCCATCTACCGGTAGTGGATAGTGTTTTTTTTACTCCGGGAAATTCGCTTATGTTGAATTATATTTCCGGAAATGAGGGTGAGTGGAAATCGGTTATCCACTATAGCAGCGATTATGGTCATTTACCCAAAAACAACGACTTATTGATTTTTAAGATTTTTGTTTCAAGTGCTACTACGAAAACGGAATTACCTAATATACAACTCGCTCAAGGTGAAAATATCTCCGAAGAGGTTAAAATTCAATCTTTTATAAAGAACTATCAGGATAATGCGTGGTTGTCGGTTGAAATTCCTTTGAAAGGCATAGGGAATTTAGACAACCAAGCACCGATAAGCAGTATAATTTTTAAGCAGGGAACGAATATGGATGGCAAGGAACATCGGTTATTTATTGATCAAATTGAATTCTTGCCTACTAAAACCCCCGATATGAAGCTTACCGGCAAGGCTGTACTCTCATCTGTAGAGGCTCATGAAAGACACGTTGATATTATGTGGCAGTTACCCCTCACGCCCAGTATTCGCTACATCAAAATATACCGATCTGAAGATAACCAAAACTTTGTCCCGGTTGCCGTTAGACCAATCTCATTTAACAAGTATACTGACTTCGTTCCGCGCACCAATGTGTCTTATTATTACAAAATCGCTTGGGTTGATTATC
This sequence comes from Olivibacter sp. SA151, assembly GCF_054130995.1. Lineage (NCBI taxonomy): Bacteria > Pseudomonadati > Bacteroidota > Sphingobacteriia > Sphingobacteriales > Sphingobacteriaceae > Olivibacter > Olivibacter sp. SA151. The sequence continues at coordinate 4,655,100 of NZ_CP096391.1, read as the reverse complement.
AGTATCGGGAATCGCCCTTTTCGGAAATTAAAACAGCTGAAACTAAATTGGCGGGAGATGAAGACCTGTTAAATTCAATTGAGAAATCGCATATCGCCTATTTCACAAATGAAACGGAGTTCAATAGCGGCATGCATAAAATTTCTCCGTTGGTTAGTGATGCCAGTATTTCTGTGAAAGGGACGGGGATTGGCATTTTGGCTCAAGTAATTGGTGTAGAACGAAAATTTATTCCGCGGCAACTACTGTTGGATCGTTTAAAGAAAATCGTTAAATTTTTGGGAAGGGCAACTACTTATCATGGCGCTTTTCCGGAATTGCTTAACGGGAGATCCGGTAAGCCTATCATGACTGATTCTTGTGAAATAGCGGCCAATATTGAGTCAACGGCTTATTTAATGCAAGGTTTGCTGGTTGCTCGAAATTATTTTGATAAGGAGAGTGCTGACGAGAGTGAATTGAGAGACGCTATTTCCTCTCTATGGAACGGGGTGGATTGGACGAAATTTGTGAAGGAAGGAAATGGCTATCATCTATACAGTGTCTGGTCTCCTGCCTGCTCATTTACTAAGTCGGCGCCAATAGGAGGGTACAACGGTAGCTTGATCGCTTATCTATTAGCAATCGCTTCACCAAGTCACGCAATTACTCCCGCCTCCTATAAGCTTGGATTTAAACAGCCACTGAAGTATGTTGGTCCTGCTATCGGCAGATTGTCGACCTCTGTTAGTGATACGTTACTTTTTGGGAAAAATGGGGAAAAGCCCGAGCTTTATAATCGTGAATCATTCATGATCGACAGTACCTATTACGGAATCCGATTGGTGGCGGGATCCGTTCAAACTTCACTGATAGAACAGCAACTGCCTTTTTTGGCTATCAATCCGAGGAGCCCTATTGATAGCACGGTCAATTATTTTGATAATCAATGTGATTTGTCAATGATTTACTATCGGGCAGCTTTGGACAGCGGTGAACAGTTTGTGAGCATAACAAATTTACTGTGGCCTTATGTTGGGAAGGATTCGGCTTTTGTAAATCGTTTTAATCCCTCCGCAGCCATTGCGACTTATCCATATACACCCACGATCGCTATGGAAGCGCTCAAAAATTATTACAGAAACTTGGGAAGTTTTTTATGGACAGAATATGGGTTTAGGGATGAATTTAATTTTAAAGATAACTGGGTTTCCGGAAATTTTGACCCTATTCACCAAGGAATTGTTCCCATTATGTTGGAAAATGCACGCACCGGTTTAATATGGAATCTTTTTATGAAGGATCCGGATATTAAATTGCTTGTTGAAAAGATACAATAATGATTACAGTAGCCTTCTATAGTCGTGTATAGAAGGCAATCTGCGCTATGTGGTTTAGCAGATTTGGTTGGGTATTTCTTTTCGAAAATTGATTCATATAGCCTATTTCTAAATCATATTTTTGTGAAAATCGATAGCCGAAAGCTGCATAGGCTCTGTTTTGATCAAATAGGCTCCCGTTAACATTATCCTTATTTTGAATGTTAAAGAACAATTCGTTTTGAAGTGCGAGGAACCATCCCTTATTAAAGGGTTGTTGTAAAGGGCTATTGATAGGAATAATTCCCCTAATAAAATATCTTGCCCTCTGAGTAAAAACGCTTTCATCAGGACGCTTTAAAAAACGTTGCTCAAGTCTAAATCGATGTTGAACAGGGATATTTAGAAGCCTACCGGTGATGATATATTGCTCCCAAATTCTGTGTTCCGTTAATCGCGGCTGATCACCTGTTAATTTGTGTGTCACAAGAGTCGTTGCATACCCCGCTGAAGCGGTTTGATTGGCGCTGACGTAATAATTCACTCCAGGCCGGATTAAGATAAGTGAGTTTTCGTTCCAGTTCTTCCCTGCCCGAAATTGAATATCGTTATTCATTCCCCACTTGGCATTGAATTTAATATTATTAAACCATGCGTACCAGTTTCCGAATTGATTGTCCTGTGCTTTAATTGATGTTTGGGGAATCAGAAGGCATATTATAGCCATCAAGCCAAAGAGTGTGTTAACGAATTTGGATGCTGTTCTTTTCATCGAATGGTTAGTGTTTATATAGATTTGAAGGGCTTAAAATAAGAAAAAATCGATAAAATTTATAATTTGCCAGCTAAAGCAAGTACTGTTATCAATTATAAGCATATGTCAAGTACTATTTCAAGGAGACGTTTAAGAGCTATTATTGGAGGGTCTATCGGTAATTTAGTTGAATGGTACGATTGGTACGCCTATTCTGCATTTACCATTTATTTTTCTGCTTCTTTTTTTCCGGGAGACAACCGTACCCTGCAACTTTTAAATACAGCAGCTATATTTGCTGTTGGATTTCTAATGAGGCCGCTAGGCGGATATGTATTTGGCTTTATCGGGGACCGGTTTGGCCGGAAAAAATCAATGACTTTATCTGTTTTATTAATGTCTCTCGGTTCATTGATTATTGCCTGTTCTCCTACCTATAACCAGATTGGCATGATTGCTCCTATTGTGTTGTTAATTGCAAGATTATTGCAGGGGTTGAGTGTAGGTGGAGAATATGGTGTATCGGCTACTTACCTTTCCGAGATGGCTACACCCGATAGGCGTGGTTTCTATTCGAGCTTTCAATATGTAACACTCATTGGAGGACAGTTAATCGCCTTGGGAATCCAATTACTTTTACAGAAGCTTTTACTGAGCGAAGAGGATTTGTTTATGTGGGGATGGCGGATACCGTTTTTTATCGGAGCAGTTTTGGCGGTGGTGGCCCTGTATTTGAGACAGCATCTGGATGAAACGAGAGCTTTTAAACAACAGGAACTATTACAGAAAAAAAAAGGTTCTTTACAGCTATTAATACAGCACCCTAAGGAGATATTGACGGTCATTGGTTTGACGTTAGGGGGGACCTTGGCTTTTTATACTTACTCCACGTACATGCAAAAGTTTCTTGTTAATACCGTTGGGCTTGTTAATGCAGATGCTACTTTAATCACGTTTCTTGCTTTATTGATTTTCGCCGGACTGCAACCGATTTTCGGTTTACTATCGGATAAAATCGGAAGAAAACCCCTGTTACTCGCTTTCGGTGCGCTGGGAACTCTTTTTACGGTGCCTTTATTGAATGCTTTACAACATGTCGAAGATAAATGGCAGGCTTTTTGGTTGATACTGCTAGCATTGATAATAGTTAGTGGGTATACGAGCATAAATGCTATTGTCAAAGCGGAGCTCTTTCCGGCAAAAATTAGGGCCTTGGGCGTTGGTTTACCTTATGCGTTAACTGTTGCAGTGTTTGGCGGATCAGCAGAATACATTGCCTTATGGTTTAAAGATATAGGACACGAAAATTACTTTTATTGGTATATCACGATATGCATTGCCTGCTCGTTATTCGTATATCTGGGAATGCAAGACACAATGCGCCGATCTCAATTAAATAATGAGCCGAATGGTTGATACAGATGCGCAATACCAACTCCATAGGGAGGATTGGCTCAGATGTTAACAAGTTTAAATATGAACAAAGCTTTTACAACACTATTTTTAGGACTACTTTTGTTTTGCCTCTCAAGCTGCGAGCACGATAAAGTCTGTAACATAATGGACTATATCTATATCTTTCCCGAGCAAACCATTGAAGAGGTAGCCTATATAAAGGTATATACCAATGAACGCGATTTCACGGAAGGACAACATGCCGTTGAACCTGATAGCCTGTCGAAGAGTCAACTGGTTTTACCCACGGACCAAACCTCGATTCCCTTCATCGATATTCGGTATGCTGATGGAACTAACAGCTGGTCAAATCAGGCTGAGCTGGGGCGTTTGACCCAAAAGTCTATTGAAAGCGCCGGCTGTAAGGCAATTTTTTCATATGCTGACAATGCAACGCTGAGAAATACGATTAATAGTTCGGCCATCTATCTGCATTTAGCCCTTCAACAACTTAATCAGAATGGCGGAGAGAAAACTTGGTTGATTGACCGTATCTACGATGAGGATAAATTGGATGTAACAGAAAGACCGGAATGGCAGTGTGTAAAAGGGTTAAAATTCACATTTTATAAGGGTGGAAAAGGGGCAAAAGTGAAAATTGATGCTCCAGTGGCAGAAGGTGTGTGTGGCGTCTTTGAAGAGCTTTTCGGAGAGAAATCAGAGGTGTTTGCCACCTATTCGCTAGAAGGGTCAAATCAAAAAGAATTGAGAATTACGGTTCCTGCTGTATCGGATGCATTAAAAGAGCAGCTAACTTTTCAAGTTCTTGAATCAGACTACGATTCTCTCAACATAAGTTTAACGAATGGTAGCTCTCAAATAGGATATGCTACTCTCATTCCTTCCAATCATGATTAAATTAAGGGTGTCCTATATTCCTAGGCTAATGAAGTGTAGCTGGCTTTTACTCGTTCTACTGATTAGCAATGTGGTGCAAGCCCAAACGTTGCAAGACTATGAAATGCAGGTGCGAGATATTGAACGTTTTGGTAACAGCTATTTTGCAGCGTATACCAATTTATTTTCTTCTAATTTTGGTTTTTCCCTCAATCAGGGCTGGCAAGGCGGGGCTATACCGAAGCAGGCAGGTCATTTGTCTTTTAGTTTAGTAGGATCCACTGCTATTATTCCTATCAATGACGGGAATCGTTATATTCGCATGGATCAATTATATCAAAGCGCAAACGTAATCGCTGCCCCTTTAACCCCTGGTATGTTCACAGATGCCAAAGGAAGTGCTATCAGTGTTTTTCTATTAGACCCTGCCACAAACAATAGATTAGTTAATCCAGTTACGGGTGATTATCTGAGCGCAAATTTCAATATGATTGATGGGATCGGCACCGGCGTAGGAGTCACTCCCTTCGTCATGCCGCAACTGAGTGTGGGGCTCGGAAAAAGTACCGAATTGTCTTTGAGAGTAATGCCGTTTGCGATAGGATTAAATGAGGGTAAAGTGGATGTATCTGCATGGGGCGGGGCTATCCGACATAATATTTCTCAATGGTTTACTGACGATGAAGATCCAAACTTTACCGTTAACTTACTGCTTTCATATATGCGAAACAAGACGAGTTTTACACCGAACGGAGAACGTTTTTTAACCTTTAATAATGACTATTTTAGTACAGCGGGCACTTCCTTGGAGTTATCACATCACACTAAAACACAACAGGCTTTAGCTTTTTTTAACTATCGGGTAAACTCTTTTGTAGAGATTTATGGACATGGGGGAGTTGTTCATCAAACAAGTGATTTGGGAACTAATGGTGTTTTCAAACTGAAAATAAATGATGCGTATGTCCGGGATGTGGTGGAAGAAACAGGCTATGAATATAGAGACCTATTTAAATCGAGTATTAATGAAACCGTAGCAGCGGGTGGCTTTGGCCTTTTGCTAGGGAGCGGTTTTGTTAAAGCAGAGGTTCAATATACCTATGCCAATACACATATTGCGTCTTTAGCGTTGAGGGCCACCCTACTAAAAGGAGACTAAGAAATAAGCTGTTTTTACTGCATTGCCATCTAATATAAATAGGAGAGGAATTAAAAGTGAAAGAATGTTGAAAATCGCTTTTAATTTAACGGATTAATGTTTACCTTTGTTGTCCCAAATTTTGACAATAGAAAGGGGGTATAAAGAGCATGATTATCGTAAATGTAAAAGATGGCGAATCGTTAGATAAAGCCTTGAAGCGTTTTAAGAAAAAATTTGAAAAAACTGGAGTGTTAAGAGAGCTTCGTGCGCGCCAAGCATACGAAAAAAAATCTGTTACCCGCCGTACTCAAATTAAAAAAGCAATCTACAAACAATCATTGAACCAAGATACGGTTTAGAAAGTAGATGTCAATTATATAAGCCGTTCACAACAAAGCTCTGTGAACGGCTTTTTTTTAGTTTTCATCCCATCCTATACGATCTTCCTGAGGCCAGTGTGCGGTTTCTTGGTCTGCCAATTCCAGAAGTTCAAAAAATGTGTCCATATGAGCGGTGAAAGCTCGTAGTTCATGGTAATACCAGGGGGTGCCATTTGCAAATAAATGCTCGAGATATCCCATATAAATTCTCCGGAAATTTCGGCTAAGAAATTTAGGATGAAAAGATTCAAAATAGGACAGGAGTTCCTTTTCAAGTGTTTCTGTAAACATGACGGGCCCATATGAATGATTTTCATTGCCCTCTTCCAGATGACTCCAAAATTTTTCGAGATATTGTATCAGGTTATTGGTGAAGGTGTCGTCATCTAAAGACGGTACTTCTTGAATTGGGTTGGGTAAAGTGATTCCGTTGATTTGCGCAGTAGGGTTTAGATTTGTTTCCTGAACACCTTTTGTTTGGATATCATCGGTTGATTTGTTGTATTTAAAGTTTAGATCTGCAATTAAGAAAATTGCTTCGACTGCTTTTTCCAGGTATTCGTAAATCGCAACAGATTCATACAATAATTCGGTACCATCGAAGATACTTTCGTTGGTATAAGCATACGTTAGCAGGTCATCCAAAATTTCTCGCCACTCATTGAGGTTACGATATAAAAAGAATTCTTCCAAAAAAAATCCGATATCGTTTATCTCCCGATTTTCCAGCTTCCTGAAATGTGCAGCGCCGCTATTTATTCTTTTTTCAACATCGATACGGTCTGTTGCCCAAGATGATTTTTGGTAAAGGGGATGGGTGTCCGGAATTCTTAGCTGAGGTATAGGTTGATGATACAGTACCCATAGTACCTCAATGACTGAAATTAGTTGTCGGCAGTTATAAGCATAGTCTTCAGAATTGACATAAAACTTTCCGTTGAAATCTGATTTTCTTGTTGTAGCGGCATGAAGAAAAAAAAGGATGTCTTTCCTGAAAGTTTCTACCTCTGCTTCAAAATAGCAGAAGTTTTCGATAAAAGATAAGGGAGTTTGGATAGCATCTTCCGTTAGGTAACGAAAGTTGCTTGTTCGGATTGCTTCGTGAAGATTTTCCATAAATTAAAGTTTAAAAAAATTGTATTGATGGTTATTCATAATTGCGTACCTTAGAGGTATTCAAATATAGTATATTTTTATGTTATAAAAAATATTTTTTGATATTATGATAGATCATTTAGATAGAGCGGAATTAGGGCCTTTATTTAAAGAGGCACGATTGTTGAAAAAGATGACTTTAGAGCAGTTTTATGGTGGAATTGCCAAACATGTCAATAATTTTTCGTCGATTGAAAACGGTGGTAGGGTTGTAGGAAAACGGTTAGCAAAAGATATTATTGACTATCATAATATAAGTTTGAAGTGGCTTGAAAAGAAAGAGGGCGCGCCATTTTTATCAAATATACCCTATAAGCATAGACAAGGAGGGAAAGACGTTCGCTCGGCAAATGAATCGTTAGAGAGAGAAGTACCTTTTTATAATATTCAGCCCGATGTGGTATTTAACGGAGCGGATGTTTTTCAGGAAGTGCCCGAATTTTATGTCAATTTTCGTCCTTTTAATGATTGTACAGCCTATCTACCAATATACGGTGATAGCATGAACCCGAAATTTACCGGCGGGGATATAATCATCGTTAAGGAAGTGTCAAACTTGGAAGTGATCCTTTGGGGGGAAGCCTATCTGGTTGTTACCAATGAGCTAGCCAATAAATTGGTTACCGTTAAATTGCTGTTTCCGCACTCGGATCATACTAAGCTCGTATTGCGAGCGGCCAATCCGGAATATGCGGGAGACACCATTGTTGATAAGAAAGCCATTGTCAAACTTTTCATTGTAAAAGGTAAAGTGGCTAGGAAACAGCTATAATATGATCTGTTTTTACGATATTTAAGAACTGAAATGCAAGGCGGTATAAGCAGTTTTAAAGTAGGGTGTCCGTTTCGGATGAAATATTGGTAGAAAGAAGTCAACACCAAAAAAAGAAGATATGTATGTAGAACGATTTATGTCCTTTCTGCGGTTTGAGAAACATTACTCCGAACATACGCTAAAGGCCTATGAAAAAGATGTCCGTAGTTATCTGCAGTTTTGGGTTGCCGAACAGATATCATTTGAGGAAGTGGGGCACAAGCAATTGAGGTACTATTTATCGATACTGATGGACAGCGGCCTAGAGGCGTCTTCCATTAATAGGATATTATCCTCATTACGTACTTATTATAAATTCTTACAAAGGGAAAGTCTTTACGGAGCAAATCCTACCTTATTGGTTAAAGCCCTAAAGAAACCGAAAAAGTTACCCGTCGTTATCCAAGAAGATAAATTGAACCAGTTACTGGATCACGATCATATCTTCCAGGACAATTTTGAAGGGCAGCGGGATCGGCTCATTATCGAATTGCTTTTTGGAACCGGGATGCGTTTGACTGAATTGATACAATTACAGGAGAAAGATATAGACTATTATAATCAGACGATCCGCATTTTAGGCAAGCGAAATAAAGAAAGGATAGTGCCTATGCTGCCTCATTTAAAACTTTTAATCGAACAATATTTAAAATTAAAAAAAATTGAAAATTTAGATAACAATTCCTTAACTTTAGTCGTTACTATAAAAGGTAAACAAGCTTATCCAAAGCTTATTTATCAAGTAGTAATTCGTTATTTGTCACTGATAACCTCTCAGCAAAAAAAGAGCCCCCATGTGCTAAGGCATAGCTTCGCAACAGCGTTATTAAATAAAGGGGCAGATTTAAATGCTATTAAAGAGTTATTAGGTCATGCAAATCTAGTCGCAACACAGGTATATACGCACAATTCTGTGGAACGATTGAAATCTATTTACAAACAAGCTCATCCCAAAGCTTAAAAAAGGAGGATTTATGAACATTACCACGCAATCTATTCAATTTAAAGCAGACAGAAAATTGGTAGACTTTATTCAACGTCGTGTAGACAAGCTGGATCAGTTTTTTGATCAGATCATAGCAGGTGAATGTTATCTGAAGCTGGAAAACGTGGAAGACGAAGCTAATAAAATTACGGAGTTTAAGTTAAATATCCCAGGGAATCAGCTTTTTGCTAAAGGGCAGGCCAAAAGCTTTGAAGAAGCGACGGATTTGGCGATAGAGTCATTGCGTAGGCAAATAAATAAACACAAAACAAAGACAAGAACTAAAGTGACACATCATAAAGAAGTGCTGGCTGAAGTGCAGGAAGAAGAGCTCGGCTAGTCGTATTCAATTTTTATTGGAAGAATCCCTTAAGGAGAAAGTCCTTGAGGGATTTTTTTCGTTCATTACAACTGTAGCGAAGGGAAGTTGTCTGAAAGCGGAAAAATTTGGAAAAATATTTCCCTGATAATTAAGCTATTTGGTCAGGCGGGCATTTTTTTAGCATAAATATTTTCACTTTTTTTTTGAATTAATACTTTCTTGTCTATCTTTGCAGTCCCAAAGGGAACACAGGGGGTCAGATCAAGAAAAGAGGGTTCCAAAAAGGGTAGAAAGTTCTTAATAGTATTGCCTCCTTAGCTCAGCTGGTAGAGCAACTGACTTGTAATCAGTAGGTCGCTGGTTCGATCCCGGCAGGGGGCTCTAAGTTGGGGGGATTCCAGAGCGGTCAAATGGGACGGACTGTAAATCCGTTGCTTCGGCTTCGAAGGTTCGAATCCTTCTCCCCCCACCATTTAGATGTTGTTTGGTGTTTGTACTCATCGATCGGATTTTCTGATAAAATAGATGTTGTAATGATATACATCCGATAAAATCATCATAAATAAGCGGAAGTAGCTCAATTGGTAGAGCGATAGCCTTCCAAGCTATAGGTTGCGGGTTCGAGACCCGTCTTCCGCTCTTGAATCAAAGAGTTAAAACCGGTATCGGCTTTAGCTTTTTGTTGTTCAAACAAGCCGATGTAGCTCAGCGGTAGAGCACTTCCTTGGTAAGGAAGAGGTCATGGGTTCAAGTCCCATCATTGGCTCGTAAGTGTAAATAAAAAAGAACCAAAATAAAAATTAACTTACTAATACGCATAAAAAATGGCAAAAGAGAAATTTGACCGCAGTAAACCACACTTAAATATTGGTACAATCGGTCACGTTGACCACGGTAAAACCACTACAACTGCTGCTATTACTAAAGTTTTGGCAGATAAAGGTTTGTCAGAAGCTCGTTCGTTTGATTCAATTGACTCGGCTCCTGAAGAAAAAGAGCGTGGTATTACAATCAACACTGCTCACGTAGAGTATCAAACTGCAAGCCGTCACTATGCTCACGTTGACTGTCCAGGTCACGCTGACTATGTAAAGAACATGGTTACAGGTGCTGCACAAATGGACGGTGCGATCATCGTTGTTGCTGCAACTGACGGTCCTATGCCTCAAACTCGCGAGCACATTCTATTAGCTCGTCAGGTAGGTGTACCTGCTCTTGTAGTATTTATGAATAAAACTGACTTAGTTGATGACCCTGAGTTGTTGGATTTGGTAGAGATGGAAGTTCGTGAACTATTGTCATTCTATGAATATCCAGGTGATGATATCCCAGTAATCAAAGGTTCTGCATTAGGTGCATTGAACGGTGAAGCTCAGTGGGTAGACAAAATCATGGAGTTGATGGATGCAGTTGATAACTACATTCCTATTCCTCCACGTTTGACAGACTTACCTTTCTTGATGCCTATCGAGGATGTGTTCTCAATCACAGGTCGTGGTACCGTTGCAACAGGACGTATCGAGCGTGGTGTAATCAATACCGGTGATCCAGTTGAGATCTTAGGTATGGGTGCTGAAAACTTGAAATCTACTGTAACAGGGGTGGAAATGTTCCGTAAAATCCTTGACTACGGTGAGGCTGGTGATAACGTAGGTTTATTATTACGTGGTATTGAAAAAACTGATATCCGTCGTGGTATGGTTATCTGTAAACCAGGTAGTGTAACTCCTCACACTGAATTCAAGGCAGAGGTTTACGTATTGTCAAAAGCAGAAGGTGGACGTCACACGCCATTCTTTAACAAATACCGTCCTCAGTTCTATTTCCGTACAACAGACGTTACTGGAGAAATTACGCTTCAAGAAGGTGTGGAAATGGTTATGCCTGGTGATAACGTTACAATCAACGTAAAATTGATTAACGCAATTGCTATGGAAAAAGGTCTACGTTTTGCTATCCGCGAAGGTGGTAGAACAGTAGGTGCTGGTCAGGTAACTGAAATTATCGCTTAATTAAGCATATAGGCATTAGCTAATTGGTGAAAAGCCAATTAGCTAATCGTTTTACGGGCATAGTTCAATGGTAGAATAGAGGTCTCCAAAACCTTTGATCAGGGTTCGAATCCTTGTGCCCGTGCTAAATAACAGTCGGTTTCGTTGGCGTGAAAAGGTTAACAGTGAACCGTTAGCTAAAGTCTAAAGAACATATCTCTATCATACAATGGCAAATGTACTTGATTTTATAAAAGACTCCTATCATGAGATGACTCAGAAGGTGTCTTGGCCAACATGGTCGGAGTTGCAGAATTCAGCGGTGGTGGTGCTTGTTGCGTCAATCATCATAGCACTGATTGTACTAGCAATGGATCAATCATCAAGTGCAATATTGAAACTTTTTTACGGTACGACGGCCTAAAATCAAGGAGGATTATAGAATGGCAGATCAGCAATTGAAATGGTATGTTGTACGCGCGGTAAGCGGTAAAGAGAAGAAAGTAAAGCAATATATTGAGGCTGAGATTAATCGCTTAGGAATAAATCATTTGGTTCCTCAGGTTTTAATCCCGATGGAGAAATATTTTCAGATGCGCGAGGGAAAGAAGATCGCCAAAGAAAGAAATTATTATCCGGGATATGTTTTACTCGAAGCAGCTTTAGATGGAGAATTGGAGCATGTTATAAAGAATATCAATAGTGTCATCGGATTTTTAGGTGACAAAGCTGGTAATGCCATTCCGCTGAGACAAGCTGAGGTTAACCGCATACTGGGAACAGTAGATGAAATGAGTGAGCAGGGCGAGATGATGAATGTTCCTTACTATGTGGGAGAGTCTGTTAAAGTAACGGATGGACCATTTAATGGTTTCTCCGGCGAGATAGAAGAGGTGAACGAAGAGAAGAAGAAGTTGAAGGTGATGGTGAAAGTCTTTGGTAGAAAGACACCGCTGGAACTAAATTATATGCAAGTTGAAAAGGAGTAATCTTCTATTACTCGATCCCAACGAATATTTTTCGCCTTAATACAACAAAGTTCAGATTTTACAAAAAAATATTTTGTTATTCTCTGAATTTTGTTGTATTTTTGCGCACTCTAAAAAAGTGTAAGGACTTCTCGTAATTTAGTCCACTTGAGTGAGAAAAAAACAAATGTTACGTTATATTGCTTCCAACTTACTAACAAACATTTAGTAATTTAAATTAAATCGAAAAATGGCAAAAGAAGTCAGTGCGTTAGTGAAATTACAGGTGAAGGGTGGCGCAGCTAATCCATCACCCCCTGTGGGACCTGCTTTAGGTGCAAAAGGGGTGAACATCATGGAATTTTGCAAGCAGTTCAATGCACGTACCCAAGACAAGCCAGGCAAAGTATTACCGGTTGTAATTACTGTGTATGCTGACAAGTCTTTCGATTTTATCATCAAGACTCCACCGGTTGCTGTTCAACTTATTGAAGTAGCAGGCATAAAGGGAGGCTCGGGCGAACCTAACCGTAAAAAGGTAGGTAAAGTTACTTGGGAACAAGTTGAAGCTATCGCCAAAGATAAAATGAGCGACTTAAACGCTTTTACAGTAGAGTCGGCCATGAAAATGGTGGCTGGTACAGCACGTAGTATGGGTATCACTGTAAGTGGTGATGCACCCTGGAACAATTAATTAACAGAAATCAGTTTAAGAAAGTGGCTAGATTAACAAAAAATCAAAAGGCGGCACTATCCAAAATTGAAGCTGGTAAAGCGTATACTTTGCAGGAGGCAGCAGCACTTGTAAAGGAGATTACCACTACCAAGTTTGATGCGTCCGTGGATATCGATGTTCGTTTGGGCGTAGATCCACGTAAAGCAAATCAGATGGTTCGTGGTATAGCTACCTTGCCTCATGGAACCGGTAAGACCGTACGTGTTTTAGTTTTGTGTACTCCGGATAAGGAGGAAGAAGCTAAAGCAGCGGGTGCGGATTATGTAGGTTTAGATGAGTATATCAGCAAAATTGAGGGTGGATGGACCGATGTTGATATCATTATTACCATGCCTAGCGTGATGGCTAAAGTAGGTAGATTGGGTCGTATTTTAGGCCCTAGAAACCTAATGCCTAACCCTAAGTCAGGAACGGTTACCCAAGATGTGGGTAAAGCAGTTACTGAAGTAAAAGGCGGTAAGATTGATTTCAAGGTTGACAAGACCGGTATCATTCATGCTTCAGTTGGTAAAGTGTCATTCGATGCAGACAAGATTTATGATAATGCGTTGGAAGTAATCCAAACAATTTCGAAATTGAAGCCGTCTGCAGCGAAAGGAACATATTTTAAGAGTATCCACCTCTCTTCAACAATGAGTCCGGGTATTCAAGTGGAAACTAAATCAGTAGCGGGGATTTAATCATGAGAAAAGAAGAAAAACAAGAAATTGTTCAAGCTTTAACTGATCAGATCAAATCTTACGGTAATTTCTATATTACTGATACTGCTGATTTGACTGTTGCAAAAGTTAACAATATCCGTCGCAAATGCTTTGAAAGAGGTATCAAAATTCAAGTAGCTAAGAATTCATTGATCGTTAAAGCTTTAGAAGCAGCCGGAGTTGATTCAGAAGAACTAAAAGGGGTGCTAAAAGGTGCTTCTACTATCCTTTTCTCTGAAACAGGTAATGCTCCTGCGAAATTGATCAAAGAACTCCGTAAAGAGGGTGATAAGCCGATCTTGAAGGGAGCTTATATTGATGCTTCGGTATTTGTTGGGGATGCCCAATTAGATTCGTTAGTTGCTCTGAAATCGAAAGAAGAGCTTATCGGCGATATCATTGGATTGCTTCAATCACCTGCTAAGAATGTTGTTTCTGCTCTTAAGTCGGGTGGAAGTACAATCGCAGGTTTGGTGAAAACTTTACAGGAAAGAGGTTAACGGAACCATTAAAACCGTTCAAGTAACAATAGTTTAATAGAAAAAAGTAAATTCAAAAATTTAAAATAAAATGGCAGATTTAAAAGCGTTTGCTGAGCAGTTAGTAAACTTAACAGTAAAAGAAGTTAACGAGTTAGCTCAAATCTTAAAAGATGAGTATGGTATTGAGCCAGCTGCTGCAGCTGTAGCTGTTGCTGGCCCTGCTGCAGGTGGTGATGCTCCTGCTGCTGCTGAAGAGAAAACATCTTTTGATGTAATCTTGAAAGAAGCTGGTGGTCAGAAATTGGCTGTTGTTAAATTAGTGAAAGATTTAACTGGTTTAGGCCTTAAAGAAGCTAAAGATTTAGTTGACGGCGCTCCTAAAGAATTAAAAGCTGGTGTTGCTAAAGATGAAGCTGAAGCTTTGAAAAAACAACTAGAAGAAGCAGGAGCTGTTGTTGAGATTAAGTAATTCTCATCTAAAGAGATCCTAAATGGTTTTAGACTCCGGTATTTCTACTGGGGTCTATTGCCGTTTATATTATCCCAAAAATACTGTTGGACTGTACAGAACCATCTTTCGGTTAAAACATGTCGCGTGAAGTTTAATTTAAACTAAAATATAATTCCCTTGGCAAACAAAGATATTCGTAACGAAAGAGTAAACTTTGCAACCAGCAAAAGAGTCATCGACTATCCCGACTTTCTGGATGTGCAATTGCAGTCTTTCAAGGAGTTTTTCCAATTGGAAACAACTTCTGATAACCGCCACCAGGAAGGGCTGTTCAAAGTTTTTTCTGAAAACTTCCCTATTTCTGATTCAAGAAACATTTTTGTGCTTGAATTTTTGGATTATTTCATCGATCCGCCACGTTATGATATTCAGGAATGTATCGAACGCGGCTTAACTTATAGCGTTCCGCTAAAAGCTAAGTTACGTTTATCATGTAATGATGAAGAACACGAAGATTTCGAAACCATAGTACAAGATGTGTATTTGGGAACTATCCCTTATATGACACCCAAAGGTACTTTCGTTATCAATGGCGCAGAGCGGGTAATCGTATCGCAACTTCACCGTTCGCCCGGTGTATTCTTTGGCCAAAGCCGCCATACCAATGGCACCAAACTATACTCTGCGAGGGTGATTCCTTTCAAAGGGTCTTGGATCGAATTTGCTACTGATGTTAATAATGTCATGTACGCTTATATCGACCGTAAAAAGAAATTCCCGGTAACGACTCTTTTGCGTGCTATTGGTTATGACTCGGATAAAGATATCCTTGAGTTATTCGAATTGGCCGACGAAGTAAAAGTTAGCAAATCCGGCTTGAAGAAATTAGTTGGCCGTAAATTGGCTGCTAGAGTTCTGAAAAGATGGGTTGAAGACTTTGTAGATGAAGATACCGGAGAAGTTGTATCGATTGATCGTAACGAAATTATCCTGGAACGTGAAACGATTCTGGAAGACGATCATATCGACATGATTATAGATGCCGGTGTTAAGTCTATCATTCTCACTAAAGAAGATAGCTCAAATAACGCTGATTATTCTATCATCTATAACACTTTACAGAAAGATACTTCCAACTCAGAGAAAGAAGCGGTAGAGCACATTTACCGTCAGTTAAGAAATGCGGAACCACCTGATGAAGAAACAGCTCGTGGTATTATTGAGCGCTTATTCTTCTCTGATAAACGATATGACTTGGGTGATGTGGGACGTTACCGCATTAACCGTAAATTGCAATTGGATACGCCTGATGAGATCAAAGTATTAACGAAGCAAGATATCATTGCCATTGTTAAGTACTTGATAAATCTGATCAATTCGAAGGCGGAAGTGGATGATATTGATCATTTGTCTAATCGACGTGTGCGCACCGTAGGCGAGCAGTTATATGCCCAATTTGGGGTAGGACTTTCTCGTATGGCACGTACAATTCGCGAGCGAATGAATATTCGAGATAACGAGGTGTTTACTCCAACTGATTTGATCAATGCACGTACTTTATCGTCTGTTATCAATTCATTCTTCGGAACCAACCAGTTATCGCAGTTTATGGATCAAACCAATCCATTAGCTGAAATCACACATAAGCGTCGTCTTTCTGCCCTCGGACCGGGGGGGCTTTCGCGAGAGCGTGCCGGTTTTGAGGTTCGTGACGTTCACTATACGCACTACGGCCGCCTATGTACGATTGAAACACCGGAAGGTCCGAACATCGGTTTGATTTCTTCCTTATGTGTACACGCAAAAATCAATAACCTCGGTTTTATCGAAACTCCTTATCGAAAAGTTCAAGATGGTAGGGTAGTGGTGGAAGAGCCCGTCGTTTATTTATCGGCAGAGGACGAAGATGGCAAAACCATCGCACAGGCCAATGCAGAATATGACGAAAAAGGTAATTTCACTACACCGAAAGTGAAAGCCCGCTTCGAAGGTGACTTCCCAATCATCGAACCGGAACGTTTAGATTTAATGGACATTGCACCGAACCAAATTACTTCGATTGCAGCTTCATTGATTCCGTTCTTGGAACACGATGATGCGAACCGTGCATTAATGGGATCAAACATGCAACGTCAAGCAGTTCCATTATTGCGTCCACAAGCGCCTATTGTGGGTACTGGATTGGAAGGCCGTGTAGCGAGTGACTCCCGTACCTTAATTAATGCGGAAGGCAACGGAGTGGTTGAGTACGTTGATGCGAACGAGATAAAAATTCGCTATGATCGGAACGAAGATGAGAAATTAGTTTCTTTCGACGATGATATTAAAACATATCGCTTAATCAAGTTCAAGAAAACAAACCAGAGCACCTGTATTAACTTGAAGCCTATTGTTCGTAAAGGACAACGTGTGGTTGAAGGACAAGTGTTATGCGAGGGCTATGCGACCGAAAACGGTGAACTCGCTTTGGGGCGTAACCTGAAAGTTGCTTTCATGCCATGGCAAGGATATAACTTCGAGGATGCGATCGTTATTTCTGAACGAGTGGTAAGCCAAGATATATTCACTTCTTTACATATCGAAGAATTTGAATTGGAGGTGCGTGATACTAAACGCGGGGAAGAAGAGCTTACTTCTGATATTCCCAACGTTTCTGAAGAAGCAACCAAAGATTTAGATGAAAACGGTATTATCCGTATTGGGGCAGAAGTGCGCGAAGGAGATATCCTGATTGGTAAAATTACACCTAAGGGTGAATCCGATCCTTCTCCCGAAGAAAAGCTCTTACGTGCAATCTTTGGTGATAAAGCAGGCGATGTAAAAGATGCATCTTTAAAAACACCTCCGTCAATCCGTGGGGTGGTAATTGATACAAAGCTCTTTTCGCGTGCTAAAAAAGCTGACAAGAAAGAGGAAAAAGCTGCTTTGGAACGTTTGGATCTTAATCATGAGCGTGCCGTTCGTCAATTAAGAGAACGCCTGATCGATAAATTATTTGCTATTGTAAATGGCAAAACATCACAAGGTGTGTATAACGTATACAAAGAGCTTTTGATTCCTAAGGGAGCTAAATTTACGCAGAAGATGTTGGCTGAACTTGACTTTGCTAATATCAACCCTTCTAAATGGACCACAGACGACGACAAGAACGAGCTGGTAAAACAGGCTTTACACTTCTATAATATCAAATTGAATGAGGAGCTTGGAGCTTATCGTCGTGATAAATTTGCCATTACAGTAGGTGATGAACTACCATCCGGTATTGTGCAGATGGCTAAAGTTTACGTCGCGAAGAAACGCAAGCTTAAAGTAGGTGATAAGATGGCGGGTCGTCACGGAAATAAGGGTATCGTAGCGCGTATTGTACGTGATGAGGATATGCCTTTCTTAGAAGACGGAACACCTGTAGATATTGTATTAAACCCACTTGGGGTACCTTCTCGTATGAACCTTGGACAGATTTATGAAACCGTTCTTGGTTGGGCAGGACAAAAACTAGGTGTGAAGTTTGCAACACCGATATTTGATGGAGCTTCCACTGAAGAAGTGGAGGAGTGGGTCGCTAAAGCCGGTTTACCTGCTTCCGGAAGAACCTATTTATATAATGGTTTAACGGGTGAGCGATTTGACCAGCCAACTACTGTTGGTGTAATTTACATGCTTAAATTAGGTCACATGGTAGACGACAAGATGCACGCACGTTCTATCGGACCATACTCCCTTATTACGCAGCAACCGCTTGGTGGTAAAGCGCAATTTGGTGGCCAACGTTTTGGTGAGATGGAGGTATGGGCGCTGGAAGCATTTGGTGCATCCAACATTCTACAAGAGATTCTTACTGTTAAGTCAGATGATGTTATCGGTAGAGCCAAGACCTACGAAGCAATCGTTAAAGGCGATAATTTGCCTACGCCATCTGTACCTGAATCATTCAATGTATTGGTACATGAGCTTCGCGGCTTAGGTTTAGATATCACGTTAGAATAGAGTTTTAAATTTTAAGTTGTACGTCCTAAGTATTTGTGCGTACAACTTATTACGTATAACTCATAACTAAAAAGAGCTATGTCTTACAAGAAAGATAATAAAATAAAAAGCAACTTCACCTCGATTACGATCAGCTTGTCGTCTCCAGAAGCTATTTTGGAGCGTTCCAGCGGTGAAGTATTAAAACCGGAAACCATTAACTACCGTACTTATAAGCCGGAGCGTGATGGTCTGTTTTGTGAGCGTATCTTCGGTCCTGTAAAGGATTACGAATGCCATTGCGGTAAGTATAAGCGTATTCGTTATAAAGGTATCGTCTGCGATCGATGTGGCGTAGAAGTTACTGAAAAGAAGGTGCGTAGAGAGCGCATGGGACATATTAATTTGGTTGTTCCGGTAGCTCATATCTGGTATTTTCGTTCACTTCCAAATAAGATTGGATATTTACTAGGTTTGCCAACTAAGAAGTTGGATATGATTATCTACTATGAGCGATATGTCGTAATCCAGCCTGGTATAAAGGAAGAAGATGGCATCCAGTACATGGATTTCTTAACGGAGGAAGAGTATCTGGATATATTGGATACTTTACCAAAGGAGAATCAATATCTTGACGATAAGGATCCTCAGAAGTTTGTGGCGAAGATGGGGGCTGAAGCGTTGGAAGAATTATTGCAACGAATTGATTTAGATCAATTGTCATATGATTTACGTCACCAAGCCGCTAATGAGACTTCGCAACAACGTAAAAATGAAGCATTAAAACGCCTTCAAGTAGTTGAAGCTTTCCGCGGGTCACGCGAGCGTATTGAAAATCGTCCGGAGTGGATGATTGTTAAAATCGTTCCGGTTATTCCTCCCGAGTTACGTCCTTTAGTTCCTTTGGAAGGTGGGCGCTTTGCTACGTCAGATTTGAACGACTTATATCGCCGTGTTATTATTAGAAATAACCGTTTAAAACGTTTGATCGAAATCAAAGCACCTGAAGTAATTTTACGTAACGAAAAGCGTATGCTTCAGGAAGCTGTGGATTCATTATTCGATAACTCCCGTAAAGTGAATGCCGTGAAGACGGAAGGTAACCGTGCACTAAAATCACTTTCCGATATCCTAAAAGGTAAACAAGGGCGTTTCCGTCAGAACTTATTAGGTAAGCGTGTTGACTATTCGGCACGTTCCGTTATTGTGGTTGGACCAAACCTGAAACTGCATGAGTGCGGATTACCTAAAGATATGGCTGCTGAATTATACAAACCGTTTATTATCCGTAAAATGATTGAACGCGGGGTTGTAAAAACAGTGAAATCAGCCAAAAAAATCGTTGACCGTAAAGATCCGATTGTTTGGGATATTTTGGAAAACGTATTGAAAGGACACCCTGTTCTTCTTAACCGTGCACCTACGTTGCACCGTTTAGGTATCCAGGCTTTTCAGCCGAAATTAGTGGAAGGAAAGGCGATTCAGCTTCACCCCTTAGTGTGTACAGCGTTCAACGCCGACTTTGACGGTGACCAGATGGCGGTGCATTTGCCTTTAGGAAATGCAGCTATTTTGGAGGCTCAAATACTAATGTTAGCCGCTCATAACATTTTGAATCCGGCGAATGGTACACCGATTACCGTACCTTCTCAGGACATGGTTTTGGGACTTTATTACATTACAAAGGGACGTAGAACAGATGATTCGCGTGTGGTAAAAGGCCAGGATATGACCTTCTACTCGCCGGAAGAAGTTATCATTGCTTATAACGAGAAGAAAATTGATTTACACGCCTTTATTAAGGTTAAAACTAATGTAAAGGATAAAGATGGTAATATCGTTAAGCAATTAATTGATACAACCGTTGGTAGGGTTTTATTCAATCAAGTAGTTCCGGAAGAGGTAGGTTATATCAATGAGCTACTTACGAAGAAGTCTTTACGTGATATCATCGGCGATGTGGTGAAAACCACTGGTATGGCCAGAGCAGCGAAGTTCTTGGATGATATTAAAGAACTTGGTTTCCAAATGGCGTTCCGTGGAGGTTTATCATTTAACTTACAAGATCTTAATATTCCGGATGCGAAAGCTGGTTTAATTGAGCAAGCAACACGTGAAGTAGAAGAAGTGATGAATAACTATAATATGGGATTCATTACCAATAACGAACGTTATAACCAAATTATCGATATCTGGACGCGTATTAACAACCGTTTGACTGCCAATGTGATGGATATTTTATCCAATGATAACCAAGGCTTTAATTCGGTTTATATGATGCTGGATTCAGGTGCCCGTGGTTCTAAGGAGCAGATTCGTCAGCTCTGTGGAATGCGGGGATTGATGGCGAAACCACAAAAATCCGGTTCGTCAGGAGGTGAAATTATCGAAAACCCAATTTTATCCAACTTTAAGGAAGGTTTATCGGTACTCGAGTACTTTATCTCAACGCACGGTGCTCGTAAAGGTCTTGCGGATACGGCATTAAAGACAGCTGACGCCGGGTACTTAACTCGTCGTTTGCACGATGTTGCGCAAGATATGATCGTTACCGAGGAGGATTGTGGTACGTTGAGAGGTATTTTCACTACTGCTCTGAAAGATAACGAAGACATCGTTGAACCTTTATATGACCGTATACTGGGACGTACTTCGCTGCACGATGTGTATGATCCGGTAAGCAATGAACTATTGGTTAGTGCTGATCAAGATATTACGGAAGAGATTGCAGAGAAGATAGAGCGTTCTTCAGTAGAAGGTATAGAAATTCGTTCGGTATTAACTTGCGAAAGCAAGCGCGGTGTTTGTGCCTTGTGTTATGGACGTAACCTTGCGTCGGGTAAACGTGTTCAAATGGGAGAAGCGGTTGGTGTTATCGCCGCTCAGTCTATCGGTGAGCCGGGTACACAGCTTACACTTCGTACGTTCCACGTGGGTGGTACGGCTTCTAACATTGCTGCTGAGTCGCAAATCGTTGCTAAATTTGACGGTATCGTTGAATTCGAGAATATGCGTTCGGTAGAGCGCGAAACGGAAGAAGGTAAATTGCACATCGTATTGGGCCGCTCAGGTGAATTCCGCATTCTTGATCCGGAATCTAAGAAGGTACTGATGACCAATAACATTCCTTACGGTTCATTCCTATACATTGCCGACGGTGATAAGGTAACGAAGGGCGATAGAATCTGTTCTTGGGATCCATACAACGCGGTTATTATTTCTGAATTTGCAGGTAAGGTTGAATTTGATGCGATCATAGAAGGTGTTACCTATCGTGAAGAGTCTGATGAACAAACCGGACACCGCGAGAAAGTAATCATCGATACGCGTGATAAAACGAAGAACCCGGCGATCAAAATTTTGGATAATGCAGGTGATGTCATCCGTACCTACAACTTACCGGTTGGTGCCCACATTGCTGTGGATAATGCCGGTAAAGCAAAAGTGGGGGAAATTATCGCGAAAATTCCTCGTTCAGCTGGGAAGACCCGCGATATTACGGGGGGTCTACCGCGTGTAACTGAATTGTTTGAAGCAAGAAACCCTTCTAATCCAGCTGTCGTAACAGAAATCGACGGGGTAGTAACGTTAGGGGGGGTTAAACGTGGTAACCGTGAAATTCAAATAGAATCACGTGATGGCCAAGTGAAGAAATACTTAGTGCCACTTTCTAAACACATTTTAGTACAAGATAATGACTTCGTGAAGGCAGGTATGCCGCTTTCTGACGGCTCTATTTCGCCGTCCGATATTTTAGCGATAAAGGGGCCAGCTGCCGTACAGGAATATTTAGTAAACGGTATTCAGGAAGTTTACCGTCTGCAAGGTGTGAAAATTAATGATAAACACTTTGAGACAATTGTACATCAAATGATGCAGAAGGTCATGATCGAAGACCCAGGCGATACCCGCTTCTTGGAAAAGGATGCTGTTAACAAATGGGATTTTATCGAGGAGAACGACAGTATGTACGATAAGAAAGTGGTAACTGATCCAGGTGATTCAAATGTACTGAAAGCTGGTCAGATCGTGTCTCTACGTAAACTGCGAGAAGAGAATTCTAGTTTGAAACGTCGAGATCTAAAACTGGTACAGGTGCGTGATGCAATTGCTGCTACTTCCAGTCCAATGCTTCAAGGTATTACACGTGCATCATTGGGAACCAAATCGTTTATATCGGCAGCGTCTTTCCAGGAAACTACCAAAGTGTTAAACGAAGCGGCTATTAGTGGTAAACGCGATGATTTACTAGGATTGAAAGAGAATGTTATTGTCGGACACTTAATCCCTTCGGGTACCGGTTTACGTAATTATGACCGTATCATCGTTGGATCAAAAGAGGAATATGATCAGTTGTTGGCTTCTAAAGAAGAAGTTTAATAGTTGTTTATTCACTTTATATTATAAAACCCCGAAGGCTAGTGTTCTTCGGGGTTTTTTGTTTCCTATTTATTATCTTTACCGCTAGATATCATTTAGACATACATGCTTACCATTAAATCAATATGGAAGAACAGGATAATCAATTGAACATAGAACTTACCGAAGATATCGCCGAAGGCATATATTCAAATCTAGCAATCATAACGCACTCCCATACAGAATTTGTTGTCGACTTCATTCGCGTAATGCCAGGAATTCCAAAAGCGAAAGTAAAGTCGAGAATCGTCTTAACACCTGAGCATGCGAAACGATTAATGAAGGCTTTTCAAGATAATATCGCGAAGTATGAAGCCATGAATGGCAAAATTGATACGCATGAGGAACCCCCATTTCCAATGAACTTCGGAGGTCCAACAGCGCAAGCTTAAGCTTGGTTATGAGTTGTTCGTGATGCTTATTGGTTTTAGCCTTGTGATATTTTTATGAAACGCATGGCGGAATCTGACCAACAGCCAATAATGAATAACGAATTGCAAATACATGAAAAATCTAAATTTTAAGGATAAGTGGATATTGGTTACCGGCGCCTCATCGGGATTGGGAGAGGAGATGGCGAGGCAGTTAGCTGTTCAACATGGCGCGAATTTAATTTTGCTAGCTCGTCGTAAAGAGCGGTTGGAACAATTGAAGATTACCATAGAAAGTGAAACGGAATCAAGTGTTGATATTGTTGTTGCAGATTTATCCCAACCCGAGCAGATTGAAGAAATTCTGGAAACAATTATAAGCCGACGAGACTTGTATGCAGCTATCTTAAATGCGGGCGTTACCTATTTGGGGAAGCACTTGGCGCTGCCAAAGGAACAATTTAACCAAATGATCCAAATCAATATCATTAGCGTTACCTATATGACAACCCAATTGGTCGCGTACTTTGAGAAAAAAAAATCTGTCGGTGGTATCATGATCGTCTCCAGTATGGCAGCAATTTTCCCAACGCCCTTCCAGGCAGCTTATGCAGGTACTAAGGGGTTTCTACTTAACTTCGCTTCGGCTCTTTCACAGGAGCTAGATAATAAAGAATTGTCGCTTACGATATTTTTACCGGGAGGTATTGCTACGGAAATGACGGCAGGCGACGGCTTTAATGAACTTCGCGGTTATCTGATGCCGGTACAACAGGTTGCAAAAGAAGGATTGCTGGCTTTCAAAAAAAGAAAATCGACTTATATTCCCGGATTTCTCAATCGTTTAAGTAGCAAATTGTCTTTTTTACTCCGGAAGGAGTTTATTATTAAGCAGACGGGTAAGACCTATAAGAAATCGTTGGATAGACATTCGGAGTTGTGAGTTGTCCGTTGTGGGTTATGAGCTTTTTAATTTACAAAACTCACAACTCGTAACCAACAACTCACAACTTTTTATTTAAACCATTCCATCACCTCGTCCTTCGTAGGCATGGCAGATTCAATTTTCATTTTTTTCCGTAATCCGCCTAAATCATTAAAGACTTTGTTTGGATTGGCTGCTTTTAACGACTCAATGGTGATAAGTCCCATTTTCTGCAATGCAGGAACCCAAACAGCTGGAATTCCTTGAGCCTCGTAATCAGTCACAGAAGCGGTTTTGATAACTTTTTCAGGTCGCATCTGTGGGAAAAACAACACATCTTGTATACTTGCCTGATTGGTCATCAGCATTGCTAATCGATCAATACCAATACCGATTCCTGAGGTAGGAGGCATGCCATATTCCAACGCTCTTAGAAAGTCGTAATCAATAAACATCGCCTCATCATCACCCCGCTCCATTAACTTCAACTGATCCTCAAAACGCTTAAGCTGGTCTATTGGATCATTAAGTTCGGAATAAGCATTCGCTAATTCCTTTCCATTTACCATGAGTTCAAAACGTTCAACAAGTCCTTCCTTGCTGCGATGTTTCTTCGTTAAAGGACTCATCTCTACCGGATAATCAATAATAAATGTGGGTTGAATATAATGATGCTCACATTTTTCACCAAATATCTCGTCAATAAGCTTTCCCTTACCCATGCTTTCATCTACCGGGATATGAAGCTGCTTGCATACATCCCGTAATCCCACCTCATCTAAGCCTGAAACGTCAAAGCCCGTATGCTCTTTTATTGCATCATATATGCTGATCCGTTTATAGGGAGCTGCAAAGTTAATTTCCTTATCGCCAACCGTTATGGTGGTCTTTCCGTTTGTAGCTAGCGCCACCTTCTCGAAGAGCTGCTCTGTGATGTCCATCATCCATAGGTAATCTTTGTATGCCACATAGAATTCGAGTACCGTAAATTCAGGATTATGGGTTCGGTCCATTCCTTCATTGCGAAAGTTTCTGCTGAATTCATACACCCAATCGTAGCCGCCAACGACTAAGCGCTTTAAATACAGCTCATTGGCTATCCGTAAATATAACGGGATGTCAAGTGCGTTATGATGCGTAATAAACGGTCTTGCAGCAGCACCGCCCGGTATACTTTGTAATACCGGTGTGTCTACTTCAATGGCCCCCTGTTCATCCAAAAATTGCCTTATGGCAGATTTGATTTTAGTTACTTTGGTGAACGTTTCCCGAACGTGCGGATTTACTACTAAATCAACGTAACGTTGTCTATAGCGAAATTCAGGATCGGTTACGGCATCGAACACTTTTCCGTCTGCTTCCTTAACTATCGGCAGAGGTTTCAGCGATTTTGCTAGCAATGTCAATTCAGTTGCATGGATGGATATTGTTCCGGTCTGCGTTGTAAAAACGTGTCCCTTTACACCAACAAAATCTCCAATATCCAATAATTTTTTAAAGACGGTGTTATATAATGTTTTATCCTCGGTGGGGCAAAGCTCATCTCTTGTCAGATAAACCTGAATACGACCTGTCGAATCTTGAAGTTCAAAGAAAGAAGCACTTCCCATCACTCGCCTACTCATCATACGACCTGCAATACTAATATTTTTATAATTCAGCTTGTCGCGATCATAATTTTCATGGATGTCCCGTGCGTTAGCATTAATGTCAAATGCCTCTGCAGGATAAGGTTCTATTCCTAATTGGATCAATTGATCTAAAGCCTGTCGGCGCAATACTTCCTGTTCTGATAAAATGCTGCTCATTTAGTTAAAATATGTACTCACTTGAAGGAGAAAGAACATGGGCTTCTGTATACTGATTTACGAAATAACCTCGGTTCTGATTTTTCGCAAACTTAGATAAAATTGGCCTGATATGCAAAGGAGTAAGGCGTAAAAAGCAGTGTATTTTAGCGGTTTTTAGTTATTTATCAATACTTTCGCTGTAGCGTTTTGTTGTTTTTATCGTTATACCGATGTATGGTTAAAAAGAACTACGAGACGGAATTGACAGCAGCTACGAGCTAATTTGAAAATAAAAAGATGTATCAGGGAAATCCTTCTTGTACCAAAAATAAGAACATCTTTTTTAGCAGGTTTGCGTATTTTTGAATAAGCTTTGTTTATTTGCTAATTAAATAGATGGGGCTTTCCAATTAGTAGTATTGCTGTAGTGAATTACCGTTTAGGATTTTTAAGTAAAAAGAAGACATTAACACTAGACAGTGCCTTGGATGCTTGTGTCCAAACGGATGCGGAACGGGCTAAAGAATTTATCTACAAAAAGTACTATGGATACGTGTTAGCAGTAGTGGCAAGGTATATAAAAAGCGAATACGATGCGGAAGAGCTGGTAAATGAAACATTTATTAAAGCGTTTAAAAATCTGCCTCGATTCAACAGAGTAGGTGAAGGAAATGTTCTTGAAAAATCATTTAGAGGTTGGCTAGCAAGAATAGCAGCAAATTTATCCATTGACTTATTACGATCTCAAAAGAATATGGTGGCGATGGAGGATGTAGGTGAGCAAGAAGTTAAACCGGTTTTGGTTAATGCTTCCGACAAGCTCTTTGCAGAAGATATCCTAAAGCTTTTAGAGAGACTACCCGAAATTCAACGGATCATTTTCAACTTATACGAAATCGAAGGATATGCACATGAAGAGATTGGAAAAATGTTAAATATACCTGACAGTACATCCAGAACATACTTAACCCGAGCAAAACAGCGGTTACGGAAGCTTTATATTGAGGAGTTCGCCATAGGAAAACAATAAAGTATAGAATTTACTATGAAAGAAAAAGATAATAAGGAACTGATCGATCGTATGGCTGAAGTCTTGCGAGAGCATTCAGCGCCTTATAGAGAAGGGGCATGGGAACGATTTGCAAGCACGCAAAAGCAAGGAAGAAAGGTTGTACCAATTTGGTACCTTGGGGGCGTAGCAGCTGCCGTTTTATTAGGGGTGGCGCTTTTTATGAATAGAAATAATGTTGACAGGCAAATTCCACCTGCAATAACTTATACACAAAATAACGGATCTGGGGAATCTAGAGGAGATTCTTTGCTGAAACAAGCCTCTCCGGTGATTACTGGGGAGACAAGTGCTGAGCATAATAACAAACGTAATGGGAGCGTACTGGCCCAGTCATCTAACAGAGGTTCTGAAGGAAAAAGCGCATCTACTTTCGCAGAAGTATTTAATAAGGAACAACCAACCAAAATTGATAATCGCATAGCGCAATTTGATCAAAAGAAAAACGAAGCTTTATCGTCTAATGGCTCTAGTATCGAAAGAGAGGAGCCGAATTCGGAGCAAGTGCAACAAAAAGGCAAAATTATCGGAGATACATCTAAAGAAAAAGAAGAAGCTTTAATTAGCATGTTGAGGGAGAACAGCTCGTCGTCGAGTTCTTCTGAACGTGCATTGATGAACAATGCCGACTATTCCGGAAATAAGCGTTGGAATGTAGGCGTTGTGTTTGCGCCCTCGCTAACAGAAGAACGTTTCAATATGGGAGGGGGGGTAACCGTAGCGTATAACATATCCAAAAAAGTATCTATTGGTTCTGGTGTTTCTTTGGTTGATTTAGGATTCCATCAGTCGTCACCCAACGCATCGAACGGAACCATGAATTCGCCCGTTTCAGCTTCACTAAGCGACGCATCTCCGACACTAAATGCAAAATCGCTTGAAACCAAAGAGCTAACGTCGATAAATACTAATTTGTTAGCTTTGGACATCCCAATTGATATTAAATATCAGGTGAGTAAACAATTTTATGCCAGTGCGGGTATTTCCTTTTTTGCGGTATTAAATGAAGATCGGACCAATAACTTTTTGACTCGGACACCAACAAATAGGACAATTCAAAACACGGAAGGCTATGCTTTCAGCCAGCCGGAATTCCAAGTGAATAACGTCAGTGAAAAAGCGGAAGAGACACCATTTCAAGGGAATGGCTATTCCGGGTTTCTCAACTTTTCAGTGGGAAGAAAAATGCCTATTTCGAGAAAAGTGGGTATCGCCGTTGAACCGTTTTTCAAGATTCCAATCGGTAGCTTATCCAATCAAAATATGAATCTTCGTTATGGCGGCATTCGTGTAATTACCAGTTTTTAGTAACTTAGGTGAGTTGATCGCGCATAAGGCTTATGAAGGTTTACTATATTATCCCGGCAAGCAGTAAAGTGCAAGCAATGGCTTTATGGCCTTTTGTCATTGCGAATACATCGCTGCGAAATCGAGGGGTTTCTATGCAGTTGTTAAGACATGAAAAAATTCATCTGAGGCAACAATTGGAATTGTTGATTTTACCCTTTTACATTTGGTATATTGGTGAGTGGCTGGTAAGATGGTGGATTTGTAAGGATCCGAATCGTGCTTATCGAACTATTTGTTTTGAGCGCGAAGCATATATTAACGATGAGCAAAAAAATTATCTGAAGGTTAGGAAGGCTTGGAGTTTCTTAAAATATCTAAAATAAAAAGGACATCTATTGATGTCCTTTTTATTTTAGATAACGATACTGTTCATTAATAGAGTGTGAACTCTACTCGACGATTAGCTTGTCGTCCTTCTGCCGTCGCATTCGTCGCAATTGGTTGAGTTGGTCCATAACCGGTTGCTTCAATACGTGATGGATTAGCTCCTTTACTTACTAAGTAAGCTTTAACAGCTTCCGCACGTTCTTTTGACAAACGCATATTCAATTTCATTGAACCTGTGTTATCGGTATGTCCTGCCAATTTAAGACTGAAATTCTTCTCTACTAATAACCTGGCCACCTTATCTAAGCTTGGATAAGATGTAGGACGAATCGTTGCTTTACTTAGATCAAACTCTAAGTTTTTAATAGCTTCATCTACTACCCGACGATCTTCTTCTGTTACGGTGATTTGTTGTACTACTTTTTTAGCTTCAGGAAGCGGGCAGCCCGATCCATCTACTTTTGCATCAGCTGCGGTGCCTGGGCACTTATCAAATTTATTCGCAACACCATCACCGTCATCATCTGCTAAATCAGTTGTTAATTGAGCTTTTAACGCTTCATTTTCCTCTTTTTGTGCTTTCAAAGCTGCCGCTAATTCGTCATAACTTGCCTGGTATTCTTTACGCATATCGACTACAGGATTACGATTGCCTAGGAATGGTTTTGTAGCATCTCCCAAAGCGAATTCAAGACCGGCATGTACGTAAGAGAACATATCTACTTTGTTGGTGCTTAAACCATCAAGCGTACCGGTATTTGCCAGATTGACTTGGTAACCTAAATCTATATTGATCCCATTAGCTACACCGAATTTAAAACCTAAGCCTGCAGGAATAAACGCTTTGGTGGTTGAGCCAAGCTCTTGTTCTACACCGCCCATTGTTATTGTTGGATTGTAATTGAGTGCTCCCAATCCTACTGTCAAATAAGGTTTAATTACACCCTGTTGATGTCTCCAACTAATATTCGCCAATGTAATGTCGGCACTTAAAGCGGCCGACCACGGAAGCTTAGTGGAAAATTTATCATTACTTCCTTCGGCGCTACCACTTAATTTTCCTCCTAAATATTCAGCTCTCAGTCCGAATGCAGGTGTAATTTGCTTTTTTACATAAAAATTATAACCCAATTGACTTTCCGATGAACCGAAGTCCTTTCTTAATCCGATAATGTTCCATTGATTAATCACCCCGGCTCCGACACCGATTGACCAGGTTCTAAATTCGCTCTCAGGAGCAAATGGCTTCACATCATTTACCTGGGTGGTTTGAGCAAATGCAGGCGCAGAAGCTAAAAGTGCTAAAGCGACTAAAGAGTTTGTTTTTTTTAGTCTAAAGTTCTTGATCATAAAATTTAATTTCGTTTCTAAATTGTTTTCTGAAATTTGATGCTGTATTACCAAAAATTAGACCATTTTCTGCTTGGTTGATGTAACGGATTGATTATTAGATGCTTTTATTTGGAATGAGGAGCGGGAAATGTGCTAAAAAAAGGACGATTTCTCGCTCTTTTTCACACATTTCCTCAAAAAAATACAGTTATCGTAAACGATCTGCCGACTTGATAAGCTTGGTATCGTGATTAATGCCTTTAAGCGCTAAGAGTAGAAAAATAATATAGGGAGGGATAAGTAACGCACCGATACCGATATTATTTAGCTCGAGACTTTTGTTAACTGCTTCAACAGCACTATTAGCAGACAGAAACAGCCAAAAAGCAAAGAGAATGACCAATAAAAGAGTAACTAAGATCAGACTTACCTGTTTTTTTCTGTTTTTATATTTTAAAATGGTGATCAGCGGTAATACCGCCAATAAAATTGTTGCGATTGCCTGAAGGATAAAAGTGAAAGACGTGCTCAACTGATTACGGCCCCCGGTGTTATTTAAAACCCCTGTTACTTTTAATGCCATGGCAATCCCGCTGTTGTCAGAAAATTGTGCATATGGGAATAAAAATAAGACTAGGATAGTCACCGAAGCCAACAATAGCCAAACAGTTTGTATACGTTGTATCATGTAAAAAATATATATTGCTACAAAGATAATATATTCGTATCAACGCGCAAGGTATAAGTACACCTTGGATATGGAGAAAGTCTTTCTTATGGATGTCAAAAATCTACCTACTTTTATCTAAGTTTGCAGGTAGTGAAATCAGCAACGAAAAGATATTTTGTAGAACTTGCTTTCCATGGGGGAGCTTACCATGGCTGGCAAATACAGGAAAATGCAATTAGCGTGCAGGAGGTACTTAATAAAGCTTTGGGTACCCTATTACGGGTGCCAGTTAATACGGTTGGCTGCGGAAGAACGGATACCGGTGTACACGCAAAGCAGCTCTTTGCACACTTTGACGATGCGGTTGGTGCGATTGAAGGCAATGAAGAACGCATTGTGACAGGTTTGAACGCGCTATTACCGACAGATATTGCGGTAAAGCAACTTTTTGTTGTTGCTCCTAATGCGCACGCTCGTTTTGATGCGATCAAACGATCTTACGAGTATCATATACACTTCGGTAAGAATCCATTCCTGCATGGCTTTTCTTGGCAATTAAGGGATCGACCGGATGTGGAAGCGATGAACGAGGCCGCGCGACACATGATGAAATATAAGGATTTCAGCTGTTTCAGTAAATCACATACACAAGTTTTTACCAATAACTGTCAGCTTACGAAGGCAGAATGGCAATGGCTTGATGGAGGGCGTCTGGTTTTTTATATATCGGCTGATCGGTTTTTGAGGAATATGGTAAGGGCAATAGTTGGTACTTTAATGGAAATTGGAAACGGAAAACGCGATTTAAATTATATTCACGAAGTCATCAATAGCAAGAACAGAAGCATGGCAGGTGTTTCGGTGCCTGCTTGTGGATTATATCTTACCGAGGTTTTGTATCCCTGGGACGAAAAATAAAGTAAAAAGTTCCTTTAAAACGGACGGTGTATCAATAATTAAAAAGCTGTAGGCTGATATCTGAGGGCCGAACGCAGCGAATGTAAAAATGAGTGAAGCAAAGATAACAGGTAGAACATATGACACCCAACTGTTACGCAGACTGGGAAAATATTTAAGACCCTATCGAACCTATTTTGTTTGGTCGGTTATACTCACCCTTATTGTAGCAGGTATCTCTCCTCTTTTACCGATGTTGGTAGAATATACCCTTGATCAGTTTATTTTAAAGAACAACTATCAGGGACTGAATATCATGACCTTAATCATGTTCGGTTTGCTGATTTTTCAAACCGCTATCAGATATTATCACACCTTGCTGACCAATTCGTTGGGACAGTCTGTTATTCGCGATCTCCGAATTGAGACCTTTAATCATATCACGGATCTTCGGCTGAAGTATTTCGATAAGACTCCAATTGGTAGACTGATAACCCGTACAATATCGGACTTGGAAACCATTGCCGATATATTTTCTGAGGGATTAATACAAATCATTGGTGATATTTTGCAGTTGATTGTGATCATAGGTGTCATGTTCTATACTGATTGGGAGTTGACACTCATTGTATTAATACCGATGCCGTTGATGGTTATTGCTACTCATTTCTTTCAAGAAGCCATGAAGTCTGCCTTTCAGGATGTGAGGCATTGGGTATCCAATTTGAATACCTTCTTGCAAGAGCATATTTCAGGTGTGAGCATTATCCAATTCTTTGCTCGTGAGAAACAAGAAATGGATAAGTTTAAAGCGATTAACGCGGAACATCGAAATGCCCATATTCGTTCTAATTGGTATTTTTCCATTTTTTTTCCGGTTATCGAGATTATCATGGCCATCGCCTTGGGATTACTTGTTTGGTATGGTTCTAAATCTATTTTGGCAGGGCGTATCTCACCCGGTGTTGTGGTTGCCTTTATTATGTATATCAATATGATTTTTCGGCCTATCCGAGAATTAGTTGATAAATTTAACACACTCCAGATGGGAATGGTAGGGGCAGAGCGTATCTTTACTGTTTTAGATACGGATGAAAAGACTCCAAACGATGGAATTTTAAAACCGGAAAAAATAAAGGGAGATATCACTTTCGATCATGTTTGGTTTACCTATGACGATTATATTGAAACGAACAAGAAATTAAACTTACCGGATCCGATCGTTGACGATCACAGCGTAAAATGGGTGCTCAAGGATGTGAGCTTTACCGTAAAGGCCGGTGAAACGCTGGCCTTAGTCGGCGCAACCGGTGCAGGTAAGTCTTCCACCATCAATATTCTTAGTAGGTTTTATGAGATCAGTAAAGGATCGATCCGATTAGACGGTGTCGATATCCGGTCGTATGACATTAACTATCTGCGTAAAACAATTGCAACCGTCCTGCAGGACGTTTTTCTTTTTTCCGATACGGTAGCTAATAATATAAGTCTTTACGATCCAAGCATTACTCGGGAGGCCATGATAGAAGCAGCAAAGAGGGTAGGAGCACATGAATTTATTGAGCGTCTACCTGGCGGTTATGATTATCAGGTTAGGGAACGAGGATCCACTCTGTCGGCAGGTCAAGCCCAGTTAATATCCTTTATAAGAGCTTTGGTCCACGATCCCAAGATCCTCGTGCTTGACGAAGCGACTTCCTCCGTAGATACTGAAACAGAGTTGCTGATTCAGGCCGCTATTGACAAGCTGATGAAAAATCGAACCTCCATTGTCATTGCTCATCGTTTGTCTACTATTCAGAAAGCCGACAAAATCATTGTGCTCGACCATGGTGAGATAAAGGAGATAGGCAATCACCAGGAACTCCTTCATCTAAATGGCTATTATAAGCGCTTATATGATTTGCAGTTCCACTCTGCGGGCATTTAATGTGGCTGTTGGTAATTCGTTGCCGGTTATTCGTTGTTCGCCGGGATACCCTGCGGCTGGTTGCAGTCTACATAAATCTAGGGCCCTTGCAATCGAAACAAGTATCTTTAAAGATCGCAGCTTATAGCCTATAGCCTACAGCCTAAAGCTTATGGCTTAAAACTTATAACTTAAAACGTACAATTGGCTGAAAGCTATTTTAAATCTCTTTCCCTTATTTTAAAATGAATTTAGTAAGTTTGCCATACAAAAATTCGACCAATGAGTGTACTTGTAAATAAAGATTCAAAAGTTATAGTTCAGGGCTTTACCGGCACTGAAGGTTCGTTCCATGCGTCACAAATGATCGAGTATGGTACCAATGTAGTAGGTGGTGTAACTCCTGGAAAAGGAGGGCAGACTCATTTAGACCGCCCTGTGTTTAATACGGTTCAAGACGCGGTAGATACTACGGGTGCTAACGTATCCATTATTTTCGTCCCCCCCGCGTTTGCTGCGGATGCAATCATGGAAGCTGCGAGTGCAGGAGTGGAAGTTATCGTTTGTATTACAGAAGGTATTCCTACAAAAGATATGATCCAGGTGAAGGAATATCTAAAAGATAAAAAATCTCGTTTAATCGGACCGAATTGTCCAGGTATTATTACTGCTGATGAAGCGAAAATCGGCATCATGCCTGGTTTTATCTTCAAAAAAGGTAATGTCGGAGTTGTTTCCAAATCGGGTACTTTAACATATGAAGCAGTAGACCAAACGGTAAAAGCCGGATTAGGAATTACAACAGCTATTGGTATTGGTGGAGACCCTATTATCGGCACCACTACAAAGGAGGCAGTAGAGTTATTGATGAACGATCCCGAGACAGAGGGTATTATTATGATTGGCGAAATCGGCGGCGGAATGGAAGCTGAAGCAGCCCGTTGGATCAAAGAGCATGGCACTAAACCAGTGGTTGGTTTCATTGCCGGACAGACTGCACCTCCGGGACGCAGAATGGGACATGCCGGAGCGATCGTCGGTGGAGCTGACGACACCGCAGCAGCGAAAATGAAGATCATGCGTGAATGCGGAATCCGTGTAGTAGAATCTCCTGCCGAAATCGGTGTTGCTATCGCTGAAGAATTAGCGAAAGTACAAGCCTAAGCTTCATTAAAAAGATCATGGATATGGAAGCTGCAGGTTAAATGTTAAATTACGATCAGCTGACAACATAAATATAAAGCCCGAAAAAAAATCGGGCTTTTTTCGTATATTGTATTAATAGCTGAACAATATGAGGAACATTAGTGTTTTATTGCTGTGTTTAGGTTTGTTTTTTCAAGCCTGTGCACAAAACGCGTCGCGCGAAAATAAATCAACTCAAAAAAAAGTACAAATGGAATCAAAAGAGCAAATAGATACGACTATTAAGTCGGCCGGTAATTATAATAAATTAAGTGCAGAAGAAGCTTGGGTCATAGAACAAAAAGGTACAGAAAGACCTTTTACAGGTGCTTTACTAGACAATAAGGCTAAAGGCGTGTATGTTTGCCGCAAATGCAATGCACCCCTTTATCGCTCTGAAGATAAATTTGAATCGCATTGTGGGTGGCCGAGTTTTGATGATGAGATAAAAGGTGCCGTTAAACGGATTCCTGATCCGGATGGCATGCGAACGGAGATTGTGTGTGCTAATTGTGGCGGGCATCTTGGGCATGTGTTTTTAGGAGAAGGATTTACAACAAAAAATACCAGACATTGTGTCAACTCCATCTCTATGAAGTTTGTTCCGTTAGAAAAGTAACGGAAAGTATATCGTAAGCTCCAGACGATTGAGCAGTCCAACAAATAATTGTATGGGATAGTTATGATCTCGGAAAACACTACATTTAACTGGTCGAACATATAGTATTGTGCATTGCCTTGTTATTGGCCACTTGTAAGGCCATAAGCCATTAAATCGTTTTAGTACTGCTCTTTTGAAATATATTCTTTATTTTAGCCATCTTAACATCAGGCTAACATAAATACTTTAAAATGAATAAGAATATTTCTCGGTTCGTATGTAGTGCATTATTGAGTTTACCTTTGCTTGTAAGTGCACAAGAGAGAAAATTAGTTGATTATGTCGATCCTTTTATTGGCACAGGGGGACATGGCCACACTTTTCCCGGAGCAACTGTTCCATTTGGCATGGTACAATTGAGTCCGGACAACGGCCAGGCAGGTTGGGATTGGTGTAGCGGCTATCACTATAGCGAGAATCACATTGCGGGTTTTAGTCACACACATTTAAGTGGAACAGGTATTGGCGATTGGTTAGATATATCAGTAATGCCTTTACTATACCCCTTAAAAGATGAAACTGCAGACATCAGGGCGACCTTCAACCATCGTAACGAAAAAGCTTCGCCCGGGTATTACGAAGTTGAACTTGATAATAAGATAAAGGCAGCATTGACAGCTACAGAGAGGGTAGGATATCATCGTTATCAGTTCCCGAATCAGAGTATTCCTGTTTTGCGACTGGATTTGGGATTTCACCTCAATTGGGATTCACCCACTGAAACCTATGTGAAGGTTTTGGATGATTCCACATTGGTTGGTTACCGTTATTCTACCGGCTGGGCTAAGGTACAACGTGTATATTTTGCGCTAAGAACTTCTCAACCATTTAAGGAGGCTATCTTAGCGGGTCACGGCGTGCAGTCGGCACAAATTAAAGCGGCCAAAACCGAAGAAAAAGGAAAAGGAATCAGTGCTCAATTAGTATTTGATGAGCAGCAAAAGAATATTGAAATCAAGGTAGCCCTGTCTATGACGGACGAGAACAAGGCACTCCAGGCTCTCGGCGAGATAGGCGATTGGAACTTTGCGCGCGTAAAAAATGAAGCTGCCGATAAATGGGAACACGAGCTACAAAAAGTGCAGGTTTCTTCTTCTGATGAAAAGTTAAAGCGTGTATTTTATACTGCACTTTATCATACCTGTATAGCTCCCTCTTTATTTTCGGATGCTGACGGAGCCTATAAAAATGCAAGTGGCAACGTACTAAAAATGACAAATAACAATCAAAGGTATACCGTTTATTCGTTGTGGGACACATTCAGAGCACTTAATCCGCTATTTACTATTACCCAACCTGAGAAGTATACGGCCCTGCTTAATAGTATGCTTGCTTTCTATGATGAAAACGGCTTATTACCGGTTTGGGATTTAAGTACCTGGGAAACGAATACCATGACGGGATATCATGCTATACCCGTCATTGCGGATGCCATATTAAAAGATTGGCCCGGCATTGATAAAGAAAAAGCATACAAAGCGATGCTAGCCTCTGCCTTTCAAACGGGCCGGGGTGTACCTGAATATATTAAGTATGGATATATGCCACAGGATAAAATGGGACACAGTGCAAGCGTAACGTTAGAATACGGTTATGATGATTGGTGTATTGCCCAGGTGGCGAAGAAACTTGGAAAGGAAGAAGACTACCGGAAGTTCAGCAAGCGGGCCCAAGCTTATCAGCATATTTTTGATAAAAATACAGGCTTTATGCGAGCCAAAAACAGCAATGGTAAATTTGTGGTTCCTTTTGATCCTTACTTGTCAGAGCACGATGAAGTGAAAGCGCAGTATGTAGAAGGAAATGCTTGGCAACACTCGTTCTTTGTTCCGCACGATGTGCGCGGCTTGGCTAATTTATATGGCAGCCATAGTAAATTAAGTCAAAAATTAGATTCGCTGTTTTCGGTTAAATCGGAATTAACGGGAGGAAATACATCACCGGATGTGAGTGGTATGATTGGTCAGTATGCCCATGGTAATGAACCCAGTCATCATATAGCATACATGTATAGCTTCTTGGGAGAGCCTTGGAAGACGCAAGAACGGGTGCGGCAGATTGTCGACTCGATGTATCACGATCAACCGGACGGTTACGCAGGAAATGAAGACTGCGGGCAAATGAGTGCTTGGGCTGTATGGAGCATTGCCGGTATTTATCCAGCCAACCCTGCTAGCAGTGAATATGTAATAGGCAGCCCAGTTGCCGATGAGGTGATTTTTAGGCCGGGAGGAGGCAAAGAATTGCGTTTTAAAGCTATTAACAACAGTAAGAGAAATATATATGTGCAGGAAGTAAGATTTAATGGTAAAAAATACGATAAGACTTATTTTACACATGCTGATATAATAAATGGCGGGGAAATTGAGTTTATAATGGGAGAGAAGCCGAACAAGAAGTGGGGAAAGAAGAAGGATAGTTGGCCACAATCGGCAATAGATAGCGAATAATGAGATATTTTTGTGATATAGTTAAGCAGGCACTGATTTTCAGTGCCTGTTTATTTTTACTGGCGTCATGTACTCCACGCTTGCACGAACGAGGAGGCGCTTCTTACTACGCTGACAAATTTAAGGGGAGACGCACGGCCAGTGGTGAGAAATTCAGACAATATAAGTTGACCGCAGCCCATAAGACGCTGCCTTTTGGTACAAAAGTTAAAGTAAAAAACCTAGACAACGGGCGAACTGTAAAAGTACGGATTAACGATAGAGGACCGTTCGTTTCGGGAAGGATTATCGATTTATCGAAAAAAGCAGCTCGTCGATTGGGAATCATTCAGTCGGGAACGGCGAAGGTCGAGATAAGTTATAAGAAAAAACGAAAATGAATTAGCTAATTAGTTAATTGGCTAATTAGCTAATGGGGTTAAAGAGGGGCTAAAGGCCGTCAATTGCCAAAAGGTATCTTAATTCCTAAATTGACACCTAAGCCGCCAATATTGATGTAAGAACGCAGTTCATCGGCCGGTTTATTAGAGTCAAATCCCTCCCATCCGGCAACATTGTCGCCTGCTGTGATGGTTTTATGATAGTTTACTAATTTACTACTTTCACTGGCGGCGTCTTTGCTAAGCGTACCGCTTGTTAACGGTTGCCCGCTCATAACAACATTGTATTCGCCGCTTAATTCATGTAATTCTTTCTTTTTACCTCCTACCGAAATGTTCCGATATTCAAGTTCAGCATATATACTGATGCGGTCGTTCAACATCCAGTCAAAGCCGACGGCGCTCTGAAAGCCTACTGTAGGATTTGCTTTGATCCGGTCAACCCGTTTTACATTATGTAAGGTCATTATTGCATTAGGAGGTAAACCGGATGTCATATGCATGCTTTCTGCCACGCTTCCTGTTTGGTCGTTTGCTGTCGTAGTAATTTCAAGATGTCCACCTATAGGAATAATTACGCCCGCCTTCATGTAAGGTTTTACACTGCTATTAGTGGGAATATTAGCTACTAATGCTGGCGCAACATCAAATGCCTTGACCTTGCCGCTATTATGCAAATTTAGTACTTCATTGCCGCCTAGGCTGCCTCTTTGACGCATCATATCTTGTGAACGACTGTTGTAATAATTCAGCCCCACTTCAACACCTAATATTCGACTAAAGCGATACCCGGGAGTTAAGCCGACCCGCCAGCCTTCGCCGAAAGAGCCTGTAATAGTACTTTCCGATACCGTTTGTTGCGTTGGTGGATTCCCTGGAATGATATTAAACACTCTATCTCTTGCCGGTTGACCACCGATGGCAGGAAATTCAACAGGGGTTACTTTTAAGAAGTAGGCGCCGCCAGCTTTGATATAGAAACCTTTGTTGTAATCATCTTGAGCTTTTGCAGAGTAGAAAAACGAACCGGCAAGTATGCTTGCCATTAAAATCATCTTCTTCATAATGTAAAGTTTAAATAGGTGTTCTTCAATTGGTTTATCGTTTTTATTATGCTTGCATAATAATTACAAACGAAAGTAATAAAGGTTTGTAGTAATTGCAAATTTTTTGATGCGTATCTGTACGTACAAAAAACTGACCTTACCCTTTAATTCGGAAAAACAACAATTGAAATCGGAAGCTTAAGAAAGTGTACCGGATTGATTTTTTATACTTTCAAGGGAGCAGCAGAATGCGCTCCCTTGAAAGTTCTAAGTTTATAATGTGTTAGCTGTTACTTTTACAAAGTGTTTCAAATGTAAAATTTTTATTTTTTTTGTGCAACAAAAATGTAATAAAAAAATGGCTTAAATTGATAAGTGCACTGAAGTCAAAATCCAAACGTAAAAACTCAAAAGATACAGCAAGCGTCTGCGTTGCTAATCGTATTAACTTTAACTTATTTAAGTGTATCTGTAAGGAAACTAATAATTTCAGTTGATTGGCTTGGTTCAAACCAATGTGTGTTGTTATCTTTTTTGAACCAGGTGATCTGCCGTTTAGCAAATTGGCGTGTATGTTGTTTTATTTTATCGACAGCCGCCTCTAACGTATACTTATCATCTAAATAATCAAAGAGCTCTGCATAACCTACCGTAAGTAGTGGAGGCCGTTTTTTATACGGGATAAGCATTTTTACTTCTTCCAGTAAGCCTTGTTGCATCATCAGGTCTACGCGCTTATTAATACAATTGTATAGGACGCTCCTTTCCGTGTTGAGCCCAATCTTTAATATCTGAAAAGGTCTTGGATTAGATTTGTCTCTTCTAAAAAAAGAAAAAGGTTTACCAGTGCTTTCGTACACCTCTAGTGCACGTATAATACGCTGAGGATTATGTATATCAACCTCTTGATAATAATCCGGATCCTTACGTTTCAATTCTTCCTGTATGAATGTCAGACCCCTCTCTTTATATTGTTCGTTTAAACTTTCGCGAATCCCCGGTAGTGGGCGAGGAAGTTCATCTAGTCCCTCACATACGGCATTTATAAACAATCCACTTCCTCCCACCATCACCACTACATTTTTATAGCTGAATAAGTCATCCAATTTGGCCAAGGCCTCCCGTTCGAAATCCCCTGCGCTATAATCATCCAATATACTAAGCGAATCAATAAAAAAATGAGGAGCAGCCTGAAGTTCCATTTTACTCGGTTTTGCTGTCCCAATCGCCATTTCACGATAAAATTGTCTTGAGTCGGCAGAAATAATAGCGGTGTCGTATGCTTTTGCTACTTCAATAGCTAAAGCCGTTTTACCGATTGCCGTAGGACCTACTATGGTGATGAGTGTCTTGATAATATTTTTAATTAGCCAATGAGCTAATTTGAAAATTAGCCAATGAAGAGTTGTGAAAATATTGGCTAATTAGCTAATTTGAAAACTAGCTAATTAGTAGTCGTCCTCGTAATTCTCGTTGTCTGAAAATTCGCCGGAAAAATCATCTTTTTCTTCGGAGCCGTCTTGGGTTTCTTCGTCGTCCATCAGATCTAGATCCATATCCTCGGCTTCATCAATTCCGTATTCGGTTTCGTTGAGGAAGTCGTAATCTTCTTTGTCCTCTTTTTTCAAAGCCGAAGCTTCAGTAGGAATAACAGCGGCACCAAATGGTTTCGGAGCTAAGCCAACTGTTTTTACCGTGAGTGGATACGTTTTTCCGTTTTCTTCCTTTAATATTTTAATCAATTGAACGTGGAAATCAAAGGGCCTGTCAAAGTTGTAAGTATAGTAAAACTTTTGATGCGGATCGTCAATAAATTTATTCAATTTGGAATTTTCCATTAGCGCTATTCCGCGCTCTTCCTTGCGTTTACTTGGCAAGTAGGCAATCTCTTCACCTTTCATCCACTGATCGTTACTAATGTAAAAAGAAGAGGAGACTTCCGGGTTATATCCCGTGGATTGATGAATTGCATGATGCAAATCTAAAAAGGTATGCGTTGAGAGCACATCAATTTCGCGGATAATATCGTCGTAATCTTCAAAAGTAACTCGAAACCTATAAATAGCCATGACAGAAAATCCTGTTTTTGTTTTAAAATGCTAATATCACTAAAAAAGTAAAAATTCAAAAGTAAAAAGTAAAAACCCCGAAGGGCTCATTGATGCCTTAAAAAAACAAACAAAACATCAATAATTAAAAAACTTGCCTCTCGTAGGGAGAGTGAAAAAGTGAAAACCTTGCTGATGGCTCCAGGAGAAAAGGCCATTTTTTGGAGCACAAAGGAGTCGCAGTCCCATATTATGACGACTGTATGATAAGGCCGAGTTCCTTTCCTTTCTTTTCCATATAGGCAAGTGCCTCTTCCCGGTTATTTTTTATGTCGCCTTCCAAGATTGCTTCGCGAATTGCCTTTTTTATAATACCTACTTCCGGCCCCGGACGAAGGTTGAACGATCTCATAATATCCTCGCCACTCACCGGTGGTTGCCAGTTTCGTATCTGATCACGTTCCTCCACATCTTTAATACGTTGTTTTACCAGCTCAAAATTGTCTCGATACTTTTTGCGTTTGTATTCATTTTTGGTTGTTACATCCGCATGGCAGAGCTTCATTAAACTGTCAATGTCGTCCCCTGCTTCAAAAAGTAAACGTCTTACCGCAGAATCCGTTACGACATCTTTTGCCAGTACAATGGGACGAAGGTGGAGTAGCACTAATTTTTGCACAAACTTCATTCTGTCATTAAGAGGAAGCTTCAGATCAGCAAATATTTTCGGAACCATTCGAGCCCCTCGATCTTCATGGCCATGGAATGTCCATCCCTGTTTTTTGTCGAAACGCTTAGTGGCAGGTTTTGCAATATCATGCAGAATCGCGGCCCATCGCAACCATAAGTCGTCCGTCACTTCGGCGATGTTATCCAAGACCTCCAATGTATGATAAAAATTATCTTTATGTCCTTTGCCGTCAATAATTTCAACGCCATAAAGCTGGGTCATAAGGGGGAAAATGAGTTCCAGCAGACCGGTGTCGAAAAGATAATTAAAGCCAATACTCGGTTTTTTCGAGCAGATGATTTTATTGAGCTCATCGGTAATACGCTCCTTCGATATGATCTTGATACGCTCGCGCTGCGATTTAATCGCATTAAAGGTTGGAGAACTGATTTTAAATTGTAGCTGACTGGCAAAACGTATAGCCCGCATCATCCGTAGCGGATCGTCAGAAAAAGTAGCCTCCGGTTCCAAAGGTGTGCGAATGGTTCTGATCTGAATATCCTTCACGCCGTTAAAAGGATCTAACAATTCGCCAAAATTTTGTTTGTTCAGGCTTAAGGCCATTGCATTAACCGTAAAGTCGCGTCTCTTTTGGTCGTCTTCCAAGGATCCATTTTCCACAATCGGTTTGCGTGAGTCTCTACGATAAGATTCTTTCCTTGCACCCACAAATTCAATATCGATCTGATCATAGCGCAACATGGCTGTTCCAAAATTTTTAAAAACGGACACTTTGGTATTTAGGTGCTTGCCCACCTTTTCGGCAAATTCGATACCACTTCCGATAACCAGGATGTCAATGTCATTTTTGAAGGGTCTTTTCATCAATCGATCGCGCACGTATCCGCCAATTACATAAATTTCTGTATTGTATTGGTTGGCCAAATTGCTCAGCGTTTCAAAAACAGGAAGTTGCAAGTACTCTTTCATCAGTGGGGCAAAAATACGAAAAATTAGCTATTAGCCTTTAGGTTTAGTCATTAGGTATTAGCTTTTAGCCTGTCAGCTTACAGCTAAAAGCTAGTTGCTAACGTCTTATAAAGCTAAATGCACCGCTAGCATCCAACTTCATAATCGTTGACGCTTGCTTCGGGGTTAGGTCATCCTGTTCAAACTCAACAATATAATCGACGCCATTCTTTATTTCATCACTTATTTCTAGGAAATTTTTAGGGGATGGTTCGCCACTGATGTTCGCAGAGGTAGAAACAATGGGCTTCCGGAAACGTTGGATCAGTTGTTCGCAAAAGCGATGTTTCGCAATTCGGATTCCAATACTGCCATCTTCAGCCACCAAGTTTGTGGCAAGATTTTTCGCGCCATCATAGATAATGGTTAAGGGTTTTTCAGTGTATTCAATTAATTGATAAGCCACGTCAGGGATTTCCTGAACATAGCTGGCTAGTTTATGCTCATTATCAAGTAAAATGATCAAGCTTTTATCTTTCGAGCGTCCCTTTAGCTGATAAACCTTATCCACCGCCTCCGGGTTGGTGGCATCGCAGCCAATGCCCCAAATGGTATCGGTAGGGTAGAGGATAACGCCACCGGATTTTAATACTTGAAGTGCTTGGTTAATATCATTGTTCATCATATACTCTTGTATAAATTGAATAAATCTTCCGCAAGGTTTTTTGGATTAAAACGTTGTACATACTCGTTGCCTTCCTTAATCATCGTCGATCTTAACACGTTATTCGTATTAATATCATTTATGGCAGATCCCATTCCCTCTACATCATCCGGATCAACATATCGGCTATTTGGCCCCCCTGCTTCCTCTAGGCAAGAACCCCTAGCTGCTATAACAGGTATCCCACTATGTAGGGCTTCAATTATAGGTATCCCGAAACCTTCGAAACGCGACGGATAAATAAAAATATGCGCCATTTGATAAATAGCCGGCAAATCGTCAAAGGGTACAGAATGCAATAAAAGAACCCGTTTTTGTAAGTTTCTCTTTGCAATTTCGTGTTGAATAAGCTGTAAATAAGCGGTCTCTTTGCCGATGACGACAAGATGAATATTGGTTGGAATACGGTCTAAAGCTCTGATCGTGAGTAATAGATTCTTTCGCGTTTCGATCGTGCCAACTTGTAATAAATAGGTTGTCGGTAGCTGATATTTCTTTTGTACGGCTCGCTTTTCCTTCTCATCCACTGTTTGGCTAAACTGCGGGTGACAGCTCTGGTACACAACTTCTATTTTTTGCGCTGCAATACCTAGAAATTCCATCAAATCCCGTTTCGTTTGTTCACTAATCGCAACGATCTTGTCCGCCTTTCGGCATGCTTTTTTTATTTTATAGGTATAGATGCTCCGATCGATGGGTTTGAAATAATGAGGGTAGCGGATAAAGATCAAATCGTGCACGGTTAAAACCCATTTGGTTTTCCCTTTTTTAGAGCCAAAAGGTAATTCGTGGCTTAATCCATGATAAATGTCCAGATTATATTGATGTGCCAGCGAGTTTAGCGTAAATGTACGCCATAGAGAAGAAAACTTTTTGGCAAGCCCTTTCGAAGGGAGCACTTCCTGAACATGTAAGCCTTCAGCTTTGTATAAAACCGAAGGCTTACTATTAAATAAGAAATAGTGATTTT
Organism: Olivibacter sp. SA151; assembly: GCF_054130995.1. Taxonomy (NCBI): domain Bacteria; kingdom Pseudomonadati; phylum Bacteroidota; class Sphingobacteriia; order Sphingobacteriales; family Sphingobacteriaceae; genus Olivibacter; species Olivibacter sp. SA151. Next base: position 4,610,502 of record NZ_CP096391.1, on the reverse strand, counting down.
CAGAATAGAAACGGCACATGCCATCAATTAGAGATCGACTATAGTTGCCTAATCCCGTTTTATTATGAAAAGCCCGCTTCGCGTCATATCCTATTCTCATTTTATCAACAGCAGATTCGTTAGCTATACTGCTACGTTATGATCTCTTAAGGCGTTATTTAAAGAGGTCTTCTTATCCGTTGACTCCTTGCGTTGTCCGATAATAAGCGCACATGGTACTTGATATTCGCCTGCAGGGAATTTCTTTGTATAAGATCCGGGAATTACCACTGAGCGTGCAGGTACCACGCCTTTATACTCTTTCGGAATTTCGCCGGTCACATCAATAATTTTCGTAGATGCGGTCAGCACGACGTTTGCACCCAATACGGCTTCCTCTTCCACACGTACACCTTCTACCACAATGGCTCGTGAGCCCAAGAAACAATTGTCTTCAATAATAACCGGTGCAGCTTGTACCGGCTCTAACACGCCGCCGATACCGACGCCACCACTTAAGTGCACATTTTTCCCAATCTGTGCACAAGATCCTACAGTAGCCCAAGTATCAACCATGGTACCCTCATCTACGTAAGCACCAATGTTAACATAAGAAGGCATCATAATAACTCCTTTTGCTAAAAAGGCGCCATAACGGGCCAAACCGTGCGGTACTACCCGAACACCCGCTTCTTTATAGTTTGTTTTCAACTTCATTTTATCGTGGAAAACAAAGGGGCCCACGTGAATTTCGTTCATTTGACGGATGGGAAAGTATAAAATAACGGCCTTTTTAATCCAATCGTTAATATGCCATCTTCCCGCAACCTTTTCAGCAACACGCAAAGTTCCCTCATCCAAGTGAAGAATAGTGGTCTCAATCGCTTCTCTATATTCTTTAAATTCTATTAGGTGCCTTTCTTCCCAGGCTTCTTCAATTAGTTTTTTTAATTCTGCAGTCATTTCAATAAAAAAGTTTAACAAAGAAAGTAAAATTTATTGATATAGCGATAGGAGGCTTTAGGCGATTGGATGACTACTTACCTCAAGCACAAGCATAACATAAAACTTAAACCTTAAAACGTACAAATCATGCCTGGCTTTTCGCTTTTTAGGTGTTGTTATGTTGGTAAAATAGGTTTAAAGAAGGGTTTTTAGCAGATATCTTTACCTTATGCACAGGCAAAAACCTTTCTTCACGAATATTTTGAGAATTTCCCTGGCCACAAGGTCAACCGGAATAAAAATCATCGGTTAATTACTAAAAGATCGAAAGCAGGATGAGACAATAATACCTACTTCAACTTTATTTGCCAATTTTAAATGCGTTTATCTGCAATTCTGACCGGATTTTTTAATTTTGAGTGTAGCTAATTAGGGAAGACTACAATACGATCAATATAGATGTAACACCAGGCAACAATGAAAAAAACGAATGCTGTTAGAAGAGCTGTAATGAGAAATCTTACCAAAGATATTGGGAAATCCCATGCTGTAGTAGATAAAAAAAAGGATGTTGTCATAAAAAAGATATTAATTACGAGGCCTAATCACCGGTTAGGAAATCTTTTGATAATTACACCCCTCGTTCAGGAAGTTATCAATGTTTTTCCGGATAGTAAAGTAGACCTTTTTGTGAAAGGCGGAGTGTCACCTTCAATTTTTAAGAACTATAAAAATATTGATAGAATAATTCAGCTTCCTAAAAAACCTTTCAGCGATTTATTCAAATACCTAAAAGGCTGGGCCCTTTTGAGAGCCAGAAAATACGATCTTGTGATCAACTCAACTGCGGGTTCTTCATCAGGTAGACTATCAACACTGTTTGCTCGTTCACGCTATAAGTTTTTTGGTGACTTTAGTGAAGAAATACAAGTTAAATACTCCGATTATAGACACTTGGCTAAAAATTCAATTTATAACCTAAGAGACTATTTATCAAAGTTAGGCTATAACGAAAATTCCACCACCATTCCGAATCTCGATCTCAAATTAGACCAAGCTGAAATTGCTTTGGGGAAAGAAAAATTGGAGAATTTAACGCGCAACCACAGGGATACTATTTGTCTTTTTACCAACGCAACGGGTGAAAAATGTTATCCTGAAGAGTGGTGGGCGAAATTTTATGAGATATTACAGCGAAATTTTCCGAATTATAATATTATTGAGTTGTTACCCGTTGAAAATATATCGAAGCTAAATTTTAAGATTCCTCATTTTTACAGTACGGATATTCGTGAAATGGGAGGCTTTATTGCAAATGTTGCACTCTTCATTGCAGCTGATAGCGGGGTAATGCATTTAGCAAGTGCTTCAGGCATACCTACGATTGGCTTGTTTTCTGTAAGTGATGAAGACGTCTATGCGCCATATAACGGCAAGAGTTTTGCAGTTAATACCAATCATATTGATAATGAAAAAATTATGCAGTTAATCTACAACGCTTTGAACAAAGATTAAACGGTGAAATAAGTGAAATGAAGGTGTTTTTTGCAGAGGATTTTTCTCAGTATAACGAGGAAATTATCCTTACTTTAAAAAAATTTAAAACAAGCGGGACAATCATTGGTAACGGAAATAGAAACGTTGTTAAAATTTTTGAAATTAGCGGGTTACTATTCAACTTTAAATCCTTCAAACAGCATAACATTATCAACCGACATGTTTATAAATTTTACCGAAAGTCTAAAGCAAGAAGGTCTTTTGAATACGCACAATTACTTTTGGATAAAAATTTTTACACACCTAAACCTGTAGCCTATATTGAAAATCATGATTTCATTGGTTTAACTTCAAGTTATTATATAAGTGAACACCTCGAAAATACTTTTACTTTGGCGGACGTTCTTTTTAACAGAGATTTTCCCGGACGAACGGAGATTATTAAGGAATATACTGCATTAATCTATGCTCTACATGAAAACGGTATTCAGTTTATTGATAATACAGCTGGGAATTTTCTGATCAGACAAGAAAATGGCGCCTATCGTTTTTATATGGTTGATTTGAATAGAATAAACGTTTATGCTCGTATCAAGATACCTAAAAGACTTAAAAATTTCGGAAAACTCACCCTTGATCTCACCTTTGATAAAGAAATTCTGAGGATTATCAGTGAGGAATATGCATCTTTGTCGGGACTGTCTTCGGAATACTGTTTCAGGGAAATAAGTAGAGCATCAAATAAAATGTTGATTAAACGCAAAGTAAAGAAAGTCCTGAAATTGTACAAATATCTCATCAGGATTTAATGTTTAACGGCTATTCTGAATACCATGGTCACGTCAGGTTAATATAGCAGTCAGTTATTGAAATAAAAAAACCATTTCAGACATTAACCTAAAACTTTATTAAATGAAATCAATGCTTGAAGATTTAAAACAGTTTGACACAGAATTATTCCTAGCAATCAACGGAAAGCACAATGCTTTCTTTGATACGATAATGTATTGGGCAAGTGATAAATTGTTCTGGATTCCGTTTTACGCTGTGATAGTGTTTTTTTTAGTTAGAATTTATAAGAAATTCACCATTTATATTCTACTCGCAATTACGGTAACTATTACTTTGTGTGATCAGACTGCTTCCGGACTTTTTAAAAATCTGGTGAAACGTTTTCGACCTTCTCATGAACCAACTTTAGCCGGCCTGGTTCATTTAAGCGAAGCGGGTCCAGGTGGTAAATATGGTTTTGTATCATCTCACAGTGCCAACGCATTTGGGCTTGTAACGTTTCTCTTCTTCTTACTGCCTGCAAAATATAATTGGTTGAAGATCATTTTATTGTTCTGGGCTTTGCTGGTTTCTTATAGCAGAATTTACAATGGCGTTCATTATCCGTTTGATATTCTTGGTGGTGCGGTAGTAGGTGTGCTTTCAGGTAGTCTTGTTTGGATTATATTTAGAGCTATTTTTAAAAAAAGCGCTTTTAATAAGGAGTAGGGGGATTAGCGTATTAAATTTAAATGCCTTGCTTCTAAACAAGCTTTAACATATAGATGCAGGGTGTTTATATTATAAGAACGTTTTTCTTAATCAACTTTTCATCACTAGTTAGTTTTTAAGGCATTCAAGCTTTCCCTAAGGGGAAGGTCCGCGAAAGAAAAGAAGCAAAGAGACGACCGTAGGGAGTCCATGAACACCTTTGAAAATAATGAAGTAGTGAATCCGCAGGCAGGCAAAATTTATAGGAATGGTAGTGCCTCCCACTGCATGATGTAAATTTTGGAGGCGGCATTTTAGTAGAACGATGGACTTTTACTTTTAATCAAGCGTACTATATCTTCAGCCCTAAATATAGCCCTGTGAGTGGGTAAAAGGGCCTTGGAGGATACCGAGGCAACGAGCCGCAAAGCATTTGCATGTCTGTTCATATGGCAGTATCTAAGCGGATTGAGGAAGTGAAACGGCTCCAATACGCGCCAGCGATGCTTTGCAATCAGTTGCAAGGTAGCCTGCACAGCCTTGGGTTTTGTTCAACTTTTTGCCAAGAAAAAGTTGATGAAGAAAAACGTTCTTTTTAAAAGTAACAAGAAAAAGCTCCATTTTGAGCTTTCCCCTTAAAAGGGTACATTTGTAAATTATGGCCAAAGAGTTAGAGAAGCTCCGCATTGATAAATATTTATGGGCGATCCGCATTTTTAAAACACGAAGTTTAGCAACAGAGGCCTGTAAAGCTGGTCGGGTGAAGTTAAACGGTCAAAATATTAAGCCTTCCTATGTCGTAAAAGTGGGTGAAACCTATCACATTCAAAAAGGTATTGAAAAAAAGGTAGTCAAAGTGCTTGATTTGTTAGATAAGCGTGTGGATGCAAAAACGGCGGTTACTTTTTATGAAGATTTAACGCCTGTAGAAGAAACATATGGTTATAAATCGATGTTCCATGCGCCGGTTTTAAAACGCGATCGGGGGACTGGCCGCCCTACTAAGAAAGATAGGAGAGAGATTGACGACTTGAAAGACGAATGGTTTGCTGAGGAAGACTAAACTTTCCGAACAAAATGTGAAAATATAGAATGTATCATGGCAGGATTTTTGTGCAGTAATATGGATTTTGAGAAGGTAAATGTTTTGCTTAAGTAATAGTTGAGTTAACCTGCTCAATAGCAAAATAAGCGTGTTAATCGCATTATTTATCGTTTATAAAAGCTTTTGACAGCAGTGTAGCAACTTGGTAGCATTTTCGTTTAGTACTTTAGCAAGAGCGTTATACTTAGATTATGGAGCAAAAAAAGCCGACGACATCCTTAATAATATCAACATACAATTGGCCGGAGGCTTTAAGTTTGTCGCTTAAAAGCGTATTGGCGCAAAAGGTTTTACCGAATGAAGTCATTATTGCGGACGATGGGTCTGCTGTACATACGAAAGAGCTGATTGATATGTTTAAGACTAGGTTTCCTATTCCGATAAAACATATTTGGCATGAAGATAAAGGGTTTAGGAGAACAGTCATTTTGAATAAAGCGATTGCTGAATCGGAAGGGAATTACATTATTCAAATTGACGGAGATGTGATTCTTCATCCTTGCTTTGTGAAAGATCATATAGAGGCGGCCCAAAACGACTACTTTATAAAAGGAAGCAGAGCTCAAATCAGCAAGAATAAATCTTTGGAGATACTGGACAGCAGCCAAATTTCATTTCATCCATTTAGCCGGGGGATAAAACATCGGTTTAACGCTTTACGGTTACCTTTTTTCTCCTTTTTAATTAAAACCGACCCATCAAATCCAAACATTCGAGGATGTAATATGGCGTTTTGGCGTTCGGACTTTATACAGGTGAATGGCTATGATAATACAATAGAAGGCTGGGGGCATGAAGATATAGAATTGGCCGCAAGATTGATTAATATTAATAAAAGAAAAAAGCATTTGAAGCTTGCTGCTGTTTGTTATCACATCTATCATGAAGTAGCTTCGAGGGCAAAGGAAAAAGATAATCATCTTTTTTTTGAAAAGACTATTGCACAAGGGCGGAAGCAAGCTGAAAACGGATATCGGGAAATAGCCTTGATGGAAAAAGTCAGGTTGACTCACGGAATACCGGAAGCGGAGCAAAGTTGAAATAAAACTGAATATTCCCACTATAAAAAATGGCATGATAAATGACTTAATACACAGTAATATTTTTAATGTAGCATTAGTTGGCTGATGTCCGTTTAGTGTTTACTGTTGGTTAAGTAAGACAGAAAATATGTACCCATCCGTTTCGTTAATTATTTCAACATACAATTGGCCTCAGGCATTGAACCTCTGTTTAAAGAGCGTTCGGAAGCAATCTTACATGCCAAATGAGATCATCATTGCTGATGACGGGTCTCGTAAAGAAACCAAAATTTTAATCGATTCTTTTAAAAAGAAGCTTAAAAATATTTCTATACATCATGTATGGCATGAAGATGAGGGATTCAGAAAATCACTCATCTTAAACAAAGCCATTAAAGTTGCATCAAGCGATTACATCGTTCAGATTGATGGAGATGTAATCCTTGACAAGCACTTTATAAAGGATCATTTAAGCGTGATGGAGAAGCGGACCTTCGTTAGGGGCACCCGTGCACATATAAAGGAAGAACTATTGCCTGCTGTTTTTGACGAAGAGCGGATTCATTTTTCTTGTTTCAATAAGGGTGTTAAGAACAGGTTTAACGCCTTTAGGATTCCTTTTTTGGCTTGGCTTTTTACAAAGAAAAGAAATTCTTCGAAAAGCGTTAGAGGGTCTAATCTCGCCTTTTGGAAAGCTGATTTTATTACGGTAAACGGCTATGATAACGATCTGCAGGGATGGGGGCACGAAGATGAAGAGCTGGCTGCACGGTTGGTAAATAGCGGAGTAATGAAAAAGAAGCTGAAATTAAAAGCGGTGCAATTTCATTTAACCCACCGCCTGGCTGCCCGTACTAATGAAGAAAAGCATGGGTTTTCGTTGAGAAATACATTACAGAGGAATATACAGCAGTGCAAAAATGGGTATCATGAGGTACACCCTGTTCCTCATGGCCAACAGTTTGAATTGGCATAAGTTGTCTTAGTAAATTAATTCTATATCGGTAATCTATTCTGATATAAAATAACATTCTGGAGGCACCGGAGCGATTGCATTCCCTTTATACACAATGTGATTTATTGGCTATGCCGGGGAATTTGTCTAGGTTTGTAACCTTAAACTTAAAATAGCTTTTAAAGAGTCAGCTTGATAATCAATTTGTCGGTTTAAAGGCGACTATTGGAAAAATATACATGTTGAAAAGCATAGACGTTATCGTACCTTCGTTTAGGGTACAGAAAGAATATATTTTGCCGATTATCCAATTAATACGGCCCGAAGGTGTTGCCGTCCGATTTTACATCATAGTAGATAATCCTGCGATTTCGATAAATGAGGAACTGCTGCAAGCTGTAGACGATAACGAGGTTTATTTGATCATAAACGAAAAAAACCTGGGTGCGTCCCTAACCCGAAATAAAGGAATAGATAGCGGGAGTGGAGACTGGATTTTATTTCTTGACGACGATATTAAGATAGAACCAAACTTGCTATGCATATATCAGGACGCGATCAATAGAAATCCGGAAGAAATCGGATTTATTGGCTTGGTTACCCTTCCTCCGGCAGATTCCGCTTTTACCAAAGCAACCATGGCCAGCGGGTCCGCTGATATTTTCAGTATAGCCTCTGTTAAAGATTCTTATACCTGGGGAGCAACGGCTAATATTGCTATAAAAAGGGAGGCATTGGGACCTATCCGTTTTAATGAAGCTTACCCAAAAGGGGGAGGAGGAGAAGATGTTGATTTTTTTCTTCGATTCAGAGCGCGGAATAATTTTAAAAATCTGAAAACATTGGCCGAGGCACAAGTATGGCATCCGTGGTGGAACAATGGAGAACCAAACTTCAAAAGGTCTTACCGGTACGGGAACGGCGCAGCATTTCTAATGCATCTCCATCCCCAATATACAAGATATGATTTTCCTACTACCCCGGAAAGCCTGTTTTTTCTTTTAATAGGGCTTGCGGTTAGCGGATTGCTTTTTCCTGAATATCTGGACACAATAGGTATTGCAATTCCGGGAGTGGTTTTAATAGAAGCGATTGCGAGTTATTTCTATTTGCGGCGTAGCTATAGAAAGCCATCTATAGCCATGATATACTACTCGGCAACGATGAAAATCTATTACGATTCCGGCGTTTTGTTCAAAAACTTGTCGCAAGGTTTCTGGACGGGTTTGTTTAGGCACTTCAATTATAGTGGTACCCGAAAAAAAAATCATTTTATTCAATTCAATCGGTACAAGCTTGTTAAGCTAATACTTTTCGTGGTTTTAGTGATTTGTCTGATATGGTAGGTCTTATATTGAGAGTTCTTAGATAGCTATAGAAAATGAAGAAAGTTCTGTATTTTTTTCCTCAAAACTTGATGAAAAGTAATGCGGGTAATCTTACTCGTGCTTGGACCCTACTCAATTATTTTAGGTATAAAAAGTTTTCGGTTGACTATGTGTATAGTGCTGATTTTTGGAGTACAGGAACCTTGTCCCACGACGAGATCGATAAGCTGTTAAAAAATAGTTCTGTTAAGCATGTATTCAAATTAGAGAAAAAACCAAAAAGCTGGTTGTCTCCTCACTATTGGGCTAAATATAAGTTTCATAGGCTCTATAGGGATATTTTTAAGCATAAAGAACTTCCGAATTTTGTAAATCCATACAATAAAAAGCGAGTAAAGGAGATATTAAAGGACAATAAATATGACTACATCGTTATAAGCTATGCCTATTGGGCTGATTTTGCAAAAAATAAAGAGCTGTTTAACGGAGCTAAATTGTTCATCGATACACATGATTTTCTTACAGCACAGGAGCAAGATGTAGGGGATATCGGAAAGATGTTCAAAGAAGAGATGAGAAGACTGGATCTATTTGATGAAATCTGGACGCTTTCTGTGGAGGAAAGATATTTGTTCAGCCAGTTTTGCAAAAGCCGGATACGGTATGTCCCTATGACATTAGCGGGCAATTATACTTCATCAAAATCAGATAAAGTTTTCGATTTAATATACGTAGCAGGAGATAGTCACCATAATATAAGAGCCGCGAATTGGTTTTTCGCTGAGGTTTTTCCAAAACTAGCTGATTCAGTTTCCATATGTGTAATCGGAAAAATTGTTGATTTTGTTCCAGATCTAAAAGAGATTCAAAAATTTAGGTTTGTGCAAGATTTAAATGATTATTATGTTCGTTCGAGATTATCGGTGTGTCCGATGTTAAGTGGTACCGGAGTAAAAGTAAAGGTCCTAGAAGCGCTTTCAAATGGCATTCCTGTGGTCTGCTCCCCTAGAGGAGCAGATGGCTTAATAAACAAAGCCGACAATGGCTGTTTGATTGCCGATAATGCGGAGCAATTTGTTCAACATATTTCATCAGTTTTGAATGATGTGGATTTATATCGGGAGTTAAATGGTCAAGCAATTAGGTATTTTAAAAGGAACCATGAAACCGGGGTTCTTTATTCAATATTAGATGATGCTTTTGACGTTAATACAACGATATAATAGTGACATGAAAATCTTTCTATGTAATTTCCTTTATATCACACGAAAGAGGTATTTGAACGGGTATTTAATGATGCTTTTTTCAGAAGGATGATCAAGAATAAAATTAAATATGAATATAGATTACTCTATTGTTATTTGCAGTTATAACCCGGACAGCCGATTGCTTTCTAGGTGTCTAAATGCAGTAAGTCAATTAAAGAAGGGTGCAACAGAACATGAAGTTATCTTAGTAGACAACAACAGCGCACCAAGATTGGAGGAGTTAGATATTGTTAGTGAACATGCAAAACGGATTACAAACTTCAACATTATTCGTGAAGAGCAACCTGGGCTCCTTCACGCACGCGTAGCAGGGATTAAACATGCACGAGGACATTTCATTGTTTTTTTTGATGATGATAACGAGCCGGAGCATACGTATTTAGAGCAATTAACCATTCTTGAACAACAATATCCCCATGTCGGTGCTTGGGGGCCGGGCAAGGTACAGGTTCGTTTTATTGATGATATTGACACGTCGTTCAAATCAATAGCAGAAGAGTTATTCCAAAAACGTGATGAAAAGTTTATTGCCTATGCTTGTCAAAGAAGATGGCAGCCTTGCTATCCTTTTGGGACAGGCCTGTGCATAAAAAAGCGGCATGCTGAAAAGTATGTCGAGCTTATCGGAAGTAGACAGTTAACGTTGACAGGGAGGTTTGGAACGACACTTTCCAGTGGAGACGATACTCAATTGGTGCTTTGCACTATCTTGAATAATGAAGCCGCAGGCATTGCTCCTAACCTAAAAATTGGTCATATTATACCAAAAAAGCGGACGAGCGTAACTTATCTTAAAAATCTAATGGTCGGTACCCGTATCTGTTATGATGTAAGTATAAAGCAGATTTTTGCGGAGCATCCAATTTATTCTGGGAAGAAAATTCCCAGCGATAATTATATCCGTTTTAAGGTGTTAAAGAAGATTTTAAAAGCGAAACTAACCCATAGTTTTGAAAAGAAATTAAAGGTGATAGAAGATTTGGCTATGATTGCAGGGGCATACATAGCGGAAGGAAGACCAGCTCCCTTTGATATGAATGAAGTGATTAAGAAAATATAAAAGTATGCCCAAAGTATCTGTCATCATTCCCAATTATAATCATGGGAAATACCTGAGAAAGCGTATTGACAGCGTTTTGAACCAAACTTTTCGAGATTTCGAAATGATTATTCTAGATGATGCATCAACCGATGGTAGTAAAGAAATTATAGAAGATTACCGTGGACATGGAAAAATAAAAACGATTATTTACAATCAAAAAAATTCGGGAAACCCTTTTCACCAATGGCATAAGGGCATTATGCATGCCAAGGGCCAATACATTTGGATAGCGGAAAGCGATGATTGGTGTGATGATCATATGCTCCAATATCTAATCGATGGTATCGAAGGAGACGAAAAATGTACGATAAGTTATTGTCAATCATATTGCATTGATGGCAACAATCAGATCAGGTGGCGGTCAAATTATCCTAAACTAGCAGATATCGTTGACGGAATAACCTTCATTAACCAACATATGATTTCCATAAATACGATTTTTAATGCGAGTATGGCGATATGGCGACGAGAAATTTACGATCAAATTTCGCACGACTTTCAGGAATTTCGATTTGCAGGAGATAAGCTGTTTTGGATACGATTGGCCGCAAAGGGAAAAGTATCCATAAATGGCCGATTAATGAATTACTTTAGAAAGCATGATGCAGACGTAAGTGGTAAGGCAATTCAATCGGGCTTGGGTTATTTAGAAGATATGCGCATACTAAATATCATGTATATTGAAGACATGATAGATAAAAATACTTATTATAAAGGATTTAAAAAGTTTTTTCGAGAATATTGGCAAAATCGACACACAATTAGCAGCGAGTTGATGCCTCACTTAAAAAAAATATTTTCCCACCCGTTAACTTCGAAGGATGTGTATTACAAAGCGTGGTTAAGTGCCGTTTGGAGAAAAATACAGAGGAAATATTGATTATTTAGATATATTGAACCAATTGAAATCAAGATTGTCTAATCGGCATCACTTAAATGCGGTTTTTCTTCAAAGGTTTACTCAATTTAGTGAGAGAAGCATTTTTATTTATTTTATTCTTCCCTAGACATCGTTTTGCTTAGAAATAGTAAAAAACAGATGAGAAAAGATATTTCAGTTACGGTAAGTGTTATATGCAAAATTCCGATTTGAAGCAAAAAGGAGTCAATTACCTACTGATCTACAATTTCATAACGTTGTGGCTAACAGGGGGGCTTAAGAAATATAAATAAATTTTATCAGATATGTATAAAGAAACAAAAAATAATTTGCGAATATCTCGTTAGCAAATAAAAGCAATTTAATAAAGATGTGTTCTTTTCCGTAGAGATGATCGTTATAAAACGAGAATTGAACTCCGCATTATAAAAAGGCATTGTTGTTCGCTACAGAAAGCTTCGGTGTTGACATTTAAGCTTATGAGAATCAACTTTCTTTTGGATGTCATCATTGGGATAAACAAAGAGATTTTGGTCTCCCATATTTCTGAAATATGGGGGTTAAGATCTAGGCGGAATTGAGATTGTTCGTTGTTGACAACGATTTATAAGAATAGGTAATAAAATCCCTTTCATTTTTTGTTAATAATAAAATTAGGGCATTATGAGCTCAAAAAAGTTTACTCGTTGGATAGATAGAGAGAATTACAAAGTTAGCCTCAAGATAGCAAGTAGTTACTATTCTAGGAAAGAAAACGGGGAAAGTCCTCCATACGATAGCTTGAAATTTTGGAAACATGTATTGAAAAGACTTTTTTTTGTTTTTATAACGCTTTTTCGATTTAACAAAAATCCTTATGCTGTGTATCGAAATAAAAGCTTTTCAAAAAAGATTAAGCGTATGGTAGGCATTGATAAAATGGAGTTTACCGATTTGTTAAATTATAAAAACGAATTTAAATCGCTAGAATTTCCTGTTTTTGATCACCCCGTTGTTAGTATCGTGATATGTGTTCATAATCAGATTAGGTATACTTATAATTGTCTCGCTTCTGTTTTAATGAACACTACTAATGTCGATTATGAAGTGATTGTGGTAGATGACTATTCTTCCGATAGTTCTTTAGAGGTACTAAAGCTGATTGAAAATATCAAACTTATTATAAATGAGGAGAATTTGGGCTTTTTAAAATCCAGCAATCGGGGAGCTTCTTATGCTAGTGGCCAATACATATGCTTTTTAAATAATGATACACAGGTTCGGACTGGATGGTTGAGCGCATTGCTAGCAACTTTTGATTTAAATGAACATGTAGGTCTTGTAGGAGCTAAGCTTGTTTATCCCTATGGACTTATACAAGAAGCAGGAGGGATTGTGAACTATAAAGGCGAACCCGCTAATTATGGGAAATTTGAAGCAGTTAGCGATTTGAAATATAACTATCTTCGGGAGACCGACTACTGTTCAGGAGCATGTATATTGCTCCTTCTTAGGGATTTTAATCAATTAGGTGGTTTTAGTGAAGAGTACGCTCCGGCGTATTATGAGGATACGGATCTATGTTTTGCAATTCGTTATATTTTGAAGAAGAGGGTGTATTATCAACCATTAGCGGAGGTCGTTCATTATGAAGGGGTAAGTTCTGGTAAGGTTAAAACAGTAGGTAATGTTAAAAGATTTCAAGAAATAAATGCGAAGACATTTAAAGAAAAGTGGCAAAATGTCTTTTCGACGTTTAATTTGGTTGATAACTTTAGGGAAATAGCTGATAAATTCCTGTCTTCACAGAAAACTATTCTGTTCATTGAACCTCTACTACCTTTGTACGACAAGGATTCAGGATCTAGGCGGATATTTGAAATAATAAAAATTTGCTTGGATCTAAAGTATCGTATTATTTTTTTGCCTGAATTTGATTCTAAAACGGAACCGTATTATTCTCGATTAACCAACATGGGAGTATGGGTCTTAACTAGAATTTTTCCCGAGCAGTCACTTAAAAAAAAACTTTTATCCATTGTTGGAAAGATTGATGTAGCTTGGGTTTGCCGTCCATCTTTAAATGAGTATTATCAAGATCTATTTGAGAGGCAAAACATTTTCTGGATATATGACACAGTCGATCTGCATTTTTTACGACTAGAACGAGAATTGGAGCTAAAAAATACGGATAAAGAGGAGGCGGCCAAGGAAGTGAGGCTGATTAAAGAAAAGGAAATTGAGTTAGCTAAGGCTGCCGATTTGACTTTAGTTGTAACTCCCAACGAGGCCTCCATTTTAAAGGATAATGGGATTAAGACAATTGAAGTTATACCTAACATTCATGTTCCTAAACAGTTTCATTTTTTGGAATTTGAACACAGAAGCGATCTTTGTTTTATAGGAGGTTATCGTCATCAACCGAATGTCGATGCCGCGATATGGCTCGTCAACGAAATCATGCCCTTAATATGGACACGATATCCAGATATAAAACTTAATTTACTGGGTAGTTATCCTCCTGAGGAGGTTGTTGAGCTACAATCTGATCGAGTATATGTGCCTGGTTATTTGCCGGATGTTTCAACTTTTTTTATAACTAATCGAGTTTTTGTTGCTCCCTTACGGTATGGAGCTGGAATGAAAGGGAAAATTGGTCAGAGTTTAGAATACGGTTTACCCGTAGTAACTACAACAATAGGAGCAGAGGGTATGAATTTGGAAAACGGGAAAAATGTTTTAATTGCGGATGATGCGGATAACTTCGCTAAAAAAGTGATCGATATTTATACCGATGAAGTGTTGTGGAATGAGGTTGCTATGCATTCGATGGAAGCAATTGAAGAATATACACCGGAGCGCGTCCGCGAAAAACTTTACAAACTTTTTTCTCGTACTAACTAATCAGCTTGCTTCCTCTGCTTTTAAATAATCTAGTAAGACTTTGTCTATAAGTCCTAAAGTTTATTTTTTCCTTCAGAAACAGGCGGGTGGTGAGCTTAAAAATGAGAAAAGGAGGTAGATTTGAATTGGTGGGAAACTTGATTAAGATATCGTCTTTTAATGCTTGCATATCCCTTGAAATCAGTTCGGAGCCAACATTTTCCTCCATATTTAACGGTAGATTCCCACACCATTTAGTGTGTACTTTGAGTGTCTCTCTAAGCCAAATATGGTTGAAATTTCCTTTGGAGAAATGTTTCATTAAAACCTCAAAGGTTACGTAGAGGAAATGATGTTGATTAATCGACATCGATATATCGATATCGTATCCATGGAAATGTTTTAGTCTTTTTTCATCAAATGGATATTTTAAAATAGTTTTTTTTCTGGTACATAACCACACTCCATCCAAACAAGCAACGCGACTCATTTTTTCATGATATGGATTATAGTAGTCGTGTATTTCTTTTTCTAAACGATCAGAACTTACCTGCTTAATATTGATCCTCCAGGTATTGTTCCCAAAAGATGCATACGGTGGAAACCAGCTGGAAGGGGTTAGCGATTTATAAGTGCTTCCTGCGACCCCTAGCAACCCGATATCGGTTGTTTTTTCAAAGATCTCTACAACTTTCTTACCCCAATCTGTTGTTTCGATGAGGACATCTTCGTGCATAAAGCATAGCAATTCGTATTGTGCTTTTTGGGTTCCTTTATTGTAGATTTCGCAAATCCCTTTTTTGCCATCACTGTTTTCGAAGGCTAGGATTTCATAAGGCACTCCAATAGTTTCTCTAATATTGACAGATACTTGATTAAGTAGTTGTTCGTTGGCCGACGCAATAATAATAGAAATCACTTTTTTAATTTTACAAGACCAATATACACTTTTTTAGTGTTTCTGTTCTTTTTTTAAAGGGTATAGATTTCGGTGAAATGGACTACATGATGATATATCGACAGATTGCTTGATCTAGTAAACGCTGCTGAAGTTGTTGAGCTTATTTAAGTACTTCATCAGGTATATTGGCTTTAAGATAGATCTTTTCACCCAAGAGTTGACGTTTAAAACAGATGAAAACGATATATTTTCTAAATGAAATTCCCAATGAGGAATTAAAGTGTCTAGGGGCGATTGATCCTTGTTTGTTAGATCTTTACAATTACGAGCAATCCTTTGGAAGTTTTTGGATATGGTTGAGGACTTTTAGGTAAGCCCAATATTTAATATGTTTTATTAAAGTATGTCCACTTCGTTGCATTATATATCCTTTTATAGAAAAAAGCGCGCTTGACGAGCTTGGCGTTGTTTGTGAATCTTTTCCATTTATTCAAACGATTTCGCCACGTTAAATAATCAGTCATAAGTAATAGATTACGGGCCATATCATGAGCATTTAAGGCTGATAAGGCGATTTCCCTAAGTCGTTCTCCGTCTTTGGGATCGTATTTCTCCATTTCCCGTATTAATTCTGTTTCTTTGTACTGCCTGTTCAAATACCGACCAGAACAGTTCTTTGTGATATATTTCCAAAAATTTTCTGGACGTAAATAACCGTCTGCTCTATTTCCATTATATCCTCTATTATCATATATTAGACAAGGTCTTCCACATGCCATGGCATCATAGATGGATCTTCCAATTCCTACGACCAAATCAAAGCGGTTAATTACTTTTTCCACTTCAATAATTGGGTTTTTATGCTTATTATAGGAGGAAAAGTCTAAACCCTTAGACGTGCAGATCTCCTTTAATGCGATGTTCGCTTTTTCACTTTGACATAATGAAAGCACTCTTTTTAGTTTGCGACTAGGCGAAGTTATCGGCCTTTTAGACTGTATATCTATTCCATTTAATATTACCTCATTTTGATAACCTAATTCATTTAGATGTAATGATACCTCCTCCGAAATCGCCACATGAAAATCTGCAAGAGGAGAGGGTTGCTCAAGTTCGGGTAACACGCCATGACAGATCTGTATGATTGGAGCTCTCGAAAACAGTTCTCTTACAGTAGAGTTATGATTAGCAAAAATTAGATCATATTTCTTTTTTGACATAAAAGGAATTTTTAACTCTCCTTCTATTTTATCAGAAATCAATCCCTTATCAAAAGTGAAATATTCTACCTCTATACCCGCTAGCTCACTCAGCGCTTTAATTAAATCGTATGTATAAAGTTCAGAGCCACCTACGCTTTCCAAATGATTTGTCGCTATTAAGATTTTTTTTACGTCTTTTCCCATAACTTTTGTAGATGTTAATAGGAAGTGTAATGTTGTTTTTATATCATGACTTAAATAAAAAACGAAGGAATATGTTCTATGATACAGTTTGGATGTAACTTTTTTGTTGTTTGATTTATTGGGTTATGCGTGACTGAATCAAATATGCGTACTGTTCTAATTATTTGTCCCTCTTTCTTCAAAAAAGGGGACGTTCGTGATTTATGTTCTAGTTGTGCCTTTTGCGTACTGACTTTATAACAGTAAATGGTTATAAATAATGATTTGAACGGATTGGACGATGAAAATATAGCGCTAGCTGCCAGATTGGTTAATACAGCCTATTAAAAACGTAAAGCTTAAAGCTGTTTGCTGTCCTTTGGATTACAAAATTAATGTAAAAAATGATGAATGAGGCAATTACGCGGTTTATCTAACCATTGTCGGGAATGAAATTACTGCTGGTCAAAATAGAATGAGCAGGTTATATTGTTGCAACTAAATGTGGCTATACTTTTAGTAAGTGCACATGCTATAATTTACCAAAACGCCTAAGAGAAAGCATTTAACTTTGTATCCTAGGCGTTTTGTATTGAGAGCTTATCTCAAATTAACAACTACATCCCATGTGCCATAACCATTATTTGCATAGTCTATCCTCCAATATCCGTTTGCATCTTTTATGGCGAGGTCTGCCTTCCCATCTCCGTCATAATCAGCGGGCGCTGGCACTGCATCGATTGAATTGCCATAGTTCGGAAATTTTATGTCAAAAGAACCAAAACCTGTTGCGGCATAATCTATCCACCAATAACCATTGGTATCTTTGATTGCAAGGTCTGCTTTACCATCACCGTCGTAATCGGCTGGCGCTGGTATAGCATTTGAATATCCATAATTCGGTAACGAAACGTTAAAAGAACCAAATCCGTTTGCGGCATAATCTATCCACCAATATCCGTTTTTATCTTTAATAGCCAAATCTGCTTTGCCGTCACCATCGTAATCCGCTGGGACAGGAATGGCGTCTGTCGAATTTCCGTAACCGGCGAATACAGCATCGATTGAACCGTAACCATTATTGGCATAATCTATCCGCCAATAGCCATTATCATCTTTGATTGCTAAGTCTGCTTTGCCGTCACCATCGTAGTCGGCTGGTACAGGTAAAGCTTTGGGAGAGTTTCCATAATTTGGCAAAGCTATATCAATGGAACCAAATCCATTGGCTGCATAGTCTATCCGCCAATAGCCGTTCGAATCCTTAATGGCTAAATCAGTTTTGCCATCCCCATCATAGTCAGCAGGTACTGGTACGGCCTCAATAGAATTGCCATAGTTGGCTAAAACCACATCCCAAACACCGAATCCGTTTTTTGCGTAGTCTATTCTCCAGTATCCGCTCGCGTCTTTGATAGATATATCCATTTTTCCATCTCCATCATAATCTGCTGGTACGGAAATTGAACCTGCGGGATAAGGTGTTTCTATATCGCCTGCGGAAATCGTTCCATACGTCTTACTAGCATAATAATACGATGACCATTTTGGCGTTGTTCCGCTATAAGTATCCCAATAACGCCATTTGAGCTTCACAACTCCGGCCTTGTTATTTGGTTGCAGCTTTGCTGTTTTAGCAAATTCCTTACTCCAATAAGTGCCGGTAGCTTGTGTAAAATCAGAGGTAGTTACAAAAATACTATCAGAAATTGCGGTTTCAGAGCCGTTGGCATCTAAAACATAGATCGCTTGCGCTTTAACTTGTGTGGAACCATCGTATCGTTGGAATTGCATGACGGTATTGAATGGAGTTTCGCCACTGTTGGACTCATACTTGATTTTCCCATCATGAAGATATATGTTTTGAACTCCCCAATTCCCGATTTTTATATCTATCACTTGGCTCGTTGCGGTATTGACTAAGGTAACGAGGGCTAATAATGTATATAACAGTTTTTTCATTTATTTCTTATCTAGGTTTTTATCACGGTTATAAACATCAAGAACATCTTCATACTTAAGCTCACGATCGTAGTCCCCGGGTAGTTTAAACGCTTGGGTTTCTTTATTAAACACAATGGAAGAAACGTCTAAATGCATTTTTTCTGCTAGAAACTGCCGTAGGGTCTCAATTTGGGCTTTTTCTTTTGTCACTTGTTGAACTGCATTATCCTTGTTACAGGCTGCGAAGGATAGGCTGAGCAGTACCATAGGCACTACTAATGATTTTTTGAAATACTTCATAAACATAAATATAAGTTTAGGAGGCAAGGCCTCGTTGAACGGTCGCAAAGCAAGTGATTAAAATCGGCTAAATCAAAAAAATTACACAGAATGCCATTTTATGAGGACGAAATTTGGTTTTGATTATATGAAATTAATTTTATGCTTGGTAGAGATAAACTCAAATTTGTTTTTATAAATTTGTTACTCTCAAATTGCTGATTAGCTTCATGCGATTACCGGTGTTCTTGCTCAATATCCACCAACTCAAGAATCTATTCTTTCAGCACTCGCCCTTCTTCTTTGATAGTTAAGTTCCTTACCCTTATTTGGAGATCGATAATCGAAACAGATAAATAACCATTAATCCAGAGAACCTACCATAAAGACGATTGTCTTTATCATGGATCATATTGACTTTGTAACAAGGACTTTTGTATTCAACTTGATCCCGGTCGTCTTTATCGTATTTCCGTATGGCTTTGTGCCAATTCCGATCGGGATGATATTAAAGACGCGCGGAATTAAAGCAAACCGATATAACTTTGTTTCTAAGTCATACGGGTTTTTAATAATGTCGGTCGACATTGTGTTGATGTCCGTTGCATTTATTATAAAATCAGACGGGTTTATCGTAAAGCCGTTTGCCTTTACTATAAAGACAGGTGGAATTGAGTTATTTCCGGTTGGGGTCAAGTTAATTCTGTATATCTTTAATATAAAGTTGTTTGGAATTGTGTTAAAGTTGATCGCCTTTATAGTAAAGACAACTTACTTTGTTTTAAATGCAGTTGGATTTACTACCATGCTGTTCGTGTTTATTTCAATGTCAGTTGGAATTGGTTTAAAGTTGGTTGTATATGCTGTGATGCTGTTGAAATAATACTAAAGTACGATGAAGATATTTATATTTTGCTCAGCGAAATAGCAAACGATTTTGGCAGACACGGTGCCGGATTTATTGCTATTTCTGCCAATTAAAAAGTTCAACCTACCTGGCTAGCAACTTTAACATATTTTAACAGCTGTAGCAGCCGTCTATAAACTGATGCACATCCTTACTATATTCGAGTCCGATAGTAGTCCGATAGGTATTGCTTAAAAAGCCGTGTTTTGGGCTTTTTTACGTACTGTATAGGGATATCACTGGGATATAGGGGGAATAGGACACGGATAGAACACGGCTCAAGGTCGGATCAAGGACGCCTCTATGTAACGATTTAGCCTAAAGCCTATAGCTTATAGCGTACTGCCTTCTACTTTTGGCACGATATTTACATATAAGACATTGCTTATTGATAAATGAAAACAATTATGTACAAGAAAGTGTTTAGTTTGCCCCTTGCAGTTCTAGCCATAGCGCTACTTGCAAGTGCTTGTGTGGGCAACAAAAAGTATACAGCTTTGCAAAGCGATTATACCGAGTTGCAAACGAAGTATAAGGACTTGGATTTAAAGTTCCTGAATAGTCAGCATGAATTGACGAATGCCAAATCTCGCGTAACGGATCTAGAAGAACAGATCGCGCAGTACAAGTCGAATGTAAATTCGCTACAGGCGGCTTTGGATAAATGTTTAACCAACAGCGGCCAGGGCAATGCCAACATCGCCAAGTTAGTGGATGAAATTAATGCTTCTAACAAATACATCCAGCATTTGGTGAATACCAAGGCTAAAAGCGACTCGCTTAATATGGTGTTGACCAATAATCTGACGCGCTCCTTGAGCCGTGAAGAGATGCAGGATGTGGATGTTCAAGTGTTAAAAGGTGTGGTTTATATCTCGCTTTCGGATAACATGCTCTATAAATCGGGTAGTTATGAAATTTCTCCGGCTGCCGGCGAAACATTAGGTAAAATTGCTAAGATTATCATGGATTACAAGGAGTATGAAGTGTTAATCGAAGGTAATACGGACAATGTACCAATTTCGCAGAAGAACATCCGGAACAACTGGGATTTAAGTGCGCTGCGTGCTTCATCGGTGGTACAGGCCTTGCAAAACGACTACGGGGTAGATCCTAAGCGACTTACTGCTGGTGGACGTGGAGAATATAACCCAATTGCAAGCAATGATACGGAGGCTGGAAGAACGCGCAACAGACGTACCCAGATCATCATTACACCTAAGTTGGATCAATTTATGGAGCTGATTGATAAGGCGCCTGAAAGCTCGCAAGATGGGGATACAACAGTTACCGAGCAAGATACTACTACTTATTAAGTAAAAAAAGCTAAAAGAAAACCCCGGCACTGCATGCAGTGCCGGGGTTTTTTTGTATTTGTATTTGTTTTTCCATGCCACGCCGTAAGCAGCCCTCGGGGAGAGGGCCGCAGGCGTGTGCCAAACAAACACAGAACAAAACCTTTTAAGCGAAAAGCCATAAGCTAATCACCTAAGATCTTTTGAAGGCACAGCGCTTCGTTTAAAGCGGTGCCTATATGTTTAAGAACAATAAATCTTTCCCTCTCTATCTTCCTAGTCTGCGATTACATGTGCAAAACCTAAAGGTTAAAGCGCCATAACGCAAAATAGAAGAAGCCTTTGTGATTTTTCCGATAACTGAGCCCTGCGTTTAGGAACAGGTTTAAGAAATTTAGACTTCTTATCAGTACGTTGCAAGATAATAATTTTTTTTGTTAAAGAAAAAAATATCGAAATATTTTGTGTAATCCAAATAATAGGAATATCGAAAATTAGACTTTTTTCAAACAACAGAAAAGGTCTGAATAATTTAACTATTCAGACCTTTTTAATGCTTAATTATTAAAAGGTTTTATCAGCAACGTCCCACCACAAACGGGTCCCGCCATTATCTTGCCCGCCTAGCATCTCAACAGCCTCGGCTACTGCCGCACTATTACTGTTATATTCACGTTGCGGATAGGGCATCCGTCTAACGCCGGGAATAGTAGGTATCGTTCCACCACTATAATTCACTACAACGGGAAATAGAATAGGATAACCGGTGCGCCGATATTCAGCCCAGGCTTCATCACCATCCGGAAATATAGCAATCCACTTCTGGGTAATAATGCGTTCCAGCTTAACCGCGTTAACAGCTGCATCATCCCATTTGATTGTGATTTTACTCAAGTATGGGGAAGAAGCGGGGACATCATTTTCTCCGCTCTTAACAGCCTTCGGGTCTACGTAAGGCATAGCCATGCTTGTTGCATCATTCTTATAAGCGCTTGCTTGAGCGGTTAAATTATACATCTCAAAAGACCGGTCGATGCCTGTCTCATAATTGGTTTTCGCATCTCCTGCATTGCTCCAACCTCTCAATGCCGCTTCGGCTTTCAAAAACCAGCTTTCGGGAGCTACCATTAATTGCATCTTCATAGCCTGTGGTTGCAATTTGGAGTAATTGTCGTACCGGCTTTTGGCATCAATGTTAATACCGGAACGGATCCCCTTATATTGTCCGGCGACAGCGGGGTCCGTTGCGGTAAGGAATAGTTTGGGTAGACGAGGGTCGTTGTAACCGCGTAAAATAGATTCAAATGGAGCACCCAGTCGGGTATCACTCCAACTACTGGTGATGATGTTTAAGGGATGGTCTACACTTAAGGTGATGTAGCAGTTATCGACTACATTTTCCAATAAACCGCCATTTACCGGGTCCAGGGCTTTCTCGCCCTCAGTTTTAGCTAATGTAGGATTGACATAAGCGATGCGTAAAGCCAGTCGCAAACGCAATGTATTGGCAAATTTAAGCCAATGGCTATACCGTTTCGAGGTATAGGCAAGGTCGGCCTTCTGCATGGCCGGAGAATCCTCCGTGTTTTGAATCGTTTTTAGGATGTCAATCGCTTTATTTAAGTCCTCAAAAAATAGGGTATAGGCTTGTTCCTGCGAGTCATAAGAGATTCCGCCATCATCGTTGATCACATTATACTTACTATAAATAATCGGGCCGACCTTATCGCTAGTACGATGCATGGCCGCTACCTTTAGCACAAGGGAAAAAGCGTAAATATCCTGTAAATTTTGATCTTCTTTCGTCAATTCGATCACACGATATAACGGATTCATCGCTTTAATATAACGCTGCACCCAAATAGCCTGATACCAACCTTGCACTAGGCTATAGGTTAGATTATTGGCATTACCCACAAAAGGCGCCTGCGCACCAAAGTAACCGCCATAGGCGTCGCTGCACAAATTATTGGCTAGTTGGTATTCGCCCACATCCTCCGGAATAATGTCGCGTTGTGCCTGTGCTAGAAAGGATGCTATTAAAGCATAATCGGCGTTTGCCTGATCATCTGTAACGCCCACAGGGCTGGTGTTGATCTCTTCGAACTTGTCCGTACAACTCTGACCGACGGCTAATCCGATGAACGCAATGAAAAGTATGCTGTATTTTTTAAATTTATTGATCGTGTCCATAATGTTGTCAATTAGAAAGATGCTTTTAATGTTAAACCGAAACTTCTGGTAGTGGGTAAGCCAAAAATATCATAACCCTGGCCTCCGACACCGGTGGTTGTGTTAAGCTCCGGATCATATGGAGCATCGTTTTTAAAGAAAAACAGGTTCCTTCCGGAAAGACTGAGCGAAGCTTGTTGAACCGCGCGCCATTTGATCGGCAATTTATAACTGATAGAAAGCTCGCGTAGGCGAATATTGGTGGCATCGTAAATTTGCCCTTCAATAATTCCATCCCGGTTACCGATTGCACCATAATAAGCCTGTGCTGGTAATAGACCTTGCCATGGCGTGCCATCGGCTTGTACCGCCGGAACATCTACACCGCCCCGATCACGGGCATCGGCGCTTTCTTGGCTCACACCGAAAGAATTTAAATAACCTTGAGTAATGCTGATAACCTGGCCACCAAAACGGCCATCGATGGTAAGGCTCAGCGAGAAGTCTCCATAGCTTACCGTATTGTTCCATCCAATGATAGATTTAGGATTATTATTGCCAAGGTAGCCATCGGGCCCGCCTTGAGGTCTTCCGTTTTCGTCCACGATAAGAGTACCATTCGCATCACGTAAGAATGTGCGTCCCCAAAAGTCACCGAAAGATCCACCCAGGCGCAGAACATTGAAATTGCCACCAATACTATAGCGTTCGCCAAGGCCGGGCGCCAACTCTAATATTTTGTTGCGGTTTGCCGTAAAGTTCACGCCCGTATTCCATGTGAAACGCTCGGTTTTGATCGCGTCAACACCTAAGGCAAGCTCAATCCCTTTGTTTTCGACATTTCCGGCATTGAGAAACACGGTAGTATATACCGCGCCGACGGGGCCGTCATAAGAGAAATATTGATTCTTTGTATTGGTCTTATATAGTGCTAAATCTATGTTAACGCGGTCGTTAAAGAAGCGACCTTCATAACCAAGTTCAAAACTTCTGCTAATTTCGGGTTTAAGCGGAAGCCCTTTATACGGGCCAGAAACATTAGCCGTCAGTGTTCCGGTGGCTAACGTATTTACCGGAAATGTTGAAAAGGCGGCTACATCGTTACCTACCTGTGCGTAAGAGAAGCGTAATTTACTATAATTGATAAAAGCGGGAAGTGTCATCAGTTCCGACAGGATGGTGGTTAACCCGGCCGACCAGTAAAAATACCCTTTGCTTTTGTTGGGCGTGAAAGCCAATGTTGAGGACCAGTCGTTCCGTGCGGTGAGATCGACATAAACCTTCTCTTTGTAACCGATGTTGGCTGAGCCAAATAACGACTGAACCTGTCTTTTGTTGGCAGTTTCTGTTAGACTGGTGATGGGCGAATTTCGGTAGATATTACTTAATAGGAAAACATTGGCAATAGCTAATCGACGCTGATCCAATATCCAACCGCTTTCGCGTACATCATTAATGGACGTACCTGCCGTAAATGTCAGATTCCAATCGTCGAACTGCTTGTTTCCGTTGACTAATAAATCTCCATATAAGGCGGTACTTTCTCCTTCTTCGCGTTGATATCGACCATTATCATTCAGCACGCCCGCAATGGTTTCTCCGGAAATGACGCCTTGGGTACCGGCATAGGTTCGGCGTTGCCACTTATCCCAACGCTTGTTAAGGGTCCCTCGTGCCGTGACATTCAGCCAATCAGTTATATTGTAACGCAGTTGCGCCTGGCCGATAATGTTGTTGCGGTTCTGATCAGTCGGATTTCGATGCAATACCCAGAACGGGTTCTGCTGATGGTGCGTGCCCGTAAGACCAGCATCGGCATTGATATTCCACCAGTCCTGTAAATATAGATTTCTTGACGACGAAAAGTATTCGAAGGTTTTATATTTTTCGAAATCCTGCCCGCGAGGAAACATATATAGGCCACTTAAGGGACTGAAATACAAACCGGAGGCAGGGCGATTATGTATCTTCTGATAGGAGTACATTAAGCTGCCATCGAAGGACAATTTATTGTCGAAGAAGTTGGATGTATTGCGAAGCGATACGGTATGCTGATCGAATGTGTTGGTTGGAAGTACCCCTTTATTCGTGGTGTTGCCATAAGAGAAATAATTCTGCATCTTTTCCGTGCCGCCACTAAAACTAACTGAATTAATAAAGGTGGTCCCTGTATCGAAGAAATCTTTTACAGGGTCTGAAAAGGAGCCTGCTTCACCCCAACTTTCTTCACTATCGGGCGTCGACTGGCCATATTTATATTGCAGCTTGGGTAAGTAAAAAGGTTTATCAATTGTCACGCCGAAGGATATATCCAGTCGCATACGCCCGGCCGCTCCTTTTTTAGTGGTAATCATAATGGCTCCGTTGGCTCCCTGACTGCCATAGAGTGCAGAAGCAGAGGCGCCTTTTAACACGTTGATACTAGCGATATCATCTGCATTCAGGGTACTGAGGATATCGCCTTTGTCTGTTCCGCCACCGAATGGTCCTTCAGAACCACTGCCCGCAGTATTGGTAATCGGCAAACCGTCTACTACATAAAGCGGTTGATTACTGCGGTTCGATTTCATACCTCTTAAGACAATATTAACAGAACCGCCCATCCCGGACGAGCTGCGGTTAATCTGAAGTCCCGAAATTCTGCCGGTTAAGTTATTCATCGGGTTTACATCTTTAACACGCGTCAGTTCATCGCCCTTCACAGTCTGGGTAGAGTAAGTCAAGCTTTTAGCTTTACGTTCAATCCCCAAAGCGGTAACTACCACCTCGTTCAGTTTATTGTCTGACGCAACCAAACGTATATTAAGAGGGGTGTTGTTATTGGCTGCGACGGTAACAGTTTGCGATTCGTAACCCAAAAATGAAACTTCGAGCGATAAGTTGTTTAAAGTGGTTTGTAAATTGAATCGACCCTCTTCGTCGGTGGAAGTGCCGATATTCGTTCCTTTTACTTTGATGGATACGCCGGGTAACGGTTGGCCATCCGTCTGATCGGATACTTTTCCGATGATACTTCTTGTCTGCGCTCCCAATAAGAGCCATTGACTAAAGAACATTAAGCATAGCAAAACTTTCTTCATGTTAAGTGATTTTGGTTATAAATTGTTGTTTAAGAACGGGTTGTGTTACATTAGGTTGGCCTGCAAATGCTTTCAAAAAGCACAATAAATATCCGAGCGCACATTTTTTTGTTTCACAAATGTGATCGCCTGCTTCACAGCATCGAGTCCGTAAATAAATTGATAGGGTAAGTGCTTTACGATCGATTACACGATTAAGTTATTGAGAATAACAGAAAACCTCTAAGGATCTATTGCACAATAATGTTTAATAAACGAGGGATTAAGCTGGTTGATGGCTTAAATTCTGTTCTCTGTTGCTATCAATAAAATGTATTGATCGGTTGCTTGTATTGTTCTTGTGTTTGTATTAGTCTGACTTTAATTGAATTTAGTCTCTCATAATTGTAACATTTCTGTGAATATAGATAATATTTTTAAGAAAGCAATAGTATTTCAAAAAAAAAGTTTTTGATAGGTTCTTATTTATACCAAATATAAAATGAAACATACTTTTGTGAAATAAAATAGAAGTTTAGCAGCTCGTGCCCACCTAACTTAAGCTTCAAGTTTGTTGTGTAGACAGAAAACAAGCCCTACCCGGCTCTTCAAAAAATAGCTGATTTCAGGGGGAGCCGATAGTGGCAAATTCGCTAGTTTTGTTCACATCCCATTAGAAATATGACAAACGACGAATTAAGAGCAATAGAGTCCGCCGCAAGGGCTAAAGATTCGGAACAACTCAAGGCGATAACCGAACAGGCTACAAGTGCTAAAGATTTTCAAGATTATGCACTTGGATCTGCCGTCACTCAGTTGATTAAATCGAGTCAATACGAAATAATCGACCTTTTTATTCGGAAAGGTTTGATCGAAACGGATCTTTATCTATACGACAAATTTGACAATAGTATTATTAACACATTCTTACGCATCGATAGTCTGCAATTGCAGGACTTAGCTGGTTATTTAGCTTGGTTTGAAACTTTTGCCACCCGGATCGATGAAATTGACGAAGAAGTAGGGGGGATTACTTTACTCAACTATGCGATTGAGGTGAATGCGCCCGTCTCCTTATTGAAAATATTAGTGGATCAAGGGGCAGACATTCATCGGAAAGATAAATACGACCAAACGCTTCTTTACAAGATATGTAATTACGGGATGAAACCCGAAGCCTATCGAAGTGAGCTTGTAACATGGTTGATAGCAGAAGGCCTAGATATAAATGCTGCCAATGTTGAGGGGAATACACCCCTTCATGTTGCTGTTCGTTTGCGGAATATAGAGGTGATAAAAGCGTTGTTGGAAGCCGGTGCCGACCCCAATGTTGAAAATAAGCAGGGAGAGAGCGCCTTTTTTCATGCCGCTGTTTTTCAATTCGACGCAAAAATAATGGAGTTGTTTTTACATTATCAGACCCCGGATTTTTATGCTTTAACCAAACAAAAAGAGAATCTCTTAAATGGTTTTTTGCGCGCCATGGTATATGAGAATGATGATAATTATAAAATATTGGATATGTTGTTAGATCATGGAGGTGACCTTAAGGAGCCGTCGGACTATTACCATCAGCCAAAAACAGGAATTGACTGGGCTTTAGAGAAGTCATACAACTTACTGGAGCGCCTGGTACACAGAGGTGCTCTCGATCTCGACTATCGCGATAATGAAGGCAACACGTTATTGCATAAGGTATGTATGTTTAACTTGAATTATGATGAACCAAAGGCAAAAGAACTGTACCGAAAGGTGAAATTTCTATTACAACAAGGTGTAGATGCCAAATTAGAAAATATAGCCGATAAAAAAGCGGTAGATTATGCGATGGGTGACAATCTGAAATCAAAAACAGTAGAATTATTATTAGCACAAGAATAAGTTGTATTATGTCTCAATCATTTATCATTGCCTGTGAAGAAGGTAAAAGGAAGATTGCTGAAATCCTTTTGGAAAAACAACAAGTTGATGTGGGTTATACTGACGAAAAAGGCCGTACAGCATTACATTATGCGGCGCATCGCGGTTATTTGGATCTAGTGAAGCAATTAGTTAAATCAGGTGCGGATCTGAATTATGAAGACCATCAGGGAGAAACGCCCCTGTACTTTGCCTTGTTGCAAAAACAGAAACAAACGGCCTTGTTTTTAATGAACCAGGGAGCTGATATACGAATAAACGACTTTCTGGGTAACAGCTTATTGCATATTGCCGCAAGAACCGGACAACAGGAGGTGGCCGAAAAATTGATCGCTGACGGACTCGATATTAACGCTTTAAACAATGAGGCAGAATCACCTTTATTGATTGCTGTGCAATATAAGTACCCACCGATGGTGCAATTACTATTAGATAATGGAGCTGAAGCAAATGTAAGTGATAAGCAGGGAAATACGGCGTTAAATTTGGCTGTTGAACAGAACTCGGTACCGATCGTTAATAAGCTTTTAGACAATGGAGCGGCTGTCAACATAGTGAATGATCAGAGCGAAGGCCCTCTCCTTTTAGCAACGAAATTAGGTAACCGTTTAATTGCGCAACGTTTAGTAGAACAGGGTGCTGATATTTTTGCCGAATCGGCCGAAGGTATATCGCCGGTGTGGTACGTGTGTGGCAGTAATCAAAAGGAGCTATTGGCGCTATTTCTATCCAAAGGATTGTCTCCCGATTATGCAAGGCCGGTCGATTCTTTCGATGGCCGAGACGGGGATTATATTCGGAAATTGATTGCGCGAACCGGTACGCGTACTTTTATATTAGGCTTTGAACCGCATTATGCAGGCGAGACTTTGTTACAGACGGCCACGAAATCCGGTTATCTTTCTTTAGTAAAACAACTGTTAGAGGCGGGAGCAGCGATTGATAAGCAAGACGCCGCAGGCAATACCGCGTTGCATTATGCAGCGGCTTATGGTAAGAAAGATGTTGTCCGGTTTTTGTTAACGCATGGCGCAACCACAGATTTAGCCAACGCGTTGGAGCAAAAGCCTATCGATTATGCTAATATGCAAGGTTTCAACGAGATAACCGCCCTATTAATCGATTTTGGTGCTCAATCAAATGATATAGTTGACGGGCCGATGCAGGCAGAAATGCCAAAGGTAGCCGTACAGGCGGGTATGGATATGGCACAAAAGAAACAGGCACTTTTTGATTTGAAGGATTTATTAGATGCAGGTATAATCAATCAAGAGGAATTTGATGCCGAGAAAAATAAAATTCTACAATCCTGAACTTGTTGAAATATAAAATAAGATAACTATGTTGATTTATCGAGGTTGGGGAATCTTAGCCATTTTAATACCCATTGTATGTATAATGATTGGCATATCGCTTTTTGGCGAAGCAGGAAATTCGACTTTACGTGGGTTTCTTTACAGTTTGTTAGTTTCCGGTATTATAATCGTTCCCTTGGGGCTTTATCTTAAACGTAAAGGTAGAAAGCACGATTTATATTTTATTCCTTTATTTGTTTGGGGAATCGTTTGGATCACTGTTGCGTTTGGGTTTTTACTCGGAAAAGGTCTTTTGTAAGTGAGTTTACCAAGCAATAGGTTAGCTTGTGTTTTATTGTCAATTTGGCTAAGTTTGTCTAGTAATGGTCAAACAGCTATGGTTTTCTGTTCTCTTTGTTGTTTTCATTAGCCTCGCACACGGTCAGACGCAGGATAGCACAAATTATTACGTCCAGTTCTCGTCCACGAATTCGATTAATAAAACAAATGACAAAAGCGCATTTCTATTGAACAACGCACTCCGTTTTTCCATCGCAAAAGAGCGGATTAAACTAAATTTCAACAATAACTGGCTCTATGGACGCCAGGATGGGAGCCAGTCAAATAACGATTTTTCAAGCTCACTTGATTTTAATATTTATCGGAAAGATCTTCGGTTTTTCTATTGGGGTTTAGCGAATTACAATACGAGCTTTTCTTTAAAGATTAGAAACCAACTATTGGCGGGAGCCGGCGTTGCTTATAACCTGATTGACAAAAACGAAGTTTTTCTTAACATAAGCGACGGCTTTCTCTATGACGCAAGCAGTATTCTTGAAAATGAGTTACCTATAGATTATCAAACGGTACGAAACTCTTTTAGACTCCTTTACAAATTTGTCTTTAAAGAGCTTATCATTATTCAGGGCAGTAATTTCTACCAACCTTCGCTCACCGATGCGGCAGACTTTAATATTAAATTAAACAACGATATTGCATTTAAACTAAATAAATGGCTTAGTTTAAAAGGCTCTTTGGTATATAACCGTATTAATCGTACAGATCGAGAAAACCTATTATTTACCTATGGAGTTGCTTTTGAAAAGTATTTTTAAGCTTTCGGTAGTTGCCCGAGCTACTTCACAAAAACGACGATAATGAAAACTTTTTTGGCACGTTATTACTTCTGTAAAAGAAGTAATTTGTCTTGCGAATGAAACCTTCCACTAATATGGCAGGGAAGCATAAGTCTAATTCATTAATTATTTTACGCTGATGAAGAAAGCAGTTGTATTTGGTGCCACCGGCCTTATAGGCTCGTATCTTTTAAAGGAATTACTCAATAGTACAGATTATGAAGTCGTAACGGTTGTTGTTCGGAGAAAATTGACTATTCATCATCCTAAGTTGAAACTGTTAATAGGCGACTATCATAGCTTACCTAGTCTGAAAGAAGATATTAAAGCCGATGAAGTTTATATAACCTTGGGAACTACGAAAAATAAAACACCTGATCAAAGGGCATACTACGAGATTGACCACGACTATCCGGTGCTGGCTGCAAAAATAGCCAAAGAACAAGGTGCAACAGCCGTTTTTTTAGTGACGGCCGTCGGTGCGAATCCTAGCTCCGGTGTGTTTTATTTAAGGACGAAGGGGGAAGTGGAAAGGGATCTCATAGCACAAGGGTTCGATCATACACATATTTTCAGACCTTCCATGTTAATGGGAAATCGGGACGAGAATAGGCCATTGGAAAAATTTTTTATGGCCATATGGTGGTTTATTGGACCGCTGTTAATAGGGAAGGGGCTTGAAAAATATCGAGGTATTGCCGGAGAGCGTGTGGCTAATGCCATGATAAAGGCTGCACAAAATCAAAAGGAAAAAGTAAAAATTTATCATTGGCGAGAAATGCAGGATCTTTTAAAATGAGCCGAATTCGCTGCTTGTGAAAAGAGCTCACATTTTGTTGCTATCAATAAATTTTTTTCCTTTGTGCAAAAGAAACCGGCATGAAAAAGGCGGAAGCAACTCGATTCAGTATTCTACGAAAAGCCTTTGAACTCATATACACGAAGGGATATCAAACAACGAGCATTGATGATATTCTTGCAACAACAAAAGTAACGAAAGGAGCCTTCTATTACCATTTCAAGAATAAAGATGAAATGGGACTGGCCATTATCAATGAAATTCTTAAACCTAATTTTGCCAAAAATTTCATTGATCCTTTAAAAAACGATCAGGACCCTATAGAACGCATATATAATATGATGTACCACCTATTGATGGAAAACGAATTTCTAAAAGTAGAATATGGTTGCCCTGCCGCTAATCTAACGCAAGAAATGGCCCCTTGGAATGAGCGTTTTGCGAAAGCACTTGACGAACTCGTCAATCAATGGAATAAGTCTTTAATCGCAACGATCGAAAAAGGAAAGAAAGACGGACGTATACGACAGAACGTGGACGCAAAACAGGTTACTTTTTTTGTTATGTCGGGTTATTGGGGTATCCGTAATTTCGGCAAACTTGAAAACAATCGATCGGTATATGTTCCTTATTTAAAGGAACTTAAGAATTACTTGAACTCGCTGAGATAATTTTTTTATCTAAAAACATACTGAGTAGTATGTTTTGTTATATCTTTGCTTCGTTAATTAAAAAACGATGTACGTTACACTTATTTTTCTTCATTCTCTTTTCAGGTGGTTGGTGCTAGTCAGCCTAGTCGTCGCTATTGTTCGTGCCTATCTAGGTGTTAATCAGCTTAAGCCCTTTTCAAAAACGGATAATGCAATTAGGCATTGGACGGCCACCATTGCACATATACAACTGGTGCTTGGAATTATCCTTTATACCAAAAGCCCTATTATAAAATATTTCTGGAAGGAAACCGAGGAGACCTCGTCGAATTGGGACGTAGCATTTTTTGCCCTGTTCCATGCCTTCTTGATGTTTAGCGCGGTGGTTGTCCTTACTGTTGGCTCTTCTTTAGCTAAGCGTAAATCGGAAGATGGAGAAAAGTTTAGGACCATGCTGATATGGTTTTCAATAGCCTTGTTTATTATTTTTATAGCCATTCCATGGCCATTTTCACCTTTATCTAGCAGACCTTATTTTAGATAATATGATACACTTGAAACAATCAAAAGTTGCTACGCTCCGTCTGATAGGTGTAGCCGAGGGAATATCGTTATTAATCCTCGTTTTTGTCGCGGTACCGATGAAATACTATTTCGATAACCCTTCTTTAACTAAATTAATGGGCCCTATTCATGGTGCGCTTTTTTTGCTATTTGTTTTTAATGCGCTTAGTGTAGGAATAGAGCAAAAATGGAAATTTAGAACCACCACATGGCAGGTTCTACTGGCTTGTATCGTGCCCTTTGGGACGTTCTATATCGATCGAAAGATTCTTCGGAAATTAGATTAAAAAAGTAAATGTGTCATTGTTGTTAAAAAACGGTGACAGCAATACGAAATAGTAGCGCTTTATCTCACTTTTACGTTACAAAGAAGCTTACATTTAATCTGTTCTTTATTCGTCTGAGCATAAAAAATATAGATTAGAAAAAATTAATTTCATATTATCAAAATGTTAAGCCAAATTTGCAAATGTTTTTTTGAGAGGAGATGCAACCTTTAATTCAAATGGAATACCCGGCAACCATTACCTGGAAACAGGCGATGCAAAGTTGGGCTTTTAAAAGCTGGCTGATCGCTGGCCATCTTTTGTTTATTGTACTTTTATTTGTGCTGCCCCAATTCTTTGATCATATCGAGCTGAGAGATGGAGTGCCTTTATATGATCCGTTGCTGAACCTCTTACCTACCATGGATTTATCAACGCCCATATTTGTATGTATATGGGGGATGGCAGCGTTGCTTTTGTATCGGTGTTTTTCTAGCCCTGCCATTATGATTACCGCATTATATGGCTTCTTGCTGGTTGTATTTATGCGGATGCTGACCATTTCGTTGGTCGCATTAGACCCTCCCACCGGATTAATTCCTCTAGTGGATCCGTTAAGCAATATTGCCTATGGAAAGGCCGGTTTTATTACCAAAGATCTTTTTTTCTCCGGTCATACCTCCACGATGTTTCTTATCTTTTTATGTTTACCAAATCGAGTGGATAAGCTATTGGCTTTAATAGCCACGCTATTGGTCGGAAGCATGGTGCTGATTCAGCATGTGCATTACAGTATCGATGTGCTGGCGGCTCCTTTATTTACCTGGTGTTGTTTTTGGTTGGGACGCGAAATCGCATTAAGCGGATGGTATAAGGCAGCCCATTTAGCTTTAGCAAAAGAAAAAGTGGGTGTGCGTGTGGTGACTACTGAGCTTCGTAAGCTATAATTTCTCTTCCAATAGCGTTAATTTCATCGTCCGCTTCAAAACGAGGTAGCTCGGTTTCCGAATCCAATTTAATCCAGCTATTCTCCGTGTCTTTCATGATTTTCATATATTCGACACCATCTTTATAAACGGTATAGATGTCCTCTTCTTCCGGGAAGATCGCATAATCAATCTCGTTGAGAGTAATATCAAAAGGCTCTTTCGTTTGCATAGTCATATTTTGTTACAAAGTTAAGGAATTTCTATTACAGTAAATGAAATAGGTGGTATGGGTTAGACTTATTGCACTTTACATGGAGTAATGCTCATTTTAAAAGAACGTTTATTTTATTCAACTTTTTTAATATATGTTCTTTATGCTTGATCATAAAGAACCAAACAATCAAGGCTATCCAGTGCTCACTAAAAATTCGGTTCCTATCCCTCTGTTCTGCGGAGCCGCCCCTATTCACAACTCCTTCCCTTCGCTTTTTCGCATAACACTTTAGCACGCCCTGCTAACCGAATTTTCTTTACGCTCACCCTGGAAGGCCGTTATGCCCTGCGCTATAGCCCGTTGCAAAATCGTTCCAAAGGACGATAATGGCCTAGTCTATGGAGGCAGCAACCGGCAGTCAAAGATGCCCCTCACCATTATTATGCGAAGCAGACGGTAATCAGTGAATCGACGAACGAAGGGCACGCCATTGCGCAAGAGGGTGGCTCCGATTCACGGATGGATAGCTGACCACGGGTTGCAACGGAATAGACAAGCCAAAGCACCTTGCCCCAATGGGCGCAGCAAGTGGGATGTATAAAATAAATGTTCTTTTTATTATTACGCTCGATTGGATCATATGTTGAAAAAACTTTTTATAGTTAAACCTGTTGTGCTGAAAATAGTCTTATCGGTTGTAAATAATGATTATATGAGAAAAGTTTTTATACTAATCACGATGTTAACCATCGTCGTTGCTGCCTGTACAGCGAAAAAGGGGATGACGTCCAAAAAAGATGCATTGAACGGAACATGGGAATTGGACTATATCAGCGGTCCTCGCATTGCATTTGAAGGCTTGTATCCCAATAAAAAACCCTTTATAAAAATTGAAGTAGACAGTAACCGCGTGAGTGGCAATACCAGTTGCAATAACTTTTTCGGAAAACTGAATCGTGACGGTCATAATATAAGCTTTAAAGAAGGTTTAGGAATGACGAAAATGTTTTGCGAAGGGCAGGGAGAGCCGACCTTCATCAGTACGCTCGAAAAGGTAAATCGTTATGATATTACCGATGAAGGTAAAACGCTTCATTTTATTATGGGAGATATTGCTATGATGCGGTTCAGGCGGATTGACTAAATGCTGAAATCGGACCTCTGTTAAAGGTTTGTTTCTTACCCTGAAATTTTGTACTTTAGACTATCACTTTTATTAACTAAGTTTTTATTAAAAAAATAAACGATTCAGTATGGGAAAAGGAGATAAAAAAACCAAAAGAGGGAAGATCACGATGGGTTCATTCGGAAAAACGAGACCTCATAAGCAAAAAAAAGTCGCAGCAGCAACGGCAGTTGTAGAAGAAAAGGCCACAGTAAGTGCTAAAAATAAAAAGGGTTGATATTCATCAACCCTTCCTTATAACCTATTTAAACGTTAATTATTTCTTTTCCTTTTTATAAGCAGCATTTAAGCCGTCTACCACTTCTTTGGTGATTTCAAGGCTCTCATCTGCGAACAGTACACCCGGGTTTCCTTTGGCATAAGTCAATACAAATTTATAGCCTTTCTCTTTCGCATGCGATTTAAGGTAATCGGCTACCTTGTTGTATAACTTTTCTTGTTCTTGGGCTTCATCATTGGCAAATGACTGATTCGCATTCTGGTTGAATTTGCCGAGCTCTTCCTGCTTACGTGCCAAACGTTCTTCTGTACTTTGGCGCTGTTCTGCACTCATGGTAGCAGCGTTTTTTTGGTACTCAGCCACTTCACGTTGAAAAGCATTGCCTTTCGTTTGTAGCTCGCTCTGTGTCTTTTTTGCTTTTTCCTGAAGCTTGGCTTGCATATCTTTAAAGTACTCATAATTGGCTAATAGCGAATCAGAGTTTACATATACGATCTGTCCTTCAGTGGCTGCGGCAGCAGTGCTGTCTTTGCCGGACTTAGCCGCCGGTTTATTTGCATTGTTATTACATGATACTGCAGCCACAGCCAGCATCAAGCCTAATGAAATTTTTGCTATAGAAGCGAATGGTTTGTTCATCTTATGTCTTTATTGTTTAATTTCCATGCAATCAAAACGCAAACCTAACATAAAAATCATATACTAAGCAATTTTTTTTTAAATGCGCCAGGGAATCATGCATATTGAGAAACCGATTTTATGAGGTGTATGTCAACAAAAAATTGACTGGATAGGAAAGGAATTGTAGGCGTTCCAATCCTATTCTCTGTGTTTTTTTATCTAGAAAAAAAGAACATTAAATAGCCATTATATAAGGAGTAAATTACTCAAAGTCGGTAAAATTTCGTATTTTTGTGTTTTTGGAACTAAACTATACATGAGCGAAGAAAACAAAAACAAATCCAACTATTCCGCAGATAATATACAGGTATTAGAGGGCTTAGAAGCCGTAAGAAAAAGACCGTCAATGTATATCGGAGACGTTGGCGTGAAAGGTTTGCACCACTTGGTGTATGAAGTAGTTGATAACTCCATTGATGAAGCGCTAGCCGGTTACTGTACAGACATTCATGTAATCATTCATAAAGATAACTCCATAACAGTGGAGGATAACGGACGGGGTATCCCAACCGGAATCAATAAAAAAGAGAACAAATCAGCTTTGGAAATGGTCATGACTATGCTCCATGCCGGTGGTAAGTTCGATAAGGATACCTATAAGGTTTCCGGTGGTTTACATGGTGTTGGTGTTTCCTGTGTGAATGCACTCTCTACCTTGTTGATAGCTGAAGTACATCGGGAAGGTAAAATATTTAAACAAGAGTATGCGCAGGGAAAACCTCTGTACGATGTAAAAGTAATTGGTGAAACCGATCGTACCGGAACGAATGTTACTTTCCATCCGGATCCAAGTATTTTTACCATGACTACCACGTATAGCTATGATACGCTTGCCGGTAGATTGCGTGAGTTGGCTTATTTAAACAAAGGAATCAGACTTACCCTACTTGACGAACGCGAGGAGCAAGAAGATGGAGCATTACGTCATGAAGAGTTTTATTCTGAAGGTGGCCTGAGCGAGTTTGTTAAATTTTTGGATGGTAACCGTCAGCCTCTAATTCCTGACCCCATTCATGTGGAAGGAATAAAACAGGGTATACCGGTAGAGTTAGCTTTGCAATATAATGATACCTATTCCGAAAACGTGCACTCCTACGTGAACAATATCAATACCATTGAAGGGGGTACTCATGTTGCTGGATTTAGGAGAGGCTTAACCCGTACTTTGAAAGCTTATGCAGATAAATCGGGCCTGTTAAAGAACCTAAAGGTAGAAATTACAGGTGATGATTTTCGAGAAGGCTTAACGGCTGTTATTTCTGTAAAGGTCGCTGAGCCGCAGTTTGAAGGACAAACAAAAACCAAACTCGGGAACAACGAAGTAATGGGCGCCGTAGATGTCGCTGTAGGCGAGATTTTGGGTACTTACCTGGAAGAAAATCCACGCGAAGCAAAGGCAATTGTACAGAAGGTTATCATCGCGGCTCAAGCTCGTGCTGCTGCACGCAAAGCCCGTGATATGGTGCAGCGCAAAACGGTAATGGGAGGTAGCGGTTTGCCGGGTAAGTTGGCCGATTGTGCAAACAATGATCCTGCTAAATGTGAAATATACCTCGTAGAGGGAGACTCGGCGGGAGGAACCGCAAAACAGGGGAGAAACAGGGAATTTCAGGCAATCCTGCCTTTGCGTGGTAAAATCCTCAACGTAGAAAAAGCGATGGAGCATAAAATCTACGAGAACGAGGAAATTAAGAATATGTTTACCGCCCTAGGGGTGAGTATCGGTACTCCTGAAGATGCGAAGGCGCTGAATCTGGAAAAACTTCGTTATCATCGAATCATTATCATGACGGATGCCGATGTGGACGGTTCGCATATTACAACGTTGATCTTGACCTTCTATTTCCGTTATATGAAGGAATTAATAGAGCGAGGTTACGTCTATATTGCTACTCCTCCGTTGTACTTAGTAAAAAAAGGTAAAGAACATGAGTACGCGTGGAATGAAAATCAACGACTGGCAGCTATTCAACGGTTGAAAGGTGCCGGTAAGGAGGATAGTGTACATGTTCAGCGGTATAAAGGTTTGGGAGAGATGAACGCAGAGCAGTTGTGGGATACTACCATGAACCCCGAAACCCGCACCTTACGTCAGGTAAGTATAGAAAATGCGGCGGAGTGCGACCGTGTCTTTTCCATGTTAATGGGCGATGAAGTAGCACCTCGCCGGGAGTTTATTGAGCGTAACGCTAAATATGCGAAGATAGACGTGTAATAAAGGGCATAAGGTGATAGGGTATAGGGTGTAAGGCTTTCCTTAAACCTTATACCTTTATACCTTCTCCCTCATCGAAGGAAATTAACCAAGCCTATTACTAAATCGCTGTTTAACGGGAGATTTGGATTTGAATAAGTCTTCAAGTTAGCTTCTTTATTTGCAGGTGCTGTTTTTAGTGTATGGTTCATGTTTTTTATAAGTAAGAGCGTGGCTTTGGGATTCGCTGCTTTTAGCTTTTCGGCGTGGCTGGTCGGTACTTGCAAATCCGTAGTGCCTCCCACAATCAGGATTGGTATTTTTAACTTCCTGATTTCTTCTTCGGGATTGATTTTGAAAGACGAAATAAGGAAGGGTTGTATAGCCGGGGCAAATAAACTATTGAGCTCGGCCGGAACATTATTTGTCATTTTTCCCTGTTTCAGCAGGTTGATAATTGACGTAGCTTCTTTAACTA
This sequence comes from Olivibacter sp. SA151, assembly GCF_054130995.1. Taxonomy (NCBI): domain Bacteria; kingdom Pseudomonadati; phylum Bacteroidota; class Sphingobacteriia; order Sphingobacteriales; family Sphingobacteriaceae; genus Olivibacter; species Olivibacter sp. SA151. Next base: position 4,571,600 of record NZ_CP096391.1, on the reverse strand, counting down.
AGGAAGGTTGTGTTAATAATTGATTTTCTAACACAGTGGCGAGATTTTCTCCCGGGCCGCATAAAGAAACAACGGCGTCCGGATTCAGCTGCTCCGATGCAATAATGCCGATGTTTGAACCTTCGCTATGACCAATAATAAACAGCTTTTGAAATTTTTTTTGATTTTTGAGAAATGTTCCAAGAATCACCGCGTCATCTACAAAGTCGTTAAACACCAAGTTATTTTGGCTTGTCTGAAAGTTTACACTTTCGCCGATCAAACGCTTATCGTATCGGAAACTGGCGATGCCGTTATCCGCTAACGCTTCCGCTAATAGTAAGTAACTGTTGGCTTTCACGCCATAAAGGTTGTTGCCATTGCGATCCGTAGGACCGCTACCCGCAATGATTAAAGCGACGGGAGTACCCGCTTGCGGATTTTTTGGTGTCATAAGAGTTCCGCTGATAATACCTCCATTTACTTTGATTTTTAACGCCTCTTCGGGGAAATTAGCCGGGCTCCTATTGGTGTTGGCCCTGATTTTGGGTTGTTGTTGCATTAAAAAAGCCGAAATATCTTCGCTCGTGTTAAAATGGAATGTTAAGGGAACAATATAATCTTTAAAAGTGGCTTGCAGTATCAACGAGTTGTTATTGTTAGTAATGCTATCGAGTGGTTCTACCTGCTCAAAAGCACCAAATTGCTGGTTAATACCCTTCCATATCTTCGATAATGTCGCTGGGTTAACCTTCGCTTTAAAATCAGCTGAAGTAAGATCAAGTGCTTCCTTGTAGTTGGAATCAACCATGAGCGAGATGAATTTTGCCGCCTTATTGCCGTTTGTGTTTTGCGCTTTTCCGCTATAAATGCTCAAGAATAATAAGGTAAAGAGAATAAAAAGGTAACGCATAAAATGAAAAATTTTCCTTAAGATATAAAAATTATACGACTATCGGCTTTTCTCCCTAAAATAGGGATTACCTTCAGTGAACTCCCTTTGGTCGGTTTCGCCTTTAACATACAGATGAAGGTGTTTATATTAATTTGATCTCTCTTTACCTTGATGCAAAGAGAGGCAAACATCAAGGCTTTGTAGACTACCTTGCACCTGATGGCAAAGCATCACTGGCGCGTATTGGAGCCGTTTCACTTCCTCAATCCGCTTGGATACTACAATATGAGCAGAGGAGCAAATGCTTTGCTGCTCGTTGCGTCGGTATCCTCCAAGGCCATGTAAGTACTTCGGGACGGTTTTGCAAGGGGTTGGGAAGAACGGCCTCACAGCGTGAGCGTTAAAAAGATTTAGGATAGCCAAGGCAAAAAAATCATGTGAAAAAGTGAAGCGTGGCTTGGAGGGAGGAGCGGCTCCACATGATTTGAGCGATGGACCTAAATCTTTAGCGAAGGATGTGCAGCCTTGAACTTTTGGTTCTTTTCTTTCAAAGAGAAAAGAACAAATATTTTATAAAAAAACTGACTAAAAAATCCTTCCTTTTCTAAAAGCAAACACCTGTTGCTTTTAGGAGTTATATCCGACAGTTATAAAAATTATATGGTACTTGCTAGCGAAAATAGCTCATCGCTGAAAGCCGATCTCCATTTCCAAATAAGCGAATTTTATAGTAGGTTTGCACCTCTTTATATGTATACAATAGTATACTAAATGTTATTTATACCATGAGCATAGCGAAGACATACAACCCCAAAGAAACCGAAGATAAATGGTATGCCTATTGGCTGGAAAAGAAGTTTTTCCGTTCTATACCGGATGGTAGAGAACCCTATACGATTGTCATGCCTCCTCCTAACGTCACGGGCGTATTGCACATGGGACATATGCTAAATAATACGATTCAGGATGTATTAATTCGCCGTGCCCGGATGCAGGGTAAAAATGCCTGTTGGGTGCCCGGTACCGATCATGCGTCGATTGCAACCGAGGCAAAGGTAGTCGCTATGCTTAAAGAGCGCGGAATCAATAAAAGCGATATCACACGTGAAGAATTCTTGAAATACGCTTGGGAATGGAAGGAAAAATACGGCGGAATTATTCTCGATCAATTGCGAAAGCTGGGAGCCTCGTGCGATTGGGACCGGACGCGCTTCACTATGGAACCCGACTTGAGCGATGCGGTAATTGATACATTTATTCACCTTTATAAGAAGGGGTATATCTACCGAGGTATCCGCATGATTAACTGGGATCCGCAGGGTAAAACCGCTGTCTCAGATGAAGAAGTAATTCGCAAAGAAGTAAACCAGAAGCTGTATTATATCAGGTATCAAGTTGTAGACACCAACGAAGAACGAACAACGAATAACCAACAACGATGGTACATCACCATCGCAACAACCCGGCCGGAAACGATTATGGCTGACACGGCCGTTTGTATCAATCCGAATGACGAACGCTATCAGCATTTAAAAGGAAAGAAGGTACTGGTTCCTATAATAAACAGGGAAATACCCATCATTGAGGATGAGTATGTTGAGATGGAATTTGGTACAGGTTGTTTAAAAGTAACGCCGGCACATGATCTGAACGACTATGAGCTGGGCCAGAAGCATAAATTAGAGGTTGTCGATATCTTAAATGACGATGGAACGCTAAATGAAAAAGCGCAGATATTAGTAGGAGAGGATCGCTTTATCGCCCGTAAAAAAATTGCTAAAATGCTGGAAGAAGCAGGGCAATTGGAAAAGGTTGAAGATTATAAGTCGCAGGTTGGCTTTTCAGAGCGGACTGATGCGGCTATTGAACCAAAGCTATCTATGCAATGGTTTTGTAAAATGGAGCACCTTGCAAAGCCGGCACTGGATTACGTGCTTAGTGGCGAGGTTAAACTAATTCCTGACAAATTTATCAATAGCTATCGCCATTGGATGGAGCATGTTAAAGATTGGAATATATCGAGGCAACTCTGGTGGGGCCAACGAATCCCGGCATGGTACAATGAAAATCAAGATTGGGTTGTAGCTAAAACTGAAGAGGAAGCGATAGTCGAGTTTGAGCGCTTGGGAAAAAGCACAAAGGGCATTTATCAGGAGGAGGACGTGCTAGATACTTGGTTTTCGTCAGGCTTATGGCCTATATCCGTTTTTGACGGATTTAAAGAGCCAAACGGAGCCGATATCAATTATTATTATCCTACAAATGATTTGGTAACAGCGCCTGAAATATTGTTTTTCTGGGTAGCGCGTATGATGATTGCAGGGCACGAATTTCGAGGAAAGGCACCATTTAAAAATGTCTACCTTACCGGTATTGTGCGCGACAAACTTGGACGGAAAATGTCTAAATCATTGGGGAATTCGCCGGATCCGATTGAGTTGATGGATCAATATGGTACGGATGGCGTGCGTGTTGGAATGTTGTTGTCGTCTCCTGCAGGTAATGACCTCATGTTTGATGTGGCCTACTGCGAGCAGGGCCGAAATTTTGCCAACAAGATTTGGAATGCCTTCCGATTAGTTAAAGGCTGGGAAACGGTTAACAAACCGGCAACAAAAGCAGAGCTTAAAACCGTGGAATGGTTTGAGAGCCGCTTTAGTGAAGCCGTGATCGAAGTAGAGGAGCATTTCGCCGCCTATAGACTTTCTGATGCGCTCATGACCATTTACAAGCTTATATGGGATGATTTCTGCTCCTGGTATCTTGAACTGGTAAAGCCGGCTTATCAACAGCCTATTGCTAAAGATCTATTGACCTTTACGATCGACTTTTTTGAGCAGGTATTGGCCCTTGCTCATCCTTTTATGCCATTTATCACGGAGGAGCTATGGCACGATGAATTGTTTGGAAGTCGAAGTGCGTTGGATTGCTGTATTGTGGCAGCCTATCCTAAGGCTTCAAAGATCGATCGGGAGCTTCTAAATGACTTTCAGGTGGTTCAGCAAGTTGTTTCTGAAATACGTAACGTGCGAAACACGAAACAAATTTCTCCTAAAGAGACACTTCCACTTGCTATCAAAGTGAATACCGATATTGCTTACGAAAACTATTTAGATAGTATCAGAAAATTGGCGAACATCAGCGACGTAAGCTTCGTTTCGGAGCAACAAGTGGGGACGGCAGCATTTATAGCAGGCAAGGATGAGTTTTTTGTAAGCATAGCTCAAAACATTGATGTGGAGGCCGAGCGTGAGCGAATAACAAATGAAATCACGTATTTACAAGGTTTCCTGAAATCGGTGAACGCAAAACTATCAAACGAGCGATTTGTACAAAACGCGAAGCCGGAGATCGTGCAGAATGAGCGTAATAAACAAGCAGATGCACTTGCGAAGATTAAAATTTTAGAAGAAAGTTTGGCGTCACTTTAATGTTACTATTCCGTTTTCGATAGCTCAAAGCTTTTATTATCTTCGTGAGGATATTAAATAATAAAAACTTAAAGTTATTAACATGAAAAGAATTCTCAGTCTAGCACTTATCGGCTTTGTTCTAGCATCTTGCGGTGGTGCTTCCAAAAAGGAAGAGAAAGCGGCCGATCAGGACCCGAATTTAATCACTTGCGAGGGCATCGGTAAAGTAAAATTAAGCTATAGCCATGCGGATCTTGAAAAGGAATTTGGCGCCGATAAATTGGCTGATACAACGAAGGAAGTAGAAGGTAAGAAAGTGAGCGTTACTAAAGTATTCAAAGATACACCTGAAGAAGTAACAGTATTTTGGGCAGAAACGACCGCTCCTTTTACCAAGGCGGTGAAATTGAGCGTATCGGATGAAATGGGACCCTATCAATTGGAAGAAGGTATTCGAGTAGGTTCCACATTAAAAGATATGGTAAAAGCAAATAACTTTTTGCCGGTTACGTTTACTAACTTTTATGCTAATGTGGATGGTTTTGCTCGTATTGAGAGCTTCAATGACGGTGATTTAGGTCAGAAGTATCCTTGTTTAGGGGGTGTATTGGATATAGATAGAACCGATAACCTGGAAGTTACATTGCTGGATGAATTTAAAAAGGAGAATCCGGTCAAATCTAATCATAAGGCCATGAACTTTATCTATGCTAATGTGGTAGAATTAAGTGTTTCTGCCAAATAGATAGATCGCGATATATAATAGACATATCTTGTTAAGCCGTTTGTTTACAAAAACAACGGCTTATTTTATTTCGTGGTAGAAAGGAATGTCTTCCAAGAACCGGTAACTTTCCTTTTCATGGTCAATGAGACAGTAATAGTGTTCTAAGCCGTTGCTCACAACCAGGTAAGGAACTTTATGAACCATATTGTATCGTGCGATCTGTTCGAATACGGCCTGCGTGATTTTTATTGAAGGAGCCTTTAGTTCTGCTATTAATAGGCGTTTACCCGAGGGATTAAAAACTACGATATCGGTGCGTTTTTGCAGTGAGTTTAATTTTAGTCCGCCTTCACTTTGAATCAATGCTTTAGGGAAACCCTTAGCTTGTATAAGATGTTGAATCCAATGTTGCCGTACCCATTCTTCGGGCGTTAATAAGAGATGTTTTTTTCTTAACTCATCATAAATGAACAGGCGATGTTCATCTTTGCTGAGTTTTAGCGGATAGGAGGGTAAATTAAGTGGAATGGGGCTTAACATAATGACCGTGTTTGCGGATGTCTTAAAGATACAAAGCTAGGGAGATTTTTTTAATTAGTTATAAGTTGTACGTTATATAGTTAGTAGGGAGTAGTTAATAGGGAGTAGTTAGTAGGGGAGTAGTTAGTAGTTAGTAGGAAGTATGACAGGTTCACTGCTAACAGGTTCCCTTGTTCACTAATAGCAGTCGCAGCGACCGTATCAAAAACCTATGCTTACTGCTTACTGCTTATAGCTTACTGTTTATAGCCTACCGCTGACAGTTGTCAAACCTTAAAAATTATTGTTATTTTGCAGCGTGGTCTAGCCTATACCTAGGCTAATTGATAGTTCCCTGTTAGCCCATTAGATTAATAAAAGAATATGAGTGCATCTAACATTTTAGCCGATATCAATAAGAGAAAGCTGAAACCGATTTACCTTTTGCATGGAGAAGAAGCATACTACATTGACTTGATAGTCCATGCTTTAGAGAATAAGGTGCTGAGTGAAGCTGAAAAGGGTTTTAATCAAACGATTCTATACGGAAAGGATACAGACTGGGTTACGATCTTGAATACAGCTAAACGATATCCGATGATGAGCGACTATCAAGTTGTCATTATAAAAGAGGCTCAGAATTTAAAATGGGATAAGGCAGATGAGTTTTTTCAAGCTTATGTGGAGAAACCTTTAACAACTACCGTATTAGCTTTTGCGTACAAATATAGCAAGTTTGATAAGCGGAAAAAGATATATAAGGCCATTGAAAAGAGCGGGGTTGTGCTTGAATCCGCTAAGATTTATGATAATAAATTAGCACCCTGGATTGATGAGTATGTAAAGGAGCGTGGGATGAAGATCCATCCACAAGCTGCAGCGATGATGGGTGAATATTTAGGTACAGAGCTTTCGAAAGTAGCAAATGAGTTAGACAAGATGATGCTCAATGTGCCAAAGGATAGGGAAATAGGTGTTACAGACGTTCAAAATAATATCGGGATAAGTAAAGATTTTAATATTTTCGAACTGAATACCGCCCTGGGAAAAAAGGATGTCTTAAAGGTAAATCAGATCATCGATTATTTTTCTGCTAATCCGAAATCCAATCCGATTCCCGTCGTGATGGGATCGCTATACGGTTATTTTTCAAAAATCTTGAAATTTCATTATTTGCCTGATAAAAGCCAGCAAAGCGCTGCCAAAGAATTAGGGGTTCATCCCTTTTTTGTGAAAGATTATGAGTTGGCCGCCCGGAACTATCCGATTATGAAACTGTTTCATATTATCGGCTATCTTCGGGAGTACGATTTAAAGTCGAAGGGAGTAGATGCCTTTAATCTCGAAGCCGAAGATTTGCTGAAGGAAATGATGTTTAAGGTTTTACATTAATAAGGCTCCATCAAGAAATAAATAGATGAAAAAAGAAAGAAAACGACCGCAAGGAGAAATTAGGGATAGAGAGCGGACTAAATTAAAGCTCTTAAGTGCAGTGGGTCAAATAATACGGACGGAAGGCTACCAGGGCTTGGGCGTTAATAAGATCGCTCAAATAGCCGGTGTAAACAAAAAATTGATTTATAGGTATTTTGATAGTGTCGACAACTTGGTGGAGAAATATGTTCGGGAAAAAGATTATTGGGTCAGTTTTGTTGATAAAATAAATGTTGCAGATTCGTTCCAGCAAGATTTTGGGCAAGTGGCTTTGCCAAATTTGCTGACCCAGCAACTCGATTTTTTTTTCGGAGCAGACGAACTGCAAAATATTGTACTTTGGGAAATCAGTAAACAAAGCTCGTTAATGCGCGAAATCGCTAATGCCAGAGAAGAGTTGGGCAGTGACCTTTTTCGGTTAACGGATCCATTATTCAGTGACACAACGGTAGATTTAAGGGGGATTGTTGCGCTACAGGTTGCCGGTATTTATTATTTGGTACTACATGCGAAAAACAACGGAAGCACCTTTTGCGAAATTGATGTGAATACGTTAGAAGGACGGGAACGTATAAAACAGGCTGTGACTAAAATTAGTAGCTGGGCATTTGACGAAGCTAAGAAATGTAAAAACAGAAAATAAACAGAAGGGTGTCTGAAAGTTTTTCAGACACCCTATTTATTTATTTCAACATGCTTTCGCGTTGCTTCTTTATTTCCTCACTATTGATATACTCATCATAGGACATAAGTTTATCAATAACACCTTTGGGGGTCAGTTCAATAATTCTGTTGGCTACCGTTTGTGTTAACTCATGGTCGCGCGAAGTAAATAGTATCGGTCCTCTGAAATCTTTCATCCCATTATTTAAAGCTGTAATAGACTCCAAGTCGAGGTGATTAGTGGGTTCGTCAAAAAGTAAAAAATTCGCCTTTTGTAACATCATTCGCGAGAACATGCAACGCATTTTTTCTCCTCCGGATAGTACGGAGCATTTTTTCAGCACTTCTTCTCCACTAAATAACATTTTCCCAAGGAAGCCCCGTACAAATTGGTCATCCTGATCTGTTGAAGAGTATTCCCTCAGCCAATCAATAAGGTTTTCATTTTTCCCTTCAAAATAGGCAGCGTTATCCATAGGAATATCAGCTATACTGATGGTGACCCCCCATTTAAACGCGCCTTTATAATCTTTATCCCTTCCGGTAAGTACTTCGTAGAAGGCGGTAGTTGCTAAGCTGTTTTCGGATAATATGGCAATCTTATCACCTTTGTTCATCATAAAAGATACCTTATCGAATAAGACTTCACCATTCGATACCTTGCCTAGATTTTCTACCTGTAGAATTTGATCGCCTGGTTCTCTGTTCATTTCATTGAACATAATGGCTGGGTATTTTCGACTAGAAGGCTTGATTTCATCTAAATTGATCTTATCCAAGGCCTTTTTTCTACTTGTTGCCTGTTTTGATTTAGAAGCATTTGCACTAAATCTGCGAATAAATTCCTGCAGTTCTTTAACTTTATCCTCCAGCTTTTTATTCTGTTCTGCGCGTTGTTTTAAGGCCAGCTGACTTGATTCATACCAGAAGGTATAGTTACCGGTATAGATCGTCATTTTACTAAAATCAATATCGACAATATGCGTACATACTGCATCCAAAAAGTGACGGTCGTGCGATACGACTAAAACTAAACCTTGATAATCTGCCAAAAAGTTTTCTAACCAGGCGATTGTATCGATATCTAAGTCGTTGGTAGGTTCGTCCAATACCAGTATGTCCGGATTTCCAAATAGTGCCTGCGCCAATAGCACCCTTACTTTTTGGTTACCATCTAAATCCTTTACCAGTTTATAATGTAGATCTTCTGAAATACCTAGATTGCTAAGTAGGGTAGCGGCATTATTTTCGGCACTCCAGCCATCCATTTCAGCAAATAAGTTCTCCAGCTCGCCTGCTCTTTCTCCGTCTGCATCGGTAAAATCTTCCTTGGCATAAATGGCGTCCTTTTCCTTCATGATGTTGTAGAGCTCTTTATGCCCCATCATAACCGTCTCTATAACGGAAAATTCATCAAAAGCATAGTGGTTCTGACTAAGAACGGCCATACGCTCTCCCGGCGTGATACTGACAGATCCGGTTGTTGGATCTACATCACCGGTAATAATTTTTAAAAAGGTCGATTTGCCGGCACCATTTGCGCCGATTATACCGTAACAGTTGCCCTGTGTAAATTTTAAATTAACTTCGTCAAATAAAACGCGTTTACCAAAGCGTAAAGAAAGATTTGAAACACTAATCATAGGGGGCAAAGATAGCGAATTGAAAGCGTAATGTGAAGAGGATAAGCTTAAAGGTGCACTCTATGATAATATTATCGCTGCACGGAATGACGAAAGAACAATTTCTGTTGGAAATATCCAAAAATGTGTCGAAGGTGAAAGCCACAGTACTGGCACAGCTCGCCATATCAGATCATTATACCATGTCCGACCTCTTGTCGCTTTGTTATCATCCGCAGAAAGCCATTGCTTTTCGAGCGGCCTGGATACTGGAATTTGTCGAAAACAAATCGCCTGACCGATTTATCCCTTTATTAGTCGAGTTTATTGAGCAACTTACGCATCAACATAATGCAAGTTGTCAGCGGCATTTTACGAAGATTTTGATGAATTATACCAATAGAAAAGCTAAAACGATTCGTAACGAAGCTTTCAGTCAATTGACAACAACACATAAAGAACAAGTGGTAGAGCGAGTATTCGAGTGGCTAATCAAATCTGAAACACCGGTTGCGGTAAGGGTCAACTGCATCGAAATACTTTATAACCTCGTTCCTTTATTTCCGTGGATTAAAGATGAGCTAAACGCGCAAATTACTTTTTATTTAAAAGATGGTAGCGCTGCAATGCAGAGTAGAGGAAAAAAATTACTGATGAAATTGCTGGAAGCATCTTGAAAAAACTAAGATCTTTTTTCAATATCCTTATTTCAGTAGATTGACCTTATATAAATCTGTCCGTCTATCCTTCATGGTTTTTACCGTACCGTATTCGTGCAGTTCTTTTAGTGCATAGAGATCCACGTCGGTTAATAAAACCATCTCTGCATTTGGTGTCGCTTCGGCTTTTACGCCATTGGTAGGGAAGGCAAAATCCGACGGAGTGAAGACGGCCGACTGCGCATATTGTATGTCCATATTATTCACTTTCGGTAAATTGCCAACAGATCCGGCAATGGCCACATAACATTCGTTTTCGATCGCCCGTGCTTGTGCGCAGTTTCTTACCCGTGTATAGCCATTTTGTGTGTCGGTTAAAAACGGAACAAATAGGATTTTCATCCCCTGATCGGCCATGATCCTGCTTAGTTCAGGAAATTCGACGTCATAGCATATCTGAATGCCTATTTTACCGCAGTCTGTATCAAATACTTGTACTTTGTCTCCACCGTACATGCCGTAATATTTGAGCTCGTTAGGTGTAATATGGACTTTGTTGTAGGCGTCGACTTTACCGCTTCGATGACATAAGTAGGTTGTATTATACAGACGATCATTGGCCGAAAGAGAAGGCATAGATCCTGCGATAATATTTACGTTATAGGAAACCGCCAAGCGCTGAATTTTCTCTTTGATTTCTTCAGTATGTTTGGCCAACATGCGCATCGCCTCCCGTTCGGGTAAGTGGTTATAAGGCTCCATTAGGGGGGTGTTGAAAAACTCCGGAAAAAGCGCAAAGTCCGCACCATATCCGCTAACAACATCCACGAAAAATTCAATCTGATCGTAAAAGGCCTCAACATTATTAAAAAGGCGCATTTGCCACTGGATAAGACCTAAGCGAATGGTTTGCTTGGTAGGTGAAATCGAACTGGTTTTCGGTTCGTAATAGATATTATTCCATTCAAGTAAAGTAGCATATTCCAATGATTCACGGTCTTCGGGAAGATAGTTTTTTAGGATCTTTTTTACGTGAAAATCATTAGATAACTGAAAGGTTAGGGTAGGGTCGTAGAGTTCTTTTTGTTTAACCTTTTCAATATACTGTTTGGGTGTAAGTGTATCCGCATGCTCATGATATTTGGGAATCCGCCCGCCTGCAATGATGCTTTTCAGGTTGAGCTGTTCACAAAGTTCTTTTCTCGCATCATATAGGCGCCTGCCCAGGCGTAAATCCCTATAGTCCGGGTGAACAAACAATTCGATACCATATAAAACATCGCCTTCAGGATCATGGGTGTTAAACGTGTATTTGCCCGTAATTTCTTCGTATGAATGCGTTCTATCTGTTTTTTTAGAATCGACAATAATCGATAAAGCGCATGCAACCACATGGTCGTCCACTTCGACACACAATTGCCCTTCGGGAAAGATGCTCAACAAATGTTTGATGCTTGATTTGGGCCATATACCGCCCGCTGTGCCGTGATAGGCTTCAACCATAGAGGTTTTTAAATCATTATAATCTGAAAGTCCAAGTGGTCTTATGATGATGTTCATTAGAAAAGTAAAAAATAAAAAATAAAAACCCCGAAGGGCTCATTGATGCCTTAAAAAACTAACAAAGCATCAATAATTCAAAAGCCTGCCTCCCGGAGGGATGGTAAAAACCCCGAAGGGCTCATTGATAGCTATCTTATGTCTTGATACTTATATCTTGCATTCCAACTAGCTAAAATAACGTATTTCCTTTGGGATAGTTTGTTTTTCCCAGATGCTTGTAGGCCAGTTCGGTACATTCGCGTCCTCTTGAAGTTCGCATAATATAGCCCTCCTGAATAAGAAAAGGTTCATATACCTCTTCGATCGTCCCTTCATCTTCTCCTACTGCAGTAGCGATGGTTTTCAGTCCTACCGGTCCTCCTTTGAATTTATCGATTATGGTCAATAAAATCCGATTATCCATTTCGTCCAATCCATGCTCATCAACATTGAGCGCGTTGAGCGCGTATTGGGCAATTTCCGTATCGATATTGCCATTTCCCTTGATTTGGGCGAAGTCACGGGTTCTTCGTAGCAAGGCATTGGCAATCCGTGGGGTGCCACGGCTTCTCCTGGCGATTTCATAGGCACCTTCTTCGCTGATTGGTGTCCTTAATATCCCAGCAGACCGAAGTACGATGGTTGTTAAGAGTTTGGCATCATAATATTGCAAACGCGCATTAATGCCAAAGCGGGCGCGAAGTGGCGCTGTTAACAAACCTGATCGGGTTGTGGCCCCCACAAGGGTAAAAGGACTGAGGGATAATTGCACAGACCGGGCATTCGGTCCGGTTTCGAGCATGATGTCAATTTTGAAATCTTCCATCGCCGAATAAAGATACTCTTCTACTAAGGGGCTCAGGCGATGGATTTCATCAATGAACAGGATATCACCCACTTCTAAATTGGTAAGTAGGCCAGCTAGATCACCGGGTTTATCTAATACCGGTCCGGAAGTAATCTTAATGCCCACGCCCATTTCATTCGCAATAATATGTGAAAGTGTTGTCTTTCCTAATCCGGGAGGGCCGTGAAGGAGTACATGGTCTAACGCCTCGCCACGAAGTTTAGCTGCTTGAACGAAAATCCGTAAATTTTCCAATATTTTGTGTTGCCCGGTAAAATCTTCAAATGCCTGGGGGCGCAACACCTTTTCTACCTCTTTCTCCGTCTTGCTGAGGTGCTCTGCATTGGGATTTAAATGTTCGTTCATGTTGGAAGCTTTTAGCCGTCAGTTTTTAGTTATCAGCTGTCTGCTTTAAGCCGGTGGCCGATAACTGACAGCTGATTGCTGATAACAAAAATACTAAAAAAATTAGAGGTTTTAGGGCCTGTTGTATTTTCTAAACCAACTGTTAACTTTCATCTGTATAACACCGAAGAAGGCCTCCCGAAAGATTTTGGTACTCATTTTTGATGTACCTTCCGTTCTATCCGTAAAAATGATCGGAACTTCCACTACTTTAAACCCATACTTCAAGGTGGTGAATTTCATTTCTATCTGGAAGGCATAGCCCACAAATTTGATCTTGTCGAGCGGTATAGTTTCGAGTACCTTGCGTTTGTAACACACAAAACCGGCGGTGGCATCACGAATGTCGGTCCCGGTAATCAATCGTACGTACCCCGAAGCAAAATAAGATATTAACACCCTTTTCATAGGCCAGTTTACCACGTTTACCCCTTTGATGTAACGTGATCCAATGGCCAGGTCGGCTCCTTCGATACATGCCTCCCGTAGGCGGATAAGGTCATCCGGATTGTGTGAAAAATCAGCGTCCATCTCGAATATATACAGATAATCTCTTTCTAGACACCAATTAAATCCATGGATGTAAGCCGTACCCAGCCCGAGCTTTCCTCTCCGCTCTTCTAAATGTAGGGAACCGTTAAACGCTGCTTGTAAACCCCTTACAATATCAGCCGTTCCATCAGGCGATCCATCGTCAATAACTAAAATGTGATAAGGAAAAGAAAGCGAAAACACTTTGCGGATAATCCTTTCTATATTCTCCTTTTCGTTGTAAGTGGGTATGATAACGATGCTGTCTGACACGGCTTCTTTCCAGTTTTGGTTTTCAAATTACGAAAATAAGGAAATATTATGAGCTATCAGTTTTCGGCTATTAGATTTCAGTAATGTCTCGTTTCTGTTGCTGATAGCTGATTTCCGATAGCTCATTCCAATTATTTTACACCATGCATCATCTTTTTCAGAATTCCTGAAATAAGAAACAGTATAAGTGCCGCTGTGCCGGAAAGCGTTACGAAAACCATGAAAAATTCATATAGATTATGAACGGTGAAGCCTACAAAAGTTGGGTAAACAATATCAATTTTCTCTTGCGCTAATATAGCCACTTGCTCTGCCGTCGGTTTTACGGCTCCGTCCAATATTCCCTGTAGGTCAATCCCTTTAGACGCGGCAAATTCGAATTTATCCCCTGTAGGAGGAATCAACGCTCCCAAAGTACCTGCTAGGGCGTAACCTGCTGCATTGCCTATAAACCACACGCCCATCAGTAGGGATGAGAAACGTTTAGGTGCGAGCTTGGAAACCAGCGATAACCCGATTGGAGAGAGGCACAATTCACCTAGTGTATGGAATAAATACATAATGAATAGCCAATGAACAGCCAGCTTGCCGGTCAATCCAATCTTGGCAACTTGAACGGCAATGATGTAGTAACCAATGGCTAGTAACAAGAGTCCGATAGCCTGTTTAACAGGAGAAATTGGCTCCAGATTACGTTTTTGCAACTTTAGCCAAAGCCAGCTGAAAGGAAGGGCAAATATGATGATAAATATGGAATTGGCGTTTTGAATAAAACTAGGTGGAAGCTGATAACCGAGAAAGTTTAAGTCGGTTTGTTTATCGGCAACGAAGGTTAGCGATGAGCCCGCTTGCTCGAAAGCTGACCAAAAGAAAATGACGAAGAATGCGATGATGTACATCACTACAATACGATCGCGCTCTATTTTTGTAATGGTTTTATCCGTTAATATCAGAAAAGCTAAGCTTAAGGCCGAAGCGTATATAAAAGGGTAGACCCAGCTTTTAATGGGATTTGGATCGAGTGAAAGGAAGTGAAAAATAATATACAGAACTACCAATACCAACAGGGATGCCACAATTGAGCCTGTCGTAAATTTTGCCTTTTCCGATTCTTCTTCCGCTTGCTTATGATCGGGATGAAAAGAAGGTTTGGCACCAACAGGCTTTCCATCGGGTGACGTTACGTATTTGTTCTTCAGGAAAAAAAACATAACGGTACCCAAAAACATAGCTAAGCCGGCCGCCAAAAATCCCCATTTAAAGGCTTCGACCACACGTACGTCACCCACCTTAACGTCACCCAGGAAAGGGCATACAGACATCCCGAGAAATGCGCCTACATTGATACCCATGTAAAAAATGGTGAAAGCGGAGTCGAGCCTGTTATCTCCTTTATTGTAGAGTTGGCCTACCATCGAGGAAATATTGGGTTTAAAAAAACCATTTCCAACGATAATAATAGCTAAAGCAGTCCACATCACAAATTTTGCAAGATCGAGATTAGACGCATAGACTGATCCGCTAAAGAATAGGCACAACTGGCCAATACCCATAATTGTTCCACCTAATAGGATACAATTTCTATTTCCCAGGTAACGATCTGCAATATAGCCTCCAATCATGGGAGTCAAATAACTTAGACCGAGAAAACCGCCATAAACAATCGAGGCGTCCTTGTCTGAAAAAGCAAGTGCGTTAACAAGAAATAGCGTAAGTAATGCGCGCATCCCATAAAAATTAAAGCGCTCCCACATTTCAGTGGTGAAAAGTACATAAAGTCCTTTGGGATGACTTTGCTGGTTTGATTGTGGTTCTTGTGATAATGTTTTCGTTTGATTCATGTTGTTGATTTGTTTAAAGGTTGATTTTAAACTTATTACAATGTTGGTTTTTTGTTTTTTGTGTGACCTTAGTGTATTTAATAAATGGCGCAAGATAGCTAGACCGCCTCATTATAACAAAATTTATCTGCTAATAATGGAAAAAAACAGAATAGAAATTCTTTCGACCCTGCGCCATCTCGATCTTATATTTATAAGTTTTTCATTATAAAATCAGTCATTTTACTATATAAGTGAATGCTGGTGTTGCCACCGTGAATTCCATGGTTTTTATTAGGATAGTAAGCTTGTTCAAAGGGCTTATTAGCTTGTATTAGCGCTTCGGAGAACATAATGCTGTTTTGAAAATGCACATTGTCATCACCGGTACCGTGGATCAAAAGGAATTTGCCCTTTAAACGATCTGCGTAATTGATAGGAGAGTTGTCGTCATATCCTTGCGGATTTTCCTGTGGGGTACGTAGGTATCGTTCGGTATAAATGCTATCATAATAGCGCCAGGTAGTGACGGGGGCAACCGCAATAGCGAGCTTGAAAATATCGGCACCTCTGGTAATACAGAGCGATGCCATATAACCTCCATAGCTCCAGCCCCAAATACCGATTCTTTCAGGATCAACATAAGGCTGTTTGGCTAACCATTTCGCCCCTTCAATTTGGTCTTCCGTTTCAAGTCTGCCTAAATTGAGATAGGTTGATTTCTGAAATTCTTCACCTCTGAAACCGGTTCCCCGATTATCTATACAGGCCACAATGTAGCCTTTTTGTGCTAAGTAATGGAACCATAAACTTCTGGATCCGGTCCAGGAATCGGTTACATTTTGGCTCCCCGGGCCGCCATAGACATACATTAGGACCGGATATTTTTTACTTGGATCAAAATCAACCGGCTTAACGAGATAGCCATTTAAGTTGACACCATTTGCGGTTGAAAATTGAAAGAACTCCGAACCTTTTATGCCGTATTGGTCAGCGATTTGTTTGGCTTTCTTATTATCTTCCAACACACGTACAAGACGGCCATCCTTGTCATTTAATGTGATATAGGCGGGCGAATGGGTATCGGAATGATTTAGAATGTAATAACTAAAATCGGTACTAAAGGTGGCACTATTGGTGCCTGGGGAGTTACTAAGTTGTTTTTTGTTTTTACCAGTTACATCAATGGCGTAAATATCACGCTGAAGAGGTGATTTTTCGGTCGATTGATAATAAGCGGTTCCGGTTTTTTCGTTGACACCATATAATTTGGTAACAAGCCATGCGCCTGCCGTTATTTGACGTATCTTGTTTCCGTCCATATCATAAAGATAAAGATGGTTGTACCCGTCGTGTTCGCTTGTTAATAAGAATTGCTTGCCATTTCGTAGGAAAGTGAGGTCGTCATTGACATTAATATAGTATTTGTTTTCCTCCGTGAGTACCACTTTCGAAGTGCCGGTGGTTACATCCGCAAATAGGTAGTCGAGCTTATTTTGGTGCCGATTCATGCGCAACACGCAAAGCAAATTCGGGTTTTGCGTCCATTTTATGCGAGGAATGTACTGATTTTGCTCATTCCCAACATCAATGCGTGTTGTCTTCCCATCTGCCAATTGATAACAATGTATGCTTACAAGCGAATTTTTCTCTCCTGCTTTTGGATATTTATATTGATACTCGTGTGGATACAATTGCTCGAATATCGTCATCGAGTATACCGGCACCTCGGTTTCATTGAATTTATAATAAGCAATTTTTTTGCTGTCAGAACTCCAGAAAAAGGCCTTTGCAAAAGCAAACTCTTCTTCATACACCCAGTCAGCCCCACCGTTTATTATCTTGTTGGAAGCCCCATCTTGGGTGATTTGCACTTCTTGTAGGTTAAGCAGGTCTTTAATAAAAATATTATTATCACGTACAAAGGCTACTTTACTACCATCCGGTGAAAAAGTCGCAAACTGCTGTTTTCCTTTTGAAGACACTTCCGTAATTTTCTTTGAAGCTAGATCAAAAACATAGTAATTGGCTTTTGATGATCGGCGATAAATCGGTTCACTATCGGCAGCAATCAGCACTTTCGTTTCATCCTGATTAAAATCTGTACTGAGTGGCAGCTTTTTGCCTTTAAATATAATATCCTTTTCGATATAGATCGCTTCGACAATTTTACCGTCGCGGTAGTTGCTTTTGGCTACATAAGCGATTTTAGTTTCCGGATTGCTTTCTATCGATACATATGTTTTTCCGTCTCGAAGTGAACGTAAGCCGCTCACCGTTTTGGTATCAAAGGTGCCCTTCTGAAAAATATCCTCAAGTGTTATGTTTTTAGGAGATTGGGCAAGCGCTGTACTTCCCATAAGCATCAATATGATTAAAGGTAGTTTCATTTTATGGTATTATAAATATGTAATTTGTCTTTGCAAGGTTTAGTATGCTATTCTGAGTTCTTTGCTATAGCGGTGTTATTAATAGATATTGTTTTAATGAGACAGCAAACATGGCGTCTAAATTACAAAATATCATAGGAAATCTAATTATTGTAATAGCATTGTTGAATTTATACCAATGCAAAGCGTTTAAAGAACGCTTAGTTTTCATTCTTCAGTGGTAAGTCCTCTTCCAATATCAGGTAATCGGTTTTGATCTTCCATGCATCGTAGCTCATGTCAGGGCCATAGTGCTCAAATTGCCCCTTCAAGGATGGTGTGGCTGGTGCTAGGTGATCCATTACGATCCGATCTTTGTCCTTTTCGTACTTCATTAACATCGTAGCACGGGCATTATAACTATAAATCAACCGGGAGGCCGTAGCAAATGCAGGGTCTTTGAAAATTTTCTTACCAAATGCAACGGAAGATTCAGTAAGATGAAGTACATCAATTACTTTCTGTGTCACCTTAGGTGTTGTGCCGCGCCAACCCAATAGTAGGTAATGCTGAGGTAAACCCTTAATAGGAATTATATCATAATATTGGGCCCCGTACCAATTGTTATTGTCTAGAGAGGCTTCCTCCGGTTTATCTATAAGAGGAGATTTGTCAACCAGTGCCTTTAAACTGAGCGATCCATCTTTTGTTCGCCATTGGATTGCTCCGTAATATCTATAGGAGCCGTCATTTAATCGGATATGCCATGAAAAAATGCGGAAATTGTTTTTCGGCTCTCTTCGAATGGCTATCATCTTTAAGGTATCCAGGTTGGTATCGTCGATCGAATGCGGACTTTTTAAGTATTGGACTAAGGTTTTAATGAATATGTAATTGGCTTGCAAACGCTCCGGTTCGTTGGTTTCGTTATACATTTTGTAACCCAAGTGGTTCAAGCTATCGAGTAACACATGATTGACTTCGATCGTTTGAGCCCTTAGACCTGATATGTAAATGATTGATATAAAAAATAAAAGTAGCGGTGCCCGTTTAGCATTTAGTCGCATATTTTCAATTTCAAGCTTTACTATTATGACAATCGTTCAATTACGAGTGCACTCGCACCGCCTCCGCCATTACAAATTCCTACAACGCCGAGGTCTCCGTCTTCCTGTCGCAGAACTGATAGCAGTGTTACCAAAATACGGGCACCGGAGGCACCCAGTGGGTGCCCGAGCGACACAGCACCTCCATAAATATTAACCTTTTCGGGATCAAGTTGAAGAAGCTGATTGTTTGCGATCGATACCACAGAAAAGGCTTCATTAATCTCATAATAATCAACTTCCTTTGCCGATACCCCGGCTCGTTCTAAAGCTAGTGGAATTGCCTGTGCCGGGGCGGTAGTAAACCATTCCGGATCTTGCTGTGCGTCCGCATAGCCTAAAATACGGGCCAGCGGTTTAACACCAAGCTGTTCGGCCTTTGCTTTGCTCATGAGCACCAGTGCCGCAGCGCCATCGTTTAGTGTAGAGGCATTGGCTGCCGTAACGGTGCCTTCCTTCTGAAAAACGGGTTTTAATGAAGGAATCTTGTCAAAAAAAACATTGTTTATTTCTTCATCGGTGTCAATAGTTGTTGAATTTCCTTTTTTATCGGTTACCTCAAGAGGTATGATCTCCTGTTTGAACTTGCCATTCCGTTCAGCTTTTTGAGCTCGTTTATAAGAAGTAATAGCATATTGATCCTGTTCTTCTCGGGAAATTTTACAAGAAGAAGCACATAATTCGGCCGCTGACCCCATATGGTAATCATTATACACATCCCACAGACCATCTCTGATCAAGCCATCAATTGCCTGTTGATGGCCTAATCGATACCCTGTTCGAGCTTTATCTAGATAATAGGGTACATTGCTCATGCTCTCTGTACCGCCGGCAATGATGATATCTTGATGACCTAAAGCTATGTTCTGAGCAGCGAGCATTACTGCTTTTGTTCCGGATGCACAGACTTTGTTGACCGTTGTTGCAGGAATATTTCCCAGTCCAGCCAATTTAATGACCTGGGTAGCCGGAGCCTGCCCTAGATTGGCTGATAATACATTACCGATATAAGCTTCCTGTATGTCGTCGGCTAATAGGGAGGCTCTTTTTACCGCTTCTTTTACGGCAAGCCCCCCCAATTGTGTAGCTGTAAAGCCGGCAAGACTGCCTCCGAAACTACCAATAGGCGTTCGAGCAGCAGAAACAATGTATACTTCGTTTGTCATGTGGAATGTATTGGTTATGAAGACAAGATAGTCAAAATCTAAATTTTTTGCTAGTCATCCGAACTTTTATTGGTATCATTGGTTTTTCGCCGCATTTTTTTCCGCGTGCGGAGTGCTTCGTGTAATATATACTCGATTTGACCATTGGTGCTTCGAAATTCGTCGGCGGCCCAAGCTTCTAATTCTTTCAGCATATCCGAATTGATTCGTAAAGCAAATGCCTTTTTATCTCCCATAATACATCAGCTGGCGAATGTCTCGCTACTTTTAATTATAAAGTGTTCCGGTATTGACTACCGGAGAAACGCTCTTCTCTCCACATAATACAACCAGTAGATTGCTCACCATGGCTGCTTTACGTTCCTCATCAAGTTGCACGATATCTTTAGCAGATAATCTTTCCAATGCCATTTCAATCATTCCTACAGCGCCCTCTACGATTTGCTTTCGAGCAGCTACCACTGCGGTAGCCTGTTGTCTTTGTAGCATGGCACTGGCTATTTCGGGCGCATAAGCCAAGTGTGTTATCCTTGCTTCGATAACGTCTATACCGGCCCTTTCCAGTCGTTCGTTAAGTTCTCTTTCGAGCATTTGGCTAACCTGTTGTGCGCCATCTTTTAGCGTGATAGTTGCTTCTTCGTCTTCAAAGTTATCATATGCAAATAAATTGGCCAAATGTCGTACTGCAGCTTCGCTTTGCACTTGAACGTACTGAATGTAATCGTCAACTGCAAATAACGCTTTTGCGGTATCTTTTACCATCCATACTGTAACGGCTGCTATTTCTATCGGATTTCCCAATTTATCATTTACTTTCATTTTATGCCCGTTTAGGTTGCGCGCTTTTAGTGATACTCTCTTCCTGACCGCAAACGGATTGATCCAAAAGAAGCCTTCCTTTTTCACTGTTCCGATATAATCTCCGAAGAGAATCAGCACGTTTGAGTCGTTCGGATTAATAACCGTAAGACCTTTAAGGATCGCCAACGAAATCGGAATGCCAAGAGCAACCATCCAAGTGTTATTGTACACGACGCCGGCAAAGATCGCAATTGCAACTATCAAAAGCACAACAATAGCTATATAGCCTGATACCGCAGTAGTAGATTTTTCTTCTTTCATGATTTTCATATTTTATAATGATATCACAATGATATCAAAATAAAATGATAAAATCAAAAAAGAGCTCGCGTTAACAGGATAAAATATTCATAAGAATAGACCAAAAAAAACCTTCGTTAATATAAGTCTCTTGTTAAATGTCTTGTGTTTGGCGCGCAAAATTTTATGGGCATCGCCCTATATAAAACAATTTTCTATAAGTTTGTATTAGGTTTTAAAGAAATCAAATCAAAAAAGTGTCAAAAAATAGAAGGACTCCATCTGTATATTCAAATAACCCGGCCGTTTTTAAATATGGGATGATGGTGCTCAGCGTCATCGTTATCTGCATATTTTTACCAAAACAACCGCGGTTTAGGTTTGAGTACGAAAAGGGTAAAATATGGATGCACGAAGATTTAATCGCACCCTATAATTTTGCCATCCTTAAAACGCCGAACGAGATAAGGGCAGATCGGGAACAAGTGCTTGAATCTGTATATCCAGTTTACGATAACCATACAGAAACCAAGGGGGAGGAGACTGAACGCTTTTTAGCTGAATTTGAAGGAAAGTGGAAGGGAAGTGGGCAGGAAGATCGGGAGATGGGGCTCTATAGTCAAACAGTCACGCAAATTTTAGCACATATTTATGATCGTGGAGTTATTGGACTGACTAAAAAGTTCCAAACAAAAGGAGAGCATTATAATTTTAATCTGGTAACGAATAATATAACGGAAAAAAAGAACACAGCGGAAGTATATACGAGAGAAACTGCCTTAGCCTATGCCAACAGTATCATCGATTCTAAAAGCAGTATAACTGAAAAAGATTGGTTAAAAAGCTTAGTAGGCGATTATATACAGCCCAATTACGTTTACAACGAGCGTCTTACGGATAAACTGATTGCCGAGGCTATTAATAATATATCTACTACTCGGGGGATGGTTCAACGCGGAGAGTTGATAGTAGCAAACGGCAGTATGGTGAATAACGAAGTTTTTCAGAAGGTCGAATCGTTGCGAATGGCTTATGAAGAAGAAGCAAAGATAGGTGGGGATAGAAATGTGGTGGTGATCGGGCAATTTCTAGTAGTAGGATTGGTTGTCACCTTGCTAATGGTTTTTCTTTATCTCTTTAGGATTGACGTATTTTCCAATAATCGTCTATTGTCCTTAATTTTATTGGTGGTTACCGGAATGTTGATCGTTTTATCATGGTCCCTTAAATTAAAGCTGTCAAGTTTATACTACATTCCGTTCTGCATCGTGCCGATCATCGTTCGCATTTTATTTGACACGCGTTTGGCGCTCAATATTCATCTTCTCATGGTGTTGGTATCGGGTTTCTTTGTGCCTAACAGTTTTGAATTTGCCTTTTTACAAGTAACTGCCGGGATGGTAAGTATATATAGCATTAAGACATTGATTAAAAGAGAGCAATTTCTGATTTCATCGGTGATTATTTTGCTTACCTATTTTGTAGCGTATCTTGGTATAATCTTAATCCGGGATGGTTCGATCGAAGATGTAGGTTATGCTTCGTTTGTTCCATTTATTGTCAGCGTTGGCTTGACCTTGTTAGCGTATCCGCTTATTTATGCATTTGAGCGACTATTTGGTATCACATCGGACGTAACCCTTATGGAGCTCACCAATACCAATTCTTCCCTATTGCGTGAATTATCCTATAAGGCACCGGGTACTTTTCAACATTCATTACAAGTTGCCAATTTAGCCGAAGCGGCCATTTATAAAATTGGCGGAAACGCCTTGTTGGTAAGAGCAGGTGCCCTCTATCACGACATAGGTAAAATGCAAAATCCGCAATATTTCATTGAAAATCAGACAAAGGGATATAATCCCCACGATGGGCTAACCTTTGAGCAAAGTGCTCAGATCATTATTTCACACGTAAGTAAGGGCATCGATATGGCGCATAAACACCAACTGCCGGAGTCGATCATTAGCTTCATTCGGACACATCATGGAACTACCCGTACCGATTATTTCTATAATGCTTTTATTAAAGCGCATCCTGATAAAATTGTTGACGAGCAAGTTTTCCGTTATCCCGGGCCCATTCCTTTTTCAAAAGAAACGGCGGTTTTGATGATGGCTGATTCGGTAGAGGCGGCTTCCCGGAGTATTAAGGAGCCTGATGCAGAAAATATAAGTAACTTGGTCGATAAAATTATTGATGGTAAATTAGCGCAAGGACAGTTGCGAAACAGTAATATAACGCTACAGGAGGTAGAGGCTATTCGAGCCATATTTAAGCGAATGCTGATGAGTATTTACCATGTGCGGGTAGATTACGATGTGAAAAAGACACGGGAAGTGGAATAAAGAAGATTATCACCTTGAGCTCCAAAATGATAGCGATTTAATTATAAAAATCTGTGGTTTTGCCATGGAGAAAATTTGAAATAATAATTTTTTGTATTAGGTTTGCAGTCCCAAAAGGGAGGTGAGGTGCCTGAGAGGCCGAAAGGAACAGTTTGCTAAACTGTCGTACTGGAAACGGTACCGCGGGTTCGAATCCCGCCCTCACCGCCAATCTTGTTAACCAACAACATAAAGGCCTGTAAATCCTATTTACAGGCCTTTATGTTATTGGCATTACGATTAGGCTAATACCGATATGCTCAAGATGAAAGCTTCACGTGAACGTTATGACAAGCCAGTAGCTGTATGAATACCTATTATTTACCTGATGATATTTTAGATGACTCTGCTACCAGTGCAGATGAGGTAATCATCCGTTCCTATACCTCGATGCATGATTCTGTTAAGAACAGGATCGTTTTAAATCAAAATATGATCAACCTGTTGGTTAGCGGTACAAAAACCGTAGTTTACCCGGATGCTACGGCCGTAGTGAACGCTGGTGAACTGGTGGTATTATCAACCGGAAACGTGCTCACTTCAGAACTTTTAATAGGGGGCCGGCAGTTTAGCAGCATCCTGTTTTACTTCAGTAACGAGTTGTTTAATAGGTTTCTAATCAAGTATGACCATTTGCTGCAAAGTGTCACTCCGCTAAGCGGTAAACAACCTTTCCTCATTTTTAAGCAGGATAATTTTGTGAAACAATTTATTTCTTCGATACAGGCATTAATAAATGCGGAAAATCAGTTACCAGCTGCGATAAGACAGATCAAACTCGAAGAACTGCTTTTGTATCTTTTACATTCCGATCCTGTACGCTTTCGGGCTATTCAGATCATTACGAAAGATAAGGAGCAATTGCAGGTAAAGAAAGTGGTAGAAAGCCACATCGGCCAACGGATAACGGTCGATGAACTGGCGTTCCTTTGCCATATGAGCACCTCCACTTTTAAAAGACGGTTTAGCGAAATCTATCATACGACTCCTCAAAAATGGTTGCTCAGCAGAAAAATGGAACTGGCTGCCGAACTGCTTAGATCGGCAGATGAGAGCCCCTCGGACGTTTATCTGAAGGTTGGTTACCAAAACCATTCCAGCTTTTCGGAGGCTTTTCGTAACCACTTCGGTAATACACCAAGCGATTATCATTTACAACATTTGAACGTTGCACCGTAATATCTGAACGTTTGGCCCTAACTTGCATCCGCCGCATGCCGGTACATTTGTTTCATCAAAACAATAAAAATTGAAAACGATGATAGTAAACAATAAAACTGTGGTGCGTCGCTTTAACAAAGAAGTAATTGAGCAGGGAAATGTCAACAGTTTCAAGGCACTAATAGACGATAAGTTTGTAAACCGGTCGGCCCCTGCTGGTATGGACAACGGGCCGCAAGGCATGATCTACTTCTTTAATGAGGTCTTACGTCCGGCCATACCGGATGTAAGCGTGACCATACATGACCAGGTAGCGGAAGGCGAAATGGTCGCCACCCGTAAAACCATCAGTGGTACGCAAACGGGTCCGTTGTTAGGTGTTCCCGCGACTGGAAAGAAAGTGAGTATTGAGGTGATCGACATAGTAAGGGTAAAAGACGGCAAATACGTTGAGCACTGGGGCATTACTACATTACCTGAACTTCTTGCTGCTTTATCAAAAATCTAAGCAAAAGCCATGCTTGCAGGAAACTTGAACAGAGAAGTCTATTTTCCGTTGCAACGTGAAAGATCATAACGGAAAGAACTGTTGGACGAAAAGCCAGGATATCCTAGAAAGTTTCCCAATTGCCAAAAATAATTAAGAGTAAGCAAGCGAGGTTTAAGTTTTTGGATCAATATTGAACATTGACGACGATGTGGCAGGAGTTGATCCCTCTTACTGAACGGTAACTTAATCACTAAATATTTTTTAAAATGATTTGGTGTCATTACTAAAAAAACTATTTTTGTGGCACATTCAGGGAAATTAGCTCAGTTGGTTCAGAGCACTGCCTCGACAAGGCAGGGGTCACAGGTTCGAGCCCTGTATTTCCCACTTATTATTATTTATCGTTCTCTTCTTTGTATCCTCCTTTCACTGAAAGTTATTGAACACATTTTTTGACTGTCGCTATGCATGAATATGTTTTTTGCGATAGACTAGAAAAAGTGCTTTAATAAATGTTAAATAGACATCAAAAATAGTCGTTTCTATAAATTTAGCCTACCTTTGTGGCAACTAATCAAGAGAATGCATATGGATATAAGCCTTTCCCCAATTTATAAAAGCCTTTCGTTCGTTTTATTTTTATTAGCTCCCTTTATCGCTTTGGCCCAAGATACAGAAGGGAATCTCTTTCCTGATGGAACAAAAATTCCTAAATGGTTTTCTGATACTTCCAAGGTTCCGTTAGAAAAGTTGGGAAAGCCCTATGTGATCACAGATTTTGGTGTTTCTGCGGATAGCACGATTGTACAAACGAAAGCTATTCAGCAGGTGATAGATCGAGCAGCAGAAAACGGTGGCGGTGTTATTATAGTCCCTAAAGGAACGTTCATGAGTGGTGCGTTGTTCTTTAAGCCTAAGACCCATCTGTATGTTGCTGATCGTGCTGTTTTAAAAGGCTCTGATAATATTGCCGATTACCCTAAGATTCCCTCAAGAATGGAAGGACAAAACCTCGATTATTTCGCAGCGTTGATCAACGCTTATGGAGTAAACGGCTTTACTATATCCGGAAATGGGGTGATTGATGGGAATGGACTTAGGTATTGGGAAGCATTTTGGAAAAGAAGGGAAGAAAATCCAAAATGTACTAATTTAGAAGTTTCACGGCCTAGATTGGTGTTTATTTGGAAGTGCAATGATGTGCAGGTACAAGATGTCAAACTGAGAAACGCCGGTTTTTGGAGCAGCCATTATTATCAATGCCATAATGTTAAAATTTTAAATGTACGTATTACTTCTCCGCATGCGCCGGTCAAAGCACCAAGTACGGATGCCATTGATTTAGATGTTTGCACCAATGTGCTAGTCAAAGGGTGTTATTTGTCGGTTAACGATGATGCCATTGCGCTGAAAGGAGGGAAGGGGCCTTGGGCTGATCGCGATCCCGGTAATGGCGGAAACTACAATATCCTTATTGAAGATTGTGAATTCGGTTTTTGCCACGCTGCTTTAACTTGTGGAAGTGAAGCTATTCACAATAAAAATATCCTGATGCGGAATTGCAGCGTGAACGATGCCAAAAGACTGTTATGGTTGAAAATGCGACCGGATACGCCGCAAAAATACGAATTTGTGACAGTGGAGAATATAAAGGGAAACGCTTATAGTCTGATTTATGTAAAGCCTTGGACGCAGTTCTTCGATCTGCAAGATAGAAAGGATGTACCGCTGTCATATTCGGAAAATATTACCTTACGGAATATAAATTTGACTTGTGAGGTCTTTTTTGATATAGACGTAAATGAATACGATAAATTATCAAAATTTACCTTTGAACATCTCAATATCACAGCGAAGGATGCGAGCTATAACAAGGGCTTGGTTCAAGATCTTTCCTTAGTCGATGTGAAAGTAAACGAGCAGACGATACGTTAATAGATAGTAGAGAAATTTAACCTTGCTAATAATGCCGCGGACTTAGGTGCGTCCAAGTGGAATGTATTTTAATACAACACCATAACGTGTAGTAAAGCAAAATCCCTGCTAATTAATGCTTATTTATATTGGATATTTCAAAGACTTTTGTAACTTTGTAATTCAAAGTACTTTTATGAAGGAAAAAGACCTGATGGCGGAATTAAGCTCCATCCGCAGCTTAATGGAACGTTCTGCCAAATTTATATCGCTCCATGGTTTATCCGGTGTGCTAGCGGGCATTTACGCGCTTATCGGTGCATATATCGGATACCGATTAGTTTATCGGACCGATAACGGCATGACTTATGACAATTATTCCCTACACGATCAGGAAACTATTAGCAAGCTTGTGGTAGTCGCCGTCTTGGTACTCATACTGTCAATTACCACCGCGGTCGTATTGAGCGCACGAAAAGCGCAACAACGTCATCAGAAGATCTGGAATACGGCAAGTAAGGCCTTATTGCTCAACGCAGGTATACCTTTATTAACGGGGGGGCTATTAATTCTGATTTTATTATATCGAGGCTATTTCGGAGTGATCGCGCCAGCTTGTCTTATTTTCTACGGCTTGGCATTGATTTCCGGTAGCCATTATACATTTAACGATGTGAAATGGTTGGGTATACTGCAAGTGATTTTAGGTCTTTTTGCAGCAATGATGCCTGGATATGGGTTATTATTTTGGGCAGGTGGCTTTGGGGTCCTTCATATAATTTATGGTTCGGTAATGTATGCTAAATACGATAGGGCAAAATAGTGTTAGAACAATTTAATAAAGCATTTGAAAGTCGTATACGCTTGCAGATCATGAGCGTATTAGCAGCAAATGAAAGTTACGACTTTAGTTCGCTCAAAGACTTATTAGAAGTAACAGATGGTAATCTTGCTTCGCATTTAAAGGCGTTGGAAAAGGAAGAATACATATCCGTTAATAAAAGCTTTATTGGGCGCAAACCCAATACTCGTTATGAGGCAACGCAAAGAGGGATAGAAGCCTTTAAAAAGCATTTGGAATCACTGGAAAAGCTTATTAAACAACAAAAATAATTTTTTTTATCTATTCACTTTGAAATACAAAGTACTTTTAATCTAAAAAAATGGAAAATCAAAAAGAAAAAAATGGCTTACTAACTTGGTTAAGGAGGTCTGCAACAGCAAAATTAGCAATGGTTGGTTTCCTCAGTTTGCTATTACTTATCCCTTCTTCATGGGTAACTGATCTTATCCGTGAACGGCAAGGGAGGCAGAAGGAAGTCATGGACGAAATAGCAAAAAGCTGGTCAGGTAACCAAAATGTAATCGGTCCTATTTTGGTTATACCATATACGGCATTTCAACGGATCAAAGATGATAAAGGCAATATTACTATTGAAGAAGTTAAACAACATGTATTTCTAATGCCTAATAATCTCCACGTCCACGCAGACGCTCTACCGCAGCTTCTACATCGCGGAATATTTGATGCGGTCGTTTATAATGCGAAAGTATCGATTAAAGGCGACTTTGAAGAATTGGACTTAAAAAAATTAGGTATTGATCCGCAACATTTATTATGGGATAAAGCCCAGCTTTTGGTAAATGTACGAGATGTTAAAGGGCTTAAAGAGATTCCAAAGATTAATTTGGGCGATACAACGGTTGCAATGGAACCCAGCTTTTCTGATGTACGTGTCTTCAAAAATAGTCTCGCCAGCGCTATCGATTTAAGTAAAAAGAGAAGTACCCAACGTTCTTTTAGCTTTGAACTCCAGCTTAGAGGAAGTGAAGGGTTTTCTTTAACACCTATTGGAAAGAATACCCATTTTGAATTAACCGGGAAATGGAAAGACCCTAGCTTTATCGGTAGCTATTTGCCCGAAACACGGAATATTTCTGACTCTTCTTTTGCTTCCCAATGGAACATTCCTCATTTTAATCGTCCTTTCCCTCAGCAATGGGTGGATAATGATGGCGCTCGCTTAAGCGACGCTGAATCCGGAAATAGCTGCGGGGTAAATTTCCTGTTACCGGTAGACCAGTATCAGAAAAACATGCGTTCTGCAAAATATGCCATGTTAATTATTCTGCTTACGTTTGTATCACTGCTATTTACCGAGTTTATAACAAAAAGCTTTGTGAATATTGTGCAATATGTGTTGATTGGCTTGGCGATGGTGGTTTATTATACATTGCTTTTATCTTTTAGCGAGCAGCTTGGTTTTACATGGGCCTATATCATTGCCTCTTTGGCTACTATTATATTAATTGGTTCTTTTATTTCCACTATTCTTAAAAAGGGGAAATCTGCTATGCTGTTAACCGGTATTCTTGCAGTTTTTTATATTTTCATATATGTTATAATTCAATTGCAGGAAATGGCTTTGTTAGTAGGAAGCATTGGCTTATTTATTGTAATAGCCATGCTCATGTATGCTTCCTCCAAGATTTCTTGGGAAAATAATGATTAGCGGTGTCTAAAGGTACCATCGAACCGTTCATTTCGATCATAGTGCCTGTCTGCTAAGGCAGGCAGGCACTATGTTTTTCAACCCCATTCCGTAGGCTAGTATCCGCGGGATGATATTCGGAATGATATGAAAGAAGATGACGTTTTAGCCCTTTTAATAGTTAAGCTTATGAATTGCCGTAATGGTCCCGCCCTCTACTTTTAAACCTTTTTTAGCCGTTGCCAAATTTGCGTCAAACACATATACGAAGCTGCCTTCACTCGCTGTAGTAATGCCAATATAACCCCGTATACCGTCTAAAGGGACAAAATTGTTAATGGTAGTTACACTGGTAATGTCCTCCGGTGTCCCTGTAACCCATTTAAAGGATTTATTGCTGACATCTGCAATGGCAAATTTTCTGGCTTGTCCGTCTGTGCTATTGGGTTCGGCATATAGGGTAAGTATGAATTTATTTTCGCCTAAATAGGTCCAAGCGGCAATGTGGTAGCCACCTGAAACTTCCTCCACATTGAAAAAGTAATTTTGGTCGAACTCTTCCGTGGTACGGTTAATTCGTACAATCGCGGAAGGATTCGTTGTTGTAAGCTGCGAATTGTTTGTAGCAGCGGCAGGGGAAAACGCATACACTTCACCTAACTCGGTTTCAACCAAACCATTTAGAAAGTAATCGCCAATGTAGCTGGTGCGATTATCTCGGATAACTTTTTCCACCTTTAACTCCGGGTAAGACAATACGGCTACCCAACTACTGTCGGGAAAAGCTGTTCCGAAAGCATCACCGCAACAACCCTTGATACTCATATACGGCGCGTATATTTTATTACCAACTTGGGTTGCCCAGGTAAAATGTGCCCGTTCGCCATTTCCAGCCAGTTGAACAATGTTTACCTGCTCTTCACCAACTACACGATATTGTCTGGCATCTACGCGATACATTTGCGAAAATTCATTACCGGATCGAGGCACTTTCATGAGGAGAATGTCGTTTTGTGCCGGTGCAAAAACCTGTACGGTTTCCGATTTAAAGTCGGAGACCTTAACTAATTTGCCCAATGAGTCGAGGCGGTACGTTGTTACGGCACCTGGATTCCCTTGTCCGTATAACAAGCTAAAAAATCGGTTTCGATGAGTTACATAATAACGATACGACCCATCCTGCTCTATACCATTTCCCTGCGTGGTTATCATGCCGTTCTCTAAGTCATCTGCCAGCAATAGGTAATCAGCGACGCCTTGCGTGCCTACCGGGGTAGCAGTCACGACATATTTAGACTTGCCTGTCAGCACATCGTCCCCGTCATTTACATTAAAATATTCGAGCGGTTCATCACATGCCGCCAATTGCAAGGCAGCAAAAAAGAAAAGTAAAGATTTATAGCGTGTTTTCATCGTTTGATCAGTTTTAATATTTATTAATAAAATAACGCAGTTTAACATAGAAGGCCCGGCCTGGTTTCTGTAGCGAGAAATTGTCGTATAGTCGGTTGTTAACGATGTTTTTGCATTCTAAACCGATATTATATTTTCCATTCGCTAAGGTGTAGGTTACATTTACATCCTGATTCCATTGCCGCGGAATATCACGTTTTGTCTGGGTATCCCCCTGGCTTGGCCAGGATAAATAATAAGCGTGTACATAAAGGATATTATACCCTAAACTAAGCGTATTGCCTTGTTTTCCCACATTATTAAAGAATAAGGAGGCGTCGCCATTGCCAAAAAGATAAGGCATATTGGGAATTCTATCACGGTATAGCGGACTTTCCATGGTGTATCCGTCTTCATATTTTGTATTATTGCGTAAATTCTGATAAGTCATATTTACGCCCGCCGTAAAAATATTCTTAAATGAATAACGTACTTCACCATCAACGCCCAAATTGGTGACATCTGCCAGGTTTCCTAAGAGTTGCTTCGTTTCGTTCGGATTTAAACGTGGTCTGATAAAATCTTTCGCATTGCGATAAAGTAGATTTCCGTCGAAACTAAAACGATGAACTTGGTTGATATGCGTTTGGTAGCTGAAACCAACGTTGAAATTATCACTTTTCTCGGGTTTCAAGTCAATATTACCCTCTAAATTCAGTAAATCACCGAATAACTCTTCTGCTTCAGGTAGTCGATAACTGCGTTCGTAAGACGCCTTCAATTGTAGATTTGGAAGAATAAAATAGGTGCTGGCAATGCCATATCCTATTTTATTGATACTGTTGCTCAATTGATTATAGGCCACATCTCCCCAACCACCACTTGGATTATAACTCTGAGAATAATCAGTACGTTGGTAAAAGTGCTTAGCAAATACAGAAGTATTCCATTTTTCGTTAGCAGCAAACCGATACCCAAAGCCAAGTACATTCTTTCGTGTCTTCCGTGGTTGATCATAATTCTCATCTTCCGGAAATAATTCATCCGAGCCTTTGCGATTAAAGGTGGTTACTACATTGTTTAGGTTGAAAGAATGTTGCTCGTTCAATCTGTAGGCTAGATTCGCCGTTACGATCCCATTGTTGTTTTTATATTTATACATGGACCGTTGCCTTTCGCTGCCCTCCCCAGGGTATTCTTTAAACTGCCCAAACCAGTTATAACGACGATATGCCGTATCAATGTTCTGTTCTTCTCCGAGATTAATATTTCCGGTAATTCGTAAATCCAAACCTTTAAGAAACAGATCCTTTTTTATGTATTTAACGCTTGGCATTACAATGTTTCCTCGCCGATGCCAAGCACCGAAAACACTTTCCATGCGGGCTCCCGTCTGCACTTCGGAGAAGTTTTTACCTAGCGTCACGCCTAATAATAATTGATCAGCGAATGACTTGTTTACCACACCTGCATTGGCAATGACTGTCTCATTGTGATAATTATCATGAAAACGTCTTACTTTAATGTTTTGGTAAATTTGTTGGGTATACAAATCCGTTTCGGTCACGGTTACTTTGTAGTCGTTATCTGAATAGTTCTGAAATGCATTTAAGCGAAAAGTAAAACCTTTAGGTGACGTATATGCCAAATTAACGGCAGATCGATGCGTATTGAAAGAGCCATACGAATAGGAGGCGTCTAGGTAGTTCTGCTTACTGTTGTCGGTCACGATGTTTGCGGCTCCTCCTAAAGCATCAGATCCCAACCAAACAGGCACGACCCCTTTATAAACTTCCACGCGTTCAGCAAGGTTGATCGGGATATTGTTTATCTGAAAGGACGACCCGAAATTATCCATCGGTATGCCATCAATAAAAAACTTTACTTGTCTTCCGGTGAAGCCGTTAAGTGAAAAATTAAAGGTCGATCCTACGCCGCCGTTTTCCCGTACACGCACACCGGATACCCGATCCAATGCATGAGATAAATCTAACGTAGTATTGTGTAATTTGCTAGCATCCAAAGATGTCACATTGTAAGCCTGTCGATTGATCTCTTGATTGGAGGTGCGACCGATTACCGTAACTTCTTCCATTTGATTAATGTCTGGAGTTAAGCTAAAATCGACAACTAGATCGCTATTATTAAGTTGTATTGTTTTTTCTGCCTTTTTGAAACCAACTACCGATACAATTAAACGATGTTTTCCATTTGCTACTCGTTGAAGCAGGTAAATACCCTGTCCGTCGGTATGTGCAGCTGGACCATTAGTGATTTGAATGGAGGCGCCTACAACAGGAGCCCCGTGTTCATCCATGATTTTTCCCGAAATGGAAGGTGCCTTTTTTTGTTGGGAATAGGTTGAGAAAAACAGGAGGCATAAGCTTCCCATTAGCAAAATTTTCTTAATTTGCATTGCTTTTAATATTGACTAAGTGTTAAAAGTTACCTGACAAAATGTTAGGAGGCTATACAGGTGCGAACTGTATGGCCTTTATTTTTGCCAAAGATAGCATCTTATTTAGAATAATTAAAAATAAATAAAATCTTTAATCAGTCGCCATCAACAGCTGGTGTTCTTTTCCCCATTTTTCTAACATTCCAAGTATTGGCTTCAACCGCTGTCCGCTTTCGGTTAATTCATATTCAACACGAGGCGGGACCTCCGCGTAGACGGTACGTTTCACCAACTTATTTTCTTCCAGCTTTCGTAGTTGTAAAGTCAACATACGCTCGGTAATGTTCGGAAGTTTCTTTTTTAGCTCACCGAAGCGTAGTTTTCCATTAATTAGATAGCAGCATATCGCTAATGTCCATTGTCCACCAATAAGGTTTGCTGCATATACTTCCATGCATTCGGAGCTTAGTGCTTGTTTATTTTCGAAATTAGTTGAGCTTTCCTTTATTTTCGTCATACTTACATTTTTGTTGGTACCAAACAATGGGATGCTAATATACCAAATCGATAGTTACCACGCTATTTTTGTGTGAAAGATATACAAGCGATATGAAAACATTAATAATCGTAATTCATTCTGATCTTAAAAATTCGGTTATCAACAAACGCTGGTTGGAAGAATTAGCAAAGTATCCCGATCGGTATGTTGTGCATGACTTACACCAGGTCTATCCGGATGAAAAACTGGATATTATAAATGAGCAGCAGTTAATGGAGGCTTATGATAAAATCGTATTCCAATTTCCGTTTTATTGGTTCAACTGTCCACCCCTTTTTAAGAAATGGTTAGACGAAGTGTTAACTCATGGATGGGCATATGGCAAAGGTAGTAGTTATAAATTACAAGGGAAGAAGCTGGCCATGGGCATTACGGCAGGTATTGAGGCGGAAGACTATCATCCTGCCGGAAGGTATAAATATACACTGGAACAGTTAGTCGCCCCGTTTGAGATAACGTTTGAATATGTACGGGCCGATTACCGATCTTTCTTTGCCTTTTATGGAGCAGAACATCGAGCCATCCCTCAACGAGTGGAACAAAGTGCCCTCGACTATCTTGCTTTTATTGATGCTTTGTAAAGAGAATGCGTTGCTAATTAATAAAGTTTAACCAAGACAGGTTTGTGCGACCTGTCTTGGTTAAGTGAATAAAAAGCAGAACCCTCTTTATTTCCAAGTAAGTCTGGATGTGATATGCCTCTTAATACTGCTAGAAGGCATAACGTAGTCCTAATTGCACTTGAAAAGGATTGCCATTTAAATTAGACACACCGGTCGTGCCATTCATGTTATAGACATACTGTAATGCATCCGGGTCGAAACTCTTAATGCTGTAAATGTTCTGTTTACCTAAGTTATGTCCTACGCCCCAGTTTTTATTGAACATATTGGCAATGTTGAAAATATCCACAGACACTTCCAGCCCATGTGTTTTATAGAAACGAAACATTTTGGCGAGGCGTAAATCGAAAACCCCATAAAAGTTATTGATACCACCATTACGTTCTGCAACTTTGCCTAGGTTTTTATTAATATAATCTTTTACGCTTTGTTCAGCTTCCGGATTATTTAAGATGGCATTGATACCGTCACGAATATATTCCGGTGTATTTGGGCTATTGGGATTATAAATAAAGGCAAGATCGTTCGATGAAACGAAATCGCCGTTCATGTTGCCGGCTACAGCAAGTGAATAACGTGTACCGCCAATGCCACTAAAACGTAGACCAATCGTGATGCCATGGATACTCGGCGCCGTACCGTAGAAGACGACCTTATGGCGGAATTGGTTGTCAGAATAGGCCATGCCACTTAGGTTTCGAGGATCGTCGCGCACCATCAGCGATAGCGTGGCGGTATTAGCAACATTACCATTATATGAAGTATTGTCTTTTGTATCGTTCCAAGTGTAGGAAACATTGATTTGCCCATCCTTATAGTAGCGATAGGTTCCGTCTACAACAAAGGTATAAGAGTTTACTTTGCCATCGCTATTCATTTCCAAAACACGCCCTAATTTAGATGTTTTTCGGCTATTTACCCAGTTGGCAGCACCGTTGTCTTCCCGGATACTTTCTGCAGGTACGTAAACCCCTCTATTATCCTCCGCAGCAATCCTAAAATAAGGTTGATCAACCATATTACGATCAACGTACATATAATTGTTCCGTGCCCATGTTCCATAGGCACTGATGCCTATCCGCAGTGTCGGTGTGAAAAAATGGTTGATGGAGAGGTTTGCTTTATAAACTGTTGGTACTTTAACGTCTGCGCTGTTTGTGTTAATAGTGACAAGCTTTTCTATGCTAGAGTTGTTGATTAAATCACGTCCAGGGGCAGTGTTTGGATCATTACGGTAATTGGGGAAGTTTACCGTAGGCATCAAGCTTGGATCGGTAATGTCTACACCCGCTATACGAGTACCATCAAATAACATATTGTTCAACATGGAGTAAGGATTCAGGTTGGAACCGAAAATACCCGCCCCGAAACGAATAATGTCTTTTCCTTCATCGTTTATATTCCAATTGAATTGGATACGTGGTTGAATTTGAAACGTATTGATACCGTTGTCGGTAGCAATACTCAACTCATCGTAAACGAGCTGATTGAAATTGGCTTTTCGTAAGTAGCGGGTATTATCAAATCGGATACCTGCCACCAGATCCAAGCCCATTGCTAGTCGGGTTTCCATCTGCCCGTATATCCCCGCGGCCAAATTGTTCACTTTTGTATTTTCATGATCGGTCATATACACATCGCGTGCATAACGATAAGGCGCTAGGTCGTTGAAATTGTCAAGTCCGGTAAAATAGAAACGACCGTTCATTTCACTCCCGTACCTGAAATTCATGTCTGTGTACATAATGTCAGCACCGAATGTATATTTTATCTTCTCTGTGTTATAATATAGATTGTTCACTAATTGGAATACATTGCCTTTAAACCATTCGGGAGCAAAACGTTGTCCACCCATTTGAATGGAGTTATAATATTTCTTATCACCGTCGATGGATTCTACATTCTCAACAATAACTCGTGGGATACTTTGGTTTTTTCCTATACCATCCACATTATGCATAACCTCCGTACTCTCATAGAAGTGTTGTACTTTCAAATCATTTGTAAGCTTCGAGTTGACGGAGCTACGTAGCGAGGCCATCAAACTATTGTTGATGTTTTTACGATTTAC
Source organism: Olivibacter sp. SA151 (assembly GCF_054130995.1). Lineage (NCBI taxonomy): Bacteria > Pseudomonadati > Bacteroidota > Sphingobacteriia > Sphingobacteriales > Sphingobacteriaceae > Olivibacter > Olivibacter sp. SA151. The sequence goes on along the minus strand of NZ_CP096391.1, from coordinate 4,535,042 downwards.
GTAAGATTCGAAAGCGTTGATGCCCGAATTATCACCCTCTTGCTGATTATCCATATCATAGATAAAATTGTTTCGGATGGTCAGCAAGTTTTTTTCATTTAACTGCCAATCCACCCGCGCAAATGCCGCATCGGTTGTTTTACTCTTATCAAAGGCACCAAAAAGAGCATTGGAATTAAACCCATATTTTTCTCGGGCTATACGGGTAAATTCATCCAGCGTTGGCTGTGTCACTTTGTATCGACCGATATCCGCAGGATTTTGGATGTCCGCTATATAAAGTGGACGCGAATCCGCCTGATGATCCCAAGCAACAAAGAAGTGCGCTTTATCCTTAACGATCGGTCCTCCTAAAGAGAAACCATATTGATAAGTCGAAAATTTTTGGGAACGAGGGGTCCCATTTAAGTTGTACTTACTCGATAACCAGTCGGTACGTACAAAAGTAAACGCACTTCCCGAAAGCGTGTTAGTGCCTGATTTTGTAACGGTTGTAATACTTCCACCACCACTTCTTCCATTCGTTACGTCATATTCATTCGTAACCACTTTGAACTCCCTGATCGCTTCCATAGAAATAGAATAGGCTCCACCACTATTGCCGCCCGCAATGGTACTTCGGGATGTCATACCATCTACTGTATAGTTGGTTGAAGACGCAATCTGACCAGCCAATGTATTTCCGTTGCTTACAGGAGAAAGATCGATCAAGGACGAGAAATTACGTCCGTTTACCGGTAGTTTAGTCAGTTCGGTGGCGGTTACTGCCGTGGAAGCTCCTAAAGTTTTAATCGCATTTCTCATATCGTTACCTTGTACAACCACTTCGTCTAATTGGTTGGAGCTAGCGGCTAATTTGAAATCGACTACTAGCTCATCGCCATAATTGAGTGTATAACCCGTTTTTTTCTGCTCTGTATAACCAATGTAGGTTGCTGTAACTGTATAAGGAGACCCCAAGGGTAATTGTTGAAAGGTATAATTGCCTTTTTCATTCGTCATTGTCGTTACTTTAAAACCGGTCGATTCATTTTTTACCGTAATGGATACACCGGAGACGGGACCTTCGGTTTCTGATACGGTACCTAAAATAGTAGCTTCGGTTCCTTGCGACCAAGCGTGCATCATGGGTAATAAAAATAATGCTAACCATGTAAAAAATGGGATAGATTTTGCGTTCATTTGTCTGTCTTCGAGTTTACTTGCTAATAGTGGATAATTGAAAAATTGAGATGCGGATCATCGTTATGCATTTTTACCGATTGTGTTGCCGGCAAAACTAGTATGCAAATGTTTGGACTTCGTTAAGAAATGATTAACCTTTGTTGATCTTAAAGGTAATTGAAGACAGGGACTAATAGGTGAGGGGATTGAAAAGCTATTCGAAGAGAGCGGGTCGGACACCCGATTGAAGTGGGTGGATTAATTGGGTTTGGATCGACAAGCTTATCGCCTATTCTATCACTGTTCGGGAACCAATAGGTTTTTAAGTAAAGATAGAAAATGTTCATTGGCAGTATAAAAATACCGATAATTAATAATGAGATAAAGAATGCCGGCATAACCATATCTGATCCGAATAGGCTTCCAAAAAGCGCCAAAATTCTTTACTGATGCAGGTGTATAATGCTCATCAAAACCGTAATACAGTTCTTCAATATTGCTTAATGGAATGCGCTTGTATTCACTCCCATCTAAAATTATATCTGCGTCAGTTAGGACGATATGTCCTTCATGTTTGGCAAGCGGAGGAGTAAATGAAAAATGTCGTATGGTAAATCGTTCGTTGTAGCCCATTTGTTGGATCTCAAAATCATGTATCCATAATGCACGCCCTTCGAAAAGTAGTCGTTGGTTCATTGTCGATAAAATTACAAATTAATATACACGCCGTTCCATCATGTTTTCAGGATGGGCTAGTGGTTTAAAACCGTACTTTTTATATAACCCGTGAGCATCCTTGGTTCCCAAAGCCCATCGTTTTATTTGCTGAAGATCCGGATGTTCCATAATCGTAGTAATCAGTTTTTTACCTAAACCGAGGCCTCGATAATTGTCGAGAATGAAAACATCCAATAGCCAGGCGAAGACGGCATAATCTGTTATGACACGTGCAAAGCCAACTTGCTTATCTGTCGAGTCCAAAAGCGTGAAGCAGAGCGAGTTTGTCACGGATCGTTCGACAGTCTCCCGAGACCGGCCCTGTGCCCAATATGAATCGTTATGTAAAAAGTTAAAAACGATCTCCATATTTATGAGTGATTTATCCGTTGATATATAATAAAGCTCGTTTTTCATCAGAATATCTTCTTTAACTTCTTAAATATAATAAATTTACGCTTTTATCATTCGGGAAAAATCAAAAAAAGGGTGGCAGGAATAAACGTAGTTTAATCCTGTCACCCTGAACTTAAAAATTGGAGCAATTTATTCTTTGGGTATCTTACAACATCATTCCTCCTGAAACCTCAATGCGTTGACCATTGATCCATTTAGCATCTTCAGTACATAAAAAGGCCACTACACCGCCGATATCGTCAGGTAAACCGACTCGTCCTAAGGCAGTAACACTAGCGACATGGTCATTGATTTCTTTATTATCCCGTACACGACCGCCACCGAAATCCGTTTCGATGGCGCCTGGTGCCACAATATTGGCGGCAATACGGCGAGGACCCAGCTCTTTCGCCAAGTACCTCGTAAGCACTTCAATTGCTCCTTTCATAGAGCCGTAAGCAGAAGAACCGGGAAAAGAAACCCGGGCCAAACCGGATGAAATATTAATAATACGGCCGCCATCGTTAATAAATGGTAAAGCCTTTTGTGTTAAGAAAAAGACCCCTTTATAGTGGATATTCAACACCTCATCAAATTGCTCTTCTGTTGTTTCTGCAAAGGGAGCATAAAGTGCGGTTCCGGCATTATTAATAAGAAAATCGAAATGCTTGTTCCCATTCTGTTCTGTCAAATAATTGCTTACACGCAGCAAAAAATCGTCAAAGGATTTGATGTTACTGGTGTCCAATTGAAAAGCGATTGCCTTTTGGCCAAGCGATTGAATTTCTGCTACCACATTGTTTGCCTCGCTTTGATTGCTGTTATAAGTAAGAATCACATCAATTCCTTTTTTAGCAAGATTAATGGCCATATTTTTGCCTAGTCCGCGACTGCCGCCGGTTACCAAGGCAATTTTACTTTTTGTTGTCATTGTTTATCTCTTTTTATTTGATAACACAAAGATCTAGCAAAACGTGAGGAGATGTTTGCAAACATCAATCGGCTCTTTGCAAAAATCAAATAAGATAATTACGATCGGAACGTCAATGGCGCTAAGGAAGTTTGCTTCTTAAAAAAGTTGGAAAAATGCGCCACCTCTTCAAAACCTAAGCTGTACGCAATTTCTGAAATGTTCCAGTCTGTTTGTTTGAGTAGTATTTTTGCCTCTTGTGCTATACGACTGCTTATAATGTCGGTTGTTGTTCTACCTGTATGTTCTTTCAGCACCTTATTTAAGTGATTTACATGAATGGCCAGCCTCTCTGCATATTCTTTCGCAGTGCGCAACATCAAACGCTGATGGGTCGAATCAATAGGAAATTGGCGTTCCAATAATTCAATAAACAAAGAAATAATACGCGTGGCAGCGTTTTGATGAGCGTGGAGGATAGTAGCAGGTTGTAATTTCTGTCCGTAATGAATCAATTCCAATACATAATTGCGGATTAAGTCATACTTATATGCGTAATCAGACGCAATTTCTTTTTGTATTTTTTTGAATATATAAGCTATCTCTTCAGCCTCTTCGTCCGTTATTTCAAAAACGGGATAACCTCCCACTTGAAAAATGGGCAATTCGTCTAGCACAACACCCGATTTGTTTTTTATAAGGAACTCGTCTGTAAATACGCAAAAAGATCCTCCCTGCTTTTCATCCAATGGAATCCAGTGATAAGGTACTTTGGGCGTCGCGAACAGTAAAGCATTTTTCTCGACGTTAATTACTTTATCTGCATATTCGGCCCGATTCTTACCTTTAATAAAGCTGATTTTATAATAAGCCCGACGATTATAGGGCATAACTTGTTTTTGTTTTACCTGTTGAATTGTTTCGGCGATATCAAACACATTAAAATGGCCTATTTCTTTATTAATGCCTCGAGGTAAAAGCGTTTGTATTTCCCTGCCGGTAAACTTGGCAGCCTCCCGATAAAATTCATCGAGCGATGTGCTTTTAATGTTCTTTGCCATAAGAAGGTATTTGCAAAATTCAAAGATAGCAAAGAAGAAGTTGGATTGCAATTTATTCCTTTATAAAGACACCTGCCTGCCGGCAGGCAGGTAGGTGTCAAGACATAAGTATCAAGACAAGTAGTGCAGCCTTTGCTTGGAACGTATAACTAGAGCCTATAACTGAAGGAATAGTAAATAAATTAATGTAAACTTAATACGCTTTGCGTCAGCCAAAGCCTAGTTATTTTTTAGTTTTGTTGCCCGAGTGCAATATGGCATTAATACCATGGTCAACCCACCGTTTCAGGAGGACAAAAAGCTTCAAATCTCAGAGGAAAATTATACCTCTATTTTCAATGCACATTGGAAAAAGCTCTATATTATTGCTTACAGAAGATTACAAGATGTAGCGCTGGCTAAGGATATGGTGCAGGAAGTATTTGTTTATTGCTGGCAACAACGTGCAACTATCCAAATAAATACCAGTATTGATACCTATTTGCGAACGGCATTGCAATATCAACTGATTGCTCATTTCAGGAAAATGGATATTCAGGATCGTGCATTCAGCTATCTTTATCAAAGGATGGTAGAAGTACATGGTCAAATGCCAGACCTTTTAACGCAACACGATCTACAAGCAGCCTTGAATCGTGAATTGCATCAAATGCCGGATACCATGCGCGAAATTTTTAAGCTTCGTATTCAGGATTATAGTGTTGACGAGATTGCAAACTCACTCAACCTCGCCGAAAAAACAGTCAGAAACAATATCAGCAAAGGCCTCCATCAATTACGAAAAGCACTTGCCAAGGACTTTCCGGAAGACTTATCCGCTATTTGTTTGGTTCTTTACATTTTATTAACCTAAAGTTAATTATTTATTAATCGATTTTATCGGGACGGATGAGCCCTAAGTGCTACTTACTGGTAGAACACGGGATTTACCCTGCTCTTATTTTCGCATGGATAAAAATGAATTCAAACGGTTAATGGATGGTTATCTTCAGGGTAAGCTGTCTACCGAGAAGCGTGAACTCCTGCAACGCTGGTATGACTCTTTTGGAGAGTCGGAAGTGGGGGTGCCCGGTATGGAAGATCAGGAGGGCATGACTGCGTTAAAAGAGGAACTCTACGGACGTATTCATGGAGCTATTCAACCGAAAAAGATGCCCCTCCGGAAAATAGCTGTTTTTCGCTGGGCGGCCATCGCAGCGCTGTTCGTACTGGCATTGGGAACTATGGTTTGGCTTTATAGCCACCAAAACGATAAATTCGGCGAAACTTCCACTCATGTTGTAAGTGCATACCATCAAATCAGAACAGGAATCAAGCAAATAAAGAAAGTCGATTTACCGGATGGTAGCATGCTCTATGTCAACGCGAATTCTACAATTCGGATTCGTGAACCTTTGTTGGCGAATAAACGAGAAATATTTCTTGACGAAGGTGAAGCTTATTTTGAAGTTGCACGAGACAGTCTCAGGCCTTTTATTGTTCACACACCAAGTTTAAAGATGGAGGTTCTTGGTACAGCCTTTAATGTGAAATCATATAAGACCTTGGACGATGTGACGATAGAAGTGCAGCATGGAAAAGTACGTGTAAGTGATTCGCAGCGAGTTCTTGATGAACTTACTGCTTTTAAGGGACTTAATTACCGAAAGGCGAATGGACAGACAGAACGTATCGGCTTAAATAACGATGAGGTTAATGCATGGGCAAGAGGAATTGTTGTCTTACAAAAAGCGGACTTTAATGAACTTGCACAGACCTTATACAATCTTTACGGTGTGCATTTGGAACACGGGGAGGGAAGAACCGCGAATCATCATTACAATTTAACCATACATGCAGACCGATCTTTAGAGGAAACCATGGCCATCATCTGTGGTATCCATAACACCAAATATAGGAGGAAAGATAATGTAGTAACGATATATCCTTGAAGAAAACAGGCGTCAAAGTGGCGCCTGTTTAATGATCTACGCTATGCACTAGCTTGAGACCCTACGCATAGCTCCTTAGCCCTATTTTTTAACTAAGAAATACAAACTTATGAATAAAAACGCACTGTTCATACGGGAAGTTATGCGCATTACCATTTTAATTTATACCGTTATCATCTCGTTTTCGCAACTTTTGCTTGCGGAACCTTCTAATGGGCAGGTCCTGGAGAGGTCGGTAAATATCACCTTTAAGAATAGCACATTATATGCGGCGATTCAGCACCTTCAAATGCAAAGTCAAGTCGAATTTGCCTTCGATGAGAAATTGTTAAAACTGGAAAAAATCGATGTTAAAGCGAAGCATTTTCAGGCCCGGTCTGTAGCGCATGTATTGGACGTGTTATTAGAAGGTACACCCATTACTTACGAGGAGCGAGACCCTCATACGGTAGTCTTACGCAAAAAACAACAAAATGGCACTGTCAGCGGCCGCGTAATCGACGGTGAGGGATTGCCTTTGGCGGGCGCCAATATTCGAATCTTGGAATTGAATAAAAGTGTGAGCACAAATGAAGAGGGGCATTTCTCCCTCAGTATACCTCCAGGAGCCTATACCATCCAGGCATCCTATATAGCCTATCGGCCGCAGCAAAAAGCGCAAACAATTGTGGCGGCAACCAACGTGCTGATAAATTTTACCTTAGCAGAAGATGTGGCTGCGTTGAATGAGGTGGTCGTGGTTGGATATGGAAAGCAACGAAAAGCAAATCTAACGGGTTCTGTATCGACTATTGACAGCGAACAGTTGGAGAGACGGCCAATTGTTTCAACTTCTACCGCATTACAGGGCTTGGCACCAGGTGTCACCGTCACTTCACAAACAGGCTCGCCGGGAGGAGATGGCGGACAGATACGCATACGTGGTGTCAACTCATTCGGCGGATCTGATAGCTCACCCTTGGTTTTAATCGATGGTATAGCCGGTTCCATTGATATGGTAGATGTCAATTTAATTGAATCTATTTCTGTATTGAAAGACGCCGCATCGGCCGCTATTTATGGTTCTCGCGCTGCAAATGGTGTCATCTTAATAACTACCAAGAGGGCTGCTGACGGCAAATTCTCACTTAATTATAAAGGATATGGCGGTTGGCAAAAGGCTACACGCATACCGGAAGTGACGGATGGCTTAACATTTATGAACGTTTTTAATGAAGCTAACATGAATGATAATGGCTACGAATTGTATAGTGAAGAGGCCATTGCAGCGTTTCAAGAACAATATACGGCTGACCCTGATAATTTTAATTGGCAAAAAGCTATTCTTAATGGTTCCGGTTTTACAAATAATCATTTTGTGTCATTGTCGGCTAACGCCGGTAAAATTCGGGTTATGCCTTCGATAGCTTATGTAAGCCAAGATGGGATTATTAAGAACACCGGGTTTAGACGTTATGTGGTACGGAATAATATGGACATTGAGCCTAATGATAAATTATCTGTTAAATTCGACATCTCGCTCACCAATAGTAATAGACTCCAAATTGCAGATGAAGGAGATATATGGAACTACCTTGGTCGAATGCCGACCAATATTCCAATCAGGAGAAACGGGTTGTGGTCAGAAGGTTGGGTAAACAAAAATCCCGTTGCTTTTATCGAAGAAGGAGGAAATAGAAAGGGAAACACGTTGGAGCTTATCGGAAATTTCAATATCAGCTACCGACCTGTAAAATGGCTCTCTTTAACGGGGATCGCAGCCCCGCGTTATCGAACAAGAAATTCGCATGTGTTTGTAAAGAGCGTGATGACCTACAATGACGACGGTACGGAAGCGGGTGCTGCCAATACCTTTACTTCCTTGACAGAAACTGCTTATCGCTACTTCTTCGGAAATTATCAATTTCTTGCCTCAGCAAATCATTCTTGGAACAATCATAACTTTAAACTCCTGATGGGAGCATCTCGTGAAACTTATGATGAGAAATATCTGATGGGCTATCGGCGGGATTTTACGTATGATACCTACGAAGTTTTAACGGCCGGTGCTGATAACGAAACAAAAGATAATAATGGTACCCATGACCAGTGGTTGTTGGTTTCTACCTTTGGAAGGTTCAACTATGATTATAAAGATCGTTATCTTTTTGAGGCGGATTTCCGTTACGACGGGACTTCACGCTTTATAAAGCGGAATCGCTGGGCCTTCTTTCCGTCATTTTCAGCGGGATGGAGGGTTTCAGAGGAGTCATTTATGGGAGATACAAAAAGTTTCCTTGATCAACTGAAACTACGGGCCTCCTGGGGGAAACTGGGCAACCAAAACATAGGTAGCTCCTATTACCCTTTTACCGAAACACTAGCTGTGGGCAGTATTTCCATGGCGGATAAGATTTATCAGCTTGTCACTTTAAATACCATGTCGAACCCAGACTTAAGATGGGAAGAAACAACGATGACAGGTGTGGGTTTGGATGCAACCTTGTGGAAACGCTTTTCATTTACTGCCGATTGGTACAAAAAAAATACGGACGGCATTCTGCTCACTTTGTATACTTCTCAGTTAACCGGATTAAATGCTCCTTATCAAAATGCGGCGAAGGTACGCAATACGGGTTGGGAATTCAGTAGCCGCTACGATAATCAATGGGGAGATTTCAGCTTGGGGGTCGGTTTAAATATCTCCGATGTTAAAAATGAGATCATGGATATGAAAGGTCAAACCTCTGGAACTTTGCTACGTCAGCAGGAAGGCTATGCCGTTAACTCCATCTATGGATATGTTGCTGACGGCCTTTACCAGTCGCAGGAAGAGATTGATGCCGGTCCCACACAGTTCGGAACCTTACATCCCGGTGATATCCGGTACAAGGACCTTGCCGGTGCATTCGACGAGCAAGGGAACCCCATTCCTGATGGCAAAATAACCGATGATGATAAGGTCGTTATCGGTAGCACTATTCCTCGCTATACCTATGGATTCAACTTGGATTTCGGTTGGAAAGGCCTCCGATTGAATGCCTTTTTTCAAGGGGTAGCTAAGGTAGATGGGTACCTCAATTCGCACTATGTTATACCTACTGTTAATTCAAGTGCTATTAAACCTTGGCAATTGGATTATTGGACGGAAGAAAATCGAGATGCGGCTTTTCCGCGCTTGTCCATTACATCGGCTAATAATACGCAGAATTCATCTTTTTGGATGCGAAGCGCCTCCTATTTGCGGTTGAAAAACATACAACTCGGTTATACGGTGCCTAAAAATTGGCTAAAAAGCATAGGCGTGAGCGACTTGTATATCTATGTAAATGGACAAAACCTGTTTACTTCAACAAATTTTTGGCAAGGATATGATCCGGAGATTGCATATGATGCCGGTGCGGCCGATGGTGTATCCCTAGGAGGGGCAGCCTATTATCCTCAGGTTAAAGTTTATTCATTTGGTATTGATGTCAAATTCTAAAAAAATGATTGCTATTAAAAAAATATTATCGACCGCGACATTAATAAGTGTTGTACTTTTTTCGGGCTGCGAACTGGATAAGTTCCCCTTAAATGGCCCAACAACAGGCACTTTTCCGGCGACGGAAGAAGAAGCAACAATGGGCTTATATGGTGCCTATAAAGGCTTGACCTTGTTGGATGCAGCCAGTACGCCCATCTGGCATGTGATGGATAATATAACCGATATCGGCTATGCGCGTCCGGGGAATAACTATACGTCGCCGATAACCAGTTCATTAACTACTGATAATGCCTTAGCCATCAAACCTTGGGAGGCGCATTATAAAACGATTGCCCGATGCCATTCGGTACTTGACAACTTAGAAAATATAAAAGTGGAAATGCCGGAAGATAGCTACTATCAACTGGATGCAGAGTTAAGGGTGATCCGCGCTTATTGTTATTCACAACTAATTGAATTATATGGGGATGTGCCACTTGTATTACATGCACTTGGCTTAAACGATACCAATCTGCCCCGCACCGCTAAAATGGAAATTCAGCAATGGATTATCGACGAAATGACAGCGGTGGCTGATCGTCTTCCGATAGCGCAAACGCAATATGGAAATGTACGGGTTGGAAGGGTAGCCGCTTATATGTTAAAAGCACGCGTGGCCTTGTATAGCGGCCAGTATACGGTTGCTGCTGAGGCTGCGGCCAAGGCCTTGGAACTGGCAGAAGGTGTTTATGAGCTCACGGCATTTGATGCTTCTTTGGATTATTGTAACAAAACCCATGCGGAAGGTGAACCGGCTTGCTCCAATATTTTTGGATATGCAGGCTATCAATCCAGTAAAGAATGGATTTGGGTGGCCGAGTATAACCAAACCATCAGCGGTAATACCCATAATCAAGGGTATTATATGGCTTCGCGATTAGGGAAAGGCGCAAGTTATTGGGGGCCTACACAAAACCTGATCGACTCTTTTCAGGCAATCGATGGGCTTCCCATTGATGAATCTCCTTTGTATGATCCGGCCAATCCGTTTGTCAATCGAGATCCGCGACTGGATATGTACTGCGCTCGCCCTCATGCGCGCTTAATGGGAATACAGTATGAACCGAACGCAAACTTCGCGAAAGTGAATAACTATTGGCCCGTTATAGAGGGGCAAAGCAATACACCTGCGGTAGTGAACAATACCGATGCAACGAATGCTTATCGTTCCTTTAGCGGTTATTTGTGGAGAAAGCATACAGATAACGCGGATTATGCGATCAACTCAGCATCCGGCGTGTCTGATTTGAATGTTGGTATTTTTCGCTACGCTGAATTGCTGTTGATTTATGCAGAAGCTAAAATAGAAGCGAATGACATAGACGAATCCGTTTATGAGGCTATCAATAAGATCCGTTCAAGGGCACACATGCCGCCGATTGCGTCAAATTTATCACAGTCTCAATTGCGTACGGCACTTCGTTACGAACGTAAAATTGAATTGTGTAACGACGGTCTTCGCTGGTATGACATCCGACGTTGGAACTTGGCTCCTCAAATCATGAACGGTTATCTTTATCTAAATCGATCCGCCAATACGTGGACGAAAGACGTTCTTGTGGATATTGACGAAAATTACTCACCCATATATAACCATGGTAAGGCCTCCCGGTATTTTAATACCCAGGAACTTGTTTATCGCGAAAATAAAGATGAACTATGGCCCATTCCACAAGCCGAAAGGGATGCGAATAAGAGCTTGACCCAAAATCCCGGTTATTAAACGATTACTAATTTTAAAACAAATAAAATGAAAAGAATTTTTTCTATACTGCTAGCCCTAAATCTGTTTTTTTTCATAAAGGTTGCTACAGCGCAAGAAGCTTACCGTAAACCTGCCTTGGAAAAGAAGGATTCCTGGTCTATGATTATGATCCCCGATCCGCAAAACTATGTGAAATGGAGCAGAAATCAACCCATACTGGATTTAATGATGGCCTGGATCGAAGAAAATATCGATACCCTAAACATTAAAATGGTGATGTGCGTTGGCGATTTAGTCGAACAGAACGATATTATCAATAGAGGTGAAGACGGTAATCAATCTGCAGAACGGCAGTGGGAAGCAATCGCTAGATCATTCGGTAAATTGGATGGCAAAGTTCCATATATTACAGCAACAGGAAATCACGACTACAGCATTGACCGGGAAGGCAAACGTTCATCACAGTTCAATAAGTTTTTTAAAATTGATAAGAATTGGATGAACAGAAAGATCATAGCACAAAATGGTACAAATGAAATAGGCGAACCGACTTTGGAAAATTCAGCTTACGAGATGCGTTCACTGAATGGGAAAGACTATTTATTTCTAACTATCGAGTTTGCGCCACGGGATACCGTGCTGACATGGGCCAAAACGATTGCCAATATGGAACAATATAAGAATCATCGTATTGTATTGATGACGCATGCTTACCTGAACAACAAAGATGAGCGAACAACGGGCAAACCAAAATGGTTTGTCTATGAGCCTTATTCCATCCATAATCGCATACAAAAATCACCAACCATTGAGCTGCCTTCTGCCAATAATGGAAAGCAGATATGGGAGAAACTGGTACAGCCGGCATCAAATATTGAGCTTGTTTTTTGTGGCCATATTTCGGGCGAAGGTTATCGGGCTGATAAGAACACAGCCGGTAAGAAGGTGCATCAGATGTTGTTTGATGCCCAGTCAATGGGAGGAGGCCATCGTAATGGAAATGGTGGAGATGGCTGGTTACGTATCTTGGAATTTTTTCCTGATAATAAAACCGTAAAAGTGAAGACCTTCTCGCCATTTTTTGCCGCTTCACCAACCACACAGCAATTTGCCTGGAAAACTGATAGTAGGAATGAATTTATTATCGAATTTGATTAATAAACTTAAAGGGGGCGATCCCCCTTTTTTTCTTGACCATCGTTAAGTAAACTAACGCATTCCAGACGAGATGTTTCAGCTAGACAGATTGTAATTTATTCTTTTTTGCGTGCTGAATAGAAAGCGAAATTTGGAAGATCATACCAAGGATAATCACGAGCATACCACTAAAACCGTAGAGATTTGGTAGAGAAGCGTTGATTAACCAAATTTCACCGATTAATGTGAAAAATATTTCGAAGACCTGCGTAGCTTCTACAGTCGCTAATGCTATCGGATCGTGCTTCACCATCTGAGTAGCTTTATAAAAACCTACTCCACCCAGAAAACCGGAGAATATGGCTGAGTAAAAAGATGCCTGCAATTGGGGTCCGGGAGCCATACCTACTTGCGAAAAGGCATAGGTGGCAAGTACTAACCACAAGGGAAGAGAACCTACCGTTAAACCCAGCACTCTTTGCATGGCATTTAGCGGCACCTGTCGGCTATCCAGTTCTATTAATAATTTGCGATTGGCAAGTGGCCAGACAATGGCTCCTACGAGCACCAAAACGAAGCTGATCATCAAGGAGCGTCCGTCATGCAATTGTATAAGTTTATCAAGTTGCATGATCAGCACGCCGAATACAACTAATAAGGAAAGTGCCAAAGCTCTAACTGGAATTTTCTTTCGATGATCGTTATAAAGAAAGGGTGCTAAAAGCACGCCTGCTAAGATGTTAATCTGAAAGGTTGCTGCAACTAGCCAACCGGGAATAAGCAAAGAAGCCAATGCCATACAGGTATATAATCCCCCAAATCCGATGCTCCCCCATTTAAAAAATAAAAGAGGATAACGCTTTATGGCCTGCCAGAAAGTTTTGAATTTCTTTGTAACCAATAACGGGAGAAGCATTACAGGAATCATAAATAAGCTTCTTAAGCAAGCTGTCCATGCCCAATGACTACCGGTATGGGCTAATAAACTATTGATGGTAAATGTAGAGGATAAAAATAGCGCGGAGATAATGCCTATTATTATTGCCAAAATTGTATTCCGTTGTGCCTTCATAGGAAGGCAAAAATACAAGTCATGCGAACAGGGCTATAGTGATTTCCTGTTAATGTCCGGTACTTTTAGGCACTGTGTATCGCTCTATACTTAAGTGGTGTGAATCCGGTGACACGCTTAAAAAAGCGGCCGAAATAAGCGGGGTCATTGAATCCTAGATCAAAAGCAATCTCTTTTACGCTGTTCGAAGTGCTCAACAGCGCCATTTTTGCTTCTGTTAAGAGCTTATCTTCGAAAAGTTCATGAACCGTTTTCCCGGTTGCTTTCCGACAAATCCTATTGAGTGTTTTCGCTGGCACATGAAGCATATTAAGGTAAAAATTAATTCCATGTGCATCGCGGTAGTGCTTTTGGATCAATTTCCGCAAATCCAAGAGGACTTTACGCTCCGGATTCGATAAAATCACCGACTTTTTCTCAGAAGCATGTTTGGTGTTCAATAGTAATAAGAGGCTAGCTGTTAAATGAAAAAGCATATTCTTACCTAGCGGTTTTTGATTCTGCTCTAACAAAAGAAGCTGAATAATATGTCTAAGAAAGCGTATTGTATCTTCATCCATATCAACAAAAGGCTGCGTACTAAATGTATCAAAAAGGCCTTTGCCTTCTTCCTGTGGATGTAAGCTGAAAAAGTATTGCATTAATTCTTCACTGATCAGAAATATCCACCCTGAGCGTTCAAATTCCGGGAATTGGTGCACCTGCCCGAGCTGAAGGAAATATATACGATTCCGTTGAAGCGGATAGGGCTTAAAATTAATAAAGTGTTCACCATCCCCTAGGGCCCAAACCAGTTCGTAATGATCATGGCGATGCGGTGTGGCAGATAGATTTTGATAGTCTTTCTGTAAGCGTTCGATCCTCAGGTAATGTTCTCGAATAAGTGTCTGTACCGGTAATTTTTTGAATTTTTGCATGCAAACTGTTCCTGTATCATTGAAGTTTGATGTCAACGAAAATATGAAAGTCGACGAGTGAAAAAAAATCGGTTAGTAAAACAAATCTGATAAAAATGCGTTATTGAGATAAGGTTTAGGTTGATTATAATACACAAAGGCTGTCGTTACTCAAAACGCAGCCTTTGTGATTTCTCGATTTCTTCTAAATCGTTATTCTCCAAGCGCGTGTACAATGGCATTCCTTTGTACGGTGTCTTTTTCTTGAAATTGTATACTACGTTTATACGTATCAAAGGTGAAAAAAACCTCACCGGGGCTCGCTGTGTCATCATCAAAAAACAATTTAAAACTGTTCGTTGAAGGTTTGTTGGGATCAAAAGACTTCTTATTCGACGAAAACGCCAAGGGCTGAATAGGGGCTGCTTTCATTTTCCGAATGCCATCTACTTTCCATAAGCTCGCTAGCGCAGTTACAAATGCGTCACTCGGCGCTCCGGCACTTTTAAAGGTGATGCTTCCTTTTTTAAAGCCATCTTTCTGATTAACAGAACCATCTTTGTTAATGCCGGCAGGAATGTTTTTACTAATCTCAACTAAAAAACTGACGGTGTCGTTTTGATAAAGCCCTTTGGCGGTATACGCAATGGACGTATCACTATCTTTTTTGTCTGTTAAGCTGAGATAGATTACAGACGGATTATCTGGATTGCTGGCTATTGGAAACAATCTAACGGTTTCAGTTTTAGTCGCGTCTGCGCTTTTAGGCTTATTGTTGCAGGAAGTAAGCAAAGTAATTGCCGAGAGCATCACAAGGGGCCAACCCAATTTGTTATATGTATTCATTATATAAGCGTTTAGAAAGGTTTTATTCTATTTTTAGAAACGTTGCAAGTTACCTTTTGTTTTTGATTCTTACTCCGTTTTTAAAGCACCTGACGTGCAAGCTTTCAACGAGTTATTTCCATGTTATAAACAAAATATAAAATAAGCTATAATAAACATAAAACAGATCTTATATAAAGATTCAATTTTATCGTTTATTAACCGTTTTTTTATCGTAAAATCATCGTATTTTTTATAGTAAATTTACGATGAAAAAACGATGATATTACGATTATTTTGGATATTTAACCATTTTCATATTCTTTTTTCTATGTCTTTATAACCTAAGTTATGGTAAAGAACTGGTTACAGTGGGTGAAATAACATGAGACCCTGTTACCTATATCCGGTACGAGGTTAAAGATTCAAGGCGGTATAGATTCGAGAAAGGTATTAACGATTTTCAGGCTTCAGCGTAAATTTCTTTCCGATATCATTTTATAGTTGGCAATACTTTCTCTTAGTGCGCCGATTTTTTCATTTAATTCTTGATCAAAATCTTTATCGCGTCCCAACTGGGCTCTATGGGTTGGGTCTGTTAAAGTTTCCAATTCTGCAACCCGCTTGGATATCTGATCAAGCATTTTAACCGATAGTCCTTTTTCACTTAGCGTAAGTTCTGTTAAACGGGGCAATAAGGCAATCAATAAGGTAAATACAGAAGCTAAAATGAAGTAAGCGTAGGTCTGTCCCTCTGTGTGCTTATCATCGCGAATAAGGGCATAGACGAAAATGAATATAGGAAATATTAATAAAATCCGGTTATCAATTTTTTTCATGATCGATTATCTTTAAACCTCTCTTTTTAGTACCAGCTTTTCCGTACTGATTTCGCAGATAGTATATTGCTCTTTATTATCGGTATCAAAACGTAAAATGAGTTTATCTTGCTCCAGCTGCCACGATCCCGTGTCAGATCGGGGTACATCATCGCGGCCGGGATGTGAATTGACCAACTTCCCGTCTTCTTCCAGGTTGATTTTATCACGTCCTCTAGCCAGGGGCAATGAAAACCCCTCAGGTCGATAAACCATTTCATCGCCGCTGTCCTCTTCAAAAGAGTGAACCCATTTCCCTTTTAAATATTCTTTATTCATTGTCTTCAATGGCTGGTTTTGTCGCGAGTAACGAGGCGCGCGGGCCGAGCAAAGTGGCTTTCATCCTAGCGGCTTGTCCCTTTGTGAACATAAACATACTGTCGTCATCCACATAATCCATGTAGTTCATAAACATGTCGCCATGGGGAGCATTGTTACAGGAAATTTTCGGAAAAGTAGGCTTTTCATAATTAGGTCCCAATTGGTTTGGCGTATCTTCTACATAATCGGTATCTTCACAGGAATTGCTTCTTCCGTCGCCGAAGATATGGGAAAGATTCAGGTAGTGCCCTACCTCATGCGTGGTAGTCCGCCCCAAATTGAAAGGTGCTTCGGCTGTACCCATGGTACCAAAGGCCCTGAAATTAATGACAACGCCATCTGTATCACTTGGACCGCCAGGAAATTGTGCATAACCTAGGAGACCTTCCTGTAGGTTGCAAACCCAAATATTTAAGTATTTGTCGGTCGGCCAGGCGTCAATGCCACCCATCTCGGTGCTTTTCACTGCATTGTCGGTGCCAAAAGAGGCCACTTCGGTCTGTGTTCTCGTAATGCCGTCAGGAGCCAGTTCAAAATCAATAAAACAATCCGCGGCCAATTCTTCCCATACGGAGGGTACTTTTCCCTTATCCGTATTCTGTCGGCGAAAATCGGCGTTCAACACGTTTATTTGACTTCTTACTTGCTCATCCGAAATATTTTCCGTTGGTGTATGATAAACGATATGCACAACGACCTGAATCTTAGCGGGAGCAGCAAACCGTAAGGTCTTGCGTCCCTCTAAAACCTTGTCGATATCACTTTCAATAAGTGCTTGCGCCCGCATATACTCGGGGAAAATATTAGCTTGGCGATGAAAAACTTCCATCGTGGCGCAGTGCCGTCTTTTTTTGTCTTGCTTCATTTTAGGTCTTTTTTTATAAAACTTTTTTTTCTCGTTTTAGTTTCAACAATAGGTTTAAATTTTTGTTAAATGCAATGAGCCAATATCTCATGTATGAAAATGCTTTCTCTGTTCCTAGACCAAATTCAACGCGTTAGTGATCGGCAAAAAGATAAAAAGATCTCATCGGTTGAGAAATCTTCCGAGATAAAAAATAGGCCGTTAACAGCGGTCAATCCATTAGATCTAAGCAACTATTTAAAACAGCATGATCTTTCCGTCGAACAATTTATCAATGATCCGAATTTTCAGGAGCGGATCATCGGACGGAACGATTTATTGAATGTCCATTATTTACGCAAGGGAGCAAAAGCAGCGCAGTCGGTTTGTCGAATTCATATTACATCGGACGTCGGACCTGCAGGTTTTGGAACCGGGTTTTTAATTGCTCCGCAAATTCTGCTAACTAATCATCATGTTTTGCCTACAACCGAATGGGCGCGATATTCCAGTGGCGAGTTTAACTATGAGGAAAACGAAACAGGTGCAGTTTTACGAACAAGTCAGTATCGTTTTGATGCTGATAAGCTGTTCTATACCAATGAAGTCCTCGATTTTACAATTGTATGGGTGGATCACAACGATAGACAGGGAGTAGTCCTTTTACAGCAATTCGGTTTTCTACCTTTGCGCAGTGATTTAGGCAAAATTAAGGAGGGTGATTACGTATCCATTATTCAACATGCTGACGGTTCCCCAAAACAAGTCGTGTTACGTGAAAACAGTGTGACGGATTTATCGCTCACTCAATTTGTTCGCTATGTTGCCGACACAAAAAGTGGTTCTTCCGGAGCCCCGGTTTTTAACGACGATTGGGAAGTGGTAGCCCTTCATCATGCGGGTGTTCCCCGTTATAATACAGCAGGTCAGATTTTAAACCTTGCCGGAACGGTATGGGACAGCGCGGAAGGAGAAATGCAGATCAATTGGCAAGAGAACGAAGGCGTACGCGTCAGTAGTATTATACATGACATCAGAAGCCATGCTATTAAGCAATTTTCCTTTTTAGCTGAATTTTTTGCGCCGCTTTCTGATCTGTCTATTATAGAAAAAGAGTCGGGAACCCAACCGGTCGAGTTAACCGACGAGCTTTATTATCCACAGGCTGACGATGAAGAAGACAAAAAGAGATATTATCGAGAAGTTGGCGATGTGGGGAAGGCGGATTATAACCGATTACAACGACTGTTGGAAAGTAGTCATACGAATCCCTTATCCTATCAACCGTCTAAATATGTGTATCCAAAAGTAGATATATACCCTGATGGGCTGTTAAGAAGTATCTATTCGGGCAAATCCTTCACCATAGAGGAGTTGCAATTGGCTGATCAACGTATTGATATCGAACGTAAGCTTCGGTTTATAGAATGGAGTAAAAAAGCCGGCACAATGAACCGTGAGGATTATCGGAGCGAGCTTAAGACAATCGAGAAGGCCCTGCCCTATAATTGCGAACATGTTGTTTGCCAATCTTGGTTTGATGCACGTGAACCAATGCGGGGCGATTTACATCATCTGTTTGCCTGCGAACCTCGGTGCAATAGTTTTCGAAACAATCATCCCTATTATGATTTTGAGGGATACAAACCAATACCATCGCAAATGGAAAAAGAAATGGCTACTTGCGGCTATATGGAAGATGATCAATTTGAACCCGAAAATAACAAAGGAATTGTGGCCCGGGCTACTTTATACTTCCTGCTGCGGTATCCGAATGCAATAAGTGTTTATAAAGACGACGATATTGTGCTATTGAAGCGATGGGCAAAAGAACAAGCCGTTACGCTTTACGAGAAACATCGTAATCGGGAGATATTTTTGTTGCAAGGCAATAGGAATCCTTTTATTGACTTTCCGGAGCTGATAGATTCTATAGACTTTCAAGTGTCTGAAAAAATACTAGCGGCAGTACCTCACACTGCGAGAGAGGTAAAAAGTAGGAACTTGGCGGCGGATGTCAAACGAGCGGTTCTAATGCGTTATGGTTACGCCAATCCGGATCCCTCCGTTGTAGAAGACACGAAGGCAATGACCGATTTTGAATTCAGTGATAATCAATATTTGATGCTCACCGCGTCATTTAACGATATAGCCGTCAGGTATCGCGCCAAGCCTCGTAAAATTACCGTCAGCGAAGTACAGGCGTGTGGCAGTATAAAAGATTGTATTGATTTAGTGTATGCAGCAATTGCTTAATCAAACTTTGAATACGATGAGGAAAACAATCTTATATTACTTCTTACTATTTGGAAGTAACGTGGCCTTTTCACAACCTTTAGACCGGTCAAACTGGTTTGAAAGGAATATCAAAATTAGGCAGTCGATGGAAACCGCCGAATTTCGGGAAGTACCCGCGCAGTTTCAGATAACTTTGCCAAAAAGTGATAGCAGCTCTTGGTTGGTGAACGTAGGTGTATCGATGAACCTCAGCAGCAAAAGTACCCGTTGGATTTCCTCGTTGATTGCCGAATACCACAAAAATACCCTCACAGCGGTCGAACAACACAATATGCAAGCTGCTTATGGCTTCTCGGGATTAATAAAACGGGGAGCAAAAAAGTCATGGTTTCTCAACGGCAATGCCGGTTACACCTATGATGAGATAAGTCGTAGTCATTCATTGATGGGTAATTTTCTGTTTACGTTTATGGGTGATCGTGGCCCAATCAACACCTATAAATTTGCCGCTGATACCGGCAGTCGTTTTTATATTTCCCCATTTTTAGGATTCCAGATACAGGAAACTATGCAAGCCTTTGATGAGGCTAGTCAAGGGTTACTTTTGCGTCCTTTAATTACCCTTTCCGCTTACTTCGATATTATCCGAAAGAAAACGCTTACACCGGATCCTTTGCTGCGTATTGCCGTTGACTATACCGGGCGTACCGATTTAGTTAATTCAACGAATATTGACGAGGGTTATACACAGTTATTGCAAAGTGGGGTTGAGTGGTTTCTGGTTGATAAACCGATTAGAGTGAGCTTGGGTGGTTCTTTCAATTACGGTTCCGATCCACTAAGGGGCTTAGCGAAGCAACAATATTGGTTATTGTCTTTAAATCTCTATAAGTGACTTGCTGGCTACTCATCGCTTAAGGCTTGCATAAAAGCGACGATATCCCGAATTTCCTGCTCGGATAAATTCAATTTTTGATCCGAAAGTGTTTGGTTGTCTAAATGAATACCAATCCCGGCACCGCCTCCGCGGTTATAAAAGTCCACTACTTCTTCTAACGTTTTATAAACCCCGTTATGCATATACGGAGCCGTTTTCGCAATATTTCTCAGTGTCGGTGTCTTGAAAGCGTAAGCGTACTGTTCGTATGGATTTAACAAATACCGACCCATATCCTTATCTAAGGTTGCATGCAGTGTATCCGGTTTTTCCGGGACACCCAACACTTCTGCCTCTGTCTTATCGAATAGAGGTGCCGGGCTTCCGTTGAAAAGTGGTATAAAATGGCAAGTAGCACATTTGGCTTTTCCCATAAACAAGTTGGCGCCTATTTTTTCTGATTCATTTAATTGTTTAAGGTCGCCTTCCATATATCGATCAAACTTTGAGGTGAAAGGCGCCAAAGAGCGAATATACGCAGCAAGTGCATGTTGAATCTTCCATGGATTGATCTTTCCGGAACTAGTACCGTAAGCTCGGTCAAAAAATGCTACAAACGTGCTGTCTTTCTGCAGTTCCTCAGCGGTCATGGTCAATTCACCTTTCATTTCCATTTCATTGTGTACTACATCTAACGCTTGGTCCTCCAGTGTGCCTGCTTTATGATCGTAAAAAAATGCTCGTTGAAAACCGGCATAGGTAAGGGTGGGTGTATTGCGAAGTAAGCTCTTTTTAGTGTCAATTCCCCTTGCTTTTACCAGCCCATCTGTAAAGGCCTTATCAGCATGATGGCAACTGGCGCAACTTTTCCGGTTTCCGTTTGATAGACGGACATCGTTAAAGAGAGCTTTACCAAGTGTCGCCTTTTCGTTAGAAAAATAGTCGTTTTTATTGCTGACAAACTTGTTTACGTTTAAAGCTGAGCTTCCGAAAAGACTGTTGGCATCGTCATTCAGCGCAGAAAGACTCGGTACGGTAGGCAAGCCTAATTGTTTGCGTAATTTTTGTAGAGACGCATTGAGTGGATTCAAGTAGTCCGTAATAAAGGTCAGACGATCAAAGCCATTAAAACTATTATGGTCTTCTAAATAGGAGATATGGTCTTCTAAATAGGAGATTGACCGGTCGATAGCTGTTAACACGTCATCATGTTTTGTATAAAGGGAGAGCGTGTTTCGTAAACCTTCCAGAGAGGCAGCGGCTTCGGGGAGAGACTCTAAAGATAAGGGAGCGTCAAATCCGGTAATGCCTAATGCGGTGATCCGGAAAATCTCCAAGCGCATCGCATCAAATACTTGCGCACTAGTAATGGTATAATCTAACTGATATTGCTGTATCCGTTTGAGCGCTACACTTAATTTTTTGATTTCATTAATCATTTCGGCACGAGCGGCGGTATCTAATTCATTATAGAGATAATCTTCAATGACCTGAAATCCTCCTGGAGGCTCTATTAAATTTTCACCAAGTTCAATCTCCGCTATGGGAGGGCCATTCAAGGCTTTCACCGTCGTGGGAAAAAAATACTCCAAGTAATATTCAATTTTCTTGAATTGTCTTCTACATGCCAAAAAAGATCTTTTAACAGCTGTTATGTCCTTGCCTTGTTGAGCTAAGGGCATCAATGAATCATTTACAAGAACGGTAAGCTTTTGTATCTCTATTGATGCATAATCCTTACTATTTGCAGCTGTATCTGTTGCATTGGGCGAACAAAGCGTTGCCAAAAAAATGAGTGCGACAAGCAAAGTCGATAGAATAAAATGCCGATGCGCCATAAGCGATATAAAAACTAAAATACCCTTGTAGCAAGGCTACAAGGGGAAAACAGGTAGATGTGATGAAATTAGTTATTTAGCAATTCCTTGTACAATGACCACTTGTCCGCCTTCTTTGTTATCTGTCAATCGGGCTTCGCCTCCATCTGCATTTAAGTATTTGTCATCTTTCCACGTGTGCGGGTGAATATTGACGATAAAGGTATTGGGTTTACCGATTAGATCAGATATATCATACATAGCCCCATACTCCCAAGTGCTCAACGTTTGAACGTTATCCGGATTGTATTTTGCGTTAAAAGCTGCTTCATTTCTTCGGTGGTTCATTTGAAGCATCGGTTTCAACTCTTTTGTTGCTATGGCGTATTGCCAAATCGTTCCATCATGTTTGTTTTCTTTATAGAAAGAGTCGCCGTCCTCCTGAATGTATACGAAATTCTCCGTTACGCACAGGTTATCTGGATTTACGATGCTCTCACCTGGGTTATCGATGCCGTCAACAGCTATTTCCAATTTTCCTTTCAGCGGGTTGTCTGCGTCTAAAACCAGTTTATAAACGCGGCCCCACATGGTTTTCCCTGTTACAGGTGTCAATTTATCAGACTGACTTACGCCGGTAGCGGTAAAGTAAACCTCCCTGCCATTGGCTCCTCCACCTTTTTTATAGTCGATATCCTCTACGCGGGCAAACATAATGGCGTTTTTTTCCACGGTTTGTTGTTGTAACTGCGCACCGGTGCTGGATTTTACGTTATCGAGTTCAACAAACTCTACATCATAGCTGTTCCCTTTCTCGATATCCGTTTCAACAGTGTTATTGTCACTTCTCTTTAGTACATATAGCTTGCCATCTTCCAGGTTGCCCTGATTATTCGATACGTACATGGCCACCTGTCCATCCCCTTCATCTTCGCCAATGAGGACCACGGTTTTTCCTGAATAGGCATCTTTAGGTAATGGTACAGCATTCTCAGCGCTCCAACGACCAAAGGCAAGATTTGTACGTTGCGTGTTTTTTTTATCAATCGGCCCTAATGGGTCAATCACATGGATTAAAGATTCAGCGCCGCTTTCCCCCGCAGTGAGGAATAACGGTTTTGAAAAGCCGTGCTCTTCCGGTGTTGCCAAGGTTGCCGAACATAAACGGGTCATGCCCCCATCCGAATCTACAATGTATTCGCCTTTGACCGGTCTTAATTCGTTGTTTAAGTATACTCTTGAAACCGATTGCAGTATCTCATGATTATTGATAAGAATGTAGCCGCTTCCATCCGGATTTTTAAGCATGCCTGCACCATCAGGTTGCGCACCAAAGATAAAGTCCGGTGATTCCGGTAACACGTCATCGCTGCTAATGAGCGTAGTGATTTTTAGATTGTCGAAACCCGCAAGGGTTTTTATTAAGGAAGGATTAACCGACTGATCAACAATTTCCAATTCCGGGTTTGTTTCATTGTCATTTTTGTCGTCGTCTTTACTACATCCCCCTATCAATGCGGTTGAAAGTACAAAGGATGTTATACCTAATCGTAAAGCATATTTAGCGTTTATGTTTAGCATAGTCTTCAATATTGATTTGCTATAAAAATAGTTGGTCAATATGAGCTAAGATTTAAGACTATGTTAATTCTTGGTTGATAAAAAAATGGATTCTTTTGAAGAACGTTTATTCAACTACGCGTACAACTACCGGTTCCCCGTTAGCCATACCACTTACATTACCTGCATTATATTGAATCGTATAGGTGCCTGGTTGAGTAATGCCATATCCTTTCATGATCGAAAAGCGTATACTGTCCGATGTGGAAGGCGCCACCGTACAATAGCTCTCGGCGGGAGGGGGCATCACTCTTTTCGCCATAGCACCGAGATAAGGCACTTCTGTTCCTTGTGTATTGGTAATGGTGAGAAAATTGCTTATAAAGCCTTCAAACGGTGTATGGTATTGCGTAAAACGCAAGGTATCCTTTGTGGGGTTGTATACTTTGAACACGATGGGAAGGCTATCCGATAAACGGACAACGCTATCGATTTCCAATACGGCAACCAGCGTAGTGTCTCCATCCATCATCGATTCCGCTTGTTTGGCCCGAAGGCTTTCAGGTTCTTCGCCCTGCTTAGTTGCATTTTGTTGGCACTGAGTGAAGGTGAGCAGTAAGCCGGTCACTAATAGGGAATAACAAATACTAAATTTCTTCATCATATACCACAAAGGTAAGTTTTTTAAATTAACTACAAGTTCCTGAACTAATACGTAAACAAAGTTATGGGTTAGCGGGAATGATGGTCTAATGACAATGCAGTCAGGTAACGATGCACTACTGTTTGTTAAGAAGTGCATCGCTAATTTTAGCATTAGGCTGCTGAAATTGAAGCAGGTCCAAATTCCTCGAAGTGTATCGAATCTTTTGAGATTCCGATAGACAAAAGGTAATTATAGTGTGTTTTTATGAATGGGCCAGGACCGCAGATATAATATTGGGCCTGCCGATACAAGAACTCCTCCGGAATCTTATTAAGGGAAACCCATCCTGGCAGGATATCTCCTGTTTTCGAGTCGCTAACAACGTCGTAAAAGATATGCTGTTGTAGCTTACCGTGTTGTGATGAGATATGATGTAGATGTTGTTTAAAAGCGTGTACTTGCTCGTTACGACATCCATGAATCCACGTGATTGGTACCGGAGACTTCCGGTCGACTAAATGTTCTAGCATGGATAGGAGGGGTGTTTGACCAATTCCGCCACTAATAAACACTTGTGGAGACGTTTCTCCTTGCTTCAAAATAAAATTCCCCGAGGGTGCTGAAAGATCAATAATAGCACCTTCTTCAATATGTTGATGCAGACGATTACTGATCATGCCATCCGGTTGTTTCGCTCCAATTTCTTTTTTAACAGATATTCGATAATAGATACCGTTTGGTTTGCAGGATATACTATATTGTCTGGGCTGCAATAACCCAAGTTCAGGAAGGAATAAACGTAAACTGACGTATTGGCCTGGAAGAAAATCTGCCACTGGTCCGTTGTCAGTTGGGTAAAGATAAAAGGAGGTGATTTCTGCAGATTCCTTTATTTTTTTCTCCACTCGGAAGGGACGCCAGCCAACCCAGCCACCGCTTTTTGTTGATTTTTCTTTATATAGTTTCTGTTCGTGTCCGGACATGAGCTGTGCAAGTTCATGATATGCCTGCTCCCAAGCTTTCAATAAATCTTCTGAAGCTGCATCTCCCAGCACTTCTGAAATAGATGCAATGAGGTGTCCACCCACAATGGCATATTGTTCCGGCCTTATGTCGAGACTGGTGTGTTTCTGTCCAATGCTATCAACGACTGGCATCAGTATACCGGGATTATCGATATGCTCGGCATAGGCGAGCACAGCCATCGCAAGAGCCGTTTGTTGTTTTTTATTTTGCTGATTCCCCATATTGAATACGTGTTTCAACTCGGGATTGTGCTTAAACATCCTTTCGTAAAAGTGAGTAGTTAGTAGTACTCCATTCTCTTTAAGTACCGGTACGGTACCTTTTACAAGTGCTTTCTGTTGTTCATTCATTTTTATTTCAGTTGTTAATAAAAGACTTTAAAGTCTTTTATTTGGGTAAAAAAACTATTTATTTAATGTAAGCTGCCCTTTGATAAGTTCTGCATTGAACTGACCAATGGTCGTGTTGCGTAACATCAGCGTGATCTGATTTCGAACTTTTTTAAATTCGCCATGTAAGGGACAAGGATATTCTTCCGAACAATAAGATAGACCCATTCCACAACCTTTAAAAATCGTGTCACCTTCCACCGCTATTACAATGTCTGCTAAAGGGCGACTAAAGCCTGAGGTATCAATATAAAAGCCCCCATTAGGGCCTTTAACCGATTGAATTAGCCCTACTTTGCTTAATTTTTGCAGTATTTTCGCTAAAAAAGCTTCCGGGGAATTTACAGCATCAGCTATCTCCTTGATACCTGTACGCTGCCCTTCGTGTGATCTTTGTGCAATGTAGAACACAGCACGCATTGCATATTCTGCCGTTTTAGAAAAAATTCCCATAGCTTTCGTGTTCTTACAGTTATCCTGTGACAAATATAATGCATGTAAAATAAAAGACAAAAATATCTTTTATTATTCCGCTAACTTTTAATATAAGTTCCAACCCGTTTTGCAAGATTGTTGTTTTCTGCATTACCTGTAGGCGTATAGGTTGATGAATAAAGATCAGCATAAAAAGCAAAGATGACTGACTAATAAATGCCGAATGGTGATTACCTTTGAGTTTCATCAAATAGGCCAGTTATGCAAAAATCAGGATGTATATTGTCTACACTTTTCGTCACTATATACGTTTGGATGGCGGGGATGGGTGTAATACGTGCCCAAGATGCTCCCTATCCATTAGAACATGCTAAGCGAATATTGTTTCTCGGCAATAGTATAACTTATGGTGGAGATTATGTTTCAATATTTGAAACATCATTAAGCGTTAGCTACCCAGCTAATAATCCCGAAGTTATCAATCTGGCTTTACCAAGTGAAACGGTTTCTGGTCTTAGCGAGCCTGATCATGCTGATGGAAAATTTCCGAGGCCCTGCCTTTTTAGCCGAGTAACCAGCGTGCTTCAGAAGAGCAAACCGATCGATATTGCTTTTGCCTGTTATGGAATGAACGATGGGATATACTTGCCTTTTGACATGAATCGCTTTGAAGCGTATAAACGAGGTATGATTAGATTACGTGATTCGTTAGAAGCGGCGGGGGTTAAACGTATCATTTTTATGACACCGCCCATACATGATGATAAAGATAAGGGTTTAGGAGGCTATAATCTTGTTTTGGATAAATATGCAGAATGGTTGTTAGCTCAGCGGAAAGCGAGAGGATGGGAGGTAATTGATGTACATTTTCCAATGCGTGCTTATTTGGAAAAAAAGCGTCAGAAAGATGCTGACTTCAAACTTGCTGAAGACGGCGTGCATCCGGGCAAAGAAGGACACTGGCTAATAGCAAAGGCTCTGTTACAATATTTTCATTTACAAGGAGGATTAGTTAAAACATTAAACGATTTTCTGGAAAGTCAGCCTTATATTGTTAATTTATATACATTGATAGGTAAACGGCAGTCGTTTATGAAAGACGCATGGCTTACCTATACAGGGCACGAACGGCCCGGGATGCCCATTGGCTTGCCGATGGAGGAAGCGGCGATTCAATATGAGCAGCTGGAAAGAGAAATATTTCAATTGAAACGTAATTAGTTTAGCTGATTACTATCCGGACTCCACGAGTTTTTTGTTATAGGAAGTATTTTTCCTTATGTTTGTTTTTTACCACGGCCTATCAATTGTAGACAGTATGAGGTGGACTTACTTTATTCGGCAAAAGCTTAAAGTTGCTTTTTTGTTGTTCTGTATTATGGCATGTTCGGTGTTAATCAGGGTATTAGAGGACAAGAATGTGAAAAGTATTAGCAATGCGCTTTTGTCGATGTATGATGACCGATTGGTGCCTGCATCCGATATTTTTTATATGACGGAACATCTTTATGCCAAGAAATTCCTGATGCTTCAATTCCTTAATGATACAACACCTTCCGCTGTCAGTATAGAGCAGTTAGCGGGACGGATGAAGTACCATAATCAATTTATCGACTCACTGCTAAATAAATACGAAAAAACCTACTTGGTTGATAAGGAAAAAATGTATCTAGAGGGATTCAAAAAGCAGCTTGCACACTATATGTCCTTAGAAAATCATTTATTGGGAGTTTCTGAGATCGGTTTGCAACAACGTGTAACAAAATACCGGGAAGGCGGCGAGGATGCGCTTGATAGAACCATTGCAGGGCTTTCCGCGCTAGAAAGGCTCCAAACTCAGGTAGGTCGCGAATTAATGGCGGATGCACAGTTTGTCATATCAGGTACCCGTTTCTTTTCCACATTGCAGATTATCTTATCTATCGTAATCGGAATAATGGTAGTGGTACTTGTGTTAGCATCCAAAAGTGTGATAAAGAAAAAACAACCGTTTAATTTAAACTAGCTTTTAATCAAGATACTTCCGATCATCTTCTGAAAGATTGGAACGGTAAGGGTCAGTTAACTCTTCTGATTTTGTATTCGTGCTTGTTTGAAAGTTTTGTGATGGGGGATTCAATTTTTCAGTTTTTCTCCTGGGTCGTCCTAAAAGGAAGCCAACAATAACGCCAAAAGCAAACATACTACCCAAGATAGCAAGTTTAGGAATGTAACGGTCACCGAAAATCCAAAAGATTACTTCATCCGTGTTTTTCATTAAAATAATGGTAACCAAAACCGTTAAAATAATAATGAAGATAGTTTTTGCGCTCATAAGCTTATTTTTTGAACTAAAATAACTCTTTTCATAATAAGATCAACTAATATGCCAACTTATGGAACATGTAAGTGTTCTATTTGTTTGTTTTTCAATAGGTATAGCTTACCCCGTACGTGAATATAATATTTTTTGGGCTTGCATCATTAACATAAATAGCGCGTACACCGGCATCGAAATTTGGTAAATAGAACCGGAGAATATTTAGGTCGGCACGTAATTCTATACCTAAGGTGCGGGGAGAGAATTGATTTTGTCGCCCAAAATTTTCGAAATCGGCAAATACTCCTGCTTTAAGTCGCTTAATAAAAGCAAGTGGACTAATGTCCCAATCAGGATAAGCAATAGGAAATCGATAGTCCAAAAATAAAGTATTATGTACGTCGGTAGTGAGAAGTTGATCATATCCGCTAACCATCGGAATATCGTTAGATAAACGGTAATCACCGTTCCTTTCCTGAAAATTAAAACGTGCCTGGAGCGAATGGTTGTTTACTAAACCGGGAAAGTAAAAAGTAGATTTCATGGAAAAAAGGTTTCCCGATAAACGTCGATCAAAAACCATACTTCTATAGATGAAATTCAGGTTCTGTCCCCATTTTGGCGCAAGATCCAGCAAACTCCTTCTGCTGTTTCTGTTGAAATAGTACTGCAGAAGAAGCGGAAATCGTACCTGGGAAAAATTCGGTAAAGAAATGTTCTTTAAACTGATGTCATAACGCCAGGTATAACTCGTCCCAATGGATACACCGGTGTTATAAAGCGTGTTCAGTCGGTTAAAAGTTAAAGGGATGGTGGTTTTAAGCTCGGTATGGTGTTCTCTCCATCGGAGAGGGACGCGCTCATTCGGGTTGTTCTGAAGCCTAACACTGCTTAACTGCGCTTGATTGCGATACTCAACGGTGAATTTGGGAAACCAGCGTTTCAAGGAAGCACTGACGTAGTAGTCGGTACGACTGGTATTCTGGTCATAATTAAATCCAATTCGAGTGGAAAGCGTGTTCAGTAAGTTGTCAGACATCAGTTGCAAGCCTAGATCAAAATTGTCTATACTGGAGATGTCATCGCCCACCGGAGAAATGCTGTGAAAATTAAAAAGGTGCTGAATGTCTTTATAAGGCCTTGAGGCAAAAGTTTTCGTTGGAATGAAGGTAGATGTGTCTGTTATATTTTCTTGCTGTATAAGCGGCTTAAAATAGCTTATAAAGGAATCTCCGCTAGGGGTAATGGACTGACTTAAGGCTTGCCCCAAATTTAGCTTGCTAATCATATAGCCATTTACCTGATAATTATTGAAATAAATGCTTCCTGAAGATTCATCAAAGTAAGGGTTGGTTGCGCCAAATTTGATATTGGTGATTTGTTGGGGGGCTTCTCCTGAATAAGGTAACAGATAAAGGTTGTCGATACCATTGTAATGAGCTTTGAATAAGATGCCTTGCGGAATATAGATCGGTCTTTCTAACTGTTGCTTCTGCCACCCCATCAATAGTCGGCTTTCGCCCGTTTGGAGGTTAACTTCAAGCAACGTGGCACCCTGTTGTTGAACGGCGGTAGTAATGACCTTTGTTCCGCTGCCGTCAAAAGAAGGAGTTTGGACATTGAGGTTTGCAGGCAGAGCAATCCGCCTTTCTTCTGCGCCGGTCGTGCTGTTTAAGATAAGTAGCGATGCCCTGTTTTCGAGATTGATTTCTATTGTGGCAATATGCATCCCATCGGCGCTCAAAGCAGGGGAGAACAGGCGTGTTTTAAAGGTCAGTTGTTTGTATTTTTTACTGGCTAGGTCATATACATTAATGACATGAAAATTTCTTTTCAAATACCGCTTATCATAGCGAAGCTCGTCCCAGGTAATCTTGTTGCCACCATAAGAAAAATGTGGCTCGGTTTGTATTCCGGTTTTTATGACCTCTTCTATCCGGTTATCTGCTGTGATCGAAACGATCTTTGGTACACTATGGTTGCTTATTTGTAAGGCTATTGTGTTACCATTTGGAAGTGCTTTTGGAAACAAAAAATCAATTATTTCAGACCGACTTTCCGGAAAAGATGTGTAGGTTAATGGGTTGGTTTTTTTCAACTGATCCCGCCATAAGCTATCAAGCTCTTCCACTGTTTTCTTATGCCAGGATTCCGTGTTGTAACCCGTTAATGTCTTTAAGCTGCTACTGAAATTGTAAGGTCTAATTGGGTTCTTGGCAATCCGTGTCATCAGGTCTTCTAGAAAATTTTCACCATAGTCTCTTCGCATCTTCGTCGTCATAAAATACCCAAGTTGATAATAACCCGGAGTGATATGTTTTAGCGATCCTAAGAAGTCTTTTTGATAGCTATATTTTTTACCACTTAGTGTATTTGTTCTAAATGGAAGTTCCCATGAAGGCAAGCGACCTCGACCGGCGGTGCTGAGGGTTGTCTCGATTCCTACAGCGTCGCCCTCATAGAACCAAGGTGGGAGTGTGATGCCGAAAATAGCTAGGGCTAGTTGTTCAAAAAGTGGCGCTTTTAAATACCCGGAAATCTTATCGAATTGCACCACATGACGAAGCTCATGCACGGCCAAACTATTGAGCCAATCCTGGTAATCCATTTGCTGCGGTGGGGTAGTGCTGAATTCAGAACGGCGCGGCCCGAGTTGTACAAAACCATTGGAAACCACGTCTCGATTTTGCAAAATAATCGAAATTTTTCTTGGTTTTTTACCAATTGATTTGCTGACTTTGGTTAGGACTGATTCTAAGACATAGGTTAGACGCTGGGCTTGATTCTCAAATTCAGCAGGAAAAATAACTTGGAATTCGGGTGTTTGTATTTCTCTCCACTTTACACTTGGAGGGTTTTGGTAGTCGTCGAAAATCTGTGAAAATGCCAATGATGAATAAAAAAGTGATATTGTTAATGATAAAATGCTGATAAGAAGTGCTTTATATTTATTTTTTTGAGTCATTATAACAGATTGCTAAAAATATTAGTTTTTTATTGGTTGGTTAATTGTTTGATATATTTATTTTTTGTTAATATAAAGTTTAAAACTAATTGATTTTTAATTTTTTATTATTTATTAAGGTGTTTGAATAAGTGCTATATGTCTTGTGTTTTTTTACGAATTTAAGCGAACAGTAGCCTCTTTGTGTGTATTTCGTAAATGTATTTAATTTTTTTTACAACGCTACACTATCTATAGTTTTTTTTTGCGTGGCTTCTCTTCAAATGTTTGATCTCGACTCTTCCGGGTTTTCGCATCATCGAGTTGTAGGCTTCCATTTGTTACGTGTAGTTTCTTTCATAATCTTTGAAAAGTACTATTTATTTAAAAGCATGGTAAGCTGGAAAAAAATGCTCCTATATCGAAACAAAAAAAGATCTTATGGTGTGGGTGGGCCTTCTTTTTGTGGTGTGATCAATAGGGTTAATTGCCTGTTAAGAAGTTCATATCGAGTGCTGTTTTTTTTTCGAGAAGATCGGTTCCTTTTTTTCTCGCTCTTTTCATTTTGTTTTAAAGTTACAGAAGTTTGTGATGTAGGTGCAGGAGGATCGTTTTTTTAAAATATAGCGATTAACCCGAGCGTGAATTGTAATCTTTTTTTCTTTCTTTTTCTAATACTTAGTGTAATTTATGTCTTATTTTTTTGAGTGTTTTATTCATATTCACATTGCTTGAATAAACTGGCAGCTTTAAGAATCCTCAGCAAGATAATAAGCCGGCTATAACCTTAACTAGTAAATACAAAATCATCCCTTTTCAGCGGAGCTTTTGTTGCCTATTCAAATTGCTTGGTCTATATGATTTTTTAATTCGGTTAGCCATTTTAAATAGCTCTGCCTCCCGTAATAGAAACCCAAATCAATTTTCTCTTTGGATCCATTTGTCTATGAGCGCTAAGTGGTATTATCTAATTTCTCCATTTTCATTTTCGAGCAATAATAAAGACGCACGCGGGCTAGGTTTAGTGGTCGTTTTAGGATGGCATTGCGAAAATTTTAGCAAGCCAATAAAATACACTAAGCCTTGTCCGGCACAGATGGCACATGGAGTAAAAATCTGTCGATGCTGATCTTATACCCGTCGCCTTGTTGCCTTAAAATGCATACTTGACTTTCAATAGTTAGCGCACTTTGCAATAAAGAGACTGCTTTTTGACGCTTTTAAGGGCTGAATAAGATTTTAACCTTCTTTGTGGCCGCTTTGGGTTTTGTTTTCTTAAAAGGTCTGAAAAGGGCTTAAAATCGAGTCTGTATTTTTCGGCTAAGGTCTTTTCCTTTTTTATACTTTCAAAAAGGCATAAAAATGTTACCTTTGCGCTCCCCCATTTTGCAATTAAATATGTTGAAATTGTCGAAAATCGTTTTCTCTTTTCTATTACTTTTTACGGTAGCTACCCACAAATCATGGGCCCAATTTCACCCCCGGTATTTGTCTCTATCAGATTCTTCATCAATAAATATTAGTGAAAAGAAGCATTTCGTGATTCAACTGGAACACGAAAATGGAGGCGTATTAACGGGTAATGAACGAGCGAAGGAATCCTTAAGGGATGCCTATTATAATGCTTTTAATTTGAAAATCGGTTGGCAAACCAAGCATGGAGGAGATGTTTACCACCAGCTTTACAATTACCCCGTATATGGTGTAGGGTTGTATTCCAGTACTTTTGGACTTGATCATGTTGGAGATCCCTATGCTGTTTATGGCTTTGTTTCCATCCCCATTAAACCGCGCGTAAACCGTCGGTGGAACTTCAATTATCGCATTTCCCTTGGTCTGTCCGGTAGATTTAATCCCTATAGCGAGGACGAGAATCCCTTCAATTTAATTATTGGTACAAAGAACAATGTTTTTATTGATTTCGGCGGTCAGGTTAACTATACATTGAGTCGGCATTTTCAGATCGGAGCCGGTTTGGCCTTCCATCATTTTTCCAATGGGGCATTAAAACTACCTAACACAGGTATTAATCTGCTTCCTTTCACAGCTGCCGTGACTTATGTGCCCAATGCGAAAACCTTCGATTTTCGCAAGCAATATATTGCCCCGAACCCGAAAGAAGACGAACTTCAGTTTAGCTATGCATTTGGTTTTAAACAATTGGATGAGGATAATGAGCGAAAATACTTTAAATCGACTATCGGTGTCTTTTGGAGTCGCTATTTAGGATATAAATGGCGTCTAGGACTCGGCGCTAATATTTTTTATTCTGCCTCTGCCAACGATCCGGAAGTGGCAGGCGATAAAGAAAGCTCTTTTAATGCCTTGTTTTCGGGAGGGCCGGCATTCTATATCGACCATTTGTTGACATCCAAGTTGTATTTGAATGGGAACGTAGGTTACTATTTGCATCGAAATGAATTTAACCGGGAAACAAAGCCGATGTATCTGCGGATAGGTGGCCGATATTATGTTTATAAAGACTTCTTTGCTGGTGTATCTATTAAGGCGCACGCAGGTAAGGCAGATTTTATCGAGTGGACCACCGGTTATACCTTGGATCTTCGTAAAAGGAAATAAGCCATAAATTGACGTCTGTTTTAGATCAAAATCGCCATCAATGAAAATAGAACCTATTTAGGTGCTTTATAAAGAAGATAAAGGCCCACACCGAGAAAGATCAGACTGGGGATAAAAGCCGCCAAAAGAGGAGGGAGGCCTCCCTTTAGTGAGAACATATTGGCAAACTGAATAAACAGAATATAGGTAAAACTAAGCGCTATTCCGACGCCGAGACTTAAACCGATCCCGCCACGTACCTTTTTGGATGATAAGGAGACTCCCATCAAAGTAAGAATGTAAGCAGAGAACGGATAAATAAAACGCTTGTACTTCTCCAGCTTGAGGTCGGTCATTCTACCGGTACCTCGTATTTTCTCTTTCTCAATATTTTCATTTAACTCCTGGGTGGTCATGGCCATAAATACGTTGTCGCGAATTTCAAAATCTCTCGGTGACATATCCAAGGTGGTGTCCTTGGATGTACCCTTTATCATTTTTTCGTTTAAGCCATTTACTATACGAATTGTATAGTTCTCAATCTTCCAATTGTTTTTGACGGAGTCCCAGGTAATCCGGTCGGCAATCAATTTTTCCTGTAATTCTTGCCCCTTAAAGGTTTCCAAAATAAAATTGTAACCTACTTTGCGGTCGTTGTCAAAATTGTCGATATAAACAAAGCTGTTTTTGTCTATCTGCATATGGGTGGAACTCTTACTGTTATTGTCGATAGGTTTTACATAAATATTCTCAAAACCTATTTTCAGTTTGTTGGTTCGCGGAATAATATAGATGTTAAAAATCAGTGTGACTAGGCAGATTATCGAGGCTGCTATAAAATAAGGTCTCAAAAAACGCCGGAAACTCATACCACCATTTAAAATTGGCACGATTTCGGTTTGATCAGCCATTTTAGCGGTAAAGAAAATAACAGCAATAAAATTGATCAACGGACTGAGGAAATTGAGATAAAATGGAATGAAGCCGGCATAGTATTCGAAAACAATCTTAGAAAGCGGCGCATGGTTTTTGAGAAAGTCATCCATGCGTTCCGAGATATCAAAGATAACGGCCACAACAGTGAAAATAGCCATCGTAAACACAAAAGTGCCAAGGTATTTTTTTATTATGTATTTATCGATGATGTTCACTTGAAAATTGAAAAATCAAAATTAAAAATTAAAAAGCTCATTGGCTAATTAGCTAGATGGGGTTTGCGCTACTCGTAACCAAGCCAATAACGGACAACCAACAACCAATAACCAATAACTAATAACGAGCAACCAATAACTAACAACCAACAACCAACAACTAACAACTACTATAACCGTTCTCCCAACTGTTTAACCATTTTGTTTTTCCATTCGTAAAACGTTCCTTCCAGAATTTTAGTACGGGCCTCCTGTACTAACCAAAGGTAGAAATGCAGGTTATGTAAAGTAGCTATCTGAGCGCCTAAAAGTTCCTTCGAGTGAATTAAATGGC
Organism: Olivibacter sp. SA151; assembly: GCF_054130995.1. NCBI lineage: Bacteria > Pseudomonadati > Bacteroidota > Sphingobacteriia > Sphingobacteriales > Sphingobacteriaceae > Olivibacter > Olivibacter sp. SA151. The sequence continues at coordinate 4,499,405 of NZ_CP096391.1, read as the reverse complement.
GTAAATAGGCCTTACTATAGAACAGGTCGGTATGCAAATCGCTATCCGGATCTATTGGCGAGAAATCCGCCTCCCATTTCTTGTTTTTGATATTGATAATGCCATTTCTTGTAAATAACATGCCATTTCGGGCGTTGCGTGTAGGCATAACACAATCAAACATGTCAATACCCAAAGCGATATTTTCTAAAATGTTAATAGGTGTACCCACTCCCATTAGATAGCGTGGTTTGTCAAGAGGTAAGATTGCGTTTACCACCTCTGTCATCGCATACATTTCCTCGGCTGGTTCACCTACGGATAATCCTCCAATAGCATTTCCGTCACGACCGAATGAAGCGATCGTTTCCGCCGATTTTTCCCGAAGATCTCTATATACCGATCCTTGCACAATTGGAAAAAGTGTTTGCTCGTAACCATATAAGGGATCAGTGTTATCAAATCGATCGCAGCATCTTTTTAACCAGCGATGTGTCATATCAAGCGATCTTTTTGCATAGCGATAGTCACAAGGGTAAGGAGTGCATTCGTCGAAAGCCATGATGATGTCAGCGCCGATAATGCGTTGCGTATCCATTACATTTTCAGGTGTAAAGAGGTGTTTCGATCCGTCAATATGAGAACGAAACGTGACGCCTTCTTCTTTGATTTTCCGCACCTCGGTAAGGGAATATACCTGATAACCTCCACTGTCGGTTAATATGGGCTTGTCCCAACCATTAAATTTATGTAATCCACGGGCAGCCTGTATGACATCAAGACCTGGCCTCAAATACAAATGATAGGTGTTGCCCAAAATTATTTGCGCTTGTATATCTTGTTTCAGTTCGTGTTGATGGACACCTTTTACTGAACCGGCCGTGCCAACGGGCATGAAGATAGGTGTTTGAATCGTACCATGTGCGGTGACTAATTCGCCGGCGCGAGCCTTCGAATTTTTATCAGTGGATTGTAGTGTAAATTTCATTTAAGGAATTGCCCTTAGCAAAAAATATTTAGTTTGCAAACTTAGACAAAATGCAATGATTATGCAATCTCTTCGCGCAGGTCATTTTTTGCTTGAGTTCATTTGATTGCGTATGCTACCAATTTTATCTAAGTTTGCAGCCACATACTACTATAATCAGATACTTTGGAACAATATTTACACCTTGTTTTACCGGCGTTGTTGAGCGCTTCCTTGATTATTCAACTGTACCACACATTCTTTGTTCAGGGACTTTTAGGGCGTTATCCCGTGGATGATTTAAAAAGAGATACAATATATCCCCCTTTGTCCGTTATCATTTGCGCGCGGAATGAGGAAAGTAATCTGCGTCTATATCTTTCGGAAGTATTGGAGCAAGATTATCCGCAATTCGAAGTAATTGTTGTAAATGATGGATCAAGTGATGATTCTAACTGGGTTTTAAAAGAATTTCAGGCCCGTTACCCATACCTACGTACCGTGGAGATCCGCGACCAAGGTCGAAATCGACAAGGAAAGAAATTTGCCGTCACCTTAGGCGTCAAGGGTGCTCAGTATGAACACTTGGTATTGACGGATGCCGATTGTTTTCCGCAAACTGATCAATGGCTAAAATGTATGGCCCGGCAGTTTAGGCCCGGTATAGAGATTGTGTTGGGATATTCACCCTATACACGTGCTTCCGGTTTTTTAAATAAGTACGTTCGATTTGAAACTTACCAAACGGCATTGAATTATTTGTCGAACGCGTTAAGAAAGAATGCTTATATGGGAGTTGGAAGAAACCTTGCCTATACAAAATCCCTGTTTTTTAAAAAGAAAGGCTTCGCTTCTCATATGCATATTCCTTCAGGAGATGATGACCTTTTTGTGAATCAAAATGCTACGAAAAGTAACGTGGCCATCTGCGTAGCACAGGAGGCGCATGTTTGGAGCACACCTAAGAGCACTTACAAAGACTACCAGCGTCAGAAAAACAGACATTTCGGTGCTGGAAAAGCTTATAAGGGCAAACATAAATTGATGCTTACTTTCCAAGCTTTCAACGCGGTGGCGTTTTATTTGCTTATAATCCTTATATTGGTTTTACAGCCTCGCTTTTGGCTTCTTGCCGTAAGCGTCTATTGTTTCCGCTTACTATGCCAATTACTCGTTAATATCCCAATCATGAAACGTTTGCAGGTAAAAGACCTCATATGGTGGTATCCGCTAATGGATCTTTTACATTTTATATACATCTCAGTCATGGGCGTTTTTGCTCTATTCAAGAAAAATGTTCAGTGGAAATAAGGCTCTAAAAAACGACGAATATGGAAAATACATCTCCCGCAATCATCTATAAATACTTCAAAGAACTAACAGCTATTCAAAAAGAGCAAATTGATCGTTTACAGGATTTATATGCCTTTTGGAATGCGCAGATTAATGTAATTTCCAGAAAAGACATCGATAGTTTGTATGAACGACATGTGCTACATTCCCTAGCTATTGCGAAATTGGTTTCTTTCAAGGCTGGAGCAACCATTCTAGATGTAGGCACGGGAGGAGGCTTTCCGGGTATACCTTTGGCTATACTGTTTCCGCAAACACAGTTTCTTCTAGTGGATTCGATTGGGAAAAAAATTAAGGTGGTGAAAGAAGTGGCGAATGCTTTAGGGCTTACGAATATACAAACGAGTCATTCACGCGCTGAGCAAACTCCGGGTAAGTTCGACTTTGTCATTTCGAGGGCAGTTACCCGCTTAGGCGAATTTTATCCGTGGGTGCGGAATAAATTTAAGAAGGACTCATTACATGCCTTTCCCAATGGAATTCTGTATCTAAAAGGAGGAGATTTAACAGAAGAAATTGCCGAGTCAAAATTACATACTGAATTGTTCCCAATCGCTGACTTTTTTGATGAGGAATTTTTTGAAACGAAATATGTGGTTTATATAGAAGGTTGATTTTTAAGAGTTTCACGTGGAATGTTTGATGTTCAAGCCTTTTTTTCTATTTTAGGCTTTTACTAAAAACCTATCAATTCATGAAACTCGTTTATCAGTTGGCACTGACCCAAATTAAAGGGGTTGGAAATACCCTAGCTAAGCAATTAATCGATCATTGTGGAAGTGCAGAGGAAGTGTTCCGATCATCTAAAAAACAGCTGATGCTTATTCCCGGGATCGGAGAGCGAGTCGCCGGGAATATTCTTCATAAAGAGGTGATGAACGCAGTAGAGAAGGAAGTTGCTTTCATTGATAAACATAAAATCAAGGTTTTGTTTTGGTCAGAACCGGAATACCCGGTCAAACTAAAGCAATGCATTGATGCACCGGTCTTACTATATTTTAAGGGGAATGCCAATCTTCAAACCAAAAAAGTAATAAGCATTGTAGGTACCCGTAATGCAAGCGAGTATGGCAAAAGCATCTGTGAAGAATTTGTGGCATCCTTTAGACAAGAAGACGTACTTGTCGTAAGTGGCCTAGCGCACGGCATTGATAGCTTCGCTCATGAGGCTTGTCTAAAAAACCAGATTGCCACTGTTGGGGTACTTGGGCATGGCTTGGATCGTATCTACCCCGCAATTAATCGGACCTTAGCTACTGACATGTTAAAAAATGGAGGATTATTAACAGAATATCCTTCAGGCACCAATCCAGATAGACAAAACTTTCCCTCGCGCAATCGAATTATCGCGGGATTGGCAGACGTCACGGTGGTTGTCGAGGCAACCATTAAGGGAGGGGCATTGATTACTGCGGAGATTGCGAATGCCTATAATCGTGACGTATGTGCATTTCCAGGAGATATCAAACGGCAATCTTCCTCGGGTTGTAACCATCTCATCAAAACCCATCGTGCCCATCTCATCAGTTCGGCGAAAGATTTAGCTTATTTAATGAATTGGGACCTCACTAGCGAAAAAAAAGAAGAGAAGCAGCTAAGTCTTGAAATAATCCTGAACCCGGAAGAAAAACACGTATTCGATATTGTGAAAGAAAGTGGGGCTATAGGGATTGATGCGCTAGCCTATAAAACAAATCTTACCCAGAGTAAGCTGGCGATTCTTCTATTAGAACTGGAAATGAAAGGGGTCTTAATCGCTTTGCCGGGAAAGATGTATAGAACTCCCTAGTCTGATAAGGACGTTTTACAATGAATTAATCAGCGTCCAATAACGCCAACCTAAAATGGCCTTTTGAATCTTATTCAATTGACCGGGATCTTTATGAACCAAACTCGGTAAGATCAATTTATTGACACCAACCAGTACTTTAAATATTCTTTTTCTGAGTCCCATACTGAATAAACAAGTTGACTGGTACATTGTTTCCAGATCAACACTTTACTTGGATATGCTTAAAGTGCAAAGGAATCTCCTTTTGACGGTATCTCAACCTGATAGCCTTTTCCAACGAGATCCGCCTCCAGTGCTTGCATACTGCTCAAATCGCCGTGTACCAAAAAAATCTTCTTCAAACTCTGATTATCGTGTGCTGAAATCGTATTCACCAGATCATGATGATCCGCATGTCCGCTTAAACAATCTGTTTGTTTGATCGATGCAAAAACGGAAAGTTCCCGACTTCTTATCTTTACAATGGAATCACCTCGAAGCAAGCGATGTCCTAAGGTCCCTTTGGCGCAGTATCCTATAAAAAGGATAGTACAATAAAAATTTTGAATATTTTCGTATAGGTGATCCTGTATTCTTCCTCCTTCCAGCATACCCGCAGATGAAACGATAATACAAGGATCGTAATAATTCGAGATATCCTTGCTTTCATCCAGGTTTTCAACATATTTTAGATTTTCAAAAGAGAATTGGTCGCCTTCTCTTGCATAAAAACGCTGTGCCTCTTCATTTAAAAGGTGGTAGTATTTTCGATAAACTTCTGTCGCATAATTGGCAAGCGGACTATCCACAAAGATCTGTACGGGAGGTAAAAGTCCTTCTGAAAAAATGCGATTAAGACTGTATACCAATGCTTGTGTCCGACCTACACTAAATGCGGGTATAATCAATTTACCGGGTGTTTTAATACAGGTCTCTTTTATTGTATTGATTAAAACTTCTGTGAAATCCTGATCGGTATGGTGGCGTCCGCCATAGGTAGACTCGCACACTAAATAATCAACTGGCGGAAGGGGTTGGGGATCCGGCAATATGGGATAGTTTTTTCGACCCAAGTCTCCTGAAAAAGCTATTTTCTTTGTCTGCCCGTTTTCCTCAATCTCTAGAATTGCCGCCGCCGCGCCTAATAGGTGCCCCACAGGAATCAGGGTTAATGTAATGTTGCCTGTTATTCGAAACGGTTTATGAAAAGGAATCGTCACAAAACGTTCGACAGCATCCATTACATGCTTTTGTAAATACAACGGCTTATTATACCTTGTAAAGGTTTTCTTTCCTCGTTTTACTTTTCTCTTTTCTTGTTTAAGAAAGATATTTACGGAATCCAGCATAAGTAATTCGCTTAGTGCTGCGGTAGGAGAGGTGCTTAGAATCTGTCCTTGAAATCCCGAACGGATAAGTGTAGGAATATTTCCCGAATGATCAATGTGCGCATGTGTTAATATAAGGACATCAATTTCGGACGGATGGAAAGGAAAGTGCTCGTTATCTTCCAAACTGACAGAAGGTTCGTAATTCAAACCGCAATCAATCAGTATTTTATAACCTTCTATTTCTAAGAGGTGCATGCTTCCCGTTACTTGTTGAGCCGCACCCCAAAACGTTAAATTCATATTTTTAGCAGTTCAGACTATCCGTTCACTTTTTCTTGTTGAAGATGGCTAAGATAACGATATAATCCTGTTTCACGTTGAATAAGTTCGCTGTGCGTACCGCATTCAATTACCCGGCCCTTTTCGATAACAATAATCTTGTTCGCTTCCCGTATGGTGGAAAGACGGTGAGCAATAATGATCGAGGTACGGTTTTTCATCAGTTCTTCTAAGGCGTTCTGAACTAAGCGTTCTGATTCGGAATCGAGCGATGAAGTGGCTTCATCCAATATAAGAATGGCGGGATCTTTCAACAGTGCCCGCGCAATGGCTATACGCTGGCGCTGCCCACCGGATAGCTTCACACCCCTTTCTCCCACCAAGGTATCATAACCTTCTGGGAAACCCATAATAAAATCGTGTGCATTGGCACGTTTGGCGGCGGCGATTACTTCTTCTGCGTCAGCCTCTAACTTACCATAGGCAATATTTTCACGTATAGATCCTCCAAAAAGCAAAACATCTTGTGGTACAATGGCTACTTGATTTCTTATATCGGTTAACCGATAACTTTCTGCTTTTTTTCCATCAAACAAAATATCGCCTTCCTGTGGTTGGTAAAATCCAAGGATAAGTGATGCCAACGTAGATTTACCGGTACCGCTTGGGCCCACTATGGCTATTTTTTCACCGGCATGGGCGCTGAAAGATATATCTTTTAGAACCGTAATTTCGCTTCTTGAGGGGTAGGCGAACTGTACATGGTGAAACGCGAGATCACCTTTTATACGTTGTTTTATCTCGTTTTCCTCTGGAATTATAGAAACGTTTTCCCTCTTTTCTTCTAACAATTCGATAACGCGCTCTGTGCTGCCTACGGCTTTTTGTACATTGGCGTACAATTCAGGAAAGCTGCCCATAGAACCTGCTACAAATAAAGAAGAGATAATATAGGTAGTAAGGTTTCCAACCGAGAGTTCGCCGGTAGCGATGAGCGAAGAGCCATACCAGATAACACTTACGACTGCACCGAAAATACAAAAAAGAATAAAGGAGGCAAATAAACCGCGATAACTTGCTCCTCGTAGGGCTAATTGCACAACGGCTTTCAGCGAATTCTGATAACGATTCGCTTCATAAGCCTCATTGACAAAAGCTTTTACATTGCTGATACCCTGGAGTGTTTCTTGAACGATGGTGTTCGATTCGGCCAGCTTGTCTTGTGCCTTCCGTGATAAATTACGGATAAATTTACCGAAAAAAACTGCGATGATGACGATAACAGGTAAAATGGATAGGTTGAGCAAGGTGAGCTTGACCGATACAATAAATAAAAAGCTTACGCCGCCAACCAAGAGAATGCTTTGTCGGATCATCTCTGCAAAGGTGGTGGTCATAGTATCCTGTATCTGTGACAGATCAGCTGATAATCGACTATTCAATTCGCCTACTCTTCTATTGGCAAAAAAATCCATCGGAAGCGTAATCAGATTAAAATAAGTATCACGCCTGATATCGGCCAAGGTCTTTTCGGCAACTTCTACAAAGAGCCGGATACGAAAGAAAGATACAAAAGATTGAAAGAACAAAATGGCGAATGCAATAAGACCGATCACTTTAATACTTGCAGGAATAAAGGCTAAACCCTGTTTTCCCTGAGCCGCATCTACCATACCGCCCATGAGCGCCGGGAATGCCAACAAGGAGATACTGGACAAAAATAGAAAAAACAAACCCAGAATAAACTTCAAACGATAAGGTCTAAGGTATCTTAAAAGTTTCTTTACGTTGCGGAGTGATGTTTTGTTGATTTTTGTTTTAGGTAGTTCATCGGTAATTCCGTTTCCACTATTTAATCGAGCACGTGCCATTAATCGAATTATCGGTTTTAAAATAACTTAACATGCAAAGGTAGTGACATAAAAGGGCATGCCTATCACTGTAAAGTCAATTTTTTTTTCGCTTAACTAATAAAAATGATACCGTTGCCAGTGCTAAAAAAGCAATGATGAGCACATTGAGATAGACACTGTTCTGTCTTTTTAAAACATTTACTTCTTCCAGGAGCTGTTCTTGGCTTTTCCGGAGTTTACTGATGGTATTGATATAGCCGGTAATGCGAGAGCCGGATTCCAATGCTTTATTTTCTACTGTTTGCTTTTCAATATCTTTGAAATCCAGTAATGCTTTGGTTTCTTTAAATATATTGTTATCCGTCTTTACAATTTCTTTGAGTATATCAATGGATGCTTGCATATCTTTCTTGGTTTTCAATCCAAAAATGCCTGATCGGGCCCGTAGGCTAGCATCAAATTCACCGAAGCGTTGGCTTCGTTGATCCAATAATCGATTTACCTTTGCCCTTTGTCTTTCATAGGCTGTGCTATCTTCTTGAAGGGACGCAAAGCAATCGTTCATGCTGAGCGTAAATACTAAAATTGTGATTAATTTGTATTTCATTTTCGTTAAAGTATATCAGGAAGTCGGAATAAACTCATACCCGATTAATCTATATGTCTTTTAGCTTATCACGTAAAGCCTATTGCCTTACCGGCTTAAACTCTATGCGAATAATGTCTCCCACCTGTAGACCGAGAAGGCCGCTAGCATTTCCTTTATTAATTGCGATTTCAAGATGATTGCTAATTCCAAAAAGACATAATTTTTCACCCTCCGGTACCTCGTTATAATGCCAGCTTAAGTGTTTTATGGATTCATTGCGACGAAAAAATAGCTCAAAATCCCGATTTTGCTGTATTTGGTTGAAAAGCTCTTTACTGATATTGGTAATAACATTTTGAAAAGAATCGACATAAATAACACTTCCTCTAATGGTGTCGCCGTCTATAATGGGTTGAATAATAACTCTTTTGACAAGCGAATTCACAGGATCTCCGATGTCTTCCATAGTTCCGCCCTTGGCTAAATGGGTTGCCGCTTTGGCGAAGATATCGGTAAGAGGAAAATGTAGAAACTTTAAATCCTGCATGATATTAAGTTCAACGGCCTTCTCCGGATCACCATCGAGTAGCAAAGAAAATATACCGTTATCAGCCCCCACAAAGTAGTGGCCTTTATACTTGACGGCTAAATATCGTGTATCTTTATTAAAGACGGAGTCAATACCGATTAAGTGAACGGTGTCTTTTGGGAAATATCGGTATGCATTTTTTAAAACAAAGGCGGCTTGTTGTATATTGAAGGGAGCGATATCATGGGACACATCTACCAACCTGACAGTGGGGTATAAACTGATAATACTCCCTTTTAGTGCAGCTTGGTAAAAGTCTTTATGTCCTAAATCTGTGGTTAACGTAATGATGCCCATATCTAAATCTCAGTCCGCTGATAAAATCCCATTTTGCTCCGGAAGGGAGTATTTTAGTATGATTACTATTGATGCAAATACTTTTTTTTATGCACTATAATTAGTAATCTTGCGTAGGGATTTTAAGGTGCAAACCTAGCATGAATTTTTCATATTTAGTTGTGAATATTTCCAAAAATATAAAAAATCCGGTAAGCAGTTATCCGCTAGCATAAAAAGAAAGAGCGCTTAGGAAAAAAGCATAAAAAACAAATAAGGCAAAATTTGAACGAATTACGAATTACATTGGAACAGGTGGATCCAGCATTGTTATGGGGCCCCCAGAACGAGCATTTTGAATTGATACGCAAGTACTTTCCGAAATTGAAATTGATAGCTCGTGGCACTGAACTGAAGGTTCTTGGCGATCCGGAAGAGATTAATATCTTTAAAAATAAGTTTGAAGCGATCATCGGACATCTGGAAAAATATAACCATATCAATTACAACGATATCGAGACGGTGTTGGGTGCGACGCCGGCTGTGGTAGAGAAGGAGAGTATCGTAGAGAAAGCAGCTGCTCCTTTTGGAGGAGAACCTATTGTATTCGGTCCCAACGGTATTGTTGTCAAAGCTCGGACCGCCAATCAGCGTAAAATGGTAGATAGTATCCTCAAGAACGACATCCTTTTTGCCATTGGTCCTGCCGGAACGGGAAAGACCTACACCGCAGTGGCCTTGGCTGTGCGGGCGTTGAGAAATAAAGAGGTGAAGCGCATTATATTAACACGTCCTGCCGTTGAAGCCGGCGAAAATCTGGGCTTCTTGCCGGGCGATCTAAAAGAAAAGGTGGATCCTTATTTGCGGCCGCTTTACGATGCGTTAGATGATATGATCCCGGCCGAAAAACTCAAGATGTACTTGGAAAATCGAACAATAGAAGTTGCGCCATTGGCATTTATGCGTGGAAGAACCTTGGACAATTGCTTTGTGATTTTGGACGAAGCTCAAAACACAACGGAAATGCAATTGAAAATGTTCTTGACCCGGATGGGCCCGACGGCTAAATTCATCGTAACGGGCGATGTGACGCAAATCGATTTACCAAAAAAGCAACAGTCGGGTTTGCATAATGCCCTAAAGCTTTTAGATGATATAGAAGGTATTGATATCATCCATTTGAGTGGGGGAGACGTGGTTAGGCATAAACTGGTGAAACGTATTCTGGAAGCTTACGGAGATATCTAGTCAATTAGTCTACTTGTTACTAGTTGAGTTGTGGAGCAGTTGAGCGGTGAATTAGGTAATACATCAATTAGCCGATTAGCCAGTGGAAATGAGCATAAAGCCTTGAGTGCTCCTCGTTCCCAACTTGAAGAAAGAAGTTTTATGCCAGGCAGGCCATCCCTCCGGAGGCAGGCTTTTGAATTTTGAATTTTTACTTTTTAATTGAATAACAGTGAATGCGATAAAGGAAACTCATTTTACTTTTCCAAAACAAACGGCTTTTTATAAAGGGAAAGTTAGAGACGTTTATACGATAGATAATCAATATTTAGCCATGGTAGTATCCGATCGGATATCTGCCTTTGACGTTGTATTACCGAGAGCGATTCCGTATAAAGGGCAAGTGCTCAATCAGATTGCCGCTAAATTTCTGAAAGCCACCGAGGATATTTTGCCGAACTGGGTAATTGACGTACCGGATCCGAGTGTTACTATTGGAAAAATCGCGGAACCCTTTAAAGTGGAGATGGTTATTCGTGGTTATTTATCCGGGCATGCTTGGCGTGAGTATGCGGCGGGGAGACGATCTGTTTGCGGGGAATCATTGCCGGAAGGATTGAAAGAGAATGATAAACTTCCGAAGCCAATTATTACGCCAACCACCAAGGCGACCGTAGGGCACGATGAAGATATTTCTCGGACCGAAATTTTAAAGCAAGGCATTGTAAGTGAGGGGGATTACGTGAAATTGGAGAAATATACCCACGCTCTTTTCGAAAGAGGCACAGAAATTGCAGCTGCTCAAGGACTGATTTTAGTAGACACTAAATATGAATTCGGGAAAATCGGAGATCAAATCATTTTAATTGATGAAATCCACACACCTGATTCCTCACGGTATTTTTATAAAGAAGGCTATGATGAGCTGCAGAAGGAAGGAAAGCCCCAACGCCAACTTTCGAAAGAATTTGTAAGGAAGTGGCTTATTGAAAATGGCTTTCAAGGGAAAGAAGGGCAATCTGTTCCCATGATGGATGATGAACTCGTGGCATCGATATCCGAACGGTATATCGAATTGTACGAACATATTACCGGTGAAAAATTTATTCGATACGAGATACAGCATATCGAAGAACGTGTAGAAAATAATATTAATAAAGCCCTCGACAGGTTATTGGAAAGGGGATAAAACCAATAGGTATGAAGTTTACAATTGATAAACATGAGCGTTATGTAGTAATTACCCCTCATGAGGAAGTGTTGGATGGTGTTACGGCACCTAAAATTAAGTCGGAATTTGTATTGTTGAATACTGACGGACAACGGAATATTGTGTTGGATTTAACCCATGCGAAAAGCGCTGATACATCTGGCTTACGTTGTGCGCTGACAGCACATAGGCTGTGTCATGCCGCGGGGGGTGTTTTTGTAATCTGCTGCGCGAATAAGGAAATTATGCAGCTTATCGAACTGTCTAACTTGAAAGAAGTGCTAAATGTGGTGCCTTCTTCTAATGAAGCAGAAGATCTCATCTTTATGGAAGAATTGGAAAGAGAGTTTAGGGGACAAGTGGCGACCGATGAAGAATGAGATTTGAGGTAACAATTCTTGGAAGCAATTCAGCTACACCTCTGTTTGGGCGCCATCACACGGCACAGATTCTGAACTGCAACGAGATTGTCAGTTTAATCGATTGCGGTGAAGGTACCCAATTGCAGCTCCAGCGATATGGGATCAAAGCCAACCGTATCAAGTATATTTTTATTTCGCATCTACACGGGGATCATTATCTGGGGCTTGTAGGTTTGATATCTTCTATGCATTTAAATGGAAGAAAGGAAGATTTGCATGTTTTCGGCCCGGAGGGGCTTAAAGAGATAATTGATCTCCAACTTCATTATTCTGAGACTTCTCTGCGATACAAGCTCGTTGTTCAGACGACCAGTCCGCATACGGCGGAAACGATTCTGTCTGATGCGAATTTTGAAGTGATGACTTTTCCTCTGAGTCATCGAATTAATTGCACTGGATTTTTATTTCGTGAAAAACAGCGGCTTCCACGTATAAACAAAGACGCCATTGCCGCATTGAACATCCCTACTCCTTATTATCCCTTGTTAAAACGAGGTATTGATTATACCGATAATGAAGGTAAGGTTCACCGCGCCGCAGACCTTACCACGCCTGCTCCTGTACCGCGTAGTTACGCATTCTGTTCAGATACGGTGAATATAAAAAGCTATTGGCCTTATATCGAAAAAGTTGATCTTTTATATCATGAAGCTACCTTTTTGCATGATATGTTAGAAAGAGCCGTAGAGACCTTTCATACTACCGCCTTACAGGCCGCAGAAATTGCAAAAGCCGTAGGTGCACGAAAGCTGGTTATTGGACATTTTTCTGCAAGGTATAAAGATTTACAACCGCTTTTAGATGAAAGCCGTACCGTATTTTCCAATACAGAATTGGCTATAGAAGGTGAAACTTTTGAAATTTAGCCCTTATTTCTTTTTTGATTCTTCCTTACCGTCTTTGTCCTTTTTTCCGAACACAGAAAAATGAACATACCTACTGGGATGCTCCCGCAGGTCAATCATCAAACAATCCAGATTTTTGGATGCATTATTTAGATTGTTGTAAAGCTCCTCGTCATTCAACAGCAAACCAACGGATCCTTTGCCGTTATTGATATTGTCAACAATATGTTGTAAATCAGCCACTGCTGCATTTGCATTTTGGATAGTTTGTTGAAAATTTGCTTTAGCCACTTGATCCGTGACACTTTCCATATTCGTTAGAATGGAAGTTATGCGCTCTCCATTATTTTTAAAATTAGCGGAGATGGATTCCACATTGCTTAAAATATTCGAGAGTTTGGTACGCTGCGTGCCCACGATCGCATCTACTTGTGCAGTTGTATGTTCTAACGTATTCAAGGTGTTAGCGATACTAGCAATGCTTCTGTTAAAGTTGCGTTGGAAATCCGCATTTATTGTGTTGTTTATCGAACTCAATACCGAATCCAAAACGGCAACCACTGCCTCTGCCTTTTTTTGTACCGGTTCCACCTGTTCCAAAATATTACGCTGAATGTTTGCCCGGAGCGTATCCCCGTCTTGGGCGTAATCCTTACTGTCTCCGAGTTCAAACACAATGGCTTTACCTCCCAAAAGGTCCGTGCTGGCAATCCTAGCTATCGTATTGGCCGGAATGGCGTAATCTTGATTGATCTTAAATTCAGTCAAGATCTCTCCGTTGGGTTGGAGACTCATCTTTGACACCCGGCCGATTTGATATCCATTTACCATAACCGGTTTGGAAACGCTCAATCCGTCTACTCGGTCATAGGAAGCATAAAATTTATTTTCACTGGTAAAAACATCATTGCCTTTTAGAAAACTGTATCCAATAATTAATACAGCAATGGCTACAGTAGCTAAAATGCCTACTTTGGTTTCGTTAGATATTTTCATTCAAATAATCTTTTTAAGGCAATGAAGCTGAGATGAGCTTTTGATTTTTTACGGTAGCTCATGCAGTTTTCATTGGGTAATGGTCTTTTTCGTTTTATATTTCGTGCCGCTCAATCATGTTTAACCGGCCAGGCTTAAAGCGACGAAAATTGTACACACTCTACCATGAACAACAATCCCCGCCAATTTGTTTAGTTTTCTGCCTGCCTCTTATAGCTTTTTATAGCGTTTAGTAAATTGGCTACGATTTCCGATTGACCTTGCGCAGAATTTAAATAGCGCTCTTCATCCGGATTACTGATAAAACCTACTTCGGTTAAGACCGCCGGCATACCAGCTCTTGCTAAAACGGCCAAGCTTAATTCTTTTACGCCCCTGCTGCCCCTCCCTGATTTCACATATTCTCCTTCGATAAATGAAGCTAATTTAATACTTTGATCCCGATAAGCATTCTTCATAAGTGAAAAAATAATATAGCTCTCCGGATCCTTCGGGTCGAAGCCGTCATAATTTTCCTGATAGTTTTCTTCCAACAACATAGATGCATTTTCACGAATTGCGGCGTCTTGCTCAGCCAATCGACCGGATCCCGATACAAAGGTTTCCGTCCCGCGGGTAGTGGTATTGGGAGTGCTCACGGTTTTGTAGATAGGCACCCTTTTACCGTTCCTTCTACGATAACCCGTCACGATTCGTTTTTTAATCGAAGGCATGGAATTGCAATGAATGGAAATGAACAAGTCGGCCTTTTTCTCATTGGCTAATCCGATTCGCTCATAGAGAGGGATAAAAACGTCCGAAGTACGGGTATAGATCACTTTCACATCTTTTAGCTCGCTTTGAATGGAACGTCCTAGTTTTAGCGCAATCTGGAGTGCAATATCCTTTTCCACCGAGGTTCTGCCTCGTGCGCCTATATCGTGTGCTCCATGACCCGCATCAATGACAATGGTCTTGATCCGAAAATCTTGATTTTCCGTGTTTTGCTGTAGGTCGCCAAGATAAAATTCGGCAGACCGCACGTTGAAGACGATAAAAAATGTGAAAAGGATAATGGATAATAGCTTTCTATACATTAGTTTTCAATCTGTTTTTTATAGTTTTTTATTGCGTTAACTAGGTTTTCGACAATTTCGGCTTGCCCTTTAGCCGAATTCATATAGTGTTCTTCTTCCGGATTACTTATAAAGCCCATTTCCGTTAAAACCGCAGGCATTCCTGCACGGGCAAGCACTGCCAAACTTTGCTCCTTAACACCGCGATCCAATCGCCCGGCCTTAATGTACTCATTTTGAATGAAAGTTGCCAGTTTTATACTCAAATCTCGGTACTGATTTTTCATTAAGGAAAATATAATATAACTTTCAGGATCTTTTGGGTCAAATCCGTCGTAGTTTTCCTGGTAGTTTTCCTCCAATAACATGGAGGCATTCTCCCGCATGGCAACATCCTGTTCGTCCAATCGTCCGTAACCGGAAACAAAGGTTTCTACACCGCTCACGGAAGTGTTTTGCGAACTAATCGTCTTATATACCGGTACACGTCTGCCCCGCTTATTTCTAACATATCGGGAAACCACCCGTCTGCTGGTATGTGGCATGGAATTACAATGAAGTGAAATAAAAAGGTCCGCCTTATTACGATTGGCAATACCGATGCGTTCATATAATTCTATAAAACTATCATCCGTTCGGGTATAAACGACCTTTACACCCTCAATCTCTTTTTCTATCGCTTTTCCCAATTTCAGGGCAACGGCTAAGGTGATATCCTTTTCCTTTGAAAAGGAACCATGTGTGTTTCCATCCCTCCCTCCATGACCGGCATCAATGACAATTGTTTTTATTTTATAGGTGTTATCATACTTATTTGTCGAACTTTGCGTTGGTATGTGTAATGAGAGTATTAAACAAATGGTTGCCGCAAATCTTGTTACAAACGTAATCATCCAAATCCGTAATCTTGTTTAAAATATATAATGCTATAAAGTTAATCTTATTGTATTAAATTGCTAATAAATGCTTTTATTGAAAACAATTGTAGCAATCGTAAATAAAAAACTGTTAAGTGAAGGAATAGCTATTGCAAGCTGCTATTGCTTTCACTAATTTTGGGCGCCTTAATTTTTTTATACTGCAAAAATAATATTCGTTGTCAAATTTGAAGTCTGTTAGCATCTTTTTTAAAGTTATTTTATTCCTCGCAGGCACAGCGATGCCATTATGGGCATCCGGACAGCAATTTATTGTGCAGGACAGCTTAGGCAGACCGCTAAATTTAACGCAAGATTCTGTTCGCCAAGACAGCATAAAACAAGACTCAGTCCGCCAAGATACGGTAAAAAAAGATGGTGAAGCAGGCGGACTCACTTCCGTGGTTTTGAGTAACGCCGAGGATTCCACTCGAACCGATCGAAAAAATAACCAACTTCATTTATATGGCAATGCGAAAATAAAGTATGAAGACATGGAGCTTACGGCTGACTACATCCGGATAGACAATAATACGCGTACGATGTTTGCCAGTGGTATGATCGATCATAATGGAAAATATAAAGGACGGCCTATTTTTAAAACGGCTACGGATCCACCCGTTACCGTCGATTCGTTAATCTTTAATTTCGATAGTAAAAAAGGTAAAACGTATGGGGTCTTTACCGAAATGGACGGCGCGTCCATTCAGGCAAAAGAAATAAAGAAGAATGAATATAATGAGCAGTTTATCAGACATGGCTTTTATAGTACCTGTAATTTGCCCTTTCCACACACGCACTTCGGTATTCAAATGAGTAAGGTTATCCTCACGGAGAACCAGGTAGTGTCAAAAAGTGCCTATATGGTGGTAGAGCAGGTCCCACTACGTTTTATCATGATTCCTTTCGGCTTTTTTCCAAAAACCAATAAAAGACAGTCGGGCATTTTGTTCCCAACTTTTGGAGAGGATTTCAGCAGGGGTTTTTTTATGCGCGATGCCGGATATTATATAGGAATAAATGATTATTGGGATGCTGAGCTACGAGGGAACCTGTACTCAAAGGGATCCTGGGAAGCTAACGCCCGTGTGCGCTATAAGAAAAACTATAAATACGATGGGGGATTTTCACTGCGCTACGCTTACACAAAAAACGGGGAAGAAAATACGCCTGGCTTTTCTCGTGCTAAAGACTTCAATATCACCTGGAACCACTCGCAAAGGCAGGAAGCTAATCCGGGTACAACTTTCAGTGCCAGTGTAAATGCCGGAACCGGTAGTTACTTTTCGAATACGGCTGCCGGCGGATCATATGATTACAATCAGATCACGCGGAATAACATGTCTTCCAGTATCGCTTATGGAAAGACTTTCGCCGATGGAAAAGTGAATTTCACTTCGTCCTTAAGCCATCGACAGGATATCAGTACCGGTGCTGTCAATCTCGAACTGCCAACTTTCAACTTAAATGTGGCTACCTTTAATCCTTTTGATTCAAAGGATCGAGTGGGAGAACAGAAGTGGTATCAGCGTATTACCATGGGCTATAGTATGCAGGGAAAAAACTCGATTAATGCGGGGGATAGTGTTCTGTTCACAAAAGAAACCTTGAAAAAAATGCAAAACGGAATACAGCATAATATTCCTATCAGCATGTCGCTCAATGTCGCCAAGTACTTTCAATTTAACACCAGCGTGAACTATACTGAACGTTGGTATTTCCAATCCATCCGTAAGTTCTATGACAATACGCCACAAGGTTATGAAGAAGTTACCGATACGGTGCAGGGCTTCAACAGAGCTTATGATTATAGCTTTTCCAGTGGATTTTCTACCAAGGTATACGGCCAAAAGAATTTTAAAGGAAAGCTGGCAGCCATTCGTCATGTAATTACACCTTCGATCAATTTTAACTATCGTCCCGACTTTTCTGAATCGAAATATGGCTTCTATCGTGAACAGCGTTATGCTGATGGTACACCCGTCTTGGATAATCAAGGTAGAATTCAAAAATATTCTATTTTCCAGAATGCAATTTACGGAACTCCCAGTGCGGGTCGATCAATGGGTATTGGTTTTTCAGTGGACAATAATATCGAAGCTAAAGTACGTAGTGAAGATGACACCACCGGGACGGGGTTTAAAAAGATCCGGATTTTACAAGGTTTGACCTTTAGTGGAAATTACAATTTTGTGGCCGATTCATTTAAGTTGTCTAATATCAGTTTTTCGGGTAGAACTGCACTTTTTGATGATAAACTGGGGCTGAATTTTAACGGTAGTTTTGATCCTTATCGCTATGAAACATACACAACGCCTGGGAGCTCAACAGTGAGTTATCGAAGGATAAATGAATATGCCATTAAAGGTGGACAGCTGGCAAGGCTTACTCAGTTTGGTTTATCGATGGACTTTAGTTTTAATCCGGCAGCTGCGAAAAGCAGAAATAACAACTTGGATGAAATGAATAAAAATAAAACCAATATGACGCCTGAACAACAACAGGAGTTGGCCCGAATCAGTTCTGATCCAAACGCTTTCGTCGATTTTAACATTCCCTGGAATATTGCAGCTTCTTTTAGTTTCCAATACAGCAAGCCTTTTGCAGAATCGCGTATAACCAGTACCATCAATCTGCATGGTGATTTTTCCATTACTCCGAAATGGAAGGTGCAATATAATACCGGTTATGATTTTCAAATGAAAAAACTTGCTTTAACCCAATTTAATATTTACCGGGATTTGCACTGTTGGGATATGTCTTTTGGCTGGGTGCCATTCGGTACTTATCGAAGCTATACTTTTAATATTCGGGTAAAAGCATCTATTTTACAAGATCTAAAATTGACCAAACGTAACGACTATTATAATAGCTTTTAGGTGTTAGCTGTTAGGATTTAGGCAATAAGCTCTAGGCTGTAAGCGATAGGAGGCTAATTAGGTGTTAGTTAGCTGGAGGTAAATATTGGTTAGTAGGGAGTGAAAGTTGTCAGTTGCCAGTCCCCTTTTTTTAATTTTGACTTTTTAATTTTTAATTTTCGAATTACGTCATGACAGCAGAGATTATAACCATAGGCGATGAAATACTGATTGGTCAAATCGTGGATACCAATTCCGCCTGGATTGCCCAACAATTAAACCGTATCGGAATCGCACTGGTGCAAATCACTTCCATCGCAGATCAAGGGGATGCGATTAGGCAAGCGTTAAGTTCGGCTACCTCACGTGCCGATATTATACTATGTACAGGCGGTTTAGGCCCCACAAAGGACGATGTTACCAAGCAAACGTTGGCGACTTATTTTAATACTACCTTGGTTCGCGATGTTGACGTTCTTGCCCATGTCGAATCTATATTTAAGAAGTTCAATAGGCCAATGCTGGAAGTCAATAACAGGCAAGCAGATGTTTTGGCCAACGCCCGGGTTTTGCATAATGAAACGGGCACGGCTCCGGGTATGTGGATTGAGGAGAACGAAAAAATATACATCATTATGCCAGGGGTGCCTACCGAAATGAAGTACCTGATGCAAAACGAGGTGCTACCCAAGTTGCAAGGATTACCTAACCAGTATGCTATTTCCCATCGCTCTATATTAACTGCGGGAATCGGCGAATCTTTCCTTGCGGAGAAATTGCATTCATTTGAAGAAGATTTACCACCACATATCCATTTGGCATACTTACCTAAATTCGGACAGGTGCGTTTACGGCTAACGGGCAGTAGCTTAATGGAGCAGGCTCTCGAAAAAGAAATGGAGGCTTATAGCAGTACACTAATGGAGCTTGTAAAGCCTTATTTTGTTGGAGAAGGCGATGTCTTATTGGAACAACAGCTATTAACGCGTTTAAAAAATCATCAATTAAGCTTATCTACCGCGGAAAGTTGCACCGGTGGCTACTTAAGTCACCTGATTACTAGCCTGCCCGGGAGTAGTGCGGTTTTTAAAGGAGGCGTGGTATCTTATAGCAATGAGTTAAAGGAACAGGTTCTTGGAGTACGGGCTAGCACCTTAGCTGCCTATGGCGCTGTAAGTGAGCAAGTAGCTTTGGAAATGGCGTTAGGAGCTCAAAAAAACTTCAAAACCGATTATAGTATGGCTATTACCGGAATTGCAGGGCCGGACGGTGGAACGGATGATAAGCCGGTTGGGACTGTTTGGATTGCCGTTGCAGGCAAAGAAGGGGCCAAAGCAAAATTATTTAACTTTGGGAAAATACGGTTGCCTAATATTGAACGTTCAGCCGCAAATGCCCTGGTTATGCTTTTTTATCTGCTGAAAGAAGAACTTGTTGACTAGTTATTTGGTTGAGTAGTTAAATAGGTAAGTTGTTGATACCAGTATGATAACCGAACAAAGTGAGTTCATGAACACTTTGGAAATAAGCAGCTAGTGAATAAGCATTGAGACCGGTACCCGCAGCCGGCAGGCAGGTGTCCTGTGCTCGCAACGGCAACTCAGCGCAATGGGAACCGGTGCAACTGATAGTTGATTTCTGAAGCCCAATAGCTTAAAAACAAATAACGAGTAACTAATGGCTGTTTTTAACGAATTTTATTCTGTTCTGTTTTATTTTTTTAGATATTGTTGTAACTTACGACGCTTAATGCAAATTAATTAGATATCACATTATGGCTAGATATAATTTACTCCTTCCGGCGATGGGCGAAAGTGTGTCTGAAGCAACTATAATAAATTGGGTAAAACAACCTGGTGATATAGTAAATGTCGACGATATCATCGTAGAAATTGCAACAGACAAGGTCGACTCTGAAGTGCCATCACCCGTAGCCGGGAAATTGATTGAGCAGCGCTTTCAACATGACGAAGTGGTTCAAGTTGGAGATGTCCTTGCCGTTTTGGAGATGGAGGGGGATGATGAAGAATCGGCGATGAGTGCAGCCACATTAAATGAGCCTTTGATAGAAGAAAAAATTCCTTCTATTAGCACGGAAATTCCAGGGATGCAGCAATTAGTAACGGATGATCGGGTGAAGGAAGAGGAACCGGTAGGGGATGCGGGTCGTTTTTACTCACCCTTAGTTCGCAATATTGCCCAGGAGGAAGGCATATCAACAGACGAACTTGAGCGTATTCAAGGTACGGGATTGGATGGTCGTGTCACTAAGCAAGATTTACTGGATTATCTGGCCAAACGGGCTAGTCAAACTGATCAAGAGGGGCAGGTTTCCGATGAGGGAGTAGGTTCTCCTAATCCGCCCGAGCCTGTGAAAAATATCGAACCGGCAGCGGTGAGCGTTTCGGGAAAGGATGAGATTATTGAAATGGATAGAATGAGGCGGCTTATTGCTGAGCATATGGTTCATAGCGTACAAACAGCTCCGCATGTTTGCTCATTTGTAGAAGCAGACGTTACCAATTTGGTGAATTGGCGAAATAAGATCAAAGATAGTTTTCAACAGAGAGAAAATGAAAAGCTCACTTTTACGCCTATCTTTATCGAAGCTGTCGTAAAAGCAATTAAAGATTTTCCCATGATTAATATTTCGGTGAAAGGTACTCAGATTATTAAAAAGCATGATATCAATATCGGTATGGCGACAGCCCTGCCAAATGGCAACCTGATTGTACCTGTCATTAAAAATGCGAAGGATTTAAGTTTGGTGGGAATCACGAAATCGGTTAATGATCTGGCTTTTCGTGCTAGAAATAATAAATTAAAACCTGACGAGACCCAAGGAGGTACTTTCACCTTAACTAACATAGGTTCTTTCGGAAATGTAATGGGAACGCCTATTATTAATCAGCCACAAGTCGCTATTTTAGCTGTAGGGACGATCACGAAAAAGCCGGCAGTTATTGAAACTGAATTCGGAGATGTCATAGGCATTCGACATATGATGTTTTTATCCTTGTCCTATGATCATCGCGTCGTAGATGGTGCCCTGGGCGGCATGTTTGTACGCCGTGTAGCGGACTATCTGGAGAAATGGGATATGAGTAGAACGGTTTGATTCGTTGCTTGTTAATCGTTGTTGGTTGTTCGTTCTGGCAGGAACAACCAGTAACCAATAACGAGTAACCGGTAATTAACAACTAGTAACGAATAACTAGTAACGAATAACTAAATAAAACGTTAGATTTTTCTAATATTTTATTCATTCCGACAAAATTTTAATAGCTTTGATAATTGATTTGTGCAAACGGACTTAAATTTTATTAGGTTTGTTTGGCTGAAATAGAGACTATGATGTTAAGTTCAATTTTATTATTTCTCAATATAGGTGGATCTGAAATGATGCTGATTTTATTGGTTGCATTGTTTCTGTTTGGAGGTAGAAAACTTCCGGAATTGGCAAGAGGCTTAGGCAGAGGGATTCGAGAGTTTAAAGATGCTTCCGAATCTATCAAAAAAGATATTAACGATCAGATTAATAATTTCGGAAAAGATCTGGATGTTTCGGATACCGGCAGCCAACAGGAAACTACCCGGACGAAGGCGCCAACGGAGCAAGTGGATGATTATAGTGATGGGGGGCATCGTCAACCCGAATACTATGGCAGTCAAACCAATTATTACGGCGGTACCTCTGTCGATCCAAGTCCATCGGGAAATTATAGTCCCATAGCTTCCCCTTCAGAGGATACTTCAGCAAAGCCTGAAGAAAATGAAAATAAAAATAAGGATGAACAAGCATAAAGCCCTACATAAGGGCTTTTTTTATATCCTCTTTCTTTCCACCTCCCTTGCTTCTTAAAGTAAAATACCTCAATTTCGCAGCAGTAAAAAACCGAGCCTAATAAAGGTAAGGTAAAACAAAATATCTATTAATCATGCTAACACACGAACAGCGTATTGCCGGCGATCTGTCTTTAAATGATAGACAGGTGCGGACTACCATTCAACTTTTGGACGAAGGGGCTACCGTTCCGTTTATTTCGCGTTATCGGAAGGAATTGACAGGTAGCTTGGACGAAATACAGGTGGCAGCCATAAGAGATCGAATAGGGCAGCTACGCGATCTTGATAAGAGACGTGAAGCGATTATCAAATCACTTACCGAATTAGGCAAGCTAAGCCCCGAGCTGCAAAGCAAGCTGGAAGAAGCAGAAACGATGGCTGTATTGGAAGATATCTATTTGCCGTACAAGCCAAAACGAAAAACCAGAGCTTCTGTCGCTAGAGAGAAAGGCTTAGAACCATTGGCGGATTGGTTGCTGAAACAGGAACAAAGCAGCGTCGAAGATTTTGCTGCAACTTTTGTTAATGACGAGAAAGGCGTAAGCTCTGTAGAGGAAGCTTTAGCGGGGGCACGTGATATATTGGCGGAAACAATTGCCGAACATGCGGAAACGCGCGCTCAAATGCGTGATTTTTTCATGGAAAACGGCTCTTTTGCTTCTAGAGTAGTGCCCGGTAAGGAGGAAGAGGCCATCAAATATAAAGACTATTACGAGTGGACAGAACCTTTAAAAGCGGCCCCTTCTCATCGCATATTGGCTATGCGACGTGGAGAGAAGGAACAAATGCTGTATTTGGATGTTGAAGTACCGGATGATGAGGCAATCGCGCTTATCGATAATCGTTTCGTTAAGAATGCAAGTCCTGCCGCTTTGCAAATCCGTTTAGCCGTTCAAGATAGCTTTAAGCGTTTGCTTAAACCATCTATGGAAACAGAAGTTCGTTTAATTACCCGCAAGCGAGCAGATGAGGAAGCGATTCGTGTTTTCGCCGAAAACGCCCGCCAATTATTGTTAGCGGCTCCTATGGGAAGTAAACGGACATTAGCTATCGACCCTGGTTTTCGGACGGGTTGTAAAGTCGTCTGCCTGGATGAACAAGGGAAATTGCTTACCAATACTACGGTTTATCCGCATAATGGCACTGCAAAAGAAGCTGAAGCTGCTCACCAAATCCAGCTGCTCGTAAAACAATATCAAATTGAAGCGATTGCTATTGGAAATGGTACGGCTGGTAGGGAAACGGAAGATTTTGTTCGAAAATTGCAAATACCGGATGTGATCGTCGTGATGGTCAATGAAAGCGGAGCGTCCATTTACTCAGCCTCCGAAGTAGCGCGAGAAGAGTTTCCGGATTATGATATTACCGTTAGGGGAGCCGTCTCCATCGGCCGCCGATTGATGGATCCTTTGGCAGAATTAGTGAAAATCGACCCCAAATCAATTGGCGTTGGTCAATACCAACACGACGTTGATCAAAATAAATTACAGGAATCGCTTGCAGATACCGTTATAAGCTGTGTAAATGCGGTTGGAGTGGAACTGAATACCGCTTCAAAGCAAATCTTAGCTTATGTTTCCGGATTAGGTCCGGCACTGGCCCAGAGCATTGTTGAATACCGGAATCAACATGGCGCTTTTAGAAGGCGCGCTGATTTGAAAAAAGTGCCGCGACTGGGTGAAAAAGCCTTCGAACAAGCAGCTGGGTTTTTACGTATCAGAGGAGCAGAGAATCCCTTGGATGCAAGTGCAGTTCACCCCGAACGTTATGCATTGGTAGAAGAGATGGCTAAAGACTTGGGGCATGAGGTGAACAGCTTATTAAAGGACGAGAAGCTAAGAAAAAGTATTCCCCTGAATAAATACGTGTCAGAAGAGGTCGGTTTACCAACGTTGAACGATATTTTAGCTGAGCTTTCTAAACCGGGCCTCGATCCGCGTGAAAAGTTTGAAACGTTCTCCTTTACAGAAGGCGTTAATACGGTAAATGACTTAAAAGTAGGGATGAAACTTCCGGGCATCGTTACCAATATTACCAACTTCGGGGCTTTTGTCGATATCGGTGTGCATCAAGACGGCTTAGTGCATTTAAGTCAAATGGCTAATCGCTTTATCAAGGATCCAAATGAAGTAGTAAAAGTACATCAGCAGGTAGAAGTGACGGTTATCGAAGTGGATGCAAATAGAAATCGGATTTCTTTAAGTATGAAGACCGAAGAAAAAGCACCACAAGCTAAAAAGCACGACCGCAAGGGCGTCAAGCCGGAAAAACGTCAGTCGCCTGAAACGGATATGGCTGCTAAGCTAGCTGCACTGAAAAGCAAATTTTCTTAATAATGTTTGGAAAAACCACTACTTTCGTGTTGCATGAACATACAAAGTAGTGGTTTTTTTAAAAACTATAGCAATATCCTTTTATTGCTATTAGGCATCATTACAGGAAGCCTGGTTGGGCTTTTTTCTCCCGACTTTGTTGTTCACCTAAAACCTATCGGTGATATTTTTCTTAACCTACTTTTTACAGCAGTCATTCCGCTTATCTTTTTTGCGATTGCATCGGCCGTGGCGAGTATCGATCAAGGGCAAAAACTCGGACGTATTTTGTCGACCATGATGCTTGTCTTTTTGATGACGATTATCATTGCAGCGGTTTTCACTATCTTTTGTGTCTGGCTGTTCCCCCTAGGCAACCAACTTGCTGATACAACACATGCCAATGTATCCCTCAACAAGGGAGACCAAGAAAGTTGGGGAGAACGCGCCGTTTCTTTTGTGACGGTAAACGAATTTAACCAATTACTTTCGCGTGAGCATATGCTCGCGTTTATCATCTTCTCTTTTTTAGTGGGTATAGCTGCATTGCGATCGGGAGCCCCGGGCGAGCCGTTTCGTCGGTTCCTTTCTTCCGGCAATGAGGTAATGAAAAACCTGTTGGTTTATGTGATGAAATTGGCTCCTGTGGGTTTGGGTGCCTATTTTGCTTATCAAGTAGGTACTGTTGGGCCGCAACTGTTCGGACTGTATGCGAAGCCTATGGCTGTTTATTATGCCGGCGGACTGGTTTATTTCTTCGTTTTCTTTAGCATTTATGCATTTATAGGAGGAGGAGGCCGCGGTATTAAACTTTTCTGGCGGAATAATATTTTGCCATCGCTTACTGCAATTAGCACCTGCAGCAGTATTGCTGTGATTCCACCGAATTTGGATGCAGCCAAACGGATTGGCATACAAGAGCCTGTGGCAAATGTAGTGATACCGCTCGGGGCGTCATTGCATAAAAATGGCTCGTCCATGTCCTCCATTATTAAAATTGCGGTAGCTTTTGCGTTGATGGGTAAGCCTTTTATGGAACCGGGAACTTTATTGTTAGCGATTGGCCTAACGGTTTTGGTCAGCATCGTTGCCGGCGGCATCCCCAATGGCGGATATATTGGAGAGATGCTCATGATTTCAGCCTATCATTTACCGATCGAGGCAGTGCCGGCCGTAATGATTATTGGCACATTAGTTGACCCAATGGCTACCTTGCTGAATGCTACGGGGGATACCGTCGCGGCGATGATCGTAGATCGATGGGTCAAACAATAGGCTGTTGACTTAGGACGATGATACTTACGTCCTATGCCTTAGCCCTGTATTAAAATCTGTTCACTTTGTTCATTTTCAGTCTTTTTGTTGTTGCTGGTAGTTTAATCTCTATTTTTAAGTAGACCTAAATGATTTTTGAAGATGGAATTTTCAGAAGATGTGCTTCACTATATCTGGAAGTATCGTTTGTATAAACACATTAACCTAACAACAAAAAGTGGTAAGCCGTTGATTGTTCTATCTCCCGGAATACTCAATAAAAATGCAGGACCCGATTTCGAACATAGTCGATTGATTATCGACAAAACCGAATGGGCCGGCACCATAGAGTTGCATCGAAGATCGTCTGATTGGTATGTGCATCAACACCAACAGGACGGTGCTTATAATAATGTTATTTTGCACGTTGTATACGAACATGATAAAGAAATCAGGCTACCGGATGGCACCATTCCTGAGACTTTGGAATTAAAACCCATTATAAATAATGAACTATTGGCCAAATACAACGCACTCATGCAGAGTAAAGCTTGGATCCCCTGTCAGCAATATATGCCCAACATTGACTCTTTCATAATAGAACAGTGGCTGGAACGATTGCTGACCGAACGTTTGCAAGAAAAATCCGATGATCTGCGTAAACTTTTGATAGAGAAGAAAGACGATTGGGAAGAAGTAACTTATGTTTTATTGGCACGGAACTTTGGTTTCAAAGTGAACGCAATGCCTTTTGAACTTTTAGCAAAAAACACCCCTTATAAGCTTATTAATAAAAACCGGCACCAGCCAAAAATGATTGAAGCACTTTTATTTGGTCAAGCAGGTTTATTAGAAAAAGACCATTTTAATGATCCTTATCCCAATGCTTTAAAACAAAATTATAGCTATTTACAACGTCAGTATTCATTAACCCCTCTTCCTGTTTCTGTATGGAAATTTCTCCGTATGCGGCCTGCTAATTTTCCGACGATTCGCTTAGCTCAATTTGCCGCATGGTGTGCTCGCGAGAAGCACTTATTTTCAAAAATCCTTACATTGAAAAGTGTTGAGCAGTTTCGGTGTCTTTTTCGGGAGTTGCCTATTCACGATTACTGGTGCGAACATTATATCTTCGATAAGATAACCAAGAAGCATAATCCAAGCCTCGGATTGAACTCTGTTGATAATATTATTGTGAACACAGTCGTAACAATTTTGGTCGGCTATGGCAAATATGTTGGAAAAGAGACGTATCTTTACCGAGCAATTGGTTTATTGGAGCAGCTTGCAGGTGAAAGAAATCGTGTCATGAACCAATTTGAAGAGTTAGGGCTTCAAGTTAAAACCGCAGCGGTTTCGCAAGCTTTGCTGCAATTGAAGCATAAATACTGCGATCGATATAGATGTTTGGATTGTGGAATCGGGTTACAAGTATTTAAACAAAACAGGACGTTATGATACAGCGCATAATGGTTTTTTTTGAACAACGCTCTTTTGGGGTATGTGCATACCTGGGAGAGAAGTTAGGTGTTTCTATCTCGAAAATTCGCCTTTTCTTTATTTACTCTTCATTTTTAGCCGTGGGATTTCCTATCATCTTTTATTTTCTAGCAGGAGTTGTACTGGACGTGCGCAATTTTGTTAAGCGCATGAGGCATCGGCTGTGGGATTTTTAAAAGACCGTTTTCGTTCCGCTTTTTCCTCTTCTTAGCTTAGTATCTTCGCTATTTCTATATAACCCTTATCAGCGGCTAGGTCAGCTGCCGTTTTTCCAAAGTCGTTTTTGATATCCACCAAAGCACCGTTCTCCAGCAGTAAGATGAGCATTTCAATATTTCCGTTCTGAGCGGCAATATGCAATGGTGTAGTTCTGGCTGCCTGTAATACATTTACCTCTGCGCCGGCTTCCACCAGCATTTTGGCAATGTCATCAAAATTAGCACTTATGGCAGCATGAAGCGGATAAACTTGATAACCGTTTTGCGATGCTAGATTTGGGTCAGCTCCCTTTAAGAGCAAATAACGAACAATTTCTATGTTACCGAAATGCGTAGCCATACCTAAAGCCGTAAAACCGTGTTCGGAAAATGCGTCTAACAAGCCGGGAGATTCCTCCAATAACTCATTTACCACCTCCGTTAAACCGGCGGCAGCAGCTTCCCAGATCGTGATTTCTTGAATATGCTGTAAGATAATTTTTACAATCTGGCTTTTATTGTAATAGCAGGCCAATAGGAGGGGCGATATCTCATGGCTGGTTTTTTGCTGACATAGGGCCGGATTGGTATGCAGTAAATTATCTATAGCTGCAGCGTTTCCTGATTCTATATATTCTTCTAATAGCGTTAGGCTCATCTTGTTCCCCTTAAATTATTCTATTTTGCAAACCTAATATAAAAATCATTATTACAAAACTTCAAAAAGCTAAAATTATTTTCGCTAGAACGTAAGTTTTTGTTTGTGATGTAAATATAATGCGTTATTTTTGTACTGCCTTGCTTAAGGCATGTTTTTCATAGGTAGATGTAGGGTCGGATACTTGTATCCGGCCCTTTTTAAGACTTACACGGATTTTTACCTTACATTCCGATATGTTTAATCGAAAAGGAATTCTGCTTTCAGTCATTGCAAAGTTCATGCTTTTGTACTTTGTACTAGCTGTTGTTCCTTTAGATTTCTATCATCACCACGACTTATCGCTGTCGCCAAAGCCAAAAAGCGCAACTTTTAGGATTAACCATCATACGGAGCACACGGCGAGTCTTTCTTCTTATTGTTTGATATGTAACTTACATATCAATCAAAAGTACGATGTGCCGATATTTAGTTTTAGATTCATACTCTTTGCTAAGTTGACTTATCAGTCATTCGGTCTTATACATTTTTCTCATCAACAGTCCATTCAGGACATTACCTCAAGAGGGCCTCCTTTGCTTACTTAACAGGTGCAATATAAAAGAGTACTTTCTCTATAGGTTAATTTTTTCATTATCATGACTATTGTCATGCATTCCATTTTTATGTATAAGTTCATCACCATGCTGTTTGCATGTTTAATGCTCAGCAGTTATAAAAGTTATTCGACGGAAACAATAGCCGTTGGTGGAAAAGTAATAGATGCGACAAGCAAACAGCCTTTGTCGGGGGCGACTATTACGATTCCCGATTTACGAATTTCTGTGCTCACTGATCAATCCGGTAGGTTCCGTTTACGAAATGTTCCAGCTAGGGGTAGTTTTTTAATAGAGCTTAGATTTGTTGGCTATGAGACGCTTACGCGTGTTATGGACCTTTCTAAAGAAAACGATTGGCAATTTGAGTTAAAGCCAACACTTATAGAAACGCAGGAAGTGGTTGTTACCGGTACCCTTTCTTCCGGTAGCAATAAAAGAAATAGTACAACAGTGAACATCCTCAATAAAGATAAGTTGCTGCTTCCATCGAGCAACATTATCGATGCAATTGCCAAAAGTCCGGGTGTATCGCAGGTAAGCACCGGCCCCTCGATTTCAAAACCCGTCATAAGGGGTTTAAGTTATAATCGCGTAGTGACCATTGACAACGGTATCAAACAGGAAGGACAGCAATGGGGCGATGAACACGGAATCGAGATTGACCAATTCAAAGCAAATCGGGTGGAAGTATTAAAAGGGGCAGCCTCTTTGATTTACGGTTCAGATGCCTTAGGAGGTGTTATTAATCTTTTGGAACCCATTCCTGTTCCTGAAGGAGAAATAAGTGGAGAATTTCTGACAAACTACTCCACAAACAATGGTCTTGTCGGATCATCAGTTATGTTGACGGGTAATCAGAACGGTTTCGTTTGGAGAGGTAGAGGCACTTATAAAAATGCTTATTCATTTAAAACACCTGTGGGCTATTTTCCCAATTCCGGTTTTAATGAGACAGATTTCAGCGGTATGCTGGGCCTGAATAAGTCGTGGGGATATACCCACCTCAACTTTTCGAGTTTCCGGAATAATATAGGTTTTTATGAGCCTGCGTTCGATTCAGAAGGTAATTATGTGGACGAAGAAGGAAACCGCTTCTTTCATGACGACTTTAAGAGTAGGACTTTACAGTATCCTAAACAAGATATTCGCCATTACAAAATATCACTGAATAATAACTTACTCATCGGAACAGGTAACCTAAAACTGAATCTAGGTTTTCAACGAAACCAACGACGGGAGTTAGAGGACGGGCCCGACCCTTCCCTTTATTTTAATTTGGACACCTATACCGGTGACGCGCGCTATTATATTGGGCAGAAAAATGGTTGGGAACCGGTTTTTGGCTTCAGTACGGAAATTGGACATAGCGAAAACCGAGGGGAGGAATTTTTAATCCCTGCTTATGACACGTATGGCGTAGGAACCTTTGCCTATATTAAAAAGAACTGGGAAAATAGTACTTTTAATGTAGGCGTTCGTTACGATTTCCGTAAAAATATAGGAAAGCCGTTAGAGCAGGATGGAGAATTCCTGTTTCAACGTTTCAGTAATCAATTTTCTAATGTGAGCGGAGCCATCGGCTTTACGCATCAATTTACAGAGAGACTCAATTTCAAAGCCAATGCGGGTTCTGCTTTTAGAGCGCCTAATCCAGCCGAATTGGGATCAAATGGCGAACATGAGGGCACTTTCCGTTACGAAATTGGAAATCCGGGTTTGCAGCCGGAGAGGAGCTATCAGGTAGACGCTGAATTATCATACGACGGGGATTTTGTGAATGCCAGCGCCACGCTATACAATAATTATATACACGACTTTATTTATGCTGCCCACCATGGCGAATTCATTGATAATTTGCCTGTTTATCAATATGGACAGGTCAATGCTAATTTGTATGGAGCGGAAGCAAGTTTGATCTTGCATCCCGTTCATTTCATCCATTTTGAGAATACTTTTGGCTATACACATGCGCAGAATACAAGCATGAACAGGCCCTTGCCATTTATTCCCGCTGGAGTATTGCGAAATGAGTTACGATATGAACCGGAGATTAAGCATTTGCAGGAACCTTTTCTTTCGGTTGGCATGGCTAACTATTTTGCACAGAATCGCGTAGATGAAGAGTTTGAGACACCTACAGCAGGTTATACCTTGGTAAATGCAAGTGTAGGAGCCACCTTTTTTGCCGGAAAGCAGCCAATCAAATTTTATGTATCGGCTAATAATTTGCTGAATAAGAGGTATTATGATGCTTTAAGCAGGTATAAACCAGGGCGATTAGATCAAAGTGATTTGAACTTAGGTGTTTATAATCCTGGCAGAAATATTACATTTGGCGTGTATCTGCCTTTTGTGCTTAAACGTAGTAATTAACGATCAAATGGATAGATGGGATAGAAGGAGCTCGAGAGCTTTATACGAGCTCCTTCTATGAAAATCAATTAATGATCGTGCCCCACAGCATGAAGCTCAAACGTCAATTTTAACACATCCTCTCCGGCAAATCTGCTCGCATAATCGTCATGATTCCAGTCAATGCGTTCAATCTTTCCTTTAGTTGTATTGTCTGAGAGTTTTCGCAGTACATAAGATACATCGGTATCTGCGCCCTCATTTGCTTCGCCCAAAGTAAAATAGGCAAGAATACCGGTTGTTTCGTATTTACCGTTTACTTTGGTGCCGTCACCATACGTTTGTTCCCTTGGTTGAAAAAGTGCCCCGTTTTCGGCCTCACCCGTTTCCGGATTTAAGGTGAAATTACCACCGACTATAAAAGCTTTGTAAAAGTCGGCTACTGTTTTGCTTGTAAGAAATTCCTCCTGTACTTCCTTGCCTTCGCGATTATAGGCATAAAGTTGCAAACGATAGACTTTGTGAGGGTCTAAATGAATATGGCCACTTTTGGCAACACCAAACTGATCAAACTCGATGGCAACACTATCTTTTTCCCCGGTGATTTCTGCGAGATCATGAAAGTGATCACCATGAGCATGTCCACTAACTTCAATGAAATCCAGACGAGCGGATACAATCGCGTTGGGATCTTCCGGAATCACGGGGTCATCATCTTTACTACAGGCATTGAAAGTAAGTGCAAAGGCGACGAGCAAATACGATAAGTTTCTTAATTTGTTCATAAATTGTTTTTTTATTTTAAAATATTAGTGAAAAAGAAATATAGAGTGCATAAAATAGCCCTCCCTTTAAAAAGGGCTATCTTGTTTTCAATCTTTTTAGTTCAACCGGTTTATTTACTCATGGTCGTGTCCTTCATCCACCGGATGCAATTCAAAGCTCTTATTGAAATCGTCCGATCCACCCGCTTCACGATAGTTGGGACTGTTCCAGCTTTGTGCGGCAGGCTGCGACTTGTCCAAGCCATGTCGCAAAACAAGTTGCAAATCAAAGCCCTCTGATGCCTTGTTAACCGTGAAAACACCTTTAAATCCTACTCGGTTATCAGTGTAGGTATAGTCGAGCACGTCAGCGGGTGCTCCGAGGAAAAACCACTGATGTTCATTTTCGCCGAATTCAGCCGTTGTATTTTGCCCATTTTTGAACATGGCAATATCCAATT
Organism: Olivibacter sp. SA151; assembly: GCF_054130995.1. Taxonomy (NCBI): domain Bacteria; kingdom Pseudomonadati; phylum Bacteroidota; class Sphingobacteriia; order Sphingobacteriales; family Sphingobacteriaceae; genus Olivibacter; species Olivibacter sp. SA151. Next base: position 4,466,945 of record NZ_CP096391.1, on the reverse strand, counting down.
GGTATTGCTCGCCGGCATGTAGATGCACATGTGACGGGTAAGGCCGGTCGCTACCTCTTATAAAACGTACCTGCAGGGTGTCGCCTTCGGCATGGAATTCATCATCATGATAATGGCCCTCGGTAAATGTTAAGATCGTGCCATCATATTCTTCCTGGTCTATTTCCGGAACAGGATCGTCTTTCGAACAGGAACTGAAAGAAACCGCTGCTAAACTTACAGCAGCAATCATAAAATAGTTACGTAAAATGTACATGTTTGTAGAGATTAAAAATTAAAAATTAAAAAATGTAGTTTAGCTTCAAGGTGACATTCCGTCCCATATCATGTGCGTAGTACCGAAATCGGTTCATGTATTCTTTGTATTCCTTATTGAGCAAATTGTTTATACCTAGTTGAAAATTCAAACCCTGTTGGTTGAAGCGAAAGCCAAGGCCTCCCATTACATTCAATAAACCATAAGCAGGAGGTGGCGGTGCAAAATCAGTATTTGGTTCGTACCGACTTTGCCGAGTCACAAATTGATGTTGCACTTGTATAAATGTATTATTGAGATGTCGCTTTTGGCGGGATTTCGTCCATCGCAGGGCATTTTCTACTCGGTCAGAAGGTATCCAGGGTAAATAGTTCTTTCGGCGAGTGTCTTTTGCTCTGACAAGCGAGCCCTTGATTGTATAGCGGAAGTTTTCGGTCAACTGATAGCTGCCAGTTAAATCAAGCCCCCAAAAGAAGGCATTCGTTTGTTTGTAATGGAAAACAGGGAAAGCCCCTCTTAAGCTCTCCCAAAATTCGCCGGTAGACTGTAAGTAGATGTAATTTTTTATATAATGGGCATAAGCATCTAATTCAAGATCAAAGTCTGGTAATTGAAATTTTACGGCATTCATCCATTTTAAACCCTGTTCACTCTTGAATTGATCGTTGCCAATTTCAACCGCTGCAGTTCCATGATGTAATCCATAGCTAAACAGTTCACTTACCGATGGTGGTCGCCAAGCTAGGCCGATATTGGATTGTACATCTAAGCTCTTATGAGCATGCCAGGTAGCTCCCAGTGAGCCTGAAAAATTATGGAAGGTTCGCGTACCGGCGTAGTAGATTGAGTCTAGACGATAACCCGCCGCATCGAAATATTTGTAATCATAGCGTATGCCCGCTTCTATTTCGTACGTTGGCTTTACCCACCTTTCTATTATAAATAGCCCTGCATTATAACTATCATAATTCGGAATCAAGGGGGTAGCAAAAGTGCCCGGGATGTTGTTGTTTACTTGCATCGCCAGATTAACACCGATAATACTTCGCAAGCCGTTTTCTTTTAGGTGGTCGTAGGTGATATCCAAATTCTGAGAAGTAAGTTCCAGATCGAGCGACGGAATGCCCGTGCGTCCGCCTCGCCGAATGTCGTACTCTTTACGCAAGTTCCTTTGCAATCCATATTGGATGTCCATTTGGGCACCGTTTGTAAAATCCCGGTGGGCTTTTAGCTTCAGTAGGTCGTGCTTAATCTCTTGCCGCGGGGCCTCTATGGTGTGCGAGAAAGGATAGGTAATGAACGGTTTGCCATTTTCAATACGCGATTGCAGATCTTCCACGCTTCCTATATGTGAACCGTTGAAAATACCTAATTCCGTCTCGAAATGACTATAGTAAGCCTCGAACTGTGCCGAACCTGTCTTATATCCTAGAGATGCTGAATAGTTAATTTCTTTAACACCGGTATTATTAAGATAATAATCAGCCGATTTGATGTCACCAAGTCTCTTAAAACTACCCTGTGCACGCCAGCTAAAGCCCGGTATTTTTTTTAGACCACCATTTAACATAGCCGATGTGATGCCACCGCGACCGTTACTTTGTCCTACCACATCAATTTCTCCATGAATTTCCGGATTTATCGGTAAGGTCGGAGGCTCAACAATGATAACGCCTCCAATAGCCTCTGCACCATAACGAACTGATTCGGCTCCCTTGATAACGCGGATATTCTTGGCAACAAAAGGATCTATTTCGGGTGCATGCTCATTTCCCCATTGCTGTCCCTCTTGCCTGATGCCGTTATTAAGCATCAGGATGCGGTTGCTGTGCATCCCATGGATAACGGGTTTGGCTATCGTAGCTCCGGTTTGCAACATAGTCACACCTGGGATCTCCTTAAGCACTTCCGCAAGCACACCGCCTTTGCTTTCCCTTAACTGCTGCTGAGTAAGCGAATTTACGACGGATGTAGTTTTCAGGTTGTTTTGGTGCCCAATAACCTCGACGTCGTGGAGTACTATGTCACCATGCTTTAAGGCGATGTGAAGGGTTTCATTCTTTGTTATGTTCAGCGTCCTACTTGTCTCTTCAAAGCCTAAGCTTTCGAAGCTAAGTGTATAGGTGCCTTCACAAAGCGAAGAAAGCCTATAAAAGCCATGGCCATCGGTCTTTACGGTTCTATTGGCCGGCATGATGCGAACCGTAGCTCCAGCAAGTGGTAATTGTGTGTCCGAATCGATGAGACGTCCGTTAATCATAAAATTGCAATCATTGTTTTGCGCGTAGCCTATATGACTACATAAAAGCAAAAGCAACCAGGTAAACTGCTTTTTAATAAACATGAATATGAAAGGTTTTAGCTTGTTTTGATGTGATCAAAAGCAAGAGACAAGAATTGCTCCAATACATTTAGCTTATACAAACGCATTTGCTTCTTTTTACAGGAAAAAACAGCATTATAATGGCTTTGCTTTTGCTAAGAGAAGAGCTGATTAGGCCAATGGTGGCCCTTTATTGAAATAGCTGGATAGGGGAATCTCAAATGGTATAGCTAGATCCAAACGTTGAATCAGTATAGGTTTGCTCCTATATACTTCACTTAACGTGAATAGCTGACCGGGCAACTGTTGGCCTTGTTTGACATGTAGGTAATCACATATCTTACAATTGATTTCCTTTTTTACTTGAAAGGAGGTATGGCTTGTTTGCTTTGTATTGTCATTATGATGGTAAGCATGTATTAATTGCACGCCTTGTATGTAACCTATTGTTACAAGCAAGCAAAGCGCAATCAGCCTATAGATGCTTTTTAATGACAATCCTTCTACCATTTACTGCAAAAGTAGCATAAATGCAGCTATATTGCAAGTTCGAATAACATTATCTAGGCACGAGGGTGAAATTCGATCATTACCGAGCGAAGGTAGTCCCGATCTAAATGGGTGTAAATTTCCGTAGTACTGATGCTTTCATGTCCAAGCATATCCTGTACAGCACGTAAATCAGCTCCACCCTCTATGAGATGTGTTGCGAAAGAATGACGGAAGGTATGTGGGCTGATGGTTTTTTTCAAGCCAACTTTTATCGCCAATTCTTTGATAATAAGGAACACCATTACACGGGAAAGGGGAGAGCCTCTTCTGTTTAAAAACACATAATCTTCCATTCCTGGTTTTTGCGGCCCCTCTTTCCTTGTATGTTGCAGATAAATCTGTAAATGTTTGATAGCTGAATGTCCAATGGGGATGAGCCGTTCTTTGTTGCCTTTTCCGGTTACGCGAATAAACTCAATCTCCAAGAACAGATTAGAAATCTTTAAATTGACAAGCTCGCTAACCCGTAATCCGCAGCTGTAGAGCACCTCTAACATCGCCTTATTGCGTAGCCCTTCCGGTGTCGAAAGGTCGATAGCATCTATAAGCGCATCAATTTCCACAATACTCAATGTATCGGGCAGTTTCCTGCCCAAGCGCGGTGCTTCTATTAAGGCTGCTGGGTTGTGCTCCATAGCTCCTTCCAACGTTAAATAATGATAAAAGGTTTTGATGCCGGATAAGACCCGTGCCTGCGAGTGTGCAGACATTCCAAGCGAATAAATCCATTCCAGGAAATCACGAATATCTTGCGTGAGGATCGCATTGGGATCCTTTTTATGACTATAAAGTGCGTGCTGGCGTAACTTCTCTACATCATGCAAATAAGCTTCTATCGAATTTTTTGCGAGTGAACGCTCTAACCTTAGATATTGCTTAAAATCCTTAATTGCTGATTCCCAATCCATTTTGTTTTTCCTCTATTCAATAGAACGATTTCGGGCTAAGTTAAGAAAAACAAAAGCACAAAAAATGATAAAAATATTTGCGCTGTGTTGGTTTATTATATATCTTTGCCTCACTAAAAAACGGTGGTTTTAGCTCAGTTGGTTAGAGCGCCTGATTGTGGTTCAGGAGGTCGTGGGTTCGAGCCCCATATTCCACCCGAATTAAAAAGCCTTAGATTACTAAGGCTTTTTTTGTTGATAGAATTTGCTTCAATCCTGAGCTTAAACCAGTCCCTCGTTTTCATTTCGTAAAAGCTTTAAAACATGACTTTCATCCACCAGCCCAAATTCTGCTGCAATTTCCTTTAATCGATAACTGCCGCTCTCGATTCGTTTCTTAATCAGCTGATTCCGGTATTGCCGTATATAATCTCGCAAGGTAATTCCTACATGACGCTTAAAATACGGGCCAATATAATCGGGTGTCCTGTTAAAATGGTGGGCTATTTCGACTGCCTGGAGTTTAGCGGGACAATATATATGTTTATGGATATAACAGAAAAGAGCTTGCATATCCTGACTTCTGTTTGCCGTTACGCGCAACTCGGGCATATTACGTTGTAAAATGACGGCAATGGAAAACAGCTGTAACCTAATGACTTCTTCGTATACCGTTACTTGATGCTGAATTAAAGAGAAGGTGTTGAAAACGTTTTGGATGAGCAGCTGTTCTTCTTCGCGAAGTAAAAAAACAGATAAATGGGTTTCTCTACTTTTAATTAAATACTCCAGTTTTTGCAGATACAAATGATCAGCCTGAACTCCTCGATATAAGTGGAGATCTGTGAACTTTACGTAAATAAATCGAGTAGCATTACGGATATCGAAATAGTGATCATCCTCCGGACCTAATAGAAATAGACTTCCACGGCAATACAGGGTACTCTTGTTTTGTATAAAGTGCAAGCCGTCGCCCTGTTTAATATAAATTAATTCATAATGATTGTGCTTGTGCAGAGCATGCTTCCAAGTATTCGCTTCAAATTCTTCGATAACAAAGGGTTGATACTGTACATAACGCTTCATATCGGAAAGGTACAATAAAATCGTAGAAATATACCAATAATAGTGAATCGATCTCTTGAACTTTGTGGAATCAAAGAATTTCATATGGAAACAAAATTGAAAGGTACGGCTTTGGTCGTAGGCGCCAGTGGCGTAATAGGAAAAAAGCTTATCGAATTTTTATTGGATAATGGCGCATGGAACGTGATTGGTCTTTCCCGTAAAGGTGGAGAAGGTAGTGGTCGATTAAAAAACTTGGCGATCGATTTGCTGGATCGTGAAGATACAGAAGAAAAACTGCGAAATTGCAATTTGGTTACTCATATTTTTTATGCGGCATATCAAGACAGACCAAGCTGGGAAGCGCTTGTACAACCGAATCTGGATATGCTTATTAATCTCATGGATGCGGTTGAGCCAGTGGCGACCAATTTACAGCATGTTAGTTTGATGCAAGGTTATAAGGTATACGGAGCTCATTTGGGGCCTTTTAAAACGCCTGCCAAAGAGGAAGACGCCGGGTTTATGCCACCTGAATTTAATCTGAGCCAACAGCACTTTCTTGAAGAAAGGCAGCAGGGCAAAAATTGGACCTGGTCCGCAATCCGTCCATCAGTGGTTGGAGGTGCAAGTTTAGGTAACCCAATGAACTTAGCCTTGCTCATTGCCATCTATGCATCTATTTCAAAGGAATTAAAACTGCCTCTTCGATTTCCCGGTAAGCCGGGAGCTTATCATTCCTTGATGGAAATGACCGATGCGGGATTGCTGGCAAAGGCAACTGTTTGGGCCGCAACGGAGCCCGCTAATGCAAATCAAGCCTTTAACATTGCTAATGGTGATCTTTTCCGATGGAAGGATTTATGGCCTAAAATAGCGCAATACTTTGAAATGCCGGTAGGAAGTCCGTTACATCTTCCGCTGCAGACGGTTATGAGTGATAAAGGAAGTCTTTGGGAAAAGATGCAAAGTAACTATAATTTGCCTCGACTCAAGTATGATCAATTGTCAAACTGGGCTTTCGGAGACTTTGTTTTTTCCTGGGATTATGATTTTTTTGCGGATAGTAGCAAATCAAGGAGATCTGGCTTCCATGAATATGTAGATACTGAAAAGATGTTTCTCAAACTTTTCGATGAATTTAGAGCCCAAGGGATTATACCGACTTATTCGTAGTGACAACTAAAAGATACCTGAAAAACGCTATTTGAATTCAATGATCTAATATTGATCTTTCCAAGCTCAAAGAGTTTTTTATTAATAAAGCAGCAATCGATGAAAACGCAATTTATCTTGTTTACTTTATCCGGCATTATGCGTTTCCGGAAAATAATCTTTCTTTTTTTTACCGTCACCCCGGGGTTTGTTTACGGACAGCTTGTTTCTACTGAACCTTACGCCTTGCAAGATAAAACGGTATCTTTTATGCATCGATTAGAGAAGGAGTTGATAACTTTCGTTGAGCAAGCCGATAGTGTTTCTAATGCTAGCATGGAGGAAAGAAATACATTATTGCAAAAGAGTGTTTTTTTTCGCAAGATAAGTAAATATTTGGATGAAAATCGGTTTGCTTATGAGAGCGTTCGTAGACAGAGCTTTGAAAAGTTAACGCCTCCGCCTATAGATTTGGAAAAAGCCTTACGCCTTACTCCGATAGTAGACTCATCACTTACTATCCTTTGGAAGGAGGCCGATTACGCCCGATTATTAACTTTTCAATCTTTTACTGCTGAGGCAATTATGGGATTAATCGCGAATACGATGCTACCGGTCATTGTAGAAACTTCGTCTAACATTTATGATGATTTGATGCTCGATTCACAAATTGGGCCTTTAATATACGGGCTACCGGTTTTGCGGGATAAATGGCAGCTTTTTATGATCACTCGCCATTATTGCATTGCCGTTGATTTTAATCTCACCACACAAGACGTAGATAATGTGCGATTTGCTACACTTTCAGATAGCAGTCCTGATTTATCCAATTTGGCTGTATCGGGAAACCCGAAAACAACAGTCGATTCGCTAAGTCAAGGTCTTCAGAAAATAGGTTGGAGTATATTGGCTGATACAGCGTACCTTCGCGCATCGCATACCGAGATACTGCAGACCTTGGCAGTGAAAAAACAACAGTTCTTTTTGGAACACCTTGATCAGTATACACAAGTGAGAAAAACGCTGTTGTCTAGATTTCCGGCAACAGGCGTGTTACCAACTGAATATAGGCTTAAAATATCGGGAGAAGAGCTTGGTGACACTTTTTTACAAAGTATTTCTATCCTGAATCCAACTGTCTTTTCCGTCGAAACCATTACAACTCAGCTTGCTAATTCAATCGCAGGGCAATTAAGTTGGAGTGGACGCCCTGATTATAAAGCGCTTTCATTGAAGGCTATGATGGGGTATTTACACCGGGTAAAGCCCACAACAAACCATCATATTTGGCAGGTACAGGCCTGCGGCTATCAAACGTTGATTGAATACCAATGGGATATAAGTACCGGAAAAATTACTGATCTAAAATACTACGAAAGAATATAATCTGTTATGTCGCATCGTATTTATCTTTATAATTTTAATGATGGCAGCCGCATTGAACCAAGTCGGCAAAGCGGCTTGTTGAAAAACCCTTTAGATTTGCTTTCCGTTTATGGCGGAAATGAGGATGGTAATTTGATGATGATCGAATGGGGATACGAATTGCCCGTCTTTTTTTATCCCTTGTTTACCGATCATCCATTTTTAGGAGCAACACGCTACAATAATCCCGAAGGCGGTATTTTCGCACCTGCGAAGACGGGGGTTGAACTGTTTAAAGCGCTCTATAACTTTATTGAATTACATGCTGATAAGTTAGTAGAGGACGTTCCCTCTTTCTTGGAAGCCAAAAAGAGGCTGTTTGATTATTTTGAACGGTATGTTAGATATGCTTATTTTCATTTAGATGCATCCGACGTCTTTAATATGAACGAAAGCTCACATTATGAACAGGGGCAAGCGTTGCTTTCGCAGATTAAGAAGACTAATGAAATTATACGAAAAGCAATCACAACGAACGATCCTTCGCTACTTAATCAATGCCCGGATATTCAAGATAGCATCTATGGTTATAATACTTTCAGACAATATTTTAACGAACCTGTATATGCTTACGGCTGGGAGGTTATTTTTCCGATTGATGAAGATATGCCGGAAATCGAGGAGTTTCCAGAAGGTCTGGATATACGCGTTTATCAGCGCGATAATAAATTCGGTTTTGTTCATCGGAATGGGCATGAAATTACCCCGGCAATCTATGATTTGGCATATGACTTTAAGCGAGATGAAACGAATGTAGCTTTGGTACAGCGTGATGGTAAATGGGGAATGATCGATGAAAACGGAGGGGAATGCATAGCTTGTATCTATGATGAAGCCTATGAGTTTCCCGACGGTGCATCTTACGCTGTGGTTTGTAAAGGCCAAAAGTGGGGCTATATCGACAGACAGGGCAGGCAGCCGCTTCCGCTGATTTACGATAATGCTTTGGATGCCTTGGGAAACATAGGCACGGTACAGGAGGGGGGGCGATATTTCCTGATCGATATCCTATCAGGGGAAAAATGCTCGGCCGAATATGATGAAATCAACATACTAAGTTATGCACCACCACTATATGAAATTCGGCAGGCTACGAAAAAAGGTTTGTTAGCTGTTACCGGAAAAGAGACGGTAGCGCCGGTTTATTCAAGGTTGGAAGCTTTCACTGATGATGCTTTTTTATTAAGCAGTAAGAAAAACAAAGCGTTATTTTTACTAAATACCAACGTCCTCGTAGATGGCTGCTTACAAATCGATGTAGTGGATTATAATTTTGGGATTTATCGCTTTTTCAAGAATGGAGCCTACGGCCTTTGTACCCGTGAAGGCTTACTGCTTAAGGAGCAATTTGATTCAATTGTCCCCTATGCTAAACACGAAACAGATAAAGGATGGGAACTATTTGCCTTTAAGCAGGGTGAGGCGGTCTCTATCATTGCGGATGGAACGATAGAACCATTAACGGCAGCGCAATGCATTGATTATCTTGGTCATGATTGGTCTTATGTTATCACCGAACAACAAAAAGACATATTGGAACATCAATGCGGAGCGGAATTACCCGTGGAACAACTTTTCGATAAGGGATCGCGATTGCTTGAACAGGGCAAGGTGGATGAAGCTTATGTATTACTGAAGCAAGCGGCAGATCAAGGTTACGCGGATGCAATGAGTGATTTAGGGTACATACATACGACTTTTGAGGAGTTTCTGGATGATGAAAAGGGGTTTCATTGGTATCTTAAAGGGGCAGAACTAGGCTCAGCGTATGCACTTAATGGTTTGGGATTATGTTATCAGCATGGTTATGGCACCGATCAGGATTACGCAAAAGCCTTTGCTTATTTTAAACAAGCGGCCGAGGCAGGTGTTGTTTATGCTTATGTTAACCTAGGCATGGCTTATACCGATGGAATTGTGGTGGAGCAGGATATGAAGAAGGCATATCAATACCTAAAGCGAGCCGAGAATCTTGGAAGACCCGCCTATGATTACCTAGGCTATGTGGCAAAAGAAACGGGATATTACGATGAGGCCTTATCTTATCTTAGGCAAGGTAGTAAGGAGGGGAGCGCTTATTGCACCTACCTCTTAGCTATCATGTACCAAGACGGCTTGGGCTGTCGGGCCGATAATCGAAAGGCCTTGTCAACTTTTAAAAAAGCGAACGAGATGGGCGATATCAATTCTATACTGGAAATATATAACATTTTAAGATCGGATGAAGAACTAAAAGATGAAGAGCAAGCCAAGGAATGGTTAAGTAAGGCAAGAGCGCAGGGATTGGAAATTCCATAGACCTAAATCGGTTGGCTAAAACACATGTTCTTGTCGCGTTTTCGCTAATCATTTCGTTATATAGTCAGTTGGATTAAAAATAGCAAGGGCGTCGTATACTCAAATGCGGGGCCCTTACATCTTTTTAGCGTACTGTTTGTCCGGAATTTATACAGTACAGATGATTATACAGTGCGTTAAAGACAACCATTTCTTAACACTAAGCTAATATTGTCGGTTTTACTTTTGCTGATAAAAAAACAACAATGAACCGTAGATCATTATTAAAGAGTTTGGGAATTGGCACGCTGTCCAGTTTAGTCTTGGGCAAATCTGTTTTTGCCGAAACACCAAGTACCCATTTGAGTAATGGAAAAATAGCCAAGCGTTCTTTGCGTTTTGCACATTTAACAGATGTTCACATGCAACCCGAATTAGATGCGCCTAAAGGTCTGGCTAGCTGTTTACACCACGTTCAGTCGCAAGCAGATAAGCCTACTTTAATCGTTAATACGGGCGATTGTATTATGGACGCCCTAAAGCAGCCGAAAGATCGGGTTGTTACACAGTGGAATCTTTGGCACCAGTTAATGAAAGATGAAAACAGTTTACCTATCGCATACTGTATTGGGAACCACGACTGCTGGGGGGCCGCTGAAAAAAACGATCCACTTTATGGTAAGAATTATGCTTTAGAAATGATGCATCTAGAAAGGCCCTATCGTAGTTTCGATCAAGCTGGATGGCATTTTGTCGTATTGGATAGTATACAAGTTAGGGCAACGGACGGGCAATGGTATGCTTGCCAGCTGGATGATGAGCAGTTTGAATGGCTAGGGCGAGACCTCGAGGCGAATAAAGATAAACATACGGTGATCTTATCGCACGCACCTATCTTATCAGCAGCGCCTTTGGTTGTTGGTCATTTAGGCAAAGTGGATACCGGTTATCAGTTGGGTGGTGGTGCTATTTTAAATGATGCAGAGCGTGTTGTCACTTTGTTCACCAAGCATCCACAGGTTAAATTAGCTTTAAGTGGACATATTCACCTTAATGATGAAGTAAAGTACCAAGGTGTTACCTATATTAGTAATGGCGCGGTAAGTGGTAATTGGTGGAAAGGTGATCGCTACGCTACAAAAAACGGATATGCCATAGTCGATTTATACGAAGATGGTACTTTTGATAATGTGTACGTTCCTTACGGCTGGAAGGTATAAATTGGCGTCCCTAAACGTATTTCGTGTTGATGTTTTTATTTGACAAAACAAAATATTAAGAATGCTGTTAACTAGATAAGGTTTAGGTTGATTATAATATGCAAAGGCCATTGCTTCCCAGGCAAGGCCTTTGTCATTTCTTCTAAACATTAGCCAGCCGACGGCTATCGATAGTCATTTAAATTTTACATGACTAATCCGTGTATTTGTTCCGTTCATTCTTAATTTTATAAAAATTCATAATTATGAAAAGCCTAAAAAAAGAAGATGTAAAACAGGAAGTTTTTGATCTATATGATGATTATGCGCACAATCGTATCACTCGGCGCGATTTTATGCAAAAGCTTTCGGTTTATGCGGTTGGTGGAGTTACCGTTACGTCGCTAATGAGTTTTCTAATGCCTGATTATCAGGATGCTATTCAGGTGCGAGCCGACGATCCAAGAATCACTTCAAGCTACATCGATTACCCATCACCCAAGGGTGGCGGTACTATAAAAGCGCTTTTAAGCATGCCTAAAAACAATGCAGAAAAATTGGGCGGTATCGTTGTAGTGCATGAGAACAGAGGGCTTAACCCACACATAGAAGATGTTGCGAGACGTGCTGCATTAGCAGGCTTTGTAAGTTTGGCTCCTGATGCCTTAAGTCCGCTCGGTGGTTATCCAGGTAATGATGATGAAGGCCGCGAATTGCAGAGTAAACGGGATAGAAATGAAATGCTCGAAGATTTTATCGCAGCCTTTAATTATCTAGAAAAGGACAAGTTCTGCAACGGTAAGGTCGGGGTAGTTGGTTTTTGTTTTGGGGGCTGGATTGCCAACATGATGGCAGTCCGAATTCCAAACTTGGCTGCGGTGGTTCCTTTTTATGGTGGCCAAGCTCCTTTGGATGAAGTGCCGCAAATAAAAGCGCCTTTGCTGTTGCATTATGCAGCACTCGATACCCGCGTAAATGAAGGATGGCCAGCTTATGAAAAAGCATTAAAGGAAAATCATAAAGATTATAAGGCTTTTATATACGAGAATGCCAATCACGGGTTTCACAATGATACCACGCCCCGGTACGACAAAGAAGCTGCGCAGTTGGCATGGAAACGTACCATCGACTTCTTTTCTCAAAAGTTAAAGTAAGGTAAAAGTTTGTAAAAGGATACCTAATAAATAAAAGCGGGTATTCCAACTTCTTTCCAGAATTTAACCCTATACTTGCCGTAACGAAAAATTACGTATAGGTGGGTAAGGACAGCTTTTCAGTGGTCCCGAAGTTGATGACGAACAAATGATAACTAGATGAAAATCTTGATTATTGAGGACGAGGAAGATCTATTGGACGCTATTACTTCTTCGTTGCTTAAAGAATACTTTTTAATTGAGTCAGCTAGCGACTATCATACGGCCATGGACAAGATCCAGATGTATGACTATGATTGTATTCTGCTGGACATTATGTTGCCCGGTGGTAGTGGACTTCAATTGTTGGAACAGCTGAAACAATCCGAAAAGTCAGAGAACGTTATCATTATTTCGGCAAAAAATTCGTTGGATGATAAACTAAAAGGACTTGAACTGGGAGCGGACGATTATTTAACTAAACCTTTTCATATTGCGGAACTCAATGCACGTATCAAAGCAGTTTTAAGAAGAAAGAAGCTGGACGGCAAACATACGATCGAAACACGAAATGTTGTGTTAGACTTAAATGAGCGACAACTTTTAGTGAATGGGGAAGCGGTTGCACTCAATCGAAAGGAGTTTGACATACTCAATTATTTTCTACTAAATACCAATCGTCTGGTTACCAAATCGGCTTTGGCTGAACATGTTTGGGGTGATAACATTGATCAGGCAGATAACCTCGACTTCATTTACTATCAAATTAAAAACCTTCGAAAAAAATTACAGCAAGCTAATGCAGCGATTGAAATCGAATCGGCTTACGGAGTCGGTTATAAAATGGTAGAGAAATGAAGCTGCTCAATAAATCACTGAAATATCTTTCCGTTTCGATTTTACTCATTGTAACCATCTGGTCAATCATTTTTTACATCAATATGCTCGATGAAATTCATGATAGCATTGACGATGGCTTGGAAAATTATAAAGTGCTGATTCTTCAAAAAGCAGATACAGACTCTACCATATTGAAGAAAAACTATTTTGATGAAAGTAACTATGCCATTCGGGAAGTGGGGGAAAAACTTGCGATTAAAATGAAAGATCGGTATTCGGACACGCTTATGTATATGCTGGATGAAGACGATTTAGAGCCCGTGCGCATGCTTACAACTGCATTCGAACACCAAGGACATTTTTATGAGTTGAGAGTCATCAATTCAATGGTAGAAGAAGATGATTTAATTGAAGATCTTTTTTGGTCGGTGTTCTGGCTCTATGTCATTTTGGTCGTGAGTATTATTCTTATCAACAACATTGTTTTACGAAAATTATGGCAGCCTTTCTATAACTTCTTAAACCAGGTTACTAGATTCAGGTTAGGACGTAGTAGGGAGCTACCTGATATAAATACCGATGTGAAAGAATTCAGTATGCTGAAGGATGCCGTTAATACGTTGCTGCAGCATAGTATGGAAACTTACCAACAGCAAAAACAATTCATTGAAAACGCTTCCCATGAGTTACAAACACCCTTAGCGATAGCTACGAGTAAATTGGAGTTACTGCTTGAGAAGGGAAATATAGAAAATGAGCAAGCGGAAAATATTGCGCAAGTACTGCAAATAATCGAACGCTTAGTTCGTCTGAACAAATCCCTGTTACTTTTAACAAAAATCGAAAACAAGCAATTTTTTGATCAGCAAAATATATCCTTGAATGAAGTGATAAAACAAACCTTACTAGATTTAGAGGAGTTTGCAACATTTAAAAATATAGCAATAGAAGTACATGAAGAGGCGGATTTAACCGTGGAAATGGACCCCGCATTGGCTAATATTATTGTTTCTAACCTCATTAGGAATGCGATTTTTCATAACATGCCACACGGGCAGGTTCGTGTTGAAATAAAGACTGATGCGCTAACCGTAAGCAATACAGCGAAAAGCGGGCCACTCGAAGCTGATAAAATATTTAATCGTTTTTATAAATCGACCGACAAAAAATCGGAAGGAACCGGCCTGGGCTTAGCCATTATGAAAGCTATCTGTAATCTGTATGATTTTAATGTTTCGTATTATTTTTTTGACAGCAAACATTGCTTCGAGATTCGATTTAATAATGTAAAGTGAAAATGCCGTCTATTCTGAGACAAGAACTAGTCGCAGGATCACACCAAACAAACGCTTATACTTGCAATACCTTTTCCTTACTGTTTCTATACCCTTCGTTTACCTTTTCTTTACCTCTGACTATACCTTTCGTTTACCCTTTCTTTACCCCCTGTTTAGAGAAAGGGTAGAACTTTAGTATGATAAACGGATGAAGAAACTAATGCATAATAGGCGAATATTACATTTGTGTCTTTGCGTTTTGTATTCCAGATTTTTTCCAGAATTGACCCATTTCTTTGTATTAAATCAATAATTAAAAGAACATGGAAAAGAGTATGTTAACCGGTTTTTTCGCATTGCTGATCAATGCCGGTGTTTCGCTTGGACAGGATATCCAACCAAGCCAGGTTCCGTCCGTCGTGGTAAACAGTTTCAATAAAGCATTTCCAAAAGCTTCGGACGTAGAATGGGAGATGCAGGGCGATCTATACAAGGTTGAGTTTGAGACAGGTCTCTTGTCTGTAGATCATGATGTATGGTACGATAAAGGAGGGAAGTTGATCGAACATAAAGAAGAAATTTCCAAAAAGGATTTGCCTTCAACGGTGTTAGCAACGATCAAAAAAGACTTTAGTAAATATCGTATAGAAGATGTGAAGAAGATTACGAAAGCGCAACAAGTTGTCTATACACTTGAACTGAAAAGTGCTGCCGAAGAACTAAAGGTGGCTTTTGATACGAATGGGAAGGTGTTGAGCAGCGCGTTGGATTAACATGAAAAAGCTCCTTTTGCTTCTTTGCTTTACCGCTTTTTGTTTATCAAGCGCAACTTATGCTCAGATTAGTCCCCCTGGCTTAGGGGAAGCAAACACCGCCGGTTGGTTTGCGTTTGGATTAAGGCAAGATTTAGGTGTCTCAAAAAAATGGCAATCGATGTCTTATATCGGTTTAGGGCGTAAAAGTAATCCGGACAATTACGCCCTATTTTTTAAGCCTGCTATTCTGGTGATAAATCAGGAATTTTATCATCGGTTTCACCCGCATTGGCAATACTCAATCGCTTTGAGTTATCGGAAGCAAGAGGAGTATAACGATTTTGCTCCTTATAGACAAACAGTTGCGGGTTTTGAACGGGAGTGGAGATTGTACGGACGAATGGCCTATACAATTAAAAATGAAAGGCTAAAATTCACCACTACTTTTCGGCAAGAGCTTCGAACTTTTGCTCAACCTTTTGAAGAAGCATCTTCGGAAGATCTTCAACTTCGGTCACGTTTAAAATTACAACTTGCAATCAATTTAGATAAACACAAAATTCATAAGCTTATTGGTGGATACGAATCCTTATTTTCAACAAGTAGAAGTGCTTTGTCTGAAAGGTGGTCGAGCTTCAAATATCGGGAAAGCAGATTCACTTTTTATTATTCGATATCACCACAGGAGTTACCGTTCACCATTGATCTTGGCTATATGAACAATTTGGTGGGATCCCAGTCGCCTTTTTCTGCACACTACTTAGCACTGGATGTAATCTATAATAATCCCTTTGGTTTGCTAAGACATAAGCAGAGGAACTAAATGAGTCAATACCTTTTCGTTTTTTGTAACTTTTCGCTGATATTGTCTGTTATAGTATCTAATGAAAGTCTATAATGTTTATTTTTGAATAAAAAGTAATAGTTTGTGTCTTCCCTCTTACGCGACAACATAATAATCAGAAAGCGTTTTTCTCTACTACTACTGTGGTTGAGCATACTCTTTCCTTTTTTTCTGCTTTATCAAAACTTGCTTTTAAATACAGGAAAGGAAGTGCAGAGCGTACTCGTCCAAGAGACGCTGTTGGACGATTTGGAAATTGGGCCGGGAAAATACATCCATGCTGAAAAAGAAAAGAAGGGACTCGAAAAGTACAAGCGAATTGATGCAGAGTCGGTAGTATCTGTTAATCAAAGCATTACGACCTTTTTCCTTATCCATGGGTGCTGGCTAAAGCCTTCCTATTATACTTTTTTACACATCTATACCTTGTTCTGACGGACCATATTTCATATAACTTCTAATTGTAGGTTCCCCGACAAGCGGGGGACAAATGAACATGGAAAAGCGAGTGTAGGTTTGCTATGTCGTTAAACCTGTTCAATTTTAATTAATAGATACTGAGTTGAATCCTAAAAAAAGTAGTAAAATGAAATGTCCGAATTGTAATGAAACTTTACTGATGTCCGAAAGATACCAAGTGGAAATAGATTATTGTCCAAAATGTCGGGGGATTTGGCTCGATAAAGGAGAGCTTGACAAAATTATCAATTACGTTGATAATGGGCAAAACGATGAGCCTTCTGAATCATATAACAGCTCAAATCAGTGGAACGACTATAAAGACAAATCCGACTATCGTGATAAGCGTTATCAACAACGACCACATAAAAAGAAATCGTTTTTAGGTGATTTATTTGACTTCGATTAATCCCTGACGCCCTATGGAATTTGAAATCCCTAATTTTGCCGATCCCGGAGTTTGGATCAGCCTGATTACTTTATGCTTTCTTGAGATTGTATTAGGTATCGATAATATCATTTTCATCTCCATTGTTGCAGGAAAGTTGCCGGAGAAATTACAGCGCAAAGCACGTAATCTTGGCTTGACCTTGGCGATGGTTTTCCGAATTGCCTTATTGCTTTGCATAAACTGGATTATCGGACTGAAGGACCCGGTTATGACCTTAAGTTTATTTGGTAAGGAGGATATCCCGCTTAGCTACAAGGATCTCATTCTGATAGCTGGTGGACTCTTTCTGATTGTGAAAAGCACCTTAGAAATCCATCATAAATTGCAAGAACAGGATGAAGACCTACACCAGAAAAAAAGTCCGGTTGGCTTCGGTGCGGTCTTAGTACAAATAGTTTTGGTTGATGCTGTTTTTTCCTTCGATTCAATTTTAACCGCAGTAGGCTTAGTTGATTACGTACTGATCATGATTATAGCGGTTATTATATCCATCGGTGTAATGATGGCTTTTGCCGGCCCTGTATTACGGATTATTAACAAACAGCCTACCTTGCAGATGCTTGCTTTAACGTTTCTGGTTGTCATAGGCGTAGTGTTAATTGCCGGAGGTTTCCATCAGGAGGTAAGTAAAAGCATTATTTATTCTTGTTTGGGTTTTTCGTTAATTGTCGAATTATTGAATATCCGACTTCGAAAAAAACGAACCATTAAACTAAACGATACGCAGTTATAAAACGGGAGAATTGATCAAAATCCCGTGAGCCTGAAATGCCGCGGGATTTTGCTTTCTTATTTTTATGACGGGAGAAAATACCAAATTATCATTCAGCTGACCAAATAACGTCAGTGAACCATTTTTTACTGTCAAACAGTTGATCAATAAATTTAAACCCGGATTTATCGGCTAAGTCTTGAATCTGCTCGAAGCTGAATTTTTGTGAGATCTCCATAAAAATCGGCTCATTCTCAGCGAAGTGAAAGACCTCTTCACCTATTTGTACGGTCTGATTGTCAAGGCTGATAAGATAACTTTTGCAAGCCCCGCTTTCCGGATCATAGGTAGCGTAATGGTCAAAACGGCTTATAATAAAATTGCTATTGAGCTCGCGATTAATTCGCTCGAGTAGGTTCAGGTTAAAACGTTTTGTGATACCGCTTTTATCATTATAAGCCGCCAAGATCGTCTTGGGATTTTTCTTTATATCCATCCCCATAAGTAGGCGGTCGCCCTTAGATAAATGCTTGCGGAGTTTTTTGCAAAATTCGGTCACCCTGTCTACGGGCATATTGCCGATATTTGATCCTAAGAATAAAACAACTTTAGGCCTATTTGATAACGAGGTCGCTTTTTCCAGCATCTCAAAATACTCACCGTTCAGACCCGTCAGTTTAAGTCGAGGTAGTACTTTAGGTAAACTTTCGTTAAGATTCTCAATTACATTTGCCGATATATCAATGGGGATGTAGCGAAAATCCATCTGCTGCCCTGACAATTCTTTTAGAAGGTAGGTCGATTTTGTTGCATCACCGGCACCTAATTCAATCAGATCAAAACTATCCCGGTCACGGCTAAGTGCCGCTGCAAGCTCGACAGTCTTCTCCGAAAAAATTTCGAGTTCGGCCCGGGTAAGATAATATTCAGGGCAGTTCATGATTTCGCGGAATAGCTTGTCGCCCGCCGCATCGTAGAAATATTTAGAATCCAAGTGCTTCGGGTTCTCCCGAAGGCCTTTTATAACATCGTTATAAAAAAGTGCTGTTTTTGTATTAGCGGCTTCGAATAGGTCATCCATTAAATCTGAAATATTTTTGTTCATGCTCTTTGTCAATTATTTTGCTAACCGAATGCCCGTAAACTGCCAGCGTAGATTGGTCTGGAAAAAATTTCGATACGTGAGACGACTGTGCCCGGGTGAGGTAACCGCAGAAGCTCCACGTAATACCTTTTGGTTAACCATAAATTTACCATTGTATTCACCGATCGCGCCAGGGGCCTTTTTAAATCCAGGGTAAGGTAAGTAGGCACTTTCTGTCCATTCCCAGTTTTCTCCCCAGGTAAAACTTGGCGCAGCCACCTCCCATTCAAATTCAGTAGGCAATCTTAAACCCTTCCAAGCCGCATAAGCATAAGCCTCGAAGTAACTTACATGTCGTACAGATGCTTCTAAATCAATAGGTTCCAGACCCCGAAACGTATAATGATACCAACTATTGTCAATGAAATGCCAATAGAGGGGTGCCGTTATTTTTTCGTTTCTGACCCAGTCCCAGCCCTCGGCATGCCAATGGCGAAAATCGCTGTAACCACCATCATTTATAAATTCAAGATATTCGGCATTACTTACTAAACGGTTACTTATTTCAAATTCGTTAAGATAAGCCTTATGTCTACCAAGTTCGTTATCAAAGCAAAAGCCATCCCCTTTAAACCCAATTTCGTAAAGTCCTTCCTTAATGCGAATAAAATCATTAGTTGATGTTGATTTCAAAGTAGGTGGTTGATACGTGACATCATAGGCTGGAAATAGGGGATTGTGGCCCAATATATACTTAATGTCCGTATATAAAAGTTCCTGATGTTGTTCCTCGTGATGAATGCCCAATACAATTAGATCGCTTACTTCCGGCTCGAGAGGAGCCGAAAGTATTTTTAACATGGCTTCGTCCACATGTTGGCGGTAGCGATAGATATCATCAACGGTTGGTCTGCTAAGATTACCTCTATCTGTACGGATGACCCGATTGCCGATGGTTTCGTAGTAGCTGTTAAAAACGTAATTGTAATCCGGATTAAATGGCTGATATCCCTGAACATGAGGGGTTAAAATAAAGGTCTCAAAAAACCAGGTGGTATGTCCAAGATGCCATTTAGGTGGACTCACGTCTACGATCGGTTGGACGACATAATCTTCAATCGCTAGCGGACGGCAAATATCTTCTGTTCGTTGACGAAGACTTTTATAACGAGTGTATATATCCATATGACTATTGATTTTTTAAATACTCTTTGAGATTTGATATGGTTTCAATATGAAAGGTTTCTGCCTGCTGTTTCCGCATCATGAGTGCATAGGCGTTATTAAAGCCGATAGGCTTCAGCCAGCTAATTCTGTATTTTTTTTCGAATTGGTCCTTGACATAGGCGAAGGTTTTATCTTTATCGCCACCTAATGAATCAATCGTTTGTTGAGGTGGCTTCAGAATGGCTAGGAGGCCTGTTCCTGTATATTCCGGGTAAAGATCGATCTGATCATTCACCAACGCATCGAAACAAATTTTGGTGCCGCCTAGGCCGGTTTTGGCAACTACATCATAATCCGTGAAACCTTTTATTAACTGACTGTACAGGCTGACCAAGATGTATTGTTCACCAAAGATTTTAGAACCCAAGCGTACTGTTCCCTTCTTTTTTCCTCCTCTTTCTCTCCACAGGCCGTGTGCTTTCAGAAAGTCATGTGCCACGCGCTCAGGTGATTGATGGAGATGATCAACGCGGTAATTTAGATCGGTCATCACGCTATCGTTTATTTTTCCTACCAGCAGATTCAATGTTTTTTCGAGCGAAGGGAATTTTTCCAGCGCTTGATTTCGAACAATGGGCGCTGCATAGTAAGGTGGGAAAATACCCTTATCATCTTTTAAAACAACCAGGTCATATGCTTTTAAACGACCATCGGTCGAATAGCCGCTAATGACGTCCAATTGCTTTTCATAGGCGGCTTTATACATGACCGCATCATTGATGACCACCGTATGAATTTTTAAGCCATAGATTCTTTCAAGCCCCACATTCCCATCCTGTCGTCCCATAAATTCCGGCGTAAAGCCGGCAACGAGCTTTGTTCCGTAGGCCGTGGGAACAAAATAAAGCAGACTTAATAAAATAAGTAATACCGGCATAGCAAGGGTAGCTCGGTTAAGCGTTTTAATATTCAATTTTTGCAAACGGGAAAGTAAAAAATCAAAGAGCAAAGCGAGTAATGCGGCCGGTATAGCACCGCCAAGTATCATGTTTGTATTGTTTAAAGAAATTCCGCCGAAGATGAACTCGCCTAAGCCGCCGGCGGCAATATAAGAAGCCAAAGTAGCCACTCCGACGTTAATGACGGTAGCCGTGCGTATACCCGCTAATATTACGGGCATTGCGAGTGGCAATTCAACCTGTAGAAGTAGTTGTTGTTTGTTAAGTCCAAGCGCTATAGCGGCTTCCTTGACAGTTGGGTTAATGCCCGTAATACCTGTATAGGTGTTGCGGATGATCGGAAGAAGAGCATAGAGAAATAAGGCTACAATAGCTGGTTTAGCACCTATACCAAGTACGGGGATTAAAAATCCTAGTAGGGCGATGCTTGGTATAGTTTGCAAGATACCAACAGTACCTAAAACAATTCCGGATAAATTTCGATTTCGTGCAATTAAAATACCCAGCGGTAGTCCCAACAATACCGCTATTAACAAGGAAATGAAGGTCAGGCCTATATGCTGTAAGGTTTGGACCAGCAGCTTATCTGCCTGTTGCCACATAAAGTGCCAGAGCGTTTGCTGTTGTTCGTTCATGTAACGATGGTTTTTTTATAGCGGTAAATAGCTGACATTAACTGCTCAAATCCTGCTGTTTTTGCTTCTTTTTTATGGTCGACGATTTGAAGTGTTTCGGTTTTATTCTGCTGAAGGCATTCCAGTGCATCCCATAGTGTGGATTGGGACGAAAGAGTGATATGATCATCTGTTTGGTCCGCTGTGGGTAGCCAAGGCCATAACGCTGCCAATAGAATTGTCTTGAACTCGAGTTGTAAACGTTGCTCCTGTAGAAAGCTTGTTACCAGCGAATGGGACGGTTTAAATAACAGATCCCAAGGCTTGCCTATTTGGACAACTGCTCCCTTATCCATTAAGCAGATTTGGTTACCTAGTGTAAACGCTTCTTGGACATCATGCGTAACCATAACGATGGTCTTTCTTTTTAATTCATCTAAAGCTTTAAATTCTTCCTGTATTTTTGTCCGAGTAACGTTATCCAAGGCCCCAAAAGGTTCATCCATGAGCAAAATCGGAGGATGTGCTGCCAATGCTCTGGCAATTCCTACGCGTTGTTGTTGCCCACCGCTTAATTCGTGCGGATACCTGCTTCGATAGGAGTTGGGAAGGTGTAGTTTTTCCAATAGCTCATCTACCCTCGTTTCTATCCGTTTTTTATCCCATTTCAATAAGTGTGGAACGATAGCAATGTTTTGAGCGACTGAATAGTGGGGGAACAGGCCATTATTTTGTAAAACATAACCGATATTCCGTCGCAGGTCGATCGGAGACTGGTCCTGAATGTTCTTGCCATTAATGAAAATTTGTCCTTGATCTGGTTTAATCAGGCAGTTAATCATTTTAAGCGTTGTCGTTTTACCGCAACCACTCGCACCGAGAAGGATCAAATTTTCTTCTTCCTTTATTTCCAAAGACAGCTCATTCACTGCTTTTAGGCTATTGTACGATTTACTTACCCCTTGTACTTTGATCATAAATTTTAATCTTCCAATGTCATAAAAAGATTATTTAATGATTCGGCATAAAGCGGATGTGCAAACACGCCATAGCGAATGCGGTCGTAAGTGATTTTACCTTCCATAGCCATTTGTAAGATGGTCATGATTTCGCCGCCTTGCGCTGCAAGAATAGAAGCCCCTAGTATTCGTTTACTTTTGGCATCTACAATGGCTTTCATAAAACCACGGGTATCGCCTGTTTCAACTGCGCGGGCCACAGCGGTCATCGGCAGCTTCGCTACCTTTATAGTTAAGCCCTGTTTTTTCGCTTCTGTCTCACTCAGGCCGATGCGTCCGAGCTGCGGGTCGGTAAATACACAATAGGGTATCGATCGGTTACGTGTTGTATAATTCGTGTTTTCCAAAAGATTACGATAAACAATTGTATAATCATTATATGAAATATGGGTAAATGCAGGTCCGCCCTTCACATCACCTAAGGCATAAATGCCTTTTACATTGGTTTCGAGTTTGCTGTTTACCTTTATGTATCCTTTATTGTCGAGTTTTACACCGGTGTTGTTTAGTTTAAGCGGTCCAGTCTGTGGAACACGGCCTGTAGCGACCAACACGTGACTACAACTAATTTTTTGCTTTTTTCCGTTGGTATGGATGGTCGCTACAACTTTTTCAGGTCCCTGCTTGTCGAAAAAGGTGGTTTCCGCATTGAGCAGGATGTCGATTCCTTCCAGTTTCAGTAATTTGCGCATTTCTTCGGATACATCCGGATCCTCGCGAGCCATAATTCTTGGCGATTTTTCCACAATCGTGACTCTGCTGCCAAAGCGACGGAACATTTGGCTGTACTCCAGGCCAATATAATTGCCGCCTATAATTAGCAAATGCTCAGGCACTTGATCCAATTCGAGTATGCTGGTAGAGGTAAGGAAATTAATGGCGTTGAGGCCCTCAATTTCCGGGATAAATGGGACAGCACCTGTGTTCAAGAAAAATAAATCTGCCTTCATTATCTGTTGAGACCCGGTATCGGAAGTCACACCGATCGTTTTGAAATCCGTAAAAGCGGCTTCACCAAAGATGACATCTAAGTTTTTAGTACTCTCCAATGCTTTTTGATTTCCGCTCCGTGCATTTTCGACGATTTTGTCCTTACGCTTTTTTATAATGGTCATGTCAATTTTAGCGTCTTCTACAAAAACGCCGAGCTCAGTACTTTTGTGGGCATCATACGCTGCTTTTGCAGAAGCTATCCATGTTTTAGTAGGCGTGCAACCGTCGTTCACGCAAGTTCCGCCAATCCATCGCTTCTCAATGATGGCTACTTTTTTTCCATGGTTCGCAAGTTTTTTCGCTAAGGGAACGCCCGCCTGTCCGGAGCCAATAACAATGGCATCATATTGTCTAATCTTCATATATATTGGTTTCTAGGTGTTCGAAGGTCCGCAAGCACCTTAATTCCTAACAAGAAAGCACTTAAATGGTTTGTGAATGGAGTTCACTTTTAATTTTCTCTGACACCTATCTAACACAATTTCCCTACATTTGATGTAAAGAAGGTTTCTAAAAGGTGATGATCACCTAAAAAAACGCAGATTGCTTCGTCATTCTTCCTCGCAATGACAACGATGATGGGCATTTTAGATTCTTTCCTTAAACTTGTGTTTTAATTTATTTCTTTACTATGTCGAAGCTTTTCAGTCCACTCCCGTTGAATGGAATTACCTTAAAAAATAGAATAATAGTTTCTCCGATGTGTCAATATTCCGCCGTAGACGGATTTGCCAATGATTGGCATTTAGTGCATTTGGGAAGTAGGGCTATTGGGGGTGCTTCGCTAATCATCGCTGAAGCTACCGCTGTATCGCCCGACGGCAGAATCTCACCTGACGATTTAGGTATTTGGAATGATGCCCATATTGAGAAGCTATTGCAGATTACCCAATTTATTAAAAATCAACAATCCGTGCCTGGGATTCAGTTATCCCATGCGGGGCGTAAGGCCAGCACGGCTGCGCCTTGGAAGGGTAGAGGGAAAGTTAGTATTGAAGATGGTGGCTGGGTGCCGGTGGCCCCTTCTTCAATTGCTTTCTCCGATAATTATGCCGTACCTGTCGAATTGAATATAGAGGGGATTCGTGCCATCGTAAGTAATTTTAAGTCAGCGGCCGAGCGTGCATTGCGTGCCGGATTCGAGCTTATCGAAATACATGCGGCACATGGGTACTTGTTGCACCAATTTCTATCGCCTTTGAGTAATCACAGGCAAGATGAATATGGAGGCAGTTTCGAGAATCGCATCCGGTTGTTACTGGAAGTTATTGATGCGGTGCGAAGCGTGGCACCGAAAGAATTGCCTTTATTTGTAAGAATTTCAGCTAGTGATTGGGCGGAAGGTGGATGGGATTTGGATCAATCAATCCAGTTAGCGTCCATTCTCAAAACCAGAGGTGTCGATCTACTGGATGTATCTAGTGGTGGACTTGTTCCTTATCAAAAAATCCCTGTAGGTCCTGCTTACCAATTGCCTTTTTCTTCAAAAATAAAGAAAGAAGCGGGTATTCTCACAGCAACCGTTGGGCTGATAACCAATGCTACGCAAGCCGAAACCATTCTTGTTAATGGCGATGCCGACTTAATTGCCATGGCGCGTGAACTTTTGCGCAATCCTTATTTTCCGCTACAGGCTGCTGATGAGTTGCGGGATTCGATTGAATGGCCGATTCAGTATGAAAGGGCCAAACCGAATTAATCGCTTGTATAGTAGGGATCCCATACACAGGGCTATATTTAAAGGCTAAAGCTAATACGTTCGGTTAAAAGTATGAACCGTTGGCTTTCGGAGATGACGTTGTTTATTCGTTCTTTTTAGATATAATAAAAAACCGGTGATGCTTAATAAACCAGGCGTTAAACCAATGAATACATATAATATCCGAACAGGCAGACCACCAAAACTACCGGCATGAAGGGGTAGAACCAGTGTGCGCAGTTTTTCGGAGAAATCAAGTTTATCGGATTCTTTTATAGCTTCGACCGTTCCGCTTTTGACGTCTAACGTAACGCTACTTGCCTGTCCAAAAAATGGATTATCACCCGGTAAGCTACCGCGAATGGCGAAGCCGCGACCGGGTTGAGTGGGCATATATACGGAATGGACTTTAAGCTGCGGCAATGCATGGGAAGCTTTCTTATAAAGGCTGTCAATTGAGAGGACATCTGCTCGATTGGGCGGATTTACTTGCATTTTACTGTGCCATGCACTCGAGTCAAAGGCAAAAAGATTCAGCCAAAAGCCAGTGAAAAAGATAACCGCATTAAACAACAAAGACCAAATACCGACGATACGATGCAGATCGGAACTTAGCATCCTTCTATTGTGCCATCGAATCGGTTTTTTAAAGCACAAAACTTTCCATACCTGTTTTCGATAAATCAGCACGCCCGTAAGAATAGATATAAGCATAGTTATTCCGAGTACAGCGGTTAATAAGGTACCCGGCATGCCAAAATGAAAGGAGAAATGAAATTGAAATAACCACTGCATAAAGCCGGATTGCCATTGATCATAACGCCCTTCGCGTATAATACGACCCGTGTAGGGATCAATGGTCAATACGGCTAGATCGTAGGTATGGATTTTACCATCATTTAGGTATAAACGATAATTGTAAGCTTCGGTGGGAGCTGCTTGCGGATTTAACCAGGCGATGCCGCTAAGCCGAGGATATTGAGCGGTAATGCGATGATAGATCGTATCAAGCGACATTTTGGCCGCGGTTTCTTTTACTTGAAAAAGGTGCTTATTGGTATAGTGGTCCAACTCTTCCATAAAAACCAATGCTGATCCGCTCAATCCCAATAAGATTAGAAAAATACCTGTTATCAGCCCTGTTACGCCGTGTATTCTAAATACCCAGCGTAGTAATCTGTTCTTTATTGACATCACTATCGAATCAGGTAATTAATACCTATTCTAAAATTAAAAGGATTACCCAATGAGGCTGTAACCGTACGCGAATTGCCGCCTAAAAAATAGCGTTCATTCGTAATATTGTATACATTGAATTGAATGTTATAGCGGTTACGTTCATAATTAAGCATAGCGTCAAGTACAGTGGAAGCTGGTATCAAAAAATTTTGTGCACTTACAAAACCTACCTGGTTGCTGGTGTACCTGCCACCGATACCGATACCAAGCCCCTTTGCAAAACCAGTTGATAAATTGTATTTGATCCAGGCATTGGCCATATGCTTGGGAGCATTTGCAAAGTGACTACCTTTAGCTCCTAAGGTATTATCGGATAATAATACATGATCGTTGTACGCATATCCAAGTATCAGATTGAAATGATGAATGTTCCCTTGGGTAGTGGCCTCAAAACCTTTGCTACGTGTTCCATCGATGGCGATTTGTCTATTTGGGTTTTCATCTGTTGGCGCGGCTGCCAGAATATTGGCGTAATCGATCTGATAAGCCGCCAATGTCAATGAAAATTGATTCTCGAACCAAGACGATTTGCTGCCTATTTCAACCTGCTTGGCTGTTCTTGGCGGGAATGGCCCTCCGTTTCGTACTGAATTGGAAGTTTGTGGATTGAAGGATGTGGTGTAGCTGCCGTAAAAGGAAAGCGCATCAATAGGCGAATAGACTAATCCTACTCGCGGAATCCAGGCCGAAGCATCCGATTCGTTTCCTTGCTCATTATCACGCGCTGATAAAGGGACGCGTCTCAAGCTGTAATCATCATAGCGCAAGGATAGCAACAAAATTAAATCTTTATATTTTATCTGATCCTGCACATAAGTGCCAATTAAATGAATACGCTCTTTATTGTCGTCGTAATAATCGACTTCCGGGTTGGGGGCTGGAGGGTCGAGGCTATAATCGGGATTAAAAATGCTAATGCGTTGCGCCGGTGAATTTCGGTAGTCATTTTTATGCCATCCATAATTGTTATAATCGATACCGGTTAAGATATTATGGGTTAATGGCCCTGTTTTTAAAACATAGTCGAGGAAGGCCGTGGTTTGCCAGTTAAATTGGTCGTATAGCCAGTCTTGATACGATCTACTGATCGAATCATGCTGAATCAAACCGGTTACAATATGGTCGGTATAATCGAAACGACTTCGCACATAACGTTGCACCAAGGTAAGTCGGAGCTGATTGCCCAATTGTTGATCGTAACGCAGATTGACGGATGTGTTATGCGTTTTTCCATAGTCACTCGGGCTCTGTGCTGTTAGGTTATTCGGATAATAATCAAAATCAAAGGTGCCATCAGGGCGAGTGAAAACATAAGAACCTCGGTCATATTGCTGCACGGCTTTCTCGTAGGCGTAGTTTACTTCCAGCAACAGTTTGCCGGTAGAATTGAATTCATAAGAGAGGGAAGGCGCTATCAGTAAATTGCGAACATCCTGATAGTCGCGAAAACTATTTCCTTGGTCGTACCCGACAATACTACGATAAAGCAGTTTTTTATTCTTAGTTAAAGGGCCCGTAGCATCCAAAGAAAATCGTTTAGCATTCCAGCTGCCATAAAATGCACTTAGTTCCAGCTGCGGCAGCGATAATGGTTTTTTAGTGGTAAAATTTATGGTGCCCCCCGGTGCATTATTACTGAAAAGAACCGAAGAAGGTCCCCTTAATACTTCAACCTGTTCTATATTGTAAAGTAGCGGTTGTTGACTCCATAAATATAAATTTCCCCGTATGCCGTTGAAGGTGATGATGCCTGCATCAAATGGATTGTAAAAGGTAAAGCCTCTTAAGCTGTAATATCCCATACCGTTATTGGCCTTTACGCCTGTTAAGGTATTCGTTAAATCGTTTAGCGTAAATGCCTGCTTGTCGCGAATGACCTGTTGGCTAATCACTTGTATGGATTGCGGTGTTTGCTGCAACGAACTGGGTGTGCGCGTAACATTGGTTACACTATCAATCTGATAGCGCTTTTGTCGTGCACTGATCAATACCTCGTCGAGTTTACGCGTGGTGTTCGTATCGATCGAAATGGTTTGTCCTTGCGTTACTGCTATAGAAAGAAGCAATAACACAAAGAGACTACTTATGAATCTCATTGTTAAAGCATAATTTAAAATCAAAAAAGAATGCATACCGAATCTTGCTAAAACGGTTGATGCCTATGTCTGAAAAAGATTTTAAATTACACCCTGGGTGGTTTCAATAAAGAAGTATGGTAATTAGTTGGCCTTCCTTGGGTATAGGCAATCAGAAAAGATTGCTTAATGTTGTAAGTAGGAATTGTATTAAGTTGAGCAAGTTGGGGCGTTTGTAAATAGATGATTTCAGCCAGCTGCTTTATCATTTCCTGCTGCTGGTCATGTTCTCTTTTTTCGAGCTCTTTCATTTTTTTCATCAAAACACATTGCCCGTTACACTGTAATTCGGGCCGATCTCGATTAATACAGAGCTCCGTCGCTATATACTGCTGATTTAATTTAAAAGATACGAATAACCAAAATCTGCCGAAAGGCTGCATTAATACAACCAATATCAAGAAGCAAACAGTAAGTTTTGATTTCATCGTACACATGGGTGCTGCAAAGCTAAAAAAAAGTGTAATGCAAAAAAAATTCTTCTTGTTTTTCTCTATAGATAAATTAGCCTTCCAAATTTTTATAAGGATAGCTAAGATGTTATAGTAAGAAGATAATAAAGGTCAAAAAAAATGATGCATTTGCATAGATATTTGTTTAACTAACCAATATTAGATGGGACAAGAGCGTAACACCTCTACATTAATTGCGAATCAATTTTAATTTATGATGAAAGCATCAATTACAGCAATCACACTGGGTATGTTGGCATGCTCAATAGGTGTCACAAAGGCGCAATACCCGGTTATACCGAAAGCAATAGAAGATTCCGCAAATGCGGAGATGGCCAAATTTCAAGCCCATGAGGAGGCAGCTTGGGCTAAAGCACTTCCGGTTATCGAGAAAGAAGCGAAAAATGGGAAGCCCTATATCCCTTGGGCAAGTAAACCCGAAGATCTGCCACAGGCAAAAATACCTGCCTTTCCCGGCGCTGAAGGAGGTGGTGCGTTTTCTTTTGGCGGGCGTGGTGGTAAAGTATATGTGGTTACGAGTTTGGCAGACAGCGGCCCGGGGACCTTTCGCGAAGCCTGTGAACAAGGGGGTGCACGTATTGTCGTATTTAATGTAGCTGGTATTATTCATCTGAAAAGCCCCGTTAGTATCCGAGCGCCCTATATTACCATTGCCGGGCAAACTGCCCCTGGCGACGGTATTTGTATTGCAGGTGAATCGGTATGGATTGATACGCATGATGTCGTGATTCGCTACATGCGTTTCAGACGGGGAAGTACCGATGTTAACAGACGAGACGATGCCTTGGGAGGAAATGGTATCGGGAATATTATTATTGATCATGTATCAGCGAGCTGGGGCCTCGATGAGAATATGTCAATGTATCGTCACGTATATAATAGGGGAGATAGCACGAAACAGGAAAAACTGCCAACAGTCAATGTAACTATACAGAATTCAATCTTTTCAGAAGCCTTAGACCGTTATAACCACGCTTTTGGAAGCACCATTGGCGGACTCAATAGCACGTTTATGCGAAACCTTTGGGCGTCTAACATTAGTCGGAATCCTTCTATAGGTATGTACGGTGATTTTGGTTTTGTTAATAATGTTATCTTCAATTGGTGGAATCGAAGCGCTGATGGGGGCGATCATCGTTCGCTTTTCAATTTTATTAATAACTATTACAAACCGGGGCCAATCACGCCGATTGATAAACCTATTGGGCATCGTATACTGAAGCCGGAAGGAAATAGAGATCGGGGGCATGAAAATGAATATGGAAAAGCTTATGTTTCGGGTAATATCGTGGAAGGGAATGCAACAGTAACAGCGGATAATTGGGCCGGGGGTGTACAGATTGGAAACAAGCCCAATGCGGAGCCTTACACCGCACAGATTCGTGTCGACAAACCATTCCCGATGGCTAAAGTTACCTTGATGTCCGCAAAAGAAGCTTATGACCATGTATTAAAGAACGTCGGAGCAAACTTGCCGAAACGCGATGCAGTAGATGAGCGGATCATTAAACAGCTCGCAACGGGTAAGATTATTTATAACAAAAACAGTAAAGCTGACGTAAGCAGCCCTTATGTTAATCGCCGTCTACCCGCAGACTCCTATAAAATGGGCATAATCGCTGATCCGGAACAGGTTGGTGGTTACCCTACCTACAAGGGAACTCCTTATCAGGATACAGATCAAGACGGTATGCCGGACGAGTGGGAAACTGCACATGGTTTGAATCCAAAAGATGCAGGCGATGCGAGCTTGGATCGGGACGGCGATGGATACACCAATATTGAAGAATTTATAAATAGTGTGGTTCCTAAAATATTATAAGAAACGATAATAGAAGGTTTGAACGTGATGTAGAGCTACCTCCCGTTCCTTAAATTAACTAGGGACGGGAGGTGGTACGATGCATGTTTAACGACCGGGAGATCGATTAACCCTTCAGCAAGGCTAAACGTTCCTCCTCTAGGTCAAGGTAATAGAGATGTTTCCGCACAATCTCCTCGTCAAGATTTTGTTCTTTATTACTATGTATTAGCAGCCAGGTCCGTTGTTCTTGTATAATCGCTAAATAAATCTCTTTATGTCGGCCGCTTATATTTTCTTCCGGAGCATCTGTACGGGTCTTATGCTCCCATTTGTAAACGAGTTGCTTTAACATCCCATCACTTTCCAAATGATCTTTATAGGAGGTTTGTAGATGTCGCAGAGCCTGCGTTGCCAATTGCCGTTTAATCCATTTGTCGGCTTCCTCCTCCGGTAAGGTGTCGCCGAAGTTAGGAAAGCCTATCTTCTTAATTAAATAGGGAAGGGTTAATCCTTGCACCAGCAAGGTTACGAGAATGACTACAAACGTAATAAATAAGATAAGATTGCGTTGCGGAAATATTGTTCCATTATCAAGCTGCACCGGAATCGATAAGGCAGCAGCAAGTGATACTACACCCCGCATACCCGACCAACCGAGTAAAAAAGGCGTTCTTGCTCCAGGGTTTCTTTTGTCGGCTACAGTGATAAAGTTTCGGGCGATTAACGTAACGAGCACGGCTCCATAGGCTGCAAGTATCCGGCCGATAATAAGCACTGCACTTATTAGTAAGCCATAGCCTATAGCGGATGATAAGCTCATACCACCTAGCTCGGCAGTGATTTCGGGCAATTCCAAACCAATTAGCATAAATACCAGGCCATTTAGCACAAACACCAAGCTTTGCCATACGTTGAAACCTCTTAGTCGCGACTGGCTACTTAAAAAATTATGGCGCTTGTTGGCTAATAACAGACCACCGCAAACTACCGCCAACACGCCTGAACAATGGGCTTCCTCTGCTGCAATATACATCACGTAGGGTGTTACAATGGTCAGTACAATATCGATCTGTGGATCGGTGGGTAGTAACTTATGAGCCTTCATAAAAATCCACCCAATGGCCAAGCCAATTCCTACGCCGCCAGTAACCATCCATCCAAAACTGAGCGCCGCTTCATGCCACACAAATTGCCCGGTAGCAACCGCAACGAGAGCAAATCGGAAGATGATCAACGAAGAGGCGTCGTTCATTAAACTTTCGCCCTCCAGAATGGAAACCATTCTACGTGGTACTTTTACAAATTTTAGGATTGCAGTGGCGCTAACCGCATCCGGTGGCGAAACAATACCACCGAGGACAAAACCTAGCGCCAGCGAGAATCCGGGTATAAAATGATTGGCTACCAAGGCTACCGAGAGGGCTGTTAGAAATACTACGACAAAAGCAAAGCTTACGATAATGCGCCGCCACCGCCAAAGTTCTTTCCAGGAAGTTGCCCATGCGGCTTCGTACAGCAAAGGGGGAAGGAAAATCACAAAGATAAGCTCGGGCTCTATATGGACACGAGGTAGACCCGGAATAAAACTGATAAGCAGGCCGGCAATAACTAGTACAATTGGATAAGCAATACGCAATTTTTTTGCAAGCATGATCAGAAGCAAGATCACAATCAGTAAGCCTATGTAGAAAGGAAAGTGGTCGAACATCTTAAGGTTTTTTGGAGTACAAATATAGGATCAAATTTAATGCTAAATTAGCCGTACGGAGCATGCTCACCTGCTATTTATTTGGATACCGGATGGACGTGATCGTTATCTTTTTGTAAAGGCCATTTTAATGCCCATTAAAAGATACACACAGCCCGTTATTTTGTTGAGCCAGCTACTCAGTTTCAAATTTTTCTTTAATTTGGCAGAGAACAGTGAAGAACAATAAGCAATAAGTGAAAGCCAAATACTACCCAATAGCGCGAAACTTGCGCCAAGGGCTATAAAAGGACTAGGATCATCCATATACGCTTTGTTAATAAATTGGGGAAAAAAGGAAAGGAAGAACAATGCTACTTTTGGGTTGAGAATATTGGTAATAAAACCGGCATAAAAGTTCTGAAAGCCACTTTTACCTTTGGTTATTTCTATATCAAATTGCAATTCCTTTTTTGAGCGAAGTGAGGAAAGCCCAAGAAAGATTAAATACAGTGCACCTACGTATTTAACAACAGAGAACGCCATGGCCGACTGTGCAATAATCATGGAAAGGCCAAGCGAGGCAAACAAAGTGTGTGCTATTATTCCACAAGTAATACCTAACATCGAATGCACACCCGCCGCTCTTCCCTCCGCAATGGATTTGTTTAACACAAACACGGTGTCAATCCCGGGTGTCATAACAAAGATTATTGTGGTTGCTAAAAACAGGATATAATTTTCAATTCCAGCCATAAAAAGAATAATGATTACGAATATAACATTCATTTTTTAAACGTACGCAATAAGTATTCTGTCGCTGATACTCGGTAGATTTCTTCTTGTAAACAAAAAAATAAAGCTAGCAAAACAAAAAAGCAAAATATGCGTTTATATAATAAGGTTTAGGTTGATTATAACATACAGAGGCCCATGCTACCCAAAGCAGGGCTTTTGTTGTTTTTGGCTATTTAAAAGAAAACCTATATTTTTAAGTAGATGGTTAGAAAATTAAGTGCCAAGCTGGAAAAGACGATGCATAAATTTGTTGCTGAAATAAATATCATTGGTATTAATCCTTTTGTATTTGTGCCTGAAAAAATCTTACAAGATATTTTTAAAGAAGCAGGAAAGGAAAAGGGAAAAATTCCGATTCGAGGATCGATAAATGGGAATCCTTATAAACAAACATTAGTGAAGTATCAGGGGGACTGGCGTCTGTACGTTAACACATTGATGCTTAAAAACTCTCCGAAAAGAATAGGAGAGGTCGTTGAATTGACGCTTGAATTCGACCCCGGTGATCGAACGATTAAACCCCACCAAAAGTTAGTGGCCGCACTTGGCGAAAACCAAGATGCCAAAGATGTCTTTGATAAACTAAGTCCGTCGCTACAGAATGAAATTATTCGATACATTGCCAATTT
This sequence comes from Olivibacter sp. SA151, assembly GCF_054130995.1. Classification (NCBI taxonomy): domain Bacteria; kingdom Pseudomonadati; phylum Bacteroidota; class Sphingobacteriia; order Sphingobacteriales; family Sphingobacteriaceae; genus Olivibacter; species Olivibacter sp. SA151. The sequence continues at coordinate 4,433,035 of NZ_CP096391.1, read as the reverse complement.
AAAAACGGAAACAAGCATCGATAAAAATGTAATAAGAGCGATCGACTTTTTGCTGGGAAAAAGTCGGTTTATCGGACGAGATAAGCCCTGAATTAGGGTCCGTTATGAATAGGTTAACTGCCATCGTCAGCTCAGTTGCATATTTCAATGCGCATTTTTGAGCCGGTTTGACTTTGATTGGTGTTCATATCTCAATATCTATTGTTATTTGTTCGCGCCAAACAATTAAGACGAAGTGGTCGTGTGTCAAAGGTACCTAATTGAATTAGAAGCAAGGCAAATTTGACACTTTCCTTGAGGATACCATCTAACAAAAGAATGGAATAAACGATTACAAATCGTTCTGCGCCTTTTTTATGATTTTATTAAGTTCTATTCCCTTTCCAAGTACTCCTTTGAAGAGATCACCAGTCTCTTTCAACCGATCATAAGCATTGTGAATAGTAAAGTCGCTCATTTTTAAACCACGTTTCACTTCGTCCCAGGCAAGTGGCATCGAGACGGTTGCTCCCGGCTTTGGTCGTAGGGAGTAGGGGCCAGCTATAGTAGCTCCGGGCCGGTTTTGCAAGAAGTCTAGATACATCTTTCCTTTTCGATCACTTACTTTTCGTTTTAAGGATGTGAAATCGGGTAGTTGCTCGTGTACCAGACTGACGATGACCTTTGCAAAAAGCTGCGATTGCTCATAAGAGTATTTCGCTCCCAATGGGATGTAAATATGAATACCGGTGGACCCTGATGTTTTAGGATAGCTCGGTACGCCTAAAGCGTCCAATACCTTCCTCACTTCCTGAGCGGCTTCGATGACCTGCTCGAAGGTGTTTTTATCAGGATCCAGATCGATCACGCAATAATCCGGATTATCGGGCGACTGCACTCTGCTAAACCAAGGATTCATCTCAATACAGCCTAATGACGCCATCCATAGCAAGGTTGCTTCATCGTCGCCAACCAGGTATTCTTTATGTTCACCCTCGCTGGTGGTGTATGGGTAAGTTTTGCTTACCCATTCCGGCACTTTTCCCTTCACATCTTTTTGATAAAAGCTTGGACCTTTAATGCCATTTGGGAAGCGGTTCAGAGACATCGGACGATCTTTCAAGTAGGGTAAGATAAATTCGGCTATTCTGTAATAATAGTTGAACATGTCTCGTTTGGTAATGCCGTCATCCGGCCAATAGACCTTGCTGAGATGCGTAAATTTCAATTCTTTACCATTAACTTTACGTGTTTGCGTCTCTTCACGTGGGTTCAAGAGGGTACGCCTTTCGGTTTTAGCGGGCTTGATTGCATGTTTAGTCCCCTTGTCTTCTTCTTCCACCTCGGCCACGGTGGATTCTGTGTCAGCCGCTTTCTCCAATACGACATCATCGGCTTCTTTGTCCTCCCGCATACCTTTGAAAGATGCCTGCCGGAAAATTCCTTCGCTGGTAACTTCGGCGTAGTTCACTTCGCATACTAGTTCCGGTTTCAGCCATGTAGGTTTTGCGCCGAGTCGTTGTGGACGAAAACGGGATGGCTTGTCCACGTCAGGTTCTACATCGAAGGGACTTCTGTCGGTGATCAGCGGTTTGAATAGCTTCATCATTTCCTTCTGCTTGCTGTCCGAAAAACCGGTGCCCACTTTACCCGCATATCGAAGTTTCTTTCCGTCATACACCCCCATGACGAGGGCACTGAACGCTTTGGACGTTCCCTCATTACGCGTAAACCCAGCGATCACTACTTCTTGTCGCCGTTGCACTTTGATCTTAAGCCACTCTTTCGATCGAAGGTCAGAGGTGTACTTACTATCAGCTTTTTTTGCTATAATACCTTCAAGCCCGACCTGCTCTGCCGCGTCAAAAAAGTCGATCCCCCTTGCGGCGAAAACCTTACTTTGGCGGATACGGTCATCATCAGTAGGTAATATGTCCTGAAGGATTGCCTGCCGTTCTACCAATGGCAATCCCATCAGGTTTTTGCCCTCATACCATAAAATGTCAAAAACGTAATAAACCAAGTTGCCATCGGCTTCGCTTCGCCAATTCTGTAAGGCCCCAAAGTCGGACAGCCCTTTTTCATCTAGCACAACAATTTCTCCATCAATTACGGCATTGATACGCCATCCTTTCAAAAGGTCGACAAGCGGATAGTATTTATCGAAAGGAATATTATTCCGAGAAATTAGTTTAACATCTGTCTTACTGACCTTGGCAATGGCACGATAACCATCCCATTTTACTTCGTATAGCCAATCCGGATCATCAAAAGGTTCGTCAATAAGGGTAGCCTTCATCGGTTTGATTGATTTCGGAATAGTGGATTCCGGTGCTTTTTTTAGCAAGCTGGGTACATCCATCTTCTGCGGCTCTCCGGCTTCATTTACATCATCTGCCAAGTGTTCATCAGCATTTTTGCTTTTTTTTGCTTGTGTGGTCTTTCTAGACTTTTCAACGGTTTTCTCACGGCCGTTTTGCCATACCTTATTGCTGCTTTTTTCAATCTCTTCCAATGCTTTGTCAGAAAGCACCGACTTGTCTTTTTTAGTGATATCAGATTTACTGGCAAATTCGTCTTTGTGTTTGATAAGGAGCCAGCCGTTTTCACCCATCCCTTGTGTTTTTACCAGCGCATATTCGCCTTTTAGTTTATGTCCATGTAGCCGGATTTTGAGTGACCCTTTATGAAGCTGCTCCAATAAATGTTTTTCTTGTGCCTTCTTACTCTTCAGTCCTTCTATTGGTTCATAGGTGCCTTCGTCCCAAACAATTACCGTACCGCCGCCATATTGTCCTTTAGGGATAATCCCCTCAAACTGCCGATAGTCCATGGGATGATCTTCCACCATCATCGCCAAACGCTTGTTCTGCGGATCAGTGGATGGGCCTTTAGGCACAGCCCAGCTTTTCAGCACCCCATCCATTTCTAAGCGAAAGTCGTAATGTAATCGCGAAGCTTTGTGTTTTTGCACCACAAAAGTGAGTTGTTTCCGGTTCGGACTCTTACCTGACTTCGGTTCACTGGTCTTTTTAAAATCTCGTTTGTTACGGTATTGATCAAGCGGCATAGCTAACCTAGCCCTAAAGGGCCCTCCATTTTTACTGAAAAATATTGATTCTTCGTCCTTTCAACATGTTTTTGATTCCTTCTATCACTCGTTCCATTGCCTGGCCAGCCTCTGTAGCGCCATCGCATCCCTTGCATGTTTTTTATTAACAAAAGAAACATCGATCAGTTTTATATCCTGTATTTAATCCGCAAGAACACTGGCATAACAACTAAGTTTACATTGACAAGGCTAGGTCGATTCGCTATTTTAGCGATGTACTGCGAATTTCGGCTTCCTAGTTGTTTATTGACCTCAATTTTATATTCCTGAACCATCCATCAGAAGAATTTCCGGTCCAAAAGCCCACCCAGCCGGTATTAGTTTTACTAAGTCTATCCACAGATAGTGTTGGCACGTTACTGTCATTAATATAAACATCAACCGTTGATTCTTTAACGTGTATCCGAACATGGAACCAGTCATCTGGTTTGATATTCATATTCAACGCTGCTTCATATTTTCCGGGATTGTCACTGCGGAGCTTATTCCATGTATAGGTAGGATGAGCAATGTATTGGACACTGTGCGATTTCCGTTCCTGATTCTCGAAATTAAAAGGACGAAAATAGACTGCCTCAAAGGTTTGATCATTACTTCCATGGAAGGCGATACCTACAAAGCTTCGCTGCGGGGTATTACTTCCTTTTATGTCAGCTTCTATGACCCCTTGCCGAAAGTTTACACCATTTATCCGTAAATAACCATCACCCTCTTTTGCTGTCAGATAAATATCGTTCCTTTCAAACGTAACCGTCCGATTTATCGCCACGGACCGGGTTTGTATTACTTTAGCATCCAGCGTGATCGAATCCTGTGCATAGGCTATGGATAAGCCGAAAATACTCATAAATAGCGCGATAAGCTTGGTTACCTCCTTGTTGTTTTCTAAAATTGTTTTCATGCGATTTAAATGATTATAGACGTATAACTGGGTTAACTTATTGAACAAATGAAAAAAATTCAGTCGGATCTAACAAATTCAATGCAGTTCAAAATCGTTCAATTGCGTTCCAAGCCCAGCCAATTTTTCGGATTTTCTCTCGGGTTGTAAATCAACCTTCATCGTCTTTAATCAACTTTTAGGATGTTTTCTAGCAAATTTCATTCACTGAATGTGCTTATTCGAATAGTTTAGTCATTCATTAGCAAGCACTTTGTAGAAATTGGGCGGAATCGTCTAAGCTATTAGTCGATTTCTGAAACCATTTGATGAAGCGAACTGTTCTATCAGCAGATATCATTTTATGAATAGAAACCTATGAAAAAAGGCCTTGTCAGGAAATTTCCAATAATCATCATCCCATTCATGGCAATGAACGTCATCGCATTTTTGTCCTGTAGTAATCAGCAAAAACGAATGAATAGCGAAGACATGGTGAATGCCCATACCACAAATAGTGATGAGCTAGAAGTTCCTTATGTATTAGCTGAAAACTATTTTGTCCGAAACGATTTTGATGAAACCAGTTTATCAACACCTAAAATATCAAGTCGTGAAGAGTTTGATAAAATTTTTGGAATGGCCACAGTTATGGGGGATCAGGGGAAACCGACCCCGATTGATTTTACAAAGCAATTTGCTATTGCCGTTATTTCACCTGCAGATGAACTGGCCGTGAAGATGAAGGCGGTCTCCCTGCAAAAAAAGGAAGGTCATCTCCTCCTGCGTTATAAACAAGATATTGGTGCTAAACTAAGCATGAAGATACAGCCATTTTTATTATTGGTCGTTGATAAAAAGTTTGACGGGCAAGTCGCGGTAGAAGAGGAAAAGTGAACATTGCATTTTTATATATTCCCTAATCCCAAGAGCGTCCTCGGGACTAGGGAATACGTATTTTTACCACTTATTTATTGTAATCCGGATAGGGGGCACCCTTACCGGTTTCGCAAAGGCGCTTCAGACTTCTGAAGAAAAGCGCCCAATCATAACTGCAAGAGGCAAACTCGGGCGTGTAGTTTTTCCATCCATCGTGATGGAAGAACAGTATACATCCTTTTTTATGCGGTTCGAGCTCAAAAGTAAGCCTTGTGCCTATCCATTCTTCATAAGCGCTAACACAAAGCCATTTTATCTTACTGTAGGGTTTAAGCTGCTCCACTTTCATTTCTTTGAAATAGTCAGGGCCGAAAGAAAAGCGTAAGATACTTCCAATGGTTGGTTTTGCCAGGGTATCCGGCGTCCACCACCCCGCTAAACCTTCTTGGGTAGTTAGGGCCTCAAAAACTTTTTCAACAGGTGCTTCAATAAGCAATCGATGACGAATGCTTTTGTTTCTTGTTGTGTCACTGTTTTCCGGCGACTCTTTCTCCAAATCTTCGGTTTCATCATCTCTGGGTGTCGCACTCCCTTTCCCGGTTAAGATTAAATCCTTTAAGCTGTTCTGGACGTAATGTGTCCATGCGTCGTGGCAAATTTGGAAGCACTCATAGGCCGGAACCAAGCCCTGATGTGTAAATCTCAAAGTTGTTTTTCCGTCTTTTTCGGATAACTCAAAAATTACATAGGTATCTTTCCATTCCGTTTTTTCTTGCGCGAACTTGAAATAATTATCAAGCACATGCCAAACTACTTTTTCATTCGGCACCATTTCAGTGATTTTCATTTTCGCCCGGTGCACATCTTGATAATGGTAAGAAAATTCACTATGGAGCTTGTCTGTATCGCCGTTAATATTTTCTGACCACCAACCACGAACGTTGTTAACCGCCTTAAAAACTTCCTGTGGTTTTGCGTTGACCACCAGCGTGGTGCTAAAACTTTTATTTTCACTTTTCATTTTATTTTGATTTTATTCTTTTTCGTACTGTCTTAAGTCAAAGTTAGCGATCCAAGTACATCAACCGGGGGTGTCAAATAGACTTTATGGCGGGTTGATTTAGACATATGAATTGGTTAACTTTGCATATAACCGTCGTAAATCCGAAGCAGATGAAACACCTTACCATATTAGTACCCAATATACAAACGGCCAACAGTACCATCGCTTGCATTGTTGGCGCGTACCAAATTTTTACCGGTGCCAACAGCTATTGGGAGAAAAAAGGGAATAAACCATTATTTAAAATCGAGACGGCGGGCGTAGCAGAAGAATCTGCATTTATCAATGGACTGCTGACTATAAAGCCACAGATCAATATATCGGCGTTAAAGAAGACCGATCTTGTGTTAATTCCTTCTTTAAACCCTGAATTCAAACAAGCAATGGAAGATAATATGGTGTTGATAAACTGGTTTCGCGAGCAATATAAAAATGGCGCAGAAGTGGCTAGTATGTGCACGGGTGCGTTTATGTTAGCCTCCTCGGGATTACTGGATAAAAGGAGTTGTTCTATTCATTGGAATTCAGCAGACAATTTTAGGTCCTTATTTCCGGAAGTACAGTTAAAAACCGAAAAATTAATTACGGATGAAAACGGTATTTACACTAATGGGGGTGGTTACTCATTTCTGAATCTACTTTTGTATTTGGTTGAGAAGTATTATGATCGGGAAACGGCCATTTATTGTTCCAAAATCTTTCAAGTAGAGATTGACCGTCAAACGCAATCTGCTTTCACGATATTCACCGGACAAAAGTCGCATGGCGATGAAGTTATAATAAAAGCGCAGCAATATATAGAAGATAATTTCAATGAGAAAATTTCCGTAGAAGATCTTTCGAGAAAACTTGCTATAGGTAGGCGAAATTTTGACCGACGATTTATAAAAGCGACCGGTAATACGCCTATTGAATATTTGCAGCGGGTAAAGATCGAATCGGCCAAAAAAGCGTTTGAAACAACGCGTAAGACCATCAATGAAGTGATGTACGAAGTAGGTTACTCAGATGTAAAAGCTTTCCGTGAAGTTTTTAGAAAGATAACGGGACTATCGCCTTTAGATTATAAAAATAAGTACAATAAAGATGCCGACAGCATGTTGTCGGATTAAACACTTGGTTCACGTCTTTAATAAAGATACGTTTATTGTGTATCTTGCGCATACAAAAAGACAGTATTACGATTTAGACGGTTCATGATGAATGGGGGCTAAAGCGCTTATTGCAGGTCCCTCAATCACCTCCCCATCTGTCGTAAAGCGACTGCCATGGCAGGGGCAATCCCAAGACTGTTCACCACTATTCCAATGGACAATACAGCCCATATGGGGGCAGACCGCTGAGACAATGAATAGGTCTCCTGTTCGATTTCGGGATACGGCACATTTTTGCCCTTTAATCTCCATAATCTTACCTTCCGTTGGCTTTATTTCGGAGAAGTGGTCCACATTTTCTTTAAATAAATAATCTTTAATTAACTCATAGGTAACAGAAGCATTGGCTTTTATATAATTGGCGGCCGACGCAATGGGCGTAATGCGCGAAGCATCATACAGCTTATTCCATGGGTTTGGATTGCCGATGATTTCAGCACTGATAATGATAGCAGCGAGGGTCCCATAAACTAAGCCATCGGCCGAGAAGCCCGTAGCGATATAGGTTTTCTTACTACCGGAGCTCTTGCCAATGTACGGGATACCATCCGCCGGCTTATATTGTTGAGCGGCCCAACTGTAAACAACGGAATTAACATTAAAACGTTCGCGGAGGAAATTCTCTAGATTCCGGAAGCGCGACTCGTTGTGTTCCTCTGTACCAACCTTATGCTTCTCTCCCAATACCATCAGCACTTTGCCATGGGCCGTATCGTAGGTTCGTATAGAATAATGCTGTTTCGATATCATATCCCAATAAGTTCCATTAGGAGGGTAGTTGTCATTTAGTGTGGCTGCAACGGCATACTCCCTGTAAGGCTCCATAGAAGAATGGACGAAATAGAGGCCTTTGGGTGTGTGTGTTGCCATAATTACTTCTGTTGCCGTTATCTTACCTCGATCAGTTATGACGGTACAGGGTTCACCTTCTTCATAACTCATCATTTTGGTGTGTTCAAAGATTAAACAGGAATCTGACTGAATATGTTGAGCCAGTGCAACCGTATATTGCAAAGGGTTAAATTGAGCTTGATTGGCGATGCTGAAACCGACACTTGGCTTTATATCAAATGGAATAAAATCCGATGTTGTTAGGCCAGCTCTTTCCACTGCTTCTCTTTCTTTTTGGATGTAAGAGGCACTTTCCCCTTGTTCGGAGAATAAACACCAAGGGACATGTACAAAGCCGCAATTGATATTGAACTCCTGTATACGCGCTTCGATAAAATCAATGGCGGCTGCCCGCGATTCAACTACTTGCCTCGCGTGCTCCTTACCCCACTTCTTTTCAATGGTATGCAGTCCTTCGCTACCCGGTATGGCATAAAGATTCCCGGTAGAAAATCCTGTGGAGCCTTCGCCAATAGCACGGGCTTCTAGTACGGTTACTTTTTTTCCTTGCTTTGCCAATAAATAGGCAGCGGTAATACCCGTAATTCCGCCGCCAATGATTGCAACGTCTACGGTAAGGTCCTGATCGAGAATAGGAAAGGAGCCTTGCTTCGAGTTATCTTTCCATACAGAAGTTATGTTTACCATAATCAGCAGATTTATCTTTTAAAAGCAACACAAGGCCCCCTTCATTTGTTTCAAAAGAAAGTGGGAAGGATCATACACTTAAAAATGCTTTGTACCTCGTAAGGAAAAAACGGATAGAAAAAAATGAAGTAAGAAAAATGTTTTTATTTTTAAAGAAATTAAAAGAATGAAGAATATTATTGCTAAAGAAATTCTCGACTACAACAGTTTTCTTAAAGGTGAAGACCAAGCTATCTGTGAATTACTTGCCAAAGAAATCAGTAGCAACTTACCTGAAGCGGAGAATAAGATATGGCACCGTCATCCCGTTTGGTTTTTGGAAGGCAATCCTATTGCCGGCTATAATAAACTCAAAGCCGGTGTGCGACTCATGTTTTGGAGCGGGGCCGATTTCGGAGAAGAGGGGTTAAACCAACGAGGAGGTAAATTCAGAGACGCCTCTATCTTCTATCATTCAGTTGATGAAATTGATACAGACGATTTGCAACGCTGGCTCGCAAAATCAAGAGCCATTCAATGGGATTATAAAAATATTGTAAAACGTAAAGGCAAACTGGAAAGGCTAAAATGAAACATACAATACTTCATAGCTTCTTGCCGCAGCCTGTCCTAGTGTAATTCTTTTGAACCCGGAGGTTAGAGAATGTAAAAAGATTCCGGATTCAGCGGCGCCGGTGTTTTACTTTCTTTCAGTAAATTACAGGTATTAATATGGATGGTTCGTGCAACGGCAGTAACCGGTGTATCCGTTGGACGATTATCAAAAGGATCCTGGAGATGAGTGGCTGTTCTTTCGAGCAGTAGAAAACATCCGGATATGACCACCAGTAGCGGTATTTCATATATACTATCAATTTCACCCAGCGAAATGGATAAAGTAACTACAAAAACGTAAATCATAAAATGCAGAAACAAGCGATAAGTAACCGGGAAGACCGTGTTTTTTATACGCTCTGCCATGCCCATCGCATCCGAGAACTTAACTAAAGTTGTGTTTAATTGAACATGATAGAATTCGGTTAAATGTCCATCTTTCTTTAAATTCGCAATTTGTAACGCATTCATTTGCAACAGCGCTAGCGGTTTGTTACTATGGTTATCCATTTCTCGCATATCCTCTGTATTGATTAGATCCTCTATGTTTTTTTTCGGATCCAAACCCCGTAAATTCTGCCCTAAACTATAGCACCATGCAACATGCCGAAGCGCTATCTGCCGGATAATGGCTTGCTTTTCTTCGCTTACGAAGGATTGTAATTGAAGAACCAAACTTCGACTGTCGTTAACAATCGCGCCCCAAATTTTCCGGGCTTCCCACCAGCGGTCGTACGATTGGTTTAGATTAAAAGATAGTAGAACCGAAATCGCGGTGCCTATGAAGGCCGGTATAGCTATCGGCATTTGAGGAATGAAATCAATGAAATAAATAGCAATAGATTTCACAATCAGGCCGATGATAATAACATATACTATTTGTACGCGAATTTTTCTAAATATATATGCAATTGGAATCTTGGTATTCGTCAGCATTTTTCCGTTCTTATTATTTTGCCATAATCTGTTGCATAATAGGTGTTTTTCATTAAAATGGCATTAGAAAGGGACGGTTTCTGCAACACAATCTTCGGTTCAAAGGGCTGTATGTAGGGGCCTCTTTCGGGGTATATTCGCCACATATCCACGGTATATCCACGGTATATTCGCCTTTAGGGTAGCAAACGTGAGCTTTTAGCGGTAAAGTAGCGAGTAGGTAGCGGCTAAAGAGAGGGTGAAGCAAAGAGCGCCGAACCGTAGCCCGGCACTCAAACCAAACACCATATTATATCGATTGTGGAAATACATCTTCCCATAATTTGTCTTGCCAATTTTGAGCTTCGGCATCTGTGAGCAGGCAACCTTCGATTTCTTTCAAACATTTTTCCTTATTAAGGTACTGGCCAATAAATACCAGCTCGTTCTGACGATCTCCCCATTTTTTATTCCATCTCTTCTCAATTTCTCCTTTGTATTCATGATAGGCTGCGTATCGAATTCTTTCTTCATAGGGCATGCTGCACCACCAGTGGCCCGCACTTTCTATGCGAAGGCTGCCGCCGGCCTGACTGAAGTTAATCGCTTTGTCAGGTCTGGAAGCCAGCCAAAACAGTCCTTTAGCGCGGATGATCGAATTGGGGTAGTCTTGATTAAGATAGTTATACCATCTCATCGGATGAAAAGGCTTCGGCGATCTGAACACGAAGGAAGAGATGCCATATTCTTCCGTTTCCGGTATGTGTTCATCTTCCAGTTCTTTCTTCCAGCCAGCCGCATTTGAAGCTTCTTCATAATTAAAGAGACCAGTATTTATAATAGTCGCCGGATCGACCCTGCCAAAAGCGGATCGAATGATGCGTGCATCGGGATTTAGTTGTTTGATTGCCGCTTCCAATGTACCTATTGTATTTTCTGAGACAAGATCCGTCTTGTTGAGGATGATGACGTTTGCGAATTCTAATTGATCTGTAAGTAGATTAACAATGGCACGGCTGTCATATACGTCGTCAGTGAGCGAGCGGTCAAGCAGTGTTTCCTGTGTGCTAAAATCCTGAAAGAAATTAAAACAGTCTACTACGGTTACCATGGTATCAATGTAACTGAACGAGCTGAGGTCGATACCTTGCTGTTGATCTACATAGCTCCAGGTTTGCGCTACGGGTATCGGCTCCGAAATACCTGTACTCTCGATAAGTAAATAATCGAATCGATTCTCTCTGGCAAGCTTTTCCACTTCGACAACCAAATCTTCCCGCAGTGTACAACAGATACAGCCGTTGCTCATCTCCACGAGTTTTTCCTCCGTTCGTGATAGTACATTTTCGCGACTTACCATTTGAGCATCGATATTGACTTCGCTCATATCGTTCACAATCACAGCAACTTTTAGGTTCTCCTTGTTGTGCAATACATGATTTAACAGGGTCGTTTTTCCGGCACCTAGGAAGCCGCTTAATACCGTTACAGGAAGTTTTTTTATTGTCATATCTAATTGTTCTTTACGTGTCCCAATTTGGGGTATACGCTTTGTTTAAAGGGTTACCGTTGTTTTTCGACTATTTCGAGCCAGGATACAATTTTTCGATAATGATCAAGACCATACAACCGGATAAATTCAATGGTTTCGGGATGCTTGTCTTGTTTGTAAATAGCCAACCGTCTTTTGGCAAAATCGGCACAAAGAGGTATGCCGCACATTTTAGTGATACAGTAATGCCAGGCTTCGAAATCTTGTGGTATCATTTTGATGCAATTAAGTTGCAAATGTAAATACTGTTTTGTTATTTTGCAACTTAATTGCATTTGTTAATTATTAAATAATGAAAGTCATGAAAGTAACGTTACTGGGAAAAATGGACAGGGTTGGTATGACGGCTTCCGCTTTATGTGCTATCCACTGTGCATTGATGCCATTTGTAATAACCTTGCTGCCTCTAGTTGGGCTCGAATTTCTGTCCAATCCCTGGGTGGAAGTTGCTGTAATTGCTTTATCGGTGCTTGTCGGTATGGCTTCGTTGATTCCTTCTTATCTCAAGTATCACCGTAAGATGTTACCGCTTTTGATGTTAACCATAGGCTTTATACTGATTTTTGGAGCCCACTTACTTGGTTTTCACGAAATGGAACCGGTCCTTGTGCCCTTAGGAGGGTTCACCATCGCGGGTGCCCATTTTTTAAATTGGAAATTCAACAAGCCTTATCATTGCGCTGCTTGCATCGCCGAAAATAAAAATGAATCTAGATGAGTGTGCTTATATCTTATAGCGATCTCGAGGTGCGGTATAAGAATGGCATTGGTTTATCGTTTCCGGCATTTGGAGTCGACAAAGGGATGCATTGCCTGATTCTTGGAGATTCGGGCACGGGAAAAACCACCTTGCTTCATGTCTTATGTGGTCTTATGAAACCGTCGTCGGGCATTGTAACGGTAGCAGGTGTCGATATTTATGGATTATCTCCGAAGCGAATGGACCAATTCCGCGGACAGCATGTTGGGCTGATTTTTCAACAGGCCCATCTTATCAAAAGCCTAACGGTCCTTGAAAATCTCAAAATGGCTCGCTGGCTGTCCGGATTAGCAGAAAACACGAGTGAGTTATCTGCGATATTGGAGAGATTAAATATGGGCGACAAAATTAAAAGTTATCCCCATGAGCTAAGTCAGGGACAACTACAGCGCGCTGCCATTGCTAGGGCTCTCGTGAACCGACCTCGGCTGCTGATAGCCGACGAACCCACTTCTGCGCTGGACGACCGTAATGCGGAGGCCGTGATTGCACTTTTATTAGAGCAGGCACAAAGTTACGGTGCAACTTTGCTAATTGCCACGCATGATAAAAGACTAAAGGACAAATTTTCTAGCACCTATATATTGTAAAGAATGAAGCTATTCCGCATTGTCTGGAAGACTATTATTTATAATTTTTCCTCGTCGGCACTTTGCATACTTCTGTCTGCATTGGGAACGGCGATTTTGTGTCTGGTTTTGCTGCTGTCGTCGCAGATCAATCGGCAGATCAGCTTGAATGGCAGCCACGTTGATCTGGTAGTTGGTGCTAAGGGAAGTCCTTTGCAGTTGATTTTAAGCAGTATTTTTCACGTCGATTATCCTACGGGAAATATTCTGTTAGATGATGCGCGCAAAATAGCGGCTCATCCATTGGTTAAGTTGGCCGTGCCACTATCTATAGGAGATAATTACCAAGGATTCCGGATTGTCGGGACTGACAGCCGCTTTCTCGACCTGTATGGTCTTCATTTAGTTTCGGGTAAATGGGGAGCGAGCGACTTTGAAGCGGTGATAGGTCATGAAGTAGCCAAATCAGAAGGACTTAAATGTGGGGATAAAATTGTCGGAGCGCATGGTCTGGCCGATAGTGGAGATCTTCACGGTGATCATCCTTATACTATCGTAGGGATCTTGGAGGAGAGTCGTAGTATAGCGGATCGCTTGGTACTGACGAATTTGTCAAGCGTTTGGCATATGCATGAACATGAGCATCAGCATCAGGAACATCAGCGTCAACATCAAGAAAAGGAAGAGCTACATGACTTGTTGAATATGAATGTACAAGGAAGAGAGATTACAAGTATGTTGATTCGTTATAAGAATCCTACGGCCGTCGCTATGTTCCCACGACTGGTTAATCAGACTACCAACATGCAGGCTGCTTCGCCGGCGATAGAAAGTGCTCGCTTGTTTTCAATGATGGGAGTCGGTTTGGATGCGGCGAGCGTTTTAGCTGTGGTACTTATGCTAATGGCTGCTGTAAGTGTCTTTGCCAGTCTTTATAACTCGTTTAAAAACAGGAAATATGAGCTGGCGATCATGCGGTCTATGGGTGCCGCTAAAAGCGTCTTATTTAAGCTGATGCTACTAGAGGGGATGCTGATTACAGCAATGGGCGCTATATCCGGTGTTCTATTGGCTCACATTGCCGCCCTTGCCATCGCTGTAGAGGAAGGTGGATATTTTGTCGATGCCTATGGTTTCGGGATCGAAGAAATTTCCGTTGTGCTGGCGGCTTTATTGCTGGGATTCAGCGCGGCCTTGATACCTGCAGCCAAGGCCTATTCTACTCCAATTTCGGAAACCTTAGCTAAATAATATATGTTATTTCGACGACTGTTTGCATCGATTTTTTTGTTGGCTTTCACCGCACAGGCTCAAACGCCCGATCATCAGCTGATGATGAATGAGGTTTGGGAGGCCTTTGATCAGTTGATGTACAAAGTTACAACAGAAGATGACGGTACTACCGTTTATACGCCTCACTTTCCCAAGGTATTGAAAGATTTGGATCATACGACGGTAACATTACCCGGTTATATGGTGCCTTTTGAATTGGGACGAGATCATCATATGTTTATGCTATCGGTTCTTCCCGTGATGCAGTGCATGTTTTGCGGTCAGAATGGGATCCCGCCACTGGTGCAGGTGACCATGAAAAGTGGAAAGGCAAGGTTTTCCAACAATCCGTTAAAAATAAGGGGAAAGGTGTATTTAAATACCAATCTCGAGAAAGGTGCGGAAATACAGATTTTGGATGCCGAAGTTGTTGAACAGGACTAAGCTTGAGGAACAATAACCAATCATTCGGAAGCCATTCAGCCCCTACTATTGTCATCCAAATGTCGAATCGACTTAATAAGTTAAATTGTTGGCAAAAATATTTTGATGTGTGTACTTTTTACACTATCTTTGTGTCATCATAATTTAGGTTTATAATTGGTTAGTTAAAAGTCTTCAATCTCCCCGGTTGAAGACTTTTTTTATTTCATGTTTAGCAATATAGCGATACGTTAGCAAGTACAAAACAGGCTTCGATATTACCGACTATTCCATAAATACACTGGGTTCTTTTTTATTGTCTAAAAACTCTTCAGCCATAGGTATCCACCAGCTGGCCCTTGCCATCATACCGATATGTGTAGTACCTGGTAAGATAGCCATGCGAGAAGTAGACATTTCGCCGAAGTCGCCCATTTTAGCACCACCCTTCATGCGCATCAGCTCATTGGCATGTTCATAGCGAATACCGTCCGCATCACCTAATAACATGAGGATAGGAATATCCATTTTACGAACGTCTTCTGTCCAATCGTAAGGTTTTAAATCAATGCTCATTGTCTTGGTGAAAAACTCATTAAATTTCTCTGGATGAGGAGAAAGGGCTTTATAAGCATCTTCTAATGGCGAGCCTTTAAACATATTTGCAGTCATCGTTGCGAACGTTTTTTCCGTTTCGGGCCACCAACCATCGTGTTTATAAGCACCAGATACAATCACTAGTTTTTTCACTTGTTCCGGATGGCGGATACCCATTTGGAAAGCAACTCCGCCACCCATGCTATAACCGAGTATGTCAGCGCTATCGATGTGAAGGTGTTTAAGTAACTCGCTAATATCATCCGCCATATTTTCGTAACTGAGCGCACGGGGAATGTCAGCTGTACGGCCGTGCCCCTGCATCTCTGCTACCACAATTTTTCTGTTTTTGAAAAGAGGAATAATTTGTTCCCAGTTCATCGGAATGGTCATAAACGAACCGTGAATCAGTACAAGCGGTGTTCCCTCGCCGTGCACTTCATAATACATCTTTAAACCATTTATTGGCGCATAACCCGTTTTGTTCTGAGATGGCTGGGCATAAAGTTTTACTTGGAATCCTTGTGAGACGACAATTAGTGCAAGGATGATACATGTTCTTAACGATTTCATATTCTTTGTTTTAGATAATAGTTGCAAATAGAAAAATAACTTGTTGTGTTTTATATAGCGCTTTATAAAACAAAGGTACGGGCCATTGCCTTATGAGATGAGGGGTGAAATTGGCAATGTGAAGGGGGGATTACGACAATGTGATGGTTGGGTCAACGAGTCAATTCATCGGTAGTTAGGTTACTAAGTTAAATGATACACGGTTGTTGTTCGTGAAGCTGCAAAACAAAGCGATGAAACATCCATCGCTTTGTTTAAACTATAGTTATTACTTGAGATCAAAGCGATCTGCATTCATCACTTTGGTCCAGGCGGCAACGAAATCTTTCACAAACTTGTCTTTCCCATCCGAACTTCCATAAACTTCGGCAATGGCTCTTAGTTCCGCGTTTGAACCAAATACCAAGTCGGCGCGCGTGGCTGTCCATTTGGGCTGCCGCGTTGCGCGGTCGTAGCCTTCATACAGTTCCTGGTCCGGTGATGACGCTTTCCATGCTGTACGCATATCGAGCAAATTTATAAAGAAATCGTTCGTTAATACACCGGGTGTACTTGTAAAAACGCCGTGTGCGGATCCGTCGAAGTTTGTGTTCAGTACACGCATACCGCCTACCAGTACCGTTAGCTCCGGAGCCGTAAGTCCTAACAATTGTGTTTTATCGATTAGCAGTGCTTCGGTAGGTATGGAGGATTTATTCTTGCGATAATTACGGAATCCATCAGCGGCAGGTTCTAAAAAGGCAATGGATTCGACATCAGTTTGCTCTTGCGAAGCATCCATTCGCCCCGGGTTAAATGGAACCGTGATGGCATGCCCCCCATCCTTCGCTGCCTTTTCGATGGCGGCGCATCCTGCCAACACAATCAGGTCAGCGAGTGATACTCTTCTTCCTCCCGGTTGCACGTTGTTGAATTCCCTTTGAATATTTTCCAAAGCGTGTAATACCTTTGTGAGCTGAGGAGGATTATTTACCGGCCAATCTTTTTGTGGTGCTAGGCGAATGCGAGCGCCGTTGGCACCCCCGCGTTTATCTGAATTGCGGAAAGTAGCAGCGGAAGCCCACGCGGTGGAAATTAATTCCGATACACTTAAGCCGGTAGCAAGAATTTTTGCTTTTAACATAACGATATCATTGGCGTCTACCAACGGATGGTCAACAGCGGGGATCGGATCCTGCCAGATTAATTCTTCTTTAGGTACATCCGGGCCAAGGTAACGACTACGGGGTCCCATATCACGATGAGTCAATTTAAACCAGGCACGAGCGAAGGCATCTGCAAAAGCATCCGGATTTTCCAGAAAACGTCTTGATATCTTTTCAAAACCAGGATCAAGCCGTAGCGCAAGATCTGTGGTAAGCATGGTGGGCTTCCGCTTTTTTGTTGGATCAAAGGGGTCAGGAATAATGTCGCCCGCATCTTTCGCTACCCATTGATGCGCACCGGCCGGGCTTTTCGTTAATTCCCATTCAAAGGCAAAAAGATTTTCGAAAAAATTATTGCTCCACTGCGTTGGTGTGGTTGTCCATATCACTTCCAATCCACTGGTAATGGTGTCTGGCCCTTTACCGCTACCATAGCTGTTATGCCAACCTAAACCTTGCGATTCCAATCCTGCAGCTTCGGGTTCTTTTCCTACATGGGTTGCAGGTGCTGCCCCATGCGTTTTTCCAAAGCTGTGGCCTCCGGCAATCAGCGCAACAGTTTCTTCGTCATCCATGGCCATACGGCTAAAAGTGTCTCGTATGTCTTTTGCGGCGGCAATAGGATCCGGATTGCCATCTGGACCTTCAGGATTTACATAGATCAGTCCCATCTGTACCGCTGCCAGCGGTTTTTCTAAGTCACGCGAGTGGATGTCACCATCCGCATCATCATCTGAAACCAGTACGCCATGACCTTCCACGACACCTTCTGACCCGTGTGTATAACGTACGTCACCACCCAGCCACGTCGTTTCCGCTCCCCAATATACATCTTCTTCGGCTTCCCACATATCTTCGCGCCCACCCGCAAATCCAAAAGTTTTAAAACCCATTGATTCCAAGGCAATATTTCCGGCAAGGATCAATAAATCGGCCCATGAAATGTTACGACCATATTTTTGTTTAATTGGCCAAAGCAATCGACGGGCTTTATCTAAGCTCACATTATCAGGCCAACTATTCAGTGGCGCGAAGCGCTGTTGTCCACCCCCCGCGCCACCGCGGCCATCACCTACACGGTAAGTGCCGGCGCTGTGCCAAGCCATACGAATAAATAAGGGCCCATAGTGGCCAAAATCAGCTGGCCACCAGTCCTGTGAGTCGGTCATGAGAGCATGTAGATCCTGCTTTACCGCTTCGAGGTCCAGACTTTTAAATGCTTCGGCATAATTGAAATCGGGATCCATCGGATCGGATAGGGAAGAGTGTTGACGTAGAATGTTTAGTTTTAATTGATTAGGCCACCAATCTTGATTTCTGGTGCCACCGCCACCAACTGCTTGTTTTAATAATTTTTCGCCGTGAAATGGACATTTACTGATGTCTTTTGATTCCATGTTAGAGATTTTGCGTTGAGAAAATAATTATTTATCACTTAAGTACTCGTACAAACGGACTACAGCTACTGGTTTCTTGTGGCTTGTTTATGTAATTGGCTAATAAAGTACGTGTCGTTTTCGCTGTAGCGCTAACAAAATTTTTAATTAAGTTGCGAATAAATATTTAAAGTAGCAAGTGTGTCTTTGGTTTTTTGAGTTGTTGAAACGTTGTGTGGCGACTAGTAGCCTGTGGTTTCTCAAATCACTTGTTGAGATGGAGATACGAATAGCCACATGCCGAAATCCAATTGCTAGTAGCAGCCAATATTGTCATGAAAATGTCGAATCGATTACCGGGTATAAAGTTTCGGTGAAAATAGTTTGTAATGTGTACTTTTTACACTATCTTTGTGTCATCATAATTTAGGTTTATAATTGGTTAGTTAAAAGTCTTCAATCTCCCCGGTTGAAGACTTTTTTGTAGTATCAATTTGCCCGAGTCACTATCGAAATAAGAACAATCTAGATAAAGTCCGACTAGCTAGGCACATATTAAGGACATCTGAATATTACAGCGCTTATAGGGTGAAACGTGACCGCTAATTTTTTGGAAACCTAACTTATAATATAGATTAATAGCAGGCTTAAGGATCGTATTGCTTTCTAAATAAAGAGCTTTTGCGCCTATTTTACGCGCTTCGTCTATTGCCGATTGGCCGAGTAGATAGCCAATGTTCTTCCCTTGGGCTTTGGGAGATACCGCCATTTTTGCGAGTTCATAATCATAGTCTGGATCGTTCATTTTAATCAGTGCGCAAACACCCACCGGCTCGCCATGATATAAAGCTACGAAAATCTTACCTCCCGGGTTCAGGATGTATTGATCCGGATTTTCCAGCGCTTGGCGATCGGCTTCTTCAAGTTCAAAATAAGTGGAAATCCACTCTTCATTGAGTGTTTTGAAGGCAGTATGATAAACGGGATTATATTTTACAATCGTTACATCTTTGCTTTCACGAATTTTTTTTTGCTCTATCACCCGTTTGTAGAGTGACTGCTGATCTAGCAGAAATTCCCACTCTTCCATGGCTTCCCATAAATTATGCTGTGCAGTTGAAATCAGCGTGTCAATAGCAGCATTGACATCCGCATACTGATCTTTTATTTTGACGCCTAGCAGTCTTCCTTTTTTTGTCAGCGCGACTACATTTCTTCTTTTGTCGTCTGTTTTGCGGTTTTCCAATATCAAACCTGCAGCTGTCATCTCGCGGATAATTTTGCTGACCGATGGTTGAGAGTGGCCGATTTTGTTAGCGATCTCACTAATGGTATTTTCACCTTCTTCTGCTAAGATGAAAAATACCGGAAACCACTTCGGTGCCAAATCGACGTCATATAACTTATAAATGCGAGCGGCATCTTCAGTAACTTTTGCTGTTAATAATCGCAGACGGCTTCCTAGCGCCATCTTTCCCGTTTTTTCGAATAAATCCATTTTGAATAACTAATTACATAACCAGTTATGCAAATATAAAGAAAGATTTTTTAAAATTAATAATAGGCATGCTTTCCGATCTGAAACTACTGCTGAAAATGTGCTGCTTCTTCTACAATATCTCCGAATTCGCAAATGACGACTTTCTTACCAAGCTTATCATCGTTAATGAAACGAAATGTTAAGTCTCTTTCCTTCATAAAAAATAAACCTTCAGTTTCTGGATAGATTTCGAAACTTTTCGAACCGATTGTTAAGCTCAAATGCTTGTCTTTCACACTAACTTTTATCTCGCCACTTTGCGGTCCTTTATAAGTGCCTTCGTATGATTGAAGCATTTTGCGTGTTAATGTGATTTCTTTTCTCCTATTGATATATTTCGCTGGCCCGTGGTCATAACTTAAAACTCGACTCATAAGCCACTTCCCATCGCGTAATAACCATAAATTGGCAAAAAGGGCACGTCCGTCTAGGTGCTCATTTTTGTTTTCTTCTTTTAGATAAAAGATATGTTCTCCCGTAATCAACGCACCATATATCGAATCGACAGAACGTAACAGATGGATTTGTACGGTTCCGTCAATCGGCTCGCGCCGCAATCTAAAAGTTGAACTACAGAGGTTATTCTTTATGCTTGCGATCATGGCTGCTTTTCCCAGCGTAACGCCACCTTTATCATGATAAAACTCGATATCATCACTGATCAGTTGGCTTTGAAGTTTAATGTCACAGGTATTATATCCATGCCAGAAAAGACTATCTTGTTTAAGTATCTGTATTTCGATGTCTTTTGCCTGATTCTGAGCAATTGCTTCTTGAAACAAAAGGACAAGTAAAATAAGAAAAGATACAAGCGTGATGTTGTGTTTTAGGTATTCCATATTCTTGACTGAAGTATTGCTTATAGACTCCTGTATTATTGATTTGTTTCAATACCAGTACAGTTAGTAATCGGTTTTTATTTATATGCCATTAACTGCAATGGAGACTATCTAAAATGATTTTCATTTTACATAATAAACAAAGTAAATACTTTGTTTATTATTCTTTTGTCTATACCTTTGAGGTCATATTGAATAAGGGAAAAAAATGAAATAACATGGAGTACACTTACCATATTGGCATGGCTGGAATAGTGCTTGCCTTGCTAAGTGGCTGCGGGCAGGGCAGCCAATCTACTACCCCTGCCACATTACAGGAATTTGATGTGATGACCGTTGCACCGCGTGATGCTGAGTTGTATTTTGACCACCCGGCTACGGTGCGAGGCCAGCAAAATGTGGAGATTCGTCCTAAAATAGATGGTTATATTGCGGAAATACTGGTAGATGAGGGTGCGCAAGTAAAGAAAGGCCAGCTATTATTCCGTATCAGCAACCCGCAATATGAGCAGGAAGTGCTTACTGCCCAGGCCGCTGTTAAACGAGCCGACGCTGCCGTTAATACCGCGAAGATGCAGATTGCAAAAACGGAGCCTTTAGTGAAAAAGGAGATAATCAGCGAATACGAGCTGCAATCAGCTCACTTAGAATTGGAAGCGAGGCAGGCAGAATTGGCCCAAGCAAAAGCATCGCTGCAAAATGCACAAACCAACCTCGGTTATACAATTATCCGCAGCCCTGCCGATGGTGTTATCGGCACACTTCCGTACAAAATCGGAAGTTTGGTAAGCAGTACCAGTGAAGAAGCGTTGACGGTACTGTCAGATATTTCCAATATTCATGTTTACTTTTCCTTCTCCGAAAAACAGTTTCTTGAACTAATCGATAATCCTAAAGATCAACCTATTATTCATGATGTGTTAAAACGAATACCTCCTGCGCAATTAATATTAGCAAATGGACGTGTTTACACAGAAAGGGGTAGTATAGAGACCACCGGCGGTTTGATCAATACGGGCACAGGTGCCATTGCCATGCGTGCACTTTTCCCCAATAAGGCCGGAATGATCCGCAGCGGGAGCAGCGCTACGCTTCGTATTGCCCGCCTAATAGAGGATGCACTTATTGTACCGGCAAAGGCCACCTTTGAGGTACAGGGGAAAAAGTTTGTAATGACCGTTGATAGCGCCAATACGGCACACTCGGTTGAAATCACCGTGAATGCACTGCCTGTTGGTGATGCTTTTGTTGTAAACAGTGGTTTGCATAGTGGAGACCGCATCGTAATGAAAGATGTAGGGGCAATTAAAGACGGTGATAAAATAAAACCTAGAAATCAAGTAGCTATTACAACCAAGCGATAAAAAAATGTCGCTTTTTTGGGTAACGGCATCCTTAACAGCATGCCCTAGCCACTGCTTTACCTTTAAATTTTGAAATCATGTTAAAGAAATTTGTGGACAATCCGGTGCTATCGACCGTTATATCCATTATCATAGTTATACTCGGACTGTTGGGATTAACTACGCTTCCAATTTCACAATATCCCGAGATTGCGCCGCCAACGGTGCAGGTAACGGCTTCTTATCAGGGCGCCAATGCCGACGTAGTTATGAAAAGTGTTATCATTCCTTTGGAAGAACAGATCAATGGCGTAGAACATATGACCTATATGACTTCCAAAGCGAGTAACGATGGAACGGCCGTTATTACCGTTAATTTTGAACAGGGCACGGATCCCGACCTAGCGGCCGTGAATGTACAGAATCGGGTGGCAAAGGCAACGGGTGTAATGCCGGCGGAGGTGATCAAAACGGGAATTACGACCACCAAAAAACTGAATGCGGAGATCTTCGGTTTTTTGATTTACAGCGAAAACAACTCGTACGATGTCAATTTTCTTGATAACTATATGCGTATCAATATTGTACCGGAGCTGAAACGTATACCGGGCGTCGCCGATGTGCAAGTATGGAGCGATCAAACTTACTCGATGCGTATTTGGTTAAAGCCGGATGTCATGGCTTCTTACGGATTGGTACCGGATGATGTATTAGCAGCCCTCGCTGAACAGAACCTAGAGGCAGCTCCCGGAAAGTTAGGTGAAAACAGTAGTAAAACCTTTGAATATGTACTCAAATATACCGGGCGATTGGAAAAACCGGAACAATTTGAAGATATTGTACTGCGAGCAACTCGGGATGGACAGCTGCTTCGCTTGAAAGATGTTGCTACCGTTGAGCTCGGTGCCTTTAGCTATAATACCGATCTTACTGCCCACGGTTTCCCTTCGTCAGGTGGAGCTATTAGCCAGACTGCAGGTGCGAATGCGCACGAGATCAATGAGCGGATTGTTGAGATGCTCAAAAAAGCGGAAGCTGATTTCCCTTCGGGGGTTAAGTGGACGACTTTTATTAATGTGAACAGTTTTCTGGATGCCTCGATTGCTAAGTTGGTTCAAACACTCGTAGAAGCCTCTATCTTGGTGTTTATTATTGTTTTTATTTTTCTACAGGATTTTCGTTCAACATTGATCCCGGCAATTGCCGTGCCTGTAGCGATTATAGGAACGTTCTTTTTCTTAAAAATATTTGGCTTCACCCTGAACTTGCTTACTTTATTCGCATTGGTGTTAGCCATTGGTATTGTCGTGGATGATGCGATAGTTGTTGTGGAGGCGGTTCATGCCAAGATTGGTCAGGGAGCAAAGTCGGCACGAAAGGCCACCTTACATGCGATGAACGAAATTAGCTCGGCCATTATCTCCATTACACTGATTATGGCAGCCGTTTTTGTCCCGGTTACTTTCATTCAAGGATCTGCGGGCGTATTTTATAAACAATTTGGAATTACCTTGGCTGTCGCCATCATCATTTCCGCAGTGAATGCACTGACTTTAAGTCCGGCACTTTGTGCCTTATTTCTAAAATCTCATGAAGTAACAGATGAAGCGCATACAAAAAGAAATTGGTTGCGGCGTTTCTTTATCATGTTCAATACTGCTTTTGCGGCGTTAAGCGATCGATATATTCGTTCTGTAAAGCTGCTTATCAAGCATAAGTGGCTTGCCATAAGCGGTATCGTATTATTCTCTACGCTGCTCATCTTTTTTTTGAAAACCACGCCAACAGGATTTGTTCCTAACGAAGATTCGGGTGCAATCTACGGCGATATTATCTTACCGCCTGCATCGACACTAGAGCAGACAACTAGGATAGCCAACGAGGTCGATAGCATCGCACGAAGTATGCCCGAAGTGGAACTTAGCTCCCGTTTGGTAGGCATGAACCTAATAAGTGGGACTGGAGGCTCTTATGGTGCAATGTTTATCGCACTTAAACCTTGGAAAGAACGGACCGGTGAAGGCCAAGACATCAACAGCTTGGTAGAAAAGTTATTCGCTAAGACAAGGCATATTCGTGGAGCAAATATCATCTTCTTTGCGGCTCCCACCCTACAGGGTTTCGGTAATAATAGCGGTTTTGAAATTCAGTTACTGGATAAAACCGGCGGTACCTACGAACATTTTGGAGCTGCTGCTGGTAAATTTATGGCAGGCCTGAGCAAGCGCCCGGAGATTATGTATGCTGCCACACCCTTTAATACCAATTTACCGCAATATCAGGTGAAGGTTAACGTTCCTTTGGCTAAGGAGGCAGGGGTAGATGTTGGCGGTTTATTAAGGACTTTGCAGGGATATATGGGCGGAATCTATGCATCCGATTTTAATCGTTTTGGTAAACAATACAAAGTACTCGTTCAATCCAACCCCAGTTACCGTGCAGAGGAAGCAGATCTGGAAAAAATCTACGTGCGAAATGATAACGGAGAAATGGCGCCTATTTCCACGTTTGTAACGCTAGAACGTACCAGTGGCCCGGAGTTCATTAATCGTTTCAACTTATACACTTCGGCTACCGTAAATGGAGCTCCCAATCCCGGTTATAGTTCAGGTGACGCTATTCGCGCCATACAAGAGGTCGCTCAGGAAACACTGCCGAGGGGGACTGATTTTGATTATAGTGCCTTGACGAGGGAAGAGATTAATAGTGGTAATCAGACACTGATGATATTTGGGCTTTGTCTCATTTTTGTCTACTTTCTGCTCAGCGCCCAGTACAAAAGCTATATCCTTCCATTTGCTGTACTGTTATCCCTACCAATAGGTCTGGCAGGAGCCTTTTTGTTTGCACGCCTAGGAGGGCTTGATAATAATATTTTTCTTCAGATCAGTCTAATTATGCTTATTGGATTGTTGGCTAAGAATGCCATTTTGATCGTGGAGTTTTCCGTCCAGCGTCGTAACAGTGGTTTAAGTTTAGTGCGTGCAGCGATATCGGGTGCTTCGGCTAGGCTACGGCCTATTCTGATGACGTCTTTTGCCTTTGTTTTTGGATTATTGCCTTTAATGCTGGCTTCGGGAGTGGGGGCTTTAAGCAATCGGTCCATTGGCACTGCCGCGGTGGGAGGTATGTTGATAGGTACCGTGTTCGGTATTTTCGTGATTCCGACACTGTTTGTTATGTTCCAGGCGTTGCATGAGCGCCTTAGCGGACGAACGATCAGGGAACAAAATGAAGACAATTGGGAGAAAAAAGTGATGGAAGCGCCATCGTTATAAGTTTAGGGAATTGATAATAGGAAAATCATGAAATACAGAAATAAAGGGCTAATTGTTGTGATTTTGTCAATAATAGCGTCTTGTAAGGTGACTCAAAAATATGATGCACCCGACGCGAAGATAATATCGAGCTACCGAAGCCAAACGCAAGCTGATAGCAATACGGTTGCTTCGAAAAATTGGTCGGATTTTTTTACAGATACTGCTCTTCGAAAAATAATAGCCGATGGGTTGGAAGAGAACTTAGACCTTAAAATGGGAATACAACGCATTGTTGCCGCTGAGGCAGCCTTTAGTCAAAGTCGACAAGCCTTTTTTCCCGAGATAAATGGTACGGCGTCTATTAAACGGTCGAGATTGGCTTTTCCGCAGGGTTATGGTTTAATCAATAATGCTACCCAATATGACGCGGGCCTTACCATGGCATGGGAAGCAGATATCTGGGGACGTCTCAAGAGTAGTAAAAAAGCTGCATTAGCCAATCTGTTGGCCACGGAGGCCGCACAGCGGGCAATACGAAGCAAGTTGGTAGCTGACATTGCAACCAATTATTATGCACTTCTTGCGTTAGACCAGAAACTGAAGGTGTTGGAATTGACTCTTGAAAACCGCAAGAAGGACGTCCTGACGATGCGGGAGCTTAAAGCTTCGGCGGTGGTTAACGGCGCAGCAGTAGTGCAAAGCGAAGCGAATCAATATGCAGTAGAAGTGCTCATCCCAGATATTAAACGACAAATTAGGGAAACTGAAAATGTTCTATGTCTGCTCCTTGGTCGACCTTCCGGAGCTATTGAGCGAACGGCTCTTTCAAATCAAAAGCTACCGCTTGACCTATCGGCCGGTATTCCCGTTCAATTATTACGTTTTCGTCCGGATGTTGCCGAGGCGGAGCTGGTATTCAGAACTGCCTTTGAACAGGTCAATGTTGCGAAAACCGCTTTTTATCCCGGTTTTAATATCACTGCCGCCGGAGGGTTTACCAGTTTTGACATTTCTGAATGGTTTACTAATGCAGGCCTGTTTGCTAATATTATGGGCGGCTTAACACAGCCTGTCTTTAATCGTGGTGTAAATAAGGCCCGTTTAAAGACGGCCGAGGCTCAGCAGCAGGAGGCTTTTTACAACTTTAATAAAACATTGTTGACGGCGGGGAAGGAAGTTTCGGATGCCTTGTTTTCTTTGGAAAGCGCTTCGTTAAAAGAAACGAGCAGACGTAACGAATTAAGATCGCTCGAAAAAGCAGTTGATTTTACCAAAGAGTTGCTTCGGTATAGTTCTGCAACGAATTATACGGATGTGCTATTATCTGAACAGAACCTTTTGAATGCACAGATGGACAGAATTGATGATCAATTGCAACAATGGCAAGCAGTTATAGCACTTTATCGTGCAGTGGGGGGAGGTTCGCAGGAATATGATGATACCGAGCGCTTTGTAAATAATCAAAAAAATCATTAATTTACTTTGATGATCAAGGAAATAGCTATTGACGGTTTGCATATTCATGACATTGCTTCGTTTTATGAGGAAATCAATCGGGTCTTTATGTCGGATGAAGATTGGAAGATAGGGAACAGCCTTGATGCGTTTAACGATCTGTTATATGGTGGCTTTGGGGCTATGAAAGATTGCGAAAAAGTAAGGTTTGTGTGGAAAAACGTTGAACGAATGCAAGAAGCTTTAGGTTATAAGGCGACTAAGGCCTACTATGAAGATAAGCTTCAACAAGGTGCTCTCTTTAATAAAGAATATTTTAGGGAGAAATTAATAGCGCTTGAAAACGGCACCGGGGAAACCTATTTTGAGATGCTCAAATCCATTGTAGCTGCGCACAAAAATATTGATTTGGTACTTGTTTAAAATCCCCGCAACGTGCTTTGCGGGGATCTGTTGATTTATATAAACACTGTCTGTTACGACTTCTCGAGTTCTTGTACAAAATCCTTGCCCCAGTATTCCACGTCGAAATGAGAAACCGCTTCAAAGGAGCGTTGAATACGGATCGCTTGTTCCTGTTCATCCATCATCAGTGCTTTTAGCAGCGATTCAATCATACTTTTCCGATCGTAAGGATTCGTTAAAATAGCATAAGGTAGCTCCACAGAAGCTCCTGCGAACTCAGATAACACCAATGCTCCACTGAAGTCGTTTAATAGTCCTTTCGTTGCAATATATTCTTTCGCAACTAGATTTAACCCATCTCGGAGCGGTGTAATCCAAGCTATATCACTTATACCATAATAAGTAACTACTTCATCAAAAGGTAGTGAACGGTAGAAATATTGGATTGGAAGCCAATCCATGGTAGCATATTTACCGTTAATCTCACCAATGGCTTGATTCAGTTCATCTCGAACTTGATCGTAAATCTTCATTCCCTGCGAAGGGGGCGTACAGATATTGATCAACGCTACCTTTTCCCGGTATTCCGGGTAATCTTCCAGGAACTCACCAAAAGCTTTTATCTTTTCCAAGGGCCCTTTTACATAATCCAAACGCTCTATCGAAAGAATCGTTTTGATATCTTTCTTATGCTTCGCTACTTGCATGCGTTGAATATGCTGTTTTACTTTTGGAAAGGTTAGTGCGCGCTTGATGCTTGCCATGTTTACCCCAACGGGTTGGGCTCCTAAGCGAATTTTGCGACCTTCCACCTCGATAATTTTTGTCATGCTTTCCACACCCAAGGCACAGCTATAAGTAAGAAATTGTTTGGCAGCATTGATTGTTTTAACCACCCGAAACGGCACGTGACTTCGGAGTACGTCAACAAAATTTTCTACATAACGCGGGATATGAAAACTAATGAAATCGCACAACAGCAGCGAACCGATGATTTCCCTCCTCCAGGGAAGGATATTAAAAACATCAGCACCTGGGAAGGAGGTGTGATGAAAAAAGCCAATTTTCAAGTCAGGTCGTAAAGGCTTCAAATAGGCAGGTACCATCCAGAGATTGTATTCGTGAATCCAAACAAAAGCACCGTGATCGGCTTCTTTTGCTACACGATCGGCAAAAATTTTATTGATACGAAGGTAATGGTTCCAATCTTCGTGATTGAATCTTGCTTTATCTACAAAGGAAAAAATAGTTGGCCAAAAGGCCTCCTTGGAAAACACCCGATAAAACTGATCAATATCTTTTTTGGATAAAGAAATGGTAGAGCTCCACAGCTTTGGATATTTCTGCGCGTCGATCAATTGATTACCTACTTCTTTTCCGTCTTTTTGTTGCGCTTCTTCGCCTACCCAGATACCGGCACGACCATTTTCAAAAAGTCCGAGCAAGGAGGGAATAATACCGTTGGGACTTTTTGGTGCGTGGCGTACGCTTTGGCCCTTGATCATTGATTTTTCATAAGGGAGTCGGTGATAGACAATAACCAATTGATTTTTAGTGGCTTTTCGCTTTACTTTTGCGGTCTTATTTGCCGGGAATAGCTTACGAAAAGAGTCGAGTCGCTGCATGGCTTCCAAGATGCCTCCGGCCCCTGGCTGTTTGGCGTGGTAAACATCTTGGTTTTTAGCAGTGGTATCGAATAAAGCAGCCTCTGATGCTCCGACGACAACACCTTTACAACCAATTTGAAACATGGCGAGATCGTTCATTGTGTCGCCTGCCACGAGCACTCTTTCATCTGCTACACCTAACATATTAATAAGTTTGCGAAGTGTAGAACCTTTATTTACGCCTTTAGGAAGCAAATCCAAATATTTATCGACGGATGTAATGACGTCCAGATTTTTCTTTTCGGCTATATCCATCACTTTCGTTAGATCAACTCCGTTTGAATAATAAAAAGAGCTCCGTCGCTGCTGTGGTACTTCTTGCGGCTCAATGCCTTCAATTGTTGCAAGTGCTTGCCGTAAATCAAAGACTTCCGTCCAGTTGCGTTCTATTTCCGATTGGATCGGTTCAATCTTATCCAACGTGTGTCCATTGACGATGGTAGCTCCTACATCAGCGATGATATAATCGGGTGTAGGAATTAGCGGGTCGTTTAATAGGGGAATGACTGTTTCGAGGCCTCGACCTGTGACGAAAACCAGCGTAAAGTCTTTCGCCTCTTTAATAAGGCGATAGAGTTCCATTCGCTGGTTCATTTCACCGCCTAAGAAAGTTCCGTCTAAGTCTGTTGCTAGTATCATGCTATGTTAATTTTTGTTCCAAAAGTTTAAACTCAGTTAATACAGGCATATACTTAAATAATACACGATAAGCCGTTTGTAAGATCGGTAGCTTCAAGGGAAAATTCCGGGTAGTCTGATAGAGCCCGCGTGTTGCTCCATAACCTTCAGCTACCATGTTCATGGAATCTTTTGCTTTATCGACGCTATAGTCGCGGCCGATCATCTCACCAAAAAGACGGTTACGACTGTGAGCCGAATACGCGGTCACTAAAAGATCGCCTGCATAAGAAGAACTGAGGATTTCGGCATTACTGCCCATATGCCGGAGAACTTCTCTCAATTCCGCCAAAGCGTTGGCCACTAAAACAGCGATAAAATTATCACCGTAACGTAACCCCTTAGCCATTCCGGATACCAGACCAACTACATTCTTGTAGATCGCGGCCCATTCGATTCCCGTAATATCTGCATTTATACGAACGTCAAGATAATCTGCTGAAAAGCAGGTTTGTAACATTTGCTGCCAATGGGGATCAACCGCGCCGATTGTCAAGTAAGTTTTTTTTCTATGGCCGATTTCTTCAGCATGACAGGGGCCTGCCAAAATACCTTGAAGGTTATTCGGTATAATTAATTGCCTCGATATATAGGCGCTTGGTAGCTCGTGCTCTTCACCGACAGTTCCTTTGACGGCGCTCAATACAGCTTTGTTATGGATCCATTTTCTATCAAAACCAATCAATAAATCAGAGAGACCATCACTGGGAACGGCGAATAGAATAATAGTACTCTTTTGTGCTACAAACTGCTTCTGAGAGCTGCACTGTAAATATTCCGTATTTAAAGTAACAAAGTTTAGGTAATCAGGATTACTGCCTGCATTTTGTATTGCCTCTGCTTGCTCTGTCCGTCTTAAATACCAATTAACTATTAGTTTATTGTCTGTTAAAATTTTTACTAGAGCAGTAGCCCAGCTGCCACCGCCAAAAACACCAAATTCAATCAAAACAATTGATTTTTAGATTACAGAAAAAGTGGCTAAGTAGTCGTATAGCCAAATCGGAGCACAAACGTACAAATTTTTGGAAAAATAAACAACTATTGGTTAAGTTTTACTTTTGTTTTGGTTATAAGGTATTAAAATTAAGCTTCTTATGTTAGGCGTCCTACCTGTTGTATAAACTGGTCCAGCTGATCATTCTTGTCAAGGCCAAGTTTTTGTTTAAGGCGGTATCTTGCCATGCGGATGCTCTTTGGTTCGATACTTAAACGGGTCGATATTTCCTTATTCGAGAGCCCCATTAAAATATAAGAACAATATTTGAGGTCTAATCGGGTAAGGGTATGATTCGCTTTTTCCTGTAACTTCTCAAAGAACTGCGATTCGCTTTCAAAAAAATCGGTCTTATGACCTTCAAATTCCTTATCCATTCTTTTCTGCTGCTGGACGATTCGCTTAATCTGTTCATCAACAGAAAGATGACCTTTTTCCGCGATTTTATCAGATAGCATTTCCAGTAAACCATTTTTTTCTTCAATCTGCAGCGTTCCTGCAAGAATCTCTTTCTGTAAGCGCTCCTCGCGTTCTTTTAACAGCACTTGTTCGGCATGCAGTCTATTGGCCTCTGCCTCCTTTAATTGCGCTTTTAACTGAGCTTCTTCTTTTTCCCGATCAATAAGGGCTTGCTTTCTTGTTGAAGCTTTTAGTTTGTAATTATAAGAACTAAGTAGAAACAATAGTGTAAGGATACAGGATAGACCAATGATCAAGTATAGAAAGTTCCGCTTCTTTAGATAACTTATTTCCTGTTCTTTTTTGGCCATACTGTACCGGGCTTCCATTTTCTGGATATTGGTTATTTTTTCTTCATCAAAAGCCTCTTGATTGTATGCAATATGCTGTTTTAGGTAGCTTAAGGCAGTCTTCTCTGAACCTTTTTTTTCGGCGATTCGGGACAAAGCAAGAAATATGCGTGCTTTCGTTACCGGCATTTTAAGGACATTACCTTCAAGTGCAGCTAAACCGTTAAGCAGCGTCTTCTCTGCTTCGTCGTATCTTCCCTCGCGCAGCGCGTACTCACTACGAATACCATAGCAATTCATAAGCACTTCATGTAAGTTTGTCCGCTTTGCGATTTCAATAGCGAAATCGATGTACTTGTCTGCACTGTCTTTATAAGTATTGGGAAAATGTTTGAAATAGCTATTTGCAATGTTCAACGCCGCTGCCGCGGTATTACTTTGTGCGATTAGACGTCCGCGTTGAATGGTAGACAGTCGAATAGACCGCTTGTTATAAATCAAGGCAGAGTCGAGCAGATCATGCTTGGTTGTATCCAGTTTAAAGCGGTCATAGAAACTATGTCCTACCGTGAAGTAAGCTGTGTTTAAGGCGTCCACTTGTCCACTTTTTTTAGCACTTTCAAAGCTAAGACGCGCATAGGCCAATTGTTTATTGACATCGTTGCCATACCCATAGATACTGGCGAGATAGTGATAAATAGTGGCTTCGTATTCATAAAAATTCACTGTTTTGAATAAATCGAGCGCCTTCAATAACTTAGTGATGGATTTGTCACTTTCCCCGTTCACTAAGTCAAGCCACCCATTTCTGAATTCAACAAAGCCTTTTGCGACCGGGTCACTCGTTCGTGAGGCATAATACAAAGCGCTATCGAGGCTCTCATAGGCTTGTTTTATATCGTTGGCTTGTATATAGAGATAAATGAGCGTCGCAAAACCAATGGCGGGCCCTTCATAAGTGTTTAGCTTATGTCCGATATGAATCGCTTCCCGCGCTTGTTTAAACGATTTTTTTAGATCCTTTTCGGTATTGGCTTTCGCCAGCTTACATAAAAGGAGCGGTTTTTCCTGCAGCGTCGTGCTTGGTTGCGCTAAAAGATGCGCTAATGAGTCGATATAAATTTCCTGCCCTTTTGAGTGATAAAGGATAGTAAAAAGCGAAATGCAGATAAGAAGTAGGGACTTGTTTAACCAATGCATGTTCAAAAATAGAAAAAAGATGGGGTTCAAAAAATGGGAATAATTGGCTAAAATATTGACAGGCAGTTTCTTTTGAGGTTTTTGTAGACGCTTTGTAGTCGAATGTTTTTTTCTTGTAGACGGTGTATAGGTCTCTGATTTCAGGCATTATTGTCAATTCAAGCTAGTTTTGCCCTGTTCATTTTTAAACAATTATTATTATCATGACGAACAAAAATATGTCAATTATAGCCTATCTGACAATCATCGGATGGGTTATTGCTTACCTGAATTATCAAAAATCGGAAGAAAAAAGCAGTTTGGTGGGCTATCATCTAAGTCAAGCGCTCGGTATATTTATTTTTCATATTATATTGAGCATACTCACCACAGTGGTGTTAACTCTCTTACCTAGCTTAGCTACCTTATGCTACCTGATCCTTTTGATTCCATTGATTTTATTACTGTTAGGTATCATTACGGCTTTTAATGAAGTAAAGAAGCCTGTGCCATTCATAGGAAAGCTGTTTGAAGGAAAATTTAATTTTTAAACAACGAAGATTATCCATCCTATGAATAGGATGTCGCTTTATAAAAAACAGAAAAATGAAACAAATTTTTTTTAATACTTTTTTTTGCCTTGTCTTAGTGCTTTCCGCATTTGGACAACAGGGAGATCGTACAATTCGACTGAAATTAACGGATTCGAAAAGCAAGAAATCTCAGAGTTATTTATTGAATAGTTTTGCTTACTCGTGTACGAAACCTAGGGGCGACGGCCCCTCAATGGGATATTCTGCTTATGATGCTTATATCGTGAGTATTGATTTTCAACAAAATACCGATGAATTTCTATTAAAATGGATCGGTGGACAAATGGATAAAGCGGATGGTGTGATCACTGTGGAGGCGACCGGGGAAAAGAAAACTTTAAGAACTATTGCTTTTAAAGATGCCTCGGTAGGCGCAACCTCGGAAAGTTTCGCATCTGGTGACGGCTATGGCTATGCCAGTACACAGGTTTCTGTATATATTGATAATCTAACAATCGATAATGTTCCGATTCGTTATACGGCGACTAAAACAAATGGAAGTCGGTAGAAACTAATTTTTATGATATGATCATTTTTGGAACAGGGAAAAGATTAATACGGGCCGGTAAGCCTAAGTTCGATTGCACCTATTGCGGTTCTGAACAATCAGTAGGACTCCATTTTTATGTACGCTATTTTCATATTTTTTGGATACCGATGTTTAGTTATCGAACAGAGTCGCTTAGTCATTGCACACACTGCCGTCAAACCTTGAGCCGAAAGGAGATGCCGTTAAGTTTAGCACAATCTATCCCAGGCGAGAAGCCGAGTATACCCTGGAAATATTTTAGTGGACTTTTACTCGGTGTAATCCTGATAGTGTTCATATCTATTGCCATTGTGAACGAAGATAGGCAGACAGCCAACTATTTGCAGCGACCACAAGTTGGTGATGTATACGGTATTAAACAATCAAATGGGTTCTATACCTTGTATCTGCTTAGCCAATTTAAAGGAGACTCCCTTGGGTTTCGCGTCAATGATTATGAAGTGCCTGGTGCATCTAAATTGAGTGTCATTCGCCGACATCATGCGAAGGACTATGGCAAAAGTATCGTTTTCCTATCAAAAACAGACTTAAACGAATTAATGAAAAACAACCATATCATTAATATCCGTAGAGATTAATAATGATTTTTCAACCGATTAATAGGCTATGCAAACAATTAGGACAAGTTTATTTGAAATGACAGTGCCGGATATTTTCGAGAACCCTGGAGTTGTGCTGGAAAGTATTCGTGCAACGTATAACAAGGGTGATGAATGGGTGACGATCGGCGTGAGTCCGATTGAAAATTTTTCTGGCCTTTATGATATCGAATTAGAAAAGCAGTTGAGTTACGCGCTCGTGGAGGAATATTGGGAGCCTTATAGGGAGGGGATCAGATCATTAGCCTTTGCATCTGTGGCATTAGAAACCACAGATCCGGATGATTATTCCGATCGAGGGAATACGAGATTTGGAGGATTGCCTGACTTACCATGTGGCATTACATATCCCGTTTTTACAACCTATGATAATCGTGTAATGGGATATCAGTTCATTGCACAAATAAATTGTAAAGAACTTGCCTCATATCAAAATTACCTTCCTCGGCAAGGGCTACTCTATTTTTTCATCACGGATCAGGAAGATTTTAACGCCAAAGTGATTTATGCTCAGGAAACGGATGTATTAATTTCGGCTGCCGAATTAGAGATAGAAGATGATTTTATTTATGATGACCACGGTGTTTTTGCTCCCTATCGTGTAAAGGTAGGTAAATATGTAAGTGTGCCTCATTTTTATAATGATGACAGTCTGTATAAAGGGAAAGCCGCCAGCTTATCGGCCCTGGAAGAAGAGTACGAACAAACAGAGAATTTGAGAAGACAATTGGAGGAGCACACCTTATCTGTAAAACCGGTACATAGCATGAATAGTTATGTATTCAAACAACATGATTCTCCGCAAATTGAGGCAGCCGATCAGCTACGAGGAAATGCTAACGACTTTACGGTGTTACTCAAGGTCAGCTCAGATAGATTACCCGGATTTTGTTTCTGGGATGCGGGTGAGATTTATTTCGTTATTCACAAAAGTGATTTAGCTAAAGCAGATTTTTCTAATGTTTATTGTGGCTTGGAGAGCAGTTAGGTAGTTGAATAGTTGAAACGTTGAGTAGGAAAGTGGTTAAGTTGTAAAATAGTGGCAGTTGCGATGGTACTGTGTAACAAGCTCTCCACTGGTATTAAGCCCCTAAGTAAAAAGGCAATTGCTGTCGCAGTTCATCCTGACTGATTAATTCGGGATCCTGAAATTGCTTTCGAAGTAAATACATAGGAAATCTCAGCTGTAAATAACTAGTCTCAACAACAGCGTCTTCTGTTGAGAAGTAATGGCTTTTGTATTCGCCAACTAAAGGGTCGATTTCTTGCAGACGGATGATGAGCTCATGAATGACAAAAACCGGTATTTGTATATTGCTTATTTTCTTCATATTATTTAACAAAATAATGCTGTTAAATTAATACAAGTTTAACCATTTAATTTGGCTTTTCGAAATATAGCGTCTTGTCATTATTTTATTATTACGAACTGAAGAGCGGACTAGTGAGTTTCCCTTCGACTATCGTCCGAAATAAGTAATAAAAGCATGAACTTCGTCTAAAAGTATACTAGAAGAGACTTTCGATATTTTCAAAAGCCTAAGTAGCCACTTTGTGTATCAAGGGAAAGAAGATGACAAACTAGGCAAATTAGCTTCTTCGACATCTAAAACCAAGAGCCAATCGTGATTTTTTCCGCTTGTTGGCGGAACAAATGTAAGTAGTTGTGATCCTTTAGATAAAGGAATCGGAATGATATAGCCATCTTTGGGTCTATACCAATGGGCAATGAGTTTGCCGCTAAATATTGTCGAATTGATAGTAAATTGTTGGCCACGGGCAGCATAGACTAACGCAAAACTGTTGCCTTCTGCACGCGCAGCGCAGAGATAGGTGCTATCGTTGTTATTTTTGCCTAGAATTAAGCTGTTATCGGGAATGAGCTGTGCGAAGTTTCGTGCTGTCAGGATCTTTTTCAATGGTAGCATGGAAGCTGCACCTGGTCGTTTAAGGGATGCTTTCCACTCTTGGAGGCAGGGGATGTCGAACGTATCGTTTGCTGAGAAAAATTGCCAAATTGCATGATGACCATACGTATATCCGCACGCACCTGACAAAAAATTCCAGTAGGCGTGTACCCGAAC
Organism: Olivibacter sp. SA151; assembly: GCF_054130995.1. Lineage (NCBI taxonomy): Bacteria > Pseudomonadati > Bacteroidota > Sphingobacteriia > Sphingobacteriales > Sphingobacteriaceae > Olivibacter > Olivibacter sp. SA151. The sequence continues at coordinate 4,396,715 of NZ_CP096391.1, read as the reverse complement.
GTCGTAATCCGAAAAATAGCCATATTTAAAAAAATTTTTATCCTTGATCAGTTTCTTGTCATCTAGTATATGTGGTGGCACACGTTCTTTACCGGTCCAGTCAATAAATTCCCAAAAACGGATTGGAATATCTTCGTAGGCGGGCTCCGCGTCGATCACGGGTTTTATCGGTTGTAAGGCATAGTCTCGAGCCGCAAATTTATAAACAGGGAAATAGGGATATGCATGGCCGGTTTGATAACTGTTGAAACCAAGCCAAGATGCCTGATGAAACCATTGAGATGATGAAGATTCTCCCGCCGGATGATAGGTTATAAGTTTCGCGTGTTTACCTTCCGCCTGTAAGCCTTTGGCCATTTGTGCCCAAATCGCTTTTACGCTGTCATTCAACACGTTTCTGTCGCCTCCAAGCATCCAAACGACAGGGCTATTGGCGTAACGTGTGCCTAAAAAACGACCGTATACGTATGCATTATCGGTATTGAAAACAACGGGGCCTTTGCCAGGTCTGTCAGATTTAACTTTGTCGGCCCAAGTTGGTAAAATGGCGAGATAGAGGCCTAACTCCCTTGCCATATTGATAATGGTGTCTACATGTTCAAAGTACGCTTCATTTGGTTTTTTTGGGTCGAAGTCGTATAAGGGGAGATCACCGTAATAGTTTGGTGTTCGCAAGCCGTCCTGTTCCGCTAATAAAACAGCTTGGATTACCGTGAACCCTTGTTTAGCTCGAGTTTGCAAATAATACTTGGCGTCTTCACGGCTCAGCTTATGGAAAAGTTCCCAAGCAGTGTCGCCGATCCAAAGAAAAGGGCGTCCGGCTTCTTCAATATAGTGCTTTCCCGGACTAATATGCAATTGACCTACGCTAGTATGATAGCCTAAGTGAAAGAGAACAATAAATAGATAGATGGTTGGTTGACGCATTTTTGTTCAGTTTATTTGGCTAATATAACGCACGCAAGCGGAGAATAAAAAAAGGGTTAAGAAAACACCAACATTGGCCTAAAAAGTATTATTTGACAGGCAATTAAAGCAGTAGCTTTGAAATCATCCATTCATAATTGCTTGAATCACCATGTTAAAAATGATGAAAAAAATTACTTTTTTGTTTAGCCTTTTTCTTTTGTGTTCTGTATGTTTTTCACAGACTCGGCCGACGGCACCATTTGGACTTAACTTGGCAGGGGCCGACTTCGGAGAAAATTTTCCTGGCGTTTACGGAGAAGATTATTACTATCCAACAGAAATGGAATTGGATTACTTTGCAGCAAAAGGGTTTAAATTATTTCGATTACCTTTTAAATGGGAGCGTATTCAACCGGTAATGGGCGGGCCTCTTGATACGGCAGAACTGAAAAGAATAATTGATTTTATTGATCATGCTGCTCAAAGAAATTTGTGGATTATTCCGGATATGCATAACTATTGCAGGAGAAAAGTGGGGGAAGTTTATGAACTTGTGGGGACAAGCAAGATCTCAACAAATTCTCTTGTAGATGCATGGGTGAAAATCGCGAAAGCGTTGCGGTATAAAAAGAACATTTGGGGTTACGGATTGATGAACGAACCACATGACATGCCATCAACTGATTCTTGGTTTCAAATAGCACAACAATTAATAACGGCGATTCGGATAGTCGATAGTGAAACACCTATCATAGTAGGGGGCGACGCATGGAGTTCGGCCGCGAAGTGGTTGCAATTTAGCACTCATCTCAAAGATCTGCAGGATCCTGCGAATAAAATCATTTACGAAGCCCATGTTTACTTTGACAAGGATGGTAGTGGTGCTTATAAATATTCGTTTGAGGAAGAAGAGGCCACTGAACAAATAGGTGTAAATAGAGTGAAGCCTTTTATAGATTGGCTTGCGAAACATAAAAAAAGGGGTTTCGTAGGTGAATATGGTGTGCCTGACGATGATGAAAGATGGTTGGAAGTACTTGATAAGGTATTAGCCTATATGCAGCAAAACGGCGTGTACGGCACCTACTGGGCGGCAGGACCCAGGTGGGGAAACTATAAACTGGCGGTTGAACCTATTAACGGAAAAGATAAACCTCAACTAAAAATCCTGGCTCGTTACTTGGAAGCAAATGAACGAACGAAATAACAGGCAGGTGCCGGATTCCTGCTTTACTTTTTTAATGGATGGCAGTGAAAAAAAAGCGGCAACGGATAAGATATTAGAAGGGAGTCTGCATTACTAGGAGAGGTTTCAGGGCATGAATTTAGCCCTGAACTGAGTCGGTGTCAACCCCTCCGCCTTTTTGAAAAGCCGATTAAAATTTGAAAGGTTCTGGAAGCCACACTGAAAGGCGATCTCGTTTACGCTTAAAGAAGTTTCGACGAGCAAACGTACGGCGCGATTAATTCGTATATTAGTGAGTGTTTCTATGAAGCTTTGACCAGTCTTCTTTTTGATGAAACGACTGAAAGCACCTTCTGTCATATTAACCAAATCAGCCAAATTCGCAAGACTAATGTTTTGCCCATAGTGCTGTTTCATATAAGCCAGAGCTTTCTCAGTACGTAGGCAGTTCGCTTTTATTGCGATATGTTCCTGATACAATCGACGTGATAAGGTAGTGTTCTCGCGATCTAACGCCAGTTGATGTAATAAACCGATGAGCTCGAGGAAGGTGTCAAAATTATCAGACCATTGAATGCTTTCGATTCGTAGCCGAACAGCTTGTATGGTAGGTTGACTAAAGGCAAGTCCTCGATTAGAGCGATCCAGTAAATGCCGCAAATCGGAGAATTGGTGTCGACGAAGCAGCTTGTCATCGAATAAATCGTTAGGCCATTGGATGGCAAACTCTTTGATGGTTTTTTCACCGCCCCGCACACGATCCCATCCATGCGGTAGATTAGGCCCAATAAGGACAAGCTCGTGGTCAGTTCTCAATTCGCTGACATGATCGCCCACCCGTCGCGTGACTCCACGCGCATTGCTAAGAAAGACCAATTCGAAATTTTCATGATAATGTATGGGTTCGTTCAAATGATATGTGTCTGTGGAAATAATCCGGAAACAATCGTGTTGGCGAAAAGGTACACTTGTTCGTATAATTGTTTTCGGATTATTTTTGTGTTGACCGATCATAGCATAAACATGATGAAAATACTGCCTGTAGTTAAGTCGCGCTACCGATAATAGTCTATATTAGTTTTCATTAGTATATCCAAGGGCATAAAATAAGCCTTTTCGATGGGTCGTTTCAATACGAGATACTCATATAAAAGTTTGATTCCCAAATATGCTTGATATTGAGGTTTCTGATTAATAAGGAAATTGATCACACCTTTTTTTAAATAAGCAACATTTTCTTCGATGAGATCGTAGCCAATCAATTTAACATTATGTATACCTTCCTCTTCAAAGATTGAGGCCACTTTATGTATAGCATTGCTGACGAATATGCCCTTTACACGGTTATGCGTATTTATAAAGTGTACTAAAGCGGCCTTTAACGCTTTGTCGTTTAGGTTCTCTGCCGCATAATGGTGGATGATGCGGTTTTGACGTCGAAAAAAATTATTAAAGCCTCGTTCTCTTGCTAAAAAATGAGAATGGTTGTCCTCTTTTTCGACAATGCGTACTACAAGGAGTTCCTCTTCGGGGTCTAGGCAATGATGTAGTATATCAGCTGCTAGTTTGCCACTGTCATGCGAATGTTGACCGATGAAGCTGAGAGCATCTACCTCTTGTAAATTGCTATCGAAGAAAATAACCGGTATTCCCTGGTCCTTGCAATGCAGAATCAAACGATCACTTTGTTTACGAAAGATCGGAACGATCAGAAAGCCGTCGAAATTACCGGCAATCGCTTTGTCAACAGCTTGTTTGAACGATTGCTCCTTATTCTGATAAAAATGGAAAACCTCTATTTGAATGCCATATTGCTCTAGCTCTTTAAGTGCGCGGTCAAAACCTTCTTGGTGTTGCTGCCAAAAGGGTATTTTTTTGGTCGCCTTCGGTATTAGGACGGCGAATGTGTACACCTTGCCCGATTTTAAACGACTGGCCAGGATGTTCGGTTTATATCCTAATTCCTCAATCGCTTTTAAAATGCGTTGCCGAGTAGCTTCGGATACGCCTCCTCGATTATGCAGTACACGATCTACCGGCCCAATGGATACCTGGGCATGTTCTGCAATATCTTTGATTCCGATGACTTTATTCTTGGTTTTAATGGCTTTGCGTTTTTTTTTTCAAATGTATAGAAAGCTGAAGGAATAAAACAAAAAAATATTAAAAAAATTTGCAATGTTTTTAATAATATTATAGTTTTGTCTCTATAGTTAACGTTAACTATTTCTATAAAGAAAAAAGTTAACGTACACCATTATAAATTTGTAAACCTAAAATAATGCGTATTATGAAGATCGGTATTGATAGTTACTGTTTCCATAGGCTGTTTGGAGAAGTATATCCTATGCAGGATGCGCCGGATCAACGTTTGTCTTTTGAAACTTTTTTAGCGCAATTGGATGAGTTCGAAATTGATGGGGTTTCCTTAGAATCCTGTTTTATTCCTCGGTTTAACCCGGAATACCTAAAAGCGGTGAAGCAGCAATTGGACAATTTAGGATTGGATAGGGTGTATGCCTGGGGACATCCGGATGGTTTAGAGGGCGGTAAGAATTTGAAGGCATTGGACGAGCTGATAGAACATATTGAGTATGCACATCAGATAGGCGCGTCCGTGATGCGCGTAGTGGGGAGTAGCCTTCAATTCAGATTTGAAGACCATCGGAAGCAGCTAGACTTACTCACCGAACAATTCGAACAGGCAGTAAAGGTGGCGAAAAAATATGATATAAAACTTGCTGTTGAAAACCATATTGATTTCAATGCCGAAGAAATACTGGAACTGGTTAAGCGGATTGATTCCAAGTATTTCGGCGTAAACTTCGATACAGGAAATTTTCTTCGTGTGCTGGACGACCCGATACAAGCAATGCAGAAATTGGCTCCATATGTTTATGCTACCCATATTAAAGACCTGTTACCGGTAAAGGGTGTGCCGGTTAATGAGTGGTATTTTTTCTCTTGCGTGCCGACGGGAGAAGGACTAATAGATAACGCTGCTCTCGCACGTATACTACAGGCTCAGGATTATCAAGGATTTTTAGCAGTCGAAATTGATTGCTTGCATCCAAAATATACCAATAGGGAAAGAGAAGTGGTGAACCAAAGTATCGAAACGTTAAAGCATATTACTAAACAAATCATTTATGGATAAAGCACTTTGTATTGGGTTGATTGGTTATAAGTTTATGGGCCGTGCACATAGTAACGCATGGAAAAAAGCTCCTTTGTTTTTTGATCTGCCCTGTAACCCCGTGTTAAAAACGGTGTGCGGACGGCATGCGGAAGCCCTTGGGGCGTTTGCCAAACAGTGGGGCTGGGAGCAAACGGAAACCGATTGGCGAAAGCTGGTTAATGATCCCACTATCGATGTTATAGATATTGCGCTACCGCAGCACCTTCATCATGAGGTGGTAATAGCAGCAGCAAAAGAAGGGAAGCATATATTTTGTGAAAAACCCCTAGCCATGAGCAGCAGGCAGGCGGAAGAGATGTGGCGGGTATGCGAGAATCGGGGCGTGGTGCATTATCTGAATCATAACTATAGACGGGTGCCCGCAATTGCATTGGCGAAACGGCTGATCAATGACGGAAAAATTGGGCGAATTTTTCATTGGCGCTGTGCTTACCAGCAGGATTGGATTGTAGATCCTATGTTTCCGTTAACTTGGCAACTCGATAAAAACGTGGCACAGGCGGGGCCGCAATGGGATTTAAATTCACATGCGGTCGACTTAGCCCATTATCTGGTGGGGGAGATAAAATCGGTAATGGCCCTTACAGCAAACTTTGTCAAGGAACGTCCATTGGCAGATGAGTCATCTACAGGCAACCTACAGGGCAAAGCACGGGGGAATCAAATGGGCAAGGTCTCGGTGGAGGATGCCGCGCTTATGCAGGTACAATTTGCAAATGGAGCGATTGGATCGTTCGAAGCGACACGTTTTGCAACCGGAAGAAAAAACAGCCTGACCTTTGAAATATACGGTAGCGACGGGAGCCTGACCTTTAACTTGGAACGCATGAACGAACTACAGTTCTTCTCCCGCCAAGAGGAACTTGTACAGCAAGGCTTTCGGAGAATTCTAGCCACTGAACCTGTTCATCCTTATACCGATCATTGGTGGCCGGCTGGACATATCATCGGCTATGAACACACTTTTGTCCATGCGGTGGCCGACTTTATGGAAGCAATCGTCAGTAAGGGATCTATTGAACCAAATTTCAGGGATGGTTGGCAAACCCTTCGCGTGTTAGAAGCGGGACTGGAGTCTGCAAAGACTAAACAGCAGGTATTACTTTAACATATTTATAGGAATGACAGCTAAAGAACAATTTGAACAGGATGGTTACCTTATCATCGATGTATTGAGCCAGCAGGAAATTGACGATTTTCGTATGCTGATGGATGAATTAATTAGTCCAAAAATTAAAGCCGACGACAGTCCGGCGCGTACTGCTGCTTTTCAACACTTGGGAGACGAATTGAGCGATTTCGGCAAAGAGGCGCGACAGTACTATTTCCATTTGCTCACGAAGCCAGGTACTGAATCTATCCACCATGCCTTTCATCATCCGGTTATTCTTGACACAGTCGAGAAGCTAATCGGGCCGAACTTAATCATTAACAATGCTTCCATATTGGCCGCCAATGAGGGCACCTCTTACTCATTGGGATGGCATCGGGATGTGATTCAGATTCCGCAGAATGAAATAGAAGACTGGCTGTTCTCTCCACAACGTTTTCATAACAGTGTACAGATTAACTTGCCATTGGTAGCGGAAAATTCTCTATGGATCGTTCCTGGTAGCCACAATAGACCCAATACCGAAGCAGAGAAGGTAGCTTTTGGAGGGTCAAAGCACTACGCACCCGTTGGAGCGGAGATGCCGGGCGGTATTCCGGTAACCCTCAAAGCCGGACAAGCAGTACTATACAATAATAATCTGATACATCGTGGTTATACCGAAAAAATGAACGTGCCACGCAGAACTCTGCACATGGGATATCACAGTGCAAATTACCCACCTACCTGGCATTTTTATCTCTTAAATGCCAATTTGTTAACGCCTGATTATCTGAAACGCCTGACCCCAACTATGAGAGAGATGATGCAAGAATATCTGGATTGTCGCCAACGTTACCCTAATATGGAAGACACCTGGAAATGGGAGTATAATTTTCCAGACAGCCCTTTAACATATCAACCAACTATTTAATCCTTTATCCTTGCGCAAACATGATACCGCTACCCAATAATAAAGATGTTGCTCTGTATTATTATATTTTGCTCTTCTCCTGTGTATTTCTTACTCATTGTGGGAAGAAGGAATCAAGGAAGGAATTCTCTACTGATTGGGCCTTTGCAGGAGGGGACGCAGGACAGCAGAAATTTAAAAAGTTGAGCAGTATCAACCGTTCCAATGTGCATTTGCTTCGGGAGGCGTGGGCATATCATTCGGGCGATTCTTCCGGAAATGTGCAATGTAATCCGCTCGTTATAGAGGGCGTTATGTACGCTACGACACCAGCGCAGCACTTAATAGCAGTGAATGCGGAAAATGGAAAAGAAATCTGGCGCTTCAATCCAGCTCGTAGAGGGGAGAAATTTGGCGGAATCAATCGCGGTCTGGCCTGTTGGCGCTCAAAAAATGGTGATGATGAGCGCCTATTTTACACAGCAGGCGGTTTTCTGTATGCTGTAGCTAAAGAAACCGGAAAGCCAGTGCTCAGTTTTGGCGATCAGGGACGAATTGATTTGAATGATGGACTGGTAAAGCCGAAAGAACAGATGGCTATTACCGCTCCGGCAGCCCCCATAATTTTTAAGGACCTTGTGATCGTAGGTACCATGAGCTGGAGCTCGCCGGCTAACGTTAGCGCTTATGATGTATATAGCGGTAAAAGACAATGGTTGTTTAATACCATTCCACATCCCCGTGAGCGAGGGTATGAGACTTGGGGTGATTCTTCTTTTTATCGTAAGGGTGCCGGGGTTAATGCGTGGGGTGGTCTTGCCTTGGATGTTGAAAACAGTATGGTTTACTTTGCTACCGGTCAACCTAAGGACGATTTTTATCGTGGGAATAACAGGGGGCAGCAGCTATTCGGAAACTCTGTTGTGGCTCTAGACGCTGGAAAGGGAAATTACAAATGGCATTATCAGGCGATACATCATGATCTTTGGGACCTTGATTTACCCTGTGCACCGATTCTTTGTATGCTTGAGGTGAAAGGGGAAAAAGTGCCCGGTCTTATTCAGCTCACAAAAACCGGTCATGTACTTTTATTTAATCGATTGACCGGCGAAATCCTATCCAAGGTAGAGGAGCGCCCGGTTCCAGGCAGTAGCTTACCGGGAGAGCATGCCTACCCGACGCAACCCTACGTTTCCTGGCCGGAGCCTTTTAGTAGGCAGATAGTGACGGCAGAAGATCTTACGGACCGTACGAAAGAGGCTAGGGAGTATGCGCAAAGGATATTTAAAAACGCTGATGCGGGTTGGTTTGTTCCTCCTTCTGAAAAAGGCATCATTTATTACGGAATCCATGGGGGAGCTGAATGGGGTGGGGGAGCGGTAGATGAGTCGAACCAGTTGCTTTTTGTGAATGCAAATGAACTGCCTTGGGTTATTCATATGCAGAATGTGAATCAACTAAACAATACCGAAAGCGATAGGCCTATCAGCGCGGGTAATGCAGTGTATCTGAAGATGGGATGCCAAAGCTGCCACGGTGGGGAAAGAAAAGGTCAAGGTGGCATTCCGGCACTCACTAATTTATCAAAGAAATACGATCAAAAAGGGCTTAGTGAAATTATCCGATCCGGTAAGAACGCCATGCCGGCTTTTGCACAGATTGAGGAGAAGGATATGCAGGATTTAACCAGCTTTTTGCTCGACCGGCAGCAGCAAAATCTACTGTCTGACAAGAAACAGCTGATCTTTCGCTCTTTAGGATATGTTAAATTTTTGGATCCGAATGGGTATCCCGCCGTTAAGCCGCCCTGGGGAACTTTAAATGCTGTTGACTTGCGAAGCGGAAAGATTAAATGGAAAGTACCTTTGGGTGAATATCCGGAGTTAACGGCGGCCGGTTTCCCGATTACAGGAAGAGAGAATTTTGGAGGCTGCATTGCAACCGCCGGTGGGCTGGTGTTCGTGGCCGCTACCGGTGATGAAAAACTGAGAGCTTTCGATCGAGATACCGGTAAACTACTATGGGAAACGAAATTGCCTTTTGGTGGGTACACAACGCCAAGTACCTACGAAGTAAAAGGAAAGCAATATGTATTGATTCCAGCTACCGGCGGTGGAAAGCTGGGGGGGAAAACCGGAGACGTTTATATAGCTTACACACTTCCTTAACTAAAAAAACTAAACGATGATTAAACTAAACAATATTGTGCTGTTGAGCTGCTTGATATTTGCTGTTTTTACGCCGAGTTGGGCGCAACAGGTTGGCAAATCGAAAGGCGAGCTTAATTTGTCGCTTTTTGAGAAGGATAACCTGGTTGCCTGGTGTATTGTGCCTTTCGATAGTAAAAAGCGTAAACCTGAAGAGCGGGCATCCATGTTAGACCAGCTGGGCTTGAAACGCCTAGCTTATGATTGGAGAAAAGAGCATGTGGCTACTTTTGACGAAGAAATACAAACCCTAAAGCAACATGGTATCAAGTTACAAGCTTTTTGGTTGTATGCAGGGGGCGACCCTGAGGGAGAAGGCGACTTGAAATTGATCACCGAAGCTTTAAAAAGGAATCGGGCTAAAACAGAGATCTGGGTATGGGTGAATGGTATTGAAGGACTCGATAGCTTAAATCAGGACGAAAAAGTGAAGAGAGTGGCAAAGTCGGTGCGCTATATTGCCGAAGAAGCCCGGAAGGTAGGCTGTAAGGTCGGTTTATATCATTACGATGGCTGGTTTAGTGAGCCGGAGAACCAACTAGCAGTTATCAACTATCTCAAAATGCCGAATATCGGGATTGTATACAATTTTCACCATGCACAGAAGCACCTGGAACGATTCCCCGATTTTTTTCCGAAAATCCTCCCCTATCTTATGGCTATCAATGTGGTTGGGCTGAAACAAGAGGATGATTTAAAATTGGTGCCCGTAGGTTGGGGCAACAGGGAACTGGAATTACTAAAGCTGATTGCGTCGAGCCCCTATAGGGGTCCCATCGGTATTATCAATGACGGTTTGGAACAAGATCCCGAAGTGGCGTTAAAGAAAAATCTCGAAGGATTGGAGCGTATAAAAACACAATTAAAAAAATCAACACATAGGCCATAGATATTTACTATTAAAGCCTAACTAACCATTTACTAAACAAATCTAAATGTATGAAGACACAATTAAATGATGTCAGCCGGGGACCGCTTTGCCTAAAAAGTGGACGCAAGTCGTCCTGCTGCGCTAAGAAGGTTTTCTTCTTCTGTCTATTCTTCATGATATGGGCAGCAACCGCGGTGGCACAGCAAGCTACAAGGGTAATAAGTGGTACTGTAACGGATACCAACGGGGAGACCTTACCTGGGGTAAGTGTCCGGTTGAAAAATACCGGTACAGTCGTTCAAACAGACGCAAAAGGTAGCTTTCGCATGCCAATTCCTAGTCAAGGTGGAATATTAATGTTCAGTTTTGTGGGCTATACTTCGGTGGAACAGGTTGTCGGAAATAGCGCTACTATGAACATCAGCCTTTCCCTTGCGAGCACCATGCTTGATGAGGTGGTGGCCATTGGTTATGGTACCATTAACAGAAGGGACCTTACGGGCGCGGTAGCTTCTGTAAAAGGTGATGAGTTAACGAAAGCAATTCCTTTTAGCGTAAATGAGAGCTTACAAGGACGTATTGCAGGGGTTAATGTCAATCGGAACGATGGAGCCCCGGGTGCCGGCATTAGCATTACCATTCGAGGCACCAACTCATTTACGGGCAGTGAACCGTTGTATGTTGTAGACGGTATTCCTTTTACTTCGGCCCAGACACCGGCAGGAGCAGAAGATAATTTCCAAACTATCAATCCGTTGTCTTTTCTTAACCCGCAGGATATAGAAAGTATTGAGGTGCTTAAAGATGCATCGGCGACGGCGATTTATGGCTCAAGAGGTGCCAATGGGGTGGTGTTGATTACAACGAAAAAGGGAGCCGCCGGTGTAGATAAGGTAGAGTTTATTTCCAATACCTCATTAGCTAGTGTTTCCAAACGTGTAGACATGTTGGATGCTTATCACTATGCGCTTTTCCAAAATGAAGCGTATGCAAATTATAGTACTTATGAAGGTACCGCGTTGACGGTTCCCTTCCCCGGGGAAGTTACGTTAGATCAGGTAACGGGTAGAGAGGTTTATACACCTAAACCGGAGGATTATTTAACCGGTTTACCGGAAGGGACCGCTTATCCGACGGGATTTCGTGGTACCAATTGGCAGGATCAGATTTTCCATCATGCCGTATCACAAGATTACACATTACGGTTTTCAGGAGGAAATGATAAGGGTACTTATTCCCTTTCAGGAAATTACTTGAATCAGAAAGGAATTATCATTAATTCGGGTTTTAAGCGGTATAATGCGCAACTAAATGTAGAAAGGAAGATCAATGATTTCTTATTGGTAGGAACTAACAACAATGTTTCTTATACAACCTTTCAATTTGGCAAAACAAATACCTCAGGTGCACAGCCAAGTTTAATCAGCTCTGCGTTGTATTTTCCACCTACCTATCCTTTGGATGATCCGAATTCGGATCTTCGGGAAAACGCAATCAATAATAGTAATCTCGCTAACCCCTATAAAACCTTACATTCTTCGCGAGATATGACCTATTCTACCCGTGTGTATACAGGTGCTTACATTCAGCTCAACTTTACACCGTTTTTGAATCTCCGTGAGCGTATTGGTTATAATTACAATACCAATAAAAGGGAAACTTATTATGGTAGAGATATCAACGAAGGGAGGGCGCCTATTTATGGAAGAGGTTCTATCGGTGACAATAACTATAAACAGTTTACCTCGGAGGCCATATTGAGTTTCAATAAAGTATATGATGAGAAACACAGCATTAATGCCATGGGGGCATTTACTTACGAGCAAGGTGACGCGGATTACCAAACCATGAGTGCCACGAATTTTCCGACGGATATCACCAAAAACTTTAACTTACGTGCCGGTTTGGTGCCTTCTCCCTTGCAGAATGGTCGGCAGGAAAACTCGCTGATGTCTTTTCTTGGCCGTGTTAATTACAGCTATCTGGGTAAATATCTATTTACCGCTTCTTTTCGGCGGGACGGATCGAGCAAATTTGCGGAAAACAACAAATGGGCCAACTTCTCTTCTTTTGCTTTAGCGTGGAATGCGGGGGAAGAAAGTTTCGTAAAAGAACTGAATGTTTTTTCGAACTTGAAGCTGCGCGCCAGTTATGGACAAACGGGAAATCAGGGTATTGGCCCCTATGGAAGTGTATATAGCACCGTAGTAAGTAACGTGCCTATTAACGGCTCTATTCTCAGTGGTTTTTCAATTGATGAAAACAAGGGCTTTGTCGATGAAAATATTAAGTGGGAAACAACCACTCAGTATGATGCAGGAATGGATATGGGGTTTTGGAAAAACAGAGTGAATGTAACGGTTGATGTATATTTAAAAAGGACAAAAGACCTGTTGCAATCTATACAAATTCCGATGAGCTCAGGCTTCCGTACGATGTTAACCAATTTTGGGACCGTTGAAAATAAGGGGTTGGAAATCACCGCAGATGCTTCGCTGATTCAGGGTGCGACCTTTAAGTGGGACGTTTCGGGCAATATTGCCTTTAACCGAAATAAGATTTTAGATTTACCTGCAGATCAATACGCAAACAGGCTATGGTATCCATTTGATCAGATATTTTTACAGCGGAATGGCCATGCGATCGGAACGATTTTTGGCTTGAAAGAAGACGGCTTCTACGATTCAATCGAAGAAGTGAAGGCCGACCCGCAATATGCATCGCTTTCTGCTGCGGAACAACTCGCTAAAGTTGGTGAGATCAAATACCAAAATGTAGATGATGATCCTTCCGGTCTTTCTCAAACGACCGACCGTGCAATTATAGGAAACACCAATCCCAATTATATTTTTGGCCTAACTAATAATTTCAGTTATAAAAAGTTTACCTTGTCGGTTTTTGTCCAAGGTTCAGTTGGAGGGGATATTCTTAATTCTAACCTATTAAAGGTAACCATGAGCCAATTGGGTAACATTCCGCAGTTTGCTTACGATACACGTTGGACGCCAGATAATACAGAAAATGCAAAATGGCCGAAAGCAAACGCGTCAGCCTCACGAGCTTACTTATTCTCAGACCGTTTCATTGAGGATGGAACCTTTGTACGCCTGAAGAATATTAACCTGGGTTATACCTTTACACCGCGATCAAAATACCTTTCTGCTTTAAACCTTTATTTCTCCGTTAGCAATGTATTCACTATATCCGATTATAGCTGGTTTGATCCGGATGTAAACTCTTTTGGTGGAGACGCCTCGCGTAGAGGTGTAGATATGAACTCCTATCCTAATAGCCGTATGTTTACTTTAGGACTAAAGGCATCACTTTAACTAGCAATGGATAACTTATAAAACTAAAAATAATGAACGCTACAAAATATATCTTATTGCTCAGCACAGTTCTCATTTTAAATGGAGCTTGTGAAAAGGCTTTAGAAGAAACGCCTTATGATTTCGTTTCGCCTGATCAACTGGGTAAGAGCTCTGAACAGGATGCTAATTTATGGGTAAATGGCGCCCTGAATACTTTAAACAGCGGCAATTTTTTTGCCTACGCTGTATGGAATCGTCCACACGAAATGGATTGCGATGATATCACCGGTAAAGATTGGGCGTTTTCGAACTTAGGCGCCGGCAACTTCTTGGGTACTTCTGCTAAGAACGATTTACGGACGTATTGGTCAGGACCTTACGCACTGATACAACGTTGTAATGTGGCCATCAAAAGGATAGAAGAGATGACTTTTGATGAGGCTGCAAAAAACAACGCGCTTGGGCAACTACATTTTCTAAAAGCCTGGGCTTATTTTGTGCTGGTACAGGCTTTTGGTCCGGTGCCTATTCATAAAGAATCGATCGTCGATGTGGGGGTAGGGAATGTTGCTTTGCCAAGGTCTCCGGTAAGCGATGTTTACACTTATATTATAGAAGAATTGCAATTGGCAGAAACACAGCTGTATTCGAAACAGAATAGCAAGCACGAGATCGGTCGTATTAGCCAAGAAGCGGCCAAAACCATGTTGGCGAAGGTTTATACCACCATGGCATCAGGAGCACTTGCAGGTGCACAGCTAACGGTAATGGGCGGTGCGCAAACAGCAATGGTAAATGGAGTGCTTACTCGCATTCCACCCGTTCCGCTAACGCATACAAAGCAAGTTGTGGCGGGTTATGAGTCTTTTGATGCCGCAGCCTACTTTAAGTTAGCGCGGGATAAAGCTAAAGAAGTGATTGACGTTGCCAAAGCGGGAGGGAATTTTAATTTATTTCCAAGCTACATGGATGTGTGGTCTATTGCCAACCGAAATAGAGGAGAGCACTTTTGGCAAATGAATGCAACCAATAGTGAGGAGTTTGGCAATTTTCTTTCGTATCAATATGTCGGCGTGATCTTACCACATGGTTCAATCGACGGAGGGCATTGGGCGTTGTCTGATCATTGGTATGATCTATTTGAAGAACAGGATGAACGTATCCGAAAAGGAGTCATACATCGTTATCAGCTTTTCGCTAACGCAGCTTGGCAATATTATCCCGGGAAAGATAGTTTAAAGGTAAAGAACAGTGCAACGGTGCCAACGGAAGAAGGTTATCAACCAACAGATAATTATGCGCCTGATAACTGGCATGTTGCTATGGCCGCCAAATATGCACAGGTTACCGACCGTACACTCTATCGAGCCGATATGCCTTATCCTTTCTTACGCTATGCAGAGACTTTATTGATTTTTGCAGAGGCAGAAAATGAAGTGAATGGTCCTACATCAGAAGCCTATGAAGCACTCAATGCTATTCGTCGGAGAAGCAACGCCTCTTTGCAATCGGTAGGTAATATGGATCAGCAACAATTCAGGTCTTTTGTTTTGGAAGAACGGCGTCGTGAACTCCATTTGGAAGGTGTACGCGCTTGGGATTTACGCAGATGGGGGATTTATTTGCCGGTGATGAACGCCATTGGCGTGGATGCAAATAATATCATCAAGCGTCGGAATAACGCACATTTACTTTTTCCTATCCCCGAAGAGGAGATCAATTCAAATCCTGGTATGGTGAATAACCCTGGATGGTGATGCAGAAGTCCCACTTCCTTTGTTTTTTCTTAGGAAGTGGGTTTGTCTTGATGTAAATCAATCTTCCGATGATTAAAAGCGATATCAACACAGCGCAGCATCTTTTTAATATATTACGCGCCACAACGACTGTTCCGATATAGAGCTTGCCGACTGGATAATAAGACGACAGGGATTCTAATCGTTTTTCTGTGTATACCAAATGTCTTGATAAAGCTCAGGATAACGTTTAAATTGGCCGTGCACATAGGGGCACAGAGGCACAATTTTTAAATTGTTCTCACGGGCGTACTCGACTAGCTTGCTTAACAGCAATTTTGCATAACCCTTGCCTTCATATGCGGGATTAACCTCCGTGTGATAGACCGTCAGTTGTCCGTTATGAACGGAAATTTCCATTTCACCTACCTGTTGGTCATCGACGAGGAGCTGGATTTGGCCCCGATTGTTTGCTAGTGCTACTTTTAACTGTTCCATAAGTTGCCTTTATTAGTTTAAGTACTTTCTATTTTGTTTATT
Source organism: Olivibacter sp. SA151 (assembly GCF_054130995.1). Taxonomy (NCBI): domain Bacteria; kingdom Pseudomonadati; phylum Bacteroidota; class Sphingobacteriia; order Sphingobacteriales; family Sphingobacteriaceae; genus Olivibacter; species Olivibacter sp. SA151. Next base: position 4,380,753 of record NZ_CP096391.1, on the reverse strand, counting down.
TAGTCGCAAAATTACGGCGTATTTCCACTAGGGCTGTTAATCTAGACTAAGAAAAGTGACTGAAAGTGTGCTCTTGTCTGTAGCCAAATGCGGTGCATTGCGAAAAACTTTACTCAAGATAACCGAATTTACCCATATTAAAGTCCGTAATTGCCTGCCTGATTTCTGCGTCTGTATTCATAACAAAGGGGCCATAGCTGGCAATCGGTTCGTGGATGGGCTCACCGCTTAATAAAAGCGCAATGCTCTTTTCCGGCGCATGTATACTTATTTCTTCACCCTCATTTTTAAATAATACAAAGCCGTGTTCAGCCACTTTTTGACCATTTACTTCGATCTCCCCATTTATGGATAAGACAGCTGTGTTGTGCGAACTGGGCGTTGAGGTGTGAAAGGTTCCTCCACTGTTCAACCGTATGTCAAAAAGATTGAGCGGTGTGTAGGTCGACGCCGGCCCATGCACGCCCTGTGCGCTACCTGCAATGACGTTGACAATGCCCTGATTGTTTTCGAGCACGAGTTTACCCATATTTTCGGCAAGAAGAGCTTGGTAATGAGGTGTTGCGGATTTGTCTTTTTGGGGAAGGTTCACCCACAATTGTACCATTTCAAATAATCCTCCTTTTTTCGAAAATGCTTCTTCATGGAATTCTTTATGCAATATCCCGTCTCCGGCAGTCATCCACTGCACATCGCCCGGGTTAATAACGCCACTATTACCGGCACTATCATAATGGGCTACGCTACCTTTGTAAGCAATGGTAACCGTCTCAAATCCTTTGTGAGGATGTACGTCAACACCGCGCACATGATCGGAAGGGCCAAAATCATAAGCGGCATTAAAATCTAACATCAAAAAAGGACTCATTCGCCTTTGCGTAATAACACCCTTCGGAAAATAATTAAACACCCTAAAACCATCGCCCACCATTCCGGGTCTAGTTGGCTTAGACACAATGTTCTCAATTAGCTTTTTCATGATTTCTTTTCCTTTCTACAAAGGTACAGGTGTCTTGAGGCGAAAAAATTGACCTATGGTAAGAAAGATCGCTTTGGTTTAAACACGACTATTACGCCTGGCCAACTCTTTGCGTACCCGGCTTAATGATTCGGGTGTGATGCCAAGGTAGGAGGCAATCATGATTTGCGATATGCGCAAAGTCAATTTGGGATAGAGCCGTATAAAGTCCAGGTATCTTTCTTCGGCGGTTGCAGCTAAAAGCTGGTTGATGCGACGTTGCATATAACGAATGCTATTGTGCAGAAGATAAATATGATATTTTCCGAATTCGGGACAAATTTCAGTAGCATGCTCCATGAAATTTTTGGTAACAATCACTACCTGTGTCTCTTCCAACACATCAATGTTGAATGCTGCCGGCTCATGAAAATAAAAACTATTGCGATCACCCAGCCACCAATCTTCAGGAGCAAATTGGATCGTATGTTCCTTGCCCTGGCTGTCGAGCGTGTAGGCCCGAAGCAATCCACTGCATACAAAATAGCCAAGGCCTGTTGATTCCCCTTCCCTTAAAAGAATTTTTCCTTTTTGATAGGTTTTTTCTTTTAATTCCTGCTTCAAAACGCTAATTTGTTCTCCTGTTAGAGGCGTATGGCGTTTGAGATAATTTTCGAAAGCTTGCATGTGCCAATTTAGTAATTTTATACATCATCGAAAAAGCCATGGCAAAAATTGTTCTCCTCTCAGCCAGTATCAGACAAGGGCGAAATAGTCACCGGGTTGCCCTCTATTTTAAAAATTATATCGAAAGCAATCAGTTGGCAGATGTAGAGATGGTCGATCTTGATATTTATGATTTTCCGCTGTTTGAAGAGCGTTTACGCTTCTTAAAGAATCCGTCCGAAAAGATTTTGGATTTTGCAGCAAAAATAAGGGAAGCAGAGGGAGTTTTGCTGGTTACTCCGGAGTATAATGGAGGATATCCGGCTAGTCTAAAGAACGTAATCGATCTGCTATATGATGAATGGCGTAAAAAACCTATTGCGCTAGCTACGGCATCGGCCGGTAATTTCGGCGGTGCACAGGTCATGACATCCCTGGTGTTCAGTCTATGGAAGATCGGCTCCATACTTGTACCAGCCATGTTTCCGGTTGCCAAAGTACAGGAAGCTTTTAATGAACAGGGTGAACCGTTGGACAAAGCGCAAACAGATAAAAGAGCGCATACTTTCGTAAGCGAATTGCTGTGGTTTATCGAAGCAAAAAAAAGAATGCATAACTAAGGAAGCGGAAAACATAAATCGCTTATTACAAGGTAAGATAAACTTTGCTTGCTACAAGCAGGCAAGGTTTTATTGTTATTAATGAAGTGTAGTTGTCCAATTGCTGCACTAGTATTGGCCATGACCTATAACCTATAACTGAAAGCCTACAACTCAAGCAATCTTTCGTTTTCGAAAATAAAAGCCTTTCAATTTTTATTATGATTTTTTATAATCTTTGTTTATTTTTGATTTCGAAAATAAAACAAAAATAAACGAAAACATATGTCAGAAACGGTAATGCCTAACCAACGAAGGGAAAAGATAATCGAGTTGCTTAAGGAAGACGGTTTTGCCAAAGTGATTAATCTGGCAAAAATCTTCAAAGTAACCGAAGTTACGATTCGGCAGGATTTGGAGAAGCTTGAAAAAGAGGGCGCTCTGGTTCGGGAACATGGAGGGGCTTATTTGAAAAATATAGAAGATAAAGTAAGAACCTTATCACTTAGTAACCAGGACAACCTAGATAAAAAGGAAAAGATAGCGAGTAAATGTATTGAATATATTGAGAGTGGTGACAGCATTATTCTTGATTCCGGTTCAACCACAACGGAAATTGCCAAGAAGTTGAAGGGTTTTAAGAACCTTACCGTTATTACCAATGCCCTGAACATAGCCATGATGCTCGGGACCGAACCGGGTATTGACTTAATTGTTACAGGAGGTGAATTTAAACCACCTACCTTGTCGCTTACCGGACAAAAGGCGGCTGATTTTTTTCAGGGTATTTATGTGCAGAAACTTTTTCTTGCTACAGCCGGACTCTCGTTGAAGGCTGGTTTGACCTATCCCAGTATCAGCGATATTGTAGTGAAAAAAGCAATGATTGATGCCGCGGAAATAACGTATTTGGTGGCAGATTCAACAAAAATCGGAAAAAGCTCTTTTGCCAGCCTTGGTGCATTATCCTTAGTGGATTATGTCATTACAGACTCTGATATCAATGAGCGTGACAAGAAGGTGTTTGAAGAAAATGATATCGAAATTCTACTTGCTTAAAGCATAAACTAAACTAACATATAAACATTCGATATGAATAATAAGGGGACTTTAGGCGTTATTATCGGAAACCGCGATTTTTTTCCGGATAAATTGGTTTCAGAAGCACGCCTTGAGATTATGGAACAGCTCGAAAGGTTGCACATAAATTACGTCGTGCTGGACGAATTTCAGACAAAATTAGGAGGCGTGGAAACTTTTAAAGATGCCCAACGATGCGCCGAACTGTTTAGGAGACATGCTTCGGAAATAGTGGGCATATTAGTGGTATTGCCTAATTTTGGTGATGAACGTGGTGTGGCCGAAACCCTAAAATTGGCTGGTTTGGATGTCCCTGTTTTAGTACAGGCCTATCCGGATGAATTGAACAAATTGGACCTTGCCAGGCGACGTGATTCATGGTGTGGGAAGATTTCGGTATGCAATAATCTATATCAATATGGAATAAAATACACCCTTACGAATCAACATGTGTTGCATCCAAAGGATCCCGCTTTTGCTCAGGAAGTGCTTGATTTTTTAGCCGTCTGTCGTGTGGTAGGTGGATTGAAACGTTTAAGGATTGGTGCTGTGGGAGCTAGGCCTGGCGGGTTCAATACGGTTCGGTATAGCGAAAAGCTTTTACAGCGCCATGGTATTTCAGTCATTACCGTCGACTTATCCGAGATCTTAGGTAGAGCCAATCGTTTGACTAAAGAGGATGCATCGGTAAAAGAGCATCTCGACAGAATTAACGCTTACGCTTCACAAGGGAAAACCCCTGATGAAGCAATGATACAGATTGCCAAGCTGGATGTGGTATTAAATCAGTTTATGGTAGAACATGATTTGGACGCTACAGCAATCCAGTGTTGGACGTCGCTTCAAACAAACTATGGCTGTAATGTATGTACCAGCATGAGCATCATGAGTGAAAACATGCTACCAAGTGCCTGTGAGGTGGACGTGACGGGAACATTAAGCATGTATGCGATGCAGTTGGCTTCGAGCTCGCCGAGTGCTTTGGTCGACTGGAATAATAACTATGCCGATGATGCCAATAAATGTGTGCTTTTCCATTGTGGTAATTGGGCAAAGTCATTCCTGCCTGACGTTGAAATTAGCAATGCCCCCATTTTAGGTACTTCCGTTGGTGTCGAAAATACGTATGGGGCGCTCGACGGTCGCACGCCGGCTTCTCCTTTGACGTATGGACGTATTAGTACGGATGATCCTAAAGGCATCATCAAAGCATATATTGGAGAAGGAACGCTTACAGACGACCCTTTGAATACTTTTGGAAATCGTGCGGTAGCACAGATTCCGGACTTACAGCGTTTGATGCAATACGTGTGTCGTAACGGTTTTGAGCATCATGTGGTTATGAATGCCTCCAACACGGCGGGCATCTTGAAAGAAGCCTTGGGGAATTATATGGGCTGGGAAGTTTATCAACACTGTCCCGAAAATTAAATCGTAAAGTTATGATAGTAAGTGAATTAATTGCGAAGTCAAAGGAGTATCGTCAAAAGATTTTAAAATATATAGTGGGCGCAAATGCCGGTCATACGGGAGGGAGCCTATCATGCATTGATATTCTAAATGTACTGTATAACGTGGTGTTAAATGTTAGTCCGGACAACTTTGAATCGCCTGATCGAGATCGCTATATTCAGAGTAAAGGGCATTGTGTAGAAGCCTTATTTGTAGTATTGGCCGATAAAGGTTTTTTTTCGGAAGGAGATTTAAATACACTATGCCGTTACCAATCACACTATATAGGACATCCTACCCGTAAGGTAAATGGCGTAGAACAAAATACGGGGGCACTTGGACACGGTTTGCCGATCAGTGTCGGCACTGCATTGGCAGCAAAAATGGATGAAAAAAACTACCGGGTATTTACCTTATTGGGTGATGGCGAATTGCCTGAGGGATCCAATTGGGAAGCAGCCCTGACGGCAGCACACTATAAGCTTGATAATCTATGTGCCATTCTAGATAAGAATAATTTACAAATTACCGGATCGACAGCGGACGTTTGTAACACCGATCCCGTGGATCTGAAATTCGAAAGCTTCGGTTGGGCGGTTAAACATGTGGATGGCCACGATTTAGCGGCAATAAAAGATGCATTGGAAAGTGTACCTTTTGAGGTAGGAAAGCCTAGTATGCTTATCGCTCATACGGTGAAAGGCAAAGGTGTGAGTTTCATGGAGCATAATATTAGCTGGCATCATGGTGTTCCGAATGAGGAGCAATATGCGCAAGCAGTAGCGGAACTAAGTGCATAAACATTATGGGAAATGTATTAACAGACGATTTGCAGGTTACCAAACCGAATTTGGAAGTGTTTTCTGCGACTTTGCAGCATTTGGCAACGGGCGACCGCAATGTCGTAGTGATTACCAGCGATTCCAGGGGGTCAGGTAAGCTTGTGCCTTTCGGTAAAAAATATCCGACCCAAATGGTAGAGGTCGGCATTGCTGAACAGAATTTGGTTGGGGTAGCTGCAGGTTTGGCTTCTACGGGTAAAAAGGCTTTTGCGGTGTCTCCCGCCTGCTTTCTAACGGCAAGAGCCTTGGAACAGATTAAAAATGATGTCGCATATTCGGATAATCCGGTGCGCCTCATCGGTATCAGTGCGGGCGTCAGTTATGGAGCTTTGGGCTCCACTCACCACAGCTTACACGATTTTGCAGCACTTAGAGCCATTAACAACTTGAAAATTGTGGCACCGGCTGATAATTATGAAACGGAACAAGCTATTTTGCAAGCTTATCACCTGGATCAGCCCATCTATCTGCGTTTTGGAAAGAAACCTATGCCTTTGCTGACAGAGGATTCAACTGACAGCTTCACTTTAGGAAAGGGTAGGGTTGTTAGAAGGGGACAAGATTTGGCTTTTATCGCTACGGGGGAAACTGTTTATCCGGCTTTAATGGCCGCGCAAAAACTGAAGAGCGAGCGGAACTTGGATATTGCCGTGGTAAGTATGCATACCATAAAGCCATTAGATACCGAATTGCTGCAATACTTTGCAGCAAATGCAAAGGCGATTGTGACGGTAGAAGAGCATAGTATAAACGGAGGACTTGGGGAAGCCTGCGCATCTTTTCTTCTACAACATGATTATCGAAAACCTTTTAAAATTGTTGGGATACCAGATGAATATACCGTTACCGGATCACAAATTGAGATTTTTAATCATTACGGTATTTCGGAAGTAGGTTTAGCGGATGCCGCTTTAACCCTACTGAACACGATGACATAAGAAACACCTTATACATCGGCATTTATAAACTAACACAAGCCATTTTATGAACCATCTAAAAGTATGGGCCTTATTGCTGCTGCTATGTTTTGGTTGCGGTGGTAGGAATAAAGATAACCAAAAGAAGCAAATCGCGATCGTAGTTTCTACGCTCAATAATCCATGGTTCGTCTTTTTGGCAGAATCTGCCGCGGAAAAAGCACAAGCTTTGGGTTATACCACTAAGATTTTCGATTCTCAAAATAATACAGCTTTAGAAACGGATCATTTTGAAAATGCAATAGCCGCCGGCTTTGATGCTATTTTGTTTAATCCCACGGATGCGGAAGGCTCTGTCGTAAATGCAACAAAGGCAATGGAAGCCAACATCCCGGTTTTTTGCATGGACCGGGAGATTAACTCGCGATCTGCAGCCACTTCACAGATCCTATCGGATAGCTATGCGGCCTGTGTACAATTGGGTGAATTATTTGCCAACGATTTGGAGCGACGGGGGAATTATGCGGAAATATTGGGTATTGTTTCGGATAACAATACCTGGAATCGCTCCAAAGGTTTCCATAGCGTAGTGGATAATTTCCCCAATTTGAAAATGGTAGCTCAACAGAGCGCTGATTTTGATCGCAATAAAGCCATGGAAGTAATGGAATCCATTTTACAGGGACATCCGGATATTAAGGGTGTTTTTTGTGGAAATGATGCCATGGCAATGGGCGCTTATCAAGCAACGGTCGCAGCCGGAAAGCAAGATCAGATAAAAATATATGGCTTCGACGGTGCCGAAGATGCCGTACATGCAGTTGCAGATGGCCGTATACAGGCTACCGCCATGCAATTTCCTAAAGTAATCGCTGAGAAAGCGGCTAAGTTTGCAGATGCTTACTTCAAAGGAGAGCGGACATTTCGTAAGAAGCTACCGATTGCAGTGGATGTTGTGACGCAGGAAAATATCAACCAATATATTGCTTATGGCAAAAAAACTAAGTAATATGATGAAGCGCGGACTTAAATATGTATTCATGGCCCTTATAGGTGCCACTTTGATTTATCATTCTGTTTACTTCAAAAGCCTTCAGAGGGTTAAGGCAAGTGTCAAGGATCTTAATATTGATAGTTATGCTAAGAATTACTTGTTTAAGCTTATTCCTAACGCCAAGTCTGAATTTGTGGATATTACTCTGCTTCGTAGGGCGCTGATGGAAAATGCTTCGCAAGCCTTTGCAAGCTATTCTCATGCAGTAAGCGATGGAGACCTTCGGTATTTTATGGTGACAGGCGCCGGTGTGGTTGTGCAAACGGACTCCGATTATATATGGAGCCGAAGTGACACAAAGCCAGCCATTAAGCTAGCGACAAAATACATATACGGAACGGCAGCAAGAGACGCAGCCGGCTTGATAGCGGTAGACTCGTTTGATAATACGATGGTGTTCAATGAGCTCTCTGAAAATATTAATGAGTTAGTTCGTAAGGAGATAGTGCCTATCTCGGAGAACTTCAAGCCCGGTGATAGCCTTCGATTTACAGGTGCCCTTGGTTTAAGCACAAAAGCTCCGCAACTAACAGAAGCAACTATTATTCCTCTACAGCTGGAACGATTGGAAGCTAACGATAAAAAGGATCAAGATGTTAGAGACCGTTAATATTACCAAGAAATTTGCAGGAGTAACTGCGCTTAATAATGTTAACCTTCAGTTGATGCCGGGGAAAGTTACTGCACTTATCGGTGAAAATGGAGCTGGGAAGTCGACGCTTATGAAAATACTTTCAGGTGTATATACCTCCTACGAGGGGCAGGTTGTATACAAGGGGCGTGAAATGCATTTTGCAAATCCAAAGGAAGCGCAGAATAGCGGCATCGCTATCATTCATCAAGAACTTAATTTGATTCCGGACCTTTCGATTTTCGAAAATATTTATTTGGGAAGAGAGCTTATCGACACTTGGGGGTTTGTTGATCGGAAGACCATGCGTAAGCAAACCCAAAGTCTACTGCAAAGATTGAAACTTGATCTTAGTGTGGATTGCCTCATACGCGATTTGAAGGTTGGACAACAACAAGTGGTAGAAATTGCCAAAGCTTTACTGACAGATGCCGATGTCTTGATTATGGATGAACCAACCTCGGCTATCAGTGAACAGGAAGTGGACGTGCTTTTTGATATTATTGAAAGACTTCGAAGTGAAGGTAAAACGATTGTCTATATCTCTCATAAATTGGATGAATTGTTCAAAATAGCAGATGCTTACATTGTGTTACGTGACGGTTGTGTGGTTGAAAGTGGCGATATATGTAACGTGAATCATGATGTATTGATCAGTAAAATGGTGGGTAGGGATATTCAGTTATTGAAAGTAGGAACCAGGGCCCTGGCTGAAGAGGTAGTGTTAAAAGTTGATAATCTGTGTTTGTATGATGTCCATTCGAAACAACGCCTCGTCGTCGATCATGCTTCTTTTCAAGTTCATCGGGGTGAAATATTAGGTCTGTTCGGTTTAATGGGAGCAGGTAGAACGGAACTGCTGGAAACTATCATCGGTATGCATGACACCCGTAAAAGCGGCGAGATTCTGATGGACGGGCAGACGCTTCGTTTAAAATCTCCTCAGCAAGCCATACAGGCAGGGATCGTTTTAGTACCCGAAGATCGGAAGAAAAATGGTTTGGTTTTAGGTCTTGACATTAAAACAAATGTCAGCCTCAGTCGACTGCAGGAAGTGAGCGAGTTCGGCTTTATCAATAAGAGAAAGGACTTAAGTCTGGCACAGCACTATGTCGATTCCTTAAAGATCAAGTGTTCTTCGCCCACCCAACAAACAAAAAATCTCAGCGGAGGGAATCAACAAAAAGTGGTGCTAGCCCGATGCCTTGTAACTAAACCCCGTGTATTGTTATTAGATGAGCCCACACGAGGTATTGACCCCCACGCTAAAAACGAAATATATAAACTGATCTTAAGTTTAGCCGAACAAGGGATGGCCATTGTGGTTGTCTCCTCTGAACTACCGGAAATTCTGTGTCTATCAGATCGAGTGATGGTAATGAGCGAAGGCCGATTAACTGCCACTTTTCAAGCCGCGGAAGCCAATGAAGATAATATATTAAAGGCAGCCATTCCGAAAACTATCTAATTAAAAAGAGAAAAATGATTCACCAGCGTATCAAAATCGCCAAATTTCAATCGCTTATTGCACTGGTACTAATGTGTGTAATATTGTCTTTCCTCTCCGATAAATTTCTTACACCTGCCAATGGATGGAATGTGCTGCGACAAATTTCAGTTAATATTTGTATTTCTGTAGGAATGACCCTGATAATTTTAACAGCCGGTATTGATCTATCCGTGGGTTCAATTTTAGCTTTTAGCGGCGCAGTTGTAGCCGGTCTGTTGAAGTTTGGAATAGAAATGCCTTCTTATGATCTCTATGTGGGATTTACACTTTTAGGTGGCGTATTATCCGGGTTGTTGGTGGGAGCTGCCTTAGGGGCTTTTAACGGCTTGGTAATTACGAAATTCAAAGTACCACCTTTTGTAGCGACCTTGGCTATGTTAACTATTGCAAGGGGCTTTACCATGCTTTGGACCAAGGGGTATCCAATTTCTTCTTTGGGTAAGGAATTTGCCTATATCGGTACCGGTTGGTTTTTAGGTGTGCCCGTTCTTGTTTGGATTGCAGCACTGATTGTGATTGGAGCGATCATATTGACGAACCGAACGGCCTTTGGTAAATACATTTATGCCATTGGCGGTAATGAGAATGCTGCGAGGTTATCGGGAATTAATATCAACAGGGTGAAAATTTGGGTGTATACCTTGGCTGGAATTTTAGCAGCGATAGGAGGTATTATGGTGACGTCGCGTTTAAATTCGGCCCAACCGAATGCCGGCTTAAGTTATGAGCTGGATTCCATTGCAGCTGTAGTCATTGGTGGTACTTCGCTCGCCGGAGGAAGGGGCACGATCGCAGGGACGGTACTGGGAGCGATGATAATCGGTATATTGAATAATGGCTTGGTACTGATGGATGTTTCGCCCTTTTGGCAACAAGTCGTAAAAGGCGCAGTTATCCTCTTAGCAGTTATGATTGACAAAGCAAATCATAAAGAAGAATAACATGACAGCAAGTTCTTGTATTTTAGCGATCGATCAAGGCACTAGCGGTACGAAGTCGCTTGTTTTTGACAGTAAAGGGAACATTTGTGCAGAAGCAACAATCCCCTTAAAAACAAGTTATTTTGGCGAGGGCTTTGTAGAGCAGCATCCGGAAGATATTTATAAAAATGTTTTACAGTCTGTTCGTGCTTGTTTGCAGCAGTATCAATCTACCGGTGCCTCTTTGTCGGCGATCGCTTCCTGTGGTATTTCCAATCAACGCGAAACCTTTCTTCTTTGGGACGAATTTGGTTCACCTTTGTGCAACGCGGTGGTATGGCAATGTAAGCGATCGGTTGATGTTTGTTATGAGATGCAAAGTCTGGATTTAGGTAATGTTATACATGATAAAACGGGTTTATTCATTGATCCTTATTTTTCAGGCACTAAACTGATTTGGTTATACCGCAATAATCCCGAAATCCAAAAGGCTATTAAGGCGGGTAAAGCTTATTTTGGGACGGTTGATACATGGTTGCTCTATCGTTTAACTAAAGGAGAGGCTTATCTTACCGATTATACCAATGCTTCGCGTACCTTGTTATTTAACTTAAATACACTGAGTTGGGATCGGGAATTAATCGCTCTTTTTGGCTTGGAGGGCATCCGATTGCCAGAGGTTAAACCTTCGTCCTATGCATTCGGATCGAGTCATTTTGAAGGATTGTTCAAACGAGCACTTCCTGTCCAGGCAATGATTGGTGATTCGCATGCCGCCGCTTTTGGAGAGGCATGCATCTATCCGGGTACCGCCAAAGCCACTTTGGGTACAGGTTGTTCGATTCTATTCAACGTAGGAACCGAGCGCCGAAATTCTAATTCCGGAATGGTTTCAACCATCTGCTGGAGTACGGAGGATCGGGTAGACTATGCGTTGGAGGGTATTATCGTATCCTGCGCCTCACCTTTGGCATGGTTAAAAACGGAACTTGGGTTGCTTACTGATTTCGCGGAGACGGAAAACATGGCAACATCGGTAACTGACAACAATGGCGTTTACCTAATACCCGCTTTTAGCGGTTTAGGCGCTCCTTTCTGGGATATGAACAGAAAAGCCTCTTTGGAAGGTTTAACGTTTTCGAGCAATAAGAACCATATCGTGCGTGCAGCGTTGGAGTCCATTGCCTACCAAATACAAGATGTGTTATCTGCCATGAAACAAGATACGGGTATTCCTATTCAAGAACTTATGGTGAACGGAGGTGCGAGTAGCAATAACTTCGTTGTGCAGTTTTTAAGTGATTTACTGGAGGCAAAAGTCATCAGGAACGAAAATAAAAATGTATCCGCTTTCGGTGCCGGTTTTCTGGCAGGCCTCAAGGCGAACATTTTTCCTGACCTGGATAGCGTTCAATCTCTTTATCATCGGCATCCTATTGCGAAGACTACGCAAGTAGCAAAGGTAGCCGAAGCTTATCGTGGATGGCAACGATTTATACATGCGACAAAGTCCTGATTTTGTCTAGTTCATCGTTGACTTTGTCCAATTCACGAGATTCGTTCTTATCTCAGTTGCTAACATTATCTACTTTTAACCTATATCAAAAATATAGGTTATGAACACATTAAAAATAATTGCTTCTGCCGCGGGCTTGGCAGTTTTATTGGTGACAACTGCCGCATTTATCGACTTCAGGTATGAAAAGGAAATAAAAAAAATACAATCGCCCAAAAATGAAGGAGGTTTTGCCGTTGTTGAGCTATTTACTTCTGAAGGTTGTTCAAGTTGCCCTCCCGCCGATGAATTGATGGAAAAAATCCAAGCGGAAAATGAAAACAAACAGCTATACATTTTAGCTTTTCATGTGGATTATTGGGATCATCAAGGTTGGAAAGACCGATTTAGCGATCATGAATTTTCACTTAGGCAAAAGCAATATGCCAATTGGATGAAGCTCCAAACTATTTATACCCCTCAGGTGATTGTGAATGGCTCAGAGGAAATGATCGGCTCGGAAGCAGGTGCCGTATTCAACGCAATCAAACGGCAATTAGCGCAAAAGGCTTCATCGTCCCTTCGTTTAAGTTGCAAAATACAAAATAAAAGGGCGGTAATACATTATCAAGGTGTCGCTGACCAAGAAGAGGCCGAATTGGTACTTACACTTGTTCAACAATCAACAGCCAGTAGTGTAAAAGCTGGCGAGAATGCAGGTCGAAACCTGACACATGTACAGGTAGTAAGGAAATTAGCACGTAAAAGCTTAAATGGAAAAAAAGAGGTTGTATTTTATTTACCTGACGATTTCAATGAAAAAGGATGGGAACTGGTTGGATTTGTGCAAAACCTCCGGAACGGTCATATTTCACAAGCAGCGCGTTTTGATTTAGATGAGAAATGAAAAAATTGTCACACTATTAAAACAATGACAAAGTAAAGCCGGCCATTTCTTTGATGAAACAGCTGGCTTTGTTTTTTGGGTTTTTGAACCTCGAAAAAACAACTCAGATTGCTAATGTATCTACGGCCTTTTCAAAAGCATTTTCTTGTATACCAGGAATAGCAACACCCTCGACACGATAAGTGGTGATGTCATTTAGGCCAATAAAATTGAGCGCCTTCGTGAGGTAGGGCTCGGTAAAATCAAAAGACCGCATCGGTCCTTCAGCATATATGCCACCCGAAGAAATGGCTAAATAGACTTTTTTACCTATTAGCAATCCTTCAGGCCCTTCAGCTCCGTATTTGAAGGTAACACCTGCGCGCATAACATGGTCGAGCCAAGCTTTTAAAGTGGAATGTATACCAAAATTATACATAGGAGCGCCTATAACGATGATGTCGGCTTTTTGCAGCTCGGCAATGGCCTCATCCGAATGTTTGATTGCAGTGGCCTGTGCTTCGGTCCTTTTGGACGGCTCGGTCATGAAGGCATGGAGATGCGCCTCTTCTAAATGTGGAAAGTGCGTCTCTGTTAAGTTATGTACTTTTACATTGCTGCCCGGATACTTAGCGGAAAGCCTTGTCACAATTTCATTTCCAAGTTTGATACTGAAAGAGTCCTTGCCTCTAGGACTAGAGATAATATGTAATATATTCATCGTTTTAAATTTTTGTCAAAAGTAAGCAGTGGTACTTTCAAAAAGATATGACTATACCAAAGGATAGTGCTATCCTTTGGTATAGTCGCAATTGCTATCTTTGTTTTATGGAAGATCACGTATACACTAAACAAACGTGCACTGAAAATATTCAGGCAGTTAGAGATGCTTTATATGTACTGAATGGAAAGTGGAAATTGTTGGTGATTATTGCGCTAACGGAGGGGGCTTCACGCTTTACAGAAATCGAAAAGTCAATCGGTGAAATTACGCCAAAGGTACTTTCGAAAGAATTGAGAGAGCTGGAACTGAATGAGTTTATAGAAAGAAAGGTGCTGAATACCGTACCCGTGCAAATCCACTACGAGTTGACATCACACAGTGATTCATTGAAAGAAGTGATTAACTCCCTAGCTATTTGGGGTAAACAGCATAGGGAATACATACAAAATAAAAGAAAGCTCATGCAATCGAACAAGAGCATCTAGCTGCTTTTACGCATCACGATGCGTTTAACCAGATAAAGCAATAGCAACGATATGCAACTAACACAGGCAACGACGATTCCTACATAATTGTATCCTGCCAATACACTATCTTTACCTGCCTGGCTTACCAACATGCCTGCGATGGTGGCACCGACGCCACCGGCGATCTGCTGCAAGGAAGAGTTTATGCTCATAAAGGCACCGCGATCTTTCTGCTCAGGTACGGCACTAACAAGTGCGGTAGAGGGTACCATACGGCCTATTACGGTAGTAGTGATGAGCACGTTGAAGACAAGCACCACCCAAAATGGTGTGGGGCCAAGTTGCGTATAAAAGATACTCATGAACATCAGACCAATACTGGCTATCGCAAATAACTTGTATTTATCAATCCGGTCACTTAATTTTCCTAAAGCAGGCATCATCACCAGCGAAAAGCAGCCCGAAACCATGAAAAGGACAGGAAGTTGTTCGTGCGAAATACCTAGATTATTAACTGCAAAAACAGTGGCGTAGGGCATCAGCATAAAGCCACCTATCGACAGCAGTGCCGTAGCTGCCATGCCAATACGATAATCTCCATTGGCAATTGTTCGGTAAAGGTGCACGAGTGAGTTTTCCTTGCTCTGCAAGGCAAGGTGTTCAGTAACCGGCCGCAGCCAGCAGGCAATGGCAATAACGATAAGTATAGCCAATACGGAGATCATAAAGAAAGGCATTTCCCAGCCCCACCTATTTGCTATGAACAGGCCGATGGGAATACCCAACACTTGACTGGCACCGAAACCCATTTGTACAACTCCCATGACACGACCACGTTTCTCCAAGGTAAAAAGGTCCGTAATAATAGCCATGGAAATGGCACCAATAACACCGCCAAATAAACCGGTAATAACACGCGCGGCTACTAAGGTAAAGAGTGTATTGGCTAAACCACAAAGGAGTGTTCCGATGACAAAACCAATGTAGAAAAACAGCAGTAGCTTTTTACGATCGTATTTATCAGCAAATCCTGCCGTGAGAAGGCCTGATGCGCCTGCGCTAAAAGCATAGGCCGAGACAGCCAGTGCAAAGGAATTGGCTTTAATGTCCATGGCTTTGATCAATATATCGCCTAGAGGCGACATGACCATAAAATCGAGTATAATGGTGAATTGTGTAAAAGCCAGTATTAAGATTACCAATCGTTCATAGGGTGTAAAGGGGGCTTTTTTTTCCGTTTGCATTTGTGCTAGCTTAGTATTTCGCATTCAAAACCACATCCATGTACCAACTCCATAATATCGTCGGAGGAAAGGGTAGGACTCACTACCCGTAAGACATAATCCTCGTCGCTTAAATCAACCGACCAAGTTTCTATGGTTCCTAGCTGATCAAGCACTCGAGCAACTTTATGCTTGCAGTTGCTATCTTCAATGCTTGTTTTGAATATAAGTACGTGTTCAAATTTTTGCATAATGATATCACTCATATTTGGGAAGTCTATTTTTTAAATGCCTTCACTACCAATTCAAAAGCTTGCCAGAGCATTTCCTCTTTTAAAGTAAAGGGACGACCGTTTAAACTTACACCATCATTATGGAATTTCACGAGCCCATATAAAGGACCAAAGGCGACGGACCAATAGACTTCCAGCGGAAGATTTGGAATGTCTCCTCGATCGACAGCATGCTGAACGAAGGCGCCCAAAATAGGCTCGGCTTTCTCTGTGAAAGCTCCCATGAAACGGTTATAATATAAAGTACTTCTAATTTGTTCGAAAAATAAGCTAAGGGTCTGATTATTGAGCATTTGCCGATAGCGATTCGCCCATTGTGTCCTCAAGCCTTGCTCAAAAGGAGCGTCCGGATCCAAGCCCCGTACAAGATCGTCGGCCATTGTCTCGCCCTGTTCCGCCGCTAGTCTGCTGATCAGATCATCTTTATCCTTATAGTAGATGTAAATAGTAGCGACAGAAATCTTACACTCCTTCGCCAGCTTATTTATACTAAAGTAATCCAATCCGCCCTTTCCGATCAGTTCTATTGCCTTTTGCTTTACCAGTTGCTCTTTTTCTATATCCCTATTTCTCATGTGGTATACATAATGGCTGCAAATATAAGTGAATATTCATTTATTTATAAATTTTATTTTGATTGTTTCGAGATTAGGATAATGAAAGCAATAGGGGGATTGATGTAAAAAAGGGCAATACAGACCCATAAGGTCCGTATTGCCCTTTTTTTAATTATAGCCGGGGTTTTGAGGAAAACTGGATGATCCACCCTCAGTTCGATCTATCTGATCTTGTGGAATGGGGCGTAAAACATGATAGTCCTTGATGTTTTTTCCGCCGTCGGGGTTGTAAGCTTGTACCCGTGTTACCAATTGATGCGTTCTTACCAAATCATACCAGCGAAGTTGCTCACCCAGCAATTCTCTGCCACGTTCTTCCAGTATGAAATCAATATTCAGGTCGGCGGCGGTAATTAGCATTGCTTGACGATGGGTTGCATCCTCGGCTTCATCCGTGCCATTGTACGCGGCCCTTGCTCGGACCATATTCATGTAAGTAACCGCCTTATCCATGTCTCCACTGTACATAAAAGCTTCCGCCGCGATCAAGCAGGTTTCAGCAAGCCGAAATGCCAGAAAGTCGCGAGAGCCGAACTCATAATTAATATCCGGGCGTTGTGGATCTAAAAATTTAGTTAATGTCGGGTATAGTTTCTTGGTATACGACTGTGGCTCGATAACCATGAAATTTTTCGAGGCCTTTACCACAGGATCCAGCTGGTAGCCTGGTAGCCAGATAGCGGTATCTCCCAAGGCGTAAGTTACTTGTTTCCCGTTTACATTATAGGTGCCTGGTTTACTGCAATAGAATACATCCTTAAAGCTTTTTTTATAGCGTGTGTCATTCACGCGATCGGCAAACAAAACATCAAGTGTATAATTAGTTGGCATAAAGCGTTTCCAAGGTTGCCCATCCTGTATATTCCTGTTCATTCCCGGTAAAACGTCATATTCCATGAGGAAATACCGGTGTGCGGAATTTCCTGTTCCGTCGGCGTCCGCATCTGCACCATTCGTGATGGCATTTTTAGTATATTGAACCGCCCATATGACTTCCTCATTTCGCTCGCCGGCTCCTTGCTCAAAAACAGCAGCAAAATCTTCCAGTAAGTGAAAATTATAGCCGGTAATTACTTGTTCAGCCAGGACGGCCGCATCTCGGTAATCACTGTCTTTTGCTGCTTCAGAGCTTGCTCGGGTAAGTAATACCCGAGCAAGCAAATGTTCGGCAGCGGGTTTTGTAGCTCGACCATAATCGGTTTGTTCGGCCGGCAGATTTTGAATAGCAGCTCTTAGATCATCTTCTATCAATTGATAAATATCAGTGAGCGGAGCACGTGATGCCGTTGTTGTTGCTTCTTTCGTTTCGCTGGTTGTAAGATGGACGGAACCGTACTGTTGCACCAATGTGAAATAATAGTAGGCCCTGAGAAATTGTGCTTCACTCCTGCGGATATTACGTTGTTCTTCCGGCATATCCGCAACATCGGGGGCGCGATCAATTACGGCATTACAGGTATTGATACCGACATATAAATTGTTCCATAAGTCGCGCACGTAGGTCGTACGGGGGTCAAATTGGGATGTATACTCATTGATGAATTTGTAAGAGCCGTCAGAACCCATCGTATAGGTATCCGTTCCGAAAACAGTCATCGTCATGCCCAGCTCATTAGCGTGGAAAGTCCGAAGGGTAGAATAAGCCGCTTTAACGCCGTCTTCAAGCCCTTCGGGTGTTGAAAGGTATTCATCGCTAACTTGCGAACGGATTTCCTCATCCAGCATGCGTTTGCAAGAGGTACATAGGGCAAGCGTCAATATAGATAGCATTAATATTGTTCTCATGTTGTTAAAATTTAACGTTTAAACCAAAAAGCCAAGTACGAGTAGGGGGGGTGTCAACGGGTAGATTTTCAGTATCTGCATTGAAATCGATTCCTTCTGGATCAACGCCTTGATGTTTATTGATATAAGAAGAGAAAATCAAAGGTTGCTGAGCACTTACATAAAGGCGAAGTGATTCGGCACCAATTTTAGACGCCCAGCTTTTTGGAAAATTATAACCAAGATTGATATTCCTTATTTTAAGGAATGAACCACTAAAGTAGGCCATACTAGTATTATAAACGGGCCGCTCTTGGTTTTGGTTGGGCCTTGGATAAGCATTTGTTGGATTATTGGGCGTCCAATAATCTACGTTTAAGTTATTATACCTGCCAAACAACGTGTTATGTACTTCATGAAAGGTACTATAGATCATATTACCTAAATTAAAATAAAGGAAAACGGATAGATCAAAACCGTGGTAGGCGAAACGATTGGTCAAGCCGCCTGTAAGCGTGGGTCTATTATTCCCTAAGATAATACGGTCTGAATCATTGATCACGCCATCCCCATTTTGATCCTTGACTTTAATCTCTCCCGGTACCCTTCCGTATCGGGCGGCCTCATCCACTTCATTGCTTTGCCAAATGCCAATTTTTTCAAAATCATAATAAACTTGTATAGGGTGCCCAATAAACCAACGGTTTCCAACATCATCTTGCTTCCCCCCGTACAGTTCGGTGATACTTTCTTTATTCGTAGCGAAGTTCAGGTCGGTGTTCCAGCTAAAACCTTTCTCATCCTTGGGTTTGATGTTCACGGAAGATATACTAAATTCGAAACCGGTGTTTTTTGTTGACCCGACATTTTCCATAATGGATCCATAGCCGGATGTAAAGGGAAGCTGTCTTTCCATCAATAGATCACGCGTCTGCTGCGTATAGAATTCAGCTGCTCCTGTGATACGGCCACCCAGCACGGCATAATCTAAACCAATATTGAACTGACGGGTGGTCTCCCATTTCAGGTTGTCATTTCTCAATTGGTTTGGTCTGAAACCAAAACCGGCCGTCTCATCAAAAGCGTAAGTCGTCCGTTGCAAGAGCCCTTGTGTTCCATACGGATCTATACCTGTATTACCTGTTTCGCCATAGGAGGTCCTAAGTTTTAGTAAATCGAAAACGTTATTACCTTCCATGAAGGACTCATTGCTTATTGTCCAACCCAAAGCGACAGAAGGGAAGAAACCGTAACGGTGATTTCTTCCGAAACGAGACGACCCATCTATACGAGCGGTTACAGTGGCCAAAAATCGATCATCGAATATATAATTGACGCGTCCCATGTAGGATACAATGTCCCAGCGTTGGAAATCACTTCCCGTACCCAAGATTTCTTCCGCTGCACCGAAATTAAAATATTGCATTTCCTCCACCGGAATACCTCTTACACTGATATCGGTTGCTTCGAATTGCCGATGTTGCAAGCCAAATAAGCCTGTAAGTTCCAGTGCGTGTTTTTCGGCAAATGTTTTATTGTATTTCAAAATGTTCTCCAGCGTATAGTTGAAAACCAGGTCCTCATTTCCTTGTGCGGCAGCAGTACCTCCCAGACGGGCATTCGTATACCTTCCTTGAAAATCGCCGACCCGATTTTGAATAAGATCCGGGCCAAAGTTCAAACGGAAAGTAAGTCCTTCAGCTAAGGTTGCTTCTCCGTAAATGCTGCTAAAAAGACGCATGCGTTTGTTTTTGTTGAGTAGGGCCCCCGGTACCAATTCACTCAAAGGATTACTCCGTAATCCATCTGTTGTTGGCCGAAAGATCAGGTTGCCTTGATCATCATAGGGAACACCTAAGGGGTTTTCCAGTAACGCATCGTCATACGGATTTAAATCTTGTCCGTTGGTAATACTGTAGTTACCGAGCATCGAAGTACCAATACGTATCCTATCACTGATCTGGTGATCTAAGTTCACCCGCATCGCATAGCGGTTAAAATCTTGTATAGGTATAATTCCCTTGTCTTTCATGTAATTGAAGCTGACATTGAAGCGCGTCTTCTCCGAGCCTCCTAGAATACTTAAGGAATGATTCATGCTATGGCCTGTCTGCAACATGAGATCTTGATAATCGGTGCTCCGTCCCTGTGCAATAGACGCCAGCTCCACGGCGTCGAATAAACCGGGCGTATTTTGATCGGCGTTTGGATCACTGTCATCGTAGTTCCCGGTTGCCCGTCGTGATTCTCTTTTAAATTCGGCAAACTGTTCACCGTTCATCATGTCGATCTGCTTATACGCACTGGAAAAGCCAAACCAATTATCGTAGCTTACTGTCGTTTTTCCCACTGTTCCTCGCTTTGTGGTTATAATTACCACACCATTGGCTCCCCGGGAACCGTAGATAGCAGTGGCAGAGGCATCCTTTAGCACTTCCATCGAAGCGATATCCTGGGGTGGGATATCCTCCAAACCTCCGGTAATGGGAATTCCATCGATGACATATAGCGGATCGTTACCGGCAGAAAATGAACGGTTTCCACGGATACGAACCGTAGCAGCACCCCCAGGCTTATTGTTTGTATTGGTTACAAAAACACCTGCAGCCCTTCCTTGCAAAGCCTGTGATGGTTGTGTTACGGGCACTTCGGCAATGGACTGTGCACTGACTGAAGACACCGCTCCGGTTACGTCCTGTTTTCGTTGGCTACCATATCCAACTACGACCACTTCGTCCAAGGCTGTGTCGTCATCTGGTTTGAGTGTAATTATAATTTGTTCTGCTTGTCCCTCCCGAAGCATTTGTTCTGTCGGTTCATAACCTATAAAGGAGACCACCAATACATCAGACGCTGCACTGGATTGGATAACAAATGCACCGTTTTCATTCGTAGAGACTTTTTTGGTACTTCCTTTGATGGCAACAGTAGCGCCTGGAAGCGGTTTCTTGTTTTCATCGAGCACACGGCCCTTAATTTCCCGTTCTTGGAAGTCTTTCGAAAGGGCGAGTATTTCCGATGTTTTGGCTACTGTGATCGAACTCGGCAGTAACCACGGGGAATACAGCAGAGACATGAGTAAAACTCCCCGCCTCAGTTGTGTTTTAGCTAAACTGTTTTTCATTGAATCATTTGTTTTTGTTTATAATCGTTTGGTTTCTTCGGTTGCCTGACAGGCATAGCAATACAGACAGGTGATCGAATAACCTTTACATGTGCACTACATAGAGAATAAACTCCTCGGAAAGAAACTTAACTCTTCTGTGATCGGTTCTATAACAGGTAAGACCTGTTAGCGTGGTTCTTTGGAGTGATATCGAACAATACAGAGCAAGATACATCTTCAATAATCGATTCAACGACTTTACGGCTCATAATTAATCTATTTAAGTTACATTTAAGATTGGTAGTAATCAGTTATAATCCGAGCGAAGCCTGGCTTCATCAGAACTACTTATTGATAATCAACGGCAAAATACGGTGAATATGTTTTGAATGAAGGGCAAAACGGCCTGTTTTTTTACGATAACGTTATCGTAAAAAATAAGCAGATAAAAAGTAGCGGTTTAAATGAATGCCCTGGCAAGAAGTAAAAAACCGGGTAGGTTGAAGGCTATAATTTATCTTCCGGATCTAACAAAAAGTTAGATCCGGAAGATAGAAGTTCTAGAACTTAATGTCGTCTACAATACCGTTTGCGCCTGATTCACTCGAAAATCGTTCACTGTATTCCTTCTTTTTTTGGTCTTGATAATCTATCATTTGAGCCATAATATTAAAATCGTTCATCCATTGTGTACCTGCACTGTTAACTTGTGATACCGTTAGACCGAGTTCATCAATGAGCCATTGAGCACCGTCTATTCCATTGTCGTAGGCTGCCTGCATAGCCCCTTGAATTTCAAAAAAATAATACTTGTCAGTTTCCAGACGTTGAAGATTAGCCTTCGCAGTTTCTGATTCCACTTGTGTAGCGGGCGCGTTATCAGGCTGAAGTACGCCAAGTTTCTCATGTTCTTTTACCATACCAAAATATTTGGAATAAACACTAACTACGTTAAAGGA
This sequence comes from Olivibacter sp. SA151, assembly GCF_054130995.1. Classification (NCBI taxonomy): domain Bacteria; kingdom Pseudomonadati; phylum Bacteroidota; class Sphingobacteriia; order Sphingobacteriales; family Sphingobacteriaceae; genus Olivibacter; species Olivibacter sp. SA151. Next base: position 4,358,590 of record NZ_CP096391.1, on the reverse strand, counting down.
TTTGTCATCTCGCATCCGATTATTCCAAGTGACTTGTGCCTCATCCCACATGGGTCTTTCTATGCCAAGGGCACGACAAATCTGTTCTTCGGTACAACCCTCTCCGAGCTTTGCGGCACCTACGGCATAGTCGAATATCGTAACGCCATGCACGGGTTGTAGTTGCGGATCATTCGGGTCTTCTGTTGCGGTGTTCATGGTTGAATAACCCGCCGAAGCCGCGCCTGTGTCAAAAGCTTTCTGATAATTGCCTTGCATATACGCATCAAACAAGTCTTTGTTATTATTGGTGTTTGAATTTTGCTGTTCTGTCACCGCTTTCTTCGCCATATCTTCCAGATTGTCGGTGAGTCCTTTGAAAAGTTTCTTAAACATGGTTATTGAATTTTGATAATTAAAAATTGTTTGATTATCTACTGTTATCTAAATTGCTCGAAGCGCTCATAATCGCTTAATAGGCGATCATAAAAATTCTGATGTTGAGCAGTTAGGCCGGGTAGTATACGATTCATTTCATCTATAAGCGCCTGAAGATATAATTGATACTTCTCTTTGGCGCTGTCTGTACCAAATGCACGACGATGCTCTTGATAACGCTCATAGAGCTCATTGCAACGCAGCTCAGCTAATGGGCGCGCTAAATGTTCCACCAAACGAACTTGGGTGCCTGGATCAAAGGTGTTTTGTGTTCGACAATAGGGGCAAGCGATATAGGTTGCTGTAAAATAGAATGTTGAAATTTCCAATTTACCTCCGCATTGTTTGCAATGAAAATGATCTTTATAATGTGTATATGTTTTCATGATATCAGCATACTCTTTTTCCAGATCGCGTTCGCTTATCTGGTCAAAGGCGGAAGTCATCATGTTCAGAACGCCAACGTGCCAGTCGTTAAAAATCTGGGAGATTTTGACCAATTCCATAGTTGACACTTTGGGTATAACCTCCTCTTGATAGGTATTAGACCCTTTTTGTATAATGGCGGTGAATTGGGCTATCATACCCGCCTTAAATTGTAAAAAGCTTCTTTTAAAAGGATCTTTGTCTGCATCAGCAATGCGTTGTCCGGATACCTGTATTTCCGAATGCATTTCTTCTGCTCTTTGGTATAGTTTACCCAAAAATGTTTGTAACCTTTGAACTAAGGGTGTGTCGGCGTCAACTTCATTTGCGGTATTTGTGTTGGTAGTACTACTTTTGTTCTTTTTATAAAGATTGAAAAAGTTCATCACAGTCTTGTTTATTTTGAATTGTCGTGATCCTTTAGATGAATCCCATTACTTAGTTTTTGCGTTAAAAATTCAAATCCACAGTAGGCACATCGGGTAAGACCATCCTCTTTGGCCCTTCCGCTTCCACAATTCGGGCAGATAATAATTGTTACGCCTGCCTCTTTTTCAGTAAATTTTTCCCGTTTCTGTTGAAGGGCAAGTTGTTCCATGCGTTCAACAATTGATAGCGGTTTCTCCATATAGAATTGTTGTTTACAACTTGGATAGTATTTCTGCTTTTTTTGCTTTATACTCGTCTTCGTCAATTAAGCCACTTTCGAAAAGAGTTTTAATCTTTTTCAATTTCACGACCGATTCATCTTGCGTTTCGGAAGAGTTTACGGTGTTGTCTTGTGAGTTTATTTTCGAATTTGTTTGATTTTGCTGCGTTGCCTGCATTTGTCCCATTAATATGCCCATTGCAATTCCCTGTAGTGCCCCTTGCTGAGCAGGGCTGCTTTCTTGGCTAATAGCAATCGCGGTATTGAATTTTTGGAATCTATCTACGTCACCGCTTACCATATTCATACCCGTTACTTTATCATAATATTGGGTAACTTCATCTGGCAAGGTAGCGGACGTAACGGTAAATTGAGTGATTTCAATGCCAAAAGTTTCAAAATATGGCTGAATCAGTGGGGCGATTTTTTTATTGAGTAAGGAAATATTGCCAGCAATGTCTAATACAGAAATATTAGAAAGTGCTAAAGCTTCACCAAACTGGGGAGCAATAAAATCACGGAGTTGTCGCTCAAACTCAAAGACCGTAAGCTGGTGATAAGTACCTGCATATTCTTTAAAGAATCTTGTAATGTCTGTAATACGTACATTATATGTGCCAAAGGCGCGAATTCGTACCTGCCCGAACTGCGCATCGCGTAGCATGATAGGCGCTGGAGTACCCCATTTTAGATTCACAAATTGTTTGACAGAGAAATAATAAACATCCGCTTTGAAGGGGCTCTCGAATCCATATTTCCACCCTTTAAGGCGTGATAACACAGGAACGTTTTGCGTATGGAGTGTATAAGTGCCCGGCATAAAAACATCAGCAATAGTCCCCTCGTTTATGAATAAAACTGACTGACTTTCGCGTACAAGTAGCTTAGCGCCATTTTTTATTTCTTTGTCTCCATCAGCAATCTTCCACATCATCATATTGGGATCCTGTTCGGCCCATTCAACGATTTCTAAGAAGGGTAATTTTGACGTTGGATTGCTCATTTTCTGTTTTATTTAAAGGGTCTATTGGTTTTCACCATTTTAATCCAGTGTTTTTTAAACGGGGCGATACCAAAGCTACCGCTGACAACCCTATTTCAAAAGTTAAGAACGTTGCAAAGTAACTACATGTTGCAAAAGTAGCGACTACAAAGTGACTACAAGGTTAATTGTCTTTGCATTAAATGATTGATAATAAGGATGATGTGTTTGTTGCTTGCCAAACAATAGCACCTAGCCCAATTCTTGTAAGAAGCGATCTAGATCGGTGTCTTTGTCCAATCCGATTTTTTGTTTGATGCGGTATTTGCTCACACGTACGCTTTTAGGTTCAATATAAAAAGCCGCGGCAATTTCTTTCGTGTTTAGTTGGAGCCGTAAGTATGCGCAATGTTTCAGTTCAAGAGGGGTGAGCTTATCATTGGATATTTCTTTTAGTTTACTAAAAAACGCAGGGTTGATGCTTTCAAACTCTTTGGCAGATCGCTCAACAGTTTCCTCCAAGCGCATCTCTTCCTTGATGATTTTTTCTACATAACCCCTGTTTTGTTCCGTTTCCAGTTTTTGTAGCTTATCTTTCATTTGAAGGAGGAGGCGGTTTTTACGCTCGATTTGCAATGCATCAGCCATGGCTTCTTTCTGCATCTGGTCTTTTTGTAATAATAAGAGTTGCTGTTCGGCTTGTAAACGCGCTTGCTCTTCTGCCTGCATTTTCAATCCGAGCTCGGCATTACGCTCGGCGTCCTGTTTTTCTTGTTGTAGACGTCGAGATTTTTCTTCCTGTAGTTTTGTTTTGCTTTTAAAGGAGTTTACCAATAAGCAGATACTAATCACTAAAAGAAGACAAATACCAGTTAATAAAAGGTTTTGTGTCCTCTGACTGTCCGCCTTCTGAGCAGCTATTTTTATATCCTCTGATAGTTTACTGTTCTCATACTGCGCCTCCAGTTTTTTTGCTTGGAGCATCTTTCGCTCATCAAAGATTTTGTTAGTAAAAACTTCTTTTTTCTTTTGATAGAATAAGGCTTTTTTGAAATCTCCTCTTTTAGCGTATAAATCACTGAGTCCTTGTGCTACATTGGAAAACGTATAATACGAAGGAGTTGCCGCTTTTGTGAGCTGGGTATAAGAATCCATTAAATAAGTCTCAGCGAGTCGGCTTTTACCTTGTAAACTGGCTATTTCTGCCAAAAGACCGTTTACATTGCCGGTAATCGTGTAGTTTTTATCAGAAGCTTTTGCAAGCTTTTTGGCAATATCTGCATAAAAAAGAATACTGTCCTGAGTAGATTGCTTATGGAGCGGCTGGTATTCAAAGAAATAATTAGCCAGATTAATATTAGCTATCGAATAAGTACGGACACCTACCTGCTCCGGTGATTTTTTATAAACGCTTGCCGATTTATGAAGATACAATTTCATGCTATCCAAATATTGGCGCTTCTTTGTCTTTTCATAATGAAATTGCATCGCCGTAGCATAGGCAGTATATGCATTGGCAAGCATCTCATTGTCGGCATTTTCCTTTGCCGTAAGAATGGTAAGTTGTGCATACTTTTTACTCAATACCTCATCATCCCAACTGGAATAAACACCATATAAGATGTAATAAGCTCGGGATTTTAGCGAGTAATCCCAATTTTTAGCTAGTTTTAGGGCTATTTGGGCATTACTTACGGCCAAGTCCCCAATGTCGAGGTAATTATAATAGGTTGCAATTGCAAGATACCCGTAAGCTTCTACCGTTCTATTCTTGATGCGTTGGCCGAGCTGTAAGCATTTATTTGCATACTCCTTAGCCTTACTATAGTCGGCATTCACAAGATATTGCTTGCTAAGTTCTGTATTAAGTTTAGCTAACAGAACCGGATCCTGTGGATGTCCTTTCAGTTGTTCGGCTTCTTTTAAGGTGCTAAGATTCAGATCGTAATTGGCCTTTAAACGAGCTGTATACGCTTTTTTTAAATACTCGGCGAGCGAATTTTCCTGCGCGGATAGACTAAGTAAAAAGCTGCAAAGCAATGTCCACAAAAAAATGCATCGTTTTATCATTTAGGGCTATCTTCTCTATTAGAATAACTGAGTTTTTGAAACAAATTGGCATTGCCATTAATTGAAATCGAGCTCTGCCGCGTTTAAATATAAACAAACTTAGATAAATTGCTCAAATATGCAATATAGCCTTGCATATTAAAGCGATTTGACAATTCGTTAAAAAAGACCGCTTATTGATCTTAAATTAAACATTTTTGCTAAAGGTTTAAACAATACTCGCCAAAGTGCTCAATCACCATTGTTATCTTTAGCTAGCTAATACGTGACCTTGATAAAGAGGCCTTTGTATAGGATGAAATTTTAAGTTGAGCAAGCAACAATTACCATTATAATATAAATAAACTAAAGTATGAAACAATTAAAAAAAATGTGGACAATGATCGTGGTGTTAGCCATCTTTAGCACGGCGAAAACATCTTTTTGTCAAGTAATCAATATAAGAACTGTCGAACAGGGGGGGACAGGAAGGTATAGCGCAGTGATGATTACAGAAGCGTCGTTGCCAACGCATACCATCTTTAGACCGAAAGATATGCGTATATTTAATGAAAGGAATAAATTGCCGATCATTGTTTGGGGTAACGGTGCCTGTTACGATTCTCCTTGGGAACATATAAACTTTTTAAATGAAATCGCTTCCCATGGCTTTTTAGTTATTGCCATTGGTACCATGCCCAAAGAAACAGGGGAACAGGTAAAGCGTAGGTCACAATCATCAAAACTATTGGATGCGATTGACTGGGCCATTACGCAAAACGATAAGGAGAAGAGCCCTTATTATAATAAATTGGATACAACCGAAATAGCTGTAAGTGGTATGTCGTGTGGAGGTCTGCAAGCATTGGAGGTTGCTGACGATCCGCGTGTTACTACACTAGTTGTCTGCAATAGCGGTATTTTTGACGATCCGAAGAAAGGGATGCCCGTGCTTCCGGTGTTAAGTAAAGATCAGCTTAAGAAAATACATACGCCCACTCTCTACTTGTTAGGTGGTGAATCAGACATCGCTTATCAGAACGGAATGGATGATTTTAAGCAAATCAATCATGTACCTGTTTTTGTTGCAAACATGGACGTCGGACATGGCGGAACTTATAGCCGACCTCATGGCGGCGAATTCGCACGGGTGGCAACCAATTGGTTCAAATGGCAGTTAAAAGACGATCGTGAAGCAGCCAGGTTATTTACGGGCAATCCATCAGGGCTTTCTAAATCACCTGCCTGGACAATAGACAAGAAGAATATGCCTTAATTGTTAAGGAATAATTTTGTTTCCTTCTTTTACATCAAAACAATTTCTTGCGATTTGAATACAATGGTTTTAATCGTGCCTTTTAAGCCTGTTTAAGCGATTCTTTTATTTTAATTGTTTGATTTACAATTATTTGATTTTTATGTAACATTTAAAGGCCTTTTTGTAACATAAATTTTCAGCCTTTTCTTTTTTCTTAAGTACAATTGCCTAACAATTATAGCTGAATGCCATAAATTACAGCAAGGGTATTCTTTTCCTAATTATAAACCAATATCAAGGAGGTACTATGGGACCATAAGTAACGCTTTCATTTAAGAAGGTGCACCGATATGAATAATGCTCGTGTGCCTTAATTAGCTATTTATCATGACAATCAATTAAAATCACATGACAAAAAAAGGCATACCCATCGTGTTCTTTATTATAGGATGTCTCTTCCTATCAGCATTTCTTATTGCAACCCTGAAAGGGTCTCATAGCTTCGGCGGCTGGCTGCTGATGGGTTTTTTTCTCTCAGTCGCTTTTGGACTGCGTTATTATTCCTTGTTAAAAGGCTATTCCTTTACCGTAATGATATTTGCTGCAGTGAGCGTATCGATGTATTATCCGCAATTTTTTATCCGTGTAGGAGATTTTCGTCTTTCAGCGCTTATCGTGCCACTCATGCAGATTATTATGTTTGGAATGGGGACAGGGTTGAGTGTAAAAGACTTTGTCGGTGTTGTTAAAATGCCTAAAGGTGTAATTGTAGGAGTACTATGTCATTACATAGTAATGCCCCCGGTAGCTTTTGCCATTACCCGTATCTTCAATTTCCCAGCAGAAATAGCGGCCGGAATCATTTTGATTGGCAGCTGTCCAAACGGATTAGCTTCTAATGTGATGACCTATTTAGCGCGCGCAAACCTCGCGCTTTCCGTGACGCTCACCGCTGTCTCGACGCTGTTGGCGCCCCTAATGACACCCTTATTTATGCAGTTGCTTGCGGGGCAGTATGTATCGATTGATTTTTGGGATATGGCTTGGGATATTACCAAAATTGTCATCATACCTGTATTGGCTGGATTGTTATTTAATCGATTTCTACACGGGAAAGCGAAGTGGTTAGATGATATTATGCCTGTATTATCCATGGCTGGTATTGCACTGATCATCATTGTGATTACCGCTGCTGGCCAAAAGGACCTGTTGATTGTCGGGCCTGCCTTGGTGTTGGCGATGCTCTTGCATAACACGAGCGGGTATGTGCTTGGTTATTGGCTTGCGCGTTTGTTGCGGATGGATGAAAAGGACTGTCGCACAATTGCAATCGAAGTTGGTTTGCAAAATGCAGGCCTAGGGTCTAGTTTAGCCTTGGCAATGGGTAAGTTATCTACGGTTGGCTTAGCATCTGCCGTATTCTCACCGATTATGAATATTACCGGTTCGTCACTTGCCCTATGGTGGCGTTCACGCCCCCTGAAGAATCGGCGTACCGAAATTGACAATCAATAACAAACCTTTAAACAAAACAGTTTATGAAGCACTTTAGCATATTAATACTGACAGTTTGTGTGAGCATCTTTCAGGGACATTCCATCTTTGGACAGCAAATCAGCAAAGGGGAACTAATATTTTTAACACCGGAATGGCAAGGCGAGCGTTTTGAGGACGGACGTCCAAAAGTTTCCGACGAACTTTTAGATCGCATGAAATTGGTTACCCTAGAAGAAGCTTGGGCTGTATTACGCAATGAAAACTATAACTACCAGTACGAGGACGGTTGGTTGAGCATCAATCCGGATAGCGTGTTGGTTGGTAGAGCGGTGACTGCCGTTTTTGTTCCGGGACGACCGGATATCCATCGTGCAATTGATGAACGTGGACATAATCAGGATGGTCGGATAAAATCGCAAAACTCCTGGACAATAGATCTACTTACTAAGCGGGATGTGTATGTGGTTGATCAATTTGGTGCCCATATTGATGGCCCAACAGTAGGAGACAACTTAGGTAACTCCATTTATGCAAAAACCGGAAATGGTGTAGTGTATGATGGCGCGCTACGTGATATCGGAGGTTTAAAAGAGATCGGTGCTTTTACCTCATTCTACCGATCATATCACCCTTCTCATCACCTTAATGATCCAAAGGGGCGATTAAATACCACCTTAGTGGGAATAAACATACCTACTCGGATTGGTAAAGCAACCGTTATGCCTGGAGATGTGGTGCTGGGTAGGGATGGAGGAGTTATATTTATTCCACCCCACTTGGCCGAGAAGGTTGTCCGTACTTCAGAAGTGGTTCGTTTACGTGATATGTTTGGTCATCAACGCTTACGCGAGCAGAAATATACCCCTGGTGAGATTGATACGCGTTGGTCGGACGAAATAGAAAAGGATTTTTGGCAGTGGCTTGATGCGAATGCTGATAAACTTCCCGTACCTAAAGAACAGATAAATGAACTACTCAAACAGCGCACTTGGTAGGCGCCTTATTCACCTTAATTTTAAATAACGATGTCAAATAAAACAAGAAGAGCTTTTTTTAAAAAAGCCATGGTAATGGGAGCTGCCTTAAGCCCTTTATCGGATACTTTCGGAAGTGCACTCCTGCAATCGGCGGAACGATCGTCAAGAGAATCGGCGCCCTCCTCCCTTAAAATTACCGGAGTAGCATGCGCCTTTATAAGGTATGGTTCCGGGCTTTTTGTCAAAATAAAGACGGATCAAGGTATTTATGGTTGCGGAGAAGGGGTTGATGCGGTGCCAGGGACCTATCATTTCGTAAAATTGCTCGAGCGCAGACTCGTTGGGAAAAACCCACTTAATGTACACAGGATTTTTGAGGATCTGCGGAAATCAGGCATCTTTCAGGGTGCTCAGGCAGGGATGTACATCGCTGTTTTATCTGCCATTGAAACGGCACTCTGGGACATTACTGGAAAGGCGCTCGGCGTGCCGGTATATCAATTGCTTGGTGGCAAATTCCGGGATAAAATACGCGTGTATTGCGATACGGCGCTTTACCAACAAAATTTACCAACACCGCAAGATTTTGCGAACGCAGCTTCCAAAGCTAAAGAAATGGGCTTCACAGCGATTAAATTTGATCTTGACCAAGGAAATGATCCCAATAAATACGATCAGTATAACTGGACAGCTAGTCCTAAAGAGTTACAACGTATGGTCGATCAGGTGACCGCGGCTCGTGAAGCTGTTGGTCCGGATATTGATATCTGCTGTGATATGCATGGACGTTACGATTTGGTTACCGGGCAGCAAGTGGCGAAACGTTTGGAACATTTAAATCTCATGTGGCTGGAAGAGCCTATACCTGCCGAAAATGCGGAGGCTTATAAGCTTATTGCCGATAGTACATCGACTCCTATCTGTGCGGGTGAAAATCTCTATCTGGCTTATGGTTTTAGGCGCTTACTTGAGCTGGGTGCAGCGGATATCATTATGCCGGACCTTCAAAAAGCAGGGGGGCTTGGAGAAGGTCAACGAATTGCTAACTTGGCCAATCTTTATTACGTTCCATTTGCTCCGCATATGGTGGCGTCTTTCTTGGGGGCAATGGCCTCATGCCATGTCTGCGCATCGGTACCGAATTTTATGATTTTGGAATGGCAGAGCTACTTTCATACCGACCCAATGTTTAAGGATATTGTCACTTTTGACGGATCGATGGTAGAAGATGGCTTTATCAAACTTCGGGAGGTTCCCGGTATCGGTGTAGATATCAACGAGGAAGGGATGAAAAAATATGCCACGCCCGATTATCCCTTTTTTACTTAGTATAAAAAAACCGATTGTATTATGGATACATTAGATGCTGTTAATCATTACAGACCAAAGAACTGGGCAGCAGTAGAACAGGATATCGAAAAAGCGGCTTCCGCATTTGAGGTTTACCGATGTTTGTCAAATCAGTCGAGAGAGGGTTTCCTTCGACAGATCGCCATAGAACTTGCTAATGACCGCGAGAAGTTAATAGAAACCTGTAGTCGGGAATCTCATCTTCCTGAGGTTAGGCTCCACGGTGAATTGGATCGGACCTTATTTCAAATTCAGCTGTTTGCAGATCTGCTAAAAGAAGGATCTTGGGTCAATGCTATTATCGATACGGCTATTCCCGATAGGACGCCTGTTGCAAAACCGGATATTCGACAGATGCAGGTTCCGCTAGGACCGGTTTGCGTTTACGGGGCAAGTAATTTTCCTTTCGCATTCTCAGTAGCAGGTGGCGACACGATCTCGTCACTTGCTGCCGGTTGCCCGGTGCTCTATAAAGTTCATTCAAATCAACCGCAAACCGCGCAGCTAACCGCTGCATGTATCGCAAAAGCAGCACATAAGACAGGAATGCCTGACGGTGTTTTTGCCTCTTTATGGCTTACATCGCAAGCTATTGGAATAAAGATCGTGAGCCATCCTTCAGTCAAAGCAGTCGGTTTCACGGGTTCTTATACAGGTGGTATGGCTTTATACGAAGCTGCTACGCGCCGCGCTGCTCCGATCCCTGTTTACGCAGAAATGAGTAGTATTAATCCTGTGTTTCTATTACCGGGTCGATTAGCTGAACAGGGTGAAAAAACAGCGGCGATGCTGGCCGCATCCAATCTGCTTGGAGCTGGGCAATTTTGTACGAATCCGGGATTGCTCGTGTTGATTGATTCGGAAGATACGGCGAAATTTTTGAAATTTTATGCTGAGGAGCTTCAAGGACAATCGTTGCATCGTATGTTGAGTGCCGGTATTTATCAAGCTTATTGCGAGGGTATAGCACAGTTGAAAGCTGCAAAAGGAGCTTTTGTACTTGCTGGTGGAAACGCAGAAGTAACGGATACCGAACAACCGGTGCCAACTGCGATCCAAGTCAGTGGTAGCAATTTCCTTTCGCAGGCTTTATTCAGCAAGGAGTACTTTGGCCCGGCATCCATATTGGTAATTGCAGCAAACGAAGAAGAATTTCTACAAATTGCCGCTTCGTTAAGCGGACAGCTAACGGTTAGCGTATGGTGCACGGAGGAGGATACCAAAAACTCTAATAGACTTTTTCAGGTGTTGGAAGAAAAGGCTGGCCGACTGATTATCAATGGTGCTCCAACGGGTGTGGAAGTGTGCCATGCTATGGTACACGGGGGGCCATTTCCAGCCACCACAGACGGTCGGAGTACCTCGGTTGGCACACAAGCAATTTACCGGTTTACACGGCCTGTTTCCTATCAAAATTATCCGCAATCTTTGTTGCCGACAGCGTTGCAAAACAAAAACCTGGAGTCTATTTGGCGCCATGTAAACGGACAGCTAACGAAAGCCGATATTTAATGTTGATAACACGTATTGCTTATGAAATATCCATGTGGCACAGCTTACTCGAATACCGGTGAAAATAAAGTAAATATTCCACCTGCCTGCCGGTAGGCAGGTATGGCCTTTAAAAGATAAATATTTACATATGAACCTCTATAAAACGAAAACAGAAAACATATTGAAGGTAGACAACAGTTATCATGTCATACCTGGCAACTGGGATCAGTTGATCAATAGACAGAATCTCTATGGCTATTTGAAATCACAGCTTAACACCGCACCCGCAATAGCAGAAGGAAAGGCTAAAAACTTATTGGAGGAAGGTGTTTTGGCGCCAATAGGTTCGCAGGAAGTCTGGGCAGCGGGTGTCACTTATTTAAGAAGTATGGAAGCACGGATGGAAGAAGCGAAGGATTCCGGTGGGGCCGACCTGTATGATCGGGTATATCATGCCGAACGACCTGAGCTGTTTTTTAAAGCCTTCCCACACAAAGTCTCCGGACATAAGGGAGCTGTCAGCATCAGGAAGGACTCCGTATGGAACGTTCCCGAACCCGAACTGACCTTGTTTATTAATTCATATGGAACTATAGAAGGTTACACTGTTGGGAATGATATGAGCTCGCGTAGCATTGAGGGAGAAAATGCTCTGTACCTGCCACAGGCAAAGGTTTATGACCGAAGTGCTGCACTGGGGCCTTGTCTGTATATTCCTGCTTCACCGTTAGACCCCGGTACATTAATCGAAATGGATATCTTAAGGGAAGGAAAACTGATGTTCCGCGATTCGGTGGCGATAAGCCGAATAAAACGCCCCTTGACGGAGCTCGTGTCCTATCTTTACAGGGAATCTACATTCCAGGACGGCAGTTTTCTCATGACAGGTACCTGTTTAGTGCCCCCAAGTGATTTTACACTACTTCCGGAAGACGAAATTCTTATTACAATTGAACCGATTGGAACGTTGCGTAATACGGTTGCGTATAACCCATCCGTTTAGCACGTAGTATCTTATTGTTTTACTTAGGCAATTCGTGGTTTCTGATTTTATAAGTGTCAAAACGATACTTAATAAAACGACCACCTGCCTCCGTAATTAGCAAAGCATAAACCTCATTGAATCAATCTTAAAGGATCTCCTCTTTTTGTTTGTCCTTCTAGGTTAAACCTCCACAATATTATAAACCAATTTAAAAATGATGAATAACAGTAACATTAAACAAAGAAATCGACTTCCTATAGGGGATAGGGTGTCGGTTTTTCTCAAGGTGCTCACCATGGTGGGCATGATGGGAATTATTCCTGCCTTTTTGCAGGGACAAGAAAAACCGGTACGCGGTCAGGTAAGGGATTCTGAAAGTACACCCTTGGAAGGAGTTACCGTACAGGTTAAGGGCACCCGAACCGCAACGGCGACCAATGCAAATGGCAATTTCAGTATCAACGCATCCAATGGCGATATTTTGGTGTTTTCATTGATCGGATACCAGCCACGGGAATTAACGCTGCAGAACCAAATAGTAGTTAACATACAATTAACCGCCGAATCAAGGAGCATGGAGGAGGTTGTCGTTACAGCGCTTGGGATTAAGAAAGAATCAAAGAAACTGGGTTATTCGGCGGAGACGGTTAAACGCCAGGATTTGCTACAGAACAGAACAGTCAATGTAATGGAGTCTTTGGAAGGCAAGGTTGCTGGATTGGATATATCTCCGCCAGCTGCCGGTGCCGGATCCAGTACTAAAATACGCTTACGGGGGCAATCAGCGTTTGCGGGTGCTGCAAACTCTCCTCTCATTGTGATCAATGGACTACCGATGGATCAGGGAGCCCGTAGTTCGAACGGATGGCAACCAGCTTACGATCTCGGCGATAACATGCAGCAGATTAACCCGGACGATATTGAAAGTATGACTGTCTTGAAAGGTGCTACGGCTGCAGCGATATACGGCTCTCGAGCTGCTAACGGTGCAATTATTATTACCACGAAAAATGGTCAACGTGATCAAGGGATAGGTATCGAATATACGTCAAATTTCACGGTTAATAGCGTGTTGGACTTTACTGATTTTCAACAGGAATTCGGCCAGGGACAGGGTGGACAGCGACCTACGGATGTGGGTAGCGCTATTTCAACAGGTATGTTAGGCTGGGGGAGTAGGATGGACGGAGAGCCAATTGTCAATTTTGATGGGGTTATGCGTCCGTACGCACCAAACCCAAATCGCATCAAGGAGTTCTACAGGGATGGTACAGTGTTCACTAATACCGTTGCGTTGTCAGGGGGGAGTGATAAAGGTAATTTCAGAGCATCTTTTTCCAATTCAGGCGCAAAAGGCATTACCCCCGCACCCGATAATCGGTATACGAAACGCATCTTCAATTTGGGTCTAAATCACGATCTAACTAAAAAGCTGCATTTCTCCTTCAACGCGAATTACACAAAAGAGGATAATGAGAATCCACCACAAGTAGGGGCACAGGGGCCGGGAGCACCCAACTTTCTCACCCGAATGTCTACATCTATCCCGCTTGCAGCCTTTCGGGAGAGCGCAGTTGCCGAAAATGGAACCGAGCGACAGACGTCCGGATTTCAAGGCACCTTATTGAACCCCTATTTTGCCAAAGGCAGGGAGTTTATCCTAAACGATCGGGATCGCTTTCTCGGAACAGCAACCTTGCGATATGATGTTATGGATTGGTTATATGTGCAAGGAAGATATAATTACGATTATTCCGTTTCTAAGCTTGAATTTAATACGCCTACCGGAAGAGGAACTTCTACACCATTTAACAATAACGGGCAAGGACCGGGTTTTAATGGGATGTATCATATTGAGCAGGCGAAAGGTACCGAAATAAATACAGACTTTCTTGTAGGTGCAAGTAAGGAATTCGGCGATTTTTCAATTGATTTAAGCGTCGGGGGAAATATTTTTAAACGCGATGTCGGAACTTTTATTGATGAAGTAGAGGATTTTACGGTTAGGGACCTCTATTCTATTCAAAACGGCATTAATAAAACGATTAATAACTATACCATCTTTCGTGATCAAACCAATTCGCTCTACGCATTTGCAGAATTCGGGTATAAAGGCATGCTATATGTTAATTTGACAGGTCGGCAGGATTGGTTTTCCGTGTTGAACCCAGAGGCGAATAGCGAGTTTTATCCATCGGTATCCGGCAGTTTCATTTTTTCTGAACTAATGAAGGAGCAGTCGTGGCTTTCTTATGGTAAGCTAAGAGGATCTTGGGCCCAAGTAGGTAGTGCTAACGGAATCCCTCCTTTTTCCAACCATCTTTTTTATGATATATTACCTAATCAGTTACATGGAAGGACATTGGGTACCATATTAGGTACGCGCTCGCCAAATGCGTTATTGAGACCTTTCAGTGTCGAAGAACGAGAACTTGGTCTTGAGTTGAGGTTCTTTGATAGCCGGTTAAGTTTTGATATCGCTGCTTATGAAAAAGTGACAACCGATCAGATTTTACCTGTGCAGATTTCCAATGCTTCCGGTTATACAGACACGCAGCAAAATGTCGGTTCGCTGCAAAATCGGGGTATGGAGTTTATGTTAGAAGTAATCCCTGTGAAGCGGGATAATTTCCGATGGACAAGTTCCTTCAACGCATCATTAAATACTACGAAGGTGCTGTCTATCGCTCCTGGTACCGACCGATTTGTAGCTCAACGTTTTGAAGGAAATGAATTTATTGGAGCCTTGGTGTATGAGGTAGGATTACCCTTGAATCAGCTGTCAGCCAATACCTATCTAAGAAACGAAAATGGCGAAATACTTTTGAATGATAACGGACGCCTGCTTCAGGGACCGGTTGTAAATTTTGGAAGCGCCCTCCCAAAATGGGTTGGTGGTTGGACCAACACCTTTACCTATAAGAACCTGAGTCTTTCCATGCACTTCGATTTCAAAGCGGGAGGAAAGGTATTGTCCTCAAGCGCCTTGAACGGCTTGCGACAAGGGCACACCAAGGCATCACTGATTGGTCGTCGCGAAGGCGAAAATGGTGTTGTATTTGATGGTGTGTACCGGAATGGCGAAAAAAATACAATTGCAGTTAACCCTCAAGACTTTTATACCGATTATCGCAACCTACAGATTGCAGATCCTTTTATTTTCAAATCTGACTTTATTAAGTTCAGAAATATTGCGCTAACCTATAACTTAAGTGACTATGTGAAAAATAAATTCGGTTTTATCAAAGGTCTTACGTTGACGGCTTCGTGTCGAAATGTCGCACTTTTATATAAGGACTTACCAGATTATGATCCGGAGGCATTCGCCTCTTCGGGCGACAATCGAGTGGGGTATGAGCAAGCAACCGTACCCACGACACGAAATTATGCTTTCAACTTAAACATTATATTCTAACCATTATGAAAAAGATAAAATATTTAACCCTTTTAGGAACGATATGTTGGGCTTTAAGCGGGTGCGATAAGAATTTCGAAACAGTAAATACCAATGAATATGGAGTAACCAATATCGATCCGGCCCTATTGTTTTCCAATGCCGAAAGGTTAACTCACGTTGGCGCTTGGGAAGGCGAGCAAACCATTGTTCAACAGTTTGTGAATGCATATAACCTGGGCGCCACAGCAGGTTTCAACTTCAATGAAGACAATAACAATTTCAATATCCCAAAGTGGAATAGTTGTTATGAGAATGCGGTTAAATTGTTAGTTGAAGCCATTCAAATAGCGCAAGAGATGCCAGCGCGAGTCAATTTGATGAGCATGATGCGCATATGGAAAGCTTATGTATTTATGACCTTGGTGGATACTTATGGGGATGTACCATATAGCGAGGCCGGAAAAGCCTATCAGCAGATTATTTTTTACCCAATTTACGATGACGACAGGGCAATCTATGAAGACCTTTATAATGAATTGAAATCCGCTATTGCGAGTATGGACCCGGCAGCTGATTACGTTACTGAAGATTTTTTCTATGGAGCCACGGGCTCAGCTGCAGCACAAGTTGCAAAATGGCAACGTTTGGGAAACTCCTTATTGTTGCGACTTGGAATGCGCTATACAAAAGTTGATCCGGAAAAAGCCCGCTCAATCGTGCAAGAGGCGGTAGATGGTGGTGTGATGCAATCGAATGAGGATGATGCCTATATGGTCTTTACAAATGCCTACAACAGTACACTTAACGATGGGCCGGTTGTGAATGCCTACTATTATTACTTGGCGGAACCCTTCGTTAATCAATTAAAGTCCACCGAAGATCCTCGCGCTAAGTATATTGCGGGTAAATATGCGGACCCGAATGCCGTACTTAGTTCGGTACCCGACGTAACGCTTGCTAACCAGTTCGGATTTCCTGTCGGTTATGATCAAAATAACGTGGCTCAACATCCAAATTTCCGTGGTCGGGCAGGTACAGGCTTTAATTATTCACAGCTTAATTATGCTATTATCGGCAATCCATTCGCGCCTCTTTTTTATATCACGCATTCGCAAACAAAATTGTTGATGGCCGAAGCGGCCCATCGTAATTGGATAAATGGTTCGGCCCAAGCCTATTATGAAGAAGGGATTCGTGCCAGCATGGATCAGTGGTCGCTCTATCCAAACACACCTGATAAAGCGATTAGCGAGCAGGAAAAGGAGAGCTATATTAATCATCCGCAAGTTGTATTTAACACAGCTAATGCATTGGAGCTTATCAATACGCAATATTGGATCTCCAATATAGGAAATGGAACCGAATCCTTTGCAAACTTTCGAAGGAGTGGTTTTCCAGCATTGACACCTAATCGATATAATAATAACCTTAACGGTGGTTTTGTAAGGCGGATGGCTTATCCAGACGATGAAATGTCAGAGAATCCAACGAATTATCAAGCTGCGGTTGCTGCCATGGGAGGCGATAATTTATCGGTTCGCGTATTCTGGGACATCGAATAAAAATATACGTCATCAGACTTGCAGCGTTTATGCGAAGTCTGATGACGTTACATATTACGTATTTTTCTGCATGGCAAACTCCTTGGGTACGAGGCCATAAAGCGTCTTAAAGGCAAGCGAGAAACTATTAACATCGTTGTATCCAACGGCATAGGCTACTTCAGATACCGTTAGTTTTTTAGAGCTTAGTAAAGCGGCTGCCTGTTTCAGACGGATGCTTTTTATCAGGTCTTTGGTTGTTAAATGTGTAAGTTCTTTCAATTTTCGATGTAGGTGCACTCGGCTAATGCCAATTTCAGATGCAATCATTTCCACACTTAAAGAAGGATTAGCGATGTGCTCTTCAATTAGTTGGTGCACTTTCTCTAATAATTTCTCATCCGAGCTCTTCAGATTGACTTTTGAAATATAGGTGCCTTGCAAATGTGCCTCACGTTCATTAACACGAACAATCTCCCGGTTTCTAAGTAAACTCTTAATGTTTTCAGTCAGAACATCCATATTAAATGGTTTAACGATATAGAGGTCTGCCCCCAGTCCCAAACCCTGTAATTGGTGATTGTCTTCGCCTTTCGCTGTCAGAAGTACAATCGGTACATGATGCGTCAGCGGATTTTCACGTATTTTTTTGCAAAGGATCATTCCATCCATAATAGGCATCATAACATCGCTGATTACCAAGTCAGGAACCGCATTTAACATACTTTTATAAGCGTCTTCGCCATTGGCATAGGTGTTAACCAAATAAGCCGGAGAAAGCTCTCGTCTCAAAAACTCACGGATATCAATATCATCATCTACAACAAGGATCCGTTTAGCAGTTTTAGCTATCTTTCTTCTTTTTCCGAAGGGCGAAGTTAATACAAATGGTTGTGGGCGATTGCCAGGCGTATGTTCTTTAATATGTACGGTACTTTCTTGATCCGAATCGAGTGGGATTTCAATGACAAAGGCATAACCCCAATCCGCTATGTTTTCTACACGGATACTCCCTTTATGCATTTCCACCAGCTGCCGTGTTAAGTGCAATCCGATGCCCGTACTATATCCCTGATAAGTTTTTGAATTTTCCGCTTGATAGAAGCAGTTGAAGATACGTTCAAATTCATCATCGTTTAATAGCTGACCTGAGTCAGCGATTTCAATGCGAAGCATTGATGGTCTACCCGGCACAGCGCTATGTTTTTTTGTCATAGTCATTCGGATTTTGCCATCATTCGGTGTAAATTTACAAGCATTTGATAAGAGGTTAATCAACACTTTATCAAAATTGCGTGTGTCAACTTGCGCATATATCTTATTAGACTGATTGAATACTTGAAATTTTATCCCTTTAATTGTAAATTCCTCATTGAATAAGGAAGATACAGATTTAACAAAACCGACCATTTCCACACGGGTAATGTTTAAATTCATTTGACCGTTTTCAATTTTTCGAATATCCATTAATTGGTTAACCAGGTCCAACATCCTTTGAATATTATGGTCGATAATCCGATACAGACCATCGTGATTGCTCACCTCTGTTCGGGCTAAAAGTTTCTTTAGCGGGTTTATAACTAATGTTAAAGGAGTTCTGATTTCGTGTGCAATATGTATGAAAAACTGAAGTTTTGCCTCATTGATTTCTTCGGCATGACGATGGGTCAACATTTGTTTTTTAAACCGTTGCCGATTTTGCAACGTTTTAAAAATCCACAAGGCACTAAGTATGGTGAACAATGCGTACAGGATTTTAGCAGGAAAAGATAGAAACCACACTGGATTTATTATAATTTGAGCTTGCTGTATAGGTGAATAAGTTTCATTAACTTTTGCTCGATAGCGCAAGAGATGTTTACCTGTTTCTAAGTGGTCAAAAGTAACACGGTTCAAGCCTGGTCTCAGTGTGATCCAATCATTATCATTTATCTGATATTCGAATTGTACACGTTCGGATTGGCTGAAATCCATGGTTGAAAACTCAACGGTGAAAGAGTTGTCGTTATGTGCTAAATTAAATACCGTAGCCTTTGTAATCACCGTATCAATTATTTGGTATCTACCCGATTTCATCCCTTTCTTTACCGCTTTGTCATGGATATAAAAATCTACAATGTTGACAGACAGTGATTTTGGGCGCACCTCAATTTCCAACGGATTGAAATAAGATATACCGTTTATTCCACCAAAATATAACTCTCCAGCTGTAGAACGCAAGGAGGCCCCTCTTGTAAATTCATTGCCTTGCAGCCCGTCATCTGAATAGAAATTGATGAAACGGTTATCGTGGATGTCCATTTTGGCTAATCCACGATTTGTGCTTAACCAGAGATTACCTTGTGAGTCTATTTCAATCGCATAAACGGTATTACTAGGGAGTCCATGATCAATCTGATAGTGGCGAGTTTTTCCGGTCTCCATATCTAAACGCATTAGGCCCTTTGAAGTTCCGACCCATAAATTACCTCGTTGATCATCCAACAATGAATATACGACACTACCGGCAAAGAGTTTGTCGGTGCCGAAAGTGGAAATAAAACTTTCATCACTGAGATCTAAACAGGCCAATCCGTCATAGGTACCAATATATAACTTGTCTGATGGCGCAATAAGTAAGCAATTGATCCAGTTGTTGGGCAGATAACCTTTTCCTAGATAGGGAGTTTTAGACTTGACGAAGCAGAGGTTTTTTATAGCACCGGATTTTTTTTCCAGGCAAAACAATCCTGCACCCATACTTCCGATCCACAATCGGCGCCGTTTATCTTCACAAATGCTGTGAATCAGTTCCACATGATCGCCATTTTTATCCGTTAATCCGGGTATCGCTCGGCAAATACCGGTTCGGCGATTTAAATTGATAAGCCCTTCCTTACTTCCACCTAACCAAAAATCACCGTCGCTGTCTTCAAATATCGCCATAATAGACGAAGGAGGTTGGCACTGGCTGATGGCTTTATACCGTGTACTTTTCGTACGGTTGCGGTCTAATAGATATAAACCATCGCGATCGGTTCCTACCCATAATCGTCCTGATCGTTCCTCAAGCATGGATGTGACCGCATGATCGCCAATGAAATCTTGTTTGCTGGAACGGCTTCCTATGTAGCTGAATCGGTTTTTATATCTATGTAAAAAAAACACACCTTTCTGAGAGACGCCTATCCATAGATTGCCTGCCTGGTCTTCCAAGATAGCATTCGTCTTAGTAGTAGAAAGACTAAACGTTGTGAACGCCGGATTTAGATCAATCAAGGTATTTGTTTCCGGATGATAGATTTTCATTCCATAGCCCTCTGTTCCTACATAGATGTGATTATCTACTCCCACATAAAGATCTAAAACGGTCGAGTTTGATAGGTCGGATGAAGGAATCTGATCAAATGTATTGGTTGACTCATTGTAGCGGTGTAGACCACCATTTAACTTACCCACCAATAGTGTACCGTATTTATCCTCACAAATGCTCATAACTACATTTTTTTGACCTTTTTTGTTGGCGAAATAACATTGTCTTTCCTGACCGGAAAATTTGAATAGTCCACGATTTTCCGTTGCAATCCAAAGCTCTTGTCGGTTGTTTTCAAAAAGACGGACAATGAAATTGCTGGGTTCAAAATTTATCAATCGTAAACCATAGGGTTGACCGTTTTCACTACGATGTATTTCAAAGATTCCGTAACCAGAGGTACCAACCAATAATTGTCCGTTTTTCCGTTGCAAAATACATGTTACATGAGGCTCCGAAAGTTTCCCTTTATCGGTCCAAAGTGGTACAGTAAAGAAAGAATCACTTGCTTCATGATAGTACTGCAGTCCGTTCAAGTATCCCACATACATAACACCCGTTGCGTCTGCTCCTAATGTCGTTACCATATCACTTAAGACCGAACCAGGTACGTTTTTGTCGACCCTGTACAACGTGTTCTTAGCGCCATCGAAACGATTTAATCCATCCTCTGTAGCTACCCACACAAATCCATTACAGGATTGATGGATGTCAGTTACCATGCTGCTGGATAGACCGGATTCAACTGTAAATAATTTGCCCGATTGCGCTCCAACATTGTTTATCGCTGTAATCAGTATATATATGAGCAGAATTAAATTTTTGATTTTCATCACAATAAAGGGTTATTAGCACTTCCCGGAAAGCTGTCGCCAACGGTCAGCAAGGTGTGATCCGAAAATTTATATAATTGATTATTTATTCGCTAGTTTGTGGGAAGGTAGTTTCTCCGGTTTGTTTTCTATTCTTCCTATTATCGTACTAACAAAGCTAATAAAGATAGATTTAAAGGGCGAGTAAATTTGTTTAAAATGATAGTAAGTATGTTGAATAGGAATGGTGATCTATTATAGGGGGTGTTGCATATACGTACTAGCCTTTGGAATATTTGTGCAGCATAACCCATGTTAAGTAAAATAAAATCCGTTTAATCCTTCTTCCATTCAGATAGTTTCCTTTTTAAGTAAACGGCCAAGGAAATGTCGATAAAGTGCAATTTTTTATCGAAAATGAACACACATTGCCTACTATCCAATGAGTACATTTGTTTTCACGTAAGTTAAACCATCTAATAAACCATGGAAATACAGAGAAATCGGCAAAACAGGTATGAAAGCATCTAACCTAAGTTATGGTGCGTCTTCTTTAGGGAGGCATTCTTTAAAAGAAAAAAAGGAGATCAATTCAGTAATATTGCCCATCACGGGTTATAAAATTGAATGGTGCGGCCGCGTGGTTTAATAATAAGGATTTCAAAACAAAAAACAAACTTACTATGGTAAAGAAGACTATAACACTAGTCATATTAACAATATTTGTATCGACATTAAATGTAAAATCGCAGGAAGTCAATCGTTTTTTTCCTGAAAAGGATTTGATCACCACTGGAATATACTACTATCCCGAACACTGGAAGGAAAGCCAATGGGAACGAGATATCAAGAAGATTGCTGATATGGGGTATGAGTTTGTTCATCTGGCTGAATTTGCCTGGTTTAAGATGGAGCCAGAAGAAGGGGAATTTGATTTTGCCTGGCTTGACAAGGTGGTGGCTCTTTGCGTTAAACACAAACTTAAAGTGCTTATGTGCACACCTTCGGCAACTACACCTGCCTGGATGCGGGTAAATTATCCCGAAACCTTTATAATGGATGGGCATTATATCCGTGCCGAACACGGAACACGGGGGCTCGGTTCAATCGTTAATTCCAAATATCGCCTGTTCGTTGAAAAGATTGTAACCGAAATGGCCAGGCGCTATGGGCAAAATAAAAATGTGATTGGATGGAAGCTAGATAATGAGCCCGATGCTAAACCCGATTATAGTCCATCCTCTCAAGATGCCTTCAGGCAATGGCTAAAAAACAAATACAAAACGGTTGAAGCGTTAAATGAGGCCTGGGGTACTGCTTTCTGGAGCCAATGGTATAACGATTTCAACCAGATTACGATCCATAACACCAATCTGGTAGGTTGGTGGGGAAATAATCCACATGCTTTGCTTGATTTTAAACGCTATTGTGCAGATGCGCAGGCAGAATTCCTTGACTTTCAGGCCGGCATTTTGCGGAGTCATATTTCAAAGGATCAATATATCACCACGAATTATACAGCTGTTTCTCCCGGGGCTGACCCGCAGCGAACCCAAAAACTCGATTTTGCGGCTTATACGGCCTATCCTAATGGAGGCAGCGATAATATTGGCGAACTTGGATTCAGGTTGGGCGATAGCAGAGTAATCCTTTTTGCGTCAGCATATTTTAAACATTTGGGAGGCGTATCTGGCGTAATGGAAATTCAGCCAGGTCCGGTAAACTGGGGCAGCTACAACCCACTTCTATTACCAGGAACAGTGCGCATGTGGTTGTACCATACATTTGCTGCGGGCGGAAAATTGGCCTGTTCTTATCGGTTCAGGCAAATTATATATAGCTCAGAACAGTACCATGCGGGCATTATACAAACAGATGGGATAACACCTTCGCCCGGTGGTGAAGACTATACGCAGTTCATGAAAGAAATAAAGGAGCTGCGGAAGCAGTATAAACAGGGCGTTAAGATGCCGGAAAAATTGGCGGCGCGTTCAACGGCCATTCTCTGGAACCTCGAAAATTACTGGACGATAGACAGGCAAAAGCAGACCGCCCAATGGGAAACATGGAATTACCCGGTTAAGTTCATGGAGACGGCCAAGTCTTTAGGAGCCCCGGTTGATGTGATACCGGAGACCAGCGATTTGTCGAAATATAAGGTGGTCATTATTCCTGCATACGAAATGGTGGATTCGACTTTAGTAAAGAAATGGAATAATTATGTAACCAATGGTGGACAGTTGATTATTACCTGCCGTACAGCAACTAAAAATCGAATGGGACACTTCTGGGAGGGTAAGTTGGCAGCGCCTATTTCGGGTCTTATAGGAGCGCAGGTTACGGCAACAGACATGCTTTCGGCTTATGGTAAAGGAGAAGTTCAAATGGGATCCACCCACTATGCTTGGAATAACTGGGCGGATCTGCTAAAGCCTTATCAAAATACGGAAGTGCTTGCAAGCTATGAAAACCAGTTTTATAAGGGAGCAGCGGCTGTTGTAAAACAGAAAATTGGTAAAGGATCCGTTACTTACATAGGTGTAGCTACGGACGATTTTAAGCTCGAAAAGGATTTGTTGCGTAACATTTATACGCAGGCAGGAGCAACTACTGAAGATTATCCTCCCGGTGTGTATGTCTATTGGAGAGATGGTTTTTATTTGGCTGTAAATTATTCTTCTACCGATTATACCATGCCTATTCCGGAAACCTCTACCGTTTTTGTTGGCGAGAAAACATTGAAACCTGCAGAGGTATTGGTTTGGAATGAGTAAAGGGCTTTTCTAGCTGAATCGGATTTTATGTTCATGTAAAATACAGCTTTCTGAGAGACCCCTATCCATAGATTGCCGGCCTGGTCTTCCAAGATAGCGGTTGTTTTTGTAGTAGAAAGACTAAACGTCGTGAACGCCGGATTTAGATCAATCAAGGTGTTTGTTTCCGGCTGATAGATTTTTATTCCATAGCCTTCCGTTCCCGCATAGATGTGATTATCTGCCCTTACATAAAGGCCTAAGACGGTTAAATTGGTAGGTCAGGAGAGGGAATCAGTTCATGTCGAATGTATTAAACAACAGCTTATCGCCATATAGCCATCTTTTGAACACTATTGTAATAGTTAACAAAATAGGCCTAAAATATTAACAAAAGCGGTCCCTGCTTATAGAGGCTTTCTGCTAGCTTTGTGTCACTTGCTACTTTATAAATCACCCGTTACAACATGTAATTTATTTTCAACGTAAATAATAGACCAAATCACTATGACCCGAAAATTCAGTTTCTATTTTGTCTGCACACTTCTTTTCGTTTTGCCCAAAGCCCTTATTGCCCAGTTAGGGTATAAAAACCCGATATTACGTGGCTTTAATCCAGACCCAAGCATTTGCCGGGTTAATGATGATTTCTATTTGGTTACGTCATCGTTCGAATATTTCCCGGGGTTACCGATCTATCACAGCAAGGATTTAATAAACTGGCAGCAGATAGGACACTGTCTAACACGCGAATCTCAGCTTCCCTTACATAAGGCATTTTCTTCCGGTGGGCTTTTCGCTCCATCTTTAAGGTACCATAATGGCAAATTTTATGTAATCTGCACCAATGTATCAGGTGGTGGCAATTTTTATTGCACAGCTGATAATCCTGCCGGTCCTTGGAGCGACCCGATATGGGTGAATATAAAAAGTATTGACCCGGATATTTTTTGGGATGATGATGGCAAAACATACTTTGTGACGCAGGGTAATGAGGGAATACGGATTACGGAAATCGATATTCAGACCGGGAAAACGCTTTCACCCGAACGCTTAGTTTGGGGTGGTACAGGGGGACGTTTCCCTGAAGCACCCCATGTTTACAAAAAAGATGGTTATTATTACCTGTTACTTGGCGAGGGTGGAACAGAGTACGCTCACAGTGCAACCATAGGGCGTAGTAAATATCTCTTTGGTCCTTATGAAAGCTGCCCGTTAAACCCTATCCTATCCCATAGCAATCGAATGGGACAGGGAAGCCAAATACAAGGAGTGGGGCATGCTGATCTTATTCAAGCAGCTGACAGCTCATGGTGGGCAGTTTTTTTGGGCTTTAGGGTTACGCAACCTTATTCATATTATCATATATTGGGTAGAGAAACATTTCTTGCTCCGGTAGACTGGCCTAAAAACGGATGGCCACAGGTTAATGGAAACGGCACCATAAATATTGATATGCAAGTGCCAACTTTGCCGCTCCAACCGTTTGAAGAACCGGTAAGTCGAACCGAATTTGACGAACCTAAATTAGGCTACGAATGGCAATACCTTAGAAACCCTGTTTCAGCAAATTATTCACTCACCGAACGAAAAGGATTTTTACGGATAAATGCTTCGCCTTTTAAGCTTAATGAGCTGGAGTCGGTTAGTTTTATTGGCCGACGACAAACTGAACACGATTTTACGGCAGAAACTAGTTTGGAAATAGTGTCCACCAAAGAAGAAGAGGAGGCCGGTTTAACCCTTATACAAAACAATACGCATCATTACGATCTTCTGCTTAAACGTAAAGGAAAAAGATTTGCTGTACAGCTTCGCGTTGTAGTTGGCTCGCTTTCCTATCTCGCCGCAGAAGAGTTGATCGATGAACCGACGGTTCGTCTTCAAGTAGTAGGAAAACCTTTGAATTATACCTTTAGCTACTTCAATACAAAGGCCGGTAAGTTTGTGGAATTAAAAAAATTGGATACGAGGTATTTAAGTACGGAAGTGGCAGGTGGCTTTACGGGTGTTATGATCGGACTTTACGCGTCCGCTAATGGACAGAAAACTTCATCAAAGGCTTATTTTGATTATTTTGATTACCGTGTTTCAAAACCGTGAAATGATCAAAAAATCAGTTATTAGATAATCCTTTGCTCGCAATTTATGATTAAATTAACCATTCCATAAACACGGTTATGAACCGTCCATGTTTAAAATTCATTTTTATCACACAGGGAAATGTAAATTTATTCACGGATTTTAAATATTCAATTGTGTTCATAAGCCCGTCGGGGTTTTAACATGATAAGCTCCATCTGACCGATGGATAAAAAAAATCGCTTTGCGGTTCATGAGTACCTTAAATGTAAAACACAAACGAGTAATTATTTACAGATGAAACAAAAATTAGTAAACTACCGTACTGTAGTATTTAATCTCAGCAAATGCGGTCTACCGGCAATACTGATCTGTCTGCTCATTTTTCAGGCGAAAGCACAATATCGTTTTGATAATGTACTTTATGGTGCCGCTTATTATCACGAATATATGCCGTTTGCCCGTTTGGATGAAGACATACGCTTGATGAAGGAAGCCGATTTAACAGTCGTGCGGGTAGGTGAATCGACTTGGTCGTTGTTTGAACCGCAGGAAGGTATTTTTGAGTTCGCCTGGATGGATACCATCCTCAATAAAATGCATGCTGCCGGTATCAAGGTTATTCTAGGCACACCCACTTATTCCATTCCGGCGTGGATGGCCCATAAATACCCCGAGGTGTTAGCAGCACATACCGGGGGAAGAAAGACCTATTACGGTATCCGCCAAAACATGGATATTACCAATCCCATATATCGCAAATTATCTGAAAGAGTGATCCGTAAAATGATGGAACATTTTGCCAAACATCCGGCTGTTATCGGCTTTCAGGTAGACAATGAAGTAGAAGCAAGAGGGATCAACAACCCCGGGTATTTTCAGGGTTTTGTTGATTATATAAAAAAGAAATTCAACGGAGACCTTAAATTGCTGAACAAGGAATGGGGATTGAATTACTGGGGAATGAACATCAATACCTGGGACGAATTTTACCCACGTGATGGGGCGACCAACCCGTCGTATAAAAACGAATGGGAACGATACAATCGGTATCGCGTTGCGGAGTTTCTGAACTGGCAGGTTGATATCGTAAACGAGTATAAAAGAAGAGATCAATTTGTTACCCATTGTTTTATGCCGTCTTTCCAAAACATAGATCAACCGGAGAGCTTCAGGCAAATGCAATATCCAGCAATCAATGTTTACCACGACGTACAAGATGGACAAAATGGGCAATTCATTGCCTATTCAGGCGATTACATGCGTACGGTTGCGAAAGGGAATTATCTAATAACTGAAACCAATGCACAGGCTACGGGATGGGATGCCAAAAACCAAAAACCTCCATATGACGGACAACTAAGGCAAAACGTATTTGCCCATCTGGCCTCAGGTGCCAACATGGTTGAATACTGGCATTGGCATACCCTGCATTATGGACAGGAAACTTATTGGCGCGGCATATTAGGGCAAGACCTACAGCCTAATCGAGTTTATAAGGAGTTCGCTGCTACGGCCAAAGAACTCAAGCATATTGGTAAAGACCTGGTCAATCTGAAAAAGGAAAACAAGGTAGCCATTCTGTTCAGTCATGATTCTTATCACGCGTTGAGTTTTATGCCCTACACCGATAAGGACCATTATCCGGCAGGATTCGTTCATCGTGCATTATACAATCAGAATATTGAATCGGATATTGTTCCCTGTGATGAGCAGGCGGATTTTAGCAAATACAAAATGCTGGTTATTCCTCCATTGTATGTAGCGAGCGATCGTTTATTGGAGAAAATCGATGAATTTGTAAAAAATGGCGGCTATGTGGTTATGCTCTATAAAAGCGGATACACCAATGAGCATTCCGCCGTTCGCGCAACACTTGCTCCGGGACCATTGCGAAAGGCCGCAGGCTTTTATTATCAGGAATATGCCAATATTCCCGCTTTATCTCTAAAAAAGAGCGTTTTTGGATTAAGTGGAAAGGAGATAAGCGAATGGTATGAGTTTTTAATACCCGAAGCGGCAAAGCCCTTGGCCTATGCCGATCATCCTTTCTATGGCAAATGGCCTGTTATTACCGAAAACAATTACGGAAAAGGAAAATTGGTATATATCGGCACCTATCCTTCACAGGAACTGCTGGAAAAAATTGTCTTACAAACGGCAAAGGATGCAGGCGTCACCACGGTCGCAAATAATTACCGCTTTCCCATTATTGTCCGTTCCGGGAAAAATCAATCAGGCAAAACGATTCATTATATATTCAATTACAGCAATAAAAGTCAAATGGTCAATAATCCTTATCCCGGTGGAAGCGAGCTCCTTTCTGGCCATCAAACCGGTAAGGAAATTGCACTCGATGCATGGGATGTGAAAGTTATCAGTGAGTAAACGGAACATTATACGAAAAAATAGTTCGTTACAAGCTTCTGGCGATAAACTATTGGATAGGGTTAACCCGTTACCCTATCCATAGTTCTTCTCAGATATTCCTGCGCACCTCCTGAGTTTGTCTCAACGGCTCATATTAAGAGGATAATTACCATTTTATAGCTCCTAAAAGCAACAGGTGTTTGCTTTTAAAAATGGAACGTTTTCTTTAGTCAAATTTGTCGTGTTCTTTTTGTCTTAACACAAAAAGAACCAAAAAAGTCAAGGCAGCACATCCTTCGCTAAAGATTTAGGTCCGTCGCTCAAATCATGTGGAGCCGCCCCTCCCTTCAATCTATGCTTCGCTTTTCACATGATTTTTTTGCCCTGGCTATCCTAAATCTTCTTAACGCTCACGCTGTGAGGCCGTTCTTTCCGGCCCACGGTAGTTCCTTGCATAACCGTTCCGAAGGACGTCAATGGCCTAGTCTATGGAGGCGGCAACCGGCAGTCAAAGATGGCCCATCTCTATTATTAAGCGAAGCATCCAGTAATCAGTGAATCGACGAACGAAGGGCTTAGCATTGCGCGAGAGGGTGGCTCCGATTCACGGATGGACATCTGACCACGGGTTGCAACGGAATAGACAAGCCAAGCACCTTGCCCCACTTGGGTGCTTCCAAGTGGGATGTATAAAATAAACGTTCTTTTAATATAAACCTCTTTATCTGTATGTTAAAGGCGAAACCGACCAACGGAAGTTCATCGAAGGTAATCCCTGTTTTAGAGAGAAAAGCCGATAGTCATAATTTTTTTATTCGGAGACGTATTTCGTGGTTTCTGTCGTTATCCATTTCGGATAACGACATTTTTGAGGGAACTTCCTGACTACAGGCATATAAAGTGCACAATATAAATACGTCTATTAGCGGTTGTTTCATAATTTCTTCTTGAGTCTAAAGTGTTTTATCTAAGGTGATCAACTAATTTTTTATTTGGTGATATCAACAATTCTAAAATTATCAAAGTACACATCAACATTTACATCGGCATTGTCCGACTTATTTTTGGTGAAAATGCCGAGGCCGGTATTTGCAATTGCCGCAAAACCCGCATAGTCTGTTGCTGCTGTGAATTTTGATAAAGCGATATCACAGGTTATCCATTTACCCGTTACTGCTTTGTTTGAATTTTTATCTCTGGGTAGGTAATCCACTACCATCTGATCCCCGTTGCCTTTCAATTGAATTTCGACTGAGGCGGGAGCTAAAGATTCACTCATATAACATTCAAAACGAAGGACAAGATTCTCTATGGGTGTGTTGGCAGGTATGATATTGGTTGTTGGATATACGCCATCATTGGAAAGGTTGCCCCACCAATATTGCCAAGCGCCGGGCTTACCGAATATCCGGTAGCAGGTCCCGGTTGAAACGTAGGGGATCTTAGACCCATCGGCAACTACCGCTTCATTATTGTCGCCCCAGCTATACGCACCTATATTGTCCCAGTTGAGCACCACATTTTCAATGGGATAAAATGCTTTGGGTGAATTCGAATTTCCTCCAGCAGCTGTTATCGTAACGACACCTCCTTTGCTAGGTGCTTTAGGTAATCGGAAATATAGTGTATCATTACTATTTGAAACTAGGAGATCAGATGCCGGTATTGTAAATTCACCATTGATATTGAGACTTGTTACATCAATGAAGTAATCCCCTGTAATATAAGCGAGATCGCCTATGATGGGCATATCGCTACTAAATGTTTTAATCGTCGGGGGAGCAACATTGGTTGAAAACGGAATACTCACCGAGTCGGTATAGCAATATACCACTAAGCGGCCGTCCTGCACCCCTGGCGGTATGGTCAAATCAATGATATTATAATCGTTGCTAACGGTGTAATCCAATACCCCAACACTGGTTCCCCTTGTACTTTCGAAAACTACTTTCTGTATTTCATAAAAATTAGCTCCGAAAATTTTTAAATTTTCGCCAGGTGTTGCCGGATATTTCAACGTTATGCGGTGAATTTCGGGTGCCGGTGAATATATATGAAACGCATACTTAGCTACACCCCGATTGGTTTCGATACGGATTTCATTGGAAAGTTCCGGATTGGTGCCTGTCAATATTAAATCGCCAGGAATGGTAAAGATTGCACTGGTAGCGGTACAATAGTTAGTATTGAAACTAACTTCTTGGTCATTAATATATATCTTTTGTATACCTCCCAAGTTGTTTCCGATAACGGCGATCATTTTTCCCGGGAAAGCGCCCGTAAATGTGCTGTCTGCTTTTGTTGGATCAGTAAGCCTTACGCTATAAATTTCAGGCGTTCCACCTGGGGCGTCTTTTTTACTGCAAGCTATAAATGCCGCTATCCCAATTAAAGCGATCCACAGCAATATATGTTGATGGAAAAAATTGAACGTTTTCATCTTTTAGCATTTTATTCGTTAAAGGTATAAGGTTGAGGTTCTTCTTTTAATCGTGGGTTCTGTATCAGATCATTCTCCGGGTACGGAAAGAAAATATTATCTTTGGTAACGACTACCGGAGTAGCAGGGGGTGTTGGTTCTTCAAAAACAAGGTTCCCGTCTTCATCTTTTGTTATAGAAGCGGTAGTCCACCCACGTTGCTGATCGTTAAAATATTTCAGCATTTTTTCCGGTTTATAACAATACCAGCTCACCATATCGTACCAATTGTTATATTCCATCGCGAATTCAATGCGTCTTTCGGTTATGATATCGTCCAACGTAATAGCAGTCTTTCGTCCGATTTTAGCGCGCTCGCGTACTTTGTTGAAGTATGTTAAACCCTCCCCGCCGTCCAGGCTATTATTATTGCCGAGACTTGCCTCGGCAAACGTTAAGTATACATCTGCTAAACGCAGTATATACGTGTTAAGCGGAGAGTTCATCGATTGAACATATCCATCATTATCGTCATTAGGACCGCCCACAACTCCTTTCTTAATAGACGATCCTGTTCCCGTGTAGGTGTAGCCCCCCTTGTCGATACTTATGTATGGATAATGAGCGTACTGTGTGAAATAGGTGGCATTTCTTCGCAAAGAATCAGAACGTTCGTATAATTTCAACATATCAATGGTTCCATTTAATCCTCCTCCCCAAACATTTACGCCTCCGGTTACATCTGATGAAAAGGCTAAATCGGCCAAGAGCGTATTACATACGCCCCAATCTCCTAATGGTACCCATTGCATAGCAATTAATGATTCGGGATTGTTATTGTGTTTGTATTTAAACAAATCTTCATATTTCGGATACAAGACTAACCCGCTATTCATGCATACATCACCTGCGTATTCGCGTGCCTTTGCCAGATCCGCTTCGTCACGCGTTCCTCCTTTTTTCCAACCGGAACGGGCTAAGTAAACTTTTGCTAACATTCCTTTAGCTCCCCAGCTGTTCGCACGCCCTTTATCCCATGTCGGTGGCAGGTTCTCCACGGCATATGAGAGGTCATTAATGATAAATTGGAAGACATCCTCTTCACGATGGCGGGGCAATAAAGGGTTCTTGATCACTTCTTCATTGCTTTCAATCAGAATAATCGGTCCCCAAGTACGAAGTAAATAGAAATAAGAGATACCTCTCATCAGACGAGCTTCTGCTATTGCTAGATTTTTTTGAGCGTCCGTGACATTCTTGGCCTTATTGTTAATGGCTTCGATAGTTGCATTGGCCATCGTAATGACTCCGTAGAAAGATTTCCACGAGTCGGACAGCCCATCATCTAATGATGTTACAGTAAACAACGTATAGGAAGGATTCATCCAAGGGTTATAAGCATCGTTTGCCCGTAGGCTGCCAATAGCAACGGCAGGCCGTTTATTATAATCAAACCAGGCCCGATTGTATAAAGGGGCGGTTGCAGCTTTGAGGGCTTCAGGCGATGTGTAAAAAGTTGCGTCAACGTAAGAACCTTCCGGTTCCCGATCTAGAAAGCTTTTACTGCATGAGACAATTAACAGCGCTGACATAAACGTGGTAAGTACATATAATCTTTTCATCTCTTTATTTTTTTATGACTGACGAGTATTCGGTATAAATAATTATCCTATTATTACGTCGCTCGATTTTGTGATACTAAGTGTGTTTGCTAGAAGGTTAGGTTCAATCCAAATGTGTAAATTCTTTGAGCGGGGTAACGTGCATAATCAATACCGCTGAGTAATACACTTTGGTTATACGATCCGATTTCCGGATCATATCCTTTATACTTGGTAAAAGTGTATAGGTTTTGGATATTCATGTATACTCTTAGATTTTCAACCTGTAACTTAGATAGTAGTTTATTCGGTATTGTATAACCCAAAGAGACATTTCTAATTCGTAGATAGGAACCATCCTCAACAAAACGATCACTCATGCGACTGTTGTCATTTGCGTCACTCACTGTTATGCGTTGTATCGTAGCATCTGGATTTGCAATTCTGACATTTGCGATATCCTGATCAGATCCGTCCGGATTTATTCGTTCAATAATCGCTATGCCCGTCGTTTCTTTCAGCATGCCCGAATTATTCATTGGATTGGTGAAATCTTTACGAAGTTGATTGTATATTTTATTTCCAAATACACCGTTAATAAAGATGTTTAGATCAAACCCTTTATAAGAGAAGTAATTATTGACGCCGAATAAAAATTTAGGCTGGGGGTTTCCAATAAAATCGCGGTCTTGCTCATCAATCTTCCCATCTCCGTTCAGGTCTTCGAAGATGAAGTCGCCTACCCAAATACCGTTTACATCGATGTTTTTGTCTTTAGGGAGTGCAATAGGTATTCTGTTACCACTTTCATCTAGCACAAAATTGTTGTATTGATCTTTCTTATAAAAATCGCTTTCGTCCTGAAACATGCCGATTACCTTGTAGCCATAAAACTGACCAACAGGGCCACCCACCTTGGTATAGGTAAAAGTTTCAGCACCGATCTTTCCCAATATGGTCGCAGTTTCCGTATATAAATCGGTTACTTTATTTCTATTCAGTGAGAAGTTAAGCCCCGATTTCCAGAAGAAGCCTTTTTTATTGATATTGATGGTATTCAACGTAAATTCCAACCCCTTGTTGGTCATTGATCCTGCATTCACCCAAGGGGCAGCAATCAGCCCACTGATGTAGTCGGGAAGAACTGCTTGCATAAGTAAGTTATCGATCTTCTTCAAATAACCATCGGCAATGAATTCGATCCTGTTTTTGAAAAGATTAAGATCTAAACCGATGTTATAAGCGTTAGTTTTTTCCCATTTTAAGTCAGGATTAGCAAAGTTTCCCGGATAAAAACCCGTTCCCCATATAGACGCCGCAGTCGCCATCGTTACACCATAGGCATAGGCGCTTGCCGCTTGATTTCCCACTAAGCCCCAACCGAGCCTTAATTTTAGGTTATCAACCGCATTGGCATTCTTTAAAAATGATTCATTTTTCATTTTCCAAGCAGCTGCTAGAGAAGGAAAAGTTCCCCATCGGTTGTTTCGGCCAAATTTATCGGACCCATCTCTACGAATGGTAGCTGTTACTAAGTAACGATCGCGGAATCCGTAGTTTAACCTTCCAAAATAGGATTCAATGGCTCCAGACGACCGCGAACTGCTATTTCTAGCCGTTTTTGCATCCCCTGCGTCTAACTCATGCACAGAGTTTAGAAAGTAATTGACGCGGCTCCCGGATAGCGACTCCCATCTGTTCTCTTGTGTTTCATGCCCTGCCATTATTGAAAGGTTATGCCAGTCATTGAAATTTTTCGAGTAGGTTAAATAGGTTTTGAGGTTGGTAAAGGACGAGTTACTAGCAGACCGGGAACCTGAAGATTGCTGCTTAAAAGTCCCATAGTCATACGAAGGTATAAATTGATAGGAATTATTGTAATTGAAGCTAGTATTTCCTTCTATTCTAAGAACTAAATCTTTCAATGGGGTAATATCAGCAAAAGCGCTTATATTGGTCTGTGTACCCTTCGTGTAGTTTTCTCGTGTAAGGGCTTCTTCTACCGGATTTGCAAAATAAGTTCCATACATGTTCTCTTGTTGCGAACCCCAACTCCCGTCTGGATTTCTGGCAGGCACTTCAGGTAGTTGCCTAATAGCCAATGATATAATTCCCCAGTTGTCAATCGTATTTACATTTTCAAGTCGAGCAGTATAGGCACTCACGCCGGTGCTCAACCATTTGTTTATCTTGGAGTCGAAGTTCATCCTTAGCGAATAGCGTGTGAAATTTGATCCTAATGCAATACCTTCTTGATTGAAGTATCCTCCGGTAATAGCAAAGCGATTATTTTCTGTGCCACCGCTAGTGCTTAATTGATGGTTGTGCATCATTGAAGTACGGAAAATTTCTTTTTGCCAATTCGTTCCTTCTCCCAAAAGAGAGGGATCCATGAACTCTTCCCTTTCGCCAAATCCGATGACGCTGCTGCGCAAATTCTGATAGGTGGCGTATTCCCTTAAGTTTAACACGTCTAAGGTCTTTGGTAATTGTTGTAATCCCAGGTATCCTTCATAAGCAACTTTTGTTTTTCCTGCTTGCCCGCGTTTGGTCGTTATCATCACAACACCGTTTGCAGCCCTTGTTCCATAAATGGCTGTAGCTGAAGCGTCTTTGAGAATTTCCATTGACATGATATCTGCGGGGTTAATTGAAGATAATGCGCTGGAATTGTCGCGCGTGTTACCATCAATAAGCACACCATCAATGACGTATAAGGGTTCATTGCCACTAAATGAGTTTGTTCCGCGAATGCTTACCGATATACCTCCGCCTGGAGCACCCGAGTTTTGTGTAACGGCAACTCCGGCAACTCTTCCCTGCAAGGCCTGGTCTAAGGAAGTATTGACGGATTTGCTTATATCGTCGGCAGTAACGGTAATCACAGATCCAGTGAGATCGCTACGTTTCATCGTTCCGTATCCGACAACAACAACCTCACTTAATGCTTGTGTGTTCTCTTCTAAAGACACATCAAGAACAGGGTTCGTTACCACTAATTCTTGTGTAACATAACCCAAATAAGAAAATACCAATGTTTTACCTTGAGTGATTTCAATAGCATATTTGCCATTTTCATCGGAACGTGCACGATTAGTAGTACCCTTAACAAGCACAGATACACCAGCAAGTTTCGCTCCATTGCTTCGATTGGTTACAATTCCTGTGACACGCAGGTTGTTTGTATTTTGCGCTAACAGGGGCGTTAGGCTCAAATAAAAAAACAGATACAGGATCGTCTGTTTCCAAGGCCTGATTACAGGCAAAAAACCTTTTTCAGGTAATTTGTTTAAGTTCATCGTTAATTAAGTTTATAACAGTTTTGGTTTTATTGTTACCCAAGTTGGGTCGGTAAAGTTAAATACAGGATCAAATACAGGAGGGTATAGAATGTTATAGATATGATGCGGAAATGTTAATTTTAAATTTTATCAGCTCTTGCATACACTGGTTGGATGCCAAATTTTCAAATCGGGTTCAGTACAATAAGCCTGTACTATTAATCAATTTTCTAAAGTCCTTTAAGCGCATAACGCCCAAGGTTTTTCCTTGGGCGCTGATAAAATTTAACATTTAATGGATGTTAAAATGGATATCTACCCGCATTTGCTCCCCACATCAAACCATAGAAGATATATGGATCAATTACCGCCATATTGTTGCGACGATCTAAAACTCCCCCTACATCCCACAGGAACGGTGTAAATCCGGCATTTTTCGCCTCTTGAGCCACGCACGCATGAAAACGGTTTCTGGATTCATCGTGCGCTTTCTGGATAGTCGGATCGCTAAAGGTCCTTCTAACAGAACAAAATTCGCCAACAATTCCCGGGATGCCCTGATCGGTAAATCTGCGCTTCATTTTACTGAATTGTTCGCGTACATAATCTTCTCCGCCCCAGTTTGCCCAACGGCCCTCATACTCACCCACCGCGTAATTTTTAAATTCCTCGCCCCAGAAATAGAACATTTTACCCCAATCTTCATCCTTCGGCATCAGACAGAAATTATAAGGAGCATAATAATGTACTTCCATGATCATTCTACCTGCTCCTGTTGGATCATGGGGCAAAGTCATCAGTTCGTCCGATAAATCAATGTTTGTGGCAGGGCCTTGGACAATTAAATTTCTATAGGTATTTCGGCCTCCGCTATTGCGTACCGCGTCAACAAATGTTTGATAATAGGAGTGAAGGACGGCCATCTCTTGACTGTTTTTTACATCGGGCTCGTTACTGCTTGCAAATAGTAAATGCTCATCATAATCACGGAAATAAACGGCAATCTGCTCCCATAAGGCTTTTTGTTTTTTATTGACCGATTCTTGCATTTCGGGCGTACAATTTTTTTCTAACCATCCCTCATCCCAATGGATGTTTAATATGGCATACATATCGTTGTTTACACAATAATCGACTACCTCCTTTACACGCGCTAACCAACTTTCTTTTATTTTATAAGTTGTTTGATCCTCTAAGTATTGATTCCAGGAACAGGGAAGGCGGACAGCGTTAATTCCCGCACTTTTAACGGCCCTAATCATGGCTTCCGTAGTGAGCGGATTTCCCCAATAGGTTTCTCCGCCAATCGCTTCCAATGTATTACCGAGATTCCATCCCACATGCATCTTGGAAACTAGTTGAAAGGCATTACTACTCATTCCGCTCATATCTGGCGGTATTTGCTGCTGACGCGTTGACGCAAGTTTAGACGCTACCGCTGTTTTATTCCCAGGAGAAGCGGTTTCATGAATTTTGGCGCAGGAAAGCATTAAGAATACCGGAATAATTCCGCATAGAATTTTTCTCTTCATAAGTTAAGAAATTAGATTAAAGAATGTTTATAATTGGGAGCTTCACGATACCGTGTATAGCAATCGCTTTAAAACCATCAAGGCTCCTTTGAAACAAAAATAGCGGGAGATAACCACGAGCAGATGATGAAATGTATGCAATAGGGGATCAGTATTTCTCTGCAAGGGGATCATATGTTTCTAATTACAGGATAAAATGATTAGCTGTCGATTTACTTGATACTATTTGTTTATTTTGCGTACGCTATTTACCGAATCAGCTAACCGATGAGGAAACCGACATTTTTATTAATAATATTTTTATTTGAATTTGTATTCACCTATGCTCAACCTTATGAGTTCGCTCACTTTGATAACAGAAATGGGCTGTCTGGTAACGAAGTGCTTAGTATATTTAAAGATAGTAGAGGCTTCGTTTGGTTCGGCACAAGTACCGGTTTAAATCGCTTTGACGGTATCGCATTTAAGACATTTAATAGTGATGTAAACGGCACTAATAGCTATCTATATGAGAACCTGAGCAAGATTGTCGAAGACGCGAATGGCAATTTATGGCTACAGGGAAACACTTTCCTATTCTATAATTGGCGTACGGAATCATTTACGAGCAATATCGATTCTGTTTTAAACAAGATGGGATTACCTCCATATCCTATTTCCGTACAAGTGGATAAAGACAAAAATTTTTATGTAGCCTACTTCGGAAAAGGAATTTACAAATACGACGTAGGAGCAAAGAAGATATCGCTTTTTAAACAATCACCCTATGCAAAAGATCTTGTTCCATCTCCCATTACTGATATGAAAATTCAAGATTATTTTATGTGGGTATTGCACAAGGATGGTGTTTTAGAGCGGGTCAACACAAAGACTGCAGCAGTTGAGATCCGAAATACCTATATAAAAGAAAAGTTAAAAAGTTCTATCATACCCAAAAATATTTTCATAGACGCAGATAAAGACATTTGGGTATACCCTGGAATTAATGATAAAGGAGCCCTATTCTTCAATTTGAAACAAAATAATTGGACTTTATTAGGCGTGGACACCAACCCTGCACTTTCTCATAGCTTCGCAAGATGTATTATACAAGACTCGAAGGGTATGATTTGGATAGGTACTGATCATGGGGGGATAAATATTTATGATAAAAAACGTAAGACAATCCGTATCGTTGAAAATAATGTTTATAATAAATATTCGCTGAGTCAAAATTCGATTATCAGTCTTTATTGTGATAATGATGGTATCGTATGGGCAGGCACCTATAAAAACGGTGTGTCTTACTATCATCCCAGCATGTTTAAATTTTGGAAATCGCCCCTATATTACCTATTTATTCGAAATGCAGAAGTTTTTGATTGTAGCAGCCTTTATAAAGATCAGCAAGACAATTTATGGGTTGGTACCAATGGTAAAGGCTTGATAAAATATAACGAACAATCCGGAAGTATGCAACGCTTTCGTGCCAACTCGAACGATGAACAAGGTATATCGTCTGACATTATCACCTCGATTTTCGAGGACAGTCAAAGAACAATTTGGATTGGTACATTTTTAGGCGGCTTAAACGCATATAAGAATCGAGGTTTTAAACAATACCGATTTGATAAAAACAATTCCAATTCTTTATCCAACCAAAGTGTGTATGGTATAGCGGAAGATCATGATCATAATTTATGGATAGCCACACTTGGCGGGGGAATCAATCGTTTGAATCCTGAGCGAAAGGTGTTCACACATTATAATAGGGAGAATAGCCCACTACGTTCAGATTTCATCCTGTCAACTTTTACCGACGCTTCTAAAAAGATTTACTTTTGTTCAGACATAGGCATCTATCGGATTTACAAGAAAAATGAAATTGTTCCTTTTTTTGCCGATTCTAAGCTTCAGGACTCGGTTTCGAGAACGCCTGTACCTCAATTGATGACTGATTCCGAGGGTTTGGTATGGACGGCAACTAAAAATGGAATTAACATTTATGATCCCAAGGTAAAGACGTTTTATCGCATAACCACTAACAATGGCTTGTCAAGCAACGATGTGCGATCCTTGGTGGAAGATGGTGATGGAAATATTTGGGCCGGAACAAGTAATGGACTGAATCGTATCTATTTCAACCGTAAAATGCCGGAGCTTAAACCAGCTATTATTTCTTTTGACATCAATGATGGGTTGCCAAGCGCTAGTTTTAATCCCAATGCTGTCTTTAAAGATAAGAAGGGCATAATTTACATGGGTACTACCCAGGGTTATATAGCATTTAACCCACGAGATATCCCGGTAAACAATTTTGTTCCTACACCTAGATTCACGGATCTTTTAATAGCCGGTCAAGTGATCAAGCCCCATGTGTATTATAACGGGCGCATCATTATTAATAAATCAATAGTCGATCTAGACGAGATCATTCTTAAACATGATGAAACCAATTTCACTGTTCAGTTCTCCGGCCTCAGCTTTATCCATCCTGAAAAAAATAAATATAAATACATGTTGGAGGGCTTAGAAAAGCAATGGAGAGAGATAACGAATGGTGTTGGCGCAGCATCATACTCCAATCTCAATGCAGGTACCTATAAGCTTAAAGTATACGCAGGAAACGAAGACAATATTTGGTCAGAAAAACCAATAATCCTAAAGATCATTGTTAGACCGCCCTTTTGGTTTTCCTGGTGGGCGTGGACTATTTATGTCGCTACCGCCGGCCTTTTAATTACATTATTCATAAAACATAAGCTGAACAAGCAAAAAGAAAAATTCGAGCACGCACAAAGGCTGTTGGAAGCAGAAAAATTACATGAGGTCGATCAACTGAAACTTAAATTTTTTACAAACATTAGCCATGAGTTTAAAACACCGCTTTCATTAATAATCAGCCCGTTGGAAAAGCTCCTGACGTCTACTATAAGTCTAGATGAAAAGTCGACTTTAAACATGATGTATAAGAATGCGCGAAGGCTTTTAGATATGGTAAATGAAATACTTGATTTTAGAAAGCTTGATCAAAATCAATTGGCCTTGAATTTATCTAAAGGAAATATTATAGAATTTGCTAAAGATATTTGCGCGTCTTTTTCTCCACTGGCTGCCGAAAAATCTATTAAACTCACCTTTACAACTTTTCAGAAAGATTTGTCGATGCAGTTTGATAGGGAAAAAATGTATATGATCATTGTAAACCTAATTTCCAATGCGTTTAAATATACACGTGAAGGACATATCGATGTCAGCATTTTTCTTTCCGAAAAAGTTAGTAATAAAGCGATAGAAAAGCAGCTCTGCTTTCAGGTGTCAGATACTGGGACGGGCATCAAACCGGAATATCTCGGTAAAATTTTTGAGCGTTTTTTTCGTATCGAGAGTGCTGAGGTACATGGTATTCCGGGTACGGGAGTAGGATTGCATCTCGTTAGCGAATTCGTAAAGCTTCATGACGGTGAAATATATGTTGAAAGCGTTGTAGGAAAAGGGTCCGTATTTACGGTATTAATTCCTATGACAAATACCACATTGGACATCTTGAAAAACCAAGATGTCATCTATCCCGGAAGCGTAAAAAATGAAACATCCTTGGATGCTATGGCTGATTTGAATAAATTGCCACAAAATAACGGCTTGCCATTACTTTTGATTATTGACGATAATCAGGATTTCTGTAGCTTCTTAACCGGTCTGTTTTGTAACGATTATCGTATTGTTACAGCTAACGATGGGGAAGAAGGCTATGGTATAGTGCTTGATCAATGGCCTGAAATGATTCTATGTGACCTAATGATGCCGAAAATGGACGGATATGAGTTTTGCAAAAAAATAAAAGAGGATATGCGTACTTCACACATCCCCGTTATATTGCTTACCGCAAAATCATCCGACGAAAACAGATATTCCGGCATTGAAGCGGGAGCAGACGACTATATTTCTAAACCATTCAACATTGAGATTCTTAAACTGAAGATCGTAAAGATTATTGAGAAGCAAAAACTATTGCAAAGCAGGTTCAAAGCAAAGGTTGATATATCCCCTGGCAAAATCGAAATTGTCTCAATGGATGAGAAATTCGTAAAGAAGGCTGTATCTATAGCGGAAGAGAATATAGGAAATCCCAACTTTTTAGTGGAGGATTTATGCAAAGAAATGGGAATGAGTAGGGTTAATTTCTATAAAAAGATAGTGGCATTGACCGATAAGACCCCATCCGAATTTATTCGATTTATTCGCTTAAAACGAGCCGCAGATTTACTCGCAAAAAGCCAGCTATATGTAAGCGAAATTTCCCTTTTGGTAGGATTTAATGAAGCCAAATATTTTAGAAAATATTTTAAGGATGAATTTGGTGTTACACCCAATGAGTATAAAAAGAACTTGTTAAAAAGAGACGAGAAATGATGCGCTAAACAGAAGTTCGAAATCAGGGTAGTAAGAACTACAGGTCATTACCTTTAGCGTATTGTTGTAGATAGAGAAATCGGTAAAGTGCAATAATAAGTCGATAAGCAACAAAGGGCAGCATGCTAATTTGTGTATCTTTGGCACTCGTATAGAAACCAATTAATGCCACTAAAAGCGTAAAGCGACGTAGCTTTGTAGCGGTCATTTTAAAGTGACTGGAAAAGAAAACAATTGAAATGAAAAAATTTTTCATCTATCTGGTGATAGAAGTACTCTTAACAATACAAATAAAGGCGCAACTTAAAAATCCTTTTGGTAATCCCTTAATACCTGATATGATTGCGGATGCAAGCGTCCAGGAGATAGATGGTATGTTTTATTGTTATGCGACAACAGATGGTTATGGCCAAGGACTTGAAACTTCGGGGCCACCGGTTGTTTGGAAGTCACGGGATTTTATCCACTGGAGTTTTGAGGGTACTTATTTTCCTTCTGCGGTCAAAGAAAAATACTGGGCACCTAGCAAAGCCGTATTTGCAAACGGCAAATATTACATATACCCAACGATTAACGGCTATATGTATCCAGCAGTGGCAGATAGTCCTGTTGGCCCATTTAGTCTGGCCCGTGGAAAAAATGAGTTCAATGAGTCATTTACCTCTTCGACATTACTGCAAACCATAGATCCAAGCGGCATTGATGCCGAAATATTTGTTGATGATGACGGTCAAGCTTATGTGTTCTGGGGGCGCAGACATGTGGCCAAGCTGGGTAAGGATATGATAACCGTTGACACTACCGTACATGTCATTTCCACACCTCATAAAGAGTATTCTGAGGGGCCTATTTTCTTTAAAAGGAAGTGCATATATTATTATCTATATACAATTGGAGGAGATGAAAAATACCAATATGCGTATGTAATGAGCAAGGTTTCTCCTTTAGGACCATTTGAATATCCGGCACAGGATATAATTTCCACTACAAATTACGAAGAGGGAATTTTCGGTCCTGGACACGGAAGCGTTTTCAATCTTCAGGGAACGGACGATTATTATTTCGTTTTTCTAGAGTTCGGACGGCGGAGTACAAATCGTCAAACTTATGTAAACCGACTCGAATTCAATGAAGATGGAACTATCCGTCCTGTAGACCTTACAATGAAGGGAGTGGGGGCTCTGCGAGGAGGGAAACAGGAAAAGAAGATACAGATAGTTAAGGTTTATGCTTCGAGCGTTTCGGAACCATTAGCGATCGAGCCAATGAAAGACTCCCTATTTCAACGAACGGAACATTTTGTTCCTTCTTTTGCTACCGATGGAGCAAATGGCTCACGATGGATGGCAAATGAAGGGGATTCTGCGAAATGGATTGTTGTGGATTTGGCATCGGTCCAACAGATCCGTCGCAGTGAGGTGTATTTTGTACGCCCTACTGCGGGTCACGCTTATCTGCTTGAAGTCTCAACGGATGGTAAGGTCTGGGAGAAGTGTGGGGGAAGTGAAGAAGCAAGAATGCAGTCACCTCATACCGATTTAATTGATAAAAGATGTCGGTATTTGAGGATTAAAATACTAAAGGGAATTGCTGGCATTTGGGAGTGGAACATTTACTAATTGCAATAAATTATGAAACATATATTAGCCGTCCTATCTGGTGTATTTTTCAGCGTTCTTTCTTTTGCTCAACAACACAAAGAATGGGGCGATTGGCGAAATTGGGGAGATCAGGGCGATGGAACTTACGTTAATCCGATCATCCCATCAGATTACAGTGATATCGACTGTATCCGAGTTGGTAATGATTACTATGCTATATCCTCCACTTTTCAGTTCTCTCCTGGAATGACAATCCTTCATTCCGTTGACCTTGTGAATTGGGAAATATGTGGAAATGCAATAGCCGATCTAACTCAGGTAAGTGAAGAACTGAACTGGACACGCATGAACCGCTACGGTAAAGGTGTGTGGGCAGGGACATTGAGATATCATAACAAGCGATTCTACTTGTTCTTTGGAACCCCCGATGAAGGATATTTTATGACATCTGCTTCGCATCCGAAGGGGCCATGGGAGCCACTGACGCATTTGCTCTCCGATAAAGGTTGGGATGATTGTACGGCAATGTGGGATGATGATGGGAAAGGATATTTTGTTGGCACCCATTTTTCGGACGGGTATAAAACCTATCTTTTCAAGATGTCGTCAGATGGAAGAAGTATAGATCGGAAATCCGCGGTCCTGATCAACTCCGGTAATGGGAGGGAAGCCAATAAGTTAATAAAGGTTAACGGATGGTATTACTTGATCTTTAGTGAGCATAAAGAGGGTATTGGGCGTTATGTGATGGCAAAGCGATCAAGAAAAGTGACCGGGCCTTATCAAGAGGAAAAGCAGCTTGCATTGCCCAACCTGGAAGCGCTGGAACCCAACCAAGGCGGTATCGTTTTAGGACCAGACTCAGCTTGGTATTTTCTAACACACCATGGTACCGGTGATTGGAGTGGGCGTATTGTGAGCCTTTTGCCTGTCACTTGGATAAATCAGTGGCCGATAATTGGGAAGGTGCTCCCACAGAAAATTGGAACAATGACCTGGGGCGGCCGTATTCCCGCTGGAAAAAACGAAAAATTAAGTATCAAACGGAGCGATGACTTCGATCGTGACGAATTAACACCACAATGGCAGTGGAATTACCAACCACGAAAAGAGAAATTTTCGTTATCCGAACGTCCGGGATGGTTACGCCTAAAAGCTTATCGTCCATTGCAGCTAAATAAACTGATGTATGCAGGTAATACCCTTACCCAACGGAGTTTCAGAAAGCTAGATAATAAAGTTATTGTCAAAATGGAT
The DNA here is from genome assembly GCF_054130995.1 of Olivibacter sp. SA151. Lineage (NCBI taxonomy): Bacteria > Pseudomonadati > Bacteroidota > Sphingobacteriia > Sphingobacteriales > Sphingobacteriaceae > Olivibacter > Olivibacter sp. SA151. The sequence goes on along the minus strand of NZ_CP096391.1, from coordinate 4,314,176 downwards.
GTTTCGAATATGGCAGAAGGGCAAAAAAATGGTCTTTGTCATTTTTCCTCTCAGCATGCGGCTATCGGTATCGTGAAGGAAGAAGGTAACTGCTATCTAGAATATAGAAAAAACGATCGTGTTGTAAAAGGTCGGCAGCTTTCATCACAATTCATCTGGCTTAAATCGGAGTGGAGATTAGATGGTATGTCCCGGTTTTCCTATAGTTTTGACGGTACTGACTTTATCCCCTTTGGAGAACCGTATCAATTGGTCTGGGGTAATTACCGGGGCAACCGCTTAGGTATTTACTGTTTTAATGACATAACGGAAGAGGGGTATGTGGATGTTGACTATTTCTATTATAAATAGCGCTTTATGTAATCATTATCTCGACCGTGGTGGCTCCTTGGGTGCCAACATGCGGCGTTGCATCTTTCCCGGGGTTTCGCCCGCTATTTTTTTGAAAAGACGATTGAAATAGGATATGTTTTCAAAGCCCAGTTGATAGGCAAGTTCTTTGATGCTGATGTTCTTTACCAGCATTAGCAGTTGTGCCTGCTCGATCTTTTTCTGATTGATGTATTTTCCAGGCGTGCATTGCATCTGTTTGCTGAAAAGGCGAATAAAGTGATCTTCCGTCAGGCAGGATATTTGCGCCAGTTCTTTAATGCTTATTGGCTTGTCTATATTGCCGTGAATGTATTGAATAACCTTCAAAATGCGTTCATCCAGCCCTAAGTTTCTGTCAGAAGCCGCTACCAGAAAGCGTGATAAAATCTGTTTCAGGATACCCTCCGTTTCCATCTCTGCCCCGGGATGGTTTTGTGTATACTGACTGATGTTTTTTATCAACGTTGGCGAATTATCATAATCTTTCGGATCATAGGCTTGTAGTTCAAGCTTGGGATTGATAGCCGCCAAGCGTTTAATAAGGAAGACGAGTAACTCATCGGCTTTAATCTCAACGGGAAAATCGAGAATATCGAAAATACTCAGCTGTTTGCCTAAAGTTTCATAGATATGAATATAGTAAAGTGACAGCTTACCGGTGCAGCTATAACTATGTTTGGTGTGGGGTGGTGTTAGGTATAAGTGTCCCGCTTTTAGTGTATAGGAGTGATCTTCACGTAGAATTTCGGCCGATCCATTTTCGATGAAATGAATACGGGCAAAAGGACTGTGTATGTTTTTCCAGTTCCAATCCGCATGATGGACGGCCCGCCCAACATTCAATAAGATAAATTCTCGTTTAATCTTCTTCTCATCCATACGATCCTTATGTTTCCTAAATATAATAAGAAAAGTCGATAAAGTACAGCTTCCAATATGAATAAAGGATGAAATATGAGAACTAGGGTAAAGCTTAACGTAAAGCAAAAATCGATAAAGTGAAATAATTTGTCGATAATAGACATTGTGGATAGCCTCGATACCCTTAACTTTGAAAGGCGTTGTGACACCATATTGTAAAACCATCGAAAACAAATTTTTAACATTCACCTTCATATCAATAAAAATACTTAAGACAAGAAATTAATGGAAAGAAGAACCGTAATAAAAGCCCTTGGAATGGCCATTCCCTCACTTTGGTTGAGTAAATCAATTGCTAGGTCGACCTTTAACACCTTGCATCCCCATGCACCGATAGCGAAAGTCGATTTCAAACCGGAATGGAAGTCGTTGGAACAGTATCAGGTTCCGGATTGGTTCCGTGACGCGAAATTCGGTATTTGGGCACATTGGGGCCCTCAATGTCAACCCGAAAGAGGCGATTGGTATGCAAGAGGCATGTACCAGGAAGGGAGTGATCAATATAACTACCATGTGGAGAAGTACGGCCATCCTTCTAAGTTCGGCTTTAAAGATGTAATAAACGAATGGAAAGCGGATAAATGGGATCCTGAAATGTTATTGGACCTATATAAACGTGCCGGAGCACAATATTTTGTGGCGCTAGCTAATCACCATGATAATATGGACCTTTATGATAGCAGCCATCAGCCGTGGAATTCTACCAAAATTGGTCCAAAAAAAGATTTGGTTGCGGGTTGGGCTAAGGCTGCCAAAAAACGTGGATTGCGCTTCGGCGTAAGTGTGCATGCCGCGCATGCCTGGACCTGGTATGAAACTTCCCAAAGAGCCGATAAAAATGGCCCGCTCAAAGACATCCCTTATGACGGAAAACTCACGAAGTCTGACGGAAACGGAAAATGGTGGGATGGTCTTGATCCGCAAGAGCTGTATGCGCAGAACCACCCTTTGAGCGAAAACAGCGAAGACCACAACATGATCCACCGCCAATGGAGCTGGGACGTAAGCTCGGGAGTGAGTGTTCCTTCCAAAGCTTATTGTGAAAACTTTCATGATCGGACGGTTGAGCTAATCGATAATTATGACCCCGATCTGGTTTATTTTGATGATACGGTACTTCCGCTCTGGCCAATTGATGATGCCGGACTGCGTATTGCAGCTCACTACTACAACGCTAACCAACAAAAAAATAACGGAAAGCTGGAGGCGGTTATCAATGGTAAAATCTTGAATGAGCAGCAACGGAAATGCATGGTGTGGGATATTGAGCGAGGACAAAGCGACAAAATCGAAAAAGAGCCCTGGCAAACCTGCACCTGTATAGGTGCCTGGCATTATGATAGACGAATCTATGATAATAAAAGCTATAAAAGTGCCAAAACGGTAATCCATATGCTGGTAGATGTCGTTAGTAAGAACGGTAATCTCTTGCTGAGTGTGCCGCTTCGTGGTGATGGTTCCATCGATTCGGAGGCACGGAACACAGTGGAAGGAATTGCTTCCTGGATGAGCGTTAACAGTGAGGCTATCATTGGGACAAGGCCTTGGAAGGTTTTCGGGGAAGGTCCGGCGATGGAAGGCGTTGCTCCACTGTCCGGCCCTGGTTTCAATGAGGATAAGAACAAACCGTTAACCGCCGCCGATATCCGCTTCACAACGAAGAACGGGGTAATATATGCCATTTTAATGGGATGGTCTGAAACCGGCAATGTTTTGATTAAAAATTTGAGGGCAGATAGCCATAAGGTAAAGAAAGTAACTCTTTTAGGTACAAGCAATAAACTAAAATTCGAACAAACCATAGCTGGGCTAGCAGTGACATTGCCTGAGATCGCCGAAAAGGACGAACCGGCTTATGTACTTAAGATCACTTAATATATCGTAAAAAGTTCTATATAAATTATTGGTTATTGGTGAAAGTGTGCCCCGTAAGGGGCATCTTTTGTTTTAAGATAATCAAAATCGATGCCTGTATTATAAAGCGCTCTCGTTTGTTCTGTGTGAAAAGGAGTCCGTCAAATGATCAGACCTATTCCCGTCAGGAAAACGCATTAATGCTAACGTTGGCGTTAAATAATGCCTGAATCGACTGCTTTTGTTGAAAAATGATGTTTTTTGACATCTGATTAAACATTTTTGCTAGGAATGTCAACATTTTTATAGGTTGTTCCTGAGCCTGTATAAATATTTTTGTCTTGCTGTGATCATCAAATTTAGTATAAGTCAGCCTAATAAGTCGTCGATTTTTTTGCAGAATATTTTTACCGATCGTTGAATTTTATTAGTCGGGCTTTAAAAACGCTGTTCACAATTTAACCTATGTTATAAGCTAACAATTATTTTATGGAACATCCAATTTTACAAACTTATGTTATGGGGCAATGGCGCGGACTGAAGCATTACGGTCTTGCTTTTATAGTCGCCCTTTGTATGCTACCAATCATGAATGCACAAGCGCAGCATGCGATAAAAGGAAGGGTAGTTGATGAATCCGGAAAAGGCTTTCCCGGTGCTAGTATTCAAGTAAAAGGCACTTCTATCGGAACTAAAACCAACGAAGATGGGTATTATTCCCTGAATGTACCCGATATAAATGCCGTTTTGGTTTTCTCTTATATCGGTTATGTGTCGAAAGAAGTAAAAGCAGCTGGACAAAGCTCACTAAACGTAGACCTTTCTCCAAATGCTGAAGCGCTTTCTGAAGTCGTAGTGGTAGGCTATGGTACGCAACGAAAAGAGTCAGTGACAGGTTCCGTGGCATCAATTAGCGGAAGCGATCTAAACCAGGTACCTACGCCGAATATTTCACAAGCCTTGCAAGGCCGTTTGCCAGGCGTCCAATTAGCACAAACATCCACCCGGCCAGGGGCAACAATGCAGATCCGTATCCGCGGTACCCGTTCTTTAACAGCAGATAATAATCCACTGGTTGTTTTGGATGGTATCCCGTTTCCAGGCTCACTTGGAGATATTAATCCAAATGATATTAAAAGTATAGACGTGTTAAAAGATGCCTCTGCGACAGCTATATATGGTTCGCGAGGTGCAAATGGGGTGATTTTGGTTACCACCAATAAAGGTCGGCAAGGTGAGCAGGCAAAGTTTAGCTATAACGCTTACTATGGCGCGCAAACCTTATTTGCCAGATACCCCATGATGAATGGGGAAGAATTTGTAGCCTTACGTAAAGCTGCCGGTATCTTTTCAAATGGTGTAGATGAGGCCGATAACGTGAACACCGATTGGCAGGAGCTGAATTACCGGACCGGAGCAGTAAATAGCCACGATATCGGAATTTCCGGTGGTACGGAAAAGGGGAGCTATAATGTTGGGGCTGCATTTTATCAGAACCAGGGCTTGATTCCTACGCAACAATATAAAAGATATTCGTTACGTAGCTCAATTGACCAAGGGATTGGTAAACATTTTCGCGTGGGATTCACAACGAATAGCAATTATAACATCAGCGCTGGTAATCAACTTGGCTTATTTGGTGTATTGGCTGCCTCGCCGATCCTCAACCCTTATAATGAAGATGGCACGCTAAAAAGAACCGTGAACGCCTCTTTAGGCGATAATTATGTGTTGACCAGAAAGGTGGTAGAGGGGCTACATGACGACGGAATGTGGATCAACGAAACCAGAGGCTTTGCAACCTATAATTCGATGTATGGTGAGGTGAATATCCCTTGGGTGGAGGGATTGAAATACCGTGTTAACCTTGGTCTGGATTTTATTCAAAGTAATAATGGTAATTACACGGGGGAAGGAGTCAATAACGTAAATCCGCAAACAATATCTACTGCGGGAATCAGTAACGCGCATACTTATCATTGGACCGTGGAAAACCTGATTACTTACGATAAAACAATAGCAGAAAAACATCATTTGAATTTCACCGGACTTTATTCTGCGGAACGGCAAAAGTATAATTCTTCGGCAATGTCCGCGAGGGATATTCCTTCTGAAGCTTTCCAGTTTTATAATTTGGGGCACGCCACCGGAGAAATTACCATCAATCCGGATCAACAGAATTATACCTTATGGGGCTTGATGTCCTGGATGGGAAGAGTCATGTATGACTATGATAATCGCTATATGCTATCAGCTACCCTGCGCTCGGATGCTTCTTCAAGGTTAGCCCCCGAACATCGCTGGCATACATATCCCGCGGTATCTGCTGGATGGAATGTTGCCAATGAATCGTTTATGAAAGGGATTGATTGGATAAATATGTTGAAGTTACGGGTGGGCTATGGACAAACATCCAATCAAGCCATTGCTCCTTATGCTACATTGGGGCGTCTAAGTACGCGGCCTTACAATTTCGGTGAGGAAAATTATGCCGTTGGATATTATGTGACTCAATTGCCGAATAGCAACTTGGGCTGGGAATTTTCGGAAACGTGGAACTACGGACTTGATTTTTCGCTGCTGAGTAATCGTTTATCAGGAACAATTGAATATTATACAACGCATACGAAAGACTTACTGCTCGGTGTCGGTTTACCGCCAACATCCGGCGTGCAGAGTTATACGGCTAACATCGGACAGACGCAGAATAAAGGGATCGAGTTGACATTGAATGGGACTATCTTAGCCGGCGGACGAGATGGTTTAACTTGGGATCTTGGGGTCAACCTTTATGCGAACCGAAATAAATTGACCGCGCTTGCATCAGGTGCCACACAGGATGTGGGCAACTCCTGGTTTGTTGGCTATAACATCAATGCAATCTATGATTATGAAAAAATAGGTCTGTGGCAAGAGGGCGATCCTCACTTGGATATTTTGGAACCGGGTGGTAAGGTCGGGATGATTAAGGTGAAGTATACCGGCGGCTACAATGATGATGGTACGCCTGTCAGGCCTATTAATGCGGACGATCGACAAGTGATGAATGTTGATCCGGATTTTGAAGGCGGTTTTAATACACGATTGGCGTACAAAGGATTCGATTTAAGTGTGGTGGGCTTTTTCAAAAGCGGCGGACTACTGGTAAGTACTTTATATGGGTCAGGAGGGTATTTGAATACACTTACTACGCGTAATAATAATGTGAAAGTCGACTATTGGACTCCGGAGAATACGGATGCGAAATATCCTAATCCAGCTGGACCGCTTAGCGGCGATAATCCGAAGTATGGTAGCACATTGGGTTATTTTGACGCTTCATTTTTGAAGCTACGTACTATTTCTTTGGGGTACGACTTTAATCGAAGTTTAATTAAAAGCCCGAACATGCGCTTACGTGGATACTTTACCGTTCAAAATCCCTTTGTTATGTTTTCACCTTATCATCGTGAATCAGGCATGGATCCGGAAACGAACTCATTCGGTGACGAAAATTCAGCTGTATCGTCTTATCCGAACCGGATTTTGACAATTGGAACGAATGCACCTGCAACCCGCAATTATGTGGTAGGGCTCAATCTTGTTTTTTAATGCCTTGACGGTTAACCATTAAAGAAATAAAAAATGAAAGCGATTATAAATATAAAAAGTTTTCTCGGTACTGCCTTGGCGGTATTATTAATGACTGGTTGCTCAAAAATTTTAGACGAGCAGCCGCGCAGTATTTTTACTCCCGATTACTTTTCTACCGAAAAAGGTGTTTTGGGTGGCATAACGTCTATGTATGCACATTTACGCTATTTATATGGCGAGGCCTACTATTATAACTCTTGTATTACCGGTACGGATGAAGCGACCTATGCGCAGAGTGCGGATGGGAACTTTAGAGATATGGACCTGTCGGGTGTCGGTCAGATTAGTGCCACAAGCCATCCTACGAGTTTTGTTTGGAATGTAAGCTTTCCAAATATAAACACGGCAAGTGGAATTATTGAAAATGCAGCTAATGTAGGGGTGGCTGAATCAATTGTGGCAGAGGCTCGGTTCTTTCGTGCATTTGATTATTTCTTGCTGGTGCAAACCTATGGGGGAGTACCGTTAGACTTAGGAGCCGGTGAATTGAAATTTAATACCAATCCGGTTCGTTTTTCGGTTCGTAATACCGTGCCGGAAGTGTATACGAAAGCGATTTTTCCCGATTTACTCTTAGCGGTGGAAAATCTACCGAATGCCGGACGGGTAACGGGTGGTGTAACGAAAACACTTGCTCGACTTTATTTAGCGAAAGCCTATCTTACCTATGCGTGGTGGCTCGAAAACCCAAATAATATCCCTACATATCCCGAAGTTGGTAGGACAGACCCCGATGGACACGACGCTCAGTGGTATTTTCAGCAGGCTTATAATATAGCCGTAGAAGCAATTGACAACCCGGGACCCTTTAGTTTACAACCAAGCTATTATGACATACATATCGGATCAAACGATCGCAATAGTGAAATTTTATTGTATGCGGATCATACGGAGAAGAGTGCATTTTACAATGGAGGAAGCTTAGAATATGGAAGCGGCGGTGCACCTGATAATTTCGCTGTTTGGATGTTTACCTGGAATTATACCCTCCTTAGAAGTGGTAGCGATGCTTCGTGGTCGAATGCCGTGAGCTCCGTGCAACGCGAGGCCGTGCAGTCGTTGGGCCGCCCATGGACGCGGATGGCGCCAACCATTGACGTCATAAAAAATACCTTTGCGGATAAAACCAATGATTCGCGGTATGATGGTACTTTCGTGACCGTTTATCGTGGGAACTGGCCAAAGGCCGGTGTTTCCCAAGCGGTGTTATACAATGCGAATAACTTGCCTGTTAATCCGGGGGATCCGATATTGACTTTTTTGACGGAAGAACCTGAAACGCCAATTGATTATGCTAACTGGGCCTCAAAAAGTAATGTAGGAGCCGGTGCATTACCAGGACGGGCAGATTTCGTTATTTCTCCCGAAGGGGTCAGTAGGCTAAGGTATCCGGGCCTTTGGAAGTTAGGAACCTACCGCACAGATAACGGCGACGGTTTAGGTCAACCTAATGCGGGAAGTACTCGACCTTTTAATATCGCTAAATTTTCTGAACTTTACTTTATTGCAGCTGAGGCAGCTGTCAAGGGGGCTGCCGTACAGGGTGGTAAATCGGCCAGAGAACTGATTAACGTAATACGGGCGCGTGCAGGAAAATGGACATTCGATAATGCGGGAAATATGGAAAAGATAGCCGATTACAGTGCGCAGATGACGGCAGCTACGCCTACTACGATTGATATTAACTATATTTTGGCCGAACGTTCCCGGGAGTACTATGGAGAAGGTTACCGTTGGTACGATTTGGTGCGGACACAGAAATGGGCTGAATTGTCGGCTAACTATCGTATAGGAGGCAATGGTATTGGCGATCATACGCCGATGACCGTGACACGGAGCATCCAGCCTTTCCATTATTTGCGTCCTATACCGCAAGGTCAATTAGATGGTATGCAAATGACGGAAGCGGAAAAAGCTGCGTATCAAAATCCGGGATATAACTAGGAGTAGAATAATGAGAGACAGCTCATGGTGGGCTGTCAATAAAAATAGACCATGAAAAGATTGTTCCTTTTAAGTGGGGCGGTATTGATGATATTGATGCCTTTAAGTAGCATAGCCCAAAATGCAAAAGCTCGAAATCCTGTTATTTTTTCGGATGTGCCGGATATGTCAATGATTCGTGTTGAAGATACTTATTATATGAGTAGTACTACCATGCACATGAATCCCGGGCTACCTTTGATGAAATCCAAAGACCTCATCAATTGGGAGCTGATTGGCTATGCTCATAAGGCTTTGGCCGATAGGGATGAACTCAATCTGAATCATGGTAAAAATACTTATGGTAGAGGTTCTTGGGCCAGTAGTCTTCGATACCACAAGGGGGTTTATTATGTAAGTACATTTGCGCAGACTACCGGTAAAACCTATATCTATATGACTAAAGATATAGAAAAAGGTCCTTGGGAGGTAAAAGAGTTCAAGCCGATGATGCACGATCATACCCTCTTTTTTGAAGATGATAAGGCTTATATGATTTGGGGCAGTGGCCAACTGCATATTGTTGAGTTATTGCCGGATTTTTCCGGCATAAAGCCTGAAACCCAACATGTGTTGATCGACAATGCAACGTTGCCAAGTACACCGAATGGAACGCAGGGCGGATTGCCGGCAGAAGGTTCTCAGCTATTTAAGGTAAACGGGAAATACTATCTTTTTAATATATCCTGGCCTCCGGGAGGCATGCGTACGGTCATTGTTCATCGCGCTGATCAGTTGATGGGACCTTATGAAGGGCGGGTGATGTTGCAAGATAAAGGCGTAGCACAAGGGGGCTTGATTGAGAGCACTCATGGCGAATGGTACGCTTATCTGTTTCAAGATCATGGTGCGGTTGGTCGTATTCCGTTTTTAGTACCCGTTCAATGGAAAGATGATTGGCCGATATTGGGCATTGATGGTAAGGTACCCCAAGAGCTAAATTTACCTGCAAGTAAAGGCTTGGTTCCAGGCATCGTTAATTCGGACAATTTCAGTCGCAAAAAAGGAGAAATAAAATTACCTCTAGTATGGCAGTGGAATCATAACCCGGTGGATACGCTTTGGTCCGTGACCGAGCGTGAGGGATACCTCCGGTTGAAAACCAGTCGCATTGATACCAACTTCTTACAAGCAAGAAATACATTAACACAGCGGACAATAGGTCCTGCTTGTAGTGCGAGCATTGCCATAGAAGTGGACAAAATGAAAGATGGCGATTTTGCCGGCTTATCTCTTTTACAAAAAAATTATGGAATAGTTGGCGTCCAATCAGTGGGTAATCAAAAATATTTGGTCATGGTTAATGCTTCGACCGGTAGTCCTAAGGAGTTTGCAAAAATTCCCTTGGATCAACAACGCGTATATCTGAAAGCTGCATGCGATTTCAGGGATAAGAGGGACGTTGCCAATTTCTTTTTTAGTCTAGACGGGGAAAAATGGATATCGATTGGAACACCTTTGAAAATGTCTTATACCTTGCCCCACTTTATGGGTTATCGGTTTGGATTGTTCAATTACGCAACTAAAAATACCGGAGGATATGTAGACATTGATTTTTTTGACTATAAGGATAAATGATAAAGACAAATAACATGATAGCGATTCGGTCTATTTTTAGAGCTTCGTTACTTACGATTTTAGCACTGCAGATAAGTTTTTCGTTGATTGCTGCAAGCGTTGATATACCTGCATATATTGACTTCACTGAACAACCGGGCTACTTGCCTCTGGTAAAAGGCGGCAACGCAATTCCCATTATAGGGGGAGGAAACGAAGATGACGCGGTTGTCTGGGCAATAGATCAGTTGCGGCAAGATTTTGAAAAGGTAACCGGTGTTGAACCCATAGTGACACCCGATCACGTGTCGGCAGGGAGTAAAACGCTGCTTTTAATAGGTACCTTGGACCGGAATCCATTGATCGATCAATTAGTAAAACAGAAGAAGCTTGATGTATCTGCAATCCGTGGGCAGTGGGAAGCATCGCTGACACAAACGATAGACAATCCATTACCTGGTGTAGAAAAAGCATTACTTATTGTGGGAAGTGATCGGCGTGGAACGATCTATGGCATTTATGAGTTATCTAAACAGATGGGCGTATCGCCTTGGTATTGGTGGGCGGATGTTCCTATTCAGCGGCATTCCGCGGTGTATGCCCGCTCGATAAAGACAATCAGCCAACCGAAGGTTAAGTACCGTGGTATTTTTTTAAATGACGAAGCTCCTGCATTATCCGGTTGGGCTAAAGAAAAGTTTGGTGGCTTTAACCATGAATTTTATGAGCATGTTTTTGAGCTTATTCTGCGTCTAAAAGGCAATTACCTCTGGCCGGCTATGTGGGGAAGCGCTTTCTATGATGATGACCCCGAAAATGCAATTTGGGCCGACAGAATGGGAATAGTTATGGGAACATCGCATCATGAACCACTGACCCGAGCTCATGATGAATGGCGCCGTTATGGTAAAGGACCTTGGGATTATCAGCAGAATGCCGAGAACCTTCGGGATTTCTGGCGAAGTGGCATTCGTAGGATGGGAGCTAGAGAAAGTGTTGTCACCATCGGTATGCGTGGCGACGGTGATGAGCCAATGAGCGAGGAGAGTAACATCCAGCTGTTGGAACAAATTGTGAACGACCAGCGCAAAATTATTGCCGATGAGACCGGCAAAGCTGCGAAAGAAACACCTCAACTTTGGGCCTTGTATAAGGAGGTGCAGGATTATTATGATAAAGGAATGCGCGTACCCGATGATGTAACCCTATTGCTCTGCGACGACAACTGGGGAAATATACGGAAGCTACCGGATCCGGCTGCAAAAAAAAGGAGCGGCGGTTATGGGATTTACTATCATTTCGATTACGTGGGCGGTCCCCGCAATTCGAAGTGGATTAATGTCAGTCAGGTGCAACGCGTTTGGGAACAGATGAACCTGGCTTATCAATATGGAGTGGACCAGATATGGATTGTGAATGTAGGTGATTTAAAACCGATGGAATATCCGATTTCATTTTTCCTGGACATGGCATGGAACCCAAATCAGTTTAACGCGTCCAATTTGCTACAGCATACTGAAAGCTGGTGTGCACAACAATTCGGTGAACAGTATGCGAAAGAATCGGCCCGTTTGATCAATACTTATACAAAATATAATCATCGGATTACACCTGAATTGTTGGACGAAAACACCTACAGTTTGGAAAACTATGGTGAGTTTGAACGCGTGGTTGAAGACTATCGTAATTTATTGATCGATGCCATGCGACTTTACTACATATTGCCTCAACAGTATCGGTACGCTTTTGACGAATTGGTCCTGTTTCCTATCAATGCATGTTCTAATTTATACGAAATGTATTATGCAGTAGCCAAAAACCGATTTTTCGCGAACAAAAATAATGAGCGAGCTAATTATTGGGCCGATCAGGTTAAGCGCTGTTTCGAACGCGATTCAATATTAACCGTACATTATAATAAAGATATAGCGAATGGCAAGTGGTCGCATATGATGGATCAGATTCGGATTGGCTATAAGATTTGGCAAGAGCCTCACAAAAGCACGATGCCTGATGTAAGTTATTTGCCTATGACGAAGCCGAAACATAAAATTTTTATAGAGGCCGACGGTTATGTATCGATGGAGGCTGAAAATTACCATATCGCTAGTGGGAGCGACAAGGTTGCATGGACGATCATACCGGATCTAGGAAAAACGCTTTCCGGTGTAACAACCGCTCCGGTGACCAATACCCCCGATGAACAGGTATACCTTGAGTATAAGATAGATCTCCGGGCGACAGGAAAAGCAAAATTGATTGTTTTAACTTCGCCAACTTTAAATTTCAATGCGAATAAAGGTTTACGTTATGCCGTGTCTATGGACGGAGGGGCTGAGCAGGAGGTGAATATCAATGGGCATTATCGGGGAGAGCTCGGTGAATGGCAGGCGAAACGGATCATAGAAACCGCTACTACACACCTTATCGAAAAGGCGGGGCTTCATACGATTCGCATCCGTCCGTTGGAACCAGGTATTGTGTTTCAGAAGATTATTTTGGATGTAGGGGGATTAAAACCATCATATTTAGGTCCCCCACAAAGTGAGTACAAAAGAGATGATTAACGCTTAGCACCTGAAGATGAGAACAAAGGATCATACAGACAGAAGACGAAACAATAATAGAATTATATGATGAAGAAAATTAAAGGCACACCGTTACGCTTTCCGATCAGTCCTATTTTTTTAATAGTATTTTTTGCGCTTTTACCTTGGCCTTCACAAGCACAGGTAACCAATAGTTCAGCGGATCCGTTCGATTCCGCTCCGCTTTTCACCTATTTTAAGTATGAGGGAAAGGATGAAGTTTATCAAAAAAATCCGCTGAAGGCAAATGAATTCTATACACCAATATTACAGGGGTGTTATCCAGATCCGAGCATTACGCGTAAAGGTGATGATTATTACTTAGTGAATTCGTCTTTCGCATTTTTTCCGGGTGTTCCTATTTTTCATTCCAAGGATTTGGTTAACTGGAAACAAATTGGGCACGTTCTTGATCGGCCTTCGCAGCTGAAGGTAACAAATGCGGGTATGAGCGAGGGAATATATGCACCAGATATTAGCTACAATCCTCATAACGAGACCTTTTACATGATCACAACACAATTTGCGGGGGGGATAGGAAATATGGTGGTAAAAACGAAAGATCCACTGAAGGGATGGAGCGACCCGATCAAACTCGATTTTGAAGGAATTGATCCAGCGCTGTTTTTTGACGACAACGGAAAAGCTTACGTGGTTCATAACGATGCACCCGAGAAGGGTAAGGAGCAATATAATGGTCATCGGGTTATAAAAATATGGGATTATGATCTGGAACGTGATCAGATCATACCGGGTTCAGATAAGGTGATTGTTGACGGAGGTGTAGATATCAGTAAGAAGCCGATCTGGATAGAAGGCCCGCATCTCTATAAAAGAAATGGGCGGTATTATTTGATGTGTGCCGAAGGTGGTACCGGTGATCAACACAGTGAAGTTGTTTTTGTTAGCGATAACCCTAAAGGACCTTTCGAACCAGCACCTAAAAATCCGATTCTGAGTCAACGGCATCTGCCAAAGGATAGGAAAAATAAGGTCGACTGGGCCGGACATGCCGATTTGGTGGAGGGTCCCGATGGGAAATATTACGGCGTTTTTTTGGGTGTTAGGCCTAATGAGGCAAACCGTGTGAATACGGGACGTGAGACTTTTATATTGCCGGTAGATTGGTCAGGTGTGTTCCCGGTGTTTGAAGGGGGGCTCGAACCGATGCCTGTGAAATTGAAAATGCCATCAGGTGTGGTCACCAAGACCGGAAAAAATGGCTTTCTACCTAATGGGAATTTCGCGTTCATTGATGATTTTAAGGGAAAGACCTTGGATATGCGATGGATCGGCGTAAGAGGCCCTCGGGAAAACTTTGTCCAAACGGGCAAGGAAGGACTACGAATAACGCCTTTGGAAACCAACATTAATGAAATAATGCCCACATCGGCCTTGTTTTATAGACAACAACATAAGGATTTTTCGGCGACAGTTCGTATGACCTATCAACCGATGTCCGAAAAGCATTTGGCAGGGATTACTTGTTTACAAAAGGAAACGTTTCATTATGTTTTTGGTATTACGAAAAAAGGACAACAACATTACCTGGTTTTACAGCGTACAAGGAATGGCCAGTCCGAGCTTATCGCGCAAGAACGAATTGACACAAGTAAACCAATTGAACTGCAAGTTTCGGCGCAAGGAGATCGCTACCAATTCAGCTATGCTTTTGATGGAAAGAATTTTAAAAATTTGGGTGGAGCTGTTTCGGGGGATATCCTGTCAACAGATGTAGCCGGTGGTTTTACCGGTGCACTCATCGGACTATATGCGACGAAGGCAAATGATATAAGCCCTAAAAGCGATTGACCGCTGAAGACGGCATGATGCTTATAAAAGCAAGCAAAAAATGAATAAAAGAAAATAATTGGATGAAAACAACAAGTTGTACTCTTTTAATTGGACTAATTGCATTGACATGCAGTTGTTTAGCACAGGATAAGCTTGGAGCTGCCCCGGTGGATTTCGATAAACCGCAGACCAATATTCCACATGGTAAAATTGATACCCTATCTTATCCGTCTGCCGTGGTTGGTAAAGATCGCAAAGCACTCGTATATACGCCCCCCGGCTTTTCAGCTAACAAAAAGTATCCGGTTTTATATCTTTTGCATGGCATTGGTGGTGACGAAAAAGAATGGTTTGTTAATGGGCAACCGCATATCATCTTGGATAATCTATACGCAGAGGGGAAAATAGAGCCAATGTTGGTTGTACTTCCGAACGGTAGAGCAATGGAAGATGATCGTGCTATTGGCAACGTTTTCGATAGTGTAAAGGTACAGGCATTTGCTCGATTTGAACAAGACTTGCTCCAGGATTTGATTCCTTTTATCGAGCAGAATTATCCGGTGTATACCGATCGGGAGCATCGTGCATTAGCAGGGCTTTCAATGGGAGGCGGGCAGTCTTTAAATTTCGGCCTTGGCAATCTCGAAAGCTTTGCTTGGATAGGTGGTTTTTCGTCGGCTCCTAATACTAAAACACCTGAAGAGCTGGTTCCTGATGCCGCTTACGCTAAAAGCAAACTGAAACTTTTGTGGATTTCCTGTGGAGATGAAGATCGCTTAATCACCTTTAGTCGCCGACTGCACGATTACTTAAAAAAACACCAAGTGCCCCATATTTATTATGTTGAATCCGGTGGGCACGATTTTAACGTATGGAAGAACGATCTCTATTGGTTCAGTCAAAAAATATTTAAATGACCATTGTGTCTCGCAGAAAGTTGTTGAGTTTAAATAAAAATGATTATCGGAAAGCTATCGGGGATATAGCTTTTAAAAAGAAACATTTTCTTTAGTCACTTTTTTCCGCAAAAAGTGACGCAAAAACTCGTCGCTTTAAAATTTACAGGAACGACAGTGCCTCCCAGTACTACTTGTAAATTTTAGAGGCGACATATTGCAGAACGGTGGGTTTTTACTTTTAACCGAACGTATTATCTTTAGTCTTAAATACAGTCCCGCGCTAGGAAAAACGGCCTTGGAGGATATCGACGCAACGAGCAGTAAAGCATTTGCACCCTCGCTCATATTGCAATCCCCAAGCGGATTGAGGAAGTGAAACGGCTCCAATACGCGCCAGTGATGCTTTGCCATCGGTTGCAAGGTAGCCTACACATGCCTTGACTTTTTTGGTTCTTTTTGTGTTAAGACAAAAAGAACACGATAGATTTGATTAAGAAAACCTTCTTTTAATATAAACACCTTCTTCTGTATATTAAAGCGAAACCCTTGTTTAAGTGCAAAAAGCCGATGGTCACATATATAAATTATAATACTTATCTCTTGTGAATACCTGTTAAAATTGCCAACGTTGGTTATTTTTGTAATCTATTAGTAATGAAACAGTTATTTTTAGTGTCGCTAAAACGTTTATCGCATATTTTTATGTGAAAATCCAATTCTATTTGCTTACTTTAGCATCAACTAACTAATTAATTCAGTTTTTCTGAAAGGAGCCTGTTATGATGCGAAGTATTACTGGTCATTACGTTATACTGGTCTTTTTTTGCCTATGTTGTTTTTGTGTTGTAGGCGGTCATGAACTACCTACAGGGTTTAAAAGCTACTCCACCAAAGACGGTCTTTCATCTAATACGGTATATGGTATTTGGAAGGATAGTTTTGGTTTGTTATGGCTGGCTACCGAGGATGGCCTTAATCGCTTTGATGGAACAAATTTCAAAGTATATCGACATAACCCCCAGGAAGAAGAAAGTCTTCGAGCAAACCACATTACGGCTTTATACGAAGCTTCGAATGGATGTCTTTGGATTGGAACCAATGGCGGGGCATTAAGCTTTTACGATCGTAGCAAAGACGCCATCATTAACTATAGGGGACAACCGCTCCGTAAAAAATTCAGTACAGCTATTACGAGCATCGGAGACGATAGTCGAGGGAATATTTGGGTTGCTTCGTATGGGGCTTTATATATCTTTAATCCCCATACGAAACACCTCGTTGATCATGACGACTATGCTAAATTGATGGACACTTTTTCGGGAAAGAATACATTGGTGATTTTTAGAGATAAAAAGCAACAAATGTGGATAGGTACCGATAGTGGTCTGTACGTTTATAACCATAAACTCGAATTATTAGCGACCTTTAAACATCGTGAATCCGACAAGGGAAGCCTGGCAGACGATTATGTAACTGCCATAACAGAGGATGGGATGGGACAACTCTGGGTTGGAACAATGGGAGGGCTCGGTATGCTAGAGAAAGGAAAATGGACGTTCAGAAATTATTATTCAACCTCGGCTCCATTGAAAATCAGTAGCGATAAAGTATACGCTTTGGCGCCTGACGGCGTAAATGGTCTTTGGGTAGGTACGGATGAAGGTTTAGATGTACTCGATGTGGCCTCTTTAAAAATCCGGAGCTTTAGACCGGATAAACGGAATATGCAGAGTTTAAGCAGCCGATCAATCCGTTCCATCCTTATTGATAAAGCAGGAATATATTGGGTGGGCACTTATCAGGGCGGACTCAATAAATATGACAAAAACCTGAGTCAATTTAATTTAAAGGAGTGCAATATCTTCGACCCTTATGGATTACGTTCGCCGATTGTAACGGCTTTTGCCGAATATGGCCAAAATGTATTTGTAGGCACCGATGGAGGTGGTCTGCATCTATATGACCGTTCCTCGAATTTGTTGCAACATATAGAAATACCCAAGCCAAAACGTGATTGTGCGCACGATCTGAGTGTCTTGGCCATGGAAATGGGACATAACAATCGTTTGTGGTTGGGAACCTATATGGATGGCTTATTTTCATACGACCCCGAGAGTAAACGTAGCAAGCAATACATAAAGGGCAAGGGAGCGAAGCATTTAAACCATGCCGATATTTTTTGTTTAAAGGAAGACAGAAAAGGCAATCTCTGGATTGGAACAAATGGAGGAGGGCTTAATTTGCTACATGTCGACGAGGAGCGTATTGAGAAATTCGTCCACACAGCTATACGCGAAGATGACCCGACACAGCCTGCCAGTAATTACATTCGATCCATTGAAGAGGATCGAGGTGGTTGCATTTGGATCGGTACCTTTGGCTCCGGCATCTCCATCTTTAATCCTGAAAATAAGAGGTTTTCATTTTATAATAAAGCCAATAGTGGGTTGCCGAGTAATTACGTGTTAACCATTAAGGAGGATCGAGAAGGAAATATTTGGGTTGGTACAGCTGGCAACGGGATCGGATATCTAAAGAAAGGAACCGGGAAATTTATCACCTTGTCAGAAAATGATGGCTTGATCAATGGCGTGGTTCAGAAAATTCTTGAGGACCACTCGGGTAAATTGTGGTTCAGTACCAACAAAGGATTAAGTTCATACGATATAAAGGAAAATAGTTTCAAAAATTATTCTTATCATGCCGGTTTACAGACGGGATCTTTTGTATTGGGCTCCGGTTTGTGTCTTAGTGATGGTGAAATTTTCTTTGGCGGACAAAAAGGATTCAACCACTTCAATCCTTCCCAACTAAAGATAAATAAGAATGTGCCACCCGTAATTTTAACAGACTTAAAGATCGATAACCAGCGCATTTCACCTTCAAAGGAGGGCCCCATTCGCAGTTCCTTATTAATGGCGAAGGAAATTCAATTAAAATACAAACAGAACTTTTTGATCTCCTTTGAAGCATTGAATTTTACAGTAGCAGAAGAGAATCGATATCGATACAAACTGGAAGGATTTGACAAAAATTGGATTATTGCGGGTAGGGAACATAGTGCTTACTATACAAATTTGGATCCGGGAGCGTATACATTTCATGTGCAAGCAAGTAATAACGATGGGGTTTGGAATAAAGAAGGTAGGTCCATACGCGTGACTGTCGCACCACCTTTCTGGCGTACTATATATGCTTATATGGTGTATATGATAGTGATTGGAGGTGTTTTATTGTATATACGTCATCGGGGCATTAAAAAACTGGAGGCAAAATTTGCCTTGGAGCAGGAGCGTCTGCAGGCTAAACAGCTATTAGAACAAGAGCGTAAGGAAGCTGAGCATCTACATCAATTGGATCGGATGAAGATTAAATTTTTGACCAATCTGAGCCACGAATTTCGCACGCCAATTTCGCTCATTATGGGGCCTGTTGATAATTTGATAGCACAGACACAGGAACCAGGGCAATCTAGCCAGTTGAATTTGATTAAGCGAAATGCTCGTCGATTACTGAATCTGGTGAATCAACTGCTTGATTTCAGAAAAATGGAAGAGAAGGAATTACGGCTGCAATGTACACTGGGCAATTTCGTTTCTTTTATAGAGGAGATTAGTGATTCTTTTAACGATCTGGCCAGTCGAAAAAAAATCGATTACGCATTTTATACCTCCTTATCGTCGGTTTCCGCTTGGTTCGACCATGATAAGATTGAGCGGATCTTATTCAATTTACTATCCAATGCTTTCAAGTTTACACCAGAGGGAGGGGCCATATCTTTAAATTTAGAAAAAATTGAAAGTGGTGCGAACAATGAATTCGTATCATTACATGTTGCCGTGAAAGATTCCGGCATTGGTATTCCCAAAGAAGCTCAGCAACGGATATTTGATAGTTTTTTTCAATATGATTCAGGTGCAACGATACTGAATCAAGGTACCGGTATTGGCTTATCCATCGCGCGGACTTTTGTAGATATGCATGGTGGTAAATTGCAAGTAATAAGCGAGCCTGGTAAGGGAAGCATTTTTTCTTTTGATGTAAACCTTAAACGCGTAACGTCAGATTTAGACGAAACAGTGTCGGCAGCATATGAAACAAAGCCGACCACACCTTATGACAAGACGCCCATGGAAAGTGAGCTGCTTACGTCGCATGCTTCCGTTTTGATTATAGAGGATGACGATGATTTCCGCTTTTATATTAAAGATAACTTAAAATCCTACTATAGAGTGTTTGAAGCCGCAGATGGAAAGGAAGGATGGCAACGGGCTCTTTTTCACCACCCGGATATTATCGTTTGTGACATTCAAATGCCGGTGATGAATGGGCTGGATTTAGTTCGGAAATTGAAGTCAGATAAGCGAACGAAACATATTCCGGTTGTTTTGCTAACGGCATCAAATGAAGAAAAAGGATTGTTGCTTGGTTTGGAATCCGGAGCGACCGATTACATGACTAAACCTTTTGACTTTGCTGTCTTGCAGACTAAGATAGCTAATTTGTTGTCTTTAAACCAGGCATTTAAAGATGCCTATTCTAAACAAATCAGTATAACGGTTCCTGAAGACGAAGTGGTATCCGAAAGAGAAAAATTCTTGCAGAAAGTGGTTGCCTATATCCACGAAAATATGGGCAACAGCCAATTATCAGTCGAAAGTGTGAGCGCACACCTTTTTATTAGCCGAGCATCTCTATACAATCGATTATTGGAGTTTACCGGTATGACCCCTGTAGAATTTATACGTGCCGCAAAACTAGAAAGAGCAGCCTATTTACTGGAGAAAAGCGATATGAACGTTGCTGAAGTTGCTTATGAAACGGGCTTTGCCAATCCCAACTATTTTACCAAAGTTTTTAAAGCAAAGTATCAGCTGACACCTTCAGAATTTATTCAGGCAGTTTCAAAGGGCAGGAATGTGATGATGCAGGAGGAGAAATAAAGGAAGGGGACGCTCCCTATTTTCGTCTTTTCAAGGAGGGACGACGAAGCAATCGCTGGATTTAAACATTTTTATCTCTTTTTTCTCGATTAGCATCGGCGTAATCATTCGGTTAACGGATATTTTTGATAAATACTTCTTGTCAATAGATCCATAACTGAAATATTATAGCCATATGTTATATCGGAAATCAAAAACAAACGCAATCAATTCATCTCCTACAAACGCCATTTGTTTATTCTTATTCGTGCTTTTATGTGTGCAGTCGCTGATGGCACAAGATAACACAAAAGGATTGAAAGACTATTATCAAGAATTTTTTCCTATAGGCGTAGCGGTCAATGGGCGGTCGCTTGCAGGACAAGAGGCCCATTTATTACTACAGGAGTTTAATAGTATTACGCCGGAGAACGCCATGAAAATGGAAGTGATACACCCCCGAAAACTGGAATATAATTGGGCTCTTGCTGATAGTATCGTTGCCTTTGCGCAGAAAAATCGATTGCGTGTTAGAGGACATACACTGCTTTGGCATGAGCAGGTCCCTGATTGGTTTTTTCTTGATGATCAAGGAGCTCCTGTGACAAAAGATACTTTATTAAAAAGGCTGAAAGATCATATTACTACGGTGGTTGGGCGTTACAAAGGGAAAGTTTATGCTTGGGATGTGCTGAATGAAGCTATCGATGACAATCCGAAGCAGTTTCTGCGTCAGTCTAAGTGGTTGGAGATTGCCGGTGAAGAGATACTGGCGAAGGCGTTTGAGTATGCGCATGAAGTTGATCCGGATGCGCTCTTGTTTTATAACGATTATAACAGCGAACGTCCGGAGAAGAGAGAGCGGATATATCGTTTGGTGAAAAAACTAGTGGATGACGGTGTCCCTATTCATGGGATCGGGTTGCAGGGGCATTGGTCAATTTTCGAGCCTTCTACTTCTGATCTGGAACAAGCCATTGAACGTTATGCTTCACTTGGTTTGCAACTGCATTTTACCGAACTGGATGTGTCCGTATATCCTTGGGAAAAAGAAAGAAGAAGGAAGCGTCCGGGTGAGATCGATGCTTTAACCCCAGCGCTTGAAGAAAAGCAAATAGCACAGTATGAAATGATCTTTTCCGTTTTCAGAAAATATAAAAGTCATATTACCAGTGTGACCTTCTGGAATTTATCGGACCGTTATTCGTGGTTAGATCATTATCCTGTACAGGGTAGGAAGAATTATCCCTTGCTATTTGATCGCAATCTTGAACGTAAAAAAGCTTACTATAAAGTCGTTGATTTCAAAAACTAGTTTGTAAATCGATATTTATCATACGCATTTAGACCAAAAATGCGAAGCTATCGTCAAGGAACAATTGTATTCATTCTATTCCTTCATTGTGATAGAAATGGCTAAACCCTGTCAAGGAGCTTGTTTACTTAAATCGATCTCAAATGGCGAAGCAGGTAAACCAGCAGTATTGTAAAGTCCCGCGATGGGATTGTCTGCCCAAGCATATCGAACTTTTGCTGGTTGTTGTATCGCTGGAGCGGAAAGAATGATTGTGTTGCCACGAACTTCGGTTTTAGCCCAAACAAATTTACCATCCGTGCCGGCTAATGTAAAACCTAATAGATTGTTTTCAGGTCGCAAATCCAAGGCAGCTCCTTGGTCATCAAAGTTAAGTTCGACTCGATTGCCCTTTACTTTCCATGATTTTAGTATAGGGCCTGAAGCCACCATTCCTTTCTGATGATATACATTTTTCAAGGCTAATAAGGCCAGCCGCTTCCCTATATTTTTCTTGTCCAGAGGATGTATGTCATTCCATTCTCCCAAATCAATGGCCACAGCCATGTTGGTATGAGCAGTTTTTAAGCCAAGTCGTTGCGCTTCGCGTAAATTTGCCCAAGCGCTCTCGGTAGGTTGTTGCTGTTTGGGATTATAGTTTGGTAGTTGCACATATAGAAAAGGCAAGTTCTGATCTTTCCATTTTTTTCTCCACTCATTGATTAAATCCCTAAGCAAAGCAGTATAACTTTGATAAGTTGCGATATTCGATTCACCCTGGTACCATAATATGCCTTTGATGCTATACGGAAAAAGAGGGGCTGCCATTGCATTAGATAGCCCGGTTGGTTGGTATTGAAAGGTGACAAGATCTGCTGGGAAGGCTTGTGTAAGGGCACCGACTTGAAAGCTCCAGTCTCCTTTTAGGCTGATGGTGTCAGAATAGGTTGTTAGCGCATAATCTTTATCCGGTATAAATTCACCATGCTTGCTTTGAGTTACTACACGAACCACCAAGGTGTTTTTTCCCGGCTTTAAAAGCCCGGGCGGGATCTTATAGCGCCGTGGTGGGTATTGATATCCGGTAGAGCCAACTAAAACACCATTGATATAAGCTTGGTCGCTATCTACAATTCTTCCTAAGTGGAGCATTGCTTCTTTCGTAAGAAGAGAAGATGGCACGTTAAAATCTTTTTTTAACCAAACGCTTCCACACTCATCCCATTTCCCCGGTATTTGAATAACCTGATCTGTTTGAAACGTATAGGAACTTTCATACCATTTTGGAACTCCCGTTAATCCTTTATCTTTTGCATCCAAAGTCGCATGCCAAATTTCGGTTTTTCGTTTATCGATTTTTTTTATACTATCGACTAATAAGCTGTCTTGATATCGTTGTGTTTTGGCCAATAAATCAGGATATTTCTGTATAGCCTCTTCCGATAACCAAGCCTCAATCGGAGAGCCTCCCACAGCACAGTGAATGATGCCAATGGGAACTCGTAGTTTTTCTTGCAAATGTTTAGCAAAGAAGTAGCCAACAGCTGAGAAGTTGAGTACTTCATCCGGCGTAACTGATTTCCAGTTCCCCGACGCAACGTCAGTTGCGGTAATATTAAAATCATAACGTAAAGGCACTTTGAACTGGCGAATAGTAAATGACTCGGCCGTATCGATTTCCCGCTGATATTTTGGCGCTACCCTTGAAATCGGTAGTTCCATATTCGACTGGCCAGAGCAGAACCATACGTCGCCCAATAAGATGTTTTTCAATTGGATGGTATTCTTGCCCTGAATAACCATGTCATAAGGTCCACCTGCCGGCATTGCGGGCAGGTAGACCTGCCAATCACCCATTGAGTTGGCTTTTGTTGTGCGTTGATGACCTCGGAAGTTTATTTCTATCAATTCTCCAGGATCTGCCCATCCCCAAAGATGAATGGGATGATCGCGCTGAAGCACCATGCTATTACCAATGAGCCTCGGTAGTTTAATTGCCGCCTCTGATGTTAAGGATATGAACGTCAAGAAGCTAAATAAGCTAAAAAGGAGCCGGTATTTGCCTGATATACGACGGTTGTGCGCTTCATGTACTAAGATGTGATTCACGATATGTTTTTATTGATTCAGGGCTGTATTGGCTTTAAATGGATCGATCATTCCCAATGTTCCGTCTGGATTGTGCTTAAGCTCCGTTACTTTTATATTCCGTAAATGTGTTTTTCCCGACAACTCCGTGTCATGATAAAATATATACCATTTTCCTTTGAATTCTATAATGGAGTGGTGCGTCGTCCAACCTTGAACAGGCTTCATAAAATGACCGGCATAAGTAAAAGGGCCCATAGGAGAATCGCCTATCGCATAGGCTAAAAAATGGGTGTCGCCGGTAGAATAAGTGAAGTAATATCGACCTTTATATTTATGCATCCAGGCACCTTCGAAGAAACGTCGATCATGATCGCCTCCTAAAATAGGCTTCCCGGCACTGTCGATAAGCATTGCTTTCCCAACGGGGCGGTCAAATTCTGTCATATTTGATTTGAGTTTTGCTACGCGGCAGCTAATAGCGGGTGCATCATCCTGCTTTAAGTCGGTCAATGAGCCGTTTGCTTGGTAGGTGCCGGTTTCCCAACGTTGCAGTTGCCCTCCCCAAATACCGCCAAAGTACATATAGGCGGTGCCGTCATCGTCTACAAATACGGCTGGATCGATACTACAACTTCCTGCTATCGGTTCTTTGAAAGCTTTGAAAGGGCCCGTCGGCTTTGTGGCTGTTGCTACACCGATCCGGAAAATATCTTCTTTATCCTTTGCGGGGAAATATAGGTAATAGGTGCCGTCTTTATAAGCGGCATCCGGAGCCCACAGCTGTCGCTTTGCCCAGGGAATATCTTCAACCGATAGGGCAACACCATGATCGGTTACCGATCCATTGATACTATCCATCGATAAGATATGATAATCACGCATGGCAAAGTGGTCTCCATTATCATTTTCAGTCGTTCCCGCATCAATATCATGTGAAGGATAAATATAAATTTTACCATCAAAAACATGGGCAGATGGATCGGCCGTGTAAATAGAATGAATCAACGGTTGGGATAAGAAGCTTTGCTTCTTCTGTTCTGCTTCGTCGCTTTGTTGTGATTGCTGTTGTTGATGATTTCCGGAGCAAGCATAGATAAATGGAACGGCTAGTAGCCAAACGGACATCTTTTTTCTCATATTTATTGATTTCTTTTTTTTGTTTAAACGGATATTAGTAACCTGGGTTTTGATTTCCACTGATTTGTGGGTTGTTGTCAAGCTCGGCTTGAGGGATGGGCAATAACTCATCTCTGCCTGGACGGAAATAAGTGATGGGCTCGACACTAAAGTATCCCTTTGGCCGCCAACGTAAGATATCGATATTGCGTAACGATTCGTTTGATAATTCAACGGACTTTTCGTGTATAATGGCTTTGATTACATCCTCCTTGGTAGCGACCGGGAATTGAGCGGTAGGGTAGGGAGGCATTGCAACACTTGCTCTGGCGCGCACTTGATTTAAATAGCTCACTGCTGCAGTCAAGTTGCCCAGTTCTGCTTCGCATTCTGCTAAATTGATCAATACTTCGGCGTAGCGAATAATTCGCTGGTTATTGCCGCCCGGATGATAACTAGCTCTGCTTTTACTTTCCTTGTAGATAATCATGAACTTTCGAAAGCTAACCTTTTTCCGGACGCCGTTTACAATGGACGAATTGTTGTTTTGATCGGCATCGGTAAGTATATCGGCTCCGTTATTATATCGATCACCTGTTTGATAGAAGCTGTAAGAGAATCGCGGATCCGTTTTTTCGGCACCTGTTTCCGCATTTTCAAATTCATTTAACAGCTTGTTCGAAGGAATTAAGTTGCGCCACGCAACGGGGTTATACTCTTGATTCCGTATGGTTGATTGAGCCGCATTTGGTGTGTCATCAGTACTCCAATTAAAATCATTGTCGCCTTTATCGACATAAACAATTTCGAAAATCGATTCACTGTTAAATTCCGTTTCCTCTTCAAAATTATCTAGATAACGATCGGTTAAACGATAACCATCTGCACCGGCAGTTGGAATTTTGAGAAGAGCTTCTTTAGCACCGGTATAGTCGCCCTGTTGCATCAGCACGCGTCCGAGTAAGGCATTGGCTGCTGCATGGGTTATTCTGCCGTTTTCTGTACCGGATTTACCTGGTAATATATTCGCAG
The DNA here is from genome assembly GCF_054130995.1 of Olivibacter sp. SA151. NCBI lineage: Bacteria > Pseudomonadati > Bacteroidota > Sphingobacteriia > Sphingobacteriales > Sphingobacteriaceae > Olivibacter > Olivibacter sp. SA151. The sequence goes on along the minus strand of NZ_CP096391.1, from coordinate 4,288,120 downwards.
CCTCTTGTAGGTCCTGCACGATAAATTGATACACGGCGCCAACTTCCGCTCGTGGTTGATAATCCGAAGGCGACTTAACGGTTTCGGTGTACATGGGCACAGCCCCCCACTTCGATACTAGTTCAAAATAGGCCCAGGCGCGTAAAAATTTAGCTTCTGCTAAACAGCGATCGCGCATTGCCGGATCATCGCTTACATTAGGTCCGTTTTCAATAACGGTATTGGCTCGATGAATAACGGTATAAAGTCCATTCCAAACAGCATTCATCACACTATTGGTGGGGTCGACGTTTCCGTTTAGTATCTGCGCTCTGGGAACTTCTAGTTGACTGCCGCCGGCAGCAACGTCATCACTACGTAGATCATGAAGAAAATACCATTCGCGGGCAACCAAATTGATACCTCTTACGGTGGCATAGATCGCATTGGTGCCTGCTTGCAACTCGCCGGCTGTTTTAAAGTATTGATCGGTTGATACCACATTTTCATTGTTAGTGTTCAATGCGTCTTTTTTACACGCATATAAACTGAACCCTATTGAAATTGCAAGGAATTGTATGATTCGTTTTTTCGTCTTCATCGGATTATAATTAAAATGATGCCTGAATGCCTAATTGAAATGAGCGCGGACTTGGATATTGTCCATAGTCGACACCGTTGGTCAGCGTACCGTTTTTGGAACCGATTTCCGGATCCAAGCCGGTATAGTCTGTTATCGTGAACAGGTTTTGGGCGGATACGTAAAAACGAAGTTGGCTGATGCTTGTCCAACCGAGTCCTTTTATCCATTGTTCAGGTGCAGTGTAACCAAGCATAATATTTTTTAATCGCAAATAAGATCCATCTTCAATCCAGCGGGTAGAAGGCCGTACGTTTTGATTAGGATCTCCGTTTACGGCGCGCGGAATGGAAGTGTTGGTGTTTTGCGGAGTCCAAGCGTTCAAGACCGATTGATCTGCGTTGAAAAGTCGCGGCATACCTTCACGAATAATGCGGGCGGCATTAAAAATGTCGTTGCCTTGTACACCTTGAAAAAATAAGGCAAGATCAAAATGTTTATAGTTGGCCGAAAAATTCAATGAATAACTGAATTTAGGCATAAAGCTGCCAATAAAGGTTCGGTCTCCATCATTGATAACGCCGTTGCCGTCTAAATCTCTGAACTTCAGGTCGCCAGGTGCCGCCCCATTCTGCCTGGCATGTGCTTCAATTTCTGCTTCGTTTTGAAAGATACCGTCTACAATATATCCGTAAAATGATTGGACAGGCTGGCCAACAACGGTATTGGTAAGCGGACCACCCCCTCCAAAGTCGGCATCCCCACCTGCTGTGATCGACGCATTTTCGCTATTTAGCCGTAGAACTTTATTACGGATGATGCTCATTAAGCCGGTTATATTCCAAGTGAAATCACCGCTGGTTTTATGGTATCCCAATTGAAATTCAAATCCTTGATTTTGCATGGCCGCTACATTTGCTAAGGTGCCTGTACCGTTAAAACCAAAGCTGGTGGGGGTGGGCACCGTCAGAATCAGGTTGTCCGTTTTCCGTTTAAAATACTCGGCTACTAAGGTGATTTTGTTGTCTAAGAAACCTAAATCTAAGCCAATATTGGTTTGTTTTGTTTTTTCCCAAGCTAAATCCGGATTACTCAAACCGTTATAGAATGATCCATTGCCATTTACAATGGTTCCATTGAACGGATAAGTGGCCTGATTGCGTTGAATAGGTTGTAAGTAAGGGTAATTGCCGAGTAAGACGCCGTTGATGCCGGTGATACCATAACCTCCACGCACTTTAAATTCGGAAATCCAAGGTGTGTTCTCCATGAAGGATTCGCGATCTACCTTCCAGCCAGCGGAAACGGCCGGGAAGTTTTCATATTTGTTGCCGGGAGCGAAAACAGATAGTCCATCCCGTCGGATGGAAGCGGTGAATAGGTATCTTCCATCATAGTCGTAAGTTACGCGGGCCAACATAGAGCGGATCAAATTGGTTTCGTATAAACTATTTGCCGTAACATTGGTAGCTCCGTTAAGTGTTTTGACGAGATTGGTGCTTTGGTTGCCGCTGGCCGTTTCGTTGCGATAACGTTGTCCTTGGCTTTCATAAACAAGAGTAGCACCTAGGTTATGGTTATTGAAAGATTTGTCGAAACTCAGCTGTTGAGTGAAAAGATGCGTAGTATATAATTGTCGTTGATTTTCAATCGTAGCGATATTGACAATGGAGGTACCTCCGTCGTTATGTATAGGGGTGTAATTTTGTATAGCAATGTTAGAATGATCCACGCCATAAGTAGACGTAAATTTCAACCAAGGTGTGAGCGTCAATCTTATATAAGCCGTTCCCAGGATACGAGTGGTATTGTTGATGTTTTCAACCAGATTGGCTATTTCTACGGGATTGATCGGATCGGATGCATCGAAGCTGTTTTGGGGGCCCATGAAACCGCCGAGATTGTGGGGATTATACACCGGTAGGTACGGTTGCATACGGATCATGTTCACGATGGGGGTACGATTGCCGGCAGGTACATCAAAACGTTGCTTGGATTGACTCACATAGAAGTTCTCACCAAAAGAGAAAAACTTGCTGATCACATGTTCGGAATTAAGCCGATAATTAAGCCGTTTATAATAGAGGCCTTCCGCAATACCCTGTTGATCGAAATAACCGGCACCTGTGTAGAAATGCGACTGCTCATTCCCACCATTCAGTGAAAGGTTATACTGCTGAAGCGGTTGATTGTTGCGGAAATAAGCATCCTGCCAATCCGTATTTGTTTGCGCAAAAGTTTGTGTAGCGCCATCATAGATTGGTTGATTAAAATTTTCGGGTTCCAAACGGGGGGGAAGTGGTGCATCGGCTCCGTTCAACGCCCGTTCATATTGTAAATACTGTGCGGTATTTAATAAGTTGAATTTTTTACTGGGACTTTGTATACCGAAATACGAGTCGAAATTTACCTGTAATCGATCGCGTGCTGCGCCTTTTTTGGTTGTAATCATCACTACACCATTGGTTGCACGAGAACCATATATTGCAGCGGAACTAGCGTCCTTAAGGACGTCAACTGATTCGATATCCCGGGCGTCGATGTTGGAGATAGCAGTGGGGAAACCATCCACTACGTAAAGTGGATCGGAAGCAAAACTAATTGAACTAATACCTCTTATCGCAACAATAGGAGAGGTTCCGGGCGAACCATTATTGGTGACCGTTAAACCGGCAACCCGTCCTTGTAAAGCCTGGTCCGTGCTGGCTACCGGTAACTCGGTGAGTGTTTTGGCACTTACAGAAGATACCGCACCGGTAATGCTTGATCGCCGTTGGGTACCGTAACCAACCACTACAACTTCACTTAAGGCCTGTGAGTCACTCGTTAGTACAACCTCTAGACTTGTTTTTCCTGCTATCTGCACCTCCTGAGTTAAAAAACCTACATAGCTAAATATCAAAACGGCCTGATCATTGGATGCGCTGATGCTGAAAGATCCATTTTGATCGGTGCTTGTACTGTTGTTAGTTCCTTTCAGTGTAACACTAACACCGGCAAGCGCTTGTCCGTTTTCATCACTTACCTTTCCTGTGATTGTTTTTTGGACGGATTGCGCTACGGTCGCAGCTGAGGATAAAAATTGACTCGACGTCGAGCTAACGGTCATTGCTTCCCCTGTTATCGAGGCAATTGTTTTTACCGGCAACCCAATACCAAGCGCATAAACTGCGACGGTATAATGCACTATTTGTACAATGTGTTTCTTCATCTGCGTGAATTTTAGTTTATTATATGGTTTTTGTGGTTTTGATTTGCTTAAGGACGGTTGGGATCGTTTCGATAAATCATTCACCCGATATAAAGTCACTTATGTCAAAGCTAAGTCTGGAATGATTTATAGGGGTAGTAAGAATGTTGAAAATGTTAGCAATAATGTCTATAGGCAACACGACTTATGATGTGGCGGTCGGTTTAAACATATTTGTTGTTTTTTTTGCGATTATGACACCATAGCGATTGATGTACTACGGTAAATTTGTGCTCATTCACTTGAAGGAAATTGATGAAAGCGCATAATATGGCATTCCGTCTAGAGAGTTTAGATCGATATTGTTATTCTTGGATTGTTGCTGAATCTGATAAAGGTTACTTCCATATCGTAGTACATGTGAGTTGTCCTAGCTTCATTTAGTACGCGAGGTTGGTTGTTGGTTTATATTGGTTATACTCCCGGTTTGGTCTCCGGGAGTTTTTTTATGGACTGTTTATTGTTTTTTGCGACTGACAGCAATACCCGAGCTGCTCGTTTTGTCGATAGTTGTTTCATAATCGGGTTGCTTTTTGAGAAAATCTAAGTATTCACTGATACCGGACATATCTTGAAGTACATTATGGGCCGTAAAGGTTCCTCCTTTTTTAAGTTTAGGATCTATATCCTTAAAATACTGAATGTACCAATCTTTGTCGGCATCGGAGAAAACAAAGTCAAAGGGGCCTTTCAACTCCTTGACAAGTTGATGGGCATTACCAAGTTTAAAATCAACGATATGAGATAGGCCTACTGTCTTTAGGTTTTCGATGGCTTCCTTTTGGCGTTCCTTATTTAGCTCGATCGTTGTCAGTTTACCGCCGGTTTTGCTAAGCGCCCATGCAATCCAAATAGTAGAATGCCCTGTGGACGTACCGATTTCCAAGGCAGACTGATAATTGTTTTTTACAATGAGATCATGCAATATTTGACCGTCTTCATACGGTACGTTTAGATTATGCCATTGCTGCTGTTTCTTTTTTAGAAATTGCTGTACTTGCTTATCTAGTTCTTCTTGCTTTGTGGTTTGTGCATTCGCTTTCGTGAACAAACTGAATAACAAGATATAAAGCAGCATCGTTTTAAATAGGACGATCGTTTTCATAATATGGGTATTAGTCCTATGATAAACAGCTGAAAGTACTTTTTGTTATAATATAAGTCTGTTCAGCGTTTTAAATGTAACACATTTGCTCCTAAATCTTTTTCAAATACCCGTTCCAATTTTTTATGGTGTGTAATAATCATGATTTCTAAGGACCCTGTACCCACAGTACCATCAAGGATGTGTCCGCCATAAGCCACAAAATCTTTCCCGGCTACTACACCATGTAAATGGATACTGGGTTTGTCATCTTGCCAAGCTATGCTTCCATGCATGCTGGCCAATTCGACATCTTTAAAGTGCTTCGGATTAAACTTCTTTTTGGCTGAATCGAAAAAACCAAAAGTCACATTGACGAAGCCCATACCAGTAAAATTGGCGGAAGGAATTTGTTCAGCAAGCGCAAAATGCTCAAGCTGGGGTATGATCTCGTCTCCTTGGCGTAATACCATTAAATAACCATTGGATACCCTGGTGTACCTTATAGTGGAATCTTTTTCTTGTGCCGGTAATCGATTGCTGATAATGGTTAAGCAGCCAATCAGCGGAAGTATGATGAGTAATTTAATGGTATTCATAGCTAAACAAAATTTTAATCAGCTGTCTGACTTTGGAGCAGCTGATTATTATTGCTACAATTTTTCCAGCGCTTTGTTTATCGTTTCTAAATCTTCTGCAGATAAACTGACTTGTGCAGATTGCGCATTTTCCTTTGCTTGTTGTGCAGTGCGAGCACCGGCCAATACTGCGGTAATACTTGGTTGCAAACTAGTCCACCGTAAAACCAGCTGAGATAGGGTCACTTGTTTATCAATAGCAATAGGCTCAAGTGTTTGAATTAAATCCTGAACCTTGTCTAAATTGAATTGCGTAAAGTAACCCTGTCGATGATCATTTTCTTTTAGCTTACCACCACGAAAATACTTGCCACTTAGTAATCCTCTTTCCATCGGACTGTAAGCGATGATGCCGATGTTGTTTGCAAGCGTATAGGGAACTAATTCTTCTTCAATTTCGCGATTCAGCATACTATACGAAACCTGGTTACTGGCAGGTAATAAGGTTTCTGACGCTTCCTTTAATTGCGCAGTGTTGTAGTTACTTACGCCAGCTGCACGGATTTTGCCTTGTTTTATCAATATTTCCAAGGTTTCCATTGTTTCTTCAATGGGCGTTGTTTGATCTGGCCAATGCAGCTGGAGAAGGTCAATGTAATCGGTACCCAACCTTTTTAAACTTTCTTCAACTTCTTTAATAATATTCTCTTTTCCAGCGTATCGGTAAACCGGAATTTTTTTCCCGCTTTCCTCTGCATCGAAAAAGAAGACACCTTTTCCCTTATTGCTACCATCCCATACCAAACCAAATTTGCTTAGCAGTTGAATGCTTGTACGGTCTCGTCCCTTGATCGCTTCTCCTACTAATTCTTCGCTCAAACCAAAGCCGTAAAAAGGAGCGGTATCAATAGCGCTTACACCATGATCAAGTGATGCTAAAATCGAACTGATTGAGTCTTGCTTATCATTCCCACCCCACATATTTCCACCAATAGCGAAGGCACCATGCGTTATAACGGGTAATTTTAAATCGGTATTTCCTAATTTACGATATTCCATTCTTATATTAATTTTGTTTTATAAATGAGTGGTGTCTCTTGAAGCGCTTTTTCTGCCAGCAGTTGAAAGTCCTGAATATAAGGCTGCTCGTTATGCAAATCCAAGCCGCTTTCATCTTGCCAGATTTCATAAAAAATAAACCGCGAAGGATCTTCAAGATCTTGATGTAAATCATATTGAAGGCAAGCTTTTTCCTCACGTGTACGGACAACCATGGTTTGCAATTGTTTTTTTACCTCATCTATATGTGCAGGCTTGCTTCTGATAATAGCTATTAAATGAATTTTCATTGGGATAAATAGTCTGTCAAATTAATAAAAATTAGGAAGCCTTTAACTCGCACGTAGCTGATCCAAACACGTCCTGAAGATGAGAGCGATAGCGCGCCATGTCGCGATCAATTTGTGCATTCTTTTCCACGTCATGAAAATGAAAACTTTTTAGAGGCTCCATACCGGTGAAAGCATTCATACGATGAAAACCAAAGAGTGGGCCATCGTCGACACTATGTTGTTTAAAGAATTCGTTAGGAAGTGTAAACGCCGTTTCCGGTGCATTCCAGCTAGTAGTTAGCATGTACTTTCTGCCATGAAGCATTCCACCTGTACCATAATTGATTTGGGGATTGTCTGCTTTACGACCATCACTGCGGTAGATTCCACGCTGATGCCCTTGAGTGAAGACTTCATCTATATATCTCTTAAATCCGAAAGGTACCTGGAACCACCAAATCGGCGTGTGATAAACAACAAGATCTGCCCATACATATTTATCCACTTCTTCTTGAAGATTATAACCATCTGCGATGTTAGTAAGTTGTACCTCTGCGCCACGATTACGGAAAAATTCGACGGTTTCTGACGCAAGGGTGTTATTAAAACGTCCACCGGAGTGGCCAAAATGTTGTGCTGCATTAATGATGAATATTTTTTTCATGTTCGCTTTCTTTATTAACAGCACAAAAGTAGGGTTCAATTATTCATTATAAAAATAATATAAGTTTTGTTTACCTATAATAAAAATGATGATATTCGGTGGTTTTATTGTAAGCGATCTTTATTAGCGATCACGTTTAAGTAGTAACGAATAAACTTAATTGGCTAAAAGCCTCGCACCTGCTTTATAATACAATTCAGCCAATGCCTTATTATAGGTTGTAATCAGATCCTCTTTTTTTATTTTCATGTCAATCAGTTTACTCTCCCGACTATTAATAATGAACAGCGTGCTTTCGCCCAGATCGAATTTTTGTAATTCCCCGGATAAGAGCACTTCCTGATTGTCAATACTCGCTACTTGTAACTTAAGTTGAGCGCTATAGGCAGTAAGATCGTTGTACTTAGTAGTAATGTCGTTTTTAATATTACGACCGGTTATGAGCAAATCATATTGTAGCTGTTCTTGTTTCAACTTCACTTCCTTCAGTTTCCCTCGTTCCGCGCGAAGGAAGAGGGGAAAGGCAAATTCAAGTCCAAACTTGTAGTTGCTCCAATTGAAGTCATAATAGTGCGGGATATATTCATTGAAGTTTCTGCGACTGGATATCAACGTACCTGAAATGTTTAATTTCGGTTTCAACATTTCTTTTCGATAGCGTTCCTCGATGCGTAGTTGCTGCTCTTTGCTCCAAAGTTTCGATAGTTCAGGATGTATATCACTCGCTTGCTCTAATAGATTTCCGAGCATCGTTGGGGATGGTGACAGCTTTACGCTGTCTATAGTCGTAGGTACTGCATTATCGGGTAATTCCATTGGCTGCTCATATTCATTCCATAAGTGGTTAGACAAAATCAACCGACTGTTTTTTAAGGCGATTTCATATTTGGCCAATTGCATTTTTCTTTCCTGGACAGTAATGGCGGCTTCCACAGAATCAATGGGCGGCTTGTCGCCCAGACGCGTTTGCATACTAATCGCTTTAAATCGCTCTTCAGCAAGTTGGACACCCTCTTTCAGTAGTGTATACTGCCGAAAGGCATAATACCAATCCCAATAATCTTTTACGGCCGTGAACCAGATAGCATTTATTTGTTTCAACTGTTCAGCTTCCGCGTAGGCAACCATTACCTTGGCTTGTTGTAGTGTACTGCGTCTGTTATCAATGATGAGGCCTTGACCAAGGGGAATGCTGATGCCTAGCCCCGACAAACCCGCTGTAGACGTGGTAGTTTCCGGATTCGTATAAGCTCCGACGTTCCGATCGTAAGCTAGTTTTAAATCAGCTCCTGCTAACCATAAGGGTATTTTCAGCTCGCTGTTCCAGTGATTATAATAATCGGAATTACCGAAATATTTGTTATTGAAAGCCGCTTTCAAGGCCGGGTCGAATTTTCCGCGCGCCTGTGCAACCTGGGCTTTTGCTGTTTCACTTAAGAGTTTGGCTTGTTTCACTACCGGATGATGAGCCATTAAAAGGTCTTCTAAGTCCTCCAATGTAAATTCCTTCAGTTCAGAACCACTCCTGTTCTCCTGTGCTCGGCTTATTGACAATCCGAAGCAGATGGCCAGTAAAACGAATATCTTTTTACTTGTCATAAATCACTACTTTCCTTCGGTTTTTGGTTCTTTTTCTAAACTCGGCGGGAAACCGTTAAGTTGGCGCCATATTTCATACCAGAGTGGTACCGCATTTAAAATAACACGTCCGAATGCTCCTGAGCCTAAACGCAGTTGTTCCGGCCATGGTTCGTCCTTATCAGGAACGGGTGTAGTGGGTTTTATGAGTAAGCGGTATTTGCCATCGGCACTGCTAACCTTGTCGATGACCGCTACCTTACCGGCAAAGGTACCAACAGCTACCGAAGGCCATCCCGAGAACTGTACAGACGGCCAACCTTCAAATTGCAGACGTGTATCGCTTTCACGAAGAATCAAAGGTACATCCATGGCATCTACATACAATTCAACAGCCATCACCGTTACCTTGGGCTGTAACGTAGCGATCGATTCGCCCTCTTTAATATTCTCACCTATGCCGGCCTTCAGTGTCTTTACGATATATCCACTTTGGGGAGCCCTGACAACGTAGTGATCTCGACGTACCTCAATATTGGCAATTTCATTTCTTAACTTGGCGATGTCCCCCTGTGCCGAGGCTTTGCTGGAAAGCGCTGAACCTAGATCGGACTGTGCTTTGGCTAACGATTCATTGTACTTAGCTTGAATATTGTCGAGATCAATAGTTGCATTGATCAATGTTTGCCGTGCGTTGGTCAATTTATTTTGAGCACTTACTACCTTTGCCTCGTCATTTTGCAGATTTAAGCGGCGAGTTTCAATATCAGTAAGCGAAAAAAGCCCGTTTTTGTATCCCTGCTCGTAACGCAGCAATCGTGCCTTGCTGGTTTCGTAGAAGCTTTGCATCGCAACCAGATCGGCACTGTCTATTTTTACTACGTTTCTAGCTTGTACAACCTTATTGCGTGCGGCCTCCAGCTGATAACGTAAACCGGCAGTCAGCGCGTCAATTTGGGCTTTTGTTGCCAGCATTTTCTGATCGGCAGCCTGCTCGCTACTCTTTTTTGCAGTTAATTGCTCGTTTAACCGTTGGGGCAATTCGGGATCAAAGTAGGAGGGGGCTGTTTCGGAAATCACCAAAATAGTGTCGCCTGCCTGAACTTCATCGCCATCTCGTACTGCCCAGTGTTCAATACGGCCACCTATTTGATTTTGAATGGTTTGTGGGCGTTCTTCCGGTTTTAAGGCGGTGACGGTTCCCCGGCCGGGGATAGTTTGCCGCCAAGGTAAAAATAAAATTACAATAAATAGGATGGCAGCAAAAAGCAATATCCTACCTAGGGCCATCATACCTCGCTTTTTTAATAATTGATCACGACCTGCGACGGAAAGGTCTTCCCATTTGATCGTTGACAACAAACTATGTGCTTTATTTCCCATAATCAATGGCCTCCTCCTCCAATTCAAGGTCTGTTACACTGGCTAACTTAACACTACCCGTTAACATATCGAAAATGGTATCCAGATTTGTCAGTAACTTTTCTACAGCATAGCCAATCTGGACAATCACAACCTCTGCTGCTACGAACTGACCGAAAGTCATCTCCCTTTCAACTACAAAATAAGAGCCGAGTAATAGCATGGCACCGAAAAGAATTGTTCGGATTAATACAGAGCCTGCAAAAAAGCGTTTTAACACTTTGAAATGCTCATTCCGGGAAGCAAGGTATTTGCTTGTAATGTAATCTGTGTCAGCAATTACTTTTTTCATCATTTCCCGATTGCCTCGGTATTCATCGATATGATTCGCCACATCTTCCAAATAGGCGACGGTTTCATATTTGTGAGCAGATTCTTCAATACTCGTGTTAAGTCCACGTTTGTAGTAGATAGCGAGAACAACCGCTACCGCCACTATTACCACGAGACCGAAACTTAAGAAGACCGGATGGTAGAACGATAAAAGTATAACACTAAAGAAAATGGTAACAACAGCTGCCATAATATCGATCAGTAATTTTATAATACCTTTTTGAATGATGATGACATCAAAAAAGCGATTTACAAGTTCAGGCAGATTCTCGCCATCCAGTTCCGAGCGCTTGATTCGTGGAAGACGGTATGCAAACTCGAGTGACGATTTTAGAAAGATTTTCTGTTCGAGGTATTCTACCAAGCTCAATTGGCCTATGAGTAAAGTGCCTCCAAGTACAACGCCTGCAATAACTGCGGTAATAAGAATATAGGTAGAGCTGTACATGGCTCCATTACTGAGCAAATTGAAAATGGCTGTAATGCCTATCGGAATACTAAGACTAAAGATTCCGATGATAATAGCGTATAAAAATATGTAGTTTATGGTTTTACGTTCCGGATGCAGCATGCCGACAAGCCGCTGCAAGGGCGTTGGCGCCGAACCTGCGTGTTTTTTTTTCATAAGAAGTAATTAAAATAAAATGTTAGGGTGATTTTCTCTGTGAAATGGCATTAATAGATGCGGTCCGGAGGGGGGGATGGAACCGTACCGAAATGCGGAATACAGTAAGCAAAGCGGTGAGTACCTTCTGCATTTCCGTCTCTCTTTTTTAAGATTCGGGAATCGCATTCATCGTTCTTCGCAAAAAAATCAACGGTTTTTTTCTGTTGTTTCTCAGGATCTTTCTTTTCTTCTTTTTCCGACTTCTCTGAATCGTTGCAAATCTTAAAGTTTGAAAGATGTTTATCTTTTATAATCGCAGTGACAGTCCCAGCCATTTTTAGCGTAAATAAGCTAATTAAGAAGAATCCGATAGTATAACGTAAAAAGGCACTTCTAAGGTGTTGCAACATGTTACAAAATTAGCGGCACTATTATACGAAGATGTCAGCAAATTGTTAACCTTTCGCAACTAACGTGATGTAATTTTAATGGTATTCTAATGAATAAAGCGATTTTCTTTAGGTTTTGTGTGTAATCTATAAAAGTGGTAGATTTTATATATATTTGCCTATTATTGATTTAGTAAAAGAAAATAACTGGATGAAAACAATACGATTGACGTTAATTGGGTTTTTAATGGGCCTCACATTTAACGCGGCTGCCAGGAGTGAACAAGATACATCTCAAACTAAAGATGCTGATCGCGGCTATATCGTTCAGGTAGGAGATCAGGCGCCGGATAATTTCGAGTTGGTGTTGCATGACGGCAGTAAGACTTCTTTAAAAGAATTACGGGGAAAAATTGTTCTTTTGCAATTTACGGCCTCTTGGTGTGTTGTTTGCCGAAAAGAAATGCCTTATCTCGAACGCGATATTTGGCAAGCTTATAAGGATAAAGATGTGGTATTGATTGGCGTGGATCGCGACGAGCCCTTAGAAACGGTGCTAAAGTTTCATCGGGATATGAACATTACCTATCCTTTAGCGCTAGATCCTGGAGCTGGTATTTTTCAACAATTTGCTGATAAAAAGGCAGGAGTGACCCGTAACGTTCTTATTGATCGTACCGGAAAAATACGATTTTTAACACGTTTATATGATGAGGCCGAGTTTGCCCAACTGATTCAGGCAGTGGATAATTTAACAAAAGAACAACATTAATCGGAAACCGTTACCGAGTCAGCTATGCAAGTACACTTCAACAAAGTATTGCCTATTCTCATCCTTTCTCTTACTTTCGGATTTACCATACTTAAAGCGCAACAGGAAGAACCACTGGAAAATCGCTTTGACGCTCTTTTGCAGAAAGAGAGTATTGGACGGAATATCAAGAATTTGTCGGCGTATCCCCATCATCTTGGTTCCCCAAGAGGAAAAGAGGTTGCTAACGAAATTTTAAATTGGTTTAAACAATATGGATGGGATGCTCAACTGGAAGTTTATCACGTATTATTTCCTACGCCGATTGAGCGACAGCTTGAACTATTGGCACCAAGCCACTATCAAGCCATATTAAAAGAAATGCCGGTAGAAGGTGATCCAGTAGCGCATCAAGAGGGGCAGCTGCCAACCTATAATGCATGGGGTGCAGATGGAGATGTGACCGCACCGCTGGTTTTTGTCAACTATGGCTTACCAGCCGATTATGAACAACTGGAACGATTAGGGGTGGATGTAAAAGGAAAAATCGTGATAGCAAAATATGGTAATAGCTGGCGCGGAATAAAACCCAAGATTGCTTATGAGCACGGTGCTGTTGGTTGCATTATTTACTCCGACCCGAAAGAGGACGGCTATTTTCAAGGCGCGGTTTATCCTGAAGGGCCTTTCAAGAACGAGTATATGGTGCAACGGGGTTCGGTAATGGATATGGTGGTTTATCCAGGGGATCCTTTAACTCCCTGGATTGGTGCAACGAAGGATGCAAAGCGCTTGACGAAAGAAGAAGCTGCTACCATTTTAAAGATACCGGTGTTACCGATCAGTTATCACGATGCGAAGCCTTTATTGGAAGCCCTCGACGGTCCGGTAGCTCCAAACGCTTGGCGAGGTGCACTTCCTATAACTTATCGGATCGGCGGTGGGAATCAGAGCAAAGTGCATTTAAAAATTAAGCAAAACTGGGATATTGTGCCTGCTTATAATGTAATCGCCAAGATCAAAGGCAATGAATTTCCTGACGAGTGGATTATTCGAGGAAATCATCATGATGCTTGGGTCAATGGAGCTGATGATCCGGTAGCGGGACTATCCGTTTTATTAGAGGAGGCAAAAGCAATTGGAACCATGGTTAAAAACGGCTTCAAACCGAAACGAACCTTGGTTTACTGTGCTTGGGATGGCGAAGAACAGTCGCTGCTCGGCTCAACCGAATGGGTAGAACATCATGCAAAAGAATTGAAACAAAAGGCGGTAACCTATATTAATACGGATGGAAACGGGCGGGGTTTTTTGAGTGCCGGCGGATCCCACGCATTAAAGGATTTGGTAACCGACATAGCAGGTGATGTACAGGATCCATTAACAGGTAAGTCGATACTCGATCGAAAATTGGCCAACACAGTTATATCGGCGACCTCTCCGCAGCAGAAGCAAAAGTTGCTCGCAAAAAAAGAGTTTGCTTTACAAGCGTTGGGAACAGGTTCTGATTATTCGGCCTTCTTACAGCATTTAGGAATACCTAGTCTTAATTTTTCTTTTGGAGGAGAAAGTGAAGGAGGGGATTATCATAGCATTTATGATTCGTATAATCATTATGTCCGATTCAAAGACCCCGATTTCAGTTATGGGCTTGCGCTGGCACAAGTTGCCGGTAGAGCTGTTTTACGATTATCCGAGGCTGAGATTTTACCTTTTAGCTTTGATGGCCTGCAAGAAGCAATCAATACGTACGCAAATGAGGTGCAAAAGCTTGGTGAGGATCTTCGTCTGTTCCATGCTGTTGAAAACCAACTGATAAAAGATTCTTTATATGCCTTGGCAGCCGATCCGAAAGAGCCCTATGTACAACCGATACCAAAAAAATCAGTACCCAATTTTTCATTTGCGGGATTGCAAGAAGGTGTTGATAGCTTAAGCAAATCCATTCAAGCGCTTAAAGAGCGGCGGCAAACATTTAAAGGAAACAAAAAAGCTTTAGCATTGGTAAACAAGCAGCTTTTTCAAGCGGAGAAATCGTTGTTACTGGAAAAGGGATTACCTAGGCGTCCATGGTATAAGCATAGTATTTATGCACCGGGATTTTATACCGGTTATGGAGTCAAAACATTGCCCGGCATCCGAGAAGCCCTGGAAGAAGGGCATTATCAAGAGTTTGAAGAGCAGCTACAATTACTGATCGGTACGATCCGAAAACTTAAAACCGCGCTTGATCGTATTTTCATATAATGAAACTATTGATATTAAAGAGGGATGTCTAGTCAATTTTTATTACACTTGTAAACTACTTTTGTAAGACTTCATTGTTTTTTAATTTTACCATTACCCGCATAACATCATCTTTGGACCAGATTCGTAGCATCTTTGCTGTGTAAGCACTCAACAAGTAGATTGTCTCCAGGGTGAGTCCAGGTTTTTCCTTAAAAACCTGGACTCACCCTGGAGACAACGTGGACTCATCCTGGACTCACCTCGAAGAAAGACCCTGTCAAAACGCTACTTTGTCTTATCCACCTATCCAGTCGTACCTTCTTTTTTCGAATACGTTTGTTCCATTGTCGAGCAAAATGATTAAATCGAAATTCATAATTTTGTATCTTTGAATTAATTAACTTATATGCAATGGAGAAAGCGGAGACTTTACAGGAATACTATAGAAGAACGTGTAGAAAAATGCCGCCGGATTTGATAGAAGGTGGTGGTAATAATGCCCACTTCAATGTCTTAAAACGAAACAATTGTTATGCAAGCTTACATTTTTCCCGCAAGGATTATTACAAAATCTGTTTAACGCTGGGAAGCGCCATATTGCATACTGATAAAGGCACAATTTCCATTGATAAACCGGCGATTTTCTTTTCTAATACCAATGTGAGATTTGGTTGGGAAAACACATCCCCGGCTCAGAAAGGCTATGTTTGCTTGTTTAACGATTTGTTTATTGGTAATGAATTGCGGAAGGCCCTGTCTAATCTATTTAACCTGTTTCGAAATGACGTATACTCCTTTATCTTTCTGAGTGAAGAGCAATACGATTTACTGTCTCAATATTTTGAATGGATGCTTAAGGAGTATAATAGTGAATTTGTTTACAAAAAGCAGATCATTGAAGACTTTTTACGATTGATTACTTATACGACAGTTAAATTACGGATGGAACGGGGTGCGTCAGAGAAGCGAATTCCGGATAGCGACCTAGTCAATCGATTTTGTGATCTACTGGAAAAGCAATTCCCTATCGAGTCTCCCGATAATGCGCTGGTTCTTAAAAGCCCGGCTGATTATGCACTACAGCTGCAGGTTCACGTGAATCACTTAAACTACAGTTTGCGTTCCTATTTTGGTAAAACTACCAGCGATCTTATTCAAGAACGAATCTTACAAGAAGCGCTCGATTTGTTACAATACAGTCATTGGCGTATTACCGAAATCGCATTCAGCCTAGGTTTTGAGTATCCTCAGCATTTTAATAATTTCTTTAAACGGAAAACCGGTAAAAGTCCAAGAGAATATCGGAGTCTGCTGTTAAGCGATATTTGATTTCATTAACTAATATTTGATTTGCTTATTTTTCGATAACGAATAGTCCGCTAGTTTTGTAATGCTAAAAAACAGGGTATTATGAAGCTATATAATAGCAAATTTGAGAAGATCAGTACGATTTCTACCTTTATTTTAATTCCTTTATCAGGGCTCGTAACCGATGTTTATATTCCATCTTTCCCAGAGATGCAATCGGTTTTTCAAACAAGCGCGGCAGGTATTCAGTTGACGCTTTCTTGCTTTTTGATCAGTTACGGGATTACCATGTTTGTTGCCGGGAGTGTAGTTGATAGTTTTGGAAGATATCGAATTATATTAGGCGCCTTGTTGCTATTTGCATTGAGTAATTTTTCGATTGCTTATGTGCATAATCTTTACTTCCTTTATGCTATACGCGTTTTACAGGGAATATTGACCGCGCTGATCGTGGTGGCCAAGCGTGCCTTTTTAGTTGATATCTATACAGGCGAAAAGCTCAAACATTATATGGGGTTGCTGTCGGTGGTCTGGTCGCTCGGTCCCATTACAGCTCCCTTCTTGGGTGGGTACCTGCAATCTTATTGGGGCTGGACATCTAATTTTATTTTCCTAGGTGTTTATGCTTTGTTTTCTTTTACCTTGGAATATATATTCTGTGGGGAAGCAATGCGCCAGGCCCAGGCCTTCCGTATGCCTACTATTATTGCAAGTTATCGTAAGGTGTTGGGAACGAAGGAGTTTTCACTAGGGCTCTTCGTGTTGGCAGCAAGTTATTCGATGGTCCTGATTTTTGGTATGACGGCTCCTTTTATTATCGAAGAACAATTCCATTTATCATCGGTGGTAACCGGTTATTGTGCGCTCATTTCCGGTTTAGGCCTTTTTGTAGGAGGTATGTTGGCTAAGCAATTAACCAGTCGTCCGCTGCTAATGAAGTTACGAATCGCTAATTTTTCTGAATGCATGATTGCGCTATTGATGTTTTTCGTTGGTACGTTGTTTACGAACCTATACGTATTAATGTTATTTGTATTCAGTATGCATGTTTGTGCGGGCTTTATGTACAACGTCTATTTCACTTTTTGTTTAACACGTTTTCCGCAAAACGCGGGTATATCCAGTGGTATTACCAGCGGAGGTTCTTATCTCATAACCTCGGTGCTAAGCTATAGCACGATTAGTCTGGTAAAAGTGAGTAGCCAAAGTACGCTTGCCATCTGTTATTTTGCAATGGCCGTTGTGACATTTTCACTATTGCAGGTATTGAAAAAGATTCGGATGAGTGGGGCAGACTAAGCATTCAAAGAGATTAATTGCTATCTTGCCATGCTTTTTATCCGCCCATCTAGATGAAGTAGTGTCGGAAAAATGCAGCGTACTCTCCGGTTGCAAGTAGAAAATCATGCAATGAAGAAGCTATTAAGGATATTAAAATATATGATGGTCGTTATTCTCAGTGTATCCGTTTTGTTAGCGATTACGGTTTTTTTTTATATTCGACAAGATAAATTTGGTCAAGCACCTTCCGGTAAGCGACTAGAGCGGATAAAGCAATCACCCAACTACCGAGATGGACAGTTTCAGAATCTACATTTTACACCAACGATCACCGAAGGATACTCTTTTATCGGTGTACTTTATAAGTTCTTTTTCGGTAAGGATCCGAGAAACCGACCGACTGATCCACTTCCTACTGTTAAAACAAACTTACAGCAACTGGACCCGAATGCTAATCTTCTGGTTTGGTTTGGGCATTCTTCCTATTTATTACAGCTAGACGGCGTACGCTATTTGGTGGATCCGGTATTTTGTGGGAATGCATCACCCGTTCCGGGATCGAATAGAAGTTTTAAAGGAACCGATATCTATACCGCAGTGGATATGCCATCGGTTGACTATCTCTTGATTACACACGATCACTATGATCATCTTGACTATGAAACGATTGTGGCGTTGAAGGATAAGGTGACTCGGATAATTTGTGGTTTAGGGGTAGGTGCCCATTTTGAACATTGGGGATATGAAGCCGATAACATTATTGAAAAAGATTGGAATGAAAAGGTTGTCGTTAATACCCAAACAACCTTGCATACCTTGCCTACCCGCCATTTCGCAGGTAGAAGTTTCAGCAGAAACAATACACTTTGGCTCTCATTTTTGTTGGAAACCCCAACCAAAAAAATCTATTTGGGCGGTGATAGCGGTTATGATACCCATTTTGCGACGATAGGCAAGCAATTTGGTCCGATTGATTTGGCGATTCTTGACAATGGACAATACAACCCCGCCTGGCAAGCGATTCATATGCTTCCGGAAGAAGTTATAAACGCTTCGAAAGACTTAGGAACCAAACGTCTTTTTCCGGTACACTCATCAAAATTTGCGCTTTCTCTGCATGCCTGGGACGAACCCTTAAAAAGAATAAGCATACTCGCTACATCGGAGAAGTTGCCTTTTATTACGCCCATGATAGGGGAGGTAGTCCGCCTCGATGATCCTGCCCAGACCTTTACAGCATGGTGGAAAGGTGTAAAATAACCATATTTTATTTTCGCTGAAACATTTCAGTAGGCGGTTTGTTAAAAGGTAGTTACATTAGTAAAATCAGTGCAAAATGGGATTATTTAGAACAATACTACTAGGCGCAGCCGCTTATGGTGCCTATAAATATGCGACGAAGAAAGATGCAAATGGCCGATCGATGGTGGATGATATTAAAGAGAAGGCACCGGCATGGAAAGAGAAAATAATGCGTTTCAAAGACGATATGGAACGGGAACTTAAACATCGAACATCCGGTGAGTATAAGTAACCTTCGTTTAAAAACCGAAGATTACTTATACTGAAAGACAAGCTGCTTTTAAAAGTTGTAAGAGAGATTCATCGTTAGGGTGGCCCCATTTCCACGAACGTACTCGGCATCAATTGCGCGATATTGGCTAACCACTGGATAGTAGGAGCTGTTTAACAGATTCTCTATGCCCATCCCTAGGGAAAACTTGTTGTTGATTCGGTATAAAGCAGAGAGATTAAGCAAGCTGACAGCGTCTACCGGTCCTTCACTGTTAGCATATAACCCGTTTGAGCGTGGCTCAAAGCGATTCCTATCGCCCGTATATACCCAATTTAGCTTAAGATCGAACACAGAGGAAGGACGGAAAGCAACATAAGCCGTCGCTTTAGGCGGGGCGATGCGAATACCATTCATATATACTTTTGTACCGTCTTCCTGCTCTGATTTGCCTTCTACAAAGGAGTAACTTGCTCCAACCGTCCATTGCGGACTAAGAAAAGCGTCAGCTGTTACTTCATAACCATATACGCGTTCCGGCTCACGCTGCGGTACCAGGTATCCGCCAACATCAACTAAGTTCGCGCCAAACTTGGAAGTGCTAATATAGTAAGCAGCAGTAAGGTGAAAAATATCGAAACGACTGCTGATACCCAGCTCATAATTGTTCGTAATAATCGGATCCGTTTCGATACTTTCAAGCGTACTTTGCGTAGCCCTACGTAGGATACGTCCCAACTCATTGATGGCGAAGCCCTGCGAAAAGCTAATGAATGGATTTAAGAAATCGTATTTGTTATAGCGCAAACCAACATTGAACATGGTGGCGTGATACGGGATTTTACCCCCCGATACGGCTATGCTTCCCTCACCATTAGGACCTGTCGCGATGGTATTGAAATCCTTTACTTTTACATTGGCATTCTCGTAGCGCACACCTCCTTTCAGCACCAAATGATTCCATAGGTCTAACTTAAGCTGTGCATAAGGTGCCAGATTAACCATGTCCATATCCGGGATGTAAACACGGCCATCGGTTAGAATTTGATTTGTTCGGTCGTTTAGCAGATCGAGCCCATAGGTAAGCTCTGCTTGGAGGTCGTCATGTATAGCCCAAGGTGTATTGAGGTTTAAACGCAAACCCTTTTTAAAAGATTGAATTTTTGTTTGTCCGGGCCCGTACCACGCGGTTCCTTGTTCAACATAACGATTCATGGAAACGAAGCGATTATAATAAGCCGTTATATCGAGTGATGTACGGTATGGCAATGCATCGTGGTGATAAGAAAGGAAAACGTTATGGTTATAAGGTGTACCCGCCGGTTCACCTGGATCATCTCCTTTGACCCCAGTGGAAGGCCTCTCACGGTATTTTCCAACAATATTGACATAATCACTGTGTTGAACACTTCTAAACAGATTGTAGGATGCTGTAAAGGCGCTATGCTCATTCGGCTTATAAGCAAGCTTAATAAAGGTGTTGTAGAGATTATTTTCCCCTAGACCGTCAGCCTGTGCGTTTACTTCGCCTTTAGCATCTTTTAATACGCCGGTGTAATTGTACGTTCCACTTACAACATAAGAGAATTTATCAATCGAGCCTTCGAAGAGCTGTGAAATCCGATAGCCAATCGTCTTGGATGGGTGCACTAGATTTCCGCTCGTTCCGATACTGGTCGTTCCTCCAAAACGTTTTCCCACTGCCGGTGTTTTGGTAATGAAGTTAATGATACCTCCCCCGGAGCCATTGCCGTAAATTGAAGTTGCTCCCTTGATCACTTCCACACGTTCGATGACAGCTGGGTCAAGCGTACGTATATCCCGGGCCCCATTCATCAAGGGTGTCGATTGTGGAATCCCATCGATAAGCACCAATACCTGCCGACCACGTAGGGTTTGTCCGCTATTGGTGGCCTTGTTTGTTCCTGTACCGAGTCCCGGAATCGTATTTCCTAAAATAGTAGCTATAGAGGGGTTGACGTTGGTTTGTTCTTTAACCTCTTGGGCATTGAGAATACTAATAGATGAGGGTACTTCGTCGATACTCTCCGGCTTGCGGCCAGCGGTAATAACCACCTCATTAAGGGCGATATCCTGACTGAGTATAAACTCAATCTGTGTCGCGGTGTTCGTTGTGAGCTGGACTTCTTTGGTTGTTTCTTTATAGCCTATGTAGCTCGCTATCAGCTTGTAATTTCCTCCTGGTAGCGTATTTGTAACAAACTGGCCCCGTTGATCCGTTTTTAAGATGGTTTTTCGAACACCAATGCTGTCGAGGACCTTAATGGTTACATCTTGTAGCGGCGCACCTTTATCATCAGTAATTAATCCTTTTAATGTGACCTTTTGCGATTGTGCAAAGGAGAGGGATAGAGTAAGTAGGCATAAGCTTGCGAAAAGTAGAAGTTGCTTCATTGACGTCTTTTGTAAGATGGTTGAATTTAATCGGCACAAATGTATAGTTATTTAGACCTATTAAAAATAACAAATTACGGGATGACAATAATATGACAGAAGTGGGATTAAAATTCTTTGTTTCCAAATTCGCTCTCCGGAAGCTTGAGTTTATTCTTCAATTTATTTAGTTGAAAACTGAGGTTTAAGAGTAGAATATCTTTTTCGTAAATATAGTTAGTAGTGGTATAGAAATCGGAACCAAAGGTTGTAATCCGTTGCTCATTAGCCTGGATAAATCCCAGGTCGATATTTTGCCACTGTAGTTGCGCACTGAACCGGCCGTTCATGAAAGTTTTTTTCAGTGCGAGGTTAGGTGATATAAAACGAGAATCTCTTCCTTGAGCTGTTGGACGAGCCGACAAATAGTTAAGATTTCCTTGAACGTTAAGTGTGGAATTTATTTTATAGTCTGTGTTAAAATTGATGGCATAGACCCAATCGCTATTGGCTACATCGATCTGTTCATCGAATAACGTCCCTTTTATATGGTACTTATATAGATTGGCGCCTAAATAAATTTGCCATTGCTTGGTTATCTGTGTATTGATGCCCGTTTCCAGACCATAGCTATAGGCCTTGCCCGCATTCGTATAGATACGATTTAAAATCGTATCCGTGTATACGCTATTTACCCGTTGAATAGGGTTTTTAATATCTTGATAGTATAAGGTGGAGAAAAATGACCCCTTTTTGAAAGTTTTGATAAGCCCTAGCTCTGCCAGGTATATAAACTCGGGTAATAAATCAGCATCTCCCTGCTCCAAGGTTTCTGAATGTTCACGCTCAGGTATAGGATTCAATTCAAAATTATTGGTTCGCTGCACTCTTCTACTGACGCCAGCTTTTGTTTGCCACCCGCTGCTAAGTGTATAAAGTATATTGGCTGAAGGGAATAAATTGTCCAAAGTAAGTACATGAGGTGCCTCTTCCCCTCGCAAGTTTACATTACGATTTGCATGTTCATAGCGTAAGCCGCCCGTATATTCGAACTTTTTATGCTTACCGGCGTATTGACTATAAAGTGAATGAATGGAATTCCGAGCGTCTATTAGACCAGAAAATTCCGGATCAACGACGAAAGTATCTCCCTGTTTTGTTGAGTAAATAAAATCTCCGTTTTGCTTGTCTTCCCTGAATTGATAGCCACTTTCCCAGCTTCCTTCGCCAATTTTTACCGAATAATCCAATTTAGCTCGTAATCCTTTGAGCGGGTTTTTATAAGTGTTAAGAGTATGTTGAACGGTCGTATTCCCTTCTATATTTTTATTATCTGTAGAACCGTATAAGTCGGCATATTCGTAGAGTAGCGAAAGAGACAGGTTGGATCGATCATTAAATTGATGGGTATAACCAAAATTTCCAAGTACAAAATTACCTTGTTTTGTTTGGAGATTGGCATTAAAATAGGAAGTCTTTCCTATAACTTGCTGACTTTCCAAATCTATTTTGGTATTGTTATAGTAAATATCAGCCACACGATCCTGAAATTTGTGTCCTGCAAAAAATCCGATTGAAAACGTGTTCTTCTCATCTGCTTTAAATTCGATATTAAAGCGTCCGCCGTAATTGTACTTATCAAAGCTGCGCTCACCATTCGACGGAAAGGTAGTTTTAATTTGATTGATAATCGTATAGACGTCGCCCTCTCTGAACCCGGCGTTATCATTGCGAAGGTAGTTAGCACTTGCCGTTAAATCCCATCGGTTATTTTTATAGTTGAAGGAAATATCAGTGCCATAACGTTTTTGACTTTCTTTATTATTGTAATCGTTAAAACTGGGAAAGCCAGTTTGTAGGTTTATCGCAAGAAAAGATCCGTTATCCACTCCTGTTTTTGTAGTGATATTGATAATACCACCTTTACCATCCGGATCGTATTTTGCTGATGGGGCGGTAATCAGTTCAATATTTTCCACGACATTAGCGGGAAGTTGACTTAATATCGTCTGCACATCCGTTTGTACCGCTTTACCGTTTATCAATACCAAAAAGCCACTAGACCCTCGTAATGTAATTTCTCCCTGCCCATTGATCGCTATTGATGGCATATTTTTGATAATATCGATAGCAGTTCCACCCTTTGCCGTCTCAAACTGGTTTGCTTTGTACACTTGCTTATCTATCTTATGATAATTTAGATTGGGTTGAGCTGAAACAACCACCTCGTTTAAAAAGGTAGCGGATGGTTTCAATTCTATTGCTTTTATAGCTAAATGTTCGCCTGCATGGAGCGGTGTCAGTTTGATTACCTGCGTTTCATAACCTAAAAATCGTATTTTAAGCAGGTATTGTCCTGCTTTTAATTTTGCGAGTGAGAAAGCGCCGCTTTCATTTGTCATAACGCCATCTACAAAAGCTGAATCATGATTGTTTTGATGTATGCTTACACTTGCGTAGCTTATTGGGCTATGGCTTAACGAATCATATACTTGGCCGGAAACTTGAGCTTCTTGAGCCAAAGCGGAAGATGAAAGAAAAAATAATAAAAAAGAAAGTACGTACAGATTTTTCATACTTGCGCTAAGCTAGGATAGTTATCGCGATAAAAATGGTGAAAATCGATCTATCTTTGGTAATTTATGATAAAGCACGAAACTGATGCGGTGTTATGTTCGTGTGCTTTTTGAAAAACTTTACAAAATAGGACGGATCGTTGAATTGCAGTCGGAAAGCAATTTCGCTAATGGTAAGGTTGCTGAACTGTAAATAACGTTTGGCTTCAGAAAGGGTAAAGGCTTCGACAATCTTCTTTGCTGATGTTCCAGCCACCTTATAACAAATGTCATTAAGCACTTTCGACGGAATGTTTAGCTTTTCAGCATAAAAGCTTAGATTTCTATTGGTTCCCTCGGTTGTCGAAATCAGATCAATAAATAATGCATATAGGTCTAGGTATCTATTGTCAATATCCTGCTTGAGCCCCTCTTGTAGTAGGGTGCCTAAAATACTCTTCAATAAGCCCTCGATAATTAAATCCTGAAAATGCTGCTCTTGCGAATATACATGGTAGAGGCTTTCGAAAAGGTTTCGAATCGGTTGAATATCGTGCTGGAGGGGCAGATGTTCAATTCTCCAGAACAAATGAAACAGGGCTTTTAGTTCGGTGTCTTTACTATGGTTTATAAATTCATCCTTTATAATCAGAACAAAGCCTTCGGGTTCGCTGACGATATCCCAAGCGTGGATTTGGTTCTTTTTTAGGATGAAGATAGCGGGTGCAGCGATAGGATAGGCGGTACTATCTATCAGATGCACACCGTCACCCTTCCATAGAAAGATGACTTCGAAATAGTTTTTATGCTTGTGGGGTTCGGTATTCCGTATATGCTTTCGAAAAGGTGCTATTTTAAATGTTTTGTCTAAACCTATTTTCTCTTTTATCTTAAATGCCTGCATTCTTCATCGCTATATGATTCGTCTATAAAAATAAGAAGGGTCCACTTAATTTCTGCAATTATTCTCTATAAAAATAGTAGATTATTTGTTGTGGGTGTAAGCGTATAAAGGTTGTCGCATCAGTCGGATACCGTCTATACAAAAGCTCTTAATAGGATAGGGTCTATTTATTACCATAATGCCCCTTAGCGGAAACTACAGTAACAATTACTTGTAAATCGTTTATTTTATAAATAAGTCTGTCTTTTGAGTTAATACGCCTTGACCAAAATCCTGATAGTTCATATTTCAATTGTTCAGGGTTTCCTGCTCCCCTCTCAGGATGCTCTGCTAATTCCGCAAAAATGGTCTCTAATTTCTTAATATCAGCTTTATTGCCAGACTTATAAATTTCGATCAGCTGTTTTCTCGCCTTTTTCTCAACGTCTATAGAATATCTGCCCATATGTCTTTGGCATCTTTAATTCTTGTGACATTACCCTTTTTTGCCGATTTTTCAGCATTTAAGATTTGTTTTACAAATTCAGGATCGTAATGGTTTTCGGTTGCCTTGGTTTCAAAATCCATCTTCAAAGCTTTGGCGAAGGCTTTCACGGCGGCCAATTGCTCTTTATTTTTTGGATGAATCACTACTGCTTCCATAATACAAATTTAATAAACGAATTTCATAAAAGCAATTTGATATCAATTACTCGAGTGTTCAAGGAATTAACAGTTACAGTATAGAATACCGTGCTACCCTAATCGGATCTAAATGATAATTGTGAAAAAATATGAGGTATGCTAAACCACTCATCGTACCAGCTTCGTACGTTGTTCGCGTAGATAAGGATCTATTGGGAATCAACAGCGAATCACCTGGGAGTTTGAAGGGGTCGCGGTCGGATAGAAGTCCCATCTGATTCGCTGTTGATGCGATTTGAGACCAACATGGATAGAGCTAGATGCCTACAGATTGAAATATGATCGCGAGGCAGAAAGGATTAGTAATGACAGCGCCTGAAATTTATGTTTTAAATTTCAGGCGCTGCAAATTGTTGGCGTGTCAGGAAACGCTATAGATTGTCGTTAATGTCAACGACTTCTATTTCAAATACTAGAGGAGAGTTGGCGGGTATTTTTTCGTTAGCTTTATCATCGTAGCCCCAAGGTGATGGGGTTACAAAACGGATCTTAGATCCTTTTTTCAATCCGGAGCTTGTCAACCCAAAGGTCGGCAAGTTCTGACCATTATAAGTAAATGAGCTTGGTATGAAAGCATATACCCAGGCACGGATAATATTGGCGCCTAAATTGGTTTTAAAGGTTTTTTTGTTGGCTAAAGAATCACTGGTTTGATCAAATACAGTTCCATTAAGCAGTTGTCCCTTATATTTTACTTCAATTGTAGGTGCTACAATTTGACCCACTGAATTCAATTTATAGGTATAAGAATCAGATTGCCCCGGCTCCAACACCTCGTACCAAATACCGGTACTATCACTGCGTCTGGGGTTGGTCCACCCGTTCGCTGGATTTTGAACATAAGCTCTTAAGATCGGTTCTTGTTCGGCAAGGACTTTGCGGATACGCGCTTGCGTGATGGAATCCTGTCTTTCCTGTTCCCTTCTTATTTCATCGAAATCAGTTTTATTACAGGCTGAAAAAGCAATTAGCACCCCAAAAAGTAGAAATAGAATTTTGTTTGTGTGTTTCATTTGTATATACGTTAATTTTTTCCTTGGTATTGTTCAGGTTGATTGATAACATCTGAATAATCCTTGTCGATCTTTTAACGTTTATAGACTGGCTTTCGCTACAATAAATTGTTTTAGCGGAAAATTGATATTGATAGCGTCGAATAAATCTAACCTGCCTGATTAAAAATTAATGGTTTTCTGCGATTGAAAAAGAACGGATAAGATTTTAGCTTAGCGAAAACTCTACAAATAATAAAACATATGAAATTAATAATAAGCAGTTTGTGTTTTCTGCTCATTGCGGGAGTCTTATTTGCACAAGGAAATGAAGTGCAGGAACAAAAAGAAAATTTGTTCATTGAAGTAAATTCCAAAAATGAGCAAGTGCTAAAAACAGCCGACGAATTGTCGGAGCGATTGAAAGAATGGAATTATTGGCATCTGGTCTCTGCACCGGAACAGTCGGATTTGCAAATGCGCGTTCATATAGAAGCTTCTAAGGGAATCACAGCAACTTCATGGGGAGGTACATCATACGCATTGAGTGCAAAAATAATTGACCAAAAAGGAGAGGTACTTTGGGAATCCACTACCTATAAAGCCAGTCCTAATGGAACGAATGGCTTCAATGCAGGAAAGGCTGTGGTGAAGAAACTGATGCGTGATTTGAAAAAGAAATATCTGCAAAAATGACCCGACTGTTCTAACCTTCGGCGGAAACCCCAAAGATTTATTTTTATTGATTCTAAATAAGAGGAAGATATTTTTATATTTGCCTCTCTTTAGAATTAGTTTAAATAATATCAAATGAAATATCAACTTTTCCTTTTATTCAGTTTCCTTTCTTTGTCCATTAGCACTAGGGCCCAATCCAATCATACGCAAAACAAACTTCAAGGTGTTGTAAAAGATCCCAATGGTAATTCATTGGCGGGTGTGACCGTTTGGCTAAACGATAAGATGACGCTAACTAAAACGGATAGTGAAGGATACTTTCAATTCATGGCAAGACCTGGCGAATATATATTGCACCTAAGTTTTGTTGGCTACAAACATTATCAAGCAAAAGTGTCTGTTAAAGAGGGGGAAGGCCTTTCATTGGATATAGTACTTGAATCAAGTCAAGAAGCATTGCAATCGGTAGAGGTGATAGGGCGCAAAGAAAGCGGGTACAAAAACACCAATAGTTTTAGCGGAACGAAAACAGCGACTCCTATTAAGGAGACTCCGCAATCCATCAGTTATGTAACCAAAGAAACCTTGGACGATCAGCTGGCCTTTAAAACCAGTGATGCCATCAAGAATGTGAGCGGTGTGAACCAGTATTCGTATAATAATAATGATTTTGTATTGAGGGGCTTCCGTGCAAGTAACACCCTAATAAACGGCCTGCGTATTTCAACCCGTGGTTGGGCACAGAACCTGCTACCTTATGTCGAGCGCATTGAAGTAATTAAAGGACCTGCTTCTGCACTTTTTGCCAATACCGATCCGGGAGGTACTATTAACACGGTCACTAAAAAGCCCTTAGATGAGGCGCGTAAATCAATCAATTTTACAACCGGGAGTTATAACACTTATCGAACCACGATGGATTTTACAGGTCCGATGAACGATAGTAAAACGCTATTGTATCGGCTTAACTTGGCTTATCAGAATGCGGAATCCTTTCGTATACTGCAAGATGGTTCAGCACTGGTATTGGCCCCTTCTTTTTCGTTTATACCAAACGATCGAACACGTGTTAACTTCGATTTGGTATATCAATATAATAAAGGTCGACTCGATCGAGGGCAACCGATTTTTGGGGCCTCTTCCGGTACGGATCTGTATTCGACACCGATATCCTTTGCCATTGGACGGAAAAATGATTACCAAAATGAGTTGAATCTATTTTCAACCATTTCGTTACAACATCGGTTTTCTGACCATATCACTTTTAACGCATCTTATCTTAAATCTTTTTATGATGAAGACTTATTGGAACATCGTACATCGAATCAATATGCAGTAGATTCATTGGGAAATCAAATCCCTACATTAATGGGCATGCAAACGATACGACGTCTGCGGAAAAATTATATTGATAATCTTAGCACTTATTTTAATTTTGATTTCAACACCGGGCCTTTTGAACATAAACTCCTGATCGGTTATGATCATATCCAGGAAACCTTTCCAAAAGGAAACTCTACCTATAATGCCAGTGGCTTTTTAAGCAGCGATGGAACGCGAACCTATAGTACTTATGATCCGCAGCATCCGGAACGATATCAGTTTGCAAATGGGATTCCGGTGCCTAATGTGCCTTATTTCGATTTAGCAAATCCGGATTATTCTATTTCAGAGATTTCGCAATATATGAATGTATCACGCGAGGAAACGCCGACTAAGTATTTCGTAAACGGGGTATATGTACAAGAACAATTGAAATGGAATAGGTTGCAAATTTTATTGGGCTTTAGACAGGAATTCTATACAGATATACTCAATTATACAAAGGCTGGTGAAAGGCATGTGCAACAGCAAGCCTTCATTCCAAGGCTTGGCATCGTGTATACACCAATTGAACCTGTAAGCTTTTATGCAACCTATACGGAGGGCTATCAACCCCAAACAGCGAGTACTATAGGCGATCCGGAAACTTACGGTGGTCCTTTTGACCCACTGATCAGTAATATGGTAGAAGCTGGTGCAAAAATGGAATTCTTTCATAAAGATCTATCAGTTACTACGGCGGTCTATCGCATTGAACAAAACAATATCTTAGTTAATGCAGGAGCGGAAGGAAATCCGGACCTACTTCGACAAATAGGGCAACAGCAAGCCAAGGGGGTGGAGGTGGAAGCGTATGGAAGCATAATGCCTAACTTTAGTATAACCGGTAATTTCTCCTATAACATAGCAAAGATAACCCAGAGTGATGATGTGAGTGAGATTGGTGAAATGATGCCGAATGCGCCGAAGAGCCAGGGAAATATTTGGATAAAGTATAATTTTATGAGGGGTGCGCTCAATGGAATCGGTGTAGCTCTTGGCGCAAATTATGCGACACGTAGAAATACAAACAGCGATATCTTGCAGTTACCCGCTTACTGGGTTGTTAACGCTGCGTTGTACTACCGTATTGATAAATTCAAAATACAAGCGAATTTTAATAATCTTCTCGATAAAACGTATTGGGTGGGTGGTTTCGACTTCAATCGACTTTTCCCTGGAGCACCTCGGAATCATTTGGTGTCAATTGGTTATACCTTCTGATTGTAAAAGCAATTAGTGCAATAAATGGTTTTAGAAGAGCGGGTCAACTCGCTCTTCATTGTGTAATAGTGAGCAAATGCGACAAAAGCGTATCATTCGCGTTCCAATGGATTTTTCAGTCTAATAATTTGGTAATTTAGTTTGTCAGATTAAAAAACCTATTATGCACAGTAGAAGGATAAACCATAATCAACGAAACAGTAAACGAAGACCTAGGCATGGAATTACATTCATTGAAAAACAAAGTACACTTGATTTTTCAAGCATTTTACTGTTTTCTTTCATTATTGTACTATTGGTTGCAATTTTTTCGGTTGATGATACGGATATTGTAACCTGGCTGAACGCCTTTACCAAACGATGAGCATCAGTGTTTACCGGTGCTCATCGCTTGTCTTTAATCTTTTGATCTTTAAAAAGGAAAAGAAATAAAACGAATACGAGCGAAGCAATGATTGCGGGAGAAATCCATAATTGCTTCCAAAAATTAACCACTTGTTGTTCTTTCAAATATTCGGTAATATATCCTGCAACCCAAAAACCAATTAGCATACCCACACCGTACATAGCGATGGTAACCAGCCCTTGGGCAGATGATTTAAAGCGATCACCGGCAATGGTATCGGTATAAATTTGTCCAACAACAAATAAAAAATCATAACAGACTCCATGCAATAAAATAGCCGTTATCAACATGAAGGATAAATTATCGGCGTTTCCATAAGCGAAGAGGAGGTAGCGTATAATCCATGCCGCAATACCTATAAGGATTGTTTTTTTATAACCTAATCTGGAAAAAAAGAAAGGGATAAATAATAAGCAAATAGCTTCTGAAAATTGTCCTAAAGCCATTTTGGCGGTTGGATTCGGTAGACCGATAGCGGTTAAAAAGGGATTAGCATTCTGGTAGTAAAAAGCTAGCGGTATACAAATGAGGATGGCTGAAGTAAAGAAAATTAAAAAATCTTTCTGTTTTAGCAACTGTAGCGCATCTAAACCTAAAAGTGATGCCATGCTCTTGTTTTTTTCAGTCTTAACAGGCGGCGTAGCCGGTAAGGTAAAACTAAATAAGCCCAGGAGTAGGGATGAGAAACAGCCTAAAAGAAAGGTGTATTTAAGGGCGCCTGAGGCAATAGCCTCACTTTTATCCCAATGGAAAATATAACTGATGGTTATCCCCGCAATAATCCACCCAATAGTTCCCCATACGCGGATTGAAGGAAATTGTTGGCGTGGATTGGGTAAATGCCTAAAGGAAATGGCATTGCTGAGTGCTAGCGAAGACATATAAGCAATAAAATAAGCCAAAACATAAGGATAAAAATCACTTGCTTGAGTGGCTTGGTACATTAAAAATAACAAGAAGGCCCCAAAAAAGTGCAATATACCGAGCAGTCGCTCCGCTCGAAAATACTTATCGGCAATCAGTCCGATAAAGAAGGGGGCAATAACGGCACCTAACGAGTGTGTGGAAAATATATTGGCCATTTCAAACCCGGTGGCTTTTAAGTTGCTTGTTAGGTAAGTGCCTAATGTGACAAACCAAGCGCCTTTGATGAAATACTCTAAAAACATCATAAAGGACAGTTGGATGCGGAGCGAAAAATTCATGCAAGTTTCAGTGGTTTTTTTCCTAAATTAGTGAAAGTTTAAGAATTTGTTGAAGAATTTTTTAAAGAACTACCATATAGATCCTAATGTATTTGACCCTCGAGCATGACAAATGACTTCTAATTTACCTAAACATGTTACCATAGATGCTTTCGTATTAGCGGGCGGGCAGAGCTCCAGAATGGGAGAAGATAAGGGGTTGATACCGCTGAATGGCAAAGCTATGGTGTCCTATATTATCCAAACGCTGCAAAAAGCAAGGCTATCGGTAAAGTTAATCGCTAATCATGCTGCTTATCGAAATTTCAGCCTTCCTGTATATGGTGACGTGGTCATTAATAAGGGGCCGATGGGTGGTTTGCTAACCGCTTTGGAGAATACCTCGGCAGATTTGGTACTTTTAGTAGGGTGCGATATGCCGCTTATATCAGTTGAAGCAATAGCATACTTAATCTCATCCATTGATCGTGGGCACTTAATTGTTTCCATGATTAATAATAAACCCAATCCCTTATTTTCATTATATCCGAGTAGTTTAAAAACTGTGGTCAGAGAACATGTTATGGCGGATCAATTGAAGATGACCGATTTCATCCTAAATAATAAAACAACCCTATGTAAAACTTTTCCTGGACACATGAGTGGGTGTTTTCAAAATATAAACGATAAAGCAGCGCTGCTTGCGTTAGAAACAAATTGGGAGAAAGCAAAACTTGATATCGTAAAATTTTGATAAGCGTAGGCGCTACAGTTCTTTGTTTTTTTTATGTAAAAAAATAAGGAATTTGACTGCTTGACTTTTATTGTGAAAAATAAAAAAGAGTCGACATAAACGTAGTTGAGCTGTTATTATTTAGGTGAA
This sequence comes from Olivibacter sp. SA151, assembly GCF_054130995.1. NCBI lineage: Bacteria > Pseudomonadati > Bacteroidota > Sphingobacteriia > Sphingobacteriales > Sphingobacteriaceae > Olivibacter > Olivibacter sp. SA151. Next base: position 4,255,977 of record NZ_CP096391.1, on the reverse strand, counting down.
TGTGTAGTGCTGAATGCTTTGCGGCAAGTTTTGCGATTCGGTTTATGGTGATGATCATGTTTTTTGTGCTTAATCGGAAAAATAAATCTTAAAACGGATGCGTGGCTAAGTTTTCAATTAAACGAAAGTTTATCTAAGTTTGTGCGCTAAAAAATAATAAGAACATATGGATTTTGCAATAATTGCTGCAGGTGAGGGCTCTCGTTTAGCGAAAAGCGGTTATCCTTATCCAAAGCCTTTGGCTAGGTTAAATGGCATACCCTTGATAGAGCGCTTGATCACTACTTTTGTAGCTCATGGCGCCGATACAATCCATATCATCGTTAATGAAGAATCAACGGAGCTGGCTGAATCGTTGCATTCAAATCGCGAGAATACGCAAATACGGGTTGTGCAGAAAAGCACGCCAAGCTCGCTGCACAGCTTTTACGAATTACTAAAGGAAGTACCGAATATAGAAGAGTTATGCGCAACTACGGTAGATACGATCTTTAAGGAGGAAGAATTTGGCGCTTATTTAGAGGAATTTAGGCGCAATACCTCATTGGATGCTTTAATGGCAGTTACCCCATTTGTAGAGGATGAGAGTCCTTTATATGTGAGAACGAATGCAAGTGGTGATGTAATGGCCTTTACTGACAAAAACGAGGACAGCACGAAGATACTTGTATCTGGCGGGATTTATGCCTTGCGGCGAAAGGCTTTAGCTTGTGTGCCTAAGGCAATTGACAATAATATCGAACGTATGCGCAATTTTCAGCGCCTACTATTAGAAGAGCACTTAAACGTGAAGGCATTTACCTTTGATAAAATAATAGATATTGATCATTTAACGGATTTACAATTGGCTGAAACATGGTTAAATGATTAAAAATATCTCAATAAATAAGAAGTGAAAAATATTAAAATATTAGGCGTTCGACGAGGAAGGACCTTTTCTCCAAACCACATAGGAAATGATGAAGCTATTTTCTTGTTAAGTGTAGAGGCATTAAAAAAAGAAGGATACGATGTTCATATCTACACCGAGGAAGAGTTTCTTCAGGATGAGACGATTACTGCTGATACTTATATCGTTTCGATGGCTCGTGAGAAAGCTGTTGTAAAGAAGCTACAAGATTTAGAAGAGAAAGGAGCTTGTGTAGTCAATTCAGCTTTTGGAGTGGAGCATTGTTTTCGGACGAATATGACTAACCTCCTGTTAGAAAATAAGATTCCCTACCCGAAGAGTATTATTGTGTCGACTGATTGTCGCGATGAGCGCTTATTTAACGAGTTCCCACAACCGGGGGTCTGGATCAAACGTGGCGATTTTCATGCCATCCATAAAGAAGATGTTACTTTTGTTTCCTCAAGGGAAGAAGGTTTGGAAATTTTGAGGGAATATGCATTAAGAGGAATTCCCGATGCTGTTATCTCGAAACATTTGGCCGGTGATTTAGTGAAATTTTATGGCGTTAGAGGAACCGACTTTTTCTTTTGGTTTTACCCCTATGAACATAATCACCATAAATACGCGCATTACGAACAGATAAATAGTAAACTGGTATATAACCCCTTTGATGAGAATAAGTTGAAACAAATAGCACTGGATGCAGCGGCCGTTCTTAATGTACACATCTTTGGTGGAGATGCAATCATTGATCCACAGGGAAATATCATAGTCATCGATTTAAATGATTGGCCCAGTTTTGCTCCTTGCCGGGAACAGGCTGCATCTGCTATAGCCCAACTTTTAACAAATATCTTCCAGAAACAGTTAGATGGAATCATTGCAAGTGAAAAATAAAAAGCAAGAGAATAAAGACATTTTTGAGAGTTCATTAAAATCTAATGATACCGAAGAAAAAATAGATATCTATTTTTATCGGCCTATAGGACTTCAAATCGCTTTTTTCTGCCAAAAAGTAGGTTTAACACCAAATGCTGTAACTATTATCAGTATCTTTTTTGGGGTAGCGGCGGGTATTCTTTTTTATTATCCTTCGCTAACTATTAATGTGGTTGGCATGTTACTTTTAATGTTCGCAAACTCACTGGATAGCGCCGACGGACAGTTGGCGCGTCTCACAAACAATAAGAGTAGATTTGGCAGGATTCTTGACGGTTTCGCAGGCGATTTCTGGTTTGCTTCTATCCATATCGCGATATGCCTCCGGGCTATGAATGAAGGTTGGTCTGCTGCTATTTGGATTTTCGGTATCCTCGCGGGTGTATCTCACTTGGTTCAATCGGCCATGGCAGATTATTATAGAAATGTGCATCTTTTTTTTATAAAAGGGACTAACGGAAGTGAATTAGATAACAGCAAAGATTTGCAGGAAGAGTATGATCAGATGAGCTGGTCTAAACAGGCATGGACTAAATTTGTTTCCAGAGGGTATTTGAACTATACCAAAATGCAGGAACGTTTCTCTCCCAACTTACAAAAGCTGTTAGGTATTATCCGTAGCGACTTTAAAGAGGGCTTACCTGCAAAACTAATTCATGATTTTCGGCAAATGAATAAGCCACTGATGAAGTACACGAACATTGTACAATTCAATACCCGTGTTATTTTTCTTTTCTTGTGGCTCTTTATTGATTATGCTTGGATTTACTTCTTTTTCGATTTGTTTGTCCTAAATCCTATTTTGATCTATATGTGCAACCGGCAGGAAAAAGTAAGTGCACATTTTTATGAGCGCATTAACGAATATAAAGCGTAAATGGCTAGCAAAGTTTACAAGATACTTTTCTTTGTTATAGGTATTGCAACCCTATGCTACATGGTATACGCACTGGGGGTGGATGTCATTTGGGATAATATAAAAAAGACAGGCTGGTGGTTTTTACCCGTCATCGGTAGTTGGCTTCTTATATACATATTGAATGCCATCGCTTTTAAAGCGATTATTCAAGAACCCCGAATCCCGGCAAGTAATCTTTCCTTTGCATCAGTACTAAAGCTGACAATTAGTGGCTATGCCATTAACTATATTACACCTTTTGTTGCGTTGGGTGGTGAACCTTATCGTATTATGGAATTGAAACCGCGACTGGGAATTCAAAAAGCGAGCTCGTCTGTTTTGCTATATAGTTTAATGCACATGTTCTCTCATGTGTTGTTCTGGCTGGCGTCCATTATATTAATCCTGATTTATGTTCCTATCAATGCCATTATGGTAATCGGATGTTCCGTCATGTTCATCACGGGCGTTGTTTTGTGTTATTGGTTCGGACGGGTTTATAAAAAAGGATTTACCTTAAGTACTTTTAAGGTATTAGCCAAAGTCCCTGGCTTGAAGCGTAAGGTGGGCGACTTTGTTGCCGAAAAACACGATAGCCTTAAAGAAATTGATAACCAGATTACAGAATTATACGCACAGAGAAGAGAACGTTTTTTCAAATCATTAGCCTTTGAATTTATCGCCAGAGTAGTCGGTTGTCTCGAGATTTTTTGTACAGCGAAAGCGATAGGCTTGAATATGAGTATAGTGCAGTCCCTTATTATTAGTTCAGGTTCATCTTTATTTGCCAACCTTATCTTCTTCTTTCCGATGCAATTGGGTACTAGAGAGGGAGGGCTGGCCTTAGCACTGAAAAGTGTGGGGATGCCTGCATCGGCCGGGATTTTCATTGGTATTATTATGCGTATCCGCGAAGTCGTTTGGATTATTATCGGATTGGCACTCATGCGTATATCTAAAACCAACACCGAAGCGAACGAAACATTGGAAGAGATTAACAATAACATCAATATTCAGTAAATATGATTAAAGGCTTATTATTTGATTACGGTGGAACAATCGATACGAACGGTCGGCATTGGGCAAATGTGATTTGGAAGGCGTATCAGGCCGCGGGTGTTGAAACAAGCTTTGAACAATTTATGGAGGCTTATACCTTTGGCGAAAAATCGTTGGCTATTCATCCGATTATTAAGCCGCACCATATTTTCAGTGAGGTGTTACATTTAAAAACTCAGCAACAATTTTCTTACCTTAAATTGGCGGAGGGTGAGTACTCAAAAATAGAAAAAATCGTTAGCCACTGCATGAAGTTAGTTCTTACGACGGTAACAGAGGCTAAGAGAACACTCGACTTATTAACTGAAACATATCCGATGGTGTTGGTGTCTAACTTTTATGGAAACATCCAGTCGGTATTGGCCGATTTTGGGTTAGCTGACTATTTTAGTGACATTGTGGAATCAGCTATAGTTGGGGTACGCAAACCTAATCCGGCGATTTATCAGCTCGGAGTGGACCGAATCGGTTTAAATTCAGCAGAATGTGTTGTTATAGGCGATTCTTTCAAAAAGGATATTATTCCTGCTAAGGAAGTTGGCTGTAAAACCATTTGGCTTAATGTCGACGGCATTCAAGAGGACCTCTCGGTTGTTGGAAATGAGTTTGCTGATGTGCAAATTACCGATTTTGCTCAGCTTCCCGAGGCTCTTCAAAACATAAATACACAATTTGTTATATAAATAGCTTAACCTCTGTGTTCTCCCACGGAGAGAGCCGTAACATTGCCATTTATCATATATACGGTAAAGTAACTAAAACATTTATTTATTAAATTTGATAGCTGGAATAAGTTTGCCGCATAAAAATGGTAAATTGCTATCTAATTATGAATAAATAGATTGTGATATATAAGTTACGATCTAAACCACATACCGATTATGATAGAAAGCTTGATTAAGCAAAAGATTAGAAATTTATTGCCAGGCTATTTTGCAATGGTTATGGCGACGGGTATCATTTCAATTGCTTCGCTTTTAGTTGGTTTCGGCGTCTTAGCTTGGTTACTATTCTATTTCAACATTTGTTTTTTTTTCGCTTTATTTTGGTTATTCATTTATCGGATTCTCTATTATCGTGCTGAAGTGTGGCAAGACTTTAAGAGCTATCAAAGAGGCCCCGGCTTTTTTACTATCATAGCAGCCTTGTGTATTATGGGAAATCAGCTTATCTTGTTTTATCAAGCTTTTACGCTCGCTGGCATAGTACTTTTATTGGCCTTACTCATTTGGCTATTGATAGGTTATGGATTCTTTTTCCATATAACAGTAACGGAAGAGAAAAAGCCGCTAAAAGAAGGAATTAATGGTACATGGCTCGTATTCATTGTGGCTATACAAGCCTTATCCGTACTTATTTCTTTTATTGCCAAGGAATTAGGAGAACTAAGCTATGTTGGTTTGTTTATAGCTTTATGTTTCTTTTTGTTGGGATGTGTCTTTTATCTCTACATCATGTCACTCATTATATATCGTCTGTCTTTCTTTTCTTTACATGCCACTGAATTTGGTGCTCCCTACTGGATCAACATGGGGGCAACAGCCATTTCGACGCTGGCAGGATCCATGCTTATTCTGCACGCAGGTGATTTTGCCTTTCTGTCTCAGATTCTTCCCTTTTTAAAAGGCTTTACGTTATTCTATTGGGCTGCAGGTACTTGGTGGATACCCTTATTATTGTTATTGGGTTTTTGGCGACATGCGATCAAGCGCGTACCCGTTCCGACCAGTGCAAAGGGTTATGATCCTACCTATTGGGCTATGGTTTTTCCATTGGGTATGTATACGGTTTGTACGTATCGATTAAGTGAAGCCTTATCTATTACATTTCTTAAATTCATTCCAGCTGCCTTTATATACATAGCATTATTTGCTTGGGTTGCCGTCGCATTAGGATTTATCAGGTATCTATTGTCTCTTGTTCAAAAAGAAACACAAACATAAAGTGGTTTAAATCAGTCACAAAGCAAACAATTACCGGAAAGGATTGTTAAACGGGAGGTGACGTTTGAGTGAAGCGAATCATTTCATATTTACTTAAATTATGTATAAACTCTTCCAAACCTTAAATCGCCGTGCTTTTGTTAAAGCGTTATTAATGACGATTTTAGTGATCGTTTTCGTTTGGGTCGGGTCGCGCAAGCTTCAAAATTTTGATCCGGCACTAATAGCTTATTTAACGGGTACCATCTTTGCTGTTTTTGGAACGACCTATCGGTATGCGGTCTGGATCCAGCGGCCACCTACAAAACTTTATTGGCGTAGAAGTGTTGGATTTCTCTTCAGCGTACATTTTTTTCCTTACTTATGGAACTCCATCCGATTGTTTTTTCGAAATATTCTTTTTCAACGATTTATAGCTTATCGGAGTAAAACTAGATGGTTTGGTCATTTTCTACTGGCGAGTGGCTGTTTGATGGCCTTTGCCATTACAATACCACTTACTTTTGGGTGGATACATTTTGAACTAAAGCCAGGCGATGACACGACCTATCATGCGATGCTGTTCGGTTTTGAGGCAGGAACGTTCAGCCTGGGATCTCCTTTAGCTTTTATCGCCTTTCACTGTTTGGTGTGGTGCTCTGTCTTGGTTACTATTGGTGCAGTGATTATGATGAAGCGCCGATTTACAAATGGTGGATTAATTGCTACGCAAACTTTTGATGATGATTTATTGCCGTTGATTTTGTTGATCGCCATTTCGGTTACGGGATTAGGAATTTCTTATGATTATACGTTTTTAGAGGGTAAAACATACCAGTTTATGGCCGTTACACATGCGATAACGGTAATATTATTTTTGCTGTGGCTACCTTTTGGAAAATTCTTTCACATTTATCAGCGTTTCGCGCAATTGGGCGCTAACTTATATAAAATTGAAGGGAGGCGGCGAGGAATGGCTGTATGCCCACATACTAAAAAAGAATTCGCATCGAAAACACATATCGAAGATTTGAAAAAGGTAACACAAGAGCTCGGATTTGACTTCAGCCAGCCCGATGGTTCAAGTCATCTTGATTTGAGTCCTGAAGGTAAACGCGCCGCTTTAGCAAGAGCGCATTTTCAAGTGAGAAAGGAATCAGGAAGCTTCTTTGGTTAATTAAGAGATAAGCTAAATGGCAACACTCCCTACAACAATTGATGAGATAATCGCCCAATTCGGCCCGCACAAAGCATATGCTCCCCAAGCCGGTTTTTACGGCTCTCACGAGCCTGACAGCCTGGTGAAGACCCATTGCTGTTATTGCGGCATGCAATGTGGTATCCAATTAAAAGTGAAAGAAAATAAAGTAGTTGGATTTGAACCTTGGATGGAGTTCCCGTTTAACGAAGGACGTTTGTGTCCAAAAGGGGTAGAGCGTTATCTTCAGAATAACCATCCGGATAGATTACTAGCCCCTTTAAAACGAGTGGAGGGAAAGGGCTTTCAACAGGTGTCTTGGGACTATGCGATGGATAAAACCGTGGGAGAAATCAAACGCATACAGGAGCCCTATGGTAACAACGCATTCGCTATGTTAAGCGGTGTTTCGCTGACAAACGAAAAAAGCTATATGATTGGCAAATTTGCCCGGGTAGCTCTAAAAACTGCTAATTTGGATTATAACGGTAGGCTTTGTATGGTGAGCGCGGGAGCCGGCAATAAAAAAGCGTTCGGATTGGATCGAAGCTCCAATAGCTGGGCTGACCTAGCACATGCGGAAGTTATCATTGTGGCGGGGGCCAATATCAGCGAAACCTTTCCTACATTGACCCATTATATTTGGCGTGCGCGGGATAATGGTGCCAAATTGATCGTTGTAGATCCGCGTATTATACCCTTGGCACGTACGGCCGATTTACATTTAAATGTAATACCAGGAGGAGACTCTGCTCTTTTTGGAGCAATGCTTAAGATATTGGTTGACAATGATTGGCTCGATCACGAATTTATTGCCAATTATACAAGCGGTTTTCAGGAAGCAATAAATGCCGTAAGGGATTATGACTTGGACTGGGCGGAAAAGTATACGGGCGTAGCTAAAGAGAAAATCTTTGAAGCGGCACGCCTTTGGGGGAAGGCGAAGACTAGCTTTTTGCTTCATGCTCGCGGAATTGAACATCACACAAAGGGGGTAGATAATGTATTGAGTTGTATTAACCTGGTATTGGCAACGGGACGTATAGGTAAGCCTTATTGCGGTTATGGCACGATTACTGGCCAGGGTAACGGTCAAGGTGGACGGGAACACGGACATAAATGTGATCAGCTGCCAGGCAACCGTGATATTACCAACCCGGAACATCGTCAATACATAGCTAACGTGTGGGGAATCAGCGAACAGGAGTTGCCTGGTAAGGGGTTAACCGCCTATGAGCAAATCGAAGCTATTCATCGTGGCGAAATTAAGGGACTGATTTCTATTTGTTTTAATCCATTGGTGTCGTTGCCTAATAATAATTACGTGCGAGAAGCTTTGGAGAAACTGGAGTTCTATATGTGTATCGATAGTTTTCTGAGTGAAACAGCCCGATATGCCGATATTATTATGGCGGGGTCTCTGCATGAAGAAGAAGAAGGAACCGTTACAACTGCGGAAGGACGGGTGGTAAAGATTAATGCAGCGGTGACTCCTCCAAAAAATGCTAGAAAAGATGGCGAGATTTTAATGGAATTAGCGGGGAGACTGAATGAAGGAGATAAATTTAGTTTTGACTCCAGTGAGGCAATTTTTAATGAATTAAGGGTGGCTTCAAAGGGAGGGACTGCTGACTATTTTGGCATTACTTACGAGAAAGTAGTGAATAACATGGGGGTGTTTTGGCCGTGCCCTTCATTAGACCATCCGGGAACACCAAGATTATGGGAAGATAGGAAATTTAAAACACCGGACGGAAAGGCCCATTTCAATGCAGTTAGTTTTAAACCGCCATCAGAAGTGATCGATACGGATTACCCGGTGGTGTTGACAACCGGTCGGGTGGTGTCGCAATACTTAAGTGGTACCTCTACTCGACGGATCGGGAAGTTGGTAGATCAATATCCCGAGCCACTTTTGGAAATACATCCCGAACTGGCGCGCCGCTATAATATTAGGAGTGGAGATATTATTCGCGTAAAAACACGAAGGGGTGAGGCCGAATTTCCGGCTCAAGTGGTAGAGACGATTCGGGAAGATACTGTATTTATTCCCTACCATTGGGGAGGCAAGCACGCTGCAAATCAGCTAACGATTGGAAATCTTGACCCCATTTCGAAGATACCGGAGTTTAAGGTTTGTGCCTGTCAGCTTATTCCAACCGGTGAGGTAGCATCTGAAAAAGTAAAAGAAACGGCTTATCAGAGTCATTTATGATGTTAACAATTAAAGGTCAATAAACTGAATATTATGCCGGAAACAAATTACAATATGGATATGGCGTTCTTTGTAGATATGCAACGCTGTATTGGCTGCCATGCTTGCGAAATGGCTTGTGCAGAATGTGAAACCAACGGACAGGAGAGTATGATTCATGTCAATTACGTCGATCGAGCAGTAAGTGTACAGACCACGGTGCAGGTTTGCATGCACTGTGAAAACCCAGCCTGCGCTAATGTTTGTCCAGCGGATGCCATTCATCAAGATGACTTTGGCGTTGTTCATTCGGCAAATACCCCAAGGTGTATCGGATGCTCGAATTGTGTACTGGCCTGTCCCTTCGGTGTTCCCAAAAAGATGGAGGAGGCTGAGTTAATGATGAAATGTAACATGTGTTATGATCGAACCAGTGCAGGTAAAAAGCCGATGTGTGCAACAGTTTGCCCTAGTCAAGCACTTTTCTATGGCACACGAGAAGAGATTGAACGGATGAGACCTAATAGTGTACCGGTGAACTCCTTTAAATTTGGAAATCAAGAAGTAACCACAAAGGTGTTCGTGATGATGCCGAAAGGAACCACTCAATTAGTAGTTAGTTGATCAAATAACTATGACGCAAAAAAACACACTTCATGACTCCGAAAATATGCCCAATTGGAAAAGGGATTTTCCAATTCAACAAAAAAAGGCGACACATGTAAGTCGTCGGGAATTCGCGAAATTTTTAGCCTTATTTTCGGGCACACTTGCTTTGGCTAATGGCATCATTGTTATACGATCTTTGCTTTTTCCGTCCAAACCCCTGGAAGGTGAGCATTTCGTTTGCCGGGAAGAAGATGTACCATTGGGGAAAATGTTTCAGTTTGAAATTGAAGGGAGCCGTGTCGTTCCCTATATACTGATTCACTTGGCAGAGGGTGAGTGGAGAGCTTTTGAGCAGAAATGCACCCATCTTACTTGTGCAGTGCGTTATAGAGACGACTTACAGAAGATCGAATGCCCCTGCCATCATGGCTTTTTCAGTGCTGATACCGGAGAAGTACTGCAAGGGCCGCCACCAAGGCCGCTCCCCCAGTTAGAAGTGTTAGTGCGAGACGGAAAGGTGTATGTAAAACAAGATGCTAGTTAATTTAATAAATATGAGTGATTTTAGAACTTCACAGAACGAGGCGCATCCTAATAAAACGAACACCTTAATGCTAGGGATCATCTTACTATTGGTTCTTTTTGTAAGCATACAGATTTGGTTTCTATTCGGTGCGCTTAATAATGCGCTTCAAGATAATATCTACTTTGCCATTACCACCTTCGTTGGTTCTCTTTTGCTGGCCATAGCATCTTTCCTGCTATTGCGTTATTTACCGGATCCGTTGAAGCCGACCGATAGAAAGAAAAATAATAATTCGTAAGGAGCCGTTAAACGATGTCGCTTTGTTCCAGATCAAGTAAACGTTTCCATTCCGGGTGCCTTCTTATAAATGCAACTACGGCCGGGCATAGAGCCACTAATTTATAACCATATTGCTCTATGTAAGTGAGCGTTTTTTCTATAAGCGCCGAAGAAACGCCCTTTCCTTCCAACGCTGAAGGCACTTCAGTATGTATTAAGTAGATTTTTTTATTACGCTCCTTGTAGTCAATGAAAGCTGTTTGATTTTCTACAAGAAGTTCAAAGCGACTATTTGCTGTGTTTTTGGCCAGTTTAAGGGGGCTGAATTCTTCTTTCATTCGTTTGGGTATTACGTCGTAGACTGATTTTTGGCAAAATAACCTTTTTCCTTTCAGCCCTTGTTTTGCCTACAAATGGGCTTAGCTTCACTTAACACCACACCTTTCAACTTCCTAAACAAATCTACAATTTTGGCAATTGTTTTTATAATTATTTTCGCTCGATGGCGATAAATATTACAATCGACTGGCTTACATTCTGTAGTAAGCTATGCTACGTTCTGTCCCGCAGAAAGCGGTTGTTTTGGAATGCGGCGCATTTTACCTAAGTTTGTTTGATTGACTCTTAAAACCATTTGCATGTACAAAGGATTACTCATTGCGTTGGTATCTCTTATATCACTTACCAACTTATCTGCTCAACAGCGTAGAGATTTCTCGGTTATCGCTTATTATACAGGGAATGATAAACAAATAGATCAGTTTGAGATCAACAAACTAAGTCATATTATTTTCAGCTTTTGTCATCTTAAAGACGGAGAATTGCATGTGGATAATGCAAAGGACTCTACCACGATTCAGTATCTCGTTTCTTTAAAGAAAAATCACCCTAAACTGAAAATAATGTTGTCTTTAGGGGGGTGGGGCGGCTGTGAACCGTGCTCGGAAGCTTTTTCCACGTCAAATGGGCGAACAAAATTTGCTCGTTCCGTAAAGAAAGTGAATGACTACTTTGATACAGACGGTATTGATCTTGATTGGGAGTATCCAACCATTGAAGGTCATCCCGGCCATTTATATCAAGCACAGGACAAACAAAATTTTACCGCTTTGATTCAAGAACTGCGGCAAGTATTGGGTAGCGCCAACGAATTAAGTTTTGCTGCAGGAGGTTTTCAAAAATACTTAGATGAGTCGGTAGAATGGGAAAAAATTATGCCACTGGTTGATCGGGTGAATATTATGAGCTACGATTTAGTAAATGGTTATGCAACTGTTACAGGACATCATACACCTATCTTTAGCACGCACGACAAGGAAGAATCAACCGATAGGGCCGTACAATTCTTATTGAAGAAAGGTATTCCTGCTAATAAGTTGGTTATTGGTGCGGCTTTCTATACGCGTGTTTGGGAGCATGTTAATGATGTAAATAATGGACTATACCAAGCTGGAAGACATAGGAGTGGTTATGATTTTAAATCGTACGCCACGAATTTAACTACTCAGAATGGATGGGCCTATTTTTGGGATGAGAAAGCACAGGCTCCTTATTGGTATAATAAAAAACAAAAGCTATTTGCCACCGGTGATAACCTTACTTCTGTAAAAGCTAAAACCAAATACGCTTTGGACAATAAATTGGGAGGAATCATGTTTTGGGAGCTTACTTTGGATACCTTTAACGACGGCATGTTAAATGCAATCGATCAGGTCGTAAAACAATGAAGAAACTGCAATTGAGAAATGTCGATGTGGTTCGCTATGTAACGCCCTTAAGAGAGGGGGGCTCTATGCCTGCAATTGTAGAAGCGGATGACGATTTTTTATATGTATTGAAATTTAGGGGTGCCGGTCAAGGGACAAGAGCTTTAATAGCAGAACTGATTGGAAGCGAAATAGCCCGCGTACTTGGTTTGAAAGTTCCGGAATTGGTATTTGCCCATTTGGAAGCTGATTTTGGCCGCCTGGAACCAGATGAAGAAATTCAGGATTTGTTGAAATTTAGTGTAGGATTAAACCTCGGTGTGCATTATTTGTCCGGTGCTATTACCTTTGATCCGGTGATTAATACAGTAGATCCCTTATTAGCTTCAAAAATTGTTTGGCTGGATGCTTTGTTGATGAATGTTGACCGTACCGCTAAAAATACGAATATGCTCATGTGGCATAAAGAACTATGGCTGATTGATCAGGGGGCTTCTTTATATTTCCATCATAGTTGGCATAACTGGAAGGAGCAAGCGCTAAAACCTTTCGTTCAGATTAAAGATCATGTATTGTTAAGACAGGCGACGCAGTTAAATGATGTTGATCGTTTTGCAAAGGAATTGTTGAATGAGGATTTTATACAAGAAATCGTATCGCTGATTCCAGACGACTGGTTAGGAAATGAGCCGAATTTCCAATCAACTGCAGAGCATCGTCAAGCTTATGCTTACTTTTTGAATGCACGGATAGCAAATTCTGAAATTTTTATCAATGAAGCTAATGAAGCAAGAGCGGCACGTGTTTGAGTATGCGGTGATACGCTTGGTGCCACGCGTAGAGCGCGAGGAGTTTCTGAATATTGGTGTAGTTCTCTATTGTGCTAAACATAAATTCTTGGAAATGCGGTATCATGTGGATATTGAAAAGTGGTACATGATGGATAAACAGGTGGAAGTTGATGAGGTTATTGCTCATCTAAAATCTTTTAAGGAAATATGTATAGGCGGGCAAGCCGGAGGTACGATCGGTCGATTGGATCGACCCGATCGATTCAGATGGTTGACAGCCACTCGAAGTACCATTTTACAAACCTCAAAGGTTCACTTAGGTTTATGTGAAGACCCCCAAGCCACGTTGAGCCAGCTATTTGAGCAATTAGTACTTTAAATGCAACTGCATCTTTTTATAAGAGTTGCTAAAAATGTACCTTTGTCATCAATGATCAGAATTATCACAAACAGCCTTATTACACCACCTTGATTCACTTCTTTAGGCTTCTAAAGGTATATGGTGCTTTCTTTTAAGAAAGCATAAGCTTCAATTCATATAATTTGTGATTTTTTCTTTTTAATTTCCTTATGTTCTTACGCTTATTCGATTTTAACCAAAAGGTTAACTATAAAAATGAAATATTGGCAGGTTTAACCGTTGCCATGACGATGATTCCCGAGTCGCTTTCTTTCGCTATTCTAGCTGGTTTTTCGCCATTAACGGGATTGTACGCGGCTTTTATTATGGGATTTGTGACTGCTATTTTTGGGGGGAGACCCGGAATGGTATCGGGAGGAGCCGGTGCGACCGTGGTTGTATTAATCGCCCTGATGCAATCACATGGTATGGAATATGTCTTTGCTGCGGTCGCGTTGGCAGGCGTACTGCAATTATTAGTGGGTGTTTTTAGGTTAGGGAAGTTTATACGTCTGGTGCCGCAACCGGTTATGTATGGATTTGTAAATGGCTTGGCCGTTATCATTTTTTTGGCACAGCTGGAGCAATTCAAAATAGGTGCGGGTGAAGAAAGTGCTTGGCTCGGTGGAACCGAGTTATATATTATGCTTGGATTGGTGCTACTTACCATTGCCATTGTTTGGCTCTTGCCTAAATTAACAAAGGCTGTTCCTGCATCCTTGGTTGCGATTATCGTCGTATATCTGTTGGTGTTAGGTCTTCAGATAGATACGAAAACAGTGAAGGATATCGCTTCTATCAGCGGCGGATTCCCTCCATTTCATATCCCTGCCGTGCCCATAAATTTGGAGACATTAAAAATAATCTTTCCCTACTCGTTGGTGATGGCAGGTGTTGGACTTATCGAGACCTTGCTTACTTTGAATGTGGTTGATGAAATTGTCGGAAACAGAGGGAAAGGGAATAAGGAAAGCGTCGCACAAGGTACTGCCAATGTTCTGAATGGGTTCTTCTCGGGTATGGGTGGCTGTGCAATGATTGCCCAAACCTTCGTTAATCTTTCTGCGGGTTCCCGAGCTCGCCTGTCAGGTATTATTGCATCACTTACTATTCTTGTAGTCGTCCTTTTTGGTGCCCCTGTTATCGAACGTGTACCCATGGCTGCTCTTGTGGGCGTGATGATGATGGTAGCCATCGGAACCTTTGAATGGGTAAGCCTGCGAATAGTGAATAAAATGCCGAAATCGGATATCCTGATAGGCGTATTAGTGGCTATAATTACCGTGGTACTTCACAATTTGGCTTTGGCGGTTTTAGTGGGCGTTATTATAGCTGCGTTGGTATTTGCTTGGGAAAGTGCTAAACGTATTCGGGCAAGAAAATATGTAGACGAGCAGGGGGTGAAACACTATGAATTGTATGGTCCCTTATTCTTCGGTTCTACCATGGCCTTTATGGAGAAATTCGATATAAGTAACGACCCTAAAGAAGTGATCATTGATTTTCGGGAAAGTCGCGTAGCAGATATGTCGGGTATTAATGCGCTTAATAAATTGACAGAAAAGTATAAGCTGGCAGGAAAGACGCTGCATCTTAAGCATTTGAGCGAAGATTGCAGAATGCTTTTAAAAAACGCAGCCGATGTAATTGAAGTCAATATTCTGGAAGATCCTACATACCGCGTGCCCTCTGATCAATTTTAGCTATACGAAAGTAAAACAAGAGCCGATAAAGAAACCAAAAGCGAACAGCACTGGTGGTGGTTTGCCAGCCTGTTCGTTAGCTATTTTGTAACCGATAGTTAGTGTTATAATGAAGGTGTTCGGCCTCCATCGACGGGTATATTAATTCCGGTTATATAGGAGGCTGCCGGAGAAGCAAGGAAAGCAATCGCGTGGGCCACCTCTTCGGCCACACCAAACCTCTTCATCGGAATATTTTTTAGCATCTCTTCTTCTACCTCTAAGGCAGTCTTTTGTTCTACCTTCGCACTTTCTTTTATAAGACTTGATAATCTCGCGGTTCTAGTGGCTCCCGGCAGCACGTTGTTTACCGTGATATTAAACATACCCAATTCATTCGACAAAGTTTTTGCCCAAGAAGCAACGGCTGCGCGAATGGTATTGGAAACACCTAAATTAGCAAGCGGTGCTTTAACTGAAGTGGAAATAATATTGATAATACGCCCATATTCTGCGCCCTTCATGCCTGGAACCACAGCTTGTGTTATGAGCTGGTTACAGAGGACATGCCTGTTGAATGCATCGCGAAAGTTCATTGAAGACGCTTTCAGAAGTGGGCCGGGAGGTGGCCCGCCACTATTATTAATTAGGATATGTATGTTAACCTCTTCTGTGAGACGGTCGACGGCAATTTCCACTTCTTCCAATTTGTTGAAGTCAGCCACGGCATAGCGATGTTGTTGACCGGGCTCGATTTGAAGACTCGTTAATGCGGTCTTTAATTTGACTTCATTTCTTGCAAAGAGAATGCAGCTGGCTCCCAAGCGGGCCAGAACCTGCGCTGTAGATAGGCCTATACCGTCACTACTGCCACAAATTAAAGCAGTTTTACCTTTCAACGAAATATCCATAATATCATTAGCTAAATTGGGATTGATAGCAGGGGAACATCCAATCCGGCTGCCATCATCCTTGTTTTACTCCTATGTACAATCGATGACCAAAAACCATACCGATTGGGTACCATAATTAATAAGTCGGGCTGATAATTTACGACCTCATTTCTTATTTCTTTAATGATCGTATTGGAAGCGACGTTTTTATAAAAGTATTGAATCCCGGTCATTTCATCTTTTAAGAGGTCCTTTGTGAAAGACGGATCTTCTTGTAGTTCCTCTATTTTCTCCTGTACATTAAATACTTCTATTTCCGCATTCCAAGACCGAGCGATATCCTTGATACGTTCCAATATTGTTTTATGTATGCCACGAACAACATCGCAAGCATATAAAATTCGTTTTACCGGTTTAAAGGTCACACCCTCAGGTACTGCCAGCACAGGAAATTTAAGCTTTTGAATAACATTAGTTGTCGTATTTCCTAACAGATCCTGCTCAAGCGACCGTTTGGCCATGCCCATGATAACCATTTCGGCATCATATTGCTTCATTAGGCGTTCTACCTCGTCCTCAACATTCAATAAGCTGGAGTCGACCGCTACTTCAATATCGTATCGTTTGATTAAATCGTTAGCCCTCGTTTCTAACTTAAGCTTGTTTTTATCGATCATACTTTGCACATTTTCCACAGAAAGGATGGTATTTGAAGCATGCAACGGTAATTTGAAAGCATTGAATAATACAATCTTGGCATCTATGATACTTGCCCCCGTAGCCGCATATTCAACAGCATTTTCTGCTATGTCTGAAAAGTCAGTAGCAACAATAATTGTTCTCATATATTACATTGTTTGAATGCTAAATTTACAGTTTAAACCGGTTGATGATAAGAATCTGGATGGTATTGTGTATAATATTACTTAGCCATAACAATGTTCTAACATCTAATAGATTTCTTGTGATCAAAAGTCAATTTTTACCCTTAAAATAACCGGTTATTACCCGTTTTGATCTATCCTTTCTGCTGAACTTTATTCCTGACCAATTAAAAAAAAACATGAAACCACAACTTCTTAAGCTCATGAAGGGCCCTGCTCAGTCATTTAGCGTAAGACGCGATATGGAGCCTCGTAATACCAAATGGCATTATCATTCGGAGTTAGAGCTGCTACATTTCTGCAGGGGCGAGGGGACGAGCTTCATTGGCGACAGTATCCAGCGGTTTAAGTCGGGCGATATGGTGCTTGTCGGATCCGGGTTGCCGCACTATGTAAAATTCGATAATGCTTTCGAAAGTAAGATAGCTGTAGAAGGTATAGATGTGCGGGTTGCTCATTTTGAAAAGGAAATTTGGGGGAATGGATTTTTAGATCTTCCCGAAAATAAGATGCTAAAATCCATTATGGAAAAAGCAGGACGAGGGGTGACGATTCTCGGTAAACATAAAGACTATGTTGCCGAACTACTGGAAGAGATGTTGGGTGCCGATGGATCAGAAAGGATCATTATCCTGATGCAGATCTTGGTTCAAATCGCAAAATACTGCAAACTCGAACCGCTTTCATCCATTGGTTTCAATGGTATTGCCTACGAAGAGTTTAAGAACGACAGAATAAAGAAAATATACGACTATTCTTGCGCTAATTTTAAAGATAAAATTCAATTGGATGAAATTGCTGAAGTGGCTAAGATAAGCCCACATTCTTTTTGCAGGTACTTTAAAACACAAACAAGAAAAACATATTCTCAATTTTTGACTGAAATAAGAATCGGCCATGCCTGTAAACTATTAGTAGAAGATAAGTTAGATATAAAGCAAGTCTGTGACGACAGCGGGTTTAATAATTTTACAAGTTTCTTTAAATGCTTCCGTAAAGTAACAGGGAAAAGTCCCTTAACCTATAAGCGTACATTTATTTCAATGCAGACTAGTTGATGCGTGCCATGTAAATGAGGCTTAATATTAAGCCAATTTCGTTCACAAAAAGGTGCTATTTTCTTCCTTTCTTGCAAAGCCAATTTTATCCTAACCAATGTAAGCCAGGATATAATCGTGTGTAATGTTTTGATTAAAAAACCTAAGGACGAAAAATGAGAATCTTTTATCTAAAAACAACTTGTTTAGTAATGATCATTGGTGCCTTGCTAAGTGCCAATGTATTGGCACGAGAAAGTACGGTTGCCAAAAAAATGGATAGACAGGAGGAGAGTGTGCGAAAAGGGAGGGTATCGGATAGTGATGGACCACTAGGGGGTGTGAGTATTAAAATAGTCGGCATAAAGAGAGGCGTTGTTACAGATGCAAACGGTATGTTTACCATTAAAGCAGCCGCCAATCAAACTTTAATGGTATCTTATTTGGGTTATGTAACGCGAGAAATCCCGGTTCACAATGAGACCTTGTTTGAGATTACATTGGTGCCGGATGCAGCTGCATTGGATGAAGTTGTCGTCGTAGGATATGGGACACAAAAAAAGGTTAATTTAACCGGCGCGGTAGCAGCAATCTCATCGGAAGAACTGACAACCCGGCAGGCACCCAATACCACTTCATTACTTCAAGGTAGGGCACCGGGAGTGCAGATAACACAGAATTCCGGGCAACCAGGCGCAGAGAACGCTAATATTCAGATTCGTGGAATGAGCACGTTTAGTGGGGCTGGTAATAATCCGCTGATTCTTATCGATGGCGTAGAAGGGAACCTCAATAATTTAAATCCCAATGTAATCGAAAATATATCGGTTCTAAAAGATGCTGCGTCCGCTTCCATTTACGGATCAAGAGCGGCCAATGGAGTTATACTGGTAACCACTAAAAGCGGCAGGGCAGGCAGGTTAAATATCGATTATAGTTATAACTACAGTCGACAAAAAGCAACTTCCATGTATGATCGCGTTACGAATTCAGTTCAATTTATGGAATTGTTAAACAAGGCCATTAATCATACAGGTACAAGTAGCAATCAGCTCTATTCAGACGAGCAGATAGAGGCCTATCGACAAGGTTCGTCAATCGATCCGGACCGATATCCCAATTATGATTGGATGGATGCGGTTTTCAGAACAGCACCCATGCAACAACATTTTTTAAGTGTCAATGGAGGACAGGATGGGACAACCTATAATTTTGGATTGGGCTATCTCAGTCAGGAAGGAATGTTGATAGCAACGGGTTATAAGCGATATGATGGACAACTGAACTTTAAAACAAATTTGGGTGGTCGAGTTACCTTTGGTACCAATATTTCGCTTTCCAAAGGCGGTCGATATGAAACTGCACTCAATGGTAATTTTGATGGTAATACCACGGAAGACCAAATTTTGAGTGCATTGGCAGCAAACCCGACCTTTAAGCCTAAATTGCCGGATGGGAGTGGGCGCTATGCCTCGAAGGCTTATATCTTTGAATCGGGTAATAAAAATCCGATTGCTATTGCAGAAAACGGTGGAAAGACCACTGACAATTATTATGCTTTAGCCTCCTCTTATATTAATGTGGATATCCTCCCTGGGCTAAAGGGGGAGTTAAAGGGAGCCGTGAGGTATCAAGATGGACAATCAAAAGTGCATGTTGTTGGAATACCTGCCTATTTATATCAACCCGATGAAAATGGGGAATACATTTATAACACCCAATATAACGGCACGGTAGGGGAGAACAACTTAACCGTTCGGGGCGAAAGAGAATTGCAGCTAACTTACTACTTGAATTTTAATTATACCAAAAGCTTTGATAACGTTCATAATATAAGTGCATTGCTCGGCTATAACCAAGAAACCTTTAAATATGATCGTTTACAGGGATTTAGAAGAAACGCGCCTACTGATAATTTGACGGAGCTGGATGCCTATTCGTCGGCTGGACAGATCGCAGAAGGGCAGGCTTATGAGTGGGCTATCAAGTCGGTGTATGGTCGATTGAATTACAATTATAAAGAGCGATACCTCTTTGAAGCAAATTTCAGATACGACGGTACCTCTAGGTTACCGACCGGACGAAGATGGGGATTTTTTCCGTCTGCATCAATCGGGTGGCGGTTGTCAGAGGAAAGCTTTTTAAAGAGTACCGAATGGGTCAATAATCTAAAGATGCGTTTTTCATGGGGACAACTCGGCAATCAAAATATCGGAAATTATCCCTATCAGGCAATCCTAAGCCCAGTTGAATATAATATAGGTGGCGCACTACAGCAGGGGATGAGCTTGGAGGATCTTAACAATACGAATCTAAAATGGGAGACCACGACGGCAACGAATATTGGGCTGGATTTTGACTTATTTAAATCAAGTGTATTTGGTTCAGTAGACTGGTATACCAAACGTACGACGGATATACTACGTACGCTACAAGTTCCAGATTTTATAGGATTGAATGGGCCAACGGTAAATCGCGGTGAAATGAAGAATAGCGGTTTGGAAGTCTTACTGGGATATCAGAACAGGCTAAATGCACTTAATTACAAAATTCAGGCAAACTTCGAAACGTATAAAAATGAATTGGTAAAATTTGGTGCACGTGAAATAGATAATGGAAGTGGATTAATACGACAAGAGGGATTGCCGTATAATTCTTACTTTATGTATGTTTTTGACGGTATCTATCAGACACAGGAAGAAATAGCGAATGGCCCAACCCCTATCAGTGCCTTGACCAAACCGGGCGATATGCGTTACAGGGATATCAGTGGTCCGGGTGGCGTACCCGACGGTAAAATTGATGCCAACGACCGTACAGTGGTAGATGGAGCTTTTCCTGACTTTAATTATGGTCTTACTTTTAGCGCCGATTATAAGGATTTCGACTTTAGTTTTTTCGTACAGGGGGTGGAAGGACGAAAAATCTATGTGAGGGAATGGGGAATCGCTCCTTTTAGGCAGTCCAGTCCGCCACCAAAATTTTGGTTGAATGCTTGGGATGGACCGGGAACATCAAACACGATCCCTCATATATTTAATGAAAATTACGCACCCAATACGCAAGTTTCTACCTGGTGGTTGCAAGACGCGTCTTACTTAAGAATAAAGAATATACAGGTAGGATACACCTTGCCCAACCAGTTGGTAAACAAAATTGGTTTCCAACGGCTACGCATCTATCTTTCGGGGGATAATCTGTTTACGTTTACGAAATTTTTTGATGGAGGCGATCCCGAACGGTTGGCGGCCAATTCGCGGATGGCTATTTACCCGCAGGCAAAGATTTATACCATGGGAATTAAGGCTATTTTATAAAAAATATCGAAGATGAAAGCTAACAAAACAATATATGGGTTATTGGTACTCACGAATATGCTGATATCGTGCTCCAGTGTATTAGACAAAGATCCACTCACCAACCCAAGTACTACTAATTATTGGAATACGGCGATAGAAGCACAAAAAGCATTGATCGCCTGTTATGCAAAGCTTAAGGAACCGCTGTATTCCGGTGGCCCGAATCAGAGCGGAAATAGTTTATACTGGGAAGCCCTTTCAGATAATGCGCTGAATACGTCCGGATGGGAAGGTTTTGATGTTATTATGCGGGGCGACTTTGATCCCAGCACAACAGCAGGTGTAGTAACCAAGACGTGGCAGTTTGCTTTTCAGGGAATTGCGAACTGTAATTACTTTTTGGCGAATGTAGACAGAGTAAGCGCTTTGTCTGAGGCTGAAAATAAGCGCATGAAAGGCGAGGCATCGTTTTTAAGGGCCTACTATTACAATGATCTTGTTCAACTGTTCGGAGACGTGCCGCTAAATCTAAAACCGGAGGCATTAGATGGAGATTTTCAACGCCGGCCACGTACGACGAAGGCAACGGTAGTAGCGCAAATATTGCAGGATCTGGATTTTGCAATTGCTAATCTGCCTCAGATGGCCTATAGTGACGGCCGGGCCGTTAAAGGTTCTGCAATTGGATTGAAGACGCGTGTTTTACTCAATAACAAAAGATATCAGGAAGCAGCGGAGACCGCTTGGAGCTTAATAGGCGATGCGAGCAACCCGTTTAGTTTGCATCCAAACTATGCCGGGATTTTCTTTGGTGAACAAAATAATAATAAAGAAATCATGTTTTCGGTTTTATTTGCGGCACCTACCGATTATCATTCCATGGATCAGGTAATTGGCGGACGGATGTCTGTATTTCCTACAACAGATTTGAAAGACGCTTATGAATCCAATGATCCGCGAAGAAAAATGACCATCTTTGAGGAAGGGGACTCTTGGGCGTATAATCCAAAAGGATTTATGCAAGCGGGAAGTACAGCTGAAGGGCAGATTCCATTTAATAGTATGGCTTTTAAAAAATATGTGGATACCGCTGTAAATAATGCTTCCGGAGCAACCTTGAGTGATCAGCATTTTGTTAAAATTCGCTATGCCGACCTCTTGCTGATGTATGCAGAAGCTATGTTTGAAAGTGGACAAGGTACTGACCCACGAGCATTAAAAGCGTTAAATGATGTTAGGACTAGACCCGGTGTTAACATGGCGCCTCAAACAATGTTAACGCAAGCAGTTATCAGAAATGAGAGAAGGGTAGAACTGGCTTTCGAAGGCTTGCGATACAACGATTTAATTAGATGGGGAATAGCGCATGAAGTGATTCCGCAGATTACCTACGATAAACAGGGAAATAAGCGTCGCTTTAAGGCTTACCTCTTTCCAATTCCGCTTGCGGAAATGGATAGAATGAACGGCGTTTGGCAACAAAACGAAGGTTATTAATTTATCTTTATACGAATGGAGTGTAATGGCTTACCATGAAATCGGTAAGCCATTACACTATTAACAGCTAATCCCTCAAAAAAGCAGCTGCACACCATAATATAGGTGCTTGTCCGTGCATATCTCCTGTAATTCGCTTTCTATCTAAGTAGTATTGACGATCATTTTTCTTGTTTGTACCTTCGCAAACGTTCTGAATGTCATCGTTGTCATCGATGTAACTGATAAGTGCTAACCATGCTTTACGCGCCGCAGGGCCATAGATGGTTTTATCCAACCAGCCGTTTTTTACACCCGTTATCATCGCATAAGCAAACATACCTGTTGAAGAAGTTTCCGGCCAGGATGCGTCATCGTTAATTAATTGTCGCCAGGTACCTTCTTCACTTTGATGTTTTAGTAAAGAACTCATCATCAATTGATAACCTTCCATGATTCTCTTATAGTAAGGGTTCTTTTTCGGTAAAGAGCGTAGCAGTTCAGCCATCCCTGCGGCCATCCAACCATTTCCCCGACCCCAAAAAAAGGGCACGTCAGGAGCGTGATAGAAGAGTCCGTTCGGTTTTTGAAGCTCATCTAAATAAAAAACCATTTCTTTCGCCGCTCGATTAATGTACGTTTCGTCTGCTGTAACGCGGTAAGCCTGTGCCTGGAGGGCTGTAATCATGTACATATCATCAATCCACAGCCGGGTTTGCCAGGTTAATCCCATCTCATAAAATTTATGCGATTCCGGTGTAACCCTCGGTCCTTCAGGGGGTCCCCATTGCTTATCGGCAATCCGGATACCTAAATCGTAATAACGTTGTTGGTCTGTAAGACGATAAAGCTCTAACGGAACGGAGCCGAATACCGCATAGTCTACATGATCAGGAACAGGAATCATAGACGTTTTAGAAGAGAAAAGCGGTTCGAACCTTTCTGCTAAGGCTTTTATCAGTTTCTCATCACCGCTTTCCCCTGCAAACATTAATGCCCCGTACCAAGTACAGCTTTCCGGGTAGGTAATTACTTTTGGGGGCGTATCTTTTCCAAAGTTTGGATGAGGTGTCTCGATAAAATGCCAAGCAATCTTGCGACCTATTTCTTCCGGTGATTTCTTCAAAGGCCATTGGTCTAAATCTGTCTGGGCATAAGCCACGTTTAAATAGGTCGTAGTTACAAGAATTAGTGCAGTTATTTTCTTCATATGGATTGTTTTTGGTTAACATCTTTTGAATGGACTATAAAGCCCCTCTTATTTTGGATGATAACTGCAAGAAAGTAAATTTAAGCTGATGATTTGTATACAAAATTGGCCAAGCTATCAACTATTTTGGCGCAACAAAAAGCACGTGGTTTTATGTTTTATTGTAACATAATTGTTGTATTTTTAATCAGAATTTCAAAGATATTATTTACCAATTATAAATATCGTTATGAAAGTTATCAAGGGTTTATTACTTATTGTACTGGTGCTCATAGGTATTGCACTCATTACAGCTTTGTTTGTTAAAAAGGAATATTCAGTAGAACGGGAAGTAGTCATTAACAAACCGAAACAAGAAGTTTTCGAATATATAAAGTATTTGAAAAATCAGGACAATTATAGTAAATGGAATCAACTGGATCCCGGGATGAAGAAAAGTTATCACGGAACAGACGGTACACCTGGGTTTATCTATAGTTGGGAAAGCGAACAAGACAATGTCGGTAAGGGGGAGCAGGAAATCAAAAACATAGTAAAAGGTGAACGAATCGATTTTGAAGTGCGGTTTAAAGAACCATTCGAATCAACTTCACCTGTTTATATGACTACGGAACAGGTAAGCGATGGACAAACGAAAGTCAAGTGGGGTATGAAAGGAAAGATGCCCTATCCAATGAATCTTATGTGTCTGTTCATGGATATGGAAACAATAATTGGGAGTGATTTGGAAACAGGACTAAGCAACTTAAAACAGGTACTTGAGCAGTAGTTTTACATGTCTGCTTTAAATTCGTTTTCGCAAGCCTTGCACTTATAAACATTTCTGTAGTATATTGGAAAGACGCCCATTAGGAAAGATAATATGGCGGACAGAAACCCTTTGGCTCCCTTCATGGATTTATAATTGGCGTATAATTCAACTGAGCCACACTGTGGGCAAACAAGCTGCCTGTTGTCTTCGGTTAATAAAGGCCTGTTGTCAATTTCCTTGATAATTGAAGAAGCTGCCTCTGCGTCGGAAGCATGGATAACGAGCTTTATTCCTCCAACAGCATAGTTATATAAGGGGTTGAGCGAAACAATATGCTCATCCTGAAGGAAACAAGGAATGCCCTCACTTTCAAGCTTTGTTTTGAGTAAATGAGCTTCTACAGGATTGTCGAAAACTTTCACTGTTACAAAATCCATCTTTAAAGATATGAAAAAGCGAATTGATTTTAGGAATTTGTTATGTTGTTTGAGCAATTTATTGTGGGTGATGCATTTAACTGAAGTGGAAGCTCACCGCCTTTATAGAATTCTGTAAAGGAATACGACGAATAGCATGACGCTTATGAAAGCCCTAAAATCCAGGAATTGGCATCCAATGAGTGGGCTTAAAAAGATGGGTGGCTTTAGCATGCAATGGACGAAATAGGCCGTTCTTAACATGTACCCCGTGTAGGATGGGGGAGGACACGGACGTGCGTTCCGTGTTTTCGAATTTGGTGAATAGACATTCCTGCATTTCGTCGGGAATCTGTTTGCTAAGGGATATCCATGGCTTTGCTATTTCTTTAGATGCTGCATCTCGTTTGTCAAGAAAAATGTACCGGGTTCTATACGGTAAAGAAGGGGGGAGGAAGGGGTTGAATGCGTCGACATTTACCCATTCAGTATTTAATTCCGCTTGAAGGACTTTTATAACCTGATCTGAAGCCACTATATCACCCTCATCTAGCGTTAAGTTACCGATATATAGGTGATGTTGATCAACGAGATCGGCCCGACGGAGATAGGTCCCCTCCGTTTTCTTTACAACGATATAAGTAAGATTTTCATTCACAATGTGATATAAATATGCTAATTATTTCTTACATAGGTAACGATTGAAGTGAAATATTTGTTGTGACTAAATTCATCTAAATCCGGTAATGCCAAGGGGCCGGAAATGATGGTTAAGACATCATTTCCCTTAAATTCCAAGGTCATTTCCGCTTCTTTGTCAATATTTTCTATTTTCGTTATAAGTTTGTTGTCTACTATCTGATACTGGCCTTTTTGATCTTCAAGTCTTACCACGGTGATAGAATCAGCGTCTGTTGTTGCATATTTGCCGGACGACTTAAAACTTCCATCGGCATGGAATTCCATCATGCTACCATTATATTCGTCGGAAGCATGCATATATGATTCTTTCATATCTCCATCTTCATACAACTGGGTAATCGTATTGGTACTTCTCCAAGAACCAAGTATTTTCTGTTGCACCGTATTATCCTTCTTTCTACAAGAGGTGATAAGAATGATAATAAGTACTAAAGTATAGAATGTTTTATATGATACTGCTTTATGCATTTCAAATTGCATATTAATAGGTTGTAGGCCAAGAATAAATCGCTTGTTCTGAAGAGAACAGTAAAAATCGGAGAGTCGACTACAATCGTTTATTATAAAACGGCTTTTGAAATGCCTTCGGGCGGAACTGTGTAAATATCTCTTGAAGCATGAAAAAAGTGCAATTAATTGCGATAAAGATACACAAAGTTGTTAATTGAAAATCTAATTTTTTTGCAAATTTTTATAAAAATGTGAAGCGCTCTTTTCCTTTGTACTGACTGGTTTCAGCAAGCTCCCATTTACCCTTGCGTCACTTTACCCCTACATTGAATGGAGTCTTTCAACGAGAAAAGGTACGTTTGCCGGTATTGCTCGAATTGCGTGGTAATTCAGAACATGGTGATGTGTAGCTAACGGCTATGCAACCGTAAGGTTTCTCGCAAAGGATACTCTTTAAGGGTACCTAAATGACCATCTAAAAGGGTTATCGAACGGATAGCGATTATTGTGTCTTTGTCATATATAGTAATACAATCAGCTTCCAATTTGCGATTGATCTCAACATGATGGTATCGGTAAACTTCATTGTTATTTTTGATGTGTGAAAAAAACAAGGGGATCGGTATATTGAAATTACCGGTGTTTACCTTGATCACCAATAAACCATTTAATTGCGGCAAGTGCTCATTGTTCGATTGTCGTATCACCTGTTCTGTACTAAGGTCATACAATAAGACAGACTGTATATCATTTTTGGAAGTGAAAATGAAGCCAGTATGGATTACCATGGAACTTATTTTTTGTTCGAAATGCTTGGCTTCCAGTGAATGGTTTATAATGTGTCGAATCTCGTTACGATTTTTGCTATACAAGGCTTCGGCAACCTCCTGATATTTCATGAGTATAGTTATTAACTATGTTGATTTAGACTTTCCGTCGATTTATTTACACCGTATTTTAAGTGTAGCAAATCTCGATAATAAAAAGGATGTAATCTGAACTTCAGCCATCTTGTAACTAAAAGATGTAATTCGAGAAAGAATGTGTTCGCACCAACTTGCAAAAACTATTTAAGATAACTGTTACGGGTTGCTTCATGTTAGGGCGCTTTGATCTTAACACCTTGTTGAATCAGTTGATTGTAAATAGTTTTTGCCAGCAGCAGGGCTTTCTCATGATCACCGTGTATACATAAAGTATCTGCTTTGATAGCGATAGATCTTTGATTTGTTGATAATACTTGTTGTTGGGTGATCATAACTAAAGCGCGCTTCACTGCCTGTGTTGTATCGGCAATAATGGCATCATCCTGACTTCGGGGTGTGAGTTTACCATCATCTTGATAGTTTCGATCAGCAAAGACTTCAGATGCAACAGGAAGGCCTATTTTGTGCGCTGACAAAATTAGTTTGCTACCAGCCAGTCCATATAAATAGAGTCGCTTATCAAAATCATAAACTGCCTGTACAATCGCTGTTGCCAAATTTTCATCTCGAGCCGCCATATTATACAAAGCGCCATGGGGTTTAACATGATGTAGTTTTCCCCCAGCGGTTTTTACAAATCCATAAAGAGCGCCAATCTGATAAAGCACCATATTGTATATTTCCTTCGGACTCATGTGAATTTCTCGTCTTCCAAAGCCCTGTACATCGTTGAAGCCGGGATGTGCGCCTATTGCTACACGTTTTTCGACTGCTCTTGCTACCGTACGCTGCATTACATCTGGATCACCGGCATGAAACCCACAGGCAATGTTCGCCGAGCTGATATAATCGAATAGCATATCCTGTTCCGGGAGTGTATAAGCACCAAAACTCTCTCCAACATCACAATTGATATCAATATAATACATATATAGTTTCCTTCACGTGTTAAATATTGTAGATCTCGGCAATTTACGAAATAGACATATGGATTTTAGTTTGTGTTTCTAAATGATCATATTTAGCGCAACAGCAAGCTTTTTAAGTTCGTTTTCTCTATTCATGTATAGCTTTTCAGCTTCTATACGACTAATGGCCGAAAACTGAATAGAATCTCCGGGCTTTAATTGTCCGCAAAGTGGTAAATCAACTTGTGCTATCTGTGCAATACGCGGGTAGCCACCCGTTGTTTGCCCGTCTGACATTAATAGAACGAGGGAGCCGTCGTGTGTTACCTGTACAGTGCCCGGTGCAACCGCTGTGGAAAGTAGTTCAATTTGGCTGGAACGCTGCAATAGAGGCCCCTCAAAACGATATCCCATGCGGTTGCAATCACGACTCAAGGTATAACTAGCAGACAAAAAATTTAGCAAAGAATCGGCTCGAAACCAAGTAAACTCTTTGCCCGGAACAATCCTGATCATTCTTTTGTCAAGCGGCAGGAAGTGCTCTTTATCAATGCTCCAGTTAGGAAAACTGATTTTCGTACTTTTTAAGTGTGATAGTAGGCGCAAAGTCGATGTAGTTAAGTTGTTTGCGTTTTTAAGCGAATCTTGCTTTTTTAAAGCACGTCCCATCAAGCCTCCGAATCTGCCGGTTATATAAGTGCTTTTGCTTCCCAAAACAATCGGAACATCCCAACCTCCCGCGATGGCTAAGTAGGTCCTTGAACCCGAACTGTGATGCCGAAATGCTAAATTTTGTCCGGCTGGGACAAAAAGAGGGCGATTATCAGGTAAAACTTGATCCGAAGCATAAAGAATGGACCCCCCGCCGGAATATGCGATTAAAAGATCGGTTTCGGCTTCTAACAATACATCCGCGTACGTTATTTCTATCACAGCCGCATCAATCGCATTAGCTAAGCTAAGATTTGCTAGCCGCATAGAAAGTGAGTCCATCGCTCCGGCAGAGGGAATTCCTTGGGCACGATAAAAGTTTCTCCCCAAATCTTGTACAGTGCTGAGTATGCCGGGTTTTAAAATCTTAACTTTCATTGCTTCTCCTCAGGCGTTTAAATTCGCGTAAATCAATTGTATCGAAAATAACCTCGTCGCCGGCTCGCAATAGGCTCGGGGAAGATCGGTTAATATCGAAGAGACGCAGGGGGGTGCAACCAATGATTTGCCAACCTCCGGAAATTTCCAGAGAATAGATGCCCGTCTGCTTCCCTGCTATGCCGACTGAGCCTGCCGGTACTTGCTTACGCGGAACCTTCTTTCTTGGTGTTTCCAATAGTGAGGGGGTGCCGCCTAAATAAGCGAAGCCGGGAACAAAGCCGATCATATAAACCTTATAGGTCGTGCTACTATGTAACTTGATAAGCTCCTGAGTCGATATATTGTGATACGAAGCTACATATGCTAAGTCCGGTCCAAGTTCTTCCTCATAACATATGGGTAAATGAATAGGTTCCTTTTTTATTTCATTTATCGGAATTGCCTGTTGCTGCAACTCAATTAAGTAATTGGAAATTCGTTCGAAACTATTCAGGCCGTAAAGCTGTTTTGCTTGGACAACCTGTATAGTATCATAGAAAATAGCTAATGAAGTATAGGCAGGGACGGTGGCAATAAAACCTTCGAATGGTAAACGATTTACTAGCTCATCGAGTTGGTGAACTCGGTTAAAGGTTATTTCATCAATTTCTTGCCCAAACTCAATGGTAACGGCACTTTCTGATAAAAAATCAATATTGAAAGAAGGTGTAGACGAATGGCCGGGCCTGCCAAATGGTACTCTCATGTGTAAGTTTTTAATTCATCGCTCAAGCGAAGGTACTAAACCAAATTTATAAAGAAGAAAATGTATATTAGCAAGAATCGTTTTGTTAAAACTTATTGATAACAGAACGAATAACAGCTAACATAAACTACCGCAATAAATTATGGCCGAATTTGATCTTAGTGATTTAGAAAAAATCAATAAAAGCGAGGAAATACTGGATTTTCTAGTCGCAAACGATATCATCAAGGAGAAGAAGTTCAGGAAGCAACTCGCCTACGAAAAAGAACTTTCTGCTTTACAGTTTGAGTTGCTTCGCTTGCAGCAATATGTTATCGAAAATAAAAAACGATTACTGCTAATTTTTGAAGGACGAGATGCCGCAGGAAAAGGAGGAACAATCAGCAGAATGATCGCTAAACTGAATCCGAAAAAAATACGTGTAGTTGCACTTCCAAAACCGACAGAAGAGGAGAAAGGCCAATGGTATTTCCAACGATACGTAAAACAGTTGCCAACCAGCGGAGAAATCGTGTTTTTTGATCGTAGCTGGTATAATCGAGCCGTTGTGGAACCTGTATTTGGTTTTTGCTCTGACTTACAATACACCTCGTTTATGGAACAAGTAAGTTCGTTGGAACACCTACTCATCGATGATGGAATCATTATGATGAAAATTTTTCTTACGATTTCAAAGAACGAGCAACTGGAGCGACTGGAAGATAGACAAAAGGATCCGATGAAACAATGGAAGGTTGGGGATCTGGATGAAAAGGCACAAGAAAAGTGGGATGATTATACCCATTATATAAATAAAATGTTGAAACGATCCGGTACCAAGAAGTCCCCTTGGGTCGAAGTAGTTACAGATGATAAAAAGCAGGCCCGATTGGAGGTTATTAAATACGTCCTTTCAAATGTGACAGGTTTTACGAGTAAACAAGACTCAAAGGTAGACGAGAAACTTATAAAGATTCATGGTTAGGCAATTTTTATTCTAGTCATTCAGTACCTTTGGTGTATAATGAGGATTGCTATTGTAGGAGCAGGAATTGGCGGCTTATGCACAGCCGTGGCGCTGCAAAACCTAGGCTTAGATGTTAGTATTTATGAAGCTGCGCCAGTGATTAAGCCCGTTGGAGCTGGTATAGGACTCGCAGCCAATGCTATATTGGGATTGAAGAGATTGGGAATAGAACAAGCGGTTGTTAGTAAAGGACATCAAGTCACTTCCCTTCGTATGCTTGATACGAAGGGAAAAATTATAACTAATCAGGATACGGAATTATTAGGACCGGACTTTGCAAATGCAAACTTGGTGATTCACCGTTCGGAGTTGCATGAAGTGCTTTTAAGTAGATTGTTGCCCAACTCATTACATTTAAATAAAAAATTGCTTTCGTTCAGGCGGAAAAAAGAAAACCTCATTCTTTATTTCTCGGACGGTTCTAGCTCGGTTACCAACCTGTTGATCGCAGCAGATGGTATCCGCTCAGTCGTAAGGCAACAGCTTATACCTGATAGTAAGCCGAGATATGCAGGTTATACCTGTTGGCGTGCGGTTATTGAAAATCCGAACATTCCCTTAAATAAAATGGCATCTGTGGAAACCTGGACGGCTGCGGGAAGAGTTGGTATGTCTCCTTTGTCTCACAATCGTATTTATTGGTATTGCTGTATGAATGCGAAAGAAAACGATTCTTGCATGAGAGAAATGAAACCCAAAGATTTGGCAGACAGTTTTTTAAACGCGCATACTCCAATAGCTGAAATTATTCGCAGTACAGCTCCGGAACAACTTATTTGGAGTGATGTATTTGATATTAAGCCGCTTCAGCATTTCGTCTACGAGGATAATATCGTTCTTTTGGGAGACGCAGCACATGCGACAACGCCTAATATGGGGCAGGGCGCCTGTCAGGCGATTGAGGACGCGGTGGTTTTAGCCCAATGTCTTGCCACGCAAAGCGACCTCCCCACAGCACTTAAGCATTATGAAAAACGAAGAGTTAAAAGAACTAAACGCATCATATGGCAATCGAGGCTACTTGGCTGGATGGCGCATTGGGAAAGCCCATTTTGGTGTAGGTTTCGTAATGGTATATTACGGTCTGTGCCTAAGATTGTTACAAAAAAACAGATTGCCTGGTTATTCAAAGTTGATTTTTAAAAAGCGTCTGACAAAATTATTACAACGCTTTCCTCTTAACTCAAGTGTCAGCTTTTAGCTGAGCGGATGCGATCGCTTGCATTTCGTCTAATATCTTAAATCGCATAAATGTATTTTAGAATGGTTATAATTGCAAACGTAAGCGCTCATTTTTACTTTTCAATACGGACGATTCACCATGAAAGAAAATAAGTATGATGATCCTAACTTCTTTGCGAGCTACGGTTTGATGCCACGTTCTACAGCCGGTCTTGAAGCTGCGGGTGAGTGGCCTGCTTTCCGAGCCTTGTTGCCGGATTTGGCTGACAAAACTGTGCTAGACTTAGGTTGTGGTTATGGATGGCACTGCCGCTATGCAATGGAACAGAAAGCGAAGCGGGTCACCGGAATAGATCTGTCTAAGAAAATGTTGGAAAAAGCGAAAGAACTGACGCAAGATCAGAATATCCAATACGAGTGCGTAGCCATTGAGGACATAACATTTAACGAGGCTACCTTTGATGTCGTCATTAGTTCGCTCGCACTTCATTACGTGAGTGATTTTCAACAGGTTTGCGGGCATGTTTATCATTGTTTAGTACCTAGCGGTACTTTTGTTTTCTCTGTCGAACATCCTGTTTTTACTGCCATGGCTTCTCAAGATTGGTTTTACGATGAGCAGAAAAATCGGATGCACTGGCCCATCGATCATTACTTTAGTGAAGGGCTCAGGAAGACTAGGTTTTTAAATGAAGATGTTATAAAATACCATCGGACTGTTGAGACCTATTTATCAAATTTATTGGATGCTGGTTTTACAATTAATAGACTTTGCGAACCAAAACCATCAGCATCCGTGTTAAAAAATTATCCAGATATGGTTCACGAATTGAGGCGTCCGATTTTTCTTTTATTTTCGGTGTCTAAATAAAAATGCCTTAAGTTTTTACAATGGTTGAAATAGGGAGATGAAACATTATAAAGTTGTTGCGGCGGTCATAGAGCATGAAGGAGCTGTTCTTTGCACGCAAAAAGGTGAACACAATTACCCGTATCTAAGCTATAAATATGAATTTCCCGGTGGAAAAGTAGAGCATGGTGAGCGGGACGAAGATGCGCTGATTAGAGAAATAGATGAGGAGTTGGCATTATGTATTAGGGTAAATAGAAAAATAGCTGTTGTTAATCATCAATATCCCGATTTTATGATCACATTAACTGCCTTTCACTGTAATTCAACTTCACGTGACGTTACGTTGGTGGAACACCTGCATGCAGTATGGTTACCAAAAGAAAAACTAAAGACGTTAGCTTGGGCGGCTGCTGATCAGCCCATCTTGCAATATTTGTAGTGTCATTGGTACTATTTTCTGCAGCATTATAATTTTTTTATTTCAATTTATGAAAAATGTATCTTTTTAATAAATTAGCTGCCGCATTTCAAATCTGACTCATTTGGCAAGCTCGGCTAAATGGTTGGTCTAGCTCGGAGCCCACGATTTGAAAGCCTAACCACTTTGTACTGTTAGTGTTAAAAATTATAAATTTTTTTTTATGTTAGCGCGTGCAAAACGATTGTATTCATTTTTTACCATTTTATTTTTCCTGTTGGGGCTATTGCCTTATAGTTTTTATGAAAATTGCCTCGCCCAAGGTCTTTCATTGTATACGCCGTATCCGAAAATTTCAGTACCACCCGGAGAATCGATCGATTATTCGATTGATTTAATTAACAACAGCAATGCAATAAAAACCAGTGATATTTCAGTTGTCGGCTTGCCAAAAGATTGGAGCTATGAACTGAAATCCGGAAATTGGGATGTGGCGCAACTTTCTGTTCTTCCGAAGGAAAAGAAAAGCTTTAACTTAAAGGTTAATGTTCCGGTGAAGGTTAACAAAGGCGCTTTCCAATTTCGGGTGCAAGCTAAAGGATATGCTTCTTTGCCATTGACTGTGCTGGTATCGGAGCAGGGAGGCTATAAGACCGGGTTTTCGTCTGATCAAAGAAATATGGAGGGGGCAGCCAATTCAATGTTTACCTTTAATGCGACCTTAAGAAATCAAACCGCAGATAATCAAGTTTATGCCTTAACGGCGCAAGCACTTCCGGGATGGAATGTGTCCTTTAAGGCGAATGGCAAACAGGTTTCTTCAGTAGATATGGTAGCTAACCAAACCCAAAACATTACGGTTGAAATAGATCCGCCTGATGAAACGAAGGCAGGTTCCTACAGAGTACCTGTTTTGGCGACTACAGCGAATACATCAGCTAATTTGGAATTCGAAGTAGTGATCAAGGGATCTTATAAAATGGAACTGACCACACCGACCGGCTTACTAAGCACTGATGTTACAGCCGGTGAAAGTAAAAGGGTGCAGCTCGCACTAAAAAACAGCGGTTCGGCTGATTTAAAAAATGTCGAAATGAAGTTTTCTGCTCCGGCAAACTGGGATGTCGTTTTCGAACCCGCAAAAATTCCTTTGCTAAGACCTGGGGCAACCGTAGACGTCTTCGCAACGATTAAAGCGGATAAGAAGGCCATTGCGGGTGATTATGTGACGGAATTGGAAGCAAAAACACCGGAGATATCTTCGAAAGCCTCGTTTCGTATATCCGTCGAAACTTCTTTACTGTGGGGATGGTTAGGCATTATGATCATTTTAGCGGCTATTGCTTGTGTATATTACCTAATTCGTAAGTACGGAAGGAGATAGGCGGTGGAAGAAGTTATCGAATTAAAAGGCGTTACAAAATGTTACGGTTCATTGAAGGCCGTTGATAACTTGGATCTCGCGGTTCGAAAGGGAGAAATATATGGCCTTTTAGGACCAAATGGTGCCGGTAAGTCGACGACAATTTTAATGATGCTGGGACTGACTGAGCCAAAGACAGGAACGATTAAAGTTTGCAATATCGATTCCACTGTCAATCCCATCGAGGTAAAAAGACGAGTCGGTTATCTACCGGATAATGTCGGGTTTTATGATAATCAAACCGGATTGGAGAATCTGATTTTCACCGCTAAACTTAATCGCGCAACGTGGACTGAAGCAAGAGACAGAGCTTTAGATCTGTTGAATCGAGTAGGGTTGATAGATGCGGCTAATAAAAAAGTTGGAACCTATTCTAGAGGAATGCGCCAGCGACTTGGCTTGGCAGATGTTTTGATTAAAAGACCGGAAGTAATTATTTTGGATGAACCGACACTCGGTATTGATCCGAGTGGTGTCAAAGCATTTTTAGACTTGATTGTTCAGTTAAGTAGAGAACAGGGGCTTACTGTTTTGCTCTCATCTCATCACTTACATCAAGTACAACAGGTATGTGATCGGGTAGGGATCTTTGTTAATGGCAAATTGATTGCCAATGGCACTATACCCGAACTTTCAAAACAACTTTTTAGTAGCGAAGTGTTTACGGTGGAGGCAGGTATCGCTTGGCACGAGTTGGAAAAACCACATCAATTGATAAACGACCTGGGGAAGATCGATGGAATTAATAGCGTTAAGTATGAGCAAAATCGATTATTGATTGGGTGCTCAACGGATAAAACGGCTGCTATAGCACGTACAATTGTCCGTTCAGATATTGATCTGACACACTTGTATCAGCGACAATATGGTTTAGACGAAATTTATCAGCGTTATTTTGAAGGAGAACAGAAGTATGTATAAATTATTGAATTTGAACCTTATTTCTTCGAATCGGGAAGAGAGAAGACCTGCTCACCCTTTCAGAGTTTTGGTAGCCAAAGAGGTCAGTGACCATATTAGAAGTTGGCGCTTTATCATTTTACTTTCGCTTATTCTATTAACCTGTGTTAGTTCGTTATATACATCTATGAGCGGTATCAGTAAGGCTGTTGCTAAACCGGGTGACCCGGAAAGCGCCTTTCTGTTTTTAAAATTGTTCACACTTTCTGATGGATCTTTACCTCCCTTTCATGTATTTGTTGGTTTTTTGGGCCCTCTTTTGGGGATTAGTCTGGGTTTTGATGCCATTAATTCTGAACAGAATGCCGGCACTTTGAGCCGAGTTATGGCGCAGCCTATTCATCGCGATTATCTAATTAACGCGAAGTTTGCAGGGGCTTTGATCGTAATCAGTACACTTTTTTTTGCATTGGGTCTGGGAGTTATGGGGTTAGGGATCATTATTATTGGTATTCCGCCAACTCCTCAGGAACTCCTCAGAATCTTTCTTTTTCTTTTTCTCAGTATACTTTATGTGGCTTTTTGGCTAAATCTGGCCATATTTTTTTCCATACGATTTAGACAAGCTGCAACATCTGCATTGACCGCCATTGCCGTTTGGTTATTCTTCACTGTTTTTTATCAAATAATTATTAGTCTTATCGCTAAGGCAATTATACCTACCGCGGCAGCCGACACTTATCAAAGCCTAAGCTATCAAAAGCTGATCAGCGATTTACTGCGCATAGTACCTAGCCAACTCTACAGCGATGCAACAACGACGCTTTTGATGCCTTCTGTTCGCAGTTTGGGTCCATTAACAATGGAACAGGTTTACGGTGCAATACCAAGTCCCTTGCCGATCGGTGAAAGCCTTGCCATTGTGTGGCCACAACTTACCGGTTTAGTAGCTGTCACTATATTATGTTTTGCCGGTTCCTATTATTTATTTATGAGAAGGGAAATAAGATCGCGCTAATGCCAGATAGAGAAAATGAATACCCTTGTATTATTTCTTCTCAAGGTTGAATTTTAAAGCTTGTATGCTTTTATGGCGCTTTTTATTTGCTCTTCCTCTGTTGTGTCAGGATATAGGATGTAGCTGGGAGCAAATATCGGCTTGGTCTTTTCTATTTGGACAGAGATAATATTGTTTATTGGGAACTTTCCTTTGGTCATTTGAGTTAAGGGTTGTAACAACAAATTAAAATGTAGATGACCTGAATCAATAATTGTGGCCTTTCCCTTTAATTGCCATCCCTTCTGTATCAAAATGTCAATAAAGCTGATGCAGACATTATCGTTTTCCATAATGTTTTTAATAGATTGGGGAGATGCAATATCAGCAATTAGCAGGTTTTGCCCATAATGAGTAAAGATCTCTTTCGGAGAAACATTAGGAACTCCTTCTCGTGAGGCCGTGGCAAGCCAACATAGGACGCTTTTATCAATATAGCGTTTTATTTCATCTGTAAGCATATGGTAAAGCTAACTATTTTTAGCAATAAAGAGACCAACTAACGTTATAACAACTAAATATGACATGTGAATATTGCTCTTGTCAGGCACGTTCAAACGCCGTTTTCCTTCCAACAGGATGGCTTTCGTTGCTGCTTTTTCCAAATTGTTTATATCGAAAATAAGAAATGAAGGCAATCGCAAAAATTGATGTTACCGTGATGTATACCCACGATGGGATGGGAACGGGATCTCCTTTTGCATACGAATGTAAGCCCGAAAGGTAATAGTTAACCCCAAAATAGGTCATGATCACGCTCGAAAAGCTTAGCAAAGAGAGCAAATTAAACAAAAATTTACTTTTTAATCCAGGAATTAAACGAACATGCAAAACAAAAGCATATAATATTATGGAAATAAAAGCCCAAGTTTCCTTCGGGTCCCAGCTCCAATAGCGGCCCCAACTTTCATTTGCCCATATGCCGCCCAAGAATGTACCTATAGTTAATAAGAACAGTCCGACAGTGAGGGACATTTCGTTTACAATTGTTAGTTCGTTTAGGGATGCACTGACCTTCAAAGCTATTTTTTTGTTTTTTATAATATGCAAAATGAGCGTCACAAGACCAATCAGCGCGCTTAGGCCGAAAAATCCATAACTGGAAGTAATGATAGCGACATGTATCATTAGCCAATAGGATTTTAAAACGGGTACTAACGGTGTAATCTGAGGGTTCATCTGTGAACCCCCGTGTGCAAAGCCCATTAATATCACAGCTATAAGACATCCTGCTGCCGGGATAAAGGCATTACTATTGCGATATAAGATAAGGCCGGAAAGTATCCCAATCCAACTAATAAACATAACCGCCTCGTAGCCATTACTCCAGGGCTCATGACCGGAGATGTACCATCGGATGCCTAGGCCAAGTGCCTGTAAACTGGCCGCAATTGTTACAACAACGAGTAGAAAAGAAATTAATCGACTCACAAATCTGGCCTCCGAGAAAAGCTTAACAAAGGCTAACGCAAGAATTAGACTTCCCAATAAGGCGTAAGTAATCATAAGCTTAAAGAAGATATTCCATGAATTGTATCGGATTTCCCAGTTAATTTTTGCTTCCGATGGAATAATTTCTTTGCCTATTTCTTTTTGCAACGACTTTAATTTTTCTAACTGTTGATCGGCTTGCTGCCAATTTTGTGTGGTTTGTGCATAGATGACTTCTTTAAGATAGGCCGCGAAAGGATTTTTAACATCGGTATTATGATTTGCATGTTCATTACCCCAAGCAACCCAAGTATTGTTCGGATCATTCGGGATAGGTAATACCCGTAGATATTGCCCACTGATCAGGTACTGCATAACCTGTAATTTATCATTCAGTTCAATAAGCTCTTTGTCATAGCTGTTTTGGTCAGCAGGCTTTTTCGCGAATGCTTGTTGGTATTCATCTTCTAGAACGAAGGTCGCTTTATTATCCTTGAGCGTGATTAAGTTAAGTAGCGATGTATACCCCTTAGGGTCCGCTTTTACACGATTTAACAGCTCCGGCCCACCTTTTGCATTTACTTTAATTAACGGGACTTGTGCCCAATCAAAAGGTTGTGTTGATACAGACAAAAGGAATTGATTGGCATCTAATTCGTAAAACTGATCTTTGTGATGAAGTTTCCGCAAGATTTCCAGTGCCAAGGTATTGATGGGTTCTATTCTTCCGTCAAAATTTTGTACTAGAAGGCTTCCGAAATTAGCTGCATGTGATTTGCTTAGTTTTACCGACGCTGCGAATTGAGCAGGGTCTTGTATTTTGCTAGGTACAGGCATTGAAAGATCGGGCCGGTTTTCTGATTGGACAGCCGAATCATGCGTATGTACATGGTTATGCTGATGTTGATGCCTCTGTTCGTCGCTTTTCAATAGCTGATCTCCCCTGGACGGACCATGCATGTCTATTTCCTGTGCATAACTTGCGCCAAATGGCATAAACAAAAGGAGTAAAAGCGACGCCTTTTGCTTCGATAAAGCGCTTAACTGCTCATTTAGCTTAGAGAAGCGAGTTCCCTTCCAAAACAAAGTAACAAACATGGCTAGAAATAGAAATGTGTAACCTATATAGGTGGTGGTAGTGCCCCAAAAATCATGATTAACTGACAAAACGGTGCCTTTTTCGTCCGGGTCAAAACTTGATTGAAAGAAACGGTAACCTTGGTGATCCAACACATGGTTCATATAGATAGTATATGGTGTCTCTGACTGTTTTTCTACAATTGCTAAATCGGAGGAATAGGAGGCAGGACTATTACTTCCGGGGTATTTTTCCATTTTGAATTTGCGAAGTTTAAGTTCAAAGGGTGTGTAATATATTTTTGAGCCGTAGCCTATGGACACGGTTAGACCACCTATTTCGGACTGATGTTGAAAACTGGTAATACCTTTTCCTCCATAAAATGATACGGTATCGGTGGTATTATTGGTTGAGAGTTCCAGTTTAACCAGGTCAGCCTCGTTTTCATGCGTACGCTTATCGCCCTCAAAATGGATAATCTCACCTTTGGATGGTGCTTGAGGTATAACAAAAGTTAAACTTCCTAGTGTGTACAAACTACGAAGATGAAAAGGTTGTTTCTGTTCTGCTTGGAGTTCACCCTTTTCCTGTGACGCCATAATCATATAGCCACCACCTACCGGCGAATTGATAACTAGATTTCCAGCTTCTTCTTGAATGTTTACTGCCCCCGGTGTTTCCTTGTTATAACTGACTAGCATATTCTGGATCAGTTGTACACTACCCGAAGGGATATATTTGTTCTCTCTTTTACCTTCGATCAAGGTCACGAGATGTAGTATGTTCTTGCCTGTTGGCGACGCTACCAGCGAATCTTGGGCTCTCGGTGTGTAATCCAAGACACGCATTTTTAAACGTTGTCCCATAAAATCGTACTCTGCAGCATATTCCTTTTGAAAAGGCTTTAAGTAAAAGGGAACCTGACGAGATGTTAGAATGACCGGTACATCTTTATAGGCTAAGGCTTCTTCACCATTTGTAATTTGTACCTTAAAAAATGAAGCATCGGAAATAATTTCATTATTGGACTCCCCCTCACGGATATGCATAGAACCTTCAAAGCTAATATAACGGGTAATCGCTCCGCCGACGAAGATTAATATGAATGCCAGGTGGAAAACTAATAATGGCCACTTTTTCCGCTGAATTAATTGATAGCGTTTTATGTTTCCGATGAAATTAAGCACGAGTATGACCATAATCAACTCGAACCACCAACTGTTGTAAATGAGGGCTTTTGCCACAGGCGTGCCGTAATCATTTTCGACAAATGTAGCTACCGCCATCGAGAAAGCGTATAACAACAACATAAAACCCATGGTTCGGGTAGAAAAAAGTATCTTTCCGACGAAATTCATTAACAAATATTTATAGGTGAGTAGCAGACACTAAAAAATAATTCCTTATGGGGATTTGCGGCAAATATCTTGCTTTTTAGAGGGAGAAAAGTAAAACCAATATAATTTTTTTGTAAAAAAAGAATAGTGATTGACCTAGAGCCATGGCTCGCTATAAATTTCTCCATAGTTGTTGGTTTCAATCAAATTGATACCGATTCCTCGTAAAAATTGAATCTTACCAAGATTTCGGTCGTCCGGTTTTTCGTTTTTAGGAGCAATATACCAGGCCTTTTTTCTTCTGCCGGGAAATTTTCGGTAGTATTTTGCGCGTTCTATTAAAAGCCATCGGATGAAAATTTCATTTTCTTCCAACCCTAAACCGAAAATACATAACTGCTTATTAAAGAAGACTTGGAGCCATGTATTACCTCCACTCCAAATCTTTTGACTGTTATTGTTAAAGAGACTGCCTGTGCGACTTTTATAGATGTAATTTCTTGCTTTTTCAATGGATCCCATATAATGAGAAAGACCTAGACGAATGCTTCTATGGTAGCTGACAAGTCCATTAATAAACCATATTCCGAAACCTTTCAACGGATCTTTTAACTCGTGATCCGAGAAATAGGTTGACCAAGGATAAAAGTCAGTGAAAGACGTCGTTTTAAAACGGTATTGCTGCATGAAGGGCAGTGAAGAAAATGTAAGATCAAAATTGGTGGTAAGAATAGGTGCTTCATGCTGCCTGGCCCACTGTACGAATGAAACATGATGATCGAACGGCTGCCAACCGCTCAGTAGACGACTTACTTCTTTCTGAATTTGAAATGGGCTGTTAGCGGTTTCTATGCTAGCTAAGTCCAGCAAATCATAAAATTCAGTGGTTGTAATGCCTTTCGGGACGAAGTTAAAGACGTCTGGAGAAAACTTATGCCATAGCTTAAGAAGTAATTCCTCCCAAGATAACGCTTTTGGATTGTTAGGATATCGATTGATGCCGTTGCCAATTACAAAGGCGATATCTTGTTCCTGTCGGATTAACTCCTTGAATTTCATCGTATATACTCAATGATGAGCGGAATATTTAGAGGGCAAGCTACAAAAAATATAACAAAAAGTGGATAGCAAACTAATGTTTAGCAAGTTGTATGCGCGTATTAATACTATAGGTCGCCAATAAAATCAACCCGATCCTGAAAAAACTCGATGAAAATGCCTTCGTTGTAATAATAATAGGATACAATAAATACATCCCCATTGTAATATGAATCCCGATCGTCGGGTGGTCCCCAATATCGCTCAACCATATCTATTCGGTGCCCTACCTGGGGCCAATAGTTTTCAGGATTGTAATTATCTTTTTCGCAACTGAAAAAGGTGAAACTAATAACTATCAATAATAGGATCGCCAGACTAGCTCGTATGATGGAGTGAAATAAAAAAGCTCGGCTATGCATAGAAATCAAAATTTGGTAACGCGCGGACAAATGTATAATTTTATCTTCCATTTTTCGATCGATATTGACTTTGGGTGAAGAACAATAAGCAATTACCAAAATATTTTTATCTGCAAGACGACGTGCAGTGGGTTGCGCAGCAACTCTTGGGAAAGGTTATCTACACTAATATTAATGGCCTTGTAACCGGTGGGATTATCGTAGAGACAGAAGCCTATAATGGTATAACAGATAAGGCCTCCCATGCTTATGGCAGACGTTTTACCGAAAGAACAAAAGTAATGTATGGGGAGGGAGGTGTATCGTATGTATATCTTTGTTATGGGATCCATTATCTCTTTAATGTTGTAACCGGTCCAATCGATGTTCCACAAGCTGTTTTAGTGAGAGGTATTGAGCCAATTGTTGGGCTCGATTATATGTTAAAGAGACGTAATATGGAGGTACTGACTCCACGGCTTTCTGCAGGCCCGGGAACGCTGACGCAAGCTTTAGGCATTGCAGGAAATTTCAACGGAAAAAGCTTATCCGGTGACGATATTTGGATAGAGGACGTGGGGATCTCGTTGGATGAGCAAGATATTGTTGTTTCGACAAGGATTGGTGTAGAATATGCAAAGGAAGATGCTTTATTGCCCTGGCGCTATTATATAAAGGGAAATCGTTTTGTAAGTCGAAAGTGAAAACATAGCAAGCCTGCTATGTTAATTGTTCAAATATTCCCAAGCGCTGTAGTAAGCATGTTCTTTTTCTGAATAGGTAATTAAATCGGCATAGAAAGGTAGCTTTGATAGGGTAAGGCTATCACCTACCATCACTAATTTCTTTTTTGCCCTTGTCATCGCGACATTCATGCGCCTAATATCGCTTAAGAAACCAATTTTTCTTTCTTGGTTACTTCGTGTAAGGCTGATAATAACAATGTCTCTTTCTTGACCTTGAAAGCCGTCGATGGTATTGATCGTAACTTTATCTTTATATATGGAAAGAGGGTCGGCTTCCAACAACGCTTTGAACTTATCGACTTGCGAAGCATAAGGAGAAATAATAGCGATGCGAGGATAATTTTCGGGTGAATAGTGTTGGCTAAGCGATGTACTCAACATTGAAAGGTAATGTAAAACAAAGGAAGCTTCTTCTAAATTGTATATGCTGCCTTCATCGTCTCTTTCATCAAACCCACACCCCACCGTATCGATAAATTGCAAGGGCTGATCATTAGGAAACAACAGCGTATTTGCAACGGAACTGTGTGCAATTAGCGAGCTTTGGTAAAATTTTTGGGAGGAAAAGGACATGATGGATGTATGCATTCGATACTGTTCCTGAAGCATAACACCTGATTGCGGATATAAATGAATGCATTTTTCCAGTAATGTTTCCTTAAGTCCCTGATTAGCAGCAGAAACGGATTTGATCGTTGGAGGCAACTGCTGATGATCGCCTGCTAATATTAATTTCTTTGCTTTTAATATGGGAATCCAACATGCGGGTTCTAGAGCCTGTGCGGCTTCATCGATTATGACTGCCTCAAAGCAAATGTTTTTTATTGAGTAATGGCCGGCTCCCACCAATGTTGCTGTAATTACCTGCGCATTTTTGATGACAGATTCTGTAGCATACTGCTCTAAAGCATCGGCTTCCTTTATAAGCTTTGCTGCTTCGGCAAATAATGTTTGTCGCTGGATTCGCTCTTCTTTGCCGAAGTTACGTTTATACCTTCGTGCCATTTCACGAAATTGATTTGCTCGCTTTCTGATTTTTTTAACTTCTTTTATTGACGAAGTTTGGCTGATCTGCTCATCTAATGTCGCATGTAGTAACTCAGGTGTTACACGAGAGGGGCTTCCGATTCGTGTAACATTGATTTGTGCTTTGAGAAGTTGATCTGTAAGAAGA
This sequence comes from Olivibacter sp. SA151, assembly GCF_054130995.1. Lineage (NCBI taxonomy): Bacteria > Pseudomonadati > Bacteroidota > Sphingobacteriia > Sphingobacteriales > Sphingobacteriaceae > Olivibacter > Olivibacter sp. SA151. The sequence continues at coordinate 4,212,049 of NZ_CP096391.1, read as the reverse complement.
TCTACTGCAGTGTTGCTCGGTGCAACCACCAGTAACTGACAGTTTCTTTCTTTCAGTAAAACCTTGCAAGCTTCGATGATGGTTGTAGTTTTGCCAGTGCCCGGGGGACCATGAATGATGGCTATATCATTCGCAGATCGAATTTTTTCGATGGCTAGCTGCTGATTGGCATTCAACCTATCTAATAAAATAGGGGTAGCAGAAGAAAAGAACACAGGTTGCCTTTCTCCTGTTAACACCTGAATAAGAGGGTTTTTGCTTGCTTTTGAAGCTTCTAGCAGTGCATTTTGCATTTGCTTATAGCTATACTCATCAAATAATAAATCGATGCCAAGTTTACCATCGTGAATCCAGTCGGGAAGCTCATCAAGACGCAGCATAACTTTCATTCTGTTTTCAACAAGATAGGACACTTGTCCCACAATGCGGTGATTAACCGAATCAAGATTAGAGAAAAGAGCAACTGACGCCCCGGATTTAAAATGATGTATTGCTTCTTGATCGTTTGAACGTTCAATTTCAACAGAGATGTAGTCGCCTCTTTCGATAGTTGTTTTTTTTATATGTACCGGGAACCAAGTGTTCCCATTTTTTTTTCGCTGTGTAATGGACAGGGTAGTTAGCGAGGTTTGAAAGGAATTCCTATCTTCTATTTGTTCTAATTTTAATAACGCTAACAAATTGCCAAAATAATCCATGCGGCAAAGATAAGAAGCATTTTAATTAAAATTTTTTTGTTATAAGGATGAGATGGCTGCGTAGTTATGTATGCATAAGTAATAAAATAGGTAGATTAGTGTTGCCTGTGTGTAGGAGTGAAAAAAAAGGATTTGATTTCCAGTTTGTTGTAAAAAAAGCTGTGGTCCGGGGCGCGAAACATTTGGGGGAACGGGGGAAATTCGTACCTTTGCCATCCCGTTCGGAAGGCGGGCACTCCGCAAACGAAGGGATGCGGTTGTTTTTTGAGGTACGGAGGTGAACAGCGGGGAGGAGGAAAAAATATTTTAAAAAAATATTTTGGAGAAAAGAAAAAAGCTGTTACCTTTGCACTCCCAATCGGGAGAGAGGGGGCGACGGAACGGGCGCGATGCCCGGGAAGGTGAAAGAAAAAAACAGGAAGTACCGGAGGGGAGACCCGATGGATACGGCGGAGGCCGAAGCGTGAGCGGAGGCGTTTAAAGTTCTTTAAGAAATCAGATTCATGTAGCGTAACGGACGGCCTGTTTTTTGGCGAGAGTCAAAAGGACAGGCCTGAACGGTCCGTCGGCCGGAAGATACAAAAAAGATCGGAAGGCTGCACTGAAAGAAGTGCGAATGCCGAGATCGGAAACTTAACATTATACAATGGAGAGTTTGATCCTGGCTCAGGATGAACGCTAGCGGCAGGCCTAATACATGCAAGTCGAACGGGATCGGGGGCTTCGGTCCCCGTGAGAGTGGCGCACGGGTGCGTAACGCGTGAGCAACCTGCCCGTCCCAGGGGGATAGCCCGGAGAAATCCGGATTAATACCGCATGAGAATGCAGGTCCGCATGGGCCTTCATTTAAATATTTATAGGGGACGGATGGGCTCGCGTGACATTAGCTGGTTGGCGGGGTAACGGCCCACCAAGGCGACGATGTCTAGGGGCTCTGAGAGGAGAAACCCCCACACTGGTACTGAGACACGGACCAGACTCCTACGGGAGGCAGCAGTAAGGAATATTGGTCAATGGGGGGAACCCTGAACCAGCCATGCCGCGTGCAGGAAGACGGCCCTACGGGTTGTAAACTGCTTTTGCACGGGAATAACCCCCGGTATGTATACCGGGCTGAATGTACCGTGAGAATAAGGATCGGCTAACTCCGTGCCAGCAGCCGCGGTAATACGGAGGATCCGAGCGTTATCCGGAATTATTGGGTTTAAAGGGTGCGTAGGCGGCGCGCTAAGTCAGGGGTGAAAGACGGTGGCTCAACCATCGCAGTGCCTTTGATACTGGCGCGCTTGAATGTACCTGAGGTAGGCGGAATGTGGCAAGTAGCGGTGAAATGCATAGATATGCCACAGAACACCGATTGCGAAGGCAGCTTACCAAAGTACGATTGACGCTGAGGCACGAAAGCGTGGGGATCGAACAGGATTAGATACCCTGGTAGTCCACGCCCTAAACGATGAACACTCGATGTCGGCGATAGACTGTCGGCGTCCAAGCGAAAGCGTTAAGTGTTCCACCTGGGGAGTACGCCCGCAAGGGTGAAACTCAAAGGAATTGACGGGGGCCCGCACAAGCGGAGGAGCATGTGGTTTAATTCGATGATACGCGAGGAACCTTACCCGGGCTTGAAAGTTACTGAATTGTCCAGAGATGGACAAGTCCTTCGGGACAGGAAACTAGGTGCTGCATGGCTGTCGTCAGCTCGTGCCGTGAGGTGTTGGGTTAAGTCCCGCAACGAGCGCAACCCCTATGTTTAGTTGCCAGCACGTAAAGGTGGGGACTCTAAACAGACTGCCTGTGCAAACAGAGAGGAAGGCGGGGACGACGTCAAGTCATCATGGCCCTTACGTCCGGGGCTACACACGTGCTACAATGGGGGGTACAGAGGGCAGCGACACCGCGAGGTGAAGCCAATCTCAGAAAGCCCCTCACAGTTCGGATCGGGGTCTGCAACTCGACCCCGTGAAGTTGGATTCGCTAGTAATCGCGTATCAGCAATGACGCGGTGAATACGTTCCCGGGCCTTGTACACACCGCCCGTCAAGCCATGAAAGCCGGGGGTACCTAAAGCATGTAACCGCAAGGAGCGTGTCAGGGTAAAACCGGTAATTGGGGCTAAGTCGTAACAAGGTAGCCGTACCGGAAGGTGCGGCTGGAATACCTCCTTTCTAGAGGGCCCTCGGGCCGTTCGGTTACGCCATGAAGATTTCTTGAAAAAAGAGAAAGAGAAAAAAGAGGAAAGTGCCACAGTGCCCCTTCGGGGTCACCGGTGCGGAAGCGAAGCAGTCCCGTAGCTCAGTTGGTCAGAGCACTACACTGATAATGTAGGGGTCAGCAGTTCAAATCTGCTCGGGACTACCTGAAAGAGGGAGGCCGTCCGGGAAACCGGAGGCGGGCGGTCCTGTCCACGTAACGGGGGGAATTAGCTCAGCTGGCTAGAGCACCTGCCTTGCACGCAGGGGGTCAACGGTTCGAATCCGTTATTCTCCACGCTTTTCAAATTAAAAAGTAAAAATTCAAAATTCAAAAACCCGGTACGCCGGTCGTTTTTACTTTTTGATTTTGACTTTTTAATCTGAAAAAAAGGTTCTTTGACATATCGGAAGAAAAAACACAAGAGAAGACAACAGCAGAGACGTTTCTTTCCTACGGGGAAGGGACATGACACAAAAGCATCCCCGTACGGCAAAAGGGTACGGGGAGAAGAAAGTAAGAAAGGGCACACGGGGGATGCCTAGGCTCTCGGAGGCGATGAAGGACGTGATAAGCTGCGATAAGCGCCGGGGATCTGCAAATGAGATGAGATCCGGCGATTTCCGAATGGGGAAACCCGGCATGTTGAAGACATGCCGTTTAACAACGCGAACGCGCCGAACTGAAACATCTAAGTAGGCGCAGGAAAAGAAAATAAGAATGATTTCCTGAGTAGTGGCGAGCGAAAGGGAAAGAGCCCAAACCGGATATGTTACGGCATATGCGGGGTTGTAGGACCGCAATGTGGTACAGTCGGAAGAAGTGGAAGGGTCTGGGAAGGCCCGCCGTAGAGCATGAGAGCTGCGTACACGCAATGAAGACCGGCCTAGTGAGTTCCTGAGTACCGCGGGGTCGGAGACGCCCTGTGGGAATCCGGCGGCACCATCCGCCAAGGCTAAATACTACCGAGAGACCGATAGTGGACCAGTACCGTGAGGGAAAGGTGAAAAGAACCCCGAACAGGGGAGTGAAAGAGAACCTGAAACCGTGTGCTTACAAACTGTCGGAGCCCTTAATGGGGTGACGGCGTGCCTTTTGCATAATGAGCCTACGAGTTACACTTCACTGGCGAGGTTAAGCGGTTAAGCCGCGCAGCCGAAGCGAAAGCGAGTCTGAACAGGGCGTACAGTCAGTGGAGGTAGACGCGAAACCTTGTGATCTACCCATGGGCAGGTTGAAGGTGCGGTAACACGTACTGGAGGACCGAACCGATAAACGTTGAAAAGTTTCCGGATGACCTGTGGGTAGGGGTGAAAGGCCAATCAAACTGGGAAATAGCTCGTACTCCCCGAAATGTTTTTAGGAACAGCGTGGACATTGAGTCTTCCGGAGGTAGAGCTACCGATTGGGTGCGGGGGAGTCACATCCTACCAAATCCAGACGAACTCCGAATACCGGGAGATATGGTCCGCAGTGAGGCGCAGGGTGCTAAGGTCCTGCGCCGAGAGGGAAAGAACCCAGACCACCGGCTAAGGTCCCCGAGTGTACGCTAAGTTGAACTAACGAGGTCCGGTTGCCCAGACAGCTAGGATGTTGGCTTGGAAGCAGCCATTCATTTAAAGAGTGCGTAACAGCTCACTAGTCGAGCGGCCGGGCGTGGATAATAAACGGGCATGAAGTGTACCACCGAAGCCGTGGGATAGAAATATCGGTAGGGGAGCATTCCGGCACGGGAGAAGCGGTTACGTGAGTATCCGTGGACGTTCCGGAAAAGCAAATGTAGGCATAAGTAACGATAAGGCGGGCGAGAAACCCGCCCACCGAAAGACCAAGGTTTCCTGATCAACGCTAATCGGATCAGGGTAAGTCGGGACCTAACGCGGACCCGAAAGGGGCAGCGGATGGCCAACGGGTAAAGATTCCCGTACTCTTGTATGCTGCGAAGCGGGGACGGAGGAGTGACACCGCCGCGCACTGACGGAATAGTGCGTTGAAGGCCGTAGGTAAACGTGACCCAGGCAAATCCGGGTCGTGTGCCGAAGGCCGAAAGTACGGCAAACCTCCGGGGGCGCCGATAGCGCGGGTAACCATACTCCCGAGAAAAGCCGCTAAGCTCCAGGCATATAAGACCCGTACCGCAAACCGACACAGGTGGTCGGGGAGAGAATCCCAAGGTGCTCGAGTGAATCATGGCTAAGGAACTCGGCAAAATGGCCCTGTAACTTCGGGAGAAGGGGCGCTTCCTCCGGCGACGGAGAAGCCGCAGTGAAAAGGCCCAGGCGACTGTTTAACAAAAACATATGGCTTTGCCAAATCGAAAGATGACGTATAAGGCCTGACACCTGCCCGGTGCCGGAAGGTTAAGAGGGGATGTCAACCTTCGGGTGAAGCATTGAATCGAAGCCCCGGTAAACGGCGGCCGTAACTATAACGGTCCTAAGGTAGCGAAATTCCTTGTCGGGTAAGTTCCGACCTGCACGAATGGTGTAACGATCTGGGCGCTGTCTCGGCCATGAGCTCGGTGAAATTGTGGTACCGGTGAAGACGCCGGTTACCCGCAACGGGACGGAAAGACCCCATGAACCTTCACTATAGCTTAACATTGGGACTGGGTGCAGGATGTGTAGGATAGGCGGGAGATTGTGAAGCGGGTTCGCCAGGATCCGCGGAATCGTCCTTGAAATACCGCCCTTTCTGTATCCGGTTCCTAACCCCCCTTGGGGGGGGACATTGTTTGGTGGGTAGTTTGACTGGGGTGGTCGCCTCCAAAAAGGTAACGGAGGCTTTCAAAGGTAAGCTCAGTACGCTTGGTAACCGTACGCGGAGTGCAATGGCAAAAGCTTGCTTGACTGTGAGACATACAAGTCGGACAGGGTCGAAAGACGGACATAGTGATCCGGTGGTTCTGCATGGAAGGGCCATCGCTCAAAGGATAAAAGGTACTCTGGGGATAACAGGCTGATCTCCCCCAAGAGCTCATATCGACGGGGAGGTTTGGCACCTCGATGTCGGCTCGTCACATCCTGGGGCTGGAGAAGGTCCCAAGGGTTCGGCTGTTCGCCGATTAAAGTGGCACGCGAGCTGGGTTCAGAACGTCGCGAGACAGTTCGGTCCCTATCTGTTGTGGGCGCAGGAAGTCTGAGTGGGGCTGACCTTAGTACGAGAGGACCGGGTTGGACCGGCCGCTGGTGAATCTGTTATGCCGCCAGGTGTACGGCAGAGTAGCTATGCCGGGAATAGATAAGCGCTGAAAGCATCTAAGTGCGAAACTAGCCACGAGATGAGACTTCCTTACAGGGCCGTGGGAGACTACCACGTCGATAGGCGGCAGGTGTAAAGGTAGAGATACCACAGCCGAGCCGTACTAATAGCCCGAAGCTTTCTCAAGCGCAGCAGGCTGTTGTCTTCCTGTTTTTTTTCTTCCGTTATCAGTCAAATAAAAAATTGAAAGGTAAAAGGTAAAAAGGCCGGTGTGCCGGATTTTTGAATTTTGAATTTTGAATTTTTACTTTGAAAGGTATTCAGGTGCCTATATCGGCGGTGTCCACCTCTTCCCATCCCGAACAGAGAAGTTAAGCCCGCCAGAGCCGATGGTACTGCAGTAACATGTGGGAGAGTAGGTCGGTGCCGATCTTTACAGAAGGCCGCCGTGCATTGCACGGCGGCCTTTCCTGTTTTGGTACCCATCGGTTTGTAATCATGTCGGAGCAGCTTATCGTAAGCCGTCAAAGTTACCGTCCGCCGCGGAGAAACTTCCCATGCCGCAGGACTTGAATCTATTAACCTGAAAATCCTTTCCCAGTTGATTATAAAGGAAAAAAGGATCGGCACGGAATTGATGCCAATGCTGTAATAATTGCTTTTCTATGAAATCAATTTTCTCTTGATAGCTTTTCGTTAATTGTTGATAATAGGTGGATCCGGATTTGCTTACTGTGTTTTTTAAGCGGTATATATATTCGAGTAAATTATAGCAGGTAGTATATTGACCACATGCAATTAGAGCGGCAAGGGTTTCTTCTTCTTGTGATTTTGCATCAAACCATAAAGTTGTTGGCATTTCAAAAGCTGCCTGAGCGACGATCTGTTGAGCTCGTGATGGAGTTAAAAAAGGGAGATTTTTTCTGTTTCGATTAAAATCGTTCGAAAAAGATAAGTCATACACATGATTGGTTTTGATTTTGAACCGATACTTACCGCTTTCATAAGTTTTGTTGTATAGAAGATAACGTATCCGTTTAAGAAAAACATCATTGTTCAATATCAATACAGAAGCGAAACGTTCTTTGATCATTCTATAAATAACTACAATAGGGGTAGAGCCAAAATGTTCGAAAAGATTGGTAACAATATCAGGCGAGAAGTTCTTGTTTAGATTTAAGCCCCCTAGGCGGTTCGTATCGCCTTCAATGAATTTCCGTAGTATAGCCAAAATCAATAGAAAACATAATGATAATACACATATAGTTGTTCCTATCACGACATTCAACTGTATACCACCTAATTGGAAACCTAGCGTTTTACTAATCATTATTAGTCCGAAAAGGAAAAATAGACACAGTATAACAATTAAGTTATTTATGGAAATAGCTCCGATTCCTTTATAGTTTTTATTCTCTTTGGGTAATTTATACGGTTCCATGTAATGGCTGCCCACATCATTAATTAACATTAGATCAAAAGGTGAAAAGGCCGTTTTCTTTTTGATTCTTCTCTTTTGTGCATCCAGCATACTTTCCAAGGCTTGGTTATCGGTTATTCCTCCATCCATCATTCCGATTTTGAAATCATCGGCTAATTTTTCCTTGGAAAAAGCCTGTCTTAATTCCATAATAGAAGGTGTTTTTGTGAAATCGGCAAGTATGTCGTCCACTTTAGCTTGACCAAATAACTTTACCAATTCACTCCGGCTTATTTCTTGTAACGCTATAGATAAGCCATCAAGTAAATTACGTTTATTTAAGCTTGTGAGTTCGCCTGTAGCAGCGATGGGCAAATCTACATAGGTAAAGTCGTCAGGAAAGATGACAGGTTCGAAGCCAGCGGGAAAACAAGATGATGCGGCGAGCAAGTCTGCTATCTTTAACTTGCCTGCCGTTGTTTGTCCCAACTTTATATTAAAATTCCCAAATCTAAATTGGATATCCTCATGTGATTTAACATCCATTTTCATTTTAACCTGTTGCCTAAAAACCAAACCTCGATAAAACTCAGTTGCATTAAAACAAACCTCTTCTAAATGTTTATTATGATCGTTAGGATGTAAATCTGACAATAGTGCACGTTTGAATAATAGATCGTCGTACGTAAGTGCAAAAGCATTGATAATATTTCTTCGCTTATACGGGTTATCTGTCCACTCCTTATCGTTATTTAATTTTTCAAAAACAACATTCATTAAAGCCATTCCGGACAAATGCTCGGTTAAATTTTTATAAAATTCTTTAAACGATCGACCTTGTGCTACGTGTAATGCATAGAAGGCATTGGTTATCGAGCCCCCAGATGCAGAAGAAATAAAGGTTACATTGTCAAGTAGTACTTGATCGTTAAGCGTATGAATAACATTCAGGTAACTCAAAACTCCTAAACTAAAAGACGCAGCCCGAAAACCACCTCCCGAAAAGGCTAAGGCTATATGATCAAAAGGAGTTTCGCTAATCATCGGCACCTCATCTTTCTTGCTAGTTGTGTTTAACGCATTTGGCATGTTTTTTATTTCAGGTTTCGAATAATACATATATAGGGGTTAATTTCTCTCGCAATGATCTTCCATTGCTTATCGAGTCGAATTAACTTCTTCCTGATAGAATCACTCTCGTTCCCTCCAACCGTTAACACGTAATTGCCTTTGGCATCGGTTCCCCTTTCAACGACAATAGCAGAGTGCGATTCATAAGCCTTGTTCTTTTTTGCAAATTCAAAATCATAACGCTTGTTACCACGATTATGATGAATGATATCACCAAGACCAGGTTCAATAGCTTGATAAGGGTAAGCACGGAAAACTCCGGTATCTTGAATCGCATTTTGGATGGCGGCGTGAACAAATCTCGCATGCGCCGGGTTAAACAAAAATTCTTCTCCTGTTGCGCCAGCCTTCTTAATACACCAAGAAATAAATATAGCCGACCAAGCCGTTGTCACACCAGGAAAGGAAAAGCCTAGGTCTGTCCAATACTTACGTATCTGCTTCGATAATTCTACATCACTCTCGCTCTCGAGATGATAGCTGTTATATTGCTCTTCGGCAATTGTAACTAACTTTTTAACGTACGCCGTAGCCATTTTTTTATTTAGAATAACAATGTTTTAGTAAAAAAGTCAACAAAAACTGACTGACTAAGAACATTCTTTGACATCCAGATTTATCGCATAACAAGATTACTAAATTTATTAGTAATTCGAAAACAAATGTTAATTAAAAAATTTTTATTCAATATTCATGTAACATAGTGATTATAATGTGTTTTTCTATTTTTTTACTAAAAATATTAGTATATTTACCTCGAAGAATATAATAGTTGCTATGAATAACAAGGTAAGTATCAATAACTATAGTGTAGAGTCAGCTGGCATTACGAAAAGTTATAGGGAGGCGATATGTGAGTTGATTTGGAATGGATTCGACGCAAACGCATCCCTAATCAATATTGTTTTTAAACCAAACAACATCGACTATATAAACGAGATACAGATTATCGATAATGGCACAGGGATCCCTTTTGCCACATTGCATCAGACTTTTGGTTCATTTCTGGACTCTGTAAAAAGAGAATCGTTCAGCCGATCCTCCTATATACGTGGCAAAAAAGGAAAGGGGCGATTCTCCTTTATGGCTTTAGCCATGCAAGCTGTATGGTCCACTACTTTTTTTGATGAGCAATCTAAAAAGATACTTGATTATGATATAATAATAAATGCGGCTAATAAGGATATTTATAAAGATAGTAACAGAAGAATCTCAAAAAGGAACAAAACGGGTACCATCGTGACCCTGTCTAATTTATTTGGGGTTTCCGGTTATTCCTTCAGCTGTTCTGCATTTTTGAGCTATTTGAAAAACGAGTTTGGGTGGTTTTTACTTCTTAATCGAAGTAAAGATTTCAAATTATGCCTGAATGGCAGCCCTGTCGAATATGACGATATAATCGCCGACAATGAAGTGTTTCATCGGATAATTACCGACACACAGAATATTGAGTACACATTTAGAATTACGTATGTCCGGTGGTATGAAAAGATCGGCGATAAATTTTATTACTATTTCTTAAACACCGCACAAAAGGAACTTTTTAAACAGCTAACATCATTTAACAATAATGCCATTGGCTTTTATCATAGCGTTTATGTCGAATCGTCATTCTTTGATGACTTTATACCCAGTGACGGAGTGAATGCAGAACGCTTATTTGGAGCAAATTTAAATAGCAGAGTATTCAAAGTACTTATAAAAGAACTGCAACAAATTGTTGCCGATAAGCAAAAAAGTTTTGTTAGATCAAAAGGGGCTGATAAACTAATTGAGCACTTCGATCGTAAAGGTGTTCTTCCAAATTACAGAAACAATAAGTATGAGCAAGAAAAAAGAAAAGATTTAATGGCAGTTATTAAGGAAATATACTGTATACAACCCAAAATTTTTAAAGGCTTAAATGAAACCCAAGAACGAACGAGCGTTGCTTTTATCAATTTGTTGCTTGAGTCCGACGAGCGGGAACATATTCTGTCTATTTTAGATGATATCGTCAATCTTACTCGAGAAGAAAGAGAAAACTTGGCTATATTGCTAGGAAAAACCTCTCTAAACCGTATTACAAGAACGATTAATTTGATTGAAAATAGGTTTGTTACTATCGAGTTATTAAAGAGGATGGTTTTTGATTTAAAGCAGTTCACTACAGAGCGAGATCATATTCAGCATGCGATTGCTGAAAATTATTGGTTGTTTGGTGAGCAGTTTCATTTAGTGACGGCGAACGAGAGTTTTGAAAAACTACTTTCCAAATACCTTTATATTCTTGATGGTGAAGGATCAGGAAAAATGAATGCGATGACAATGAAGGACCGGGAGAAGAACAGGCGGCCTGATGTATTTATTTGCAGACAGCGAAGCATTCCCGATCCTTTTTATCAGGAGGAAGAATTGGAGGAAAATATCATGGTTGAGCTCAAAAGACCTGTAGTTGTGATAGGTAAGCAACAGCTAAGGCAAATTGAAGACTATATGGATTTTGTTAGCCGACAGGATGCGTTCAATTCGCAAATGAGGCAATGGAAGTTCTTTGTGGTAAGTAATCGGGTTGACGCATATATATTGAAACAGTATGAAGAATTTAAGAATAGGGGCAAGCGATTTTTAGTTAAGTCTTGGGGTAATCTGGAGATCTTTGCCATGACCTGGGATGACATATTTCGCGTTTTTTATACAAGGCATAAATACTTGTTGGATAAATTGGACTTTGATAAAGAGGCTTTAAAGGACGAGCTACAATCAAAAGGAGTTGTATTAACTGCCGCAACAGAACGAAATCCTTTTGTAGCGTGTAAAAACAATGCCTGATTCCAGCTTATGCGTGCACTTCATTAAAGTTTTCGTTTTTTCGATATTTGATCCTAAAGTAGTAGGCAGAAAACATGGTAAGCAATAAGCCTAGAGCAGAAAGGGCTAGCACGCTGTTGGAGAAGAACGACACCCAACTTAACTTGATTTTTAAAATTTCTTTGGCGAAGAGTATGCCCACACTGCCGACATAACCGAAGGTATCTGCTAAGTATATAAGAAAACCGACATTTCCGGTATGCTTAAAAGTAGCAATCATTCGTTCAAAAAAAATTGCATTAAATGGAATATAGACCATATAGAGACCTAGGCCCGTCAAAAGCATCCAAATAAAGGGGGAAACTTGTTGGAATAAAAAGCAAATGGTTGAAATACCGGCTAGCAAAAAGCCAAATGCCACAAACCCATGCACAAGGATAAATGCCCGATAATTGTTTTTTATAAAAACCATACTGCCGATAGAAGCCAAAACAATTAATGTAATAGGTACTTCGGTCTGTGAAAAAATGATCGGTTGATTATAAAAACCCATTTCCTTCCACATTTCAGCGCCGAAGTTGTCCCGAATATCACGGAAAATCGTCGCGAAGGTATATATCAGCAAACATGTTGCCAGGCCGGGTAAAAACTTTGCCAAAAATAGATGCCGTTGCTGTCTATCCATAGGTCTTCTTTCAGTTCTTTGTAGTATGTCATCCTGATCTGGCAAAGGTATCTTTTCCATTAAGTGTACCAGAAAAACAAGAGGCAGGGCAAAAAGAAGTCCGGTAAAAAAGGGAACCCAAAACTCAGATAAACCAAGCGCTAACATAATCCATCCGCCGGCAGAGCGGGCGAATCCTGAAGCAAAGATAAAACTGACTGCCAAAGCAGCGCCAATGAAATCGGTTCCTTGTCTTCCCTCAACATACGAGAACACAATTCCCCATAAAAGTCCCAAAGGGAAACCGTTTACAAAGAGAAAAATGGCATTATACGGGACGGGTGTAAGCGCGAAACCAAGCCAACTTAACCAAGCAATACCTGTTAGTGAAAGAATAAGTTTGCTTCTTATCGCTCGTTTTAATTCAGCAATATATTGCACACCATAAAATTTAGCCAGCATATACCCTAATACTTGACTAATCACGAGCACAGTTTTATAGTTATAACCGCCAACGGTTATTCCTTCAAATGTCGCAACCGTGAATGCCTTTCTATAGCCGAAAATTAGCGTATAGGCCGAAAACACAACAAAAGCCGTGAAAATGTTTATAATCAATTTACTTCCTTTTAAATGTTTTGGCCGTAAGAAAGACATTATTCCTCCTAATATAAAGCAATATAAGGATTGCCCGATTATTTTCGATATATGGTGTTATGTTTGTTAATGGAGTCAGTCGACGGACTTAAATAATAATAATTTTTCAATACTTGGGTAGTTTTATCTAGTTGCATTGGCTATCTTGCGAAGTTTTCCAAATTTCGCCAATCCTTAATAATTGAAGGTTAACATTATGATTACCTTAAATGTTTTGCAAACGCTTGTACATTATAGCTTACATTTTCTCTTTCCTGGATTACTTGCGAGGTTGTTTTTCAAGAAAGAGTGGAAAAAGGCTTGGGCAATTATGGTAGCTACAATGCTCGTTGATCTAGATCATTTACTTTCAAAGCCGATATTTGATGCGAATAGATGCAGTATCGGGTATCATCCGTTGCATACTAATTATGCTATTGCGTTTTACATGATGCTACTTTTTTTTCCGAGAACTAGAATTGTGGCGGTTGGTTTACTTTTTCATATGCTAACAGATTATCAGGATTGTATGTGGACAGAGTTCCTTTCGCGTTAATCTTTAATGTCTACCAATAACTCCTTAGGGTGTGCTGCTTTACGTGCGTGTAAACCAAGTATTTGTGGTATCTTTGTTGTTGTAAAGTGGGATAAAAAAGTCGGCGATATGGGTAAATTTAAACTGCATAACATTAATGTAGAGGCAACCAAGAAAAAGCTGAAAGGAAAGGTATACGCCCTATCCAAAGAAGGTTTAGAGCAATTATTTAACAAAATTGACCAGTTAAGCGTAAAGAAAGGTGTTGATCAACTCGGGCTTGAAAAGTTTATAAATCAATGCGCCATTTTCGCCGCAGGCTCAGGCGTTATTAGCGGAATAGGCGGTGTGGGTGTTATGGTTATTGGGGTACCCTTGGATACGATTAATGTTTTGGCTCAACAATTTCGCGTTACATTAGCAATAGCTTATCAGAAAACAGGAAATTATGAATTTCGATTCGATGATTTTTTTAAGTTACTTGCCAGATCGATAAAAGGAGAAGCAAGTATAGTGGTTACTAAAACAGCAATGGAAGAAGTTGCTCAAAAATTGATGATCAACATGGGGACAAGAGCTTCCAAAAGACTGGTGCCTGTTGTGGGAGGGATTATCGGGGGCACCGCAAACTACCTCTATATAAAACGAGTAGCTGAGCATTTAAGAAAATAGGAGTCGTGCGTTTTAATCGTTGAAACTGTGCAATTATTGTGAATTAAAAAATAAAAAAGTTTTTATTCATTTGTAATGAATTTTTTTCAACTTCAATTTTATTATTAGAAATGAAAGCTCTACCCCTGTGGTAGGGCTTTTTTGATTCAATTTGATTAGATCTTTTATGTTTGCTTTAATATAAGAACCGGACGATTCGAATTGTGAGCTATTGCATGCGTAATACTGCGATGCGTTATTTTCTTGAAAAAATTGTACTTTCCCGGTAGAGAGACTATTAAGTCGACATCTTTTTTTTCTGCAAACTCTAATATCCCATCCAATATATCATCATTGTCCGTATAATCGACCGAGAAGTTTAAATCCGGTAGTAATACAGAAAGTTTATTACGGTCTTCCATTAAATCGCGTTGCTGTTTTTTTATGCTGAATACATGCAATATCAACTCATCTTTATAAGTTGAAAATAGCGGATGCAGGAAGGCTTCAAGACGGTTCAGTTCTTCGAAATCCATAGGTAATAATACTTTACGGATTTTTCTATAGGTTGCGTTGGAAGGAAGGACAAGTACAGGGATTTTACTAATTGTTACCAACTCGATAAGATTATCGTTGATATATCCTTCTTTGCTTTCCTGGCTATTACCTAATATGAGTAAATCGGGTGATTCTTGCCTGATAAGTTGCACAAGGGCTCTAGTGAGTGGTAACTCGCTTATCGCATGATCTATAGTGACTTCTTTTAATACACTATTGGCTAGCTCTTTGGTCACTTTATCTAGGTACTCAACAGATTCCTTTCGGCCAGCTTCCAGCGTATCGCCGTCTAGACAGAGATATTCTGCGGTAGATATAATGGGTTGAAAAACTGACGTATAAGTGCTTTTTAGCAAGATTAGACGAATAAAAAAGAGGTTTTGATGAGCAGCAGATACATACCGCAGCGCATTTTGTGTCCCCGAAGCGTAATCTAATGGAATAAGAATCGTATTCATACCCGTTTTAACATTTACATAACCATAAAGGTAATTCTTTTGTTTGTCAATGATTATCGAAACAAAGTAAAACAATATGGATAAAGGTTTTAACGAACAGGTAGTCTAAAGAAGTTGATCGTGGAAATTGCCTAATAGAAAGCCTTATTGGTTGCGACGAGTTATGATAAAAGGGTGAAAAGATGTTAAGAACAATAAAATCGGTCTATGCTATTTCGATATAATTTCTATCTTTGCCGCTGGAAAGTTGGCAGAGTGGTCGAATGCGGCGGTCTTGAAAACCGTTGTCTGTAACAGGACCGGGGGTTCGAATCCCTCACTTTCCGCTAAACAGCAAAACCAGGTCATAGCCTGGTTTTGCTGTTTTTAGACTTTACGATTTGATCCGATAAAAGGTACAATAACAAAAGATAACATGAACGATTTTGCCTTCAATGCCTGATACTATTTGAGATATTGAGTACAATAAGGTTTTTTTACTCTATTGACCTTGGGTGTTCTTATGATGTTTTTTGGGAGCTCTATCGCGAATTTTAAGTGCTTTTAATAATTCTCTTCTTTTAGCTACGCATAAAAAAATGCTACCCTTTTTGTGTAGAAAGGAAATGACCAATGTGTCGCCATTTTTTGCCATTGCTTGTAATTTGGGGTCTATGATTAAATCACCGCAATGACAATCTTTAGAATTATAGATCATAAGAACAAATAGCAGAGAACAGGCTATTAGCCCATATAGACTTATTTTGCCCAAATTCTTACTTGATGTAGCCGTTTTGTGGTTCATAATGGAAAACTGGTTGCACAGTAAAATTACAGTTAAGATTCTTTTGTCTCAACAAAGGGTTAGTTTTTCTCTTTTTCTAGGTGTGATCGTATGTGAATATATGTGCAAATAAGAGAAGTGATGTGTTCTTTGTTGACTGGCCAACGCTCAAACGCGATACAGAATTTAAGATTTTTTTTTTCAGCTGACATACTGTTGTCACATGGTCAAAATACTTTTGCTTAAGTAACTAAAAGCAATATATTATGGATACAGTAACATCAGCACAGGTAATTAATAAGGATGCTTTATTAAGGCATTGGCTCGGGCATCGTAATCTAACTCGACGCGTCATTGAAGCTTTTCCCGAGAAAGAACTTTTCGGTTTTTCTATAGGCGGAATGCGTCCATTTTCCCAATTGGCTATCGAATTATTGTCTATAGGCGGCCCGGCAATGGAATCCATTGTAAAGGGCGAGCCACTTCCCTATAACGAAGAGGCACTCAGATTAATCACAAAGGAGCAAATACTGGCAAAATGGGACGAACAAACCGACGTTATTACCAGGTACTTTAATCAACTGCCTTTAGAACGGTTTTCGGAAACTTTCAATTTGTTTGGCCAATATGAATTTCCCATTATTGATAACATCTTTTATTTTATTGATAATGAGATTCACCATCGAGGTCAAGGTTATGTATACTTAAGAGCTTTAGATATAGAACCTCCGATGTTTTGGGAACGTGACTAAGTATTAAGCCCTTCAGCAATCATCTTTGATTTGAAGGGCTTTGCCTTCCTCGTTGATCTTTGCCAGATGTTTAGTCAGCAGAAGCCGAGCTTTCTCTTTTAATGTTGAAGGTTCCAGTATGGTGGCTTTATCCGCGAACATTAGGAACCAGCGTACAAAAGCTTCTTCAACATCGCGCACTTCAAAATTCATGATTACTTTGTCAGCATGTCGTTCTTCCGAAATAAAACCATAAAAATTGCGGTCCCATTGGAGATATCTGGCCATATCTTTCTCAACAGCAAGTTGGACCTTCGTGACCGGTTGTTGCTCCTTCGGTGCCAGGTAAAAGTCCAATGGTTGGTGCTTTCGTTCAAAAGGTAACTCGGTGTTTTTGATTTCTTCTATTCGATCCGTCCTAAATTGCCTATAATCTTTTCTTAAGTGGCAAAAGCCGATTACGTGCCATGAATGATGCTGATGAAAAACACCAACCGGTTCTATGAATCTGCGCATCGCTTCGGGCGCATCAAGTGCCCGATAAAGAAGCTCAACTTGCGTTTTCCGAGCTATACTTTCAAAAAGAGTGGCTAATGCATGTGGCGCTTTTTCACTGAATTTAATTTGCAAAGGTTGCATAACCACTTGCGATTCGATACTTGATACCCATTCCTTATCAACAGTCTTTAATGCGGTTTTTATTTTGTACATCGCCGAAGAGAAATAGTCACGGATGCTTTTATCGCTGAATTTCTGCATCAGTTTTTCAGCCGCTACTAAGCTGGTCGCTTCTTCCTTATTCAACGATAAAGGAGGGAGACGATAACTTTCAATTAAAGAGTAACCAACACCGGCTTCACTATAAATCGGAACACCGGAAATTTCCAGTGCTTTTATATCCCGATAAATGGTCCGTAAGCTTACCTGAAACCGGTCAGCTAATTCCTGTGCTTTGACCACTCGTTTAGACTGCAGCTGAATAAAAATGGCTACGAGCCTATCAAATCGTTTGAAGTTTTCACTATCCATCTTTTGATATTAAATAAAATGGTGGATTTTACTTGCATAGATAAGTAATTTAATCAAAAAGAGGAGTATAAAAGTAAAAAAGTTGAACTGGGATAAAAAATGCTGTGAAACAGAATAAATATTGGCAGGTAGGTCAAAGCGTAGGGATGTTTTGGCCCATATCGCCTTCAAAATGAGAAAAGGCATTGTGATAATAGAGTTTTTGATAAATAATATTTGTTTATTAAAGAAAATTGCTACCTTTACCACATTATGAGACAAGAGAGTGTCAAATATTTTACCATTGTTATAGCGTAAACTTTCAAGGACGCTATTGTTAGCGCTACCGTTTCGTGTAGCCTATATTGCATACTTTTATTCTTTTTTGCTTATACACGTACGAGAAAGGTATTAAACCTCACCTTAATCCTTATCGACGGCTTTATCGAATAATCTTGTAAGCGGAGTTGATTTTCGGGGTGTCTAATAAAGTCTATAATTGCTGTTGAGCGTAAACCAGAATAATTGTTCTCAATACATCTTGCATGTATTGAGAATATGTAGAAAGCCTGTGAGGTGCTGATATCTTCGGTAGCTGCACTAGGCAAATTAAATGATTGATAAATTTTTTTGCAATCTTGAAATGGAACAGGAATTAATTCAAACAATTGTTGATTTTTTTAAAAATAATGAGAGGCAAGGACCCGGATGCGAGGAAGCTACGCTAAAAGCATTAGGTTTGGTAAGCGAGAGCCATTATTTTGAACATATACTGGATATTGGCTGTGGAACAGGAGCACAGACGATGACACTCGCACGAAAAACAAATGCACAAATTTTTGCCGTTGATTTATTGGCTGAATTTTTAGATGTGTTGACGGAACGTGCCACGCGATGGGGCTTGCAAGATCGAATAACTGTACACAAAACATCTATGGACGATCTCCCATTTCCAAGGAATTTTTTTGATATGATTTGGAGTGAGGGCGCAATTTATCATATTGGATTCGAAAGAGGATTGAAACAGTGGGGCACGTTGTTAAAAAGAAGGGGGTACTTAGTGGCGTCCGAAATTTCATGGACAAGTAACGAAAGGCCTCAGTATCTTACCGATTATTGGATGGCAAGCTATCCCGAAATCGATTTGATTTCGAATAAAATGAAATTAATCGAAGATTGCGGCTATATTCCCGTTGGATGTTTTACACTACCCAATGCCGGATGGGACAACTATTACCATCCAATTATCAAACAGGTTGCTTTATCGATAGCTCAACCAATAAATGATTCGACAAAAAAATCGTTCATGGAAACGATCATCGATGAACTTATCATTTACCAAAGATACCGGGAGTTTTATAACTACGTGTTTTACGTGATGCAAAAAAAATGAAATAAAATCGTTTCTAACCTTTTACGGAATCAAGTGCAATTCCGAGAGGATGCCGGCAGCAAGACTGCGAGTCTTGCTTTTGTAATGCCGCGTTGTTGCAATATATGACAATTCAATGTCTCAGAACTGAGAAAAATTCTTCAAATTTGTATGATGGGAATTACGAAAGAAACGAAACAAAAGATTGTTGATGCCGCAATTATAGTATTTAATGAAGACTTTTCTGCTCCCTTAGAGCGGGTTGCAGAAAAGTCTTCGATAACTAGGAGAACACTTCATCGCTATTTTAAAGATAGGGAGGCGTTATTGGCCTATTGTGAGAAAGACATGCAGCAAAACTGTAAAAAAGCGATGAACGATGCTATGGAAAGTTCAGATCTGCCTTTAAAGAAACTGGAAGAAATGCTTTATGCTGCTATCGACTGTGGCGCGAAATACGCCTTTTTCCACAAACTTCATCACCGTGATGGTCACAGACACAATCAGAATGATCGAAACTGTGCGACTTACGAAGCGATTAACAACCGTTGCCGGCAATTGATTTTGCAGTTACAGGAGGATGGTTATATTAGCAAAAGACTGACAGTGGATTGGGTTTTGGCTTTTTTGACTAGTGTAGTAGCCACGACAATAAATACCGGGCTTTTGGGTAATCAGACGAAGATAAATTTAAAAGAATGTGCTTGGTTTTCATTCAGCAAAGGAATAGGGGTATAAAAAAATTTGCCTATATATGTCTCGATTTTGAGACATTTTTATTGATGATTAATCTCAATAGACATAATAAGTGAAAATATAAATAAATGATATGGAGAAGAACAACAAACACGACGTTATAATAGTCGGTGGTAGCTATGCCGGCCTTTCGGCCGCTATGTCCTTAGCTAGAGCGATAAGAAATGTACTGATCATTGATAGTGGTAAACCCTGTAACCGCCAAACACCCCATTCCCATAATTTTTTAACGCAGGACGGTAAGCCGCCGAAAGTAATTTCATCTATCGCTTTGGAGCAAGTGCTTGCGTATGATACCGTGAATTTCTTGACGGATGAAGTACTATTTGCCGCCGGGAAGAATGGGGCTTTTTTTGTTAGAACCGCTTCCGGCAAGCAGTTCGAAGCAAGCAAACTTTTGTTTGCTACCGGGTTAAAGGATATACTTCCAACCGTGAGTGGAATAGCAGAATGTTGGGGAATCAGCGTGATTCATTGTCCTTATTG
The DNA here is from genome assembly GCF_054130995.1 of Olivibacter sp. SA151. Taxonomy (NCBI): domain Bacteria; kingdom Pseudomonadati; phylum Bacteroidota; class Sphingobacteriia; order Sphingobacteriales; family Sphingobacteriaceae; genus Olivibacter; species Olivibacter sp. SA151. The sequence continues at coordinate 4,192,001 of NZ_CP096391.1, read as the reverse complement.
TCATGGATACGAATATAGAAATCAGTCGACGGGACTGTTGCTAAACGGCGAATCTGTTTTGGAGAAGGCAAGGCTAATTCGTAACTGGGCTTCAGACCTTGCGGTACTTACTAACGGGCCATCTACTTTTGATAATGCGGACAAAGAAACACTTTCCAGAAATAACATACAGTTGATAGAAAAGCCGATAGCTTTGTTGAAACACTACGAGGGTCAGCTTGACCATATTATATTTGAAGATGGTACTGAAATTTCTGTTAAAGCGCTTTACGCACCTCCTCGCTTTGAACAACAAAGTCAAATTCCGAAAAATATAGGTTGCGCAATAACAAGTACCGGTCATATTGAAGTCAATAACTTCCAGCAGACTTCTATCCCCGGAATTTATGCTGCAGGCGATAATGCTACCATGTTTAGAAGTGTTTCTGCAGCTGTAGCTGCCGGCTCGATTGCAGGAGCGTTTATAAATCACGAATTAATAGGAGAGGGGGTGTAGATTGCGATAAAGAAGCACTTTTTGAAAAATCCCGTAAAACCGTTATTTAAATGCTCCTTCCGTGTCTTAGGGTATATGTCTATGAACAGATTCTTATTGATAAGTTTGCTGTGTTTAAAATTTAAAGGAAGGACTTTCTGTTTTTCGAGGCTAAAGAAATAGAAAGGAATGCGAATCCATTAAAATAGAGGCTAAGAAATTTAAGAGAATTATTCGCCTATTATACTTATATAAAGGCAAGCTTTCGGCAAAAGAGTGAAATAAATATTAGAGAAGTCGATTCTAAAATTGACAAAAGTTCTTAAAAGAATATTCCCAAACGCGTAAAAAGATGTCGTATGTTTATGAACTGATTACCGGTTTTAGAACAGTGACTAGCAATGGTTGTTTGACAAGTTTCACGCTCGTGGAGGTTTGATTCGGTAGTAGGTTTATTCCGCATCGGAAAAGAGAGTAATAGCCCGAGCGCAATCATTATAGGCGTTGTGCGGAGTGAAAGAGTGTTATAATTCCTTGTACTGGTTACAATTTTGATGCGAGCGTTGTTGCGAAGCATAATATACAATATTTCCAGTAGTAATCATAAATATAATGCCTTTTTATTATCTTTCTAATTTTCAGCAATTTATGATTTTTTATTTATTGAATGAGTGTTCGAAATCGGACACTTTGTGTCCGATTTCGGACTTTTATCACTTTTTCTAAATCTGAGAAAAAATTGCTTATGTGTATTTTATACACTATCTTTGCGCTATCATAATTTAGGTTTATAATTGGTTAGTTAAAAGTCTTCAATCTCCCCGGTTGAAGACTTTTTTATATTAAAAGCTATAGTGAGGACGCGAAGATTTGTGCTATATTGTTGATTTCCTTGTCACTTAAGTGTTTTCCGGATTGTATAATGATTTGGTATTTGAAAGTGACGGATTTTCCTGCATCCAAAGAAAAGTTCAATTCTTCTTTTCCGTTACTCATGGCTTTCTGCCCCAATGGATTAGCTGCAAATAAACCATAACCCCTAGCGTGCCAATAGGTGGGATAGCCTACGTTTTTCGGATGGTCAATGATCACTATTGATATCGCTTCACGTCCTATTTTTCCATCCAAATTGACCCACCTACCACGTGTACCCCATACCTGATCACCCTCTTTTCCCTCACTACTACGGTACTTTCCGGTGACTTGGTTATTATCTAGCTGCGCAACTTCTGTGATGTTGCCGTTAGCATCTGTGAATTTGGCTGACTCATCTGAAGGATGTTCCAACTCCCGTGCCAAGCGAATTCCTAATAACCCTTCTTTGTTGTCTGTAAATAAAACATTTTTTTTCAGTGCTGTTAATGTTGTAGTGAGCTCGATCGTACGTCTACCACTGTCAGTAGAAAATAAATACTGTGTGTTCTCTTGTAAGATGGGGCTGCCGGTAGGTTCTTGCCAATATTTCGTTACTTCCATTAAAGCATGGTCGTTCGCAGTCTGAATCTTATTAACTTTGGCATGCTTAATGGTCCCGTATTGATTCTTTTTATCCGAAGGTATAGCGGTCGAATTGTTCCAGAAATCGAGACCATTTACGTCGCCGTAATTAAACCATAAACCGACATGGTGCGGATGATCCACCCGCTCCCCGGGTCTAGGATCGAATGGCCATCCTCTTGTGATAAAAGTACCTTCTGACGATCTTATAGGATAGAGTACCGGCTTCATCAATTCATCCGGATAAATATACGAGGTGAAAATCCGACCATCAATGCTAATATCTATTCTTTTTTCCTTTTTGTTCTCAACAATAGAAAAGCCTTTTTTTTCAACTTTGAAGCTGCTAACTAAGGCAATGCCAATAAACGCTAAAATGCTGATTTGTTTATTCATGATTAAGAATTTAACCGACCACGACTTCTTGTTTAGCGTCATCAAAGGAAACTCTTTTGCCTGTCTCCAATGCTATTCGCGCCATAATATTGGCCACACTGTGATTGTAACCGGCTTTAACAGATGCATTTGGTGTTTTTCTGCTACGTACACACTCCATCCAGTTGAGCATATGAAGCGAAGTCATTGGGTCGCTTCCGGTATTGGCAGCTGTTTCTATCTTGGTTGCGTTGGACAAGGTAAATGGTTGAAGCAAATTCGCTTGCATGCCCATTTCTGCAGCCATTTTAGCCGTTAATCCTCCCTCATCAGTCACTTGATTGGTGTCAAGATTTAACATGCCTGCATTAGAGTAATAAAGCTCTTTAATGCCGCCCGCCGAATTTGTAAAACGCGAGGAATAGAGCACCTGGAAACCTTTCGTTGGATCGTTCGCCGGGCCGTAATCCATGACAGCTGTAACCGTATCCGGATTTGTCCTGCCATCGTTCCACATGTAGATCCCCCCGTTGGCTGATACGCTACGCGGATGTTCGAGCCCGGTAAACCAATGGACCGTGTCAATTTGGTGAGACATCCACTGGCCAAAGATGCCCGATGAATATGGCCAAAACAACCGATACTCTAAATATTTTCGGGGATCCCAAGCAACCTTGGGTCTGTTCATTAAGAATCGGTTCCAGTCCGTATCCTGTTCGCGAATTTCTTTAATTAGCTGTGGCAACCTCCACCGTCCCGGTTGATTTACATTCCAGGTCATTTCTACCATTTTTATATCGCCAAATTTACCTGATCGGATGTATTCATTGGCTGAAATATAGTTAGGAGCGCTTCTTCTTTGCGAACCCACTTGTAAGATTTTTCCGGTTTCATTGACGGCCTGTAGCACAACTTTTGCATCTTCCAAAGTTTCAGCCATCGGTTTCTCTACATATACGTCTTTTCCATTACGTACAGCCTCGGCTGCCATCAGCGCATGCTGAAAATCCGCGGTACTAATAATGACGGCATCGATATCTTTTTGTGCGTACATTTCGTCATTGTTTCGATAAGTTGCGATCGACGTGCCCGCTTTTTCCTTTATAAAAGCAACGGCCTCATCTCTCCTTCTATTCCAAATATCGGATACCCCTACAAATTCGAAATTTAGTTTTTTAGAATGATTCATAAAACTCGGAAATAAGGAGCTTTTAAAACGATTTGAAAACCCTACAATGGCAACGCGAACGCGGTCGTTTGCTCCCAAGATCCGCCCATAGCTTTTTGTGCTGAGTCCCATTGATGAAAGGCCTATTATCCCCGCACCGATTGAGGCCTTCTTAATAAATTCACGCCGGGAATTTTCATTTTTTTGTACCATAAGTTTATTGGTTAGTAATAATTAATATTGATCAATTCTCAGACAAGAGCATTCGCTCTTTTATTTTCCTTTCGTAGACTAATAAATGCGCTGTAATGGTTCATAATTTTTGGTATACCTAACGAAAGCCGCCTAAGTATAGCGATTCAGTAGTCTTCAATACAAGTATAATAACCTGTTCTCTTTAAAAAGAATATTCCGTGTGAAAAATCTACGCAAACGATATCGTTCATATTACCGGGGGATTAAGCAAAGATCACGACTTTGTTTGGCACCGAATTCTTCTAAGTCTCTAAGTCAGCTTGTGTGTAAAAAAAGTATGACAATTTGGGATTAAGGTGTTTAAACACTATTTTTGTTGAATCATAATTTAGGTTTATAATTGGTTAATGAAACCTTCAGTCTCCCCGGCTGAAGGTTTTCTTTTTGTCTATCTGTAGTCATTAAGAAAATTGGATATTCAGATTTCTACACTTGTCTTGTTCAGCGAAGACTTGCCTCGATTTGATACGCAAACGGCGCGAAATAATGCTGAAAGGGAGCGAATAGCCATACACTGTTCTTTTTTGTACTACATATTTTGATTAAATTTTGCATCTTGCATAATGGAAAAGTCGAAACCAAATACTAAGCACCTTGCATTTGATTTGCCAAAACTCCATAACTTAACCATGGCAGATCAAGTAGAACTTAAGCTGAGAGAATATTTTAAGAAAAAGGCCTTTAAACCAGGCGACTTATTGCCTAAGGAGTTGGAAATCGCTGCTTCATTAGGTGTTAGCAGAAACATTGTTAGAGAAGCACTCAGCAGATTGAAGGCGCTTGGCCTAATTGAAACAAAAAAGAAGCGCGGGATGGTACTGGCTGAACCCGATATTTTGGGGTCTTTTGAAAAAGTGCTTGATCCATTGATTATGCCCGATAGCACCCTTTACGACATTTTTGGACTACGGCTGGTTTTAGAAATGGGATTAGCTGATGTTCTATACATGTATAAAACAGATCAGGATATACAAGAGCTTGAGAAAATTGTAACAAAGGAAAAGCCTGACAGTGAAAAATTCAGAATAAAAAATGAGATAGCTTTTCATGGTAAGCTTTATGCCATGACGAACAATCATACGCTTATGCGTTTTCAGAGCCTGCTTTTGCCGTTATTTGACTATGTGGTTGCCTTTGAGAAAGATCACTATAAACCTGGAGGAGTGTCTCATGCCGATCTGTTACAAATTCTACGGGAGGGCACTGTGGAAGATTTTAGAAAGGGAATGCGTCTCCATCTTGAGCCGCATTTTGCTTGGTTAGAGCATCTCAAAAATAAGTAAGTAGGCGAACGACCGGCATAAAACGAAATACTTAGATCGGATTTACAGCTTGGCTCTTATGGATATAAGTGTAGCGTTTCTTCCAACAGTAGATCCGACTCCTATTAACAATTTTTAACAAGTACCATGCTAAACCATTCTTTTCCGTTTGACTCTATACGTATAAATAAAGTGATTATTAAAATTTATTGAGTATGAAAAGAATGATTCTAGCTTCCCTACTATTCCTCAGTATGGGAACCATCGCATTTGCCCAGCAAAATCATCGTAAGAGGGAATTTAAAACGGCAGAAGAGAGAGCAAAAAGGCAAACCGAGCGACTTGCTCAAGAACTTTCTCTATCAGAGGAACAGAAAAAAGAGATCTATGCCATCAATTTGGATAATATGAAGAAGGTTGATGCCGAGCATAAAGAACTTATGCAAAAAAGTATGAAAGAGCGAGATGAAAAAATAAGTGAGCTCTTAACGGAGGCACAAAGATCAACCTATCAGAAGCTTAAAAAGGAAAGATTTCAGAAAAGGAAACATCGTGAATCACATAGGGGCATGGGGAAGTCTGCAGAAGAAATCCCGCAATCATAGTTGAAGTCATAACATAAATCAATGGCTTTCGATCAGAAAATCGAAAGCCATTGATTTATGTTATCTGTATAGTTGACAAAGTCAACTATATTTGGCTATATTTGTAAAAAAAGCTCATGCAAACAAGCATTATAGAAGAAGTTCGTGTATTTAATCGTTTCTATACAGATTTTATAGGCTTATTGAATCAGTACTTACTTGACAGTGCTTATTCTTTGACAGAAGCAAGGATAATATACGAAATATTTACAGCAGGAAATATACAGGCATCGCAGATTATGGAGATCATGCATATTGATAAAAGCTATTTAAGTCGGATCTTGAAACGATTGGAAAAGGAGGGGATTATTGAAAAGAGGAAATCAATACAGGATGCTCGAGGGATAACGATCACACTTTCGAAAAAAGGAAGACAAGTTTTTGAGCACTTAAACCGGGCTTCGAACGAGCAGGTAGAAAAGCTGCTAACTCCACTTAAAAGTACAGAGGCTGAGGCCTTAGCTTTTCATATGAAAGCGATTGTGAAAATCCTGAAAGTACATTCATAGTAATCGTATAAATGAATAGAAACATAACGATCAGAACCAACTTATTGCCAGGTGATTTAGGATATATAGCTTATATGCATGGACAGCTATATGCTCATGAAATGGGCTACGGATTAAATTTTGAAGCATATGTTTTGGAGGGCCTGAGCGAATTTGCTAAACAATATAATCCTGAAAAAGATGGTATTTGGATTTGTGAAGATGCCGGTAAAATAGTAGGATTTCTGATGGCCTTCGTCCGACAAGATAAGGTGCAATTGCGCTATTTTATCTTAGCGCCCGCCTATCGAGGTTTGGGATTAGGTCAAAAATTGATGGATTTGTTTATAGAATTTATGATGAATAACAATTATAAAAAGGCCTATCTATGGACAACCGATGAACAATTATCTGCGATCTCACTCTATATGCGTTATGGCTTTGTATTAACTGAAGAATTTTCTTCAGAGACCTTTGGTAAAAAACTGATAGAGCGCCGCTACGATTTAAATTTGATGGTAGTTAAAGAATAATCATAGTTGTTTACATTAAATGAATAGCTGTGATTATTCTTGTTCCTATTGAATAATACAAACGGACAGGCGCCTCCATTTTTTATCGACCTGTGTTCCTTTTTCCCGAATGTGAGAAATTTTTCGTTGCTTTTGTCGTTCTTTCGGCTTGTTAACAATCCGTTAACAATGTTTAAAGTGTTGTTTATCAAATGATTACTTTTATTTTTTCGTGGGAGCCACTTGCAAGCCTTGTAAATCACAAAATTATTACAGTTGTTTGTGGTGTGAATGTCAAGGCGCAATAGTTTTGAGATTTGTAAAGAACCTAAAATAAATAACATGTAACCTAAAAATTATATTATGAAAAAAACATACATTTTATACTAAAGCTAAATCGTTTTAATTATCAGTTATTGTATTGACCTAATTTGTGAAGCTTATCAACCTTGCTGGAATCGTATGGATGTTGTCATCATACTGACTGATTATTAATTCACCACCGAAAATTAAAATTGAAAATTCAGTTCACTGGGTCTGCTATGGTTTTTCCAAAGCAGAAAAGGAACCATATGGCCAATATTTAAGTGATATAACCTAAATAATACATTATGCCAAAAACAATGCATGTGAGATGGTATTATAAAGTAGCCATTTTCTGTTATAGCATTCTTTTCACCCTAAGCGAGGGATCTGCAATGACTATTCAGGATAGTCTAGCCGTGGATAGCGTTAAGGCCTCTATTGACACGGTGCATCGAGAAACATCTGTCGAATTTACCGATCGTGCAGTGAAAACCGTTGGATCTACTATGAAAGAACTTACCGTATATCCTGCTGTGTCGCTTCAGCAATCTTTGAAGGGACAGGCACCGGGACTATACATTCAAGAGACGAGCGGAGAGCCTGGAAGTCTTCAGCAAATGTATGTACGAGGTGTTCCTATGCCCATACTGTCGGCAAAGGAAATTTATCAATCACAACCTTTGATTGTATTGGACGGTATTCCACTAATTGGAGAGCATCCTTTCGCTTATGATATCAAACAATATGATTTCAATCGAATTGGTCCGGCAACTAACCTGCTCACCAATATTGATATGAATAATATTGCTTCTGTACAGGTATTAAAAGATATGGCCGGCATGGCCTTATATGGTCCAATGGCTGCAAACGGAGTAATTTTGCTGACTACTAAACAAGTAGGGAGTAAACGTAAGATAAGCGCCAATGCTTACTTCGGATTTGCACAAAGGCCGAATGTGACGACGATCAATGGAGAGTATGAGAATGCGTTTCGGCAGCAATTTTACGATCTATATACGACAACAGGTAAATATTCCGCCGATGACGTCTATCCGCTATATCTCAGCGATTCATTGAATATGGATTACTATGGTCCTTCCAATTGGACAGACACCTACTATCAAAATGGCTTGCAACATGCGATTACAGCCGATATCTCAAGAGGATCGGATCGCGCAAATTTTAGATTTTCGCTAGGCAATTTGCGGAATGAGGGAATTGCAGATGGAACTGGCTTGGACCGCTATAGCGCTATGTTTCATCTGAATATGAAGCCGTTGAAATGGTTATTGTTTTCTGCCATGATTAATGGGAATCGTTTGGATAGACAGCGTAATCACAACATGCGGGATCGTTTTGCTGAAATCGGGTACATGCCCGATTTGCAGGCACCTTTGGCACCCAATAATGACGTCTATAGTCAGTATACAAGTCAGTATGATAAAGGTTTTGATAATAATTATACTAATATCATTCAGGGTAACGCCAAATTGGTATTCGACTTTAATAAATTCAAGTACACCACCCGCTTAGTAGTGGATTACAACGAAGGTTATCGTGATATATTTTATCCACGACCTTTGTTAGAGGGAAACAGTTATGCCTCTAATTACTATGGTTTCAACCAGCGGTTGATTTATGACAATTTCGCGAGTTTTGACTGGCAAATAGATGATCATCAGCAACTTTTTCTGCAGGCAGGAAACGTCTTGCAATGGGATACCTATAAGTATAATTACGCCTATGCCTATAAAGGGGTAAATGATTTTATCAAGCTAAATTTACTCAATTCCGATCCTAATAGCGACGACTATTTGTTGCCAACAGCCTTTCCGCGACAATTAGTTTATAAATTTCTAGATCGTACCAAGCAGAATCTGGTTTCTTTTTATGGAAAAGCTTCCTACAAATACGATGCTTATACCCTGTCTTTATTACTGCGAACCGATGGCTCATCGAATGCACAACCTACTAATCGCTGGTTGTTTACACCCGCACTTTCATTGGGATGGAATATCAAAGAAGCTTTGCTGGAGAACGATCTACGGTGGTCAACTTTCAACATGCGTCTAAATGCAGGCCGTTTAGGGCGACTGAATGCCTTTGACAATTTTTCACAAGGGCCATCGTATACGGCTGACGTGACTTTTACCGGCAATGTAACTACACCTGGATATAATGCTTTTGCGGTTTTAACGAGACCGTATAATTTTGGCTGGGTAGGCTATGGCATACCCTGGGCCTATACAGATCAGTTGAACCTAGGGCTTGATATCGGTTTGTTTAAGGATCGGATTACCGCGTCAATCGATGGTTATATTAAGGAAGATAAGAATCAACTTTTAGGTATTCCCGCCTATGCAGAATACGGTTATAATCTGTCGTACGAACCGGGAATGACCGTACGAAATACAGGAGTCGATGTTCTTTTGAGTGGTGAAATTCTAACGAAGGCGAAACAGAAATTAGGTTGGTCATCTTCCCTCAACTTTAATTTCAACCAAAATAAGCTGAAGGCTCTGCCGAGAGGTTTGGACAAGCTGATTATCGGTAATCGATTACTTCAAGTTGGGGCTCCTGTAGATCAATATTGGTTGTTCATCAATGATGGTATATATGCTGCCAATCAAGACGTACCACAAGTAGACGGTATTACGCGCACGTACAACGGGATTACCCTTCAGGGAGGCGATCCGAACTGGCGGGATTTAAATGGCGATAACCGAATAAATGACGAAGATAAATCACTGATGGGGAATATCTTTCCGAAAGTAGTTGGTGGATTTAATAACCAATTCAGCTATGGAAACTGGTCGCTCGGTGTTAATTTCTATTTCAATTTAGGAAGAAAGGTAGTTAACGAAGAAATGGCTAACCGTTTTAACTTTATTAATAGAGAAGGCGTTGTTGGTGTCACTTCTATAAAGGAGATTACCTTTTGGGAAAAGCGAGGTGATTATAGTAAATATCCGCTTTATAATCCCTGGAGTACGGTCATTCCATACCACAGTAATCAAGATCTTTTCCTCGAAAACGCTTCATTCTTAAAATTGAGAACGGTGTCGATAGGATATGACCTGAGTGATTGGTTAAAGCGGAGATCTTCAAAGATTGATCATTTATATATCTATGGGACTGTGAATAATATCTTCACCATCACCCCATACAGTGGGCGCGATCCGGAACTGATCAATTACACAGGATACGACTCAGGGTATGGTATGGCTATCCCCTTAACTTACACCATTGGACTCAAAGTAGATTTATAACCTAGCTAAATAGTGATATGATTTGGAGAAATAGAATATATAGAAACGTGCTAACGCCGCTCTTCCTAACGATTTTACTGGCATCTGGCTGCAAAAAGATGTTAGATGTGGATTCGACGCGTGTGGTAAATGAAGAGAATATGTGGAGGAATATGGAAGATTCCAGAGCAGCTCTGATTGGTGTTTACGGTTTGGTTCGGGCTGCCTTGGCTGATTATAACGCTTATTGGATTTACGGTGACGTTCGTGCCGGTGATTTTGTTGCACCAACGCGGCAGGATCTAAAAGCAATTATCGCGAACCAACTGACGGCTTCATATCCTGCAATTGAAGCCATGTCAAATTGGAGAAGATGGTATGCTGTTGTTAATGCTGCCAATGTTTTTTTGGAACGTATTCATGAGGTCAAAGAGAATGACGAGCGTTATTCCGATAATAATATGACTGTCGATATTGCGCAAATTAGATTTCTAAGGGCCTTCGCGTATTTCTATATGGTTCGTATTTGGGGGGATGTGCCCTTAATTATTTCATCTCATGACGGTGACTTCCAAAACAAAGCCCGTGATAATCAGGACAAAGTACTCACTTGGGCAGAACAGGAAATGTTAGCTGCAGCTGCAGACCTACCCTATCTCTATAGCTTAAGCGATGAACAACAATTAGGCGACTATTACAATGAAAGTGCTGGTCGCTGGTCCGGCGCACTCGCGCGTAAACTTACAGCTTATGCTTTGCTTGCGCATTTAGCGGCTTGGCAGGGAAATTATCCCGATGTGGCCACCTATACCAAGTTTATTATGGATAATTATTCCAAAGGGCGTATGGGATATACAAGCACAGGCGATTTGACCAATGCAAACGGTTTTTTCTTCGGAAAAAGAGATAATCATCTTTTCGGTTTTAATTTTGACTGGGGGCATGTAGACGCCTCGTTTACCGGGCATTTAGAAGAACTTACGCTTGCTGCCCCGGTTGTAAACAAAAGTGTACCGGATATCTACTTAACAAAAGATTCCATCTTATCTGTTTTTAACGAAATTGGAGACGAACGATTTAGTTTAGATACCTTAGGCAATCCCCTTACTGAAAACTATTTTACCAACTTCAATGGTAAATACCCCATTTTCAGTAAAGTAAAATGCATCATGGGCGGTTCAACGGCTGATCCTAGTTTCCGAATCTTTTCAAGTGCCATTGTTTTAACTCGATTGGAAGATATTACGCTGTTAAGAGCTGAAGCACTGGCGGTGTTAGGCGAAAGAAATGAAGCCGTTGAACAATTAAATGTAATCCGTGAATTACGTGGACTTGATCTGTATAATGAAACAGCCAATGGCAGTCTGATCGACGCCATTTTTAAGGAGCGAAAGCGGGAGTTGATAGGCGAGGGGCATCGATGGTACGATTTAATTCGCTATAACCGCATTCGCAATAACGATCCTGCATTCGCGAAGCTTATTAATGAAGGGGGGATTTATTGGCCTATTAACAGGTCGCTACTATCACAGAACGATCAACTGGAACAGAACGCTTACTGGAAATAAGTATAATCATATGAATAACGTTAAGAAAGCTTATTTTTTCATATTGGCATTAGGTATTATGAGCCTTATGTGGGCTTGTAAGCAAGAAGACGGCTATTACGATCCGATTATTGCCGATAAAGGGTACGATGGGGATGTTTACGATTATTTAAAAAGTAAACCAGGTGTTTATGATTCGCTGTTAAAAGCGGTAGATCGTTTACAATTGGAGCGTACGTTGCGCGATAGCGATATTACACTTTTCGCTTTATCCAACGCAAGCTTTCAATTGGCCCTAACCAATTTGAATAACCTCCGTAAACTAAATGACCGCCCGAGTGAATATTTATCAAGCGTCGATGGCAATCAGTTGGATACAATGCTTAGCCAATATATCATTCGAGGTAAATATATTTCTGATTCACTCGCTACGCAGGATGGATTACGACTATATGGCGTAAAATACGGTTACCCTATGCATGGGCGATTAATTAAGACCACATCGTCCGGTTATGTAAATGGTGGCCCTACTGTCATTCAAATAAGTGACACAAAAAGAAGCCAATTTGAGCGTAACTGGGTATCCACCACAACAGGTTCAATTAATTTAAAGACCAAAAACGGTATTGTGCATGTAGTGAGTGCCGATCATGTTTTTGGGTTTGACGATTTCGTTAGCCGTTTAACCTACGTCCCCCCACCTCCAAACTTATTTAAAACCATTGGAGGTAAAGACACTGTTTCAAGGGAAAATAGTGGAGGACCCAATGCTGTGGAAGCATCGAAATATGCGTTTGATGGCAATCCCGAGACTAAATACCTAATTGGTGATATGGGAAGCGTATGGTTGCGTTTTGAATTAAACGAAGCTGCTGCAGCAAATGCCTACACCATTACATCGGCAAACGACTTCTCGGAACGAGATCCAATCGACTGGAGCTTGAAAGGTTCAAACGATGGTACAAATTGGACCATCTTAGATTCACGAGCGGGCGAATTATTTGATCAGCGATTCCAACTACGTGTATTTAGGATTTCCAATAAAGTGGCTTATAAGTTCTATCAATTGGATATTACCCGTGTTAGAAGTGGCGGTACGATGCAGATGGCAGATTGGAGTGTCAATAGAGAAGAAGTCAAGTAATCAACAAATAAAGATACCATACATGGATAATTTGGTTAAAAAAGTAAAATTACAATGGGGCAATCCCCTGTATTCTGTGTTGGGAATCATGATAGTAGCCTTTGGTTTGCAGGGTTGCGAGAAGTTATATGATTTACCGGAAGAGCAAGAGTTTCTGAGTCCGAACATCAACTATCCCAGTCAGATTTTTGAGCCGATAATTGGACGTACCAGCGAACTGGGAGCTCCAAATACAGATAACTCTACCAAACCATTAAAGTTTGAAATCGTTAACGCCCGATATGGTGATGGGCGTCCGGTAACGGATATTTTTCAACTACGGCCTACCTATGTGTGGACGGGGGAGTACACAGGTATTGAAACTTCTCTGGAAGAAATTGAAGCAAAGCGAAAAATAGAAGAAAGACCCTTATTTGAGGTTCAGGAATCCGGGAAATTCGTGCTTTGGGGGGCATCGACTAACGAGTTGATCACTCCTAGGCCAGCAGATAGCAGTAATCTCGTGCAAGACAGACGTTACTTTGATTTAAAAATAACGAATGTAGGTGGAGAGCGAATTATCCGCGATTTTCAATTGATTCCTTGGCGGGAGCTACCATATGAACCAAATAATGACATCAATCGGTATACCGGAGGTGTAGCACCTGATCCAAAAGATCCCAGGAACCCTAATAAAAGGGACTACATCCGTCCTTCACTTACAAATGTCATCGGCGCAGAGAGCAACCGTAATCTGGTAACTAATGATGATCAAAAAGATGTGGTTGTTTATATCCGTCCTTTTGAAGGTGGCAATGGGCATAACCTGCGTTTCTCATTTTGGGGCCCCGACTCTACGGCAATCAATCCTGCTAAGTTTAATGAAACGCGTTGGAACGATTTGGTACATGGCTTTAATCGGGTTAACACAACTGAATATGTGCAGTACGACGTGGCATACCCTATTCCCTTGACAACAGTGGCTACAAAATACACTACAGGTGGTAGCGCAAAATTGGAATTTGCTTATTCAAGATTAGGTTTTAATAACGTCCGTACAACTGCTTACATCGGACTTAATTTTAAAATTTTTAGAGAAGGTGACTGGGAGATCATCTTCCACTTCAGACGCGAGCTTCCAAAATTCGAAGACGAATAAATCAGAATAGGAATCATATGAAAAGTTTTACGCATTATCTTATACGCTATATTACCGGTAAAATGTTATCGGTAGCTAAGCAAACTTTTTTGACGGTAACCCTATTCTTGGTAAGCGGGTTATTTTATCAACTCTATGCCCAAACAGTCGTGTCCGGAGTAGTTTACGACCAGAAAAAAATTACCATTCCGGGAGTAACTGTTATAGCTGGAAATCCACCTAAGCCCTTGGCGTCCACAAATGGAAGAGGAGAATTTAGAATAAGTGTTCCGAATGGTTCAACCCTGGTATTCAAATTCATGGGATACATAGAAAAGAGGGTAACGCTTAAACCGGGACAAACAACGGTAAGTGTGGTGATGGAAGAAGATCAAAGTGCTCTTGAGGAAGTAGTGGTCAGGGGATTTGTCTCCCGTTCGAAGCAGCTAAGTACAGGGTCATCTGTCACCATTAGCGGAGACGAAGTAAAAGATGTTCCTGTAGCCAATGTGGAGCAACTACTACAAGGAAAGGTGCCGGGACTTAATATTCAGGTAAACACGGGAGCCCCTGGTTTTCGCGGATCGACGCAAATTCGGGGTCTTTCTACGTTAACGGTATCGGGGAGTGGCAATGAATCTTTCCTTCAGCCTACCTCACCCTTATATGTAATTGATGGTGTACCCTTAGATGCAGATGGTGCTTCTGAATTTGGTTTTCAACAACAAGGGCCTGGGGTAAGTCCTTTATCCATGATTCCACAAGAAGATATTGCCAGTATAGAGATCCTGAAAGATGCGCAGGCTACTTCCCTTTACGGTTCCATGGCCGCTTATGGAGTAATTATCATCACAACGAAGCGTGGTAATTCAGAAATCCCTCGAGTACGGTATACGAATAATACCTTTATGAAAGCGCCACCTGCCTTAAGAGCTACATTGGGAGGAAATTTGGAAAGGCAGTTGAAGATTCAGCAAATCTTGGCTAATGCAAGAGGCGAAATTAATCTTGACGACTTAATAAAAACGCCGTTTTTGTCAGACAGCTTAAATGCTTATTATAATAATTCAACAGATTGGCAGTCGCTTTATTACCGTACTACTTATAATCAAAGCCACAATATAGCGATAGATGGTGGAAATCCAACCTTCAACTATAAAGCGAACCTTGGTTATTTTACAGAAAAGGGCGTTATCAGAAATACCGGATTCGATCGCTATAGCGCCAACCT
Organism: Olivibacter sp. SA151; assembly: GCF_054130995.1. Lineage (NCBI taxonomy): Bacteria > Pseudomonadati > Bacteroidota > Sphingobacteriia > Sphingobacteriales > Sphingobacteriaceae > Olivibacter > Olivibacter sp. SA151. The sequence goes on along the minus strand of NZ_CP096391.1, from coordinate 4,176,732 downwards.
CCGTATGGAGTATGCACCGAATGAGAAATTTAAATTCACTGGACAGATCAATGCGCAAATAGGTAAGCAAAATAAAGGAGATGGGGCCGGACTATTACAAACAGGTGTCGCCGATGGGGGAGCAACGTCCACTTTAATGCCCGGGCCTTCCTTCTATCAAGCAAACGCCGATTATGTTGGGTCTTTACGAACAAAAAATAATAATGACGTTCGTGTGATCCGACCCGTCGCCGAAGTGAGTTATAGCATTTTTCCCGGCTTTCGTGCAACCACTTTTTTTAGCTACGAGTTTAAGTCGTCTAATGAAGATACCTTTACACCAGCGGCCGCTAATAATCAGTTTGCTAAAGTCTATGCTTTTAATGGCCGTGAATCAAACCTTTATAGTCGTACCAATTTAACTTATGCCAAAACCTTCGGGGATAACCATAATATTTTCATCAATGCTTTCAATGAGATTCGCAAAGGCGATCGTCAAAACTCCATCACGCAACAAGAACGTACTCCCAACGATCAATTTCAGGGGCCATTGGGTTTTGATGGCTATTACTCACGAGGAGGAGGAATTTTGACTAATTTCTTAGACGAACGTGCGGTGTCTTTTGCTTTAGCTACTTCTTATGATTATCAAAAGAAATATGTCGTGGACCTATCTTACCGATTGGATGGATCGTCAGGGAATGGTTTTGACAACCTATACTCCAGAAACCCAGCTATTGGTCTACGGTGGAATTTTGATAAGGAGGAATTTTTAGACAATTGGGATTGGCTAAATATGGGGGCTTTACGCTTAAGCTGGGGTATTAATGTGATTCCGAATGGCACACTCGAAAGAATTTATGGAAAGTATGATATTACGGGTAATTATAACGGGCAGCAAGGGATTGGGTTAAATTTTGATCAGATTCCCAACCCAAATCTAAAACCAACCACCACTACACAGTATAATGCCGGGCTTGATTTTTCTTTATTCAATAATAAAGTAGATGTAATTTATGACACCTATTATAAGAAGGTAGATAACTTATTGTTTGAAGAAAATCTTTCGAATACTGTTGCTTTTGGTAAATTAATTAGTAATGACGCCGGTATTGTGAACTACGGACACGAACTATCGTTTACTATCCGCCCCTTATCGCCCAGTAGTCCCTTTAACTTAATGGTTACGGTCAACGGAGCCTATAATCGGGATGTGCTGCTCAAATTGCCTGCACATTATGGCGGACAGTTTATACGGTTCGAAACCAATAGTGGCAATCGAGAGACTTATTTACAACACAATGTATTTCGTGTAGGCACGCCATCCCTTTCCAATTATTTGTTGATTAATGAGGGGGTATATGCTACAGATGATGATGTGCCTATTAATCCGGCTACCGGACTACGCTATAGCGTTAACGGACAACCTTTTCGTGCGGGGGATCCCATTATCAAAGATCTGAATGGAGATTATGTGTTAGATGCAAATGATTATGCACGTACAGGCAACGCCTCTCCCTTGTTTACCGGCGGTTTGGCAACCAATATTACCTACAAAGGTTTTGGTTTGAATATCAATGCTTCTTTTACAGCAAAACGTACGATTTTAAATAATGCCTTAGCCGATCGTTTTAACTTGATGAAAAATCCATTTGGATTAAAGGCAGTTATTCCGTTAGATGAATTCGATATGTGGCGTCAACCTGGTGATATAGCGAAGTATCCTTATGCCTATGACTATAGCCGTATTGAAATTGTTAACCCTTATCGCTATGACCAAACCCTTTGGGCAGAAGATGGCTCCTATTTAAAGATCAATAATGTTGTGTTGTCCTATATGTTTGATAAGAAACTGGTTCGGAGTTGGGGCATTAACAATTTAAGAGTATACGTATCAATGGATAATGTTTACACTTTTAGTGGTTATTCAGGTCCGAACCCCGAAAATGTAACGACCATGGGGCGCGATATCTCCGAAGGTTATCCTGTACCCCGTACCTATAATATTGGATGTAATCTAGAATTCTAAACCGATCGTTATGAGAATGCTTAATATAGTAAAGATGAGTAAAATAGGTTTGTTGACAATGCTGATTATAACGGCTTCAGCATGCAAAGACTATTTAAATGTGCAGCCCTTAGATCGGCTTACAGGTAATAATTTTTACCAAACAAAAGAGGACGTTGAGGCAAATATTGCGAATATGTACAGCACATTTTTTGATAAAATCAACGAAAGCTGGGTTATCGGAGCGATTGGTGAGGCGCGAACAGGCGAAATTGTAGCCAGTCCGGGAGGCAACAGTTACAATGAAAGAAGAGTAGTAGAAGTGTTGGGTAGAAATCAATTGCTTACGGCAATCAATAATGCTCCCTATGCAGGTTTTTATAACTATTATCGCATTACGGATTGGTCGGGTTATTATCGTGTTATTCAAAGCGCTAATATATTAATAGACAAATTAAATGAGGGCATCGCCGCGCTAAGTACTTCGGATACGCAACGGTATTTGGCCGAAGCAACTTTTATCCGCTGTTTTACTTATTTCTGGATGGTACGGCTATACGGTGACGTTGTTTATTATACCGCTCCTTATCAGGCGGATCCCCTTCCGAGAGAGGATATGGTGTCTGTCCTAAATAAATGTATTGCCGATCTAGAGCCGCATAAAGATAATATGCCCTGGGTGTTTCCTGATGCGGCACAACGCGGAGCACGAGCCAGCAAAGGAAGTATCGTTGCACTCCTTATGCATATGAATATGTGGAATGCAGGGTTTGATCCAGGGCGTGCCACAGCTTACTATCAAAAAGTGACTGCTTTAGGTCAAGAGTTGGTAAATAGCGGTGCTTATCGCTTGCTTGACATGGATGATGATGGTTGGGCCGCTGTAACGAAGGGGCGTTCGGAAGAGAGCTTATTTGAATTTTACCGAAGTATAAATTACGGCGATAACGTCTCTAATTTAGCACCTTTTGGCGATCATTTTTTGCGCTGGCCTTATAAATTCCCCCGATTTAATAATCAGTTAAGTCATTGTTACTATCTATCAACCTACATGCAAAAGCTGTTTCCTACAAGCGATGCAGATAAACGTAAAGATATTTGGTTTGAAGACATGTTGGCGGATAATGGACAATTTGTAGCAAGAAAGTTCGGTTTGAATGTTTATGCTTCCGGTAATGAAGATGAAAACCCGGATAATACTTTTTTGATTTTCCGCTATGCCGACGCCATATTGTTATGGGCGGAAGCTTTAGCCAACTTAGGTAATGAAGGCCAAGCGATTGAGGCGGTGAATATGATCCGTACGCGGGCCGGAGCCTCTTCCTATGCCGGCATGAGTGGCACTGCATTGAAAGACGCCATTTTTATGGAACGTAATAGGGAGCTCTTTGGCGAAGGGCACCGCTACTTTGATTTGGTGCGTACACGACGTATTATGAGCTCTGCATGGCTTGCATGGCCGCTTAACCAAGATCAATTTACGCGGAGAGCTTGGACCTGGCCTGTTAGCACAAACGCACTGGTAAACAATCCTTATATGGTCTTGAATGAATATTGGCTGCCAGGTGGTGGTGGAAATTAATCATATGTTGTAATAAAGCTGTCTTTAAAATGAAAAATTCTTGCATAAGATCAATCAAGCATATTGCTTACTTCTTGTTGACACTCTTAATTGTCACAGCCTGTAATAAAGATGATTATTATACAGATGGAGGCTTGGCTAATCCCCATTTTAATGGCACGATTATGCAGTATCTTGATTCTAAACCCATGGAATTTGATACCATCGCGCAGATTGTCCGTTTAGCGGGATTGGAAGAAACTTTTAATACAGAAGAGTTCACATTCTTTTGTCCTAGAGACCGCGATGTCAAGGAGCTGATTGGCGATTACCGCAACGGCGGAGCGAATACAGAGCTCTATACGTTAAATCGTGACACGATAAAAACCTTAAGCGATGTCGATTCTTTGATTTGGCGCAAATACATGCTCCGTTATATGTTCAAAGGAAAAAATCTGCTGGCAGACTATCCGCAAATTGATTTTAATGTCCTCAATATTTATCCGGGACAAAATTATTATGCCTATGATAATTCCGTATGTAATATAGGAGTTGTGTTTAACGACGCTGTGAGCAGCGATGGAAAGTCGGTGTTAAAATATATGGGCTACCGGCAATTACATATCTGCTATATTCCGAATTTGTCTTATCCGGATGTTTGGATAGTTGCTAAAGTAGCTTCGTCTGATATACAGCCAACAAATGGTGTAGTACATGCGCTGGACTATACTTCTTCGCTATTCGGTTTTAATTCACTTGAGGTAATAAACGATATCGTTGAAAGCAAGCGATAGATGAAGAGTAGATTAAATTAAAAAATAACATGATCATGAGTTCAACTATCTACAAGTTTAAAGTTTGGTATACATTCTTTTTCTGCTTTTTCGCTCTCGCTTGCACAAAGGAGGCAGAACAGTTCAGTGAACCTTATCCCGATGGAAAAGCTGCTTTAGGAATTACTGTCGATCGTGCTAAAACGCCCTCACCAGCTTCCGGATTACCGGGCATAGAAGTGAATATTGAGGCTAAAGGTTTGCTTCCTCATAAGGATCAACTGGTTTTCCGATTTAATGGTGAGCAGGCCGAGATTAAAGAAGTGACGGATGCCGGAATTTCAGTAGTGGTGCCTGATTATGCCAGTACGGGCATTACCACCATTTCCGTGGGCGATGTGGTTGTCTTTGGGCCTGAATTTACCGTGGAAGGTAAAATTAAGATTGATCCGACCTTTGTTGCGACACAAGGGGCAAATGGTGCGGTTGGTGATATTTTATTTACAAATAATGAGAAAATGGTGATCGTAGGCGGTTTCACTAACTACAATAATAAAGGGATTATCCGTCCCATTAACCGCATTGCACAGGCCTTTTTAGACGGCACTTACGATGCAGGCTTAAAATCAGGTACCGGTGCCAACGGCTATATCAGTGCCATTACACAAGTTAACGATAAATATTTTATTGGTGGCAGTTTCTCCGGTTATGCACAGCGAACCAGTAACATTAGCAATTTAACGATGCTTAATAGTAATGGAAGCGTTGATACGATGGGCGTGCATACATGGAGAAGGCCTGATCAAAATGATACCATACAATACTTCCCCCGATTTAATGCAGGTTTTGACGAAGGTGGAGTTAATCGTATCTATAGTGAAAATGGCAAGTTGTTAGTGACCGGTAGTTTTCGTTATTATGTCAGTCGGCAATATGATAAACCGAATTTCTTAGAGACCCGAGATACCATTATCGTTGATAGCACAGAAGTGAGACAGTTTGCCCGATTGAATTTAGACGGCACATTGGACAAAACCTATCGTTTTGATATCGGTACCAACAAAAGTTTAACAGGTGGTAACGGATCCATAGATACCTACTATCATCAGGAAGGTCTATTGAAAGGTAAAATGTTAGTCTTTGGCAATTTTAACCAGTTTGATGGCGAACCTGCTAACTATATCCTTCGCTTAAATGCTGATGGTACCATTGATCGAACATTCAATGCAGGCGGTGCAGGTTTTGATTTTCAGACCTATTATGCCAGCTATAATAACATAACCCATAAATATGTGGTATGTGGCAATTTCAGAACCTATAACGGGCAGCCGAGGGTAGCCATGGCCATGCTAAACGATGATGGTACATTAGATGAAGCCTTTGTTCCGAGGGTATTCGAAAACGGTTTACCTCGCTTTGCTAAACAGCTTAGTGATGGGCTGATCGTAGTAAGCGGCACATTTGTTAAATACGATGGTAAAACGAGAAATAGTTTCATGGTGCTGAATCCCGATGGTAGTTTGGCTGCTGGTTATAATGCCGTCGGAACCTTTAGTGGCGACCTATACAATGTATTTGAAACGGAGTCGGCCGACAAAAAACGAGCCTTATTGTTAATTGGTAGTTTTTGGCAGTTTGATAGTAAAGATGCTGCTAACATAATTAGGGTGCTTATTGAATAATTAGTGCCAACATACGAAGTCAAATTTGAAAACATTATGATGGAATTAAAAAAGATACTTTCAGGGATAAAAAAGGTGCTCTGGCCCTTATCTGTATGGAGCGTATTAGCTATTTTGTTAACTAGCTCTTGCCAGCAGGAATTTGAGAAGACAATTCCAGACAAGATGCATAATGACTCCGTTGATGTAACTTATGGTAAGCCCAAAGTTTTATACATCATAGCAGATGGTATAAGAGGACAATCAATACAGGCGATCGAGGCCCCTAATATCAATGGGTTATTAAACCACGCTATCTACTCTTGGGTTTCTTTGGCTGATGAACAAGCAACACAGCCGGGAACTAACTGGGCTAGTTTGTTTACAGGGGTGGCAAAAGAGAAACATGGGGTGATAGATAATGATTTCAGTACCAATAACTTTGATACTTATCCCTTAATTTATGAGCGAATAAAACAAGCCGATTCAACCACGAATATTCGCGTATTCACTACCTCAAGCGTGTTTAAAGATAACTTAACCACTGATACGGATGAAAGTCAGCTAGTTGCCGACGACGATGCGGTCAAATCTGCGGTCGTTACCGCTCTGCAAGCGGAAAATGTAGGGTTTATTACTGCGCACTTCAGCAATCCTGATAAAGTTGGTTCGGCGGTCGGATATGATGTATCAAAACCAGCTTACAGAGATGCTCTTATAGCTTTTGACACTGCATTGGGAGATATGTTAAATGCGTTAAAAGAAAGGCCAACCTATCAAGAAGAAAACTGGCTTATTGTTGTCACATCAAGTATCGGGGGGGAATATCCAATATCGGAAAATGATAATACTGTATTTAGTAACCCTGTAGCGAATACATTTACCATATTCAGCGCATCTCGCTATAATCGACGGTTTGTTAGCAAACCTTTTATCGGTAACCGATTTCAGGGTGACTTTGCTCGTTTTCAAGGACAACGTTATGCGGAATTGGAAACAGGTGATAATACAGTGTACAATTTGGATACTGGCGCTTTTACTATTGAGTTGAAAGTTAAAAAGAACAAAGCGATCAAAAACATTTACCCAAGTGTGCTCGGTAAGCGCCCGGAATGGTCATCGGGATGGGCCTCCAATGGTTGGGTCGTTTTCTTGGAGAACGATTACTGGATGTTCAACGCCCGGGGTACAGGGGGCGGTGACCAAGTGAAAGGAGGCACACTAGCTGATGCCAGTTGGAGCAGTGTGGCGGTAGTGGGAGTTGTGCGCGATGGAGAACGCTTTGTCCGTACTTACACTAATGGAGCTTTTAATACCGAAGCTAGCATACAGGGTTGGGGTAACCTAGATACGAATGCACCCCTAAAGATAGGTTATATTAACGGTAATGGCCACGGAGAACCGGACGTTTACGTAGCCGATGTGCGAGTTTGGAAAGCGGCTTTGCCGGATGACGTGATTGCACGCTATGCCTGTGAAATAGGCGTCGACGAAAATCATCCTTATTATGATTACCTGGCCGGTTATTGGCCCGTAGCCAATGACACAGATGGTACCGTCCGTGATGAAGGGCCTTTTGGCAATCATTTAACAATGACATCAGACGATTTTAGTTATGATCGGTTAAATGAGTATCTGTGTGCGCCAACTACAGCCGACTTAGGTTCTCAGGTACCAAGAACTTTTGATGTACCGACACAAATCTATACATGGCTTAAAATATCACGGCAAGAGAATTGGCAGCTAGATGGTAGAACTTGGTTAGATCAATAGACTGAACCTTTTCAATAGAACGATTTTAACGATGGAAAGATATGAACAAAAGATACAAACTTACTAAACCACTTGTGTTTATTGCTTTGCTTTGCACGATGTCAATTTCCTGTAAAAAGGAGGGACTGGATAGTTTTGCATTAAACCGCAATGTTGCTACGACAGTATCTGCGGGTGAAATCGCAGGTGAAATCGTGAAAAATAGTGATGAAGTGACTATCCCGATAAAAGTTACTTTATCATCCCCGGCGACAAAAGCTTTTCAGGTTGGTCTGCAGTTAAATGCAGATACAGTGATCCAATTAGTAGAGAGCGGTAACCTGACCGATGTCTACGTATTACCTTCAAATGCGATTACCTTACCGAACGCGGTAGATATCGCTTATGGAGCTAAGGAAGCTACTTTTGAGGTGAAAATCGGCCTTTCCGGCCTCGAGCGCTTTTTTGGTCATAAAGTAGCATTAGCTTACGACTTGGTTAATCCCGGTAAAGGAAATACGATTGGTTCAGATAAATCAGGAATAATTGTTTTTAATACCAACGATATTCTAAAGGAAGAGGATATCCATTACGTGTCTATTACAAACGGAGGTGGCACGGTGTTGGAGGTGCGCAATCGAAGGAATTATAATGTTACCTCTGCCGGGATAAATATTCCACTGGGAATTAGTTTAGCAGGGACACCAGGGAATTTCTTTACGGTAACAACCGGTGTCAATACAGATAGTATAGCAAGCTTAGTTGGCCAGGGTATTTTACCGGAAAATACCATTGCCCTTCGTCCGGATCAATATACACTTAATGAGACCTATCAGGTGGGTAGTAACCTCAGCCGCGCTGCTATGGATTTAATTGTTCCATGGTCTACCATTGAAGAAAATGCCGATCGTACTTTGGCATTAGTTGTTAAGTTAGCGGCAACATCTAGGCATCTCTTAGATCCAACGAAAAGTCATGTTGTTGTGCTTGTCCATCCGCAATATGTAAGAGAAGTAGATGTAACTGCTACGGGTACCTTAAGTGTAGACCACGATAATTCAAATGCCAATGAGAACGCGGCAAAACTGATTGACAACAACATTAATACGAAATTTTTACAGCCAGGTTTTGTGGGTAGCAGTTGGTTTCAGCTAACTTTTTCGGAACCACAGCTTATCGGTGCATATACGATTACCTCAGCTAACGATGCTGCGGATCGAGACTTAAAAGATTGGAATCTGCAAGGCTCGGACGATGGGTCGATCTGGATCACTTTAGATACGAGAGCAGGGGAGACCTTTGCGAATCGCTTCTTAACCAAGCGTTACGATTTCGAAACAGCAAAAGCGTATAAATATTATCGATTGAATGTTACCAATAACAATGGCAGCGGCGTTATTCAGTTGGCTGAATGGCGGCTTATTCGAGTTCCATAGCGGACGCGTGTTCATGTTATCGACTAATATAAAAAAACAAAGGAATAGCTATTGATTATGGAAATACAATTCAGGAATTTGCTGGGGACAATTTTCCTCGCTGTAACACTGTGTGCGGGTTGTAAAAAGGATGAGAAAGAGATTGCACCTGAACCAGAGGGACCTAAGCCTACCGCAAGCTTTACAGCTTCGCAGGTAGCAGATGATGATCCGTTTACTTTTGATTTTGAAAATGAGTCAACGAATTTTTCAGTCGTTCGTTGGGAGTTCGGAGACGACAGTAGCTCTGTCGAAACCTCACCGGTACACACTTTTTTAAAAACGGGAACATTTACCGTTTTAATGCGTGTAGAGAATGAAGAAAAATACTGGGCTCAACGGGAGAAAATTATCCAAATAAACCCAAACCGATTGATGGAAATGGACACCCGTCCTACGGGAACCGGAACCTTGGATTTGGCAGTTAATACCGGAGTAAATTTAAGCGAAGTCAGCTGGTATAACGGAGCAACGGCTACAGGTACTCCTATTTCAACTGAACGCGAAGTCAGCATCCCTGTGGAGACAGGAAGGTTTGATTATTATACACTACAAGGAAAAACACCTAAAGGATCGGTTTTGCAAATTACGCGCTTGTTAACTGATTTGGGCATTGTTAGAGACGTAACGGCAGATGGCGTGCTTTCTGTTTCAAGAGATAATAATGGCGGGCCCGATGGGGGAGAGGGATCGAAGAAATTGGTGGACAATGATATCACGACTAAATTTTTGCAGTCGGATTTCTCGGGTGATCTGTGGTTTCAGCTGGAATTCTATAATCCTGTTGTGCTAGGTGGTTATACCTTTACATCAGGCAATGATGCAGATGGTCGCGATCCGCTTAATTGGCGTTTAGAAGGATCAAAAGACGGTAGCAATTGGACCGTTTTAGATAGACGTGAAAACGAAGATTTCCCCGGAAGGAGAGAAACAAGGACCTTTACTTTTGCTAATTCAACCGCTTATAATTTTTATCGTATATATGTGACGGCGGTGAATTCAGGTTCCCTCTTCCAACTATCCGAATGGCGGGTATTATCGTTGCCGCAAACTTAAAAGTTAATGCTTCAGATTCCTAAACAATCTTGATATGATTAAAAATTTCGTTTCCCGCGTTTTGCTGTATTTATTGCTTTTTAGCCAGAGCGCTATTATTGCAAACGCGCAGGATAGCGTGGAACAAATTTTAAAACCACTTGAGGCTTGGGCCAAAGAATACCCGTCAGAAAAAGTATACGTACATATAGACAAGCCTTATTATATGGCCGGTGACACGATTTGGTTTAAGACGTATACCGTCGTAGGAGCATATCATCAACTCTCTTCGTTAAGTGGAGCCGTTTATGTCGATCTTATTTCTTCAACTGATTCGGTAGTTTCTTCACTTAAGTTACCACTCATTGCCGGTATGGCTAAGGGCAATATTAGTTTGCCTGTAGAATTAAAAGCAGGAAACTATCGTTTAAGAGCATATACGCAGTGGATGCGGAACACTGACAGCGATTACTTTTATGACCGGATCTTATACATCGGTGCCATAAGCCCTTATGGAATTCAAACCCAAGCAACTTTGCAATTTGATGAAACGGAAGAAAAAAAAATTAATGGGATGCATATCCGGTTTTTAGATGGAGAAGGGAGACCTCTGGTCGATAAATCAATCGAATACTTCATACGGACGGAGGCTGAGTTATTGAGCCAGCGAAAGGGTAAAACGGATGAAGAGGGACGATTAATGGTGCCATTGAGTGAAAGAAGTTTACGTGATTCAATTACGGCTTTTATTGTAAGTGAAATTCGGCTAGATAAAGAGAAAGTAACGACAAGCATTTTTCCGATAAATTTACAATATGATCGGGCCGATGTCCAGTTTTTTCCTGAAAGTGGTGATCTAGTGGCGGGTGTTCCCAATCGGATCGCTTTTAAGGCAGTAAGTGTGAATGGCCTGGGTGTCGAGATAAAAGGTGAAGTGTTGGATGAAAATCAGCAAATTTTAACAACATTTAATAGCGTGCATGCGGGTATGGGGCAGTTTATGTTTACTCCCGAAAGTGGAAAGCAATACAAGGCTCAAGTTGTATTTCAGGATGGTAGCACAAAGCAGCTTTCGCTTCCCAAGGTAAAGACTTCCGGATATGTGCTGTCGGTGTATTCGCAGGCTGCAACGGATACAGTGCTTTTACGTATTATGTGCAGTAACGATCGATTGAAACAACCGATAAGTATTGTTGCACAAGCAGATGGAGAAGTGTTTTATGCAACCGATTTAAGCCCTAATCGTCCACTAAACAATTTATATGTGCCGTTGACACAAGGTGTTTCAGGAATTGTCCAATTCACTTTGTTTAGTCAAGGGCAAGCTTTGAATGAACGGATTGCTTTCATAGAGCGTGGCGATAATTTAAATATATCCATAACGAATTTAAAAGATAGTTATAAGCCAAGAAGCGAGCAAAACTTTAACTTAAGCGTGCTCGACAATGAAGGACTGCCGGTTTCAGGAAATTTTTCCTTAGCTGTTATCGATGAAAGCCAAGTTCCTGTTAAAGAAGAGCAAGAAACCACCATTCTCTCTCAATTATTATTACAAAGTAATTTAAGAGGATATATCGAACAACCAAATTACTATTTTACCAATATAACTGATGAAAAGCGCGATCATTTGGACCTGTTGCTGATGACGCAGGGGTACCGACGTTTTCTTTGGTCGGATTTGCTGGACGACAAGTTGAAAAAACCGATTTATCCTCCCGAAAAAATGGTATCCTCCATTAGCGGGAAATTGCTTACACTCCAAGGTAAACCGGTTGTTAATGGTAAAATAACGTTGCTTTCCGTGGCTGCAAATATTACACTCGAAACTATTACAGACACAGAAGGTGTGTTTGTGTTTGACAGTCTATTTTTAGCCGATAATATAAAATTTACCATACAAGGGCGTTCCGAGAAAGGGAGTGATAAAGTCGAACTCGTTTTGGAAGGGATTCCAAGTTTAAGCGTAACCTATAATAAGAATACAGCCGATCTATCACTAAATGTTAATCAACAACTTGATACATACTTTTCGAGTACAAAAAAACATGATGATGCATTAGCCAAGGTGGGACTTGAAAGTAGGCTCATTAAATTAAATGAGGTCATTGTAAACGCCAAAACGGCTAAATCATTGCCGCGATCTTATAATCTTAACGGTCCGGGTAGAGCTGATCAGATAATATCAGCGAGCGAGCTAGGGACTTGTCCAACGCTAAGGGCCTGTTTGGAAGGACGCCTACGAGGCGTTGTGTTTAGAACAGAACAAACTAGCATCGGGCCTGTCACTTTTCCTACCTCTACCCGGGGTGGAAAAATGCAGGTTATTATTGATGGGCGCATACTTGATCTTCATAGCGACGGAGATTTACAGGACTTGGTAGGTATTTTTGAACAAAATTTAATAGATCCTACTCAAATTTTAAGCTTGGAAGTACTGCGATCACCCTCGCTCACTAATATATATGGAGGCGGGGCTGCTACCGGAGTCATCTTAATCAATACTAAGGGATGGTCACCAACGGAACGTACCGATTATAGTACGAAGCTCTATGCACCGAAAGGTTTTACATCAACGCGTGAGTTCTATTCCCCTAAATACGGTGTGTCAGAAAGAGCGGATATCTTGGCTGATCAACGTAGTACCGTGTATTGGAGTCCGGTAGTATCGGTTAATAAAGAAGGTAAAGCAAGTGTAAGCTACTTTAACACCGGTAACGAGGGTAAATATCGAATAGTAATAGAGGGAATTGGTGCTAATGGGCAACTGGCGAGAGGGGTTTTTCACTATCAAATAGCGAAATAATATAAAAAAACTTGACAAAGTGTATTTTGTACACTATCTTTGTCTCATCATAATTTAGGTTTATAATTGGTTAGCTAAGGTCTCCAATCTCCCCGGTTGGAGACCTTTATTTTTTAGTCAACACTGCATTAATTTACGAAGCATTCTTTTCTAAACCTTTACTTCTTAAACCTTTTAACATTTTGATTAAAACCGGAGCGGTAGCGATAAGGACAATTAAGAAAATGATTTTCTCCAAATTGTTTTTTATCCATTCATTTTCGCCCAACAGGTAACCTGCTGTTACTAAAACACCCACCCAGATAAAACTACCGGCAATGTTGAAAATTGAAAATTTTCGTAGGTCCATCTTAACTATACCGGCCACAATTGGAGCAAAAGTCCTCACAATAGGCATAAATCGAGCTAAAATGATGGCGCCGCCGCCTTTCTTCTCATAGAATTCTTGCGCCTGTACGATATACTTCTTTTTAAATAAAAAGCTGTCCTTTCGTTTAAGAAGTACACTTCCCGAGCGTTTGCCTGTCCAATAGCCTAAGAAATTACCTAAAATGCCTGCGATGGATATTAATAAAATCCAATATAAAAGGCTCCATATGGAATCTACATCCGGAAGTGTATTGTTTGCTAAAATCATCCCGGTTATAAAAAGGAGCGGATCGCCGGGAAGAAAAAATCCGAGTAAAATCCCTGTTTCTGCAAATACAATAAATAATAAAAGATATAAGCCTCCGTTCTCCATGATCCACTCAGGATTTGTGAGGTTTTGGAAAAAATCAAAAATTTCTGTCATGAACGTAACTTCTAAAAATCAGTTTTCAAATAAGCACTATGGGTCAAGAGAAGTAGTTTTACGTTTTCTCTGAGCGTTAAAAGTTTCGCTTGTTAAAATAATTTATATAGAGAGAGAAAATCGTAATAGAATGGTTTATACCATATTGATGTATAAAAAATCGAAAGCGGATGTATAGGAGTTAGTATAGATTCCTGAAAAGAACTTAAACAATTCAGTATGGTATTTCTATATTCTTTGTGGGCTTGTTTTTTTGTCTGCCGGGAGGGTGTTATTACGTCATCAAGGGCATAGTCCTGTATAACGAATCCGCTAAACTGATTTACGCTTTGAACAGGTGTTTTATTATAAAAGAAAAAAGAGCTTAATAAGAAACTGGATACGCAAATAAGGATTAAATAAAGTTCCCTTTTGCAAACAATTTTTTCTCTCTGGAGCAACATTCCTTTCTAACGCAAATTTTATACGCTGCGAATATAACAATACTTTATGAGATTATGTTTGTATGCGTGAATAGAACTGTCTAATAATCGTCGTACTTGCACACGGTGCCAGGCAGTAGCTGGTTAATAGTTAATGTAAGGTTAATGACGGTTCACACTCGTTTTGTAAAGAATCATCTGATGGCAAATCGTTACTCACAATTTACTAAGTACTTGCAATTTTATCTAGAATGCTTTTTTTTGTAAAGCAATCAAACAAAAAACGGATTTAGAATGTAGTCAAAATGTTACGGATTCCGGGTTATTCCGGAAAGTCGATTTCGCCTTCGGCAAACTTACATAACTGATCAAGCATGTCGCTTAGTTTTGTACCGGATTCTGTTAGTGAATACTCAACACGTTGCGGAACTTCGTGTATGTTATTACGACGGCGAATCAATTTGTAATGTTCAAGATGTTTTAATCGATCTGCTAAAATATTATCGCTTATGTGCTTTAAATCTTCTTTTATGCTCGAAAACCGAGTGTTTCCTTCTTCGATGCTGAACAGAACATCAGTCAGCCATCGTTTACTTAATAAATGTAAAAGTTCATTCAAGGCGCATTTTTCCTCTAGATAGGTCTGGTTGTAATAATTTGTTGAGCTCAGTTTTCTCATAAAATTATTTTTGAAAGCTAATATAGGGTTTTTGGTAGAAGTGGCTATGATAGTAGCTGTAACAAAACCGCTAAGAGTATTTATTTTCTTTATAACACACATATAAAATAGTAGACAAAAAATGAAGTACAGAAAACTTGGAGAGACAGATTTAAACCCTTCAGTTATAACTTTCGGTGCTTGGGCCGCCGGGGGATGGATGTGGGGAGGAACGGAAAGAAAAGATGCAATAGATGCCATCAAGGCTTCCTACGAGTTAGGTGTAAACACGATTGATACGGCACCGATTTACGGGCAGGGAACAAGCGAAGAAATCGTAGGCGAAGCCATTCAGGGATTACCGCGGGATAAGGTCTTAATTCTTACGAAATTTGGCATGCGATGGGATTCGATACAGGGCGACTTTGCCTTCAAAAGCAAGGACAATAGTGGGAAAGATATCGATATTTATAAATATGCAGGTAAAGAGAGCATTGTGAAAGAATGTGAAGACAGCTTGCGTCGGTTACGAACCGATTACATTGATCTTTACCAAATTCATTGGCCTGATAAAACCACAGCCATCGAGGAAACGATGGAGGCTGTTGCCCAATTGATAAAAGACGGGAAGGTTCGGCATGCCGGTGTTTGTAATTACAATGTTCCGCAAATGGAAGAAGCCGAACGTACATTGAAACTTGCTTCTAATCAAGTTCCGTATAGCATGGTGAAGCGGGATATTGAGCAAGAGATTATTCCGTACTGCCAGCAGCATCATAAGTCCATTATTGCTTATAGTCCACTAGAACGTGGCTTGTTAACCGGTAAGATGAAGCCAGGTCATATTTTTGGTGAAGGGGATCATCGTGCAGGACTTCATTATTTTCAAGAGGAGAATTTAAAAAGAACAAATGCGTTTCTAGAACGTATCAAACCCTTGGCAGATGATAAACACATTTCTTTAGGGCAGCTTGTTCTCCTTTGGACATTAGAACAGCCAGGCATTACCATTACCCTGGTCGGGGCTAGAGATACGCAGCAAGCGGTTCAAAATGCAAAGGCTGTCGATAGCACGATTTCAACCGATGAACTTGCATTTATTACGGAGAAATTGAGTCAGTTACAGCTAGCCGTTTAATGATGTTAATAACGTCTGTAGTAAAGACCCCTACAGACGTTTACTTAATTTAGGTGTTTTAACCGCAGATTTCCTTGAAAATGTAGCTTATTTGCTCTACAAATTTTTTGGTATGCAAACCCGAGGGATCTAGGTCCGGATCCAAAATAGTAAGTGTCATTCCGGCAACTTTTGGACTATCGAGCAAAGGAACAAGTAATTCCACTAATTCTTCGTAAGCCAAACCATCAGGGCTTCTACTGTCTACTGCTGGCATCAACTTGTCGTTCAGTACATCGACATCAAAATGAATCCAAAAACCGGACAATTCTTCTTTTTCGACATGATTTAAAAAGGAGGCAACACAAGATTGAATGCCCCTTGACCTTAGTTGGTACAATGGAATATAAGTCGCCTTTGATTCAATAATGGCCTGCTCATACCAATCTACGTATTCTCTATTTCCCACGCACCAAACATGTTGCTCGTCGATGTAGGGTTTCAAACTTGATATATTGGTCATCTTTTCGGGCCCACGACCCGCAGCGAAAGCTGCCGCCATGCCACCTGCACCGCCAGTTTGCGATAAAGAAGGCCAAATAAAGTCAGTATGGCCATCTAAATAAAATAATGCATGGTGGCCCCGTTCAGCCAAAGCTAATAACGGCCCCAGTAAAACGCTGCAATCTCCACCTAGAACGAAAGGGAATACGGAATCTTTAATTTCCTTTTCAAAAAAACGCTTTTGAGTAAGTGCATAATCGACGATAGCATCGGCATTGCGAATCCCGCTTTCCCTATCTAAATTCATCGTGTAGGCCGGAGCCTCAAGCCTAGTAACCCGTATGCTGGGAATGCTGTCGTATAAACCCCATTGTTTTAACCAATCGGGTAACATCCTTACCCCAGGCTCGCGCCCCGGATAAGGTTCTTTGAGCCCTAAATTAGAAGGACATTCAAGAATATAAACGTTTTTCATTGAATATTCTAAACGGTAATGAAGTTATGGTGTTATCATACAAATCCATGTCTCTTTTGTATTTGCTTACTTAAGTTAAATGTAAATAATGTTAAGTTTGTTTTTTATGGTTAATTATTTTAAAATTGTATCAAGCCTAAAAATCTGTATTAAACTGACTGTTGGGTATAAAAAAGAGATGAGAATTTTTTATTTCTGCCATCTGTCAGGGTTAGCGAGCGATGAACTAGTGTTTAGAAGCTGTTTTAAGAACTGGTCGTTTTTATTTAGGCAGTTACTGGATAATGATACATAAATATAATTGCTCCTCAAGCATAGATGGACATTGAAAATCAGGTAACTTTTCAAATCAGCGTAAATTGAGTAAGATATAATGAATTACGGTAAAAAAAGATGCTTCCTTTTCCTGCTATTCTTAACCGTAACGGGGAAGGTGTTGGCACAAGCGATTCCTGTGCCAAAATCACACTTTGGATTTTCAATCGGTGATGATTATCAACTGGCAACTTATCAACAATTGGAAAAATATTTTCAGCTGATCGACAAACTTTCGGATCGGGTACAAACGTTGGAAATCGGGAAAACCGAAGAAGGGCGAAGGCAGTATATCTGGGTGATTTCATCTCCTGAAAATTTAAAAAAACTCAGCCGATATAAGGAAATTTCACAAAAAATGGCACGCGCCGAAGACCTTTCCTGTGAAGAGGCAAAAAAACTAGCCATGGAAGGTAAGCCGGTGGTATGGATAGACGGTGGGCTGCATGCCAATGAGACGGTTGGCACTCATCAGCTGATCGAGACTTTCTATCAGTTAGTTAGTCGCAATGATGCTGAAAATAAAGCCATATTGGACGGCGTTATTATTCTACTTTCGCAGGTAAATCCGGATGGACAAGAATTGATGAGTACCTGGTATATGCAAGAGCAGGATCCCAAAAAGCGTAACATGCATATCCCGCGATTATATCAAAAATATATCGGGCACGATAATAACCGCGATTTTTTCATGATGAACATGAAAGAAAGTACGCATATTGCGCGCCAGCAGTACATTGAATGGATGCCTCAAATCGTTTATAACCATCACCAACGCGGACCCGAAGGTTCGGTTTTAGCGGGCCCTCCTTACCGTGATCCTTTTAATCACGTATTTGACCCATTGATCATAACCGGCATAGACGGTGTCGCGGCGGCTATGAACAATCGGTTAAATGCGGAGAACAAACCTGGTTATACACGTCTAAGCGGCTCTGTATTTTCTACTTGGTGGAACGGTGGACTAAGAACAACTCCTTACTTTCATAATATGATCGGGATATTGACCGAGATTATTGGCAATCCGACACCCGAAGAAGTGCCGGTAATACCAACACGTTTGATACCGAATAATGCAACTCCCAATCCGGTTACCCCACAAACCTGGCATTTTAGGCAGTCAATCGACTATTCACTTTCGTTAAACTACGCCATCTTGAATTATGCGCAGCGGCATGGAGATGAACTGCTTTATAATATATACCTGATGGGGAAAAATGCCATAGAGAAGGGAAGTAGAGATAATTGGACACTCTTGCCACGTTACGCAGATTCTATTGCTATGGCTTATAAAAGAGACAAAGGCGAGAAGCAATTAAAAGGCGATACAATTCCTAGGCACTACTATGACGCTGTTCTGAAAAATCCTGCCTTTCGAGATGCACGAGGTTATATTATTCCAGCTGATCAATCAGACTTTCCTACAGCGGTGAAATTTGTTAATGCGTTAATCAAATCAGGTGTACTAATACATAAGGCAAAGGCAGATTTTTCTGTGGGTTCAAAGCGCTACCCTGCAGGCTCTTATATCGTAAAAACGGCACAAGCCTTCCGCGCGCATGTGTTAGATATGTTTGAACCGCAAGATCATCCGAACGATTTTCAATATCCCGGTGGTCCACCGGTAAAACCATATGATGCAGCTGGATGGACTTTAGCGTTTCAGATGGGAGTACGCTTCGACCGAATAACGGATGCTTTTGATGGGCCATTTGAACGTATTGCTTACGGTTTGTTACAAGATCCACCTGTCAAAGAGCTTGCTTCTTCCAAACAGGGGTATTTGTTGGATGCTAACGTAAATGACTCCTTTACCGCCGTTAATGATTTGCTGAAAGAAAATATAAAAGTTTACAGAACACAGGCCGTCACGGTGGGAATGCCTGCCGGTTCTTTCTATGTAGAAACAAAAGAAAGTGCTTTATTACAGAAAGTGGTGAGTAAGTATGGCGTCACGGCTAAAGCAATTCCTATAAAGCCAAAAGATCTTTTGAATATAAAACCCGGTCGAATCGCTCTGTTCGATTATTACGGTGGCTCCATACCTTCCGGTTGGGTGCGTTGGATCCTGGAACAATTTCATTTTGATTTCCAACTTGTTTATCCGAAAGATATAGACAAAGGTCTGCTGCACAGAAGATTTGATGTTATTTTGTTCGTCGGAGGTGGAATGCCTCCTTTACCAACTATAAAGAATAGCAGTCGATATCTACGAATGCCATCAAAAGAGGAGGTACCCGTGGCTTATCACCATATGTTGGGAAGCTTAAGTGTAGATAAATCTATTCCTCAACTTAGAACCTTCCTGAAGGAAGGAGGTAGGATTGTTACCGTCGGCAGTGCAACTAATTTAGCCTACCATTTTAAACTGCCCGTAGAAAATGCCTTAAGTGTAAAAAACGATAACGGGGAATCGATGACCTTATCAGGTGATAAATTCTATATACCAAGCAGCATTTTAACGGTTCGTGTTGATACCACGCAGATACCCAATTTTGGCATGCGCTCCTATGTTGATGTGGTTTTCAACAATAGCGAAACATTTAGGATCAAAAATGAGGGGTTGAATCAAATAAAACCTTTGATGTGGTTTGATACCGATAAAATACTTAAAAGTGGGTGGGCTTGGGGACAGGCATATCTTAAAGGAGGTATTGCTGCGTTTTACACCACAGTAGGAAAGGGCTCTTTTTACGCTTTTGGGCCGGAAATTACCAACAGAGGGCAGGCACATGGTACTTTCAAATTATTGTTTAATGGGTTGTATAAGTAGTGCGCGTAAGTGTTCAAAAATCGTTTTGCTTTAATCAATTATAAAAATGTATACCTTGCTTCAACAAACTCTTATTTTAATCTCGTTTTAAAAAAAAGAAAATAGGATTTAACATAAAGTAATTCGTGAAATCGGTCCGTTGTTTCGCTTTTTTCTGAGGATTATTTTGTGGCGGATCAAAAAATAGTATATTTGGTTTCTCCAATTATATAACCATGACCAAAAAAATACGTGATTTAACGTCTTTGGTTCACCAAATGGCGATTGCTAATACCGAAGGTGTCTATATTGAGGTATTTAATATTTTATTTGAACCGATTAGAAAATTTTCTTTCGGTTTTCTGAAATCATGGGAATTATCAGAAGAAGTGGCAAGTGATGTTTTATTCATGCTGTGGGAGAAGCGCCAGCAACTATTGGAGATAAAGAATGTGAAGCATTACGCTTTTGTAGCTGCAAGAAATAAATCACTGAATGTATTGAAGCAACATACGGGGCGCGAGCTCCTGTCACTCGATGAGGTGGATTTTGATATTCAAATAAATACGCCAAGTCCTGAAGCTATATTTATTCAGGGAGAGATGAAGGCAAAACTAGAACAAGCTATTGCTTCCTTACCAAAGCAATGTAAATTAGTTTTTCAACTTGTGAAAGAGGAGGGGTTTTCCTACAAAGAAGTAGCTGATATTCTAGGGTTGTCCACAAAGACGGTGGATGCACATTTGGTAAATGCCATGAAAAAATTAGCTCATATTCTTAAGGCCGAATTTAAGCTGGCGTAATCCGTTATAACCTTCAACCATTTCGTCACTAATCTACTATCCGCGTTAAGCAATAGGGTTACGCTTTAAGCATTTACTTGCCCTGCTTTTGTACTATTTAATCATGTGACGTTAACAAACCGGAGATCGCCTCGCATTGTGGTCCCATCCCTTCGGTTGGCCTATCCATAAGTCAAGCATGCAATAACGAGTTGGAGTATGTTAATATTATTGCTACTGTCACTATTCGTGATGCAACAATCCAACAATTTCCAGATCGTTTATACGCAAAAGTCATAGTTTCATTAGGGATTATTCAAAGATTTCTTGTCTATAGTGAATATATAAGTTATAAACCGTATACGATTAAATCATTTTCATGTCAATTTTGAAACCTTGTATCCAACTATTATGGATGACTATAACTGTACTAGCATTCAGTTGTAACAACGAAGACAGAAACGACCAAACCGGCGTTGACTGGCCGGTATATGGGGGGAACAATTTTGGGAATCGGTATTCGCCACTTAATCAAATCAATACAGAAAACGTGCAATACCTCAATGTAGCGTGGGCGTATCAAACGGGAGAAAACAAATCAGGTGAACGACCATTCGAAATCCAATGCCAACCTATCATAGTAAATGGCGTTTTATACGGAACCACGCCTCAATTGAAGGTTTTTGCACTAGATGCTGCAACAGGAAAAGAAATATGGGTTTTTGACCCCTTTAAAACAAGCGAACCGCAATATCATGCCAATCGAGGTTTGAGTTTTTGGGAAGGAAAGGGGGCGAAGCGCATTCTTTTTACTGCCGGCTCATTTCTTTATGCGATAGATGCCTATACAGGTCTACCTGTTACTGAATTCGGCGAGGCTGGGAAGGTAGACCTACATAAAGGCTTAGAAGAAAATTTATCACATGATATAAGTAACCTATTTGTAATTGCCACATCACCTGGTATTATCTACAAAAATACCATTGTTATGGGATCGCGCGTTTCAGAATTTGGCGATGCCGCTCCTGGACATATACGTGCGTATGATGTATTATCGGGAAAAATTAAATGGATTTTCCATACAATACCGCAACCGGGAGAGTTCGGTTATGATACCTGGCCGAAAGATGCCTATAAAAAAATAGGTGGGGCAAACTGCTGGTCGGGTATGGTGTTGGATAGCAAAAGAGGGGTTGTGTATTTGGGAACGGGATCTCCGTCCGTTGATTTTTATGGAGGAGATAGACATGGCACCAACCTCTTTGCTAATTGTATTTTGGCTTTGGACGCGGAAACCGGGCGTCGTATTTGGCATTTTCAAACAATCCATCATGACCTTTGGGATCGTGACTTATCGAACCCTCCTAATTTGGTAAGGGTTAAACATCAAGGTAAATTAATAGACGCTGTTGCACAAGCAACAAAAGACGGAGTGATTTATGTGTTAGATCGTGATAGTGGGAAACCACTTTTTCCGGTAGAAGAAAGGCCTGTACCTACCAATGGGGCCATGCCAGGTGAGCAGCCTTGGCCTACACAACCATATCCTGTAAAGCCTAAGCCCTTTTCCAGGCAATTTTTTACCAAAGAAGATTTCAATGATATGACAATGGAAGGCTACCAATTTGTTAAAAAGAGATTTGAAGAAACGCGATCAGGAAATAAATTTATACCACCAAACAGTGCAGGTTCAATAATTTTTCATATAGGAGGAGGTGCGGAATGGGGTGGAACAGCTGCCGATACCGAAGGCATATTGTATGTTAACGCAAACGATATGCCGTGGGACTTAAAAATGATGGATCTGGCAACCGGTATGGCGCAACAAAAAGAAGAGAAAGTAAGCAGAGGCAAAGCGTTGTATCTGGCCAATTGCGCCGTATGCCATGGTGTTGACCTGAAAGGCAGCGGGAATAAAAGCTACCCAAGCTTATTAAATATAAGCGAACGTGCTAATAAAAAAGACATATTTGATATTATGAACACTGGTAAAGGAATGATGCCTTCGTTTCGACATATCAATGCGCCGAAACAAGCGGCCATCGTCAGCTTTTTACTGAAAGACAATATAGCTGCCCAATCAGAAGACTTACATCAACAGTCAAATTTAACAAATAAGCAAGCTGACGAAAAAAGCGTATTTCCGTATGTCGCCCCTTACGTTAATAACGGACAGGTCCAGTTTCGTACACCTGACGGGTATCCGGCTGTAAAACCTCCTTGGGGAACTTTAAGCGCAATTGATCTCAATTCAGGAGAATTTTTATGGCAGGTTCCACTGGGTGAATATCCTGAATTAAAGAGAAAAGGAGTGGCTCCAACCGGCACAGAGAATCATGGAGGCCCCATTGTCACAGCAGGTGGCTTGCTTTTTATTGGAGCAGCACAAGACGAGCTTTTTCGCGCCTTTGACAAAAAGTCCGGAAAGATTCTTTGGGAGTTTAAATTGCCCGCCGGTGGTTTTGCTACTCCGGCTACCTATGAAGTTAACGGAAAGCAATATGTTGTAATTGCTGCCGGCGGTACAAAATATGGAAAAAAACCAGGTGGCTCATATATTGCATTTGCGCTTCCCGATTAACTTCTTTGCTGTTAGGTATATACATAGTCGCCAAAGTTGTAGTAGCGATGCAAACGTTAGCTATTAAGTTGACAAATAGTTAGGTAGTTATAGAAATTGATAGCCCCTGCTTTTTAATATCAAAAGTTATTAGGGAATTTTTAAAAATTTATTGTCTTTAATAGTAAGAACCAATAAACAGAACTAAAGAACTAATCATAAAACCGCAAGCTTTAAAAAATGGCATGCAACAGGATGAATAAATGTATTGTTAACTATTATAAATTAATAACTATGACAAGATCGGAATGATAAAAAAATGAGAAGTGCGCCAACACCTCTCATTTGACTCCTAGAACTAGCTTAACACTATTCTTCAGATTTTTTAACAATTATGACCAAAGCTATGAAAAAAAAAGAACTAAACGAAAGAGTTCTTCCTGGAAGACTTTTTGTTTACTTTTTTACAAAAACCAAATGTTTATTACGTTTTTACTGTTTTTTTCTTCTCTTGCTTTTTTCTCTAAACAGTATAGCCAACACTGATCATCAAGGAGAAAAAATTGATCTGGTGGTGCAAAATGTAAAGCTCAAAAATGTGTTTCCATTACTTGAAAAAAAGGGTAAAATACGGCTTATGTACAGCGAAGAGAACGGCGTTTTCGAAAAGCCGGTTTCTATCAGTGCAAAAGATACGCCTGTTATGGAGGTGCTGGCTCGTCTGCTGCTTAATACTGATTTAGAATATATGGAGTTGAAAGACAACCTTGTCGTGGTGAGGAATAAGTTGCATCAGCAAAAAACAATCAGTGGGTTGGTCAAAAGTGCTTCCGGCCAACCGCTTGCAGGTGTAAGTGTGTTAGTAAAAGGGGCGCAAGGGAAAGGGACACGGACTGCTGCTGATGGCTCTTACACACTTGTCGTCCCAGCTAATGCCGTCCTTGTATTTACCTATCTGGGTTATGTCTCACAGGAAATCAGTACGACCGCGAAAAATAGATTGGACGTTATATTGCAGGAAGATGCGCAACAACTGGGTGAAGTTATTGTAACCGCCTTGGGAATTAAGCGCGAAAACAAAAAATTGGGCTACTCGGCTTCTGCTGTTGATCCTGAACAGTTAACTGAAAATCGGACAACTAATTTTGGGAACAGCTTGTCGGGAAAAGTGGCGGGATTAAATGTCTCTCCTTCTCCAACCGGACCTGGAGGCTCTTCCAAAATTCGTTTAAGAGGACAATCCTCATTTGGAGGCAATAACTCGCCTTTGATCGTTGTAAATGGAGTACCGATTAATAACGCACCGCAAGGCGGAGCAAATGGAGCAAGTGGCGGTAATACCGGTGAAATGAATACCGATTTAGGAGACGGCCTACAGAGTATTAATCCGGATGATATTGCCTCGCTTACGGTATTGAAAGGAGCGGCTGCGGCCGCGTTATATGGGTTCAGGGCTAAAGATGGAGCGATAATTATTACAACAAAATCCGGGAGCGATCAACAAGCCGGAATCGGGATCAGTTACACCTCAAGCTTTCAGGCAGACCAACCATTAGATTATACGGATTTTCAATATGAATATGGTCAAGGTGAGTATGGTATTCGCAACGTAACCTTAGCGGACGCTAGACGAACCGGTGTCTGGAGCTTCGGTCCTCGATTTGATGGGCTCCCTATGATGCAACATGACGGGATCGAACGCCCTTACCTTCCTTACAAAAACAGGATTAAAGATTTTTACGATATGGGTAGGACTTTCACCAATTCGTTAGCCGTTTCGGGAGCCAATGAGAAAGGTAATTTTCGAGTTTCTTTTGCTAATACCAAAGCGAATAGCATTGTTCCTAATTCTGATTATAATAAAAAAATATTTAATATTGGCCTTAACTATAACCTTAATAAAGAGCTTTCTGTTCAGGTAAATGCCAACTACTCCAATGAATTTAACAACAATCCGCCTGTTGTTAATCAACAAGCTTTTAATGTTAACCAAACCGTTTATACGCTTGCAAACAGCATTGATATGAAATGGTTGGAAAATGCTTATAAAGACCCTGTCACCGGGAATGAAATCAACCCCGCGCGATTTACGGATAGAACCAATCCTTATTGGTCTATTAATGAGCGATTTGAGACACAAAAGCGCGATCGTTTATTCGGTAATATTTCTTTGCGTTACCAGTTTAGGTCTTGGTTGTGGGCTCAGGGACGGGTGGGACAAGACTATTTTACCAATGTGCGGCATGCTAATCGGCCAACGGGAACGGCCATGCTTCCGGTAGCACCCACCGGGTTTAACGGCAATTATTTTCAAAACACCAGTACCTTTCGCGAACGGAATATCGACTTTTTGGTCGGCTTGAACCACCAGATAGGCCAGTGGGGAGTCGATGCTACTTTTGGTATGAATTCAATGGATCAGAAATCGGAGGGAATGGGAACATCTGTCACCAATTTCTTTATTCGCGATCTTTACACAATCGATAATGGGCAAATAAAGAATCCGGTTTACTCACTATCACACAAAAGAGTCAACTCCGTTTTCGGTACGATAGACTTTTCTTTTGATGAGTTTTTGTTTTTGAATCTGACCGGTAGAAACGACTGGTTTTCTACGTTAAATCCCGCCTCCAACAGCGCATTTTATCCTTCCGCCAGTACTAGTTTTGTCTTTAGTCAAATTTGGTCGTCCAAACCTATTTGGCTGGATTTTGGAAAGCTTAGAGCGTCATATGCTGAAGTAGGCGGCGACACCAATCCATACACCAATAGTCTTTACTACAATATTGAGAATAATCTCTTTAATGGCGTTCCTTTAGGTATTATCACATCAGCCATAAGTCCCAATGCCAATCTACGTCCTCTTACCGTCAAGGAGACAGAATTTGGTATTGATTTTAAGCTTTTTGACAATCGTTTGGCGGTAGACATCGCCGCTTACAACAAGTTAACCGAGGATGAAATCTTAAATGTCGATATCTCCAACGCATCGGGATATGGGCAGACACTTGTCAATGTTGGTAAACTACGAAATCGGGGGCTTGAAGCGTCTATTACTGTAACTCCGATTCGAAAGGAGCATATTAAGTGGGAATCCATCGTGAATTATGCCTACAATAAGAGTAAAGTATTGCAATTAGCGGATAATCAAACTCGTTTTGACGTAGGTACTGGTGAGTATATTGGTATCGTTTCCCATGAGGTTGGTATGCCAATGGCCTCTTTACGCGGGGTAGACTATTTGCGGAATGCCCAGGGAGAAATTATCACATCGAACGGTCTCTTTTTACCCGGAAGCATTGTAACTTATGGAAGCGCTATACCACCTCATACCGGCGGATGGCTAAATACAGTAACCTATAAGGGTATCCGCTTTTTTATGCAAATCGATTTCAAGGCGGGCCATAAAATGATCTCGAATTCAAACTTCAACTGGACGCGCCATGGCCTGCACAAAAATAGTTTAGTCGGCCGTGAAGGAGGTGTTGTTTTTGACGGTGTAAATAACGATGGTTCACCTAATACTACTGCTGTGGAAGCGGAATTGTTCTATAGCCAATATCGCTCCGGAAACATAGCAACCCCCTTTGTTTATGACGCAGGTTTTATACGTGCGCGCACACTTTCCGTTGGATACGATTTTAGTAAGTTTTTGAAACATACCTTTATTAAGTCGATTAATGCCAACGTATTTATCAACAATCCTTTTATTATCCACAAGGCAGTGGATAATTTGGATCCGGAAACACAGTATTCGGCATCAGATCTGAATTCCGGATTAGAAACACATGCCTTGCCAACCACGCGTACTTATGGACTGAATCTCAATGTTAATTTTTAAATGAATTCATTTTATGAAAAAGATTTTAGTACATCTTCTAATGACGGCCGTTTTGTATGCCAGTAGCGGATGTGATAAGAATTTTGAAGAGATCAATACAAATCCTTCGCTGGCGAGTGATTTAGAGCCAGCTTATCTTTTCTCAAATGCACAACGTTTATCGGCTATTGCATCTTATCACTACCAGGGCGAAATCGTGCAACAAATTAATACACCTTACGGGGGACTTTTAGCAGCAGGGAATCGGAATATTATAAATGATCAACACGCTAGTGAAGCCTTTAATACCATCTACACAGGGCCAATTAGATACTTAATCGAGGTGACCAATAAAACAGAAGGAAAGGAAGAGCAACACAACTTGTATCACATGGCACGTATTTGGAAAGCGTATTGTTTTCAGCTACTTGTGGATACTTATGGCGATGTGCCTTACACGGAAGCGGGGCTGGGGTATACACAAGCCGATTATTTGCCTAGATATGATCCGGCTGAAGCGATATATGATGCGATTATGAAAGAATATATCGAGGCAACAGATGCCTTGGATCCGACCAGATCGAGTATTGGTTCTGCTGATTTGTTTTACGGAGGTACAATAGATCGTTGGAAGCGATTGGGAAATTCTCTTTTGCTTCGCCTAGGAATGCGTTATACAAAAATAGACGAAGAAAAAGCGAGATCGATCGTTGCTACAGCAACTGATCCTGTGAGGGGAGGTGTTATGCAGTCGAATGAGGACAATGCGTTTATTCAATTTAATGCCGTGTATACAAATGGTACATCAAACGCTTTATTAGGAGGAGAGCGTGCTAATTATTACATCGGCAAGCCGTTTGTGGATTTTTTAAAAAATAATAACGACCCGCGACTTCGATATATAGCAGTGAAATACGAATTACCTGCGAATCCACTGGCAACGGCCGGTGCTGCTAATACAAATCCGGCAGATCAACAGGGCATGCCTTACGGTTATGACGAAAGCTCCATTGAAACAGCACCGGATTATCCAGGCAAAATAGGATCAGCATGGAAGTATTCTCAGTTTAACCGTTCCACGGTAATGCGTATAGACGCACCTGAATTCTTGATCTCTTTTTCACAAACACAGTTGTTATTAGCGGAGGCGGCTACTAGGGGATACCTTCCTTCCGATAATGCGCAACAATATTACGAAACCGGTATTAATGCGCACATGGAGCAGGAGCCTTTATTTGGGAATATGCCTAGTATTACCGCAGAAGAAAAAGAAGTTTATCTTCATAGTCCGAATATCGCTTTTACATCAGAAAGAGCGCTTGAACAGATTAATGAACAATATTGGGTCAGTTCCTTCCGAAATTGGTCAGAAGCCTGGGCGAATTTTAGACGAAGTGGCTATCCTCGGCTTAACCCTGTAAACTTTCCTTCCCAAGACCCATCGATCCCAGGTGCCGGAGGATTTATTAGGAGGCTTGTATATCCATTGCGGGAAATTTCTGTCAATGCAGTGAATATACAGGAAGCAATTAACAGAATGGGGGGTAATAGTTTGGGAACACACATTTTTTGGGATCAAGGTAATTAAAGAAATCACAAAATCTAGGATAAAGTAATAACCGGAATTATGAAAAATATCATTCAAGAAATCAAAGAACAAACACGTATTGCTGAATGCACACAACGACAAAAAGCACTGGTAGAAAGTAAATCACTCCCAAAGGAAGAACCTAGACGGGATTTTTTAAAAAAAATGGCATTGGGTGGCCTAACTCTAGGTGGTTTAGTGAGTTTGCCAATAGAAGAAACCTTGGCACATACAACCTCACGGGTAAATAGAAATTCGGCACCTTCAGATTTAAAGATAACTGACATGCGTTACTGCGTAACCCGTGTAATGGGACGTACAGCCATCATTCGTATTGATACCAACCAAGGCATCTATGGTTTGGGCGAAGTGCGTGACGGTGCAGATGAGCGCTATGCTTTATTTTTAAAAAGCAGGATAATAGGCGAAAACCCATGCAATGTAGAAAAGATATTCAGAATGATCAAGCAGTTTGGAGGAGATTCGCGACAAGCAGGAGGCGTTTGTGCCGTAGAAATGGCCCTATGGGATATTTGTGGGAAGGCCTATAATGTTCCAGCCTGGCAGTTGTTGGGTGGTTTATACCGAGATAAAGTGCGGTTGTATGCTGATACACCGGAAGCCAGCTCAGTGGAAGAACAGAAGAAACTCATCCAGTATAGGATTCAGGAACAGGGTTATACCTGGCTAAAGATGGATGTATCCATAGGAGAACTTAGGGGCAAACCCGGCACCGTAGTAAACAGTAAATTCTGGGAAAATAACCAAGGACGATTAGCCCAATGGGGAGATAATAATTACATGGCGTATGCTAATCGCATGCATCCCTTTACTCAGATTCAGATAACAGATAAAGGCCTGGAAGAACTTGCAAGGATTGTAGAAAACGTGCGCGGTATGGTTGGTTATGATATTCCCATATCGACGGACCATTATGGCCATTTCGATTTAAATAATGGTATTCGTTTAGGCAGGGCGTTGGAGAAATACCGATTGGCTTGGTTGGAAGACGTGGTGCCATGGCAATATACCGAACAATGGAAGTCAATCACGGAGGCAATAGAGACCCCGACCATAACAGGGGAGGATATCTATTTGCTAAGTAATTTTAAAAACCTAATCCACAATCGAGCCGTAGACTTAATACACCCGGATTTAGCCTCTTCGGGAGGTCTTTTAGAGACAAAAAGGATAGGTGATTACGCGCAGGAATTCGGAATAGGTATGGCCATGCACCAGGCGGGTACGCCTATTTCTTTCATGGCTAACGTACATTGTGCCGCCGCTACAGAAAACTTTTTGTCGCTCGAGCATCACTCGGTTGATGTGCCTTGGTGGGAGGATTTGGTAAAGACAACGGATGGAAGAAAATTAATTGAAAAAGGTTACGCTAATGTGCCTTTAAATGCACCTGGACTCGGGATTGAGTTAAACGACGAGGTAGTAAAAGAGCATTTAATCGAAAAGGATAAATCTTATTTTGAACCAACGCCACAATGGGATGACCGAAGGTCCCATGACCGCACTTGGAGTTAGTTAATTTGTTTGTTGTTGAATAGTAGAATCGTTGGGTGGTTATACAATACCACTCAACAACTATACTATACAATGTCTTTACATTAAGAAAAAAATAAATACGCTTTAGGGAGTTTTAACGAAACCATTGTCTTTATAATTGAGAGCGTCAATTGGTATGCGTAAAGATGCTCCCGAATTTTATGAATGACAATAGAATCATTGTGCTATTGACCCGTAAGATGGCGGGCGAGATTAACGAATTAGAGCAGGAAGAGCTAACGAAGTTGTTAAGTGAGAGTCCTGAAGCAATATACTATGACGAATTTGTAAAAGAGTTATGGTCGCAAGATACCGTTCAAAATAGCGATCCGCAAGCATTTTATCAAAGGCATAAGGCAAAGCACCAGCACAAATTCGATTTTGTTGCGGAAAAAGATGATGAAAATTCATTTAATACCAAGCTGGAAAAACGATGGTCACTTAGGAGAAAATGGTTTTTTTATAGTGCCGCGGCTTCTGTAATAAGTGTCTTGTTGATAGGTTTTTTTTGGCGTCGATATTCTGACCAAGATGCCTTGGGTAATCGAATCGAAATTGTGGCGGAAAAGGGCATACGTAAGCAGTGGATTTTGCCTGATGGTACTAAAGTATGGTTAAATGCAGATAGTCGTTTATCTTATAATGATTTTAAGGATGCGAGGCGTCGTTTGGTAAGTTTGGAAGGAGAAGCGTACTTCGACGTGGCTAAAGATAGAAATAAACCGTTTATAATCAGAACCGAAGAAATATCTATCCGGGTATTAGGCACGGCGTTTAACGTAAAGGCTTATCCAAATGAACAGAAAACGGAAGCTACATTGATTAAAGGTGCGATAGAGTTATCTGTCAATAAGAGGCCGAAAGAACGAATAGTGTTAAAACCGTCAGAGAAAATAGCTGTAATAAATTCTAAGCAGGCAATGGGGGCAAGGGATAAGCAACCGAATTCCGTAATTGTGACAATAGGAAATTTATCAAAAGTACACGTGGAGGATAAGGAGTATATTCAGGAAACTTCTTGGATTGATAACAAGCTGATCTTTAAAAATGAAACGATGGAGGAGTTAATTCCAAAATTGGAAAGATGGTATAATGTGAATATCCAGGTCAGTGCTCAAAAAGTAAAGAGTTATCGTTATACAGCGAACATTGCCGGAGAAAATATTACCCAGTTGTTAAATGCAATGCAGTTGATTAAACCATTTCAATATAAAATAGAAGATGATGAAATAATAATCTATTAATATATGGAATGACGGGAAATGTACACACTTCTAACTTATTCCTCCATGTATGTCCAGGCCTTCGTTAGCCGATACACTGGGATTTTTAACCACAATGTCCTAATGTTATAAAAAATAAAAGGCGCTATGAAAATGGTTTTCTATAGATGCTTTAGTGCCGGGTTTATAATTCTTTAACGGCTACTCGCAAAAAGGCTCACATCGTTTTACTATTAAATACAATAATTTAAACAAACAAATCCTTTTTATGAAAAAAATTATCTTAAGCTATCTAGCATTTGTTTTTTTTGTTTCAACGGTATTCGCTCAACAAGTTGGATCGTCTCCTGAATATATCACCGCGTTAACTTCACAGTGGAAGGGCGAGCGGTATCCCGATGGACGTCCAAAGATTCCTGATAATCTTTTAGAAAGATTAAAAAAAATATCCATGGAGCAAGCTTGGGGATATTTAAGAAGCCAGAAATATAATAACCAGTTTGAAGCCAATTGGGAGCTGATTATGTACCCTGATCAGGTAATGGTCGGAAGGGCTGTTACCGCACAATATATGCCTGCCAGACCCGACCTTGTCGAACAGATTAAGCAGCAGGGATTGAAAGAAAAACGATCTACTCAAGGAGGTACAAATACTTGGCCCATTGATGTACTCGTACCGGGTGATGTGTACGTTGCCGATAGTTATGGTAAAATTATCGATGGAACATTGATTGGGGATATGCTTGGAAATACCATTTATACCAATTCAAAAAATGGTGTTATATTCTGGGGTGCCGTACGAGATATGGACGGGTTAAGTCAAATAAAAGGTTTCAACGTCTGGGCAAAAGGACAAGATCCCTCGTATATCATGGAAATGACCTTAACAACTATCAACGCACCCATTCGGATCGGCAGAGCAACGGTACTTCCGGGAGATGCCGTTTTGGCGAATAAATATGGAACTATATTTATTCCTTCGCATCTTGTAGAGGATTTAGTAATCAGTTCTGAATTTACCATGCTAAGAGACGCTTTCGGCGCCCAACGATTAAGAGAGAAAAAATACCTCTCCGGACAGATCGATAGTAAGTGGACAGACGAAATTAAAAACGACTTTATCAATTGGCTGAAAAACTTATCAGGTGACGAACTGCCAATGTCTAGAGAAGAATTGGATGCCTATTTAAAAAATCGGGATTTTTACTAAACTGCTTTCGGACAAGTTAAAGGAAAAAAAATGTATAGATATCTGATAATATCGGCTATGGTTTTGATGAGTTGTTCAAATAAGGCTAGGCAATCTAATCAGTTAGCCGTTAAGGAGGCCGTAGAGGATTTTCGTCAAACCATGCTTCATCCCGATCAATCGAAGTTTGAGGCATTAACATCGCCACTGCTAACTTATGGACATTCGAGTGGTTTAATTGAGGACAGAGAAACTTGTATCGCTTCTATGGTGAATGGAAAATTCAAATTCTTGCAGATTGATTTAACGGAGGAAAAAATTGACATAGAAGATAAAACAGCGATTGTAAGGCACCATTTCTTTGCCCGTACGCATGACGCGGGTAAGTCGCCCGGAACAGTTAATCTGAAAGTACTCCAGGTCTGGCATTTGCATGAGGGGCACTGGCGTTTACTGGCCAGACAGGCTGTGCGAATATAATGGCCTCTGTTAGAACGTATATACACAATCGGGCGAATTCCCGTTTCTATAGTATTCAATTATAAATCCTACTCTAATGATTAACACATTGGCTCCCTCTCGCTGGTATCGAATTATTCCGATTGTCTTTATCACCTACAGTTTAGCTTATCTCGATCGTGCTAACTTTGGCTTTGCAGCCGCCGGTGGTATGGCAGAGGACCTGAAAATTACACCTAGTATATCATCCTTGTTAGGGTCGCTTTTCTTTCTCGGTTATTTTTTCTTTCAGATACCGGGGGCACATTATGCAGCACATAAAAGTGCAAAGAAATTAATTTTTTGGTCGCTTATCCTATGGGGTATTCTGGCAACAGCCACAGGCATGGTTAACAATGTAAACTTACTCATTGTTATAAGATTTATGTTAGGTGTGGTAGAAAGTGCGGTAATGCCCGCTATGCTTATTTTACTAAGCCAATGGTTTACAAAAGAAGAACGTTCAAGGGCAAATACCTTCTTGATACTCGGAAATCCGGCAACAGTTCTTTGGATGTCGGTACTTTCAGGTTACCTTATCCATGCCTTGGGTTGGCGGTGGATGTTTATTCTACAAGGCGCACCCGCCATAGTTTGGGCTTTTGTTTGGTGGAAAATGATTGACGAAAAGCCAAACGAGGCAAACTGGCTAAATACTGAAGAGAAAAAGAGTATTGAGAGTCGTTTGCAAGAGGAACAGCGAGCTATAAAGCCGGTAAAAAACTATTTAGAAGCATTTAGATCAAAGACCGTTATCTTACTATGCCTTCAATATTTCCTTTGGAGTATGGGTTTATACGGCTTTGTCATGTGGTTGCCTTCTATTATTAAAGCAGCTCCGGACATGGATATTGTGACAACGGGATGGTTATCGTCCGTGCCATATCTGTTAGCGATTGTGGCCATGCTTGCAGCCTCCTATGCTTCTGATAAAAGCATGAATCGAAGACTCTACGTTTGGCCCTTCTTATTAATCAGCGCTTTAGCTTTTTATGGTTCTTTCCTCATAGGCACCACTAACTTTTGGGTTTCGTTTTCTTTGCTGGTAATTGCGGGTGGATCTATGTATGCTCCTTACGGACCTTTTTTTGCGGTAATCACCGAAATTTTACCCAGAAATGTATCAGGGGGGGCGCTTGGTCTGATCAATAGCATGGGAGCCTTAGGTTCTTTTGTTGGCGCTTACATTGTTGGATATCTAAATGGAGTTACACATGGTTTTGGGGCTTCTTATATTCTGATGGCAGGTACATTGTTGTTATCTTCTATCTTGACACTAATAGTCATAAAACCCGTCAAAAGTATCTAAAAGGCACAATAGTAAGAATTAGAAAAAAGGCAAGTTAAATTGAGGTGACCTGTAAATAAAGGCAGGCCTTACTTCTACTGTAAATATTTTTATTTTATTTGTTAGATTAACCTAACTTTTATAGTTTTGTGATTCAAATTACAAACAATAGGTATATATGAAGCACATAACCCTTTTTCTCTTTCTTCTCTTGACGAGAACAGTTATTATAGCGCAAACGGATACTGCAATAGAAGGTCGTATTTTCCATCTTGGCGCACCATTAGAGGGTGCTACAATTAAAATAGAGAATACAAAAAGGGGGACTGTAAGTGACAGTACCGGCCAATATATTTTTGAGGGGTTACCTGATGGAACATATCGGCT
The DNA here is from genome assembly GCF_054130995.1 of Olivibacter sp. SA151. NCBI lineage: Bacteria > Pseudomonadati > Bacteroidota > Sphingobacteriia > Sphingobacteriales > Sphingobacteriaceae > Olivibacter > Olivibacter sp. SA151. Next base: position 4,141,757 of record NZ_CP096391.1, on the reverse strand, counting down.
TTTGGTTAGCCGTTTAGGCTTTGTGAGCCAGTTGAAAGTTGTTCAGGTTGCGGGTCAACAGGATATTAGGTTGGATTTCAATATGGAGGAAGAAGAAGGTGGATTGGAAGAAGTGGTGATTACCGGTACGATGAAAGAAGTGAATAGATTGGAAACTCCCGTTCCTGTAGAAGTATATAATCATAACTTTTTTAAAAAAAATCCAACGGCAACGGTATTCGATGCGTTGCAAATGGTAAACGGTGTCCGTCCACAAATAAATTGCAATGTGTGCAATACAGGTGATATTCATATTAACGGATTAGAAGGTCCTTATACTATGGTTCTGATCGATGGTATGCCTATTGTAAGTGGTTTATCAACCGTTTATGGTTTGTCGGGGATACCTTCCTCTCTTATAGAGCGGGTGGAAGTAGTAAAGGGTCCGGCTTCTTCCTTGTACGGTTCGGAGGCGGTTGGAGGGCTGATTAATATCATTACCAAAAAGCCTCAACAGGCTTCAAGATTATCTGCGGATATCTTCGGAACAAGCTGGCGGGAATACAATGCAGATCTTGGTCTTAACCAATCTATAGGTAAGAAGGCGAATGTATTGACCGGAGTAAACTATTTTAACTTTACCGATAAAGTAGACCATAACCACGATGGTTTCACGGATATGACGCTGCAGAATCGAATATCCGTTTTTCAGAAATGGAATTTTAACCGAAAGGAGAATCGCTTGCTCTCGCTGGCAGGAAGATATTTATATGAAGATCGTTGGGGAGGGCAAACAACTTGGAATAAATCGTTTAGAGGAAGTGACAAAGTGTATGGCGAGAGTATCTATACTAAAAGATGGGAAGTTTTGGGGAACTATCAATTACCCGTAAAGGAAAAAATGTTTTTTATGTTTTCTTATAATAACCATGATCAGAACTCAGTTTACGGTGATGAATGGTATTTGGCTAAACAGCGCATTGCTTTTGGACAACTGACTTGGGATAAGCGACTGGGTAAACATGATTTATTAATAGGTGCCGCCTTGCGATATACCTACTACAATGACAATACTGCGGCGACTGAACTAGTTGGAGACGACGGCGAAATCATTAATGACGCCAGTAAAATGACTATGCCAGGTGTCTTTCTGCAGGACGAAATAAAATTGGCCGATAAACACAGTTTATTACTCGGCATGCGCTATGATTATAACTCGGATCATGGGGATATTTTTACGCCGCGAATGGCTTATAAGTGGAGTATAACGGACAATGATATCCTTCGATTAAATGCCGGAACAGGCTTCCGGGTTGTTAATCTCTTTACAGAAGATCATGCCGCCTTAACGGGCGCTCGCGATGTAGAAATTGAAGGGGATTTAAAGCCCGAGCGGAGTGTTAATGTGAATTTGAATTATATTAAGAAATTACAACTTGGGGATGGAAATCTATTGAGTTTTGAATCATCCGCATGGTATACCTACTTCAACAATCGGATCTTACCGAATTATGACTTGGATCCGAGAAAGATCATCTACAGAAACCTGGATGGCCATGGTGTTACACGAGGTATTAGTCTAAATGCAGATTTAGCGATGTATAATGGTCTGAAATTAACCGCCGGTGGTACTTGGATGAATGTTTTCAATAAAGAAAGAAATGAGGCTGGGGCAATGGAGAAATTCCGTCCCATCTTGACCGAAAATTGGACGGCTACCTGGGCTTTGTCTTACCATATTAAGACGCTGAATCTGGGAATAGACTATACAGGAAATATATACGGCCCGATGCGCCTAGCTTTGCTGAGTGAATTAGATCCTAGACCGGAGTATTCTCCGGTATGGAGCATTCAGAATATTCAGTTTACTTGGCATGGAGGCGACAAATGGGAAATATACGGAGGAATTAAAAATTTATTAGATTGGACGATTTCGAAAAGTGTGCCTGCCATAGCCGAAGGGGAGGGGGCAGGTATAAAATCACCGATTGCGCGATCTTTTGATCCATTTAATAGAGGGGTGGTTTACGGCAGTGATGGCTGGATTGTGCCAACTTCAGATAATCCATATGGTTTACAGTTTGATCCTGATGGTTACGCGTATGGACCAAACCAAGGGATTAGAGGATTTCTTGGTGTCAGAATCCGTATTTAACGAAGTCGTTGAATAGTTAAATGGTTGAGTATGGAAATCGTGAATGAGTCGCCCAACTCACGTTAGCAGAGAAGAAGGTTCAGTGCAACTGAAGGGCGACGGTTGATCTCTGATAGCTAAAGAATGAAAAAAGGAACAGTTTTATGTTTGCTGGTTTGTACCATCGTGCTAAGGGTAACCGCATTATTTGCAGTACCCTTAGATACGGTGTCTTTTGATCGATTGCCCTATCTACAACAAAAGCAAAAAAGATTGGTCCTTATATTAATTGGTACGGATTGGTGTAGGTACTGCAGAGCGATGGAGCACTATCTCGGGGATGATTGGCCAATCGGTATTAAACAAGGGTATTATTTCCTTCAATTGAATGCGGAACAGAAAGAGCCTATAAAATTCAATAAGAAGACCTTTCACTATAATCCAAATGGAGCCTCGACAGGCTTACATTCGCTGGCGAGTTATATCGGTGCTGATGAAGCAGGAAAGATTTCCTTTCCAACCATTTGCATACTGAATGAAAAAAATGAATTACTGTTCCGATATAATGGTTTTCTTCGAAAAAAAGACCTCCAACGTATTATGATAGAGATTCTACCGAAGTAAAGCTGCCTTTGGATTCCGGTTCATACGTTTTTCTAAAAAATGTTTTTATGTCTTTTATTTGTACTAAATCTAAATAGATGTATATTTGTTGAAACCTTAGCCTCACTTAAGCAAGGCTATGTTCACTACATTAAACGAATTAGATTCATGAGAATTTTAAAAGCTACCTTATTAGTATGTTTATGCTTCTTCACTTATATACAAGTGCAAGCGCATGCTTTATGGATTGAAACTGCGACCTATGGCAAATTGGGAACGGCCCATGACGTGAAGGTTTTTTACGGGGAATTTGCCCTCAATGAACGGGATGCTCCCGAAAAATGGTACTCGGATGTAAAGGATTTTACGCTTTGGCTTGTCGCTCCTGATGGAAAAAAGAGCCAGTTAAAAACGATTCCGGGGCAAGCGTATTACAGTAGCAGCTTTACCCCTGAAAACGAGGGCGTATATACGTTAATGGTAAGTCACGAGGCGGCAGAACTGGGGGGTACAACCAAATATCACTTCGTTTCTTCTGCCTATGTAAGTATTGGCAAATCCAGTAAAGTAGACGCTGGTTTAAATGAAAATGGATTAAAGCTATATGCTGATAATCATGAAATTTTTGCCAAAAACAAACCGGTTAAATTATTTGCTTACTTGAATGGGAAACCCCTTGCTAACAAGCCTGTAAACGTGGCCTCTCCGGAAGGATGGTCGAAGGAAGTGATGACAGACGAAAATGGTATGTTAAGTTTTCTCCCTTTGTGGCCAGGTCGCTACGTGGCTGAAGCGCAGAATTTTGAAAAAGTAACCGGAAATCACAACGGTAAAGATTTTGATGCAGCTTGGGTTGGATCAACTTTTTCCTTCGAAGTAAAATAAGTCAGCAGGTGTCTTCTATTGCTTTCAAGATAGAAGACACCTCTATATTAAATTGAATAGGCAATCAGGCCCGCATCCTTTAATTCGTTCCAAACACACATATCTACGCGTTGATCAATCATTGCTCTATTTCGTTCAACATGGTGGGGTTTGGAAGTGTTTAGCGCAATGCTGTTAATGCCAGGTAGCTGCAGGCCAAACTGAACACAAACAACGGCAGGTTGAAGTTGGTGTCTTTTACAGATTTCGAAAAAAAGCGTACGCCATTGATGCAGTTTCTGTCCTCCTTCTGACTCCCTGTTCACGTAACAGTAATTATAATAATTACTTCCCACTAAAAAGCCGCCGTTGAATACAGCCGAGTTAATAACGGTAACTCCTTTGTTTGATAACTCAATAATAAAATCCACTAACTCTTTCGGATGATGATGCACGGTTAAGCTATTTGCAATCATCACCCAGTCCAGTTTGATTAAAGGACTGATTCGTTGGATAATCCTCCAGTTTTTTGCACCAATGCCTACCGAATGAACTTCGCCTTTTGCTTTCAACTCATTAAGTGCCTCGTATGCTTGTAATATTTTCTTAAAACGCTGCTCTTCTTCTTTGATCCCGTCCGCTGCTGCCAAATATTCGTCAGGATCATGCACAGAAACCATCTGAGGTATAAAACCGTTAAGCAGCTCGTTACCCTGATAAAAGCACTCCAATATACCCTGGTAGCTTATCCTTTGTACGGCATCGTGCCGAATATCTTTCCACACGTCTTTCTCAAAACTTGGTTGCTCACCTTTAGCTAAAGGAATACGATACCATCCAAGTTTATTGCTAATCAGTACTTTTTCATTCGTTAAGCCAAGCTTTTTTAAACTCGTTCCAAGTGTTTCCAAAGCTAAGCCGGCTCCATACTTTCCCGCACAGTCAAATACGGGGATTTCTTTAGCGTTTTGCACACATGCCTTGACAATTTCATGCTTAGTTTCAATATCTAATGCTTCATATAGGTTGCCTAAACTGCTTGTACCGTAAATAAGACGTGGCAATTTTATCATAACTAAAAAAATAAATGTAATGTATACGTTTACAAATTAGCTGCATTTTAATCGTATTTTATTAAAGGTTCTTAACATTTAAATTCAGGATTTTAGCAAATTTTAGACGCAAAGCTTTTTGCTTTTGTAATTTTTTATTGTCTAATATTTAGATTTTGATTGAAAAAGCCATAATTTAGCTCTATAGATTAAGCTAACGATAAACCTAATTCATGTTGTTACCAAAACTGCAGAATGAGCGTGTTTTATTGCAAAGGATTGCAAAAAGTGATGAACAAGCTTTTAAGTATCTGTTCTCCGTGTATCATCATGAACTGGGTGCCTTTGTACACTCCCTATTAAATGATCGAGAAAGCACCTTAGAAGTCGTCCAGGATGTTTTTTTGAAAATATGGCTTCACAGAGCTAAACTTCCAGAGATAACCAACTTTACATCTTATTTATTTATTATTGCCAGAAATCATACCCTTAACAAAATAAGACAACTTACGCAGACACAAGAGAAACACAAACAATACTTAAACGCGTTGGAAAGCGAGATTTTATCTGAATCTGAGAGCCCGAACGACCCATACGAAGCGCTCGATAAAGCGTTGAGTAAATTGCCACCTCAGCAACAGCGTGTTTTTGCCTTAAGACAGCAAGGACTAAAAAATCCTGAAATTGCAAGTGTTCTCAATATTTCTACAGCATCAGTTGCTAAGTATCAGCAATTGGCTATGCAGTCGCTCAGCGAGTTGGTGAAGGTACATCACTTTATTTTGCCTTTATTATACATGCTTTTTAACATCATAGATTTGGGGTTTCATAGTCTATAAAGACCTTCATTTACTGTTCTGTATTATTTTTTAATTTTTTTTAAATAAGACATCCATAAATGGATGTTGCCGGTGTCTTTATAAGAAAACTAACTAATAAAACGGATATCCGTTTTAAGACGCCTATATGAGTCGAGCACGAATTACCTTTTTATTTGATAAGGCGATGCGTAAAGAAATTACGCAAGAAGAACGCTTGGAATTATATGAGTTGCTAAGTGACAACTCATCTAAAAAGGTAGTTGAAGACCTCTTTTTACAGGCACGCCTAAGCTTCGAGCATGGAAAAACTTTCTTTAATGAAGAAGAATCATCCCAAATGATTCATAAAGTGCTTGGAGGTAAAGAACAACCAACAAATAACACGAGGAGGGTTGATGTATTAAAGTGGTTAGTTGCCGCCATTGTTCTAATCACATTTAGTGTCGGAGCTCTTTTTTATTATGACCGAAAACCGAGTCATATACAACCTGTGACTTATGCAGAAAAAGATGCAATCAAGTCCGTACGCAACCGAGCGACTTTGCTTTTGGGTGATGGTAGTCTAGTTGATCTGGAGGCCATTGACAATAAAACGGTTAAAGAGGGGGATATTACCATTAGTAAGACGAAGGATGGACAATTAGTTTATCATGCGGCAAAAGCGAATGCCACAGGGGAGATTAAACAAAACATACTTAGTACGCCACGGGGCGGACAGTTCCAAGTTCAGTTGCCCGATGGTACACATGTTTGGTTAGGTCCAAGCTCTTCTTTGAGCTACCCAACCCGGTTTGAGGGTGCAAAAAGGGAAGTTCGCCTCGAAGGAGAGGCCTATTTAGAAATTGCTAAAAATAAGGAAATGCCATTCGAAGTACAGACAGTAGATGCTACTATTCATGTGATGGGAACGAACTTTCTGATCAGTGCTTATGAAGATATGGAAGAAATAACCACTACACTTGTTGAAGGAAAAGTACGGGTGTCGGCAAAAGATAATTCGTCTCGGACCCCCACCGCTAAAATTCTCAACCCTGGTCAGCAGGCGCGTATAAATAAACAGACCAAGGCAATTTCACTAAAAAATGTCAACCTAGAAGATGCTTTAGCCTGGAAGAACGGTTATTTTGTCTTTCACGGTGATGATATCCAACAAGTGATGAAAACAATTGCCAGATGGTATGATGTTGATGTCACATACCAGGGTGACCTGACAGGTGAGACATTTATTGGTACTGTATCCAAATTCGATCGAATAGAAAAATTATTACAAACGATCGAGCTAACCGGAGGTGTTCATTTTAAAACAGAAGGGAGGAAAGTTATTGTAATGAAGTAGCCAAAAGTATAAAAAGGAAAAAGAAGCTATCAAAGGCGGTGCAACGCCTTTGATAGTACAGGCATAATGCCAGATTAAAGATAGAATCAAATTACCAATTCTTTAACCTAATCAAATGTATAAAATAAATGCTGTAATATGGCATAAAGGACAGACCTATGCCAAATTTAAACCTATATTGATCATGAAGTTATCACTTATCTTGATCTTAATTGGTCTATTGGAAGCAAAGGCAACGGCCTTTGCTCAAAAGCTAACGCTGCATAAGAAAAATGTTTCACTTCAAGAGGTTTTCGACGAAATACGTAAACAGTCGGGCTATAATGTACTATATACAGCAAGCGTTTTGAAGAATACAACGCCAGTGAATATCGATTTGGAAAACGTATCGGTGACCCATGCAATAGACGCTTGTTTGGCCAATCAGGGCCTGAGTTATAAAATTGTCGAGAAGAATATTGTTATCTCTAAAAAGAATTGGGCTGTTGTCGCCCAGGAAGAGGTAACTTTGACCGGAAAAGTCACCGACAATAACGGGAAGGCGCTCGCCGGTGTTTCTATAAGCATAAAAGGGCTTAATAAAAGAGGAACTCAAACAGATGAACAGGGTTTTTTTACTTTAAAAACGCCTCCGAACACGACGTTGGTAGTTACCTATATTGGATTTCAACGCCAAGAATTAAAGCTTGTAAGCGGGCAAACTACCGTGAACGTCCAACTCGAAGCTGAAGATGCTGCATTGGATGAAGTTGTTGTAGTAGGGTATGGTACGCAACGAAAAAGCGATTTAACCGGATCGGTTTCCTCGGTTTCCGCCGAGAAAATAGCGGCTTTTCCCGTAGCAGGTACAGCTCAAGCACTCCAAGGGCGATCGCCCGGTGTGGCTGTATCCAGCGTCAATGGAGAGCCCGGTAAAGCGCCACGCGTGCGAATTAGAGGGGGGACTTCGATCAATGCCAGTAGTGATCCTCTTTACGTAGTGGATGGTTTTGCCGGAGGAACGCCGCCCCCTCCCGAAGATGTAGAATCTGTCGAAGTACTAAAGGATGCATCAGCAACTGCTATCTATGGATCTAGAGGGGCTAATGGTGTTATAATGGTAACGACCAAAAAGGGAAAGGTTGGGCGTCCTATTATCGACTTTAATAATTCTTACTCCATTCAAAAGATCGGTAAACGACTCGACCTTTTGAATGGACAGGAATTTGCCGAATACATTAATGACGTTTACAGAAACAGTGGTAACTCAAATGTTCCATATTCAGACCCTTCGTCATATGGTGAAGGTACGGACTGGCAAGACCTGATTTTTAGAACCGGAGGATTGATCAATAATCAATTATCGGTTTCAGGAGGAAGCGAAAATATCCGTTATTATACCTCACTTAGTCATTACGGGCAAAAAGGTACAGTGATCAATTCTGACTTTAGAAGGCTTTCGGGAACTTCTAATTTAGACATAAAGGTATCTGATCGGGTTCGTTTAGGCACTAAACTTTTTTTTATTAGAAATGACCTTGACGGTGTGCGAACACAGGAAACAAGTAGTGGAACATCCGGAGCAGGTGTAATTTCAGGCGCGTTACGCTTTGATCCACTGCAAGGAGTATACGATGCAAATGGAAAATATACGTTGAAACAAGTGGGCGACCCTCATGACAATCCGGTAGCAGTTGCACGCGAAAGAAAGAATGAGCAAATAAACGATTTGTTTCAGGGAAATGCCTATGGAGAACTTGAGTTATTACAGGGATTAAAGTTTCGAAGCACGCTGGGGGTCCAGATCAGTAATCAACGGAATGGGAGCTATGTGACGCAAAATTTGGTAGAGGGACGTAACTATGGTGGTTCTGGAAGTATTATAGGCCGCAAGAACACAAATGTAATCAACGAAAACTTCTTAACCTATACCAAGAGCTTCCAAGATGTCCATAACCTTGAGGCAATGGGCGGTTATTCATATCAATCTTCCAGAAATGAAATGTGGGAATCACGCAATCGGAATTTTGTGTCTGACAATTTCTCATTTTGGAATTTAGGAGCGGGTTCGAACTACCAGAATGCGGCTTCAGAGCTAATAGACTGGGTGATGTCCTCTTTTTACGGAAGGATAAATTATAACTTCAAAGGTAAATATTTGCTGACAGTTACGGGCCGGTACGACGGCTCATCTCGATTTGGTGACAATAACAAATGGGCATTTTTCCCTTCCGGTGCCTTGGCATGGAATATCAGCCAAGAACCGTTTATGCAATCGGTGAAGGCAATTTCAAATCTTAAAATTCGAACCAGCTATGGAGAAACCGGAAACACCGAAATAGGCTCTTATATGTCATTGGCCCGATTTTCTCCAACGCTTGCGACTATTAATGGAACACCAATTAAGGCGGTGCGGCCAACCAATGTCGCGAATCCTAATCTTACATGGGAAACTACCAAGCAAACAGATGCAGGTTTAGATATTGGTTTTCTGAATGGTCGGATCAATCTCTCTGTAGATTACTATTATAAGAAAACGGTTGATCTGCTTTACGAAGTACCCCTGCCGATATATTCCGGTTATACGGTTTCTCTGCAGAATATTGGAAGTGTAGAGAATAAAGGTTGGGAATTCGCGCTCAATACAACCAATGTTAAGGGCGAAAACTTCACTTGGACAAGTGATTTTAACATCACTTTTAATCGCAATAAGATTCTTCAATTACCTGGAGGAGATATTCGCTATAATACGATCCCAGGTCATATGTTGTCAACTGAATCCCAAATTCTTCGTGTGGGCGAGGTAGTGGGCGCTTTCTATGGATGGCAATTTGATGGATTGTATCAAGAAGGCGATGATTTTTCTGCGGCTCCTAATAAAAAGCCAGGAGATGTCAAGTACCGCGATATCTATGGACGTGATGCTAATAATAACTTAACCGAAGGTCCGAATGGTGTTATTAATGCGGATGATCGTACCATTATTGGTAATCCCCATCCGGATTTCATCTACGGTTTTAATAACGATCTGCGTTACAAAAACTTTGACCTAAATATCTTTTTTCAAGGAAGCCAGGGTAATGATATGTTAAACATCACTCGAATGGAACTCGATTGGATGGCCGGAAAGGGAAATGCTACCAAAGATGCATTGAATAGATGGACGCCTACCAATACAAATACAGACATTCCTCGGGCAAGTGCTTCGAATAATCCAGAGGTCTCATCGCGATGGGTTGAAGATGGCTCATACTTGCGGTTAAAAAATGTAGCCTTGGGTTATAACTTTCCGAAGTTTATGCTAGGTAAGCTACAGGTGAGTAAACTAAGGATCTATGCTAGTGCACAAAATATATTGACGGTCACAAACTATAAAGGTTATGATCCGGAAGTAAGCTTTCAGGACTCAAACCGAAATGTCGGACTTGACTATATGGGATATCCAAATGTCAAATCCGTTACCTTGGGTATAAATGTTGGATTTTAAGTTAATGGAGAAACAGACAATGAAAGAGTTTTCGAAATATATTTTTTTGTTCGTATTGTTTATTGCTTCCGCTTGCACTAAGTTGGAAGAAGAACCGGTAAGCATTTTAGTTCCAGGGCAATATTTTAACACCGAAGCGGATGCAGAAGCAGCTGTGATGGGATCTTATGCCTTGCTGAGTAGCGATAATTTCTATGGTAGACGGTTAACCATGGTGTTACAGCTACTGGGAGATGATATTGACATTGCGGATATCGGAACACAATCCAGTCGCATACAGCTGAATGGTTTTACGCACGATGCCAGCAACCAAGATATACTTGCGGTCTGGCGCTTGGCTTATTTGGGTATAGGAGCCGCTAATGCCGCAATCGACGGCATCCCGAATGTTCCGATGGAAGAAGGAAAGAAAAATGCACTTATCGCCGAAGCGCGCATGGTGCGAGCCCTAAATTATTATCATTTAGTGCAATTGTTTGGTGATATTCCTTATATAGGGCAATTTGTTACAGATCCGAATACGATTAAAGATATTAATAAAACTCCTGCGAGTGAAGTATATCAGCATATTATAGACGATTGCGAATTTGGTATAAGTTATTTACCCGATGCCTTTCCGGGTAACATTAAGTCAAGAGCTACTAAAGGGGCTGCCCATACGCTGTTATCTTCCGTATATATGGTTTTGCAGCAATGGGACAAAGCAGCGGAGCACGCGGAAGCGGTTATTAATGATGCCGGTAAATACCATTATGGTTTGGTAAATGACTATCAAGATTTATGGAAAGCCGATCTTGGTCATCAATTGGAGCATGTCTGGGTCGTGGATTTTATGGGGGGGATCACCGGAGAAAATGGTACAAATCAGGATTATACAGCTCCTATGACCGGGGTTCGCGACGCGGATATGCTGGGTTGGAGCGTCTTAGTTCCATCTCCAGGTATGTATGGAAGTTTTGATAATAATGACTACAGGAAAGAAGTGAGCTATTTGACAGAAACGCCTATAAAAGGAGTGATGACCCCTTATCAACAATGGCGATGGCCACGCATACATACGGCTAAATGGTGTTTATACCCAGGAGCTAATGCCAATGCAGAGGGGGCCGACTCAGATATAAAACATGTGATTTTCCGTTATGCCGAAATTCTCTTAATGGCTGCAGAGTCACTCAACGAGAGTAACGGTGGACCCACCGCAAAGGCTTATGAATATTTGAATGCGGTTAGACAACGCGCCCGTAACACACCTAACGGGGTAAGAACCTTCCCAACGGATATCCCGGTTGGGTTAAATCAAGCAGCATTTAGGGACGCAGTAAGAGAGGAGAGAAGAGTAGAGCTAGCCTTTGAATGGAAGCGCTGGTACGACTTGAAGCGTTGGGATATCGTTGTGGAGGCCTTTACAAAAGAAGGCGCTTATGAAAAAAGAGAAAACATAAAACCATCTCATAAACTATTGCCTATTCCACAGGAAGAGATTGGTAGAAATGCAAATCTCTTACCGCAAAATGAAGGTTATTAATATAAGACGAAAGCGAAAATGAAAAATCGTTTAAATGGATATATGCTGTTGTTTTGCGTGACGGTTTCGGTAAGCGTCGCGAAGGCACAATACACTCTTAAAAAAGACTTTATCGAAAAGAATCTAAATGAAGCGATAAAGCAAATAGACTATTTAGGTTCTAACACTCCAAGCGAAAAACTTCCACGAACTTATGAAGCAGGGAAATCAATATCATCCGGTACGGGATGGTGGACCTCGGGATTTTATCCAGGTACACTTTTGTATTTATATGAGTACAGCGGTAACGAGGAACTCCTGGATAGAGCAAAACAGAAGTTGAAATTACTGGAAAAGGAAAAAAACAATACGACTACCCATGATTTAGGCTTTATGCTCTATTGCAGTTTTGGTAATATTTTACGCCTTACCGGGGATAGTAGTGCTTACAAGGACGTTCTTTTGACCGGAGCCAATTCGTTAATTAGCCGCTTCAATCCTGTTACTAAAACAATCCGTTCGTGGGAGGGGTGGACTTATCCGGTAATCATCGATAATATGATGAACCTCGAATTTCTGACGCAAGCCAGTAAAATTAGCGGTGAGAAAAAATATCAAGATATTGCCATTACCCATGCCAATACCACAATGAAAAATCATTATCGTAACGATATGAGTTGTTATCATGTAGTAGATTACAATCCGCTAACAGGCGACATCGTGGCAAAAAAAACAGCGCAAGGTGCCTTTGATGAATCAGCATGGGCACGTGGGCAAGCTTGGGGTTTGTATGGTTATACAATGATGTATCGGGAAACCAAACGGAAGGAATACTTGCAATTTGCGGAGAAAATCGCAACATATATCCTAAATCATCCAAATATGCCGGATGATGGCGTACCTTTTTGGGATTTTAATGCGCCTGATTTGCCGGCAAGCAGCCCATATGCCAGTCAATATAAGCAGTATCGTGATGCTTCTGCCGCGGCTATTATCGCTTCAGCCTTACTGGAGCTGAGCACTTATGTCAAGAATACCAAGGCGAAGGAGTATGTAAATGCAGCTGAGAAGATGCTCGTCAGTCTTTCATCGGATTCCTATAAAGCTCCTATTGGAAGCAACGGCGGTTTTATTTTGATGCACAGTGTCGGCTCTATACCTCATAAGAGTGAGATCGATGTGCCCTTAACCTACGCAGATTACTATTATGTAGAGGCCTTGCTTAGATACCGAAATTTGTTAAGGAATTAAGACGAAGGGGAGGAAAATCCCTCCCCTTAGCTTGTTAACGCGAAAGTCATTTGTCTACAATTGCCCTAAAAGTTAGGTTAATCCTTGCTTCAACTAATTTTGGCACCTTGGGTAAGCTATGTTGCCAATGATCTTGTATGGTACCTTTCATGACCAGAAGACTTCCCGGCAATAAATGGATTTTAACACGTAGTTTTCGATCTCGATAATGCCGGAACAGAAAAGGTCGCGATGCTCCAAAGCTTAAGGATGCAATGGTTGGATTCTTGCCCAATGACTTTTCGTTATCTCGATGCCAGCCCATGCTATCGGTTCCATTTCGATAATAATTAAGCAATACCGTGCTAAATTTAATATTCAAAAAGGTTTCCACCTTCTCTTTCACAAGTAATAGTTCAGGAAACCATTGCTGCGGTTTCATCGTTATGCCCGAATAACCATACGGTTTGTGGGTATCGCCGTAAAGAGCCGTTAGACGCGGTTGCAAGATCTCTTTACCCATAATTTTAACAGGCTCCTGACGCCAAGTTGTTTTTTGTTTAAGTACATCAAATAGATGATGCTCTTCTGATCGCGTGAAGAAATTTTCATAGAAATAAACTTCTCCATCCTTTGGCAATAAATTTCCATGCATAGTCTATGGTTTATTTCTCTACCTGAAGTTCCGCGCGAACAGCTTCCCAACCAATAATCGCTTGCTTTCTCGAACTCCCCCAATGATAATTGCCGGTGTCTCCGGTTGATTTAATTACACGATGACAAGGTATCAACAAGGCTACCGGATTCGCCCCAACGGCACTTCCTACTGCTCGTGAAGCTAGCTTGTTGCCAGTTCGTTCAGCCAATTGGGCATAAGTAGTAAGCGTGCCTGTGGGAACTTGCAAAAGTGTTTCCCAAACTTTAATCTGGAATGGGGTGCCTTTTAAATGTAATTTAATCTCTTTTATTTTGCTCCAATCTTGATCAAAAATAAAGAGTGCATGCTGCTGGAAATTGTCAACCAGCTGCTGATAGCGTGCATTTGGAAAGGTAGATCTCAAGGTATCAAATCCGATACCCCTTCCTTCATCTGCAAATGCCATATAACAGATTCCTTTATGCGTAGAAGCCACGATGATATTACCAAATGGACTCTCGGCAAAACTATAATTGATCGTTAGCGAAGCACCACCATTTTTATACTCGCCAGGTGTCATCCCTTCGATGTTTATAAAAAGGTCATGTAATCGGCCAGTACCTGAAAGTCCGCTTTCGTATGCAGTGTCGAATAGCGTCGAGCAATTTTCCTTAAGCATATTTTTGGCATGCTCAATCGTAAGATATTGTATGAATTTTTTAGGCGAAACTCCTGCCCAATCCTGAAACATTCGCTGAAAATGGAATGGACTCAAGTGGACATGTTCGGCGATTTGTTCCAAACTCGGTTGGCTTTTGAAGTGTTCCTTGATAAATGCAATGGATGCTGCGATCCTATTAAAATCTATTTGCTGTTGCGTTTCCATAAACAATCTATTTTCTTCAAAAGTAGTCAAAGCCAACCGGTGACGAAACCCGAATCTTGCGCGTTTAATAAAATTCAAAAGTAAAAATTCAAGACTAGAAAATCAGAAAATTCAGCGCATAATGCGATGTTATTTATCAAGGTGTTGCTTGAAGAATAAAATATTTCGGTTCAACACGTCCTGCATGGGGGTTGGTTGAATAGTTTCATACCAAGGGTGTTTTCGTCCAAAAACATGATCGGATGAAACGGTTACCATAACCGCTCTGCCATTGGCTTCTTTTAAGTTGTATGCATGATTTAAAGGTACGTTTATATCTTCGGTACCATGACAAATCATCCAGGGGATATTGATAGAGGAGGCAGCTTTTATAATATCCAATCGTGTGCCATTATTTAAATAATCCTCATACAATTGGTAATTTAGTGGCATTTTTTGTCTTGTACGACCATTTACATAATAAGCAACACCCGTTTGTTTCCAATCGCTTATTTTTTCTTTTGGCCAATCGCCCCAGGGTGTTTTACAGAAGGCAATTGCCGACCAGGTTACGAGTGCTTTGATCCGAGCGTCTTCTGCCGCCTTGATCACACTGATGCCACCGCCCATACTATGGCCGATTAAGCCGATGCTTTTTTTGTCGATGCAACGTCCATATGGATTGCAGTTATTTTGGACCCAATCTATTACCTGTTCAAGATCATGCAATTGCTTGGTGTAGTTGTTTTCACTAAAAGCAGTTAAATCAACAAAATTCTCCGGTTGATCCGGCGAGGTGCCATTGTGAGAAAAATTAAACTTTATAAAGGTAAAGCCGGAAGCAAGGAATTGTTCAGCGATCAGATCAAAGTTGCCCCAGTCTTTGAAGCCGTTGAAACCATGTGCATATATAATGGCGGGTTGATAAGGCCTTGATTCGTTGAAAAAAATATCAAGAACAATAGGCCTATTATTACTACCTCTGATCATTATATTTTTCACTTTTGCCATGAGCCCCCCTTTTAATCCTATAAAGTTACGAAAATTGTGATTAAAGCGGGTAGGCGTTGAGGTGTGGTGAATAAAGTTAGGCAAGAGAATTAGGTCGCTTTACGCCTAATTACCTTAGAAATCCCTGAAATCAGTTAGTTATTAACCATATCCTTTCTCTACTTTTGTTCTGCATAGTAAAAAGAGAAATGACCTTAAAAAATCGATGCCTATATGTGCTGCTTTTTTTTAGCACAATTAGTTTGAGTGCTTGTTTTGAAGTGATTGAAGAGATCAACGTTCATAAAAATGGTTCGGGAAATATGACGGTCACATTAAATTTGAGTCAAAGCAAGACAAAGCTTTCGTCTGTGATGCTATTGGATAGCATAAACGGTTATAAAGTTCCGGATAAGGTTCAAATCCAACGAAATCTAAACGAAGCCGTTGCGATACTGAAAAAAACGCCGGGAATAAGTAGTGTTAAGCATCGGGTAGATTTTGAGAATTTTATTGCCTTTGTCAGTTTTTCTTTTGAAAAAGTAGATAATCTGAATCATCTCAGTAAAATCATTTATGAGAAATTAAAGATAAAACCCACTGGAAAGTCTTTATACAATTTCGATACGAGAACACAATTATTTTCCCGCAACTATACTTATGCACAGGAGGCCAAAAGTGCTTATATGAAGCTTAAAGAAGCTGATAAGCAGGTGTTTAAGAATGCTTCATATACCTGTATTTATCGTTTTGATAGCGTTGTTAAGCAATCAACCAACAAACAAGCAAAACTATCAGGTACAAAGAAAGCGGTTATGCTTCACACTTCTATATTGGACTTGATCAACGGCAGGGCCAATATCACCAATCAAATACAATTAGTTAATAATTGAGAACAAAAATATGCAGAGAACTAAACTTTTATTGAGCTTTCTAAGCCTATTCTTTTCACATAATATAATAGCACAACGGCTTGCTCCGAGGATTCCGAAAGACGCTTTCGCAGTGGCGACTATTAATGGGCGCAATTTTTTTGATTTGATAGGTATCGATCAATTTAATCGGTCGAAAATAGGACAGGCACTGATTGCCAAATTGAATAAAACAAATAATGGCAATCTACAGGGATTGGAAGATTTAGGTTTTAACCTAAATGCGCAGGTATATATTTATAGCACCAAAACAGATAGTATACGTTACTACGGTATGTCAATCCCCCTTAGGAGTAGTACTAAGGTGGGAGACTTCCTGAAAACTCTTGGTCAGCCCCAAAAGCTTCAGAATGGTCAGTGGATTTTAGATCTTAACGAAAAAAAACAATTGTTGATCTGGAATGAGCAAACTCTTTATTTACTTAGCGGAGAGTTGCGAAACAGTTTTTTTGAAGATGAAAAGACTGCTGAAAAATACGGAATAGTAAATAAAAAATTAAGTGATGAATATGATGAAGCTGCGCTTGATCCGGCACCCTTAATGGACTCAGTGGATGTCGAGTGGGACGCTGTTGATTCTTTGAATAAAGACGACTTCCCCTTGGATTCAACTGCTGTAGACAGTTATAATTTGGCCCCACCTGTGGCAGAACATGAAATAGCTGATGCGGCTCGCGACTCAATGTACGATGCTTACTATGCAAGTATTGCGGCAGATGATTCGATAAAAAGCAGATTGTTGAAAGAATGGCTGTATCAGGAGGCTGTACGATTGGTCGAATCGCAAGAAGCATTCGGTAATCCGTCTTTTAAAAAATCGTATCGGAAAAATGCAATGGCAAGTCTTTGGCTTAGAGATATCAATGAACTCTATCAAGATTTGCTGCCTGGTGTGCATAGCGCTTATGCTTCTCTTCTGGGGGTAAAGACTGAAAAAGTTGGCACTGGCTTTGAAAGCGCTAATGTTTATTTAACCTTTGATAAGAACACTGCAACACTTGATGGCTCCATAGGGCTTTCGAATAACCTTGCCGAAGCCTACCGTAGGATATATAATCGGAAACTGAATAAAAGGTTCTTTAAATATTTGAGCAAAGATGCCATTGCCTATACATCAGTAGCAATTAATACAGAGAATTACTTAAAAGAGCTGCCAATATTAATGCAACAATATTACGGTAATTTGCTTGGTCGATATGAAAAGGAAATAGATCTAGGGTCTTCTATATTTTCACTTTTACTAGACGAAAAAGCGATTGGCAAAGCAATTAAGGGTGATGGTATCTTCGCTTTAACTGCTATAAAAGAACAGGAAGTGAAATATACGACCTACGAGTATGACGAGGATTATAATTCCGTTGAGGTTGAAAAGACTAAAAAAGAGAGTATACCCGCATTTTTGGCTATGTTTTCTTCTACTGATATGAACCTGTTCAAAAAAGCACTTGCCCTTGGGGTTGCTAGGGCCAAACTGACGGAGAATGAGGGTATTTATACAATTAGCGGACTAAAAGGGCCGCTGGAAGTTCATGTTTTATTAAAGGACGGTATCATATTCTTTGGTACGGCACTAGATGATTTACGGAACATTCAATACAATCGATATGAAAGTGACTTATCTTCCAAACACAAAAAATTGCTGAACGATAATAAGTTTACTCTTATTTTCAATAGTAAAAAAATGGTAAAGGCAATTAATTCGTTGGAGATACCCGCCACCAAACAAGCCTTGGCGCTACAAGACAAAATTCAGGGCTTAGGCGACTTTTATTTTACTTCAAAGGGTGTTAAAGGTAAAAAAATGGTTGGCAGCTTCCGGGCCGAACTTCCAGGCTCGAAGAGAAATGCCTTACAATATATATTGGATGTAGTCGAAAGTACGGCTTTTAGACCTTAATTTATTAGTAAGTTTGGGTATGAAGAAAAAAGTACTGATCGGTGTGTTGGCTATTCTTGGCGTGGGATTAACATGTTGCGGTTATTTGGTATATCGTCAAAAGCAATCTTACCAACAGTACATCCCAAAAAATGCGTCCACTTTGTTTCGTGTAAATGTGGATGCATTATTACGGTCAATAGCTTGGAATGCGGTTTTAAATCCCGGATATTATTTTGACTCAGATAAGAAAAAGCACAAGAAATCTTTTGATTTAGGAGATTCGGGACTCCATATTCCGGCTAATATCTTTTTCTTTACGATAGAGCCTGATGACGCCACATTTTTCTCGGTATTCAGTATCGATGACTTCGATGAACTTCAATGTTATACGAAAAACATATTAGGTATTTCGAAACTTCAGACTGTGGATTCACTTGTTTTCCAAGGAACTGCATTTAACGGAAAATTATGCTTGATGTTCACAAAAGACCGATTAGCACTTTGTGTCTCGGCTTCCAAGGTAGAGAAATTCAACCTGCTTCGGAGCCTTATCCGACAGGAGGGGAGCATGACAACTGTTGAGCAGTCGCCTTTTTACGAAGCAATTAAAACACAACATGAGCTGGTCTATACAAACGGCGCTTCGATTATAGATGCGGATTTTGGACGGGGATCCTTATCACTTAGTGGAGATATCAAAACGGCTTTGGTTAAAGGTGTAAAGCGCTTATATCCAAAGCAATTTGAATCGAATAGCTTAATCAAATTCTGGCTAGCAGCAGACATTACGCCGCTATTGGCGCGGCAACGAAAATTTTTTGAAAAACATCACATCCCTGTCGATACCTTATTACGCTATTACGGAACTTATATGGATCTGGAATGGAAAAAGAATCTTACTCTTCAGCAGGATACGATTATTACTTACGACTATAATGACAATTTCGAAAGGGTAGAGCAGCGAGTAGTTCGCAAAGAACGTGTCCCCGAAATCTATCTTTCGTTTCAAGCATCACCCCATTTAGCAAATTATCTCCCGAAACAACTTTTTTATAAGTTTCAGCACGAAAGCCGAGCTGATCGTTTGTTCTTTGGCACGGGCAGAAAATACCAACAAAGTAATCCTGATCATCTTTCTAATGATTTTTTTTATTTATATATAGATAGTAAAGGTTTGAGGAATCAAGGAAACTATCCGTTGTTACCCCCATCTTTTAAGCGTCTTGAAAAAATGGAATTTAGTGCTCAAAAGTTGGCTGATGAGCATATTCATCTAGACGGAAAATTGCATTTTGAAAATAGCTCAGTCAATGGCCTGGTACAATTGCTTCGGGGTAATTAAATTAAACCTTTCGCAGCCTATCCGTCTCTCTATCTTGCGCGAAGTCTTTTTTCAGCAGATATAATACCGCAAGGGCTGCTAGCAGCAAGAGGAGTGTCATTGAGGCAATCAACTGCTTCTTTGTACTTGGAAATATCGTATTTAATTGCATAATCAACGATATCAATGATAAACCAATGCCCGACCCAAAAAAATAAGACGTAGTGTTGACGCCTGAGGCCACGCCCTGGTGGTCAACAGGGATTTGATTTAATGCCATAACGGTTAAGCTGGGGATTGATATGGCCATGCCCGCACCTGTTACGCAGGCAATCGAAAATACCAAATAAACAAATAATTGATAATGCATGCTGACGATTAACAGTAATGCTCCAAAAAACATCAATGACATTCCTAATCTGGCGATACGAATAATTTTAAAACGTTTGATTAAACAGGGCAATAGAAACCTGGATATCAAAGCGGAACCGACGCTAAAAGGAAAGAGTAGTAAGCCCGCCTTGGCAGCTGAAAATCCCAAAATTTCCTGTAGATAAAAGGAAAGAACAAGTAAATAGCTGAGAAAAAAAGATCCCAATAGAAAAATTGCTTTATTGCCTATTTGTACATTGCGGCCCTTAAGTAGTGCAAAGTTTATTAAGGGATTTTTGTGATGTCCGGATCTTTTTATAAAATACACTAGGCTTAAAGTTATTAAGCTTAGCAATACAATAACCTGAATTGGTTTGTAGATAAGCGTTGGAATCGCGTGTATAAAATACGAAAGAAGGACAATGCAAAAAGATAGTATGATACCCGATAAAAAATCCGGTGGGATCGTATCGGTTGTTTGGGTGTCCGATTCCAATATGATAAAGGCTAGGATCAAGCTCATACTTATAATGGGAACGTTTATAAAAAAGATCCATTGCCACCCTAAGGAAGAAGCAATGATGCCGCCTAACGACAGCCCACAGCCCGATCCAATGGCAGCGAACGAACTGAATATACCCAGCGCTTTGCTTCTAGCAGCCTCAGTTACAAATGTATTTGTAATGATTGCCATGGCGGACGGCATGAGAAGGGCCGCACCTAAGCCTTGGATGGCCCGAAAAAAAAACAAGAATTCGAAGGAGTTTGCTTTGCCCGCGCCAATAGAGGTTATTAGAAATAACAAAGCACCGGACATAAAAACTTTCTTTCTTCCCCAAATATCCGCGAGCTTACCGCCTATAATTAGAAATCCGCCGTATAGAAGAACATAAATGGTTTGCAGCCATTGTGATTGCTCTTCTTTTAGATGAAAGTGTTTTTGTATTAGAGGGAGCGCAAGATTCATGATGGCAAGGTCCAAAGCTTCTAGAAAAACTGCTGAACAGGCAATAAATAATATAATCGAATTTTTGTTTTTCATAAGCGGTGTTCTGATGCAAAAGTATGTGTTTTAAATTTTAAGTTGTTTTAATTGTTACTTTTGGGTAAATTTTCTGTTTTATTTGCTATATATAGAATATTGATCTTTTAATATGTCGTTTACTTAATGGAAAAAGAACAAGGCGCGAAAGCATCGGTAAATTTGGATGCAAAGGATTATGAGATATTGAAACTTTTGCAGGAAAATGCAAAGTTGACAATTCGAGAGATAGCACATAAGATTCATTTGAGTGCTACGCCCGTTCATGAGCGGATAAAACGCCTGGAACAGAACGGGGTTATTAAACGGTATACTGCTTTGTTAAATCAGCGTGCTCTGGGAGAAAGTTTAACAGCCATTTGCTACGTTTCGTTAAAAGAGCACACCAAAAAGGCTGGCGCTCTTTTCGTTCAGGCCATTGCTGGCTTAGAAAGGGTCATCGAGTGTTATAATATCTCAGGCGAGTTCGATTTTATGCTGAAAGTCATTGCATCAAATATGGCGGACTATCACCGTTTTCATGTTGATGCATTAAGCGAAATACCGGGAGTTGGTAATATTCAAACAGTGTTTGTGATGGACGTTATTGTAGAAAGGGAATGCCTACTCGTAAACAGCTTCATGTAATCAGACATCTTTAGTTTTTGTGTCTAATTTTTTCTTCAAATAGTCAACAAAGGAAGGGCTTACTTTATCTTCTTCCATATTACTTAACTCCAGCTCAAGGGCTGTTGTACTTTTCTGTATTTCAATCAATGAAATAATAAGTGATATAGTAAAGAAAATTAAACTGAGTCCGAAAAGCAGTTCGGCCCAAAACAACCATTTCAAAAATATGAATAGCATACATACAACACAGGCTACAAAGCTTAAAACACCATAGGCCTGCATATATTTAATCAAGCGTAATCGGTAGCGTAGATTTTTTATTTGACCATGAATGACACCACTTCGATTGTTTTCGAGATATTTGGCATGTAAACTTCTCACTAAGCTGGCGAGCGCTAAAAAGCGATTTGTGTACGCTAACATAATCAGGCTGATAGCTGGAAACAGCAGGGCGGGTGTGGTGATCGTAATCATTATTATTGTGTTTTTTTCTATACTAAATTGCAGGCTTATTGTTTTATAAGCCTTGACTCCTCTAAATCTAGATTGTGTTCCAATTGCCTAATGACATGATCATCATACTTTTTCTCTTTACGTAATTTATTAAGTCCTTCTCTTCGATGGGTGATTAGTTCCAACATGATCCGTCTGTATAACATCCGAACAGAAATCAGTTTTTCTTTCTTCTCCTGTTCTTGCAACGAGCTTTCGGTGGCGTCGATACTACGCTGTAGCTGTTCCTTGATTCGTGCGATGGTGGGATGTTCTTCCATCTCACGATCATACTTCCTGTCAAGATATTTGATACTTGATTTGGCCAATTGAAGACGAATGGCTTCCAACTGATCTTCCGTTGGAACATATTCATCTATCTCTTCAATCTTTAAAAGTTTTAGAAAAAAGGGCAAAGTAAGTCCTTGGAAAACCAAGGTGATAAGGATGACTACAAAAGTAATGAATAAAATGAGGTTGCGATGAGGAAAAGCTTCACCATTTTCAAGTGTAAGTGGTATAGCTAATGCAGAAGCCAACGATACTACGCCACGCATGCCTGCCCATCCGATGGCAAAGGGCAATTTAAAGCCGGGGCTTGTTTCTTTATCGCGTATTCTTTTGCTGACAAGGCGGGGTATAAAAGCAGCTAAATAAACGAGTGTAAGACGGAGTAAAATTACGACGGCACTAATAATTAGCGCATATTGAATTGCCTCTTTCTTAGAATAACCCTCTAATCCATTTACGATCACGGGAAGTTCTAAGCCAATTAGAATAAAAACAAACCCATTTAAGAGAAATCCGACAGTAGCCCATACTTCGGTGGCTTGTATCCGCGTATGATAGTTTAGGAAGTCTTTGGATCGAAAAGACAAGAACAGACCGCCACTTACCACGGCTAGGACGCCCGACCACTCAAAGGATTCGGCCACAAGGTACATGAGGTAAGGAGCTATTAATGTGATTGGTGTAGTTATATTGGACGATTTTGCTAAGTAGCGAAGCACGAAGTACAAGATATGAGCAATGGCTAAACCAACAACAACACCCATTATCGATAACGTAGCAAATTCCAGAAGGGCTTCCTGCAATATAAAATGTCCGGTTAGAACAGCCGCTAAGGCAAAGCGAAATACCGTTAATGATGCTGCATCATTTACAAGGCTTTCTCCTTCAAGAATAGCAAGACCTCTTTTAGGCATGGTAACTCCTTTTAATACGGAGGTAGCAGCTACAGCATCAGGAGGTGAAATGATGCCCCCTAATAAAAAACCCATAGCAAGTGTGAAGCCAGGGATAGTCATAACAGAAATGTAGGCGACGGCCAGAGAGGTGAATAGTACTAAACCAAAGCCAAGTAAACCAATGGAACGTCTCCACTTCCAAAACTCATTCCAAGAGGTATACCATGCTGCTTCGAAAAGCAAAGGTGGTAAGAAAATCAGAAATACCAAATCCGGGTTGATGCTTATCGCCCGTACGCCGGGAATAAAACAAATTCCCAAGCCACCGATAACTAATAAGATAGGATAGGAAATTTTTAGGCGTTGACTTAACAAGTACAACATGGCCATGGCGAAAAATAAAGCCAATACTAAAAGCAGTTTCTCATGAATCATGTAGTAAAAATAAAAAGAAATTTCAAGGAAGGTAGGGGATGATGTAAGAACCGTTGATCGGCATGATGCCGCAATCGGATTTATATTGGCGCAAGAAATTCACTTACGCCAATATACGTATCTTCTTAATGCGAGCTTATTTCTTTCGGAAATTTATCGGCAATTAAATTTAAATTGATATTGTGCTCTAAGTAAGCTTTTAGTCCATCTAAAACGGTGGTGAAACCGCCTGTATTGTCATTCACCGCCTGTACCAATTCGTTCCCTGTCTGCGGGAATCCGTAGTTTTTAATAACAACGTAAGTCCTGTTTTCATCGATCGCCGTAAAAAGAAAATCTACGGTTGTTGCGGGCTCGTTCCATACAATGGATATTTTCTCGTTTTTAATTAATTCTTTTACCGTAACATCGCTTGAAACGTTGTACATTTCCCATTCCCAAGTAACAGTCTTTCCCACTTCTAACGGTCCGCTCGCTTTCGTAAACCAAAAGTTCTTAGTGATAGCCGGATCAATGAAAGCTTGGTAAACTGCTGAAACAGGTCTTCTTATAAGCATCTGGACTTCAACTTGCGCTCTTTGATTTTCCATAACGTTTTTATCTATAATTCGGTTAATATTTCAGTATACTCCTTTTCCATTTGGTTATGTACACCCCAAAAACCTGCTGGTTCGCGTCTTTCCAATCGAGCAACAAGAATGCCAAGATGGGTATGCCAACCGCTAGCTACGCTGATGCGTGCCTCAACAGCTTCTAAGTGACGATGGGTTAATATTAATAATATCTTTTCTTCTTGTTTGTGAAGTTCGAACGTCACTTCCGAACCATCTCCCCATGTAAAAGTCAATAGATAGGGTGGTGTACACTGAATTACCGTGCCACTGAAGCTATTGCCGTGTTCATAACACTTATATTTGTCGGGAGGTGTCTCTTGATAGGATGATAGATTGGCGTGAACAAAATGTAAATTGACCTTACCGCCAACTTTTAAGTCCATTTCGCCGCTGGCCAGCCACTTTTCTCTTTTATCAGATTCAGTAATGTAAGCCCATACACGTTCAATGGGGCCTGGCAGTAAACGCTCAAAGCGAATAGTGCCTGGTGCAATGATTTTTCCATAATTTTCCATATTCGTATCATTTTTGTTTTAATTCTTTTTTACAAATTGAGCATCCTGCCTAACTTGATATCATAGGTTCTAGATAAGAAGACAGCTAGATCCAAATCATAGACTAATGAGCGTTGCTCGTGTTCATTTTTTCCAGATAATCTACTCGTTGTTTAAAAGATCCTCTAATGTATCCAAGCGATCATTCCAGAACGTACGATACTTTTCTACCCACTCCGATACCTCTTTTAATGAACGCAAATTTGCGTTACAAAAGCGCTCCCTGCCTTTCTGATGAATTGTTATCAAGCCACATTCCCTAAGAATGCGGATATGCTTTGAGACGGCCGGCCGGCTAATGTCAAAACGGTCAGCCACCGTATTCAAATTAAGTGGCTGTTTAGCTATCAATTGAATAATTGCACGTCTCGTAGGATCGGCTATTGCCTGAAATACATCTCGTCTAGTTTCCATGTGTTCATTTATATGTAACCATTTGGTTTCAAATTTAAAAAGAAACCAAATGGTTACCAAATGTTTTTTACTTTTTTACTGATTATTTTTGTTTTGCCGGATGCAATGTAATAACAGACGATCTATATATTCGTTTTTTACCCTTAGAATGTCGCTTTTCTACCCGGTTAGCTATCCGGTTACCTCCTACCTTTGTAATAAACACATTGGATTATGTTAGTTGACAAAAAGAAGTTGTCGAATTCATTAAAGAAAACGTTCGACACGTTTATAGAATCGATCTCAAAGTTCGATCGTCAGGAAATCAATCACCAACAGAATATGGGTGAATGGACAGCGGGACAAGTGGCCGATCATGTCATTAAGGCTACTGGCGGTTTACCTGATAGCCATGTAGAGAAGTCAGTACGCGAAGTGGACTTATATGTGGAATCCTTACAAGATATTTTCCTAAACTTTGAGATAAAAATGGAGTCGCCGGATTTTATTTACCCGGAAAATGGACCTTTTAATAGAGATGAATTGATAACCGATCTTGAACTTAACAAGCAGCGATACGTTGATATTATTCAGAATGAAGACCTGAGGGTCGTATGTTTAGATTTTGAATTTCCAACTTATGGCTTTCTTACACGTTACGAATGGTTGATGTTTATACAGTTCCATACCCAGCGACATAACCATCAATTGATGCAAATATTTAAGGGCCTTTGACAAAAAGGCGCTAAGCTATTCATTACCGATAGGTTAGCGCAATGAAATTACGGATTACGAAGATACCAGTCACGTATAATCACTTTAATAGATGAATCTTTTTCGTTTACGAGCTGCTTATAACTGAATATGTCGCTTTTTCCATTTTGACCTCTATAGTGATAAGGATAGACCATTTTCGGTTTAAATGCAAGGGTGGCTTCGGCAGCTTGCTTAACGGTCATGGTGTAAGGTAAGTTCATGCAGAGGAAAGCAATGTCGATATCCTTTAACTCACGCATTTCCGGAATATCTTCAGTATCTCCGCTTATATAAATACGTTTGTTGCCCAGCGTAATAACATAACCATTTCCCCTTCCTTTTGTATGAAATGCGTCTGCAGATTCGGGGAGATTATACATAGGTACGGCCTCGATTTTTATATCATTTAGGTCGACAGTTTCACCGTTCTTGATCAGATGCGATTGTTTTCTTAAGTCGTCTGGCAATTGCTCGGCAACAACAGGGGGAACAATGAGTATTGATCTCGAAAGATCAAGATTTTTTAGACTGGAAATATTGAAATGATCACCATGTATATCTGTTATAAAAATAAGATCAGGGCTCTTTACTTTATTTAACTTTTCTTTTTCTGTGCTTGGATCAAATAGAAGCGTTTTTTCCTTCCAAGTTATTGCAAAAGTTGCGTGTTCGATAGGGTAAATGGTAATATCGTCAATTTTATCTTGGGCTTTGACCGATCTGAGTGCTGAGAAGCAGATGTATATAAAAAAGATATATTTAATCATTTTGGATTAGCTTTAATTTATTCTAAACTTAGAAAAAATACATGGTATACGCAACTAAACATGCATGCTTTTCTTAATATTAACAACGCGATATCTTAATAAAGGTATAATACTTGCTGTGTACATTTGCATTAGTCGGAATGGAATTTAT
Organism: Olivibacter sp. SA151; assembly: GCF_054130995.1. Taxonomy (NCBI): domain Bacteria; kingdom Pseudomonadati; phylum Bacteroidota; class Sphingobacteriia; order Sphingobacteriales; family Sphingobacteriaceae; genus Olivibacter; species Olivibacter sp. SA151. Next base: position 4,114,772 of record NZ_CP096391.1, on the reverse strand, counting down.
AAGTTGATGTGTTATGACAAATGTTAGGAGGCAACCAGTACTACTGGGAAGTTTGATAGATGATGCTTTTAAAATTAAACCTTTACCTGCTCCAAGTGGGAAATGGCCATATAGATTGAAGTTAAAACAAATTCTCCCGGAAATCGATGAACAGACAGCCACCATGAGCTTTCATGTGGTTGGAGATACCGGAAGTATGAAAGAAAGGACATTTCAGCATAAAGTGGCCCGAGAAATGACTAAGCAGCTTCTTGCAAAAAATAACTCGTGTACACCCGTTTTTATGTTGCACATGGGCGACGTCGTATACAATTACGGTGAGGCAAGCGAGTATCCGGCGCAGTTTTTTAGACCATACGAACAGTACCCGGCACCCATATTTGCCTTGGCGGGTAATCATGACGCGGATATTAATCCGGAATCTTCGGAGGGATACGATAGTTTAGAAGCTTTTACACAGGTTTTCTGCGCGAAGACAAGTGACAAAATTGCTTTCTCCGGTGGAAGTAATCGTTTCAGTATGATACAACCTAATGTCTATTGGACTTTGGTTACGCCGCTGGCTAATATCATTTGTTTATATGGGAATGCTACCAAATACGGCTTTATCACAGAGCAGCAAGAAGCATGGTTTATCCAAGAATTATTGTCGGCACACACAGAGCGTCCTAAAAAAGCCATCATTGTTTGTATTCATCAAGCTCCCTACTCGGCTGATACGAATCATGGCTCCAGTTTAAATATGATAACTTTTTTAGAACGCGCATTTCATGCAGCGGGAGTCAAACCGGATCTGGTGCTTAGTGGTCATGTGCATAATTATCAGCGATTTAGTAAACGATACGCCGATGGTTCTGTGATTCCTTATGTAGTATCTGGGGCAGGGGGATACGCTGATCTGCACCGCATAGCTGAACCGGGTAATCCTTTAGTAGTAGATAATTTACCTATTATGAGACAGGTGCAACTTGAAAATTATTGTGATACCCATCACGGTTTTTTAAAGATTACACTTAGCAAGCAAGAAGTAGGTATACTGATTTCATGCGAATATTTTACCTTCCGGCAGGACGCACATGGGGATGAAGCCACATTATTTGAACGTTTCTATGTGCCTGTTAGCTATCCCGAATATCAAGTGTCAATCCATTAGCAAATTCAGGCCTTCTATAGATCGGTTCAGTTTTTTATCCCAAATGGCCTGTTGCGCTCTATTCATCATATGCTCAGTCTCCGCGTCATACCGGAGCTGCATTGCCTGGTATTTATTGGAGACTTTATTAAAAAGAGTAGCGGCCTCCTGCTTATAATGTGAGGTGTATTTTCGTGCATTGAGCCGGCTAATTAATTCATGCTGCATGAGTAAACCTATTTTAAAATGGCCCTGTTCATGGTTTAATACTTCGGCGAGTACTTCAGGTGTTTTGATTTTGTCGAATTTTATCCAAGACTCTCTTGGGTTTATATCTAAGAAAACGTGAAACGTGACTTGATAAGAATCTACGCGTTTAAGTGTGGTTGATTGATAGCCGATACGTAATTTCACATGCGATATAAAGGGACTTTTTGGATCCGCTTTGCCTTTAAAATCAGAAATCGTCAATTGACGATATCCTTGGGCGTTTGCTTTATTGCAACTGGATAAAACGGTTGCAAATAATAAGAGTGAAAGTGAGCAGATATATACGAGATTCTTCAACATAAAAAAGAGATCAATTTGCGTATTAAGCAAATGTAGTTAAAGCGCGTTAAACGACAATGATTCGGCCGAATCATAAAAGCAGGTACATATTTCAGCTGCGGCATTGATGACGGATAGCATAACTATGAAATAATAAAAAGGGCAGTAAGATTGAAAGAATAATTTATAAGGTGTGAATATTTTTCTCACTTTTTCTCGTTTTGGAAGTAGACGATATACAATTGTACTTTAGCTGTCAAATGATAGGAGGTGTATCTCTATCTTTGTGATGAAAAAACTTTTTGCTGTAAATAACTGTAATACTGATTTTTTAGTATTGTTAATACCATTGTCGGAGAGATTTTAATCCAACCGTAGCCCAAAGTAGGTATTTAAATACCTATTTTAGAGAAGTGTACGCCCGTTATATATAACGGGCGCTTCTCTTTAAAACAAAAAATATATAGATCCAAAACTTAATACATATAGGGCTTTATTGTTTTTTTCACAATTTTTCACACAGAAACCGTATAGAATCATCATTAAATTATCATTTATATAATTATAACATAAAAAAGTAGAAACTATTATATACTTTTGTACACTCCATCCCAAAGATCCGGATGGGTTCGTAGAAAAGTAATTGGACGTTCTGTATCGCGCTGCGATACCATGACATAAGATCTTCTACAGTTACGGTTGGATACTTTTAAGTGTAGAGAACCACCTGCTGATTCGTCAGTAGGTGGATTTTTTATTGAAGCATTTTCAGTTCTGTCAAAATTCTCTTGGTTATCTCTTTCCGGCATTTAGCAAACTGCTTATTTATGGTTTTTCGGTCTTTGATGAGACGAGTAGCGAAAAAATAGACATTTTTTTGTCGTTTTTGCTCTACATAACCAATCCACCAACCGGTATCCTTAGCACCGTCTATTGTCCAACCTGTCTTTGCTCTTAATAGATAATTTGCTGTCTCTTCTTCGACCATCATTTTTTTCAGAATCCTGTAAGATCGTCTTGAGAATGGTAGTTTCTCCTCGTAAAGATTGATTAACATCTCAACCTGATTCGCCGGAGAGATAGCAAAAGCTCCGTAATTCCAAAAGTCAGGATCATTGATCGACACGTCAGCATTTCCATAATGGCATTTGATGAGGTAATCTTTGTATTTCGCTTTTCCTACTTTTTTCGCTAATTCCCGATATACCCAGCCTGCGGATACTTTGAAAGCTTCTTCCATATCCATGTTATGGTAAATATCCGGCCTATAACCATATTTAACCGTGTCAGTTGAACCGGGCCATGCGACGATTTCTTTTTCGCTTTTTACAACACCGGATTCCAGTAAAATAAGTGTATTCAAGATTTTAAAGGTCGATGCCGGTAATGAAGGTTGATAACTATCTTCAATGTCGCTACTTATCCACTTTTTTTGATTATAGTCGTATATGGTGATACTGCCGTTAATATGACAATCTTGAAATGGTTTTTGCAGGGATGACTGGCCATATGAAATGTAGAAACAAAAAATCAATATGGATAACAGTAGCTTTTTTTTAATCATAAGGCAAAATTGGTTAACAACTATCGGATAAAGCGAGAAACGTTCTACCCGATAGTTGACACACTGTTTTAATGATGACAAAACTAGCCAAATTTCTGACCAAAAGAAAGTAGCATACTCTTCAATTGCCCCTGAAATATACTAATTCTTAAAAACTTCTTAGAGCTTTCTCAATGTCTCTTCTACGCTTCCGCAGTTAAGCATTTTGTCTCCAAAGTATGGGTTTTTAATACTTTTTGTCGGACTTAACCAGTTGGCACCTTTGTCATTGAAGGCCATGGGACAATGTGCTACATAAAACTCGCCTGTTGCTACACCATGTGTTTTAATAAGTTCTATAAGTGCATTACTCAGTGAAGAGAAAGCGTCTCGCTGGCTGTCAATATTTTCTGCTGATAAAACCTGTGAGGCAGCTTCTTGAAGATCCTTAGCGCCGTCGACATGTTTACCGGCTTCTTCTACTAATAAGCCAGCTTCCTTTGCTTTACTTATGTCGCCGGCAACGAGTGCCTCCTGCAAAGCAAGATAATGAGGATAAAGCGCATCCAATGCCTCATTTTTTGTTTTAGGAGCTTGGGGATTGTCTCTTTCTGCTACTGTTTGATGCTGACTATGATCATTCTCGGTTTTTGATGACTGACTTTCCCCGTTGCAGGAAGCCAGTATAAATAAAGCAGCTAGCGCCGCTATACCAATTTTAAAATCTGTTGTTTTCATATTGTTTTGTTATTTTATTAGTTATTAAAATAGATCCGTTTTTTAATGCAGAAAAACATGGATAATCGAACATAGTGAGCGCATAAATACCATTGAAGTGAAGTTAATAAAATTCGTTTTTACTGACTAATTAACAAGCGCTCCTTTCTTTAATACGTACTCGCTATACAAAAGGTAAGCTCCACTCACTACAACCTTTTCTCCAGGGGTAAGACCGGCAATAATTTCAGTGTCGTCAAAAGATTCAGTGCCCGTTTCGACAAATCGTGGTTCGAATTTCCCGCCACCACTAGCTATCCACACATGGCTTTGATTCTCTTCGCGGATGATTGCCTTGCTGGGCACCATTAGAACTTTGTTTTGTTCCCCCTTTGGTAACAAGATGGTGGCCGGCATACCAACTTGCAATAGATGACCTTTGTTTGATATTGAGCCTCGTAGTTGCATAATTTGGGTGTTGCTCTGATAATTTGGGGTAATAAACTGCACTTTCGTTGTCAGTAAATTATTTGGGTCACCGTTTGCAAGCACTTTCAATTCCTCTCCTTCCTTAATATATGCTGCTTCTCTTGGATAAATATCAGCTTCCACCCACATCGTGTCGTAGCCCTCTAAGCGGAGTATAGAGCTGCCTTCGTCTAGGTATTGGCCTTCGGTAACGAAGAGCTCCGCTACAATGCCACTGCTTGGCGCATAGAACGTTATATAAGGCGATGATTTCCCATCCTTAAGCAGGGAGGCTAATTGTGATTCAGTTTGTCCATATAATAGCAGCTTTTGTTTTGCAGCTTTAAAGATATCGGCGAATCGTTGATCGTTGGAAAACTCGATTGTTTGCTTATGGGTCATTAGGAATTCTTCTTGTAAAGCTAGCAGTTGCTCACTATATAATCGGAAAATTGCCTGACCTCGTTTAACGGGAATACCGGTTTCTTTAATGTATAAATCCTCAATCCTGCCTGCGTTTCGGCTGCTGATATAGTTTGTTTGTTCTGGATTAACGGTAAGCCTTCCACTTATAGCCGTGTAATTATTTAAACTACCGATACCAACAGCCATGGAGGTTATATTCGCTAGTGCTTGTTGATCAGCACTTAAAGTGAGAAATTTATCTTTATTGTTTTTATCAAATGGTACTAAATCCATTCCGCAAACGGGGCAGGTGCCAGGATGGTCCTGTACAATCTGCGGGTGCATGGGGCATGTAAAAGTAGCTTCGACTGCTGTTGTCTGTTGCCCCTTTTGCTTGTTGCATGCCACCCATAAGAGTGAAGGCATTGCTGATGTCAACAATAAGACCTGTATAAATTTTTTTCTATTCATATGTGAATGATTAGTCCTTGTTAATGGCCGCATAGATATCCATGAATACTACTCCTTTCGTCTTACTGTATTTATTCACCCTTGGATAACTCATTGCCAGGTGTTTTATTTGCTATAATAAAATCTTCGCTGTCTACTAAATAAGCACCGTGTTTGGCAATTTGCCAAGACGCGATATGCGTGAGTATCTGCACCTTTTCCTCCGTACGAACTCCCACTTCTACCGGGACAGGAAGGAATGTGTTTGCTTCTTGTTTAAAAATAATACTTTTGTTTCCCAAGGATACTACGGCCGTTTTAGGCAGCCAATAACCATGGTTTTCCGTAACGGCAATGGTTCCCGTCAGAAGTTGACCTACTGGGAATTTGCTGTTTTTTAAGTATATTCTTGCCACAGTAAAATTTTCGCCATTATTGAAAGTTGGCTGGATAAGACCAATAGTCGCTTGATATAATAGATCAGGGTTGTCTATACTTTTGAATAATATTTTTTTGCCTTTATTAACTTTGAGCGCCCAAAAAGGCGGAATAGCAAATTCAGCTAGCAGTTCATTGTTTTTATAAATGGTAAAAATAGCTTGTCCGGCGGTGACATATTGCCCTTCGCGCATCAGTAAGGAATTCGATGCCTGCTGCTGACCTGTATTGGTAGGAGCGCTGGGAGTAGGAGTGGATCCCATATTGGCCATGGCGCTTTCCTCCTTCGTTACAGAAGTCAGACTGCCCGCATTCGTAATGGGCACCGTTCCATTTTTTTCGACAATATAACCGCTGGCAGGACTGTAAATCGGCACGCGATAGGCTACCTGTTTGCTTTTAATGAGCTGCTGTATCTGCCCAAAAGTCATTCCTAGATATTGAAGCTTTTGAATAGCAGAAGATTGTAGTTTCTGCTCTTCCGATTTCTGCAATAACAAAAGCTCCCGTTGCGCGGCTACCAGTTCAGGAGAATATATTTCAAAGAGTAGCTGCCCTTTTTTAACTGGCTGAAAGTTATATTTCACATATATATGTTCCAGCCGACCAGCTACCCGGCTGCTGACAGCAGTATTATTTTTGCTATCATAGTTCACCCGCCCTGTTATGTGTACCGGGAAAACTTTCATGCCCGCTTCTGCTTCCACGGTTGCTGCATGGGTCACTATTGCTTGATTAGTAGGCCTTGTCAGCTCACGGATACCCGAGTCTATTTGTGAATGGCCATGCGAAGCTGCGTGACCTGTTTCTCTTTGTGCTGACGAACAACCTAAAGTAAGCAGAAACAGGCCCAAACTGTATAAGTTAATTAAAGAGTTCCTTTTCATAGTTTGCAATCATTAAATACAGCTTTAGTTGCTCATCTAACAGGGTGTTTTTCATCATGTTCAGTGCTTCCCAGTCTGCCAGTACTACCGGAAGATCTTGTTTGTTTTCGCGATAGGACTGAAAGTTAGCTTCCATGGATCGTTCAAGTGCCGGGATTATCTTTTTCGCAATTCGATCAATTCGTTCCTTCATTGTTTTGATCTCTGCCTGCATGCCATATAACATCCCTTGGCTCTCCAACAACATGCTTTTTCGCTCTGCTTGCATCGCGTCAAGTTCAAATTGCATAGCCTTCGTTTCGTTCTTATACATTTTACTGCTCCAAGGTGCAATCGGTATGCTTATCATTCCCATTACACTATATGCGTTGGGCATCATTTTTCCTAAAGGGCTCATGTGATCAAAACGGATTTTGAAATCAGGTTTTCTTTCTTGTTTCATCGCATCAATCCCATACCGCATGGTTTGCATATCGGCATTCATCTTTTGTATGTCCTGTCGACGTGTCGCTAGTAGTAAGGTGTCGAGGAGTGCTACAGGCTCAAAAGTGGGAGTCGAGTTGGTATCAATTTTGAATTTGATATCTCCTGGAACGTTCATCAAGCTATTAAGCCAAGCCCTAGAACGTGCAATTTCTGCTTCTTGCATGCGCAACATATTCCGGTTCTCTTCCAGTTGCGCATCCGTTTTAAATACATTGCCCAATTGCGATTGGTTATATTCATAGCGTATCGCTTCCAGTTGTTTCATGCTTTGAATGATCTTCTCGTTATCGTTGAGCAACTGTATGCGTTTTTCGGCAATTAGCCACGTATAGTAGAGGCTTTTTGCTTGCGCTCTCAAATCGTTGAGATTGACTGCCCGTTTGGCTGTCTCTGAAGCGCCTTGTGAGGCAATATATCTACTATTTGCCTTTTGCTTGCTTGGATTAGGGATCTCCTGTTCAATGTTAAACATAATCGAACCTTTGTCACTATCTTCCATGATTTGCTGCCCGGGATAAGGTGTCATAAAGGTTCCTGCGCCTACCATAGGTGCCATCCATCCAGTTGATGCCTTGGCACGATAGGAAAAGCCCTTACTTCTTAAGTCGTAAGCTCTCAGTTTGATGTTCTGTTGCTCGATACGTGTTAAAATAGTGTCTAAAGACAATATTTCAGCTTGTGCCGTTTGCCCACGAGTTTTATTAATGAGAAAGCAAATTATCATACTTAACAGTATGACTCGCTTTTGGTATGTCGATATTTTAATGCTTCGCATCATAAATTTCCAATTTTCCATATTTGCGTAACTCGTATTCTTTGGTCATTAAAAATATGAGTGGTGTAACCAATAAAATATGTGTCGAAGAGGTAAGTACGCCGCCAATCATTGGTAGTACAATCGGTCGCATGACGTCCGTGCCCACCCCTGTTGCCCACAACACGGGTAAAAGTCCGAAAAGCGAAACGCATACTGTCATGATTTTCGGACGAAGTCGTTTTGCTGCACCCTGTATGACATATGTTCTTAAGTCCTTGTTTGTGATAGTATCACGGCTATTGCCTTTTTCTTTTACCAATTGTTGCATAGCATCATTGAGATAAATGACCATCACAATTCCCGTTTCTACAGCAATACCAAATAAAGCAATAAACCCCACAGCTACGGCCACAGAAAGATGAACTCCCCAGAAATAAATCATATAGGCGCCACCTATGAGGGCAAAAGGTATAGTTATTAGACTTAGAAAAGCCTCTCTTAAAGAGTGAAAAGCGAAATACAGAGCGAAAAAGATAATAATGAGTACAATTGGTGCAATCCATAATAATGTTTGCTGTCCGCGTATCAAATTCTCGTATTGTCCGCTCCATTCCAAAAAGTATCCCGTTGGCAGAATACCTCCGGAAGCATTTAGTTTTTCAACAGCTTCTTTAACCGTGCTTCCTAAGTCGCGGTCGCGTACATTAAACATAACGGCTCCACGAAGTAAAGCATTATCAGAAGTAATCATCGGAGGGCCATTTTCGAAACGAAGATTGGCTACCGAACCTAACGGTACGTTGCCGAAAGAACTACTTTGCAAAGGCACTCTATTAAGTTGGGCTAAACTATTTCGATAATCTTGCGCCAATCGAATATTGATACTGAACCGCCTTCTCCCTTCGATGGTTTGGCCAATAGTTGCCCCCCCGATCACACTTTCTACCGTTTGATTTACATCGTCAACAGTGAGTCCGTAACGAGCTAAGGCATCACGTTTGATGTCAATGGTGAGGTATTTGCCGCCCGTTACCGGTTCCACATATAGATCCTGAATGCCCGAAGTGCCTTCCAGTACGGCTTTAACTCGCTCGGAAACCGCTGCAATGGTGTCTAGGTTTTGTCCGAAAACTTTGATGCCGACATCTGTGCGGATCCCGGTGGACAGCATATTGATGCGGTTGATGATAGGTTGAGTCCAACCATTTACTACGCCGGGAATCTGCAATTTCTTGTCCAGTTCCTGAATTAGTCGATCTTTTGTCATCCCTTCGCGCCATTGGTCCTTTGGCTTTAGCATGATAATCGTTTCAATCATACTTATAGGTGCATTGTCCGTTGCTGTATTAGCCCTCCCTGCCTTACCGAGTACTTTGTCAACTTCGGGGATGTTTTTTATTATTTTATCTTGCACCTGGAGGAGACGTTTTGCTTCGCTGTTGCTGACATCGGGAAGTGTAACTGGCATGAAAAGAATACTCTGCTCGTCGAGCGGGGGCATAAACTCGGTACCTAATTTCTTCAAAAGAGGAATGGTAATTAGCAATGCTATCATATTAATGGCCAAGGTGGTCTTACGCCAAGTGAGTACTTTTTCTATGATCGGCTCGTATATTTTCTCCAGAAACCGGTTGACAGGGTTTGCCTGGTCGGGTTTGAACTTTCCCTTCATAAAGAAGGAAATCAAAACCGGCGCTAACGTGATAACCAATAAAGCATCTACCAACATGATGAAGGTTTTGGTGAAAGCTAAAGGATGGAAGAGTTTGCCTTCTTGCCCCGTAAGCATAAAGACGGGCAGGAATGAGGTAATGATGATGATAGTTGCAAAGAACACACCTCGACTGACTTGCTTGCTGCTTTTAGCGATAATTTCAATGCGTTTCTGCTCCGATATCCATAGCGGCGTACGTTTAAATAAATTTTTTATCCAGCTCATGTTATTATCTTTTCTTGTTTTTCGTAGCGTATTCCTCTGCGAGGTGTTTGTAAGCATTTTCACTCATAATGATCCCATTGTCGACTATGACACCGATGGCTAAGGCAATGCCTGTCAAAGACATGATGTTAGAGGAGATATCGAAAGCATTCAACAGGATAAAGCTGATAGCTATAGTAATGGGGATTTGAATGATAATACTCAACGCACTTCGCCAATGAAATAAAAAGAGTATGACAACCAGTGAAACAACCGCCATTTCTTCAATAAGTGTATGCTTGATTGAATCTACCGATTCCTGAATTAATTCACCACGATCATATATAATATCAAATTTTACACCCTCGGGTAACCCCTTAGCTACCTCTTTCATTTTTTCTTTTACACGTTCGGTCACAACAGCCGCGTTTTCACCATAGCGCATCACTACAATACCACCTACGCGCTCACCCTCTCCATCTTGATCAAATATGCCCAAACGCGCTTCGCCGGTCATTTGTACGACACCGACGTCTGATAAGTAAATGGCGTTACCTTGCTGGTTACCTATAGGTATACGTTCAATATCTTTTACAGACTGAAGGTATCCGTTGGTCTTGATTATATAACCGACGTCACTCATTTCAAATTTTCGTCCCCCGCTTTCGTTATTATTTGCCCTGATCGCATTAATCACTTGAGCAGCAGAGAGCTTATAATACAGAAGCTTATTAGGGTCGATTGTTACTTGATACTGCTTTTGAAATCCTCCGAAAGATGCAATTTCACTTACACCGGGAACATTCTGCAAGGCAAATTTTACATACCAATCCTGAATTGCACGTTGTTCCCCTAAGTCGATATTGGGGGCCTCTAAGGTGTACCAAAGCACATGTCCCACCCCCGTACCATCTGGGCCTAAACCGGGCGTAACACCGTCAGGAAGGGTATTGCCTACTGTGCTGAGCCGCTCCAGTACTCGCTCGCGTGCCCAATATATATCCACGTCGTCTTCAAAAATGACATAGATAAAACTCATGCCGAACATCGAACTTCCTCGAACGTATTTGATTTGTGGTAAGCCTTGAAGGTTAGTCACTAACGGATAGGTAATTTGATCCTCGATCAATTGAGGTGAGCGCCCCATCCATTCGGTGAACACTATTACTTGATTTTCAGACAAATCAGGGATGGCATCGATGGGGTTCTTCTTTACGGCAAAAACACCCCAAACAAATAGACCCAAGCTTAGAATTAATACAATAAAACGGTTGCGTAACGACCAGTCGATAATGCGATGGACCATGGCAATATAGTTATGAATTATAAATGATGAGTTATAAGGGAAAAATAGCCGTTTGCAGAACTAATGCCAACAGCTTATCGAATGGAAGGTTTAAATTAGGTATGTGCAATTCAGCCTATACAGCCTAGTATAAGCCTTATTGGGTGGGGCATGGCTAACGGGATGTCCTGTGATTACATTAATCACAGGTTTGTGCATCGAAACGTCATAAGCAGGCGCTGGTACAATCGCTTGAAAAAGTTTAAATTGTTTATAAACAACTTGAGAAGCTTGGTGTTTTTTCTCGAGTTTAACCTGCTTGTGTTCTTCTTTGCAGCAGTTTTTCTCGGAAGCTTGTTTGCTTTTATTCATGCCGCAAACACCGCATTTGCTCATATCCTTTTTCCATAAAGAAGTTTCCACATAACGATCCATGCAATAATGGCTGTATGTGCTGAAACCTGTGGCAATGCCGAGGTACACAAAGGTTAATATGAAAGCAAATAACTTTTTCACTTCTGCAAAGCTAAGAAAAAAAATATTGGATGTTTTATATTACGAAAGAATGGATTTATATAATTTTTTAAAACGCTTGGATACGAAGGCTGGAAACAGCGTACTTAAAATGATCTATTGCTTAGGCAACCAATTCTTGTAAAAGAGTAATTGTGTGCTTTTTTGCTTTGTTTAAAGTATATTGCTGTCTATATTTACCTTTTTAAAAGCTTTTCGTATGATAAAATTAGGACTCCCTTTCTTTTTTATTGTTTTTTTTCTGTTCAATAGCGTTTTTGCGCAGCAGCATGAGGACTCGCTTTATATTCGGGCGCATTATACTAAAATTGAGCGTTATATTCCTATGAGAGATGGCGTGAAGCTGTTCACATCAATCTATATTCCAAAAGACACAACCAAAAAGTACCCTTTTTTGATTAATCGTACACCCTATACAGTTGCGCCTTATGGGGAAGATAATTACAAAAATACCTTAGGGCCAGATCCCTTGTTTATTAAAGAGGGTTTTATATTTGTTTATCAAGATGTAAGGGGAAAATGGATGAGCGAAGGCGTTTATGAGGATATCCGACCGCATATCAAAGAAAAGAAACAAAAGCATCAAATAGATGAAAGCAGTGATACCTTTGATACGATCGACTGGCTATTGAAGAATATTGACCATAACAATGGGAAAGCCGGCCTCTATGGAATTTCTTATCCAGGTTTTTATTCAACTGCGGCCTTACCTGGTGCACATCCGGCATTGAAGGCCGTTTCTCCACAAGCACCGGTAACCGATTGGTTTAGGGGAGACGATTTTCATCATAACGGTGCGTTGTTTTTGGCAGATGCCTTTAATTTCTACAGTAGTTTTGGTGTTCCAAGACCAAAACCGGTTACACCGGCGAATGCTCCACAGCGAGTTAAATTTAATATGAATGATAACTACGGTTTTTTTATGCAAATAGGTGCTCTGAAACATGTTAAAGAGCGTTATTTTGGAGATAGCATTCGATTCTGGAATGATCTTATGGAACATGGAACGCTGGATACATTTTGGCAAGCACGCGAGATTGTTAACCACTTAGACAATATCAAGCCAGCGGTTATGGTTGTAGGCGGTTTTTTTGATGCGGAGGATACATATGGTGCCCTTCATACCTATAAAGCGATCGAAAAACGCAGTCCGAAGGCAAATAACCGGCTCGTCATGGGGCCTTGGTTTCATGGAGGTTGGGTGCGGTCCAAAGGTGACTTTTTCGGCGATATCCATTTTGGACAGGAAACTAGTACTTGGTACCAAAAGAATTTGGAATTACCCTTTTTTACTTATTATTTGAAGGGAGTAGGTTCGTTTGATGTAGCAGAAGCAACTGTTTTTGTGACAGGAACTAATAAATGGAAACATTTTAATACTTGGCCTCCGAAAGAAAGTACCAATAGAGAACTTTATCTGCAATCTAATGGTAAATTAAGTTTCCATAAACCAACAGAGCAGCATAGTTTTGACGAGTATGTAAGTGATCCAAATGCTCCGGTTCCTTATCAGGACGGAGTTAACCAATCAAGGAGTAGAGAATACATGATCGACGACCAGCGTTTTGCTTCCAAAAGGCCTGATGTCATGGTTTATCAAAGCGATATTTTGACCGAAGACATCACGTTGGTAGGCCCTTTAATGGCGAAATTAAAAGTCTCTACCTCCGGAACCGATGCAGATTACGTGGTGAAATTAATCGATGTTTATCCGGATGATACGCCAAATCCGGAACCTAATCCGAAAGGAACCTTACTAGGTGGTTATCAAATGCTAGTTAGGGGCGAAGTTCTAAGAGGAAAATTCCGTAATAGTTTTGAGAAGCCCGAACCTTTTATACCGGGAGCGGTTACGGCGGTCAACTATACGCTGCCTGATGTGGCACATACATTTAAAAAAGGGCATCGTATCATGATCCAAATCCAAAACTCGTGGTTTCCTTTGGTCGATCGTAATCCGCAGAAATTTATAGATATTTATAAAGAGGCAGAGAACAAGGATTTTCAGAAAGCCACTCATCGGATTTATCATGACGAAAAGCATCCTTCCAGTATTACAGTCGGTGTATTATAAGAAAAAGAGGGTCTCCTACCATTTGCTTGAAACAAATATAGGAGACACCTACTTCAGTTTTTATTCTGTAAGCTGTTTTGCGAAATTCTTATTTCTGTTTCGGCTATCAAATTGCTCTGCTAAATCGCTAGCCTGTTGATAGTAATACTGAAGCAAGTCGTTCACTAAATAATGTTGTTTTTCGTTGTATAGAGGATGCTCAACAGGAAGCTCGATGGGAGCGGTTTGGTCGGAGGAGAGTTGTTTTAAGCCTTCTGTCATATACTTTGCAAAAAAGAAAGTACGGTTTCTGTCGCTTTCTAAACTCCATGGTAGATATTTTTCTACATATTGCCATGCCAGCGATTCATCTACATGGAACAGGTAGGTAATAAGTTGGCCGGTAGGTCGTACTAAACTGGTATCGCTGATTGATACTAAAGATTCTTCCGCCAATTTAAATTGTTCCAAGGCAATCTCTTTTGCACCGTATTTTATGCCGTAATAAGCCAAACTGCAATGGGTGACAAGTGGCACATGTGCGCAGGAATACTGCTTTGCCAATAGAGGTTGCGCCTTATCGTAAGCTGCCCTAAAATCGCCTGCATTTAACAGTGCTAACACTTCGGTATCCATTTCACAGGCTTGACAATCACTTAAGTTATCCCGCGGGACGCTATTTACTAAATCGAGGTAGTAACGTGTTCGCTCTACATCCTTCTGGTCTAAAGCTTCGTGCAATTGTTTAGTATAATATGCTCTCAACCCGTAACCTTCTGCTTCTATACGTCTTTTGAAATCAGCAAGTATTTGCTCTGTTTGTTCGAGACTGACGTCGGGGTTAGAATACACTTCGTCAATAATCCATTTATATTTCCAAAGGAGTTCTTCTGCATCGAATAAATCCGGATTATGATCATAAGCATCTAACAGCCATGTAAAAGTGGGAATAAAGTGTTGCCGATCAGCTAGTCCCCATTCTGCATCTAACAAGTCGATTCTCAGTTCGAAAGCCCATTCCACGTCGTCGTTTTGATCGGCTAAACGGATTGCCTGTAAATAATGTTTAATCCGATCTTTGGAATGTGGAGGGAGTTCCTCCGCTAAATTTAGTAACTTTTGTATCTGTAACGTGTAACGCATTTCTGTCAATTAAATGTTTATAAAATTATCAATCCCCATAATCAGCATATTATGAAGTCCTTCATTGAAAAGATTCATTTCTTTATCACTTACCGGATATTTGCCTAAAAGAAGTGATTGGACATATAAAATATGAACAATCGAATTAACTACATACGAATCTCTAATCGGAAACACAGCCTGAATCAAGCTATTGTCGGCATTGAAACATAATTGTGGTTTTGTTTCATTCGTCCGTGTAAATGCTCCTAATGTGGCTGCCAGGGGATTGTTTGCAGATGCTTTGATATGGCTGCTTTTTCCTGTATGGTTCACATTCGAGGCGATGTAGATTGCCGGAATATCGGTTGGTTGAAAACGTTTAACGGTGACTTCACAATTTAGAGTCTCTAGAATTTTCCGCGCTTTTTCGGTGAAGTCCATATAGGCGTTTGCTGACACCTCGTCCAAATCCCGGAAACTCTTCAACAAATGAACAGGAGAGATCTCTTCAATGGACAAAGCGCTGTCCAATCGTTGCATTTTTTTTAATAATTCTTCTTCAAATGTATAAGCCGCGTTGAGGACCATCAATCCCTGCGACTCGGCAATTCGTCTTAATTGCTTAAAATCGTCAATATTGGCCGTGTAGTAAATGTTTTTCTGGTAGGTTCTAATGCTTTTAAAACTTCTTATCCCTTTGCTGGTTTCAAAAGGTAAATCATCCATGAATGCCTTCAGTAAATCGACGTCTTCTGCCGCAATCGCTTTTAAGTGAAGGTAATGCGTGCTGATCAGCTTATGATAGATAGCAGGATCAACCACCCCGATCGTTTTTAGATAGGATTTAATACCTCCTGCAATTTCCTTCTGTGTCGCCTTCAGTTCGCCGTTCACCATAAGAGACTCTCGTGATGCAGTGGCACTTAATCCATCGGTATTAATAATACAGCGGATGAAGAATGCCCATTTCGGAAGCAGTCTACAGTCATCCTCGCTCAAAAACATACGTTTTAGGTATAATTTGTGTTGCTGCTTACCGCTGAATTGTGTTTTGTATGGCAGCACGTAAGCGACGGCCTTTAATTTTCCACTTGGAGCATCTATGCGAAAGGCATCGATAAAATTAGTATGAAAAGTGCTTTTACCCAACTCAAGTAGCTCGTCTTTCGTGTAATCATCGTTTAACCACTTTCCTGTATGCTCATTAATTAAAATAGCCTCATGGCCATTCCTAAGTGTAATCGGTATGGGGAGTAGATCTCCATAAAAACGAAGATTCTTTTCAAAGGCCGAAGTTGTAAATAGATGTGCCCATTCTTTTTTTGCCTGTAGAATGATACGCGTACCAATCGGTCGTTCTTCTGTAATCCTTTCCAATTGATAGGTTCCATCGGCTTTGCCTGTCCATCGAAGCACTTTGTCTGCCAAGGCTGACCGCGTCTCTAATATAATTTCGTTACTGACAACAAAGCAGGACAACAGACCTATACCGAACTTACCGATAAAATCATTCGCTTCAAATGCTTCTCGCTTGGAGCTTTCACCGATAACTGCAATGAATTTATGGATTTCATCCTCTTTCAGACCAATGCCATTATCTTCAAATATTGCTTCATTGCGCTTTTCGTTCAGGTGAACCTGTATACTGCCAATATGTTGTTCGTCCAAAGTTTTGATCGCCGTAATGGCGTCTACACCATTCTGTAAAAGTTCGCGAACAAAGGTATTAGGGTTGCTATATAGGTGTTCAGACAATAGGGAAATCATTCCCTTCAAATTCACTTGGAATAAATATGATTGTTGTTTATCCTTCATTTGACATCATCTTCTATTACCACCCACAATTTTGATGGCGCGTTCATGTCCCTTTTCTGCTGCTTGCTCAAACCAATACATCGCATTATCTTCATTTTCTTCTAGGCCGTCACCCATCAAGTAGCAATTACCTAATTCATATTGTGCAGCAGCATACTGCTGCTCTGCTGCTTTTTGTAACCATTCAATACCTTCTTCCTTATTCATGGCTACACCTTTCCCTTTCAGCAAAAGCTTTCCTAATAGATATTGAGAAGGAACATTACCCTGTTGTGCCGCATTAAAAAACCATTTGTATGCTTCTTCCGGTTGTTCACTTACTCCATTACCATTTAAGTAACAATTTCCCAATCGGTACATGGCACCAATGACGTTCTTGTTCGCTGCCATCTCGTAATACTTGAAAGCTTCGCTCATACTATAATCGATGCCTATACCGTACTCATAACAAACGCCTAATCCTTCTGCTATTACATCCTGTTCGGAAGCTTTTTCATAGAATGCAAAAGCTCTATCCGCTTCATTTAGATTATCATAATCCCATAAATAATAATCTCCGAGTTCTACATAGGCATATGGATAACCCGCATCTGCCGCTTTGTTAAGCCACATAATTGCTTGTTCAGAATTGATAGGAACCTGTTCGCCCAAGCTGCCATGCATATAATATACCCCCACTTTATATTGCGCGAAAGCGTAGCCTTGTTCGGCAGCTTTTATCATAAGGTTTAAGACCTTCTCAGCATCGAAATTTACACCATATTCATATTCGTAACAAAGCGCTAATTCTACCAACCCACGGGGATAACCGGCATCGGCTGCCTGTTGATAATAATACAGTGCTTGATCGGGGTTTTCTTCTACGCCGAGACCATAACGATAGCAGCGACCGGTTTCATAAATGCAATTGACTTCCTGAAGCTCAGCCCCCTTTTGAAACCAATAGAAGGCTTGTTCGGGAGCTTTTTCTCCATCATTATAGCCATTTTGTAGATATTGGCCGTAACAGTACATCGCGTAAGCACTATTCCCTTCGGCTGCTTTGCCAAATAGTTCAAAAGCTTTTTTATAATCTTGAGCTAAGGTACCATCTTCATACATGAACGCCAATTCTGTTATTGAAAAGGGGATGTTTTGCTCGACTCCCTTTTCAAAGTAAGCCTTTGCTTTTTCTATATTTATTTCTCCGGCTATACCATAACGATAGATGCGTCCCGCGTTACTATAACCGTATGGATGGTCTTTTTCGACGGCCTTTTCATACATATCTAAAGCTGTTATAGCGTCTTTTTCACCGTCCGGGCCGGCACCGATTTCATAAAGATAGCCTAATCGTACGTAAGCATAAGGAGCATCTTTTTCTTTAGCAGCTTTTTGAAAAAGCTCAAAGGCCGTTTTTTCATCCCGCTCAATTATTCGACCTTCTGTATAGATCTCTGCTTTCTCAATAAGTGCATCTAGCGACCCTCCTTCTATGGCTTCTTCTAGCAGACGAAAGCCAATAGCCTTCTCTTCCCAACCTTCAACATAAAGCCTGATAAGAGCTAAACGGTAAGCAGCGTAAGCATTGTTGTACAAATATCCAAGAGAAAACCAACGAACGGTTTCAGTATAGGCTTCTTGGGTATAAATTTCCGGAAAGGTGTTGACGCCAAGATAATTCATCGCTTCTATAGAACCTAGGCTGGCAGCTTCTTTCCAGAGCTTCATGGATGCTTCTTTATGCGTATTGTCTAGCATGTGTTTTATAAAGGCGACTCTAGTTAATGAAAACGCAGAATAATCGCTCTTATATGATTGTTCAAAAACCGATAGCGCTTCTTCCGGCTTCCCAATCGCCTCTAAGTAACTACCTTCTAAAATCAATGCATTCTTTTTTATCTTTTTGTCACTGCTGCTTTTTAATTGCTCAATAACAGCAGGCAGAAATTCAAACTGCTTCTCGTTCAGTTGGATATAGGCTTGATAAAGTACACTCCAGTCACCACTATCTTCACGGAAGAGCTGACTGGCTCTTTCTTTGTCTTTTTCTGTATTGATTCCATAGTAATAAAAATAAGCTGCAACCGCTTTGGCCACGGGAGCATTTGTTTCAATAGCTAAGTTGAGATAATAATGGAATTTAGCATTGTTGCGATACATACGACGGGTCTCATTGTATTGGAAAGCAATTTGCGCATAAACCTCTGTATGATGGATAGCGAGTGCACTTAAAATCGCCAATATCTTATCCCAATAAAATGCGTAGTCCATCTCGTCTAACTCATATGAGGCTTTAAAGTCCAAACCTTCTGAAAAGAGCTCTTCATATAAGTCAACGACTTCCTGTTTTTGTTGGGGTAAATTATGGACAGCTATTTCCAAGGTGGCCAGTCCTTCAAACCAGGTTTTTTGATGGTGTAGTGACGAACGATCATAAACTTTTGGATTGAGCGAGTTTTGGCTGATGTTATTTAGAATAGTTGAATATTGCTGTTCTAATGTCATATTATGAATGAAATTAATTTAAATAGGTGTTGCGAATATGCTAATAATTAGCGTAAGGAAACTGGATTTATTGTTTATTTTGACTTAAAAAAAGCAAAAATCCCTGATTTCAGGGGTGCTATTAATTTGGGTCGTTATTGCTTATCATTAGTGTCAAAACACGGGTGTCCAGTATCAAAACAGTTGTCTAAGTAGCAACGTAATACTTCAAATCTATAACTTAAAACTTAATGCTAATAAATAGCCTAGATCTTGCTTGCAGAAACAGGGGCCCATTGACGCCGGTTGTTGATAACAAACAGTAGATTAAATTTTTTTAATTTAGAGGGTGATATATTGATTTTTTTATACACATCTCAATAAAAACGAAGAATATGGAAATATCAGAGGCGTGTGAAGAGCACGTAATTTTTTCAAAGGATTTGTTTACAACATTCTACCGTGAGACTTTTCCCTCGGTTGCTAAGTACATCAGTAAAAAAGGTGGAACATTGGAGCAGGCAAAAGATATATTTCAGGATGCGCTCGTAATATACTATGAGCAAATCGTATGTAATAGACACCTTATCAAAACTACCGCTCCAGCCTATATTTTCGGTGTTGTTAAACATCTTTGGAACCATCAATATAAGCTTGGACTTAACCATGAACCACTATCGGCTGATGTAGAAATGATGGATGAAGATACAAATAGACAAATGTCTGATGAACGTTTGCTGGCCTTGCTGACAAAAGTCGGAAACCGTTGTCTAAATTTGCTAAAAACTTTCTATTATGATAAAATCTCCATGGGAAAATTAGCCAAACAATTTGGCTTTAGCAGCGAACGTTCGGCAACTGTCCAGAAATTCAAATGTCTGGAAAAAGTTAGGGCTTTCATTAAAGAAAAATCGCTACACTATGAAGACTTCCTTGAATAATGTGTATTTACTCGATGCTTATTCACATAATGAGCTGGATACAGAAGCACGGTTGCTGTTGGACGCGCGACTAATAATAGATTCAGCGCTAAAAGATGATTTCTTTTGGCAAGAGAAAACGTATAAGCTTATAAAAAAATATGGGCAACAGGAATTGCGTAAACAACTAAAAACGGTAGAGCACGATTTTTTTCATAATCCTAAACATAAAACCTTAATTCAGCGGATTAAACGCTATTTCCAATAGGTTGATAGGGGTTGGCCGGATTGAAAAACAGGAGAGAAAGAATTAGCCCATATGGAGGACGTTCTGCCGATTGCTAATTACACAACTAAAGACTAATAACAGATAAAATATGGATTTTAGAAAATTTGCTGTATCCCACTACGGGATGAGTGGGAATACCTTTGACCAATATGAAAGGTGGTTTAACCGGAATGTCTATGCTTCCATGACACCGTATATAACGGAGGAACGGCAGCTGAATGTAGCACAGATGGATGTATTTTCCAGGTTAATGATTGACCGTATTATCTTTTTAGGTGAAGCCGTAGATGATCGAGTGGCTAACATTATTCAGGCCCAATTGCTTTTTCTGCAATCAACCGACCCTCATAAAGATATTCAGCTGTATATCAACTGCCCGGGAGGTTCTGTCTATGCGGGGCTAGGGATTTACGATACCATGCAGTATATAACTCCGGATGTCGCTACAATCTGTACAGGTATAGCCCTTTCGTTTGGCGCTGTTCTTTTATGTGCCGGAACTGATAAAAAGAGGGCGGCGTTGAAGCATGCTCGGGTAATGATTCACCAACCTTCGGGAGGTATGCAAGGAACGGCAGCTGATTTGGAAATTAATGCACGCGAAATACTCAAACTTCAAAAAGAGCTTTATCAAATTATTGCCGACCATAGTGGCCAGTCTTATGAATGGGTACATACCTCTTCAAATCGCGACTATTGGATGACGGCGGAAGAGGCCAAAGGATATGGAATGATTGATGAAGTGTTAGGAAAGGTGATGTCCTGATACAGAAGCTAATGTTTATGAGCAAGCTTGCCTGGCCATCGGAAGGAGTACGCAAATAAAAAATCCTGCTAGCGGTTAACCTAGCAGGATCTCAGTTTAATATATATGGTTTAATATATATTCTATTGAACTCGACCGCTTTGACGGTCTTTCTTTCGACCAATGGCATAACCACCGGCCCCGCCGATAGCAGCGCCAATTGCCGCGCCTCGTAGGCGTTTATCCTTATCTATTAGCGCTCCCATAACGGCTCCTGCTCCTGCGCCAATTGCAGTCCCTTTGGCGGCGTCACTCCACCCTTTCTTTTGGGTACTGGCTGCCACAGGAGCCGTATTTGATTCACTAGCTTCGTAATACTGGCTCCCCTGTTCCGGCTCGCTATAACTTGTATTCCTCGCTGCCTGGGTCTCCATCTCTTGTGCTTGCAATTTCTCTTGCTCTAGTTGTTCTTTTTCAGCGATTTCTGCTCTTCGAAAGCTGTCCAATGCCAAACTGTCTTTCACTTGTTTAAGAGCCGCCGCTTTCGCTAAGGCTTCTTCCTTCGCACTATTATTGTTACATGCTGTAAAGCCGATACTGGCCATTAAGCATAAAGCGATGATCTTATTCATAATACTTTATTTGTTCAGTGTTTCTTATAACATGAATAGCATAGAAAAAATTATGCCAAAACTTTATGTAAGCATAATAATTTACGCTAAATAACATTAAATCAATAGTATATCTTATTAGGATAATGAAGGTGTTTATACGGTTTGTATAGTTTAACAAGCAAATCTTGGGGTACTTGTTTTCCAATTTAATTTTATACCTTTACCCCTCACTAAACCCGAATTGTTTTGACACTGGAAGCTTTTAAAGATACATTGATTTTGGATTATCCACCAAAAGAGCTTTCTGTTCACCTTCAAGCATTATGGTACGATGCAAAAGGAGAATGGAACTTAGCTCATGGTTTAATTGACCATCTGAATGACGCCAACTCCGCCCACGTACATGCTTATCTCCATCGAAAAGAGGGAGACTTATGGAACGCTGCGTATTGGTACAATCGTGCGAAACAAGTAATGCCCCAAAAAAGCTTAGATGAGGAATGGGAAGATCTTTTTTATCGATTGAACTAACAGTTGACCCTACTTAATTGCACCATAGGCGGCAAAGCATAAGTTTTTGTGAAGAACCTCAACATGGCGAAATCCCACTTTTTTCAAGAGATCAAGTTGAAAATTGAGAGAACGGGGACTGTCTTCTTTTTCAATATAGTCGAGTACGTTATCCCTATAGTTTTCACCGCCCATATTAACCAAGTAATTACCAAAACGTTCATTGTATACAAGTTGTTGAATGGCGGTTGTTTCCTGAACAACAAGATCCGAAATCCACAAGCTACCACCTGGTTTCAATAGTTGATATAACTTTGTAAATACCTTTTCCCAATCTTTATCGTCACGTAAATGATGGAGTACAGCGGCAGCTATTATTGTACAATAATGGTTCTCTTCTAGTGCAACAGTGCGGACATCACCCTGAACGAGCGTTGTATTTCCTGTGTTAATTGCTGTAACACGCGCATATGCTCGGTCTAGCATCGGACGACTTAAATCCAACAAAGTGCAATCGAGAGGCGTCTTTTTAGATAAAAGCTTTAAGGTGTAGTTTCCGGCACCACAACCAATATCTAAAACTGTTTTTAAATTGGGAGAATGGGCGATTATGCTATCAACAATAAGCTCCATGCTAAAGGTAGCGTCAATGGTAGTGGCTTGACCAGTCTCTAAATTGGAAAAGCGTTCAACGTCTTGGTCGAAACGTGCTTTGATTTCTTGTACCGTGGATTTGCCTGAGAAGTTATTCATATAATGTTGTTTAGTAAGGCAAATCTATCAATCTGTTTTATGCTTTAAAAATACTATTTTTTATAATTATTGATACCTTTGAGGTATTATGGAGCTAAGGCATCTTGTATACTTTAAAACAGTCGCTGAACTTTTACATTTCAGTAAAGCAGCGGAACGTTTACACATTTCTCAACCACCGCTAACGAGGCAAATAAAAGAACTAGAGACAGAATTGGGTGTGCTACTGTTTCATCGAAATAATAAACGAGTTACTTTAACTGAAGCGGGACGTTACTTTTTAAATGAATGTGGAGAACTTATGCAGCGGCTTGAGCGAAGTAAGCAGCTGGTGAAACAAATACACGAATCGGTAAGCGGCGAGTTTCAGATCGGTTATATCAGTTCAACCCCATTAAGCGGCCTTGCTAAAATACTGCAACAATTACGAGTCGAATATCCATTGTTAAAAACGCGTCTATACGAACTTTCTACGGCAAAACAGATAAAGGCACTAGAAGAAGGGAAGCTGGACGTCGGAATTCTTCGTGCACCCATTGACTCCATTCATCTAGCGGTAAAATCATTGTGGCAAGATCCCTTTGTACTTGTATGTGCTGATGATCATTTTGGTACACAAACGGAAGATTTAGCAAAGATTGATTTCATCTCTTATAATAGTCGTTATGCTCCGCACTATCATCAACAGTTTGTAGCTTGTTGCCACCGGATGGGCTTCGAACCGCAAGTCGTTCATGAATGTAATAATATGCACTCCATGCTGAGACTGGTGGAGCATGGACTTGGTATCGCTTTAGTTCCTGCGTCCATTAGAGGTCAGTACCCTTTTCTTCATGTAAAGTTTATTGAGTTAAAAGGTATCGCTGTGTATACAGAAATTGTTATGGCTTATCATCGCCGAACGGAACACCCCGCGTTGGAGAGCTTTAAAGAGTGCAGTAAGTTTTTAGCGGTCACTTAGCTGTTCATGAAGTTGTTGGACGAGAAACGTGGTAACAGTAGCACTAACAAGTCATTGAATGACTCGGTGAATGTTAACGGTACGACTTTCCTGTCTTAACGAATCCCAGCGGCATGAGGGTTTGCTTTATAGCGGAATTTATAATATGTTTACGGCTGCTAAGCGATATAGAACAAAGGCAGAATCGGTTCGAAGCCGATTTACGGTTGAATAGAAGCGTAATATTCAGCAAATGTGTGGATCGAAATAATTTATAAATTCTATCATATACAATGGAAAGAAGAAGTTTTATCAAAAGTACCATGGCCCTTGGTGCTGGTTACTACTTAAGTAATAACCTTGCTTTTGCGCAGTCCGAGAATTTTCCGGAAGTAAGGGTGGCAGAAAATATGCGCAATTTTACCAGTGAAGCTGTTGAAAAGGTGATAAAAACTTTTCAGAATAAAGTGAAAAACAAGGAGCTTGCTTGGCTTTTCGGAAACTGTTTTCCTAACACCTTGGATACCACAGTGTTTTTTCAGTCGATCGACGGAATACCTGATACATACGTTATAACCGGGGATATCGACGCGATGTGGCTTAGGGATAGCAGTGCCCAAGTATGGCCATATTTAGCACTGGTGAAAGATGATAAGCCATTGGCTGATCTTATCGCCGGCGTGATCAACAGACAAAGTCACTACATTTTAAAAGATCCATACGCTAATGCGTTTTACGACGATCCCGAAAAAGTTGGCGAGTGGGCAAAGGATAAAACTGATATGAAGCCAGGGGTACATGAACGTAAGTGGGAAATCGATTCGCTTTGCTATCCCATTCGTTTAGCGTATCACTACTGGAAAGCTACAAAAGACACCAAACCGTTTAATGATACGTGGAAACAGGCTATACAGAATATTCTAAAAACCTTTAAAGAACAACAACGAAAAGATGGAACAAGTCCTTATCATTTTGAAAGGGTAACCGGCCGTGCTACAGACACCCTACCTATGGACGGCTATGGATATCCGGTAAATCCTGTTGGACTAATCTGTTCATCGTTTCGTCCGAGTGACGATGCAACTGTACTTTCCTTTTTAATCCCGTCTAATTTCTTCGCTGTGGTCTCTTTGCGTCAGGCGGCAGAGATGTTAAAGGCGATTCATAACGATAACATTTTAGCCAAAGAGCTGACAACGCTTGCACAGGAAGTAGAAGACGCTTTAGCTAAACATGCAACTACGAAGCATCCAAAATATGGCGAAATATTCGTGTTTGAAACAGATGGTTACGGAGGGCATTTATTAATGGATGATTCTAATATTCCGAGCCTTTTGTCCTTACCTTATTTGGGTGCGGTGAAAGCGGATGACCCACGTTATGTGAATACGCGTAAGTTTATTCTGTCTTCTGATAACCCTTTCTTTTATAAAGGAAGTGCAGGAGAAGGAGTGGGAGGACCACACATCGGTAAAGATATGATCTGGCCAATGAGTATTGTGATGCGTGCGTTGACGAGCTCTGATGACAAAGAGATTAAAGCCTGCATCCAAACACTACAAAAGTGCCATGGGGGAACTGGTTTCATGCACGAGTCATACCACAAAGATGACCCTAAAAAATTCACCCGCTCGTGGTTCGCTTGGACAAACACTTTGTTTGGCGAATTGTTATGGGAAACCTTTGAGCGTAAAAAAAGCTTGTTGAGCTAAGGTTCAACTCTCTTTTTTTGTTGTAACTAAAATGTTTTAGTTGTTTCTGTAACAACTAAAACATTTTTAGTATACAATTAAATTACTTATTTTGGCATATCCCATTGTTAACTGTAATGTTCGATTTTAATAAAAAAAATGATTGGAAGGACGTAGGAGACGGAATCTTCCGGAAAATTCTGTCCTATAATAGCAAAATGATGATGGTTCGCGTACGTTTTGCAAAAGGAGCTATTGGTACCGTTCACCAGCATATCCACACACAATCTACTTTTGTTATCAGCGGGAAATTTGAGTTTAATATCGGAAATGAAAAGAAAGTCATCGAAGCAGGTGATACTTGTCTAATGCCATCAAATGTTTTACACGGCTGCAAATGTTTGGAAGAAGGTGAGTTACTGGATGTCTTTACGCCATTGAGGGAAGATTTTCTTTAAAAAGTTTCGTTATCCCCCTTTAATTTTTTGCTCATGATTTTGTCTTCCATTAAATATCCGGAACCGATGTCTATGTCTTCCGTCCCAATTAGTTCAAAACCTAATCGTGCATAAAATTTTTCCGCTTCATTGTGTTTGTTGACATTAAGTAATAATCTTTTATCGCCCTTGTTTAACGCTATTTCTTCTACAGCCCTCATTAGTTTTTTTCCAGCACCTTTGCCTTGTGCTTCCGGTAAGATGTAGATCTTATGGATTTTGGTTTGTAGCGCATTTTTGTAAGCTGATTCATAAGAAATAAAACCTAGACACTCGTTTTCTTCAGCTGCTAATAAAAAATGATGATTCAGTTCAGTCATTTGCCGTAATAACGATGTTGTACTATACATCATTTCGAGCATGTAACTTATTTGCTCAAAAGAAAGAATGCTACCGAAGGTTATCGGCCAAGTTTTATGAGCGATCTCTTGAATTATATGGATATCGTCGATTTTTGCTTTCGTAATATGTAACATGTGAGTCTTTTTCGCCCCGCAAAAATAAGTAAAATGCGGTTAATAGTCATATCTTAAAGAAACACCTGGTCGAAAGTAATCCGAATGTTAAATGCACGTTATCATTTCATTATGTTTTGTACTTTAACCGTTTTTCTTAATACTTTTTAATCCATAATTCTTTCTTTTATAAGATAATAAGATGTGGAAAGTTACAAAGTTTGCCATAGCAGGTGGTGTTGGGTTCACTATAGACTTTTTGTTTACTTGGTTCTTTAGAGAACAGATCGGATTGAATCAGTATGCGGCCAACGGTATTGGTTTTTCGATGGCTGTGCTGAATAATTTTTACCTTAATAAATTTTGGACATTTAATAATAAAAGCAGTGTGAGCTTGCAATTCGGCTATTTTATTTTTTTCAGCTTGGTGGGATTAGCTTTAAACACGTTTCTTCTATTCTGTTTTGTTCATTACTGCAAGCTCAACTTCTATCTCAGCAAGTGCCTAGCTATCGGGTTGGTATTTATATGGAATTTTTTGGTAAATAATTTCATAACATTCAAAGATCAATAGACTTTTAAATAGTGTCAATGATGCATATATATCAGCGTGGATCGACTAATCTGGAAGAAAAAGCCTACTATATTGTAATATGGATTATCGCATTTATAAGCATTTTTAGTTTATTTGGAGGTGTGATGGAGCCGGATGGAGCGCTTTATGCATCCATTGCCAAAAATATGCTTCTTTATAATGATTGGCTGAATTTATATGTTAGGGGACAGGATTGGCTCGATAAACCACATCTTACTTTTTGGCTAGCTGCCAGCTCTTTTAAACTGCTGGGAATAAGTGGATTTGCTTATAAGCTTCCTTCTTTGCTCTTCGGGTGGCTTGGTTCTTATTACCTATATTTACTGGGGTCAAAACTTTATAAGAGAAGGATTGCCCTAATTGCAGTCGTTATGTTCATGACCGCCTTTCACGTTGTCATATCAAATTTTGATGTAAGAGCAGAGATTTACTTAACTACGTTTACCTTAGCGGCAGTTTTTCATTATTACATAGCTTATCGCTCGTTATCTTATCATGTCATTCCCGGTTCGTTCTTTTTGGCTTGCGGTATTATGGTAAAGGGCATTTTTGTAATCATTCCTGTTTTATCAGGTTTTATATGTTATTGGATAATTACCAAACAATATCGAGAATTCATCAAACTAAAATGGTGGCTCGCGCTTCTTTTAGTTGGCATTTTCATCCTACCCGAACTATACGCGCTGTACATTCAATTCGACATGCATCCTGAGAAAGTGATCTTTAATCAACAAAATGTTTCAGGTATCCGCTTTTTCTTTTGGGATAGTCAGTTTGGACGGTTTTTTAATACAGGGCCTATAAAAGGGAAGGGGGATGTCAGTTTTTTTCTCCATACTACTTTATGGGCCTTTTTACCTTGGAGCGTGATCTTTTATATAGCGGTGTTTAATAAGCTGAAGAAGCGGTCAATTATAGGAAAAAAGAAAGCGACTACTTTAATAATTAACAGCAATGCGCTCGTAGCTTTTCTTCTTTTTTCTTTTTCTGAGTTTCAATTGCCGCATTATATCATTATTGTTTTTCCTCATTTCGCACTCTTTACTGCTTCTTATTTATCTTCCTTGAAGCACAAGAAACTGAAAGCAATTTCTATCGTACAACAGGTCATTTTTGTCTTAGTATTAGTGCTTTTAATCATGATTGCATTCGTGTTCGACGTGCCATTTAAGTTCTTATTTGTTGTTTTAGCTCTGCTTACCGGAACGATTGCCTATATCCTGTTTTTTCGGGTTAGTGTACGGAACTTAGTTTGTCTAAGTGCCGTGTCAGCGGTCATCTTTATGCTATTTGCTTATGCTTTTTTTTATCCAACTTTATTGCGTTATCAGGCGGGTATGGTCGCTGGTAGATGGTTGCAAAATCATCATCCAAATGGGCCAGTGAAAAGTTACCTTGGACATCGCTTTTCCTTCGATTTTTATGCACCTACTAAAGTGGAATATGTAGACGATATTTCCCAGCTTAAATCGAAAAGCGACAATAAGCAAATCGTTTTTCTTCCTACTACTAATGTACCCGATTTGACATCAAAATACCAGGTTAAGATACTCAAGAATTTCAGCGATTATCATATCACGAAATTGAAATGGGGTTTTCTCAATCACAAAACAAGGGAAAAGACGTTAACGAGCTTTTCCTTGGTGGAACTTCGCAAGATTCAGTAAGTTTGCTTTATGGATACCAATATGTTTGTAGAATTGACTGTTGTAAATGGCAATTATCCTTGGGACCTGCTAATGCTGGCAGATCCAAGTAAGTCAGCAATTGAAAAGTATCTATACGACAGCGATTGTTATATTGCCCGGTGTAATGAAGTTGTCATAGGTGTAGCGGTCATAAAATCACAAGATTTGGAAGTTTATGAACTTATGAATATAGCAGTTTTTCCTGCGTACCAAAATAGGGGATATGGGAGCCAAATTTTAAACTCGCTTATAGAAATTTTAAAAAATAAGCAGGCCAATGTATTGGAAGTAGGGACAGGGTCTTTTGGATATCAACTGAAATTCTATCAAAAATTTGGTTTTAGGGTAGACCAAATTAAAACAAACTTTTTCTTAGATAACTATAGTGAACCAATTTTTGAAGATGGGCTACAACATAAGGATATGTTAATACTGCGTTTAACGCTATAAAGGATGCCTACAATAGCGTAGGCATCCTTTATCTAAACAACCTTATCAATTGCTGCGGCCAATTTTCGATCTTTTTCAGTTATAACATTTCCTTGATCATGTGTTGAAAGCCAAATTTCAACTTTATTCCATTCGTTGGTCCATTTCGGATGATGGTTGGACGATTCTGCAAGCAAAGCTACCTTTGTCATAAAAGCAAAGGCATCCGAAAAGTCTTTAAACTCGAATCGTTTATATAAACTATTGTTTTCTTCTTTCCACATAATCAACGTTTTAGCAGATAAACAATCCGAATTGATGTTTTGTTTGGCTAATTACCATCCACCACCTAAAGATCGATATAGCTCTACCATCGCAACTAATTGAGCCTTTTTTATTTGTGCTAGTTCAAGTTCGCTTTGTAGCACATTACTTTGAGCGGTAATAACCTCAAGATAGTTTGCCATGCCTGTATTGAATAATAAGTCTGCATTGTGAATGGCGCTTTGTAGTTTATTAGTACGATTCAAGGCAATGGATTGCTTTTCTTGCAGCTTGTTGAGTGCAATCAGTGCATCGGAAACTTCTCCTACTGCGGTAATCACTGATTGTCTAAACTGGATAACGCTTTTCTCATGATTAATAGCGGCCAACTCGTAATTTGTTTTTAGCTGTCGCCGTTGTAAGATTGGTTGCGCAATTCCACCGGCAACTGTTCCAAAAACAGATGCTGGAATATTAAACCAATTACTCGCTTTAAAGGAGTTAACACCCGCTTGTGCACTAATCGTTAACGAGGGATACATACTTGCTCTTGCATACCGTTGGTTGGCACGTGCGGCCATAACGGCCAATTCTGCTTGCTTCACATCCGGCCGTCTACTTAGCAATAGGGAAGGGACGCCGGTATTGATTTTTTCCGGAATTCGGATATCGTCCAAGGTACTTTGCGTAGCTATACCTTCCGGTAGTTTACCACTTAAAATGCTCAGCGCGTTTTCCTGTATATTAATCTGTTGTTCAAAATCGGGAATCAATGACGCTGCCGCTAAGCGCTGTGCTTCTGCCTGTTCTAAGCCTAAAAGCGTAATCTCGCCTACATCGTATTGCTGTTTGATAATATTTAAGGTACTATCGTTCAAGGCAAGATTTTGCTGTGCAATTTTTAATTGTTCCTGCAACATAAGCAAGTTATAATAGCCCTGTGCTACATAAGAAACAATTTGTGTTTGAACCGCTTTTTTCGCCTCCTCTGTTTGCAGATAAGATGCAAGGGCTTCCGCTTTTTGGTTCTTTATTTTGCCCCATATATCAGCTTCCCATGAGAGTGCTAGCGTCGCATTATAATCCTCTATATGGTTAGTTTTCAGAAACTGATTCAAGCTGACGCCATTTAAGCTGTTGTTAGATGGATTGGTACTGTTGGCACCCACCTGTAGATTAACATTCGGTATATATCCAGCTTTTGCTTGCTTCAACGTAGCCTGCGCGGCATCGATATTTTTTATGGCCAACTGCAAGTCCATATTGTGGGCGATAGCCGTATCAATTAACGTCTGCAAAGTCACATCATTAAAAAAATCACGCCATGGAATGAAAGCTATACTGGTTGAATCATCCGATAGCACTTCGGCATTTCGGAAGTTGGCAGGGACGGGGGCTTCGGTTTGAATGGCCTTGTCCGTTGTTTTGCAGGCGAAGAAGAATGCCTGCAAAACAAGAATTATAAGGAGATTTGATTTACTGTTCATTGTTTAGAATATTGTTATCCTTTATGATTATTAACTTAAAGGAATGGTATCGGCTACTGCTTCCTTATTCTGCTGATCATTCGAGTCACGTGGTATGACGCTTGGCTTGCCCGATACTCGCTCTTGCAAAGCTTGGAAGACAATGAAGAGGACGGGAATAATAAAGAGTCCCAAGATAACGCCTGACAACATCCCGCCGGCCGCGCCAATACTGATTGAGTGATTTCCCTGAGCTGAAGGCCCATTCGCACTCATCATCGGTATCATACCGACTACGAAGGCTAGCGAGGTCATGATAATAGGCCTCAACCTTAATTGAGCAGCTTCTAAAGCTGCCTGGCCGATTGGTTTACCTGTTTTACGGCCTTGTACGGCGAACTCCACAATCAATATGGCGTTTTTGGCCAATAAACCGATAAGCATTACCAAAGCTACCTGTACATAAATATTGTTAGCGATACCAGTCATACCAATCGCTGCAAATACACCAAAAATACCTGTAGGAATCGATAAAATAACAGCTAGAGGAAGGATATAACTTTCATATTGGGCGGCAAGTAAGAAATATACAAACACCAAACATAAAAGGAAAATAATGGTAGACTGTCCTCCGGATGTTATTTCCTCTTTGGTCATCCCTGAAAACTCATAGGAAAAACCGGAAGGAAGATACTGTTTAGCCACTTCTTCTACTGCTCTAATAGCATCACCGGAACTGAAGCCGGGATTCGGCATAGCATTAATACCGATGGAATTAAATAAGTTGTAACGAGAAGCAGTTTCCGGTCCGTATACCCTGTTCAATTTAACCAAGGTATTAATCGGCACCATTTCACCCATTCTGTTCTTTACAAAAATTCCGTCCATAGATGAAGGTTCTGCTCTTTCAGTTTTATCGGCCTGAACCATAACACGGTAATATTTTCCAAATCGATTGAAGTCGGATGCCTGTGAGCTTCCGAAATAGGCCTGCATGGTTTGCAAGATATCTCGCGTGCTCACGCTTAACTGTTCGGCCTTTACATCGTCCACTTGCAGTTCATATTGTGGGTAATCGGCGCGGAAAGTAGTAAAGGCAACCATGATTTCCGGACGTTTCATCAACTCTCCGATAAAGGTTTGTCCTACTTGACCGAATTTGTCTAATTTGCCTCCTGTCCGGTCTTGTAGTACCATGTCCAAACCGTCAACATTACTGAAACCGGGAACGGTAGGAAAAGTAAATACGAAGAAGTTAGCACCTTTTATAGCAGCTAATTTTTGACTAACTACGCCCATAATGTCATTGATATCCTTTACTTCTCCGCGCTCTTCATGGGGCTTTAACAAAATAAAAGCAACTCCTGAAGACGGACTTGTTGCTTGGGTTAAGATATTAAATCCTGAAATGATATTAAGCGTCTTTGTAAAGGGTGTATTTTGCAAGTGCTGCTCAGCTTCTTTCAAAGCATTTGTAGTACGTTCTAAAGAAGCACCTACAGGCATAGAAAGGGAGATGGCTATAAATCCTTGATCTTCTGAAGGTATAAATCCTGTAGGTGTTCTTCTAATCATGAAAATGGTTACTACCAAAAGCGCTGCTAAACCCGCCATACTGAACCATTTATAACGCACCAAAAAACGTAAACTACCAACGTAATTTTTCGTTAGCCTGTCAAAGCTAGTATTGAAGCCTACAAAGAATTTATCTTTGAAGCTTAGTTGTTGTTTCTTCTCTCCGTGATGAGGTGTATCCTTCAAGAAAAGCGCACATAAAGCAGGGCTAAGTGTCAAGGCATTAATTGCGGATAGCACGATAGCAATCGCTAATGTGAAGGCAAATTGCCTATAGAATACGCCGGTTGACCCCTCCATAAAACCAATAGGTAAAAATACCGCAGACATTACTAATGTAATCGATATGATGGCTCCCGTAATCTCACTCATCGCGGAGGTGGTGGCTATTTTGGGTGGTAAATGCTGGTGCTCCATTTTCGCATGGACAGCTTCTACCACTACAATCGCATCATCCACCACAATCCCGATTGCAAGCACCAGCGCAAAGAGTGTCAGTAGATTAATGGAGAAGCCGAATAACTGCATGAAGAAGAACGTTCCGATAATAGCTACCGGTACTGCAATAGCAGGAATAAGCGTCGATCTAAAATCCTGTAAGAAGATAAAAACCACTAAGAACACCAAAACAAACGCTTCGATCAGTGTATGTTTCACCTGATCGATGGATTGATCCAATGAATCCTTTGTGTTGTACAGTACCAAATACTTCACGCCTTTAGGAAAATCTTTTGCCGCTTTCTCCATAAATTCTTGAATGGCGATCTGTATTTCGTTGGCATTAGAGCCTGCCAATTGCATCACACCGATATTGAGGCCTGCTTTTCCGTTAATACGTGTATGGCTGGCATAAGTATATGCACCTAGTTCAATTCGTGCTACATCTTTAAGTCTGAGCACAGAACCATCTGCATTAGCGCGTATAATGATATTCTCATAATCGCTAGGTTGATTGAGCTTACCTTTATATTTTATAACGAATTCAAAGGCTTCGCTGCTACTTTCACCAAATTTTCCCGGTGCAGCTTCCACGTTCTTATCCTGTATAGCAGCCATCACTTCAGCGGGCGTCAGCTTGTAACTGGCCATTTGATTTGGATTCAGCCAAACACGCATCGAATAATCTTTACTACCACCGAATACTAAGGCCTGACCTACGCCAGGTATACGTTTTAATTCCGGGATAATATTGATCTGCGCATAGTTCGTCATAAACGTTTGGTCATAGGTCCCTTCATCCTCTGTATAAAGGTCTAACACCATGATTAAACTGTTCTGCTGCTTCGCCGTGGTAATACCTGCTTGAACAACTTCAGCCGGTAATTGACTGGTGGCCTGTGCAACCCTGTTTTGAACATTGACGGCTGCTTGATCCGGATCAGTACCTAGTTTAAAATATACGGTAATCATTAACGATCCGTCATTGCTGGCAGTTGAGCTCATGTAGCTCATATTTTCGACACCATTGATCGATTCTTCCAACGAAGGGGCCACTGCCCGAAGAACTGTTTCGGCATTGGCGCCGGGATAAAGGGCCGTTACCTGTACGGCAGGTGGAGCAATATCGGGAAACTGTTGCAAAGGGAGTTTCACAATCCCGATTATTCCAAGAATTACGAGTAGTATGGATATAACCGTAGCTAATACCGGTCTTTCAATAAATCTCTTTAACATGATTATTTGTTATATGCTGTTAACTTAAGACTGTCTGCACTCAATTTCTGAGGGGCGATCACTTGTCCCTCCTGTAATAAGTCCATGCCTTTGTATACAATGTTTTGGCCGTTTTTAAGGCCGCTTTTTACGAGATAGTTGGCACCGCTCTTACCTACCACCTGAATGGCCTGTTTGTTCACTTTGTTACTATCGTTCACGGTGTAGACGAAAATTTTATCCTGCATTTCCAAGGTCGCCATTTGTGGCACCAGCAATACTTTGGAATGCTGTTTACCTAATCGAATTTTACCGGTATTTCCTGAACGAAGTAATCCTTCTTTATTTGGGAAGGTCGCCCTTAAGGTAATAGCTCCCGTGTTTTTATCGAACTGGCCGTCTACCATATCGATTTTTCCTGGCTGCCCATAGGCTGTCTGATCAGATAATACAAGGGTTACAGGAGGCAAGTTCTTTATCTTTTCTTCCAATGTAACACCTTCGAAATTGTTTTTAAAGTCTACAAAATCGTTCTCGCCTAAAGCGAAATATACATGAAGCTCGTGGATATCGGATAATTCAGTAAGCGCCTGTGCATCCGCCGGACTTACCAAGCTTCCTTGTTTTTTTAACAAACGTCCGATGTAACCTTCAACAGGAGCGGTAATAAGCGTATATCCCAAATTAATTTTTGCGCTTTCTACCCCGGCCTTTGCTTGCTGTAAATTGGCTTTAGCACCATTTCTGGCAGCAATGGCTGTTTTCAATTGAAAATCTGCTAATACTTTGTTGTTGACTAATCTGGTTTTTTTCTCAACCTCGAGTTCTGCATTTTCCAAAGCGGCTTCTGCGGCATGAAGATTAGCTATGGCCTGATTCAATTGTTCACGATAAGGGCGATCGTTGATCTTAAATAGCGGTTGCCCCTTTTTCACTTTTGCACCTTCATCTACATAAATCGCGTCAAGCGTTCCTTCTACTTGAGGCCGTACCTCTACGTTGACGGTTCCTTCAATAGAAGCAGGATATTCCTGAAAAACGGTCTCTTCACCAGAATTAATAGTAATTACAGGCAACGATGGAGGAGGCGGAGCCCCTTGTTGTTGCTGTCCGGAAGAACAACTATATAAAAAAATAGATGATGCTATGATGGCAAGTCTATTTACGTTATTAAATAACTTAACAACGTTAAATAACGGGTTAAAGGTTTCAAACGTCATGGTGGAAAATAGATGTTTCATTTTATTTATATATGTATAATATTTACAAATGTCCAGAGAGTGCTTTCCTTTTTAACAGTGTTAAATGATTTACGATTGTTATTTAATGAGTAAAAAAATTAATCGACTAACGATCGGGTTATGCCATATATGGCATCTTTAAGAACTTGTTGATTTGTTTCTTCTCCATTTCCTTTATTTACCATATTAATAGAAATCAAACCATGTATAATAGACCAATAGGTAAAATATTTTCTGCAAACCATGTCGTCATCAGGTTGTTTCGCTTTCATGATCTCTTTGATAACATCACTGATGAGAACCGCATGTGAGTCGAAACATCGAAACGTCTTTTCCATTTCGCAACATTGGGTTCCAACCCCGTACATAAGCTGATAAAGCTCTTTCTCCTCAAAAGCAAAATCCCAGTATGTTAGCCACATGGCTTCAATCTGTTTCTCTAAGTCAACTTCTTGATCCCTTGCTTCTCTTACCCTTTTTGCTAACATAAAATACCCTCTACCGGCAAGTTCTGTTAAGATAGCTTCTTTATTAGCAAAATATTCATATATCATTGGGGCTGTATACTCTATTATATCAGCGATTTTACGCATACTCAACGCTTGCCATCCTTCTTCTTTAACTATTTGGAGCGATGCGTCAAGAATTTTTACTCTATTTTCATCTTTCAACCGCTGAATACGCTCTTTACTTCCCATATCTTAACCCCCTAAAGTTATTTAACAGTGTTAGGCAAACTTCGATATTATTTGTGAATTTTAATGACATGAAATTGTCATTAATTATAACGTGTTGATTTGTAGAGTATTTTAGCATATTTTTATAATATTAAACGAACAATTTTACAAATCGTTTTTGATATCGATTATCAAGTAGTGTTTCCGTTACACAACGTATCTTGCCTGAAGAGGCATGAATAAAACGTAGAGGTTCCCCTTTATCGGATATGACAATACCTATGTGACCTATTGACTTTACCTTTGGATTAGTACCTCTAAATAAAATGACATCACCGGCTTGCGCTTCAGTGAGTGGTACTTGTCTTCCCTTGCTGTTAAAAGCAGCTGAGCTACGAGGAACAAGAAAGTGGAAATTACTAAAAACATAATTGACAAAACCTGAACAATCAAAACCATTTTGTGGGCTGCTACCGCCAAATCTATAAGGCACGCCCAAAAACTGTTTGGCAAAAGCTACGATAGCTGCGGGTGTTATTTCTTGGCGTGTGGTGTAAAAGGAGTAGACCGATTGTTTTTTATCACCTCGCCTTGCTTCAGAAGGAAGGCACAAAGAGAAACTTAGCAATATGGTTAGACAAAGAGGCTTGTTCATAATAACTAGCTAAATTGTAGCCTGTCATAAAAAACCTGTCTGTTATTTGTCAACACGTGCTGTATTTCTTCGCTAGTTCCCATAAAAGGTCCTGAACCTTGAATTTTGATTGTCGACATAGCCGCAGCAAATTTTCCGGATTCTTCCAACGTGCCTCCCTTAATTTTCTTGGATAAATAACCGGCCATATAGGTGTCTCCACATCCGGTAGCATCCGTTACTTGAGAAGGAACATATGCAGGAATGGTATAAAATGTATTTTCTTTGTAAAGAACCGATCCCAAACTGCCTAAGGTAATAACCACCTCTTTTACACCATGGTCGGCCAAAATTTTTGTGCCACTATAGATATCTGAGGTACCTGTAAGCGCTTCCATTTCAAATTCATTGGCTTTTAAAATATCTATGTATGGAAGAGCTTCTTTCTTATCACGCCAGTCGGAATAGTAAACTTGGTAATTTCTTACGATGCGCAGATAACCCTGAACGTCCAGGGAAACCATTCCCTTTTTTGAAAGAAATTTGATGACTTCTACAGGGATATCATTCGTTAGTAAGGGGCCTAGGTGGAAAATCTTAGCCTCTACATCTACTAAGTGCTCAACCGTGAATGGATCGGCCTCCTGTAAGACTCGTTGCGTACGATGATCCTGATTTTCATTGTATATATTTTCAAAGTAAACAGTCTTTTTCGTCGGAACGGTTTTTATCGACAAACCTTTGTCTTGCAGCGCATCGACGATATACTTCTCTGAATCAGCCACGGCAGTAACCAATGAAAAGGCAATATCCATGTTCCTAATGGCATTTGAAAAGTAAAAGGAAGTTCCTCCTGGCATATTTTTGGCAGCATTGCTCGTAACAACCTTGTCTAAAGTAATATGCCCTATACAACAAATATCAAACATGTTTACACTCAAATTATTCGTATGGAATAGCATTCGACAAATTCCAAATGCTGACAAAGGTAATTATTCGCTAAAATAATCAGCTATTTTTTTGGTAAATAAGTTGACACGTAAATACAGCGGATGGGTGTAGCCATAAAGGAACGACCGATTTCCGGTTTGTTTATTGGAAAAAAAACATTAGTTTCGTCCTAGATAAAGCCAAGGTTATAAACCATTTTGATGGTCTTCCTTAAATCCAAGCCTAACGAATCAAATTTGATGGAAGCAAAAAGTGACATGCAGCTGCTTGTTGGGATTCGAAATCGGAATTCAACGGCATTTGACGAATTGTTCCATAAGTATTACAAACTACTTTGTGGCTATGCTTATTTGTACCTGAAGGAAGAAGAGGAGTCGAAGGATATTGTACAGAATTTATTTATAGAACTATGGGAAAAGAAGCGTTTTGATAAGCTTAATGGCGATGTTAAAAGCTATCTCTATCGTGCAGTACATAATAGGTGTTTGAACTATTTACGGAATACAAAAACAAGAGCTCGAAAACAATCAGACTATGAGAAACTGAGTGAAGATAATTACCAGATGCAAGATAAGGAAATGTTCGAGCAGATTTATAAAAAATTGGAAGCTAATCTGAACGACTTACCAAGGCAAAGAAAAGAGGCCATCAGCTTGGTTTATTTGCACGATAAGAAATACCAAGATGTTGCCGAAACAATGGGAATAAGTATTAATTCGTTGAAAACTCATTTAAAAATCGGCTTAAAAAATTTGCGTGAAAAACTAAAAAAAACTACTAAATATTAACCTGAATTTGTTTTATCCGTGTATTAGTAAAAAATGGTAAGCGAAGAATATATACGAAGGCTCTATGTGGAGAAAACAATGGGAGTAATCAGTGATGATGACGACCGTTGGTTACAGGAGGAGCTATTGCAACATCCGGAGAGCCTGGAATTATGGAAAAAGCTAGAAAATGATTTGGATACGAATGGCCTGAGGCTATTTACGGATAAAATAGATATTTCGAAAGACTTAGCTACAGTAAGAAGTCATTTAAGTGAGCAATCAATCTCGATTTCAAAAAGAAGAAGGTTGTCGTATGCCGCGACTGCCATTTTACTGCTGGCTGGTGGTATTTTTTTCTCTTTATATCTAGTTAATAAGGACAAGATGGATGCCGCTTTGTTAGTAAATGGCGGACAACAGAAAGCGGACACGAATCAGGTACAGTTATTGGTGGGCGACCAAGAAGAAGTGGTAACGTTGGATGATGGTCACACCATCTTGAATGTAGCTGGGCAACAAGTGCGGAAAGAAGGCGAAATGTTGATTTACAATAAAGATATCGCAGGCAGTAAAACAAATACTTTAGTGGTACCACCAACAAAAGACTATAAACTTGTACTGGCTGATGGTACAAAAGTTTGGCTAAATTCTTCATCCGAGTTAAAGTTTCCAATGACGTTCTCCGGAAATTCCAGGGAAGTCTATTTAAAAGGTGAGGCTTACTTCGAAATCGCCGAAAAGGCCGATCAGCCGTTTATTGTGCATACAGATAAAGCAAAGGTGAATGTGTTGGGCACCAAATTCAATTTAAATGCCTATGCTGAAGATCATGTCATAACGGCTCTTCTCCAGGGTAAAGTGCAAATGGAAAGCCCAAATGGTACTAGTTTATTACTTTCTCCCGGACTGAGCGGACGCTATAGTAAGAAGAGCGGTTTTTCACAGGAAAAATTTGATCCCCTTACTGTACTGAGTTGGAAAGAAGGTGTTTATTGTTTTCATGGAACCACCTTGTTGGAAATCAGTGAAATGATCAATCGTTGGTTTGATTTGCCGGTAAATTTTGAGAATGGTGAACTGAAACATATTCGTATTAGTGGTTTACTTGATAAGAAAGATCTAAAGGGCTTTTTGCATGATTTGAATACGACAGCGGGTGTGCGTGCTATGGTAATAGATGGTACCTTACATTTTAGACTTTAAACAATAGGCTTTACGCGATAAGCAGTAGGATAGATTACTTTATTACATTCAACTACTTCGCTACTTAATGATCTCCGATGAGAAACGGGAGTTTGTTAATAGAGAATAGCTCTTATTTTCTGATCACTATTCCTACTGCCTATTCCCCATTAACACAAAAAATTAATTTTCTTTCACCCATTTTAAAATGCTTGGTGTGTTTATAGTGAATTAGCTAAAAACCATTATAGACATCAAACCATGTATCAAAAGAAAAATCAATTTAACCGATTTTGTCGATCTATAGCAAAAGGCTTGTTGATTGCAGGCCTGCTATTTCAGATGGAACTATTTGCGACTCCTTTATTGGCTCAATACAGGGTAAGCATTAAAAAGGAGAGCATCAGTCTAACCGATCTCTTTAACACGATCAGAAAACAGACGGGTTTAACCGTATTTTACAGTGAGGAAGTACTCAACGACAAAGAACGAGTATCGGTTAATTTTAACAATCTACCATTAGATGCGGTGTTAGAGAACCTTTTTAAAGACAGAGGAATTCAATATGAGATCAGAAGGAATAAGGTGATTGTATTGGAAAAGCAAAGTTCAGCAAATGGGCTTATGGCCACTTC
Source organism: Olivibacter sp. SA151 (assembly GCF_054130995.1). Lineage (NCBI taxonomy): Bacteria > Pseudomonadati > Bacteroidota > Sphingobacteriia > Sphingobacteriales > Sphingobacteriaceae > Olivibacter > Olivibacter sp. SA151. The sequence goes on along the minus strand of NZ_CP096391.1, from coordinate 4,074,570 downwards.
CAAACAAGAACAGAATACCGTAAAAGGAAAAGTGCTTGATGAAAAAGGACAAGCTTTACCAGGTGTTTCTGTCCGAACAAAAGGTAGCCCGTCGACAGGTACTTCTACGGATAGTGATGGCAACTTTGTGATCAGCGCTGCTTCGAACGCGACCCTGATTTTTTCGTATACGGGTTACGCCACACAGGAAATCAACGTCGCCGGTAAATCAACTATACGGGTTACCATGACACCGCGAGAGGCAGCTTTGGATGAGGTAGTGGTAGTCGGATATGGCACTGTTCGTAAAGGCGATTTAACCGGATCCGTTTCATCGGTAAAGTCAGAAGACATTACCGCCTTACCGTCAACCAATGCCATGCAAAGCTTAACGGGAAGAAGTGCAGGTGTGCAAGTAGTGCAAAGTTCAGGAGCACCTGGTGCCAGTATGAATATACGCATCCGTGGAGGCAATTCCTTATTGGGTAGTAATGAACCGCTTTACGTGGTGGACGGTTTTGCACTTTCAGGTAGTCCTACTATTCTTGATCCATCGGATATTGAATCGATGGAAGTATTGAAAGATGCGTCTGCAACGGCCATTTATGGTTCTCGAGGAGCAAATGGGGTGGTTATTATTACAACTAAAAGTGGAAAGAGAGATGTTAATCAGGTTACACTCAACAGTTATGTCGGATTTCAAAATGTGGTAAAAAAAATAGACCTTTTAAATGCCCGACAGTTTGCCGAAATCGCTAACGAACGGGCCCGTAATGATAATGCTGCTCCATATTTTACACAAGAGCAAATCAATAGTTTTGGTGAAGGGACCGATTGGCAGGATGCCATCTTTCGTACGGCTCCAATTCAAAATCACAGTCTCAATATCGCGGGCGGAAATGATAGGACCCGCTATTCAGTATCGGGAAGTTATTTCGGTCAGGATGGTATTGTTATCAACTCAGGATATAAAAGAGGGTCGCTGCGTTCCAATTTAGAGCAGGAGGTGTCTGACAAATTTAAAGTAAACTTAAGTACCATATTGAGTCGTACCATTAACAATGCCATCACAAATGATAATCAATCAAGAGGGTCCGGAGTAGTTTCCGCTGCTTTGGTCGCGCCACCTACTGTGCCTGTTTATGACGAAAATGGCAATTATTCCAACGTGGTGCCTTATTCATTTAGCTCTAATGCGGCGGAGAATCCGGTAGCTTTAGCCAAAGAACGCGTAGACAGAACAACGGGAAGCGGCGTGTTAGCCAATCTCGGGCTACAATATACCTTTATAGAAGGGTTGACACTAAAAGTTTCTGCTGGTGTAGATTATGCCAATTCCAAAAGAGACTATTACTCTTCCCGCTTAATCAGGTCAACACCGGCAGGTAATGCTTCTACCAATTATTTCACAAGGACAAACTTCTTAAATGAGAATATTTTGAATTATGCAAAGACATTTAACGATCATTCCTTGGATTTAATGGCGGGTGTTACTTATCAATCAGAGGTGGCAAGTACGAACTCATCGGGAGCTAGTGGCTTTATTTCCGATATATTGCAAAATAATAACCTTGGATCAGGGACAGTCATTGCTACCCCAACATCCGGTATTGACGAATGGAAGTTGATTTCCGGTTTATTTCGGGCAAATTATGTTTATAAAAATAAGTATCTTTTAACTGCGAGTATAAGGGCAGACGGATCCTCTCGTTTTGGGGCCGGTAGTCAATGGGGTTATTTTCCTTCAGCGGCTTTTGGATGGCGATTGAAAGAAGAGGAATTTCTTAGCGATGTCAACAGTATTTCCAACTTAAAACTACGGGCCAGCTGGGGACAGTCGGGAAATACCGCAATCTCTCCCTATGGCTCGTTGAATGTGCTTTCCGGTTTTAATATTATTCTTGAAGATGCGTTGAACACAGGCTTTGCACCAGGAAATACCCGGCCGAATCCGGATTTAAAATGGGAAACTACCACACAAAGTAATATTGGCTTTGATTTGGGCTTATTTGACGAGCGTTTGCGCCTAACGGTTGATTACTATATAAAAAACACAAAAGACTTGTTAGCCAACGTCCCACAAGCAACCTCCACGGGTTATCAAAATCAAATGCAAAACATTGGTCGTATTCGAAACAAGGGTCTTGAATTCGAGTTGGGAGGCGATATATCCCGAGGAACCTTTAAATGGGACGCCTCTGTTAATTTTTCAGCTAATCGAAATAAGGTAATCGAACTAGCTAATCATGCGGATGTATTTGGATCCGGTTTATCTATTCCACTTAGTATTAGTCCCAATCTTATCCGGGAAGGTTATCCGGTGGGTGTTTTTTATGGGTTCTTGGAAGATGGCTTGAATGAACAGGGGCGTATACAATATAAGGACTTGGATGGCAATGGTGTAATTAACAATGAGGATAGAACAATCCTAGGCGATCCCAATCCCGATTTTATTTTTGGCTTCAATAACAACCTAAGCTATAAAAATTTTTCATTGAATATCTTTATTCAGGGAGTGCAAGGAGCCGATTTGTTCAACTTTAATCTGTCAAACCAGGCCAATTCTTTCAATTTCGGAGAAAACCAGATCGCGGATATATTAAATCGCTGGACACCTGAAAATCCAAATCCAAATGCACCATATCCAGCTATTAGCGTTGGTTCCAGCTTCCGGGAGTCAAACCGCTTTATAGAAGATGGTTCCTTTATTCGGTTTAAAAATATCCGGTTGGCTTATGATGTCCCGTTGAAAAGTAGCAAGATTAAATCTTTACAATTATATGTAAGCGGACAAAACTTAATTACCATCACCGACTATTCCTGGTATGATCCTGAAGTAAGTAGCCGAACAGCTAATTCGCCCACTACATTGGGGATAGACCAAACCAGTTACCCTGTGGCAAAAACCTATACCATGGGGGTGAAAGTAAGTTTTTAAATAACAAAATATTAAGGTTCCAACAAAAATTATGGAAAAAATGAAAAAGCTCTTATATATATTTTCGATCATTTTATTTGCTGCCTGCAGTAAAACTTTGGAAGAAGTTCCGATAGATCGACTTTCAGAAGAAAATTTTTATCAGACGGCCCAAGATGCTGAAACTGCCGTTAATGCAATTTATGCGCCATTTCGAGAATTGGGCTATTATGGAGGCTTTTATATGTTACTAACCGAAGCTTGCTCGGATTACGCGAACGGAAGAGGTTCTTTTGGACCTGTCAGTGAGTACAATGGTTTGGACGGTGCCAATATCGGTCGTGCAGAGACTATTTGGCGATTTGCTTATCAATCCATCTTAAGAGCAAATATTGTATTGGAAAGAGTGCCGGCTATTAATATGGATGAAAACAAGAAAAATCAGATACTGGCAGAAGCGCGATTCCTTCGGGCCTTGGCTTATTTTGATTTAGTTAGGAATTGGGGCGGTGTACCGTTAAGGCAATCTTCCAATGACCCAACAGATCTGCCTCGGAGTACCGAACAAGAAGTCTACGACTTCATTATAGCAGATTTAAATACAGGAATTGCGAATCTGCCTGCTGTAGCAACAATTCCTGGAAGACCGACCGTAGGGGCGGCAAAAACGCTGTTGGCCTATGTCTATTTAACGTTAGCGAATTGGGAACAGGCACGTAACCTTGCTAAGGAAGTAATGGATGAGGGAACATACCAATTGGTGCCGGTTTCTACAGTCAACGACTTTGAAAAAGTTTTCGGTGCTGATGTAGTAACGAGTGCTGAAGACATCTTTTCTTTCAAATACTCTTCTTCCGGAGGCCTGGGTTTCCAATACCTCGTGTATATACATGGTGAGAACACACTTTACGCGCCATTTGGTTTCCGCACCATCTATGCGCGCGAAACCTTTCCGCTGATTGCCAATTGGTCGGATCGTGATTTGCGAAAAGAATTTAATCTGTATGATTCGTATATTCACCGGTCAACAGGAGCATTAGTCCAGTTGCCTGGCAATGAGCCCTATCAGTTTAGAAAGTTTAAGGACTTAGCTTCGGTGGCCGTTGACGCTAGTGCAAACGATATGCCCGTGCTACGCTATGCCGATGTACTATTAATTTATGCCGAAGCCGCAAATCAATTGGAGGGAGGTCCCTCTGCTGAAGCTTATGAAGCGTTGAATAAAGTTAAAAGACGTGCGTATGGGGTAGACGTCAATACACCCAATCCGCAGGTTGATTGGGCAGGATTAAATCAACAATCTTTCCGCGATGCTGTTTTTCAGGAAAGGGCATATGAATTTATGGTAGAAGGCAAGCGATGGAACGACTTAAAACGCTTGGGTAGAGACCAGGTTCGTGCAGTAATCCAATCGGCAAAAGGAAAAGCGGTTAGCGACAGCCACTTTTTATGGCCAATTCCTAAAGTGGAAATGGATAATAATAATGCCCTAAATCCGAGTGACCAAAATCCCGGTTATTGATAGTAATAAATTATATGAAAATGATAAGAAATAGAAGTTCTTACTACCTCTCGGTATTGCTGATTGCTTGCATTCAATTGCAGGCGCAAGCTAAGGATTATGATATTTGCATTTACGGCGGCACTTCTGCCGGTGTCGTCGCAGCCTACACAGCAGCTAAAGCCGGGAAATCGGTGGTGCTCGTTGAACCGGGAACGCGACTGGGCGGAATGAGTTCCGGTGGTTTAGGTTATACCGATATCGGTAATAAATATGTTGTAAAAGGTTTAGCGCTCGATTTTTATCGCAAGATCGGACAACACTATGGGAAATTCGAGCAGTGGATTTTTGAACCCAAAGTAGCTGATAGTATTTTTAGGGATTACATGCGAAAGGCTTCAATTGACATTGTTTACGAGCACGTTTTATCAGCGGTCGAAAAGAAAGGAACCCATATCGCGCAAATTTTGGTAGCACCAATAAAAGGCACTGATGGTCAGGAGCGCGCTATAAGCGCCCATGTGTTTATTGATTGTTCCTACGAAGGTGATTTAATGGCAAAATCCGGAGTTTCTTATCATGTAGGTCGAGAAGATAACCAGGTTTATGGCGAAACGCTTAATGGAGTACAGCTGATGGACGGCCATCAGTTTCCCGATGGGATTGATCCTTATCAAATTCCCGGTGATAAAAGTAGTGGACTCCTGTGGGGAATCAATGACGAAGTATTAAAAGCGAATGGAACCGGTGATAGAAAAGTACAAGCCTATAATTTTCGAATTTGTTTAACTAACAATCCTGCCAATCGGATAACCATTGAAAAACCACGTAATTATGATCCCAAACGATATGAATTATTGAAAAGGTGGAAAGAGAAATATCCTTGGAAGTCTTTAAATGACGTATTTATTTGGAGTAGAATGCCTAATAACAAAACCGATATAAATAATCGGAACGGTTTTTCTACAGACATGATCGGGATGAATTGGGATTATCCGGAAGCCGATTACGCGAGACGGCAGGAAATCATTCAGGCCCATGAAGATTATACCAAAGGGCTTCTGTATTTTGTCGGGCATGACCCATCGGTTCCTGAATTCATTCGGAATGAAATGCTAGCTTGGGGCTATCCGAAAGACGAGTATACGGAGCACGGGAACTGGAGTCCGCAACTTTATATACGGGAAGCAAGAAGAATGATCGGTGAAGTAGTGATGACACAACATCACTGCCAGGGGAGGGAGGTGGTAAAGGATGATATCGGCTATGCGGCTTACACGATGGATTCTCATAACTGTGATCGACTGGTGGTTAATGGTATGGTTAAAAACGAGGGAAATGTAGAAGTAGGTGGTTTTCCCCCCTTCCCAATTTCCTATCGCTCAATTGTTCCGAAAAAGACAGAAGTATCTAACCTCCTGGTACCTGTTTGCCTTTCTGCTAGCCATATCGCCTACGGGTCCATCCGAATGGAACCTGTTTTTATGGTACTAAGTCAGTCAGCCGCTTTTGCCGCCTGCTTGGCAATCGACGGAAAAAAAGCTATACAGGACGTTTCTGCTCACGAAATAAAGGCCTTATGGAAGAATAATCCTAAGGGTGATGGCCGTAAACCGGACATCTGGATCAATAGCATGGAGCGGAAAGATGTGCAGCTAACCGGCAAATGGGAAGAGGAAAAGCGAGGTGGTTTTGGATCGAGCTATTTGATTTCGACAGATCATAGTCAACGAAGTACAGCTCGCTTTAAGTCTTCCGACCTTAGCCCCGGAAACTACGACATTTATACTTATTTTCCGAAAATCGAAAATTCCAGTGCACAGCTCTTGTATACCGTGTTTGATGGTAAGCAAAAAACAGCGAAAACACTGAATTTAGCGGATATCAAAATTGAAGGACAGACTTCCGGCGAGTGGGTTTGGCTGGGTAATTATTCAATAAAAAACAGCGAAGCCAGCTACGTGGAGATCAGCAATGAAAAAGCCAGTGGAAAAATAGCAGCCAATAGTGTCCTGTTTGTTCCAAAGGAATAAATTTAGTCTTTGGCGGGCAGTATGATATGCTTGATTGTATTTATTTAAGTTCTATCTTTATCTTGAGTAAATATGATTGTCTATTTCCCATATGAACAAAGCTAATCAATTAGCTATTAATGGTTTCCATGAGGCCTTTAAAGCTTGTTTTTTTATACTATTTATCTTCTTAGCGGTTACGGTAAGTGCGCAGAGCAGTTTGAGAACCGAGCGTTCCAGAAACGACTCGTCGTTGTTAGCAGATACTAATATGCTTTCTACCGGCGATTATTTGGAGGGCTTGGAACGTGTGTATGAAACCTTAAACAAGGTGCCTACCGTAACCGCTTCTTTTGGTCGTATTCCGGAAATAAAAAGTAAGCTGGCTGCGGATGACTCCACCATCAGTTTATTGAAACAACGTTTGTCTTTAAATGTTAGAACATTCAATCTGCAAAATTTGCAGATGTTCAGAACGCTATTGGATGAGATGACCGATAATGCAAACGGATACAATGACATTATCCTTTCGTATGATAAAGATTTAGATGGCATTAAAAAAGAAATAGCGGCGCTTAGAAAAGATACAGTCATTCGACAGATTTTTAGAACGAAGGCGCTTCGCGATTCTTTTAGCGTTCAAATAAAGGCGCTAAGATTAAAAAGGGTCGGAACTGATAGCATCATTCGAGCGGCCACAAACACGCTAAACGGCCTGCGCGCGCATGTAGCCACCAACGAACTGGCAATCCAAGAGCTCTTATACCAAACCAATGTGCAACTAAAGTCAATTGGTCCAAAGGCCTTTCTCAAAGAGAAACGTTATTTGTGGGAAAAGCGATCGAGTACAACGGATGCGAAGTATCCGGAGTTTAATCAAATGTTTGATAGTGAAAAGAAAATAAATACGTATTATTTCAAAAACACAAGAAGTAACCGGGTGCTCCTACTCTTTACGGGTTTATTATTCTTTGTATGGGTGTTTTATAACTTCAAAAGCGTTAAAAATCATGGGAAAATGGATATTTTGGAAGATCTTAATTTAAGGTTATTAACCCCAATTCCTATATTGTCTGCCTTTACCTTGATATTTGCCCTTGCACCTGTTTTTGATTTACAGGCACCGGCCTTGTATTTAGAATTTACCCAATTTTTATTACTGATTATACTTACAACAGTATTTTTAAAAAGATTACCTCGAGAGACTTTGCTATCATGGGGCATATTTGTCATCTTGTTCATTGCGCTGTCTTTAGTGAGGTTATTGGGTGTTTCTTCTCAGGCACAACGATGGATGATTTTATTGATCAACTTAATGTCTACTGCCTTTGGTGTGATAGCGTTGCGTAAATTAAAGCCTATTGCGGGGAATTATCGCATATTGGTTATAGCCGGAACATTGTATATGCTATTTAATGGCTTAGCTATTATAGCCAATATGTTCGGAAGAACCACCCTTATGCAGATTTTTTATACAACCGGTGTATATGCGCTATTACATACGGTTGCCCTCATTGTAGTCGTACGTCTAATTACCGAAGCCTTTCTTTTGCAAATTAAAGCAAGTAGGATGCGTAAACGTTACGCCGATCACTTCGAATGGGAGGGGATTGCCAAAGAGTTTTCAACCATTATATCTTACCTTGCGGTTTTCATTTGGTTTGTATTGCTGACAGCTCACTTAGATATTCTGGAATTCTTTAGCGAAGTTATTGGTTCGTTTTTAAGCACACCACGCAAAATAGGGAGCTTCTCTTTTACCTTTGGCGGTGTTTTACTATTTCTTGGAATTATTTGGACGGCTAACTTTTTGCAGAAATATGTTGCCTACTTTTTTGGCGAAACAGGGGATGATACCATCGAAAATGCCAACGCAGAACACTCCAGGTTGCTGATTACCAGATTGGTATTGCTTATTGCCGGTTTTTTATTAGCAGTTGCAGCATCGGGTTTGCCAGTCGATAAAATCACCGTAGTGTTAGGTGCTTTAGGTGTGGGTATCGGCTTAGGCTTACAGAGCATAGTAAGCAATTTTGTTTCCGGGATTATTTTGATTTTTGATCGTACGATCCGCATTGGCGACGTTGTTGAATTAGGAAATCGAAAAGGAAAGGTAAAAGAAATAGGTATTCGTTCAAGCACTTTGTTAAGCGATGATGGCGCCGAAATTATCATACCAAACGGTGATATACTTTCTAATAATATCATCAACTGGACCCTAAGTAATAATAATATTCGCGTTAGCCTAACGGTAACTATTGCCAAACCATTTAATAAAGAGGAAATTGTAGAGATGATCAAAACCATCATTCTGGATAATGAACACGTGTTTAAGCGGAAAGCACCGAGCGTTATTATTAATCCGTTGAATGGAAAATGGTCAACAGTCAAAATATTCTTTTGGTGTAATCTCAATAATACAGACGCTCCCAAGAGTACGATCAGTGAGGCTATCTATCAGCAACTGGCAGAGAAGGAGATTGAAACACTTTAAATAAAAGTTAGTATGGGATAGGTTGCTTTTAGACGATACAACGTAAGTGGCGCCGGCATTTCTTTATTAAATACAGCCAGATAATTTGTTTTAATTTTAATAAAAAGATACTTTCGTTGATACTATGAGCAAATCGTTAGAAAATAAAGAATTTGGTGTCAAGCAGATTGCACGTTTGGCTAATGTTTCAATCGCTACTGTTGATCGTGTTTTGCACAATCGCAAGGGTGTATCGGAAGCAACCAAGAAGCGGATAAACGATATCATTAAAGAGTTCGATTATAAGCCAAATATTATTGCAAGTCGATTAGCATCAAAGAAAGTTTCAAAATATGCCGTGTTAATTCCTAGTTCTACAGAAACGGATTTCTGGGAGGCCCCGCTATCCGGTATTGATAGAGCCGCCAAAGCATTGAAACAATACGGCATTGTGGTATTGAAATTTTTTTTTGACCTTAATGATAAACAATCGTTCCTAAAGCAGGTCGATTTAATTCTCGAGGAAGCTGTCGACGGGCTATTAGTGGCACCATCATTTGTCGAAGAAGCAATACAATTAACCACACGCTGCAATGAACGCAAAATTCCCTATGTTTTTATCAATTCGGATGTACCCGGGCAGAACAGTGTCTGTTATATCGGGCCGCATCTCTTTTGTAGTGGCTATCAGGCAGCGCAATTGATGGATTTTGCCGTCAAAACGGGCAAAGTATTATTGATAAACGTATCAAAGGAACTCGATCAATACCACCACCTCCTTCGGAAAGAGGAGGGATTCCGCGCTTATTTTGAAAAAAATAACAAAAAGCTTCAAATCTTAAAGCTGGATATTAAACAAACAGATTCTTCTTCCATAGAAGATGCTTTAGATAAAGTTTTTAGCGAGCAGAAGGGGATAGAAGGCGTTTTTGTAACAAACTCCAGAGTCTCTGCTGTTGCCCATTATTTCGAACGGAAGAGCATTGTTAAGGTGCTCATCGGATATGATTTCTTAAAAGAAAATATTAAATACCTCGAATTAGGTATCATTCAATTTTTAATCTGTCAGAAGCCTGAGGAACAAGGTTATAGAGGTATTATGACACTCCATCGCTATACAGATCTGCACGAACGGCGAATTGAAGATCAATTTATGCCCATTGATATTGTAACCAAAGAGAATTATCGCTTCTACCATAATTAATAACCTTGAAATTTTTAAAAACAATTTGCATTTGAAATATCTTTTCGTAAATTGCGGTAACGTAACCGTTATTATAAACTTTAGCTGAGTGTATTTACTGGGAATAGAATAGAAGTTATAAGACAGCTTATTTTATCATTAAAAGTATTCGTGTACGTACACGTTGTATAAAAATAAATTATGAATAGTATTCCAAGAAGAGACTTCATCAAAAAGGCAACTATTTCGAGCTTGTCAATCAGCCTGCTCAATCTTCCGCTGACTGGCAAAGCAAGTTTCAAAAATGTGAATGGAAAACGGGTAGGAATCATTGGTTTAGATACATCGCATAGTATTGCCTTTGCCAAAGCCTTAAATGCGGCTACACCAGATGCAGCATTAAAGGGCTATCGAATTATTGCTGCCTATCCTTATGGTAGTAGAGATATTGAAAGTAGCACCAAAAGAATAGCCGGTTATACGCAAGAGATCAGCACATTAGGAATAGAAATTGTAGATTCTATTGCTGATTTATTGACGAAGGTTGACCACGTATTATTGGAAACTAATGATGGTCGCCTGCATCTCGAGCAAGCTATTCCCGTCATCGATGCCGGAAAAACTCTTTTTATTGATAAACCCATGGCCGCTTCCTATCGTGATGCAAAGAAAATATTCGAATACGCGAGGAAAAAGCGAATTCCGGTATTTTCCGCTTCTTCTTTGCGTTATGCCGAGCATATTAAAGAAATAACGGAAGTGAAGTCGATTGGCGATGTCACGGGCGCAGATACCTATAGCCCTGCTACCTTGGAAGCCACACATCCTGACCTGTTTTGGTATGGCATACATGGCGTGGAAACGCTTTATGCCGTGATGGGAAGGGGATGTAAATCAGTTACCAGAACTTCTACACCGGACACTGACATCGTGGTAGGTACTTGGAGCGATGGACGTTTGGGAACTTTCAGAGGGATCCGAAAGGGAAAACGTGATTTTGGGGGGACTGCTTTTGGCACAACCGGAATCCAGTTAATTGGCCCATACAAAGGTTATCAACCCTTATTGGAAGAAATCGTGCAGTTCTTTGAAACAAAACGGCCCCCTGTTCAAGAAGAAGAGACACTGGAAATATTGGCCTTTATGGAAGCTGCTGATCTAAGTAAAAGCAGGGCAGGGGCCGCCGTCTTTCTGCATGAGATTATGCAATAAAATGAAGGCAATGGTAAAACGTGACTATAAGAGATGGATACTGGTGGGACTATATCTAGGCTTCGCATTTTCGTTAAATGCGCAGGAAACAACATTGTTTAATAGCCAAAAAGAAAAGATATGGAAAAAAATTGCTCCCTATTTTAGCCCACCACAAGAGTTTAAGGATAAACAAGATTCACTTCGACCACTCAACATCTTTTACAATGGCGATAGTGTATCCACCGTGCAAGACTTCTCAAAGCGCCAACTGGAAATAAAAAAGCGCTGGGATAGTCTGATGGGAAATTGGCCGGCCTTACTCAAGAAGCAACAACTGTCAATTATCGATACCAATGAAAAAGAAAGCTACTTTGAGTGTGAAGTGAAATTTTACTGGACGCCAACGGAGGAAACAACCGGCTATTTATTGGTGCCAAAAACCAAGGGAAAGAAGCCGGCAGTTATCACCGTATTTTATGAACCGGAAACGGCTATAGGTAAAGGAAAACCAAATCGTGATTTCGCTCTGCAGTTAACAAAAAGAGGCTTTATAACGTTATCTATTGGAACTTCAGCCACTTCAGAAAGAAAAGAATTTTCCCTGTTTTATCCGAATATAAAGCATGCGCAGGTACAACCTTTATCCATGTTGGCTTACGCAGCCGCTAATGCCTATTATGCATTGGCAAACTTTCCGGAGGTTTCATCCGATAAGATAGGTATTATGGGACATTCCTTTGGTGGTAAATGGGCCATGTTCGCTTCTTGCTTGTTCGATCGTTTTGCTTGCGCCGTATGGTCAGATCCGGGAATTTTATTTCAGCATGATCGTGAATCGATCAATTATTGGGAGCCGTGGTACCTGGGTTATCATCCAAAACCATGGCGAAAACGCGGCTTGATAAGTAAGGAAAATTCGGCTTTTGGATTATATCCCTGGCTTATTAAGAATGGATATAATCTGCATGAGTTGCATGCACTTATGGTACCGAGACCTTTCTTAGTACTAGGAGGTGCCGAGGATCCGCCGGACCGATGGCACACATTAAATCGGATCATAGCACTAAACCACAGGTTTGGCTATGATAATCGTGTCGCTATGCACAATAGGCCTACACATGAGCCGAATAACGAGGCAAATGAAATTGCTTACTTGTTCTTTGAATATTTCTTGAAATAAATAAAATCTTATATGTAAACCACAAACTCACAAACTTAACCTTAAAACTTATGAGAAGAAAAAATTACGCTCTCTTTCTTAGCGTGGTATGGATGTTACTTCTTGGAGAAGAAGTAATGGCACGTACTCAGCAAACCAACAGGTTGAATAGGCAAGATTTTATTGATGTAGTCGGTAACGTAACCGCTTCCGATGGATCTCCGCTACCCGGGGTCAGTGTCAAGGTTAAAGGTGGGGTGGCAGGTACTTCAACCGATTTAGACGGCAAATTCCAACTCAGGCGTTTGACAGGGAAGGAGACACTCCTATTTACTTTTGTAGGATATAAGCCACAAGAAGTTAGTTTGCTGGGACGGCGATCTTTACAAGTTCGTTTGGAAGAGGACTTTACCAGCTTAGAGGAGATCGTAGTGATTGGTTATGGTACGCAATCGCGGAAAGAACTTACCGGTTCCGTATCTTCTGTTAAGGCTACTGAATTGCAGAAAGTGGCATCTGCTTCTTTTACAGGCGCTATCCAAGGCAAAGTCCCCGGGGTTACGATTAGTCAAACAACGGGTGCCCCGGGTGGTGCAACTTCCGTCCGCATTCGTGGTGTTGGTACGACTGGTGGGAATGAACCTTTATACGTAATTGATGGATTCCCAGTTGGCGGTGGCGGTATGACCGTCGGTGGAAGTACCGATCGAGTTGATGGAATGTCAATCGTAAATCCAAACGATATCGAATCGATTGAGATTTTAAAAGACGCGGCGGCTGCTTCTATATATGGCGCTAGAGCGGCAAATGGAGTAATATTAATTACGACCAAAAGAGGAAAGGAAGGGGTAACGACAGCTGAACTAAATGCATATGGTGGTTTGCAGCAACTGTGGAAGAAGCCACGGTTTTTAAATGCGGAAGAATTTGCCACCTTGGCTAACGAATTATATAGTAACTCGAATATGACCCCTAATCCCGAATGGGCTAATCCTGCTTCGTTCGGTAAGGGAACCGATTGGATTGAAGAGGTGTTCCGCACTGCTCCTTTACAGAACTACGATGTGAATGTAAGTGGTGGATCTCAAAAAGTGCAGGCGGCTCTTTCTTTAGGCTATCGGGATCAACAAGGGACTTTAATCGAAACATGGAATGAGCGATATACGGGTAGAGCCAATGTGGATGTCAATGTGAGCAATAAACTAAAATTTGGAGGAACCTTGGCTTTTGCTTATACCCATAGTAAAGGGCAGCGCAATGAAGATTTTCGGCTGGGTATCTTTAACCTTGCACAACAATTTTACCCCACACTGGGTTTAAGAGACGTCGTTAACGGTTCTTCAGCCTATTATTCTACCCAAGGTGACAACCCCATTCTCCGCGCAGAGTCGATGGAAAACTTTCTGAAAAATATGCGGATGTATGGAAATGCCTATGGAGAATATGAAATCGTCAATGGCCTGAAATGGCGGACGAGCATTGGCATTGACGCCAATAATAATAGAAGCACCACTTGGGAACCTAAAGTTGAAAGAGGTCATTATCGCAACTTACAAGCTATTTTGGGAGAAACGTATACGCAGGGATTGAATTGGTTGATAGAAAATACCTTGTCATTTAATAAGGCCTTTAATGAGCATAATATTTCAGCGGTTATTGGTCAAACGGCACAAAAAAACACGAACGACTGGATCGGTGTAACGGCTAGAGATTTCCAGAACGAGAATCTTCAGATTATCAATGGTAGTGCCGAATTAGAACGCAGAGCCAATGGCACGGGATCCGTATATTCCTTGGCCTCTTACCTGGGCCGCATTAATTATACTTACCGAAATAAATATCTCTTCTCGGCAAGTATTCGCCGGGATGGCTCTTCTAATTTTGGTCCGAATCATAAATGGGGAAACTTTCCTTCTTTCTCGGCAGGATGGAATATTTCGGAAGAAACGTTCTTTAAGCAGATCAAAGCGATCAACTCATTGAAATTAAGGGCCAGTTGGGGACAGTTAGGAAACGACGCTATTGGCGCCTTTAGCTATGCGAGTACAATCGGATTGGGAAGAGTGGGCGATAATTATGTGCTAGGTCCGGATCAAGGCTTAGCGATTGGCGCAAGTATGATCCGCCCGGGAAATCAAAACCTAAAATGGGAAACGAGTGAGCAGATTAATATCGGACTTGATGCCTCCTTTTTAAATGATCACGCGTATCTGACCGCAGAGTATTATATTAAAGATACGAAGGATATGCTGGTAAGTTTACCGGTGTCGATGGAGGCAGGTTTTGAGAGCGCACCATCCGTAAATGGTGGAAAGGTTAGGAATAAGGGATTGGAATTACTACTGGGATATAATGGTAACAGCGGCGAATTTAAATACGATGTGAGCTTCAATTTGGCAACACTGAAAAATGAAGTATTATCATTGGGGACGGGTCGTCCTATCACTGGACCAACAGTCGGTTTTACGAGTATGAGCTCATCATACACCGAAGTTGGCGAGCCTATCGGATATTTTAGAGGATATATAGTAGATGGAATCTATCAACAGGATGAGGAAGTGAATAAAGCACTGCAGCCGAATGCACAGGCAGGCGATTTTAGATTTAGAGATGTAAATGGGGATGGTGTATTGTCTGATGCGGATCGTGTCAAGCTTGGAAGTCCTTGGCCGTCGTTAACATATGGTGCAAATATGGATTTTTCTTATAAAGGATTCGATTTGAATATTTTGTTACAGGGAGTTGCAGGGAATGAGATTTTTCATGTAAACAAATTTTCGACCTACCCGATTAAATACTTTGGAGGGAGTGGTGTCATTAATGCATCGGCGGAGGTTCTAAATCGATGGACACCCGAGAATGGCGGTAATACGGTTCCAAGATTGACTTATACCGATGCCAACGGAAATTATGCCAATGTTTCTTCTTTTTACATTGAAAAAGGAGATTTTCTTCGCCTACGCAATGTGACCTTGGGTTACAGCTTGCCTAGCGGTTTATTCGCCGATGAGGGTTTGATCAAACGGATTCGCGTTTATGTGAGCGCTCAAAACCTACTAACCTTTACACAATATTCCGGCTTCGACCCGGAAATCGGTAGTACGAGTCCATTGGCTTCGGGTGTTGACGACGGGGTATATCCTATACCAAGAACGTATATGTTAGGACTAAGAGTCGGACTTTAATGAATGACATGGAGTTACATACTAAAAATAAAAAAATGAAAACAACCTATATACTCGGTTTTTTAACCTTTTTCATTTTGATGTCTTGTGGCGATAAATTTCTATCCCTATCACCAAAAGATACATTAACAGAGGAAAACTTTTACCTTAACGAATCGGATGCACAGGCCGGTTTAAATGGCGCATATGGTATGTTACAGCGAGAGGAAACCTTTAGCAATGTAAGAGATGCAGCGGATGTTGAATGGGCAATTGCAGGTGATATGTACGAGATGGATGGAAGTGCTAACCGAATCGAACTACACACCTTGGCTTTTCCCGCAACCAATACAATTCTAAGAGATATGTATATGGGCGCTTACCTTGGTGTAAGTAGAGCAAATATAGTAATTAATAAGGTTAGCGCTATGGAAAATATCGCTGAAGAGTCCAAACAACTTATCTTGGGGCAAGCAAAGTTTTTACGAGCTTTATTTTATTATCGGCTGGTTACTTATTGGGGAGGTGTACCGCTAATTACTGAAATCCTAGATGCTTCTTCTAATTTGGAAGTATCTCGTGCAAGTGCCGAAGAGGTTTGGGCATTAATTGAATCGGATCTTTTGGCGGCAAAGACCGCTTTGCCGAAGACCTGGACAGGTAATAATGTTGGAAAAGCAACAACAGGATCGGCCCTGGCTTTGCTTATTAAAGCCGCTTTGTGGCAAGAAAAGTATGAAGATGCGGTTGGCTATGGGGAAGAGCTGATACAGTTAGGTGTTCACGGCTTGGTACCCAAGTTTAGAGATGTATTCAGCGAGGAAAACGAAAATAATGAAGAGATCCTATTTTCTACGCAGTTCAGACCTTCGCAAGATAGTGAAGGGAACAATTTAGTGAAGAGAACAGCACCCCGCGGTGCGCCTTCTGAATTTACCGGAGGAGCTGCCTGGAGCAATTTTGTACCACAGCAACACTGGGTAAATACATTTGAAAAGGATGATCAAGGCAAGATAAAAGATAAACGGTATTGGGACGTAATTATCGGTCCGGGAGAACCTCATCAAAATATGCCTGCTTTTGTGATGCCAAATGAAGTGCCGACAGGTTGGTCGAAAACGGGATATATTGTAACGAAGTATTGGGAAAAACCTACTATCAACAATTCGGGGATTAACGCACCGATCATGCGTTTTTCGGAAGCTTTATTGAATTATGCCGAGGCTCTCAACGAAATTGGAAGAACGTCGGATGCCATAGTACAAATTAATAAAGTCCGCGAACGAGCGGGGTTGGACCAACTTTCGGCTGGTCTAGGAAAGGAAGAAACCCTAGATGCAATCTTTAAAGAAAGACGGGTGGAATTTATATGGGAACCGACGGGTGGATTTTCAGATCTCAATCGAAGAGGTCGTTTCATCGACTTTATAAGGAAGGAAAGACCGAATATTAACGACTTAAATGTTGATCAGAAACCTTGGTTACATACCCGACCCATTGTATTCCCGATTCCCAGAGAAGCATGGGATCGCAATAAAGCATTAGAACAAAACCCAAATTATACATTTTGAGTTAATCAATAACGGAGAGCGAAATTATGATGAATCAATTCAACAAATCCCGCCGATCTTTCCTGAAGTCGGCCGCAATCGGAACCTCGGCTATTACCTTTGGCGGCATCTTGCCCGGCTTTTCTGCGAAGAGTTATGCGAATATCGTAGGTGCAAATGAGAAGGTCCATGTCGCGATGATGGGGGTAAATGCAAGAGGGCTGGCATTAGCAAACAATTTTTCTAGTCAACCAAATTGTGAAGTAGTTTACATCTGCGATGTTGATCGAAGGGCAGCGGCTAAGTGTATCAGTCAAGTAGCTAAAAACCAATCCCGAGAGCCGAAAAGCCAAGAAGATTTCCGAAAGGTTTTAGATCGGAAAGAGGTAGATGCGATGGTCATTGCAACACCCGATCATTGGCATGCGCCCGCTGCTATTTTAGCTTCTAAAGCAGGAAAACATGTGTATTTGGAAAAGCCATGTAGCCATAATCCGTACGAGGGTGAATTATTGGTGAAAGTAGCAGAAAAGTATAAAAATGTGGTTCAGATGGGAAATCAACGCCGATCGTGGCCAAATGTAGCTGCGGGAATTGCAGACTTACATAACGGCATTATCGGAAAACCTTATTTTGCAAAAACTTGGTATACCAATAATCGACCCTCGATTGGTATCGGTAAGAAAGTTGCCGTACCCGAATGGCTGAATTTTGATCTTTGGCAGGGCCCGGCACCTCGGAAAGAATATAAGGACAATATATTGCACTATAATTGGCATTGGTTTTGGCACTGGGGTACCGGAGAAGCACTAAATAATGGTACGCATATGGTTGATTTGGCGCGTTGGGGACTGAAAGTTGATTATCCAACCAAAGTGACTTCCGCTGGAGGAAGATATCGTTATCAAGACGATTGGGAAACGCCTGACACGCAAGTGATAGCCTTGGAGTTTGGCGAACAAGGTACCATTACATGGGAGGGAAGGAGCTGTAATGGACGCACCATAGAAGGAGCAAGCGTGGGTGTCATTTTTTATGGTGAAAATGGTGCTTTACAAATCAATGGTGATAATGGTTATGCCGTTTATGATCTTCAGAATAAGTTAGTAAAGGAAGTAAAAAACAGCAAGGAAATCGATACGAGAAATCTTACAAATCCTTCGCAGGCTCTCGATGCACTGCACATTCAGAATTTTTTTGATGCAATAAAGAAGGGAACGGATTTAAATGCAGATATAGTAAGTGGACACAAAAGTACCCTGCTGGTGCAACTGGGAAATATCGCGCAACGTGCTGGTGGCCTGTTAAAAACGGACCCTACCAATGGGCATATTTTAGCGAATGAAGAAGCGCTTCAATTCTGGAAACGAAGCTATGAAGCAGGCTGGGAGCCTACGCTGGATTAAATATTTAAGGACCGGCAGATATATTGCCTATTGCAGAAAGATTATAAAGACAAACAATGAAAACAGTAACTGTAAGTACGTTGACCAAGAAAGATACCACGATTTCCATTCTGATTATTGGTTTAATGTTTTTTATATTTGGTTTCGTTTCCTGGGTAAATGCGATCCTTATTCCTTATTTTAAGATTGCCTGCGAGCTTACGCATTTTCAATCATATTTAGTAGCCTTCGCGTTTTACATCGCCTATTTTGTCATGTCGGTACCCGCTTCCTATTTATTGAAAGCCCTGGGTTTCAAAAAAGGCATGATGGTCGGCTTTTTTGCGATGGCTTTGGGAGCGCTGATATTTGTGCCTGCAGCCCTCAGTAGAACCTATGGCATCTTCTTGTTAGGCCTATTTACGATCGGTATCGGCCTGGCCATTTTGCAAACGGCAGCGAATCCTTACATCACGATCTTGGGGCCAAAAGAACGGGCCGCTCAACGCATCAGTATCATGGGGATTTGTAACAAAGGCGCCGGAATATTAGCGCCGATTTTATTTGCTGCCGTTATTTTGAAACCAACAGATCAGGCCTTATTTGAACAGTTAACACATATGGGAGTTGCCGAACGAGCGCAAGAGCTGGATGAGCTGATACGAAGGGTTATTGCCCCGTACACGGTCCTTGGAATAACGCTTGTTTTAATAGGTTTGGGCGTGCGGTACTCGCCACTTCCTGAAATCAATACGGAAGAAGAGGATGAGCAGGTAGCAGCGGCGAATAGTGATAAACATAGCATTTTTCAATTTCCGCATCTAATTTTGGGCGCTGTGGCTATATTTATCCATGTCGGCACGCAGGTAATTGCAATAGATACGATCATTAATTATGCAGGCTCTATGGATATTCCCTTGTTGGAGGCGAAAGTTTTCCCATCTTATACCTTATTTGTCACCATCTGTGGTTATTGCTTAGGCATCATCTGTATTCCCCGGTGGATCAGCCAGGTGAATGCATTACGCATTTGCACCCTTCTTGGAGCTGCCTTAACACTCTTAATAATTTTTGCTCGAGGAAATGTGTCTATATTAGGCCATCATACCGACATATCGATATGGTTTGTCGTGCTATTAGGCTTCGGCAATTCCTTGATATGGGCCGGGATATGGCCATTGGCACTCGATGGATTAGGGCGATTCACTAAATTAGGCGGTTCTTTATTGATTATGGGCCTCTGTGGTAACGCTATTTTGCCCTTAGCTTACGGTTATTTTGCCGATGCTTTTAATCTTCGAATGGCTTATTGGGTCTTATTTCCTTGTTATTTATATCTTATTTATTACGCAGCATATGGCCATAAAATTAGAAAGTGGTTTTAACTTAAAGGCCGGTGTATCGGCATAATTTTATATGACAGAAAAAACAATAAAAATTTATAATGCAAAATTGATTAGCCCGCAACGAGTGATAGACCAAGCGATTGTGCTTATTAAAAATGGGAAAATTGCGGATATATTGGAGGAAGATATAGAAATACTGAATGCGATTCAAATAGATGCAAAAGGCAAATATCTTTCGCCAGGGTTTATCGACTTGCATATTCATGGTGGTGGTGGGGCAGATTTTATGGACGGTGAAGTAGAAGCCTTTCTCAAAGTAGCAGAAACGCACGTGAAATTTGGTACGACGGCGATGGTTGCGACAAGCTTGACAAGTGATAAGGCAAATCTCCTGAATACATTGAAGGTTTATGAAGAAGCACATCTCAAAAATAAACGTGGTGCGGCATTTTTAGGTTTACATATTGAAGGCCCTTATTTTTCGATGAATCAGCGAGGAGCCCAAGATCCGCGGTACATTCGAGATCCTGATCCCGATGAGTATCGCGAAATTGTGCAATCATCTAATGCGATCGTCCGCTGGAGTGCCGCACCTGAAAGAAAAGGAGCCATCGAATTCGGCCGTTATCTTCGGCAACATAATATTATTCCATCGGTAGCCCATACAGATGCGATTTATGAAGAGGTAGTGGAAGCCTTTGAAAATGGATACACCTTGGCGACCCATCTATACTCTGCAATGTCAAGTGTGACACGGAAGAATGCCTTTCGCTATGCAGGTGTAATAGAAGCTGCCTTTCTGATTGATGAAATGGATGTCGAGATCATCGCCGACGGTGTACATCTTCCCGCACCTTTGTTGAAATTAGTTTACAAGATTAAGGGTCCCGACAGGATTGCTTTGATCACGGATGCAATGCGTGGAGCTGCTATGCCTCCCGGCCCTAGTATTTTAGGTAGTAAAGAAAATGGTTTAGCGGTTATTGTTGAAGATGATGTGGCTAAGTTGCCGGATAGAAGTTCATTCGCAGGTAGCGTCGCAACTGCTGATCGCTTACTCCGAACCATGGTGAACGTAGCGGAGGTGCCTTTAGTGGAAGCGGTAAAAATGCTCAGCTATACACCTGCACGCATTATGAATGTGTTGGATCGAAAGGGATCGATCAGCGTAGGGAAAGATGCAGACCTGGTAATTTTTGATGCCGATTTTAATATTCATTGTACCCTTGTTAACGGCGTGGTTCTTTATGAAAGAACCTAATCTATCTTGTTTAGCAAAAAGGCGATCAAAGATTGCCTTTTTGCCATTCTTCAACAGCATAATTAGCGGCACGTGCGGTAAGCGCCATATAAGTCAATGATGGATTTTGATTGCCTGTGGAAGTCATACAGGCACCGTCCGTAACGAATACGTTTTTGCAATGATGTAATTGATTCCATTTATTTAACAAGGATGTGTCCGGGTCGCTCCCCATGCGTACACCTCCCATTTCATGCACTTCAAGTCCCGGATTGCGATTACCAACCTCTTTTTGGTCTGCTGTCTTTATATTTTTACAGCCAGCTTTTTCTAACATAGCAGCACCCTCTCGCAGAAAGTCGCGCATCAACTTTTCATCATTTTCTGTATAATCAATGGAAGTGATTAACAATGGTACACCCCACTGATCTTTCGTTGTTGTACTTAATCGAATATGATTGTCGTAAATCGGCACCGTTTCTCCCTGCATCATCATAGATATCGTCCATTGGCCAGCTTCGGTGAGGCTATCTTTTAAGTGCTGACCAATCCCATTTGCCGACTTATTCCAACTTGATCGACTGGCATTGAAGGCAATCATATAGCCTCTTAAAAAATCAGTTTCCTGTTGGTAAACGTTTCTAAAAGAGGGCATAAAAACCTGTGTTGGCCTTCTACCATAATAATAACGGTCTTCAAAGCCCTCCATCGTCGCCGTTATTCTTCCTCGGTAGTTATGGAAGGCGATATACCTACCCATGAGACTATTAAGATTTCCTAAACCTTTCGGGAATTTACTTGATTTGGAATTCAATAAAATAAGATTGCTGTTCAAGGTAGATCCATTCACAAATATTATATGGGCATTATAGATCGTTTCCTTCTTCGTAATCGTATCAACGGTTCTTACGCCGGTAGCTCTTCCCAGCTTTTCGTCGTAAATAATGGAATGGACAACGGTATTTGGCTGGATGGTCAAATTTCCCGTTTTCTCAGCCCAGGGAAGGGTAGAGGCATTGGAGCTGAAATAGGCACCGAATGGACACCCCCTTTGACAAAGTGATCGGGCCATACAGGTTGCTCTTCCCTGTCGTAGATGGATGTCTTCCGGTTTTGTAATATGGGCACATCGTCCTATAATTACGGGTCGATCCGGAAATTCTTGTTTAATTTTATCCTTAATATGCAGTTCCACTGCATTCATTTCGAAAGGCGGAAGGACCTCGCTGTCAGGCAAGTTCTCCAAGCCGTCTCTATTGCCCGAAACGCCAATAAATTTTTCGACATAACTGTACCAAGGCGCAAGGTCAGCGTACCGAATAGGCCAATCCGTTGCAAAACCATCCCGTTTGGGCGCCTCAAATTCGTAATCGCTCCAGCGCTGCGTTTGCCTTGCCCATAACAAAGATTTACCGCCCACCTGATAACCTCTAATCCAATCAAATGGCTTTTCTTGAATGTAAGGGTGGAGGTAGTCACGAATGTAAAAATGTTCGGTCGACTCATCAAAAGCATAATGTTTGCTGATAATCGGATTATCTTCAACCATTTGTCGCGTTTTGTTATTATGGTGCTTAAATTGCCACGGATCCAGCATAGCCGTTGGATAATCCTTTACGTGTTTAACCATCCGCCCCCTTTCTATTACCAATGTCTTTAGTCCTTTTTCACAAAGTTCCTTGGCTGCCCAGCCTCCGCTTATACCGGAGCCTATTACGATGGCATCGAATGTGTATTCTCCTGTATCCATACGTGTATCCATGTTAACGGTTCACTCTCTCCTTTTTAATATCATCTTTGCTTATTTGCCTTCCTTTAGACGCAAACTTCTTTCGTACATAACTTAATACAATCGCTAAATCCTTGTCATTAAGAAAGGAAAAGCTCGGCATTTCATTTTTTCCGTGTAATATCAAGCGAATGAATTCGGCTGTTTCTCCTTCAACTATTTTGTTATGCAGAAGCGAAGGGTAGGTCCCCGTAAGACCACGACCATTGGGTTTATGGCATGATGCGCAGTAATTCGTATAGAGTATTTCTCCCTCACTTCGCATCTCTTTAGTATTACTTGCGATTTTTGCTTTTAATACAAGGTTGGCAGTTGATATGCTTTTGTCTACTTTCTTGATTTGTAAAATGCGATCATCATTTTCTTCGGCAAATCCATTGGGATTCCAATCACGATTACTGGTGGCCATATACACTGTTCCGTCAGGGGACGCGTATACGGCGCGGATGCGACCGAAGGTGCGTTCAAAAAAATGATAAACCGTATCGGCCTTCGTCCCTTCTTTGTTTAACGGAAGCGCATATAGGCTATTACCCTTTAGGGTTGCCAATAGCAATGTATTTTTCCATTCGGGAATTTCAGCTGATGCGTAATAAGCTAAACCTGCGGGTGCGATGGTCGGTGTCCAAGCATGTAAGGGCGGTGCTAATATAGAATCCTGGGCAAATAATCGTTCTTCTTGGCTGTCGACGTATCCGGCTATTTTAGGCCAGCCATAGTTGCCACCCCTTTGGATGATATTGACCTCATCGTCTGTGGCATCACCATGGTCGGAATTATATAAGATCCCCTTGGGACTAAAAACAAGTCCCTGTGGGTTTCGTAAACCCCAAGCCCATACTGCGTTGTTTGGAAAGGGATTATCTGAAGGAATGCTTCCATCTATATTAAAGCGCAGTATCTTCCCATTTGGAGAGGCTAAATTTTGCGCATTCTCATTTTGTGCGCCGTCGCCCGTGGCTATGATCAATTTACCGTCCGGAGCTATAGCTACTCGGGCCCCAAAATGGCCTTTCCATGCCGGATATTCCAATATCGTTAAGGGGTGAACCAATGTATCTGCTTCATAGGTGTAGCGAACCACCCTTGAAACATGAACTTGATCACTTTTACGCGCAGAATAGGCAATAAAAACATAAGGAGTTTCGGACATATTTGGATGTGTTACCATTCCCAATAATCCAGCGGTCCGTTCACGGTAAAGGTTAGGTAGCGTAAGAAGTGTTTTGATATGACCTGATTTAGCATCTATCTTGTTCACTTTTCCTGATTGCTCTGTAAACCAAATTTCATCGTCGGGTCCGCTGGTAATTTCCCACGGTACATCTAAGTGACTCGCTACAATATTTACACGCACATAGGTTGAATCCAGCAGGAAAATAGGTGCTTCTTCCTCTTGTTTATCTGTATGCTTACAGGTAAAAAAAAGAAATATACCGTAAATAATGAGTAGCCACGCAATGCATTTTTTTTTCATCTTATCTGTTCATAATTTAAATTTCGATAGCTTTTTGCCAGGAATGCGCAATTAACCAGGCACCTGCTGCCGTCGGATGAACACCATCCCATGACCAATGATTATCAGGAGCAATCTTACGCGCCTCATTAAATATCGCTTGATAGGGTATAAAAGCAGCCTTAAATTGTTGTGCTAATTCTTTGACAATTGATTGGTAGCTGGCAAACTCAGGATGCAGTGCCTCATACGGACTTCCTTTGAAGCCAGGCTGATACCATGGCTCGCCGATAATTAACTTGACTTGCGGTAAGCGGGCTTTAGTTGCTTTCAAAAGTTGCTCATAGGATTGGCGGAAGTCGCGAGTGGTTCCTTGGTAGCCCTTGGTTTTTGTATGCCAGAAATCATTAACACCAACCAATATGCTTAATACGTTTGGTTTTAATTTTAGGCAGTCTTCTTCCCACCTTTCAGCTAACTGATACACCTTATTGCCACTTATACCGCGGTTGTAAAAGACCATTGGTTTATCAGGATGATCAAATTGAAGTTGAGAAGTAACCAAGAATGCATATCCCGAACCGAGTGCCAGGGGATTATTCATCGAATGATCATTTCTTTTTCTTCCGGCATCGGTAATCGAATCTCCCTGAAAAAGTATGATATCATCTCTTTGAAGCTGAATGCTGGAGGAATTATCGATTAATTGGTTAGCTTTGCATAAGGCATCGGCTATCGGCAGTGTCGTAAGTAAACTAAGTGATGCTTTCTTTAGGAATGAACGTCGGGAAGCTGTAATTTCTTTTTTCATGATCGCGATGGTTGATGAGTATAAACTTAAAGATGATAGGGTTTCCTATAAGCGTAGTGCAGGTGTTTATTCGCTTCTTCGTGATTCGTGAAGACTTCCTTTTGCGGATCCCAGGTTAATTGTTGCTTCTTTTCCAATGCGATATTAGCCAAATGTGCAAATACCGTAGAGTAGTGCCCTTCCTGTAGTGGACAACAAGGCTCCTTTCTTGTTTGTACACTATGTAGAAAATCGCTTACCATGTTTTCGGTAATATCTAATGAATACCCTTTCGGAAGATTTGCTTGTGTTAAGTCAAATGACTCATCTTCTAGGTAATGATCCCATTTCTGAAATTGTCCTTCGGTAGTATGGTAAATTCGATAACCCCGATCACTAACGTACATCGTTCCATTCGTACCTCTGAATTCCAGTTCGCCATAAGGAAAAGGTTTGCCACTTGATCCTTCGTAAATACCTAAGACAGCTAATGTGCCTTTTGATAACTCAAAGCAGATTTGCATGGTATCCGGAATGGTACGGTCGTCATCAACAACAAAATTACCTCCCATGGCTGAGACGGCGATGGGGGCGGTTTCCCCTAACATCCAACGCATCAAGTCTGCATAATGCACACCCCAATTGGCCATTTGACTCGAATAGTCGCTCCACCACCTAAATTTATAGGGTGCAATATTATATTGGTAAGGCCGATAGGCCCGGGGACCAAGCCATAAATCCCAGTCAAAATCGGATGGTGGGATTTCCGGTTTTTGCTTCCCGATGCCTCGGGGGAATAAATTATTAAAGGTGTAGGAACGTGTTAAGGTAATTTTTCCCAAGCGACCCGATTGCACAATCTCAGCCGCTTTTTGATGTACGATAGAGGCTCTCCGATGCAGACCAACACTGACAATACGATCGCTCTGTCTTTGGGCCTCCAGCATTTTCTGTCCTTCATAAACCGTCATACCTAAGGGCTTTTCAATATAAACATCTTTTCCTGCTTTGATCGCGTCGATGGTTTGCAGGGCATGCCAATGATCCGGTGTAGCAATACATACAGCATCCACATTTTTGTCTGCCAATAGATCCTTATAATTTTTATAGCGTTTCACCTGCGTAGGGAATTGTTCGCCCATTTGCGGTATTCTTGCCCCATTCTCTTCTTTAAATCGCTGATTAACTCGACTATCATCTCGGGTTAAGTAGGGTTCATAAATATCGCACAGGGCTACAACTTCACAATTTGCTTGCTTCATAAAGCTACGCAGTAATTGTGTCCCTCTATTTCCAACGCCAATAAAGCCCATTTTTACTTTTTTGGTATTAGCCAGCGAGGGGATTGATAGATTCATCAACCCGGCTACGGTTGCTAAGGTAGCTGTGTCTTTTAGGAAAGATCTTCTGGATGTTTGCTTTTCCATATGTCAAGTTGTTATTTGAACGTTTAGTGAGATGTATACATAAAGCGTGCGTTTAAAGCAGAGAACTATAATGTTCAGCGCTTTCAAAAATACCACCACTTGTTGCATAGAAATCTTCATTTAAATAAAACACGCCCTGCTTGATTTTCGTCCAGTTCGCGTTATTCTTAGGATGATAAGTGCACATCTTTTCCCAATTAATATAATTCACATCACCATTGGTCTCGATCAGCCCCATGCCGATATCAGGGAAAGGAAGCACCCTACACGCTAGATTTTTATGCCAGTCTACCAGAATAGGATTAACCGTTAAATCAGAACAAGCACAGGGGATTCCTTTTTCCCAAGCAGCTTTTGCAATTTTTATCGACATGCTAAGCGTTTTTGCAATTCCTTTTAGTATAATAGCCCGATATCCTTTCTGTATAGCAACAATTGCCCCCTGTTCATCATGAACGCTTTCGTCAGCACCAATCCGTATGGGCACATCGGAAATGTCTTCTTCATTTGATTCCATAAGCGGTTCTTCGTACAATAATATTTGCTTGGCAGCGCCAATAGATTCAGCATGTTGCAAATACTTTAAAAACGTTTCTTTTTTTTCATATCGTCCATTGGCATCCATGGTATAAAGTACTTTACCGTCCTTGGTATGGGGAGTTCGATAAGCTTGAAGTGCCTGATGAATTTGTGTTAACCGTTCTTGATCATGTTGTAACATCGTTTGTTGATCGCCTGGATAACCGGTTTTGATTTTGAAAACAAAATAACCCGATTGGGCGGCTTCTTTAATCTGTTCCAAGGGCATACCATAAGGAATTTGGAACATGACTGCCAGCCGATCACTTTTACTGGATAGTGCCGACTGATACGGTGCCGGAATAAGCGCATCGAAAGTTTCTAGACCATGTTCGGCAGCAAATAATAGCCAAGCTGCATGGTCAATGCCCACATAAGAGTTTAGTATAAAATTAATATGCAGATCGGCTTTGTTCGTGATGGATTTTCCACTTGAAATCAAATCAGGGAATATTTTCTCCTGTAAAGAAATGGGATGTGTAAAAGGCGTTTCCTTAATCAGATTTAAAGTGCTATTAGTCAATGCATACATCAAAGCATTACCTTTTGTTTCGCCATACTTAACAAATAAATCGGCGTCTCCATATAAAATACTTTGATTAGACAGGCCGATACTTTCTAAACTGGAAGAAGCTCTTAGTTTGGTGACAATTTGCCATAATTCGGTGAGGTAGGCCCCCTTAAAGCCAAAGGGACGAATCAGCTTCTCAATTTCAAAAGCACTATCGGTTTCAATAATTTGTATCGTTCTATCTTTTTCCATTTGACAAATCTTTAATTAAGAAATCTTGGAGAAATGTGTGATCCACTAAATCCGGATAGGCATTAAAAATGCGATCAATTTCTTCCATTTGTCCGGCTGAAAGGTCTTCTTCAGGATCCAAGCACCAACGACCGGGTAAAAGGCCCTGTCTTCGTAGTACTTCGTGTATTCCCGGGATACAACCTTTAAATTGATGGGCTGAATCGAATATTACCGCATTCATGTCTGTTACTTGCACACCTTTGGTAAGTAATGCCTGAACACCGGTAAAGTTGGTTCGTTTACACGTTTTTATTTCTTCCAGTAGAGCCACCGCTTTGCTTGTAAAAACGGCCCAGTGTCCCAGCAATCCGCCAACAAATTCTTTGGTAACTAGCTTGCCATTGATGGGAAAAGCGTAGGTGGTTAATAAATCGGCGACAATATTATCGTCGTTACCCGTGTATAACGCAATGTCATCTTTACGGCTTGAATGACATAGCGCGCGCACGACATCCAGGGTCTGATAACGATTGAATGGGGCAACCTTAATGGCCTCGAGGTGCTTTATTTCAGCAAATTTTGCCCAAAAATCATAGCTAAATATGCGGCCACCCACGCTTGGTTGCAAATAAAAGCCGATAATAGGAATTATTTCCGCCACCTCTTTTGCATGCAACAGGATTTGATCTTCACTCCATTCGTTTAGTCCGCCAAGACTCAATAAGCCTAAATCGTAACCATATTGATTGGCTAACTGCGCTTCTTTAATGGCCTGTTCGGTGCGGCCACAGATCCCGGCAATTTTTAAAAAAGGATAAGGGGGACGATTACGCTCAATTTCGTCCGCAGCAATAGCTAGCACTTTTTCATATAAATTGACATGGGGTGATCGTATTGCAAATTGCGTGCTATGGACGGCTATGGCTATTCCACCTGCGCCGGATGCTATATAATAGCGCGTCAATTGACGTTGATAGAATTCATTTAGAGTCCTATCGGCGTTCAGCGCTAGTGGATGCGCAGGAATAACGGTACCCGTTTGTAAAAGCGATTTCTTCTCAGCTGATAAATATTGAAAGCTCATGTGATAATGTTGTTTGGTCTTAAAATCGGCCTTGTCTTTCTTGAAAATGCGTCGGCTTTTCGATGGTTTTTCCGCCATGACTTAACCAATTAGCGGTGATCTCGATCATTTGCCTTAAGGTTACTTTCGGATAACCGAATAACTGATGGGCCGCTGATGCATTGCTAAGAAGGGCAGTCGGCTGAGTTTCGTTAATAAAACGGGGAGTTTTGTTTAATAAATTACCGAATTGGTTCGCTAACCATTGAATAGAAACAGTTTCCGGCCCCGTGACGTTTAAAATTTTAGCGGGTACGGTACAGTGGAGCAAAGATCTCAACGCAATCTCATTGGCATCTCCTTGCCAGATGACATTTACATTTCCCATACGAAGATCAATAGGTTTGTCTTCCATCACTGCTTTGGCAATTTCCAGTAGAACACCGTATCGTAAATCAATAGCATAATTGAGGCGATAAATCAAGGTGGGAATTTGATATTTCTCAGCAAAGAATTGGAAGATCCGCTCCCGTCCGAGGCACGATTGTCCATATTCCCCAATAGGTTCGGGACTTTGCTCTTCTGAGCATCCTCCTGCAGTTACCAACGATAAGGGGTAGACATTTCCGGTAGAGAATATAACCATTCGCGAATTTTTGAAGCGCTCGGCTATTCTACCTGGTAAATAGGTGTTCATGATCCAGGTAAACGGTTCTTTGCCTGTCGTTCCGAATTTCTGTCCTACGAGGTAAATAATATGCTCAACGTCCGGAAGTGACTGTAAGTGATCTTCGTTTAAGAGGTCCACCGTAATGGTTTCGACGCCGCTTGCTTGAAGCAAATCCCTGCTTTCCCCATCTGAAAATCGGGATACTGCAATCACTCGTCGGTCTTTACCGGCAAGTTTGGAGGCTACATGCGCCGCTTTTGCCATACTTGGTCCCATTTTTCCACCAGCACCCAAGATCATAATGTCACCATCTATTTGAGACATATCTGCGATTAAGGAAGCTGAAGGCTCGTATAGCTTTTGTTCTAATAATTCTAAATTCTGCATCATCATTTTATTTTAAGAATAATTCATTGGCATTGCTGATAGCTAGCATAATTAAGACAATCAAACCTATAGAGGCGAAAAAATTGGTAGGTTTTGTATTGACAAGCGTCCCCATAATGTGGGTATCATTCGATATAACAAACATAGCGATGCCAATGAAGGGCACGAGGAATATGGTTACACTTTGAGCAAATACAATAAGCTCCAAAGGAAGCTTCCCAAAAACAATGGCAATGGCACTTCCAAAAAGCATAACCAAGGCGATAAAAAAACGTACTGCTTTGGCATCCAACTGATAATCAAAGCCAAATGCGTCTGCTATCAGAGTGCCACCAAGCGTCGCGTTTCCAATTAAGGAGGAGAAGGAAGCGCCAAAAAGTCCCATCAAAAATAAGCTGGATGCGTATCTTCCAAATAACGGCTCAAGTGCCCGCGCCATGTCCGAAGCATTATTCACGGGTAATTTTTCCGCATGCAAAACGGCCGCTGCACAGATCATGACCATAGCGCTCATTAGTCCTAGCATAATAATGCCTGTCATACTTCCATTTCGATGGCCGTCCGTAGCCAATGTGTTTTTTTTACGTTCCTGCACTAAATAAGATTGGTAAAATGCACCAACAATAGAGAAGCACGAAGCAAAAAATGCGATAACGAGACCGATTGATCCCGCGGGGAGGGAAGGAACGAATCCCGTAATAATGTCCTCAACAGAAGGCTTAACAAAGAACAAAGTGACGATAAACGAAAAGAGCATTAACGCAATCAATAGAATCATCAACCTTTCCAATATTTTATAAAAACCGCGAAAAAATAACAGCACGATTCCAATGATGTTAAAAAGTATAATCCACATAGGAATAGAACTATTATTGATTTCAGCAATGGAAATCCCTACGCCTATGGCATTTCCGGCTTGGAAGGACGTCGCTACTAAAAATAGCCCTAAACCGATAATTATAGCGGAAATTTTACCCCATTTTTTACGGATCACACCCAATAGCGATTCCTGTGCAGCGATGCCGATCCGCGCACCCATATGAGTGAAGATCGCCATAAAAAAAATGGCTAAAACCACAATCCATAATAAAGAGAAACCATAGTCTGCACCTAGTTTAGAGGTAATTGTCATTTTGCTCGGACCGAATACAAGCGCTGCTGTAATAACTCCGGGACCTAAAGAGGCAAACCAATGCTTGAAATATTGGGTACGTGGCTTGTGGTAAGATGTAGAATTGGAGATTATTTCTTGATTTGGCATTTTATTATGTTTATAATTAATATCCTTCGTTTTGTGCCAAAATACCTGCTGCCGATTGATCAATCTGACGTTGAGGAATGGGAAAACGCTTCATATAGGCTTGTGGCTTAAGTGTAACTTTTACGGGTGTTTGGTTTGCGTGATTAAATAATCGCTCTTCTTGTTTCATAACTTCTTCAAATTTTCCAGATCGAACCAGGTCAAACCATCGCTCATTTTCGTACGCAAATTCGAGCTGCCGTTCCAGAAATAACACATGGAAAAAGTCTTGCTCATTTGTAATTGATGCAGTTGTGTAGTTGTGATCGCTATTTCCAAAGGCCCGTTCTCGTATTTTATTAAGTGCATTCAATGCTTCTTGTTGTTGCCCGAGATGATATAGCACTTCGGCCTGCAGGAGTAGAATATCGGCATAACGCAAAATCGGTAAATCGAGTCCTGATTGCCCTTGGGTATGTGGCACGGCGTATTTATTGACATAAGGATACCAAATAGGAGGTACATTAGGTGTGTTTGGCGGAATCCACCATTCCGTAATGGTTGGGCTTTTGCGCCTATCGCCCTCCACATAATTCTTGTGTAGGCTCCAGGAAGGCAATGCAATTTCATTTCCGCGCGAGGCAATACCAATAACGCCTGAATTCGGCAGAAATGCCGTGGATAAATTATGGCCATTCGAGCCGTCAATGTAGTTCAATGAAAATAGTACTTCCGTATTGTTTTCTGATGCAATTTTCCATAAGGAGCTAAAATCACTTACCAAGCTAAAAGAAGAGCCTGCTTCGTTAAAGAAACGATCCAATTGCGCTTTAGCAAGATCCCAATTTTGTTGGTAAACATGAACCTTTATCAGTAAAGCGATGGCCGCCGCTTTATTTGCTCTTCCATTCTCAATAGCGTTTTTCAGGGGAAGTATTTCAATCGCTCGTTCAAGGTCTTCTATAATCAAGGCGAAAATTTCGTCTTCGGCACTTCTACCGATACTAGCTGCTTCTTCAACAGACAGTATGCCGGTAACTTTGGGCACGTCGCCAAATAGCCTCACCAGATCAAAATAAAATAGCGCACGCATAAATTTGGCTTCTCCTTCAAATTGTTCTTTTTCACCTGAAGCATAGTCCGTCGGTTTATCCAAGTTAGTTAGTACTGCATTTGTACGGAAAATACCGTTATAGGTTGTTTCCCAAAAAGCAGCGATTAAAGGATTCGTAGCATTCACAGATAACATATCCATTTCGGGAGTCCCTTCGATTAAGGTATTCGCCGATAGGTATAAGTTATCAGTTGGTACTTCTAAAATTTGATAATCGGTTGGTTTTCTTGTTTGTAATCTATTATAGATACCTAATACAGCTAGATCAATATCATTGGCGGTATTGTAATAGTTTTTTTCAGTTAACACCGATTCAGGAACAGGGTTTAGTAGACTGTCGTGGCATCCGCTTAGCAAAAATGCAAGAGAACATAGCGTATAGAAAATCTTCTTCATGTGACTAGAAATTAACATTTAGGCCTAATGTGAAAATTCGATTAACAGGTTCTGAACCACTATTATAACCAGGAGTACTATTGATTCCGTCGATTTCCCCAGCTGTATAACCTTCCGGGTTATAGCCGTGAAAATTTTTATCGGTAACCATAAAAAGGTTGTTGATGGAAGTGTAGAGCCGAAATTTTTTCATTTTTAGTTTGTTCGCAAGGTGTTCGGGAAAAGTATAACCGAAGTTTACGTTGCGAACGGCAAGAAAAGAGGCATTTTCGATATAGATACTGGAATTCGCCTGAAATTCCAATTGACTTAACGCCGCTGCAGGCATCTTTCCGTCGCCAGGCTCCTGTTCCGACCACCACTGCCCTTCTACTAAGGAGCGGCGCATTGCACCTAAGACATTGCCTTGGTAATATTGGTTCTCGAAGTTATAGATCTTAGCACCCAATGAAGCTTGAATGGCAATGCTGAGATCAAAATTTTTCCACGAGAAATCGTTCACCAAACCCAAAATAGTTTTCGGCATATAACTGCCTAATATCACCCGGTCTTCGGGGTTAATGCGCCCGTCACCATTGACATCTTGATATTTCGGATTTCCGGGTTTGGATCCTGAAAGAACAGGGGTATTAGCTACTTCTTCCTGATTTTGTAAAACACCTATGGCTTGATAACCATAATAAGAAAACATGGGTTCTCCCAGTCGCAGCAGCCAGCTCATACCAAAACGATCCGTATATAAGCGCTCGGAAAGCCCACCCAGATCAATAACCTTGTTCTTATTATGAGCAAGATTGAAGGAGGTCGACCACGAAAAAGATCCTCCTTGAAAATTTCGAGAAGTCAATTCCAGTTCGATCCCTTGATTGCGGATTTTTCCAATATTCGTAAGCCAGCTTGTAAAGCCGGTAATCGCAGGAATGGATACATTGTACAACAAATTAGAGGTGGTTTTTTGGTAATAATCCACGGTAAGATTAAGTCGGTTTGCCCATAAGCCCAAATCAATACCGAAATCATATTCCTGCGTTTTTTCCCAGCTGAGTGACGGATTACCCAGGGTAGTTTGTACCTGTGCATTGGAAAGCTCATTGTTTGGCGAATAATAAGTGTTCCCGATTTGGCCCAGATAGTCAAAATTGCCAATATTAAAATTTCCGGTCGAACCGTAACTTGCACGTAGCTTTAAATCACTTATGGCAGAGAGACTTTTCATAAATTCCTCTTGCGAAACTCGCCAAGCAAGGGATGCCGAAGGAAACCATCCCCATTTATTATTTGGTCCAAAACGCGATGAAGCGTCCGTTCGCATGGAAGCGGATAATAGGTATTTGTCTTTATAAGCATAATGAACCCGAGAGAAATAGGAAACGAGTCCCCATTCTGTTTTAGACGTCCTGGTTTGGGCGGGATCGATAATCGCATTGTTTAAGGTATGGATAATGTCATTATTGAATGACCCGGGTACGGCCCCCATAGCCGATGATCTGGAGGTTGCTCTTTGATAAGATGCTCCCAGAATCGCATCGAAGTGATGATTATTAAAATCCTTATTATAACTTAATACGTTTTCATTCAGTAAGTTAATGGTTCTGGAGTCACTAGCTGTACCAATGGATATGCCATTGGTTGAACCCCAAGTGCTTCGGAACCGATCGGAAGAAGAATAACTTATGGTGGTTCCTATGGAAGATTTTATTTTGAGCCCTTTGGCAAGATCGATACTGGCATACATTTCGCCTATGGTGGTCATGGCATCGTCAAAGTAGAAAGAACCTTCCATAAATGCCATGGGATTCGTTTGGCCGGATACGACGAGCCCCCAATAATCACGCGCTTTTGGATAGGAGCCATCCGGGTTTTGAACCGGCACAAATGGCGGATATTTGACCAAGTCGATCATCGCATGGGGGGATAAGCGATTACGTGTATAATTGGGATTAAGCATCAGCCCCATATTCACGCGATCGTTTACCTTTACATCCACATTTGCTCGCGCACCGTAACTTTTAAACCAGGTGTTTTTCAATGTTCCTTGCACATCTTTTATAATGGCTGATGCATAGTATTTTACGTTTTCGGTACCGCCACTTACTGATAGATCGTAATTCTGGAAAGGGGCAGGGGATAAGAGGGCATCTTGCCAATTGGTATTGGCGTTGTTTCTGAGCGCATCGCTAACCTGATATTGAGGAGGGCGTCGATTGTCTCCCCAAACGGGAATACTGGTATCTCCACCAACATAATTAAATTCCCGGTTTTGGTATCTAACAGCGTAAGCGTAATATTCATCTTTATCCAGCCAATCATCGTGTCCCATGGCTGTCGAAACACCGCCATTTGCATTGATGTTAAGCACCGGCTTTCCCGTTTTTCCACGTTTCGTAGTAATAATAATTACTCCTCCCGCACCTCTCGATCCATAAATGGCAGCAGAAGAGGCATCTTTAAGTACTTCGATCGACTCCACATCATTCATATTGACATTGGCAAAAGAGCCTCCGGGGAAACCGTCGACTACCACTAAAGGACTATTGCCTGCATCAATGGACCCTGAACCACCACGAATACGTATCAGCGGCGCCGAACCGGGAGCACTGCGCGTTTGCGATACGTTAACGCCCGCTAGCCTACCCTGGAGAGCGGCTTCGGGTCTAGCTAAGGGAATCTGGTCGAGATTTTTATTTTCCAGTTTTGACACGGCCGCTGTGACCGAGGATTTTTTCATCGTTCCGTAACCGATAACCACCACTTCGTCCAATGCGGAAATGTCTTCTTTTAACGTAATGGTTAAGTGTTGCCTTCCATTCACTTTATGGTTTTGACTGAGGTAACCTATCAACGAGAAGGTTAACGTAGATCCACTATTCGTCATGATACTGAAATGGCCGTCAAGGTCGGTAGTAACGCCCGTACGGTTAACGGTATCCCGAACGGATACACCGGCCAAGGGTGCATTTTTTTCATCGACTACTTTTCCCTGCATACGAATGGTCTGGGCAGCCAGTTCGCCGATGGTGGAACAGGCCATTAACAAAAAAGCCAAGATTTTTGATGTTAGGTGATTTGTCTTTTTCTCCATAATTTAAGTTTTAATAAGCACCACTTTCGACCTATACCTACAGGTTTAAATCTGTAATGTGTACGTACACGTTAATATCGTAAGCAATTATTCATAAGTAATAGTCTAATGAGCAATATAGTCCCGCAGAAAGAGTTTATAATTTCGGTTACGTACCCGAAGATAGAAATTTAAAATTTACTTATCAAAATATTTTGTAAATTTTTAAAGTAACAAAGCTCATGAGGATAACGGATACTTTACGGAGTCGGTCTACAATAATCTATTTAGAATAGAATTCTTTGAAACTTTCCATTTTTCTACTTGTTTTTTTATTGACTTGCATAAGGTTAACGAGTATACTATAAAAAAGGAGGTTGTGATGTCACTTATTAGAAGAAGTAGAAGTGGTTTTCCTTCCCTGTTTGACGACTTTTTTAACAGGGATTTAATGAATTGGGACAGCGGCAATTTTTCACCGAACGCTACCGTCCCTTCGGTAAATATCAAAGAAACGGCGGACAATTATGAGGTGGAAATGGCAGCGCCGGGAATGAATAAGGATGATTTTAAAATTGAGCTCGATGGTAATCTGTTAACCATCTCTTCTACCAAGGAATATGAAGATGAAAAAAGGGATGACGGATATGCTCGTAAAGAGTTTAGTTATCGATCGTTCCAACGGAGCTTCAATTTTCCTAAAGATGTGGTGGATGAGGATAAAATTGAAGCAAAATACGAAAATGGCCTATTGAAATTAACGATTCCCAAAAAAGAGGAGGCTAAACGAAAGGGACCCAGATTAATTAATATTTCTTGATTTCTATAGCCACCGACAGGTGGCTTTTTTATACCTTGTGGTATTTAACCAATTTTTACCCATAATCGATCATAAATTCCTCTTTTTTTTCTTTTTTTAAGTGTTTATTTGCTTCAATTGTAAACTTTTAATCCCCTATTAAACATCTTTAAAGGCTTTTGATTCCATTTTAATAGCGAATATATCAGTTTGATAAACTCCGCTTTGGCAGACCGGTTGAACAAAATATTGAAGCGGTATAATTGGAAGAGGTGTCCTTTATTTTTAAAGTAAATAAACATGATAAATAGGATTGTTGCGGCTCACATTTGGTTTGTTTTGTTCGTTCATACGGATTTAGTTAAAGCGCAGTCCCCCTCCAAAATAGCGAATGAGCCGTTAATACAAATGGATTATGAACGTTTGGTGACGAGGGCAGACCTACACTATACGCAGCCAGTGGAAAAAAGTGAAGAAGGCCAACCGATTGGAAACGGCCGTATGGGTAGCTTAGTATGGACAACACCTTCTCAAGTGAAGTTGCAAATCAACAGAGCAGATGTATTTGGTAACAACTCCGCTTCCAATAATTTTTTTGAACGAAATACGGAATATATTGGAGCTACGGCCAAAGTCGATATAGATTTTGGAGAACAGGTTTTTGTTGCGCCTACATACCGTCAACATCTTTCATGCTATACGGGAATTTCAACGGTGAAGGGAAAAGGAATAGATGCTCAAGTGATGGCATTGGCTGAAGAGGATGTTATTATCCTGCATGTAAAAGATGAGCGTACACTTCCACGTCCTATTATGACGAACTTGGGTATGCTACGTAAACCTGTTACAAAACGGGGAAACCATACTGCAATATCCAAATTGGAACAGGAAGGCGATTATATGATACTAACGCAAGAGTTTCGTGAAGATGAGTATTACTGCGCATCTGCAGTAGTTATCAGTTTATCAGATCATCCGGGTTCAATTGAACTTACCAATGAGTCCACTATGCGCATATCAAACGCGCAAGATGCGTCCGAATTTACAGTTTTTATAGCGAGTGCTGCGACATTTGATCCAACAGAAAATGTAAAGGCAACTGCTGTAGCTAGCATGAAATCGGTAAGAAAACAGCATTACTTGAAACTGCTCAAAGCTCATCAGGCGTGGTGGGCTGATTTTTGGCAAAAATCTTTCATCCATCTTTCCAGCGCCGATAGGGAAGCTGATTATGTTGAGCAAAACTATACCTATTATTTATATGTCATGGCTTCGAGTTCAAGAGGTAAATACCCCACCAAATTCAACGGAATGTTATGGTCTACCGGCGGCGATCTGAGACAGTGGGGAAATGCGTTTTGGGGCGCCAATCAAAGCTGCTTATATAATGCGTTATTTCCAACAAACCATATGGAACTAATGGATCCCCTGTTCAATTTGTATTATAACAATTACAAAACGTTTGAAGTCGCTGCTCAGCAACAGTGGCGATCGAAGGGCATATATATACCGGAGACGATGGGATTCGATGGGGTGCCTTCTATGCCGGATGATATTGCTCGAGAGATGCAAGCATTATATCTATTGGAAAAACCTTGGACGCAACGTTCAGGTCGATTTATGGCTTACGCCGAAACAAAGATCCCCTTTTTGAGTCGATGGAATTGGAAACATGCAGGTGAATGGAGGGAAGGAAAATGGACCTATCAAGAGCGGGGTGATGGCCCATATGGCCCTGTAAACCATTTATTTTCGAGAGGAGCAAAAATAGCTTACCAATTCTGGCAAAAATACGAATATACAAAAGATGAAAAGTGGTTAAGAGAGAAAGCTTATCCCATGCTGAAAGGAGTGGGAGAATTTTATCGGAATTTCCCAAATGTAAAGAAAGAGCCGGATGGCAAATATCATATTTACCATGTAAATGACAATGAATCGATTTGGGGAGGGCATAATACAGTAGAAGAAATCGCTTCGATGAGGGGTGTTTTTCCTGTACTGATAAAAGCTTCTGAGGTATTACAGGTCGATGCGGAAATGCGACCGATATGGCAAGAGTTTCTCAAACATTTAGCACCCTTAACCACCAATTTTGACTATGCAGAAAGTTTCCATGAAAAGGAAGTATGGGTGGGTTCGCTTCCTCCTACAAGTGCGGTTCGCGGAAACGGGAAAAGACTGCCGGATGGGAATACGATGCCCGTATGGTTTTTTGACCTATGTAACCCCGGAGGTAATAAGAAGTATTGGGAAATAGCAAATAATACCCTTGACGCTTATTTTAAAACGGAAGACAAAAAGAATAGTTCCCTCCATGTATTATCCAAGCTACCCGTCTCGGGAGCGATTTTAGGTAGGGAAGATGCGATACGTTATTTGTTGCTAAATCAATTACGAAGGAATTCGAAACACGAGGTGATGGCCAATAGAATGGATCTGAGTGAAGGTTTCTATACCACTAATATCCAACGCTTAGGACGCTGCGCCGAAGCGCTTCATGCTGCTTTGTGCTTTAACGGCCCCCCTCTTCCCGGTGAAGAGCCTATAATACGCGTTTTCCATGCCTGGCCGAAGGAATGGAATGGTGCTTTTAAGCTGCTGGCAAGAAATAATTTTCTGGTAAGTGCATCAATGAATAAGGGTATTATTCGCTTCGTGGAAATCAAGGCGCAAGATAAACAGACCTGTCGTATCCAGAACCCTTGGCCGGGAGAGGCGATTGTTATCTATCGAAATGGTAAAAAGGAAAAAATTAAACGGGGCGATTTATTGATTTTTGCTGCTGAAAAAGATGACTGGATTGTTATGGTCAAAGATGGTACGAATCCCACATTATTTAACGCGAAGAAGTGGCCAACTGAATAGCCGGTTGCTTTATTTATTTACATTTATTTACGAAAAATTCGTATTTTAATGAGAAATTATAAATTATAAGTTAATAAATTCATTTAAAAATGAAAAATTGGACTACACTATATAGTCGCAAATATCAACGGTGTATAGTAATTTGTGTATTCCTGTTCGGAATGACCGCACATGCACAAACCATGGATGAAATATGGGAAAGCCGTTCGAGCGGTAAAGAGCACGCCAACATCCAGTGGTTTAAAGATGCTAAATTCGGTTTATTTATCCATTGGGGGCTTTACTCGCATTTAGGAGGAGAGTGGAAAGGGAAACGATATTATGGGAGTGGCGAGTGGATTATGAATCAAGCAAAGATTCCTGTGAGGGAGTATGAAGCCACTGCTGCAACTTTTAATCCCTCCCGATTTAATGCGGATGAGTGGGCACAACTAGCTAAAGATGCAGGAATCAAATATGTGGTTATTACGGCAAAACACCATGAAGGCTTTGCCATGTATGATTCTAAGGTCAGTACCTTTGATATTGTAGATGCAACGCCTTTTAAACAAGATCCAATGAAATTATTGGCTGATGCGGTTCGTAAACGGGGCATGCATTTTGGCTTTTACTACTCGCAATTTCAGGATTGGCATAATCCAAATGGGGGTAAAAATACCTGGGATTTTGATGAATCTAAAAAGGACTACCAAAAGTATTATCGGCAAAAGGCGATTCCGCAGCTAAAAGAGCTGATGTCTAATTATGGGGATTTAAGTATCGTTTGGTTTGACACGCCGGGTGGTTTGAGTAAAGAGCAAACGCAGCAGTTTATCGATAGTTTACGGTTGCTGCAACCGAAAAGTTTATTCAGTAGCCGAGTCGGACATGGTTTGGGTGATTATCGGGATTATGGCGACTCTGAAATGCCTGCCATGCCCATTAATGGTGCTTGGGAATCAATTTATACCCATAACGACTCCTGGGGTTACATGAAGCATGATATGAATTTTAAGACACCCGAAACGATTATTCGATTATTGGCCGAAGCTGCATCTAAAGGGGGGAATCTCATGCTGAACGTGGGTCCTGATGGTTCAGGTCGTATTCCAGCTTATTCAGCTCAGTTTTTACGGGAAACAGGGCGATGGTTACAGGTTAATGGCGAAAGTATTTATGGCACTACACAGGGCTTGATTCCTCAACAACCCTGGGGTGTAACGACATCAAAACCGGGAAAGCAATACTTACATGTTTGGACCCGACCCCGTAGCGGGAAGCTGCTGATTCCAAATGCCAATATGCAGGTGCAAAAGGTATACGCTTTGGCTGATGGGCAGCCTGTAAAATGGCATAAAAGGGGAGACGCTATTTGGATCGACTTACCCATAACTTTATCTGATGCGAAAAATACCGTATTTGTATTGGAATATGCGGGAGAAGCGCCTACCTATAATAAGAACGCGCCCATCACCATTTCCAACCAGTTTGACGAAAATGAGATAAAAGCAGCCTTTGCAAAAACGACGGGCAATGCCCGTATCGAAAGCTTAACCTACAGTCATTACTATGGTGATTGGAAACATACCAACTGTGTGGTTGGAATGGCTGATAGGGAAAAAGATATAATCGAATTTGACACGCAATTAATGGAATCCGGCAACTACCGGATTACGCTCGAATATGCCTGTGAGCCCGAAAGCGCTAATCAGGAGGGAACATTATCAATCAATGGACAAAACTTTTACTTTAGAACTTTACACACGGGGAGTTTTGATAAAAAAGCACCATTGCTCTTCGTTCGGCATGACGTGGCGACGATTTCAATAAATAAACCGGGACGGTATACTTTGGATATAAGGCCCTTAAGCGGTAAAAGCGAATTATTTAAACTAAAGGCTGTGATAATAAAACCGATAGATTAAAGAAGATGACAAAAACCATTTTGTACCCCTAAATAGAACGAAAATTACCCTTAGAGATTGGAGCGAATTGAGACTTTTGTGCACAAACCTAATGATGGCTAACCGCATAAACTAAAAAAGATGAAGGGTAAATTTACAAGAGGACTATTTATAGTACTATTATTATTTCAAACTTGTGCTTTGAGCTTCTGTGCGCTGGCACAGGGAAATAGCACGGTATCTGGTAAAGTGACAACGCCTGATGGACAAACTGCTCCGGGAGTAAGTGTCAGGGTTAAAGGAAAAAATAAAGGTACAACAACAGATGCTAACGGGCTTTACCAATTACAGGTGGAGTCTCAAGATGTGCTGATTTTTAGTCAGGTTGGTATGGCAACGAAGGAGGCGACCGTCAACGGACAAAAGCAAGTTAATATTATATTACAGGAGCTCAGCAATCAAATGGACGAGGTAGTCGTTGTGGGTTATGGAACGCAAAAGAAGGTAAACTTAACGGGTGCCAT
Organism: Olivibacter sp. SA151; assembly: GCF_054130995.1. NCBI lineage: Bacteria > Pseudomonadati > Bacteroidota > Sphingobacteriia > Sphingobacteriales > Sphingobacteriaceae > Olivibacter > Olivibacter sp. SA151. The sequence continues at coordinate 4,032,679 of NZ_CP096391.1, read as the reverse complement.
TGCTTCTGTAGATGGCGATGTGGTGAATAAGCGAATTGCTACTAATCCGACACAGTTGCTTCAAGGCCGAATGCCCGGTTTGCGCGTTACGCAAGCCTCCGGCGAAGCTGGAAATGAGAACGTGAATCTGCAAGTGAGAGGCTTGGGTTCCTATGGGGCCTCCGCTTCGCCACTGATTATTGTAGATGGTATTCCGGGAAGCCTAACAAATCTGAACCCGCAGGCCATCGAAAATGTTACGGTACTAAAAGATGCGGCTTCAGCTGCTATTTACGGAGCTAGGGCCGCAAATGGGGTGATACTGGTTACTACTAAGCAGGGGAAGGCAGGTAAAGCCAAGCTGACCTACGATTACAATATCGGCATTACCAAGGCGTCGTCGCTGCCGGATTTTGTATATAATTCAGTCGATTACATGAAGTTATATAATCAGGCTGCTATAAACTCGGGCATCACGAATTCCAATGCGATGTTCAGTCAGGAAATGATTGACGCTTATGCAAATGCCACGGATAAAAATTTATATCCTGATTTTAACTGGTTAGATGCGGTGTTTAAAACAGTACCGGTACAAACGCATAACCTATCACTTAGTGGGGGAGGAAGTGGAACAACTTATAACGTTATTCTTGGCTACGTTGATCAACCGGATATTATGGTTGGGACTTCTTTCAAAAAGTACAATTTACAGATAAACCTGAACGCGAAGATCAATGAACGAATTAATTTCGGATCCAGCATCACCTTGAACTATGGAGACCGAAAATATCCGAGGAATGGAAGCGAAGATCAATTTCTATCCACCATTAGTCAGTCACCACTCTATGGCCCTTACCTGCCGGATGGCAGTGGTCGTTATACCTCCCGAGCCTATCCTTTCCAGTCACCTAACAAAAATCCGGTAGCTGTGGCGGAAAATGCCTTAACCAAGTTAAACAACTATTATATGCAGGGCAATCTTTTTCTGAATGTTAAATTGCTGGAAGGATTAGAGTGGAGAACAAGTGGTGGCTTGAATTATAGCTTTTCTAAAAACTATACTTTTAAGCCGGTCATTGAACAATATCTCTGGTTTGCGGGGCCGAATGATGCACCAAGTAGACTTCTCGATGTTGGCGGACAAGGTCTGACGGTTACGGACGATAATAATGTATATCCCGTAGGTTATACCCAACTTACTTATGATAAATCTTTTGGTAATCATCATTTAAAAGTGCTAGCCGGCACGCAAGTAGAATATAATAAAACCCAGATGCTTTTAGGTAGTCGTTTGCAATTCCCCGGCAATGAAGTACCTGAGCTAAATGCCGGTGGTGCAGGACAGCAAACAAATGAAGGTGTCACAGAAGAATGGTCGCTCAGATCTTATTATGGAAGAATAAATTACGATTACAAAGGGAAGTATTTATTAGAAGGAAATGCGCGTTACGATGCTTCTTCCCGCTTCCCTAAAGATTTGAAGTGGGCGTTTTTTCCTTCTGTATCAGGAGGTTGGCGTATAGCTGAAGAGGCTTTTTACGGAGATGGATTAAAAGCTGTTATGAGTGACCTCAAGTTGCGGGCATCTATTGGTACCTTGGGGAATCAGAACATCGGTAATTATCCTTATCAAACGGTGTTGAATTCGTCTTACGCTTATCCATTTGAAGAATCGTTACAGCAGGCTGCTCGTCAGGAAGCCATGGCAAATAATCGCATTAAGTGGGAAAGCACCACTGTTGTCGATTTCGGTGTTGACCTTGGTTTCTTTAACAATAAATTAATTGCCAATTTTGATTGGTACAATAAGGTTACTTCTGATATCTTATCTTCTTCAACCGCTTTCCCCGCTTATATTGGCTTGGCGGCGCCAACGGTTAATTACGGAGAATTGAGGAACCGAGGCGTAGAGCTTGGTTTACAATATAGGGAGACCTTTGGAGAAGTTGCGTTGAGCATGAGTGGAAATATTCAAGCCAATCGTAATAAAGTGATTAAATATGGGGCCGAACGCATTCAGGGAAACACGATTATCCGTGAAGGGTTGCCCTATGGAAGCTTCTACTTGCTGCAAAACATCGGTATCTTTCGCTCGCAGGATGATATTACTAATGCTCCTGTTCAACAAATTCCTGCAAAACCAGGCTACTTGCAATTTGCTGATGTCAATGGTGATCATCAAGTGGATAATAATGATCGGGTATTGGTTCCAGGTGCGTTTCCAAATTTTGACTATTCTTTTAACGCCTCGGCTACCTGGAAAAATTTTGATTTGACCGTGTTTCTTTTTGGGTCACAAGGACAGAAGATATTCGTAAGTGAGTGGGGGATTGTTCCATTTCGGCAAGGCGGTGTATTCACCCGCGATTGGATGGAGGATTCCTGGACGCCTGAAAACCCGAATGCAAGCTTACCAATAGTGGGAGCCGAGGGCACGCCAGCCGCCAATAATGTTAGAACTGCTTCGACCTTTTTTCTTAAGGATGCATCTTTCTTACGATTGAAGAATGTCCAGCTCGGATACAACTTACCGGCAAGCATGCTAAGTAAAATCGGAATCAGTGGTCTACGAATCTATTTTGCAGGAGATAATTTGTTGACTTTTTCAAAATTCCCTGGTTTGGATCCTGAGCGTGGTGTATCTTCCGGCGGGGGAGCTACTTCAGGAAGATATGTAACGCACCCGCAGAATAAAGTATTTGCATTCGGTACTAGTATAACCTTTTAAAACCTGATGTTATGAAGCTTACATTAAAAACAATATATATTACTTTGGCTACGCTTGCAGCACTTAGTCTAAATAGTTGTACAAAAGACTTGTTGGAGAAGGATCCAACCGATAAGATTTCGGAGCAGAATTTTTGGAAAACAAAAAGCGATGCGGATTTAGCGTTGGCAGGTTGTTATGAGTTCCTCAGTAGAGGATACAATGCAACATCCTCCACTGCAGCTCGTGGTGGTTGGGGTGGCGCTTCCATGCTCTGGGATGGGCTTTCTGACGATGCCTTCGTCCCCAGCAGTTCCAATAGCTTTAATGTGATTTCCCGGTCGGGAATAACGCCTACAACCGGCGGAATGCAAACGGAAGGGTATGAGATATCCTATCAAGCGATCGGTGCTTGTAACCGCTTACTTGCCAATATCGATAAGATCGCTACACTGAGTGAAGAGCAACGCAATATATATAAAGGCGAAGCAAGGTTTATCAGAGCGCACTACTATTTTTTACTTACTCGTTTGTATGGCGACGTTCCTTTAACGCTGCAACCATTAGGATTAGATGAAGCAAGTGCTATGTTGGCTCGAACGCCAAAAGCAGCGATCATTTCTGCCATTTTGGAAGACCTTGATTTTGCGATTGAACACCTACCTAACACTTCTTATAGTGGACATGCGGTGCGGGGATCTGCTTTAGGGTATAAGGTCAAAGTACTGCTCACCAATAAACAATGGGACGCTGCTGCCAACACGGCGCAAATAATTATCGACGAAAAAGTATTTTCTATTTATCAGGGAGGTTATCGGAATCTCTTTAGAAAACCCGGCCAAAATAATAATCCCGAGATTATGTTTTCAGCAAAATTTCTACCACCTAATATGTACAGTCCTGCTGACATGATGTATTCTTACTTGAAGGCCGTGCAACCTTTATACTATTTGGTAGACAGTTACACATGCACGGACGGTAAGCCTATTACGGAATCTCCTTTGTATGATCCGAATAATCCTTATGAAAATCGAGATCCGCGTTTGAAAGCATCCATTATTTATGAAGGCGTTTGGCGCGGGACAGATGCTTCCTCGGCCTTTGATCCCGTCTTTGAGAATGTGTTGAGCGGTTACCTGCCGCGTAAATATATTAACGAATCAAAATGGCCAACCAGCTATGCTACGCAAAGTGATCAAGATTGGGTATTTTTACGTTATGCCGATGTATTGCTTATGTACGCTGAGGCGAAAAATGAAAGCAGTGGACCCGATCAGACGATTATCGACGCACTGAATCAGGTCCGTTCTCGTTCCGATGTGAACATGCCCTTGTTTAACCTGAATGATAGTTATAGTCGGGAAGAACTTCGAGAAGTAATCAGGCAGGAACGGAGGGTTGAACTTGCTTTAGAGGGGCAACGTTATTTCGATTTAAAACGTTGGGGGGTTATCAAAGAAGTTATGGATACGATCCAAGATCCCGATGGTGCCGCAAGATTATTCCAAGCGCGTGACACGTTATGGCCGGTTCCGCAGTCTGAGGTCGATATCGCCCGAAGTTTAGGGAACGAGGGCTATAAGCAAACACCCGGTTTTTAACTGTTAACCTTATGTAAGATGAACAAGTTCGGACAATTGGCACGGATAATTTTACTCTCCATGAGCTTGGTACTTCCACTACAGCTTTTAAATGCACAAATACCGGTTGAGAAGGGTAAAGAGCGAATGAAATGGTGGACAGAAGCCCGATTTGGCATGTTTATCCATTGGGGCGTGTATGCCCAATTTGCTGGTGTTTATAAAGGCCACGAACAGGCAAGAGGTGGCGCTGAGTGGATTATGAACCGTTGTAAAATTCCGGTAGCCGAATACCAGGCTGCTGCTAAAAAGTTCAATCCGGTGCACTACAACCCGGATGAATGGGTAAGAATGGCGAAAGAAGCCGGTATGAAATATTTGATTATTACCGCTAAACACCATGATGGATTTGCCTTATTTAGAACTGCTGCCAGTAAATGGAATGTAGTGGATGCAAGCCCTTATGGCCGCGATCTGTTAAAGCCTTTGGCAGAGGCCTGTAGAAAATATGGGATTAAGTTAGGCTTTTATTATTCCCAGGCCCAAGATTGGAATAATCCCGGCGGATCGGCAGCCAGAAAATTAATGCGAGAAGGATGGCCAAACCCTGATTCGGCTCGGATAGATGCATATACCTTAACTCATAAAGGGCATTGGGATCCTGCTCAGGAAACGGTTTCGTTTGATGAGTATATCAATAAGGTTTCTGTGCCGCAGGTAAAAGAACTGCTTAGTAATTACGGCGATATTGCGATACTGTGGTGGGATACACCAACGAATATGACGGATGAAGCGGCGCTTAAATTACAGGAACAACTTAAACTGCAACCCCATATTATCACGAACGATCGGTTGAAAAGACCCAACTTTCCGGGAGATACGAAAACCCCCGAGCAAAAGATTCCGGACTTCAGTGAACTGGATGGAAAGTATTGGGAAACCTGTATGACCATGAATGGGACTTGGGGATATCGAACTTCTGACAATAACTGGAAATCAAGCGAAACCCTTATCCAAAACTTAATCGATATTGCCTCTAAGGGAGGAAACTACTTGCTGAATATCGGCCCTAAGCCCGACGGTACTTTCCCCAAAGAAAGCATCGATCGGTTGAAAGCAATCGGTGATTGGATGAAAGTAAATGGGGAAGCTATTTACGCAACTAAGGCTAGTCCACTTGCTCCATTGAATTGGGGTAGATGCACCATGAAAGAGACCGGAAATAATACCATTCTTTATTTATCTGTATTTGACTGGCCCTCGGACGGGAAATTGGTTGTCCCAAAATTGAGAAACAAGGTGCTATCTGCGATGCTTTTGGCCAACGGGCAAATCATAAAGGCGGGTAACAAAGGGGATACGGTCTCAATAGCTCTTCCTTTAGAAGCACCTGATAAGGTGGCGACTGTTGTTAAACTGGAGCTAAAAGGTCATGTGGAGGCTGTAAAACACGGATTACCTGCAAAAATGATGAAAAGTGGTGCATTGGATTAAGTGGTTGATCGTTGAGTAGTGAAATGGTCGAGTAGTTAAGTGGTTAAATGGTCGAGTAGTTAAGTGGTTAAATGGTTGAGTAGTTGAGTAGTTAAGTGGTGAAATGGTCGAGTAGTTAAGTGGTTAAATGGTTGAGTAGTTAATACATTATGTTTAGGTTAAAATATTGTTTATTATATACACTTTTTTTTATAGGTTTCTTTTTAACCGCTCGTAGTCAAGAAACCCGTCGTATCGATAAAAGCTGGGAGTTTCTAAAAAGTGATTTAGGCGGTATTTGGGAAGCCGTAAGACCCGTTGGGAAAGGCAATCCGGAAGCGGTGCCGATTTGGCAGCAGGTTGACTTACCGCACTGCTTCAATGCAACTGACGGGGTCGATCCGGATGTAAATTATTACCAAGGTCCTGGATGGTATCGGAAAAACATAAAGGTTGATAATCCTTATCAAAATGGGCGGACGCGTTTGCATTTTGAAGGCGTCGGACAAAAAACGGAGGTTTATGTTTATACAACAAAGGTAGCTGAACATATCGGTGGCTACGACGAATGGGTGGTGGATATTACGGATGCGGTAAAAACCTTTACCGCAAACCCCATCTGTGAAAAACAATTTCACGGACAGGTTCCTATCATTATTCGAGCAGATAATTCCCGTGACCTGGAAATGATTCCCTCCGATCTATCCGATTTTAATCTATATGGGGGTATCTATCGGCATCTTAACCTGCAATATATACCACAAGCTTCCATTGATAGGGTTTTTACTAAAGTGAGTGTGGATCCTCAAGGTAAGGAGGGTTCGTTGCACATCAGCGCACGGTTCTTGCGTGATGGCGGTAGCCGAAATTTAAAAGTAGATATCCGTCTTTTAGATCCACAAGGGGAACAGGTGGCACAATTTGAAAAAGAGGTATCGACACAAATAAAAGAAATTGATTTAGCTTGCCTGAACGTTAAGAAGCCGATTTTATGGAGTCCTGCCCAGCCGTCATTATACAAGTTAATCGTGACTGCAAAAACAGGAATGGATAGCTGTACGGTAGAAGAAAAAATAGGATTTCGACATTTCGAGTTTAAAAAGAAGGGGCCATTTTATCTGAATGGAGAGCGTTTGTTACTACGCGGTAGCCATCGGCATGAAGATCATGCCGGTGTTGGGGCAGCCATGACGGATTCCATGATCCTTAAAGAAATGCAACTCATGAAAGAGATGGGGGTTAACTTCATCCGATTGGGACATTATCAACAGTCGAGGGTTGTTCTGAATGCCTGCGATAGCCTCGGTATGCTGGTTTGGGAAGAAATTCCATGGTGCAGGGGTGGCCTGGGAGGAGAACAGTATCAAGCGCAGGCGCGACAAATGTTGACTAATATGATCGAGCAGCATTATAATCATCCGTCCATTATTATCTGGGGATTGGGAAATGAAAATGACTGGCCAGGCGATTTCTCAGTGTTTGATAAGGAGAAAATTAGAGCCTTTATGAAGGAGCTGAACGATCTGTCTCACCGCTTAGATCCATCAAGAAAAACAGCTATTCGGCGCTGCGACTTTTGTAAAGATATCGTAGATGTTTATTCGCCGTCTATCTGGGCTGGTTGGTACCGAGGTTTGTACACTGATTATAAACAGGCTTCGGAAGAGGAAATGAAAAAAGTCAACCATTTCCTTCATGTGGAATGGGGAGGTGATAGTCATGCACGCCGACATGCCGAAAATCCGGACAAAGCCTTAGCGAAGATTACAACAGGAGATGGGGTGGATGAAAGAGCGGGGGATGCGTCGCTGTATGGTGGGGCAGCGAGGGTTTCAAAAGATGGTGACTGGAGTGAAAGTTATATCTGCAATCTGATTGATTGGCACTTGAAAGAACAGGAAAATATGCCTTGGTTAACGGGAACAGCTTATTGGCCTTTTAAGGACTTTTCTACACCGGTGAGGCCGGATAATCCAGTACCGTATGTGAATCAAAAGGGTGTTGTAGAACGTAATTTAAATAAAAAGGAAGCCTATTATGTGTTCCAATCTTATTGGGTTAAAAAGCCAATGGTACATATTTACGGGCACACTTGGCCAACGCGCTGGGGTGAACCGAATGAAGAAAAAATGATCAAGGTCTATTCCAATGCAGAAGAGGTGGAGCTTTTTGTTAATGGAAAAAGTATGGGAATTAAAAAAAGAAATGTACAAGATTTTCCTGCCGCCGGTTTACGATGGATGGTGCGGCTTCGTGAAGGTGAAAACCATTTTAAAGCCGTAGCAAAAAATGGAAAAGAGATGGTGAGCGATGAACTTAGGCAAAACTATCTAACAGCAAAATGGGATAAACCCGTACGAATGAACCTACAGGAAGTCGACCGTGAGGGCGACATTGTCACCCTTCAGGCTGATTTGCTGGATGCGAAAGGTGTCCTGTGTTTGGATGCCCAAAATTGGTTACACTTTTCAGCTGTGGGTGATGGAAGTTTGATCGACAATCAGGGAACCTCCGATGGCTCGCGGAAGGTGCAAGCTTACAATGGTCGGGCGATGATTAAAGTGCGCCTAGCAAAGGGGAAATGCGTAGCTAGCGTGCAGTCGGAGGGGATGGAAACGACTTTTGTGAACGTGCAATAGTTAAATCGTAAAGGAGTAGGGTCGTTAAATGCTTGAGTAGTAAAGTAGTTAAATGGTTGAGTAGTTTAGTGGTTGAATAGTGGGTGTCTACATTTTAGCATGGAGCGATCGAACACTTAATAAATACAAAGGAATGTCGATGACGATTTGAATCCAAGTTTGAGCGTGGGATAATAACCAAATAGAAAATGAATAAACCTAAGATCTCTCTTTTTGTGTTCGCAAGCTGTGTCTTTGCCACATTAATGGGTAATACGCAAGAGCAAGAAAAGTTACTAAAATTATGGTATACGAAACCGGCATCGGTTTGGGAAGAGGCCTTGCCGTTGGGCAACGCCAAAACAGGGGCTATGGTATTTGGGGGTGTTCAAGTAGAACGCTATCAACTGAACGACAATACCCTTTGGTCGGGCTTTCCTAATCCAGGGAATAATCCAAATGGCTCCAAAATACTCCCACGGGTACGAAGGGCCATTTTTGACGGCGACTATGAAAAAGCGGCAAGTTTATGGAAGCAAATGCAGGGTCCCTACTCGGCTCGCTATTTACCGCTTGGCGACTTATTACTCGATTTTCATCGTCCCGATTCATTGACTACTTCGTATCAACGCGATTTGGATCTTGATAAGGCCCTGTCTACGATAAAATATACTTATCGTGGGGTAATGTATACACGTGAGACCTTCATCAGCCGACCTGATAAGACGATGGCTATACGAATAACAGCGAATAAACCGGGTGCAGTCGCCTTTGATGTCGCGTTAACAAGTAAATTGAAACATCAAACAAAGGCCGCTCGTCATGATTATCTGATACTTCAAGGGAAAGCGCCCAAATTTGTCGCAAACCGTGAATATGAGCCACAACAGATTGTTTATGACGACAGGGATGGCGAAGGTATGAACTTCGAAATACATGTGAAAGTGCAAGCAATAGGCGGTGAAGTAAAAACGGACGACAATAGATTGTGTGTTTCAGGAGCCGATTCGGTAATACTTTGGCTAACAGAAGCAACGAGCTTTAACGGTTTTGATAAATCGCCGGGTTTGAACGGGAAGGACCCCGCCGTAGAAGCGGCAGCTTGTATGGAACGAGCTTCAAAATCAAGCTATCAGGAAGTGAAGTCGCGGCATATAGCGGACCATGCGGCACTCTTTCGCCGAGTGTCTATCGACTTAGGGAAAGATCCGGAAGCTGTGCGATTACCCATTGATGAAAGGATGTTACGTTTAGCAGAAGGGAAATCGGATAATGCGCTACAGGCTTTATATTATCAGTATGGCCGCTATCTATTGATCGCTAGTTCTAGGCCGGGAGGGAGGCCGGCAAACTTACAGGGAATATGGAATGATATGGTTCAACCGCCTTGGGGGAGTAATTATACCACCAATATCAACACCGAAATGAATTATTGGTTAGCAGAAAATACCAATCTCTCCGAATGCCATCAACCCTTGTTTGATTTTATGAAAGAATTGGCAGTTAATGGAGCGGTGACAGCTAAAGTGAATTATAACATTGACGATGGATGGGTGACACATCATAACTCCGATTTATGGGCAAAAACATCGCCTCCCGGCGGTTACGACTGGGACCCCAAAGGCATGCCTCGGTGGTCGGCATGGCCTATGGCAGGTGCTTGGTTTTGTACGCATTTGTGGGAACATTATCTCTATACCGGCGATAAAAAGTTTCTCAAAGAGGAAGCTTATCCTTTGATGAAGGGAGCCGCTTCTTTTATGCTACATTGGCTTATTGAAGATCCCGGTAGCCATTATCTTATTACTAACCCGTCAACTTCACCTGAAAATACGGTTAAAATCGCCGGAAAGGAGTATCAGTTGTCAATGGCTTCTACCATGGATATGGCAATCATAAGGGAATTGTTTAATGCCTGTATTCGTTCTGCCGATATTTTGGGAAGTGATAAAGATTTTAAAGAAAAATTGATAATGGCTAAAGCAAAGCTTTATCCGTATCATATCGGCCAATACGGACAATTACAGGAGTGGTACCAAGATTGGGATGATCCAGCAGATAAACATCGGCATATCTCTCATCTATTTGGTCTTTATCCAGGTAATCAAATAACCGTACTCGGCTCTCCGGAATTGGCAGCAGCAACCAAACAGTCGTTGATTCACCGAGGCGATGTGAGTACTGGCTGGTCAATGGCTTGGAAAACCAACTGGTGGGCTCGCTTACAGGACGGAAATCATGCTTACAAGATTTTGAAGGATGCGTTGCGTTATATCGACCCGAATGAAGAAAAGGAACAGATGAGCGGAGGTGGTGCATATCCGAACCTCTTCGATGCACATCCACCGTTTCAAATTGACGGGAATTTTGGCGCAACCGCCGGCATGACCGAGATGTTATTGCAAAGCCATGCCGGAGAAGTTCAATTGCTGCCTGCCTTGCCAGACGCTTGGCCAGCAGGCAGTATTAAGGGCATAAAGGCACGCGGAAATTTTACAGTTGAAATCAATTGGGCAAACAGGAATTTAACACGTGCGCTTATTCGTTCGGAATTGGGGGGGAATTGTAGATTAAGAACACCTATTCCGGTTAAAGTGTTGGAAACTACCGGTCAATCTTTGAGAAATGCTTCCCAAAATGAATTATTAATGAAGCCTGAAAAACCACGCTTTGAGCAAAGTGGGCAGGCTTCTTTGCAATCCCTGAACTTAAAAGAAACCTATGTAATAGATTTTCCAACGGAAAAAGGGCGAATATATACGATTGTGCCCTTGTAAAACTCATTTGAATGAATAATATACGTTATTATAGACTTTTATTTTTTCTGCTCATAACATGCTTTAAAAGTTACGGACAGGAAATTAATTGGACGGAAGTATTGCCAGGTGTTTGGAAAGGTGTCGTAGGGAAGCCTGAATCTTATAACTTATTAACTGCCGCTGGTGTGACGCCCCGGTCGGAAGCAATTCGAAAGTTGAGTAATACTTCATTTCCGTTCGTAATGGCTGATGTTTATGGAGGTACGGTGGATGGAAAAACCTACCTGCGTTTTCCTTTGGATTCGTTGGAACAACTATTTGGTTTCGGTCTTCACTTTCAGTCCGTGCATCAGCGAGGGAAAATTTTGCGATTACATGTCGACCATTATGGAGGGGTAGATAATGGCCGAACGCATGCACCTACCCCTTTTTATGTTTCTTCAAATGGTTATGGCGTTTTTATCAATAGCGCACGTTACTTGGATGTATACGCTGGTTCTGCAGTGCGAAAGGATAGTAAACACCCCCCTCAAGCAAAGGATCGCAACGTTGATAAAACCTGGACAGCACGACCTTATAGCGATGCGGTTGAAATATTGGTCCCTGCTGCGGGTGTGGAGTTTTATGTCTTCGGTGGACCGACGCCCTTGGATGCCGTTCGTCGATTCAATTTATTTAATGGGGGTGGTGTATTGCCGCCTCGCTGGGGATTAGGTTTTACCCAGCGCGTCCAACGACTGTACAATGCTGAAGAGGTGGAAGAGGAGGTGAAAGCTTTTGAACAAAGGGGATATCCTCTGGATTTTGTAGGCTTGGAGCCCGGGTGGCAAAGCAAATCATACCCTTGTACTTTTGAATGGGATCCAAAGCGCTTTCCCAATCCAGAAGCTTTGGTGCAAAGATTGCTAAAAAAAGGTGTCCGAATTAATTTGTGGACGAACCCCTATGTTTCTCCCGCGTCGCCGATTTTTAAAGAAATTAAACCTTTTACCTCCTCCCATACGGTATGGGTAGGCTTGGTGCCCGACTTAATGATGGCGCAAGCTAGAAACACCCTCTTTTCTCAATGGCAACGAAGCCAAGTCGATATTGGCATTAGCGGTTATAAGATAGATGAAGTTGATGGAGGCGATCACTATTTGTGGCCTGATGTGGCATCCTTTCCTTCCGGTTATGCTGCCGAACAGATGCGGCAGACCTATGGCGTGCTTATGCAGCGATATAGTACGGGCTTATATAGAAAGGAGAATAAGCGCACTTATGGTTTAATACGAGGATCCAATGCGGGTGCGGTATCATTCCCCTATGTTATTTATAACGACTATTACAAGCATGAAGATTTTATTACCGCATTGGTAAATAGTGGTTTCGCCGGCGTGCTGTGGACACCGGAAGTTCGTGCTTCCAAGAGTGAAGAGGAATGGTTGCGGCGTTTCCAGTCGACTATTTTTTCTCCGATGGCCATGATTAATGCCTGGGCAAGCGGCACAAAACCCTGGTCTTTTCCCGATGTGGAGGCGCATGTAAAAGAAGCAGCACTTTTGAGAATGCGCATGATGCCTTATTGGTACAGCGAATTTGCTAAATATCATTTTGAAGGAACGCCGCCATTTCGCGCTATGAATTTAGAAGAGGGTTTTACGCTAGGGGAATCAAAAAAGGTAGTGACAAACGATCTGGAAAAGAATCCTTACGCAGAAGCATCTCATCGAGAAATTAAGGATCAATATATGGCGGGTGAATATCTTCTGGTGGCACCCATGTTTACGGGGCAGACGAGCAGAGAAGTGCTATTGCCGAAAGGCAACTGGTACGACTTTTACACGGGAGCATATGTAGGCAATGGCGAAACCATCACCGCCACGCCGGGCTTAGATAAAATACCGGTATATGTGAAAGATGGAGGAATAATACCATTCATGCCTCCTTTGCTACATGCACCTAAAGCTGGTGAACAAGTCGCTATTGAGGTTAGGCACTATGGTAAAAAAAACGGTGAATATGATTTATACGACGATGACGGCGAAAGTTATGATTATGAAAATGGAGAATATAGTTTTAGAAAGATAAAGGTTGAACGTGGGAAGGAGGGCAATTGGGAGGGTTGGATAGCACCGCCCGAAAAAGGGAAGCCAAATACGATCGAAAAGGTAACGTTTAAATTCATGACGCTATGAGGTATTTAGACTACATGATCTATGTATGCTTGCTGGTGGGTAGCTTGTGCGTATCGTGGGTAGACCTGGCGATTGATACGTCTTATGAAAAAGAGGCGGAACAAATTCTAGGCAAGCAGATTTTACGGCGAGCAGCATGGGCTATGCAACAGCAACCGGTAACGATTACAGCGGAGCAATCGTCAAGAAGCAGCGGGGGAAAGCACGATTTCTTTTCTGAAGGTGATTATTGGTGGCCTAATCCCGCGGATCCAAATGGTCCTTATATACAACGTGATGGTATGACAAATCCGGATAACTTTGTCGCTCACCGCAAGGCAATGATCCGCTTTAGTCAGATAGTAGGTGCCTTGGCTTCCGCTTATCGGCTAACTAATGACGAAAAATATGTTATGCATGCCTTGAAGCATCTGGAAGCATGGTTTGTGAATCCTGAAACGCGGATGAATCCTAATCTTTTGTACGCACAGGCAATTAAAGGACGCTTTACGGGGAGGGGCATTGGTATCATTGATACTATCCATCTCATGGAAGTTGCGCAGGGAATTTTAGTCATGAAGGATGCTGCGGTTTTTTCTAATGGACGGCTAAAACAATTTAAAGCATGGTTTTCGGCTTATTTAGCCTGGCTGATCAATCATCCCTATGGTAAGGATGAAATGAGAGCAGAGAATAACCATGGGACCTGTTGGACAATGCAAGTGGCTTCCTTTGCGAAGCTCGTGGGTGATGAGCAATTGCTGGATTTTTGTCGCGAACGATACAAGACGGTTTTGTTACCTAATCAAATGGCACAGGATGGTAGCTTTCCCCGTGAACTTAAACGTACCAAACCTTATGGTTATTCGCTTTTCAATCTGGACGCCATGGTTATGTTATGTCAAATAGCTTCCATACCGACGGATAATTTATGGGATTTTCAATTGGCAGATGGGCGTTCGATAAAAAAGGGAATGGCCTTCATGTTTCCATACATAAAAGAAAAGGACACTTGGCCCTATGCAAAAGATGTGATGTATTGGGATTATTGGCCGGTTGCACAGCCCGCTTTATTGTTCTGCGCGAAAGCCTTCGAAGAGAGGCTTTGGTTAGCCACGTGGAAAAAGCTCGATCATGAGCCAAAGGTGGAAGAAGTAATTCGAAATCTACCAATTCGAAACCCTATTATTTGGTTTAGGTAGTTGAGTCGTTAACTGGTTAATAGTTGAATAGTTGAGTGGTTAAATAGTTGGGTTGTTAAATGGTAGAATAGTAAAATAGTTAGTGTGGGTCGAAGACGATTGCAGAAATCTGATAACGGATAAAATAATGAGAAAACGAAATTACCTTTTATACTTTCAAGTCTTTAGTATTGCTTGTATGCTGAACACTGCGCTGTATGCACAGGACGTGGGTGACGAGGGAACAAAAATGTACAATGATCCAAAGATGCGGGATATCACAGCTATTGAAGAGGCGAAAGCGGGGTGGTGGACCGCCGCCATGCGTAAACACAACCAACGGATTGCTTGGTGGCGGGAAGCCAAATTTGGTATGTTTATTCATTGGGGAGTTTATTCGCATGCAGGTGGCGAATGGAACGGCAAGGAAGTGGGCGGTTATGCGGAGCATTTGATGCGTAAGGAGAAGATCAGCCGACGTGATTACTTAGCTTTGGCAAAGCAATTCAATCCGGTACATTTTAATGCAGAACAGTGGGTACTGGCAGCAAAAAAAGCCGGGATGAACTACTTTATCGTTACAGCCAAGCATCATGACGGCTTTGCAATGTATAATACGCAATATTCCGATTTTAATAGTATAAAGCAAACGCCTTTTCATCGTGACCCCGTGGCCGAAATAGCACAGGCTTGCCGCAAATATGGTATGAAATTCGGCTTTTACTATTCGCACGCTTTTGATTGGGAACATCCGGATGCGCCCGGTAATGATTGGGAGTACCATAATCCCGGTGGTGATAAATTGATTGGAGGTGCCGATTGGTATGATAAGCATCCGGGATGGCTTCCGAAAGCCCAACGATATGTAAATGAAAAGGCCATTCCACAAATTCGGGAGCTATTGCTTAATTACCACCCGGATATATTATGGTTCGATACGCCGCACAAATTACCTTTCTCGGAAAATCTGCGTATTTTGAAAGCAATACGAGAAACTGATCCTGAGGTCGTCGTTAACGGCCGCCTCGCGCGTAGTACGGCCGGAAATTTTGGCGATTACTTGAACACGGCCGACAGACCCGCGGAATTTTATCCGGTAAAGGGCGACTGGGAGGCCATTCCTACTACCAATGAATCCTACGGATACTCCAAATATGATCATAGTCATAAACCTGCCTCGTTCTTTATCCGTTTATTGGCAAAAGCCGCTTCAAGAGGAGGTAACCTACTCATGAACGTCGGACCAATGGGGGATGGAGCCTTTGATCCAAAGGATACGCGGATATTGGATAGCATTGGAATTTGGATTAACAAGAATAAAGAAAGTATCTATGGATCAACTCCCACAACTCTACCTGTTCAATCCTGGGGCGTAGTTACGCAGCGCGAAGATAAATTATACTTACATGTGTTCAATTGGCCAAAGGACGGAAGGTTACTGGTTGGAGGTCTGAAAAACGAAATCCGGCGAGCATATTGCTTAAATAATCAGAAAAAAAACCTCGCTACAGCGCGGATCACCTTAGAAGATCTCGCTATTGAGCTTCCTGCTCAGGCGCCGGATCCAGTTAATAGTGTAATCGTTATTGAATTGAAAAATAAGGTGTTGTCGGTAGATAACGCCCGACTTTTGAATGATCATATTCCAAATCGTTTACTTGCCTTTGATGCTATATTGATCGGTAAGGAATTTAAGTATGGCGATGGGAAGTCGAACCGATACTATGTTGATGGATGGAAAACTTGCAAACAAAAAATGTACTGGCCAATTCGTGTCATCAAACCTGCACCTTACCGGTTAAGGATAAAATATAGTGCTAACACCCTAGGTAGTTTATACGAAATCAGTATAGGTGAAAAGATGTTAAAAGGCGAAACCAAAAAGAATAAACCGAACGAAGATTTTGTAATAGATGACTTAGGGGAAATCGCACTTACTGATTCACGGTCTATGCTTGAGCTCAAAGCTGATCGAATAGTGGGAGATGAACTTATGAAACTGTTTGAAATTCAGTTAATACCTATTAATCCTTAAAAAACTAGTTATGATTTTTATATTCGTCAATACCCGTCAGTCAGACCTGAAACAACCGAAGCGAATTGCATCCCAATGCAGTGTTGCAATTGCATGCCAACTATTGTTTTACTATTTGTTCCTTCCGCACTTGTCTTATAGCCAAGTAATCCCAAAAGAAAAAGAAATATGGCAATTGGCTGAAAGACAATCCAAATTAATGATCAAGGAGTTAGCGACTGTTCACCAATCAGATACCTCCTTGGTTTCTCCCCGGTCGCTGTCAGAAAAGGGGGATTTAATTGTGGTAAAGCGAAGCGATTGGACAAGCGGTTTTTTCCCGGGTGTGCTATGGTATCTTTACGAGTATACGGGTAACCAAGATTGGAAACGGGAAGCCCGTAGGCTTACGACTATGATAGAAGACGAACAATACAATGGCAGAACGCACGATATGGGCTTTAAAATCTATTGTAGCGTCGGTAATGGTTATCGCTTAACAGATGATCCGCATGATCGGGAAGTACTTATTCAAGCCGCAAAAACCTTGGCAACCCGTTTTAATCCAAAAGTGGGTTGTATACGCTCTTGGGATCATAACAACGATAAGTGGGATTTTCCTGTTATTATTGACAATATGCTCAACCTAGAGTTGCTGTTTGCAGCTACCAAGCTCACGGGCGATTCTTCTTTTTATAAAATTGCGGTCAGCCATGCAAATACAACCATGAAGAACCATTTTCGCGCCGACTATAGCACCTACCATGTTGTTGATTACAATCCTGAAACGGGTAATGTGCGAAAAAAGAATACCCATCAGGGATATCGCGATGAATCGACTTGGGCAAGAGGTCAGGCTTGGGCTTTGTATGGATATACAATGTGTTACCGCGAAACAAGAGATCGCCGTTATTTGAAACAAGCTGATCATATAGCTAAATGGCTTTTCAGCCAGCCTAATATGCCAAATGATTTGGTACCCTATTGGGACTTCAACGCTCCACAAATACCAAATGAACCCAGAGATGTGTCAGCCGCTGCAGTTATGGCTTCTGCATTATTGGAACTAAGTGGTTTTAGTCAGGAACGCAATGCATACCGAGAAAAAGCTACACGCCTTCTAAACAGTTTGATAGACCACTATACCACTAACATAGGTGGGAACCGCGGCTTTATTCTCATGCATAGCACGGGTTCTAAACCGGCAGGAATGGAGGTGGATAAGCCTTTAAGCTATGCTGATTACTATTTTTTGGAAGCGCTATTAAGAGCGAGAAAGCTAAAGTAATAACGCATCCAATTTGTTTTGGCTAGATCACGAAACAAGCTCATTGTTTCTAATATATTCCGTACTTTTACGCTAACCAAATAGTGTTAACCTAGTATTCAATCAATGAAATGTTTTTTTGCGAAGCCTTTGTTGGTAGTGATTAGTCTTTTAACAAGCTTCTATATTTTGGAGGCAAAAGATATCCGATTTTTACATCTCGACGTAACTGAAGGGTTATCTCAAGGAAGTGTATTTGCGATCGTACAAGACTACAAGGGTTTCATATGGATCGGTACACGAGATGGTTTGAATAAATATAATGCACGCAAATTTATTGTTTATAGAAACAATCCAAAAGATACTACTTCATTAGGTGATAATTTCATCCAGTCGATTGCAGAAGATAGCAAGAAACGATTGTGGATCGGTACAGGAAATGGCCTTAATCTGTACGATCGTGCACTTGATAATTTCAGAAGGATTCCTTTAGCTAATGTTGAAACAGCAAGTTCTCCAAGCGAACCCGCGGTCCATTTTATTATGGAAGATCACTACCATCAGGTGTGGGTGGGAACCAATCAAGGGCTCTACCGGATTAAGGAGGATACGCAAATTGTTGCGGAACTGGTTTTTAATAATATCTCTGTAGACATCGGTGACGAAAAAAGATATTTTAAGAATATTCGATCAATTTATGAAGATAGTGAACATAAACTATGGTTTTGTACTGATGAAGGTGTAGTTTCCACAAGCTATGTGCCCCCTTATAAGAAGCTTAGGATTAACCGCGCTTATCCAACTTATGCAAGGTTAACGGAAGCGCGTGACCAGCGTGCCGTAGCCATTTTGGAAATAAGTCCTCATGTTTTCTGGATTGCAACAAAAACCAACGGTATAGCTGTGCTGAATGAAAAAACAGGCGAGATTAGCTACCACAAACATATCGAAGGCGATCCATATAGTCTGCCTAGCAATGATATCCGATCTATTACCAAAGATCGGAAGGGAAGACTGTGGATAGGAACATTTAACGGCTTAAGCTTATATGAACACGGTCGGTTTAAGAGTTTTCACGCTAATGACAATGACGAGTACAGCTTAAGCAACAATTCTATCAGGCCGATATATCAGGATAAAAGGGGATCCATATGGATTGGAACCTACTTTGGTGGCCTGAATGTGATTGATAATGATATACCGGCTTTTAAAAATTTTGCCCATCAACCTCATAACAGTAGCCTAAGTTATAATGTAGTAAGCTCTTTCGCCGAAGATGGTATGGGCAATCTAATAATCGGAACGGAAGGTGGCGGGATAAATTACTTAGATAATCGTCAACTTAAATTCAAACATGCTAAATACCAAGCAGGGGAAGCGGGAAGCCTGAGTCACAATAACGTGAAATCGCTATGCATTGATCGTGAAGGTAACTTATGGGTTGGAACATACGATGGAGGCCTCAACTTAAAGCGGAAGGGTGCAACGAATTTTGAACATATTAAGCATAACCCAAACAATGATCGTTCACTTTCCAATGACAATATATATGCTTTAGCTGAAGATAGTAAAGGAGAGTTATGGGTAGGGACTTACGGTGGCGGTTTAAACGTTAAGCGTAGAGGTGACCGAACGCTTTCTTTTGACAAATATAATCTAGAAAATAAAAAGCTTTCCTCTAACATGGTTCGATCCATTTATGAAGACTCACAGGGAAATCTATGGGTAGGAACACAAAACGGATTAAATCTAAAGCGACGAGGCAGTGACTATTTTCAGACTTTTGTTTGCGATCCCAATAATCCTAAGTCTATTAGCGGAAACGACATCATCAGTATACACGAAGACGGGTTGCATCGCATTTGGGTAGGAACTTATATGAATGGACTGAATTTATACCATCCCAATGATAACAGCTTTACGCACTTTAATGCAAATATGGGACTGCCCGGAAATAATATTTTCGGAATCTTGAGTGATGACCATCACAATTTATGGTTAAGCACCAATGCGGGCATATCTTGTTTTAATCCGAATACAGAGAGCGTTCGAAATTACAATACCATCGACGGATTAATTGGTGATGAATTTATTTACGGGGCGTATCATAAGCTGGCCAATGGTACCTTAGCTTTCGGAAGTTCGGCAGGGTTTACATTGTTCGATCCGGACAGTATCAGTATCAATTATTTTGAACCGCCTGTAGTTTTTACGGATTTACGCCTGTTTAATAAGAAAATAGTGCCGGAAAGCCAAAGTGTCATCGACAAAGATATTTCTTTATTGGATGAGTTGGTCCTTAATCACAAGCAATATGTCTTCAGCGTTGAATTTAGTGTTTTGAATTATATACATGCTGATAAAAATAAATATGCTTATTTGTTAAAAGGATTTGATAATGACTGGAACTTTGTAAATACACCCATTGCCACCTATACTAATTTAGATCCCGGGACTTACGAGTTGATGGTTAAAGGAACCAATAATGATGGGATTTGGAGCAAACCAACAAGCCTTATAATTCATATTTTGCCGCCACCTTGGAAAACTTGGTGGGCCTATGGTCTATACCTATTACTCGTAAGTATGGTCGCCTATTTTGTAATCCAGTTCCTTAAAGGAAGAAATCAATTAAAACACGAATTACTACTGGAGCACCTCGCTTTGGAAAAACAGAAAGAAATACACGAGGCAAAGCTTAACTTTTTCACGAACATATCGCATGAATTTAGAACGCCGCTTTCTTTAATTGTAGGGCCTATTGAGCGTTTGCAGGAAGAAGATTTGCCAACAAATGCGAAGCCGCTTTTGCATAATGCTTATAAGAATGCAAATAGATTGCTGAATTTAGTAAATCAATTACTCGATTTTAGAAAGCAGGAGAGTGGCCATCTTGATTTACAGATACAGAAAACTAACCTTGTGCGGTTTGTGAAAGAAATTGTAAGTAATTTTCTATTCCTTGCGGCAAAAAAAAATGTTCAGATTACTATTGAAAATAAAATAAATGATGGCGTCGATGTTTGGATAGATCATGAGCAGATGGAGAAGGTGCTCACCAATTTACTTTATAACGCCTTTAAGTTTACCGATAGTGAAGGGCGGATCAAGGTACAGATCGAAAAAAAAATAGAAACGCCGACATACCCATCCGGAAACTGTATTATCGAGGTTTGGGATACCGGTTGCGGTATTCCGGAAAAACATCTTCCTTATATATTTGCTCAATTTTATCAGTCGAAATCCTATGAGGATCAAACCCACACCGGTTCTGGAGTAGGTTTAGCATTGGCTCAGGGTTTGGTGAAAATGCATCATGGAAATCTTTCCGTGCGAAGTAATCTCGCAAAGGAGTTGAATGATTTTAACACGGTATTCCGAATTGAATTGCCGCTAGGGAAATCACACTTCAAAGCAACGCAATTATTAGCAAATGAAAACAAAATGGAGTTACACAAGGTGAACGATTTAAACGACGCGCTCTCTTGCGACGCAAAAGAGGAGGAAGTAGTTGATAACTCAACTAACCAGTCGGTCGTGCTGATTGTAGAAGATAATGTAGAATTGCGACGATTTATTGTGGGAAGCTTGCAGGATAAATTTAAAGTACTCGAAGCTGGAGATGGCTTGGAAGCTTGGCCGATTGTTGAATCAATACAGCCGGATATTGTGGTAACAGATGTAATGATGCCTACATGCGATGGAATCAGCTTACTTCGTAAGATCAAAGGAGAAAAAAATACGAATCATATTCCCGTCATCTTATTAACGGCGAGAACCGCAGACCCCTATATGATGGAGGCTTTTAAGGAAGGTGGAGATGATTACATTACGAAGCCTTTTAGCTTTAAATTGTTGGCGTGGAAAATTGCCAATATGTTGGAAAGCAGAAAACGACTTAAAGAGAAGTTTGTTCAGGAGTATTTATTGCAACCACATAAGACTGATGTTGTGGAAACAAATAGCTTTATGGACGATGTGATCACAATTGTAGAGGAGAATTTAAACGATGATAACTTCAGTGTGCACGCATTGGCAAGCGAAGTGGGAGTCAGCCGCACGGTGCTGTATCGTAAAATAAGGCAACTATCGGGCTTGAATTTAGTGGAATTTATTAAGGTTGTACGTCTTAAGAAAGCAGCACAGTTGCTTGAGACGAATAGCGGGTTAACTATTAGTGAGATCGCCTATAAAGTCGGATTTTCTGATCCGAAATATTTCAGTAAATCGTTTAAAGCTTTTTATCATAAATCGCCAAAAAGGTATATAGAAGACGTGATGGAACAAAAGAGCAAACTAAACATGATCTAAATGTAAGGTGTTCTATAAGCAAGTTATTAGACTTTCCCGAACACCTTACATCTTCATCTGATCAATTTAATTATTTACTAACTTTAAAGCCCCTTCACTGTAACGTTGGCCCGTATTTGGATATTTATCCATGAGTTTCTGTATCTCGTCTAAATCAGACTGACTAAGATGAACGTCTACGGCTTTTGCATTCTCTTCCAAGTACTTTCTTTTTTTTGTGCCTGGAATAGGGATCATGTCTTTTCCTTGTGCAAGCACCCAAGCTAAAGCCAATTGAGCAGGTGTAATTTGCTTGTCGTTGGCCATTGCAGCAAATTCGGCTGCTAACGACTGATTATTGGCGAGGTTTTCACCGCTGTATCGAGGTAAGGTTTTTCTGAAATCGCTTTCGTCTAAACTGTTGACATCCAGTGTATTGGTTACCAAACCTCTGGCGAGCGGTGAATAGGGAATCAAACTAATATTCAGTGCGCGTGCTGTGTCTAAAATTTCACCTTCTACATCCCTGGTCAATAGCGAATACTCACTCTGTAAAGCCGTGATCGGGTGTACAGCATGGGCTTTTTTCAAGGAACTTGCCGAAGCCTCGCTTAAGCCAAGGTAGCGTACCTTTCCTTCTTTCACCAATTCAGCCATGGCGCCGACGGTTTCCTCTACGGGAATGTTTGGATCGACACGATGCGCGTAATAGAGATCGATGGTATCGATCTTAAGCCTACGAAGACTATTTTCTACTGCTACTTTTAACCAAGCTGGAGAGCCGTCAAAATAGGTGCCCGAGGCAGCGCTAGGGCCTGCTTTACCATCTTTAAAGCGGAAACCAAACTTGGTAGCGATAAAAACTTTGTCGCGATTTGGAACAAGCACCTTTGAAATAAGCTCTTCGTTTGCGCCGTTTCCATACATATCAGCTGTATCCCAGAAGTTGATACCTAAATCAAGCGCTTTATGTAAGGTTGCTATACTTTCGTTATCGTCGGTTGGGCCATAAGCAAAACTCATCCCCATGCAACCAAGTCCTATAGCAGACAATTGCGCTGTTGTGTTACTTAAATTTCTGTATTCCATATGTTATGTTTTTTTAACAAATTTAGGATGAATAAGATAGGCTGTCCTATACTAATCAAACGACTTATTATAAAATTCACACATGCACATACTGTTCTCTGAAAATGCCCGGTGTCATCCGCGTTTGTTTTCTGAAAAAGTTGTTGAAGTACGGTGGATAGGAAAAACCTAAACTATAGGCGATTTCCGAAATGGTCCAATCTGAATGAATGAGAAGTGCCTTTGCTTCTTTAACTAACCGTTCGGCAATATGCTGCGTGGTTGTTTTGCCGGTGATTTCTTTCACTGAACGATTTAAGTGATTTACATGCACTGAAAGAATGTTCGCGTAATCTTGTGCAGAGCGGAGCCCCAATGTCCTTTCTTGACTATCGATTGGAAACTGCCGTTCTAAAAGATCCAAAAATAAATCGCATACGCGTGAAGCGGAAGAATGTGGTAAGTAACTTCGTACAGGTTGCATTTTCATCGCTTCATGAATAATCAATTGGAGATAATTACGCAGCAGATCATATTTATGCACGTAGTTAGTGGTAATCTCCTCCATCATCTTTTCGAAAAGCTCACTCACAGCCCGACATTGTGCCTCGTTTACAAAGAAAACGAAGTCGCCACCCACCTTAAACAGCGAGAGCTGATTTAAAAGAAAATGTGGGCTGTCAGTTTGTAAAAAAGACGCCGTAAAGAGGCAAAAATAACCTTCCTGTTTATCACTGATTGCTTCCCATGAATAGGGAACGGTAGGATTTGAAAACAGCAAGGCAGGGCGATCGATATCTACCCACTTATCTGCATAGTAAAGTCGTCCGGAACCAATGATTAGTGAGATTTTATAAAAGTCCCGCCGATTGTATGGTGTAGATCGAAAACAATTCTCCCGTGTAAATACATTAAAGTGGCCCAAACCATTGGCATTATTGGTTGAAAGGCCAAATGGATTAGCCCGTGGGTTTCTATTATAAAAGTCTTGTAAGCTCTCTGCTTTATTGATCATATTTGTTCTCCGTTCCTCATTACTAACGAAAATACGAAGATTATAGTCTTTTGTCAATTAGGCAATAACACGCCCAACCCATCTTTATGAAAGTCCTACAAAGCCTACGGCTTACAGCTAATTACCAGCTAGTTCCTTCTGCTCAATAGCTTTTCCAATCGAAGTTAGACTGGCTTGGTCCAGTTCACCCCAAAGCTGTACCCACTCGTTGCTTTCTTCCTTTCGAATTTCTGCTAGCTGCTGGTCTTTATCAAAACAGCTATAATAAGGTGCACCATCACTTGTTTCCAGTTGATCCACGCGTAGTGTTTTTTCCGTTCCTTGAATATGAGCCTTTATATTAAAGGAGATGTCCGCTGTATCTGCCATAACAATCGTTTTCTATCCTATTTGAAAAACAGTTAATATATTATATTGTTTGTATATTAGTATAACCGTGCTGCGGATTTGAAAGACCAAACATGATATACTAATTTGCATGAACGTAATAATCCACGAAAAAAAGTGGCTCCATATAGGCCTATTCTTACTTATCGGTATATTGGGTTTAGGGGCGCTGAAGGCTTTGATACCGGCTGCCTTTCTAAAAAAAGTGACCGGGACGGTACAAGAAATACAGCAAAAGTATAGTGCTGAGGGAGATAAAAAGTTAATCCTAATTTCATTTAAACAACAACCACTGCTTAAACATAGCTATGTAAATAAAGACTATCTTCCAAGCCCGCAAGTGAGTGAAATTAAAGAGCAATCGCAACTGGTAACTTACATATCGAGGAATGGAGGGGATCGTTTTTATGGGCTTGAATTAACTGATGGTACGCCTATACAGTCGAAGCGATGGGATTTATTGTCAGCCTATTTAAATCATTCTTTCGTGATTTTTACTTTAATGGCAATTCCCATTGGACTTTACCTGATTTACGGAAAGAAATTATTACAGTATAAACGTGATTGGATAGGATTTGCTATCTATGCCCTTACGCTGGCCTTTGTTTGGGGAAAACTGCATATTTTCTTGATGATATTACTGGTAATTGGCTTAATTCAAATAGGAAAAAGACTTTCAAAGCAAAAGGATGAGCAGGTGACAAACGACATCGATCTACCTGCTCAAACCTAAATTAATTGTTTTGCCATGCCTTCCTTAAGAACCGTAGCCAATTGCCATGACATATCTTCACAATATCGTCGGCTGTATAGCCCCGGTCAGCCAGCTTTTCATTGAATGATTGTAGGTCGGCAATCGTCTCCAAATCATACGGGCATTGCTCTTTCCCAAAGGCACCATCCAAATCTGATCCAATACCGACGTGGTTGCAATTTCCGGCTATTTGACAAATGTGATCGAGATGATCTATCAATACGTCCAGATTGCACTGCATCTCTTTCGGTGTGGAAATGCCACGCTGCCAATTGGGAACCATCATCCAAGCATCTAAAGCGCCACCTATAACGGCCCCTCGTTCAATCAGCACTTTTATTTGTTCATCGCTAAATTGCCGATTGTGATTAACCAACGCTCGGCAATTATTATGGCTCGCCCAAACAGGTCCATTGAAATGATCCAATGCCTCCCAAAAGCTATCATCACAAAGGTGTGTTGCGTCCAATATGATGTTGAGCTTCTCCATTTCTTCCAATAATTTACGCCCTTCGGGTCCCATAAAGCCTGTTGCATCCGTCCCTTGGGCATAACGACCAGGTCCGTAATGTGCCGGGCCTACCGCACGAAGCCCACTTTGCCAAGCTAGGTGCAAATGCTCAGTGGTGATTAGAGAGTCCGCTCCCTCTAAACTTAAGATGTAGCCAATCGCTTTCTTTTCGGATGGAGTGCCTTCATCCTTCCATAAACTGACATGCGCTTCCAATGACGTTAAATTGTTTATTTGACGCATCTCACCTTTGGCCTCCATGGCCTTGTACCACGCCAATTGCCCTTGCGTTTGTGCCCAGGCCTGTTCAGGCGAATGCCATCCGGGTAATGGATTATCGGGTGCAACATATCGGGCAATTTGAGTGGCTACTACAAGGCCTATACGGCCTTTCCGCAATTCAGGTAAAGATACCACCGCCTTCCCGCGGTCGGGTTTATCAGTCAACCCTTCTTCTCGTTGGTTGATTTCCTTAACAGATTTGGTTAAATCTCGGTTCCATTCCAAGGCATTCATGCTCAAATCAAGATGGGCATCTATAATAAACATAGTATGTCTTTAAATTGTAAGTTTTCGTTTCCTGGCAATGATCTGCCACTCGCCGTTCCACTGATTATCTGTAACCGCAAATGCGGTATCGTATAAAGCAACTGTCGGACAAATGTGATACGGCATTCCGTACAGAACATCGCCAACTGTATAATCGCCGGTATCGGAAACTTCTATAACAAGATGTTCCTCACTATGCGATATAGCACGGGCTTCCGACGCGTTTATAAAAAACACTCGTTTACCCAACTCATTTTCGGAAGCAATAGCTTTATGCCCTAAGTCTAAACAGAGCCTTTTATCATCTATAATTGAGATAACCCTACTAAGGACAAGGGCTGCTATTTGAAAGGGTTGCTCCGTGAAGAGATTTTGATAACCCTTATCCCAAAAGATAAAGGTTCCGGGACTACATTCTACGTCGTCTCGCTCGCTCGCAGCATGAATCGGAAAGGTTGGTGTCCCGCCTGCAACAATGATGAGACGCCGTTGGTAAAGCGCATTTAATTGTACAATAAGTTGCTCGATTTCCGTGAAGTAGCGATGGCATTGATTTTGACGTGCCTCTAGTGATGCTTCATGAATATGGCCATCATAACAGTGTAAACCTAAAAGTATCAAATTCGATAGCGATGAACATTGTTCGGCAAGAGCAGAAACTTTATCGGTTTTAATACCGGTACGGTTCATGCCTACATTGATGTCGAAATAAATATTTAGGTTGAAGCTTTCAGCAAAGGCCACCTGATTTAATTGGCTGGCAATATCAAATTGATCAACCAGGCAGGCGAAAGACGTATTGGGAAATCGCTTTACAAGCGCGATAAAGCGATTAATATTAGGTCCGACAGGTTGGTATGCCAGTAATACATCCTGAACGCCACAATCGCCTAACAGCTCTGCTTCCGCAATTGTGGCGCATTTGAATTTGTTGATACCTGCTAGTTGCAAAAGCTGTATGGCGTCAGCCGATTTGGATGTTTTGATATGCGGGCGAAGCTTGTCGACTGATTTAACCATCGACATCAGCAGCTGAATATTATTTTTTACAAGCTCCGGGAAAACAACAAGTGCAGGTGTCGATATATCTTCTACATTACTAATTCTATATGTAGAGGCTATTTCAGTTTCCATATTATCAAATTAGTAGATTGGCCGATTCTTATTCTATTTCAAACAGTGCTTCTACTTCCACCGGAATATTGTCAGGTAAACTTCCCATACCGACGGCACTCCGTACGCCGATACCGTTTTCTTCGCCCCATACTTTTGCAAATAATTCACTGCAACCGTTAATAATATAAGGATGTTTCTCAAAATTACCGGTACAGTTTACCATGCCCAATACTTTAATAACACGTTTTACTTTATTAAGGCTTCCTAAGTTCGTTTTGATCGTCGAGAGCATCGTTAACCCTACCTGTCGCGCCGCTAGTTTACCGTCTTCCATATTGATGGTTTCCCCGATGCGGCCTATAATGAGACTTTTATCGTCTCGGACAGGGCCATGTCCCGAAAGATAAAGATACTTTCCATCAATTAAATAAGGCTTATATACACCTAAAGGTGCCGGTGCAGGAGGTAAACTTAACCCAAGTGCTTCAAAATTCTTATCAGCGTCTATAAATTCCATGTTTTTATTCTTTTGTTATTTAGTACGTCTATAAATGTAGGATATTGTTTCTATTTGGCAAAACCTTTCAAAGCGATATGCTCTAAGCCGTAAGCCATATGCCTCTTAAATAGCAAAATAAGAATAAAAATACGTGTCGCGTACGATTCTATAGGAACTTTTTTCAAGTAAATGACAACTTCGTCATAAAAGCTTAGTGCTTACTGCCAGTTGCTTACCGCCAACATCAACTTGATTTTACCATAAATAAGTGTAAATTAGACGAGCTAAATTATCCTATAACACTTGAATATGGTATCTAGAAGAAAATTTATAAAGCAATCCGGCCTAGCCGTTGCTTCTGCTATGGTAAGTAGCCAGGTATTAGCCGCATGTGGTAACAAGCGTCCTCAGGAAGCGGAAATAGGCTTGCAATTATACACAATGCGTGATGAGCTTGCGAAAGACGCGAAGCAAACGATCATGAAAATAGCTAATATCGGTTATGGACATGTCGAAACTTTTTATGATTACGGTACAGAAAAAGGCTCCGGCAAATATTGGGGCTTAAGTACCGAAGAGCTAAAAAATGTGTTGGCAGACAATAATCTGCAGACCTATAGCGGGCACTATCAGCTGAATAATTTTCTAACAATGGGGAAGGGGCAAGAGGACGAGTTGAAAGCACAAGCAGATATTGCCGTTAAGCTTGGTCAACGTTATCTAATTGTTCCGGTACCACCCTTTAATCTTATCGATAAGTTAACGCTTGAAGACTTTAAATTTATGGCAGAACAGCTGAATAAAGGTGGTGAATATTGTAAAAGCTTGGGACTTAAAATTGGATACCATAATCATTTTTGGGAATTTAGAAGCTATGGACCAGACAAAAGAACAGGATATGACGTACTTGTTAGCGAAACGCAACCTGACTTGGTTGCTTTTGAATTGGATATGTTTTGGGCAATAAAGTCCGGCGCTCATCCAATAGAACTATTTGCCAAGTATCCTAAGCGTTTTGAAATGTGGCATGTAAAGGATATCGATAAATCAAAACCGGATGTTATTGTTGGCGAGGGAAAAGACTCACTCCCTTCGATGGATATCTTAAAGGACATCAAATTTGCAGAAGTTGGAACAGGAGCAGTAGATTACAAGGCGATCTTCAAAAAGTCGGAGGAAGCAGGTTTAAAACACTTCTTCGTTGAGCAGGATGGTATTTACATGGAGAACCATTTTGAAAGCATCCGATTGAGTTTTAATTATATTAAAGATAATTTGATTGGGAAATAGTTAAATAGTTGAGTGGTAGGGTAGTTGAGTCGTTAAGTGGTAAAGTAGTAGAGCTGTTTAGTGATTCGGCAATAAATAATAGAAAAGTAGTAGGAGCCGTAGCACCAACTATAACTTTGCTAAGTGATATAAATGAGGCTGACAGCTGATTTCCGATTGTCTAAAGCCTACAGCAGTTTACCCGGAATCCGTTCGATCAACTCCGTTCCTAATACGATGGATTCGTGCTCATAGACGGGATATTTACTTTCAATGAGCTGAATTAAACGATCAGTCGCCACCCTGCCCATTTCAAAGGCAGGTTGGCGTATACTCGAGAAATCGGTGCTGAATAAATCCAGTACGTCACTGTTTGAAAAACCGGCTATAGCTGGCATATAAGCCTTGTCGCCATATTTTTTGATTGCCGTTAAGCAACCAATACTGAGGCGATCGCTCGCCACGAAAATCGAATCGGGTTTTTCATCCATCGATAAAAAATATTGAACGGCAGCATCCACCTCTTTTTGATTACTGCCTCCATGATGACAATACGTAATGTTAGCCTCCTCAATAGGAATACCATTTTCTGTTAGCGCCTCTCTATATCCCGCTAACCGTTCCTTTGTAATAGAAAGATGGGGCGCATTCGCTAAATGAGCGATCTTTCTGTAACCTTTTTCTATCAGGTGTTGAGTCGCCATTTTTGCACCATTTCGATTATCGGAAGACACTTTGTGCGTGGCTAGCCCATCATAGATGCGATCAAAAAAGACAATTGGTAAACCGGCATCATGGAGTTTCTTAATATGATCAAAATTGGTGGTTTCAGCGGATAGAGAGATGAGAATACCATCTACTGATCGGTTTGCTAAATATTTGATATTCATCACTTCTCGGTCGTACGAGTCATGCGTTTGCGTAATAATGATATTATAGCCATTTTTATACGCAATGGATTCGATACCGTCAATTGCCTGCGAAAAAAAGCTGTTTGCTACCTCGCAAACCACCACCCCGATGGAATAACTCTTACGTTGTTTTAAGCTTAAAGCAATCGGATTTCGTTTATAGTTGTTTTGTTCGGCATAGGCCAATACCCTCTTTTTTGTTTCCGGATTGATCTCATAACTATCACTTAAAGCCCGGGAAACGGTAGAAGCGGATAGATTGAGTGCTTGAGCAATGTCTTTTATTGTTATTGGTTTAAACACATTTAGCTTTTTTGAATATCAAACTTAGCTAAAAATGACTTTAAATGCAACGATTTCCAATAGCTTGGTCGCGATTTTTGTTAATTGGAAGATATCGTGACGGTTAGGTGCAAACGATACCGGTATCGTTTGCGCTAATTTTCTTGTTTGGCTTTTCCATCTTTGTTTAACAATTATGTAAACTTGCCGGTAAACGCTTACAACCAAATTAGAAATCTTAACGTACCAACTGAGAAATGGAAAAGAAAAAATTACTGCTTCTGCTGTTTTGTAGCCTGTTGTTGTGCGCTTTCACCAAAAGACAACCTACTACCCTATGGATGATGGGCGATTCAACGATGGCTATAAAAGATGCCGATAAGTACCCTGAGACGGGCTGGGGCGTCCCTTTTGCCACTCTATTTAAACCAAGCGTGCGGGTGAGAAATATGGCAAAAAATGGGAGAAGCACGCGCTCGTTTATTGATGAAGGTCGGTGGCAGGAAATCTACAATCAACTCAAATCGGGCGATTATCTTTTTATTCAATTCGGACATAACGACGAAAAGGTGAATAAGCCAAAGGTAGGTACGGATATAGCCACATTTAAAGCCAACCTAAGTATGTTTGTCGAAAAAGCCCGCGAAAAAGGGGCTGAGCCGGTGTTGTTGACTTCTATTGCACGACGCAATTTTGAACAGGGAGTTTTGGTTGATACACATAAAGGTTATCCGGCGGCAACTCGGGAGGTGGCGGATAGTTTACAAGTGCCCCTAATTGATCTTACCGAGAAAACAAATCGCTTGTTAACTAAATTGGGTGAACGGAAGTCCGAAAAACTCTTCCTCCACTTAAAACCGGGACATAAAAACTATCCGGAAGGGGTTGTCGATAATACACATTTGAATAAGGAAGGAGCGATGGCTGTTGCCAAATTAGCTGTGGAGGGGATAAAAGAGCTAAAGCTCAGCCTTGTCAAAGAGTTTAAATAAGATACATCATGGGAAGAGCTTTAAGCAGTATTGTTTTCTTAATTATCAGTATGGTTTATGGGTTAGCATCGGTAAAGCAATCGACAATCGTTGTAGCACAGGATGGTTCGGGAGACTTTAAAAGCATTCAGGAGGCTTTCAATGCTGTTCCGGATTACAGCAAAAATGTTACCACTATTTTGATAAGACCCGGTGTCTACAAAGAACGTCTCCTTTTAAAGTCCTCAAAGCGGCGTGTCAAATTACTGGGAGAAGATCCTCATAAGACCTTGTTGACCTACGATAATTTTGCTGCCAAACTTAATCCGGAAACAGGAAAGAACTATGGCACTACCGGATCTTCTTCTTTTTTTATAGAGGCGGATGATTTCATCGCTGAAAATCTAACATTTGCGAATTCCTCCGGACCCGTGGGACAAGCGGTTGCTGTTAACATAACCGGTAATCGTGTAGCATTTAAAAACTGTCGATTCTTAGGCTTCCAAGATACACTTTATACAAAAGGGCCCCAAGATGATAAAAGCAAGGAAAGTTTGCAATACTTTGAAAATTGCTATATCGAAGGAACGGTAGATTTTGTTTTTGGCGCAGCAACCGCTCTTTTCATGGAATGTGAATTGCACAGCAAAGGTGATGGCTATGTGACGGCAGCTTCTACTCCACAAGACAAATCCTATGGTTATGTATTTATCAACTGCAAACTAACAGCGGCAAATGCTGCCATTTCTGCGGCTTTAGGACGACCTTGGCGTCCTTATTCGAAAGTGGTTTATATTAACTGTGATATGGGCGAACATATTCGTCCTGAAGGTTGGGACAATTGGGGAAAAGAAGAAAATGAAAGGACCGTTTTTTATGCGGAGTACAATAGTCAGGGCGCTGGCGCAAATTCCGACAAACGGGTCGATTGGGCTAAGATGCTGAATAAGGAAGACGTTGAGGAATATACTAAAGAAAAGATATTAGGTGATTGGGCTCCTTTTAACCGTTAATGTTGACATGGTCCTATAAGCGTAAACCGTGCTGTATACGGCCGTATCAATCAGGGAAATAATAATTTTGCATACATCCGAATGCCAACGTTGGAAAAATGGAAGGTTTTTAGTAATATTGAACCTGATAACCGATTATGCCATTAAGTTATATCCTATGATGCAAACAACCTTTCTACAGAAACGTGCATATATCCTTCTTTTATTAGTTGTGTTCATTTACTCAGCAGTTAATGCGACCGGATCGGATTCATACAAACTTTGGTATGATAAGCCCGCGGCCCATTGGAACGAGGCCTTGCCTATCGGTAACGGTCGGTTGGGAGCGATGCTATTTGGTGGTGTAAAGCAAGATCATCTGCAGCTGAACGAAGAGACCATTTGGTCGGGCGGACCGGGAAATAATAGTAGCAAAGATTTGTATTCGACTATGCAGGAAATACGGCGTCTGTTATTTGCAGGGAAATACAAAGAGGCTCAAGACCTTTCGAATAAAGAAATGCCAAGGGAACCGGAAGCAAACAATAATTACGGTATGTCCTATCAACCTGCGGGTGATTTATGGATTGATTTTTTACATGAGGGTGAAACAGTGGCATATCGGCGCGAATTAGATATTGCTGATGCGTTGTCTACGGTGACTTATAGAGTAGGTGAGGTAACCTATAAAAGAGAGTACTTAGCCACAGCTCATGATCAGGTAATAATGATGCGCGTGACCGCTGATAGAGCAGGAAGTATAAGCTGCAATTTGAAATTGAATACGCCGCATCTCATACATCAACAACATTTTATTGGCAATCGAATCTATGTAAACGGCACCTCGGGAGATAAGCAGAACAAAAAAGGTCAGGTTAAATTCTCGATTGCTGTAGAACCGAAAGTAAAAGGGGGGGCGCTACAAGCAGAAGGAGAAATGTTGCGTGTACGTCAAGCGGATGAATTGACGGTGTATATAGCTATCGGAACAAATTTCAATAATTATCATGATTTGGGTGGGGATGCTCGCGAACGGGCTGATGATTACCTAAACACCGCGTTGAAAAAAAGCTACAGAAAAATCAAATCAAAGCATGTAGAGGATTATAGGCGATACTTTGATCGTGTATCGTTAGACCTGGGCCAAACAGTTGCTATGAATAAACCCACTGATCAACGAGTGGCGGATTTTCATTTAGGTAATGATCCGCAATTGGTGTCGCTTTATTTTCAATTTGGCAGGTACCTGTTGATCTCTTCTTCCCGTCCAGGCACGCAGCCTGCCAATTTGCAGGGAATCTGGAATGATAAATTATCACCTCCTTGGAGTAGTAAGTATACCGTTAATATTAATACCGAGATGAATTACTGGCCTGCCGAGGTAACCAATCTGAGCGAGATGCATGAACCTTTGTTTGCTATGCTCGAAGATTTATCGGTTACAGGAAAGGAAAGCGCCTGGAACTATTACCGTGCTCGGGGTTGGAACATGCATCACAATACCGACATATGGCGTGTTACGGGGATTATCGATGGTGGTTTTTATGGTATGTGGCCAATGGGTGGAGCGTGGCTTTCGCAACATATTTGGCAACACTACTTGTTTAACGGAGACAATGCCTTCTTGGCTAAATATTATCCGATACTGAAAGGAGTAACGCAGTTTTATGTAGATGTGCTGCAGGAAGAGCCGAAGCATAAATGGTTAGTCGTAGCGCCATCGATGTCACCCGAAAATTCTTACCAATCGGGTGTAGGTATCTCAGCCGGGACTACTATGGATAATCAACTGGTTTTTGATGTCTTTTCAAATTTTCTGGAAGCAGCACATGTTTTGCAGGTAGACGAAGATTTTATGGACACTGTAGCTAGCAAACTAAAACGATTGCCCCCAATGCAGATCGGTAAACTCGGACAGTTACAGGAATGGATGGAAGATTGGGATCGCGCAGATGACCATCATCGGCACATATCTCATCTCTATGGATTATACCCCGCTGCACAGATATCACCTATTCGGCACCCTACTCTTTTTGAAGCCGCTAAGAAGTCACTTGTTTTCCGGGGCGACAAATCAACAGGTTGGTCTATGGGTTGGAAAGTAAACTGGTGGGCAAGGTTACTAGATGGCAATCGTGCTTATAAATTAATAGCTGATCAACTGAGTCCTGCTGCTAATGATGGCAACGGCGAAGCAGGCGGTACTTACGCTAATCTGTTAGACGCACATCCACCTTTTCAAATTGATGGAAATTTTGGTTGTACCGCGGGAATAGCTGAAATGCTGATCCAATCGCATGATGGTTGTTTACACATTTTGCCAGCTTTGCCCGATCAGTGGCAGAATGGTGAGGTGAAAGGATTGAAAGCCCGAGGTGGCTTTATTGTGGACATAGCATGGAAAGATGGTAAGCTACAAAAGCTGAAGGTACATTCTCGACTTGGAGGCAATTGCAGAATCCGGATTGCTAGCGCGAAGATGGTCGATAAACTTGCTGTAGAGAAAGCAATAGGCGAAAATTCGAATCTCTTATATAAGGTACCCGAAATTAAAGAACCAATTAGTCACATAGGTCAATTAGCGGCAAATTATACGGAAGAATTCGAGGAATATGATTTACCAACTAAAAAGGGAAAGACTTATTTTCTCTTAAAGTAAGATACTTGTGAAAGCCCATTTACATTCTTGTTCCATTCGAGCTATATCCGATATAGGTACGCACTATAGAAACCGAAGGAATACCCAATGGGTAGCGGAGATATACCGAATGACAGGTGGATATAACGTGGACTAAAGGTGGACTTGATGTGGACTTAACGTGGATTTAGACAACTTGATATCTTTTAAAAAAATGAGATACTAATTGTGGATGAGAAAGGATTTACAAAGATACGAATAATTACCCCATTAAAATTGGTTCAACTTCCATTTTTTATAGGTCTTCCTTACTTTATCTCCCCAATTTCCATACCAAGCATAGCCTATGCGGCGCTCGTTTTCAATAGCTGAAAGTGTCTGACGAGGTACACCATCGCGTCCGACAAACAAAGGTTCTTGCTGCTTTAAATCATAAAAGCGAGCCCAGCAGTCGGTTCCTGGTTGGTGAACCAGTACACGATCTTTTCCACTAGGTTGCGTTGAATCTTCAATAATTACAGCTTCTTTATTCTCAATTTTATGATCGGCAAACCATTTCACACCAGTTTCGATTGCTTCTATTAATAGAGGTGATTTTGGCTGGTCCATTAGGAAAAGCAAAACATCACTAGACTCAGCAGCAGCAAGCGAAGGTAATTCATAAACCCTCGCTTTTGCCGGTTGTAGCCTATCTTTATCATATTGTGCTGCCCAGATTGTTTTTTGTCCGTTTATTATAACCTGCGTTTTCAATATACAATCGACACCCAAATAAAGTGCCTTTTTTGCCTTTTGCTTATAGTCTTCTCCAAGAATACCAAAGCTGTTTGTTGCTGCCACAATGTCTTGCATGATCCGCAAGACATTGATCATTGCGCGATCATTATACGTGATTTGCGATCGATAAAGATGGGTGTCGGGATAATACTGCGGCCACCCGCCATTGGGATATTGAGCTTCTATAAGATAATTAATGCCTTTTTTTGCCGCACTTAAATATAATTTATTCTGCGTTTTCTCATACGCCTTGATCAGGTAGCGGATTTCGCTACTGGTTGCATTATTATCTATCGTAGCATCCGTTAAATCTTTTTGTTCCTCAGCAAGCGCAATTTCTGATGTCGTAAATACATGCTGATAGTCCACTTTTTGTTTGTTGAAAAATTTGGACCAGCCACCGCAGCTTCTTTGTAATAACAACATGTTTTCAGCCGTTGGATCCGTTTTTTCCTGCTCCTGTACAAAACCAAAGGAGCAGAGTAAAAAAATTAAACTAAGCCACCGAAAACATTTCAACCCAAGCATACTTATTTTTCTATTCTAAACCAGTCGTAATCGCCCCATCCGGAATCGTTGATTTGGGTTGAACGGGTACTAAAAAGGCCAACTTTTGCGCCAATCCATTGCCCGGGAGTGGCCTTAAATAAGGCATCAATTTCTATAAATGTCTTGCCATCTTCGCTATAGCTAAACTGACATTGCGCGCCGGCATTTACACGGACACGAAGGTAAAGCGTATTTGTTTTTATTTTCGAGATAATTCTCTCCTTTTCTGTTGCACCTTTATGTGCATCTTTCGCTTCTCCGTATACCAGCGCTATGCCGTCTTGCCCGTTTTTTAGACTTAAATGGGCATAACTTTGCCCCATGATAATTAAACCGGTTTTTTCATCCTTTATTTTCTTATTCGGTGAGAAAGTGACCTTTGTGGTTGCTGTAAATACTTCCGTGGGAAATTTTTGTAATAATATATTTGGAACATCCCATAGATTGCGGGCGCTGTCCGGAGCCTGCTGTGTATAAAGTCGCAGTACGCCCTTTTCAGGATAAAAGAACGACCAAGTGGCCTTCGGATTGGCTTGCCATTGCCATTGTTTGCCCATGGCTCGATCATTGAACTCATCACTTTCGACAGGTGTTTGTATAGGATAGTTTTTTCCCACATTCGGTTTTTGATGGGATAAAACCGGTTCACCCGTTCCTTTTCCTTCCACATCTTTCCCTATAACAGGCCAGTCCTTTACCCATTTCATGGGTTGAAGATGCACCACTCTTCCATAAGCATCTTTATCCTGAAAATGAAGGAACCAATCTTCACCTTTCTGTGTGTCTACCCATCCACCTTGATGAGGCCCATTAATGCTTGTATTCCCTTGTTCCATGGCTACATGCCTTTCGTAAGGGCCGTAGATGTTTTTTGAACGTAGTATGAGCTGCCAGCCCGTGGCTACTCCGCCAGCTGGCGCCATGATATAATAATATCCGTTCCGCTTATAAAATTTAGGTCCTTCAATCGTAGGATCTAAAGCATGCCCATCATAAACAATCGTACCCTCGTCTAGGGTTTTTGTGCCATCAGCACTCAACCTCTTGATGGCTATGATACTTTTAATACCGGCGCGACTACCGGCATATGCATATGCAATGTAAGCTTGGCCATCGTCATCCCACAAAGGGCAAACATCAATCATTCCTTTACCTGCTTCAACAAGCACCGGCTCCTCCCAATCACCGCACGGGTCTTTTGTTTTGATCATATAGATGCCAAAATCAGGATCACCATAGTAGATATAGAACTCACCATTATGATGACGGATGGATGGTGCCCAAACCCCGTTGCCATGTTGCGTTTTTGAGAAGTGATCAAAGGGCGGCTGCCTTTTTAAGGCATGTCCAATAAGCTGCCAGTTTACCAAGTCCTTCGAATGTAAGATTGGTAAACCGGGAACGGCATCAAAGCTGGAAGCTGTCATGTAAAAATCATCACCTACCCGAATGACGTCGGGATCGGAATAATCGGCGTCAAGCACGGGATTCTTATAGGTACCGTTGCCCTGATCGGCCACCCAAACCTGCGAGACATAAGGCTTGTCTTGCGCTGTCGATTTTATGAGGGAACAAACTATTAACAATAAGGATAATAAGCCTGTGTTTCGTAGCATTTTCATGTTTACTTGTTAGTTGTCGGATTCCAAGGATCCTGGTAATTGAATATCTGCTTAAGCGTATAAGATTCTATGTCTTTTTCTGTCAGCTGTTTACTCCATTTCACGCGAGCTGCTGCATGAGCTCCCGGTCCTTCACTGTGGAATTCTGCATAATAAGCAGTTGATTCGTTTGCCGGGTTACGCCAGTTGTCCCATCCTTGCGGAAGGATATGTGGACCCATATGGCAGCGTATAAAGACTGTCTTGGCATAAGGGCGCCAAGGTCGGCCAAGATACACCTTCGTTGCTTCTTTATCTGCAGTAAGCTTGCAATCTAAAAAGACAAAGCCGAAGGCTTGCCGTGGTGTTGTGGATGCTGCTGTAATATACGAGTTACTTAAACTATGAATAGTACACCGTTGAAAAACTGCAGTAGCCTGTCCAAATATAAAATCGGTGGTTCCTTCAATATAACAATTGACGTAGTATTGTCGACTGTTTTCCGTGGCTGTATAGAGTGTGTCTTGATTCCCCAAGAGCCTGCAGTTTTTTATGACAACCCGATCCGCTTCCACATGCAAAGCCACTGCTTGGCCAACGCGACCCGCTGTATTTTGTATTGTCAGTCCTTCAGCGGTAAAATCATTTCCCTGCACCAAAACCGTATATGAATTATAGGTTGTAAAGGCTTTTTTTCCAAAGGCATCAACCGTATCCGTATAGGGCTTCCCGGAATAGTCTGCGTTAGTAATGATTGTTTGCCCGGTACCGTCTCCAATGAAAGAAATATTCGTTTTCCATGACGGGATAACTATCTTTTCTCTATAAACACCTTTTCGGATATAAATCCGAACCTGTTGCTGTGATAAGTCGCGCACGGCATTGACTGCTTCTTGAATCGTACGGAAGTCGCCATCGCCCTCTTGGCTAACAATAAAGCGATCCGGATAAACGGTTTGGGAAAAAATCGGATGATGAAATATACAGCCGAATATAATAATCAATAGTGCGATCCTCTTCATAATATATAGGAAGGTCATGGATTTTCTGATTGGTCCGTAGAACAAGAATAGGGAGAATTTTTATAATGCTAGCAGGGCAGAACGATAATTTTTACGCAATCGTTTCCGGGATCGATTGCGTAAATTTCAAGTGATGCCAACGTTGGAAATACACTGGGATAATTCTATACTTGCGAATCAGATGCTAAGCAATTAAAATCACAAGCCAAAATTAATACTAGCTAATCAAAATGATGCAATTACCTAAAAGGATCAGCAGTTTTTTTATTATGTTTTTTTGTCTGACGGGGATTAACTTATCCTTTGCGGTTGGACAAAATGGGACCGTTACAGGAAAGGTGGTCGATAAAGAAGGGTTACCCCTAATTGCTGTCAGCGTGTTGGTGAAAGGAACCACCACTGGCACCAGTACAAATAATCAAGGAGAATTCAGCTTAACACTGCCTGCGATGCCAGCTACCTTGGTTTTTAATTATGTGGGATACAAAACCCGGGAGATACCAATTGATGCACCAAAGAGATTATCAAATGTCGTGTTAGAAGAAGACGCAACTAACTTGGATGAGGTAGTAGTAATCGGCTATGGCACGGTTAAAAAAAGGGATCTCACAGGAGCAGTCACTTCAGTCGCGCGTGAAGAGCTAACAAAATTACCTACTACGAATGTAATGGAGTCAGTACAAGGAAAAGCGCCTGGAGTAGATATTGTGCGACAAAGCGGTTCTGCCACATCCGGTGTAAGCATTACTGTGAGAGGTAATCGCTCCATTACCGCTGGCAATGGACCACTCTTTATTGTTGACGGGATGCAATATTCCAGCATTCAGGATATCAACCCCAATGACATTGAAAGTATGGAAGTGTTAAAGGATGCCTCTTCCACAGCCATATATGGTTCAAGAGGAGCGAATGGTGTGATCATTGTCACCACCAAGCGAGGTGTATCCGGTGCTCCTAAGGTTTCCTTTAATGCTTATTACGGCGTACAAAACGTGGCGGGATATCCGCGCGTAATGAACGGACAGGAATATGTGGCTTTACGTAGGGAAGCTTATCGTACTACGGGTGTTTGGAGCAGTCCGGCCGACGATGCCAAAATATTCAGTAATGAGCAACTCAGTTTTATCGAAAACAATGTTTCTACCGATTATGCGGATATGTTATTAGGAACAGGACATCAACAGGATTATCAGCTAAACATTTCCGGGGGTACGGAGAAACTGAAATCTTACTTCTCGGTTAATTTTTTCAATGAAAAGGGACTATTCGAAATGGATGATGCCACGCGCTATACCGCTCGGTTAAATCTTGATTACCAAGTGGCCGGTACACTTAAAGTGGGAACGCAAACCCAGTTAACTTATTACGATCAAAACAAGCGTGCCGATCCGCTTAATCAGCCAATAAAATTAGTCCGCTGAATACACCCTTTGACACAGAAGGTAATTATATTATTTACCCCGGACAGGGTGGAGCCATCAACCCCTTGGCGGATGAGCAACCAGGCAATTACAAAAACAATGTAAAAACACTCCGTGTATTCCCAACCGTTTTTGCGGAGTTTAAACCCGTTGAAGGATTGAGTATTCGCGGTAACTTTGCAGTAAATCTTTCTAATTTACGCGATGGTTTATATGAGGGTTCCTACTCAATTCGTCGTAACGGAGCGAATTCACGCGCTACCTATGTGACAAACAATGGGTTAGGCTATAACTGGCAAGCAATTGTGAATTACCAGAAGACTTTCGGTGAACATGATTTCAGTATAACAGGTATCAGTGAATACCTTTATAATGATACCGAGAATGCGACAGCGCAAGGGGAAAATCAATTATTAGACAATAATTTCTTTTATAACCTTGGTTCGAATACGCAAAACCTCGCTATAACCAGCGCTTATACCGAAACAAAACTACTATCGTATGCCGCTCGGGTAAATTATGGTTATAAAGGAAAATACCTGTTGACACTAACGGCACGGACGGATGGTGCTAGTCAGCTGGCTGTAGGGAACAAATGGGACTTTTTTCCTTCTGTAGCGGGCGCTTGGCGTATCGTAGATGAGGGATTTATGAAGGAGCAATCGTTGTTTAGCGATCTTAAATTGCGAGCAAGTTATGGTGTTTCCGGCAACTCTTCAGTCGTTGCTTATTCATCGCAGAGTACGCTCACCAGAATCCCTTTTGCTTATGGTGACGCGTCTGCTCCTGGATACGGTTTTCCAAACAATTCACGAAACCCCCAGTTAGGTTGGGAAAAATCGGCTAACACCAATATCGGGTTGGACTTCGGATTGTTCAAAGGAAGACTAAACGGTACCTTAGAACTCTATCACACCAGTACGAGCGACTTATTGCTCGATAGAATCCTGCCACCTACTTCCGGCTATTCTTTCGTTACACAAAATATTGGTAAAACAGAAAATAAAGGTATTGAGTTTATGTTAAATGCGGCTCCAATAAGCAACAACCAATTTAAATGGAACAGTACGGTATCATTTACCAAAAATATTGAAAAGGTGAAAGAGCTGATCGATAACCAAGATGTGATCAGCTTGGATGCTCGTTACGTAGTTGTTGGCTATCCCGTTAATTCTTATTTCGATTATGAAAAGCTCGGTATCTGGCAACTAGGAGAAGAAGAACTAGCGGGTCAATATGGTCAAAGACCCGGTGACATACGAGTAAAAGATCAGAACGGCGATAACGTGATTACCGCAGATGGTGATCGCGTAGTAGTAGGCTCGCAAGTGCCTAAATGGAGCTTGGGTTGGAACAACGATTTTAGCTATAAAAATTTCGATTTAAACATTAATGTTTTTGCGCGCATTGGACAAATGATCAACGCCAATTACCTGACCCGATACGATCCCCAAGCCGTTGAAAATAGCACAGCTGATATTAGTTACTGGACACCCGAAAATCCCAGTAATCAATGGCCGCGGCCTAATGCCAATTTAAGTAGAACAAGTATGCTCTATACTTCTACCTTGGGTTATACGGACGGCTCTTT
This sequence comes from Olivibacter sp. SA151, assembly GCF_054130995.1. NCBI lineage: Bacteria > Pseudomonadati > Bacteroidota > Sphingobacteriia > Sphingobacteriales > Sphingobacteriaceae > Olivibacter > Olivibacter sp. SA151. The sequence continues at coordinate 3,990,732 of NZ_CP096391.1, read as the reverse complement.
TGTGAAATTGAGAAATGTAACCCTAGGGTATACTTTACCCACTTCCGTGACGGATAAATGGGGCTTAGCTAAATTGAAGGTATATGTGTCGGGTAGAAACTTGGCGATGTGGACCAAAACCATTAACGGATACGATCCGGAGCGTGGAGGCGGTGAGTCAGCTCCCTTAACGCGCTTAATTGTGGCAGGTATTAATGTTAACTTTTAAAGGCTATTATAATGATTATACATACTAGATATAAAACAGTTTTAATCGCTGCTTTTTTATTGGCAGCTGGACTAACTTCATGCAAAAAAATGCTTGATGAGGAGAACCTCAGTGGTATTACCGACGAGACTTTGTATACAACACCTAAAGGTTTTGAGACCTTGGTTAATGCCGCTTATAGTTATCAACGTTGGTGGTATGGTAAGGAGCGTGGCTATAATATAGGAGAAACTGGTACCGACTTATGGACCAATGGTGCCGGTGATGTATATCCGGATCTTACGACCTATCAAAATCTTCAAGCAACCAACGGCGCCTTACAGGAAGTATGGTCTAATTTTTACAAGGCCATTAATGTATGTAATGCCGGTATCGCAAGAGTCGGAAATTCGGGGATGGATCAGGCACTGCAAATACAGCGGACAGCGGAATTTCGATTTCTGCGCGCCTTCTATTACTATCACATTGTAGAAACCTGGGGAGGCGTCCATTTGACAACCGAGGAAACAGTAGGTGTCGTTACAGAAGCAAGGAAATCGAGTGTCGATGACTTTTACAACTTAATTATCGAAGATTTACGTTTTGCTGTTGATCATTTAGCGCCTACTACCGCTGATTATGGGCGCGTAACAAAGCCAGCTGCGGAGGCGTTTTTGGCACGTGTATACTTAACCAGAGGGTTGAATGCCGAAGCGAGTGCTTTAGCTAAAAAGGTAATTAGTGATTATGGTTTTGCTTTACTGCCTAATTATGCTGACTTATGGAGAATGAACAATCTCCAAAATAGTGAAATTGTTTATGCCGTTAATTATTCTTCTAATCTGAACGATAATGACAAACAGGACGATAATGTTTATCCGGATGGAGATAATAGAGGGTCAAATAGTGCCCATATGCTTTTCCTGATGAAGTATGATGATCAACCGGGAGTGATTAGAAGCTTGGAATATGGTCGGCCTTTTAACCGTTATCAGCCATCAAGATATTTATTATATCTTTTTAATGAAAACATCGATAGCCGATTTGAAGCCTCTTTTCAGAACGTATGGTATTGTAATCAACCGAATGCGTCGGGAAGACCTGCAGGGATGAATGTTGGCGACACAGCCGTATTTATTTCAAAGTATACGGTTCCGGCCTCGGTACGTGCAACAAAAAATTACACCATCTATGATGATGGCGATATTTATAATACAGATGGCTCATCGAAGAATCGGCTACGTTATATTTCACTTAAAAAGTTCATGGATAACACCCGAGGAAGTATAAACGAAGCGCAGAGTGTTCGGGATGCTTTTGTTATTCGCTTAGCCGAAATGTACTTGATCGTAGCCGAAGCTGCCTTTAAAACCGGCAATAACGAGGAGGCCGTGACTTATTTGAATATTATTCGTGAACGTGCTGCAAAAGAAGGATATAAAGAAGAAATGGATGTTAACGCTGCTGATGTAACGCTGGATTTTATATTAGAGGAACGGGCAAGAGAGTTCGCGGGAGAGCAGATGCGATGGTTTGATTTAAAACGTACCGGAAAATTAAAAGAAAGTCTGCAAAAATACAACCCACATGCGATTACTTATTTCAGAGATTATCATATGCTTCGTCCAATCCCTCAAAACCAATTAGACGCTGTAACCAATAAAAGTGAATTTACTCAAAATCCGGGATATCAGTAGCAGGTGGTTGAGTAGTTGAATAGTTGAGTAGTCAAGTAGTTAAGTAGGAAAATAGTGAATTAGCCAATGTGATGATTAGCCAATGTGATGATTAGTCTTTATATTTACCTGCCTACCGTCAGGCAGGTGTCCTGATACTTATATCTTGATTACTCAGATTAGCCTCCAGCATATTGCCTATTGCTTAAGGCTTAAAACTACGCAATCGTTGCCGGCAACGATTGCGTAGTTTTTTACGAGATCTCTTGAGGGGATTTCTTTTTTATCCATGTATCTTGTAGCTATCAACGAGCCAATCATAGCTTTTTGATTAACCAATAAATCCACAATTTCTATTAACTTATTAGAACCATTATGACTAAAAAATTATGGACGCTTTTTGGGCTCTTATTTTTCAGTTATTGCTCTTCGTTTGCCCAAACAAGATCAATTACCGGAAAGGTCGTCAATACAGCGCAAGAGCCGCTACCTGGTGTAACGGTAGCCGTAAAAGGAACAAGTACAACTACAAGTACAAATGATGTCGGAGCGTTTAACATTCAGCTGCCAAATACGCAGAACCCCGTGTTAACCGTTACCTACCTGGGTTACAAAATGCAGGAAATTCCTATTAACGGACAAGAAACCCTCACAATTACTCTAGAAGAAGATGCAACAGGTTTAGACGAGGTGGTCGTAGTCGGCTACGGGACGATGAAAAAAGGAGACCTTACAGGTGCCGTCGGTTCGGTCACTTCCGAGACTTTAAAAGCTCGTGGAACTACCTCTGCTATGGCTGCCTTACAAGGCTCTGTTCCGGGGGTCGATATCAGCTCCACCTCAACAAAACCCGGAGGTGGATTTAATATCCAGATCCGGGGACAAAACTCGTTAGCGGGTGGAAGCCCTTTGTATGTTGTGGATGGCGTAGTGATGGGCGATATCAATTTTTTAAATCCAGCCGATATTGAGCAAATTGACGTTTTGCGTGATGCCTCTTCGACAGCCATCTACGGTTCGCGCGGCTCGAACGGCGTTGTTATTGTGCGAACAAAGAATGCTGGCAGTAATCATGGTTCGCGAATGTCAGTGACTTACGATGGTTTCTACGGTATTCGTAAAATTGCAAGATTACCGGATTTTATGAGCGGACGAGAATGGGTAGACTTCCGCACGTCGGCCTACTATACTTATAACACCAATTTAGGTCAGTATGAATTAACGCCCGCTAATAGAAATTCTGTTTTACAGCGAAGCCCGCTATTGGAACAACGTCTATTTGATGAAGATTATGAAGATTGGCTTGCTTTGGGTACACAAGATGGGCATCAGCAAAATCATTATGTAAATATTGGTGGAAGCTCAAGTGATCTAGCTTATAATCTCGGTTTAGGTTATCAAGATGAAGAAGGTAATTTTATCAACGAAAACCTAAAGCGATACAATATGAAATTGAGTATCGACCACCGGGGATCCAAGTTTTTTTCGGCAGGAGGTACCATTAATTTATCCCATACCGTTACTAATCAAGGAAGCCAGTATGGCTATCGCGATATTATGCGAATGCCCGTTATCTTGCGTGCGTATGATGATCAAGGTAATCTTATTCAACAACCCGGTATTGCCGCATCTATTCAAGGTAGTGGAAACTTTACGAGCTCACCCAATCCACTGCAAGAGATTAATAGCGGTAATCAAGAGACTAGACGGTATGACGTGTTAGCAAGCGCCTACGCGCAAGTAAACCTGTTTGATGGATTCTCTATAAAAAGTACCATCATGCCGCGATTTACCCGTGAGCGAGTGGGACAATACTATGACGTTGTGCCAGGTAATAGGAACCAGAATGAGGCCTATCAACAAAATGATGAAAGTCTGGAATATACCTGGGATAATCAAATAACCTATAATAAGACCTTTAATGATAATCATCACTTAAATGCCACCCTTATAAACAGTTTTTATAAAACTCGATTTGAAAGAATACAGGCCGCTACCCAGAATTTACCTTACGATTCTCAGTGGTATAATTTATTCACAGGTAACTTAATGCGGGACAATTCACTAACTTCATATAACGAGTCTGGTTTGATTTCTTATGCAGCACGTGTTAACTATGATTATAAAGGAAAGTACTTAGTTACCGGAACAATCCGTTATGACGGAAGCTCTAAATTGGCCGACAAATGGGCCTCTTTTCCCTCCTTTGCACTAGGTTGGCGCTTATCAGAAGAAGAATTTATGAAGGCCGATTGGCTCTCCGATTTAAAGGCTCGATTTAGTTTTGGTTACTCGGGAAACAATAACGGAATTAGCCCTTACGGATCAATGCAAACACCGATTTCGGATGAATTGATATGGTATGATTTTGGCGATGGTAATGCAGTTTCCGGCCTCCGACCAGGCTATCCCGTCAATCCTGCAATTACGTGGGAGAAGACACGGGAGCTGAACTTCGGACTGGACTTTGGTTTTTTCAATCAACGACTTTATGGATCACTTGATGTCTATGATAAGTTGTCCGATGGCTTGTTAATGAGTAGATCGTTGGCTATTGAATCGGGTGTTGCTACCATGACAGATAATATTGGTTCAGTAAGCAATCGCGGAATTGAAATTTCCCTAAACTCAACCAATATCCGTACGCCTAATTTCCAATGGACTACCTCTCTGAATTTCGCTCATAATAAAAATGCCATCGAATCTCTTTATGGTAAAAAGGAAGATGTAATGGGCGAAAAAAGGTTTATCGGACACCCTATTGAGGTAATTTACGACTATCGTGTTGTAGGAATTTGGAAATCGGATGAAGTGGAGGAAGCTGCGCGATGGGGGCAACAGCCAGGTCAGGCACGAGTAGAGGATATTAACGGAGACGGTATTATTACAGCGGCTAACGACCGGGTAATTTTGGGTAGTCCTAATCCTAAATGGACTGCCAATCTTCGCTCAACTTTTAATTACAAAAGCTGGGATTTATCAGTTGATTTGTTTACTCGTCAAGGGATTTTTGTACAGGATCGATTTTTGGAAGAATTTGGCCCAGGTAATACGCAGCGTGGAAGACCTAAAATTCGCTTCGATTATTTCGTGCCTCAAGGGATCGATAGATACGATTGGAATAATTGGGGTACAAAAGAAGACGGATCTCCCTCGGCTACTTGGTCGCCTACAGCTGGAAACGAAAACGGGAAATATCCGGCTATTAATAACGCCGGACCATATTATGGCAGTAACGGACAATATACCGATGCCTCTTTTGTAAAAATAAGAAACATTATCTTGGGTTACACGCTTCCAAGCAAAATGTTGTCGAAAGCGAAAATAAGTCAGTTACGCGTATACCTTAACATACTTAACCCATTCACTTTTACCAAATACGAAGGTTGGGATCCGGAATATGCAACTACCTCCTTACAGAACGGTAATGGTCCAAGTACAGTTACTTATCAATTGGGTGTAAATCTTAAGTTCTAATTTGATTATTGACGATTTAATATAACGATCATGAAGCGTATTTTAATATATATAGTTCTTACATTGTTACTCAGTGGCTGTAAGAAATTTTTAGAGGAAGATAATAAAGGAGGGATCACGAACGAAGAGTTCTATCGAACCGAGGCGGGTTATGAAACTTTAGTAACAGCCTCTTATTCATCCTTGCGTGAGACGTTCCGACTAACTCCCTGGTTGTTGGTAGCGGGTACTGATATGTATCAACGAGCGAGAGGTACGGGTGATCGATCTATTCAGGAATACGAACAACTTTATGCCACGGATTCCTATGTAAAGGACTATTACCAACTCTGTTATAAAGCTATTCAAACTGTTAATATGGCTATTTTTTATAATGATATAGCCGAAATTGACGCGGAGAAAAAAGCAACTTACCTAGCTGAATTGCGCTTTTTGCGCGCTTTTTATCACTTTCTTTTGGTGGAGCAGTTTGGCGGGATCTATATTAATACAGAAGCCACTTTTGAACCGCGATTAAATATGCCGAGAAACAGCTTGGAGGAATGCTATACCTTTATCATTGGCGAAATGGAAGCAGCCCTTCCCCTTGTCGGAACAGCTAAGGCGCGAGTAAATAAAACAGTCATTAACCATTACTTAGCGAAGGTATGCCTTACCCGGGCGTGGGATCTGAAACAAGCGGCTGATTTTGAAAAAGCAAAGACTTATGCCTTGGCTGCGATAAATGGCAAAACAATTAGTATTCCATTTGAGCAATTATGGAGCCCTTATAATGAAAATAATGATGAGATTATTTTTGCGATACAATATGATTTGGAATCCATTGCTTCCAGTACGGACGGAAACAATCAACAGGGTATTTTCGGTCCCTACTTAGGTGGATCCGAGCTAAATCATAAATACATGAGTGCTCAATTATACCCTTCCTGGAATTTACATACTTTTTATGGAGAGAATGACGCTCGATACGATGCAACTTTTATGCTAACCATTTATGATCAATATTTTGATTATTATGATGCCAGCAAAGATAAATCCAGCATCTTGATCAGAGCCTATTATCCGCGCGTTTGGGGTAGAGAATATACAAGCGCCGATTCTTTAGCGTGGGCAAATCAACACCAGGGACAAATAGCAAGTAATTTCCGGTATTACCCGTTTAAGTACGATGAAGAGGCTTATAGAGCCTTCTATGACGCGGATATGAGTACACCGGTTATTAAAAAGTTTGATAGTCCGCAAACTCGTACCATATTTCAGCAAACAGCCAGTGTGCGAGATATTGTATTGGCACGTTTGGCCGAAACCTACTTCCTTTATGCAGAAGCTTGTATTGGATTGAATGATTTCGCCAGTGCAGCAACTTATGTACAGGCGGTGTTGGATAGACCGGGTAATGCAAAAGACGGCGGACGGTTAAGTCCGAATATAGATATCGCCACAGCCGCTGGCCAAAGTCAGGCACTTGATGCTTATCTGATTGAAAGTGCGAAAGAGTTTGCGGGCGAATATTTAAGGTGGCCGGAGTTGAGAAGAACAGGGAAATTGAAAGAATTTTGTGCCAAATATAACTATGATATCAAACGCATTGGAGTCGATCGCGCCTTTAGAGGACCAGACGGTCAAGATAAGATTTTGCGACCGATTCCACAGGACGCTATTGATCTCAATGAAGCGGAAATCCAACAAAACCCAGGATACGAAGCCAGATAAAAAAACAGCGCAATCGTTATCGGTAACGATTGCGCAAATAAAGACCTTTAAATGTTTGAAAAGATTAGCGGATAGCCTTAGAATTGTAGGGGCATAACCGATTGATACCTTGATAATGCTTTATGAATAAGATACTGAAAACTGTTATACTCTTAATTTTTACCCATGGGGCATTCGCCCAAAAACTTGCTGAACCAACTGTCTCATTACCTACTTTTAAAAAGGATACGGTATCAATCACTGCTTTCGGAGCGATTTCCGGTGGACGTCATTTAAATACGGAATCGATTAATCAAGCTATTGATCAAACACATAAGAAGGGGGGAGGCGTGGTCTTAATTCCTGCAGGTGTATGGCTATCGGGGCCTATTACCTTAAAGAGCAATATAAACTTGCATTTGGCCGCTAACGCGTTGCTGCAGTTTACAAAAGATTTTTCGCAATATTCCTTGGTACAGACCAGCTGGGAAGGGATCCCGCAGATGCGGAACCAATCGCCTATATGGGCCTTAAATCAGCAAAATATAGCGATTACCGGGAAAGGGGTTATTGACGGAAATGGTGATGCTTGGCGAATGGTGAAAAAGGCGAAAATGACAGAAACGCAATGGAAGAAGCTTATAAGCTCCGGAGGCGTTCTTAACGAAAAAGGAGATATTTGGTATCCTTCTCAGAGTTCTTTGAAAGGAGCTTCTTATAAGGATCCCGGACTTGTGGAGAAGGGGAAAAATGCACAGTTCTATGAGGAAATAAAGGACTATTTGAGACCGAATATGATTTTGCTCGAGAAATGTGAGCGTATTTTGCTGGAGGGTGTAACATTTCAAAATTCAGCTGCTTGGAATATCCATCCCTTAATGAGCGCCGATTTAACCATACGGAATATTAATGTACGCAATCCTTGGTATTCCCAAAATGGAGATGGCTTGGATATTGAGTCTTGTAAAAACGTACTGGTGGAACAAAGCACCTTTGATGTAGGTGATGATGCTATCTGTATTAAAAGCGGCAGAAATGAAGCGGGTAGGGAACGTGGTATGCCAACGGAAAATCTGTGGGTACGGAATTGTACGGTTTATCATGCGCATGGTGGTTTTGTTGTGGGAAGCGAAATGAGCGGCGGTGCGAAAAATTTATATGTTGACAATTGTACGTTTATCGGAACCGATATCGGTTTACGATTTAAAACGACACGTGGAAGGGGAGGCGTAGTAGAAAATGTATATATCAATAACATTTTCATGAAAGATATTCCCGGAGAGGCTATTCTGTTCGATATGTATTATGAAGCAAAGGATCCGATCGTGTTAAGTGGAGAACATCGGGAACCTCCTAAAGTGGAATTTTTGCCTGTTACTGAAGCAACACCGCAATTTAAGGATTTTTATATTAATAATGTGGTTTGCGATGGGGCAGCTAAAGCGCTCTTTATCCGAGGCTTACCTGAAATGCACATAAAGAATATTCAATTGACCAGGCTTGACATGGTTGCTAAAGAGGGCATCGATATACAGGAAGCATCCAATATAAGCCTGCGCGACGTAAAGTTGCAGGTTGAAGATGCTTCTAAGCAAATTGCCTATATTTTAAACAGCAATGATATAAAGCTGCATCAGCTAGAAGTGAAAAATGCAAATATCTTTCATCTTCAGGGCGAACGTACTTCTACAGTTGATGTGCAAGGCTTGACGGGAGCTCAACCGGTTATTAAAGCCGATTTTGGTGCCAATAAAAACGTTATAAACATTAATTAAGATAAGGAATGGATTGGATTTTTAAGCGGCTCTTGTTGCTATCGCTCATGATAAGCTATTTTAATGTACGAGCACAGGAAGTAAAATATAGTGAGTTGATGACGCAAACGGCTATGCGACTTTGGCCTGATGTTTTTACACTGGAAAAAAATCAGCCGGCTAAATGGAGTTATGACTTGGGGGTAATTCTAAAAGGAGTAGAAGGGGTTTGGAAGAATACAGCGAATAAGCGCTATTTCGATTATATCCAGCATAAAATGGACCATTATGTGCAGGAAGACGGTACCATCAATGCTTATAAAATGGAGGATTATAATATCGACTTCATTAATAACGGAAAAATCCTCTTATTTCTATATCAGGTAACTGGAAAAGAAAAGTACTTAAAAGCAGTCCGGCATTTAAGAAAACAACTTGATACACATCCACGAACCAAACAGGGTAGTTTCTGGCATAAGAAGATCTATACACATCAAGTCTGGTTAGACGGCTTGTACATGGGACAACCTTTTTATGCGGAATATGCAAAGCTGTTTAACGAGCCGAAAGCTTTCGACGACATTAGCCGTCAATTTGCTTTAATTGAAAAGAATACGCGTGACGAAAAAACGGGTTTATTATACCATGGTTGGGACGAATCGAAAGAACAACAGTGGGCTAATAAGGAAACGGGTCGGTCACCAAATTTTTGGAGCCGTGCGTTAGGATGGTACGGCATGGCCTTGGTAGATGTACTGGATTATTTTCCTAAAAATCATTCCGGTAGAGATACGATTGTAGCTATTTTGAATCGTTACGCAGATGCAGTTGCCAGGTTTCAGCAAGCGAATGGTCTTTGGTACCAGGTGACCGATATGCCCAGTAGAAAAGGAAACTACCCGGAGGCTTCTGCTTCATCGATGATTGTCTATACTTTAGCAAAAGGTGTGCGTTTAGGATATTTACCTGCTAAATTTTTGAAAAATGCTGAAAAGGGTTATACGGGTATTTTGAAAGAGTTCATTGAAAAAGATGAACAAGGCAATGTCAACTTAAACGGCACGGTGAAAGTTTCCGGTTTAGGAGGAAAACCCTATCGTGACGGCTCCTTTGAATATTACATGAGCGAACCGGTCATTCAAAACGACCCAAAGGGGATCGGTGCTTTCATACAATGTGCAGTTGAAATGGAAGTGGTCCCTAATTTGAAATTCGCTAAAGGAAAAAAGGTGCTGTTGGATTATTATTACAACCATGAAACAAGGAAAAGCTTACTAGGGCAGCAAGAACGTTATCATTATACCTGGGAAGAGCAGGATAACGGTGGTTATTCCCTGTTAGGGTACATTTTCCGTTCCTACGGTGCAGTTACTGATTCATTGGGAGCAAAACCTACAGAAGAAAATCTTCGAAAGGCCGATGTATATATCATCGTAGATCCTGACACCGAAAAGGAATCTGCCCATCCAAATTATTTGGCTACTCCTGAAATCGATGTAATTGTTAAATGGGTTAAAAATGGAGGAACACTTGTATTGCTTGGAAATGATGCCGGCAATGCTGAGTTTACGCATTTTAATGAGCTTGCAGGCCATTTTGGTGTTCAATTCAATGAAGACAACCATTTGATGGTGAAAAACAATCAATTTGAACAGGGAGCCGTTCAAGTCGATAAAAGTAACCCTATATTTAAAAGGCCCTATAAATTGTATATCAAGGAAATCAGTTCACTTCGCGTTTTTGCTCCTGCCACACCAATCGTTGGAACAAAAGGGTTAAATATCATGGCCATTAGCAAATACGGCAAGGGAAAAGTGTTTGTGTTAGGAGACCCATGGATATACAATGAATATTTAGATGGAAGGAAGTTACCTGCAGAATACCAAAATTTTCAAGCAACACATGATTGGGTGAAATGGTTACTTAAGTAATTAGCTAATAAGTCAATTAGCCAATTAGCTAATCATCACATTGGCTAATTAACTATTTAATGAGAAATAAAAGAAATGGAACGTTTAAACAATAAGTTTTTGCAAAAGGGTACGTTACCTGTCGAGGTTGAAGTGCCCGCGGCCAATTGGAAGGAATTGCCGGTAAAGGTAATACAGTTTGGTACGGGCGTATTATTAAGAGGTCTGCCTGAATATTTTATTGACAAGGCAAACAGAAAGCAGGTATTTAATGGAAGAATCGTTGTGGTGAAATCTACGGCAAGTGGCAGAACAGATAGCTTTGAGGAGCAGGATGGCTTATATACCCTTTGTGTAAAAGGAATTGAAAACGGAAAAGAAATCGAAGAGATCAGTATTAATTCTTCCATTAAGGAAGTATTAACCGCTTCGGAAAATTGGGGAGAAATATTACGTTATGCAGAAGAACCGCAATTGCGGGTAGTAATATCGAATACAACGGAAGTAGGTATAATGTATGATAAAGATGATAAGATTACATTGAACCCACCGCATAGCTATCCAGCTAAATTATTGGCTTTCTTGTATAAACGTTTTCAGTACTTCGGTGGTGATAAGGAGGCGGGAATGGTTATATTGCCAACAGAATTAATCTCAGACAATGGAAAAAAACTGAAAGAAATTATAGTGAAATTAGCTGAGCAACATCGGTTGGAGGCGGCATTTTTACATTGGCTTGAAGATGCCAATTATTTTTGCAATACATTGGTGGACCGGATCGTACCAGGAAAGCTTCCCTTCGAAGAACATCAAAAAATGCAGGAGCGTGTAGGATATCAAGACGACTTAATGATCATGGCGGAGCCTTTTCGACTTTGGGCAATAGAGGCGAAGGATCCGAAAGTTGCGGAAATTTTATCATTCAGTACCGTGGACGATGGAATGGTCATCACTTCAGACATAAGTAAATTTAAAGAGTTAAAGTTACGGCTGTTAAATGGTACGCATACCTTTTCGTGTGGACTAGCTGTTTTAGCTGGTTGCGAAACTGTAAAAGCAGCCATGGCTGATCCTCTTTTAGAAGGCTTTATAAAAAAACTACTAATGGAGGAAATTGTTCCAACCGTTGTGTCTCGCGGTGGTATCGAAAACGAGGAAGCCAAGCTTTTTGCCGAAAAAGTGCTGGATCGTTTTAGAAATCAGTCACTCGACCATAAGTGGATTAACATTACATTGAATTACACGTCTAAAATGGAAATGCGTAACGTAGCGCTTATAAAAGGATTTTATGATGCAGTAGGTGAGGCACCGGAGTTTATGGCCATGGGCTTTGCAGCTTATATACTTTTTATGAAGGCGAAGCGCAGTATTGACAATACCTATAAAGGTTATACTAACGAGAAGGGGTATTATACCATTAATGATGAATATGTCGCCTTATTTGAGGGACTGTGGAGTAAAGAACCGGAACAAGTGGTTGAAGCAGTTTTGAATGATCAACGCATATGGAAACAGAAGCTGACACTCCCCGGTTTTCAGGAGAAGGTACTGCATTATTTACGTTTATTAATGGATAATAAGGTTAAAGAAGTAATAAAAGAGGCTGTTAATAACAAAAAATACAATCAGCTTAATTAGGTTATGGGAGCAAGGGTTTTAAAGATACATCCGAAAGACAATGTATTGGTCGCGCTGCAAGATTTACAGCAAGGAGAACAAATCGTATATCAGTCGGAAACATATCTGCTGAAGGAAGATATTCCGGCAAAGCATAAGTTTTATACGCAGGATTTGGAAAAAGGAGCGGAGGTTCTCATGTACGGAACGCTCGTTGGGAAAACACAATATCCCGTGAAGGTGGGGGAACGTATGAGTACGGATAATCTAAAGCATGCGGCTGCAGCTTACGCATTCCGACCCTACAATTACCATTGGGAAGCCCCGGATGTATCCAAGTTTGCTAATAGAACTTTCAATGGATATCACCGGTCTAATGGCGAAGTTGGAACGGCAAATTACTGGTTATTTATACCTACCGTTTTCTGTGAAAACAGAAACCTAGACGTCATAAGAGAGGCATTGCATAATGAATTAGGGTATGCCGTGACAGATAAATACAAGAGGAAGGCGCGCTTACTGAAGGAATGGTACCGACAAGGTAAGGACCTTGCTTCAGTTGATTTAGATTTGCAGGAAGCATGGGTCCCAACCGATCGGGTTTTCAAAAATGTAGACGGCATTAAATTTCTGAACCATCAAGGTGGTTGTGGTGGTATTCGACAGGATGCGGCGGTATTAAGTAAGCTTTTGGCAGCTTATGCCGATCATCCGAACGTGGCCGGTGTAACCGTACTCAGTTTAGGATGTCAAAATTTACAGGTGCAGGACTTTTTAAATGACTTAAAAGACCGTAATCCAAACTTTGACAAGCCGCTTTACATTTTCGAACAGCAGCAGTCTAAAAGCGAAGAACAAATGGTTACGGAAGCGATTAGACAAACGTTCATAGGTTTAGCCGAAGCTGATAAATTGGAACGGAAACCTGCACCGCTCAGCAAGCTTACACTCGGTGTGAAATGCGGAGGCAGTGATGGTTTCAGTGGTATCTCTGCCAACCCTGCTGTAGGCTACTGTGCTGACCTACTAGTAGCACTGGGGGGGAAAGTTTTATTAGCTGAATTTCCGGAACTATGTGGGGCCGAGCAAAATTTGATAGACCGCACAAAGAATGAAGAGGCTGCAAAAAAATTTATAACCCTTATGGGGGCCTATAGCCAAGCGGCCGAAAATGCAGGTTCGGGATTTCATATGAATCCTTCTCCCGGAAATATTAAGGATGGCTTGATTACGGATGCCATTAAAAGTAATGGTGCCGCTAAAAAGGGTGGGACGGCGCCGGTAGAGGATGTGTTAGACTACACGGAACCAGCTATTAAACCGGGTTTAAACTTGGTTTGCACCCCTGGTAATGACGTAGAAGCAACCACGGGTAAAGCAGCAAGCGGAGCAACACTGATTTTATTTACAACAGGTTTAGGAACGCCCACAGGAAATCCCGTATGTCCGGTAATTAAAGTCGCCACCAATTCTTCGCTCGCTTCTCGTATGGCAGATATTATTGATATTGATTGCGGTCCGATTATTTCCGGTGAAAAAACCATCGAAGAAATGGGTGAGGATATTCTGGAATATTGTATTCTGGCAGCAAGCGGTGAGGTGATTCCCAAAGCAGTGCAATTGAATCAAGATGACTTTATTCCTTGGAAGAGAGGGGTGTCTTTGTAGTTGCTGGTTATTAGTTATTAGTTGTTAGTTATTGGTTGTTAGTTATTAGTTGTTAGTTATTGGTTATTAGTTGTTAGTTATTGGTTGTTAGTTATTGGTTGTTAGTTATTAGTTGTTAGTTATTAGTAGAAGCAGGCATAAAGCGTACGCCTACTGCCTAAAGCTCACGAGTATGAAAAAATTCTTAGATAAAAATTTCTTATTAGAAAGTAATACAGCGCAAACATTATATCATGAATATGCGGCGAAAATGCCCATTATCGATTACCATTGTCATTTGTCCCCTCAACAGATAGCCGAGGATGCCCGATTTGAAAATATTACACAAGTATGGTTATATGGCGATCATTATAAATGGCGGGCAATGCGTACGAATGGTGTAGATGAACGCTATTGTACCGGCGATGCCAGTGATCGGGATAAGTTTTTAAAGTGGGCTGAAACTGTACCATATACCCTAAGGAACCCCCTTTACCATTGGACGCATTTAGAATTGCAGCGGTATTTTGGCATTGATAAAATACTGGACGCCAGTACTGCTGAAGAAATATACGATGAAGCGAGCGATTTACTTAAGAAGCCGGAATATAGTGTCAGGAATCTATTAAGGAAGATGAATGTAAAGATTGTGTGTACAACAGACGATCCGACAGACAGTTTAATATATCATCAACAGCTAAAAAAAGAGGGCTTTGAAATTCGGGTACTACCTGCCTTCCGGCCAGATAATGCGATGAACCTTTCTGTACTGTCGAAATTCCAGCAGTATGTAGAAAAATTGAGCCGCGTTTCGGGGGTAACTGTTCAAAATTTTGATGACTATTTGCAAGCGCTGAAAGTTAGACACGATTATTTTGCTGAAAATGGATGCTGTGTGTCAGATCATGGGTTAGAGGAAATTTATAACGAATCCTACAGATTAGAAGATATTAGAACCATCTTCTCCAACGCATTGCAGGGTAAAGTTATTTCTGATGAACAGCATAATCAATTTCGATCGGCCATGCTAACCTATTTCGCTGAATGGGACCACGAAAAGGGATGGGTGCAACAGTATCATTTGGGTGCACTTCGAAATAATAATTCAAGAATGATGCAAAAATTAGGTCCTGATACGGGTTGGGATTCTATCGGTGATTTTTCGCAGGGAAGGGCTCTAGCGGGTTTCCTTGACAAACTGGATAGTCAGGATAAATTAGCTAAAACCATCCTGTATAATCTTAACCCGGCAGATAATGAATTAATAGCGACCATGATTGGCAACTTCAACGACGGTTCTTCGGCCGGAAAGATTCAATTCGGCTCCGGTTGGTGGTTCCTTGATCAGAAAGACGGTATGATCAAACAGATGAATGCGTTGTCGAATATGGGACTGATCAGTAAATTTGTCGGCATGCTGACTGACTCGCGAAGCTTTCTGTCTTATCCTCGTCACGAATACTTTAGACGAATCCTTTGTAACTTGTTCGGCGAAGAAGTCGAAAACGGTGAGTTACCTGAGAATTTACCTTGGATTGGCAAAGTTATCGAAGATATTTGCTATCATAATGCCGCTAGTTACTTCAATTGGCCTACAGAGGGGTGAGGGATAAGGTGTAGGGTGTGAGGGATAAGCTATAGGCTTTAGGCTTTAGGCTTTAGGCTATAAGCGTTAGCTTAAGGTATAGGGTGTAAGGTATAGGGTGTAAGGTGTAAGGTATAGGGTGTAAGGTATAGGGTGTAAGGTATAAGGTGTAGGGTATAAATATACGGTTTTAGGTATATTAGGGGATAAGGTTTAAGAGATGAGGTGTCAGAGTAAGATTTTTTCTTGATACTTACCTGCCTGCCGGTAGGCAGGTGTCTTGACGCCTATATCCTGATACCTTTATCCTAACCACAGAAAGCCGACTCTACGCTAGGATTATTAGCCAAAATTTAATATCATTGTAGCTGAATAACTAACGTAAGGAAAACGTATGAATGTGCAAACGTTTTCTTTTAACCTAATTAACATTTATTGCCATAAATCATGAATTCTAAAGAGACAATAGGTAAGTACAGATGGACAATTTGTACACTGCTATTTTTTGCTACTACGATCAACTATATGGACCGTCAGGTGCTTTCCTTAACATGGAAAGATTTCATTGCACCTGAATTCAAATGGACCAATAATGATTATGGTAACATAACAGCTTTGTTCTCTATATTTTACGCGATATCTCTTTTGTTCGCTGGTAGATTCGTAGATTGGTTAGATACAAAAAAAGGTTTTCTATGGGCAATAGGAATTTGGTCGATCGGTGCCTGTCTTCACGCATTTTGTGGTATTGCAACGTCAGGGTTGTTAACCGGCAAATGGTTCGTAGGGTTTGAAGGCGCGAAAGAGGCACTAGCCCTCGTTGGCGATTCTGCAAAAATTATATCAATCAGTGTCACGCTTTTTATCTTTGCTAGACTTGTATTAGCGATAGGGGAAGCGGGTAATTTTCCGGCGGCAATTAAGGCGACGGCTGAATATTTTCCGAAAAAAGATAGAGCCTTTGCTACCAGTATTTTTAATGCGGGTGCAACGGTAGGTGCACTTGCGGCTCCTGTTACCATACCGTTTATAGCCGAAGCCTATGGATGGGAGATGTCCTTTATCATCATAGGCGCTTTAGGGTTCATATGGATGGGATTTTGGGTGTTTATGTACCATAAACCAGAGGTACACCCACGCGTTGGAAAAGCGGAACTCGACTATATTCAGCAAGATTTAATAAACGATAGGAAGTTGGTTGACTATGTAGAAGAAACAACCGATAAAGCTTCTTTCGTTAAATGTTTGAAATATAATCAGACATGGGCATTTGCCTTTGGTAAGTTTATGACTGATGGAGTTTGGTGGTTTTTCCTCTTTTGGACACCTGCTTATTTAAGTTCCGTATACGGTATGGATTCTACACAAAGTGCCTTACCTCTTTTTGTTTTATACCTTATTACCCTGCTTTCTATAATTGGCGGTTGGCTTCCAACTTACTTCGTCGATAAAAAAGGGATGAATCCGTATGAGGGCCGTATGCGATCGATGTTGATTTTTGCCTTTTTCCCTTTGTTAGCGCTGTTTGCTCAACCTTTAGGACATATAAGTTATTGGCTTCCTGTAATTATTATCGGTATAGCTGGTGCAGCACATCAGGCTTGGTCTGCCAATATTTTCACCACCGTAGGTGATATGTTTCCCAAAAAAGCTATTGCTACGATTACGGGCATCGGCGGTATGGCTGGAGGCGTGGGTTCTTTCTTTATTAATAAATGCTCGGGAATGCTCTTCGATTACAGCAAAGAAACGGAGATGTCCTTCATGGGTTTTCATGGTATTGAAGCTGGTTATTTTATTATATTTTCCGTTTGCGCGGTTTGCTATATCATTGGCTGGGTAGTTATGAAATCGCTAGTACCTCGATATTCGCCTATTACGGATTTATAGTTATTGGTTGCTAGGTTGAATAGTTGAGTTGTCGAGCAGTTCTTAAATGTGATCGCCACTCAACTACTTAACTAGTATAAAACTCTACTAATCCCAAAAAAAATTTATGTAATCTATGTTCTTTTTATGAACTTTGCGTAAGAATTGGATATTGAAAAGAGAGCCAAACTACACCTGCTCTTATCGTCTTTGGCTCAATTTGAACCGATTCGTTAAGTTTATTAAATAAACGTGGAAACTCATATACTTCCTGCTACTGCGTATAATCGCAACCGTGTCCGTTTGGCTGTATCTCTTTTTTATTTTTGTCAAGGCTTGGCTTTTGCCTCTTGGGCAAGTCGTATTCCGGATATTAAAACTAAACTTCATCTTTCTGACGGGCAATTAGGTAGCTTACTATTTGCACTACCGCTAGGCCAATTGGCTACAATGGCGCTCTCCGGTACCTTAGTAACTAAGTTTGGCAGTAAAAAAGTGTTAACCGTAGCTGCCGCTTTATATGTGGTTGCACTTACTAATTTAGGTTTAGCTTCTCAGGGTTGGCATTTAGGTGTTTCCTTATTTATATTTGGAATCATCGGTAACATGTGTAATATAGCAGTAAATACACAAGGGGTTGCCGCAGAGAATCTTTTCGACAAACCAATCATGTCCTCTTTTCATGGGGCTTGGAGTATTGCAGGGTTTACAGGTGCTTTGGTAGGCCTACTGATGATCAATCTACATATTGCTCCTTATCTACATTTTTGGATTATCGCGGGCCTGGTATGGATAAGTATCCTAATCAATAATAAGTTTCTTGTAGCAGGGGTAGGACCGGCCAGTACTACTAAAAAGAAATTATTCTCCAAACCTGAGGGGGCTTTGCTACAATTGGGTGTGATAGGCTTCTGCAGTATGGCTACTGAAGGGGCGATGTTTGATTGGAGTGGCGTATATTTCAAAGATATCGTAAAAGCGCCGCAGGCATTGGTACCCCTTGGCTACGCGTCCTTCATGGTGATGATGGCTTCAGGGCGTTTTATTGGAGATCGGCTCATTGCTCGATTGGGTAGAAAAAGGGTTTTGCAAGTGAGTGGCGTATTGATATCATCGGGTATGTTCTTGGCGGTGTTGTTTCCCTATATTATTACGGCAGTAATTGCTTTTATGCTGGTAGGACTAGGAGTCGCAACCGTTGTTCCTACGGTCTATAGTGTTGCCGGGAGAAATGCTAAAGTATCACCGGGAATTGCCTTAGCAATGGTATCGAGCGTGAGTTATCTTGGTTTTCTTATGGGACCACCGCTCATTGGTTATATCGCTGAATTAGCCAGTTTAAGGTATTCTTATGCAGTTATTGGCGTGTTTGGATTGGTGATCACGTTGTTGGTTGCTAAAATAAGGGCTATTAATCAGTAGTCGCACCTTAATTCCGTTTCTTTTAATCTCACGGGCTTAAGTCTAATCGGGGGAGGGTGTTAAAGGAAGGATTTTTTTTATCAACTTTTTCTTGGCAAAAAGTTGAGCAAAACCCAAGGCTTTGTAGACTATCTCGCAACTGATGGCAAAGCATTCATGGCGCGTATTGGAGCCGTTTCACTTCCTCAATCCGCTTGAGTATTGCAGGACGAACATGTGTGCAAATGCTTTGCTGCTCGTTGCATCGATATCCTCCAAGGCCGTTTTTCCCACACACAGGGCTATATTTAGGACTGAAGAAATAATACGTCCGGTTAAAAGTAAAGTCCCTTCGTTCTACTAAAATATCGCCTAGGAAATTTGCGGTTTGCACGTTGATGCACTACCGTTTTAGCAAAATTCCAAGCGATGAGTCTTTGGTTACTTTCTGCGGAAGAAAGTGACAAATTAAACCTTCGTTTAATCTAAACAATCTATTGAACATAAAAGTGGTTGCCGTAAGGAGAACCACTTCTTGGCAATAGTTTTTTGCAATACATCTGCATTTTATGTTCTCTATTTTTAGTGTTTGAAAACACTTACCGCAAACTTGTTAACTTAATATAAAATTAAAATGAAACTAAGTTGCTATTAATATTATTCGTTTAAATTTGTCATTTACTAACGCTGCCCATAGGAGTACGTTTGGGAGCTAATGATATAAAAACAAAAATAAATGAAACGTAGAGATTTCTTTAGAAATACCGCATTTACCGCATTAGGGGCTTCCGTATTATCCCCGTTTCAATCAATTGCCGGCAATCGGCCAATGAAAAACCCGTCGGTAAGGAAAGCCAAGAATATTATTTTTATGGTGAGCGATGGGATGAGTACCGGAACCTTAAATATGGCTAACTTACTGTTGCAAAGAAAGGAAGGTAGACAAAGTAATTGGTTATCACTATATGAAAGAAATGAGGCGGTTCGAGCGTTAATGGACACAGCGTCCGCGAGTTCTTTGGTGACTGACTCAGCTGCCGCGAGCTCTTCTTGGGGAGGAGGGGTACGTGTTCCGAATGGTTCATTAAATGTGAATGCTGATGGTTCTTTTAATAAACCTATCCTACAAAAATTTAAGGCTGCAGGTAAATCGGTTGGTTGTGTTACTTCTGTCCCCATCACCCATGCTACGCCTGCCGGTTTCTGCGTAAATAGCAATAAGCGCTCAGATCAACCCGGTATTGCACTTCAATATTTAGACTTGCGTTTTGACGTCATGATGGGCGGCGGGCTTGAATTTTTCAGTGCCGATAAAAGGGAAGATAAGCAAGACCTTTTCGCTAAATATAGACAAGCTGGATTTATGGTATTTCAAAATCGGGATGAAATGAATACCCTTTCGGATAAGGAAGATCGTCCGATATTGGGTGTCTTTTATGCCGACGGTTTACCATATGCGTTGGATCGAGCGAATGATCCCACACTAGCATCAACAACGCCAAGTTTGGCCGAGATGACTAAGGCAGCGATTAAGAAGTTAAAGAATAATAAGAATGGTTTCGTATTACAGATAGAAGGAGGAAAAGTAGATTGGGCTGCTCATGCGAATGATGCAGGAGCACTTATTTATGACCAATTGGCCTTTGATGAAGCAATAGGAGAAGCAATGGCTTTTGCTTTAGCTGATAAGGAAACCTTAGTGGTTTTGACCACTGATCACGGTAACGCGAATCCAGGTCTGTTTTATGGGGAACAAGCGAATAGGAATTTCGACCGCATTCAGTCGTTCAAACATACAAATGACTGGATTCTAAACGGAACGGATAAAAGTTATACGCCATCGAGGTTGATTGAGCGTATCGAATTTGCGCAAGGCTATTCGATCACGATCGACGAAGCAAAGGAACTGTTGAGCCATTATGAGACGCTTGATGGAGATGGCCTTTATAATCCACGCAAACTTCCATTTAGAAAGCTAGCTCAAATTCAGGAGAAACACCTTTCCGTCGGTTGGGGTTCAATGGATCATTCTGCCGACTATGTCGAACTTGCTATGTATGGCCCCGGAAGTGAACAGCTTAAACCCTTTGTTAAAAATATAGAGTTGCACAACTTTATGCTACAAACTACGGGAATCTTTGTTTAGCAGGTAACCTAACTGCGTTTTATTTTTGTTATATAAAGGAGATCGTTTATCTTGTATCGATAAATATATACACGAGATGAGGATCGCTTTTTATAGTGCACAACCATACGATAAGTCTTCTTTTGAAGAAATGGACAAGGAGAAGGCTTATCGTTTTCTTTTTTTTGATATCGACCTCAATGAGCAAACGGTAAAACTTGCGGAAGGTTGTGATGCGGTCTGCATTTTTGTAAATGACCATGCAAATGCCAAAGTGCTTGAAAGGCTCGCCGGCTTAAACATTAAAATCGTGGTTTTACGTTGTGCAGGATTTAATCAAGTCGATTTAGAGGCCGCTCAGCGCTTTGAAATCAGCGTATATCGCGTCCCCGCCTATTCGCCGGAAGCAGTCGCTGAACATGCGGTAGCTATGATCTTGACGCTAAATCGAAAAACACATAAAGCTTATAATCGAGTGCGGGAAGGTAATTTCTCCTTAAATCGTTTAACCGGCTTTAATCTGCATGGAAAGAAAGTAGGTGTGGTAGGTTTAGGAAAAATAGGACTGGCATTTTGTAAAATTATGCATGGTTTTGGATGTGAGCTCTTAGGGTATGATCCGGTCGAGTCGACTCATCCCGACTATATTATAAATGTGAATTTTGAGGAACTCCTGTCAAAAAGCGATATTATTTCACTCCATTGCCCATTAGTGCCGAGTACTAAACATATGATTAAGGAAGAGAGCCTTGCTTTAATGAAAAATGGTGTTATGCTTATTAACACCAGCAGAGGGGCCTTAATTCATACTACAGATATTATTAATTCTTTGAAAACCGGAAAAGTGGGACATTTAGGTATTGATGTATACGAACAGGAAGAAAAATTGTTTTTCAGGGATTTTTCGGAACATATTATTGACGATGATGATATTTTGCGATTAATGAGCTTCCCCAACGTACTTATTACCTCACATCAGGGTTTCTTTACAACGGAAGCGCTAGCCGAAATAGCGTCGATTACCTTGAAAAATCTAAGGGACGCAAAAAATGGTCTAAAAACGAACAATTCATTAACCTAATAATGAATTGACATAGATGTTTTTGACAAGATGACCTTCGGTAACGAATAATGTCTTTTTTTATGTTAAACGAAGGTTTTTTAATCAGATTCTTTTATTTTTTAATTTATCTCAATTTACCTTTATGCAAAGTGAGTCAAACATCAAGGCTGTCCGGTTCGCGCTAAAAATTCATTTCTCAACCCACCGTTCTGCGGAGTCGCCCCAATTCACAATTCCTTCCCTTCGCTTTTTCACATAACGTCTTTTCCACACTTCTAACCGAATTTTCTTTACGCCCACCCTGGAAGAATTAATATATAGTCCATTTTGTTAAAATTTGTTAAAATTTTAACAGCGAATGTAACCATTTGACTTTTCCATAGTCTTATAGTTGGTTTTTGTTTATATTGGGTTTGTCAAGCCCTGTGGTTCCCAAATCACAGGGCTTGTTTTTTAAACTGACAATCATTGTCATCAAAATGTTAAACAGCAAAAAAAGATTTGTCAAAGTGTATTTTGTACACTATCTTTGTATCATTCATAATTTAGGTTTATAATTGGTTAGTTAGGAAGCCTTCAATCTCCCCGGTTGAAGGCTTTTCTTTTCTGATTTAATCCAGTTCAAACGAAAATTCATCGTAGTCTTTTGTGCGCCAAGCTAAATGTTGTGTCGACGGCGAAATGGCAAATAAAGGAGAGAAGGTTTTTACTTTGATGGTCTTTCCATCCGGTAAAAATTCCAATATACGTAACCATCCGTCACCACCGTTGCCATGCCAACCACCTCCCAAGGCCTGCGCGTTAAAGGTCATTTGCTGTACTTTTTTCCCACCGGCATTGGTATCTGTTCGGAAGCCGATATGGGCTCTTTCATCATCAGGTGCACCAATATGGCCGGAAAAAACTAAGACAATATTTTTTGAAGGTTTTACTAACTTTTCCCACACAGCCTTTCCATAATTTGGATTTTGCAATTTGTAACCTTCTGATTCTATGTGTTCGTTTTTCGCATTTAGATAGGAGTGTGTAAGCAAGACAACCCGATGTTGTGCATAAGCGGGTTTATTGACTATTTCTTTCGCCCAAGCTAGGGTACCATCGTGCGGTGCAAATTCAAGCACTAAAAATAAGTATTTGATGCCTTTTGGGTCGCTAAATTCATAAGCCGCGTTTGTTAAACTTGGTTTACCGTCAATATCGTAACCAACTTCCTTCAATAAAGCTTTTGACAATGGATTTTTATCGAGTGGGAAATACTGATTATAGTTGGTTTCGCGATTTTCTGCACTTTTAATGCCGTAATCATGATTACCTGTAGCTGCAATATAAGGCACTTTGCCATCTAGTTTATTAAAGCCCTTCGCTACCGAGCGCCATTGTTCAATACTTACTTGATTACCATTTTTGCCTTCGGGGATCCATATATTATTCTGTTCAACCAAGTCGCCCGTGCACAGAACCATTTTAATATGTAAGGGATCTATTTGTTCGCCTATCCAACTGGTCATCAGGTCAAAAATAGCTTGATTACGACTAAATTTTACATACGTTTGCGGGTCTGGTAATAAGATTATTGACCATGAATTGCTATCCGTTAGCGCAGGGGGTTGATAGGAGCTGTTTTGTCCGTAAGTCTCCGTTCCAAGGTGGAATAGAATAAAGCTAAATACCCAAATTTTTAAAATAGATTTCATAAGTAACCTCCATCTTTTAAGATTTTTGCCCATAATTGATAACCTTCCATACGTAAATGTAAACCATCGTGCGTCAAGGAGGCCTTCAAACGATTGTCTCCATCAAGAAAATGCGGATATAAATCGATTAATTGAATGCCCTTTTCCGTGGTTAGCTTTCGGATGCCTTCGTTTATGTAAAGAATATGTTCGTCTTTACCATAGTGGTTTTTGAACTTCTCAAAAGTGCTGTTTACCGGTAACAGAGTTTGGAAGTAGATGTGGGTTTTAGGTGAACCTTTTTGTATTCGGTCGATTATTTTTTCGTAATTATTGAGAATAACGTCGTCCGGTATATTTCTGGATATGTCGTTAATACCGATGAGCACGAATATCTTTTTCGGTTTACCGGCAATCACATCATCTAGTCGTTCAAGGACGCCAAACGTTATGTCCCCGGAAATACCTCTATTACGCGCTTGCGGGATTTGCAATAATTCATTCCAGTCTGTTCCTGCAGTAATGCTATTGCCAAGGAAAATGATGTCTGACTTAGCTTTTGGAAAGGATTTAAATTGATCAACGAGCAGGGGGTAAATGGCCGGGCGATAAGTGCTATCCCAACCTTGCTGAGCTTGTGATTCTAAAAAGCCCATGAACAGCAAATAAGCTATTAAAAGTGATTTCAGCTTGTACATAGTTATATTTAATGCTTAATCTTTGGATGACTTTTATTAGGGGGGATACCCCATTCTTTTGTGATATAGGTAGATTTTGTGTCGTCGGCATCATGGCAATAAACGGTTAAGGCATCATGCGCTTCCCAGTATTGTTTAACCGTATACCCATCCATGTCACCCGCGTGTATGCCTTTTTCTATTTTCTCATCATCGGGATTTACAATAAGTTTGATACCCACCGATTCGTTCATCATTTCCAGATCCCCGCGACTGTTGCCACCTACTAATAGGGGGCGAGCCTTGATAAATGTTTGAATGGCTTCCGCTTTACCCCCGTCTTGCGGAATGGGGCAAACCAACTGATTAGTTACTCTGCCGTGACTAACTACCGACTTTACACCTAGTATGCGTTCTTCCGGGATGCCAAGGTTTTCCTTTACAAATTGCTGATAGAGTAGTTCCGGCGATGCCGAAAGCACCCAGATTTCGAATCCATAGTGTTGTAGATTTGCGAGCAATTCACGCATTTCCGGGTAAAATTTCGACCGATATTTTTCATAGAAACAGTTTTTTCCAATTGCCTTTACTGCATCTGGCGTTAAGCCCGCTAAAAAAGCAATGCGATTTTTGACATAGTTGACGCCTACATTGTCTCCATGCAACATTGCATCGATAATGGCCATTTTCGCTTTAGATAAACTGTCTACCTTTTTTGCATAATTCTCCTTGGCAAACGCGTAAATTGCTTCGTCAGCTAAGTAATAAGGAGATTGTCCAAAGAGTGTTCCATCACAATCGAAAACAGCAACTTTTCGCTCCTTGATAATTAAGGTCGAGTTAAGGAAACTTTCCAACTTTTGATTAACCTGGTCTGTCCAACCGTGGATTGGCCGATAGGTTTGCGCAAAAGAAAAGGTAAATAAGAAAGAAAAGCCCCAGATAAACAGGGCTTTCTTGATTTTGTTTACTACTAACATCATCGGGCTTACTTTTTGCTGAGAATGTCAAAAAGCAGCTCAGGTTCATTGGTGGTAATGTATTCTACTTTTTGATCGAGCAAACTTTTCATTTCCTCTGCGTCGTTTACAGTCCAAACGTTAACTGTTAAGCCGATCTTGTGGGCATCCTTAATCCATGATGGATTTTTTTTGAAAACATTGTAATGGTAATCGATACCTTTAAACCCATCAGCTTTTGCTTCGGCCGGACTTAAGTCGCCGTTAAGATAGGCCACTTCAGCTTTTGGGGCCAGTTTTGCTAGGTGTTTGCCTGCGTCGCGGTCGAAGGTAATATAGTCTACCCATTTTTCGGCACCTAATTTTTTAACAAGGGCAACAGACATTTCCGCAGCCTTCAATACACGTTCCTTACCTAATTTGGAAGGTTTCAACTCAAAGATCAGTTTTGTCTTTTTCTGTTTCATACCCTCTTTAAGATAGGCCTCAACGGTTGGAATAGATTCGCCGTTCGGATGCTTTTTGGCTAGTAATTCTTGATATGTTGCAGTCTCTATATCGATACCGTAAAAATCCCTGTCGTGATTTACCACCAGGATATCATCTTTAGTTAAGTACACATCGAATTCGGAACCGTAGCAACCGAGTTCAACCGCATGATTTAATGAAGCAAGGGAGTTTTCCGGTAAACCGGCCTGTTTCCAAGCCCCTCGGTGCGCAATAACTACGTTTTTATTAAATTGAGCATAAGTGCTTTGCATAAAAGTAAATAAACAAATTGCAGTGATTAAAAAAGATTGTTTTTTCATTGTTTTTGTGTTGTTAAATATGCTTGCGAACAATTGAGCAAATTACAAATTATCCATGATAATAGGCGATTTTGCTCGGATTGCTTTGTGTTATATAAATGCTATCTTTATGTTAATTCAATAATTTGGATTTTGTTCAAGTTTCGAATTCAGATCCAACTCTTTTTGCGCAATAGGCCACCAATAATCTCTTGCCGGATTGAATTTTCTCGTCTCAATAATGTTGTTTTGCCACGTTTTTATAGGGGCATTCATAACAACTTCGGCAATTTTCCAACGTCTTATGTCGTTATAATAAAGCGCTTCTCCTGCAAACTCAATCCGTCTTTCTTTCCTGATGAGTTCGCGCATTTCTGATTGACTTTTATTGGATGGAATTTCCGGCATACCGACACGTTTTCGAATTTTGTTTAGGCTTTCGAGAATGGCAGGATTGCCTGGATCTATTTCATTGAGTGCCTCTGCATACATCATCAATATATCCGCATATCGTAGGACAATGAAGTTCGTTTCTGATTGCCCGGACTTTAAATCAGATTTATCTTTTGGTGGTTTTTCTGCGTCATAAATGGAATATTTTTTCATCGCGTAGCCGGTCTGTTTATAATAGTCGGCACTTGCAACTTCTCCCTTAAAAAGGGCCCCAGGGTATACGACTGTTGCGGCTAGTCGGGGATCACGATTTTCATAAGGCTTTGCAGGATCATAGCCGGCGCCAGGGTCGGTAATAGGCAATCCGTTCTTCATGTCGTAAGTATCCACCAAATCTTGAAGTGGTGCATTCGAATTATATTGTGTATTGATCAGATCAAATGAGTGTCCTTCGTCAGGAAATAGAAATTGTACATCGAAAATAACTTCTTTATTGTTTTCGTTTTCGGGAAGGAATAATTTCCTATAGTCTTCAAACAAATCATAGCCTGCCGCAGGAGCGAGGTCTAATACAGCTTTTGCTGCATCTGCAGCAGCCTGCCATTTTTCGGAACTATTGCTCGGATTCAAAAGAGGGCTTGCTTCGTAGAGGAGCACACGCGCTTTTAGTGCCATGGCGGCGCCTTTTGTAGCTCTTCCTAAATCTCCACCTGCATGTTTTACCGGAAGTTTCTCAACGGCCGTATTTAGATCAGCTATAACCTGTGCAATCACCTCTTCTCGGGAATTCCGAGGCATGCTTACTTGTGTGTCCGGATTTGGTGCTTCCAAAATAAGGGGCACTCCACCATAATAGGTAGCCAGTTCAAAATAATAAAGCGCTCTTAAGAAATAAACTTGCCCCTCCATGAGGTTCTGTTTTTCAGCATCGAGCCCAACATCGCCCACTCGTGCGAAGAATGTATTAGCACGTCCTATACCTTGATAGCATTGTGCCCAACGATTGGCAATAATTCCTTCTGTACTGGCGGATTGCTGGCTACGTCCAATCGCATCGTAGCCTAAGGTACCGCCACTATAACAATAAGCGTTAGGAGTTGCGCCTTCTTCCCATAAAGGAGTGGCATCTCCTCCGAACAAACCATTACCGGTTAATACGGCGTAAATGCCGGTTAATGCTGCGTTTGCAGTAGCTTCTGTTTGCCAAAAATTGCTTTCGGTATACTTGAAATCGGGTTCCCTGTCTAGAAGATCCGGGTTACATCCCGCCAAAACAAGCATCGTGTAAATGGCGGCTATTTTATATTTTTTACTTTTCATTTTTTTGTCTTAAGATGATTTTAGAACGTTACATTTATGCCGCCACTAAAGGTTTTTAACATCGGATAATGATATAAGGAGCTATAATTGATAATCGTTTCCGGATCGAAATCTTTGTATTTAGAAAAAGTCAGGAAATTTTCTGCATTTACAAAGACGCTAACCTTAGCGATATTGATTTTTGATGTCCATTTCTGAGGAATCAAGTAGGCCAACTGTACGTTTTTTAAACGCAAATACGAGCCACTTTTTAGCCAAAAATCAGATTGGAGAAAATTGTCCTTATTGCCCGTACTTTCCGTCACAATGGGTAATCGGGCTTGCGTGTTTTCAGGCGTCCAGGCATCAGTGAGCCATTCGGTTGTGGCACCTGCTCCGTTGTTGAAAGGATAAGCTAGGTTTGCCATCGGGTAAATTCTAAGACCGGCTATGCCTTGAAAAAATGCGCGAAATGATAAACCTTTATAATCGATGTTAAAACCGAATCCGTAAGTATACTTCGGAATAGCAGACGATTCATCCAAAGCTACTCGATCTTCACCGTTTATAATATTGTCGCCATTGATGTCTTTGTATTTGATGTAGCCTGGCCTAGTTGCGTTGCTTTGAAAGGCATGGTTGTCAATTTCCTCCTGATTTTGGAAAAAGCCGTCCGCTTGCAATAGATAGTGAGCGCTAATGGGTAATCCTTCTTTTGTTATGGTTGATAAATTAGTGTCGAAATCGTAAAGAATTTGGCCGTCCAAATCGATCACTTTATTTTTATTGTATGCTACATTACCCTGTATTCCATAGCTCACTGCGCCTATTTGATCGCGATATTGCGCCGTTAGTTCGTATCCCGTGTTATCTACGGTGCCAACATTTCTCTTAGGTCCTGTTAAGCCTACTTGAGAGGGGAAGTTAACTGTTCTTAAAATACCAGTCGTATGCTTTTTATAAACATCTGCGGTTAGATTTAACTTGCTTTGCATAAGTTCGATATCAAGGCCCCCATTGTAGGTCGTTGTTGTTTCCCAAGTTGTCCTTGGATCTGCATAAGCCAAAGCCGCGGCACCCGGAGCTAATAATCCACTCGGCCCTCCGAAACTATAATCTTGCTTAAGTTCAATGTTGTTTTCATAACTATATAGCTCGACAGCCTGATTTCCTAAGCGGCCAACCGAGGCGCGTAACTTTAATAAATTGATGGTGTTTGAGTTAAAGAAATTTTCCTGATCAATACGCCACCCGGCTAAAATGGAAGGGAAGAAACCCCATCGGTTTTCTTTGGAGAACCTGGAAGAACCATCGTAACGAAAAGTCGCTTCCAGTAGGTATTTGTTTTTATAATCGTAGTTCGCTCTTCCAAAATAGGATATCAAAACATCTTCGGTAGTTTTTCCGGAGATTGCGTTCCGAATGCTTCCTACACTCAGTGCCGTTAAGGTTTCGTCCAAGTATCCCGTCATTTCAGCAGCAAACTGTCCATTGCTGAAGTAATCATAAGCAGAGCCTACCATGATCGCTACATTGTGCTTCTGCTTAAACTGTTGTTTCCAGTCTAATGTGTTGTAGAAGTGGAGATTTAAGTCATTGTCGTCCGTTTTATTAGATCTTGGCGCCGTAGCGGGGCTGTTCCAATTGGTTGGTTTCAATGTCTTTGGATTGAAGCTTTGCACTTGCGGGGTAAATTGAGAAAGGAGACCATCATATTTGTCTGCACCAAACTTGATGTTGTAGGTGATGTTCCAGGGCAATTTGTATTCTCCGAAAACGGAGGCTAAAAAGCGCTGAACGATTTTTTTGGAATAACCGGTTTCGGCAATCATTCGCGGATTCTCCCAATTGTTTCTGCCAGGCGTAGATAACCAGGAATTGCCGTAACGACCATCTGCAAGTCGATCTGTCAAAATGGGTAGTGTGCGACTTAAATATTGGAAAAAGTTATTTCCATAAAAGGGTTGCTCATAGTTTCGATAATATCCGTCAATGGATGCGCCCACTTTTAAACGTTGCGAAATATTGATGGAAGCATTGAAACCGAGCGAATAACGCTTTTCGTTATCAGAGGGCCCGATAATGATACCATCTCTGTCTAAATACCCCAATGACAAGCGGTATTGATAGGTGTCCGAACTTCCACCAAAGCTCAGGTTGTGCTTTTGTATGTTGCCGTCTTTTAAAGCGATGTCAAACCAATTGTTGGCTGGGTAGGTATGAGGATCTGATGCCATTCCAGCCTGGTATTCTTCAATTTGACTGTCCGAATAAACGGGGGCCTGTCCTTGGTTGGCGAGTGCTTGGTTTTTTAAACGCATGTATTGAATCGGATCCCAGATGACGTCGGGCATTCGTGTAGGATTTTGAATACCGTTGTAATAATTATAATTCACTTGTGATACCCCAGTTCCCTTTTTGGTCGTAATTAAGATAACACCGTTGGCAGCTCTTGATCCATATATTGCCGCTGATGCATCTTTCAGTACCGTTACGGTTTGAATATCATCGGGATTTAGTTCGTCCATCGAGTATTCGATGCCATTAACCAGAACGAGGGGGTTATTATTGCTAAGTGTACCCATGCCTCGAATCCTAATTTCCGATCGATCAATTCCCGGTTGACTTTGGCCAAGTCGAACGAACATTCCAGGCATCCCTGCTAATGCATTACTGATGTTTGTAGTTGGCGATCCTTCTTTTTCCTTCATATCTAAGGTACTGACGGAACCTGTTACATTTTCCTTTTTTTGCGTACCATATCCAACGACGACAACATCTTCTAACAAAGTGTTCGCTGATTCTAAGCTGATTGAAAGCTTTGTTAAATTACTTGTCACATTCAATGTATAGGGTCGATAACCGACATATTTGAAAATTATGCTGGTATTAGCATTAACTTTAACAGCAAAATTTCCATTGGCGTCGGAAATGGCAATAGCTTTATTGTTGGCAACGATAGATACACCTGGTAACGACTCTTTCGTGTCTGTGGCTTTTACAGTACCTTGAATAGTAAAGGTTTGTTGACTATAAGCCGTGGCCGCGTATAATAGGAATGCTAATAGGCACCGAAACCTATAATCGGCAAAGATCAAACTTCTTTGTTTTAGTGGTCTGGTTTTAATTTTTTTCATTTGTTTTTTCTTTTATTATGAACAGGCTCTACCCTAAGCGAGAGGCATGACTAATGATTTCTTCTTTTGTTTTCTGAAAATTACGTAGGTTTCATAATGTTTCATTTGATATAAAATATTTATTGAATGAAAGGTGTGTCCTTGAAACGAAAGCAAATGATTAAGGATGTTCCCGAAATCATATAATAGTTGAATAATTAAAAAAGGCTTCGAGCGGTCTATTACCGCCGATCAAAAACCGTAGCGAATACCTATTTGTATTTGATAAGGATTTCCGGACGGATTAATGACGCCTACATTGGTATTCACATTATAGTTGTAAACATTTAATGTCGGATCAAAGCCTCTGATGTTATAAATATTCTGCTTTCCCAAGGTTTTTTGTACGCCCCAGTCCTTATGGAGTAAGTTCGCTAAATTGAAGATATCTCCGGAAAGCTCGATATACTGCGATTTGTAAGTCGTAAATCTCTTGGTTATCCGCAAATCCCAGGTTCCGTAGAATCCATTGGTACCACCATTCCGCTCGGCGATCTGTCCGATGCTCTGTTTAATGTATTCCTTTAAACCGGCATCTGCCTCCGGATTATCCAAAATCTGTTGAATGGCATTCCGATAGGCTTCGGGCACGTTGTTATTATTCGGATCGAAAATATAAGCTAAGTCGTTTGAGTTAACAAAATCACCATTTACGTTTCCGTTAACGGCCAATGAATAGCGTGTTCCGCCTATTCCCGAATAGCGCAAACCGATACTGATGCCATAGAAGGTGGGTAACGCGCCATATATTACTAACTTGTGGCGGAACTGCGTATTAGAATAAGCCATTCTACTTAAATCACGTGGATCGCCTGGCGTCATTAATTCTAAAGTAGCAGTATTGGCAACATCACCATTAAAGGAGGTGTTATCTTTGCTATCGTTCCAGGTGTAGCTGAACGATAGGACGCCGTCTTTATAGTATTGATAAGTTCCATCGAGAACAACGGCATATTGGTTGATCTTTCCTTCGCTATTCAGTTCCAACACCCTTCCTAGTTTAGTTGATTTACGCCCATTCTGCCAGTCGGCCGATCCATTCGCGGTGTTAATTGTTGATGCCGGAACGTATACGCCTCTATTCGCTTCATTGGCAATGCGAAAAAATGGTTCGTCGACCATATTTTTATCGACATACATATAATTGTTTCTCGCTAAACTGGCATATAGACTTAATCCTAGTTTTAAACGATTGGTAATAAGTCGATTGTATGAAATGTTTCCTTTATAAACGGTAGGTATCTTGGCATCGCTTCCGTTCATGTTAATAGTAGAAGTAGGACTTATGCCTAATTGCTCAAATAACTCATATCCTGGTGCGGTACTTGGATCTTGTCTATATTGTGGAAAGTTGGGCGTAATGCCAAGAGGCGCACCGGGAGCGTTACGCTGAACATCAATGGTTGCCACCTTTGTCCCGTCGAAAACCATGTTATTGATCATGGCATAATTGTTAATGTCGGATCCGAAAATGCCGGCGCCAAACTTAAGGATATCCCGTTGTTGCTCGTTAATGTCCCAGGTAAATTGAATCCGTGGCTGAAGGATAAAACTATTTAAGGCATTGGATGTATTTAATCCCAGCTCATCATAAACCAGTTGATTGAAATTCGGTTTATTGATGTAAGATGTGTAGTCTGCCCGGATACCGGCCATCATGTCTAAGCCCTTTCCGAGCTTGGTTTGCATCTGGGCATAAAGTGCGGCAGTCAAAATATTTTGCTTAACGCTGGGATCGTCTTCCAAAGCAATTTCGCGAGCATAACGATAAGGATCTAAATTATTAAACTCTTCCAGTCCTGTGAAATAGAAGCGGCCGTTCATTTCACTGCCGTATAGCGACTTCATATGGGTATACATGATGTCTGTTCCAAAAGTGTAGTTTATCTTTTCGGTATTGTAGTATAAATTGTCAGATAACTGAAATACGTTGTTGTAAAAATATTCCGGTATATAGCGCTGTCCGCCTAATTGTATATCGGTTAAAACTTCTTTTCCATCAATGGTTGAACTGATATTTTGAATGATTGCTCTCGGGATACTTTTGCCGGGAAGCTGTTCATTGGGAACAGAGGATTCGGAAGTGTACAAATGCTGTGCTTTGAGTTCATTGGTGATCTTGGGACTTAACACAGATCTCAGCGTTGCTAAGAAACTGTTATCGGATGTTTTGACGGAGCCATACACTTCATATAGGTTGATTTTGGAATTATCACCCAAACTGTGATTGTTCTTGTCATAGACAAAATTTTCTCGTAGGGTGAGCAAGTGTTTGTTGTTAAGTTGCCAGTCTACACGCGCAAAGATGGCATCGGTGCTCCGCTTTCGATCGAAAGATCCAAATTGCGGCGAACTGGCAACACCATATTTAGTTCTGGCAATATCTAAGAACTGATCAAGCGTTGATTGGGTTACATTATACCGCTTTTCATCTTCGGGTGAACGGATGTCGGCAACTTGGAAGGGTCTGGCATCCGCTTGATGATCCCAGGTGACATAAAAATGTGCTTTGTCCTTTACAATAGGTCCTCCCAATGAAAAACCATATTGGTAAGTAGAGAATTCATTATCTTGCTTATTACCACGGATATCGTAGGGACTGGATAACCAGTCGGCCCGTGCAAAGCCAAATGCGCTTCCCGTAAAGGTGTTGGTTCCGGATTTGGTCACCGTATTAATGGTACCACCGCCACTACGACCATAAGTTACATCATATTGATTGGTTACAATCTTAAATTCGCGTATCGCCTCCATGGAAATAGCATAGGAGCCGCCACGGCGATTGGCGGTACCGCCTGAAGTTGGGTTACGAGACGTCATGCCATCCAATGTAAAGTTGGTGGAAGATGCTAATTGTCCGGCCATACTGTTACCATTACTCATAGGGGAGAGGTCTATCAGGGAGGTGAAATTTCGGCCATTTACCGGTAGTTTTTGTATATCATTCCCCGTAACGGAAGTTGCAGCACCGAAGTTCCCTACGGTATTCTTAATATTAGATGCACTGATTTCGACTTCATCCATTTGGACGGATTTACTGGCTAAAGAAATATCGAGACGTAAAATATCTCCCTGATTGAGGGCATAACCGGTTTGTTCATAGGCAGAATAGCCAATATAAGTAACTCTAATGGTATAAGGTTTACCTAAGGGCAGCTGCTTAAAGTTGAACTGGCCGTTGCTGTTCGTTGTTGTTGTGTTGGTAAACCCCGTAGATTCATTTTTTACGATTACAGAAGCGCCGGCGATTGGACTTTGGTTTTCTCCTTTTACCGTACCGGTGATAGCCCCTTGTGTTGTTTGCGCCATCAGGTGCCCAAAACTTACTGTACTTACAATAAATGCAAATAACAGTAGACAAATGTTGCTTTTCATAATTTTCATTAATAATTTGTTCTTAATGGCCATGAAACTTACCCCTCCGCCAAAGCAAAGGCATAAACTATTACACCGTTGGTCATGGCAGTCTAAGTAAATTGATTTAAATACGTGTGTCTAAAAGCTAGACACTTTATGAAGCTGTGGTACAGCCGGTTTATAATGTTATATATATGTTATTAAATTGTTAGCTAACATTGAAAAAGGCACGCGTATATCTTCTATCTGGCATACGAACAAAATATTACGTGACGATTATATAAACAACATAGGCCAGGGCAGCGCCAATCAGCGGACCGATAACGGGCACCCAAGCATAGCTTGCATTAAATCCTGCTTTATTTTTTATAGGCAGAATGGCATGCATAATCCGAGGGCCTAAGTCGCGGGCCGGATTAATCGCATAACCGGTTGTTCCTCCAAGTGACAAGCCGATCACCCACACAACAAAAGCTACAGGTATTGCGCCGATGGATCCTAAACCTATTGGTGTTTTGGTATCATCAATGGC
The DNA here is from genome assembly GCF_054130995.1 of Olivibacter sp. SA151. Classification (NCBI taxonomy): domain Bacteria; kingdom Pseudomonadati; phylum Bacteroidota; class Sphingobacteriia; order Sphingobacteriales; family Sphingobacteriaceae; genus Olivibacter; species Olivibacter sp. SA151. The sequence goes on along the minus strand of NZ_CP096391.1, from coordinate 3,955,875 downwards.
GATCTCACCATCTTTAAAGAAAAACACAGCGATAATAAGGACAAATGTTCCGATAATTTCGCTGATTAAGTTGATAGGTAGATTTCTGAGAGCAGGCGAGGTACAGAATACGGCTTGCTTGGCACCTGCATCTTCGGTTTCATCAAAATGGTCCTTATACATGAGCCATACTAAAAAAGCGCCGGTCATTGCGCCGATAAATTGTGCCAGCACATAAGAGCAGGCGGTAGCCCAACTTAGATTATCGCTTAAAATCATTGCTAATGTAACTGCTGGATTTAAATGTGCCCCACTATAGGGGCCTGCGATAACTACGCCTGTGAAAACCGCTAATGCCCAGCCGGTTGTGATTACGATCCAGCCGCTACTGTGTCCATTGGTGCCTTTGAGTACCACATTAGCGACGACGCCTCCACCTAATAAGATCAGTATCATCGTGCCTAATAGTTCAGCTATAAAAGGTGTCATAATTTAGTTGTTAACTTCTAGTTATTGGTTATTAGTTATTTGTTGTTCGTTATTGGGTTAGTAGTTATTAGTTGCTGGTTATTAGTTATTTGTCGTCAATTATTTGTAACCGATTGCGAGTTCCTTTTTCGGCCAACAAGCTAATTCCGAAGGTATCGAAAGCAGGATAAACTCACCTCTTTGGTTGTCACGCCGGCTCATTTATCGACTAATTATCACATTGGCTAATTGGCCGATTGATTTTCCAATCTTGCCCAGGCTTTCGCCGCTTCGACAGCGCGATGCCAAGCTTGCATACGATTTTCAATATCGATTTTAACATCTGGTTTAAAGGTTTTGTCGATTTGCCATTGATCTTTCAAATCATCCATGTCTTTCCAATAGCCAACCGCTAAGCCTGCAAGATAAGCTGCTCCGATAGCCGTAATCTCGGTGATTTTCGGTCGTACGACCGCTGCTTGCAAAATATCTGCCTGGAATTGCATAAGCAGATTGTTGTTAGTAGCGCCACCGTCTACACGTAATTCGTGGATTTCTTTTCCTGCATCTGCTTCCATAGCCTTTAATATGTCAACTGTTTGGAAAGCGATTCCTTCCAACGCGGCGCGAGCAATGTGGGACGCATTGCTACCTCTTGTCAATCCAACCATTGTCCCTCTAGCGTAGGAATCCCAATGCGGAGCACCGAGACCCGCAAAGGCAGGAACTAGATATACACCGTCCGTATCTTCCACCTTACTGGCTAAGGCCTCCACTTCTTCAGACGATTTAATAATGCCCAGACCATCACGAAGCCACTGTACGATGGCCCCGGCAATAAAAATGCTACCTTCTAAGGCGTAAGTCACCTGGCTGCCGATTTTCCATGCTATGGTAGTCACCAAATTATTCTTTGAAACGATTGGTTTATTGCCGATATTCATTAGCATAAAGCAACCTGTCCCATAAGTGTTTTTTACCATTCCTTCGCTTGTACATAATTGTCCGAAGAGTGCAGCCTGTTGGTCGCCTGCAATGCCGGCTATCGGAATGCGATCAGTCAGTATTTTTCCTGCGGTTTGTCCATAGATTTCGCTCGATGACTTAACTTCTGGAAGCATGCTTGCGGGTATTTCAAAAAGATCCAACAGTTCTTTATCCCATTGCATGGTTGAAATATTATATAGCATCGTACGGGATGCATTTGTTACATCAGTAACATGCTTTTCTCCATCCGTCAAATTATATATAAGCCAGCTATCAACGGTACCGAAGAGTAGCTTTCCGTTTTCGGCCTTTTCTCTCGCTCCATCTACGTTATTCAAGATCCAACGGATCTTTGTTGCGGAGAAGTAAGAGTCTATTAATAATCCGGTTTTCTTTCTGATAAGCTCCTCATAACCTTGTTCTTTAAGTTCGTCGCAATAGGGAGCGGTTCGTCTGTCTTGCCAGACAATGGCGTTATAAATAGGCTTGCCGGTTTCACGATCCCAAACAATTGTTGTTTCGCGTTGGTTAGTAATCCCGATGGCCGCTATATCTACTGATTTAACTTCTGCCTTTACCAAGGCCTCGGCGATAACGGCTATTTGCGAAGACCAAATTTCTCGCGGATCATGTTCTACCCACCCGGATTTAGGATAAAACTGTGTAAACTCTTTTTGCGCGATGGATACAATCTCTCCCTGGTGGTTAAAAATAATAGCACGAGAACTTGTTGTGCCTTGATCAAGTGAAAGTATATATTTGCTTTGGCTCATATTTTATTTTATAATGTTAGTTTGTATCGACTTATTATTGTAAACCAATAAGGTAACCTTTGGCAAGCGTGTCAAATTCCATAAGTTGTTCCTTTATCCAATTTGCATCTTTCCCTAGCTCACTGGCCATTATTTGGGCAACGGTTGGGGCCATTTCTATAGCAGCTTTTGCATCGAGAAAAAGCATGCGTATTCGCCTAGCCAGCACATCTTCAATCGTACGTGCCATTTCTTCGCGGATAGCCCATACTACTTCTGCTTTAACATGCGGATAGTTGACATGCAGCTTTTCTCCCAATCCATTTTCTTCTGATATCAGGCTTTTGATTTTTTCGGCATCTGAGCCATAAACGGTCCAATGACCTTGTTCGTGATTGTTTATGTCTGCACCATGAATTCGGATGTCGACTGTTTTACATGGCTGAAAAGCGATATTGGCGGTTTTAATGGCTTGATTTACGGTGTCTTCCGCCATTTTTCGATAAGTGGTCCACTTACCGCCTGTAATGGTAATTAGTCCGGAATCGCTGACTAGCAATTTATGGTCACGTGAGATTTCCTTTGTGCTTTCTTTGCCGTCTTTAGGAGCCGCCAATGGTCTTAAGCCAGCAAATATACTTAATGCATCCTTTCTGGTTGGCCTGTTGTCAAGATATTCCCCCGCAGTCTTTAAGATAAAATCTATTTCTTGTTCAAGTGCTCTTGGTTCTAGGCTGTGTTGATTAAGTGGGGTATCCGTTGTACCCAGTACTAGTTTGTCATGCCAAGGGACGCCAAAAAGAACCCTGCCATCACTCGTTTCAGGAATCATTAAGGCGCTCTTTCCCTGAAGAAAAGAACGTTCTATTACAATATGAACACCTTGGCTGGGCCTAACTAGCGCTTGATGTTTTGGCTGTTCAAGCGTTAAGATTTCGTCTACAAAAACACCGGTGGCATTGATAACCACCTTAGCTTTTACTTTATAGGCTTCCCCACTTTCTTGATCGAGAACCGTAAAACCATTTGTCTTTCCTTTGTCGTCTTTATTTAAGCTGACTACTTTGGCATAATTCAGCAGCGTGGCTCCAAACTGTGAAGCCGTTTGTGCAAGATTGATCGCTAAACGAGCATCGTCGAATTGTCCATCGTAATATTCTATACCACCTTTCAGGTGCTTGACTTTTACGCCTTGTATACGAGTGGTAACTTCTTTTTTGGACAGAAGGGACGACCTCCCGATGCGATATTTGCCTGCCATCCAATCGTAAATCTTGAGTCCTATTAAAAATTTCAGTTGCGCAAACCAGGTGTAGCATGGTATGACGAAACTTTGCGCATGTGCCAAATGAGGCGCATTTTTGAAAATAATTCCCCTTTCCCGGAGCGCACCGTAAACAAGCTTGATATCACCTTGTGCAAGATATCGTACACCCCCATGAACCAACTTGGTGCTTCGACTGGAAGTGCCTTTAGCGAAGTCTGCCTGTTCTACCAGTAGCGTCTTATAACCTCGGCTAGCCGCATCGACTGCTATGCCAAGGCCAGTTGCTCCACCTCCAATGATGGCGATATCCCAAAGACTGTTTTGACTTAGCTGCCCTAAACTAACGTTACGGCTGAATGTGTGTTGGAGAATGGTGTTTTCTTGCATGTGGGTGCCCAATTTAGCTATTCTTTCTTTTTTTATCAATTGGTTTGTATAGCAAAGTTAAATCATCCTTTTAAGAAATCAAAAATAATCTTTCGAAATAATTTCGAAATAAAATGAAACGACTTGCTATTCTTGTGTATTCAGGCAAAAAAGTTAAATTAGCGCAAAATAAATGCTATGAATAGTGTAGAGCGTCATCAGATTATTCTTAAACGACTGCAGGAAAAAGGGTCTATCAATGTGTTGGATCTAGGAAAGGAACTCGACGTGTCGACTGTAACGATCCGAAAGGATTTAAAATTGCTGGAAGAAAGACAGATGCTTTTTCGTACCCACGGAGGTGCTACCCTGAATAATCCCTATACAATTGACCGATCCGTGGTTGAAAAAGAGAAGTTGCAGTCGGAAGAGAAGGCGCTCATAGCAGAGATGGCAGCATCCCTGGTGGTACCCAACGATTCTATTATTATTGCATCGGGGACGACTGTGTTAGCAATGGCGAGGCATATTCACCCGCAGGGAAATCTAACCGTCGTAACATCAGCTCTTCAGGTTGCAATAGAATTAAACAGGCATTCGAACGTAGAAATTCTTCAACTAGGGGGCATGATGCGATCGAGTTCAGCTTCCGTAGCAGGACCGTATGCCGAAAAAATATTGGAAGATTTTTTCTGTAGTAAACTATTTCTGGGAGTAGATGGTATCGATCCTGACTTTGGGTTGACTACTACCAGTGGATTGGAAGCGCATTTGAATCGTAAAATGATTGAGGTGTCCCAAAAGACAATTGTATTGGCCGATTCCACCAAATTTGGCCGACGCGGTTTTGGTAGAATCTGCGGTTTTGATGAAATTGACGAAATCATTACAGATAAAAACATCCCATCCCATATGCTGAAGGAACTCGAAGGCAGGGGGGTGAAGGTGACGATTGTAGAATAGTTAAATAGTTGAGTAGGGAAGTGGTTGAGTAGGGAATTAGCCAATGTGGCAATGTGATGATTAGCCAATGTGATGCTTAGCCGATGAGCCAATGTCATGGACCATGCAAGCTTAAAGCTTACTGCTTATGGCCTAAAGCCTTACTGCAAATTAGCCGATGAGCCAATGTCATGGACCATGCAAGCTTAAAGCTTACTGCTTATGGCCTAAAGCCTAACAACTAATAACATCCATCCCTCAAAATAAAAATCATACCAATTTTCTTCAAATAAAGAAATGTGGATTAATCCACCCTGTGTTGAAAATTATTTACACTGATTCTAAATGTTAAGGTGCACCTTTGCACTTACCCTCTATTTACAACAAAAAATAATAAGGCTATGATAAGAGTTATAAAATTCGAAAAAGATAATTGCGCGCCTTGCAATATGGTGTCAGAATTTCTAGATAATAAGGGTATTAACTACGAAAAAGTAAACCCTTTTGAGAATCCCGAAGTAGCCATGCGATTCAGGGTGCGAACGGTGCCAACCGTTATCGTAACCAAAGAGAACGAGGAAGTGAAGCGTGTCATCGGTTTCAAGCCTGAGGAATTATTAGCCATTAGCAGTCTGCAGCAAGCGTAGATAAAGATCTTCGGTTATGCAACATTGGATCTATTACGATAGTAAAACCGGAAATGTAGATCGATTTGTGCATAAGCTAGAGGCCAGAACAGGTTGGTCCATCCGACGAATTTCTGAAAACCTGTCGATTTCTCAGCCGGGCCATCTCATCACATTTACTACCGGAAGGGGTGAGGTGCCCGTGGTAACAGATAAGTTCATGCAGCAAAACCATGATTTGATAAAGACGGTTTCTGCCAGTGGAAATAAAAATTGGGGACTCAACTATGGCAGAGCGGCAGATACCGTTGCAGCGATCTACCAACTCCCCGTATTATTTAAGTTTGAACTCTCGGGCAGTACCGATGATGTTCAACAATTTATTAACAAGATAAACGAATACCATGAATACCACAGTAACAAAGAATGCGAACATAGCTAAAAAGTGGATACTCCTGAATAACGAGATCATGACGAAAGATGACGACGATTTTCGCCTTTATAAGGATAAGGAAGCGGTAAGGTCATACTTTTTGGATTATGTAAATAAGAATACGGTATTCTTTTATACCTTGAAGGAAAAGATAGATTATTTGATTGAAAACAAATATTATATCAATTTCTATGCGCATTATTCTTTCGAGCAAATGAAGGAGGTATACGACTTTGTGTATGCGAAAAAGTTTAGGTTTCCTTCTTTCATGAGTGCTTTTAAGTTTTTTCAAAGCTATGCTTTACGAGATGATAGCGGTGAAAAATTCTTAGAGCGTTATGAAGACCGCGTGGTATGTGTTTCCCTTTATCTGGCATCGGGCGATTTGAATCGCGCGTTGGAGTATGCTGAGATATTGATTAATCAGGAATACCAGCCCGCGACACCTACTTTCCTCAATGCCGGCAAGCTACGTTCCGGTGAACTGGTTTCTTGTTTTTTGGATGAGATAGGCGATAGTTTGAGTGGTATCAGTTATGCCATTGACGAAGCGATGAAGCTGTCTTCTATTGGAGGAGGAGTCTCTTTTAATATTTCTAAAGTGAGAGCCCGCGGTGAAGCCATAAAAGGCGTGGAAGGACGTTCGAGTGGTGTTTTGCCGGTGATGAAAATAATGGAAGACACATTTTCTTATGCCAACCAATTGGGGCAAAGACCGGGAGCAGGGGCTGTTTATCTGAACGTTTTCCATAGCGATATTGAAGAATTTTTGGATTGCAAGAAAATCAACGTGGATGAGAAGTCGCGCATCAAATCCTTGTCAATCGGTGTTATCATTCCGGACAAGTTCATGCAAATTGCAGAACACGATGAGGTTTGCTATCTTTTCTACCCGCATACGGTCTATCAGGAATATGGTCAATACCTAGATGAAATGGACATGACCAAAATGTATGATGAACTGGTGAGCAATCCGAAAGTGAAGAAACGCAAAATCAATGCACGTCATTTACTGATTAAAGTTGCTCAAACACAAAAAGAAAGTGGCTATCCCTACCTCTTCTTTAAAGATAATGCCAATCGGGGGCATGCACTGAATGGGATTGGATCAGTGAAGTTCTCAAACTTGTGTACGGAAATTATGCAACTGTCAGAGGTTTCGGATATCAACCCATACCATGAAGAAGATACCATTCGTTACGGTATTTCCTGCAATCTAGGCTCGCTTAACATTGCTACCACAATGGAAAACCGCCGCATAAAAGAAGTCGTAAAAACAGCAATGCGGTCGTTGACAGTCGTATCCGATATGACAGATATTAAAATGGTCCCGACGATACAAAAAGCCAATCGCGAACTACATAGCGTAGGTTTGGGAGCCATGAATTTACACGGTTTCCTTGCTAAGAACTTTATTACCTACGAAAGCAAAGAGGCGCTCGATTTCTGTAACGTATTCTTTATGATGGTAAATTTCTATTCGTTGGAGTGTTCCATGGAAATCGCCAAAGAGCGGGGCGTGACATTTAAAGGTTTTGAGAATTCGGATTATGCCAATGGCGCTTATTTCGACAAATACATAAATAATGATTATTTCCCGGTAAGTGATCGCGTTAAAGAATTATTTGAAGGAATAACAATCCCGGACCGTGCTGCATGGGAGAAACTAAAGCAGGATGTTATGCAACATGGCGTATACCATGCTTACCGCATGGCCATTGCTCCTAATCAATCTACTTCCTACATTATGAACGCAACAGCTTCTGTTATGCCGGTAGTAGATACAATAGAGGTTCGGGAATACGGTGATAGCACGACCTATTATCCTATGCCTTATCTAAATAACGACAACTATTTTTATTATAAATCGGCCTACGATATGGATCAAAATAATGTGTTGCGTTTGATATCTGTTATACAAAGGCATGTGGATCAAGGTATTTCAACTATTTTGCATACCAATTCGAAAGATACAACGAGAGATTTAGCTAAGTACTATATATATGCTCATAAAATGGGATTGAAGTCACTATATTATACGCGTACGAGAAAAGCTTCTATCGATGAGTGTATCTCTTGTTCGGTTTAGTTTTTAGTATCAAGTAGCGAGTAATAGGTATCAAGTATCAAGTAGCGAGTATCAAGTAATAGGTATCAAGTAGCAGATAGCAACATAATAAAAGCGTCAGCTAGGAGTCCTGATACCTGTATCTTATGTCCTTATACTTGCATCTTACGTCTAAATAAAAAATAATGAATCAATATAAAGCAGTCAATTGGAACACGCCTGAAAATGAATATGTTGGCATGTTTTGGGAGCAAAATATAAGGCAATTTTGGATCGATACGGAATATATTCCCTCGAAAGATATCGATGTGTGGAAGAAGCTCACCCCCGAAATGCAGGAAACCTATAAAAAAGCGCTTGGAGGTTTAACTTTGTTGGATACCTTGCAAAGCCATACAGGGATGCCGAAGATATTGGATCATATCGATGGACTGCAGAGTAAGGCTGTTTTGTCTTATATGTGTATGATGGAGGCGATCCATGCGAAATCTTATTCGACGATCTTCACTACAGTAGCGAGTACACCTGAAATCAATGAATTATTTGAGTGGGTGCAAGACAATAAGTATCTCCAGTTTAAGGCTGCTACCATTGATCAATATTACCGATCATTAGATAAGAAAAAGGTAAGTAACGAGGAATTGTATATGTCACTTGCCGCTTCTGTTTTGCTTGAATCGTTTTTGTTCTATAGTGGCTTTTTTATCCCACTATGGTTAGCGGGGCAGGGACAAATGGTGGCAAGTGCGGATATTATTAAAAAGATTGTTGCGGATGAATCCATTCACGGTGTTTTTGTAGGGCTTTTGGCACAAGACATCTTCCGAAAATTATCGAATCAGGAAGAAGTAAAGAAAAAGGTTGTCGACTTATTGATGTTGCTCTACGAGAATGAGTTAAAATATACCGAAGAGATTTACACCGACGTCGGACTTACTGCTGAGGTAAAAGAATATGTACGCTATAATGCCAACAAAGCGTTAATGAACTTAGGCTTTGAAGAGCTTTTTGAAGTGAAGGAAGTCAATCCAATTGTGTTGAACGGATTGAACTTGGAAACAACGCAGCACGATTTCTTTTCAAAAAAATCTACAAATTACGAAAAGGCTACGCAGATCAGCCACCTGCACGATGAAGATTTTGCGCCGGATTTAACTTTACCTGTTTAGAGAATTGGAGGGAGTAGTTACTATTCCCAACTAACCGGTCTCTATTAACTATGGAAAAACCGAATGGCCAAACATTTGTTATAAGATAAAAAATAAACATCATGGCACATAGAGAATATCTTTTAACAGAGAGTGATTGCACGAATATTGAATTTTCCGAGCGTGTGATATCGATAGGAACAGGTACTTATATGATTTATAAAGGCGTTCGTGAACTTTTTAAGAGACCGTTGTTAGCTCTTGGTCAGGTAGCGATCGGCAGTGCATTATTATACCGAGGCGCAACAGGTACATGTGACGTGAAGCGATTGATCGAAAGGGAATATGAACATCCCGAAAAAGCAGAGTTTGTTTAACGAAAATTTTATAATGAAAGCAAAGGCCCTATCTGTGTCTATCAGCAGGGCCTTTATTATTTTGCACACACCTCGCTGCTACAGCAGGTTTCTTTTTTGAATGATGGATCCTTTATTTCAGAAGCGTCATGAGCTCGTTTTGATCAGGTTTTTACTTTTTACTTTTGAATTTTTACTTTTGAATTTAATTATTACATACTAACGCCGGCTTTTGGCGTGAGTGGCTCGGGAAGTGGGGATTCTCCTAATATTTCCTTTAAATCAATCTCAATATTTTTTGCAATGGTGGTCATGGGTGTATCATTGGGCTGCCCTTCAAAGGGATCCTGTATTTGAATTGCGATTTGCTCAATGATTAAAAAGATAAAAGAGATAATGATGGCTAGAATAAGGGTAGCGTAACCTAGCTCTTTAACCATAGCAAAGGGTATCAAACAAGCAAAAGTGTGCACCAGCAACCACGAAAAATAACCGTAAGGTACAGGAAAGGGGGTGTTTTTTATCCTCTCTGCTTTTCCTAACTCGTCGGTCAAATTTTGCAGAATGGTTTCCAACTGGACGAGTAAGTAAGTATTAAGCCTTCCCGACTCATTCAGTTCAGTTAGTTGTTTTAGATTCATCATTAAAAGCGTATTCGGCACATGTCTTTTGCTCTTGATCGTGTCATAATCTTCGGGTGATAACAATCGATTTAAATGTTCCGCACCCCCTTGCCTCCTTAGGTGTTTACCCATGGATTCGACAAAACCAATTTGTCTATAAATCAATGTGCGCGCAATATCGGTATTTTCCTTACCTAAAAAGCCCACCACTTCACGGGCAAAGGTTCGGGAGTTGTTGACGACAGCCCCCCAGATGATTCTTGCTTCCCACCACCTTTTATACGCAGCGTCGACACGGAAACCCATCAGAATCGAAAGGGCAGTACCCATGATGGCTATTTCAGTTTCCGGAATGGCGATTCGCCATCCGAATTCTATATAGCCAATGCATACAATAATTGATAACAATAAGTAAATAATGATCCATTTAGCAATAAGCCGAAACATATGGGCGGCTCGGATGTTGGTTTCTACAATCATATATTATGTATAAATACTATGCGCTTTGAAGGTGTGGCCATATCGAATAGGGTAACACTGGAAACGGACTATTGTTTTTTAGACGTCGCAGTTTCTTGCTAAGATAATAAATGAAAATAAGTAGGGTAATTGGGATAGAAAAACCTTCGTTTAATACAAATACCCCATCATGCGCTAAATAGATTGCCGTAGAAAATTAGCGTGTGAAATTAGGCTAATAAAAAAAATTTATATTAGGTTTGTACTGATATAAAAAATTTATGATTCAGTTTCTGAAAGATAGTACCTTTGCCGTAAATGACGTCATCAACCGGTCGTGGGATGTGTTAAGAAAACACTATTTCTCTATTGCCGGACTTTGTTTACTGCTTTTTTTAACTTCCAATGCCTCCGGAATCTTGGCTTTCTACTTTCGCGATGTTAGTCGCGTATTGAGCTCGTTTATGGCATTTGTTTTTGTGGTATTGTATTTCGGTATCCAACTTACATTATTCAAGTATATCTTTCATGTAGTGGACGATGCAAGGGAACATGTTTCATTACAGGATACGATTCCAACAACAAAAGAAATTAGCTATTTTTTTATCGCGATGATAAGCTTAGTGGCAATGATATTGATCGCTTTCGCCATATTAGCGGTTATTATACTGCCGGTTATTTATATTTTTAATAGTACGGAACATGCGGTCGATTTATTTACAATCTTATCTGTAATCTTTCTTATCAGCTTTATGATGCGGGTTGCTTTTTACCCCTTTTTTATTATCGACCGCCACGAACGTCCGTTTAAGGCTATTCGCTTAAGTTTTGCCATTACGCGGGGTAATTTCCTGAAATTATTGCTTCTATTAACTTTTTTAACCATTTTGCATTTGTTGTCGATTTATTTCAACTATCGGTCGTATCCCATGTTGTCGGCAGCTTTGAGTTTAGTGAACTCCTTTTTAGTTGTTCCGCTTTCCAGTGTTGCTATCGCATTGGCGTATCGGCAGATGATGAGAGAATACAAAGGGGAAGACGACCCAACGTTTATTAAAAATATTATTTGATTGGAATCAACCGTTAACTGAAAGTATGGGATTAAAAGCTGCTCTAAGTAAGCCTTTCGCTGCACTTGTGACTAAGAAAATTGATCGATGGAAATATCAAGCGGCGACCGTACAAGAAAAAGTTCGGGAGCAATTGGTATCGGCAGCGAAGAACACGATATTCGGAAGAGACCATCATTTTTCAACGATTCATTCATACGAAGATTTTAAAGAACAGGTGCCTGTTCGGGATTACGAAGGTTTACGACCCTATATAGAACGGGTGGTGGCGGGAGAGTCTGCCGTATTGTGGCCAGGGAAACCACTGTATTTGGCAAAAACCTCAGGAACTACCTCTGGAACAAAGTATATTCCGCTTACACGCGAGTCGATGCCGGAACACATAACAGCGGCTCGAAATGCCTTGCTAACTTATATCCATGAAACAGGAAATACATCGTTTGTTGATGGAAAAATGATCTTTCTTCAGGGAAGTCCGGAGTTGAAAGAAAAGAACGGTATAAAAATCGGACGTCTTTCGGGCATTGTTGCCAATTATGTACCTACTTATCTTCAAAAGAATAGATTACCCACTTACGAAACTAACTGTATAGATGATTGGGAAACAAAAGTGGATGCAATTGTTGATGAAACGTTAAAGCAGGACATGCGGTTGATCTCGGGCATTCCACCCTGGGTTCAAATGTATTTCGAACGAATTTCCGATAAAACAGGAGGAAAGAAAATTAAGGATGTATTTCCAAACTACAGCCTTTTCGTATATGGAGGGGTTAATTTTGAGCCCTACCGCGCCCGATTGGAGGACATGGTAGGTAAAGGTATCGACTCTATTGAAACCTATCCCGCTTCTGAGGGGTTTATTGCCTACCAAGATTCTCAAACAGAAAAAGGTTTATTGCTCCTTTGTAATGCCGGAATTTTTTACGAATTTATTCCTGTGGAAGAAATATTCCATGAAAAACCGACACGGCTTAGTCTTGGACAAGTCAAGTTAAATGAGAACTATGCCTTGATATTAAGCACGAATGCAGGCTTATGGGCTTACAATATAGGGGACACAGTAAAATTTGTTTCATTGAATCCTTATCGTATTGTCGTTACCGGGCGTATCAAACATTTTATTTCAGCCTTTGGAGAGCACGTGATTGGCGAGGAGGTTGAGTTTGCACTCATGCAGGTAGCCAAAGAAGAAGGCGTTGAAATCATCGAGTTTACGGTCGCTCCGCAGGTGAATCCACCGGCAGGTGAATTACCTTATCATGAGTGGTTCATCGAATTTGGAAAGCCACCGGTTGATATGGAGCGCTTTAGATTAAAGGTAGATCAGGCATTACAGCAAAAGAACACCTATTATTTCGATCTTATTGAGGGAAAGGTTTTGCAACCACTGGTCATTAGGATCATGAAAAAAAATACTTTTGTAGACTACATGCGATCTTTGGGGAAATTGGGTGGACAAAATAAACTGCCTCGTTTGGCAAACGACCGATCGATAGCGGAAAAAATAGAAGGCTATATTGTTTGATACAAATAATAATAACGCACAAAATGTAACATTTGGTTTCTTCAGAGAAGCTTGTAATTTAATAACAGATCCCTGATTTAAGGGGAGCAAATTACTTACAGATGAAAAGAATAGCAATATTGGGTGCGACGGGAAGTATAGGAACGCAAGCTTTGGAAGTAGCTCGGGAGCATTCGAGTCTTGTTAAAATAGAAGTACTTACTGCTGCAAACAATGCCGAATTGCTGATCAAGCAGGCACTGGAGTTCTTGCCAAAAACAGTCGTAATAACGGAAGAAAGCAAATACCAGCACGTTAAGGAAGCATTATCTGCAACAACAATTGAGGTGTTGACAGGTTGTAATGCGTTAAATGATGTGGTGAAAGGCACTTCTATAGACATGGTTTTAACGGCTTTAGTTGGGTTTGCCGGTTTAGAACCAACTGTGTCGGCAATTCAAGCAGGAAAGGACGTCGCATTAGCCAATAAGGAGACATTGGTTGTTGCGGGGGAGCACATTATGTCATTGGCCAATCAATATGGAACCAAAATATTGCCTGTAGATTCGGAACACTCAGCTATTTTTCAATGTTTATCCGGTGAGTCACTTGCTTCAGTTGAAAAAATCTATCTGACTGCATCCGGTGGCCCGTTTAGAGGAAAAGATCGAAGCTTTTTAGCCCATATTACAAAACGGGAAGCACTGAAACATCCAAATTGGATAATGGGGCAGAAAATAACGATTGATTCTGCATCCCTAATGAATAAAGGTCTGGAAGTGATTGAAGCCAAATGGCTGTTCAATCTTTCTATCGAGCAGATTGAGGTTATTGTCCATCCCCAATCCATCATACACTCTCTCGTACAGTTTAACGATGGATCATTGAAAGCGCAATTGGGATTACCGGATATGAAGTTGCCGATTCAATATGCGCTTTTACATCCTGGCCGGCCCACCAATTCTTTTCAGCGATTTGATTTTATGGACTATCCGCAGTTGAGTTTTGAGAAACCGGATTTAGAAACTTTCGCAAATCTTCGACTTGCCTACCATGCAATACAACAGGGGGGTAATATGCCATGTATTCTAAATGCTGCCAATGAAGTGGCTGTGGCAGCATTTTTGAGCGACGAAATTGGATTTTTGGAAATGAGTGCGATTATTGAAGAGACGATGACACTAATACCTTTTATTCTTTCTCCGTCCTTAGTAGACTATGTAAGCATAGATAGGGAAGCCCGTAAAATTGCGAGTGATTTAGTAACAAAAAAGAAAAAAGTATATCAAATAGAAAAATAAAGAATGAGTGGATTAGTTATGGCGGGCCAACTATTGCTTGGCTTGTCAATTTTGATTGTTTTACATGAGCTGGGGCATTTTTTAGCGGCCCGAGCTTTCGGAATAAAGGTTGAAAAATTTTATCTATTTTTTGATGCTTGGGGCGTTAAACTTTTTAAGTTCAATTATAAGGGTTGCGAGTATGGTATAGGTTGGTTGCCTTTGGGTGGTTATGTGAAAATTGCCGGAATGATCGATGAATCGATGGATACGGAACAACTTAAAGGTGAGCCGCAACCTTGGGAATTCCGATCCAAACCGGCGTGGCAGCGACTTATTGTCATGCTGGCAGGTATTATTGTCAATATCATCTTAGGCATTTTCATTTTCTGGATGTTAACGCTTCGTTATGGGGAGACTTTCATCCCAAATGATAAACTGACAGATGGTTTGGCGCCCGGTATTATCGGAAAGCAAGTAGGCTTAAAGGCCGGAGATTTAATTACGGCAATTGATGGAGAAAAGGTCGTGCGATTTGAAGATGTTAGGAGCCCAAAGGTGTTGTTAGGTAATACCAAATTATCGGTATTAAGAGATGGACAGACAGTTGACCTTATTGTTCCCGGCGATATCTTAAATGAAGTTTCAGATTTAGGTATAGACGAATTTGTTATACCTCGGTTTAGAGTCACGCATATCGAAAGTTTGCAAAAAGGTGGAACCGCCGAAAAAGCAGGGTTGAAACCGGGCGATAGTCTAATCGCTATCAATAATCAGCCGATCGTGTTTTGGGATCAGATGTCAGACGCCTTATTGGCAAACAAAAATAAAGAAACCAGTATAGTGTTTTGGAGAGCTGGTAAAATTGATACCGTGCAGGCAACGATAGATCCGGAAGGTAAGTTGGGTATTGCCGCGGGTCGTGATATTAGTCGGATCCCGCAAGAGCAGATTAAATACGGATTTTTAGAAGCACTGCCGATTGGTGCCGGTAAAGCATGGGGGTCTTTGACAGACAATGCAAAAGCTTTGGGCAAGGTGGTAACGGGGCAGGTGAAAGCGAATAAGGCCCTATCCGGGCCCGTTGGTATTGCCCGCATGTTTGGCGGAGAGGTGGATTGGGTGAAATTCTGGAGTTTGGTGGGCTTGCTATCGATGGCCCTGGCCTTAATGAATATTTTACCAATTCCAGCTTTGGATGGTGGCCATGCTTTATTCTTAATCGTAGAGATGATTAAGGGTAAGCCGCTAAGTGATAAATTCATGGAGCGAGCGCAAATTGTAGGATTCGTAATTATCGTTGCCTTAATGATTTTTGCGTTAGGAAACGATATTATGAAGGCAATGGGGGATAAACTTCCTTGATAATCTGAACGATACATAAATTTTTAAAATTTATTTGGTGATTGTTCTATTTAGCAATATATTTGCATCCCGTTCACGAGGGAATGCCCAGGTGGCGGAATTGGTAGACGCGCTAGTCTCAAACACTAGTGGGAAACCGTGCCGGTTCGATCCCGGCCCTGGGTACTAAAACCGAAAGGCAGCAAGTTTTTAACTTGCTGCCTTTTTCATATCCCCAAATAGCTGTTTCGGACGATTCGTTAATTCATGGTAAACTTCAAAAGAATTCTTTTCAGCCAGTTATGAGCTAACTTACCTCATTTAAATGACACCATTTATTGAGATCCTTTAATTGGTTAAGGAGACAAGTCCTACGACAAGTTATTAAAGATTATTATTTTTATTCCACGCACATATCCGCAAGACAATTGTTTGGAACTGTATAAGGCATCATGTAAAATTGATAATAAGCGAGCCTTCTGTTTAGTCAATTAACGGATAAAAGCGGAGAAGACGTTTTATAACATAGAAAAAATGAAACCAAGAATTTCTGTATTAACCATTGGTGTGGACGATCTCGAGAGATCGTACCAATTTTATCATGAAGGCCTGGGCTTACCTTCGGACGGAATTATAGGGCAAGAGTTTGAGCATGGCGCAGTAGCGTTCTTTGATCTTCAAAGCGGTGTAAAGCTGGCAATTTGGCCAAGGAAGAGTATAGCGCATGACACGGGTATCCGGTTGCAACATTCTTCCGCTACCGAATTTACAATCGGACATAATGTTAGCAGTAAAGAAGAAGTGGATTTCATTATGGAGCATGCTGATAATGCGGGTGCAAGAGTCATTAAGCCTGCTTCCGATACTTTTTGGGGCGGTTATGCAGGATATTTCCAAGACCCTGACGGTCATCTTTGGGAGATTGTTTATAACCCCGCTTTTCTCCCTGAGGTTTAATATGAAGCCGTATTGGTCGACATTATCGGGCATAAAAAAACCTCACTTTGGGGAAGTGAGGTAAAACTACTGTTTTTTTAATCAACCTAACCTAATGTGTAAAATGAAAGTAAGTGCCTTTTGATATAAAAACTGATACGAAGTAAATCGTTTTTTTTCAGGATAAAGAAATTTTTACACAGAAAGGTGTTTTTCTTACACTAAAAGGTTTTTTGGTGGTACGAAATGTCTATTTCCCGATATTTTTTGGCGTGAAGCCGTATTTTTTCTTGAAAGCTTTACTGAAATGATGAACATACTTGTAACCCATTAAATAGGAGGCATCCGTTACATTATGCTCGCCCTTTTGCAATCAGGTGTAATAGTCTACAACGCCAGAAAAGTTGATTAAGAAAAACCTTCATTTTTAATGTAGGATCCTTGAGAATTTACCTATTTTGACTAACTATTTTTATTTTTACCGTGGGGTATGCAAAATAAAGACGTTAGCATTGAATTGTTAATCATCGCTTGTTCAGCGGGAGGAATGATGCTTTTAATGGATTTGTTGTCTAGCTTGAAGGAAGATGTCGGCTTTGCGGTGTTGGTCATTGTTCACCGAAACGAAAAGTATGCAAGCTCGTTGGAACAAATGGCACAGCATAAATGTGTACTTCGGGTGAAATCGGCAGAAGAAAAGGAAACAATACAAGCAGGGACAGTTTATTTTGCGCCGGCAGGATATCACCTATTAATTGAAAAAGATCGCAGTATATCTTTAGACGCATCAGAACCGGTCCATTACTGTAGGCCGTCTATTGATGTCAGTATGCAAAGTGCCGCCGAAGTTTATAAAAAATCACTGGTGGCAATCCTATTGTCAGGAGCCAATAGGGACGGTGCCGAAGGCCTACGAGCTGTTTACAAGTATGGCGGCAAGACCCTTGTACAGGATCCGAGTGCTGCATTGGTTGATGTAATGCCGCGGGCGGCCATTGAAACAGGTGCTGTTACCGCAGTTCTTTTGGACGAACAATTGAAAGCATATTGTAAGAGCTTAGTTGAAGAAAATTAATGCTCCTATTATCAATGTGTTAACTTTTTTTGAATATTTTGTTTAAAAAATATTTGGAGGGAATGCCTTAATGTGTTAGTTTTGCAGTCCAAAATAACACTAAGTACTGCGGAAGTGGCGTAATTGGTAGCCGCACCAGACTTAGGATCTGGCGCCGAGAGGCGTGGGGGTTCGAGTCCCTTCTTCCGCACTTGATTCCTCCCGACAATATCGGGAGGAATTTTTGTATTAAGCATATTAAAACGCAACTAATGAACATTTCACAGGAGAGAGTAGACGACCTGAATGCAGTTATCAATGTAGAAATTACCCCTGCAGATTACACGGATCGTGTAAACAAAGCAATAAAGGAACAAGCAAAAAAGGCTAAGCTCCCGGGGTTCCGTCCTGGCATGGTGCCGGCTTCCCACATCAAAAAGACTTATGGTAAAGCGATTCTTTTTGATGAAATTAACCGGCTGGTAAGCGATAGTTTAAATAACTATCTTACAGAGAATAAAGTAGAGGTGCTTGGTCAACCGCTTCCAAAAGAGGGCTCTGAGTCTTCTTATAATTGGGATTTCAATGATGAGTTTAAATTTCAATACGAAATTGGTTTGGCACCGGCTTTTGAAGTGCCATTTAGTGAAAAAGACAAGGTGACCCAATATGATATTAAGGTAGATGATGAAACCTTGGCTTCGCGTATCAAAAATCTTCGTAAGAGCTATGGAAAAATGACGAATCCGGAAGTGTCAGAAGATGGAGATGTTTTATATAGCACATTAACGCAATTAGATGCTAGCGGAAATGCTTTAGAAGGCGGAATATCGAATACAGCTTCCGTGCGTACGGATCTTGTAGATGATAAAAAGATAAAAAAGTCTTTGATCGGGCTTAAAAAAGACGATGAGGTTAAAATCGACTTAAAAAAAGCATTCAAAGACGATACGATAGCGCGCATCTTGAATATAACGGAAGAGGAGGCAGCAGCTTTAACCGAAGGAACTTTCAAGTTGGTTGTGAAAAATGTAAACCGTTTGGAAGAAGCTGATTTAAACCAAGAGCTTTTTGATAAACTTTTTGGTAAAGATGAAGTGAAAACCGAAGAAGAGTTTAAGGCTCGTGTCACTTCAGAGGTTGAGTCGATGCTTGTTCAAAATTCTGATCAACGTTTACAACAAGACCTTTACAACTTGGGAATGGAAAAAGTGAATGTACAATTTCCTGATGAGTTCCTGAGAAAATGGTTAAAAGCGACTAACGAGAAATTGACCGATGAAGAACTTTCAGAAGGCTACGACGATTTTGTTAAAAATTTAAAGTGGACCTTGATTGAAAATAAAATCATTACGGAAAATAAGCTTGAAATCAAATACGAAGAAGTTTTTAAATTAGCTAAGGAGCGTATCGCGGCCCAATTTAAAATGTACAGTCCCGAGCCAATCAGCGAAGAACAACTAGCGCAGTATACGGTTCAATTTCTGCAGGATAAGGAACAGGCGAACAGACTGTTCGAAGAGGTAAAAGCCTTGAAGGTTTTTGATTTCTTAAAAGGTGTCGTGAAGCTGAATAAAAAAGAAATAGACTATAATAAGTTCCTGGAATTAAAGTAAGTCGCATAATTTTTTAGAAAGCCATCCGTTTGAAAAATGGGTGGCTTTTTCTATTGTCGCTAAGTTATATTTTGTCAGTTTTTTATTTTCGGATAAGGCATTCTGTCAGTTTTGATCGTTCAATGTCGTGTTAAGAATGCTTGGCGCATTCTTTGATACCTGAAAGTAAAAAAATAGTATTCACGCAAGCTATCATTCGAGATTCTAGAATTAATCTTATATATTAGCTAGGCAAAAGGCAAAAATCATGAGTATAGATAAAAATGAATTTAGAAAATATGCTGTTAAACACCACGGTATAGGAAGTCAACATGTGGATAGTTTTATCAATCGGGTAGAGCAACAAATGCCGGTGTCGCTGACTCCTTATATTATTGAAGAACGCCAGCTAAACGTCGCCCAAATGGACGTCTTCTCGCGTTTGATGATGGATAGAATTATCTTTTTAGGTGATGCTGTAACCGACCAGGTGGCTAATATAATTCAAGCTCAGTTATTGTTTTTACAATCTGCTGATGCACATAGGGACATACAAATCTATATCAACTCACCAGGTGGTAGCGTTTATGCAGGTTTGGGTATCTATGATACCATGCAATATATTTCACCGGATGTAGCTACTATCTGTACCGGCATGGCTGCTTCTATGGGTGCTGTATTGCTAGTTGCAGGTGCAAAAGGAAAACGCGCTGCGCTAAAACATTCACGTGTAATGATTCATCAACCTTCAGGTGGTGCACAAGGTGTTGCTGCTGATATGGAAATCAATCTACGTGAGATGTTAAAGCTTAAAAAAGAATTATATCAGATAATTGCTGATCATTCCGGACAGTCTTATGATTGGGTAGAAAAGGCATCAGACCGCGACTTTTGGATGACGTCGGGCGAGGCAAAGGAAAACGGAATGATCGATGAAGTGTTATTAGGAAAGAAAGATAAATAAAATGGCAAAGAACCCGAGAGAAGTTACTTGTTCATTCTGTGGTTTACGCAAGTCAGAGACCTTGATGCTTATTGCGGGCAATGATGCACACATCTGTGATCGGTGTGTCGCCCAAGCGAACGAGATCTTAGCTGAGGAGCTGACATTGCGTAAAAATAAGAGTGTGCAGGCCGCACTTAAGTTATTAAAGCCAGCAGAAATAAAGTCGCATCTCGATCAATACGTTATCGGCCAGGATGATGCCAAGAAAGTGCTATCAGTTGCGGTCTATAACCACTATAAACGATTGAATCAGAAGGTGGAAAAGGATGAAATTGAGATTGAAAAATCCAATATCATTATGGTTGGCGAAACAGGTACCGGCAAAACACTTTTAGCAAAGACAATTGCAAAAGTATTAAATGTGCCTTTTTGTATTTGTGATGCGACCGTTCTAACAGAAGCTGGCTATGTGGGTGAGGACGTTGAGAGCATTCTGACCCGACTTCTTCAAGCTGCTGATTACGATGTAGCTTCCGCTGAACGAGGGATTATCTATATAGACGAAATTGATAAAATTGCCCGTAAAAGTGATAATCCGTCGATTACGCGAGACGTGTCGGGCGAAGGAGTTCAGCAAGCTCTTCTGAAAATCTTGGAAGGAACGGTTGTAAATGTACCCCCACAAGGTGGTCGTAAACATCCGGATCAAAAAATGATCGCCGTGAATACTAGCAATATTTTGTTTATTTGTGGCGGTGCCTTTGATGGAATTCAGAAAAAAATTGCTAACCGTATGCGTACGCAAACAGTTGGCTATAAAATGAATAGCGAGCATGCTGAGATTGATCTAAATAATCTTTATAAATACATTACACCTCAAGATTTAAAGGCTTTTGGATTAATACCGGAGCTAATCGGTCGTTTACCGGTAATTACCTATTTGAATCCGTTGGATCGGGAAGCGTTGTTGAATATTCTCACTGAACCAAAGAATGCCCTGGTCAAGCAGTACAAGAAATTGTTTGACTATGAACATATCGATCTTCAATTTGATACGGAGGTATTCGAGTTCATTGTTGATAAAGCCAACGAATTCAAACTGGGGGCTAGAGGACTTCGAGCGATATGCGAAGCCATTATGCTAGACGCGATGTTTGAAATCCCTTCGCGGGAAAAAGATGACGGTGGAGAGCTTTATATTAATCTCGATTACGCAAAACAAAAATTCGAGAAGTCAGATTTGAAAAAGCTGCACGTAGCTTAAAAAAATCCCCCGCACAAAACGGGGGATTTTTTGTATATTGTTATGAGGGTTGAGTCGTTAAGTTGTTGAGTCGTTAAGTTACCACTCAACTATCACCCTACTCAACTGGTTCCTAAAAAGAAAACGATGACTAAAACAGTAAAAGAAGTTGAATCGGCGGTAAAACCCGGTTTAAAGAATAAAGAAGATATCGTAAAGAATTGGTTGCCACGGTACACGGGGCGCCCCTTAAATGAATTTGGAGAATATATCTTATTGACGAATTTCTCACATTATGTAAAATTGTTTTCGGAATGGCATGATAACGCACCGATTTATGGCCTGGATAAGCCTATGCAGAGTGTCTCGGCCGCTGGTATCACAATTATCAATTTCGGTATGGGAAGTCCGGTTGCAGCCACCATTATGGACTTACTCTCCGCTATACAACCGAAAGCAGCCTTGTTTTTAGGAAAGGCCGGTGGCTTGAAAAAGAAGAATAGTATTGGAGATTTGATTTTGCCGATCGCCGCGATTCGTGGAGAGGGGACTTCTAATGATTACTTACCTCCGGAAGTGCCCGCTCTACCTGCTTTCGCACTTCAGAAAGCGATATCCACTACTATTCGGGATAATAGTTTAGACTATTGGACCGGCACTGTCTATACAACCAATAGGAGAGTTTGGGAACATGACAAGGATTTTAAGAAATACCTAAAATCTTTAAGGGCAATGGCGGTAGATATGGAAACTGCTACCATATTTACAGTTGGATTCGCTAATAAAATACCGACGGGTGCATTGTTGTTGGTGTCTGATCAACCAATGATTCCGGAAGGTGTAAAGACGCAGGAAAGTGACTCGTCCGTAACGGCAAACTTTGTTGAAACCCACTTAAAAATTGGTATCGATTCTTTAAAACAGTTGATCAATAACGGGTTGACAGTGAAACATTTGAAGTTTTAGTCCCGTTGCCAGCGCGCAGCAAGCGTCGGCATTAATCCGATAGCTGAAAGCCGATTTCTGTTAGCTATTATAAATTGCTATGTTTGTATATAATCTATTAAACTTGTAGAGAATGTGGTACAATAATATTCTGGAGACAATCGGTAATACACCCTTGGTAAAGTTAAACAAGCTAACCAAAGATGTTAAGGCAACTGTATTAGCTAAGATAGAGACAACTAATCCAGGTAATTCGATCAAAGATCGAATGGCTATCAAAATGATTGAGGATGCGGAACGCGCCGGGTTGTTAAAGCCAGGTGGAACGATTATCGAAGGCACATCGGGTAATACCGGAATGGGTTTGGCAATTGCCGCAGTTATTAAGGGTTATAAGTGTGTTTTTACGACGACCGATAAGCAGTCGAAGGAAAAAATAGATGCACTGCGTGCTTTTGGGGCAGAGGTGATTGTGTGTCCGACCAATGTCGAGCCTGAAGATCCCCGTTCTTATTATTCCGTTTCGAGCAGACTTGAGAGAGAAATCCCCAATGCATGGAAACCAAACCAATATGACAATCTTTCCAACAGCCAGGCGCATTATGAGCAGACCGGCCCTGAAATATGGGAACAGACAGACGGAAAAATTACCCATCTATTGGTTGGTGTTGGAACAGGCGGTACAATAAGTGGCGCAGGGAAATATCTAAAGGAGAAAAATCCAGCCGTCAAGATATGGGGCATTGATACCTATGGATCGGTGTTTAAGAAATATAAGGAAACAGGCGTCTTCGATAAGAGCGAGATCTATCCCTACATTACCGAAGGGATAGGGGAAGATTTTTTACCTCGAAATGTTGATTTCGATGTTATCGATCATTTTGAAAAAGTGACGGATAAGGATGCAGCGTTGATGACGCGCGAAATTGCACGGCAGGAAGGTATTTTCGTTGGAAATTCCGCCGGTGCGGCCATTGCTGGCTTATTGCAGTTAAAAGATAGCTTAAAGGAAGGGGATTTAGTAGTTGTCATTTTTCATGATCATGGCTCCCGTTATATGGGAAAAATGTTTAATGAAGATTGGCTGCGGGAGCGAGGATTCCTTAAAGACAAGAAATTGACAGCGGAACGCATTTTAAAGAAAAGGGGACAACAGGAGATTATAACAGTAGATGGAGAACAGTCTGTAATCGAGACGTTTAATACAATGAAGACGCTCAATATATCACAAATCCCTATTACGCAACAAGGAATGGTGGTCGGCAAAGTCACTGAATCGGATATATTGAACGCACTCTTGGAAAATCCAAGTGTGAAATCAGGAAAGGTACAACAGATTATGACGGCACCTTTTCCTTTTGTTGATCTCAATACCTCAATTGACCGACTTTCATCACTTATCAATAAAGATAATAACGCCGTATTGGTGGAAGATGAGGGCGGTAAGCTCGAGATCATAACCCAATATGATATTATCAATGCTATTTCGGCTGGTTAGATGAGAGGAGGTGTAAGGCTTAAGCGGGTATAAGGTAGAGGGTATAAGTTCACCTTAAGCCCTACACCTTATACCTTACATCGCTCAATGCAGTGGTTTTCCTTCAATTCGTTTGATTTGAGCGCCGAGCGCCAGGAGCCGTTTATCAATGTGTTGATAACCTCGTTCAATTTGCTCAATATTATAAATAACGGATCTTCCTTGAGCGGATAGGGCGGCGATCAGTAAGGAAACTCCCGCACGTATATCGGGTGAAGTCATTTCGATTCCCCGTAATTTGAATGCTTTATTCAAGCCGATGACCGTTGCGCGATGAGGATCACATAAAATAATCTGTGCGCCCATGTCAATTAACTTATCGACAAAGAACAAGCGGCTTTCAAACATTTTCTGGTGAATTAACACATTCCCTTTGGCTTGTGTAGCTACGACAAGTACAATGCTTAACAAATCAGGCGTAAAACCTGGCCAAGGTGCATCTGCGATGGTGAGGATGGAACCGTCTATGAAGGTCTCAATTTCGTACGAATCTTGGGCCGGAATATAGATGTCGTCGCCCCGTCTTTCCAGTTTTATCCCTAGTCGACCGAAAACCGTCGGAATAATCCCTAGCTCATCAAAATGAACATCCTTAATGGTGATTTCTGACCCGGTCATCGCGGCTAAACCAATAAAGGAACCTATTTCAATCATATCGGGAAGCATACGGTGTTCCGTTCCTGTCAAATAGTCGACCCCCTCAATATTCAACAGATTGGAGCCTATACCGGAAATCTTAGCGCCCATACGATTGAGCATTTTGCACAGCTGTTGCAAATAGGGCTCACAGGCGGCATTATAAATCGTAGTTGTACCTTTTGCCAAAACAGCGGCCATCACAATATTTGCCGTGCCGGTTACGGATGCCTCATCCAAGAGGATATAAGTTCCGTGCAAATTAGTAGCATCGATATTAAAAAAATGGTTGTCCTGATCATAATGAAACCGAGCTCCGAGTTTTTCAAAACCTAAAAAATGCGTGTCCAACCGCCTTCGTCCTATTTTGTCTCCACCTGGTTTAGGAATGGCAGCTTTGCCGAAACGAGCGAGTAGAGGGCCAACGATCATAATAGAACCGCGCAGGCTTCCTCCCTTAGTTTTAAACTCTTCTGACTGGAAGTAATCAATATTAATGTTCTTTGCTTCAAATGTATAGGTGTCATCACTGATCCGTTCGATAGCTACTCCAAGATCACCTAAAAGCTCGATGAGTTTGTTAACATCTTTAATGTCAGGTATATTGCTGATCGTCATTTTCTCGGGCGTAAGCAATACAGCTGATAATATTTGGAGCGCCTCATTTTTTGCTCCCTGCGGGGTGATTTCTCCTTTCAGCGGTTTTCCACCGTAAATTTCAAATGCATTCATTCAACTATCCTAAATCGGTAAAAATTAAACCGGCCTTTATCTTGACATCGTTAGATACAGGCCGGTTGTTAAAAATATGTGGATAGCGATTTAGAAACGTTTACGCTTCTTGTTACCGCCATTATTCTGATTTTTATGCTGCTGCTGCCGATTTTTCTGGCCGCCACCACTTTGCTGGTTACTGCTAGTATTACTTTTTGTGCGATTACCTGGAGGCGGTGTTTTGAATTCCAGTTTAGTTAAGTTCACATCTTCATCGAGCACTAATTGACCATTTGACATTTCTTTCAAATCGTCAACGATGTGGTCGTCACTGACAGAATCTTTATTCCAAGTTACATAGGCCATTTTCATGAAATTGGCCATTGCCTGTACCATTGTTTTTTTACGTTCCGGATCTTCAATCTTCTTGGCCTTTTCAATCATTAACTCAATGATATAACCATAATGCTTGTATTTAATGCGATGCTGCGGATAATTCAACGTTTCCGGCTTTGCATGTATAGCACCTGGCGTAGGCTTGGGGTAAGGCGAATCTACGTCAATTTGGAAATCGGAGATAATGTGCAAGTGATCCCAAAGTTTATGTTTAAAATCCGATACATCCCTTAAATGCGGATTTAAAAAGCCCATTAGGTCGATGACAACCTGCGCGTGCCGGTTGCGTTCTTCCTTCGTGGGGAGGGTGCAGATATAAGCCACCATGTTTTGAACATTACGGCCATATTCTGCCAATATTAATCTCTTTCGTGTGCTATTATAGTCAAATTCCATATTTCAATTAGCTAATGAGCTAATTAGCCAATTGGCTAATTAACAATTCTAAGTTTTGCAAATTTAAGCAACAATTGCTTTTGTCCTAATTCTTTAAAAAAAATAGTTGCTTTTATGTCCGGTTTATTACCTTCTAAATTAATTACCTTCCCAAATCCAAAGCGTTCATGTTCTACTTCCATCCCCACTTGCAAATTACTGGTATCAGACGGTGCGAAACCGGCACTAGGTTGATGCGCTTTTGGTAAAATGGAAGTGGTTTTAGGCACTACTTTCGGTTTGGGTTTGGTAAAGATGTCTTGTGATTGCGGTTGCGACCAAGCTGTCCTTGCTTTACCAAAAACATCATCACCGCTGGATTTAGAGGCTGTAGGAGCACTGAAATCCAGTGCCAGGTATCTGGGGTCTATTTCATCTATAAACCGACTTGGTTCACAATTATTGAGTGTTCCCCAACGATAACGCGATGTTGCATAGGATAAGGTCAGCTTCTTCTCAGCACGTGTAATCGCCACATAGAATAGCCGACGCTCCTCTTCCAATTCCGTACGTGAATTCAGGGCAAGTTGCGAAGGGAAGAGGTTCTCTTCAAGTCCAACGATAAAAACCTGCGGAAATTCCAGCCCTTTCGAAGAGTGAATCGTCATCAGTGATACCGTATCAGCATTCGGATTCTTATCATTGTCGTCATTTGTCAATAACGCAATATCCTGCATAAATACATCTAGGCCTTTTTCTGCTATATCTTCACGCTCACTGAATTCTTTAATACCATTTAATAATTCCTGAATGTTTTCATACCGGTTTAGGCCTTCAACGGATTTATCCTCATAGAGATCTTTCAATATACCGGAATGTTGTGCGATATGTAGAGCGGTATCATAGGCACTGTTGTTCTTCGCCAGCACTTGGAAACTTTGGATGAGGGAACCAAACGGATATACAACAGCTGCCGTACGTCCGTCCAAATACTGTTGTGGGGTGGTAATGACTTCCCAAATACTTTTTTGATGTTGATCTGCAGCAATAAAGATGCGTTCTACCGAGGTGTCACCTATGCCCCGTCTGGGATAATTAATGACACGCTTAAGTGCTTCTTCATCGTTGGGGTTAAAAGTAAGTCGAAAGTAGGCTATTAAATCTTTGATCTCTTTCCTTTGATAGAAGGAGGTGCCTCCGTATATCTTGTACGGTATATTAAGTTTTCGTAAGGCCTCTTCCATGGCGCGCGACTGTGCGTTGGTACGGTAGAGAATGGCGAAATCCTTAAAACGCAGCGATTGCAAGGAACGGTCTTGCAAAATATTTTCCGCTACCATTTTTCCTTCTTCATTGTCGCTGAAAGCCCGTACAACTTTTATCTTGTCGCCCGTTTCGTTTTCAGAGAAAACGTTCTTTTTTAACTGATTTTTATTATTCGAGATAATACTATTGGCGGCATTTACAATATTTTGGGTAGAACGATAATTCTGCTCCAACTTAAAAACTTTTAAGTCCGGATAGTCTTTTTCAAAATTTAAAATATTCTGGATATTCGCGCCCCGGAAAGCATAAATACTTTGAGCATCATCACCCACTACGCAGATGTTCTCGTTGATTGCCGCTAGCCTTTTAACAATCAGATATTGTGAGAAGTTGGTGTCTTGGTACTCATCAACCATTAAATACTTGAACTTTGTTTGATATTTATAAAGTACTTCCGGATGTTGGTTCAGCAGGACATTGGTTTTAAAAAGCAAATCGTCAAAATCCATTGCACCTGCTTTGTAGCAGCGTTGACTATAGGTTTGATAAATTTGACCTAGATTACCCCTTCCGCCCGATTGATCCTCAGCCTGTATTTGTGCATTCTTTTGATACTCTGCAGCGGATATCAGGTTGTTTTTCGCCGCGGATATCCGATTATATACAAAGTTTGCATTGTACAGTTTATCATCTAACTGCATTTCCTTGAGAATCGATCGGATCAAGCTCTTACTGTCGTCCGTGTCATAAATAGTGAAATTGGCAGGATAGCCAATATGATGAGCCTCCACACGAAGGATTTTAGCGAATACGGAGTGAAAAGTACCCATCCAAATGTTTTTAGCTTCATTTCCAACTACTTTCATGATCCGCTCGCGCATTTCCTTGGCGGCTTTATTGGTAAATGTTAATACTAAAATGTTAAATGGATCAATGCCTTTTTGTATTAGATGGGCTACTCGATAGGTTATGACTCTCGTTTTACCCGATCCAGCTCCTGCTACAATCATAACAGGGCCATCTGTTTGTTCTACTGCTGCCCGTTGTGAAGGGTTCAATCCTTGTAAGTAATCCAAAATCTCCTCGCTATTTTTTTATTGGATAATGTGCTATTCAATAGTGCTTTACCAGATTGCAAGCTATCATAGGTTTAATATATAAAATCCCATGAATATCTATGATTGCCAAATACAAACACAGATGAAATAACCTGGATATTCCATATGGCCTTTAAAGGACAAATTATTTGCACATGAAATATTTAAGGGCATAAAGATACGAAATAGATATGAGCTTCATAAGGTGAGGGATGATTTTGTATTAAAATAATTTGGTTGCTTTTGATGTTCAATTAATACGGCAATTGGAGAATTGGGATTAGCATACTATAGAATATTTTAAATTTCGTATTTTCAGCCCATCAAATTTGAATTATGAGCTCATCATAGTTTATTCAAACCACATAGGGGATGAATAAATCTGATAGCTTCATCACTTTTAAAAAGAAAATTATATACAGATGAAACCGAGATGTAAATAATAATGGACACACAGGGCAATTGACAAGTATTTACATTTTTAGGTGTCAATGAGCTTCGCTGTCGCTTCGGTTATTTACCCGAGCTCTCATCAACCATCAAAAAGAAAATAACAGGATGAAAAAAATAATTGCTCCATTGCTTTTTTTGGGGATTTTGGTAACAGCGGGATGCAGATCGAATACGGCAACCGAAAGCGAAGATGAACAAAAAAAAGAAGAATGGGTCTCCCTTTTCAACGGAAAGGATATCAATGATTGGATGGTGAAAATTCATCATCATGAGTTCGGCGAAAATTATGGGAATACATTTCGGGTAAGGGATAGTACCATACAAGTACGATATGATCAATATGGCGATTTCAATGATCAATTCGGGCATTTATATTATAAAATCCCTTATGCCTACTACCACCTTAAATTAGCATATCGTTTTGTTGGTGAGTTACAAAAAGGGGCTCCGTCTTATACGCTACGTAATAGTGGAGTAATGTTCCATTCGCAAGACCCTCGTACTATGCCAAAAGAGCAAGACTGGCCTATTTCAGTAGAGATGCAGTTCCTGGGGGGCTTGGGGGATGGAAAGCCCAGGCCAACCGGTAATATGTGCTCGCCGGGAACTCATGTCGTATATAAAGGGAAAATCGCCGATTCGCATTGTCTTAATTCAACTTCAAAAACGTACGATGGGGATCAGTGGGTTCATGCTGAGCTAATCGTTTTAGGCGATTCTTTAGTGACCCATATTATTGAAGGGGATACCGTACTACAATATGCTAAACCACAGATTGGAGGTGATGTAGCACATGGTTATGACCCAACGATTAAAGTCGATGGCAAACTGTTGAAAAGTGGCTATATTGCACTCCAAAGCGAGGGACAGCCCGTCGATTTTAAGCATATTGAAATTAAAGATCTTTCTTCGGTTTATAAGAAATAATAATAGAACATGCAGGCATTGTATCCATTTAACGTGCGGGTGTACGGTATCCTTGTCACAGAGCAGGGCGAAATCCTGATCAGTGATGAACAAGAGTATGGTAAACGTTTTAGTAAATTTCCGGGAGGTGGACTGGAATATGGAGAAGGATTGCGAGACGCTTTACGCAGGGAGTATATGGAAGAATGTTTGGTAGAGGTGGAGGTATTAGATCATATTTATACAACCGACTTTTATGAACATTCTTACTTTAATGATAGTCAGATTATCTCCGTTTACTATCGTGTACGCAATAAAATGCCTTTTAATCTAACTTTTAAAACATGTGCTTTTGATTTTGATGAGACAGAAGGGGATGTTTTTCAGGCCTTTCGACTTATTAAGTTGGAAGACATTAAAATAGAGGATTTGACGTTCAAAACGGATCGCATTGCCCTTGAAGAGTTTTTTAAACAGGAGAAACATTTTATCAAATAATTTTGTTCAGTTTATTCATTATCAGAGGTTAACTACGTTAAAATATTCGGTTTAAGTATCTTTAAGGTGCTATGTTTGGTACCTTCTTAAACCTAATTTTATTACTAACCGCTATCAACCTCTCAGCCCAGGTTTACCCGGCTGCCCGATATTGTGCTATGGGTGGTACGGGAAATGCATTGCAAGGTGTTGAAGGGCTGACATCCAATGTGGCCGGCATTGGTTCAATGACTGCATCTAGAGCAGGCATTTATAACCAAGAACATTTTTTAAACACAGATATACGCACGCAGGGGCTGCTATTGGCAGTGCCCACAAAATTGGGTGTATTTGGTTCTCATATTTCAAATTATGGGATTAAGGATGCTTATAGCGAGTTGAAGGCAAATCTTAGCTACGCTAAACGTTTTGGCCCACAGCTGTCCATCGGCCTTGCTTTAAATTACCATCAACTGCAGCTGAGGGAATATGGCAGAAATCAAGCTTTTTCGGCGGATGTTGGTTTACAATTTCAAGTAAAACCATTCTGGGTCATCGGTGCTCGCGTTGCAAACCCTGGATATGCTTCTTATGATTATTCCGCTTATTCCGTTATTCCGGTGATAATCGGCGTAGGTACCAGCTATCAATTTCATCCGAATTTACTTATAACTGCCGATTCGGAGAAGGTTCTTTATCGAGATAAGGTAGATTTCCGAACAGGCCTTGAATATAAACCCATTTCCTGGATGAGCTTTCGAGGTGGAATCGGATTAAATGAGTTTAGTCAATTTTGTGGGTTTGGCTTTGTATATCATAAAATGATTTTGGATTTAGCCACGGTGATTCACCATCGACTAGGGTTATCCCCTCAATTATTGCTTGCCTATGCTTTCTAAATCGGTCTTTTTTGTATTCTTATTTCTGTTATCCCATCTGGCCACTTTTTGCCAAACGGAAAATACCGATCTTATCGAACAGCTTGTTGAATCCATGGCCGATGATCTCACAGAAGATTATGATTATATGGAGCTTACAGAGAGATGGAACTACTATTTGAAACATCCGATCGATCTTAATAAAACAAGCAACGAGGAATTAAGCGAACTTCGTTTTTTGTCACCCTTGCAGGTAGCTGCTATTATCAACCATCGTAAACTAGCGGGTCCTTATCTGACGGTATATGAACTGCAAGCGGTGGACGGGCTGGATGTGGAGACGGTACGGCTCCTGCTACCTTTTGTTCGGGTAGAGCCATCGTCGAATTGGAACATGCCGGCAAAAGAGTTTCTAAGCAGCGGAAGACATGATTTGATGTTTCGATATGGACGCATCCTAGAGAAGCAAAACGGCTATGCCATAAAGGATCTAAACAGGTCGAGATATCTGGGTAGTGCCGATCGTTTATTTGGCCGATATCGTTACACGGTTCCGCAAAAACTTCAACTATCGTTAAACATGAAAAAGGACGCAGGTGAACAGTTCTTTAACGGGGCACAGCGCCTTGGCTTTGACTTTTATTCGGGAAGCCTTTATCTACAGAGCGTAAAACGATGGAAACATGTTGTTATTGGCGACTATTCTCTACAGTTTGGACAAGGACTTGCTTTATGGACAGGGGTTAGTTTCGGAAAGGGAGCACTGGTTCAACATGTGGCGCGACAAGGCATCGGTTTACGTCCCTATACATCAGCTAACGAGTTTTCTTTTTTTCGCGGGATCGCAGCCACCTATTCAGTCAAAAAGTGGAGCATTACGCCTTTTATATCTTATAAAAGATTGAGCGCTACCTTCGTGGATAGTCTTGCCGGTAAAGCTAATTATAGCGCTATTATTGAAAACGGCTTACATAGAACACCTAACGAGGTATCGAACAGGCACAATTTAAAGCAGTTGCTATTTGGTACCAATGTTCAGTATCAACGAAATTCACTTACTATTGGTGGCAATGTGTTTTATACCAAGCTGTCAGGTATAATAAGACCTCGGACACTTTTATACAATCAATATGCGTTTGCCGGAAACGATTTATCAAATGCCAGTATATACTACCATACCTATATTCATAATATGTACCTCTTTGGAGAAGTAGCGCATAGTTTTGGTAGCGGTTTAGCGTATACAAATGGTATTATCGCGTCCTTATCACACGACCTATCGTTGGTTTTGCAGTACAGAGATTACCAAAAGAGCTATCATGCATTCTATAACCAAGGATTATCGGAAGGGAGCCGTGCAGTAAATGAAAAAGGATTCTATACCGGACTTATCTTTCAACCCAATAAGAAAGTACTATGGGTAGCTTATGCAGATGCTTTTAAATTTCCTTGGATACGGTACCGAGTAGACGCACCATCGGATGGTCAGGATCTGTTTACACAATTGACTCTTACTCCCAATAAAAAGCTAAGATATCTGCTTCGTTACCGTTTTCGGAATAAAGCTGAAAATGGCGATTCGATACACCCCACTGCCGTGCTAGACCGGGTTCGGCGACAACAAATTAGGGCTGAAGCACAGTATCAGGTTAGCTCGACCATCGTTTTCCGTAACCGGTTTGAATATGGGTTTTATAAAAAAGCCGCACATGCCGAGAAAGGCTACCTGTTTTATCAGGATGTGATTTATAAGTCTCAAGGTATGTTTTCAGGTAATGCCCGTATCGCTTTATTTAAAACAGATGGTTACAATTCGCGCATATACGCCTTTGAGAATGATGTTTTATATGCATCATCGTTTCCATTCTACAGCAATAAAGGGATACGGTATTATCTCAATCTGCGCTGTCGAATCAAGAGGGGTATGGATTTTTGGTGCCGTTATGCGGCTAGCCACTATCCGACGCTCCAAGAGCTGGGTTCGGGCTTGGATAAGATTGAAGGCAATCGCAAATCAGAAATCAAAATGCAGCTACGCTTTCAATTTTAAACTGAGATGTCTAGATTCATCAATTACCATACACAGGCGCCATTCGTATCTTTTTTGCTTGCCCTCATCCTCGGAATTGGAATAACCTATCTCATACCCCTGTCAATTCTTACGTATCGGTTCATACTAATTGCTTGTCTATTGTTAATTGCTTGTTTTTTTGGTCTTGCCATTGGAACAAAGTGGAAGGTTCGATACTTATATGGACCTGCTTTTATAATTTTTTTTTCAATACTTATTTGCTTCGGAGTTTTGCTAAACTGGGAAAGCAATCCGGTTATCGACCATAGACATTTCAGTCATTATCAGAGTGATCATTTGCTTGGTTTTGTATCCGGTGAACCTAAGGTGAAAGGGGAAATTATAAGCACCGAAATGACAATCAATTATGTGAAGATAAAAGATGAATATAAGCCGGTAAGAGGGAAGCTTTTACTGAAAATTAAAACAAAGGAGAGAGACTTACTACTCCATTATGGTGATGAGCTTTGTATTCTTAGCAACTTTAAACGACTCAGGCAACCTTATAATCCCCATGAATTTGATTACGCAGTTTATATGTCTCATCGGGGAATTTGGCACGAAACGTTTCTTACTTCAGATGCGTTGAGCAAGACCGGTCGTAAAACGGGAAACCAGTTAATCGGTTACGCGCTCGAAACCAGAAAAAAAATGGTCGAGAAGTTTAATCGGTATTTTAAGAGTAAGGAGTCTGCGGCACTTCTCGCTACGCTAGTTTTAGGGTACCGTGCTTCCTTGGAGAAGGAACTGATAAAGGTCTTCTCCGCTACCGGCACAATACACATATTGGCCGTTTCCGGTATGCATGTTGGAATTGTCTTCGCTTTGTTTGCTTTTTGTTTACAATGGATGAATAAAGGCGGATGGTTGCGATATATACGTCTTCTTTTATTATTACTCTTTATATGGGCTTACGCATTACTAACAGGTTTTGCGCCATCTGTTCTCCGAGCGGCATTTATGATCAGTATCTTCATTATTGGCAATACGCTGAGACGTGCCGGTAATGGATATAACAACCTAGCCGCCTCTGCCTTTTTCTTATTATTGTACAACCCGGGATTTCTTAGAGATGTAGGTTTCCAATTGTCTTATTTGGCGGTTCTTGGCATCATTTGGTTGATGCCTCTTTTATCAGAGCTAGTAAGGTTTAAATATGAACTAGCGAATAAAGGCTGGTCATATGTATCGATGTCTTGCGCAGCACAATTAGCGAATTTCCCACTGGTGCTCTATTATTTTCATCTCTTTCCTGTTTATTTTTTGCCGGCAAACTTGTTTATCACCTTGCCGGTTAGCCTCATTATTTACGCTGGTTTCTTATTATTAATGCTGCCGCTAAACAAATTCACCTATGGTATGGCTGATATATTAGAGCAATTCGTTCTTTTTGTTAACCGGGTATTGGTTCGTATAGAACAATGGCCTTTAGCTACCGTGAAGTCGATTTGGTTAACAAGCTATGAATACCTGATGCTTTAC
This sequence comes from Olivibacter sp. SA151, assembly GCF_054130995.1. Taxonomy (NCBI): domain Bacteria; kingdom Pseudomonadati; phylum Bacteroidota; class Sphingobacteriia; order Sphingobacteriales; family Sphingobacteriaceae; genus Olivibacter; species Olivibacter sp. SA151. Next base: position 3,921,196 of record NZ_CP096391.1, on the reverse strand, counting down.
CTGGTTATGATAACGCTGGTACTAGCTTTTCAATTTTCCCGGAAGCAGTTGTTTTATGTATCAATTATAAGTATTCTTGTTTTAGGACTGATTGTCAATCAGCAATTATGGTCTAAGCATAACAGTAACCGACTCATCATCTTCAATGTCAATGATCAAATGGCTATAGGGCTTATAAATGGTGCAAAACCAATTCTTTACAGTAATGCCGATTCGATACAACAAGCGTTTATCCAATATTCCGTAATACCGGCACTTGAAGCTTATTCATCGATTCAATATTTATCCTTTATCAAAGAACCAGTGAAGTTCCATCTTAACGATATTTCCATCACGAACAATCATCTTCAATTTATGGAGAAACAGTTGCTGATTTTAGACGGTCGAAAGAACCATCCAATCGCTACCGCACCTGACTGGTTGTTGGTACGAAACAATCCGAAAAGACCGTTAGACAGCTTGTTGGACACCTTGAAAAAAAGCACGCTTCTTATACTAGATGGGTCTAATAGTCGGCATACCATTGATAGGTGGCGGGCAGATGCAGAGCGATTGAATATCGAATTCTACTGTCTAAAGGATAATTTTGCTTATGTTTGGAGCGCTAAATAGCTTAAACGCTATGTCTATACACGAAATTCTAGAACGGTATTGGGGTTATTCGCGTTTTAGACCTCTTCAGGAAGAGGTTATAAACCATGTTTTGGCTGGCCATGATGCCTTAGCGTTGATGCCTACAGGCGGAGGTAAGTCGCTCTGCTTTCAAGTTCCTGCACTGGCAATGAAAGGGATTTGCATTGTTGTAACTCCTTTGATAGCCTTAATGAAAGATCAAGTCGAGAATTTAAAAGCAAGAAACATAAAAGCGGTAGCAATATTTGCGGGTATGACCAAACGTGAAGTAGATATTGCATTGGACAACTGCGTGTATGGAGATATAAAATTTTTATACCTGTCGCCTGAACGCCTAATGAACGAGCTCGTGAAAGAACGGCTACGGTATATGCCTGTCAATTTATTCGCCATTGATGAGGCTCATTGTATTTCACAATGGGGATATGATTTTAGACCCCCTTATCTTCATTTATCTGAACTACGTGAGCTACATCCACAGGTGCCGTTTTTAGCATTAACGGCTACTGCCACACCTAAAGTAGTAAATGACATCCAGGAGAAACTTAAATTTAGAAAAACGACCGACCAAGCCGTATTCGTCAAAAGTTTCTCACGGGAAAATTTGGCCTATATGGTGATTGCTGAAAACCATAAGACCGGCCGCTTAGTCAAAATCATAAAAAAAATAAAAGGAAGTGGTATCGTTTATGTCCGAAACAGAAGGGAAACGCAGGAAATTACCCGTTTCCTGTTGATGGAAAACATAAAAGCCAATTTTTATCACGCCGGGTTGTCGACCCCGGAACGATCGAAAAAGCAAGAGGCATGGAAACAAAACCAGACACAGGTAATTGTAGCAACCAATGCTTTTGGTATGGGTATTGACAAACCTGATGTTCGTTTCGTAATCCATATGGATATTCCGGATACATTGGAAGCTTATTTTCAGGAGGCTGGGCGAGCCGGACGGGATGGAAAGAAAGCCTACGCGGTGTTGTTGTATAATGAAGAAGACAAGGAGCGACTAATAAGAAATTTTGAGTTAAGCTTTCCCACAACCAAGGAAATCACCCAAATTTATTATCACTTGGGAAATTATTTTCAATTGGCGTATGGTGCGGGACAATACCTGTGCTTTGATTTTGATATAGGCACTTTTTGCAAAAGGTACCAGTTAGAACCTTTAAAAGTAATTAGTGCGCTGAAGTTTTTGGAACGCGATGAATGGCTCGCAGTAACAGAAAATGTATACTTACCTTCCCGGTTTCGCTTCGAAGTGGGATCGCAAGATCTATACAGTTTTCAAGTAGCCCATGCCAACCTGGATGGATTTATCAAAGTCATGTTGCGTGCTTATGGCGGGGCCTTTGATTATTATGTTTCATTCCGTGAGGCGGACTTAGCCCGTAAAGCGGGACTCTCACTCCATGAGACGCTTAACCATTTAAAGCAGCTGGAACAGTATCAGATTATCAGTTATTTATCGCAGACAGATAAACCACAGATCCAGTTCTTGCAACCAAGAAGCGATTCACAGCATTTACATATTGACAAAAAGCACATTGATGAACGAAAGAAAATAGGCGAGGAGCAATTGCAGTCTGTACTCAACTTTTTACAGCTTGATGCTTGCCGATCACAACAACTGCTAGCTTATTTCGGAGAGAAAAACATGGAGCTTTGTGGGATATGCGATTATTGCCTGAAGAGGCAGAAGAAAGCAAAGGAAGAAGAAATAGAAGACCTAATCGTTGCCGAGATCATAGACCTGCTATCAACTAATCATTTGACCTTAGATGCTTTGGTTGATGGATTGAAAACGGGAGATGAAAGTGATCGGATCACCTGTATCCGTAATTTAGTTGATGGCGGAAAAATAAAATTTAATAGCGGTAAGTATTATCTCTAATGGAATAAATAAAGAGTACAGTCCCCTTTACACAGAAACACACTGTTACAAAATAAGTGTGAAATAATCACATTAGCATACAATTGACCGAGTTTGTTTGCTTAATTGAATGTTGTTTATATATTTGTGCTAACCACTTTATAAACGATATGGAATACTGCGACTCTACGGATGCTGAATTACTAACGAAAATAAAGGAAAATGACCACCGAGCATTCAAAGAGATTTATAAGAGATATTGGAAAGTGTGTTTTTTACAATTATTCAAAAAATCAAGCAGTAAAGAGTTAGCAGAGGAATTAACCCAAAATATTTTCATATCCCTGTGGGAGCGCAGGCAAATAGTTGAAATAAACAATTTATCTGCTTACTTGATGTCGGCTGTTCGATTCAGCTTCATTAATTATCTAAAAAACGTTTTGCAATTTGATCAATATGCGGAATACAAAAAGACGCATAGTGAGATCGGTGCGAATAGCTTGGAAGAGCAGTTAGCGGTTCGGGAGCTTTCTATCTCGATAGAAAAAGGAATTAATATGCTGCCTCGTAAAACCCGGGAAGTGTTTGTGCTAAGTCGCCTGGAATATAACTCGGTGAAGGAGATCGCACAGAAATTAAAAATTTCCGAAAAGGCAGTAGAATACCATATTACCCAATCGTTAAAAGCCATGCGACTAGCCCTGAAGGATTATATGATTATTATAACTTTTATTGTTTCTGCTTTATTTTGCTGCTAGAACGACTTCCGGAAATCGGCTATCAGCTTTTATTGCATATCCCTGGCTTTAGGCAATAAGCTTACACAAATTCCATTACCACATCATTATATTGGCTAATTATCACATTGGCTAATTCGTTAAGTAGTCAAATAGTTGAGTAGGGAAATAGTTGCTCTACAATTCACCACTTAACGACTCAACCAGTCAACGTTTCAACAACTCAACCACACCACGTCTCAACCAAATCAAAAAAAAAATTAAAAAAATTTAGGGGTATGGCTTAGTTGTATTACTATAGATATGTAAAGCCTTTATAAGGCCTATACTAACCAGCATCATTATGAGCCGTAAAGCCTTTCAAAGTTTATTGGAGCGCTATTTAAAAGGTAACTGCACACAGGAGGAGCAGGAAACCGTTCGTCGTTGGTATGATTTGTTAGATAGCGATGTCGATTTAAATTTAAGCGAAGTCGAATTTGCAGAACTGGAAGATCGGCTATGGGACAAGATTAACAAGGAAACGCAACCAAGTGAGGGCAAAAAAAAAGGTCAATCGACGGTGATTAGGCCATTCGGTAGATTTTATATATCAATAGCCGCAGCCGTGGTGCTATTAATTATAGGTTCCGCTTGGGTTTACAATCGATTAAAATGCAATCCTGTTGAACCCGATTTTGTGAGTAAAAAGGAAAGCTTCATTACGAAAATTGTAAATCCGAATGATGAACCGTTGGAAGTTTCCTTGCCGGATTCAACGCGGATTAAGCTTTTTAAAGGCGCCCAGTTAACTTATGCTACGCGTTTTAATAAACGAGAAGTTTCATTAGTCGGTGATGCACTATTTAATGTGAAGGGAGATCCCGCTAATCCTTTTCAGGTATTTCATGAGGAGATGATTACCAGGGTATTAGGTACTTGCTTTAAAATCCAGTCGGGCAAGGGAGCGGGTAAAGACGAAGTAATTGTGTACACCGGTAAGGTACAAGTAATACGAAGTGCTAAAAATAATTTGGTACGACGAATAATAGAGACACCGAAGACCTTGAATTTAACGATGAATCAACGAGCGATATTGGACGAGCAAAAAGGAAGCTTTAGTGAAACGTTGGTAGAAAGGCCCATTCCTGTTGAGACGAAAAGAACGCTACTTGATGAGGTCGTATTTAAAGAAATCAGTTTAGCAGACTTAGCCAATAAATTACGTGATGTTTATCATATCGATATCCGTGTAAGACCAGCTGTCAGGAAGATTACATTTCGAGGAGATTTGAGTGGTATGGAGTTGTTTGATCAGCTAAATCTCGTTTGCAATGTTACAGAAACCAATTACCATATAATCGGTAAAACAATTGAAATCCAATAAATCCAATCAATAAAACGAAAACCAAACATGAATCGCTTATGAACACAACGTAGACTAAACCAAACAAAGACCGGCAATATGGGGGTATTGCCGGTCGGAGATTAAATCATGATTCAGGGTCGGTGCTTAAAACCGGCCCTTCACAAACCAAAATTTTTCGAATTTATGAAAAAAGAACGAATTATTGCTTTAACAAAAACGGCGATGAGAATATCCTTTATTCAAGCGCTTCTTATTTCGGTGGGAACCTTAAGTGCCTACGCCCATACAGCCGAAGCACAGGGAGCTTTGAAAAAAACGATTAGCATAACGAAGAAGAGGATGACCTTGAAGAACTTTTTAGAGAATTTGGAAACCCAATCTCAAGTAAAGTTCGTGTACAGTCCTTCTATATTAAAAAGCCATCGAATAGTGGAGGTGGGAAGCTTACAAAGTAACTTAGCGGATGTGTTGGAGGAGGTGTTGGCCCCGATGGATATTAATTATAAGGTGGAAAATGAAAAGATCTTACTCATTCAGAATCGACAAGAACTGAAAATTGTAGGTAAAGTAACCGATGCAACGGATAATGCGCCTTTGCCGGGAGTCAGTGTCTTAGTAAAAGGGTCAACCAATGGTATTTTAACAGACAATCAAGGGCAGTATAGCTTAACCGTGAAGGCAAACGACATATTAGTTGTCTCCTATGTAGGTTATACGAGTCAAGAAGTTCGTGTTAGCAGTGGGAAGACAACTTATAACATCAGTTTGCAATCAACTACGAGCGATTTGGACGAAGTGGTGGTTACCGGTTATTCCGCACAACGTAAGAAAGACTTGACAGGTGCCGTTGCGGTGGTTGATATTGGACAATTGAAAAGCCAGCCTGCTGCGAGCCCAGTTGAAGCCTTACAAGGTAAAGCCACTGGCGTGCAAATCGTTTCTGATGGAGCGCCGGGAGCAACACCTCAGATACGCATCCGCGGTTATAGTACAATCAATAATAACGACCCTTTATATGTAATTGATGGGGTTCCTTATGAAGGAAAATTAGGTTGGTTGAACTCGAATGATATCGAAAGTATGCAGGTATTGAAAGACGCTTCGGCGGCTTCCATATATGGGGCACGTGCAAATAATGGAGTTGTTATTGTCACTACAAGAAAGGGTACTAAAGGAAAAGCGACAATAGGTTTAGATGCATATTACGGTGTTCAACAAGCTAGAAGTAGCGCTTTTCCAGATATGTTAAATCCACAACAGTGGGCAGAAAATCTTTATCAAGGTTATCGTAATGCAGGCCTAGATCCAGTCAGTGCCTGGGGTAGGATGTATGGTTCTGGAGATAACCCAGTATTACCGGATTATTTATTAGCTGGAGGAAAAGTTGGCGCCCAAATTACTGCTGCAGATGTGGATCCTGCTCTATATAATTATTCGCGTGATAACTCCACCTTTTACCAGATTACTCAAGCAAATAAGGTGGGAACCAATTGGTTCAAAGAACTGACGCAGTCTGCTCCTATGCAAAGTTATCAACTTAGTGCTAGCGGTGGGTCGGATGATGCAACCTACGCAATGTCCGGCGGGTATTTTAAACAAGAAGGCGTGGTGATTAATACCGGTTTCCAACGTTTTAATTTTAGATCCAACACCCAATTTAGTGCATTTAATAAAAAATTACGCATCGGAGAAAACGCGCAATATTCTTATACAGAGAATTATGGCATAGGATCTAATGTTAATGTCTCTGGTGATTATCAGGGAGAAGGAAGCGTGCTCGGATTTGCCTACAGGATACAAAATATTATTCCTGTATATGATATTATGGGGAATTTTGCCGGGTCTCGAGGTGGTGCTTTGGGAAATGGAGAGAATCCTGTGGCCATATCTTATCGAGCTAAGGATGACAAATCGAAAAGTAATACATTTTTTGGTAATGCATTTGCTGAATACGACATTATTGAGGGTTTGATGTTGCGCACCAGTTTTGGTATTCGCTATGAAAACTGGGGCAATATTGACATTGTCTATCCTAATCCGGAATTTCAGGAAGGAAGTTTTAACAACGCCTTGACAGAAAACCAAGGATATAATACCGAGTGGACTTGGACAAACACTTTGAATTATAAACCGAAACTTGGTGATAACCACAGTTTGAATGTATTGTTGGGTACAGAGGCTTTTAAAAGCCGCAGTCGACAATTAACTGGAGGTAGGAATAACTTCTTTATCTTAAATAGCCTGGATTATCTTTATCTAAGTCAAGGAAGCTCTAATATTAGCAATAACAGTTTAGGTAACGTAGGTTCCCTATTCTCTTTATTTGGTAAGGCCGACTATGCTTTTAAAGACCGTTATTTATTAAGTTTAACTGTACGTCGTGATGGTTCGTCTAACTTCGGTCCAGATAATCTTTATGGGGTATTTCCTGCAGCTAGTGCAGCTTGGCGGCTATCTGAAGAGGAATTTTTGAAAGATGCTACTTGGTTGTCTGATTTGAAAATCCGTGCAGGGTATGGAGTTACAGGTAACCAGCGGATTCCAACCTTTCAATACCTCAATCGCTTTTCTTCCACTATTGCGCAATCTTCTTATCCGATGGGAGGAAGCTCATTTGTAACGGGTATTTACCAAAATGCTTACAGTAATCAAGGTATCAAATGGGAAGAGGTGAAATCGCTCAATTTAGGACTTGATTTTACTTTATTGAATGGTGATTTTGACGGGTCGTTTGATTGGTATAACCGTAAAACGAGCGACATGCTTTATCAATTGCCTTTGCCTGCTATTGCGATCGGTTTAGGAACTTCTCCTTATGTGAATGTGGGTGATATGCAAAACAAAGGAGTAGAATTGTCGCTAGGATATCATTATGGCAGAAGTCAACAAAAACCATTTACGTTGGATGTTACAGCAAATATATCGCGAAACGTAAACGAGGTGGTTTCTTTAGCGCCATCCGTAACGCAGCAGGTATATGGGAATTTTAGAAGCTTGCAAACCACTATTTTGAAAGACGGCGCGCCTTTTGGTTCCTTTTATGGTTACAATATGATCGGTATTTATCAAGACGAAGAGGATCTTGCGAATAGCCCGACTTATTCTGGTGCACGTGTGGGGGGACCAAAGTATGCAGATATTAGTGGAAACGGAACCATCGGTCCAGAAGACCGTGATGTCATTGGTAACCCACATCCTGATTTTGTTTATTCACTAGGTATTAATGCTGCCTACAAAAATTTTGATGTTCAAATGTTCTTTAATGGTTCACAAGGAAATGACTTATATGAAGCGACGCGTTATTTTACGGATTTCGGGACTTTCGCTGGGCAAACCAGTACTCGTTTGTTAAACGCTTGGAGTCCAACAAATACCGGCAGCATGACACCTTCGCCTTATCAAGGGGCTTCAGATTTTGAATATGCTTCCTCTAGTTATTATGTACAGGATGGAAGTTTTTTCCGAATGAAGAATTTTCAGATAGGCTATAACTTTCCTGTGAAGACGCTTTTTGGAGCCAATACTGAAATCAGTAGATTCCGCGTTTATCTCGGTGCAACGAATTTATTTACCATCACAAATTATACTGGCCTTGATCCGGAAGTCTCACAAACCAATAGCACCTTTCAAGCTTTGGGAGTTGACTTTGGTGTTTATCCGGTACCACGTCAATATATGATAGGGTTAAATATTGGCTTCTAATAATTAATGTTTCTGATGAGGCCTATAAGTTATCAGATTAATAACAAAAAACGTATCCGATGAAAAAGAATAAAATTGCAATATTGATAAGTATTTCTCTCTTAGCACTAGGCTCTTGTAGTAAGTCGTTTTTGGAGAAGGTTCCCCAGGGGCAGCTGTCAGACCCGCAGGTGATAAGTAGTGAAGGGGTGGAAGGCTTACTAGTTGGGGCCTACGCACTTTTGAATGGTAATCAGGATGGGACTTGGGGAAATTATGCTTCTGCACCAAGCCAATGGTTATTTGGGGAGGTAGCCTCTGATAACGCGCATAAGGGAAGTGATGGTACTGACCAGCCTAACATGAATCTTATTGAGGTATATCAGCCTACAAGTACCAACGATAACCTTTCTGTTATGTGGACCCGTTATTATGAGGGAATTGCTAGATGTAACAATACATTGCGGGTGCTAGCGGCTGATCAAGCTGGAAATAAGACAATTAGCGCCGATCGTGCTGCTCAAATTCAAGGCGAAGCACGTATGTTAAGGGCTCATTATTATTTTTTCCTAGTAAGAGTATTTAAAAACATCCCGTATGTGGATGAAAATACGCCGCCGGATGAGGCGAAGACTAAACCAAATGATACCGATGTATACCCAATGATTGTTGCTGATCTTGAGTTTGCGGTGGAAAACCTACCCGTGGAAAAAATAAACGGACAGGTTGGTCGGGTAGATAAAATGGCGGCTGAAGCCTATTTGGGGAAAGTATTGTTGTACCAAAAACAATATGCAGAAGCTCTGCAGCACTTTACAAATGTAATGGCAGGAAAAGATATTACGTCCATGCCTTATGAGAATAATTTTGATGTAACAACAGAAAATGGTCCAGAATCTATTTTTGCTGTCCAACATGCTATTAGTCCAGACGGAACCGGAGATAACGCCAATGTAGGTGATATGCTGAGTGGCCTGTATGGCACTTCACCGGTAGGTTGCTGCGGATTCTTCCAGCCAACCTTCGACTTGGTTAATGCCTTTAAAGTGAATGAACAAGGCTTGCCGTATTTAGACGGATCTTATCGCAGCAATCCCTACAAGTCGGACTTTGGTTTGAGCGGGGCCGCAAAGGATAATTACCAATTAGACGTTAATTTACGTTTTGACCCTCGTCTGGATTATACGGTTGGTAGGCGAGGAGTTCCTTATTTGGATTATGGTACCATGCCTGGTGATGCTTGGATTCGTTTGGCTAGTTATGCAGGTCCCTTTGTGGGCAAGAAGAATCAGGTTCCGGTCGCGCAGTTCCCTTCACATACGGTTTCCGGTGCAGCCTACATTAATGATCTGAACGTGAACCTAATTCGACTGGCTGACGTTGTTTTAATGGCGGCCGAATGTCAAATTGAATTGGGAAATTTAAGTGAAGCACTTCGCTTAGTAAATTCAGTTAGAGCAAGGGCGGCTACCATAGCGCCGATTTCGATAGGAGATACACCAGCTGCTCAATACGATGTAAAACCTTATCCTTCCTTTCCAAGTGTAGAATACGCTCGCAACGCGGTGCGGTTTGAACGTCGATTGGAATTAGCTATGGAGGGACATCGGTTCTTTGACTTAGTTCGATGGGGCGTTGCCAAGGATGTGCTTGAAAGCTATTCGGGATTTGAAGGTGGATTTTTACAATCTTACCGTAATCTTACCTTTAGTTCACGGAACGAATATTTCCCAATACCGCAAGATCAGATCGATCAAAGTAGCGGAACTTTAAAGCAAAATGAAGGTTACTAATTCATACTTCGCTTGAACAAGAGGGCCGTTTCTATCTATGAAACGGCTCTTCTTGTTTAAATGGGACTAGTGCTTGCCTTTAATTTGGAAAAGAAATATTAGGTTTGTGGTAAAGGAAACGACTTGAATGAAACTAAACGATAAATCAACCATTAGGGCCTGGGCCATGTTCGATTGGTCGAACTCCGCTTATAATTTGGTAATCACTTCTACTATTTTTCCAGCCTATTACACGGCGATTACTACTACGCAGGATAAGGGTGATCAAGTTAATTTTTTTGGCTTTCAATTTATTAATACCGCATTAGCCAATTACTCGCTTGCCTGTGCTTATTTGATCATGGCCATCGTACTGCCCGTTCTTTCTGCGATTGCCGACAATAGAGGAAACAAAAAGTCATTCATGAAAGTCTTTACTTATTTGGGAGGCTTTTCCTGTATTGGGCTGTTCTTCTTTAAACTAGATACTTTAGAGTGGGGAATTATCTGTAGTACGCTTGCTGCGATGGGTTATATCGGGGGTGTGCTTTTCAATAACTCCTACCTGCCGGAAATAGCAGGCATTGACGAACAGGATCGGGTAAGTGCCCAGGGATTTGCTTATGGTTATATAGGGAGTGTTTTATTACAGATCATTTGTTTCGTATTTGTTCTTAAACCGGAATGGTTCGGTATTCAGGATGCTACTTTTGCCCCACGTCTTTCATTTTTATTGGTTGGGCTCTGGTGGATGGGTTTTTCTCAAATACCGTTCAAGAAGCTACCATCAGGAAAAGCGAAGCCAAACAAAATAAATACACATATTTTAAGGAGCGGTTTTAGGGAGCTGAACGCGGTGTGGATCAAAATTAAGGGATTGCAAAATCTTAAAAAGTTTCTAGGCGCTTTCTTTTTTTACGCAATGGGCGTGCAAACAACCATGTTGGTAGCGGCTGCTTTTGGCGAGAAAGTTTTGCATTTGGGAGCATCGAAATTAATTGTCACAATCCTGATTATTCAACTAGTAGCTATCGTAGGCGCTTTTTTTATGTCTACTTTGGCCAAAAGAATGGGTAATGTACGGGTCTTGATTATAGCCGTGTTGTTGTGGATCGTTGTCTGTTTTAGCGCTTATTTGATACAAACAGAGATGCAATTTTACATCTTAGCAGCATTAGTAGGACTTATAATGGGAGGAATCCAGTCGTTGTCTAGGTCCACCTATTCCAAATTAATACCCCGTGAAGAAGAGGATACAACGGCTTTTTTTAGTTTTTATGATGTAACGGAAAAACTCGCCATTGTCATTGGGCTTTTCTTTTTTGCTTTTATCGAAGAACAAACAAAAAACATTCGATATTCTGCATTATCGTTAGCATTGTTCTTCGGCATAGGTATGTTCTTTTTGATTCGACTTCTCCGTCAGAATAATAAAGAGAATGTTTCGTTGAATTAGGGTGTATTAAGATTAAAGGAACGTTTATTTTAACTTCTTTCTTTCTCCGCGAAAGAAAGAAGCAAAGAGCCGACCGTAGGGAGTCCATGAACACCTTTGAAAATAATGAATTAGTGAATAAAATCGCCGCTGCCTGCCTACCGCAGGCAGGCAAAATTTACAGGAGTGTTAGTGCCTCCCAGTGCTAGTTGTAAATTTTGGAGGCGGCATTTTAGTAGAACGGAGAGCTTTTGCGAGCAGCCAATAAGGGCTGGAGAAAATGGCCTTGGAGGACACCAGCTTTGACAACCGGAATAGAACCTATCAAAAACAATTATTACCTTTGAAACAAATGGAATACCTATGGAAGTAAGCTTATTTATACCCTGTTTTATTGATCAACTATATCCAACAACCGCTTTTAATACAATTAAAGTGTTGGAGAAGGCAGGGTGTAAAGTACAATACAACCCTGAACAGACTTGTTGCGGGCAGCCGGCCTACAATGCGGGGTTTTGGGATGAGGCTAAGGTTATTGGCAATAAATTTCTCGACGATTTCGGGGAAGCTAAATATATAATATCCCCTTCGGCGTCTTGCACAGGTATGGTGAAAAATGCTTATAATGATCTTTTTACCAATTCAATGGTGCATAATAAGTGCCGTAGCATTCAATCAAGTATACACGAACTATCAGACTTCCTAATAAATATAGTAAAAAAGGACTATTTTGGAGCAGAATTGGAAGGGCGAGCGGTCTATCACGACTCATGCTCAGCCTTGAGGGAGTGTAGAATAAAAGAAGAACCGCGTCAGCTATTGGCAAAAGTAGATGGGTTGGAGCTTGTTGAGATGCGCGACCAAGATACTTGTTGTGGTTTTGGCGGAACCTTCGCGGTTAAATTTAGTGGAATATCTTCTGCCATGGCTGAACAAAAAGTAAATAATGCGCTTGCTATGGATGTTGAGTATATCATCTCAACAGACGCTTCATGCTTATTGCATATTCAGGCCTATATTGATAAGCAAAATCTTCCCATAAAAACGATGCACTTAGCGGATGTGTTGGCTAATGGATGGGGAAACGTATAAATAGTTTGTAAAAATGATTTGACAATTAGGCGTTCCATATTATTTTTGTCTTACAAAAGCCGACGTAGCTCAGCTGGTAGAGCAACGCATTCGTAATGCGTAGGTCGCAGGTTCGATCCCCGTCGTCGGCTCTCTTTAATAGAAAAGTCTCCCTATCAGTTTTTTGTGCTTTTTATGGGGCAAGTAATCTGTAAAAATTAACGTACATTATTTCTGAATAAAAGATTGTAAACGTAAGCCTAAGGTTCGTAATTGGCATTAAATATTCTTCGGCAATAGAAATCTTTCCTCTTTTTTTTCTAAATTGCCTGCCTATACAAACCAAAAAATCATGAGTAACAGAAGAGAATTCTTAAAGCAAATGGGGGCAGGAGCTTTAGGCCTTACCGCTTTATCTAATTTACCACTAGACCTTTTCGCATCTACCAACGGGAAGTATTTTTTTGATATATCCTTGGCACAATGGTCGTTGCATAAGACGTTATTTGGTAAACAAATGGATAATTTAGATTTTGCGGAAACTGCGGCAAAGAAATATGGCATTTTTGCTGTAGAATATGTAAATCAGTTCTTTAAAGACAAAGCGAAAGACCAAGCCTACCTTAAAGACATGTTAAAACGATCGAAAGATAATGGCGTGAAGAATGTATTGATCATGGTTGATGGAGAAGGAAGCCTGGGGGCGCCTGACGATGCGGAACGTAAGACGGCCGTAGAGAATCATTATAAATGGGTGGAAGCGGCTAAGTTTTTAGGCTGCCATGCAATACGAGTAAATGCTGCCGGGAAAGGCTCTGCAGAAGAGGTGAAAGGCGCTGCCATTGATGGTTTAGGAAGGCTAAGCGAGTTTGCGGCTAAACATAAAATTAATGTGATCGTAGAGAATCATGGTGGTATGTCTTCAGATGGACAATGGCTGAGCGCTGTTTTGAAACAAGTGGGTAAAAAGAACTGCGGAAGTCTTCCGGACTTTGGTAATTTTTACGAATATGATCGTTATCAGGGCGTTACAGACTTAATGCCATTTGCCAAAGGCGTAAGCGCTAAAACTCATGATTTCGATAACGAAGGTAATGAAACGCAGATTGACTACCTGCGTATGATGAAAATTGTGAAAGATGCCGGATATAAAGGGCATGTAGGCATAGAGTACGAAGGAAGTAAATTGAGTGAAGACGAAGGGATAAAGAAAACCAAGCTTCTATTGGAAAAAGTGGGAGCTGCTCTAAGTTAGTTGAAAGATTGCATAAATTACAAAGATACTTTCTGTTGTCAAATCAGAAAGTATCTTTAGCTTTAAACGGCGCGCTATAAGGGCTCAAAATGAGATTGAGCGTTTTATGAAGACCGATAGATAACCAGTTAATAAAAACATAACCTTAACGTAATATCTGAGGATTTTTTGTTTGCTATTTTGGCCGAATATTTTTTTCAACCTGTTTGATGAATAGTCGAATTTCGATCTAGAGATGGATAATCTAAACGAGCGTGCATTTTGGAAAGCATTTATCAAAGGCAACGACCGGGCTTTTGAAAATATTTACAAGCTTTATGCCGATCGGCTTTTTGCATTCGGCATGAAATATCATGCTGACCGCGATGTTATCAAAGACTGCCTACATGATCTATTTGTTAATCTTTTTCATTATCGAAGCAAGCTAAATCCAGACGTTAATCCGCTTTCTTATCTTTTCACTTCTTTGCGGAATAATGTTTTAGCTCGATTAAGAAAGGATAATAGAAGTCAAGCGCTCGTGGAACGGATCGACTATTCCTTTGATCTGGAATGGAGCCCCGAAACGGTGTGGATCAAAAAGGAAGAAGATAGGCAGCTTGTTGTTAAGCTTCAGCAGCTGATCAAACGACTGCCGGCACGTCAAAGGGAAGTCATCTACCTGAAATTTAATGAAGAGCTGTCATATGAGGAAATAGCAAGTATGCTTGATATTTCTATCGCGAGCTGTCGCACGTTAATATATCGTGCAATCAAGCAATTGCGAGAGCATGTAGAAGACATACCACTAGTGCAGGTATTTTGCCTTCTGTTATCTAATGTTCGTTATTAGCTGCTTCTTGATTTTAGTTATATTGATCCAGCAATAAATTTGTTTACATTTGTCTAAGTGTTTTTAATCGCTTCTGAGATCTCTTCTCCCCTCTGTAATCTATCCCAACACCATAATTGTACTTTTCAGGTAGTTGCTTCGAGTTTACTACAAATACTATCTATGTGCTATCCAGGGTGAGTCCAGGTTTTTACCTTAAAAACCTGGACTCACCCTGGACCCAATGTGGACTCACCCTGGACTCACCCCGAAGAAAGTACCTGGCATGTCTTGTTAAAATAGGCTGGTGGTTGTTTAATTCAAAAGAAATTCTTGACTTTAAAGTTCGATGAAAGGACGCAAACAAGATAACGATTTACAAGCTAAACTTGAAATTTTTATGATAGTATGCGTCTCATTATTTGTCAAATATTAAATCGTTTTTTTGAAAAAAAATTAAAAATTTAGTCTATAAAAATTAACTGCTTTACTCTTACCTATAAAAGACAATCTTAAATGGGAAAGAAAAAGGCCGAAGATATTTTGAATGAGGATAAACCAGACGTGAACATGCCTAGCGATGATAAGCAGGCATCTTTGGCCAACGCGATTGTCGATACAGTAAAAAACGTCAAGAATGCATCTTTTTCGGAAGAGGAAAATGCAGCGCTTTGGCATGAAATTCACCATACGATCGAGCCTCGGAAAAATACAACTCCCTATCTACGAAAGGGTTTGGTGGCCGCTATCGTGCTTTTTCTGATCGGTGCTGCTCTTTACTTATATCATGTCAATACACAAGAGGTTGATATTCAAAAGGTTGCGATTATTAATAAAGGATACCTTTCGAAATCAGATGATGTGCAATTTATCAACGCTGATAAAAAAACACGGGTGCTCCATGATACATTGGTTGTTTACAAACAATTTGTAAAACAAGAGCATGTTTCACAAAACGAGCAGGTGGGTTATAATTCAATTGGCGTACCTTACGGAAAACGGAGTGAAATCGTTTTGGAAGACGGAACAAAAGTTTGGCTGAATGCCGGCTCCATATTGACGTTTCCTGAAAAATTTAACGAAAAAGACCGAGCCGTTTATCTGGAAGGTGAGGGTTATTTTGAGATTGCTAAAGATGCCAACAGACCTTTCTTTGTCTTATCAGAGGTGATGAAAATACAGGTACTTGGTACGAGTTTCAATCTTAGTGCTTATGCCGATGATGATTATGTGTCGGTGCTTTTATTGACGGGGAATATCGCGTTGTTACCAAATGGAAATCAGTCTTTTGAACGCCGGATGCTAAAACCGGGGACAGAAGCTCGCTTCGGAAAAAGCCGACAAAAGCTGTTGATTCAACCGGCCTCTGAAAGCTCGATTTCATGGACTAATAGGAGATTGCTTTTGAATAGCATGAACTTAGAGGAGATGCTAAAAAAATTAGAGCGTTTCTATAATGCGGAAATTGAGCTGCCCAAGCCAGCCATCGAGGATGAAACCTTTTCAGGGAGCCTGGATCTGACTCAAACATTGCCTGAAGTGTTGCAAAATGTATTTGATGTTTCAAAATATACTGTCAATCAAATAGGAAGGAGGGTATACATCCAGACGAAGTAGAATAATCAACCAAAAATTCAAATAGGGAAGGTGCTGCAACACCCCCCCGTTTACAAAAAATTAACTGGAATAATTAATTAATCGATCTACTAAAGTATGAATTTTTTTTACACCTGCCAATCACCACCCAAGCAGGTTAATACTGTCATTAAAATTTTTCGAATGTTAAAATTGGCTGCATTTTTAGTTTGCATTAACGTCATGGTAGTGCACGCTAATTCTTACTCCCAAGGTAAAATCAGTGTTCGAATCAAAAACGGTGCATTAAGCGATTTTTTTAAAGAAATTCAAACACAGACTAAATACGCTGTTTTTTACAGCGATAAGCTTGTCGCTGGTAAAAAAATCAATATTGATGCAAAGAACAAAGATTTACTACAAACACTGGATCAGGTGTTGAAAGACGCCGGCCTAAGTTATATGGTCTCAGGTAATCAGATCAGAATTCAGGCTCGAGCCATCGTACCGCTCCGGACTGGTGCTACACAAGATTCCGTACTTACTGTGAATGGGCGTGTATTTGATACGAACGAACCTGCAAATCCGCTGATTGGGGTTTACGTCCGTAATAAACATCGCCAAGGAGGAACGACGACGGACGAAAATGGAAATTTCTCGTTGTCCGTTAACCAGGGCGATATTTTGGTGTTTACTTCTATGGGGTACCAAGCAGTAGAACGGAGGATTACGGGAAATGATGCAAATTTCAATGTCTTCTTAGAAGAAGATGTAGCATCGCTCGAAGAGGTTGTTGTTGTGGGGTATGGCACCCAGAAGAAAATCAATCTAACGGGAGCGGTAACTGCTATGACTGCTAAAGACTTAGAAAGTAGGCCAATTACTAATGTTGGTCGCGGTATGCAGGGCATCCTACCCGGAGTTACCGTTAGGAATACAAACACAGTTCCAGGGGGAAACGCACCGTCCATTCGAGTAAGAGGCATTGGTACTTGGGGAGATGCATCACCCTTAGTGGTCATAGATGGGATTCCCGGAGGCGATCTTAATATTTTGAATCCGGATGACATCGAAAGCATTTCGGTATTGAAAGATGCTGCCTCGTCTTCGATATATGGTGTTAGAGGAGCAAACGGCGTGATATTAGTCACAACCAAAACCGGAAAGAAAGGTACGCCACCCAATATTTCCTTAAATAGTTACTATGGCATACAGACGCCAACGGCTTTACCGGAGTTTTTAGGCTCTCCTGAATTTATGGAACTCCATAACGAAGCTACGCAAAATGCAGGGCAAACACCCGTTTACTCAGCTGAGCAAATTGAAATTGCCCGCAATGGATCCGATCCGAATTATTTCGCCAATACCAATTGGATAGAAGAAATTTACAAAGACAATGCGCCACAACAGAGCCATAATGTCAATATTAACGGTGGAGGCAACGATATGAGCTATTTCTTGTCTTATGGTTACCTAGGTGAAGGAGGTCTTGTGGTTGGCGATCAATTTAAAGCAAATAGGCATAATGTTCGCGCCCGTATTAATACGACGTTACTTGACCGATTGAAGCTAGATGCTAATGTGGGCTACATTGATCGCGATGTACAAAGCAACGCCGGAGGTGATGGAGGACGCGCTCTACTGGCTTCAGCAACAAGTATCACACCCCTTGTACCGGTTCGTTTTACAAATGGTAGCTGGGGCTATCATGGCGGTCAGGCTAACCCAGTGGCGATAGCAAATGATGGAGGATACAATGACTTCGGTTCGCAGGAAGTGACAGCCAATTTAAGCGCGACGTTAACGATTGCTGATGGTTTGGATATTAAGGGACAATATGGATTGGTTCGTTCGAATTCCAAACGAACTGTATTAAGTTCGACTATAAACTATTATAGTCCGGATGATAATGAGCTTATTTATCAAACGAACTATCCAAACTCCATTAATGTGACTGATTATACGAATCTCTATCAGACCTTTATTGGTACGGCGAATTATACGAAAACTTTTAACGAAAAACATGAAGTAAACGGTTTACTGGGAGTTTCACAGGAAGAGAATATCAATAATAGCTTTACAGCAAGTAGACAGAATCTCCCGGTAGATATTCCGTCTTTGAATCTAGGCGTTGATAATCCATTGAATAACAGCAGTGGTTATCAATATGCATTGCAGTCTTTTTTTGGAAGGGCAAACTATGCATATGACAGCAAATATCTATTTGAAGGAAATTTTCGATATGACGGATCTTCTCGTTTTGCGCCGGAAGTACGTTGGAATTGGTTTGGATCAGTTTCAGCAGGATGGGTGTTCTCTGAGGAGGATTTTTTTGATAAATGGCGAACGACCTTTCAAACTGCCAAACTGCGGATTTCTTATGGTACGCAAGGGAATGATCGTATAAGAAGAGGGGATACCGATCTCTATTATCCCTATATGTCTATTCTGGAACCTGCACAAGTTGGATCCAATAATCCTATCGGAAATCAACCGCGTATTGGTTATCGTCAAACGGAGTTTGCTAACCGTATTGTCACCTGGGAACAGGCCGAAAAATTCAATGTGGGTCTGGATTTAACCATGCTGAAGGGACGTTTCGACGTGACTGCGGATTACTTTATAAATAATACGAACGATATTCTGTTAAATCCGCCATTGCCGGATGTTATTGGTATGGGGACAAACTATCCTTCCCAAAATGCCGGCGCAGTACAAAATAAGGGTTGGGAAATTAACCTTGCTTGGCACGATCAAATAGGTGAAGTCAAGTATGGCGTTAATCTCAATTTATCGGATGTTCGGAACAAGATTACGCGCTTAGACGATTATGCGCAAAACCTAAGTGACCGCGTGCGTTTAGTGGGATATCCTATCGATGCGTTATATGGCTTTATTGCAGAACGTATCGCTCAAATCGACGATTTCGACTTGATTGATGGAGAATATGTGCCGAAATTTCCGTTTCAGGCAGGAGATTTGGTAGCTCCCGGAGATCTGATCTATCGTCCAGCTAGCCCGGAAGATGAAGCCATTACGGTCGGTAAGGATCGACATGTATTAGGCAGTGATATTCCACGATATACGTACGGCTTTAGGGGAGATCTAGCTTGGAAAGGATTTGATTTCAGTTTTTTCTTACAAGGAGTGGGCAAGGCCGATGGTTGGTTAACCGGTTCCGCTAGGCATCCTTTCATTAACAATAGCGCCATGCCTCAGCGAGTGCATTTAGACCGGTGGACGCCTGAAAATCCAGATGCAAGTTATCCTCGTTTTGTATTCAATCGACAACATAACACCCGGTTGTCATCTTATTGGATAGAGAATGCAGCTTATCTGCGACTAAAAAATATCCAGTTGGGCTATACCTTACCGAGTCGGATTACCGAAAAATTTAGAGCCAGTAAACTGCGCTTCTATGTGTCGGCGGAAAATCTTTTCACTTTGACCGATTTTTTTTACGGGTACGATCCTGAAGCACCGGTAGCGCAAGGGGCTAATTTTTATCCACAACTAAAAACGTTTGTTGTAGGCTTGAACGTAAATTTTCGATAGCAAAAAAATAGTTAAAAAATGAAGAGCTTAATGATCAGGCAGTGCGTATACTATACAGGGATACTGGTATGTTTTTTCAGTATAACCGGATGTAAAGATTATTTAGACCGTGAACCTTTGGATGCAATACCGAATGAGCGCTACTGGAAAAATACAGAGCAGCTCGAAATGGCAATGACGGCTATTTTTTCACGGGTAAAAGCAAAGAATACTGTTGATATGGAGAATATGGGCGAGAACACCATGTGGCCTTCTACAAATCAATATAAGGATATCGGTTCGGGAGTGTTTCCGGTTACACAACCGACAGTAAATGATGAATGGCGTAATATGTATCGAGACATTCGTGAGTCTAATACTTTTCTGGCAAATTATCGAACTGCAGCAGAGACAAGCCCTGGCGCGAACGAACTGCTGGCAGCGGAGGTCAGGGTACTAAGAGCGCTTGCCTATAGTTTCGTCGTTTCTTTCTGGGGCGATGTTCCATTAGTTTTGAGGCCTTTGGAGCTTGGTGATGAAGAGGTGTATGGAGAACGTACGCCTCGTGAGGAAGTCGTGGATTTTATATTGGCAGATTTAGATAGCGCGGCAGCCATTCTGTCACCGACAATTCCGACAGGTAATCGCTTAGGAAGAATAAATAAAGGAGCCGCACTTGCTTTAAAGGCACGTATTGCCTTGGCGGAAGGGCGATACGATGTAGCTGAAGAGGCGGCGAAAGCTGTAATGGATTTGGGTGTGTATCGCTTGTATAGCAATGGTAATCCAGCCACATCTTATTGGGAATTGTTCACCAAAGCCGGTAAATTGGCCAACGGCCGTAACCAAGAGACCATCCTTGCGCGGCTACATCTTATGGATATCATTATGCATAACCTTAGTAGGGAGATCCAAGTACCCGATCAGTCGGCACGTTTTGTACCAACACGCTCGTTGGTGGATTCTTACCTATGTACTGACGGTTTGCCAATCAATAAATCGCCTATGTACCAAGATAGTACCTACGAAAGTGTTTTTCGAAATCGCGATCCTCGAATGACGCAAACGATTTTGGTCCCAGGCGATACCTGGGGAGGGCGTTATGACGGCAGACCGATTAATGAGAACGATAATCCAAGTGTTTTCATGCGACCGAAATTCAATCAAGATGGTCGTGGTTGTATGACTACGACAGGTTATTATTATAAGAAATATGTGACACCTTCAGCTGTTGGACTGGTTGGAAGGGACGACAATGACATTCATTTAATACGATATGCTGAGGTTCTGTTGACGTATGCGGAAGCCCGCTTTGAGCAGGGGAAATTGACCCAGGAAGATTTAGATAGGTCTATAAATCTTCTTCGAGACAGGGTAGGTATGGTTCATATGGATTTAGGCTTTATGGCCGCTAACGGCCTGGATGTTCGCACAGAAATCCGGCGCGAACGGCGTGTGGAGTTGGCATTGGAAGGACAGCGCTATTTTGATGTAAGAAGGTGGAAAGAGGGTGAACGATTGGCTGCACCCATTGAAGGAGTAAAAGCCGCATGGTTTCCTGAATTGTCACGCGGTTCTTTCCGTATCAGTCCAGAAGGGTATTTGCAAGCGCAATGGAATAGGCGCTTTGAAGATCCTAAAAACTATTTATGGCCGATTCCGCAGCCACAACTCGATCGGAATCCCAAGTTGGGGCAGAATCCTGGATGGTAATAATTTAAAAACAGGTCGGAGCAGCGCTAAAACGCCCCGACCTGTTTTTTTTCTGCGGTAGACTTTATGTT
Source organism: Olivibacter sp. SA151 (assembly GCF_054130995.1). Lineage (NCBI taxonomy): Bacteria > Pseudomonadati > Bacteroidota > Sphingobacteriia > Sphingobacteriales > Sphingobacteriaceae > Olivibacter > Olivibacter sp. SA151. The sequence goes on along the minus strand of NZ_CP096391.1, from coordinate 3,899,690 downwards.
TTTAAGTTTCCACCAATAAACATATAGGAAAAGATAACCGTATGTTGGATAAAAGCGATTTGTCTTGCATGCGATGATAAAATCGCTATATTTGTTTTCGTCAGATTCTACTGATATAACCAATTATGCCTGGTATTAACTACGGGATAAAGCAATAGTAAAATGTCGTCTTCGAAGTTTTGCTGATTGTTCAACAAGGATTTTATGATATGGGTTAAAAGGAAATAACTTTTCCAATGAACAGCTATGTCCATAAAAACCATTTGAGTGAGTTTGAATCGTGTAAATTAACACAAATACATTGTTATTTATTGATTTTAAGAAAGGAGGTTAATTAAGCAACAAGAAAGTTCGGTACTAAAACTCAATTCAAACATTTTATCACTTATAAGCTCAAACCGTATGAACAAAACACATTTTAGATCCCCTAGCGTTAAATGGACCTACATGGGAACTTTATTTCTCTTTTGTCTATTTAACTTTTCATTCGTGGTTGCGAGTAATTACTCGCTCCATCAACAGCAAGATTTTGTGATCAAAGGAATTGTAAATGATAATGCGGAACCGCCTAATCCCATCCCGGGAGTCAGCATTCGCGTAAAAGGAAGCAGTAAGGCAACTGCAACCGATGTAAATGGTACCTTTACCTTGTCTGTAAAAAAAGGTGATGTGCTTGTATTTACCTCGGTTGGTTATCAGGCCCGTGAACTTGTCGTTAGTAATCAATCTAGCTTAAATGTAACCCTTAATCAAGATTTAAACACTTTGGAAGAAGTGGTTTTAACCGGGTATTCAACCCAGGTTAAAAAAGATATTACGGGTGCCGTTTCGGTCGTTAATGTTAAAGAACTCACTAAAGTTCAGGCGCCTAACGTAGCACAACAATTGCAGGGTAGGGCGGCAGGTGTTACCGTAACAAGCAATAACACACCTGGTGGTGAAGCTACTGTTCGGGTACGTGGCTTTAGCACCATCAATAATAATGATCCCCTTTATATTATTGACGGTGTGCCAACGAAAGGTGGATTGAATAGCATTAATCCAAATAATATCGAATCGATGCAAGTACTGAAGGATGCTTCCTCTACCTCCATCTACGGGTCGCGTGCAGCCAACGGTGTCATTATCATTACCACCAAAAAGGGGAGTGCCGGTGATTCCAGAATAACTTTTGACACACGGGTAGGGGTACAAACCGGTCATGTAAATTTAGGCCTAATTAAAGATCCCTTGCAATTTGGCCAATTGCTATGGACGCAACGTCGAAATGCAGGCATCCTGACCAATGGCAATCCATCGCATCAACAGTATGGTAACGGCCCCAATCCGGTTGTACCGGATTATATCCTGGCAGGCTCCAGTTATGGCTTATTCGAGGGAGATCCCCGTGTTGATCCTTCCTTGTACAGTTATAACGCGGATAATTTTTATCAAATTGTCCGGGCTAATAAGGAAGGCACCGACTGGCATAAAGAAATATTAAGACCAGCCATTGTTCAAGAATATAACCTAGGAGCTACAGGAGGATCCGATAAGGGTCGCTATGCCTTATCACTCAATTACTTAAACCAAGAAGGGGTGTTGGAACATACATCATTCGATCGGTATTCACTTCGTTCCAATACCGAATTTAATATTAAGAAAATCATTCGCTTGGGAGAAAATCTGGAAGTAAGTTATACCCAGAATAAAGGGTATTATTACAATAATGGAACAGCAAGTTCAACCAACAATCAAGATGGCAATCCCATTGGAAACGGTTATCGGATTCCATCTATTATACCTGTTTACGATATCATGGGGAATTTTGCAGCAACGCGAGCTGCAGGCTTGGGACCAGCGACTAATCCACTTGCTCAGTTATATCGCACAAAAGACAATCAAGCCAAAACGTTGAGAGCATTTGGCAATGTTTTCGCGGAAGTGGATATTATCGAGGGTTTGACCGGTCGTACAAGCTTAGGGTTTGACTATACGAACACCAACCGAGTGAATTATGTATTGATGGATCGGGAAGAGGCGGAAATTGAGGCGGCAAACTCCATGACTAAAGCGAATATCAATGATATTAATTTAACGTGGACGAATACATTAAATTACAAAAAAGTATTTAATGATATACACAGCCTAAATATTCTGGCGGGTACCGAAGCGATAAAAGGATTCGGTGAAGACTTCTCAGCAGTCAGGACAACCTATTTTTCGGAGGATCCGGATTTTATGGATCTTAATTCGGGAACAGCGGGGATCAACAATAGTGGTAGCCGATACGAATGGGCGCTGTTTTCAATATTTGGAAAAGTGAATTACAGCCTTAAGGATAAATATTTGCTGGAAGCGACTGTAAGAAGAGATGGCTCGAGTCGATTCGGTAGTAATAACCGCTATGGTACGTTCCCCGCATTTAGCGGCGGTTGGCGGATTTCTCAAGAAAGCTTCTTGTCGGAATTAAAATGGTTGGATAATTTGATGATTCGCGCAGGCTGGGGACAAACCGGTAACCAAGAAATCGGGAACTATAACGGGTTTAATACTTATCGCTCCTCGCTTAATTTATCTTCTTATGCCATTAACGGATCAAACAATGCAGTTAAGCCCGGATTTGATACGGATGCTTTCGGAAATCCTGATGCAAAATGGGAAACCACTACACAAACCAATATTGGTTTAGACATGACGATCTTAAAAGGAATGCTTGGGTTTAATTTGGATGTCTATAATCGAACCACATCCGATATGCTTTACCAATTAGCATTACCGGCAACGCAAGGGACTGCTACGGTGCCCTTTGTTAATGTAGGCGAAATGAACAACAAGGGGATTGATTTCGCAGTGAACTTCCAGAATAATACAAGCAAAGATTTCACCTATGGTATTAGTGCTAATATTTCGGCTTATAAAAATAAGGTCGTTAAGTTGAACAACAATGAATCTGCTATCTTGCTAGGTCCGAATATCAGAAGTTATGTTTGGACACGGTCAACCGTGGATCAACCCTTGTATTCCTTTTATGGTCACGTAATCGATGGGATTTATCAAAATGAGGAAGATTTAGCGAATGGCCCTGCGTATCCCGGTTACGCTGCAGTGGGAAAATACAAATATAGAGATTTAGATGGAGATAACGTAATTACCGATAATGACCGCACTTTTATTGGAAATCCGCATCCCGACTTTACGTATGGATTGAACATTAATTTAGGTTATAAGAATTTTGATCTTTCTGCATTTTTTCAAGGGGTTCAGGGAAATGATATTCTAAACATGGTAAAACGATGGGTTGATTTCAATAACCAAGCCGGTAATCGCAGTTTACGCATGCTTAATGATTCATGGACTCCTGAAAATCCTGACGCCGTATTACCGATATTGGATGCCAATGATAGTAGAAGTCAACAACCATCATCCTATTTTATTGAAAATGGTTCTTACTTCCGCTTAAAAAATCTAACCCTGGGCTACACGTTGCCGGCTGATCTTTTACAGAAATTAGGATTGCAAAGTGCTAGGATATATGTGCAAGGGCAGAACCTATTTACTATCACTGATTACTCCGGTATTGATCCTGAAATCACATCGGTGGGTTCAACGCCAGGTACCACTACATTGGGTGTTGACCAAGGGAATTATCCATTAGCTAAAATGTATCAGTTAGGAATAAATGTTGGATTCTAAGGAATAAAAAGCATATTATGAAAAGATCAAATTTATCGATATATATACTGTTGGCCTTTTGCGTTATGCAGGGCTGTGGTAAAAGTTTTCTGGAAAAGAAACCATTAGGTTTAGCAAATGAAGAATTGCTGGCTACGAAGTCGGGCGTTGATGCCGTCTTAATTGGCGCATATAGTTTGTTGGACGGAGTAGGTTCCGGTTATACATTCACGTCGTCAGCTAGCAATTGGATTTATGGATCGGTGGCATCTGATGACGCCTATAAAGGAAGCGATGTGGGCGATCAGGCGCAGATAACAACCATTGAACGCTATGTTAGTCAACCGGATATCGCTGCCTTTAATGAAAAATGGATTACAGTATATGATGGCGTCTCTCGCGCCAATGATGTGCTTAAGTTAATCAAGAAAACGACCGATATGACAGAGGCTGAGGTCGCACAGGCAACAGCGGAAGCACGCTTCTTACGTGCATGGTATCATTTTGAAGCAAAGAAGATGTGGAATATGGTGCCTTACGTTGACGATAACGTCACGGACTTTATCAACTTGCCAAATGACAAAGATATTTGGCCTATGATTGAAGCTGATCTACAATTCGCCGTAGATAATTTATCGGCTACAAAGAAAGATGTAGGGCGGGCAAGTCAATGGACGGCAAAGGCAGTGCTTGCTAAAGTACATATGTTTCAGCAAGATTATGAAGCGGCTCGACCGCTATTGGATGATATCATCAATAACGGCCCTTTTGAATTAGTAAGTAATTTTCATGATAATTTTAAAGTGGCAACCGAAAATAATATTGAATCGATTTTGGAAGTCCAAATGTCTGTTGGCGACGGAGGAAGTGGACAAAACGGCTTTTGGGGCGATAATTTGAATTTTCCCTATGGCTCTGGACCAGGGGGGTGTTGCGGTTTCTTTCAGCCTTCTCAAAACTTAGTAAATGCTTTCAAAACCGATGAAAGTGGCTTGCCGTTATTGGACAATTTTAATGATGTCGATGTTAAGAATGATGAGGGCTTAGCTTCTTCTGATCCATTTGAACCCTACACAGGTAATTTGGACCCTCGTTTAGATTGGACCGTTGGTAGACGTGGTATTCCTTTCCTTAACTGGGGGATTCATCCGGGAAGAAATTGGATCCGCGATCAAAGTTTTGCCGGTCCGTATACTTTCAAAAAATTCTTTGCGGCCAATGGCGATAATGCCGGAGCGGAATCACCCAGGGCAAATTCAAATAATTATCGGGCCTTACGATATGCCGACGTCCTGTTAATGCGTGCAGAAATTGCGGTGGAGGATGGCGACCTCACTAGCGCGTTGGATCTGGTGAATCAAATCAGGCGAAGAGCAGCAAATGAAGTGGTAACAAAAGATGATGGCACACCGGCAGCCACTTATGTCATAAGAGAGTATCCATCATTTCCAAGTCAGGATTACGCACGAAAAGCCGTTCGATTTGAAAGAAGGCTTGAATTAGCGTTGGAAGGACATCGCTTTTTCGATTTAGTACGTTGGCATGTTGCTGCTGAAACATTAAATACTTATCTTGAAAAAGAGAAGCAAAAACGAACCTATCTACAGGGTGCTAGTTTTACGGCTGGAAAGAATGAGTATTTTCCGATTCCGCAAGCGCAGATTGATATTATGGGTGCAGATGTGTTGAAACAGAATCAGTAGATTATTTTTAACCGATAAGGGTGTCTCCTACAGGTGCTTACAACAAACATAGGAGACACCTCATTTTTAAACTAAAAGATCATGATAAAAAGCATGCATGAACATCGAAGAAGTTTTCTGAAGAAAGCTTCGATGGCTGGATTGGGAGCCCTGATTAGCCCATACAATCAAGTTGAATCAACTATCGGGGAGTCGACAAATGTTAAGCGCAATCCGATCAGTGTTTCCACGTATTCGTATTGGCATTTTAAAAAGGAAAAGTTTCCCATTGAGCAGGTAATTGAACAGGCAGCGACGTTGGGTTTTGATGGTGTAGAAATACTACATCGTCAAATGGAAAACGAAACTACCGGATATATGAATAAATTAAAGCGTCTTGCTTTCGAAAGTGGTTTGGCCTTACCTATGCTATCGATTCATCAGGATTTTGTATCACCTGATAAAGAAGACAGAAAAAAGAACATCGCACATACCAAGCACTGCATCGATCTGGCTGTGCAGATGGGAATCCCTTGTGTCCGGTTGAACTCAGGTCGATGGAACACAGCAGGAACCTTTGACGAGTTGATGGCCGTAAAAGGAAAGGAAACGCCTTTAGCGGGATATACCGATGATGACGCCTTTAAATGGGTAATAGATGCGACGGGAGAATGCCTGATAAAGGCAGAGCAAGAGGGTGTGATTTTGGCCATCGAAAACCATTGGGGACTTACGACACAGGTTGAGGGTTTATTACGAATATACGAAGCCTTAAAAAGCTCACCGGCCATGGGACTAAATCTGGATACCGGTAATTTTGCCGGCGACCCGTATAGTCAGTTCGAACAGTTAGCACCTTATGCTACCATTGTTCAAGCGAAGACCTATTACGGAGGTGGAGAATGGTATACGTTAGATTTAGATTATCAACGGATCGCCGGCATATTGCGTAAAGTGAATTTTAAAGGCTATATTTCATTAGAGATGGAAGGAAAAGAAGACCCATTAACAGCAGTTCCTAAGAGCTTAGCCGTTTTGCGGAAAGCTTTTTACTAACGCAACCGTTTGCGTGATGAATAAATTGGCAATCCTATTATTTTATTATTAAATTAACAGCCATTTTGGTCGAACATCATCATTTTATCGATCTTAAACTGCAATATTTAGCTAAATCAAACTTGGTATTATGAGCCATCTGGTTATTTATTGGTGCCACTGATCATGTCCTTCATTTATCGGATAAACGATAGTATATCCGAAAAAAAAGGTCATTTTGTCTGTCCGGTTAATTAAATAGAGAATAATAAAGAGACTTTTAATTGCAGAGAAAACATCAAGAATAGTCAATACTTAAAACAACAAATCGAATGGATTTTTCTTAAATCGAACTTATTTTTTGAGAGAGGATCCTGAAACCAAAAATTAAAGCACAAATGAAAGAAAAAAGTACCTCGAGAAGGGATTTTATCAAGAAGTCTGCCCTAGCAGCGGCAGCATTTAGCATCGTCCCGCGGTTTGTACTGGGAGGACAGGGATATTTGGCTCCGAGTGACCACCTAACAAAAGGTATTATTGGTGTTGGAGCTATGGGACGCGGTCATTTTTCCTATGCCGGCACCAAAACCGTTGCTATTTGTGATGTTGATACCAGACATTTAGCGATAGCTATGAAACAGCTGAATGATAGTGGTGTTAAGCAACTGTCAGATTTCCGTGAATTGATCCAACTTCCGGAAGTGGATATCGTTCATGTCGCCACACCGCCTCATTGGCATGGTATCATGGCCGCTGAAGCTGCACGTGCCGGAAAAGATATATGGTGTGAAAAACCCATGACGCGTACAATAGGAGAAGGTAAACGTGTAAAAGAGGCTGTGCAACAACATGGGCGGATTTTTAGATTAAACACCTGGTTTAGATTTAAGGATAATTTCTACGGAATGGCCGTTCCGGTAAAGAAGATCAAGAAATTAGTGGATTCCGGTATGCTCGGTTGGCCACTGAAAGTTACTGTAAGTAGGCATACGGGATTTGATTGGAAATTTTATTGGGTCGGAAAAGAGAATTTGACGCCTGAACAAGTGCCCAGTGAATTGAATTACGATATGTGGCTGGGGCCTGCTCAATACAAACCTTATAATGCACATCGTGTTCATCAAACCTTCCGGGGCTATTGGGACTATGATGGAGGCGGTTTAGGTGATATGGGACAACATTACCTGGATCCAATACAGTATTTCCTAGGGAAGGACAATGAAAGCCCGATTTCGGTTGAAGTAGACGCTCCACAGCAACACAGCGACGCAGTTGGTACGTGGCGACGAATTGAATATACCTATGCTGACGGATGTAAAATTATCCTCGACGGTGAAGGGAAAGATAAAGATGTGCCTTATATCGATGGGCCTAATGGTAAATTATATCCCGGTTTTAAATCGGATATTCCGGACATGGAACGTAAACTAGCGACATTCCCCGAACCGGAAGAGCAAGTGGTCGACTTTGTTGAAGCAGTGAAAATGAGACAGAAATTTGCATTAAACGAGGATAATGGTTATCGTTCTTGCACCTTGGTAAATATGGGTTTAGCATCTGTAAGGTTAGGTAGATCCTTAAAATTTGATCCAGATAAGCAGTTATTTGTTGATGATGAAGCGGCCAATCGTTTAATTGACCAACCGATGCGTGGCCCATGGACTATCTAATGTATTTAATTATCACGAACTATTAAAACCAATATGAAGAATTATATATATGCTTCTATCCTTGCTTTTATGCTCGCCAACCCACCGGCTTTTGCGCAGCAAGATGATAGGCGTACAGCGACGACCAAAATAGCAGACTTGTTAGCCACACAGCCCGCTCAGAATGCCGATAAGCTGAATGCTGCAATGGCCCAACTAGATCTATTTACGGCTGAAGATATCAGTGCATTGCTTTTATCTTTAAAGCCACAAGGCGGGGACAACGCAAAAATCGAATATGCAACCAACAGCTATTCCTATTTTGTTATGCAGAATGGAAAAGAGCCAATGCGTTCCAAATTTGTCCAGGGCGCTTTGGATGCCTTGGGGAAAATGCAGGATAAAAATAATAAAGGATACGTGCTGAATCTACTCACTAATGCAGGAAAAGACGATGCCGTGTCTGCCGTTTCTACGTATTTACAAGATGAATATTTAGGGGATCGTGCTGCACGGACTTTGGCACGAATTCGTTCCGATGAGGCGGGAAAAGCTCTTGTGGCTGCGTTACCGTCTGCAAAAGGAAGAAATATAACCTACATACTGGAAGCTATTGGCGATGCCGATTATGTGCCTGCAGCACCCACCATTGTTTCATTTGCCACCGCAGAGGAATTAACGGTTAGAAAAACAGCGCTCTATGCATTAGCAAAATTGGCTGATCCATCTTCTGAGGAAGTTTTAAGGGTGGCAGCTGAAAAGGTTAACTTCGGTTATGATGAATCAAAAGCGACCGCTTCTTATATTAATTACGCAAATAATCTACTCCTCAAAGGGAATAAGGAGCTAGCTGAAAAAGTAGCAAAAACTTTGTTGAAAGTAGATGATGAACATACACCTACGCGCATTGCAGGGCTTAATATTTTAACGCACATTTACGGAGCCGAATATGTTCCGGATTTGGTGAAAGCGTCTAGAGATAAGGATAAAGCATACAGCATTGCCGCTTTAAAATTAGCGCAGCCTTATTTAAATGGCGCTGCTGTCGAAAAATGGGGGAAAGCAGTAAAGAAAGCGAATCCGGAAACGCAAGCAGCTATCATAAAAGCTTTATCAAATACAAAAGACGATAGTGCACTTCCTTTTGTTGAAAAAGCCCTAAAGAGTGATGATACCCTTGTGAAAGTTACGGCTATTAAAGCCTATGGAAAACTAAAAGGGGTAGAGGGTACGCCTGAATTGTTGAAGTTATTATCAGAATCCAACCAAGAAGAGCGAGAAGCAGTAAAGGAAGCCTTTTTTACATTGAAAGGCGAAGGTTTAACAGGTAAGTTAGTGACTTCCTTAGCTGCAGCAGTACCTGCAGATCAGGTGACAATTATGCAAGTACTAGCTAATAGAGGCGCAAATGAAAGTTTCACCGCAGTTACTGCCTTGCTGAAAAGCAGTGATCCGACGGTAAGAGATGCTGCATATAATACATTGCCCGCCATTTCGAAATCCGAAAATCTTGCCTCATTAACCTCTTTATTATCTACAGCAGGTAACGAAAACGAGATAAAATTAGTACAGCAAGCTATAGTTGCGGCCGTTCAGGGGAGTCCACAAAAGGAGCAGGATATCCAATCATTATTGGCCAGTTATCAATCGGCAAATCCGAACGGAAAAACGCTTTATTTGAACGTTTTTTCAGGAATAGGTGAAGGTAAAGCTCTACAGCCGGTTGTTGAAGTACTTGATGGAAATGATGCGAACTTAAAAGCTGCGGCAGTTGAAGCTCTCGCTAATTGGAATGATCACGACGCGTTGCCTGAATTAATCAAGTTGAGTCGGACGACAAGCGACTCAAAGCAATTGAATCAGATCTTAAACGGTATTGTACGATTGACCGCACAAAGCGACTTCCCGGCAGAGCAAAAAGTATTACTCCTAAGGGATGCTATGGGAGTTGCACAAAATACGCAGCAAAAAAGAATGATATTGGGTGCATTGAGCAATAATTTTACTTATAATGCACTCATCTTTGCCGGAAAATATTTAGACGACCCGGAGTTGAAATCCGCTGCAGCCATGGCGGTGTTAAACATCGCATTATCAAATCCGAGCCTCTATGGTGAAGAAGTGAGCGCCATCTTGAATAAGACGGTAGACGCGTTAAGCGGACAAGATAGCGATTATTTAAAGCAAGCCTTAATTAAACATATCAATGAATTACCCAAGGGTCGTGGTTTTGTGTCACTTTTCAATGGCAAAGATTTAACAGGTTGGAAAGGTTTAGTAGAAAATCCCATTAAGCGAGCCAAAATGAGTGCGAAGGAACTATCTGTCGCTCAACAAAAGGCTGATGAATTGATGCGGCGTGGCTGGTATGTAAAGGATGGCGTGCTTTACTTTAATGGAAAAGGTGATAATATTGCAACCATTAAACAATATGGTGACTTCGAAATGCTGGTAGATTGGAAGTTGAGTACCGTTGGTAAGGAAGGTGATGCAGGTATTTATCTTCGGGGAACACCTCAGGTCCAGATTTGGGATACCTCCCGCGTAAACGTTGGAGCCCAAGTAGGTTCCGGTGGTCTTTATAATAACCAACAGAACGAAAGCAAACCTCTTAAAGTAGCGGATAATGCACTGGGAGAATGGAATACCTTTCGTATTATTATGAAAGGCGATAAGGTGACAGTATATCTTAATGGGCAGCTAGTAACTGATAACGTTACCTTAGAAAATTACTGGGATCGAAGTCAACCCATTTTTCCTATTGAACAGATAGAACTACAAGCTCATGGAACTGAAGTCGCCTATCGGGACATCTATATTAAGGAAATACCTAGAAAAGAGATTTTCACTTTAGGCAATGAAGAAAAGGCTGCTGGTTTCAAAGTGCTGTTTGACGGTTCGAACTTAGATAGCTGGACAGGGAATACAACTGCTTACACAATCAGTGACGAAGGAACGCTGGCTTGTTATCCCGTTAAGGACTCGGGAGGTAATTTGTATTCAAAAGAAGAGTTTGGTGATTTTATCTATCGCTTTAGCTTTCGTCTAACTCCCGGAGCGAATAATGGCATTGGTATCAGGGCCCCTTTAGAAGGCAACGCGGCGTATGAAGGAATGGAAATTCAGGTATTGGATAATGAAGCGGACATTTATAAAGATCTTAAGAAATATCAATACCACGGATCGGTTTATGGGGTAATTCCTGCTAAAAGAGGCTTTCTTAAACCGGTGGGAGAATGGAATGAAGAAGAGATTTACGTAAAAGGAAATAAGATTAAAGTCACGCTAAATGGCACCGTTATTTTAGAAGGTGACATTGCCGAGGCATCAAAAAATGGTACGTTAGATAAACTCGATCATCCGGGACTTAAACGAAAATCCGGTCATATAGGGTTTTTGGGTCATGGATCAGAGGTACATTTTAAAAATATCCGTGTTAAGCGGTTGTAGTTATCTGGTTATTAATTGTTAGTTATTAGTTACTGGTTATTAGTTGTTAGTTATTTGTTTCTGGTTATTAGTGTTGTGTGTTACTATTAACCTCTGTGACATATAAATAACGATTCGTAAAACAAATTCTTCAACTTATTGTTCTACCAACAAGGTTTAGGTTGGATAAAAGCAGAAAGCCCGGCGTTCCCAAGCGCTTTGGGCTTTCTGCATTTTTTGTATTGCCAGATCAGGGAGTAGTATCTTCTGTCATTAATGACTCGCAAAAAAATGTAGAATTATTTATCTAGCTACAGGGAATTCGCCTTTGGCCTATAGATGAAGGTGTATATATTAAAAGAGATTTCCCTAATCTAGCTAAAGTAATTTGCATTTAAAAAGCAATTTATCTAAGTTTGTTTAACTCATTTTATAGTCTTCCAAAAATAATACGCTGACCAATTATTTATCATATAAGCGTTGCGGGACCTTCGTGTTTGGTTAAAAATAATAATGCAAATAATATCATTGACTTCATAAGGAAGCATGGTGACGTAACGAATTTTTTATGGTTTAAAGCTTGATTATGAAAGATTTAACAAAGTTTTCTGATGAAGAACTTTTCCATGCCTGTGTAGACGGGAGCGAATTATCCTTTGAAGAGCTATACAATCGTTATTGGTATAAATTATATGCCGAGGCGCTGAGACGATTAAGAAAGGCTGAGTTAGCAGAGGAAATTGTACAGGATCTGTTCACTAGTATATGGCTGAACCGCAAACGAATACAGATTCATAGTTCCGTTGCTGCTTATCTTTTTACATCTGTTAGGTACTTGGTAATAAGTGCTATACAAAAGGAAATAGTTAGAAAGAATTACAAAGAATTCTACAAAGGCAATTTTAGGGATTACGATAATTCTACCGAAACACGGCTAGCCTTTAACGAGTTACAAAATCAAATTGAAAATCATGTTCGATTACTACCCGACCGCTGTCGTTATATTTATGAGCTAAGCAGAAAAGAGTTTAAAAGTAATAAGGAAATAGCTGATTTGCTTGGCATATCGGAAAAAACGGTTGAAAACCAGTTGACCAAAGCATTAAGTAGGCTGAAAGTAGCGATGAAGCTTTATTCTTTTCATCTTTTATTGCTGTATTATTTATGTTAGATATATTTAGAATTTCGTTGTTAAACGACTCTTCACCTTTTGTTTCGATCCTAAGGGTGACCAAAACCTAAGAGCGAAGCGATGAGCTCCCTACAGTCGACGTTGGTTTTGTGGAAGAAGTAACACGAATTTTTAAAGAAAATTGACCAAAGAAAGCCTTTCCTTAATTCTAATATCGCAACCATTTTGGCTTGTAGCTTAAAAAGATAATTTTTTTTACAACGGCGTAGGGGATAAAGGGCTTTGGGCCGACTATACAAATGGAAGCTATTATAAATAAAAGATATACTATAAAATGAAGAGCGAAATTTCCGAGGCTTTAATAGAAAAATACCTTAATAAGCAATGTAATGCAGAGGAAGTGAAACTAGTGGAGGCGTGGTACGATGCGATGGGTAACTCGTTATCAGCCGAAGAATTCGATCAAATACGGAAAAATAGCCTTTTGAAAGCACGGATGTTGTATAATATCAAAAGGAGAAGTGGTCTGTCTCTCCATAATGGCAGTGAGGGCGCGCCTTTTAAGAAAGTACATCGTAAAATTCGCTCTACCGGCGTTTGGGCCGCCGCTGCAGCAATTGTGTTAATCGCCTTCATATGGCTACTGTTGGGTGGGCAATTGGACAAAATTTTTAAAACAGATCCGGTGGTACTGGTTAAAAATGAAAGTAAAACCATACTGAAGCATCATTTGCCGGATGGAAGTGTGATTTGGCTAGCGCCACATTCGTCGCTGCAGTATAGCGGCACTTTTCAACAAGAGGTAAGGGAAGTAACGATGCGGGGTGACGTTTTTTTTGAAGTAGCCAAAGATCCGAACAAACCTTTTCTTATCAATAGTGGATCGTTGTTGACCAAAGTTCTTGGAACAAGTTTTCGCATAAGGAGCGCAGGCGATGCAGAAGAAGAGGTCTCTGTGATAACAGGTATGGTAGCTGTCAGTCGCGTCGATGAAAATATAAGTGTCGCTGAAAAGATGCAAGGTAACCGAGAGGTTCTGCTTGTAGCTGATCAGAAAGTACACTTTAATAAACACAAAGCCCATTTGGTTAAAACAAAAGAAACATCGCGTTCGTCAGTGAAAATGTGGAAAAAGAGGAGTATGTCTTTTGAAGATAAGCCACTTAAAGATATTGCTCACTTGCTTGACAGTACTTTCAATGTCCAAATTGATTTTCAGGATAAAAAACTTGAAAGTTATACACTGACTGCCGACTTTAATCAGCTAAACTTAATTTCCATTATGGAAATAATCAGTCAATCACTCAACCTGCAATATGAGATTTCCGGAGATCGCATCAGGTTAATAAAAAAGTAAATCATTCATGACCCTAATTACTATCCATATGAAGACTTAACAACTTATTATTAACTAATAATTAATACATAGTTACATAACGACAGTTGTGATATTTTAAATTATTAAAATATCGATATATGCAATTGTCATGGGCGTTATTTGCCTACATTTTAACCATCAAACAGCATTTATATGAGAATCAACCCGAGGACATCCACAACCATTCGATCCTGTCTGCTTGGACTAATAATTATACTTACAGCCATCCACGTCCAAACATTTGCAAAGCAACCTGAGAGCACATTGGATCTTTCTAAACGTATCAATTTAAGCGTAAAAGGGCAGGCTTTATTACAGGCGTTAAAGCTTATTGAAGAGAAAGCAGCCATTAAATTTATTTACAGTAAACAAATTATAGATTTATCGCAGCGCGTATTCATCGAAGTGCAGCAAGAGTCTTTGCAGCGAGTGCTTGATCAGCTTCTTACAGCCAAAAACATTCAGTACAAAGTTATCGAGAATCGGATTGTTTTAGGTAAATCCACCCCTGGTCTGAATCAAGAAATAGAAGTAAAGGGACTCGTAACCGATGCGCAAGGGCAAGGGATCCCGGGCGTGAGTGTACGCCTAAAGGGTAGTACCAAGGGTACAGTAACAGGGGCTGACGGTGCTTACCAATTAAAAGTGGGAGGAACAGGTGAATTAGAATTTAGCTATATGGGCTATGTGGGGCAAACCGTAGCTATTGGCGGTCGTAATGTAGTAAATGTACAATTAGTAGAAGATAATCAAGCCTTAAGTGAAGTAGTTGTTACCGCATTAGGGATTTCACGTGAAAAAAAGGCGTTGGCCTATTCGGTAGCCGAAGTTGGCGGTGATCAATTAACGCAGGCAAAAGAAGTGAATGTCGCTAATGCTTTGGTAGGTAAAGTGGCAGGTGTTGATGTTTCGGGTATGGCTACCGGCCCAGGTGGTTCGAGTAGGGTGATTATAAGGGGTAACGGATCATTGAGCGGAAACAATCAACCGCTGTATGTGATCAATGGAATGCCGATGGATAATTCGACACCGGGAGGTAGCACAAGTTCGACAGGAATGGGTTGGAATATTGACCGTGGCGATGGAATAGCGGGTATCAATCCAGATGATATTGAAAGTATCAGCGTTTTAAAAGGCGGTCCGGCATCTGCTTTATATGGATCGAGAGCCGCAAATGGCGTAATTTTGATTACTACAAAAAAAGGAGTAGCACAAAAAGGTTTAGGTATTGAGTTTAATAGTACCTCTACTTTTGAGCGTCCTTCCATGTACCCTGAATGGCAGTATGAATACGGACAGGGGATTGATGGACGAAAGCCTACCACACAGGACGAGGCGATTGCAACCGGCCGTTTATCCTATGGTGCGAGGATGGACGGGCAGCCCTATGTGCAATTTGATGGCGTAGAACGACCCTATTCGCCTGAAAAAAACAATCCACAACAATTTTATGAAACCGGGCAGACTTATATAAACTCGTTAGCACTATACGGAGGGAGTGAAGACCTGCGGTATCGTGCGAGTGTTTCGAACACGGATGCGCAAGCGATTGTACCGAACTCTACTTACAAACGACTAACTACCAACTTATCGGTCAATGCCAATATCGGCAAGAAGCTTCATTTGGAAGCCGTTTCACAATATAATTATGATCAAGGGAAAAACCGTCCTAAAGTTGGTTATGCAAATGATAATCCCGCTTGGGCTGTATATATGTTAGCAAATACAGTTGACATCATGTCGCTGGCACCGGGTTACGATGCTGAGGGAAATGAAGTCAGGTGGAATCCGGTGGCTGAAGCACCAAACTCTTGGTTTGTCGTAAATCGTTACCGGAATCACGATAAAAAGAACCGATATATTATGCAGGGAAGTCTTCAATACGATATTCTCGACAATCTTTTTATCAAGGGAAGCGCGAGTAGAGACTATTATAATTCAGAATTCGAAGCTATACAGCCCACAGGAACCGCTTTTAGACCCCTAGGTGCTTATCAAAGCTTAAGAGCGACCTCATCCGAAACAAATTACATGTTTACCTTGAATTACAATACAAGTTTCCGTGATTTCAGCTTGTCCGCGATGGTCGGAGGAAATATACAAAGGAATGAGTACGATCTGACAACGATTGAGGGAAGTGAATTCAGGGTGCCTAATTTCTACAGCTATACGAATTTAAATATTTTAACAACCACCCCTTTATATCAAAAAACGGGTATTAACTCAATTTTTGGATCAGCGGACATTGGTTATAAAGGCTTAGCGTATTTAACTTTCACGGGTCGACAAGATTGGTTCTCTACATTAAGTCCGCAAAACAATAGTATTTTTTATCCATCGGTAGGAGGAACCTTTGTTCTATCAGAAGCACTGAGCTTTCCCAAATCCATAAGTGGTTTGAAATTACGGGGCTCATGGGCACAGGTAGGTGGTGCGACACCGACCGCTTATATATTGAACGAATCCTATTCCATGGTACAGGGAGGACATAATGGAAGGCCGGTACAGGAATTGACGTCCGATTTAGTTAACAATCCAGGCTTAAGACCTTTGACCTCTACCACTTACGAATTTGGTCTTGATGCGCAGTTTTTCAATGGGCGTCTAGGGGCTGATCTTACTTTTTATAATCGAAAAACAACCGATGATATTGTTGAATCCAACATTTCTCAAGCTTCCGGTTATAATCGAGCCTTATTAAATGTAGGCGAGTTAAATAATCGGGGTATTGAAGTACTCTTAAGTGGTGCACCTATCAAAAAGGAAAATTTCAGTTGGGATGCCACCTATAACATTTCTTATAACAAAAGTGAAATTCAACAATTAGCGGAGGGGTTAGATGCTATAGTAGTAGGCGATGGTGTTGGCGGAGGAAGTATACGCAATGTGGTAGGTAGGCCTTATGGCGCTTTGTGGGGTTATCGGAAACTAACAGACGAAAATGGTCAAGTGGTATATAATCCGGAAAGTGGGTATGCGGTAAGAGGCCCGCTCGAAGAGATTGGTCAGGGTGTTCCTCCTTTAATTATGGGATTGAACAATACGTTTCGCTATAAGGACTTTTCGCTGAATGTATTGATCGACGGGAAGTTTGGTGGTATGATGTACTCCAATATGTATCAGTATGCCTACCGTTTTGGATTGCCGGAAGAAACCTTACCGGGACGTGAAACCGGTTTAACAGTGACCGGTGTTGACCCCGAAGGTAATCCATTCAGTAAAACGTGGGCCCCTCAAGACATTGATACCTATTATGATAATGACAAGTTCTATACCTCCATGTTTATGTTTGACAACGACTTCGTAAAGCTCAGACAGGTTATTTTATCCTACAATCTTCCGATAGAAAAATTCCGATGGGCGAAATTACAGGGTGCCACTATTTCCTTGGTCGGACGGAACCTATTGACTTTATATCACGATAAGCGAAATAAGTATTTCGACCCTGAGTCTAGCTATACTAACAGTAATGCACAGGGATTAGAGGCATTTGGCGTTCCCAGAACGAGGAGCTTCGGTATCAACCTAATTGTTAAATTTTAATCAATAGACCAAAAGATATGAAAAAGCTATTTCTACATGTGTTAGCGGTTTCGTTGTTCTGCTTCTTTTCTGCCTGCGATAAAGGTTTTGAAGAGATGAATGTTAACCCAAACGCTTCAACCACGGTGGTGCCTGAATACATGTTTACGAAGGCGCTATTAGATGGTGTGAGTTTCAATTATGTCGGTGCTGCTTATTTAACAATTGGCGGATCGATGCAGCAGACGGCTACCTATAAAGAAGTACCCGCCGCAGGCGATAAATATTTTAATGAAACCTATTCATACAATAGTTGGGAGGCTTATTCTACAGCCGTTATTGAAATAAAAAAAGTGATCGATGCAGTAAGCGCCAATCCCGAAGACATTAATAAATTGGCTATTGCACGTATTTGGAAGGTTTTAATATTTCACAGGCTTACTGACTTATATGGCGACGTTCCATATACCGAAGCAGGTTTTGGTGCTAGTAACCAAAATTACACACCGAAATATGATGTGCAAGCCACGATTTATAACGATTTATTGAAAGAATTGGAAGAGTCGGCCAATACGTTGGATCCGGATTTACCAACTTTTGGCAATGGCGATTTGATTTATGCCGGAAACGTTACGAAATGGAGGCAATTTGCATATTCATTGATGTTACGCCTGGGCATGCGTTTGACAAAGATAGATGCGACGCTTGCAGAAAGTTGGGTAAGAAAGGCAATCGCGGGAGGGGTAGTTATGAATGATAACGATTTGGCACGCATTCAATATGTAGATGGATCGCAAGTAGCACAGCGTAATTTCATTGCAACAGCTCTTTTGAATACGGATTATCTCAATCCGCAAGCGGTGGATAATATAGAAGGGGGTAAACTGGCCAAAACCTTTATTGATCATATGAAAGAGACGCAGGATCCGCGATTAAATGCAATTGCTGTCGTCTGGGTACGTAACGCAACAGGTACCTATGTAGCGGACACCAGTTCAGCGATTCAAAAGGGGATGCCCAATGCTGCTTTTAATTCATTTCCCGCCGATTTTGCAAGTTATTCGGAACCGAATCCAAACACGATTCTACGTTACGATGCCCCTCATTTGGTTTTAACAAATGCCGAAACGAATTTATTACTCACGGAAGCCGCTCTCCGCGGATGGTATGATGGTAATCCCGCGCAAACTTATGAAGCTGCGGTACGCGCAGCAATGCATCAATGGAGTTTATTTGGTCAACATGGGGAAATCAGTGAAGCTCGGATTAATTTCTACTTATCACAACACCCATTTAATAATCAGGGCACTTTTGAAGAAAAGCTTGAACAGATTTATACCCAATTATGGGTGTCCTTATTCTTACAAGATGAATATGAAATTTTTGCTAATTGGCGCCGGACGGGTTACCCCAGCCTGACTCCGACTAACTATCCGGGAAACCTGACAGGAGGAACCATCCCCCGACGTTTTGTGGTGCCACTAACTGAAGAAAGTTACAATCGCGATAATTTTAATGAAGCAAAACAACGGCAAGGAGGAACAAATGCCTTAACCAGTCGTGTATGGTGGGATCCCGCGAACTAATCAGCAGAAGCATTATGTATAAAAAGATCATATTTTTTATTACGCTAACCGTTCTTAGCGCAACATTATGCGCGCAAGACTACGCGATACTTATTAAAGGTGGGCACGTCATCGATCCGAAGAATGGTATCGATGAAGTAATGGACATTGCCATTAAGGACGGGAAAATTGTCCAGGTGGCTAAAAATATTCAAGGAAAGGCTACACAAGTTGTCCTCGCGGAAAAACTGTATGTAACACCTGGTTTAATCGATATTCACGCGCATCATTTTTTCGGGACCGAACCGCATAGTTACCTGAGAAATAGTTATACGGCTATTCCACCGGACGGCTTTACTTTTCGCAATGGCGTTACCACGGTCGTGGATGCCGGAAGTCCCGGTTGGAGAAATTTTCAGCTTTATAAGGATCAGACAATAGATCACTCAAAAACCCGCGTACTTGCTTTCTTAAACATTATTGGTGAAGGAATGCGCGGTGGTGCTTATGAGCAGGACTTAAAGGATACCGATCCAAAAATGGCCGCTTTGGTTGCTCGGCAATTCCACCCTTATATCGTAGGCTTCAAAGTAGCTCATTTTGAAGGCCCGGATTGGACAATAGTTGATCATGCCGTAGAAGCGGGGAAGCAAGCGGGTAATTTGCCGGTTATGGTGGACTTCGGTGGTAGTATACCCCCACTACCTTTGGAAGACCTGCTCCTGAACCATTTAAGAAAAGGTGACATTTTAACCCATTGTTTTGCACAGATCAAAGGGCGCGAATCAATTGTCGATCCCACTGAAAAGAAAGTGAAGCCTTTTGCATGGAAAGCGCGAAAGGAGGGGCGGTATTTTGATGTGGGCTACGGAGGGATTAGCTTTTCCTTTAGCCAGGCAATTCCAGCTATCAAAGAAGGCTTCTATCCGGACGCTATTAGTACCGATATCCATACAGGCAGTATGAATAATGCGATGAAGGATATGCTGAGCGTGATGTCTAAGTGTTTGGTAATGGGAATGAGCTTGCAGCAGGTAGTTGCCGCCAGTACTTGGCAACCCGCTCAAATAATAAAACGACCGGAACTAGGTAGTCTGAGTGTAGGGGCAGAGGCTGATATTGCTATTCTGAATGTACTTAATGGAAATTTCGGATACTTTGATTATACAGGATACAAGATCAACGGAAAGCAGAAGTTAGCCTGTGAAATGACCGTGCGAGGTGGAGAGATTGTATACGATCTCAATGGGATCGCTAACCCTATAGTCGTTGCTAAAAAGCAAACGGAACATTAACAAAAACCATATAACAGTTTAACAATCAAATTTATTCATTATGAAAACAGAAAGAAGATCAGTCATTAAAAGATTGTTTGCCTCCATGGTAGGTCTATTAGGAGCTAATGCCATGCTTCGAGCTGAAAGCAAGTCGGCCACAAAAGAAACCTTCAATATAACTAAGCAGGACAATGTGCCTTTATTCTCGGGATCCACCAAATATAACGGATTAGTGTTCGTGGCCGGTAAAGGGGCACATTTCGATGGTGATATAAAAGCACATACAGATCATGTATTAAAAGAATTGGAAGCGGAACTAAAAAAGGCAGGATCATCGATGGAAAAGGTGCTGAAAGTCAACGTCTATCTGGCAGATCTTGGAGATTACAAGGCCATGAATGAGGTGTATCAAGGACGATTTGGCAGTAAACCGCCCGTACGCACTACCGTGGCGACTTATGGCGGGGTGCCCGGTGATTCGCTCGTGGAAATGGATTGCATAGCCTATGTTTAACATGAACAGAATGTACGTTAGGAAAAGTTTTTTTATGCTTATGATGCTGCTCTTTTTTGTTACTACCGGCGCAGCTCAGCAAATAACAAAAGAAGAACTTCGTTTTCTAACTTCCTCCTGGAAAGGGGAGCGTTACCGAGATGGGCGCCCGAAGATTCCTGATTCACTCCTTTTAAGAGCCGAGCGTATTGGTTTTGATGATGCTTGGACCATTCTGAGAAATGCGGGCTATTATAATCAATTTGAGGATGGGTGGAAAGCGATTCGTGAAAATGAGGTCTTTGCAGGGCGCGCTGTAACGGCCGCGTATATGCCAAGGAGGCCCGATATAGAAGATGCCATATTAGAGCGGGGGCATGAAAAAGGCCTTAAAGGAAGCACCAATGCGTGGCCCATTGAGCTACTGCAAAAAGGAGATGTGTACGTCGCTGACGGCTTCGGGAAAGTAGCGGGTGGAACCTTGATTGGACAAACCCTGGGAACCACCATCTTTCAGCGTACCGGTAAGGGCGTAGTTTTTGATGCCGGAGCACGTGATTTTGATGGTTTAGCCGACATAAAAGGTTTCAATGCTTTTGTACGTGATTTCCATCCGTCTTTTTTAGAGGAATCAATGTTAATGGGACTTAATACACCGATACGTATCGGCAAAGCGATTGTGTTACCTGGAGATTTAGTGTTGTGTAATAAAGAGGGGGTGCTTTTTATACCGGCCCACCTGGCAGAAGAGGTCATCGTCACTGCCGAATTTATCCAATTGAGGGATGCCTTTGGAAAAGATCGAATTCAAGCGGGGAAATACAGTGTAGGACAGATCGATAACCAGTGGGATGATCCGATAAAACTTGATTTTCTGAACTGGTTAAAGGAACAAGAAGATCGGGTGAGGCTTACCAAGAAACAGCTGGATCAACTAATGGAAAAAAGAACCTGGTAAACATAATGAACCTAAATATTTGATATGAGGCAATTTTCATTTCACAAAGTCACTTTGTTGATTGCAATGGTGACGGCAATCCTGGGCATATGGGCTTACTGGACCCAGAAGCAATCAGTATGGGGCCCGAGCCTTATTATATGTTTGCTAGCAACGGCCTTATCTTTTCGGACCATTAAGTCGTTACAAGGGTATGCTTATTCAATGATGATATTTGCAATGGTTGCGGCGGCGCTGTGCTATCCCCAACACTTTGTAAGTGTTAACGGTTTTCCATTGGCTGAGCTGATCACTCCTTTGATACAGCTGATCATGTTCGGCATGGGGACTTCCATGAGCGTACACGATTTTGTGGGGGTGATTAAGCATCCAAAGGGCGTTTTTATTGGTGTAGTAAGTCATTTCATCATTATGCCCTGTGTTGGCTTTTTCCTGGCCAATGTAAGCGGCTTTTCTCCGGAAATAGCAGCTGGAATTATTCTGATTGGCTGTTCGCCCAATGGAATGGCCTCCAATGTGATGTCTTATATGGCTAAGGCCAATTTACCATTATCGATTACGATCACAGCGGTATCAACATTACTATCACCTTTGGTAACTCCGACGCTGATGAAGCTATTAGCCGGTGCATTTGTAGAAATCCACCTATTAGACATGATGTGGGATATTTTGAAGATGGTTATACTACCCATAGGTGCCGGTTTGTTATTCAATAGACTATTTCATGGCAAAGTAAAGTGGTTAGACGCATTTATGCCTAAAATCTCGATGGCAGGTATTGCTATTATCATTGCCATCATTACAGCTGCCGGTAGAGATAGTTTACTCCATATTGGTCCGCAATTGATCCTGCTCGTTTTAATACACAATTTAACAGGTTATTTCTTAGGCTATAGTTGCGGTAGACTTTTCCGTATGTCTGAGCGCGACTGCCGAACCATGGCAATTGAAGTGGGAATGCAGAATGGAGGCCTAGCCTCCGGTATTGCAAAGGAAATGGGTAAGCTAGCTACAGTGGGACTAGCACCTGCCATCTTTGGGCCTTTAATGAATATCACAGGATCATTGTTAGCTTCCTATTGGCAAAATAAACCACTAGCTACTCCTGACGCTGCGCTTAAAACGGTTAGCGAGCTTAAAAATTAAAAAGAATTTATCATGAGAAGAAGAGAACTATTAAAATATTTGTCGATGCTGCCTGCCGGTGGATTCATCACCCCTTATGTAGACGGGAATAGATTATTATGGCTGGATAAGGGGCGGCGGGGTCGAGAGCTATTCAAAGAATTGGGCGTACGTACTTTTATCAACGCTGCCGGAACCTATACCGCTATGACGGGATCCCTTATGCGACCGGAAGTACTGGAAGCGATAAACTACAGTGCAGCGGATTTTTGCATGCTGGATGAATTGCAAGATAAAGTAGGTGAAAAAATTGCGAGTTTGGTACATGCGGAATCTGCCGTCGTAACAGCAGGATGTTTTTCCGCTATGACTTTGGGATTGGCCGGAATATTAACGGGCCTTGACGAAGAAAAAGCAATTCAGTTACCCCACCTAATGGGAACCGATATGAAGTCGGAGGTGATCTGTCAAAAAGGGCATGAAATTGTTTATACCCATGCGCTTAAAAATACGGGTTGTAAAATTGTGATGGTAGAAACGAGGGAAGAGCTTGAGCAAACCATTAATGAACGAACGGCGTTGATGTTCTTTCTTAACGTACAGGCTGACAAAGGTAGCATCATGCACGAGGAGTGGGTCTCGATTGCAAAAAAACATGGTGTTCCTACCATGATTGATATCGCGGCTGACGTACCACCTGTTTCCAACTTGTGGAAATTTCATGAAATGGGCTTTGATTTAGTGTGCGTATCCGGAGGAAAGGCGATCCGCGGACCGCAGAGTGCCGGTTTATTGATGGGTAAAAAGAAATTTATACAAGCAGCTAGATTACATATGCCTCCACGTGGGTTTAATATTGGCAGAGGGATGAAAGTGAATAAGGAAGAAATTTTAGGTATGTATGTTGCCTTAGAGAAGTTTATCAACCTTGATCATCAACAAGAGTGGAACTTACAACAGGCTCAAATTGATCTGATCGCAACGGCAGCGCAAGCGGTTGAAGGTGTTACGACGGAGGTGAAGGTGCCTCCTTTGGGAAATGTGACACCAACGCTACATATCCATTGGAATGCAGAAAAGGTGAAAATATCGGGCAAGGAATTACAACAACGTTTACGGAATGGAACACCTTCTATAGAAGTAGGTGGAGCTGAGGATACTTCTTTGATTTTAACTGCTTGGATGCTAAAGCCGGGACAGGAAAAAGTGGTAGCCAAGCGGCTGCGTGAAGAACTTTCGACAGTGGTTTAGTCGAAAGAGGTTGCTTAAAGGGCATAAGCAACAGGATAATTTGGTTGAAAGTCCGGTATTTAAATGCCGGACTTTTTTTATTAAGCGTATTTTTGACTGTGCATTAAACTGCTGGCAGAAACCACAAGAATGAACCAACTCGCTCTTTTGACTTTTTACTTTTTAATTTTTACTTTTTAGTTTTTACTTTTTAATATCTTTGTCGTCACAAAAATCACATTGTAGGTGATTTAGAAAACAATATTTTTTAGAACATTAAAATCATAGTTGTAGATGATTAAAATCACACTTCCTGATGGTTCCATTCGCGAGTACGAGAAGGGAATCACTTCTTTGCAAATTGCCCAATCAATTTCTGAGGGCTTAGCCCGTAACGTTTTAGCTGCCGAAGTTGACGGACAAGTATGGGATGCGACCAGACCTATTGAAAAGGATGCATCTGTAAGATTGCTGACTTGGAATGACAAAGACGGCAAATCGACATTTTGGCATTCTTCTGCCCACTTAATGGCAGAAGCGTTGGAGGCGCTATATCCCGGGACTAAATTTGGTATTGGACCAGCTATCGAAACCGGCTTTTATTACGATGTCGATTTTGGTGATCGGCCTTTTTCTTCGGACGATTTTAAAAAAATTGAGGATAAGATGTTGGAATTGGCACGTACGAAATCTGATTACGTGCGGCAGCAAGTATCCAAATCAGATGCGCTAGCGTATTTTACCGAAAAAGGCGATGAATATAAGTTGGATTTGATAAAGGATTTAGCGGACGGATCCATAACCTTTTATACCCAGGGCAATTTTACAGACCTCTGTAGAGGGCCACATATCCCAAATACAGGTTTTATAAAAGCCATCAAACTAACCAATGTGGCAGGAGCCTATTGGCGTGGTGATGAAAGCAGAAAACAGTTAACTAGGATTTACGGCGTTACTTTCCCTAAGGCAAGCGAATTAGCCGATTATCTTCATATGATTGAAGAAGCTAAGAAAAGGGACCACCGGAAATTGGGCAAAGAATTGGAATTGTTCGCGTTCTCAGAAAGAGTAGGCATGGGCTTACCTCTGTGGCTTCCCAAGGGAGCCGCATTGCGCCAGAAACTGGTTGACTTTCTGCAACGTGCACAAATGAAGGCAGGATATGAACCGGTTGTAACACCGCACATTGGCCATAAAAACCTGTATGTTACCTCTGGCCACTACGAAAAGTATGGAGCAGATTCTTTTCAGCCGATTCGTACACCGCAAGAAGGAGAGGAGTTTCTACTGAAACCCATGAACTGTCCACACCATTGCGAGATTTACAAAACAAAACCCCGATCATACAAAGATCTTCCGGTACGTTTTGCTGAATTTGGTACCGTATATCGTTATGAGCAGAGCGGAGAATTACATGGGTTAACTCGTGTAAGAGGTTTTACGCAGGATGATGCGCACCTGTTTTGTCGTCCGGATCAAGTAAAAGACGAATTCAAAAAAGTTATTGATCTTGTCCTTTATGTATTCAAAGCTTTAGGCTTTGATGATTATACCGCACAGATATCACTAAGAGATCCTGAAAATAAGGGAAAATACATTGGCAGTGAAGAAAATTGGCTACTTGCTGAAGCGGCTATCGTAGAAGCTGCTGAAGAGAAAGGGCTTAAAACCGTGACCGAGTTAGGGGAAGCGGCCTTTTACGGCCCGAAATTGGATTTTATGGTCAAAGACGCATTGGGGCGTAAATGGCAACTTGGTACAATCCAGGTCGATTATAATTTGCCGGAACGGTTCGAGTTAGAATACACAGGCAGTGATAATCAGAAACATCGGCCGGTAATGATTCATCGCGCACCCTTTGGCTCGCTAGAACGTTTTGTCGCCGTTTTAATCGAGCATTGCGCCGGTGAGTTTCCGCTATGGCTTACCCCGGAACAGTTTATCATATTGCCTGTTTCTGAAAAATATGAAGAATATGCAAAAAAACTTTTGGAATCGTTAAATAATACCGATATTCGCGGGTTGATTGATTTGCGAGACGAAAAAGTAGGCAGAAAGATACGGGATGCGGAAGTCAAGAAAATACCTTACATGCTCATCGTAGGCGAAAAAGAGGTTGAAAATGGCACGATTTCTGTTCGAAAACATGGCGAAGGCGATCTTGGTAGCATGACTATAGAAGCCTTTAGTAAGCAATTAATTGAAGAAATAACAGTTTAAATTAAGGAAAAAATTTGTCATTAGGAAAACCAGGAATGAGGGGGCCGCGTCCTCCTTTTAAAAAGAAAGAACCCGACCATAGAATTAATCAGCACATTAGAGCTGCGGAAGTACGCTTAGTTGGCGAAAATGTGGAGCAAGGGGTTTACCCGATTAAACAGGCTTTAGCCATAGCAGACGAGTTGGAGCTTGATTTGGTGGAGATTTCCCCAAATGCAAATCCTCCTGTATGTAAGGTTGTCGATTATAGTAAATTTGTTTACGAACAAAAGAAGAAGCTGAAGGAAATTAAGGCCAATGCTAAACAGACGGTCATTAAGGAAATCCGTTTCGGCCCGAATACGAATGAGCACGATTTCGAGTTCAAACTTAAGCATGCCATTAAGTTCTTGGAAGCTGGAGAAAAGGTACGCGCTTACGTACATTTTAAAGGTAGAGCTATTGTATATAAGGACCGTGGTGAAATTCTTTTGCTGAAATTTGCACAGGCTTTGGAGGAAATTGGCAAAGTGGAATTACTGCCTAAACTAGAGGGAAAGCGGATGTTTATCACTGTTGCCCCAAAAAATCCGAAAACAAAATAACCCCAAGGGTAGAGAGTCGCCGGGCTTTGCGCCGGGAGACCTATTAACAAGAGACTAATAGATAGATAATAACAGATAAGATTATGCCAAAAGTGAAAACCAATTCCAGCGCTAAGAAACGTTTTAGCCTGACTGGAACCGGTAAGATTAAGAGAAAACATGCATACAAAAGCCATATCTTAACCAAGATGAGCACTAAACGTAAACGTAATTTAACACGTTCCGGTTTAGTATCAGATGCAGATTTAGGCAATGTAAAACGTATGCTTGGGATCGGTAAATAGTAATTATTTTAACAAAATTTTTAACCGGGTATTGGGTTGTAAGTCTATTGACTGAATACTTAAGAAAACATAGCGCCTTATACCAAACTAAATTTATTTATTATGCCACGTTCGGTTAACGCAGTAGCTTCGAGAAGAAGAAGAAAGAAGATCCTTAAATTAGCAAAAGGCTATTATGGATCACGTAGCAAGGTGTATACCATTGCTAAAAATACGGTAGAAAAAGGTTTGCAATATGCTTATCGCGACCGTAAAACCAAAAAAAGAGAATTTAGAGCATTATGGATTCAACGTATCAATGCAGGTGCTCGTCAACATGGGATTTCTTATTCTCAGTTGATAGGTAAGTTAAGTGCTAAGAATATCGGTTTAAATCGTAAGGTTTTAGCGGATTTAGCGTTAAACAATCCTGATGCTTTCAAAGCAGTAGTTGATGCAGTTAAATAAATATTAACTTATCACAATCTATTAGTTAAAAGGAGGTCTTGACCTCCTTTTTTATTGATTTATTATTTCAATTACTACGGCCGTGAAAGATTTGACTGCTATAGTGTTGAGCTTTTAAAAGTGCTGTTTGATCAACCTGGCTGTTGATATTTCGCTCTTGTAAAAAGGATAACAATACCTCCGTTGCAATATTTCCTGTCAATTTGTCACTTGCCATCGGACATCCGCCATAACCTCCTATAGCCGTATCAAAACGTTGGCACCCACTATTATAAGCAGCCTGTATTTTCGCTAACATAGTTTGGGGCGTGCTATGTAAGTGAACTCCCAGATCAATATGAGGAAAATGCTTATTTAGATTTTGATAAAGCATTTGAATACTTTCCGGAGTAGACACACCAATAGTATCGGCAAGCATTAAATGTTTGACTCCCTTTTTTACTAATAACTCTGCATAAATAGCAACGATTTCGGGAGACCAAGGATCACCGTATGGATTGCCGAATGCCATTGATAAGTAAATCAATGGTTCTTTGCCAAACTCTTTACAGATCGTTATTATCTCTTCCACATTTGCGAGAGACTGTTGAATACTCGTGTTGGTGTTGCGTTGCTGAAAAGTTTCAGAAACAGAAAATGGAAAGCCAAGAAAGCTTATCTGAGAAAAGGCACTGGCTTCCTTGGCTCCTCTAACATTCGCAACAATGGCGAGTAATTTAGTGCTGCTATCTGAAAGGTTTAATTGTGATAAAACGGCCGCGGTGTCCTGTAGTTGAGGTATTGCTTTTGGAGAGACAAAGCTACCGAAATCCAGGCGGTCAAACCCTACTTTTAACAATAGATTTAAATAGGCGACTTTATGGAGTGTTGGGATAAATTCTTTAATTCCTTGCATCGCGTCTCGTGGACATTCGGTGATTTTGACCATAATTTAGCTCGTTTAGTTATACAAAAATACTAAACATATGTCGAGGTGAAGTTTTTGAGACTTATTTCCATGGATTCTTAGTCCAACGACCCCTTGATTTTTATGTGAAGGCCGTCCAATTGCTCATTTAATCGAATTTGGCAGGCTAGTCTACTGTTTTCATCAGCATCAGGAAGTGTATCCAACATGTTCAATTCATCATCAGATGCTTCATGAAGTCGTTCCATTCCGGACAATACTTCTACGTGGCAGGTAGCACACAATGCCATGCCTCCACAGGTGGCTAGTATATTGTATTCTGAGGCCTTTAGCACTTCCATTAGGCTCAAATTAATATCCTCGGGAATTTCTATAGTTTCCACCGAACCAGTTCTATCTTCTACAGTTATATGAATCATTGTTAATTGTTTGTTTTAGTTGTTTGTTATTCCCTATTGGTTATTGGTTATTGGTTATTAGTTATTAGTTATTAGTTATTAGTTATTAGTTATTAGTTATTGTTATTAGTTGTTGTTATTCGCTTTGTTTTTTTGCTGTGGTACTATTCGAGTTAACCCATTAACCAAAACTAAAATGCGTGAATACCGTTGACCGTCGTATATTTAAAGCTCAGCTTTTGATCAGGGTACACGTATTTGAAAGCACTTTGCGCCATTAAAGCAGCTTCATGATAACCGCATAGGATCAGTTTTAGTTTGCCCGGATACGTGTTAATATCGCCAATAGCATATATGCGTTCTATACTGGTAGAATAATCAGTCGTATTCACTTCTATGGCCGACCTATCGATTGCCAAGCCCCATTGAGCGATTGGTCCTAATTTTGGACTTAAACCAAAAAGTGGTATAAGTGCATCTGTTTCTAAAGAAATCTCTTCCTTTTGTTTGTTAATCATGGCAACTTTTGTTAAGTGGCCCCTTCCTTCTACCCGAATTAAATTGTGTGATAATAACAAGTTGATCTTACCACTGTTAGCAAGATTGAAAACCTTTTCCGCTGAATCGGGTGCACCTCTAAAACTTTCGCTCCGATGCACGAGGGTGACTTTTTCTGCAATTTCACTTAAAAATATAGTCCAATCCAAAGCTGAATCACCTCCGCCGGCAATAACAACCTTTCTATTTCTAAATTGCTCCGGATTTTTAATCATATAATAGATGCCTTTGCCTTCAAAGTCGGCCAAACCTTCTATTTCAGGTTTACGCGGTTCAAAAGAACCCAACCCTCCCGCAATTACTACCACTTGCGCATGGATGTCCGTCCCCTCATTGCCTTTGATAATATAGGAGCCATCGTGTTGTTTTTCCAAAGTTTCCACACGTTCCCCCAAAGTAAAACCTGGATGAAAAGGAGCGATTTGTTCCATCTGTTTATCGATAAGCTCTTGCGCATTGATGGCGGGATAACCGGGAATGTCGTAAATGGGTTTATGTGGATAAATTTCAGCCAGCTGCCCACCAACCTGAGGTAAGGCATCTATCAGGTGGCAACGCATTTTCAATAAACCTGCCTCAAAAACGGCAAACAAACCAACAGGTCCTGCACCTATTATACATATATCTGTAGTAATCATATCTGTTAATTTTAAGGGCTACTTGAGCTCTAAGTTATTATAAATGCTATTTAATATCCGCTCTAGCTGTCGAAAATCATCTTCGTTAAGGTTTTCCCATGCTTTAGTTCGTATTTCTTTAATTTGCGGCGATAATTCTTCCACCTTCGAAATCCCTTTATCTGTTAGATGCACGATAAAACTTCTTCTGTCATTTGGATGAACTTTACGTTCTGCCAATTCCTTCTTTGCTAAGAGATCAACGATGCGGGTCAAAGTGGGTTGATCTTTACCACAACGTTCTGCCAGTTCTTTCTGTGTCAAATCTGCATATTCATAGAGATTTTTTAATACCATCCATTGATCTAAGGTTATATCGAAGCCTTTATTGCTGAACGTTGCCTGTGCATATTGCTTTACCCGGCGCGCTGTACGATCGAGTAAAAATGAATACATGTTGTATGGTTCTTTTTGCATAACAATATTTAGTATGACAAATATATTGTGTTAAATTAAAAATTAAAAAGTAAAAAATCGAAAATGACTTAGGAGTGAGAGAGGTAGGGATGGTAGCAAAAAAAAGGGAGGTGTTTTTATTAAACACCTCCCTTTTTTTTATAATACAGCTGGTTTATGCTTTCGCTGGCTTTAAGTTCCCTCGCTCTGTCGAAGCGATTTCTTTTGTGTTTTTTTCTTCACCGTCTCCCTGCAAATCGGCAAAGACCGGAGATGCTATAAAGATAGACGAATAAGTTCCAAAAATAATACCAATCAAGATAGCAAAGGAGAAACCGCGAATTACTTCACCGCCGAACACAAATAGCACTGCCAAAACAAATATTACCGTTAAAGAAGTAATGATGGTGCGGCTAAGCGTTTTATTAATCGCCGTATTTACTACATGATAGATCGGCTCGTTTTTAGCACGATGCTCACGCAAGTATTCGCGGATACGGTCGAACACGACTACTGTGTCGTTGATAGAATAAGCGAGCACCGTTAGAACAGCAGCAATAAAGTGTTGATCCAAGTCCAACGAAAATGGAAGAATACCATCAAAGAGCGAAAAGATTCCCAAAAGGATAATCGCATCATGAGCAAGCGAAATGGCGGCAGCTATACTGTATTGCCACTTGCGGAATCGAATAAGAATGTATAGCGCAATTACGATAATTGAGAAAATCACCGAATAAATAGCGGATACCTTAATGTCATTCGCTATTGTAGGACCGACCTTTTGCGAACTCACAATTTGGTAAGGGTTATTCTGCACTTTTGCAAGTCCTTCGTTCAACTTATCTAAAACCTGCTTATCGGCGGCATCATCTGTCTGGTCAATCAGGTAAGGTGTTGTTACGCGTAATTGATTATCACCACCGAATGTTTTTACCTCGCTTGTTACATTGAAGGTACCGTTTACATGATCACGAACTTCTTCTAAGTTTACCGCCTTCTCGTATTTAACGGTATAGGTCCGTCCACCGGAGAAATCAACACCTAAACTAAAGCCTTTAGTGAAAATTGAAATTAAGCTGATAATTGTTAAGGCAATTGAAATTGCATAGAATTTCTTGCGGTTCTTTATAAAGCCGAAGTTAACGTTTTTCAATGTGTGATCACTCCATGGATAAGAAACGGAAATTTTCATATCCTTCTTGATCATCCATTCGAAAATGATACGCGTAATGAAGATGGCTGTAAATAAAGAAGTGATAATACCGATCAATAAAGTGGTCGCAAAGCCTAAGATTGGACCGGTTCCAAAGATATATAGAATAAGACCGACTAGGAAAGTAGTTATCTGTGAGTCTAAGATAGAAGGCATTGCGTGTTTATAACCATCGGAAATTGCCTGTCTAACGCCCTTACCTAATGCATACTCTTCACGGATACGCTCGTAGATAAGAACGTTCGCGTCTACGGCAGTTCCCATAGTCAATACGATACCTGCGATACCGGGAAGCGTTAGTACTGCCCCCAACGAGGCAAGGATTCCCATGATGAAAAATACGTTGAAGATTACGGCAATGTTAGCAACTAAGCCAGCGCGGTTGTAATAGAAAATCATAAAGATAAGTACTACTACTAAGCCGATAACAGATGAATTGATACCAGCATCAATTGCCGCTTGTCCTAAGGTAGGGCCAACAATAGCTTCTTCCACGATTTTAGCTGGAGCCGGTAAACGTCCTGCTTTCAAAACATTGGCTAAGTCCTGTGTGTCTTCGAAGGTGAAGTTTCCGGTAATGGAAGAAACACCATTAGGAATTTCATCCTGTACGGTAGGTGCCGAATAAACTGTATTGTCTAATACAATTGCGATTGCTTTTTTTGGATTTGCTGCGGCTGCTGCTGCACTGATTTTTCTCCACTCACGAGCGCCCTCGCTGTTCATCACCATTTCTACTTGCGGATTATTGGTGCGCTGATCAACATCGGCGCGTGCATCTGCAATCACGTTTCCGGTAAGTACCGGACCGGCATTCAGCCCCGTTGGTTTCACTGCAAAAAGCTGAAACATTTTTGTTTCTTTAGAAACGGGTTTCACACTCCACAATAATTTTACATTACCTGGTATAATCGCTTTTATTTCAGCACTATTAAAATAAGAATTAACCAAAGCGGTGTCTTTCTGTAACACATAGCCAATTACAGGTCCTTGACCCAACATTTGTTGCCCTTGTGGGCCCTGGCCGATATTTGGACTCAATACAGCGAATAAAGGGTTTTGGTTTTTCGCTTGCTCTAAAGCTACTGTACTGCTGTCTTTTTTGGTCGAATCGCTTCCTGCTGCCTTATTGCCGCCTAATGAAGCCAAACGACCCCCTGTAGTATCCTTCGCACTTGTGTCAGCCGCAGTCACCGAAGAATTAGACTTAGTGTCTGCTTTTAATGTTGACGCCAATGTTCGGTTAATGTTCTCCAATAATGGGAAAATTTCGGAGTTGTCATAAGTTTCCCAGAATTCCAATTTCGCAGATCCTTGTAAAAGTTTACGTACGCGATCTTCATCACTTACACCTGGGAGCTCGATTAAAATTCTATTCGTGCCTTGCTGCCTTTGAATATTAGGAGAAGTAACCCCAAACTTATCAATACGTGTACGTAAAATATTAAAAGAACGGTCAATTGCGCTACCGGACTCTTTTTGTAGGAAAGCCAAGATGTCGCCGTCACTTGAATTGGAGGTGATGTTATTAACGGCATTGTCTTTATTAGCAAAAAAAGTAGCTAATTTTCCATTTGGATTTAACTTCTTAAACTCTTCTCCAAATAAGCTGACAAAGTCTTTTTGACTGTCTTTGCTCCGAGCTTCGGCGTTGTCCAAAGCCTTTTTAAAATTCTCGTCTTTTGGATTGTCCGCTAAATTACTGATCAACTCCTTCAGAGAGATTTCCATTGTAACATTCATCCCGCCCTTTAAATCCAATCCCAATGCCAATTCACGCTCTTTGCAGTATTGGTAAGAGAACTTGGCAAAACCGAGGTTATATACATCTACGGTAGCCATTGAATCTAAATAAGCCCGTTCCTTTACGGGGTCACCTTTTGCATAAGCAACTGCGTCGCGCTCAACCTTGCGGGTTACAAAAGTAAATGAAAGTGAATACAGGCACGCAATCGATATCAGTATTACAAAAAAGTTAATTAGGCCTTTACCTTGCATCTTTGTTTAGTGTTGTAATTTATGTAATAATTGTTGTATACATTCCCATCTGTTAACCCTGATCCTCATTGACTGATGAAAGACCGGTAAACACCTTTTTAATATGCTATTCTTTTTTGCATATAATAAGGCAATTTATCTAAGTTTTCTTAAGAACGGCAAAGCTATGAAATTTTTAAATAAACAAAGGGTTTATTGCGAGAAAATTGTTTGCTGCTTAACTCTTAGCATTTAGCTATTAGGAGTTAGAGAAAAAGGGCGGTAATCTCTTCTTGAAAGAGGGCTAAAACTAGTTTTTGACTTTAGAATATAGATAAAAACTGTAATCGTATGGATTCTTTTCATCACTTTCATGATGTTCGACTTCCTCCAATTGCCATTCTTCATCATTTATTTCGGGAAAAAAAGTGTCCGCGTCTTGAAAGTCGTGGTTAATCCGAGTAAGGTAAATCCTATCGGTTAGCGACATCGCCTGCTCATATATTTGAGCGCCACCTACGATGAATACCTCTTCCTTTTCATGTTTGCATGCAGCCAAGGCTTCTTCAAGTGAGTTTACTACTTCGATATTGTCAGCCTGGAAGTTTGCTTGACGAGTAATAACAATATTACGGCGCTTGGGAAGGGCTTCCCCGACAGATTCGAAGGTTTTTCTTCCCATGATGACGGTATGGCCCGACGTAGTTTTACGGAAAAACTTTAAATCAGCGGGCATGTGCCAAAGAAGCTCATTATTTTTTCCGATTGCGTTATTTTTTGATGCTGCAACAATAATGGATGTAATCATGGTTCAATTGGTTAAACCGCCACTTCTGCCTTAATATGCGGATGGGGGTCATAATCTACTAATGTAAAATCTTCATACCTAAAGTCAAAGATACTTTTTATCTCAGGATTAATCTTCAACTTGGGTAGACTTTTAGGGGTACGGGTTAATTGTAGTGTTGCTTGCTCTAGGTGGTTACTATAAAGGTGTGCGTCACCTAAAGTATGTATAAAGTCGGCCGCTTCCATATCACAAACTTGTGCTACCATCATAGTCAATAAGGCATAGGAGGCGATATTAAAAGGTACACCCAAAAATATATCTGCGCTGCGTTGATAAAGCTGACAGGATAACTGTGCTTTGGTTTGACCCTTTTCCTTATTAGGTGGAGCAACATAGAATTGAAAAAATGCATGGCAAGGAGGCAATGCCATTTTTTCAATTTCTGCAACATTCCAGGCTGAAACAATGATTCGACGCGAATCGGGGTTATTTTTCAGTTGATGAATAACTTGCGCAATTTGATCAATATGCTTGCCGTCAGGAGTAGGCCAAGAGCGCCATTGTGAGCCGTACACCGGGCCGAGGTTGCCATTTTCATCTGCCCATTCATCCCAGATGCTCACTTTATTTTCTTTCAAATAGGAAATATTAGTCTCGCCTTTCAAAAACCAAATCAGCTCATGAATAATGGACCGAAGATGAAGTTTTTTGGTGGTAACCAAAGGAAAGCCTTCTTGCAGATTGAAACGCATTTGATAACCAAATACACTTCGTGTTCCCGTTCCCGTACGATCCTGTTTATCGACACCATGCTCATATACATGGCGCATCAAATCGAGATATTGCTGCATTGTTTTATATGAAATGTTATGGCGGTAAAGATAGGGATTTTTTGTTTCAATTAGCTATTGGCTGTCAGCTTTCAGCAATCGGCCAGTGTGCCATTGTTGCTTAAGGCTTTAGGCTATAAGGAATAAGGAATAAGCTTTAAGCTTGCCTCCCTAACCCACTGCCTAGAACTCCGCTCAGTGTGCCCCTGCTGCTGTCACTGCCACTATTTCCCTATTTAACTATTTCCCTACTCAACTATTCAACTAAATCACAAATCCTGCACAAACTGAACGACCTAAGTGAAAAGTCTTTTTACGTCTTTTGTCACACGTAGGAGACATTACCTTAACGAAACTTAAACCGATTTTTAGAATTTTCAACTTAAACAAACGCCTATAGCCCACATGTACTCAATCCTTTTCCGTTCCTCGATTTTTAAAGCACTTGCTTTGTGTTTACTCTTGTTATTTGGAGTAAGAGGGGAGGGGTATGGGCAAAGGGTGTATGCGGATGCTCAAAGGAATGGAACTACTGGAACGGTTGGAAGCGGATCCGTCACAAATCCTACATTTTCGATTGATGCAAGTAACTTGTCAAATTTCACACGATTGTCGGCTTCGTCAGCAGTACTTGCTTCTGGTGGAGCTTGGCAACAATTGATTTTTGATAGGACGTTTGCAGGGAACACGACTATTTATATTAAACTTAACGTAGCGAGCTCATTATTAGGAGGAACTGTTACTCTTAAAACTTACAGTGGAAGTACAGCAAACACTGATGGAAATGAAGTTGCGTCATCATCAAATTCTTTTACTGCTATTGACGGAACAACTTATTTGGCGGTTACAGGAAATATATCGTTTAACGCTGTTCGCGTTACCTTGAGCGCACCTGCACTTCTTGGGTCCAGCACCGCAGATATTTACTATGCGTTTTATGAACCTGTTAATAAACGTTGCGCTGATGTTTTGGGTGTTTCAGTAGGAGGTACTGGAATTTCTTTAGGGGGAGGGGTAAGTAACCCACTTAACGCAGTTGACAACAACTTAACAACATATTCTTCATTGACTGGAGGGCTCTTGGGGCTGGGTTATACAATTACACAAACTGCCTACTTTTCGAATTTATCAAACCCAGGGGATGCCGCGACCATCACATTCTCTCTTCCATCCTCCCTTTTACAATTGAGTCTTTTTAACAATGTAACAATTAATCTATATAGCGGAAACACACTTGTCAATACAGGAACGATTGGTAGTCTGTTGTCGCTAGATCTTTTGGGGTTGCTTCGTTCCGGACAGCGATATACAGTGTCTTTATCGTCAACTTCTGTTTTCGATAGAATTGAAATCGCTGTTGCAACCGGCGTATCTTTACTTACAGATTTTCGGATTCATGAAATCCAACGCACTCCTGCAAAACCAACTGTACCGATTGCTTATCCGCAGGCGCAGGCTGTATGTTATGGGCAGACAGCGACTTTAACTGCTGCGCCAACAAGCTCAGGTAGTGTTTTAAGGTGGTATAACCAAGTAAATGATGGTACATTATTACAAGAAGGTAGTCCGTATATTACGCCTCCAATAACGGTTGCAGAAGGCGATACAGCCTTTTTTTATGTAGCTGCCGCCTGGAATAGTGCTTGTCCTGCAGAATCAGAGCGGGTAAAGGTCGCGGTAGTAGCTAATTCCTTGCCAAGCATTACATTATCTCCCCTAGCCAGCATGTGTCAAGGCGAGACAAGTGTGTCTATAGCCTATACTACCACCACTAATAGTCCAACAAGTTATAGTATCACTTGGACTGATTCGCCGACAGATTTTATCAATGTGGTTAATCAAATGCTGACACCCAATAGTATCAATTTGAGCGTTCCCGGGAGCGCAGCTATTGGAACGTATTCGGGTATACTGAAAGTAAAAAGCGCTAACGGATGTGTAAGTTCAGAAATAAGTTTCTCTGTTGAAATACACCCTAAACCATCACCACCACATATAACAGCAAACTAAATAAACATCAAATAAAATTAAATAAATAGAGTTATGAAAAAAGCGAATTTTTTTGCAAAGTTAAGCGTCATCGTAGGCCTTATCTGTGGATTACCATTATTATCTATTGCAGACGTTAACATTTATATCTGTAGCACAGCGTCTGCAACGTTGAACTACGTCGGTGGCCATACGTTGGTGGCGGGCGACCGTGTCTTATGGCAGGAATTTGATGGAGCCGATAATCCTATTGGAGCTGGCCCTGTTGAATTAACTTACACGTCTTCACTGACCGACGTTGCTTTGACTTTGAGTGCAGCAAGTGATATTACGACTTTGGGATCGCACTTTTATAAGGCATACGTGCTATCTGCTAACCCTGCAAACTGTAGTGGTGATCTTTCTGATGAAGTCGAAATTTATAGATTACCTGATTTGATTCTAGATTTAACACCTTTAATTTCTTCATATTGTGCTGAAGCTTCGGGTACCACAGCAGAATCAGTCATTACAGCCTCGACAACCACCCAAGAGAGTCACGTGTTACCTACTGATGTATTATTAGCTTATAATTGGAGCGCCACCAAAGACGGCATTGCCGTCACTCCTATTAGTAGTATAGGCACCGCCCAAACTAATAATACAGGGGGACTGTCCTCAACAAATACCTTTACCATGAACGCCACTGGAGTTGGCGAATATTCTTTCTCGGCTACGGTAGCCTATCCAAGTCAATCAGCAAGTGGAATCACTATTAAGGGGGGGTGTTCTGCCAATTCTAACACACCAGCTGTAGTTACGGTAACTCCGAAACCAGGTAAACCGACTATTACAGTGGATTAGTCGGGGATCTTAATAAGGTACTTTTTTGCATGAAAAAAGCATTTCTCATATTGCTGTTATTTGTCGACCTAGCCTTTAACAGTCATGGGCAAAGCCGGCCTACCGCGCACTTGGTGCAAGGTGGGTCGGTAACGCTCCATGCACATGCCGAAGGGGCTCTAAGCTTTCTTTGGTTTAAGGACAATGAGCCGATCAATGGATTTTATGAGGAAAAATTAGTCGTTCAGGAAGCGGGTATTTATACGGTTATTGCACTTAATGGTGGTTGTGAGTCGGAAATATCCGATGCTGTGGAAGTGGTTATTGAACCGCATGGACCGGATAAACAGGTCGATATGCAGATCGCTAAATCGGCATCTCGTTCCGTTGCTTTATTAGGATCTACCATTGATTATCAATTGGTGGTTGTTAATAAGGGGCCGCATACAGCGACGGATCTAAGCGTGCGGGATATATTGCCTCCTTCACTGGAATTTAATGAAATTCTTGGTCCTTACAGCGGAGCTGTTTCCTATTCGCCTTCGACGCACGAACTAACCTGGAAACCGGATAGTTTATCCCCAGGGAAAAGTGTAGAACTTCGTATCCGTACGCAAACGAAACGGGAAGGGACGGTGGAAAATTATGCGGAAGTGGAGGCCACACAACCGGATCCCGATATCGGTAATAATGCAGCTACTGCTTCAACTAATGTGGTGGCACTTCGTATACCGAACGCTTTCTCTCCAAATGGAGACGGTCTGAATGATGTGTTCGAAATTACCGGTTTGGAGCTCTTCGAAGAAAATGAGCTTTTTATTTTTAACCGCTGGGGTGCCGAAGTTTATCAAATGAGAAATTACCGTAATACCTGGAATGGTGGAACGCTGAATGAAGGTACCTATTATTATGTCCTCCGAATCAAAATGGAAACCGGTAAAATGGAAACCTTTAAGGGCTATGTTACCCTTATTAAACAACGACGTTTTTTTTAGTGTATTTGTTAGGTAGTTAAGTCGTTTAGTAGTTGACGTTAAATTAATTAGCCAATGTCGTAATTAGCCAATGTGATAACGGTTAGAGGCGAGCTTAAAGCTTATCGCTTACTGCTTACAGCTAATAAAATTTGCAATCCCCCTTTTTTATTGTTAATTCTGTGGCATGATTACATTTGCAAATGCCAAGATAAATATAGGTTTGCAGGTGCTGGACAGAAGACCTGATGGCTACCACAATTTGGAAACTGTTTTTTATCCTGTTAAATTATTTGATATTTTAGAAATAGTGCCTTCCCCCTCATTGAAATTGGAGGTTTCGGGTATCGGTATACCTAATAACGATGAGGATAATCTTTGTATTCGTGCCTATAGAGCACTTGCCGTGGATTTTGATTTAGAACCTGTTTGTATCTATTTACACAAACAGATACCCATTGGAGCTGGTTTAGGGGGAGGCTCAGCGGATGCCGCTTTCTTGATTAAATTGCTGTCCCGGTATTTTCGACTGAATTTAAGTATCGAACAGATGGAGTCCTATGCCGGCGCATTGGGTGCCGATTGTAGCTTTTTTA
Organism: Olivibacter sp. SA151; assembly: GCF_054130995.1. Lineage (NCBI taxonomy): Bacteria > Pseudomonadati > Bacteroidota > Sphingobacteriia > Sphingobacteriales > Sphingobacteriaceae > Olivibacter > Olivibacter sp. SA151. Next base: position 3,859,899 of record NZ_CP096391.1, on the reverse strand, counting down.
TCAGAAATAAGCCTGTTTTTGCGACTGGGATTGGCGATGTGTTTACCGAAATATCAATTGATTTATCAGCATACAAACTTGTTTTGGTTAAGCCTCCTATTCATGTTTCTACAGGAGAAGCCTATGGAAGTGTACGCTCCTCAAGGGAAAGTAAAAACCTTCGTGAACGAATTACATTGCCAGTCGAACAATGGAAAGAGCACCTTTTCAATGATTTTGAAACGGGAATCTTTCATCGATACCCGGAAATAAGAGGGATAAAATCCATGCTATACGAAAGAGGCGCGATATACGCTGCCATGAGCGGATCGGGTTCCACTGTTTATGGTCTTTTTAGAGAGGAGCTTGATCTAAAGGAATTGAAAGCTTGGTGTGAAGTGTATTGGATGGATGGTGGTGAGTGGAGGAGTAGTTGAGTCGTGAAGTAGTTAAGTTGTTGAGTCGTGTTTTGTTGGGTTGGAAAATCACTACTAACAGGTTCACTTTTCACAAAATAAAATCGATCGCCAGCCGACCAGCGACAATTTTGTATAAAATATTTAATAATATATCAAGATGAACAATTTAAATAACCCGATATGGTTGATGAGCTCTGCTTTTGACAAGCTCGGTATAGATGAACTCATTGAAAAAGCAGTGACCGTTGGTGCACAGGGAATTGACCTATGCGTATTCAGAAAAGATGGCACTCGAAAGGACCACACAGCCACGCACCTTGAATACGAGACCTTTGATTTAGACGCAGCAAAGAATCTCATCGATAAATTCAATGCGGCAGGTCTACAACTTTCACTGGGTGCTTTTGAAAATATGATTGGCGGCGATCCTACAGAGCGGGTAAAGAACCAGAATCACCTATTAAAGTTGATCCGGATAGCCTATTTACTAGGTGGAAATGCCAACAATGTTAAAGTGGGAACATTTGTTGGCTATAACCATGAATTAGGAGTGCAGGAAAATGGTTTCCAAAAAAATCTTGACGAATATAAACGCGTTTTTGAACCAATTGTTCGTTATGCAGAAAGCTTAGGCGTAACAATTTTATATGAAAATTGCCCGATGGAAGGGTGGCGTTCGGCAGCCTATACCTCCACTTACAATAATTTACCGGGGGTATTAGCGGCTCGTAAATTAATGTATACCTTAATCCCGAGTAAAGCGCATGGCGAAATTTACGACCCTTCTCATGATATTTGGCAACATACCGACCCGGTTGATGTTATTGCAGCGAGCGATATTACGCGTATTCACAGAATACATGTAAAGACAACTAGAAACCTCTTAACGAAAGGGCGGATCGAATGGGGCGGCATGTATCCTATGCATCAGGTGGAGGCTTCTTTGGCAACCAGAGCGGGAGTATCACAGCCGGTAAGTGATTGGGATCGTCATCATTACGAAGCGATGCTTCCAGGTTTTGGCGGTACAGACCATATGGATTGGCGGGCATTTGTTGATATATTACGCGAAAAGGGTTTCGAGGGACCTTTCGAAATTGAAAATGAAGCAAAGAATTCCAAAGATACCGGTAATCTCGCTGCCACCATACAGGGATACGAAGCGGCTATCCGTTTCCTGAGTCCCATGTTATGGAACTTAGGTAATAAAGGATACCAGTTTCAAAGGGGGGAGCCTTTACATGAACCAACTGCTCAAAAGGATATACCGGTTAAAACAATAAACGATTTGTAGGCACTTCAAACTTTTTTTTTATCAAGTTGTTGTTGGGATATGACTATGAAAGAAGAAATGAAAGAAAAAAAAGGAAGCAAAACAGCTAAGTTCGTTGCTTTTGCATTAGCAGGATTAGCTGCCGGAGCGGCAGTTTACTATTTGTTTGGGACAACGGAAGGTCGTAAAACGCTAAACAAGGCCGTAGATGGCGTAAATGGATTAAGTAAAACATTGAAAGCCCAGGCTGAAGAAGGTTTGCATCGGGCTTCCCACCTGGCAAATCGCGCAAAGGAAGAATATCAACGAGTATTAACAATGGCGGACGACGCTCGACATGATGCGATGGAGAAAGCTGATAAGTATAAAGAAGAGGCGAAGAAATTAACAAAGAAGGGCTTAAAATATGCCGAGGGATTGAGTCACGAAGCTCGGTCGAAAGTGGATAAAGCATAATAGTTGTGAGTTGAGCGATGAGCTTTTTAAGATTCAACTAATAACTGACAACTAAATAGTATCTTTGCCCGAAATGAATCTATTCAGGCAAGTAAATGTACTTCTGCAAAAGGAAATCAGATTAGAATGGCGATCTAAATACGCACTAAATGGTATCCTGCTTTATGTGGTTTCGACTGTATTTGTTTGTTATCAGGCGTTTAAATCAGTTCATCCGGTTATCTGGAATGCGCTTTTTTGGATCATATTACTTTTTACAGCTATCAATGCTATAGCTAAAAGTTTTACCCAAGAAAGCAAAGGAAGGCACCTCTACTATTATACTTTGGTAAGTGCTCAAGCAGTGATTTTATCAAAAATCATTTATAATATGCTATTAATGCTACTGCTAGCAGCGGTAGCATTTTTTTCTTATAGTACCATATTTAAAAATGAAATAGGAGATCCCACCCTTTATTTCATTACGATTTTGATCGGAAGTATCAGTTTCGGTACCACGCTTACCATGGTTTCGGGTATAAGCGCAAAAGCAGGAAGTAACGGTACGTTGATGGCTATTCTTAGTTTTCCTGTTTTAATTCCCGTTATTATTGTGTTGATTAAATTGTCGAAAAATGCCATGGATGGCTTGGAAAGAAGTGTCAGCTATGATGAGATTGGGGTGCTATTGGCTATAAACTTAATCGTCATTACGGTATCTTTATTGTTATTTCCTTACATTTGGAAAGACTAAACAACGCTTGTATTCAAATATATATTCAACATGAAGGCTTATTGGTGGAAAATTTTAGGAGCAGTACTTGTATTTTACTCGGTTGTTGCTGGTTTTTTGATTCCGGTGCCTAAGCTGCCCATTCTCCACGAAACGATCCGTAATACTTATTTTCATATTCCAATGTGGTTTGCGATGATATTACTCTATCTCATCTCGGTTATCTACAGTATTAAATACCTCTCATCCGGAAAGGTTAAGCATGACCTATTAGCCGTTGAAAGCGTGAATGTGGGAATTGTGTTTTGCGGATTTGGCTTGATCACCGGTATGTTTTGGGCAAATGTTACTTGGGGTGAACCCTGGCCGAATGATCCAAAATTAAATGGAAGCGCAATAGCGACCTTAATGTACCTGGCCTACCTGGTGTTGAGAAATGCATTAGATGAGGAACAGAAGCGCGCAAAGATTTCGGCGATTTACAATATTTTCGCCTTTCCTGTTATGATCGTGTTGCTTTTTATCCTTCCACGTCTTACCGATTCATTACATCCGGGGAATGGGGGGAACCCCGCCTTTAGTAATTTAGATATGGATGGTACGATGCGTGCGGTTTTCTACCCCGCTGTTTTGGGCTGGATGCTTATTGGTCTATGGATTACCTCGTTAAGGTATCGTTACCGTTTAATAGAACACGAAGCGTAATACGAATGAGCTTTTCTTGATGAAACATGACAAAATTCTGATGTATTGTGCTCGACGAGAAGGTTTTTTATGTTTTATGGACGCCGGTAAAAAGCGTTTAAAAGTATACGGAATATAGGATTTTGATATTTTTATTTAAAATAAAATAATAATTTGTATTAAAAGATATGAAGAAGCTAATTCTTTTGTTTCTATTAGGGTTGACATCCTTTTTTCATAGTTTTGCACAGTCGTCAAACGACGTAGAGATGGCTGATGTTATGCGGAGCTCGGGCAAGATTTATGTAGTGGTTGCGGTGGTTTGTGTGATATTTTTCGGATTTATTATATATCTCTTCACGATTGATCGTAAAATTAGCCGATTGGAAAATAAGAAAAATAAAATAGGCTAGCACGTTTAGGTGCTTCTTAAGGGAGAAACCAATTATTAATTATTACATTATGGCTACAAGTAAGTCACAGGGAGAGTTTAGTTTCTTTAACGATGTTTGCGAATTCTTTGATCATGCCGCTCAATTTACCAACCATGATAGAGGCTTGTTGGATCAGATTAAAGCCTGTAACAGTGTTTATCGTTTCCGCTTTCCGATCCGTAGAGCGAATGGTAAATTGGAAGTTATTGATGCCTGGCGCGTAGAACATTCTCATCATAAATCTCCTACCAAAGGAGGGATTCGTTACAGTGATATGGTGAACGAAGATGAAGTGATGGCGCTCGCGGCGTTAATGACTTATAAATGCGCAATTGTTAACGTGCCTTTTGGAGGAGCGAAAGGGGGAATTTGCATCAATCCGAGAGACTATTCGGTACCCGAGTTAGAAACAATCACCAGGCGATACACGGTAGAATTAGTAAAGAAGAATTTTATCGGACCTGCTATTGATGTACCGGCACCGGATTATGGTACCGGCGAACGTGAAATGAGCTGGATTGCCGATACTTATTTAACCATGAATCCCGGGCAGCTGGATGCACTGGGAAGTGTTACCGGTAAACCTCTTTCCTTAAGCGGTATTGACGGTAGAAAAGCGGCAACCGGTAGAGGTGTTGCCATTGCGATTCGGGAATGTGTGGATGTAGCGGAGGATATGAAGGCGCTGGGTTTAACGCCGGGCATAGCCGGTAAACGAGTTATTGTGCAGGGACTTGGTAATGTAGGATATAACACAGCGAAGGTGTTGGAGGAGTACGGTGCTATTATTGTTGGAATATGTGAGTACGACGGTGCCTTGTATAATGAAGATGGATTGGATGTTGACGCCATATTAGAGCATAGAAGGAATACCGGTACAGTTTTGGGCTACAAAAAAGCAAAGAAGGAGTTTGCTAATCCAAGCGAAGGTCTTGAACAAGCTTGTGACATATTAGTGCCGGCTGCTTTAGAAAAGCAGATTACCGAAGATAACATCGGCAAAATTAAAGCAAAAATAATTGCTGAAGGGGCTAATGGCCCTACCACTCCTAAAGCGGAAGAAATATTTACAAAAAACGGTGGCATTATTATTCCCGATATGTATTGCAATGCAGGGGGAGTGACCGTTTCCTACTTTGAATGGTTGAAAAACCTTTCGCATGTTGCTTTTGGACGTATGGATAAACGTTATGAAGAAACCGCTAATAGAAATATTGTAAATATGGTAGAGGCTGTTACAGGCGTTACACTAACAGCGGATCAACGAAGTGTGATTGTAAAAGGTGCATCTGAGCTGGAGTTGGTAAACTCAGGTCTTGAAGATACCATGATCCGGTCATACCATGAAATAAGAAGAATACGAAATGCGAACGATAAAATTGATACTTTACGGACAGCTGCTTTTGTAAGTTCGATTGATAAAATCGCTACCTCGTACCTTAATATGGGAATTTGGCCGTAGAAAGTAAAAATTAAAAAGTAAAAAAAGCTATCGGATATTGAATTCGATAGCTTTTTTGCTGTATAGAATTTTGACTTTTGACTTTTGACTTTTGACTTCTCTTATCTATTAATACTAAAATCCAAAGGTTTTTTTACTTTCTCTTTCAAGAGAGCGAGATCTACCACCTCCTTCATTTCGTTAACATAATGAAAGTTCAGATCCTTTATATAATCTTCTTTAATTTCCAGGATGTCCTTTCTGTTAGATTTGCAAAGTATAATATCTTTAATATTAGCTCTCTTAGCGGCTAAAATCTTTTCCTTGATACCTCCAACCGGTAAGACCTTTCCGCGCAAGGTAATTTCACCGGTCATCGCTAAGTTGGCGCGCACCTTGCGTTGCGTAAAGGACGACGCCAAAGCCGTGAGCATGGTTATGCCCGCAGAGGGACCGTCTTTGGGAGTCGCTCCGGCAGGTACGTGAATATGCACGTCCCATTTATCAAATAGATCAAAGTCTATTTTAAAATCTGCCGCATGTGCTCGAAGATAAGCCATCGCTATGCCTGCAGACTCCTTCATTACGTCTCCGAGATTTCCAGTCAGTGTAAGTTTTCCCTTACCAGGGCTCAGACTTGATTCGATGAAAAGAATATCGCCGCCTACCTGAGTCCATGCTAGCCCTGTTACAACGCCTGCTACATCGTTACTTTCGTATAAATCCTTGTCATAAATAGGAGCACCTAAAATATCAATAACTTCCTGCTGACTGATGCTAGGGCCTATAGGCGTTTCCATAACAATATTGGTTGCCGCACCGCGCACCAGAGCGCCTATTTTTTTCTCAAGGCCGCGCACGCCGGACTCACGGGTATATTCATCTATTACCTTTTCTATTACACTACCTTTCAAAGAAATATCCTTTGCCGTTAGGCCATGCTGTTCACGTTGTTTAGGTAAAAGGTGTTTTTTTGCGATCTCAATCTTTTCTTCAATTGTGTAACCATTTACCTCAATGATTTCCATTCTATCTAATAAAGCTGGCTGAACAGTACTTAAAGAGTTAGCAGTAGCAATAAACATCACATTGGAAAGATCAAAGTCCATCTCTACATAATGATCGTAAAAAGCGCTGTTCTGTTCCGGATCCAAGACTTCCAATAGTGCCGAAGAGGGATCGCCTCGAAAATCATTTCCGACTTTATCGATTTCATCCAAGACGAAAACGGGATTTGAAGTGCCGGCTTTTTTAAGTGATTGGATTACTCGGCCCGGCATTGCTCCTATGTAGGTTTTTCGATGCCCTCTGATTTCTGCTTCATCACGAACACCCCCTAACGCCATTCTGACGTATTTTCGGTTTAAGGCCTTAGCAATAGATTTCCCCAATGAAGTTTTACCAACGCCAGGAGGGCCCACGAGGCACAGGATTGGCGCTTTCATGTCTCTTTTAAGCTTCAAGACGGCTAAGTACTCAATAATACGTCTTTTTACTTTTTCTAACCCGTAATGATCTTTATCTAAAATCTTCTCGGCACGTTTTAAATCGAAGTTGTCTTTACTGAACTCATTCCAAGGTAAATCGATCAGGAGCTCGAGATAGTTGAGCTGAACCGAATAATCAGCCGCTGCTGGATTGATCCTGCTTAATTTATCCAATTCTTTTTTGAAATGGGTTGCGACTTCTCTACTCCACTTTTTCTCCAGGGATTTTTTCCTTAACTCCTCGATTTCCAAATCAGGCGTTGAGCCACCCAGTTCTTCTTGAATCGTTTTTAATTGTTGATTCAAAAAATAATCACGTTGCTGTTTGTCGAGGTCAACCCGAACTTTGTTTTGGATCTGATTTTTTAGTTCTAACAATTGTAATTCGGCGGTAAGCTGTTCAAGCACTTTATTTGCCCGATCCTTTACATCCTTCATTTCCAATAGTTGCTGCTTTAATGTTAAATCAGCATTCATATTGGAAGAGATAAAATTGATTAGAAAAGAAGAGCTTTCAATATTTTTGATGGCTATTCCTGTTTCGCTTGGTATGTTCGGCGAGATGTTGATGATTTGTAAAGCTAATTCCTTAATAGAAGAAATTAGTGCATTGAATTCTTTTTCCTTCTTCGCTTTTTCCTCTATAAAACGCTCGATGGAAGCTTTGATATACGGTTCCGATTGTATTTCCTCTTTGAGTCTAAAACGTTGCTTACCTTGAATGATCACTGTCGTGTTACCATCAGGCATCTGCAGCATTTTTATGATCATAGCTACCGTTCCAACCGTGTGCAATTGATCGAATGAAGGGTCTTCAATTGACATATCCCTTTGGGCAACTACACCAATGGCGCGATCACCTTTATAGGCTTCTTTTATTAGTTTGATGGATTTGTCTCGCCCTACGGTTATCGGTATAACCACTCCCGGAAATAATACCGTGTTTCTTAAAGGTAATATGGATAGAACTTCGGGTAACTCTTCACTACTCATATCGTCCTCATCTTGCTGTGTAAATAGTGGAAAAAATTCCGTGTCCTCATTTATGATTGGTAATGCTTGGTTAAAATCAAATAGATCAAACTTGCTCATTTGTATGTTTTATATTTATGTTGTAACAGGTTTTGGGTCAAAATGACAGTCTGCCTGCTTATTTTATTCTGTAAACAACTGAATAGGTATTGTTGCAAGCGCTATGCCAATATCTATTTATGCAATCTTTTTTAGTATTTGTGTCATATTTTCAGGTCATGCCCTTTGTTATCTTTTATAAATGCAATGATACTACAATAAAATTTAAAAGCCTGTAAATGAATAATATTTAATGCGATACAATAAAATACACATTTTTTAGTTTATTTTTGTGTCGAAATGGCAATGAGATTGCTATCTTAGAGAGGGATAAACCTTTAGGCTTTATGCAAGTGTCATAATAGCCTCCCAAGGAATAAAAGAAATTTAATTAATGAACATTAGACGCTATCAATTTATGAATTTTGGTAAATCAATGAAACAGTTGGTGTTACTGGGAGTTTTTATTTTTTCCGTAAGCGCTGTAGCCGCTCAGTCACAATCGTCATCCAGTAATCCCTACGTTCGTTTGGGAAATAAGGCGATTATGGATGGGGATTTTAAAGCGGCAGTAAATGCTTTAGAAAAAGTGAAAAATCCGGATACACTTGTTACTTACATGTTGGGATATTCGCAGATCAGATGTGCTGATTATAATAAGGCCATTACTTCTTTTACAAAACTTCTTAGCCAGAGCCCAAATAACTTTTCAGCTTATTATTGGAGAGGCAAAGCACGGAATACCTTAGCTGTTCAAAGTGAGAGTAAATTGAACGAAACTGAGCGCAGCAAAATGTTACAAGCAAGTATCGATGATTTTACCAATGCTATAAGACTTAATCCGGATGATTTGTCTTATTACCAAAGTAGAGGAATGGCCTATCGCGATTTAGGGATATTGCAAGGAACTAATTCTACCGCTGTTTACGACAAAGATCAAGCTGCTGAAGCTTATCAAAAAAGTATAGACGATTTACAGCACGTGTTGAGCGCAAATGCTAAAAGAGAAGATTTAGCAAAAGAAATTAAGAAGGTGAAGATTTACAAGAGTAACCTGTCTAAATAGCTAATTAACAAAGGCTTTAAAAGGCCTTAGCACAACAGTGCTAAGGCCTTTTGCTTTTTGGTAATTATAAGATTCTTCCGGTAATGATATAATTGTTGCGGCCTATTATTCGGATAGACTGTTCTTTCTCTATCTCATAAAGGGAATCTGGAAAATAATCAAGTCGTTCAGACGATTCATACAGCCAATTTTTTTCTCCGTTGAGGATTTGAATGTGTCTAACCGCACCTTTAGGATCCTTGTAAATGGTTATTTGCTTTGTTCGAAGTCTGGGCGCCTTCGCACGGTAACTTAACTTTCCGTCTGCCGAATCGATCCGATAACTTTGCAGCCAATCCGGCTTGTTGATATCGGATGAGGAAAAGAGCTCAAATTCTCTTTGCCAGTCGCCTAGCCTTAGCTTCTTTTGTTCGCGCTGCTCATTTTTACCTACGGTTTTAAGGATCAAAGGATTTTTTTTCTGCAAAAATTGTGCTTCTTGCTTAAAATAGGAAATCAAGTCGAAGTAGGGGGGATGAGTGACCTTCATTTCTCCATTGTCCGACGAACAAGATATGCCCATAAAGAGCGCAAGCATAGGTAGTGTGAGGGAAGGGAAATATTTCATGCGAAAGATAAACACCTGAGATTCTCCAATACAGGGGCGAAGTTAATAAAAAATTGCACAGCTGAGGTCACTGCTTTCGCTCTTCCATCGCTCGTCTGTGCAATTTTAGTTTTATTAGGAAACGAGCACTTCACCCGTCATCTTTTGAGGAACCGAAATATTTAACAGCGTCAGGATAGTCGGAGCTATATCACCCAATTTACCATCTTTTATGTGCCGGTAATCTTTGTCAATTAGAATACAAGGTACTAAGTTGGTTGTATGTGCGGTATTAGGTGAACCATCTTCATTTATCATATATTCTGAATTTCCATGGTCAGCAATGATTATAAAAGAATAACCTTCTTGTAAACCTTTTTCCACTACTTGTTTGGTGCAATTATCCACCGTTTCAACAGCTTTTACAACCGCACTAAAGACACCCGTATGGCCAACCATATCGGGGTTTGCAAAGTTTAAGCAAACGAAATCCGGATGATTGCTTTCCATTTCTTTACAAATAGCATCCGCAATACCTTGTGCACTCATCTCCGGTTGCAAATCGTAGGTTGCTACTTTTGGAGAAGGGATCAATATTCTTGATTCACCAACAAACTCCGTTTCTCTGCCGCCTGAAAAAAAGAAAGTTACGTGCGGATACTTTTCTGTTTCGGCTATACGTACTTGCGTCTTACCATTTTTTTCCAGTACTTCTCCCAAAGTTTCGGTAATATCGTCTTTTTGAAAGATCACATCCACATTTTTAAAGGTCTCATCATACGACGTCATTGTAATATACTTTAAATTCAAAGGCGTCATATTGTACTCAGGAAAGGCCTTTTGAGTTAGCGCTATCGTAATTTCACGCCCACGATCTGTTCGGAAATTAAAACAGATAACTACATCTCCCTCTTGAATAGTTGCTAATGGTTTGCCTGTTTCATCGACTTTGACAATTGGCTTTACAAACTCGTCAGTCACGCCGTCCGCATAAGAAGCATGAATTGCATCAATCAGATTTTTGCTTGCCGTTCCCTGTCCGTGAACCAGGAGATCATAGGCTTCTTTCACCCTTTCCCATCGGTTATCTCTATCCATTGCATAATAACGCCCGATTGTAGAGGCAAGCTTTGCCCGGCGATCTGCCAAATACTTTTCTAATTCGGCAATATAATTTACACCCGAGTGTGGATCAGTATCTCTACCGTCTAAAAAGGCGTGGATAAAGACATTTTCCGTTAAGCCTGCGTTTTCAGCTGCATCACATAAACCGCGAAGATGTTTGGTATGTGCGTGAACTCCGCCGTCAGAAACCAAGCCGATAAAATGTACCGATTTGCCTTCAGTTTTGGCGTAGGCAAATGCCTGTTGAAGAATAGTATTTTGATTTAGTTCGCCGTCTTCTACCGCTTTATGAATACGGCCAAGCTCTTGATATACAATACGGCCAGCACCTAAGTTCATATGTCCTACTTCTGAATTTCCCATCTGTCCGTTCGGTAAACCAACGGCTTCACCGGACGCCTCCAGTTTGGAGTGCGGGTATGAACTTAATAAATGATCTAAAAAGGGTGTATTGGCGGCTTTTACCGCATTGGAATCATCATTCTTGCCGTAACCAAGACCGTCAAGAATTATGAGCATTGCTTTCTTCATTTTTGCTATTCTTTTATTTTATTTTGTTTTCTCTTTTCACAAACCTAATACAAAAAATGATCCTTTGCTCAATTTTTTTTAAATATTGGTAAATAGGTGTGCCTTGACAAAAAAATAGACAAAATGGCATGCTTTTAGCTGCAATATGCAGCAGAAAGTATCGTGCTATAAAATGTACATAATTGCAAGTGTTAACGTAATTGAGCTAAATTCTTATCTGTCGGGATGATGAAAAGTGCGTGTATTATATTGCTTCTTTTTTTTACCAACCTAAAGTCTCATGTTGTTTATTCCCGTATAGACGATTTGATTGATAATATTACAAATTGCTTTAGAACCGGGAACAGTAAGGAGTTATCCTTTTACTTGTCCAGTACGGTAAGTCTTTCTTTATTGGAAGAAAGTAACACCTATTCAAAAAACCAGGCCGAAATATTACTTCACAATTTTTTTGACAGACATACATTTAGAAGTGGAAAAATTCTTCATAGAATGGAAACAAATGCCAGTAACCGTTATGCTGTCGTCGAATTGATCTCCTCCACCGAGAAGTTTAGGGTTTCCCTGTCTCTCAAAAATTTCAACTCCAAATTTTTAATTACGGACATACGTATTGATGTGGTAAAATAATATCGAAACAAATTCATCATTGCATAGGACAGTCAAAGAGCGTTATAAAACTTTTTCTATTCACGAAATTTTCACTAGGTTTGGAGCCGATTTACAATATGAGCACAATAGATAAGAAACAACTTAGTGACTTTATAAAGCAGGCGCTGCAGGAGGATGTTGGCGATGGCGATCATACTTCTTTGTCTACCATTCCGTCCGGAAAGCAGGGAATTGCCAAGTTAATAATTAAGGAAGACGGGATTTTAGCAGGGGTAGAGGTAGCTGTTGCTATTTTCCGCGAAGTAGATCCCTCCTTGCAAATCACCATTCGACAGAACGATGGTGGTGAAGTTGCCGTTGGTGATATTGTCTTATTCGTAGCAGGCAGTATTCATTCCATTTTAATAGCAGAACGTTTAGTACTTAATGTGATGCAGCGGATGAGCGGTATTGCAACAACAACTCATAAGGTTGTGAAGCTGTTGGAAGGCACAGAGACAAAAGTGCTTGATACACGAAAAACGACACCGGGAATTCGCTTTTTAGAGAAAGAGGCGGTGCGTATAGGCGGAGGTGTTAATCACCGTTTTGGCCTATATGATATGATATTGATCAAAGACAATCATGTGGACTATGCAGGGGGAATTGCCGCTGCTTTATCGGCTGCACATGAATATAAACGATCTTTGAAAAAAGCAATCCAGATAGAGATTGAGGTCCGAAATTTGGAGGAACTTCAAGCTGTACTTGATTTTGGTCGTGTTGATCGGATCTTATTGGATAATTTTGATTTCAAAACGTTAAAGCGTGCGGTGAATTTAGTTGACGGAAGGTTTATAACAGAGGCATCTGGAGGCATCACCCTTGAAAATGCTAAACAATTTGCGGATTGCGGCGTTAACTATATTTCTATAGGCGCTTTAACGCATTCCGTTAAGAGCCTTGATATGAGTTTGAAAGCTCAGATTGTTAACTAAAGTTAAGATTTTTTACTAATAAGATTTTCCTTTTTAGTATCATTGTACCCGATGACATCGATTAATGCCATTATTGCACTTCTGGTTGCGTATTTTTTTGGATCCATACCAACAGCCGTTTGGCTCGGACAATCTTTTTATGGCGTAGATGTAAGGGAATATGGCAGCGGAAACGCAGGAGCTACTAATACTTTCAGGGTCCTAGGTGCCAAAGCCGGCGTTGCTGTTATGATTATCGATATTCTGAAGGGGTGGACTGCAACAAATTTAGCTTACTTTATCGGTGTTTCCATTACCGGACCTACAAGTTCTGTACTCTTTATTAATTACCAACTTGCGTTAGGGGTAATCGCCGTTATGGGACACTTATTCCCTCTGTTTGCCGGATTTCGGGGCGGGAAAGGGGTTGCGACATTATTTGGAATGGTACTGGCCGTGCATTTACAAGCAGCTTTATTATGTGTTGGTGTTTTTATCTGTGTGCTGATGCTTACCCGTTACGTTTCCTTGGGATCTATTTTAGCTGGTTTTACTTTTCCTTTTAGCATCGTTTTTGTTTTTCAAACACCCTATAAGTCGTTGTTATTATATGGTATGTGTATTTGCGCGCTTATACTCGTTACACACCAAAAGAATATTGAGCGACTACTGAAAGGCAAGGAATCAAAAATCACATTGTTTAAAAAGAAGAATACGTAAAGTCGTCATATCGGCACAACAATTGCTGTATTTTTCAAATATAATCATCATTATGAATTGGAATAAAACTAAATTATTTGGTTCATTACTTTTACTCGTTTTTTTTGCAGCATGTTCTACCGTACCCTTAACGGGAAGAAAGCAATTAAGTTTGGTAGACGATAAAACGATGCAACAACAGGCGACGCTTGCTTATCGCGAGCTTTTAAGCGACCCGAAAACCAAAGTTATAAAAGGTACAGCTAATGCACAATTGGTACAGAATGTGGGCCGTAAAATAGCACGGGCCGTAGAAACTTACTTACAACAGCAGGGATATGCTGATCAATACCAGTTTAGTTGGGAGTTTAACTTAATTGACGACAAACAAGTGAATGCTTGGTGTATGCCGGGCGGTAAAGTAGCTGTATACACAGGAATTTTACCGGTTACGGAAAACGAAGCCGGTTTAGCTACTGTCATGGGGCACGAAATTGCGCATGCAATTGCAAGGCACTCATCTGAACGGGCCTCTAATGTGATGGCTGCCCAAGGTATTGGCGTCGGGGTGGGATTAGCGACATCCAAAAAATCTCAATTAACACAAGTCCTTGTCAGCCAGTTATATGGTGTAGGTAGCCAAGTGGCATTACTAAAATACTCGAGAAATCAAGAGAGCGAAGCCGATCGAATGGGATTAACCTTTATGGCGATGGCAGGATATAATCCGAATGAAGCGACGGCGTTTTGGCAACGAATGTCTTCCCGGGCAGGCGGACAGAAACCTCCTGAATTTTTAAGTACACACCCTAGTGATCAAAGGCGTATTGCTGATATTCAAAGACTGATTCCGGAAGCGATGCGGTATTATAAAAAGTAAGGTGTCTTAGCTTGCGGGAGGGATGAAGAGACGACGGATGCGGCCATGTTTATGATTAAGGTTAAATTTGAGTACCTAACAATTCCTGGATAGCCCGCGCTTTTAGCAGGCACTCTTCGTATTCGGTCAAGGCATCTGCTCCGGCAGTTATTGCCCCGCCAACGTGGAAGGAAAGCCTTTTCTTATGAGCATTGTATAAAAGGGAACGAATTACGACGTTGAAGTCATAATCTCCATCAGGCGCAAAGTAACCAATACTGCCAGCATATAGGCCTCTTCGACTAGACTCATACCTGTCTATTAATCGCATCGCGCTCACTTTGGGAGCACCCGTCATTGAACCGGCGGGAAATGTATTCCGAATACCGGTTGTATTCTCTAATTTTTCTCTCCCCACTGCAGTGATCGTAGAAATAAGTTGATGTACCTGTTTAAAACTATAAACGCCCATCAGCTCCTTTACTTTGACAGAAGCCGGTTCAGCACTTCTCGTTAAATCATTTCGTACCAAATCTACGATCATGATATTTTCACTGATTTCTTTTCCATCAGTTTTAAGTTTGTTGATTAATGCAATGTCTTCCTCCTCCGTTTTTCCACGAGGTGCCGTTCCCTTAATAGGCTGCGAGATTAACAAGCGGTTTCTTTTCGCCAGAAACCTTTCCGGAGAAGCCGATATAATGTGATGCTCCCCCATTTTGAAATAAGCAGAGAAAGGGGTGGGGGATAGTTCGCTCAATTGAAGAAAAGCCTCTATTGGTGTAAGGACAACATCTTCGGCAAAAAATTCCTGACAAAGATTCACCTCGTAAATATCTCCTTGATGAATATGTCGCAGTAATTTTTGGAATACATTTATGTAATTCTCCTTAGACATTTTAGCCTGTACAGTTCCTGTAAAAACAAAAGAAGGCGGAACAAATAGGGTATTTACGATCCCATTATAAATCTCGGATGGTGTTTCGCTTTGGATTGTAACTGTATTGCCTTTAATATGTAGCAAATGTTTCGGTACGAAAAAATAGGCGTTAGGTGTTTCTTGTTCATTTGGGTGGGCGGTATGTAGGGCCTCTATTTCGTTTTTCAGATCATAGGCTAAGAATCCGGGAATCCATTGCGCGGGATGATCCTTAATGAATGCCTGCAAAGCTTGAAAGCTATCTGCGTGACCATCTTTGAAGTCATGTAATACATCTGCGGCGATCAGTGCGTCAAATTTACTATAGGCGTCATCATGCTCACCCTGGCTGACCAAACAGCAGGCTGTATTAAATAAAGAAGCCCATTGAAGGGCTTTCTTTGTAAAGTTAACAATATCATCGATCTGATATTCTGTGGATGTCATCTCGGTTAATCCAAAATAAGCGTTTGCATTCTATCAGGGCCTACTGATAAATATTTTATTTTGACACCTAATTGTTTTTCCAGATATTGAATATATTCCTTTAATGCTGTAGGGATTTGACCAACCGAAGTGATACCGGTAATATCCTCATTCCACCCTTTTAGGGTTTCATAAACAGGTTCAGGTTTTAACGTATTGATGTCATATGGCATGTAATCGATCTTTTCTCCATTATGTATATAGTGCGTACATACATTCACTTCTTCAAATCCACTTAATACGTCGGCCTTGGTCATCACCAATTCAGTTACACCATTCAGCTGGATCGCGTAGCGTAATGCGGGAAGGTCAATCCAGCCTGTCCGACGGGATCTGCCTGTTGTGGCTCCGAATTCATGTCCGATTTGACGCAACTTTTCGCCGGTTTCATTTTCCAATTCCGTAGGGAAGGGGCCACCACCCACCCGCGTGCAATAGGCTTTGAAAATTCCAATGACCTGACCAATATTTTTTGGCGCAACACCTAGACCGGTGCAAGCCCCGGCAGTTGTAGTATTAGAAGACGTAACGAAAGGATAGGAACCAAAATCAATATCCAATAGTGTCCCTTGAGCTCCTTCTGCCAATACCGTTTTACCATCCTTTAGATAATTATTGACCAATTGATCACTATCAACATGAGGAATAGCTTTCAGGTATTCAATAGCCTCAAAGAAAGCTTGTTCTCTTTCGTCAAAGTTGGGAATCTCACCATAATGTGAAAGGATACTTTTGTGTTTTTCGACGAGCTTTTGGTAGCGTTCTTCAAAATCGGGTAAGGTAGTATCACCCACACGTATGCCATTACGCCCGGTTTTATCCATGTAAGTTGGTCCAATCCCTTTTAAGGTGGATCCAATTTTTCCAGCTCCCATTTTACTTTCGGAAGCGGCATCGAGTAATTGATGCGTAGGCAATATAAGGTGTGCCCTACGAGCAATCACCAATTTTCCTTCTGCAAGCGGATCGAACCCGCTTTTTTTTAAATTTTCAAGCTCTCTTTTGAGAATAATGGGATCGATAACGACGCCATTACCGATTAGATTTAACGTGTTTTTATTGAATATGCCGGAGGGAATGGTGTTCAGTACGTATTTTTGCCCGTCAAATTCCAGCGTATGTCCGGCATTCGGTCCGCCTTGAAAACGGGCAATTAAATCATACTGTGGCGTTAGGACGTCCACAATTTTACCCTTACCTTCGTCGCCCCATTGTAGGCCCAAAAGCACATCGACTTTCATCATGATTTGTTATTGTATGTCGTTTAATTAATAATTTATAGGAGAAACAAAAAAAAGGTGCTCAAAAAGAGTGTTATCTTCGAGCTAATAAAGCGTTTAATTAATAGCTCACTTCTTTGATAACAGACAGCAATTGAAATGCTTCTTTTTGAACACCTCGAAATATTGTATTATACAGTACATTGCTAAACTGAAACAACCTCTTTATTTCGGCTTTGGTTTGCTTCGGTTTTAGGGCAGCTTTCGTTACACTCACTGCAAACCCCATATAGATTTAATGAGTGATGCTTGATGTCAAACTTTAAAAGCTCTCCCATCATGCTTTGTATCTGATGAATTCTGGGGTCGCAGAATTCAACAACTTTACCGCATTCGATACAGATAATATGATCGTGTTGCTTATACCCATATGATTTTTCAAATTGGGCCATATTTTTTCCGAATTGGTGTTTCGTCACCAGATCGCAAGATACCAAAAGCTCCAATGTATTGTAAACGGTAGCTCTGCTCACTCGGTATTTTTTATTTTTCATGTGGATATACAGGGATTCCACATCAAAATGGTCGTTTCTTGAGTATATCTCTTCCAAGATGGCAAAGCGCTCAGGAGTTTTGCGCAAGCTTTTATTTTCGAGGTATGCCTCGAAAATCTTTCTGACCATACTTGTTGTTTCTGCTGTAGACATAATAATCCTTAATTATGTACAAACTTAGCTAAATTGCTTGTTATATGCAAATAACCCAAAAGTATATAAGAACTTCGCGGTTATCCTTGACATTCAGTTTATAAAGCTAGCATGTGAGCTCGTAGCCGGGAGCTATTAGGTGCTTAGTTACCAGGTGTCAGTTGTCGGTCATTTAACCCATTACCGTTATCCCTCTGAATCAAAACGTGTAATACCCGTAATGCCTTTAATCTGCTTTAGTTTTTTGATCAAGCTATCTAAGTGCTCCGTATTATTTACATACACCATGATCGATCCTTCAAAAATACCTTGATTACTGGTGATTGTAATCGATCGAATGTTGATTTTAAAATCTTGGGAAATAACCGTAGTAATCCGGTTAACCAATCCGACATCATCAATACCTACAATGCGTAAACCG
Source organism: Olivibacter sp. SA151 (assembly GCF_054130995.1). Taxonomy (NCBI): domain Bacteria; kingdom Pseudomonadati; phylum Bacteroidota; class Sphingobacteriia; order Sphingobacteriales; family Sphingobacteriaceae; genus Olivibacter; species Olivibacter sp. SA151. The sequence goes on along the minus strand of NZ_CP096391.1, from coordinate 3,841,756 downwards.
GTAAGGAACGCTAATTCCTGTTGAGAGGTCCATTTGGCTTTCACGATGCGGTAACCGTAATTGGCCATTAATTTAGACGCGTTGGGACAATTCGTGCGGTGAATTTTTATACCATCGTTAACCGTTACAAAACCGAATACATCATCTCCCGGAATAGGATTACAGCAAGCCGAAAGTGTATAATCGAGTTTCTGAAAATCATCGCCAATCAATAAGGTTTCTTTATCCTTTTTGTCTACTTTTCTAAGTAAGCCGTCAACATGTTGTTCGATTTTAGTACTGGCTCCACTTGAAGTATCCACGGACTTTTCAGCCGTTGCAAATTCCTTCAGTTGTTTTAGGTCAATTTCCCCTTTAGCTACTTTATAGAACAATTCCTGTGTAGATGGCAGCTTTAAAAACGAGCTTAATTTATTGAGATTATCGGTGTTATAGGTAATCTTAATCGATTTAAGTTTCCTTTCCAGGATTTCCTTTCCATCTTCCGCTATGCGCCGCTTTTCTTCTTTTAATGCAGATTTTATTTTTGACTTAGCCTTTGCCGTAACAACAAAATTCAGCCAATCTTCCTTGGGTGTTTGTTTATTGGAGGTGATAATCTCCACTTGATCACCATTGGAAAGCTTGTGTGAAAGGGGTACCAGTTTATGATTTACTTTCGCTCCAATACAACTTGCGCCTAAATCGGAATGTATTTCAAAAGCAAAGTCGAGAGCGGTAGCGTCTAAAGGAAGCTGAATAAGGGCCCCTTTCGGGGTAAAAATGAATATTTCATCTGAAAAGAGATTCATTTTGAAGTCATCAACAAAGTCCAAGGCATTGGATTCAGGGTTACTCAAAATATCTCTTACTTTCTGTATCCATTGATCAAGACCACTATCGGAGTTTGATTCTTTATACTTCCAATGTGCAGCAAAGCCTTTTTCTGCAATTTCATTCATCCGTTTGGTGCGGATCTGTACTTCAACCCATTGACCTTTGGGTCCCATAACGGTGGTATGCAAAGATTCATAACCGTTTGCTTTAGGTGAAGAGATCCAGTCACGCAATCGATCAGGATTAGGTCTGTATAGATCCGTGACAATGGAATAGGCTTTCCAACATTCTGCCTTTTCCATTTCCTGTGTTGTGTCAATAATAACACGGATTGCGAATAAGTCGTATACCTCCTCAAAAGGTATAGATTTTTTCCGCATCTTGTTCCAAATAGAATGAATGGATTTAGGACGGCCAAAAACACTGGCTCTAATTCCCTGCTCCGTCAATATTTCCTGAATAGGGCCAATAAATTCCTGTATATAACGTTCCCGTTCCGCTTTCTTCTCATTTAATTTTCTTGCAATGAACTTGTATGTATCAGGATCTGTATATTTCATGGAAAGATCTTCCAGCTCCGATTTAATAGCATACAAACCTAAACGATGGGCAAGAGGTGCATATAGATAGCTTGTTTCAGAAGCGATTTTCAGCTGCTTATCACGGGCCATGAATTCCATGGTTCGCATATTGTGCAGTCTGTCCGCTAATTTAATTAGAATCACCCGTACATCATCGGCAAGGGTAAGGAGCATCTTCCTGAAATTCTCTGCCTGTATAGAGCTATTCGGATCAAAGATTCCTGAGATTTTGGTTAAGCCATCAATAATTTTAGCTACTTTTTTGCCGAATTTGTTTTCAATTTCATCTAAAGTAATATCGGTATCTTCCACCACGTCGTGTAATAAAGCACAAACGATGGAAGTAGTACCCAGCCCAATCTCCTCTGCCGCAATTTGGGCAACAGCGATTGGATGGTAAATGTAGGGCTCTCCGGATTTCCTGCGCATATCTTTATGGTTTTCCAAGGCCATATCAAATGCCCTCCGGATCATCTGCTTGTCACCCTTTTGCAAGGTGGGCTTACAAGCTCGCAATAACGCCCGATACCGTTTTAAGATCTCTTTTTTCTCAGCCTCTAAATCAATCACTAATTCCTTCATGGTCCTCAATTTCGTAAATATCTATTCTATATGCAAAAAATTTATTTCCTACCTTTGAGATTGTAAATGTCTCGGAAGGTTTAATAAAAATTGTATTAGTCGTCAATTTTTATTTAACTTTATTGGAAGTTTAGTAAGAGCTAAATCTATGAAATTTTTACGTTTAATGTTAATTTATTTACTGCTTTTTTTTGGTAGAGAGGGCTTGGCACAGCAGGTTAATAAAGATAGTTTAGCTAATACTTCTAACAATGCCTCAAATATCACGCCAATTATGTTGCCAACAACCATTGTTGACGGTGAACGGATACCTTGGATTTTATTGAGGGAGGTCGTGATTACCGATTATCGGATTTTTAAAACACCGGCAGACAGAGCTCGATATAATCGCTTAAAGTATAATGTCTTAAAAGTACTTCCGTATGCCAAATTTGCAGAAGACCGTTATGATAAATTACAGCGCGATCTAGCGGTAACGCCCAAAAAAAAGGATCAAAAAAGGCTTATCAAAGATTGCGAGAAAGAGATTAAAGCGATGTTTAACCGAGAGATAAAAAACATGTCGGTATCTCAAGGGGAAATATTAATAAAACTTATCAATAGACAAACGGGTAATTCCAGCTACGAGCTAGTGAAAGAGCTAAGGGGTGGAGTATCTGCTTTTTTTTATCAGTCTGTGGCGAAAATATTTGGTCATAATTTAAAGAATACCTATGACCCTGACGAAGACCGCGAAATAGAAACTATTATCCGGAACTACGCCAACAACAATCGTTACTTCTATTAATGGATGCTATATACCAATTTTGTGCAATGAAGCCTGATGGCTCCGTGGTTGATTTTAACATTTATCAAGGCAAGGTTTTATTAGTCGTAAATACAGCCAGTGCTTGTGGCTTTACGCCCCAATATCAACAATTGGAAAAGCTTTATGAACGCTATAAAGATCGAGGCTTTGAAATATTGGCCTTTCCTTCGAATGACTTCGGAAGTCAGGAGCGTTTGAGTGGTATGGCATTGCAGCATTATTGTAGTATTGAGCAAAAGTTAAGTTTTTCAGTTTATGATCGTATCAAAGTGAAGGGCCCTGATGCCCATCCATTGTACAAGTTTCTTGGCGATAAATTGTTGAATGGCCGAATCAATAGCAAGCCGCTGTGGAACTTTCATAAATATCTAATCGATAGAGAGGGGCGTGTTGTTGACTATTTTTATAGTTTTACGCAGCCCTTATCGAGACGCTTGATTCGGAAAATAGAACGGTTTCTGTAATAAATGCACATTAGGTAATATAAAATAATAACACGTGAAATTAGATATATTAGTAATTACTGTACATCCCGATGATGCAGAGCTGGGATGTTCGGGTACTATTTTAAAGCATGTTGCACTAGGAAAAAGGGTGGGTATAGTTGATCTGACGCGAGGCGAATTAGGTACAAGAGGCACCGTTGAGAGCAGAGCGAAGGAAGCTGCGGATTCAAGTATTATACTTGGACTGAGTGCTAGAGAGAATTTGGGCCTGCGAGATGGTTTTTTCAAAAATGAAGAGTATGAGCAACTTGAACTCATAAAAGCCATTAGAAAATATCAACCTGAGATTATCATTGGAAATGCTTTATATGACAGGCACCCTGATCATGGGAGAGCAGGTGAATTAATAACAGATGCTTGCTTTTTATCGGGACTGCGACGAATCGAAACAAAGGTAGATGAAACCTATCAGGAACCTCATCGTCCGAGGCTTCTATTGCAGCTCATCCAAGATCATTATATTAAGCCGGATATTGTTGTAGATGTGAGTGATTATTGGGATCAGAAGATTGAAAGTATTCGTGCTTTCAAATCGCAGTTTTTTAATGAAGATTATGCTGTTGAAGAGCCGCAAACCTATATATCTAATCCGGACTTCTTAAATATAATCGAAGCCCGGGCTAGAGAATATGGCAAGTATATCGGAGCTAAATACGCCGAGGGTTTTACTTGTAAGAGATTATTAGGCGTAGATAACCTCTTTAATCTGCGGTAAGCTTTATGAATGGAAGAAAGTGAGGTGTTAAACACTTTCTTCTTTATTTTGTTATCATATTCTAAAACCTAAAAATATGTCAAATACGTTCACTAAAATAAAAGAAGCCTTTCGTTTGCTCAAGCATATTGATTTTGATCAGTTATCAAAAATCTCCCAAAAAGTTGACCTCGTTAAAGTGATGGATGGTTTTTCAAAATTAGATGATAATCAGTTGAAGGGACTTTTGAAAATGATGGACGGCGACGGGAAAAAGAAAGAGCTACCTCCGATTAATGGGGATTTTTATGAGCTAAGCGACCGATTAAGTGCAGAAGATCGTGCTTTGCAACTCCGAATACGCCAATTTATGGAACAAGAAGTAAAACCCTTGGTGAATAAATACTGGTTGCATGACGAGTTCCCATTTGAGCTGATTCCTAAATTTGGCGAACTTGGTTTGGCGGGCATTACTTATAACGGTTATGGTTGTCCGAATAAATCATTTTTAATGGAGGGTGTATTGGCCATGGAAATGGCTCGGGTAGATGCTTCCATAGCAACTTTTTTCGGAGTTCAGAGCGGCTTGGCAATGGGATCAATTTATTTGTGTGGCTCTGAAGAGCAAAAGCAAGAGTGGTTGCCGCAGATGAATAAAATGCAGAAAATAGGTGCGTTCGGCTTAACAGAGCCGGAAGTTGGTTCAGGTGCCGCCGGTGGTTTAACGACGACCTGTAAGCGAACGGCGGAAGGATGGGTGTTGAACGGGCAGAAGAAATGGATTGGAAATGCAACTTTTGCTGATCTTATTGTTATATGGGCGCGCGATTTGGATGATGGCCAGGTGAAGGGCTTTATTTTGAAAAAAGATACACCAGGCTTTTCTGTCGAAAAAATAAAAGGGAAAATGGCATTAAGAATTGTCCAAAATGGGCTAATCACTTTAAAGGACTGTGTAATTGAAGAAAAAGACCGTTTACCTCACGCTAATTCTTTTAAAGATACGGCCAATGTATTGCGTATGACCCGTGCAGGGGTGGCTTGGATGGCGGTTGGATGTGCACGTGGGGCTTATGAGAGCGCGCTCGATTACACCCGGAAAAGAAAGCAGTTTGGCAAGCCGATAGCTTCTTTTCAATTAATACAAAATCATTTAGTGGAGATGCTTTCTAATTTAACAGCTATGCAAACGCTGGTTTTTCGCCTTTCTGAGCTACAGGATGCCGGGCAATTAAAGGATGAGCACGCTTCCTTGGCAAAGGTTTTTTGCTCGTTACGAACACGTGACATCGTAGGACAGGCCCGAGAGGTGATGGGCGGGAACGGTATCCTTTTGGAGCATGATGTGGCTCGTTTCGTTGCCGATGCTGAAGCGATCTACTCATATGAAGGAACCAAAGAAATTAACTCCCTTATTGTTGGGAGGGCGATTACAGGAATGAGCGCGTTCGTATAGTGCTTTATTTTTTCGTCCCTATTTGTTGCTCAATAAAAAAGCCAAAGTATTAACACCATCAGCATAATCGTCCAATGCGGGTTCCTGACTTTTGCCTAAAGAGAAGGATGGCACAATGGTGGTCAATTTTCTGTTAGTTACAATACATTGGATTTCTTCATTTCTTTCATTTAATTGTGCGGTTAAACTTTCTATATCATTATAATGTTCGTAATAAGCTACAGCTAATGGAGATGCTAAGCGTTGATCCTCTTTAAGCAACAGGAAGCCATTATCGTAATGCTTGTCGCCATTTACCAAATAAATCGACTTATTATAGTCGTAGTTGTTATGGTATTTATGATGATTAATAACCGTACTAAAGGTTTCGATAGCCTCAAAGAAGTAACTGATTTCATAATTTTTAGGAAAATAAAGTTTAGAAACATTTCTACACCCTAAGCCGTAATAGTCGAAGAGGTCGTAGCCGATATTTGACAGTTCGGCTTTTGTTTCATCGCCCCAAATAACAGCTACGCTATTTCTGTTTTTTCGAATAATGTGAGGTACATTCTTGAAATAGTATTCGAAATAGCGAGCGGTATTATTACTTCCTGTTGCAATAATCATGTCAAAACGCTGAAGTCTGTCTACCAAACTAATGTGTTGTTTAAATGCCGGTTCAAATTCAATTAACTTGTCCAATAGATGTGGAATCAAGTACTTATCGTCAGAAGACAGTTTTATTTGAACTTTAAAACCTGCTATTAACGCTGTTAATATATCATGAAAGCCTACCAAAGGTATATTCCCTGCGAGAACCAGTCCCACCGTTTTTCCGGACATGGGATCGATGTCAGGCAAGTAAGGTTGTATCCAGTCGGTTAATACCGGTTTAACCAGCGTTTTGGCAATAGCATGGAGTGCCTTTTTTGTATTAGCCGGTGTAAACCAACTGTTATGATATCCTGCTTGTTCGATGATTGCGTGTAAGCTATCTGACGCCGTTTCCATATAGTTGCCCAGTGCAGAAAAGGCGGCGATGCGTTGATGGCTTGTCAAATTGTGATTCTTCAAAGTGGAAAAACTTTTTAAATGTTATATTTGCAATAAAAATACTACCATGTTTGACAAAAAACTACTAAATTTGTAGATTATTGTTGAAAAAGTAATATTTGCAAAAATAAAGTATAAACGGATTTTTTAAGAAGATAATGGCAATTAAAATTACTGATGAGTGTATTAACTGCGGAGCTTGTGAACCGGAATGCCCTAATAATGCGATATACGATGCAGGTATGGCATGGCGTTTTTCCGATGGTACCGAGCTGCACGGAGTAATTGATTTTGGAGATGGGACCACATTGGATGCTGATGAAGCTCAGGAAGCTTTATCAGATGAAATCTATTATATAGTATCAGATAAGTGTACGGAATGTGTGGGTTTTCATGATGAGCCGCAATGTGCGGCTGTGTGTCCGGTAGATTGTTGTGTAGATGACGAGGATGTTCGTGAAACCCAGGAAGAATTACTGGCAAAAAAGGCTTGGTTGCACGCCGAAGGCTAGTGACAAGCGAAGAAGAGCAGGTAACCATTTGTTAGCTGCTCTTCCTCATAAATGAGTTCTTAATGATCGTCGTCCTTATAAGGAACGATCACTACAGGGCAAATCGCGTGTCTTGCCACTCCTTCAGAGACACTTCCTGAGATAAAATGATCGAATCCTGTTCTTCCATGAGTCCCGAGCACTATTAAGTCTGCCTGCCACTCATTAGCGGCTTCCAATATCTCCTTCCTCGGTTGACCCAACTTACTAATTTTTGTCACATGCTGTTCGCCATTCGGCCAAAGCGAGGCTAATCTATTTAATAAATCTGTTGATGCTTGCTCTTGCACCTCGTTAATTTCAGGTATATAAACCGGGTTGACACCCATGATTGGATCGACAGCCCCATAAGTACTGCTTGTTGGCGGATCGATGACATGTACCAGGGCTACCTCACCGTTGAAAGCTTGGGCTAAGTGATAACCATAGCGAACCGCTTTTTCAGAGTATTTACTGTCTTCAACAGCGATTAAAATACGCTGTGTCCTTATTGTTAATGATGAATCTATCATAATCGCTTGTGTTGTTAACATATAACATTTGAGATAGATGAAAGTTTTGGTGTTTATGTGTGCAAAACCGATTGTATTGTAAAGGCATTTTATCTAAGTTTGCATATACAATGATTTGTGTGTACCATGGTGTATGGAATTTGTAATTTACCCGTCATACCGGTACGGGCTGAGGGCGGCAATAAAAGCGAAATTGTTTCTCAATTACTGTTTGGTGAAGTCTTTGAAGTTTTAGAAAAAAAAGACGAGTACCTATATGTTAAAATGGGATACGATGATTACGAAGGGTGGATTGACGGGAGGCAGCAAGTTTCGCTGTCAGCGGAAGACTTTAACGCTATACAAAATGAAGAACAGCCGATAGCAGACTTATCTACCCATGCGATGCTACTAAAGTTGGGTAAGGAGGAAAGCCTTCACTTGTTGCCTGGCAGCACCTTGCCTTTTTTGGACAACGATAGCTTCCGTATTAATGATACTGATTACCTCTTTCTGGGGCTATCTCGATTACCCGATTTGGAAGATTTTGAACAAGAAGCAGAAGATGTGCTTAGATTTTATCTGAACGCACCTTATCTTTGGGGCGGCAGATCTGTCTTTGGAATTGATTGTTCAGGATATGTCCAATTATTTTATAAGCATTTTGGTGTTCGCCTAAAAAGAGATGCCTGGCAGCAGGCAGAACAAGGAAAGACTGTCGACTTCCTTCAGGAAGGAAGATTAGGAGATCTGGCTTTTTTTGATAATGACGACGGAAAGATTATCCACGTAGGGATATTATTAAATGAGTCTGAGATTATCCACGCATCCGGAAGAGTAAAAATTGATCAGATTGATAATACCGGGATATTTTCAAGAGAATCAAACAAGTATACACATCGACTCAGAATTGTTAAAAGAATTATAAATTAGCCGGCTTATTTTCCAGCTAATTTATAATAATTAATGATAACCTAATATTTTTAGTACTTGCTTAGAGTTTTGTTCTTCTCCAAAGACTTCAAAATTGAACGTTTCATCACGATTGCGACGAATGATCACATGTTTGGGAGAAGGGAGCAAACAATGATGTATCCCGCCGTAACCGCTTAATACCTCTTGGTAAGCACCTGTATGAAAGAAGCCCAAATATTGTACTTTTCGGGTTCTTGGCATAAACACATTATTCATATGTGCTTCCTGATTATAATAGTCCTGTCCGTCACAAGTAATACCACCTAAATTGACGCGTTCGTATTCCGAATCCCAATTATTGATCGGCAAAAGAATGTATTTCTGATTTAATGCCCAAACATCAGGCAAGTTTGTAATGAAAGAACCATCGAGCATCAGCCATTTTTCGCGGTCATTTTGCTGCTTTCTTCCTAACACTTTATAAAGGATGCCTGAGGCTTCGGCCACCGTATACTTGCCAAATTCAGTGATGATATCCGGCTCCATTACCTCATGCAATGCGCATATTTCTTTGATCCGATTAACGATTTCGTTAACCATGTATTCATAATCAAAGTCGTGTACCAATGAATCTTTAAAAGGCATACCGCCTCCAATATCTAAGGTATCTAAATCGGGATTTATTTTCTTAAACTTGCAGTAAAGTGTTACATACTTTTCGAGCTCGTTCCAATAATAAGGCGTGTCAGAAATACCGGAATTGATAAAGAAATGCAACAACTTGACTTTGAAATTCGGGTTATGAACAATTTTATTGTTGTAAAAATCAAGAATGTCCTCCATCCGGACTCCCAATCTAGACGTATAAAATTGCGAGTCGGGTTGTTCTTCGGCTGCAATTCGGATACCAAGGTTACAAGGCTCGTCTAATTCAACTTCGTCATCATAAAGGTTGAACTCCTCCTTGTTGTCCAACACGGGTATGATGTTTTTAAACCCATCGTGCAACATATCTACAATATATTGCTTATACTGGAAAGTTTTAAAACCGTTGCAAATCACTGTAATATCTTTCGATACAACTCCCTTTTTTTCCAAGGCATCGATCATCGGCATATCGAAAGCAGAAGATGTTTCCAGGTGAATGTCATTTTTAAGGGCTTCTTCCACAACGTGTCTAAAATGCGAGCTCTTTGTACAATAGCAATACTTATAAGATCCTCGATAGTTGTTTTTCAGAATAGCAGTTTGAAAGAGAATTTTCGCCTGTTGGATTTTTTTACTGATAATGGGAAGGTAGGTAAACCTTAGAGGGGTGCCATATGTCTCTATCATTTCCATCAAGTTTAAATCATGAAAATAGAGCTCATCATCAATGATGTCAAATCCGTCTTGCGGAAAACCAACACTTAGGTCAAGAAATTCCTGATAGCTTTGCATTTATCTTAGTTAAAATTTTTGCAAAAATGTAATTTTAAATCGATATATAGCATCAGATTTTTATAAAATTGATGTCAAGAAAATAAGAAGTCTATTAGCTTGTTAAATAAGGCTTTTTTTAGGAGGTAAAAATATTTCGGCCATCATGCATCGAGCGCTTCCTCCACCATTCTTTTCAATCACATCAAGGGGGGAATAAAGCAACTGTGCATATTTTTCCAGACATTTCAACTGTTTTTTATTCAGTGACAAATAAGCTTGTTCAGACATGATTAACAGTGACTCATTGTATTTGTTTTTTATTTGCAGCATATTACCTGCGAAATGCTCCACTTGGTCGAGCGATATGCCAATAATTTCTTTCTCCGTCTGTGCCAAGCTTTTTATCACCTGAGCCCTTTGATCAAGCGATTTTATCGCTTCTTCACAAACTACTGCGAAGTTATTGCCTATACACATCATAACATTGGTATGGTAGATAGCGAAGCCGTGTCTATCCACGGCTTCGAATATTAACGGCATGTAATGCATTTGTTTGCAAAATTCATATAAAGCGTCCGTCGAACTTCTTGGAGATGCGCACATATATGCAATACGATGATGCCGATCAAGTACCATGCTGCCCGTGCCCTCAAGAAAGAGGTGCTTATGCTCAAAGTGAGTGAGGTCAATCGTATTCTTTATTTCATAAATATTCGAAAGCATGTCAATAATATCCTGTCTTCTTTCTTTTCTGCGGTTCTCGGCGAACATTGGATAAAGTATAACAGAGCCATCTTCGTGAAAAGATATCCAATTGTTTGGAAAGATGGAGTCGGGCGTAAATGTTTCCCGTGTATCTTCAATTACCTGTACGTCCACACCGTTTTTCTCCAATAAGGAAACCATTCTTTCAAATTGAGCTAAGGCAAGCGTATGTACATCAGCGTTTGGTGTAGCTTGCTGAAACTTGTTGTTTACGGCCGTTTCTTCATTATAATTGAAGTTTACGGGTCTAATCATCATAATCTGGCTAGTAAGGCTCATAGGGAGGTGTTTTAGTGGATGTCATCTCGTAGCAAAGGCAGGCTCATGCAGTGAAAGCCGCCGCGGGCCCTTGACAATTCCGCCGAAGGTAAGAGGATAAGCGTGTTTTCTATCTGATTAATATGGAGGATATCAAGTTCCAACTCTTCTATGACTTTGGCAACCTCCTTAACCTGAAAACCTTTCTCTAAAAAGGCTTGAATAGTTTTATCATTTCGGTCGTAACCTAATACCACACCTTCCTTCAAAGCGAGTAAATTACAAGAGTCTGTCCATTGTTCGCGCGCGTCAAAAGGGAAGACGTTGTTTCCACTATAGATAAATTGCGTTTTTTCCGTACTGTTTAAGTCGTTTCTACTTATATCATCCAAAAGTTTTTCCAATGATGAAAAACGTCTTGTTTTCAGGGTTTTATCGCTATAAAACTGAATGATTTCCGCTGTTTGCTGTTCAGGTTCCGTAAAGAAATCGAGTGGCTCTTCGTCCTTACTCGGGGTAGGTTTAGCCACGGATGCCAGAACAGCCCATACATTACGTTTTACTTGTGTGAAAATCGTATCAATATGCATAAAGTCGCGTTTTGCAGGGATCTTAATGACCGTTACCTTTTCTACTACTTTATGTTTAAAAAACAACTTAATAGCTTCATTGGCGCCATGTGGAGATGTCCGTTCGCTACAGCCAATAAGGACGTGATTAGAACTAACCACCATTACATCGCCGCCCTCCAATGTGGCGCGCTTTTCTTCGTCTTCACCGGGACGAAGAAAATGTTGTATAGGGTCGGGAATTTCAAGGATAGTCTCCTGAAAGTCTTTAAATATAGGATGGTTGAAGAATATATACCGCATGATCATGCTTTCACGGCCCCGCGCTTTTTTGGCAGGCTTATTGAGCAAAATAAAACGGTTAATAACGATGCCTAGATCACGGGTGAAGATAAGATTGGGGATGGGAGCAAAAATCATATGTTCGTCATCTAGTGATCCGGACAGAATAATTTTGGCTAATTTAATAGGGTCTTTTTTTGACAAGAGTTGCTGCAATCGGTAATTACAGCCTTCGATGGCACAGACTGCTGCGACAAGATTAGTTCTAACATTGTGATCTTCCAATATGTCTGCCAACAGTGATTGTACTTCAATCACTTTGTCGGAGCGATGGAATGCTTCCGCATCCGGTTTAAAGAATGCACGGTCTTGATCCGGTGCATCAATATGTTTTAGCTTTCCTTTTATTTTTTGAGCGTCTAAAAAGTACAATAATAACTTTATATAATAGTCGTATTCTCCTTTTCGTAAAGTGTTTAAATGGACAATGTCTTCAAAAAGCCAGTCTTGGGCTTTAGAGGGCACGACTTGTCCCAATCCACTGTCGGGACTATGAACAAGTAATTTGCGAAGCGTGCCAATTTCTGAATTGACGTTAATGAGCGGTTTCATGTGTGGTTTATATTACTAGGTATTATAGTTCGACCCGGTGGGTGTTCATAACCGATAGATTCCAAAATGCATCAGCATATCGGGATACGCTATGCATTGCTGCAAATTAGCGTTTATTTTTTAAATATAAAATTCCGATATTTTCTCTAAGTTTGGCGCATGAATTTTATTGCATCATTAACAGTTCAAGCTATAAAAGATTTATATCAAGTAAAAGTTGATGAAAAATCAGTTAACTTACAGGAAACCAGAAAAGAATTTGAAGGACAAGTTACTATTGTAACCTTTCCATTCACCAAATATTCTAAAAAGTCACCCGAGCAGACAGGAAGCGAAATCGGTGATTACTTGGTTGCCCACGCCGCTGAAATAGCTTCATATAACGTGATCAAGGGATTCTTGAATTTAAGTTTGACGGATAGTTTTTGGCTTCAGCTTCTGGATACAGAAATTTCAAAACCGGATTTTGGAGAAATTCCGAAAAACGGAAAACGTGTAATGGTAGAGTATTCTTCGCCAAACACAAATAAGCCGCTTCATTTAGGGCATGTGCGTAATAACTTACTTGGTTTTTCGGTTGCAGCCATTCTTGAGGCGGCCGGCTATGAGGTTATAAAGACTAATTTGGTTAATGATCGGGGTATTCACATCTGCAAGTCGATGCTTGCCTGGGAGAAGTACGGCAAAGGAGAAACACCTGAATCAGCCGGACTAAAGGGTGACAAGTTGGTTGGCAATTATTATGTGCTTTTTGACAAGGAATACAAAAAGGAAGTGGATTTGCTGAAGGCGGCGGGAAAAAGTGAAGAAGAGGCAAAGAGAGAAGCTCCCTTAATGTTGCAAGCACAAGAGATGCTTCGTCAATGGGAAGCCGGAGATGATGAAGTAATAGATCTGTGGAAACGAATGAACAGCTGGGTTTATGATGGGTTTGAAGAAACCTATGAAAAGATGGGGATAACATTTGATAAAGTTTATTATGAATCGAACACATACCTTTTAGGAAAAGATATTATCGAAGAGGGTTTATCTAAAGGTGTATTTTTTAGAAAAGAAGATAATTCTGTTTGGATTGATTTAACGGCCGATGGCCTTGATCAAAAACTTGTTTTGCGTGGAGATGGTACCTCCGTTTACATTACACAGGATCTGGGTACCGCTCAGTTGAAATACGATGATTATCGTATGGACAACTCCATTTATGTGGTTGGCAACGAGCAAGATTATCATTTTAAAGTGCTCTTTTTGATTTTGAAGAAGCTAGGTAAATCGTGGGCCGAAGGTCTTTATCATCTTTCGTATGGCATGGTAGATTTGCCTTCAGGAAAGATGAAGTCGAGAGAAGGGACCGTGGTGGACGCTGATGATTTAATGGCGGAAATGATTGATACGGCGAAGCTAAGGACTGAAGAGCTGGGAAAAGTGGATGATTTCTCGGAGGAAGAGAAGGGGGGGCTGTATGAAATGATTGGTTTGGGTGCCTTGAAGTACTTTCTTCTAAAGGTGGAGCCAAAAAAGCGCTTGCTATTTGATCCCAATGAGTCCATCGATTTTCAGGGGCACACCGGACCTTTTATTCAATATACACATGCACGTATAAAATCGGTTTTAACAAAGGGCAACTATGGAACTACTCCTTTTAGCGTGCAGCCAATGAGTTTGGAAGCATCTGAGCGGGACTTGATTAAAGAATTAGCGAAATTTACGGACATTGTTAAAGGCGCTGCGGCGGATTATAGCCCTGCAGTGATAGCCAATTATGTCTATGAAGTTGCCAAACTTTATAATAAATTCTATCACGAGGTGTCTATCCTAAAAGCGGAAGAGAAGAGCTTAAAAGAATTTAGGCTCAACCTATCAGCAGCAACGGCAACCGTCATACAAAAAGCGATGAGGTTACTTGGAATTCAGGTCCCCGAGCGTATGTAGGGACTAATTTGTGTTTAGGGACTAACAAAATGGCTTGTCTGCTGTTGTTATGTTAGTCCCTTATATACAATATGGCCCTAATTTTATCATTAATCATTGTTTTAAGCTTTATATTCTTATTCTTTTATAAGTATCAGCCTGCAATTCCGGGTGCTTTAGGTACATTAGGTGTCTTTGGTGTATTTATTTACCTGTGCACGTATATCCAACCTGTAATTCAAGGAGAGAAAGTAATTGAGGCAGTTTCTTGGGTGCCTGAATTAAAGGTTGATATAGGTTTTTACTTGGATGGCCTAAGCTTATTCTTTGCTTTACTCATCAGCCTTTTTGGTGCTTTTATTCTTTTGTATTCCATTGAGTATATGAAAGGGAAGCCCAAAGCCAATCGTTTCTTCTTTTATCTATTCATATTCCTGGCATCGATGCTAGGGCTGGTTCTCGCAGATCACGTTATTCTACTTTATGTTTTTTGGGAGATGACGAGTATATCGTCTTATTTTTTAATTAGTTATAATAATCATAAAAAAAAAGCAAGAAGAGCCGCTTTACAAGCCTTACTGATTACCAATTTAGGTGGTCTTGCTCTATTTGTCGGGTTGTTACTACTCGGTCATCAATGCGGAAGTTTTCATTTATCGGCGATTATCCAAAATGGACAGACTTTGGCAGGAATGAGTACGATCATACTGCTTATTCTAATAGGGTGTTTTACTAAGTCGGCCCAATTTCCCTTTCATTTTTGGCTCCCTAATGCCATGGCAGCGCCGAGCCCTGTTAGTGCATATCTTCATTCGGCGACCATGGTTAAGGCTGGGGTTTTTCTTGTAATGCGTCTGAATCCGGTTTTTTCAACCGATATCATGTGGCAAGTCAGTTTGCTGGCCATTGGATCAATTACTATGGTATTGGGAGCGATCAGGGCAGTGAAAGCCTTTGACCTAAAAAGCATCTTGGCATCTATAACCATCAGTACCCTTGGGGTATTGATGGCCTTGATTGGTGTTGGTAGTGACTTAGCCTTGCAAGGGGCTTTACTTTACCTGGCAGTACATGCACTTTACAAAGCCGCTTTATTCCTCGTTGCCGGCAACGTAGATAGGCAAACGGGAACAAGAGATTTGAGAAAGCTGTCCGGTTTATATCGAAATATGCCTTTTACCACATGTGCTGCCTTGTTGGCCGGCTTAGCTTTCGCCGGTTTGCCACCGGTCTTGGGTTTTGTTGTAAAGGAGAAGCTATATGAAGCTTTATTGGGAGGTGAAGAGTATCTGTATTGGTTTCTGATCGTTTTTATTATTACCAATGCGATTTATTTTATGTTAGCAGTGAAATTAACCTATGATCTTTTTTTCGGTAAGTCGGTTTTATCGCAAGCTGTTAAAGAAGTATCTGTTATAATGTGGGGTCCTCCTGTGTTCCTGTCGCTGATGGGACTCTTGTTTGGTATAGGGGGCGCTCATTTTGAGTCGTTTTTTACAGTTGCCGCTGAGACAACCATGAACAAGCGTGGCGCTCGGGAAATCGATTTGTCATTATGGCACGGATTTAATACCGCTTTTATATTGAGTGGTATAACCTGGTTAATAGGATTGGCCTTTTATGTAGGAGAGAGCAAGTTTAGGAGATTGGCGGAGATAACAAAATTGTTTTCTTTGGATCATGCATACCGATCTATTTTACATCATTTGCAATCCTTCACCTATGTAGTAACTCGTTTTTTTCAGCATGGCTTTTTGACGCGGTATTTAAAGGTGATATTCGTTGTCCCTATTGTCATGCTGAGTTGGATCTACATGGAGGGGAAACTTTTTTCGGAAATTCATTTCGACAATTGGAAAAGTTCATTCTCAGAGGTTTATGCCTTTTTTCCTTTACTTCTTATTTTTACAGGCACGTTGTTTATTTTAAGAACCTCTTCCCGTTTGCGTATCCTGGTTTGTTTGAGCCTCGTGGGATATGGAATCGCTTTATTTTATGCTGTTTTTAGTGCTCCTGATGTCTCCATGACGCAATTTTTAGTTGAGACGATCACGTTGGTGATTTTTACGATCGTATTGAACCGAATGCCGAAAAGTGCCAGCTTTCCCTTAGAGCCAAGAAAAGTATTGATTGCGGGTGTTTCCATTGCTTTTGGCATTATCATAACATGTATACTCATCAGCGTACAGCAATACCCGTTAAATCCTGCACTTAAAGATTTTTATATTCAACATAGTGTTCCTAGAGGCCATGGAGAAAATGTTGTAAATGTCATGCTGGTTGATTTTAGGGCTTTTGATACGTTTGGAGAAATGGTTGTATTGAGTATGACTGCGCTTGGTGTTGTTGCACTAATTAATTTAAAATCGAAGGAGGACAAGTTATGAAGACTGCGATATTGCAAGCTGCCGTTAAAGTACTTATGCCCATCTTTCTCGTGTATTCGCTATATCTTCTATTCCGAGGGCATGACAGTCCGGGAGGTGGCTTTATTGCGGCTTTGGTATTATCGATCGGATTAATTTTTCATATGATTGCTTTTGGCGTGCCGGAAACGCAACAAACCTATAAGATTGATACAATGATTTTAACGGGAATAGGGTTGTTGCTTAGCTTTTCGTCCGCCATTTTGTCAATGATTTTCGGTGAAGGTTTTTTTTATGCGCTATGGAGCGATATCACTGTAAAGGGGATAGGCACAATAAGTTCAGTTCTTTTATTTGATATTGGCGTTTATATGGCTGTCACCGGGGCGATATTAAAAATTGCTTTTGCCATTTTTAACAGATAGGTTTATGATCATAGGAATCTCAGTTTTGACGGGTTTTTTATTTGCGGCCGGAGTTTACCTGTTATTACACAAAAGTTTTATGAAACTGATTGCCGGGGTTATTTTGTTTGGGAATGCCTGTAATCTGTTTTTATTAATTACCGGCGGTTTGGTAGACAGCCATCCTGCATTTGTTTCAGGAAATGATGGAGCGGTGCCCTTAGATAATATGGCGGATCCGGTTCCTCAAGCTTTTATTCTAACGGCTATTGTTATTAGCCTAGGTGTTCAGGCATTTGTAATCGTTTTACTTAAAAGAATCTACCAAACCAGTCATACCAATAATTTAGATGCTTTAACAGATACGGATGATGTTTAATGTCAATTCAATTTACCTTACGATAACGCCGCTCTTAATTTTTATGTTGGGTGGAATATTATGCTTGTTGTTTTATAAGCGTGTCAACATTCAACGGGCGGTTGTTTTGATTTCGACGGTGATTGCACTAATCAGCGGCGTAAAATTGGTAAAGGTATTGGCCCGTGAGGAGTTTTTAACCATGCAAGTTGGTGGTTGGGAGGCTCCGTTTGGTATCACACTCTTTGTCGATCGTTTTGCAGGACTAATGATCGCTATGACTGCTTTACTCGCCGTTAGTGCATCACTCTTTTCCTTTTCCGATTCCGTAATGCCTACGAGAAAAAAGCAAATCGGTTTTTACCCCGCTT
The DNA here is from genome assembly GCF_054130995.1 of Olivibacter sp. SA151. Classification (NCBI taxonomy): domain Bacteria; kingdom Pseudomonadati; phylum Bacteroidota; class Sphingobacteriia; order Sphingobacteriales; family Sphingobacteriaceae; genus Olivibacter; species Olivibacter sp. SA151. Next base: position 3,824,006 of record NZ_CP096391.1, on the reverse strand, counting down.
TTATGTTTATGTTGGCAGGTATATCAGGGGCTTTTTTAACGGGCGATTTGTTCAATCTATATGTTTGGTTCGAGGTTATGTTGATATCATCGTTCGTGCTTATTACACTAGGTAGTAAAAAGGATCAATTACAAGGAGGAATTAAATATGTAATCATCAATTTTATTGCTTCATCGTTCTTGTTGTTAGCTATCGGTATACTCTATGGTACAACCGGTAATACCAACCTTGCAACCTTAGCAGAAAGCTTACGGGACCCTGCTCTTCAAACTGTGACGCAATTAGCAGCGGTTTTGTTATTAGCAAGCTTTGGGATTAAGGCGGCGCTGTTTCCTTTTTATTTTTGGTTACCGGCTTCTTATCACACGTCGCCTATCGCTGTTATGGCTATTGTAGCGGGTTTACTAACGAAAGTAGGCGTTTATACGATGATCCGAACTTTTACTTTATTGTTTCCTCTACAACAATATCATTATTTGCAGGTTTTTATACTTATTATTTCTAGTCTTACTATGTTGATGGGCGTGTTCGGAGCTATTGCTCAGCGCGATATAAGAAAAGTGCTGGCTTATAATTTAATAAGCAAAATTGGATTTATAGTTTATGGTTTAGCGGTATATACACCCGCCGCGGTTGCCGGGGCTATTTTTTACACACTGCATCATATGCTGGTTAAGACCAACCTTTTTTTTGTGGTTGGTATCATAGGAAAGGCCAGAGGTTCTTATCGCGTGAAAGATATTAATGGTTTATACGATCACTTTCCGCGCTTGTCTTTTCTTTTTTTTGTACTCGCACTAACCTTGGTAGGTATACCGCCATTTTCGGGTTTTTGGGGTAAGTTTATGTTAGTGGATGCCGGCCTCTCTGTATACGATTATCGTTCTGTCGCACTGCTATTAATAGTCAGTTTATTAACCTTATACTCGATGATGCGTATCTGGGGAAAATGTTTTTTAACGAAATTCGATACGCGATTGGAACAATTGATCACGGAACGTGTTTTTATGAAAGAATATTACCAAGTATATATCGCAAGCGCTTTTTTGTTTCTTGTAACGCTATGGATCAGCTTCAGTCCATCATGGCTGATTGAGTATACACAAAGAGCCGCCGAGCAGGTATTGACACCGAGTGGCTATATTAACGCGGTTATGCAGCGATAATGAATTTTTAATCTGAGTACGCATTCATACTTTGCTAAGAGAAATTATGTTCATTTTATTTATTATACATTTATTGGTAAGCTTTTACGCAAGTTATTGGATACTTGAGAAAATAACCTTTGTTCCGGAAACGGCGGGTGGCGCCTTGTTAGCTTTTCTTTTTTCTTATACCGTTTTTTGGGGACTGTTATCCGTTTTTCAACGGCGCTATTTTAAACTGGTAATCCAGCTAATGTATCTTTTAAAATACTTCATTAAAGAATTTATTCGTTCCAATGTGCGTTTAACAAAAGAGATTATTACGCCAAGGATCAATTTACGACCAGCGGTAGTAAAGGTACCTTTATCGCTTCATTCCGATATGGAAATAATGATTCTCACTAATATTTCAAATCTCACGCCCGGCACTTTGATCGTTGGAATTTCGGACGATAAGCGTTACTTTTTTGTGCACACCATTTATCTGGAGGGAGGATCGTTGCCAAGTTTCAAGCAATATATGCAGGAAGGATTTGAAAAGAGACTGCTTCAGATTGCAGCCCTTTCGAAAGGCGTTAACACGATCCAAACGTCAGGAAAGGGCGACAATGAAGTCATGAAGAAAATAAACAAAACGAAGAAGCAATGACTATTTTTTCATATATTTTGTTGTTTTGTGTCTGCTTACTTGCTCTTTCAGTTTTACTCGCTTTATATAGATTTATTGTAGGGCCGAGTATAGCAGACCGATTATCTGCTCTCGATTTAATATCTGCCTATTTAATCGGGTTACTGGTCATATACGTAATGTTTACGGACAAACTCATTTTTTTTGACGTTGCCTTGGTTTTTTCCCTGATCGCATTTTTGGGGGCTATATCATTCGCCTATTATCTTGTAAACCAAAGAAAGTAATGAACAATTTAACCTTAATTATCAGCGCCATTTTAGCCGCACTTGGTTCTTTTACCATGTTCGTTTCGGCAATCGGTTTATTACGGTTGCCCGATTTTTATAGTAGACTGTCCGCTGTTACGAAAAACTCAACTTTAGGCGTGCTCTTGATTATCGCTGCGGCTGTATTTTATTTCAATAACATTGAGGTACTATTAAAAGGGCTCGGCATCATGTTTTTCATATGCCTAACCTCACCAACTGCTGCTTATGTAATAGCGAAAGCGGCTATTCATATAAATGTTCCATTCTGGTATAAAACGAATCTAAAAGACTTTCAGGATGATCGTAAAAAGGAAAATTTAAATGACAACCATTAAAAAGTTCATCGCCAAATGTCTTGCAATTTAAAGGTTTTATCGAGCCTTAATCCTTTTTCTGTTTGTTTAAGTGTACAGCATTCAATCAACGGATCGTGTTCTAAAAACAGAATATAGTTATTTATAAAGGCTTCTTCTAGTATCGTTTTTTTCTCTTCCAGTGTTTTTAAGGGAAACATGTCATATGACATGATATAAGGCAACGGGATATGTCCAATAGAAGGCAATAAATCAGCCATATAGAGAATGGTTTTTCCATTATAGCTAATTTGTGGTAACATCATGGCTTCCGTATGGCCATAGGTGAATCGAATTTGGATTTCTTTTGTGAAAAAAGTTTTTTCATTTTCTTCGATAAATTGTAGTTTGCCGCTGTCCTGAAGAGGCAAAATATTTTCCTTTAAAAACGACGCTCGTTCTCTATCGTTCGGATAAATTGCCCATTGCCAGTGTTTTTGGTTTGTCCAGTAAGTAGCGTTTTCAAAGGCCGGGATTAATCTATCAGCTCGTCTTTCGACAGCGCCTCCGACATGATCAAAATGAAGATGAGTCAGCAGTACGTCGGTAATATCACTTTTTTGAAATCCGTATTTTGCCAATGAGTCATCGAGTTTGCTCCCATGCGGTTGATAATGACCAAAGAACTTGGCATCTTGCTTATCACCTAAACCTGTATCTATCAAGATTAACCGGTCAGCGGTTTCTATCAATAAAAGTCGAGCAGCCCAAGTACACAAATTGTTTTCATCCGGTGGATTAGTACGTTGCCATATACTTTTCGGTACTACTCCGAACATAGCTCCACCATCCAATTTAAATAGTCCGGCTTCGATGGTATATAGATTCATGATCTTTCAACTTGTTTCTTTAATTGCTGAATATAATAAAAAAAATTAAATGAAAAGTTAAAAGCATGTTTTGGTGTATTTGGTTCATATGGCATTATTTGTTTTAATGACATTTATTGTTGTATAATTTTTAGGATTTATTAAATACATTGTTTGTTTTGCTGATATTTTTAATAAAATGATAAAAAAAATAAATAGGTGTTCTTTTTGTATAAGTGCTTATGTATTAAGGAGCTATAGTACTTGAATTGAAAGTGTATTTTGTACAATGTGTTGATTATTAGCTATTTTTGAATTTTTTTAATCTTTTTTAATGCTTAGTTTTGACCTGGAATTTCAACAAAACAAATTTATATGAACTCTACTATTTCTGAACCACTAGATTTAGGGAATCAAAAATTTTATCCGAAAGGAAAAATATTTTATCAATTATCTGTTCCTGCTTTAGTTGAACATGCTATATTGAATCGCGAAGGTGTGCTGACAGAATGCGGTGCTCTGGTTGCGGACACGGGGAAATTTACAGGTAGATCACCTAAAGACCGTTACATTGTGCATGATGATAAAACGAAGAGCACCGTTTGGTGGGGAGATATCAATCAACCGTTGGAGGCGAAGTATTACGGGCAGTTATTAGCTAAAATGATGCATTATATGAAGGACATCGACCTTTACGTGCGCGACGGATATGTCTGCGCAGAGAAAAACCATCGTTTAACACTGCGAGTGATTACGGAGTCGGCTTACCAGAATATTTTTGCTCACCATTTGTTTATGCGGCCATCTCGAAATGAACCATTATCATCCATTAACTGGACCATCTTGGCAATTCCCGGTTTTGAAGCAATTCCACTGGTGGATGGTGTAAGAAGTGCGAATTTTGTTATTATTAATTTTACGGAGCAAGTGGTGCTCATCGGTGGAACAGGTTATACCGGAGAAATTAAAAAAAGTATCTTTTCAGTCCTAAATTATTTGCTGCCAACAGAAAAGGGTATTTTGTCTATGCATTGTTCGGCAAATGTAGGTAAGGAAAGAGGCGACACTGCCTTGTTTTTTGGTTTATCAGGAACCGGTAAAACAACCTTGTCTGCTGATGAGGCGCGAATGTTAGTCGGAGATGATGAACATGGATGGAGTGAAGAGGGGGTGTTCAACTTTGAGGGTGGCTGTTATGCCAAATGTGTTGGACTTGCCGAAGAAAAAGAACCACAAATTTTTAATGCCATAAGATTTGGCACATTGCTGGAGAATGTTTGCATGCTAGGGGAGTTGCGCACACCCGATTATAACAACATTAGCAAAACGGAAAATACGCGGGCGGCTTATCCGGTTCATTTTATTAAAGGGGCCGTCGAACCGGCAATAGCTGAACACCCAAAACATATATTCTTCCTTACGGCGGATGCCTTTGGCGTTTTGCCACCAATCTCGAAATTGAGCGTTGAGCAAGCGATGTATCACTTTATTTCCGGTTATACCGCTAAAGTGGCCGGTACTGAATCTGGCATCATTGAACCAACCGCTACGTTTTCCGCCTGTTTTGGAAAGGCCTTTTTACCCCTACATCCTGCAAAATACGCAGCTATACTTGGCAAAAAACTAAAAACGCATCAAGTTCAAGTTTGGCTAGTTAATACGGGATGGATAGGAGGCGCCTATGGCGTCGGTAAACGTATTCCTTTGGTTCACACACGTAATTTGATTCAGGCAGCTCTACGGGGTGACTTGGATGAGGTTGATTACCAAACGCATTTGATTTTTGGACTTGCCTATCCAAGAAGCTGTCCGAATGTACCGAGTGATATATTAAGCCCAAGAGACAGTTGGAGGGATAAGGAGGCTTATTTTGCTCAAGCCAATAAGTTAGCAGAAGCTTTTGCAGAAAATTTTAAACAGTATGAAGCGGAGATGGATATAAAGATTCTCGAAGCTGCCCCCAAGGTACAAATTGTTAGTTTATAAGAAAGTGGGGCGCTGTGTAATAGCGTCCCACCTTAACCTTACCTCTTGGAGAATGACTCGATGACGTTGGAGAGAGTTGCTGTTTAGCTTAATCGACCAGATCAAGGCCCCAATCAATACCCTTTAAGGTAGCAGGTATTCCCTTTTCCAACCAAACAGGTGCTGGTTTTCCTTTCAGGAAATGATCAAAAAACTGTTGTTCTCTGATTTGAATATCCTTTCTGTTTTGTCTTTTAACCAAATTATGTTCTTCTCCGTTATAATTAAGTAGCCAAACCGGTTTATTAAGACGGCGAAGCGCAGTGAACATTTCTATTCCCTGATACCATGGAACGGCACCGTCGTTATCATTAGCCATAATTACAACGGGGGTTTTAACGGCTTTAAGATGAAAGAGTGGCGAATTTTCTATGTAGAGATCATAACCCTCCCACAAATCTTTTCCTATGCGACTTTGCGTTTTTTCGTATTGAAATTGCCTGTTAAGGCCAGTAGACCATCGGATACCCCCATAAGCGGACGTCATATTAACTACAGGAGCGCCTGCCCAAGCTGCAGCGTACATATCGGTGCGTGTAATCAAATGCGCTACCTGATAACCACCCCAACTTTGTCCTTGTATTCCCAAATGCTTTTCATCTACCCAGGAGAATTTAGCCAGTTCTTTGACGCCGGAGTTAATATACTCCTCGGCGGATTTTCCGGGATGCCCAATTTCATAGCTAATATCCGGAGCAAACACTAGATACCCATTGCTCACAAAATAGCTTATATTTAGCCGTGAAGGAGTCGGAGCTGGAGGGATGTAGGTGTGTAAACCATCTGATAATTTCTCATAGAAATAGGTAATCATTGGGTATTTCTTCGCTTCGCTGAAATCTTCCGGTTTATATAGAATGCCGGTCGCTTCATGCCCCCCAGGCGTTGTCCACTTTACCAATTCGGCAGTGCCCCAATTGTATTGTTTTTGTTGCAGATTGATTGCACTTAACTTCGTTTCATTTTTAAATAGCGAAGCGGTCGCGTATAGATCGGGCGACTCTTCGTAATTTTCCTTCGTATAGATAATCAGTTTTTTATCGGTAGCCGCCAATATATTTTTATATGTGTAAGGAGCCATAATGAGCTCTTTTGGATCCCTTTTGTTGCGAGGGTTAGTTTCAAACCAGCCTCCATTTTTATTGATGTGATTGAAGGCACTTACCAAGAACGCTTCCTTTGTATTGATGATAATAGATTTATCGTGTTTTCCTGCTCCGGTTTTTGGAACAATATCTTCATATCTAAACGTAGTTTTCGTGCTTCTTCCTGCACCATTTGTCAATAGTCGTCTATCATCTCCCTGCGGATCGAAGCTCCAGATGTCATACTTATCGTAAATCAATACCTCTTTATCTTCTGCTGTCCAGCCGGCGATACCATAAGGTCGGGCAAAAGTAGGTGAGTCATTATCTTCGTCTGCAAAGCTTACCGGTAAATCGGTATTCAATATCTTCAAAAAACGCGTACCCACATCGTATGCGTTCCATTGCTGGGTGGCCATATCGTACCAAACGACATATTTTCCCAGCGGCGATAAATGGGCTTGTCCGTATATATCGGATGCGATTTTTACCTTGCTTCCGTCTACTGTAGAGATTAAATAAAAATCCTGCTTCGTATTGCCCTCCCATTGCGCAGCGATCCTTTTTCCGGCGTTGGTACTTCCTAAGGCATAAATATTGTCGGCGTCATCCGTTAAATCTATATCGGGGATGTCTAAAGACGCAAGGGGTATTACAATATTGTTTCTTTTTGGATAGATTACACTCAAATAGCTTTTAGCTAAATCTTTCTTTAGATTTACCAATTGCTGCGGTTGCAGGTAATCATCTTTCCAGTTCCAAATGTCCACGTTGGCTACTTCAAAATCGACAATTGTGGTGTCTTTTACCCGGGGGATTGGCGCAATACCAAAGAAGAGCTTCTCGCCGTTATTGCTAAAGCGTAAATTGCCATCTCCGCTGACATTCCAGTTGGTGGGCATCCCGGCACTATTGATACTGGCAATTACATTGGCAGTATCCCGCTCAGATGTGTAATAATAAAGACTATATGGTTTCTGAAGCGCTTTCTCAGGACTTTTTTCTGCAGCAAAGGCTAGTTGCGTACCGCTTTGGTCAAAGGTTATTTGCCGATAAGTCCCCCGTCCTCTGCTTATTTGTTTGAGCTTTTTCTCTTTGATCTCGTAAAGAAATAGACCGGCATTATTTACCGGAGCTTCTTTTTTTTCTGATCGAACAAAAACTAAGAAATTAGCAATATTATCGAAAAAATAATCAGTTACTTGTTCAAAAATTTCCTCCTGCCCGGTAGCCATGTTGCGCAAATGCAATATTCCTGCTTCGTCAGCCTTTTTGTCTTTGCTTTTATTGTCTTTCTCTGCGCTATCTGCTTTTAAAGCTTCTTTTTCTTCCAAATACGCTATATATTCAGATGACTCATCCGCTAATTTAAAAGATTTCACATTACCGGTTTTGTAGATGCTTTTGTCAAGAAGGGAGATAATTGCCAACGAATCTTTAGGCATTTCTTTTTCCTTTTTCTTCTTTATTTTAGCTTGTCTCGTTTCGGCAAACGATGGTTTGATCGCTGCAACCGCATATTGCGAATTATTAGTGAATATCCCATTTTCGCCCCTTGGCACATTCAAAATTACTTCTCCTGATGGGGTTGTGATAAAAAGATGAGCATCTCCTTCTTGAGGAGTAACACTATATAAGACATACTGTCCGTCAAGGCTTACTTTTGGTGATTTTATACTTTGCCAGCTATCATAGACACTATGGTCTAACGGTCTTTTCTGGGCGAATGAACAAAGACAGATAAAGTTTAGGATAATTGTTAAATACACTCTATACACCATGTTGGATTGATTTGTCGGTAAATATCCGAAAAATATAAAATTCCATCGAGAAATCACCATTATTTTACATTGCCGATGATCGTATTAGTTTATTAACAAAGGCTTAGCTGATGTCTAATCCCTGTCATTTTCCGTTCGCCTTGGGCAATCGGTTTTTTATTTTATGGGGGATTCGCGATATTTGATGAAATATTTATTTTAATGATATGATAACTGTTACAGATAAGGCAAAAGATAGGATCAATGAGATTCTTCGTGAGGAAAAGTATGATGCATCATATTTTGTGCGGGTTGCTGTGGAAAGTGGTGGTTGTTCAGGACTTACCTATAAGCTTGATTTTGATAATGAGGAACGTACGGGCGATCAAGCTTTCGAGGATAAGGGCGTTAAAATTGTATTGGATATTAAGTCTTTTCTTTATCTGGCCGGTACAAAGTTGGACTATAGCGATGGGTTAACAGGTAAAGGTTTTAATTTTATTAATCCGAATGCCTCGCGCACCTGTGCTTGTGGTGAGAGCTTTTCAGTCTAATTGATAATACATTTTCTTATATTAAACCTGCTTCATGCATATTCCAAATCGGCGAAGCAGTTCTCAATTTGCTTACAGTGCTTCGTACAGAGTCGATCGTATAATCGATCTGTTGTTTTGTTGTGAATCTTCCCAAGCTGAAACGGAGAGCACTTTCCGCTTCTTCTTTCTTCAGTCCCATGGACAGGAGTACATGAGAAGGTTCTCTACTTCCGCTGGCACAAGCGGCGCCTGCCGACAATGCGAGCTGCGGTAGTTGCGCCATGATTTCGGTGCCTTTTATATAGCGAAAGCAGATATTAGAGACATGGGGCAACCGGTTCAAGCTATCACCGTTTATTGATGTTTCCGGTAGTGTAAGCAAGGAAGTTTCCAAGTAATCCCGAAGTCGTTTCAATTTTTCAGATTCCTCTCTTTGGGTGCGGTCTGCCATTTCGGCTGCGGCACCCAATCCAACGATGCCTGGAACATTTAAGGTGCCCGCACGGAGATTGTTCTCCTGCTTTCCGCCCAGGAGAAGAGCCCCTACTTGAATCGGGTTATTTCGCCGCTTAATATACAAAGCCCCGACCCCTTTAGGGCCGTAGATTTTGTGTGCACTTAGTGCCAACATATCTATACCTTGATCCACAACGTTAACCGGCACTTTGCCCACTGCTTGCGTGGCGTCGCAAAAAAATAGAATGTTATGTTTTCTTGCAATGGTACCAATCTGTTCTATCGGGTGAATTACGCCTGTTTCATTGTTTGCAAACATTAGGCATATTAAGATCGTATCTCGTCTTATGGCTTGATGCAGCTCATCTATTGAAATGTTACCAAGATGATCGGTTTTCAACTTCGTAATTTCGGCACCTTGATTGCTTAAAAAAGTACAGGTATCTAAAACGGCAGGATGTTCCGTGGAACATGTAATAATATGCTTACCAATGTGTTGATAATAATATAAGATTCCCTTAAGCGCCTGATTAATTGCTTCCGTAGCGCCCGATGTGAAAACGATTTCTTTAGGAGATGCGTGGATCAGCTTTGCAACCTGTTCTCGGGCAATTTCAACCGCTTCGGCAGATCTTCTTCCTAGGCGATGATATATGCTGGAGGCATTCCCGTAGGTTTCACTGAAATAAGGCAGCATTAACTGTAGGACAGAGGGGTCAACCGGTGTGGTTGCGCAATAGTCAAGGTAGATGAAATCCGAGCTTATATTAAACATAAGTAAGGTACTGTAATCGAATATTCTTAAAACTTTTTTTATAAGGACTTGTATTGATAGAAGCTCTTTGATTTGTAGAGCAGATTTTCAATACGAGCGCTTGCTAGTCTCAATAATGCTATTCAACGCTACATTGAAATCAATGCTAAACAAAGTTAACAAATTTTGATGGGTTTGATTGTACATGAATTTTACTTAGGTTTGCAGCAAATTTTTGAGATCTGCTTACCTACGCTGGCATTCTTCGTTAGAGCCATCATCTCTTGGGTAATCAAGCTATTATAATAAAATGAATAGAAGATCTAAGTATCTTACCTTTATTGTAGCCACCGTATCTGCCTTACTATCATGTGGTAAAAATTTCAATAAAAACGAAATTTTCCAATCGGAGGCTTTTGCGCTGTATGGAGATCGGGTTGTCCAGGGTTCGTTTGAAGCGAAGGCGATATCTCCGACAGAACTGGTAAGTAACTACAAAAGCCTGTACTACGATACGCTTAGTCCGCGCATAAATTTTAAGTTTAGTATAAACGGAAAAGATAATGAGCTTCCTTCGGGGATTTATCATTCCGTTGTTGTTCTACCTGAAGAAACAGGAGAGAAGATTGTTTCAGTTAAATTTGGTAAACCCTATAAGGATGAAACGAGTATACCTCCACGAACCTACCTTGCCCCGGGGACAAAAGTGAAAATCAAGCTCGACCTAACGGAAATTTTTGCAGCATTTGAAAAAGAGGGATTTTATACAAATTTTAATGGGCTAAAAATTTATGAAGAAGATTTCAACCGCGTTTATGTTGCTGGCAATATCAAACCTCTTCTATGGGATTTTGATAATTTGGTCAATCATCCTGAATTGGAAATGAAAGACCATGACGGAGATCATATCTATGAAATCACTTTGACCTTTAACCACTCAAATAGAAAAAGTAATCAGAATACTTGGAAATTAACTCGAGATATCAGCTCATTTCCGATTTACTCATCGCCTTACCCACTGTTAGATGCGCTCCATAATATGGCGATAGAAGAGCTTCTGGAGAAAGTGCAAGGAGATAGCACTTTGCAACTGAAAAAGAAGGGGAGCACAAATAATTGGAATCATGTTAATTATAGCATCATTCTTTCATTGGCAGCAATTGCACCGGAACTGGCAAAGAAGAATTTAATGCAACAGATTCATGATGGGCAGTTAGCACAAAGTGAGGGAACGGGCGGTGCGTACCCTATTTCAACAGACCGAGCTTTGTGGGTAATTGCGGCTTGGGAAGTTTACAAAGTCACCGGTGATATAAGCTGGTTGAAAAATTGCTATCGAATTGCAAAAAATATCGTTGAAGAAGACCGTTTGTTGGTTTTCGACGCCAATACCGGACTTATGCACGGCGAGTCTAGTTTTTTAAACCAGCGCGAGCAGAGTTATCCGAAATGGATGCAACCGACCGATATTTATGAGTCTATGGCCATAAGCACCAATGCAATACACTACGGCGCTTTAAGTAGTCTTTCTGCTATGGCTAGACAGATGTCGAAAAACGAAGAGGGTAGTAAATATAAAATTTGGGCGGACAGCTTAAAAACCAATATAAATAGGCACCTTTGGATAGATGATAAATCGCGTTATGCACAATACCTGTATGGCAGCGTACACAAACTCCCTTCGGAACGATCGGATGCATTAGGGAATGCCTTGGCTATTTTATTCAATGTTGCTGATGTTGAACGACAGAAAGTCCTGGTGGAAAATATGCCTATTCTGCCATTTGGGGCAGCTTGCATTTATCCGCAGACAACTTTTATCCCAACTTATCAGAATAATGCTATTTGGCCATTTGTACAAAGTTATGTCGCTATGGCTGCTGCTAAAGTATACAATGAACAATCCGCCTTAGCCAGTTTAGCGGCTATATACAGAGCGGCAGCGATGTATCTTACGAATAAGGCAAACTTCAGAGCTGATAACGGGAATTATGAACCGACTTTAGCCAACGAGGACGGAGCCTTAAGTAGTCTAGCGGGAAATCTGGGATTGATCTATCAAGTCTTCTTCGGATTTCAATTTGAACCCGACGGACTTCGATTACGTCCGTATATACCTAAAAAGCTACGGGGAGAAAGAAAGCTAACAGGATTTAAATATCGGAATGCAAGCTTAGATATTACATTAAGTGGTTACGGTAATGTCATTACGTCTATCAAACTTGATGACGATGAATTAAAAGAAGCCTTTCTTCCAGGAAATATCAAAGGAAAACATAAGCTAACAATTGTATTGGGAGACAATCAAATACCGCAGGGAAAAATTCATACAACACCCAATTACTTTGCAATAGATATGCCTGCCCTTCGTTATGATAACGGTAAGCTAAAATGGCGTATCGTTGAAGATGCTGTCAATTATAAAGTGCTCAAAAACGGAAGAGTACAAACATTAATTGATCAAAACGAGATTAACATCAACCAAAACGAGTTTGCAGAATATCAAATAATCGCAGTCGATTCAGCAGGTGTTGAATCATTTGCAAGCGCTCCCTATACCGTATATTCACCTGAAGCAGCGCAAATAATTGAAATAGAAAGTTTTGGAAAAATATCAAAAGAAAAAAAAGTAAAGGGATATTCCGGTAAAGGCTTCATCGATTTGGCGCTCCCTGCAAACGATTCGTTAACCTTTATCGTTAATGTTGCGGATACCGGCCTTTACGCTATTGACTTTCGTTATGCGAATGGAAATGGAGACATAGGAACAGGTGAAGCGTGTGCGCAAGCAAGTCTGGAGAGTGTAAAACAGTCGTTAGGAGGGGTGGTTTTCCCCCAAAGGGGAAGTGGAGAGTGGTCTGATTGGGGTTTTAGCAATAAGGTGATTGCCAGGTTAAATAAAGGAGAACAGCCGCTAAAACTTACTGTGCCAAGCAATGACGCTGCTAATGTTAAAAGAATACATAAAAGAAGTGCATTCATTGACTATATTAGAGTAATAAAAATAAAGTAGTATTTTGGAAGCAAGGAAGGGTATTATTTACAAAATCAACCAATGGCGTATTCAAAAAATTTCCAATCGGAATTTTTTGGTGATTTTAGCGGTCGTTGTCGGCCTAATTGGTGGTTTAGCCGCCTCTGGTTTGAAAGCGCTCACTCACGGAATTGCTGCATTTCTACAGAATGATGTACAGTCGGAATATAAATACTATCTATACCTGTTTTTCCCCCTCATTGGGATATTACTAACCGTTATTTACGTTCGTCGCTTTATTCGTAGAGGAAAATTTGAGCATGGTATTACACCGATCCTGTATGCCATTTCCAGAAAATCGAGTCGGATTGAAAACCATAATGTGTACTCTCAAATCATCACATCTGCTCTTACCGTGGGATTTGGCGGATCGGCAGGATTGGAGGCTCCTATTGCCTATAGTGGTTCGGCCATTGGATCCAATGTTGCACGGTTTTTTGGACTTAATTATCGTGAAGTAACGATGTTGTTGGCCTGCGGTGCTGCAGCAGGTATAGCCGGGGCTTTTAACAGTCCTGTTGCAGGTATGGTGTTCGCGATAGAAATTCTATTGCCTGAGTTTTCAATTCCCGCCTTTATCCCCTTACTTATGGCTGCCGCAACAGCATCGGTAGTATCGAGAGTGTTATATAGTGAGCCATTATTTTACTTGGTATCCGATGAGTGGGTTCTGCCTGCCTTATTTTTTTATGTAGTTTTAGGCGGGCTGGTTGGATTGTTTTCCATTTATTTTACCAAAGTTGATGGTTGGGTTAAAACTTGGTTCTCCGCTGTAAAGAATCCCTATCATAAAGTTTGGTTGGGAGGACTTAGTTTAGGGGTGTTAATATTTGTCTTCCCCGCTTTATATGGAGAAGGATACATCGCCATTCAGCAGCTTTTACTTGGTAAAGCCAATTCATTGCTGGCAAACAGTATCTTTTCTGATTATAAGCATGTGGGCTGGATGGTAATTGTTTATAGTCTTATAACTGTTTTTGCTAAATCTTTCGGTACACTTATTACGCTAAATAGTGGAGGAAATGGCGGAACTTTTGGACCTAGTTTGGTTATGGGAGGACTTCTGGGTTTTGTTTTTGCCCACGGTATCAATCTTACGGGGTTAACTTATCTTACAGAGGCCAATTTTATTGTTGCCGGTATGGCCGCCGCCTTAAGTGGCATTATGCATGCACCGTTGACGGCTATTTTCTTGATCGCTGAAATAACGGGAGGCTATACATTAATGGTACCTCTTATGATTGTATCGGCTATTTCTTATTTTATTAATCGTGCCACAGTTAAGTATTCGATCTATACAAAAAATTTAGCCATACATGGTGATTGGCTTTCTCATGAAGATAAAGATAAAACGGTTTTGAGAATGATGAAACTACGCTATGTCTTGGAAACGAACTTCACTGTATTACATCCCGATGAAAAACCGGTAGATCGGCGATCAGATATCATTCATACTAAAAGAAATATTTTTCCTGTAGTAGATGAAAATCGGAAATTACTGGGCGTCATATACAGCGAACGCTTATTTAGCATCCTGATGGGAGAGGAGGTAACGGATAAAACGATGAAAGAGCTGGCTCAAGCTCCTCTAGATGTGGTAAGAATGAACGCCAATATGTATGATGTTATGAGGAAAATGGACCGGGAGGATATTTGGATCCTACCTGTCCTGGATGATAATGATCGTTATATGGGATTTGTTTCTAAATCTGCTATTTTTAATAAGTACAGAGCTTTGCTGGTGAGGCAAGGAGCCTATTTAGATTAGCCCTTTAAGTCTTTCTACGATCCCGTTTAACAAATATTAACCTTAATTGTCATCCCAATAACTTACTTTTGCTGTTAGGTGACACAAGAAATTTTATAATGAACAAGTTATTTTTAGCGATACTGCTTCCAATATTCGTTTCATGTGGTATTAATCAACAGGCCAAGCAAATTAAGGCTTTGGAAAAATGTAAATATGAAGTGAAAAGCGTAGATAGTGTCTTTCTGGCAGGTGCAGATATAGTTAAAATGCTTCAGTCGGGAAATATTGATACCCGCAGTATGGGCGGCGTGGCGATGGGTATGTTACGGAAAGAAATACCTTTGAAGGGAATATTGAATTTGAAAATCACTAATCCTACCACTAATTTAGCCGGGATTAATCAGTTTCAATATCAACTCCTTATGAAGGACAAAGAATTAGCTACCGGACTGGTTAATCAACAAATAAAAGTGAAACCCGGTGAATCAGTGGAGGTTCCGGTTTTAATTGATGCCAATGTTTATGGCTTGCTTTCCAACGGATCGGTATTACAGGAAATATCAGATTTCATTTCAGGGAAAAATGCCAAGCAAGAAAGCGTGTTAACCATAAAATTAAAACCAACTATTGCTATTGGGAATAAGACAATAAATTATCCCGGTTGGATAACCTTCGATAGGAAAGTTACCCGCAGCTTGTTGTTGTAGTTTTTTTCGGAAAAGGCGAGATGCCTAACTTACGCTGTATATATGAAAAAGAAATCGCCTCAGATCACTTCGCACCATCTTTCTGAAGATGATTCTAGAGAATTTATTGTTTTTCATATCAATAAACGCCTGTTAAGTTCAAAGGAGTTTAAGCCTTATGATATTTTTAATCCTTTTAAGTCTGATTTCTTTGCTGTATTAATGGTCCATGAAGGATCTATAGATATTAATTTGAACTTGCAGCACTTTCGATTGGAAAAAAACAATCTGTTGGCATTTGCTCCCAATATGATCAAACGGTTGATTTCTATTAGTGATGACTGCAAATTTTATGCTATTCTGTATAAATCGTCTTTTTTGGTTAATGCAAATATTAGAGAGTTCCATCAGGATGTATACGACCTATCCGTTTCAGGTATGCCCTTATATAACCTGGCATTACATGAGATCAAAATCCTAAATAACTTAATTGAAGTTATGTTATTGCGCAATCATGCGGAAGATGCGAATATGAACGATGCCGTCGTGAAGCACAGTTTTTTAACCTTTATGTATGAGTATGCTTTTTTGTACAGGAAATACATAAGAGAGAAGAACCGAAAGGTGTCACGAAAGGAAGACATTATGCTTCGCTTTACCAAGTTGGTAGCCGATAACTTTAAGGAAGAACGAAGTGTTGATTTTTATGCAAAAAAGCTTTTTATAACACCCAAGTACCTATCGGAAGTTACTAAAGATGTTTCGGGCAAAACTGCCAGCGCTATTATCGCGGAAATGGTAATCATGGAAGCGAAGAGCTTATTGAGCATACCCTCGCTAACTGTCATAGAAGTAGCTGATTTTCTGAATTTCAGTGATATGTCTTTCTTCGGAAAATATTTTAAAAGGTACACTGGTGTCAATCCAACAAGCTACAGGAAGACGATCGCTTAATGTAGAATACTCATGTTAATGTCAAATTTGTTGGTAACGCAACGATTATTTTTGTTGATAACTTTTTCCTATCCCTATACTCTTTATCTTAGTCTCTTATATTGCTTTGGTCTGTAATTGGTTGAAAATAAGCGAATAATAGTGTGTATTATATTAACGTTTAAGGAATATTTCGTTGATATAAAATAAATTTTTATGCAGTTTCGAAGATTTTGTTAATTTTATATTAACAAAACAATGTACATAACCTAATCTTACAGCGGAATAAAATACAGAATTTTAGACGTGTTGCTGTATGAAGAATAGCTGTAAAATGTTGGTTTAACCTAAAAATAGGCAGGATTTTTAAATAAATTTCATCTTTAAGAGTGAGATGAGAGCGGATTTTATACAGAAAAAATGACCAATTTTGGCGACATATGTACCTTTTTTAAATTTAATATTGAATTGATATTTGTGGCGTTATTAGTTGACATACAAACGATTTTTATAATAGATGAATCAGGTGAAAAATAATGATGATTTAGCCATATTCCACCTCGATAACCTGAGTAAGTTGTTGCGAAACAAAGCCAATCAATATTTGTCAGCTCAAGGAATCGAAGTGAGGATAGAACAGCTGCCTGTTTTGTTTAGTATACCGGAGGAGGGGCTTCCGCAGCAGCAAATTGCAGATGAGATCGGGAGAGATAAATCGTCGGTACTTCGGACTATTTCCAATTTAGAAAAGGAAGATTTGGTCCGAGTAACTACAGATGTAGCTGATAAAAGAAAAAATTGCGTCATGCTTACACCCAAGGGGCGTGCTTTGGCAAGACTTATCAAAGACAAAATAGTGAATCTTGAAAAAGTTTTGTTCAATAGCTTGAAGAGCCCGGAGCATGATCGATTTATGCAGGTAATTAAATCGATTGGGAATAACCTGCAAAATATACATATAATATAACTGTGTTAAAAAGTAGATGAACCCTCGGGTTTTAAATTTTCAATTAAATGAGCAGAAATTTTGACAAGCGTATAGCAGATTTTAAAGATGCGGCGGTGATAAAAGAGAAAGGCCTCTATCCTTATTTCAGACCGATCGAGTCTGGACAGGACACGGAAGTCGTCATCAACGGGAAGAAAGTACTTATGTTTGGCTCAAATTCTTATTTGGGATTAACCAACCACCCAAAAATTATTGAAGCTGCTCAAAAGGCTACCGCAAAATATGGCACGGGCTGTGCCGGCTCACGTTTTTTGAACGGAACGCTTGATATTCATGAGGAATTAGAAGCGAAACTTGCTGCTTACGTAGGTAAAGAAGGGGCTGTTTTATTTAGTACTGGATTTCAGGCTAATCTTGGCGCTCTTTCGTGTTTAACCGGAAGAAACGATTATTTGATTTTAGATGATTGTAATCATGCCTCTATTATAGATGGAAGCCGTTTATCATTCTCTAAAGTTATTAAGTATAAACATAATAACATGTCCGATTTACGCAATAAATTAAGCCAATTACCTGAAGAGGCTGTTAAATTAATTGCTGTTGACGGTGTGTTTAGTATGGAGGGCGATTTCGTCAAGCTTCCCGAATTGATTTCCATTGCAAAAGAATTCGATGCAGCAGTAATGGTAGATGATGCACATGGTTTAGGCGTAATCGGTGAAGCGGGCGCCGGAACGGCTTCGCATTTTGGCCTGACAGATGATGTCGATGTCATTATGGGAACTTTCAGTAAGTCGCTAGCGTCATTAGGTGGTTTTTTAGCAAGTGATGCGAACACGATAGAGTATTTGAAGCATCGAGCACGGTCCTTAATGTTTAGTGCTAGTATGACACCAGCGTCAGCAGCCAGTGTTTTAGCAGCTCTTGAAATCATTCAATCCGAACCCGAACATATTGAGAACCTTTGGAAAAATACCGAATATGCCAAAAGACAATTGTTGGAAAACGGGTTTGACTTGGGGAAAACAGAAAGTCCCATTCTACCGGTTTACATTCGTGACAATGATGCTACATTCTTAATAACGAAAAAATTGCAGGAAGCAGGTGTTTTTGTTAATCCTGTAGTATCTCCTGCCGTGGCTTCACAAGACTCTTTGATTCGATTTTCCTTGATGGCTTCACATACCTTCAACCAAATCGATGAGGCAGTTAGCAAGTTAACAAAGGCATATCGTGAGACTTTAACCAGCGAGTTCGTTAAAATAGCATAAAACCAAAAAGATAGGTATAGCATTTATTTTACATGAAGGTAGTTAACGTTTCGTCCAAGAGTCAATTAAAATCCTTTATAGATTTTCCTCACGATTTATACAAGAATGACAAGAACTATGTGCCGGAACTGTTTATCGCCCAGCGTGACATGCTCACGCCGGGGAAACATCCATTTCATGATCATTCATTTATCCAATTGTTCTTGGCTTACGAAGGTGAGCGAATTGTAGGGCGGATTGCTGCCATTTATAATACAAATCATAACGCCTTTACACAAGCGAATGATGGCTTCTTTGGTTTTTTTGATGCCATAGATGATCAGGTTGTTGTAGACACCCTGTTATCACACAGTATCGCTTGGCTTAAAGAAAAGGGAGCTAACCGGTTAATTGGGCCGATAAACTTATCAACCAACGACTCTTGTGGACTTTTGGTGCAAGGGTTTGATCGACCACCGGTGGCTATGATGCCTTATAATAAGTCATACTACGAAAAGTTATTACTGGCATCTGGCTTGAAAAAGTTTACGGACTTATTAGCTTATCTTGTTATTCGGAATAATTTGAACGACCGATCTGTGCGATTGCTGGGTGCGTTGGAAAACCGATTGAAAAGAAGCGATATAAAGATCAGACAGATTGACAAGAAAAATCTGAAGCGAGAAATTCCTAAGATTAAAGCGCTTTATAATAGTGCTTGGGATAAGAATCTTGGCTTTGTACCTATGACTGATGAAGAGTTCAACTTTTTAGCTAAAGATTTATCATTAATTCTAGACCCCAAATATTGCATTATTGCGGAACAGGGAGATAAAATGGTTGGATTTGCGCTAGGCATTCCGGATATCAACCAAATATTGATTAAGATAAAACGTGGCCGGCTTTTCCCCACAGGAATTTTTAAATTATTATTTGGGCTGAAAAAGGTAACAGGTGTACGTGTATTATTACTGGGTGTTATCGACGGCTATCGCAAAATGGGTATTGAAGCTTGCCTATACGGAACATTAATCAAGAACGCCGAAGGTACGAAAGTTGAGTACGCCGAATGTTCCTGGATGTTGGAAGACAATTACCTAATGAATCATGCTATTGAGCAAATAAACGGTCAACAATACAAGCGATATCGCTTATTTGAAAAAGTAATTTAGCGTTGATTCTTTTATCATCTTTGATGGTAATTTATCTTTCTGCATAAGCTTGTTCTGATTTACAGAGATGTAGAAATAGTATTTTATTTTCTTGTTAAATAAGTGAATCTCTGTTGTGAAGGCTCCAATTTTTGACTTTTTGACCACAATAGTCTTAAATGAAATCCTTTATTTTGCAGTGTAAATTAGGTGTTACACATCTAAACTAATTGAATTAAGAAGTGAAAGTAAATATCGCAAAGATCCACAAAAAATATACCCGTTTTTGTTTATTGTTTTTTTTCGTGTTACTTGGCTGGCAGGTTCATGCGCAAACGACTATCGTACGCGGTGTGATAACTGATGCTGCAACAAAAGAAACACTTCCTTATGTAAGTATTTTAATACCTGGAACCACGATTGGAACTTCAGCTGACGATGAAGGCCATTTTAGTATCAAGATAGACGGTAATTATTCGAAACTTAGATTTGCGTATATAGGATACGTTACGGTAGAGAAAGATATTAAACCAGGAGAGGACCAAGTCGTAAATGTCCAGATGAAAGTGGATGCCAGAATGCTAAATGAAGTGGTTGTTACCGGCAAGAAAGGTAGGTATAGAAATAAAAATAATCCGGCAGTTGAACTGATAAGACAGGTAATCGCTCATAAGAAGGAGAATCAAATGGAAAATTATGATTTCGTTCAATTTGAGGAATACAGCAAACTATCAATGGCATTAAGTAATCTGTCTGATAAATTTAAAGAAAAACGTATATTTAGAAATTATCAATTTTTATTCGCAGAGCAAGATTCTAACGCCATTGGGGGGAAAAACGTGCTTCCTGCTTATATGGAAGAGAAATTGTCAAACATTTATTTCCGTAAAAATCCTTATAAGAAAAAGCGGTATATTCTTGCCGATAAGAAAGCAGAGTTCGACCCACATTTTATTGATAATGATGGGGTAAGTAATTATCTGCATCGATTGTACGAGGATATCAATATTTACGATAACGATATTTCTATCACAACCAATTTGTTTTTGAGTCCTATCGCAAATAATTCCCCTACTTTTTATAAGTTCTTTATCAGCGATACTGTAAAAACGGAAAAGCCATGGTTAGTCGAGTTGAGTTTCGTGCCCCGCAATAAAGCAGATATGTTGTTTGAAGGGAAATTATTTATCACGTTAGATGGTAATTATGCCGTACAGAATGCCTACCTGACGGTAAATAAAGATATCAATCTAAACTTTATGCGGGATTTACAGGCAAAACTTGAATATAGCAAAAATCCTGACGGTCGGTATCATTTAAGTAAAAGCACACTTACAATGGAATTCGCTTTGGGAGATAAAGGAGGTGGTATATTAGGGGAGCGAACTGTATCTTTTCAAAAATATTTAATCGGGCAGTCACAACCGGATAGTATTTATAAAGGCCCGGATGAAGAAATTGCCTATAATCCGGAGGTGAAAACTACAGAAGAATATTGGAAAGGCGTACGCCATATGCCTCTTGAATTACGTGAAGTCGGTATATACAAGAATGTGGATACCCTTCAAACGATTAAGTCGTTTCGGCGTATTATGGATTGGGGAACCGTGCTATTAGCAGGGTATAAGTCATTTGGTAAGTTTGAAATGGGACCGGCAAGCACCTTTTATAGCTTTAATCCGGTGGAAGGGTTCCGATTACGCTTGGGCGGTCGGACTACCACGGATCTCAGTAAAAGGATGTTCTTTGAAACTTATGGCGCTTACGGTTTCCGGGATAAAAAATGGAAATATTTTTTGAGTGCCACTTACTCACTTAATAACAAGTCGGTATATTCCTTTCCATTACATTATTTCAAAGCGAGCTATCAACACGATACCAAAATTCCGGGACAGGAGTTGCAATTTGTCCAGGAAGACAATTTCTTACTCTCATTCAAACGGGGTGATAATAATAGATGGCTTTATAATGATATTGCAAAGTTCGAATATGTACATGAGCTGCCAAGCAGATTTTCCTATAAAGTCGGCTTTACACATTGGCGTCAACGCCCCGCGGGCGTGTTGATTTATCAGCGCGAAGATGCTAATGGCAATCTAGTTAATGTGAATGAACTGACATCATCGGAAGTAAATGTCGAGCTCCGTTATGCTCCAAACGAACAATTCTATCAAGGTAAGGTTTATCGTATCCCTATATTCAATAAATATCCAATATTCACACTGCGATATAATATGGGCTTAAAGAACGTTTTCAATAGTACTAATGACTATCATAACTTTAGTGCCAATATCTTTAAACGAGTTTATTTATCGCAATTTGGTTATTCTGATGTCACATTGGAAGGTGGATATATTTTTGGTGAGAACATTCCTTTTCCGCTCTTAGCTATTCATCGGGCGAATCAGACGTATGCGTACCAATTGAATTCTTATAACTTAATGAATTTCCTTGAGTTTGTGAGTGATCATTATGCGGCTGTTAATGTACAGTATTATCTTAATGGTTTTATTTTCAATAAGATTCCGTTACTTAAGCGTTTGAAGTGGCGCGAGGTAGTCAGCTTTAAAGGGTTGTGGGGCGGTTTAAGAAATGAAAACAATCCGAACTATAACAATTCAGTGTATAAATTTTCAATGGATGAAAACGGCTTACCTATTACGTATACCTTAGGAAGTAAACCTTATATTGAAGGAAGTGTCGGCATCGCTAATATCTTTAAATTGGTTCGAGTCGATTTAATTAGAAGATTTACATATTTGGAAAACCCAAATGTTTCCGAATGGGGTATACGAGCGCGGGTTAAATTTGATTTTTAATCGTTTTACGACGCTTTTTTGTTTATTTTTGTCTATTCTTGTCGGCTCTTACACGAACCGATAAGTTATATTATCAAGCGAATTATCATGGCAAAGAATTATGTTTCTAACTCGCAGGAATCAGTAAGGATGTTTAAGAGCAACTTGCTTGAACCGCTAACAAAGGTGCATTTTACGGTGCCTTTGATATTATTTGTGCCGGTTATTGTTTATTTCTCTTGGAAAGCATTTGCGACTTATAATGTATCTATTGGATTTTACTTAGGATATTTTGCTATCGGCCTATTTGTTTGGACATTTACAGAGTATGTCATGCACCGCTTCGTTTTTCATTTGCCCCCTAAGGGAAAAATCATGGAACGGCTGCATTTCATCTTTCATGGTGTGCATCATGACTATCCGATGGATAAATTAAGATTGGTAATGCCACCATCCGTTAGTATTCCGCTTGCTTTGGCCCTATATTACTTGTTTACGTTGTTCTTTAGTAATATTCAGATGGCTGCGTTTTTTCCCGGGTTTATTGTCGGATATCTTTTTTATGATATTGGTCACTATGCCATGCATCATTATAATTTCAAAAGCGGCATTATGAAACGAATAAAACAGCACCACATGCTGCACCATTACCAGGATGCCGACAAAGGATATGGCGTAAGTTCTCCGTTATGGGATTTCATTTTCGGTTCTAATTTTGAAAAAAGAAAAAAGGCGAAATAGCTAAGCGACTTCCTGCAACTGTTAAAAACAGCCGTTCATGAATGCTTTTGAGCATTGTGTGATTGATATGAACTTATGAAAGGAAATAAAACGACTGATGACATGCTTGAAAAAAAGCATGATCAGGTGCAAGAAGAAAATCGAAAAAAAGCGAGTCTTTTTAAAGATAGAAAGCGTACTAACCTTCTAAGAAGTGTTGAGCAACGTGCGATCTCTTATTTAGTTACGAAGATCCCGAATTTTATAACACCTAATATACTGACTGGTATTGGGTTCCTTGGAGGGGTAATGGTTTTGGGAGGTTTTGTACTTGCAAGTTACCTCGATCGTTCTTATCTTTTATTAGGAGTTCTCGGTTTGTTCGTCAACTGGTTTGGAGATTCACTCGATGGCCGAATTGCTTATTATCGTAACATTCCGAGAAAATGGTATGGATTCTCCTTGGATATTATAATGGACTGGATCAATACCGTTATTATGGGGCTTGGTTTTATTATTTATTTAGGAGAAGGCTATGAGCTTTTATCCTATTTTTTCGTAGCCTTATATGGGTGGGCGATGATTATAACACAACTGCGCTATAAGATTACGGATAAATATACCATTGATGCAGGTACCGTTGGGCCCACCGAAATTAGAGGAATTATTAGCCTAATCTTTATTTTGGAAGTGTTGTATGCAGGAGCTGTTAACGTGTTTTCGGCTCTAGTAGTTGTCATTTTATTTATTGTTAACCTAGTTGACACCAGAAAATTACTGCGTTTGGGTGATACCCGTGATATAGCGGAGCGGGCGGTAAAAAGCACTTCCCCTAATGTTAAGGAAAAGTAGTCTCTATGTGTTTGCCAAGGCTCAGTTTTCGGCTTTTTTAGGTGGTTTGGTCGATTATGGAGCGATGATTTTATGTACGGAATTATTGTACATACATTATACTATTTCAATTGTTATTGGTGGAATAATAGGCGCTCTTGTTAATTTTACAGTCAACCGAAACTGGACATTTAGTGGAAAAGAAACAAGGGCAAGAAATGAGGGAATACTTATCCAACTGTTAAAGTTTGCTTCGATGGTAGGTGGAAGTATTCTGTTGAAATCATCCGGCACCTTTTTGGTTACCGAGATTGGGCAAATTGATTATAGGATGAGCCGGGTGTTAGTAGATATCTTAGTGTCGATTGGTTTTAACTACACATTGCAGCGTTATTGGATTTTTAAAAAAATGCCTCCTAATAACCAGATCAGATAAATATCTTTATGAAAATAAATATAGTTAAATCATTGTTTTATGCACTTCTTTTGGGTGTTGGGCTGGCAACATACTCGCCCAATACTTATGCTTCTACGGCAGCATATGAAGATACGCATGCTTATGTCGATTCATTTCCTATACCTAAGGATGTGGAACATTTGCTGTTTTATATACAGCGGGACCCCAACACAAATACCATTTGTTATGCGTTAAATGTGGATAAAGGTGGTCGACTCGATTTAGGTAGCCCGATTCATGCTTTTTGGATCCGTTATCCGGAAGGGGGCATACGAAAGGAATTAAATTTTATTCAGCGAAAATTTGCTTACGGTATTAATACGAAAAAATTGAACGATGGTAGCTATGACGTTCGTTCCGTTGCATATAGCAAGTTACCACTGAAATTAAAGAAGGACGCAAAAGGAAGCTATCGTGTCTACGCAAATATTGATGGTAAGGAATCCGTACTTGAGAGAATATTTATCCGAATCGGTGATGGCGGAACTTTTTGGAAGCCTGACGTTAAATATATTGAGCTAAAAGGTATTGAGGTTAAAACCGGCAAACGTATACTTGAACGATTTAAACCCTAAATAGGAAGGCCCGATATTCGGGCCTTCTGTTTTTTATCCTCTGATATTTCTTGAAATTCTTTCCGGGCGATCTTGGCCTCTAGAGGGCCTTTCACTCCTTGAGGGAGCGTTCGATCGCGGTTGTTCACTCCTCTGGATCCGTGGTTGCTCATTTCTTGGCATTCTGGAAGGGCCACTTGGTCGTGTGTGCTGTTGTCTTTCAGAACGCCTTACGCCTGGTGCATTGTCTCCGTTAGATCGGGCACTGCCGGCACTGCTTCTCACTCTTCCAGGTCGTTCTATGTTATTTGGCGCCTCTTGTATGCGCGAGCGATTTTCCCTTATTCGAGTTTCGCTACTAGGATTTCTTGACGGCCCAACGCTCGAACGATTTGGTCTTTCGGTCTTCTCATTTCCGTTAATATATGGACTTCTCTCTATACGACCCGATGCCCGATTCGCTATATTTCCGTTTCGACTAGATGGCCTAGTCGTTGATCCTCCCCTAAAGTTATCGGTCTTTCTATCATTCGATCTATTTGCACTCGACCGAATGTTGTCAGCGGAAGTTATCCTAGCTGGTCTTGCCTGATTGCTTCTACTTACATTTGGTCGATAGATTTCCAGCGACCGACCTGTTATTCTTCCTGACCCTGGTCTACTTGCGTTACTTATACGATGTACCGGTACAGAAGATCGCGTGATGCGTTGAATATCACTTCTTCTTGGACCGGAATAATATCGGTGGTTATTATATACATAGGTATTGTTAATGATCGTTGTTCTGTTATAAACGTTTACAACGGTTCTTCTCGGGGCGTAATAGCGGTGTATGGAAGTACTTAAGATATAGCGTTGCGGAACAAAAATCCAGTATGAAGAGGGAATGTTAATGTTTATACCGATGCTTACACCGGGGCCTAAGGGAGCCCAGCCATAGTAACCACCTCCTGATCGCCAACTTACCCATGCGGGCCCCCATTCATAACCAGGTACCCAGCACCATCCAAATCGTCTATTATAGTTCCATCTTCCATAGTGAAATGGTGCCCAGCCCCAATCATAATTAGATACCCAGGTATTACCATAATCCGTCATTACCCATCTGCCGTTGGTTGCATAAGGTTGGAAATCGGGATCGACATTCGGTACCCATATATATCCGTAGTCAGGATCATCGATCCATTCTCCATAGGGCGAAAGTTCGTCGTAAAACTGCTGGAATGATACAGTTATTCCAGGTTGTGCATTTACTTTTTTACCAAAGCCAACAATAAATATAAAGCTAAGGGAAAAAAGTAATATGCGTATATTATTCAGTGTTTTCATCGTCTGCTTTTTTAACCTTACGAAATTATTTTCTTTAGTACTATGACAGAAAGTTTTCAGGAAGGTTTAAAAGTAGCCAATGGAGGAGAGATGATCTGTTAGGGCAGAAGCGCTGCAATATAAGGCGACGTGCCCCAACAAATTTTTTTACAGGTTATTTTTTTTCATTTCATTAACAGCAAAATCAACCGCTCTAGCTGAGAAAGCCATGTAGGTAAGCGATGGGTTCTGAGTAGATGTGGAAGTCATGCACGCTCCATCTGTAACAAAAACATTTTTGCAATGGTGAAGCTGATTCCATTTATTGAGCAAAGAAGTCTTGGGATCTCTTCCCATCCGTACCCCACCCATTTCATGGATATCTAAGCCAGGCGCTTGTCCGGCTGTATTTGCTTGTATATTGGTGAAACCGGCGGTAGTAAACATTTCGGTCATTTGCTCAATGTAATCCGCTTTCATTTTTGCATCATTTTCATCATAATCAACAGCTATTTTAAGCAGCGGAATGCCCCAAGCGTCCTTTTTATCACTGTCTAAAGCTACATAATTTGATTCTTTCGGAATGGTTTCAGCCATCATATGAGACCCAACACGCCAAGAGCCCGGTTTAGCGTTTAATAGTTGTTCCTTGAGATCTACTCCTAAACCCGACATATCGCGATTAGGTGACCGGTAAGCGGAAAATCCTGCTGCATATCCTCTAATAAAATCCGTTTCCTGCTTATGAACATTCCTAAATCTCGGAATATAGCCACCACCGGCTGGATTTCTCCCATCTGTTTTATATTCTTTCATTCCATCGTATTCGGCACTGATCCTTGCGCTGTAGTTATGAAAGGCTACATATTTTCCCAATAGGCCACTGTCATTACCTAAACCATTTGGAAAGCGGTTTGACGTCGAATTTAGGAGAATAAGGTTTGTATTTAGGGCGGCTGCATTGACAAAAATGATCTTTGCAAAATAATCTATTTCCTCTTTTGTGTTCGCATCGATAACTTTGACTCCTATTGCTTTACCTTTCTCTTCATCATAAATGATGGAATGGGCGACTGAGAATGGACGTAATGTTAGGTTCCCAGTTTTTTGTGCCCATGGAAGCGTGGAAGCATTACTGCTAAAATAACCGCCGAACGGACATCCACGTTGGCAAAGAACCCGGTTTTGGCATTGTACCCGACCTTGTTCTATATGGATGGGGTTGGGTTTAGACAAGTGCGCACAACGTGCACTGATAACATGTCGGCCGCGATATTTCTTTTGTAAGACACCCTTAAAATAATCCTCAACAGCATTTAGTGGATAGGCAGGAAGAAATTCACCATCCGGTAGCTCTTTTAGACCATCTCGATTTCCGGAAATGCCGGCAAATTTTTCGACATAGCTATACCATGGCGCTAGATCTTTGTATCGGATTGGCCAGTCTACTGCGAAACCGTCTCTAGCAGGGCCTTCAAAATCATAGTCGGACCACCGTTGCGTTTGTCGTGCCCACAAAAGAGACTTTCCGCCCACCTGATAGCCTCGGATCCAATCAAAAGGTTTTTCCTGTACATATGGATGCTCGTTATCTTTTACGAAAAAATGCATAGCATCCTCCCGAAAAGCATAACATCTATTTACGATAGGTGCCGCTTCTTGGATTGCTAAAGGAACCTCGCCCCGGTGTTCAAATTCATAAGGATACATGTTGGTGGTGGGGTAATCTACCACATGTTTGACATCTTTTCCACGTTCTAACACCAGCGTTTTTAACCCTTTTTCCGTTAATTCTTTGGCTGACCAGCCCCCGCTGATTCCGGAGCCGATAACAATAGCATCAAATGTACGTTCCTTTATGCTATCAATATTTATGTTTGACATTTGTACTTCCTTTAGCTTAATGTATCAGTTGATTCTTCTACTTTGGCATACCCATTATATCTCCCGGGAATCAGTTCATATTGCTTCAGATCTTTCATTACATATTGAGAGTTTAAGAAACCCTGAATTGTTCGTTTTTTTGTAATATCGTAAAAACGTTGTTCATCGGTTTCCTTTTCACTACTTGCTATGTATTGTAATAACTTTGTGCGTTGTTGAGCTGATAATACTGTAAATTCTTTTGAAAATTTTTCTTTTGCCAGGATATCTATGCGATCAAGTCCTTTGACAAAGCTATCTCGATCCACTTTATTGTGGCAATCATCCACCATTTTTAACACAAAGAGATGTAAATTCAGCTCTTTGGATCCGAAGGTTTCTGTTTTAGGAAGTATTGTTTCTGTAATCTCAGCTAACAGATCCTCTTGCTTAGCATTGATATCCAAGTTGTTCAACTGAATGGATGCTTTTCCAGCCTCTCCCGAACAGGACGGTAAAATAGCAATACCTCCTGCTATGATAAAAAGGCTTTTGATTGCTGCTCTTCTTTTCATCCGATTTATAGTGTAGTCTAGTTTAGCTTTCTGAAGTTATATTGAATTCAATATTAGTGATAAATATGCTAAGAAAGAAATTGCGCTTGTAGATTTATTCATTTTTCTTTTTTACTAAAACGGTTTTACAGAGCTGGATAAGTTATAAACTGTATGGCGGCGGGATAATGCAATCCTATAGTCACAAGAGATATGATTGCTAATGCGTTATTAAACCTTTTAGGTTAACAATTGTTCAAGCATTAAAAAGTATGTTGAGGAAAACAATTTCTACTATCGTTATTTTGTTGCTAATTGCCGTACTTCTAGTATCGGGGTGGTTTATCTATTACAAATTTGATCTGGGACCTTCAAAAATACAGGTGGCGGACGATGTAATGGTTGAGCGCATTACCGATATTGGCAAATTAGAGCTGGTTAAATATTCAATGAAGGATGTCCTTGAACGAAAAGAATTACGTTATTTTTTTCCCGATCAGCGCGTGCTTTTCATAGCGGTAGGAGAGGTGGCCGGTTGTATAGACTTGAGAAAAGTAAAGAAAGAAGATATTATTAGAAATGGCTCGGATTCGGTAACTATCTATTTGCCTGAACCCGAGATCTGTTATGTGCGTTTGGATCATAAGCGATCCAAAGTTTATGATATCTCGGGAGCGTGGTTACCGGGTGATACGCAGAATCTAGTTGAAGGTATTTATCAATTGGCGGAGCAGCGCTTGCTGAAAAATGCGCAGGAGATGAATGTTTTAGGTAAGACGAAAGAAAATGCTTCTATTATTTTTAAACCAATGATTGAGAATATAACAGGGGCTAAGATAAATATTGCTTTTAGATAGCAGTCCTCTCTAGGGAAAGCAGCATAAAATAAATAATTTCGTGCCGAAAAGAAAGCAAAAACAAACATGGCAGAAGATTTAGTTATAGCGAAAGGCACAAAAGAGAGTCAATATCAATCTTTGTTACCACAGGTAGAGGCCTTGCTAGAAGGCGAACAAGATTTAATAGCCAATTTGGCAAATATGGCCGCGGCACTTAAAGCACAATTCAATTTTTTTTGGGTCGGCTTTTACCTAATTAAAAATAATGAATTAGTGTTGGGACCATTTCAAGGGCCGGTAGCGTGCACACGTATACAAATGGGTAAGGGTGTTTGCGGCACAGCTTGGAAAGAGAACCGTGTATTGATTGTACCTGACGTAGATCAGTTTCCCGGCCATATCGCCTGTAGTTCCTATTCAAAATCAGAAATTGTATTGCCTGTAAGGCGACAGGGTGGGGATGTTATCGGTGTGCTTGATATTGATAGTGAACGATTGGCTGATTTTGATGAAATAGACGAGAAATACCTGGTACAATTACTTGCCCTTTTACCGTAAACCATTTGAACTTTCTGCCGGTCTGTTTGTTAGCGTATAAAAGACTCTTTGTTATGCGTTACATTAGGCAGTTGGCGATTATTAATTTCATTAGTTATTGCTTCGCATTTCTAATATCCATGTTAGGCCAAACACGAGACATCGGTGGATACACGATGGGCGAAATGTCTGCTAAATATGAATCCGGAATAACACCGGCCGCGTTCACTTTCTCTATTTGGTCTGTCATTTATACCGCTCTGTTCCTCATGTTGATCGTTCATTTGATAAAAGCTTTTTCGGAACAGCAACAATTTGTAACGAATCAAGAGGTTTTCCAAATTGGCTTTTCTTTTAGCATCAATCAACTGGCTATTGCAACCTGGGTATATACTTGGTTAAACGATATACCAGGGTTATCACTTGTATTATTACTGGTTCAGCTTTTTACTTTATACTATATGGCCAAACGCCTTCAATTGCTGATTCCCCAAAAGGGAAAACTTTCACTTTTTATTACCCAATTACCCTTGAGTATCTATTTTGGCTGGATAACGATTGCTTGTTTAGCCAATTTTGCGGCATGGTTGGTTTCTTTAGGATGGCTAGCAAATCCGGCAGTAGATCTTTACGTAAGTTATGCTCTATTGCTGACAGCAGCTGTATTAGGAACGGTTACTGTCTATTTTAAGCACAACATATTTTACGGGCTGATTATTATATGGGGCATATACGGGATTTTAATGAAACGATTTGAAGAGGCAGATCCTTATTTTCATTCGTTAATTTATGTAGGCGCGTTTGGGATTATTCTTATACTATTGGCTATTATACGAAGCATTCTAAATTATTCCAACACACAGAAGCGTACTTTTTTAAGCAGAAAGTAAGATTCTGATCCAATTATTTTATAGTTCACCGATTTTACTATTTTAGTGCTTTTTAAGTTTGTCAATTAAATTAAAGTGCTGAAGATTGCATTTGATCCACTGTATGTTCATCCTGTGCCTGTCGGACATCGTTTTCCGATGTTGAAATATGAATTAATACCTGAACAGCTTGTATATGAGGGGACCGTACTTCCAAACGCTTTTTTTAGGCCTCATGAGGTAGACGAACATTATATTACGTTGGCCCATCAAATCACTTATTGGGAGAAACTTAAAAACCTCAATCTCTCCACAAAAGAGATAAGGCGAACAGGTTTTTCTTTAAGTAAACTGCTGGTATATAGGGAAATCAGTATTGTTCAGGGGACTATTGAGTGTTGCGACCATGCTTTACAAGATGGAATTGCGTTCAATATAGCCGGTGGTACTCATCATGCCGGAAGCAATTGGGGAGAAGGCTTTTGCTTATTGAACGATCAGGCTATTGGAGCTCATTATCTTTTATCGCAAAAGAAAGCGAAAAAAATATTGATAATAGATTTGGACGTGCATCAAGGAAATGGAACGGCTGATATATTTAAAAGTGAGCAACGCGTTTTTACTTTTTCAATGCATTGTCAACGTAATTTTCCGTTTAGAAAAGAGCATTCCGATTTGGATATCGGTTTACCGGAGGGTGTGGGAGATGAAGAGTACTTAGGGATTCTTGAAAAGAACTTAGAAGCCTTATTTAATCAGGTGAAGCCTGAGTTCGTATTTTATTTGGCGGGGGTGGACGTTCTGGAGACAGACAAATTAGGTTGGCTATCGCTAAGTAAACCGGGATGCAAGATAAGAGATGAAATCGTTTTTGAATATTGTAGGCGTTTCGGAGTACCTGTACAGGTCAGTATGGGAGGTGGATACTCCACACATATTAAAGATATTGTTGACGCTCATTGCAATACCTTTAAAGCGGCTATCGATAAATTATATTAAAATTATCACCTATGCATAGAATATTCTTATCCTTAAGTTTTTATTTTCTTGTCTTCACAGCCTATGCTGCGAAAGTTGATACGGTTCTTACTACAAGTGGATCAATGAAGAAAACGATCAAAGCAGTTGTTATAACACCACGAGTATATAATGGAGAAAAGGCGCTGCCCGTTGTCTACTTGCTTCATGGATACAGTGGCAATTACGCTGACTGGGTGACAAAAGTACCGGCTATTCAAGAACTAGCGGATAATTATCAATACATCATTGTTTGCCCGGATGGTGGTTTCAGCAGCTGGTACCTAGATAGTCCAATTGACCCGCAATTCAAGTATGAAACTTATATCGTGAAGGAATTAATACCCTTTATCGATCAGAAGTATAAGACGGTAAGATCTCGTAATGGCAGAGCAATTACAGGACTAAGCATGGGCGGGCACGGGGCGCTTTATTTAGCATTCAGACACCAAGATTTATTTGGTGCAGCAGGAAGTATGTCAGGTGGCGTTGACATTCGGCCGTTTCCTGCTAATTGGGATTTATCAAAACGATTAGGGGCTCTGTCGGAACATCCCGAATCGTGGGAAGAACATACCGTTACTAATTTACTACATCTGCTAATGCCTGATAAGTTGGCTATTATTATCGACTGTGGTACGGCTGATTTTTTTTATACCGTTAATGAACAGCTTCATAAGAAAATGATGGATAGAAATATAGAACACGACTATATAACGAGACCTGGTGCCCATAATTGGGAATATTGGTCGAACAGCATAGCTTATCAGCTGTTATTTATGCATCGTTTCTTCTTGAAAAAAGAATAATACTATTTTTGTCCTCGTCTTATCAAAAAACTATGTTATCATTCTTTGAAGCTTCTTTAACGCAACTATCTATCCATCGTGTAGGAAATAAGGCCTTAGATGAGCATTACATTCTTTCGGAACAACCGTTAACTCTTCAGGACGAGCTATTGCAGAAACTGTTAATGCAATATTTTCTAACGCCTTTCGAGAAAGTGAATGAAGTGTATCGATTGAGCCATAATAGCGGTGAACGGGAGCTGAATGAACTTTATCATTTTGTGCACCTATTCTTTGAAGGGGAGCTCGACTTTCATTCAATGAGCCAGCAGGCTACCAAGCATCTGTACGAGTCTTCCAGCCATCCGAAAATAAAAGCAGGAGAGGTCTATGTCGTGCAGTTCGAAGAAGTACAGCTGGAAGGAGAGAGACTTCGAGGTGTTGGCATCTTTAAATCGGAGACGAAAGAAACCTATTTAAAAGTGTATCCGGAGCATGGCGCTTTTAAGGTAGATTACGAAGAAGAAGCCATCAACATACACAAATTGGATAAAGGTTGTTTAATTGTTGATACAGAAAAAGAAGAAGGTTACAAAGTGTTGGCGGTAGACCAAACGAATCGACAAAATGAGGCGGTCTATTGGAAAGATGACTTCATGCAAGTAGTTGTCAGAAATGACAGTTTTCATCAGACAGGTAATCTAATGCAAGTTTGTAAAGCTTTTGTAAACGAGAAATTAGAAGAAGCCTTTGAAATGGAAAAGGCAGACAAGATTGATCTGTTAAATCGTTCGGCCGCGTATTTTAAAGAAAAGGAAGTCTTTCAGCTAGATGAGTTTACAGAAGAAGTACTAGGTAATCCGGCAGCTATCACAATGTTCAGAGATTATAAAGCAAACTTTGAAGAGATGCACGACCTAACAATAGGAGACGGTTTCGAAATTTCCGGTCAAGCAGTTAAAAAGGAATCGAAGATTTTCAAATCTATCTTAAAGTTAGATAAAAATTTTCATGTCTATATCCACGGCAAACGGGAATATATTGAGAAAGGTTTTGATGAAGAAAGAGGCAAGCATTTTTATAAGCTCTACTTTGACCAAGAGAGCTAATTAGCGCGTTTTAAGAATGGGGGAAAAAGTCGTTCAGCAAATTCGGCGAAGTACAGTGCTCGTTGCCGTGCTGGTTCTTTTTGGGTGGCTATCAACGTATAATAGCCTCGTAGAGCGATTCTACAGTGGGAAGCTGTTCCCGGTATTTGCTATTGTCGGACAATCTATAACGGCATGGATTCCTTTTAGCTTAGGCGATTGCTTGTACCTTCTCGGCATTTTGGTCTTTCTCGTCTTTTTGATCACAATAGTTGTCGACCTTTTTCGAAAAAATTATTCGACAGCTCTTGTACGTGCTTTAAAGGCTCTAAACATGGTTTTTGTTTTAATGGTCTGCTTTTATCTTTTCTGGGGAATGAATTATTTCAGATTACCGCTTGAAAAAAGGATGGGACTGCAAATGGAAATCGGAGAATCTTGTGAGCTTTTAGAAGTTACTGCTTTATGTATCGAAAGGGCCAATTCTTTTAGGAAACAATTGAAAGAAACCGATCTGCAAATATCAAACGAAGCAATTTTTCTAAAAGCTCAAAATCTTATAGCAAGCAATAGTACGCTCCAACCCTACATTTTTAGTTATCTGCCAACAATTAAAAGTCCCATTACAAATCTTCAAGTAAATTATACCGGTGTGGCGGGATATTTCAATCCTTTTACTCAGGAAGCACAAGTAAACACCTCAATGCCGATCTTTTCAAAACCCTTTACAGCCTGCCATGAGCTTGGTCATCAGGCCGGTATTGGCTTTGAAGACGAAGCTAATTTAATCGGATTTATATTGTGTACTGAAAGCAAGGATCTGCTATTTCAATACGCGGCCTATTATAATGCCGTCTTTATGTTGCTTAACCAGCTCGCCTTTCAGGATAGAGATGCATATTTCAATATGTTGAAATTGATTGATCCCGCTGTATTGAATGATGCAAAGGAAGAAGAAGCTTACTGGCGGCGGTTCGATGGTGTTTTAACCCATGCCAGTTCCAAGTTTTATAATGAATATCTGCAGCTAAACAATCAGCCTGAGGGCTT
The DNA here is from genome assembly GCF_054130995.1 of Olivibacter sp. SA151. NCBI lineage: Bacteria > Pseudomonadati > Bacteroidota > Sphingobacteriia > Sphingobacteriales > Sphingobacteriaceae > Olivibacter > Olivibacter sp. SA151. The sequence goes on along the minus strand of NZ_CP096391.1, from coordinate 3,789,118 downwards.
AAAACGATACAGTAGGATGACCAAACTGCTCATTGCGTGGAAAAGAAAAATAGCGGCTGATTTTTAGTAATGTGGAAAAATTAGTCGATATATTTTGTTTGATTTGTTTTAATAACTATCTTTGCAGCCTTAAACGAAATTAACAATTAAAAAATATATACATCGTTAACCCTTGATATTATTTACCACGGCTGTAAAATGACAAAGGGACAAGATGTTAGTAAACGGTTATCATAATGAAGAAAGATTTGCATCCATCAAACTACAGACTAGTGGTGTTTAAGGACATGTCAAACGACTATGCCTTTATAACTAAGTCTTGTATCGACACGAAAGAGACTATCCAATGGGAAGATGGTCAGGAATATCCTTTGGTAAAACTAGAAATCTCTCACACTTCGCACCCATTCTACACTGGTAAGATGAAATTGGTCGATACTGCAGGACGTATTGATAAGTTCCGTAACCGTTACAATAAAAAGTAAGATCGGTTTAATAATAAAACAGAGTCTCGGTATTTTATCGGGACTTTTTTTATTTTTAGCCCTATACTAACGGAGCACCAAACCACTAATTTTTGAATTTATGCACATTGTTTTATATGATAATCCTGAACAACGCGTTAATCTCTATCCTTTAAGCTTAACCAGACCTGTAGGTGATTTCCGAGTCGGAACGTTAACTATTGCTGAAAAATGGACGAGGTGGATGAACGTATCGGTTTCGTATCTCAGCGCCGACTATCTGCAACTGAAATATCCTTTATCAATAACAGTGGGAGATGTCTTGATCATTAATGGAGGTATTTGCCCCGATGCAACGTTATGTGCCGCACTTGATGGGCTTAAAGTAGGTGAAAAGTTAATTGAAAACAAACAATTTATAGCCGCAAAAACAGATATAAGAGCTTTAGCTGAAGCTTGCGCCAATGACTTTGCTGCTTATAAACCGGTTGTTTATAGGCAGGCTTATACTGCTATCCGTTATCCGGAGGATATCTTTTTACAAAATGGAGCGGAAATAATAAAAGATTTTAACCTATTAACCAAGGGAAGAACTTCTGCAAATATAAGTTCAACAGTTAAGTTGCTGGGTGACGCCATTTTCCTGGAGGAAGGTGCATCGGCTGAATGTTGTACCATAAACACGCTGAAAGGACCCGTCTATATCGGGAGAAATAGTGAAATATGGGAAGGGGCTTTGATTCGTGGACCTTTTTCTTTAGGAGAAAATTCGCAGGTTAAATTAGGTACCAAGATATACAGCAATGTAACTGTTGGCCCGGGTTGCCGTGTTGGGGGAGAATTAAATACGTGTTTGATTTGGGGAAATTCATCCAAAGGACATGAAGGATACTTTGGCAGTGGTGTTATGGGCGAGTGGTGTAATTGGGGCGCAGATACCAATAATTCAAACTTAAAAAATAACTATAAGAACGTAAAACTATATCATTACGGAACGGATGCTTACCGCAACACGGGTTTGCAGTTTTGTGGATTGATAATGGCGGATCATGCAAAGTGCGCTATTAATACAGCTTTCAATACCGGAACAGTAGTTGGCGTTGCTGCAAGTATTTTTGGAGGCGAAGTGCCACCTACCTTTGTGCCCGATTTCTCTTGGGGCGTGGGAGAAAATGCAGGTGTTTATGAATTAGAGAAAATGTTTGAGACCGCAGAGTTGGTTTTTGCTAGGCGTAATTGTAAATTTGACCCTATTGAAGCATCCATCTTACGTAAGGTTTTTGAGATAACAATAAAACAAAGAAATAACAAAATTTAATCAATCATGCGAAAAAAAATTGTTGCCGGTAATTGGAAGATGAACATGGATTACCAAGAAGGAATAAGCCTGTTTTCAGAAGTGGCTAACATGGTAAAAGATGAGGTTATTGGTAATCAGCAAATAATTGTTTGCAGTCCTTTTATCCATTTACATAGTATTGCTTCTTTAGCAAAAGAGAGTGAAAATGTGTCTGTGGGTGCTCAGAATATACATCAGGAAGATGCAGGTGCATACACAGGGGAAATATCAGCAAAGCAAGTACGCTCGACGGGCGCGGAGTATGTAATATTAGGGCATTCTGAAAGAAGGGCTTATTTCGGCGAATCTGACGAGTTACTGGCACAGAAAGTAAATATAGCACTTACACATGGCCTGATCCCGATTTTTTGTATAGGCGAAACAAGAGAAGAGCGCGAATCCGGTGATTTTTTTGATGTTATCAAAACGCAATTAGAGAAGGGTGTTTTCCATCTGTCGGCAAGCGACTTTTCTAAAATAATCCTAGCTTATGAGCCGGTTTGGGCAATCGGTACCGGATTGACTGCAAGCCCGGAGCAAGCACAGGAAGTACACGCTTTCATTAGAAAGCAGATTGAAGCAAAATATGGTGCAGCTGTAGCGGATGAAACCAGTGTGCTATACGGGGGAAGCTGTAATCCCAAAAATGCTCCGGATTTATTTTCACAACCTGACATCGATGGTGGCTTAATTGGCGGTGCCTCATTAAAATCAAGAGACTTTACTGATATAGTAAAGGTTTTTAACTAATTCTATCATTTCAAAGAGGTTTCCGATTGATCAAATGTGGAGACCTTTTTTTGTTCGATAATATGGACTATAGTGAACTTACTTTTGTTTGTGTAGGAGGTGAAGAGTGGCAACAGGACCTGTTTATTAATGACCTAGCCGCTCTTGGATTTGATACATTTGAGGATACGCCCTCAGGATTTAAAGCGTATATCGCTAGTGCTTCATTGGACCTGGCTGCTATTGAGCATTTACTACTTACCTTGCCGGAAAACTTTCAAGTATCTTATAGCGTTCAGGAGATTAGTCCGAAAAATTGGAATGCAGTTTGGGAAAGCAACTTTGAGCCAATCACGGTTGATAAGCGCTGTTATGTTCGTGCTACCTTTCACGCACCTAAACCCGATTTTGAATATGAGATTATTATAGATCCGAAGATGGCTTTTGGTACAGGGCATCACCAAACGACATCACTCATGATGGAGTATTTATTGGATAGCCATGTAGCAGGAAAGCGTGTACTTGATATGGGATGTGGTACCGGTATACTCGCGATTTTGGCTGCCAAAATAGGTGCAGAGGAGGTGGTGGCAATTGATTACGATCCCGTTTGCTATGAAAGTGTAAAAGAAAATATTGAGCTAAACCAGGTCCCCGCTATAAAGATATACTGTGGATCAAAGGAAGTAATTCCGCAAGAACCATATGATTTGATTCTTGCCAATATCAATAGAAATATATTGCTCGATCAGTTGCCGACCTATTCTGCGGTTTTAAAACCCCATGGTCAGCTTCTTCTTAGTGGTTTTTACGAAGGAGACGATCTACGACAACTGGAAGAAGCTGCTATTGAACTGAATCTGAAATTTTTGGAGAAAAAAGTGAAAGATCATTGGGTTGCCGCAAAATTTGAACAAAACCATAAAAGAAAATAACATGCGTGTCCATTTTATAGCTATTGGCGGAAGTGTTATGCATAATTTGGCCATAGCATTAGCAAATAAAGGCTATCTGGTGAGTGGTTCCGACGACTTCATATACGAGCCCTCAAGAACTAATCTGACAAAGAATGGGTTAATGCCTGAACAATTAGGCTGGCATCCTGAAAGGATTACGGAAGACATTAATGCTGTAGTGTTGGGTATGCACGCTAAAGCAGATAACCCGGAGCTTGTCAGGGCTCAGGAATTAGGTTTACAAATTTATTCCTACCCTGCATACATTTACGAACAGGCTAAAGACAAGACACGGGTCGTTGTAGGAGGTAGCCACGGAAAAACTACGATCACCTCGATGATTATGCACGTTCTCAAGGAGTTAGGAAGATCGTTTGATTATGTCGTTGGGGCTAAACTGGAGGGCTTCGAAACGATGGTTAAGATCACAAAGGATGCGCCGTTAATCATTATTGAGGGAGACGAATACTTGGCATCAGCTATTGATAGAAGACCTAAGTTCTTACTTTATCACGCAAATATAGCTCTGATAAGTGGTATAGCTTGGGACCACATTAATGTATTCCCAACTTATCAGGAATATGTCGAACAATTTAAGCTCTTTATCGAAAGCATAGAAGAAAAGGGTACGCTCGTATATAATAAAGATGATAAGGAAGTGCAGAATCTGGTTTCTAATAACAATTCTAATATCAATAAACATGGGTATAAGCTGCCTGAGTTTACCATTAATAAGGGAGTAAGTTATCTTAAAACTTCCAAAGGGGAGATCGCTTTACAAATATTTGGAAAGCATAATCTTTCTAATTTGGCAGGCGCTTTTACTGTTTGTGAGTGGTTAGGAATCAGTAGAGAAGATTTTTATCAGGCGATTGGTAGTTTTAAGGGTGCAGCAAGGAGACTGGAGTATGTTGCGGATTATGCCGGAAGCGTTGTTTACAAAGACTTTGCACATTCGCCTTCAAAAGTTAGAGCGTCCATAGATGCAGTAAAAGAGCAATATCCGAATAGTAAGTTAGTAGCGATTATCGAGCTACATACGTTTAGTAGCTTAAATGAGGAGTTTTTACAAGAATATTTTGATACAATGAAACAGGCTGATGAAGCCGTTGTATTTATTGATCAAAATTCTTTCAGACAAAAAAATATTAAGCCAATCGAAGCGTTAACTATAAAGAAAGCCTTTAATAGAGACGATATAATATATTTTAACGATGCACAGAGTCTAGAAGCGTATATCAGCCAATTGGATCCTCAAGGTAAAAATGTGCTATTCATGAGTTCAGGGAATTTTGGCGGTATAAATCTAGTTAACTTATCAGATAAGTTTTTTAATTTTTAAAAATTATATATATATTTGATATAGTAAGTGCTACAATTGGTTAATACCTACTTCTTCTTGTATACTCTTTGTCTATGGGTCAAGCTAACACACGTGAAAATAATAGTCGAATGAAATGTCTACATGATTAATGAAAATTAAAAGATGGTGATAATAACTCATTTTGATCATGTGCGGAACTCTACCTACCGGGACAGTCATGAGGCCATTAAAAAACAAATTTTTTACGAATGAAATCTTTAGGAAAAAAAATAAGGTTATTAAGACATCAAAATGGGTGGAGCCAAGAGGATGTTGCTAAAAGATTAGACATATCTATTCCTGCTTTTTCTAAAATTGAAACCGGTATAACCGATATTAATCTTTCAAGGCTTCAACAAATTGCCAAACTTTTTGACATGACAGTGGTGCAGCTTTTGAATTTCAATGATGCTGATGAGCAAAAGAAATATAACTCTGACTTAGAAGCAGCCAATAAGAAGTTGCAGGAAAGAAATAACGAAGTAATCGAATTACAAAAGAAGGTAATCGAACTTTACGAGGAATTAAGAAAGCTTTATGCTAAGTGATGGAAACGTGCTTATGTTAAAACACATATCGTAATGTAGCGTGTTTCTTTCCAAATTGGGCTCCGGTAGCTTTATGGATAGCCAGCATTTCCTTGTTGAAATCGCCAACCCATGAAAGTTCCAGTTCTTTATACTTCTTGAGTGGAAGGACATATTCCTTCAGCTTTATGAAAAGAGCGGATTCAAGTCCATGCTTTTGATAATTTTTTTTCGTTCCCATCACAATTGCCCTCATCCTGTTTACTTTACGTCTGTTCAATAAAAATCGAATGCCGTTTAGCCAATTCATTTTACCTTTGAAGTCTTTAATCAATTGGTTGGCATCCGGTAATATCAAAATAAATGAGACAGGTTCATTATTGATGTAGGCAAACCAAATTAAACGTTCGTCTAGAATCAGTTTCATTTTCTTGAACGATTCGAGGATCGTTTCCATTTTAATAGGCTGAAAATTTTCGAAGTTTTCCCAAGCATCATTGTAAATTTCCATGAAGTCTTTTGCGAAAACTTGTAGGTTGTTTTTCTCGAAATGCTTAAAGGTATAACCCGGTTTTTCCATCACCCAATTAGCAATCCGAGTAAAACGTTCAGGAAATGGCTTATTAACTTCTAAATAGTTTGTAATCTGTTCATATATGGTTTTGAAGCCATAACTGAGAAAAAGGTTTAGATAATAGGGCTTATGATAATTCATACCATAGGAAGGCTGGGTAAATCCTTCTACTAATAAGCCCCAAAAGTTATCATTCTCGCCAAAATTAATCGGACCATCCATGCCCCTCATCCCTCTGTCTGCTAGCCACTTCTTTGCAGTATCAAATAATTTACCAGCTGCATCTTGGTTATCAATACATTCGAAAAAGCCGATACCGCCTATGGGACATTCTGATTTATAGGCCTTCTCATGGTTGATGAAAGCCGCAATTCTTCCAATGGGTTGATTATCTTTAAGCAATAACCATCGCGCACATTCTCCGTGCTTATGAAAATTGTTCTTTTGAGGATCGAAAATTTGGCGTATGTCGTTATCTAATGGACAAATCCAGTTGCTATCATCTTTATATATTTTTTTAGGAACATCTAGAAACTGCTTTTCCTGCCTTTTGTCGTTTACTTGGATTATCATTCTTTCCCCAAAACATTAATAAAAAAGCACTCAGCATAAATACTAAGTGCTTTATATTTTATAATACGGTGATTACAAGACTAATAGTCGTCATCATCGTCAAAATTGTCGAAATTGTCAAAGTTATCCAAATCATTAAAATCGAAGTCATCTTCATCTTCATCGTCAAAACGTCTTGTTGGTTTTGAATCATTAGGTTTGATACCTGATTTACCCGCTTTTTTTGCTGGATTATTTGATCCAATTTTTTTGTCTGTCTTTTTTGGCGTTTTCATTTCCAATTCTACTAGTTACGCTTGTTTTATATTGTTTGGTTTTGTGCTGATAAAATTACAAAGATTTTAAAACAGTCAAGTAATTTATTGAAAAAATAATACAAAAAAATGGAAGCTATTCCGTTGATTCTCCTATACTTTGTTCTTCAGTTAAGATGTCTTTCAATTTCGGTAAATCCGCCGTTGAATTGATCCCAAAATAGTCCATAAATAGTTTGCTTGTCGAATATAAGAGCGGCTTCCCAATAGCTTCAGATTTTCCACTGATCTGTATCAGGTCTTTTTCCAATAGTTTCTGTATGGAATAGTCGCAGCTCACTCCCCTTATTTGTTCTATTTCAAGCTTGGTTATAGGCTGCCGATAAGCTATTATAGCCAGCGTTTCAAGCGCAGCTTGACTCAATTTCTTTTTAGATCGATGGATCTGAAGTTGATTAACAATTTTATTGTACTCTTTCTTCGTTAAAAATTGATAGCCGTTATTAATATGATACAGTTGAATGGCAAATGCGCTGTCAGCGTATTTTGATTCAATAAGCTTAATTGCATTTTCTACGTCCTCGTTTGATAGCTCCAAGTCTAAGGCATCTCGAATAATTTGCTTAATGTCAAAAAATTCCACGCTCTGTTCAGAAGCAAAAATTAATGCCTCAATATGCTGTACGATGTTCTCCATGAAACGTTAACCTATTAATTAATAGTCGATGATTTGTTCTTGAATACCTGATGGGATTTCCCTGAAGTCATACTTTTGTGTACGCAATTGCGGTTCGAACCCAGCTTCTTTGATCGCATCTTGTATCGAGCGCGACGTGAATCGATGCGGAGCGCCGGCAGCTGAAACGACATTCTCTTCGATCATAATAGATCCAAAATCATTAGCTCCGGCATGTAAACAGAGCTGCGCCACGCGTTTGCCAACGGTCAGCCAGGAGGCTTGAATGTTTTTTATGTTGGGAAGCATAATCCTGCTCAGTGCAATCATACGGATGTATTCTTCACCACTTACATTATTGGTGATTCCCCTTACTTTCTTTAATAGCGTGCCGTCGTCCTGGAAAGGCCATGGAATGAAGGCAATAAAGCCATAGGCTCCTTCCGGTTTTTCGCTTTGGACTTCTCTGATCCATACAAGGTGTTCAAAACGCTCCTCGACGGTCTCAATATGTCCAAACATCATAGTGGCTGAAGTTGGGAGATTAATTTGATGGGCCGCCCGCATTACATCTAACCACTCTTTTCCGCCACATTTGCCTTTTGAAATCAGACGTCTAACACGATCATTTAATATTTCTGCTCCGGCTCCCGGGAGCGAGTCTAAACCGGCTTCTTTTAAGGCGCGGAGAACTTCGATATGACTCATATTCTCTAATTTGGCAATATGAGCGATTTCCGGAGGCCCGAGCGAGTGCAGTTTTATGGTCGGGTATAGTTCTTTTAGCTGCTTAAACAAATTGGTGTAGAAATTCAAGCCAAGATCGGGATGGTGCCCGCCCTGTAACAGCAGCTGATCTCCACCGTATCGTATCGTTTCCTCGATTTTTCGCTTGTAGGTATCTATATCCGTAATATAGCTTTCTTCGTGCCCGGGTCGCCTGAAAAAATTACAAAATTTGCAGTTAGCAATACAAACATTGGTTGTATTTACGTTTCTGTCAATTTGCCACGTAACCTTTCCGTGAGGTACTTGTATTTTTCGGAGCTCGTTGGCTACATAACTTAGTTCAGCAGTTGAGGCGTACTGATGCAAATATATACCTTCTTCTTTCGATAAGAATTCAAAATTAAGCGCCCTTCGAAGTATTTGTGTAGTATCCATTGAAAATGCCTGATTATACATTGCAACGTTACTTCCTGTAGAGCTGCATTGTAGACCTTGCAAACTTAGCTATTTTTGCGAGGATATCCAATCAAGTCACGAGGTTTACGGTGCGTTGTTTGCAAGCTATATGACGGCCTGTACGGTTGTCTTGAAGAACGATAGCACTACTTGTAAATAGCTGTTCATATTTGTCATAACTGTATCGAAACTAGTTGCATTTATATAAAAACTGAGACAGTTCCTATAATAAGCCTAAAGAAAAACGTATTTTTGCCGCTGACAATTTAAAACCTTGTTTAAGGTGCACAACAAAGTTGTTTAATGTAAGATTGAATTGATATGGACCTTACTTTCATGGCGCATTTGACGGAGCATTCATCTTGCATTTTGAACGCAAAAACTAATTAAATGGATAAGAGAGTAGCATTTTATACCCTTGGCTGCAAACTTAACTTCTCTGAAACTTCTTCTATCGGACGGATTTTTCAGGATGCAGGTTATCAAACTGTGCCTTTTAACGAAAGAGCGGATGTTTATGTTATCAATACCTGTTCGGTGACGGATAATGCTGATAAAAAGTGCAGAAAAGTGGTAAAAGAGGCTTTGAAATATTCTCCTCAGGCTTATATTACTATTGTGGGTTGCTATGCGCAATTAAAGCCCCGGGAAATAGCCGAAATTCCCGGAGTTGATATGGTGCTTGGCGCAGCAGAAAAGTTCAATATCATTGAGCATATTAACGACTTAACCAAACAGAAAAAGGCAATTATACATAATGCACCTATTGAGGAAACCAATGTGTTTGTTCCGGCTTTTTCGTTTGGTGATAGAACAAGAACTTTTCTTAAAGTACAAGACGGTTGCGATTATTCTTGCACATTTTGTACCATACCACTTGCACGCGGAGCCAGTAGAAGTGGAACCATTGAATCGTTGGTTAAACAAGCCAAAGATATTGCTGCATCGGGTGTAAAGGAAATTGTATTGACAGGAGTTAATATCGGTGACTTCGGTATGAGGCAAGGCCAGCGGGAAGATCGTTTTTTGGATTTGGTGAAAGCGTTGGATGCGGTCGATGGGATTGACCGTTTTCGGATTTCGTCCATTGAACCCAACTTACTGAGTAATGAAATCATCGATTTTGTAGCCTCGTCCAAGCGATTCGTGCCCCATTTTCATATGCCCTTACAATCAGGATCTAATAAGATCTTAGGGCTGATGCGTAGACGATATAAACGGGAACTCTATGCTGAAAGGGTAAAAAGAATTAAAAGCTTAATGCCGGATTGTTGTATAGGAGTAGACGTCATTGTTGGATTTCCCGGCGAAACACGGGAAGATTTTTTACAAACCTATGAATTTCTTAATGATCTAGACATTTCCTATCTACATGTCTTTACCTACTCAGAAAGGGAAAATACGATAGCTTCACAAATGGAAGGGGCAGTGCCGGGGAGTGCCAGATCGGACAGAAGCAAAATGTTACATATCCTTTCTGAAAAGAAAAGACGGGCATTTTATGTTAGTCAGTTAGGCAATGAGATGGAAGTGCTTTTCGAAAGTGACGTAAAAGAAGGATATATGCACGGCTTTTCGAAGAATTATGTTAAAGTACGGGCTAAATACGACCCTTTACTCGTAAACGAAATAAAAACCGTTCGGCTGCTGAATATAAGCAATGAAGGAGAAGTAGATGTGGAAGAAGTAGAATCTTTTGTTGAACATTAACAACAATACATGCGGCTTCCGATTCAAAATATCACCTTTATTTTGCTAGCGATTATACTGATGGGAATGTTGACAAGCTGTTTGAGCAGACGGCGAGCTACATCGTCCGTTCTAAAACGTGAAAACTATCATCGAAAGAAGGGAGATATTTTAACAGATGTTTCAGGAACTTCCGGATTTTACGTTAGCTCAGGGAACCTGCTTACTGACTATGCCGGTTTATTGGGGGTTGAAACCAGTGAACTGAAAAATGAAAAGCTTTATCGCTTTATAAACGATTGGATTGGTACTCCTTACGCTTATGGAGGAACAACAAAAAACGGTATAGATTGTTCGGGATTTGCGGCGATGCTGATAAGTGAGATTTATGGTAAAAATCTTCCGCGAAGTTCGGAGGATCAAGCAAATGCCGTTAAAAGAAAATATGAAAGGCAGCTGAAAGAAGGAGACTTGGTTTTCTTTAGTTTTGGAGGTTCGAGCATCAATCATGTAGGAGTCTATTTGCATAATGGCAGATTCGTTCATGCTTCAACCTCAAAGGGAGTTATTATAAGCAATTTAAAGGACGGTTGGTATTACAAGTCTTTCAAAAGAGCAGGAGCGGTCAAATAAATGAAAGAGAAAGACGAAGATAATTTTGGTTTTTGGACGCAATATAAGCAGTTTGCAAAAAACGAATTACTGCTATATGCGATCATGGTTATATATACCAGGCATAATACCCTTCTACCAACCAATAAAGTAAATTAGGAATTCATAAAAAAAGAAGAAATGATCTTAAACCTAAAACGCCCATTGGCATTTTTTGATTTAGAAACAACAGGCGTAAACGTTGCTTCGGATAGAATTGTAGAAATTTCAATCCTTAAAGCGATGCCAGACGGAAGTGAACAGGTAAAAACCATGCGTATAAATCCGGAGATGCCCATTCCATTAAGCTCTTCACTTTTACACGGAATATACGACGAGGACATCAAAGACGCTCCAACCTTCAAGCAAGTTGCACAAGAAATTGCTGATTTCTTGGAGGATACGGATTTGGCCGGTTATAACTCCAATAAGTTTGATATCCCTGTTTTGATGGAAGAGTTTCTAAGAGCGGGAATTAATTTTGACATTGAAAACAGAAAATTCGTCGATGTTCAGAATATCTTTCATCAAATGGAGCAGCGTACATTGAAAGCAGCTTATAAGTTTTATTGTGATAGAACTTTGGAAAATGCCCATAGTGCTGAAGCTGATGTTCGTGCTACCTATGAAGTGTTGTTAGCCCAAGTGCAGCGTTATGACGGCGTTGAATGGGAAGACAAAAGCGGCAATAAATCGATACCTGTAAAGAACGATGTAGACGCGCTTCACCGATTTACCAATTTAAATAGACCGGTTGATTTTGCGGGCCGTATCATTTACGATGAGAATGGCGTTGAGGTTTTCAGTTTTGGTAAGCATAAAGGCAAAAGCGTAGTGGAAGTGTTCAAGATAGAGCCAAGCTATTATTCCTGGATGATGCAAGGTGACTTTCCGTTATATACCAAGCGCTGTATAGAAAAAATATGGACCGATTTCCGCAATATACAACATAATAGAGGCGCTAACGTTAAACCTTCGAATGCCTCAGATGTAGCGATACAGCCGAAAACAAAGCCCTATGGGGGAAATAAACCCTATAGCGGTAATCAACATTTAGATAAGGCTAAAGAAAAGAAAAGCGGCCCTATCACAGAAGATATGCTGAAGAGCTTACAAGATAAGTTTAGGAAATAGTTAAACTGAAAAATAGTTAGGTAAGGAAGTAGTTAAGTTGGAAATAGCAACCGACTACTTAACAACTAAACTACTACTTATTTGACAAACTAGAAGGGAGCTTCGTCGTCCATGTCGTTCATTCTGGAGGGACGTGTAATGATTCCGCCCATATTCCCAAATTCTGATGATGGCATCATACCGGCAGAAAAAGGATTATCATCAGTCATAGTTCCTGAGTCTGCAAATGACCCGCCACCGAAATCTTCCTCTAGATCTTGGAATTTAACATATTTACCGACAAACTTCAGCGGTACAATGGTCGTTTCACCATGTCTGTTTTTAGCAATAATGACTTCCCCTACACCGGCAGTTGGTCGGCCCTCTTCATCTTCCGTCATGCCATAATACTCCGGTCGGTATAAAAACAGTACCATATCGGCGTCCTGTTCGATAGACCCAGACTCCCGTAAATCAGATAGCATAGGCCTTTTTGAGGCTCCCGGACGACTTTCAACTGCACGACTCAATTGGGAAAGGGCCAGTACCGGAATATTAAGCTCTTTCGCCACCGATTTTAGCGCACGTGATATACTACCGATTTCTTGCTCACGATTTCCACCGCCTTTCCCCTCAGCTTTTCCATGCATTAATTGCAAATAATCCACAATCACCATCTGTATATCGTATTGTGCTTTTAAACGCCTGCATTTGGCTCGAAATTCAAATACATTCAGTGCCGGCGTGTCATCAATCAGTAAAGGGGCCTCTGTTAATTTTCCGATCCGTGAGTGGAGCTGAGTCCATTCATGATCCGCTAAGGTTCCTTTTTTGAGTTTTTCCTGTTCTATTTCGGTTTCACCGGAAATAAGGCGATTGACCAACTGTACAGAGGACATCTCCAATGAAAAAACGGCGACAGGTTTATCATGCAGCACAGCCGCATTGCGTGCACAGGTTAGAACAAATGCCGTTTTACCCATAGCTGGACGGGCAGCTATAATAATCAAATCGGATGGCTGCCAACCCGAAGTAATACGATCTAATGCTGTAAAGCCTGAGGGAACTCCAGTAAGCGAATCCGTTCTGTCGCGTAACTGTTCTAAATTATTAACCGCTTCCCGCATGATATCGTCCATCTTGCGGGTATCTCGCCTTAAATTGTTTTGAGCTATATCAAACAAACTTTTTTCTGCGGTGTCGAGCAAATCAAAAATGTCCGCAGTATCTTCATAAGCATTGTTTATAATTTCGGTTGAAATTTTAATCAATTCTCGTTGTATATACTTCTGAGATATAATACGAGCATGATATTCAATGTTAGCGGCAGAGACAACTCTGTCCGTCAGCTGTGTTATATAGTAAGCTCCCCCGACCATTTCCAGTGCACCCATTTTTCGGAGTTCAGCGGTAACCGTCAATAAGTCAATTGGTGAAGATTTTTGAAATAAGTTGACGATGGCTTCGAAGATTTTCTGGTGCGCATCTTTATAGAAAGTGTCTACTTTCAGAATATCAATAACTGTTGATAGCGCATCTTTTTCAACCATAAGTGCTCCTAAAACAGCTTCCTCTAAATCCACTGCCTGAGGAGGTAGCTTACCAAGGCCACTAACCATATTCCCTAGTCGATTTTTGCGTTCGGCAAAAGTTCCTTTCTTAGCGGTATTTCTTGATGAATAATTTTCGTTTTCGGAGTTCATACCACAAATGTACTTAATTTATAATCCCTTCTGAGCTTGAGTTTCTCACAATAGTGAATAACGAAAAATGTTAAGCATTGAATCTGTTCTCGTTAGCCTGTTAGATATTCACAAATGATGTGAATAAAATGTTAATCATTGCGTAAAGTATTTTAAAATCAATTGCTTAAAACTAATGTGAATAACTTTTTATATGTTAGTTTAGATGTGCTTAACAATTTTAGGAAAGAAAGAAACAAGAGATTTCTCATGAATCTACGGTATGAAAATTGCGGCTAAAATGAATTAAATATATCATAAAAATGAAAAAAGGATATTGAGAATATATTTGGTAACTTGCACGCCTAATTTACATAAGCATGCGTCAATTTTCAAAACCCATAAAAAGGGAAAGCAATCAAATGGTTTTTGGTATTAGAGCGGTAATTGAAGCTATTGATAGTGGAAAGGAAATCGAATCTTTATTTATACAGCGAGGATTGACCGGCGAGTTATTTAAAGAGTTGAAAGATGTTTTACGTAATAGAAATATCGGTTATCAGCAAGTTCCGATAGAGAAGCTCGATCGTATAACCCGGAAAAATCACCAGGGGGTCATCGCCGTTATCTCGCCGATTACCTATCAAAAAATAGAAGACGTTATTCCAACTATATACGAAGAAGGGAAGGTGCCATTGATATTAATATTGGATGGTATTACCGATGTCCGTAACTTTGGCGCGATAGCACGTACTGCTGCTTGTGCCGGGGTGGATGCGCTGGTAGTTCCGAATAAGGGATCGGCTGAGATTAATCCGGACGCTATTAAAACATCCGCAGGAGCTCTATATAAAATCGCCGTTTGCCGTCACGAAAGCTTAACACAAGTAATAAAATTCCTTCAAGAGAGTGGTTTACAAGTTGTAGCATGTACTGAAAAAACGGGAGACACTATTTATAAACCCGATTTTAAGTCACCAACAGCAATTGTAATGGGAGCAGAAGATACGGGTATATCTGACAGTATCATACGGAATGCCGACTATTTAGCCAAGATTCCCATGTTTGGCGACATTGCATCCTTAAATGTGTCTGTAAGTGCGGGTGTAATTATTTACGAAGCAATTCGGCAACGGGTTAACCAATAAGGATTAACCTGTCATTTCTTTCATCTCTTCCAGGGCCGAGGGGTCATGTTTGTGCTTAAAGAGGAATGAAAATAAGAACGCGATCACAAGCGCGTAAGCAGCGAAACAAATCCAGATCTCTTGCCACATCATCTGTCCACCCATTTCGGTAAAATAATGTTCAATCACGTAGCCACTGATTGAACTTCCGAGGATAGCGCCAAAACCGTTCGTCATCATCATGAACAAACCTTGAGCAGATGAACGGATATTAGCTCCCGTACTTGTTTCGACGAAAAGAGATCCCGATATATTGAAAAAATCAAAAGCCATTCCATACACTATGCAGGACAGAATGATCATCCAAAGGCCGCTTATCGGATCAGCATAGGCCAATAAACCAAAACGCAGTACCCAAGCCAACATACTGATCAGCATAACCTGCTTGATACCAAAACGTCGTAGAAAGAAGGGAATGGCTAGAATGAAGATTGTTTCGGAAATTTGAGAAATGGATAATATGATAGTAGAATGTCTTACTACAAAAGAATCAGTATAGATTGGATTTTTACCAAAATCGGATAGATAAGCATCTCCATACATGTTCGTCAGCTGTAGTGCTCCGCCTAGAAACATGGAAAAGGTGAAAAACAGCGCCATTTTTGGATTACGAAACAGCTTAAAGGCATTTAATCCCAAGCGCCCACTAAGAGACGCATTTTCAGATTTCGATTTTAATGGAGGGCAAGGGGGGAGGGTGAAAGAATAAATTCCCAACGTAATTGCAGCGATGGCGGAAATATAGAACTGCCCCCCTAAGGCCTTGTTGCCGGTAAGATCCGTCATCCACATAGCTGCAATAAAACCAATGGTACCCCATACACGAATAGGAGGAAAGTCCTTAATTACATTGTACTTATGTTTTTTTAACAGAATGTATGCAATTGAATTAGATAGGGCTATTGTTGGCATATAAAATAACATGGCCATCAAAATCACCCAAAAGAATGTTTGAGGATCTTGTACATGAGGTAGGTACAGAAACGTGCACCCGAATAGAATGTGCAAAATGCCGTAAAGAAACTCTACATTAATCCATTTGTCGGCGATGATGCCGGTTAACGCGGGCATAAATAAAGAAGAGATTCCTAGTGTAGAAAAAATAGCCCCAAATTCACTGCCGGACCATTGTTTATGCTGAAACCAGTATACGCCAACTGTAATCATCCAAGCTCCCCATACAAAGAACTGTAGAAAGCTCATGAGCGTCAATCTAAGTTTTATAGACATATTTATGTAAAGCTCAGCTTATGTTGTTGCATTTCTTTTCGAATTATGACGACTTTCTTCGAGATATTTCATCACGTATTTTAGCCGCTTTTTCATAAGCTTCTTCTTGAAGTGCTTGTTGAAGTGCTGCTTTTAGTTCATCGTCGGTGTAGGATGCATAGGCAGTTTTCGAGCTTTCTGCCACAGTAGATTGTTCCTCTCTAGGGGTTTCCAGGTTTTCTAAAAACACAAAATCATTTCCCTCAATAACGATTCCTGCGGATGCAAGAATAAACTCATAAGTATAGATTGGGCAATCAAATCGTATGGCCAGAGCGATAGCGTCGGAGGTCCTGGCATCTATTTCGATATCTTTTTTTCCATTATTGCAAACTAACTTTGCATAAAAAATTCCGTCAACTAGATTGTAAATAATGACTTCATGAATGGAAATTCCGAATGTAGAAGCAAAAGTTTTGAACAAATCATGCGTAAGAGGCCTGCTGGGTGTAAGTTTCTCGATTTCAATGGCAATCGCTTGCGCCTCAAACCCTCCGATAATTATAGGAAGTCTTCTGCGGCCATTAACTTCACCTAATACTAAAGCATAAGCCCCGGATTGTGTCTGGCTGTAAGATAATCCTACTATTTCTAACTTGATCTTATTCATTTCTCGCAGGCAAATATGCAAAAAGCATTTCATAGCGGCGCTATTTTTTTTATAATAGCGCTTTATGAATATAAATTTTTTTCTTTATAATAAAATTCAGTCTCCTCATGTCCAAAAGAGTACGATACCTCCTTATCAAAAGAAGTAGCTAATATCGAAAATTTCAGCCATTTTTATATGATCTGACTGCTGCTGTAATTTTTGGAACGATCTCAAAGGCATCTCCTACGATACCGTAATCTGCCACTTTAAAGAAAGGAGCTTCCGGATCTTTGTTGATAACTACTATTGTTTTTGAAGAACTTATCCCTGCTAGATGCTGAATAGCGCCTGAAATTCCGATCGCGATATACAGATTGGGACTTACCGCAATGCCGGTTTGGCCGACATGTTCGGCATGAGGACGCCAGCCTGCATCCGATACGGGTTTCGAACAAGCAGTTGCAGCCCCGAGCGCTTCGGCCAATTCTTCTATGATACCCCAATTTTCCGGCCCTTTTAATCCTCTACCTCCTGATACCACAATTTCTGCTTCGGGTAAAGAAACCTTGTCGGTGGCACGAATAATTTCTTTTACAACAGTGGTAAAATCATCGGGAGAAGGCTGGTTTTCAAATGCAACAATTTCTGCGTCCACAGGGCTCTCCCTTAATTCAAAGGCGTTTGCATTTAAGGCAATAACTTTAACAGCTGAATTCAATTCGGTGACCGCGAATGCCTTGCCTGAAAATGCAGTTTTTTTAACACGTAATATACTGCCTTCAATCGTTGGTAACTCCACCACACCATTTGCTAAACCAGCAACGAGTTTTGCTGCCAGTCGTGGGGCTAATCCCTTGCCACTGAACGAATTGGATAGCACAACAATGGATGAATTTTCTTGCCTCGCGGCTGCTTCTATAATGGATGCATAAGCTTGGTTTACGAAAGATTTAAGTTTATCTGAATTAGCAGTTAATATTCTATTTGCGCCGTATTTGCTTAGCCCTTTAAGGTTTTCATCCTTTACATCGCCAATAGAAAGTGCAACTAAGGGCTGATTAATGGTGTTCGCGATGGCTTTAGCATAAGAAACCACTTCATGTGCGGATTTCTTAAAGACACCTTCTATATTCTCTACAAATACTAATACCGACATCTTTTTTCGATTTAAATTATTGTATATGGTTTTACCTCAAAGTATGGGCCTTTTTAAGGCCGTACTAGATTACGCGTGCTTTTGTATGTAATAGTTCAATTAATTTTTCAGGTTCGGCCGCATCTATTAGCGTAACTGCTCCCCTTGGAGCAGGACTTTCATATTGCACTATTTTGGTTAGTGTTTCCACTTCAATGGCTTCAATAACCTCCAACGGTTTTGTGCGAGCAGACATAATGCCTCGCATATTCGGTATGCGCGGTTCTGCCACGCCTTCTGCAGTCCCGACAACCATGGGTAGGGGACTGGAAATAATTTCCTTACCGCCCTCGATCTCACGTTCTACCAATGCCGTTTTCTCATGAATATCAATTTTTTTTGCGATAGAAATGGACGGAATGTTAAGAAACTCTCCTAAAAAACCAGCTACCTGTACTCCGTTGTAGTCAATAGATTCACGACCTGTCAAAATCAAATCAAATTGCTTTCCATTTGCATAGTTTGCAATCTGTTTGGCTACAAACCAGGCATCGCGTGGTGCGGCATTAACTCGCACAGCATCGTCTGCTCCTGTGGCTAGTGCTTTTCTAATGGTTGGCTCAGTGCTTACCTCGCCTATGTTTATTACCGTAACAGTCCCTTTGCCTCCTTCTGCTAATTCGATCGCTCTGGCGAGCGCTATTTCGTCATAAGGATTGATGATAAATTGAATACCTGTATTGTTGAAAGAAGTTTTATCTTCAGAAAATGTGATTTTTGACGTAGTGTCCGGAACATGACTGATACACACGAGTATTTTCATAATTGCTGCATTTAAATAATAAATTGATTCCCCGCTTGAACCAATGATAGAGGAAGTTATCTTCTGTCTTTGTGAAAAGAACCGTACTTTTTTATCTTTGGCTTCTAAAGTTCTAAAGATAGGAAAAATCACATAATAATTAAATTTTAACCGCTGAATCTATGAGCAATGACCGTTTGGAGCAACTTTTTAAATTTCTAGAGGCAAGTCCTGATGAACCTTTTATTTTATATGCAATTGCTACAGAGTACGTTAAAAGGGAGAATTCGACTAAAGCCTTACGTTATTTTCAGGAACTTGTAGATAAGCGGCCGGATTATGTCGGTACTTATTACCATTTTGGTAAACTATATGAGTCATTGGGAAGGGAAAATGATGCGATAGTCACCTATCAAAGAGGTATGGACGTAGCGAAGCAAGCGAATGATATGCATGCTTTCTCCGAACTTCAAGCGGTTTATAATAACATCTTAGGAATAGAGCCGGACGAAGAGGACTGGTAAATAAGTAACAAAACAAATATAGCGGCGAAGTGCGGCCGCTAATTCCCAATTTTATTTTATTTTTACGCCCCTAAAGAAAGTTGATTTTGGCAAAGACAGCAAAGAAAGAAACTCCATTAATGCAGCAATACAATAGTATCAAAGCAAAATATCCCGGTGCTTTGTTATTATTTAGAGTCGGTGACTTTTATGAAACCTTTGGTTCCGATGCCGTTAAAGCAGCGGAAATATTGGGCATCGTTTTAACTAAGCGTGGTAATGGCAGTGCTTCTGAAACCGAATTGGCCGGATTTCCTCATCACTCATTAGAAACTTATCTGCCGAAACTGGTGAGGGCGGGACAGCGAGTTGCAATCTGCGATCAACTGGAAGATCCTAAATCTGTAAAAACGATTGTAAAAAGGGGAGTGACAGAATTGGTAACTCCGGGTGTATCTTACAATGATAATATCATTCAACAAAAGGCTAATAATTATTTAGCTTCCTTGTATCTTGATAAGAATGCAATAGGTGTTTCCTTTTTAGACATTTCAACAGGTGAGTTTTTAGTTGCGCAAGGAAGTGGTGACTATATTGATAAATTGTTGCAAGGGTTTAAGCCAAGTGAAATTATCCTGCCGAAACGTTCTTATAGCGATTTTGTAGATCAGTTCAGCGATCGATTTTACACTTATACATTAGATGAATGGCCCTATAGCGGCGATTATGCGAAAGAAACGCTTCTGAAGCACTTCGAAGTTAATTCCCTAAAGGGATTTGGAATTGACCGTATGCATCTTGCTATTGTAGCTGCGGGGGTTGCTTTGCACTATTTGAACGAAGCGGAACATCGGAATTTACAGCATATCTCTAACATTGCACGGATTGAGGAAGATCGTTACATGTGGTTGGATCGATTTACCGTCCGTAATTTAGAATTGATCGGTTCAGCTAATGAAAATGCCATTACATTAGCCGACGTATTGGACAGTACTTCATCTCCAATGGGTGCCCGGTTGTTGAAACGTTGGATGGTTATGCCTTTAAAAGACAAACGACCAATTACGGAGCGATTAGAGGTTGTGGAGTACCTTTTAAAACGAGCCGATCTACGGGAACAACTGACGCAAGAGATTAAACAGATCGGTGATTTGGAGCGATTGATAAGTAAAATCGGACTGCAAAAAGCAAATCCGAGGGAACTGGTTCAGTTAAAAAGAGCTTTGCAAGCTATCGGACGACTTAAAGAGCTGACGGCTACTGCGGACGCTCAGGCCTTAAATGTGATTGCAGAGCAATTAAACCCCTGTAAAATAATTTGCGATCGGATAGAAAAGGAGTTGAAATCGGAGCCTCCTGTGTTATTGATTAAAGGGAATGTAATTGCTGATGGAGTGGATGCAGAGCTTGATCGCTTACGTAAGGTTGCATTCGGAGGAAAAGATTATTTACTTGAAATTCAGAAGCGCGAGTCGGAAATTACCGGTATCCCGTCTTTAAAGATTTCTTTTAATAATGTGTTTGGGTACTATCTTGAGGTGACCAATGCCCATAAAGACAAGGTACCCGCTGATTGGGTAAGAAAGCAAACCCTGGTGAATGCAGAACGTTATATTACCAATGAGTTAAAAGAATATGAAGAACAGATTCTTGGAGCGGAAGATAAGATACAAGTCATAGAAAATCGTTTATATAACGAACTTCTCGCTTCGCTGCTTGACTATATAAAGCCCGTTCAACTGAATGCCAATTTAATTTCTCAACTGGACGTACTGTTGAACTTTGCAACAATTGCTCATAAGAACCATTATGTGAAGCCTATCATCAACGATGGTAAACTCATTGATATCAAGGGCGGGCGTCATCCGGTGATCGAAAAAAATTTGCCGATTGGTGAAGAATATATTACCAATGACGTGTTTTTAGATAGTGACAGTCAACAAATCATTATCATAACAGGACCCAACATGGCGGGTAAATCTGCTCTATTACGACAAACAGGCTTAATTGTACTAATGGCACAGATGGGATGTTTCGTTCCGGCAAAACATGCCGAAATTGGTTTGGTAGATAAAATTTTTACTCGGGTTGGAGCCTCTGATAATCTGTCATCAGGTGAATCTACATTTATGGTCGAAATGAATGAAACGGCCAGCATTCTTAATAATTTATCCGATAGAAGCCTTATTTTACTAGATGAGATTGGTCGTGGAACAAGTACTTATGATGGGATATCAATCGCTTGGGCCATTGCCGAATACTTGCATAACCACCCTTCTGCCAAGGCAAAAACTTTGTTTGCGACGCACTATCATGAGCTGAATGAACTGACAAATACTTTTAATCGGATAAAGAACTTCAACGTTTCGGTAAAAGAAGTAAATAATAAAATTATTTTTCTTCGTAAACTCGTTCCCGGTGGTAGCGAACATAGTTTCGGAATCCATGTTGCTAAGATGGCGGGCATGCCTGCCAAGCTTGTTGTGAGGGCTAACGAAATACTAAAAAGGCTTGAACAGGAACGAACAGGTGGCGAACATATTAAGGATAGCATGAAGAAGATACAGAAGCAGGCTTACCAGCTGCAAATGTTTTCAATTGACGACCCGATTTTAGTCAAAATCCGTGATATGTTAAATAACTTAGATGTCAATGCATTAACTCCTGTTGAGGCCTTAATGAAACTCGATGAAATTCAGCGTCTATTGAAAAATTAATCGCGGAGCGACAATCGGACAAGATATTGGTCGTTTTCATCTTCGTATAGTATTTGAACCACCCAGCCATCTTGCCGGGCAATTTTGATGAGCGTATCTTGGTCGATATACAACCATCCAAATGAAGCGCCTCTTTGGCCTTTATATTCATATTGAAATTTCACCTCTCCATAATAAGCCCCAGCGGCTGGGATATGGCCCTCGTACAAGTAAGCAATGTCAGATGAGTCGAATAATAATTGGCCGCCTTTCTTTAAAATCTGTTTACAATGAATAAGAAGTTGTTTTAAGCCATGTATGGTTTCCACCAGACCGATGCCATTCATGAGAAAAAGTATCGTATCGAATTTTTTCTTTCTATAATGGAAAATATTAGCGTTCACCACTTGTTTTACTCCCCGATCCTTCATGATTTCGCATGCAGTCTTCGAAATCTCCAAGGCGGTGACCTCAAAACCTCTATTTTGTAAGTAGAGACAATGGCTGCCGGCTCCGGCTCCTACATCTAATACAACACCATCGCACAATGAAAGTGCGATGAATTCCAGCTCAGGAAACTCCTCTTCTTCTCTAAAGAATAGATCTACCGGCATTTCCTCATCTTCACCGTAATTATTATGTAATATCAATGGTGCGGTTTTTCCTGTTTTATAAAAGTCGAACAGGGCAGCTCCGTAAACATCTTGATTCATTATAATAAACTTAGGACCTAGTTAGTCATTGATGCCAAGGATAGTTTTGCTCAATTCAATCATATCGGGGTCTCCCGTATATTTGCCTTTTACGTCGGAAAGCTTTACTACCGGTGTCCAGTATGCTTCTTCCGGGTACGCTTCGGTCATTTTAACAACAATATTCATGGGCGTTAGCCCTACATCATTTGTGAAATTTGTACCTATACCAAAAGATATTCCGATTTTTCCCTGGCAATGTTTAGCAATTCGTTCGACCTTTTCATAGTTAAGTCCATCAGAAAAAATGATGGTTTTGGATATGGGATTTATCCCTTTACTTTTATAGTGTGCGATAGTTTTGTCGGCAAAATCAAGGGGATCGCCACTATCATGTCTTACACCATCAAAAAGCTTAGTGAACATTTTATCAAACTGAGAAAAAAATACATCGGTGGTATAAGTATCTGAAAGCGCTATTCCTAAATCACCTCTATACACATTAACCCAATGCTCTAACCCTAAGCCATTAGCCATCTTAAAGCCATATTTAGCTGCATGGAACATAAACCACTCATGTGCATGCGTACCTATTGGTTTGGTTTGGTTAAGCATAGCCATATGCACATTGCTGGTTCCGATGAAGCTGGTATTACCGTATTGTTTTAAAGTTTGTACAACTAAACGATGTGTATGATAAGCATGACGCCTACGCGTGCCGAATTCGGCAATGGTTACCCCCAACTTATTGTATTGTTCAATCTTATTTTTTGCTGTTGTAATAATTTGCTCATCTTGATCGCCTTGAAGGTGGTTAAGTTTATAGTAGAGCTCGGATATCAGCGACATGATAGGCACTTCCCATAAGATGGTTCGATACCAATACCCGGTAATTTTAACCAACAGATTGGGACCTTCCTGCGATATTATTACTTCATCAGGGTCATAACGATAGCCTTGTAAAAAGTCGAGGTAGGTGGGGTCGAGGTAAGGACAGGTATCTCTTAGGTATTTTTTCTCCTCGCGAGTTAAGTGTAGACCTGCCATGCTGTTAACGGAGGCTCTAAGTGCATCTGCAAAGCCGGAAGGGAAGTGGTGATTTCCACGATTGATGAATTCGTACTTTGCCTTAGCTTTTGGAAATAATTTAAACACAGCATGTTGCATAGTGAATTTGTAAAAATCATTATCCAACACAGAGTTTAACGTTATGTGAGAAGGTGTCATTTTATATGCTAAGCCATACGGCCAATGGTTTAAATCAAACGAGTTTATCTAAAATCGGGAATAGTCATTAATCGGTAAAATTAGGTAAATCCGTTGATCAATGGCTATTCATCCAAAGTAACTAGAGGCCGACTGCTTTAAGCCATGCTTGAGCCATTAGAGCCGCACCTGCCAAGCTGGGATGTACACCGTCGCCTGTCCAGTAATTTGCAGGAGCCTGTTTGATCGCTTCATCAAATACTTGTTGATAGGGAATAAAAACAGCATTGAATTCATTGGCGATTTCCTTTGCCGCCATTCTATATTCATTGAATTTAGGATACCATTCATCTGTTACTGCCCGAACATCCTTTACAGCAAAAGGTTCGCCTATGATCAGTTGCACTTCAGGTAATTCTTTTTTTGTTCGCACTAATAAACTTTTTAAATCTTTTTTGTAGGTGTCAATTGTCCCTTGATAGGGATTTTCTTTAGCAAGGGTGTGCCAATAATCGTTTACTCCTATTAAAATACTCAATACGTTCGGTTTTAACCTTAAGCAATCATCGTCCCATCGATCTGCTAATTGATAAACTTTGTTGCCACTAATGCCTTTATTAAAAATCTGAAGATTAAGCGAAGCTCTTTTTAACAATAGCTGCGAGGCAGCAACAAAGGAATAGCCCTTTCCAAGCGTTGCAGGATCATTTGCTTGCTCCTTCTTTTTGTCTCTACCGGCATCCGTTATGGAATCTCCTTGAAACAAAATGACATCATTTACGTTTAAGTTAATCGATGTTCCCTTTATACCGGCAGCAGCGACGATTTTAGGAAAGCTTAATGCTACGGAGGTGCCAAGAGCCAAATTTTGAATAAATTTCCTTCTATTAGTCATAGATTTAAATTTAGTTAAGTAATGGTTAAAAAGTAAAAAAAATGTAACAGTTGAATTCAAAAGATATCAAACGAATGTTTAAAAGTAAGTCTTTTAGAATTAACACGAAGGAACAAAGATTAAAAAATTCACGAAAATATCATAAAAGGAAAAAAGACAAAAGAGGATTAACTTTTATGTTACTAAATCAGGAATTTATTCAATAAAAAACTACTTTTGCAAAAAAAGGCACTTGGCATCCTTTGTGCCCATAGCTGATAAATAGAACTAATGATTTCTAAGAAAATAGACCAAAAGCTTATTCAGCTGGGTAATGTACATCACTTTATCATGCGATTCTTCAAAGAGTTAGTTATGCCACCTTATGAATTTAAGGAGATCATAAATCAATGTTATGAAGTTGGTGTAAAATCTTTACCACTGATCTCTTTGACTGGTTTTATTACCGGTATTGTATTTACAAATCAATCGAGACCATCTTTAGAAGACTTCGGTGCGACGGCCATGCTACCGTCACTGATCGCTATTGCCATTGTACGTGCATTGGCGCCTTTGGTAACGGCCTTAATCGCTGCAGGGAAAGTAGGATCTAACATTGGCGCAGAGCTGGGGTCCATGAAGGTGACAGAACAAATCGATGCGATGGAAGTTTCGGGAACTAATCCATTTAAATTCCTAGTCGTGAGTAGGGTGCTGGCTACCACTATTATGATTCCTATTTTAAGCTGCTATACAGGGTTTGTTGGTCTTATGGGATCCTTTCTGAATGTCTATCAGCATGAATCCGTTAGCTTTATAAGCTTCTTCGATCAAGTGTTTGAAACGGTAACTTTTCTGGATATTTTTCAGGCAATTATAAAAGCTGCTTTTTTTGGTTTTACTATTGGCATTGTCGGTTGTTACCAAGGGTATAACTCTTCCAAGGGAACAGAAGGTGTAGGGAAAGCAGCCAACGCAGCGGTAGTCGCTTCCATGTTTCTCATTTTTATTGAGGAGCAATTAGTTGTAATGATCGTTCAAAGTATACGTGGATAAGAATGGAAAAGCAGCTATCTCATATTAATTACCAGAATCCCGTAATCAATATCTCAGGACTTCGTAAATCGTTCGGAGATCTACATGTGTTGCGAGGTGTAGACTTACAGTTGTTTGAAGGGGAGAATCTGGTGGTTTTAGGGCGGTCAGGTACCGGTAAATCAGTATTGATAAAAATTGTATCGGGCTTGCTTTCGGCAGATGAAGGAACAGTCAACGTTTTAGGACAAGAAGTAGGAGATCTGGATGAAAAAGAACTAATGGCTTTGCGGTTACGCATCGGTTTTTCTTTTCAAAACAGCGCGCTGTACGACAGCATGACCGTGCGTGAGAACCTTGAATTTCCTCTTGTTAGAAATAAACGTTCGTTAACGAGAGCGGAGATTGATAGAGAGGTACGTGAAGTGCTGGACTCCGTTGGTTTATTGCAGGCGTTGAATCAAATGCCGTCCGAATTATCAGGCGGGCAGCGCAAGCGAATAGGTATAGCTCGGACCTTAATCTTGCGACCGGATATTATGTTGTATGATGAACCGACAGCTGGTTTAGATCCGATAACCTGTACAGAGATCAATAATCTGATCAACGAAGTACAACAGATATATAAAACATCGTCCATTATTATTACACACGATCTTACCTGTGCAAAAGAGGTTGGTGATCGTATTGTTATGTTATTGGACGGAAAGTTTGAACGACAAGGCCGATTCAATGATATTTTTGATTCGGATGACGCACGTGTCAAAGCATTTTATGATTATAATTTTATTGCATAGTATATGGCTAATAATTCAGATAGTAAAAAGTCGGTTATTGTAGGTTTGTTTACCTTATTAGGGATTATATTTTTTGTTACGGCAATCTTCGTTCTTGGCGGAAATCAAAAGCGTTTTACAAAAACTATTGGGCTCAGAACAATATTAACTAACGCCGGAGGATTAAAAGCAGGGAACAACGTCTATTTCTCCGGTGTCAAAATCGGAACCATCAAGAATATCAAGTTAATTGAGAACTCGCATGTAGAGATTGATTTCAATATCGAGCAAAAATCACAGGATTATATCCGTAAAGACGCAGAAGTTCGTGTAAGTTCTGAAGGTTTTATCGGGAATAAGATTATTGTTATACAAGGGGGGAGCCCGAACGTTGCAGTAGTTGAAGAAGGAGATTTACTGCAATCGGTAAAAAGTATTGACACAGAAGAAATGATGGCTACTTTACAGGTGAACAATCAAAATCTGGTTGCCATTACCAGCGATGTAAAGAAGTTAAGCGAAAAAATAGCTAACGGGGAAGGAACAATTGGTGCTATCCTCACGGATTCAACCATGGCTCTTCAGGTAAGGGCGATCATGGCGAGTCTGACACAGACCGCTGCGAATACAGCTAAAGTATCTAGTGCTTTAAATGCTTTTACTACCAAATTGAATACGGAAGGTTCTTTAGCTAATGAGATTTTAACGGATACCAGTGTTTACCAAAGCCTACGCAGCTCAGCCGCGCAGTTACAAGGAGTTACGCAGAGTGCAGCAGCTTTGACCGCAAATCTTACCAAGGCAAGCGAAAAGATGAACAGTAAAGATAACACGTTAGGAGCGCTTTTAAATGATCAGGAAATGGCGGTTACCATGAAGCAGACCATGTGTAATTTGGAGGAAAGTACTGATAAGTTAAATCAAAACATGGAAGCACTTCAACATAATTTCTTGTTCAGAGGCTTCTTCAAAAAGCAAGCAAAGGAAAGAGAAAAAGAGGCAAAGGCCGCGCTGGAGAAAACGAATTAATCTACGGTATAGTTTACGACGCCTTTACGTGCGTTATTTAAATTTGTTTTCACCTTTTACCTCGGTTTTAAAGCTGTTAAATCGAGGTTTTACTATTTTTATACTCTGCTTGGACAACGCGATACTCGCATTGAGTTCAAAACCGATTAGCAAGATAAGCGAATTTAGGTATAACCAGATCATGATGACGATCAGCGTCCCTATTGAACCGTAGAGTTTATTATACGTGTTAAAGTTATTGATGTAGAAGGCAAAGCCCCAAAATGTAAGAGCGGCTAAGACAGTAGCTAAAGTAGCTCCGGGGCTAAAAAAGCTCCACTTTCTTGAGGAAGAGGGGCCATATTTGTAAAGAATACTGAGTGTGAAAAAGTAGATGCCCAATAATATAATCCAGCGTGTAATTCCGATAAGCCAAGTCCAAAAACCACCGGTAATTTCAATGGTGTTTTTTAAATGGTTGATAATAAAGGATGCCAGCGTAACGATACCCATCCCTATAGTCAATGCCATAATAATCATAATGGCCAATGCGAGTGCAACCAGTCGCTGTTTTACGAAGCTCCTACTTTCCAATACCAAGGAAGACTTATTGAAAGCTCGCATCAAGCTATGAATACCATTAGTGGCAAAAATCATAGCCATAAGGAAACCAAATGAGAGCAATCCGCTATTTTGATTAGTAACGATATCCAGTAAAGTAGATTCAATTGTTTTGTAAGCATTTTCAGGTAAAATCATCTGCATAAATTCTAATAATTGCTCCTGAAAATCGTCGATGAATACCTTGATATAAGGAATAAGTGTAAACAGAAAAATGATACCCGGAAAAATGGCCAGCATAAAAGAGTAGGCCAGGGAGGAAGCTTTGTTTAGAAGTGATTCCCTGGCAATTTCCTGAAAAAAGAAAAGGCCTACTGTATAAAGAGGTAATTTGCCAAAACCAGGGAGCACGACGACCTTCGTCCACTCAATAAAAAGATAGTAGGGCCTTAGGTTTAGCAATTTTTGGTGTAACCAACTCATTTACCCTCCTCGAAATGTGGCGCTAATCGGTTCAGAAAGTCTTGCGGAGGCGGGCACGGTTTATTCTTATCCATATCAATAAACACAAGTGTCGTGGCTCCTGTGTTGATTAACTCCATGCTTTCATTAAAAAGCTCATAGTCGAATTTAATCCGTAAAGACGGTTTACTTCGAATAGACACTTTTATAGTTAGCAATTCGTCGTATGTTGCCGGTTTAATATATTTACATGTTAAATCTAAAACAGGCATCATAACCCTCCTCGCTTCCATTTCTTTGTAGGAAGTGCCTAAGCTACGAAGCATTTCTACCCGCGCTACTTCATAGTATTCGGCATAATTGCCATAGTAGACGTAGCCCATTTGATCGGTTTCACCATATCTCACTCTTACTTGGGTTTCGAAGGTTAACATGTTTATCTTTTGATGTTTCGTTCGTTTAAAGCTTGTTGAAATTTCCTTGCATTAATCAAATGCTCGGCCTGATTAGTTGAAAAATTGTGATAACCCGAAAAATCTTCTTTTGCACACATGTAAATGTAATTGTGCTTTTGATAATTAAGAACTGCATCAATTGAGGCAATACTTGGCATCATTATCGGCCCGGGCGGCAAACCTTTATAAATGTAAGTGTTATAAGGAGAGTCTGTGCGTAAATGTCTATTTAGTACCCTCCGAATAGTAAAATCATTTGTAGCAAAAATCACCGTGGGATCAGCTTGGAGTAATATGCCTTTTTGTAATCTGTTCAAATATAAGCCTGCTATTTTAGGCATTTCGTCCGTATGTAACGCCTCGCCTTTTACAATGGATGCCAATATACTGACTTGGATGGGAGTTAAGTTAATAGACTCAGCTTTTTTCCTGCGTTCCTCAGTCCAAAAGTTATTATACTCCTTATTCATTCTGTCAAAAAAGTCATTGGCCGAGATATTCCAATACATTTCGTATGTATTTGGAATAAACATCGTGAAGAAGTTGTCGGTATTGAATCCGTACTTAGCGGCTAGTGTGTCGCTGTTCAACAAGGTGATAAGGATAGAGGAATCGGGCTCTATTTGGGTGCCGATGTAGCCGGCAAACTGATCTTTTAATCGAATGTTTTGAAAACGTAATTTTACAGGTTCTTGGAATCCACCACCCAGCATATTAATTAGCGATCGGTTGTTCATGCCTCCTTTTAACTTGTATTTTCCCGGTTTGATGCGAGATGGATATTCCATTTTCTCTGCAGCCCACCGGAAGCTGGCGGTATCCACCAAGATGTTTTTCTCTCCCAGCTCTTCCATTAAATTATCGAAGGAAGCCCCGGTTCTAACATATAGATATTCTTCTGATTCCGTTACATTAGGTGCAAAATATCTCTTATAGTAAGTATATGCAATAACACTACCTGCCAACAAAGCAATTAGTATGATGACGCTAATAATCCTTTTGCCTATTGACCTTTTCTTTGGTGTAGGAACTGTCTCCATGCTGCGATATTTAACAATTGTAAAGATTTAATTGCTCAAAGCTAAGTTTACGGGTGTGCCAATGCTCACTTTTTTCATGTTAGAAGTATCTGCTTCCGGTGTTTGGCTAACGACGCGCGCGCTAGCACTGTCTACAACGGGCCCCATATATTTTACAGTTCCTAACGTTAACGATGCCCCTTTTAGCGAGAATATAGCTTCATCAAGGGTGTATCCAACCAGATTAGGCACGGCTACTTCGCTATCACCCATTCCGTTCCCAAGAACCAAGTCAATTTTGCTACCCTTTGGAATTGGTTGACCGGCATTTATTTTTTGTCCTGCATATTTAACATCTAATACGCGATCACGAGCTATATCCGGTATATAAATAGTATCTCCCAATTTTAAGCCGTAATTATTCAACGTAGAAATGGCTTCCAGGAGCGCCATTTCTGTCAAATTAGGTAACTGGACCTCGGGAGCGTTTTTTGTAATAATTGTTAAATAAAGTGTCCGGTTTAATTTAACTTTCGTCCCTGGGTCTGGATCCTGTTCTATTACTAATCCTGGTTGCTTGTCTGCTTGGTAAACAGAATCAACTTGATATCGGAAGCCTTGGGCTTCCAGCTTTTCTATAGCATTTTCTATGCTTATCCCTTTTAGCGCTGGAACTTCTATTGATTCTCCGTGACGTGTATAAAACCTTAAGCTGTAAAAAAGTAAAAGAAGGAAAATCACACCGGATATAATGGCGATGATTAGATTCTTTCTGAATGTTTGGGTTCTTAAGTACTGAAAAAGTTTGCTCATCTAAGATGTCCTCGTTGAATTTTTAGCCTAATTCTAATACGTAAAAAGTATGCCAATTCTTGTAAGACGATGAATAAAGATAACAATATTCAATTATCTTTGCTGGTAATACTTTACTGATATATGAGCGCAAAAATAGCATTAATTACCGGTGGATTTACGGGTGAGATAGAAATTTCCTTAAAAAGTGCCGCTTTCGTTGAGCAGAAGCTGCAGACGAGTCGATTTGATGTTTATAAAATAATATTAACTCCTGAAAGCTGGTACCATGTAGATGATGCGGGGATTAAACATGAAGTAAACCGAAATGATTTTACCTTATCCCTTAAAGACGGCCTCGTTAAGTTTGACCTGGCATTTATTATGATCCATGGGTCACCTGGTGAAGATGGAAGGTTACAAGGTTATTTGGATATGATCGGACTAAAGTATACTTCTTGTGATACACTAACGTCGGCTTTGACAATGAATAAAGCTTATACTAAGTCTTTATTGCAGGGAATTGACGGTTTATATTTAGCTCCATCAGTTTGCCTTTCCCCTGCCACGAGAGCGGTTATTGAAATAAATGTTAAGAATGAGCTGAAGCTGCCCTATTTCGTAAAGCCAAATGGAGGAGGAAGTAGCATCGGTATGACGAAAGTAAAGCAACTTGACGAACTTTCGTCAGCTATTGATCGGGCATTGGGTACCGAGAATGCGGGGAAGCAGGTTCTAGTAGAAGAATTTGTTTCCGGGAGGGAGTTTTCTGTAGGTATTTATAATAGTAAAGCAGGGTTAAAAGTACTACCGGCAACAGAAGTCATCACTACACGGGAGTTCTTTGATTTTGAAGCTAAATACATCCCTGGGCTTACAAAGGAAATTACACCGGCTGATTTAACGAATGAGCAGCAAGGTCGGGTAGAGCAATTGGTGAAGGAAGTTTATATTAGATTAAACTGTAAAGGATTGGTTCGCATTGATTTTTTTCTTGAAAGAGAAACCGATAAGTTTTATTTCATTGAAATCAACACGATTCCAGGGCAAACCGAAACAAGTTTTATACCACAGCAAGTTAGGGCTGCAGGTCTTCAGGAAACCGATTTTTATACAGAACTGATCGAACAGGCTTTGGTAGAATAGATGGAAAACAACAATTGGCTAATTATTAATTAGCCAATTTCAAGATAGCTAAATCGAATATTTCTCCAGCATTTCCTCCGTTATGAAGGCTGATTTCCCTGATTTGAGATCAATCAGCGCATAATCGAACCAGCCATCGCAGGAAACTTTTCCTGAATCTTTAAATTTTATAGCAAAAGTTACCACACATCCCTTGTCTTTCATTTCATCTACACCTGTTTCAACAATGAAGTATTGCCCTAATTTTAGCGGACGTTTGTAGTTAACATGAGCCGTACGCACTACCCACCCAAAGCCTTGTTCCATAAACTCTTCCATGGTCATGCCATAAAATAGTTCCATTTGCTCATACCTCGCCGCTAATACATAGTCAAAATACTTGCTGTTATGCACATGCTGAAACATGTC
Source organism: Olivibacter sp. SA151 (assembly GCF_054130995.1). Lineage (NCBI taxonomy): Bacteria > Pseudomonadati > Bacteroidota > Sphingobacteriia > Sphingobacteriales > Sphingobacteriaceae > Olivibacter > Olivibacter sp. SA151. Next base: position 3,756,725 of record NZ_CP096391.1, on the reverse strand, counting down.
TATATCATCGGGCCGCACTTTAAATTCGCTCTCAAAGCGAGCATAGTTATTAATCATTCCCGCTAATATAGCGAAAATTTTGGCTTAATCAAGCATTTCTCAGTCTTAAGGGACAATTTAGGTAGAACTGTGCAGTAAATGATTTCTAATTATTTACTGCTTTATTTGGAAAGCAGGCGTATTTGTACTACCTTTGCAGCCAATTAATTTTTTTATTAACGCTTTAATATTATTCAGGTAATGTATTTAAGTAAAGAGTACAAAGAAGGGATTTTCGCAGAATTTGCAGGAAATGCTAAGAACACGGGTTCTACCGAAGGACAGGTAGCATTATTTACTAAACGTATTGCTCATTTAACTGAACATTTGAAAAAGAATCGTAAAGATTTTTCCACTCAGTTAGCTTTGCAGAAGTTGGTAGGTAAACGTCGTTCCTTATTGTCTTATTTGTATAAGAAAGATATCGAAAGATACCGTGCAATTATCAAAGCTTTGGAACTGAGAGATATTATAAAATAACTTTTGGTAAAAAGAAGGAGGAAGCCATTACGTTACACGTAATGGCTTCTTTATTTAAACAGATTGTGGATACACTTGCTAATGTGTTCATTTTAACCGATCGGAATCTTATTCTTCACGCAGAGACGTCACCGGTTTAGCGCTAGCTGCTTGAATTACCTGAATGGAAATGGTAAGCAATGCAATTATAAGCACAGCCATTCCTGCTATAAAAAACATCCACCACCGGAGTTGAATGCTATAGGCAAAATTATTTAACCACTTGTTCATCCATATATATCCTAGGGGTATCGAAATAAAAAGGGAGATAACGACCAACTTCAAAAAATCTTTGGAAAGTAATCCAACGATACCACTTATAGTAGCTCCCATAATCCTTCTTATACCTATCTCCTTGATACGTTGTTCAATTGAGAATGTTACCAAGCCTAATAACCCCAAACAAGAAATTACAATAGCCAATATCGCGAAAATAATAGCAAGTCTCGACGTGGTTAATTCACTTTTATACATGTTTTCATACTCTTGGTCGGCAAATTGATACATAAGGGGAAAGTTTGGATTTAATTCATTATATACTTTTTCCAGATTCGCCAAGGCGGTCGTTAACTGATTAGGTTTGGTGCGAACAATAATAAAACCAAAATACTCATATTCCTTTACGTCTAAGATTAGGGGTTTTATTGGGTCGTGAAGAGACTCCGTATGGAAATCCTTTAAAACACCAATGATATGTCCTCTTTTGTTCCAGGCCGATACCCATTTACCCAAAGGATCTTTATATCCCATTTGCCTTACGGCTTCTTCGTTTACCAAAAAAGCATCAGCAGAATCCGTTTGTATGTTTCTTGAAAAATTCCTTCCTTCTGTAATCGTTAACTTCATTAAGTTGACAAAGTCAAAACCAACAGAAGCCGGCTTGAACGCTACGGAAGCATTGTCGGGCTTCCCTTGCCAATCAATGGGTGTAGTGGTTTCGAAGCTCATTTCATGAGGTGCTTCTGAACTCCGATCAATCATACTAATACCAGGTAAATTTGATGCTTTCTGTTTAAATAATTGATATTTATCAAATTTAGAAAGCTCGCCTTCGATGCGAACATAGAGCAAATTTTCGCGATCATAACCTAAATTGTTATTTTTAATGAAAGATACTTGATTGGAGATAACAACTGTAGCGATAATCAGTAAAGAGGAGAGGCTGAATTGAAATATAGTGGTGGTCTTTCTAAACAGAATGGCTCTTTTTCCTGAACGGTTAATGCCTTTTACGATCTGAATAGGCTTAAGTGAAGATAAGTATAAGGCAGGGTACATGCCGGCAATGATACCTGTTATAAGAACTAGGCTGATGATTTCAATCCAAAAAGAAAGTTGAAAAAATGGGTAATCCATTTCTTTACCTGTCAACCCATTAAAGGTTGGTAATAAAATTAACAAAAGTATAGCGGACAATATTGTTGCCAAAGCACAACACAGGATGGATTCCCCAAAAAATTGGCCTATCAGACTCGTCCGATTCGAACCAACTACTTTTCGAAGCCCTACCTCCTTTGCTCTCTTTACTGATCTGGCGGTAGCTAAATTCATAAAATTGATACACGCCAAAAGGAGAATAAAGATGGCTGCCCCTTTAAATAGTCGTATATATTCTATACGTCCACCGGTTGGTTCACCGTCAACAAAATGATTGAACAGGTATTGGTCGCCAAATCGTTGTAGACCCAGCTTGGTTTGAATACCTATTCGTTTTTCCAATTTCGTATCGAGCAGTAGCGATAATTTTTTCTCAGCCTGTTCTATATTAGTATCTTTTTTAAATTGAACATAGGTAAAAATATTATTGGAAGCCCATTCCAGTAAGCGCTTTTGCGCATCCCAATTAAAGACATAATCGAACTGAAGCGAGCTTTCTTTCGGAATATTTTCGAATACCGCCGTCACAATAAAATTGTACTTATTTTCATAACGTAAACTTTTTCCCATTGCTTCCCGTGGACTTCCAAAAAAGATTTCTGCCATTTTTCGAGAAATGGCAACACCATATAAGTTGTCCAACGCAGTTTCAGCCCGGCCTTCAATTAATGGAAAGCTAAACATTTTAAAGAAATCCTTGCTTGCTCGTGAACCGGCTAATTTCACTTTCTTTTCCCCTAGCTGAAAAGTTTCCAGGTGCCCCCATGGTAATTCATAGGCTGCGATATAAAATGAAAGATGCTCTATTTCAGGAATTTGCTCTTTTGCATCTTCCAGTAACAAAGTAACTTCTGTGCCATTACCGCGAAATGGGCTGGCATAGGTGGCTTCTTTTTTTCCGTCAGCGGTTGAAGTTATGTAGGTAGTGTAAAGTTTGCTTTGCTGTTCGTGAAAATTGTCTTTGCCCTGTTCATCCGATAGCCATAGCGAAATGAGTAGGTAACAAGTAATGCCCAAAGAAAGGCTCAAAATGTTGATGGCGCTCTGCACTTTGTGTTTGATGATATTTCGCCAAGCGGTTTTAAAATAACTTCTAATCATATTACGCATAAATTGGTATCTTTCAATAACTTTGTCTTATGAAGGCCAATTTATTAAGATTAAAATTGGACGAATGAACCAAGATCGATTCAAGTTCGTTCAACCTTGTTCAAATACGACCATTTTTCATAAATGATAGAAAATAAAGATAGATATAGGCTGGCTTGTTTACGTTTGATCGAAAAGAAAGTCGGTTGGGGTGATGGCTCACATTGGTCTAACGCTGATTTCGAAAAACTGAGCAATCTAATCTACGAGAAAACAAATGTATTATTAAGCGCAAGTACCCTAAAACGCGTTTGGGGAAGGGTCCGTTATGACGGAAAGCCGGCAATATCGACGTTAGATGCACTTGTGAATTTTATTGATTATGAAAATTGGCGAGCCTTTGTGGTACAATATGATAAACAAACAAAGCAGGGGGCACCAACATCACCGCCTAAAGAAAGGAATGCCTCAAAGTTCAGAACAAGGCTGATATTGTCGTCGTTAATGGTATTAGTTGGTTTATCTGTGATTTTTTCGTTTTTGAACAGAAAAGAAGAAAAGGCAAAAACCAGTCATTTTACATTATCTGAAAAAGATTTTTCCTTTAGTAGCAAACCACTCACAAGAAGTATTCCCAATTCGGTCATTTTTACTTACGATGCTTCTAAGGCAATCGTTGATTCGGTCTTTATACAGCAGACTTGGGATGCAAACCGACGAGTTCAGGTTCCTAAGGACGGAAATACACACACCGCAGTTTATTATGAGCCGGGTTATTACACCGCGAAGCTGAGCATTGGAGACCAAGTTGTTAAGGAACATCCTTTGCTAGTTGCTACTGATGGCTGGCTAGCCACGATTGACCGTAAACCGATACCTATCTATTTAAAGAAAGAGTGGTACCTCAATAAAAACCAGCTAAGTATACCCGCTAGGATTGTCGAACAGTCCAAAATAAGTTTACTCCCGAATCCACCTGTCGTCAAATTTTTTAATGTAGGAAACTTTGAACCTACTTCAGTGAGTGATTTTTCTTTTGAAGTTCAAGTTAAAAATGCCTTTAATGACGGCAATTCTGCCTGCCAATTTTCTCATATTCTTCTTATCACTGATGCAATGCCCATTGCCATTCCACTTTCTATAAAAGGATGTGTATCAGACTTGAATTTAATGACAGTCGATTCCGTGATCTCGGGCAAATACACAGATCTATCCAAATTTGGTGCTGATCTTTCAAATTGGGTTAAAGTAGCTTGCAGATCGGACGGGAAAGTATTACAGTTTCATGTAAATAATGAAAAAGCCTTTGAGGCGCCCTTAATTTCAAAGAATGCAAAAATTGTTGGCATGGCTTATACCTTTATGGGTACCGGTTCAGTCAAAGGCATCAAACTGTCGAATTCAAGCAAAATGCTTTATAAAGCATTTTAACACCTTTGCTAAACTGCCAACAAAATATTTCATTACGGAGTTTGTGCAACAATTAACCCCGACCTTATACGTTAAGCCTCTTTAAAGTCTGTAAATTTCCAAATACCTTCGTCATCCTGTTGATAAGAGACGTTGTATTTTCTTTTACCGATTTCTATTTCGAAAGAAAATGGTTTACCTTTTGAAAGTTCAGGCTTATGCTGATTGAGCCTTGCATCGGCAATTTCCTGAATTTGTTCTTTACTATATACTTGGTCCATACTATTTTGATTGATGTTGTTAGCTTATGAACAATTTTCGGCTGGTAATGTTGATTCTTTTTTAAAAAATACAACGTGAAAACAGCTACTATGCTCTGTGCGAGAGATTATTACAGATCATTAAATATACTTAATAACTGCTCCGCAATAAGCTGATTGCCTCGGTCCGAAGGGTGTAACCCATCGTAGGTCATGTTAATAGACTGGGGCGGATAAGGGTATGCATCTTCGTCAGCATTAAAAGGAATGTTAATATAATCAGGATATTTGAAATTTTTATAGGCGCCGTTAGTTTTATCCCTAAGTCTTTTATAATGGACTAAATTTGCTAAATCAAGTTGCTTATTATGAAATAAATCTATTACCTTGAATCCTTCCAGTTTACCGATGCTAATGATCGCGTTGGCAAATTGCTCTAAATGCTGTCCGTTTTTCTCTTTGTAAGAGCCCCAGGCATTATTATGCATATCGTTAATGTAGACGAAATCTGTTCGTTGCATGGGAGTAATTAGAATAATATCCGCTTTGCGATTTAACTGTTTGATTTTATCGGTTATTGTTTTAAATGCTCCAAATACAGTCGAATTTCCTGTTCCTTGCTGATAGTCCTTTAATGAACCAAGTGTGAGCCCCGCCCACCAATCATTCGTGCCTAAAAAAATAGTATAGACATCTGCTTTCACCAATCCGAGGTCTTCAATCTCCTGGGCTATACGTACAGCAGTCCATCCATTATGCCCTTGGTTAATATAACGAAGAGACGGCTTTTTTTCGGTAACATAAGTCATATAGCCTTTATGGACCCTATTGCCCGTCTCGTTTAAATGATCGTTCAAATAGGTAATGGAATCGCCCAAGGCTAACCATACCGTTTCTTTTTTTGTAAAGGACGAATAGATAGTAAACACCATCAAAAGAGTCAGAAATCTTTTCATATATAATCGCATTGATTCAGTTTTAGGTGCATCGTTTTTTACTTAAGCCGATAAAGGTTGAGGTGTTATTCATTGTGTATGTCCCTACAGTTGGTGTAAGCATGCCACCAATCTTCCAACGACCGGATAACAGGCATAAGTGTTTTTCCAAGATCTGTTAACTTATATTCGACACGTGGAGGTGATTCAGCGTAAGCCTTTCTGCAAATAATGCCATCACGCTCCAATTCGCGTAACTGGGTGGTTAATGTTGCTTGCGTAACGTCCTCCATTTCCCGTCTCAATTCTCCAAATCTTTTAGGGCAGTTACTATAAATAGCATTAATAAGCAAAACCTTCCATTTTCCTCCAATTACCTTAAAAACATTTGTCACGGCACAGTTATTTTCTTTAGAACTTGTTTTTTTCTCATTTTCAAGATGCTCATTATCAATAATAGTATTCTTTTCCATACTTAGTATCGCTTACCAAACTACTTGTGTAATACGCTGAAATCCCTCACTTTCGATTTCTAAAGATAAGTAAATAAGAGCAATCTAATAGGCTTAACATACAAAATAGAAAGCTTCAAAAAACTGTTATATGAATAGAATGATTAATAAGTGGTTTCTCCTTCTCATTGTTTCCTCAGCGATTTTTTTATCTGTCATCGACCTTTTTATCGTAAACGTTGCCGTACCTTCCATTAAAGAGGGGATTCGAGGATCGGACGGTGATATTCAATTGGTAATCGTATTGTATGTTATTGGTTATGCGTCGTTTCTTATAACGGGAGGTAGGGCTGGTGATTATTTTGGAAAGAAGCGTGTATTCATTGCGGGTATCTTAATTTTTACCATCGCTTCCTGTGCTTGCGGCTTTGCTCAAAATGCCTGGCAGTTAAATCTAAGTAGATTGGTGCAAGGAATAAGTGCTGCTTTTATGGTCCCTCAGGGTGTCGCTTTTATACCGGTGCTTTTTCCGGATCCCAAAGAGCGAGAGAAAGCTCTAGGTATTTATGGCAGTATTGCGGGCACAGCATCCGTCATCGGACAATTTTTGGGCGGTGTATTACCAGATACCCATTTCTTTGTTGCTGGCTGGCGTCTTATATTCTTGATTAATCTTCCAATTGGTCTTGTTGCCTCTTATATGGCTTATCGTTTTCTGTATAACGATAAGGAGAGGCCATCAATAGATAAGACTGCTCAAACGCACAAAAAAACAACCTTTAACTTTTCCGGGGTTGTGCTTCTTATGTTGGCTTTGATCGCTTTTATTTATCCGCTTATCCAAGGGCGCGAACTAAATTGGCCCAAATGGAGCATCTTTTTGTTGATTCTGTCCATACCGATATTCTTGATTTTTGTTTATGATCAACGTCATTGTATGAGAATAAAGAAGGAGCCACTGATCCGTTTCGATTTATTTAGTAACAAGTATTTTACTATTGGGTTATTTGCTGCGATTTTTTATTATATGGTGCAAGATTCTTACTTTCTTATCAACGCGATGCATCTTCAAAAGGGCCTTCATGTAAGTTCTTCAATGACCGGGCTTTATTTCGTATTCCAAGGCCTCGGATATGTCATTGCTTCCTTTCTTTCAATAAAACTGGTACAACGTTTTGGTAAATGGGTGTTAATAGGAGGGATTTCCTGTATGATTGGTTCTCTTTTCTTGCATCTCTTGGTGCTACGAGACGGTAATCTGCAGACGATGAAAGTTCTCCCCGTGTTGTTTGTTTATGGGCTGGGTTGTGGTTCGGTGCTACCAACCATGTTCACCATGTCACTTAAGAGCATTGCTTCGCAATTTGCAGGCGCAGCATCAGGACTCTATTTAACCGTTCAACAAATTTCGATTGCTCTAGGTGTAGGTGTTGTTGGCGGATTGTTTTTCAGCGTGTTAGACAACAGGGAGGCCGAGGCGTCCTACTTTCAGGCATACAGCATAACGACAATAGCGAATATATTGCTATTGGTGTTTGTTGCCTTAATATGCTCCTTGTTCCCGTCGCGTCCGTCACGTAGTTAATAATCTATATTGTATACCACCAAAACGTAATCGGTTGAATGGAGTTGATACATTGATGATAGCTATGAATATTGCGGCATTTACTCTAGAATAAAAATCTTCTTTTCAGGAAGACTAATGGCTATTTTTTTGCCCAACCAGTCAATGCTGGTCTTACCTTCATAAATCAGACCTTCTACAAAAGATACCTTCGGTGCTTTTATATGGGCGGTATTATTTGCTGTTTTGATTGACTCAATGGAACCGATAAAAAATCGATTGGTTTTAAGTGAATCAAATTCACTTTTTTTAGCATAGCTCTCAAACTGATTGCTATCTAATGCAAGTGTTTTCATGAATTTTGAGTGAATCCAAAATGAGTTTTGACCCGCTCCCGCATCCAGCGCCACTTGGATCGTTATCTTATTGTTCAATGTTACATATGTGAAAATATCTAAAGCCTTATCTGCATGGTTTGCTATTTGAATATCAATATACTTTTTTTTATCCTTTATATCCAGCTCGCCTAAAGAGATTGTCTTATTTTTATAGTCAATGGTAATGGGAGTATTCTGAAAAGCTTGAAGTGAAATCAAACCATCAATCCCATCCAGCGTTAAGTCGAACGTACTGTAAATTTGATTTTCGAATAGTTGATTGCCAATCCTTAAATCTTTGGCATAATAAATTGGTGTTGTTATAGCTTCGCCGGTTGCCCGATGAGCGACGAAGATATTATAAGAATCTTTTACTTGCAGCTTTTTGGCGAAATCTTTAAAAAACAGATGAAGGCCGGCACCGGTATCGAAGATGAATTTTCCTTTAATGCCATTCACCGTTGCCTCGATCACAAGGTGTCCGGAAGAAGTCAACGTAAAAGGAAGAATGTCTTTTGTTTGTGATCGAGCAATTAAGCCATTTAATAACAATAATAAAATCAGGATTCTTTTCATACTATGCGGAAATACTTATTTTTTTAAGAGGGCCATTCCTCGTGATGTAGGCCAAACCTCCTCGAAACCATATTGAGCGTATAGCTTATAAGCGTCGCCATCTGCCACTAAGCTAATATAACAAGAAGCAGGCAATGCATTGTCTATATATTCTTTTAGTTTCTTCATAATCCGCTTACCTAATCCGTTTTTCTGATGGGAGGGAAGTACACAAATATCAACGATTTGGCAATGGCATCCTTTATCGCCAATAATACGTCCCATACCCACCGGTTGATTATTATCGATATCTAACGCGATTACCGAACAAATTGAGTTTGCCAATCCTATTTGAGCTGCTTCCAATGTCTTGGCACTTAAGCCGCTTGCGGTTCGTAGGTGAATATAAGTGATGGGATCAAGGTCACCAAAGTCAACTAAATAGTTATCTGCTTTCATCTTTTTCAAACTTAACAAAAGGGTTGTTAATAAGCAATTGGAGGACTATAAAGCTATTGTTTTTTTGGGGACTTGGTTAATTGAAGTCTATATACATAGATTGAAAATTGATAGTCATTTTATTGAATTGATTTATAATGTCTTGACCGATGTTGCCATAAAAATGCGCATCAAAGTCGCCAACAGATTCGGTTAACACCGGCAAATTAGCAAGTGCCACTTTTTTGCCCTGAATAGTAAAAGTTGACAAAGGTATTTTGTAGACCTCAATTTTATGCACACCGCCTGCGCCGCCTCTACCGATACTGTCGATCTTGCCTTCGCTTTCCACTTTTGATTTGTTAGCATCATAATATTTTTTAAAGAGCTCTGTTTTCATTGCTCCGGTGTCGAAGTGGCAAAGTAAGGTGTCATCTCCTACTTGCAATTGAATAACCGGAGTTAGCTCGTCTAAGAATAGGTTTTGACCAACATTGGTAGAAACAGATGGAGGGATATAAAATTGGCCATCTCGTGCAATTTGTACTTCCCGTAAAAGGTTCATTACCGGAAATCCGATAATCCCGTGAATAGCAAAGTCGAGTTGAGGGAATTGCAAGTTTTTATCAGGAAGAACTAAAAAAACCACATTTTTTAACTCAGTTTTATCAATAAAAATACTTGGTGCAATGGCGAGCATAGCTTGGTTTTGTATGGAAGTGCTACTTCCCAAATCGATGCTTGTTGCTATGATTTTCAATTTCAGCTTTTGCGCATAACTTAAACTAATAGTAGATAAGTTCGCGCCTGTATCAAACACGAAATCGCTCACTTGATTTCCTATGCGGATTGGAATATTCATTAACCCTATTTTGTCTCTCGTCCATTTTACACGACTTTCTACTTTCGTAATCTGCTGAGGGGGGACATTCTCCAGTGCACGCCATAGTTTTATTGTATTTTTCAAATCGGCAACTTTGGCTGAGTCTAAAAAAGTGCTATAAGAGGCAAGGATTTGCTCGCCCACTTTTGCCGCTTTGCGATACGCATTCAATTTAACGAAATTGTCCATCTGTACGTTTAATAATGGAGGTGCAGTCTGCGGTGTCAGTTCACTTTTATGGTATTTTAGTAGACTTTCAATTTTTTTCGCAGATTGTGTACAGCGGTTTGAAGCATTGTCAATAAATGCTCCGTAATATAGGCTGTTGAGTTCAGAAAGCGTGTCCTTTTGTTGTCTGTAGCTTGCTTCTAGTTTTAAAAAGTCTTTCTCCTGAAGAAATTTTTCAAGAATTGACGTTCCCGTCTGTTGAGCGAGTGCATAGTTACTAAGGGAGAGAAAAAAAACTGAGAGCCATTGTGTTTTCATTGCCTTGAATCGATGTTTTGAACTAATTGCCTTAAGACGTAGAAATACCCTAAAAGGTTGCATAAGTCGCTAATTTTTCTGATACGAATTAGCGAAAGTAAGAGGTTATCGGTTGAGAAACTAGCAGCGGATCCTGCTGAGTGCTTGAGCGGTTATACTGATGTAAACAGCCAAAAGAGCTGACTCGTCTAAATCGCGCTGATGATTTGTTAATATAAAAGCATTAAAGAATTAACACAGAGAGAATAGTTTTGTCGAATACTATATCGCAAAAAATTGAGATGAAACAGCTAATTCTTCTACTATTTATTTTTTTAATTGCTAAACAGCCGATCCTTTCACAGACTACGCAAGCCTCTATCGCCGGAAAAGTCAGTGACGAAACCGATCAACCCATAGCGGGTGCCTCGGTTCAGGTGCGAAATGAATCAACCGGATTTACGACAAAAACGTCTACCAGCACAAGCGGTGATTTCAATTTTAAAGAACTGCCACTGGGAGGACCCTATACGGTACGTGTACAATTTATAGGTTATGGCGAGCAAATCCGTACAGGGTATACCCTCAATCAGGGAGATGTGGTTCGTATTAGTGTAAAAATGGCTGAATCTTCCCAAAACTTAGATGCGGTAGAAATAACTGCTGCCACCGGTTTGAAGGATAAGATTGAGAATCTGGGAGCGGCAACCGCGGTTAGTGCTAAGGATGTGACCCGCTTGCCGGTTAATGGGAGGAATTTTACTTCACTTACCGATTTATCGCCCTTGGCAAGTGGAGGAAGCATCGCCGGGCAATTGGGCTCATCAACCAACTTTACAATTGATGGGATGAATTCGAAGAATCCCACCTCGGCGGGATCTACAACCAGTCGAAGCGGTGCACCCTTTTCAATTTCCATTGAAGCGGTACGCGAATTTAAAGTTGTGACCAATCAATATGATGTTACATTGGGGCGCGCTGGAGGTGGTACTATCAGCGCTGTAACCAAAGCTGGTACGAATACACTGAGTGGTAGTGCCTGGAATTACATGCGTGCCGACTGGTTATCGAGTCCTTATGACATCCGTGGCAATAAACGCAACGATGATTTTTCTACTTATCAATATGGTTTTACCTTGGGAGGGCCCATTGTTAAAGATAAGGTTCACTTCTTTGTAGCTTGGGATCATCAGCGGGATGCAAGACCTTTAATTATTGCAGATATCAATTCCCCTACAGATGAAAGACGTTTTAATGTTACACAATCGACATTGGATGAATTTGTCGAAATCGGTCGTTCAAAATACGGTTTAGGTGCTGGTCCGCAATACGGTTCTTTCGGTAAAAAAAGAGGATCCGACGCTGTTTTTGCTCGTATTGATTGGCAGTTGAATGATCGTAACTTATTAACAATCCGTGATAACTATACCAACGACCGAAATAAATTAGGTTTAGCCGATAACACGCGAATTAATTTGTATGAGTCTTATGGAGATGATAAGAATATTGACAATAGCTTTTTGGCTACTTTACGTACAACACTAAGTCCTCGACTTACAAATGAGTTGAAGGTACAGCATTTATATACGCATCAAAAAAGTAGTCCGGGTAGTCAATTACCGGAAGCCAATATTCCACGTGCTATTGTTGAAAACGTGGCTTCCCAGGTTGGCGAAGACAACTTGTTCACCAACATTCAATTAGGTGGCCATCGCTTTGCGCAAGAAGGGTTTACAAATAATGTGATTCAATTGATCGATAACATTTATTATAATACCGATAAAATCAATTATACATTTGGCGTCGACTTGATGTATACGCATGCCAAATCATTATATGGTAGTGAGGTGAATGGACGTTTCCAATTTAGGCCAACAGCGGCAACGGAGACTACCCCCGGAGCTACGGCTTTAGAGAATTTTAATAATCTCGCTCCTTATGCGTTCTACCGTGAAGTCCCTTTGGTAGCAGACCCAACTGTTGTTGGAAAGATTTTTAATGCAGGTATATACGGACAAATGCAAACAAAGTTAGCCACAGGTCTGGAAATGATGGCCGGTTTGCGTGTGGATTACGGGCATTATCCAAAATCACCTTTAAACCAGGAATTATACGATGCCTTAGGCGTACGTACCGATCATAAGTTGAAATCTTTTGTAATACAGCCACGCTTCCAGTTTACCTGGGATGTTAATGAGGAACATAGGGATTATATTCGCCTAGGAGCAGGTGTCTTTGCTTCGGATATCAATAATTACATGACCATTAATAATTTAACATTTGATGGTCGACATTTTGCTACGGTGGATGTAAGGGATGCTTCTATATTAAGGCCCGATTTCATTGCCTATAGAAATGACCCGTCTACTATTCCGACTTATGCAGACTACCAGGTGCCAACCATTAATACCTATTCGTCAGATGCAAAAATTCCAATTGTTTACAAGGGGAACATCTCTTACACCCGTTTTATTACCGATAAACTGAAAGTAGGTGTGACGGGTTATGCTACATTAGGAAGAAACAACTATATGTATGTAGATCGTAATATGGTAGCTGATCCGTTTTTTCGCTTAAGTAACGAAGATAACCGTGGCGTGTATGTACCAGCGAGTGCCATCGTCAATGGGGCTGCCGATTGGAAAGCCGGGCGAATTAGTGATCGCTTTGGCCGCGTGCTCGAATTGAATAGCGAAGGGAAAGTAAATCAATTTGCGGTGGTGGTTGACGGTACCTATCAATACTTTAAAGATGGAGAGATATCGGTAAGCTATACATGGAATGATGCCAAGGATAATACATCTTATAATGGAAATGTGGCAAATTCAGCGACCTTATCCCTTCCGGTGAAAGATGATCCGCGTGATCTTAGCGTGATGAGTTATTCGAACAGTCAGTTTAGGCATAAGGTGGTTTTCTATGGTACCTCACCTAGTTTCCATGGTTTCAATATCGGCATTCGTTATTCCGGTGTTGCAGGTACCCGCTACAGTCTTCTGGCTGGTGGTAATACCAATGGTGACTTTGTTACCAATGACAATGACTTAGCGTTCGTTTTCGATCGGAACGACCCGAGCACTGCCGAACAGATACGTACGGGTTTACAAGCTTTATTGGATAATCCGGAAGCAAGCCAAAGTTTAAAGGATTATATCAACAAGTATTCGGGTAAGATTGCGGAGCGAAATGGTGGTGTTAATGGGTTCTATGGAGTGATTGATTTAAGGGTAACAAAAAAGTTTATGCTCTACAAAACACACTCTTTGGAATTATCATGTGATATTTTTAATGTCGCTAATCTGTTTAAAAAGACTTGGGGAGCAAACGAATCTTTAGGAAATCAAGCTTTGTATGCCTTGACTGGTTTTAATGCAGCAACGCAACAGTATAACTACCGTGTAAACAATACAGGCATTGTGAATCCTTCAGGAAATCCTTACCAATTCCAATTAGGTGTACGTTATGGATTTTAATTGCAAATACAAATATTAAGAAGCTTTTATGGCCGATCGAGCCCATAGTTATAATGAGGGTCCGATTGGTCAAATCCCTATACATTTTACAGAAGCCACACTATAAAGTGATGGCTTTTTTTATTTACCTTTGTGGCAAAATAAGAGTCTAATAATTAAAAATGGATGCGTTTTTTAAGACGACCAACGCATCACTGAACGAAAACATGAGTTATAACGCAATTAAAAAAACATTCGATATTGGCGATGGCCGTCAGATCGAAATTGAAACCGGTAAATTAGCGAAACAGGCTGACGGTTCCGTTGTGGTTAAGATGGGGAACACCATGCTTTTAGCCACCGTGGTATCCGCTCAAGAAGCAAAACCAGGAACTGATTTTCTACCTCTATCTGTTGATTATCAAGAAAAATATGCGGCAACCGGTCGCATTCCCGGCGGATTTTTGCGAAGAGAAGCACGCTTATCCGACTATGAAATTTTAATTTCACGCTTGGTTGACCGAGCGCTACGCCCTTTATTCCCTGATGATTATCATGCAGATACACAGGTTATGATAACACTGATATCAGCTGATAAAGATATTATGCCGGATGCATTAGCGGGATTAGCGGCATCCGCAGCTTTAGCTGTTTCCGATATTCCTTTTAACGGACCCATTTCGGAAGTCCGCGTAGCAAAAATTGACGGTAAATTCGTAATTAATCCATTATTAAGTGACTTGGAGAGAGCTACGCTTGAGTTTATTGTTGCAGGTTCGGCCAACGATATTGTGATGGTAGAAGGCGAGGCTAAGGAGATTTCCGAAGAAGAAATGGTGGAAGCCATTGCTTTTGCCCATGAGGCTATTAAAGTGCAGGTACAAGCACAACTCGAATTGGCAGAAATGGTTGGTAAACTTGAGAAAAGGGTTTACAACCACGAACCTAGTAACCCGGAATTAAAAGAACGTGTTTACGCAGCTACTTACGACAGTGTGTATGCCGTTGCTAAATCCGGTTTGTCTAAAAAAGAGCGATCAGCCAAATTTGCTGACATTGCAGAGGCTTTTGCCCTTACATTGGGCGAAGATGTGGATGAAGAAACCGTATTCTTAGCAAAGAAATATTTCCATGACGTACAATATGATGCTGTGCGAAACCTCATTCTTAATGAAGGTATACGGCTCGACGGACGTGATGTGCGTACCGTGAGACCTATTTGGAGTGAAGTCGATTATTTACCTGCCGCACACGGATCGGCAATTTTCACCCGGGGTGAAACGCAGTCGCTTACTTCAGTCACACTAGGAGCGAAGGAAGATGAGCAAATGATCGATGGTGCATTTATTAATGGCTATAGCCGATTTATTTTACACTATAATTTTCCTGGTTTTTCCACCGGTGAAGTGAGACCAAATCGTGGCCCGGGTCGTAGAGAGGTTGGACATGGTAACTTGGCGATGCGTTCATTAAAACAAGTGCTGCCCAGTCAAGAGGAAAATCCTTATACGATACGAGTTGTTTCTGATATTTTGGAATCCAATGGTTCGTCCTCTATGGCTACCGTTTGCGCCGGAACATTGGCACTTATGGATGCAGGTGTAAAAATCACAGCGCCTGTATCAGGAATCGCGATGGGACTTATTACGGATGAAAAAACAGGTAAGTATGCGGTATTAAGTGATATTCTTGGTGATGAGGATCATTTGGGAGATATGGACTTTAAAGTCACTGGAACTAGCAAAGGTATCGTTGCTTGTCAAATGGACTTGAAAATCAATGGGCTGAAATGGGAGGTTCTAAAAGAAGCACTATATCAAGCTAAGGAGTCACGTTTACATATCTTAAACGAGATGCTCAAAACGATCGAAGCTCCTCGTGAAGATTTTAAACCACACGCTCCGCGCATTGTGAGCTTAACAATTGATAAAGAGTTTATTGGTGCTATTATCGGCCCCGGAGGCAAAATCATCCAGGAAATGCAAAGGGAAACCGGTACTACCATTTCGATCGAGGAGATTGAAGGTAAGGGCATCGTACAAGTCTTTGCAGACAATAAAACTTCTATCGATGACGCTGTTAGGCGCATTAAAGCGATTGCAGCAAAACCGGAAGTAGGCGATGTTTACGAAGGCAAAGTGAAATCTATTATGCCTTTCGGTGCCTTTGTCGAAATCTTACCGGGTAAAGATGGATTGTTGCACATTTCTGAGATCGATTGGAAACGTTATGAAACCATGGAAGGAATTTTTCAAGTCGGTGAAATTGTTAAGGTTAAACTGTTAGATATCGATAAACAAGGTAAATTGAAGCTTTCCAGAAAAGCACTTTTGCCTCGTCCCGAAAAAAAGCAGGAACCGGAAAATAAACAAGAACAATAGTTAAATACTAGAAGCCATTGCTTTCTTTGCGTTTGAGCATTTAGCAATGGCTTTTGCTTTTCTACCGTTTTGGTCCTTCACAAAAGATTTTACCAATGAAACATTTAGTAGCTCCTTCAATTTTGTCTGCCGATTTTGCTAATCTTCAACGCGATATTGAAATGCTCAATAAAAGCGACGCTGATTGGATCCATGTAGATATTATGGATGGTGTATTTGTTCCCAATATTTCTTTTGGGTTTCCTGTTGTAAAAGCCGTAAAGCAACACGCCCTTAAACCTTTGGATGTGCATTTGATGATCGTAGATCCGGATCGTTACTTAAACGAATTTAAGGAGGCTGGCGCAAACAACATTTCCGTTCATTTTGAAGCCTGTATCCATTTGCATCGCACTATACAAAAGATTAAAGAATTGGGATGTCGAGCAGGGGTAGCGATTAATCCTCACACACCGATCGCCCAATTGAGCGATATTGTTGAAGATATTGATTTAGTCTGTATGATGTCCGTGAACCCGGGTTTCGGGGGGCAAAAATTTATAGAGAGCACCTACCGGCGCATTCGCGAATTGCGTTTGCTTGCTCAGGATAGAAATCCAAATCTGTTAATAGAAATTGATGGCGGTGTAAACCATCAAAATTCGTTATCTTTATTGCAAGCGGGGGCCAATGTATTGGTGGCTGGTAATACTGTTTTTGGCGCAGATGATCAAATGGCGTCCATAAAACAACTTAAAGACGTGTCGATAACAAGAAAAGCCGTTTAAAGACAATACAAAATGTAAAGGGGGCCGATGGCCCCTTTTTAGTTTTTGGATAAAATACAGAATTTAATTTTGTTATCTATTTAAGCCAACGAAAAGATTGTCATTATTTTGACAATAAAACCTCAAAAACTTTGAATTTTTTTTATAAAAAGTTTACATTTGCCAAACATAGATGAATTCGTTTATATGCAGTATCTACTGCATTGACATGTAAAATGAATCTGTTTAATTTTCCTCTGCCATTGAAGGCATTTTTATAGAGGAATAAAATGATTTATTGCTATACCAGTATAAAAAGCTATTTTAAGTGAAATTGTTAATTAATGCTCATTTTTTAAATCTATAGAAAGAATAATGAAACACAATTTTGGTGCGGGGCCATGCATACTTCCTTCAGAGGTCTTCCAAGAAGCTTCTCAAGCAATAATTGATTTTAATAATTCCGGTTTATCCATTTTAGAAATTTCCCATCGTTCCAAAGCCTTTGAAGCCGTTATAGAAGAAACTGAGGCGTTAGTAAAGGATTTATTATCTGTCCCCGATGGGTATTCGGTGTTGTTTTTGCAGGGGGGGGCTAGCCAACAGTTCGCAATGGTGCCGATGAATTTACTTCCTCAAAATGGAAAAGCAGCTTATTTAGACTCAGGAACCTGGGCGTCAAAAGCTTATAAAGAAGCTCAGAAATTCGGAGCTATTGAGGTGGTCGCTTCGTCCAAAGATGCGAATTATACCTACGTTCCTAAGGAGTATACGATACCGGCGGATGCGGCTTATTTTCATTATACTTCTAATAATACAATTTATGGAACTGAGCTCTTCGAAGCACCACAGTCGCCTATTCCATTAGTCTGTGACATGTCGTCCGATATCTTAAGTCGTAAGATTAACGTTGCTGATTACGGACTCATTTATGCAGGGGCACAGAAGAATATGGGGCCTGCGGGAGTGACGCTCGTTATTGTTAAAAACGATATTTTAGGAAAAACCGGTAGGGATATCCCATCAATATTCGATTATCGTAAACATGCAGAAGCCGGATCTATGTATAATACACCGCCGGTTTATGCTATTTATGTCTCCTTATTAAATCTCCGTTGGCTGAAGGCGAAGGGTGGTATAGAGGAAATCGAACGTGAGAATATTATCAAAGCAAGAACATTGTACGATGAAATCGATCGTAATCCATTGTTTAAGGGAACAGCCAAGCTAGAAGATCGCTCAAGAATGAATGTTACTTTTGTTATGGAAAACGCTGAACTGGAAAAATCATTCCTTGCCCTAACGGAAGAGCGCGGGTTAGTCGGGTTGAAAGGACATAGAAGCGTAGGTGGTTTCCGGGCATCTATTTACAACGCGCTTACTATTACTAGTATTAATACATTAGTTGATTTGATGCAAGAGTTTGCTGAGAAAAATGCTTAGTGAACATAACTGCCCAAATTAATGATGAATGGCATATAGATAAAGGTTTTGATAAAATTGCTGCCGAATTCTCTATGCTATGTTTAAATTATTTCCTTGTTTGTCAACATGGACAGCAGGAGTTTTATGAATTTTTATAGATAGAATATCATAGTATGAAACTATTAGCAAACGACGGTATAGATCCACTAGGAAAGGAATTGTTAGAAAAAGCTGGATTTACTGTTGATACTAACCATATCCCTCAGGATGAGTTAGCTGTGAAATTACAGGCTTATGATGCCATAACGGTTAGAAGTGCAACCAAAGTCAGAAAGGATTTAATCGACGCTTGCCCAAATCTAAGATTGATTGGTAGGGGAGGTGTAGGCATGGATAATATTGATGTCGAATATGCAAAATCAAAAGGGATTGCCGTTGTCAATACTCCTGCAGCGTCTTCACAATCAGTAGCGGAGCTTGTCTTCGCACATCTTTATAATGGTGTTCGATTTCTGTATGATGCTAATCGCAAAATGCCTGTAGAAGGAGATACGAATTTTGCCGGATTAAAAAAGGCTTATGCAAAGGGGGTTGAACTGAAGGGGAAAACGCTAGGTGTAATTGGTTTTGGCCGTATTGGTCAGGAAACTGCAAAAGTAGCACTGGGCGTTGGTATGAATGTTATTGCCAGTGATTTTGTGGCTATACCCAAGGCGTTAACTTTAACGTTATCAGGTGGTATTTCTGTTGATGTGCCGGTAAAACAGGTAAGTACTGATGAACTGATCAAACAAGCAGATTTTATTAGCTTGCATGTGCCTTTCTTAGATAAGCCGGTTTTAGGTACAGCTGAATTTGCCCTGATGAAAAATGGGGTAGGTGTTGTTAATGCCTCTAGAGGTGGTACGATTGATGAATTAGCTTTAATCGAAGCATTGAATAATGGGACGGTTTCGTTTGCAGGTCTTGACGTTTTTGATAGCGAGCCGACGCCAAGAAAAGAAATACTTACTCATCCAAGAGTATCGCTAACACCTCATATTGGTGCTGCAACAAACGAGGCGCAAGAAAGAATCGGAGAAGAATTGGCCAATATCATAATTGGATATTTTAAAGGGTAGTTTAAACAACCATTCATTCTTAATTATGAGAAGGGAAACTAAAAACGTTTCCCTTTTTTTGTTTGAAGCCTTCCTTCCAGGATTACCTCGCTTTGCTCGGTGATCCCTGGGAGGAGGGCTTCAAAGCAACATCAACGACTCACTGCGTTCGTCACACTTTGTTGTTAATAGGCTTTTGTTTGAGCAAGCTCACAAAAGGGATTACCTCGCTTTGCTCGGTGATCCCCGGGAGGAGGGCTTCAAAGCAACATCAACGACTCACTGCGTTCGTCACACTTTGTTGTTAATAGGCTTTTGTTTGAGCAAGCTCACAAAAGCCTATTAACAACAAAACCCGGCTGTTGCCGGGTTGATGTTGCTTTGGCGGAAAGTGAGGGATTCGAACCCCCGGTCCTGTTACAGACAACGGTTTTCAAGACCGCCGCATTCGACCACTCTGCCAACTTTCCGGGACAAAAGTACAAACTCCATCCGTTTTAACAAATTTAATTTTACCTTTTTTCGTTCATTTAAAGTAACTCCTTCATTTCTTGTAAATTAATTTTATGTAAACAAATCGTGCCTAAAAGTAAACCATATAAAGGAAGATTGATATAAGGCCTATGATTGTCTAAATCCGATCTTTTTACCGTTTTTTTATAAAGAAACGACCTCACAAAAAGGTCGCTTAACCTATTTTTAACGAATTTCTAAGTAAATTATTAGTGCTCCCTAATCAACAGGGTTTCGGTAAATTCAATTAAAGAAAGTTTTTTCTCGCGTGCGACCGCCATTGCTTCTAAGGCTTGATAGGCTTGCTCAGCAAAACTCATTTTTTTCTTATGAGCTAACTTTTCTATGCCAAGATCGTTGTATATGGCCGTTACACGATCTATTTTTTGTTGCTGATCAAATTCGTTAATCTCAGTCCAATGGATTAACTCTTGTTTATCTGATCCTTTAGCTAATTGTAGCGCATTGATAAGTAAATAAGTTTTTTTATTTTCAATGATATCACCCCCAACCTGTTTCCCAAATTTACTAGGATCTCCATATACATCCAATATGTCGTCCTGTAGCTGGAAAGCGATTCCTATATTAACGCCAAAGGTGTAAAGGTTCGATCGATCCTGCTTGTCTGCTCCTCCCAGAATGGCCCCAATTTCTAAAGCCGCACCCAATAATACGGACGTTTTTAGACGAATCATATGGAGGTATTCTTCTTCGGTTACCGTCGCCAGTTTTTCAAAATCCATATCCAGTTGCTGGCCTTCGCATACTTCCTGAGCCATTTTGTTAAAAACTTTCAGCAATTCAGCAAGCAACTCAGGTTTGCACTCAGCAAGCAATTGATATGCCCGAATCAAGGTTGAATCCCCGGATAAGATAGCGGTATTGATATCCCACTTTTTGTGGATGGTCTCCCGTCCTCGTCGCAGTGGGGCTTCATCCATAATGTCGTCATGCATTAAGGTGAAATTATGGAACATTTCGATAGCCAAGGCCGCTGGAAGGCCTTCTTTTATTGTTGCCCCAAATAATTCAGCTGCCAATAAAGTGAGAACCGGTCTTAAACGCTTGCCTCCGATTGCCAAAAAATATTTGATCGGTTCGTATAGGGTATTTGGATTGTCTGGAAAATTTCTTTCTGTTAAGGCCTCGCCAATAATAGTCTGTAATGCTGCTATAGAATGCATGACACGAAGATAGAAAAATTAGTTCACATCACCTTTCATGTGTTACTATTAAAGAAATCCTTGCCTTAAAAGCGAAACTTGTGCTTAACTCATGAGTGTAAAGTCAATCTGACGTTTTGCTAAGTTGACCGTTTTCACTTTTATCTGTACCTCATCGCCTAGCTGATAGCGTTTCTTTTTGCGCTGGCCAATAATAGCATAATTCTTCTCGTCAAGCGAATAAAAATCATCTGTAATATCCCGCAGTCGCACCATCCCTTCACATTTGTTTTCTTCGATTTCAACATACATTCCCCACTCTGTGACGCCTGAAATAATGCCGGAATAAACACTGCCGATCTGATCCTGTAAAAATTCTGCTTGTTTATATTTTACGGAAGTGCGCTCTGCATCTGCCGCTTTCTTTTCCATTTGTGATGCGTGGGTACACATCTTCTCGTACATTTCTTCATTTACAGCCTTTCCATCTGCCAGATAGTGCGCTAATAAGCGATGTACCATCACATCCGGATACCGTCTGATAGGTGAAGTGAAATGTGTGTAATAGTCAAAAGCCAGTCCGTAATGACTATGCTTTTTTGTAGTGTAAATGGCTTTTGCCATTGATCGGATGGCCAAGGTAGTAAGGACATTTTGTTCTTTGGTACCTTCAACGTCGTGCATTAACGTATTTAAAGATTTTGCAATCTCTTTTTCTGATTTAGTACTGACTTTGTATCCAAAGCGAGCGGCAAACTGTGCAAACGATGCCAAACTTTCTTCATTGGGCGCATCGTGACTCCGATAAACAAAAGGCAATTTATTCTTTCCTTTGCCTTGTTTGCCTATGAATTCCGCCACTTTTCTGTTGGCTAGAAGCATAAAATCCTCAATCAATTTATGGGCGTCTTTTCGCTCTTTGGTATAAACACCTAGTGGTTTGCCGTTTTCATCGAGTTTAAATTTAACTTCAGTTGATTCAAAATTGATCGCCCCCTGTTTAAATTTACGATCACGAAGAATATATGCGAGCTTGTTGAGAATCAGAAGCTCTTCGCTAAACTGGCCTTCCTTGTTCTCAATAATCTCTTGTGCCTCTTCATAGGTAAAGCGTCTGTCCGAATGAATGATGGTTCTTCCGAACCATTGCTCTTTCACGTGAGCTTGATCATCGATGATAAATACGGCAGAAAAACAGAGTTTATCTTCGTTAGGTCTTAATGAACA
This sequence comes from Olivibacter sp. SA151, assembly GCF_054130995.1. Lineage (NCBI taxonomy): Bacteria > Pseudomonadati > Bacteroidota > Sphingobacteriia > Sphingobacteriales > Sphingobacteriaceae > Olivibacter > Olivibacter sp. SA151. The sequence continues at coordinate 3,734,355 of NZ_CP096391.1, read as the reverse complement.
CAAATTATTTGATAACCTTTCGGGTAACATAGGAATCACACGATCTACCAAATAAACTGACGTTCCTCTTTCGTATGCTTCCTTGTCTAAGGCGCTGTCCGGCTGAACATAGTGTGTTACGTCGGCAATGTGCACACCTACTTCGTAATTGCCGTCCGGCATTTTTCGGAAAGAAATGGCATCATCAAAATCCTTTGCGTCGGCTGGGTCGATCGTAAAGGTTAGAACGCTTCGGAAATCTTTCCTTCTACTTATTTCGACTGGACTAATAACCTCTTCTATTTTGTCTGCTTCTTGCTCTACCGCTGTTGGAAATGCTAAAGGGAAACCAAAATCAGCAAGGATAGCATTCATTTCAGTGTTGTTTTCCCCTTGCTTTCCTAGTACATGCTTTACACGGCCAACGGGATTTTTGCTGCCCTGCGGCCAATCAGTAATAGTAACAACGACTTTATCCTGATCTTTCGCTCCATTTAAATCCTCAATAGGAATGTAGATATCATGAAGCATTTTTCGGTCATCGGCAATTAGGAAAGCAAATCGTTTGGATATGCTCAGTATACCGGTAAAATCACTTCTAAATCGTTCAATTATTTCTACAACTTCGCCTTCTTTTTTGCGGCCTCTACTTTTTTCATAAACGTAAACTTTTACGGTATCCCCATGCAGTGCATTCCGAAGCTTTCTAGGCGCTACAAAAATGTCCTCTTCGAATTCATCTTCGGTAACAATATAAGCAGAACCATCGGCTGTCATATCTACTTTGCCAACGATGAAGGTATGCAACTCCCGCAAGGTAAATTTGCCTGTTTCAACTTCTTTAAATAGACCTGATTTTGATTTCGACTCTTCTTGAAGGATCGATAATATAGTGTTTTTTGAAGTTGGGTCTGTAATATTTAGTTTAGCAGACACTTGTTTATAATTTAAGGCTTTATTTCCTGACTTTTCGAACACATCGGCTATCAGTTGGGAAAGTACCTGCTTAATTGCATTTGCTTTTTTTGTAGACATATAACAGCTTTTAAATAGGATTGCCTTAGCTTAAGGTAAAATCTATGCTTATTAATTACAATAACATTCGAACTACTCGATAGTTCTAAAATTATATCAAATTCAGGCGTCAGAAGCGTCCTTTAACGTTTTGCATTTATTGCATATGCCGATGGCATTAACCGACACCTGCTCTATCGTAAAACCTGATGGCGTACTGATGTTTGGCAACGTGATTTCCTCTAAGCAGTACACACTATTGCAATTCGAACAAGTGAAATGTACGTGTTCATCGTGATGCTCGTGACTCTTACACTGTGTTGAACAAAGGGCATAGGTGGCTGTGCCATGTAAATCGAAAATTTTGTGAATAATACCTTTTTCTTCAAACGCGCTTAAAACCCGATAAAGCGTAACCCGATCAATATCCTCTCCAATTGATCTTTCCAAATCGGGTTGGGAGGTCGCGGTGTCTTTGTTGAAAATCTTCTCCAATACTGATAGCCGCGGGTGGGTAACTTTCAGGCCATGTTTTCGCAAGATATTTTCAAACGTCTTTATTTTATCTTCTCTCATCACTGCTTGTATTGAATAATAGAAAAAACAACACCTATTTAGTCTTTAAGCCTGTTTGGTCTCTTTTTCTAAAAATGAGATATAAACCAATAGCCACAAAAGGTAAGCTTAACAATTGTCCCATATTGAATGCCATGCTGTTTTCAAAGGCTTCTTGATTTTCTTTGACGAATTCAACTATAAAGCGGAGCCCAAACACCAAGACCATGAAACAGCCAAACAAAAAAGCAGGTTTGACATGTTTCCCTTGTTTATACAAGTTTAATAATAAAATAAATATTATTAAATAACCTATTGCTTCGTAAAGTTGCGCAGGATGTCTAGGAATGTTGTCGACCTGCGAAAAAATAACTGACCAAGGGAGTTGACTTGGTTTTCCAATAATTTCGGAGTTGAAAAAATTGCCAGTTCGAATAAAGGCGCCCGAAAGCGCAGCAACGATTACCAGGCGATCGGCTATCCACCAGAAATTTATTTTTGTTTTGCGGCAATAAAGCAATAAAGCTATTATGATACCAATAGCCCCGCCATGGCTTGCTAGACCCTGGAAACCTGTAAAAGTAATATGCCCGTTTACATTCCTAATAGGGAGTATCATTTCCAGTAGATGGTTTTTGTAGTAATCGAATTCATAAAATAAGCAATGGCCTAAACGAGCTCCTAATACCGTTCCTATAAACACATAAATGGTCAGCTGATCTAACAAGTCTTGTGGCTTTCCCTCTTTTTTGAAAATCCTTAGTAATATTACATAACTAAAAAAAAACGCCAACATAAAGCATAACGTGTAATAACGAAGACCGAATCCACCGATGCGGAAAATCTCGGGTTCGATATTCCAATGTATGCTTGATAAAAAACCGAACATAGGGATCTGTGTGTTTATGTGATGTACAAACATAGATAAAATTGTTCAATATGCAACCTTGTTTCCTTGTTTGGAAACTCAATATTCGTTACCGATTATGGCAGGCAACGAATATAAAGCTTATAAGCTGCTCGTTAGAAGTTAGGTTTAAGTAAATACTTGTCGTAGAATTTGAATATATGGCCCGCAGCTTCTTCAGCCGTATCCACCAAGCGATATAAATTAAGGTCTTCTGCACTGATTTTCCCCTCTTCCAACATTCTATCTTTTATCCAATTGAACAAGCCGCCATAGTATGATTTACCAACCAAAACAATCGGGAAGCGAGCAATTTTGCCTGTTTGTATCAACGTAATGGCTTCAAATAACTCGTCCATGGTTCCAAAGCCTCCAGGTAGCACAATATAGCCTTGGGAATATTTCATAAACATAACTTTCCTTACAAAAAAATAATTGAATTCCAGTAACTTATCTCGGTCAATGTACTTGTTGTGGAATTGCTCAAAAGGAAGTTCAATGTTCAGGCCTACAGACTTTCCGCCGGCTTCGTAAGCACCTTTGTTGGCCGCTTCCATGATACCTGGGCCACCACCGGATATTACACCGTAACCTCTTTCTGTAAGTAAACGGGCACACGCTTCGGCAATTTTATAGTCATTATGATCCCTCGAAGTCCGAGCGGATCCGAAAATCGAAACACAGGGGCCTATTTTTGCTAATTTTTCAAAACCTTCTACAAATTCGGCCATAATCTTAAAAATCTGCCAAGAATCTTTTACCTTAATTTCTTGCCAGGTTTTATTCTCAAACGCTTTTCTTATCTTGTCTTCACTTGTTATCATACGCTTATATTTCAGTAATAAATAGTCTCTTCATACGCTAGAAACTGTTTTCTGCTAATGTAATGAAATTTTTTACCTTTTTATCTATGAACTTTTCTGTCAGTTTTCGCTTACCTTTGTGTTATGAACTTTTCTTCTAAGCTATTAGAGAACGCGGTTAATGAATTCAGTCGTTTACCTGGTATAGGACAAAAGACAGCTTTGCGTTTGGTATTGCACCTGCTAAATCAACCTGCCGATGATGTTACTAAATTTAGTGACGCGTTAACTAAATTGAAATCAGAAATATGCTATTGCGCTGTTTGTCATAATATCGCTGACGAAGCGATCTGTGAAATTTGCAACGCCACCAAAAGGGATAAGGGATTGATTTGCGTGGTTGAAGATACGCGAGACGTAATGGCAATCGAAAATACGAATCAATTTAACGGAGTGTATCATGTTTTGGGAGGGCTAATCTCACCAATGGATGGAGTTGGGCCTTCCGATTTGAGTATTGATAGTCTGATAAACCGTTTACGTGAAAATGATGTCCATGAAATCATCCTAGCGCTGAGTGCAACAATGGAAGGGGACACGACGATTTTTTACCTCTATAAAAAGTTGAAGGATTTTAATGTTCAAATTAGCACAATAGCACGGGGAATATCCTTCGGCGGTGAATTGGAATATGTTGATGAAGTTACACTGGGTCGATCCATCGTTACCAGAGTACCCTATGAACGCAGTATAGCGTAAAATAATGTCATTTCCGTGATTATAAACTGAGTTTACAAAAAAGTGCCTACTGCCGTATAACGATAATGATGACAAATAAAACGATTATTATAACCGGCGCCTCATCTGGTATTGGACTGGCTTTAGCGAGAGAAATGGCCAAACGAGGTGCTAACCTGGTGCTGGCTGCTCGAAAATATGTTGCCTTATGTCAGATTGCGCAAGATCTTGAGAAAGAATTTCATGTTCAGGCAGTTGCTATTCAATGCGATGTGGCTAATGAGGAGTCTTGTAAACAACTCGTCGCGCAAGCCTTATTAACCTTTAAAAAAATAGATGTCCTGATCAATAATGCCGGATTGAGCATGAGGGCTTTGTTCAAAGACCTGGATTTATCCGTGTTACATAATCTAATGAATGTAAATTTCTGGGGTACGGTTTATTGTACGAAATATGCATTGCCTGCATTGCTAGAATCTAAAGGTTCAGTTGTAGCAGTCTCTTCAATAGCCGGTTATCGGGGTTTACCGGGACGCACGGGTTACTCAGCTTCTAAATTTGCGATGAATGGCTTTATGGAGTCGTTACGCGTAGAAAATTTAAAAACCGGGTTGCACGTAATGCTTGCTTGTCCGGGTTTTACAGCCTCCAACATTAGAAATACGGCGCTTAATAAAGATGGCGTGCAATTCGGAGAAACAAGTATGGAGGAAGAAAAGATGATGACCGCCGAGGAAGTGGCTACACTTATTGCAAATGGAATTGCCGCAAGAAAACGCACCTTGATTATGACAACTCAAGGAAAGCTTGCTGTATGGATGAATAAATTTTTCCCTGCTTGGGTGGATAAAAAAGTGTTTACTCTTTTTGCAAAAGAAAAGAATCCTCTAATCAAAGCTTAAAGCGTAATGCCAAAAATATTTGCAAATATTAATCTAATTATTCATATTTGCTTTAGAAAGTATGAATACAACATTTGCTCATATAAATTGGTGGTGGCACGAGGGATAATCGTGGCAAAACCATTTTGTAGTGCATCTAAATAAGAAATAACAAAAAGGCTTGCCATATCGCAAGCCTTTTTTTATGGCTTAAAGCAAACTGATTTGGATTAGTTTCTTCACAGATAAAATTGCGCGAAACTATCTTTTAAAAAGGTAAAAATGGCGTGCAGTATATAAAAATTAACATTAGATGAAAAGAATATTAACACATTTGTTTGAAAGTAAAACTTTTACAAAGGAAGAGGCTTACGAAATACTAACCAATATTACTTCCGGTAAATACAATTCATCACAAATGGCAGCATTTATGACGGCATATTGTATGCGCAATATTACGGTAGAGGAATTAGCCGGTTTCCGGGATGCCATGCTTGACTTATGTCTAAAAATAGATTTTAAAGACTATAAACTGATTGACTTATGCGGAACGGGGGGAGATGGAAAAAACACTTTTAATATTTCAACGCTTGCTTCCTTCGTAGTGGCCGGAGCTGGGTATCAGGTTGCAAAACACGGCAACTATGGAGTATCTTCGGGATGCGGCTCCTCTAATGTCATGGAATTTTTGGGCTATCGTTTTACAAATGAACCTGGCGAAATTTATCGAAGCTTGGACGAAGCCGGCATTTGCTTTTTACATGCCCCCTTATTTCATCCGGCAATGAAAACTGTGGCTCCTATACGAAAAGAGCTAGGCGTGAAGACCTTTTTTAACATGCTTGGGCCGCTAGTTAATCCAGCAGAACCAATTTACCAATCGGTTGGTGTATTTAGCTTGGAATTAGCTAGGCTTTACGGGTATCTTTATCAGAAGACCAACAAGAGATATTCAATACTGCACGCTTTTGATGGTTACGACGAGATATCATTGACAGGCGATTTTAAGGTGATTGGAAACAAGGGAGAACAGTATGTGTCTTTGGAATCTATTGGATTTGATAAGGTACGAGCCAATGAAATAAATGGAGGAGAAACGATTGAAGAGGCCGCACGCATTTTTATGGATGTTTTAAATGGTACGGCATCCTTTGCGCAAAAAAATGTAGTGTTGTGCAATGCGGCTATAGCGATACAAACCATTTGTCCAAGTAAGTCTTTTGCCGATTGCTATTATGAAGCAGAGGCATCTTTATTGTCAAAAAAGGCGCTCCTTAGCTTTAATCGATTGGTTAAAAAAGAAAAAGCAATTTATTAATATGCAAGCTAAGCTGAAAATTTGCGGCATGAAATATCCTGCAAACATAGAGGAAGTCCTTTTGTTAAAGCCGGATTACCTAGGTTTTATATTTTATGAGCAATCGAAACGTTATATTGCTGATCTATCACCTGAATTTTTGAGCGCTTTATCGTCGGTCAAAAAGGTAGGTGTATTTGTCAATGATTCGACCGAGCGGATAAGGGCAGCAAAAAATAATTACAACTTGCAGGCTATACAGTTACATGGAAATGAAAATCCTGCTTTTGTGAAGACTTTAAAAGATTTAAACGTGCCGATTATTAAGGCCTTCGGTATTTCGCAGGATTTTGATTGGCAACAATTGGACGCATACGAAGCTTTAGTTGATTTTTTTCTTTTCGACACGAAAAGCCAGGGATACGGAGGAACAGGACAACTTTTCGACTGGTCGCTAATCGAACAATATAAACTGGAAAAACCTTTCTTTTTGAGTGGTGGTCTTGGTCCGGAAAACATCGCGAGCGCCTTATCTTTAAACGATCCGCGCCTTTATGCCCTTGATGTAAATTCAAAATTTGAAGAAAGTCCGGGACTCAAGGATTTAACGCTACTGCGATCAATATTCTCTAGTAGCTGCTGTTAAAATGTTGCAGTACATGCACCTTAATCAGACTTGTTGTTTATTACGATGAGTGCTTCCAACAAATCCAAATTGGTTCCCCTCTACCATTGTGGACTTATTTTTATAGAGGATACAGTATAAAAAGAATGTAAATTGAAAGAATAAAATGAGTAGTTATCAGGTCAATGAAAAAGGATATTATGGGGATTTCGGGGGGGCGTACATCCCGGAAATGATGTTCCCGAATATAGAGGAGCTACGGCTTCGTTATTTGGAAATTATGAACGAAGATGGCTTCAAAAAAGAATTCGAGCAGCTGCTGAAAGATTACGTTGGAAGACCTTCTCCGCTTTATTTGGCTCAGCGGCTTTCTGAAAAATACAGTGCCAATATCTTTTTGAAGAGAGAAGATTTGAACCATACAGGTGCTCATAAAGTAAATAATACCATCGGACAGATTTTGCTGGCAAAGCGTTTAGGAAAGAAACGCATCATCGCTGAAACCGGAGCGGGTCAGCATGGTGTTGCCACCGCCACGGTATGTGCACTGATGGGAATTGAGTGCGTGGTTTATATGGGCGAAATAGATATCAATAGGCAAGCGCCTAATGTAGCCCGCATGAAAATGATGGGAGCAGAAGTCCGTCCCGCAACGTCAGGAAGTAAAACCTTGAAGGACGCTACAAATGAAGCTATGCGCGATTGGATTAATAACCCGGTAGACACGCACTATATCATTGGCTCTGTAGTAGGCCCACATCCTTATCCTGATATGGTTGCAAGATTTCAAGCGGTCATCTCTGCCGAAACTCGTAGCCAACTCTTAGAAAAAACCGGTCGGGAAACACCTGATTATGCGATTGCCTGTGTAGGTGGAGGAAGTAATGCAATGGGAATGTTCTACCATTTTTTAGACGATGAGCAGGTACAGTTGATTGCCGCAGAGGCTGCCGGGAAAGGGGTAAATAGCGGCCACTCGGCAGCAACTTCCGTGCTTGGAAAAGAAGGAGTTTTACACGGTAGTCGAACTATTTTGATGCAGACTAGTGATGGGCAAGTGATTGAACCTTACTCTATTTCCGCTGGCTTAGACTATCCGGGTATTGGTCCTCAGCATGCATTTTTACATAAAATCGGCCGTGCAAAATATGTGAGCATAACGGATGATGAAGCGATGCAAGCGGGACTCTTATTAACCAGATTAGAAGGGATTATTCCAGCCATTGAAAGTGCTCATGCTTTGGCACAGTTGGAAAAAATGTCATTTAAACCTTCGGATAATGTAGTTGTATGCCTGTCGGGTCGCGGAGATAAAGATTTGGACAATTATATGAAATATTTCAATTTTTAGATAAGCATAGAAAAAGCACTAGAATGAACAGAATAAAACAATTATTTGATAACAAGGGCGATAAAAAATTGCTTTCTATTTATTATACTGCCGGTTATCCGCATATAGATAGTACCATTGCGTTAGCTAAAATATTGGAAGCATCCGGTGTTGATTTTTTAGAGATCGGTTTCCCGTATTCTGATCCGGTGGCTGATGGTCCCGTAATTCAGCACAGTTCGGAAGAAGCTTTAAAGAATGGTATGTCACTTGATCTTTTGTTCAACCAATTAAAAGAGTTAAGGAAAGAGGTACAGATTCCGGTATTGTTAATGGGATATGTAAATCCAATGTTGCAGTATGGAGTGGAGAGGTTTTGTCGGGCTTGCGCGGAAGCGGGTGTCGATGGGGTTATTGTTCCCGATTTACCAATGTATGAATACGAAGAGCTTTATCAAGAAGTTTTTAAGAAATATAATATTAGTAATATCTTCTTGATTACACCACAAACCTCGGAAGAGCGTATTAGAAAAATCGATGAATTAAGCACGGGCTTCATCTACATGGTATCTTCATATGCCACTACAGGTAAAAATCTTGTAGTATCTGAACAAACGGCGCATTATTTTCAACGCGTCGACGCCTTGAATCTTCGCAATCCCTTGGTTGTTGGCTTTGGCATTACTGATCAGGCAAGTTTTGATCATGCATTACAGTATGCAGACGCGGCCATCGTGGGCAGTGCTTTTGTTCGTTTGCTCAGTCAAAAGGATTATTTAGAACAGATTCCTTCATTTATAGGAGGTATAAAGGGAAATGTTGCTGTATAGTCAAGCGCGGAGGTAGCAAACATCAATGAAGCGTTGTGCTTTTCAACGCTTCATTAACCGGAATACCCATAAAAACCCAATAGCTGTGATTACTGTCATTGCTCCGGTTCCCCACCACAAGGCAGTGAAACCATAAGTAGCAGCGATATGCGTTCCAATGTAAGGAGATATAATATGCGCTCCGGAAAACGCCAAAGCATTTAATCCCATATACGCTCCCTGATTATTTTTGCCACTTCTATTGGCAGTAACCGTTGCCATAAAAGGAATAGCCAAAATTTCAGATAAGCAAAGAATGAAAATGGAAAAATATAATATCCACTGGCCGGTGTGGTGATTTAAAAGCACGTAGGATACGCCGCATAATAATGTGCCAACTATAATAACGCTTGCGGTCGATAGCTTTTTTTCGGCAATATGTACTACCAGCATTTCCAGGGAAAAAACCACTAAACCGCTAAAAGCGAGTATCCGTCCAATTTGTGATTCGCTCAATTGATAGACAGAACGGTAGAATAAGGGAAGCGTATTAAGCAATTGAAAGAAACAGATTGCGTAAAGCGTGCATAGAATGCTAAATAGCATAAAAGGTGTGTCACGATAAGGTGAGCGTCGAGGAAAAGTATGCTCAATGTTATTTTCTCTTTTCTTTTGGTGGCCCTTTTTTCCTTTGAAATAAAAGAAAAACAAAATACCGGCCACTAAACAGGTGATGCCATTTCCATAAAATAGAAGATCATAAGAAACGGAAGCCAGGAAACCACCTAGGGCAGGACCAATTGAAAAACCTAAATTAATAGCCATTCTATTGAGGGAAAAGGCTTTTGTAATGTTTTCGGACTTCGCATAATGGGTAATGGATACTGAATTGGCAGGTCGGAAAGTCTCTGATATCAGACTCAATGAGAAAATTCCAAAAGCCAGTGATTCCATGGATTGTAATTGAGGCAAAATGAAAAAAAGTGGAGCGGTTAAGAATAAGCTGCACGTTTGTATCCTGAAATGCCCAAAACGATCGGTTAGCCACCCGCCAAGCCAAGAGCCACTAACCGCGCCAATACCAAAACAACTTAAAATGATTCCTGCATCTTCTATAGAGTAGTTGAGCTTGTTTGTCATATAGACACCTAAAAAAGGGAGTACCATGGCTCCACTTCTATTGATAAACATGACAAGTGCCAGCATCCAGGCCGGGCGGGATAAACCACGGTAGGCATCTAAATAAATTTGTAAGAAACGAATCATTACAATATGTATATGTTGTGATAAAAAACGCTTAAGAATATTCGGAGTTAGCCCTTTTAAGGGTTGGGAAGCGACAATGCAAACTTAATTAAAAGCAAGATGAGTTTACGAAATATTTATACTTTAATATCCAATCCTTTGAATTTTGTAAAATTGATAGAATTGGCTTAGATTCGTATTAGTCTCCCTGATCTAATCTTAAATCTTCTATCTCAATTTTCGAATCCACGTCAAGTCCACGTGAAGTCCACCTTATTTCCACCTCAGGTCCACCTGTCATTTAGTATGTATCCGCTTTCGCTTCTTGTTTTCTTGCATTTCTATATAGCCGATATAGTGTGAATATAGTATGGAACTAACATGGAGACATCGTGAGCTTACATGGGATTTTAACCGATTTTATGTAGGTTTGCAACAAACACAATAAATTATGTCACACATTAAAGACTATATTGAAGCAAACAAGCAACGATTTTTGGATGAATTGTTTGAATTGCTACGCTTTCCATCTGTTAGTGCCGATCCAAAGTATAAAAGCGATGTCTTAAAAACGGCCGATTATATTGCTGAAAAACTAAAGGTTGCCGGTGCGGACAATGTAGAAGTTTGCCCGACAGCTGGCAATCCAATTGTTTATGGGGAGAAAATTATAGACCCAACTAAACCTACTGTTCTCGTATATGGACATTATGATGTGCAACCACCGGAACCACTGGAATTGTGGCACACGCCACCGTTTGAACCTACCGTGCGCGACGGCAAAATTTTTGCCCGTGGTGCTTGTGATGATAAAGGACAAATGTATATGCATATAAAGGCTTTCGAAGTTATGCAACAAACGAGTGGACTGCCTTGTAATATCAAGTTTATGATCGAAGGAGAAGAAGAGGTAGGATCCGAAAATTTAGACGTTTTTGTTAAAGCAAATAGAGAAAAATTAGCCGCTGATGTTATCCTAATATCGGATACCGCCATGATCAGTTTGGAAACCCCATCACTCGAAACCGGCTTAAGAGGACTTTCCTATTTAGAAGTAGAAGTGGTAGGTCCCAATAGAGATCTTCATTCCGGCGTTTATGGTGGAGCTGTGGCAAATCCGGCGACCATCTTAGCAAAAATGATCGCTTCACTTCATGACGAGAATAACCATATTACCATTCCCGGGTTTTATGACGATGTCATTGAATTAAGTGCGGAAGAACGAGAAGCACTAAACCAAGCTCCTTTTAATGAAGATGAATATAAAAAAGATCTTGGAGTTGAGGAGCTATGGGGTGAAAAAGGTTATACAAGTATTGAACGCACGGGGATTCGCCCTACTTTGGAAGTTAATGGAATCTGGGGTGGTTATATCGGCGAAGGGGCAAAAACAGTTCTTCCATCAAAGGCATCAGCAAAAATTTCGATGCGACTGGTACCCAATCAGCAGTCTGCTGTTATTACGAGTTTATTTCAAAAGCATTTCGAAAGCTTAGCTCCGAAATATGTAAAAGTGAAAGTGACACCTCATCACGGTGGAGAACCGGCTGTAACACCAACAGATAGTACGGCCTACAAAGCTGCCGAAAAAGCAATTGAGGAGGCTTTTGGAAAGGCACCGATTCCATGTAGAGGTGGTGGCAGTATTCCAATTGTTGCCTTATTCGAAAAGGAATTAGGATTGAAGACGGTTTTAATGGGCTTTGGACTAGATAGTGATAATCTTCATTCACCAAATGAAAAGTATGATATCGCTAACTATTTTAAAGGTATTGAAACCATTCCTTTGTTTCATAAGTATTATGCGGAGTTAAGCAAATAATCAATTTTGATTTTGTCTAGTAAGCTGTCTGGAAGCACATGGTAAGTGGTTTTTGGACAGCTTTTTTAATAAGAGCCGATTCTGTTAGCGATCGTGCTTGAAATAGCTTAACTTTGTGCATCTTTAAGATAGCCGTTGGAACATATTTAATTATTCTAGTGAATGACTAGTAGAGAAATAAGACAAGCATTTTTAAATTTTTTTAAAAGCAAGGGACATGAAATAGTACCTTCTGCACCGATCGTAGTAAAAAATGATCCAACCCTGATGTTTACCAATGCCGGGATGAACCAGTTTAAAGAACTGTTTTTGGGTGAGGCTCCCATTAAGTATTCAAGGGTTGTAGATACGCAACGTTGTTTGAGGGTGTCGGGGAAACATAATGATTTAGAAGAGGTTGGTATCGATACGTACCATCATACTATGTTTGAAATGCTGGGCAATTGGAGCTTTGGTGATTATTTCAAAAAAGAGGCAATAGCCTGGAGTTGGGAGCTCTTAACCAATGTTTACAAAATAGATAAAGACCGATTATATGTTACTGTATTTGAAGGAGACAGTGAGGAAGGTTTACCGGAAGATACCGAAGCCTATGGTTATTGGAAAGAACATATTGATTCAACCCGTATCCTGAAGGGAAACAAAAAGGATAATTTCTGGGAAATGGGGGAGACCGGACCGTGTGGGCCCTGCTCTGAAATACATGTGGATTGTAGAAGCGACGAAGAGCGTCGGATGATTGATGGGAGCACCTTGGTCAATGCTGATCATCCGCAAGTAATTGAAATATGGAATAATGTCTTTATGCAGTTTAATCGTTTAAAAGACGGTTCCTTGCAACCTCTTCCTGCAAAGCATGTGGATACGGGTATGGGCTTTGAACGCCTGGTACGTGTATTGCAGAGCAAAACTTCCAATTATGATACGGACATCTTTCAGCCGCTTATCCAGTTAATTGCGAAAGCGGCGAAGGTACAATATGGCGAAAACGAGCAGCAGGACATTGCGATGCGCGTAATGGCTGACCATATTCGTGCCATTTCGTTTGCTATTGCAGATGGACAGCTTCCGTCTAACAACAAAGCGGGATACGTAATTAGAAGGATCTTGCGGAGAGCCGTTCGTTACGCTTATACATTTTTAAATTTCAAAGAGCCCTTCTTAAATACATTAGTGATTCCGCTGGCTCAGCAGTTTGAAGGCGTATTTGATGAACTTTACAAACAGCAGGATTTCGTACAAAAAGTTGTTTTGGAAGAAGAGTTATCTTTTTTACGAACTTTAGTGACCGGTATCCAGCGCTTTGAAAGCTATCACACTGATCAGGGACTGGTTAGTGGGGATTTCGCTTTTGAATTATATGATACTTATGGATTTCCGATCGACTTGACTGATTTGATGGCTCGGGAAAAGGGATGGAAAGTAGATATGCCGGGATTCGAAAATGCGTTAAATAAACAAAAGGAGCGCTCACGAGCTGCGACTGCGATTGATACGGGCGATTGGGTTACCGTAAATGAAGATGGAGAAACACACTTTGTAGGATATGATAACTTAGCAACCGAAACGAAGATGCTTAAATATCGCAAAGTTTCAGCTAAGGGAAAGATTCAATACCAATTGGTGTTGTCGCAAACACCATTTTATGCGGAAGGTGGCGGGCAGGTAGGAGATACCGGGATTTTAATACATGAAACATCGAAAGAAACGATTCAGATTGTTGATACGAAGAAGGAAAATGGATTGATTATCCATTTTTCTGATGAACTCCCTTCGCATCTTGAAGGTGTTTTTTTTGCGAAGGTAGCTGAAGATCGGCGTCGGGATATCCAAAGTAATCATTCAGCGACCCATCTGTTACATGCAGCACTAAAGCAAGTTTTGGGAGAACATGTAAATCAAAAAGGATCTTTAGTAAGCGAAGAGGTGCTCCGTTTTGATTTTTCCCATTTTGCTAAAGTTTCCGACGAAGAATTAAGAAGAGTTGAACAAGTTGTCAATGCAAAAATCAGAGAAAATTTAGCCTTGGATGAACGAAGGAATGTACCGTATAATGATGCCATTGATATGGGAGTGACAGCCTTATTCGGTGAGAAGTACGGTGACTTTGTACGGGTGATAATTTTCGATGAAAACTTTTCAAAAGAATTATGCGGCGGAACGCATGTCCAATATACCGGAAATATCGGCTTCTTCAAAATTCTGAGCGAGGGTGCCGTTGCCGCAGGTGTAAGACGCATTGAAGCTATTACCGGTAGACGGGCAGAAGAAATTATTGATAGACAGGATGAGTTGATCAATGAGTTGAAAAACTTACTTAAACAGCCTAAAGATCTGAGTGCCGCTATTACCGGTCTTTTACAGGAAAACAGTAAACTGAAAAAAGAGGTAGAAAAATCATTGGTGGAAAAGGCCCAACAGTTAAGGCAGGTACTTGTAGAAAAAGCAATTGACATTAATGGAGTGCGTTTTATCGGTGAGCAAGTGGAGTTACCAAATGCAGATGCTGTTAAAAATTTAGCTTTTGCTATAAAAAAGGCAATCGATAATGGTCTGTTTTTAGTATTAGCCGCTGATTTTGATGGTAAACCTAATTTAACCGTAGTATTATCGGATGATTTAGTGAACCGTGGCTTGGATGCGGGAAAAATTGTTAGGGAACTGGCAAAAGAAATAAAAGGCGGTGGTGGTGGTCAACCTTTTTATGCAACAGCAGGAGGAAAGGATTCTTCAGGTTTAACCGTTGCTCTTGAAAAAGCGAAATCTTTTGTTGGTTAAATGAATTTGAACTAAATATTTACGGATGAAGAAGATATTAGGAGCTTTAAGCATTTTTGTTTTGGCTGCTTGCAGTAATAAGGATCAGTTTGTCTTGAACGGCGAGCTTATCAATAACGATCAGGTCAAAAAAGTTTTTTTATATGAAGGAGGGGAGGTTGTAGATTCAGCTTTTTTGAATGACGATAATAAGTTTCGCTTTCGGAGAACGGCACCTATCCCGCAGTTTTACAATTTAAAAGTTGGAGAAAATAATTACTTTTTTGTTCTTTCCAACGGCGAAGAGGTGAGCTTTAAGGCCAATATCAAAGATCCGAGTGGAAATTACGAAGTTATTGGTTCCGAAATTTCTAGCAAAATAAAGGAGTTTAGTGAAATTAATACCCGTTATTCTGCCATATCCAGGGAAATAGAAGGTGAATTTCAAATGCGATTAAAAAAGGAGCCGTCAAAAGAAAAAGAGATTAGGGATGAACTGTTTGTGAAATATAAAAATAACCTGGACCAATTTTCAAAAGAGGTATTGGCCTTCGCTAATCGAAATGTTAACAATTTAGCGGGCTTCTATGCGATAAGTTCATTAGATCCCGCAGAGTACGAAGCGGAAATGATGGCCTATGCCGACACTATAAAGGATAAATTTCCTAAAAATGCTGCCGTGCGAGATTTTGTTACCCATATGGCTGAATTGAAACCGCTAATGGTGGGGCAGAAAGCGCCCGATTTTGAATTAATGGATCAAAAAGGGAAGACAGTCAAGCTGTCGGACTTCCGTGGTAAATATACCCTTGTCGATTTTTGGGCATCTTGGTGCGTGCCTTGCAGAGAGGAAAACCCCAATATTGTAAAACAATACAATACTTATAAAGATAGAAATTTTACGATATTAGGAGTGTCCTTGGATAATAATCAAGCTGCTTGGCTGAAAGCAATAAAAGATGATCAGTTAACTTGGACACATGTATCAGATTTGCAGGCGTGGAATAGTAAAGCTGCAGAATTATACAAAATTTCAAGTATTCCTGCGTCTTTTCTGCTTAATCCGGAGGGTATTATTGTTGCTAAAAATCTAAGAGGACAAAAACTGGCAGATTTTTTGGAAAAAACGCTATAATTTTAACTAGATGTCAAGCAATGGGTGATCATTAACAATTTGTTAATACTGTCTTAACTTTTATTTGCAATTAAGTACATAATTTAGGCCTAAAATTATTGAACATGAGCAGTGCTAAATACAAGATATTGGTCGTTGACGATGAGCCCGATATAGTCGAACTAATTGAATATAACTTAAAGCGTGAAGGATATTCGGTTTTTACGGCCACTAACGGACAGGAAGCTGTATCAACGGCACGGAAGATAAACCCGGATCTCATTATACTTGACATCATGATGCCGAAAATGGACGGTATTGAAGCTTGTCGGATTATGAGAAGCATGCCGGAGTTTAAAAACACTTTTATGGTATTTCTTACAGCAAGAAGTGAAGAGTATTCCGAAATTGCAGGCTTTAATGTTGGTGCTGACGACTATATCGCGAAGCCTATTAAACCAAGGGCGTTGATTAGCAGGATTAATGCAATTTTGAGAAGAAACAGCAAAGGAGAAGAGACTTTAGAAAATAAAGTTGAAATCGCCGACCTTGTAATCGATAGGGAAACCTTTTTGGTATATAAGAACGATGAGAAAATTGTTCTTGCAAAAAAAGAATTTGAATTGTTATACTTATTAGCTTCTAAACCTGGAAAAGTTTATACTAGAGAAACAATATTGAAGAGTATTTGGGAAGATTCTGTTGTGGTAACTAACAGAACCATTGATGTGCACATTCGAAAGCTGCGAGAGAAGATAGGGGATGATTATGTTTCTACCGTAAAGGGAGTTGGGTATAAATTTGATGCCTAATTCATTATATTTCTAAAGGGGGTGCTTAGCCCCTTTTCCATTTAATCTTTCTGCGGCGCCCTTTGAGATTTCGAATTTTACCTGATCCTTTCATTTTCGGGATATATAGGAAGTAAAGTCATCCGGCCTTACAAATTTTTCCTTTACCGAAAAGACGTCACCCATTTTTTGTATCTTGCAATTGTGTCAATAAAAAATCATCTTAAGGGATATCAATGATCTCAAAGAAGATAGTTGAAATTATAATTATAGTTTTGCGACATAATTGCTACCTATGGGAATCTATCGTCAGTGGCTCAATATAATTCCTCCGAACGAGCAGGACCGTTTGCGGAAGCTGTATAAGTATGATATTCTGAATACGCCGCCGGAAGACGCGTTCGATAAGATTGCGAAGTTGGCTATGGAGTTTTTTGAAGTTGCGGGCGCATTTATATCCTTTGTCGACGAAAAAACGGTATTCTTAAAATCAGATACTACAGGCCATTTTGAACGCTATACTAACCGTACTGATAGTCTTTGTTCTTGGGCGATTTTACAGGACACAGTAGCCGTGATTAATAATATAGAAGAGGCTTCGGAGATACTTGAAAATCCGGAACATTTAAAAGCGCTTGGTATCGGATTCTATGCTGCTGCGCCACTTCAGACGCCTGATGGGTATAAAATCGGCGCACTTTGTGTTAGTCATCCTACAGCTAAATATCCGTCAGAGAAGCAGTTGGAAATGTTGAAGAGTCTTGCGTCCATAGTAATGGATGAGCTGAAATTTCGTTTAGCTACACGCAATGCGGTACGGGTACAAACTGATTTAATGAACGCAGCCGTTCATGACCTTAAAAATCCGCTAACATCCATCAAGCTTTACGCGCAGTTGATTCAGCGAGAGGCAAAGGAGAATAAAGGGACGCAGGCAATGACCGAGCGAATTATCAAATCATCCGATTTTATCCTTTCGAGCTTGAACGATCTGTTAAATTTATCGCAGATAGAAGATGGCGAAATGAAGCTTAAGATAGAGCCGTGTGTGCTTGATTCATTGCTTAAAGATCTTTTGACGGATTTTGAGATTATTGCCAACCAAAAAAAACAGCGGGTAGTTTTCGAAAATACTATTCAACGGCCTGTCGCCGGTGATAAAGCACGATTACGCGAGATATTTGAAAACCTGTTAAGTAATGCTTCCAAATACGCATATGCTGATACAACGATTAATTTGATAGCTAAGGAGGTAGATAACAAGGCTTTAATTGAAATTCGAGATCAAGGGCAAGGCCTTTCTGAACAGGATATGAAGAAACTGTTCAAAAAATTTGCCCGTCTAAGTTCTGTGCCAACGGGCAAAGAAGGAAGTAATGGCTTAGGACTATCGATCGTTAAAACCTTGGTGGAACTTCATAGTGGAAAGATTTGGGCAGAAAGTCAAGGGAAGGAAAAAGGATCCTCTTTTTTCATTGCTTTACCTTTGGCGGAACTTTAAGCCTAAAGTAAATGATCGCTCTTTGACGAACATGTCGTCCTCTTTTTATACCTTTGCACTTCTATGGAAGAAAAAGCGCTTAATTTTAAATTTCCCAAGTTCAATCAGCTCATCATTTTCGAAGATGATAATCTAATCGTCGTAAATAAACCACCATTTATTGCATCGCTGGATGAAAGAGAGGGGCGAGAAATTAACATACTTCGAATGGCGAAGTCATACCATGCGGACGCGCAAGTTTGTCATCGTATCGACAAAGAAACTTCCGGTTTATTATTAATTGCTAAAAATCCTGATACCTATCGCTCTGTTTCTATCGAGTTCGAGAAGAGAAGAGTGAAAAAGATTTATCATGCTATTATTGGGGGAACTCACATCTTTGAGGACCTAAAGGTGGACCTTCCCATTCTGAATCTGGGTAATAAAAACGTTACCATTGATAAAGCGAATGGCAAATTAGCCGAAACGTGGTTTAAGTCGCTTGCTTATTTTAAGCATTATACTTTGGTGGAGTGTAGGCCAATAACGGGTCGCATGCACCAAATTAGAATTCACCTCGCTACGCAACATGCATCTATTGTAGGAGATAGCCTTTATAAAGGCAAACCCGTTTATCTCTCACAGATTAAACGGGGCTATACATTAAGTAAAGGACAAGAAGAACTCCCAATTATGAAACGATTTGCTTTACATGCTAGAGCATTGAGTTTCTCTATAAATGGAAAAGACTATAGTTTTGAGGCCCCGTATCCTAAAGATTTCGCAACTTTATTAAAACAGTTGGAGCGATTTGATAGCTAAACTGATGAGCCAGCCGTTGACAGAACACACTACCTTTCAACAATCTAAAGGAGTGAAGAATTTATAAGTCAGTGAATCAGGAAAATATTAGAATCTCGAGTTCGAAAACCTGCTAGCAACTATAAGTTCCTTGGCATCAGATTGTCGATAATCATAAAATCCAATAGTTGATTTTTTTCCCAGATGGCCCGCAGCTACCATATTGGTCAATAGCGGGCATGGCGCATATTTAGAATTTCCGAAACCTTCGTGTAATACCTTTAGAATAGCTAAACATACATCCAAACCTATAAAATCTGCTAATTGCAGTGGGCCCATTGGATGCGCCATACCGAGCTTCATAACCGTATCAATTTCCATCACACCGGCAACGCCTTCATATAGGCTGTAAATTGCTTCATTAATCATCGGCATGAGGATTCTATTGGCTATAAAACCAGGGTAGTCTTGTACAATGACAGGTGTTTTTTGAAGTTTGGCTGCCAAAGTAAAAATTGTATTGGTAACTGCTTCACTCGTACGATAACCCCTTATCACTTCAACCAGTTGCATTATTGGAACCGGATTCATAAAATGCATACCAATAACTTTATCCGGTCTTTTTGTGTTAGAAGCGAGTTGTGTAATGGAAATAGACGAAGTATTAGAAGCTAAAATGGTAGCATCAGCACATAGGTCGTCCAATTCATTAAAGAGGCGCGATTTGACAGCCTCATTTTCTGTTGCCGCTTCAATGACCAGATCCGCCTCGGCAACGGCTCCTTTTAAATCTGTAAACGTCGTTATATTATTTAAAGTAGCGATTTTTTCATTTTCAGTTAGTTTACTTTTACTAATCTGTCTATCTAAATTTCTTTGTATAATATCTATGGCTTTTGTTAAGGCCTGCTCATTTAGGTCTACAAGAGATACCGAATAGCCATGAAGAGCAAAGGTGTGCGCAATACCGTTACCCATGGTTCCTGAACCAATTACCGTTATGTTTTTCATCTGTTATATTGTTTTTTCGGTTTGATGAACAGTATTTTATTCGGTTTTCATACCACTTATTGTTTTTTGCATTTGTGCCATCATGGTGGTAAGAGTTTCTAAGCTTGGCTCTGCCGTCGGTTCTGGAAATTCTGTACTAATAAATGCTTTGGCTTTCCATATTTCTAAAATATCCGGTGTTTCTACCCAGTAAGGTTCATATACTTTGTTGTCCGAAAGCAATTTCAATCCTTTCTCTTCCTTAAATTTATGCGCTATCCTTTTATAAACAATTCCATCGGATTTCGAAATAATGACGTAAGTCTGATTGGGTTTAACATCAAACCAATCTTCAACGTACTCGCAAATAACAACCGTACCAGGTTGTAAAGGAAGCATGGAATCTCCCTTCAATTCAAATGCGCGGTAAGTTCCTTGTTTAAAGAAAGGCAATCTGAATTTTGGCAATTCACTAATATAGTCCGGATCGGCATAGCCATTTAGATAACCTGCGCTCGCTTTAACCGGTACAAGCTCAATATTTTCACGATCATCCTCATTGACTGTAATACTTAAAACACGGACACTGGATGAATCACCCTTCGGAGTAGGCTTCCATTTATCGTCAATTTTTTCATTGACAAGCTCGTCCATAGTCAACTCATAATAGGATGCGAATTTTTTTAGCAACTCGTATTTTGGTTCCGCACGATCTTCCTCATAAGCGCCAACAAGAGAACGCTTAATTTCCATTAAATCAGCGAATTGCTGTTGTGTATACCCCTTTTTTCTTCTGAGGTATTTAAGATTTGATGCGATATTGCTCATTTTTAAAATAATTTTGTTTTTACTAAAATTGTTAGTATCATTGTGCCAATAAAGTTAGTAAATAAAATTCAATTAGCGAAAAATATTAGTGTATTTTGTTATGAAGCGATTTGTATATATATTGACAGACTGTAACCGACAATATTTACATGTAGGATTAACCGATGATTTGTTTAAAACGATGACATTTTATAAGGAGCATAGGCAACTTTTTTTTGATACAGCTGCCAAGGTTTCCAGATTGGTTTATTTTGAGGAAATTGATACAGAGGAGTTAGGTATTGCTCGCTTCAATGTGTTATCTGCTTTTACGCGTTCTCAAAAAGAACGTCTTATTAGAGCAAAAAATAAAGATTGGCAGGATCTAAGCTTATGTTTAGGCATAGATAATTTAGTTGCTAATCCACAACAACCTGTTCGCTTTTCCTCGATGAGAGCTTGGTGATGATGGGTGTGCATGAAGCCAGTGTAAGGTCAAATCAATTAAAACAATTTACCATCCCGGCGCGAAGTTAAGACCAAAAGTACCAAATTTTAGATCCTTTCTGTTAAAAGGAACAGCATAATAAGGTTCTAAAACAAAGTAACCAAAGATGTTAACCCGTAAAGAGACTCCGGCACTCATAGCAGGAACTCGTTCGTAGATGTCAACAGTTGATCCATCTGGGTTAACCTGTTCGCCAATTTTATCCGGATTACTTTTGAAAGCAATCTTATCTCCGGCACTCCAAGCGAGTCCCATATCAAAAAATACATTTAAATCAGAGAATAGTAGCCCGGATTTAATGGCTGCCAGCTTTTCCGGGCCTGTAAATGGTAACCTTGCTTCTAGATTCACTACCGCTATTCTGGAACCCATCAATTGATTCACATTGTACCCTTGATAAACGTTGCCGTTATTATTGTAGAATGACGCAGATTCATAGCCCCTGATGAGAAATGGATAGCCTATATAGAGCGGATATAATTGATCCTCACCACTACCAACACGCATGTATGTGTAAGCACGCGCAGCCAGGGAGATAGGCTTAATACGGTGATACTTGCGCAGGTCAGCGGTGTAGGCGGTAAAATTAAAATCGCCGAAATACTTTTCGGCAGCTAATCTATACCGATAACCACTTAAAGGGGCAGCTACACCAAAATAAGAATTATCACCAACAAAGGCCGCATTTAGTTGCTGCAAGGTAAAAGAATTAAAATTACCGCCATAGGTTCTGCTCGCTTCTTCTTTTGATAATTTTCTTCTGTCACTGCCTAAGAAATAGAATGTATTGGGGTCATAATAATTAGAGAAGCGATCAATCCGATAGCTGTAGCGGGCTACTGCGCCCCCCAGTTCAAATCTAGTTGTTCTCGATAGGGGATAAGCGGCAAAAGCGTCTATCTGTGTTTGGAAAGTACGTATAATATCCGTATTCTCCGTAAAATAGGTGTTCCCGTTAATTTCCTCATTCCCATAGCTCATCAATCCGGACATAAAAGGAATATGAGAAATAGACCCTCCCCAACTGATTCTTCCCTTTTGATTGATATAGGCAAATTGACCGCCAAAATCATAAACCTCCCCATTAATAGCAACCCCGGCAAATAATTGATTTCGTCCTAAAATATCGGAGAAAATACCTTGGATCCCACTGGATAAGCCCGCGCCATATCTACTGCCAACGGCTACGCCGACACCACTTCCCTGTAAATAGTCTAATTGAAATTTTGGTTTGTATGGTACCGGTTTTATGAGCGACTTACCAATACGCTGAAAAATATTGTAGTTTCGAAGGTTACTATTAACTACATCTACACCCAGTGATTGAGGAGGTGGCAGTAGCGCTGCGTTAAAATTTACTTCGTTATTTGGCACCTCCTTCGCCGTAAAGTCGCTTGGTTTAGCATTGTAGATGGTATATTTTTGCGAACGGTAATATGAGTAGAGAATATCATCGTTTGCAGATACACTTAAAGCGGGTGAATATTCGGTGATTCCGCTAATTCCTGTAAAATAATCGGTAAGCTGTTCAGTTTTTCCGGACGAAAACGTGTAACGGTATAGATTCCTGAAACCATCACGGTTTGACAGAAAATAAAGTTGCTTATCATCGGCCGAGAACTGGGGGTTTAGGTTATTAGCGCCCGGAAAGACATCAATTTTCCGGATTTCTTTTGTACTTATATCGATAATGGCTAAGCCCAATGGAATATCAACTCCTTCGTAACCACTTTCTAAGCTTAAACGATCGGTACTGAAAACAATTTTTTTACCATCTCTTGAAAAACTCGGATGGTAATCGGAATACCAGTCGTTGGTAAGTTGGGTCAAGTTCTTACTTGACAAATCATATAAGTAGATATCACTATATCCGTTTTTAAGTCCCGAGAATGCCACGAGGTTTCCGTCGGGCGACCAGGTTATGTTAGCAAACTCGCCGATATCTCCCATGCTTTCTGTAGCAAGTGTTTTACCGGTCTCCACGTCGACTATCAACAATTTCGTGCGCCCTTGGCTAAACACACTAAACGCAAATTTCTTGCTGTCATGGGAAAAGGATCCTGCACTTTCTATATAACTGAACTCATCAATGTGCGAATTATTCTGTCGACTACTCAGCTTTCGTATGATTTTACCCGTTCCGGCATCCGCTAAGAATAAATCAATACTGAAGAGATCTTTTTCTGATAAGAAAGCGACGTATTTACCGTCGGGGGAAATGGTTGGGGAAACATTCATATTACCCCCGTTTTTATTATTAATGATCATTTGCCCCCTTGGTACTTGAGCCGTATCGATTAGAAGCGGTTTATAGGCATTTTCGATACTTGTACGCCATAAATTTGACAGCGTAGGTTCGTCATATCCAAAGGTGTATTTAATCGCCGCTTGATATCCATACTTAGCGGTGTTTTTGAAAAAAGGCACAATCACTGTATCCCCGTAAGTAGAACCGATGTAAGCCCAGAATGCTTGACCATAGCGGTAAGGGAAATACTTATTGCTTTCTGTTAAGTCTCTAAGGCTCGGAATATCCTTATTTAAATAAGCATCTCGCATCCACATGGCGGTAAAAGCATCCTTTTTTCCGACGGATAAATATTCGGCCATTCCTTCCACCATCCAAAGAGGAAGATTTCCTATATTTTCCAGCTTGGTTGAATCGCCTTCAATAAGGGAATGATATTGAAAGGCGTGGACCAACTCGTGCCCCAGAACATGGCGTGTCTGGTTATTGATTTGCATAATCGGCATTACTACGCGATTCTTGAGCCCTTCTGTAACACCTCCCGTACCTATACTTATTTCTCCGCCAATAGCAGTAGTTTGTTGAAAGTCCGGATGGTTATTATAAAGTATGAGGGGATTCTTCCGAAGAAATGTATCTCTAAAAACTTGCTGATGCAGTTCGTACCAAAGCTCACTTTCTTGCATGAAACGAGTTAATAGACTATCGTTTTTTAGATAAGTATAGAAATCGAAATGGGGTGATTGCTTTACTTTAAAATCCAATGCTTTATATCGCATCTTATTTTGGCCAAAATATTGTCCAAAAACGGTAGGTATGAAACAAAATGTAAAGGCTATTGCCCAAATAATTTTGTAAAATCTCTTTTTTGCCGGAATAAGGTGCTTCATATGATGCTTAGGTACAATTTGGGATACTAATTTAGCGTTTAGAATTTATTTGCGCAACTTAAACTCGGTTTCTTCTATTCATTCGGCTGTTGTTTAAGCTGTTCATTGATTCGTTGAAGCTCATCTTCACTGTGCGGTTCCAAAATCGGACTCAGAACGGAAGGGAGGCTATCTGCTCGTGTGCTGTCCGGAATCCGTATCCGCGGGCTTGGGCACTTATATTCGCGTGTAATCGCCACAGTTGGCTCGGGAAGGGGGCCATAAGTATAGCCGCTTTCCGGGTCGTGGTATAATTTTTCCATAAACTTAGCAAAGATTGGAAGGGCCGTGCGCGAACCTTCTCCGGTGGCCGAATTTCGGAAGTGTATGCTGCGTTCATCATTTCCAACCCAAACACCGGCCACTAAGTCTTTCGTGATACCCATATACCATCCATCCACATAGTCGGAAGAGGTTCCCGTTTTTCCGCCTATTTGATTACCCTTTTTCCACAGGTCCCATTCCCATAAGGCTTGCGATGTCCCTCCCGGTTCTTCCATCGTCCCGCGAAGCATATAAGTCATCAACCAAGCGATTTCTTCACTAATGACCCTTTTTGTCTTTGGTTTAAATTCTGCTAAAGAATGACCATCTTGGTCTGTGATACGCTTGACCAAAATGGGTTCTGCATGATTCCCTTTATTCAAAAAGGTAGCATAGGCGCTTACCATCTCATAAACCGTTACATCATTTGATCCCAAACTTACCGACGGCACCGATTCTAAATGGCTGGTTATGCCGCATTTGTGGGCAGTCTTTACCACATTATCCCAGCCAACTTTTTCTGTTATTTGGGCCGTTACGGAATTAATGGACCTACCCATAGCCCAGCGTAAAGACATATTGATGCCCGAAAAGGTCCAATCGGCGTTTTTCGGTTCCCATGTTTTTGCTTCACCGTTCTCAACATAATTGATTTTTACCGCCTTGTCCTGAAATTTATCGCAAGGTGACATCCCCTGTTCCAGGGCGGTTAAATAGGCAAATGGTTTAAATGTCGACCCCGCTTGGCGCTTCGCTTGATTAACATGGTCATATTTATAAAATTGATGATTAATACCACCCACCCATACTTTTATCTCCGAACTATAAGGGTCCATTACCATCATGCCGGTGTTAAGCATTTTCGCATAATGTGCAAGCGAATCCATCGTGGAATACTCAACTTCTTTCATACCGTCCCAAGTGAAAACTTTCATCAGTTTTGGTTGATTCAGGTAAAAAAGAATACTGTCTTGGTTGTGCTTGAATTTCTTGTCAAGAAAAGAGTAAATTGGAAGCCTTTTTGCCAAATTTTCCAAAAAGTTTTCAATTACTTCTCCTTTGGAATCGCGCCATGGTAGCTCTTTCCCCCAAGTATTTTCCAACCTTTTTTGTAGAACGGCCATTTGATCGTAGGCTGCTTCCTCCGCATAGCGCTGCAATCTGGAATCAATGGTTGTATAAATCTTAAGCCCATCTTCGTAAAGGTCATAACCGTTCTCATCGCACCATTTTTCGATAAACCGCTCTACCGCACCACGCAGATAAGAATCTTCCTTCCCCACTTCATCTACTGTACCCAAGCTTAGATCAATAGGTGATTGACTGTATTGTTTAAGTTGTAAAGGTGAAATGAAGCCTGCCTTTTGCATTTGAGATAGGACGATATTCCGTCTTTCTAAAGAGCGTTTGGGATTTCGTACCGGATTATAAAGAGTGGTTGCTTTGAGCATGCCTATTAAAAGGGCTGCCTGGGGCGCCGTAACATCATTGGTGTTTTGATTGAAGTATCGTTTTGCCGCCGTTTTGATACCATACGTATTATTGCCAAATGACACCGTATTTAAATACATTGTCAGGATTTCCTCTTTGCTGTAGCGACGCTCCAATTTGATAGCTGTAAACCATTCTTTTATTTTAATGATTAGCATTCGAACACCCGGAATATTACCTAATAAACCGGCCGATTGATTATAACGAGTCCGAAAGAGATTCTTTGCCAACTGCTGGGTAATGGTACTGCCTCCGCGTTTATCTCCTTGTGCAGTAGATAATAGACTGGATGCTACTGCAATAAAGTCGACACCGTTATGTTTAAAAAATCGTATATCCTCTGTGGCGACTAAAGCCTGTGTAATGCTTTTTGAAATACTATCGTAAACTACGGGGGATCGGTTTTCTTTAAAATAACGACCGATTAACTTACCATCCGCTGTATATAATTCGGAGGCTACGTGAAGCGTAGGTGCTTTAATATCTTGTGCAGTAGGGGAATAGCCGAAGAGACCTAAAAAATTTAACTCGATCGCACATAAGAAGATTATGACGAAATAGATGAAAATCAATAAGTAACGAAGAAACCTACTCTTAATTCTTCTAAACATGCGGTAAATATCTAAAATGAATAGTTAAAATAAATGTAAAAAAATGTTAAATAGCTTTTCCGGTTAGTCTGTCGAGCGTTAATACTAGACCTGTCAAGCAAATCTCTATAAAAAATCTGAAGTTTTATTGTGGCAGCGTAAACTTTATTAACATTAAAACAGATGCTAAACAGGGAATTCTTTACATCAAATTTTGTCAATTCGGACCCAATCCATGCCGGCAGCTTCTGCAGCGGCTACTCCAGGATCACCATCTTCGAAAACAATGCAGTCTTTAGGCGCCACTCCTAATTTTTCGGCGGCGGCGAGAAAAGGATCCGGAAAGGGTTTTCCATTAGGCGTTTCGCCGGCACAAACAAGCACTTCTATGTAGTCTGTCAAACCGAGTACTGATAGCGTCCGCTGTACGGTAGTGCGCGTACCTCCTGATACAACACCGATGTGTACATTGCCTGCATTTGCTTTTAAGTGCTCAGTAACGTAAGCGATAGGTTCGGTTGTATCAATGTATTTTTCGAAGAATACCGCCGTCTTTTCTTTGGAGAACGTATCCGGCAACATCACATTATAACGTCTACTGATTTCATCGGCAACAAGTCTGGTTGGCCAGCCGGCCAGTTCATCGATAATGTCGGTGTCCAAATTTATTCCATATTTAGCTGCGGCCTCTTTGTATGACAATTTATGAGCAAGCATATTGTCTGCTAAAGTTCCATCGCAATCATAAAGGAGCGCTTTATATTTACCGCTTGTTTTTTCATTAAGTATGTTTAGCTTATCGAGCGTTTCTTGATTCATCTATATAGTATTCAAAATAAATAGCGCAAAGTTGTCCTTTATTTGTTTTGTTTCCTAATGGAATTGCAAAAATGACAAAACTAGCGTTCGAAAAAGCGTTCAACCTTTGTACCTAAACCATTTGAATAGCTCTTTATAGCTTGCCTTTTTACCATACATTAAAATTCCAACGCGGTAAACCCTCGCAGCTGCATAAGTTGTTAACAAAAAGCCAATAACCAACAAGGCGATCGACAGCAATAGTTGCCAAACGGGGACGCCAAATGGAATTCTAACCAACATACCGATAGGTGAGGTGAAGGGAACCATGCTTAACCAAAAGGCCAAGGAACCATGTGGATTATTGATTAGTACGGAAAAAGAAAGCATATAGGTAAACAATAGCGGCATGATAATGGGCAGCATAAATTGTTGGGTTTCCGTTTCGCTATCTACCGCTGATCCTACCATGGCGAATAGGGCACTGTATAGCAGATAACCGCCAATGAAATAGATCAAAAAACAACCTAATACGTAAGGATAATCAATGGCTTTGATCTGTTGTACAATAGCCTCCATTTTTGACTGCCTTTCTTGATTGTTTTGCTTTACCTCACCGTTACCAACCCCATCTTGCATCTTAATGGACGTATGCATTTCGGGTTTTGAATTGATCATTACGGCAGAGGTTGCGGCCATGAAGCTTACAGAGAGAATAATCCAAAGAACAAATTGGGTAACTCCGACCAGGCCAACGCCGATAATTTTACCCATCATCAGCTGAAAAGGTTTTACTGAGGAAATAACTACTTCGATAATCCGGTTACTCTTTTCTTCTATAATGCCACGCATTACCTGATTTCCATATAAAAACAGGGATATGTAGATTAGGATTGATAAGCCAAAGCTAATTCCGATGGCCGTCCCAACATGGCTGTCCTTTTCTCCATCCACCGTAAGTTCTTTTGATTTGATGGACACAGCCGGCTTTATACCGTTTAAGGTATTTATGTCAATTCCTGCGTCAGCTAGAGCTTTCGCTCTTAGTATGTCATTTAATTTTGACTCAAGCGTGTTGATGGTACCGATACCTTTTTTTTCGGTGTCGTATAGCTCAACAGTTTGGGAGGTCGCCACACCGGCCGGGACAACCAGGAGTAGCGAGCTTGTTTCACCACGTTCCATTTTCTTTTTCAAGCTAGCAATTGATTCATCTGTGCTTAGAAATAACAGATGTTCCGTGTCTTCTAATTTGTTCGCCACAAAGCCTGACTGATCTACTACATAAACCGTTGTAATAGGTTCTCGATTGTTTAATGCGACATAAAAAATAAGCGCGTACATAGCGATAAACAAGAAGGGAACAAGGAAGGTCGTCACTAAAAATGATTTCTTTTTTACACGGCTTAAATACTCTCGTTGTATAATAAGAACTATTTTATTCATTATGCTGCTAGTTGGCGTTGATAGACGTTACTTCTTTTATAAAAATCTCATGGATGGTAGGAATGATTTCTTCTACATGTTGTATTTCAACCTGGGGGATTAGGTAGGAGAGCATATGATTGATCGTTTTTCCCTCTGCTATTTTTAGATACAGTGTGGTTGCATGATTATCCGTAAGTCGTTTTTCCACGGTAAATAGCGTATCATTTGGATCGATAACCTGCGC
Organism: Olivibacter sp. SA151; assembly: GCF_054130995.1. Lineage (NCBI taxonomy): Bacteria > Pseudomonadati > Bacteroidota > Sphingobacteriia > Sphingobacteriales > Sphingobacteriaceae > Olivibacter > Olivibacter sp. SA151. The sequence continues at coordinate 3,705,110 of NZ_CP096391.1, read as the reverse complement.
GCCTATATATGTTATTTTATATTTGTTTTCACGATAACTGTTTTTTATGTCAATAACCGGGCCATCCAAGATTTTTCTGGACTTATTAATGAGCGCAATATTATCGCAAAGTTCTTCTACTGATTCCATACGATGAGTAGAAAAAATAATGGTGGTGCCATTGCTATGTAGTTCCAGTATTTCTTTTTTTATAATTTCAGCATTTACCGGGTCGAAACCGGAAAAAGGTTCATCCAAAATCAGTAGCTCCGGTTGATGAAGTACCGTTGCAACAAATTGTACCTTTTGTTGCATTCCTTTGCTTAGGTCTTCCACTTTCTTACTCCACCAAGACTGCATTTCCATCTTCTCGAACCAATGTTTGATTCGTTTTTTCGCCTCTTCTTTTGACAAACCTTTCAGTTGAGCCAAGTAAAGCAATTGATCACCGATCTGCATTTTTTTATAGAGCCCGCGTTCTTCCGGTAAATAACCTATCTTGCTAATGTGTTCCGGTTGGAGCACATCACCATTGAACATTATATATCCACTATCAGGAGCGGTAATCTGTGTGATAATTCGAATAAGAGAAGTTTTTCCTGCACCGTTCGGACCGAGTAATCCAAAGATGGTGCCCTTTTCAATATGCATGGACACGTCATCTAAGGCTCGATGCTCCGCATATTGCTTTACGATGTTGTTGATTGACAGCATGAGCATTTTATCTTGTACCGTTTAGATAGGCGAGGTGCTTATTTGTTACAACATATGATATATAAAAAAAGGGATGTGCTTTGCACATCCCTTTTGGTTTCGCTGCGTAAAAGTTTAGAAATAAAATTGTACTCCTAATTGAGGTGCAAAGAAATCACTAGCTAAACCAAAAGAATTGGTAATTTGCTTAGATCCGGTCGCCTCATCTTTAATCCTGTCATTACCGTAGTAAAGACCACGTACACTTAATTCAATACCTACATTTTTATGTGGAAAGAATGCTAAACCGGGAGAAAGCTGTGCTCCGAAACTAGTTGTGCTAGACACTTTTGTGCCATCTACTTTTGTGCTTCCAAAAGCCATGGGAACAGAAAGTTGACCAAAGAATTTGAACATTTCATTTCCTTTATAGGCACGAGCAAAAGGTGCGACTACAAAAGCTCCTTGCTTAACTTTCAAATCCACATCATTTGCACCGTCAGTGTAGTACTGACCATAGCGATAACCGACACCGGTACCAATTGCGAAATTATCGCTGATAAAGTATCCTACATTAGGAACAATGTTGAAACTCTGGTTTGAATGGTCCGTGCCATTCACTTTGTTGTAATTATAACCAACAGATCCTCCTAGGAAGAGTTTACCTTTTTCAGTTTGTGCGTTGGCTGTAAAAGCTAGTGCTACAGCGGCAGTTAGAGTTAAAAATAATTTTTTCATGTTTAATATAAATTTGTTAACGTTATAGTCAGTGCTTCGACTGACTTTCACCGTGCATTAGTCAACTTATGTGCCAAATATGACGTAGAGCTTGTATAAAGTTGTATAAGCAACCAATCTTAAACTTCTATGACAATTAAACGAAAGTGCAATTTTATTTGCTTTTTTGAATAATTATATAACTTACTCGTTTACTGATCGTATGTTTTTTAAATGACAAAATCGATTATGCGGTATAAACTGACTATTTGTCTATTTTTGTCAACATTGACAATGACAGTATAGAGATTGGCAGGCATAAGTTAAAATAGGTGGTTACCAAGAAGCAAAAAAAAACGCCGAACCATTGCGTTCGGCGTTTTTTTATTTTATGCTAACATCTTATTCGAAGAATTCTTTTACACGTTCGAAAAAGCTTTTTTCATTTTTCCCGGGTTGGGGCTTGAAATTCGGCGATTCTCTTAATTTTTCTAATTGCTCTCTCTCTGTTTGGGAAAGCGCTTTTGGCGTCCACACATTTACGTATATTAGCTGATCCCCTTTGTGATAAGAATTTACCTCCGGAATGCCTTTGCCTTTTAGACGAAGAATTTTACCTCCCTGCGTGCCAGGATCTATTTTTATTTTCGCTTTACCGTCGATAGTTGGTACTTCTATACTGGCGCCAAGCGCGGCATCTACGAAACTTATATAAAGATCATATATAACATTATTTCCGTCACGTTTCAAAATCTCATGCGGAATTTCCTCTATCAATATGATGAGATCGCCCGGTACACCTCCGCGAGGAGCGGCATTTCCTTTACCGCTCATCGATAACTGCATGCCTTCGCTTACACCTGCAGGGATATTGATGCTGATGGTTTCTTCTCCACGTACCAATCCTTCGCCGTGGCAGGTAGTACACTTAGCTGTGATCTCAACTCCTTCACCGTTACAGGTAGGGCAAGTACTTGTTGTTTGCATTTGCCCCAAAATGGTGTTAGTCACCCGTCTTACACTCCCCGTACCGCCGCATGTGCGGCAAGTAGAAGTTGAAGACCTATCTTTAGCACCGCTGCCATCGCAAGTTTTACAAACAACTTGCTTGTTTACCTTGATTTTCTTCTCAACGCCTTTTGCGATTTCCTCCAAGGTAAGCTTTACCTTTATGCGAAGATTCGTTCCTTTTACAGCTCGCCTTCCTCCGCGTGATTGCCCCCCTCCAAAGAAACTTTCAAAGGGGTTGCCTCCTCCAAAGATATCCCCAAAATTACTGAAGATATCTTCCATATTCATACCTCCTCCATAACCGCCGCTCGCACTGTTCCCGGCATGACCAAAACGATCATAGCGTTGACGTTTCTCCGGATTACTTAACACTTCATAGGCCTCGGCAGCTTCTTTAAATTTCTCTTCCGCTTCCTTGTTGTTTGGGTTTTTATCAGGGTGATATTTTATTGCCAGTTTTCTATAAGCTGATTTTATTTCAGCTTGTTCTGCATTTTTTGATACACCTAATACGTCGTAATAATCTCTCTTTGCCATCTTTATAATGATTCGCTACCTACTACTACTTTGGCGTAGCGCAGAACTTTATCGTTAAGGAAATAACCTTTCTCTACCTCATCGATTATCTTTCCAACCAGCTCGGGTGTTGGGGCAGGAATTCGCGTTATTGCTTCATGTAGATCAGCATTAAATTCTTGTCCAACTGACTCCATTTCTTTTAATCCTTTTCTGTTAAGGATAGACTTAAGCTTTTGATAAACGAGTTCGACACCTTCTTTTACAGAAGGGATGTCCTGCGCATTTTCCATTGATTTACGTGCACGCTCGAAATCGTCCAATACCGTCAATAAGTCGCCGATAACTTCTTTACCCGCTGTTTGCAATAGCTCCACTCGCTCCTTGGAGGTCCGGCGCTTATAATTATCAAACTCTGCGTACAAACGAAGATATTTATTGTTGGCTTCTGTCAATTCTTGCTGAAGTTTTTCCTCTTGCTCCACTTCTACATCCGCTTCGGCCTCTTCTACATCATCGTTAAGACCTGCTTTCGTATGTTGGCGCGCTTCATTCACTGATTCCAACTCTTCCGCGATATCCTTGTTCTCGAGATTTTGATTTTCCTCAATATTTTCCTTTTTGCGTTGTTCTTCCATAATTCTAAAAAGCAGTTCAAAAATATTTTTTTCAGCACAAAACCTCTGCCAATGCATAGCAGACAGCCAGTCTGTCAGTCTTTGTTACTCAATACGAACATAATGACGCATTATGTCAACGATTGTCAGTAGGCAGCTAAAGCAAAATGTCGCTAGGAAATGGTTACGTTATCATGTAGTATACCGGATTCTGTTTTAACAATGCGGGAAGGCATGTTGCGGATAATCTGATAATCATGGGTAGCCATTAAAACGGCTGTACCTGCCCGACTGATTTCTTTTAGCAATAAGACAATTTCTTCTGATGTATTAGGATCTAAATTACCTGTAGGTTCGTCGGCAAGAATGATTTCCGGATCGTTCAGTAACGCACGGGCGATTACTACCCGTTGCTGTTCACCGCCGGATAATTCATGGGGCATCTTCTTCAATTTTGAACGTAAACCAACTTTATCTAAGACATCAAACATACGTTCTCTTATTAAATTCTTGTCTTTCCAACCAGTGGCTCGCATTACAAATTCCAGATTCTTTTCAACTGTGCGGTCAGTCAGTAAATGAAAATCCTGAAAAACAATCCCTAGTTTTCTTCGTAAGAATGGAATGTCTCTATCATGTAATCGACCAAGGTCGAAGCCGGCAACTAATCCGTCTCCTGTCGATATGGGAAGATCGCCATAAATAACTTTCAGTAGGCTACTCTTTCCCGAGCCGGTTTGACCGATCATAAAAACAAACTCGCCCGAATCAATCTGTAAATTTACATTTGACAGTACAAGATGCTTCTGTTGATAGATATCTATATTTTTAAGTTTGATAACGGTACTTGGAATCATGTTACAGTTCTATTTCTTTTATTTTTCCAAAAGGTAACTCCTCAACTATTTTCATTATGTACGATGCTTTATCGCCCAGTCCTATTTTTTCTAATGACTTATCCGGTCGGTCTACACGAAAATATGCTAAGAGCGTAAAATTTTCATCTCGCAGCTGTACATAGTCCGGAATTTTTGCTACACCTTTTACCTTAATGATATACATGGTACGCCAAAGTTAGTACATTCTACGAAATATCATCTTTTTTCAACGCACATTTTCCCTTTATCGTGTGTTGCACTGATTTGTTGAAAGAAGATTCGTTGGGAAAGACAGGGATTACAAACGAGAGGAAGCACGGGATTTCAGTATGTTATAGCCGCTGCTGCTAGTTCTGAAATATCTTTTAGAAGTTTATATTTTCAATTTACAGGGGAATGCAGGTGTAACGCCAATAGGACGCTATGAGCAATTTGTTGTCCATTCATTTTTTGAATAAAAAATGGGCGGCCTAATTATTTGCCGGACCTATCGTACCGGCTCCGTTCATAAAGCGCGTTTACAGAATCGGCTATGCGAGCAATTTGCGCCTCTTCGTTTTTTGTTTCATTGATCCAATCGAGATATGACTGCTTTTCCGTGTCCGCTAGTGCAGCATAAAACCGGAATGCAGCCGGCTCATCCGCTAAAATTTCTATGAAATCCGTTTCTGTTATCCGAGCGGATTTGTTCAAATAGATTTTGATCTGTACGGTGTCGCCTACTTGCTTCTGCAGCTGTTTGCGAATACCGGCATTAAGTGGTAGAAATAATTTGCCGTCGCCCATAGGCATGAGGATCACTTTGTCAAGCACGTAACTGTCAATAGATCCGCTTACTTTTACTTGTCCGAAATGGTTACGATAATCGGGCGATATCTCCGGAATCAAAATATATGACCATCCTCCTTTGCCGGGAAACCGTTCAATTAAAGCCTCTCGATTTATCTGTATGCTTTCCATAGTGGTGATCGCAATAACAAACGCTAACTTGTATTACCTAAAAAGGGCTTTCCTATCCTTAAAATTTAAGGGCATCTTTAGCAATGCCAAATTTTCAGCTAAAATAGAAAATATATTGGTTTGCATAAAATGTGTTAAAAACGGACAGACAGATAAAAATGCGGGTTAGTTTTTTTGTTCGGTATACTGTACTATATCGACTCCGATACCATTGGGATCCTGAATTGCAAAATGTCGATCACCCCACGGCTCTTCACGCAAGTCTATTTTTATTTCTACCCCCTTGCTCTTCAATTGTCGATACATCTCCTCAACATTATCTACTTCTATCGTCAGGTAAAGGCCTCTGCCATTAAATGGATCATGAAATAACGGTTGTTGACTGGCGTGATAAGGTTTTAAAAAGCTTATTTCTGCTGATCCATTTGGGGTATGCAACAAAAGATAAAAATCGTTTTCAAAAGTAATTCCAAATTGAAGAATTTCAGTGTAGAACGTTTTGCTCTCTTGAATCTTGTCTGTAATAATACCGGCGTTCAGTTTCATTGTTTTCAGATTGGTTTCTTTTGTTTGACCATTAATTGAAGATAAACCGCTTAGGCTTATGAAAATTGCTATCATAAAAAATTTCATATCGTCTCTTTTTAACAAAGATGCGAACTGTCTTCATATAGTCATTGTAAAAAACGGACATTTAACGGACATTTATTTGAATGCTTTAGCCGGTGTGAAACCACACATTCTTTTAAATTCTTTAATGAAATGGGCCTGGTCGTAATACCCCAACTCATAGAAAAACTTTTCCGTCTTTAGTGTCTCCACAGTAGGATTGAGGTTCAATAAACTTTGAAAACGCACTATTTTACTAAACGCTTTAGGCGATTCGCCAACATAGAACTTGAATAAGCGCCGTAAATGTCTTGAGCTTACCGGTACATTTAGGTGTTCAATATCAATGATACCTCTTGTATTTACTATTTTATCGAAAGCCAGTTTAAACCGAAAGTCGACTTCAGTCGCTTGCCTTGCTATTTGATTGAAAAAGGCGTTAAATGGTTCGATAAGTTGATGGAGATTAAAAACCATGTCGGGTTGGCGATAAGCTGCCTCCCAATGCCGAGCGATCAAATTGTTCAGACGCTTATGCAGTTCTCGGTTTACAAAATTTAACGGCTCGCAATAATCGGTTAATTCGCTCGCGTTGAACTTAAATAGGGATGAGAAAGCTGCGGGTAAAAACCGGATGCCAATGTAATGGAAATCGTGGGAGAGCGAAAAAGCATGGTATTTGTTGGAAAGTCCCATGATATCTATGTCCGACAGGGTATGTACATCAATGAAGATGTCAATACATCCATCTGAAACAACATAGTAGGGAAGAGGTGTCGACAATCTTTCAAGGCTTTTTAATTCCCAATAGCAATATATATACCCCCGTAAGCTCGGGGCCGGCATATATTCCTTATAAGAAATGTCAGCCCATTCATGTAAACTGCTCGGTTGAATCGGTTTAAAGCAATATGTCTTAGGGCCTTGTAGCATATTCGTCATGCGCTTTGGACATAAAATTAATCCTTCGCATCCTAAAATGCAAGGATGTAAGGAAAATACGGTCTACCTATTTGTAGCAGTTTAAAATTACAATTGACGGAAACTTCGAAATAAATTGGTTGATCGTATTAGAATGTTCATTTTTGTTATCTGTAAAAAAATAATATATGATGAAAATGTCAGCCTATTTTATCAAACTTTTTGGTTATGACAAGGCTACCAATTTAAAACTTATTGAATTGCTGAAAATAGCGAAGGAATGTGATGAAGCTATCGGACTAATGGCACATTTACTGGTTGCACAGCAAATTTGGTTAAAAAGATGTAAGGGGGAAAATACCGTTGGAGGGAGTTTATGGCCAGACTGGGACATCATGGAGATGGAGGCCATTGTGCTTAGGAATAATACCGATTGGGTAAACTTTTTAAATACATTGAACGAGCAGGATTTTGTTAAATCCGTTAGCTACAAAAATTCAAGAGGCACGGCCTTTGCCAATCGACTGGAGGATGTTCTTGCCCATGTCATTAATCATGGCACACATCATCGTGCCCAAATTGGACAGCATTTGAAATTATGCGGACATAACTTGCCAAGCACCGATTATATCTTTTATATACGGGAACAAGATGCTTAACTATAACAATCAATCAAAACAATGAGCGTTTTCTGTGTTTGCCCATTCTGTGTCGATAATAATCAACGGACAGTCTCCCCGCGCCACTAAAGAAGAGAGAAAGCGAGGCAGCGAGCATAAATAGCGCGGGAAAAGTATCGGAATAAGCATCCCCTATATGTGCAATCAAGATGGCTGAAATAAAGTTAACGACCATAAAAGCAGCGGCAAAGCGTTGATAATATCCGAGCACGAACAAGCACCCACTGATAAACTGAGCATATACTGATACATATGCTGCCCATGGATAGGGAAACTGATGCGCATTTAGAAAGGAAATAAACTCCTGCATCCGCGCCTGGCTGAGTATATTATCAATTACGCCCTGTACTAAGTGATACCCGGCAACCAGTCTTATAAACAGAGGAGCCCATTGTCCATGTTTTTTAAAAAGAAGATTAGGCCTATCGTATAACATAATAGAGGTTACCGTCCTGATTTAGCTATTCAAACATAGAAAAAATAAAGTTTTTCTCCAATTGGATGATAAATGATATTAATCGATTAACTGTCAGTTTACTATCTCAATATTTAAATAAGAGGTGTTTTTATGATTGCATATGATAACAATTTTATCTATGTTTGCCGAATATTTTTTCACCCGTAGTTCAATGGATAGAATGTCAGATTCCGGTTCTGATGATGGGGGTTCGAATCCCTTCGGGTGAACAAAGAAAGCCTTTCGAAAGAGAGGCTTTTTGTGTATAAGAAGGGATGAGAACAGTAGGGCAGGCAGGGTTCGAACGCTCTCTTGGCGGCCTTAAGTGCGGGGAGGGTGCGACGCCAACAATCCCTTCGGGTGAACAAAGAAAGCCTTTCGAGAGAGAGGCTTTTCGTGTATAAGAAGGGATGAGAACAGTAGGGGAGGCAGGGTTCGAACACTCTCTTGGCGGCCTTAGGTGCGGGGAAGGTGCGACGCCAACAATGTCTTCGGGTGAGCAAAAAAGGCTATCTCGCAAATGGAGATAGCCTTTTTTTATTGGGAGGGTCCGGTCTTCAATTCTTATACATTAAACCTAAAGTGCATGATATCACCATCTTCCACTATATAAGTTTTTCCTTCTACACTTAGCTTTCCGGCCTCTTTACAGGCATTCTCTGAACCATACTTAACAAAATCGTCATACTTGATGACCTCGGCTCGGATAAAACCTTTCTCAAAATCGGTATGAATCACACCGGCAGCTTGCGGAGCAGTAAATCCCTTATTGATTGTCCAAGCGCGAACTTCCTGCACGCCTGCCGTAAAATAAGTAGCTAAGTTCAATAGTTTATAAGCAGCCCGTATAAGCTTATGTACGCCCGATTCCGTAAGGCCCAAATCTTCCAAAAACAATTGACGTTCCTCGTAACTTTCCAACTGGCTGATCTCTGATTCGATTTGCGCTGATATAACCAAAACTTCTGCTTTCTCGTCTTTTACTGCCTCTCTTACTCGATCTACATAAGCATTGCCGTTAACTACCGACGCTTCATCTACGTTACATACGTATAAAACAGGTTTTACGGTGAGGAGACTTAAATCACCGATATACTCAAAATCGTCTTCCGTTATGGGAGCGGTCCGAGCTGATTTACCGGATTCGAGATGCACTTTTACGATGGATAAAATATCAAAGGTTTTTTTTGCGTCCTTATCACCACCGGTTTTAGCCATTTTCTCCACTTTCTGAATGCGCTTTAATACCGTTTCTAAATCTTTAAGTTGCAATTCAGTGTCGATAATTTCCTTGTCGCGAATCGGATCGACGGATCCGTCTACGTGAATCACATTACCGTTATCAAAACAGCGTAATACGTGTATAATGGCATTGGTTGTTCGGATGTTACCTAAAAACTGATTTCCTAATCCCTCGCCTTTACTCGCTCCTTTCACCAAGCCTGCTATATCAACTATTTCGATTGTATTGGGAACCACGCGTTGGGGATTAACCAATTCAGCTAGTTTATTCAAACGTTCATCAGGAACAGAAATAACACCGACGTTCGGTTCAATCGTGCAGAACGGAAAGTTAGCGGCTTGTGCTTTTGCATTTGATAAACAATTAAATAAAGTAGATTTTCCGACGTTGGGTAAACCAACAATACCACATTGAAGTGCCATTTGATAAGTGCTTTTTTCTTTTTTGTTACAATTGCGGCAAAGATAGGAAATAAAAAGCGTTTTAAAATATCTTCGTTTTGTTACAAAAAAAGCCATTTTTATTCTATTACCTATATAAGTATATTAAACTTTGATAAAAAAATTAATAAGTCTATTGCTTTTTGATATATACTTACTTATGTTTGCTACATCAATCTAAATTGTTGTGGAAGAAAAGCCTAAAAAGCAAAATGCATTAAAGCTAGATATTGTGCGGTATCTGTATTATCGGGGACCGATGGCTATTAATGAGCTCAGTAAGCTTGCGGGTAAAAGCTTACCTCTGATTACAAGCAATGTCAACCTCCTGAAGGAACAAGGATTGATAATAAATAGCCAATATGCACAGTCGACAGGTGGTAGGAGGGCTCATGAATATCAGCTTAATAGAGATTCAGGAAAATACATAATAGCGGTTTCTGTGGATCAGCTCATCACTAAAATAGCCGTATTCAACTTGCATAATGAAAAGATTAAAGAGCCTGACGAGAGGGTAATCAATCTTGAAAATGCCAGTGAATCGCTGAATGATCTCATCAACTTTATCAAAAAATATATAGAAGGACTTCCTTTATCTCTGGTTGATATCCTGGGGATTGGAATTGCAATGCCTGGTTTTGTAAACGCAGAGAGGGGAATTAATAATACGCACTTCGGTTTGGGCGACAAGAGCCTAGCCGACTATATAGCAAGACGGATCGGTTGTGAAGTCTTTATTGACAATGATTCAAGCGCTATTGCACTGGCGGAATTAAATTTCGGCGTGGCCCGAGGAATGCAGGACGTGATGGTGGTAAACGTTGGCTGGGGGATTGGCTTGGGTATGATTGTGAATGGGAAGTTATTTAGAGGACATAGTGGCTTTGCCGGCGAATTTAGCCATATCCCTTTAGCAGATAGTAATAATCTTTGCGTATGCGGGAAAAGAGGCTGCTTAGAAGTTGATGCTTCGCTGTTAGTGCTGACCGGAAAAGCCCGAAAAGAAATACAAAATGGGTATGCATCGAAAATGGAAGGCATGTTTTCCGGCGATGGTGCTTCCGATGTGGATGTTATTTTAAATGCCGCTAACGCAGGGGATCAATTAGCCGTTAATTTACTTTCGAAAGCAGGATTTCTTATTGGAAAAGGGATCGCTACGTTGATACACATCATGAACCCCCAAGGCGTCGTGGTAAGTGGTAGAGGAGCCGTTGCATCCCGGATTCTGATGGCGCCGATACAGCAAGCAGTAAATGAGTTTAGCATACCCATGTTAGCAGAGCAATGTACGATTTTGTCTTCATCGCTAAATAAAGAAGCCGAGTTATTGGGAGCAGCCACCTTGGTAATGGAAAGAACCGATCGATTTTAAAAAGCTAAATAATTGCCTATGATATAAAGTCAAAACCAAATCTAAATTTAAAATTAATCAAGAATCAATCAACTAAGTCGAATTTTAACAAACCAATCAAATCATGAAAGAAATCTATTTAAGAGCACTAGCTGCAGTGTTATTTTGTATGATAACGATCAGCAGCTTTGCACAGAAAGCGGTCACAGGAACCGTTTCGGATGCTCAAGGCCCCTTGCCGGGGGTCACCGTACGTGTAAAAGGAACCAGTAGGGCAGCCTCTACAGATGCAAAAGGTAATTTTTCCATTCAGGCGACTTCAGGCGAAACATTAACCTTTTCGATGATCGGTTATATCACGCAAGAAATAGCGATTACCAATCAAAGCAGTTTAACCGTTTCCATGCAGAATGATGAAAATGCACTGGAAGAAGTGGTCGTAACATCACTCGGTATTAAAAAAGAAGCCAAATCACTGGGATATGCAACGAGTACTGTAGGTGCGCAGGAACTAACAAAGACAGGTTCTCCCAACTTTGCTGGCGCATTATACGGAAAAGCACCAGGCGTGCGAATTTCAGCGGCACCAGGTGGAGCGACTTCAGGTATTAATATTAATATTCGGGGTATTAATTCAATCACAAAAAGTTCACAGCCCTTAGTGATCATTAATGGTGTCCCAATGCGCCAAACAGCTTTTAACAACTCCGATTATTGGGGCGATCAACGGGCTAGAGGTAACGGATTGGAAGATTTAAATCCAGAAGATATTGAATCGATCACCATCTTGAAAGGCGCTTCGGCTGCAGCGCTTTACGGTTCGGAGGCGATGAATGGTGTTGTGCTAGTTACGACCAAATCAGGAAAAGGAGCTGAAGGTTTCACTGTTGATTTCAATGCTACCTATACTGCGGATAGAATCGCCTATTTGCCTAGATTTCAGGATGTGCGCGGGCCAGGATATGATGTTTCCTACGCAGATATTGGACAAGCAGAGGATATGTTTTTTTATTATCCTGATGGTGTAAGAGGTGTCGCTAATACTAGTTTAAACTTTGGACCTAAATTTGATGGTCAGCCTATTCGTTCTTGGGATGGCGAGATTCGCCCCTATAATGCCCAAAATGCTTATAGTAAATTCTTTAATAATCCAAATAATACCATCTTCAACCTTGCTTTGGGACATACAGGAAAAAGCTCAAATACGCGTTTTTCCTTAACGCGCCAAGACAATCAGATGACATCTTTGGAATCCTATAATAAACGGAATATTGCCAGTCTTAATACATCCTTCAAACTTTGGGATAAATTAACCACCGACGTGGTAATCAACTATGTCAATCAACATACGCATAATCGGCCATTCTTGACAGATCGTTTAATTAACAATTTTACAGGAATGATTTCCACTTTCGATAATCCTGAGTGGTATATGAATAAGTACAGAACTAGTCAAGGTTATAAGTATGTGACAGGGACCAATCCAAGCCTGACACCAGAGGAAAACCTTACTTATAATGGTTATAAAACCGATGTATTGGATTATATGTGGAACACTTTGGCCAATCAGTCGGATGAGTATTCCAATAGGGTAATCGGATCGTTTACTAATACATGGCAAGTAACACCTGATTTATCTCTTAGAGCACGAATTTCAGCGGACATGACCTCTATGAAACGAGAAGATAAAAATCCGACAGAAAGGCCAATTTCAATAGATCCAAATACAGGTTCCTATTTCTTAGGAAACCAAAACGCCAATGTATACTATACCGATTTATTAGCGAGCTATAACAAGCAAATAACGAGTGACGTAAAATTAGGAGCTATGCTCGGCTATACCGCTTCTAAAACGGAGGATACCTATGTACAAAGGAGAACAGATGGCGGTTTAAGTGTAAGAGATTGGTTCGACTTGAACGCTTCGGTAAATCTAGCTAGATGGGATGATCGATATAACTATAGAAGAAATATGTTGAGAGATGCGTTATTTGGAACCTTAAATTTTAACTTAAAGGATTACTGGTTCGTGGAAGGAACATTACGCAGGGAACGCATTTCTACAATGCATCCGGATGATAATGTATTATATTATCCGTCAGTAAATTCGAGTCTAATTCTAAACGAGGCCTTTAAGTTGCCTGAGGTTTTTGACTATGCCAAATTAAGGGGATCATGGGGTATAGTAGGTAATTATCCTGACATCTATCAAAGTGCTCTTAGTTTAACGCAAACAAGTTTGGGCATTCAGGCAGAGGGGGGGCGACCTGTAACATATACTTTAGTGCCTACCTCAGCATTTGGTAATGAAGGAATAAAGCCAGAAACAAAATATGAATTTGAGTTTGGATTAGAAACTCGCTTACTAAGTAACCGATTAGGATTTGACATTACTTACTACAATGGTCAGGTTCGCGATCAAATCTTGAATTATACTTTACCTATAACTTCGGGGGCTTCTTCCATTTTAGCCAACGTAGGTACGTTGCGTAATTCAGGCTGGGAATTCGCAATCACAGGAGTTCCTGTGCAAACGGATAACTTCCGTTGGAATTCGGTATTGAATTTTTCGATGAATAAAAATAAGGTCGAGGCCCTGCCTGGGGGTGCTGATAGGTTAACGCTGAGAGACTATGACGGTGCCGCAGCTCAATTGGTAGCCAACGTAGGACAACCTATTGGCGACATTATGGTGCATCCTGTTGCAACGGATGCTAATGGGAATAAGATTGTTCAGGATAACGGTCTGTATCAATTAGACGCCGACACCTGGGTTAAAGCAGGGAACGCTATGCCAAAGGTCGTAGGAGGTTTGACCAATACGTTTACGTATAAAAACTTCACATTAGACGCCCTGATTGATTTTCGTTGGGGAGGGCATGTAATGCCAACAGGTATCAATTGGATGATCAGTCGTGGCTTATTGGAAGAAAGCTTAAATTATATGGATGCCGAACATGGAGGTCTTAGCTATTACATAGATGGTGAAAGAGGAGTTGCCTTCGAAGGGACTGTTGGTCCTAATGGTCAAAAGATATACCACGATGGAATGCTAATGGAAGGTGTACTGGCTGATGGTACACCTAATAGCAATGTGATTTCGCAAGTTACTTACTATGCAAATACGTACAACTGGGGCGGTCCACAATATTCGAATTCTCGCTATGAATTATATGTACAGAAAAACAATTATATCAAAATGCGAGAGCTATCGTTAGGTTATAGGCTACCAGCGTCTATTGCATCTAAATTGAAAGCAAAAAATCTCCAGCTTTCAGTATTCGGTAGAAATTTGTTTTTCATCTATAGATCTATTAAAGATCTGGACCCTGAACAAATGACTGGAGGATCCTTTTGGATGGATCAGGTAACCAATGCGGGAACAAGTCCAGCTACCAGAACTTATGGTTTAATGTTACGTGCAAGTTTTTAAACTAACAGAAAATGAAAAAATATTTTATCATAGGGCTATGTACAGCCACATTATCGATCTCTTCATGCAAAAAGTCATCTTTCGATGAATTTTACAGAGATCCTTCAAAAGTAACAGAAACAACGGTAGATAAACAATTTGCGGGCATGATATATGGTTACCGACAGCTTATAGTTCCGGATTACCGTAATTATTTTGTAACCATACTTCCTACTATAGCACGGTATATCCAAATAGATGGTTGGGCAAATGAGGCAAATCAATTAACACCTGGCGCGGCAGCTATTGACGACCGATGGTCAAGATACTATGAAGGTCTTGCACAATTTAGAGAACTGGAAACAACCTACAATAATTCAGATCCTTTAATACAGGGAGAAACACGAATTTTCTATTTAACAGCTAAGATTTTGTTCTATGATCAGACGCAACAAATTGTTGATTTGCATGGTGACATCCCATGGAGCCAAGCAGGTAAGCTAAGTTCAAACGGAGGTGATTATTCGATTTCTTATGCGCCATACGACACGGCGATAGACATCTACACTGCCATGTTGGATGATCTTGCGACCATTGAAGAAGAGTTGAATAGTCTCACAGTCCCGAGTACTTCAAACTTTTCTTCTCAAGATCTGGTCAATAATGGAGATGTAGAACTTTGGAAAAAATATTGTAATTCTTTACGTTTGAGAATGTTAACTAGAGTTTCGGCATCTTCGCAATTTAGCTCTAGAGCACAATCGGAAATCGCAGAAATTGCGAATGATCTTTCATCATTGATCTTAACCAATGCCGATAATGCACAGCTAGACGTCTTTGATGCGTCGACTGGAATTAATGCTACTGGTTTTCAAGATGCACTAGAAAGTTGGAATGGAAATATTGCTGGAAAAGTAATGATAGACCATATGCTGGCCAATCTTGATCCTCGACTTCCCTTTATTTTTGAACCTGGAGCTGAGGCTGATGGAAGATATATTGGATTGGATCAGTCATTGACTGGATCCGTTCAATCAAATTTGATTACTGGACCAGCTGCTAGTGGGGGTGGAACGATAGCCATCTATAACCGGTCAACATTTTCAAGAAACGATTATTTCCCTGGTATGCTGATTTCAGCTTCAGAAGTGAACTTTCTTTTGGCAGAATACTTCTTGAAAGCGGGCAATATGGCTTCCGCCAAGACCTTTTTTGAAAACGGTATTAAAGAGTCTATCGCGCTTTTTCAACAAATTAGGGCAGTAAGTAATGATATTCTTGTTCCTGCAGCGGCAGCTCCAACTGCGACACAAATTAATACATATATTAATAATGTTAATTGGGATGGCAATACAAATAAAATTGAGCTCATAGCCTATCAAAAATGGTTGCACTTCAATATGATGCAACCCGTTGAGAATTGGGCTGAAGTAAGACGCTTGGATTATCCAACGTTTTTATTTCGAGTGCAAAATTCGGATATTCAGAAAACTGTTCCTGTTAAATTTAATTTACCCTCATCAGAGCAAGTATATAATTCGACGAATTACCAAGCTGTTGCAGGACAAGACAATGTTAACACTAAACTGTTTTGGGACGTAAATTAATGCGAACCATTAGCAGAAAATATTAAAATTGGTCTATAAATGTTTGAGGGGTGGACACATCAGTCCACCCTCTCTTTTTATAGGAAGGACTACAAGTTATAATCCTTATTCAATTCAACATCCGTTGTCAATAGGATATTGTCCGAAGAAGAACCGATCATAATCTTAAATCTACCTTTTTCGGTAACCCATTTCATCTGCGCATTTAACAACTTTAAATCTTCCGCATGAAGAACAAATTCCATCTTTTTTTCTTCTCCTGCCTTCAGATGAATCCGTTGGAAGTTTTTCAGTTGTAAAATAGGCGTTACTACGCTTGAGATCTCATCACGCACGTAAAGTTGAACTACTTCATCACCAGCGTATTTGCCTGTATTTTTTAGTTTAAAGGATATGCTTAAATTAAAATCATCAGGTGTTTCTGTTAATTGATGTCTAATATCGGTGTAAGCAAAAGTGGTATAACTTAATCCGTAACCAAACGAATAAAGGGGCTTAGCATCTACTTCTACATAATCGTGTTTTGTAGGGTTTTTATAATTGTAATAAACCGGTAGCTGACCAACAGATTTAGGAACAGAAACGGAGAGGCGGCCCGCGGGATTATAATCGCCAAACAGCACATCTGCAATGGCGTTTCCACCTTCTTGTCCCGGATACCATGCATCTATAATGGCATCTACATGCTCTTGTGGCCAATTTAAATTTAGCGGACGTCCTTTAATGGTAACCAGCACCACCGGTTTGCCCGTCGCTTTAACTGCTTTTAGTAATTCTAATTGCTTTCCTAACAAATCTAGCGTCGCACGATCAAAACCTTCACCGCTTTCCATGTCACTTATTTTTCCTTGTGTGGCAGTTACCTGCGCCGCCCCTGTTTCCTGATAAGAAGTTTTAAAATCACGTGCACTGGAGCCTCCTAAGACAATAACGACGACTTCGGCAGCTTCGGCAGCTTGAACTGCTGTACTGATAGCTATTTCCGATGTATCTCGAATATCACAGCCTTTTACATAATCAATCCTGGTGCCGGCTCCTAATTTAGCTTGTAGGCCTTCTAATACCGTCACAATGTTTTCTTCCGCTTGCGGAGCCGTATAATCTCCTAGTTGATTATATATATTGTCGGCATTAGGACCGATAAGGGCCAATTTTTTTATAGACTTGCTCAGGGGTAAAAGATTTCCATTATTTTTTAATAGAATAATTGATTGTTGCGCCACTTTTCGCGCCAACTCAATATGGTTGGGAATTCGTACTGTTCTACTTACTTGTTTTATGTCTACGTAAGGGTTTTCAAAAAGACCTAAAGCGAATTTCTGATATAAAACCCTGCTCACAGCGGTGTCTAAGGTTGCCTCCGTAACTTTTCCTTCCTTAACTGCTGCCAAAAGGGCCCGGCCATAGCCGTAACCACTCAAATCAGCGTCGAGCCCGGCGTTGATAGCCTGGCTTGCAGCTTCTGCGGCATTGGCTGCTACATGATGACTGCCTACTAAACCGGAGATACTTCCGAGGTCGGATACGACAAAACCTTTGAAATTCCACTGATTTCTTAATAAATCTTTTAATAACCAGGGGTTGGCAGAACAAGGAATACCATCTATCGAGTTGTAGGCGGTCATAACGGATAAGGCACCCGCTTTAACTGCTTCCCGGAAAGGAGGGAGGTAGCTTTGATAAAGTTCTCTTTGACCTACGGTAACACTACCACCATTGTGGCCGCCTTCGGGTACTCCATAGGCAGTAAAATGTTTTAGCGTTGAGATTATATTTTTTCCACTGCTCAAATCGGTTCCTTGGAAACCGGTAACCATTGCCCTTCCCATTTTTGCATTCAAGACGGGATCTTCCCCGTAAGTTTCTTCCAGGCGTGACCAGCGTGGCTCTCGCGCCAAATCGAGGATAGGCCCATAACCAACATGTCCACCAACAGCGCGAGTTTCCGCCGCGATTGCCTGCGCCATCTCTTGTATTAGCGTCGGATTCCATGTGCTAGCTTGTCCGATAGCAGTTGGGAAAACAGTGGTTCCGATTGCCATATGACCATGAGGACATTCTTCGGATAGTAAAAGTGGTATTCCCAAACGTGTACTATCGACCATATATTTTTGCAAAGCATTGGTAGCCATCGCCGCTTCTTGAGGCGACAATCCTGTTTCTAATGTCTTTTTAGTCCATGGATCAGCACGCAGGGTAGCCCAAAGCATTCCAATGTGCTCTCTTTGCACGGCTTCTTTAAATTTAGTACTGACAGTAACACCTTTATCACTTTTTGTATACATTTCCCAACCTAATAAAGTAGCTAGTTGTCCTACTTTCTCTTCCACTGTCATTTTACTAAGCAAATCTTTGATGCGTTCGCTGATCGGTTTTCGAGGATCTTTATAGATGGGTTGCGGTTTAACATACTTAAAAGAGAGGAGTGGGCAAATAATAATGAGTATTAAAACTAAGTTGATCTGTCTTTTTATCATAAGGTATTGTGCTGATAATTTGATTCTAATTTACCAAAAGTACCAAAAAGTGTAGGTATGACCATTAAAGAATTTATAAAAAAAATGCCGCCCTTTTTATGGGGCGGCACATACTTTTATTGAAGGGAAGCTTATTTAGATTTCTTAGAACCTTCTTCGTCTTCCATTTGCTCTTTTAACTGAGCCAATACATCTAAATCACCTAAGGTAGATTTTTCAACAGAATCTTTTACCTTTTTAACGGCATTTGATGCAGCTTTCGCTTCTTTCTTACGATTATTGAATTCTTCAATACGGGCTTCTGCTCTTTCATCTTCCCAAATACGAGAATGTGAAATTACAATACGCTTCGCTTCTTTATTGAATTCGATAATTTTAAATTGAGCGGATTCTTCTGCTTTTAAAGCTTTACCATCTTCTTTGATGCTGTGCTTACTAGGGCAGAAGCCTTCAACTCCATAAGGAAGTGCTACGATGTCACCTTTATCAGTTACTTTTAATACGGTACCTTCGTGAATAGAATCAACCGTAAAGATCGTTTCAAAAGTATCCCAAGGATTTTCTTCTAATTGTTTGTGTCCTAAACTTAATTTACGATTTTCTTCATCAAGTTCCAATACAACTACATCCAGTTCTTCACCTACTTTTGTGAATTCATTTGGATGGTTGATTTTCTTAGACCATGATAAGTCAGAAATGTGAATTAAACCATCAACTCCCTCTTCAATTTCAACAAACACACCAAAATTAGTCATGTTTTTAACCACTGCTTTATGCTTGCTTCCGATAGGATAGCGTTCAGCAATGTTTTTCCAAGGGTCTGGAGTTAATTGTTTAATACCTAAGCTCATTTTACGCTCTTCGCGATCCAAGGTTAACACCTCTGCCTCGATTTCGTCACCTACTTTCAGGAATTCCTGCGGGCTGCGTAAATTTTGAGACCATGACATTTCAGATACGTGAATCAAGCCCTCAACACCGGGAGTGATTTCTAAGAATGCACCATAATCTGCAACAGTAACAATTTTACCCTTTACTTTAGAACCTACCGCTAATGCCGGATCTAAGGATTCCCAAGGATGAGGAGTCAATTGTTTTAAACCTAATGCAATACGTTTTTTCTCGTCATCAAAATCAAGAACAACCACGTTGATCTTTTCGTCTAATGACAATACTTCTTTTGGATGCTCGATACGGCCCCAAGAAATATCTGTGATGTGCAATAAACCATCAACACCACCAAGATCGATGAATACACCGAAATCTGTGATGTTTTTAACAGTACCTTCCAGTACTTGTCCTTTTTCAAGTTTTGCAACGATTTCTGATTTTTGGTTTTCTAAATCATCCTCGATCAGCACTTTGTGCGAAACCACCACGTTCTTGAACTCATGGTTAATTTTAACAACCTTGAATTCCATTGTCTTACCCACATAGATGTCATAATCACGAATGGGTTTGATGTCAATTTGAGAACCCGGTAAGAAAGCTTCAACACCTTTGATATCCACGATCAAACCACCTTTTGTACGGCTTTTTACGTAACCGTTGATGATGGTGTCGTTTTCTAAAGCTTCATTGATTGCTTCCCAAGATTTTTGTGTTTTAGCACGCTTGCGGGAAAGAACTAATTGTCCGTTCTCGTCTTCGCGTGATTCAACGAACACGTCTACCTTATCACCTACTTTCAGGTCAGGTAGATCGCGGAATTCAGAAAGAGATACCAAGCCATCTGATTTAAAACCGATGTTAAGTACCACGTCTTTGTTGTTAATGGAAACCACGGTTCCTTCAACAATTTCTCCTTTATTGACGGAGTTAAAAGTACCAGCGTATTGCTCTTCTAATTTAGCACGCTCGTCTGCGCTGTAATTTCCGAAACCTTTTTCGTCTTGATCCCAGTCGAAGTCGCCTTCAGGTGTGATCCAAGTATTGGATTTGATTTCGTCGATGAACGTCGAATCAGCTTCTGATTCAATGTTTTCTCTTTCCTTAACTGATTTTAAATCAGCATCTTGGATTTCAGCTTGTTTAGCTTTTAATTCTTTTTCTGCTTCTTGTTTTTTTGCCATTAATTATTTTGTCTCCTTTTCCTGAAATTCATCAGGACTGCAAAGGTGCAAAAATTATTTCTAAATAAAGCAAAAATTATGAGTTTTATTAGCAAAAAGTGGTGATTATCAGGTAACTTAACCAAGAGAGGTAGTCCATTATGCGTTGCAAAGGCGATTCATAAGAAAGTCTGTATTACTGCTCGGTGTTTTTAGGTTTTTCGTCTTAGCACTAATGGTGCTGCCACTGGTTAACCACTTAAGTGCTTCTCTGCGTAACCTCTCCGAAACGAGCAACCAACTCTGCTCTTTCTTCTAAACGTTATCGGGATTTTATCGGGGCGGTATCGTGGCCTGATCGGGAAATTGCCGATAAAAAGCCGATCAGCAGTAAGTAAAAAGCAAATAGAACGAAGCATTTAGTTAGAAGTTGATCAGGCTATCTTGCGTTCGCTAACGATCAGTAATTTAACTACCCACAACGCATAACGTTTAACTTATAACTAACTTTTCGCTTTCCCCACTTTATCTAGTACAAAGTCGAGCTGTTGTTCCTCAGTCATATCGGTATTATCTAAAATAATAGCATCTTCGGCTCGTACCAGCGGGCTTTCTTTTCGCGTAGTATCTTGATAATCACGATGGGCGATATTTTCGAAAACTTCTTCCAGTGTGATGTTTTCACCTTTGTTCTTTAGTTCCAAGTACCGGCGTTCAGCTCGTATTTTAGGGTCAGCGGTCATGAAAATTTTAACCTGCGCATGTGGAAAAACAGCAGTTCCTATATCTCGTCCGTCCATCACCACATTTTTTCGTGCACCCATTTTCTGCTGCTGTTTTACCATTGCCTGTCGGACCGATTTTATAGCGCTTACGGTACTCACATTTTCAGAAACAGGCATTTGTCTGATTTCGTCGGAGACGTCCTCCTCATTTAAAAGGACATGGGTTACCCCTTCTTCTTTATGAAAATCGATGTGGATGTGTTCAAGCGCATTTTGCACCTGCTCTTCATTAGTCACATCAATGTTGTTTCGCAAAAAGTATAAGGTTACAGCTCGGTACATGGCACCACTGTCTACATATACATAATGAAGTTTATTTGCTAAAGCCTTTGCGACCGTGCTTTTCCCGCAGGATGAATAACCATCAATCGCTATAATAATATTCTTCTTTGTCATGGGTGCACAAAACTAGAGAAAATGCTTGGTATTCACGAACAGTAATAAGTAGTTTAATGTCTGTTATTACTTAACTCTATGGTAGTAAAACCGCTAGATTATTTATTACATGCTTATCTTTGTGGTTTAATGGGTAATTATGTACAGTATAGATGAATTAAGTCCTTATATTCAATATAAAACTTCAAGAAGTGGAGGAAGCGGTGGCCAGCATGTGAACAAGGTTTCTTCGAAGGTTGAGTTACAATTTGATTTCCAAGCCTGTAAGTTATGGAATGAAGAAGAAAAAACGCACCTACGACAAAAATTGAGTAATCGATTGTCATCCGAAGGTAAGTTGCAAATTATTAGCCAAAAGGATCGATCCCAATTTAAGAACAAAGCCTCAGCACAAGAAAAACTTTTGCATATACTCGCTGCTGCATCAAGTGTGCAAAAATTGCGAAAGCCTACTAACAGAAGTAAAGCTTCGGTCGAGAAAAGGTTGGCTGATAAACGATATCGGGCACTGATAAAAATGAAAAGAAGCGGAAATGTAGATTAGAATGATTCTTAATAAAGCCTTGCCCTTGCTAATGTTGCCTGTATGTATTTAGTATTTAGTATTTTTGCGCAAAATCTGTATCAGAAATCTGCACTGTTTTTAGTGCAAGGAGAAGTGGTATATCGGAATGATAAACCGGCAAAGACGCAAGAGACAAGACAAAAAAACTGAAATATTACATGAAGAAGGGAGCTATTTTAGGTATTATAATTATTGCAGTAGCGATAGCGATGATCATTAGTATTTACACGGATTCCAGTACATATGCGACATTTACCGATGCGCAGAAGACAGAATCAGAAATACATGTGGTAGGAGAATTGAATAAAACAAAAGCCTTATACTACAACCCGACGGAGAATGCCAATTATTTCGCTTTTTATATGCTTGATAATAATGGTACGGAATGTAAAGTTGTTTTTAATGGATCCAAGCCGCAGGACTTCGAACGTTCGGAGCAAATTGTTTTGACAGGAAAAATGGTAGGAAAAGAGTTTCATGCATCCAAAATTTTGATGAAGTGTCCTTCCAAGTATAACAAAGATCAGGTAGAAGTTACGGAGTCTGCTTCTACTAATGTTTAAAATATTGTTGTATTTCCAATCCTAATCGTAACTTTTATAAAATTTAATGGATATTCAGTATCAAGGTGAAAACCTCCTTCCCGGCCAGCTCGGCCAGTTTTTTATCATTCTTTCTTTTGGCGCAGCGCTTTTATCGTGCATTAGTTACTGCTTCGCTACCCGATATAAAGATGATGCATCTTGGCATAAAATAGGTCGTATTGCTTTTTTTATTAATATAATAGCGGTAATTGGCATTGGAAGTAGCCTTTTCTATATTATTTATAATCATTTATTTGAATATCACTATGCTTGGTCTCACTCTTCACGAACCTTGCCGGTATATTACATAATCTCAAGTTTTTGGGAAGGACAGGAAGGTAGTTTTTGGCTTTGGATGTTTTGGCAGGCTGTCTTAGCGCTCGTAGTAGTGGCTCGAGGTAAAAGTTGGGAAAGTCCTGTTATGACGACAATTATGTTATGCCAAACTGTTTTGGCCTCCATGCTTATAGGAATCGAAGTTTTAGGTGAGCGAGTGGGGAGCTCGCCCTTTATTTTGTTGAGACAAGCGTTAGAAGCGCCTATTTTCTCTAATCCGAATTATCTTAGCATGATTGCCGACGGTAACGGTTTGAACCCCTTATTGCAGAATTACTGGATGGTAATCCACCCACCAACGTTATTTTTAGGCTTTGCTTCTATGGTGGTTCCTTTTGCTTACGGGATAGCCGGCTTATGGCAACGGAAATATAAGGAATGGCTGCGGCCGGCCTTGCCATGGTCTCTCTTCGCTGTAATGGTATTAGGTGCCGGTATTATTATGGGGTCATTTTGGGCTTATGAAGCACTTAATTTTGGTGGATTTTGGGCTTGGGACCCGGTTGAAAATGCTTCCATTATACCTTGGTTTACATTAATTGCTGCAGTGCATGTTATTGTCGCCTATAAAAACTCGGGGCATTCTTATTTTACGGCTACTTTTTTAGTGTTAATAAGCTTCGTATTGGTTATTTACGCATCGTTCTTAACCCGTAGCGGCGTATTGGGCGAAACATCTGTTCACTCCTTTACCGATCTGGGCATGTACTGGCAGCTTGTTGTTTTTAACCTGATCTTTTTCGCCCTTATGGTTTATTTCCTTGCTAGTAGATGGAAAGAACTACCGATCACTAAAAAGGATGAGGAAACGTATTCAAGGGAATTCTGGTTGTTTATTGGCGCTTTAATTTTGGTAGTGGCGTGTGTCCAAATTATCGCTACGACATCAATTCCGGTCTTTAATGCAATGTTTGGAACAAAGATAGCGCCGCCCGTTAATGCGATAGCGCATTACAATAAGTGGCAAGCTGCTTTTGCGATCCTGGTACTTATTCTGTCGGCCATCGCACAGTTTCTAAAATATAAAAAAACTACCCCGAAGATCTTTTATGCTAATTTGCTGGCTTCATTCGTCGTTTCGCTTGTTGTTACCGGTATTCTACTCTATTTCACAAAGGTTTATACCAATTTTATTTACGTGTTATTGTCTTTCGGAGCTGTATTTGCGCTGGTTGCCAATGCAAGAATACTAGGAGATGCTTTTAAAGGAAAATGGAAGTTGGCGGGCTCTTCAGTAGCGCACATCGGATTTGCACTATTGATTATCGGTGCATTGGTTGCGGCTGCAACAAATAAGGTCGTTTCTTTAAATGCCGGAGGTTCTATTCCTATAGCAGGTTTTGAGGAGCGCGAAAAACCCGGTGAAAACCTGTTTTTATATATCAACCAGCCGGTTGAGATGGGTGGTTATACAATCACCTATATTGGCGATAGTATTGCGATGCCTAATATTTATTATAAAGTAAATTACGAACGCAAGGATGAGAAGACCGGTAAGGTCATCGAAAAGTTTCAGTTAACACCCAACGCGCAGCAAAATCCGAAAATGGGATTAATAGGAACGCCGAGCACAAGGCATTATATAACAAAAGACATTTATACAATTGTAACTTCTGCTCCTAAGTTAGATGATCCGCAAGAGCAGGAACATAATCATGAAGGGCATGATCCGAATGAGGGATATGAAGAGCCAACAACACAATTGGTCAATATCGGAGATACACTGCGTTATAAGAATGGCTTTATTGTAGTCAAAGGTGTAAATAGAAATGCGACTTTGCAAAATATGCCTTTAGCCAATGGCGATTTGCTCTTTGCATTGCAATTAGAAGTGCATGCAGTTACCGGTGAAGTATATCAAGCAGATCCAAAATATTTGATAAAAAACGGGAATAGCTTTGATTTTGCTAAAGATGTAGAGGAACAGGGTTTACGTTTGCGGTTTACAAAGATTGCTCCCAATAAAGGTATGGAATTGATGATTTACCAAAAGCCATTGCCGGAAAAAAAATGGATCGTAATGAAAGCCATCGAGTTTCCCTATATAAACTTCTTCTGGTGTGGAACAATCATTATGACCATTGGTTTTGTGCTTTCAATCTTTAGACGAAACAAGGAATTAAAAGGAAAAATAGTGTAAACTTTTATTTCCTTTTATTGTTAATTTTATCCCACGGGGACTGCAGTGAAAATCTCAGTCCCCGTTATTCTTTAATTTATGGAGATAGTTATTCTAGGTAGTGGAAATGTGGCGACCCATTTAGCTTTTGCCCTGAAAAAAGCGGAGTACCATATTAAACAAGTATATAGTCGCGATATCGATCATGCAAAACATTTGGCAGACGGTATAGGTGCTGAGCCTATCGACAGCTTACTATACATTACTACCGAAGCAGATGTATATGTTATCGCTGTTAAAGATGAAGCGATTCTTGAAGTAGCTTCCGAGCTGCGTTTAAGGAACAAGATTTTATTGCACACTTCGGGGAGTACTGATATGGATGTGCTAAAGCCCTTTTCGTCATCGTACGGCGTATTGTACCCCTTACAGACCATCTCGAAAGAAGTAGAGTTAGATTTCTCAAAAGTGCCGTTGATTTTGGAATTTTCCGATCAAAGAACAAAGGAGGAGATATTGAACATGGCCTTTAAATTGTCGCCGATTATTCACGAATATAACTCAGAACAAAGACGATGCTTGCATCTTGCAGCCGTTATTGCTTGTAATTTTAGTAATTATTTATATGCCATTGCTCACGATTTTTTAGCAGAAAAGAAAGTGGATTTTGATTTGTTAAAACCGCTAATTAGCGAGACAGCTCATAAAATACAAAGTCATGATCCGAATGCAGTGCAAACAGGGCCGGCAGTAAGGAATGACGGGAATATTATCCGTAAGCATCTGGATTTATTGAAAGCCCATCCCAACTGGCAGCAAGTTTATGAGCTGATTAGTGAAGATATCGTGCGCAAATATTGGAAGGAAGACAAACAGAACGAAACCAAGTAAAAAGAAAGAATGTTATTTGAAAAATTGAAGTCGGTTAAAGCCTTTGCGTTAGATGTAGACGGCGTGCTTACTGATGGGCTTGTATTGGTTAATGAAGAAGGGCATCAACTGAGAAGGTTTAATATTCGCGATGGCTACGCCTTACAGCTTGCGGTTAAGAAAGGTTTTCCATTGCTAGTGATAACCGGTGGCCAGTCTGAGGGCGTTAGAAAGCGTTTAGCAGGTTTGGGAATAAAGGATATTGAGCTGGGTGTTAGCGATAAAGTCGCTGTATTTAAAAACTGGTTGACCAAGTTGGAGTTACATCCGGAAGATGTTTTATATATAGGTGACGATATTCCTGATCTTGAAGTGATGAAAATAGTAGGTCTTGCTGCATGCCCGAATGATGCTGCAGAAGAAATTAAAGCAATCGCTCACTACATCGGTACCAAAAACGGTGGGGAAGGGGTTGTCAGAGAAATTATGGAGAAGGTTTTAAAGCTACAGGGAGCTTGGGATGCAGATCAATATATAAAAAGCGTATAAGGCAAAAACGATTGCCTGAAATTTTTTAAGTTATGGAAAATTTGGATCAAAAGAATATTATTCTAGCCTCGCAATCACCCAGACGCAAAGAGTTGTTGACCTCATTGGGACTTGATTTCAAGGTGGAAATAAAGGAAATTGAAGAAACATATCCCGATACCATGAGAGGGGCAGCCGTTGCACTGTATATCGCTACAAAGAAGGCGGAGGCGTTCGGTTTAAAATCGGATAAAGATATTTTAATCACTGCTGATACCATTGTTAGTATTGATGATCGGATTCTCGGGAAACCGGTTGATTATGATGATGCGTTTAAGATGCTCAAGTTGCTGTCGGGGCGAAGACATGAGGTAATCACGGGCGTTGCGCTAAAAACAATAGAAAAAGTTCGATCCTTTTATGAGGTGACGGCGGTTTATTTTAATGAACTGAGCGATGAGCAAATAAACTATTATATTAAGACTTTTGAACCCTATGATAAGGCCGGGGCTTACGGTATCCAAGAGTGGATCGGTGCGGTTGCTGTTGATCATATAGAAGGCTCCTATACGAATGTAATGGGATTGCCTACGGCAAAACTTTATAAAGAACTGGTGAAATTATAACGCTAAAGGGAAAAGGATGACAAAAATAGGCTTGCTTGCCGACACACATAGCTATCTGGACGATGCCATATTTAAACACTTTGCATCATGTGATGAAGTTTGGCATGCGGGTGATTTCGGGGACATTACATTAGTTGATAAATTAACTGATTTTAAACCCTTAAGGGGCGTATATGGAAATATTGACAATAAAGATGTCAGGATACGTTACCCGGAGGATTTACGCTTCAGGTGTGAAGAGGTTGATGTGTGGATGACACATATTGGCGGCTATCCCAATAAATATGCACCTCGCGTAAAAGCAACTATTTACTCAAATCCTCCCCAACTATTTATTTCGGGACATTCTCATATATTGAAAGTGATATATGACAAAAAAATTAATTGCTTACACCTAAATCCGGGCGCCGCAGGCAAACAAGGTTGGCATAAAGTTAGAACACTTATGCGTTTTAGCATCGACAAAAACCTTATTAAAGATCTTGAAGTGATTGAACTTTCAGGTTCTTAGTTACACTAATTTAAATTTGTTTGATGATGTTTTTTTATTTGTAAATTGTTTTTTATCAATGCAGTATGTGTACAATTTGTGTAGTTTGTACACATATTTTGATTAGGGTGTTTTACACTAAGTGTTGTTTTTTTAGTATTTTTACAGCGCAATTTTTTGTTGTTGTTAAAAATAAAAATCGTTTCTTATTGTAAATTTTAAAGACTAAATTATGACAGCCGTAAAGACCCTGGGTCAATTTATTATTGAAAAGCAAGCTGACTTTCCGTATGCAAAAGGTGAATTAAGCAGATTATTAAGAGATATTGGTATAGCCGCAAAAATAGTAAACAGAGAGGTCAATAAGGCTGGATTGGTTGATATACTTGGAGACGCAGGGACAACGAATGTGCAAGGAGAGGGGCAGAAGAAATTGGACGTATATGCCAATGAGCAATTCATCGCGGCTTTAAGGAGTGGAGGAGAGTGCTGCGTAGTTGCTTCTGAAGAAAACGATGAGTGCATCTATATTGAATCCGAAATATCAAAAAATGCCAAATATATAGTAGCCATAGATCCCTTGGACGGATCTTCAAATATCGATGTAAATGTAGCGATAGGGACGATCTTTTCTATTTATCGCCGGCAAAGTTTGGACGGCAAGCCGCTAATAAGTGATGTGCTGCAAAAAGGTAGTGAGCAGGTTGCGGCCGGTTATGTGATTTATGGTTCATCAACCATGCTAGTGTATACCACAGGTAAAGGTGTGAATGGCTTTACATTAGATCCGTCAATCGGAGAATTCTGTTTGTCTCATCCTAATATGAGAATTCCAAAGGAGGGTAAAATCTATTCAATAAACGAAGGCAATTACGTTCACTTTCCGCAAGGAGTAAAAGATTACATCAAATATTGTCAGGAGGAAGATATAAATTCGGGACGTCCTTATACATCCCGATATATTGGATCGATGGTAGCCGATATTCACCGAAATCTCATTAAAGGGGGAATCTTTCTCTACCCGGTATCATCAGCTTATCCGAAAGGGAAATTAAGGCTTGTTTATGAATGTAATCCGATGGCCTTTATATTAGAGCAGGCTGGGGGAATTGCCATCGATGGTTCCAACCGCATTTTAGATATCGTTCCCGATCATCTTCATCAACGTTCGGCTATTTTTCTCGGTTCAGAAAACATGGTTAACAAGCTTATGGAGTTTTTAAGCGGCAGTAATTTGATGACCTATAAGGCTGATAGTGCTATAAGCGCTCCTTAACCTCAATTAAAAACTGCTTTAACTTTTCAAGAGAATCAATCACCCGTTGGTTCTCTTTCGCTTGGTTTTTATTCGCCTTTAAATAATCACGCGCTCCTTGTAACGTATATCCTTTGTTCTTTACCAAATTAAATATGATCTTGAGATTTTCGATATCTTCCGGTGTAAAGAGTCTATTACCTTTTTTGTTTTTCTTTGGCTGGATAATATCAAACTCGCGCTCGTAAAATCTTATTTGCGATGCGTTCACCTCAAACATCTCCGTAACCTCTCCCATGGTATAATAGAGCTTGTTGATTTCTCGTTCTTTATAAGGCATATTTTATGGATATTTGCAGGTGAATTTACAAAAAAGTTTCTTGTTGATCCACTGCTTAATTCGATCTCAAAAAAAAAGAAAATACCCAAATAATCAAAATAGATTTTTTTATTAAAAAGGGTTCACTAAATATTCTTTATCTGTATTTCAAGTCAAGATTCCTGCGGGGGCCTTTATCTTCGGAAGAAAAAAACTATATTTAAGGCATACTGTTTAAAAAGTGCAAATGATTGTCGTTAGTGTTAGTTTATGAACAAGAGTTTTATAGAACATATTTCCCACGCCTTTGAAACACCTTTAACGAATTCCGTACTGATCTTTTCCCTGATTTTGCTGATCATACTTTTGGCTCCTATCTTATTGCGGAAAATTAAAATTCCAGGTATTATAGGATTGATTCTTTCCGGGGTTATTATTGGACCTCACGGATTGAATATATTAGCGCAAACAGATGCGGTCAAGCTATTTTCAACAATAGGTTTGCTTTATATTATGTTTATTGCGGGGCTCGAGTTGGATATGAATGAGTTTCGTAAAACCAGGCATAAAAGTATTGTTTTTGGTGTTTATACTTTTTTTATTCCCATTGCCATCGGATATCCGGTTTGTTACTATATCCTGGGATTTGATGTAGGTGCCAGTATATTGGTTTCCAGTATGTTTGCTACGCACACGCTGGTGGCTTATCCGGTGGTAAATAGCTATGGAATTGCTAAAAATCAAGCAGTTGCCATAACCATCGGCGGAACCATTTTAACGGACACGGCTGTTCTAATCATTTTGGCGGTTATCGTTGGTTCATCACAAGGACAGCTTGATCAGCAATTTTGGATGAGGCTGACTTTTTCTTTTGCCGTGTTTTTGGCCATTATGTTTGGAATCGTACCGAGGATTGCCAAATGGTTTTTCCAGAAAGTAGAGAGTGAAAAAACATCTCATTATATATTTGTTCTGTTCATTGTTTTTTTTGCTGCCTTTATCGCTGAGGTATCCGGACTCGAACCGATTATTGGTGCTTTTGTTGCGGGGTTGGCCTTGAACAAGTTCATTCCGCACTCGTCGGCACTTATGAACAGGATTGAGTTTATTGGTAATGCGATTTTCATACCGTTCTTCCTGATTAGCGTTGGTATGATTGTCGACATCAAAGTTCTTTTCAAAGGTCCGGAAGCACTTATCGTGGCGGGCACGCTGACTGTGGTGGCAGTTTGTGGCAAATGGATAGCTGCTTGGTTCACTCAGCTCACTTTTAAATATAGTGGCGCGCAGCGTCAGGTGATCTTTGGATTGAGTAGCGCACATGCCGCTGCCACACTTGCTATCATTATGGTGGGTTATGCCAATAATATAATTGACGAAAATGTATTAAACGGAACCATCGTACTGATACTCATCACCTGTATAGTTGCTTCTATTGCCACGGAATCGGCCTCAAAGAAAGTGGTCCTAGCGGGGGAGCAAGATGTAGTTGAAGAGGATAAGGATATGCTTCGGGATGAACATATTTTAGTGCCAATAGCCAACCTGAATAATATGGAAATCCTTTTGGATTTCGCTACAATGATTAAAAACAAAAAATCCCCTCATCCGGTTACTATATTATCTGTTGTGCCTAATAACGAACTAGCTGAGGCTAATTTAAAGAAAGCAAGGAAAAATCTGGATTCTACAGCTAAATATGCTTCGGGTAGTGAGATAGAAGTGAATATGATGGCTACGATCGACTATAATATTGCCGGCGGGATTAGCAGGGCATCGCGAGAGATTATAGCGGATAGTATTTTACTTGGATGGCCCAGCCAGGTTGGCATTATTGAAAAGATGGTTGGAGAAAAAACGGAAAGTATTCTTAACCGTACAGATATCAATATCTTTATGTGTCATTTCGGTAAGCCTTTTGTAAGTAATGATAAAATCACATTGGTTTGCCCGCCAATGGCGGAAGACGAAAAAGGTTTCTCCTATTGGCTGACGAAAGTTGGTCAATTGGCGATTGAGCTTACGTTACCGGTCGTTTGCATTGCGAATGCCCGATCAGAGTCGGCGGTTACGTCCTTTCTCAAGAAAAGCAAAATCAATTGCAATATCCGGTTTGTTAACCATACTGATTGGGACGACCTGGCATCTCTTAGAGGCTATATAAGCGATACCGACCTACTGGTGTTCGTTTCGGCGAGAGCGGGTGAAGTCTCTTATAATCGAGAATTCGACGGTATACCGAAAAAACTCGCTCGGAAATATGAAAATAATAATAGAATACTAATTTATCCGAGTAGGCGACCAACTAGTGTGTTTGATAATTATGATGAGGTGAGTGCCATGTCGACAAACCGGGGCTATACTCGTCTACAGAGGATGGGCAAAGGTTTAGGAAGCATATTGAATATAAGAAACAGAAACTTACCGGGATCAACTAAATAAGAAAGTTATGGGACAGAAAATAACCATAAATGAAAAAGGACATTTAACCGTTCCTGATAATCCAATCATACCCTTTATCATCGGTGACGGAATAGGGCCTGATATCTGGAATGCAGCCGTTCGTGTTTTTGATGAAGGTGTACGAAAGGCTTATGCAGCGAAGCGGCAGATCGAATGGAAAGAGATTTTGGCAGGGCAAAAAGCCTATGACCAAACTGGCAGCTGGCTTCCTGAGGAAACAATTGAGGCCATGAAGGAGTACGTTGTTTCAATAAAAGGACCACTAACTACAGCCGTTGGAGGTGGTATCCGATCGTTAAATGTGGCTATTCGGCAGTTGCTCGATCTATTTGTTTGCCAGCGCCCGTTATCCTGGATTGAGGGAGTCCCCTCACCGGTTAAACACCCGGAAAATGTTGATATGGTCATATTTCGTGAAAATACGGAGGATATTTATGCCGGCATTGAATTCGAAGCTGACAGTAAGGAAGCCCAAGTTTTAAAAGAGTACCTAACAAATCAGTTTGGTGTGGACTATCCCTTCAAAGAAGAGACGGCTCTTGGCATAAAACCGGTATCGAAGGAAGGGTCCGTTCGTTTAATACGGGCAGCTATAGAATATGCAATAAAGGAGAAACTTCCATCCGTGAGTTTAGTTCATAAGGGGAATATTATGAAGTTTACAGAAGGTGCCTTTAAGAACTGGGGTTATGAATTAGCGGAAAATGAATATGCCGAATACGTGTTTACCTGGACTCAATGGGAAAGATTAAAGGCTACCGACGGTGAACAAGCTGCAAACAATGCGTTACAAAAAGCACAACAGCAAGGGAAAGTTATTATAAAAGACGTAATTGCTGATAATTTTCTGCAACAGATTTTGCTAAACCCAAGAGACTATGCAGTGATTGCTACATTAAATCTCAACGGTGATTACATTTCAGATGCATTGGCGGCCATTGTTGGCGGAATCGGCATAGCTCCGGGAGCGAACATTAATTACCTTAAAGGGCATGCGGTGTTTGAAGCAACGCATGGAACAGCCCCTCGTTTTGCAAATACAGATAGTATGAACCCTTCATCAGTTATCTTGAGCGGCGTGATGATGTTTGATTATATGGGATGGCACGAGGTATCATCAATCATTAAAAAAGGACTGGCTAAAACCATTCGTTCAAAACAAGTTACCATAGACTTTTATAATCAGATGGAAGGGGCTACCTTACTTAAAACGAGTCAATTTGCAGATGCGATTATTCGATATATGGGTAACTAATTCATAATAATTAAGTGCTAATCGGCGAAAAAATAGTAGTTTTGTAGATTAACGTAATATACTAAAAAACGAATTGTTTCCGTTGGAGGATAAAGACAAATAAATATGGCCAAAATCCTGCTTGTAGAAGATGATACTACCTTTTCGACTATTCTCGAAGGCTTTTTGAAAAAAAATGGCCATCAAGTTGAAATGAGGTACAATGTCAAAAGTAGTGTCAAATCATTGGACGAATCTATTGACCTTATGTTGCTGGATTATCGTCTGGGAGATGGAACGGGTTTGGATGTATTGGAAGAGGTTCGGAACAGGGGCCTAAATATCCCTGTTATTATCATGACCAGTTTCAATGACGTACGCACTGCAGTAAGGGCCATGCGTTTGGGGGTGTTTGATTATATTACGAAACCGGTAAACCCCGATGAATTATTAATGGTTTTAAAAGATGCATTAAACCATAATAGTGAAGAACAAATCCCTTCGACCACCAAAAAATTACCGGAAGAAGAGTCGTCAGACTTTGTAAAAGGCGTTAGTACCCAATCTAAAAAGCTTCAAGAATACATCAATTTAGTTGCACCGACCGACATGTCTGTGTTGGTAAGGGGGGAAAGCGGTACGGGAAAGGAGTACGTGGCAAGGTCCATTCATTTAAAAAGCAACCGGGCCAATAAACCTTTTGTATCCATTGATTGTGGAACCCTTTCCAAAGAGCTGGCAGCCAGCGAACTGTTTGGACATATTAAGGGGTCGTTTACAGGAGCACTTACGGATAAAAAAGGACAATTTGAGGAGGCTGATGGCGGTACGCTGTTTTTAGATGAAATAGGGAATTTGTCGTATGATGTGCAGGTGAAATTATTAAGAGCTTTACAAGAAAGAGTAATACAGCCTATTGGTGCTAATAAGCAAATTAAAGTTGATGTTCGTGTCATAGCCGCAACGAACGATGATTTATTGGGTAGTTCAGCATCGGGAAATTTTAGAGAAGATCTATATCATCGGATCAATGAATTCGAAATTATTGTACCGGCTCTAAGAGACCGGGGAAGTGACATGGATACGTTTATTGAGTTTTTTGTAGCTAAAGCTAATAAAGAATTGAATCGACAGGTTGTTCACCTTTCTAAAGAGGTAAAAGATATTTTCAAAGCTTATGATTGGCCCGGCAACCTACGGGAACTTAAAAATGTAATAAAGAGGATGGTGCTATTGACACCGGGTGATACAGCGGAATCGAGCGCGTTACCTGATGAGATGGTATTGTCGATCAATCAGCATAAACATCATGAAAGCCATCCGAATTCCGAGCATGTGGCTGCTGATCTTAAATCCCAAAGTGAGGCACATGAGCGACAGCTTATAATGGATGTCTTACAGCAGGTGAAATATAATAAAAGTAAGGCGGCACAGGTCTTAAATATAGATCGAAAAACCCTCTATAATAAATTAGATAAGTACGGTATTTCCTAATTCGCGTAATTTATTTCTCAAGGTTATAGAACCGTTCCATTGATGAAGGATCGGCTATGCAACTCTTCTTTCAGATAATCCAATAGGCGGTATAATTGATCTATAATCCCTTGAATTTCCAGAATGTCGAATTCATTATTTCTGATGTCAATCTCAAGCTTTCGAAGTTTAATAGCTATCTTCTGTCCGCCGATCTGGGATGTTCTTCCCGCTAGTTTATGAC
Organism: Olivibacter sp. SA151; assembly: GCF_054130995.1. Taxonomy (NCBI): domain Bacteria; kingdom Pseudomonadati; phylum Bacteroidota; class Sphingobacteriia; order Sphingobacteriales; family Sphingobacteriaceae; genus Olivibacter; species Olivibacter sp. SA151. The sequence goes on along the minus strand of NZ_CP096391.1, from coordinate 3,670,201 downwards.
AAATCAACGCGAGTTGTTCTCTCTCGTTAGCCTGCAAAGCATTGCGTAGATTAATAAGATCTTTTCCCGTATCTTTAATAAAAATGTTTAGTATTTTGGTAACCTGATTACTGTCATTGTAGGTCAATTTCTTCAGATTAGAAAAATCAAAATCTCTCAAATCGTTCCGGTTTTTTATTTTAAGGGGCTCTTCGTTTGTTTTACGTAAACCAAGCAGATGCAAAAGATCGGTTTCCTTAAATGGCTTTAGCAATAAACCATCAAAACCCTGAGAAATTATTTTTTCACGCTCTTCCGGTAGTGCCTGGGCTGTGAAGGCATATATTTTCACATCCTCTTCGATTCTTGGTCGTAACTCATGATTTAATTCTACGCCCGTTTTTCCCGGCATACGCATGTCCATTAAGACAATGCTAACACTTGAGTCCCATGGTGTATTCAATAAATCATTCGGATCGGAGAAGGTACGATGGTTGATTTTATATTTATTGAAAATATTGTGACAGAGCTCGAGGATAAAACTATCATCGTCTATCACCCAAATAGTTCCTGTGAAATCTTTTATAGGGATCAGGTTGTTTTCCTCTCTACTTGTTTCGATTAACGTAGACGTTTTTAAAGGGATAAATACGTCAAATGTGGATCCCTTACCCAGCTGACTTTTTATCCTAATATTTCCTCCCATGGCTTCGCATAGCGTCTTTACAATGCTCAGCCCCAAGCCACTGCCAAAATGGGTGCCGGAATTTGAGTTTTCCGCTTGTTCAAACTCGTTGAAAATTCGATGAATATCACTTTCAGGAATACCTTTTCCGGTGTCTTCAACCGTTATTCTTAATTCGGTTAGCTCATTTTTTATGGCGGTACTAACCATCAAGGTAACCGATCCCTGATCGGTAAATTTAATGGCGTTACTAAGCAAGTTATAAAGGATTTGTTTGATCCGAAAAGGATCGCCAAATAGATAACCCGTCCCTTCAATCTCTTTGCTCAAATTTAAGGACAGTGATTTTTCTTCGGCCTGTAGTTGCATAGCTGCAACTACCTCTTCAATTAATTGTGACAAGTAAAAATCCTGGTTATTAAAATGAAATTTACCGGAATTGATACGATTGTAATCCAATACTTCATTTACTATCTGCAATAGGTGTTCCGAAGACTGATATATTACGTTCACCTTACGGCTATCCTCGGGGTGTTCGTCCCGTAATTGTTCGGCATAACCAATGATCGATTGTAGAGGTGTACGAAGCTCATGACTCATGTTGGAAAGGAACCGCTGCTTGGCTGCACTATGGTATTCGGCTTCTTCTTTGGCAATTTCGAGCTCTCGCCTATAGCGATTACTTTTTCTAATATCCGACAAGATCAGTAAGACGAGAATAATTGTAACGCCTAAAAAGCTTAATACCACCAAATTAATCCGACTCAAACTATGGTTCATCACCGTTCTGGCTCCCATATTCTCGTTTTCCATCTGCAGCATTCCCTCTTTTTCCACTGCATTCAGTATACTAAGCATCTTGCTGATCAATAGATTCCCTGCATAAGTCAGCTCCACTTCTCTGTCTATAAATGAATCGCTTTGTGCTCGTTGGGTTTCTTCAATGGTTCTCAAGACGCTATCAATTAATTTAATGGCACTGTCTTGTTTTGAAGTTGCAATTGTATCTATCAGTTCCTCAATACCTTCTTTAACGATCCGTCTCGATTGTGTAATCGTATTCGGGCGGGGCGGGTTTTTTCGTTTCGATCCGAATATCTTTCCGAAGAAGGAGCGGTCATCTTGCATCGAATCAGCCTTCACTATCTCCCCCGGTTCAATGGTGGTTGTTTCCGTAATTTTCCTTCTCGTTACAACAGTACTATCGCTATTCGGGGTGTTTTGAACAATCTCTCCAATGCTTTGTAATTGTTTAGAAAACTCATGACTGTCAACCATTTTTTCACGAACTTGAACATAAGCCTTAAAAAGCTTGTCACGTTCTTTCAACAGCGTTTTAATGGAATCGATCCTTTTGGTTTGATTGCTGTCTTGCGAATATAGATTCTTTAACGAATCGAGGGAGGCAGAAACTAATTTTGATTCTTTTTGTAGCTGTTCATATGAATTATCTCCATCAGTCAATACTTGAGACCGTTGCAACTGATCGAGCTGCATAATGTCTCGCGATACTTTACTAACCAAGCGCATCTTTTCGTTTGGCTTCGCAATATTATCTACAGCCGATAGCACTTGATTAAAAGCATCCTTGCTGATGGTCCATGCCAGAGCAAGGGCAATACAACAACAGATAAAGACAAAAAGAACCTTTCGTCTGACTCCTTTATTTGATAGCTTTTGATCAACCATTAATGTAAAGTTACGAATTTTGTAATTAGTTAAGTAGGATAATGGTAAGTAGGGTAGTGGTTGGAAAGAGATAGTGACAAGAGTCGTTGCAGCGAAGTCATTTTGGTAGTACTCCGATGCTTTTGGAAGAAACAGGTAAGTCGTATACTATATATAACATAAAAAAGAAGAGTGTCTCGCAATATTTGTCTTTGACAAAGAGGAGACACTCTCTTTTCCTGAAAAATGAATATTAGCTATTCTCCTGTAAGAAAACGAATTTGTGATCAAACATATCTAATTTGATTTTACTGTCTTTGTCAATTTTTCCGGCAAGGATTTCTTTTGACAGCTCATTCAAAATTCGTTTTTGTATGACGCGCTTCAACGGTCGTGCGCCAAATTGAGGGTCATAACCCAATTGAGCTAACCAATCGAGCGCTTCATCCGAGGCTTCCAGCTGTATGCCCATTTCAGCCAATTGTCTTTGTACCCCATTAAATTGAAGACGAACGATCTCACCGATTTCATCACGATTTAGTGGAGTAAACATGATAACTTCATCGATCCGATTCAAAAATTCCGGTCTAATCGATTTCTTCAATAGCTCGAATACTTCATTTTTTGTCTTGGCTATAATCTCATCTCGGTTTATTTCATTCAATTCACTGAAATTTTCCTGGATCAGATGAGAACCAATATTTGAGGTCATAATGATAATGGTGTTTTTAAAATTCACCACACGTCCTTTGTTGTCGGTTAAATGTCCATCATCTAAAACTTGTAAAAGAATATTGAATACGTCAGGATGCGCCTTTTCGATTTCGTCCAATAACACAACCGAATAAGGGCGGCGGCGGATAGCTTCGGTTAGCTGGCCACCTTCATCATAACCAACATAACCGGGAGGCGCACCGATTAATCGTGAAACGGCGTGCCGCTCTTGGTATTCGCTCATATCAATCCGGACCATTGAATGTTCATCGTTGAACAAAAATTCGGCGAGCGCTTTTGCCAATTCTGTTTTACCAACCCCTGTTGTTCCCAAAAATATAAAAGATCCGATCGGTCTTCTTTTATCGCTTAAACCTGCACGTGACCTTCTAATGGCATCCGAGATGGCTTCTATGGCTTCACTTTGTCCTGCAACTCGTTTATGAAGTTCTTCTTCCAAATGAAGCAACTTTTCCCTTTCGCTCTGCACCATTTTGCTTACGGGAATCCCCGTCCAACGCGAAACCACATCAGCTATATCTTCGGCGGTAACTTCCTCCTTAAGCATACGACCAGTGCCTTGTTTTTCTTCAAGTTCTTTTTTTAACTTTTCAAGCTCATCTTGTGCCTGCTTTATTCTACCGTATCTAATTTCAGCAACTTTTCCGTAGTCGCCCGCCCTTTCAGCCTGCTCGGCTTCCAGCTTAAAATCTTCAATTTGCTGTACGTGATGGTTCAAATTGTCGACAAGTGATTTTTCACTTTGCCAAGCGGCGCGCAAGGAGTCTCTATCCGAGGCTAGGTTTGCTATTTCGCGACTTAACTCTTCTACTTTATGGGTGTCGTTTTCCCGCTTGATTGCTTCGCGCTCAATCTCAAGTTGCATGATTTTGCGTTCGATTTCATCAACTGCTTCCGGAACGGAATCCATTTCTAATCGAAGTTTAGATGCAGCCTCATCCATCAAGTCAATGGCCTTGTCCGGTAGGAAACGATCCGCAATATAGCGTTGTGAAAGTTCAACGGCAGCGATAATCGCTTCGTCTTTTATTCGCACCTTATGGTGCGTCTCATACCGCTCCTTAATACCTCTTAGAATAGAGATCGCATCTTGTGTGTCGGGCTCGTCTACCATGACTTTCTGGAATCGGCGTTCCAAAGCCTTGTCTTTTTCAAAATATTTCTGGAATTCATTGAGTGTAGTGGCCCCTATGGCACGTAGCTCTCCTCTCGCCAGAGCCGGTTTTAAAATATTGGCGGCATCCATGGCCCCTTCACCACCTCCTGCACCTACCAGGGTATGGATCTCGTCGATAAAGAGAATGATCTCTCCATCGCTATCAGTTACTTCCTTTACAACGGCTTTTAACCGTTCTTCAAACTCACCCTTATACTTGGCACCGGCGATTAGGGCCCCCATATCTAGAGAAAAGACCGTTTTACTTTTCAAGTTCTCCGGCACATCACCCTTGATAATACGATGGGCAATACCCTCTGCTATTGCTGTTTTACCGACACCCGGCTCCCCAACTAAGATTGGATTATTCTTGGTCCGGCGGGAGAGTATTTGGATAACCCGTCGAATTTCTTCGTCTCGTCCTATCACCGGGTCGAGCTTTCCCGATTCGGCAAATTCATTCAGATTACGTGCATATTTGTTCAAGGCATTATAAGTAGCCTCCGCATTCTGATCGGTTACCCGTGTGTTACCTCTTAATTCAATGATGGCTTTCTTTAAGTCTTTTTCCGTGACACCCTGATCTTTTAATGCAGCAGCGGTTTTATCACCCGCGTTTAGGATGCCCAATAATAAGTGCTCTACCGATACAAAGTCATCTTTGAAATCTTTCAGGTATCCCTGTGCTTTTTGTAAAGCTGTATTAGTAGAAGAAGATAAATATATATTGCTTCCGCTTACTTTAGGAAAACCGCTGATTTGTTGATCCAAGGCTTCGTTCAAGCGATTTATATTGACATTGAGTTTTTTTAATAAATGACTTACAACGTTTTCATCAACTAAAAGAAGAGCCTTCAATAAGTGCGCATTTTCAATAGCTTGGTGTTGGTTTCCACCCGCAATCTCCGAGGCTTTTTGAATAGCTTCCTGCGCCTTGATTGTAAAGTTGTTTAAATTCATTTTCGTTTTATTAATAGTCTTATAAGGATTTGCTAGACTATATCAAAACGAATACCATCAAAAGTAGTTTGACGAAAACAGACATTTTGTCGCTACGTAGTTTGGTTTTAATGACTAACTGTCTGTTTTTTAAAGTTTTATATGAAAAAATGGCGGAGTAAATCCCTGTCTCTATATAAAAAAACCTGTCTATTTTAGACAGGTTTTTTTACTTAAGGGGTGTCCCAAGCTACGATTCCAATTCTTCTTTTAATTTCGTTGTCTGGTAATCCGTCAATTTCTTTAAAGGCCCGCTGGCAAGCATCTTCATCATCATGTTTAGATCTGCCTGAATGGTGAAAACAGCTTCGCTGGTGCTAGGATCAATTGATTTCACCTTCCAACTTAATGTGAGATCAAAGGGGGCCTTTTCCGAAGGTACAATGGATATTTCTTGATTTTCTTTACGCTCACTAACTCTTAAGGTAAGTTTAGCCATATTCTGAACAGTAAAACTTGCCTCGTCTTTAGTAGATGACCAATTGTAAACATTTTCGGGCATCAGTTTTTCATGATTATTGCAATCGGCAAGAAAGTTATATACCTTCTCTACGGGTTGATTAATAATGCTTTTGCTTTCTATAACAGTCATCGATATGCTTCTTTACGAAAATCTATACAGTTTTAGGTTCCCAATTTGCCGGATCTCTTCGCCATTCACGTAGCAAATCTTCTTCTTCATGATGGACGAAGCCATTCTCGGAAGCATATTTTATTAAAGCATTGTAGTTTGACAACGTAGTATACCTACATTTAGCCGCTTTGAAATTTTCATCCGCTACATCAAATCCATAACTGAAAATAGCTACTAATCCCACTACATCGCATCCGGCTTCTCTCAATGCCTCTACCGCTTTCAAACTACTTTTTCCTGTAGATATTAAATCTTCAATAACTACTACCCGTTGCCCTTCTATAATTTCTCCTTCAATCATGTTTTGTCGTCCATGCTCTTTTGCACTTGATCGTACATAGGCAAAAGGCAGGCCGAGATCTTGTGCCACCAGTACACCTTGTGGGATACCCGCCGTCGCTACACCGGCTATCATTCCGATAGAACCAAACTCTTCTTGGATAACTTCAGAAAGCTTTTGTCTGATGTACGTTCTTACGGTAGGATGTGATAATGATATGCGATTGTCGCAATAAATTGGGGACTTCCAACCCGATGCCCAAGTAAAAGGTTTGGAAGGTTGTAATTTAATTGCTTTAATTTGCAATAAAAATTCAGCAACTTTTTGTTCAATCTCACTCTTGTGATTCATGATGCAAATTTATAAAATTTATATGAACGAATCGGTCCTTCTCTTGACCGATTTTACGCCTAGCTACTTGGATGCTTTTCAACAAATTGATTTACAGTCTTTTGATTTTGTAAAACTTTTTAAGAAAAGTTTATCACTTGAAAGTGCCACTAAATTTTTACTTTTAGTAGAAGATCCGAAGGCGATGCTTAAAATGATCAAAAGGTCGGTAAGGTTAATCGGTGCAGCCGGCGGCTTGGTGCGGAACGGAGATGGAGATATCCTTTTTATACATCGATTGGGAAAATGGGATTTACCAAAAGGAAAGATAGATCCGGGAGAAAAAAGTAAGCGCGCTGCTCTTCGTGAGGTTGAAGAAGAATGTGGTATACATGTCGACTACTTGGGGCCAAAAATTATATCATCTTACCATGCTTATGAGGTGAAAGGCAGTGTAGTGCTTAAAAAGACAAATTGGTATGAAATGGGGGTGAACAAAAAGCCAAAACTGATTCCTCAGACAAGTGAAGATATTACGGATGCGCAATGGGTCCATCCTGATCGTGTAGGCGATGTTTTGTCAAATACCTACGGCATTATTAAGGATGTACTTGAGAAAAAAGCCTATATATAATTTAGCACTTCCTTTGGTACAAGATGTTTGATAGAGCCTCGGTGCTTAAGTATATCTCTTACAATGGTGGAGCTGATATGCCCAAAGCCGGGGCTTGCAAATAATAAAACAGTTTCAATAGTCGGTTCAAGTTGTCGATTATTCTGCGCTATTGCATTCTCAAAATCAAAATCTGCGGCATTCCGAAGCCCTCTAAGAATATAGGAAGCGCCCACCTCTTTGCAATAATTTACGGTTAAACCGGTGTAGCTTGAAACATGAACTGAAGGTTTACCCTTGAAAATAGCTTCAAGAATTGTTTTTCTCATATCACTACTTAGAAGAGGCGTTTTTGAACTATTTAATCCAATTGCGATATGGATCTCGTCGAATAAAGGAATGGCTCTTAATATGATATCCATGTGTGCATTAGTAATAGGGTCGAAAGACCCGGGAAATACAGCAACTCGCTTCTTCATGGTGGTGTATGTTTATTGCTATCAATTTAAGCTCAAACTTATCGAAAATAATTCGAATATAAAGCGCGCTAGGAAAGTTCAAAAAGGCTAAATGATGAATAACCGTACACGCGTTGCTCCACAAAGCTAACATGCTGATCCACCTTTCTAGTAGTGGGATGCTCTAAAACGAACAATCCTTTTGGATTCAATAGTTTATGCTCGAAGAGCATGTTAGGTAACAAAGGGAGTTGTGGCAAATCATAAGGGGGGTCAGCAAAAATGAAGTCAAAAGATTGTTTGCATCCGGTTATAAACTTCAGCACATCTGCTTTAAGGATCTTCATCTGCTCCAATTGATATTTGCTCTTTTGAGTATCTATATATGTGCAACATTTACCGTGAATGTCTACGGATAAAAGACTTTTGACGCCTCGTGAGGCCAATTCAATTGAAATATTGCCTGTGCCACTAAATAAATCCAATGCGTCCGTTTCGCTCCATACAAGTCGATTTTCCAATATATTGAATAAGGCCTCTTTTGCTAGATCGGTTGTTGGACGAACCGGTAAATTTGTGGGGGGTGAAAGTTTTACCCCTTTAATACGTCCACCAATTATGCGCATAATAATCCGAATAATGATAACTTTTGATACCCCTTTTTCAGTACATTGAAATTGCTACATTCCATTACACCGGACAAATCCAAAAAAGACAATTGATTACTGTATTTTTTCAGGCGTTGATAGGTTGGATCGTCAACTTCTATTTGACCTGAAATTATTATTGATATACTAGAAAGGTTGATGTTGTATTCTTGGGCAATAGCCAATAGAAAGTAGTTAAATTCGTCTGCATCCTGGCTTGGCTGCATATGGTGGTATATCAGTTTCCCGTCTGAGATGTAAGAGAAGTCTGCATACCCTTCGCCAAAGTTAATAGAGAGATAGTTTTTGTGATCTGAAGCAATAGCTGCGAGTGCACTTAATATGGCTGTACTACCGGATTGAATCATGAAATCCGGAAAATTCAAAAGTAATTGCCTTTGCTCTTCTTTTGATATGCCGTAGATGCACTGCGCGGCGAATGGCTTTATATAACTGCTTAATAACGAATGATTTTCCTTGTCTAAAAAAAAAGCATTTAAGTAATATACTTCTTGAGATGGATTGTATAATTCGTTAGGTATTAACATCTTATAATTCGTATCAATTGATAGAACTTTGGATTGATAAGCCAAGTGCAACAATTGGTCGACACGCTCTTCCCTGACATCTTTTTGCCAAGAGAGCAGTAATAACAGGCGATTTTGCTGACTAAAAATGGCCATTTGTGATCGATGGTTGCCTTGTCTTACTAATAATTGGTAATCCTCACTTTTATCTACGGTGAAGTTGTCGTCAATAAATTCTATTTGCAATAGTTCACTCATGGCTAGCAAAAGTACCCTTTACAAACGATATTGCAAAAAGCATTTTTTTGTGTTAGGTTTGAATGTGGAAATAATTAACAAATTCGAGCAATCGTTTCCCGCTACACCCACTCCGCAGCAAAAGGAAGCATTTAAAGAACTGGCCACTTTTTTAAGTTTTAAACAACAGGCGACTTGTTTTATTTTAAAGGGCTATGCCGGTACGGGTAAAACTACGCTTATTAGCACCTTGGTACGTGTATTGCCGGCCCTAAATATGCGGTCGATCCTATTGTCACCTACGGGAAGAGCAGCTAAAGTAATGAGTGCTTATGCAGAAAGACCGGCATTTACTATCCATAAAAAAATCTATCGAAAGAAAGTCGCCGGCACACCGGATATGTCTTTTACCTTGTCTGATAATTTACATAAAAATACGTTATTTATTATAGATGAGTCTTCTATGATTTCAAATGAGCAGAGTGGTTTCGGAAAGACCGGTTTATTGGAAGACCTGATAACTTATGTTGAAAGCGGTGATAATTGCAAACTTATGTTTGTAGGAGATACCGCCCAGCTCCCCCCGGTGGGATTATTGGAAAGTCCCGCCTTAAACCCGAGGTATATAAGAGACCATTTTGGCTATCACGTAATGAGCTGCGAATTGACCGAGGTGGTGCGACAAACGAGTAACTCCGGTATTTTGCGTAATGCCACCGCTATTCGTGAACAAATTAGGCTAGACGGTAGCAATAAAAAGCTCCACTTTCCGAAACTAAAGGTAAGAAACTTCGCCGATGTCTATCGGATGACGGGTGAGCGTTTTATCGAAGGGCTTCATTATGCTTATGACAAATATGGAATCGAAAATACATTGGTTATTTGTAGATCAAATAAAAGTGCCAATTTATATAATCAGCAAATACGTAACCGGATACTCTATCGAGAAGAGGAATTGACCGGAGGAGATCATGTAATGGTGGTGCGAAACAATTATTATTGGACAAGTGGAGAAAGCGATGCGCAGCAGTTTATTGCTAATGGAGATATGGCAATTGTAAAACGGGTTCGTAATGTACATGAACAACATGGTTTTCGGTTTGCCGATGTAAGTTTGGCTTTCGTCGACCAAGATAATTTGGAGCCTTTATCCTGTAGAGTCCTACTAGATTCTTTATACACAGACTCTCCTAATTTACCTACAGAAAGTCAGCGAAAATTGTTCGACTCGGTGATGGAAGACTATCAAGAATTGGGAAGTAAGAAAGAGCAAATAGCAGCTATTAAAAACGACTCGTATTATAACGCATTGCAAATCAAATTTTCTATGGCAGTTACTTGCCATAAGGCACAAGGTGGGCAATGGGACGCCGTTTTTATTGATCAAGGCTTTTTAACGGATGAAATGCTTAATATGGATTTCCTTCGTTGGCTCTATACCGCTTGCACGAGAGCCACAAAGGAACTGTTTTTTGTGAATTTTCATGATAAATTTTTTGCCGATTAATCGCCAACTTGCTGAACACTGTATTGCTAAGGTATTTTGTGGGTCAGGTCAAATTGTGCTGCCTCAACCGGTAAACCATAAAAAATGCTGGCCTTTTCCTCGAAATTCTCAACACTTTCCGTTGTAAAAAACTGCCGTGCGCCATTTTTTGTACAAAGAGCTTCTATTTCCTTATGTCTATACAGATAATCCGCTAAACTTTTCGCTACGATGCTTCCTTGTGAAATCACTTGTACACCTTTTGGCATAAATTCCTTAATTGTAGGTAACAATAGGGGATAGTGTGTGCAAGCTAAAATGACGGCATCAATTTCGGTAGACTGTTGCAAGAGGCGATCGATATGTTGTTTTACGAAATAACGGGCGCCAGGCGAACCCATTTCATTATTCTCGACTAAAGGAACCCACATGGGGCATGCTTCCTGATACACCTTAATTTGAGGGAAAAACTTATGGATTTCCAGCACGTAGGACGCTGAATTGACCGTTCCCGAAGTAGCCAAAATACCGACGTGATTGCTTATAGTGAAGTGATCGATAATTTCGGTCGTTGGTCTGATAACACCTAAAACATTTCGTAAGTCTGTGCGTTTCGGTAAATCTTTTTGTTGAATAGTCCTTAAGGCTTTTGCAGAAGCCGTATTGCAAGCCAATATAACTAAATGGCAACCCAAATCAAATAAATGGTTTACACATTCCATCGTATAGTGATACACAGTGTCGTACGAGCGTGTACCATAGGGAACTCGAGCATTATCGCCAAAATAAATGTAGTCGTATTGAGGAAGCGTATGGCTGATTTCTTTAAAAACTGTTAATCCTCCATAACCGGAGTCGAAAATACCTATTGGGCCCATATTATCTTTATGTCAATATTATCAGTTTGTCATCGGTTTTCTTGCCCACTCTAATTCGTCCCAGTTAAGATTGCTGAAGTTTGGTGTGAAAGAATGTGGATCACTTATTGTCATCAACAGCTCAAATTGTTTAGCATATGGCTTTTTGAGTAAGGAACCTTTGGGTATATAGGGATAGCTGTCTAAATAAGTCAAAATTTTATCCGGAGAAATTCTTCGATGGATATAAGCTCTATGAATGTCATCGGGGTGTCTGATGCCCGCCGCTGCCATAAGCTCAATGGCACTTTTTATTGTTTGCTGATGAAAATTGGCAACTCTTGTTTTTTTATCTTCTACTACGAGGCCACGTACCAGATGAGCATTTTGTGTAGCTACGCCGGTAGGGCACTTGTTGCTATTACACTCTAAAGCCTGTATGCAACCAAGGGCCATCATCATCCCCCGCGCGCTATTGCAGATATCTGCACCAAGTGCGAAATTCTTAACAAGATCGAAACCCGTGGCGATCTTCCCGGAAGCTATAATCTTAATGTGTTGCTTCAGGTCAAAGCCTGTAAGTGTGTCGTAAACAAAGGCTAAGGCATCTCTTAGAGGCATCCCAACATTGTTGGAAAACTCCAAGGGAGCGGCGCCTGTTCCTCCTTCACCACCATCGACGGTAATAAAATCAGGGCAAATCTTCGTTTCAGTCATCGCCTTGCAGATGGCTACAAATTCACTTCGATGTCCTATACATAGCTTGAAACCAATGGGTTTCCCATTAGATAGCTCACGTAACTGTTGGATGAAATTTAATAGCTCAATCGGTGTTTTAAATGCGCGATGATAGGGGGGAGAGTCAACGTCTTTGCCCATTTCAACTAACCGTATACGCGCAATTTCTTCCGTTAGCTTTGCCGCAGGCAATATGCCTCCATGCCCTGGTTTAGCACCTTGTGATAGTTTGATTTCAACCATCTTAACCTGCGGGAGATTCACCTTTTGTTCAAATGCTTCCGGATTGAAATTTCCATCCGGGTAGCGGCATCCAAAATAGCCTGTTCCTATCTGCCAAATTAAATCACCACCACCTTCCAAATGATAATCACTTATGCCACCTTCTCCGGTATTATGAGCAAAATTGCCGATTTTAGCACCTTTGTTTAGTGCCATGATGGCATTTTTACTTAAGGCACCGTAGCTCATTGCCGATATATTCAATATGCTCGCTGAGTACGGTTGTGAACAGGAGGGACCACCTATAATAACCCTTGGATCTTCACATGACGCATCCATATGTAAAGCATTGATGCTATGATTAAGCCATTCATAATTGTTTTCATACACATTTAGTTGGGTGCCAAAAGGAGTAGTATCCATTTCTTTTTTTGCACGTTGATAGATCACACTACGATGAATTCGGCTAAAAGGTCGTCCGTCCGTGTCACTTTCGATGAAATATTGCTGTACCTTGGGGCGGAGGCCTTCCATCACATAACGGAGTCTACCGAAAACAGGGAAGTTGCGTCTGATGGCTCGTTTTGACTGATAAACATCGAAGAGACCGAGAAAGAACAAGGGTATAACGATGATGAACGACCAATATATTGGCGTCCACCAAATGCCTGTGATAATAATCCCTGCTAGTAGGAAAAAGGAGATGAAGAGAAACGTGTTTTTCATCAGTATTAATTTATTAATTAGCCCGCCTATTTGAGGCAATCATTTACCTTGCTCGAATCAACGATGGCATCAAACAATATTACTCCCATAAGCGGGTCGCATTTTAATAGGAAAAGACGAATAAACTTTTAATGAAAATATTATCTTTGCCGTAAAGCATACCGCCATAACATTTCATGCAAAGCTATTATTAATTAATGAAACCTGCATGGATTACCGCTTAAAAAGCGTTGCGCAAAACGATTATAAAGATGAAAATTCAAATCATTAACGGCCCAAACCTCAATTTACTTGGCGTGCGGGAACCATCAATATACGGAAATAAAGGGTTTGAGAGCTATTTCGAAGAACTGAAAGGGTACTTTGATTCAATCGACCTGTCTTATTTTCAAAGTAATCATGAAGGTGAAATTATCGACAAATTGCATGAAGTGGGTTTTTCTTATGATGGTATCGTTTTAAATGCCGGAGCATATACGCATACTTCAGCGGCAATAGGTGACGCAATCGCTGCTATAAAAACACCGGTTATCGAGGTGCATATTTCGAACGTTCATGCGCGGGAAGCGTTCAGACATCATTCGTATTTGGCTAAATATTGTAAAGGGGTTCTATGTGGTTTTGGATTAGATAGTTATCGCTTGGCGGTGCATAGCTTTATCTACTAACGCTATTCGCTACTGATACATGCGACTCCATATTTCATAAATGGGCGCTCCTTTTGAGCTCAACCCGCTGTGATGCCATTGACCATTGTCTAATTTCCCATTGAAAGTCAGGCTCGCTCCAACACGGCTGTCATCCCGGGAAAAAAAGTCGATATTCTCAATATACTTACCATCTTTGAAACTATAGGTCCCACCTCCCGTACCTGAAAATTCGCCGGTTTTCACATTAATTGCTACCCATTGAAACCGAGTGCCACTGAGTATCTTCAATGTTCTCCGATCCCTCAATGGCATTTCATTCATTTGGTTGTCTACTTTTCGGTTGGTAATTCGCCACACGCCTGCCAAAGGCGCATCATTACTATCTATTCGTTGCCAATTTTCTTTGTTGCCGGTTACATTAATAGAAAGGTCTTTAGTTAAATCGAACTGAAAGGTATGTGATTTTTGTACTTCTTCGGGCTTTGTAGCGTTGTACTCAATAGATACCACGATCTGTTTATCTTGTTGCTTATAGGGGCCACCCCAGGTATTAATAAATTTTTTACCATTTAAGTCATATAAGGCATAAGACAGGTAGTTGTCTACAAAAACCAATGTATGGTGAAGGTCGTCTTTTTTTAGCTGCCAAGCTCCTGCGAGTGAACTTGTTTGTCCATAAGCCGTCGACAAGCATGGTAAAAACAATAGCATATAAAAAAGTATCTTCATGGGTTGTTATAAAAGGTTTATTTATAAACTACGATCCGCTCTTTTTGTTTGCCTTTCTAGAATTTTTTATTATTCAATTCAGTAAACTTCTGCTTTTGAAGTATAAAGTAAGCCCAAATAATGCTCGCGCGATAGATGCCAGACGATACTTTTTTTGATTTGGTTCGTTTTCTTTTACGAGCGTTTTTTCGAAAATTCCTGAAAAAATTCACATGTGCTTTGCTGACTGCAAGTGCATCTTTTCGTTTTCCTTCCGATATGAAACGGAGCAGGGCAATGAAATCTAGCCAAAAACGAATAAATATAACGAATATTGCTTGCATTAAGGGCAGATTTTTTTGCAACATAACGAGGTTATTCCTAAAATTGAGGTAGGTCTTGAATGGATTTTCCTTACTCAGCGTACCACCACCAACGTGATAAACCGCTGATTTCGGACAATAATATATGCTATATCCAAAGAGCTTCAGCCGCCAACACAGGTCAATCTCCTCCATGTGAGCAAAGAAATCTTTGTCAAAGCCTTTCGCCTTTCTCCAGGCATCCCTTTTTATAAAAAAAGCTGCACCGCTTGCCCAAAATATCTCTTTTGGATGATTGTACTGCCCTTGATCGACTTCCGTTTTCTCAAGTATTCTTCCTGCACAAAAAGGATAACCTAAATAATCGATAAATCCACCTGCTGCGCCAGCGTGTTCAAACTTCTTTTTGTCGTGAAAAGAAAGTATTTTGGGTTGAGCAGCTCCTATTTTACTGTCTGCTTCCATCAGTTCGATGACAGGCTCTATCCAATAAGGATCGACCTGTACATCAGAATTAAGGAGGACGAAATAATCGGCCTCAACCTGTTCAAGGACACGATTGTATCCTTCGGCGAAACCAAAATTTTCCTTGTTGTTTATGAGCGTTAAAGACGGATATTCGGTCTGTATAAATGAAACGGAATCATCTGTTGAACCATTATCGCCTATTACTATTTCTAGATTTGGGTAGGTGCTTGCGCAAACCGAGGGAAGGAATTTTTCCAAATAACTCCTTCCATTCCAATTCAGTATTACGACGGCTACTTTTTTATTCATGCACTGGGTTTATGTTTCCATCTACGGTGAGACCATAGCCACTGTTCGGGCTTATCATGTATCAGTTTTTCGAGGTACTTGTTATATGCCAACGTGATTTCGTGGTTATCCGTAGCCTTCGGTGTTTCAAATAAAGTAGAAAAGGTGCATTCGTAATATCCACGCCTTATCCGGTTAATATGGCAATAAACAACAGGAAAATCAGTACGCTTGGCTATTTTTTCCATCCCCAGAAACATTAGCGTATCTTGTCCCAGAAAAGGCGTAAAAAAGCTAGATTCCGAACGCGCAGGTGTTTGGTCTGAGAGAAACATACTCATATGTGGCGTGTTTTTATAGGCAAGGATCTGCCGGAGTGTCTGTTTCATCGGTACCATCTGGGCATTGAATCTCGATCGTATATTGTTAAATGTTTGTTCAAATCCCTTGTTTGAGAGAGGTTTATAAATGATCAATAAAGGGTCTTTCAGCATCAAAGACAATCGATGAATACCCAGCTCCCAGTTACTGTAGTGTGCGGTTGTACCGATTACAGGCTTTCCTTGTTCTAAATGGCGGTAAATTTCGTGTGTGGCGTGAACCACCATTCTCTTTTCCACTTCTTTTGCCGTAATCGTCCTCATTTTAATCGTTTCAATGATCATATCCGAGAGGAAAACAAAAAAATTTTTGGCAATTTGCTTTATCTCTTCATCTGATTTTGAGGGAAACGAGTTTGATAGATTTTCGTATACCACCTTTTTTCGGTAACCTACTACATAATATAGGATAAAAAAAAGAAAATCGCTCAAGCAATATAATACCCAAAAGGGAAGTAAAGAGATTATAAATACAAAAAAAGATACAATGCGATTCCCTAAGTTCATCTTAATTTTAGCCAGACCGAATTACTAAAGAATTTGCAAATATCCGATTTCTTTATTTTGAAAAGGAAATTTTTTACAAACTTATAAGCAGTTCTGATTAAAGCATGTCTTTTCTTTTTCAGAAGATTGCAGTTTATTTATCGGCTAATATGTATTTTCGCGGTTTAATTCCAAAATCATGGAGAAAACAGACAAACTATTTCCCTGCTTTTATTTGGCTCCGATTGCTGCGGTGAGCGAGATGTTAAGCGCCGACGGAGATGAAATTCTAATCGAAAAATTCGAACACTTCCCCAAGCAAACCTATCGAAATAGGGCGAGTATCTACTCTCCAAATGGTAAATTGGACTTGATCATTCCTGTTAGGAAGGGTGCAAAAGTACACACGGTGATGAAGGATGTACGGATAAGTTATGAGAGTGACTGGCAACGCCTACATTGGATGAGTTTGCAAACTTCCTACAGACGGTCAGCTTATTTTGAATTTTATGAGGATGACTTCGCGCCATTTTACGAAAAAAAATATGAATTTTTATTTGATTTCAATATCGATCTGACAAGTATGTTGCTTCGGTTGTTAAAAATACGAAAGGCGTTAACGTTTACGACCTCATATCAGGATAGTGATGCCGGTATTCAGGATTTTAGAAACCGCATTCACCCAAAACAGACCTATCAAGCCAAGGAATTCAAGCCGTATTTTCAGGTGTTTGAACCTAAGCATGGATTCCTTCCAAATCTAAGTATTGTTGACTTACTGTTTAACCAAGGCCCTAATAGTTTAAATTTTTTATAATTGCGAACAATCTAATCTTTCGAAACTATTGCTCAGTCGTTGGTTTGGATGCCGAATCGATAAAACAACAAAATATCGGGCTAGGCTGCTTCTTTTAGCAAATCCATGCGCTCACATATTTTATTCAAATCTTGAGTAATTTTGCTTACGAAGGAAATTTGCTCTGTTATTAACTTTGTTTCTTCGTTTTCTCCCGTATCCTCCGGCAAAGCAGTAACCACTTTGATATCTGTTTCGATAAAAGGTTCATCGTCTTCAGTCATTTTAAACTGCAAAATCGTTTGAGAAAGTTGTTTAAGCGATTTTCGTGTCAATCTAACGTGTTCAGCGGTGAGTGACTG
The DNA here is from genome assembly GCF_054130995.1 of Olivibacter sp. SA151. Lineage (NCBI taxonomy): Bacteria > Pseudomonadati > Bacteroidota > Sphingobacteriia > Sphingobacteriales > Sphingobacteriaceae > Olivibacter > Olivibacter sp. SA151. Next base: position 3,652,763 of record NZ_CP096391.1, on the reverse strand, counting down.
CTGAGCAGCATTTTTGACAACAGCTACCAATGCAACTGAGTAAGAGGATAATATGTGATTATATATTAAGAACTTATTTAGTTCTTTGGCGTTTTTTTGTTTGCTTTTTGGCTCAGTAATCATCCGCTGAAAAATCGAGGTCATATTGGCCATATTAACATAGACATCTTTCCTAACCAATTTGTATTCGGTCTCACTTACCTCTATACCAATAATATACTCCAACGCTTTGACTAAGTAATTGTAATTAGCAATAAGGAGCTTTCGCATACTGGTTTGTACATTTTTACTCTCCCAACTGGGGAAAATAATGTAACTGGAAGTAAAAGCCAATAAACTACCGGTTACGGTGTCTATCACACGTTCCTGAAGAATTTCAAAGGTGCTTACGCCGAGAAAGCTATATAAAAGTAAAAGGTAAGGTGTTAAAAACATGACACCTAGAATGTAGTTAATGCGAATGAAGCTGTAAGCTAATACCATAAAAATCATTAAAAAAATGAATCTGGCAATCTCTTGCTCAATGCCAAGTAGAATCGCGATACCCGCCAGTCCGCCGATTATAGTGCCTGACATACGTTGATAATTGCGTTGCTTTGTCAAGCTCCAACCCGGTTTAAGAATAACCAGGACGGTCATTAAAATCCAATAACTATGATTGCCAAAAGGGATTAGTTTCGAAATAAAAAAAGCTGCAATCATCACAATCACCATTCTTAAGGCATGTCTGAAAGTAGACGATTTTAAACTTAAATTGTCTTTTAGAACCTTCGGATTGAATGACTGATGTGATAAAAACTTAGTTAAATCTGTTTCCTGATTGTTAAATTGAGCGGTTTGCGTATCAAAGTATTGATAAATGTTGTTGAGCTTGTTAATTAAATCCCGGATATTGACTAATATCTTTTTTAAGATTACCGTGTTTTTGCCTGTGTTTTCTACGCGATCTATTGCCCCTTTTATATGTTCTAAGTCCGATTTGAAATCGTATAATTTCTTTGGTCGATGATTCGCATTGATATGATAAGCCAGATTGTCCATCTCGTTGGCTAATCTGTTAACCGTTATTCTAATAGCCCTTAAAGCATCTGTATCTCCGAAGTTATGGCGAATGGCCTCATAATCGTAATGTGTAGCCATCGTTCGTTCAAAAATATCTACCATGTCGGTAAATATAATGACCAATACGCGCCCTAAGCGCGTAGAGTCTTTTACAATCGCCTTGCTTTTAAAAAGTAACTCCCTCACGACATCCTGATGTTGATGAACGATCACTTGCTGGTCAATCAATTTTTGGTAGTTTTTGTCGTTATCAACGGTTATATCATAAAAATTGGCCTTTAATCGTACATAAGCAGCGGTATCTTGAATACATTCAGCTAGGGCCTGCTGGGAAAGTCTGAATGGACGAAATTGAGTTAAGGTAAGACTCAAAAGCATGTACCAAGCTCCTCCAATCGTTGCATAGACAGCATGCATAAGCGAGCTGTCAGCAGTCATCTTTAAATCATCCATATTAAGGATCATCACTAGAATTGCGGCCGTGCCCAAAGAAGCTGCCCGCGTTCCGTAAACCGCTATCATACACATAGAAAAATTGAGGACAGACAGAAAGATGATAACAGCTACATCGAAAGGGTTAATCAATTTGGTGATAAACGATATCACAAAGATAAAGCCTACTAACACCAGCATCGCATTTCTTCGGTCTTTTGTAGGGCCAGGGGTATCTACAATACTGGTAATTACCGCCCCTAAAGAGACAGCTATCCCCGTTCTTATGTCTCCTAAATAGGAAAAGATTAGAGCAGGAACCAGGGCCCCAAAAGCAATTCGCAAACCATCGGCAAAATACTGACTATATAAAAATGTCTTAATAGCTTGTGTTTGTTTCACTAGAAAAAATCAGTAATAATAGTATGAATGACTTTCCCCTTGTCATTTTGGGATTTACTGACGAATATACAAAAATCCGGCCGACTTATTTTTTGCTTTAGATATTTTGACTGATTAAAGTCATTTTATTTTTTCTAAACGGCGTAAAGCATTTTTATCCATATTGTTGAGAACCGTAATAAAAAGCGTCAAGCAAAACTTAACAGTATCGTACCTGTTATTGCATAGACACTAACCGCATTATGCTGTTTATTGTTTGAGTAATTAAATTGAAAAATGTTATCATAACGAGGGTAATTGCTTGGCGAATTGTAGTTAAGTTTAGATTGTTTTGATATTTATTTGTATTTTGTGCCGTTTTGTTGAAAAAACAATAAATTTTTGTTTTTAACCACGTATTAATCTTTGAGGTATTTATGAAACTAAGTCAGAAAGAAGCTGTTTATGAGAATGAGGTCTTGACACGCTTTGAACTCTATAACAGTCTTTTTTTAACATTACCATTTTATCAAGTCAAGCATACCGGGACCCTATTGCCTTTCTTTTCAACACATATCGAAAAGGGAGTAAATGATAAAATGGATCCCGAAGCAATAATTGAAAGTTTTTTTGGACAATACGAACAATATATTCACAAGGCCGATCGCTTCGATTTGCTTTTCCGGATCATCCAATATATCGAAAGACAGGTCGTTTTATTTGATGCGATAGAAGATGCCGCTTTCTCGAAGACCGGTAGGGCCGATGATGCCGGATCATTGGAATCTTTATTTAAACGTGCTGAAAATAATAACGTATTACGTGATAAGATCGTTAATCGGTTGAAAGATTTTTCGCTGCGATTGGTTCTTACCGCCCATCCTACACAGTTCTATCCGGGTGAAGTGTTGGGTATTATCACCGACTTAACAGGGGCTCTAAAAAAGAATGACATTAACGATATTCATTTATTGTTACAGCAGTTAGGCAAGACACCGTTCCTACAGAAAAATAAGCCAACACCCGTTGACGAAGCCAGGAGCTTAGCCTGGTTTTTGGAGCATGTGTTTTACCCGGTTGTTTCGGATATACAATGTATGGTGGATAATGACTTTGATGCCAATGGTTCTATTAGGGAAGCGGAAAAACAAATCGTTGAGTTGGGCTTCTGGCCGGGGGGGGATCGCGATGGAAATCCTAATGTGACTACAGAAAGTACAAAAGAGGTTTCTGCTTTGTTGAGAACCATCTTGTTCAGGTGTTACTACCGGGATTTTAGAGTGATGAAACGCCGTATTACTTTCAGAGGAGTGGAAAAGTATATGGCAGCTTTGCAGGAAATTTTCTACGAGAATAGCTTTAACCCACAGGAAAATCAAACGAATGTAAAAGACGCTATCATCTTCAATTTAAGTGAAGTAAAACGAGTGCTTACCGACTATCACGACGGTCTTTTTGTGAACCTTGTGGACGATCTTTTGCGGAAGGTTAAAATTTTCGGGACCTACTTCTCGAGCTTGGATATTCGCCAGGATAGCAGCATCCTCCGCAAAACATATCAATACCTCTACAAAGCTCATCCGGAAGAGACAGGAATTGATGCAGATTTTGAAACGTTGGAGGAGGCAGACAAGATTATGTCCGCTCGCTTCCGTGAGGCTGATTTACCAACAGACAATATTAAGGATCCTTTAATTCTGGATATGGTAGAAACGATTCGTTTTGTTCAAAAAATCCAGCAGTCGGGAGGACCGAAGGCCTGCCATCGATTTATTATCAGTAATTGTCAACAAGCGTCAGATATTCTGTCTCTTATGGAACTTTTCCTATGGAACGGTTGGAAGAAAGAGACGCTTTCAATTGATTTTGTACCATTGTTTGAGACGGTAGATGATCTGAAGCGTGCGGCTAATGTGATGGAAATCCTCTATAACAATAAGGCTTATCAATCCCATCTTAAATACCGTGAGAATAAGCAAACAATTATGCTCGGGTTTTCAGATAGCACAAAAGATGGTGGATACCTAATGGCCAATTGGTCTATTTACAAAGCAAAAATGGAGCTTACTGCGATGGCGCGTAAATACGATGTCGATTTAACCTTCTTTGATGGACGGGGTGGGCCTCCGGCTAGAGGAGGAGGGAAAACCCAACGGTTTTATGCTTCTATGGGTGATGAAATAGCGAATGATCATATACAATTAACGATTCAGGGGCAAACGATAAGTAGTCAGTATGGCTCTTTTGATACCGCACATTACAATATTGAGCAATTGTTGAATGCCGGTATAACTTCAGGAATAAAAACCAAACCTGGCGATACCCTCAGTCAGGAGAAGAAAATGTTGATTGATCGTATGGCTGGAGCTAGCTATAATAAATTTATGGAGCTAAGGAAACACCCCTTATTCCTAAAATATCTGGAAGAACTTAGTCCATTGAAGTTCCTGTCATCTCTTAACATCAGCAGTAGACCGGTAAAAAGAAATTCAAATTCTGAATTACGATTGGAGGACCTACGGGCAATCAGTTTTGTAACCGCTTGGAGCCAACTGAAGCAAAGTGTCCCTGGTTGTTACGGCGTGGGAACGGCGCTTAAAAATGCAGACGATTCGGGCGAGTGGGATAAAGTGCAAGAACTTTATAATACTTCCGGTATGTTCAAAACAATCATTGATAATAGTATTATGTCTATGACGAAATCAAATTTTAATATCACTGCCTATTTAAAAGACGACGAAAAGTTTGGGACATTTTGGAATATGCTTCGCGAAGAGTTTGAGTTAACTAAGCAATACTTTTTAAAATTAACGGGTACCACGATGCTTATGGAACGATATCCCGTGGAAAGGAAATCGATTGCTACGAGAGAGAAAATCGTTCTACCTCTTGTCATTATTCAACATTATGCGATTAAAAAAATGCATAATTTGAGTACGGATGATCCGAATTATGAGATTTATGGTAAATTACTCACCCGCACGGTATATGGTATTGTCAACGCCGGAAGGAATTTGGTATGATTGAGTGGTATTCACGGTGGATTTGTACATAAAAATTGATAATAGGAAAATTTTATGTTAGGTTTGCTGGACAAAACTGTACATACATAAATAGAAATTAAAAATGAATAGGAAGATAGCTTTATTTGGCTTGTCAACTTTTGCATGTGTTTTATCGATGAGCTCCTGTACAAGTGTTGGTGAACATAAGGCCAGCGCAGAGTTATACTACACAAACATCACGAAAGCAGATACCGAAGAATATAGATTTTATCGTACGGTATATCAATTGGCGAATGAGGAAATAGAGTTTGCTAATATCATTTCACAGCGAGGAAGCAATGCGAGTGTAAAATCCTTAGCTACAAATTTAAGCACCCAATATAAAGATGTGTTAGCAAAAGTTCAGGAATTGGCTACCAAATCTGATGTACTGATTCCTTTCCCGGCTATGCACTCATTGGAATTACCTGCCGGCTTGGATTCTGCTCAGGCAAGCATATTGGATAAAGAATTTCTAAAACACTCGCTACATAATCAGGAAACTATTCTTCACCAATTTGAGGGCGCAGCCCGCACCACAGATGTCAGTGTGAGAAAATATGCGAAAGAGGCACTTCCTGTTCTTGAAAAAAGCATAGAAGAGACAAAAACTTTACTGTAAGCTTTTTCAGAGTGCCTTAGGAAGGTGTCTTAAAAGGTACAAGTCGGGATAACGATAAAAAGTAACTTTTTAAAGACACCTTCTTCTTTTGTATAATTTCCTTGGATTCGGCTCGGTATTATTACCAGAACCTAGAAATATGATAAAATTTTGTTGAGATAAAAGCTAATCCGACTAACAAAACTATTTACGGGATTTAGCGTTTTATTAAACAATAAAACTTATAAGTATATGTCAAAATATCCGGTAATAGCAGGCATACTTTCCTATGGTATGTCTGGTAGAATATTTCATGCGCCTTTTCTTGAAACAAATACGCGGTTTAAGTTCAAAGCGGTTGTAGAAAGAAGTAAAAAAACGGCACAGCAACGATACCCCAATATTATCAGTTATGATAGCGTTGATGAGTTATTAGATGATAAGGATATAGAACTGGTTGTGGTAAACACCCCTAACCAGACACATTTCGACTATGCCAAAAAGGCTTTGCTGAAAGGAAAGCATGTGCTAATCGAAAAGCCCTGTGCTGCCACAAGTCAGGAAGTAAAAGAGCTTTTTGATCTTGGCAGAGAACAAGGTAAGCATGTAATGGTGTTCCAGAACAGGAGATGGGACAGTGATTTCAAACTTGTTAAAAGAATTATTGAAAGTGGTGCGCTTGGTGATATAATTGAATTTCATATCCGTTTCGATCGTTATAGGAAAGAAAAGAGTCCTAAAACATTTAAAGAAATCAATCAGGCAGCCGCTGGTTTAACCTATGATTTAGGTCCGCACTTGCTTGACCAGGTAATCTCGCTGTTCGGTAAGCCTAAAGATAGCATCAAGCTGACAAGCATTCACAGAGAAAATTCAGAGGTAGATGATTTTTTCACCTTTGTATTAACTTATGAACACGGACTTACTGTTTTTGCACATGCAAGTTTGTTAGTTGCACAGCCCTTGCCCGCGTACGTGATACATGGCACAAAAGGCTCTTTTCAAAAAAACCGAGCAGATGTGCAAGAGGAACAATTGGACAAAGGGATGTGGCCGACTGACGAAAAATTCGGACTGGAAGCTGTTGGTCAAGAGGGCTTATTAACTATTATCAATAAAACTAATCAAAAACAGATTTTTTATAAAGAGGCACTTAAAGGGAACTATAAGGGCTTGTTTAATGCCGTATATGAACAAATCCGGAAAGACAAACCTTATCCTATCACAGAGGAACAGATTATATGGCAAATGGAGCTACTTGAGAAAAAATCGTGGAATAAATAATCCTTTGTTTCCGGTATTTAATTTGCTTAGCTTTATATAACTTAAATAAACGGTTATGGCTAAGAAAATCACAAAAAAACAAAAGAAAGCGGATAAGCAAAAAGTTACCAAATCGCTAACTAAACGTGTTACGGCTCTATTGAATGATTTAGGGCATGAAACGAAAGATTTGGCAAAAGATATTAAGAAAGCCAGTAAGAAACTCGCGGAAAAGCTGTCGGATAAAATAGAAGGTGCTAAAGGTCAAACGAAGAAAAAAGCAGAGGCTTCCAAAAAGAAAGTCAAAACTGTCGGAGAAAAGGTAGAAAAGAAATCAAAAGAGAAGGCAGAAAAAAGTGCAAAAGCAGTAGAGCAGAAAGTAAAAACTGCAACTAAAACCAGCAGCACTTCGAAAAAGGAGCCTGTGAAGGACGACAAGGTTGGAAAGACAGAGGTTAGCAAAGTTAGTGGTAAAACTCAATCGGTAGCTCCTGCAAAATTACCCATTCCAAAGGCTACTCCAAGCAAACCGGTAACCGCAGCCACACCACCTGCAAGCACAAGCAAGAAGACAAGCCCCCAAAAGGACCCGTCAGCAACAGCAACGGTAAAAAAAGCTGTTCCGCAGCGAAGCGCTTCTTCATCAACTGGCAGCGCTAAAACAGATAGTAAGCAATCGGCGGTAGCATCAGCAGCCACTAAAGCAGTATCGCAACCAAAAAAAGTTGTTACTCCTAATCAAATTGCAAACCAAGCGAAAAAAGAAGCAGAATTAAAACCCGCTGTTAAAGAGGAAAAGAAGGCAGTTGTTACGGGTAATAAAACAAGCGCAAAGCCGGCAACGAATGTTAATAGTCAGCCAAAAACTGCTCCCAAAAAAGCGACGCCTGCAACCGCGAGCAAAACAGCAAGTAAACCATCAGAACCGTCAGATAAACCAGCAATTTCCTAATTTTGATTCATAAAAGGTAATGTTTACTTAACATGTACTTAACATTTTTATGCAAAATTTGCTGTCTATAAATGGTATTCTGATAAATGTCTGCATCTTTTAAGAGCAAAGCTCCTTTAATTAATAGAGAGATAAGTTGGTTATATTTCAATGAGCGCGTATTACAGGAAGCGGCGGATAAATCAGTGCCTCTACTAGAGCGTCTTCGCTTTCTTTCGATATTCTCTTCCAATTTAGATGAGTTCTATCGCGTAAGAGTGGCTACGCTTAATAGGTTGGCAAACGTAAATACGAAAGCGAAGGAGCTCCTGGGCTTTAACCCTCGGAAAGTATTAAATGAAATTAAGAATATCGTTGTTAAACAGGAAAAGCGGTTTGAATACCTTTATGAGCACGAAATAATTAAAGAGCTGGCGGAAGAGAAGATTTTTATTATTAATGAAAAACAACTGAACGTTAGTCGAGGAGAATTTGTTAGGAAGTATTTTCAAGAGAAAGTACTTCCTAATCTGGTTCCGATTATGTTGGATGTGGACAATACCAAGCCATTCCCTGAATTAAAAGATCGCCGAATTTATTTCCTTATTAAGTTAACATATCATAAGAAAATCAGATATGCCCTATTGGAGGTGCCCAGCAAAAGCATTAACCGTTTTTTGGTGCTTCCTCATAGTAATCAATTGAAATTCATTATACTTTTGGATGATATCATTCGATATTGTCTTGATGAATTGTTTTTTATTTTTAAATACGATACCATTGAAGCCTTCACGATCCAACTGACCCGTGATGCGGAACTGGATATCGATCCCAATGTAAGTGAGAAGTTTATCGAAGCCTTAAGTAAGAGCCTTCAAAGGCGATCGAAGGGAAAGCCAATGCGCTTGCTTTATGACAGTGAGATCCCACTGGACATGCTGAATTTTTTGGTTTCGAGAATGAATTTGAGCAACGGTGTACTTATTCCCGGCAATCGTTACCACAATTTCAAAGACTTCATAGCCTTTCCAAATGTAGGAGGACCATCCTTGGAGTATGAGGCGCTTCCTGCACTCGAAGTAAAAGAGCTCGACTTGAGTAATAGCATTTTTAACCAGATTGCAAAAAGAGATTATCTGATCAGTTTGCCATACCAGTCATTTGACTATATCATTCATTTTTTGCGAGAGGCTGCCATTGATCCAAAAGTGGTGGAAATTAATATTACCCTCTATCGTTTGGCCGAAAATTCAAAGATTATCAATGCCTTAATCAACGCAGCAAAGAACGGAAAAAAAGTAAACTGCCTGATTGAATTAAAAGCGCGATTTGATGAAGAAGCCAATATTTTCTGGAGTAATAAATTAGAAGAGGGTGGAGTGCATGTACATTATGGTCTTTTGGCTTATAAGGTACATTCCAAAATATGTTTGATAAGCAGGAGGGAAAAGGGGAGACTTACGTATTATGCGAATCTGGCAACAGGAAATTATAATGAAAAGAGCGCGCGAAGTTATTGCGACCATAGTATGTTCACCGTTCATAAAGGTATAACGGCAGATCTAAAAAGGCTTTTTAAAGGACTGGAAAAAAAATCTTTTTACAAAGGCTATAAATACATTATCACTTCGCCTTTGGAAATGCGCAATGCAGTTTATCAATTAATCGATAGGGAAATAGAGCTTGCTAAAGCGGGCAAGGATGCATATATGATTTTAAAGATGAACAGCCTTTCTGATGAAGGTATGATTTTGAAATTGTATGAAGCTAGTAACGCGGGAGTCGAGATCCGACTAATTGTGCGAGGTATGTGCTGTCTGGTTCCGCAACAACCAGGTTTCAGCGAAAATATAACGGTTATTAGTATTGTAGACAGATTTTTGGAGCATGCTCGTGTGTGGATCTTCGGGAACGATGGCAATGAAAAAATATATTTATCGTCAGCTGATTGGATGACCAGAAACATAGATAGACGATTGGAAGTTAGCTTTCCAGTAGTAGATCCCTTATTGGTTAAGGAAATAAAAGATATTCTTGATCTCCAACTTCGCGATAATACTAAAGCAAGGGTAATTAATGCGGCAAACGATAACAGATACGTAAAGAAGAGAAAAAATGAAATGAGTTATCGGGCCCAACTGGATACTTACCATTATTTGAAACAAAAGAATAAATAAAGATATGAGATATGGAGCTATTGATATTGGTTCAAACGCTATCAGATTATTAATTGCTGATATAATTGAGAATGGCCAAGTAGTTTCTTTTAAGAAGAATACACTCATTCGAGTACCCTTACGTTTAGGCGACGACGCTTTTATTGATAAGAACATCTCTAAGAGAAAATCAGAAGATTTAATAAAAACTATGTCGGCGTTTAAATCACTGATGGACGTCTATAAGGTTAGTGAATACATGGCTTGTGCAACTTCTGCCATGCGAGAAGCTGTCAATGGTTCCGAGTTGGTGCAAGAGATAAAAAAAGTCGGTATCAACCTGGAAATCATTGATGGCGTAAAAGAAGCTAGTATCATCTATAATAGCCATGTTGAACAGCAATTGGAAAGACGGAAAAGCTATTTATACATTGATGTTGGTGGTGGTAGCACCGAGTTATCGGTATTTAATAATGGAGCTTTAAGCGCATCGAGGTCATTTAATATAGGAACTATTCGTATCCTAGATAATCAGGATAGCGAGGAAACATGGACTGAAATGAAGGAATGGATAAAAGAAAACACCAAGAATTATAAAGGAATTATAGGCATTGGAACCGGCGGTAATATTAATAAGTTGCATCGTCTAGCCGACGAAAAGGGAACTAAGCCTTTATCTTTCAATAAACTTAAGTCGCTATACGAATATTTAAATTCTTTTTCCTTAAAAGAACGTATCAATGTTCTCGGATTAAATAACGACCGTGCTGATGTGATTATTCCGGCTTGTGAAATCTTCCTGAATGTTATGAAATGGGGAAGTGTAAAAAATATTGTTGTGCCTAGGGTAGGTCTTGTCGATGGAATTATCCAAACGCTCATCGACGAACATGGAAAATAAATAAGAAAAAGCTCGATAATACCGATTTTGAATAAAAAAAATTAAACCTATCGGGCGTTATGGTGTTTTTTTTTAAATATAACTGAAAATATATTATAGATATAATAAAATTGAGTATCTTTGGCGCCCGTATGAAAAGACTTTTTATACGGGTTTTTTGTTGCTATTTTTGCGCATGGTCAAGAAAGTCGCCCTTATAGCGGTTAGGTCTGGATTATATAGGCGACTAAAAAATAACTTATTCTGACGAAAAATGGCTGAGCTGCCAGAGGGGTACTTTAGCTCAGACAAGCTTCGTCGCCGTTAACCGAGCTTGCGAGCTCATTGATACCTAAAAACAGTGAATAGTATCGATAAAAACAAATTAAACATTCAATGAAAATCTTAAAATTCGGTGGAACATCGGTTGGTAGTCCCGAGCGTATGAAGAAATTACTGGACATCATCCAACCCGGTGAAGAGAAACAGATCGTTGTTTTATCTGCAGTAGCAGGTACAACCAATGCATTAGTTGAAATATCACAAGCTTTTGCAGCGGGTGATAAGCGAAAGGCCGAAGCACTAATTAAGGGTTTGCACGCGAAGTATGAGGAATTTATTGAAGAGCTATTTACAAGTCAAGAAGGTAAAGAAAATGGAAAGGAACTGATCGATTATCATTTTAACTTTATAGAATCTTTTGCCCATGACCTTTTTACACCTATAGAAGAAAAGATTATTTTGGCACAAGGGGAGTTATTGTCAACGACCCTTTATCATTTTTATCTTACGGAAATTGGCGTTCGCTCTAAGCTGCTACCGGCTTTAGACTTCATGAAGATCGATGAGGATAATGAACCTACTATTGATTTTATCGGCGAGCATTTGTCGACTTTATTAGCAGCTTCAAATGACCACCAGTTGTTTATTACGCAAGGTTACATCTGCAGAAATGCTTTTGGTGAGATTGATAACCTAAGACGAGGTGGAAGCGATTATACCGCCTCGTTAATAGGTGCAGCCATACGTGCGGAAGAGGTTCAAATTTGGACAGATATTGATGGTATGCATAATAACGATCCGCGTATCGTAAAGGGTACAAAGCCCATTGCCCATTTAACATTTGATGAAGCTGCGGAGCTAGCTTATTTCGGAGCAAAAATTTTACATCCTCAAAGTGTATTTCCAGCTCAACGATATAACATTCCCGTAAGGCTACTGAATACCATGGATCCTGATGCCTCGGGCACTTTGATCAGTAAAGAGGGGGCCGTTAGGGGAGAAGTTCGGTCTATTGCGGCTAAGGATGGTATTACCGCAATTCGAATTCATTCTTCGCGTATGCTTTTAGCTTTTGGTTTTTTAAGAAGAGTTTTCGAAGTTTTTGAGCGTTACAAAACACCTATCGATATGATTACCACTTCGGAAGTCGCTGTATCGTTGACCATTGATGATACCCGTTTTCTCAGTGATATTGAAAGGGAATTAAAAGATTTTGGTTCAGTTGAAATTGACGTTAATCAAACCATCGTTTGCGTCGTCGGCGATTTCAGTTTAAATACGCATGGTTACGCTTCCCGTGTATTGGACGCTGTGAAACACATCCCTGTGCGCATGATTTCGTATGGTGGCAGCAATTTTAACATCTCATTGCTGATTAACGCTGAAGATAAGGTTGAAGTGCTTCGTTCTTTACACAATCGTTTATTTTAATTATAATGGCGATTTACGCTACAGAATTACATGTTTAACAGAGATATTATAGCTGCTTTTGAGCAGAAGGAAACCCCCTTTTTTTATTACGATTTACAGCTACTCCAAGCAACAATAGACAATGCGCTTACTGAGGCTGATAAGTACAAGTTTCACATACATTATGCGCTTAAGGCGAATTTTAATGAACGCGTTTTACAAATTATCCAAGAATCCGGTATTGGAGCCGATTGTGTAAGTGGTAATGAAGTACTAAAGGCGGTAGAAACGGGTTTTTCCCCTGATAAAATTGTTTTTGCAGGTGTTGGTAAAGCTGATAAAGAAATCATAGCTGCACTTCATCACGATATATTTGCTTTTAATGTTGAATCGGTACAGGAGTTGTGCGTCATCGGCGATTTAGCGAAGAAGGAAGGCAAGGTGGCGAAAGTTGCACTTAGAATCAACCCAAACGTGGATGCGAAGACACACAAGTATATTACAACCGGTTTAGACGAGAACAAGTTTGGTATTAAAACTTGGGAACTAAATGAATGCTTGGATGTTATCAGGAACTTTGATTCGCTGGAATTAATCGGACTACATTTTCATGTGGGCTCACAAGTAGTTGATCTCAATGTTTTCAAAAGCCTGTGTGTAAAAGTAAATGAGTTTAACAATTGGTTTGACGAGCGTGGATATCGTTTAAAAGTACTTAATGTAGGCGGAGGATTGGGGGTTAACTATACCGATCCCGATGGTGAACCTATTGTTGATTTTAAACGTTACTTTGAAATCTTTGATCAATTTTTGGAGCGCAAGGGAGAGCAAGAGGTGCATTTTGAGCTCGGAAGAGCTCTGGTTGCGCAAAGCGGAAGCTTAATTAGTAAGGTCTTGTATGTCAAGAATGGTATTAAAAAACATTTTTTGATTCTCGATGCAGGTATGACAGAATTAATGAGACCCGCTTTATATCAAGCTTATCACAAAATAGAGCATTTATCTGCTAAGCAGCTAAGTGAAGAGACGAGGGACGGATCGGTTAACTATGACGTTGTAGGGCCTATTTGCGAGAGTACCGATTGTTTCGGGAAGGAAGTCGAGCTTCCGGAGTCTAAGCGCGGGGATTTGATTGCCATTCGCACAACGGGTGCATATGGTGAGGTAATGGCTTCAAAATACAACCTACGAGACGAAATTCGTTATGTTTATAGTGATGAAATAGTATAAGTATAGGCTTGCTTGCGGGTCTATAAAAATAAAGAGCAGATTGTATAAATCCGCTCTTTATTTTTATATCCCAATTAAAATGCCCGGTTTATTAATGATTGGAATACGGATCAGGTTGGTGTCAACAATACTTTCCGGTAAGAAAATAAATTTCTTATCATAAATAGTTCCACCAATATAATAACTCAGCAAATATTCATTGGTTAAACCGAAAACCTGTTCGTCAATTGCTTCTACTAATGCAAACTCTTTTGCCTCTATATCTCCGATAAAATGGCGTAATACGGAAGTTTTTACTTCGCGCTCATCCTTCAAACCATAGCCCTTGCTGCTGATAAGCACATTCTTTATGGGTTCTTCCTTTTGGTTGATTAAGTAAACATTCCAGTGTCTGCTGGTAGGCGAATCACTTTCCAATACAACAGCTACATATATATCTTCTACAACGTTTGGAGGAAGGTCCTTCTTCATATATCTTCCGCTATTTTTTCTTTGCCGTTTTACTTTTGCCTTTCGCAGGTACCTTCTTTTTGGTGCCGGTGTTAGACTTATCACTTTCCGCTAATTGCAAAATATCATTATATGTTATTTTGTCTACGTCCTTATCTTTAGGAATCTTAATGTTTTGTTTTCCGAAACGGATGAAAGGTCCCCAGCGGCCTTGTTCAATTCGTGCCTCCGGATTTTCATCAAAGGTCTTGATCACTTTCTCAATGTCCTTTTTCCGTTTCAATTCAATGATTTCTATCGCTTGGGTCTCGTTTACATCCATTGGATCTATTCCTTTGGGTAAGGAGTAAAAAGCATTGTTGTGGCGGATATATGGTCCAAATCGGCCAATTGCTACCGTCATCTCCTTATCCTCGTACTTTCCAACTTTTTTTGGCAACTTAAATAATTCCAAGGCTTCCTCTAAAGTGATGGTCTCGATCATTTGTCCGCTGCGCAGACTGGCAAATACCGGTTTTTCTTCATCATCTGCCGAACCAATCTGTACCAAAGGGCCAAAACGGCCTATTCGTACACTTACCTGTTTACCCGTTTGTGGATCCGTCCCTAAAATCCGCTCACTGCTTGCTCGGTCGGCGTTTTCAATGGTATCGGTTACTTCTTTATGAAAAGGGCCATAGAAATTGTGGAGCATAGCGGTCCATTCTTTCAGTCCATTAGCGATTTCGTCAAATTCTTTTTCAACCGTAGCCGTAAAATTAAAATCGACGATATCCTTAAAGTGTTCCACTAGAAAATCATTAACCAAAATCCCAATATCGGTAGGGAATAGTTTTGATTTTTCGACTCCTGTGATTTCGGTTTTCTTAGTAGTATTTACTTTACCATGGCCTAATGTCAGTACATTGTATTCGCGTTGTTTTCCCTCCCTATCTTCTTTTACCACATAGCCTCTATTCTGGATAGTCGATATCGTAGGAGCATAGGTTGAGGGTCGGCCAATACCGAGCTCTTCTAGTTTTTTTACCAAACTTGCTTCAGTATAGCGGGCAGGTGGTCTACTAAAACGTTCTGTAGCGGTCATTTCCTTTAAACCGAGCTGCTGACCGTTTCTAAGAGGAGGTAGAAGTGCATTGTCATCAGATTCTTCTAAATTGACTTCGCTTTCCTCATCAGTCGACTCAAAGTAGACTTTTAAGAAACCGTCGAATTTCATGACCTCGCCACTAGCCGTAAACTCTTCGTTACGCGTTGAAATATTAATTTTTGCGGTAGTTTTTTCAAATTCAGCTTCGCTCATTTGCGAAGCGATCGCTCGTTTCCATATGAGCTCGTAGAGTCGCTTTTCTGAATGATCCCCCTCTATGGTGTGTTGGTTAAAATAGGTAGGACGGATCGCTTCGTGTGCTTCTTGGGCACCGGCAGATTTAGTTTTATATTGTCTTCTCTTATGATATTTATCGCCATAGGCAGAACGGATCTCTTGTTCGGCTGCCTGTAAGGCCGTATCACTTAGATTGACAGAATCGGTACGCATATACGTAATTTTTCCCGATTCATACAAACGTTGCGCCACTGTCATGGTTCTAGCTACTGAAAAGCCAAGTTTTCTACTGGCTTCCTGTTGCAAGGTCGAAGTTGTAAAAGGTGCAGCAGGATTTCGCTTGCTTGGCTTTGTTTCTAGGCTTTTGACATGATATGATGCCGGAATACAGTCATTAAGAAATTTTTCGGCTTCATTTATAGTTGCGAATCGTTTCGATAATTCCGCTTTGAAAAGTTCTTTTTTATTTTCTTCCGTAAAGAAGATTGCAACAACCCGAAAGGCTGCTTCGGGCTCAAACTTGTTTATTTCCCGTTCTCTATCAACTAACAGCCGTACTGCTACCGACTGTACGCGACCGGCTGAGAGGGAGGGTTTAACCTTTTTCCATAATACGGGAGATAATTCAAAACCAACTAAACGATCCAATACGCGTCTGGCTTGCTGGGCATTTACTAAGTTAAAATCAATTTTTCGCGGCTGTTCAATGGCTTTAAGAATGGCAGGCTTGGTAATTTCGTGAAAAACAATCCGTTTTGTGCTGGATTCTTTTAGGTTTAACGTCTCGTATAAGTGCCAGGAAATCGCTTCTCCTTCCCGGTCTTCATCGGACGCGAGCCAAACAGTTTCAGCAGATTTGGCCAGCTTTTTTAACTCGCTAACAACCGCTTTTTTATCCGCCGGGACTTCATATTTCTGCTCGAAATTATTTGCAGTATCAATGGCATCATCCGTTTTTACCAGATCACGAATATGTCCATAACTTGATTTAACTAAAAAATCTTTTCCTAAATATCCTTCTATTGTTTTTGCTTTTGCCGGTGATTCTACAATTAATAAGTTCTTTGCCATTCAGTATCTTGATTTTTGCAAATAAAGGGATTTATTCATGTTTTAGCAAACTGCCTTCGCCTTTTTGATCAAAAAGCCGAAGTATACACGCTTCGGCTTTTTGTTTTATCGCTCAAACATAGATAAAATTGTTCGTTATTTGTATAATAGTTAGTTGATTTTATCTTTCGTTTTCGTTGCCAGTCTAATCAATTTATGGATCAAATTAAATATTGGAAATAAAGATTACCAAATTTTTTTAATTAAAATTGCATTAAAATTTACATGAGGAATCCGCCGCCCAACAAATCATTCCCTTCATAAAAAACCGCTGATTGACCCGGAGCTATTCCTTTTACATAATGTTCGAAGTCCACTTTCATACTTCCGTTTTCTTCAACAATCCGACTAATAGCACCGGTATCCTTATAGCGTATTTTGGTTACTGCTTCCATCGGTTCAGGTATATGCTCGTATTTGATCAGATTGATATTTCTGACGTATGCCGTATCTTTTTGGAGTTCCTCTTCTGAGCCCAACACTACTGTATTGCTTTCAGGTAGTATTTGAATAACAAAAACAGGACGTCCCAGAGCAATCCCCAAGCCTTTTCTCTGTCCGATGGTATAATAAGGATATCCCGCGTGTTTGCCCACTACCGTACCGTCCGATAAGATAAAGTTACCAGCACCTATACGCTCATCAATGTCTTCTACGCGATGGCGTAAAAAAGATCGATAATCGTTGTCCGGAACGAAGCAAATTTCATAGCTTTCCGATTTATTGGCCAATTCTACTTGTCCCATTTCAAGCGCCATCTGTCTGATTTCAGTTTTGGTAAAGCTTCCCAAAGGAAATTTTGTTCTAGCCAGATTTTTTTGGGAAACGCCCCACAACACATACGATTGATCTTTATGCTCATCTCGGCCTTTGGATATGACATACCGACCGCTGTCCTGTAAGCGAATATTTGCATAATGACCCGTTGCAATAAATTCGCAATCCAGTTTGTCCGCTCTTTTTAATAAAGCCTCCCATTTGATATGGGTATTGCAAAGAACACAGGGATTAGGCGTTCTTCCCGCCAGGTATTCATCCACAAAATTATTGATCACAAAGTCGCCAAATTCATCTCGAATATCTAAGATATAATGAGGAAAACCATAACCAACTGCTAAAGCACGGGCATCGTTAATGCTATCCAAGCTACAGCAACCGGTTTCTTTGGTGCTTCCTCCGGAAGATGCATAATCCCAGGTTTTCATCGTCAACCCAATAACCTCATAACCTTGCTCATGAAGCATCACTGCGGCCACTGAACTGTCTACCCCGCCACTCATAGCTACTAAAATTCGTCCGTGCTTGCTCATATCTTAAAAATAAAGCGCAAAGATAAGTCTAAATTTTTGTAAAGCCAGCTCTTTGGCAGTCAGTTAAATGTAATATAGGCCTTTTATGCTCCCTGTCCCAAATTTATACTTAAGGCGCCATCAATAGTAAAAGTCGTTCCCGTAACATAATCACTATCTGACGACGCAAGGTATACCGCTAAAGGGCCAATCTCTTCGGGTTTGCCGGCACGCTTGATGGGAATGTGCTGCTCCTTCTCCTCCCGTACCTTTTTGTTATCCATGGCTTGCTGGTTCATAGGAGTTAGTATCATCCCCGGGGCGATGTTATTAACACACACACCTTTAGGTGCCAGCTCCAAAGCGAGGCTTTTGCTGAAGTTTCTAACCCCACCCTTAGATGCGTTATAATCGGCATTGCCTGCTGTACACACTTCTTCGTGGATAGAACTGACAATGATTATTTTAGTTCCCTTAAGTTTGTTTTTTCGCAGCCTCAAAAATTCTCTACAGCAATAGAATGCACCATACAGATTCGTTTTGATACACGTATCGAAAGTTTCTGTGTCCATTTCCACTACGGGGATATTACTGCCGTTAACGCCTGCATTGCTGACCAGTATATCGATTTGACCAAATTCCTTTACAGCCTTTCCGAAAACCGATTGAACACTGGTCTCATCACTCACATCCAATTGATAGGTTGAAACTTTTGTTTTTAATTTCTTTATCTTTTGTTCAGCCTCTTTAGCACTTTCCCGGTCAGAATGGTAGGTGATAATAACATGAGCGCCTTCGGAAGCATACGCTTCGGCGATTGCACGACCAATGCCGGAATCAGATCCGGTTATTAGAGCCACTTTGTCTTTCAATTTACTCATAAATCTTAAATGAATTGATTGTTCTTTTTTATACTATGATGGAACAATAGAAAGCGCAAATTGTTGGTGCCGGAGCTAGCACAAAAAGATAGGCTGGATGGTTTAATTTTTTGAATAATGAAAAACAGCCATTACGATTATCGTTATGGCTGTTTTCCGGTTTAGAAGCTCATATTTTCCACTTCTTGTGCGGTCTCTTCTATTTTTTTCTTCAACTCTTGTTTGAAATGGATAAGATTCTGTGCCAATTGCTGATCAGCAGTAGCTAAAATCTGCGCAGCCAAAAGGCCTGCATTCTTTGCTGCATTCAATGCTACCGTAGCAACAGGAATGCCATTAGGCATTTGTAATATAGACAAAATGGAATCCCATCCGTCAATAGAATTGGAAGATTTGACGGGTACCCCGATTACCGGCAGGTGCGTAATCGATGCCACCATACCCGGCAAATGAGCGGCCCCTCCGGCTCCTGCAATGATTACTTTCAGTCCGCGCGACGCAGCCGTTTGCGCATAGTCGAACATACGTTCCGGAGTCCTATGCGCCGATACGATAGAAACCTCTATTTGAACACCCAGTTCTTTTAATATTTTAATCGCGTCTTCCATTACGGGGAGGTCGGATTTGCTGCCCATAATGATTCCTACTGAAGGAAGTTGACTTGTTTGCATAATAATGGATTTGATTTTTATTTAGGCCTTTACTTTAATGGTAGCCTGTACTTTTCTAGCTAAGGTAACCGCCTTTTCACGATCTTCGCTCACAATAGTTACATGTCCCATTTTACGAAAAGGTTTTGTGAATTTCTTACCGTAGAGGTGTATATAAACCCCTTCTTCCGCCAGTACCTCTTCAAGCCCCTCATAAATCGCCAGTCCTTCATAATTGGCTTCACCGAGCAAATTAATCATCACCGCATTGCTACGTGCAGCGGTGTTGCCTAGCGGCAAATTGAAGATTGCGCGCAAATGCTGTGCAAATTGCGATGTATAGTTTCCTTCAATTGTATGATGTCCGCTATTGTGCGGTCGGGGGGCGAGTTCATTTACCAGAATATTTCCATCCGGCGTTAAGAACATTTCCACTGCAAGAAGTCCTACGATTTGAAGATCCTCTGCAATCTTTATGGCTAACTGTTCGGCTCTTTCCTGTACTTCGAAAGGTAAAATGGATGGGGAAATTAAAAACTCAACCAAATTAACCTCTGCGTTAAATTCCATTTCAACCATTGGAAAGGTCGATACATCACCTTTATCATTTCGCGCTACGATGACGGCGATTTCCTTTTCGAAAGCCACCCATTGTTCAATCAAGCTCGGTGCCTCAAAGGCATTTACTAAATCAGCTTCATCTGCAATTTTATGCACTCCTTTTCCATCATAGCCATCTTTTCTCAATTTTTGTATATAAGGAAAGGGGATGGTTAAATCTTTTAATGCATCTTTTGAAGAAATCAACTGGAAGGGTGCTGTTGGAATATCGTTTTGTTTAAAAAACTGTTTTTGAAGTCCTTTGTCCTGAATTAAGCGGATGACACGCGCCTGAGGAAAAACGACAACACCCTCTTCCTCTAGTTTTTCCAGCGCATCTACATTTACTTTTTCGATTTCAATCGTAAGCATATCTACTTGCTTACCAAACTTATAAACTGTGTCAAAATCGGTTAGTGATCCTGCTTCAAACCGATCGCATAATTTTTTACATGGGGCATCCCGGTCTGGATCCAATACTGAAACACTTATGTTCAGATTGATCGCTTCTTGGATAAGCATGCGTCCGAGCTGTCCGCCACCAAGGATGCCCAAGCGTAAATCGCCATAAAAGTCTTTTTCCATAGATGTGTTTAGTTAAGGAGTAGCTTAACTAATAATTGTATTTTTTAAGAGTTTATTTTTTCGTTAATAATGTGTTCCGATCCTATTTTCTTTTGAAGTTCTAAAAATGCACCAATCAGCGCCTCAGGTCGGGGAGGGCACCCTTGCACGTATATATCAACCGGAATTATCTTGTCTACTCCTTTTACTACATGATAACCGTGTTGCCAGTACGGGCCCCCGCAATTGGAGCAGGACCCCATGGATATAACGTACTTTGGTTCGGGCATTTGTTCATATAAAAGCCGTATCCTATCAGCCATCTTAAATGTGACGGTACCCGCTATAATAATAACATCTGCCTGCCTTGGAGAAGCCCGCGGAAAAACACCGTATCGATCCAAGTCGTAAGTAGCGGCCATTGCACCCATCATTTCGATGGCACAGCAAGCGATACCGAAACTCACGGGCCACATGGACGATAACCGTGCCCAATTAAGGAGGTCGTCCAACTTTGCTACAACAATACCACTATCTGTTTGCGTGCTTGTACTCATTACGAATCCTTCTTTACAAATTTAGGTTTAAAAGCAGGTTTAGCGAGAGCAGACGGCTTATCCGACTGTACATCCTCCGTCTTATTCGTTGCTTGAAATGGCCTTAGCTTATAAGTCGCTCTGTTAATGTTCTCATAAACTTCGAGTGGGATTGTACCTGGTAAGGAAGGGAGGCTCGGGTTAGGTTTTATCCATTCCAAATCGCCTTTTTTCCAAACATAAAGTAAACCAACCAATAGAATTCCAATGAATATGAACATTTCCGCCAAGGTATACCAGCCCCATCTACCATCTGCATGGATTAAATCAGCAGCACCAAAAATGGTTGTCCATGGAAAAATAAACACCATTTCCACATCGAATAAAAGGAATACGAGGGCTATAACATAGAACCGCGAGTTAAACTGAACCCACGAACTTCCCCGCGCCACTTCGCCACATTCATAGGTGCTGCTTTTTGCCGAACTAGGTTTACGGGGAGACAATAGTTTTCCTAACAATAAAGTGAAGAGAACCAAGAACGTTCCAACGATCAGATAAATAAAGACCTTGCCAAATTCCGTTATTTGAGAACCATCTTCCATAGGTTCAAAAATAATAAAAAAATTGCTCAAAAAGATGTCGAATTTCTTTTCCCTGTTTACAGTTCAAGCTTTATCCGCTAATATGTCTTATGATTTGTTCTGCGTGAACGCGTGAGTTCTCGATAAACCAAAGGTGTGTATTCATGCCTCCGCAAACTACGCCTGCGAGGTACAAATGTGGAATATTAGTTTCCATTGTTAATTCGTCATGCTCCGGAATCAATAAATCATCAGGAGATAACCTAATGCCCAGTTTTTTCAGAAAGTCAAAATTAGGCTGATAGCCGGTTAAAGCTAACACAAAGTCATTTTTAATGGTAATCGGACCTTCAGGCGTAGCGATATGAACCACATGTTCTTCAATGGCTGTTAAACAACTATTAAAGTAGGCCTTGATTGAACCCTCTGCTATACGGTTGTCGATATCCGGACGCACCCAATATTTTACACGATGACTGATTTCATTTCTTCTTATCACCATAGTCACCTTAGCACCTTTGCGATACGTTTCCAACGCGGCATCTACAGATGAATTGCTACTACCTACTACCACTACCTGCTGATTTGCATAGTAATGGGGATCATTATAATAGTGTTTTACTTTCGGTAAATTCTCTCCCGGTATTTGCATCAAGTTAGGTTTGTCGTAAAAGCCTGTAGCAAGAATCACATTCTTTGCCCCAAAGACATTCTTTATGGTTTGGACGGTAAACAGATCATCCTTTTTCGTGACGTTTATTACCTCTTCGAACAAGCGAACGTTTAGTGAAAATTTTTGCTGTACTCTCCGGTAGTATTCCAATGCCTCCAGTCTCTTTGGTTTTGGATTAGTGGATACAAAGGGCACGCCCCCGATTTCCAGCTTTTCAGAGGTCGAAAAAAAGGTCATGTGCTGTGGATAATTGAAGAGTGAATTCACTAAACAACCCTTCTCTAAAATCACATAACGTAGCCCGGCTTTTTCGGCTTCAATTCCGCAAGCCAAACCAATGGGGCCGCCGCCTACAATGACGATGTCGAAAATATCCATAGTATCTAAACTAAGAAGTTACTTAAGGGAACGATCAATGAAGGTCCTTTAAGTAACTATAAACAATTTGCTTGTACAGAGCAAAATTAGAACGAACAGCCTATGTGGAAGACTATCCGGAGGAAATACTTGATAGCCTATTTACCGGCGGCTTTTGCATGATCAGCCAAAAACTGAGCCAGACCACTATCAGTAAGCGGGTGCTTCAACAATGTTAAAATAGCTGAAAGCGGTCCTGTCATTACGTCTGCTCCTATTTTGGCGCACTCAATAATATGCATGGCATGACGTACGGAAGCTGCTAGGATTTGCGTTTCATAGCCGTAGTTGTCATATATCAGGCGAATATCTTCAATCAAGCTTAAGCCATCGGTAGAGATATCGTCTAAACGGCCAATGAACGGAGAAACATAAGTGGCTCCGGCTTTTGCAGCCAAGAGTGCTTGTCCGGCAGAGAAAACAAGGGTGCAATTCGTTTTGATACCTTCACTGCTGAAGTATTTGATCGCCTTTACTCCTTCTTTTATCATGGGTACTTTAACGACTATTTTGTCGTCCAGTTTTGCTAGTGCAAGCCCTTCTTTAATAATATTTTCATAATCAGTGCTAATCACCTCCGCACTTACGTCACCATCTACAATATCGCAAATAGCTTTGTAATGATTGATCACATTTTCTTCACCGCTAATGCCTTCTTTCGCCATTAGGCTTGGATTTGTTGTAACTCCGTCTAAAACCCCTAAATCTTGCGCTTCTTTGATTTGCTGAAGATTGGCGGTATCTATAAAAAATTTCATAAGATATTATTGTTAAAACTTGGTTTTGATTGCAACAAAAGTAACTAATATTTGCTATTTTAGTAAAAGATAAGTGTAAAAAGAGGAAATAAAAAAAGGGCAAGCCCCTTTTATCGCACCGCTCAACCTTTTACCCTTGCTGTGTTCCCACCCTGGGGGAGTTCAAAGGGAGCTGGTCGTAAAAGACTTACCCACCGCAAAAATAGGAAAAAAACTTAATTTACTAAGTTTTTTTATTGAAATAGTGCTAGATCATTGGAGATCAGACTGTTTTTTTTATGCTGTATGCATTTTCATATTTGAAGCGCTTGCGAAAACATAGTTTACGATTTTTTTAAGTTTATTGTGTTATTCTAGATATTTCATCAAGTTTTTATCACAAAAAATAATAAAAATTTAATATTGTCGAATATTAATGTTATTTTAGCAATCTATTTAAACTAAGCAATAACAATGACAGTTGAAGATATGGAAGAACAGGGATTGTATCGTTCTGATTTTGAGCATGATGCGTGCGGGGTTGGTTTTGTGGCTCATTTAAAAGGATTAAAAAGTCACCGTCAGGTTCAGGACGCGTTGACGATGTTGGAGAACATGGAGCACCGAGGGGCCTGTGGTTGTGATGAGGAAAGCGGCGATGGAGCCGGTATTATGATTCAGATACCGCATGAGTTTCTTTGGGAAGAATGTAGTAAGCTGGATATAAGACTGGGAGAACCGGGTTACTACGGCGTGGGGATGACGTTTTTACCCAAGGAGGAATCACTGAACGAACGTTGCAGAGAACTTATTAAGGACTCCTGTGCCCAATTGAGGCTTAATTTTCTCGGCGTACGCGAAGTGCCTGTAACGCCGGAAGGAGTGGGAGTGACCGCCTTAAGTGCTGAGCCTAACATTATTCAATTTTTCGTTGAGCGTCCTAAAGAGGTTCGTAATACGGAAGATTTCGACCGAAAACTGTTTGTGCTTCGGCGATTACTTGTAAAAAGAATAAAAGAAGAGCTGGCAGAAGCAAAGGAGCAATTCTATATGCCGTCCCTATCCAGTAAAACACTTATTTATAAAGGACAGCTAACCACTTATCAGGTGCGTTCTTATTACAATGATTTGTCGGATGAGCGGGTGGTTTCTGCCTTTGGCCTGGTGCACTCGCGTTTTTCAACTAATACTTTTCCTTCCTGGAAATTGGCGCAACCATTCCGCATTGTTGCTCATAATGGAGAAATAAATACGCTTACAGGAAACTTGAATCGCTTCTACGCTGGTTTAAGGTCTATTTCTTCACCTTATTTTTCGGATGAAGAGCTTGATATTTTACTTCCTGTAGTAGATCCGGGATTATCGGATTCTGCTTCCTTGGATAATGTGGTAGAATTGCTTTTACATAGTGGGCGTTCTCTGCCGCACGTGATGCTTATGTTGGTACCCGAAGCATGGGATGGAAACACTTCAATGGATCCGTTGCGCAAAGCCTTTTACGAATACCATGCCACTATTATGGAGCCTTGGGACGGCCCGGCGGCATTATGTTTCACAGACGGAAAAACCATTGGTGCTACGCTCGATCGAAATGGATTACGACCCCTTCGTTATGCGGTAACGAATGATGATCGGGTAGTGGTAGCATCGGAGGCGGGCGCCTTGCCAATAGATGAGAGCATTATTATTAAAAAGGGCCGCCAACAACCGGGAAAGATATTCTTGGTTGATATGGAAAAAGGGGAAATTTTGAGTGATGCGGATATCAAGCATGAATTAGCCACTAAACAACCTTATGGCGAATGGCTTGACAAGTATAAAATCCATATTAAAGATTTGGCAGAGCCGCGTGTTACCTTCACCTATCTTTCGAAAGAATCTGTATTTAAATATCAACAAATATTCGGCTACTCAAGAGAGGATATCGAGGGTATCTTGATTCCGATGGCACTAGATGGAAAAGAGCCGGTAGGTTCTATGGGAACAGACGTGCCCCTGGCTGTGCTGTCTGAACATCCACAACATCTTAGCAGTTATTTTAAACAATATTTTGCGCAAGTAACCAACCCACCGATCGATCCGATTCGGGAACGTTTGGTGATGAGCTTATCTACCTTTATCGGAAACTCCGGAAATATTTTGGATGAAGATAAAATGCATTGCCATTGCGTTGCTTTGGAACATCCTATTGTTACTAGCAGGGATCTGGAAAAATTGCGTAGTATCGATACCGGAATCTTTCAGGCAAAAACATTGCAAACCTATTTTAAGGCGGACGGAAAAGAAGGTTCACTGGAAGAGGGCCTGGCACGTCTATGTCGTTATGCCGAGGACGCCGTCCGCGACGGATTTGAAGTATTGATATTGTCTGACAGGGCAATTGATTCGCAACACGCAGCGATCCCTTCGTTATTGGCGGTATCGGCGGTTCATCACCATTTAATAAAAACGGGCTATCGGGGCGCAGTAGGTTTAGTGGTTGAAGCAGGTGATGTATGGGAAGTTCATCATTTTGCTTGTTTACTTGCTTTTGGTGCTACGGCTATTAACCCATACATGGCTCTTGCATCTATAAGGACATTGAAGGAGGAAGGTGTGATCGAAACATCCCTCACTTGGCCTGAGCTGTCTAAGAATTACGTTAAAGCTGTTTGTAGCGGATTGCTTAAGATATTCTCAAAAATGGGAATCTCTACTTTGCAATCATATAATGGTGCGCAAATTTTCGAAGTATTGGGAATACATAAAGATGTTGTGGATCGATACTTCTGCGGTGCGGTATCCCGAATCGGTGGCTTAGGATTGGACGATATTGCGCGAGAAGTTTTAAGTAAGCATGATCGTGGATTCCGTAGTGAAAAGAAAACCAATCTGTTACCCGAAGGGGGAATTTATGCTTGGCGTAGAAGAGGGGAGGCACATTTGTTTAACCCCACGACGGTACACTTACTTCAGCAGGCTTGTAGAACCGGTAACTATGAAATTTACAAGCAGTATGCAGCGCATATCAATAACCAGAAGGAGCGTATGTACACCTTACGCGGTCTCTTTGATTTTGCTAAACACCGTGCTCCCATTTCGTTAGACGAAGTAGAGCCGGCAGAAAATATTATGAAACGCTTTGCTACCGGCGCCATGTCTTTCGGCTCTATCTCTCATGAGGCGCATAGCACGCTGGCTATTGCCATGAACCGAATAGGAGGGAAAAGTAATACAGGCGAAGGTGGTGAAGATGAGATCCGTTATAAGCCATTGCCTAATGGTGATTCAATGCGTTCGGCAATCAAACAAATTGCTTCTGCTCGTTTTGGTGTAACGTCAAATTACTTAACGCAAGCCGATGAATTACAAATTAAAATGGCACAAGGGGCGAAGCCGGGTGAAGGTGGTCAGCTTCCGGGACATAAAGTGGACGAGTGGATTGCCCGAGTTCGTCACGCAACGCCGGGTGTAGGTCTGATTTCGCCTCCTCCGCATCACGACATTTATTCTATTGAGGATTTAAAACAACTGATTTTCGATTTGAAAAATGCAAACCGCGCAGCCCGTATCAATGTGAAACTGGTGTCAAAAGCGGGTGTAGGAACTATCGCTGCGGGCGTAGCGAAGGCGCATGCCGATGTTATTCTCATTGCCGGTTACGATGGGGGTACGGGTGCTTCTCCGATTAGCTCAATTAAGCATGCAGGATTACCTTGGGAACTTGGTTTAGCCGAGGCGCAACAAACCTTGGTCAAAAACCAGCTCCGTAGCCGTGTGGTATTGCAAACCGATGGACAACTTAAAACGGGAAGAGACTTAGCAATTGCCGCTTTATTGGGCGCTGAGGAATGGGGCGTAGCTACCGCTGCTTTGGTTGCGGGAGGCTGTATCATGATGCGTAAATGTCATTTGAATACCTGCCCGGTTGGCGTTGCAACGCAGGATCCGGAATTGCGTAAGTTGTTTACAGGCAAGCCGGAAGATATTGTTAACCTGTTCAAATTTTTAGCAGAGGAATTGCGCGAAATCATGGCAAGCTTAGGTTTCAAAACCATTAATGAAATGGTTGGAAAGGCACAGTTCCTTAAAGTCCGTGAAGATATTAATCACTGGAAGGTCAATAAGCTCGATTTGTCCGGCATTCTATATGCACCCCAAAACCCATCCGGTAAGAGCCTATACCAAACCGAATCACAAGATCACGGCATGGATATGATTTTGGATTGGGGTATGTTGAAACAAGCTGCTAAAGCCTTAGAAAGTAAGACACCTGTATTTGGTACATTCAATGTGAAAAATACAGATCGTACCATCGGAACGTTATTATCTAACGAGGTTTCAAAAATATATGGTTCAGAAGGACTGCCCGATAATACCATTAACTTCAAATTTGTTGGATCAGCAGGACAGAGCTTCGGTGCTTTTGCCGCAAAAGGTTTATCTTTTGAGTTAGAGGGCGAAGCAAATGACTATGTAGGTAAGGGCTTGTCCGGTGCACAATTGGCAATTTATCCTGCAAGTAGCAGTCAGCTGGTTCCGCATGAGAACATTATTATTGGTAACGTAGCACTTTACGGCGCTACCTCCGGGCACTTGTTTGTATGCGGCCAGGCAGGTGAACGTTTTGCAGTACGTAACTCAGGAGCAACAACCGTTGTAGAGGGAGTTGGTGATCATGGCTGCGAATATATGACCGGTGGACGGGCACTGATATTAGGCGAAACAGGTCGTAATTTTGCTGCCGGTATGAGCGGTGGTATTGCTTGGGTATATGATATCAACGGTACCTTTAAAGATCGTTGCAATCTTGAGATGGTTGATCTAGATCCGCTGGATGAAGAAGATGAAACGCAAATTATTAATTTGTTGAAACGGCACATTAATTTGACAAATAGTAAACTAGCCTCAAGTATTCTAAGTAACTGGAAGAACGAGCGTAGTCTATTTGTAAAAGTATTCCCGAAAGAATACAAGCGTGTTTTACAGACGAAATTGGTTGAAGCATAATATTATTAGGTAAGAGAAATGGGAAAAGTAACCGGGTTTAAAGAGTTTGAAAGACAGCTCCCCACAAAAGATACTCCTGAAGAGAGACTTAAAAATTATAAAGAATTTGTTCATACGTACAGTGAGGAAGAATTAAATACACAGGCTGCCCGTTGTATGAACTGTGGCATCCCTTTTTGCCATTCAGGTTGTCCGCTCGGAAACGTTATACCTGAATTTAATGACGCTGTGTACGACGGTAAATGGGAAGAGGCTTTTGAAATACTATCCTCAACCAATAATTTTCCTGAGTTTACCGGGCGTATTTGTCCGGCACCGTGTGAATCGGCTTGTGTATTGGGTATCAATCGCTCACCGGTGGCAATTGAAGAAATTGAAAAACACATAGCGGAAATAGCTTACCAAAAAGGTTTTGCCAAAGCAAAACCGGTGGCTATTAAATCGGGTAAAAGCGTTGCGGTTGTTGGTTCAGGCCCTGCCGGTTTAGCCGCAGCAGCCCAACTGATTAAGGCGGGTCATGAGGTAACGGTGTTTGAAAGAGATGATAAACCGGGCGGTTTATTACGATATGGCATACCGGACTTTAAACTGGACAAGTGGGTGATCGATCGGCGTATTGAGCTGATGAAACAAGAAGGCGTTGTTTTCAGATGTAATGCGGAGGTGGGCGTCAATGTGCCGGCCGATGAATTGAAAGCCTTTGATGCCATCGTGTTGGCAGGGGGCTCTACCATTCCAAGAAATTTGAATATTCCCGGAAGAGAACTGAAAGGCGTTTATTTTGCAATGGAATTTTTGAAACAGCAGAATAAGCGTGTTGGTGAGTCTGCCTATCAGGAAGAGGATATCTTAGCAAGCAATAAGAATGTATTGGTGATCGGTGGCGGTGATACCGGATCTGACTGTGTAGGTACTTCAAATCGTCATGGAGCAAAAACGGTTACGCAGTTTGAACTAATGCCTAAGCCGCCTGCTCAGCGCACGTCCGCGATGCCTTGGCCTACTTATCCAATGCTTCTTAAAAATACCACATCACATGAGGAAGGCTGTGAGCGGTTTTGGAGCATCAATACCAAGGCGTTTTTAGGTGATGAGCATGGTAACTTAAAAGGTGCACTGGTGGTTGATTTGGAATGGGAAACTGATGCCCTGGGCAGACCGGTTAAATTTGCAGAAGTGCCTGGATCGGAACGTGAAATACCTTGCGAGCTGGCTTTATTGGCTATGGGATTCTTACATCCACAACATGAAGGCTTGTTAAAACAGCTTGGTGTTTCTTTAGATGCACGCGGCAATGTCAATGCAGCTGAAGGCAGCTATAAGACAACTGTTGATAAAGTGTTTGTAGCGGGTGATATGCGCAGAGGGCAATCATTGGTCGTATGGGCAATTTCTGAAGGACGCGAATGTGCTAGGAAAGTAGATGAATTTCTTATGGGGAAATCGGTACTCGAAAGTAAAGATTCGATTGCGTCATACGCATAAGATTTTTTAATAGTAAAAGCGGCGGTACTCCTAGGAGTCGCCGCTTTTTAGTTTTAGTTTCCGATAGAAATCCCATAAAACGATTCCCGCCGAAATGACAACATTAAAGGAGTGTTTGGTCCCGAATTGGGGGATTTCAACGCAATAATCGATCAGCTTCATTGCTTCTTCTGAAACACCATTTACTTCATTGCCGAAGATTAACGCATAGCTTTCGCCTAGCACCGGGGTGAAACGATGCAGCATAGTGCTGCCTTCCGCCTGCTCTATGGCGATTATTTTTTTTCCTTCCTGTTTTAAATTAATTATCGCTTCCTCAATATTCTTTTCGTATTGCCAGGCCACAGATTGTGTAGCTCCTAAAGCTGTCTTTTCTATATCCCGATGGGGAGGGGTACCGGTAATTCCACAGAGAAGAATGCGTTCCACCGCAAAGCCATCAGATGTTCTAAAAACAGATCCTACATTATGTAGGCTTCGCACACTATCAAGTACAACCGTTACCGGCAACTTATCTAATTGTTTGAATTCGTCAACACTGGGGCGCCCCAGTTCGTCCATTGATAATTTACGCATCCTTTGGTCTTATAAAGAAAAAAGACCTGAATTTTTATCCAGGTCTTTTTTAATATTTTGTTATTAGCTTCTTATTTGCTTTCTGCAGTAAGTTTATCTAAAACAGCATTATTTTTGGTGACTTGGCTATTTTTTGGCTCTTTCGATCTACTTCCAACTTCAATATTGCGGCCAAGCTTTAAGAATTGTACCTCTAAACGTGATACAGTTTTATTTCTTCTATCTTTTCTTTTTAAGCGTGTAACTCCCATGGCTTTTATTCTTTAATAAATCTTTTAATGAGGTCGGAAGCGGATTCGAACCGCTGTAGGAGCTTTTGCAGAGCTCAGCCTAGCCACTCGGCCATCCGACCCTTTCCGTTTAGGCTTGCAAAAATAGTAAAATTATCTTTCTTTACTAATTTTTTTCAACTTTTATGCAAATTATCTTTTCTGCTTATTTCCGAACAACATATAGCGGCTGAAACTGCTACATTGAGCGATTCAGCGTTTCCGAAACTTGGAATCGTGATACGTTGTGTTTTATTGCTGATCAGATCGGGCGCAATACCGTTCCCTTCATTGCCTAAAATAATGAATCCCTCACTGCCGAAATCGGTTTCGTAAATGGATTGGCCGTCCAAAACCGTCGCAAAACTCGGCAGCGTGACATTCTTAAGAAAAGCATGCAGGTCTGTGTAGTGTATAGAAACATGTGCTAAAGAACCCATGGTAGCCTGTACCACCTTTGGATTGAAACATTCTACAGTTTCTTCCGAACAGATAATATGTTTGATGCCGAACCAATCTGCCGTTCGGATAATCGTGCCTAGATTGCCGGGGTCTTGAATAGTATCTAATACTAGAGAAAATTGATCTCGTAATTCATCCTCCTGAACGGCAACTTCACTTGGCGTTTCTATTAATGCCACTATTCCCTGTGGCGTTTTCAGTGTGCTAATTGCCTCCAAATCACGTTCCGATATGGGATAATGTTTTATTTTCTCTCCGAAAATATCGATCTTTGGCCCTACTTTTGGAGTATAGTAAATACTATGTATTACATAATCTGAGTGAAAAAAATCCGTTATGGATTTAAAACCCTCTACAATAAAGAGACCATGTTCTTTTCTGAACTTTTTTTGATGTAAGGATTTAACAAATTGAAGCTGAGACTTTGAGAGCATCGCAATTATCTTACTTGTATTTTTTTGTATTCATAGTGCTCACATCACTATTTTTCTCGTCTTGCAGATCCACGAGATTGTTGAATGATGACCAGGCATTGGTTACAAAGGTAAAGTTAAATGGGATAAATAAAGAATTTAAAGAGGGTGCTGAAGCTTATGTTCAACGGGAAATCCGTCCGAACTCCAAGATAAATCTCTTCATTTATAATTTTGCAAACAGTAAAGGTGGAAAATATCGAACGGATAAAATTAGGAATGTCGGCGAACCTCCCAGTATACTAGACAGTTCCTTAGTTGAGATTTCCCGAAACCAAATCGAAAGGTTCCTAGTATCCAAGGGTTATTTTAATGCAGAAGTCAAAAGCCATATTTACGTGAGACGTAAAAAGGCAGAAATTGACTTCGACGTGAAGCAGGGAGGCGTTTTTAAGATCCGTTATATTGAGCATGAGATTGCTGATCCACAGGTTGATAAATTGTACAAACAACATATTGCACGCTTTCCCGTATTGCGACCGGGTATGCGCTTCGATGCAGATACTCTGGTAAAGGAGCGTGAGTCAATCTATAACCTTATGAAACATAATGGATATTACGATTATCTACGTCAATATGTTCGGTTTGAAGTGGATACCAATATGAACAGTAGCCAAGCTGATCTTAGGCTTTTCATCGATAATCCCGAGGGCAAGAGTGGGCACACTGTTTTTAAAATCGATAGTAGTTATGTTGTCATAAAAAACAGTGATGGAGAAGTCGGAATAAACAAACCGGATAGCACTCAGTTAGCTCATGGCTTGGAGGTAAAGGATTATACACAACGTTTTCGTCCAAAGCCACTTGCACGGTACATTTATCCCAAAATTGGCGATATCTTCGACATCGAAAAGGAGAACCTGACTTATGATCGATTATATGAATTAAATAGCTTTAGGGGAATAAGAACCAGCTATAAGAAAAAAGACTCCACGCATCTCACTGTTCATTATGAGTTGACGCCCTTGAAGCGGATGTCTAACCGTGTGGAAGGTGAATATGTATTCACCTCGGGGCGGAGTGGTTTCAATATTGGTAATACTTATACGAATCGAAATTTATTCGGCGGTTCTGAGCAGCTTGAGATCAAGGCACGTTTTGGCGCTTTGTTCGATTCGCAACTCGGAGGTCCTTTGTGGAGCAGGATCTGGAACCGCGACTTACAGTTTGGCGCTAATTTATCCATTCCACGATTGATCGTTCCTTTTCGTATCCCGTTAGTAGGTAAAAATGGTATGCCCCATACGATTTTTTCAACCAACTGGCAGATATTTGATCAGTTGAATACCTATAGCAATCGCTATATTATTAATTCGATCTCCTATAACTGGTATGATACGAAATATAAATTGCACAGTGTTACGCCAATATCCCTCGAATATCGACTGGGACGATTAGACAACGCATTCAAGGATTCCCTGCAGAATAATGGCTACGAACTTTATGTAAAGAGTAATGACCGTGCCTATTTTGGTATTGGCAGCCAATATACTTATACGTTCAATACTTTGCGGTTGAATACATACGATAACTTTTTATATTTCCGGGGTGCATTGGATTTAAGTGGTAATACGCTTAACTTACTCAGTAAGATCATTAATTTTAAGAAGAATGATATCGGCCAAAATACCATATTGAATGTTCCGTATTTGCAATATGTTAAAACGGAGGTTGACTTCAGGATATATAGGCATCTAGGGGGAGAACGCCAGTTTGTGGCCCGCATAAACGCCGGTATAGGTGTTCCTTTTGGGAATAATTCAGAGTTCCTGATTTTCGAAAAGCAGTTTTTCGGGGGCGGGATGAATGATCAGCGTGCCTGGCAGGCGAGAACTTTAGGTCCCGGTAACTACAATCGGTCGATTTTAACAGAAGACTTGAGAAATCGACTCCGAAATCTTGATCAACTGGGAGAAATTAAGATTTTCAGCAATTTTGAATATCGGTTTAAGTTGTTGAATGATTTTTTTGGTGCTAAATTGAAAGGGGCAACCTTTACAGATATCGGTAATATTTGGCGATTAAAGGAGAGCGCTGAAAACCCCGGCGGTGAATTTAAGTTTAATAAGTTCTTGGGGCAAATGGCCATTGGGGCGGGAGCCGGCTTACGGTTTGACCTGCAGTACTTTGTTTTCCGTTTTGACGCAGGTATTAAAGTCAAAGACCCACAATTCGAAGGCGCTGATCAATGGGTTATCACGGATTTATTCAATAGTCGCGAATTTAAACGAAACTATAAACTAACCAACGGACCGGATCCTTATAATTTCATTCAATATAATTTTGGTATTGGTATGCCTTTTTAGGTATTAGTAGTAAGTTGTTAGGCGTTAGCTATCGGCGACGGAACGTTGCTTTTGAAGTCCAGCACATAACAATAAAGAGACATAGATACTGTGCCTTGACAGCAATGTTACAAAGTAACACTTATATTAGAAAAAACTCCTTATCCCCGCAGATACCGTCTCAAAAAGACCTTCGAAACTCAGTCCTTTGTTATAATTGAAATAAGCAAAAGCCAGCAGCGCGACGATGGCCAACAAAATAAGCCTTTTATAAATAGTTGCTATAAATATTATGACAAGCGGAATCAACAATAAGAAAACCCAACTGATTTTAATTGGCTTTAGCCCGTCATCATTCTTCATGACATAATACAACTTACTATGCGTACCATGCTCATTTTGATGCTTAAGAAAGACAAAAGAAGATTTATCAATCTCTTGTGGAGAAATGGCGACCCCTCCGGAAAAATTAAGCTGCTGTTTAAATCCATTAATAACAAATAGGAACGTACCGTTAAGCTTATCTGTTGGTTCATCCAGTGAATCGCAGGCGATAATGGCTAATTTGTTATTTTTGATCAGATTCTCCTTAACAATAAAATTATCTAAATGATATCGTTGCTTTGCCAACACCAAATTTGTAAAGGAAAAGAAATAGATAGCACATAGCAATAAAATCGAGCTCTTTTGTTTCATCTGTTTCATTTGATACCACCCACCGCATTCTACATACAGGATTAGGCGCTCAAACTTAGATAAAATGCGCTTTATTTGCAACGACGAATCTAAGTATGTTGAGGTTATGGCCATTTTTTTGTGAAAGGTCGTATAATATAATGATGCACTCTTTGTTAGGTTCTTCTCCGGGAAATGTTTAGTTTAGGGCTACGTAAATTAGCGATGCTGAATAACCTGTTCAGGGCACGCAATAAGTGCGCTGAATGTAAAAATTAAAAAAAAGTCGAAAATTAATACTACTAATACGGTATACTTTATATATTTGCTAAATGGAAATATTATCAAGTCGTTTCGATACTGTTTTTTGGCTTAACGATTTTTTAATGTTATTTAAGTTTTTTTGTGTTTTTAGCAATCGATTAGGTTGAGCATTTGACAAATGAACTCGACATCAACATTTAATAAGGGGTAAACGATGCAAAGTTTCAGAACGGAATTAGAGAATCCAGTAGTGGAGCAAGATATTATAGATCTTGAAAAGAAAATCCATGCCTTTAGACAAGGTTCTATTCATGACGAAAAGTTTAGAAGTCTCCGGCTTGCTAGAGGGATTTATGGACAACGCCAACCCGGTGTACAAATGGTACGCATAAAGCTTCCGTTTGGAAAAGTGACTTTTAAGCAATTTTTGAGAATAGCTGATATCGCCGACGAATATGGAAGTGGTAATTTGCATTTAACTACGCGTCAAGATATACAGATACACTACGTGAGTTTGGATCGGACGCCGGAGCTTTGGTCCAAATTGGCAGCCGATGATGTGACTATCCGTGAGGCTTGTGGTAATACCGTGCGAAATGTTACAGCCTCTCCTACAGCTGGTATCGATCCGGACGAACCTTTTGATGTTTCTCCTTACGCTTACGCTACTTTCGATTATTTTTTGAGAAACCCAATTTGTCAGGAAATGGGGCGCAAGTTTAAAATTGCCTTTTCATCCAGTGAAAAAGATACTGCATACAGTTATGTGCATGATGTCGGGTTGATACCTAAAATTGATCCAAGTGGCAAACGGGGCTTTAAAGTCGTTATAGGCGGTGGCTTAGGTGCACAACCTATTTTGGCGCATCTTATTTATGAGTTCTTGCCTGAGGATCAGTTGATTCCTTTCATTGAAGCTGTTATACGCGTGTTCGATCGGTATGGTGAACGCAATAACCGTAATAAGGCGAGAATGAAATACCTGATTCAAAAATTAGGCTTGGATGAAGTCTTACAGCTTATAGAAAAAGAAAGAATTGCCATCAAAGCTAAACAACTTCCAATAGATATTGATGCAGTAAAAGCACCGAATATTCCGGTGAATACAGTTTTAGAGGATGTATCGGACGCAGAGCGTCTTCAATATGAATACTGGTTAAAAGCCAATGTATTTGAACAGAAACAGAAGGGGTACTATGGCGTATACATCAAAGTGCTTATTGGAGATATAAAAACGGATCTGGCAAGGGAATTCATTTCCTTGATTCAGCCCTTGGTAGCCGATGAAATCCGTATCACCCAAAATCAAGGCTTATTGCTGAAATACGTACCTGAAGCGCATTTACCAGCTTTATTTCACGCATTGAATAAAATCGGCTTTGCTAAAATTGGTTTTGATTCGGTAGCGGATGTTACTACTTGTCCGGGTACGGATACCTGTAATTTGGGAATTTCCAATAGTATGACCTTGGCAACGGTATTGGAAGACCTCGTGTATGAGGAATACCCCGAGTTTGTCTTCAACAAGGACATCAAGATCAAAATCAGTGGCTGTATGAACTCCTGCGGACAGCACGGACTTGCCGAAATAGGATTTCACGGTAGTTCGTTAAAGGCAGCAGGAAAGGTGGTGCCTGCTGTACAGGTAATGCTTGGTGGGGGAACGGTAGGGGATGGTGTCGGACGCGCGGCTGAGCGCGTTATAAAGACGCCGTCAAAACGCGCTACAGACGTTTTAAGATCTTTACTGGATGATTATAAGGCAAATGCGGAAAAGGGGGAGCGATTTCAGCAATATTACGATCGCCAAGGGAAGGATTACTTTTATCAATTGTTGAAACCGCTGGCAGATCTTTCCAGCCTAAACGAGGAGGAATTTGTAGACTGGGGGCATGAGGAAACCTTCAAGACGGCTATTGGGGTAGGCGAATGTGCGGGCGTGGTGATAGATTTAGTAGCGACCCTACTTTTGGAAGCAGAAGAGAAACTTAGCTGGGCTAACCAAGCCTTGGATAATGGCGCTTGGTCAGACGCTATTTACCATGCCTATAGCACCTTGATAAGTAGTGCAAAAGCGATGTTGTTGGATAAAGGAGTGAATAGCAGTACGCATATCGGTGTTATCAACGATTTTGATGCAAAATATGTGGACAGTGGTGAAATCGATCTTCCAACAAGCTTCGCGGAAATGGTGTTGAAAATTAATAAAGAAGAACCTTCTGCCAATTTTGCTCAGGCCTATTTTAAACAGGCCGAGGAATTTTTAAAACTAACGAGAACTAAACGAGAGACGGTATTACAATCATGAATGATATAAAAAAGAATAACGCACCGAGAATAACCTTGGTGGGTGCGGGGCCCGGCGATCCCGAACTGATCACCTTAAAAGGTTTAAAGGCTTTGCAAGGGGCGGATGTTGTACTGTATGATGCACTGGTTGGTGAAGAACTTTTGCAATTTATTCCACCAAACGCTACAAAGGTATATGTAGGGAAACGCTCAGGTGATCACAGCTACTCACAAGAGGTAGTAAATAGATTGATGGTGGATTATGCCTTGAATTTCGGGCATGTGGTACGACTAAAGGGAGGTGATTCTTTTGTTTTCGGACGAGGTTACGAAGAGCTTGAATTTGCCGCCGCTTACCGTATACCAGTAACTGTTATCCCTGGTATATCCAGCTCTATCGGTGTTCCGGGTCTGCAACATATTCCTGTTACGCATCGCGGACTGAGTGAAAGCTTTTGGGTGATTACCGGTACCACGTCTTCAGGAGAGGTTTCGCATGATGTCTATCAAGCGGCACAAACAAAGGCGACGGTAGTTGTACTCATGGGATTGAAGAAGCTCAAGGAAATCGTAGAAATTTTTAAAGCAGCGGGTAAGGACAAATTACCGGTGGCTATTATACAGAAAGGCTCAACGCAGGACGAAAAGTTGGTGGTAGGAAACGTGCATAACATCGTAGATAAAGCGCAACAGGAAACGATTACAGCTCCAGCTATATTGGTATTCGGAGAGGTGGTTTCTTTGCACCCATCATATAAATCGATTGTAAAGGAGTATGCCTCAGTTATTGGAGAATGATGCAGCCCTTTTAGCTGCAAGCAATGAAAACGCTATAGGAAATCAATTGTTTCCCGTTTTTTTAAAATTAAACGATTTGCACACCCTCGTAATCGGGGGTGGCCCTGTTGCATTGGAGAAATTACAGGCACTTCTTGGAAACAGTCCTCAGGTAAAAGTCAAGCTTGTAGCGAAAGAAATCATTCCGGAAGTATATCAATTTGCTGAAACGCACACACAACTTCAAATCTTCCAAAAGGCATTTGAGCCGACCGATATGGATGCCGTTCAGTTAATCGTGGCGGCCACAAACAACAATGAATTAAACGCAGAGATCAGAAAAGCTGCTCACGAACGGAAGCTTCTGATCAACATAGCCGATAAACCATCGCTTTGTGATTTTTATCTTGGATCTGTCGTTAAAAAGGGAGATCTCAAAATAGCAATATCAACGAACGGTAAATCACCCACAATTGCTAAACGATTAAAAGAAGTACTAGCTGAAAGCATACCGGATGAAATTGACCAAACGCTTCAGCAAATGAGTGCTTTACGGGGGAAACTGAAAGGGGATTTTTCTGACAAAGTCAAAAAATTAAATGCAGTAACTGCGACGCTTGTTACATCGGAACCAACGGAAAGTGTTCGTCGGAATTTTAAGTGGCTTATCTGGTTGGCTATAATTTTTTCGATGACGATTGGTGTCTTGGTTTTTTGGCATAAAGAGCCGGAATTCCAATCATTTTTAATGGAGCTTGACCCTGTATTCTATTACTTTTTAGGAGCAGGCTTTGTCTTTGCTATGGTGGATGGTGCAATAGGAATGTCCTATGGAGTTACTTCCTCATCTTTTTCCCTGGCAATGGGCATACCGCCTGCACCGGCGAGTATGGGAATACACTTATCAGAAGTGCTTAGTAATGGTATTGCCGGATGGATGCATTACCGCATGGGCAATGTAAATTGGAAGCTTTTTAAGTTGCTGCTCATTCCCGGTGTGGTTGGAGCCGTGATTGGGGCTTATCTACTTTCATCCTTAGAGCATTACAGCGCATATACAAAACCTTTAGTAGCTTTGTATACCGGTATTTTAGGAGTAGTTATTCTAATGAAGGCCTTTAATATCAAGAAAAATAAAAAAAGAAAAAAAATTGAGCGTATTGGCTTACTGGGTTTCTTTGGAGGCTTTATTGATGCGGCATTTGGCGGAGGGTGGGGATCCATCGTACTATCCAACTTAATTGCAGGTGGCCGACATCCATTATTTTCTTTAGGAACGGTTAAGATCACGCGATTTTTTATCGCTATATTAAGCTCCCTTACCTTTATTTCCATGCTTGGGGGTGCTCATTGGGAAGCTGTTTTGGGATTGATTCTGGGAAGCGCACTGGCAGCACCTATTGCGGCTAAGGTTTCTAATAGGATATCGGCAAAAACAATTATGGTATTAGTTGGTGTCATTGTCCTGATCGTAAGCTTAAGAAATATTGTACTATTTCTAACGCATTTATTTGTTGGATAAAGTTTTAAGGAGGTTCAGAAAAAATAGCTGAACAAAAATAAATCAAAATGGACTTACACGATTTGAAAGAGAAGCTGAGGGGACTAGACATAGTTGGGTCGTTAACATTTTTGGCAAAAGAATTTAATGACAAAATTGTTTTTTCTACCAGCTTCGGTTGGGAAGACCAGGCTTTAACGCATATCATCTTCAGTAATAATATACCTATAAAAGTATTTACACTGGAAACAGGGAGGTTATTTCCAGAGACCTATTATGTTTGGAATCGAACATTGGAAATTTATAATAAACCCATTCACGCCTTCTATCCTGACAAAAACTTGCTGGAAGAGATGGTGAGCACGAAAGGGCCCAGCAGTTTTTATGAGTCGGTTGAAAATCGGAAAGAATGCTGCTATATTCGCAAAATTGAACCGTTGAAGCGCGCTTTAGCAGGTAATGCTTGTTGGATTACCGGTATTCGGGCTGAGCAATCAGCTAATCGACAAGGAATGGATAACATCGAATGGGATGAAGGAAATCAGATCATTAAATTTCATCCTATTTTCGATTGGACTTTGGCTGATGTAAAGGCTTATATAAAAGAAAATCACATCGTTTACAACACCTTGCATGATAAGGGTTTTCCTAGCATTGGATGTGCCCCGTGTACCCGAGCAGTTAGAGAAGGAGAAGATTTCCGTGCGGGACGATGGTGGTGGGAAGATCAATCAAAGAAAGAATGCGGCCTACATGCCGCTCAATCATAATGTAATTAAAATGAGTAAAAACAGTTTAGATTATTTAGATCAGCTAGAAGCAGAGGCTATACATATTCTGAGAGAAGTGGCTGGTCAATTTGAAAAGCCTGCTCTCCTTTTTTCCGGTGGGAAAGATTCTATTACGTTGGTTCGTCTGGCTGAAAAGGCGTTTAGACCGGGGAAGTTTCCTTTCCCATTGGTACATATAGACACGGGCCATAATTTTGAAGAGACTATTATTTATCGCGATAAAATGATTGAGCGAATTGGCGAAAAGCTAATCGTCGGCTATGTACAAGATTCGATCGATGAAGGAAAGGTCATCGAACAAAAAGGAAAAAATGCCAGCCGTAATGCGCTTCAAACTGTAACACTGCTAGATACCATAGCGAAAAATGGTTTTGACGCCTGCATTGGTGGTGCTCGGAGAGATGAGGAAAAAGCACGTGCCAAAGAGCGTATATTTTCGGTTAGGGATGAGTTCGGACAATGGGACCCTAAACGACAACGCCCTGA
The DNA here is from genome assembly GCF_054130995.1 of Olivibacter sp. SA151. NCBI lineage: Bacteria > Pseudomonadati > Bacteroidota > Sphingobacteriia > Sphingobacteriales > Sphingobacteriaceae > Olivibacter > Olivibacter sp. SA151. The sequence goes on along the minus strand of NZ_CP096391.1, from coordinate 3,611,954 downwards.
ATTATGGAATATTTACAATGGGAAAATTCACAAAGGCGAAAACGTCCGCGTATTTCCCATTAGTAACTGGACTGAATTGGATGTCTGGAATTATATCCGAAGGGAAGGAATTGAGCTTCCTTCTATATATTTCGCTCACGAGCGGGATTGTATTACACGCAATGGACAGTTGATGGCTGCTTCACCCTTTCTCAATATGGACGAGGAAGACAAGGTCGTCAGAAAACAAGTGCGTTTTCGTACGGTAGGAGATATGACTTGCACGGCGGCAGTAGAGTCGAGCGCAACCTTAATTGACGATATCATCGACGAGATCAGTCAATCGAAAATCAGTGAGCGTGGCGCCCGGATGGATGATAAAGTTTCGGAAGCCGCTATGGAAGATCGTAAAAAAGGCGGTTATTTTTAATGGTTGCCAATTGTAAGTATAGCAGATAAAGGAAATAAAAAAAGGTGCCAAAAGGCACTAAAATACAAAGAGAGAAATGAATATATTGAAATTCTTTACGGCTGGTAGCGTGGATGACGGCAAGAGTACGCTTATTGGACGGATGCTTTATGATACAGGCTCCATTTTGGCTGACCAACTGGAAGCATTGCAGAATTCCAAACGTAAAAATGACGATGGAAGTATCGATCTAGCCATATTGACCGATGGCTTACGGGCAGAGCGGGAGCAGGGTATTACGATTGATGTTGCCTATAAATACTTTCAGACAGAAAAACGTAAATTTATTATAGCCGATACGCCGGGCCATATACAGTATACTCGTAATATGGTGACGGGGGCATCTACCGCCGACTTAGCAATTATTCTAATTGATGCACGTAATGGCGTTGTGGAGCAGACCATTCGCCACTCTTACCTTGCGTCTTTATTGGGTATCAAACATTTAATTGTTTGTATCAATAAGATGGATATGGTTGACTATAGTGAAACGGTTTTCGATGCCATTATTTCAAAATACAAGGCACTGGCTCATCAATTAAATTTGCAACAGGTCAATTATATTCCCGTGAGCGCGCTTAAAGGAGATAATATCGTGCAAAAGTCTGAACACATGCCTTGGTATCAAGGAGAAAGTTTGTTAAATTATTTGGAAAACGTAGATGTCAGCCATGATTTAGATGTAGAATACGCGCGTCTGCCCGTACAATGGGTTATTAGGCCACAAACAGAAGAGCTTCATGATTACCGTGGCTATGCCGGTAAAGTTGCCAGCGGGACCTTTAAAGTGCATGATGAAGTAACAGTGTTGCCCTCGGGATCGAAGTCGACAATCACTAAAATCGAACAGCTTGATAAAAACCTAAACGAGGCCTTTGCCGGTCAATCGGTAACCATTCATTTAAAAGATGATATTGATATCAGCAGAGGGGATGTCATTGTAAACAGCGACAGTTTACCTTATCAATCACAGACCGTAGAAGCCGATTTATGTTGGATGGATACAAGACCTTTAGACCTGTCGTTAACCTATCTTATACAACACAATAGTAAATTATCTCGTTGTAAAGTTCAAGAAATCGTCTACAATGTAGATATCAACACACTGGAAAAACATAGTGCTGACGAATTTAAGTTGAACGATATTGGTCGGGTACGGTTGAAAACCGCTGATGTACTTCCATTTGATTTATATGATGACAACAAAGCAAATGGAGCAGCCATATTGATTGATAGTCGAACCAACTTGACGGTCGGAGCGCTTATGTTCCGCGTGGCGCTTGACTATTAAACAACCTTATGTTTATTTAATATAAAAAGAAAACGCTATCGAACTTCGATAGCGTTTTCTTTAGAAGAGAATGTTCGGTTTAGATTCTAAATCCTAAACCAACAGTCCAAACACGATTGGTTTGCTTCATATCTGTTCCTTCGAATCGTGCGTTTAAGTTAGTCAATCCTAAGCCATAACCACCATGGATCATTAAGCCGTTGGTAAACTCAAACCCGCCGATGAAGTTCAAACCAAAATCAGTTGATTTCAATGCACCGTCGCCTCCGAATTCAAAATCAGGAATGTCTGTTTCCGAAGAGCCGCCATTGTTAGATTCCCATTTGTTCTTACCTGAAATACCAAAAGCGATGTAAGGACCAGCCCCAAGGAAGAAGCTACCTGCATCAGCAGTTGGAAATTTAGCCACAAAGTTTACTGGCACTTCTATCCACATAGTATTCTGTTTGTAAGAGCCAAATTGATTTTCTTCAAGTTTTCCACCTTTTCCTTGTAAAGAGATACCAGGCTGTACATAAAACCAATCAGTCGCAATAGGCGCATCCAAAAAAGCAGTTATATGGAAATTGGTCGTTGAACCGGTAGATGATACGCTTTCTCCATTGTTGGAGAAATTGTACTTAGGAAAGTTAACACCTGCTTTTAAACCAAAGCCCATTTCCTGTTGAGCAAATGCTCCTGTTGCAAAAAGTAAAGCTGTAATCGATAATAATAACTTTTTCATGATTTTCTTATTTTTTAACTTTTTATTGTTGTTAGTCAAATTACAATAGCTAAGCCAAAAAATGCAACTATCTGTAAATAAGCTTTTTAAATTTTATTTAATTTTTTGGACAGCTGTACTTATTTTTAGACAGTGATCTTAATGTTAGAAAAATCTGACGAGCTTTTAGAACAATGAGAGCTGATTGTCTTCCGATTTAGCAATGTTAAAATTGGATACAGTTAGCCCCAGCAGCCTTATAGGTTTGCCGTCTATGGGTGCTGCTTTTAAAAGGTCAATTCCAAAGGCTTCCACTTGGTCCAGATGGATGAGATTGGAATGGGTGTAATTGCGGGTAATTTGTTTGAAATCAGCAAATTTAATTTTAAGTGTCAAGGTGCTGCCCAGTACTTGTTTTGCCTCCAATCTCTTAACCACCCGTTGCGCGATCAGTTTTAGTTCCGTTATGAGTTCCTGTTCTTCCATTAAGTCGCTTGTAAAGGTATCCTCGGCACCAATTGATTTAAGCTCCCGAAAAGTTTGAACGGGACGTTCATCTATTCCGCGGACAATATTGTAGTAGAAATTTCCTACTTTACCAAAGAGATTCAGTAGATGGTCCTTTGATAACTTTTTTAAATCGGCTCCTTTATAGATTTGCAAACTATTCATCTTTTTTGCCGTCACTTTACCGATTCCGTAAAATTTTTGAATTGGCAAGGCTTCTATAAACGCTTCGATTCTTGACGGACCGATAAAAGTAAGCCCGTCGGGTTTATTCATATCCGACGCTATTTTAGCAACAAATTTATTCGTGGATACACCTGCCGAAGCTGTAAGATGAAGTTCGGTTCGAATAACATTCTTTATCTCCTTCGCAATTTCTATTGCAGAGCCAATTCCCAGTTTATCTTCGCTGACATCTAAATAAGCCTCGTCAAGGGATAAAGGTTCAATAATATCGGTATAGCGATGAAATATTGATCGTATTTGATTGGAAACAGATTTATAGACTTCGAATCTCGGGCGTACAAACAAGACCTGTGGACAGAGTTGTTGCGCCTTTCGGGAAGACATAGCCGAGTGTATACCATAGGCCCTCGCTTCGTAGCTGGCGGTAGCTACCACACCGCGCTGATCCGGTTGTCCGCCAACAACAATGGGAATGCCTCTATATGTTGGATTATCCCGTTGTTCTACCGATGCATAAAATGCATCCATATCTACATGAATAATCTTACGGAACGACATAAATACAAGTGAAGTGTTATGCCTTTTTCTGCAACAATGAAAGGGCTAAGTTTTCTAATTCGTCCAGATCAAACGGTTTTCTAAGATAACTGTCGGCACCTGCTTCTTCCGCCAAAGTAGGTAAATTGCTATTAGCCGAAAATATAATAACCGGAATATCTTTTAAATGGGAGGTGGCTTTTAAAGTTTGCGTTCCTTTTACACCGCCCAGTCCAGGTATCCAGTTGTCTATTAAGATGATGTCCGGATTAGCCTTTTCTACCTGTTCGATAATATCCTTGCTGTGAGGAGATGATATAACCTCAAAATCTAAGTTCTCGAATACCACAGAGCAGAAGTAAAGGATATCCTCGTCATCATCAAGAATCAGTATCTTGTTCCGCATTCTCTTTTCTTATTGCTTTTTACAAAAATACTTTTTTCATGTTAAGCACCTAAATTTTCTACTAATATTTTACGCAACATCCCATAGGGTTTGAATGGGTGTGCATCCAAATCAGAAGTAAATACCTATTTTTATGACAGAAACATCTGTCTGGCTTACAATGCTGCAACCTAGACAAGGCGCCTTTCTTTGAGTTGAATTTATATTTCTCTAGTCTTGATGCTCACTGTAAATACGCATGGCATTTTTTGGCAACTGTTGCACATGCAGTAAATATTTGGTTACATTTTGATCCCAATCCCTACGGTAGTTATATCCTAATTGTTGAGCTACATACGTTGCAACTTCCCTAAATAGCTCGATTGTCTTATAGAGGGCAATCCAAGTATTATCTAAATGTGCATCTGAGTAAGTGGCTAAGAACTTTTTATATACTTCCCTTTCTAGGTATCGCTCATAGAATTTGCCAAATTTACCCGGATTAACCGTGAAATCGTGACGACATCCAATATACCAGTCCATCATCTGCATCAAAGCAGCATGGATCACTTGGCTGAATAATTCTTTAACCAGTACCAATTCACCACGCCATAAGCCTTTAGCTAAGCCGGCAGTGGTGTACCAAAATTCATTGCAGCAATCTTCAAACGAACGTGCCGAAGGCTTTTTTACTATATAGCTAGCATCACTAGCAGGAGGGAGTGGCCTTTCTTTGAAAAGGCCGTTTTTGTCCCAAATTACCTTACAAAGACTATCGTTCGTAAAATGGTGCAAACGTTCGAGCGGCACGATGGTTAAATCAATGCGATTACCATCTTTAAATTGCAATAAATAAGAAAATGCGCCAGCCATCTCAGGCGTTGGTGGGTATAATTCCATGTCTTCCGGTATTTGCATAATCATAAGCTCGCCAAATACCTCCAACCAATCTGCATTTAGGTAACGTGGTTCAAGACTTTCAACTACGTAAATAATGTCGTAATCCTGAAATATATCCTTGCTTACATTGGGATTTGATCGAGAACCATCTTGTAAAACGCCGAGGATCTTTGTGTCTTTTGCCGCAACGCGCAAAATTAATTCCATCATTTCACTTTCGCTTCTGCTAATTACAGGTTTGTTTGTCGTCATATAGAACATTCTTTATTACTTTGCAAGATTGATTTCATGAAATGCTTATAAAGCATTATAGGCTTTGTTTCCGTAAGACTTAAAGGTTTTATGCTTTTTTTTGCAAGAGCGATAAAGCTAAGTCTTCCAGTTCGCTTAAGTCAAATGGCTTTTTCAAGTAGTTGTTTGCTCCCGCCTCTTCCGCCAAACTAGGTAGGTTACTGCTAGCAGAGAATAAAATAACCGGTATATTCTTTAAATGGGGTGTATTTTTTAGTATTTGTGTCGCTTTTACGCCCCCCATACCCGGTATCCAATTATCAATTAAGACTATATCCGGAGCTGCCTGTTCTACTTGTGTGATAATATCCTTACTGTGAGGAGACGATATTACCTCAAAGTTCAGGCCCTCAAATACGACAGAGCAAAAATATAATATATCCTCATCGTCGTCGAGAATTAATATCCTGTTCCTCATTATTTTATGTGCTTATGACGCGTAGCTGTCGATGATTTGTGCTAGTTGATTTTGTGGCACTACGCCGCTTTGTCGCCATTTAATCTCCCCTTCTTTAAAAAGAATCAGTGTGGGAACGCCTCGAACTTGATAATTAGACGCGGCTTTCGGATTTTTATCTACATCAACTTTTAGTATGGTGACTTTATCACCAAATTGCGATTTGACTTCATCTAATATCGGGGCCATTATCTTGCAGGGACCACACCATTCTGCAAAAAAGTCAACCAGTACGGGGGTTTTTCCTTTGATGATTTCGGAGAATGTTGCCATTGTATATTAGTTAATATAACTACTAATCTAATAAAAAAATGGATAAATCTAAGAAAAATTGCAAAATAAACTTGTGAAATATAGAATCGTTCAGTTAAAATATAGCTTGGGTCTTTATGGTTGATTTAATGTAAATAGACGGGGAGGGGGGACGCACGAAGGCTTGATAGAAAGCAAAATTTTTTATATCTTTGTAGGCTATATATTACATGGGGTCGACCGGAATTGACAGGATGGAGACGGTTATGTAAGCATGCAGTGCGTTGTTAGTCTAGCACTATAATCTGAACTTTCAACCTTATAAATGGCGAAAATAACTACGCCTTAGCTGCCTAATTTAGAATTAGCATAGCTTTTGTTCCGTTGCAGTCTGCTTCGTGCTGTAACATCGGGAGCATCGATCAACGAAGCTAGCTGACTTAGCGGCACGATGAGTTGGCGAAATTAAGTGCCTACGGAAACTGGTATAGGTAAGCGACCGGCCTTCCACTTCCCGACAATTAAACGGAAGCTAAGCATGTAGAAAGCATATACAGTACCATGTTTGGACGAGGGTTCGAATCCCTCCGGCTCCACCAAACCCTAAAAGGCCCGGCTTTTGCCGGGTCTTTTACATTTTACTCCACTTTAATGAGATGGCTGTGCCTTGAGTGTGCGGAACGCAGGACACGGATTTCCGTCATTACCAATTGAATATATCAATATTCGCTTTGATGTTCATGGTTTTACACATAAGGAAGCTTGGCTAATCCAGGTGTTGTATTTACAGTGAAACACCTGGATTTAATCATCAGAAAATCAACGTTTTTTTATCCTCTTAGCCTCATCTGAAATTCTAGCAAAAGATTTGGCTCTTTTACGCTTTTCATATTCAGAAGTCGAAAAATGCCAAGATTCTTTTCGCAATTTGAGATAACTATTGTATACTTCCGGTTCTAAAATGCCACTGTTTACAGCTTCAACAACGGCGCACCCGGGTTCATTGATATGCATACAATTCTTAAAACGGCAGGATTCTGCAAAAGCAGAAACATCGAGCATATCTGCTAATGCCTCAGCATTGTCTGAGGCTAAGCCGAATTCTCTTATACCGGGTGTGTCTATTAGAATGCCACTATCATCCATCAAGACCATCTCTCTTCGTGTTGAGGTATGTCTCCCTTTACCTGAGGACTTACTTATTTCAGATGTTAAAAATACCGTCCGTTCACACAGTGCATTAATTAATGAACTTTTTCCAACGCCCGACGATCCTACCAATACAATCGACTCTCCCCGGCTGACAAATTTTCGTATAGGAAGGATTGTTTCGGGAGAAAGAATACTCGTGAAAAATACCGGTATCTGGCGATCAATATGTTTCAGCGACTCATTGACTTGGTGACGATTGAATTCCAAATCAGATTTAGTGAGTATTAATATCGGCTGTATGTTTTCTTCTAATACCTGAAACATAAAGCGCTCCATTCGGCGAACGCTGAAATTGGTATCAAGGCTTTGTACAATAAACGCCTTATCGATATGGGATGCAATGGCCTGTCTTTTGGATACGGTTCCGTTCTTTCTTCGGTACAGGGTATGTTTACGTGGTAAAATATCAACGATTATTCCTTTGTTATCGTCAAAGGGTTGAAAAATAATCCAATCGCCCGTACAGGGAAGTTCAAATGATGACCTTCCATAAAGCACATTACCGCTTAGTTCGCATAGTAGCACACCATGCTCGGCGATAACTTCGTAATTGGTCTTGTTTACTGCCGAAACGCGGCCATGAAAAAGATGTTTATATGCTGAATTTTGTTTTAGTTGGAATAAACTGTCGTTCCAACCATATAATGATAAGTTATTCACTACCTTAATAATTTAAAATGATGAAATAAAATTGCTTAATTCTCTATCATCCGAACGGTTTGCAACATATAAATCACCCTTGGTAATATAGGAATTACCAAGTCAGCGATTTTAGAAACAAGCCCTCGGAATTAGGCAATCATTCCAACCACCAAATTATAATATGTGAATAGCTGTTTTTGCATAAGATACAAAGATACAAAAGATTAATTCAATGTCCACTATGATTAGGACGAATATTAAAAGAAATGCCGGCATTGGCAATCAACTTTTGTGAGACGCTTTTTTGACAGCACCGCAAATAATAGAAAAAGATAGCCCCTCCAAAACACTTATGGGAAGCGCGGAGGGGCTCAACCTAAACCTATTTATCATAAAAGTACTAGATGAATCAGATGATTGCAAGAAACGTTCTAGGCATTCCGCTAATTGTTACCCGATTTCCCAATGGATGAGAAAAAGTGATCTATCCTAATGCTTGTTACCCTTCTCCTAAATTGTGGTACACGGAAAAAGCCAAATAATAAAAGGCTGATTTTGCAATGCAAACCAGCCTTTTCTTGGAACTCTATTATTATGTTGTCAAATCATTCCAAATATAGAAGTAGTATGTTAAGCCGATATTATGGCTAAATTATCTATTCTATGTCTGGCAAAAAGAGATCGACAAAAAACGAACGTATAATAAGTCATTAAATCAACACGGCTTTAAGGGTAATACATTAACACTTATGAAAAAGTGTTCTTAATCCAAGATTTTCGCTTTTCAAACCAATACACTTACTTATTAAGCTTACTGTGTACGACCCGGATAGTTTTCCAGTCCTTTTTCAATGCAACTTATGGCGCTGGCCAAGTCTTCCAGGCATAAAACATAAGCAAGCCTAACTTGCTGTTCACCTAAACGGGTATCTGAATAGAATCCGGTTGCCGGTGCCATCATAACCGTCTGGTTATTATAGTCAAATTCTTCCAGCATCCATTGGCAGAACTTATCCGCATTATCAATTGGTAGTTTCGCAACTACATAAAATGCACCACCCGGAGTAGGGCAGTAGACACCTGGGATTTTATTCAGTCCTTCTACCAGTAAATCTCGTCTTTTTGTATATTCACTGATTACATTATCAAAGTAACTTTGTGGCGTGTCAATAGCAGCTTCGCCTGCTATCTGGGCAACTGCTGGAGGGCTTAATCTTGCCTGTGCAAATTTTAAACCGGCTTCCAGTATCTCTCGGTTTTTGGTGATTAAACAGCCTAGTCGAGCGCCACATGCACTATACCTCTTGGATACGGTATCGAAAACGACGACATGATTTTCCAATCCTTCCATATGCATCGGAGAAATGAAGGTATTACCATCGTAACAGAATTCTCGGTAAGCCTCATCAGAAAAAAGGTAAAGATCGTGTTTAAGGCAGAGTCCTTTCAGTGCCTCCATCTCTTCCTGCGAATAGAGGTATCCCGTAGGATTGTTGGGGTTGCAAATGATAACGCCTTTCGTCTTCGGACCAATCAACTTTTCAAATTCGGCAATATTGGGTAAAGCAAAGCCATTATCTATACTGGAAGGAATTGGCTTTACTTCCACACCGGCCATGCATGCGAAGCCGTTATAATTGGCGTAAAAAGGCTCCGGTATAATCACTTCATCTCCGGGATCGAAACAAGATTCCATGGCAATTGTAATTGCCTCCGATCCGCCGGTGGTTACGAGAATGTTATCTGCTGAGATATTATAACCAATGTTATTATAATAAGTGCTTAACTTTTCGCGATAGCTGGCATTTCCTTGTGAGGGAGTATAGGCCCACACCTTGAAGTTAATGTTTTTAACGGCATTGAGCATGGTTTCCGGCGTTTCAATGTCAGGTTGTCCGATATTGAGATGGAAAACTTTTTTGCCCATTTTTTTTGCTTCGTCGGCATAGGGTGTCAATTTTCTAATAGGGGAAGCGGGCATGCGCTTACCCTTGTTGGATATTGTTGGCATAATATATTGTTGGCAATTTTGATACAAACTTACTAAAGTAAATCAACAAAAAAAGCCGCTTAGTTTATGAAGCGGCTTCCTGTTGTTCTTATTAAATGCTTTATTTTACTACTTCTCCTTTTATATAAAGGGACTTTAGCGGCGTCTTTGCATTTGAACGGATGGTTACCGACTTGCTGAAAGGTGCCGCCTGGGCTGCGTTGAAGGTTACACTGATGGATCCCGCTTCACCCGGCTTTATCGGCGCATTTGTGTACTTGGGAACGGTACAACCACAAGAAGACTCGACTTTGGTAATAATCAAAGGTTCAGTTCCTACGTTCGTAAACTTAAATTCATACGAAACGGGTTTACCTTGGGGAATCTTGCCAAAATCATAAGTCTCTTTTTCGAACTTAAACTCTGCATTGCCATCTACTTTCCAAGCCGTGAAGGCTGTGAAAGCCACTAAAAGCGTAAAAATGGTTAATAGTTTTTTCATTTGCATACATTTTTTAGCGATGAAGTAATCTGCCGTTATCTGAGACAGTCTCATCTTTTTGTTTTTGTATAAGAATCTATTTCCTATGCTTTACAGCACCTTTGCCGGTGCTGTCCAAAAGCAAGCAAATTTCAATTCTTCGCATAAATTTATAACAAAAATATGATAAAAGGCAATTATAATGCCAATAAAGTAAGTAATATATTTGTTTCTATTTGATAGTGAAGCGCTTCATTTTATGGTGCCAACTAGTGCGAAACAATTCCGTTTTTTTATAGTCGACTAATAATGTTACTTTTACAGAAGAATGAACCAATTTAATTTATGATATAATGCTTTATGTGCACAACTGAAATTTTGTTTGTTCTTTATGTGAAATTTTAAAATAGCTTTGGGGTTTGTCGGCATAACGCAGAATTTTATATAATTTTTATTACTTTTGAATTTTAAGCATGATTTCTTGATATGTCAGATACTCACTTGAAATATACGGATCCGATTGATACCTCGAAACTTAGCTTTGAAGATTTTAAAGCTACAGTATTGAACGATTATCGCATTATATGCGAGAGTAGGGAAGCTAGCTTGTTAGGACGGAAAGAGGTGTTAACGGGAAAAGCCAAGTTCGGCATTTTCGGTGATGGCAAGGAGGTGGCACAGATTGCAATGGCAAAGGTCTTTAAAGAGGGAGATTGGCGTTCGGGTTATTATCGAGATCAGACTTTTGCTTTTGCTACCGGTATATCAAATGTGTATGAATTTTTTTCTCAGATGTATGCACATCCGGATATTGAGGCGGAGCCTGCATCAGGAGGTCGCATGATGAATGGCCATTTTGCTACACGCGAGCTAAATGCCGATGGAAGTTGGGTCAATCAAACGCAGCTTAAAAACTCTTCGGCAGATGTTTCTACCACCGGCGGACAAATCCCGCGATTGCTTGGCTTAGCGCAGGCGTCGAAAGTATATCGAGAAAACAAGGAGCTTGCTTATTTAACGCATTTTTCAAACAATGGGAACGAGGTGGCTTTTGGCACGATCGGTAATGCTTCCACTTCGGAGGGGGTTTTCTTCGAAGCATTCAACGCTGCCGGCGTGTTACAGATTCCCTTAGCTATTTCTGTTTGGGATGATGGTTACGGCATTTCGGTCCCCAATAAGTACCAAACGACGAAAGAAGACATTTCGGAAGTATTGCGAGGTTTTCAACGAGATGAAAAGGGGGAAGGGTATGAGATATTCAAAGTGCGCGGGTGGGATTATCCAGGCCTTTGTGAAACTTACGAACGTGCTATTCGTATGTGTAGGGAGGAACATGTTCCGGTATTTATCCATGTGATAGAGATGACGCAACCACAAGGGCATTCCACTTCCGGATCTCACGAGCGATATAAATCAAAAGACCGGCTCGACTGGGAAGCTGAATATGACTGCCTGGTGCAGATGAGAAAATGGATGCTCGAATCGGCCATCGCAACGGAAGACGAACTGGTCATAATTGAGCAGCAGGCGAAAGAATTTGTGAAGGAAGAGCAAGTGAGAGCTTGGAAAGATTATATAGGCGCTTTTGCCGAAGAAAAAGCAAAGGCTATTGAATTGCTGAATGCGATTGAGCATAAGTCGGCAAAAATTTTAGCTAATCGACTAAATGCAATCAAAGAACCGAATTTAAAGCAAATTTACGGTACCATTAGAAAGGCTTTAAGAGAATTGAGGGGGCAAGAAAGCCAAGGAAAGGATGCTTTAATCCGATGGTATAGAAAGCAACAAAATGTCAATTACGAACGTTATAATTCAAAGCTATTTACTGATACGCCGGAGGCGCCGGATAAGGTAGAGATGGTACCGGTGGCTTACGATGAAGATGCAAGAATGGTAGACGGGCGCGAGGTGCTTAACGCTTGCTTCGCTGCCAATTTTAGTCGTGAACCGCGTTTATTGGCTTTCGGTGAAGATGTAGGAGCTATCGGCGATGTAAATCAGGGTTTCGCAGGCTTGCAAGCTAAATTTGGCGAACATCGTATTTTTGATACCGGTATTCGGGAAACGGCTATCATCGGACAAGGCTTGGGTATGGCACTAAGAGGACTGAAGCCAATTGCTGAAATTCAGTATGTAGATTATCTACTATATGGACTCACGGTAATGAGTGACGATTTGGCGTCTTTAAGTTATCGTACCAAGGGTGGGCAAAAGGCACCTTTAATTATTCGTACCAGGGGACATCGCTTGGAAGGAATATGGCATTCAGGTTCGCCTATGTCGATGATCTTAGGCTGCTTGAGAGGACTTCATGTATGTGTACCACGTAATATGACGCAAGCTGCCGGTATGTACAATACCTTGTTGCGGTCGGACGAACCGGCGCTGATGATTGAGAGTCTGAATGGTTATCGCTTGAAAGAACGAATGCCTGCCAATGTGGGCGATTTCACGGTTCCTTTAGGAATCGCTGAGGTGGTGAGAGTGGGTAGCGATATTACGGTTGTTTCTTATGGATCTACACTTCGCTTGGTACAGGAGGCTGCGGGTGAACTAAGTGAAATGGGAATTTCGGTTGAAATTGTAGATGCACAAACCTTACAGCCTTTTGATAAACTACATACTTGTGGGCAATCGCTCTCAAAAACCAGCAAACTGTTGGTAGTAGATGAAGACGTTCCTGGCGGAGCTTCTGCCTTTATATTGCAACAAGTGTTGGAAGAGCAAAACGGATATTTCCATCTCGATTGTAAACCTCGTACTCTATCCGCTAAAGCACATCGGCCACCTTATGGTTCGGATGGGGATTACTTTACGAAACCATCTGTAGATGATATCATCGAGATGATTTACTCGATGATGCATGAATCCAATCCTGATAAATTTCCGGAAATTATCTAAAAAAGAAGTTAAAAGTCGTCATTTCGATTAGGCAGTGCGAAGCTGGAAATTTTCTAGTTTATATTCATCGCACTGGTCTCAACTGAAATGACGACGATAGATAGAGATCGTTACGCACGACCTAAATTCAAATTGCGTAAATAGTGATCAACAATTACTAAGGCAGCCATCGCTTCTACAATCGCTACCGCCCTGGGAACAACACAGGGGTCGTGCCGACCTTTTCCTGAAATCTCTGTTTCTTCTCCTTGCTGGTTAATCGTAGATTGTGAACGCATAATCGTTGCGACAGGTTTAAACGCGACCCTGAAATTGATGTCCATACCATTTGAGATACCGCCTTGAATACCACCTGAAAAGTTCGTTAAGGTTTTAAGCGAAGTCGCCTGCTTAATAGGATTAACGAAAATATCGTTATGTTCTGAACCGCGCATGCTTGCACCGCTAAAGCCTGATCCGTATTCGAAACCATGAACCGCATTGATACTTAACATAGCTTTGCCTAAATCGGCATGCAATTTGTCAAATACCGGCTCACCTAAACCGACCGGAACTCCCTTTATAACCGCACTCACCACGCCACCAACGGTATCTCCCTCTTTTCTGACGGAATCAATAAAAGTAATCATTTGGTTGGCCGTAGCAGGATCGGCACATCGAACAATGTTTGCTTCCCGAATAGCCACTAATTGATTTACATCCAGATCTCCCAAATTAGGGGCTTCTATATTTCCAACGGCTGACACGTGGGCAAAAATGCTTATACCAAGTTCTTTAAGAAAAAGTTTGGCCACAGCCCCTGCTGCTACTCTTGCCGCAGTTTCTCTAGCCGAAGAACGTCCACCTCCTCGATAATCACGTATGCCGTACTTCGTTTGATAAGTATAATCGGCATGAGAAGGACGATACTTATCCTGAATATGAGAATAATCCTTCGAGCGTTGGTCTTCGTTTGGAATGAGCATTGCCAACGGAGTGCCGGTAGTTTTTCCTTCGAAAATGCCGGAAAGAATTTTAACGGTGTCGCTTTCCTTTCGTTGGGTGGTGATTTTTGACTGACCAGGTTTGCGTTTATCGAGCTCAGCCTGTATAAAATCAAGGTCGACACTTATATTTGGAGGACAGCCATCAATGATTACACCAATAGCATCTCCATGAGATTCTCCAAAAGTAGTAATACGAAAGCTCTGTCCGAATGAATTTCCTGCCATAGGTAATAATTTTTGTTAAAGTAATTGTATGTTCTCGAAGGACGCTTGCTTAATCTAATATAAAACCTACGCTTGCCAAATGCTCCCAGAAAGCGGGGTATGATTTCCCCACTACCGCAGGATCTTCGATTACAATCTCGTCAAAAGCAAGAGCCAACGGAGCAAAGGCCATTGCCATACGATGGTCTTCGTAGGTTTTTATTACGGTGCTTTTTGGCATCGCTTTGTTTGATGTCCTCAAGTGATAAATTTGATTGTCTTCAAGCAATTGCACTCCAAATTTAGCTAATTCATTTTGAAGCGCTAAAATACGGTCTGTCTCTTTGATCTTAAGGGTTTCTAAACCGGTAAAGCTTGCATCGTATCCCAGGGCTGCACAACAAGCAATAATGGTTTGTGCTAAATCAGGGCATTCTTTTAAATCAAAAAACCGTTTGCTGTCCGATGTAGTCGTTTTCTCAATTTTAACACCTTTATTTTCAAAGGTGGAACGAACACCAAAGTTTGCCATGATTCCAGCAATTGCACGATCGCCTTGTAGACTGCGATCTTTAAGTCCGGGTAAAAATAAGCAACTACCCAGCGGCGCAAGTGCTACTACGGCATACCAGTAAGATGCGGCACTCCAATCAGGCTCTACGTGTAGGATCGAATCTTGTACGGGTTGCTTGCGGATTGTAATGCTATTTTCATTCCACTCATGAGTAATTCCTGTTTCTCTTAACATATCCAAGGTCATATCGACGTAGGGTTTGGATGTTAAGGTGCCTAGGATATTTAGGCGAAGACCCTTAGGAAGAAACGAAGCAACAAGTAATAAAGCGGATAGGTATTGACTGCTGACATCACCTTTTATAAAGACTTCTTCCTGCTGTTGCGTGAAATTACCATGTATTTGCAAAGGAGGGAAGCCTGGTTGTTCAATGTAATTTATATGCGCGCCAATGGTTTGAAGCGCATCAACTAAGATACCTATGGGACGTTGTTTCATCCGTTCAGACCCCGTTAATACGAAGGAGCCCGGAATGGTTGAAAGGTAGGCGGTAAGGAAACGCATAGCCGTTCCCGCAGGTCCGACATCAATTGTTCGGTTTTCCTGCGGTGTATGCAGCGAGTCCAAAACAGCTTTCAGGGTTACAGTATCATCTGCATTGGATAGATTCTCGATGCGAACTTTTCCTTTGCTGAGCGCGCTTAAAATAAGCGCGCGATTACTTTCACTTTTAGATCCGGTTAATTGAACGGTGCCTTGTATGGCCCCGTTCGGATACGATACGCTGAGTGTTTTCGTGTTCATTAGGCCTCCACTGCTGGTTTGGCGTTCATGATTTGATTCTGTTTGCGAATAGATTCACCGTGAATCAATTCTAATAATTTAACAGTAAAGTCTTCCTCCAGGTTTAAGGCCTTTGCAAATTTGCTGCGTTTCTCGATGATTTCCTCCCAGCGATTTACCTGTAAAATCGTTACTTTATTGTCTCTTTTGTATTCACCGATTTTTTCAACGATTTTCATTCTATCTGCAACTTTTTTGATGATCTGATCATCAATAGCATCAATCTCTTTCCGCAGGGCAGCAAGTTTATCTTCGAATACGGGGTCATTTGATTCTGCTTTTCGAAGGGAAAGGTTGTTAATGAGATCTGCTAATGCTGCCGGAGTTACTTGTTGCTTTGCGTCTGTCCAAGCTACCGATGGGTCGATGTGCGACTCAATGATAAAGCCTTGCATGTCCAAATCCACTGCTTTTTGCGCTACGTAAGGTATTAATTCTCTTGTGCCGCAAATATGGCTAGGATCATTGATGATAGGAAGTTCGGGGGCCACCGTTTTTAACTGAATAGCTAGATCCCACATAGGCTCGTTACGGAAAGCTGTTTTTTCATAGGAAGAAAAACCACGATGTATTGCGCCCAATTTCTTGATTCCTGCGCGATTGATACGCTCTAAAGCACCAATCCACAACGATAGGTCGGGATTAACCGGGTTTTTTACTAAGACTGGAACATCGACGCCCTGTAGGGCATCAGCAATTTCCTGAACGGTAAAAGGATTGGCAGTTGAGCGGGCACCTACCCATAGTATATCCACACCGGCAGCTAACGCCTCCTCTACATGCTTGGCGGTAGCCACTTCTGTTGCGGTCAATAAGCCGGTCTCTTCTTTAGCTCGTTTTAACCATTCCAGGCCGATGCTTCCAATGCCTTCAAATTCGCCCGGACGAGTACGGGGTTTCCAGATGCCTGCGCGTAACACAGAGATCTTGCCGGTGGCAGCCAGCAAATGAGCCGTAGCAACTACTTGTTCTTCTGTTTCGGCACTGCAGGGTCCCGCAATTACTAAGGGTTCTTTGCCGGTAGCTAACCATGAGCTTAAGGGCAAGATGTCTAAATTTAGCTTCATTGTTCTATTGTATTATATTTTGTATTGCTGTTAATAATTTCTAGTTTATTATACCTTATCGTTTTTTATATACTCGCCTAAAATGTTAAAATTAATGGTGTGTTTGAGCGTTTTCCGAATCGCTGCATCGTAGTTGTTTTGTTTTTTCCACTCAATGTCCACGTAAAAATCATATTCATTGCGCTTTCCCAATACGGGCATCGACTGGATTTTACTCATGTTTATTTGCTCTTCAGAAAAAAAGTGAGTACACGAGCTAAGGATCCGATACTATTGTCTGTTTGAAAGAGCAGCGTTGCTTTGTTGGCTTTGGGATTTTCTGTTTTTTCCTTGGAGAGAATCAGGAAGCGCGTATAGTTCTTTTTGTTTGTTTCAATCCTCCGATCAATGATTTCCAAACCATATAATTTTGCCGCTAACTGATTCGCTACAGCTGCCGTGTCAGTTAATTTATTTTCGGCGATTTTTTTTGCGCAGGAGGCCGTATCGGTACCTTCCGTTATTTTAAATTGAGGGTGTTCCTCCAAGTAATCAGCACACTGCCGTAAGGCAATAGGATGAGATTCTACCTTTTTGATCTGTTCTAGCTTAGTTCCTGGTAAAGCTAGCAGGTTAAGCTGAATGCTTAAATAGACCTCACCTACAATCGGGAAGTGATAATCGTGCAGTAGTGTGTAGTTAGGAAGCAAACTTCCGGCAATGGAGTTTTCGATGGCCATTACAACATAGTCTGCCTCATTCTTCTTTAAAGCCTCGCATGTATGTTTAAAAGTTTCGCACTCCACCGTCTGGATGTCTTGACCGAAATATTTGAAAGCTGCTTCCTCGTGGAAAGAAGCACGTGTTCCTTGAATAGCTACTCTTATTTTGCTCATTTTAAATCTCAAAAAAAAAGTCCCGGTGAACAACCGGGACTTTCTTATACATTTTATTTCTTTATACATGCATATTAATCCCGGCCCTTACTGCTAAAGTAAAAGTAACCAAAGAACCAATATGCAGCTGTGTATTTCATTTTTTCTTTTTGATACCGCAAATATATGTAAGAATTATTATGAAACAAGAAAAAAAATAAAAAAATGTAAATATTCTTTCTTGATGCAGTTCTCTTCAAAAGAAAATAGCTGCATCAGGCATCGTTGTTTAGGCACTTGGCGATGAAATCAAAGTGCCCTGTGTATAGTTTTCGTTGTGTTGCGATAAATCTAAACCTTGCTCTTCTTCCTCGGAAGTAACACGAAGTGGCTGAATCAAATTAACCAGCTTAAAGATGACGAAAGATACTGCAAAGCTGAAGGCTACAACGATAAGCATCGCTTTCAATTGGGTGAAAAAGAACTCTGGATTGCCATAGAAGAGGCCGTCGTTACCTATTGGATTCACCTTTTTGCTGGCAAAAACACCCGTCAACAACATGCCAACCATACCGCCTACGCCATGACAAGGGAATACATCCAACGTATCATCCAAAGCTGACTTAGATTTCCATTGAACGACAAGATTAGAAATGATAGCCGCAACCACGCCGATGAAAATGCTTTGCGGAATTGCTACGAAGCCCGCTGCGGGGGTAATGGCTACCAGGCCGACAACCGCTCCGATACAAAAACCTAGTACAGATGGTTTTTTTCCTTTAATGACATCAAAAAACATCCAGGACAGGCCTGCTGCAGCGGCGGCTGTATTGGTCGTGCCGAACGCTGATACCGCTAAATCATTTGCAGCCAGAGCCGACCCTGCGTTAAAGCCAAACCAACCGAACCAAAGCAAACCGGTGCCTATTAATACATAGGGAATGTTTGCCGGTGGTACTTCTTGGTGTTCGAGGTGCGATTTTCTGCGTTTTAGTACCAATGCTCCTGCTAGGGCAGCGCAACCTGCAGATATATGTACCACGGTTCCACCAGCGAAATCAAGCACGCCCATCTTAGCTAAAAAGCCTTCGGGGTGCCAGCTCCAGTGTGCCAAGGGAGCATAGACAAACAGACAGAACAATACGATGAAAAGGATGTAGGATGTAAATCGGATGCGTTCGGCAACGGCACCGACTACTAATCCAGGGGTAATGATGGCGAACATTAGCTGAAAAAGTGCAAATAAGGAAAGTGGAATCGTAGGTCCACCGCCCCAAGGTTCACCGGAAATTACATTATTAAAGAACAGAAATGTTTTTGGATCACCAATGAAACCGCCTATCGAATCACCGAAACAGAGGCTGAACCCAACAATAACCCAGATTACACTTACGATTCCGGCCGCAACTACACTTTTGATCATCGTGGAGATTACATTTTTTCGATGCACCATACCTCCATAAAAAAAAGCCAAACCGGGAGTCATCAGGAAAACTAAGGCTGCTGCCGTAATTACCCATGCAATGTCAGCTCCACTGTAAACGCCCTCACCATTAAATGCTGTGACGGGTTGAATAAAAATTGAGGCAATAGCCACCGCAATCAAGACCAGAAAGGGTGTCGATTGTTTGATTGAATTTGTTTCCATAATTGTACTTAAAGTTGATTTCTACTATTTTCTTTAGAATGCGTACACAGCTGCAATTAAAAACTGTGACGCTGTTTTTGTCGTATTTAAATTCTTTTTGAAGAATATTTCCTCCGAACCGGAGTCGAGCCGGAGTTCGGGTATGATCGTTAAAGGACCCGCTTTTACATTCCCGCTAAGAGTGATAGCCTTAATCGAAGTGCCTTCCGTTTTTACATTATCTACCGTTGTGTCCTTGTTTTTGAAATACTCGCCCCGTGCACCTAAGGCAAAGGCATCAGAAAAGGCGTACTGGGCGTACAAGGCACCGCCGTGATAACCACCTTCGTCATCGGAAATCTTATAATTTGCACCGTTCAGACCGAGTTTGAATGCGTCGGTTATTTGGTAAGAAGTGGTTAAGTCGAAGATGGTGCCGGTACCACTTACGTCAGGTGCCGAATGGCCATTAAGAAAATTGAGGTATGCATCCCACCCTTCTACAGGCGAAACGTGAAGTTGGGCCCCCACATGTGATACGCCATTGAGATCCTGGTATTGATTCCAGTCATTGAAAAGACCAACCATTAAACTTACCTTCTCTGAAAAGGTGTACGTGCCCTTTATTCCAGCATTTTGAAAAGGACCTGTCGAAAAAAGATAGGAAGTAGAGTAGTTAAAGTTACCCGTAGGTGAAATAATTTCATATCCTATAAAGGTTCCCATGAAACCTGCAGTCATTGAAAACTTGTCGGTAAAATCATAACTAACATACAGGTTTTGCAAATGGAAGGAATCGCCATCTTTGCCAGGAACAATGGATTGACCTTGTCCGCGAGGGCCAAAAGAAATTTCTCCAACAAAAGAAGCTTTATTCACCTTTTTGCTGACAGCTAGGTCTAACATACCTAGTGAAATAGAATTTTGCTCATTAGCAAAGCTGGTAGGGATATTGGAATACCCATTTTCCGTTCTATACCCGGAAAAATCGTACTTATAGTACATGTCAGCCGAACCGGTTATGACTAATGGACTTGTTTCATTCTCTTGAGCATTTGCACCTAGGGCAAGGGCGCAAAACATAAATGTTGAAGAAATTTTGGTAATCGATTTCATTTTTTTCGTTTGGTTTACGGTGTTTGGATAATTTGATAACGGTTTTTTTACTGTTTAGTCTTTTTTATTTCATGCAATTGTTTTGTTATGGTTTTTAAAATTGTTGTTTAACTGGAATTTTATTCTATTTTTTTTATAGAAATTAGTTTTAGGTTATTTTTTTGATATATATATCTTTCATTTTTTGTCAAATCTATAATTGTTGTTGGTTATTTCCAAAAAAAAATGACTTTTTTTGATAAAAAAATAATATAATGATGTTTTTATTGGTTTTATGGCGGTTTTATTGAGGTATTTTATTCTTTATATGTAATTGTATGGAAATATCTTTTTACTTCTTTTTGATTTTTGTTGCTTTTGTATTGAAGTGTCCGTTGTTTTTTAATGTTTTTTTCTTATTTGCCTTTTTTTTAAGATTAGATTGGTTGTTTTGGATAAATCTCGCAAGAAAGCCGAATTCACTATTGACTTGCATCTGTTGCCATTTATCCTTGTTCCGAAGTTTATAATGGCATTCTAATACTTGTAGCGTATCCTTGCTTTTAATCGCATGTGCTGCGATCGATCTACTATGAAAGCTGGTGCAAAAATTTTTGGGTCTCCTATAATCATATGCTTACTGCTAAATCCTAACCTACGGGCACAAGGTCTAAAAGATAGCTGGGTGGGACGCCAGGTCCACCGAATTTTTAATGACACAGCTTCTGCCGCGGAAAAAAGCTTTACGGTTTATCCCACTTTTGGCTATGCGCCCGAAACGGGGATAGAGCTGGGGGCTTCGGCCCTTCAGCTATTTCGTGCTAAGAACGATTCATTGAACAGGTTGAGCGAGCTGCAGGCGTTCGCTTTCTTTACTTTTAAGGCTCAGTATGGCTTATGGCTTGATAATGCGATATACGGCGACAAAGACAAGTGGTTTTTTCTGGGAAGAACGCGTATCCAGCGTTTTCCTCTGTTTTATTATGGTATCGGGCCTCGTACCGGAGAATCTAATCATGCGGTGGTGGACGCTTTTAGCATTGCCTTTAAGCAACGTGTTTTAAGGAAAATCAGTAAGGATTTTTTTGTTGGCCCTGAGGTTGATTTTCAACAACTCACCGATGTGTCTTTTAATCGACCTGCTTCAGGAGCGCCAATGCTTCCTTTGGGAGCAGATGGTTCGTTAAACCTCGGACTGGGTGCGGCTTTGGTTTATGACAATAGGCACAATGTGTTAAATGTAAGGAAAGGGTTCTTTGGGGAGCTTTCTTTTTTGAACTACAGCCCCTCATTGGCCAGTGATTACCGCTTTAATAGTGTTAATTTAGATATACGGTCTTTTCATGTGCTAAACAAGCGCAATACCCTTGCTTGGCAGCTTTTTGGCAACTTTGTCCGTGGAGATGTACCCTTCAACCTGTTAGCCCTGATGGGGGGCGATATGCTGATGCGTGGCTATTACCAAGGTCGGTATCGAGATAAGAATATGTTAGCCTCACAGGTTGAGTTTAGAATGTTGCCGTTAGCGTTCAGTAAAAGGGTAGGAGCGGTTGTATTTGGATCAATGGCAACGGTGGGTCCGAGCATTGACGCGCTTAGCTTTTCCAATCTAAAATGGTCAGGTGGTTTTGGCCTTCGTTATTTACTCTTTCCAAAAAAGGATATTTATATCCGTTTGGACATCGGTTTCACACAAGAAGGCGCCGGTTTCTATATTTTCAATGGAGAGGCTTTTTAGGATTTTTTTTTCATGCGGGTAAACAAAACGAATTTCCGGGCTGTTTTCTTTATACATCCGATAATAAACTGTATATGGAGCAAATGAGGATCCCTGAGGAAATGCTAGTTCATTTCAATTATGAAGCGAAAGATGTACCGCAAACGGTGCGGGAACTACGCCCCATCATATTCCAGGACGGAAATGACTTTTGTTGTGTGTTGGGACCTGATATGAAAAAAGGCATTTTTGCATGTGGTTTATCGCCGCAGGAGGCGTTGAAGAATTGGCAACGTAACTTAGACGAACGGATAAAGAACCATTCCGACAATGATGAAGTAGCTAATTATGTTGTAGATGCATTAAAGGCTTCAAACAAAAAGATTTGGTGATGATCTTTTTGAATAGCGGTAATACATAATGGACGCGTTTATAATAAAGGACATAACTACATGCTATTAATGTTGTATGTAAGATCGGATCTGCAGGCGATATGCACGGAACGATGCAAACAATTATAATAATAGCGGGTTTTTTCTTTGATTTGCAATGTCTTTAAAAAGATTCTCTTAAAGACGGCTAAAAAAAGAAAAAAATGCTTCTTCCAATTGGAGACGATAATCGGGATCGGAAGACGATCCCATTTGTAAATTATATACTTATCGCTATTAATATATTCGTGTTCGTTTTTTGGCAACATTTCGGTAATAATATTTATTTCACTTTTGCTTATGCAACGATCCCCGCGGAAATATTAACAGGTAGGGATATTATCACTGAGAGTCAGCTGATTGCTGACCCCTTTACTGGAGATGTTTTCGAGCTGCCGGGATTACAAAAAACACCTGTACCGGTTTTTTTAACATTGATAACTTCCATGTTTATGCATGGCGGCTGGGCCCACTTGGGAGGGAATATGCTGTATCTCGGTATTTTCGGCGATAACCTGGAAGACCGTATGGGACATATCAACTATTTGCTCTTTTATCTGCTAACAGGAACATTAGCCGGTTTGAGTCATGTGTTCAGTACTTTTATTCTTGGACAAGATCTACTGATTCCCAGTTTAGGTGCGTCGGGCGCCATTTCCGCTGTATTAGCAGGATATATGGTTTTGTTCCCGCGAAGAAGCGTTTACGTATGGATTTTATTCGTTGTGATCTCCGTACCGGCTTTTCTGGCGGTGGGACTATGGTTTCTTTTCCAAGTATCAAATGGTCTTGGTGCGCTAGGTGGGCAGCAAGCGGGCGGCGTTGCCTATGCCGCCCATATTGGTGGTTTCCTTTTTGGCTTATTGTTGGTAATGCGATTTGTAAAGAAAAAGAAATTTAGAAAGAGGGTATAAAGCCAATATCATCCAAAGCAATCACACCGGAGGGCGACTGATCAAAAATAAAGGAGATGCTTTGCAGATTATTTAAATCGAATGAAGCGCTGTTTTTTTTCAACCTGCTTAGATCAAAGTAGAAGAAGTCGGGTATCGCTTCGGCATCTTCGTTTGCATTGAGAAAAGCATATTTTGTCAATTTTTTCTGTATCTGCGGTTGTAAAGGGAAACAGTTGCTCAACAAAAAATGAAGCCGATTTCCTGAACGGTCTACCAATTCTATTGTGAAATCAATGGGCGGCATTTCTTCGATATTTTGCTTTTGTTTTTTCTCTTTCGTACTTGCATCCTTTTCTTGTCTTTTCTCTCGCTTACTCTTTTTTCCCTTTGTTAGGTGAAGCGAACTTTCGTCGCTTGTTGTAAGGTTAAAGACAAGCGCCTTATCTTCTGTTGCCAAATGGATGCTGTCATTAAAGTTAAATGTATATTTACCAATTAGCTTCTTGTCATCTTCCAAATTCCACCCTATATAGGCTACACGTGAGAGATGATCTCCCCACATTAGCTTATGTTGTGCTTCTCTCCACACACTTAAATTCGTTGCATTTATATTTACACCAGGTATGGTCGCTGTCGTCAGATTCAAGTCTTCTTCATAGCGTGCCAGGAATATGGACTTGCTTGATTCATACTGGTTAAAATAGATTTGTTCGGGAAGCCAATCACGACCACATCGGTAGTCCATAAATAAAGGTGTATAGGCTGTCATACCTCTTAGATGTACGTCAAGGAAGGCGCTAATATAAACCTTGGCTATTTGTTCCTGATCTTTTGCCTCCATGACGTTGGTCATGTTAAACTGGTTGATGAAAGGTCGACTAGCGTCATATTTACCCCAGCTTGTATTGAACTGCCCATGGTTGGCATGATGAACATACAAGCCTGCCTTAAAACCTTGATAAGAGGGATTGTATTGAATACGCTTATATGTACTTAGTCCTCCATACGACTGCATATCCATATCGTGTGTTCCCTGTATTACAAGATAGTTGATGTCTTGAAGGGGGGCTAAGATGGATGCAGGTTTGTATTGACCATCTACGGGCGCTATCGCTACATAAGCTTTGATGGAGAAGTTAAAGTCGAACTTTTCATTTGCATTATCCGGAAAGCTGGGTAGACTATTGAACAAGGCGGCATGAGACATCGCTTCACCGCCACGTGAGTGGCCCACTAAGGCGATGTTATTCATATCAACGCGCCGATAAAATGGATTTGATTGATCTTCATTCCATTTTTTCCACAGTTCCAAGTGTTTTAACATTAACCATCCGCGTGTGCCATTTTCTTTTTCCAAACCACCTCGGGGCATATCAGTAAAACTCCCATTCAAAAAATTCTCGTCAACGGATGCAACGATATAGCCTTTGCTGGCAAGTAGTTCGCCTAAGTAATCATAGCCACTTTCTGACCAGTCTTGCGCCAGATGATTTCCATGTACAATCAAAACAAGGGGAGCAGGCCCTTGTAAGTTGTTTGGATACCAGACCATCGCGTTTAATGGAAGTGCCGTTTCATTAAAACCGAAATACCAAGTACGCAATTTACCTGAAATACCGGTCCAAGATTTTAACAAAAAGGATGCGTCTACAGTAGGGGATTTTATGGTAGCATCTTTGCCATATATTGTACGATGTTTATCGTTCCCCGATCCATAGCTTAAAAAGGAAACCTGCCATTTACCTCTCTGCGCTGGATTGGCTGCCTTTATGGTTGGGGGAAGTTTTGCCAGTAACTTGTAATTTTTAATGGACTCGACCCTTCTTCCGGGATATAGAAAAAGAAATAAACCAAGTCCCAAACCAACAAGTCCCAGACCAAAGACCATAATAGCCGGTAATTGCCTTTTTCTTGTATGTTGGCTTTCTTTATGTTGTCTCCAATAAGATAAGGCACCAAAAATCAAGGCAGGGAAAATAATAACGAAGCCGATAACGATCCAATTGTATGGCCAACTCAGTCGATCAAAAAATAAAATAAAGAAAATGACAAAGGCGATGGATTGTCGAAAATAGCGTGGGGTTTTTGCGGCAAGACCTATGGCAAAACTGATGATAACAGCAATGAGATAAGACGCGATAACGTAACAGAATAGAGTGAGCAGATAATAACTGAATCCGACAGCCGAAAGGAAACCATCAATTGTATTGAAAGCAAAAAAGAGCAATGAGACAAGGAAAATTCCTATCCCGCTGGCTTTGAGCGTTCGATTATTTGGCGTGAAAAATGCAATTGCTTTTTGGAACCAATTGCGAGTTCGTTTCCACCAACTATTAGGATGCTGTTGTATGTTTTGTTCCATTGTTTAAACCAACAAGTAAAAAATTACAAATCGCTTGATATTAAGGTGTAAACGAAGGTACAAAGCTTTTCCAATATAAAATTGTATGATATTAGCCTTGCGTATTGCTTATAATTTTCTGTATTGATTGGGAGTGAATCCTGTTAGCTTTTTAAAAATTTTCGTGAAATGGGCTTGATCCGAAAAGCCGCAGCGGTAAGCAATTTCAGTAAGTGTGGCGTGCTGCGATTTCAGTAGGATAAGTGCTTTTTCGACTTTGATCTGGCGCAGATATTCACCGGCTGTACAGCCAAAATAACGAGCGAAATACCGAGAAATTGTTACTGGATGTACTTGTAGATAGTGAGCCAATGTATGAAGGGATAATGGCTTATCCCATTCGTCATACAGGATCGATTTAATTTTTTTTGTCCATTCAGGAAAAAGATGTTCCCTTTTGTTGGATTTACCGTTTAGTGTTAAACAAAGCTGTTGAAGCGACAGGGGAGTATCCGCATCATTTAAGTAAATTTCACGCATAATCTGCATGAGGCAAGCGGTATTGATTGATGGCAGCGCTTCGAACATAAATGATTCATCCGGTATCGAGATATCATAATTCTTGAAAAAGTCAGCGGTTAATTCCATATTAAATATCCGCGTTCCCTGCACATAGTTCAGGTTTTGATGTGGTATTCCGGGATAATAGTACAGACTAGTACCAGCCATTTGTATTTGTGTCCCCTTTTCTCTCAATTCCCTGCTGCCTCCCGACAAAATATGTGAGAAATGCGGGTTACTATGGTAATGCCATTCGGATGACATGCCTGGCTTAAACGTTGTTTCACTTGCTATAATGCCGTCAAATATCAATTGTTTCACTTTTTCACCGACATAAGTGCCTATTTCAAATCGGACGGGAGGACAAGCCAGCATGTGGAATCGGAATTAATGTTAATTATAGTATAGACGATGAAAGTGCTGTGTTGTTACGCCTAATTAACTTCATTTTATGAATTCCTTTCATCTCTGTGCGATTGCAAATATTCATCATCACAACAGATATTCAATGCTTCTTATAAACCTTGAATCTCAGATGGCTAAGTGATAAAATCGTTAATTTTAATTATTCCGGCCAACTACATGATCGTTCTTCATATCCAACAGCTTAATAGCTGATGCTGCAACGATTCCACCTAGGGTGTACCAAGCTACCGTGAGAATTTTACTGACCATACTTTTATTGATTGGTGCGTCGTTTAATCCCAAAGGTTTTGTAAGACCGATTGCTCCAAGTCCGGCGGTTAATCCGTAACCTGCGCCTCTCCAGAACAAGCCCTGTGGATCGCCTTTCCCAATAGCACTGTAATACATGGTATTACTGGCAAGATCGCTTAAAAGCGTAGTCGTATACAATTTTTTTCCGGTTGGAGGTGTTATGCCAACAGTTCGACTGGTTTTCTTGATAGCTTCCTGACCGACCTTGTCGATTTCCGGCGCTTCTTTAAACAGTTTTTTAGCACTTTCGTGAATGATATTTAAAATAAGGGCTCCTGCTAACCCCCCTAACATATTAATTGCGAACTTCATATCGTTTTCTCTTTTATCTTCGATGCATTATGACCAGCTACCGTCAGCCGATCGCTTAATCCCTAAAAGAACAAATGACGATAGATAATGTTGTAAATGCCTTAAATTTCATGCGTGAGAATGATGCTAGCCAAGCAAAATTCATCAATAGCTGCCTATTGGTTGAGTCGACTATTTCTTTATAGGCTTATTCCCTTTACATTTGCAGATATGGATTCAATTAAACGACTATGCGGTGCGTCAACCTGTTTTCTCTGTAATCAAGTTAGCGATGAAATATTTAGAGCGATTAAGGCCAAAGGCACCCAAGGTCAAATAGCTAAAGGCCAAATACTTTTTAAAGAAGGCGATAAAGCTGATACCATTTATTTTATTACAGAAGGTTGTATCAAGACCCATATGAAATGGAGCGAAGATCGGGAATTTATACTCCATTTTAATCGGCCAGGCGAAGTTCTGGGATATCGGGGAATGGGAGGCGACTTGAAATACCCAATTTCCGCAACTGCCCTCCAAAAAAGCTACGTATGTTCGCTTAGCCTCGATTCCTTTGACCGCTTGTTAGATGCCGACTCAGCTTTCGCCAGAAAATTTTTGAACTTTCATATTAATGAATTACGCGACGCCGAAAAAAGAATGCGTGATTTAGCATTAATGGAAGTGAAGGGAAGGGTAGCGAATACGGTTATTACCCTAGAAGCACAATTTGGCTGCGATAACCTTGGATTTATTGCAATTGAACTAAAGAGGCAAGATTTGGCTTATTATGCAGGAACGGTCTATGAAACCTTCTTCAGAATGCTCAAACAGCTGGAGGAAGAGAATACGCTCGAATTAAATGGAAAGAAAATTAAGATTTTAGATAAGAAGCTATTACAAGCCTATTGTGCCAATTAAACACTATCAGATTGATTCAAAGGTGATTCGGACTGTGATGTAACAAAAATTGATGGAAAGATTTTTTAAAATATGATATAAGTCATATTTTTGCATCAAATTTATAACATGTCAACTAAGAAGTCCGGAATTCCTATTTCCGTTTCCTTGTCATCCACTTTGGAGTCGGAGGCCATTTATCCTCAGCAAGTAAGGAACAAGAAAAGATTAATCATGATATCTTGTTATGCCGTAGCTGTAGGAGCAGCCATCAGTTTAATTGCTCGTTTTTTAGTCTATTTAATCAGTCTAATAACCAACTTATCGTTCTATCAAAACTTATCATTTCATGAGGTTTCTCCTGCCCATAATCAATTGGGAATGATCGTCATCGCTATACCTGCGTTGGGCGGTATTATTGTAGGATTAATGGCTAAATATGGGTCAAAGGCAATTCGAGGTCATGGTATTCCCGAAGCCATGGAGCAAATTCTGACGAATGAGAGCAAGATACGTCCTACTATCACTTACCTAAAGCCAATTTCCTCAGCAATAGCGATAGGAACCGGTGGGCCTTTTGGTGCTGAAGGGCCGATTATTGCTACCGGTGGGGCTTTAGGTTCGACTTTAGGTCAGTTATTACGCATCACGCATACGGAACGGAAAATTTTGCTTTCAGCAGGAGCCGTGGCAGGAATGACAGCCATATTCGGGACACCGATAGCGGCCATTTTTCTAGCGATTGAGTTACTCCTTTTCGAATTTACACCTCGTTCCATTATTCCTGTAGCACTGGCCTGTATAACGGGTGCGGCAGGACATCACTTATTATTCAGCGCCGTTCCTGTGTTTTTCAGCGGTGCCAACATCGATGTGGTTTCGAACGTATCGATTTTCTTTTATAGTTTAATGGGATTGCTGATCGGTTTTTTGGCAATTTTAGTGACCAAGTCGGTTTATGCGGTTGAAGATTTGTTTGAAAAATTGCCAATACATTGGGTATGGTGGCCCGCAATCGGTGGAATTGCTGTAGGACTGATTGGCTATTTTTTTCCTCGCACACTGGGCGTTGGTTATGAAAATATTACGGATCTCCTTTCGGGTAAGA
This sequence comes from Olivibacter sp. SA151, assembly GCF_054130995.1. NCBI lineage: Bacteria > Pseudomonadati > Bacteroidota > Sphingobacteriia > Sphingobacteriales > Sphingobacteriaceae > Olivibacter > Olivibacter sp. SA151. The sequence goes on along the minus strand of NZ_CP096391.1, from coordinate 3,582,619 downwards.
TGCCGCTGTATTTTGTTCTGACGTTGTGTGTTTTTAAATATCTTTCCTGGGTTTTAGCCTTAGGTAGCGGTACGTCAGGCGGGACATTAGCTCCGTTGTTAACGATTGGAGCTGCTTTAGGCGTGCTAATTGCCATGGTCTTTAAACATTTAATGCCCGATTTGGATATTAACCTGGCCCTGGCTGCTCTGATTGGCATGTCAGCCATGTTTGCAGGTGCATCAAGAGCCTTGCTTACTTCTATCTTATTTGCATTGGAAACGACCGGTCATTTTAACGCCCTTATTCCCTTGCTTGCTGCCTGTGTTGCTTCTTATACGGTATCCTATCTATTTATGCGCAATACAATCATGACTGAAAAAATTAGTCGACGCGGTGTTTTAACCCCTGATGAATATGAACCGAATTTATTGGAAATGGTTAATGTTGGCCAAATAATGGAGCAGGTAGCTGTGACCGTGTTGGAGACAGTAAGTATCCTGGAAGCACAAGATTGGTTCAATAAATCGACGGAAAGACCCGATTATTTGATCATTGTTAATGAGGAACAACAATATGTGGGGCTTATCGCTACAAAAGAGCTATATAAATTTACCGGCGATGACAAAACACAAGTAAGTACGCTAATTGAAAAACCGGTTAAGCCCCTTTATACAGATAACAGCCTACGAGCTGCATTGAACGTTATGTTAACAGAAAATAAGCACTGCCTTCCTGTCATCGATAGAAAGCGTGAAATAGCTGGGCTTATTACCTATGATCGATTGCTTAACTCTTTTCAGGAAATATCGGCTAAAAGTGAACGACGGACAATTAACATTTCACTCCGAAGAAGAGGGCTTAAATTTATCGCTAATCGTAGACGACCAAATCATATTCGATAAGTTGCTTTTCCGATTAAGATTGTAAAAAAATACAACTTTTTGTATTTATAACTGTTCCTATATACAGTTATTGTTGATTTATAGTAGGGAGGAGTTATGCCGGAATTACCCGATTTAGAGGTTTTTAGTAGAAACCTTACGAGAATCCTTAAGGGGAAAAAACTGGAACGGATACATGTTCATGAGCATAAAAAAGTCAGTGTTCCGGAAAAAGAGCTCAAAGAAGCTTTGGAAAAACGTGAATTAAAGAAAGTATATCGCTTAGGAAAACAACTTTATTTCGATTTCGGAAAAAATGCATTATTATCTCTTCATTTAATGCTTCACGGTAAACTGGTATATACCAACGAAGAAAACCCTAAGTATGCCCTATTATCCTTGAAATTCGAAAAGGCTCAAACGCTCTTCATAACAGACTTTCAAAAGATGGCCCATATTCAGCTAAATCCGAAGCGGACAGCGTCGGTAGATGCTTTGTCGGATGATCTGCATGCTGAACGACTGTATATGATCCTTCAAAACAGCAAGGCAACTATAAAAACACTTCTAATGGATCAACATATAATCGGTGGTATTGGAAATGCCTATGCGGATGAAATTCTTTGGGAGGCAAAGATTGCACCGCAATCTATCGCCAATAAAATACCAAAAGAAAAAGTAAGCGAATTAGTGGAAAGTATTAAAGAAGTTTTATTGCAGGCGGAAAAAATGATATTAAAAGAACACCCCGATATCATAAGCGGTGAAATTCGCGATTTTATGAAGGTTCATCGTGTGAAGGCCAAAGAAGATCCACAAGGTAATCCGATCCGAACGGAAAAGATAGGTGGCAGAACTACTTATTTCACAGATCGCCAACATGTCTACGCTTAACTCAAGTGCATCGATCGATATTGTATAGAGCTGGCAACGCTTACTTAATTAATAACGCTTTTAATATTTTAACACAGTGAACTAGCTGAGGATTAACGAGTAGATCAATAAAGGTCTTTCGTTTCTTTTTGCTCCCAGCTTAAGAAAGGCGCCTGTGATTCGTTAATTTGTCGAAATTCGAAGGGAATTCTTCTTTCTGTTCCTGTTAAATTTATTTCTTCATAAATAAAAGCATCATCAAAGCCAGCTTGTGCTGCTACAAATCTTGTCGCCGCATAGACTACACGCGATGGCCGCGCCCAATAGATCGCGCCTAGGCACATAGGGCATGGTTCACAAGAAGCATAGAGTGTGCAGTCATCCAATTGATATTCACCAAGGTGTTTGCAGGCATCTCGTATAGCTACAATCTCCGCGTGTGCGGTAGGATCTATAGTAGATGTCACTGAATTGCATCCTTTGCCGATTATTTTGCCGTCCTTTACAATGATACACCCAAAAGGCCCTCCTTTGTTCTGTTTAACACCTGTTACCGCTAAATCAATTGCCTTCTTTAAAAATATTATATCGTCTTTTGAAGCCATCGTTAATCATTACCTCAGCTAATTTACAATTTTTTGTACGTCTTTCGATCATACCCTACGAATGATATATTGATCATTATTCCATGCTTACTTCCATTTTCCAATCTTTGGGTTGGTTGTTCCAGTATATGCTTACGTGCTCGTTGCTTTTATGCCTTAGAACCTCCAAGTTGATTCGTAAACTGTCTACTTGGATACCACTTAGTTTTATCCAGCTTAGAAAGCTTGGCAGGTAAGGTTTATTAAAACGAATAACTTTTTTGTCAGGAATAATTTCTAAACCAAGCAATGATTGTAGCAACAAGAATACCGAAGATACGGACCACGCCTGCGGGGAGCAGGCTACCGGATAAGCCGTTGGCCCTTCACCCTGACGTCTCTCAAAACCACAAAAAAGTTCAGGTAATCGTTGAAGAGGAATAAAGAGCGAAGCGTCAAACAACGCAGTCGTTAATCGGGCTGCTTCAACGACAAAACCATATTTTGCAAATCCACTGGCTATCAGCGCTACATCGTGAGGCCAAATAGAGCCATTATGGTAAGACATCGGATTGTATCTCGCTTCATTTGCTGCTAATGTGCGGATACCCCAACCAGCAAATAGATCGGGATGGAGTAAGGTTTTTACAAGTTTTGATGCCAAATGTTCATAGGCAATCCCCGTAAACAGCGCATGCCCCGCATTCGAAGTGTTTATCATACATGGTTTTTTGTCGCCATCCAGCGCTAAAGCAAAGCACTGCTTCTCTTCGATCCAAAACTGTTCGTTGAATTTTTTTCTCAAGTCAAGGGCACTCTTTTTCAGTTTTTGTGCAACGGCTGTTTTACCTAAGGCGTATGCTATATAGGATGCGGATTTCTTGGCGGCATATACATACCCCTGAACTTCACATAAGGCAATAGGGCTTTTGGCCAGTGTACCATCAGCATGTGATATGGCATCAAAGCTATCCTTCCATCCTTGATTAGTCAATCCTTTTTCCGCTTTATGTTGATACTCTACAAAACCATCACCGTCAAAATCACCATAGTTGTCGATCCAATTTAAAGCAGCTTCAATGTGGGGCCATAATTGCTTCATTGTAGAAAGATCGCCTGTGCGTTGATAGTAAGCGCCAGCTAACATAATGAAAAGTGGGGTAGCATCAATTGTTCCGTAATATTTTTTAAAAGGTAATTCGTTTAACGCAACCATTTCGCCATTTCTCATCTCATGCAGTATTTTTCCTGGTTCAGCATCTGAAGCTTTGTCTTCTTGTTCGGCCTGATGTGCGGCAAGAAAGAGCAATACCTCTTTAGACAATTGTGGGGCGAGCCACAATGTCTGCCAAGCGGTGATGATGCCATCCCGTCCGAAAGCTGTATTGTACCAAGGGACACCGGCGTAAGGATATTTACCGTAAGGTGTTTCTGCCATTAAGGAGACTAAATCAGCCTGTGAACGATTCAGCCAATGTGTAAATTGCTCGTTGCTCGTTTCAATAATAGGGAAGTATGCATTTTTATGCTTTAACCTAGGTATCAGTTCGTCTTTTGCCGTTCCATAGGCGATTTTCGGTTGCGATGCTCGTCCGGTTTGCTCAAAATGAATGGCGTATTCCAGTTGACCGAAACCTTTGGCTGCTAAGTCGAGTGGAAAATGAAGCAATTGATGCGCTAAATCTGCTTCAAATGGCTGCGAAAAGTATATAATCGCCTTCCTCCTAATATGGTCCAGTCCCTCATAGCTGATCACTAACTGCCCATCCTCACTTTTGGTCAAGGGCATAAGTCGTCCTCTTGCTTTGCGTTTTACACCCCGTACTTCAAAAATATCAGCAAAGTCGCCCTTAATAACTAAAGACAACTTAACAGAACAGGGATGATCCAGATAGTTTTGAATATCCAGTTTTTCATGAAAAACCTCATCTTTTAAAAATTGGCTTCGATGAATATGTAGCGAAGCAGCGGCGACCTTGATACCATTTAAAGATGTAAACCCGGGATTGCTCAAGTCGGTAGACAGTGTCTCGTTCTCTTCGGTAATGCTTGAGCTGAGTAAATCAAGGGGCATTCCGTTAAGTAACAGATGTAAGTGGTTAATGAAGCGTGTATCCCGATTATATATTCCTTGAATTTGGTTGCCGCCGGAATCTATATTGCCCCAACGGTTAAGTATAGCAAAGGTATCGCAATGATTTAAAACGTTAAACTTCTCCTCGTAACTTTCCATAGTTCCAATATTACGCTGTTAATTTGCTGTCTATTGAATCGAATTTTTTTGAATGATGACTTACAGATATACGATGCCTATTACATAATAGTTCGTAATTACGGACATAATCCTGGGCCATTCTATCTGAACTAAAGCGTTCTTCAAATAAACGTCTAATCATTCGTGGATCTAAAGCGGACGCTTTTTCAATGGCATATGCAGCTTCTTCGACCGAGGAAACAAGATAGCCATTTTTTCCATGCTCAATAATTTCAGGAACAGACCCATGGGCGTACGCTATGACCGGAGTGCCGCAAGCCATTGCCTCAATCATAACCATTCCGAAAGGTTCCGGCCAGTCGATCGGGAATAATAACGCTTTGGCTTTTCCAAGGAAATCATTCTTCTCAGATTCCCCGATCTCGCCGATATATTCTACAAAAGGCTTTTGGAGCAAACGCTTTATATGATCATGAAAATAGGATAGATCCGCTTTATCGATTTTTGCTGCTATTTTTATTTTGCAGCCCGCTTTTTCTGCAATTTCGATAGCTCTATCAGGCCTTTTCTCCGGCGATATTCTGCCAATGAATGCCACGTAGTCGTCTTTTGTTTCAATTGCTTGATACAAATCTTTGGGAAGACCGTGATACACAGTATCCATCCATGCTGCCTGCGGTAAAGGGTTCCGCTGACTGTTTGAAATGGAGATGATAGCTTGCGTGTCGAATTTATCGTATAGTGGTTTTAACTCAGGTATATCTAAGCGGCCATGTAGTGTCGTAATACAGGGCCTTTGTAAAAGTTGTGAAGCGGGAAAGTGAAGATAATCTGTGTGAAAATGTATAATATCAAATTCATGTGCGCGTTCAATCACTTCTTGTAGCTGTAAGATATGAAAGGCTAAGGGATCGATTACTTTCGGGTTTAAACGCAGTGCTTCTTGCGTATGACTGACAAGTTTCGCACGAGTTACCGAATCACCGGATGCAAATAAAGTGACCTCATGGCCATGATCTACTAGGGCTTCTGTAAGATAGGAGACAACCCGTTCCGTACCGCCATATAGTTTAGGAGGCACAGACTCAAACAATGGGGATACTTGTGCAATTTTCATAGAACATATGAAATTAATAAATTAATAATGACAAGAATGCGTGTGTTTACTCTTTGTAAGAAGTGCAGATATAAGAAAGGCTTGTATTTACAAGCCTTTCTTACTAAGAAATTTCAATAAGGCGAGGTGCTTTTTTCTTTGCTTCCTCTTTTTTTGGAATGGTTAAACGTAACAAACCATTTTCGTATTGAGCACCTATTTTATCTTCATCAACGACGTCTTTGGGTAAAGTAAAACTGCGTTGGAATGACTGATAACTGAACTCCCTTCGGCTGTAGCCGTCCTGCTTATCTTCTTGCTCATGCTTTTTACTTGAAGAAATGGTCAGGGTATTGCCATCAAGCTCTACCTTAAAGTCATCCTTGCTCATGCCGGGAGCTGCCATTTCAACTTCAAAATTGTCATGGGTTTCCCGGATGTTTACCGATGGGATTGTTGTTTGCGTGGATGAATAATTGCTATTGTTCCAGTCAAAGAGATTGCTGGCAAAAAGATCATCAAAAAATGCCGGAAATGATGGAAAATTACTTCCGTTTCTTTTAATCAGTGACATAAATAACCTCCTTTTTTAAATTTAATTATTTATTTACCAAGAAAATGAAACTATTTCTACCTAAAGCTATCAAGTAATATACCAAATCGTTGTATAGGCGATCTTAGGTCAATTTGGCGGCTTTAGGTAGTAAGGCAATTAGGTTGAAGGACAATTTGACATGTGGAACGGCTAATATCTGATAATGTTTATGTTGCGTTCATCCGTTCTTATTTATAATTTTATCAAATGGAAAAACTAAACTGGCCAATTATAACGCTTTTTGTAGGAATATGCTCCTGCACAGGATCTGATCATTCGCTCGTACCTATAAAGGGTACTTGGAAATTGCTGTCTGCCACCGTCGTTACAGGCAAAGACAGCGTTACGACCGATTATAGCAAAGGGACAAGTATGATAAAAATTATTAACGATTCTCACTTCGCCTTTTTAAGACATGATGAAAATACACCTAAAGATTCGTCCCATCATTTTGACGCCGGCGGTGGTAGATATACGCTGAAAGGAAATGCTTATACCGAATATTTAGACTTTTATGCTAATCGAAATTGGGAGGGGAATACCTTTAATTTTCAAGTTACTATTCTTAATGATACACTCGTGCAGAAAGGAACGGAAAAGGTGGAAAGCGAAGGCATTAATCGTGAGATTATCGAGCGATATGTGCGTGTTCAGTAGAATCTTCCAAACAATTGCAATCACACAGTTAGGAACATTTTAGGCTAATTTGATTCGTATGTCTACACCGTTCTTATCGATCCAACTTATGGTGTTGTTGGTTGTTTCTGCTTAAGTTTAGTGATCAATGTAAGGGATAAATTAGTCTCCTTTGCGATTTCAGCATCGGAAAAGCCGTCTTTTTTCATTCCTCTGGCAATAGCCATTAGTGTTTTGATGAAAGGATGAGCGGGATGTACACTGTTGTTGGTTATAACAGATCCTATTGTTGAACTTACCATAACAAAATCTATTTGGTACGTTTCAAAGGTAAAGCTTTAGGATGAGAAACCTAAAATGGCATTTTGTATTTGTGTTTTTTTTGCGTAAAAATGTATATGTATGTGAAGATGAGTGAAATAACTGCGGAAAAGCAGTCCCTGAATCAATCATTACAATCAACACTTACGGTGTTTTTTAAAGGCTTATCGAATAGATTTGGAGCATAATAATCTATCTTTGTTCTCCTGGGCAATACGCTACATGGGGAATTACAGGTGATATTTAACCATTTTACTAATATAAAGCTGCATGAAACACTGTTTTTTTTACGGATTAGCCTTTCTTTTACTTAGCTGCAAATTGAGCGCGCAAACTGACAAAAGTTATGTCTCCGACGACTTTACCATTAAAAAGGTAAAAGATAATGTTTATGAACACACCAGTTATTTGTTAACAGACGATTTTGGGAAAGTGCCCTGCAATGGTATGATTGTTTATGATGGAGGAGAGGCCATTGTTTTTGATACACCAACCAATGATTCTATAGCCGACATTTTGATTGATTGGGTTAAAGATAGTTTGGATTGCACAATAGTAGCAGTTATTCCAACCCATTTTCATGATGATTGCTTAGGCGGTCTGGCGGCCTTTCATAAGAATCGAATTCCTTCTTATGCTAGCAATAAAACAATAGCTTTTGCCAAAGCAAAAAACCTGATCATGCCTCAACATGGTTTTCATAAAAAACTCGAACTAAAAGTAGGTGAAAGAAAAATTATTGCTGAATTCAATGGTGAAGGACATACGAAGGATAATATAATAGGTTATTTCCCAAGTCGAAGAGTTATGTTTGGAGGTTGTTTGATTAAAGAAATGAATGCTTCAAAGGGATATCTGGGAGATTCAAACGTGGAGAGCTGGTCTGAAACGGTTATGAAGATTAAACAAAAATATCCTGAAGTAGAGCTAATCATTCCGGGGCACGGAAAATCGGGAGGTCAGGAATTGCTCGATTATACCATAAATTTATTTAAGCAATAGGACGCGTTCATCTATTTAAGAATCTTTCAACTTTTAGAACAGCCTTTTAGCTGTTGCAATGGACTCGGATTCCAAATAAAATCAAATTTGGTTTTACTAATAATATTAGTAACTTTGCTAAAGTTTTTGGTTTTATGGTTTAGAATCCTGATGCGTACATTATCAAATAGAGCAGCTATTATTGCCCAATTGCAAAAGGATATCCTTCTTTTAGAAGGGTTCAAGCCGGCATTAGACGATTCAGGTTTTCATGCCGGGCTTGAACCCATAAAAGAGGCCTTTCCCAACGCTCGTTTTCCCACGGGAGCGATACATGAGTTCATCAGTATGTCCGATGAGCAGGCTGCCGCAACCAGTGGATTTATATGTGGGATTTTAGGAAAACTTATGCAGCAAAGAGGCCTTTGTGTTTGGATTAGCTCTTCACCAACACTTTTCCCTCCGGCATGTAAACTATTCGACATCCTACCTCATCATCTTATATTTATTCACCTGAAGCGAGAACGTGACATTTTATGGGCGATGGAGGAAGCTTTAAAATGTAACCGACTAATTGCTGTTGTAGCAGAACTACAAGAGATTAATCTTCTGGCCTCCAGGCGTTTGCAACTTGCTGTAGAACAAAGTCAAGTCACAGGGTTTGTTTTTCGTCATAAGCCTAAAAATTTAAATAATACAAGTTGCATTTCCCGATGGAGTATTTCTCCGCTGGCTAGTGGGATGGAGGAGGACGGTATACCGGGAATTGGATTTCCCCGTTGGAAGGTCGAGCTGCTTAAAATACGGAACGGACGACCGGGAAGTTGGCAGATGGAATGGAGCGCTAATTCCTTTAAATTAATAACAAAACCGAAATATTCTGTGCATGAGCGATTATTGAAAAGGGGGTGATATGCAACAACGTTTTGTTTTCATATGGCTTAAGTATTTAAAAACAGATTGGTTTAGCATTCACAAACCCGAATTGAGTGGAAAAGCATTTGTGCTAGCAACGCCTCAACGAGGACGTATGGCTATCACAGCTGTTAATCGTGAGGCGATGACACAGGGAATCAAAGTAGGGATGGTAGTGGCAGACGCAAGAGCTATCTGCCCCACTTTACAAGTGTTGGACGACCGGCCTGATTTATCTGAAAAGTTATTGAAAAGCTTGGGTGAAGGGTGCCTTCGTTACACGCCTGTAGTTGCTATTGATTCACCTGATGGTTTAGTTTTGGATATTAGTGGTTGTGCACATCTATGGGGAGGTGAGAGTACCTATCTCAAAGCCATTAAGATGAGCTTTAAAAAACAGGGTTATCACACACGGATGGCAATGGCAGACACAATAGGTGCGGCATGGGCCATAGCTCATTTTGGTTGGGAAAATGCAATTATACCTCCGGGGGAGCAGAATACAGCTTTGCTTAGGTTACCTCTTTCAGCCCTTCGTTTATCTTCAGATTTGCTTATTCTCCTTCAAAAACTTGGACTACATAAAATTGCCGATATTATCCATTTCCCCTCTGCTTCTTTAAGAAGGCGCTTTGGAAATGAAATAGGCATTCGTCTTGACCAAGCGTTGGGTCATGCATTAGAAAATGTGCAGGCAATACAGCCTATTCAACCTTATCAGGAGCGTTTACCTTGCTTAGAACCCATTATAAACGTTAGAGGGATTGAGATAGCCTTGAAAAAGCTATTGGACGGATTATGTGATCGCTTGGAGCGAGAGGAAAAAGGATTACGTACCGCATGTTTTATGGGATATCGTGTCGATGGTAAAATCGAAGAAATTGAGATAGAAACTAGTGCAGCCTCTCGTCATAGTCAGCATCTTTTTAAGTTGTTTGAACTTAAAATAGCTACAATGGAGCCTGCGCTTGGCATTGAGTTGTTTACTTTGGAAGCTAAAAAAGTAGAACATCTAGTAGCCGAGCAAGAAGTGTTATGGATAGAACGGGCCGGGGTTGGGCATGTAGAAGTGGCAGAGTTACTTGATAAAATAAAGACTAAGTGGGGTGATCATTGCGTAAAGCGTTATATACCGGAAGCGCATTATTGGCCGGAGCGTTCGTTCAAAACAACAAGTTCCTTACAGGAAATGCCAGGGATGGAATGGAGTCTAATACGGCCACGCCCCATCAGAATACTCACTAAACCGGAAAAGATTGAAGTGACTGCCCCCGTTCCTGATTATCCGCCTATGCTTTTTCGCTATCGAGGAAAAGTACATGCTGTTAAAAAGGCTGATGGCCCTGAACGTATCGCTCATGAATGGTGGCTGGAAGACAACGAACATCGGGATTATTATTGTGTTGAAGACGCAGAAGGGCAACGTTATTGGCTCTTTAGGGTTGGACATTATAATGAAGGTAAATTGAACATCTGGTACCTTCATGGTTTCTTCGCTTAAGTGCATAAGCAAATGGCTGATTATACAGAATTACAGGTTACTACAAATTTCAGCTTTTTACGTGGCGCATCGCATCCGGAAGAGCTGATTGAGCAGGCAGCGCTTTATGGTTATAAGACCTTAGCAATTACAGACAGAAATAGTTTGGCAGGTATTGTGCGAGGGCATGTGGCAGCAAAGGCAAAAGGTATACGGATCATTCCGGCTTGTCGGTTGGATTTATTGGATGGTCCGAGCTTATTGGCCTATCCCACCGATATGGTTGCTTACGGCCGTTTGTCAACATTGCTCAGTACAGGCAATTTAAGAGCAGAAAAGGGAGCGTGTCATTTGTATAAAATGGACGTATATGCATTTAAAGAAGGTATAAAATTCGTCATTGTACCGCCTGATACGTTAAATGATGATCTGAATTTTGAACGGCTATTTATACAAAACGTGGAAGAGTACCGTATAAAATTAGGCAAGGATCTTTATTTGGCCATAACCAGAACTTATACAGGTGATGATATGAAAAAAATATATCGCCTTTCTCAACTTGCAAACCGATATGACATTCCCCTGATTGCAACTAATGACGTGTATTATCATAGCCCCGATCGCCGTGAGCTGCAAGATATTTTGACTTGCATACGGGAGAAATGTACTATTTATAACGCAGGATTTCGTTTACACCAGAATGCGGAGCGTCATCTCAAATCCTCGGAAGAAATGGAACGTATTTTTAGGCAATACCCGGATGCTATTTTACGGACTCAGGAAATAGTTGAGGCTTGCCAATTTTCATTGGATACATTAAAATATGTTTATCCGGAAGAAATTACAGAGGAAGGACGTAGCCCACTGGAAGAATTAACCCATCTTGCATGGTTAGGCGCTAAAAAGCGCTATGGTGAAACAATTCCTGACAAGATTAAAAGAAATATAGCGCATGAATTGGGGTTTATTGAAGAGATGAATTATGCTGCTTATTTTTTAACTGTATATGATTTAGTCCGTTATGCGAATGAGCAAGGAATTTTGTGTCAAGGACGTGGTTCAGCTGCTAATTCTACCATTTGTTATTGTTTGGGAATTACGGCAATTAATCCCGAAAAATTCGATTTATTATTCGAACGCTTTATTTCTTCGGCTCGAAATGAGCCTCCGGATATCGATGTCGATTTTGAACATGAACGCAGAGAAGAAATTATACAATATATTTATCGCAAATATGGAAGAGATCGTGCGGCCATTGTCGCTACAGTCACCCAAGTACATGAAAAAGGTGCAATCAGAGACGTTGGTAAGGCCATGGGGCTGTCAGTTGATACCATTAACCGTCTCGCGAAGTCGATTTGGGAATTTACACCTGAATGGTTTGATGAAAGACATATAACCGAATACAGATTTGATGCCAGGGATCCCCATCTTCGAAAAGTTTTACAGCTTACGCAACAATACGTTGGTTTTCCTCGTCAACTTGGGCAGCATACGGGCGGCTTTGTCATTACCCAGGGAAAACTTTCCCACTTATGTCCAATCTTGAATGCCCGTATGGAAGATCGTACTTGCATCGAATGGAATAAGGACGATATAGAAGCGTTGGGTTTTCTTAAGATCGATGTTCTGGCCTTAGGAATGCTTACCTGTATCCGGAAGGCTTTTAATTTAGTTAAGCAGCACAAAGGTATCGATCTTTCATTGGCGAATATTTCAATTGACGAGAAAAATCCTAAAGTCTATGCGATGATCAGTCGTGCGGATACAATTGGTGTATTTCAGATAGAAAGCCGTGCACAACAATCCATGTTGCCACGTCTCAGACCTGAAAATTTCTATGATTTAGTAATAGAGGTGGCGATTGTACGACCGGGTCCTATCCAGGGAGATATGGTACATCCCTTTTTGCGGCGCCGTAGAGAAGAAGAAGCGGTGGAGTATCCTTCTCCGGCGCTTGAAGAAATTTTAAAAAGAACGTTAGGTGTCCCGCTCTTTCAGGAGCAAGCCATGAAAATAGCCATGGTGGCAGCGGGTTTTACGGCGGCAGAGGCCGATGAATTACGTCGCAGTATGGCTACATTCAAGGCTAAGGGAACTGTCACAAATTTTGAAGAAAAGCTGATCCAAGGTATGGTAAGAAACGGATATACCTTGGATTTTGCTAAGCGGATTTTTAAACAATTGGAAGGCTTTGGAAGCTATGGTTTTCCTGAGAGCCATGCCGCCAGTTTTGCCCTGCTTGTCTATGTTTCTGCCTGGATAAAATGTTACCATCCGGAAGTTTTTGCTTGTGCACTGCTTAATAGCATGCCTATGGGGTTTTATCAACCCGCTCAAATTGTAATAGATGCAGAAAGGCATGGCGTTACTGTATTACCGGTTGATGTGAACTATTCTTATTGGGATAATAGCTTAGAGGAAAAAATAGGCGAGTTTCATGCAATGCGGCTCGGTTTCCGTCAGGTGAAAGGTTTGCGGGAGGATGAAGTCGCTGTTCTAATTGACGCTCGGAAAACAACTTATACTTGTATTCACTCTATATGGAAAATTGGTGTGTTGCAGGTAACTTTGGAGAAACTGGCGGATGCTGATGCCTTTCAGTCGCTTGGCTTGGACCGTCGGCAAGCTTTGTGGCAGATATCGCTGCTGCGTCAAAGGCCAAAGGGATTGTTTATAGATCAAGGTCTTGAATACGAATCTAAAGTACAGATTGAATTGCCAAAAATGACCGCAGGCGAGCATGTATTACAAGACTATGCTTCCATGTCTTTGTCTTTAAAAGCGCATCCTGTAAGTTTTGTGAGGGAAAAACTACGCCTGCTTCATGTGTTGCCGGCTCAAGATTTAGCTGAGAGGAATGATGGTGTTACGGTAAAGGTTGCGGGTTTGGTGTTAGTACGGCAACGCCCCGGAACAGCAAGTGGGATCTGCTTTATAACATTGGAAGACGAGACTGGATGCAGCAACCTAGTGGTCTTTCAAAAATTATTTGAGAAATATAGAAAGGAAATCCTCAGAGCTAAATTGCTAATGGTAGAAGGAAAGCTTCAACGCGAGGGCGAGGTGGTACATGTTATTGTAAGACGTTGTTTTGATCTTTCAAGATTTTTGGGTCTACTAACAGCTCATGAAACTAATAAAGAATTGGGCCCCATCCATGATAAAGAAAGTCAAATTCAGAATATTTCACAGAAAAAGATCTTTCCTGAAGGAAGGAATTTTAAATAGAAAAGCCCGGCTTTTGGGGATACCGGACTTTTCATTTTTTAATCAACCTAAACCTACTCTTTTAGAAACAAAGGCTATGCCAAAATTCTTATAGAATGTCATATGTGAACCATCTCGGTAGCCAGCCCCGTCTACTCTAATATCTTACGGTTTATTTTCCAAGGCGATTACAATAGTAAACATTTTATGCTATTTTTAGGACACCTGCAAAAATTTGCCAAATTATAACGTTTTTTACTTGTTGTCCATAATAGCGCGATACCCTTATCCTCAAATTCAAAACATAATAAAAATCCCTAAATCGGTTAAAAGGAAACATATTTGCTCTAATCAATAGTGATGTATTAATGTGTTAATATATAACCGTATGAAACTGCATAGATTTGATCGAAATGCCTTAAAGGAGTGGAGAGATACAGGATATAAGCATGTGCATTTAACTCGGTCAGAAAATGTCGGTTTAACAGAGGGCTCCGAGAAACCTTTTATCTTATTGGAACCTTACTTAGACGACCGCGAAGCAAAGAAGTATGGAAGTGTAGTAGCCCTTACCTCAGCGGAAATAGAACAAATTATCCAAGATGATTCAGGAAAATATTATAAATAGATGTTTAACTATATAAATGGAGTAAGTTATGGCTTTAGTAAAAGTAATAGAAGTGATTGCTTCATCAGAAGTGAGTTTTGATGATGCTATAAAAAATGCAGTGAAAGAAGTCACAAAAACAATAAAAAATGTTGACTCTGTATATGTAAAGGATTTCAAGGTGCATGTGAAGGATGATCAGATAACAACATATGGCGCCGTTTGTAAAGTCTCCTTCAGAATTGACGAGGATAAGAGAAATCAGTCGCAATAAGCATTCATAAAATGGAGGTGTTATGCCAACTATTTGGAAAACTATGTGTAGAAGGGAAACGTCTTCCTTAAAAAATTGTTTACTTCGGTGGACGGTTTTTGTATATAGGAGCAATATGTTCTGATTAGTAACCTTTTTTCTTTGATAAGTTCTTGTTTTTAGTTATACTTCCTGCTGAAGGAATATACTATGGTGAAAAAAAGCATATTGAATTTTAAGATCAATCCGCCGGTTTTTTACTGCACCATCGGGTTCGTGTTCTTAAGCATCTTACTTTGTCTTATTTTTAAAGATTCGGTGGACGAATGGTTCACTAGAACGCAGTATATTATAACGGACAACCTCGGATGGTTTTTTATTATCACGGTGAATACTATTTTAGGTTTCTGTTTGTACTTGGCCTTCAGTAAGTTTGGAAATATAAGACTTGGTGGTGAAGAGGCAGAGCCTGAATTTAGCACGGTTTCATGGTTTGCCATGCTTTTCAGCGCAGGTATGGGAATCGGAATTATGTTCTTTAGTGTTGCTGAACCGGTCTCTCATTTTGCAAACCCTCCCAGGGAAGTATTAGACAGTTCTAGAAAGGCTATACAAGCGATGGAATACACAAGCTTGCACTGGGGTTTGCATGCATGGGCAATCTATTCAATTGTTGGTTTGGCCCTCGCTTTTTTTTCATTCAATCACGGGTTGCCGTTAACGTTTAGATCCTTATTTTATCCCTTTTTAGGCGAAAAAATTCACGGTTGGTGGGGACATGCAATCGATATCTTTTCTGCCATTGCAACTTTGTTCGGCCTTTCTACTTCACTGGGTTTGGGCGTTCAACAAATGAATGCCGGCTTGCATTATTTATTTGATTGGAATATGGCGATATCCACGCAAGGGATACTAATTTTTGTCGTGACATCAATTGCTACATTATCGGTTGTTTCAGGCCTTGACAAAGGGGTTAAACTCTTGAGTAATGGAAATATGGTTCTCGCTTTTTTACTTATGTTGCTCATTTTTTGTTTAGGACCAACTTTATCTATACTGAAGAGCTTTGTTCAAAATGTAGGTACTTATTTGGCAAATCTCGTGGAGATAAGTACTTGGAATGACGCTTATCAGGAAAGTGGATGGCAAAATAAATGGACAGTTTTCTACTGGGCGTGGTGGATTGCCTGGTCGCCATTCGTCGGAAGTTTTATAGCGCGTATATCAAAAGGACGTACGATTAAGGAGTTCGTTTTAGGTGTTTTACTAATCCCCGCGTTATTAACACTTTTATGGATGACTATCTTTGGAGGTACCGCACTTCATATGATCTTGCATGGAGACCTATCCATGATAACGGCCGTAAATGATAATATTTCAACAGCCCTATTTGTTTTTCTGCAAAAAATACCGTTAACGGCTATTTTGTCAACTATTGCTGTTTGTTTAGTTGCTTTTTTCTTTATTACTTCCTCAGACTCGGGGTCCTTAGTTGTAGATAATATAACATCTGGAGGAAAGGAGCATACACCAGCTTTGCAAAGAGTGTTTTGGGCCTTCTTGCAAGGAGGTATCGCTATTGTACTACTCTGGGGTGGAGGATTGAATGCCTTACAAACTGCGGTAATCATAGCAGGGTTGCCTTTCGCTATGATTATTTTGTTGATGTGTTATAGTTTACTTAAAGGCTTAAGTGAAGCGCATAGAAAACAGTTGAAAAAACAAAGATTGCATCAAGAAAAAAGCTATAAGGAAATTGTACAGGGATTGTTGGACAGCAACGATCCAATTCATGATAGAGAATAATGATAACAAAAGACAATAACAATGTGTTGATCGCAATGGATATGTCGGAGATGGACCAAGTGCTCGTCAATTATCTCTACGGCCTTTTGGATGTGTTATCTATAAATAAGTTATTTTTTTTACATAATATCCGTCTTCGTGAATTACCGAGCGAATTTAAACACCCATCTACTTTGTCCAAAATAAAGGAGCGCGTAAAGGAGCGAATAAAGCGTCAGTTGAAAGATGTAAGGCTAGCTTCAATTAGCCATGAGATACGTGTAGAAACTGCGGAGTTCAGTGAAAATGCTTTTGACCAAATAGCTAAACATGAGCGGATCGATTTGGTGATTTTAGGAAACAAGCAACATTTAGAGGGAAGTGGGGCACTTTCACAAAAACTCACACGGTTATTATCTAGCGATATTCTTTTAGTTCCAGAGACCGTATTTATTCAACCAAAGCGTATTTTGGGTACAATCGATTTCTCGAAATATAGTAATAGAGTTTATACCTTAGGAGAGGCATTTAGTAAAGGAATACCGGACGGTCGGTTTTCCTGTATTCACGTAGCAAAAGCGCCCGTTCACTTTTTCCTTGGATTGAATCAATCCGAAATTAATAGGCTCTTGCAAGAAGAAACCGAAGCGAAAAAGTCAAAATGGTTAAGGCAGTATCAGATAGAAGGCAAGATAGAGACTGTGCGGGCAGATGGCAAACACATAGCTTCAGCCATCCTTGCCCACGCTCAAAACTACAAGATGGATATGATAATTATGGGTGTAAAAGGAAGTTCAAGCCTGACCAATCTTTTTGTTGGCGGCGTTACAAATGAAATCTTTCATCATGAAACAAATGCCGCTATTTTAATCTTAAAAGATTATAAAGTCGAACAGAACTAACATTGGTGTATTTCAGAACGCATGCCACGTTTGGTTAGGATATTGAATTTGAGATCGCCTGGAGTATAATTCCGCATATATAGGCTCCATAAGTTCCGACCGCATAGCCTAAAACCGCTAATAAAACACCTACCGGAGTCAAATAGCGACTAAAAGCCGCAGCGACAATGGGGGCGGATGCGGCACCACCAATATTGGCCTGGCTTCCTACGGCTACAAAAAAGAAAGGAGCACGGATAAGACGAGCAACCAGCAACATAATGGTGATGTGACTCAAAATCCAGATAACTCCAACTAGAAAAAACTTTGGGTTATCAAGCAGTGCTTTTAAGTCCATGCTCATTCCGATAGTAGCAACTAGAATATATAGAAATAGCGAAGCGATGTTGGAAGCACCATCCTGTTCTAATTTACGTGCTTTTGTAAAAGATAAACCCATACCGAAGGTAGTAGCGATAATTACGAGCCAAAAAAAGCTGCTGGTTAGCGAATATTGAGCAGTTTGTGGATAATGGACTTCAAACCATGGAGCAATATAATCGGCAAATAAATGGGAAAGGCCGGTGGCACCGAAGGCTACTCCTAATACGATGATCCAACTTGATATCCCCGAAGATGAGTTTGGTTGGCTAGCGTGTAACTCTTCCATTTTTTCTTCTAAATCGGTGATGGCTGAGTTATCGGCCCGTAGCCAGCGATCGATCTTTTCTTTCTTTTGAGCACCATATAACAATAGCCCCATCCAAATATTGGCCACCAGTACATCTACAGCGATCATTTGTGCAAAAAGAGTCTTGCTGGCCCCGAAAACTTCAAGCATAGCTGCTTGATTGGCACCGCCACCTATCCAGCTGCCGGCAATAGTAGCTAAACCGCGCCAGGTTTCTTCTTCTCCGAAATGTAATATGTCCGGAAAAATAAATCCCACTACCATGAAGGCTAATGGGCCGCCTAGCATAACGCCCAAAGTGCCGGCAAAAAACATAATAACCGCTTTGGAGCCTAAGCGTTTGAGACCTTTTATGTCGATGCCAATGGTAAATAAAACTAAACTGGCTGGCAGTAAATAACGAGATGCAACACTATATAAAGCAGACTTTTCTCCTGAAATTAAATTAAATGTATTGAATAAAGCAGGAACAAAATAGCATAGTAGCACTGTGGGTATAATACTATAAAAGCGTTTCCAAAAAGGTGCTTGTAGTTTTGAAGTGTAAAAAACCAAAGCCAATACAGTCATTAATAGACCAAATACGACGGCATCGTTTGTTATTAAGGGGCTTGTACTCTGTGTTGTTTCCATCAATGGGAATAAGCTTTACTAGTTTTCAATATATGGTTCTATGGTGTCCCATGCCGGACTTTTTAATCCTAAACCTGGACTATTATCAACCTGGATTTCTCCATTAATGCATGGAAAAGCAACAAATGGATCGTTCGTGACACCTAAATTTCCGTCAAGATCAATAAATTCAGCCAAACTTCCTAATTGTGCG
This sequence comes from Olivibacter sp. SA151, assembly GCF_054130995.1. Lineage (NCBI taxonomy): Bacteria > Pseudomonadati > Bacteroidota > Sphingobacteriia > Sphingobacteriales > Sphingobacteriaceae > Olivibacter > Olivibacter sp. SA151. The sequence continues at coordinate 3,563,807 of NZ_CP096391.1, read as the reverse complement.
CCGGCAGCGGTTGCACATGATGTTTCAGACATGCAGCCAATCATCGTACGAAGCCCCTTTTTCCTAGCGGTTGTTAACATAGTATACGCCTCCCGGATTCCGGCCGATTTCATGAGTTTTACATTTACACCATGGTAAAATAACTCAGCATTGTCTATGTCCTTTAAGCGCTGAATCCCCTCGTCTCCAATAATTGGTAGGGCGCTTCGTCCTTTTAGCCATTCCATTGCGTCAAAGTTATTTTTAGGCATGGGTTGCTCCACAAAGATGACGCCCTGCGTACTCAACCAGTCAATTAATTTGGCCGCTTCTTCTTTATTTGCCCATCCCTGATTTGCGTCAATATATAAAGGTTTATCGGTTACATTTCGTATGGCTCGGATAATTGCTTGGTCGTCAGTTGTGCCTAGTTTGATTTTTAAATAATGAAAATCTTCCGCCTCGGTAACTCGCCTCGCCATAATTTCAGGGGTTTCAATACTAATTGTCTTTGCCGTATGGAGCTTACTGTTGGATAACCCGTATAATTCATGAATGGACTTACCTGTTATTTTTCCCCACAAGTCATGCAACGCCATATCCAATGCTGCCTTAACGGCAGGATTGCCTGTTTGCCTATTGTCTATATAGGATAAAATCGGGTCGATTGGTAAGGGAGAGCGAAATTGCGTCAATTCCAGCCGTTCTATGAAAGAAGTGGCGGTGTCGAAATTTTCACCGTAACGGGGAGGCATGGATGCTTCTCCGAAACCATCTATGCCATTATAGGAAATTTTGACAAGCATAATCGGAGTTCCTGTCCGGATGTTATCCGCAATTCGGAAAGGATATTCCATTTTTAAAAAATAGGGTTTGTAAGCTAGTTGGAGCATTTTTACAGTGAAAATACAGAGTTTAGTGAGTGTCTTTTGTGTTTTTTTAAGTCAAGATTGCTTGATTTGTTTTTTATTTAGGATTGCGTATAAATATCGATATTTTTTTGGAAAAAAACAGCTTATGTTATCAAGAGAAATTTCGCTTTATTTTGAGTTTTCTTCGATTTGTGCGCTTGCGGCTCGTTTCGTGAGTAATCATTATGAAATACGCATTTGTTTTGAACGGAAATTCAAAACAAATGAGGTGTTTTCTTATAAATTACTTGAAGTGAAAAATTCAACAAACAGAACATAATTTTGATTCTAATTGGATTTTAATGTTTTAAATAGGTTTTTGGTGTAAAAATTGCTATATTTGATAAGTAGTGGCAGGGTGGGAGCTGCCCTATGTAAGATACAGAAACATTTGATAACGCTAAATTAAATTGAGATGGTAAATTTTGTTATGCTCTTATTTGCAGGGCTTTTTGCCGATGTGAAAGGACAAGAAAATACCGGGGGATTCATAACCGATCAAAATGGAAAGTACGTCGTTTATCATCAAGAGAAAGCAATAAAACTTGACGATAAGCAGGATTTTCAATCGTATGTTAGTGAATTTTTTGACAAGAAAGCAGTAAAGTTGAACGCAGAGGGTCAGGAACGTGTAACGGTGGAAGGCAAAACGGCTTTAAAGAGACATGCTACAATTGGAAACTATGTGGCAGGAGCGGTAAATTATAAGCTGGTTTTTGAGAAAACAGGGGATGGCTATCGGTATTGGTTTACCGATTTATCTTACCAACCCTATATCAAAGATCGTTATGGCAAAGTGGTTCCTGCCAAAGTGAAGCCAATTCCGTTAGAGAAAGATATGACAGACATTAATCAGGGAAGCTGGAACAAACAACGTGAATATGCTTATCAAACCATAAGCACATTAGCTGAGAATTTTAATAAACATTTAAATCGGATTGATCAGCCTACCGTTGTGAATATTCCGCAGTAGCAGCAAGTATTATATTTTCAAATAATTGAAAAGCCAGATTCAGCGTACGAATCTGGCTTTTTTGTCAGTATAGACTGTCATACTGACCGTGTATGCTTTTTGGAACATTGCTTGTTGATGACTTTTCGTTCACCATTCAGAAATTATTAATTCAGATATATTATGCAAGAAAAAGGAAACATCTCAATTCATACCGAGAATATATTTCCGGTGATTAAGAAGTTTTTATACTCCGATAATGAAATATTTTTGCGGGAGCTGGTGTCAAATGCTGTTGATGCTACACAAAAATTGAAAAGATTGGCTTCTTTGGGCCAATATGCCGGCGAAGTAGGCGATACGACGATCGAAATTTCATTTGACGAAACGGCGAAAACGATTACGATTTCTGATAAGGGAATCGGTATGACAGCCGAAGAGGTGAAGAAATATATTAATCAGATCGCCTTCTCAGGTGCTACCGAATTCATGGAAAAGTTCAAGGAGGCTAAGGATGCTAATGAAATTATAGGTCGCTTTGGTCTTGGCTTTTATTCAGCCTTTATGGTGGCTGATAAAGTAGAAATTCAGACCCTTTCATATCAGGATGGCGCACAGGCTGCTAAATGGGTCTGTGATGGTAGTACTTCTTATGAAATTAGCGAGGGCGAAAGAACGACCCGCGGCACTGACGTAATCTTATATATTAATAAGGAATCTGAAGAGTTTTTAAACAAGGCGAAGCTAGACGGCATTTTAAATAAGTATTGTAGATTTTTACCGGTTGCCATCAAATTCGGAACAAAAACAACGTCGGAACCGGACGGTGAGGACGAAGAGGGCAAACCGAAATATAAATCTGTTGAAGTTGATAATATTATCAATAACACAAATCCGGCGTGGACTAAAGCCCCTTCTGAGTTAAAGGATGAAGATTACCTAAATTTCTATCGCGAACTATATCCATTCTCCGAAGAGCCTTTATTTTGGATTCATCTTAATGTAGACTATCCTTTTAATCTTACCGGAATCTTGTATTTTCCAAAGATTAAGAACGATTTCGACTTACAGCGAAATAAAATCAAATTATTTTCGCGTCAAGTCTTTATCACGGATGAGGTGAAAGATATCGTTCCTGAATTTTTAATGCTTTTGCACGGTGTTATTGATTCGCCTGATATCCCACTGAATGTTTCGCGAAGTTTCTTACAGGCTGATAGTAATGTAAAGCGTATCAGTAATTACATCACCAAGAAGGTTGCTGATAAACTGAGCGAATTATTTAAGACTGACCGCAAGGGCTTTGAGGAAAAATGGAAAGATATTGGCCTTTTCGTAAAATATGGTATGGTTAGCGAAGATAAATTTGCGGAGAAGGCTAATGATTTTGCATTGGTTCAAAATGTAGACAAGGAATTCTATACCTTAAAGGAATATGCCGAAAAGGTAAAGGATATTCAAAAGGATAAAAATGATCAGGTAATTTACTTGTATGCAAATGATGCCGCTAAACAAGATAGTTTTATTTCAGGAGCTAAAACGAAAGGCTATGACGTATTACTATTGGATTCTCCGATCGATGGACACTTTGTAAGTTATTTGGAGCAAAAAACAGAAAAAACACAGTTAAAACGCGTCGACTCAGATGTATTGGATAAACTAATCCAGAAGGATGAAACAAAAGAACTCGCCTTAAGTGAAGAAGAAAGCACAACGGTCAAAAGTCTTTTTGAAAAAGCAATTAAGAAAGATAACATGCAGGTTGAGGTTACTGCCCTAAGCGCCGATGAGATGCCTGTAACGGTTACGATGGATGAATTTATGCGAAGAATGAAGGATATGGCACAGAATGGCGGCGGTATGAGCTTCTATGGCAATTTACCTGACAACTATAAGGTTTCGGTTAACGGTAATCATCCGCTAATCAAGCGCATTTTAACGTCTTCAAACGACGAAGAGAAGGAGAATTTGGCAAAACAAGCTTTTGATTTAGCACTATTATCTAATGGTTTGTTGACAGGGCCTGAATTGACAAATTTTGTTAAAAGAAGCGTGAGTTTAATTGATTAGCTTGACAGTCTTATTTAAATACTAGGAAGGGCGCCGGTAAAATGGCGCCTTTTTTATGTTGAAATTAATAATAAGTTAAACGAACTACCTCTGCAATTTTTTTTGCTAATCGGATAACTTGTCTGCAATATCCATATTCGTTGTCGTACCAAACATAGATGACCAACGTTTTGCCATCGTCCGAAACGATAGTAGCCGGACCATCAATAACACAGGTGTGGTTATTTCCTATGACATCACTACTTACCTGCTCTCTCGATATGGAATAATCAACTTGCTCCGATAAAGGACCAAATAAAGCTTCCGTTTTTAAGATGCTTTCAATCGTTTCTTTTACCACACTTTTTGATAACTGTAAATGTAAGATGGCCAAAGAGCCGCTTGGTACAGGTACGCGAACCGCATTGCCGGTCAGCTTTCCGTTCAGCGTTGGAATTACTTTGGAAATCGCTTTCGCAGATCCTGTTTCTGTAATTACCAGGTTGCTAGCTGCAGCTCGTCCGCGTCGTTCTTTCTTATGGAAATTGTCCAAGAGGTTTTGATCGTTTGTGTAGGCATGAATCGTTTCAATATGTGCCTTTTTGATCATGAAATGCTTGTTTATCATGAGCAGGACCGGCGCAACAGCATTTGTGGTGCAGGAAGCGCATGAAAAAACGCTTTCTTTTTTAAAGTCAATTTGGTGCTCATTGATGCCGGCAACGATATTCGGTATGTCGTCTTTCCCCGGCGCTGTCAAGAGCACTTTGGAAACCCCTTTGGCACGGAGATGTTTTTCAAGCCCTTTCCGGTCCCGAAAAGCGCCTGTATTATCGATTAATAATGCATTATCGATTCCATATTGCGTGTAATCAATGGTTTCCGGTTCGGTGCCGGTAATCAGTTGAATAAATTGGCCGTTGATGATTAGGGCTTTTTTTTCGCGATTAATACTGACAGTTCCTTTAAAATCTTTATAAATGGAGTCGTATTTAAACAAATCAGCCCTTTTCTGCAAATCGCCATCTTGAAGGCCGCGTACAACGATTGCGCGAAGACGTAGTTGTTCGCCCTTCCCGGTTTGTGATATGATCTCTCTGGCTAACACCCGACCTATCCGTCCGAAGCCAAATAAAATCACGTCTTTTGGTGTTAGTTTTGCTTTATTTGAACCTATGTGCTTTGCCAGTTCCTTGGTAATGAAATCGTGTATGGAAGTGTATCGTTGATGTTGTTCGATCCACTTAAGCGTCAATATACCCAAATCGATTCGACTAGGAGCCAAATTGCTCGTTTTAATGGCCTTTGCGAGCTCTAATGTCTCATAAACGGAAATGTCTTTTTCTGTTATGTCGCGCGCGTATTGATGAATCGCAAGCGCTTCACTGCTTCCAATGTCGAATAATGGCCTTCTAAAAAGCATGAGTTCAATAGAACGTTCAAACGAAAGTTGTCCTACAGTAGTGATTAGCTGTAAAGCTGCTTTTTCTTTTTCAATCCAATTTTGAAATTCCGTTTGGTTTTGATTTGTCATTTTGAAATTTAATAAGGTTTATTTTTGACAAATCTATAAATTATTATGATTTACATTCATTGTTTTTGTCAATTTTGTAAATATTGTCGGGTAGGCGGAATTAATTTTACGTAAGACCGGAGGTATGATCTTTGAACATCTTTCAATTGTAAACAAAAAAAGCAGCCAAAACGGCTGCTTTTCATATTTTTTACGAATTAAATTGAAGTACTTATCCTAGATAAGACTTCAATATTTTACTCCGTGAGGTATGGCGTAAACGTTGTAAGGCTTTATCTTTTATTTGTCTTACGCGTTCTCTTGTAAGGTTAAAGGTCTCACCAATTTCCTCAAGAGAAAGTGGATGATTGGATCCTAAGCCAAAGAATAACACGATGATTTCGCGCTCACGTTCCGTTAAGGTTGCTAATGAGCGTTTGATTTCCTCAGAAAGTGATTCGTCTATCAAATTGCTGTCTGTATTTGGATCATGATTCTCCAATACATCCAATAAAGTGTTTTCTTCTCCCTGAACAAAAGGTGCGTCCATGGACACATGGCGACCGGAATTGCTTAAGGTATCAGAGATTTTGTCCACCGTAGTTTCTAAAATATCCGCTAACTCTTCAGGTGAAGGCTCGCGTTCATATTCTTGTTCGAGGCGCGAAAAGGCCTTGCTGATTTTACTTAATGAACCTACCTGATTTAACGGTAAACGAACGATACGTGATTGCTCTGCAATTGCTTGTAAGATAGACTGACGGATCCACCAAACAGCGTAAGAAATAAATTTAAAACCTTTGGTTTCATCAAAGCGTTTAGCTGCCTTAATCAATCCTAAGTTTCCTTCGTTGATAAGATCTCCAAGTGTTAGTCCCTGATTTTGGTATTGTTTAGCTACCGAAACCACGAAACGTAAATTGGTCTTAGTTAAACGCTCTAAAGCAGCTTGATCGCCCTCCCTGATTTTTTGGGCAAGTATTACTTCTTCTTCTGCTGTAATTAGGTCAACTTTACCAATTTCATGCAAATACTTATCTAACGATTGCGATTCACGGTTAGTAATCGACTGGGTTATTTTGAGCTGTCTCATTAATTATTTATATGCCCCTTTCTTTAATAAAGTGTGCAAAAGTACAAAAATTATTTTTCTTATTAACGAATGAAAAGCAAAAAAGTTGTCTGATTTTTAGGGTTTTATCCAGTTTTTTTTGCAGTATTTCTATAGCAAAAAACGAGCCAAATCAAACGTCTGGCAGTCTTTGTCACGAAGGTTAAGAGCGCTGCTTAGATATTATGAATCAGCTGTGACAAAATAGCTTTTAATTAACTAAGTCGTTACATAAATCATAGCGCTCATGCCGTCGAAGGCGAAAAATTATTATATGCATCTGCTCGATCGTAAATAGCAAGTAGTGTTGTTTTTGCCTGCGTTTTTATGCTTGTTTTTATAATAATATTGCATATTCGATTACTTATCTGTATTTTTATTTCGCATGTAATTGTCTCCATATTGTATAGCCTGAACAAACTCAAATTAAATGAACCAACGCTACTATTCGCTGGATGTTTTTAGAGGAGCAACGGTCGCCCTCATGATTCTTGTTAATAACCCCGGAAGTTGGAGCTACGCTTTTTCGCCCTTAAAACACGCACCTTGGCATGGTTGTACACCAACAGACCTGGTATTTCCTTTTTTTTTATTCGCAGTAGGTAATGCGATGTCTTTTGTGATCCCAAGGTTACGAACGCAGGCAGGCAAGGTGTTTTGGAAAAAGGTATTAAAGCGAACCATTCTTATTTTTCTAATAGGTCTTTTACTTAATTGGTATCCTTTTGTACAGTGGAGTAACGACACTCTTTTGTTTAAATATTGGATAAACCCGATAAAATCCGATAGTGGTATACGAATACTAGGTGTATTGCAGCGAATAGCACTTTGCTATTGCTTCGCATCTATCTTAGTGTATTTCTTTAAAACTAAAACAGTCGTTCTCATAAGTATTTTTATACTGCTTTCTTATTGGTTGATATGTATACTTTTGGGCGATTCCGACCCTTATAGTTTGCAGGGCTGGTTTGGTACAAAAATCGATGTGTCTATATTGCAGATTGCTCATATGTACAAAGGGGAGGGCGTTCCGTTTGAGCCCGAAGGTATTGCCAGCACGTTTACGGCGGTTATCCAGGTTGTTATCGGATTTTTAGTGGGACAATATATACAAACCGGCACGAAAGCCATTGAAGAACCAATGCCTATCTATCGTACAGTCAGCACCTTGATGGTTACGGCTGCCTTGTTAACACTTGGAGGAATGACATGGGGATTGGCTTTCCCTATTAATAAAAAAATATGGACGAGTTCCTATGTTCTTTATAGTAGCGGATTGGCGATTACAGCTTTGGGCGTATTAATCTGGTTTGTAGAAATTAAAGGGCATAAAAATTTCGTTACGAAATTCTTTGATGTGTTTGGCAAAAATCCATTGTTCATTTTTGTAATGAGTGCGCTAATACCTAAAACACTGTCGTTAATGCGAATTGAAAATGGGTTTGACGAAACAGGTAATCCCATTTATACCTCACCATTACGGTGGTTTTATACAGAAATTTGCGCGAAATTTCCCGGGCCTCCGGAGATTGGATCTTTTGTGTATGCTATTTGTTTTCTTTCCTTACTATGGGCTGTTTGTTACGTGATGGACAAGAAAGGAATTTATGTGAAGGTATAGCGTATTAGTCTCACACCCTCAGCCTTATGTCTTTCTTTTTTTGCTGGTAATTAACAGCATCAGTGCGGTTAGGCATCCATTTAGTAAAATCAGCTCAAATCCAACGGTATAACCAAGTGATTTTTTTAGCCAAGACTCAATGAGGTAGGAAAATACCGGGGAGATGAGGCAGATATAAGGAACTAATTTATCTTGTACCGATCGTTTAGATAGCATGCCAAAAGCAAAAAGTCCTAGCAAGGGCCCATAGGTATATCCTGCTGCAATGAAAATTGCGTTTACAACGGAGTCATTGTTGATTAGTCGAAAGAAGAGAATCACCACGAGCATGAGAAAAGAAAACACAAAGTGAACGATGTTCCTTGTTTTAACCAGTTTATGGTCGTTGGGATCTTCTTTTTTATTAAAGTTTAAAAAATCGACACAAAAGGACGTAGTGAGTGCTGTAAGGGCCGAGTCGGTTGTAGCAAAGGTAGCTGCTGTTAGTCCGAGCATAAAGATAATACCAGGTACAATAGCGAGGTGATTAAGGGCTATTTCCGGATATAGATGGTCCGGTGTCCTCAATTGGGCGATATCAATGTTGTTTTTGGCTGCATAGATGTATAGTAATGCACCAACAGACAAAAAAAACAGGTTAATAAATATGAAAATTGTTGTGAAGGTGAGCATATTCTTTTGCGCTTCGCCTATGGTTTTCATACTTAAGTTCTTCTGCATTAAATCCTGATCTAGACCGGTCATAGCGATGGTAACAAAAACACCGCCCAAAAATTGCTTCCAAAAATTCGCTTTACTTTCCATAAAGTCTTCCCAAAAGAAAATCTTTGAATAACTGCTATCCTTTACTGTTTCGATCGTTTCGAAAAAATTCAGATTTAAACTGTCGGCAATAAAATAAATCGATAAAACTACGGAAAGCAGTAAAAAGAAGGTTTGCAATAAATCTGTGATGATAATGGTTTTTAGCCCCCCCTTATGGGTGTACAGCCAGATGAGCAGTAGGCATATGATTATGGTAAGGGCGAAAGGAACATGCCAAGCGTCAAAAATAAAGCGTTGTAATACGATTGCTACGAGATAAAGCCTAAAAGCCGAACTGATCGTTCTCGAAATCAAAAAAATCATGGCACCCGTTTTATAGCTATAAAATCCAAGTCGGTGTTCCAAGTATGAATAAATCGAAACGAGGTGCATCTTATAATAAAGTGGCAAAAGCACGAACGCTATCATGATAAAGCCGACCGCATTGCCCAATACAAATTGGAAATAACCGAAACTACCGTTTCCAACAGCTCCCGGGACGGATATGAATGTAACACCTGACAAAGCTGTACCTATCATTCCGAAAGCTACTACATACCATTTAGAGCTCTTGTTGGCGATAAAAAAGGTGGCATTGTCTGATGACTTTCTGGAAGTTAAATAAGCAATTAAGATTAAAACCCCAAAATAAATCAGAAGAAAACTAAGTAAGGTAATAGGCGACATAATTCAATAGACGTTTTTGCAATTTATATTATGTGATTTTGAATCGCTTGAACTGGTTTTATAGGTGAAGCATGTATTCTATAGCTTTCCTTACACTACCGTATTTCTCCAGTAATTCATTCGCTTTTTCCTGGTTAACGCCTGTTTCTTCCATTATAATGCGAGTGCCTCTATTGAATAGTTTGGTGTTGGTTAGCTGCATATCCACCATTTTGTTTCCCTTTACTCTGCCCAGCTTAATCATCACCGAAGTACTTAACATGTTTAGCACGAGCTTCTGTGCCGTTCCGGCTTTCATGCGCGTTGAGCCCGTAACAAATTCAGGGCCTGTTATTACTTCAATCGGAAATTTGGCAATTTCTGCCATTGGTGTATTTGCGTTGCAGACTAAGCAACCGGTCGTAACTCCAGCTTCATTTGCAGCCTCTAACCCTCCAATTACGTAAGGTGTCGAACCGGATGCTGCGATGCCAAGCACTACATCTTTATTATTAATGCCATGTTCGCTCAAGTCTTTCCATGCCTGTCGTTTGTCATCTTCTGCAAATTCTACCGCCTTTCTGATAGCGGTATCACCGCCGGCTATTAATCCTACAATCCAATCAAAAGGAACACCGAAAGTAGGCGGGCATTCAGATGCGTCTAATATACCTAAACGTCCACTGGTGCCTGCACCGATGTAAAAAAGACGGCCACCTTCTTCCATTCTTTCAACCGTAATTTTTACGAGTGCTTCGATCTGAGGGATCGATTTTCTTACCGCTTCCGGTACGGTTTGATCCTCTTGATTAATATTGGTTAATAACTCGTTAACCGACATCTTTTCCAGGTCGTTGTAGTAAGATTCTTTTTCAGTTGTATTCTCCATCGTTATTATTAACTATTACAGTCAAAAATCCACACAGCTAATATATGCATTTTTATGCGTTTTTATGTGTATAAAACTAAAAAACATGCATACGGCTATTTCAACAGTTCATCTATTCTTTCGAAACGATATCCGTTATCTAATAATGTGTTTATTAAGCTAGGTAATCTATTGTAAAATTTGTCCTTCCTATGTGGTCCTACGCCTAAATGAATTAACATAATAAATCCCTTCAGTTCATGTATGTCTTGTTTCATAAAAGAAAGAACGGACTCATATATGACTTCTGACGAGCGATATCTTTTACCCATATCGGGCGTTGTATAGTCAGCTGTTGTCAGCGTTCCGGGCGTAAAGTTAATTAATTGTAATCCATGATTACTAGTCCATTCACTTATTTCTTTATTGTACCATTCGTATGGGGGTAAGAATAGGGGGGCTTTGGTTTTATCAATGCCAAATCTTTTTAATTTGTAATAAACCTTAGAAAGATCTTGATCGAAAGTGCGCCGATCAATTAATAAGCTGTCTCTGTTTGTCCAGTCGCAATAAAGCAAATGTTGGTCTGAATGGGCACCGATATAATGTTGATCTTCCAGCATTTTCAAAATCAATGGCTCGTTTATTGGATTGTCCAAAAATCTGCCCGTTAAAAAAAAAGAAGCTTTAATGTTCTGCTGTTGCAATTGGCGAAGGATAGTTGTTGCCCCTTCTGAGAATTCGTCGGCCGAGAATATTAAAGCTATCTCTTTGCGACTACAATCACCTCTGACTATAGCGCCATAGCGATCCAAAACTACTTTTTTCCCGGAGTTCCTCCCTGTAACTCATGTTCTTTGGCTGCCAATAAATAAATGAGTGACGCACTTCCGTCCATGGTGGGCTCATTTGTACTATAATCACCATAATCGTCGTGGTAGACTGCTAAGTCGGATTGGAACGCTTCGTATTCATCCGGGTCTACCAATTCAATACCGATTAGGTTATTGAATATGTTGCTATATACCGGGCCATCTACCAGTCCGCCATCGATAGGGAAATTTTTTAAGTGAGTAAATGCCGAGTGTGGATCTGTTGGACTATCGCCATTGCGGGGTAAACCATATACCATACTTGTTCCCCAGGGATTGCATCCGAATAGCCAGTCGATATTTGACTGTTCAAGTTCTGTATAAGATTCGTCATCTGTCAAGTTTCGATACCATAAACATTGGATAGCAAAAGAAACCGTTAAGTTATTACTGCACCATATAAAAGGGACTCCTCGAAAAAAAGCGTTTTGTTTTGCTCTCGTCCAAACTTTCTCGATACCTTGCCGATAGTAGGAAATTAGCTCTTCCCGATCTTTTCCATTCAATTGTTTTGCCAGTTCATAATGGCCTAGATTGATAAATGGATACCATTGGTAATGTGAGGCTGTGTCGGTTTCAAGCCATGGCGTTATTTTCTCTTGCCTCGCGTATTGTAGCGCTTCGTTCTTAAATTTAATATCACCTGTTACTTGTAAATTACTTGCCGCAGCTAATTCCATATCATCTACCCAATTGTCTTCGGCATAAATATAGGGTGATTTTACAGAAACGGTCTGTGTTACTCCCGGCTTTATTTTTGCGAAATCATATGCGCTTTCGGCTTTATTTCTTAATTTATAAGCGTAGCTTTCATCTACATGTGTAAATAATAAACTGCCGAGATTGAAAGCACTCGTAAATTTAGCAGCCGTCGAGCTGGTGCCGGTTGTATTGTTTAGAAATTTTCCTCTTTGTTGGGCTTGTCCATCAATGAAATAAACGGGTCGCTCATAGCCACGGCCGTAAAAAGGATCTTCAGCCGGCATCCGCATACCGGCATGGTCGCGATCATCTGCAATTTGGTTGAACATGAGATGTGGTTCGGGATGCATTTTGAGCAACCAATCTAATCCCCATTTTGCTTCATCCAATACATCTGCAATGCCATTGGGACCGCTGAGCCCGTTCGCTCGTTTTTCATCGATAAAAACACCCGGAAAATCCCGATATGCAGCTAACAAGTGATAGATCGCATTAGCTGACGTAGTGGAGTATTGTAGGTAGTCTGACGCGTCGTGCCAGCCCCCTCCAACATCAATCTTCGTGCTATCAGGTAGACCCGCTTTGGCGGCATATAAGGTAAAGCCGTCATGTGTGTGGCAACTGTCTTTTAGAAATGGATTGAATAGCGTCCGCTGCTGACGCATATAGCGAAGCACAAAATCAGCCGTTCCTTTATATACATCGGGCGCTACCCGAAAGACCGGTGACTTTCCTGAACCTGCTACAATGTAAAAGCTTCCCGTATCCGCAAAGTTAGAGAAGTTTAGCCGATAGCTCTGCTTAAATGGACCGTATGCGCCATAGTCTCTGCCTACATCGGATGTGAATACGCTTCGTTTACTGCGGGCGTCTATCAAACTAAAAGAATCAATACTTTCTTGATTTAAAGAGCCCCAAACGGCTACTTTTATACTTTCTGGACTATATCCCAATTGATTGATGCGAATCACGGTATGCTGATTTTGCCGTATGTTTTTTGATGCGCAAGCAAAGCAAAAGCCAAAGATGGCGCAATAAAAGATAAGCTTTTTCATCTTCTAACGCTTAATTTTACAATTTTTCCGTCCATTGTACTGACTACGATATGTTTTTTGTCTAACGGCAACAAAGGATTTATCAAACAATTGGAAATTTTATGCTGCCAAATAAGTTTTCCATCTTGGCGTTTAATGGCCGTTAACAATCCGGAGTTGCTTGGAGCCCAGACGATATTATTCGACTCCTCAATAGCTGTAGGGGCCAACTCGTAAGGTAATTGAAGGGACGATTGCCAAACGATTCGCATATCATGAGCCTTTGTCGATACACCGATGAGCTGCCCGTCCATTGTCTTGGCATATACCATTGAACGATCTGCCGAAAGTCCAATGCTTTCACGGACACGGTAATTATCCATTTTTTTTCTCCAGATTACTGTTCCCTTAGTTGCGTCGAGCGCTGTCATATAACGATCGGGAGCGACAATAAAGATGCGGTTATTGGCTCCTACGGGATAGCAGGCAGCTGGCGACAGCATTCTGTTTGAGGCTCCATTGCTCCAATGCCAGATCGCTTCCCCTGTGTTTAGGTCCAGGGCATAAAACTCGTTTCCCCAAGTGCCGAAATAAATTTTGTTTTGATAAATCAGCGGTTTAGCAGATATATAGCCTTTTAATCCTTCAAATGACCACTTTATTTTACCCGAGCGGATATTGATGGCTCTGAAAGTGCCGTCCGACCCACCGATATAAGCAATGCCTTTGTGGACCACGGGAGATCCTAGCACGGCTTTACCCGTTTTGATTTTCCATTTTTGCACCCCGTTTCGTAAGTCGATACTGTAAATATAACTGTCGGATGAGGCAGCAATTACCATGTCTTTCCAAATGGCCGGTGTGGCGTATATTTTTCCCTGCGTTTGAAAAGACCAGAGCTTCTTTCCACTGTTTACGTCTAAGGCATATATTTCGCCAGACGTATTCCCGGTAATCAGCTTTTTTTTAGCCAAGGCAAGCCCTGAGCCTATATCGCTCCGGTCTTGGAAAACCCATACTTCCTGAATCTGTTTAAATTTCTCATTCACAGCATAGGAAGGTCGAGGATATACATCAATGTCCCTTTGAAAGTGGTGGTTTTTCAAGAGGATAGTTAACCAGGGTGATTGAGTAAGACTGTCTGGATTTCGTTCTTGGTAAATAGCTTTGCCGGATGATATGCGTACTATATTATAACCGCCGGTGCTTCTTTTTGCCCGTAGGTTCGAACGTCCCATTACACCTGGAATACCTTCGAAATCATAAGCTTTATTGACATGGCCGTGCCCACAAAGAAAAAGCTGTACATTATGTTTTTTGATACGGTCTATCGCCTCGTACCAGTTATTGAGGGAAGAATCCTGCGGATAATGATTGACGTAGATCAGTGGTAAATCTTCATTCAGTTTTAATACGGAATCTAGCCAGACTAAGTTTTCTCTAGGTATCTGCCCCGGTCCCATGCGCATATTTGGTCCCGAATTGGTGCCGGCAAATCGATAACCTCCATGGGTGAAATAAAAGGTTTCTGAACCGAAAACCTGCCTGAAGCTATTGCCGCCACTTTCTGACCAGTTCGCATCGTGATTGCCGGGAACAACGTAATAAGGAATATCTATGCTGTCCAGTATCTGTTTGGCGAGCTTAAGTTCATGATCCGCTCCGAATTCGGTAATATCACCCGAAACAATTACAAATTTTAAGTCTTTATTTTTATTGATATCTGCAACAGTTTTTCTTAAATCTTCCGCACCGGTTTCGCTCCCAACATGTGTGTCGGTAACATGTGCAAAATGAAAATCCTGTGCATAGGTCTTTTCAACAAAAAGGAGTAAAAGAAGGATGAGTATTTTTTTCATCACTTATAGTTGTTTTTGCACCCGGATGACGTCATCGGGTATGATGAGCGATTAATACAGGGGCTATTCGAAATCCGGATATAGCAGATATTTCTTTCTCATTTTTTTATAGATTTCAAGCTCTGGTTTCCAGCTTTCCTTGATCTCATCTTCCGTCATACCGGCCTTAATTTGTTGTATGAGTTTATCATTGCCTGCCAGTTTATTGAAGAATTCGGGGCGAGCGAAAAATTGGTCAGCAATACCTGCTTTTTTAAATAGCTTGTAAAAATCCAATACGTATTTAAGCGTAAAAGTTGAACTTTTGGGGTCTATATCGCGCAAATCAAGTCCATAGCATGTTTTATCCTGTTGTTCAACGTGGGCACTCATACCAGGCTTGGAGCCCGGAGTGAAAGTGAATTTGCCGAAGGAAGGATCCGGGTAACCCAATACCTGAAAGGGCCAATCTGTGCCTCTTCCTACACTCACGTCTGTAGCCTCAAAGAGGCAAAGAGACATATACAAACGAACCGAGACATCGTTCGGTAGACTGGGGGAGGGGATTATGGGTAATGAGTAAGGTGTTTTATGATCCCAGTTTTTCAAGGATATAACGGTCAAATCGCATTTTTTTCCTTTGTCCAACCATCCTTCGCCATTGATCATTTGAGCCAATTCACCGATCGTCAAGCCATGAATCATTGCTATTTTGTGAAAACTGATATTAGACTTAAATTTATCATCCTTTCTTACCGGGCCGTCTACTTGATCTCCATTTGGATTTGGACGATCCAAAATGATTATTTTCTTTCCATGGTTTGCACACAATTGCATAACCTGATGCATAGATGCAATATAGGTATAGAACCGAGCCCCCACATCTTGTAGATCGAATAACATGATATCGATGGAGTTAACGATGGAGTCAGCTTTTTTGTTTTTTCCGTATAAACTGTATAATGGCAAACCTGTTTTTTCGTCTACCTCATTGGAGACCTTCTCACCACGTTCAATACTGCCCCTAAAACCATGTTCCGGTGCAAATGCAAATCGAAGGTCGATCTTGTTTTCTAATAGCACATCTACCAGATGTTTTTTATCCGGCCCAACCACTGAGGTTTGATTGCCCATTAGTCCGACTTTTTTTCCTTTTAGCAATGGTAAATAAGCTCCAAGCTGATCAGCGCCGGTAAGAATTTTATCCTTCGTAATGGCTTGGCGACTTTCTTTTTGTCTAGTATCCCGCTTGCCTTGCGAACCTTGCGTGCAAGATGCATGTAAAAGAGCGAGGAAGGAGAATATAAAGGGGAGAAGTTGTATGCGTTTCATAGACGTTTTTCTTAATTAAGGACTGTTTATGGTATTTCGGCAAAAGATATAAATATTTTATCTTTTGCCGAAATGGTGCCTATATAAATGGAATCGGCTTAACGATTACCAGCCGGGATTTTGTTTAAGTTCTACACCTTGATCTGCGTATAGTTTAATTTGATCCAATGGAATGGGATCGAGATAAACCTTGTCATTGTTGAACGCTCGATAAGCTTGTCTTGCCGCAGGTATTATATAACCTTCTTCAGCACCATTCTCAATAACCACATTTGAGAGGTTCGCATAATCCGTTTTGCGGATCCAAGCACCTCTATTGATGTCCGGTCTGTTGAAATTATCTGTATATTCGAGTTTTTTCCAGCGCCTTAAATCGCTTAACCTAAAGCCTTCCATTGCCAGCTCTATGCGTCTCTCTCTCCTTATTTCCCATAATATACCACTGACCTGTGGATCTCGTTTGGGATCATCATACACGATACCATTTACTGCAGGAGAATTTCCTATAACCTGCAAGTGTGGAAGATTAATGTCTGGTCTGTCCCGAAGTACGTTAATTGAAATGTCTAAATCGTTTTGAGTCAGCGAACCTAGTTCAGCAGATGCTTCAACATAATTCATCAAAACCTCGCCATATCGTATAACAGGAGCATCTGTAATATTTGAACTAGAGAGGCCTTCGTTTGCGTCCTTTAGCGACTCGTTTAAAAACTTGTGAACTATGTAGCCAGACGTAGAATAGTTTGCATATTTCAATGCGGGATCGCCGTTTAGTCGAATTTGTGTGGCAAAGGTTTCGTTGATTCTCGGATCCCGATCGGCCATGGCATTTTGAATGGTCTGATCACCTTTATACTTAGAAGACTGTGTTATAGGTAGACCGTCATTCATCAGATAACTTTCAATCAAATCCTTTGAAACGCCCGTTTGAGATTCTCTGTTAACATAACTCATCAAACTATGGGTTATCTGAGCTTTATCATATTGACGGTAAAGTATAATTTCGGGATTTCCTGCCAAACTTACCGAACTAAACAAATTACGGTAATTTGTATTAACGGAGTATCTTCCGCTATTAATAAGCTCATAGGCAGCCCATTTTGACGCTTCTAAATATTCGGCCGCTTTAGACTGATCAATGTTGTGATATTTGAGAAAAGTGCCTTCGAATAAAAACACCCTCGACATAAAAGCCAAAACTACGTCTTTATTTACTATTAAGCCTTTTTCTCCCGTACTTCCATCTTCGGTTCGCACATGTTCAGCCGCAAACTTAAAATCGGCTAAAACGTTATCCATTACTAACACTCTGGAATCTCTGGGTTTATAGAGTTCAGCTGCATTTTCATCCAACGGTTGATCATACCAGGGCACATCGCCAAATGCTTTGACCAAGTTAGCGTATTCCAGTCCACGGAAAAATCGACCCACACCCGTCCAATGATTTATTGCTTCCTCAGGCATTGGAACTCGTTTTATACGATCAATCAGAATATTTGCTTTTCTCACGTTGACAAAAGACCAACCACCACCACTAGGTGGCACTACTGAGGTAAATGTGGCCGGATTAGTCGGTGCAAAATCGTCATTTAATGATTGACCCGAGAAATATCCTCCCCAGCTTAAATCGAAACCACTTGCGTATCCTTTAAAATATAAAGGATAAAAGCCCCAAGTGAATAGTCTTACATTACTTTCACTTGTCCAGAAAGTTTCGTCTGTAGCTGTGTCAAGGGGAAGCTTTTCTAAAAAATCTTTTTTGCAACTTCCCAGGGTTAGGAGAAATAAAATAAAATATAAGTGCTTTTTCATGTCTTTTCGATTATAATGTGACTTGTAGCCCAAAAGAAATTGTCCGACGATAGGGATATACGCGGCCGAATGAAGTTTGATCGGTTTGCTCGTCGGTATAATCAACTTCGGGATCGATAGGCA
This sequence comes from Olivibacter sp. SA151, assembly GCF_054130995.1. Lineage (NCBI taxonomy): Bacteria > Pseudomonadati > Bacteroidota > Sphingobacteriia > Sphingobacteriales > Sphingobacteriaceae > Olivibacter > Olivibacter sp. SA151. Next base: position 3,545,620 of record NZ_CP096391.1, on the reverse strand, counting down.
TTCCTACATTAGAAAACTCAAATAAATTTTCGCCGCTAAAGTAAATTCTTACATTTTGCAGCTTGATTTTTTGTACTAAGCTTTTGGGTAAAGTATACCCGAAGGTTATATTCTTCATTCTAAGATAAGAAAGGTCTAGCAGGTATTTGGTTTGTGTGCGGAAATTGAATGAATTATTGCTTTGTTGTGTGTTCACAATCCGAGGATAGAAGGCGTCCGTGTTTTCAGGGGTCCAGTAATCAGTTTGGTGAGCATAGAAGGCTTCTATGCGATAGCCTGGTATGAATAATGGACCCGAAGCCCAGAAATCACGTTTGCCAACTCCCTGAAAGAAAGCATCAAAATCGAAACCTTTCCAGTTAGCACCAATGCGAAACCCATATTGGTACCTGGGAGTGGTATTACCGATTACTTTCAAATCACCATGATCGTCTAGCGTGGATGAGCCAAAGTCAATTTTGCCGTCACCATTTAAATCTCTATATTTTATATCGCCAGGCCCAAATTGGAACCAAGACGTGGCATTATCTTCGACACTATTTAAGGGACCTTGTGTAGGAATTCCTTCCTTTAATACCCATTTTCCGTTTTCGTCTTGACCGTTAAAGTCGCCTTCATTAAAATAACGATCGGTTTCTAAGCCCCAAATTTCGCCAATAGTTTTTCCTTGATAGTTCGAGTTTATCCCATTTGTGGTGTTGGCAAATTTGGTAATTTTCTCCTGAAAATCGGATAAATTTCCGCTTAAATTTAATTGTAAACCATTGCTGAACGTATGACTCCAGTCAATAGCCAGCTCCCAGCCAGTTGTTTGGAGTTCACCATAGTTCCGTCGAGGTGCGCCCGCTCCCAGTGTACTTGGAACCGTGATACCAGCGCTTAACATGTCACTGGTTGTCCGCTTGTACCAATCGAAAGAGAATCCGAGACTATTATCAAAAAAGCGTGAATCGATACCAAAATCCATCGTAGTAACAGTTTCCCATGTGAGAGTTTGTGATACAAGGGATGGGGTGCCTACTGTTAACATATTTTGATCTCCCATCCACCATCCTGAAGTAGCAGGGGTCATTAAAGGTAAGAAGGGGTAAAATGAACTGGGATCACTGCTTCTTACAACAGCTTGGTTGCCGATTGACCCATAAGATCCACGAAGTTTTAAGAACGTGAAATAAGGCGCAAGTGGCTTGAAAAATTCCTCTTCTGAAAGTACGTATCCTGCCGATAAAGAGGGGAAAAAGCCGTATTGATCATTTAGCGGAAACCGGGAAGATCCGTCGTATCTTCCATTTAATTCCAAAAGATATTTGTCTTTATAGGCATAGTTAATTCGACCAAACACACCTAAGGTTGACCAATGACGATTGACTCCATTGGCAAATTGATCGCCCGTTGCGTATCCGAGTTCAGGTAAATTAGGATCCACTATTCCCATTCGTTTTGACAGTTGTTCCTGCTCTTTGAATGACTCCACGTCACCACCGACTATAAATTTGAAATTGTGATCATTTATTTGCTTGTTGTAGGTTGCGAATAGCTTCCCAGTATTCATATTGTTCCAGTTAGCGTTGTACTGGACATAATCGTAAGCGGGCGACTGGTAGTTTTCCAAATAGTTAAGCGTTCCGGACCAGAAATCTATTGCTGATGTACCACCACCGATATACTTTAGATGTTGGTTAGTAGAGGAGTATGTGTAGTCGAAATCAATGGTAAAGCCTTCAAAAGGGTGTAATGTTAAGCCTGCTGAAATTCTCGCAAATTGTTCTTTGTCTTCATTCATTTGCCCCTGCTCTGTTTCCGTTAAAGCACTTCTAAATGGTTTACCTTCATAAGTTCCATAAGGATACGTAGCTGGCCATCTATACAAATAATACCAAGGGCCATAGGTTGCGGAAGAAAAGCTGAAGGGGGTTTCGATATTTGTACTGGTGAATAATACCTTTCCTCTTGCGTCTACCCAATCATTGATTTTTGAGTTTACCCCCACTGAAAAATTGTATCTGTCAAATTTATCTGGTTTAACTTTCAAAACCCCATCTTGGTTTTGGTAGCCTAAATTTAGGTTATAACTAGTGTTTTCTCCGCCTCCCGTAAAGCCTATATTATGTCTTTGTTGAGGTGTCCAAGTTTTCATATATCGCTCATTAACATCCCACGGACGGTAAAAGAATAGTTTATTGTCCCGAACTTCGAAGTCCCTTCCCATTACCATTTCGTCATCAAGACCTTTTCCATCCCCGTACGCGCTGACCCAATCCCTGATTTTCTGTATGCCCAATTCATCGTAGGACATACCAAGAACGGTAAATTGATTGATATTTGGGTTGTTTGCCTGTCGACGCATGGCCTGTAAGACCATTTCCGCTCCTTCCACAGCTCCCGCGATCTCGGGTGTTTGCGTAGGGGTTTGCCAACCGAAATTGTTGTTGTAAGTTATACGGTTCGGTGTGTTCTTTTTTCCCGATTTCGTGGTTATTAAAATTACACCCCATGCACCTCTAGCTCCATAAATAGAAGCGGAAGCAGCGTCTTTCAATACAGATATATTCTCAATATCTTCCGGATTGACCATCTGTAAGTTTTGAACCTCCACATTGTCCACTAGAATCAATGGTTGGGCGCCTTCTCCGTTCAGCGATCCTGAAAGTCCCCGCAAGCGTATTTTCGGATTTCTTCCGAGATCACCGCTCGCAGTTGTTACAGTTAAGCCTGGTGCCGCGCCTTGAAGAGCCCGACCGACATCCGAAACTGGACGTTGACCAATTGTTTTCTCAACGTCAATGGTTGATACAGCTCCCGTCAAGTTGGCACGTTTTTGGGTTCCGTATCCTACTACGACGACTTCATCCAAGGAGGTTTCGCCCGATTGGAAGACCACATCAATTAAGCTGCCATCACCAACCGCGATCTCTTGAGGGGTGAACCCGATATAAGAGAATATTAGGGTTTGCCCTTTTGAAACACTGATAGCATAGCGGCCATTTTCATCCGTTTTAGTCCCTTGGTTAGTCTCTTTAATAAGAACAGACACACCAGGAAGCGGTAGTTTGTCGACCTTCGACGTGACCTTTCCCGTGACTGTTTTTTCTTGAGCCAAGAGGAGGGCTGGCACAAAAAATAGCCCTACGAAAAATAAAAGTAGTTTTCGTTTCATTTTGGTTGTTTTTAATGGTCAATTATGTTGATTATTTGAGTTTTTTCAAGCTATACTGGTTTGGTTTACACATTATTTCAATCTTCCGATTCAGCTTAATTGGTTCTGCTAAGGAGTAATAAGTTGGTCCTCCCTTTTGGTTAACATTACAAGATTACAAAATAAAAATAACATATGCAACATTATGCGTATTCTTTAATTTTTTGTACATAAAAGTGCATTTATATACGTTTTTTATGCAATAATGAGCTTTTTTTATTTTGTTTATGTGTCTTTAAGGTTATTGAAGTGTTAATATTTGCGGATTTGTGCATTATTTTGGAATAGGCAGAATAGAGAGGTCCAAAAAGCTTTTCAATAATAGAAAGACAGGAAGCATATCAACAAAAAAGGACATGCTATTGCATGCCCTTTATCATTATTTGAAACAACCTATGGTTGATCCCACCAAACTGGTTCGTTTAGATAAGTGGGGCTTTCCGCATTTGGATTTGCTTTTCTTACTTGCTCAATGTTAAAGTTGATCTCATAACTTGGCACGGCAAATCGTCGCGGCCAGTCAGTAAGACTAGGGTAGGCTTCTATAAACACATGGGAAGGTCTTTTGAAGCCTTTATAGATACCAACTGTTTCGTTATAACTTCCTGATGCATCTGTACAATAATTCATTCGTCTCAAATCACACCATACCTCCGGAGAGTAAGACAAGGCAATATATTTTTGAATCATAATGTGGCTCATGGTAAGTTCGCCGGCATTCTGGATAACTGATGAACTACTTAAAAATTGTTCAATAACTGTTGGCGTAATTCCCATGATTGACATATGGGAACGAATACCTGCTTTGTAAGCCGTAAGGGCTTCTGCTGATTGACCTAGCCGAAGCCGTACTTCGGCTTCAATGAAACGCATTTCAGCATTAGTCAAAAGAAGTCCTTTACCTCCTCGTTGGGTATACCATGAACCGGTTGACAGTATACGTTGTCCAGCCTGCGGCTTAGTAGGATCCATCCGAAGTTGAACGTATACTGAATCTTTGTTGGAAAACCTGTCACTTGATGCGGAGTAATTATAGCTCGAAGGACCGGCTTTTGGCAGATCAGATGACATGTCGACGAATTGAGTACGTACTAATTGGCCTTCTCGGTTTTCCATTCGAGGGATGAGCAGATCCATTCGCGGATCCTCCATGTTATTGTTGCCTGTAGGTGCTCCTGTATAGTTGTTTGAAAGATAGTCATAGTAAAGCTTTGTTATGCGGCCGGTAGAACCAATATTTACATATTGTAAAGCTGCTTTGCTATTGTCTGCAACACCCTCTTCGTCTACATACTGCATAATAGAACTCTGCTCATCCGACTGAGGAGCGGAGGCTAAAGCATCTAGAACTGCTTGCGGATTGTAGTCCGCTTTTTTTGTGAGGTGGTTTAAAAAGCGAGCTTTCAAGCCATAAGCTAAGCGAATCCAATTCTCCACTTTGCCGCCATTTAATATATCTCCTTCAGCTAAATCAGGAGCCGTAATTTCCTGCGATTTTTGAAGATCTGCTATCGCTTCGTCTAGCAGAGCGATTACTTTCCCTTGCACATAGGCACCATCATCAAACCTCGGGGTTAAATTGCCTGGTATGTCGAATTCATCATAGGGTAACATGCCGTAAAAATCGGCTAAGTATCCAAAGCCCCAAGCTTTCATGATTTTGGCGGCACCTATATAATGATAAGCGCCTACTTTCTCTGATGCTTCAATGAGCGGTTGTATATTCACCGCTGTGTTTACGTACCACGATTGCCAAGGCCAATTAGCACTGGAGACGTTCGAGTACCATCTCGTCAGATTCCAGTTATTGTTGTTTGCGTAGGTAACAGCCAGCTGCTGTGCTAAAAATGCAACCCGTGTACCGGCGCTCTCGTAACCATCAGCGAATTGTGCAATGATGGGTGGTAACCGTTGTTCCGGAGCGGGTACGGTGGAATTAGGGCTACTTGGATTTTCATTTATATCCAACCATTTCTTACAGGAGGTAAAAACGATTGACAAAAGCAGAATATATACAGACTTTTTCATTTTTTTTTGATTTTAAAATCTTACGTTCAAACCGAGTGCAAATCCCGCGGTGGCAGGAACTCCGGCATAATCAATTCCTACCGAGCCCGAGCCTACCACTCCTGCGCCTGCAGCGCTTGTTTCCGGGTCCATACCTGAATAATTGGTAAATAATAAGAGATTCGTTCCTGTAGCTGTAATTGTTGCACCTTTTATCCATGATGCTTTTTTCAAAAGGGTTGCAGGTAAAGAATATGCCAGCGCAATAGAGCGGAGACGAAGCCAGTTCACGTTTTCTATGAAAAAGGGTACGTTATTGGCATAAATGTCGCGGTAATATTTTTCGTTTGCAACAACTTCGCGCGTTACGGCTTCATATTGCCCGGTTTGCGGATTTAGCGATTGACCGGTAAAAGTGACCGTATTACCACGATTTTCGGTCAGTTTGCTCATGCCGTTTACTGTTAATAAGTACTCGGTAGCATTGTAAATATCCCCACCTTTACGGAAATCAAATAGGAAAGAGAAACTCCAGTTTCTGAAGGTAAAACTATTATTAAAACCTCCAATAAAATCGGGTTCACGATTGCCGATATATGTAGTGGTAGAATTACTAGTTAGTGGATATCCTGTGTTCCAGTCGAGTAATAGGTTGCCGTTAGCGTCTGTTTGCCATTTAGAACCACTTATCCCCATGAAATCACCATTTCCGAAAGAAGCCGCTTTGCCGTTTCCTACCTGTACATCAGTTACATATAAAATAGGTAGCGAACCGGGTAGTTCTTTTACAACACCATTGTTGTGTGAGAAGTTAATGGTAGCATCCCATTTGAAGTTTTCTCGCTTTATTGGTGTAGCGTTTAACGTGATTTCGATCCCCTTATTTTCTAAAATACCGGTATTCACTGAACTTAAGATATACCCGGTTGCATTACTCACACGCGGCGTTAAGATCTGATCAACACTTTTGTTTTTATAATACGTGAAGTCGAAGCCGAGTCGATCGCCCAGAAATCGTAAATCTGTCCCAAATTCGACCGACTTGGTTGTTTCTGGTTTTAACAAATCGTTTCCTCGAGACCAATAATTTCTATAACCACCTCCTATTGTTAATTCAGGTCCGAAGAGATACGTTGCGGTTTGATAAGCAGCAGCGTCTTTGCCCACTTGTGCATAAGAAGCACGTACTTTTCCAAAAGATAAAAAACGATTTTGTGGGAGTAACTCTGTGAAAACAAAGCTTCCACTTATAGCAGGATAAAAGAATGATCTGTTTTGTAAAGGAAGAGTTGATGACCAATCGTTCCTGCCTGTGAAGCCCAAATAAACCATATTCTTATAAGACAGCCTGAAATCACCATAAACACCAACCAATCGCTTTCGATTGATACTTTGAGTATAATATTTGTTTTCGTTGGAAGCGTTATTGATATCCACGAAGCTTGGAATTTCGAATTGTTCCGCTCTCCTTGAATTGGAGGTAAGCTTGGTGTCTTCTGTAGTCGTTCCTAAAACCAAACTCGCGTCCCAATTCTCAAAAAACGTTCTATGAAAATTCAACATTAAATTTGAGTTGATGTAATTATAAGCCCGATCTGTTTCCGACAGCATCCCGTCTTGCCAAGCAAGTTTTACACTAGATCCGGGAGCAATAAGGCTTCTAAAGTTAGTAGTGTAATTGTCAATCCCCAATCGATAAGTTGCGTCGAACCAGTCAGTGATTTTAACCTGTGTATAGGCAGTGGCAATAAGACGGTTGTTGCGGTCATTTTGTGGATTCTTATTGATAATCCAATATGGGTTGTCCGTGTTATCTTCAAGCTTCACGTCAGGAAGAAGCAATTTATTAGAGCCATCCGGATTTATCCAGTCTTTCATGTTGGCATTTAATGGCCATGATAGCACACTTTCCATATACCCACCACCACTGGATCCCCAAAGACCACTCCCCGTAAGCGTTTTCTGTGACTTACTTACGGCGTAAGAGGCGTTAATACCAAAAGTGAAAATGCCTAACTTTTGTTCGCCATTAAAACGTACGGTAGAACGCTTGAAGTTGGTAGTTGGAACAACCCCTGATTGGTCTAAATTAGAAGCGGAAAGAAAGAAATTTCCTTTAGCGCTGCCTCCGGAAACATTAAAGCTGTTATCATACGCTCTAGCCGTTTCGAAGAAATTGCCAAGATTATCATAGATTGTTTCACCGGTTGTAAACTTATCGCCCCAAGACAAGGCCGTTTGGTCTGAAAATTCACCGCTATAATACGAACCCTGTTTGTACAGTTTTTGCTGCTCGGGTAAACGATTAACCCAGTTCGTCATAAATCGTGAAGTGACGGAAGCGGTAGTAGAACCTTCTTGTCCTTTTTTTGTCGTGATGATGATGGCGCCTGCCGCAGCTCTTAATCCATACAGTGCCGCTGCGGCCGGACCTTTTAATACAGAGATAGATTCAATATCTTCCGGATTGATGTCCATTGCCCGATTACTATTTGTAGTTGAGATATTTACAGATCCATCAAATGCACTATTGTCTCCCTGTCCTGTCGAATTGTCCATAGGCATTCCATCAATAACAAATAATGGCTGATTATCCCGTTCTAGCGAAGTTCCGCCTCTTAATACAATGGATGAGGAAGCTCCGGGTGCTCCGCTTGAATTGGTGATATTTACACCGGCAATTTTACCGTTGAGTGAGTTTATGATGTTGGGATCTTTATTTTTAAGCAACTCTTCGGATTTGATGTCTTGTGCGGCATAACCTAAACTTCGGACTTCACGTTTGATTCCCATAGCCGTCACAACCACTTCATTAAGATCAGAACTGGTTGATTGTAGCGATATACTGATTACATTGCTTGTGCCTACTGCTGTCTCCTGTGCTTGGAAACCGATATAAGTGAAATGCAAAATTTGACCCAAACTTGTTTCAATACTATATAATCCTTCACTATTCGTTTGAGTTCTCGTGCTCGTACCTTTTACGCTCACAGTAACCCCTGGAAGTGGTTGCCCTTGAGAGTCCGTTACCTTTCCGGTAATGGTTTTTTGCTGCGCCAGTAGGTGGGCAGAAACAAAAAACAATCCCAGCATAAAGAGGAGTAGTTTTCTTTTCATGTTTTGATAATTAGTGGTCGATATATGGATTAATAATAATCTAGTTACCGGTAAATAGTGCACTTACGAAGCAAGTCCCAGCTTGCACGCTATATCTCTATTATTCCCTTACAGTTTATTGGTTTTATAAATGTTGCGGATGAAAGCCGTTTTCAGTACAAGAATATTGAGAATTTCTATGTAATGCAAATTTATGCGTTATTTTTTTTATTAGTTATATAAAAGCGCAAAAAAAGAACATGTATGATTCGGTTGTTTGCAAATAGCTACTACTTTATAAGTACTTTGTAAAGTAAAGCGGTATTTAATGCGTTGGGATGTATGGAATAGGTGACAAAAAATAAGGTGCCCATTACCATGGGCACTTTATTCTAAAATGCTGGGTCTGCGGGGGTATTAGCGTTGTTGTCCCGTTCAACAAACGGATAGGGAAAGAAGTTTCTTTTCATTTCTGTTTGTGGACGGTTAAACCTTCTCATATCTTCCAATTTTAAACCTGACATAAAAAGCTCGATACATCGATGCTTATAGATTAGTGTCAAGAGCTCTTCTTCACTATAAGGGCCTGTTAAGCCAGGCATCGCGGCGCCAAGCCCATAAACATCATCGTTTGGCTTTTTTGTGACCACCTTGTTTAGCTCTATCAAAGCTAAATCAAGCCTAGAAGTCCGGGCATAGGCTTCGGCCTTAATCAAAAGCATTTCGCCCGGTAAATAGACCGGTATTGGTGATTCATTGGTGAACCAAAATCCTTTAGTGCGTACAGCCGGCGGTGCGGGATTGGCGTTTTCAATATAAAATAATACGCGCTGATCGTTGGGATCTGGATAGAGAGCCTCCGGTAGCCCTAAATGTTCGTCCTTTGGTTGAAAGACATTGTTTGTGGACGTAGCAAATGTGTAAATCGGGTTCGGAGAAACATTGTCATAGGCAAATACCGACACCTTTTTTAGGTCCACCTGACTGGCCGCGCTCAATGCTTCTTCATAATCACCTATATACAATGAATAACGAGCTTTTAGTGCATAAAGTGTATTTTTTATATCGATACTCGCTGCGGGAATGTCCTGCAAAAAGGCATTACTGATCGAGTCCGTCTCTGTGAAAAGCAAGGCGCTATCAATACTGCTAATTGCCATTCTGTAACCTTCCATTCGGTCGACAAACGAAGCGTTGCGTCCCACAGTTGCCGGTACCTGTTCCCAATTCATCGCCAAGTCCCCCAATGAGAGGGCCTTCAAAACCGTTGTGTAAGCGATGATGCCACTAGCTCGATTTTTATCAGCTAGCTTTCTCGCGTTTTGTATGACGAGATTGGCATCATATATGATTTTATTACTGCTTGTCCATAGACCTGCAAGCACGGTGTTCGTTCCATCTACTGTAGAACCCCCGGTGCTTAACTGCAATTCAGGAATGTTTCCTTCATTTCTAAGTAAAAGTTCGTTTGTAACGAAGCCGTTAGCTGTTACTTTATTATAGATATTGCTTGTCCTTAGGTAACTGTAAGTACGTTGCAAGCCGATACTGATATCTGTTAAAGCTTGGGATGACGATAGGGCTTCTTCGTTTAATGCTCTCGAGGGATCGATATAATCTTTGGTACACGATGAGAGTGTGAAAATTAGCGCTAATCCATATCCATAATAGAAAAGACGCATGCATATGCTGTTGTTTTTTTTCATGTCGATATTCATACTGATTAAATACTGCTATTGATGGAGTTTATAATTTTACCTGTACACCTAACGTAAACGTTCGGGGGATCGGAATAGCTCCGAAATCGATGCCACGTAATATGGTGGATTGCCCACCGGCATTGACCTCTGGATCATAACCTTTGTATTTGTCAATAGAGAACAAGTTTCTACCGCTCGCACTAATAGTAAAATCCTTAAAAAACTTTACTTTACCCAAATTGTAGCTTAGTGAAATTTCTCTCAATTTGATGTAATTACCGTTGTCAATTCTCCATTCTTCGACTGCATAAACACCGGCTATATAACCTCTTGGTAGCTCACCCATTTGTTCCTGTTCTGCTATTTCGCCGCTGCCTACACCTTGTCTGGTTCGCCAATCAGCATTCCAGACATCTACACCCTGTACGGCATCAAATTGCATATGTAAGGATAGCTTCTTGTAGGTAAAATCGTTTACAAAAGTAAGTGTATAATCCGGGTTCGGATCACCTATAACTTTACGTAAAGGAGTGCCCATAGGTAAGCCGTTCGCGTCGCGTTGGGGCGTATATTCTGTTCCATTTTGGATGCCTCGTTCAATTAGCGGAATCCCTTTGTCGTTCAATAATAGACTGCCATCAGGATTTCTAGCGAAAAAGGTGCCGTAAAAGACACCGATAGGTTGACCGTCAATAATGGCTACAGGTGCTCCGGGGTTAGTGCTGAATAACCGTAGGCCGCCAACATCCAGTGCTTTGTTTCGGTTCCGGTTGTAAATGACAGAAGTATTCCATTCAAAGTTGGTGTTTTTAATGGGCGCGCCATTCAGTACCAATTCGATCCCTCGATTTTGTAAGGAACCAACATTATCGAGAAAACTTGAAAATCCGGTGGTCGGAGCTTCCACTCGGGATATTAATAAATCCGTCACCTTTTTGTTGTACCAGTTAAAGCTAGCACCCAATCGATTGTTAAAGAAGGATAGATCGGCACCTAATTCCAATTCAGCCTGACGCTCGGGTTTAATGTTCTCATTTGCGAGAGTGGCGCTCGAAAAGAGGGAAACCCTGCTTAAAAAAGTTTGAGAGGAATAGGCATTGTATCGGTCGTAGGCCCCAATGCCGGTTAGATTTCCTGATTGGCCGTAAGCCGCACGCAACTTGAATAAATTCCACCAATTGCTTAGCGATGTGTTTTTCCAATAATCTGCAGACGATAACACATAGCTGCCACTACCTTTTATGTATACTTGCCTGCGATTGTCCTCACCAAACACGGAAGATTCATCTACGCGGACGGCACCGGTTAAAAATAGATGATCTTTATATTTGAAATTTTGTTGAAAGTAAGCCCCGCTTACGGAGTATTCGCTTCTAATATCCATGCCGGGCAAAATTGTGCTGGCGGCGTTAACCGTTTCGATAAACGGTGCTAAACCTCGCCCATTAAGCATGTTATAGTTGGATTTTTCATATTGATAAGAAAAGCCCAATTGAGAAGTTGATGTTAGTACATCAGAAAGCGTGGCGTTATAAGTCGCATTAAGTTCTTGATTGATCAAAAAAGCTGAATTGCTAGCGACACTGGCATAGCCGTTCTGAGTTGGGTTCAAGTTGCTTCCACCTCCCCAATAATCGGGATTAACGTTGTATGTATACGGTGGTATATATGTTTTTCCATTTTGTCCGGTGTGGTCCACGCCTAGGGTGTAGTCGATCGAAAGACCTTCGACGGGCGTAAGTTTTAGGTTTAAATTGCCTAAAATGCGGTTCACTTCCTGACGTTGCTTAATGTCCTCAATAACTGAAACGGGATTTACTCGACCTCTTTCTCCAACCGACTTTAAGTTTCCATCAACATCTCTTGTGAATAGATCGTGGTAGTTGGCAATAATGTTGATAGAGTTCAAAGGGGAGTAAAACGAATTTCCATCTGGTTTTTCGTCCGCTCCACTATTTATATAGTTTAATCCTGCACTAAAGGAAATCCAATCGGCTAACTTTTGATCGATGTTAGTTCGCAGACTGAACCGTCTAAAGTTTGTGTTCTTAACAATGCCTTGGTTATTAAAGTAGGAGGCTGATACATAATATTTCGTGTCGTCTTTCCCACCGGCTACAGAAAGGTTGTTGTCGGTACCGCTTGCATTTCTGAAAATGTAGTCCTGATAATCATAACGGTTAACCGGAGAAGTGGTTATAAGTGCGGTATTCAGAACGTCTTGAGTTTCTGTATCGACGGATCCGCCAAATTTGACGGGTGACTGATTTACAGGGACTTTTTTTCGTAAGTTACTGTTGGAATAGCTGGAAGAAAAAGTCACCACGGGCTTACCTAGCGAACCTCTTTTGGTGAAGATTTGTACAACGCCTGCATTCGCTCTCGAACCATAGATTGCTGCAGCCGCAGCACCGTTCAGTACCTCGATTCGCTCAATATCGGCTGGGTTAATATCTACTAGTCGATTTTGACCGATCGTTCCGACAAAATTGCCGCCATCGTAACCGGTTTGCGTATTGGTTACACGGGTCGTATTATTATTGACAATAATACCATCAACAATATAAAGTGGTTCAGATGAGGAATTGACAGAGCTGATTCCTCTTAGTCGTACCGAGATTCCGCCTGCAGGGTCGCCGGAGTTCTGAGAAATCTGAGCGCCTGCCGTTTTTCCCTGCAGCGACGATAAGACATTTCCGCTTCTGCCCTTCGTAAGATCATCGCCTTTTACGGAACTGATGTAACTTCCCAATTGTTTTCGTGTCGTTCCCGCTGAGGTACCGGTGATAATGACTTCGTCTAGCCCAACAAGATCAGAAGATAAGCCGCAATTTAACAGGTTTTTGCCGGTTTTTAACGCTATTGTCTTTGTTTCACTCTTGTATCCTGTATAACTAAAAACAATAGATTGTTGACCGTTCAGATTGTCAACGTTCAAAGAATACTTACCTTCCGCATCCGTAGAAGTTCCTACAGTTGAATTTCTGATTTTGACAGAAACCCCTGCTAACGGTTGCTGGCTTGCTTCATCCACTACACGCCCAGCTATAACGGATTGCTGTGCATAAATGGCTTGGATGAAAAAAAGGTAGATAAAAAACAGTAATTTGATTGATTTGGTCATAAAATGAATCATTAAATGTTTGTGAATCGGTTGATTGGGATTGTTGCTTGCATAGTTATGTTCTTGAATTTTATCCCGCAGTTTATTAGGTGTTACTAGCTGTATTTAAGCTTATTGGATATACAAGTATAAGAAAAAAAAATAGTTATGCAATATTTTGCGTTTTTTTAATATTTATATGTATAAACATGCATTTAGGCTTTAGAGGTACCCGATTGCCATCATTGAGATCGAAGTGTTATTGGCATTCTATCTCAATGAAATGTGGAGGCGTTCTTTTTGGATATTTTGGGAATAAGGTGTCTGTCGACTGATAAGGATGCAAAATGGTACACTAAATGGAAAAAGATATCCTGCTCTCAGAAAATTAGCCTTCGGAGATCGAATTTTTTGACCGCTGAAACAGGAACGAAACCGATAGCTTGCTGCCGATAGCTGAATCTTACTACAAAATAGTTGGTTACTGTTTTAAATTGAAACCCTGCCGATTAATAACATTCCATTATTATTTTGTGATAAAAATATATATTTACAAGTCTTAAGGAAAAAATTAACCAACATGCTAAAAGAAGAAAGACAGGCTTTTATAATGCGCGAAGTAAACCTGCACAATAAGGTTCTATCATCCGACCTCAGCGTTCAACTGAATGTATCAGAGGATACCATAAGAAGAGACTTAAATGAATTGGCAGAAAATGGGAAAGTACTAAAAGTATATGGCGGAGCCCTATCTAAGTCCTTTCAGTATCCGTTTCAGGATAATGAGGTTTATGCGCGGGAGTCAAAAAAGACAATTGCTCAAAAAGCAATAACCCTTATTCAGGATGGCATGGCCGTACTGCTGGGAGGGGGGACTACGATGTTGGAACTAGCGAGAACATTACCCGAAAAAATGCAATGCACCTTTTTTACGATCAGCCCCCTCGTCGCTTTGGAGCTGGCAGAACGGTCCGGCGATGATGTGATATTAATAGGAGGTAAGCTAGCCAGAAGCACCAATGTAACGATTGGTTCTCAAGTGATTAATCAGCTATCGGAAATCAGGGTTGATCTTTGTTTATTGGGAACTAACAGCCTATCGGTTGAAGATGGTGTGACGGATTCGGATTGGGAAGTTGTTCAAATCAAGAAAGCGATGCTCCGCTGTTCACAAAAAACAGGTATTCTAAGCATTGCTGAAAAATTGAATTCAGTACAGAAAATGAAAGTCTGCAATGTGAATGCCATCGATTACTTAGTGACCGATTTGGATCCTAAACATGAAAGCTTAAGTCGATTTTCGCAAATAGTAAAGGTAATTTAGCTATTCTAATGTTACTTTAATCCATTTTTAATCCGTTTTAGGTAGTTTAGTGTAACAAAAGTCAATGTAACGTCTTTATTTCTCACATTTTTTGAACTTGTGCAGCCATTTGACTAATATTGTTATACCAAACCAAACTAAAACAAATTGCTATGAGTACCGTTATTGCAGAGTTAATCAATAAGGAGGATATTCGGAACTATAAAATAATCGATGCACCCGAGAGCCACGTAAGTGAATTGCGTTATAAATTGCAAAGTGCTGTAAGATTAGGAAATGAATTTAAATCGAAATCGGTCATTACTTTTAATACTACTAGTGGGCCAAAAAGAGTAGAAACTACCGTATGGATGTTAACTGATAGTTATTTGCAATTGAAAAACGGAATCATGATCCCACTCAGTAGCTTATTAGACCTCGATTATTAGTACGGTTAATAAATATATATAAGAAACAAATGGTCTTTCGGTTTGTTTCTTATATATCGCTACGCTAGCTAACCCGTGTTTTTTATATTCCTACCTTTATCACATAGTTTCTCAGTAAGATTGTCAATTAGTGTTAAAATTTTCTTCTTCGAAAAAAAAGAGAGAGACTTGTCGTATATTGCGACCAAATATTGGCGGTAGAAGATGGACACACACGTACTTCATAGATTTTTAGGGCTTTTTATCGGATTGTCATTATTTATAAGCGCCTGCAAAAAGGATAATCCGGATACAAATCAAGGTAATTCTACACAGACACCCACAGATGATCGCGTCGCGCTAACCAACGACTCTATTTTTCTGTATGCGAAGGAAATTTATTATTGGAATCAAAATTTGCCAACCTATGATGTTTTTAACCCAAGGCAATATACTTCCAATGCTGATAAATTAAAAAATTACGAAGCTAATTTGTTGTCAATAGCTCAATATTCCACGTCAAAATACGACATACTTACGGTCAACAATACAGACTATACAAAATTCTCTTATATCGAAGATGTATCAGGTAACAGTGGCGTCACCGCTGGTGTGAGAAACTTAACCAATAGTGTTAATTTAACAGGACAAGGAAACGATGTCGGTATTTATGATATTGCAGCCTATGGGAGTGATACGGATTTTAAAGTGTTCATCCGCGCTGTTTATCCCGGATCTCCTGCCGCCAGAAGTGGCTTGACTAGAGGCGCTTCTATCACTAAAATTGATGGAGAAACAATCGGGGATGATTGGGATCGTGATTATAGTTACATATCGCGGTTACTGGGTGATCCTTTTTCTATTCGCTTAGAGGGACAAAAACTGGGCGGTAGCTCTTATTCCATTTCATTGAGTAAGCAGACTTATAATAGTAGTCCCGTCTATAAAGACACGGTACTCACTATCAACAATAAAAACATAGGCTATGTTGCTTATGCTCGCTTTTCGGATGAGGAAAATTCCTTTGATGTTCTTGATAATATTTTTTCGGATTTTGCAACAAAGAATGTTGAAGACTTAGTCATCGACTTACGTTACAACGGAGGCGGTTATGTTGCTACTGCCGAACATTTGGCTAATCTAATAGCCCCTAGTGGTACAACGGGGGTTATGTTTGTTGAGTATTATAATCAATTGATGCAAGAAGGGAAAGCGACTATACTCAAAAATCAACGCGTACGTAATTCTAATGGAGAAATAATAGGGACAGATACCTATGCTAGTTACAGTTATAAGCCGGAAGCAACGGGCAACACTGTTAACTTTAAAAAAGCGGGAAATCTTAGTAACGTGAAAAATATTGTTTTTCTTGTTACTAACAATACTGCTTCCGCCAGTGAGTTATTGATTAATTCGCTGCGTGGTTTAAGCTCTTTAAATATAAAGCTGGTTGGAACAACAACTTATGGAAAGCCTGTAGGATTCTTCCCGGTCCGGCTAGAGAGTGTGTATGATCTATATCTGCCAAGTTTTTCTTCAAAGAATGCAAAGGGGGAAGGGGATTATTATAATGGCTTCAAACCAGGAACCGATATACCCGGAAAGGAAATGCTTGATAATCTTGGACAGGATTTAGATAGCTTTAGTGAGTATGACTTTGGGGATCCTAAAGAGCTTTACCTGGCAGAGGCTCTGAATCAATTGGGAGTAACTGCAAGCACGACTAGTAATGGTCCTTTAATGAATATTCGCTCCAAACAATCGAATAATACCGCTCAGAACCTGATGAAAAATAAACGTTCTAGTAAAGAATTTAAAGGTATGATAGAGACGCGTGTGAGATAAAATTGGAGGAGCTCTTTGTTCTAAATAAAATAGGCGTTTACATAACTTTATTTTTATCTATCTGAATCTGGCTTGAGAACTTATTATCAATATTTCGTATCACATTCAATATAGCATCTACCGCCTCTACATAAAATGTCGGATTAATGTTTTCATACGTATCGCTCGGTTGATGATAATCTTTATGATCTTCTACACCGAAATATAAGAAAGGGATATCTTTGGCGTTAAAAGCCCCTTGATCGCTTTGGTTAGTCCAATCGTCGTGCCCGGTGTTAGGATCGTCATGTCCTAGCAGAAGCTTTACTTTTACTTCATCCTTTATATCTTCTACATATCTCCTCAATTGAGGATATTTGTATGTACCGCAGACATATAGCTCGTTTTTATCATTATGCGAAATCATATCCATGTTGATATTGAGCTTTATTTGATCTAACCGAATAGGTGGGTTTTCAACAAAAGCCTTGGCCCCGCGTAAGCCCATTTCCTCTGCATCAAAGGCTGCAAACACAATCGTAAAATTGGGTTTATTTTCACTGAAATAAGCAGCGAACTGTAATAAGGCGGCTATACCCGATGCATTGTCGTCTGCGCCATTATAAATGGAATCACCTACTTTACCCAAATGGTCGTAATGTGCTGATATGACAAGAACCTCTTTCAGTTTGCCTGGAATATAACCTATTATATTTTTCCCGCTATAAGACGTCCCCTCTTTATCATCAAATTGAAAAGTTTGTATATAATCTTCACCTTGTGGGAAATGTTCCAAATCTAGGCTTTTAAATCGGTCGGCAATAAAAGCCGCCGCCTTTTCCGCACCTGCTGTCCCCGTTTTTCTGCCCTCATATTCGTCGGACGACAATACTTTTAGGTCTTTCAATACTTGTGAATCTTGTCGTTCTGCATTTTCTTTAACACTTGCACAGCAGCTAACACAAAAAAATAGTATCAAAAAGGAAAATCGATGAAGAATAGTAAGCATATTGATGCATGTTTTATTACAAACATACGAAATAGTTCTTAAGGGACACCCAAAGTATAAAAGGAAGGTTTATTTTAACTTCTTTCTCCGCGAAAGAAAAGAAGCAAAGAGCCGACCGTAGGGAGTTCATGAACACCTTTGAAAATAATGAAGTAGTGAATAATAAAATCGCCGCTTAAACTTAGTGCCTATCACACTTCTCGCATGTCCACTGCTACCACACGGGATACGCCTTGTTCCACCATGGTTACTCCATATATAATATCCGTACTGGCAATAGTCCGCTTGTTATGTGATACAATAATAAACTGCGACTGATTGGAGAATTTCCGGATAATATTATTGAACTTATCGATGTTCGTGTCATCCAAAGGAGCATCTACCTCGTCGAAAATGCAAAAAGGAGCTGGCTTGAGCAGATATAAGGAAAATAGAAGGGCCGTCGAGGTAAGCGTTTTTTCACCACCTGAAAGCTGGTTGATGGATAAAGGACGTTTCCCTTTTGGACGTGCCATAATTTCTATATCGGATTCAAGGGGTAAATCAGGATTACTCAACACTAAATCACAGGAATCTTCTTCATTAAATAAGGAGCGGAAGACGGTAATAAAATGTTCACGCACCTGGGTGAAAGACTCCATAAATTTATCACGAGCGGTATCATCTATTTCCTTAATGGTATCCAATAAAGATGTTTTAGCATCGAAGAGATCTTTACGCTCTTTTTGAATAAACGTATACCGCTCGTTCATCTCTTGATAGGCTTCCATAGCCATCGAGTTAATGGCGCCAAATTCTTCCAGCTGTTTTTTCAGTTTTTCGGTCCGATTCCTCAACTCTTCTTCGCTTTCAATATGATCGGGCAGCTCGTTATCCAGTAACTCGTTGATATCGATTTCAAATTCAACGGCCAATCGTTCCTTTAGTGCGTTCAAATCGAGCTTTAGACTGTTCTTCTTGTCTTTTAATTCGTTGGTTAGCAGCTCTATTTGATCTTTCCGTTTACGGAACCCCCCAATTTCTTCTTCTTTTTTATTGATATTGGCGCGCATGGTATAGTACTGCTGTTCCGCTTCTTGTAAGCCCTTTTCCAAAGCCTCTTTCTGCGCATACATGGCGATTAGATCCTCATCAGAATGATCCACATGCTGTAAAGTATCTTTAATGGCCTCCTTTACCGCTTCGTATTCCGTACTATATTGGGTAATACGCTTTTCTAGATTTTCATGCTGGCTCTCTCGGTATTCTAAATCTTTATTGATACCGGCAACTTTATTTTGTTGTTGATGGTAGCGTATATTTTCTTGATTATAGGCTGACGATATGGTGGTAAGTCGTTCTGAAATTTCATTAAAATTTTCCTGAAATGCAGTTAGCTCGTTTGCCTTATCTATTTTGCTCGCTGTTAAGGATGCCAAAGCCGGCTCTGCTTGTGCAAGTTCAGCTTGGATCGTGCGGATTTTTTCTTCGATATCCTGTTTTCTATTCTGGCTATTTTGTATGAAAGAGAGGTACTGCTCTTGCTTCGTTTTTACAGAGATTAATTCATTGCTCAGGCGGTTGAGTTGTAGCTTGGTCTCTTCAAGCTGACTTTTTTTGGTGTTTGCCTTCAGATCGTTCAATAAAGCCGTCTCATTAACAATATCCAATTGGATTTTTTCGAGATGCGCCGTGAGCTGCTTGATTTCCTTACTTAAGTTATCGAGGTTCTTCGCTCTACCGATACGCTTGCCCTCAAACAACCCTACCGATCCACCGTTCATCCCCAGTCGAAATTTTGCAAACTTACCGGTTTTGTGCAGGATGGTTAATTGCGTATCAGGTAACGGTGTCTCTAAATCGCTTTCATCTTCCGTTTTTAGAATATATACATCGTGTAATAGTAACTTGATCAGTGGAAGATAGCGCTCTTCTGTATCAACAACAGATAAAGCAGGGATAAACCGTTCATCTGATAGGAGGTCTAATCCATTGCGAATGTCCGGCTGTGTAATAGCTTCCAAAACGAAAAAGCCGGCACGACCGCGTGATGCGCTCCCTAATAATTTAATAGCTTTAACGGCCTCTTCACGTTCATTAACCACATAATGGTTCATTACAGGTTCGAGAAAGTTTTCAATAGCCACTCGATATTCTTCTTTACAGAAGAGCACATCAGATAGGAGTGGGTAAGGTTTTGCCCAGCCCGCATTCTTTCTTAAGAATCGGATCGACTCCGGAAAACCTTCCAAATTATCGACTAGTGATTTGGTTAGGTTGTACTCATTTTGTTTCGCATCTAATGTGCGGTTATCCTTTATTACGGCCTCTTTATAGGATTGGATAAGGACTTCTTTATTAGCTATTTGCTGTTGCAGCTCTTCTTCATAGGCTAATGTACCATCATATTCCTCCTGCAAAGCGTCAACACGTCCCTCTAGTTCATCAACTACCTTAGAAAATTCGTTTAGCTCACTTTCTTTAGCTTCTGTATCAACGATATTTCGTTCGCTTTCCTGGCTTAGCGCGTCTTTTTGGATGTGCAGAACGGCAATTTCTTTTTCTAATTTATAGATGTTGTTCTGAAGTTGATTGTTTTCATGTACAAAAGCATCTAGTTTAGTCTTGGCGGTTTGCTGTTGCCCCCTCAGCTCGTCCACTTCCTGTTTCTGTTCATCAAGTGAAATCTTGATTTCATCTAATTTTTGTTGCTCAAGTAGCTGCTCTTCGTTTAAACGCTTAATATTATAAAGAACGTGATTGATTTGCTGTCTGTCGTTGGCCAGCTCTTTACTCAAACGTTGCTCCTTATCGTTTAAGTTCTTTAGCTGTTCATTTTTGACCTTCTTTTCGCTTTCATAAGCTCTTATCTTGGAGGTGTACTCATTGGCCGCTTTTTGTTGAACCGAAAGATTTTTCTCTTCCACTAAGCTTTCCTGTTTGAGTTTTTGGAGTTCGGCCTCAAGTGTGTCCAATTGCGTGACAATAAGGTTCCGTTCGTCTTCTTGAGCACTGTGTTGTTCATCTAGGCGCTCAAGTGCTTCGCGAAAGTTACTGATCCTAAATGATGCCAACGATACGCTCAGTTCTTTATATTGGTCTTTGAGTTTATAATAGCGTTCTGCTTTTTTTGCCTGATTTTCTAAGGTTTTTAAGTTTTTTTCAATCTCAAAAAGGAGATCTTCTACACGACTTAGATCTGCTTCGGTGTCCTTTAGTTTATTAAGTGTTTGTTTTTTCCTAACCTTATATTTCGATATACCGGAAGCCTCTTCAAAAAGTGCCCTTCTGGAATTCTCTTTGTTGTTAATAATCTCATCGATCATTTTCAGTTCAATGATGGAGTAAGAGTCGTTTCCAATTCCGGTATCCAAAAACAAGTCAGTGATATCTTTTAATCGGCATTGTACATCATTTAAACGATATTCACTCTCGCCTGTCCGATATAATTTACGGGTAATGGTAACCTGAGAGAACTCTGTTGGAAGGATGTTTTTGGTATTGTCAAAAGAAAGTGAAACTTCAGCTAAATTAGCCGCTTTGCGCGTTTTAGTGCCATTGAAGATGATGTTTTCCATTTTTTCAGAACGGAGGTTCTTGGTGCGTTGTTCGCCCAGTACCCAACGAATCGCATCAACCACATTGGATTTTCCACAGCCGTTCGGACCGACAATTGCCGTAACACCTTCATTGAAATTGATAGTGATTTTATCGCCAAAGCTTTTAAATCCTTTAATCTCTAAACGCGTAAGTTGCATGTATTTTGTCCAAAATTTGAGGCTGCGAATTTAATGAATTGAACCAATTTATCTAATTTTCTGCTATCTTTTCTATTCGCTTTCGATTTTTTCTGTCTATTTAAGTGTTTTCGTCTACTTTCTTTCAAAGTGAAGAAAGTAGACGAAAATTATTTTCTATCTTTAATCCATGGAAACCATTCTACCCTTTATCATCGCTGCAATTGTTTTTGGCTATCAAATATATGCTAATTTCAAAAAAGAGCAGGAGAAGGCCAAAAAACGAAAACCGTCGCATCGTCCACAAGTAGATGAAAC
The DNA here is from genome assembly GCF_054130995.1 of Olivibacter sp. SA151. NCBI lineage: Bacteria > Pseudomonadati > Bacteroidota > Sphingobacteriia > Sphingobacteriales > Sphingobacteriaceae > Olivibacter > Olivibacter sp. SA151. Next base: position 3,523,920 of record NZ_CP096391.1, on the reverse strand, counting down.
ACCGTATAAACCATTGCAGCGTGAAATACTTCAACGTGAGCCACTGTCGGAGCCGGAGCTGATCCATCCCAAATCTGAAAAACACATCACTTTTGAGGATTACTCCGGGGTTTTAGAGGTAGAAGAAGTGAAAAGGGCGAAAGAAATTCATAAGAAACACGAACACGCATACAAGCGTTTGGAACCTTATAAAATAGATGCCGGCAGCGATGAAACCAATCCCTATGGGGATTTCGATTTAAGGGATGCCGTTATTAAATCCGCTATTTTGAATAGACCGAGGTATTAGTGACATACTAAAGGCACACGAATAAATCTTCGTGTGCCAGCAATAAGTTTTTGTTCTAATGAAGATAGTTAAAAACTTAAAACTTAGTTCTTAGAACTTACAACTCAAAAACCTATGGATCCACTAAAACAAACTGATCAGCGTCTTGTAAAAAAGGTAGTTTCTCTCTAATCCGTTTTAAATCGTCCGGATAAAGCGTGAAGGTATAGAGGTCCTCGTCCTCCGGTTTATAATAAACAACCCCACCGTCAGGTGCAACACAGGTAGAGGCTCCTGAATGATAAACCTGATTTCCATCGTAACCTACACGATTTACGCCAATTACGTAGCATTGGTTTTCAATCGCACGAGCAGGAATAAGGGCTCTCCAATGTCCTATCCGCATGTCCGGCCAACTTGCTATATATAGTAGGATATCATATACGTTGTTAAGATTTCTGCTAAATGCCGGAAAACGGAGATCATAACAGGTTTGCAAACATACACGCCAACCATTTATTTCTACAATGACGCGCTTTTTGCCCGCTGTGAAAACCTTTTCTTCACCAGCCATCGAAAATAAATGTCTTTTATCATATTTATGGAATGAACCATCGGGCTTCATCCAAATAAAACGATTATAATATTTGCCGCCGTCTTCTATAATGAGGCTACCTGCCACAACGCAATTGTACTTTTTTGCCTGTTCTAACATCCAATAGATTGTTTGGCCGTCCATTCTTTCCGCACATTTCTCAACATTCATGGTGAATCCGGTATTGAACATCTCCGGCAAAATAATCAAGTCGGTTTTTTCCTTCAATGAGGAAAGACGTAATGCCAAATTGGATAGGTTTTTCTCTGTGTTCTCCCAAAAAAGATAGGCCTGAAATATTGTTATTTTTAATGGTTTCATTTAAAGTAATTATTCATTTTTCGTTAAGGATATCCTTTATCGTCTAATGAATAGGTTAGTGATAGTCGGATGTCTTTAGTACTAACGATGCACCGTAGTATACTAAATTAACGAAAGTTTGTAAATATCTTAATTTCTCAATTAATCTTTTTGTTCACTATTTAGTGTATGATACTGAAACGCCATCAAAGCCAAAAAAGGCGTGTTATTTAATTCGTGCTAAATTTTCAACGGCTTTTTCCAAGGTTTCGTGTTTTTTTGCAAAACAAAATCTTATATAGTGTCTGTCCAATCGGTTTTTGTAAAACACGGATAATGGAATAGTTGCGACGCCATAGTTGACCGTCAGTTCCTTTGTAAAGTCAAGATCACCTTTGTCGCTTATTTTATCGTAATTGGCTAACAAAAAGTAAGATCCCGATGCAGGAAGTATCTCAAAAGGCGTTGAACGGAGCGCATTGACGAAAAAGTCCCTCTTCTCCTGGAAGAATTTGCTAAGTAAGAGGTATTCACTTTCGTCCATCAAGAAATCGGCCAAGGCATATTGAACGGGGGTATTTACGCTGAATACCAAATATTGGTGAACCTTCCGAAATTCAACGGTCAGTTTTTCAGGAGCAAGACAATACCCAATTTTCCAGCCGGTTATGTGAAACATTTTTCCAAAAGAAGAGATTACGAAGCTGCGTTCCCGGAGTTCGGGATAACTTGCTACACTAATATGTTTCTTGCCATCAAATACAACCTTGTCATAAACTTCATCGCTAATGATAAATATATCCGTTCCCTGTGTAAGTTTTATCAATTGTTTCATATCGGCGTCAGTTAGCGTAGCCGAGGTAGGATTATGCGGTGTATTGATAATAATAAGCTTTGTCTTATGTGAAAAGACCTTCTTGACATCGTCCCAATTGATATTAAAGCTGTTAGGCAATAAAGAAACAGTTTTTACCATTCCTCCACATAAATCGATTGCAGGCGCGTAACTATCGTAACAGGGATCAAAACAAATCACCTCGTCATCCGGTCGAATAATACTGGCAATAGCAGTAAAAATGGCTTGCGTTGCGCCGGCTGTAATGGTGATTTCCTTGTCTGGATGATAAATCGCATGCTGTTGCTTTTCCACCATCTCGGCTATTTTTTCACGTAGCTGCAAAACCCCTGGCATAGGAGCGTATTGATTCAGTCCCTTTTTCATATAAGTTTGGGTTAAATCAATAAGCTTAGGGGAGCAGTCAAAATCAGGAAAACCCTGCGAGAGATTGATTGCTCCATGCTCATTGGCTAAGGCAGTCATCGTGCTGAAAATAGAATTGCTTACGTTAGGAAGTTTAGATAGAACGTTGATCATAAAGATGTGATTCAAGTTTGTTTGTTTTGTTTAACTTTTTTTTAAATTAGTTGTTACTGGTTAAAGATGACATTGTTTATCCGAGAACGCTATTTTCTCAACAAAATAAGTCAAGTGTACAGTATATTCTTGTAAATTGCAACGTCCTAAGTATGCCATGTAACGTTTATGGCGGAAACTGTGTAAGCTCATTGTTGTAGTAACACAAAGGAACAAATTTTATATACGAATAAAATATCCATGTATTACAGGCTATTCAAACACGGATGCAAATAAAAATAAAGTGGATATTCCATATGGCCATAAAAAACAGATTATTTACATATGAAATATAACAGATTTTTGATCTTATTATTGTTTGCCATCGGGTTCATTTCTTGTAATAATCCAAAAAAGCAAGGAGGTGTTCCCCGAGTTGGATTTATCGAAGCCTTCGAAGATGCTACTATTGGCGATGCCCGCAAAGGTTTTATAGAAGCCCTGGCAGCAAGTGGTTTTAGCGAACAAAATAAGACAGTAGAAATCATCGCAAAGAACGCGCAGGGCGATATGGGAGCCATGAACCAAATAGTAAGCTATATGCAGTCGGAAGAGGTGGATTGTATTGGAACCAGTACAACCATGTCAACCTTGGCTACTGTGCAGCGAATAAAAAACATCCCGATATTCATGTGCGTTACCGCTATGCCGCAAATATTGGGACTGATAAATGAAAAGAAAAAAGGGCCTGATAATCTTTTTGGTGTCGGCGAAGATCTGAATTATATCGACACATCCTTTGCTATTATTCAACAAGTCGTCAAACCCAAAAAAAGGGATAATCTACGCATTGGTATGATCTATAACCAAGCTGAACAGCAGTCAGTTGACGCCTTTAACCGACTGGATAAGTTGGCCAAGCAAAAGCAGGTTGAACTAATCGCCTTACCGCTAAACACTTCCGCTGATGCTCAGCTAGTCGTGCGTGCACTCTTGAAAAGAAAAATAGATGCTTTTTTCGCTAACCCCGACAATACTGTTTTCGCAGCTTTCGAAACTATCTTAAATAATTGTAATGAGCGTGGAATTCCGGTTTTTACAAGTGAAGTCGGACTGGTAAAAAGAGGGGCTGTAGCTGCTTATGGTGCCGATATCTATCAATGGGGATACCAGGCAGGGCAAGAAGCCGCTAAATTTCTGAAGTCAAAGAAAACAGATAAGTTAACGGTTGAAAAAGTCAAGATAAGAAGAAGGGTATATAATGGAGCCGCAGCGACTCGATTCGGACTAACATTCTCGGAAAATTTCGAAAAGCTATAAATTTTCTTCAACTGCATGGATTTTTATTTCGCTGCTATACTACAAGGTCTATGTTTTGTACCCATGGGTTTGGGAATCTATCTAACGATGAAGATTTTCAATTTTCCTGATATCACTACCGATGGGAGTTATACGCTGGGCGCAGTAATATGCGCGCTGGGTATAAGCCATCAGCTATCCCTTTTTATACTAGTCCCGCTTATTCTACTGGCAGGTGCCATTGCGGGTAGTTGCACGGCACTTATTCATACGAAGCTAAAAATTAATGCCTTATTGGCGGGTATTTTGGTAATGACCGCTTTATATTCTGTTAATCTTACCCTGTTGGGACGTTCCAACATTCCGCTCTTAAGCTACAAGAATCTTTTTTCCATCACACTGGTGCAAGATACTAATTCCAATACGTTCCTGATTGCCGGTACGGTGGTTGTCATACTAGTCGTTATACTCAACTATTTATTGCGGACTGACTTCGGCATTGCGATGCGAGCCACAGGGAATAATGAAATCATGGTGAGATCGCTGGGGGTAAACACCTTCAAAATAAAATGGATTGGCTTGGCGATTACGAATGCATTGGTTGCTTTTAGCGGTTCTTTGATTGCCCAGTTTCAGGGTTTTACTGACATCAACATGGGCATTGGGATTGTTATCAGTGGTTTAGGTTCCGTAATGATTGCGGAAACTATTATCAAATTGCTGCCCACAGATAAAGTATGGATTAATCTCGGCATGGTCGTCATTGGTGTGGTTATTTTTCAGTTAGTACTAGCCTTTACATTAAGTCTGGGTATAGATTCTTCTCTTCTCAAACTGTTTACCTCTTGTTTTGTGTTACTAATTGTTGCTTTGCCTCAAGGTAATTTTCTGAAAGGTTCGCTAAAACGTTGATTATGCTGGTTCTCAATAATGTAAGTAAAACTTTTTTCCCTAATCGGCCGAATGAGATCCGTGCGCTGGACCGTTTGTCTTTTACCGTGTCCTCGGGGGAATTTGTGTCCGTAGTAGGCGCAAATGGATCTGGTAAAAGTACGCTGCAAAATCTAATTGCCGGTACGATCTGGGCTGACAATGGCGAAATTAGATTAAATGATGAATTGCTAAATCAAATGGCAGATTACCGGCGGAGCCGATGGATAGCACGGGTTTTTCAGAACCCATTGCAAGGTACTGCTCCGGAATTGAGCATCTTGGACAATTTTAGATTGGCTTCCCTGCGTGGAAAAGCGAAAAAACTTACTATTGGCGTCAATACCGCTTTTAAGGAGCGGGTGAGGGAGCAGGTGCGGTTACTCGATATGGGCTTGGAAAACAAAATACATCAACCAATGGGTTTACTAAGTGGTGGGCAGCGGCAGGCTTTAACTTTGCTGATGACAGTTATGAGCGATGTTAAATTGCTGCTTTTGGATGAACCCACCGCTGCGCTCGACCCACGATCTGCCGCTCGCGTTATGGAGTTGGCGAGCAAGCTAATCGCAGATTATCAACTTGCAGTACTATTTATAACCCATAACATGAGAGAAGCTCTTAGCTATGGCAATCGCTTGGTACAGCTATCGCATGGTCGAATCAAGCGAGATTTGTCGAACGAGGAGAAACACCGGTTAAAGCCGCAAGATTTATATGAATGGTTTAATGAGGATTGAATAAAACTTGTATATTCGCCCTATGTTGAGCGCTCGAGGTATAAAAAAGGCATACGGTAACCTCCAAATTTTAAAAGGCGTTGACCTGGAGGTCAGAAAGGGTGAGATTGTTAGCATCGTAGGAGCCTCCGGAGCGGGCAAGAGTACTTTCCTGCATATTCTTGGATCATTAGATATGCCGGATGGGGGTGAGGTGGTGCTGAATGGAACTGAGTTGCCCAAACTTTCTCCCAATAAATTAAGCGCCTTTCGGAATAAACATATAGGTTTTATTTTTCAATTTCATCATTTGCTTCCTGAGTTTACTGCCTTGGAGAACATTTGCATACCTGCATTCATTGCCGGGAAAGGAAAATCTGAGAGTGAAAAAAGAGCAAAACAATTGTTAGATATTCTTCAGGTAGGAGCCCGAGCAGACCATAAACCCAATGCTTTATCCGGTGGCGAACAACAGCGCGTATCCGTAGCACGCGCCCTGATGAATAATCCATCCATTATTTTAGCCGATGAGCCGTCGGGCAATTTGGATTCGGAAAACGCCGAGGCCTTGCACCATCTTTTCGTACAATTGAGGAATGAATTGCAACAAACTTTCGTTATAGTAACGCATAATGAACACCTGGCTGATATTTCGGATCGTACTGTGCACATGAAGGATGGTTTGATTGTTTAAAGTTATAGACGGACGAAGGTATCCTTAAATTTATGCTAAACTGATTTTGATGAATATTTTGATTACTGGAGGGATGAGTGCGCTCGCACAGAAACTTGCACGTGTATTTTCTGCGGAGGATAAGGTGATATTCGGTGATAATGTAGCTATCCCTGATTTGTTAATTGCAGGAGGAAGGTATGTAGTAATACCATCCGGCAGCAGCGCATCGTTTAATCACGAACTATTAAAGGTGGGTATCAGCAACGAATCAGACCTTATAATTCCTTTGAGAAAGGACGAAATCATACAGCTTGCTGCATGTAAAGATTTGTTTGCAGAATACGGAATACAATTGGCAGTACCGTCGCACCGACTTTTAGAGATCGTTGAATTTATTGTCAACCCAGGCAAAGATCTGAACACAACGGTTTTACTCAAAGGCAAAATAGCAGGTCAAGGAGAACCGATTGAAAGCTTGGAAAACGAGTCGGGCGTATGCGTAGTCTCAGACGGTGGGGAGGAACTCTTTTTTTGTTGTTTGGCATAGCCAGGGATGGCTTATTCTGTAACTGAAAAATGCTTACGTATAAAGATCTAGATCAGAACAAAAAGGCCTTTATTTTCGAGGTAGATGATGTGCTCTATCCGGAAAAGGATTATCTCTTGCAGGTATATTATCTGTTCGCTCATTTATTGGAATATACGGAAACAGTGCCACCGGCGAACGATTTAACTGCTTTCATGAAAAAAGTATATGAGCATCACGGGAAAGAAGAAATTTTTCAACGGGCAGCAGCTGTGTTTGGAATCGACGCAAAGTATCTTGAAAATTTTAAAAGAATCCACGTAAATGCTCAATTGCCGCTAAAATTATTACTCTTCGAAGAGGTAAAACATTTACTATTGGAAATCACGAAGGACGAAAAGAGAATTTTTGTTTTAACGAAGGGAAATCCGTTGATGCAACTGAATAAATTAAAGCAAATTGATTGGGGCCCTTTAAGTAGCTATATAAAGATGTACTTTTATGATGAGCTTGCCTTACAGGGAGTTACCGATCCGCTTGAGTATCTTCTTCGTGATAATCATCTTCGTTTGGAGGACGTGCTTATCATTAGTCGGAACCGGGAGCCTACTGAAGAGATTCTTAAAGCAGGAATTGATTATCTTCCGGTCGAGTCATTGTTGAAGACCGACCGGCCCTAATGATCAAAAGATTTTGTACATTGCAGCTAATTTCAGGTAATCGTCTAAACGATTACTGATCCGCCTACAAGAAGGCTTTTAATTCTGGTATTTTATGAATAAAGGCAAACAACCAACGATTAAGGAAATCGCCAAACGGTTAAAGATATCCACCTCAACTGTTTCCCGTGCGCTTAATGATCATCCCAGCATCGGGTTAATTACCACGATGCGAGTAAAGAAATTAGCTGAGGAATTGAACTACGAGCCGAACAGAACCGCAATATTTTTCAAACAGCGAAAAACATTCACTATAGGCGTTATTTTGCCAAGTTTATCCGAAGCTTTCTTTTCTGCGGCCATAAGTGAAATTGAGAATTTTGCGAATAGCCGCAATTACACAGTCATTCTTGGCCAATCATTGGATGATCCCGAAAGAGAGCTGAAAATTATCAATACCATGAAAGTGCATCGTGTAGACGGAATTATCCTTTCGTCCGCCAAAAACACACGCGAATTTGAGTATATTGAAATATTGAGAAATGCAGGCATTCCGGTTGTTTTTTTCGATTGCGTACCCGATTTGGTGCAGATTAACGCTATTGTTAGTAATCTGAAAACAGGAATGAAGGAGGCCATTGATACATTTGCCTCCTGTGGGCATCGGGGGATCGCCTTTATCAATGGACCGGCCCATTTACCCGCAAGCAAAGAAAGAGAGGAGGCATTTATTGATGCGTTGGTTAATAACGGTATTCCCTTAAATCGCGATTATATTGTTTATACCGATTTGTCGGAAAAGGGAAATACCGATGCAACACTGCAATTGATTAACTTAAGTGAGAGACCCTCCGCTGTCGTTTCGTTTAACGACTATGTTACCTTGGATGCGATGAATGCGGTGCGTAGCAAAGGATTGACGGTTAACCAAGATATATTTTTTATCAGTTATGCGAACTACCCCATATGGAAATATATGGAAAACCCACCCATGGCTTCCATTGAGCAATTACCGGGAAAACAGGGAGCACTTGCAGCTGAAATGTTATTCGAATTGATAGACAGAGATACCGAAGAGAACGCCGATGATTCAGGCATTAAACAGGGACGGAAAATAGTACTGGAATCAAAGCTGGTAAACCAGCATGTATAGCGTTACGTTCCGGGTTATTGTATAATCAGAGCCAAAACGTTGATATTCGAGAATGAATTATCTTCGAATGAAAGAAAGCTATAGCTAATTGCTAACCATAAACGCTAAACTTATGAACCTCGATTTTAATATAAACGAAGATGTTAACAAGCAGGCTGTTTACGAACTGAAAAGTCGATTAAAAAAAGTTTTTTTAGGTGGCGGAGAGACGGCAAGCAAAAAGCAGCATGAAAAGGGTAAAATGTTGGCTAGAGAGCGGATTGAATATTTGCTCGATAAGCATCGACCTTCGTTGGAAATAGGGGCGCTGGCGGCAGACAACCTCTATGAGGAACAGGGAGGCTGCCCCTCAGCCGGTGTAGTGGTAGTGGTGGGTTATATTGCCAATAGGCAGTGTGTCGTGGTAGCAAACGATGCTACCGTCAAGGCTGGTGCCTGGTTCCCTTTAACTGCCAAGAAAAATCTTCGCGCACAGGAGATTGCTATGGAAAATCGATTGCCCATTATTTACCTGGTAGACTCAGCGGGCGTTTACTTACCCATGCAGGATGAAATATTTCCCGATAAAGAACACTTTGGACGCATTTTTCGAAACAACGCGCGCATGAGTAGCGAGGGTATTGTACAAATAGCGGCTATTATGGGATCTTGCGTAGCCGGTGGAGCTTATTTGCCGGTGATGAGCGACGAAGCGATGATTGTAGATGGTACCGGCTCCGTTTTTCTTGCGGGATCCTATTTGGTAAAATCGGCTATCGGTGAAGAGGTGGACAACGAAACACTTGGCGGTGCAACGACACACTGTGAAATATCCGGGGTGACGGACTATAAGCATCCGGACGATAAAAGCTGTTTGGACAGTATCCGACGTATTATTGAAAAACTAAGCGCTCCTTTAAATAGCGGATTTAACCGGATAAAGCCCGTACTTCCTGCACTTGATTCAAAAGAAATTTATGGTTTACTTCCGAACTTGCGAGAAAAACCTTATGACATGGCCGAAATCATACAGCGCTTGGTAGACAATTCGGAATTTGATGAATATAAGGCTTTATATGGAAAAAGTATTTTATGTGGTTTGGCTAGGATTGACGGCTGGGCAGTAGGGATTGTGGCCAATCAACGGAAAGTAATAAAAAATAAGAAGGGTGAAATGCAGATAGGAGGGGTTATTTATTCAGACGCGGCTGATAAAGCGGCACGATTTATTATGAATTGTAATCAGAAGAAAATACCACTTGTTTTTTTACAGGATGTAACCGGATTTATGGTTGGCAGTAAATCCGAACAAGGTGGAATTATTAAGGATGGAGCAAAAATGGTGAATGCAGTCGCAAATTCAGTCGTGCCAAAATTTACCGTTGTGATTGGAAATTCCTATGGGGCCGGAAATTACGCCATGTGTGGTAAAGCTTACGATCCCCGCTTAATATACGCCTGGCCATCGGCAAAAATTGCTGTGATGGGAGGTGAGCAGGCAGCAAAAACCTTGTTGCAAATTCAAAAAGCAACACTGAAAGCAAAAGGGCAAAATTTAAGTGACCAAGCGGAGGCTGATCTCCTAAGTGAAATTACGGCTAGATATAATCGACAGACTACTCCCTACTACGCAGCCGCGCGTCTATGGATAGATGGGATTATTGATCCGCTAGACACAAGAAAAGTTATATCGATGGGGATCGAGGCCGCTAATCAGAGCCCAATTACGAAAGCTTTTAACGTGGGGGTTATGCAGGTGTGAGGTATCGGGTTTAGGTGGGAGATGGAAGGTTGAGGTTTGAGGTGTAGGGTGTAAGCAATGACGCTTAACGTCTACGGATAACAGCAGATAAGAAATTTACAAAAGGAAAACGGATTGCTTTGATGTAATCAGTATCTTTGTGTCGAGAAAAAATAGAATTTACATGACTGAAGAAATAGAACACGTTAAGTGCTTAATTATAGGTTCGGGACCAGCAGGATATACGGCCGCTATTTATGCAGCGCGCGCTGACTTAAAACCCGTTATGTATACAGGTATTGTTCCGGGTGGACAGCTAACGCAAACTACGGATGTTGAAAATTTTCCAGGTTATCCGGCGGGTATCATGGGTCCGGAAATGATGGAAGATTTTAGAAAGCAAGCGGAACGTTTTGGTACCGATATACGCTTTGGTTATGCTACCGGTGTAGATTTTTCAGGGCCGGTTCATAAAGTTGTCATTGATGAAATCAAAACAATAACGGCTGATACGGTAATTATAGCAACCGGTGCTACAGCAAAATGGTTAGGTTTAGATAGCGAGCAAAAGTACAACGGATTTGGTGTTTCAGCTTGTGCGGTATGTGACGGATTTTTCTTTAAAGGTCAAGATGTGGCTATTGTCGGAGCAGGAGATACGGCAGCAGAAGAGGCTACTTACCTTGCTAAATTGTGTAGAAAAGTACATATGTTGGTTAGAAGAGACGAGTTTCGGGCTTCTAAAGCAATGCAACATCGCGTTTTCAATACGCCAAATATAGAGATACATTATAATACAGAGGCAGAAGAGATTTTGGGAGACGGTAAAACTGTTAATGCATTGCGAATCATCAATAATCAAACAAAGGAACATCAAGTATTGGATATAACAGGTTTCTTCGTAGCAATAGGCCACAAACCGAACACTGATATTTTCAAAGGATGGCTGGATATGGATGAATCGGGTTATTTAATTACAAAAGCTGATAGTACCCAAACGAATGTTGAGGGAGTTTTTGCCGCAGGTGATGTTCAAGACCATATCTATCGGCAAGCGGTAACGGCTGCAGGTAGTGGCTGTATGGCTGCGTTGGAAGCCGAGCGATATTTAGCAGCTAAAGAGCATGCCATTATAGAAACTGCTGATTAATAAAGTTTATTTTGCTATAGACAAAAGGCGCTTAGGCGCCTTTTGTCATATATCTATATTTTGTTCTATTTCGACACCATTTTTAAACCGATAATTGAAGCGATTAGGGTGAAAATAAAAAATAGACGCCAAAAATCAGAGGGTTCTTTATATAGGATGATCCCCATAATAACCGTTCCTACAGCTCCAATACCCGTCCATACAGCATAACCCGTGCCAATCGGAATATCCTGAATCGCTTTGTTAAGAAGAAGAAAGCTCAGCGTGATACAAATGAAAAAACCGATGGACCATTTAATGTTGGTAAAGTTATTTGATAACTTTAAACAGGAAGTAAAGCCTACTTCAAATAGACCCGCAATAATTAGATAAAACCAAGCCATAGTATTTTGTTTTTTGTGTTGGCAAATATCCGTAATAGGATACAGCGCTTTTTTTACATATGTTAAAAAATAATTCAATCGAAAGTTACCGATTCATTTTACGCCTGATTCTGCTCAATGTAACCTGACTGACGCCTAAGTAAGACGCAATATAGCCCAATTGTACCCGTTGAACAATAGAGGGGGATAACGTAATTAGCTCATTATAGCGCTCGGTTGCGGTTTTCGATTGGGTGCCTATCAGCCGCTCTTCCGTTTTTACCAGTTCTGAGCCAATCAGCCGATTAAAAAAATTGGCGATATCTAAATTATTTTCGCAAAGTGTTTTTACTTTACGATGGCTTATTCTTAATAGTGTGCTGTTTTCTAATAGCTCGATGGTTTCGTATCCAGGACTTTCATTAAAAAAGCTGTTATAAGACAACAGCACATCGGTTTCTAAGCAAAAGCAGAACACGGTTTCTTTCTCTTCGGTTTGTATATATACACGTGCTATCCCTTGCAAAATAAAATATAGATACGGTGCTGTGCGGCCGGCTTTTATGATGCTCGAACCTTTCTCATAATCTACTTCTTCCAACTCGTTGCAAAATAAGCTTAAAGAGGGTTCAAGCAATCCTAAATGCATCATCTTTTCTCTTAATGCTTGATCATTTGCCATAATCGGTTGCGATAATCTTAAATTCTGTTCTTCTGTTTTGCTGTTTACCCTTTTCCGTCGTGTTGTCGGCAATCGGATTATTCTGTCCGTAGCCTTTATACGCCAACCGGGTTTTGTCTATACCTTTACTCAGTAAATAAGCGTAAACAGCAAGCGCCCGTTTTTCCGAAAGTACCTGATTGGCTTGTGCGGAGCCTGTATTATCGGTATGACCTGTTATCTCTATCCGTATATGTTTGTTATGTTGTAGTAACTGAAATAACTCCATTAGGTCGCTTTCTGATGTAGGAAGAAGCTCATAACCGTTGGTAGGAAAGAAAATATTATTTAAAATGGCGGATCGTCCTGAACTAATTCGTTCTAGACCGACTTTGACAGCATAAATGTCTTTTTCTGTGAGCGTGTCTGCTAAAGCGAAATGTTGACTGTAAAATAGATATTCAGGATGCAATACGTGCAACGCATATTCACTTCCTACCGGGAGCGGTACTAGAAAAGTACCATCGAGGTAATCCACTTCTGAATAGAATGTTCGCTTCTTGTTCTTTAAATCGGTCAGCTTGACCGCTGCTTTTACGGCATTACCGGTTGTTTTATCAAATACGCGTCCTTTAACATAGGCAACAGCAGTAGGTCTTAGATGCTCAGTCAGGAGGCATGTATATATGTCGAGTCCGCCTTTGCCACCCGGTCTTTCAGCTGCGAAGTAAGCGGTTGAACCATCTAAACTAACAGTGAGCGCACGTTGCTCCAGGTGATCATTAATAGGCGTACCCATATTGACCGGAGATAGTCTATTCCCTTCATGATCAAGCTTACTGATAAAAAGGTCTTTATTACCGAAGCCCGGCCATCCGTTAGAGGCAAAATAAAGTGTTTCGTTATCAGCATGGATAAAGGGTGTGCTTTCGTCAAACGATGTATTGACCTTGTCACCCATGTTTTGCGGTACTCCCCAAGAGCCATCTTGCTGAAGGGTGCTATACCAGATATCGTTTCCTCCAAATCCTCCTTTGCGGTTGCTAACGAAATACAGTGTGTTTCCGTCCGGACTAATTGCTGGCTGTGCCTCCCAAGAACCGGTATTAATTGGTGAACCTAAATTATGAGGGATGCCCCAGGCACTGCCTTCCCAATGGGATATGTAAATGTCACAACTTCCCTTACCGTCGGGTTTATTGCAGCCCGTAAAAAACAAATACCGTCCGTCGGGAGAAATACAATGCGCTCCTTCACTGTATGACTCGGTATTAACTTTTCCCGGAATGGGAAGGGCCTGTTTCCATGCGCTATCTTGATATTGACTGACATAAATATATTCTAAACCGCCCTTTTTTTGACGCGTAAAAATAATAGAAGAGCGGTCGGCCGTCAGCATAGGAAAATATTCATCATCCGCTGAATTAATTGAAGCACCCATGTTGTGAATATTTAGCAGCTGAGTGTTTTTGCGCTCGCTTAAACTGAAATTGCAATCCGCTAAATATTTTTGCGCAATAGCCTTCCGTTGATTAGTCTGTGTTGATACCTTGCTGAGGTAAGTTGTCAAAGCTTGTTTGGATGCCGCATAAGCGCCTAAGTTCAGCAAACTTTCGCCTAGTCCAAACCAAGTGGAGGGTGTTAAATCCGAAGCTAGTTTGGAAACCATCTCATAATGTTTGGCAGCTTGTTCAAACTCTTTTTGACGCAGATATATATCCGCTAATTGCTGGCGTGCAGTAACGAAGAGACTATCGTCGTTCAGAAGCTGTTCCAAACGTATAGTGGCATTGGTAAAATCATTTCTGCTCAAAAATCTCGCGGCTTCTTCAAAAAGTTTTTTTGACTTGCTTGTTGAAGGATTTAGCTGCTGGGCACCCAGTTTGGAGCAAAAAAAGGATAAGCTGTTATAAAATAGGCAAAATAAAAAAAATAGGCGCATACAGTGAAGATATCTTAGCATAGGCTCCAAATCTTACACTAAGATATAATATTTTATGCTTTTTTGTTTTTTGCTAGGGGATATTAAGATACTTATGGGTTTGCAAAGAAATTTCCCACTTGGGGTTTTCCTTTACATAGTCAATAATAAGGGGCGTCATCTGAGCCGCTTTAGACCACTCAGGCTGTAGGTATAACTTCCGGCCGACGGGAATTTGGGCAGCATATCGTTCAGCCCATTCAAAATCACTTTTGTTAAAAACGATTACTTTTAGCTCGCCGGCAGCCTCAATAACGTCGGGGAGTGGTGCCTTAAATTTCTTGGGAGATAAACAAACCCAGTCCCAATGACCACTTAATGGGTAAGCACCGGAGGTTTCAATGAAGGTTTTAATGCCCGCGTCTTGTAATCCCCTGGTTAAGTAGTCCAAATTGTAAATCAACGGTTCGCCCCCGGTAATCACCACGGTTTTGGCAGGATATCGCGCTGCGTTTCTTATGATATCATCTGCTTTTGTTAAAGGATGTAGTTCAGCATCCCAGCTTTCTTTGACATCGCACCAATGACAACCCACATCACAGCCCCCTAAACGTATAAAATAAGCTGCCTTTCCTGTGTGATAACCCTCGCCCTGAATCGTATAAAATTCTTCCATGAGCGGAAGAAGCGTACCGTCTGCTGGAACCTGTTTTGACATAATGGTGCAAAGGTAACTATTTTTTTCATGTTGCTTGTCAACCCCTAGTAATCTATACGGAAAGCACATTGTAAGGACGTTTTTTGCCACTATGTTCTTTGGTTTGCTAAATTTTATCAAGAAATCTTCCCCTAGGGAATTTTGAATGCCTTTAAGAATTAACAAGTGATGAAAAAGGTTGAATAAGAAAAACGTTCCTTAATATAAACGCCCAACTGTAAATAAAAAAGCTGTGGAGTCCCCTCCACAGCTCAACCAATTATCCAAACACGATGGCTTAAAAGCCACTATCATCAAGAGCGAACACCACTTTGCGTTCTTTCCATTTTCCATTCGTAAAATCAGGTATTTCGACTGATTTGTTCCCTTCGGCTAAGGATAATGTCGATAATGGTGTAATAACACTCATGCTAACAGAATCGTAGACATCAATTGGTGTTTGTCTGTTTTGTTTTACCGACTCAATAAAAGCATTAAAAACAAACCAGTCCATTCCACCATGCCCCGCGCCGGCAGCATCATTTGCATATTTAGCCCATAAAGGGTGATCATATTTCTTTAACCACTCGTCGGCTGCATCCCACGCATGTCCCTTTGCCGATTTACCTTCGATGTATATGCCATTATTTAAATCCATCCACAAACCTTCCGTACCCTGAACCCTAAAACCAATTGAATAGGGGCGAGGTAAATGAACATCGTGCGATAATAACAGCGTCTCGCCATTGGCACAATTGATCAACGTTGTCGTTACATCCCCATTTTTATATTGAATTTTTGCATTAGGATGTCCGGGAGATGTTTTTTGTACGTAATTTGCTAACCCTCTTGCCTTGCTCGAAAAGGAAACCATATTGGTCATTCGATTTCCGTGGTTAATGTTGGCGTAGTGCATCAGAGGACCCAAGCCATGTGTTGGATAGAGATCCCCATCTTGATCAATGTTGAATTGTGTACGCCATTGCGCCTCACTCATTGCCTTGGCCCCATATTCCACACCTCCACCATAGGGTTGCTTGCCATTGTTAAAAAGGACCTCCCTTAAGTCATGCTGATAACCACCTTCTAAATGAATCAATTCACCAAAAAGGTTTTGCCTTACCATATTAAGAACCGCCATGACATCTCGTCGATAACAAACATTTTCCAAGGTCATATAAGGCTTTCCGGTCTGTTCCGACGTTTTTACAACTTCCCAATGGTCGTCAACAGTTAGGCCGGCAATAACCTCACAACCTACATAAAGCCCAGCCTTCATCGAGTCCACTGCCTGATCTTTATGAAATTGCCAAGGGGTGGCTATCACAACGGCATCTAATTTCTCTTTTTCAAGCAATTTTTTATAAGCATCCACGCCACCGGTATATTCTTTCGGCAATTTTTTATTTGCCTTTTGGAATTGCTTTCTGCAACTTGCCAGTGATTCTTCTTGAATGTCACAGATGGCAACTACATCGATATCCTCCCTTCTTAAGGCCAGGGCCACATGGTTTCTTCCTCGTAATCCAACGCCAATAAAGGCCAGGCGTATTTTTTTATTATTTTGAGCAAAAAGCGGAGTATCAGGTAGTATACTTGTTGCAGCCGCTGCAATGGAGCCTGACTTTATGAAATTTCTTCTATCCATTAGGTGTTCTTTTGATTATTAGGATATTGTTCGGCGTCTTCATAAATTAGAATGCGCTCTCTTGAACAAACATAGAAAAACATTTTTAATAAAATCCTATGCAACCGATTGCTCTATTTTCAAAAAAATTGCGCAATCGGTTGTGTTTTTAATTATGTATGAAGTTGTTTTTCATTTTCGCATATTGCATCAAATTATAGAGAAACTAGTTTTAAGACGATATTAATTTTCAACTTCAAGTTTTTATACACTTAATGATAGACATGCCAAACAACAAGGCCGCTGAATTTTTGCCTATTGTGAATTTTTTTGCGATTAAAGGTAAAGCCGTTGATATAGAACCTTTCGGTTCGGGCCATATTAACGATACTTATAGAATATGCACAGACTTGGAAGAGGGACCTAATTATATGCTACAGCGTATTAATAATCATGTTTTTAAAAACGTTGAACACCTGATGCAGAACATAGCGTTGGTATGTAATCATATCAAACATAAATTGATCGGACAAAACGAGAAAGATGCCGAGGGGAAAGTACTTACCCCTGTTCCTACAAAAAATGGCGATCTTTTTTTTAAAGATGAAAAGAATAACTACTGGCGTATATTTATTCTTATAGAAAACACGAAATCGTATGATATTGTAGAAACGATACAGCAAGCGAGAGAAGGCGGACGTGCATTTGGGAACTTTCAAGCAATGTTGTCTGATTTGAATCCGCTTGATGTTCATGAGGTTATACCGAATTTTCTAAATATAGCCAGCAGGTTAAGAGATTTTAGAGACGCTATTAATAAGAATATGGCTAGTAGGGTAGATGAAGTTCGATCAGAAATCGATTTTATACAGGAGCGGGAAAATAAGATGAATACCATTTTAAATATGGCAGCAAAATCCCAAATTCCGCTTAGAATTACCCATAATGATACTAAATTTAACAATGTGCTTTTGAATAAAGAGGACAAAGCACAATGCGTAATCGATTTGGACACCGTTATGCCCGGTTATGTAGCGTATGACTTTGGTGACGCGATCCGAACGATTATTAATTCAGCCGCGGAAGATGAGGCTGATCTTGATAGGATAAAACTGAACATTCCTTTGTTTGAAGCTTATACGAAGGGATATCTGGAAACAGCGCACCACTTTTTATATCCAATGGAAATTAAGTCTTTGGTGGATGGTGTGTTATTGCTTCCTTATATGCAGATGATCCGGTTTTTAACGGATTACCTTAACGGAGATACCTATTATAAAATAAGCCATCCTACACATAATTTGCAACGGACAAAGGCTCAGATGAGATTGGTAATTGAGATCGAAAAGCATGAAGAATTGTTGCGAGATCTTGTGAAAAGAGAGGCAAACGTTTACCTTAGCTAAATTAAAAACTGCCATGAGTCTAGAAGTTCCCTATATACCTTCATTGGATAGCACCGCTACAGGAAACGCCATTCGTTCCGTATTTTCAATGATAGAAGCACATGCCATTGCATCCCTAAACTGGAAAGAATATTACTATGTACCAAAGGTAAGCTTCAAAATTGCCTATACGGATGAAAGCATTTTATTATATTATGAAGTGTTCGAAAAACATATCCGTGCAGCCTACCTCCATAATAACGAACCGGTATATCGGGATAGCTGTGTCGAATTCTTTATTTCTTTTGATGGCAGTAATTATTATAATTTCGAATTCAATTGTATTGGCACGATGTTGTCGGCATACGGTAGTCAAATCATGGAAAAAAGACAACTGGCTTCTCAAGATCGCATTGGTAGTATTTATCGAGACACCAATATCCATGCAACACCTAATGGCGTGCAATGGGATCTAGTGGCGAATATTCCTTTTAGTGTTTTTAAGGAAGATAGCATTAACTCATTAAAGGCACGCGAATGCCTAGCGAATTTCTATAAATGTGGAGATGATCTGCCTATTCCGCATTTCTTGTCTTGGGCGCCCATTGATCATCCTAAGCCAAACTTTCATCTACCGGCCTTTTTTGGCAAGCTTCATTTCACATCCTAATCGATTAGAACATTAATCCGGCCCGTTTTCCATTTCGAAAACGCGGTCAATCTTAAGATTTTGTTTGTCTTTTCCTGCCTGCACCGCCAATTGATCACAGCGTTCGTTTTCGGGATGGCCGGCATGTCCTTTTACCCATACGAATTTGATTTGATGAAGTTTGTACACCTGTAGAAATCGTAACCACAAATCCATATTTTTTTTTCCCGCAAAGCCTTTTTTCAACCAGCCAAACACCCATTTTTTTTCAACAGCATCAATAACGTATTTTGAATCTGAATAAATGGTGACATGATGCCCCGGCTTCTTTAGTGCTTCTAGTCCAACAATAACCGCCAGCAATTCCATTCGGTTGTTCGTGGTCTTTCTAAATCCTTCAGATAATTCTTTATAGTATTGTCCGGCCCTGAGAATTACCCCATAACCTCCCGGTCCCGGATTTCCACTGGAAGCCCCATCCGTAAATATTTCAATCATTGAGGCAAAGATAAGGATAGAATCGGGGATATCATTCAGCTAAGTTCTTAAAAATAGTCGTTAATACTTGATTGCACAGGGCAAGTTGGTCAGGCGTAATATTCACCAGTGCCTCGTCCATGGTTTTTTCCGCTTGTTGCTTCGTTTTATTTTGAAGTATTTGTCCTTTGTGAGTAAGAAAAATACGGTTAACCCTCTTGTCAAATTTATCAGGAATACGAACTACTAGGTTGAGCTTCTCTAAATTGTCAATCAGTCGTGTTATACTTGGTTTATCCCGGAAAGATTGAGAAGCTAGTTCTTGTTGCGTTAAGCCATCAGCACGCCAAAGTACATCTAAAATGGCCCATTGCTCTATGGTAATTTGGAGACCGGCCTTTTTAAAGTTCTTTAGCAGGCGACGTGCTAAAGCAGTATAAGTAACGCCGGTTAGTAATTTTACGAGTTCGTCTTCGTTTAACGCTGTCTTATACATGTGCGTCCTTGTTTATCGCAATAAGCTTATCAAGATACGCAATTTACCGCTGTTTTGTTTGGCCGTCGGAAGAAATGGCGTTCAAACAAAAAAACAAAGAATTAATCCCTGAACTGCTCCTCTAGTTTTTTAAGCTTGTTGATCAGCTCTTCCAGCCGCTCACTTTCCTTTTTTATGTAAACTTTCATTAGCACAAAATAACATATCAAAAACCAGATAATGGTACCAATAACAAATAAGACGAGGGCAAAGGTTGATACGTAAAAAGACATTTCGATTAAGTATAGAGCCAATGCAATGGATAAACTAATGGTATAAATCGTGTAATTTCGGGTGTTCAATCGGTAACGGTGCTGTTTATACGCTTGCAAATAAGCGATATAGGCTTCCGGCTTGTTCAGTAAACTCTCGCTGCTGCTGATAGATCGATAATCCTTTATTTGGATTAACATATAGTATACTAAACAGGTAATGACAATGAACATTGATAGTAAAGTCGTCCACGTGTGGAACCGGAAAGAAATAAAAATATAGATTGTTATCAGAACGATGACCGCAATGCTAATAACATGGCTTAAAAGTTTAGCAGTATACTTGTTTTTCGTCTGTTTAACTGTATTTAGGATAGCATCGTAGCTAACACCATCATGTTCCTGCTGCACGTGCCAAAGCTGTTTTAATTCATTAAAATCTTTCATGGCGATTATATATTTCTGTTAGCTTGCTCTTAATCCGATGTATTTTTACCCGCAGATTTCCCTCCGAGATACCTGATATTTCGGCGATTTCCTGATAAGGCATTTCATCTAAAACCATTGTGATAATAATTCTCTCATTTTCTTCTAGTTGTGATATACACTTGTATAGTTGATTTACCTGCTCTTGCTTATCGGAAACATCATCGGCTTTGGTTTCGATAATCCGTTCGTTAATTTCGTCGGTGGCTTTTCGCTTTTCAACACGCAGATAGGATAAGCAGGTGTTTACGGCAATTCGATAAATCCAGGTTGATATTTGAGATTGGTTTCTAAATCTATCAAGATTTTGCCAAACCTTGATAAAGGTTTCTTGCATAAGATCATTTGCAGCCTCGCTATCTCCGGTATAACCATAACAGAGGTGATACACCTTTCTGTTATTTTTGTCAAAAATATCCTTAAATAGGGCCTCTTTTCGCGTCATTTTCTTAGCAACTAAGGTTTAGACTAATGGAATTAGTCCGTGTTACAATTTTTTGTCTTTTTTACCTTGGATTTTTTAGGCAATCATTTTTTATCGTTGGTAAAATTACATCTATTTATTGGAAGCTTAAGCTAAATGGTTATTTTTGTGGAATTGCGAACTGCTTAATGTATTATATGAAGTCAAAATCAGCCGTATTTTTTACCCTAATCACTGTAAGTATTGCCGCTTTATTATATGCTGTCGATTTTATTTTTAACGTAATTCCCCCTCAGGTATTGTTTTTTTTTAGATGGCTTGCTATAATCGGTTTAATACTATACGGATTTAGGAAGAGAACGCTAACGACATGGATTTTGATTTCATTGGTCATTGGCGCAAGTATCGGACATGATTGGCCGCAGGTAGGGATGGCTTTACAAGTGGCAAGTAAAGCATTTCTTAAGTTAATTAAAACCATTGTGTCGCCTTTGATCTTCGCAACTTTGGTTTATGGTATCGCAGGACACTCTGACATAAAGCAAGTTGGTCGGATGGGTTGGAAGTCCTTGTTGTATTTTGAGTTGGTTACCACCATCGCTTTGTTTATCGGCTTGGCTGCTATTAATATCAGTAAAGCGGGTATGGGAATTATTCCTCCCGCAAATCAGCATGAGGAGTTGCCGGATGTCAAGCCACAAACCGTAAACGATATTATTCTTCATATTTTTCCCGAAAATATTGCAAAATCAGTAGCGGAAGGTGAAGTATTGCAAGTGGTAATTTTCAGTGTGATTTTTGGTTTAGCCTTAATTATGGTACCCGAAAAAAAGAGGATGCCTATGGTAAATTTTACCGAAAGTTTATCAGAAGTCATGTTCAAATTCACCAATATTGTCATGTATTTTGCTCCCATCGGCGTGGGGGCGGCTATGGCCTATACGGTGGGGCACATGGGGCTTGGCGTTCTGGTCAACCTTTTTCAATTACTAGCCACGCTCTATGTTTCGCTTATCGCATTCATTTTGTTGGTATTACTGCCTATTGGTTTAATAATCGGTTTACCAATTAAACGCTTTATCAAAGCCGTTGGCGAACCGGTATCTATTGCCTTTGCTACTACCAGTTCAGAGGCGGCCTTGCCAAGGGCCATGGAAGCTATGGAAAGCATCGGTGTACCGCGTAAGATAGTGGCCTTTGTAATGCCTACGGGGTATAGTTTTAATCTAGATGGTACTACGTTATACCTTTCCTTGGCTAGCGTCTTCGTCGCCCAGGCTGCCGGGATTCATTTATCCTTTGGAGAACAATTGTTGATGGTTTTTACTTTGATGATCACCAGCAAAGGTGTTGCGGGTATTCCTCGCGCGTCTTTAGTGATTTTGATGGGAACGGCCGCCTCTTTTGGTTTACCTGTTTGGCCCATTTTTATTATTCTGGGCATCGATGAATTAATGGATATGGCCCGAACTTCAGTTAACGTGCTCGGAAATTGTTTAGCAGCTGTGGTAGTAGCTAAATGGGAAAACGAATTTAATCCGAATGCCGTAAATGAAGATATCATGGATACCAAAATCTCACCACACGACGAAATAAAGCCCTAGTCAATTTTATACATCAGGAACAAAACAATACTTTTAAAAACTATATACCATGAGTGAACGCTCTAAAAAAATCTTCCTTTATATCTGTATTATTGTGCCTTTTTTAGGTTATTGTATTTTCTATTATAGTAATATGATAAAAAACGCCCCGTTCCGATTTTCCGATTTTGAGTCTGTTGAATTCAATTATGGGACACCCGATCATATGCTAAACAAGTACAACTCCAAAACCCAAGAATATCAATATATGAATCGGAGGGATTCTTTAGTTAAGAGTACGCTGAAACTACGAAAAGATGATTTACTTTATTTACATCGAAAGGCAACGGAATATGGCTTTTGGAACTTTCCGGACGACATGACCAATAAAGCTGCAGGTGTGGATACCACCAAAAATGTGGTGCGATTTTTTCTGAAATTCAATTACAAAGAGAAAAGTAAGCAAATGCTTTTTGATTCTAATTTTGATGGGGACCCAAAACTTACTGAGGCCGCCAAAACTATGGTAAGCGAAGTGCGGCGTATCCTAACGGATGCAGAAGACAGAAATTAAATGTTGCTCAGTGTTTCTGTAGCTTGCATGAGAATCGAGGCTGCCAGCTTGGCTGTGCGATCATCTATATCGTATAGCGGATTTGTCTCTGCTATACCTATGCTTAATACTTTTTTGCTATTTACTATCTGTTGTACACAGGATGAAAAGACGAAGTCGGGGTATATCCCATTATAGGAAGTCGCACTCACCCCTGGAGCAAATGCAGAAGCAAACACATCCATGTCTATACTTAAATACAGGAAGTCGTTTTCCGCTATAAACGTGTTCAGCATTTCTTGTAGAAAACCATAATTCATATAATGAAAATCGGAAGCTTCTATATACCGGACTCCCAAACGCTCCGCTATATTGAATAGATGCACCGTATTACTCGTCTTCTGAATGCCTAATGCCAAGTAGTGGAATGGTTGGTTTTCGATCCGGTTGGTTTGTGCGATCTCCCAAAATCCGGTACCGGAGCTTACACCATTTTCGTCCGGTTCTCGGAGATCAAAATGTGCGTCGAAATTGATAATTCCGATAGATTTGGAAGGGTTGTTCACGAATTTTTGGATACCACGATAGTGTGGTTGAGCCAGCTCATGCCCCCCACCTAGAAGAATCGGAAAATTTCCGGATGCGAGAAGGGAGGTGACAGCGTCTGCTAAAAGATCTTGCGTAGTCTCCAGTGCCCCATTCTGGCATTTTATGTCACCAAAATCATATAAAGTGCGCATCGATGGTTGCAAAGGCAGGTTGCTAAGCGCCCTTCTTATATGTTCCGGGCCTTTAACGGCACCTTGTCGGCCTCGGTTCCTCCTTACCCCTTCGTCGCAAGCAAAACCTAACAGGGCGATACCATTTGGTGTCAAGGGTATTTCCTGCTTTAGCGATTGAAGTCTCACACATTGGTGCCATCTTAAATGATTAGGACCGAGACCATCTACGCGTCCATGCCACCAGTTGTGTTGCGGTTCGTCATACATTGCGTTATTGTAATATAAGTTTTCCATTTTTCCAAACTTTTGACGATTTCATACTTCCTTGATAATACAATATCTCCCGATAATCTGAGGTAGAATAAGCTTGCATATCGGCAAGCTGTTGATCAGCAATCCTGCCCCGGTTTAGTAAGTTCAGCGCATAAGCAGCGCGATAGGTAAGCCCCGCTAGGGTTTCTGCCATGGTCAGCTTTTCAAAGGTTCCTAAAATAGCCGCTTGTGTCAGTAATTGCCCCATAGGTGCCGAACCGGGATTCCAGTCGCTTGCGATGGCTAAACCTGCCCCCGCATCCAAAAGTTTGCGGGCAGGGCTAAAAGGAATCCCAAGTCCTAACGAGGCACCCGGTAAACAGACGGCAACAGTGTTCGACTGAGCAAGCAAACTTATTTCCTTTTCACCACTGTGCTCCAAGTGATCAGCTGATCGAGCCCCGAGCATAACGGCTATCGGTACCCCCCCGGGGGTGAATTGGTCCGCATGAATCGTAATCTCAAAACCTTTAGCTTTTACTTTCTTTAAGAACTCTTTTGCTTCCAAAGGGGAAAAGGCAGATTGCTCAATAAAAATATCGAAGCGCGCACTAAGTTTCTCTTGCTCAATGATTGGAAGGAGTTGCGTTACTATATTGTTGAGATATTCGTCCCGACTGCCATCAAAATCAAGGGGGAGGGTATGTGCTGCCAAACAGGTTGGTATTAAATCTACCGGAATAAGTTTATCTGCTTGCTTGATGGCCCTCAACATCTTCAGTTCGTTTTCATTATTCAGGCCGTATCCGCTTTTGACTTCCATGGTTGTTGTTCCACGGCTTAAAGCTTCCGTCGATCGCCGTACTATACCGTCAACCAGCACCTGCTCGGTAGATGATCGACAATGTTGGACGCTTTCCCATATACCACCTCCTGCCTGCGCTATCTCAAGGTAGCTTTTCCCTGCAACGCGCATGGCATAGTCGCGAGCCCTGTTGCCTGCATAGCAGATATGGGTGTGACAATCGACGAACCCCGGTATAAGCGTTAGCACTGAATCCGTTTCTTCTATCACTACATCGGGATAAGCGCGGCGAAGGTTGTTGAAAGTGTCAACAGCAACGATGTATTCGCCTTTAATTAGAACGCCTCCTTGTTCCAGAATTTGCAGTTGTTCATCCTTTAAGCTACCCTTAATTGGAAGACCTGCCATTGTTACGATTTGTGCGAAAGGACCTATGATTTTCATGAATATATTTTGTCTCACCAATTTTTCAAGTTAAACTTCCTATTGCACAATTCAGCTCGCTCATAGCCTGCGTCTACGTGCCTGAATATGCCCATTGCCGGATCGTTGAACAATACCCGTCTTAAACAAGCGTCAGCCCGATCCGTACCGTCCGCCAAAACAACCATACCGGCGTGCTGTGAGTAGCCCATTCCCACACCTCCTCCATGATGAAAGGAAACCCAGGTAGCCCCACCGGCGGTGTTGCTCATGAGGTTTAATAAAGGCCAATCAGACACGGCGTCCGATCCGTCGAGCATTGCCTCTGTCTCACGATTTGGCGACGCCACTGAACCACAGTCTAAATGGTCCCGGCCAATAACAATCGGCCCCTTTACTTTACCACTACGTACCAAGTCGTTAAACAGCAAGCCCGCTTTCTCGCGTTCACCCATTCCCAGCCAACAAATACGAGCAGGCAGACCTTGAAACTTTACTTTTTCACGGGCTTTCAACAACCAATTACGTAAACCTTTATTTGCAGGAAACGTTTTTATCAGGGCTTCGTCTGTGGTATAAATATCCTCCGGATCTCCCGATAGGGCAACCCACCTGAAAGGGCCTTTGCCTTCACAGAATAAAGGACGTATAAAAGCAGGTGTGAAGCCCGGGAAGTCGAACGCATTGGTGAGCCCGCCTTGTCTAGCAAATTCACGTAAATTATTTCCATAATCGAACGTGATCGCCCCCTTTGCCTTCAAGGCCAGCATAAGTCTTACATGTCTGACCATACTTTTAATTGACAACTCCTTGTAATGTGATGGGTTAGCCGTTCTTAATTTAAGTGCTTCTGAAAGTGAAAGGCTGTGAGGAATATAGCCATTGATGGGATCGTGGGCAGAGGTTTGATCGGTTAATATGTCCGGTATTATTCCGTGATCCAATAGTTGTTGGAGTAGATCTCCCGCGTCACTCACTAAGCCTACAGATAACGGTGTTTTGGATGATTGAGCCGCTCGGGTCCAATGAACCGCCTCCTCAAAAGAATCCGTCATTCGGTCTATATACCCGGTCTCGATCCTTTTCTTAATCCGAGAAGGATCTACATCAGCTCCTAGGAAAACAGCCCCCGCCATGGTGGCTGCTAAAGGTTGGGCTCCACCCATACCGCCAAGTCCTGCGCTTACTAATAATTTTCCCGATAGGTTGGCATTGAAATATTGCGCAGCACAGGAAACAAAGGTTTCGTAAGTGCCCTGTAGAATGCCCTGTGTACCTATGTAAATCCAACTACCCGCCGTCATTTGACCATACATCATTAGTCCCCGGCTCCGAAGTTCATTGAAATGGTCCCAGGTCGCCCAAGCAGGAACTAAATTGCTATTAGCAATTAAAACTCTTGGTGCTTCGGGATGTGTACGTACGACCCCAACAGGTTTGCCTGATTGAATAAGCAGCGAGTGATGTTCATCCAGCTCTAATAGAAGGGTAATTATTTGGCGAAGTGATTCTTTATTTCTGGCAGCTTGTCCAATGCCTCCATATACCACGAGTTCTTCAGGGTTTTCGGCTACTTCCGCGTCTAGATTATTTAACAACATGCGTAAGGCCGCCTCGGCTTGCCAATTTTTGGCATGCAGCTGATTTCCAACAGGGGCCTTGTAAAAGGGATGTTGTGCATATTTTTCAAGAAAGCTGGAACTGTTCATAGTCTTTATCATTTAGGTTTATTTGGTATTTTAATGCCACTTCGTTCGCTCGAGCAACAAACTTGCCACTGGCAATTAAGTTTTTTAAGTGTTGTATATCCGTTGAGAAGATCCGGTCTTCCTCCGCATAAGTAACCTGCGATCGCACGAAGCTATGACATGCTTCCAACACGGAGGTTGAGCGAATAGGATGCCTAAAATCCAAAGCTTGGGTAGCATATAACAGTTCGATGGCCAAGATGTATTCTAAATTCTCGATAACCTTATTTAGTTTTCTACCACTAATGGATCCCATTGAAACATGGTCTTCCTGTCCTAAAGAAGTGGGAATACTGTCGGCACTGGCGGGAAAGCACAAGCCTTTATTTTCGGAAACCAGGGCTGCGGTTGTGTACTGTGGAATCATGAAGCCTGAGTTCAGCCCGGCATCCTTTATCAATAACTTCGGCAGTCCATAACGGCCTTCGATAATCAGGTAACTTCTCCTATCCGAGATGTTCCCCAATTCCGCTGCTGCTACAGTAGCATAATCTAAGGGAATTGCTAAAGGCTGTCCGTGAAAATTTCCACCACTTATTGTATCCAACGAACCTAAAATTACCGGATTGTCTGTAACTGAATTTAATTCGATTTCTGTTAATTGTTTTAAGTGAAGCCAAGCAGTACGTGATGCCCCATGCACTTGAGGGATACAACGGAGCGAATAAGGATCCTGTATTCGGTCACAATTGACATGTGATTGAATAATTTCCGACTCCGCTAATAAAGCCCATATTCTACTTGCGACAAAGCGGTTGCCCGGAAAGGGCCTGAGCTCATGAAGACGCGGATCAAATGGTTTCGAAGAACCCATCAACCCTTCTAAAGACATAGCACCGATAAGATCAGCGGCATCTAAGGCATTGTGAAAACGCGCTAAGGCATGAACCGCATGGGCTGCAATAAATTGAGTGCCATTGATAAGTGCCAAACCTTCCTTTGGACCCAACTGGAGGGGTTCGATGTTTTCTTGCCTTAATACATCGCCTGTATCGCTCATGCGTCCCTTGTAGTAAACGTTACCTAAACCAATAAGTGGTAAGAATAGATGAGAAAGTGGCGCCAGATCACCGGAAGCGCCAACAGAACCCTGAGCGGGTACGCAAGGGAGTATATCTTTTTCGATGAACCAATGTATCCGTTCGATGGTCGACAACCTGATACCGGAATAGCCTAAACAAAGCGCATGTAATTTAATGATAAGCATGATCTTTGAAATTTCGGTAGATACGAACTCGCCAACACCTACAGCGTGGCTCATCAATAGATTGTGTTGCAGTTTGGCCGTGTCTGAGGCTGATATTAACGTGTCGCACAAAGGACCGAAACCGGTGTTAATGCCATACACTACTTTATTCTTATCGACGATTTCGTCTACATAGGAGCAGCTTTGCGTAATATTGGATATAGCCTCGTTTGTAAGAATACCTTTCAGATTGCCATTAGCCAGTGCTAACGCTTTTGCAACGGTTAGTTGATCAATTCCATACTTAAATACCATAAACATAAGATTTAATGTGCAAGTTGCATGTCAGCCAGTATGCATTCACCAAGCGGTTTCGCTTTCAACGCGTTTTCCAATTTGCTTAGGCGTTCAAGAAAGCCGGTAAGACTTTCCTCTTCGGCTTCAAATGCCGACATAACAGATTCGATGCTTTTCCAGACCGGTTTTATGTCGTCTAACATTTTCCGGCCGAGTTTGGTTAAAGCGACAACCTGTTTCCGCCCATCCTGTTTGTCACGTACGCTTTTTACCAACTTTTTCCGGCGAAGATTGTGGATCATCTGACTAACGGATGAATGCGAAATCTGTAGACGATTGGAGAGGTCAACCAACGAAATGTCTTCCGTTTTCGAAAGAATATAAAAGAAAGAAAACCAGCTTGTGTCAAAAGGAATTCCCAGCTGCTGATAAACGCTGTTTAATTCGCTGATATAATATTCACTCAATCTTCGTAAGCGGCTGCCAAATATGAGATAGCCAGGGGTTCGGTAAAAGTCCATAATTGATTTGTATAAGTACTTATACAATTATACAATATTGTATGATAAAAAGCAAGAGGAGAGAGGATAGGTAGTCGGGTTGTTGAATAGAGTTTTAGTGATGAATGTTGCCTGTCCGCCGATAGGCAGGAGTGATGAGCGATGAATAATTTTTTTTTGTGCGTGGCAAGTTGACAGGAAGCTTAAAGTGTTGAACATAGAATATAAGACATAGGACATAAGACATAGGTCTTGACACTTGCCTGCCTGCCGGTAGGCAGGTGTCTTGATACTTCATACTCGATACGGCTCGCAACCTACAACCAATAACCAACAACTAACAACTAACAACTAACAACTAGCAACTAATAACCAACAATCTCTTGCGAGTTTGAAATATAAAGCATATCTTTGCGCTTCAAAATTTAAAACAAATATTAATATCTAAACAATTAACAATGTACGCAATAGTAAATATAGCCGGACAGCAATTCAAGGTTGCAAAAGACCAGCATCTTTTTGTAAACCGTTTACAAGGGGATGAAGGCGCTAGTATTGAATTTGACAATGTATTGTTAGCAGAAGACGGTGGCAAGTTTACAATTGGAACTCCAAGTGTAGCTGGTGCTAAAGTTTCGGCTAAGATTTTGTCGCATTTAAAAGGAGATAAAGTGATTGTCTTCAAAAAGAAACGCCGTAAAGGATACAAGAAGAAAAATGGACACCGTCAGCAATTTACGAAAATCCAGATAACAGATATTACTCTTTAATTGATTTTTAAATAGACGGCTTGGCCGTCATAAATAAAGATAAGATATGGCTCATAAAAAAGGTGCGGGTAGTTCGAAGAACGGTCGCGAATCACATAGCAAAAGATTAGGTGTAAAGATTTTTGGCGGTCAAGCTGCGATCGCAGGAAATATTATTGTTCGTCAAAGAGGAACCAAACACCATCCGGATAAGAACGTAGGAATGGGTAAAGATCACACTTTATTTGCGTTAGTAGATGGTAAAGTTGTTTTTACCAAAAAAGCAAATAACAAATCTTACGTATCGGTAATTCCAGCTGAAGTTAAAGCAGAAGCTTAAGCCATTGCGCTTTTAGCTTTAAAATATACAAAGCCGCAGGTAAAATATACTTGCGGCTTTTTTTTGATCTGTCTGTTAAAGTGAAGCCTTCAAAAGGAGTCTTCCACTTTTGTAAAACTTTTGTTATTAACCGAAAAGACGGCAGGTCTAACCGCTTTTATACCTGCAAAATCTTAACTTATCCGTATTAAATGTACTTAAAACGATTTTATTAGTTGCTGAGCGACAGGTGTTTGTATCTTTGTTTTTGGATTTTTCCAGCTTGGTTTGTGTGTTTTTTCAATGAAATGTAATATATGTTGATAAAATTATCGAAAAAAGTATAAAATGTTGCAAATATTGAATAATTTTTCTTTAATTTGTAAACATTTATAATTGTTAATTTTAGCTATTAAAAAATAAATTTATGTGTGGAATTATTGGTGCATTTGACCTAAAAGTAAAGTCTCAGGACTTGCGTGCCCAAGTGTTGGAGATGTCGAAGAAGATTCGCCATCGGGGGCCTGATTGGTCAGGCATATTCAGCTCAGACAAAGCGATATTAGCCCATGAGCGATTAGCCATCGTAGATCCAAAATCAGGAACGCAGCCTTTGTATAGTGAAGACGGAACAGTTGTTCTTGCAGTTAATGGTGAAATCTATAATCACCGTTTACTTCGCGATCAGCTTCCAAATTACAATTTTTCCACAAATTCTGACTGTGAAGTTATCTTAGCGCTTTATAAAGAAAAGGGTGTTGATTTCTTAGAAGATCTAAATGGTATTTTTGCCTTTGCTTTGTATGATACAGAAAAAGACGTCTATTTGATAGCACGAGATCATATCGGTATCATCCCGTTTTATATGGGTTGGGATAAAAGCGGCAATTTCTACGTGTCTTCCGAGCTGAAGGCCTTAGAAGGTATTTGTAACCGCATACAGGAGTTTAAACCTGGTCATTATATTTACAGTGCGCAGGGACAAGAATTACAACGTTGGTATAGAAGGGATTGGGAAAGTTATGAAAGCGTTGCAAATAATGAATCGGATATCGCGGCGTTGCGAAAAGGATTGGAAGATGCCGTTCATCGGCAGATGATGTCCGACGTACCTTATGGCGTCTTATTGTCTGGCGGTTTAGATTCATCCATTATAGCGGCTATCACTAAAAAATTTGCGTCCAAGCGAATTGAGTCGGACGACAAGGAGAATGCCTGGTATCCTTCGTTGCATTCCTTTGCGGTGGGATTAAAAGGTTCTCCGGATCTAGCGGCTGCACAAAAAGCGGCTGAGCATATCGGTACAATTCATCACGAAATTCATTTTACTATACAAGAAGGCTTGGATGCCATAAGAGATGTTATCTATCATCTGGAAACTTATGATGTAACCACGATCAGGGCGTCTACTCCCATGTACTTATTGGCACGGGTGATCAAGTCAATGGGCATTAAAATGGTGTTAAGTGGAGAGGGATCTGACGAGCTTTTTGGAGGTTATTTGTATTTTCATAAAGCACCGAATGCAAAAGAATTTCACGAGGAAACAGTCCGTAAGTTAGGTAAACTTCATTTATACGATTGCCTTCGCGCCAATAAATCACTAGCGGCATGGGGAATTGAAGGACGTGTACCTTTCCTTGACAAAGAGTTTATGGACATTGCTATGCGCCTAAATCCAGCGGATAAAATGGCAGGAAATGGCAAGATGGAGAAATGGATATTGCGAAAAGCTTTCGAGGATTATTTGCCGGAAAGTATTGCATGGCGCCAAAAAGAGCAATTCTCTGATGGGGTGGGATATAGCTGGATTGATACGTTGAAAGAACAAGCAATGAATGCGGTGTCTGACGAAGAATTAGCGAATGCTAAATATCGTTTTCCAATAAACCCACCGATGTCTAAAGAAGAATATTTTTATAGAAGTATTTTCAGTGAGCATTTTCCTTCCGATTCGGCGGCCGCATGCGTGCCATCGGTGAAGTCGGTAGCTTGTAGTACGCCGGAGGCGTTGGCTTGGGATGCCTCATTCCAAAACTTGAACGATCCATCGGGTAGGGCGGTGTCAAGCGTACATAACGAAAGTTATGACAAAGAAAAGGCGGCTGTTTAACAGCTTATCGTAAGATTCATTTAAAAAAAAGTAGTAATAGGTGCCTATTACTACTTTTTTTTTAAATGAAAAGCCAATACTAACAAAAAATGAGGTGAAAATTTTCGTATCGATTAATAACTTAGCTCGTCTGATACAGCTCATTAATACTTTTTGCGTATATTTTTTCAATGACCTTTCGCTTAGCTTTCAGTGTTGGTGTAAGCTCACCGGCATCAATACTAAAAGGCTTCCTCTTTACTTTAAATGACCGAATACGCTCAAATTTGGCCAGTTCATTGGATAGTCTTTTGATATCCTGTTCTATCCAATCGATAATAGCAATATCTTCAATGAATGGATCCTCTTGATTAAAAAAACTTTCGCGAAGATTAAAGGTCTCTTTCAATAACTCTTGATTGGGAACAATGAGTGCGGTTAAATATTCCCTGTTGTCACCAATAAGAAAGATTTGCTCGATTCGTTTACTTTTCAGGTACGTATTCTCTACCGGGGTGGGATATACATTTTTTCCGTAGGCATTAACAATCATATTCTTGAGCCTATCAGTGATTTTTAAATTTCCTTTATAGAATTTTCCAATATCACCTGTATGGAACCATCCGTCGCTATCGATAACATGTTTGGTTTCTTCCGGTTTATTCCAATAACCTTTCATAATGCAATGACCACGAATAATGATTTCGCCTTCTTCGGTCTCAAGATTCGGATCAAAGCTAGCGTGACTTTGTACGGTATGTATCTTTAGGCTTTCAATGTCCTGAATGGCGATTTCTATTCCGGGCAGCACCCGTCCAACTGTTCCGTAAACTTGCCTGTGGAATTCCGTGACGGCTACCACCGGCGAGGTTTCGGTAAGACCATATCCCTCTAGAATCTTAATTCCTATGTTTCCGAAGAACTCGCCCACATTCTGGGGCAATGCACCTCCGCCGGAAATCATGAATTTTAGCCTTCCGCCTGTTTTTTCTTTTATTTTGTTAAAGACAAGCCGCTCGGCCAAATTATATTGTGTGGTTAAAATCGGTCCGGGCTTTTTGCCTAACTCTTTTTTTTCTCGATATTGCTTACCTGTACGCAATGCCCATTTAAAGATGGCTGCTTTAGCACCTCCGCTTTGGGTGCCATTTTTCATCGCTTTGTCATGTATTTTTTCCAAGAGCCTCGGTACGGCGCATATTACTGTCGGCTTTACTTCATACATGTTTTTGGCCAACAGATCAATGCTTTGGGCATACGCTATTTTTGCTCCAAGTGCTAGACACACGTGATAGGTAGCTGTACGTTCAAAGACATGAGATAAAGGAAGAAAAGAAAGAAATGTATCATGTTGGTCTACTTCCAAAATTTGATCCAAACAAGCCCTCACGTTATTAGTTAGGTTTGAGTGGGTGAGCATCACACCTTTAGGTGTGCCCGTGGTGCCGCTGGTATAAATCAAGGTGGAGATGTCCGACATTAAAATACCTTCTCTTGCACTCGCAATATCTTTTTCATAAGCTGTACGTAAAAGTGCTCCGTCGTGAAGGATCTTGGCGAAAGGCACTACGCCTGCTTGGAGCGTTAGGTTTTCGGTATACTTTTCGTAGCCATCGAATGTGGGTATAATGCGAATTAATGCCTCACAGTTGTTCGCAATCTTAAGTATCTTTCTCAGTAGAAAGGGTGTATTTACAATAATCGTACGCGCGCCGGAGTCATTCAAAATATATTCTGTGTCCGATTCGGGAAGCGTGGGGTATATCGATACGTTGACAACACCAATTTGTTGTAATCCTTGATCAAAATAGACATAGTCAGGGCCATTTTCAAGTAAGAGAGCCGCCCGATCGCCCTTTTTAAGACCGATAGAGAGTAAGTATGCTGATACCGCCTGAATATGATCAAGAGCTGTTCGATACGAGATTTCTTTCCACTGATTGTCTTCATGATGAATTAGAAAAGTCTGTGTGTCGGGATGAATATGCTCCACTACATTTCTGAGCAAGCCCGGAACCGTCATATCTTTAGTGATAGGATTCATTCTTCGGAATAATTGTGTCTAAATGTAACTTATCTAAGTTTATAACAAAACGCAAACATAGATAAAATGCTTGTCATTCACGCATAGGCAATGAAAAATTTGCTCAAAAGGGTAATATCGGGAACATTTATCGTTGCAGGGAGCAATCGGTTTTCTGATAAGAAATTGAAAAAGCAGACTTGTCGTCGGTGAATTGCCTTCCTGTTTGCTGGTTTACACTAAATGGCTTCTGTTTAAGTTGTTCACCCTTCAAAAGAAATACCGTACGCAGCGTGTCCTTTATTCCTTCTTGTGCAAAGTGCCAGACCACATCTACGGTGTCTCCACGTTTTATACCGGTGAGGGTGCCCGTTCTACTGTCTTTTTCAAAAGGAATCCAACTGTATTTTCCGGTTACCCTATTACCTAAAATGGACAGATTGATAAACGTTGAGTCTTTTGAGGATGTCCCTTTTAACCGGAAGAAACATAGTTCTGTCGGTCTATGACTTGTATCTACAACCGTTGTTTCGCTCCGAAAACTGCTGTCGGCCCAATTAGCATGTTTTTTTCCTTCAGGTGCCTGGTTACATGCCGTTAAAAAGATGCTTACTGAAATGATGCCTAAGCCCAGTTGCGTAATTAATGTTTTCATATATTGATTTTACTGAATTCTAAAAATAAAGATATAAAATGCCTTTGATATCTTACTGCTGTAATGCGCCTTTTGTTTGACACAGATATTACATACGCTAACCGTTAAAGTTTATCTTTGTTTAATAAACACACTATGAGGAAGGTTAAACAGATGACCTCGGAAATACAAGCATTGGTGAAAGAGCAAGTATTTGATGCAGTTTGTCAATATATGTTTGATTACTTGTTTTATTCTCCGAAATTTCCCTTACGTTCAAGTCAGCAGGAGCTATTGGCACGTTCCAGACAAATCGAGTTTTCGGTTTTCGATTCCTATTTTGATCATCAGGAGCTTTTGGTTAATGCATTTGCTTGGGGAAATGGTGATCAACTTGTACTACTAACGCATGGTTGGGCTTCTAAAGCAGCTGATTTCTATTATCTAATTGAACGTCTTTTGTCCAGTTCACGCTTTACAGTAATCGCATTTGATGCTCCTGGTAATGGTTCTTCGCAAGGAAGGTTGACTAATCTCTTATTATATGTTGAAAGTATTCGAAAAATAACCAGGCATTTTGGTATCCCAAGCGTTTTAATTGGTCACTCTCTAGGTGCAATGGCCAATATCATCGCTTACAAAGATTTCGTCGTAAAACCAACATTGTTGGTCAGCCTAGCTCCGTTAATTGATCTCGAAAGCTACTTTATCACCCAAATGACAACAGCTAATGTGCCAATTGATGTGCAGCGACAATTTTTCCGCGATTTTAAAAAGTCGTTTGATATTGAGGTTAGTTATTTCAACCTGAATAACCTTTACAATTACGCCTGTGAAAACCACTTGCTTTTTTACGATCGTCTTGACGAAATCTCACCATTTAGCTTTATGCAGGGATTTCTGCAAAAACATGGCGATATCAAACATAAAGCCTATGATGGGACCGGTCACCATCATATGGTTAAGAGCGAAGCCCTAATTAACGAACTGCTTGAACAAATGAACAGACTTTTGTTATCATAGCGATTCCGTCACCGACTGCTTTAGTATGTGAACTGCTTCTGTGAGCTCATTCGTGTTGAGGTCTCCAAAGCCTAATCGCATAGCCGTTGTCAATTCATTTTGGTAAAGTAAGGTTTGCGGCAAATGAAGGCCGTATTTTGCACAGTTTTTGCTAATTCGCATCAGATTCAATTCTTTTTTCCACAAAGACCATAATGCTAATCCCCCTGGTGGAGATTTGAAGGAGGTGTAATCACTCAGTTCATTCTTTAATAAGGTAGACAGATGGGTACAACGCTGTTCGTAAACTTTAATCGCTTTTTTTAGGTGCCTATGAATTTCTCCTTCCGTTAATAACTCGCCCAGTGCTTGTTCCATTAACATATCGCTTTGTCTGTCAACGATTCGTCTGAAACGTCCGATTTCTTCTATCAGGTTTTGCGGGGCAATGATGTAACCGGTTCGCAAACCCGGTGCGAGCGTTTTGCAAAACGAGCCGATATATACAACCATGCCTTGACTGTCAGCACTGGCGAGGGGTAATACCGGACTGCTCGTATAATGAAAATCGTAATCGTAATCGTCTTCAAGAATGATAAAGCCATATTTACTCGCCAAATTGAGCAATTCGATTCGTCGTTCAGCACTTAACGTAACCGTAGTCGGATAATGATGGTGTGGTGTTATATATACCATCCGTATAGTTTCTTTTTCACAAAGCGCTCGGATGGCTTCTACAGAGATACCCTCCTTGTCTACCGGCACAGCATGTAGTTTTGCACCAGCCTGTTGGAAAATCATATTGGCGATATAATAGCTGAGGTTTCCTACAACAACCCGCTCACCGGTATTAATGAGGACGCTGGATGCCAAATAAATGCCCATGTGTATACCGCGTGTCGTCAATATATTCTCTTTTTTTATGGGAAGGCCGCGTGAATTGTTCAGATAGTATGCCAAACTATCGCGATAATATTCGTTGCCTTCCAAATGAGAATACCCTAAATGTCTTACACTCGTTTTTCTTCTTAGTACACCTCCGTGAATTTTCGCCAAACGATCTAAAGGAGCTATTCGCGTATCAGGTAGACCATCACTGAAGGCTAAGTGGCAAGTCGATAATGCGATCGGTCGATCCAACAGGATGCGCTGTTTAAACGAGAAGCCGGTTTTTTTTGGATAGCTGGCTAAATAATCACTGTCATATTTTATAGGATCAGGCAAGTCGTTGTTAAGACGGTTTCGAATAAAGGTGCCTTTATTCGGAATGCTCTGCGTCCAACCTTGCGTATACAGTTCGTCATAAGCTGCAATAACCGTTTTTCTATGCACACCAAGATCTTCGCTAAGCGCCCGACTTCCAGGTAGTTGTGTGTCGGTAATTAAAACGCCGCGTTGAATAGCATTGATAAGTTGCCGTGCAATCTGTAGGTATATGGGTGTATTGCCTTGCTTGCTCAACACAATAAGACTTTTAAAAGGAATTTTAACCGGACTACTCATGAAGTTAAAACTGGACTATATGTATCGTCCGGCAAGATACTACTTTTGGCTAAAATTCAATAGCAATGAAAGATTTATTATACGATATCGTAGCAGACGATTGCGCTCATGCCAAATTTCTAAACACGTTATCGCTAATGGAAAACAGTGGCGCCTGCAAAATATCAGCAATTAAGGACAACGCGTTACTCAATTTAACCCTACTCAAACATGCAGCCGAAGAGCATAGGCACGCTTATCATCTAAAAAGGCAGAGTCGTAAGTTAGGGACTTATTGCAATACTTATCAGACACATGAACTGTTGGCGCCCATAGTGAGCAAACAATATCTTGACAGGCTAAATTTAGACGTATATCGATACTTTAAGGACGTCTTAGTAGTTTCTCCTGATCGTTTACGCTTTTATGCCTACCTAATGGTGACTTACATCATTGAGTTACGGGCGGATGAGTTGTACCCACTCTATCAGGAAGTGCTCCTGCGTCATGGAAGCAAAGTTAATGTCAAGGCGATTATACAGGAAGAAAAGGGGCATTTAGAAGAAATGGTCAACCAGCTTACCGAATACGATGGAGAATGGCGACAACATGCATCTTACCTCATCATAAAGGAGCGGCGTATTTTTTCAGATTGGATCAACCGGATAAAGCAAGATTTGTATGAAAGCGATGGATCTGTACATGCTTAAAGCTTTATCGAAAAGGAAGGACGAAGGTTGTCTCCGGCAACTAAGGGTTCCCAATGGTTTGATTGACTTTTGCTCCAATGATTATTTTGGCTGGTCGAGATCGCTGGCTAATAGAGCGTTTGTCGACTGCTTACAATGCGATGGATCATTTATTATAGGATCCACCGGCTCACGCCTAATCTCCGGTAATAGTTTGCTGGCAGAAGAGGTAGAGGGCCAGATTGCCCGGTTTCATCAAGCAGAATCGGCTCTTCTCTTAAACACAGGCTACTTGGCTAATCTAGGACTTATATCAGCGCTCGCTAAACGAGGCGACTTCATTGTTAGAGATGAATGTGTACATGCATCTGCTGTTGATGGTTGTCGTCTCAGTTTGGCAACCACCCTTCATTTCAAGCACAACCAGATAAGCGATCTACGCAGGAAGTTGGAAAAATATCGCAGTGGAAAGTGTTTTGTGTTAATGGAGAGCCTTTACTCCATGAACGGCGACTTTGCACCTCTTAGCGATTTAATTGACGTATGTGATCGGTACAATGCGTTGCTGATCGTTGACGAAGCGCATGCAATTGGTGTATTTGGAGGCGGATTGATACAATTGCTGGGATTGGAAGAACGTGTTTTTGCACGCGTCGTTACGTTCGGGAAAGCACTGGGAGTACAGGGAGCTGCTATTTTGGGAAGCAAGATATTGCAGGACTATCTTATTAATTACTGCCGTCCCTTCATTTATAGTACGGCCGCATCCTATTGGCAATTATTAGCCGTGCGACTAGCTTATCAGCGTTTGGCGAGGGCAGAATGCGATCAAGCTTTACTTCAAGCAAAATGCTTGCTTTTTAACCAAGCATTGGGAAGGGAAGTGCGAGGCCCTTTTCTCAGTCCAATACAAATTATCTATGGTAAAAGTAACCAGGAAGTAGAGCAATGGAGCGAAATACTGCAGCATCATGGTTTCGATGTTTCTGCAATAAAAAGCCCTACCGTGAAACCAGGCCGCGAATGCTTACGGGTTTGCCTCCACAGTTATAATAAAGATGAGGATATCATACGCCTTGTCTTCCGTCTGAAACAGCTAATTAAAAATGAATAACGGCATTTAATGCGGTTAAAGTATGGTATACACAATAACCTATTTTAAGAAAATGAATGAAAAAAATATCTTCATCACGGGAATCGGCACCGGGGTGGGAAAAACGATTGTCTCAGCGGTATTGGCATCTTATTGGAAAGCCGACTATTGGAAGCCAATTCAGTGCGGAGACTTAGACAATACAGACAGTGAACGAGTCAAGCATTTGGTAAATGCGGAATCGACACACATTCATCAAGAGCGATTTCGGCTGCAATTGGCGGCTTCGCCACATGAGGCGGCTGCTGCGGAGAACATTGCTATTCACCCAGATGATTTTCAACCACCTTTTACTGCCAATCGGTTGATTATTGAAGGGGCAGGTGGCTTGCTCGTGCCTTTATCAGGTGATTTCTTTATGATTGATTTAATAAAGCAACTTGGTGCAACAGCCATATTGGTGATAAGAGACTACTTGGGCTGCATTAACCACAGTCTTCTTTCCTATGAAGTTTTACGTAGAAAAGAAGTTCGTATAAGGGCGCTGGTATTTAATGGCAATATGAATAAAGCTTCCCAAGAGGCGATAGAGAGTCACGTTTCCGAGGAGATTCCTATCATCCATGTTCCTGAATTGAGTTCAATAAATAACGAAGCGATCCGTTACAGTAGCTTACACTTATCGATAAATAGTAAAATAAAAAAAAATGAATCAGCAAAATAAAATTCGCAACGATTGGTCGATCGAAGAAGTACGCCGTATCTACCATATGAGTTTGTTGACTTTAACTTACGAGGCGGCACACATTCATCGCCAGTGGCATGATCCGTCTACAGTTCAGGTTTGCACCTTACTATCAATAAAAACAGGAGGGTGCCCGGAAGATTGTGCATATTGCGGACAGGCCGCCAGGTACCACACCAATATTAAGGTTAAACCATTAATGGACGTAGGCGAAGTGATAGCTTGTGCTAAAAGGGCAAAAGAGTCTGGATCAACACGCTTCTGTATGGCGGCGGCATGGCGTGAAGTACGGGATAACCGTGATTTTGATAACGTATTGGAAATGGTTAAAGGTGTGTACGCCTTAGGGCTGGAAGTCTGCTGTACCTTGGGGATGCTAACGGCTGATCAAGCAAAACGCTTGCGGGAAGCTGGCTTGTCGGCTTATAATCACAACCTCGATTCTTCAGAAAATTATTATCAGGAGATCATAAGCACGCGTAATTTTAACGACCGATTGAATACCTTGGAGTATGTCAGACGAGCTGGCATATCGGTCTGTTGTGGTGGAATTATTGGTCTAGGAGAATCAGCAGAGGATCGGATCGCCATGCTTCACAAACTGGCCACTATGCCGAGCCATCCAGAATCTGTGCCGATTAATGCCTTAGCTCGCGTCAGTGGTACGCCATTGGCAGATTTGCCAAAGGTGCAGATATGGGAAATGGTACGAATGATTGGAACAGCTCGTATTTTAATGCCAAAAGCGATGGTACGGCTCAGTGCAGGTCGATCCGAAATGTCTACAATCGAACAAGCCTGGTGCTTTCTGGCAGGTGCTAATTCTATTTTTACAAGTGAAAGTGAGGAATTGTTAGTAACACCGAACCCGAAGCTGACGGAGGATAGAGCAATGTTTGAGTTGCTGGGGCTTCATCCATTCTCCTTAAAAGAAAATCAAAAATTAGATTTAGGTTAGCTTATGAATCACGAGACAACACTCTCACAGCGTGATGTAGCGGCTGTTTGGCATCCTTATTCACAGCTGCCGATAGATGGGCTTCCCATCGCTATTGTTGAAGGAAAGGGCGTCTACCTTTATGCAGAAGATGGGCGTTCCTATATCGATGCGATATCTTCTTGGTGGGTTAATTTACATGGACATGCGCATCCTTATATTGCGGAGCAACTTTATAAGCAATTGCACAAGTTGGAGCATGTGATATTCGCCGGTTTTACGCATTCGCCTGCTATCGAGCTAGCCGAGCGCTTATTGAGCATTTTACCGGACAACCAGCGTAAGATATTTTATTCCGATAATGGGTCTACTGCGGTTGAAATAGCATTAAAAATGTGCTTGCAGTATTGGCATAACACCGGACAATGTAAAAAGAAAATTATTGCGCTGAAAGACGCTTACCACGGTGATACCTTTGGCACCATGTCGGTGAGTGCAAGAAGTAATTGGACAAAACCCTTTGAAAATTATCTCTTTGAAGTTATCTTCCTGGAAGCACCAAACGAACTCAGTCTAAAAACAATTAAAGAAAAATTGTATGCTATTCGGCAGGAGGTTGCTTGTTTTATTTATGAACCGCTTGTGCAAGGATCGGCAGGCATGAAAATGTATGAAGCTAGTCACTTGAGTGAGCTGTTGTGTTTCTGCAAAGAACTCGGTATTTTACTTATACAAGATGAAGTATTTACGGGCTTCGGACGAACCGGAAAGCTCTTTGCTGCTGATTATTTGCACACACAACCGGATATCATGTGTTTATCGAAAGGCTTAACCGGCGGTACACTTCCCTTAGGTGTCACATCGTGCACGGAACCGATTTATCACGCTTTTTTATCAAATGATCGAACGAAAACGTTGTTCCATGGTCATTCTTATACAGCGAACCCACTAGCATGTGTTGCTGCATTGGCAAGTTTAGACCTGCTGCTTAAAGAGGAAACCCGGCTTTGTATACAAAGGATAACAACACGCCATATCGATTTTGCGCGATCCATTAGAGGGCATCGCAACGTACAGACAATCCGCTTTTTAGGAACAATTCTGGCTATTGAATGGCGTTCGGACGATGTAACGAACTATTTTAACCCCTTAAGAGATCAACTCTACGATTACTTTTTGCAAAAAGGGATCTTAATGCGACCATTGGGCAATGTGATTTATCTATTACCCCCATATTGCATAAAGGACGAAGAACTTGATTATATTTATGCTACGATTCGCTTGGCGCTGGAAGAAGTAGGGTAGAGGCGTGGAACTTGTAAAAAATTTAAGAAATTATATAATGTCTTCTTCATTTTCTTTGCCGAACTTTGTGTGAAATCGCTAATAACAATGGATATCGCTGACATGAGATTATTCGTTAAAAATATGGTATGCAATCGCTGTGTGATGGTGGTCAGACAAATTTTGGACACGATGGGCATTCAACCCGTATCGGTAAGTTTAGGCGAGATCGCATTAAAGGAGGCCCTACCTAAAGAACGGTATCACATGTTGAGAGAAGAATTGACTGCGGTTGGATTCGAACTTCTTGATGATAAGAGGCAAAAATTGGTTGAAAAGGTGAAGACCTTGTTGATCGAACGGATACACAACGTCGACGAAATTAACATGAAAGTAAACTTCTCCGTTTTTCTCCAGCAACAGCTAACGATTGACTATAACTATCTTAGTACTTTATTCTCGCAGACAGAAGGACTTACGATTGAGCAATTTATTATTTTGCAACGTATTGAAAGAGCTAAAGAACTACTTGTATATAATGAGCTGATATTGAGTGAGATAGCGTATAAACTGGGTTATAGTAGCGTTCAGCATCTATCTACGCAGTTTAAAAAAATCACCGGGTTAACACCCTCTCATTTTAAGCAAATTAAGGACCGGAAAAGAAAACCTTTAGATCAGGTATAGGGTTCGGCATATGAAAGTGAAGGGGCTTAAGTTTTGATTACTCAAACCGTCCGTTTGTTTGATGCAAATTAAGTATGCTATCCTGATTCCTTTTATAAAGCGGAGGATAAGTCTTCATCCGGTAATACAACAATTCCCTCAAGTGTTAATTCATCTTCGTGCAGTAGCAAATCTTCAATTGCCAATACGTTATCTTCATGCAAAGGAGCTTCTTTTGCATTACTTTTTAGTTCTTCAACAGGATAGTTTGAAATAGCAAAAACCTGGGTGTTATTCCTCTTAGCTTTTGGTATCAATGCGGTATACCCATTGAGCTTCAGCCTTCTGAGTAAATCTATGCTAAGTAACTGTTCCATAATCGGTTTTTTTTGAAAATATGTATATTCATCTTCAATAACCTTCACGAATCTCTATATTGCTGTTCCTACGTGTAGGATTCAGAAGGTTTTTTTATATTAACCTTTGAAAAGATAAAATGTTTGATTAAACACGCGATGCAATGTTAAACAGCTATGAAGAAAAAGCCTATCGGGAAATGCAGGATTGGAAGCAGCGTATGTTAAAAGCCCCTTCGGTTAGCAGCAAACTGACAAAAGGGATTCAAACAAAAATGAATGCGCTCATTCCCGAAAAGATCCATCAAGTTATCACGGTAACAATCGAGAAAATGGTGAAAGCGGTATTGTTCGGCTCACAGTATACAAGCTCTACCATAAAAAAGGGAAGGTCATTGCAGTTGCAGGAAGCATATGTAAAACGGGTAGGTAGACATTATAAAAATGCGGCGACTATCGAAGGTGCCGTGACGGGAGCAGGGGGGATTTTAATGGGACTTGCAGATTTTCCCGCTTTTCTGGCAATTAAAATGAAGTTGTTGTTTGAGATCGCATCTATTTACGGATTCAATGTAAAAGACTACAAGGAGCGCTTATTTATCTTATATGTTTTCAAAATTACTTTCTGCAGCCAGCAGAAACGAAAAGAGATCTTATCAAGAATGGAGAATTGGACAACATTTATACAAACACTTCCATCCGATGTGGATCATTTCGACTGGCGGGATTTTCAGCAGGAATATAGAGATTATCTTGATTTGGCAAAATTAGCACAGCTAATTCCTATTATAGGGGCTGTTGTAGGAGCTGTTGCTAACAATAAATTAACCGAGCAACTGACGACAGTGGCTATGAACAGTTATCGACTGCGTTACTTTAAGCAAATAGATCGACTGGAAGCGGGGACTTAACTAGCGCTTACTACTCATTAAATAAGTAATGACACCAATTATTACAACCCCTAATGCCGACTCTGTCGAATGGAAAAACATGAGATACAATAGGAGCGTAATTAATAAGAGAAACCCAATAAAAAGAGCGCCTCGTTTTATGCCCATACTTACTGATACAATAAGTGCTAATATGTAAA
Organism: Olivibacter sp. SA151; assembly: GCF_054130995.1. Lineage (NCBI taxonomy): Bacteria > Pseudomonadati > Bacteroidota > Sphingobacteriia > Sphingobacteriales > Sphingobacteriaceae > Olivibacter > Olivibacter sp. SA151. Next base: position 3,479,905 of record NZ_CP096391.1, on the reverse strand, counting down.
TCGGTGCAGCAATCCAAAAAATGATCATGTATCAAAAATACAGTAATGCTGTAAATTTTATGTTAAGTGAATATTAAGAAATATTCAGGAAGAAGCCGATACTTGCCATGGACAAGTCTCTTCGAGTTGCCGCAACTTTATTTCGTCTGTTAAGTCGAGCCTCAGCGGAGTGACAGAGGTATAATTATTTTCGACAGCCCAGCGATCCGTTCCTTTTTCCGCAGGTTCTAAGGGGGTAACGGTAAACCAGTAGTGTTTTCTTCCCAAAGGATCCGTCCCGGGTATAATCGTTCCGTCGTAAAGCCGCACTGATTGTTTTGTCCAGGCGATCCCCTGGGGATTACTCGGAAAGTTAACATTATAAAGGCTTAAGGTTGTACGTTGTAACAACTGCTCAAGCACTTGGTGTACATGAGGAGCTAATAAATCAAAATCAGGTTCTGATTTGCCTACCGGTGTACTTAAGGCAATTCCTTTAATGCCTAATAAGACAGCTTGCTTAGCCGCTGCAAGGGTCCCTGAATGCCACATCGCATTTCCCAAATTGGTCCCCATATTAATGCCTGATAAAACAACATCAATATGGTGATATAAATGTGTTCCAAGTGCAACACAGTCTGCCGGTGTTCCATTGACGCGATAGGCGTTAATCCCAGGGAATTCAACCGGTGATTTTTTGTAAGATAAGGGTCTTGAATGAGTTACTGCATGTCCCATGGAGGATTGTTCTACATCAGGGGCTACTACGGTTACTTCTCCAAAGTTGGCTGCAATTTTCGCTAGGGCCGCAATGCCCGGACTGTATATCCCATCGTCGTTCGTTACCAATATTCTCATAGCTAATTCCTCTTATTTTTAATTAGCAAACATCTAAGGCTCTTTAATGTTTTTAAAATGTGCCATTGATGCACTAATACTATATGAAGGAAACCATATTGATTTTGCATAACCCTAAAGCGGGTGATAAAGACCACCAAAAAAATGAATTGGTAAATGCAATAAAAGAAGCGGGATATAATGCGATTTATAGCTCGATACGACAAAAAAAATGGCAGAAAATCGATAAGGCTATTGATATAATCCTAATCGTGGGGGGTGATGGAACGGTGCGGAAAGTGGCTAGTGTTTTACTTAAACGAACATGGTTGGATAAGAAGCTATTATTAAGTCTTTTGCCAATGGGTACAGCTAATAATGTCGCCTTAACATTAGGTAGTCCGGATAACATAAAAAAATTACTAAACCGTCTGGCAAAAAAGAATATCAAAAAAGTAGATGTGGGTGCGGTTGATTTAGGCGTTGAGCAAAATTTCTTTTTGGAAAGCTTCGGTGTTGGTTTGCTACCTAAACTCATGCGAGAAATGGAAAAGATAAAAACTGATAATCTGGAAAGCAAAGAAGATGAAATTAGTCTGGCATTACATACGCTGTTGACGATTAGTTTAAGTTACGAAGCAAGACAAGCTCATATCACTATTGACGGAAAAAAAATAACAGGGAAATACTTACTTATAGAAGTGCTCAACATTTGTTCAATAGGCCCCAATTTGAAGCTGGCACCTGAGGCGGATATGACCGACGGCCTGTTTGAAGTCGTCTTACTGGAGGAGGGCCAACGAGATGTTTTTATCGAATATGTAAAAAATGTAGCATTAGGAAAGACAAAAAAAGGGCCCTGGAAAATTATAAAGGGGCGAGATATTCAAATACAATGGGATGGAACGTGGATACATGTAGATGATGAATATGTTCAATTAAAAGACAAAACAGACCTCCTCGTGGAGGTTCGTCCGCAAATATTGGATTTTCTGAGCTAATCCCGCTATTTAGATGAGCGTTTCGCAGGTGAATCGTTTTATTCTGAACATTCTTATGACGTCAACAATAATATCACGTTTATATTCAATCCGGAAGACCTTATCGCTGTCTTCGAGATCAAAATTAAATCTGCCATCAGGGTATTGCTTTTTAAGAAGCTTAATAATATGGTCAGCATCTTTTTTATTGGTTACATCCGTTCTAAATACAGAAATCAAGTTGTGAGGCGTTGCCGATGAAGGAAGATTAATGACGGGTTTAAATTTTCCTAGTGTAAATGCTTTCATTATAAAATGTTGTTAAATGGAATGCCTTAGCTTTTCTGTTATAAGGTCGAGACCCGATTTTAACAATTGAATCCCACCTATTTCATTTAATTTCAAAATTGCTTGAAATAATCCTGGACAACCCTTCCTAAACGGATTTTTATCCCTTCAAAACGGATTTATTAGTCAGGGTAGCAATAACGTTTTCCTTGCTAAATAGGTTGGATTTCAAATTTAAATTTTCTAAGTTTGATGGTATCTTGTGGTAATGGTATTACCCTTTTCAAGTCTTTCGAGACGCGTTTTTTATGGAAGAAATAGTAGCACCATCCTCCTTTTCACTAAAAGACAATTACCTCATAAGCGCGGATGAATTGTCGGAAAATATTCTATTTAAGTCAGCGGGCATTGAGATTTTTTCGCTGAAGGGATTGAAAGAATTGGAGCTTACTATCAGCGACTGCCAAGAAGAACCTAGCCTTAATATGTATTTTTCGCTGCAAGGAATCTCTTCTGCCAAACCCATATCTTCCGGACAGGAATATCACGTCGAGCCGAATCGGCATATATTGGGTTATATGCCTAACTTTGAGGGGGATTATTCGTTACGCGGAAATCGGGTGGAAACATTTGGGATTTGTATGCAAGAACCTTATTTCGAGCGTTTGATAGCAACGGACTTGCCCTGCCTTGAGCGTTTTTGGAACGAGGTGCACGCAGGAAGGGAAGCGGATATCTCCCGTGGGCCCATGCCGATAACCCATCAACAACACACGGTCATTAACGAGATTCTAGCATGTCCTTATGTCGGTCAAATGCGTAGACTGTACTTGGAATCCAAAGTGACGGAGCTATTTTTTTTACAGGCACAGCAAGCCGAGTCAATGTCTGAACAGCCTTTTTTGTTTATAAAGCCTGCTGATATAGAGCGTCTGCATGCAGCCAAGCTATTCGTTCAGCAACATATATTTGATCCGCTAACATTAAAACAAATAGCTCGGGAAATAGGCTTGAACGATTTCAAACTAAAAAAGGGATTCAAGCAGCTTTTCGGATGTACCGTTTTTGATTATTTAATGCAATGCAGAATGGAATATGCAAGGCAAATCCTATTAGACACCCATAGCACCATTGCAGAAGTTGCTTACACACTAGGTTACGCCGATCCTTATAACTTTACAAAAGCGTTTAAGCGATATTTTGGTTACCTGCCGAGCCAATTATAAGGTACAGCTTAAAGGTGGTATCCCTGGCTCTTCATTTCGGATGCTTTAAACAGTATATACCTATCTTGATCCAGTGGATAATCCCAGCACCCCATTCGGTGATGTAGGTTACCTCCAAAACCCGATTTGAACTTGAAGAGGCCATACATCGGATGCGCGGGATCGGGTCGTGGTGATACACCGAAAAAGTCATATTCTTCACAACCCCTGCTTTTGGCAATTTGCATAGCCCTCCATTGTAGTGCATAGGTGGCCATATAGTTCCGTTTGATAGACGATGACGCACCATACAGATAAGTTCCGCGCTTGTTACTAAGAACTAAAAACATAGCCGCTAACGGTATCCCATCTACTTCTGCTACCAAAAGTTGCACTTCGGCAGGGGATGCACTATTTTCGGCCCTAGCCTTCAACACAGAACGAAAATATTCAATACTGTTCAGATGAATATTATTTCTGATTGCAGTTTCCCGATATAAAGCATACCATACATCAAGTTTATCTAAACCTACTTCTCGAATATGCACACCCTTTCTACCAGACAGATTAATATTGTAACGGGTTTTTGGCTTCATGGCCGCCAGCAGCGCCTTCGATTCTTTCCTGAGGTCAAGAAATATTGTATTTGATGGCAAAATGTCTGAATTAGACTTTTTGAGATTCCAGTGTCGTGTACTAATGTTTAACCTAAATTCTTGATATCTCTTTTCCGGAGGACCATTCCAATTACCATACTTATCGAAATGTTCCGGGTCTGTTGCCCATTGCGATTGCCAGGCAAGATCGTAACGTATCGTAATGCAATTCTTCGGCAAATAAGAACGTAATGATTCAGAAAATTCTTCCAGAAATTTTCCTTGGTTTTCTTCGTGAGGCTCAATTTCAGGCCCATAGGGAATATAAGCAATTGTATGCTCATTATCGATAGGTTGAAGTAAAATAAGGACGTCTGTTTCTATATAGGCTGATTTTCCGGTGGGTGAACCATTGAAAATAGATGGTTTATTCACTTTGAAGTTAATAGCTAAACTAGCGATCCCTTGTTGTTGTTTTACTTCTGACCAAAATGCTGTCTGCTGAATGATTGAGGTTTTATAAACGTGCTTGATTTCTTTTTTCTCCAGTCCGAATACCATTATTGTTTTGTTTCTTTTATTTCCTCATCACTGATCTCGATCAGCCGTTCTTTATAAAGAGCACCAATAGCTTTTTTGAAGGTTTTTTTACTTATCTTAAGAATCTTATATACTTCTTCCGGCGAACTTTTGTCTCCTAGCGGTATACGTCCATTTCGTTTTTTCAGCAAATCGATAATCATCTCTCTGCTATTAAGAATATGTTCATACCCCAAAGGTTGTAAGGATAAGTCTATTTTTCCATCGGGGTATATTTTTTTAATCCAGCCCTTTCGTTTATTTCCGATACGGAGATTTTCAAACACTTCATTCGCATATAAGAGCCCTGTATGCCGATTATTTATAATTGCATTATATCCCAAATCTGTTTCTTCTGAGATAATCAACTCCACCTCATCTCCAACTTCGACACTAAGTTCATCTCTATCAATGTATTTGTTCAATCTTGAAGAACCCACCATGTGGTTGTTCAATGGATCTAGATAAATGTGAATAAGATAACTTTTTCCCTTAACCATAGGCCATCTTTGTTCTTTTTTTGGGACGAAGAGGTCCTTTTCAATGCCCAGATCCATAAATACACCATTTGGAGCTTCGGCGACGACCTTTAATAAGGCATAGTCGCCTACTTCTGCATAAGGTTTCTTGGTAGTTGCGGTTAATGCCCCTTGTTTATTGGTATATACAAATACCGTAATTTCCTCCGCATCTTTGGAAATCGGTGATAAGGTGTTTGTGTGGGGTAAGGAGACGATGTTCGATTCGTCATCCGAGAGTGTATATTGTAAATTGTCAGAGCCTACAATTTTAAGCGTATTTAGTTTTCCAACCTTGATCATGTCCAATTCTTTAGCCTTTAGATCGCAAAGGTACTAAATTTAGCTTTAGGCCGAAGCTTTATGTCCTACCTTCACCGGCCCCGTCAATTTATTGAACCTGGTAGGCGATAATCTGATTCTTAAAGAAAGTAGGAAGATACAGCTGGCGCGACGCGCGATCAAAAGCGAAGTCTGCTGTATTCATTTTTTCGGCTTTAGTATCAAGAAGTGTAGTTACTTTTCCATCTTTCGTGACATAGTAGAGGACACCAATCCATGCGTTCACCAAAAAGTTGTCGCCGTCTTTTTGCAAGCCGTCAGTAGATTTTTCCATTCCCTCTGCAATTTTGTCGGCTTGTTTGTTTTTATTTAAATAGAAAAGCGAACCGCTATCTAAAAAATATAAACCGTTGTCTGCCGCAAAGAGGCCATTGGGGTTTACGAGACCGTCCAGAAAAACTTCAACTTTGCCATTCTTATAGCAGTAAATTTTTCCACCCTTTGAATCGGATACATAGACGATTCCGTGTGGATCGATTGTAATATCGTTTAGCATACCAACTTGGGGTATTTCAATTTTTTTTAACACTTTATTGTCGGGTATGTCGATAATTACCAGTTCTTTTAAATCTGCCACATAAAGTTTGTCTTTAAATTCGCCTAATCCTTTAGGTGAATTGAGGCCGGTAATCCATTGCGCATTTATAATTTTTCCGTTACGATCTAATTTTGCGATGGACCCATTGCCGTCTGTTGCTGTGTGATTGCCGGGGCCTATTAAGCTTGCATACAGGGTGTTACTTTCTTCTGCAATCAAAACAGATTCAGGAACGTCCAGATGATCTGTTTGCCATAGTTTCTTTAAAGCAGGTTGAGCTAGTAAGTAAGAACTGACTGAAAGAAAGTATACGAAGCTAAATAAGGTCTTTATCATCACAATTTATTGTTGGTAATCGTTTAACAAACTTAGTAAAATTTAAATCGGTGTGCAATGGTCAGTTTTCAGCAACCAGCTTTCGGTTTTATAGTAAGCCTTAAGCTATACGCGGTATGCTTTAAGCTCGCAGGGTCCACGCCATTGTCACATTGGCTAATCGGCTAATCGGCTAATCGGCTCATTGGCTAATCGGCTCATTGGCTAATCAACAATTTAACTACTCAACATTCTCAACGATCTGAATGCCCTAGATCTTTACCTGGATTAACATGGTCCCGAATGACTTGTTTCAGCGATTTCACCTCAGGGAAACCACCTGCCCGATTGCGGTCGAAAATTTCCTGATCGTCAATTCGTATTGTATAGCGTCCACTGACATCACTCGGTTTCAGAAGTACACTCTCTAGGTCTTCGGTGAAGGTGGTAAGAATTTCCTGAGCCATATAAGCCGCACGCAAAAGCCACCCACATTTAGGGCAATATTCGATGATTATCCTAGGTTTCATATATTTTTTTATTTTCAATTAATCTTCTATATGGGGTATCTATTAAACATAAGGATGATACGACTGACCCCTAATCCACTCTTCTTGATGAGATTTTTTCGAACGAATATAATAAAATCAAAAAAATAGAGTTAATGATATGTTAGTGTTTAATAACTACAACTGGTTTATTTTTTTTATATGTCTTATAATCAATGAGTTAGTTGATTTGTGTTTCAAAAGAAAAATTAAACACTTATTTTCGCACAATCTCTGAGAAAGGTAGCTGAATTAGAGTGGAATGTTCTTACTAGCGGGGGAAAATGCTGAACTAACTTAGTCGCATTGTAAATGTAAAGAACGATTGTGTATTCTTAAAATAGAAATATGATAGGAAAAAACATTCGAACAATACGTTCAGTCGGATCTAAAGTTTTATTTCTGGCACTTTTGTACTTAGGTTGTGTAAATATAAGTTTTGCGCAAACAAAATATATAAACAATCATAAATCGATAGCAGATTCGCTTTCAAAAGCTTACGGGATACCTTCGTCGGTAATTTTAGGTATTGCTATCCTAGAGTCCGGAAACGGGCAAAGTAGGAATTCTAAATTATTGCATAATCATTTTGGTATCGTAGGCTCTAATAAACTAAAGCAAACGCACGGTATCAAAAGTCGATACAGACAATATAGTTCGGCAATGGGGTCATTTATACATTTTTGTAAACTGATTTCCGGTAAGTATTTTTATTCCCGATTAAAAGGTACGGACGATGCCTCCAAGTGGGTCGATGCTATAAGTAAATCAGGATATTCCACCCATCCTCAAACATGGAAAACACGTATTCTAAAGACCATCTCAAGATATAACTTATGATATATTAGATGTCTTTATGAATGCTAATAAACGTGTATTTCAGTTTATTTTCTTTAGCCTACTTCTTTATCTAGTATTTTCATATATCAATATTGCCTATCGTAAAAAGTGGGAACCCTTTGATCGTATTAATTTAATTTCCGATGTAATTGTAAAGCCACGAGAGAATGATGCGCTTCACCAAAATAGATACACGTCAGGAAGCAAGAAGGTGAAGCAAAACAACGACGAGAAAAAGAATGACTCCCTTACAATGCATTCAAATGCTTCAATAGATGAAGCATCTATTACAGCAAGTGATAGCTCCAAGGCAAAGGTAATTGTGTCTGCCGAAGCGCTTCCCCTAAACCTGAATCAATCTGACATTATTTCCTTTAACATAGACTCCGAAAGTGTTGCCTTATCACGATTTATAAAAAAACTCATTGCCTTGAAAAATGGCAAAAAGACGAAGGTGAGAATCGCTTATTTAGGTGACAGTATGATTGAAGGCGACTTGTTATCCCAAACGTTGAGAAGTTTACTGCAACAGGCTTATGGGGGAAGTGGTGTCGGTTTTGTTCCTATAGCATCGCAGGTTGCGCAATTTAGACGCACGGCTATCGCGTCGTCTTCCGCTAACTGGAGGGATTTCAACTTTAAAAATACTAAAAAGCAAGATTTATTTATTTCCGGCCATGTGTTTTTTTCATCTGGAAACGATTGGGTTAAAATCAAAGATAATACCAGTAAAGATACCTCAATAGTGCTAGGTAAGTATCTGTTACACGGACCGGCAACAGACAGCGCATCGGTGGTTGTTAATAAAAAAACGATGATGCTGGAACGGACAGCACTATTTAACCGTACACTCGTAGCCCATAATAAAGATAAATCCATTGTTGTTTCCTCTGCTGACCGGAAACTCCCACTATTTGGCTTGAGCTTCGAATCAGATCAAGGTGTCATCGTAGACAACTTTTCATTTAGAGGCATTTCAGGTTTGGAATTAGGGAAGATTAATGCAGATTTGCTCAAGGAAATCAACGAGCAAAACCCTTATGATTTAATTATTTTTCAGTACGGTGTAAACGTCTTATATAAGCCGGATGATACCAATTTTACTTGGTACAAGCGAGCAGCGATTCCGGTTGTTAAAAAAATAAAGACATGTTTTTCTAAGGCCGATGTGCTTATCGTAGGAACTGGCGACCGTGCTTTTAGGTATCCCGAGGGCTATCAGTCAGCGGTAGGTATTGAAGCACTTATCAAGGAACAGGCCGCACTGGCGAAACAAACGGATTGTGCTTTCTTTAGTCTATATGCAGCAATGGGAGGCAAAAATTCGATGGTAAATTGGGCTACGCAAAATCCCAGTTTAGCGAATAAAGATTACGTGCATCCCAATGCGTTGGGCGCTAAATTGTTGGCGAAGCATCTATTTGAGGCAATTAATAAGCAAGTGAAGAAATCTGAAAACACAAATTTAAATGGAACTGATTAATATGGATTGGAAATTAGCGCCCATTGAAATTGATTTTTCTGCGCTTGCAAAATCGTTTCTGTATGATCCGAAAAATCCCTTGCTCTTTAACAATGGTTTCTTTGTTTTTTTCTTTGCGCTATTTATTATACTATATTACATTTTTAGAAATCGTTATGCCATTCGCCGTTATATTTTTTGTGGCTTCTCGCTTTACTTCTTTTATAAAGCAAGTGGCTATTTCGTTAGCTTAGTTGTCATTTCTGCAATTGTCAATTATTGGCTTTCACATGCGATTTATAAACGCCGAAGTCGCCGGTATCGGCTTTCCTTGCTTGTCTGCTGCATTTTTTTCAATTTAGGATTGTTGTTTTACTTTAAGTATACGAATTTTTTCTTATCCATTAGCAACCAATTCTTTCATACTGACTTTAGTGCATTGAATATTTTATTGCCTATTGGAATCTCTTTCTATACTTTTGAGAACCTCAGTTATAACATCGATGTATATCGAAGGGATTTTAAGCCTGCAAAGAAATTCAGTGAATATCTGTTGTTTTTGTCTTTTTTTCCAAAGTTAATGATGGGCCCGATCGTAAGGGCGCACGATTTTGTGCCACAAATAAATAAGCCTTATTTTTTACGGGATGAAGATTTTGCTAAAGGTTTTTATTTGATCATTTCGGGCTTAATAAAAAAGTTAATCATTTCGGATTATATTACCCTGAATTTTGTCGACTATGTCTTTGATGACCCGTCCCGTTATACCGGACTGGAGAATCTCTTTGCCGTTTATGGATATGCTATCGTTATTTATTGTGATTTCAGCGGCTATAGCGATATTGCAATTGGAATTGCTAAGTGGCTTGGCTTCAGTATTCCACCTAATTTTCTGTCTCCTTACCAAAGTAGAGATATAACGGAGTTCTGGAGACGATGGCATATTTCACTCTCGTCCTGGTTACGCGACTATTTATATATTCCTTTGGGTGGCAACAGGAAAAGCACTTTTAGCACCTATTTATTCTGTCTATTGTTTTTCGTTGCTGTATTTTTTGGTAGCAAACATCTATTAGGCCTAAACAATCAGTACGCCGGCATTTTATGTGCAAGTATTTCAATCGTATTACTGATCCCCGGCTTAATAAAATGGAAAATGTCTGGTGTAGCAGCCAATATGAACTTATTAACCACGATGTTGTTGGGCGGATTCTGGCATGGAGCAAGCTTTAACTTCTTAATTTGGGGAGCCTTACATGGCTTAGCTTTGGCTTTACATAAGATTTGGATGCTGATAACGGGAAAATGGATGGACGGGCTAAAGAATACTTGGCTCTATCAAACGCTGGCAGTACTTGTTACCTTTCATTTGGTATGCTTTTGCTGGATATTCTTTAAGGCTCCTGATTATGACACATCAGTAGTTATGATTTCAAAAATCGCTAATGAAGTTAGTTTCGACGTCTGGCAAGGCTTTTATGCTAACTATAAAACCGTTTTGGCGATGATGTTGCTGGCCTTATGTATTCACTTTATCCCTGATAATTTTGCAGATGAGGTTGTGGAGGGATTCGGCCCTATCTCACTGGTAACCTACCTGATCGTTTTCTTTTGCTTTTTAATATTGTATGGCCTCTTCAAATCCGCAGAACCGGTTATGCCTATCTATCTGCAGTTTTAGTCGCTAATTTAGACAGAGAAGGTTCCGATGCGGTCGAAAGGTACTCATTATAACCTTTGGCCATTGCATCGAACAGAAGAGCTCCTTGCATGCTATATGCTTTTTGCTGATAATGAATTTTATCAGCTTGCAATAAATTATTTTTCAACCAAGCAAGGGAAGAACCTGCCCCCCCGGTAATGTCAAACAAATCCCAAAGGGGAATGCCCATTTTGTTACAATAAAATTTTAAGGCCAAATTGAGTCGTTCAATCATGGGATTACTACGGCCATTCTTGAATGATTCAGCCGTTGTTGTAATAAGTATGGACGCGCGTGGGTCGATCGTTTGTATTTTGGCTACGGTTTCAGCAACTTGATTAATGTAAATTTCTTCCGTCATTCCATTGTAAAAAGCCTCATTCGTTCCCATGGATAAGATATATAGATCGGCATTTAGCGCAGGAAGCTGCTTCCAAAATAAAGGTTCCTTATTGTATTGCTCGTAGCGTGCGCCATTTACACCGATGGTATGAAATAGCACACCCGGATTATTTCGCTTCTCCAGTGAAGCACCGAAGAAGCTGGGAGTCGATGCTAAGGGGCTTATATTAAAGCCCGTAGCAAAGTCCTTCAGTAAGATTTCCTTGGTTTCTAAGCCGTCTGGCGTCGATTGATCAATGATGTAGGTATTCGCATCGTTACCTATGGCACGAATATTCCATGATCCTTGACTCACGAAGAGTTTAATATAGTCAAAAGATTGTTGTTTTGCCTGTAAGTCAGGTTTTAGTGACAACCTAATCAAGCCCTGACTATGGATTTTTCTTAAGCCAAATCCGGAGATGCCACTAGCGGCCGGTGTACGTTGATGACTTATTTTACTTGGTAACCACTGGGTAGAAGTTGAACTGGTAATATCCAGTGGACCGTTGGTCCGAGCGACTTGATAAGGAAAAACCAAACCTCGTCCGGCATCACCAAAAAAGTCCTGTAGCCCCGCCCGTACTTCTCGAGAAATAATATCCGGCTGTATATGGGAATCGCCGATTTGTACAATATTGACACGATGTCTTTGGCCAGCCCTCAAGGCTAGGAGTTTCTGATAAAACGAAGATAAACCTTCGACATTTGTAATGGTATCCTTTGCAGGGTTGATGAAATTAAAGGATTCATTATATCGTTGGGTTGGTAACCTTTTTAAAACTAAATTATGAATGGTGGTGGTTGATATCTTGTTCGCTCTTGGCTGATTTGCAGTCTCAATTGCTCCTGCCGAAATCGATAGAAGATATAAAAATAATATATAGTTCATTTATGCTACTTCTTGTCTTGTCTTTTCACTATACCTTAAACGTTATCTTTCGTTCTTTTGGTATGCGCCTTAAGCAAATGCAAAAAGAGTTTTATTAAAAATTTTGACAAAGGTATAAAAAAATAGTAAATATAATCTATTGATTTTCAGGTATAAGTGTTTGTCTGCTTAAAACTACTTATGGAAAACTGTCATTACAGTGATCTTATAGATAAATGTAAATTGTCAAATTTAATCGCTCAAGCTATGTTAAACCCTAAATTAAGTATCCTGACAAGTTCTTGGTTAGATCTTGTTTTTGAAGGCAGAAATAAGTTATATGGTGCTTACGTAATTCGTAAGAAGGCACATCACGATCTGTCGAAAGCGCTGCTATTTGGCATCTTATCTTTCTTAATAACAGTAGGCGTTATTGTCGGAATTGCTCATTTTAAAAAGGACGCCACCTTTCAATTGATTTCAGATAATGACGAATTGGTTTTACAGGAGGTACCGCTCGAAAAAAAGGTGGAAGTTGTACCTCTGTTGCCGAGAGAATCCCAACGGCGTTCGCGGACAGACCAGGTAAAAATGACGGCACCTAAAGTGGTACCACATACGCAAGCGGCGGAAGAACCTCCCACTATGGAAATGTTAAAAAGCGCCAATCCCGGACCGACAACGATTGCCGGCGATCCAACTGCAGTAATAACTATCGATACAAAAGTAGGAGCTATAGATGAAATGACCGCCATCACAGAAGGAGGGGAGACCCAAGCAGTTTTTGTAAATGTAGAAGTAAGCCCTACATTTCCGGGTGGGATAAAAGCATTTATGGAATACGTGGCTAGAAATTACAAATTTCCTGAAGAGGCTAAATCTCACGGTATTAATGGAAAATTATTTTTAAGTTTTATTGTAGAGAAGGATGGTTCTCTTACTGATATACAGGTATTGAAGGACTTAGGATTTGGCACTGGACCGGAAGCGGTTAGACTATTGGAACAAGCACCTAAATGGAAACCGGGGATTCAAAATGGACGACCTGTGCGTGTTCGATATCAATTACCTATCGCTTTGCAGATACGGGAGTAGTAGAGTAGTTGGGTAGGGAATATTTTAAATTAGCCGATGAGCTAATTTGCCGATGTAATAACCGGCAAAGTGAGTTCATGAAATAGTTGCATTAGCAGTCGCAGTAGCACAAGCTTAAAGCCTTACTGCTTATAGCCTAAAGCTTACGGCTTACCGCTTATAGCCTAAAGCCCTGGCTAATGCCAACATAATCGCTGGTTAATAAAAAGATTTTGACTAGGTTTGTGATACATAAATTGAAAAATGAATAAAGGCTTTGCTACCTATTTTTTTGCAGTGGTTTTATCTTTCTTTGTAACGAATGCTTTAGCGCAGAACTACACTGAACAAACCTTGGCGCAAAGAGAAGTTTATAAACAAGCTTTTCTGACAGATGAACATGCCCCTTTGAAGGAGAAGGATTTGAAGGATCTCCGTTTTTTTGAACCGGACAGTTTATACAAAGTGACTGCGGTGCTTACTTTTATCTATGATGACCAACCGTTTATTATACCCACCTATAGCGGTAAGGAGAAAAAGTATTTACGTTTTGCTGAAGCTCATTTTAAAATCAATGGTACGCGGGTAAAACTCACGTTGTTTAAAAGTGTGGCTTTAATGGATAATCCGAAGTATGCCGATTACCTTTTTCTCCCATTTACCGATCCTACAAATGATGAGGAGACATACGGAGGCGGAAGGTATCTGGATTTAAAGCGAAGTGACATTAAGGGCAATCAGCTAACGATCGATTTTAATTTAGCTTATAACCCTTATTGTGCTTATAGTGAAGGGTATAATTGTCCGATTCCACCGTCAGAAAATGCGCTTTTAATTCCGATAAAAGCCGGTGAAAAAAGGTTTGTGGGAACGCATAAGAAAAAAGAAACTCTAAAATGACTGTAAATAATTTCTATCGTATTACCCTTCTTTTTTTATTGATAGGCACTAGCTCTGTCTATGCCCAGCATAGACAAGTGGACGTAGGGCTAAATTTAGAAGGGATTACTTACCCCTTTGCTGAGCACTACATTTCGCTTGTTAATCAGGGGGAGCAACTGCGTATGGAGTATATGGATGTAAAACCTGCACAGGCTAATGGCAAAGTTGTAGTACTGCTACACGGAAAGAACTTTAACGGTGCGTATTGGGAACAAACAGCAAAGACGTTGGCCGATAATGGATATCGTGTAGTGATTCCGGATCAAATAGGCTTTGGAAAGTCATCCAAGCCTCAACGGATACAATACAGTTTTCAACTACTTGCAAAAAACACCAAGGCTCTTTTAGATAGTCTTGGCATCTCTAAAATCTTTTTATTGGGTCATTCCATGGGAGGAATGTTGGCTACTAGGTTTACACTTATGTATCCCGATTTGGTTGACAAGCTGATATTGGAGAATCCAATTGGTTTAGAAGACTGGAAAACGGTTGTTCCATATATAAGTATAGAAGAATGGTACCACGGCGAATTAAAGCAAAATTATGAGCGCATAAAAGCTTATCAATTACAATTTTATTATGATAACAAATGGAAGAAGGAATACGACCCTTGGGTTGACATGCTTGCAGGCGTTACAAACAACATCGATTATCCACGTTTAGCTTGGAATTCTGCCTTACTGTACGATATGATTTTTACCCAACCGGTATGTTATGAATTTGCAAATATAAAAGCATCTACTCTTCTGATTATCGGACAAAGAGATCGCACAGCTCTTGGAAAAGCAAAAGCACCGAAGGAGGCCCAACAAAATCTCGGCAACTATCCCGAACTTGGCAAAAAAACCTCAAAAGTTATTAAAGACGCAACTTTAGTTGAACTAGAGGGGATAGGACATTTACCGCATATAGAAGCTTACGATCGGTTTATTGATCCTTTAATAGAATTTCTTGCAAAGTAATAGTAAAGCGGAAGAAGAAAGCAGGTACTTATACTATAAATAGACGCTTAAATCGCCCTTTCCCTGCCGGATGACATCAAACTCGCCCGAAGTACAATCAACCACAGTTGAAGCTTCGTTGCCGCCATAACCGCCATCAATGACCAAATCTACTAAATTTTGGAATTTTTCATGGATAAGTTCAGGATCAGTTGAATATTCTAAAATTTCATCCTCATCATGAATAGAAGCCGAAACGATTGGATTTCCCAATTGCCTTACAATTTCCCTGGCGATGTTATTGTCGGGTACCCGTATACCGACGGTTTTCTTGTTTGAACTCATCAATTTAGGAACTTGATTACTTGCATTGAAGATATAGGTAAAAGGACCGGGTAAGGATTTTTTAAGCAATCGAAAGGTCGCTGTATCGATGGGCTTGGTGTATTGAGCGATATCCGTTAAATCATAACAGATGAAAGATAGATTTGCTTTTTCCGGCTTGATTCCTCTAATCCGACAGAGCGTTTCAATCGCCTTTTGATTCGTTATATCGCATCCAATACCATAGACGGTATCTGTAGGATAAATAATAATCCCACCTTTTTTAAGCACGGCAACAACTTGCTCTATCGCACGTTCGTTCGGGTTTTCGGGATATATTCTTATAAGCATGTTAAAAAGTAAAAATTCAAAATTAAAAAGTCGAAAGCGTACCTGCAAGTAGGTGCTACTGCTACTACTACCGTCACTTTCAGCCATAAGCTATAGGCAGTAAGCTATAAGCATAAGCTTTAAGCCAACACAGTCTATGCCATTGTCACATTGGCTAATCAACGACTCAACCATTCAACTACTTAACTACTCAACATGAATATATAACCTCCGTTGAAGAAAAAAGTTTTAATGTCGGGGCCCAGGAAAATTAAAATACACGTTATAAGTTGGATTTCGCAGTAACTTATAACGTGTAAATAACTAACTGTCTAAAATTCTGCGTTATTTGGTGTTCTTGGGAAAGGAATTACATCCCGTATATTGGTCATGCCTGTTACAAACAGCACCAGCCTTTCAAAGCCTAAACCAAAACCGGAATGAGGTACAGATCCGAATCGGCGGGTATCCAAAAACCAATTCATATCCTCTATTGGGATATGCATTTCTTTCATTCTGTTTACCAGCAGATCGTATCTTTCCTCCCGTTGTGAACCGCCAACAATTTCTCCAATTCCAGGGAATAGAATGTCCATAGCTCTTACGGTCTTCCTTCCTTGTTCGTCTGGCTCGTTCATTCGCATATAGAAAGCTTTGATGTCTGCCGGATAATCAGTGAGAATAACCGGTTTCTTGAAATGCTTTTCCACTAAATACCTCTCGTGCTCTGATTGAAGGTCAGCTCCCCATTCTTCTATTAAATACTTAAATTGTTTTTTCTGATTGGGTTTGGAGCGTCTCAATATATCAATTGCCTCTGTATAGGTAAGTCGCTCAAAATCATTATCTAAACAGAAGTTCAATTTAGCAAGTAAATCGAGCTCGGAACGCTCCGTCTGTGGTTTTGATTTTTCTTCTTCCTGCAGACGATTTTTCAAAAATTCCAACTCTTCGCTGCAAGTGTCTAAAGCATAACGAATTACATGCTTTAGTAATTCTTCTGCCAAATCCATGTTGTCTTTAAGCTCATAAAAGGCCATCTCCGGTTCTATCATCCAGAATTCAGCAAGGTGTCTTGTTGTGTTTGAATTTTCTGCCCGAAAAGTAGGACCAAAGGTGTAAATGTTTCCGAAAGCCAAGGCAGCTAGTTCACCTTCCAATTGTCCGGAGACGGTAAGATTGGTCGACTTTCCGAAGAAATCTTCTTTGAAATTGATTGATCCATCGTCGTTACGTGGTGGATTATCAAGATCTAAGGTAGTAACTTTGAACATCTCACCAGCTCCTTCAGCATCTGATCCGGTAATAATAGGGGTATGAATATAGACAAAACCTCGCTCGTTAAAAAAACGATGAACAGCAAAGGACAGGGCATTTCTGACCTTAAAAACAGCATTAAAGGTATTGGTTCTGAAACGGAGATGAGCGATTTCCCGAAGAAACTCTAAACTGTGTTTTTTAGGCTGTAGCGGAAACTTTTCGGGATCGCTATCACCTAGGATGCTTATTTGGCTTGCTTTCACTTCTACGCGTTGTCCTTTTCCAAGCGATTCGATCAAAACACCTTCTACTGAGACGGCCGCCCCTGTCGTAAGACGCTTTAATGTACGCTCGTCCGTGTTTTCATAATCTATAACAACCTGAATATTACCTAAACAAGAACCATCGTTAATAGCCAAAAATTGATTGTTTCTAAAGGTTTTAATCCATCCCTTTACAATAACCGTTTTTCCAAAATCTGTGCTGTTTAAAAGCTCTTTTATCCTTGTGTGTATCATGTTTCTAATTCAAATAATAGGTACTTTAACAATAAACCTCCGAAATCGCTTCCGGAGGTTTATCATATGAAATACGTTGTCAGTAACCAAGCACTAAGAAAGTACTTTAGTTACTAAATCAGCCGCTTCCTTCAGCTGAATTGCTGAGAATACCTCAAGTCCTGATTCGTCAATAAGTTTTTTAGCTTCTTCTGCATTCGTGCCCTGTAAACGAACAATAATAGGCACAGGAATATTGCCAATTTCCTGATAAGCATCAATGACGCCCTGAGCTACACGGTCGCAACGAACGATGCCTCCGAAAATATTGATGAGAATAGCCTTTACATTAGGATCTTTTAAAATAATATTGAATCCGGCTTTGACTGTTTCAGCGTTGGCAGTACCACCAACATCTAAAAAGTTCGCAGGTTCTCCACCGGCAATTTTAATAATATCCATGGTAGCCATTGCCAAACCGGCACCGTTTACCATACAACCGACATTTCCATCTAGTTTAACGTAATTCAAATTGGAGCGTCCGGCTTCTACTTCTGTCGGATCTTCTTCTGATAAATCACGCAATTCAGCATAATCAGCGTGACGGTATAATGCATTTTCATCCAAATTGACTTTAGCATCAACTGCTAATATTTTGTCATCGGAAGTTTTTAAAACCGGGTTGATTTCGAATTGAGAAGAGTCTGTTGCTTCGTAAGCTTTGTAAAGAGCTGCTACAAATTTAGTCATATCTTTAAAAGCCGCACCGCTTAGTCCCAGATTGAAAGCAATTTTTCTTGCTTGAAATCCTTGAAGTCCAATGGAAGGGTCTATTTCTTCTTTTTGAATAAGATGAGGTGTCTTTTCAGCTACTTCCTCAATATCCATACCACCTTCAGTAGAATACATGATAATGTTGCGTCCGCGTGATCTATCCAACAAAACACTCATATAGAATTCCTTGGTTTCGCTAGCTCCCGGATAGTAAACATCTTGTGCGATAAGTACTTTATTTACCTTTTTTCCGGCAGGACCAGTTTGAGGAGTTACTAGTTGCATACCGATGATTTCTTTAGCTTTTTCTCTAACCTCATCGATATTCTTTGCAAGTTTAACACCGCCGCCCTTTCCGCGGCCTCCTGCGTGGATCTGTGCTTTTACCACAACCCAATCAGAATTATAATCTTGTTTTAACTTTTTCGCAGCTTCTACCGCTTGTTCAGGGTTATCGGCAACGATACCTTCCTGAATGCGAACTCCGAAACTCTTCAGTATAGCTTTACCTTGATATTCGTGAATGTTCATTATTTAAAGAATTTTGCTGTAAAAATAGTATTTTATATTGTATATAACAATGGAATAACGGGCTAAAATGGAAGTTTAATTGTGGAGTAGAGGAGTAGTTGAGTAGTTGAGTGGTGGAGTTGTTGAGTAAGTAAGATTTTAAATTAGCCAATGTGACAATTAGCGGATGAGCCAATGTGATGATGAGCGATAAATAATTTTTTGCGTTGCCGGTTGTAAGGAACTTGAAGTGTAGATTGAGTGATGGAGTAGTTGAATCGTCAAGCTTACTGCTTAAAGCTTACGGCAGGCTTTTGACTTTTTAATTTTGACTTTTTACTTTTTACTTTTTACTTTTCTTACAGAAAAGCATCAATATAACGTTTTTTAATTTTGACGGATTCCGGTTTCTTTAGAAAGTTTTTGTATCCTGTTGCTGTTTTTATTGCCTTAATAGCTTCCACTCCGTCATAATGGCTTCTAATCTTGTTCAATAAAAAAGTGTCGTTTTGGAGTAAATCGCTTAGGATTAAACGACCATCTTGTAAATATCTTTTTATAAGGTTTGCGAGTTGCTGATTCGTATAAACGTATAAAGGATAATTGTAAATTTCTTCATTGACCTTTTTTGACAAGCTGTTGATCCATAGTGCTTGTTCATCACCAATAACAATAATCTTATTATCTCTTACTTGTAAATGTTTGATAAAGTGGATGGCTTCCTGACGTTTTATCATGCCATACTGATGGGCATCCCGTAGTGTATAGTCAATGCGATCAGCACATAGATAGGGAAGGGGCTGTTCTAAAATATCAAATTTAGTATCTAACAGGTCTTCCACTTGATAGCCATGTTTCTTCAGAATTTGAGGGATATCCGATTGTGTTAAAACAGTTTCGAATAAACGTTCATGGTAACTTTCCGTATCATCTTCCATAACATAATCGCCCACATGGGAAAAGGCCGTATGAGATAAATCATGTAACAAACCTGCCACTTGCTCCAATTCCGATCCTCCCAATAACTGAATCAGATACATAACACCAATGGAATGTTCCAACCGTTTATGGTGTGCTTGGGGATTTATAAGGAAGATGGCACCACTTTGATGAATGAAGTTCAACCGTTGCAAAACGTCTGTTTTCAATAATTCCTCTTTAAGCGGCGATACCTTGATATTCCCATAGATTTTGTCAATCACTTCCATTTTTTCGATGCTAAAAAAAATATTTATGATTGACAAATATACTAATATTTTTAGTATAATCAAGTCGTTAATTTAGGATATAGAATATAAGACATAGGACATAGGAAGTAAGACATAGGATACAAATCCTGATACCTGATGCTTTTGTCCTGATACCTCATACCTTTGCCCTGATTCTTGTTTCCAACTGCTATCGATCAACTTCGCCCAAAACGATGTCAATAGATCCTAATATGGCAATAAGGTCGGCGATGAGAATGTTTTTTGATAGCTCCGGTAGAACAGATAAGTTATTAAAACTAGGCCCCCTGGCTTTTACACGTCTCGGAATGTCCAACTTGCCATCGGTTATAAAATAGAAGCCGAGCTCTCCCTTGGGATTTTCAGCCCTTACATAATAGTCTTGCGCTTTTGGAGATACTTTTTTAGGGACTAAGCCACGGGGATCAAAATCAGGTGTTCTTTTTAAATCTTTCTGTAATCTTTCCAGACATTGTTCAATAATCTTAACCGACTCAACGATTTCATCAACCCTCACTTTATATCGATCCCAGCAGTCGCCTTTCTTGCCCATTTCACCTTTTCCAATGGGAATATCAAAATCGATCTCCGGATATACCGAATACTCGTCTACTCTCCTAAGATCCCATTTTAAGCCTGAAGCACGGAGCATTGGTCCTGAGCAACCATAATTGATTGCTACTTCCAGCGGCAAAGCGCCAATATTAGCGGTGCGTGAGATAAAGATCTGATTGTTTGTTAAAAGCTCATCCAGTTCAACTAATTTTGGTTTAAAATAGTGAACAAATTCTTTGCATCTTTCTTCAAAACCGACAGGTAAGTCGTAAAACAACCCGCCGATCCAAATATAATTGTAGAGCATCCTTGATCCTGATGCCCATTCCAGCATATTCATAATATGCTCGCGGTCTCTAAAACACCACATAAAAGGAGTGAAGGCGCCAATGTCAATGCCATAGGTGCCAATTGCAATCAGGTGCGATGCAATCCTGTTTAATTCGCAGACCAAAACACGGATATATTCAATTCGTTTAGGAATCTCCTTGTCTAAACCAAGCATCCTTTCGACGCCCATTACAAAAGCATGACTATTATTCATAGAAGCTAAGTAGTCCATGCGATCGGTAAAAGGAATGGTTTTTCCATAATTCATCGACTCGGCATGTTTTTCAAAGCAACGATGAAGGTAGCCCATGTGGGGAACAACCTCCTTAACAATTTCACCATCTGAAATAACTTCCAAACGTAGAACGCCATGTGTAGACGGGTGTTGGGGGCCGATGTTAATAATCATTTCCTCCGGGCCTAATTTAGACATTCTTTTTTCGTAAGCGTTTAAAGCAGCTTGTGTATCCGTATTATTCACTAATTTGTTGTTTCGAAAGAAGGTTAAATTTTTTGATTCAATTTATTGGAATGCCATGGTAGCTTTCCGCGTCTTGGTAATCTTTCCGTAGCGGATACCCACTCCAATCGTCAGGCAGTAGAATACGTCTTAAATCGGGATGGTCATTAAAGAAAATACCTACCAGGTCATATGCTTCTCTTTCGTGCCAATCAGCTGTACGCCAAATTGTGCTAACGCTGTCAATCGAAGGCAATGTCGATCCTTCACGAAGGTTATCCAATTTTACCTTTAGCGTTAACTGCGTTTTATAAGGAATTGACGCAAGATGATATACAACACCGAAGCCCTCATTAACGCCATAGTCGACTCCTGAAATGCAGGATAGAAAGTCGAACCAAGTGTCCTGGTTCTCTTTGAGTTCTTTACAGACAGCCCGCAGAAAGTCCCGATGAATCACCAAAGCAGGTTGTAATCCTTGCAATTCTTCGTCCACAATACATTCATTGCCGAAGCGGGACGTGAGTATGTTTTTTATTTTCGTAAGATCCATTTGTTTATCAAGGTGCTAAACGATTAATCGCCCATCCCGCACTCGAGGTATTTTTGCTGTATAGAATTCGGTCGTGTAACCGGTTTGTTCTACCTTGCCAGAATTCTATTGTAGAAGGTGTTACCTTATAGCCGCCCCAGTGTGGAGGTTTTGGTACAACCTGGTTTTTATATTTTTCGGAAACCTCTTTAAGATTTTCTTCCAGGAATACCCTGCTCGGAATAACATCGCTTTGAGGCGAAGCCCAGGCTCCCAATTGACTGCCGACCGGTCTACTATGGAAATAAGCTTCCGAATTGGCTTTATCCACTTTTTCTACGGTTCCCTTGATACGCACCTGCCTTTGTAGATCGGGCCAAAAAAACACAAGGGAGACCATCGGATGAGTGGCGATCTCTTTGGCTTTTTGACTATTATAGTTGGTGTAGAAAACGAAGGCGCCATCTTCAATATCTTTCAGCAATACGATACGAGCGCTAGGTGAACCATCAGCATCTACTGTTGCTAGTGTCATAGCATTGACCTCTATTACTTGGGCGTTGATAGCCTGTTCAAACCATTGCTCAAATTGGCGAATGGGGTCTTTGTCAATGCTATCTTCAGTTAAGGATGCCAGTCTATAATCCGTTCTAATATCTTCAATATGTAATTCCTTATCCATAGCTTATAGTTCTTTTACAAACTTAAAAAAAACGTAGCCATTTATTCACCTAAACATACATAAACTTTCTTTTATATGAGAATTAGATGAGGGAAAATGGAATGCCAATATAAGATATGTATCAAACCAGGGGATAAGACACCTGGCACCTAATACCTAAAAGCTAACAGCTAACATCTAATACCTCAAAGCTAAATTTCGGCCCTATATTTGATAGGATTATATTGATTTTACGAATAGAAATTTATTTCTCATGCTTAGCAATTTCAATCCGCAACAAGGTAGTTTATTACTTTCCGAACCTTTCATGCTAGATCCAAATTTTCAGCGCTCTGTTGTTTTATTGTGTGAACATAGCGACGAAGAGGGATCGGTAGGTTTGGTATTAAACCAACCCAGCTCGCTTTTATTGAAGGATGTAATGTCCGATATGCCAAACGCTGAATATCAACTGTTCGTAGGTGGGCCTGTGGGGCAAGATAGTATACAATTCATTCACAAATGTTATGATCGTTTAAACAGTGGCATCGAAATAAAAGAAAATTTATTTTGGGGTGGAAATTTTGAGGCGTTGAAGCTACTAATAAACGATCGTGCCATAGGATTGGACGAGATAAAGTTTTTTATTGGATACTCCGGTTGGTCAGGTGGTCAGTTAAATAAAGAGCTGAAGGAAAACACGTGGATGATAGGGAATAGCTTTGATCCCGACATTGTGTTTGTTAATGATGAAGAAAATTTATGGAAAGAGGCTGTTATTAGTTTAGGACCAAGGTATGCCCATGTAGCAGGTTTCCCTCAGAACCCCATGTGGAATTAGTTTTTATAAGACATAGGATAGTAAGACATAAGACGTGAGACACAGGAAAGGAAATCTGATACTTACCTGCCTGCTGGTAGGCAGGTGTCCTGCTACTTATGTCTTGATACTTGCTACTTACCTGCCTGCCAGTAGGCAGGTGTCTTGATACTTTATACCTACGTCCTGCTACCTACGTCTCTAATCAATTCTCCCGCTTCAAGCCATATTTTTCGATTTTGCTATAGAGATGGCTGCGCTGAATTTCAATATCATCGGCTGTTTTCGATACATTCCAGGCATTATTTTCTAGTTTGTATTTGATGTATTCTCTTTCCGCATAGTCCTTATATTCTTGAAAAGAAGAGAATTGATCAAAATGATTTAATCCATTAATACTTCCGTGATGGTTTGGCTCCGGCGACGAAATAGTTGCACCGTTACCTATGCTGGTGGTTACTTCCGCGCTTTCCAAAACAGGCCCGCCGGGATTGGCATAAGCATACACGTCTTTGTCGGTAATCGATTTATCGCTTAAAATGATAAGTCGCTCTACCATATTTCTCAATTCACGAATATTCCCGGTCCAAGGAAGCGATTTTAACGCATCAATAGCACTGCTCGTTATCTTTTTAATAGGCATGCCATAATCTGTACAGATTTCTTCACAAAACTGTTCCGCAATGATGGGGATATCCGATCGTCTCTCTGAAAGAGGAGGGACGTGTATTAGGATGACACTTAGGCGGTGGTAAAGGTCCATACGGAAATTACCTGATTCGATTTCCCTTAATAGATCTTTATTTGTTGCCGCTATTACACGGACATTTACTTCGATTTCCTTATCGCCACCCACCCGTGTTATTTTATTTTCCTGCAAGGCTCGCAATACTTTTGCCTGAGCAGATAAACTCATATCACCAATCTCATCCAAAAATAATGTACCTCGATCCGCTTGCTCAAATTTACCGATCCGTTGCTTAACAGCAGATGTAAACGATCCTTTTTCATGTCCGAATAACTCACTTTCGATTAATTCCGAGGGGATTGCCGCACAATTCACTTCAATCAGGGGAGAGTTGGCTCGATTTGATTTTTCATGAAGCCATCTAGCCACCAGTTCTTTACCGCTTCCATTGGCACCGGTAATCAGAACTCGGGCATCTGTTGGTGCCACACGATCGATCGTTTCTTTTATCTTCGTAATAGCCTCTGATTCACCAAGTATCTCCCTGGTTTTACTTACCCTGCGCTTTAATACTTTTGTCTCGGTGACCAGCGTTCCACGTTCCAGTGCATTCCTTACTGTAATAAGCAGCCTGTTTAAATCGGGTGGTTTCGATATAAAGTCATAAGCCCCTTTTTTGCTCGCTTCAACGGCTGTTTCAACCGTACCATGCCCCGATATCATAATAAACGGAAGGTCCGGTTTAATAGATTGTGCTTCTGTAAGCACTTCCATTCCGTCCATTCTCCCCATTTTGATATCACATAATACCAGGTTGATGTTGTCTCTTTTGATGATTTCGAGACCATCGAGGCCATTATCAACATCGGTGACCTGATAATCTTCGTATTCTAAAATCTCCCGCAACGTGCTTCTAATCGCCCGTTCATCATCAATGATTAATATTTTAGCCATAAGTGTCTATTGCGTCAAAATCGCAATTTTATGCTGTTTAAGTTCTAAAAAAAAGCAAGCCTATAAGCCGGGTTCTGTCCTCAACCGAAGTTGAGCTTCTATCATTTATCTAGCCTTACAATCACTTGTAAGGTCTAACGACCTACCCATTCTGAATCCGCCTAAAAGGCGAAGAGAGCGAGCAACCCTACGTTCAGAACCTATTTGGTCTTTCAATTCCCGGGGTTTACCGCAATGTATGTCGCCATACAAGGCCGTGAGCTCTTACCTCACGTTTTCACCCTTATCTCGATAGCAATCGAGACGGTTTATTTTCTGTGGCACTTTCCGTTCCCGGGTTTAACCGGGACCTTCCCGTTAGGAAGCGAGATGCTCTATATTGCCCGGACTTTCCTCCTCACAAAGTGCGGCGATAGAACGGCTTGCATCATGCAAACCTACTATAAAAATCTCAAAATAAGAAATGGATTGACCAGTATTTAGTACAAAATCATGCTGTATTTACGATCTTGAACCTATCCAGCCTATTTCTTTCGTACTTCCTCCAGTGTGATGGCCTAATTTGTCGCAGCGCAATTTTTTAAATGAACAGCAACTTCTTCCGTGCTTACAAATCCCAAGTGATTGCCAAAAGAATTTCCAACATAGGTTAATATATAAGCGATTTCCTGATCTGTTAAAGTAGGGTTGGCCGGCATTTCTGTGTCAAATTTCCGATTCTCAATGGTTAGTTCTTCGTGTAAACCGTATTTCACGATACAAGGTAATTCCTTTCGCATCGTATATAAAAAGGTGGTATCTGTTAGGGGCGGATATAGATTGCCGAGACCTTCACCTTCTGATCCGTGACAATTTGCACATTTTGTGGCAAATAGGGATTTCCCATTCGTGAAAAATTGCGCCTTTTTTATTTCTTGCTCCCCCTGACAAGCATTCATGACGGAAGCGATCAAGGCCACCAAGAAGCCCGCCCACAAAAAGCTATTTCTCATGCCCACCTTTATACTCGCCTAGTAATATATCCATGTCCTGCATCAATTGGGCCACTTGATTATCGTCCGTTCCGTCATAAGCTCCACGTATTCGCTTTTCTTTGTCAACCAAAATAAGCCATCCCTGGTGTTCAAAGCCTCCCGGAGCTTGCGCGTCTTCCTTTGCATAAACCATATACTTATCGGCAATGCCATAAATGTCTCGCTGAGTACCATGCACAAATTGCCATTGATTTCCTTTTACCCCTAGTTTATTGGCATATCTTTTTAAAACCCAAGGCGTATCATATTTTGTGTCAATACTATGTGAGAGAATTTTTACTTCCTCATTTCCTTGATACTTATTCAGTACCTTTAATAAGTTTTTGCTCATCACCGGACAAATGCTGGGGCATGAGGTGAAAAAGAAATCAGCTACATATATGCTGTTGTCAAAATCTTTATCTGTTACGATCGTACTGTCTTGATTAATAAAAGAAAATGTAGGAATGGTTTGATATAGCGTATCCGTTACAGTTTTTCCATCTACTTCTTTCGTCACCGGTTCCCGTTCACCAAGAATAGGTAAACGTTGCTGTCCTTTTTGACCACACCCCCATACGAGTAAACTAAGGACAAAAATTAAATACTTGTTCATACTGTTATGATTATTTTTAGGCAATGGATAGCCTACCGCTTCATGGTAGGTTTATTGCCTACTTGTTGTTAAGGTTTGTACTTGGAAAGAATCTCACGGCTTTCACTTTCGGCCGTTGCAAACTTCTCTTTAAGCGCCTTTATTTTTGCCAGTTCGTTTTGTAAATAGGATGCCATCTCTTCCGCTTTTTTGTCCTCCTGAGCGGGCTCAAAATTATGCATCCAATCGGTCATTTCTTCGTTTGCTTCGGCCAGTTTTGATTGTAATTTAAGCAATTTATCTTTCTCTTGTGCAGTATCAAGTGCTGGATTTACCTGTTTTAGACTATCCATTTTTGTGAGTAGAATGCCTACTTTTAAATTGTCGCGCACTAATGCGCCCATTTTTGGCATAATCGAATCATGAACAGCGATCACTTCTTCTTGTAACTGTAAATTTTTGTTGCCGGCGTTATTGCATGACGACGTGACAACACCTAATGCTAGTGAAAGGAATATATATAATTTCATTTGTTATATGTTGTTTAGTTCTGACAAATCCGTGAATTAAGTTTCCTATTAAATAGCTGTGGGCATATAGAATTCCGCTTCTTTTGTGGTATCAACCTTGACAATGCCTGCCAATATCATGTTCACTAACAGTCGTTGCGTTTTTCTTCGCGATAATTTTAGATGTTTACAAATATCTATCAGTGCAACCTTTTGGTTTTCATTCAGAAAAGTGAGTAACTGTTTTTCTTTATCGGTATACGTAATCAGTACCCCTTCTGATTCTCCATGTCTTTTCAATACATCCACTACTACTTTTCCTGCTAGTATACTTTTATCTTTTACACGTATGTAAACCCACCATTTGCCATCATCTCCCAAGGCGTAATGTGGTTTTACGTCGCTTTCAGGTATTTCGGCGATAAGAACCAGCTTGTCGTCAACAAATGTTTCATCAAATTTGATTTCGACCGCCGGTTTACAATATCGATAAGCTGCGCGCTCTAAGATAAATCGCTCTTCGTCTTCGTTCTTTACACCGATTATATGGCCGTCATCAGCAACGCCGATAAGCAATTTTCCACCTTTATTATTAGCAAAAGCAACCAATGTCTTTGCGATTTTGTTTTCATTGCTGATTTTATTCTTAAAATCGAGTTGTTCACCTTCACCTTGTAGTATTGTTGCCTTTAGCCTCATTTTAGTAATGTAAATTGATTAAAAAACGGAATTTCAATGCTCATATAGGATTTTCAGATGCTAAAACATAGGCATTAGTATGCAACCGTAGGTTGTTCCTTATTATATTTTAGATTTCTCACATAAACTTCATTCATCACCTTTGCACAAAGCTCCCCATTTTTATCGACGATATCCAGCATAAATTTCTGTATAAATTTACCGGTCATATCCAGTGTTTGCTGCGCCTCTTCGATTGCATCATCAGTTAGCCGGATTTGGAAATAAAGCGTTCCGCGACCGGGTTTTATATAATCAATAGAAGCACTCTTTAGCCATACCCGTGTTTTGTACCCTTTACGTCGAAAAATCTGATCGAACAACAACGCAAAAAAAGGATCGGCGGCCGCATAAATCGTTCCCCCAAATATAGAGGAATTATAATTTTTGTTCAGTATGCTATATAGAATCTTTACATCAACACCTTTAAAATTTCTATGAAATCTCTGAACCCAAATTCGTTGAAAAAGGAGGGGGGGATATAAACGCATTACCCATTTTAATGTACGCTCTGAGACCTTCATGTATTAGCTAAATGCGTGTTTGACATCGCTAGCGGAAGTAGCTTGAGGCTAAGATAAAAAGAATTTTACATTAGCCATAATTTTAAATAAACTATCTAGGAGGAGTTGTATAAAATGAGGGTTTTCGTTCTGTCTCCGGCAAAGTGAAATCGGGGGTTAAATAAAAGTCTAAGCAAATTTTAATTCAATAAAATTTATATTTTAGCCCCGTATTTTCAATAGACCATTCTTGATGATAGAACAGCATAATAAACAACAAACCACTAAAGTTTGGTTGTTGGTTTTGGTAGCTTCCCTGGGTTATTTTGTAGACATCTACGATCTAGTTATTTTTTCAATCGTTAGAGTACAAAGTTTTAAGGATATAGGGGTGCCATTGGAAAATATGCGTACAGACGGTGAATATGTTCTTAATATGCAAATGATCGGATTATTGCTGGGAGGCTTACTGTGGGGAATTATCGGTGATAAATTTGGCAGAGTAAGGGTATTGTTCGGGTCAATTTTGCTTTATTCACTGGCCAATATGGCCAATAGCTTTGTGAACGATATACATAGCTACGCCTGGATTCGTTTTATCGCAGGCATTGGCTTGGCAGGTGAGCTGGGAGCCGGAGTCACCTTAGTTAGTGAGAGTATGCCAAGGGACAAAAGGGGATATGGGACGATGCTTATAGCCGGTATCGGTGTATTAGGAGCCATAGCAGCCTTTTATGTTGCTGAACATTTCAACTGGCGAAATGCTTATTTGGTTGGTGGTGGTATGGGGCTATTGCTATTGCTGATGCGTGTTGGAACTTTCGAATCAGGAATGTTTACCGATACCGCACAAAAAAATGTTTTAAAGGGAAAATTCTTCATGCTTTTTGAGAATAGAGAGCGCTTCTTGCGGTATCTTTATTGCATGCTTATCGGGTTACCTATTTGGTTTGTAGTAGGTATACTGATTACGCAGGCGCCCGAATTTGGCGTTGCCTTGGGTGCTACGGAAACACTTAGTGCGGGTAAGGGAATTATGTACGCTTACATTGGTATTTCACTCGGTGACATCTTCGCCGGGTTATATGCCCAGCTGACAAAGTCGAGAAAGAAGGCGGTATTTTTCTTCCAACTGTTGATCATCATCAGTTCGCTGTGGTATTTAATGAGCAGTGGTCTTACCGCTCAAAAATTCGTTTGGTTAGCCTTTTTTATGGGGTTCTCGGTCGGATATTGGGCTACTTTTGTTACGATAGCCTCCGAACAGTTTGGCACTAATTTAAGAGCAACGGTTGCTACCACGGCACCTAACTTTGTCCGTGGCGCACTCGTTCCAAGCACTTTTTTATTTGAATGGTTTGTCCATCGCTTCGATATTATCATTGCGGCAACCATTATGGTTGTTTTATTGAGCGCCATTGCCATGTTCGCACTAAGCCAATTGAAAGAGAGCTTCGATAAGGATTTGAATTATTTGGAAGAATAGCTTATAGCCGATAGGCTGTCAGCTATCAGCCTATCGACAGGTTTTAAGGTGTAAGGTTTAGGGTGTGTTAGACTTGGGCCAGTGCCCACTCTCATTGCAACTGCTATTATTCAACAACTCAACGACTCAACCACTTAACTATTCAACTATTTTCCAACTTGTGCTTTGAACCAAACTTCCTACGGCTTGTCCACCAAAATAAGGGAGGAATCAAGAGCGGAGCAAATACAAGGGTACTGGTTAAGCCACCAATAATGACAGTTGCCAATGGACGTTGAACGTCCGATCCAATGCCGCTGGAAGTGGCTGCCGGAAACAAGCCAATGATTGCGACCACCAGAATGGTCAATACCGCCCGCAGCTGTCCCTTTGAAGTAGTCAATATGACGGCCTTTTGTTCTTCAATAGGCAACGCATAAGTAGAGAGGTTACTAAAGTTTCTATTGAGTGCCGACACGATCAATACGCCTGCCATTACAGAGATTCCGAAGATACTGACAAAGCCTACACCTGCCGAGACATTAAAGTAGTAACCCCTCAGCAATAGCGCTACAATGCCACCGCCTAAGGCAAACAGAATACAACTCATCGTGAGCAAGGTATCCTTGAAGTTTCTGTAAAGCAGATATAGAAAGGCAAATACGAGTCCAATGGTCAACGGAATGGTAAACAACAACTGTTTACCGGCTCTTTCCAGATTCTCGTATTGTCCTCCATAAATAAGGTCGTATCCTTTTGGAATATGCACTTGTGCACCAATTTTTTTCTGTAGTTCTTTTACAAAACTCACCTGGTCTCTTCCTTCAATATTCGTTCTAACGGTGATCATGCGTTTGCTTCCATAATGATAAATATTGGTTTGCCCTTCGATAAAACCGATTTCAGCAAGCTGGCTCATCGGGACCAGGTTACCGGTTGCTGAAGTGACCAATAGATTTTTTAACGCATCAATGTTATCTCTATACTGGGGTAAATAGCGAACAACAATGTCATAGCGTTTCGTACCATCGTATATTTCAGAAATGGTTTTGCCGCCGATTGCGGCCTCGATCATGTTTTGGATATCGGAAATATTAATGCCAAACCTTGCAGCATTCTCGCGGTTTATATTAACAGCAATTTGCTCCTGCGGTCCCTCTTGTTCGATATTAACGGATTCGCTGCCTTGCATATTTCTTGCAATATTTGCGATACTATCCGCCTTTTGCCGCATAAGATGCAGATCGTTTCCAACGATGGATACCGCGAGATCCGCCGCCGAGCCGGTAACAATTTCCATTACCTGATCAATAATGGGTTGGCCGCTGGAAAAACTAACGCTTGGCAAAGCTTTGGATAGATCAGCCTTGATGTTGTTAACCAAGGTCGACTTCGCTATGGTATCACTCCAAAGCTTATAGTCTTTGAGCCCGACCAGAATTTCATTTCTATTAGCGGGGAACGGATCGGTTCCGTCGTCGTTGCGCCCTGTTTGCGTAATAACAAAAGCAACTTGCGGATACCTGGAAATTACCTTTCTAATGAGTGGTGCATATTTCGCATTTTCCTGAATATTAATACCGGATGGAAAATTACCTCTTAAAAAGATGGAGCCTTCGTCTAACGAAGGTAGAAACTCTGAGCCTAATTTAGCACCAGCTAGAATACAAATAGCAACCAGGAAAAAGCCTACGATTACGGTGCGCTTATATTGCGAAATAAACTTTTGCAAGGTTTTGCCATATAACTTCTCCAGAAACTCCAATAGTTTGTTACGATGTTCTTTCAATGGTTTCTCTTCGTTGTTCAGCGCTTTGTGGTAAACAAAGGAAATCAACACTGGGATTATTGTGAGCGCTGCCAACATGGAGCCTATTACTGCAAACGCCAAGGTTAGGGCCATTGGTGAAAACAGCTTTCCTTCAACCCTTGTCATTAATAGGATGGGCATGTAAGCCAAAATAATAATGGTAACCGAAAAGAAAATTTCCCTACCTACTTCCTGTGCCGAAGAAAGGGTGATTTTAATGATTCCTTCCTTCTTTTCTTCAGCTGTGGCGGTTCGATACTTTCGAATGAGATGCTCCACCATGACGCAAGCTCCATCCACAATAATTCCAAAATCAATCGCTCCGAGCGAAAGTAAGTTCGCAGGAATACCGGTTAGGCGCATCAGAATGAAGGCGAACAAAAGAGAAAAAGGAATTGTTAAGGCTACTACCAACGCGCTACGCACACTCCCAAGAAAAAAGATGAGGAGGATGATTACAATGCTTATCCCTTCAAAAAGTGTATGTGCTACCGTCTCCAGCGAGTGATTGATGAGAAAGCTTCGGTCATAGAGCGGCCTAATACGGACGCCCTCGGGTAGATCATGCGCCTGTACCTCCGCCATTTTTTGCTTCAAAAGCGCCAAAGCATCACTTGGATTTTCATAGCGACGTAAAAGCACAACACCTTCTACGCCATTGCTTACATCTAAACTGTCTGTTGTGACGGTATAACCTAAAACACCATTGGGGGGAGGAGGACCAACCTCAACATTGGCGACATCCCGTACAAAAATGGGCATACCATTTACTGATTTCAATACGATGTTTAAGATGTCATTCTCCGATTTGATAGCCCCTAGGCCTCGTACGGCAAAACCTTGGCCACCACGGTTTATAATATTTCCGCCGGTGTTTTGATTATTATTATCAACGGCTGTTTCAATGTCTGCTATACTTAGATCGTATTTACGCAGTTTTTCAGGAGAAGCAAAAATATGGAACTGTTTCATCGGACCACCGAAAGTGGTGACATCAGCAATGCCTGGCGTTTGTAATAAAGCCGGTTTAATAACCCAATCCTGTAAGTCGCGTAGTTGCGTTGGCGTAAAACTCGGTGGCGCTTCTACAACGTAGCGCATGATCTCACCAACGGCAGTGGAGAGTGGTGCCAGCTCGGGGGTGACGCCATCGGGTAACTCAATAGAACCCAAGCGTTCCATCACCTGTTGACGGGCGAAGTAGTCGTCCGTACCATCTTTAAAGGTGAGCTGTACTACACTCAATCCGAAGATAGTTCTACTTCTCCGATCCAGCACATTGGGAGTGTTTTGCAAAGCGCGTTCAATTGGAACGGTTACTTGCTGTTCTACCTCCTCCGCCGCTCTTCCCGGGAATGGGGCAACCACAATTACGTTGGTATCAGCAATATCTGGGTACGCTTCTATTTTAAGTTGCGTAAAGCAGTAGTATCCTACTGCCATGAGTATGATACCGATGGCGACTACGGTCCAACGGTTTTTTAATGAGAATATTAATAAATTCCTGATCATTTTTCTGTCTTTGTTGGCCTTTAGTTGCAACCTGATTGCTCAATTACTTTCATGGTGTTGATAGCTAGATCATAAACTATTATTCTGACCATTCTTTCACATCATGAATGATCACATAGCCCGATTGAGTAACGGTGCGCAATGACTTAAGTACTTCTTTAATCTTTTCTTCTCTGTCAATAAAAGTGATGAGCAAGGGCACCTCGTCAAAACTGAAAAGATCATTAGGCCTACTTAGGTGACTGCCCTGTAGATAACCCAAACTTCCGTTAAAAGCAGTAGCGCTTTTTACCTGATGTTTGATTAGAAATTGCATAATAAATTCATAAAGAGGTTGACCTCCTAAAAATTCGTTTTTGTTAATGAAAATCTGTGCCTGTACCATGCTTTTGTTATTAGTTATTCATTGTTACGGTTGTCAGGAATAACCATTAATATCCGAAGGAAAGCCCCTTAAGTTGGATCGCTCCTTTTGTTACTACCTGGTCATTTTTTTCTAAGCCTTGCAAGACGACCAGGCGTTCGCCTATCTGTTGTCCTGTAGTTATAGTTTGTCTTTTGAATACACCATTACCTGCAGCGATAAAAACATAATCTTTGCCATCTACTGTTACTAAGGATTCTTTGCTGACGGTCATATGGTTTCCAACATTCTTCAGATCGAACAGCACCTGTGCAAACATGCCAGCTTTCAGTAAGCTACTATTATCAAGCAAGCTTATGCGCAGCTTAACCATTCGCGTGGCGTTATCAACCACATCTGCAATGTCTTCTACCTGTCCTTTGAAAGTTTTATCCGGATAGGCAGAAAACAACACCTCGCAAGCGGCTCCCTCATGAATATTGCTAATTTGGTTTTCCGGAATATCGCATATCACGTATGCTTTACCGGCCGGTGCTTTTCGAAGCGCGGTCGGATCAAAACCGCCTTGTTTCAAGTTTGCTTCATACTGAATGAGTGATGCTTTTTCATTAGCGAGGTTGCTTTTTTCGAGGGAAAGTGCTGTCTGCGCTTCCAATACATCACGGCCCGTTGCTGCCCCGTGGTTCAATAAATCTGAAGCTCGGTCCAATTCGATTTCTTTCTGTTTCAGATTAATTTGCTGAATCTGATGAATATTGGTTTGGTGTTGTGCTAACGCCGTATAACTGGCGGCTAAGTCGGGATTGTCAAAAAGTACCACATTTTGGGATGCACCGGCTACAGAAGCTACGACGGTGGCGGCAATTTTTCCCGGAGCAGTATAAGAGGCGGTTACAGAACCATCATAAACCTGCTCTGTTTGAAAGAAGTGCCTCATTGTACTATCCTTAAAGCTGATCGTTTGCCCATTATTACTTAAAATGGGTGCTTCAATACGTTCCAGTTTACTGTCTTCATGCGAAGCGCATGCTGTCCACAAGAAGGTGGATACTATTACATATAAAATCGGTTTCATCGCTAAATAATTCGTTTGTTTATTTTATTTCGGCTTGTTTTTTCGTTGAATGATCAAATCAGCCAGCCAACTGACCGATTAAGCCACTTGCATACAGTAATTGAATGTAACTTTGCCTGTAGAGTTGCAAGGCATCATAATATTGTTGTTGTGTTTCGAGCCAGCTACGTTGTGCTTCTAAAAAGTCGATCAGCGTGGTACCTCCTCGGAGATAAGCATATTTAACGTTGGCTAATATATGCTCTGCTTGTTTAAGCAGTCCATCCGTAAATTTATGCGTGTTTTGTCGTTGTGTTTGATAACTGGCATAGGCTATCATCAATTCTGTTTGCGCTTTACTTTTTATCGCTGCATATTGTTGTTCTGACTGATCCTTAAGGATATATGCCTTTTTGATTTCACCCTGATTTCGGGAAAACAAGGGAAGGTCAAAGGTTACGGTAAAGCCTGCATAATTAATCGTGTTTTGTGGGTTCCACATAAATCCAAATTCAGGAACGGGTACTGCGAGGCTTCGTTGCAGGGAAATATTCTTATTAGACACATTAATCAATGACTGCGCGGCTCTTATGTCGGATCGATTAGCAAGTGCCTCTTGCAGTAGTGAGTCCAAGCCTAGATCGCCCTTTAAAGCAAATTGATCTGAAATATCGATATCATTAACTTGCGATCCGATTAAATAACTGAGTTCCATCAGTCGGTTGCTCAGGTCCTGTTCAGCGCTTTTAACCTTTAGTTCATATTCTTTTGCCAAGAGTTGCGTGCGCATAAAATCGGTTTGCGTTATCACCTGGTTTTTAAGTCGCACCTTGTTAATATCACTGAGCGAATCGATATTACTTTTGGCTATTTTCAGAATATCTAATTGCTTATGAGCGGTGTAAACTTCCATCCATTTGGAAGCAACCTCCGCAAATACCCCTCGTTCTGTTTCCTGATAATTCTTATTCGATAAATCAATTTGCTCTTTTGCTAAATCAATTTTTTTTTGGCGCTGACCTGCCAACTGAAAGGGTTTGGTAAGTGTAAAAAGCGATTGACGATTCAACGGATCAGACCACGAGGTACGGGGTGCAAAGTTTTTGCCTTGCGTGAGCTGAATGGTTTCATTGTGAAAGGATGGATTAGGCCGTAATGCGGCAGTGGTGCTGTCTGCCTGCGCTGCCTTAATTTGATAAAGCTCGGTTTTTAAATTTGGGTTTTGCGTTTTCGCAATATAAAGTGCCTCCCTTAAGCTAATGCTTTGCGCATTGGCTGCACCTAAACCATAAAAGCACAAAACTCCAATCATCCAAAAAAATCTTTGCATAATCATGATATTATTTCCATGCAAAGTTGGAAAACGTGTGTCTGACGAGCGGTTAGAAAGCTTTTATATTTTTATTAGAAAAATATTAGAAGGGGTTAAGTAGTTAAATAGTTGAGTAGGAAAAGTCACGTGCGGGCTTAAAGCATACTGCGTATAGCTTAATGCTTACTATAAAGTCGAAAGCTGATTGCTGATTTCCGATGGCTAAAAAGTTGTAGTGGCACTGGCTCATGCCTCAAGCGTACTGCTTAAAGCCTATAGCCTATTAAACATGCGGTAACTTAACCTCGAACCGAGTGCCGCTACCTAAGATTGAAAATACACTTATTTCTCCATGGTGAAGATTAATAATCCGTTGAGAGAGCGCCATGCCAATACCATGACCGCTGGAGTGATTTTTATTCTGCCCTCTGTAAAAAGGAATAAAAATTTTATGCAGGTCTTCGTCGGAAATACCGGTGCCGTGATCAATAAAATCAATGATTGCATGATTATTTTGGTAGGAGATCTTCACCTCGCAACTTTGATCTTCCGAAAATTTACATGCATTTTCCATGACATTCGTAAAAGCGACCTGTAGAAGATAGTTGTTTCCACTAATGGTGATTTCGTCTTCGCCGTCCGGAATCTCCGTGAAATCAATTGTAATATGATAGGAAGGAGCCTGTTTTTCCAATTGATGCTTTGCATCCAATAGAATCTCGTCGATCCGAAGGGCTTTGAAGGATATTTGGGTGGGATCGTAACTTGCTTTTGCAAGATCCAGTAAGCTTGTTGTCAGCTTAGCTAGTGTTTGTGCATCTTTAAGAGTTAGTCGAATAGTCTGTTGATATTGTTCAATGCTTCTTGGTTTGTTGGAGGATAGTTCCAGTTCTGTGATGATCGTTGATAAGGGCGTTCTCACTTCATGAGCAATATTGGATACAAACTCTTTCTGGGCGTTGAAGGATTTCTCCAATCGATTAAGCATTTCGTTAAAAGTGATCGCTAATTCTGCCAATTCATCTTTGCCGCTGCCAACGTTGATTCTGGAATCTAAATTGCTGGCTGTAATTTCCTCCACATTCTCCACCATATCTGAAACGGGTTTTAACGCTTGTTCTGCTGAAAAGCGACCGGCAACGACGATCAACAACAGGGAGAGGCAGAAGGCAATAGCTAAATATTCCAGTATCGTGTTCAGCTTTTCTTCGCCATAACGATCGATTGCAGCCGCTGTAATGATATAGGTTTTATTGCTGTGTTTAAGTGTAAAAGCCGTAACATAGTAGTTATTGTATTTGTACCTGATTTCGCTATTTTTAACAATTGAGTCGAGCAATTGGGGTGTTTCTTTTACAATGTCTTTGTTCTCGGCATCGTGATAGATGAGTCGATACGATTCATCATAAATAGCCACCTCTTCGTTAATTACCCTTCGGGTATTATTAGCATATATCGTTTGCAGCACTTCCGGTTTGATATTCAGATCGAACAGAAAATAAACTTTTGTAATGGCGTGCTGTTTGATCTGATTGTAAAACTCGTCTTTTTGATCATTTGCAAAGGAAAGGTAAAAGAACAAAGCGAAGACTAAAAGGACGCCGGCCGACAGAAGCGAATATAAGAGGGTTAATTTATTCCTGATTTTCATCTCGATGCTTATTCAGTCTTGAAAATAAACCCCATTCCCGGTTTGGTATGTATATATTTTTCTTCAAAAGCTTTGTCAATTTTGTTACGCAAATAGTTGATGTATACATCAATAAAATTAGTCCCCGTGTCAAAAGTGGTATCCCATACTTTTTCTGCTATTTCAACGCGCGGGAGAACTCTTCCTTTGTTGCGGATCATATACTCTAACAGTTTGAACTCTTTCGGCGTGAGATTGATCTCAACGTTGCCCCGTTTTACGATCCGCGTATGTAAATTCATTTCCAGTTCGCCCGCCTTTAATATAGCAGTACTTGCTGAATTGCTAGCGGAGCCCCTTTTAAGCAAAACCCTGATTCTGGCCTCCAATTCTCTAAAATCAAACGGCTTAACCAGGTAATCGTCAGCCCCTGCATCAAAACCTTCCAATTTATCGTCTGTTGTTCCTAAGGCTGTGAGCATAATAATAGGCAAATCCGGGTAGCTTTCTTTAATCTCGCGGCATAGATCTATGCCGTTGATTTTAGGAAGGATAATGTCCATAATAATCAGGTCGTAAGCCTGTTGCCATACCAGCTTTTTACCCAGTATACCATCATAGGCCACGGTAGTTTTGTATCCCAGTTCCTCCAACCCGCGTTGAAGTAATTGAGCAATACGCGATTCGTCTTCAATGATAAGAATATGCATTATCCCGGGGTTTATTCGTTACAAACTTAACTAAAATTTGGATTTGTGAATAGTTGAGTTGCTGAATCGTTGAGTAGGTTTTATTCGTGTTGAATGATGAATTTTGGGTTGTGTCTGTGAGATTGGTTAAATGGGCGAGTAGAGGAGTAGTTGAGTAGGGGAGTTATCAATTAGCCAATGTGATGACGAACCGATGTGATGATGGGCTGGTGCGACCTAATGCCCGCAGCTTATAGTGTACGGCCATATTAGTAACAGTAGTTTTGCGTTGGCACTAACCAAAGCTGATATCGAAAGCTGATTGCTGACAGCTTAAGGCTTATTGCCTATGGCTTATAACTTGACAATTAGCCAATTTGATAACCGAACAAAGAGAGTTCAGAATACCTCCGAAATAAACAGAGAGTAAATAATAATGTCGTGGGAGCTAAAAGCTCAGGGTCTATGACTTACAGCTTATAACAAAAAAGCCCTCAATCGGGGAGATTGAGGGACTTTTACTAACCAATTATAAACCTAAATTATGATGACACAAAGGTAAACTGATTCATAATGAATTACAAGTCGTGCCGATCGTCTTTTGTTTCTTGAATTACTTATAGCTTGATTTCCAGTCATTTGCTGCATATCGGTGATAAACTTTGACTGGAAATGATAAACGTTATATCAATGTATAGTGAAATCGTTCTTTAACGACTCCACAAGGGGATCTTAAGGGGTAAATTTCGAATCCATATTAACTATAACATAATAAGAAAATAATAGGGACATAATAGGGACTTTATAGGGAAAATTCCTTAAAATATATCTATGAAATAATAGCTATTTATTTTTTTATGATAAACACTGGGTAAAAATAGGTATATTCGTAGGAACAACTATAAATCAGATGATTATGGCGATTATAAAAAATGGCATAAACGGTTCTTTTTTTGGCAAAGTAGGCAGTGTTATTGGTTACGAATGGAGAGGGATACCCGTAATGCGAGTTTGCCCAAAAAGCGTACATCGCCTACCTCAGAAAAGGAATTAGCGAATCGTGAGCGCATGCGTATCATGCAGAAATTCCTTCAGGATAGCAAAAATTTTATTGATTTAGGTTTTCAACTTGAAGCGAAAGCAAGGAATATGTCTGCATTTAATGCCGCGATGAGTTATAATAAAAAGTACGCAATAACAGGTAGCTATCCTGATCTCAAGATCGATTATGAGAAACTTCTTGTTTCAAAGGGTCTACTAATTACCCCAACCAATCCATCCGTTGCCTACGTCGAAGGTACGCTTCATTTTAAGCTGCGCCTACTAAAGTACGTACACTTTTATTTGCCTTCACAGAAGATCGGAGTATATGAATGCCAGCTACGGTCTTGTTTATGGCGATTCAGGAGAAGACTTGTTGGAGTTTGACTTATCTGAATCAAATTATCCGAATGCGGTAAGAATTCATTCGTATATCGCATTTATAAATGTGATGAACGATGCCATATCCAATAGCGTTTATTGTGGCGTAATAGAAAGCTAAATCCTTATCTTTGCCGCATGTTTAGTAAAGAAGAAATTGTCGCTTCCTACCAACAGATTCAAGATACTATCTGTAAGGGCTTAGAGGAAGCGGATGGGAAAGCGTTTTTTGAAGAAGAACGTTGGACACGAGAGGGTGGGGGTGGCGGACGCACCCGCATCATACAGGATGGAAACGTAATCGAACGGGGAGGAGTGAATTTCTCCGCGGTGCACGGTAAGTTGCCGGAGAAAATAAAGGCTGCTTTTGATGTGCAGGAAGACGATTTTTTTGCAACGGGTGTTTCTATTGTCATTCATCCCAAAAATCCTTGGGTTCCTATTATCCATATGAATATCCGTTACTTCGAACTAAATGAGCAAACAAGGTGGTTTGGAGGGGGGATAGACCTAACACCGCATTATGTGATTCCCGAAGATGCTGCGTTTTTTCATAAACGATTAAAAGATATCTGTGATCAATTTCAAACGGATTTTTATGCTCGGTTCAAAAAATGGGCAGATGATTATTTCTTTATAAAGCACCGCAATGAAACACGTGGTATTGGTGGCATTTTCTATGATCGTTTGCAACCCGATAATAGCAAGCTAAGCTATGATCAACTCTTCGAATTTTCCAAAAGACTCGGCGAAGGTTTCGTACCTATTTATGCGGAACTGATCAAACGAAATCAAAACAAAGCTTTTACCCCAAACGAAAAAGATTGGCAGTTTATCCGGAGAAGCAGGTATGTTGAGTTTAACTTAGTGTATGATTCCGGTACCAAGTTTGGTTTGGAGACCAATGGACGGATTGAATCTATTCTTATGAGTTTACCACCTCAGGCAAATTGGGTTTACAATCTCCAGCCAAAGACAGGTTCCGAAGAGGAGAAAACACTACGGCTTTTAAAAAAGGATATTGACTGGGTAGGAAGCCATTAGTAGCATGGCAATAGGAAAGAAAGGAATGCCACTTACCAAATACAAGGCGAGACGGAATAAACGGAAAAACGGCAATCTTCGTTATTGACACCCCCGTGTCACGGTGGTCAATTCTCAAAGATTTTTATTATTTTCGCAAGCACTAAAGCGAAACTTTTTTTTAACGGACTAAACAAGTATGGCTGACGAAACAGAAAATGACGATAATTTGGTGCCGGCTAACGACCGGATCATACCTATTAGTATAGAAGAGGAAATGAAATCTGCCTACATCGATTACTCGATGTCGGTTATTGTTTCAAGAGCCCTACCAGATGTTCGGGACGGCTTGAAACCCGTCCATAGAAGGGTTTTATATGGGATGTTGGACTTAGGGGTTACCAGTGGAAAACCTTATAAAAAATCAGCTCGTATTGTAGGGGATGTATTGGGTAAGTATCACCCACATGGCGACTCGTCTGTTTATGATACAATGGTACGGATGGCCCAGGAGTGGAGTCTCCGTTATCCACTGGTAGACGGCCAGGGAAACTTTGGATCCATTGACGGAGATAGCCCCGCAGCGATGCGTTATACGGAAGCCAGGTTAAAGCGGATTGCCGAGGAAATGCTGGCTGATATAAATAAAGATACCATTGATTACCAATTAAACTTTGACGATTCGCTTCAGGAACCAACGGTTCTGCCGACCAAAATTCCGAATCTATTGGTGAATGGTGCATCAGGTATTGCTGTTGGTATGGCAACCAATATGGCACCTCACAATCTGAGCGAGGTAATTGATGGGACAGTCGCTTACATTGACAATCGTGACATTACCGTTGCCGAGCTTATGCAGCATATTAAAGCGCCTGATTTTCCTACGGGAGGCGTTATATACGGCTATGCAGGAGTACAAGATGCCTTCGAAACGGGGAGAGGACGAGTTGTCATGCGCGCTAAGGCGGAGATAGAGGTTTCCAAGAACGATAAAGAAACCATTATCGTAACCGAAATTCCTTACCAGGTTAACAAAGCGGAAATGATTAAACGGACCGCAGATCTTGTTAACGAGAAAAAAATTGAAGGAATATCTGCTATCCGGGATGAATCGGATAGAGATGGTATGCGCATCGTGTATGATATAAAAAGAGATGCAAATGCCTCTATTGTATTAAATAATCTTTTCAAATATACTGCCTTACAGACTTCCTTTAGTGTAAACAATATAGCACTGGTGCACGGGCGACCGATGTTGTTGAATCTTAAAGATATGATTCATCATTTCGTAGAGCATCGTCATGAAGTGATTATACGGCGTACCAAATTCGAGCTGGCTGAAGCCGAGAAACGGGCACATATATTAGAGGGTTTATTGATTGCTCTTGACCATTTGGACGAAGTTATCCAATTGATACGTTCTTCCGAAACACCGGAAGATGCACGCGTTGGTTTAATGGAAAAATTCGGTTTATCTGATATCCAAGCGCGAGCAATCCTTGATATGACGCTCAGAAGGTTAACCGGACTGGAACGTGACAAAATCAAAGAGGAATATGCGGAATTGATGAAAACCATTGAGTATTTGAAATCCGTACTGGCGGATGAAGGACTGAGAATGAAAATCATCAAGGACGAATTGCTGGAAGTCAAAGAGAAATTTGGTGACGAACGTCGTTCGCAGATTGTACACTCCGCAGAAGATATGCGGATGGAAGATTTTATCGATGATGAGGAAATCGTGATCACCATATCACATGAGGGGTACGTGAAGCGTACACCATTAACGGAATACCGCTTGCAGGCGAGGGGAGGAAAGGGCTCTTTGGGGTCTACAACGAAGGAAGAGGATTTTACGGAGCATATCATTACTGCTTCTGCCCATAACTACATGCTCTTTTTTACTGAGGCAGGTCGTTGTTTCTGGTTGCGGGCATTCGAAATCCCGGAAGGTACCCGTACGTCTAGAGGAAGAGCGATACAGAATATCATCAATATCCCGAAAGAAGAGAAAATTAAAGCCTATATCAAGGTGAAAAATTTGAAAGATCAGGATTATCTGGAGAATAATTTCATCATTATGTGTACAAAAGGCGGCACTATTAAAAAGACATCATTAGAAGCGTACTCGCGGCCAAGAGCAAATGGTATTAACGCTATCAATATTAATGAGGGTGATCAACTTTTGGAGGCATGTTTGACAAACGGTAACAGTGAAATCGTAATGGCGTTAAAATCAGGCCGAGCTATTCGCTTTAATGAGTCGACGGTGCGTCCAATGGGAAGAACAGCTACGGGCGTGCGTGGCGTAACGCTTGCGGGGCCGGATGATGAAGTTGTTGGCATGATTAGTGTTAATACAAATGATGCGACGATATTGGTTGTTTCTGAAAAGGGTTACGGAAAGCGGACGGATATTGACGATTATCGCGTAACAAATAGAGGCGGTAAGGGGGTTAAGACCCTTAATGTAACTGAAAAGACAGGGCTGCTGGTGGCGATCAAGGATGTGACCGATAATGACGACTTAATGATTATTAATCGGTCTGGAATTGTAATTCGTATTGCAGTTAGTCAGCTTCGCGTGATGGGAAGAGCTACGCAAGGTGTTCGCTTGATTAATTTGAAAGAGAATGATCAGATTGCATCCATTACAAAAGTTGACCACGATGAAGTAGAAGGTCTTGATGTCACAGAAACTAGTGTAGGGAATGATGCGTCGACAGAAAACGAGGGAGAAGTCGATAATTCTACAAGCGATAAAGGCCAAGACGAGACAAACGAATAGGCCTGTTTAGCGAGGTTTCAGGTAATATGGAATAACATATTGCCTGAAATTGAAGTGTTTAGTGACGGATAAGTGAGAAAGGATAACCAAGGCAAATGTAAACCTTAAATTTGAGTAGCGGCAAACATCCTGATTGACAAGCGATGCGAGCCTTAAAAAAGAACATATTAATGAAAAGTGATCTATATAAACATATCATCACTAGTACTGTGCTACTTGTTCTCTTCTGTACGCAACTGAGCTGGGCTCAGTCTAACCTTAAAGAGGGGAACAATAATTTTGCCCGGTATACGAAATCGGGCGATATTAAGGATTTGTTAGAGGCCAGAAAGTTTGCTGATCTTGCTTATAAAGAACGTAGAGATTCTGCTTCTTATAATAACACCTTGCTAAGGGGGCTTGTTTACAGCAGCTTGGCAGTAGCTGATTCAAACCGAACACAGAAGTATGTGAAAGACCCCATTGAAGAAGCCGAGTTCATGCTAAGCAGGTTGAATGATGAACAGCTGAATTACGAAAATGAGGCACAGATCAATTATTTGAAAAAACGGTTGGCGGCTGCTTATTTGATCCGAGCCAACCGTGCGCTGACGAATAATAATTACGAAGAGGCTTATGATCTTTTTGAAAAGGTCAATGCCTATAACAGTACGCCGAATACAAGACATAATTTGGCTTTATTAAGTGAGCGTTTGGATCGGCCGGATGACGCTGTTAAGTTATACAGTGATTTTATTGAGAATAAGTCATCTGCTAAACCTAGCTATATTCTGACTTTGGCTAAAATACATCTAAATAAAGGCGATAATAATGCCGCACAAAATGTATTACTGAAAGGACGGGAATATTTTCCTACCAATAAGGATATTCTTTTTGCTTTATTGAATCTTTATGCTGGTAACGGTGCTTATGATGCCATTGTAGCATTAGCCGATGAGGCGATTGCTATGGAGCCCGAAAGCGTTAATCTGAACTATCTGATCGGGTATGCTTATGAAATTACGGGCGACCGCGAGAAGGCCGAAAGTTATTATAAGCGGACTTTAGAGCTTGACCCCGATGATTATAATAGCAATTATGAGCTCGGTTTGCTGTATTTAAGAGATTTTGTAAAAGACCCCTCCGATTTGGAAAAGC
Source organism: Olivibacter sp. SA151 (assembly GCF_054130995.1). Lineage (NCBI taxonomy): Bacteria > Pseudomonadati > Bacteroidota > Sphingobacteriia > Sphingobacteriales > Sphingobacteriaceae > Olivibacter > Olivibacter sp. SA151. Next base: position 3,435,479 of record NZ_CP096391.1, on the reverse strand, counting down.
AGTATGAAGCGCAACAATATTTATTAAAAGCAAACGAAATAGACCCGAATGCTGTTAATGCTTTAAAGTCTTTAGCTGTGCTATTTGATAAATCAGGAAACAGTGTTCAGCTCGAACGGGTGAACAGTCAGTTGAATCAAATGAATATGAACTAAAGCTTATTGCCTAATGAAGCGCCTAAAATAAGCTGACCTGGGAAGAGGCTTTGAAGCTTAACAAATAATAATCACTAAGAACACAAATTATAGAAAAATGAAAATTAAATCAATTTTATTAGCTACACTTTTATTGGGCTCAACCGTTGCCTTTGCGCAGAAAGGAGAGCTTAATAAAGCAAAAAGTAAATACAGTTCATTTGCTACCCTTACCGGTGGTGCTGTGGAGAATGTGCCGGAATTGGCAATGAAAGAACTGGGTGAAGCTAAGGAAGCTATTGATAAAGCCGCCGCGCATGAAAAGACGAAGGATTTGCCGGAAACATGGACTTACTTGGCTTTGATCAACTCAGAGTATGCCATGATCAATCAAAAGTCAGGAAAGGCGGCAGAAGGGGAGGCCTCTTATAAGGCAGCGGGTGATGCTTTCTTAAAAGCAAAGAGTTTAAACGAAGGAAGTGATGATAAGGAATTGAAGGGAAATATGGACAGAGCAGGAAGCTTATTGGCCAATTACGAAATAGGTAACGGTGTAAAAGCATTTGAAACAAATGATTTTGCTTCTGCTTACACAGCCTTTAACAATGGATTGAAATATATGCCGGGGGATTCTATTTTAACTTTATATGCCGGTATTGCTGCTCAAAATAATCAACAATACGATGATGCGATCAGTAAATTTAAGACGTTAATTCCAAAAAGCTCGGATGCTTACCTCAATTTATCAGATGCATACCTAAAGAAAGGCGATACAGCATCGGCGGTTAAATACATCGATGAGGCAGCTACGAAGTTTCCGGATAGTGCAAAGATTATCAATCAGAAAATTGTGTTGAATATCACTACCGGCAATAGCGAGAAAGTAATTAAGGATATTGAATCTCAAATGGCTGCGGATCCGTCCAATGGGGAGCTTCCTTTCTTCTTAGGTTATGCATACGAATCCACAAAACAGCCTGATAAAGCATTGGAAGCGTATAAGAAAGGTATTGAAGCGAAACCGGATGACGCGCGTAACTATGGTGCAGCGGCAGCTATTATTTTAAATAAGGCACGTGATATATACAACGCAGCCAGCAGCATTCCAACAAATAAAGAGGCGGAATACAAAGCCAAATTACAAGAAGCCTATACTTTAGCTGATACAGCGGTACCTTATTTGGAAAAGGCTACTACGCTAGATCCAAAAACGAAAGGTTATTGGGAAAATATGCGTTTTTATTACCAGTTAAAAGGTGATGAGGCTAAAACGAAGGAAATTACGGATAAATTAAATGCGCTTTAAGAAGCTGCATTAATCACAAGAAAAGCTGTTCCCCATCAGGAACAGCTTTTTTTGTGATTAATGTATCAAGTATCAGGACACCTGCCTACCGGCAGGCAGGCAAGTATCAGGTATCAGGACTTCCTATCTTATGTCTTACGTCCGATGTCTAACATCGCGTAATTCATCACTCATCTACAAACTAAATAATCCCCTCATTCAAAAGATCATGTAAATGGACAATACCATCATATTGATTATTGCGGACTACCAGTAATTGGGTGATATGATTGTTTCGCATCATATTGAGCGCATGAACGGCCAGCTCATCGTATTGAATCACCTTGGGGTTATTGCCCATGATATCTTCGGCCTTTAATTTCCCGATATCCTGATTCGACTCGAGCATTCTACGGATATCGCCATCGGTGATAATCCCACTTATTTTTTTATCGTTCACGACGGCAACAGCACCTAATCGATTCTTGGTTATTTCCACCAGGACAGCTTTAATAGGCGTATCACTTTTCACCTCGGGCTTTGCATTCTGGCGCGCTAAATCGGTTACTTTGAGATATAAGCGTTTCCCTAGCGCACCCCCCGGATGATACTTAGCAAAGTCGTCATTTGTGAAAGATCGACATTCCAGAAGACAAATAGCGAGCGCATCGCCCATAGCCAGCTGGGCTGTTGTGCTGGTAGTTGGTGCCAGGTTCAAGGGACAGGCCTCTCTGGACACGGTCGTGTCCAGTATAAAATCGGCTTGTTCAGCCAAATATGATTTTGTATTTCCAACCATTGCGATTATCTTTGCGTTGGAATTTTTAAGCAGTGGTACAAGCACTTTAATTTCCGGAGTATTTCCGCTCTTAGAGATGGCTATTACAATATCTTCTTGTTGTAGCATCCCTAAATCTCCGTGAATGGCGTCTGCCGCATGCATGAAAATTGCCGGTGTTCCTGTAGAGTTCATGGTGGCAACAATTTTCTGTGCGATGATAGCACTTTTACCTATTCCTGTAATAATTACGCGGCCCTTTATATCGAGTATGGCATGTACGGTGTTGATAAAATCTTCGTTGATATTTTTTGTCAGTTTACTGATCGCTTCGGCTTCTAATGTAAGTGCGGAAATGGCAATATTTTCAATGTCGGATTTGGTTTTCACGGATATTTTTTATTAATTTTAGTAAGAATTAAGGCAAATTTATGTTATTTTAAACATTAATAGACATAAGCCTTTCTTTAATTTTTCGGAAGGACAATGGAGATAGAAAAAACATTATTTGACAATTTGCAGAATTTTTTTGGTTTTGATACTTTCAAGGGAGATCAAGAGGCGATAATAACCAATATTCTGCAAAAGAAGGACACGTTTGTAATAATGCCAACCGGTGGCGGAAAATCAATATGTTATCAGTTACCGGCGTTAATGAGTGAGGGAACCGCTGTTGTTATATCCCCATTGATTGCACTGATGAAGAATCAAGTAGATCAATTAAGGGCATTTGGAGGTGCAGATAGCATTGCTCATTTTCTAAATTCATCGCTCAATAAAAGTGAAATTACAAGGGTTAAACAGGATGTACTGGATGGGAAGACAAAACTTCTATACGTAGCACCTGAATCCCTCGCAAAAACAGACAATATCGAATTCCTGAAATTAATTACCGTTTCGTTTGTTGCTGTCGACGAGGCACACTGTATTTCGGAGTGGGGACATGATTTCAGACCTGAGTATCGCAAGATAAGGCAGGTAATCAACGGGATAGGGGAGAATATCCCGATTATTGCTTTGACGGCTACAGCCACCCCTAAGGTACAATCTGATATACGGAAAAATTTGCAAATGAATGATGCGACCTTATTCAAGTCCTCATTCAATCGGCCTAATTTATATTACGAGGTACGACCTAAGAAAAATGTCGTTAAGGAAATTGTAAAATTTATAAAAAATAACCCTTCCAAATCCGGTATCATCTATTGTTTAAGTCGTAAAAAGGTGGAAGAGATCGCCGAAGTGCTTAATATTAATGGTATTTCCGCTCTTCCTTATCACGCGGGTTTGGATGCAAAGACAAGAGCTGAGACACAAGATAAATTCCTGATGGAGGATGTCGAAGTTATTGTAGCAACCATTGCTTTTGGTATGGGAATTGACAAGCCAGACGTCCGTTATGTTATTCACCATGATATTCCAAAAAGCATGGAAGGTTATTACCAAGAGACAGGCCGTGCCGGACGCGACGGGGGGGAAGGCGTTTGTATTGCCTTTTATTCGGAAAAGGATATCGAAAAATTAACTAAATTCATGAAGGATAAGCCGGTTTCTGAAAGGGAAATCGGTACCCAAATATTGAAGGAGGTGATCGATTACTCCGAATCCTCTGTGTGTAGGAGAAAGCAGATATTACATTACTTTGGCGAGAACTTCAATGAGGCCGGCTGCAATAACATGTGCGATAATTGTAATAGCCATCGTACGCAATTTGATGCTGAAGAATCGTTGCATAAGACTTTATCCTTTATCAAAGAACAGGGAGAAAAATTTGATGACTTTCATATTACGAATGTGATGATCGGTCAAAATAACCAGCCTGTGTCTTCTTACAAACATGATATTCATCCTTTTTTTGGTACCGGAAAAGAGCAAGGGGTGATCTATTGGAAGTCTTTGCTTAGGCAGGCGGTATTGAATAACTATTTATACAAGGATATTGACAATTATGGATTGCTAAAGTTAACCAAAACGGGGGCAGACTATATTGAAAACCCCTATAGTGTTAAGTTTTACTTGAATAATCCAATGGAGAAAGCAGACGAAGAAGGGGATGAGACACCGGCTCAGAGTGGGGGTGCTTTGGATACACAGCTCTTGCAGATGCTTAAGGACCTGCGAAAGAAAATTGCAAAAAGTAAGGGACTTCCTCCATTCGTTATTTTTCAAGATCCATCGCTGGAAGAAATGTGTACGCATTATCCGATAACTTTAGACGAATTGAAACAGATCCATGGAGTAGGGGCGGGAAAGGCTGCTAAATTCGGGAGTCAGTTTGTTTCGCTAATCAAAAACTATGTTGAGGAGAATGATATTGATCGTCCGGTAGACCTGGTTATTAAAGGAACGGCTAATAAGTCGGCTTTAAAGGTTTCCATTATTCAAAATATTGATAGAAAGATCGGCTTGGATGATATTGCTTCTGCTAAAGGGCTGTCATACGAAGATGTATTAAAGGAGGTGGAATCCATTGTTAATTCGGGCACCAAATTGAATTTAAACTACTTTATCGATGAAATGATTGATCTTGACCGTCAAGATGAGGTTTTCGACTATTTCCGTACAGCTGAAGTTGACTCTATTGACGTAGCACTAAAGGATTTGGGAACCGAAGACTATACTTTTGAGGAAATACAACTCATGCGAATTAAATTTATGTCTGAGTTGGGGAATTAGCCGATAGTTAAAAGTCGAGTGGTTGAATAGTAGATTGATATAGTTAGCGAATAAGGATTAGCCTCGTGCGAGCTTACAGCTTATAGCCTACAGCTAGCTTGCGTCTTGTGCAACTGACAACTTAAAACTTAAAACGAAAGAAATGACAATAAACACAATAGCTGGGATCAAGCATACGGATTCCGGCAATTTTTTTCTAATGGCAGGCCCATGCGCCATCGAAGGAGAAGACATGGCTTTGTCGATAGCAGACAAAATTGTAGGCATTACTGACAAACTGAAAATTCCTTATATTTTCAAAGGCTCCTATAGAAAGGCAAACCGTTCCAAATCTGATTCTTTCACAGGAATAGGTGATGAAAAGGCACTAAAAATCCTAAAAAAGGTACGGGATACGTTTGGCGTTCCGGTTGTTACTGATATTCATGAAACGCATGAGGCCGCGATGGCCGCCGAGTATGTGGATGTCTTGCAAATTCCTGCTTTTCTATGTAGACAAACGGAATTGTTAGTCGCTGCCGGAAAAACGGGTAAAGTGGTTAATATTAAAAAAGGACAGTTTTTATCAGCTGATTCCATGCGGTTTGCGGTTGACAAGGTTATCGAAACCGGTAATCAACAAGTAATATTAACTGATAGAGGGAATACCTTTGGCTATCAGGATTTGATTGTAGATTTCAGAGGAATCCCTACAATGCGATCGTTTAACGTTCCCGTAGTGATGGATTGTACGCATTCATTGCAACAGCCGAATCAAGCATCCGGCGTAACGGGAGGAAAGCCGGAACTGATTGGCACCATAGCCAAAGCGGCCGTAGCGGTAGGCGCCGATGGCTTATTTATTGAAACGCATCCCGATCCTGCTAACGCTAAGTCGGATGGAGCTAATATGCTGCACCTGAATTATCTGGAAGATTTGTTAATACAACTGACCCGAATCAGGGAGGCGATTAGGTAGCTATTGTTGTTGCTGGTTTCCCATCAAGTTGGTATCTTCATAGCCGGCTATAAACAGGGGATCGCGTCTTTTTACTGCGTTCGTTTGCTCGAATAGCTTTCCGTCTTCATAGTGAATGGATACGCGAACGGAAAGCGATTGATGGCAATTACCACGGAAAGTGCCTTTAACCGGTGAGCAATCTTTGAAGTTTCTTCCTATTGCTAATTTAACGTGATAATTGGTTACCCATGTGTTGTTGGTTGGGTCAATACCGGCCCATCCAAACTGTGGTATATAAGCTTCAACCCAAGCATGGGTTGCACCTTCACCGCGCATCCCGGTTTTGTTTGGACAGATGTAGCCACTTACATATCGGGAAGGGATCTTTAAAGTTCTTAAGATTTGAAGCATTACGTGCGCAAAATCTTGACAAACGCCTGCTTTGTGCTGTAATATTTCGTCTACAGTCGTCTCAATGTCCGTAATACCCTGAACATATTTGAAATGTTTAAAAATGTAACTGCTGCATCGTTCGATGGTTTCAGCAACACTTAAACCTTCGTTTGTCAATTTAATTATAATCCCGTCGATAAGGTGTTGATTCCGTATTTTTTCCGGTTTTGTCAGTTCAATTAAATTCAAATTGTTAGTTGTTTCATGATGGAGTTGCTCAAAACCGCTATGAAAATTTACCTGAATCAGATTCGATGAAGTGGTGCGAACTGTTAACTGATTTTCGATAATAAGCTCCTGATGCGGATGTAGGATTGAAAAAGTAGCGACTTTATTTTTCCAATAATCTGTATAAATATGAAGGATCGGGGAGAAGCTGATGTTGAGTTCCTGATTCAACAGCTCTTGCTCTTTGCAGATGAAAGGAAAGATCCGTATCTCATTAATGCTCTCAATAACCGGATTTTCGTAGGTGTACCTGGTGATATGGGAAATGGTGTATATTGCCATGATGAATCTTTTAATAGGAAAAAAATAACAGTTTGAGTTTGGCGTTGAAGTCTTGTAGCTTACGTTTAAGCTCTAAAAAGAAAGATTGGATATCCGTGGATGGTAGCGATGCCGGATCCATAAAGCGTATGCGACTGTGAATTCGGCCGAAACTTCGTAACAGTTCAGGTACTTCAGGATTGGTGTTTTCCTTCACAAGTACGGCTAACGATCGTTCAATCTGATTTAGGCAATACAATACCGAATGTGGAAAATCCGCATTAAAGATGACCTGATGGAGAATTTGTTGATTGTGTTTGGTGCTTCGATAGGTTTTTAGATATGCTTCATAACCCGCAAGAGATAAGAGGAGAAATCTCCAACTGGTGATATCAAGTTCCTTGTATAAATCGTAGTTATGAAGCGCACATTGTTTATCGGTTAATATAAGAGTTTCGATTCCTCTTTCAACAAATTTGCCGAGCTTCATCACGTTCCATCCGATTCCTCTTTGCATCGTTACATCTGCAACACCTGCATACATCATGCTGTGCTTTAAAAATAAATCGATAATCTCCAACGCGTCTGCACTAGCAAGTTTTAGTTTTACGAAAGGCCGGTTGATAAGATGATAAATGGAATTAACTTCTTCCCAAACTTCTCGAGTAATATGGTCTTGTATGCCACGGGCATTTTCACGTGCTTTTTGAATGATGTTCTTCGCGGAATTTTCGTTGTTGTTATCTAACAGCAAATAATGAAGTGCCGCATAGGTGTCGTTTTCAAATACCTGAGCCTTATCCTCCGGTAAATCAGTATATACCTGCAAAATCGGTTTCCATGTTCCACTGTTGATGTTCTTATCTAAAGAATAGATATAATGAGTTCTGGCAACACGAAGCATTTCTTCAACGCGCTCCATATATCTACTTAACCAGAATAATGAATCTGCAATGCGACTTAACATATCGGATGATTAATTAGTCAATAATCCACGTGTCTTTACTACCTCCACCTTGCGACGAATTTACAACAAGCGACCCTTCCGTTAAGGCAACGCGAGTCAAGCCTCCGGGAACTAATTTGATTCCCTGTGGACCGTATAAGGCATAAGGGCGAAGGTCGACATGGCGAGGTTGAATCTTGCCATTAATAAAACATGGAACCGTACTTAATTGAATAATGGGCTGGGCAACATAATTGCGGGGATTTTTTTCAATCTCGCTTTTGGCTTTTAGCCATTCTCGTTCGCTGATCGCGTTTCCCATAATCATACCATAGCCGCCCGATTGATTGGTGTTTTTTATAACGAGGTTATCTATATTTGAAATAGCATATTTAAGCACTTCCGGATCACTGAGCTGATAGGTAGGAATGTTGTTTAATATCGGCTCTTCATTCAGGTAATATTTAATCATTTCGGGGACATAAGCATATACTGCTTTGTCGTCGGCTACGCCGTTTCCCACAGCATTGACGATAGCCACATTGCCTTTCCTGTAAGTACTCAGTAAACCAGGCACGCCAAGTAAGCTGTCTTGCTTGAATACGAGGGGGTCCAAAAACTCGTCATCCACTCTTCGATAGATGACATTTACCTGTTTAAGACCTTTGGTCGTTTTCGTGTATACTTTATGATTATCGACTACCAAATCCCGGCCTTCTACAAGATCAACGCCCATTTGTTTTGCCAGGAAGGTGTGTTCGTAATAAGCCGAATTAAAAATCCCAGGTGTTAATATAACTATATATGGATCAGATACTTGAGAAGAAATCAAGTTAAGTAAAACTTCATGTAAGAGCGTAGGGTAGTGGGTAACGCTCCGAACATTCGATGAGGATAAAATATCAGGAAAAATTCGCTTCGTTACTTCACGGTTTTCTAACATGTAGCTCACCCCGGAAGGCGTACGAAGATTGTCTTCCAATACATAAAATTTGCCATCGCTTCCGCGTATCAAATCGATCCCGGAAATGTGAACATAGATATCGTAAGGGACCCTGATACCGTAAGCTTCTCTGGTATAATGTGGGCAACTGGCAATTAGCTCCGCAGGAACGATACCGTCACGTAATATCTGTTGTTCATGATAAATATCCTTTAGAAATAGATTTAGCACTTTTAAACGCTGAATAATGCCCTTTTCAATTTCTTCCCATTCAGCACCCGTGATAATCCTGGGGATAATATCAAAAGGAAAGATGCGCTCAATTCCTTCATTATTGTTGTAAACTGTAAAAGTAATGCCTTGATTTAAGAACAATTCTCCCGCTAAACGATGCCGATTGCTCATGCTATCCACGTCAAGGTTCTTAAGCATCGAGAAAACATGACTATATTGATGACGGATGTTTTTAGAGTCATACATCTCATCCCAAGTATTTTCATGATACACATATTCGTTCAGAAAATGATCATTTGACATATATTCTTATTTTTTTGCTAATTTTAAGCAAATAAAATCGCATTTGCAATAAAAATATATCAATATAAGCCGAAAAAAATTGAAATAATTTCAAAATATCATTTTTCTTACGTTTTTCATTTAAAAATTAAACTAAAAAATATGTAAAAAAAGCAAATATACATGCAGAATTGATATTGTATTGTTTTACTTATTTAAAATCATTAAAACACAATAGATAATAATAAAATATTTCTACTATATCACATTATTTTGGCATAAAAGCAATTATACATTTTATTTAAGCAATGTAAAATATGCACAAAATAATAAAAATGCTTTTATAGTAGGAATTTTAGTTGTATCTGGTATGTGAGGAATAGTAACTGCCTGCAATTTATGATATATTTATCGGCCTGATTTTCCGACCACACTTCATAAGTAATCACAGATTTTTGTAAGGTTATCAACAGCTTTATTTGTTAGCACATATTTAGCCATTTTCTCTTTATCAGAGTAAACATTAAAAGGCAAACTATTTTATCTTATAATTTATATTATGTTAAATAGAAAGTTTTCCCCTCTCCCCATATTAACATATGGTTGGTATTTTGTAACTTTGGCCTAGTTAAACTAAGCTTCTATATTTTCACGGATTCTTATGAGAGCAATTGCCGAACTTCCGCATAAAGAATGCAAAATCAGCATCTTTTCCATGAATCAAAAGTTTATTATTAAATTTGAGCAAGGTTCTCTTGAACAAGTTTACAAGATTACTGAAATGGATGTTACGGACGGCGTAAACGGTGTTTTTCAAATACTGGATGAAGAATTTGTGCAGGCTATCGTTGCACGCTTTGCTACTATGCGTGCAGATTTTAAAAAGGCTTATGAACGTCATGAATATTAGCTATAAACGATAAGCTATATTTTGTGACTCTCTGTAGGATTTTCTTCTTGATAGCCTCAGATCATCCTTTCTGCTCCTATCCTTCCTCAATTTCTTCTTTTCTTTACTATGTCAAATTCATTAATAAGCAGCTTGTTATGATTTGTTTTTGATTGAAACCGAATTATATTTTGCTTTCTTTGCGATCAAGGGCTAACATCTTCGATCTTTACGGTATCAACTCTTTATATAAAAGATGTTAAATATATTATTTTCAGGTAAATATAGTTGTAAATAAAATATTATTTGGTGATCAATTATAAGCTTTAAGCCATATGCTCTAAGCTGTAAGCTATGGCCACTCAACTATTCTACTACTCAACTATTTAACCACACCTAGCAATTTATCAACCACCTTGGGGACTAAGTCTATTTATAGGCTTTAAGCCATATGCTTTAAGCCGTAAGCTTAAGCTATATGCTCAAAGCCGTAAGCTTATGGTCTACTCAACTATTCTACTACTCAACTATTTAACTCAACTATTTAACCACACTGAGCAATTGATCGACCACCTTCGGGACGCCGATACTAGCTTTCGCTGCAACACTTTGAATTTCTGAATCCACTCGATTAAGTTGTTGAGCCTCGGGATCGATTAAAATCTTTTGTGCATAATGAGGAGGGAAATTTATCAGACCTGCCGCCGGGTATACTTGTAGCGATGTACCTACAATCAGGAGGATATCAGCCTTTCGGCATTCATCAATAGCCGTTTGCATCATTGGAACGGGTTCGCCAAACCAAACGACATGAGGTCTTAGTTGGGAACCCCTGGCGCAACGATCCCCCATTTTTATCTCTGTTCCCTGTATGTCATAAATCAATGATGGATCAAGAGAAGATTGTGCTTTTGTGATTATTCCATGGAGATGGATAACATGTTTTGATCCTGCCCGCTCATGCAAGTCATCAATGTTCTGGGTAATTATGGTGACCTGAAATTTGCTTTCTAATTTGACAAGGGCTTGATGAGCCGCATTGGGTTTTGCATCCAGCACGGCTTTTCTCCTGATATTATAAAAATGTTGTACTAATTCGGGGTCTTTTCGCCAAGCTTCGGGAGTAGCGACGTCTTCTACTTTATATCCTTCCCATAAACCATCCTCACCGCGAAAGGTCTTCAATCCACTTTCCGCCGATATACCTGCTCCCGTGAATACGACAACCTTCATGCCTGATTATTTGTAGTTTGGCTTGCTTATGCTTAGTTCATGAGGTACGGCAAGAAGAGGGAAATGTTTTTTCGCCCATTCAAATCCTCCGTAGAGAATAATTCCATAAGCTAAATTGCCCAGCAATAGATTCTTTTCAAATGGAATGGCTTTAATGTAACAATCGATAAAGCCCTGGGCGTTTAAGGGATATATTTGACCACTTATCCAGACACCAAAATTAGTGACAATCCAATGGATTAACACCGAAGCTATGGCCGCTCCGAAAACACGCAAGGTCGTCACTTTTTTTATTAGGCTACCAATAAATACCATAAGTGCGAAAGCAATATACACGTACACAATGCCCTCATAAAATAAAGTGATTTTTCCGTAATAACCATAATTAACGATGATATCGGAAATAAAAAGTGTTAACAGGGGTGTAAAATAAGCAGCCCACCTATTGCGAAAATAAGTTCCTGCAAACAAGGCGGTAGCTCCAATGGGTGTGAAATTGGCCCAGTCTCCAAATTTACCTACATTAAGAATCCGCAAAAGCGCAGTGCTAACGATGATTAAAATGAGCATGGCATTCCGTGTGTTGACTCTGCCGGTTTCGCTTGTGTTCATACTTGAATTATTTGTCTACAAACTTAACTAAAATGCGTGTTATTTACTAATTTAGTTGATCAAGACGTAGGTGTCAAGTACCAGGATGTAGGTGTCAAGATGTAAGTATCAAGTATCAGACATAGGAAATCTTAGCTCTTGTGTCTCTCATCTTATGTCCCATGTTCTATGTCTCTTATCCTATGTCTCTTATCACAAATAAACATATCCGATCTTAATCATGCTCGCATAGTCGTCCGACTGCAAATTTCTCGCTGTTTGTGGAATCTCAATTTGAATATGCTTATCAACAATCTTCCAGCGAAGCTTGACTTTTGAACCTACCAGGCTTATATCATGTAGTTTGGCGTCCTCTTTTAATGGCAATTCCAATTTAGCGGGTAAGTTCTCCCCTCCCTCTTTGTGTAAAACAAAAGCATAAACGGTATTTTCCTCCCTATTTTGTGTAAAAAAAATATTGCCGATTGAATAAGGAGCAATACTATGCGAAGCATAAATGCCTTCTCCGTATTTATTTATCCATTTTCCGATCTCCTTTAAACGCTGATAGGCTATAGGATCCCAGTCTCCTTTGGGCCCGGGAGCTATGTTGAGTAGGTAGTTCCCCCCTCTGGATACTATTTTTATTAGATTGTGCACGATTTCTCTCGCCGGCTTATATTGATCGTTCGGAACATAGCTGAATGAGTTGCCCATGGTCATGCATGATTCCCAGGGAATATCGAGCGGCTTGTTGGGGATCGACTGTTCCGGTGTGACATAATTTTCATATTCACCTGGGACAGTTCTATCTACGATAATAATGCCCGGTTGTTTTTTGCGCGCCATGTTAGCGATTCTTGGCATGTCTATGTCCTGTTCTGTTTTAATGCCTCGTTGCCATTCGACGGTAGTATCTACAGTCGCTAATGGTCGCACCCACCCCCCGTCTAACCATAGGATGTCAATTTTACCATAGTCAGTCATTAACTCGCTAATCTGGTTGTAAGTAAAGTCTTTGAATTGCTGCCAGCGATCCGGATACTTTTTTGGGTCATAGTTGACATTTCTATCTTTTGGCGGGAAATAAGGCCACCAATAATACGGTGTATGCCAATCAGGTTTGGAAAAGTAGGCTCCTATTTTGAACTGATCTTGTCGAAAAGCGTTAAAAATCTCTTTGGCTACATTGGCACGAGGGTTACCTGAAAAAGGTGATTTGCTATCGGTAATCTTATAATCACTTTGCTTTGTGTCAAACATGGCAAAACCATCATGATGCTTGGTGGTGAATACCATGTACTTCATGCCAGCTTCCTTCGCCGCCAGAGCCCATTTTCCGGGATTGAAGTCAATCGGATTAAACTGTTTCTGTAAATCTTCGTAGGCCTTAACATATTCATAATAATTGGCTGCATGTGGGCCCCGACGTTGCGTCCACCCTTCGTCTTCGGGACAAAGGCTCCAACTTTCAACAATTCCCCATTGACTATAAGTGCCCCAATGCATAAAAAGGCCAAATTTCAATTCTTGCCATTCAGACAGGTTTTTCACGACCAATGGATCTTTCGGCTTAATATAATTGGCCGATGTGTTATGTTCCTGGCCGATAGCCTGGGTTCCGAAGTATAAACTCAGTAACCCCACTAAAAATTTTTTCATATTATATGATATTACAAGTTATTTTCAATAGCACCAACATTTTCTCGGTAAAGATCTAATGGTCCGTCCAACAACAGCGCAATAACTGTCATTTGCGGATCTAGACGATCTTCCGGTACGGGTATATAGGTTATCCCTGGTACTTTGCTCCAATATAATTTGTTGTAAATCAGTGGTGTTAATAAAGTGCCCTCGCCCACAATTCGCGCACGTTGTATTGTGTTTCTAAGTCCTTTAATAGCTATAGGGCCGGTTGGTTTGCCTTCAATAAACAAAAATAAGGTTTGTTTATCTTCCGATAAAGCACTAAGTCCGGTATAGTGCCCTTCCGGAAGGCCGCTCTTCGCATGATACAGCGCTTCGGCATGCTTCGTTATCCAAGCTTGCAAAGAAGGGTTTTCAGGTAAACGATAATTGTATCCATCTGCTGCTAACTGGCTGTTATCAAAAAGATTATTGCCTGCATTGATGTTGTTGATAATTGTGTGAATCTGCTGGCCTAAACTTGTTTCAGGGCGTTGTAAATTCTCGTGAGCGATTTTGTTCAGTTGCGGCGTACTAAGCTTCAATGTTTCAGCAAGTTGAACGGCTACAACAGTAGCATCCTTGTCTTCCGCAGCGGCCGGGATGTCAATAGCTAGTTGTTGCCCCTGCTCTTGGAAAGAAATATTTCCTTGGTGGCCTAAAACGCACACGGTGTTTACTTTAGACGTTAAGCCATTGATATATATTGTTTTATTGTCCTTTTTCTCGAGAAATAAGTAAATTGTTTTATTGTCTTTCGATAAAGCGGATTTTCCTATGAAATGACCGTGCGGCAACCCTTCTCGGGTTCCGTAAATGGCTTCCTCGTTTTTTTGTGTCCACCGACCAAGATCTTTCAAAATGGCAATTTGTTCAGTCGGGATACGGCCATCCGCCTGTGGGCCGATATCCAAGAGTAGGTTCCCTCCCATACTAATGCAATCAATCAAGGTTCGGATAATCATATTCGATGATTTATAATGCCGGTCGTACGGCTGATAACCCCAAGAATCGTTCATGGTATAGCATAATTCCCAATACGGATTGGATGGTTTAAGCACGGGTACGCCTTGTTCGGGGGTGTCATAATCGCCATGGCCTGTTAATCGTGCATTGACTATAATATTTGGATTGTGTCTTCGAAGATTTGCTAATATGCTTTCAGCTTGCCATTCGCCGGCACTATGCTCCCAATCGCCATCAAACCATAATAAATCCGGGTCGAAGCGATCGGAAAGCTCTTCCAGTTGGCCCATCATGTAGTTTTGATATCGTTGCCATCGGTTTGGGTCGTCTTTTAAGTTGTATCGCTTTCTGAGGCGAGTGAAGACATCATAATCGTCTTGGCTCCAGTCGGGCAAAGAAAAATAAATTCCTGATTTGATCCCTTTTCTTTTCAGCGCCTTTAAAAAAGGACTGAGCACGTCACGTTTAGCCGCACCATGCTTCTCAATCGTAATAGCCTTATCAACCTTACTGTCCCATAATGCTACACCATCGTGATGTTTAGAAGTGATAACGGCATACTTAGCACCGCTGAGAGAAATGAGATCTACCCACTCTTCCGGCTTGTAGTTTGATGCCGTAAAGCCCTGCAATTGCCGCATATAGGCTTCATGATTTAAATAATTATTGAAAAAAGACCATGATTCGGAAATACCATTTACCGAATAGATTCCCCAATGGATAAATATACCCAATTTGGCATCCTTAAACCATTCCATTTTTTGCTGATTGGTTGTTTGCTTTTCCTGCGCAGATGTGGAAAGAAAAAGAAAGCACGCTAAAAGCTTAACGACTATATATTTTATTGGCATAAGTTGTGGTTAGATTTTAATTTTTTTGATAAAGATAATCTATTTATCATTTTAGGCAAAGAAATTGTATCACGGATTTAAAAATACGTTAACTTTATTTTTATTTACTCCTATGTACATTATATGAAAACAGTTGTACTCCCTTTTTATGTTAAACTGGCCTGCGTCTTATTGAGTATCCTATTATTGGGCTACCTGGCGATTTTAGGACATACCATTTTGGCTCCATTGATCTTTGGATTTTTATGCTCGGTTTTGCTGTTGCCGCTGGCTAATCTTCTGGAACGCAATTTTCAAATGCCTCGTTCCGTATCTTCTTTGTTATCATCCATCGCGCTGGTCATACTCATTGGTGCGGTGTTCACCTTGTTAGGTACTCAGCTTTCGTCTTTGGCAAATGATTGGCCGGCTTTTAAGCAACAGCTCTTGAAATCAGCAGCTGACCTGCAGTTTTGGATTTCCGATACCTTTCATGTAAACAACAAAGCACAGATTGACTATATCAATCAAGCTGCTTCAAAATCACTTAGTACCGGGACTACCTTGCTGAGCAAAACATTGATGTCCTTATCGTCACTGTTTTTACTGTTGCTATTCTCTTTTCTTTATACATTTTTTATTCTTTTTCATAGAAGGTTGATTGTTAGGTTTTTAGTGAATTCATTTAAAGAAAATCATAGCCCTGTTGTGTATGAAATTGTCTACCAGATCCAGTATATTATAAAACGTTATGTCGTGGGACTTTTTTTACAAATGCTGATAGTCACTATTCTGGCGTGCTTGGCATTTTACTTTATTGGCGTAAAGTACAGCTTCCTCCTAGGGTTGATTACAGGCATTTTCAATATTATTCCCTATGTGGGGATTTTTACCGCCTTAGTGATCACGGTTCTAATCACTTTTGCTACCTCGACAGCGACGAATGTCCTTTTTGTTGTGATCGCATTGGTCGTTATTCATGCAGTAGATGGAAATTACATTATGCCGAAAATCGTTGGCTCGAAAGTGCAAATTAATACCTTGATTGCCCTAATTGGTCTCGTGCTGGGCGAAATGCTTTGGGGAATTACCGGGATGTTTTTATCAATACCCATCATTGCCATTATGAAAGTGGTTTTTGATAGAATACCGGAGCTTAAGCCTTGGGGCATGTTGTTAGGAGACGAAAGCAGTGAAGAAGGTAGTTATATGAAGATCCCCAAGCGAACACGAAAGCAAAAAATAGAGAATCTGTTAGATTGAGTAAATGGGATGTCATATTTGGCGTGGTGTAGACAAGATTTAAAACTTATCCCGTCAGTTACCGTTTATTGTTAGTAACAAATAAATTTACGTAAATGGCACATAAAAGGAAGTTAGGTTTAACAGCGTTAGAGGTTTCCCCTATTGCTTTTGGAGGTAATGTTTTTGGATGGACTTTAGATGAAACAGCATCTTTTCAGTTATTGGATGCATTGATAGATGGCGGCTATAATTTTATAGACACTGCCGACGTATATTCCAAATGGGTTCCGGGAAATAAAGGTGGCGAATCAGAGACGATTATTGGGAATTGGTTATCGAAACGGGGAAAACGCGATGATGTAGTGATTGCTACCAAGTTAGGTGCTGAGATGGATAAAGACAAAAAGGGGCTAAAAGCCGCTTATGTAAAAGAAGCGGTAGAGGCTTCGTTGAAAAGACTAAAAACGGATTATATTGATCTCTATCAAACCCATTATGACGATGAGGCGACGCCGGTTGAAGAAACTATGGAGGCGCTAAATACCCTTATTGAGGAGGGTAAAGTACGCTATATCGGCGCCTCTAATTTCAAGGCTGCACGTATTGCTGCTTCGAACGAATTTGCAAGAAAAAACAATTTGCAGCCTTATGTCAGCATCCAACCCCTTTATAATCTATACGACCGGCAGACGTTTGAGACGGAGTATCTTTCGTTGGTACAAGATCAAAATCTGGCCGTGCTAAATTATTATGCATTGGCCAGTGGCTTTCTTACCGGCAAGTATCGAACGGAGGCTGATTTAGGCAAAAGCCAGCGAGGTGAAACGGTAAAACAATACTTGAATGAACGCGGTGAAAGAATTCTGGTTGCCTTGGAAGAAATCGCCGCCAATAAAAGTGCAACGAAGGCGCAAATAGCCATTGCCTGGTTGCTCCATAAACCTTTTATTACCGCGCCTATTGCCAGCGCAACCAATGAGAAACAGCTGCATGATTTAATTACGTCGGCAGACATCGCACTGAGTTCGGAGGAAATAAAAATATTGGATAACGCAAGTAGTTATTAGGGAGTAGTTATTAGGGAGTAGTTATTAGGGAAATAGTTAATAGGGAAATAGTTAATAGGGAGAACTTTTTTCTTATCTGTTACCTAGCCGTTAACTAGTTCCCTCGCTCCAACTCACCGGTTCACTGTTCCCTACTCACTGTTCCCTTGTTCCCTATTAACCGGTTCACTGTTCCCTTAAAGTGCTTGAATGTACTGATGAAACAATTGAATCGCTTCTCTTTTTTTATCAGTAAGCGTAAAGTCGATAGAGTGATTAAGGTAATGAGCGATATCAAAATCGTCCCTTTTAGGCAAGTTGTCGATAACCTTATCTCGATTATCCAATCCAAATTTCATTGATTTATTGAAAAGTTCAATAAAACTGCTCGGTAAAGATTTGTTAGCGGCCCATACGGCGAAAGCAAAAGGTAAACCCGTAAAGTTCATCCACTCAGCTCCCATATCATAAACAAAAGGAAAGCTTTCCTTTTTTCCAAACGTCCGATCACCTATTTCGACGAATGCATCGGCATTTTGGTCTTCCGTAAGTTCAACCGGTTGTTTCCAGTAATTTTTTAACAGTACGCGAGCAAGGTTGTTAGAAGTGCGTGACTGCTTATCAGGTCGTAGCGTTTTTATTTCGTGAACCGGTTTGTTGCTAAAAATAAATACTGAATTAACTGCGCCGATAGCGCCGATACAATAGTCTGAAATAATTTCATATTTCGGTATCTGCAATAGAGCGGCTACCGGTACCAAGCCTACGTCCACCTGACAATCAATTAGCTTTTGTGCGCAGGTACTTGGTATATCCAAGCTTAATTCTATTTCATCAATCAGTGGGGTGTTTTTTATACCATAGATAAATGGAGTCGTATTTGTATAGGATACGGCTGATACTTTAATTTTGTTCATGTGTTAATATAAAATGCTATTCGACGTCCTGAAGCTGTGCTAAATGGTTTATGTTGTAATGATCTTCAATCGTAAAGGTACCCTCATTATAGGAAACTAAATATAGAGCCGTATTCATATGAGGAAAGTCGTCCATTTGAGATAAAGGTTTGTTTATCAGTAAGCAAAGTAGAATACGCATCGCGCGACCGTGCATACAGATAAGCACATTGCGTTCATCGGGTTGGGAGGTGATATAATCCATAGCCTTTTTTTGCCTTTCCTGTACTTGATTAGGACTTTCGCCTCCTTCTATGGCGATATCTAATTTCCCTTCGCTCCATTGCTGCGTAATCGAGTTGAAACCTGTGATAATGTTAGTGGATTGCTCTTTACCTTCGTAAATTCCCCAACTAATTTCATCCAGTCCTTCGAGCTGTTCCCAAGGAATACCTTGATTAATAAAATTAGCGACTGTTTGATGGGTTCGGATTAGGGTAGAGGTATATATTTTATCAAATTTTATTGCTTGGTAAGCTTCATAGAAAGCCTGCGCCTGTTGATTTCCCAGGTCATTTAACGGTGTGTTGACACCCCTGCCCTGTACTATTCCTTGTTTGTTTAAATCGGTTTCTCCGTGTCTGATTATATAGAATAATTTTTTCATTCAAGTAATTTGTTCTTTAGTAGTTCAGGATAAAAGTATCAAGACATCATCCAAGCCTGATTATGGAGTAGTGAGCAAGTCTAGCGTCCCATTCCCTTACTCCCTAAGTCCAGTGATCTTGGGAACCGGTTAACAGTGAACAAGTCTAGCACCCCATTGCCTTACTCCCTATTCACTAGTTTCCTCTTCCCTAATTCAACACCGGCAAGCTGTAATAGCTTTTTTTAGGATTGCTTTCTTCGAACTGATAATCCTGATAATCCGTAACCACATTATATAAGGTGTCACGTTCAATCGGATGCCGTCCTACCTGCTTGATCAGCTCAACCAGTTGCTGCGTACTCATGGCTGGATTTTGCTCTTCAGCTCCTGCCATTGAATAGATTTTGGTAGTATCATCTAAGGTGCCATCTATGTCGTCCACACCAAAGCTCAAAGACAGCTGCGCTGTATCTCTACTGATCATAGCCCAGTATGCCTTTATATGCTGAAAGTTGTCGAGGTAAATGCGTGCTATCGCATAATTTCTCAAATCTTCGATGACCGAAGATTCAGGAATGTGCGACATTTGATTGTCTTTGTTTCTAAACTTGAGGGGGATAAATGTTTGAAATCCGCCTGTTTTGTCTTGCAACTGACGCAGTTGCTCCATATGATCAACGCGGTGATGAAATGCTTCTATATGGCCATAAAGCATCGTTGCGTTTGAATACATGCCCAATTTGTGCCACTCCTCATGAATGGCCAACCATTGTTCTGCATTACATTTATCCTTAGCGATCTGGTCTCGTATCTCCGGATGGAAAATTTCCGCTCCGCCGCCCGGCATGGACTCCAATCCCGCTTCCTTCATCATGCGCATACCCGTCGCGTAATCTACTTTTGCCTTCTTAAAAATATAATGATATTCAACCGGTGTCAATGCCTTGACGTGAAGTTGTGGACGATGTTTTTTTATAGCAGAAAACAAATCCATATAAAACTGCATATTGTATTGCGGGAGCACCCCTCCTACTATATGGACTTCTGTAACCGGTTCATTATCATATTTTTTGATGGTTGACAGCATATCTTCCATGCTTGCTTCCCATCCTTCTGACCGCTCTTTAATTAAACGCGAATAGGAACAGAACTTACAGTCATACACGCATAAGTTGGTCGGTTCTATATGGAAATTCCGGTTGAAATAGGTGTAGTTGCCATTTTTTTTCTCCCGAATATAGTTTGCTAATACGCCTAAATAGCCTAATTCGCCTTTCTCGTAAAGTACTACCCCTTCTTCGAAGCTTATGCGCTCATTGTTAAGAACTTTTAATGCTATTTCTTTTAATTCTGCATCTAAATGGGGATCATCGATGACCAGCTGTAACCTATTATCTGCTTCCATACACAAATATCTTACCGACAAACTTAGATAAACTTGGCTGGATATGCAAACATGTAACCGTCTCGTTAAAGTAAGATTTACGGGCTGTAGGGTTTCCGCGGTAAGCGGTAGGCACGTATTACGTATAACTTACGACTTAAAACTCGCCTCAAACAATTTTAAAACTCACTTGTTTGTTTTATTGGAAAGATTGAGGTAGCTTTAAATCAACAAATAACAACCTCCGTTTTTTGTTCTAATTTCTTGAGTTATGGATACATTAAAGGTAGAGCCCATTGTTTTGCGTAAACTAACCATTGAAGACGCGGAAATCTTCGACAATGTCTATACGAGACCGGACCTGTTCTGGAAAATCAATATCAATGATGAAGTTGGTGATGAGACGGTCGAAGAGTTTACTAAAAGAATGCTTTGGTTATGTAAGTACATTTATACGATTCGGTTGAAAAATGAACCGGAAAAGGTAATCGGCTGTTGTGTGTTGTATAACTGGAATAAAAAGAAAAAAGACATTTTTTTCGGAGGTTCTCTATTACCGGAATATTGGGGAAAAGGAATTATGCCAGCTGCTTTCAATCAAATGATCGAGATGGCGAAATATTGTTTGGGCGCTTCCTTTATAAAAATATGCATTAATGAGGATAATCAGCCGGCTACTCGAATGGTAGAGAAGCTAGGTTTTTTTAACGCATTAAAAGAGGAAGAATTTGTAACCTATACCCGTCCCATCGATCTACCGGCCTCTACGGCTAAGTTGATTCATAAGGATAAGGGATTTCAGCAAGCAATTTAATGTGAGTGATGCCTGCCTTCCTGTAGGCAGGAATTTTGAATGATGAACGAGTAGTGGCGGTAGCACCTACCGACAGGCAGGCTTTTGAATTTTTACCATCCCTACGGCAGTCAGGCTTTTGAATTTTTACTTTTTACTTTTGAATTTTAAAATAAAATGTATATTTGCGCCATACATTCAACAATGTATTGATCAATTCCTCTTTAAAAGAGTCTTGATTTATAAAGAAGTGGCGAGAGACCGGCTCTAAGACCCACTGGCAACCATCCGAAGCGTTCGGAAAAGGTGCCAAATCCTGTCCCAGATAAATGGGAGCATATAAATGAATAAGACAATGAAATCGCATTCAACTATCAGCACATTCAAGTCCGGTGCAGTACTTTACCGGCAATCATTCGATCATACCTTCACTGGCAAAAAGCAGTCTTTTTCTTATATACATTGCTCTTGCATGTGTATGTGCTGTTGTTAAAAAGAACACTCTTTTTAACCGATGCTAAACATACATCGTTTTGATGTATTGTATGCGCATACGTCTACACTAATAAACAAACGATTAAACATTTTAAAGAAGAATCCAATGTCAACTAAAAATCTAAAATTTGATACTTTACAAGTCCATGCGGGACAAGAAGTAGACCCTGCTACTAATGCACGGGCGGTTCCTATTTATCAAACGACTTCCTATGTCTTTAACAATTCTGAGCACGGTGCGAATTTATTCGCTTTAAAAGAGTTCGGGAATATATATACGCGAATCATGAATCCGACAACGGATGTTTTTGAAAAGCGTATTGCGGCGCTTGAGGGAGGGGTAGCAGCGGTTGCGGTGGCCTCCGGACAGGCAGCACAATTTTTGGCCTTAACAAATATTTTGGAAAGTGGTGAGAACTTCGTGACCGGTTCCAATTTATACGGCGGCACCTATAACCAATTTAAGGTGTCTCTCAAACGTTTGGGTATTGAGGCGCGTTTTGCAAAAAATGATGAGGCAGCCGCTATTGAATCGCTTATTGATGATAAAACAAAGGCTATTTATATTGAAACAATCGGTAATCCAAGTTTCAACATCCCCGATTTTGAGGCGGTTGCCGCAGTGGCGCGAAAATTTGAGCTTCCGCTGATTGTTGATAACACCTTCGGTGCCGGAGGTTACCTATTTAAACCCCTGGAACATGGGGCACACGTGGTGGTCGAATCGGCAACAAAATGGATCGGTGGTCATGGAACTAGCATTGGTGGTGTAATCGTTGATGGTGGCAATTATGATTGGGGCAATGGTAAATTTAAGCAGTTCAGCGAACCTTCCGAGGGATACCATGGCCTGGTATTTAAGGATGTGTTCGGTGTAAATGGGCCTTTTGGTAATATACAGTTTGCAATCCGCGCCCGTGTAGAAGGACTGCGGGATTTCGGTCCGGCCCTCTCCCCTTTTAATTCATTCTTATTGCTTCAGGGATTGGAAACGCTTTCGTTGCGTGTACAACGACATGTTGACAACGCACTAAGTGTAGCTAAATGGTTGGAGCAGCATCCCTTGGTCCAATCGGTTAATTATCCGGGTTTGGAATCACATCCGGCGCATGCTCGTGCTAAGAAGTATCTACAGCATGGTTTTGGAGCAGTATTGTCTTTTGAACTGAAAGGCGAAAAGGAAAGTGCAACAGCTTTTGTGGATAGTTTGCAGTTAATCAGCCATTTAGCCAATGTGGGTGATACAAAGACGCTGATTATTCAGCCTTCGGCTACAACCCATCAACAACTTTCGGATGAGGAACAACTGGCTGCCGGTGTTACGCCAACAGCCTTGCGCTTGGCCGTTGGTATTGAACATATAGATGATATAATAGCTGATTTACAGCAAGCTTTCGAGAAGATTAAATAGAAAAATTTAACAGCGCATTTGGCGCCTATTATATATGAGTATCCATAAATTCAATTATAATAAAACCTTCCGGCTTGAAAACGGGAAGCGATTGAGGGGTTTACAGATAGCCTACCATACCTATGGTCGATTAAATACACGTAAAGATAATGTGGTATGGGTTTGTCACGCGCTGACTGCAAATTCGGATGTGTTCGACTGGTGGCCCGGTTTGTTTGGGGAAAGAGATCTGTTCAATCCACAGGAACATTTTATTATTTGTGCTAATATTATCGGATCTCATTATGGGACAACCAATCCGTTGACAACCAACCCAAGTACCGATCAACCTTATTATTTATCTTTTCCGCAGTTCTCCATTCGGGATCTGGTGGCGGCGCATGAGCTTTTAGCGCAGCACCTGGGCATTGATAAGATTAAAGTACTAATTGGTGGTTCGTTGGGCGGGCAACAAGCCATGGAATGGGCTATTATCCATCCTGATCGGATTGAGAATCTTGTCTTATTGGCTACGAATGCCCAACATTCGCCTTGGGGCGTTGCCTTCAATGAAAGCCAGCGGTTGGCGATCAGTGCCGACCGGACCTTTTATGCGAATAAACCTAATGGCGGAGCGAAAGGTTTGAAAGTAGCTAGGAGTATCGCCTTACTTTCTTACAGGACTTACGAAACATACGGCGCCACGCAACTGGAAAGCTCGGATGAGAAAATAGATGATTTCCGTGCCTCTTCCTACCAAAATTATCAGGGAGAGAAATTAGTGAAGCGCTTCAATGCCTACAGTTATTGGTTTCTGAGTAAGGCCATGGATGCCCACAACGTGGGAAGGGGTCGTGATGGCGCAGAGAAGGCTTTGCAGCATATCCGTGCAAAAACGTTGGTTATTGGTATTACAAGCGATATATTATTTCCTTTGGATGAACAAAAGTATTTGGCCAAACATATTAGAAACGCCAAATTTGCGGCCATCAACTCCTTTTATGGACATGACGGATTTCTGATCGAAACCAAGCAGATCAGTAAAGAAATCGCTGCTTTTTTGAAACAAAGTTATCCCAATCGTTTGGATAGAACCTTGCAACCACTTATTTAATAATATATAGAGAAGAAGATCTAACAGAACAATGAGTAAAAAGCTTACACTAGGATTGTTTGGCTTTGGCGTGGTAGGCCAAGGCTTATACGATATCATTAAAACCAAAAAGCTAAACCTGGAAATCAAACGTTTTTCTATTAAAAACCCCGACAAAAAAAGAACACTACCCCTGGAATTATTTACTACCCAAGCAGATGAGCTATTGGATGACGTGGAGATCAATACCATTGTAGAGCTCATAGACGACGCCGATGCCGCTTTCCATATCGTATCGAAAGCCCTAAAGAACGGCAAAAACGTCGTTTCAGCTAATAAAAAAATGATCGCCACACATTTGGAAGAGCTGGTAGATATTCAGCAGGCGTATGGAACGAGTCTTTTATATGAAGGGGCGGTATGTGGTAGTATTCCTATTATCCGTAACTTAGAGGAGTACTACGACAATGAGCTACTCCATTCCGTTTCCGGTATTTTTAATGGGTCGTCCAATTACATATTGTCCAAGATCTTTAACGAGCATATGGACTATGACACCGCGTTAAAACAAGCACAGCATCTAGGTTTTGCTGAAACGGATCCCATCTTGGACGTGGGTGGTTTTGATGCAAAATTTAAACTTGCTATTGTTGCTTCTCATGCGTACGGATTATATGTGAAACCGGAAGAAATTCTTAACATTGGTATCGATCAATTATCCGATTACGACATTCGTTTTGCACGGGAGAAAAACTACAAAATTAAATTAGTGCCGACGGCTAAGGAAATTGGAAATGAAAAAGTAATACTCTACGTAATCCCTAAGTTTGTGAATGAGAAAAGCATTCTTTATTCTGTAGAGAACGAATATAATGGTGTAGTGGTACAGGCTGCGTTTGCCGATCAACAGTTTTTCTATGGAAAAGGTGCCGGAGGGCATCCAACCGGTTCAGCTGTGCTGTCAGATATCGCTGCTTTACGGTATGACTACCGCTATGAATATAAAAAGCACCTGGAAGCAACCCAGTTGAATCATAGTAATAACCATAAGATCACCGTATACCTACGGTATAATGATGAATCTATTTTGGAAAAGCTAAACTTTCTAAAGGTATCAGAAAGACACTATGCCCGCGAATTCAAATACATTATCGGTGACATTAATCTGGAGTCTTTGATCGCCAATAAGGACTTATTGGCCGCCGATAAGGGATTTGTGGTTGAGGTACCTTAGGTTAGTTGTTAGTTATTCGTTTTTAGTTGTTAGTTATTCGTTTTTAGTTATTAGTTGTTAGTTATTGGTTTTTAGTTGTTGGTTATTGGTTGTTAGTTATCACTAATAACTAATAACGAGCAACAAATAACGATTACAAATGCTGCGCAATTACATAGCCGCTTGCCCAGGCCCATTGGAAGTTATAGCCGCCTAGCCAGCCGGTAACGTCAACACATTCGCCACCGAAAAAGAGTCCTTTGCATTTTTTTGCTTCCAGACTTTTCGAAGATAGTTCTTCCGTGCTGACACCTCCACGCATTACTTCAGCTTTGTCGTAGCCTTTGCTACCTGCCGGTTTCACTTCAAAGCGGTGAATCACCTGTTCCATTAGTTTCACGTCTTGTTTGCCGACGGATGCGATTTTCTTATCGATAGGTAGAAATTTGCCTAATGCTTCAGTAAACTTCTTAGTAAAGTGATCTTGCAATAGCTGTGCAAGGAGTCGCTTCCCCCCTTTTTCGCGTTCTAGCTGAATTAGTTGGGCAATGCGTTGTTTCGGCAGTAAGTCGATCCAAATCAGCTCGCCCGGATTCCAATAGGAGGAAATCTGTAAAATGGCAGGGCCGCTAAGGCCCCAATGCGTGAATAAAATATTTTCTTCAAAGCTTGCTCGATTGTTCCAGACTTTACTGAAAATCGAATTGCCCGCCAAAGCACTGAACCATTCGGTATCCTTTCCGGTGATTGTCAGCGGAACCAGTGCCGGTGCTGTGGCGGTCACGGCCAAGCCGAATTGCTTTGCTATACGAAGCGAAAAATCACTAGCCCCCAATTTAGCAATAGGGAGTCCACCGCTGGCCATAACCACCTTGGGAGCCTCCAAGCTTTCCAAACGGCCTTTATGATGGAACATGACCTGAAAAGATCCGGTTGCCGGATTCTTTTCGATAGATTTAACCTCAGCCTCTAAAATCACCCGTTGCCCCAGTTCCTTAAGTAAGCGTTCAAATACAGCCACCACATCCTTAGCCTTGTTGGAATTCGGAAACAACTGTCCTAAGGTCTTCTCCTGCCCTGCAATACCCTGTTGCTCAAAAAAATGGATGGTATCATCGACGCTCCATTGATGGAGTGCGGCAACACAAAAGTGTTCATTTTCAGAGATGAAATTAGTGGGAGCTGTGTATAAATTGGTGTAATTACAACGGCCCCCTCCTGAAATCAATATTTTGGCGCCTAACTTGTCGTTTCGTTCCAGCACTGCTACCCTTTTGCCTAAGTAACCAGCCTGCACCGCACACATGAGACCGCAGGCACCTCCACCTATGATTAGGACATCATATTCCATGGAAAATAATTTTAGTCAACAGATAACACACGTTTCTCGTCCCAGCTTCGTTCCGCCAATTGTAATAGATAAATCACATCCCGAGCCTGTTCAGCCGTTACGGCTAATTCTGTTTTTCCGAGGATGGCATCACGCACATTTTCGTAATAACCCGGATAATTTCCCTTTTGGCTGCGAATCTTTCTCCGATTTTCCGGTTCTTCAGCCGTTGTATTGAGGATGCCCCATGTTTCTTCCGGTTCTTCGCCCCAATTCGGTAGATCGGCCGGTGTTTTTCCTTCCCGAAGTGCCGCTTCCTGTGGATCGACACCCGGTTTTACAAAGGCACCTTCCGTACCATATAAAGCAAAACGTGGCGTCGGTTCTTTCACCAACATACTTCCTTTGAGGGAAACTTTTAATTGTGGATAATATAATAAGACTTCGAAATCATCCACCGCCCCTACTCCTTCCCGCATTTTACGTAGTGACGCAAAGAGTGCTTGCGGTTTGCCGAATAATTGTAAGGTCTGATCGATGAGGTGTGCTCCAAGGTCGAACCAAATCCCCGAACCGGGTAGGTCATCCTCACGCCAGGCATTCGGCCGGAGGTAGTTGCGGAAACGGTCATAGCGAATTTCCATCGTTACCAATCGCCCGAGTTCGCCACTAGCGATCACGTCTTTTACGGTCAGGTAATCGCTATGCCAACGAGCGCTGTGGAAGACGGATAATACTTTACCTTGACTTTTTGCTATTGCAATCAGTTCGTTTGCTTCTTCCAATGTATTGGTAAAAGGTTTTTCTACTACCACATGTTTGCCCCCCAATAAGGCAGCTTTGCAAAGACTAAAATGTACATCGTTGGAAGTCGCAATAACAACTAAGTCAATCTGTTCATCATTAAAGATATCCTGTACATCGGTTACGATGTTTACGTCCGGATATTTAGTCCGTAATATATGTTGCTGTTCTTCCCGACGGGCATAGACTTTTGTTAATCTTAAACCTACTACGGAGCTTATAAGAGGGGCATGAAGCACTTGTCCTGCCATGCCAAAACCGATCAATCCTACATTGAGTTGCATGGGAGACGAAGATAGGGAATTGAGGAGAGATGGGCAAGGGTGTAAAATTAAAAGTCCCGATTATTCGATCGGGACTTTCTGCTATACTGATTGATATAACTTATTTCTTCAAATTTACGTTAAAGGCTACAGCTTTAGGACTTACCCCTACAGCTTGACTGGCCGAAAACGTAGCTCTACCGTCATTATATAATTGATAGAAGTGCATAGTGCCTTTACTCTGATAATCCTTTGCATCTCCAACGACTATAAAACCCAATTGCGGAAGAAAGTCAATACTATAAGGTGTTTGTATTGAAGTACCTGTTGTAAGTTCCTGAACCGTTTGATTGGACAAATTCATAACTAAACAAGTTGGCTTCGTTGCACCATTATAGTTAGAACTGATCATATAAGCTTGAGTCATCGATGACGATATGCGGACAATTGCAATATCCTCTATTCCAAATTCCATTGGAGAAAGCTGCCTATTGGCTGTATTATATACATAAAGTTTGGCAGGTTTCTTTTCACCGTAAAATGTTTCGGAAGCTCCGATGTACAGAACATTTTTGACAGTGTCCGCCGCAATCTTTTGAACATTTTCGGCCACGTTAATGTTGTCCTCGACTGTCAATGTTGTTGGATTGATTACAGAGA
Source organism: Olivibacter sp. SA151 (assembly GCF_054130995.1). Classification (NCBI taxonomy): domain Bacteria; kingdom Pseudomonadati; phylum Bacteroidota; class Sphingobacteriia; order Sphingobacteriales; family Sphingobacteriaceae; genus Olivibacter; species Olivibacter sp. SA151. The sequence goes on along the minus strand of NZ_CP096391.1, from coordinate 3,406,863 downwards.
TGCGATTGTCATAACCTTGCGTTGCAGCGTCTCTCCAGCCCGAGTTGGTTACATAAACTTTGCCACCAGTTGCCGTTAATTGTTCAGGGGACCGTCCAACAGGAATATCGTTAGTAGAAAAGCTTGTAGTATCCAATACGGTAACCTTATTTTCGCCATGAGCAGTTACATATACTTTTCCGCGATAACCTAGCAGATAACGGGGTAAAGCGATGTTGATTACTTCTAGTTCTTCCTTCGATGCCGCATCTAATACAATTACTTTGTTAGCGTCAGTTGCGGTGATATATAACTTCGATCCATAAATGATCATATCATTACCACCCTTTCCAATAGTTCCAGAATAAGCATTTTCCGTGTAGCTACCATTGTAAAACCCGAGGAAATCCAACGAAGAGTTTAAATTAGAACCTTCGTTCAAAAAGTAATAACCTATCTCTTCAGGGCCAGTCGGCAACGGTTGAGGATCATCGTTTTTACTACAAGCTCCCAGTGTAAGTAAGGTTCCGGCTAATAAGCTTAGGTAAAGAGAGTTGATTTTTGTCTTCATTTGTTGTTTATAAGGTGAATTTTTATTGTATGCTTGTTATAACGGCTTAACAAGTAAAATTGCTACTCTTAAGCTGAAATTTAATTGGTGTGTATATTGTCTTAGATCTATAAGCTGATATTTTCCTTCTGTTGACAAAAATAGCCATTCGGGATGATTATCCAAAAGTAATACTTGCCAGGCTTTGATTTTGTATGCAAGTTTATGAGTTTTTTGTTACCTTAGTTGCACAAACCTGAATACGGATGAAAATACTGCTCTCTTTCTGCCTATTGTTTATTTCTTATAAAATCTATGCCCAACCGATGGATACCCTATTTTTAAAGAATTTAATTGAAAGTCATCCCGAACTTTTTAAAGCTGTTCTCGATGATCCGCAACGAAAGCAGGTGCAAATTCTTTATACCCAAATAGATCGCGATAAACATAATAAACCACATTTTACTTCTTTTAGCTACCGATTAAATCCTAACTGGTATTTCTATCCCGCCAGTACGGTTAAGCTCCCGGCATCTATCTTCGCCTTGGAGAAAATCAATGAGCTGAAAATTAAAGGACTGGATAAAAATACCCCGCTGAAAATCGATAGCGCTTGGGAAAGACAAACAACGGTTGAGATCGACTCTTCCTCCGCCAATGGACTGCCCAGTATCGGGCATTATATCAAAAAAATCTTACTGACCAGTGATAACGATGCCTTCAATCGTCTTTACGAATTCTTGGGACGGGCTGATATCAATCGCCGCTTGAAGAAATATGGGGCCAGTCATAGTCGCATTATCAATCGCCTAGCGATTGGCGATAAGGGTGAATGGGCGAAACATACGAACCCAATTACTTTTTATAAAGATGATCAGCTTATCTATCAACAAGCGGCCCAATACGATCCGCAAGATTACCCCTTAGATCTACAAAATCTAATTCGTGGTAAAGCTTATAGGGATGCCAATGACAGTCTCATTCATAAGCCCTACAGCTTTGAAGGGCTCAATGCATATGCGCTAGCCGATCAGCAGCTGATCATGAAAAAACTGCTTTTTCCCGAAGCCTTCCCGAAGAAAGAACGATTTCATCTGAGGGATGAAGACTATCGCTTCATCTACTACTATATGTCGCGTTTTCCACAGGAATCCGATTTTCCTAAATATGACAGCACTGAATTCTGGCCTACCTATAGTAAGTTGTTGTTTTTCGGTCGGGAAAAAGGTGTCCATCCGGATGGTGGTATCCGCAGTTTCAATAAGTATGGTGATTCCTACGGCTACAATATCGACAACGCTTATATCATAGATTTTAAAAACGGTGTCGAATTCCTGCTAACAGCTGTTGTGCAATCCAACAATAACGAAATCTATAATGACAGTGTTTATGAATACGAAGAGGTCACCTACCCTTTTCTGAAAAACCTAGGTAGGTTGGTTTATGAACATGAGCTAAAACGGGAAAAGAAGGTGAAGCCGGATTTGGGAAAGTTTATTTTTGGTGAATCGTTGAGTCAGAAATTAGCCAATTAGCCAATGTGATAATGTCGGCTTACTATCGCGATAGGTAGTTTCGCGTTTTAAGCGTATTTACCATGATTTATACCTTGTAAATCGTCAATTAATCGAGTAGTTTTTATACGGCTAATGATGGTTCAGTAATAGTGATAAAGCGCAAACCAACGAATAACCAATAACTAACAACCAATAACCAATAACTAATAACTAATAACCAATAACTAACAACCAATAACTAATAACCACAAACCTCACAAGGCATAATATTATTATTGCAGTTTAAGACATTGAAGTCGACGAACTCAGTGATGCCGGCGATTTTTCCGCGTTCACTATGTTGCCAGATATCCCACGGGCGATTGATATAATCAGGTTTATCCTCACGCTCGTAATGTGCAATCCATAAGGGGTATTTATCAAACTTTTCACCCAGGTAATCGCGGTAAAAAGTGATATAGGTATAAATAACGGGACGGATACCGTAGTGGTTGTGCAGGGTATTCAGACAGTCTTGTAAACGCTTTTTCAAAACTGTTTTATCGGTACGATAAGTTTTTTCGATATCAACAACGGGAGGCAAACAGCCTTCCAACCTTCCCACTCGTTTAATAAAAAGTTCTGCTTGTTTTACACCGTCTTTATTCGGATGAAAAAAGAGATAGGCACCTCGTTTTATACCGTGTGCCTTTGCTTCTTGCCAGTTGGTTTTAAATTTTTTATCAGTACGCATCCCCATCGAGGCGCGCATATAAACGAAGGAGATATGAATATCGCTATCCTGAGGCATAGATAAAGCATCCCAATCAATTTTACCTTGATATTGGGATATATCGATGCCGTGTGTATGGTATCCTGCGGGTATTTTAATGCCGTAATGCGTGCATTTATGGAATAGAAAATGGTTAACGACTGCAATGCAGGCTAATGCCAACCCACAGCACAGGGCTAATATCCATTTCCAGCGAGTGGGTCTTTCGCTACTCTTTTTCTTTCCTTTTCTTCTCTTTCTTCTAGTCGCACTCATTTATAAGCTGGCCCTCACCATTCTATCTGCGCCATGTATATCCTGTTTAAGTAGGATATTTTTGAATCCCTTTTTTGTTAGTAAATCTTTTACTTCCTGCCCGAAATTTCGATTGATCTCAAAATAGAGCTTCCCCCCTTTTTCCAGATGCGCTAAGGCGAATGCGGCAATCGTCTCATAAAAGAGTAACGGTGCCTGATCTTCCACAAAGAGAGCCAAATGTGGTTCAAATTGTAATACATTCGGATGCATTCCCTTCTGCTCGCTATTGGTGATGTAAGGCGGATTACTGACAATCACGTCGAATTTAACCTCTTCTGCAAAGATAATATCCCATTCCAGGATATCGGCCAGCATAAAGTGAACAGGGCATTGGTTGTCCGCTGCATTCTGCTTTGCTACGGCCAGTGCTTCAACCGATACATCCAAGGCGTAAACCTGTGCTTGATTAACATACTTTTTAATAGCAATTGGAATACAGCCCGAACCCGTGCCTATGTCTATTAGTTTAGATTCCGAGCTATTGGACAGTTTTAAATCCTGAATGATAAGATCTACAAGTTCTTCGGTCTCGGGACGAGGAATCAAGACATGTTGATTCACATGGAGGGATAATCCCATAAAAGGTGTGTGCCCTATGATATACTGAACCGGTTCACCGGCACTTATACGGCTGGCGGCATCTTCTAGCTGGTCCAGTTGCTCGTCGTTCAAGTTCATGGATTTGTGAAGGAGTAAGTCTCTTCTGCTATACCCTAACAGATCCTCCAACACAACCAGAAAGATGCTTTCCGCTTCGGTAGCTTCGTATAAAACAGCTAATTTTTCTATGAATCGTTTTTTGACGGTTTCGAGTTGCATGGCATTCAAAAGTAAAAATTCAAAAGTAAAAATTCAAAAGTAAAAAGCCTGCCGTGAGGTATCAGGTATCAAGACACCTGCCTACCGGCAGGCAGGTAGATATCAAGACTTTTTTAGTTGTGCGTTGCGAGTTTTCTTTGTCTTCTTGCTATTTCCCTGTTCTACTACTCAACTATCCGCACTTTAAACTTCCTAGCAACGCACAAAAAAAACTTATTCATCACTCATCATTCCTGCCTATCGACAGGCAGGCAACATTCATCATTTAAAACTCCACTCAACATAACATAAAACTGTAAAAAAAATCGGCCTATTGATCGACAGCTACTAAAATTCATTAGGTTTGTGCATGCCTAATCACGAAATCTATATGCGGCGTTGTCTGGAACTCGCTGAGCTCGGTCAGGGTAGTGTCAGTCCAAATCCGATCGTTGGGGCTTTGGTTGTACATCATGATACCATCATTGGCGAGGGATGGCATCGAAAATACGGAGAGGCCCATGCCGAACCGAATGCTATTGCCGATGTTTTTAACCGTTATCCAAACGCTGCTGATCTATTGAGAGAATCGACCGTCTACGTTACTTTAGAGCCTTGCTCCCATCATGGGAAAACGCCCCCCTGTGCCGATCTGCTCGTCAAGCATCAAGTAAAACAAGTGGTTGTTGCTTGTAACGATCCGTTTGAACAAGTAAACGGTCGTGGTATTGCCAAATTGCGTGAAGCGGGAATTGACGTACTTGAAGGTGTGCTGGAAGAAGAAGCAAAATTTGTAAACCGTCGTTTCTTTACTCGGGTGCAGCACCAACGACCTTATGTTATACTAAAATGGGCAGAAACAGCAAATGGTTATTTTGCTCCTAAAGGTGAAAAACAGCAATGGATCACGGGCTGCGCTGCACAGGTGGTCAACCATCGGTGGCGTAGCGAAGAAGATGCGGTTTTGGTAGGAGCCAATACGGCGTTGATCGATAATCCACAATTGACTGTCCGCCACTGGTTTGGAAGAAATCCCAAACGGATCGTTATTGATAAAGAGCTTTCGCTCCCACCTCATCTTCATTTGTTTGATAAAGAAGCGGAAACAATTGTATTCAACGCGAAAAAAACCGATTGGCAAGACAGACTAAAGTTGATTGCGTTGGAAAATTTCGACTGGTATTTGCCACAAAATATTCTATATCAGCTTCACTTGATGGATGTTCAATCACTTATTGTTGAAGGCGGTATAAAAACGCTCAATCTATTTATAAAGGCGGGTTTGTGGGATGAAGCGCGTGTGTTTAGAGGACAGGCTTATTGGAAGGATGGTTTAGACGCTCCCCGTTTGCAGGTTATACCTCAAATCAAGGAAAACATAGGGAATGATTCACTTACCGTTTATTTTAACAAATAGAGATGCTCTTAGTCCTTTTAAGTGTTTTGTGCAGCGTCACGGTATCGGTGATTATCAAATTGGCTAGGCGCTATTCGGTTAACACCCCGCAAATGATTGCATGGAATTATCCGATGACTGTCTTATTGAGCTACCATTACCTGAAGCCCGATCTAAGTAATTTTTCCATCGCAGAGGCGCCATTAATAAGCTATTTAGCATTGGGATTATTACTACCCTCCCTCTTTATTATCATTGCGGGATCTATACGCTATTCGGGCATTGTGCGAACGGAAGTGGCTCAACGTCTGTCTCTTTTTATTCCACTCCTGGCTGCATTCTTTATCTTTAATGAACATCCAAGTGCTACCAAACTTTTTGGCGTAGCCATCGGATTAGCGGCCATCGTATGCTCTATTAAATGGCAGACACGCAATCAACACAGCCTTACAAGCAGAAATGCCTGGCAGTATCCGCTGATGGTATTTTTCGGTATGGGAATAATCGATATTCTTTTTAAACATATTGCCCAATACCAAGCAGTTTCGTATAGAACTTCGATTTTTTTGGTTTTCGTACTCTGTACCTTAGTGTCGTTTTTGTACCTCGGCTTTTTAGCAAGTACCAAAAAGGAAAAATTTTCGCTTTCAGGAACCCTTTGGGGATTGGGGCTGGGACTTTTTAACTTTGGAAATATCCTCTTTTATATGAAAGCTCATCAGGCTTTACCAAACAATCCTTCTGTTGTGTTTTCAGGAATGAATATAGGTGTCATTGTTGTAGGTGCAGTTGTTGGTTTATTCCTGTTTAAGGAGAAATTAAGTACTTTAAACAAAGTTGGATTGGTATTGGCAGTGATCTCAGTAATTATCATTGGCCTATTATAAGCTTTAAGCGAATTATTATTCATGAATTTATTTGAAGATACCTATAAAACGATTGAAAAACCGGCTGAAGGTCTGTTCAAGGACAAAGGAAGTAAATTTATTGCCTATGCCTACCCTTTTAGTGATCCGGAAGATCTCAAAAATGTGATAACCGAAGTGAAAGATCTCCATCCGAAAGCACGACATCACTGCTGGGCTTACCGTTTAACAACAGATCGTTCCGTATTCCGCTTAAACGATGATGGGGAGCCTTCCGGTACGGCCGGTCGCCCCATATTAAATGTACTTCTATCACATGATTTGACGAACCTAATGGTAGTGGTAGTACGTTATTTCGGTGGTACACTGTTAGGCGTTCCAGGATTGATCAATGCTTATAAAAGCGCTACACAAGACGCCGTCAGTCAGGCCCGGATAATAGAAAAAACAGTCAATGACGTATATGAGGTGAGTTTCGATTACATGCAGATGAATGATGTGATGCGCATTGTTAAAGAAGACGATCTAATTGTGCAGCAGCAGGCTTTCGATAATAACTGTTCACTGACTTTTGAGATCCGCCAAACACAAGTCAATCATACCTTAAGTAAATTACAACATTTAACGAACGTAAAAGTAAAATACCTGCGGACCAACTAGCATATGAAGATGACGGATACCGATCTTATATTGAATGCCGATGGCAGCGTTTACCACTTGAATTTATTGCCTGAAGATTTGGGCGATACCATTATTACCGTAGGCGATCCTGACCGTGTTGGTCAAGTAAGCAAGTACTTTGATCGGATTGAAGTGAAGAAAGGTAAGCGAGAATTTATTACACATACCGGTTATGTGGGACAAAATAGGCTGAGTGTTATCTCAACAGGAATCGGCACAGATAATATCGATATTGTATTAAATGAGCTCGACGCTTTGGTAAATATCGATCTGCGTAGTCGTACAGTTAAATCGCAGTTACGATCATTGAATATCATAAGGATTGGCACATCAGGTGCCCTACACAATGATATTCCTTTAGATTCCATTTTGATATCCACTTTCGGTATCGGGCTCGATCCGCTGTTGCATTATTATCGAAAAGAAGAAGCTGCGGTTGAATTGGAATTGCAGACGGCCTTTCAAACGCATTTATCAACCCAATATATACATCCCTATGTGGCTGCTTGTTCCGACAATTTGTTGCATCAACTGGCCAAAGGCCTTCCGCAAGGAATCACTTTGACGGCTCCGGGGTTCTATGCACCGCAGGGGCGAGTTACACGTGCAGAACAACACCAAACGAATTTGTTAAACAAGCTTTGTTCCTTCCGTTATAAGGGAATGCGCATCGCCAACTTAGAGATGGAAACAGCGGGTATATATGGCTTAGCTAAATCGTTGGGGCATCAAGCGATTTCCGTAAATGCGATATTGGCAAGTCGCTTAGAGGCCGTCTTTAGCAAAGAACCGCAGAAGACCGTTGAAAAGGCAATACGTTTAGTATTAGCGCATTTCTAAGTCCCGGATACGACTTTTAGCTAATAATCCACAGGTAGCTTCTTCATAAAGTCAGCCACTGGCATGTGATCTGATTTTCTGAAAGGACATTTTAGATCAAACAACTTTTTAATTCTTGATACCCTGAAGTCGCGATACTCATGGCGAAGGTGGCACCAAGCGATGAGATGCCAGCTAAAGGCGTAAAAAATAAGTCCGATTGCTTCCACTTCACGACAACTTCGCTCACCATTTTCCTTTTCATAATCGATACGCAAGATTGATTTATTGGTGATGGCATGCTGAATGGTGGATAAATATTCAAAATCATTTTGGAGGCGGGATGGAATTTGTAATTTAATATGCTCGTTCAGGAACTCCAATTGCTCTTTTTGTTGACCTCGCATTACATTTTTGACTTTGTTTAATGCTGCGGTATAATGTTTTTGTATAGAACGATCAGCGAAACCCGCTAGAAAACGTTCCATAAGGATCAGTGCATTGGCTTCGTCATTTGTGAAAGATATCGGTGGCAGAAAGTAGCCTTGAACAATATAATAACCTTTGTTCGCTTCAAAACTGATAGGAATACCTTGCTCATTAATTGCTCGGATATCTCGGTAAACTGTTCGGGTGCTAATTTCAAATTTTTCCGCGATCGCCTCTACTCCGACATATCTGCGTGACTGAAGTAACGTTACAATACCAAAAAGTCTGTCAATTCTATTCATGTGAGTTCGAGAACCTAATTCTAGAAAAAGATTGACAAGTATAGAAAAAAGTCATTTAAGATAAGTAAAAGTTTATCTTTGAAATTTAGCCAATAGCGATGATTAAAAGTTTAACCCGGCACGACTATGAACGTGTCATGGAGATTTGGGAAAGTGCGGTAAGAGCGACTCATCATTTTCTTAAAGAAGAAGATATTTTGTATTATAAAGAACTGATTTATAATAAATACCTCGACTCAGTAGATTTATACGGTCACATCAGGCAAGATGGCATACTAACCGGCTTCATTGGGATCTCCGGCCAAGCCATCCAAATGCTATTTATAGATGCAACCAAACGCGGGATCGGAATAGGTAAAAAATTAGTGCAGTATGCCTTGGATGAAAAGGATGCAAGAACCGTTGACGTCAATGAGCAGAATCAGCAAGCGGTCGGCTTTTACAAGCATATGGGTTTTGTGGTTGTCGGCCGTACCGCTGTAGATGATGCAGGAAAACCCTATCCCATCTTAAGTATGGAATGGGGAAATGTTTAATAATATAAAAAAAGTGTCTAAAAAGTCCATCACCATCGTTCCTCGCAATGACCTTCGAGTCCTACAGAGCGAGGATATAACTAAATCGTCCTTTGGGCTCCTTTGTTTTTGTTTAAAAACTGACCGCTCGCAATGACACTTTTTTTAGGTGTTAACTACCTTTTAAACACTTTCTTACATTGTTTTAGCGTCACCAATTATGCTTGTTTTGCAAGCTGTATATTGCTCACTAATTTGATGTCTTCACCAAGAGCAAGGCCTCCTGTTTCAGTTAGTGCATTGTAAGTAAGACCGAAGTCCTTACGGTTAATTTTTCCGGTAATTTCAAAGCCCGCTTTGGTATTGCCGTAAGCATCTTTTTCAATCCCGCCAAATTCAGCTTTAAGCGTAACAGGTTTAGTTATTCCTTTCATCGTTAAGTCACCCGTTAATTCAAATTCATCATCCCCAATCTTTCTCCAAGAAGTGGAGTTAAACGAAATTTCAGGATGGCTATCTGCATCAAAAAAATCACCGGTTCTTAAATGGTTATCGCGATCAGCATTTTTAGTGTCTATGCTTTTTACATCAATTCTAAAATTCGCTGTTACCTCTTCAAAACCATCTGTTGCTGTCGCTTGACCGTCAAATTGATTAAACGCACCGGTAACGGTGGAGATTACCAAATGTTTGATCTTGAACTGTACATCCGAATGTACAGGATCTACTACCCATGTTGTTGCCATATTTTTAAATTTTTAATACATTTCTGTCTTGATGAATCAAAGATAAATACTTTAATATTAAATTAATGTTTAAACATTTATTGTGAAATTGCTATGACGGTTTAGGCATTAGGCATTAGGCATTAGGTTTTAGGCTATAAGCAGTAAGCTTTATAGTAAGCTTTAAGCTATCTGAAATCAGCAATCAGCCCATGATAACGTTAGCTAATCATCACATCGGCTAATCATTCATTGGCTAATTGGCTAATCATCCCATCGGCTAACCGATCGTAGGGAGCTCATGAATGCCTTTAAAGTGAACACGAATGAATAATTATCCCATTGGCTAATAAACTACTTCCCTACTCCACTTCCCCCTCCCCAACTCTTCTTTAGAATAATTTTTAATAAGAATTGTATTTTCAGGTTTTAGTTCTTTTCTTGGCAGAAATTTAGATAAAGTCCAAATAAGAATGAGACCGCTCTCCTACCTAACTGTTTTATTTGTCACTATTCAATCCTTATTTCTACCATCAATTATTCAAGCACAACAGATTGCTAACCTAAAGGGGGTGGTGTTGACCGCTGACGGTAAAGGTGCTGAAGGCGTTTCCGTTACCTTAAAAGGTTTAAATCGTGGCGCATCGACCGATGTTGATGGACACTATGAGATCAAGCAAGTCCCTTTCGGCTCTTACACACTTCGCGTAACGGCCTTAGGATTGAATACCCAAGAGTTGCAAATTAAGGTGGACGACCTTGAAGTGGATGTACAGACGATCATCTTAACAGAAAGTGCCGCCACGCTCAGCGAGGTGGTGGTTAATGGTGTAGGCGCTAATCCGTATACGAGAAGAAAAAGCAATTTTGTCTCCAAACTACCGCTTAACAACCTCGAAAACCCCCAAGTTTATACGACGATTACCAAAGAAGTGCTGAGAGATCAAATAGTCACAAACTTTAACGATGCGTTAAAAAATAGCTCAGGATTAGATAAACTATGGAGTTCGACCGGTAGAAGCGGCGATGGGGCCGCGTACTTCACCTTAAGGGGCTTTTCTACACAGCCAAATTTGATTAATGGAGTTGCTGCACTGACCAATGGCGATTTAGACCCCGCTAATATCGAGCAAATAGAGGTGGTCAAAGGGCCGTCGGGCACGTTATATGGTGGAGCACTGGTTAATTTTGGAGGTCTGATCAATATCGTTACTAAAAGACCCTTGGATACGGTAGGTGGAGAAGTTTCTTATACCATAGGCAATTATGCTCAACATCGGGCAACCTTAGATTTGTACGGTCCGCTCAATCAAAAAAAGAATCTATTAGGACGTGTAAATGCGGCATATCATAAGCAAAACAGTTTTCAGGATGCGGGGTTCAGGAAATCATTTTTCATCGCACCTTCACTGGAATATCGAGCTACTAGTCGATTGACTTTGAACTTAGATGCTGAATTATATCATTATGAAGGAACAAACCCGCTAATGATTTTTCTGAATAGAACACGACCTCTCCATGCGAATACACCGGACGAATTACAATTTGATTATAATCGGTCATATACACATGATGATGTAACGTTTAAAACACCTACAATTAATCTAAGAGGACAAGCTTTGTACAAGATATCCGATCAATGGACATCTAGAACCCAAGTCAATTATAACCGAAGAAAAACCGATGGTTATTATCAGTATGTGATGTATACGGATGTTGATAATGAACGGTTAGGCACCATTGCAAACGACACGATATTGAGCCGTTATGTTACCAAACAAAACGCAGTAAGTGAAGTGATTAATATTCAGCAGAATTTTACCGGCGACTTTAAGATTGGTGGTTTACGGAATCGTTTGGTTTTTGGTTTAGACTACCTAAGACAGGTGAATAAAAATAATAATGCTCCTTATATTGTTTTTGATCGACTGAATTCGAGTATTGATGATCCAAATTACTACAATTACAATAAGGAGGCAATTGATGAGCGACTGGCCGCCAGTACCGGTCCTTACACCTACAATCGCGCCAACAGTAATGTATACGGAGCTTACTTGTCTAACGTACTTAATATAACCGATCAGTTGATCGCCATGGCGAGTGTGCGCGTCGATCGCTTTCAGAGCGGTGGAACGGAGAACTTAAATACAGGTGTGGTAACGGGCGACTATGGACAGACGGCTGTTTCACCGAAATTTGGTGTCGTGTACCAAGTGATCCCTAACCAAATATCGATTTTTGCTAATTATATGAATGGCTTTCGGAATGTGGCTCCGGTTACGCAACCGCTCCCGGATATACCCAATACGTTTAAACCGCAGCAAGCTAATCAATGGGAAGGCGGCGTTAAATTGGATGTACTGGATAATCGATTGAGCTTTACCGCCAGTTACTATGATATATCCGTTAAAAATATTACGCGAACTGAATCAATCATCAGAGATGACACTACATACAACATCACCGTTCAGAATGGTACACAGTTGTCACGGGGCTTTGAATTGGACTTAACTGCACGTCCTGTAGAGGGCTTAAATATTATTTTCGGCTATAGTAATAATACCAGTAAAATTACCAATGCCGATGTGAATGTTAATGATCGCCGACCTGTTTCGGCAGGCCCCAAACATTTGCTTAATTACTGGGTTAGTTATCGTTTTTATCAAGGAGCAATTAAAGGGATTGGTTTAGGTTTCGGCGGCAATTCTGCCAGCGAGAATATTATTACCAACGATTTGCGGACCGGTACTTTTACTTTGCCGGGATATACGGTGTTGAATGCCTCTGTTTTTTATGATCATCCTAAATTTAGGATCGGATTAAAGATGGATAACTTGACTGATAAGGAATACTTTAAAGGGTGGACAACGATCGAACCGCAGATGCCGAGAAGCTTTTTGGCTAATTTAACGTATAAATTCTAAATATCAGGTTAATGGCACATGGTAAGACGAAAGCAAAGAAGAAAAAAGGAGCGATCAAAAAAATCGCTGCATTTCTGCATTTATGGCTCGGTTTGATTTCAGGCATCATTGTTTTTATTGTAGCCATTACGGGTTGTCTTTTTGTCTTCCAACATGAAATTAGCAACCTGATTCATCGCGACAAGTTTTATGTTGAAGTGCCGGAAAACGCAAAGGTGCTGCCCTTAAGTAGTTTACAAGCAACTGCCGACAAAGCGCTGGGCAAGTCGGCAACCTATATCACAAGCTATCGCGCACCGGAGAAAACATGGGAGTTCATGTGTTATGAGGCGGGCAACCAACAAGCCCTCACCTTTTTCGGCGCCATTAACCGTTACGAATCCGTATTTATTAATCCCTACACCGGTGAGATTACCGGTCGTATTGATTACACCAGGGAATTTTTTACCATTGTGAAATATATCCATTGGAGTTTGCTGCTGAATACACCCTATGGTCAGCCAATCGTAGGATATGCTACACTACTATTCGTCATTCTTTTAATAACAGGTTTAGTATTATGGTGGCCTAAAAATCTAAAAAAATCGAATGTCAATAAGAGCTTCAAGATCAAATGGAAAGCAGGATTTAAGCGCCTGAATTACGATTTACATAATGTGCCCGGTTTTTATGCCTTGCTAATTACACTGATTTTGGCATTAACAGGAATGGTTTGGGCCATGAAGTGGTTCGAAACGGCGGTTTATGTAACCGCTTCGCAATCAACCACACCACCGCCCTTTGTTACGAAACAGTCAGATACCACAGCTGTCGCCGTACTTTCCCCTTTGGATGTTGCATTCGCTACGGCCAATAAGGAATTTGATAAAGGGTATGATCGTATTGGTTTATCACCGGCTTTCGGCAAAGAAGGTGTAATCTATGCAGCCGGTTATCGAGGCGCAGAGCTCTATTATAACACAGACGAAATACAACTAGATCAGTATACAGGGAAAAGACTTTATCGTCGTAATTACGCAGAGAAAAACAACGGTGAGAAGCTTATTGCTATGAATTACGATATTCATGTAGGCGCCATTTTAGGTTTACCCGGGAAAATCCTCGCTTTTATCGCTAGCCTAATTGCCGCTTCTTTGCCGGTCACAGGCTTTATTATATGGTATGGCCGGAAGCGAAAAAGCAAGCCGGCCATACCACAAAAGAAAAACGATTTACAGTACCAGCTGTAGACCTCCGGTAAAGCCTACATTCAGCGCTTGATAATCTTTGCTGTTCTGCTTGTCCCAAATTTTCATTTTAACCAGCTTTTTGCCATCCTCATTATCAGTATTGATGTAATTAATCGATGGACCGCCATATAGATATATATTAGGTCCTATTTTGATGGAAGGTAGAATACGTAAACCATTTTTATTAAAGTAATTGCCATCAAAATCAGTTAGCGTGATGGATGAGATTTCAGCAGCGAGCCTAAAGTTGGTTCGATTTAACAGATTCGCACCGATACCTCCTTCTACGCCGTAGCGAATGGCCTCATATTGCGGATTGAACCCAATTCCGAGGATTCCATATAAAATTCGGCCACCGGAGCGGAAGCTGGCAAAAGTCGACAGATCTTCATCTGTTCCAATGCGGATACTCTTTTCCCCATTTTTCACGATATTCACCAAGCCGAGGGTATAATCGCTGCTATCCGCGATATTCAGCACCCCGAATTGTATGCCCCTTACGTTTTTTGCTTTGTTGATGACCCCAGCTATTTGGACACCCTTTACGTTGTCAGCCTGATTGTAAAGTCCTGCCATCTGCACACCATCCATTTGCTTGCTCCTGTTGCTTACACCACTTGCTTGCAAGCCCTTGGTAGAAATCGCTGTATTGAGCACACCGCCCAATTGTAGATGAACATTTCCCCTACTTTGGTTGAACAAGCCCGCAAATTGATAACCCTTAGCTGCATCGCCTGCTAAATTGACGGCACCGGCTAACTGTACGCCATGGAGCGTGCCGGAAACCTGGTTGAATACACCGGAAGCTTGCAATCCGGAAGCATTACCCTTAACAATTCCGGCAACACCATATAATGCGAACGCTTTCTCTCCACCAGATAGACCTGCTATAGCATGTAAGCTAATGGTGTTGCTATAATTGGCTGCTTTGCCACCATGAGTACTTAATGGATATATGATGCCTACGTGAGCAGGGCTATCTTCTTGAGCAGAGAGGTTAAAAGATCCTACTATTAATAAAGTAAGTGCCAGCAGGGTCTGTTTGTAGCTAAATAGTTTTCTTTCCATAAATCTTGTCATTATCTTCGTTTAACTAATGACAAGCTAGCTAGACTTCCCCCCTATTCTTTTTAGAAAAAAGCAACACCCAATTCAAGTCCTACCCACCATTTAAAGCGTTCTTTGTTTAGAAGGTAGGGATATCCGGCCGAAGGAATGTCTTGTGCGTTTTCAATAACCTGTTTATTCTTGCTAAGGAAATTAATCGTTGGCGCAACGTACAATTTTGTTTTTTGACCTAAAGAATAATTGTAAAGGATATTCATCTTAGTCCAACTGCTCACGTTTTCATAGACTGATCGGTGTAATTGCTGGCTCAAAAGTTCTACCGCAAAATAATTATCTTGATTTCTTCTTCTAAACTCATGCCCCAATCCGAAGCCCGTAGCAAAAGTTTGTTCACCATTCCAGCTTCCGTAGCCCGCAGAAAGAATGCTGTATAAATTTGCGTTTCCACTTTTAAATGCCAGGTTGGTATACAGGACCTCATTACTTGATACACTCAGTCGTTTCATTCCGTTTTTTGAAATATTAACCAATCCAATGCTGATTCCCGAAGAGGTATCAGCCATATTTATTAAACCAAATTGTAAGCCGTGGTTCGTTTTCGTCCTATTGAGAATTCCGGCAATTTGTACGCCCCTTAGTTCCTCAGCATAGTTCATTATGCCGGCCAATTGAACGCCATTTGCATGTTTTTTAACAAAGTTAAAGACGCCGGCGGCCTGAAAACCCTTTAAGCTATCAATAACCGTATTATAAATTCCGGAGAGTTGAACCCCCGACATATTACCCCCTACCATATTGACAGCACCCGCCGCCTGAACATATTTCACGTGATAGCGATCGATATTGAATATTCCAGCCAACTCTACGCCATTGACTCCCGCGGTGTAACCACCAATGAGATTAGCCGAGAACTTGTTGACGACCTGACCACTCATCATGCCATGTGAGCTTAAGCCGGGAGTTAGCGAAACCTGTACGGGGGTATAAGCGAAAAAGTTTCCCAGATTTAATGCATTTAGCTTTTGTTTAGAACTTAAAAATAAACGAGCGAGCGCGGTATTGGAGACAGATTCTTCCCCATCTCCCATATATCCATAATGCCCACTACTATTGATGTTTTTTCCTAGGTTGACGGTAGGCAAGAAAACGGTGGTGGTATCTTTGTAAAGTTCTTTGCTAACCGTTAAAATCATGGGATTTCCGTCCTTGGTTTTCAGCTTTAATTTAAAATAACCCTTTCTATCGGTCATCGTTCCCACGAGTAGCCGTTTTTCATAAACGCTGGCATTATGGATTCCTGCTCCGGTTTTTTCATCCACTACGTAGCCTTTAATGGTATATATTTTTTTTCCTTCGCCCAATTCTTCAGGCATGAGCGTTAAACGAAATGGAGCCGGACGGATAATTAAATGATTCGGACTCTCTTGATATTCGTAACTATCCCCCAGTAATGTATTGAGTGCCGTCTTTACGTCGCCATTGAAATGCTGGATGCTAACCAAACTGTCACTTCGGATAATGCCGCTGCTATAAGAAAAATGAAAGCCACCTTGCCTTCCGATATCTTCCAGTACGGTTACAAGTTTTTGTTGGCTCACATGAAGTTTAACCGGCTTAAAAAGATAGTTTTGACTAAAAGCGGTGAAACCCGCTAAAGACAATACGAATGTCAATAGCAGGCTTTTACAAGAATGCAATAATTGGTTCTCCAAGGGGATAGCGATTATGTTATATTATAACGTTTCTTTTTTTAATATAATTGTTTTACCATTTTTTTCCATTTCCAATCGTAATGTTTTACATAACGTATGCAAGATGCCGGGTAAAGAATCATTGTCAAAGGTAGTAGTTATTGGCAAATTGCCTGTGGCTATATTCTCCGGTACAATCTGCACTTGATAAACTTCGTTGAGTACTTCTACAAATCGCCACAAAGGGGTCCCGTCTAATTTAAACATCCTACTTCTGTAGTAGTCATACAGTTTGTCGTGTTGCTTTTCCTGTTTAAGGCCCTTTTGTTCTACCATTGCAATGGCTTTTTCGTCTGGCTTTAATTTGATAATTACATCTTCTCGACTTACTTGAACAGCTCCGGTCTCCACAATAACCTCCGTCAATTTTCTGTTGCTTTTTACATTAAACGAAGTGCCCAGTACGTTGATCGTCAAATCTTTTACGGCTACATTGAAAGGGCGTTTCTTGTCGCTGGCCACATCAAAAAAAGCCTCCCCCGACATATGTACTTTGCGTTGGCCGTTAAATAAATCTTCGGTATATCTGAGTTTAGCATGACTGTTAAGTGTTACAACGGTTCCGTCCGGTAAAGTATCGGTTAGGGGCGTTTCATTAGCCGTCACCTCAATGCTATGCAAATACGGATGCTTTGGTGCTATAATGTAAAGGTAAATACCTGTCATTAAACCCATAACCGCTAGGATGCTTGCCGCTACCCTTAACCATCCCGTACCCTTACCTTGATATTCCTGAAGATGTGGTATTGAATCGCCCTCGTCGACATCTTCTGGGGGTCTTTCAAAGCGTTGATCTCTCAGCAGTTGAAACCTTTTCCATGCTATATCTTCGTCCATAGGTTGCTGCAAAGCAAGCTGCTTGCTGCTATCCCAAATCAATTTGAATTGTTCAAACTTTTTCCGGTTGGCCTGGTCCTCTGCAAGCCAAGCTTGTACATCTTGATCTTCCTCAGGAGATGCTTCCTTAAGAAGGAATTTTATAAGTAATTCATCTTTCATTGCCCGAGAAATAATTTTAGTAAACAATAAACCATAAGCGGCAAATAATCAGCCAATTCCGTCCGTAATATTTTAAGTGCCTTTCCCATTTGATTCTCCACGGTCTTAATCGATATCTCTAGTCTGTCTGCGATCTCCTGATACTTTAACTCCTCAAAGCGACTCATCTGAAAAACTGTTCGACATTTTTCCGGTAATACGTTTAAGGCCTTTTGAAGTTCCCTTTTTAGTTCGTTTTCATGCAGCTGATTAGCAGTATGTTCGTAGGTGAAATCATTTACATAAGTAATATGATCTTGGTGTCTTTGTTTTACCTGCCAATGCTTAATGGTGTTCATACAATCATTGTAAGTAGCTCGATATAGGTACGATTTTAGTGAGCTTCGTATGTCCAGATTCTCTCTTTTTTCCCAGAGTTTTAAAAAAAGTGATTGTACGATCTCCTCTGCTGCAACGGCATCTTTTAAAATTGTAAAAGCGTAAGCATGTAGACTATTGAAGTGCTGTTTAAAAACATTTTCGAAAATTTCTTCATTCCCCTGTTGCAACAGGTTAAGCGTGACGTTGTCGCTCTGCATATTTAATTGTGTTAGCATATAAGCTATATCAAGTCAAACTTAGATAAACTCGCTGTCATATACAATTCTTGCGCGTATCCTAGCATGTTTATCATTTTCTTCCTCTATTTTTTTATGAAATACCGATAACCTTCCTCATTCCGCTTCCCTTCTTTGCTACTATGACAACCGTTCCTTCATCTACCCCTATGGCTTCAATTATTTTTTTATTAGGGAAATAGTTGAGTGGTTGAGTAGAAAAGTAGTTTATTAGCCAATGTGATGATGAGCCAATGAGATGATGAGCCAATTAGCCAATGTGATGATTAGCCAATGTGATAATTATCTGATGTGATGATGGGCTTTTGTGGGCTTAAAGCTTAAAGCTTACTGCTTATAGCCTAATGCCTAATGCCTAAAAGCCTAATGCCTATAGCTTATCGCCTAAAGCCTAATTCACGCCTGCTTTGCTAAAAGTAATGGTATATGGGTTACATAAGCCATCCGCTCGGTAATGTCTGTTAAGAAGAGGCTTTCAAAAAAGTTTCTTTTCTTCTCAATATGGACGATTAACGAGATGTCATGCGACTTGGAGAACTCCAATATTTCCCTTACAATATCAATTTCGCTGATGGCATAGTACTTGGGATTGTATCGACTAATTTTTTCCTTTACAGCGGTAAAATTATGATTGTGCAAGGTTTGTAGCGGTATGCCTTCGCTTTCATGACTGAGCACGTAGAGTTCGAGGTGGTTATGGAAATGCAAAGGATTCAATAAATTGGTTATTGTTTGCGCCTGTTTAGGATCTTGCAGATCGATCACCGATGCGATTTTAGTGATAGGTGTAAGCTTTGCAGACTCGGGCACAATTAATAGGGGCCGGTTGACAGTTTTAGCGATCTTTATGGTATTGCTTCCTATTAGGGTTTGCTCAAGTTTACTTTTACCGGTTAAACCCATCACCACGTAGTCCACCTGATATTTGTTGATTAAATCATTGGTAAGCTCATCCAAATCACCTTCTTTTGCTAAGTAGGTCAATTCGGTGTCCGTATGTTTTAAAAATTTCAGTTCATTAACCAATCGCTTTAAATGCGTCATCGATTCCTCTTTGGTTTCGTGTGTTTTATTTACTACCAACGGACTGCTGGGAATTGATGTAATACTCGGCAACTTATTGAATAATAATATACGTGCGATTTTCAACTGCTTCGCTAAGATAGCAGCGTATTTCGCAGCATGTGTGGCTGCGTCAGAAAAATCCGTTAGTACTAAAAGCGTCTTCATAAAATTAAATTTAAACTCAAGCGCTAACACTTAAAGCAATATACTAATAAGCTAAGTTAATATGCAAGTCATCCGATTAAATTTCCGCAAAAGTATGATGAAAAAAACTCCGGTCAATCAGATACAAAAACTGTATTTTAGCTTCCATATCCGTTGAGGGCATGATAGATCGCTTTATTAAATTTGTGTTTTTTGGAAACATTTTTGTCGGTATTCTGGCCATCGCCTTGTCGCTGGAAACCGCCGTTCAACTTGCCATTCCTTTTAATAATACAGCTTATTATCTGCTTTTGTTTTTTGCAACGATGGCATACTATACATATGCTTATATCAATGTAACAGTAAGCAGTAGACATAACAATCCGCGCACGCAATGGTATCAACAAAATATCCGATTTGCTAAAGGAAACTTAGGATTTTCCATTTTGATCAGCCTACTGCTTGCTTTAGGGCTGATTTGGCAAAACATACAGTCGTTGAGCTCCCTACATTGGATTTATTGGTTGATCCTTATTATTGTACTCGTTGCAATTATTTTATACTACGGACTTTTACCCCGATCATTTATGGCGCTGAATATTCGAAATTCGGGTTTATTGAAGGCCTTTATCATCGGATTCGTCTGGGCATGTTGCGTCAACCTTTTTCCTATTATTATGTTGAAAATACAGCACCCGCTTAATTCGGTCGATCCCTTTCTTGTGCTATGGCTTTTTGTTAAAACCTTTATGTTCTGTACGGTAAATGCCATCATGTTCGATATTAAAGATTATGCAGAGGATGCCAATAAGCAATTAAAAACGTTTGTCGTGAGATTTGGTCTTCGAAATACAATCTTTCAGCTATTAATTCCATTGCTATCCGTAGGTGTCCTATCCATGGTCATTTTCGGCTATTATAGGCATTTTAGCTTCATTCCTTTAGTGATCAATATTTTCCCTTTCGCCTTATCTTTGGTAGTGGCTTATTCTATGCATAAGCGGCATCGGATACTTTATTACCTAATTGTTATTGACGGTTTGTTACTGGTGAAAGCAATTTGCGGAATATTTGCCATGCAATTTGTGTAACAATACGATGAAGAATAACTATGATAATATTGCGCCCTTATATGATAGGTTAAGCCGATTGGTGTTCGGGCGGGCGCAGGTCAACGTTCAATTAGATCTGATACACAGCATTGCAGCGGATAGTCGTATTTTGATTGTTGGAGGTGGATCGGGATGGATACTGGAGGCGCTGGCCAAGTTACATGCCGAAGGTTTAACGATAACCTATGTGGAAATTTCAGAAAAAATGTTGCGAATGGCCCGAGATCGTAATTGTGCTAATAACAAGGTTGTATTTGTTGAGCAAGCCATTGAAGATTTTGAGTCACTTCAAAATTCTTATGATGTAATCATCACTTCCTTTTTGTTCGATAATTTTTTGCGACCAAAAGCGGAAAAAGTATTTGGTCATTTGACGAGATTACTGGCAAGCGAAGGCCTCTGGCTTTATGCTGATTTTTATCTTGATCCGAATAAGAAAAACGGCTGGAAAAAGGGAATGCTCAAACTTATGTATAAATTTTTTGGGTATCTGTGCCAAGTTGAAGCACGCAATCTCATCGATATGAGCCCCTATTTTCAGCGCAACAGGTATCAGATGCTTTTCTCTTCCCTACACTATGCCGGTTTTATAAAGGGTATTGTTTATAAGAAATCCAAAACTGGTCCCGAATAAATAGCTGTTGGTAGAATTAGTGCTTAAGTTGGTGTATTCTATTTCGCAATTCGGTAAATGTCTTTTATTTTAGTCCGGTTTCCATGCTGTGAATTAACATATTTTACATGATTTTTTCGTTGAGTTTAAAAAAAGAAGTTATAAAACAGATTGCTTGTTTCTTACTCGCATTCATCAGTGTCTTTACGGTACATGGCCAAAAGGCAATCACCTTGCAAGAGCGTGTCAATCCTACGTTGTCCCTTTCCGTGAGCGAACTACCCGACCGGATCTTATTTCAGGACATGCGTACAAAGGCTATAGTGAATGAATTATTGGTGCCTGGAAGAGGTGTAGGCGGTTTGTTGACCTTTTCGCCGGACGGACAGTTTTTGGTAGCCTCGGGGAATGACGGACAAACCACAATTTACGCACTAAGTAGAGATACCATACACCAGCTTGCGCGGCTTCCTTTTAAAACGAAATTGGCTGCTTTTAGCCCTGTAAAAAAAGAATGCGTATTTGTTCATTCCGTGAAAACTTTTAATGCAAGAATGACCAAGTATGATACAAACACATGGAAAGCGATTGCGACTAGGAATATTGCATCCGACATTAATGCGGTCGATATCAGTTACGATGGTAAGTTGATTGGATTTACAAACAATCGGCTTATCCAGTTATTAGATTACGAGTCGCTAACCAAAGTAAACGTTAACTGGGAAAAAGAAAAGCAACGCTTATTGATCTTCCATCCCAACAAGCAAGAAATAGCAAGTGTAACGGCAGAAAATAACATACAGATTCGCGATTTTCAAGATACCTTAATTCGGGAAATCAAAACAGGCTCATCAAAAATTACTTGGTTGGGTTACGATCGTGTCGGCGAAAATATAGTTAGCGTTGATGTGGACGGTCGCCTATCCATTTGGAATCCCGTTCAAAAAAACAAGGAGCAAGAACTATCAAATATTTTTACTCCTCCAGGTTTTACTAAAGATAATAATATACTCATAAAAAAAGAACAAGGTTGGACAACAGTTCCCATAGACATAGAAGCTTCACAGGAAATACATGATCGCTTGTCTTCTTCTAAAAACC
Organism: Olivibacter sp. SA151; assembly: GCF_054130995.1. NCBI lineage: Bacteria > Pseudomonadati > Bacteroidota > Sphingobacteriia > Sphingobacteriales > Sphingobacteriaceae > Olivibacter > Olivibacter sp. SA151. The sequence goes on along the minus strand of NZ_CP096391.1, from coordinate 3,384,594 downwards.
ATGAAGGGAAAAGGCTGAAATTTTTGCCACAACCCATCATTGGGTTCAAGCGAGAAGCAGGTTTTATTGTAGGTGCGGGCGCTACGATGATTTGGTACCCAAAGACCGGTCATGCTTCCCGATTTTCACAACCAACCATCTTTGCTCCAATTGTCACTTACGGCTTCAATGGAAAGCAATTAGCAGTGGGCGCTTATATGGAAGCTTACTATAAAGAAAAGTGGTATTTTACGAACAATTTCTTGTTTACAAACAATGCAAAAAACTATTTTTTCGGCATTGGAAGAGAAAGCAACGATCGTCATAAAACGGCCTATGTTTCGGACAATTTTGTGTTAGAAGGATCGGTGAGCAGGATTTTATCCGATCAGTTCTTTGTAGGAATTAACTATAAATTGAGAAAAGATAATGAATTGGATTTTGAGGAAAAGCCCACGTCCAATTTTCACGGCGGCCAAGGAGGTTGGCTTTTTGGTATCGGTCCTACCCTACGCATGGACAAGCGAAATGATGTTCTATTTCCCACAAAGGGAAGTAGGTTAGAGATTAATTATTACTGGTTTAATCAAGAAATTATCAGCGATTATCAGTATCAGGAATTGAAATTTGATTATCGGAAATTTATACCTGTAGATTGGCTTGTACAAGGCGATGTATTAGCTTTCCAAGGAATGTTTAACGCAACGTGGGGAGGTGAAGCTCCTTTTTATCAGCTGCCTTATATAACCGCCGATAGAGCATTTAGAGGCGTTTGGCGAAATTTATATATCGCAGAGCAGGTGTTTAGTGTGCAAGCGGAGTATCGATCTTACTTTTCAAGCGCCGACCGTCGCTTTGGATATGCCATTTTCGCCGGTTTGGGAGATGGTGCAAAAAATTTCTTTAAAGATTACAAAGCCTCCATTAAGGCATTCTATGGTGTTGGCTTTAGGCAACAGCTTATTCCAAGATATCGATTGTATACCCGTGTCGATTTCGGTTTAACAAGTAAGGGCGATTTTGGCGCTTTTGCGGGCACCGGTGTTGCGTTCTAAAACGAAATTTTAAGGGAAGGATGATGCAGCAACTTAAAATATTGATTCACAAGCAGTGGAAACGTTTTGCTGTTCTTTCCCTGTTTGGTGTATTTTTATACTGTTTTGTTTTTTTTATTTCTTATGTGTCTAATCCGCAGGAGGCGGTATTTTACTTTGGTAGACGCTACGGTTTTGTTATAAATGCCATCCTTTTTATAACGGAAAATGTATTGTCGTACTTTTTTCTAATTTTTTATATTATACTTCCGGTTATTCGCGAAGGAAAATGGAAAAAACCAATCCTCTGTTTTATTATCCTCTACCTTATCAAATTTAGCTATGGATATTTTGATTCTTTGGAAACCAACTCCATGCATTCGGTTCGTCATATACAAGACTCCAAAACACTCATTCCGGAAGATAGCTTTGCATGGTTTATGCTATGGTTCATTGTGTTTTCCATTTTTGATATACTCATTTGCATTGGCGCGTCTTTAACCATCGAGTGGTGGCATCGGAAAAGGCAGCAAATAGTTTTAGAAAAGCAAAGGGCACAGGCCGAATTGAGCGCTCTTAAACATCAGATTAATCCTCATTTTTTATTCAATTCCTTAAGTTTTATTTATTCAAAGAGTATTCGACTCGATGAAGATCTGGCCAAGGCTGTATTGTTGTTGTCTGATATTATGCGCTATGCTTTAACCGTAGAGGAAGATAAGGAAGGAAAGGTGGTGCTCGAAAAAGAGATTGTACACTTGCAGAACATTATTGAAATTAACCAGAAAAGACTCAATAGTCGACTGAATATTAAGTATGACGATCAGGTGAAGAATAAGCAACTCAAGGTTATCCCGTTAGTTTTGATAACCTTGGTAGAAAATGCATTTAAACATGGCGATTTGTTGGATGTTAAATATCCACTGGAAATCAACTTGTTAGAGCAAGACCAACATTTCTTTTTCTCCATAAAAAATAAAAAGGGAGAAGGACGCAAGGAACTTTCGAATGGTATAGGCTTAAGTAATATCCGGCAGCGGTTACATTTAATCTATGGAGATAAACATCGCTTTGTAGTGCAGGAAGATAAAGCGACATTTTCCGTATTATTGCAAATTCCGATCGAACAATAGTTTTAGCCATGATAAAAGAAGAGACCCGCCAAAGGATGAGCTGCTTTGTAATTGACGATGAAGAACACGCGATTGATCTTTTAACACATCATATCGGAAAAGTTCCATTTCTGGAGCTAGTTGGCTCGTCTACGGAGCCAGTGAGCGCTTTGTCGGCAATCAAAGCAAAGCCGGTTGATCTACTTTTTTTGGATGTGCAGATGCCCTACCTTACCGGAATAGAGTTACTTAACGTCCTAAATATGGATGTACAAGTTGTTCTCACAACAGCTTACACGGAGTATGCACTCACGGGCTATGAATTTGCTGTTGTTGATTATTTGCTTAAACCTATTTCCTTTGACCGATTTTTGCAGGCTGTTAATAAAGTTCAAAATCATCAAGATAACAAAAACGAAGTTGAACTACCAGGTAGTCCGTACCTCTTTATAAAAACAGATCGCAAAGGAAAACTATTTAAAATAGACGTAAGTAAGATTGTCATCATTGAAGGACTTAAAAACTATATTTCTATCTATTTAGATCATGGCGAACGAATCATTGCATTCATTACCATGAAGGAAATAGAAAAGCATTTAAGCAAAACGGCTTTTATGAGAATTCATAAGTCCTATATTATCGCACTAAAGCATGTTCGTGCGATAGAGGGAAACCAAATTAGGTTGGCTTATTATCCTCAAAGAAGTATTCCTATTGGAAACATCTTTAAGGACGCTTTTTCAGCTTGGCTAGATAAAAAGACCTTGTCTCGTTAATTTGTAGGGACTACGTCCAGTATATCAAGTATTTCCTGCCAATTATTAGCGCGAAGATGATGGGTTATACCGGCATTATGACCAGCGCTAAACAAAATGGGTTTTCCTTTGCAGAAATCCAGATTCTTACAATAGTCATCAATCATAAAGTCGGTATCAATAATACTTTTGTCTCCGCAAAAAATGATGTTGTGCCAGTGAATAAATGGAAAATGTTCAGCAAGCCATTCCTTCTTTTCAAATAGAGAAAGTGGAAATTCCATCGCGGCAGAAACAATGTAAACTTCATATCGCGTCTGAAGCCTCCTTACAGCTTCCACTGCTCCCGCCATTACCGGTATCGTTCTAAAAAAACCCGGTGTATAAAGGTATTTAAATATAGATCCGTTTGGCAAAGCTTCCGCCTCGGGGACATTATGGAAGATGTCCTTCGTTAAACGCTTTCCATATTCCTGCTCATAATAATGTAAATACTGACTTTCCGTGTCGGCTAAGACGCCATCCATGTCAATAGCAATTGATTGTTTTTTCATATATTGCAATTTAATGCAACAAAAATACATAATATTTGCAATTTATTGCAATATATTTTTATTAACTTTGCATTAAATTGCAAAAAGATGATCAAAGCAGAAAGGCAACAGCGATTAACGGAGCACATAAAGAACAAACAGTCGGCGCAACTGAAGGAGTTAAGTGAGTTACTAAATGTTTCGGAAGATACCGTGCGGAGAGATATCAAGGAGTTGTCCGACCTAGGGATTGTGAAAGCTGTGCGGGGAGGTGCCATTGCTCACTCGCCGGTTCCCCATCACTATCGCGATCGGGAACATTTACAACTGGAACAAAAGCGATTAATTGCTGAAAAAGCGTTAAATTTTATTGAGGATGGACAAGTAGTGTTTTTTGACGGGGGAACATCAAGTTTGGCGGTGGCCGCTGCCCTCCCCCCCGAGCGGAACATTGTTGTTGTTACAAACAGTTTTCCCATTGTCAACGCATTGGAGGATCACCCCTTAGCAGAAGTTATATTTTTAGGGGGGCGTTTAAATAAAGGTGCCTTTACGACTGTCGGTGCTGATACCGTAGATGCGATTCGTACGATTAAATCAGATCTGGCTTTTTTGGGAATTTGCAGCATTGATTTAGTAGCCGGGATCACTACGCGTGATTATGATGATTGTATTATCAAGCGAAATATTGTAGTCAATGCGAAATATGTAATAGCCTTGTCAACCGTTAATAAAATTGCTACGGCCGAACCTTTTTTCGTAGGACCGGTTCATTCGATCGATTTGATTTTGACCGATGCAGAACTCGACGCCACACTGCAAGCCGCGTTTAAAGATGAAGGCGTTTCTATACAGTAGAACCGATAGCGTATATAAAACGCTACAATAAATGTAATGAAGACTCTTTTGGGATCGGTCATGCCGAATTGATTCCATGACGTTTTATGGCCTATTTTAGATAAATCAATGCATTTTTATTGCTTTTTACCACTTTTTTTAAAAAAAACTGTGTTTTTAGCTCATTTAAAGCGATTTGGTACGAAAAATGTGGTTTATAGCCCATTAGGGCAAGATCATCTTGTCGTCAAATTATCACTTAAATAAAAAATTACTACAATGGACAAATTTGGAAAGTTAAAAGAGCTTATTAGCTCAGTTGAAGTTGATGCCGACAAATTCTACAACAAAGGAAATGCAGCTGCCGGTACACGGGTACGTAAAGCAATGCAAGAGTTAAAGAATCTTGCCCAAGAGATTCGCAATGATGTTACCTCTATCAAGAATTCGGGTAAATAATCATTAAAAAATTATTACCTATGAAATACTGGAGCCCGAGGAAATCGGGCTTTTTTGTTTTAGCATTAGGCTATAAGCTTTAGGCAGTGTCGACTATAAGGGCATTGGTACAAGGCCTGCCTACCGGCAGGCAGGCAGGCAGGCAGGCAGGCAAGTATCAGGATTTCCTATCCCGTGTCTTATGTCTTATATCCGATGTCTTTTATCTTATGTAATACCAACGATTCAACAGCTCATCCACCACTAAAAACCCTACGATACTACTCATATCTCAAAGCTTCTATAGGGTCCAGTGCTGCGGCTTTTACCGCAGGATAATAACCAAAAAAGACACCGGTAATAACACAGACAAAGAATGAAATGACGATTGATGATTCGGAAATCAAGATCGGCCAATGAACGAGACTGGATATCGTGAAGGAGGCTATAATTCCAAGTATTGCTCCCATTACACCGCCTGTCATGCTAATAACGACGGCTTCCGTTAAAAACTGCCACAAAATATCCCGGCCACGAGCTCCTATTGACAGCCGTAATCCAATTTCCCGTGTACGTTCTGTAACCGATACATACATAATGTTCATGATACCAATTCCGCCAATGAGAAGTGAGATACCAGCTACTGCAGTCAATAAGGAGGTCATCATGCCGCTTGTTGAACTGAGCATTTGTATAAGTTCGGCCATGGTGCGTACTTCAAAATCATTTTCAGTACCTCCCCGAATACGGTGATTTTCTCTTAAGACGGTTGTGATATGTTCCATTGCTTGATTTGACAAAGCTTCGTTCGGTGTTGCTGCATAAATATTTTGAAGATAGGTTGTAGCCAAGATACGTTTCATGACGGTTGTATAAGGAGCAATGATGATATCATCCTGGTCCTGTCCGAAAGTATTTTGCCCTTTTGCATTAAGTACACCAATAATCTGAAAAGGAATTTTTCCAAAACGGATAATCTGGCCCACAGGATTCTCGTTTTCTTTGAACAAATTATCAACAACGGTTTGGCCTATTAAACAGACCTTGGCAGAAGCCTTCACTTGTTCTTCCGTAAAGTTTGATCCATCCTTTATACTTAATTGGCGTATCTGTAGGTAGTCGCTGGAAACACCTTGTAGCGATGTTGGCCAGTTATTGGCTCCCCGAATTGCCTGTCCGCTACTGGAAACACCAGGTGAAAGCGCGTTAATTTCACTTACCTCCTGCTTGATCTTGTTAACGTCGCTAAGGGTGAGCGATTGCACACTGGCTGCGCCTAGACGAACACCGCCCGGCATCGGACTGTTGTTGTAAGGCATAATCGTAATCATATTAGAACCCATGCTTGAGAAGGTATTCTGTATACTTTGTTTGGACCCTTCGCCAATAGACATCATGGTAATCACAGCGGCGACACCAATGATAATGCCCAGCATGGTAAGAAAGGCTCTCAGTTTATTCCTTTGAATCGCTCGGAGCGCTATGCGTAATAAATTGACGTAATTCATAAATTGAATTTTCTGCAAATGCGTTAATAATCATCATTTGTCGGTAAGGCAGCCAAGGCCTCTTTAGCGGAACGAATCGCTGTATTTGGCGTATCGCGTTGAATCTTTCCATCCCGCAATAGGATGGTTCGGCTGCTGAATGATGCAATGTCAGGTTCATGTGTGACGAATACAATGGTCTTTTGTTGCTCTTGATTCAACTCTTGCATTAAGGTCATAATTTCATACGAGGTCCTCGTATCGAGATTTCCCGTTGCTTCATCTGCTAAGATCATCACAGGCTCATTCACTAAAGCTCGGGCAATAGCCACACGCTGTTGCTGCCCACCTGAAAGCTGGCTCGGCGTATGATCATACCGGTCTTGCAGTTTTACCATTTCCAGTGCATGCATCGCTTTTTCCTGCCGCTCTTTATGAGAAATGCCGGATTGGTACAATAAGGGTAGTTCCACATTTTCCAATGCCGACGTTCTAGGCAATAAATTGTAGGCCTGAAAAACGAAACCAATTTTATTGTTTCTCAATTTGGCTAATTCATCCCGATTTAAACTTTTAACATTAATTCCATCTAAAAAATACTCACCCGAACTCGCTTTGTCCAGGCAGCCTAAGATATTAAGCATGGTGGATTTACCCGAACCACTACTTCCCATGATCGTAACAAATTCACCCGTATTTACATCGAAGTTTACACCTTTCAAGGCACGTACCACCTGCGATCCGACGAGAAACTCTCTTTTCAGATCCTTAATATTTAATATCGCTGCCATTATCGTCTTCTCCTTGGTGTCGGCAAGAAAGGGTTTGACCCCATATTTTCCGGTGTACCTTGTCCGGTACTCACAATAGCTGTTATAATGCTATCTTTGGCGCCTACCCCTCCTTCTACCTGAACCTTTGTATTATCATTAATGCCTACTTTGATGGCCTGCCTAAACACTTGATTTCCTTTCAGTACCCATACGGCATTCTGGGCCGTATCGGCGGCTTGGTTTTCGATGAGTCGATACGGTGGTGTAACCTGCCCTGGTTCGATGGTGAGTTTCAGGGCACTGACAGGAACTGTAAGTACGTTGCTAGCTTCTTTTGTGTAGATCGTTACTGTAGCGGTCATACCTGGTTTTAACTTCATATCAGCATTACTGGTTTCAATAATCGTTGTGTACGTGACAACATTATTGGAGGTACTGGGTTGTAAACGAATTTCAGAAACTTTGCCTTCAAAAGTTTGATCGATATAGGCATCCACCGTAAAAGTAACACGGTCACCCATTTGGACATCACCAATATCGGCTTCGTCTACTTTGGCCTGTACTTGCATTTTGGTAATATCTTTGGCTAAACTGAATAAAGTAGGCGTATTAAAACTGGCGGCCACTGTTTGCCCAACGCTGACACTTCGATTAAGCACAACCCCATCAATTGGTGAATAGATTTTAGTAAAAGATAAATTCTGCTGCGCCGATCGCAACTGTGCCTTAATGCTGTTGACACTTGCCTGCGCCGTTTCATACGAATTAGTTGCCAGATCGTAAGTGGCCTTGCTGATCGCCCCTACTTGGAAAAGCTCCTGTTGGCGTTTGAAATTGATTTGCTGATAATTAAAATTACTTTGCGCCTGCGCCAGCTGTCCCTTGATTTGATCAACCGTTGCCTGCATTAAGGTCGGATCTAGCTCCGCTAATAGTTGACCTTTTTTTACCTGCGCGTTGTAGTCGGTATAGATGCTGGCTATAATACCGGAAACCTGCGTTCCCACGGCTACCGTGTCAACCGGCTGAATAGTACCTGTTGAGGTAATGATGGATGCAATGGGGCCTTTTTCAGGCACTGTTGTTTCAAAAGCTACTCCGTTTTCCTTTTTCCTGCCGAAAAAGAAATAAAGTAAAACAGCGAGCATCAAAATCAGGATACCAATAATGATTATTTTTTTACGATTCATATATATAATTCAAGAGTTTGCACTTATTGTTGATTTTCCAAAAAATCGCCCTTGTAGAAATTGAATACATTGAGCGAAAGCATGGCACTATATTTTGCTTGCGTATATGCTTGTAATGCTTGTATGTATAGATTTTTTTGCTGTATATATTCTACTGTATTAGCCGATCCTACACGTAATTCTTCACCTGCTATCCGGTATGCTTCCTTATTATAATTTAACTGTTCGGCGGAGGCATCGTATTGACTATATGCATTCTGCGTGTTGATGTAAGCCTTTTCCACTGTTTGTGAAAGAATAGTTTTTGTATTCAACAGATCAAGCTCTGCTTGTTTAATGGCAATATTGGACTTTGCTACATTGGTTTGATTAACCTTTCTGCTGAACAAGGGGATGGTCGCAGTAATGCCGATTTGTTGATAGAAATTATTATCAAATTGCCTAAAGGTACCTATATTGGTGCCGTTGTTGTAATTGGTGCCTATCCCGCCATTCAGAGATATAACCGGTAAATAACCCGCTTTTGCCTTTTTGAGATCGAGCTTTGAATTTTCGATATTGAGTAAGCTATTTTTTATCTCGGGCCGCTTGTTTATTGCGTCCTGGATCACTTCATGTAACGAAGGAATGGCTGCAAGGGCAAAAGTCGTATCGGCTTTTACAATATCGAAAGCGCTGTCCACCGGAAGCTGAAGCAATTGTTTCAGGGTAATTTTATCTTGTCTTTCCGCATTCTTAGCACTGGTTAATGTATATTGATCAGAAGCTAGTTGCGCCTGCAATTGAATTAAATCTTTTTTCGCTGCCGCACCGGCCTTATACTGTTGATCCATTTGTTCAGTTTGCGCTTGGGATGTTTGTACCAGGTCCTGCGCATAAACAATGGTTTCTTTATCAAGCATAATGTTGGTATAAGTTTGAATAATCTGTAAGTATAAGTCGTTACCTGCCTCAGAAACGTCCAAATCAGCCATTTCAGCAGCTAATTGTGATTGGCGAATATCGGCTCTTAGGGTTCCCCCATTAAAAAGCGTTACGGAAGAGTTTAAACCCGCACTTCCATTTAAATTGATCGATTTACCGGCATCCCCCTGGGCTGTCCCGTAGTGAGTCGCATTCTGTGAAGCTGAGGCATTTAAATCGGGCAATACAGAAGCTTTGGCACTGATGAGGTTTTGATCCGCACTTTGTTTGGCCAAACGTAAATTATTGAGGGTTATATTATGTTGTTGGGCATAAGCCAAGCATTCTTTTAAAGACCATTGTTTGATATGCGTTTGTTCTTGCTGGGCATTACCAGCCAATGTGCACGATATGAGCGCGAAAAAACTCATATATTTTAACCATCTAATTGCCATATTTCATGTTTTGGAACGGCACAAAAAGACAAGCTTTAGGAGATATAAAAAAGCTTTCTAGATTGAAAGGACGGTATGCTCGACAGAAAGTGTTATTTTGCAGATAAAACCAGCATTGTTAAATTGTGTTGTCTAAAAAGGCGTTAAAAGATGATTTTGTCGGTTTGGACGAGAAAATCTGACTCTCTATCGGTTAATCTTTACAGAGTTTGGGATATCCCTTAACATTGTAAGTCAAATGCGAAATAATGGAGAAAGCAAATAGAAGAACACTTGGTATTATTTTTACGCATATTTTGTTGTGGGTACTGTTAGGGTTTACCCTACTTGTTTATCCTCCACTTAGCTGGGGAATTAAGTTACCTGCTGCATTTTGGATAAAGCATGTCAGCATTATCTTTTTTTTCGTTGTTATTTTTTACAGTAATTACCTGCTCTTTACCCCTAGACTCCTTTTTAGGAACAAGCGATTGCTTTTTCTTATATGGTTATTGATTGCACTTTTCTTTGGGCAAGGGCTTGCCCTTTTACTTGAAAGATGGCTGGATTTTCAGGTAGTGATGGCGAATGCAAGACAGCGGCCGCCAAAACATGAAGAACTTATCGATGGTTTCACTTTGATGTTCAGTTTACTGGTACTGGGAATAAGTACAACAGTGGCAGCCGTAAGACAATGGCAGCAAGAGGCACGTTTAAAAGACGAGTTGCAGAAACAGCAGATAGCATCCGAACTTTCTTTTCTTAAAGCACAGATCAACCCACATTTTTTCTTCAATACACTTAACAATATTTACGCTTTATCGTTTTCCGATGTGGAGCTCTCCCGAGAGGCCTTGCATAAATTATCGAGAATGATGCGTTATTTGCTATACGAAACAGCGCAAAACGAAACTAGCTTAGTAGAGGAGTTAAAGTTTTTGAAAGATCATATTGAGTTGATGCAATTACGGTTGCATGTCAATAATCAGGTAATCTATAAGGAGCCTGTTTTGTCCCATGATTACAAGATAGCACCGATGCTGTTATTACCCTTTGTTGAAAATGCGTTCAAGCATGGTATTAGTGCAACGAAAGCAAGCGAAATACGGATTGAAGTCTCGGTAAAGGACCAAACTTTACACTTAAAGGTAAGCAATACCTTACAAGAGAAAACAAGCAATCCTTTAGAAGAAAGCGGTATCGGTTTACAGAACACAAAAAGACGTCTTAATTTGTTGTATCCGGGCAGGCATCTTTTAACGATTAACAAAATTGCCAACGATACCATTTATCAAGTCGATTTAACGCTTATATTATCATGAACTTGAATTGCATTGCAATCGATGATGAGCCGCTAGCATTGGGGCTAATTAGCAACTATATTGAGAAAACGCCTTTTTTAACGCTGGTAGGCTCTTATGGTAGTGCAATAGAGGCTTTGGATGTATTAGATAAACTTTCCGTCCAACTGATATTCTTAGATATTTATATGCCTGAACTAACAGGAATGGAATTCTCGAAGTTAATGGCACAATCAAATCAAAAAAGTACCTGTCGAATTGTATTTACAACTGCTTTCAATCAATTCGCTATCGAAGGTTATCAAGTTGATGCGCTTTATTATCTATTAAAGCCGTTCAATTATAATGAGTTTTTACAGGCGGCTAACAAGGCGAAAAGTTACTTTGAATCAATGGAAACGTTACCAGTCGACCAAAATAAAGGTAAAAAAGAGCGTTATCTATACATTAAGTCGGATTATAAACTGATTCGGATTGATTTGAATGATATCGCCTATATCGAATCTATCAAAGATTATGTAAAGATCCATCTGCTCAATAAAGAGCAAGCTATCAGTTCGTTAACAACTTTAAAGAGTATCGAAGAACGGCTTCCTGAAGCGGATTTTATCCGCATACATCGTTCCTTTATTATTGCCGTTAACAAAATAGATGCGTTGGGAAGAAATAGTGTATATGTTGGCTCAGCAGAAATACCCGTTGGCGATCTGTACAGAGAGTCGTTTAAAAAATTATTGAACCAATGGGCTTAATTCTCCATTATACAATCATTTTATAACCTACTGCACGAACATTTACGATAGAAATACGATCATCCTTTTGTAAATAGGTCCGAATTCGACTAATAAATACGTCTAAGCTTCTGCCGGTGAAGAAACGATCATGAGGCCATACGGCATGGATAATATCTTGGCGGTGAATGACTTTATTTTTGTTTTCGTAGAGCATTTTGATCAGTTCACACTCCCTGAAAGACAAATTAATTTCCTTCCCTTCCCGATGCTTCAATGTTTGTCGCATACTATCCATGGCATAATCACCGATATGTAAAAAGCGTTTTTGATTTTGCCATTGATTACGTTGTACCAAGGCATTGATACGGACTTTCAGTTCTTCCAGACTAAAGGGCTTACGTAGGTAGTCGTTTGCCCCTAATTCAAAAGCGTTAACAACATCTGCTGTTTGCGTTCGGGCCGTTAGAAATAAAATAGGAGTTTCTGTATCCACTTCCCGTATTTTTTTTGCGATCGCAAAGCCATCCAAACCGGGGAGCATCACATCGAGAATGACGATCTCCGGCTTCATCTGATAAAATAATAAAAGACCTTGCTCCCCATCTGAACAATGGTTCACGTCAAATTCAGCAGATCGCAAATTATCAGCAATAATAAGTCCCAAATCGGTTTCGTCTTCGATTAATAAAAGTGGTATCATATGTTCAGGGGTAAATAAATAGTAAAGGTGGTGCCCTTGCCCGGCGTGCTAATAACCTCAATTTCTCCTTTGTGTTGGGTGATTACTTGTTTTACATAGTGTAATCCCAAGCCAAAACCCTTTACGCGGTGGATATTACCCGTTGGCACTCGATAAAATGGCTGAAAAATATGTTTAATATCGGCAGAAGCAATACCAATGCCGTTATCAGCAATACTCAATACCCATTGCCCATTCTCCATTTTGCTGATTACCCGAATATTGATCGGTTCGACGGTATACTTAATCGCATTATCTAATAAGTTGTTAACGGCATTAACAATATGCATCTTATCAACATTTATTAAGGGTACCTCTTCCTCTATCGATAAGGTGACTTGATGTTGAGTGATGAGTTGATGTGTCTCCACCAATTGTAGTAGTAGTTTGTTGGTGTCCACCGGTTCCGGGTGTAAATGCATTCCCTTCTTCTCTCCTACCGCTAAATGCAAAATTTGATCGATAAGGTTCGTAAGGTGCGTCGCCGATCGATGCGTCATTTGCAAATATAGATCGGCTTTTTGCTGATTATCTTTCAACCTCAGCTGTTGCAATGTCTCAGTTGCCGCTAAGACAGTCGCTAGAGGCGTTTTCAGCTCATGCGTCATATTGTTTACAAAGTCGTTTTTTATATCCGCCAGTTTCTTTTGCTTAAAAATGGTGTAAAGCAAATACACAAGACATCCAATCGTAAGGCTTGTAAGTGCAAACGATGAAAGGAGTGCCCATGCCAGGTGTCTAAAAATCCACCAAGTAGGCGTTTTTAGGTATAAGGACAGAAAAAGGTCTTTGGAGGGATCAAGCATCATCGTTGCCGCCTGTATCGGAAAATCAACGATCACTTTTGGATTGGTTTTCCCAAAAGGTACGGAGAAGCGATGACCTCGCAGTGAGCCATTTCGATCTGATCCGGAACGCATAGCTATGCCAAAAACCGGTCTGGTGAGGGTGTGTAGCCTAATCGGTTCAGCAAGTCTCGCCGGTAGCGATCTCGTTACGCTTATGGTGGTCTTTGAGGAACCGCTCATTTTAAATAAGCGAGGCGTTGGCCCAACCATACCGGCTTCAATGCCTTTATCATCCACTCTCTTCGCTTTCAGCGTATCAAGAAAAAATACATTCTGTAAATCGGGACCTAATTTGTTGCGATACCTTTTTTGCAGTGCATGAAAATCCATATGCATGAGAGCAACAGGAAATACCCCTTGCATCGGTAGTGAATCATGTGCAAGCGTATCGTTTACGGCTATCGCGGTTGCGGGCACACCGCTTATAGCCAGTGCAGCAGCTCGATTCTTTTCGTCTGCCTGTTGATAAAACAGCTGCCTAGCCGCGGGAAAGCCGCCTTGTTTTAAAGAGGTATAAGCCTCTGGATAAGCGGATCGAAACTGTAGCTCGCGTTCCTCCTGCATGCTTTCGAAGAGTAGGCGCTCGGCATAAGCAATGAAGTTCTCTTTCTCGTGTTGGTAATTACCAACAAGCCAAAAACACTGAAACACAATGGTTACTAAACTGGCCAAGGTAATTAATCCCAATAGATAACGGTGTTGTTTAGACATGCATTTTAAAATAAGAATGAGGCAAAATTAAGAGTAACTCAGTGTCAATGGGTTAAGCTTAACTATTTTTAACAATATGTAACAGTATTTAACACTATTCCTGCACACCTTTGCCTCAGTTGAGCAAGCGAGTTTATGTTTTAAGTTCATCTCGCCCTCTTAATTTGATAATCACTTGATTTATGACGATAATAAAACCCGGACTTTTAGGAACGAAGCTTTTTGTTTATTCCTCTTTGATTTTTCTTCTGGTTTCCTGTACGAAAGATGGTACCATTAGCTTGAGCAATACCAATGATAATATCGGCGCAGAAATCGTGGATAGCATTACCGTTCGCACGGCTACCTATCAGCTAGATCCGCTACCCTCCAACGGGCAGGGAGTCCTATTGGTCGGTCATATGAATGATGAAGTAATGGGTAATCTAACGGTCTCCAGTTATTTCCGAATCGGCAATTCGGCCATTAGTAATGTAACTTTACCTGATGACGCGGCTTTCGATTCATTGTCACTTGCCTTGCCGTATCAAGGTTATTATTATGGCGACACTACTTTAACCCAATCTTTTAATCTTCATCGGGTCACGGAAGAGATCGAACTCATTGACGAATCCAATGCTTGGGAGGAAGATGAAAAACCCGTATTTGCCAGCGGTTCTACGCTATTTACGAACAGTGCATTTAGCTACGATGCTATCCCTTTGGGATCTGTCAGCTTTAAACATCGGCCTAAGACTAAAACTTATTCCAAGTCGGATACGGTGTTTGTCAAAGCGAATCAATCATTTGGGGAAGATTTATGGGCAAAAATAAAAAGTGGCAGTAGTCAGGTTAGCAATTCCGAAGAATTTTTGGAATATATAAAGGGCTTTGTATTAGTGCCCACTAGTAAGACTTCTATGGTAACGGCTTTCGCCACCGATTCAATTTTAATGAAAGTCTATTATTCCTATACGCGGAATACAGATGGTAAAAAAGTGCAAGATAGCTTAAATATGAAAGTGGATGATGGCAGCTATCAATTCAATAGCATTAAGGTTGATCGCAGTCAAAGTCTTATCAGCGCATTAAAAGCCGACACCGAAGCTGAGCTGCCCGGCACTGAAACAAAACAGCAGGTTATGTTGCAAGGACTGACCGGTTTGGTTACCAAAATTCAGTTTCCTTATCTCTATGAATTTGTTAACCGGAATGACGTCATTATCAATAAAGCCGAGCTCACCATTGAAACGCCGCCCAATTCACATATACCTTACACACCTCCTCCTAGCTTAAATATGATGCTGGCTGACGAGCATGGTGTGCCCAAATCCTTACTAACCTCCAGTTATGAAACCACTACACAAGTTGCCTATTTGGCAAACGACTTAAGTGGTGGTGTTGGTAATTCAAAATACACCTTCAACTTAACCGAATATGTAAGTAATTATCGAGGGGCAATGGAAGACAAGAAAAGCTCCTTGTATTTAACGATACCTGTAAGTGATCTGCTTACGAAAGTTGACCGGCTATTGATTGGCAAAGGCGATGGTAATTCGCCGATTAAGCTTCGCATATTATATACTAAATACTAATAAAAAATGAAGACTAGATTTATTAAATTGACCATGATGTTTCTCGTGCTGATTACCGCTGCTGCATGTAGCAAGGATCAGGAAGATGATGACGATGAAGAATGGGTACGGGGTGTTGATTTTGACGGACTCCCTAGAAGTGGTGCAGCCAGTTTTATCATTAACGACGATGTTTATATTACAACAGGCTACGGAACCAGCAGTACTCGTTTCAATGATACTTGGGTTTATGATGTGGGAACGGCTACCTGGACGGATCGGGCCAGTTTTCCGGGAGAGGCCCGTAATAACGCCGTTGCCTTTGCCATTAATGGAAAAGGTTATGTGGGATTGGGTACGAATGGAACAAAAATGTTCAATGACTTTTATGAGTATGACCCTCAGCAGGACACCTGGACCCCCATCGCACCTTTTCCCGGTACAGCTCGATATGGCGCGGTAAGCTTTGTAGTCAATAATATCCCCTATGTTGGTTGCGGACAGGATGTTGATGCACAGGATTATAACGATTTCTATACGTATTCGCCGAGTAGCAACAGTTGGACGAAAGTAAACAGTGCGCCGGAAAAAAGAAGTTTTGCCTTCAGCTTTGTGATCAATAATGTCGCCTACCTCGGAGGTGGGACCAATAATAAAGCGTATGTTTCCAGCTTTTATGCCTTTGATGGACAAAACTGGATTGCAAAAGAACCGCTCAGCGGCAGAACGGACGACTATACATATGATTTGCGGCGAAACTTTCCGGCGGTTTTTGTCATCGGTAGCTACGGATTTATAACGGGAGGAACTAATAGCTCTATACTAAGTTCAACCTGGCGATATGATCCGTCGGTTGATTACTGGATTGAACATGACGATTTCACCATAGATGGTGCGTCTTCCCGGCAGCAGGCAGTCGGATTTTCATCGGGTGGTGTGGGGTATGTTGTCGGTGGAAGAAGCGGAAGTACACCATTTGATGATATATGGAAATTCACTCCCGATTTGGTGAAGCATCCGAATTAGTTAGAGTTGAGTGGTTGAATGGTTGAGTAGTTGAATAGTTCGGTGGTTGACTACCAGTACTATTTACCGTTATGACTACTTAACCACTCAACCCATATCTTACTCCAATTCTGCTGATTTTGCCCAAATATTGATGTCGCCGTCTTGTGCATAGCGGTCGATGGTACTCAGCTCTTCTTCCGTAAACGCTAAATTGTCAATAGCGCCTGCGCAATCAATCACTTGTTCCGGTTTACTGGCGCCAATTAAGGCTGACGTCACTTCATTTTTTCTCAACACCCAGGCAATAGCCATTTGAGCCAATGTTTGTCCGCGGGCGGCAGCAATGTCATTCAATGAGCGTATGTTAGCCAGATTACGTTCACTTAGGAAATCGGGATTTAAAGATTTATGCTGGTTGGCGCGACTATCCTTTGGAATATCCTTTAAGTATTTTGTTGTCAGCATCCCTTGTGCCAAAGGCGAAAATACGATGGAGCCCATTCCGGTGTCTTCTAACGCTTCCAATAAACCATCCTCCTCAATCCAGCGATTTAGCAGCGAATAACTTGGTTGGTGGATTAGACACGGCGTTCCCAATTCGCGCAATATAGCTGCAGCCTCTCGCGTCCTTTGGGCATTATAGGAAGAAATTCCAACGTACAGCGCCCTGCCGGAACGTACAATGTGATCAAGAGCCATCATTGTTTCCTCCAACGGCGTATTTGGATCGAAGCGGTGCGAATAAAAAATATCGACGTAGTCCAAACCCATACGTTTTAAACTCTGATCACAGCTTGCAATGAGGTACTTCCGACTACCCCATTCGCCGTAAGGACCTGGCCACATATCATAACCCGCCTTAGAAGATATGATCAGCTCGTCACGAAGACCGGCAAAATCTTCTTTCAGAATCCGTCCGAAAGCAAGTTCTGCACTTCCGGGAGGCGGTCCATAATTATTCGCCAGATCAAAATGCGTAATACCTAGATCAAAGGCGGTTTGGCAAATGGTTCTTTTTATGTTATGTGGCGTGTCATCGCCGAAGTTATGCCAAAGACCTAGCGAGATGGCGGGAAGCTTTAAGCCGCTGCGTCCACAGGTGTTGTACACCATCTGTTTGTATCGATCGGGATTTGGAGTCCAATTCATTTTCGTATATTTTATGCTTGTTATGGAAGGCTAATATATCATTTGTTTTATAGAAATGATGTCGTGAAATTGCTCATAATAAAATTAGCATAAAAATTACACGGCACGAGGCTTGTTTAGATCGAGTCGCGTCGCGAAGCCATCACTTGTTTCCTTTTTTCCTGCTCTTGCAGTATTCGTTCCAGATGCGGTTTAAATTCCTTGACCAGTTGCTCCTCTGTGATGTTAGTGGCTTTCGGATCTTGCAATAACTTAAACCAAGGTTTATCTCCTTCATAGTCGTACGACCCAAAAACAATAACAGGCGTTCCTTCTGCCAATACATGCTGGTCTTTCTCTACGACCCACTGTTCGGCCCAATCATAGAGCCACTTGGCATCATTTTCCAATAAACGTAAACAAGAATGCGAAGCAGGATAACCCGGCATGGTGTACTGATGCCAGCCAATTCCTTCCTTATTCCGGATATTAAAGTTCCATCGAAGGAGCCATTCGTCGTCCGCCGTACTTACATGCTCCTCCGCCTTCCAGTTGGTAAAAGAAAGTCCTGTTTTAGTAGGGTATTTCTTACTGCCCATGCTACTAGGACCCCAACGGATAAGCTGTCCGTTTTCATAAGCGGCAAAAGCCTGAATCGGATAAGAAAAAAACACCATTTTATCAACAGGCTTCAGCTCTTTTACCGTTAAGGGAAAAGGCGTATAGCTATTGATATCGGTTTGTACAGAATCAGGAATAAGCAAGGAATCGACATTATTAAAATTATTGAAATCAATACGGTTCAGTGCTAAAATAACGTGTTGTTGCTGTGCAGTGTACCGTTTTTTAAAACTTTTGAATGCGGTGTCATTATCCTTGATAACGAAAGTTTTATACCCTCCTGAATAAAGGTTAATTTTAGGTGTTTTACGTTCAGGTTTACCTATATCAGTTTGATCGTTTGTTTGTCTATTTTCGCTGCAGGCTATTAGTAGTCCCATAGAAAGGGTTACAAGTATCCAATGAACGTGTTTTGTCATACTCATTTTAATTTGTTTAATTAAGTAACAGCCATTTTGTGAAATTGTGTGAAGGTGTTGTTTATTTGAATAAAGGGTAAGGGAATGATGGGATCATATATATTTGGTTTGACGATTTAAAAAGAACCTTTTTTATTAACTTAAGTAACAAGCTACTATTCGATACTCAGTAAAAATTAGCTAAGTTTGAACTATGATTTCTGAAACTACCTATCTCGCTGCAAAAATGATTTCCGCGACATTGGAAAAGTATTTTGCTGAACAGGCTGAATATCAAATGGGAGCGTCGGAAAAGCGCTACCTTCCGAAGGCTAATATCATTGAAGCCGTCATTGATGCAGCGTTTTGGGCCAGCCTACGACGAGAAGAGGGGTATTCACCAAAAATTTCGATTGCGCTAATGGCTTCGGATAATGTCGTGCAGCCATTACGTTTTGCTAATCCGGTACGATTTACCCCCCATAATTTGGTGAAGCTCTCCCCTGCAGTTATTCAACCAAGCATTCATTTGGGCGTTTGGCATGAAGAAGACAATCTGTTTATTTGGGGAACCACTCATGATATTTCCGAATGGTGTTTGGTTTTGGAGGTCATAGAACCGGGACTTTTAGTGGTGAAACATAAAAGGCACGAAGGGTATGGAAAGTTTGTCAATATTGCCGTGCTAAAAGGTGATCAAATTAAAATGGTAGATGAGCGTAATTTAACCTTAAACGGTTATCCCGATTTGCTAGCCTCGCTATTAGGTATGCCGTTACCCGATGCTATTGACGATTCCGTCAATATTTTGGTGGAGTTGGCTGTTGCGATGCGCAGACATAATCGAGGTGGACTATTACTGGTGGTACCCACTCATCAAGATGAATGGAAAGAATCCATTGTACATCCCATCGGTTACTCCATTGATCCGGTGTATTGTGCCCTCGGTGAATTAATCTTAAAACAAGCGGAGGACGAATCGGGAGGTGTTTGGCGAGAGGATATTCTAAGAACGATTGATGTGATCGGTGGATTTACCGCGATAGACGGTGCCACCATTATTACTAAAAATTATGAATTATTGGCCTTCGGAGCGAAAGTAGCCCGAGCAGCGAGAAACGCGCCGGTTCCCAAAGTACTGATCACCGAGCCGGTGGCGGGGCAGGAAGCTGAGATTGTCGATCCGGTAAAGATCGGCGGTACGCGCCATTTGGCAGCTGCGCAATTTGTGCACGATCAAAAAGAGGCTATGGCCTTAGTAGCTTCGCAGGATGGACTTTTTACGGTTTTTGTTTGGTCCGAAACACTGCAAATGGTTCACGCGCATCGTATTGATACGTTGTTGCTGTAGTTAAGGAGATCAGGTGTGAGGTTTTAGGTGTGAGGTTTTAGGTGTAAGGTATAAGGTATAAGGTGTTAGACATACGTATCAGGTATCAAGTATCAAGACACCTGCCTACCGGCAGGCAGGTAAGTATCAGGACTTTCTATCCTATGTCTTGTGTCCTATGTCTAATTAAGCTATAAGCAACTCTACTTAACTATTCAACAACTCAACTATTTACAGACGGTAAGCTTGCACAGGCTCATCATCCTATTGGCTCATTATCACATCGGCTAATTACCCTACTTAACCATTTAACTATTCAACAACTCAACCTACCCCAAACTTGCTTTCAATTGTTCCAATAAATCGTTGGTACGCGTGGCCTTCACTTTCATCTTACGTACTTTTGGTCGTTTACCTTTTGCTCTTTCCTTGATAATCTTAAGCAGTTCGTCTGTGTATTCGTCTTTGTAAGCAGAAACATCGAAAGAGGTGCTATGCCTATTCACGAGCTCGAGAGCCATATCGATTTCCGCTTTCGTCAATTTTACATTTTGAGGGATGTTTAGTTCCTCGGGTGAGCGTATTTCTTGTTCAAAGCGAAGCTTATTAAGGATCAGCATATTTTCTTTTGCCCGAATCATACAGAGATTTTCGCCCGCACGCATAACAAAGGTCGCAAGCCCTACCATGCCTGCCTTCTCGAGTGCTTTTACCAATAGATGGTAAGCCTTTTGTCCACCCTTTTGCGGCTCAATGTAATAGGGAGTTTCAAAATACATGCTATCCACCTCTTTTTCCTTTACGAAGGATTGGATATTGATCATTTTATTTTTTTCAGGACTTGCCTCCTCGAAATCCGTATCTTCCAGTATGATATAATTGTCATTCAACATATAGCCTTTGACGATATTTTCCCAAGCTACTTCCTTTCCGGTGTTTTCATTTACCCGTTGATAGCGGACTCTGGAATGATCCTTTCTGTCCAACATGTCGAAGTCCAGTCGACTTTGTTCTGTAGCACTAAATAATTTAACCGGTATATTTACTAAACCAAAGCCGATAGCGCCTGTCCAAATTGCTCTCATATGCTAATTTATTACAATCTTATTACAGGAAAATAACAGTCGAGATTGTGTTAAGTTTGTTATTAATAATGCTTTTAAAATTGTTTGCAAAATCTTATATTCGGGCCAATATTTTTGGAGTATATCAAAAAAAACGCAATTATATTTCCATTTGGTTCAGTTTTTGTTTAATGCGTTTTGATTTTATGACAAAAATTTTTGTATAAAAGTATTAAGGAAGAATTATGTATTGGACATTAGAATTGGCTTCGCATCTAGAAGATGCACCATGGCCGGCAACAAAGGATGAATTAATTGATTATGCTATTCGTTCCGGTGCACCAGAAGGCGTATTGGAGAATCTGAATGAAATGGAAGATGATGGTGAGGCATACGAGAGTATCGAAGAAGTATGGCCTGATTATCCTACTAAAGACGATTTCCTTTTCAATGAAGATGAATACTAAGGTTTTATAGGGCGCCGAGATTTGTAATTTTGGATCGGCGCCTCTTATTTCAGGTCATTTTGTCAGGTATCGATCAAACTAACCCCTGGGCTAACATCGCATCTGCAATTTTTACAAAACCACCAATATTCGCTCCCTTTTCATAATTGACATAACCATCCTTTTCTTTACCGTATTTGACGCATATACTGTGTATATCATGCATAATTTGCTTTAGACGTTGATCTACTTCTTTACGAGTCCAGGCATAACGTAAGGAATTCTGAGACATTTCCAGTCCCGATACGGCCACACCTCCGGCGTTAGCCGCCTTGCCAGGGGCAAAATAAATATGTTCTTTATTAAAAACGGCGATGGCTGCTGGCGTACAAGGCATATTCGCCCCCTCGGCTACGCAAATACAGCCATTTTTTGCCAATTGTTTTGCATCCTGCTCATCCAATTCATTTTGCGTTGCATTAGGTAAAGCGATGTCACACTTTATACGCCAGGGTTTCTCATTCGGATAGTATTCGCACCCGAATTTTTCAGCGTATTCACTAATTCTTCCCCGCTCCTTGTTCTTTAGGTCCTTAATATAGGCTAAACCTTCCAAGTCAATACCTTTTTTATTGTAAATGAAACCATCCGAGTCCGATAAGGTTAGTACCTTTGCCCCTTCCTCAATACACTTTTCAGCGGCGAATTGCGCCACATTGCCCGAGCCGGAAATGACGACGGTTTTGCCCTTGATCTCCTGTTTCTGTTGTTTCAGAATCTCCTCTACAAAGTAAACCAAACCATAACCGGTAGCTTCCGGTCGAATTTGACTTCCGCCCCATTCAAAGCCTTTACCCGTAAGTACACCGGTAAACTCACCCTTAATGCGTTTATATTGACCAAAAAGATAACCGATCTCTCTTGAACCGACACCGATGTCGCCCGCAGGAATGTCAATATCGGCTCCGACATGCCGATAAAGTTCTGTCATGAAACTCTGACAAAATTTCATTACTTCATTATCTGATTTTCCTTTTGGATCGAAATCCGATCCCCCTTTTCCGCCTCCCATTGGCAAACCTGTGAGACTATTTTTAAAGACCTGTTCAAAAGCAAGAAATTTCAAAACACTTAAGTTAACTGAACCATGAAA
Organism: Olivibacter sp. SA151; assembly: GCF_054130995.1. Classification (NCBI taxonomy): domain Bacteria; kingdom Pseudomonadati; phylum Bacteroidota; class Sphingobacteriia; order Sphingobacteriales; family Sphingobacteriaceae; genus Olivibacter; species Olivibacter sp. SA151. Next base: position 3,362,085 of record NZ_CP096391.1, on the reverse strand, counting down.
GCGCAAACCACCCTTATAGGGGCCGATGGCACTATTCATTTGTACGCGAAAACCACGATTTATTTCCACTTCGCCCCGATCGTTTAACCAAGGAACCCGAAAGATAATGACGCGTTCCGGTTCGGCTATGCGCTCTAATATCTTAGCGTTTCGATATTTTGGATGTTTTTGCAAAAAGGGAATAATGGTTTCAGCGACTTCCTCAACTGCCTGTAAAAATTCAGCTTCCCCTGCATTTCGCTTTTTGATATCTTCAATAAACTGCTCTTTTGATAGATCCATATAAAAATTTGCGTTAATATAGTTTTAAATGATTGCAGCTGAAATGTAAGGAAATTTTGTCAAAAGCAAAGCAATCATTGAAATTATCGTCGTTTTCTCATCAAAAAGATGATTTTATAGTGAATATGTTAGTTTTTTGATTCCGGTCGAATTTAAAATACTAAAAATATTAGTATATATTTGTGATGTAAAATGAACGAGATGGAGCAAAATAAGCATATCATCCACATGGATCAGGACGCCTTTTTTGTATCTGTCGAGATGCGTAAAAACAGCAGCTTGACGGGAAAGCCTGTTATTATTGGTGGTACCTCTGATAGAGGAGTGGTTACTTCTTGCAGCTATGAAGCCCGTAAATTTGGGGTACACGCAGCCATGCCCTCCCGTATGGCAAAACAGCTTTGTCCACATGCTATCTTCATAAAGGGCAATATGGACGATTACACCAAAGCATCACAGGAGATTACGGCAATTTTGGCGGAGAAAGTCCCCTTGTTCGAAAAGGCGAGCATTGATGAACATTACATTGATTTAACGGGCATGGATCGCTTCTTTGGTTGCATGAAATACGCGCACGAATTGCGACAGTTGATTATAAAAGAAACGGGTTTACCGATATCTTTCGGCTTATCCATTAACAAAACGGTATCGAAGATGGCGACGAATGAATGCAAACCGAATGGAGAACAAGAAGTGCAATCTCGGGATATACGCTCTTTTATGGATCCCCTATCTATAAAAAAAATCCCGGGATTAGGATCCGCTACCTACATCAAGTTGAGTGAAATGGGAGTTCGTTATATTCGCAAGCTTATTGAGATTCCACCCGAGATGATGTTTAAAGCGATGGGACAAGCTGGCCTGACCCTTTGGCACCGGGCAAATGGCGTCGATCCCACACCGGTAGTACCTTATCGAGAGCAACAGTCAATCGGAACACAGCGTACTTTTGCAGCCGATAGTATGAACATCGAAGTGATTAAGGAACTTTTAGTAGCGATGGTGACCAGCATTGCCTACGAGCTTCGACAAAAACATAAGTTAACTGCTTGTATTACCGTTACCATCCGTTATGCCAATTTCGAAACGGTTACAAAGCAGGCAAAAATTGCGTATACCTCGTTGGATCATATATTGATATCGAAAGCTAAAGAACTTTTTGAAGCCGTATACAATCGCCGTATGTTACTTCGATTGATCGGCGTCAAATTATCCCATTTGGTAGGTGGGCACGAGCAGATTCAGCTTTATTCAGCCTCCGAAAAGCATTATAGTTTGTATCAGGTGATGGACAAGGTACGCAATCGGTACGGTGAAGAGGCTATCGGCTTAGCTTCTTCTTTACAGTTGGATTGGTAGTATGTATTTGAATGTTCATAGCTCTTACAGTTTGCGTTACGGTACAATTGATTTAGATGTACTTATTGAAGAGGCGCGTAAGCTCGGCATTTCTGAGATGGTCTTAACCGATATCAATAACTCTTCAGCGAGTATGGACTTTATCCTGAAGGCACGAGTTGCCGGAATACGTGCCTTGGTGGGAATAGAATTCAGAAAGGAGGATCGGTTACTGTACATAGGCATCGCCCGGAACAGGAAGGGTATGAAAGAGCTGAACGATTTTTTAACCTATCACCAGCTCTGCAATTTGGTATTGCCGGAGCGAGCGCCTGTATTCGAACAGGCCTATGTGATTTATCCCTTCAAGGCAGTGTCCCTTATGCTGGCGGAACACGAATATGTGGGTGTACGACCGCAAGATATTAACCAGCTTTTCCGATTGGATATGGCCCTTATTCAACGGAAACTAGTGGCGCTTTATTCGGTTACATTTCAGGATAAAAAACATTACCGGCTCCATCAGTATTTAAGAGCGATTGATCAGAATACATTATTGACTAAGGTGAACGAAATCGCCATTTGTCAAGAGACGGAGTCTTTACGCCCCTTAGAAGAGTTACAGCGATTATACAGCGGTTATGAATATCTTTTGGACAATGCCCATCAACTTTTAGCAAACTGCTCTACCGATGACTACCACTTTGGTCGATTAAACAAACAAACATTTACCGATAGCAAAGCCAATGATGCCATTTTGCTGGAGAAACTGACCTTAGCAGGTATGCATGATCGTTATGGCTCCGGAAATATGCAGGCAAAGCAAAAAATTGAAGCCGAGCTTGCAGTGGTTAAACAGATGGATTTCTGTGCCTACTTTCTCATCACCTGGGACGTTATTAATTATTCCAGAAGTCGTGGTTTTTATCACGTAGGACGCGGATCCGGGGCAAATAGCACGGTGGCTTATTGTTTAGGTATCACCGATGTTGACCCCATTGCCCTGGATCTATATTTTGAGCGCTTCTTAAATTCAAAACGAAGCAGTCCGCCCGATTTCGATATCGATTATAGCTGGCATCAACGGGAAGAAATACAAGCATATCTGTTAAAGCGTTACGGTATTGCTTATACCGGGCTGCTGGGCACCATCAGCACCTTCAAAGGACGCTCCGTCATACGGGAAATTGGTAAAGTACTTGGGTTGCCAAAGAGCGAAATCGATAGCTTTACCGATCCTACACAAGATGCAGTCAATCAAGACAACCCGACCTTCCGGAAAATCATGGCGGTTTACGAGCTAATGGATGGGATGCCAAATCAACGATCCATCCATGCCGGAGGGGTATTGGTAAGTGAAGAGCCGATCACCTTTTATACGGCTTTGGACTTGCCGCCTAAGGCCATGCCGACAGTACAATGGGACATGTATGCAGCCGAAGCCATCGGTTTAGATAAATTCGATATCTTGAGTCAACGCGGCATTGGCCATATCAAGGAAGCCGTTGAACTAATCCGACAAAACAAGGGGAAATCCGTTGATATTCACGCTGTCAAGTCTTTTCTGATCGATGAGCAGATCAATCGGCGTTTAGGCGCGAGCGATAGTATTGGCTGTTTTTATATTGAATCACCAGCGATGCGCCAGCTTTTACAAAAGCTCCAATGTCGGGATTACCTGACTTTAGTCGCTGCCAGCTCGATCATCAGGCCCGGCGTGGCCTCGTCCGGTATGATGCGAAACTATATTTATTATTTTCATCATCCGGATGAAGTAATCTATTTACACCCTGTTATGAAAGAACAGCTAAAAGAAACCTATGGCGTGATGGTGTACCAGGAAGACGTTATTAAGGTATGCTATCATTACGCCGGATTGGATTTAGCCGACGCCGATGTGCTCAGACGGGCGATGAGTGGTAAATATAGGAGTCGAGATGCCTTTCAAAAATTAGTAGATAAATTTTTTCTCAGTGCCAAGACTATCGGTCGAGACGAAGCAACCACCGAAGAAGTGTGGCGCCAAATTTCCAGCTTTGCCGGCTACAGTTTTTCCAAGGCCCATTCCGCTAGCTTCGCCATAGAGAGCTATCAAAGTTTATACCTTAAGACCTACTTTCCTCAGGAGTTCATGGTTGCGGTATTGAATAATTATGGGGGGTTCTATGCGCGCTGGTTATATGTGCACGAGCTAAAAAAAACCGGTGCAACCGTTCATTTGCCCTGTGTTAATAACAGCGAAGAAAAAGTGACCATTAACGGACGCGACGTTTATTTGGGCTTAATAGGTATACAGGGACTTAATGAAGATTTCATAAAATTGATTCCCTGCGAACGGGTAACAAACGGGCCTTTTCAAGATTTAACCGACTTTATTAGGCGAACCGATATTGGTTTAGAGCAACTTGCTATACTGATTAAAGTTGGCGCGTTACGTTTTACCGGGCGCACGAAAAAAGAGTTGCTATGGGATAGTCATTTATACATGGGCGGATCAGTCAAACCAAAAAGGGATAAGGAGTTGTTTGCCATTGTTAATAAGCAATACACAATGCCGGCACTTCCGGATGAACGTTTGGAAGATGCCTACCAAGAGCTTGATTTACTAGGCTATCCCTTGACACTTACGATGTTTGATATGCTTAAAACCAGCTATCGAGGCGACGTAATGGCAAAGGATTTGCTGACACATGTCGGCCAAACGGTCAAAATGGTCGGTTTATATGTGTGTGAAAAAACGGTACGCATGAAGAACCAAAAGAAAATGTGGTTTGGTACATTTTTAGATGTCCATGGAAACTTTTTCGATACCACCCATTTTCCAAGTCGTACGCCCATTTATCCTTTTAGAGGGCATGGTTGTTATCTCCTATTAGGTAAAGTGGTGGAAGACTTTGGCGTGCCAAGCATTGAGGTGGAGAAATTTGCCAAACTGCCCATTCAGGATAATCCTATTTTGGGGTGAAGTTGAGGGGGTAGTTAAGTTGTGGAGTGGTTAAGTTGTTGAGTAGTTGATTTGTTGAGTGGTTAAGACGTTGAATTTCTACCGACTATTTCAACTATTTCCCTACTCAACTATTTCCCTACCCGACTACTCAACTAATTCTCTACTCAACTACTTCCCCTTCCATTAATCGATGGATTAGCTTGGGATGTTGATTGGCATAGCTCATGATGAGGTGCATCATATAATCGTTGGATGGATAGCGTGTTAAGGTGTCTTTTATCTCTTCAGGATGGTTGATATCACTTTCATAAGCAATGTATCCGATGCCAAAGAGCTTGCCTTTTTCTACCCAAATACAACTTTGTTCGTCTTCTGTGCGACCTTTATCAAGAATTATGAAGGAGGGTAGCATTTTCGCTAAATTATCTAAAGCGGTATACATGCGCTCGTTATAATTATCCTTATTCTCCTCTCCTATGCAGGCTCCCAAACAGCCACCATTTATGTGGTTCAAACAAGCACCTTGCACCTTTTGTATTCCATTCAATTTGGGGCAGAGCCGATGCTCCTGGATCAGTCTGTTAACGAGGTTGTAAGCTTCAATCACATTTCCAAAACTGCAAATAGCCTGTTGAAAGCGTTGATGCTTATCAATAGCCAGACGTATGTAGCCTTTTTGATCCTCATAGCTATATAGCCCATACTTGGGTTCAAAGCGTTTAAGGGCCCGGTTGTTTTCAGGCCATAATCTTTTGATTTCGACTGCCTCGAGCAAAAAAGCTATCAATTCTGTTCCGCAGCTAACAAAGTCAATATCATAAATGCTTCGCATGAAATTCTGACGCTGCGGGTTAGGATTTTGGCCTGAAAAATGAGCAGATACTCGTTTTTTGATGTCTTTTGCTTTTCCAACATATACCACTTTTCCCTTTTGGTCTTTAAAGTAATAGACACCGGGTGTTTGAGGTAAGCGTTCAAAATTTTCCTTGGGTAAGTTAGGTGGCAAGGCCTGTTCCTTCGACGCTTTTTTAAGCATAGCCTGTATAGCGTCCGGGCCTTTCTCGAGCAATAGGGAGAACAAAATCCCGGTGGCAGTAGCGTCTCCACCTGCGCGGTGACGATTGGTTATGGAGATATTCAATTGCTGACAAAGTTTGCCAAGACTATAAGACGCGAATCCCGGTAATACTTTGCGACTTAACCGGACCGTGCACAATTTTGGGGCATTCCAACTATAGCCACAAAAGGCCAGGTGATGCTTTATAAAGGAGTAATCAAAGTTTACATTGTGTGCAACAAATATCCGGCCTTCCAGTAGTTGGTAAACAGTGGCGGCTATTTCTGCGAAGGTGGGTGCATCTGCAACCATTTCATTACTGATGCCTGTTAATGCCGTAATATGAAGTGGAATATGCGCTTGCGGATTGACCAGTGTTTCATATCTATGGCATATACCGGCACCATCATGGATGCAAATGGCGATTTCGGTAATCCCATGACCGGCCGCATGTCCCCCGGTAGTTTCAATGTCAACAATAGCATATTCCATGAAAAGCAAATATACTAAAAAAATTAGTACACAAAAAAAGAAAAAATTTGTGTATCAAAACATTTTTGTCTAGGTTTGTCTATTAGATTACTATACTTTATTATTTTGAATAATATGGATCAACACTTACAAAAATCGAAATTAATTGCATCGTTTATTTCTTCCTTATTAAAAAACAGCATGCGAATGCATGTGCAAGTCATCTGCTGCTAATTAGGCGGTACTCACCCTATATTAATCAAATTAACTGACAATTTCTTATGAATTTACAATTACTACGGTACGTAGGCATACTGCTCATACTGTTGCCTACATTAAATTTTGCCCGGCAACGTACGCTTACAGGAACGGTGCTGGACGAAAACACACAGCCCATTGCAGGTGCATCCGTGCTGGTTAAGAATACCACGCAAGGAACCCAAACAAAGAGTGATGGAACATTCTCTCTTCAAGTAGCTGACAACAGCGTTTTGGTGATCTCTTACGTCGGTTATCAACCAAAAGAAGTGGTGGTTGGTGACGAGCAAAAGATCCAAGTGAGTTTAGTGCCTGATAACCAGCTTTCTGAGGTGGTGGTTACTGCCCTAGGTATTAAACGGGAGAAGAAAGCATTGGGATATGTCGTGCAAGATGTGAGCGGCGATGTGCTCAACACCCGACCCACCAATGCCCTGAGCGCCATTTCCGGTAAAGTGGCAGGTTTACAGATTATACCCTCCGGCGGCAATATGGGAGGATCAACGCGTGTTTTGCTTCGTGGTATAAAATCCATTACCGGTAATAATCAACCGCTTTACGTTATTGATGGAACCCCTATTGACAATGCCGATTTAAATACCGCTTCCACCATTGGAGGAAGCGCCGGTAAGGACGTAGGGAATATGATACAAGATTTAAATCCGGATGATATTGAAAATATTTCGGTATTGAAAGGTCCTTCCGCAGCGCTTTACGGAAGTCGTGCAGCCAATGGCGTTATTTTGATTACAACGAAAAAGGGAAATAATAAGGAAAAGACTGAGATTAGCCTGAATACAGGAATTGAATTGGAACAAATAGTACGTTTGCCAAAAAGACAAAAACTATACGGACAAGGTTATAGTACCGAGTTTCCGCAGGCTACGATTAATGGCACAACGTATAATATTGTTGATTATGCTGCCGACGAAAGCTGGGGCCCTCGTTTGGATGGCACACCCGTTTTGCATTGGTATAATTTAGACCCCGGATACCCCGAATATTTGAATCCTGAGCCTTGGCTGTATCCCGAGCACGATGTCAATTACTTTTTTCGAACGGGTATTGCCAATACCAATAATCTGGCGATCGCAGGAAGCAGTGGGAAAACGAGTTATCGGCTATCGTATACCAATAAGAATGTCCGCGGAACTGTTCCAAATGCCAGCTTAGGACGTAATACATTGAGTTTTTCAGGGTCTACAGGACTGGGAAAGGTAACGATTTCCAGTAATCTTAACTACGTTAAAAATAACTCAACGGGTAGACCTTGGACCGGTGCTTCCAATCGGAATATTATGTTAGAGGCTTTTCAATGGGGAGGTGTGCAAGTCGACTATAAGAAGCTGAGCGATTACAAACGACCCGATGGAACCCCTAGACCGTGGAATCGAACCGGCTATCGCGATACACCGGGCGATCGTGCTACGCGTTTTATTGATAATCCCTATTGGTCGGCTTATGAGAGTTACCTGGAAGAGAGTCGCGACAGGCTATATGGTAATGTCGGGGTGTCGGCTCCTATCAATTCGTGGCTTAATTTGAGTGGTAAAGTTTACGCAGATATTTATCAATATCAATATCAAGATCGTATCGCAGTGTATTCCCGCTCACAGTCTATGTATCAGGAATATAGTAATAATTTCCATGAATTCAACTATGAATTTCTGGCAACCGCCAATAAACAATGGACCGACTTCTCGCTATCCGGTTTGGTTGGTGGTAACATTCGGGATGCGAATCGTCGTGTCAGTGATCTCCAAACGGGTGGACCCTTAGTAGTTCCGAATTACTATGACTTGCGGAATTCAAGTGGTATCTTAGCCAATAATGGACATGGTTTATTTAGAGAACAAGTGTATTCGATCTTTGGCAGTTTTTCTGCCGGTTGGAAAAATATGCTCTATTTAGACGGTACCTTACGGAATGATTGGTGGTCTACCCTACCTACTAACAATAATTCTTTTTACTATCCATCGCTCACAAGCAGTTTTGTTTTCAGTGAATTGGAAGGAATAAGAAACATTCCTTGGATTGACTACGCCAAATTCAGATTGGGCTGGGCGGAAGTCGGTAACGGTGCAGCACCCTATAGCTTAGCACAATTATATAGTTCGTTACCTGCATTTAATGGCCAACCGTCTTATACGCAGCCTGATATCATGAACAATCCCAATTTGAAACCCGAACTGACTAGTACTTGGGAAACGGGATTCGAGTTTCAATTGTTTAAAAATAGATTAGGCTTAGACGTTACCTATTACAATAACCGTAGTAGAAACCAGACAATTGCAGTTCCGACTTCCGATGCTTTTGGATATCAACAGAAATTCTTAAATGCAGGTCTAATAACCAATAAAGGATTTGAAGTAATCCTAACCGGAGCACCGATAAAAAATGATCGTTTCGAATGGAATAGTTCAGTCAACTGGTCGTTAAACCGTAATAAAATCGCCCGTTTATATGAGGGCATCAGTACGCTCGAGCTAAACAATACACTGGTGTCATTAGTAGCACAAGAAGGAGAATCCTATGGACAAATCAGAGGTTATGACTTTGTTTATGCTCCTGACGGACAACGCGTGGTGCAAGAGGACGGTACTTACTTACGTACTTCGCAAATGACAGATTTAGGAACTGTGCTACCTGACTATTTAGTAGGCTTTCAAAACAGCTTTAAGTATAAAAACTTTACACTTGGATTTTTAATCGACGCACGTGTTGGAGGGCATTTCTTCTCGCAAACCTATAAAGTAGGTATGTACGCAGGAATCCTGGACCGTACTGCTGCCAATAATATCCGAGAAACGGGTATCGTAGTAGATGGTGTAAAAGCGGATGTACAGTTTAATCCGGACGGAAGTTATAACGTAACGAATACAAGGCCAAATGATACGCGGATTAGTGCACAAACCTGGGCACGTAATGAATATAACGGGCCCACCACCTTTAGTGTTTTTGACGCCACATTCGTGAAGTTACGGGAGATTACACTCGGGTATAATTTTCAGCTGAAACCGGACGGAGTAATCAAAACGTTGGGTATCAACGCTTATGGCCGTAACCTTTGGAATATTTATACCAAAAGTAAATACATTGATCCTGAATTTACCAATAGCGGAGGTAATATACAGGGGATTGAAGGAGGAAATCTACCAATACCTGCCACCTACGGTTTAAATGTGAACGTTAAATTTTAATTTGAGAAGACAATGAATCTTTATAAAAATATCTTATTTCTCCTTCCCCTAGCGTTTTCAGGCGCTTTGATCTCCTGCTCTGACGAGAAGCTGGCGGAGATCAACGAAGATCCCAATCGCCCGGGAAATGTTCCTACACCAACGATTCTGTTGACGGCGGAGAAACAAATAATGGACAATATCCGAAACGAAAATTTTTCGTTACGTGGAACAATGCTTTTCGCCCAATATTATAGTCAGAATATCTACACCGATCAGTCGCGTTATGATATTCCACGTTCTTATTCCGACGTCTTTTGGGCTAACTCTTATAAGGCACTGAATAACTTGAACCAAATTATCAAGTTAAATACCGATGAGCTGACAAAATCGGTGGCAAGTGCCGGAACAGCTGGTAGTAATGCGAATCAAATTGCGATTGCACGTATATTGAAAGCTTTCACCTTCCATTCCCTGACGGATGTTTTTGGCGATGTGCCCTATGAATCCTATGGAAATAAAGACCCTGAATTTGAAGCGCTGCAACAAAATCCCGACAATTATACGCCGGTGTACGCGTCACAGGAAAAAATATATGTTGATATCCTAAATGAATTAAAGGCGGCAGGCGATACCCTGTTGAAGTATAAAGGGCAAAATACTTTCGGCAGCTCGGATATTATATACGCAGGCAGTAATGAAAAATGGGCTAAATTTGCGCAATCACTTCGGTTACGCTTGTCTACGCGTATCCGTGTGAAACTTCCGGCTGTTTCAGAAGAACATTTTTCGGATGCCTTGGCAAAAGGTGTATTTACGTCCAATGCAGATAATGCCGCTTTTAAATATTCCAGTGGTGCACCAAATGAAGCCCCCCTCTATCGAGCGACCGTTACCGCGAATAGAAAAGATTTTGCGGTTTCGCATGTTTTGGTAAATGTATTAAAAGGAGAATTGGGACCTTTTAAGACGGCCGACCCGCGTCTACCGCGTTACGCTTTACCCAATGAGCGCCAAATTTACATAGGTCAGCCTTACGGATTACCTTTGGAAGCAGGAGGTATTAATGGGCCTACTGCCATTAGCTTACCAGGAGCCATTGTGAATGCGCCCGACTTTGCGGAAGTCTTACAGGAGTATGCCGAGGTGGCTTTTTTAATTGCCGAATACAATAACTGGGATGATGCAAGCTACCGAAAAGGTGTAGAAGCTTCTTTAACTAAATGGGGTATTGATGGTGCGACTGCGAAATCATATGCTGATGCCTTGCCGGCGGCCAACAAAGAAAATGTCTTAACGCAAAAATACCTGGCTTTGTACACTCAAGGCTTGGAGGCTTGGTCAGAAATCCGTCGTACCGGTTATCCTATATTTTTAGTGAAACCTGGAGATGTTGTTTGGAGTAGGCAAACGGAGAACGGAATCGTCAACTATACGTTCCAGCCTATTTTCGGAAACGGCATTCCGAAACGCTTATATTATCCGAATAAAGAGCAAAACGTTAATCGTGAACATTATCAACAAGCCTTGGCACGTCAAGGCGATGACGTGATTACAACAGCGCTTTGGTGGAATAAGTAATCAATCTTAGTGCATGAACCGTATAGTAGCGTTACTAACTACTATACGGTTTCTTTTATCTTCCTTCCTCTCCCACCCACTTGATCTTTGGTCGCTACTTATTCGCTACTTTACCGCTAAAAGTCCACTAAATGGTGGATAAATGCGGATATAACGTGAAGATACCGTGAATATACAGTGTATGGACCCCGAAGGAGGGTCGAGCGAAGTGCCTCTTTTTATGGGATCAGGACTGGTGTTTGAGTTTAAGATTTCCACACAGCTCTTCAAACATTTCACCCGGTTTAACGCCTATGGCCAAGGCGATAAGATATAATTCCTCGATTCGAACATGCGATTTTGGATTAATGGAAAGCTGGCTCAACCGATAAGTACTCAAACCCGTCTTTCTGGAAACTTCCGCTTTGTTAATTGATCGCTTTGCCAAATATAAACCCAGTGCTGTCAAGTTCTATGTTCTCCTTTATTTTCCATAAAATTAGTTTAAGAACGTTTAGCTAGTTAAAGTATTTGTAAATGGATGTATTTTGCCTATTTTTGTAGAGAAAAAACAAATATTTTGAGCTGGTTAAATGGTTGAGTAGGGTCTTAAGTGATGAGTGTTGCCTGCCCGCCGGTAGGCAGGAATGATGAACGATGAATTTTTGCGTAGCGAGAAAGTTTAAAGTGTAGAATAAAGCCTACAGCTTACAGCCTATAGCCTAACATGGACATAAGACAGGAAGAAAGCCCGCAACTTACAACTCAGAGCTCACAACTAAAAATAAAACCTAAACATATGGAATTACATGAAAAACTAAGATTTCTACGTTACGCCAATGATTACAGTATGGCCTATGTGGCTTACAAGTTGAAGCTTACTAAAGAAGAGTATGAGCAGCTGGAGTCGGGTGAAAAAAACCTAACAATAGAACAAGCTAAATTGGTTGGTATACTTTATTCGATGACCAGTGATGAGCTAATGGGGCCGCACCTCGATCTGGATGAAGAAGTAAGCTGGCAGAATTTGGTGACTGATGATAACGTGAGGCAAGGACATTCACCCACTTTAGAGGAACTTAAAAATGAGTTGATTAATATTAAGGAGCTACTTCAGGTTTTAGTAGAGAAATTGACAGAAAATGATAGTAGTACCTACTATAAAGATCGATGATATTACTAATAAAATAAAGTTCACCGCTTCCTGCCTACCGCAGGCAGGCAAAATTTACAGGAATGGTAATGCGTCCGGTGCTGGCTGTATCACTTCAAGACTTCTTTAGCTACTTTATCATTTCCATCGATACGATGTTTGTATTTCAAACCTAATATCTTCGCCAATAGTGGATAGATATGAACATTCTCACAGGCACCGATCGTTAAACCTTCTTTAAAGGCGGGTCCCCAAGCGATGAAAGTAGCTCGCATTTCCGGTGTTTCATAGGGGTCAAATCCATGTGCTCCGGGATGTGGTTTCTTATTGGAAAAATAATAAGGTGCTTTCGCAACCAATACGATATCGCCTATTCGGTGATATTTGTCCTCTTTTTTTCCGTAATGATAATTGCTTGGTACTTGATCACTTAGATAGGCATCAAACTTATCAGACTTTTGAATGGATTGGTAAATCGACTGAAGGTTCTTTTTGTCTTTCACATGTATATTTACAAGTGTGCCATTTGAAGCAATGACCACTTGCGTTGTATCGACTTTAAAAGGTAATGGCAAGGGTTCGTCTCGATTGATGGCCTTCATACCATGATCAGAAACGAAAATAAAACTGACAGGAAGTCCCGTTTGTTGTACGGCGATGTTGAGGGCATTAACGGCAGAATCAATGAAGTGCACCGCTTTTTTCGTCTCGGTTGCATCGGGGCCATAGAGGTGTCCTGCATGATCGACTTCGGGGAAGTAAAAATTAATGAGGTGCGGACGTTTTTCCGATGGTAATGATAGCCAGTTCACAACAGTCTGTATGCGTTTTGCTATTGGAATCTTTTCATTGTAAGCATAATAATAAGACGGCAACATTCCACCAATAGCTGCTTCCGATCCCGGCCAATAAAAGCTAGCACTCAGTAAACCCTGTTGCTCGGCAAGTGTCCAAATGGGGATACCGCCATACCAAGCCGGATTCTTGACGGCCTTCGCATTTGACATGCTATATCTTGCTTGCATTTTCGGGTCGTAGATATTATTTCCAACCAAGCCATGATGCGATGGGTACATGCCCGTTACGATTGTATAGTGGTTGGGAAAGGTAATGGAAGGAAATGACGGAATCAGTGCTTTGGCACTTACGCCACTTGACGATAGTTGTTGTAAATGAGTTGCCTGGAATTTTTCTGCGTAATCATACCGAAAGCCATCGGCAGAGATCAGGATTACATAGGGTTTGTCTTGTTGCTTGGCTACATTTTGACGATTTGGAACTGATTTTTGCGTGGTGTCTTGGGCATGCGCAGGTGACACCAAAAAAACAGCTAATGCGACACCTAGCAAATAAGAAAAAACTCTTGTTTCCATGACGCGATTATAGGTATTTTACTTGACTTAAATGTTAGCTGAAGGTTATTTTTAGGTGTTGGTAGCGGTAGTTTTAAGTGTTAAGTTGTAAGTAATAAGCATATAGTATATATGCGCTGTTTTCCAATTTAATTCAGCTGTAGCGGATTTAAAGTACAGTATTCATTAGTAGAAAGCCAATTTCCGATGGTTGTATAAAGAAATTCATGCGCCAACAAAGAAAGAAGTCGATAATTCTACTACCTATATGCAACGTTCCATTAGTGAGGTAGATTATTGTACTATCAAAATGTCTTATAGTGCTATCGAAGTTTAACATCCTACTATTGAAACATGGTGTTTTGCTAGTGAAATAGCTCATTGTAATATTGAAACACGGTGTTTTGCTAGTGAAATAGCTCATTGTAATATTGAAATAACGATCGTTTTTAGATGTGTTTGTTGGGCAGAAAGCCGATTTCTGAAAGTTGTTGTAGCTCTTTTTTAGCTCATTACGTTAAGATATAAAACGTATAAACACTTCATTATGAAAAGAAAAATGTACCTTTTTGTTTTTTTTCTGTCTCTCTTTTGCATCGCTTGTGATAAGAGTGATATGGACTATGAAAATGACTATGAGCAGAGTTATAAAGCTTGGTTGGATTTTAAGGAATCGAGTAATAATTCTTATAGATATGTGGTAAGTGGAGCTACATGGGCAGGTGCGGCATGGGAAACGACTATTACCGTAAACAATGGAGAAGTAACGGGGCGAGATTTTCGTTATACTGTTTTTAATGATATCCGAATGCCAGCAGACGGTTGGAATTTAGAAACTGCTCAGCTAATGCTTGATAGTTTATCAAAGAGGTATCAGGGAAACACCGAACATTTACCCAGTGCAGACAGTATGCTGAAAATGCTAACATGGTCCGAGAATCAGGCTAACTTAAACAATCACGCAAATACGGGTGGTGCACTAACTTGCACCTTGGACCAAATATATGAAAAGGCAAAGAGTGATTGGTTGAAGAAACGGAATAATGCTCAAACCTTCTTTGAAGCAAAGAATAATGGTATCATTTCCTCTTGTGGATTTGTGGAGGACAATTGCGCGGACGATTGTTTTAGGGGGATTACGATAACTTTGGTTGAAGGGATTTAATTCTGCCCCAAAATAATTTTCGGTATCAATGAGGTAACGAGAACCAACATCTATTCTAGAAAAGTGGACCTTTATAAATAGATTGATTATCTATTTCTTGGATTTTGTGTACTCGTCTTATGAGATCGGCCTAAGGGTATACTATCTTTTCACAGTTTGAATCACAATCATTGATATCGTAATCCTAAATTCCAGTCATTCTCGTATGATTTTGCGAAGCTAGTTTACGTGGCTCAATAACAACTAGATATTTGTCTATAAAACGAAAAGCCGTCTCAAGATTCTGAGACGGCTTTATGTGAAGAAAAAGTATGTTCAATTTAGAAACTAAATTTCATACCAAAGTTCCAAGTAGTACCGTTTCCAAAGAAAACGTTATTGCTTGTATTGATTCCTTTATACGTCTCGGTTCCTTCTTCGACTGGTCTTGCTGAAGTCATTTCTGAAAGATAAACTCTGTCAAATATGTTATTTACATTTAGACGTAAGTTTAAAGCAGTTTTGTTAAAGCTTATACGATAATTTAAGCCTGCATCTACAAGGTCATAATTTGGAAGTTTGATGTTATCTTTAGTAACCACATCGGCATATAGATTTGAATAGTTCCTATAGTCGGCATCAACTGATAAACTGCTTGTTATACGATACGCGACGCCTAATCCGAAGGTTGTCTGTGCAGCATCGCCAACTTTTCCACCCTTTACATCAGTTACTTCTTCAGATAAAAGATTTAAACTTTCATCGTATGTCCTTTGTAATGCATTGTCATCATATTTCCAGTCACCAATGGACGCAAACCCTCTTAGGTCAAGTTTTGGCAACGGTTTTGCAACGAAGTCCAATTCAAGGCCTTGATGCAATTGGCTTAATCCAGAGTTGTTTGTGTAGATCAACTGCCCATCATCATTTGTATCTGAAGTAGTTGTAACTCTATCTTTCCATGATGTTCTGTAGGCGTTCAAATTTGCACTAAAGAATGTGCTGATGAATTTGTAACCGAACTCAACGCCGAATATCTTCTCGTTGCTAGTCAGTGGATTTACATCATTACCGAAGTTCAAATAAATGTTATCGTGGTACGGTTGTCTTGAATAATACCCTGTGTTTCCAAATATGACATGATTTTCCGTAATATTATAACTAAGCCCTCCTTTAATATTGTAACCGATATTGTTTACTTTTTCTGACTTTTCATTTTCTTTCGTGTATTGAAATCTATCCCATCTCACGTGAGACTGATTAGACAATGCGCCTTGTAGGAAAGCTGAAAAGTCTTCGTTTGAATACTCGATCTGACCGAATAAGCCACCGTAAGTTATTCGCTCATCATAATCGTAATCAACCTTTTGATTATTGTCTACACTGTTTGTTAGTGCTTTCCAGGGATTAATACTGAATGTTTCAGTTACGTTATAACCGTTAGGGTATTGCATATTGTCATTGATATGCCAACCAGTCAAACCCATCAGGTTGGTTAGCATTCGATAATGAGTACCTTTATAGGTTCTTACATCAAGACCAAGATTATAAGTTAGATTTTCGTTTATCTGCCTGTTGAAATTAGAAACCAAACCATACCAAGCGTGATTATTTACGGAAGCCCGAATAGCATAGGCGCCATTATTGAAATCACCGATCCCTCCTTCAATAGCTTCGTTATTTGTTTTTATAGCATTGAAATCGATATGGCCACTTGGTGTATATTTTTTAGCACTGCTGCTTCCCCAGTTACCTGTGCCGCCACCGCGTCCCCAGGATGCATAAGCCACAGTTGATAAAGTCGATTTTTCGTCGATATTGAAATCCCAGTTCAAGTTAACTACGGGTTTATGATAATAATTAGTTCTTTCACTAAGATAATCTCCACCTAGGAAGCCATAGTTTGTATTGTATCTTTTTCCATTTTGAAGATAACTCGATATACTTTTGGTGAAATTTTGATCGTGTTTCTGAGGGGCTCCGAAAATCAAGAAGTTAAAGGCATGTTTTTCGTTAGGTTTGTAGCCCAGCGAGAAAAAATAATTCTGTCCATTTCCTCTCGTTCCTTTGTTATAACCGTCTCCTGCCCAGTTTGTCAACATAATACTTGCTGCCCATCCATTTTCTGATAAACCGGTGTTATAGGCAAGAGTTGTCTTTTGGTAATTGTTATTGCCAATCAGTGCTTGAGCAAAACCACCTCGGGTTAGGTCTGTAGACTTTGTAACGATGTTAACTGTTCCTCCGACGGATGAAATGGCTAATTTGGAGGAACCTAATCCTCGCTGTATCTGTAATGCATTTGCCACATCAGCAAGGCCTGACCAGTTAGACCAATACATGTTACCGTCTTCCATTCCGTTTATGGGCTGACCATTTAAAAGAAACGCGGTATTCGTTTGATCAAATCCACGAACAATGATTCTAGAATCGCCATAACCTCCTGCTTGACCGGCCACGTAAACTGAAGGAGTATTTTTCAGGAGTTCTGGGAATTCTTGATTTCCTGCTTTCTGCTGGATTTCTGTAGTGCTTATAGTAGATACTGCAATTGGTGTTTTTCTATCCTTTGCCAAATCTATTAAACCACTTCCTATCTGTACAATCACTTCGTCAAGAGATTGTGCGCTTTGTTTTAGTGATATAGTACCAATGTCAGTAGTCCCAGATGAAAAGTTGACTTTTTCCACGTCGTAACCTACATAGCTAATTACAATCTCACCCGATTCCCTAGTTGTACTTAACGAAAACTTTCCATCAACGTCCGTAGAAGTTGATCGTGACGTTCCGGTAATTGATACCGTTGCCCCGGCTATTGGGTTTGTTCCGTCGGTTACAATCCCTTGGATAGCTTGCTGCGCAAAAGAAAATTTGGTATTAATTAGCAAGAACAATGCTAATAATAGCGTAGCCTTACTGAAAAGGTATTGGCTACGTCTTAATGATTTGAAAGAAAGTAAAAACTTCTTCATGTGCGTTGAATTGATTGAATAATTTGTTTTTCGGTACAAAATTAAATAGCTCGCGAGGAATAATTAGCAGGTTTTGTGTTAATTTAATATTAAGTTAATGTTACTTGATGCTTGGGTGTGAATAATTTACAGATCGATCTTGCGGTATCCAATTGTTTTTGTAACTGTTTAGAAATATATAAAGTCTTTTCTGATTTTTAATTGTTTATTGGTTAAAATTGTTTCGAATTTTCGAATGTGGATTGTGGATAACTTTTTTCAAAATCACAATCATACCCCCTGTGGTACATGCTTTAGGTAATGGTAAATGTAACAAGAGCTGTTGTCTGCTGTCGGAAATAAGCTATCAGCCTGATTAGACTGCCCGCCGGTAAGTATATACTGTTGCTGTTGTTGCTAGTAAATCCCCTACCCAACCACTTAACTATTTGCCCACTCAACTACTCTACTACTTCAACTATTTCCCTAAGGTAAAAAAATGCCGACACAGCCCGGAAATCTTCTAATTCTAAGAATTTTTATTAGGTTTGCGGAAGTAATACTTGTTTGACAAACACGTTCTTGGCTTGTTCAATGGGTATAAGCTAATTGTACTATCGAAACGAATTAATTTTTATAAGAATGAATTACGACATCATTGTAATTGGAAGTGGCCCGGGAGGCTATGTTGCAGCCATCAGAGCTTCACAATTAGGTTTCAAAACGGCTATTGTTGAACGCGAATCTCTTGGCGGTATCTGCCTTAACTGGGGTTGTATCCCAACGAAAGCTTTACTTAAAAGTGCGCAAGTTTTTGAGTATCTGAATCACGCGGCTGACTACGGTATCAAAGTAGAGGGCGGTGAGGCTGATTTTGGCGCGATTATTAAAAGAAGTCGCGGCGTGGCCGATGGTATGAGTAAAGGTATCCAATTCTTGATGAAAAAGAATAAAATTGATGTAATCATGGGTACCGCTAAGATAAAAAAAGGCGGTAAGATTGAGGTAAAGGGTGGTGATGGTTCTACTAAAGAGTACACGGCCAAACATACAATACTGGCAACGGGCGCCCGTTCGCGTGAGCTTCCGAATCTTAAGCAGGATGGAAAAAAAATCATCGGCTATCGTCAAGCCATGAACTTGGATAAACAGCCTAAATCATTAGTGGTCGTAGGATCTGGTGCTATCGGTGTAGAGTTCGCTTATTTTTACAATGCGATCGGAACGAAAGTAACGATTGTTGAATATTTAGATCGTATTGTACCGGTTGAGGATGAAGAAATCTCTAAACAGTTGGAACGTAGCTTGAAAAAAAGTGGCATCAATATCTTAACTGGTGCTGAAGTAACGGCGGTGGATACCAGCGCTTCGCCTAGCAAGGTGAAAATCAAAACGGCAAAAGGTGAAGAAGTGATCGAAGCGGAGGTTGTGTTGTCTGCCGTAGGTATTACTCCGAACATCGAAAACCTTGGTTTAGAAGAAGTCGGTGTAAAAACTGATAAAGGCCGGGTTGTTGTAGATGATTTCTACAAAACTAATGTAGAAGGTGTATATGCTATTGGTGATATTGTTAAAGGACAAGCCTTAGCACACGTTGCTTCTGCCGAAGGGATTACCTGCGTAGAAAAGATCAAAGGTTTACATGTTGAACCAATTGATTATAATAATATTCCTGGATGTACTTATTGCTCGCCTGAAATTGCCTCTGTTGGTTATACAGAAAAAGCCGCTAAGGAAGCCGGATACGAAATTAAAGTGGGCAAGTTTCCTTTTTCAGCTTCAGGTAAGGCAAGTGCCGCGGGTGCTAAGGATGGCTTTGTAAAGGTTATTTTTGATGCGAAGTACGGCGAGTTCTTAGGAGCACATATGATCGGATCCAATGTGACGGAAATGATTGCCGAGGTAGTGGCCGCCCGCAAACTGGAAACTACCGGACATGAAATTATTAAAACCATACACCCACACCCTACGATGAGTGAAGCTGTTATGGAGGCTACAGCGGATGCTTATGGTGAGGTAATCCACCTTTAATTAATTAGCCAATGAGTTAATTGGCTAATTAGCTAATTGGCTCATTGGTCAATTTGCCCAAAAACCTTTATGAAGAAAATCTTATCTATTGATGGTGGTGGGATTCGAGGGATCATTCCGGGAATGATCTTAGTTGCTTTGGAAGAAAAACTGAAGCAAAAAACGAACAATCCCTCAGCAGCTATCGTAGATTTTTTTGATTTTTTTGCCGGTACGAGTACCGGAGGTATTTTGGTTTGCCTGCTGCTCTGCCCTGATCAATCAGACCCCAAACGACCTCGTTTTTCTGCCAAAGAAGCTTTGGAAATGTATCTAAAATATGGTCACGATATTTTTAGAATGAGTTTTTTCAAGCGCATTACCTCAAGCTTGGGTTTAACCAGTGAGCGTTATAATAGTGCTACATTGGAAAGTGTGCTGCAGAAATATTTTGGAAAGACACAGTTAAGTGAACTCATCAAACCTTGTATCATCTCTGCTTATAACATAGAGCTTAGGAAGACACATTTTTTTAGGCAGCAGACAGCCATTGAACGGGGTGACGTGCGTGACTTTTATCTCAAAGATGTTTGTCGGGCTACCTCTGCCGCACCGACTTATTTTAGTGTCGCCGAAATTTACTCGTTATCAGGAACACGGTACCCTTTATTAGATGGCGGTGTTTTTGCAACAAATCCTGCTTTAAGTGGTTTAGTTGAAGTAACTCGGGCATTTAATCAAACGAAAATCAATGATATTCATATTTTTTCTTTGGGAACGGGGCGATCGAGAAAATCGTATAACTTAGAGCATTTTAAAAAAAGTCGGGCTATTTCCATGGTACCGGCTCTTATTGACATCATGATGAGCGGTGTGGCCGAAAGCAGCGACTTTTTTCTTCACCAGCTGTTCCGGTCGTCAAACAAGGAAAAAGATTATCTGCGGATCGAACCGGAAAATCTCAACAGCATTCAGGAGAGTTTAGATGCTGCAGAGGAATCGAATATGAAACGTTTAATTGCTTTAGGAGACCGTACGGTGAGTGAGAATCATTTAATACTGGATGAAATGGCTGACTTCTTGATCGAAGAACAAAAGAAGAATGGTTCCCATGAAAAGCCTTGGAGTTTTTTGAACAGAAATTTATGGTCTTGAGGGATGAAATATAGGCTTTAGGTATAAGGTATAAGGCTTTAGGTATAAGGTATAAGGGTTTAGGTTTAAGGTTTAAGGCTTTAGGTATAAGGGAAGGCTTATGCAACTAATAACTAATAACTAACAACTAACAGCTAACAACTAACAACTAGCTAATAATGGCTTTAAATTACGTTTGGATAGCCTTCTTTTTAATTGCTTTTGTTGTCGCGCTTTTTAAGCTGATTTTTCTTGGAGACCAGGAGATTTTTCAGGCGATTGTAAATGGAACTTTCGATACGGCAAAGACAGGAGCCGAGATTTCCCTGGGCCTGATCGGTTTAATGTCTTTTTGGCTAGGCATCATGAAAATTGGCGAAAAGGGTGGCATGATTAATATTTTTGCTCGTTTAGTAGGGCCTTTTTTTAATAAACTTTTTCCAGAGATTCCTAAAAATCACCCGGCGTTGGGTTCGGTTTTGATGAATTTCTCGGCTAATATGTTGGGCCTTGATAATGCGGCGACACCGGTAGGTCTAAAGGCTATGAAAGAACTACAGGAACTGAACCCAAATAAAGATACGGCAAGCAATGCGCAAATCATGTTTTTAGTATTGAATGCGTCAAGTTTGACACTCTTGCCAATTACCATCATGGCTTACCGGAAGGAAGCAGGAGCTATAGATCCGTCCGATGTGTTCATTCCCATCCTGCTGGCAACCTTCTTTTCTACTTTGGTCGGTTTGGTAGTGACCGCTATTTATCAGCGTATTAACCTGTTCAATAAAGTTATCATAGCTTATGTGGGCGGTCTGACAATCTTGATCGGCGGACTCTTGTACTACTTTTCCACGCTGAGCCAGGAAGAAATCAATGCTATATCGCAGGTTGCAAGCAATGTCATTCTCTTCACGGTAATTATTTCATTCATTGCCCTAGCCTTCTATCGCAAAGTGAATGTTTTTGAATCATTTATCGAGGGGGCTAAAGAGGGTTTTGAAGTTGCTATAAAAATTATCCCCTATTTAGTAGGGATTTTGGTAGCTGTAGGAGTTTTTCGAGCATCCGGTGCGATGGACTACCTGGTTCAGGGCGTCAATGCAATTGTTAGCGGGGCGGGTTTGGATACGCGCTTTGTGGAGGCGCTTCCTGTCGCTTTTATGAAACCAATGAGCGGAAGCGGTGCGCGTGGATTGATGATTGATTTAATGCATGCCAAAGGTGCCGATGATTTTGCGTCGCGCGTGGCTTGTGTCATTCAAGGAAGTACGGAAACAACTTTTTATGTGTTAGCAGTATACTTCGGATCAGTGGCCATTAAAAGAACGCGACATGCTTTACCTGCTGCTCTCTTAGCCGAACTCGCAGGGATAATTGCAGCCATTATTATCGCTTACATCTTTTTTGGATAGTAAAAAGTAAAAAGTAAAAAGTAAAAAGTAAAAAGTAAAAAGTAAAAAGTAAATTTTCACTAACAACTAACAACTAACAACTAACAACTAACAACTAACAACTAACAACTAACAACGAATAACTAACAACTAGCATGGCGGAAGTAAATGTAACAGTTACCATCGGAAAGGAACGGTATAAAACAGAAGTCAGCAATGGACGAAATATCGTAATAGCGGATGAACCGGAGTCTATGGGAGGTACTGATCAGGGATTAGGACCGAAGGAATTGTTACTTTCGAGTTTAGGTTCTTGTACGGCTATTACATTAAGGATGTACGCCGATCGAAAGCAATGGGATTTGCAGGAAGTCATCATAACGGTAAAAATGGAGGTAGTACCAAGCAGTCATCAGCAAACGACTTACATAAAAAATCATATTAAATTGATTGGCAATTTGGATGATGACCAACGGCAACGGCTGCTTCAGATTGCGGAGCTCTGCCCGGTACATAAAATATTATCAAATCCAATCGTAGTTGACAGTAATTTGGTCCCCTAATAGTTACGTGGTTAAGTGGGGGAATAGTTAAGTAGTTAAATGGATTGTATTGGAGCCCCTGGCGGGGGCGAATTTTGATTTTTGGCTTTTGAATTATTACGTTTGCGCGTGCAAGCTTAAACTTGGAATATGACTGATATGGCAATGAAGGAACAGTATTCTCCGTACGTGAGCATTACGCGAGACGAATGGAAATTACTGAACGGATCACTGAATTTCTCTCTTTCAAATGAGGATATTGGAAGGTTACATGCGCTGAATGAGCCATTAAATATGGAAGAGATTCAGGAAGTTTATTTCCCGCTTTGTCATCTCCTGAATATCCATATTGACCACGCACATAAGCTTTACGACGCTGAAAATGCTTACTTGAACAGCGGACGCAAACGCTCGCCCTTTATTATTGGTATAGCAGGCAGCGTGGCGGCGGGTAAGAGCACCACCGCACGCGTATTACAAAAGGTCTTGTCTTTATGGCCCGATAAGCCAAATGTCGCTTTAGTAACCACTGATGGCTTTTTATATCCCAATAGTGTGTTGGAACAACGCGGAATAATGAATCGAAAAGGCTTTCCGGAAAGTTATGATACGAAGAAGTTAATCAATTTTCTGGCGGATGTGAAGGCGGGCAAGGAAAGCCTTCAAGTGCCTATTTATTCGCATCTTGAATATGATGTGATACCGGATCAAATGCAGGAGATTTATAATCCCGATATTGTCATTGTAGAGGGGATCAATGTCTTACAAGTAAATTTGAGCGAAAAACACAAAGGACCGCAGGTTTTCGTGTCTGATTTTTTTGATTACTCCATTTACGTGCATGCCAACGAAAAAAACTTACTCGAATGGTATGTGTCTCGATTCAGACAATTGCAAACAACTGCTTTCCGGAATCCTAATTCCTATTTTCATAGATACGCCAGTCTTTCCGAAGAAGAAGCTATCGCGCGAGCAAATAGCATTTGGGATCTCATCAATAAACCAAACCTTATTAAAAACATACTACCGACGCGCTTTCGCGCTAATCTTATATTGGAAAAGGGAAGCAATCATTTCGTGACAGGCGTCAAATTACGGAAGGTGTAGTTGTCGGTTGCGAGCATGAATGATGAGTGATGAGTAAAGAGTGAATCGGCAGACAAGCTTCAGAGCATTATCACATTGGTTAATTATTGATCTCAGCTTTACATTAGGCTTTAAGCTATAAGCTATAAGCAGTATGCTTAAGCTCGTACAAACCGATCATCACATTGGCTCATCGGCTAATTGGCTAATCATCACATTGGCTAATCATCACATTGGCTAATTCCCAATTTTTAGTACTTCATTTAGCACAATGTTTTTGATAAACTGCGATTGCGTTTTTCCCAAATTGGTTAAGGTGAACTGTACCTTATATTTGACAACATCCTTTTGTACAGCCAATACCTTTAATTTCATACTATTTTCGAGTACTTCATTGCTGTGTTTGTTAAGCAGATCATTAAGACGCTTTTTGAGGTCCTCCCGGTCCATGGTATGGTTAATGGCTAATTCAAATTCAACGCTCACCTTGCGGGAGTTCTGAAAAGACTGGTTGACAATGTTTGTCGTAAAAACAAAGTTATTGGGAACCATGACAATATCATCATCATCATTATTGATAACAATATTAACCAGGGTGATGTCAATAATTTGCCCTTGGTACTCGCCGATCTTAACATAATCACCCAATGTCAATTGATCAGAAAACATGATAATTAAACCACTGATCATATTCGTGATGTAATCCTTAAAAATAAGGGCTATAGCCGCTGCAACGATGGTGATACTGGTTAGGAAATCTCTGGGGTTGATTCCAAAGGCCAACATCAGACTAAAAATAATGACGACGGCGTTGAGCACCGAGGCAATGCGGTTAATACCTAATACGAAGCTACCGCGCGAACTGGTATGAAAGTAAAGAGAGCGTCGTTTATACCAAGACAAGAGGATGATTCGGACAGTTGAAATGATGATATTACTGGATAGAAAGACATTCAAAGCATACACCAATCGTTGTAAAACCCTCTTGTCGTTATAGTAGGACTCATACTCTATTAAAGTGTATGTTATCGGAATGAATACAAGGATTTTGATTACCAGTATGAGCAAGTCTTTTTTCAGATGAATGCTACGTTGTATATATTCTTGTTGACTATTCATATTTTCAATGATGTATCTTTTTTTGCAGATCGCGTTGAAAACTAGCCGGCAGCTTGCCGGTATGTTTTTTAAAAAATCGAGTGAAGTAAGCAGGATCTTCAAAGCCGATTTTCCAGCCCACTTCGCGAATCGGGAGCTGCGTCCAAAACAGAAGGCGTTTCGCCTCCAGCACACGCCGTTCATCAATAACCGTTTTAGCGTTTGTCCCTGTCATTTCTTTAACTACATCATTCAAATGGCCTGCCGAGATAAACAATTTAGATGCATAATCAGCAACTTTCGTATGGCTAAGAAAGTCTTTTTCCACTAAAGCTATAAATTGACGCATTAAGGTACTATAGCGCTTCCGACCGGTGATATGGGTATGCGGACTGACATAGCTTTCTGTTTTTTCCAACAGCGCCAGTAAAAGTTGAGCTACAACCGCTCTATTCTGTTTAAAGAGTGTATATTCTTCCTCGATTAATGCAACAAAAGCCAAAATTCGTTCAAGTTCATGTTTCTTTAAGGATAACAGATTACTGCTAAACAGCTGTTCCCAGTGATTGTCTGCCGAATAAGAAAATAGAAAGTCGCCTTTAAAGGTAACCAAGTACATTTCCGCATTACCCGGGTCAACTTCATAATGAACCTGTCCGGGGCGCATAAATAATAGCGCAGCATCTTTCGCTTCATATTCTTTGAAATCGATAAATTGACGCGTCGTTCCTTGACAAAGAATGATCAAGGTATAATGATCGTGCCGATGCGGAGCCGTGGTTTTTTCATAGCGGTCGTGACCGTAGCTTAATCTTTTGATATCGAATTCGTCCGAATATCCTTCACCGGTACTCGGTACATTATATATCGGAATGTTCTGCTTTACCATTTTTAAGCTAGTTTTACAGTGCAAAGTTATTAAAATCCATGAAAAGTACCATTAATACCTTGTTTTGTTATGAAGGAGCTACCGCTCTAAACTTACATTTGTACAACAAAGAAGAAGTTACCCAAAGGTATCGCTTGTTTGTTCTCTCGATCTGCGGCAGATAGGAAGAGATCGGTAAATGCTAATTGCTTGTTTATGGCGGATATACCCGATGTCTCAATCTCACTACGTTAGGTTTGAGTTGGCATTAAGAAATATTAAGACAAAAAGATGCAAGGAGAAAATCAATTAGTCGAATTACACGTAACCGGCATGCATTGTAATAATTGTGCGCTCTCCGTACATAAAATGTTGGAGAAAAAAGGTTACCAAAACGTTTTCGTGAGTTTTGCAAATGAGGAAGTAAAATTTACAGCCGATAAGGGACTGAACGTAAATAATGTAATACAAGATATTGAAGGTTTAGGTTTCAAGGTGCAGCAGGAAGAACAGGGCTTTGTGAAAGAAGGTTTTTTAGAAAAAATAGAACATAAATTTATTTTTAGTCTATTGTTTACTTTGCCGCTTTTCCTGCACATGTTTTTACCTTTTCATTGGCTGCATAACCCCTATGTTCAATTGAGTTTATGTCTTCCTGTATTTATTTTAGGATGTGCTTATTTTGGAAAAAGTGCTATTAATTCAATTAAGGCAGGTGTGCCCAATATGGATGTCCTGATATTTGTTGGTTCTACGTCGGCATTTATCTACAGTATAATAGGTACTTTGTTGGGCTTAGGGCCTAATTATATGTTCTACGAAACAACAGCTACCATCATTACGCTTGTACTTTTAGGAAATGTATTTGAAAAGCGATCGGTAACACAAACGACTTCGGCCGTCAAAGATCTGATGAAAATCCAGGTCGACAGCGCCGTCCGTATTGTAAACGGTCAAGCCGAACGCGTCGATATAAATCAATTAAAAATTGGTGATACCTTATTAGTCAATGAAGGCGACAAGATACCGACCGATGGTGATATTGTATGGGGAGAAGCATCTGTGAACGAGTCGATGTTAACTGGCGAAAGCATTCCGGTTGAAAAGGGAAAATATGATGCGGTTATTGGTGGAACCATACTTGAACGAGGTAGCATTCGAATGCTGGTGACGAAAGTGGGTAACAAAACGGTGTTGGCACAAATCATTGATTTAATGAAAAGAGCGCAGGCCGCAAAGCCACCCATACAACGCTTAGGTGATAAGGTGGCGGCGATTTTTGTACCGGTGGTAATTGGCATCGCATTATTAACGTTTGTCCTGGCATATTTTGCCTTTGATATAGGTTTCCGTCAAGCCCTATTAAATGCCATTGCTGTGATGGTAATCTCCTGTCCTTGTGCCATGGGGTTAGCCACACCAACCGCAGTGATGGTTGGCCTGGGAAGAAGTGCTAAACAAGGTGTGCTTATAAAGGGCGGTGATACGGTAGAAGAAATGACCAATTTAAAATATATGGTGTTCGACAAGACGGGGACATTAAGCACCGGCAAGTTCAAGATAAGGGACATAAAAAGCGAGCTGAGTGATATAGAGACCGCGACGCTGATCCATGGTTTAGAAAGCTATTCGAACCATCCGATCGCCAAGTCACTTGTTAATGCATTTGCCAACCGGGAAAAGAGAAAGATCGTTTTTACACAGGTAAAGGAAGAAAAAGGATTAGGGATAAAAGCGATGGATAGTGAAGGGCACCGCTATCAAATTGGCTCAAAACAGCTTGTAGAAGATAGCAAGGAACTTGGCAACTATGATGTATTTTTATTGAGAGATGACGAGCTGGTTGTCAGAATCGCAATCGAGGATGAAATTAAAGCAGGAGCAAAAGAGCTTGTACAGACTTTGAAGGGACAGCAGATAATACCGGTCATTTTAAGTGGTGACAGAAAAGAGAAATGCGACGCACTTGCGGCGTCGATAGGAATTACAGAAGTTTATGCCGAAAAGTTACCCCATGAAAAATTAGAATTGATTGAGTCATTAAAGCAAGGAGGTAAAGTAGCAATGGTTGGAGATGGTATTAACGATGGTCCGGCGCTTACAACAGCCGATGTAGGCGTCTCTTTAGGCGATGCAAGTCAGGTCGCCATCCAATCTGCCAAAGTAGTATTGTTGAACAACGATTTGCAATCGATCACGACTTTACTTAAGATAGGTAAGCATACGTTGCTTACGATCAAACAGAACCTTTTCTGGGCATTTTTTTATAATATTTTTGCAATCCCTTTGGCCGCATTTGGTTTTTTAAGTCCGATGTTAGCAGCACTAGCCATGGCTTGCTCGGATGTAGTGGTAATTGGTAATTCCATCCGATTGAAGTTTAAAAAGCTATAAGCGAATGCCAAATAAAAATGCCCCAGTGTTTCACTGAGGCATTTTTATTAATTAAACATTCCTTTTACTTTATCGATGATACTATCCCCTCCCCCTTCACTATTTCCCAATAAGGATTGCATGTCGAAGTTGCCATTTAATAGGCCTTCAGCTTTGCCTTTTAATGCATCAGGTAAATTGTTGTTTACATAATCGAGCACAACTGAAGTTGCTTTTTGCGCTAATTCGGGGGAAAGACCTACTTTCTGAATCAGCTCGTTTACTAATTTTTCCATGCCTTTTGTTTTAATGTTGTCAATAGTTTTTTGAAAACATTTGAGGAGCTTATTTGTTTGCTCTCATTACATTATTGGCTAGCTATATTTATCGATTATATGCGCTACCTGTTTCAGGTAACTTCCTCCGAAGACATTGGCATGGAACAATAGAATATAGAGATTCCATAAATCGATTCGTTTCTTCCAATCCTTCTCCAAGGGAAAAACTTCTTGATAAGCGTCATAGAAAACTTGATCGAATCCACCAAAAAGTTGCGTTAATGCAAGGTCCATTTCGCGATGCCCGTAATAAACTGCCGGATCGATCAGGAAAGGTACTCCTGCTTGATTGACCATATAATTTCCATTCCAAAGGTCTCCGTGTAATAAAGCGGGCGGTTCAGTGGGAAAAAGAGAAGGCAGTCGCTGGAAGAGTTGTTCGAATTTATGATGTAATATGTTGTCTATCAGCCCCTTTGATTCACTTCGTTCCAGTTGTTTTTTTAAACGCTCTTCAATGAAAAAATCTGACCAGGATATATGCGGTCGATTATATTGAGGTAATGAACCTAGATAATTGTCGTATTCTAAACCAAAATAATCGTGGCTGTTTTTATGGACAAAAGCGAGCATGCGGCCTAGATTCGCTTGTGCGTTCTTACTATTATCGCCTTTTTCTATCCATGGCATAAGCAAAAAAGCATCCCTATTGAATTGACCTGCTATCAGCAGCTCCGGTACTACGGCTCCGCCCACACGTTTTAGCAGCTTTAAGCCTTCCCGCTCCAATACAAATATATTCGGCAGGGTATCGGCATCATTGATTTTAATAAAAAAAGATTCCCGGTGCCCCTGGATTTGATAGCTTCGATGGATATCACCTCCGGATACCGGTAACATATGGAGGATTTGAAAGCTAGTGCCGATCAACTTACTTATGACTTCCTCTAAGTTTTTTATAAAATCAACCGATAAAAACATTTTTTGAACTTGTTGAATAAACCTATGGATAAATGTATGTAAAAAGGAGAAAATAAGGTAGGGGTTTTAAATTTTATGTGATTTTGATAGTTTTAAAAGAACCTTTTCTTTGTCACTTTTATTCGTTATTGTTTGTTTTAAAAGGTACTCATGCTACTTCGTGGTTTCCGCAAAAAGTGACGCAAAAACTCGTCGCTTGGAAATTTGCTACAAACGGTAGCGCATCAAGGTGCAGACCGCAAATTTCCTAGGCGACATTTTCCAAAGCCAACGAATGATGCGTTTAACCAGACGTATCATTTCTTCAGCCCTAAATATAGCCCTGTGCGTGGGGAAAATCGGCCTTGGAGGATACCGAAGCAACGAGCAGCAAAGCATGTGCACCATCGTTCATATCGCAATATCCAAGCGGATTGAGGAAGTGAAACGGCTCCAATACGCGCCATGAATGCTTTGCAATCAGGTGCAAGGCAGCCTGCAGAGCCTTGATTGTTTGGTTCTTTATCATCAAGGATAAAGAACATTATATTAAATGAAAAATTATTTAAAATAAACGTTCTTTTTTGTAAGACACGGTTTTGCCGGAGAAAAAGTAAAAGAGATGGTAAATATTCTGGTTAATAATTTATCTTTGCCGTTTAATACGCATTATTGCCTACATGAAGCACATTCGCAATTTTTGTATCATTGCACATATCGATCACGGGAAGAGCACCTTGGCAGATCGCTTATTGGAGTACACCAATACTATCACACAGAGAGAGGCGCAGGCGCAGCTCTTGGACGATATGGATTTGGAACGTGAGCGTGGAATTACGATTAAGAGCCATGCCATCCAAATGAATTATAATTATGATGGACAGGACTATGTTCTTAACCTGATTGATACACCCGGGCACGTCGATTTTTCTTACGAAGTGTCCCGTTCGATTGCCGCCTGTGAAGGAGCTTTGCTGATTGTGGACGCTTCCCAAGGGATTCAGGCACAAACGATCTCCAACCTGTATTTGGCTTTGGAACACGATTTGGAAATCATTCCCATTCTGAATAAGATGGATTTACCGGGAGCAATGCCCGAGGAGGTAAAGGATCAGATTGTGGATTTGATCGGTGGAAAACGCGAAGATATTATTCCTGCGTCGGGAAAGACAGGGATGGGTGTTTCAGACATCCTTCGGGCAATTGTTGAGCGCGTACCGGCACCCGTAGGTGATCCGGATGGCCCCCTCCAAGCCTTAATTTTTGACTCCGTCTTTAACTCCTTTCGCGGAATTATGGCTTATTTCAAGGTAGAAAACGGGGAAATTAGAAAGAATGATAAGGTCAAATTTATCGCAACAGGTAAAGAATATACGGCCGATGAAATAGGAACGCTGAAACTCAACCAGGTGCCGAAAGACGTTATTCGTACGGGAGATGTAGGATATATTATCTCCGGTATAAAAGAGGCACGTGAAGTTAAAGTGGGTGATACAATTACCCATGTAAACCGTCCGAGCAAAGAGGCAATCAAAGGATTCGAAGAGGTTAAGCCCATGGTTTTTGCCGGAATTTATCCGGTAGATACGGAAGATTTCGAAGAGTTAAGAGAGAGCATGCACCGATTGCAGCTGAATGACGCTTCTCTCGTATTTGAACCCGAATCATCAGCTGCCCTTGGTTTCGGTTTCCGATGCGGTTTCTTGGGAATGCTCCATATGGAAATTATTCAGGAACGTTTGGAACGGGAGTTTGATATGACTGTTATCACAACGGTTCCAAACGTTTCCTACATTGCTCATACGACCAAAGATGGTGAGATAAAGGTAAACAACCCCTCTGATTTGCCTGATCCCAGTAAATTAGAATTTGTAGAAGAACCTTTTATCAAAGCTAATATCATTACCAAGTCGGAGTTTGTCGGACCTGTTATGTCACTCTGTATCCAAAAAAGAGGAGTTATTATTAACCAGAGTTATTTAACTGCGGATCGTGTAGAATTGGTATTTGAAATGCCAATGGGTGAGATTGTATTTGATTTCTACGATAAACTGAAAACCATTTCGAAAGGGTATGCCTCATTTGACTACCATCAAATTGGCTATAGACAATCGGATTTGGTTAAATTAGACATTCGATTAAACGGAGAACCGGTAGATGCGCTCTCTTCGCTTATTCACCGAAGCAATGCCTACGAGTTCGGAAAAAAGATTTGTGAGAAATTGAAAGAGCTTTTACCAAGGCAGCAATTTGAGATTGCCATCCAAGCGTCTATAGGAGCTAAGGTTATCGCGCGGGAGAATGTACGTGCCTTGCGAAAAGATGTAACGGCTAAATGTTACGGAGGGGATATTTCACGTAAGCGCAAGCTGTTGGAAAAGCAGAAAAAAGGTAAGAAAAGAATGCGCCAGGTTGGAAATGTGGAAATTCCTCAATCGGCCTTTATGGCGGTGTTGAAATTAGATTAATCTTTGGTTATTTGTTGTTCGTTATGAGTTATTAGCTGTGTAATTAACTGCATTATAACCAATAACGAATAACCGATAACTTATAACTAATAAGAAATGCAATTACTAGACGGTAAACTTGTATCTGAGAAGATTAAACAGGATATTGCTCGGGAAGCGGCAGAGTTTTTGACTTCAAACGGTCGGAAACCGCATTTGGTGGCGATTTTAGTAGGCCATGACGGTGGTAGTGAAACTTACGTAGCCAGTAAGATGAGAAATTGCCAGCAAGTTGGTTTCGAATCCACTAATATTCGCTATGAAGATGATATTACACAAGAGGAACTCATTAAGAAAATAAAAGAGCTCAACCAAGATGAGGCGGTTGATGGTATTATTGTGCAACTTCCTTTACCGAAGCATATTGATCCGGAAGTGGTGACCGAAGCTATCGATCACCGTAAGGATGTGGATGGCTTCCATCCGGTTAATTTAGGAAGGATGCAGCGGAACCTTCCCTGTTTCATTCCTGCTACTCCCTACGGCATTATGCTTATGTTAGACCATTACGGCATTCAAACTGCGGGTATGCATGCGGTAGTTGTAGGAAGAAGCAATATTGTTGGGAGTCCGATGAGCATTCTATTGGCACGTAACGCACAGCCCGGCAATTGTACCGTGACATTGACACATAGCCGTACTAAGAATTTAAAAGAAGAAATTTTACGTGCTGACTTAATTGTCGCCGCTATTGGTAAAAAGAATTTTGTTACAGCAGATATGGTGAAAGAAGGTGCTATCATCATTGATGTGGGAATCAATCGGGAAGTAAGCACGTTGACAAAATCCGGCTATAAACTGTTTGGAGATGTCGATTTTGAGCAGGTAGCGTCTAAGGCTTCTTATATCACACCCGTACCCGGAGGTGTTGGCTTAATGACGATTATTGGATTGTTGAAAAATACACTTGCAGCAGCTAAGAAAGAGGTTTATCGTTATTAGTTGTTCGTATTAGCTATTAGTTGTTAGTTATTAGTTGTTGGTTATTAGTTATTAGTGGTCGGTTGATCGTTGTTACGAAAAAAACTGTAGAAAAAATAGGACCATTTAACAACTCGACTATTTGACAACCAACCATAACAATTCAACTATTTAACAACTATATGTTAATATTAGTAGTAACGGGTTCTATAAACAATCTGGCATTTTTATTGTTATGTCTGAAAATGTAAACAAAAACAATTTATTCAAATGAAAAAATTAAGTTTATTAGCTGCCTTGGCGTTGGCATTTACATTCGCGGCCTGCAATAATTCCTCCAATAGTGGTGAAGGTACTTCGGATACGATTGTTGCCGATACAACTACACTTGGCGAGCACATAGATCAGGGCATTGACAGTATGAAAGAAGCTGGAGAAGAAGCAAAAAGTGATATTAATGCTGCTGCAGATGAGGCAAAGGCGGATGCTAAGACGACCGGAGAAAATATTAAAAACGACCTGAACGCTGCGAAGGAAGATGTAGGCGACGCTGCTAAAGCTGCCGGAACGGATATTAAGAATGCAGCAAATAAAGTAGCCGACAAGACGAAGGAAGGTTATAATAATATCAAGGAAAGCTTGAAAAAGGATAGTACAAAGAAATAATCGGTATTTTACATTTATAACCAATCTATGGGGCACTGATTCAGTGCCCCATTTTATTTACATAAACGCGTCAACTTCGCGATAGGCTTCAATTAACCGTTGTTCGCCGTCCTTGCCGCTGCCGGAGACACCATGTTCCATTCCGACAACACCTTTATAACCCTTCTCGTAAAGGTATTTGAATATGTTTTTATAGTTGATTTCGCCCGTAGTTGGCTCCTTTCTGCCGGGGTTATCTCCCGTTTGTATATAAGCAATTTCGCTCCAGGTGCGTTCCATATTCGCTATTAAATCGCCTTCATTCCGTTGCATGTGATATATATCATACAGTATTTTACAAGAGGGGCTATTTACCGCACGACAAATAAGATAGGTTTGGTTGGAAGTACGCAAAAATAAATCGGGTGTATCGCTCAAGGGTTCCAGCACCATGACGATGCCATGCGGTTCAAGTATTTCTGCGCCCTTCCGTAGCGCGTCGATAACGTGTGCTGTTTGCATATCCAGTGATAGATTTCTTGCAAAATCGCCCGGCACAACAGTAGTAAACTTGCCGCCGCATCTTTTTGATATCTCCACCGCTTCATGACAACCCTTTAAGAAGATGTCGATGTGGTCTTTTTTTCCCGCAGCCAAGGTGTTTGCACCGTTTCCGCCCTTATTTAAGACGAATACTCCCATTGCCATGCCCAATTTTGCTAATAAATTACCTATTTTTTCCTGTTCCTGCGGCGATCTACCCGACATACCATTGTCTTCAATACCCCGAAAGCCTTGATCGTACATAAACTGAATCTGATCTAAAAAATTATTGCCTGCCAGATTCTTAAACATACCATCGTGTGGTCCATAATTTAGATTGAAGGTTTTTGCGGCTTTGTTAACCGTTTGCGTGGACGCGTTGCTTGTTAGCGAACTACCGGCAACCAGTGCGCCTGTAGCCATTAATCCTTTCTGTAAAAATTCGCTTCTTTTCATCTTTTTTGTGTCAAGTATCGGGTATCAGGTATCAAGCATGATGTCCTTCTCCCTTGTTTTGTTCTTAGATCTTTTTCCTATGTCTATAATTAATCCTGTGTCTTCTATCTTTTATCTTATGTCTATGGTTCCCTTTGTCTTATGTCTTCTATCTATATCCTTTATCTTCCTCTACCAAAAATTGCTTAAATCCATTGGTCATGGTATCCAGCACATTTCCTTGCTGATCATGATAAATAATATACGCTTCCAGTGAAGGGCGTTTTGTTACAAAATTAAGGGCATCTGTTAAACTCATCGCCATTACCGCATTATCATAGCCATCAGCGGTTATTGCATCCTCTGCATAAAGCGTAACACTTATTAGTTCGTTATCCAGTGGAAAGCCCGTACGCGGATCAATAAGATGCGAAATTTTTTTGGATCCGTTTTGTTTGAACTTTCGATAGTTCCCCGAGGTGGTGATAGCGCCTTGACTTAGTGCTACGACATGTCGAATAATCGGTTCATCGTTATTTTCGGCAGGACCTTCGATGCCAATTTTCATAGCACTACCATCTTTCTTTTTGCCATGAATACGCAGTTCTCCCCCTATTTCGACAATAAATGATTTTATTCCTTTTTCTACCAGGTAATTTGCCACTTTGTCGACACTATATCCTTGGGCAATGCCATTCACATCTATCTTAACACAGGGCCTTGCCTTATGGAGGAAATTTCCTTTCAATTTTAATTTAGTATAACCAATGCACTTTTTAATAGCGGCAATTTCCAAGCTATCGGGGTAATGCGTTATTGCCTCATGGCCAAAACCCCAGGCTTCTACTAGCGGGCCTACGGTAACGTCAAATAAACCCTCGGTTTCCTGAGCTATTTGTAGTGATTTTTCGATAACCTTGCGAAAATCAGCGTCAATGGATATCCCTTTTTCACTGTTGTTAAATTGGCTAATCAGCGAGTAAGGTTTGTAGATCGACATGGAGCTATCAATGCCTGCCAGTAGGCTATCAATACTTTCTTTTCGAATACTAGGTAAAGGACTGTAGTACGTGATTTGATAGCTAGTACCTTGAGCATAGCCCGTTATCCAATGTTTATCTTCTTCGAGGGAAGGTTCGGAGAAAGAGCAAAACAAGCATAGCGTAAACAGGGAAAAAGAAAGCTTTTGCCAAGTATTAGTCGTGCTTGTTTCGCTCATAAGATGCCTATATTATGCTTTTTCCCAGTGAAATAATCCCGGTTGAGCTACAGGATAAAGGCCATTTTCATCCGGTAATATTTTTGGCTTAGCATCCCAAGCTAGCGTTTCGGGCATGAGGGAATTGTTGGCGTTTAATGCATCGTCCCATTTTATTACTTGACCGGAATAAGTAGCATAACGCCCAATAATGCCGGTAAGGGTGCTTTTAGCGCCATATTCCGCATCCCAATGCTTATACTCCCCTTTACTGATCGTTTCGAACAACTCATCGTGTTCTGTTTGATAGGGATTTGCCTGGCCTTTTGTTGGGTGATTAAACAGTAAGTTGCCTTGATGATCCCACAGTTTACCTGTGTTTCCCGCTGATAAATAGGCCTTTCCTTTCGTACCAAAGAAAGTTTCATCTACTCGGTTCTGCGTTCCTTCGAAATGCCGGCATTGACTGTAAATAACCGAACCATCAGCATAAGTAAGTTCAATCGAATGATTATCATAAATTTCACCGTATTCTTTTCCGGTACGCCAAGCCCGGCTTCCTGTACCCTGTATAGATACCGGATAAGAACCTTTAACCCAGTTCGCAATATCGATATTGTGAACATGCTGTTCTACTATATGATCGCCGCAGAGCCAGTTAAAATAAAACCAGTTACGCATTTGATATTCCATTTCAGTTTGTTCCGGCTTGCGCGGTCGTACCCACACCCCTCCACTATTCCAGTAAACCTGGCCGCCTACAATGTCGCCTATTTCACCGGCATGTATACGTTTAATTGCCTCTCTATAATTTTTTTGATAGCGGCGTTGTAGCCCGACAACGACATTTAGTTTTTTCTTCTTTGCTTCTTCAGCAGCTGCCAGTACTTTCCTCACACCAGGTGCGTCGACGGCTACCGGTTTTTCCATAAATACGTGTTTTCCCTGTCTGATGGCTTCTTCGAAATGAGTCGGCCTAAAGCCAGGTGAAGTAGCAAGGATAACAACATCCGCCAAGGCAATGGCCTTAGCATATGCATCAAAACCGACGAATTTATGATCTTCCGGTACATTGACCTTTTCTTTGAACTTTTCTGAAAGATCTTTGAAACTGTTATCCAGTTGATCCCTAAATGCATCGGCCATAGCGACAAGTTGAATGTTGAATTTGGTTGAAAGTGCCTGAGAGGCTGCTCCTGTGCCTCGTCCACCACATCCAACCAACGCAATCTTAATGGTATCATTTACGGAAGAATGTCCCATGAACGGAATGCTACTTAACATCGTGCTGCCGGCAATGACAGCGGAGGTTTTTAAGAAATCCCGGCGCTGTTGATGAAGATTTAATTTATTCATTTCGGTTTATTGTTTGTTATTATATCTGTTAATTGATTATTTATCTGGTATAGGCGCTTGGTTGTAGTAAGCTTCAATTTCGGCTTTAGCAGGCTGGACAGCGGGTCGTACCAAGCGAAAACCGAC
This sequence comes from Olivibacter sp. SA151, assembly GCF_054130995.1. Lineage (NCBI taxonomy): Bacteria > Pseudomonadati > Bacteroidota > Sphingobacteriia > Sphingobacteriales > Sphingobacteriaceae > Olivibacter > Olivibacter sp. SA151. The sequence continues at coordinate 3,324,922 of NZ_CP096391.1, read as the reverse complement.
AAAAGGTGCTTCCGGAAACCACCAATTGCTTTTTGGTATCTGTGGATCCAATTGTTTCCAGGCCGGATCGGAAGCAAAGCGAGCTGCCGAGCGCAATGCAGCCGCTTCGTCGTCGTAGGCGCCGCCACGTACGCTGTGGGGATATAACTTAGTTGGTTTATTTACCGGGTTTTTAGCCGGTGACGACGCATAGAACTGCTCATCATATTGATCGTAGGTCCATTCCGATACATTGCCATGCATATCATATAATCCCCATGCATTTGGCTTCTTCTCTCCTACCTTATGTGTCGTTCCATTGCTGTTGTCCGTAAACCATGCATATTCGCTCAGCTTGCTCGCGTCATCTCCAAAAGTATAGCTTCCTGTACTACCGGCCCTGCAAGCATACTCCCACTCTGCTTCAGTAGGTAGTCGATAGAATACCCCGGTTCGTTCATAGAGCCATTTACAAAATTGTATGGCATTATAGTGGGTCATGGCGATTGCCGGATGTCCCTCTTTACCCATGCCAAAAGTCATGTCTAAGTAAGGTTTTGTAGGACGGGTAACGGCATCTACATTGGCCGGAACTTTTCCATCTATGCTTTGGGTCACTTCGTAATCCTTATAAAGGAAAGGTTCGAAAAGATCCCAAGTAACCTCGTAAACACCTATCCAAAAGGCATCTAAGGATACTTCGTGAACAGGCTTTTCATCAGGATTTCCATTTTCGCTTCCCATTTTAAAATCTCCTTTTGGAATGGCCTTCATCGGAAAGCTAAGTTTGGTTCCGTTGATGGCTTGCGTATAGTCTGCTACTTCTTGGGCGGAAAGAGTGAAACTTGTGAATGTTAGAATGGATAAAATGGCAAGTTTTCTATTCATTTGTTGTTTTAATTGGCTCTGCTTAATTAGTTTTGCATTGATTAGTCCACTAAATAAGTCATATTTTGGAAGATATACAAGAGTTATATGAAATAATTGTGTATGCTGAACACTTTCGGTTACATGCAATCGGTTGTATAGGTTAGGTTCAACACAATGCGACCGAATAACTGTTAATAAGTTGATTCGAAAATATAAAGGATATGCCCAACTTTAAAATAAAACGCATTTATGATGAACCCGATAAATCGGATGGTTATCGGATTTTGGTTGATCGGCTATGGCCACGAGGTATTAAAAAAGAACGTGCGCAAATTGATGAATGGTTGAAAAATTTAGCACCTTCAACGGACTTGAGGAAACGTTATCATCAAGATGCGGAAAGTTGGGATGAATTTAAAAGAGATTATTATCGAGAGATCAGTGGCAATAATGAATCAAAAGAAATCATTAACGAGTTAAAGAGGCATGAAGTGATTACCTTGCTTTATGCTGCTCATAATAAAGAACATAACAATGCAAAAGCCTTAAAGGAATATTTAGAGGCCTATTTTTGAAAAAATATTTGTCTAAAATGTGTAGGAAATAAAAGATTTTATTAGCTTTGCATCGCTTTTAGGGAGCATGCCTCGGTAGCTCAGTTGGATAGAGCAACGGTTTTCTAAACCGTGGGTCAGGGGTTCGAATCCCTTCCGGGGTACATAAGGTCTCAGTGAAAACTGAGACTTTTGTCATTTAAAAGGGATGCGAACAGAAGGGTCGGTCGGGTTCGAACACTTTCTCGGCGGGCCGAGTGCGGGCCAACAGGGACGCCGACAATCCCTTCCGGGGTACATAAGGTCTCAGTGAAAACTGAGACCTTTTTCGTTTAGCAGGGATGCGGACAGAAAGATTATAGATTACACATCGCCTGAAGTTGGAGATTTTCGTCTATGTGTTATTTCCTGAAAACTAAAAGATTTGCCCGATTTTCTTTCCCTACCCCTTCACTTAAATTCCTTAATAAATGCAGTAGCGATGCATCTTTATACACGTGATAACAAGATAATAGCGCGCTGTATAGATCATAAGGATAATAGACGGAAAAATGACCGCCATCATCAACATCCAGGCTAATAGCTTTATCGGTAATTTGTTTAAACGGCCATATCGAACCAGGCTCGACAAAACCTGCAAGGTATTTAATGGATTCTAATATATTTTTAGAATTTCCATTGTCCGTATTGTAATGCCATAAGTCAATGCCAACTTTACTACCGACCTTTGCCAAGGTTATCAACGCATGCACATTATACAAACTGTAATCGTAGGATTTAGTGCGGTTCAGTTCGTATATCTGCCGACCCATTGAATCGATCTGGGTATCAAAAAACTTTTTGCTGTCGCTAACTATTTTTGTCGCTAGTTGGTTATCGCCGGTGTATAAAGCATAATAAGCCGTTTGGGCAGCATACCAAGTTCCGTGATTGTTTTTCTCCTTCCCTTCCTCTTTTCCAATTTCACTGGTTAACAGCCAATTCAAAAAGGTATTGAACCATACTTTCAGTTCCCTTCTTTCTGCTTCTTGGAACACATCAGCCCCTTGAAGCATCTCTTGAGCATCAATCACCAGTATGAACCATCTCGAATCAATAATGCCTGTGGGCGTGCCCACTTCTACACCTGGTTTACACTGACCAAAATTCAAGTTGGGATTCATTTTGGTTTTAGGATTTAAGAACCACGTCCTAATCAATTCAGCGGATTTTTGTGCATATCTTTTATCTTTTGTAAAATGATAAGCAAGTGCCAATGTATGAACTGAGACCGACATTTTGCGAAGCAATGGTTTATCAGACACTTTTTCGGTTTCGGGGTTTGTCTCTCCATCTTTGGTGATATACGATAAACTATCTTTAGCGTTCGGATTAGGCCAACTGTACGGCGACCAACTGTAATAATCATGTATATCTTTACTGGCTGGCATGGGCGGATTATCTGTCACCGACAAGGCCTGAACTTTTAGCGTCAGATCCGCATCCGCTATGAGCCGCTTTAAAGAGGCAACCTTCGATTGTTCAAGTGCCTCGTCTACTATTTTTTTTATATTCGTAGTCTCTTGAGTAAAAGCAAGGACATGGTAGAGGAAACAAAGAATACATAATAATAATTTTCTAGCAAGATGCATTGCGTTGTTATTTAAATTCGTAATTTATTTTTTCGCCCACCACACGGGGATGGTGTACATGGTTGTTGCATTAATATTTGAAGGCGTATTGGGATTTCTGCTCACCTCCGAATTTGGATAGGGTAATCTTTTTACCGTCCCCTTTGGATTATTCATCAATGGAAAGCCAGTCCTCCGATAATCGTTAAACGCTTCAAATGGTTGGTATAGCCAGAAAGCAAGATATTTTTGACAGATGATATTTTCGAATGTTAAATCTTGCGGCGGCGGAAGCACTGTTGGCTTTAATAAATACTTCTCAACTTCAGGAGCAGAAACGCCAGCTCTGCTCATCGCTGCCTGAATGCCTCTCTTGTATGCAGCAAGCGCATCTATATTATTGTTTAATCTAAGTTGCGCTTCAGCTTCGATGAATTTCACTTCATCAAATGTAAGCAAGGGTTGGTGTGCTGCACCGAATAGTACATTCACCCTTGAAGGTTGGGAATATATCAGGTGGCCTTGGTCAAAAGTACTGGTTCCGCTTGGTGCACCAACTACTTTCTCACCAATTTTAGAGAACCACTTTTCCGATCTTGGATCTTCGACCAAAGTACCGGAAAATCCTTCCATGACTTTTAACACGGTTGAAGATACAGCAAACAATTCCTGTGAATTCTGGATGCCTGACCAAGGATTGTCATAGGCAGTCCCATCACTATATCTTTTAAAAATAAACCCTTCATTTTGATTGACAAAAGATTTTGCTGCCGCGGCGATAGCTAATGTTGCGGATCCCTGGGGATCGATTATACTTTGGCGGTTATACAACCTAGCTTTTAATCCATAGGCGGTTTTCTTCCAAAGTGTAACATCTCCTCCGAATATCAGATCTAACTCCATAGGATTACTGCCTGAGGTATCGTCTAAATTTACGATCGCTTCATCTAATAAATTAATAATAAATTTGTATATCTCCTCTTGTGCATCGAATTTGGGCGTTCTATTTTTACTTCCTAAAACCGCCTCACTTAACGGCACGTCGCCATACATATCTGTAAGCTGACTGACATCATGGGCATATAATACTTGAGCAATACCAAGGTAAATGAGGCTACCTTCAGTTTTGGCTTTTTCCATCAACCTGTTCAGATCATTTAATCCATAATAAACACGTGTCCAAAGCGACTCATTTACATCTGGCGGATCAATGGTATTCAACCGAACGCTCGTAGTATGTTCTACATAGGTAGATACCCCTTTAGCGGTATAGCCACCAGCGATGGCATAAACCGTGTTCATGGTTACCTGAGGTAAAAGCTGCTTCAACGGCACGTCGGTTGGAGCATTTGGATTGGTGTCTATTTTATTTAATTCCATTTCTGAGCAAGAATTCAAAAATACAATCAATAGACCTGCAATAGCTATATTTTTCATCTTTTTAATTGTTTTTTAGCGATGATGAAGCCCTGCCTACCGCAGGCAGGTATCAGACTTATTCATTCCCCTTTGTGGTTTGAATAAACCACGATGGTCTCATATTCATAAAGTTCGATCTTAGTTTAAAAAGTTACCCTCACCCCTCCACCAAAACTCATCACCTGAGGATAAGCCATGTACTCCTCCCCTTGCGCATTACCTATTCCACTGTTTAGTTCCGGATCAAAGTAAGGGAGTTTAGCGCTTAGCCAGAGGTTGCGTCCCGTTAAATACACACTAGCATTAGCAATACTGGTTTTCTTTATCCACTTCGCGGGCAGGTCATAGGCAAGGCGAACTTCTCTCAATCTGACAAATGTAGCATCGTACACACTCGCTTCTATGATCGGGTCCTGGTTTACCCGGTAAAAAGTCTCCCCTTTAACGATGTTTATGTCATTGGGACCTACCAGGTTCAATTGTCCACTGGCATCAAAATACCCCTTGCTGCCGGGGAAAATGTAGTCTGACGTACGATCTTCAGTCTCAATCAAACTGCCATATAGTTTGCCCAAACGGTTGCTGCCAGATGAGATTTTACCACCCTTTCTCCAATCAATCTGCACAGATAAAGACAAATTCTTGTAGTTAAACTGGTTTACAAACCCAAATTCAAAATCCGGCACGACACTGCCCAAAATGATCTCTTCATTAGATCGTAATGGCATTCCATAGGTTGAATTTACACTTCCGTTCGCTAATTTTTCTCTCGAATCGACGACAACGTTACCTTTGCTATCTCTGACATAACCAAAACCACGAAGAGATGGATAAGACTGTCCAACTTCCGCAACGATCGTCGCACGTGACCCTCCCAATTCTAAACGGGCGATTCCGTCAGCCAGACTGATAACTTTATTAATATATGAGGTGAAGTTTGTTGTTAGCGTATAGCTAAAGTTATTGGTTTGTATCGGTCTCGTAGTTAATACAATTTCATGGCCTTTTACAGACATTTGCCCGGCATTCCTAAGTTCAGAAGCGTAACCTGTTGAGGTAGCAACAGGCACTCGAAAGATCTGCCCACTTGATTTAGATTGGTAGTAGGTGTAATCCAGACCTATTCTATTCCTCAAAAATCTGAGATCCAAACCAAACTCGATAGTTCGCGTGTTTTCAGGTTTTAAATCACTGCTGATTAGGGTTTTATCGATTGTGAATCCGGTAATACCCTCAAATGGGAACATAAAAGAGCCGGATTGATCACCACTGTCTGCTGTGCCATTAACGAAAACGGAATTCGCTACATAGATCGGTCCGACCTGCCCAACCTCTGCCATACTTGCCCGGATCTTTCCAAAGTCAAGTATGCCGAGTTTTGATGTTTGAAACAGTTCTGTAAAGGCAAAAGCTAAGCCAACCGAAGGATAAAAGAATGAACGATTGCCTTGTTGCATATTTGACGCGATATCATTTCTACCTGTTGCATTAAAATAAAGCATCTCTTTCCAAGCGAGTGATAAATTTCCATAAAAGCCAACAATACGTTGTCTTTCAATAGTCTGCGCGGTCCGCTGTGTAGATGTATTAGAAATATGATCGAAACCACCGATGATGATATCGGTACCTGTTACTGAAAGGCTCTTTTCTTTCCTGTCAAAAACTTCGTTTCCCGCTAAAAAGTTGATATGGAAATCCTCTCCCAGCTGTTTATCGAACGTAACATTGAAGTTCGAGTTAAAATGACGTGAAGTTCGCATATGGTCTAGTATGCTGCCGCCACTCGGTGGCGTCGTTCTTCCTCCAGTGAATCCTGATCCGAGTGAATAAACTTGTTTCGCATCCGTTTGGCCATAATCTAAACCTATCCTGTAAGTGAAGGAAAGCCAATCAATCGGTTTATAGTCTAGAAGCACATTACCAAAAGTTCTTAAGGAAGTGGCCCGGTTGGAATTATTTTGTATAGACCAATAAATATTATCATGCGATGTCCTAAAATTGATTTGGTTATATGGATCATCTGAACGCGCGATTGGCTTGCCTTTTAAATGATAAGTTACCGGTGAAAAGTAGGCGGCATTTAACACACCGGAATTACCGCCTCCATCTACAATAGAAGAAGTATTCGAAGAGGTGAGGTTTATGGTTGTACTTACCGTAAACTTAGGGGTTAGATCGTAATCTGCGGCCACATTTACCGTATATCTTTTATAACCCGAGTTCATAACGACCCCATCTTGGTTGCTATGCCCCACACCAAGCAGCATATTTCCTTTTTCAATGCGTTTGGCGATCTGTAGGTCCATGTTGTACGTTTTTCCGGTTTGAAAAAAATCACGGGCATTATCATAAACTGCTGCTACTTCTGGTTGCCCTAACTGATTGGTATAGACGCCCATTTCATCGATTCTTGGACCCCATGAATTGGCATCAAAGGGCCCGAACTTTCCAGCTGAACCTTGACCATACGTAGTTTGCAGTTTCGGATATCTAGTGACGTTATCAAAGTTTACGCCCGACTCAAAGGTAATACTCGGTTTGCCTAAGGCATTTGATTCGCCACGTTTGGTAGTAATGATCACTACGCCGTTTGAGGCTCGGAGGCCATATAAAGCTGCCGCTGTGGGCCCTTTCAATACACTTAATGATTCGATTTCATTCGGATTGATATCGATAATTCTCCCGGAAATAGGAAGCCCATCTACTACATATAATGGCTCGTTGCTACCCGTCATCGACCTGCTTCCTCTGATATTAATTGCTGGTGTGTTTCCGGGCGAACCGCTTGATTGCCTGATCATAACCCCCGCAACTTTGCCTTGTAGGCCATTTAAAACATTGGGATTCCCTACTTTCGAAACAGCATCACCTCCCACCTCTTGTACAGCGTAACTTAGTGCTTTTTCTTTCACTTTTATGCCAAATGCTGTAACTACTACTTCATCTAATCCTTGAGATGATTCTTGCAACACAACTTCCAGCACTGTTTTGGATTCGACAGGTATGTCCTGCGAAATGTATCCAATACAAGAAAAGGACAAAACCGGGTTTTGTGTTGAATAAGCTATGTTGAATTTACCATCTTCACCCGTAACCACACCACCTGGCTCGCCCTTTACACGAACATTAACGCCAGGCAAACCTACACCTTTATCATCTCGAACATTACCTGAAATAGTAGATTGTGTACGGCTATTCCTGGAAAGTAGGCTAACGACCTTATCCGTCAATGAAGGTTCTTTCTTCTTTATTGATATGGACTTTCCGGTAATGTTGTATTCCAGTGCCAGCCCTTTAAGGGCTACATTAAGTGTTTCTTCAATACTTTTTTTAGATACTACGATGTTAATGTGCTGCTGTTGGGCAAGCACATCAGTATCGTAGTAAAAATTATAACCGCTTTGTTTTCGGATTTCTCTAAAAACACTTTCCAACGAAGCTTTTTTTAAATTCATAGTGATTTGCTGGCCGAATGTGGAGGCACTCACCTGCATGAGGGAGACTATTAATAGCACGATGGTTAATCGCATAGTCAAGGCTAATTTATGGATATAAGGTCCAAAGTAAGACCCAAAACCAGGTTTATTGATAAATAATTGGTACATTTGATGATGGTTTTGTTGACTATTGCCAAAATAATATGTAAACGAAGCCAGTTTCGCCAGTAGAGGATCGCCCTCCTTTACTGGCTTATTATGGCATCTGTGTTAGTGTCTTTATTTCATTACTCTCAACCTCCTTTCGTCTAACTTAAATTTCACTTGTCCAGACTTTTCAATTAATGCCAGTACTTCCGACAGTTTTGTGTCACGCGATATCCAACCTCCAGATTTGATATGGTCTGGAACCGTCGGATCATATACCACTTCTATATTGTACCAGCGTGCAATTTTCCGGAGCGCAGTTTTCAAATCGACGTCATTTAAAACGATCTCTCCATTTTTCCAATCCATTATGCTTTCCAGATTGGCTTTACCAACCTTTATAGCATGGCCATTATGAAGCGCTTGCTCGCCAGGTTTGAGATTGATAGCTTTGATCTTAATTGATGATATGCGAATAGATCCCTCGAGCAGTGTTGTTTCCACGATCGGTTCATCAGCATATGCATTGACATTGAAACTTGTGCCTAGTACTTCTACCTGTTGGTTTTTACTTTTTACCACGAAAGGATACTTCTTATTTTTGGCAATTTGAAAATAGGCCTCCCCTTGCAATTGTACCATTCGCTTCCCATTTGTTAATAGATTTGTGGTGTAGGTAATGCTGGAGGCGGCGTTCAGCCAAACTGTCGAACTATCAGGAAGTCGTACCTGGTAAGTTTCACCTTTAGCGGTGCTGAGCGTATTGAAAGCTCCGAAATCACTAGAGGCTTTTTTAGCGGGTTTTAACTCGTAAATCAATTGGCCATTGGCTGATTTTGTAATTACCACCCCAGCTTCTGTGGCTAGTTTGCCATTCGTTGCAGCAGATAGTTTGATGGTTTTGCCATTAGCCAGCGTCAAGGTGGCCCCTTGTTTTCCCGGTGCGATGTCATTGGTGAGCATTTCATCGCTGCTAGAAGTAGTTTTCAACGAGGCAACCTTATCCATATATAGCCAAGTTCCGCAAGTTATTACTACAATTGCTGCTGCGGCAGCTAGAATACGAGGCAATACGGCGGGCTTTCCGGTTGCTGCCTGAGTTGGACATATATATTCCTGTAATATGCTGTTTAATATATCTTGCCCCTGTCCCGGTTGAAAAACAGGCTCTGTTGGCATATTAGAAACATCAAATTCCTGCCAATAAACATTCAAAAGATCCTTTACCTGAGCTTCATTCTCGGGATTCGCCATCAATGAGAGCAACTCTTGCTTTTCTGCCGCAGAATTTTTATGAATCAGCTGTTGCCTGAATAAATAATAAAGTCTTGAATTTGGGTCCATTATTTTGTGTAGCAATGGCAGGATGGTTCTCAGCCATTTTGGAACTAAAGACGTAGAAAAGTCGGAAACGGGATATAAAATTTGAAAATAAATTTTACCCCTTGATCAACAACAGAATCGCACTCAACGCAGCATGAGATTTTAGGAACTTAGAGACAGAATGGCTCGCCCATTGCTGATATTTTTTTACCGAATCAGTAGAGATTCCCATTTTATCAGCTATTTCTCTCGTCTTTAAGCCTTGCTGTCTAAGCATTAACACCTTTTGTTGGGAAGGGGGCAGTTGGGCTACCGCACGTTGTATAATGTCCAAATACTCCTGATCCATGTTAAGGATTTCTTTACCGGTCTGGCAACTTAAAACATCTTCCACGTACAAGGCGGTGTGCTTTTTATTCTGTATCATCTTACGGATACAGTTCACCGTATAATTTCGCGTCAGAATAAAAAGATAGAAAGTAAACTTATCCAGCTGAGGAAGCGTTGTTCGGCTTTCCCATATTTTCACAAAAACGTCCTGCACAATCTCCTCGCACATCTGAACAGATTCCAGTAGGGTATATACATACCTCGCTAAAGGTTCATGGTAGGCATGGAACAATTCTGAAAACGCACGGTCATCCCCTTCCGCTATTTTGCGTAGCAATTCCTTTTCATTTGGAAGGGGTTTAATCGCCATTTATCTTATTACAGGTTCATAATATACTGCTAATATAACTATAATCGTTTTATTGTCAATTAATATTTATGGATAAAGCTGATCGGATATGCAAAAGAGTCTTTCATTAATATTTATGGGAACCTGCTCTGAACTATTGTATACGCTTCTTTAGCACCTCGCGACAAATATTACGGTGAGTATTATAAATTCGAGACGTTCGACTAGATAATTGGGCAGTTTAAGGTGTATAATCGGCCAAAAAGCCGATAGTGCTAATTATCGGCTTTTTGGCCGATTATATGATTGTAAAATTCCAACAAGTGCCAGTAATCAGGACAGTTTTGGTAATTGCCCTTGTAAACACTAATAGCAGTATAGCAAGCTTCTAAAAATTTTTTTGTATTAATAACCTTCGCCCACGGTTTCCATTCTACTTTAAAGGGTGGCGGATTGCTGTCAAAATATTCTTTAAGCTCTTGCGGTGTCATAAGGGATCTTCAAAAAACAGCCAAAAGTAGTAAAAATATTCACCTTCTCTCCTTTTACGAAGAAATCGAAGAAAATTAAATGGATTTTTCTGCATAACGAGTTCCCTTTAAACGGTATTAGTCCCCGTTAATTTGCAATGAAAACTTCGATTTCGACAAGTCCGATCTCAATGGATGGTTTTACTTTTATAGATAAAATATAGGAAGAATTCTTTATTTTCGCCCCTATATGGAAACAGTTGTCAGTGGAATCCGGAGCACCGGAAAATTACACTTAGGAAATTACTATGGCGCAATTAAGAACTTTATCAAAATGCAGGAAGAATACAACTGCTTTTTCTTTATTGCTGATTTACACTCATTAACAACCCATCCTACTCCCGATAACTTACATGGCAATGTGAAACAGGTTGTTGTAGAATATTTGGCAGCGGGTATCGATCCTGAGAAGGCCACCATTTATGTTCAGTCGGACGTACCGGAAGTTATTGAATTATATCTCTATTTAAATATGAACGCGTACTTGGGTGAATTGGAACGAGCTACCTCTTTCAAGGATAAAGTGCGCGCCAATCCGGATAACGTTAATGCGGGATTACTCACCTATCCTGTCTTGATGGCGGCCGATATTCTATTGCATAAAGCCACCAAGGTACCGGTTGGAAAGGATCAGGAACAGCATTTGGAAATGACGCGTACCTTTGGGAATCGTTTTAACAGAATGTACAAGCATGATTATTTTCCGGAGGCTTTTGCTTTTAGCTATAGTCATAATTTGGTGAAAATACCCGGTTTGGATGGTAAAGGAAAAATGGGTAAATCAGAAGGAGATGCTAATTGCATCTATTTATCAGATAAGCCGGAGGCGATTCGTAAGAAAGTCATGCGTGCCGTTACCGATAGCGGTCCAACGGAGGAAAATCAAGTAAAGCCCGTAGAAATACAGAATTTATTTGACTTAATGAAAGTTGTTTCATCTGCTGATACAGTTGCGCATTTTGACGACCTCTATAACAAATGCCAGATACGATACGGAGATTTTAAGAAACAGTTGGCAGAAGACATGGTAATAGCCACGGAACCCATGCGCTCACGAATTGAAGAGATAGAAGCTGATACAGCGTATATTCGAAGAGTTGTCGCTATGGGTGCGGAAAAAGCGAGGGAAAGTGCTAAAAGAACCATCAAGGATGTAAGGGAAATCATTGGATTTAAAGAGTTTTAAGAAGACAAGAGCATAAAGAGGTTGGTAGATAAAGCAACGAATAACAAATAACTTGTAACGAATAACAAAAAATGCATATAGCGATTGTAGGAAATATAGGCGCAGGCAAAACAACTTTGACCGGTTTGTTAGCTAAACACTTGGGTTGGGAGCCGCAATTTGAAGAGGTCGAAGACAACCCTTATCTAGAGGATTTTTATAGTGACATGAAACGCTGGTCTTTTAATCTTCAAATCTTTTTTCTCAATAGTCGCTTTCGCCATATTGTTGAACTGCAAAAAAGAAACGCTAACATTATTCAAGACCGTACTATTTATGAAGATGCTTATATTTTTGCCGAGAACTTGCATGACATGGGATTAATGACCACGCGCGATTTTCAAAACTATAGTAATATATTCGAGAGTATCGTTTCTTTTATTAAGGCTCCTGATTTATTGATTTACCTAAAGGCTTCAGTCCCCACCTTAGTTGATAATATACAGCTTAGGGGTCGTGACTATGAAGCAGGCATTCGCTTGGATTACCTTTCTAAGCTGAATGACAAATACCAAAAATGGATCAGTGGTTATAAGGAAGGCAAGCTGCTTATTCTGGATAAGGATAAGTTGGATTTTGCGAATAATCCGGAGGATCTTGGTTTTGTTATCCAGGAAATTGAAAAGAATCTCAATGGATTGTTCTAACAGATGCAAGATATAAAGACATAAGATGCAAGACAATGAATGTTTGTGCATCGAGTCTGGTTACTTTTATCTTACTACTTGATACTATAGAAAATGAACATTATAGGTATTATTCCCGCGCGTTATGCGTCGACACGGTTTCCAGGCAAGCCATTAATAGATATTAACGGAAAAAGTATGATCCGGCGGGTCTATGAACAGGCGCTTAAGGCTTCTTCCCTCAAACGTGTGGTGGTAGCAACGGATGACGAGCGGATCGCTCATCATGTGCAAAACTTCGGCGGTAATGTAATTTTAACGGCAAGTTCGCACCAAAGCGGAACGGATCGTTGTGCAGAAGTGATTGCTAAAGAGAATTCTTTCGATATTGCTATTAATATACAGGGAGACGAGCCTTATATAGATCCCGCCCAAATCGATTTGCTGGCGAGTTGTTTTGAAGATAAGGAGACGCAGATTGCGACACTTGTGAAGGAAATAAGAGACCATGAGGAGCTGTTTAATAATAACAGCCCTAAAGTGTTGCTAAATATGGATCGAGAAGCGATCTATTTTAGTCGCGCGACCTTACCATTTTTAAGAGGAGTTCCGACAGAAAAATGGCTTGATCATCATAAATTCTATAAGCATATTGGTATTTATGGATACCGTTGCGAAATATTAAAGCTTTTAACGGCACTTCCGATTTCGAGTCTGGAAAAGGCGGAATCCTTGGAGCAGTTACGCTGGATAGAAAATGGTTATCGTATTAAAACAGCGGAAACGCTGGTCGAAACAGTAGCTATTGACGAACCGAAGGATCTGCATAAAGTTAAACAATTAAAATAACGAAGGAAGCCAGTGTATTAAACTATAAATAACGATCTACTACCCTAACCCGTAACCTTGGCTGTAGTAGGAAATCTAAATCCGAATCAGATCAATTTAAACTGCTAACGAGGATTCCAGATTACTTCTTGCGTATTGCTGTCTTTGGCAATTTTCCTTGCTAAAACAAAAAGATAGTCGCTTAGACGATTAAGATAGATAATAATACTTCCCGATACTTCAGATGAAGCGGCTAAATGAACAACAATACGTTCTGCTCTCCGGCAAATACAGCGCGCAACGTGTACATGTGAGACGACGGTATTGCCTCCGGGAAGTATAAAGTTCTTTAATGGTTTAAGTTCATGGTCCATGCGGTCAATCGCCCTTTCCAAAAATTTAACATCATCATTCGCAATATTGTATAGTTTCATTTTTGATTTTTCAGGATCCGCAGCGAGTAAAGCTCCAATTGCAAAAAGCAAGTACTGTATTTCTAATAGTTCATCTTTCAAGTCGTTACTTATTTCATAGCTCCGAATTAGGCCAATGTAAGCGTTCAGTTCGTCTATCGTACCATAACATTCCACTCTCAAGTGATGTTTTGGTACCCTGGTACCTCCTATCAGGGAGGTCAATCCAGTATCTCCGGTTTTTGTGTATATTTTCACTTTACGTTGGTTAAGTTCATTGTTTTGATGATCATACGTTGCGCGTGCCTGAAAACTCCAAGTAGACTTACTTAGAGGAGACGGGCGTATTAAAATAAGCAATGCAATCGGTTAGATTCCTTCGAAATCAGAGCCCTTTTCCTTTAGTGCTGCTAAGCGAGGAGATACGTTCTTAATTTCGGGATTTGGATAATCATCTTCTATCAGACCATCTCTCATACGGACAATACGATGGGCGTGTTGCGCGATATCTTCCTCGTGGGTTACCAAGACAATGGTATTACCTTTAGAGTGAATTTCTTCCAATAAGCCCATAATTTCAACGGAAGTCTTTGTGTCGAGATTTCCAGTCGGTTCGTCTGCGAGAATAATGGAAGGATCATTTATCAAAGCACGGGCAATCGCTACACGTTGCCTTTGTCCGCCCGACAATTCGTTAGGTTTATGATCCACACGGTTTCCCAAATTTACACTTTCTAACGCTTTCTGAGCTTTTTCAATTCTTTCTGTTTTACTTAGGCCAGCGTATATTAAAGGAAGTGCAACATTGTCCAATGAGGTAGAACGGGGCAGCAGATTGAACGTCTGAAAAACAAATCCAATTTCTTTATTGCGTACTTCTGCCAGTTCATCGTCTGTCATATCACTTACTTTTATACCATTTAAGACATATTCGCCCCTTGTGGGCGTGTCCAAGCAGCCTAAGATATTCATCAAAGTAGATTTGCCTGAGCCTGAAGGGCCCATGAGCGCAACAAATTCGCCCTTATTAATTTGAAGGGTTACGGATTTTAGTGCGTGAATGGTCTCGGCTCCAATGACATATTTTCTTCCTATTTCTTTGATATCTATGAGCGGTGATGACATAAATTGTTAATGATATATAGATGAGACTTCGAAAGCATTCTTTTGTTACACTAAATATCGGAATTTAAGTGGGCCTTAAATAAGGCGTGTGTATGATCTCTAAGTGCGTCAGTATCATCAACGCCAAAATCCTGCGTTTCTATTGGTTTCAGTACTTCTATCAAACAACGACCGGGCCGGCTACCCGTAGCTCCTTCATCCCATAGAAGTTTCCATAGATTATGAATAACTATTGGAAGTACAGCAACGTGATTTTCGATGGCCAACCTAAAAGGCCCGTTTTTAAATGGCTGTAAGACGGGGGGATAGGTGTCGTCTATTTTCCCTTCGGGAAAAATGATAATGCTTTTACCTTCTGCTAATTTTTGTTGAGCTGCTTTAAAAGCTCTGTAGGAAGATATCTTACTATTTCTATCAACCGGAATATCAATCGTCTTGAAAAACATACGAGTGATCGGGTTCTCTAGCAGTTCTGCCTTTCCCATAAATAGAATATCCTGCTTGCAGAGGATTGCTAACGCCGAAATATCCAGAATGGAAGTATGATTTGAACAAATAATATATGGGCGGCTCCAATCCATATTTTCGGATATTTTGATCCTAAAATAGAATCCGCTTAGAAACGTACTTAGCCAGGCGATTTGTTTACGAATACGGCCTATCAAGGAGAAATTTTTTTGCTGATTTTTTGCCGCTGCCCATAAAACCGGATAAAACAGCACAAAAAAAAAGACAACCCAAAAAATATAAATTCCTAAATGTATTTTTTTTAATAACCTTTTAAACATAAACCGTATAAGGCCAAGATTTTAAGATGCTTTAGAATCTTCATTATCGCCTCCGACTGCTGTACGCTTATTTCGAAATTTATCGTTTCTCTTTTTGAAATTTGATCGTTTCTTTTTCCTTTTTTTGTTCTGGATAGGAATAATCTGTGGTCCTTCTCCGATAAATTCAGGAAGCTGAACTTCTTCTATTGTCCTGTCCATCATTTTTTCAATAGACAATAACTTTCTGAAGTCTCTGTTATTAACAAAAGTAATAGCCGTTCCTGTTCGTTCTGCTCTGGCCGTTCGACCTATGCGATGAATATAGTCTTCCGGATCACCCGGCACATCGTAATTAACGACCAAATCGATTCCCTCGATATCAATTCCTCGTGAAAGCACATCGGTACCCACCAATATATTTAATTTTCGGTTTTTAAAATCAAGTAAAATTTGTTCGCGTTCGTCTTGCTGCAAGTCTGAGTGAAAAGACCGGACCTTCAGGTCATTTTTAAATAACTCTTTTTCTAGAAGCTTTACATTTTCTTTCGTGCTACAGAAAATAATAATACTATAAAAACTATCGGTAGATAAAATATGCTTTAGAAGCGTTACTTTCTGTTCATCGAAGGTTCTGTAATATTGTTGTTTTATTTTTTCGGCAGGTTGAGAAATGGCTATATTAACTTGTTGCGGATTTTTCAGTAAGGCCTTTGCGAATAAGCGTATCTTCTGTGGCATAGTTGCTGAAAATAGCAACGTTTGTCTTTGTTCCGGCAGTTGCCTCACAATCCTTAATATGTCGTCCTTGAAACCCATGTCCAGCATACGATCCGCTTCGTCCAAAATCAAGAAGTCTATTTTTTCCAACCGAACAGTGCTCGATGACATATGAGCTATAAGTCGCCCGGGGGTAGCAATAACGATATCTACCCCTTCTTTTAATGAGCGCCGTTGCTGTTCATAACCAACACCATCTCCTCCACCGTATACGGCAATTGATGTTATTCCCGTAAAATAAGCCAGGCCTTGAATCTGCTGATCAATTTGTAAAGCCAACTCACGCGTCGGCGCTAAAATGAGCGCACTTATTGATGGTCGATCGTCATTTTTGCAAATGGCATCCATTAAAGGTAATAAATAAGACGCCGTTTTTCCGGTGCCGGTTTGTGCGCAGGCTATAAGATCATGTTTCTCCGCGATGACAGGTATTGCTTGCTGTTGGATGGGGGTGGGTATCTTGAAACCCATACTCATGAGCCCCTCTAAAAGCCTGTCATCAAAATTAAATTCACTAAAATCCAAAATGTATCGTTTTGATTATGACCGTAAAAATAGTAAATTATTTTGATAAGCTATTGGCTTTAGGTATTAGGCCATAGGTTATAAGCTATAAGCTTTAAGCTTGTGCCACCGCAACTGCCACTTTTTAGCTATCGGCAATCAGTTTTCACCAATCAGCTTTATATTAAGCCTCAAGCTATAAGCAGTAAGCTTAAACGTATACAAGCCCATCGTCCCATCGGCTAATCATCCCATTGGCTAATTATCACATCGGCTAATCATCCCATTGGCTAATTATCACATCGGCTATTCATCCCGTCGGCTAATTAACGACTCCCTTACTTAACCATTCAACAACTCAACTACTTACGATATTTGCTAAGAATTAATCAATATATGACAAAAAAGACCAAAAAAAATTCTACTTTTGTACCCCGTACAAGAACATGCTGTAATTGCATTACATAAATAAACAGCAATAATTTCCATTTTTTATATCATGACCAAATACATCTTTGTTACGGGCGGTGTTACTTCATCTTTAGGTAAAGGTATTATTTCAGCTTCATTAGCAAAACTACTTCAAGCGAGAGGATACCGGGTTACTATTCAAAAATTTGATCCATACATTAATATTGATCCAGGTACCTTGAATCCCTATGAACACGGCGAGTGTTATGTGACTGAAGACGGTGCGGAGACCGACCTTGACCTAGGGCACTACGAGCGATTTTTGAATACACCGACATCACAAGCTAACAATGTGACAACCGGTCGTATTTACCAGCATGTGATTGAACGGGAGCGTGCGGGCGACTATCTTGGTAAAACGGTTCAAGTGGTACCTCATATCACCGATGAAATTAAACGTCGGATGCGTCTGCTGGGCGAGACAGGAGAATACGATATTGTTATCACCGAATTAGGAGGCACCGTAGGAGATATTGAATCGTTGCCATTTATAGAAGCGGTAAGGCAATTGCGTTGGGAACTAGGCAACAATGACTCGCTGGTAATCCATTTGACTCTTGTGCCTTATCTTGCTGCTGCGGGCGAACTCAAAACAAAACCAACCCAACACTCGGTTAAGATGCTATTGGAGTATGGTATACAGCCTGATATTTTGGTGTGTAGAACCGAGCATCGTATAGGTCATGATATCCGGAAAAAAATTGCCTTGTTCTGCAATGTAAACATTAATGCTGTTATTGAATCGGCTGACGCCTCATCGATTTATGATGTTCCGCTTTTAATGTTGAAAGAGCAGCTTGATAAAACCGTACTGGCGAAACTTAAGCTTTCCAATAAAAATGAACCTGATTTAGAGAACTGGAAGGCCTTTCTGGGAAGAGTGAAAAACCCAACAGCAGAGGTTAAAATAGGTTTGGTGGGTAAATATGTGGAGCTTCCGGATGCATACAAATCAATCAATGAATCCTTTATCCACGCAGGCGCTCAGAACGAATGTAAGGTAACGGTAAGAAGCATAGCTGCAGAGAGTGTTAATAACGACAATGTTGAAGAGAAATTAAAGGGCTTAGATGGCGTATTGGTGGCTCCCGGCTTTGGAGAGCGTGGCTTGGAAGGCAAAATTGCTGCTATCAAATATGTGCGGGAAAATAATATTCCGTTTTTTGGTATTTGCTTGGGCATGCAGGTAGCGGTGATCGAGTTTGCAAGAAATGTATTAGGATTGAAAGATGCCAATAGTTATGAGATGGATAAAAAAACCAAACATCCGGTTATTAACTTAATGGAAGATCAAAAAAATATAAAAAACATGGGAGGAACTATGCGTCTTGGGGCCTATCCCTGTGAGCTAAAAAAAGGTACCAAAGCGTCTGCCATTTATGGGAAGCAGCGTATCAGTGAGCGACATAGACATCGTTATGAATTTAACAATGACTATCTAAAACAGTATGAAAAAGCGGGCATGATTGCATCGGGTATCAATCCGGATAATAATTTGGTGGAAATCATCGAACTGAAAGACCATCCATTTTTTGTGGGTGGACAATTTCATCCGGAATTAAAGTCTACAGTAGCAAATCCTCACCCACTTTTTGTTAACTTTGTGGCCGCTTCTTTAATAAAAGCGGGGAAACGGTAACAATTTGAAATAAATATAGTCAATTTCAATAAATATATTTTAGACTGATTCAGTAATATTAAAAGATGGATAGAAATACCTTTACTGGCCTGTTCCTGATTATGATCATCTTGGCAGGTTCGGTATTTTTTATGAAACCCTCGGAAGAGGAGATTAAAAAGGAACAACAGCTACAGGATTCCATAGCGCAGGCCAAAAGTCCTGAAACAAAAAAAACGACGGATAGTCTTTTTGCGGCACAACAAGGTTTAGAGGCCTCTACAGTAGATTCGACGCAAATGTCGGGTCCTTTTGGTGGCGCGAAAGTAGGAAACGAAGAACTTATTTCACTTGAAAATGAATTTATCAAAGCAACAATCAGTACAAAGGGTGGCCGCGTTAAATCTGTTGAAGTAAAAGGAGAAAAAGATTACCTTGGAAAACCTTTGGTATTATTTGGAGGTGACAAAAATCGCTTTGGTTTACAGTTTTCAACGGCCGGTGTCAACATTAATACGAATGACCTTTATTTTATTCCGCAGGCTAAAGAGCCCATTGTGGTAGAGAATACGGATTCGGCTTCTTTGGTTATGCGACTGTCTTATGCTGAGAATAAATATATCGACTATGTCTATAGCCTGAAAGGTAACAGCCATCAGTTAGGATTTACCATTGTAACCAAAGGTATGCAAGATGTGGTGGCTCCTACCGAGACTAAATTAGTACTGAATTGGCAAGCCGATCTTCCGCAGAAAGAAAAAGATATGAAGGATGAGCGGAATCGTTCGACCGCTTACTTTAAGGAATTTGACGGCGATGTTAATGAATTAAGTACCACCAAGGACGAAACAAAGGATGTAGGAAAAACTGATTGGATATCCTTTAAGCAGCATTACTTTTCTAATGTCTTGATCGCAAAGAATAGCTTTAATGGAGGTACGCTTAAGGTAAGCACTGTTAATAGTGACGAAATTGTAAAATCGTTTGCTGCTAATATGAGCCTTGATTTTAACAGACAGGACGTTAATACGTATCCAATGTCTTTTTACTTTGGACCTAATAAGTTCAGCATATTAAAGGATCAAGGACACGATTTGGAAAAGCAGATCAATATGGGTTGGGGACCAATGAAATGGATCAACCGCTTTATTACGCTACCGGTGTTTAACCTATTGGAAGGCTTTAATTGGAACTATGGTCTCATTATCTTCGTTTTGACGGTATTATTAAAGATTGTACTTTCTCCGCTTACCTATAAGTCCTATGTTTCGATGGCTAAAATGCGGGTACTGAAGCCTGAAATGGATGAGATTAAAGCAAAGGTAGGTGAAGATAACCAAACTTTATTACAGCAGGAATATCTTAAACTCTACAAACAAGCCGGTGTGAATCCGATGGGAGGCTGTATTCCGATGCTTTTACAAATGCCTTTCATGATCGCCTTCTTCTTTTTCTTTCCTAATCTTTTTGAACTGAGGGGGGAAAGTTTTTTATGGATGAAAGATCTGTCAACCTACGATTCAATAGTTAATTTTCCGATGATCCCGATCATCAATATAAATCACATTAGTTTAATGTGTATATTGATGACTTGTGCCACGCTACTATCCACCTGGTATAACAATATGGTGTCCGGAGCAACAGGACAAATGAAATATATCGGTTATTTTATGCCATTAATATTTTTCTTTGTATTGAATAGTTATCCTGCGGGTCTTAATTATTACTACTTCTTATCGACCTGTTTAACGTTTGTAATACAGTTCTTCATTAGACAATCAATTAATGATGAGAAGATACACGCGATGATACAAGCCAATAAAAAGAAACCTGAAGCAAGTAAAAAATCAACCTTCCAAAAAAGAATGGAAGAGTATATGCGTCAGCAACAACAAGCGGGCAAAAATAAAAAATAAAATTTTGCACTTGAAAGAAATCGGAAGGCGCGTTTCAAACGCGCCTTTTTTGTTACGGTAAAAGTGTTTATATTGGGTGCTTAAGGTGCTTATATGGAAACAGGGAAATTACTTGAGGCGATTATTCGCAATGCGATTGATGGTATTATTACAATTGACAACAAAGGGATTGTAGAGTCAATCAATCCGGCTGCTATGGCCTTATTCGGTTACTCCGATAACAGCGAAATCATTGGTAATAATATCTCGATGTTAATGCCCGAACCCGACCGCAGTCGGCATGATTCATATATCCACAATTACCTGACGACCGGTGTAAAACATATTATAGGAATAGGTCGTGAAGTAAGAGGAAAACGTCGAGATGGGACGACCTTTCCGTTTCGTTTAGCAGTAAGTGAAGTGAATTATAAAGATCGGAAAATCTTTACGGGTTTTATTCATGATCTTTCTAAGCAAAAAGAGGCTGAAGAGAAATTGAAAGAATATACCGCGGAACTAGAGATGAAGGTTACAGAACGAACCAAGGATCTTATTAAACTGATTGGTGAGTTAGAGGAAGCTAAAGCGGATGTTAGCCTATCTTTAGAAAAGGAAAAGGATCTTAACCAAATGAAATCCCGATTTGTTTCTATGGCTTCTCATGAATTTAGAACTCCCCTTAGCTCCGTACAACTTTCAGCATCTTTAATTGAAAAGTATCTGGACAAACGTGATTTTGATAATATTACCAAGCATACGAACAAAATTAAAGGGTCCGTTCAATTGCTTACGAATATTCTCAACGATTTTCTATCCTTGGAACGTCTGGAAGCAGGAAAAGTCACTGCTGTTGAGGAAGAAGTCAATTTAATCAGATTAGCAGAAGATATTATTGAAGAAATGCAGCTTTTGGCAAAGCAGAATCAACATATTGTTTACCAGCATACCGGCGAGATTGGCAAATTTCGGATCGACCCAAATCTTCTTAAGAATAGCATTCTTAATCTCATTTCAAACGCTATTAAATATTCGGGCGAAAACACGTTTATTGAGTTCAATAGCGAAATAAACGGAGATTCCTGTACTATTACGATCAAAGATAATGGGATAGGAATTCCATTTGATGAACAAAAAAACCTGTTTGAACCCTTTTTTAGAGCGAATAACACAGGAAATATTCCAGGGACGGGGCTTGGATTGAATATCGTAAAGCGATACGTACATTTAATGAAAGGTGAAGTAATGTGTAAGAGCGAAGTTAATAAAGGAACGACTTTTACATTGATCTTTAAAAATTAATTAGTTAATGGTTTCATGTCTTTGGTAAGCAGATAAAAAATAGTTTTCATGAAAAACGTATTGATCATTGAAGATAACGATGATATTAGAGAAAGCACAGTGGAGATTTTGGAACTGGCCGGGTATCGGGTGTTTAGTGCTACAGAAGGCAGATCAGGTGTTGAACTGGCGCTAAAAAATAAACCTGATATTATACTTTGCGATATTATGATGCCTAACCTGGATGGTTACGGTGTTTTGTTCCTATTAGGAAAGCATCAGGAAACTGCAAGCATTCCCTTTATTTTCCTTACAGCAAAGGCAGAGCGTGCCGATATGCGAAAAGCAATGGAAATGGGGGCCGATGATTACCTGACGAAACCTTTTGATGATGTAGAATTGCTTAATGCGATCGAAACGAGACTTAGAAAGAAGGAGATTACTGATAAAAGGAAGCCCTTGCATATAGCAAGTGAAGAAGATCAAAATCATCTCCTCAACGATTTGCATCTTAAAGGAAGGGCAAAAAATTATAAAAAAAAGCAGAGCATTTATGAGGAAGGGGATAATCCACTTTATATCTACAAGGTTAAATCCGGAAAAGTTAGGAGCTATCTCTTTTATCATGATGGACGCGAATTATCTACTAATATCTTTACAACGGGGGATTACTTTGGTTATGAGGCACTTTTGGCACACGAAAAATATTCTGATAATACCCAAACGATTGAGGAAACGGAACTATGTTTGATTAATAAGGATGTATTTTTTGAGCTGCTATACCAAAATCCGGCCATTGCTCAGAAATTTATTGGTTTACTTTCTGAAAACATACGGGAAAAGGAGGAGCAATTATTACGGTTGGCCTATCACACCGTACGAAAAAGGGTTGCCGATGCCTTGGTGGTTGTATCGAAAAAATTTTTAGGAGACCAAAATGCCGACGAATGTGTGATCCGTATTTCCAGGGATGATCTGGCAGCCCTCGCGGGAACAGCTAATGAAACGATTAGCCGGACCTTAGCGGATTTTAAAGAGGAAAAATTACTTTCAAAAGAGGGGAATGCAATTCGTATTCGTTCCATTTCTAAGCTGAGTACCATTAAACAATAATTATTGAAGTGTGTTTATCCTGTCATACAAAAAAGTAATGAATATTACTTTTTTGTATGACAGGATTCATCGTGTTCGTGCTCGATTCAATTTAGCTTTGTTTAGGCGCTATAAAAATAGCGATAACGAATCAGCACTATGAAAGCCACCGCTTACAGTATAAATGTCGATGAAAAAGAACACCTTGTTCGATCAAATGCCAAAACGCATGATTTAACGCTTATTTCGAATGCGTTGAATGCTTCCACTCTACCTTATTGCGCAGGAAAGACTGTTATTATTATTTCCGGAACAGATGTTTTGGACAAGTCCTTACTTATTTCTCTCAAACAAATGGGCGTAAAGCATGTGATCACCCGATCGAAATCAACTGCCCATATCGACTTAGCAAGTGCTGCGGAACTAGGTATTAAAGTAGCCAATAATCCCAGCAACGATCAGTCGATTGAAAATACAGCCAAACAGACCATTCACAATTTAGATTTATGGGAGGCTGGCCGCTGTGTCGGCCGTGCCTGTTGCTGTCATGACTGCATTAGTACGAATAAACATGATACAGAAGAAATCTAGCAAAGTAGTATGGAAAAGCAATTGATCAACTGCGCGAAAAAATATAATATAGCTGCACCGCGTTATACGAGTTATCCGACTGTCCCATATTGGGTAACTACTGATTGGACAGTTGACCAGTGGGTATCAGCTATGCGAGTTGCCGCTAATGTGGTCGGTGAAATCAGTTTGTATATACATCTACCCTACTGTGAGCGATTATGTACCTATTGTGGTTGTAATACACGGATTACAAAAAGTCATAGCGTAGAGAGACCTTATATCGATTCGGTACTTCAAGAATGGCAACTGTATTTGGCACAAATGAGCGTAAAACCAAAAATTGTAGATCTTCATTTAGGAGGTGGAACCCCGACTTTTTTTAGTCCGGAGAACTTAAGCTATCTCATCAAAGAAATTATCCAGTATGCGCATGTTGATGAACATGCAGCTTTTTCTTTTGAAGCCCACCCTGCAAATACAACACGTGAACACCTGGATGCATTGTTTGCGCTGGGGTTTCGACGTTTAAGTTTAGGAATTCAGGATTTTGACGCCGAAGTGCAACGTATAATCAATAGAAAACAAAGCCCTGCGGACGTTATTCGTGTTACGCAAGAAGCAAGACGAATCGGTTATACATCGATCAATTTTGATCTTATTTATGGCTTACCAAAGCAATCTTTGTTGCGGATTAAAGACACCATTCAAATGACTATCGCTATGCATCCGGATCGAATCGCTTTTTATAGTTATGCGCATGTTCCATGGATGAAACCGGGGCAGCGCCTATATACGGAAGATGATCTGCCATCGGATGAAGCAAAATTGGAACTCTATTATGTTGGAAAGGAGATGATTGTAAATGCGGGCTACATAGATATTGGCATGGACCACTTTGCTTTTCCGACCGATAGTTTAGCACTTGCAGCTAGAGTAGGTAAACTTCATCGCAACTTTATGGGGTATACCGATATCAGGCCTTCCCTCCTATTGGGACTGGGTGTTTCGGCGATCAGTGATGTAGGAACAGCCTACGCCCAAAATGTAAAAACAGTAGAAGAATACCGAGGCATGGTCGAAAAAGGACAGTTTCCGCTTCAAAAAGGCCATTTACAAACGGAGCACGATCTTTCCGTAAAAAAACAGATACTTCGCCTGATGTGTGAAGGTAGGCTTCCTTTGTCTGACGTACAAGGTTCACCGGGAGTTCTAAAAAGGCTAAAACCGCTTATTGCAGATGGTTTAGTTTTACTTGGAGCAAAAGAACTGATTGTAACAGATCTTGGTAAGTCATTCCTACGCGTTATTTGTATGGCTTTTGACGAATATCATCATGCTGAAACGGCAAATAAACCATTATTTAGTAAAGCTGTATAAGATATGACCCCGCTTAAGGACATACAAAAGGAACAGCATTGTTTCCATTGTGGTGACGTAGTTGTAAAAGCGAATTATGAGGTTGACGGCCATGATTTCTGTTGCTTAGGTTGCAAAAGCGTTTATCAGGTATTAAACCAGCATAAACTTACGCATTATTACAAGTACAATACACATCCAGGCATCTCCGTCCGTAAAGATAAGAGCCAGTACTTTTATTTGGAAGATGAAGGCATCGCAAATAGCTTGTTGGACTATAAAGATGATCATATAGCCGTCGTTACCTTTTATGTCCCTACTATACATTGTAGTTCTTGCATATGGTTATTGGAAAAACTTCATAAGCTTCATCGAGGTATAACCAACACACGAGCCGATTTTCTACGGAAAGAGGTACGTATTACATTTTGTCACGACATCATAAAACTAAAGCAACTAGTTGAACTACTCACAGAAATCGGTTATGCACCGATCATTACCCTGAAAGACACATCGTCGAAAAGGAAGAAAAAAGACAGCAATAGACTGGTGAGAAAAATAGCTGTTGCGGGTTTTTGTTTTGGCAATTCAATGATGATCAGTTTTCCGGAGTATTTTGGACTAGGGACTTTTGAGAGAAACTATGCCCAGCTATTTGGTGTCGTCAATTTGCTTTTTACCTTGCCCATTATGCTCTATAGCGGGCAAGATTATTTCGTTTCTAGTATTAAAAGTATCCGGCAAGGGCGTCTAAACTTAGATATTCCGCTCACTTTAGGTATAATCGTTCTTTTTCTTCGCTCTGTGTGGGAGATTTTAACTGGCTCGGGAGCCGGGTTTTCCGATACACTTTGTGGCTTACTATTCTTTTTACTGATTGGGCGATGGGTACAACAAAAGACGTATCATCATCTTTCATTTGAAAGAGACTACCGATCTTACTTTCCGGTAGCGGTTACCAAAATTGATGCAGGTGAAGAAAAAACAGTGGCATTGTCCGCGTTACAGGTTGGTGATCGTATTTTGATCAGAAACAATGAAATTATTCCGGCAGATGCGATTTTGTTAAAAGGAGCTGCCTGTATTGATTTCAGTTTTGTCACTGGTGAATCAAACCCTGTTGATAAAATACTTGGCGAAATTATTTATGCAGGTGGCAAACAAACCGAACAAGCAATTGAATTGGAGGTGGTGAAACCCGTGTCACAAAGTTATTTAACAAGCCTTTGGAATGATCAGAAAAATAAGAAAGGGCAAGTTTCCTTTCAATCGTTCAGCAATAAAATCAGTCGTTATTTTACACCCATTCTCTTATTGATTGCTTTTATAAGCTTATTTTTTTGGTTTTACATAGGCGAACCCGGGCGAGCATGGTCGGCCTTTACGGCCGTTCTCATTATCGGTTGTCCCTGTGCACTGGCTTTAAGCTCACCGTTTACGCTATCAGCGGTACTTAGCGTTTTTGATCGGAATGGTCTATTTATGAAGGATACATTGGCTATTGAAAAAATGGCGGGGATCGACACGCTGGTGTTTGACAAAACAGGGACCATCAGTACGCTTCATCAGGAGGAACTCCCATTCAAAGATAGCTTGCCAGCTACGGAAGCATCCATGGTGTTTTCTGTATGTCGAAATTCCAACCATCCACTCAGTCGTAAAATAGTTCAATCATTACAGGGTACTTGCGAAATGTTGCCGATAAGCTCTTATGCTGAAATACCGGGAAAGGGAATACGGGCGATCATAAAAAATAAGGAAGTTTTAATCGGAAGTTATTCTTTTGTTGTTGGTACCGATGAGCAGTTCTATAAAGGGCCTGGCACCTATGTACGAATTGGTGGACGTGTAAGAGGTGTTTTCTCCATGGGGCAAAAATGGCGAGATGGACTGGAATCGCTTATCAAAGTACTCAGCAGTTCGTACGAACTACATTTGTTATCAGGGGATGTTGATCGAGATTCAAGCGTCTTATCGTCTATTTTTCCTCAGCGAGATTATTTGAATTTTAATCAGCTACCGGCCGACAAGTTGCATTATATAAGCGGCTTACAGCAAAATGGAAAAAAAGTTGCGATGATCGGTGATGGTTTAAATGATGCAGGAGCCCTCAAGTGTGCCGATTTAGGACTAGCGGTGAGTGATGACGTTAATAATTTTTCACCGGCTTGTGATGCCATTATGAGCGGAACATCTTTTAGTAAGTTCTGTCGGTTTCTCGGATTTTCAAAAAAAGCAATGCATATTATTTACTGTAGTTTTGCTATTTCCCTTCTATACAATATAGTGGGTATGTATTTCGCGACACAAGGCAATCTATCGCCCTTGTTAGCTGCGATTTTAATGCCTTTAAGCACCATCACCATTATTAGTTTCACCAGTTTGACAACCAGGCTTTATGCTCGTAAATATACTTTGTAATGAGCGCAATATTCTTTTTGATAGCTTGTAGTGTGTTCATCGCGTTATTCTTTTTAGGCGCTTTTTTTTGGGCGAATAAGAATGGACAACACGATGATACCTACACCCCGGCCATACGTATTCTTTTCGAAGATGATGTTATTTTCGATGGGCAAGAAAACGAAAAAGGGGTAGATGAGAGCGAATTAAATAAGTGATAACAATCACCTTTTAGTCCGATCAATATCACTCGTCGGCTATTTGGACCATCGTACTTTTACCTCCGTAAAAATACTAAACTATGCAGCTTGAAACATTCAATTACGATAACAAAATTGTAAGAAATTTTGGTATAGCCACTATTTTCTGGGGAATTGTAGGCATGTCTGTCGGACTTCTCGTAGCAGTACAATTAGTCTGGCCTTTCATGAATTTTAATACACCCTTTACAACCTTCGGAAGAATACGACCTCTACATACCAATGCCGTTATTTTCGCCTTTGTCGGTAACGGAATTTTCATGGGCGTCTACTACTCCTTACAGCGCCTTCTCAAGGCCCGTATGTATAGCGATTTATTGAGCCGTATTCACTTTTGGGGCTGGCAATTGATTATTCTTGCAGCCGCGATCACTTTACCGCTCGGTTTCACCACTTCACACGAATATGCTGAGCTTGAATGGCCAATTGACATTGCGATAACGCTTATCTGGGTCGTATTTGGTATCAATATGTTCGGAACGATTATCAAAAGACGCGAGCGTCATATGTATGTTGCCATCTGGTTTTATATAGCAACCTTCGTAACGATTGCAGTGCTTCATATTGTAAACTCCGTTGAATTACCGATTGCTGCTTGGAAAAGTTATTATTTATATGCAGGAGTACAAGATGCACTGGTACAATGGTGGTATGGCCATAACGCCGTGGCTTTTTTTCTGACAACACCCTATTTAGGTATGATGTACTATTTTCTTCCAAAAATGGCGAACAGACCGGTTTACTCGTATAAACTAAGCATACTCCACTTTTGGTCACTCATATTTATCTATATATGGGCCGGGCCACACCATTTGCTGTATACCTCTTTGCCAAGTTGGGCGCAATCGTTAGGTGTTGTGTTTTCGATCATGCTGATCGCTCCAAGCTGGGGCGGTATGATTAATGGTTTATTGACCTTGAGAGGTGCTTGGGATAAGGTACGTACGGAACCTACTTTAAAATTTATGGTGGTTGCACTAACGGCTTATGGCATGGCAACTTTTGAAGGACCGATGCTCTCTTTAAAACAGGTAAACGCAATTGCGCACTTTACCGATTGGATTGTAGCACATGTGCACGTAGGTGCATTGGGTTGGAATGGTTTCATGACCTTTGCCATTTTATATTGGGCTATTCCGAAGATATATGGCACGACTTTACACTCTAAAAAAATGGCTAGTGTGCATTTTTGGGTTGGTACCCTTGGTATTCTCTTTTATGCCATACCAATGTACTGGGCCGCGGTCGTTCAAGGGCTTATGTGGAAGGAATTTACGCCAGAGGGTGTGTTGAAATATCCCACTTTTCTGTCGACGACTCTACAAATCCTTCCTATGCATATGCTGCGGGCAATAGGTGGTGCTTTATATCTTAGCGGTGCTTTACTAATGACCTATAACCTTATTCGTACCATGCAGAAGGGAAAATTAATTGCCAATGAACCGGCAGAAGCGATGGCGCTTCCTCCCGTCCATACGAATGAGAAATCAATTCATAGAAGACTGGAACGTAAACCGGCACTTTTTATGGTCATTGCCCTTATTGTTATATTGATCGGTGGTATGGTTGAAATGATGCCAACCTTCATGATTTCATCGAATGTTCCTACCATCAGTAGTGTGAAGCCCTACACCCCTTTAGAGCTTCAAGGTCGGGATATTTATATCCGAGAGGGTTGCGTTAATTGTCACTCACAGACCGTTCGTCCCTTTCGCTCAGAAACCGTTCGATACGGAGAGTACAGTAAGGCTGGCGAATTTGTCTATGACCACCCTTTTCTTTGGGGATCAAAACGCACAGGGCCCGATTTGCATCGTGTTGGTAAAAAATACCCAAATAAATGGCACTATGACCATTTGCTAGATCCTACCCTCACCTCACCAGGGAGTATTATGCCTCCATATCCCTGGTTGATCAATCAAAAAATAGATACGGCGAGTACCGCTGCAAAAATTACAGCCATGCGTAAATTGGGCGTTCCCTACCCGAAGGAATATGAAAATTACGCAAATAAAGACTTGCTACAGCAAGCGAAATCTATTGTAGACGATTTGAAACAAAGTGAGGTAGACGTGCTAAGTGACCGAGAAATTATTGCCATAATAGCTTACTTACAACGGTTAGGTACGGATATAAAAGTAACTGAAAAATAAATATTTAAATATGTTTAAGCAAATAATAGATTTAGGAGGAGATGAGTGGTATCTTATCCTCTCGTTATGGATCTTCTTTGTGTTTTTTGTTTTTGTGGCCATATGGCTGTTTCGCATGAGAAAGCCATACAGCGATTACATGAGCCAACTTCCACTGGAAAATGAAAAAATGGA
This sequence comes from Olivibacter sp. SA151, assembly GCF_054130995.1. Taxonomy (NCBI): domain Bacteria; kingdom Pseudomonadati; phylum Bacteroidota; class Sphingobacteriia; order Sphingobacteriales; family Sphingobacteriaceae; genus Olivibacter; species Olivibacter sp. SA151. Next base: position 3,294,833 of record NZ_CP096391.1, on the reverse strand, counting down.
AAACGAACAGGTTTTAGATTAACGATCAGGTATGAATAACTTATTATTACAGATAAATAATGCGACGTCCGAAAGGGGTTGGGGCAGCGGAAATATCCATCAGGATGTTTTACTGATAAGCCTGTTAATCGTGGTGTTGACGGTGCTAATTGCGGCGATCGTACTAAATAAGGCGTTTAAGACGATTGTTCATGTGATGATGCCTGAAATTGAGGCTGCTGCGAAAGCGGCTACCAAGGCTAAACAAAAGGAAAAGCGTGCGCACTTAAAACAATGGTGGAATAATGTAATGGGATTACGTCCGCTTTCGGAAGAAGAAGACTTAGTAATTGACCATGCTTATGATGATATCAGGGAATTGGATAATCCCACACCCGCCTGGTTTATGGGGCTTTTTTACGCTACCATGGTATTTGGTGTCGTTTATTTATCCGTTTATCACGTTTTTGGTTGGGGGATGAATCAAGACGATGAATATAAGAAGGAAATGCGCGTGGCCGAACAAGAGCGTAAAGCCTATTTAGCGAGCCAAGTAGACAATGTGGATGAAAATTCCGTTGAAGTAGACAAAAGTCCGGAGGTAATTGCCGAAGGAAAGGCGATCTTCGATCAAAACTGTATTGCTTGTCATGGTGCCGTTGGAGAAGGGGGAATCGGTCCGAATCTCACGGACAATTATTGGCTTCATGGGGCTAGTATAAAAGACGTATTTAAGACCATAAAACGCGGCGTGCCCGATAAAGGCATGATCGCTTGGGAGCAGCAGTTATCACCTTCTAAAATAGCACAAGTAGCCAATTATATTTTATCACTTCAGGGTACCAATCCGCCAAATGCAAAGGCTCCCCAGGGAGATCTTAATGAACAGCATCAAAGCGCGAATTGAGCGATATGCTAATGAACAAAAGAACAGATGAAACAAATGGCCTTAGCAACCAATACACAAAAGAATAAGAGGCGCTGGATTTATGCAAAAAAGGTTACCGGTAGACTTTTCAGCTATCGACAATATGTCGGATATTTCCTGTTAACGCTGTTGTTACTAGCTCCCTTTCTCAAAATTGGGGGTGAACCTTTTTTAATGTTCAATATAATTGAGCGCAAGTTTTGTGTTTTCGGAGCGGTATTTTATCCACAGGATTTACACATTTTTGTATTTGGCATGCTGATAGCCATGGTCTGCATTGTGCTTTTTACGGTTGTATATGGGAGGGTTTGGTGTGGCTGGGCCTGTCCACAGACTATTTTTATGGAATTGGTTTTCAGGCGCGTTGAATATTGGATAGAAGGTGATGCCAACGAGCAGCGGCGCTTAAATGAAGGGGATTGGACCAAAGAGAAATTGATGAAAAAAATAAGTAAACATACCATGTTTTTTCTTATTTCCTTCGTGGTTGCTAATTTATTTTTGAGCTACATTATCGGTATTGATATGCTTTTTTCTATCATAACCGAACCCGTACAGAATCATCTCGTCGGTTTTATTTCCATTATGCTGTTTACGCTCGTATTTTACGCGGTATTCAGCTTTGTTCGCGAAATTGTATGCACAACGATTTGTCCTTATGGACGATTGCAGGGGGTACTTCTGGATGAGCAGAGCATTTCCGTTGCCTATAACTATAAACGTGGGGAACCAAGAGGGCCTATTCGAAAAGGGCAAGAAGCCGACTTGCTTGGTGATTGTGTGGATTGTCACTTATGTGTGCACGTATGTCCTACCGGAATAGATATCAGAAACGGGATTCAGATGGAGTGCGTTAATTGCACCGCATGCATTGATGTGTGCAATGGAGTTATGGAAAAAATTCATCGTCCAAAAAATCTAATCGGTTTTTATTCACAGAATGAGATTGAATTTGGATCGGCGCAAAAGAAAAATAAACGTGTGGTTGCTTATAGTGCGGTTCTGGTTGTACTTATCGGTGTATTTTTGAGCTTGCTGATCACTAGAAATGTAGTAGACGGAACCTTGCTACGGGCAAGCGGTACAAGTTATATTTTCAGAGATGATGGTACTGTTACCAATCTGTATAATATGGAGCTTACAAATAAATCGTCCAAGGATATCCCTTTTGATCTTAGCTGCGTTGATAAGCATTTTTCAGTTCAAGTGCTTCAAGCTAAAAAGGTATTGGTACCAGGTGAAACGGTACGGTTTTCCCTATTCTTGATAAGACCTAAAAAATCTATCAACGTATATAAAACCGATGTCGTAGTAAATATTAGTTCTGAAGGGAAAATCCTGAAAAAAATGAGGACCAATTTTGTCGCACCGCCCGCAGCCTCACGTAAATAAAGATTGTATTAATAATTAGGGTATGAATTGGGGAATGAGAATCGTTATAGGAATGGCCATCGCCATGTCATCCATCGTTGCTGTTGGAATCTATATGGTCAACCAAGACACAGACACGCTTGAAGAGACAGACTATTATGAGAAGGGGTTGGACTATGAGCGTGTCTATAAAAAGAAGGAAAATCTTGTTCGGTATCAACGAAAAGTTACCTTGAACGTCGTGAGAGATAGTTTGGTGCTTTCTTTTGCAGAAGAAAATAATAAGGGAGTGGTCGATTTTATAAGGTCATCCAACAGATCTTTAGACCAACGTATTCATTTTATTACATCAAAGTCGGTCTACCGTCTCCCAATTAAAAACCTGAAAAAAGGGGTATGGCATATTAAGCTCGATTGGGAAAGTCAGCAGCGGCCTTACCTCCAGGAAGAGCAATTATATTTGAACTAAACTTTAAATATTAAAGTATGATTCTTGCTTTCTTTATTGGAGTAATTTCAAGTGTTCATTGTGTAGGCATGTGCGGACCTCTTATGTTCGCTTTACCGGCAATGAACGTATCGTGGGCAAAGCAAGTAGGTATACATCTGTTATATCAGTTAGGAAGGATTCTCACTTATGGTCTTTTGGGCTTTGTATTGGGATTACTTGGAGCTGGCACTTTAATACGGGGCTGGCAACAATATATAAGTCTTGTTACCGGCATTATCTTGCTCTTATTTGCCCTGTATTATTTTTTACAGCGGTATGGAAAAGGCTCATTTTCATATGGAGGCACTTTTTGGCAACCGTTGTTCAATAAAATGGGCTATTGGATCCAACGTCCCGGGGGACATTTTGTTGTAGGTCTGCTGAATGGCTTGCTTCCTTGTGGAATGGTTTATCTTGCTTTGGCAGCAGCTTTGAACACGGGGTCTCCTGTTAATGGGTTTATTTTTATGGCATTCTTTGGTTTAGGAACAGTTCCCCTCCTACTCATCGCTCTTGTTTGCGGTCATTATTTTCGAAAACGAATTCGTTTGAATTTTATCGGATTGATTCCATTCTTGTTTCTTATAATGGGTGTCTGGTTTATTCTTAGGGGGGCAAACTTAGATATAGCCTACTTGAGCCCACTACTCTATCCAAAGTCAGGAACAATGCTGTGTCATTAAATTACCCGCGGAATATACGTTGAAAAAAATTCCGTTTAATACCTACATACCAGTCTTCTCCCCGTTTTTCCAAGGCATATACGTTAATATAATTACCTTGCCCGGCTGCTCCATGTCCATTAGATAGATCAAAAGCATGCCGGTGATACGGACAGATGATCTGTTTATTTTCACACCAGCCTGCGCTTAGATCTGCACCGGCATGTGGGCATTTGTAGCTTGTAGCAAAAAGTTCCTGTTCGTAGTCGATCAAACATATCGTTTTTCCTCCAATCCTAACTTTTCTAATTGTGTTTACGGCAGGGAGCAAATCCGGATCTATCTTGTGCCAATAAAGCATGGATTATTCGTTGTTGGTTGTTAGTTATTAGTTATTAGTTATTAGTTGTTAGTTATTCGTTGTTGGTTATTAGTTGTTAGTTATTAAATTTTGTGTTTAATTTTTTATATTAGAAGTACGAATCCATATTATCTCTTGTCCATTTTCAGTATTGTCGGATAAAAATCAGTTTTGTTGCCATCAAAAGTAATATTTCAATGAAAGTTAATGAAAAATTATTAAACAGGCTAAGGGAAGCTTTAATGGATATCCCAACAATTAAGGAAAAAACGATGTTTGGGGGCATTTGTTTTTTAGTAAACGATAAAATGTGTATCTGCTTGAGAGAAAATCGATTGATGTGTCGCGTCGGACCAGCTGTTTATGAGGAGTGCTTAGAAATACCTGGCTGTGAACCTATGGTACACGGAAAGCGTTTGGTGAAAGGTTACGTTTTCGTCTATGAAGAAGCATTTAAAGATCGAGCTGCTTTTGATCATTGGATCTCCTTATCATTGAAGCATAACGAAGCGCTGAGTCGACAACAATAAGCAAGCAGTAATTGCTACATTGTATTTAATACCCGATTTAACTAAGTTTGCACTATGTTAATTGCTGCAGAAAAGTATTCGAAATTAATCAAGGATGAAGCAAAGCGCTTAGGTTTTGCTTTCTGTGGCATTGCCAAAGCTGATTTTTTGGAGGAAGAGGCACCGCGTTTGGAAAAATGGCTAAAGGAGGAAATGCATGGCGAAATGTACTATATGGAAAACCATTTTGATAAGCGATTGGATCCCCGTCTCCTTGTGGAAGGTGCTAAGTCTATTATATCTTTAGGTTTCAATTATTTTACTTCTGATATACAGATAGATAAAGATTCTCCAAAGATATCCAGATATGCTTATGGCGTCGATTATCATACGGTAATTAAAGATAAACTTAAGTCGTTACTGCACTTTATGCAGGACGAGATTGGGGAAGTAGGAGGACGGGCATTTGTGGATTCGGCTCCGGTGCTGGACCGTGCTTGGGCTAAACGTTCGGGTTTAGGTTGGATTGGCAAAAACAGTAACTTAATTAATAGAAAAAAAGGATCTTTCTTCTTTTTATGTGAACTGATAGTTGATATTGAGTTGGATTACGACCTTGCTCCCACAAAAGACTATTGCGGAACTTGTACGCGATGCATCGATGCGTGCCCTACGGAGGCTATTGTTGCGCCGCAAATTGTAGATGGAAGTAAGTGCATCTCCTACCTGACCATTGAACTTGAGAACGAGATTCCTGATCAGTTTGTAGGTAAAATGGACAACTGGATGTTTGGATGCGATGTATGCCAAGATGTTTGTCCTTGGAATCGTTTTGCTGAACCTCATAAGGAAGAGTCCTTTAAGCCGCATCCAGACTTATTGGAGATGACGAAGAAGGATTGGGAAGAAATTACTGAGGAAACTTTTCAACGCGTTTTTAAAAAGTCTGCCGTCAAGCGGGCAAAATTTTCGGGGTTGACGAGGAATATTAAATTTTTGGATAATCGGTAAGTGGTAGACAAAGACAAGAATGAGCCAATGGGATGATTAGCGAATTAGCCAATGTGACACTGGCAAAGTAAGTTCATGAAAACCTTAGAAATAAACAGACCGTCAATGATAGCAGGCTTTGATACCTGCATCTTACACCCTATAGCTTAAACCGTATACCTCCTAATCAACTTTTTACAGATTCGCTTAATCAACCCCGGACCCTCGTAAATAAATCCGGTATACAGCTGTACCAAAGAAGCACCGGCTTCCAGTTTTTCCAGCGCATCTTCTGCACTGTGTATACCCCCTACTCCGATAATGGGAAACGCTTTGTTTGATTTTTCCGACAGATAGCGTATTACTTCCGTAGAACGCTTGGTTAAAGGCTTTCCGCTTAGCCCACCTGTTTCCCTAGTTAAGTTGATCGGCGAGCGGAGACCCTCTCTGTCAATGGTTGTATTCGTAGCAATAACGCCTGCAATTCCTGTAGTGGTAACAATTTCTATAATATCATCCAGCTGGCTGTTTGTTAAATCAGGAGCTATTTTTAAAAGAATCGGCCGAGATATGCCATTTTTAAGATTACGTTGCTGTAAAGTGTTTAAGATATGCATTAACGGTGCCTTTTCCTGTAGATCCCGTAACCCAGGGGTATTAGGCGAGCTGACGTTTACGACAAAGTAGTCGACCACATCAAAAAGTGCATCAAAACACAAAATATAATCATTTACCGCTTCTTCATTAGGAGTTAGTTTGTTTTTTCCTATGTTTCCACCGATAATGACTTCGCTCCTTTTTTTCAAAAACTTTAGTCTCGTTGCAGCAACGTCGACGCCTTGATTATTGAAACCCATTCGGTTGATCAAAGCTTCGTCTGCCGTTAGTCGGAACATGCGCGGTTTGTCGTTACCGGATTGAGGTTTTGGAGTAACCGTCCCAATCTCAATAAAGCCGAAGCCTAGATCCACAAGTTCATCCACATATTCAGCGTTTTTGTCAAAGCCTGCGGCTAAACCGATCGGATTTTTAAAAGTTAAACCAAAAACTGTTTTCTGTAGACGAGCGTCTTCATAATTAAAAGCGGCTCTGATCAGTTTACTGCCTCCCCAAATTTTATTAGCTGCTTTTAAGCCTCCCGTAACATTATGATGGGCCGACTCAGGATTCATTAAGAAAAATAGCGGTTTAACTAGTTTATACATGGCGCAAAGATGATGAAAATTAGGCAATGAAACAATTGACTGACTGAGGCAACGTAAAAAAATCGTACTTTTGCACCCGCTATGATAGCTATTAATAATTTAACTTTCGAAATAGGGGCCCGAGCATTGTATGACGATGCAAATTGGCATATAAAACCAGGTGATAAAGTAGGCCTTATTGGCGCTAATGGAACAGGAAAAACAACGCTGCTGCGCATCATAATAGGCGAATATACGCCAACGTCCGGAACCATCTCGATGGCAAAGGACTTGAAGATCGGCTACCTTAATCAGGATTTGCTTTCTTACGAATCGGAAAAGAGTATTCTCCATGTAGCCATGGAAGCATTTGAAAGACAGAACCAGCTACATGCTGAGATAGAAACTTTGCTGAAAAAGATGGAGACGGATTATAGCGAGGAATTAATTCATAAGCTTAGCGATAAGCAAATTGAATTTGAAGCATTGGATGGATATAATATTGAATACCGCGCCCACGAGATTTTAGCGGGCCTGGGATTTGATGATGAGCAACAGAGCCGAAAGCTCTCGGAATTTTCAGGTGGATGGCGAATGCGTGTTATGCTGGCTCGTATTTTATTACAGGCACCTGATATCTTGTTGCTGGATGAACCGACCAACCACTTGGATTTACCTTCCATTAAATGGTTGGAAGCTTATTTGCAGGCATTTGAAGGGGCCATTGTCATTGTTTCGCACGACCGTTATTTTTTGGACCGCGTTATTAATAAAACAGTAGAATCTAGAAAAGGAAAGCTTACGCTATATGCAGGAAACTATAGTTTTTACCTAGAAGAGAAGGCTTTGCGTAACGAGATTCAGGCTGGCCAATTTAAAAATCAGCAAGCTAAAATTAAACAAGAAGAACGCTTGATAGAACGTTTCCGAGCTAAAGCGAGCAAGGCAAAAATGGCACAGTCACGTATAAAAGCGCTCGAGCGAATGGAACGTGTGGACGATGTGGATGACGACAACCCCACCGTCAATTTTAGCTTCAAATTTAGCAAACAATCCGGCCGTCATGTAGTCCGACTGGAGCATATTACAAAAGCTTATCCCGGTGTGCCTATTTTGAAGAACGCACATGCCGTGATTGAGAAGGGCGATAAGATTGCCTTAATCGGTGCAAATGGAAAGGGGAAGTCCACCCTATTACGTATTATTGCTAATGCAGATAAAGATTTTGAAGGAAAGAGTGAAACCGGTCATAATGTAACGACCACGTTTTTCGCTCAGCATCAGTTGGAAGCGCTACATTTGGAAAATGAGATCTTGCAGGAGTTACAGGCATTTGCCCCAAAACACACGGAAACAGAGTTACGCTCCATTTTGGGATGCTTTCTATTTACAGGTGATGACGCCTTTAAAAAAATTAAAGTACTTTCCGGCGGTGAAAAGTCGCGTGTGGCGTTAGCAAAGGCATTGACAGCGGATGCGAATTTTCTGATTCTTGATGAGCCTACCAACCATTTGGATATCCAATCGGTTAATATCCTCATCCAAGCACTTCAACAATACGAGGGTACATTGATCACCGTTTCGCACGATCGCTACTTTTTAGATAGTGTAGCTAACAAGATCTGGTACATTGAAAATCAGGAAATAAAAGAATATCCCGGAACCTATAAGGAGTATGAAGAGTGGCAGTCGAAAAGACCGATAGTAAAAGAAAAGCCGCTGGTAAATACAATTCCTAAGAAAGAGGAAAATAAAAAAATTAATACTTATCATGCAGAAACGCCGGATAAGCACAAACAATTGCAGAAGTTGAATAAAGAATTGAGTGTTTTAGAAGAAAAAGTGGGAGAATTGGAAAAGGAGGTTGCAGCTATTGAAGAGCAATTAACCGATCAGGCTTTGTACAATAACCCGCAACAATTAAAAGAAATTAATTTACGCTATGACAGCAAGAAAGCGGAGCTCTCTCAATTTCAGCAGAGATGGGAAACGCTGGCCGATGAAATTTTGACACTAGAAGGGACTTAAATCGGACTATTGTATCGAAATTCTTGTAAATTAGGCGGCACTAATACCAATTGATACATGAGATTTTCTTTAGGCCTCTTCTTTATGCTTGTTGTATTCAATGCAACACAGGTGTCTGCGCAGAAAAAAGAGAAAAAACGGGTTCGAATGGAACGTTCTCCGGAGCAAGACCTTCGATACGAAGATGTAAACTATTTACCCGTGATAAAATCAGTTCAATTTTATCAAGCGAAGGAAGAACAATCGCTTCCCCTGATGACATTGGGTGGAGGAGATCAGTTTTTTCTTTCCTTCGATGATTTGCGAGCAGATAATCGTACTTATTATTACACAATCGAACACTGCACCTCTGACTGGCGTAGTAGCAATCTTTCCACTATTGAGTATATCGATGGCCTCACGGAAGATCGCTTGTATGATTATAAAAGTTCCGTTAATACGCTCCAGGCATATACGCATTACGAACTTCGATTTCCTAATGAAGGCAGTATGATTCCGAAGCTGCCCGGCAACTATCTCCTAAAGGTTTATGAGGATGCGGATAAGGCAAGATTGATTTTAACCAGAAGGTTTTACGTTTTAAGACAAGATGTAAGTGTGGGTATTAAGACACTTCCCTCTTTTAATGTGATAAAAAGGAAGGAAAACCAAAAACTAAACCTTGAGATCAATCTGGGTAACATCCAACTTAATAACCCTTATCAGGATATCAAACTGGTTGTAAAACAAAATCGTAGGAATGATGTGCAAGAAGTACTGACGAAGCCAATGTTTGTAAGGGACGGACAACTTATCTATAATAATAATGCGACCTTAGATTTTGATGGAGGAAATGAGTTCAGAAATTTAGATTTAAGAAGTTTCCGTCTATTATCCGGTCAGATCAGTGCAAGCAGCAAAGATAGCATACGGCGAATGTCCGTTATGTTGGATCATGACCTGTCTCAAGAATCTTATAGCTTCTCTTACGACGAGGATGGAAAGTTTTTTTTGCGTAATAGCGATTTTGAGAATAGTGACTTTGAAGGCGATTATGCAGCTGTGACTTTCACCTTAAAAACGTCATCGCCTCCTGCTGCGAACGAAAAGATCTACATTGCCGGATTATTTAACAACTTTGCGACAGATGGGACTAACGAAATGAAATATGATCCGGATCAAAAGCAATGGCAAGGAGAGCTGCTTCTTAAACAAGGGCTTTATCATTACACTTATATCAGCAAGATAAATGGTAAAGAACAGTTAAATAGGTATGATGGACATCATTTTGAGACAGGCAATACCTACGATGTATTTGTGTATTATCGGAAGCCGGCTACACGCTGGGAAGAATTAATCGGATTTGGTACCGTAAATACATCCAGTAAGGGGCCGATTCGCGATTAATATCTTGTTGGGTTTACCTATCTTTGCGGCATGAACAAGAAATTTGCAAAGGAATCATTCACTATTATGAATGAACTGGTTTTACCAAATGATACCAACACGCTTAATAATTTGATGGGCGGAAGGCTATTGCATTGGATGGATATAGCCGCAGCTATATCCGCTCAGAAGCATTGCAATCGGATTGTCGTAACAGCGTCCGTTGATAACGTATCATTTCGCCATCCTGTTAAGTTGGGAGATGTGATTAGTATAGAGGCAAAGGTTACGAGAGCTTTTAATACATCGGTTGAAGTGCAGCTTCAGGTATATGCCCAGAATATTCCATCTGGAAGTAGAATTAAGTCAAACGAGGCTTTTTACACTTTCGTAGCAATTGACCAGAATTCACGTACGATTGCGGTTCCCGAATTGGTGCCGGAGACAGAGGAAGAAAAAGAATTATTTGATGGTGCTTTACGTCGCCGCCAGTTACGTTTGATACTTGCAGGGAAGATGAAACCCGAAGAAGCCAGTGAACTATACAATTTCTTTAACCAAATAGGCGCTAAATAAGGTATATGGTTTAGGATATAAGGTTAAAGGTAAAATCTCTTACACATTTACCTTTATCCTCCCAACCTTCTACAATTAGCTTCCAAGCGCTACGATACGATCGAACTCTTCTGGTGCTAAGGGCATCACGGATAAACGTCCCTGTCTTACAAGAGCTATATCCTGCAACTGCTCATCGGCTTTTATTGTCTCCAGCGTGACAGGCTTCTTCAAGGTTTGAAGCGGAGCCAGATCTACAACAACCCAACGTTCATCGCTGGTAGTTGGGTCCTGGTAAGCTTCTTTCACAACTTTCGCAATTCCGACGACTTCTTTCCCTTCATTGCTATGATAAAATAACACTAAGTCGCCCTTTTTCATTGCTTTCAAGTTATTGCGCGCTTGGTAATTTCGGACGCCATCCCAAAAGGTTTGCTTATCTTTTAAAAATTGTTGCCAGCTATATTTAAAGGGTTCTGATTTAACCAGGAAATAATTCATATGTAATAAAGTCTATCGCTGCTGCGAACTTACGTAAATTCACTTTTTTTCACAAGTGCTCATTTTGTAGTTCAAGATCGCTCCGCGAATGCTTCAAATTAGAAGAGATATAAAAATAAAAAGGAGCGCCGCAATGGCGCCCCGTTTAAAAGAACAAGAAATTTCTAATATTAGTGTCCACTATCTCCGTCAATTCCGTGCGCGTGTCCATGCGACAGTTCGTCTTCGGTAGCCTCGCGTACATTTAAAATCTCGATATCGAAATGTAAATTTTGTCCGGCCATCGGGTGATTAAGATCGACAACGACCGCTTCGGGACTAACTTCTACCACGCGTGCACGGAACTGATTACCCTGATTGTCTTGCAAGGGAAGAATTTCACCAACCGGAGGAATGCCCGATTCTTTAAACATATCAGCAGGAAGCTGTGCAACGGCACTGTCATCTTTTTCACCATATGCATCCACTGCTAACAATTCAAAATCAACGGTGTCTCCTTGCTTAAGACCTTCGATATTCTCCTCAAATTTTGGAAGCATCATTCCTACTCCATATAGAAACACAAGCGGATTCGATTTGTCTGCCTCTTCAACAAACTCTTTTTCTCCGTTGTTGATGGTGTGCAATTTGTAAGTAAGCGCTACTACGCTGTTTGGTGTAATGGTCATTTTTATAAAATTATGGAAACCTTCTTGTTAGGCCTCCTGTTTAAGAATTAAATTTTCTACGTCCTTTAAATTATCAACTGGTAAACTGCATGTATTGTTTTTACAAACATAAATTAGACTACGTTCAGTAACTCTATTTCTTAAAAGTGGCAGGTTCTCCTCTACGCCGCCCAAAATAACTTTATTGGGACTATAAATCTTTTGATCGATAGCGATCCGTAAATCATTTGATTGCGGTCCGGTAATCGCTATTTCATGGAAACCGTACACTTCTTCAAGTAAGCGGATTGCCCAGTTGGAGTATGCAGACCCATAAGTTCTAATCTGTGGAAAAACATTAGCCAATAACTGCGCTCCAATTTCCTTATAAGTTGAATCCTCAAAAATTACGCCTAACTTATTTAGTTGATGTGCCATCACTGAATTGGAGGATGGAATCACGTTGTCCATTATTTCAAATTTCCGTGTAATCAGCACTTCTGTTAAGTCGGAGGTATAGTAAAATGCACCGGCCTGCCGGTCATAGAATTGTGCAAGTGTGTAATCTGCCAATGATTTAGCTTGATCCAACCACGCCTTATTAAAGGTTACCTCATAAAGTGCGATGAAGGCCTCAATAACAAACGCATAGTCATCCAAAAACGCCGTTATCGTTTTAAAAGGAGTTTGAGGTTGATGTAAAAGCGTGCCTTCCTCAGTGATCAACTTACGAAGAATAAAATGCGCATTTCGTTCTGCTACGGTAAGGTATTCCTTCTTATTGAATGTTCGATAAGCATCTATATAAGCTTTTAACATCATGGCGTTCCAGCTTGTCAATATTTTATTATCGAGGCCGGGACGTATACGCTGCTCTCTGTAGTGGCGTATTTTCTTTTTGATATCTTTTAAATAAGTTTCCCACTCCTCTTTACTGTAGCCGGCTTGTTCTGCCAATTTGTCTGCATCAAGCCTTGTTTTCAGTACATTCGTTTTTTCTTCCGGCCAGTTACCTGCTGCTGTTATTGAAAAATACGAGATGAATAAATCGGCATCTTTTCCCAGCAGATTGTCGATTTCTTCTTGTTGAAAAGTATAATACTTTCCCTCAACACCTTCGCTATCTGCGTCCAGTGCGCTATAAAAGGCGCCTTCTGCTGACGTCATTTCACGATCGACCCATTGAAGGGTCTCCTCTACCACACGTTTATAAAGCGGCTCCGGTTTTTGCAGATAAGCCTCGGCATATAAGCTTATGAGTTGCGCATTATCGTAAAGCATCTTTTCGAAGTGTGGGATATGCCATTGTCCATCAACCGCATAACGGGCAAAGCCGCCACCTACCTGATCGTATAAGCCTCCGGCAGCTATATGTTGCAGTGTAAAATGCGTATGCTCCAGTATATCCGCGTCATTTGCCAGGTGGCCGTAACGAAGAAAGAATAACCAGTTGTTTGGCAAAGGAAATTTAGGAGCCCTTTTGTAGCCTCCATCTATCGGATCGAAAGTTTGCTGCCAAGGTTTTACGATCTCTTTTAGATCATCTTCACTGTATTTCTCGGGAATCTTACTGATTTTGAAAGTTTCGCTTTCCGTGATTCCCTGTGCCAGCTTTTCAGCATATTCGATTGCCGTTTCCGGTTCGTTTGCCCAAAGTGCCTGCACTTGGTTCAATACATTTACCCAATCGGCCGGCCGAAAATAAGTCCCCCCATAAACCGGTCGACCGTCCGGAAGGCAGATGCAATTTAGCGGCCAGCCACCACTGTTTGTCATCAACTGAACGGCAGTCATATAAATCTGATCGATGTCGGGCCGTTCCTCCCTATCCACTTTGATAGAAATATAGTGACGGTTCATTACTTGGGCAACCTCTTTGTTTTCAAAACTTTCTCTTTCCATCACATGGCACCAATGGCACGCGGAATAGCCAATGCTAACAATAAGTAATTTGTTTTCGGCTTTGGCTTTACTTAAAGCTTCATCTCCCCAAGGATACCAGTCAACCGGGTTATGTTGATGTTGTTTAAGGTATGGAGAGCTTTCGTTTTGAAGGTGATTTGCCATAATAGATGTAAAGGTAGTATTATAATGTTATTTTATGATTATTAATGGTTTTTCTTTTTGCTGACCTTCTTTAGATCGAATAAGGATTTCGTCTTAAAATAAGGTCACTTCGGTGAAAACAGTTATCTTGCGAATTATATTGATTGATGGTCGGATGTATTAACTTTTTTCGGTCTCAACGGAAGACCGGCTTTTTCATTTTTTACGTTTTTAACTATGCTGATTTCACATATCGAAATTTTTAGATTTAGTATCAAAATGGAGCCTTTTGCAATCGCGACAGGCACGATGGATTATGCTCAAAACACCTTGATAAGGATACACACAGATGTAGGATTAATCGGATACGGGGAATGTTCAGCGTTTCCGATGATTGTTGGAGAGACACAAGATACCTGTTTAACGCTTGCGCGGGACTTTAGTCGCCTATGGAAAGGTAAAAATGCACTTTTATTAGAAGAACGGATGAACGAGCTTCATGCCTTTATTGCCAAAAATTCTACAATAAAAAGCGCGTTCGATATGGCACTATACGATTTAGCCGCTAAGTACGAAAATAAGCCGCTCTACAAATACTTACAGGGCATAGTTCGGCCCATAACAACCGATATTACAGTGGGCATCGCTGCTCCAACCATTATGGCAGAGAAAGCGTTGTCTTTTGTAAAAAACGGCGCATCCATTTTAAAAGTAAAGCTTGGGAAGAACCCTGAGGAAGATATTTTAAGAATCCAAGCGATCCGTCAGGCGGTTGGAGATGATATTCCGATACGTTTAGATGCCAACCAGGGTTGGACTTACGAAGAAGCGTTAAAGGTGCTTGGGGCTTTAACTAGTTATAATATCGAGTTTTGTGAGCAGCCCATGCGGTCTTATGATGATCATTTATTGCCTTTTTTAAGGGAAAAGGTTCGTATACCGATTATGGCAGATGAGAGTTGTTACGACCATTGGGATGCCGAACGTTTGATAGGGACAAAAAGTTGCGATGCTATTAATATTAAATTGGCTAAATCGGGCGGTATTTTTGAAGCATTGAAAATTCACCGGATTGCAAAGCAACACGGTGTTCCCTGCATGATCGGCGGTATGTTGGAAAGCCGCCTGGCATTAGGAGCAAATGTACATCTCGCCTATGCCTGTGAAGGTGTTATATACCATGATATGGACACTTGTATGATTGGTCATCTGGAAGATCCCATTATTGGAGGGCCTCACTTTGATGCCTACGATATCAGTCTCGAGGAAAGTCCGGGAATAGGTGCAGAAGTAGATGCGGCATTTCTGGAACGCTGTGAACGCTGGACGGTATAGTGTAAACAGCAAAAGCCTTCTCATGGAGAAGCTTTTGCCGTTTTTTATCAAAAGACGATCTTTTCCGGTCCGGAAACTTTATTTATATGACATTCACAGCGTCCGCCGCTAATCACAAAGTCGGTCTTCTTGACTTGTCCACTACTTGGATGTGTGCCACTGACGACTACTGTATCTCCCTCCACACTAAGTGCACTTTTGTCACCATCAGATGCAATCATATAAAAGGGATTTGCAGCATCAGTTGACTGTTCAGCGCCACTTGGAAGTTTTTTGCCCGTAGCTTTAAGCGTAACGGAAAAGTCTTTCACCTGAAGTGTATCACCTTTACTATCTGTAAAAACTACGCCGACGGTTCTAAATTCCATCGTACAGGGCTTCGGCGGACAATCGGCTTCTGCCTGTTGATTCTTTTTAGCTGCACAAGATAATAGTACAGCCAAAGAAGCGGTTAAAGAAAATGTTATTTTAAGAGACATACTTAATTGTTTTTTTTAAAAATGTGTGGTGAGCCACATATATAAAATCGAGTAATATATTTGCTTTCTTATTTAGGATAAAGATAAAAATTTAATTGATAAAAAATAGCTTTATCCTTTCTTGATAACGTATTGGAGAAACAAGTGCTACACATGTTCTGTGTATCTTGTCATTTTTCAAAAAAATGCTTTAGTAATGGTGCCACAATTAGTAAATTGCGCAAAATCTACGTGTATTATGACATATTTTGAGAAGCTGTCCGCTATCCGTAAACAGATGTCGGAGCAGCAGATAGATGCTTATATCATTCCTTCATCAGACCCACATATTAGTGAATATCTTCCGGATCGCTTCAAATGCATCGCTTTTGTTTCCGGTTTTACAGGTTCGGCAGGGACATTGGTTATCACCCAGGATTTTGCCGGTTTATGGACCGATTCGCGCTATTTTGTACAAGCCGACGAACAGTTAAAAAGCAGTGGATTTGAGTTGGTAAAGCTGAAAACACAGGGTACTGCCGAATATATTGAGTGGCTTGCGGAACGTTTAGAACCGGGGAATACCGTTGCATTTGATGGAAAGCTTGCCTCGGTTTATATCGCTGAACAACTTATTAATCGACTGCAGCCACGCAAAATTTTGATCAATGGAACCGTTGACCTGTTAGATAAAATTTGGCAAGACCGACCCGAGCTGCCTAAAGAAAGAGCATACATTCTTGAAAAAGGGCTTGTTGGCGTAACTATTACGGAGAAAATATCGAAAGTAAGAGCGGCCATGCAAAAGTTTAATGCCAGTTACCACTTGATTTCATCTTTAGATGATATAGCTTGGATTTTTAATTTGCGGGGAAGTGATGTCAAATGTAATCCGGTGGTTTTAAGTTTCGCCCTTTTGGAACCTATAAAAACGACTTTATTTATCGATCGTAGCAAGTTAGACCAAAGCGATAAGACAAGGCTCGAAGAGCAAGGTGTGGCGGTTGCCGAATATGATACACTGGAAGAGGCGCTTAGCCAATTGCCTGCCGGTGAAACTGTTTTATTGGATCCCAAACGGACATGTTATGCCGTATATACGCAGATTCCGCAATATGAACGTATTATCGAAGCGCTAAATCCCAGCACAAAACTAAAGGCATCTAAGAATGATATTGAAGCTGAACATACGAGGCAGACGATGGTTAAAGATGGCATTGCCCTTACCAAATTTTTCAGGTGGCTTGAAGGGAGAATTGGGAAAGAAGAACTTACTGAGATTAATATTGCTGAGAAATTGCTGACTTTTCGTAAAGAACAAAAAGGCTTTGTGAATGAGAGCTTTGACACCATCGCCGGTTACAAAGAACACGGTGCGCTCCCCCACTATAAAGCGACGGACGAGAGTAATGCTTCCTTAAAAGGAGAAGGACTGTTACTCATTGACTCGGGCGGACAATATACAACAGGAACGACCGATATTACACGGGTGATCTCGTTAGGAGCTACAACAGATGTTGAACGTATGGACTACACATTGGTGCTGAAAGCAATGATTGAAGGGAGTACGGCCATTTTTCCAAAAGGAAGCAAAGGGTATCAAATAGATGCTATTACTAGAAAGCCCCTTTGGGATAGACTGAGAAATTATGGCCATGGTACCGGACATGGCGTTGGTTTTTTTCTAAACGTTCATGAAGGACCACATGTGTTCAATACGGCCAATATAGATATTGCCATTGAGGAAGGAATGATTACTTCCATAGAACCTGGTTTATACCGTGAGGGTCGTTATGGTATACGAATCGAAAATTTAGTCTTAAGTATCCGCGATCAGGAAACTGAATTTGGTGAATTTATGGCTTTTGAGACGTTGACATTGTGCTATATTGATACGGGTTTGGTTGATAAAACGCTGTTGGATCAAAAGCATGTCGATTGGTTAAACCAATATAATAACATGGTTTATGAACGCTTATCTCCCCATTTAGATGAAGAACATCGGCAATGGTTAGCCCATAAAACACAAATCATTTAAATATGCCACATACTGCGCCTGTTAAACAAGATACGCCCGCCAGAGCCTTTGAACGTTTACTGGAAGTTTTAAATACATTGCGTTTAGAGTGCCCTTGGGACAGAAAACAGACCATGGAATCGTTAAGGCACTTAACGATCGAAGAAACCTACGAATTAGCGGACGCTATTTTGGATAAAGACCTGCCGGAGATAAAGAAGGAATTGGGCGATCTGATGATGCACCTGGTGTTTTATGCCCGCATTGCTGAAGAAACGAATGATTTTGATATTGTAGATGTCCTTAACAGTGTATGCGACAAACTTATCAATAGACACCCACATATTTATGGAGATATTGAAGTAACAGATGAAGAAGATGTAAAACGTAATTGGGAACAGCTGAAGTTAAAAGAGGGAAACCGATCGGTTTTAGCAGGAGTTCCGAAAAGTCTGCCGGCTTTGGTGAAAGCCTATCGAATTCAAGATAAAGCCAGAGGCGTTGGCTTCGACTGGGAGGACAAAAGTCAGGTATGGGAAAAAGTGGAGGAAGAATTAGCGGAATTTAAAAGTGAACTGGATATCACGAAAAGTGAAGCGGTCGATTTAGAGAAGGCGGAACAGGAATTTGGTGATCTTTTGTTTTCGTTGATCAATTATGCTCGGTTTTTAGGTATTAATCCGGAAAACGCATTGGAAAAAACGAATAAAAAATTTATACAACGCTTTAGCCATCTCGAAAAAAGGGCACAGGAGGATGGAAAAAGTTTAAAAGATATGTCTTTGGCAGAAATGGATGTCTACTGGAACGAGGCAAAACAACAATAGGTGTCTATTTAAATCTAATGGCCTTAATAGGTGTGATTCGGCTTACTAAACCGGATGGAACTAAAAGGGCCAATAAACACAATAATGTTGTGCCGATATTGAGTAGCATAATTTCTTGAATACCAATGTCGATGGGGACATATGAAATATAGTAATCCTTTTCATCCAATTTAAACCAGTGCGTATAGTACTGTAAAACACATAGACCGATACCCAATATATTTCCGAGTAAAAGTCCCAGACCAATAAGACGAAGTGCATTATAGAGAAATACTTTTCGAATAGATAGGTTGGTAAGTCCTAGTGCTTTCAATATCCCGATCATATTTGTTCGTTCGAGAATGAGAATTAGCAAGGCAGATATCATATTAATACTGGCCACTAAAATCATCAGGATAAGGATAATTTGCGAATTAATATCAAGTAACGCAAGCCAATCAAAAATTTCAGGAAATTGAGAGACTACAGTGACCGATAGTAGCTGAATGGGTAAAGCATCCAATATTCGCTGATTTATTTCTTCTACTTTTCCGAAATGGCTTGTCATGATTTCATAACCGCCCACTTCGTTATCCGACCATTTATTTAGTCGTCTTATGAGTGATAGGTCGCCAATTACATAGGTTTTATCAATTTCCTCAACACCTAAGTTATAAATACCCACGATTGTGAACTTCCTTTTTCGCAACGGTTCTTGAACAAAGTACATGAGAAAGTCATCTCCGAGTTTAAGTTTAAGCCTATTAGCAGTATAACGCGAAATAAGTATTTGTTGTTGCGTAGGTATGCTATCCGTAAAATTGATTACGTTTCCTTCAACCAGTATCTTGCGCAACTTTTCCTGGTTATAGGCGCTGTCAATCCCTTTCAGCACAACGCCTTCTATTTCGTCTTCAGCATTAATAATTCCCGGCTTAGTAGCAAACGCATTAAGCTCTTTAACACCGGCTATTTTTTTAATTAGTAGCAGGCTGTCGGTTCGTATGCTAAAGGGTGAGCTTTCGTATGAATTGTTCAGGTTGTGTTTATAAATAGTAATATCGCCATTAAAGCCTCTTTCTTTTTCGATTATACTTCCTTTGAAGCCCTTTAAAATGGCAATAGCTAGTATCATTACGGCTAGTCCCAGCATGATACCCGCTATTGCTACTCTCACGATTAGCCTAGAGTACTTGCGTGCACCGCTTTTGGAAATCCTATTTGCTAAGTATAAGGGAAAATTCAAGTCTGACTATATATTTTGTACCTTAGCAAAGGTAAAGATTGAAGTGTTTTTAAAGAAACGTAAACAGAAAAATAATGCGAATTATATTTATGGGCACTCCTGAATTTGCAGTTGCTTCTTTGTCAGCGCTGTTGGAGGCAGGAGAAAATGTGGTAGCTGTCGTTACGGTAGCGGATAAACCGGCAGGAAGGGGACAAAAGGTACAAGAATCAGCAGTTAAAAAATTTGCTTTATCAAGAGGTATTCCTGTTTTACAGCCCGATAAACTAAAAGACCCCGATTTT
This sequence comes from Olivibacter sp. SA151, assembly GCF_054130995.1. Lineage (NCBI taxonomy): Bacteria > Pseudomonadati > Bacteroidota > Sphingobacteriia > Sphingobacteriales > Sphingobacteriaceae > Olivibacter > Olivibacter sp. SA151. The sequence continues at coordinate 3,275,071 of NZ_CP096391.1, read as the reverse complement.
ATCAATGCTTTAGCCGCTTATCAGGCGGACTTACAAGTGGTGGTAGCTTTTAGAATGTTACCGGAAGTTGTCTGGAATATGCCTCCTAAGGGAACGGTAAATCTGCATGCCTCTCTCCTTCCTCAATATCGGGGTGCGGCACCAATAAATCATGCAGTGATGAACGGAGAGCGAGAAACAGGCGTCACTACTTTTTTTTTACAACATGAGATAGATACAGGTAATATTTTATTGAGTGAACGCGTGTCCATTGAAGCGGATGACACTGCCGGCGACATACATGATAAATTAATGTATGTGGGAGCTGAATTATTGGTTAAAACGGTGCAACTTATTAAGGCGGACAAACATCACGAAATACCACAAGCAAGTATTGCCGATGAACAGAAATTAAAGCATGCTCCAAAGATTTTTAAAGATGACTGTAAAATACAATGGGGAAGGCCGGTTGAGGAGGTGTATAATTTTATTAGGGGACTGAGTCCCTACCCTGCTGCTTTTACGGTATTTCAGGGTAAAACTTTAAAGATTTTCGCTTGTCGTCCATTGAAGGGACCGGTACCATCGGAAAAGGAACCTGGCAGCATCGTGACCGACGGTAAGCATTACTTACGATTTACCACACGAGATGGTTACTTAGATGTACTCCAACTTCAATTAGAGGGAAAGAAAAAGATGTCCGTCGAAGAATTTTTAAGAGGCGCGCGATTCGAGTGATTATCTCGGAATTTTTATAGAGAGCAGTAATGACTAAAATTACGCTGCTCTCTAAATTCATGACCGTTACTCTTCATTTAAATCGGAGGCAAGTTGCCATTTCCCCAATTTTTCTTGTAAACTTTTGGATAGATGGTTGAAGTACCTTTTCTTTTTGTATCCCATCACCCAATAAATACCATGTATTGCATTCGTTAAGAACATTTCGTCGGCCTCATGCAATATCTCAGGGCTTATTTGTGCCTCAACCACTTCGATGCCGTACTCATTAGCCATTTCGATGACAACTTTACGCATAACACCTGCGATACAACCTTCGCTTAAAGCCGGTGTATATAATGTTTTGTTATACCAAACGAAGATGTTAGAACTCAGCGATTCGCAGAGAAACCCGTCATTATTTAGGATAAGAATATCATCACAACCTAAGCGTTTTCGCTCTATACCGGCCAATATATAAATAAGTGCATTATTGCTCTTCAGATGAGAGAGGCTGTTAATCGACTTTTTATGCTCTCGATAGACATCGATGATCACCCCTGTTTTATTTAGCCGATATCCATCATGATCAAGCGGATTTGCTTCCAAAAGATAATTTGCTTTGTTCGTTTCAGGGCTGTAGAGACCTGCTCCTGCCCGGTAGACGTTTAACCGAATTCTAGCATCTGCCCCCAGTTTATTTTTTCTAACCAGCTCTGCCGCCTTTTCACGGATAAAATAGGTGTCAAATTTTGCAAAACCTTCTAAATGGAGAAGTTCCATACTGGCTTGAAGTCGCTCAACATGGTACTGAAGAAAACGAATATCGCCATCTGTCCAACGCATGGTTTCAAAAATTCCGTCTCCATATCTTAAACTTCTATTGCTACTTTGTATAGCGGGCTGATTTTCCAGCATCAAACTTCCGTTATGATTTATATATCTATCGTTCATTGTTTAATTTAACGAAAAAAAAGGGAAAAAATTCTGTAAAAAATTACTTGCTTCGTTCGTACTGCACGTAGGATTTCCATTTATCTAAGCATATGGCGAAGTCATCCGGTATATCACTTTCAAAGTGCATAAGTTCTTTGCTTTTAGGATGTGTAAACCCTAAGCTTTTTGCATGTAGGGCTTGACGGGGTAAGATGGAGAAGCAGTTGTCTACAAATTGTTTGTACTTAGTAAAAACAGTTCCTTTTAAAATTTTATCACCGCCATAAAGTGTATCATTAAATAAGGGGTGGCCAATGGACTGCATATGCGCCCGGATCTGATGTGTTCTGCCGGTTTCCAGTTGGCACTCGATGAGTGTGACATAGCCTAGACGCTCAAGAACCCTATAATGCGTGACGGACCACTTACCTTTATCTTCATTTTCGTAAACCGACATTACACGACGATCTTTAAGGCTTCGGCCAATATATCCGGAAACTGTACCGTTCTCTTGAAGGTCGCCCCAAACTAATGCTAAATACTTACGCTGAATGGTATGGTCAAAAAATTGCTTGGCGAGATTTGTGATCGTCCACTCGTTTTTAGCAATGACCAATAAACCGCTGGTGTCTTTGTCTATCCTGTGCACCAGCCCCGGTCGGCCATCGTTACCTGGTAGCTGAGGTAATTGATTAAAGTGATAAACCAACGCATTCACCAGTGTCCCTGTGTAATTATTGTAACCTGGATGAACCACCATCCCCGCGGGTTTATTTACGATTAGCAGATCATCATCTTCATATCGAATATCTAAGGGAATATTTTCCGGGTAAATTTCAGTATCTCTTGGCGGATGAGGTAATACAACTGTTATTAGATCGCCAGGTTTTACTTTGTAACTGGATTTAACCGGTCTATTATTAACCAAGACATTCTCTGCTTCAATGGCATTTTGCACCCTGTTTCTAGAAGCATTTTCAACACGATGCATAAGGAACTTGTCTATGCGCAACAGCGTTTGGCCCTTATCGACCACTATCCGTAAATGTTCAAATAAATCCTGTTCGCCGTTATCTTCTATGTCGAATGCTTCTACTTCTTCTGCCATGGTGCAAAAGTAAATATTATTTAGTTTTCATAAGTAGTCTGATAAAAATAAGCTTTCCGTTCAGACTTTTTCTTTTACTTTAAGGAAATTTCTTTGCATTTTAGCGGTTGTATCCAACAGGCATTAAACGAATAGAACATTCATGTCATATCTTAATAGCAATATCCGGTTAGCCATCGTGGATGACCACCAGATCGTTATCGAGGGTCTTAAAACGCTCTTGACAAATCATAGCGAGATTGAAGTTGTCGACTGCTTTATAAGTGGCGCAGAGTTTATGGCGTTTTTAACCGGTCATGAAGTGGATGTTGTGCTGTTGGATGTCATGTTACCGGACGGTAGTGGTATCGATTGGTGTAAAGAGATCAAGATTAAAGCTCCAAATGTCTCTGTGTTAGCGCTGAGTAATCATGCCGAACGAAGTTTTGTTATGAAAATGCTGCAAAATGGAGCAAGTGGTTATTTGTTGAAAAATGTATCGGTTGACGACCTCGTTCATGCGATTAAGGCGGCCTATAAAGGTGAAATCGCTTTTAGCAGGGAAGTAAATGAAATTATTGCCAAACCCACTCTAAATGAACTTAAAGGCCCTCCGCAGCTTACGAAAAGAGAGAAACAGATTCTGTCTATGATCGCTGAAGGAAAGACAACGGCTAATATGGCTGAAACACTCTTTCTTAGCCCTTTAACCGTGGAAACACATAGGCGGAATTTGCTGCAAAAATTCGAAGTAAAAAATGTGGCAGAGTTGATCAAAGAGGCGCTTCAGCAAAGATTATTATAAAAAAATGTTCTTTTTTTTTGAGAAAAAGTCTAACTTTGGGCTCCCAATAAGAAAGTATAACGACTCCGTAGCTCAGTTGGTAGAGCAACTGACTCTTAATCAGTGGGTCGAGAGTTCGAATCTCTCCGGGGTCACCACAGGGGAAGCCATTTTTCTAGAAAAAATGGCTTTTTCTGTTTATAAGGGCAGATTAGATTGTAATGCTTCTAATTTGGACTGCAAAGCCACGATATTAAGTAAATGCTTTTCCCCGTATTTATCGTTTAATGGAACGAAAGGCGCGGACGATGGTATCACTGATGTTTTGGGCAATCTGTCCGTTGGTGTCGAAGCGGGGGTTGAAGATGGTGATATCAAAACCTATGATTCTTCCGGTGCGTAAAAGTTGGTTAATAAAATATTCTGACTGCTCAAAATCAAGTCCGCCGGGCAAATGATATTCTACTGCAGGGTTTAGCTCATCGGCTAGTACATCCGTATCAAAATGCATCCAATAGCCATCTAGGGAGGAGTCAAGGTTTGTTATTACAGCAGCTGCAACTTGTTCTATCCCCTCTTTTTCTATGTTTTCCAGATCATAGCGAGTGATGGTGGTTTCGCGAATATCCTGCGAGCCATATTTTTTTGTCTCCTCCCAATCCCGCTGACCGATATGAATCACGTGGCCATCCTCTACATAGGGTTTTACGTTGTTAATGTTGGTGAGTATGTCCGGTCCCCGACCGGTAACAATTGCTAGATCCATATCGGCCACTTCGCCGGTCACCGATTTTTCGGGTTCGTAGAAGTCTGCATGCGCATCGATAAAGATCAGCCCATATTTACCGCGGACTTTGAGGCCAGACATTATACCTAGAAGAATGCTGCAATCACCGCCCAATATCAGCGGGAAGCGGCCTTTGTCAAGCAGTAAATCAACGGCTTTTCCGAGTTTGATAGAGAAATTGCGAATTGATACTGGATTAAGACAACGAGTGTCAGGATCTCTTTTGTCGCTGTACTGCGCATTGAGGGTAGCAAGGTGTAGTACAGGATGTTCTTGCTGTAGCTGCCAGCCGAGGCCAGCTTTCAACAGGGCGGCTGGCAAATCTTGCACGCCATTTGTACGGAGCCCTAATATAGAAGGTGCCGCTAGGATCTGTATGTCGAAGTTTTGTGTACCCATATACGGGATATTATGTGCAAAATTTGTTCCAGCTCATCTCACAGATCAAGGGTCTATTTTTCAATGTCTTTTGGTGTGGTTTTTTAATAAAGAGAAGCTTTTGTTGGAAATAACAAAAAAAATAAATGCCATAAATCTATACTAAAAGAAATAGCCCCTCTGGGAAAGGGGCTATTCTGCTAACCAATTATAAACCTATATTAAACTGAGGGGCAATATGACAAACAAAACGATGTTTTTTTTTATTTTATATCGTTTTGTTGATGCAAATATAGTAAAAAAATCGATTATCAAAATATTTTTTGAATTTTTTTTATTTTCTGTTGTGAGTATTTGTTTTTTTTGCTTTTATTTTTTCATAATATATTTTTATAGTGTTTTTTTTGTACGTTTTTTTCTTTAAAAATTTCTATAACGTATTTTTAATGATGTATTTAATGTTTTTATAGTTTTTTCATTGGTATATTTTTTAATATCAATATTAAAAATATGACAATTTTAAAATATTTTATTAATAAATTGAATAAATATGAAGTATATTGTAGAATATTCTTGTTATTTTTTGTATTTGTATGCTAATTTTAATTTTTTATAAAAAAATATGATATATTCATGTCTATATTGATATTGTTATGGTTTTTTTATTGATTTTTCTGTTAATTTTTGTGATTAATTCCTGTTTTTGTTTTGTTTTGTATGGTTTGGCTAAAAGGATCTTGTTTTAATGAGAAGAAATACAAAAAAGGCCCTCAGACAAATCTTTTTCATTCAAGGAGCGTTAGCGTGAATTTATAAACAATTTGATGGCACAAACGTTGAACTTAAGCTAGAAAGAAAAATAAACATGAAAGCAATTTCGATTACTGAATATGGTGCACCAAACGTTCTAAAACTACATGATAAGCCTGATCCATTAATAAAACCCGATGAAGTACTTATTAAGGTGGCGGCAGCCGGGGTAAATCGACCGGATATATTTCAGCGCAAGGGGAAGTACTCAGCTCCTGAAGGCGTTGCAAGTGATATACCGGGCTTAGAAATTGCAGGCGTTATTGAACAAATAGGTGCCGAGGTAGCTCAATGGCAGATTGGAGATCATGTATGTGCATTGATTGCCGGAGGTGGTTATGCGGAGAAAGCGGTTGCCAATGCAGGTCATTGTTTGCCCATCCCTACAGGTTTGAGTTTTGTTGAAGCTGCGAGCCTTCCGGAAACCATTTATACGGTGTGGGATAATGTTTTTCGCCGCGGAGCACTGAAAAAAAACGAACATTTTCTTGTGCATGGTGGTTCGAGTGGTATCGGTATTACGGCGATTCAACTTGCAAAAAGCATTGGGGCGAAAGTGTACGCCACCGCTGGTTCGGAGGAGAAATGTAAAGCCTGTCTTGACCTGGGGGCTGACGTTTGTATCAATTACCGGATTTACGAATTTGAAAAGGTTTTTGCAAAGGAAAAAATAGATGTTATATTAGATATGGTAGGTGGATCCTATTTCAGGAAGAATATCAGTATTTTGAACCATGATGGGCGCTTAGTATATATCAATGCCATGAATGGTTCCTTGGTTGAACTGGATATCATGGAAATTATGCATAAAAGAATCAGCGTTACCGGTAGTACTTTACGTAGTAGAGATAAACATTTTAAGGCTATGTTGACGGCGGACATACTAAACAATGTTTGGCCGCTGATGCATTCCGGTTTTTTCAGGCCGCTGATTCATGCTGTATTTCCATTGGCGGAAGCTTGGAGAGCTCATGATTTAATGGAAGAAGGAAGGCATATAGGAAAAATAGTATTGAGAATAGATTGATTTTTTTCTGATTGGAATACAGTATTTTGCAGATAAATATCGTTAAAAGATAGAATTTGTCTTGCATTATAATGGTAAAGATTATACCTTTGCAGCTCTTTCAAAGAAACCTGGTAGGTTTCGAATAAAGGAAGATTCCGTAGCTCAGCTGGTAGAGCAATACACTTTTAATGTATGGGTCCTGGGTTCGAGTCCCAGCGGGATCACCAAGCCTCAACGAAAGTTGGGGCTTTTGTCATTATGCTGGGGCTCGAACACAAGTGTTGGACGGGTTCGAACGCCGAAGGTTATGAGTGTTTTACGCTGTACCTAAAAATAACAAACTGATACTTAGTGAATAATTGAAAAATTCTATTTTTTTTGTTTTAAAATTTGGCGTGTATGGATAAAAAACATACCTTTGCACCCGTTAACAGTTCAGAAATAAAATAAAATTCTGAAAAATAAGAGTTAATGATATTTAATTTTAGTGAGAAATTAAATATGAATAGGATTCCGTAGCTCAGCTGGTAGAGCAATACACTTTTAATGTATGGGTCCTGGGTTCGAGTCCCAGCGGGATCACCAAGCCTCAACGAAAGTTGGGGCTTTTTGTCATTAAGCTGGGGCTCGAACAGAGGGGTTGGGTGGGTTCGAAGGAAGCACCTATTCTAATAAACCCTTTTCCCCGCTACCCAGGTTTGCTGCACTTTGGTATTTCTTATTTCGTTTAAGGGAATCTGCATGATGTCTTTCTCTAACTGGATAAAATCTGCTTGCTTTCCCTTCTCTATACTTCCTTTTTTCTCATCCTGAAAACAAGCATATGCTGCCCATCGCGTTAAGCCTTTCAATGCTTCTTCTCTTGTCAGGGCATTTTCGATTTGGAATCCACCGACGGGTTTACCGTTTTTATCGGTCCGTGCTACTGCGGCATGGAATTGATAGAGCGGATTGATGTCTTCTACGGGGAAATCACTTCCCAAAGCTAAACTACCTGCGGCTTGTAATAACTGTTTATACGCGTAAGCATATTGTATTCTATCGTTTCCTAATCGGTCTTTTGCCCAATGCATATCCGAGGTAGCGTGGCTTGGTTGCACGGAAGGGATAAGATTAGCAGTTGTAAACAGTCGATAATCATTGGGTTGAACAATTTGAGCGTGTTCAATGCGCCAACGCTTTTTATTATTCTCGCTTAAATATTTATTGAAAGTGTGAAGAATAAAGCGATTGGTTGAATCTCCTATAGCGTGCACGTTAACTTGGAAATTACTTTGTGCCAATTCACGGATTATAGTATCCAACGTAGTAGGTTTTAGAAGTAAAAAACCTTGCTCTGTTGAAGCATCGCTATACGGTTGCAATAAGCAAGCCCCTCTAGACCCCAACGCGCCATCTGCTACAATTTTAAAGGAACGAACCGTCAACTGCCCTCGATCATACACGCCTGCTTTTACTAGCTCTTTAAAGGTGCCTGTATCGAGCATTGCCATTGCGTACTCCCCTATCTTTAATTTGTTTTGTTTATAAAGTTTTTTTAGTAAATCGATTTCTTCAATTGACAAGCCAGCGTCGGCCAGGCTTGTTAATCCAACGGAGAAACAGGCCCTCTCCGCTTCCAATAAGAAATCCGTTAATCGCAATTCAGAAGGTGGTGGTATTTTCTGTTGCACTAAATCCATTGCGTTGTCAATAAGAATACCTGTTGGGGTATTTCCCGCTTTTACAATTAAACCGCCTGTAGGTTGCCCATGAAGCGGAATATGCGCTAATTGGAGAGCTGCGTCATTGGCTAAGGCCGCATGACCGTCAATTCTGCTTAAATAAACCGGGATCTTCGGGAAAGCGGCATTCAACTCCTTATTATTAGGGAAACTTTTGTCGCTCCATAGATTTTGGTCCCAACCATGTCCTAAAATCCAAGCGTCATTTGGAAATTTTGCCTGAAAGTTCTTTACCCTTTCAATTACTTCTTTCATGGAACTTGCACCAACCAGGTTGACCTGATGTAGTCCGCGAGCCAAAGCAAAGAAATGGCAATGAGCATCGTAAAGTCCAGGATAAACAGGCTGATTTTTCGCGTCGACCATATGCTCGCTCTCGTATTTGTCCAAAATAGATCCATTTGAACCGATATCCAGAAATTTTCCATTTTTTACTGCAAAAGCCTGCTGGAGCGAAAAGGTGCTATCTACTGTATAAACAGTAGCATGGTGAAGAATGAGGTCAACTCGTTCTTTTTCCTTGCAACCTATAAAAAGAGATAAGCAAGATAAGCTTAATAGCAAAGAGATAAGCGTTTTCATAATCTGAAAAAAGTGTATATAAATATAAGACTTCCGGCGATTATCGCGCGGAAGTCTTGTACAGCCTCCATAAAAGGAGCTTATGGTAGTTTTAAAGAATAAATAAACTAATGAAGGAGCTCTTTTACCGCTCTTTCCAACTGTGGATCCTCGCCTTTTAGAAAAGCCTCGTAAGGTAAGGGAACCCGAATGTCCGGTTCAACCTGAAGATTTTCGGTAGGGCGATTTTCCTTTCCGATCGTAGCAATCATAGGTATCCCAAATATCAATGTTGGATCAATTTGAGTTTCCCACCAGACGGCTGTTCCTGTACCTGGAACGGGCATGCCGATCAATTTACCTAAACCATTTTGTTTATAGATATAAGGAAAGATAAAAGCATCGCTATAATTTCCCTCGCTCATTACAACAGCACTCGGTTTGTTCCAGCGACTTCTCGGTTCGCCACCTTTTAAGGTATTCCCCTGTGGGGCAAATTTCAGATATTCTTTGCCGCTTAAAAACGTATTGAGGTCGTCATGTAGCCATCCTCCACCATTAAAACGCGTATCAACTATAAGTGCATCCTTATCTAAGTTTTCTCCCATGACGCGGTCATAAACCTCCCTAAAGCTTGCGTCATTCATACCTTCAACATGTACATAACCAATCTTTCCGTTACTTATTTTGTTAACATACGCTTTTCGTCCGTTAACCCAGCGTTTATACATAAGTGGAATTTCATCAGCTGTGCTTATTGGTTTAATCGTTTCGTTGAATACACCACCTGCTCCATTCTTACCGCGAATGCTTACATATTGGCCAACTTTACGATTTAAGAACTTTGCCCAGTCGACGTTATCATCAATGGTGTTGCCATCTATTTCCAGTATAATCGTTCCTTTTTCAATTTTCGACTTGGCGTTGGCTACCGGACCACCCGGGATTACGTCTGCCACTTTCAACCCTTTACCGGTATAGGTTTCATCATAGAGTAAACCTAAAGATGCCGTAATATCCGGATTGGTATATCGAGGAGAAAAGCGCCCTCCCGTGTGGGATGCGTTAAGTTCTCCTAATAATTCGCTTAAAAGTTCCTGGAAATCAAAATTGTTATTTATATGCGGTAAAAATCTAGCATAGGTTTGATAATAGCCATCCCAATCAATTCCATGCAAATTAGGGTCATAAAACTTCTTTTTCACTTGCAGCCAAGCATGATTGAAGATGTACTCACGTTCGGCAGCGGCATTCAGTTCAAGCTCTCCTTTACTGTTGAGTGGTGTAATCTTGCCGCTTGCGGCATCAACTTTTACCAGTGCGCCACGATTTACTACGAATAAGGTTTTTTCATCCTTGCTCATTTCAATGCCGCTGGGGGAACCTGATAATTTAGCCAAAATTTTTGTTTGATTTGTCCTCGGTTCCGTTAACCACAAATCGTAGCCCTTTTCAAAAGATGCCAGATAGAATAATTTACTTCCATCTTTGGTTAATGCGTAATCACTGATGGATGAGCTGTTGATGGTTAACCTAACTTCTCGATCACGTAAATTATCAAAATTTATCTTTAGCGTTTTTTCCTCCTCTTTTTCACCCTTTTCATTTTTTTTCTTTTTGGACGTATTTTGGTCATTGTTTTTTGTCGCCTCGTCTTTTTTTGCCTTTTCTTCCTTTTCTTTCAACAGGTCGAATTCATCTTTAGTTAACTTAAATCGATCGTAATCTTCTTGATTAAAGAAAACACCAAAAACGTCTAGTTCGCGACTGCCCTGTAGGGCTAAGGATTTTCTTCCATAGCGACTGCTTAGCCAAGTGAGCATTTTTCCTTCCATCTGCCAACGCGCCCCCTCTTCACCAAAACCAGTAAGAAGCGGATGTCTTATTTCAGCAGTTCCATCCGCTTTTATCAAGGCTACATTAGAATTAAAAAAGTATCCTCTTTGATCATCGACCAATAACCACTTGCTGTCTGGACTCCATTCGAAGCCCCAATCGCCATCGGCATAAGAATGGTTGTGTCCCTTCGGGAGCAACTCGACCGTTTTTTTAGTATTGATATTATATACCTTCAATACGTTTCTTTCTTCGATATAAGCCACAGACTTACTGTCAGGTGAGAACTTAGGAGCAAAATTGTCTGTTTTTCCGGTAATAAGAGGCTCTTCTTTCAAAACGGTTGCATTAAAGAAATAGGATTCTTCTTGATTGAGAATGGAGCTTTGATAAATACCCCAACCATTTCTGCCTCGTTCAGCGGCGTAGATTAACGTTTTTCCATCCGGCGACCATTTTACCATTCGTTCTTGATCGGCCGTATTAGTAATTCGTTTTGTAAAGTCGCCTTCAACACTTGTAACAAATAGCTCTCCTCTACTCACATAAGCGATTTGTTTACCGTCAGGACTTAACTCAAACTGACTAATTTGCCCGTTTAATGGCACATTGCTCGCTAAAGCATTTCCATTATCAACTGCGATGACTACGGTTAGCTTTTTTGGTTCACCCCCTTCCTTTAGTGTATAGATAGAGCCGTCCTGTGTAAAGGCTAGCGTATTTTCATTTGAAATACTCAAATGGCGAACCGGGTTTTTTGTGAAATGCGTTAGTTGTTGATCCGCAATACGTAATCGAATTCCCTTCTTATAGAGATTTAGGGTTCCATCCTTCTCATTTAGATAATAAACAAATTGTCCGTCATGGCTGAAAACCGGTTCGCGGTGTTCGATTTCCTCATTGGTTAAGGCCTCGTATGTATTGGTTTTTAAATTATAAAGCCATATATCGCGCGTTACGGAAGAAGTGTGATGTTTTCTCCAAGGGTCTTCGTAACCCTTTCTGTCTTGGAAAACCAATAAGCTGCCATCTTGATTAAAGTGTGCATTTTCGATGCCGGCAGCACTCACAAGTAGCGGTCGGCCCCCATTGATAGTCACCCGGTATAGATTTTGAAACAGTCGCAAGCTTGGAAAACGCGTACTTTCGGCGGGTGCTTGCCTGGCACTTCCGAATATCACCTCCTTATTATCGATACTAAAGTCGTATGGGTAATCATTTGCGCTATTATAGGTAAGTCGTGTTGACTTTCCGCCGCTTGCCGGCATTACATAGACGTCGAAATTACCATTTCGGTCATTTGCGAAAGCTATAAACTGACCATCACGACTCCATACGGGCATCATACTGTGCGAGCTTCCGACAGTAAGGGCGGTGGCTGCTCCCCCACTGGCGCTTACACGGTATAAATTACCTTGATATCCAAAAACAATAGTTTTGCCGTCCGGTGATATGGCTGGGTACCGGAGCCATAAGGCCTCTGATTGGGCCTGGCTTTGATATGAATAGCTCAGGAAAAAAAATACGGCTAATAGAAATTTTAGATTGATTAAACGTTTCTTCATGTGATTTTTTATTGATTAATAATATCACAAACTTAGAGAAAATTGTCAAAACATCGAACGGTAAAAACGCAACTTTGTAACGTTTTTGATGTAAAATTAAAGCATACCCATAAACAATTTAGTTTTGTACGAGAGGCTTATAATTTGATTGGTAGCATATTTGTCAAACAAGACCCGTAATCGAGTCTTCATTTCAGGTGTTCTTTTATGGCCTTCATTAGGCATATAGGAGTAAGAAAGTGTTCTGCCCAATAACTGTTCGAATGTCAGGTAGGTATCGTATATAAATAGATGCTCTTCCATGCTATTAGACAGAAAGAAATTTTTAAGGTTGTTTCCTCGTGTTTCTCTATTCTTCACCTCTTTATAATCTATTGAAAACTCCAAAATGAATTCCTCATATTCTTTTTCAAAAGCCGTTTCTGCGCTACGGATATTCCATATAATTGCTGCTTTTCCCTGATTTTTTAATATTCGCTCAAATTCTCTTTTTGCTTTCATTGCGTCGAACCAATGAAATGATTGCGCACAGATTATGAGGTCAACACTATGGTCTGCCAGACCGGTTTCTTCGGCGGTTGCGTCCTTTATTACACAATTTTTAACTCTTTGTAAAGTTTGGATCGCTTTTTCGCGCATTTCATCATTAGGTTCAATCGCAATGATGCTACAAGGCCATTTTACTAGTTCTTCTGTTAAGATGCCGGTTCCTGCCCCCAACTCAGCAATAACACTTTGTTCATTTAGGGAATTATGTTTATATATGAAATCCAGAAGACCTTGCGGATAACCTGGACGATATTTATCATAGTTATCGGCTCGAAAGTTAAAACGGTCAATATTCCGATGCGCTTGAGTCATATGATTTTGATCTAGGTTCCTAATATACTGAAAATAAAACAAAAATGGCTTCCCCACCACAGGGGGAAGCCATTTTTGTTTTATTCGGTGTCTTCTATTAATATACTTTAATCATATAGATATATTCCTGTACCTTTTTGATCTGTTCCGTGCGGCTCAAATTGGCGAGGGTGTTCTTTTTATTTAATGTCAACTTTTTCTCCAGACTATCTTCGGGAATTGACGCCAGCGCTTCCAAAACATAGTTCGATTTGATGGCAAAAGCGGCTCCATCAGTCTCCGTTTGTTTACTGTTAATAACGCCGATTATATTGCCCCGATTATCCAATACAGGTCCCCCGCTGTTACCTGGGTTAACGGGAATGGAAACCTGATAAGCAATGGTATCGCCACTATATCCCGTATTACTGCTTAAATAACCCCTTCCGTATACTGCTTCTTCTCTCGGAAAACCAATCGTATAAACGTCCTCTCCTATATCAGCTGCGTTTTGTTTAAAAGTATAGGGTAAATTCCCTACTTCTTTAAAGTCTTTGTCTATAATTTCCAGCACTGCAATATCGTATGTGGGATCCGTATATATGACCTTTGCTTTGTATGAGTTGCCTGTATAATTCTGCAAGTAAACAGAATCAGCATCTTTAATTACGTGATACGTTGTCATAACGTAGCCATTGGAAGAAAGAGCAAAACCGGTGGCTCCATAATGACTGGGAGTACCAGCGTCGTTCTTGCCTTTGTTAATATCCTTAATCAGTGCATTTTGGGCTTTAACATTTTGTCGAATGCTATTCATATCGCGTCGCAAAGCAATATATTGGGATGTGTTGTCTTTTGAATAAAAGCCAGTAAGCCATAAGGTAGTGAAAACAGCAAGAAGTGCAACCGACGCGGCCACAAGGGAATTGATCTTATATTTATCCCATAAGCGTACAATGAGTGGCTTTTTTGGAACCACTTCTTCTATATTAATTGTTTCATGAATGGCCTCGAGCTTATGTCGTAAATCGGTCCTAGCTCCGTAACTCTTCATGTTTCCAATAAATATTTCGTGCTCGTCAAATTTTCTACGAGCTTCAGGATCATTCACAAGATGGTCTTCGAATACCTTTTTTTCCAGGGCATTCATTTCACCTCTTAAGTAGGCTTCCGACTGGTCTAGAAAATCTCGTTCACTTTTCATTGTTGTAAAATGTTAACCAAAATAAAGTTTCTTTAAACGTTGCAGACATTTATATTTTTGATTCTTTGCATTATCCGTATTCGTGTAACCAAACTTTTCACAGATATCTTGCATTGTTAAATTTCGTATATAAAAATCTTCTATTATTGTTTTGCAGGGCTCGCCCAGCTTTTTCAAGGCATCTTCCATCATGGAAAATTGCCGGTCTCGTTCTTTATGTGTGTCGATGTCGTCTTCTACAAGAATCTTTTCTTCAAAATCGTCGATGCGGGTATAAATCCCTTTTTTTGTTAGCTTTTTAAGCCAAAGATTTCTGCAGACAGAATACAAAAACGTTTTGAGTTTGCTATTAAGTGCAAAGTCGCCGCCACAGAGTTTATCATATAAAATAATAATGCTTTCTTGGAATATGTCCTTTGCGTCGTCAATATCACCACCGTTATTGATAATCAATCGAGCAATCATTGGGAAATTAGCCTTATATAAACTATCCAAAATGTTGGTGTCCCCTTCTAAAATCCCTGCAAGTATTTCGTTATCGTCAGATGGTGTATGTTTTCTTTCTTTACTCACTAGTTAATACGTTAAAATGCAAATAGTAACCCACCCATTCGTGTTTTTTTTAGCACGTTTTGAAATAAAAAACGGTGCTTAAATAAGGTCTGTCTTTTTTATAACTGTTCCCCCGACGATTTTATTATCGCCTGTTTGTTTCAGTTGCAAAGAGGCAAAAGTACAGAAACTAGGGAAATAAAAGTAAACAGTAAATGAAGTTTGATCAGTCAGCAAATTCTATTTGTATTTTTCTAAAATATCTCCATCTTTGCAGCCGCAAAAAAGAACGAAAAATTTTTTTTAAAAATGTTGGGTTACCTTTCAACATATGCGGTATAAAGAGGTAAATAAACAATTTTTATTTAATCAGAAAAGAAAATTAACAATGAAAAATTTATTCAAATTCGGTTTTTTAGGTTTAGCTTTAACTTTAACTGTTGCTGCTTGTAACTCAAACTCTGGCGAAGGATCTGCTACTGAAGAAACAACTGATACTACTACTGTTGTTACTCCTAGCGAGCCAGATACAACTGTTATCACTACAGATACTACTGTAACTGCTGATACTACAGTTAAAGAAGCTCAGTAATTAAAACTGAAATAGTAAAAAGCGTTTCCGTTCATGAGCGGAAACGCTTTTTTTTTTGCAAAATGGTACGGGTCCCCTCCGTGGCATTGTTTCTAAAATTGATCTCATTCTCTGATGGGAGAAAATGGACAAATGCAATATTTTTTTAACTTTGCGCTTTTAACCCGACATATTTCATTGACATGAGTTTATCTCCACTTACAGCAGTTTCACCGATAGATGGTCGTTATCACAGTGCAACAAAAGATTTAGCTTCTTTTTTTTCGGAGGCCGCTTTAATAAAATATCGTGTATTTGTAGAAATTGAATATTTTATCGCACTTGCTGAAACCGGTATATCCCAATTAAGTGCTTTACCGAATAAAGCGGCTCTGCGGGCCATATATGAGGAATTTTCTGAGAACGACGCACAACGTATTAAGGATCTGGAGAAGACAACTAATCATGATGTGAAAGCCGTTGAGTATTTCATCAAAGAAAAGTTTGAGGCAATCGGATTGACAGATTCGAAAGAATTTATTCATTTTGGATTGACGTCACAGGACATTAACAACACAGCCATTCCCTATTCCTGGAAGGAAGCCTTAAACAAAGTATATTATCCGGGTATTCACGTACTTATCAGCGAACTTGACGCTATGGCCAAGCAATGGAAAGCCATACCTATGCTGGCAAAGACACATGGGCAGCCCGCTTCACCGACTCGTTTAGGTAAAGAGCTAGCCGTATTTGTTGAACGATTAGAGGGACAGCTAAATCAACTTAAGGCGATTCCCTTCTCAGCTAAATTTGGGGGGGCTACCGGAAATTTCAATGCACATCATATCGCTTATCCAGACATTGACTGGGTTGCCTTTGGTAATCACCTGGTAAACGATATTTTAGGTCTCCATAGGTCGCAAAAAACAACCCAAATTGAACATTATGATAACTTTGCGGCACATTGTGACGCTTTAAAGCGGGTAAACAATATTTTAATTGATTTGTGTAGAGATATCTGGACTTACATTTCCATGGATTACTTTAAACAGCAGATTATTGCCGGACAGATCGGATCTTCCGCTATGCCACATAAAGTCAATCCTATAGATTTCGAAAATGCAGAAGGTAACTTAGGTCTAGCCAACGCCTTGTTTGAGCATTTAGCTGCTAAGCTGCCTATTTCCAGGTTGCAGCGCGATTTAACAGATTCGACTGTGTTGAGAAACATAGGTGTTCCTTTTGGCCATACACTCATTGCCTTCAAGTCCATTATGCGAGGACTCAAAAAACTCATATTGAACGAAGACGCACTTCGGGCCGATCTGGAAAAAAATTGGTCTGTTGTAGCGGAGGCTATACAAACAATATTGAGAAGAGAAGGATACCCCAAGCCCTATGAAGCATTGAAGGATTTAACGCGGACAAACGAAGCAATTAATCAGGAATCAATAGCCGCTTTTATCAATAATCTGAATATCGCTGATCCGCTTAAAGAGGAGCTCAAGGCCATTACACCCTGGAACTATACCGGGGTTTAGGGAGAGGTATCGCATCGCTATATTAACTATGACGTGCAGTTGACTTCTTGTCCGTTATATTTTTGTTAGCTTTGTGTAATTAATATAAATAAAAATGGCCACGATCAACGTATATACAGAAAGTACCCCCAATCCGGCAACTATGAAGTTTCTGGTAAATAAGTTGTTGTATAATGGGAGTTTAGATTTTCCTGATAAGGAGAAAGCCCAAAGTTCTCCCTTCGCACGGGAGCTCTTTAAATTTAATTTTGTTAATGGTGTTTTCTTTGCCAGTAATTTTGTCACTATTACAAAATCCGAAGATAGTGAATGGGAAGACATCCTGCCCATATTGAAAGATTTCGTAAAGGGCGCGGTAGAATCTGAATTGCTAATACATGAGGTAGAGCGTGATGAGAATGTGGCTTTCGAAGGCAGTGAAACTGAAAAGAAAATTCAGCAAGTATTACACGATTATGTCCGTCCTGCTGTTGAACAAGATGGTGGTGCTATTGCTTATAAATCTTTTGATGAAGGCGTGGTAACAGTTGAATTACGCGGTTCATGTAGTGGGTGCCCGTCTTCAACAATTACGCTAAAAGCAGGTATAGAAGGGTTGTTAAAGCGAATGGTTCCTGAGGTTCAAGAGGTTGTGGCGGAAGCTATGTAATATAATAATAAATAGAAATTCAAGAGAAGAGCCCGGTTTCTACCGGGCTCTTCTTATTTAAAGTGCATTTTTACTGCGGATAGTACGAGGTTAGTAATATCAAAATTGCCTGCAATAACAGATCTTTTATCCAGCATCTCTTGACTTCCCTCAAAATCATAGGCGATACCACCCGCTTCTTTAACCAACAATACGCCGGCAGCCATATCGTAGTCATTCAGATTATATTCAAAGAAGCAATCGAATCTTCCTGCGGCAGCGTAAGCCAAGTCCAGGGCGGCTGAACCGATTCTCCTAATGCCACGGCATTGTTGCATTAAATGTTTAAGTAGATTGATGTATTGATTTTGATACTCAAATTTATAAAAAGGAAAACCGGTAGCGAGCAATGAGTCGGATAAAGTCGTCGATGCAGAGACTTTTATCCGGCGATCGTTCAAAAATGCGCCTCCTTGTTCAAAGGCATAATAACATTCTTTGCTGGTCACTTCATAAACAACCCCTATAATAGGTTGACGATTACGAGCAAGCGCAATGCTAACACAATAGGCGGGAATATCATGAATGAAATTGGTAGTTCCGTCAAGTGGGTCTATGATCCAATTATAGACGTCGCCCTTCTTCACGATCGTTTTTTCTTCAGTGATAAAGCCTGCTTCCGGTAATAAGTCTTTGAGCCGTTCTACAATAATAAATTCAGCGCCTTTATCTACATATGAAACCAAGTCGTGAAGGCCCTTTTGCTCTATTTTACTTTTATCAAAGCTTAACCGTTCCTGCCTGATAAAGTTAGCCGCTTCGATCGCTATGGATCGTACTTGTTGCGTGAGTTGAGATAAATTAAGCATATTTTTGCGTAATGGAATAAGCAGTTTTTTGTGCTCTTGACCGGGTGTAAAAAACGCCGATAAGTCCGACCATGACCATGGCGAGGGAAATCAATTCAGCTTGCGTAAATGATATTCCTAAAAGGTGATATTTTGCATTTACCCTGATTAGTTCTATCGAAAAACGTTCGACACCATTTAACATAAGATAAATAGAAAAGAGCATCCCGGCAGTATGTATTTTTTGCCTTAAAAACCAAAGTAAGGCAAAAAGGATAAGACACATCAAAAATTCGTAAAAAGATGTGGGAAACACGGCAACCGGTAGCTCATGGCAAAATTTACCCTCACAGCCTACAATAGGCACACCTTCGTTAATCACGTTATGAGGAAATTTAAATGCCCAAGCCCAATCGGGAATCCATTGCAGGCTCGATGGTTTAGTAGCTAAATTCTCAATGCCCCAATCGCCATCCCCTGATAACTGACAACCCAAACGACCAACGGCGTAACCTAACATCATGCCGGGAGCACCCACATCAAGCATATGTAATGGATGTATGCCCTGTTTTTTGGTGTAATAAATAACTGCTGCACCACCGAACAGGATACCACCATAAAAAGTAAGTCCGCTAAAAGATAAGAGACTTTCTACCGGATTATGTATAAAATCGTCCCAATACTCTAAGTTATGGAAAAGCTTCGCCCCCAGTAGGCCCCAAATGGCTGCCCAAACTAAAATTTTGCTCATCAGTTCATAGGGATGTATCTGTTGTATTTCTATTTTATCTTCTGCAAGCTCTTGCTTCTTCTTATCTTTATAGAGCCAATAACCAAATAGAATACCCAGCAGCACACCACCTGTTAAGGAACCTTTAGTGGATAGTAAGAAAGCTTGAGGGTTATCAACTAAATCGGCATAGTTGAAAATAGCATGTATTAGCTTATAACCAATGATGAACCCGACCAATGCGTTCATCAGTATCTCAACCGGATGTGCGGGTTCTCCTACCCTTACCTCCTGCTTAACAGGCATAATTAATCCTAGTTGTTCTTTACGTATAAGCTCAACCTTAAAAATGTAGTATGCAGACAGAAAGGCAAAGCCAACAAATAAGCCAAATGTCTGAATTGGCAATGGAATATATATCCCGAAAAGATATGCGATCAGATGAGATAAGGTAGGAAACATAAAGCTAAAGATAATTTTTTTATGCAAAAAACGAAAAAGATTTGCGACCGCCTACCCTTCGTATAAACTATATGTCGATTGCTTTGTTGTTTAACTACATCAAAACGAAGACGGATGAAGATACTAGGTATTATACTTATAATTGTGGGGGCTGTGATGTTGATCTGGACAGGTTTCAGTTATACAAAAAAGGAAAAAGTAGTAGATGCAGGTCCCGTAGAAATCAATGCTGATAAGGAAAAGCAAGTTAACTGGCCACCTTACTTAGGTGCCATTCTAATTGGTGGGGGAATTATTGCGTTAGTTAGTCAAGCGAACAAGGGTACAAAATAAGAAAGGAGCACTCTAGTTAGCCCCTCTCTTGTTAAATGATTTATTAAACCCTGGTTATCTGTCTTTCATCGCAACGAAATTACGTTTTGGATGTCCTGTATATACTTGACGTGGGCGCCCAATTGGTTCTTTGTTTGTACGCATTTCTTTCCATTGCGCTATCCAACCGGGCAAGCGGCCAAGGGCAAATAACACCGTAAACATATCCGTAGGGAAGCCAAGTGCCCGGTAAATAATACCGGAATAAAAATCTACATTCGGATATAACTTACGATCCACAAAATAGGGGTCACTTAGCGCGGTTTCTTCCAGTTTTTTCGCAATATTTAATACGGGATCCTGTACTCCTAAACTGTCCAGAATATCGTCACATGCCTTTTTTATTATTTTAGCGCGCGGGTCAAAGTTCTTATATACACGATGGCCAAATCCCATTAGGCGGAACGGATCGTTTTTATCTTTTGCTTTAGCCAGCCATTTTTCCGAATCACCGCCATCTTCTTTTATTCGCTCCAGCATTTCTATTACGGCCTGATTAGCCCCACCATGAAGCGGCCCCCAAAGCGCGGAAATACCGGCAGAGATGGAAGTGAAAAGGTTGGCATTTGAAGATCCAACGATTCTAACGGTTGATGTTGAACAATTTTGTTCATGATCAGCGTGTAGAATGAGTAGTTTATTCATCGCTGAGGTAACAATTGGATCAATTTCGACTTCTTCCGTCAATTGACCAAAAGTCATGTTCAGGTAATTGCTTACATAGTCTAACTTATTTTTTGGGTATATGACCGGGTGTCCCAAGGACTTTTTATAAATCCATGAAACAATGGTTGGAAACTTAGCAAGTAGTTTAATGATGGTAAGATTGTCTTCCTCCTCGGAGGCGTCCGGGTTTAGCGATTCCGGATAAAATGCTGAAAGAGCTCCTACCAAGGCCGACAGCTGTCCCATCGGATGGGATTTGGTAGGAAAACCTTCGAAAAATTTCTTCATATCTTCATGGATAAGCGTGTGTCGGCTTACTTTATTCTGAAAATCAGTAAACTCAGCTTGGGTTGGCAATTCTCCATATATCAACAGGTACGCCACTTCCAGAAAGGTTGATTTTTCAGCTAATTCCTCTATGGGATAGCCTCTATAACGAAGTATACCTTCTTCGCCATCTAAATATGTGATAGCACTTGTTGTTGCACCGGTGTTTTTAAAACCCGGATCAAGCGTTATAAATCCTGTCTCTGCTCTAATTTTCGAAATATCTATTGCTTTCTCGTTTTCTGTACCTGTAATGATTGGTAACTCTACCTGCTTATCTCCAATATTTAAAGAAACTTTTTCTGACATAATGATTCTATGGTTTGTAACAAAACTAAAAAAAAATGGCTTAAAACATAGGGAAACCTATAAATATTTCAATTTATTTACGATAAATTAATTTGCGATGACACGATTTTATTCCCGATTCTACTTAATTTCCTGTGTGACAGTTCCACAGGTTAACATTTCTTCACCAAAGTAAGGGTTTTTTATCTCAGGACTGGTAGAAAGCCAATCTCCACCCGCTTTATTGTTGTACATCGGGCAATGAATTACATAAATTTTGCCCGCACTTAAAGAAGGACGTTGATACATGTCGATCAGATCTTTGCTTATTGCCGAAAATGCCGAACGCTGTAAGGCTAAATCTGTTGAATTGGCGAGCTCCTGTGCCAAGATGGCTGTATTTTCACAACCGTGAATTCCTTTAAGGCTTTCTGAAAGTCTGTTGGACGCTTCGCCTGCCAATTTAGGGTCTGAGGCAACCAGTGCATCCTTTACCTTTATATAAGCGGCAAAGACTTGCGACAAGGTGTCGTTTTCTATCACGATACCTTGTTCACTCACGCGTGTTGTATCGGCATCCTGCCTCTTATTGTTAGGGCCGCTATGACAACTAATAAACAATATGGCCAATGCCGTATAAAACAACGAACTTATTCCTTTTCTTCGTTTCATATGATCAATTTAAAGTCGAAACTTTCTTATGCTGTTAACATAATAGGCAAGTTTCGGTTTCACTAAAAACAATTTGTACCAATGAAAAAGTCAAATATAAACATTTTGTACCCGACTCGTAGATCAGTTATTTCAAATAATGTTTTGTTTTTTACGAAATTTTCGTAGATTTACGAAATAAACATAGGGTTATGCAGAAACTAAGTGCACAAGAAGAGGAAGCCATGCTGTTGATTTGGAAAAACGGAGGCGGCTTTGTAAAAGAATTATTGGATAGTATGCCCGATCCTAAAATTCCCTATACAACATTGGCATCTACACTGAAGAACCTTGAACGAAAAAGCTTTGTTAGATCGGTAAAATATGCCAATGCCTATCGATATGAACCGACTGTTACGGAAGAGGAATACAAGCGTGGGTTTATGAACGGATTTGTAAGCGAGTATTTTCGAAATTCTTATAAAGAACTTGTATCCTTTTTCGCGAAAGAAGAGAAAATCAGTGCGCGGGAATTGAAAGAGATTATTAAAATGATTGATGAACAAGATAAGGATTAGCTATGCCTGAATGGATCGATTATTTATTAAAGGTTAATTTATCAATTGCCTTATTTTACGGAGGTTACTACCTATTCTTACGGAAGCTAACTTTTTATCTTCTGAATAGATGTTATTTTATCATGGGACTCCTGTTTTCTGCCTTGTATCCGCTCGTTGATCTTTCTATGTTTTTTGCTAAAGAAAATTCTGCAGGAAGGAGTGAAATGCAAATAATGACTTGGGACGATCTCCTGTCTATCATACCGCCCAAAGTAGATTTATGGAATATTATTACCTTGTTATTTTCGTCTGTAGTTGCTTTGCTAACCTTGAGGTTCCTTCTCCGATTGTTTAGTTTATCGAAGATTCATCAAAAATCAACGGTCGCCATTTTTGAAAGCTGTCGGTATCGTCAAGTATGGCTAGACATCCCTCCCTTTTCTTTTTGGAAATCCATTTATCTAAATAAATCGCTTCACACAGAACGTGATTTAAGAGGAATCCTGAAGCATGAAATAGAGCATGTAAAACAGTTGCATACCATTGATGTGCTACTTGTAGAGATCGTTAGCCTATGCTGCTGGTTTAATCCAATCATTTGGTTGACCCGTTCGGCCATCAAAGAAAATTTAGAATTTTTAACAGACCATAAAGTTCTCCAAAGCGGCGTAGACAAGAAAAAATACCAATATAGTCTTGTTAATCTTAATAGTCGAACTATTTCTCCGGAGCTTAGCAATCATTTCAATTTTAACGCCTTAAAACGAAGAATTGCGATGATGAACAAAAAGAAATCTTCACAACTGCATCTCAGCAAGTATGTGTTTATTGTACCTGCAATTACTATTTCAGCGATGGTGTTTACGATCAGCAAAGCTTATCAAGAAGATGGTAAGTTGATTAATGCCGGTTTATCACATGTCACACCGAACGCGGGCAATAAACATGAAAAAGAAGAAACGTTAGGTACGGCAATTCAAGAAAAAGATCGCCCCAAGGAGCTTCCCAAAGTAGCATTCCAAAATGGAAGGAAAAAAGCAAAAATGCTGACTATCAGATCAAAAAATCAAGTGCAACCTTTGTTGGTGCTTGATGGTGTCGTCTTGAAAGAAGGCGAAGATATTAATGCAATCAATCCAAATGACATAGCAAGTATTAACGTCCTAAAAGATCGCGCGGCGACAGCTATGTATGGTAGCATGGGCAAAAATGGAGTTATATTGATCACAACGAAATACAAGTAAGCTATATTGGATGCGATTACACGAAGAAAATATGTTAAAGGCCGTCTGTCAGCCTTGGTGATTTCCTGAATTAAGGTTACTAGCAAAATATAAATATGAAATTATGAAGCACCTCAAATTATGGTATGTAGGAGTCGTATGTTTTTTCTTCATAGTGAAAGTGAACGCACAGGAAACAGAACCAGTGTTGGCACGGGCACGTTATCAGTTTATTCATGTGAACGATACTGCTAATAGGGATCATCCGAAAGAAGAAGAGATGGTACTTTATGCTGGCATTAACCGGTCTTTCTTTACGTCAAACGCAGAAGAGGAAATCAACAGACAAATGGAAGAGCAGGTTGCCAACCCCTCTTTTGACGGTAATATCAACTTGGTGAGCAAAGGGAGTTCTACCAATGAATCGTTCTATTTTGTGTCCAATACACAGACACTGAAAAGAATATATCGGCTGATGCAAAACCAGTATATTTTAGATGAACCTTATCCCCAATTAGATTGGAAAATTAATGACGATACCCTAACGATTGGAGGATATAATTGTCAGAAAGCTACCGTATCATTTAAAGGTAGAACCTATACCGCTTGGTTTTCGCTGGAATTGCCTTTTTCTTTTGGTCCTTGGAAGTTGCATGGTTTACCTGGATTAATTCTTGATGTGGCTGATAGCAAAAAGGAAGTGGTATTCCATTTTGTTGGGTTTGAGAAATTGGACCATGTAAATTTACAGATAGGAACAACAACCGATTATATTGAAACAAATCAAGAGGCGTTAGATCGTTTATTAAAAGCATTTAAAGAAAACAGGCAGACGTTTATGGATGTGCAGGGACAAGGAGGGCGCTCCAATGCAGCGAATGTAATCAGCGGATTACCTAAAAAAGGGGATGCATTTAGTTCAATAGATCCCGGTAAAATTAAATCCATCAATGTGAACAAAAATGCCGGAGGAGTTTCTAACACTGACAATAATCCGATCGAATTAACAAAATAAATGAGTGACTCGGGCTGTCCAGTTTTTTTTCATGGTTTCGAAGATATATCCATGGGAAGTAAGCTTAACTACCTTTCTTTTATTGATTTTTCCTTTTTTGTTATTTGCCCAGAAACAAGCGGTTCAGGGCCGGTTGCAAACAAAAGATGGGAAGGATGTCGCTTACGCCAATGTTGTTATTAAAAACAGGGATAACCGTGTTGTCAATTTTAAAATAAGTGATGCTCAAGGGAATTTCATGATTGCCTTGCCTGATACCGCAAATAACAATCATTTGGTCTTAGAAATACGCCATCTTGGTTATAAGCAGGTTCGTTTATCGTTAAATGGGCAAGACTTTTATAAGATTATATTAGAAGAGCAAACAATCGATCTTTCTCAGGTAGAAGTAAAAAGCAAACCCTCGATTCGGCGTCGAGGCGATACCCTGAGCTATCAGGTGAGCAATTTTGCGAAAGGCGAGGATCGTTCTATCGGAGAAGTCTTAAAGCGCCTACCTGGTATAGAAGTCGCGGACAACGGCGAAATCAAGTACAACGGAAAAAGTATTTCCAGTCTGTACATCGACGGAGATGACCTTCTTGCCGACCGTTACGTTATCGGATCAAAAACGATCCCCCATGGTATGGTGAAGAATGTTGAAGTTATGCAGAATCATCAACCCATTAAAATACTCCAGAATAAAGTATTGAGTGATCAGGTAGCACTGAATTTGGTAATTAAAGAGGACGTTAAGCTCAAAATGACGGGACAGGCCAAGCTTGGTCTTGGTTTACCGCACCAATACGATAGTGAAATAAACGGCATCTTATTTAATAAGAAATATAAGATGCTTAATGTGATGAAAGGAAATAATATCGGAGAGGATCTATCATTGGATTTTACGGCTTTTAATCGATCTGTTATATTATCCACGATAGGAAATGAGCGTCCGGATGCCCTATTATCCACAGGTACAGTCGGAACTCCGAATTTACCAAAGCCGCGTTACTATTTAAATGAGTCAGTGGCCGTTAATGCCAATAACCTGCTGAATCTTAAAAATGGATTACAGCTTAAGTCAACTATTAATATATTGGTAGATCGGAATCAACTGAATTATAATGGTTTGAGCGATACTTATTTAGGTGAAGATACTATTCATTATAGTGAGCGACAAGCTTTGTTTCGACATCCTTTTCTGGCCGATTTTACTTTAAGTGCAGAAGCCAATAAAAAAAGCCATTATTTTAAGAATGAACTACGTTTTTCTTATTCGGGCGATCGCGCCGAGGCGAATATGTTCAATAATGGTGCTGCCTTAAACTTACGTTTAACAAGCAAAGTCCGAGATCTTTCGAATCGTTTGGAATATATTCCTGAATTGCATAATAGAAACGTAATTCAACTTACTTGGTACATCAATTACTACAATCAACCTCAACAGTTGTTCTTACAACCGGGTGTAAATGCGCCGATATTAAACGATAGTGTTGCTTATCAGTCGACCACTCAATCTGTACAAGCACCAACCTGGTTTAATCGTCTATCATTAAGTTATGGTTTAGTAAAAAATAGAGTCAAGCAGCATTATAGGCTAGGTGTTTTGAATGAGTTGCAGCATTTGGAATCGGTATTGCGGCTGAATCAAGATGACGGTCAAACACTCGCTTTTGCCAGGAGTAAAGACAATGACTTGCAATGGAGCCGACATAGGCTCTATGCGGAAGCTAACTACGAATATAAAGCACGAAGATGGGAAACTTCGCTCGTTCTTCCACTTGCCGGTCAACGGATTGGATACAAAGACCTCTACTTTATGCTTGTGCGTAATCAATATCAATTATTGTTTAACCCTGCTTTGCGATTAAAGTGGATGGTCAACCAGGAAGATTACCTTTCTACCAATTACACTTATTCGAATCACATGGGTAACATAGGCGGTATCTACCGTGGAGCGATTCTAACCAATTACCGAACTATACAGGTCAATAATGCCGGTCTGCAGGAGCGGAGTAGCCACAACGTGGGATTGCAATATAATTTCCAAAGGAGTATTGCGATGCTCTTTATGAATGCAGGCTTAAATTGGAACAAATCAATAGCCAATACGATTGCGTCTAATGTGGTAAATCAAAATATATCCCAAACCGTACTACTGCCGCTTGAAAACAATGTAAGTACACTGAATACGCATATAGAAATTAGTAAGTTTATCTTTGCTTTAGGGTCTGCGGCGAAAATTCGGGCTTCTTGGAGCACTACACGCTATAATCAAATAATAAACAATGAGCTATTTCCCTATAATAACCGAACTTTTTCCTTAAGTCCGAATTTTGAAGCCCGTTTATGGAGCTGGGTCTCCTTTAATTATCGGGCGACAAGAACGTGGTTGAGCAGCAAAGTAATAATGAATGAAATCACGTCTGTTTTGCCCGAACAATATATACAATACGATGATCAGCACGTGCAATTCGTGTTCTATATTGGTAAAAACCTGTTTGTTAATATAGCAGGCCGTTATCAATCCATCAAGCAAAATAATAGGCTAACCTATTTTTTCATGGATGCCAATTTTCGTTTAAAGCTTGTTAAACTGAAGTCGGATCTTGAATTAAATCTGACAAATCTGGCTAATGTGAGGGGTTATGAAAGCTATCATATAAATGCCAATAATATCTGGTACAGTCGTTACGACTTAAGGGGGAGAATGGCAGTTTTCAAATATTCGTTTAATTTCTAGTAGTGTCAGACATCAGTCGATATTATAACCTGATTTCCAAGAAATAAGGACGGAATTGCTATGGGAGCCCATAACTACTTTTGGTTTCTACCGACCTATTTCTTTACTTTGTTATTCGGCTGTTGGAAACAGTAAGCGCGTTTACTGTTAATAAATTAATAAAATCCATGTCATCGTAAATCTAAAGATATGAGCAAATTAAAAAGCGAGTCGGGAACGATTACAAGCGTTATAAATGGCAAGATCGCTACCATAAGCTTTTACCATCCTAATCATAACGCACTCCCCTCTTCCCTTCTTAACCAGTTGGCCCAATCGATTGATAAGTTCGGAAAAAACGAGTCCATTCATGTCATCGTGTTAAAAAGCGAAGGAGAAAAGACATTTTGTGCCGGCGCCAATTTCGATGAGCTATTGACCATTAAAAGCGAAGAAGAAGGAAAGCTTTTCTTTTCCGGTTTTGCCAAGGTAATTAATGCTATCCGTTTAGCTCGACAACCGGTTATTGGTCGGATTCAAGGAAAAGCGATAGGAGGAGCCGTTGGTTTAGCCGCTGCATGCGATTATTGTTTTGCTACGAAAGACGCTTCTTTAAAACTGAGTGAGCTATCGATCGGGATAGGCCCCTTTGTTATAGCGCCTGCAGTACAGCGGAAGGTCGGACTAAGTGCATTTACCGAATTAGCTTTTAATCCATTAAGCTTTAAGAGCGCGTACTGGGCCGCTGAACGAGGATTGTACCAATCCGTATTAGACGATATAGAAGCATTA
This sequence comes from Olivibacter sp. SA151, assembly GCF_054130995.1. Taxonomy (NCBI): domain Bacteria; kingdom Pseudomonadati; phylum Bacteroidota; class Sphingobacteriia; order Sphingobacteriales; family Sphingobacteriaceae; genus Olivibacter; species Olivibacter sp. SA151. The sequence continues at coordinate 3,246,927 of NZ_CP096391.1, read as the reverse complement.
GATAGCACAGTGGAAAATTTTTGCAAGCAATTAGCTGATTATTCATTCATAGCGCTTTGCGAAATAAAAAAATACCTTTGGAATGAAACCAAACATTGGGATTCATTGTTGCTATCTCAAGCCGAAATAAGCGGCAAACTAATTGTAGACACACAAACAAAAGAAGCCATAAATAAAATTAAGTTTGACAATAAAGCCCGCTAAATGCGTTGTTGTAGGGCTTATTACCAATTGTAAAATCAATATCATATTTCGGTACTTATTTTTAGTGTAATATCGAGGTAACAAATAATTAGTACTTTTGCTCCCGAATAAACGTTCGATTGAATTGGAAAATACGTCAGAGAAGAAGCAGGTTATATTAGATAACATGCTTGAATTGATTGAAGAGCACGGCTTGCTCGGGGTTCCGATGAGTATGTTGTCAAAAAAAGCGGGAGTTGCGGCAGGTACGATTTATCATTACTTTGACTCGAAGGATGCGATTATTCTGGAATTATTTGATTATGTAAGAGATAGCATCTCGCATGAAATTTTTAGGATAAAAGATCGCTCAATGGATAATTACAGTGAACGATTTAAAAGTATATGGATCAATTTGTTTCAATATTTTGTGAAATATCCAAAGGTGCTGTCGTTTATGGAGCAATTTTATTCCAGTCCTTTTCAACGCATTGTGCAGTCGACGGAAAGTCAGTTCTATGAGGATAATTTCTCTAGTTTTTTTACGAGCGGAATGGAAGCCGGCTTCTTAAAAAAATATGGAATTCATATTGTGAGTTCGGTATTTATGGGAGGATTAATAATCGCCGCTAAGAAGCAGAATAACGGTTACCACAATTTTACAGAGAGTGAATTAAAGGCCATGGCTTCCATCATGTGGGACGGTCTTAAAATATAGTTAATTACCTATAGATAGTTTATAAATAACATATGAAGTATACCTATTTAAGTTTATTGGTTTTGTTGCTTACGGGTTTTAGCGCCAAGGCACAAGATACCGCACAAGTTAATAATAGCATTTCGCAAAATGCCACTTTGCAGGAGTGTATTGATTTTGCTTTGAAGAATCAGGCAAGCGTTCAGCAGGCCTTGATCGACGAAGAAATTGGCAAGAGAGATATAGCATCTGCATTATCCGGCTGGTTTCCACAAATAAGCGCTAACGCTTCTTATAATTATAATGTTAAAATTCCGACAAACGTAATCGGAGATCAGGTAATTCAATTTGGCCAGAAACATACTTCCGCGGTAGTACTTCAGGCAGATCAGAAGATTCTGGATCCATCGTTGTTACAGGCATCCAAAGCTGCTCGGTATGTGAAGTTACAGAATGCACAAAATACCGAAAACAGTCGGATTAACATTACAGTGGCTGTTAGTAAGGCTTTTTATGATGTATTGACCAGTGAAGAACAGATAAAAATTATTGATGAGAATATAGCGAGAACGAAAAAGCAGTTAGCGGATGCGAATGCTCGTTATGAGACCGGGCTTGTTGATAAAACGGACTATAAGAGAGCACAAATTACTTTGAGCAATACCGAAGCAGAAAGAAAGCGTACGGTGGAAATGCTTAAGTATAAATATGCCTATTTAAAAGAGCTGATTGGCGTTGACGTTAACCAACCTTTGGATTTATCGTACGATGGAAAGACGATGGAAAACGAAATGCTGGTTGACACCACCCAACTTCTGCAATTTGAAAGACGCATTGAATTTCAACAATTGCTAACCCAGCAGCGTTTGCAACAAATCAATACCCAATATAATAAATGGACTTTTTTGCCTAATTTATCAGCTTTTTACAATTATGCTTGGGACTGGCGCACCAACAACGGGTTATCTAGCCTTTATGATGTTGATTATCCGCGTTCGGTACTTGGTGTAACACTTTCTTTTCCTATTTTTCAAGGGACAAAACGTATACAGGAAATCAGGAAATCAAAGTTACAGGAAAAGCGTATCGATTGGGATATTACTAATTTGAGAAATCAAATCAATACACAGCATCAGCAAGCATTGGCTACTTATAAGGCAAATTTAAATGACTGGAAGACAGCCAAGGAAAACGTGGAACTTTCAAAGGAAGTTTATAATACCATCAAACTGCAATATGATGAGGGAATTAAAACTTACTTAGATTTAATGACCGCTGAAACAGACCTACGTACAACACAAATAAATTATTTAAATGCCTTATACGCCGTTCTATCAGGTAAATTAGATGTACAACAGGCCCTTGGTAATATCTCTTATAAATAGCAATAAATCGAAATAACATGAATAGAAATTTAATACATTTTTTAGCCGTTTTATCTGGAAGTTTGGTATTATCTTCCTGTGGCAATAAGAATCAGCAAGGCCAACAACGACCTGGTGCCGGTGGACCTGTTCCAGTGGCTATAGCCTCCGTTCCCGAGGAAATTGTGAGAGGAATCAATAATTTCCCGGGAACTGTAGTAGCACTTAACCAAACCGAATTGCGAGCGGAAGTGAATGGTTATATTACAGCGATATTGGTACCGGATGGTGCAACTGTAACGAAGGGACAAAAATTATATGAGATTGATCGTACACGTTATCAAGCGGCCCAGGAACAAGCAAAAGCAAACTTAGCGATTGCAGAAGCTAATTTAAATAAGGTAAATAGAGACGTGGAGCGTTATAAGCGATTGGCTGAACAAGATGCGATTGCCAAGCAGACATTGGATTATGCAATGACCGATTTAAATAATGCACAAGCACAGGTTATGTCTGCTAGAGCAGCATTAACTTCAGCAAGCACAGATTTAGAGCGTTCCGTTATTCGGGCCCCTTTCAATGGAACGATAGGTATTTCTCAGGTACGTACTGGAGCCTTAGTATCCGCAGGTACAACACTTATTAACACCATTTCGTCAACCAACCCAATTGCTGTAGATTTCGCTGTTAATGAAAGGGATATCAAACAGTTTGTGGACTTACAGAGCAATAGCGCTGCATCCCTGAAAGATTCGGTTATTACGCTCCAGTTATCAGGAAATAACACTTATGAAAAACCGGGCAGAGTGACCGCTATTGATCGGGCTGTTGATCCGTCGACAGGAACTATTACAGTAAGGGCAACTTTTGACAATCCAAGTAATGTTTTGAGAGCAGGAATGAATGCTAATGTGTTGGTAGCAGCAAATTCAACTACAAAGATGCCAATTATTCCGTATCAGGCTGTGATTGAGCAACTCGGCGAGTTTAAAGTTTATGTAGTAACGGATAGCAGCACCGTTATACAACAACCTGTGAAATTGGGACAAAAAATCGCTGACAAGGTAGTGATCAATGAGGGGCTGCAGGCGGGTCAGCAAATCGTTGTGGAAGGAACACAAAATCTTCAACCTGGAGCGAAAGTAGTAGACCAAAGCAAAATGGAAGCACAAGCTCCGCAGGGTCAGGGACAAGGTTCAAGTAAGAAATAGTTTATAATAAGCGAAACATGATATCTGAAGTATTTATAAAAAGGCCGGTAACCGCAATTGTCATCTCTGTATTAATAGTTCTTATAGGAGCAATTGCGATTACTACGCTTCCTATTAGCCAGTATCCGGATGTGGCGCCTCCTACCGTTACCGTTACAGGTACTTATACAGGGGCTGATGCGGCCACGGTAGAGCAAACTGTAACGACACCAATTGAGAGTCAAATTAACGGTACGCCGGGCATGACCTATTTGCAATCAAATAGTACGTCAGACGGTCGTTCATCTATCACTGTAACATTTGACGTAGGTACCGATATAGATATAGCGACACTGGATGTCCAAAACCGGGTTGGTATTGCCGAGCCGGCTCTCCCCGAAGCTGTTAGGCGTCTGGGAATTATTACCCGGAAAGCTAATAACGATATATTGATGGTTGCAGGTTTGGTGTCTCCAAAAGGAACACATGATGAAAAATTCCTGTCAAACTACATTCAAATCTATGTAAAAGACGCACTTTTACGTGTAGCTGGTGTTGGTGATGTGCAAGCGTTTGGTCAACCGTTCAGTATGCGCGTTTGGTTGGACGCCGATAAATTGTCGCGATTAAGCTTAACACCCGCAGACGTCAGCGCCGCTATCCAAGAGCAGAATCTACGGATACCGGGTGGTAGTGTCGGAGCGAAACCGCAATCGTCTTCTCAAGCTTTCGAATTTAACGTGATTCTTGACGGCGATTTGATTACACCGGAGCAGTTCGAAAATATCATCGTTAAAACCAATGCGGATGGGTCTTTAGTTTATCTACGAGACGTGGCCCGTATTGAATTGGGCGAGTTTGCTTATAGTACATCCTCGAAGGTGAATGGGCAGGTTGCATCCATGATGATGATTAATCAAATGCCTGGTGGTAATGCAGTAGAAACTGCAGAGGGTATTCAACAGGCATTGGAAACTCTTAAGAAATCATTCCCCGATGACGTGGATTATGTGATTTCTTATGAAACGATCTCAATGGTAAAAGCATCCATTAGCTCCGTGATTCATACACTGGTAGAAGCATTGGTGCTCGTAACCATCGTGGTATTTGTTTTCCTTCAAAGCTGGCGAGCTACTCTGATTCCGGTGTTAGCAATTCCGGTATCTATTGTTGGTACATTTATTTTCTTCATTCTTTTAGGTTTTTCGGTGAACACGTTAACAATGTTGGCGTTTGTATTGGCGATCGGTATTGTGGTGGATGACGCGATTGTGGTGGTGGAGGCTGTGCAACATTATATCGACAATGAACACCTTTCGGCTAAAGAGGCTACCCAGAAAGCGATGAAGGATATTACTGCACCTGTTATTGCGATCGCTTTGATATTGGCAGCGGTGTTTGTGCCGGTGGGCTTTATACCGGGCATGGTGGGTAAATTGTATCAACAGTTTGCGATCACTATTGCCGTTTCGGTTTTATTGTCTGCTTTTATCGCCCTTTCCCTTACACCTGCCTTATGCTCATTAATGTTAAAGCCAATGAAATTGGATAAGGATTCGAAAGGATTGGATCGCATATTCTATTTGTTCAACTCTTGGTTCCATCGTGTTACACAAAAGTACTCAAGGGGCGTGCAATGGTGCATCAAGAAGACGCCGTTAGTGATGATTTTACTTATTTGTATCTTTGTGGGGACCTACGGCTTATTTACAGCCAAGCCGAGCGGTTTTATACCGCAAGAGGATGCCGGTGTTTTCTTTATGGGGATTTCCCTACCCGAAGGCGCTTCTGCAGCTCGAACAAACGAATACTTGGACGAAATTACCAAGTATATACAAAAGGAGGTTCCTGAGGTACAAAATATCACTGCGATCTCCGGTATCAATATCCTGAACCGGGCTTTTAAATCTAGTGCGGCGACTTGTTTTGTACAGTTGAAGCCATGGGAGGAACGCCATCGTTCTGTTACCGAAATAACAGGACAGTTGATGGGAAAATATATGGCCAATACCAAAGGTAGCTTAATAGCCGTTGCTCCCCCTCCTATCCCAGGTTTGGGTACTACGGGCGGTTTTACTATGGAGATTGAAGAACAGCAAGCGGGCGATATCAAAGCTTTTGAGGGTGTTGTCGGTAAATTCTTGATGGCGGCTAACCAACGTCCCGAAATAGCCATGGCCTATTCGCTATTTAATACCAAAACACCCAACTATCGTGTAGAAGTAAATAGAGAGCAAGCAAAGAAGATGGGGGTTCCGATTAATTCAGTTTACGGAACTATATCGGCTTATTTCGGTAGTAGCTATATTAACGACTTTGTATTGTATGGACGTACGTTCCGTGTTGTAACCCAAGCCGATACGAACTTCAGAAAACATATCGAAGATATCAATAATCTGTATGTGAAAAACACGAAAGGGACGTCGGTTCCGCTCGGGACCTTGGTAGATTATAAAGTTGTTGAGAATCCGTCAATTATCAATCACTTTAACATCTTTCGTGCTATAGAGGTCAGTGGTAATGCAGCACCTGGCTACAGTAGTGGTGACGCTTTGAATGCATTAAAAGAAGTTGCTGCTCAAACGCTCCCTACGGGTTACACCTACAGCTTTGCAGGTTTAAGTTTGCAGGAACTTGAGTCGGGAAATAAGACAGTCATGATATTTGCGCTTTGTATTATTTTCGTTTTCCTGTTACTGGCGGCACTTTATGAAAGCTGGTCGGTTCCGTTTTCTATCTTGATGTCGGTGCCTGTTGGAGTGTTCGGAGCGATTCTTGCGCTTACCTTCCTCCCCAAGCTGGATAATAATATCTATGCTCAAATTGGTTTGGTCACCTTGATTGGTTTAGCGGCGAAGAACGCTATCTTAATTGTGGAATTTGCCAAAGAAAGGGTCGATATGGGAATGGAACTAATTGCCGCAACCATTGATGCTGTCAAGTTAAGGTTACGCCCGATTGTGATGACGTCTATGGCTTTTATATTAGGTATTATACCATTGATGTTATCGAGCGGCGCAGGTGCCGTATCACGCCAAACTATCGGTTGGACCGTATTTGGCGGAATGTTGGCAGCCACGCTATTAGCCATCTTCTTTGTGCCGGTATTGTTTGTTTTGATTACGCGTTTGGCTTACGGAAAAAAGAAGTTGGCCGAATTACAAGCTAACTATAACCCAGACGATCACAAAGACATGCTTCACTCCGAAGATTAAAAATCGGTCTCCTAAAGAAAAGGGCCTCATGTAAAAATGAGGCCCTTTTCTTTTTTAATAGTTGCATCTACTTTACGCGCGTCCATGTTTCTGTTCGACCTAATAGGCTTAAACCAACAAAACCGCGAATATCGAGCTTGTCACTTTTTAAGGTCATTTTACAACTATATGTTTTGCCCGATTTTGGATCATATATCGTCCCCCCATCGTATAAACCGTTCTCTTTAGCGGTAAAGCCTTCCAATATTTGGCTTCCTTGTATGGTTCTCGATCTTTTTGTCTCGTCTGGATTCTTTTTATCTTTTTTAGGCTGGCCGTTTTCATCATTGGGTTGCTTTAGCCAATATAGGGTTCCGTAGTATTTTTCTCCCTTTTTTGTTATCTCGATCCTTCCTTCACCGCTTGGGTTTTGCCACTTTCCTAATATTCCATTGTGGTTTTGGGCAAAGACACTACTTACCAGTAGCATGAATACCGCAAATAATGTTAGATTTTTCATGATTTAGCATTTTAGTCTAGCATAAATATAGTAATATTCTACATAAATTATGCATGCATAGTAATCATCTCTTTACGGATTAACTGTATAGTCTCCTATTTGTTTTCCATCCTTAAAAAAATAATACTTTGTGAAAGAGTTTCTTACGAAATTTAGTGAATTTGATGATAAGAAAAATTTTTTGAACCAAATACAAGTACTATATTTGCAGCCACGCCCAGGTGGCGAAATTGGTAAACGTTGCGGTCTCAGAAGCCGTTGAGCTCGGCTCTTGAGGGTTCGAGTCCCTCCCTGGGCACAAATGATCGTAGTTTGATTATGCGGAAGTGGCGAAATTGGTAGACGCACCATCTTGAGGGGGTGGCGCCCTAAGGGCGTGGCAGTTCGAATCTGCTCTTCCGCACAGCTCTTATAGCACGCTTGCTTTCGCAAGGGCTTTACATTAAGAAGGCGCGCCGAGTTAACTTGAGCGTGCCTTTTTAACGTAAAGACTTAGGCACCGCGTGCTATGCTACATGGGGCTGGTTGAGAAGTTAGCTTTTTTTGTTATACTCCTTAAAAACACGTTCGTATACTTCCAAAAACCAAAAAGTGAAAGCGTCCGGGCTTGACTTAATCATTTGTTCAAGATTTTGATAAGCGATCCATTGGTAATCCATAACTTCTTCCCTATTTGGTATAATTTCTCCACTAAACTCACCTACATAAACATGATCGAACTCGTGTTCAACTAAGCCATTGTGAAAAGACGTTTTATATAAAAAGGAAAAGAGGGGTCTCAGTGTCGTTTGAAATCCCATCTCCTCTTGTAATCTGTTTTGAGCGGCGATAAGTGTATCTTCATTTGGTAAAGGATGGCTACAGCAAGTATTTGTCCATAAGCCCCCGCTATGATATTTGTTCAAAGCCCTTCTTTGTAAAAGCAGTTCGCCTGCGGTATTAAAAACAAAAATGCTAAAGGCTCGATGTAATAAACCCTTTTGATGCGCTTCCAGCTTTTCCATTTTACCGACTGCTTCATCCTGCTCATTAACTAATATAACTTCTTTCATTGGCCCTGTATCTAAGTTTAACGCATTAAAAATTAACAAAAAAAGGTTTCAAAAGTTCTTTATAAGCGTTGGAGTATATACCCCTTTCTTTATATATTGTAAAGATCGTATCTTCATTGGGTTGCATTCGCTCCCCCTTTCTTAGACATATAATTTGTCTGAAGGCGTCTTCGCTTTCAAATGACTTTATATGGATTGCTTTAGCAGGATGAAAATCTGTTAACTTATCCGCATATTCCCGAACATTAGTGCTGATGACTGGTGGGAGGACAAGTTGTAACTGTCCGCCATCATTGAGCCAACTCCAAGCTTTTTGTATCAATTCGCGATAAAAGGATGCATCTGTGTGTCTAGCAATGGACTTTCGCTTATCAGGATTTTGAAGTGCGTTCAAAAAAAAGGGTGGATTACTAACAATCAAGTCGTATAACGCTGGTGGGGCAAATTCTTGAAAAAGCGTACAATGCGCTCGAATTCGATTGAAAAAAATAGAATTTTTAAAGTTTTTATCCGATAACTGTGCTGCTAATTCATCTTTTTCAACGGCGTCAATTATAGCATGTGGAAACCGCTGTGCCATCATCATTGCTATCACTCCCGTACCTGATCCGATATCCAATATCCGGTTGGGTGACGGATGGTCAGCCAAGGCTCCTAACAATACGCCATCCGTATTTATTTTCATGGTAGCATTGGTTTGTTCTACATGAAATTGCTTGAATCTAAATAGGACGGGTGATTTGGTATCCATAAGGCATTATTATTTACTCCAGTAAAAAGTATTCTCCAACGGTACGACATAAAAAAGAGCAACCTGTTGAGGGTTGCTCTCTATTTTCGCGCTTACTCAATTCTAGGTTGCCCAGGCCTTATCTCCCTTTTTATAAGGTAAATTACCATCGTAACGACCTGGTATTTTAACATATCTTAGGGCTTTGGTAGCTCCTAATTCAGAGGTAAAGAAACCCAGTAAGGTAAGTTGCTTAATCATGCTAAAGTAGTGATTAGGATCCCCCTCTTTTTTGTTATTCCCGTATTCTTTTGCTTCCTTATCAATTTCGGTCAGCAAGCTAGTGCGTTCCTCTTTAGATAATTCTTGGAATTTCTTACTGTATTTAGCTTTTGAAGCATCTTCCAGTTTTCCCAATCCTTCTAGAAATACTTTTTGATCTTCTTTGGTGTAGCAGTCGCGCACCATTACCGGTATAAATGCACCCACGCCCGCCTCTTTTGCACCCGGGCTGGATGTTTTAGGTAAAATGGTTTCGGCAATATCACCTAAATAGTCTATTTGATCCTCTTTGAATAAGCTTTCTACATCTTTCGACGCAGGGCGAGTACAGCCCTCAAGAAAGAGATTAGCACCGATTACAGTGCCTCCCATTATCCAAGCTACTCGGGTCAAGGCTTCTCTTCTATTCATATCTTTAGTTTATTTAACGGTTTTTATATTGTGTATTTTACATCCCAGCCTGAACGGTAGTTTCGTTTAACGAATTGATTCACTTCGTCAAAGTTCGTCACCTTCATCGCATTGTTATCCCAAACCAATTTAATGTTGCGGCCCGGATATTGATTATTGATGCGCAAGTCGGCACCTCTAATTGCTAAATTAGCCATTAGCAAAGCCTCGGTAAGTGGTCCGGCAATTTCAAAGGGTGAGCTCACCGGTTTCTTTCCGTACCCGGCGATACAAGACTCCACCCATTGCGCATAATGTCCTCCCTCTTGACCGACAACGCGATCGTACTTCTTTGGTACATTGACAGTTGTTGTTTTTGACGTTGGAAGAAGACGTGCATTTTTTCCGTAAGTGTCGGCTAGAATTTTTCCTTTGGTACCGATCAATAGAATTCCGTTTCCACCATCACCATAAATCTCATTAGGTTCCAGCTCCTCGGGTCTTTCCGGTTGAATACCCCCGTCCATCCAATGTAATGTTACGGGCCCGTTGGTTCTAGTGCCTTTCGGGAAGGTAAGCGTAGCATGACTTGAAGGAGGACAACTCTCAGGGAAATACCCTCGTTTAAATTCATCTACATATACGGTACCTACACTTGCCTGAACATCTTGTACATAACTAAGACCCAATACGCTGAATGGTAGCTCTAGTAAGTGACAGCCCATGTCTCCCAATGCACCGGTTCCGTAATCCCACCATCCACGCCAGTTAAATGGAACCAATTTATCCACATAATCCTTTTGAGGTGCGGTGCCTAACCAAAGATCCCAATTTAATTCTTTAGGAATTTCAGCCTTTTGTGTAGGCCACTGAATTCCAGAAGGCCATACAGGTCTGTCTGTCCAGCAGTATACCGTATGCACATCACCGATAATTCCGGCCTCATACCATTCGCGGGCTTGCCTTGAGCCGTCATTTGAGGCTCCTTGATTACCCATTTGAGTTACTACCTTATATTTCTTTGCAGCATCGGTTAATACGCGCGCTTCCCAAACATCATGAGTTAACGGTTTTTGAACATATACGTGTTTTCCCAACTGCATGGCTGCGAGTGCCTGAATAGCATGATTATGATCGGGAGTTGATACAGAAACAGCGTCTATATGCTTATGCTCTTTGTCAAGCATTTCCCTATAATCTTTGTAGTATTTTGCCTTCGGGAATTTTTTTACAGACCCTGCAGCTCTTCTATCATCTACGTCACATAAAAAGGCGATATCCGCTTTTCCACTCTCAAAAAAAGCATTGATATCACTTGATCCTTTACCACCTACACCAATACCTGCAACTTGTAGCTTATCGCTTGGCGCAATAAAACCGGATCCTCCTAAAACGTGTCTAGGAACAATCATAAAGCCGGCCGCTGCTAAAGCACCAGCTTTTATAAAGCTCCTTCTGGATTCATTTGTTTGTGATTTGTTATTTTTATTAGTATCAGACATGATTAAATAAATTGGTTGTTAAATATTTCCCTTTTTCAACTCCTTCACAGCAAAGTCAGCGGCACGTGCAGTTAAAGCCATATACGTAAGCGAAGGATTCACGCAAGCCGCAGAGGTCATACAAGCACCATCTGTTACAAAAACGTTAGGAGCATCCCATACTTGATTATTTCCGTTCAATACGGAAGTTTTAGGATCTCTACCCATGCGTGCTGTTCCCATTTCATGGATTCCCTGACCGAAACCATACTCGCGATCGTAGGTAAAGACATCCTTTACACCAACGGCTTCCAGCATTGCTTTTGCCTCTTCGGCCATGTCCTTACGCATTTTTAGTTCATTCTCTTTAATTTCTACGTCGAACGCCAGTACAGGAAGACCCCACTTATCTTTTTTCTCCTTATCCAACGTGATTTTGTTTTCATGATAAGGTAATATTTCACCGAATCCACCGAAACCAATTGTCCATGATCCAGGTTCACATAATTCATCTTTGAAGTCAGCACCAATATTCATTTCAGCGACATTCCTACTCCACCCTTGTCTACTGGCACCACCTTGATAGCCAAATCCTCGTAAGTAATCTCTCTTATCACCATCGACGTTTTGGAAGCGAGGGATGTATAAACCATTTGCTCTGCGCCCAAAATAATATTTATCTTCGAAGCCTTCGACTCTTCCACTAGCTCCAACACCTAAATGGTGGTCCATCACATTATGTCCCAATTCACCGCTGCTGCTTCCAAGCCCACCTTCCCAAACATCTGTTGCTGAGTTCATTAATACCCAAGCAGAATTTAGTGCGGACGCATTTACAAAGATGATCTTAGCAAAATATTCGTATGTCTGATTGTTCTGCGCATCCAGCACCTCTACACCTTTGGCCTTTTTAGTATCTTTATCATAGATGATTTTAGTTACAATTGACCAAGGTCTAACCGTTAAATTACCTGTTTTTACAGCGGCTGGTAACGTTGCGGACTGCGTGCTGAAATAAGCGCCAAAATTGCATCCTAACCAACATTTATTCTGGTATTGGCAATTTACGCGTCCATTGTGCGGAACAGTGATATTCGCTGTACGACCAATAATAAAATGTCTTTTTCCGCCAAAATGCTGTTTAATCCGTGCGGCAACATCCTTTTCTACCACGTTCATTTCCATCGGCGGCATAAAGTCACCATCAGGCAACACGGCCAATCCATCCCGATTTCCACTGATACCCGCAAATTTTTCAGCATAGCTATACCACGGCGCAATATCCTTATATCTTATTGGCCAGTCGACCGCTATTCCATCTTTCAAATTCGCTTCGAAATCAAGATCGCTCCAACGATAGCTTTGGCGGCCCCACATTAATGAGCGTCCACCTACGTGATAACCCCTATACCAGTCGAATCGTTTTATCTCAACGTACGGGCTTTCTTTTTCGTTTACCCAATAATTTAAATTCGTTTCGTTGAGCGGATAATCCCTCTTCAATACCGGATAATCTTCAATCATTTTTTGCGTTCTGCCACCGCGGTGAGGGAAATCCCAAGGGTTCTTATTGGGGCTTTCGTAATCCTTTATGTGTTCGATGTTCCTGCCGCGCTCCAACATAATTGTTTTGAGCCCTTTCTCTGTTAATTCTTTGGCTGCCCAGCCTCCGCTGATACCTGATCCGATTACTATCGCATCATATACATTATCTGCCATAATTGATTTAGTTTATTTGTCGTTTTAGTATTCGTTAGTAATGTGCTATTTCTTTGCCTGGTAAGTCCATGTTTATTTTAATAAGTTATTCACTGATTGCATGGATCTCTTTCTTTTCTTTAAAGAAAAGTGCAAATAATACAAATATTATAGCGGCTATCGATGCCGGTACGATCCAGACATGTTGCCATAAATTATCCACCGCTGCTGCTTTATAATGTTCTGTGACAAAGCCTGCCACCCAAAAACCGATAAGCATTCCCACTCCATAGGTTGCTAATGTAACCAGTCCTTGAGCGGATGATTTATACTTTTCGCCTGCGCGAGCATCGGTATAAATTTGACCGGAAACAAAGAAAAAGTCGTAACATATTCCATGAAGTGCAATACCGATAATAAGCATGAACGAAAGTTCATTAGCGTTGCCATATGCAAATAAAGCATACCTTATCGCCCACGCCAGCATTCCGAACAAAATGGTTTTTTTAAATCCAAAACGGCTAAAAAAAACTGGAAGAAGCAGTAGGAAGAATGCTTCCGATATCTGGCCAATAGCCATTTTACCGGTTGGATTTGGCAAACCAATATCTGATAGGAATGGATTCGCATTCTGGTAATAGAAGGCCAGGGGAATACAAATAAGAATAGCCGAAATAAAAAATATTAGAAAGTCTTTTTTGTTGAGGAGTTTTAGTGCGTCTAAACCTAAAATCTCCGAGATACTGCTTTTTTCACCTGCTTCGCGTGCAACCGGAGGAGTTTTAGGAAGGATAAAACTATATAGTCCTAAAACTAAAGACGCTATTCCGGCCATTAAAAAGGTGTTTTTCAAGGCGCCTGCTTTTAAATTATCACCCGAGTCCCAATGGAATACATAGCTGATAACTAGGCCTGCAATGATCCAACCAATTGTACCCCAAACACGAATAGAAGAGAATTCTTTTTCAGGATTTTGCATTTGACGGAACGAAACGGAATTTACCAGCGCCAAGGTAGGCATATAGCCGATCATATACGCCAGTACGTAGGGATAAAATACACTGACATCAGGGGCACTATACATTTGGTACATCAAAAAGGCACCGATTAAATGAAGTACACCGAGAATCCGTTCAGCATTAAAGTAGCGGTCGGCAATTAAACCAATAATAAAAGGTGCAATGATGGCACCAAAAGATTGTGTGGAAAAGACATTGGCGCTTTCCAGTCCAGATGCATTTAAGTTAATATTTAGAAATGTTCCTAAGGTCACGAACCATGCTCCCCAGATAAAAAATTCCAGAAACATCATGAATGACAATTTTGCACGAGTAATAGTGTTCATAAGGTGGGTTAGTATAAGATTCTGGTTGCGTTAATAAAATATTTAATTCTTATCATTTAAATTGTTGGTTTTAAACAGTCTCTGTTAGCTTTACTGGTTATTTTATTTAACACCTTCCCTACTTTATGGTAGAAATGTTTCAGCTAAAATTTACTAAATGTAGTCGAATTTTTAAAAAAACCAAAATGCTTGTAAAATTTATTTGAACTTTATTGAAACGACAAAAGCGTTGGATTTATTGTTAATAATGAAGGTTTTAGCAGAACTTGTTGATAATCAGCTTGTACAAAATACACTAAGGGGGTGTTTCTACACTGCGGATTTTTTATTAACAATTTGGTTATATAAAGTGGCTGGCAATAAAAAACCTGAGGCAGGTAGACGCCTCAGGTCATTATTTATTGCTAAATCGTTTTTTATTATTGTCTGCTATTGTAATTCGGAGCCTCCTTTGTGATCGTTATATCATGTGGATGACTTTCGCGCATACTGGCAGCACTTATTTTTACAAATTTTGCACCTTGTAGCTGTTCGATGGTTGCAGCGCCGCAGTAGTGCATGCCGGCTCGTAACCCACCGATATATTGATATACAATCTCTGCAAGGGTGCCTTTATAAGGAACCCGACCGACAATTCCTTCGGGAACCAGTTTAGTGACCACATCTGTTTCGTCTTGAAAATATCTATCCTTTGAGCCTTTTGCCATCGCATCGACTGATCCCATTCCTCTATACGACTTAAATTTTCGGCCTTCATAGATAATGGTTTCTCCCGGAGACTCTTCTACCCCGGCAAATAAGGATCCGGCCATGATGGTGCTTGCTCCTGCAGCAATTGCCTTTACGATGTCGCCCGTTTGCTTGATTCCGCCGTCTGCTATTACCGGGATGTTCCGTCCTCTAAGTGCTTTGGCACATTCAAAAACTGCATATAGTTGAGGTACACCAACGCCCGCAACAATACGCGTGGTACAGATAGACCCCGGGCCAATGCCAACTTTAACGGCATCGGCGCCTGCATCAGCTAAAGCGATCGCTGCTTCAGCCGTGGCTATGTTGCCTGCTATTACTTGTAGATCGGGATATAATTTTTTGACACTTTTTACCATATCTATCACACCTTTGGAGTGACCATGGGCGGTGTCTACGGTAATCACATCTACACCAGCTTTAACAAGTTCGGCTACGCGTTCCAAATTATCTGCCGCAACACCAACGGCTGCGCCGACAAGTAGGCGGCCATGCTCATCCTTCGCGGCGTTTGGATAATGTTTAAATTTCTGAATATCCTTGAAGGTAATCAGGCCGACAAGCTTCCCTTCGCCATCCACCACCGGTAATTTTTCTATTTTATAGTTTTGGAGTATCTCTTCCGCTTTAACAAGGTTAGTACCTATGGGGGCTACTACTAGATTGTCTTTGGTCATTAACTCGCTAATGGGTCTTTCCATATCTTTTTGGAAACGTAGATCGCGATTTGTAACAATCCCGACCAATTTTTTCTCGCCATCAACGACCGGTATCCCTCCTATTTTATTATCTTTCATGATGGTAAAAGCATCTTTAACAAGCGCTGCTTCATTCAAAGTTACCGGATCTTGGATCATTCCGCTTTCCGATCGCTTTACTTTACGCACCTCATGAGCTTGTGCCTCCTTGGTCATATTCTTATGTAATATACCGATACCGCCTGCTTGGGCAAGAGCGATTGCTAGTTCTGCCTCAGTAACCGTATCCATGGCCGCAGAAATCAAAGGAATATTTAGTCTGATTTTTTTCGTTAGCTGCGTACTTGTATCCACATCACGGGGCAATACTTCGGAGTAAGCAGGAATTAATAATACATCGTCGTAGGTGAGACCTTCAGCTACAAATTTTTCTGGATCTAATTGCATGGCAAATATGTATAGGGGTTACTATTTGCCAGGCAAAAGTACGATTTTTTTTCAAATCTATACGTATAATGTCGCTCTTTTTGTAAATACAAAGTAATTTTGTGCTGAACTGGAAGTTTCGGAGATCCATTACTATTGCGTATTGCTAAAATCCAACGCTATATTTACCGATATATTCCTTACCTTTGCCCCCTTTAAATTTCGCTGTTAACGATGAGCAACTTGCAAATAGAGATAAATAAACGAAGAATCTTTGGGATCATTAGTCACCCGGATGCTGGTAAAACGACGTTGACTGAAAAACTATTGTTGTTTGGAGGAGCTATACAGAAAGCTGGCACGGTCAAAAGAAATAAAGCGGAGAAAACAGCAACCTCTGACTTTATGGAAATTGAAAAACAACGGGGTATCTCGGTTGCCACCTCAGTGATGGGGTTTAATTACAAAGACCGAAAAATAAATATACTGGACACGCCTGGTCATAAAGACTTTGCAGAAGATACCTACCGAACGCTCACTGCGGTTGATTCGGTCATTTTGGTGATTGATTGTGTTAAAGGAGTTGAAGAACAAACACGGAAGCTAATGAGTGTTTGTAGAATGCGGCATATCCCTGTAATGGTTTTTATCAATAAAATGGATCGTGAAGGCAAGGACCCTTTCGACCTATTGGAAGAAATCGAAAAGGAGCTAAACATTTCTACCCGCCCACTTAGTTGGCCCATTGGAATTGGCAGTACCTTTGCGGGTGTTTATCATCTTTACAAAAAACAGCTAAAATTGTTCAGCGCTGAAAATAAAATGAATATCGCTGACGACTTTATCGAAGTTGAAGATCTGTCGAGTATTGAACTTGAGCGACAACTGGGGGATAAAGCCGCGAGAAAATTACGCGATGAGGTTGAGTTAGTAGAAGGTGTGTATGAACCTTTTGATTTGACGCTTTATCGATCAGGTTATTTGGCTCCTGTCTTTTTCGGAAGTGCAATCAATAACTTCGGTATTGAAGAGTTATTGGACACGTTTGTAGAAATAGCGCCGGAGCCGCAAGCGCGAGAGACAGATAAAAGGACCGTGCAGCCCAACGAAGAAAAATTTACAGGCTTTGTGTTTAAAATACATGCCAATTTAGACCCAAACCATCGGGATCGTATTGCTTTTTGTCGCGTATGCTCCGGAAAATTCGAACGTAATAAATTTTATCAACATATCCGATCCAATAAAAAATTAAAATTTGCGTCCCCTACAAGCTTTATGGCCGATGCCAAGAGTTTGGTTGATGAAGCTTGGCCCGGTGACGTAATCGGATTATATGATGCCGGTAACTTTAAAATTGGCGATACATTGACTGAGGGCGAAACGTTAAAGTATTTGGGTATTCCAAGCTTTTCTCCGGAAATTTTTAAAGAGCTGGAAAACATGGACCCGATGAAAACGAAGCAATTGGAAAAAGGAATTACGCAGCTTGTGGATGAGGGTGTGGCGCAGCTTTTTACGCAAAATCTGGGAAGCAGAAAGTTTGTTGGTACGGTGGGTGAGCTTCAGTTTGAAGTGATTAAATTTCGCTTACTTCATGAGTATGGTGCGTCATGTAATTTTAGGGCAATCAGTTTCACAAAAGCAAGTTGGATAACATCCAATGATCAAAATCAGATGGAAAAGCTCATGCGGTCTCAGGCCAATCGTATTGCTTTTGATAAGGAAAATAGACCCGTGTACCTTTCAAACTCCAAGTGGGATATTGATTCAACAATGCGTGAGTATCCCGATGTTGTGTTTCATGAAACCAGTGAGTGGTAAGTTGAGCTTGATTCAGCTAATTAACGTAGCGTTGGATAGCTTAAAAATTGTAAGTTGCCGTTGCCCTTTACGGTAAGGGTATCGGTATGGAAATTGCCGTCTTTGCTCTTCAGTTGGAGGGCGATTTTGTTTTCTCCTAATTTTAGTGGAACCCTGGTGTAAAGTATTTGGTTCGGGAGGGATTGCCAATTTCGTGTGTCAGCTTTTTCAGAAAGTAGACTGTATAATTGAACGCCGAAACCTAATCCTTCCAGTAATGCATTGTCTTTTCCGTTTTTTCCGGAACCTTTTGCGCTTTCCTTTAATGCGTACTCGGCACCTTTTTTTATGGCTAAACGGGTAAGTGTTTTTCCCATTTCTTTGCCAAAACGTTGTTTTAATGTTTCTACAGCTAATGCGTTGATATCTTCCGCTTTTTCAAAATAAAAATGGTTACTGTCAACGTTAATCGAAGCGTCCGTAAAATAAGCTGGTTTTGAGACGTATTTAGGAAAGGCCACCCGCACACTATGTACATCGTTCAAACTGGTACTGTTATTACGGTACACATCATGATCAATTGGAATAAGAATCGTTCCCGCTGCATTGGTAAATACAAAATCACCATTACTTCCTTTAACCAAAGAAAACACTAAATCCTCTTGTTGCTTAATGGGTGCCAAGCCGTTTTCCCAGAATAAGACGAGTTCTCCTCCCGCACCTACTTGGTAATGTTTGTAAGGCATATTGAAAATTTTCTCAAAACGTTGAAGCTCCGATTCGAAACCATTAAGGTAGGCCATTCGCATTACATCATATTTTAAACCGGTTGGGATGGGGGTATCGTAATAGATCGTGTCCTTTTGTTTAAGATACACTTCTACCGCATTTCGATAAGCGATAAAGGCATTATTAACATCCCGATCACGTTCATAAATAAGCCCTTGTAACATAAGGGAGAAAGCGTCCTGAGAATATCTATTGGCCTTATCGTTGTATTTATCTGCTTGCGCCTGCGTTTGTAAACTAATGCGTCTGGCCTCTACAATGGCTTCCTCAGTATTATTCAGGTATATATAATTGAGTGCCTTGTAATAATGAATCATAAACTTTTCAAAGTCTTCGCCCTTATAGTTTTGCGTCATTGGATTTACCAGTGTTCCAACTATCGCATCTCGGGTGTTCCCTAAACCGATTTCCAGCAACCTGTCTGCTTCGTTAAAATAACGGTTACTAGCCTCGTAATTACCATTTAATTGACTAACACGGCCAAGTTCCATTAAGTACAGCAATTTGTTACGGGGTTTCTTTAATAAAGAGTTCCTTTCGAGATCTTTTTCTGCTGCCAGGTAATCACCTTCTGCGATTTTTTTGTAGTATGATGCGACTCGCTCGTTATAACTTGCACAGCCATAAACAAATACCATCAAAAATAAACCCATTAATGATATTGGTATTTGTTTAGAATATTTCTTCATACTGCAACGATGATTCAACTACTAGTTTTTAACGTATTTAGCAATTTTTTTATCTCCAATCCAGACAACTTCATTTGTTTGGATGTCGGTCAATTCCAAATCTACCTGGTAATAAACAACTTTTTGCCTTTTATGTGAATCGACTATAGAGTTGATCGAGCCTTGAAGTATATAGTCAGCACCATTTTCCAGTCCAAACTTCTTCATGGTAGAAAGCGAAGCGTTTTCCTGCTGATCGGCCTTTTCTGCTCTTAGCTCTTCGCGCTTCTTCCCTCCCTGAACTAAGCGTACCCGTTGTGTTTGTATAAAAGCTCTTTCTACATCTTTTACAAAGGTTTCAGCATCAATATGCTCATGGCTTTTATTTTGCATCATACCTACAATTACTACTGGTTTTTTCCCGGCATGCTTTTCTAGATGATCAGCTAACCAATCCGCTCCAAGAATCGTTTTTGTCATTTCGTCAGCTACCATCCTCGAATCCGTATTATTCCAATTTCCACTGATATCTATGGTTTCTTCGGGACTTACACGAGTGACTTGGCGTGCACAGGAAAATATAGTGAAAGAAGCAGCCGTTATAGCGGCGGAAAATAAAAAGTGCTTAAGTTTCATTTTAATTTTTTATTTTTTAAGTTAAAAGTGTTAATACCAAAAGCCTCTGGAGTTGAATCCTAAACCCACATATGGCGACCAACCCCAATTGTTATAGCCGTAATAACCAAATCCAATGGAAGGATAATACCAATCATTATAGTAGGGATTGGCCATTCGCTCTAAATGCCTTCTTTCTCGTCGTAAGGCTCTTCGCTCTTCTCTTGCCTGGTACCAATCATACGCCTTGTAAGTTTGTTGAATGGTCGCTCCCTGGTAACGAAGTAACGAATCACTTAGCCTCACATAGCGTTGAAGACTTCTATTGAAGTTTGGGTTTTGATCTGCCGATTCTATTTTCTGAGCGTTTGCCACTGCAAATGACAAGAATGTCATGCAAAGTAGCTGAAATATACCCTTCTTGTTCATAACAAAGAAAATTAAATATGAGCAAAGCTATTAAATTAACATAGATATTTGTCAATAAACGTTAGCTCACAAGCAATAATTTTGTACTTCTGTTGATTTTGACAATAATTAAACACAATAGATTAATAGAGGTTAATTTTTTTATCCCGTAAAACCATGAAGGGAAAAAGTTCCTCCAACCTATTGATCAATTACCCAAAAATGCCATATGGGCGGGGATATCACCTGTTTCAAAAGACCTTAATAACCTACCTGTTGCGTTGAACTCATACAATGTTCCCGGACTAACATAGTTTTTTGCATCCGTTAGATAAACGTTTTTAGTATTAGCATCAACGGCGATGCCATACGGGATGGTGATGCGGCCGGCTATGTCAGTATCTATATAAGGAAAACCGTTATTCAAGTCGTTAATCAAAAATGAATTAAAAAGAATCGTGTTCTTTTGTGCGTCGCTATCCCATTCGGTAGCATAGGTATATATTTTTTCGTCGTCAATCCAAAAATTACTTACGGGTTTATCCAATTGTTCTATTATACGATCCGTGTAGGGATCGATGAAAAAAAGATTAGAATGCTTGCCTTTATAATCTCCCCTGGACGTTACGTAGATTTTGCCGTGTTGATCTACTTTTACTTGTTGTAGGTTTATGGCAACATCAATTCTCTTTAGCTCTTTGAAGGTTGGCAGATCAATAACGGACAACGTTCGCTCATAGGTATTCGGATTGTATCCGCCTGAATTGGCGACATAAAGCTTATTGTTAGAAACAGCAAGCCCTTCCGGTTGCCGACCTACTGAAACTTCTCTCAAAATGTTTAGCGACATGGTATCGATTTCAACTACCGTTCCGTTCGGAGAATTAGGACCTAAGGATATGGATGCGTTATACGAGCTGACATAGACTTTCCCCTGTGCGGCTGTTATATAGCGGCAGTTAATAAGATCAATCGACTTAATACGTTTGGCAGTAAACGCATCTAGTACTTCTATTTTATTGGATGCGTTTACAGCAATGTATAGTTTGCCTCCATACAGTTGTATATCATTACCGACATCGCCCAAACCCAAGACAACGGATGGATTAGCTCGCTGATATACATTTCTCTCATAGGTTCCGGTAGTAAAATCATAAAAGTCGAGAGACGCTTTGTTCATCGACATATTACCCTCGTTCAGTAAATATAGGCCCCTACTAAAACGAAAGGTTTCCTCTGCTAAAGGGATTGTATCCTTTCTGCAAGTACTCAAAAGCCCAAAACCGAGTATCACAATGAAAATATAAAATATTGTAACTGTATTGCGCATGCTTAATATTTAAATGATATTCTTATACGGAAATTTCTTCCCGGCATAGGGAAATTTTTAACAACCTCGTAGGGTTGATTGAGAAAGTTATTCATTTCCAACATCAAATTCAGCTTTACCTTTCCTGTAAAGGTAAGATCCTCTTTTCCGATTGAAATGTCATGTGTGTACCAAGGTTGCAAGTAATTGTCTGCACGATTAGCTGCCTGACTGTACCGCTCACCGGTATAAAGAAAGCTATAATTTAAACGAAAGCTTCGATAGTCCATTTGTACTATTAATGAACCGCTATGTTTCGGGATATACGGAATCTGCTGTCCGCGATTAAAGGCTTGGTGATTTTCCTGATTTTTTGTCATATCCAATGCCTCTTCGAACGTATAATTCAATCCCATGGTAATATTGGCCTTTTTAAAGGGCTGATAAACCACTTTTGCCAGGACATCGACACCCTTTGTTTCTACGCGATCTAAGTTATACATTATCCAACGGAATTGATTATTGGCCGGGGAGGCAATTATTTTGTCGTTAATCGTGTTATAGTATACATCTGCCTGTATACTGAAATATTTCAGTGCCTTTGCTAAAGACTTCCCATAAGTTGTACCTACATTGAATTGGTTGGCATTTTCGGGCCTCAATGAAGTGTTTCCAATATCAGTATAATATAGATCATTGAAGGTAGGCATTCGGAAAATGTTCTTATAAAATGCCCTTATTCGGAAATCTTGATAAGTAAAGGGCTGCCAGGATATAGAAAAAGTGGGGCTCAGCCTGCGTTTAACTCCTGCGCCCGCATCATGTTTTGCATGATCTTGTACCAAGGTTGCCAACAAACTCGATTGAAAGGTAACCCGATCTACTTTATATTGCGACGCTAATGCTAAGAGCGTAGTATATCGCGTAGGATAGGCAAAATCGTCTAAGTTCGCGTTTAATTTATTCCATTGCCAGTCCGCACTTAATGACAGGCCCCATTGTCGGGTCACTTTATATTGATTAGCGAACGATAAAAAGATTTCCTGTTGCCTGAAATTATTCTCCAGCGGTCCTTCGATCTTAATGATATTCGGGTTTAAATAATACGTATAATCATTTGCGTATTTAGCATTTACCAAAAACGAATACCGGTTGAGTTCTTTTCGATAGGAACTTTGAAAAAAAATATTGCGATCTTTTTGACGCTGTCCTGTCTCCGGACTTGTGGGTTTCAATCGATTGGCAATAATTGCGTCGGGAAGTCCCCTATCAGATGAATAGATGTATACATGACTACGCCAATCACCGGATAACCATTTTCCATTGATGATTGATTCTGCTCTAAAAGCTTTGATATCGGCGTTTTCTCGGTAAGCCACCGTATCATAGTTTGGGTCTTGCAATCGGAATTTATATTTTCCGCTCGCCTGAATATATTCGGTGCTGATAGTAGCATTTAAATTTTCGTTGATTTTTCTTTCAACTAATAAAGAAGGATTGATTAGGTCAAAAGAGCCATGCTTTAAACCTGCGGTTAGATTATAATCTTTGCCTTCTTTAAATTGAGGTGTTTTACTTTGTAAATACATATAAGAAGCCGAGGCAAAACTTTTGGCCGGTTGTAGTAAAGCTTGGCGGTCGCCATTGTAAAGGCTAATTTGTTCTATGTTTTCAAGCGAATATTTTCCGAGGTCAACTTGTCCGTTTTGCATATTGCCTACAGCAATACCATCTAAGAGTACTTGTGTATGACTGGACCCCATGCTTC
The DNA here is from genome assembly GCF_054130995.1 of Olivibacter sp. SA151. Classification (NCBI taxonomy): domain Bacteria; kingdom Pseudomonadati; phylum Bacteroidota; class Sphingobacteriia; order Sphingobacteriales; family Sphingobacteriaceae; genus Olivibacter; species Olivibacter sp. SA151. The sequence goes on along the minus strand of NZ_CP096391.1, from coordinate 3,223,570 downwards.
TGACATTGATAGTTTTTAGTCCCCCCACTCCTCCATAGTCCTTTAGCTGGACTCCGGAAAGGAAGCGTGTGGCATCTGCTACCGATAAACTATTTAATCCTTTCAGTTCGTTAGAAGTTAAAATCTGGACAGGAACCGCCGATTGAATGGTGAGGTTGTTTTTTGTGCCATAAATGGAAACGGTGTCCATTTTGTTTGTTTGCGCACTTACATTTCGCGTAAGAAAAAGCGTAAAAAGGACAAGCCAAAAAGAAGGGTATAGTGAATAATTATTCAAGTGTTATCAAGGGATATTAAGATCTTCTACAGCCGTTATTTCAGTGGATAGCTCTCCTAGCCTTCCAAGATCTGCCAAAATACCGGTTTGTATCTTGATAAAATTAATAGAAGGAAGATTTACCTTTACCCCTTTTTCGTCTATTGCATCGGCGATGTCTATCTCATCTCCATTATACCTATTGTCTGCATAGCCATAAACAAATGGCGCGCTCGTAATAAAGTCGGGGTTTGTTTGATCAATATTAGTGCTAGGGAGTAAAGAGCCCTGCAATGAATAGGAGTCCTGATCAATCCAACTCGGGAAATAGAGTTGGCGATGTGTATTATTCCTTTTTATTTTTCCTTCATTTCCTGAGCTATCTTTCCACAGAATATCGGAAGTATCTGTAGCAGGCTTAAAATAAGTAACCATATAATCACGCACGTATCCGGGTTTCCCAAATTCACTTCCTTGGATTTCATACCAAGTATCATCCGGAATCCCATTACCGTTTTCGTCTCTCATGAGCCAGACAACTCCCGGTTCTGCAAAGTTGTCCATGGAATTACCATAAACGACGATATCTGCTTTATCAGGTACGTTAATCACCGGGTGGTCGAACCCCAGAACAATGTATCCCCCAAAAGCGCCCAAAGAAACGATTCCTTGATTGCCTCTCAGAATGCTTCGCGCGCCGTTTTCATTATCTAATGATTGACTGATAAATTGTCCGGGTGCCGGTTGGTAGTCAAAGAGTTCTGTTACATATTTGATCGGCCCGGTATCAGTTGGTTCGGTATCGCTCTTTGAGCAGGCCTGTGTTAAGCATGCGGTACAAAGGCCGAAAAAAAGAGTTCTTTTACGTATAACGATTCGTTTTAACATAGCTTGATCCGTTAAGGCAGTAAAAGAAGCGGCAGAATAACTCCTTGTTTATAAGTATAATACAGGGTAAAGTTTAATCTGATGCTTCAATCCACGAAAGCCTAGATTTTTTATTATTCGGCAGGTATTCTGACTTGTTCTCAATTGTTTCGCCTTCCCATACATCCTGTACAGTGGCCAATGAAACATAGTTTAATGAACTTACAGCTGCGGGACAGTTTTGGATTTGCACCAAATTCCCTTTTTCATTTCAATCTAATCTAGATTGAAAACCAAATAACAGGACAAACTTAGATAAAATGCACGACATTGCGAATAGCTACGACGACTAATCAGTATTTTGATAGCTAATCTTAAGCTATTCTCTTATTTGCCCATCGCCCCTAACTATCCACTTGTAAGAGGTCAGTTCCTCCAAGCCCATGGGGCCTCTCGCGTGCAACTTTTGGGTGCTGATACCTATTTCAGCACCTAGACCGAACTGAGCACCATCTGTAAATGCGGTAGAAACATTTGCATATACCGCGGCTGCATCCACGGTATGTAAAAATCGAGCGATTGTTTCAGGGTTTTCAGCGATAATGGCTTCGCTATGTTTAGAGCTGTATTGCGCTATATGTGTAAGTGCATCGTCAATGTCTTTTACCACTTTTATGGCCAGTTTAAGCGAAAGGAATTCGGTTCCGAAATGGCTTTCTTCCGCTTGACGAAGTAAATGTTGAGGGTAATGACTTTCAAGCTGTCTGTAACTTTCTTCGTCGGCGAAGAGCTCAACTTCTTTATGGGATAAAGGCTCTGTCAGTAAAGCTAAATCAGCTAATCGTTCTTTATGTACAAGCAGGCAGTCTAGCGAATTACAAACACTGACACGGCGAGTTTTTGCATTATGAATAATAGCTTTTCCTTTTTCCACGTCGGCAGATACATCAAAATAAGTGTGGACAATGCCTGCGCCTGTCTCAATAACGGGGATCTTACTCGCGGTACGCACATAGTTTATTAACTGCTGGCTACCACGAGGAATAAGTACGTCTACATAACCCACAGCTTGTAGTAAAGCCTCTGTTGCTTCGCGTTCGGCAGGCAATAAAGTTACGACCTTTGACGATACATTGTGCCTCTCAAGCACAGTTTGTATGATTTTAACAATAGCCGTATTAGAAAATGCTGCGTCGCTGCCCCCTTTTAATAGCGTCACATTGCCTGTTTTAAAGCAGAGAGCGAATACATCAAGCGTTACATTTGGACGAGCTTCGTAAATGACACTTATAACACCCAGTGGAACCCTTACTTTTTCAATATGAAGCTTATTAGGAAGCGTGCGACTTTCAAGGATGCCCCCAATTGGATTTTTAAGATGAGCAACATGCTCTATATCGGATGCGATTGCTGATATTCGGTGTTCACTTAACAGTAATCGGTCATATTTCGGATCATCAGTCGGCATCCTATTAAGGTCCTTCTGGTTTTCTTCCAATAAAAAAGAAGTCTTATTTCTAATCTCATTCGCAAGATCAGTCAGTATTAGGTCGATCGTTTCATTTGATAGACGCAGCATTTCTTGTTGTGCGTCTTTCGCATGCTGAAAGTATTGCAAGTAATTCATCTTTTACAGTATTTTGTCTTGCCTTTGTAGGTTACCGCTAAAATGGGTACCTGATAAAAATTAAACTAATAAACAGAGTACAGGTAATCGTAATGAACAAGTGGTTTTTGATTTTTTACACCCATCCGTTCACGCGCTTTGTCGGCACCATATTGAGCAATTCCCCAGCCAATAGTTTGCTGGTGTTCGTCGAGTATCTTGATAACATCACCTTTCTTGAATTCACCGGATACAGCAGTTATGCCAATAGGCAAAAGGCTGCTAACTTTACCGGAAGTCAGTACCTCTTTGGCGCCGGTGTTCAGTTGAACCGTACCCGATGCAGCGCCTTCCGCATGTGCAATCCATTTCTTCCGTTCGGATTTGTGTTTTTCCGGTAGAAAATGTGTATGCACCAAATCTTCAAATAATAGATCTTTTAACACATTGTCGCGTTTGCCGTTTGCAATATGTACCGCAATTCCCAGTTTTGCAACTTTACCCGCAATAGAGGCTTTTGTAATCATGCCGCCTCTCCCAAAAGTAGACTTCTCGGCTTTGATAATAGCGGAAAAATTATATTCATTTTGTTTAACCTTTTCTATAATATGCGTATCGGGAAGTTTGGGGTCACCATTATATATCCCATCTATATTAGATAGTATAATCAGCGCATTTGCGTTTAACATAGATGCGATTAGGCCTGCTAATTCATCATTATCCGTAAACATCAGCTCCGTTACCGAAATCACATCGTTTTCATTAACGATGGGAATTACATCATTCTGTAATAGAGAATGGAAACAGTTTTTCATGTTTAAGTAATGTACCCGATCACGAAAATCTTCCTTTGTAACCAAAACTTGCGCGCATAGCATCTCGTGTTCGTTAAACAGTTGCGAGTAGGTGTTGATAAGTTTTACCTGTCCGATGGAAGATAATACCTGTCTTATAGCAACGGTATGTTTAGCTTCTTTTATCGAGGGAAGTAAGCTTCTGCCTGATGCAACAGCACCGGACGACACGACGATCAATTCAATACCCTTTTTCTTTAAATAGACTAATTGTTCGACGAGATGCTGAATACGGGAATAATCCGGTAACCCATTTTCTTTTGTTAGCACATTCGACCCTATCTTGACAATAATCCTCTTGTAGCTAAATGCCATTTTTTAAGCTGAATTTTATTGGAACCAATAAGCGGGGCTTAGTGGTTTCCAAATTAACATCTTTTTATCGCAATAGGCAAAAAAATGACAATAAAATATTCAGAAGGCTTATCCTTTGTTATTATTTGAATTACAGTGCCTTAATATTTGCCAGCTCTATACAAGGCTACGTTTTATTTATAACAAGCATCGGTACAACCGCATGAAAAGCTAAATCTTCTGCTAAGTCGGACAGAAACAACTTGTGAAAGAAGGACCTATGTCTTTTTGTAAATAAGACTAAAATGGAAGGTTTCATGCGCACCAGCTGATCTCTTAGGTTTTTTAACAGCGTATGAACCGGATTCGTTTTCTCAAAATGGAACGTAATGCCATAGTTGTATTTTTTTTCAACTTCCTGTTGATTATACTTGTCCGGTATAAGAGCCAGATCCGGAACAAAATGTAGTACTTCAATAGGGGTTTTAAGTGCGGAAGAAAAATTAACAACCCTTTCAATCTCCGCATCAAAATCTTGCAGATCTGATGCATATACGATCTTGGTAAAAGGTTGAATTGCATAGTCTAGCGGTACAACAATTACGGGGACATCAGATTTTGTTACCAAATTGCCGGTATTTGTTCCGAAAAGCCGGTCTATCTTGTCCGCTCCCTTCGTGCTCATGCATATATAATCGATACCCGAAGTTTTTGCGCAGTAATTTAACAAGGCACTGTCTGCTCTAACGCCTCTGATTACTTCTACAGAAAAGCGCTTTGGCTGGATTCCCATTTCGTTATATATACCTAAAACGAACTCCTCCAGTTTTACCTGATATGCTGACTGTTCCTTATCCTCGGTGAGAGAAGTTTGAACAACAGGATCTTCCTTGACAGCGAATACTTTGGCTAAATGATTCACATATATAAACTGTAAATGAATTTCAGCGTCCGTTTGATTTGCCAAATGTATGGCAAAATGAATACCGGCAAGGGAATTAATGGAAAAATCAGTTGGCACTAAAATTTTCATAATCTTTATTTTTTAAGTTAACTAAAGCAACTTTACGTTAAAGTTACCGCTAATTTTTCAATATTTTAATGACTTAGATCACCTTCCCTTTTTAAACACTTGTTGAAATCGATGCGATCGGATAAATATTTGCAAAGAATAATATCTTTGCAAATAATCTGAACATGCAAGCATTAGAATTGCTCTATGAAGAAACAGGGAGCCAATAGAAGAGAAAAAATAATGGAAGCTGCACTTCTGCTGTTTTCAGTTAAAGGCTATGCAGACACATCGACTAAATTGATTGCCAAAGAAGCCAATGTTTCAGAGGCCCTTATATTTAAACATTTTGAGAATAAAGATAAATTGTTATTTCACCTTATTAAATCGGGTTATCGCAGGGTACTAGTCCAGAATAAGGGAATGTTAACCTATCATGATCCCAAATCTTTTTTGCGTTATATGATTGACCTTCCCAAAAAATTAGTAAGTGAAGAGCCACTTTTCTGGAAATTGCAAGAAAGGCTTTCTCATCATGAATTTTCGAAGCAACAGCATATATTATTTATGAAACCTGTTGATACGGTTGTTAATAAAGCGTTTACCGAGTTGGGAATGGAGAATCCCGCACTTGAAACGCAATTTCTTTTATTGTTGATTGATACACTGTGGAAAAAAGAAGCTACCGGGGATATGGAGAACATAGATGAAATTGCGAGACTGATAAAGATGAAGTATGGCTTGGAGTGAAACAATTGTTTTACCGAAAGGTGAGTGTTTACTTACTTAATTTTCAAATATTTTTTTGGTTTTACGTTTTAAACGTTACATTTGTTCAACTAATCAATTATAAAACTAAGATTTTTTACATAGAGCATCCGTGAGTTTTACAAAACCCTTGCAAAACTCACGTTTTTCTTTATCCTCGAGATGGTTCGCTAACGGGCGAAAAGTCTTTTACTTCTCCCCGTGTTAATAGTAAAAACGAATTGCTAAATATATTATTGTTTAACTAAATGTTTTCCTTCATAATCACGATCGTCTGCCCGGTCTTTTTCTAATGCAAATGATTTTATTTGAGGTTTAATGGGGTTCAAATGAGTACCTTCTTGTTTCTCCTCTTCTTTGGTTTCTACATTTCCTACGGCTCGTACGGAATCTAAATATTGAAAAAGCTCTTTCAGTGCTTTGCAAATGTTTCTTAAATATTTTTCATTCGTAGAACAGAGAACACTATCGTTGAGATCTCCAATGTCTTGAAAGTGAAGTGTCGTAATTTTTCCATTGCTAATAACAGCATGGAATTCGTTGGTATCCGGAAAATCCCATTTAAGTTGATGTATAGTAGTAGTTGTAATCTCCATGGTGATATGGGTTAATGGTTAATGAAATAGTGCATTTTAAATTTTCCCCAGATGGTTTTAATCACGTAATAGTTACCAATATGTATACCACTTTTCCGTATCTGAAGAAGAGTAGATCAGTCTATCCATAATATTTCGGCGTATTACACAATAAAATTGTTCTTTTTTTGTTATTCTAATACATTATTTAGATTTTAGTACACAAATTTGATACATAACAGTAAATCGCCCAAACCCGACTATATGAAATTCAATAAGTATACCATTAAGATCCTGGTAGTTTTAATACTTGTTTTAGGATCAGGTATTGTATTCTTTTCTGGATTCGAAATAAATAGACCATCAGAAGAATCACCCACCAAAGCAGTAAATGCCCAAGAGAAGATTCCGGTTCCACTTCCAAAGCAATTCAATCTAGCTGTCGATTCCTTCGATGTTCACAATAATAAGGTTGAGAGAAATCAATTCATGTCCAATATTCTGTCGGCTTATCAGGTTGATCCTGTTACGATCAGCAAACTTGCTGATAAATCAAGAGCTATATTCAATGTACGTAAAATTTCAGCCGGAAATCCATATACGATCTTTACGTATAAAAGTAACCCACAAAAAGCAGCCTACTTTATTTATCAACCGAATCCGATAGATTATATTGTATATGATCTCCGGGATACGTTAAATGTGTATGCTGGTAAGAAGGATGTTGCTGTCAGGTTGGAAACCGTGTCGAGTGATATCAATCATTCGCTTTATGAAGCGCTGCAGCGGAACGGTGCAGATCCACAACTAGCTATCAAGTTAGCGGAGATTTATGGATGGGCGATCGATTTTTATGCGATTGGTGAGAATGATTGGTTTAAAATCCAATATGAAAGGCGATATGTAGATGATCGGCCTGTAGATGCAGGTCATATTGTGTCTGCGGTGTTTTCACATAAAGGCAAGGAATTGTCGGCATTTTATTTTCAGACAGACAGTACAACTAAAGGAGAGTATTATGATGAAGAAGGTAATAGCGTAAGAAGGGCTTTTTTGAAAGCACCCCTGAAATTTAGCCGGATAACCTCGCGGTATACAAAGCGGCGGTTGCACCCTGTACAGAAAATTTGGAAGGCGCATTTGGGAACCGATTATGCTGCTCCGAGAGGCACACCCATCATTGCTACCGGTAATGGCGTGGTTACCGAGTCGGCCTTCTCTAAATTCAATGGTAATTATGTGAAAATAAAACATAATGGAACTTACACTACGCAGTATTTACACATGAGCAAACGGGCGGTTCGTTCCGGTCAACGTGTTCAACAAGGTCAAGTTATCGGCTACGTGGGAAGCACGGGATTGGCTACCGGTCCACATGTCTGCTACCGTTTTTGGAAGAATGGAAAACAAGTGGATGCACTAAAGCAAAACTTTAGAGAAACCACGCCCCTTCCCTCTAAATTTCTATCGGCTTTCAAGGCTGTCGTAGCAAGAGAGCAAGAGGTTCTCGCTTCGCTCAACGTAGTTGCAGGAGATGCATTAGCGTCTTCCACTGAGCTAACTGATCGTGAGGAAAAAGCGCTGTAAAAATAAAAATCATTTTGTTTAGGTAGATCTTTTGCGAAAGTTTATAAACATTCATACCCATAATAAACAAACAGAAGGGGTTGTAAGTGTTATTAACCTTGGAGATAACTACAACCGATGCCTTGATTTCAATCCGTGTTCGATTGGTATCCATCCTTGGTTTGTGACAGATACCTCCTTTAAAGGTCAACTGGATGAGCTAGCAAACTATGCTGCACATGAAACGGTTTTCGCAATCGGTGAATGTGGTTTGGATAAACGGTGTGAGACCGAATGGCTTCTTCAGGAAAAGGCTTTCTTTGAACAAATAAAGCTTGCGAATCGGATTGATAAACCCCTACTAATTCATTGCGTAAAGGCTTTTGGCGAAGTTGTTCAGTGCCTGCAAAAAGTTAACAGCAAAGTGCCTGTCATTTTTCATGGTTTTAACAGGGGCATAACTGTTGCTCGTACTTTGATAGAGAAAGGATATTATTTGTCATTTGGCCGTTCTCTAATTAGAGATCAACATCTTGAATCGCTAAAAGCATGTCCGCTCACTCAACTCTTTCTGGAAACAGATGATGCCGAATTAGAAATAGAAACGGTTTACAACAAAGCATCGGTAGTGCTAGGTATGCCGGTAGAGGCATTGGCCGTACAACTTCACGAGAACTATGCCCGTGTTAAAAAGACAAAATTTAATATATAAAATACATGCAAGAAACAGCTTGGTTGTCAAGAACAGAAGTTCTGATAGGTAAGGAAAATTTGAATAAATTAATTAATAGCCATGTAATGGTACTGGGCTTAGGTGGTGTCGGTTCGTTTGCAGCCGAATTTTTATGTAGAGGAGGTGTAGGAGAAATGACCATAATCGACGGCGATGTGGTGGATCCGAGCAATAGAAATAGACAACTGCCCGCATTAGCAACAACGCATGGGCAATCAAAAGCGACATTAATGGCTGAACGCTTGTACGCCATTAACCCCGAATTGAAATTGCATGTCATCAACGATTTTATGAGCCCTGAACGCATTGAATCCCTAATTAATATGAATCCGGATTATGCGGTAGATGCTATAGATAGTATAACACCCAAACTTTCTTTTATTAGGCAAGCCTATGCAAAACGAATCCGTTTTGTCAGTTCAATGGGAGCCGGTGGTAAAGTAGATCCCACCAAATTGGAAGTGGTTGATATTTCACAGACTTACAATTGTCCATTGGCGCAACATATTCGTAAAAAACTTAAGAAACACAAAATTTACAAAGGAGTTAAAGTCGTTTTTTCTTCTGAGCTTCCTGATAAGAACTCACTGATCTATACAGATGGAAGTAACTATAAAAAATCTGCTTACGGCACGATGTCTTACATACCGGCAACATTTGGAGCGGTGGCTGCCTCAGCTGTTATAAGAGATTTAATAAAATAGTTTTTTTCTTATTTCTTTATAAGTAAAAAGGCCTCCAGGGAGATTGGAGGCCTTTGTTATTATTAAAAAAAGCGGCCGGATGGCCTAGACATAGGATTGCAAATATACTGAGAAAGTCTAGAATTGTTTCATAATTCTATTGTTTTTTTCATATTTATAAAATATTGTCTTCTGATATGCCCTTTGTCGCCATTCTTTTTTAATTCTATTGATCTTTTGTTTAACAATATCTTAATAGTTAATAATTGTAGCTAATCCGGTAATCATTGCACAGTCCAACCATCCTTGGTTAGGCTCAGTTTAGCTTCATGCTTTTTTATTTGGCTATAGTCTTTCTTATCTAACTTTGAAAAGGGATTAACATTTATATACTTGGTTGTAAAGGTAACAAGGGCGGTTTTTTGTTGTTCGCTGACTTGTACCGACACAACCGAATCAAGTACCTCCTCTGCGATTTTTACCTTCTGGACAGAGCTTAACTGCCCTTTATCGGGAGGCAATAAGAGCTCACTTGCTTTGTCAGTAAAACGAATAATAGCCTTTTGATTCTCTCCTGTTTTATGATTGCGTTCTACCTGTACTAATCCATCTTTTTCCAAACCGGTATCTAACACTCGACGTCCGTCTTCGGCATCTTTCGTATAAATTTGATAGCTCTGAATCTGCGGATATTTTCTATGCTGCTCAATGAGCTTGTACGCCTCTTCCTTTGTTAACGATATTTTATTACAGGCGCATACTATAAGTGCTGCAGAAAATAAAAATAAGATTTTGAAAGTCTTCATTTTATATAGTTTTATCATGTAAAAATATAGGTTTTAACGATTTTTATAGATTATTTAGCCGATATTTTTTAATATCGGATTTTTGTCCGATATTGCTGCTCATGATAGCGGTACTAACAGGAGATATAATCAATTCAAGAAAGGCGAAATCTGCGAGAGAATGGAATGATCTGTTAAAGGAAAGTCTTTCCAAGGTGACTGAAAGTGATACAGACTGGGAAATCTTTAGAGGCGATAGTTTTCAGCTGGAACTATCAAATCCAGTAAATGCCTTGCATAGCGCTTTGTACTTAAAAGCGAGCTTAAAGACCGTAAAGGACTTAGACGCTCGAATATCAATAGGTGTTGGAGCGAAAAGCTTTACAGGAGAGCGTGTCACCGAATCATATGGTGACGCCTACCTTTTCTCGGGCGAACAATTTGAATTACTTAAAAAAAATAAACAAACTTTGGCCATTCGAACCGGGAACAATACTTTTAATGAAGATTTCAATTTGTTTTTCAGGCTTGCCCTTACCTTCATCGACAATTGGACACCAAATTCGGCTATGTTGGTACAAACGGTTTTTGATCATCCGACCTTATCACAAAAGGAATTGGGTGAAATTTTGGGAATAAGCCAGTCGTCGGTAAGTGAACGGTTTAATCGTGCCTATCTTGCGGAAATTAGGGATCTCATTGAATTGTTTGAAAAAAGACTGAAATCAATTTAATAACTTATAATGGAGCTGTTTTTAAGGTTGTTATTGGCCCACTTGATAGGCGACTTCTTTATACAAAGTGATAAAGGCGTAAAGTCAAAAGAACATAAGAAAGTAAAATCCCCTTACCTCTACTACCATTGTTTGCTTCATATCGGTTTGGCATGGTTGATGGCTTGGGATATCCAATTTTGGCCTTATGCTGTTTTCATTGGATTGACACATTATTTAATCGATTTGGCGAAACTATATTTTCAACAAAAGAAATGGCAGGTGGAGGCGCTAATTGTTGACCAGATCTTTCATGTTTCAATTATTGCTGCGGCCGTTATAATGGCTGAAAGTGTGGAGATACGCTCTTTGGACAAGCTGTTCGATGCGGAAAAACTGGTCCTATACCTTTCCCTGCTATTTCTCACAAAACCATGTTCAATACTTATTAAAACGGCTATTTCTAAATGGACACCTCAAGAGGACGGAAGGGTTGACAGTTCATTGCAGAATGCGGGGAAGTGGATTGGTTATTTGGAGCGATTATTGATTTTTGTCTTCATTATCGTAGGAAAGTTCGACGCGGTTGGTTTTTTATTGGCCGCTAAATCAATTTTCAGATTTGGCGACTTGAAGCAAGGTGATGACAGAAGACTGACTGAATATGTGTTAATAGGTACATTACTAAGCTTTGGTATTGCTGTCGTGGTTGGCTTGTTTTATTACGGTTGGTTTGGATAAGAGGAACGTCTAGGCGTATTGCTTCACTATCATCCCGATTCTAGCGTTTCAAATCATTCCATTCAATGCGCGACGAAAATGCAACTTATAGACGTTCCCCCTGTTTTAATTTTTATAAGCCAATAATCTCAACGCATTAAGAACGACCACCAAGGTAGAGCCTTCATGAGCGATAATAGCCAGGCCAATAGAGGCAAGCTCGAACATAGTTAGCGGAATGAGAAGCACGACTACTCCTAAGCTTATCCACAAATTCTGACGAATAATTGCTTTCGACTTACGGCTTAGGCCGATCGCAAAAGGCAGGTTTTCTAACTTGTCCGCCATCAAGGCTATATCTGCTGTCTCCAGTGCAACGTCCGAACCCGCCGCTCCCATTGCGATTCCAACCGTACTTTTTACCATGGCGGGGGCATCGTTCACCCCGTCGCCCACCATGGCTACCTTGCCTTCTTCGTCTGTGAGTTGTTTAACGGCTCTTACCTTATCTTCAGGCATTAAATCACCGAACGCGTCTGTTAATCCGATCTCCTTTGCAATAGAATTTGCAACCTGTTGATTATCGCCCGTTAACATGATCATTCGTCGAATGCCAAGCTTTCGGAGCGCTGCGAGTGTTTCTTTTGCGCCTACTCGGGGTTTGTCCATTACAGAAATAATTCCGAGAAAATCTTTTCCTTTTTTAACTAACATCACCGTTTTTCCTTCTGCTTCTAATGTCTCCACTTGTTCTTTATAATCTTGTGGAAGATTCCCATCGTCACTTGAGAAAAGAGCCTTATTCCCTATCAAAACTAAGCTGTTGTCGATCGTACCTTTCACGCCTTTACCCGTAACACTTTCTATATCGATAGCCTCACTTATCCTATTAGGTTCAACGATTTCATTAATGCCGTTAACGATTGCCTGAGCTAAAGGGTGATCGCTTTGCTGTTCGACAGCTAGAACTGTGGAATAAAATTCTTGCTTATCAACTCCGTCGAATATGATTAGTTCAGCTAACTTTGGCTTGCCTTCTGTCAAAGTCCCTGTTTTATCGAAAGCTACGGCATCTAATATACCCAAATCTTCAAGTGGCCTACCTCCTTTGATCAAAACTCCTCCTTTAGCTGCACGAGCTACACCACTTAATACAGCACTCGGTGTAGAAATAGCTAAGGCGCATGGGCTCGCCGCTACCAAAACTGATATGGCCCGATAAAAACTTTCGTTGAATGTTTCATCAACAATTAAAAACGCGAAACATAGTAGGATCACTAATAAAAGAACGGCCGGAACAAAATATCGCTGAAATTTATTGGTCAATAATTGGGTAGGCGACTTTTGTTCTTCTACTTCATTAACCATATGTATTAATCGTGCAATGGTCGAATCTTTCGCCTCTTTTATTACCTGGACCTCTAGCACTCGGTTTCCGTTGATAGTGCCCGCAAACACCCGGTTTTTTTGATCTATCTTCTTAACTTTGGAATAATCTCTCGTAGGGGCATCAATGGCCATTTTATCTACCGGAATACTTTCACCTGTAATTGGTGCCTGGTTAACAGTCCCCTCACCTCTTACGACAACCCCGTCTGCCGGAACTTTGCTATTCGGTTTTATACGTATAGTATCCCCTAATTGCAATTCTTCTATTTTGATCTCCACTTCCTTGCCTGCTTGCAGTAACAGGGCGGTCGGCGGGGCTAAATCCGTCAATGCTTGTATCGATTTACGTGCTTTACCGAGTGCATAGTGTTCTAAAGCATGACCAAGACTGAATAGAAAAAGTAACAGGCCGCCTTCTGACCATTTTCCTAATATAGCTGCTCCAACTGCTGCGGCAAACATGAGAAAATCAATCTCGAAAGCTCCTTTCGCTATGGTTTTGATTGCTTCTTTTAATGTGAAAAACCCGCCGAAAAAATAGGCCAAAATAGAGGCTGCCAATGCCATGAATGTTTCGTTGTTTATTGATAGTAAATAGCCGATGCCCAAAGCGAGCCCCGAAAGCAGCGCAAATACGAGCTCCATATTGGAAAAAAAACCGGTATTGTGCTGCTCTTTATGCTGTTCTTTCATAATAATAAAATTAATAAATAAAAAAATTAGATGCCCTTGTTCATAATCATTGTTAATGACCATGCTGATTGCCGCCGTCCATTTTGGCTTGAATGAATACCGCGCCGGATGTGGCGACTTTAACACTGTCAGGTAATACATCGATTGGGATAATTTCGGTGTAGCCGAGCGAGCTTGCACCCTTTTTTATTCGAATACGTTTGAAGAGATATTCTTTTTCTTTGTCTGTGTTGATCTTTTCTTCGTTAACGTAAAATATATAACTGTTACCCTCTTTCTGAGCAATTCCGTCATTAGCAATCGCGTTAACCGTGGTATTTCCGATGCTTAGTATCGCATTTACACCCATTCCGTCTATGAACCCATCCCGATTGCCTACTATTCGTGCATGCACCGCAACCGCTTTATTTTCTCCTTCGAAAGAACTTCCTACTTTATCGACAATTGCTTTGCCCTCTTTGTTGGGATTATTTGAAAGGCTGAATGTGATTTCCTGCCCTATTTTTACTTTCTCCAAATCTTTCTCATAAACATACAGATCGAGATCTACTTCCTCATTATTAACAATGCGTGCAATAATCATCCCTGCATCAGCACTGGCACCAAGCCCCATTTCAACACTGGCAACAGTGCCGGCCATTGGAGCTGTTACCGATAGGCTTTCTCTTATGTTTTCTACGCTTAGTTTCGGGGCATCTATGCCGGCCAAACTTAGCTGTTTCCGGATAGATGCGAGTCGGATTTGTTGTTGGGCAAGCTGCGCTTTTATGTTTTGGTAATTCTTTAATGCACCGGCATTTCCTCTCATGAGTTCCTCTTGTCTATTTAATTCGATCTTTGTAAGCTCGATGCTGTTTTTTAATGTCAGATACTCCTCTTGCAATACGATAATTTCCGGATTAAGCAGCGTAGCGATTAGTTGTCCTTTCTTTACAACAGAGCCGGGAGAAATATATAAGGATTGTATTTTTCCTCCATATAACGACGATATGGAGGCTTTATCTTGATTGTGTACCCGAACAAAACCCACAGCTTGCAAGCCGTTTTTTAGATCCTTTTTTTCAATATAACCTAAGGTAGCATCGATGGCCTTGAGTTGATCTTCGCGAATACTGAGCAGGCCGAACGTTTTAGCCTCTTTTGAGGTGTTTTCTGCCGTTTCGGTGCGGAAAGAATTGGTTGATGCTTTATTTGAGCGATTTGACTGACAGGATAGATTCAACAGGACGGCACAAACGCATCCCCATAATTTTATTCTTTTCATTTTTTGTTTTTTTGAGCTATGCTGGTATGGTTATTTCCCTGTTAGATAATTTATAGTGGCTACCACCTGATTATACCGATTAAGTGTTTCAAGGTATTGGAGGTGGGTATTAAAAGCTTGTTCTATACTTTGTGTATAAGCTACGTAGTCAATCTCACCTTTTCTATATCCTAATCTCGAAGAGGCGATCAATTCGTCCGCTTCTTGCAGTCCACTATCTTCATAAAATATAAGGGCAGCCTGTAACGGTCGGTAATAACTTAATTGTTGCATAAAAGTCGTTTTTAAATTACTGAAGGTCTGCTCATATGCGTATTCAGCAGCTTTGGTTGCCAGTAGAGAAGCTTTTACTTTCGCTTTTTGTGCGGCTAAATTAAATAGAGGTACTGCGACCCCTAGAGAAACACCAGCTATTTTAGTTCTTTGTCCGTATGATTTGTTTATTCCTTCTGGATTCCATCCCTGAAGAATGAGTTGCTGTTGATAGCCAACAGTGATATCCGGTAAAAAAGCCGATTTCTGTACCTTGACCGATTCTTCCGCTACGCGGATTTGTTGATTAGCAAAAGATAGCAGCGGGTTGTTTTTAAGTGCGACACTATCTGTTGTTGATAAAATACTTAATTTATAATCTTCTTGCTCTTTTATATCGTATGGTTCGGATACATTAAGCAAACGCATCAACTCCTGCAAAGCAGCTATTTTAGCAGCGCCTGCCTGTTGCTGTTGTAATTGAAGCTGTCGATAACGATTGGATGCAATCAGTAACTCGGTCTTTGAAGTTTCTCCTGTATTATAACGCAGTTCGGCGATTTTGAGAAATTCATTCAAGATGCTATCCTGTTTTGTCCGGAGCTTGAGTGATTGATTGGCATAAACGAGATTAGCAAAAGCGATACGCACTTCACGTATAAGGTCGTTCTTACTTACTGTTAGACTTGTTGCCGCTAATGTGGTTTGTTCTTCTAACAGCTGTCTTTTAGCACCGTATACCGTTGGGAAGCTGAATGTTTGACCAATACCTATGTTGTTGTCCGGACTGGCGCCTTCTAAAGGAGATTGCGCTGCCGAAATATCTATGTTGGCCGGATCAAAAGCGCTTTTTTCCAAAGCTTTCTGTCTAAGCTGATTTACATCAGCTTCTTTAAGTCCAGGATTGTTTTTCAAGGCCATGTTTATGGCTTCGTCTAAGCTAATTCTGCCTTGGATCATGTCTTGTTGATTTTGAGCGGAAACGATAAGGGAAGGTCCGGTAAGCAGTACTAGCGCTAAGGAAATCATTCGGATCAAGCGTTTAGGACTCCTAAGTTTGAAAGAGTAGAAAAGAAAATAAAGTATCGGCAAAACAAATAAGGTAAGGAGTGTCGCAGTTACTAAACCTCCTATGACAACGGTGGCCAATGGCTTCTGAACTTCAGCCCCGGAACCGGTGGATATAGCCATAGGTAGAAACCCGAGGGACGCCGCTGTTGCTGTCATCAAAACAGGTCTCAGCCTGGAGAGTGATCCTTCAAGAATACGGCGTAGGATGTTTCCCTGTCCTGCTTTTTTCAACTGATTGAATGTACTAATCAATACGATACCATTCAATACGGCTACGCCGAACAAAGCAATAAAGCCGACGCCGGCTGAAATGCTAAATGGCATATCACGAAGCTTTAGAGCGATTATTCCACCGATAGCCGACATCGGGATGGCGGTAAATATTAATACGGATTCTTTCGTCGAGCCGAATGTAAAAAACAGTAAAACGAAAATTAGCAACAAAGCTAGGGGTACTGCGATGAGTAGTCTCGATTTTGCTTCTTGCAGATTCTCAAACTGACCTCCAAAGGTATAAAAGTAACCATCCGGTAATTTTACTTCTTCATCAATTTTATTTTTGATGTCGTCAACAACACTTTGGACGTCACGACCTACAATATTGAAACCGACTACTATACGTCTTTTTGCATCGTCGCGACTAATTTGCGCGGGGCCATCTTTAAACTCGATATTTGCCAGCTGAGAAAGTGCAACTTGTTCACCATTTGAAATCGGCACGAGCAAATTACGAACATCGTCAATATTGTTTTTAACAGTACTATCTAAGCGTAAAACTAAATCAAACCGCCTTTCATTTTCATAAATTACACCGGCAATTGCACCGGCGAAGGCCGTATTTAGTGCTGTGTTTAGTGCTTTGATGGTTGTACCGTAGTTTGCAAGTTGGTCATAATTATAGGTTACTGTAATTTGCGGTAATCCACTGATGGGCTCGGGTAATACACCGGAAGCTCCGCGAACGGTGGCGATTGAAGTTGTCACCTTATCAGCATAAGTCGCAAGCGAATCTAAGTTCTCGCCAAAAATTTTGATTGCCACATCTTGCCGAATACCCGTCATTAACTCGTTAAAGCGCATTTGTATGGGCTGATTGGCTTCGATATAGACGCCTGGTAGTAAATTTAACGCCTTCTCCATATCGGTCGCAAGCTGCTCATAACTGCGGTCGCTTTTCCATTCTGATTGATTCTTTAGAATAACCATGAGATCGGTTGCTTCAGGTGGCATTGGATCGGTTGGGACTTCAGCAGAACCCGTTTTTCCAACCACCATTTTTACTTCATCGAAAGTTTTGAGAATTTTAGCGGCCTTCATCGACGTTCCGATACTCTGTGAAAGTGACGCACCTTGTGGAAGTACACACTGAAAAGCAAAGTCACCTTCTTTTAGTTGCGGAATGAATTCTGCTCCCATTCTTGAGAATAGGTATGCACTTCCTCCAAAAAGCAACAAGGTAAATGATAGAATCCAATAGGGTGCTCTTAATGCTTTTTTTAATAAAGGAGTATAAAACCGTTGTAATTTATACATTAAACGATCGGAAAAAGTCTTTTTTTGTATCGGTTTTTTAGAAAGAAAAAGCGCGCACATCATCGGGACATAGGTCATGGAAAGTATGAGAGCACCAATGATCGCAAAACTAACAGTCTGCGCCATTGGTTTGAACATTTTCCCCTCAATACCCGTTAATGCTAGAATAGGGATGTATACCATTAAAATAATGATTTCGCCAAAAGCAGCACTCGATCGGATTTTTACAGCTGAATCAAATACATGATCGTCCATTTCTTCTTGGTTTAATCTGAAGGCAGATTTTCGTAGGCCAAAGTGATGCATTGTCGCTTCTACGATAATAACTGCTCCGTCTACGATCAAGCCAAAATCGATCGCACCTAAACTCATCAGATTGGCACTGACACCGAAGATGTTCATCATTGAGAATGCAAAAAGCATGGAAAGTGGAATAGCAGATGCAACGATAAGGCCGGCACGAAGGTTACCCAGAAACAGGACAAGAACCAAAATAACGATCAAGGCACCTTCTATTAGGTTACTTTTGACGGTATCAATGGCGCGATTCACTAGATTTGTTCGGTCTAGATAAGGTTCGATTACAATATCTTTGGGAAGCGACTTTTGTATCGTCCGCATCTTTTCCTTAACTAGCTTTACGACCTCTGCACTATTAGAGCCCTTTAACATCATAACCACACCTCCCACTGCCTCCCTTTCTCCATTATAGGTTAAAGCGCCATATCGTATGGCTCCGCCAAATTGTGGACTGGAGACATCTTTAATTAAAATTGGAACACCCTTACTATCTTTTTTGATCACAATGTTTCCAATATCGGTTAAACTCCGCGCCAAGCCGAGTGAACGGATATAATAAGCATTGGGCTTTTTATCGATATATGCCCCGCCTGTATTCTCATTATTGTTTTGTAAGGCGGTGAATACTTCGGCAATTGTAATGTTATAAGCCTGCAATCTATCCGGACGAACTGCAACTTCGTACTGCTTTAATATTCCGCCGAAGCTATTAACCTCGGCTACACCGGGAGTTCCATACAGTTGCCGCGCTACTATCCAATCTTGCATTGTTCGAAGATCAGTAGGTGAATATCGTTTTTCAGCACCTGGTCGGGGATGGATGATATATTGGTAAATTTCCCCTAAACCGGTACTGATAGGTCCCAATTTCGGTTCGCCGATACCTGGTGGAATTTGGCTTTGAGCTTCTTTTATACGCTCGGCAATCTGTTGCCTTGCCCAATAAATATCTACTTTCTCTTTGAATACTACCGTAATCACTGAAAGACCGAAACGACTAATACTTCTTATTTCGATCATCTGCGGAATGGTGGCAACGGATAGCTCAATTGGAAAAGTAACTAATCGTTCGATTTCCTGAGCTGCCAGACTGGGAGCACTGGTAATTATTTGCACCTGATTATTGGTAATGTCAGGTAACGCATCAATAGGAAGTTTAGTTGCAGACCATACCCCCCAAACAATGAGTACAAAGGTAAATATACCTACAATCAGCTTGTTTTTTATACTAAAAAAAATGATTTTATTCAACATAAGTTACACGTAATGTATAGCATACCGTAACGGTATCTATACAAATTATTCCAATATGACTAACGATTGTTCACGGGCGGATTATAAGACTTTCCCGTGAATGACATTTTTATGGAAGGTGTAATCTGTTATGCGTCAATAGCAAAAAAGGTAATTATTGAAGAATTACCATCACTAAACACATAGTTTCTAAGTATTACACAACATCCTTAAAGACTAATGTGCTTTTTGGAGGCTGCCAGATACTTGATACCTGTTCATTTGAGAAGTAAACTGTTAAAGGGATTGCCGGACAAGTTTGTAAGGGTATATACGGTAACCAATCATTCGTTGCCGGAAGAATTTTAAAGTTATGTAGGGAATAACTGCAACTTTCATTATGGTGATGATCACAGGGGAAATTTGTGTCTTCTTCATTATCTGAAGCATCATGCTTTTCAACTCCCTGACTGTGCTCTTTCAGAAATTCTAAAAGTGATATTTTTCCATGATCTTCTAAATGATGAGCGTAGTGTGCAGGAAACGAGGTCACAAATAGCAAAGCATCTTGTGGAATTATCATCCAAATAAAGAAATAGATAACACTTATTTTCTTTAATATTGCCATCGCTATTGATCAACTACGAACAAAGCTATTAAAAATTATTGAAAATGAATAGGATCCTTTTCCGTATTGTTCGAGCGGGATACCGAACTAAGCGATGACAAACACATGTATATAAAGCAATTACAATATATACTGGCGGGCCTAGTATTCGCAGTTTTATGGTCGTCTGCGTCCATAGCTACGAAATGGGGATTACAGGTTTCACAACCTTTTGTTCTAGCGATTACTCGATTTTGTCTGGCCGGCGGCATTATGATTTTTATTTCTCATATTATGCTGAAACATCGTTTACCTCATGGGAATGAATGGAAACAGCTGTTTGCCTACGGTATTCTCAATATTGGCGTTTATTTGGGATTGTATGTCCTTGCTATGCAGCACGTGTCCGCAGGTCTTGGATCACTTTTTCCCGCAACAAGTCCAGTTTTTGTGAGTGTGATTTCCGCGTTGGTTTATAAACAACGAATCACCGCCAAAATATTGTTCAGCTTAAGCTTGTGCCTCATCGGTATTGTTGTTGCCGCCTATCCTTTATTAATGAAGAGCTATGCGTCCCCTATCGGTTTGTTTTTGCTTCTACTGAGCATGTTATCTTACTCGTTGGGGTCTATTTACTTCGCTAAGAAGAACTGGCAGAAACTAAATATACTTACTATAAATGGTTGGCAAACGATATTAGGCGGTTTACTGCTTGTACCCTTCATGCTCTTCTATTACGATCGGTCCCTAAATACTTATAATATAACATTTTGGAGCGCGGTGAGCTGGTTAGCATTTGTTGTTTCGATTGGTGCTGTTCAAATTTGGCTTTACTTGATTAGGCAAGATGCCGTTAAAGCCTCTTTTTGGCTCTTTTTGTGCCCAATATCCGGTTTTTTTATTGCCTGGTTGCTTGCCAACGAACCAATTGATGCATATACCGGCCTAGGTGTAATGTTGGTGATAGCGGGGCTAGCCCTTGTGTTAAAAAGAAAATAGATCGGATAAACCAATCCGTACATGCCATACGATCATTTGTTACTTTAAAAGAAATAAAATGGATAAAACCATTGTTATTAAATAACTTAATTATTATGTTTGTTTAGGTATTAAACTTATTGTTATGGGAAAATTTGTTATTAAAACAGCTAAAAACGGCCAATTTTATTTTAATTTAAAAGCAGATAATGGTCAGGTGATTTTATCAAGCGAACAGTATACAACCAAATCAGCTTGTAATAATGGTATATCGTCCGTGAAAGAAAACGCAAAGTTAGATGAGCGGTACGATAGCAAAGAATCTAGCAATGGAAAATTCTTTTTCAACTTGAAGGCAAAAAACGGACAGATTATTGGTACCAGCGAGATGTATGAAACGAGTTCCGGTCGTGATAATGGTATCAGTTCCGTTAAGAAAAATGCACCTGACGCCACAACCATAGAAGAATAAAGAAATAGAATGGTAGCTAACTTAAGTTGGCGGCACCAAAAGTTGTATAGGATCCGATTCTACGGAAAATGTACAACTTTTTTTATTTTATGCGATGTTTACCTTGCTATATATTGCTGTCGACCAATTTATTACTAGTCAATTTCATCGATGATAGGCGATGTAAACAGACTGTGTTGACTGGCAGTGAACAAGTCTCTCCACATACGATTAATTTCTTCGGTGGGTCTAGCTGCTTTCATACCACAATAGGGATATAGTTTGGCTACCCATTGCTGCGCGGTCTTAACCAACAAACGAGTATGTTTACTGATTTGTTCGAGTAGAGCTAAGTCGATAGCATTCGTTGTATTCAATTGCATCCAGGATTTTTCAACTAATTCATAAAGTTCGCGTTGTAAGTTATTCATTTCCAGTTTGGCATTTGACAAATATTGATCGGGTAACTTCATTTTCCCATGGTAATTATCCCGTACGTCACTGTACTTTTCATCAAAGATTTCGTGGCATAAATCGAGAAACCTACAGGTCATACCGAGGGTGTTAACGCATAATGTAGCTTCTGCGAACTGTTGAAACGGATAACGATAAATCGGAGCCTTTAATATTGCACCTTGGGGGTCTATTTTGAAAGCCCTCCTCTTTTCTACTTTTAGATTATTTACCTCAAAACTATGACTCGCTGTTGCTTTCAAGCCCATGGCATTCCAGTCGTGCAAAATGGTGACTTCATCCTGTAAAAAGAAAAAGGATTTTACTACCGGCTTCTTTGCCGCATCCAGTAACGGTTCTCCATTTTGGTAAATTTCACAATTTGCCGTGAAAACAGTATTATGTGCAGCCCCGGTGGCATATTGCCATTTACCGGATACTAAATAACCCTCTTCCATTATTTCAGCATGGCCACCTACTCGTCCGCTGCCACCGAAACACACTTTTTTGTTGCTGAATAAGGGGTGTGCGATGTCCTGATTTAAAAAGCCGACAAACATGTTGGCTCCGCTGCAGAGCGTCACCGTCCAGCCTAGGCTTCCATCTATTTCGGCCAACAACCGTTCTATTTGAAGGGCTTCTGTTAGGGAGAGGTCTAGCCCGCCGTAAGCTTTGGGTACAAAGAGATTAAAAAGCTTGTTTTCGTATATAACTGCTAATTGTTTAGTTGTTAAGCTACCTTGTAATTCGGCTTCTAAGCTTTCTTGACGCAATTCTGCAGCTATTTTTTTTAATTCTTGAAGAAGTTTCATTGATTTATCATTTATACATTAAGCTGTCGGTAAATCTTCTTTTTCCATGCGAAATAACCAAAAATGGCGACAATGAAAAGTATCAACGTTAATATCGCATAAAGCAAAAGATCTTTATGAATATAAAGCGGGATCGCAAAAGCGTTGCTTATATTCAGTAGCAACCAATTTTCAATTTTTCTTTTTGCCAATAACCACATCCCGGCCCAAGCCGTTACACTTACCCAAGTATCCCACAGTGGGACGGTAGAATCCGTGAAATGGATGAGAATCTTATATAGAAAAGGCGTTCCCAGCAAAAGAAAACCAGCAACGACCAGCCAATCACTTGTTGAGCAGGTCGTAATGGGCACCTTTTCACTACTTCCTTTTCTAAGCCAGTAATACCATCCATATATGCTCATTACGAGGTAGTAGGCATTTAATAAAATTTCCGCATATAGGCCCGCTTCGTACAAAACAAACATCGTAATGAGAATACTGATAATGCCGCAGGGATACAGAGCTACTTTGTTGTACCGTGCCAGTAACACCTCCGCTATTCCGAAAAGGACTCCAAACCATTGTATCAGTGGTGTTTGTATTAACTGTTCTTTAAAGATAGTTAGCCATTCTGCCATGTCACGCATTTTAACGAGCTATTTGCCTATTAATTTTACAAGAGCTGCGAAGTTAAGCTTAATTTGTGCCAAATTTGAAATATTCATCGTTTCTTCTGCAGCGGGAAATAATCTCAATTTTCACCAAATACAGCACAACGAAAACAATTATGCTAAGCTATTGTTAAGTGATGGATTTATTAAAGATTCATTTATTCACATGTTAAATTCCCCTTCTCCGGAAAAAAGACCTTATTCTTTTGAGTTGGCTTCAAGCTTATTGTCATTAGTACTCATCATTGCAGTTCTCTACTTTTTACAAAGCGTGCTTGTCCCTCTCATGTTTTCTATTCTAATTGCTATTTCGCTTTATCCCGTAACCAGGTTCCTCGAAAGGTTCAATGTTCATAGAGCACTTTCAGCAATTCTTTCTGTTATATTAGCGATATTAGTTATAGCCGGACTCATCTGGTTTATTGTACATCAGGTAATCGTGATTGGCCATAACGGAACAGATCTTCAAAGTAAATTCTTGACCATATTTAATACCATCCAACAATGGATAACTGTTAAATTCGGTGTTGAGCCGGGGGAGCTGACCGCAAAGGTAAAGGAGTTGTCTAATCGGGCTTTATCGAACGCAGGCACCTATCTTTCAGCTGCTTTTGGCTCTGTGGGCGGTATTTTAGCAGGTCTTGTGATTGTGCCACTTTTTTCTTTTTTCCTTCTTTATTACCGGGATTTTTTTCGCGAATTTTTCTTTCATGCCTTCCGCAGTACATCGCAAGATAAAGTTCACGAAACCCTTAATCGTATTTATAGTGTTGTTCAAAGCTATTTGCTTGGTTTGATTACGGTAATGGCTATTGTTGCCGTTTTGAATACGGTTGGATTACTGTTGATGGGAGTGGAATATGCTTGGTTCTTTGGCACCTTAGCATCTCTACTGATGTTACTGCCTTATATTGGTATTGCCATTGGGTCTATACTACCTGCAGTGTTTGCACTTGCCACGAAGGATAGTTATTGGTATGCCATTGGCGTTGTCGCTTGGTTTCAAGTTGTGCAATTCTTGGAAGGCAACGTTATTACACCGAATATTGTCGGTAGTAAAGTGAGTATTAATCCGCTAATGGCGGTAATTGCTATTTTGCTTGGGGGAATGTTGTTCGGACTAGCGGGTTTAATACTGGCACTGCCGTTAACGGCGGTTATTAAAGTTTTATTTGACGCTATTCCTTCCATGAAAGCTTTTGGTTTTCTAATAGGAGAACCCGAAAAATATCATTTGAAAAAGCATTCGACAATGGTATTACTAAAAAGATGGAAGTTAAAGGATAAATTAGATAAGGATAAATAACTTGTTCATCATGATCGACTGTCAGCGATTGCGCAATTTTTGACAATCGCTGATAATACATTTTATCCCTGATCTTCCAACAAAAGCTCAAGTTCTTTTCCTGCTATTAATAGCTCTTCCGTGATTTTTCTCGTGTACTGCTTAATTTCTTCTTTAAATGCCTTGACGGACGCTCCGGAGCGTATTTCTTCCAATCGCTTTTCCCATTGACCTGTTAGCTCCGCTTGTGCAATTAGTTTATCTTTCACTATGTCGTATACAGCAAGCCCGGTTTCCGATGGCAGTAAGTTCTTTTTCTTTCTTGTAATATAAGAACGCTTTATCAAGGTTTCGATGATTGATGCGCGCGTTGCCGGAGTCCCTAGCCCACTTCCTTTCATTGCATATCGCAGTTCTTCGTCCTCAATTTCCTTACCTGCCGTTTCCATTGCTTTCAATAAGCTTGCCTCGGTATAAAGTGGTTTAGGCTTGGTTTGTTTTTCAGCGATGCTTTTTTCTATAATAGCCAAGCTTTCGCCTTCACTTACTTTCGGTATGGTGTTGTTCTCCGGTTGATCTTGATCATTCTCTTCCGGTTCATTGTATACGGCGCGCCAGCCCGCAGATCGAATTACGGTACCATTTGCGATGAATGTTGAACCTGATTCAATGGTAATCTTAGTGAGGTCCTTCACACAGACTTCATGAAAAGCCTCTAACATCCTTCCAATAATCATGTCATATAGTACCTGCTTATCAGGTGACAGGTTTCGTGCCGGTTCTCCCGTCGGTAAAATAGCATGGTGATCTGTCACTTTCTTGGCATTGACACTTCTTTTGTTGAGTTTGTTATTGGCCAAAACTATAGCTTGTTTCGAAAAAAAAGGATGTTGTTGTTGCTTTTCGATGAGTTGCGGAATGGTTTCAAAAACATCATCACCTATATATTGACTACCTGTACGAGGGTATGTTATTAATTTTTCCTCATATAGGCGTTGTAGAATTGCCAGCGTTTCATCAGCGGTGTATCCTTTCTTTTTGTTCGCTTCTTGCTGTAAGCTACTGAGGTCGTGCAGCAATGGAGGTTGCTCCTTTTTTGTTTTTGTTTCGACTTTGCTGATATCCCCCCCTGTAGCAAATCCATCTGCTACACTTTTGACGGCATTAAGAATTTCTTCTGCCTCTTCCCTTTTATAATAGTTTTTTTTGGAAACGGCTTTGAAGTTCTGCCCGTCCTTTTGCAAGGAAATGATGACCTGAAAATAAGTCTGAGGGATAAAGTTCTTGTTCTCCAGGTATCGAGCGCAAATCATTGCCAAGGTGGGAGTCTGCACCCGACCCAAGGATAACACGGTTTTAGATCCGGCTGATATACTCAGGGCTTGGGTCGCATTCATCCCTACGAGCCAATCAGATTCAGAGCGGCAATGAGCTGAATAAAACAAGGTATCATAATCCTTGCCGGGTTTAAGGTTCCTAAACCCATCTTTAATGGCTGCATCAGTCTGTGAGGAGATCCAAAGTCGCCTAAACGGCTTTTGACAATGGAGATAATGATAAATGTATCTAAAGATAAGCTCTCCTTCCCTACCGGCATCCGTTGCTACAATAATCTCCGTCGCTATATCAAAAAGAGCTTTTATGGTATTGAGCTGCTTGCGTACAGATGGATCCTCAATCATACCTTCGTTCGTTCTGATTTTTCGAACACTCAGCTTTAGTTTTTGCGGAAGCATCGGCAGATTTTTTACTTTCCATCCTATATATCCATATTCTTGCGGTGGGGCTAATTGCAGTAAATGACCAAAGGCCCAGGTGAAGGAGTATCCTTTGCCTTCTATATATCCGTCTCTTTTCGTCGTAGCTCCAAATACCTTTGCCAGATCACGTGCTACAGACGGCTTTTCTGTTATAATGATCTTCATTAAGATTGCTTTTGGAACCGCTAAATTAGGGTATCTACGCTTAAATTTCGTCTTTTTTTATTAGATGATTGATTGTCTTTTGTTTAGCAAATTGTATTTTAGTTTACTTTAAAAATAATATGGAAATCTTATCATACCTCTTTTTTGGAATAACGATTTCGATCGTGTTATTGTTTATCTGGTCAAAGAGGAAACGAGCCGGGAGAAAGGGGGCGCAGGAAGGCTTGACCGAAACTTATAGCGGGATATTAGAACAATACGTATCCTTTTATAGGGACCTTAATGACGCGGACCAAGAGCGCTTTCTTAACGAGATTACCATTTTTTTAAGAGACGTGCACATTGAAGGTGTTGGTACAGAGGTGAATGAGCTGGACCGGGTCTTGATTGCCTCGAGCGCTGTTATCCCAATTTTTAATTTTCGCGGTTGGCGCTATAAAAACCTTAGTAACATTGTCTTATATCCTGATACGTTTAACAGTGACTTTCAATTTGTTGGCGCACGCCGAAACACGTTGGGTATGGTAGGCGAAGGTTTTATGAATGGCCAAATGATATTATCGAAAAGTGCCTTACATCACGGATTTTCGGAAAATAGCAATGAGAGTAATACAGCAATTCACGAGTTTGTTCATCTGATCGATAAGCGAGATGGAAGTGTCGACGGAATCCCTGAGCTTCTTTTGGCACGCCCCTACGTGATTCCCTGGATAAAAATGATGCATGCTGAAATGCATCGGATTAAAGCGGGTCGTTCCGATATTGATCCTTATGCGCTAACAAATGAAGCAGAATTTTTGGCTGTTGTATCGGAATATTTCTTCGAAAAGCCAACTAAATTCAGAGATCACCATCCCGAACTTTTCGATCTCCTGACAAAGATGTTTGGTAAAAAGCCTTGAAAAATGGACTTCGCTCCGTTCTATCCTGCATACGATTAACTCGTTTGTTTAGCAAGAAAGAAGCGGTAAATGGTTGCCTTGTTTGTTGGTTAAAGCAGCTGCTAAAACGAAAAAGGATTTAGTATTAGATTTTCAGTCCTTTTTTGTTTGTTAAAATAAAGCCTTAAAAATTATTTAACTGTTTATTAATATGCGTTTTTGTTGTGAAAATATTAATAAATTATCTATTTTCACCAAATCCAAACAGAAGGCGATGATAAGTTGCCACAGCTTAATATCGACTGTTTTACAATCATTATCAAACAAAAGAAATGAACTTTAACGATCAATTAAAATCTCTATTTGTACCGGAAAGCGAAATACCGGAAGAGTTTGCCATTCATGAAGAACTCCATCAGCGAGAATATCTCTGTGATGGGGAGATGCGTAGCTGGACAGGTCCTGTCAGCGAAGTGTACTCGCCTATATGTGTACCCGACGCGCAAGGAATTTTGCAGCGTAAATTTATTGGCACCTATCCTATTTGTACCGACAAGGAAGCCTTGGAAGCACTGGATGCCGCTGTAAACGCCTATGACAACGGTCGTGGCGAATGGCCTACTATGAGTATTGACAATCGGATTAAATGTCTACAAAAATTTGTTTTCAAAATGAACGAGCAACGCTCGTTAGTAGTTAAGCTGATTATGTGGGAGATTGGGAAATCTCATACGGACGCGGCGAAAGAATTTGACCGGACAGTTGATTATATAAACGCTACGATTGATGCACTAAAAGATATAGACCGTCAGTCATCCCGATTTGAGATCGAAGAAGGCGTCGTAGCACAGATAAGACGGTCGCCCATTGGTGTAGTTTTATGCATGGGGCCATTTAACTATCCTTTAAATGAAACATTCACAACGCTGATCCCGGCGATTATTATGGGAAATACGTTGCTTTTTAAACCACCGAAACACGGTACATTATTGCATTATCCTTTATTGAAGGCTTTTCAGGAGTCTTTTCCAAAGGGTGTAGTTAATACGATCTATGGACGAGGAGCAACGATTACACCGGGCCTGATGCAAACAGGCAAAATAAATGTGTTAGCTTTTATAGGTTCAAGTAAAGTAGCAAATGACCTTAAAAAACGCCATCCAAAGATTAATCGCTTGCGGGCTGTACTTAGCTTAGATGCCAAAAATGCGGCAATCGTTACTAAAAATGCCGATATTTCGCTTGCTGTTAATGAAACTGTATTGGGCGCTTTATCATTTAATGGACAGCGGTGCACCGCTATTAAGATCGTTTTTGTTCATAAGGACATTGTGGATGATTTTCTTATTAAGTTAGGGGAAGCCATTGCAAAATTGAAATTCGGTATGCCTTGGGTTCCGGGTGTTAGCTTAACCCCCTTACCGGAGCCAGGTAAACCGGAATATTTAAAAGAGTGCATCGATGATGCTCTCCTGCACGGTGCAAAGGTCGTTAACGAAAATGGCGGAGCTAGTCTAGCTTCTTTTGTTTACCCCGCAGTGGTTTATCCTGTAAATGAAAAAATGAAATTGTATCGCGAAGAACAATTTGGCCCCGTTATTCCGGTAATTCCCTATGACTCGATTGAGGAGCCAATTAAATATCAGATTGATTCTCCCCACGGTATGCAGGTAAGTATTTTTAGTAATCATGCGCAGGAGATTGCATCGTTGATTGATCCATTCGTAAATCTCGTTAGCAGAGTGAATATCAATAGCCAGTGCCAAAGGGGACCTGACAAATTTCCCTTCACTGGTAGGAAAGATAGTGCAGAGGGCACCTTGTCTGTTGTAGACGCTTTGCGTTCCTTCTCTATTCGATCATTGGTAGCCACCAAAATGAATGACAAGAATAAAGAACTCATCAATGAAATTGTAAATCATCAAGATTCTAATTTCTTGAGTACTAATTTTATATTCTAAAAAAGAAGCAGTCTCCGGTTCTTGACGAAGACCCCTATCGGAGACTGCCTTTATGAATGCGTTTATTTCGGATTAACCAACCATTTTGCCAACTACTACCTTGATCATATTATTATAATCAAGATATTTGTTAGCAGTATTCATAATGGTTTCGGGTGTACTACTTTTTACAATCTGTAAGTGGCGATTATAGTATGTTAAATCCAATCCAACGAAGTGTACGTTTTTAAATTTATCTACATGAGAGAAAACGTTTTCCAGTGAGCCAAGAAAAGCACCATTCACGTAATTTTTTACTAAGTTTAGCTCTTCTATCGGTATTGGCTCATTTCGCAAACGATCGATTTCTTTTTCGATTTCTACCAGTGTTGCATTGGTTACCCCTACGCCAACTTCAGTTGCTATGGTAAAAAAAGCCCCATATTTTAAAGATGCGATGCCTGATCCGATGCCATACGTAAAACCTTTTTCTTCGCGAATATTGGACATCAATCGTGAACCGAAATAACCTCCTAAAATCGTGTTTAATAGCTGAAGTGAAGAAAAGTCAGGATGCTTCCGGTTGATGGTTTGGTAGCCTACTCGAATAGCTGATTGTAAGGCATCCGGTCGTTCAATAAGTATGAGATTTCCCTTTTGCGAGCCCTTGTCCACCATGCGCTGTTGCGTTTGATCAAGCGGGCGGGCATCCCATTGATCTCCGAAAATCTTTCTAACAGTTTGATGGACTTGGTTTGTCACTCTTCCCGATATAAATATCGTGCAATTACCTGCATTTATCTGGTGCTGATAGAGCTTCAAAATATCCGAACGCTCTAATCGATCATAGTCTTCTATTTCGGGGG
Source organism: Olivibacter sp. SA151 (assembly GCF_054130995.1). Taxonomy (NCBI): domain Bacteria; kingdom Pseudomonadati; phylum Bacteroidota; class Sphingobacteriia; order Sphingobacteriales; family Sphingobacteriaceae; genus Olivibacter; species Olivibacter sp. SA151. The sequence goes on along the minus strand of NZ_CP096391.1, from coordinate 3,193,552 downwards.
AATATGCATATCGATTGCTGTCGAAAATAGTTTTGTTAAAAACTCTTCTTGCAACAAAGTCGTTTTTCTTTAATGATACAGAAAGATTTTGTTTGTTGTTACGAACATAAGTATTTAGCTCACTTTCGGGGAAAATACTTTCTGTTAGAACGCTTTTTACAATAGGCAATAACTTCTCTACGTGCTTATTTAGGGCATATAAAGTAAGAGAGGTATGATCAAAAGAATACTCCGGCTGCAAAAATGCGCCATAAAAATCTACTTTTTCCGCTATTTCCGCGCTCGCATATTGTTTAGTGCCCTCCAAAAACATACCGGCTAAGGCAATATTAAGTAATGGAAGGTGCAGATCTTCGGTATTCAGGTTTTGAAATACCCATTCTATTTTTACCAAATCCTGCTCCCCGGAGTTGAAAACAAAGAGATCTACTCCGTTTTGTAACACTTCGTGTTCGGGTTGCAAAAGCCTTACTTCTTCTACAACATTAAATTGGGGGGCAATGGTTCTGTCTATCATGCTAACTTGCTAAATAAAATAAAGTGGACGAATTTTCTAATTGAAATATTTGTTGTGCTGTCTTCTGTATATCCTCAGGGGATACATTTAGGTATTTTACAACTTCGTCGTTAAGCATATCTGCGTTGCCTAGCAATTCAAAATATGCCAGATTCATCGCCTTGTCGAGAATTGACATCTCTGCAAATACCATGGTCGATTCTATTTTATTCTTTACCTTTTCAAGTTCATATCCCAACACGGGCGTATTTTGTAAATCACGTAATTGTTCCCATACAGCGTTTTCGGCAAGCTCCATTGTGGTACCTGGCAAAGGTTTACCTTCTACTATAAATAAACCATTATCTAAACTGCCCAATAAATAAGCATTTATTTCACTGAAAAGCGATTGCTCTTTTACTAATCGACGGTACAATCGGGATGAATTACCTCTTGATAATATGTCTGAAATCAAATCGCAGGTATAATAGTCTTTTGAACGCCTATCGCTCATATGGAATGCCATATAGAGACTATTAACCGGTACATTGGCGGTAACTACCTCTCTTCGCGCCTCCAATTGCTTTGGCTCCGCCTCAAGATTGCGAATATATTTGGTACCGGAAGAAATGGAGCCGAACCACTTTTCGGCTAAATCTTTTACCACACTTACGTCCACGTCTCCTGCAATAACTAATATGGCATTTTGCGGCGTGTAATGTTTCTTAAAAAAATCCTTCACATCTTGTATTGATGCCAGTTCTATGTGGGAAATTTCCTTTCCGATGGTGGCCCATTTGTAGGGATGCTGTTTGTATGCCAACGGTCGTAACTTAAGCCATACATCTCCGTAAGGTTGGTTAAGGTAACGTTGCTTGAATTCTTCCGATACTACTTGTTTTTGCGTTTCCAGGCTTTTTTCGCTAAACGCCAAACTTAACATGCGGTCGCTCTCCAACCAGAAAGCAGTTTCCAGATTAATGGCAGGCAGCGTTATGTAATAATTTGTGATATCATTGCTGGTAAAGGCGTTACTTTCGCCACCAACTCGTTGCAGCGGCAAATCAAACTGAGGGATATTAACGGATCCACCGAACATCAAATGTTCAAAAAGATGAGCAAACCCCGTCTTATCGGGTTCCTCATCCCTTGCTCCTACATCGTAAAGTATATTGAGTACGGCCATTGGAGTCGACTTGTCTTCGTGTACCAATACCCTTAAGCCATTGTTTAACGTGAACCTTTCATATTTTACCATAGATTGTTGTTTTATTTTGGGTTAGCAAACCTACTATAAATTTTAGAATAAAAAACCTAACAATCTAATATTTGCCGGCTTTTCCGTTTAGTTTTGTATGGCAAAAATTACGCAGCATGTTTCCTTTTAATTTTTTTAGTCCTATAGAGCGACTACGATACGAGCCTTTTTATAAAAAGAACTATACAGTAGATATCAAACGAGATGATCTGATCCATCCCTTTATCTCAGGCAACAAATGGAGAAAGTTAAAGTATCTGTTGCAAGATGCTCATAAAAACGGAAGGAATCATTTGGTAACATTTGGCGGAGCTTGGTCCAACCACCTCCTTGCAACCGCCGCTGCCGCTGCTTCATTCGGATTTAAATCTACCGGCTTTGTGCGAGGCGAGCCGGTAGACAACGCCAATCTGAAACTTTGTCAATTATTTGGTATGCAGCTTATATTTGTTGAAAGAGAGGCTTATAGAAATAAACAACATGTGTTTGATCGCTACTTTGGACAGCATAAATATGCCTATTTCATCAACGAAGGAGGCGCTTCCTCTCTGGCTTTACTCGGTTGTGCGGAAATAATTGATGAGCTTCACGCAGATTATGATCATATCTTTTGCGCCTGTGGGACGGGTACGACTTTAGCTGGCTTAAGTATGGGATTAAAACAGCGTAACCAACAAACCAAATTACATGGTGTTTCTGTTCTCGCCGGTGGTGATTTTCTCTTAGAGGATATAAAAAAATTGTACGATGAAGCAGACAACATTACAATACATACAAGCTATCACTTTGGTGGATACGCAAAAACAAAACCGCCATTAATGGATTTTACTAAGTCGTTTGTTAGCAGCACCGGTGTCTTAATAGAACCTGTGTATACAGCTAAAACCTTCTATGCGTTGATGGATTTGATTGAAAACAATTACTTCCAAGAAGGTGCAAGAATTTTAGTCCTGCATACCGGTGGACTAATCGGTATTTTAGGTAAAATAGACGAGTTTTAGTGATATTTTGTTGAATTGGTATTTTTTTGTCATAAATAATAGGTTGAAATTGAAATATGAAATAATTATTCGGTATAAATTGCGTTTTTTTGAAATTTTATCTTATGTTTGATAATAAACCAAATCAATAGCATTTTATGAACAGGATCTCCATTACTCCCGAAAATGCACAGGCCATTATTGGTAAACACGTACTTACTGATGGTTATGACTTAACATTGGATCTAAAGAAGAGCCAAGGCGTTATGATGTACGATTCAAAGCATGGCAGAGAAATTCTCGACTTCTTCACTTGCTTTGCTTCCGTACCACTGGGTTATAACCATCCTAAAATGTTAAATGATGGCGATTTCAAAGAAGATTTACTACTAGCAGCATTAACAAATCCATCTAATTCGGACATTTATACAATGCAGTACGCTAAATTTGTAGACACATTTGATCGTGTGGGGATTCCCTCTTATTTACCGCACGCTTTTTTTATTGCGGGAGGTGGTTTGGCCGTGGAGAACGCGCTGAAAACAGCAATGGATTGGAAAGTACAAAAAAATTTCCAAAAGGGATATATTAAAGAAAGAGGGTTTAAAGTTATACACTTTCAGAAAGCTTTTCATGGTCGTACAGGTTATACCCTTAGTTTGACCAATACACAACCGGAGAAAACGAAATGGTTTGCCAAATTTGACTGGCCCAGAGTGAGCGTTCCGTATATCGAATTTCCTTTTACTGACCAAGGATATGAAGATCTTCTTAAACGCGAAGAACAGTCGCTAGCTCAAATTAAGCAAGCTTTTGCCGACAATAGAGATGATATTTGCGCTATTATTATTGAACCTATACAATCTGAGGGTGGCGATAATCACGTAAGGAGAGAGTTCTTGGAACAACTACGTATTTTAGCGAATGAAAATGATGCGCTTTTAATTTACGATGAGGTGCAGACCGGCGTAGGTTTAACAGGTAAATTTTGGTGCCACGAACATTTTGGGGCGAAGGCGAGGCCTGATATTATCGCATTCGGGAAGAAGATGCAGGTCTGTGGCATTTTAGTAGGCGAAAAAATTGATGATATAAAAACAAATGTCTTTAAGGTTCCCTCACGGATTAATTCTACTTGGGGCGGAAATTTGGTTGACATGGTAAGAGCGACTAAAATTTTGCAAATCATTGAAGAAGACAAGCTCGTTTCGCAAGCCGCCGAACTCGGTGAATATTTACAGCAAAAGCTTTTGACATTAGCAGACAAGTACACGATAATTAATAATGTTAGAGGTCGAGGATTACTAGCAGCTTTTGATTTTCCGAACAAAGAAAGTCGAAATCATTTTTTAAAGAAAAGCCTTGATAAAAATGCGTTATTGTTGGGATGTGGAGAGCGAAGCATTCGTTTTCGGCCAGCTTTGGTAATACAACGTGACGATATTGACAAGGGTGTTAGTATAATGGGCGAAGTTCTTCAGTCCTTGTAATAGGCTATTCGGGAATGCGGGTAATAAGTATCTTATCGATACGCATTCCATCCATGTCAACAACCTCAAGCTCAAAATTATTCCATCTAACTTTTTCAGTCAAGGTAGGGATATGGTCTAACAGTTTTAACAATAAACCTCCCAGCGTGGTGAAATTATTGGTTTCAGGGACATCAGACACCTTGAAATATTGAATAAATTCAAAGAGGGGCAACTGACCGTCAGCTAACCATGTATTTTCAGAACGCTGTATAATTTGATAATCGTTTGCTGTATCCGTCTTATCACTTATCAATTCATCTAATATATCATTGATAGAAATCAGTCCCTGAAGATCACCATATTCATCTAAAACGATTCCATAATGCTGCTGTGCGCTTCTTAATAGCTCCAAAACTCGATAGGCCGCGGTATATTCCGAAACAAACAGCGCTTTTCTGACATGGCGCTTCAGGTTCGGTGAAGAAGTGGAGGATTCTTGCAGAAAAAGTTCCCTAACCGAAACCAGTCCTAGTAAATTATCCAACGATCGTTCACATACCGGATAAACCGAATGAGGTCGACTTCGGATTTTTGATTTTATGGTCTCCCAATTATCGTTTATATCAATCCAAACAAGATCCATGCGATGAGTCATTAGTTCGCCGGCCCTTCTATCTCCTAATGAAAAAACACGCCGGACAAGATCTTGTTCTATTGGTTGTATTTCCCCTCCCTCCGTACTATCTTTAATGATGGCATTTATTTCTTCTTCAGAGACGGCCTCATCATGATAGTCCTTTATTCCAAATAAGTTAAAAAAAAGATTGCTGGTTTTCGTCAAAATCCAGATAATAGGTAAAGAGATTCTGGAAAGTATGGTCATTGGCGCCGCGATAGTTGTCGCAATTGCCTCAGGATAATGCAAACCTATCCGTTTTGGAATGAGTTCACCGAATACAATAGTAAGATAGGTAATAAATAAAACGACTAAAAAGACTGCAACTGATTCCGCGTAAGGGGCAATTAACTCGATGCTTCTTAAATAGTTGGCCACGGTCAGCGTTAAACTTTTGCCGCTAAAAAGTCCGGTAAGAATACCAACAAGCGTAATACCTATTTGAACCGTTGATAAAAAGGTCGTTGGATTGTTGGCTAATTCGAGCGCTTTAGCTGCCCCCGTATCCCCTTTCTTTATTGAAGCTTCCAGCTTGAACTTTCTGGTTGAAACCAAGGCGAGCTCACTCATCGAAAAAAGGCCATTGATAAGAATGAGTGCAATGATGATTACAATTTCCATTATTCTATTAAATAAATCTAAAAGACGGGTTTATCTCTATCTTTATCTAACAAAATGGGCATCTATTGGTTTTTAGTACTTCTGAAGTTCTTATTCTATTTAAACGGCAATCTGTCTATTATACTTACTTTTATATTGTGTTGGTGAAAGGCCCGTGATACGTTTGAAGGTTGTCCGAAAGGACTTGGAATCACTATAGCCCACGTTATACATTACCTCATTTACGTTTTCATTGCTTGTCTCAAAACTTAACTTGGCGGCTTCCATTCTGACGCGTTGTATGTATTCTAAGATCGTGTTGCCGGTTGCCTTTTTAAAGCGTCGTTCAAAGTTCCTTCTTCCAGTGGCCAATTTATCCGCAAGATCTTCAACGGTAATGCGTTCGCGGAAATTCTCCTCAATAAGCTCCTGTGCACGCCGAACGGTTAAATCTTCATGATCTTTCTGTCTTTGAAAGATGATAAACTGAGATTGATTGTTTCTTTCGATATCAATTTCAAACATTTTCGATGATCGAATGGCCATTTCACGCCCGGCAAATTTCTCCACCAAATACAGGATGAGATTTAGCGACGAGTAGGCACCCCCACTTGTATAAATTCCCCTTTCGTCCGTAATAACCTTGTATGGCATCAGTTTCACGTGTGGGAACATACTACTGAATTCATTAGCCGATAACCAATGCGTTGTGCAGCTTCTACCGTTTAACAAGCCAGTAGAGGCCAAAAGAAAGGCACCGACACATAATGAGGCAATTTCGGCCCCAAGTTGATATTGCTTTTGAATCCAAGGCACAAATTCACGATTTACGGCTACAATATCTTTCATATTTCCGTGAATAGCAGGAATAACAATGAGGTCTGTTTTTTTTAGCTGATGAATCGTCGTGTCAGAACGTATGCTAAAGATTCTGCCCGATGAAACTGCTTCGTCTGAAAGGCCCACTATCTGAATGTCGAAAAGAGCTTCCTTTCCGGTGCTTTGTAGCGCTTCATTAATTTTAGAGAACATTTTATAGGTGGCTTCCATGCTACTCAAGCTCGTTTCGCCTATTGGATTAAGTAAAGAGATATGTTTCATGGAACGAGGTTTTAATGTTAAAATACCGCCTTAAACGCTTTAATTCAGATAACAAATTTAGCATAAAAGGGTGTCGCAAGCAACACCCTTTTATGACGCAATTTGCCTTGAATGACAACTGCTTTTAAATTTGGAGAATCGTTGTTCTATTTTTTCGGCGGGAGATCGAACGCGATTGCTTCGTGTTCGAAATGTCCTTTATGAGAGCCGTCGCAAAACGGTTTTTTTGATGACAGGCCGCAACGACAGATCGATACAACCGTGCGTCCATCCAAACCATATGGTGTACCGTTTTTGTCAACTATTTCAAATTCTCCTTCCACCCTTAGGGAGCCGTTTTCGTTGATTGTTAGTTTAGTTTTAGTCATGAGTTATAATTTGTGCAAAAGTATAAATATGTGGCAGCTCCTGTAAAAATAAACGCAATTCAGATTGATTCTTCGATTTTCTCTGACAGAAGGTATACATTTGTCAATTAAAGAGCCCTTATACTTATGAAAAGAAGCGCAGGTATTTTGCTTTATCGACTAAAAGACGGAAAGGTGGAGTTTTTCCTCGTTCACCCCGGTGGGCCATTTTTTGCGAAAAAAGATCAGGGCTTTTGGACGATCCCTAAAGGAGAGTTTGAAAATGCCGAACCTCCACTTTCCGCAGCAAAACGCGAATTTGAGGAAGAGACGGGATGCTCCATTGAAGGCGAATTTATTGAGCTGGACCCTGTGATTCAAAAGGGCGGAAAGAAAGTCCTATGCTGGTTGTTGGAAGGGAATATGGACTTGGATAACATCCGAAGTAATACCTTTGAGATGATATGGCCTCCCAAATCGGGAAGAATACAACAGTTTCCCGAAATAGACAAGGCTGGATGGTTTTCCATAGACGAAGCAAAACGATTGATAAACGAAAAGCAAATTTCGTTCCTTGATCAGGCTTTTTCTCTCCTTAGTGCTCGGATGAATAGTTGAATAATCACTTCGTCCTATTTGGATCAATCAAGAAGTTAATCTCAATAGGATTTGCTGGCTTTTCTTTAAGTTATGAAGAAATGTTATCAAGAGTGGTTCGACTTCATGAATAGGCAGTGATTTCACTTCATCGCTAGTAGTTTTGCGAAGATAGCTTTGCAAGCTGCCCGCTAAATAGGCATCAATTAAGTCATTACAAACATATGAAGCTCTACATACGGCTCTTGTGTTTCCCAATTTTTTAGCAACGAAATCCAGACAGGCATTTAGGTTCTTTTTATAAGACTTCACCTGTTGCTCTTCAGTGCTTAGCTCAAGTAGGTACTTAAAAGCCCATAAGGTTGCATACCATGTTCTAAAATCCTTTGACGTAAAGTTCTGTCCGGTGTGCCTTTGGATATATTCATTTAAATCGCCGGAATCTAAGGAGCAGATTTCCTGATCGTCATTATAATATTGAAAAACCTCTTGGCCTGGAATTTCCATAACCTGACGAAGCCTCTTAGTCAAACTACGATTACTGAGTTTAATGTTGTGCTTTTTGCCCTTTTTTCCTGTAAAGTTAAAAGTAACAATTTGTCCTTCTATTTTTACATGTCGACTTCGTAAGGTCGTTAATCCATAACTGTTATTCTCCCGTCGATAGCGGTCGTTCCCGGCGCGCATAAGAGTGTTTTCCATGATGCTGAGTGCAATGGCAGAAACGCGGTCTTTACCAAGGTTTCGTTGTCTGCAATCAGCCGTAATCGCCTCTCTCAATGATGGTAGTACCTTTCCAAAGGCGAGGATACGATTAATTTTGTGCTTTTCTCTTGTTTCGTTCCATAGCGGGTGATATAAGTATTGCTTTCTCCCCTTATCGTCCAATCCGGTGGCCTGAAGATGGCCATTATCGTAAGGACTTATCCAAACGTTTTTCCAAGCTGGCGGAATCACTAAACTTTTTATTCTTTTTATTAGTTCTTTATCAACGATCGGCTTTTTATTGATGTCTAAATAGCAATATCCCTTCCCCTTTTTTACCCGAGTATAACCATCAGAACTATCATTACAATAGCGCAACTGCTGCTTGCTTACTTTTAACATAACTGTCCGAATTTAGAATAGTTAACATATATTACTAAGCTTTTGTGTGAATTAGGGAGCTGGATAATCGAATGTTTTTTACTAAAGTGTCAGACACTTCATTTTAGCACATGATGACGCAGAATAGGCTTAGCATGTTTTTTGGTACCGCATTAGATTTATGCTAATGCGGAGGGCGCTCGCATAATATTTGGAACTTTTTTTATGCGTATTTAACATGGAATCGAGCTTCTTTAATGTTTTCTTAACAAAAAATCAACAAAACCATCATTACCGATCGAAAAACAGTTGAAATGTTGCCGATTTGCTTTAAAAAACCAATGAACAAAATGAACAAAAGAAAAAAGTCCATCATTTACTAATTTGCATCACAAATAACAGATAGAAATGCTTTGTTATAATCTCACGCTATTCGAGGCAAACACAAAAGAATGATGATTGCATATTGTAATTTAAAGACACCTCTTCTATTTCTTTGTTCGCTTTTGAATTTATGCACATACAAAGCAAATTAATAAAACGAATGCTGATTTGGCCTTCGTAAGAACCTCACATAATAGTTCATCAAATTTATGAAACAGAACAATAAGCAGATCCCTTAAACGAAAAAAATCCAACCAACTATTTTTTATCGTTTACTACACTTATAATTATTAGCATCATGAAAACAGCAAAGTTGATTGGTATTACCCCTTTCGAGCTTCCTGATTTGGCTTTATTGAAGGCACTTAGTAAAACCCCTTTTGTACCGGTTCTCCATATCGGTAGAAATCACGATCAGATAGAAAAAATATACGATAATATAAAATCCTATAAGCCAAAGTCCATAGGTCTTTGTTTTCCTGACTCTCACATTCCATCAAAGGAACTTCCATCGTCTGTAGCATATATTATTATGCCATTTTCTAACGAAATCTCAATGGAGGCTATTGACGTAGAAATTATTTTTCAAGTTTATTCTGTGGAAGAGGCAAGACTCGCCAAGGCCAGAGGTGCAAAAACAATTATTATTAAGGGAAATGAATCGGGAGGTCAAGTTGCCTATGAAGCCACTTATATTCTATTCCAGCATGTGATCCAGGATTTTGATCTGCAAAGTCTATCAGTATGGGTACAAGGTGGTATAGGGATTCATTCTGCCGCAGCACTTATTGGATTAGGAGCGGACGGAATCGTAATGGATAATCAACTATCGTTATTCCCGGAATGTAAGGCACCGCAAGCGCTAAAAAATGTCATTGAAAAATTAAACGGCACCGAAACTAAATTAGTCGGTAACTTCCGCGTATTAAATCGCCCTAATGCACCGGAACTTCCCCAAGGTGCTACTTTCTCGGATTTACTTCCATACTTGAATGGAAACTATACACTGGAAGACTCTTATTTGCCTATGGGGCAAGATGTTATCTTGTCAAAAGGACTTGTTAGCAACTATAAAACAATCAATCACCTCGCATCCGGTTTACTTGAAGCTATCAATGGTCATATTAAGCAAGCCAAAACTGAGCATGTGTTAAGAGAAGATAATCCTTTAGCGGAGGAGCTTAAGATACGCTATCCAATAGCGCAGGGACCAATGACTCGAGTGAGTGATCTTCCAAGTTTTGCGGAAGCTGTATCTTTGGGAGGTGCACTGCCTTTTGTAGCACTTTCGTTAATGACGGGTGAAAAAGCAAAAGAATTGATCGTAAAAACGAAAAAAGTGCTTCAAGACCAAACCTGGGGTGTCGGAATCCTCGGTTTTGCGCCGCAAGAATTAAGGGAGGAACAGTCTCGCTACATTTTAGAGGCAAAGCCCCCTGTCCTACTCGTAGCCGGTGGTCGTCCGTCCCAAGCGATTCCTTTTGAAAAAGCCGGGATTAAAACCTTCTTGCACGTTCCTTCTCCTACCCTTCTTGACCTATTTATAAAAGAGGGTGCAAGAAAGTTCGTATTCGAAGGAAGAGAGTGTGGGGGGCACGTTGGTCCGTTATCGTCTCTGGTACTTTGGGAACTTCAAATTGAGCGTATTTTAAAAGAGGAACAGCTACCATCATTTGAACTATTTTTTGCCGGTGGAATACATGATAGTTTTTCAAGTGCCTTTGTATCCATCATGAGTGCTCCATTAGCTATCGGTGGTGCAAAAATTGGTGTGCTCATGGGGTCAGCTTATATTTACACAAAGGAGGCGGTTGATTCGGGTGCTATTCTGCCTGGTTTTCAGGAACAAGCGATAAAGCAGGCGGAAACCGTTCTGTTAGAAACTGCTCCCGGCCATGAAACCAGATGTTTGCAATCGCCTTTTACCTCCTACTTCGAAGAAGAAAAGCGGAGACTTGAAAAGGATGGTGTCGATAAAAAGCAGATATGGGAATCATTGGAGCAGTTAAACGTGGGGCGTTTGCGCATCGCTAGCAAAGGAATCGAACGGGTATCTGAGAATCTGATATATCTGAACGAGGATGTGCAATATCAAAAGGGTATGTACATGATCGGACAGGTAGCCGCTTTAAACAATAAGATCAGAACCATAGCTGATTTACATGAAGATGTCGCCAAAAACAATTATAAACATATTGAACATGCAGAGACCTTTACCTTAACAGAAACAACCAATCATGCGATCGATATAGCTATTATTGGAATGGCATGTATCTATCCGGGAGCACAGGATATTGACGCTTTTTGGCGGAATATACTAGATGCTAAAAATTGTATTACGGAGGTACCTGATGAAAGATGGAATAAAGAGATTTATTATGATCCATTAGATACCAACGGCAGCAAATCTCCATCAAAATGGGGTGGATTTATACCGAAGATCGAATTTGACCCGCTTGAATTTGGAATCCCCCCGCAGTCGTTGGCCGCTATTGATCCAACACAGCTGTTGAGTCTGCTTGTTGCAAAGCGGGCACTTGAACATGCAGGTTATGCCGCGAAGGACGCTAATAAGGAGAATGTATCGGTTATCATAGGTGCGGAAGGTGGCAATGACTTGGCCAATAATTACAGTTTCAGAGCACTTTTCTCGCAATTTTTCGGCGAAATACCGAAGGAAGTTGATGAATCTTTACCAAAACTTACTGAGGACTCGTTTCCGGGGGTATTGGCAAATGTAATTGCCGGTCGAATTACCAATCGATTAGACCTTGGTGGCCGCAATTATACAGTGGATGCTGCATGTGCTTCTTCGCTGGCGGCTATCGACTTGGCATGTCAAGAGCTCATCCTCAACAAATCTGATATGGTGATTGCCGGAGCGGCGGATTTACATAATGGTATCAATGATTATCTGATGTTTGCCAGTACACATGCTCTTTCGAAAAAAGGTCGATGCGCAACCTTTGATGCGGAGGCTGATGGCATCGCTTTAGGCGAAGGTGTGGCAATGGTTGTGCTGAAAAGATTGGAAGATGCTCAACGGGACGGTGATCAAATTTTTGCCGTGATTAAAGGTGTAGGCGGCTCCAGCGATGGAAAGAGTCTGGGGTTAACAGCACCTCGACTTGCCGGACAAACGAAGGCATTGGAAAGAGCCTATTCGCAGGCGGGTTTATCCATATCATCTGTTGAACTCTTCGAGGCACATGGTACCGGCACGGTGGTTGGAGATCGCACTGAATTGAGTGCATTAACGCAGGCAATGGTTAAGAGCGGAGCCATCCCGCAACAAAGCCATCTTGGTTCAGTTAAAACCCAAATTGGGCATACAAAATGCGCGGCAGGTATGGCAGGCCTAATTAAAAGTGCGTTGAGTGTATATTACGGAATTAAACCACCGACTATTAACTTAAAAGAACCTAATGGTTTTTACAACGAAAAAACAAGTCCGTTTGTATTTACCGACAAAGCTGGTTTATGGTCCAATCCACAACGAGTAGCCGGAGTTAGTGCTTTTGGTTTCGGCGGCACAAACTTTCATGCCGTTATTTCCAATCATGCAGATAACAAGGAAATACCGTTCTCTGTTACGAAGCAATGGCCCGCGGAGCTCTTTGTTTTCAGAGGAAATGATTACGAAGAGGCCAGTCTCCTACTCAAGAAAACAAAACGATTAATTGATCTGAACGACTCGGTAAAGTTACGTGATATTGCGTTCTCTCTTGCTACCTATAGCAATGCTCCGGTACAATTATCTATAATCGCTGATTCCATAGCAGATCTGCAATTCAAGATAGATTTGGTATTGTCCGGTACGCATGCGAAGGATACATACATAACAAAGGAGGTTAAGGGAAAAACGGCCTTCCTGTTTGCTGGTCAAGGAAGTCAGCGAATACACATGGCTAGAGAGCTATTGGTGAACTTTCCACGGATGAGATCACTTCTCAGTCGTTACCCGGCATACGAAAAAATACTTTTTCCTAGCAATGCTTTCAGTGAAGAAAGTTTAAAGAAACAAAAGGAAGCCATTAAAGATACGCGTATGGCGCAACCGCTTTTAGGAATAATAGATATAGCGATTGCTAACCTTTTGAGTGATCTTGGCGTCATCCCCGATATGCTGGCAGGCCATAGCTACGGAGAGCTTCCGGCACTCGCATTTGCAGGGGTGTTCAATGAGGGGGATCTCGTTGCTTTAAGTAAAGGGAGAGCCGAAGCTATCTTGGCCTCGACAGGTGACGACAAGGGGATTATGGTAGCCGTAAACGGTGATAAAGCGATGATCGATCAGTTGTTGTCTTCGAGAAAGAACATATACGCCGTCAATCATAATTCTCCACAGCAATGGGTTCTAGCAGGTGAATCCGCTGTGATGGAAAGCTTTATGCAGGTCTTAAAGGAACAAAAAATTTCCTACCGGCAACTGGAAGTAGCCTGTGCTTTTCATAGTCCGTTAATTGCAAAGGCGGAATCTCTTTACGCTGATTTATTGAACGGTTTTTCATTTAAACAGCCTAGCATTCCTGTTTGGTCAAATACAAGTGCTGCTTTATACCCAACGGAAAGTACCGAAATCAAGAACCGTTTGGCTTCTCATATTGTCAATCCTGTGCTTTTTTCAGACCAAATAGAAGAAATGTACGCGAATGGTGCCCGAATTTTTATTGAGGTTGGGCCAGGTAAGACGCTAACAAGTTTGACAAAGTCGATTTTAGGCAAGGAAGAGGTTGTTATACATACAGAGGAAAATGGAAAACACGGTATTTTTCAACTATTAGTGGCTTTAGCGCAATATATAGCTACAGGGAAAACCGTACAGATAGATGTTTTATTTGCAGATCGACAAGCAACTTGGTTAGATCTGGACAACCCGGAGAAACTCAAGAAAAGTTCCTCAATCTGGCTCGTGGATGGTCAGATGGCGATGCCTGCTCAAGGCAAGCTACCCGCTTACAGTGCACTGCCTGTAACGAAGCCTATCATTAATTTTAAAGAACTGACCGTGCAAAACAACACAAAAAGTGATACTTTATCGGTACAAGGATCTGCTGAGCAGCTCACCTTGGAATATTTAGCAGGTATGAAGATGCTAATTCAAGCACAACGGGATGTCCTCCTCGCCTATCTAGGACAGCCTAGTACGAACAATTATATCCATACAAATCCTAATACGGTTCCGGCATCAATGCCTAGTCTCATTGAAAAGAGAGAACAATCTCCGGATCCTGTAGGTAAGAAAGCTAATGAAAACGAACTAATAACATCCGGTCCAAAAACGACAAAGCCTTTGTCTACGATTCTGATGGACGTGGTAAGCGAAAAAACAGGTTATCCAAAGGATATGCTAGGAATGGATCTGGATCTGGAAGCAGATTTGAGTATTGATTCCATTAAGAGACTCGAAATTATTGGCGAGTTGCGTATACAGTTAAGTAACTTTCAGTTTAAAAATAAAAGCCAAGATGAAATGGTGGAACAATTGGCTTCCATCAAAACACTTAATGGTTTACTTGGATGGTTTGACGCAAACATTATAAACGATGTTAATGAAACCTTAACAACGGAAATAACCCGGCAACAACCTGCGCTTCAGAAAGGTGATATCCAAGATATGATTCTAGGAATCGTAAGTGAGAAAACAGGATACCCAACGGAAATGCTCGGTCTTGATCTCGACTTGGAGGCTGATTTAAGTATAGATTCCATCAAAAGAATCGAAATAATCGGTGAACTCAAAGGTAAATTAGAGGCTATTATGCCTAGCGATGAGGAAAACCAAGAGCAAATGGAAAAGCTGTCTGCGTTTAAAACCTTAAATCATTTGATCGATTGGATAGCCGCCAAACTATTAGCTAACGGTGAATCTAAAAGCCTTGCAGATAAAGAAAAGCCGTTCGTTGACACCTTACTTGGAAATAACGAACTTAGTGATACATTGAAACGGATCAAGTTTGAATTGACAGATGTTCATGCTTTATTAAAACAGGAATATCCTAATACCTTGCAAGGTGCAAAAGTTGCCATTACACGCGATGGGAATCTCGGTTTTCTGATTAAAGAGAAGCTGGAAGAACGAGGCGCAATTGTCGATATTGTACCACAAGAAAAAGACCTGGCAGGCTATGACGGACTGGTAATTTTAGATATGGTCGCATCTAATCACCGATTAAATATTATCGATGCCGTCCGCATGGTAAAATCCTTGGATATGAACCGTGTTAAGTGGGTCTATGTGTTATCTGATCACGGTGCTCATGTTGATAAGAATGAAGACCCCAAATTTCTACGAAGTTATCAAGGATATACGGGTTTTATTAAAAGTTTAGATAAAGAATATGATCAGGCAAAATGTCGGACCATTCATTTTATGAATGAAACAAAAGAAGATAAAATTCCTGACTTATTGATTGATGAAATGCTTTGCACGGATGAGCCATCAGTTATCTATTACAAAGATAATTTTAGACATGCAGTTAAAGAAACGAACGATCCTTTACAGACTGCAAACAGAAGTCCGTTTGTTATGGATAAGGATGCTGTTGTTCTTGTTTTAGGGGGTGCCCAAGGGATTACCGCCGCGTTAACTACACATTTAGCGAAGGAGTATCCTTGTAATTATGTGCTAGTAGGCCGGTCTTCATATCCGAGTGACGTGGACTCAAATCAGATTATCATGCAAAGCAAAGAGGAAATCAGAAAGAGCCTAATTGAGCAAGGGTATTCCAAGTCACCTGCAGAGATTGAACAAAGGACAATACAGTTGCATAAAACACAACAAATCCTAAGTAGCATGCAGGCTATTAGGGAACAAGGTGCAAATGTGAGTTATCATGCTGTTGACGTAAGAGATGAAGATGCGCTAGTGCTTCTGATACAGGAGCTCTATAAGAAATATGGCAGAATTGATGGCGTAATTCATGGAGCAGGTATTTTGGAAGATAAGTTGTTTGAAAATAAAACGGCTGATTCCTTCGAACGGGTCTTTAGTACGAAAGTGACCCCATTACGCGTACTCGCTGAACAATTGAGAAATGATACGCAATTTATTGTGTTCTTTTCCAGCATAGCTTCTGTTTATGGAAATAGAGGCCAAACCGATTATGCAGCGGCAAACAGTGTGCTGGATCATTATGCAGAGGTGTTACGAAAGAAAATGAAAGGTCGAGTAATGGCAATCAATTGGGGACCATGGAAAGGTGCCGGGATGGTGTCCTCCAGCCTCGAGAAAGAATACGAACGCCGAGGCATATCTTTAATTCCTTTGGAGAGAGGAAAAGAAACATTTGCCAATGAAATAAAATATGGAAATGAGAGTCGGGTTTTAATTATGGCATAGTTACGCAGAAATGAATAAAAAAGATATTGCAATTATCGGGATGTCTGCTGTATTTCCGGGAGCTCCCGATATCAATTCGTATTGGAATAACATTTTAAAGAAAGTTGATGCTACGGGACCCATACCGTCAAGTAGAATTAACGAACGGTATTTTATTCCCGATGATGAATCCTACGATCGATTCTATTGCTCGCGTGGTGGCTTTATTGATGATTATGCGCATTTTGACCCCGTTACATTCGGTATTCTTCCACTTGCTGTAGAAGGGATGGAACCTGATCAATTACTCACGCTTCAGTTAGTTCATAGCGCTTTGGAAGATGCCGGTGTTTGGAAGAACAAATACAAACTTGATAGAACTTCTATTATCATAGGAAAAGGCAATTACGTGGGGCCTGGGGCGACGCGAGCGGTCGAAGTTGTACATGCAGCAGAGCAGCTGGTGAATGTTATACGGCACTTAATGCCGGATTTAAAAGAGGAGGAGATCAAGCGGATAAAAAAGGAGTTCCAGAAGAAAAAAGGGCGCTTCACTCCGGATACTGCGATGGGCCTCATACCTAACCTGATTGCTTCATTAGTGGCTAATCGTTTTAACCTAGGAGGAGCCGCTTATACCGTTGACGCTGCCTGCGCAAGTTCTTTATTGGCTATAGACCATGCCGTGAACGAATTAGTAAACGATCGATCGGATATGGTCATTGCCGGAGGTGTTCATGTCGGCCAAAACGCCACATTTTGGAGTATTTTCCATCAATTGGGAGCGCTTTCCAAACGGCAGCAAAGTAGGCCGTTTGATAAGGACGCCGACGGATTAATAATTGGTGAAGGTTGTGGTTTCGTAGTCTTGAAAACGCTCGATAAAGCATTATTAGACGGTGATCGGATTTATTGTGTCATAAAAGGTGTCGGTATAAGCAGCGATGGTTCGGGAACGAGTGTCATGAGTCCCTCCACCAAAGGACAAGCGAGGGCAATCGAACAGGCATGGCAACAAGCTGGTTTGTCTGTTAACGATATCGGTTACTTAGAGGCCCATGGTACCGCCACGGTTATTGGCGATCGTACTGAACTGGAAACGCTTAAATTGGTGTTTGGTTCGGCTAGCAAAGGGAATAAAGCAAAAATCGGGAGTGTAAAATCCATGATTGGACATGCGATGCCCGCGGCTGGCATTGCCGGTGTAATAAAAACGGCTCTAGCCCTGTATAATGACACGCTGCCCCCTACCCTGCACTGCGATTCACCTATTGAGGTTATGGCCGAAACTCGATTTGAACCGGTAAATGAACCGATAAACTGGTCTAACAGCGGTTTACCGCTAAGGGCCGGTGTAAATGCCTTCGGTTTTGGCGGCATCAATGCGCATGTTGTATTGGAAGCTTTTACAGTAAAAAATACGGTACATCAGGCCAAGCTAACAGCAGAGGATGAAGTGCGAGTATTGGCACGAAAAAGTGTGGATGAATTAATATTAGCGCTAGAAAGTGACAGCAATGATATAGGCGATGGTGATTTTCGCATAGCAGTTTTTAATCCAACGGTAGACCGGATTAAAAAGGCGATCAATATCGTGACTAAAAATAAGCCCTGGCGTAATAGACAGGATATATGGTATACAAATGCGCCGCTACTACGCGGAGAGAAGAAAATTGCTTTTCTATTCCCCGGTCTAGATGGCTTATCATCGGGCGAAACCGAAAGTGTTTCCAAATACTTTAAAATAGAGCAGGAGTTTCTACTTGAAGATTCTATGCATGAGACAAAAGTTTTTGTTTCTGCCTTGAATCAACTTCAAAATAGTAGAACGATTGATCTAGCGATGAAAAAACTCGGGGTTGTACCGGATATCAATGCAGGACATAGCATGGGCGAGTGGCTGGCGGCCATGTCAGCAGGTTTGGTTACAACGAGTTCTGTCAAACATCTAATAACAAAGCTTGATCCTCAATTGTTTGAAGTAAGCTATGCCAGGTTTATCGCAGTTGGTTGTAGTTATGAACGTATTAAGGGGATTTCAGAAAAAATTCCGTCCCTCTATTTAGCAAATGACAATTGCCCTCAGCAAGTAATACTCTGCGGTACATACGAAGCAATTGAGCAGCTCATTACAGAATTGAAGGTACACCAAATTTTTCATCAGGTTTTACCATTTCAATCCGGTTTCCATAGTCCTTTTATTAAAGATAGAGTGCCTCAAATATTGGAAGGCATCGAAGAAATAGATTTTTTAAGGGTAAAGATTCCAGTTTGGTCTGCCACAAACCTGGCCCCTTACCCTGATACAGTGGAGGCGATAAGACAACTTAATGTTGAACATTTAATACAGCCGGTTAGATTCAGGGAGCTTATTGAAAAATTATACCATCAAGAACAAGTGCGTGTTTTTATCCAGATTGGAGCAGGCGGCATAACAGGCTTTGTTGATGATACCCTCAAAGGAAATCCATATAATGCTTTATCTGCTACTTCTCCCTATCGAGATGGTTTATCTCAGTTGCGAAGAATACTTGCCTCATTGTATGTCGACGGTAAAGAAGTCGACTTAGATTTTTTAGGTCTTCAAACAAAATCACAGAAGGCTGCATCTGTTAAGTTAAATCTTGGTTCACCGCTTGTAAGCACATGGGATTTTCCGGTCCATTCATCGTTTACAAAGCCACCTAAAGATACCGGTTATGTGAGAACACAACGAACGGTAAAACATCCACTTGCAATGGCTGTGATGGACAATATGGAGGAAGCGATGGGTATGTATTCGGATCTGATCGAACTGATTGAAAACAAGGAGTTTTTGAATCCACTACCACAGCGTTTTAATAGGTTTGGAACCGAATCTCATGTGCCCGGGCATTTTGAAACACCGTTCAATATTTCGCTAGATCAGCATCCCTATCTTATAGACCATGCACTGGTAAAACAAAAGCCAGGGTGGCATTGTCCGGAAGATATGGATCCGGTAATTCCGATGACAATGATTTTGGAATTGCTAGGTGAAGCTGCTTTTAATCACGAAAGACAACGAAAGTTGAGCAGAATACAACAGATCCGGGTTTTCCAATGGATGAATGTGAGTAAGCCGTTCAGGGAAAAAGTAGTTGGTGAGAGGAAAAATGACTCTATATGGAGCGTCCGAATTGATAAGTATGCCGAGGCGGAAGTTGTATTAGCCGAAAAATTGGAGAGCTCTTCTTTGCAACTGTTAACGGTGGGTAATTTATTGGATATACAAATTGATCCCGTAACCATTTATGATCGACACATGTTCCATGGGCCAGCTTATCAAGGTATAAAAGCTGTCAATTCTATTGGTGATAAGGGAATAAGGGGAATAATCGTTGGCAGTGGAGGAAAAGGCTCACTGCTAGATAATGCCGGGCAATTATTCGGCTTATGGTTGCAATTAACCTTAAAGGTGAATAAAGTTGCATTTCCTATCAAAATCGATGAAATTATATTTTATCAGGATTTCGCTGATCAGACAGGCGAATTCGAATGTACGTGTTCGCTAACGGACATCAATGACGAAACGGCTACCGCCAACTTTCTGCTTAAAAGAGACGGAAAGGTCTGGGCGGTGATTAATGGATGGCAGAATATACGGTTGGAGTTTGACGAACGCCTATGGCAAGTGTCTATGTCTCCTAAATTCAACCTACTGTCGGAGGAGATATATCCGGAGGTATTCAAATTTCACAAGGCTTACCAAAAAGTTATTTCGTGGGATTTTATTGCAAAACGTTACTTGCCACTAGCGGATCGTAACTTCCTAAACGGCTTAGCGCTTAACAAGAGAAAGAAATGGTTAGTTAGTCGTGTTGCCTTAAGAGATGCGATAAGATCATTACTCTTAAGAGAAACGAACACTGCCTATTACCCCATAGAATTTAGTATTGCTAAACTTGCTACCGGACAGCCCGTTATACAAGGGCCTTTAGCTGCAGATGTTCAGATCTCAATAGCACATAAAAATGATGAAGCCGTAGCCATTGCACGACTCGGTAAACCTGTTGGAATCGATATGGAAGAAATCAAGTCGAGAGGGGTGGGTTTTGAAGAAATCGCCCTGACGGCCAACGAACGACTTTTGTTAAAAGGAAAAGAAGATCGGGACGAGTGGATTACGCGCTTTTGGGTAGCAAAAGAGGCTTATGGGAAGTCAATTGGGAAGGGCTTGGCCGGCAATCCAAAGACTTATCAAGTAGGTGCAATTGAAGGGGATGAGCTGATTATTGAAAGTATAAAAGTTAAAACAATTAAGTACAACAATTATATCATAGGATGGACACTGTAGAAAATTACAACAAACTAAAAAGTGAGGAAATCTTTAGCTTATTGAAGCAGTTTATAACAGATATTATCGGTGAAGAATTTATTGAAGAAATGGACATCTCGATGGAAAGTTCTTTTACAAAAGATTTAGAGATGGATAGTATTGAGATCGTCTCTTTTTCGGAAAAAGTAAAAGCACATTTTGGAGAGGGTATCGATTTTACCGGTTGGCTCTCTGGTTTGGATTTGGATCAATTGATTGATTTAAAAATAAAGGACATCGTAAATTATATACTTTCTTCTCAAGTTTAATATTCCATTTAATCCGTAGGATGTCTGGAAGTCGCTACGCTGCCAGCGTCAGGGTTCTTTCATTACATGAACTAAACATGTCGGTCCACAAAGACGGCTTTTAGACATCCTCGGAATGGGCTCTTAACGTACAGAGAAATAGCGGGCTATATTCCGTTTTTTTGATAAGACCAATTGCCAAACGTTATTATGACGGGCTTTAAACGAAGCTGCACTTACATTTAAATAATACAGCCACATCCTGTAAAAGAGATCGTCATAACTGTTTTTTATGCAATGCCAATAGTTTTTAAAATTTTCTTGCCAGGCATTCAGGGTCAACTCGTAATCAGGACCAAAGTTATGCCAATCTTCCAACGTGAAATAAGGTTCCATGGCAGCGGTTAATTGCCTTGGTGAAGGTATTAGTCCGTTTGGAAATATATACTTATGTATCCACGGATCAGTTGCTGTTGAAGCCTCGTTTCCACCAATACAATGAAGCAGAAAGAGACCGTTGGATTTTAAACAATTATGCACTGTTTGCATAAAGATGCGATAGTTTTTGTATCCGACATGCTCGAACATTCCAATGGAAACGATACGGTCAAATTTTTCATCCAAGTCGCGATAATCCTGCAATCTAAATTCAACGGGCAACTTATGGCACCATGTCTTGGCAAACTCAATCTGCTCCGCGGCAATGGAGATTCCTGTTACGGTAACACCATAATTTTCACTTGCAAACTTTGCAAAACCGCCCCAACCGCAACCTATATCCAAAACAGTTTGACCGGCGGATAAATCCAGTTTTTTACAAATAAGATCGAGTTTTCTTTCTTGGGCCTCCTCTAGAGTCTTGGCATCTTTCCAATAGGCACAAGAATACATCATCGTTTTTCCGAGCATATATTGATAAAGTTCGTTGCCAATGTTATAATGCTTTAAGGCTACATCTATCGATCTTTTCTTATTCTGTAAATTAAATAGCCTTGATTTCAGATAGTACCAGAATAGGGTTGGTTTTCTTTTAAATTTGTCACTTAAATTAGCTTGGATTAAACGATATAAGAGTTCCTCAATATCGTTTGAAACCCACCAGCCTTGCATAAATGACTCACCTAAACCGAGCGAACCTCGTTTTAGAACTTCTTTATAGAATCGACTGTCAACAACCTGTAAGTCGTGGGGTCTGGAACCGTTAATCTGTATATCACATGGTGCTAAAAAATCGTTCAGTAAATCTCTTAACATAGCGTTCAAGTTAAATTAGTTCAGTTAAGCAACTATGTTTTTAACAGTTAAAGGGGTAAGATGTTTATTATCGGGTGAAGTTCTCGAGAATAAAGCGCCGATTAATCTCAATATAAACCGGCATGAGATATGAAGTTGATCAACTAGAGTTTATATACGATTTGAGTATCTTTGCAAAACATGTTAATAAACAGGTCCTTTGTACTCGCTACATTAATGATGGCTACGTCCATGGCCGCAATTGATAGTAGCATTGTAAACGTTTCTTTGCCGGTAATGCGAAATGATTTCGGGGTTGATCTTAACCAAATTGAATGGGTAATCACCGCCTATATGATTTCGTTCTCGCTTTTTATACCCTTGACGAACTGGCTAAAGAAACGCTTCGGCTACTATTATTTGTTTCTTGGAAGTATTGTCATTTTTACCCTTGGTTCCTTATTGTGTAGTCTTTCGGTAAGTTTGGACATGCTAGTTATTTCCAGGATAATACAGGCTATAGGCGGCGGATCGCTATCCCCCACTTCGCTGGCAATTTTAAGCGAGACCTTTCCGAAAGAAGAACGGGGTACTGCAATTGGTTGGTGGGGAATGGGAAATGTGATGGGCCCCGCCTTGGGCCCAACACTTGGTGGAGTACTCACGCACTACTTGGGCTGGGAATCTATTTTTTATATTAACATACCGATCGGGGCTTTAACGATCTTTTTTTCAATACGTTACTTAAGCTTTTTAAAGCGGCAAGTGGATAAGGAAAGTAGGTTTGATGTAAGGGGATTTATATTCTTTTCAATCTTTATTATCATTTTACAATACACGATATCGACGATCAGTAAGCAAGGCTTTTTATCTGTTTCATTTTTCGTTGGCCTCCTGATTACACTTTTGATGCTGTACTTCTTTGTACAGTCAGCAAAGAAGCCCCAATCACTGCTCGACCTGAATGTTTTTAGAATAAGGCAATTTAATGTTGCTGCTACGATAACGATTATTCGATCTTTGGCTCTTTATGGCGGCATGTTCTTTTTACCTTTTTTGCTTCAGGGACTGTTAGGTTATACCGAAATTGAATCCGGTTTGTTAATGCTGCCAAACGCATTAATTATGCTGGTAAGCAGGCCATTATCGGGTAGATTAGCCGATAAAGGAATGATCCGAAATATATCAATTAGCGGTATTTTAATAGTATCTATTTCTTTCTTTATGCTGGCTAGAATTGATATCGGTGTTTCCGTATGGTTTATTTTGTTTACGATGGCGATAAGAGGACTCGGCATGAGCCTACTGGTAGCACCGGTTTCTACAGCACTTCTCAATGCTGTTAAACCAAATCAGACGCAAACTGCAACGGCGCTGAACAGTTTGTTCCTACAGGTAGGAGGCTCCATTGGAATAGCCGTAAGTGCAGTTATACATACATTTATATATGATCGTTATTTGGAAAACCAATACCCGGATCAAGTAGCGGAACATTTCGCCTTGCAAAATAGTTTTCTAATAACGGCCGTTATTATCCTGCTAGCTGTTTTGCCTGCGCTAAAACTGCCGCAAAAATCGAGTCTTATCTATATGCTTCGCAATAGAAATAGGGATAAAAAAGGAGATATAAGTGCTGAGGAAAAGGCTAATTTATTGAATAAGAAATGATTGTGTGTCGATTAATCGTTTTGATTTCAAAAAGAGAAATAATTTCGTGAATTTTTACAAAAAAATTGCATTTCTAATACTTTTGCAATATCTTACACGTTATTAAGAACAAACCCTAATGTGTATAAATGAGTAAGAAAAAGAGCTTTAGCTGGTCGGAAAATTGTGAACCGCATAAACTTAGAACCAAAGAAATCATATCCAGTCATCCCGAAATTCGACATTTAATAGGTAGAAATCCGTATACCTTTTTAGTGATAGTCCTATGTGTAGGTATACAAATAGCCATGTCATGGATTTTGTATGATGAATCGTGGTGGTTTATCTTCCCATGTGCTTATTTAATTGGTGCTTTTGCATGTCATACATTATTTATTTGTATCCATGAATGTTCACACAATTTGATCTTCAAAAATAGAGTGCTTAACACACTTTCAGGCATTTTTGCAAATTTACCCCTCGTATTCCCAAGTTCAGTATCCTTTCAGAAGTATCACTTGAAACACCATGCTTTTCAGGGCATCGAGGAATTGGATGCTGATATGCCCAGTGAATGGGAGGCAAAGCTGGTTAACAACTCTACGCTGGGAAAAGCACTATGGTTACTTTTATATCCTATTGTTCAAGCATCGCGCTTGGGACGGATGAGCAAAGAGATTAAGATGTTTGATAAATGGGTAGCGTTGAATTATCTCGTACAGCTCATCTTTATGGGTTTGATTTTTTATTTCTGGCAGTGGAAAGCAGTGGTTTATTTAGTTGCCAGCTTTTTTTTCTCGGTAGGGTTGCATCCACTTGGTGCTCGATGGATTCAAGAGCATTTTTTAACCCATGATGAAGATCAGGAAACAAAAAGCTACTATGGGGTATTAAATGTTGTCAATTTAAATGTCGGCTATCATAATGAACACCATGACTTCCCATCAATTCCATGGAACAATTTGCCAAAAATTAAGGAAATTGCAGGTCCTTACTATGACTCCTTGGGCCATCACAGATCTTATACGCGTTTATTATTAAGGTTTATTTTTGATAGAAAATTGTCACTTTATTCGAGAATGGCACGTGATAACAGAGGGAAAACAAAGGCTACCCCAAGCAATAGCAAATCAGTTGTCAACGTAGAATAATCGGATTATAACGGTTACCTTAAGTAATAAACAGAAAGGCCGAATTATTTCGGCCTTTCTGTTAGGTTTTAAAATCATTTACGCGTTAAGCCACTTCTTCGCGTTCAAATGTTCTTCCAAATAGCGAAAAAGTGTTGTTGGCGGCTTTAATGGCTAGGTTCTCCTCTCCTTCATTTTTAGCGTGCGCATTTAAAACAGTTACAAATATGCTCCATTTCTGTGGGGTTTCTGCTCCATAGCCTGAAAAGAAGGACAATCCCCTTGTTATGCCAAGCTTTTCAAGCATTTTAACAATGATACTTCCTCCCATAATTGAACCTTCTAACACATATAACGCACCTAAGGCTTCTTGAACCGTTGTTATAGTAGGAGCTTCTACTTCGGGTAGCTGATCTGTACTTTCGCCTAAAGCTTCTATATCGGCTTTTATGTAGCCGGAATTTCTTCTTTCTTTATAATCCGGTAAAACAGCGTCTGTAATATAGGGCTTGATAGCCTCTTCTACCGCATTAAAATAGGCGTAGAAAAATTTTAGAAATTCAGCATAATCCTTATCACCGTTGATTGCTTTTAATTTTCTCACTACTACGCCTTCCAATTGTTGATGAGGTGCTTTTGTAGCTTCTTTTATTTTAGTACTTAACATATTTTGTTATTCGTTATTTGTTGTTAATATGACCGATAACCGATATCTAATTAAACGATCGACTGAAACAAAGATTGTAAAATTTGAAAATAAAGTCTGTATGCAATCCGCTTAATTTTGTATCAATTTCGTCGACGGTTGACCTACGACTGCAAGTGAAAGAAGACGTTTATCTTACCTAATTTATAACTATCTTAAGTAAGACGGAAGTAAACTCCGGTAAGTTTTTAATATCTTTAGGTAACATTAAATTAAATATGGCCAACTTTGCAATAACTTTTTGTGCGTTCGTTATAAACGCAAGCACTTTTACTGTAAACAGTACTGCTATTATTGCAGAAGTATTTGCATTTGTTGCAGCTTTACCTAAAGTTGTCATAAACTCACATAATTTTGTTGCAACCATTCGTAAGTTTCTTATAGCTGTAACCATGTTCATACGAGCTCCATGGAACACTATAATAAAGTTGCGAACCTTTGCTATAAAAACAACTAAGTCTTTTGTAGCTCAACGAAAGTTAATTGCAAAAGCGAAGGTTTTTCTAATCAACGCAGCTACTTTTGTTGCAAATTAGATCAACTTTGTTGTAAAGCAATCGACTATTGCTGTAAACTTACACACCTTTATCTTAACTGTCGTTGTGTTTGCTTCAAGCTTGGGTAAATAAATCAGTTTAGCGACGGGCACCGCCTTAACCTAACCACGTTTACTTGTTTTCAAAGGAGTTCATGAGTTCATCGTTTCGCTCTTCGGTTTTGCGCATGTTTGGATTAAACCAAAGCGATAACAGCGAAATCGTTGAGTCAATATCACTTCAATTCCCCTTGCTTTTACCAGCCCATCTGTAAAGGCCTTATTAGCATGATGGCAACTGGCGCACTGTTTATTTCAGCTTGAATTGCTTTTTATATATAGGTATATAATTTCCCGATAGGCTCGTTTGAATTGTAGATGAATTTTCTTTGTTCATATCCTCGTGACTACTGCTTGTAAAAGATTTTCGATTTGAAAAGCTGCTCGAGTTGAAGCTACCTCCTATTAAGGAAAGAGCGGTATACAATCCTGGTTCATCTAGATTACCCAAGGAAGTATCGGTAGAAAAAGTTATTGTCACATCTGGTTGCATCCCTTCAAAATAATCATACCAACCCACGGCATTTTGCAAAATAAAACTGCTGAGATAAATGGTATAAGAACCAATATGAACACCAAAAAAGCCTACCGGTTTACCATATGTTTTTTGGCCAATAAGCTTAACATCAAAGTAAGGTTTTAAACTACTGATCAATAATTCACTGGCTGAGGCGGTATTACCGGAAATGATAAAATAAACATTGTTAATCGTTTCGAGATTGCCGGCTTTTTGAAACAGAATGGTATTGAAGCTTTTGCTATAGTTCACATCCGCCATGGTAGCTAAACGCTCTTTATAGCGCACTGCGTTACCATTGGCATCTCTATATAATTGATTTTTAAGGATGGTGGCCTTTCCGTTTTGCATCAGGTCATTAAATTTCTCACTGTACATGACCTTTCCGGTTAAGTTGGAAGGCACGATTAAATTAGCCAGGTATTCGGCAGTCTCAACATAACCACCCCCATTTGATCGAAGATCAATAATAAGGCCGGTAATCCCTATTTTAGCGAAGGAAGCGAAAATAGCATTCAATTGCTCTTTAATGGCAGTAAGAGCGGGAAAAGAGGCGAGGGAAAGATAGCCGATTTTTTTATTATCAGTTTCAACAACCTTATATAGAGGCATGAACTCCGAACCGGTGTTCGCTATAGTGGCCATTGTTGAGATGCCATTGTTTGGAGTTCCGTGCTCCAGGTATGAATATTTAGGACTGCCTGCATATACAGGCAACTCATAAGAATTGCCTGTTTGAGGGTTGACGTTCATCTGTGAAATATCGTATAACTCCGATTTATAAGCCCTTAATTCAGGACTGACAGCTCCGTAACGATTTCGAGGATCAAATTCAGTATAGCTGGGCAAAGTTTCACGCCATAAATACACTTGTTTTGCGTAAAGGAAAATAGAATCCAATGTAAACTCCACCGGTGTACCGGTTGTTGGCGAAACTACTTCGTCTGTTAATCCTAAATCCTCCTTTTTACAGGAAAAAAGAATTGTTACTAAAAACGGATAGCATAATATCTTGCTAATTAGACGCATGAATTGTTTCTTTTCTCTTTAGTAGCCATTCAATGATATTCATATACTATTACTCTGTCACCGTAAGAGTATTGTTTAAAGAAAGCGTATTAATCGTGTCCGAGAAATAAGGAGTGGACTCATAGATAAATCGCACCGAATGATAGGTGTTTAGTGGGAAATCAACCGGAATTCTTAACGTAATTTCATCGGATGAGACGTTTACTATTTCTACCGGTATATAAGTTCTGGAATTTTGATTATTCAAGAGCAGTTGGGTTACTTTGTCTAGGTTTTTCCCCGCCAGCTTATATTCTTCTCCTCTTTTCAATGTAATGGCTTCGTTTAAGGGTATGTTACTTGGCCGCGGATCTTCAATTACTTCAAAATCTCTTTCTACAGTAATGGTATACGGAGCACTTTCTAATCGAACAGACGTGTAGGTGCCGACAGTCATTTCATCTGGAATAGCCCAAATATTTAGCGATGTACTATTGGAAATAGGTACTTCCACTTCTCGCCCATCTGCTGTGAGAAAAAAGACTTTCAGTTGCCCTTCCGTTGTATTGAAATAATCTCCGGCGAAACTAAGCTGATCACCAACTAATATGAAATTTTTATCGTTGTAACTTGTTATGCCACTGAAGTCCGTCACATAAGGTTTCGGTACATTAATGATTCGTTTTAGTTTATATACCTTGGCTGTTCCGTCTTCGGCAGTAACCGTAAAACTTGTACCGTCTGTAAAAGCTATCGGCGTATTGGAGGCAGGTTGTACATTAGCTCGCTCCGATACTGTCACCGTAGGCGTCACGGTTTCGGGAACAGCTTGCTCGGGTGGCCAATAAATAATGATTTCGTTATTGTCAACAGCTGCTTTTAGCACAGCGCCGTTGGCATCGATGATACTGAAATTGATAATCTCCGCATAGGGATAATCTATGTATTCCTTTTTGCACGAAGAAAATGCAATACATATTAAGCTAACAAGACACCAAGGCTTTACGAAATTTTTAAAAGGGTACATTTCTTTTTTACAGCTATATAATGGTTTCATGTAAATAATTGTAAGTCAATTTTTTTTCATTCTATTCCTTATCTTTGCCTCAATAAATACCATGAACAATCCGGGCATTTATTAAAACTTGCAGGCTAAGCCTGCTAAATACTGCTGAAATAGGGTTTGCACGCGAATGTATAACCCTGTTTCAGTATTTTAAGTAGGGTGTTTTATTTCAATCTTTTAGTGGAGAAATCAACGTCCGTGTGGTAAGGGCCGGTTCCAGTACCTACAATGGAAGTTAACTGCACAACGAAGACCTCAGTTGCGGTGCTCAAATTAGTGTTATTAGCCACTACAGCATAACGATTAGCTACCGGTGTTATAGTCCTGGTGCTTGAGTTATAGTTATACCAACCGATTACCGCGCCATTGCTTCCTAATGTGGTAACGCTCCAATTGGTTGTACTTAAATTAGCCAATGTTATTGCCGATACGTTGCTTACACTAGGGAGATCTATGTAACCTAAATTATAGCCATTTGCCTCGGTGATATTGCCGTTAAAATTCTGGTTAAATACGACCTCGTTTCCACTGGTGCTAACGGCATTATCGAAAAGGCTATATCCTACATTTCCCCAGCCCGATGCCGAAGGCGTGGTAGCCGTGTTCGTAAAGCCACCCGTTGCAGTTCCTCCAACAGGAATAACCGCCGTTTCTTGTTCTAATGCCAAATTCGGCTCAGCTGTTTCTGATTTATTACAAGCAGTAAATGTTAAAGCTAAAAAGGCGAATGCCGCCATTGATTTTAAGATATTTTGTTTCATTTTTTCTTTTTTAATTAAACTTATATATAACTAATAGGCAATGCCCGGATTGTTTTCTTATTCACTGACAACGGTTATGGGCCAATTCGTGCTGAATGGACTAAAAGTTCCGAAAAATGCTGTCGGATAGTATTGTCCAGGAGGTACACTGTTGGGTACGCGAATCACGGCTTCGGTACGCGTATAGCTTTCGATTGGTAGTAATACCTTTTCGCCATTTACGATAATGCTAAATTCCCGAAAATCGTGGAAGACATTGGAAGTCGTTTTTATGGTGAAATTATCCCCACCCCTTACAGTAATGGTATGATGATCTATAACGGGTTGCTGGTACGTCAATCGCACGGGATACTGACTTTCCGCTGATAAGGCCTGCACCTTAACCTTAACCTTATATAAACCCGTATCTAATGTTTGCGGTATTTGTAAGTTACCGAATGTATAAAGCTTTTCGTTGCCAATTATTGAGACCGTTACGTTGGCAGGACCGATGCCGGTATTGGCAGAAAGTGCGGTTTCTTGTCCTGCTTCGTTCACTAGGTACGCTGAAATCTTGGCTGGATCATTGGTGTTAAAATTGCCACGAAGTACAATGTTAGAAGCTCCTACGCCCCATGCTGTAATAGCCGTTTCACTCGAAAGTTCTTGAATAACTAAGGGAGCAATTTGTTGTAACACAATGATAAGTTTATACGTAGCCGTGCTCTGATCAGCCCCTTTTACGGTATAAGTGATAGAACTGTCCAATACAGCAACAGGCTTTACTTCCTCTTGCAAGCGGGCACCATCGGCTACGGTTATTTCGGGATCGATAACATCTAATTGATAATAAAATGGTAAGTAAACAGTAATCGTTTTATCGCTCTCATCAATTGCTCCTAAAATAGTACCATCTGCTACAGGTACTTTATAGGCTACAATTTTACTGTTGGAAAGTGGAGGAAGATTCGCTGTTTTTGTACAGGCACTGAGGCTTAGAAAAACGATAATAATGAAAAATAGGTTTGCTGACTTTCGTTTCATTTCAAATATATAGATTAGGATTTAATTTCAAAGGTGGTGCTGCCTTTGGGGACAAGAACATACTCAAAGGTGAAAAACATATGGGGAGTGTTTCTAAACCATTTATCAGACGTGAAAGCATCCTGATAACAACTGATCATTCTGATTTTGGCATAATTACCCTTTGCTGTGCGAATTACAATGGTTCTAGCTTTTACGACTGTTCCATTCGTTAACGTTAAAGGATTACTAAGTGCGTAGGCCACGTGTTGTTTGTCGTAACTTCCATCTCCTACTATTGTTCCACTGAAATCATATAAATACCAGCCTATCCCCTCGCCAAAGTCCCCGGCAATATCGGTGCCCACGATTCCGCTTCCGGTTTTAAATAGATTGTCTGCCGGAATGGTTGTTACTTCGTCAAAGGCTTGTTCAAGCACCAGAATCCCTCCCTGACCGGCACCACCATATCCATTACTGGTGCTGTTTTGACCATTATTAGCACCTAAGAAGCTGTTATACAGGTGGGTGAATGAAACATCCCAACGCTGTGTTTTTGCATAGGTCAGCTGCACTTCTTTCTTATCCTCCAAAGAGAAAAGTACGGCTGTTTTTGCCGAGGTGGGGTTCTCATCGTCTGTTTCCATCGCTAGGTTTTCCACTCGTTGCAAAGTGTAAAATGGGACTGTTTCACCGGGCTCCTCTTCTTTCGGTTCTTCCACGGGGCTTGTATTGTCCTTCGAGCAAGATGTGTTTACTAAAGCGATCGTAAATAGAAGACAAAAAATCATGTAGACTATCTGTGATTTACGGTTTAAAGAATATGGTACTTGTATCATACTTTTCTATGTTTTGAAAATGACTAATTAGTTGTAAGATTTTTACTCCCATCCTCTTGAACAAAATAGCGGAAGGTATAATAAGGTGCCGGCCAATTCAGATCAGTTACTGATGGCGGATTACCTTTGTATACATTAATAAGCTCAAGCTTGGCGTATTTACCACTGGCAAGACGAATGACATATACCCTGTTCTTAATGGGTACTACCAAATGCGTGTTAAGGCTATAATTGAACCAACCATTCGAATTTTCTCCTGATGCCCAACCGATTTTACCGACCTTACTTTGATTAAATACCTCATCGGATGGGGCTTCGGTTACGGAAGCATAAGGTCGGTCGTACTTTACAACAGCGGTCTGTGTTGCCGGACCTTCAAATCCCGGATTAAATTCGTCACCGGCATTATTGACATAAATCTCGCTATTGTAAGGCCCTGTGAAGGCCAGATCCCATTCGGCTGTTTTAAAATAGCGGGCCGAGTCGGCCGCATCACGTATCCAAATTTGTCTCCTATCGCTTAGACGATAAAGAAAAGTATAAAACGGTCGTTTTTCTTTACCATCCACACCATTCGACATGGATGCATCTGTATCTCCTGCCAGGTCATATATGATTGTACTTTTCCCATCTTCGTAACCTGGAGTTACTGCTTCATCTGTTTTACTGCAGCCACTTATTAACGATAGGCCGATAGCAACACTTAAAAATAATCTTCTATCGGCATCGAATAGCCAGTTTAGGTATCGGAACCACCGGCATCTTGATTTTATTGTTTTCATGTTGTTATTAGTATTCGTTTTAGCCTTTAGTTATTGGCTGTTTGTTATTGGTTAATGATTATCCGTATTCATCATTCCTCGTTCATAGTTTATCATCCCTCTTTAAAAAATCGATAAGTTACTCCCGCTAACACGACACGGCCTAATTGTCCGGGCATCAGATAATCGGTGTAATTAGCGATGTTTTCGGCTGTGACTTGCAGAGTCAGGTGTTTTTTAAATATCTTTTTCTCAATTGATGCATTGAAGAGCAAAAAACCATTAACAAAAATGTCAAATCGATCGATGTAGTAATTTCCGTTAGCATCTTCAAAAGGATATTTACCACGATAGTTCAACCTAAAAGTAAGTCCAAGGTCCCAAGGCTGATAGTTATAAAAGACACGGAGATTGGCCATATGTCGTGAGCGATTTTCCAATCCCCAGTAGTCGGAAGTCTCCGAGCGAAAAGTTTCTCCGGTTGTAGGATTGCGAAGAGTGTAATATGGCCAATTCCCCGTTAAAATGCTATCCTTCACGCTTAGGTCTTTGGAAACCAGGTATTGGTAACCTATTGAAAGATCCAAATCCGGTAAAGGTCTATAAGAAAATGAAGCCTCGAAGCCTTTATTGTTAACCTTTGGAAGATTTAAATAGGAATAGATCATTTGTCCATCGCCTGCCGTGGCTACCTGAAAACTGTTGATTTGGTTCTTTATGTGATGGTAAAAACCACTCAGCTCTACCTGCCACGTACTTGAAGGAGCAATTGTCGCAGTCAGGTTGAAAGTATTGCTTTGTTCAGCCTGTAGGCCATCTTGTTGTAATTTATTGAACGTATAATTTCGCAGTTCACTCAGCTGCCCAGCCTCTTGCATGGCCGTTAATTGTGTTCTGGCAATGTCTGCTCCCAATACCGTGTAGCCAACGAGCGGATTAGTGAAAATTTGAAAACGTTGACGAAAATCGGGTGTTTTAAAGCCGGTACCAAAGGCCGCTTTGAGTGTTACAAAGTGAGCAGGAGTATAAGTAATCCCCAGATTAGGATTGAAGCGACCACCATAGTATGCATGATAGTCATAACGACCACCCCCTAAGATTTGTAGATGATTCGTTAACTGCCATTCCGCCTGACCATATACAAACCCATTTTTCATAGAAGGAACATCACCAAGTAATTGATCTTCCATCGTTTCCAGTGTACCGCCAAAGCCACTGGTTAATGATAAATCGGTAATTCTATTATAAGCGAATTGCTGTTCTAAGCGGAAGATGGATTGTGAAAAATTGCTCTGCTCACCCGGTGAGCCGGTATCCCATATGATTTTCGAATGCCAGGTATAATGCGTGAAATAAAAACGGCTGAGGGATTGCAAGCCATTTTGGTAAGAAGTATTTAAATAGGTTGAGGCGTTGATATCGCCCTCATTCATATCATCTTTATAGGTATCACTTCCATATCCACGTGTCATCACTGATTCCCGCAATCCATAACGCCCGCTTGCACCAATGCTCGTGTTCTTACTTAAACGATAACGCACTCGGCCTTGTAAGGTATAATTGTCTGACGGCGGCACGGTAGTACCCCTAGTTTGATACCGACTGTTTACATTGAATCCATCGCTGTGATAGAAATTGGCGGATAAGCTGGCTTCCCCTCGATTGGATGCAAAAGGTGTTTCGCCTTCTAAGGTGGCATCTAGCATATTAAGCGATCCATAACGCAAGGATGCCGCTCCTTGCGTTTGTAGGGCGCCATGGCGAGTAACAATATTGATGGCACCTCCCATTGCCTCACTTCCGAAAAGACAGGATGCGGCTCCTTTGATGATTTCAACACGTTCAATGTTCATTACGCTGATCCGCGACAAATCAAAACTTCCTCCATTACGGCCAACCATAGGCTGTCCATCTATTAAAATCATGACATATTCTGAAGAAAAACCTTGTAACTGAACGCCTACCGAACGGTTTCCCCCGGCAATGTTATTGACGATGGCAATGCCCGTTTGTTCCTTTAATATTTCATCCAATCGTCGACTTCCCATCAATTCAATTTGTCTACGTGTTATAACGGTTACCGGCATGGCCGAATTAATCGTCGAGATAAGGTTATCCTCTTGAATATGCTTATCGGTAACGGCTACTTCATTTAAAGCATGTTCGTCTTTTATTAGTATTATTCTTATATGTGTAGTCTCATTCTCTTTGATGTCTATAGATTGCGTATAGCTTTTATAGCCTATACGGGTAATAGCTAAGGTGTAGGTTCCAGCATATAAATCATTGATTTTAAAGGAACCATCACTCTCTATCGCTATTAAATGATTATCGGGGTTTAAAGTTAAAGTAGCAGCAATAGTTTGTCCCTCTTCGTTAGAAACCGAACCAATTAGCCCCCCTTTGACTTGGCTATATACAACTGAAGGAAACAAGCAAAACATAAACATGTAGAATCTGAGCATTTTTGCCTCAATATTATTTTTAATCATTCTAAATAATGATACAAATGTTGAGATAATCCATTAAAAAGGTTGTATGAGAAACGCCTTATTTTGTATGAATTCCGCCATAAACGGAAGAATGCATTGAATATGAAGCTTTCGTATTTTGTAATTGTTCTAAATAACGTTTGTTTTGCGTTGTAATTTTTGCGTGTATCAATAACATATATGAAAAGAGAATTATTTCTTACTTTTTTAATGGGTTGCATTATTTCTTCCTGTTATGCAATTCCAAACAGGATTATAACACTTAGTGGTGCGCTGACGGAGACTGTAGATGCCTTAGGGCTTGGCGCCAAGCTTGTCGCGACGGATGTGACGAGTATTTATCCTGCTTATGTCAAACAGTTGCCACGGGTCAGTCGGAACCGATCGGTTTCTACGGAGGGTTTATTGTCTTTTGCGCCCGACTTAATACTAGCGCCAAAAGGTCATGTTAGCAAAGAAATACAGCATCAACTGAAAGCCACCGGCATACGTTTAGTTATTTTTGATCAACAGTACAGTTCTCGGGGAGCTATCGAATTTATCCAATCCGTCGCAGACGCACTTGATATACCTGAAAAGGGAAAGATACTTGCCCAAAAAACTGAAAGGCGACTTCAAGCTGCAATAGCGGCAGTCAAAGCGTCTAAACAAGTGAAAAAGAAAGTGTTATTTATATATGCACGAGGTACGGGTACAATGAGCGTGGCAGGTAAAGGCAGTAGTATTGATGCAATTATCAGATTAGCAGGTGCAGAAAATGCCATTCAAGAATTTTCAGATTTTAAACCTTATACCACAGAAGCTATGGTAAGGGCTAATCCCGATATCATACTGATGTTTAACTTCGGTTTGAGTAGCCTCGGCGGAAAGGCTTCCGTTTTAAAGATGCCAGGCATCAAATTAACCAAGGCCGGTAAGAACGAGCGCATTATTGATATGGATGGTCAACTTCTTACAAACTTTACGGTTCGTTTACCTGATGCGATTTTAGCACTACATAAGGAATTGGTAAAGTGAACATGAGAAAGTCAGTTATATATGCTTTACTGATCAGCGGTCTAGTGTTGATTGTTTTTTTTTCGTTAACACTTGGAGCTTTTCAGATTTCCATGCGTGAAGTGATGACAATTTTGGCTAAGCTGTTAGGTTTTTTCAAAGGACAAGTGGATGCGACCAGTGAAGGCGTTATTTATATTGTCCGACTTCCGCGTTTACTATTGGGACTACTCGTAGGAGCTGCACTTGGTATATCCGGTGCTGCCATTCAGGGGATATTCCGTAATCCACTTGCGGAACCTGGCTTGATAGGCATCTCCGCGGGTGCTTCTCTTATGGCGGTTATTGTCATCACATTGGAATTAAGTTTACTTGCGGGATTAAGTAGTCTGTTTGGATATTATTTATTATCATTCGGAGCCTTTATCGGAGCTGGTGTCGTCGCTTTCATGGTATATAATATAGCACGGACCAACGGTCGTGCCAATGTAGCCACCATGTTACTTGCCGGCATCGCGATTAATGCCTTTGCTACGGCGTTGACTGGGCTAATGACCTATTTGGCGAACGAACAACAATTACGTACCATTACATTTTGGATGCTGGGTAGTTTGGGTGGAGCCACTTGGCAGACAGTGGGGAGTGCTGCTCCTTTCATTCTAATTCCTTTAATTATCTTACCGTTTTTAGGAAAATCATTGAATGCCTTTTCTTTGGGCGAGACACAGGCTAGCATTTTGGGATTAAACCCTAACCGGGTGAAGATGCAAGTGGTGGTGTTGGCCACGATGGCTGTTGGCGCTTCGGTAGCTGTATCCGGAATTATCAGTTTTGTTGGCT
This sequence comes from Olivibacter sp. SA151, assembly GCF_054130995.1. NCBI lineage: Bacteria > Pseudomonadati > Bacteroidota > Sphingobacteriia > Sphingobacteriales > Sphingobacteriaceae > Olivibacter > Olivibacter sp. SA151. Next base: position 3,157,057 of record NZ_CP096391.1, on the reverse strand, counting down.
TACTCGTGCCGCATATTATTCGTTTAGTGGGGGGAGTTGATCATAAGTTTGTATTACCGGCATCTGCAATATTTGGCGCACTTACTTTGGCCGTAGCGGATGTACTGGCGCGCATTTTAGCGGCTCCGATTGAATTGCCGATTGGCGTAATTACCGCCCTTTTGGGTTCACCCGTTTTCTTGTTTATACTTATTAAAGAGAAGAAAAAACTCTTTAGCTAACATAAATTCATTATGCTTACAGCCACTGCCTTGAACTATAAGGTTGGAAAACATCATTTGCTGCGTGACATCAGCTTTCAGATCCGACCAGGAGAATTACTGGCCGTTCTTGGTGCGAATGGCGCCGGAAAATCGACCTTAATAAATATCCTGAGCGGAGAAAAAAAGCCAACATCAGGTAAGGTCTTACTTTTTGATAAGGAATTGTCATCCTATTTACCGCAAGAACTGGCCAAGAAAAGGACAATTCTCCAGCAACACAATAGTGTACATTTAAACTTCTCAGTTAATGAAGTTCTTCTTATGGGAAGGTATCCACATTTTAGGTTTCGCCCGGATATAAAAGATCTCATTGCTGTGGAGGAAGCGATGGAGGTATGTGGTATCAGCCATCTTGTAGATCGGTCTTATCTATCGCTTTCGGGTGGCGAGCAGCAACGCGTCCAATATGCCCGAGTACTGTGTCAAATTTGGGATCAACCCGAAAGCCTTTTATTGATGGATGAGCCTGTTGCTGCCTTAGACCCTCAATACCAGCAACAGACAATGGCAATTGCCAGAGCATTTAGCCAACGGGGTTATATGGTTATTGCTGTATTGCATGAAATCAATTTGGCAGCACAATACGCTGATCGTATCCTCATGCTAAAGGGTGGCAGAAAATGGCTGGATGGTACGCCGGTTGAGGTTTTGACACCTAGCCATATTTACGCTATTTTTAGCACGGAAGTTGATGTGATGGTTAATAAGAGAACCTTGCAGCCAATAGTTATTCCAAAACAAATAAATCTTGATATTAACCGTTTCAACTCGCTATTTTATCCAATTGCGATTGGTCATACGGAGGTTACTACCTAATATCACTCGGTGCGATCCCAAAATATTTTTTAAAGGCGGCACTGAAATTCTGTTGATGGTTATATCCAGTTGCATTGGCTACTTCGGCTATACTTTTGCCTTCATCCAGTAAAAGTGACCGGGCTTTTTCCATCCGAACCCTCGTTAGGTAATCATATATGGTAATTGAAAAATAATCTTTAAATGACTGGCGCAGTTTGGATTCACTCATGCCAATCTCTTCAGCTAAGGTCTTTTGCGTTGGAGCTTGTGCGTAACGTTCGTCTAGAATAGCCCTTGCTTTAAGCAATTTAACAACGTCGTCACTAGCTAATGGTTCTCTTTCTTCTATAAAGCTGTCATTTAGCTGCTCTAGTTGATATACAAGCAGCTCAGATATTTTGGACTCCGTATGGATGCGGCGTAATTCACCGGTACGTTTATTGTCTTTCAGTTCGGATATAACTTTGAGCATTTCATGCGTAACAAACATGTCGTCGTGAGCAAAAGATGTATATTGCCCCTTATTGATCTTTTGTACAAAATCTTCATGTAAAACGGATTCAGGTGCAATCAGCCTGAAATAAAAATCTTTTGATAAAACAACCAGGAAGTAATCGTATTCAGCACCCGATTGTAGTTCGTAATCTTCTACGAAGGAAGGTATGTAGCGTACATTATGCCGCCCCCTGCCATGAAAAGATGTCTTGATTTTTCTGTTATCCTGATGCCGATAGAATACAAATTGGCTTGTAACGGTTTCGCCTTGAACTTCTGTATGTATGCGAACCGGCCCTTTGAAACTCATTTCGGAATAAAGAATGAATAGACCGCCGGTAGAAAGCTGATAGTTGGCCATATGAATAGGATGGCGTTCTATGACGGTCTTTTTTTCGTTCAGGGGGCTATTTGGAAGACAGGTGTCGGGTATGTCTTCTATAAATAACCAATCCTGTAAGCCTTCAATTCTACTTTTTACAATCATGATTTGGCTATTATTTTCACAAATATAAGCTATTACTTTAATTTATACTTATTCTAAATAATATATTTCATGATTGGTCTTGCCACTAATACATGTTCTTTGTCGGTTACGACGAGGCTATAGGTCTTGTTTATAAACTGTTTAAAAGGCTGTTATTGGTTTTCATTAACTTTTTCCCACCAATGTTGCAGTCTTTTATCCTCAAGATCTTCTTTTTCAGATAAATCGATGCTTTTATTTACCATGTATAGGTTGTTTTCCTGTAGCGTATCGGGTTCCGGAAAAGGAGAACTATAATTTTTACTTATTTTTATTTTTCCGGTTAGTGACTCAACAGATTGTCCCTGATCACGATCATAAGCAGCTATTCTAAAGGTTGACGGCGCCATTACCTCCAATTTCATTAAGCTTGTATAGATATAAACGGGATACTTTTCTCGATCGATCTTAAAGAACATATCCCCATTTGCTCTCCAGCATTGTACGTTGTCTATAAGGGTATCCTTTAATGTACTCTCTTTATCAATAACATAGAGTATATCGGTGCCGTTTAATTTTTTAACTTGAGCGGGTAATGGGATATCGCCATTTAAACTCGAAATTTTCTCCTGATTGTCATTGGTTGACTGAGTGCATCCATGGGTCAAAATGACTAACAAAAGCAAAAAAAATAGAGAAACTCGCATACTTAATTTGGTTGAATAGTATGCAAAATAGGCAATCAAAATTTGATTGTCAATTTATTTATATTCTTCCTTACAAAAAACTTAAAAGTGTATAACTATTTGACATCAGGAACTGTCCACAAATAAATAGTTGAGTTACCCACTACCATTTGTTTATCGGGCTTCCAGTCACCCATATCGAAAGCATGTGAAACAACGCGTGTTCCAGGTTTTAACTGGAGTAATTTTGGACGTAATTTCATATTAACAGAAGGCAATAGATAAAGCGAAACCACCGAAGCCTTACTGAAATCGGCTTTGAACAGATCTTGTTGTAAAAAGGCAACCTTATTCTCTACAGCTGCTTTTTGTGCATTTTCGCGTGCTTCTTGAATACGTTCCGGATCTATATCAATTCCCACAGCTTTGGCGCCGAATTTCTTTGCGGCTGTTACTACTATACGACCGTCCCCACAACCCAAATCATATAACATATCGTTTGGCCCTACATTGGCCAAGGTCAACATCGCTTCCACCACCTCCTGTTTAGTAGGTACGTAGGGAACATCCTTGTCGATCATTTGCTGGGCTTGCATGGTAATTGGAACCATGAATGCCAGCATCAACATACCGTAAAGAACTGTAATTGCCTTCATCTTATTGGATTTTAGTTAACAACTTGATTTTCTTAACGTTTTGAAAAAACAATAGTTTTTATTTTTTCAAAATTGTTACCTTCGAAAAAGACTGAAAACGATAAATCCAATAAATAATACGAATACGCCGAACATAGCCCCCACACCGGTATAGGCTAAGCTGCTATAAAGGAGCAGGGAGCTACTTATACAGAAGATGGCGGGGAGCACAGGATAAAGTGGAACTTTGAATGGGCGTGTTATTTGAGGGTCTTTTTTTCTTAGAATAAATACTGCCACGCCGACTAACAAAAAGAAGAACCAAAAGACGGGTGCCGTGTAGTCAACTATCGTTTCAAAACCTTTCCGAGTCATTAATCCTAACAACACTAAAATAGTAGCGATTATTCCTTGTATTATTAAGGCTTTAACAGGGGTAGACGTTCGATGATTCCACTGGCTCAAACTCTTAAAAAAGGGAAAATCCTGACCGAGTGCATAATTTGAACGAGCTCCTGTAATGATGGTAGCGTTTGCAGAAGTCAATGCGGAGATGGCAACAAGCAGGCCTATAAATTTTGCTGCATTTTCTCCCCATATAAACCGCATTAAATCGGCTGCGACCGCATCGGAAGAAGCCATTCGTTCGTGTCCTAAGACATAAATAAAGGTGTAATTGACAAGAAGGTAGACAATTGTAATGATCAAAATACTCCAAACCAACGCTTTAGCCATGCCTTTAGCCCCCGTTTTCAATTCAGCCGAAATATAGGCGGCTTCATTCCATCCACCAAAGGTTAATAGTACGAACACCATTGCCATCCCTAAAGAAGAAGAGGTAGATATATCAGATTTAATCGGCAGAGACGACGCTTCTATTGTAGGGGTAACGAACAAACCGACAATGATAATCAATACAATGCCGCCTACTTCCAACAGCGTAAAAAGCTTTTGTGCGATAGCACCAAAAGTGAGCCCCAGTATATTTAGAACGGTTAGTGTTATAACGATCGCAAGGGCATACATTCCTTCAGAATAGGGGCCGATTGTGTAGAATTGCGTTGCATAGTCACCGAAAATAAAAGCAAGTAACGCAATGGATCCTGTTTGAATGACTACCATTCTTGTCCATGCAAATAAAAAGGCAAGAGGTTTTCCGTATGCACGGTATAAAAAATGATAATCGCCCCCTGTATGCGGATAGGTAGCACACAATTCTGCATAGCTCAATGCCCCTATAAGGGAAACCGCTCCTCCTACTAACCAGGTAAGTAGAAATAAGGTGTCATTGCTTGTATTGAGTGCCACCAACGAAGGTGTTTTAAATACGCCGGCTCCGATCACAATTCCCACGATGAGCGCGACCGCGTCTACCGTGCCGAGCGTTTTCCGGGGCTTGTCATTTAAGCTGGCATTTTCTATTGATTTCCAGGGCACGTATTAGACAAATTAAAGAGTATAAACCATATAAGCCTCTGCTTTAATACAAACTTCGGTTGCCAATTGTTTTTAGAAGTAAAGAAAGCCTCTATTGACCTTTTATTTCCGTACCGGATTTTTGTATTAGCGAATTCAGTTTATGGGTACTCCAAAAAGTGTAGTAAACGGCTATCAGACAAGCAAAAACTGCATTAAAACAAGCCAATAGCGCACCGTCAAAGGTATACTTTGGAGGGACGATATAGTGGATAAACAGTAATCCAATAAAGGTAATTGCTAATGACGTTAAACCATTGTAAAGTCCTAATCGTAAAAACAAAGAGGTGTTTAAGCTATCTAATTTTCCTTCCAGGCCCAAGGGAGTAGCTACTATAAATTCAGTCGCCTTTTTCAGAAAATCAACGGTAATCGCCAACGGAATAAATAAAGCCATGGGTAATATAAATCGAGCGAAGCAGAACTCTCCTTTAAAAAGTGCAACAGAAGCAGGATTCTCAAAACTATAATAAGGAATGAAACCGTTGAATACTAAATTAGGTAACATATACCAAATAAGCTTTTTGCGAATGAATATTCGGATTGCTTTATATTCACTTATTTTTTTTGCTGGATGCGTCGTCATGAATTAACCGTATTAATTGGTGTAGGGATCGTCTCTTCTTCTATTAGACTGCTGAGTTTTTGTATTGCCTGTTCTAAAAATTGATTCGCATCCTTTTGGGGTAACACTGCGTCATTTGAAGTAAATGTTATATCTAAAACGTTGTTATATGTGCTCATTACCATCGTGTTCGGGTTTTTCCATGGGAATGCTACAGTCGGACTGTAGATTTGTTCAACCGTGAACTTGTCAAAATGTGAGGGGATCGCTAGATTGCCCATGTTAGAGAAGGTAAAATCATGTGAGCCTTCGTTTACTCGTAAATGATTTAATAGTTTGAGAACGATGGATTGAAAATGTGCATTTATGTAGGCAACTTCATTAGCATTGATTTTAGTTAAACCGACTTGTAACTGTTGCTTTAGATCTTTAGCATGCTCCCAAACGGATGTATTTTTGCTACTTTTAAGGTCAACAATTGGCGCAAAAGCAAAAAGCTGGTCCTCTTTTAAACTAGTTATATATTTTCTGATGTCTACAGGGCATATTAATTTCCCTTTTGGTTTGGGAAAAGCGTGCGCTCCAACGTCAAAAAATACCGCAGACATTAATGTATATAAAGAAACCTGGTTCTTTTTACAACAAGTAAGGAGCTTTCGGGTATCAACTGATGAAAAGCGGTGGCGCACCATATAGGTGTTATTCAAGTCAATTGTTTTGCTCTTATCCAGCTGCTTTGGTAAAAATAGATGGGCAGCGCACTTTCCTATCAAAGCTTTCAAATTTAGTTGGACTCTTCTGATAGTGGATAATTTATGCGACACCAAATCATTTCCAACCAAGGCTTGTGATTCACCGATATCCTTGCTAACGTCATCCAGCAAAAGAAGGAACTCTCGTAAAACGGCCGTAATGCTAACACCATCCGCTATGCAGTGTGGACAAATAAGTATAAAATCCGACGTCGGATTGCCACGTATCCATATTAATTTAGCAAGTGGGCCTTGACTTACATTGAAATAGTCTTGCCAGCTTTTCTTAATTAAATTTAACCATTGAGTTTCATTGAACCGATCATATATCGTGATCGGAATAATCGGTGCATTTTCCGGTAAAATAAACGATGGATACCCATTTACCTGTTTAATGACGGCACGTAAAAGTGGATGCTTTTGTTGAAGTTTATTGAGTGCCGCTTGGATTTGGTCCTGATTGAACAAACCGTTTAAGCTAAATGGAAAAATGCAATTGATGGCTTCTGTTTCGGCCACATACATGATCCGCTCTCCAACAGATAATCTACGTTGTGTTATCATGGTTTTTCTTTGCTGAGGTTATTAATAAAATCATCTCATTTCGTACAAATTCAATAATGCTTTTTGCTTTTTCTTGAGGTAAAAAGCCTTCATTTGATACGAAGGAAAAGTCCAATTCATCATTAAAGGTTGAGCAGATAATGGTAGAAGGATTAGCAAAAGGACCAATTACCATAGGGCTAAACACTGTTTCCAACGAGAAATTTTGATATTCATTTTGTAATGGTATTCTTCCAATATTTGAAAACATAAGGTCATTTCCAACCTTTCCGTAAGTCAGCATTTTTATCATGCGGGGCAGAGCCCTATGTAATTTTTCAAAGGTCATTAGAAACTCGTAAGGTTTTAATGCCTTTATTTGTTTATCCACCACGGTCTGAAGTATTTGTGCTTCAGGCCAGAATGATTTATGGTTCGCCTTTTTATTGGTTAATGTCAGTACCATCCCGAAAGAGAAGAGCTGATTTTCTCTTATTTGTTTAGCAAACTTCCTGATATCTACGGGACAGGAAATTTTGTTTTTTGACTCCGGTCCAGCCACTTTTTCATAAGCTTTAAGCAGAAGCAAGCCAATTGCAGTATTTACCGTAACGCCGTGTTTTTTACATATGGAAACCCAGATTGAGGTGCTTTCACGATCTAATTTTGAATGGAGCAAATAATCCCGGCTTCTGGTTAAGGTGCCACTGTTCTTGGTAGAAGTAAAGATAGCCGATATAGATAAAGCGGTTTTCAGAAGGCCGGACAAACAGGAGGTTTTTACTTGATTGATCTTACTTTTACGAACTTCTATAGGGATGATATCATCGATTCGCAGCAATCGGTTTTGCTTGTCAATATTTGATTCTTTGCCATCGAGAAAAGTCAGCAATTCACGTATTAAAAGTACGCCTCCTCCGCCATCGCATATGCAATGATGGAAAGACAGAATAAGATCTGAAGTTACATGGTTCGACAAACAGCTAACATGAAACATAGGCCCTTTCACGACGTCAAATTTAAGTCTAAGTCCCGCCAACGCTTCCTCCTGCCATTGATTGGCATGTTGCCACTCTTTTACAGTCAATGGAATAGGACTAATGGTGTCCGGGATGAAAAAATAAGGTTTTGGTGATGTAATCTCTGCGATTGCCATTTGAAGCTGAAGGTATTTAGCTTGCAATTTGGCTAAGGCTGCGACCAAAGATTCATGTTCTATTTTACCTTTCAACCTAATAGCGAATACGCCATTAAATGGTTCAGTTCCATCTCCAACCAGCGTTCGTTCTAAAAAAAGAAGCGGTCGTTCTTTCCTATATACGTTAATATCCGGCATGGTAGCTAACTATAAATCAAATCCTCCGCTTGAGCTGTTTGCTCTAATAAAATTACTGCGCTATCATTACTTCCCGCGGCGAGAAAAGTCTGTTTAACGTGGCCGGCCTGTTTTTTATAATCGGGTTGCTCGATGAGCTCCCATACTGCCTTCCGAAGATCTGCAATCCGCATGCGTTTGTAACGAATTTTTTTTCCGCAACCGGCTTTTTCAACGAGATCAGCAGTATGAAAATGATCATAGGCAATAGGCGTTATTAATAGGGGCAATTCGTTCAAAATAGCATCGTTAACGGTATTAAATCCTCCATGGCAAATAACCAAATCCATTTTTTTCATCACTTCGGATTGTGGAACAAAACCCTGAACAATAAAGTTTTCGGGCCAATCTTCTATGATCTCCGGTTTTGTCGCGGCAACGATGGTTAAAGGTTCATCTCTAAAAGCTTCAATGACTTTTAAAAAAAACTCCTTTCTAATATCTTCCAATAAAGTTCCCAAAGAAACGAAAACTTTAGGCCCCTTACTTTTTTCCAGTCGATCCCAGTCGAACGCAACTTTGTTTGGACGTCCTGCAACCGGGCCTACGAATCGCATATGGGATTCGGGCTTTGTTATGGAAGCAAAGTATTGTGAGGTGAAAACAAGATTAAGTTTTCGGGAATGAAAAATTAATTCATTTCGCTCAACTCCGAGTTTTCTTTGCAAACTGAACATTAGATTTTGTTGCCATTCCCATATCTTTGGACTATTCATGGCATTTGCACCTAAATCTGGGGGTACCGGTGTTGTCGTAACATAGGGTATTCCATGTTGATAAGCACAAATACCACCGGCAAAGGTAATGCAATCACTTACGACGACATCTGGCTTAAATGTGCTTATTACATCATTCAAGCCCTGATACATAATCTTACAAAATGGAATGTAAGTATCTTCCAGCGCCAATTTCCAAGTTTCAACACCGGAAAGTAGCGGTCCTTGATCCTGCATTATTAAAATCCGCTCGATTTCTTCACCGTGCTTATCCCAATAAATTGCCGGAACAGTAAAAACCCCTCCTTCTGGAACTTGTTCTGCTTTTATATTGACCAAAGATACCCATTGCACTTCATGGCCTCTCTTTAAGAGGCTAGCCCCAACACTTAAGGTTGGGCTGACATGTCCAAAAAACGGGGGGACCACAAAAAGGAATTTCGACATAGCTGTTATTTAAATTGTAACCTAATCGGCTATTATGGAATTGTAAGCAAAGTCTTCCAGAAGCTGCGCAGCATACGAAACGCCACCGGCTAATTGAAATGAAGAGCAAAGCTTCTGTGCTTCTGTTTTAAAGCTAGGCTCTGTTAAAACACGTTCAAGTGCGTCTTTGAGATGTTCCGATTTGAATCGTTTATAATTAAGCCGCAAACCACTCCCTGTGGCAACCACCCTTCCGGCAACATAAGATTGGTCGTAAGCGATAGGCACTACAACCAGGGGAATCCCCTGCATAAGGGTCTCACAAACCGTATTGTGGCCTCCGTGGCAAACAACGGCGTCCATTAAGGGGAGTAGTGAAAGTTGAGGTACCTTTGGCGCCACAATAAAATTCGAAGGCCATTTGTCAAATAAAGCCGGATCGGAAACAACCACCACCGATATATCTCGATTGCCCAAGGCTTCGATAACCTTTGCAAAAAAATCTCGTTTAAAACTGTGATCAAATGTCGTTCCTATTGAAACTAATACTTTTCGCTGATGGTTCATGGCTTCCAGGGTTTTCCAATCAAAATTGAAATTCACTGGTCTGTCGAGAACTGAAAGGCCGACAAACCGATAGCCCTTCGCTAATTCCATATCACCGAAGAAATCACGCGATGTATAAATGATCGTTAGATCTTCTGAACAAGCTATGGATCGATTCAGGTTGAGTCCTAACTCTTGTTGAAGGGAAATAATCTGATTGTCTTCCCATTGTGAGACGCCCGGTAGGTCCTGTTGCATTTTAACGGCTGCCGGTGCGGTAACAGATGTGACATATTTGACATCTGCTTGTATAGCAACTATCGCTGCACTGAAAAGTTGATGATCATTAACGATTAAATCCGGTTGATAAACCTTAACCCAATCGCGAATTCCATGATACATGAATCGATTAAGAGGAATAAGTACATCTTCGTACAAAAATTTCACGCTTTCTATGCCTATTACGTTTTTTTCGGAAATTTTAGTTAAAAAAACATGCTGTTGCGCACGTTCTGCCTCGGAAGTATTGTATTTTAGTGGCAAAAACTCACCGCCTGGTGGCAACATGGCCTCAAGTTTCTCATCAACGCTCAACCAAGCCACTTTAAAGCCTTTTTCCAGCAACGCTTTACCTAAACTTAATGTCGGGTTTACATGCCCCATCAGGGGAGGTACAACAAATAGTATTTTTTTCATGGAGCTGTTTTTTTAGTCGACGCCCTATTTATTCATTCGTGTGCTACTATGCCAACACAGCTTGTTTGGATAGAAATCCAAGTAGTTTGTTCGCGATCAACTCAGGTGCCTGCATCGGTAAGTTATGATCTCCCGGTAAGGTTACGAATTCTGCGTTGACAATATGTTTTGCTAGAAACTTACCCGATTCAAGGCAATTAGACTGCTTGCCGTAGATTAGTAAAGTGTTTTGTGTTATACTACTTATTGGGGCGCTTGAGAAATATGCTATCTCCTTCTCCATATCATCCTTAATACTGGTATGATCAAATAAGTATTGATACATTCGATGATTTTTCTCGAGCTGGCGTTTTCCCATTTTGACTTTCGTCGTATCCGTAAAGTTTTGTATATAATGTTCAAGAAATTCTTTGCTATAGATATCGATAATATCCATCGTTTTCCGATCGCCTGGGTCGGGAGCTTCGATTACACCTAACCTATCAATCCTACTTGGATATTTTAAGCAGGTATTTAATGCAACCAGGCCTCCGAAACTATATCCAACGAGATGTACCTTTTCAAGCATTAACGTATCCATGAGGTCGATTAAATCGTATGACATATCATCAAAACGGTATCCATGATCAACTCGGGAAGAGAGACCATGACTTTTTAAATCGTACATAATGACATGGAAGTATTTGGCTAAAAGAGGCGCTATTCGAAAATAGTATACAGAAAGATTGCTGAACATACCATGTATTAATACGATTGTTTGAGGGGCATCTTTGTTCAGTTCCTGAATATGTATTTCTCTATTTTGAATCTGTATATGTGGCATCGGCTACAACTTTTAAATCTCGCTTTTTGCTAAAATACATGGTATATGATTTAATTGAGCACAAAGAGCCTAAAGCATTTTGTTCACTTTTTTGCTATCTTGAAAACAACTTCAATATGTAACAAATTGGAGTGAACATTATCTATAGAAATATAAAAATGACGAATTGGACTTATGAATCTTATCGGTAACTTAATTTGGCTTATTTGTGGAGGTTTTTTAGCGGCGCTAGGTTACTTAATCGGCGGGTTGGTGTTATGTGTGACCATTATAGGAATTCCTTTTGGCATCCAGTGTTTTAAATTAGCAGCTATTGTTTTATTTCCATTCGGGAAGCGCGTGGTTAACACGCCAACTTCGTCCGGCTGCTTAAATTTGGTTGCCAATTTGATTTGGATTCTATGCGGTGGCTTATATACGGCGCTCAATCATCTCTTTTGGGCAGTTTTGTTGGCTATTACCATTATAGGCCTCCCTTTTGCTAAACAACATCTTAAGCTTTTGGAAATTTCGCTAATCCCTTTCGGAAAAAAGGTGGTAGAAAATTAGTGAATGGCGTTTTACAAAGTCTGACGGTGAATGAACGATGTCATTGGATCATTTTTTTTCAATTACGTTATGGTCGTCCATTACCCCATGCAGCAATTGTTGTGCATAAGCCCTTAATTGGAAAATATGGTTATTTAAGCCATAGTAAAGAATAAAAATAACAAGTGCCCATGCAGCCAGAATACTTGTGACAGAAATGATCTGTATTCCGAATAAATAAAATATATAGAAGGCCAGAACTAATAAAAACAGAGCAATGGATGTTATTCCTTTTATAATAGTAGATTTACTGCATGGTTGTACATCGTAAATGATTTTTGTCCCGCTTTCCAAAGGATGCAGCTTAAAAGAAACTTCACCGGCTCCTCTAAAGCTTTCGTATAATGAAGGCTCGCGTTTTATCTGTATCCGGTCATCATAAACCTTCATGTAAGAATGTATCGCAATTTGCTGATTATCATAATTGGTTATACGAATGCTACATAGACGTTCTATGATATCTTTTTTTGATAATTCGGTGTATATCTCTTTCACCGGAAGAACCTTTTTCAATAGTTTCATGGTCGATTCACAAGATGCTAATATTCAAACCGAAGTTCAATATCATTGTATATACTAAGGTACGCATTTGTGATAATTTCACAATATTTATGTGAATATTTGTTTTATTTAGAGAAATATTGATGTAGGTTGTGCTGTGGAGCTTAGGAGTGCTCCAATATAGCTAACCGTTTTATGGACGTAATGTTTTGAGGGTATATTAATGAATTAGTTTTAGCGCTTCTTTAATATATTCATGCCCATCGGGGGAATAAGGCAAGGAAAGCGCGAAGCTATGGCCGTGGGCATCCATTTTTAGCAGGGACTTTTTTAAGATATTTACAATTTTATCCCGATGCTTGCGATAGAATTCTTCGTACTGATAAGCAAGAAATACAAGGCAAAGCGCATTTTCCATTGTTTGGACAGCTGAATTTACCTTTATTTTCTTTTTAAGGATAATATTTTGGACTGCATTAATTTGATCGGTTGAGTAGCCGACCTCTTTTAGAATTTCGCTTGCTTTCTTTGCGTGATAAATAGCCAGTTCTTTCCGCCATTTTAAATAACCTTCTCTATCGGGTGCGTAGCTTTCACGTGGGATTTCCCAGCGACCGATATGCTGACACCTTGACGCAAGAAGCAGTGTCTCTTCTGCCTGAGGATCCAGCTTTTTTATCCAATCATGTAATTTGATTGCCAAGAAGTATTCTTGGGGGAAGGATTGCCCCTCCCAAATAATTCGGTTTGGATCTCTTTTATTATAAGCGTCAAATAAATCGAACGCTTGTTGCAGTTTGTCATTCATACACGATGTCGATAAGCTTTGGTAAAAATAACATATTGTATGAAATATAAGCAATTTTTTATCAGTATTAGTCGAGCTGGAAAACAATAGAGTACCTCCTTAACTTTTGTCTTCGACAATAAGGAGGTACTCATGTTTTTTTGATTCGCTTACGGAACGCTGATTTCTTTACTTTGTATGTTATGAGCGCTAAAGTATCCCAAGGCATTTCCTTGTATGTTGCTCACGGGGTTAGAAGGCGTGGCTGATTGGTTTTCTCCCGTTGCACTATTATCCAAACTAAAGAAATATTTGTAGACGGCTTGATCGATACCTAACATTTCTACCCGTACAAGATCGCCGCTTCTGATGCGTCTGTTTTCCGGATTGTCTTCATCTTCGCCCACATCTGCATATAACCTAATCGAATTTGCCCTCCCGTTAGACAACTCATCGTTTATAACAAAAATCTGTTTCTTTTTTACTCCATTTACATATAATAGAAAACGGTAGCTATTCACTACGTTGGCCGGGTCCTGAAAATCAATCGTTGGCAGTTTATAATTATCTCCGAATATCAGGTCATCAACAATATAAAGACTATCCATCTTAACCAATGCGGGCATGGTAGAACTTGAAGTAAATATTTCAGTACCAATCTGTACTCGTAAGTTATACGTATGTCCTTCTAAGCCTCTCAAAGTAGGTGCAGTATAAGTTCCGGCTTCGGTTTCCTGCAGCTCATGCGTTTCGGCCCCCTCACTAATAAAGACCTGCGCTCCTGTAACAGTTACTCTGCTATTATCGTCATTAAAATCTTTTGTCTTGCTTATCAATACTTTGCATCCCCCCTCTTGATCCGTTATAACTCCTTCTATTACATAGCGTTGATCAGCTCCTTTGAGTTCGATATCAATTTCTTTCTCGCAGGAAGAACTTAATAGAACGCCTACAGTTAAGCATATGATGCTAAACAACCTATTCCAATATTTCTTAAAGACTGTATAGGCTATAAAGTTTGAACGATCGTTCATTATAGGATGTATATTATTCAAATGCATGGTAATAATTTATTTAAACTTAAAATTGTATGAAACTGAGGGGATGAACTTAAAAAGAGCGATTTGATTAGCAACTGTTTTATTGGGATCATTCTTACTATCCATAAATTCAATGGTGTAAGCATTCTCTCTACCATAAGCGTTGTATAGGCTAAAGCTAAGTTCAGAACTCCATCTTTTTTTCTGCTTTAGCTGCATGGTTGCACCTAGGTCTAATCGGTGGTAATTAGGCATGCGATAACTGTTACGTGCTGTGTAATAATAAACTGTGCGATCGTCAATTATGTATTTTCCGGCGGGGAAAGTAACAGCGTCACCGGTATAAAATACCCAGTTGGCTGATAATGTCCACTTCTTGTTTAGTTGGTACATGGCTACAATAGCTATATCATGTGTTCGATCTTGTCGGGCATTATACCATTCGTTATCATTAATCCCATCGATTTTACGTTCTGTTTTTGATAACGTATAACTTATCCATCCCGTTAATCTGCCTGTACTCTTTTTTAATAACCATTCGATCCCATATGCCCTGCCTTTTCCATACAGCAGCTCGGTTTCAATAGCGTTGTTGCTATTGTAAACGTCGGCACCATCCCGATAATCGATTTGGTTTTGGAGTGTCTTATAATAAGATTCAACGCTAAGTTCGTAGCGATTGTCTGCCAGGTTTCTGTAATAACCTATTGAAAACTGATCTGATAATTCGGGCTTTATAATATTTGTACTTGCAATCCATTTATCTGTGGGGCTCGTGCTGGTACTATTAGAAATTAAATGGAGATATTGCGCATTGCGAACATAAGAAGCTTTAACTGAATTGGCACTGTTCCATTGATAACTGGCAGCGAGGCGAGGTTCAAGATTTACGTACGTTTTTACAAAATCACCTTTGCCATAATGCGTGGTGTCTATAACTTTACCTTCACTGTTAACATTGTAGAAGTCCCCTTCGCCAAGTATACTAAAAGTACTTAACCTCAGACCGTAGGTTAGGTTAAACTTATCTGACACGCTCCAAGTATTACTTGCATAAATCCCATTTTCCCATGAATAGCGGTTCTGCATGCGTATATCATTAATCGATGACTCTTCATTTTTGCTTCTTACCTCACCTGGTTTGATATTATGGTATATGGAATTAAGTCCCATTCTTATACTATTGCGGTTATTAGGATACCATTGAAACTCTTGCTTAAAGTTATAATCGCGTATGTTTGATCGGATATCAAAATTATTAGTTCCACTGTTAATAGATATATTGTAATCGTAATTGCTGTATATCAATGATGTATTTGAAAAAAGTTTGCTGTTGAAAACATGATTCCAACGCATAGTTGCAGTTTTATTTCCCCAATCAAGTCCGAACAAGTCGCCAACACCAAGATGATCTTTTCCTAAATATCCTGAAAAGTAAATGCGATCCTTCTCACCCAATTGATAATTCAATTTTGCATTTAAATCATAGAAATACAGCGAATTACTATTTATACTTGAATCGTTTGATAATTTTAGAAACATATCTGCATACGTTCTGCGTCCTGTTAAAAGAAAAGAAGATTTTCCTGTTTGTATGGGGCCTTCCACGTTCAGTTTAGCTGATATAAGTCCCACACCTCCACTTACATTGAAATCCTGATTATTTCCGTCGTTCATTTTGATATCCAGAACGGATGATAACCTTCCACCGTATTGTGCAGGCATACCTGACTTATAAACAGATACATCTTTTATTGCATCTGAATTAAAAGTTGAAAAAAAGCCAAGTAAATGCGAAGCGTTATATACGTTAGCTTCGTCTAGCAGTACTAAATTTTGATCAGCGGCTCCTCCTCTCACATACATCCCACTACTACCGTCTCCTGCTGATTTAATACCCGGTAATAATTGCAGCACTTTGACAACATCCTTTTCGCCCATTAAAACGGGAACTTTTGCAATTTCATTGGGAGTGACTCTTTCTAGTCCCATCTGAGGGCTACTTAAGCTTCTACCCCTACTTGAAGATATCACAACTTCATCCAAGGTTTGGGCATCATCTATTAATTCTACATGCAGGGTGATATCCTTATTTACGATGATTTGCTGGCTATAAGGTGCAAACGACACATTGGAAATTGTCAGCTCGTATGTACCGGTCGGTACGGTGAGCGAATAAAAACCATATTCATTGGTCTGCGTTACATATCTACCCCCAGCACTTATTGTGGCACCAATAACAGTTTCTCCTTTACTGGCTGATTTAACAGTGCCGCTAACGGTAAACTTGTTTTGGGAAAAACATGGAAGAGCGAATAGTGCTCCAATAACAAAGAATAGAAAAGCTTTCATCATGCATCTTATTTTAATGCATGACAACATACTCTCTATACACCCCTATTCGTTCGCTAAAGTTTTGGATTTTTTTTAAATGGAATATTACCTTGTGAAGATAAAAAAGCATTTACCTCGTCTTTGTTATAGACAATTTTACCTTTTTTTGTTCCATAATTGATGACGGCAGAAGTAACGTGGGAAGGATCGACCTGATTTCCGTATTTTTTTGGGTAATGCTCTTCGATACCGATCCACGGTTTGTCCCTATGTATATAATATCTTATAACAATATAGTCGAAATTATCGCTTGATACCGGACCTTCTGAATCTTCAAAACCTAGTTTTAAAAGATCGTCACGATTTATAGTTGCCATTATTTCTAGATTAAATCGTACTGCCTATCTCCTTTTTCAGAATAAGGCAACTGTAAGGTAAACAATATACAGCAACTTTTGTTTCCCTGCAGGAGCGACTAGTCTTGTCTTTGCGATTTAGTTAAGGTTATCAAAATCCACTCTTCTTACCCAGTCGGGAGTGTAACTGTTTTCTTTACAAGGGATTTCGCTGATCAACTGCCCCGTCACTTCACAGTAGCCTAATCCATTTTTCTGACAATACAATGTCGCCGCTTCCATAGTCGGAGCTGTGATATAAGGCCCCAACCATTTTTTAAGTTCCCTGGTATGTGGATCTATTGCCGTGATTTCTGTTACCCATTTTTTCATATCTCCTATTGCGCCAGCTTTAAAATTTCACTCAACTATTATCACTATGGATACCGAACCTTAGCTTTTGACCATTTTTTACGATGTATATTCATTTCATTCTTTGAAATAAATAGCAAACGCCACAAGTGATCCTAAAAATAAAGTAGCACCGCATATGATTATTACCACGCTAAAGTCATTGTGTACAATGGCAATTGCGAAACGAAACAACATGGCGGCCGCAATAACTAGTGCGAATGCCACCCACATCTTATTCCTGCGTTGCCTCATATATTAGAATGCCCAATAGCCTTGCCAAAAACTGATTCAATATGCCGGTGTAGGTGTTTAAATTGCGACGAAGGAAGAAATTATAATATTACATACACAAAATTCTTGATTTAGGACATGTTAAAAACCGTTCCATTTTTTTTCCATTCTATAAAAACACTAGGGCGTTTGGGCTGTTACCTTAATGTAGCAATAGCATAGAAGACATGACAGAAGACAAAGCGAATAGTTCGAAAACGAAGATGGAAACCGATTACGGAAAACATGAAGAAAATCCTGGGCCGCCGAAAGCAGCACTTGAGGAAAAGGATGATAAAAAAGTAGGTTTTACGATCCATTGGGCGATCATTGTTGCAATAGTAGCGCTTGCTATTGCTTATTTTTTCTTTATGTAACTTAATTAAGGATTCTTTTCAACTTTTTCCTTTCTTATAAGGAAAGTGGATATGAATCTTTGTTCCGTTTCCTTTCGTTGACTTTATGTCAACAGTACCATTTAATAATTTGACTTTGTTTTGGATTGTGCCTAGGCCTATTCCGCGTTTTGGAGATACTTCTCGGAAACCCACGCCATTATCTTCAATAGAAATGGAGATTATGTCGCCATTAAGTGTTATTAAAATAGACGCTCGAGTAGCTCGTGCATGTTTAATAATATTGATGATGAGCTCTTGAACCATTCGATATACGGCTATTTCGATATGTTTGTCAAGTTTTCTATCCAGCCCCTGAAATTGGCAGTTAAAATCGATAGTCTTATTGAACTGCTCACATATATCTTCGATAGCGGCTTGCAAACCAAAGTCCTCTAAAATAGCAGGCATCAGCTCGTGTGATATCCTCCTGCTTTCTCTAATAGCTTCCGTTAACAGCCGTTCAGCTTGTTTTAGTGAGTTGAAATGAATTGCAGGATCATTTTCCAATTTAGGATTCAATTGCTCCAAGTTAAGCTTTACACTGTACAATAACTGTCCTAAACCGTTATGTAAGTTTTCGGCGATCCGCCGCCTCTCTTCCTCCTGAGCATTCAGCGTTGCCATAAAAATCTCCCGTTGCTGTTTCTTTTCCAGTTCGTTTCGTTCCAGCCTTAATTGAAGGTTCTTCTTTTGTAAATATACCTGCTCGGTAATATCCAGCGAGATACCTATGATATGAGTTGGTCGGCCATCACTATCTCGTTTAAATACCGTTCTCCGTGTCTGAATCCAATGCAATCTGCCATAACCATCTACTAGTCGATATACAAGCTCTTTTATTTCGTCGTCCTTCGTTGTTTGCCTGAGCGCATCAATGTTATTATCAAATTTTGCGCGGTCGTCCGTGTAAATTATTCGATCGAAAAGCTCGGCGCCCATTTCTTTGATGTCGTTCAATGACCTATTGAGAAGTTTAGCTAGTTTATTGTTCCCATATACCATCTGCATCGAACGGATGTCAATTACATATACCATATCAGGTGCAGCTTCAGCGATACCTCGTAAAAGCGCATCGTCCTCCTTTATCTTTTCTTCAGCGATCTTCCGTTCGGTTATATCAAGATTAGTGGCCACCAAGCTATCGTCCATTTTAACAAACATACAAGAGAACCACTTATGAAAGCCATCGTATGTATATAGATATTCCATCTGCTCCGGCTTACCACTTTCGATTACACGGAGCATCATGTCAAAAATACCCACCTTTTTTATTCCGGGATATTCTTGTAAGTAAAGCTTCCCTTCCAAGTCTGAGCGCTTAGTTTCCCGTTCAAGTTCTTTACTGACGATCTTTATGCGGAAATCGGTTACGCGGCCGCTGTCATCGCGTATCGCCTCCAACACAGACATGCCAATTAAACTTGTGTCAAAAATGGATTGGAGTAACTGGTTGCTTTTTCTCAGATTAATTTCGGCTTCTTTTCTTTCCGTAATATCCAAGCCTTTTACCACTAAACCGTCATTTAGCTTAATTAGCGTCATATCATACCACCTCAGTGTTCCATTTATAGAAAGAGGTTGTTCAAATGTACTATCCTTGCCGGTTTCAACTATCCGTGAATAACGATCGAACAGATCGAGGTGATTAGCATACGACGATATGTTCGTGCCGGCAATATGCCCAAAAATTCGCTCCCCCAACTTATTTGAAAAGACGTATCGAAAGTCGACAATCATGCCCTCTTCATCTCGAATGGCCTGCAATACTTGCGTTATATTTTTTGAACTGTTCAATGTTGCCCGCAAAAGATCTTGACTTTCTTTTAAGGCTGCTGTCTGTTCCTTAACCTCTCGTTCTAATTGTAATGTAAATTCTTTTGTAAGTTTTTCTGCTCTTTTTCTTTCTGAAATGTCGTTAAATAATATAGCTACTTTATTGGTATCATGTTCCATCGGAAAGGCGTCCACTTCATACCAACCGCCGATAAGAAGCTCGGCTTGCGCTTCAAAGTGTCGCGCTTTGCGGCTTTTCGCTATTTCCCCATAAATTTGAAACCAGTGCTCCTCATGTGATGGTTCTATTTCTTTCATTGTACGACCAACGGCGTTCTTAATGCCCGTTTGTCGTTCGAATGCTTTATTTACCTGTATAAACCGATAATCGATAGGGACTTCCCGGTCGTTCCAGATTAGCTCTATAATACAGAAGCCTTGATTAATATTGTCGAGAAGGAAAAAATACTTCTCTTCTGTGAGTTGTTTTTGTTGAGTCAACAAGGCAAGATTATGCTCATCGTGATCGATTCTATAATTATTTTTATGGTGGTTGTCGCCGGGTTTCATGTTTTTTTGACAGGATCTATGTTCGCAATAAGAACGTTATAGTATCTGTTTTGTTTAACACATACAATAACTAAATCTGTCTTCCGTTGAATTTGCTTCGTATCATTATGACTTTCTTATCTTAAAAGAAAAAAATTATAGCATACCGGAGAATCTTTACTCATGAGACTTTTAGGAATAATAGTTGGACTAATATTCAAAAAATCTGTACTCTCATGAAGCTAACGCCTAAAGAAGTATTAACAGAAGAGGAAATTCGCCATGGACTTAATATGGTTATATGGGACGGACTCGCTGCTGAAATCATGACCTCTTTTACAAGCGGAGCGTTTTTAGTTGCCTTAGCGATTTTGATAGGTGCTAATAATGTTCAGATCGGTTTGCTTGCCGCATTACCCATGATTACCAATCTCTCCCAGCTCATATCAATATGGCTTGTGCGTAAATATAATAATCGAAGGGCTGTAGCCGTTTTCTGTGCTTTTTTAGCAAGGACACCCTTGGTTCTTATAGGTCTTACCGTATGGTGGACAACAAACATTTCGGTAAATATATTGATCTTCTTTCTTTTTTTCTATTATTTTTTTGGCTCTATCGCAGGGCCCAGTTGGAACTCGTGGATGAAAGACATGGTTCCTGAGAATATGCTGGGAAGTTATTTTTCTAAACGCAGCAGGTATACGCAAACAGTAAATGTTATTTTAAGCATAATATTGGCGCTTTTACTCGATTTTGTAAAAAATCGTTATCCGCAATACGAATTATATACGTATGCAACCTTTTTTATAATCGCAGGTGGCATAGGGATTTTAGGAGGATATTTATTGTCTAGGGCACCGGAACCTCAGTCTTACTTGACGAGTGCCAATATTTTTTCTTTGTTCACACTTCCGTTAAAGGACGACAACTTCAGGCGATTACTTGTTTTCAACTCAGCTTGGGTATTTGCATTAAACATCGCTACGCCATTCTTCACTGTTTTTTTAATAAAAAGCTTAGGCTTACCGCTGTCGTATATTATTGTTTTGGGAATTATAAGTCAACTATTCAGTATATTGACACTACGTATATGGGGCATATTTTCTGATCGATATAGCAATAAAAGTATTATTAGATTAAGTGCCCCACTCTATATCGCCTGTATTATTGGATGGTGTTTCGTAGGGATTTATTCACATTTATATGCCAACCTCGCGCTATTGGTAATCATATATATTTTGAGTGGGATCGCTACGGCAGGTATTAACTTATCATTAACGAATGTTGGCTTAAAATTAGCGCCAAAGGGCGACGCTATTGTTTATTTATCGGTAAAGAATATCGTCACGGCCGTTTTTTCATCGCTTGCACCATTAATCGGTGGCTTTTTGGCAGACTACTTTACCGATATAAAAATTTTGGTGACCGCCCAGTTGAGCAGCCCCTATTATAGCAAGCTGGTTAAACTCCTTTCTTTACATGAATGGAATTTTCTTTTTTTAATCGGGGCGCTACTTGCCTTGGTTGCACTTGAGTTCTTAGGTCGCGTGAAAGAGGTTGGCGAAGTTGAAAAAGACATTGTCAAACGTATTATGCGAACGAGTATAAAAAATAACCTACGTGAATATTTTGTAATTGGAAATATTATCAATTGGCATGAGCAGCTGGTTGCCATACTGAAACGAAGAACAAAAAAAACACCTTAGTTTCATTTGCGCATAAGCTAATATTACCTGATAGCAAAATTAGACCAAATTTCTATACGCTTTTTCTTTGCTTTACTAATGGTGTCTTTGTATGAGAAAGAATAGATTACCCTTTGGTATTAGTGACCAAACAATATGAAAATAGCAAAAAGCGACTTCAGCTATTTGTAAAAAAAGCGATCGCTTATTTAAATCTCTCCGTGTTTAGTACTTTGTTTAGGCCGAAATGGGAAATTAAGGCCTTTCCAATGTTATCGACGCTTTGTTGATCGGCCACCCCATTGACTAAACGCCATGTGCCTTCACCATTGCTAATAATCGACAACTGCTCTCCTCCCCCCCTGTTAATAACGAAAACATCTCCTTGCCGTAATACATCTACAGTCTCTATTTTACCTGCTCCATTGATATCGATATTTATTTTGTTATTCTTGTTTGGTATCATGTTACATCTATTTGTGAGTCGTATACCATCGGGTGCAATATTCCTGCCATCGACCAATTTTGCCCATGCTTAATATTGACTGTTTAAAAAATGCACAGATTTTCAGGATATGAATTTATCTATGTTAAAAAGAGTTACAGCGGTATACAAATTTTAGTACACCGAAAAAATCGGTCCAAATGAAAAGACTGCCTCGCCAAATATAAATGTTGTTGGACCGACTCGCTAAAAATAGAAATTTGGGGTAAATACCAGCTGCAATCAAAAGACTATCATCGAAAGCGTATATTTAAGTCAAATGGAATAAAAATTGATCTATCTATTAAAAAAACACTATGAAAAGCTCAAAATTGCTCTTTTATATTTTCTTCGTTGTCTTTTTTATAAATGGTTGTGGCTGTGACAGTCAATCACCTGATGATGTAGAAGAACAGTTCGATCCGGACACGATTGAAAAGCAGCAGCCTTCAGATTCAACTTTAAGTGAAAAAATGTATCCAATGAACACCGATAGCGCTGCTCAAAGGGACAGTTTAAGAAAATAAAAGCAGCTAATAGAGACGAATTATTCAGACAGTTGACGTTTTCTTGCAATTCCTTTTACCTTCCTGGATAATAGCGGTGCTACTAACAACAGAGCCGTTAATCCGAGGATCCCTAAGGCACCTTTCGCTAAAGTAGGTACGATCTTCTCTTTCGTAGCGTATCGCCACCCACCTATTATACCTACATTATAGGCGAGCGGAAGAAAAACATTACCATCAGTTTTCGCCGATAAATCTGCGCGTTTCAGGTATGATGAAATTATCCTATAAGAAAAGTACGAAGTTAGCTTTGGGAAAAGCCGGTAAGCAAGAGAAAGCGCGGCGGCAGACAGATGAACCCAGTTAAAGCTTGCAGGATCATCAGCTAATTTCAATATACTTTTTGCAAATCTGACAGGGTCATGTACAGGAGGCATCGGTTGAATCACTTTTCCGGTATAGTTGGCCGCATGCGACATACCCGGTGTATCAAGAAAAGCAGGATATACATCGCAAATATGAATATGAGGCCATTTCCTTAATTCCGCCTTTAATGCATCTGAGAAACCTCTAATACCAAACTTACTGGCGGAATAACTTACGCCATAAGGTACTGGTAAAAAGCCGCCAACCGAGATATTATTAATGAGCGTTCCTCTGCCCTGCTTCTTAAAATAGGGTATTACTGTATGCGCACCATGTAAATAACCCATTAGGTTGGTCTGAATAAGTTGATCATGTACTTCTATAGGCATATCTTCGAAATTGCCTACCGCCAGAACACCGGCATTGTTAATCCATATATCAATTCTTTTTTTAAAAGAGGCTGCCATATCAGCCAAGCGAATAACTTCTAAAGGCTTGGAGACATCGGTTTGCTGGACGAGAACCTCAGCTCCAAGAGATCGGCAATCGGATGCCAGCTCTTCTAGTGCTTCTATGTTTCTAGCCGCTAATACCAAGGTTGCTCCTGCTAGAGCGAACTGTTCTGCCATTGCTTTACCTGATCCACTAGACGCGCCGGTTATGACGATGACTTTATCACTGAAATTTTTCCTATATCTTCTTTTCATATCCCTTTCTTCTCTAGTGGTCTCAAGCATCAGACAGTCGCGCCACATCACAAGAACTGTTTAAGGGTGCCGCAGTACCGTAGGTTGAGAATGATAGCTATAAGCTATGCTATATTAATTTTACAGAGGGTTCGGTTTGCTGGCCTTTAATCCAGGTATATACATAATCCGCCACCTCTTCCCATCCTGGTTCTCCACAGATGAAATGGCTTCGTTGGGGAAAAGATTTAAAATTGACAATGCTCTCACTATCTGTATAAGCCCTTGCATTTTTTTGCGCTAAAGCCACGGGGATAATTTTGTCTTCTTCCCCTATTATAAAAAGTAATGGGATATGTGGTTTATTTAAATCGACTTGGCCTACCGGTCCCATACAATCGCGTAAAATATTACGACTATCATAAACAGCGTAGTCCTCCCAAGCTATGTCGGAAGTGCTTTTATCTAATGTGTTGGCAAAAAATTGATAGAAAGAAGTTTCGTCCATCACAAAAGGCTTATTGCCCTTTAACGGATTTGTTATCAGCGCACTGTTTTTAATAAAGTTCCAATCGAATTCAAGCATAGCATTCGGTGCAACGGAACTAATGGTTACAGCAAGGCTAACTAAGTCTTTATTGGCAAGTAACTGGGCTATTAAACCGCCAACTGAATGACCGATAACGACTGGCTTGTCATGCTTCAAAATTTCATGCGTCATACTCGCTACCACCTCGTCTAAATGTAGATCGCCAAGATTAGCAGGTGGATTGCTCCTAAGAATAGCAGGTTCGTCCTCATGTAAAGGCCAAAAAAGCGAACGGCAATTATAACCACGCGCTCCGAAGAATTTTTCCCACGGTTTCCAACTTTTGGCAGTTAAGAACATGCCATGAATAAAAATTATATCTTTCATTCTTACATAATTGCTTTTGCTTACTATTGAGTTCCCCGGTATATTTAAAAACCAGCCTTCGTTTATTATAAGATGGAGCTAATTCTATCAAAATACAACATCACTATTTGGATTGTTCGCCCTTTCTCGAAGACCATTAACGATTACCGACAATATTTCCGGATTAAAATCCTCTTCATCGACAACTTTCCAATCCTCACCCTCCTTTACAATCACAAACGATTCTTTATCCGGATAAAGAATCCGCCAGCCCTGTTGTCCGTTATAGTCCTCAGGTTCAGCACTCAAACGTACCACAGTGTCGGTAACAGGTTCTTTTATTGTAAATTCCATAACTCAACCTTTGTTTATTTCTTAATCTTTGATTCCCCGTTCATTTTATCAGTTTTATTAGCTTTACTCCCTTTGCTTGTCCCCGTAGGTGATTTAGTCCCTTTAGCTCCCTGTTTTGCAACATTAGTCTCCCGTTCTTCTTTCAGCGGCGCTTTTGACGATTTCTTTCGGCCGCTTACACTTATCGGTATTGGCTCATCTGACAATTCACGCTTAGCGGCTTTATTCAGCTGTTCTTCCGCCAGTTTAGTCAATTTAGCGTCTGTCGCTTTTTCTTCTTCTAAACTTTGTTTAAGCAACCCTACTATCGAATTGTATCCGAGTAATGTTGCCAGATTGATAAGACTGCCATAGCAGGCAATTTCATAGTGCTCAACCTTTTGCGCTGCAATTACCAAGGCTACATCTCGCTGGAAAGATCCTTCCTCTGTTTCGTCAATAACTCGCCAGCCTTCATCAAATAATCCCTGCATACCGAGACTGCTTCTTTCATTGATTGGTTTTCCTAACTGATCAAATATTTGCTCTATTCGTCTCAATTGTTCATGCGTCTCGCTCATATGCATATCGAAAGCCTTCTTAAGTTCATCGGTCGTTGCCGTGCTTTTCATGGTGTGTAGCACATTTCCGAGATGTTTTTCCGACCAATATATTTCGCTGATCATAGTATGGAAAAAAATAGATAGTGTAGAGTTTTCGCTGCTCAATTCTTGTATGTTGTTCATAATACTGAAGTAAATCGTTTATTGTTTAAATTACTTAACATTCCTATACAATATCTCTACCTAATTGCCTTAAAAAAATACATTCTTAAAAATAAATGGATAAGGTGTTCAAAACGGCATTTTCAACTATATTCTTCAAACATATTAACATTGATCTTTTTTTGGCTTCATTTTAATAGTGTACTAAAATACATAATAGAGTGTCTTACATCTTAGATAACAATTGGAATGGAGTGGTACTGCTTTAGTAAATGGTTTACTTAATATCTTCCTTAGAAAGCGTATCCTCAAAAACATGGCATCTTAATTGGAACATAATGAAACTAACTAATATCGACTCTATGAGAACACTAGTGCCCATCGTTTCCGTTGTTTTTATTTTTGCTTGTGGAGGAAATAACACGCAAACATATATGAATGAGCAGGGAAAAGATAAAACAATCAAAGACAAAGCATTAAACACGGGTGCTGATATACTACAGAATAAAGCTCCTTTAAGTGCATTTAACGTCTATCTAAACGGCTTTCACTTTTACAATGGTAATATGGATGCTCAAATGGAAGCGCATCATTATGTTAGCCAATTAAGTGAAGATTTCTATCAAGCTATTATTTTTGATGGCAATTCGAAAGACTCGAAAATAATGGGTATTGAATATATAGTCACTGAAAAACTGT
Organism: Olivibacter sp. SA151; assembly: GCF_054130995.1. NCBI lineage: Bacteria > Pseudomonadati > Bacteroidota > Sphingobacteriia > Sphingobacteriales > Sphingobacteriaceae > Olivibacter > Olivibacter sp. SA151. The sequence goes on along the minus strand of NZ_CP096391.1, from coordinate 3,130,428 downwards.
TTAATACCTTGCCCAAGGAAGAAAAAAAACTATGGCACTCGCATCATTACGAAGTCAAATCAGGTACGCTGGTTGCACCTGGCATTCCGGAAGCAGTGGAAAAGGAACTCATGGAAAAATTAATTTCCACTTACGGTAAGACCATACATACATGGCATACCGATCAGCAACATACCTTACCCATAGGCAGTCCCATGCTTATGATGGGATTTACACGCGATGGACAATTAAAAAACGATCTACTACGAGATAGGGATCACAGATTAGGCGTTTCATCTAGAGAAAGAAAAAAACAACGAAGTGAAATTCCTTTCCCAACGGTGGATCCGATGGCTAATGCTTGGGAGAAAGGTGAGTTACGCCAATTTATCGTTTCTGATCAAGTTGATAGTGCGCAAGATAAACATCAGGGATTATTGCCCCAAAGAACGAAGTAATCTTTAACAGGCTACAGAACAAAATAAAATTAGGATGGTTATTTCTATAGTAATGATATAATTATGATAGAAACAGATTCAGTAGCCATTGAGCAATGCGCTAAATTACTTAAAGACAACCGTTTAACTATCGCCTTTGCTGAAAGCGCTACCGGGGGTAGTTTGACATCAACCTTCGCGAAACTGCCAGAGGCGGGGAGCTTCCTAAAAGGTGGCATAGTTTGTTATGATGCGAAGCTTAAAGAAAAACTCCTAGGTGTACCTAAAAGCTTGGTAGATCAGTATTCCCCCGAATCAAAAGAGGTAACACAAGAAATGGCCGTTCGGCTGAAAAATTTAATAGATGCTGACGTGTTAGTGGCGGTAACTGGATTGCCAAGTGCCGGAGGTAGCGAAAGTGCTGAAAAGCCTGTTGGAACCATGTTTTACAGTATTGTTCTTGGAAAGAAAGTGATGAACTGTCGAGAATTGTTTACGGGAACACCTGACGCCATTATTAGTCAGACGATCGAACAAATTGGTAAAACGATTACCAAAGCACTGATAAACCATCATCGTTTAGCAAATACTGCAGTTTAAAAGAAATAATAGAGAAGATAATGTCGGAAAATAACTCCCGGGACACCGAAAAAAATGATTTAAAGCATTATACAAGAAAGTTGTGGATAACTGTTGGCATCATCTCTCTCCTGGTTATTGTTATTTTTATCTTAAAGGCTGCGTTTAATGTCTTGCTTATGGTTTTTGCCGGTTCACTGATGGCAATATATTTTCATGGGCTGGCCAACCTTTTAGAAAGAAAAATTAAACTCAGTCATGGATGGTGCCTGTTAATAGGCATCTTTATAACGCTTGCGTTGGTGGGTGTTCTGTTTTGGTTTCTTGGAGCGAAAATTTCTATGCAGGTAGGTGAAATGACACAGGATATACCGGAAATTTTGAAGGATGTAAGGGAGCGTTTAGGCCGTTCTGACATAGGCAGGAAATTACTTTTTTATCTGTCTGACGGAAATGGCGAAAAGATGATGAAATCTTTTCAGGATGTGTTTCGAACGAGTTTTGGGGTGGTGGGCGATATGTATATCATTCTTTTTATCGGGATTTTCTTTACGGTTAACCCTAAACTATATCGTGAAGGAATTATAAAACTGATCCCCCCCGGAAATAAAAAGCAAGCAAGGGATGTAATCCGAAGGCTGGACTTCACATTGAAAGGATGGTTAAAGGGGATGCTAATTGCGATGTTTTTCATCGCTTCGTTATCCTTTATCGGATTGTCCCTTATCGGTGTTCCTATGGGACTCGCCTTGGCTTTTCTAGCCGGTTTTCTGAATTTTATTCCAAATTTTGGGCCTTTAATCGCTATGATTCCTGCCGTTTTGATCGGATTTACCGTAAGTGCCAATACCGCGTTATTAATCGCCCTGCTTTATGTGATCATTCAAGCAATAGAAAGCAACGTTGTTACTCCAATGATCCAAAATGTAATGATAAAGATTCCCCCCGCGCTCATAATAATCAGCCAAGTATTGTTCGGAACGCTAACGGGAGGTTTGGGAATTATATTGGCCACCCCGTTGTTAGTGGTTATTATTGTTTTAGTTGACGAATTATATGTCAAAAAACAACGTCCCATGACGGATCAATTGGATTGATTGGGTTATCCATGGTTAAATCCATTTTTTATTTTAAAAACGTGTAAAATAGCTGGGAACAACGCATCTATACTTTCCTCAACCCCTCTTGTGGAGCCCGGCAACGTAATGACCAGCATTTCTCCGATAAAACCTGCGATGCCTCGCGATAGCATTGACAAAGGCGTGCGCTGTTGCCCATATGCGCGGGCGGCTTCCATAATTCCAGGGATCTCTTGATCTAATAAGGGCCGTATGGCGTCAGGGGTTACATCACGTGGTGAAAGGCCCGTACCTCCGGTATAGAGCACCAGTTGATAACCATTTTCTTTAAAATAATTTGCCTTTTCCCGGATAATATCTTTCTCGTCGGGGATAATGATGTATTCGCTAATCTGAATATCATATTTTTTCAGCTTACTTGCTATGATTTTTCCCGAACGATCTTCTTTTACACCTTGTGCAATGCTATCCGAGCAGACTACAACGGCGCATTTAAACGGTATCGGTACGGCTTCCCGAAGGTTCGATTTTCCTCCTTTTTTACTCTCTAGCCTGACGCCTCTTATCTCTATTGCCCTATCGATCGGTTTTAGCATATCATATATGGTAAGAGCAACGTTCATCGCACCATGCATGGCTTCCACTTCAACCCCTGTTTTGTAAATTGTGTGTACTTCCACTCGAATAACGATCGATAGCTCTACTATTTCAAAACTGATATGTGCATATTCAATGGGAACGGGATGGCAATCGGGAACCAAATCAGCTGTTTTCTTGATAGCTAATAGGCCGGACGCCCTTGAAAATTCGAAAATGTCTCCTTTCGGAACGGCCTTATTACGAATGGCATGTATTGTCTCTTCTGATGATACTTGTACAGTAGCGATAGCAACCGCTTGTCGTAATGTGTTAAATTTATAAGTAATATCAACCATTTTACTTCTCTGTTTTTTTCAATAAGCTTTTTTATTAGGTAACATCACGAGATTAAACCGGACATGCCAATGAGCTTATCCCACCTTTTAAACTATAAACTCTCTTCTGCTGCACCTCTACGATTTCTTTATACTGTTCGGCAGCAAATAAGCTGCGCTTTCCGCTCTGACAGACAAACACAACAGTATCTTTTTGAATCAATTTGACCTGGTCCTTTAAAGTAGACAACGGGATTCTTAGATGATTGTATTTAGTGATTTTTGGTTTCTCGGAAATCTCGCGCACATCTACAATATCTACTTGGTCGTTCATGTATAATGCAGCCAATTGATCGGAATTGATTTCTTCTACGCTTGCAATTGGCGCAGAACACAAATATCCGTAGTCAATTTTTCGAAAATCTTCTTGGCTTTTTGGTTTTAATTGACTGCTCAACTCAGTGCTGTCAATTTCTATCGTATAACTTTGGTTATTTAGCGCGTTATAGGTTAAAAGTTTTCCTATAAGTGGCTCACCGATTCCGGTTACCAGCTTAATACACTCATTTGCTTGAAAATTGCCAATAATGCCGGGTAATATGTTTAAAACGCCAGCTTCACTACAGTTCATAATCTCGCCATTTCGCGGAGGAGAGGGGAAGATATCACGGTAATTTATACCATTTGCAAAAATAGCGACTTGACCCTCGTATTTAGATACAGCTCCGTAAATCAGTGGTTTTTCCAGAATAGCGCAGGCGTCATTGATCATATAGCGAGTTTCAAAGTTATCGGTACCGTCAATTACAATGTCATAATCTGCTATAATATCCAGCGCATTCACAGAGGTGATCCTTTCGTCGAATAAATCAATCTCAACTCCCGGGTTTACCTGTAGAAGCACACTTTTAGCGCAATCAACTTTCTTCTTCCCAATATCTTGCGTTCCGTATAATATTTGCCTATGGAGGTTACTCAATTCAATTAATCCATCGTCTACGATACCAATTCTCCCAAGACCTGCGGCAGTTAAATAAAGTAAAGCAGGACATCCCAGTCCGCCAGCTCCGATCATAAGTACCGACGATTGCAAAAGTTTCTTCTGTCCTGCAACGCCAAACTCGTTTAAAATAATTTGTCGGTGATAACGCTCGATTATGTCTTTTTCCATTTTCTCACCTTTTACCCTCCCGAGAACGGTGGAAGTAAAGCTACTTCTACTTCTTGGGATAGTGCTACTTTCGTTCTAATGATTTTCTTGTTGATTGCAATTACATACTTGGTCTGTGTAAGCAAAGGATATTGGTCCGTTAAAACGGCGTTCAGTTGATCTGTGTCTTCGACATGATCCATTTTCAATTGCGAACAACCCGTAATATCGGTTAATTGACCAAAGAATAATATTGAAATAGACATTTTATATCAAATTAGGTAAAAATAATTTGAAGGACGCGACCATCAGAACTAAGGCCAGTAATAACTTGATTGCTGATTGTTGAAAACGTAAGGCACCAAAATAGGAGCCAAATAATCCTCCTGTAAAGGCAACAAGCACATAACTGACCATATCCGGGCTAAACGTTATACCCTTTGTTATTTGACCGAACAAACCTGACAACGAATTTACAAAAATAAATAAGGCACTGATGGCCGCCGTTTGTTTTTGATTTGTCCAGGCTAGCAATAATAAGATGGGCGAGAGTATGACCCCACCTCCTATTCCCAGCAATCCCGACAAGAAACCTATACTTCCTCCAATCAAGAGCAACCAACCTATAGCCGGCTTTTTTGTTTCATCTACTTCTATATCTTTAAAAAATAAAAAACGAATGATCGGGATGAGTAGAAATATACCTAATAGCTTTTTATAAAGATCGGCATGAACCACCATACTTCCTCCCACGAAAGCCATTGGTATAGAAGCTAATGCGAGCGGCCAGAATAATCTACTATTAAAATATTTTCCCTTATAATAATATGTGAATGAAGTAAGTGCTACGAAGAGATTAAGCATGAGGGCGGTTGGTTTCATTACGGCAGGCGTAATCCCGAACAAAGCCATAAGGGCAAGGTAGCCACTAGCTCCGCCGTGTCCGACGGAAGAATATAAAAAAGCAACTGCAAACAGTACTATGTAAAATACCAATAAATTATCCATAAGTGGGAATTAAATGTATTTCAACCAACTCGTCTTCTAAATAGGTTTTCATTTCCTCATTCAGTACAACAAGGCAATTGGCCATAGCGAACGAGCGTAGCCTATAAGATTCCTGCGCATGGAGTATGGTGACTTTATCATTATCGTAATATCCTTTCAAAAAGTGTGTTAATTGATTATTTTTTGTATACGATATTCGTAAGGGTACCTTTAATGTTTTCAATTGCTTTTCGTGTCCTCCAAAGGAGCGTAGTGCCGGCCAAACGTACTCGTAAAAACAGGTTAAAACAGATGAGGGATTTCCGGGCAGTCCAAAGACCATCTGTTCTGACTTCCTTCCGAAAAATAACGGCTTTCCGGGGCGCTGTTTAATCTTATGAAAAAGCTTTTCTACTTCACATGCTTCAGCTGCCCTTACCACAAAATCGTAATCTCCAACGCTTACACCACCTGTAAGAATTACCACGTCTGCAAATGCCAATGCGTTTTGTAGCTGGATAATTGTGTCATCTAAGTTATCTTTCGCATAATATGTTTTAACTCTGTTTATTCCCATTTGCAGCAAGGCAGCTGATAACATAGCAGAAGATGCCTCATATACTTCACCATGAGCAAGGGGCGTACCCGGCTGTTTAAGTTCATCGCCTGTAACAATAACAGCGACGGAAGGTGACGTGAATATATCAACCTCGCACAGACCAATTCCACATAAAAAGCCAATGGTAGCCGGGCCAAGCACGTTACCGGCGGCCAGAGCTTGCTCTCCCTCTTTGATTTCCGAGCCTTTTAATCTCACGTTATCGCCTAAGGAAATAGACGGATCTTTGATCACAATCTGATTATCTTTTAGTTCAATTAATTCTTGCTTGACAACCGTATCTACGCCTAAAGGAAGTGCAGCACCGGTAAAAATACGTGCCGCATTGGTTTCCGGTACGCGAAGCGGCCCCTTACTTCCTGCAGGAATCTCATGGGTTACAGAAAGTGATTGTTCTTGTTTCCAATACTTAAAGGAAAAAGCGTAGCCATCCATCGAAGATTGATGAAATGCAGGAATATCAATCGGAGCATATAAATCAGTTGCCAAGACCTTTCCCAAGGCGTCTTGAACAGGCACACGAAGAATTTTCTTCTTAATTTGCTGCTCATTAATTATGTTTTTTGCTTCCTCAACGCTAATCAATCGATCCATATATCTGTGTTTATTTGTCTATTAGCCTCCGATACTAATCATGCTTCTATTTTTGAGGCTCTCCTGCTTAAGCTTGCTGAAATCTACGCTAAATTGTCCGCCTAATTTTTCTGCTTTTGTTGATATGTTTTGTAAAATCAACGGTTCGAGCGGTAAACCATCTCTCAGGGCGCTCAATAAATCACTCTCATTTTTTGAGAATAAACAATTCTTCATTTTTCCATCGGCGGTTAATCGTAAGCGATTACACCCTTCACAAAACGGCGCACTCATTGTACTAATAACTGAAAACCGCCCCTTATGCCCACTGACCTTATAATGTTTGGCCGTGTCGTGTAATGATCCTTCAATCACTTGAATTTTGTGTTTTGATTCAACGAGACTTACGATTTCTTTGAGGCTGAATACTTGATTGCTTGTCCATTTATTACCTTCAAAAGGCATAAATTCAATAAATCGTACATCCAAACTTTCCTCCTTTGTCCATGCCACAAAATCCAATATTTCATCTTCATTAAAATCCCTCATCACCACCATATTGATTTTCACCTGAAAACCCTGTTGTAGCGCCATATGAATATTTCGCATAGTTAAATCGAATTTATCTCTTCGGGTTAACCTTTTGAACTTTTCGGCTGATAGGGTGTCCAAGCTAATATTAAGTGTGCCAATACGTGCCTTTCGTAAAACATCAAAATAACGATCTAATAGAATGGCATTGGTTGTAATATGCAAGCTTACAGGCAGTTTCGCCAGACGCAAAATAATGTCGCCAAAATCACTTCTAACCATCGGCTCTCCTCCCGTAAGTCGAATTTTATTTACACCTAATCGGACAAAATGACCAGCTATGATTTCTAACTCGGTTGCGGACATTAAATGTTTCATCGGCGTAAAGTCGTAACTCTCTTCGGGCATACAGTAAAAGCAGCGCAGGTTGCATCTATCAGTTAACGATATCCGCAAATAATCATGTACCCTATTGTATCTATCAACTATCATTTTTTCGCTGTTTTAATTGCTTTTTTTCAATCGTTGAGGCAATTAGACGTGTGTAAGCCTCTTCTGTATCCACATCTATTTCACCGTACGACAGCGGAATGGCTATTGCTTCTGCGCTATGTTTTTGGATGAGTTTTTTTGCTCCTATATCTCCTGTTAAGAGAGTCAGCTCTTTGAACAATGTTTTATTGAACAGAGCAGGCACGCCCAGTTGATCCGCGTATGAGCTCGCAACTATTTTTGCATCTGTTTTTCGCTGCTCTTCCATCAGTCTATTTATATGTTTCTTGCTTACATAAGGCTGATCACATACCATAATAATTATGTTCTCGATTGCCGCATAATGTTTTAAGAGATAATCAACTCCACACCGGATGGAGGAGGCAATACCGTTTTTAAAATCGGGATTATAAACAAGGTTAATCTTTTGTCCTCGTATTTCGTCTTTTACGAGATCTGCAGCTGCACCCAACACGACGACTAATGCAGCAGGATTCGTTGCTTCAGCAATCTGAACACTCCGGCGAACCAAAGTACTCCCGCGATAAGATAGCAGTTGTTTCGGCCTACCAATGCGTTGAGAGGAACCGGCCGCTAATAAAATAATTCCATTCTGTATATTTTTCACCTTTGATTACTATCCTATAAATTGCTTGTTATCCGGTATGACAATCTCATCGTTTCGGTTATGGATTTTTCCGGGATAATCCCGTAAAGACCCGCCATCTCTCCTAGCAAAAATAGCTTTTATTTCGGCAATTACAGACAGCGCTATCTCCTCCGGTGTTTCTGCGCCTATATTCAACCCCATGGGGCTATACAAATGAATTAAAGCCTCTTCTTGCCAATGGGCACCGGCTTCACGTAATTCCGTTAACATGCTGTGCTTTTTCTTTTTTGGACCCAGCATGCCGATATAGGGTACTCTGTTTTCTGATAGTAAGGAGTTTAACAAGCTTTTGTCATATTGATAGTTATGAGTCATTAAGACGACAGCTGTCCTGTCATCTAATAAAACCTCATGCAATGCCTTATCGGCATCAGCAACAATTAGATGACAGGATGGAAAACGTGATGCTGTTGCATAAGCCGGTCGGCCGTCGATTAATGTAATCTGCCAACCTAACACTTCAGCCATGTCTATTAACGGAAAAACATCATTTCCTGCCCCCGCGATCACTAAGGAAATATCGGGAGCTAAATATTCAAAAATTGCCGTGAGTTCTTTGTGGTTTGAAGACATCGTCGAAATGTTGTATTTTACAAGATACGTATGCTTATGCTCAAGTGTTTTATTGATATCATGTAAGAAAATATCAATTGATAGGGGTAGTGCGCCGGACTTAACAACCATTTTATTGTTTTTCATCAGCAAATAGGTTCCTTGTAAGGGATTCCATTTGTCGTCTAAGGAGAAAAAAGTAACGATCACGCTTGGGTCTCGCGTGTCTGCGGCTTTTCTCAGAAGTTCAATAGGGTTCGCATCATCATTTGTATTGATAGGTTCAATCAATATGCGAATAATACCATTACAGCCTAGCCCCATGCCAAAAATAGCATCCTCGTCGTCGCTCGTATCATAGGTTGCCAATAGCGGTCTTTGTTCCGCAATAGCCATAAGCGCCTTTCGTAGAGCGTCTCCTTCTAAGCAACCGCCACTAATGGCGCCGGTAAGGGTGCCATCTTCACTCACCAGCATCCTCGCACCCGGCCCTCTGTAAGAGGATCCGTCGACGTGTACAACCGTCGCCAAGGCTACACGCTGTCCCTTTTGACAAGCTATATCATATGCTCTTAAGATTTGCCTTATTTCTTTCATGAAATTTATAAAGTTAGCGGTTTTAATACGCTTAATCCATTTCCCGATAATGCTTCTTCTACAGCATCGGTTAATACGTTAATAGCATATACCACGTCTTCCATTTTTGTAAACCTACCCAAACTTATGCGAATCGCTTGGCCGGCTTCTTCCCTACTTAAACCCATCGCCTTTAACACATGCGATTCTTTCTGCATTAGCCCCGAACAGGCGCTGCCACGACTTAGAGCTAAATATTTGGAAACTTTCAGTAATAATCTTTCTGCATCCACCCCGGGGAACCGTATATTGCTTATATGAGGTAACCTGCTTATTCTTCCATTGACAGTGGAGCCTGCTACCTTTTCCAGGAGTGATTCCTCAAAACGATTTCGAAGCGATTGTAGGCGAGCTCCCTCGTCATTCATCTCCTCTTTACATATAGCTGCAGCCTGACCAAAGCCAACGATGCCTGGTATATTCAATGTGCCACCGCGACGACCCCGTTCCTGAGATCCTCCGTGCTGTTGCTTAGAAACAAGTGGCTTTTGTGATTTCTCGTTAATGAAAAGTGCTCCTACTCCTTTAGGTCCATATATTTTGTGTGCCGAAAAACATAACAGATCGATTTCATCCGCTTGAACATCAACGGGGATTTTCCCTACGGCTTGTGTAGCGTCACATACGAACTTAACTTGATGTTTCCGTGCAATAGCGCCTATTTCTTTTACCGGATTAACCACGCCTGTTTCATTGTTTGCGTACATAATTGAAATGGCAAGCGTTTCGGGTGTAATGGCCTGTTCCAATGCTTCAAGCGAAAGATCTCCCTCTTTATCAACGTCGAGATATGTAATCTTATTTCCTTGCTGCTCGAGGTACCTACACGAATCTAACACGGCCTCATGCTCGACTTTTGTTGTTATGATATGGCTGCGCTTTCGGTTAGTTCCTTCCATCAGTCCTTTTAATGCCAAATTAACAGATTCCGTAGCACCGGAAGTAAATATCACTTGATTTGGTTTTGAACCAATTAGATCAGCTACTTGTTCTCTTGCTAATTCGACCGCATCTTTTGCCATCCATCCGTAATGGTGGTCTTTACTAGCAGCATTGCCGAAATAGTCAGTAAAATAAGGCAGCATCCTTTCCAAAACTCTTGGATCACAGGGTGTCGTTGCGCAATAATCTAAATATATCGGTAATTCTTTCATGCAAAAAATATTTTTTAAATGGCTGCACGTCAAGGCAATTCAACATCACTTTATACTCTTTTTCAGTTAGTTTTCCGTTAGCTTTTCTCCAATTTGGCTACATCGACAAGTTGGATTTGAACCGAAAGTGAACTGCAAAATATTTCAACAGCTTGCCGGACCGCCGCCACAAAACCTATGAGATTGTTATTATTTTGCCTATAGCACAGGAAGCCTCTATCAAAAATAATTTTTTTTAGCACAAATTTTTACAACCGGTTAAGAATGTTACATACATCATTAATTAAGCATAACAGGATGAATAATCAAGGGCAGCTAGGTCCTTTATATTCTGAACCGTTTATAATAGAGTTTACTTAATTCAATAAGCAAGGCTGGTAAAATTTCCTTACCCACTAATTTTGCGTAACTGTAATAGATGGTACTGTTGGGGTTAAAGCCCTTGGCATATAACACATTGTATGCTGCCAAATGATGGCTGCTTAATATATTGTCTTTTTGTATGACAATACTTGTAAACCATCTTTTGTCTTCAGCCGTTTCAATGGTAAATGTAAGACCATGGGTACAGATGTCCTGTTGGTCAAGCTCTTGAACCAGGTATCGCTTTAATAGTAACGCTTCTTCATCTAGTACCGGAATGTGCCAATTTAACTCTAAACTGGAATGTCGCATATTAATTCCCATTTGTCCCATTAACTTTTCCCATTTTAACTGATGCGTAGATTTTATTCCCTTAATCACAAAAGATTTCCATGGACTGATATAAATAAACGGAATACCACTTTCAATACATAATGTGCAGGATTTTTTTAGAAATTCGATATCAAATCTATTGTTACGCCAATATAAGCCAAGCCATAGGTTGGTTTCGTCAACATTGTTAAGCCCTTCATAATAGGGAAAGAATGTGTCCGGCAATTTCAGTTCGTCATTGCTTACAATACTATCCAGTTTTAGATACTCCGCCAAACCTACGATTAAATCGGGCAGTAGTAATTTCGGATTTTTCTGCCATTTGCTCTCAATAAATTTACTAAGTTTAGGAAGGTCCGACGAATGAATTAATGTAGGCCATTTTTCGAGCTCGTGTCTATTTTGTTCGCTGCGTAGGTATAAATACCAATAATCCGTATATTCAGAAGCGACGAAATTTAAATGCCCTGTAAAGAGGGGAACCATAGCCTGTTTAGGATCCGATAAATTAATTTTAAGCCGGGGCACAAAATGGAAGCTTTCCAATATGAAACGATATTTTTCCAGATTTAACCAAGAGGTATTAGCCGTTATATCCAGCGCAATGGCACTGCTGACAATATTTTGAAACGCATCCCGCTTTCCGTATTCGAAATCTATTTGATGCATTGTTAAATGTTGTTCTACGATAGGCAGTCTACTCTGTTCGACCGGAAACAATATATCTTCCCTAGATCCGAAATGGACGAAATCGTTGTTCGCCAGTTCACTTGCACGTAAAACAGATAGTAGATAGTTGGGGGCAATCATGCCTCCCTTTACAAATACTCGAACTAAATGTGCCCGATCGTATACGGATAACAAGTTTTCGGCCATATGATATATTTAGTGTTGTGCATCCTGAAAAAGTGTCGGTTTGAATGTGATCATTAACCACGCCCATGATGATTGTCCATGTAGGCTGCCTACCTGCTTAATAATCGCCATACTCGAGGTGTAAAATAGGTGCGAATAACCACCTTTTAAGTTAACATCCTTTGCCAAACTATATGAAAAGGTCCAATCCAGTTCGGTGCCTAAATCGCGTGATCTAGGGATTCCTTCTTCATCCGTTATGGCGGAGGCCGCTGAAAAATGATGCCCATCCATAGATATTGTCCAATTTTTCTTGATCCAGTTTACTTTCAAAAATAAGTCATTTAGCCCTTTATTGCCATGGCCGCTCCCCACATAGAAATAATCCATATAACCGTAAAACTTATGATGGGTTCCATAGAGCGGATCAAAGGCTTCATTTGTATTAGAACTTTGTTTGTCGCCACTAAGATAATCGTTTCCAAGCTCTATCTTATAAGTGCCCGTAGGTTTAAAAGACAGTTGTAAGGAAGCTAAAAAAGCGCGTTTTGAAAAACCGTCTTTATTTTTTCCGGTTTGATAGTACCCCTCTCCATAAAATACAAAAGGAGCGAATGATGCTTGCATATTGAAACCCGCAGTTTGCATAAAGTAACCGGTGTCCGGTGCATGTTGCCGCCCCTCATTTAGAGCAATAATAGAGGTACTTATTTGCTTAAAGTCGTGATGAAACCAGGCGAATTGAAGTGATTTATAGTTGTTTAATCCCTGATAATAGGTTTCACTTAATTTGGTGGGTTCGGGATTATTTGCGTCCTGGTTAAAGGCCAAGCCAATGTGGATGCGATTTTTGCTTCCATTATATTCATATTTAAGCAAGTCATGACTTCTGCCCTGCTGAGCCCAGTCAAGATTTCCTAGAATACGTGCGTTATCATAGTCTAATTCCATTCGCCCAACTAAAAAGCGCTGCGCGCCATTAAATTTAAATCCGGCCCAAGCCTGCTGAAAATTTGTCAACGACGGATCAGTCTTACCCGCTTGATCCGTATTGCCCCAAATGCGCACATCTTGTGGAACCAGTACGAGATCCATTTTCTCGTTACTATAACTCAGGTAAATTCTGGAACGTTGTTCTATAAAAAAGGCAGGACGCTCAGTTTGATTTAGGGGACTTTTAAAGCCATCCCGAAACTCTGCTCGTGGCCGAATTTCTGCGCTTACCGTGATTTGCGCTTGCGTATCTAAAACTAGAACCAGAAAAACAATTAAAGGGAATACAACTCGCATAAGGTTTTATATATTACGTAAATATACGTAAAATATAAAACAAATCAAGTAAAATTACGTGTTTATATTAGATTTTCCTTCATAGCCTTATTAATCATGTCGACGGCATTGTTTACCCCTAATTTTTTCATGATATTAAAACGATGTGTTTCAATTGTGCGCACACTTTTCCCAAGTACTTCAGCTATATCTTTATTATGTTTACCGTTTATGACCATGCCAAGTATTTGTTTTTCACGTTTAGAGAGGCCGTAAATATCGGTGTTACTTTCAACCGCTTCGTTCACCCGTATGCTACTACTTCCAGCTCCTCCCAACAATTGATTGGCCAATACATTGGATACAGAACCGCTGTAATACCGGATACCATTGTTGATTTGTTTTAGTGCTTTTATGAACTCATTCTTATCAGTATCCTTAAGCAAATACCCCCATGCGCCAACCCGTAAAGATTCGAGTACGTAATCTTCGGTATCATGCATAGACAACATAACGACTTTCGTGTTTTCCTTGTTTTGGGTAATAGCCTCACATGCTTCCAGACCGTTCATTTCAGGCATACGAATATCCATAATAGCTAAATCAGGCTGAAGCTCCTGTACACGTTGAATCGCTTGCATACCATTATCCGCTTCGCCTATAACCATTATATCGTCATCTGCCTCCAACATTGCTTTGATTCCATTACGCACTAATATGTGATCGTCGGCTAAAAGCACCGTAATTTTACTCATATAGCTATATTTCCTGGTTTATTTTTCAAAGGTACAAAAAGCTTTATAATTGTCCCTAATCCAGGTTTTGATTCGATCAATAGCTTCCCATTAATATAAGTGGCCCGTTCTTGCATATTTAGGAAGCCGTGTCCATAATCTGCATGAAATAGATCGGTGGATTTACTTTCGAAACCCACACCGGTATCTTTTATTGTAAGAATAAGCTCATCTGTGTTATGCTCTAAAGACACGAGCACTGTCGGTGAGTTCGCGTATTTAATAGCATTGTTCACAGCCTCTTGCACAATCCTATATATGTTGTTTTCTACTTTTGGCGAAAGCCTTTGTTGGAAATCAGTTATATTTTCAAAAATTAAGCGATTATTGCTGAGTTTATCTATTTCCTGAACCAGGTTTTTCAATCCGGCAACCAAACCATAATCACTCAACACAGGCGGCTTTAAGTTGAATGTAACGATACGTACTTCTTGAATGATATCTTTTATAAGTTTATTTATATCCAGTAATTTCTGCTCAGTTTCTTTTGTTTTGGAAAGGTCGATCGAAGCAGTTTGAAACTTAAGCGAAGTAAGCATTTGTCCGATGCCATCATGTATATTCATGGCGATACGTTTTCGCTCTTCTTCTTGTCCTTCTAATACCAGGATAGATCTGAATTTCTGTTCATTAACTTTCCGCTCTATTTCTGCCCTGTCCTTTTTATACATGTCTTGTTCGGCTAATCGTCTCGGCGTCATATCAGCAGCAAAAACCTGTAGCACATCTACTTCGCCTTCTTGATTATATATCGGTATAATATGTATATCCATATGCCGTTTCTCGCCTGACTTATCGCTGTAAACCAGTTCTTTATGCCAGTTTTTTAAATTTGATACCACATCGATCAATTGGTCATTAAAGTCATCTGCGGCTTCTCCTGCTAAACCGAATAAATTGGCAATAGTTTTATATCGTTGCTCTTCATGAGAGAAGCTGCGTAAATAATAATCGCTTACATAGTAAAGGTTTCCGCCTTTATCTGATTTGGCAATTAGACGGGGGGGCGCAACGGGTAAGGTAATGCCTGATATGCGTTCATAAGATTCCTCCAGTGAAGCATAAAGAGCCCCGATTTCCTTGCTCATTTGCTGGGCATCACTTTCAGATTTGATTAGTTTGATGAGTGTTTCATTTACTTTTCGTGTTGTAGGTATAAAAATCAACAGTACTTCCAATATGATTATAAGCAGAGAAATACCAAAGAGAATATACTCCGTTCGTTTCAACTTCACGATCTTTCCCGACGCAAGTTTTTCATAGGTGTACACGATTGAATCCATATGCCGAAGAAAGATGGGCTCATGTTTCAAAACAGTTCGCATATCATTTTCAAGAAATGGATAACTAGATTTATCCCCATTTTTCAACTGAGAATAAATACGGTTGCTGGCAAAATAAATGCTATCAAAAACAGGTTGATTTTCAAGAAAAAGTCTGTTGATCGCTTTGCTTTTACTGATTGGTATGGCTGCCGCTTCATTTCCGTAGCGTAGGCTGGTGTTGTTCTCGATCCATTCCGCGTTAACGGAAGCGAGCTCTTTTAGAAGGCTGTCACGTTCTTTTGTGTTTAACCTATTTATTAGTAAAATGAGTTTGCTTATCTTTTGGCTCAACATCCGCTGCCTACCCGCCATGTTGACGATATGTGCATCACTTTCCTGCTCCCTTAAGTGCCTTTGTACTAAAAATTGCCCTATGATAATACTTAAGGCTATAATGCTAAGCGCTAGAAGATAATACGCTCTTAGTCTGCTGAATTGATTATGCTGTGTATATATTCGCACGATGTTTTGGCGTTCGTTTGTATTATCCAAAGCTACGAATATTGCGTTATTATCATACACCACGCTGCTTTATGAAAACTGTTCTTCCTTTACCTCCGTTTGTATTCGCTTGGAGGATGGGTACCTTTTTTCAATGTCGCTGGTTTGTTTTGTTTTTTTATGAAATGAGTAATACAGTGGAAGTGCCGTAAATAGGATGCCGCCTATGAAATTGCCGAATGTAACCGGGAGTTGATTGAATAACCACCAGTCAGCAAAAGAAACGTTCGCGCCCAATATAATGCCGGCTGGAATTAAGAACATATTTACAACTGCATGCTCAAAACCTTGTCCGAAGAATATAAAAATAGGCAACCATGATGCGACGATCTTTCCGGTAGAAGATGTCGAGCTCATGCCCAATACGATACCGGTTGTAACCATCCAATTGCAGAGGACACCTTTAGTGAAGGCGCTGAAGAGGCCGTCAAAACCGTAAGAAGCATAAGTTAAGGTTTTCGTTTCAGCAAGTTTTACAATGAGTAGTGCCACCGCATTCTTTTCCTCGTGCCCAAATTGGGTGGTTGATAGGCAAAAGAGAAAGGCGTAGAGAAGTCCACCAAGTAGGTTGCCGAGAAAAACCAACAGTAGGTTTTTGAGTACCGATAGCGCATCCGTTTTCTTGTCCATGTAAGCCATGGGAAGCACGGCAAAGCTACCGGTCACAAGTTCTAACCCCATTAAGACGATGATTATGAAACAAGCCGGAAATAATGCTGCACCTACGATGGCGAGTCCGGTTTGTGTCGTAGCCGTTAGTGCTAAGGTTGTACCAAAGCCTAAAATAGCACCGGACAACACACTCCTGATTAGCAAGTCTCTACTCGCTAACATAAGCTTATCAACGCCTGCCTGAATCATACTTGCAGCGATTTGTGTTGGTTTATTATAATCCATAATCCGGAATTTATGTTGCTATACTGTCAGGTCCTGCTGAATTGCATGTTCTGCTCTTTCTATTAACCCAACATATATTTCCCCGTTGATCTCTTTGACAGGAAAGGTGGTTATATGGCACTCGTCTCCGTTTAGACATTCGCCTGTTTTCAATGAAAAGGTTTTTTTATGAAAGGGACAAGCCACTTTAGGTTCTCCTTGCTGCGAGCCGATCATGCCTCTCGATAAAATCATCTGCATTTTATGAGGGCAAAGGTTTTGGCACGCATACCATTCATTCCGATTAGTGAAATTAAATACGGCAATCTGGAGCTCTCTGTGCTTGAAGCACAGCCCGCCATTTTCCGGAAACTCATCACTGGTACCAACCTTCAACCAATGATCTACATGTTGTTCGTCGGATGGTTTATAACTCAAATAATCTATTTTTTGCATTTTTATTCATTTAAAACGTTACACAATAACATTCCAGTTAGTAGGAATTCGTTGTCCGCGAAGCTCCTCAAATTGCAGGAAAGGATCGCCTTCGTCACTATTAGCAAAATGTTTGAATCGTCTCCTTATTGATTCGTTTTCGACAGCATGCTTCCATTCGCATTCATAGTTCGCAATTAAGCTTTCCATCTCAACTTCCAGTTCAGCTCCTATACCCAGCACATCATTAACTACCACATCATATAGATAAGGTAGTCCGCCTTCTAACTTGTTCAACCAAGTAGCCGTACGTGTGAGCGGTTCAGCCGTTTTAATGTAGTACATTAGGAAGCGGTCTAAATAGCGTATACAACTATCTTTATCAATATCTCCAATCAGCAATTGCGCATGCTGCGGTCTTGCTCCACCATTGCCGCAGACATATAAATTCCATCCTTTCTCTGTTGCAATAATTCCAAAATCTTTGGATTGAGCTTCTGCACACTCGCGTATACAACCGGAAACCGCTCCTTTTAACTTGTGAGGCGCTCGTAAACCCTTATAGCGATTTTCTATTTCTATGGCAAAACCAACTGAATCCTGCACGCCGAATCGGCACCAAGTTGATCCGACACAGCTTTTTATGGTTCTTAGCGACTTTCCATAAGCATGGCCGCTTTCAAAACCGGCTGCAATAAGCTCTTCCCAAATGGCGGGAAGCTCGTGTAATTGGGCGCCAAATAGGTCTATACGTTGCCCACCGGTAATCTTCGTGTAGAGGTTATACTTCTTTGCTACCTGCGCAATTACTAGTAGTTTATCCGGCGTAATCTCCCCTGCAGGTATTCTCGGTACTACCGAATAAGAGCCACCCTTCTGGATATTGGCTAAGAAACGATCGTTCGTATCTTGTATGGTGCTTTGTTTAAGAATAACTTCGTTCCATATGCTGGCAAGCAACGATGCTACTGCCGGTTTGCAGACCTCGCATCCGTCACCTTCGCCATAACGACCCAAAAGCTCGCTATAGCTCTTTATATTTTGAATTTTAATGAGGTCGTATAGTTCTTGTCTTGTATAGGCAAAGTGCTCGCATAGTGTTTTCTTGACAACCTTACCTTGAGATTCCAAAACAGATTTTAAAAGATCAGCCACCAGGGGTGTGCATCCGCCACATCCTGTGCAGGCCTTCGTGGCTTTCTTTATTCCTGCTAAATCAGTCAATTCATCTTTTGCAATCGCCTCACAAATGTTCCCTTTGCTAATTCCCTCGCAGGAGCAGATTTGAGCGGTATCGGGCAAGGAATCGACGCCCTGTCCACTGCTTTGTCCCGCACTACGACTTCCCAGAATCAAATCAGCAGGATCTTCCGGTAAAGGCAAACCGTTTTGTGCAATTTGTAAAAGCATGTTATAAGAATCCGCCTCGCCTACCAGAATTCCTCCTTTAAGGTACTTACCATCTCTTGTTACATTAATTCTTTTGTAGACACCCTTCGCTTTATTTTCAAAAACAATGGGAACACACTCCTCTTCTGGATCCAGTGCGTCTCCAAAACTTGCAACATCAACACCTATTAATTTAAGTTTAGTTGACATGTCAAAGCCGGTAAATGATTTGTCATAGTCCCCACATAGCCTGGAAGCTACGACTTCGGCCATTTCATAACCTGGGGCTACTAATCCATAGATCATTTCATTATGTAATGCCACCTCTCCGATCGCATAGATATCCGGGAAATTGGTTTGCAAATGGTTATCTACCAAAATTCCACCTCTGCTGCCCGTTTGTATCCCACTTTTAGAAGCCAATTCATCCCGGGGTCTTATCCCGGCGGAAATAACCAACATATCACAATCCAATATACTTCCATCTGCAAAGGCAAGTCCAGCAATTTTGTCGGTTCCTAATATTTCCTTGGTGCTTTTTGACGTATGTATGTGTAAGCCGAGCGCTGATAACTTATTGCGCAATATGAAGGCTCCCCTTACATCTAATTGACGCGGCATTAAGCGGTCTGCAAATTCCACAATATGCGTTTCCAGTCCCATATCCAGCAAGGCTTTAGCTGCCTCTAATCCCAACAGGCCACCACCTATGACGACTGCTTTTTTTGCCGTTTTGCCGTAGATCTCCATCTGTTGTAAATCCTCGATAGTTCGGTAGGCAAAAACGCCGGTTTTATCGATTCCATGCAAAGGGGGGATAAAAGGAGATGAACCGGTTGCCAGTATAAGTTTATCGTAACTATCGCTTGTTCCTTTATGAGTGGTTATTTTCTTTTTTGTCGGATCAATTTCGGTAACCAACTCCCCAGTCACCAATTTAATATGATGTTCATTGTACCAGCCGGTAGGTGCCAACAGCAAATCGTCGGCTGATTTTCCCGAAAAATATTCACTCAGATGAACTCTATCGTACGCGGGACGATGTTCTTCTCCATAAACGGTAATTTCGATGTGGTTACTGTTTGATTTTTTACGTATTTTTTCGCAAAACTTGTAACTAACCATGCCGTTTCCAACGATAATAATTTTCATACCAGAGGTGTTTTACGTATATCAACTTAATTTTTATCAAAAAAAGGAATATATTTTTAAAATAGCAAATGAAAAGCAAAATATTTTACGTATTTTTACTTAAAAATAAGATGTTATGAAATACACACTCATAAAGGATGCCGAAGACCTTCGCTTTCTTACCGTAAAAGCGGCGAAATGTATTGCCGAAGCACAATTTTTGGTGGTCGATTCAGCTATTTCGGATGAAATCAATGAGCTGGTACCTGTAAACAGTATTAAACTCCATATAAATGAACTTCGTAGCTATTTGTCAGCCCGTCCGGATAGACTGCCAAGCAACATTGTACACATTAGTGGTAATGATACCGACATCAGTGAGGAGGAAGGGTCGATAGTCTGCTATCTAAAAGGGATCGGATATCAGCTATCGATTATTCCCGGTGTGAACGTGGTTAATAGAATTGCAGGACAGAACCATTTCCCTTTAACCATTCGAAACCGTAATGAAAGCTTTTGGGTATGTGATGCCCGATTTTTTTATCCATCTGTAAAAGAAATGATTGAAAAAATTCATGCGGTAGCTTCTTCAAACGCTGCAATGGCAATTAAACACATAAATATAGATGCCTTAAGATTCATGGCAACTATTATTAGTATCTATCGGCATCAAGAGACACCTGTCCTTGTAAACGATTTTGGCGGCGGTGTTGATTGTTATACGTTAATGGAAATACAAGACAGATTAGCGGAAGATCAATACAAGCTTGTTGTCATAAATCCCTGCGTACGGATGTTGAAGGCTGCGGCCTTTTCGGTGGAAGAAGTTTTAGAGAGTCGATTAGCAACGGGTTAACACCGCTCGATTGCCGCCGATTTCCCGATAACAAGAATTGCCGGTGTTAGAACTTGCTTATCAGCAATCTCATGTAGAACCGTTTCAATAGTAGAAAAAAACATGCGCTGATTATCCAGTGAGCCATTTTGGACAATCGCTATGGGTAAACTGCCCCTACCCTCCATTTTATAAAGCTCAACAATCTTTTCTATATGCTGGATTCCCATTAATATTACAACGGTTTGATCTAATTTGGCGGCAAGATATAAATCCCTTGATAAGCCCCCATCCTTTGTTGAACCGGTAATTACCCAGAAGTCAGAAGAACCGTTTTTATTTATAAGCGAAATGCCTGCTAATTCCGCAACTGCGATGGCACTGGAAACTCCCGGTATAACGGAAGTTTCAATATTTTTCGATTTGGCGAATTGAAGCTCCTCGCTTCCACGTCCAAAAATATAAGGATCGCCACCTTTTAAACGTACTACATGTCCATAGCTATTGGCAAAATCAACTAACATTTTATTAATATTGTCTTGAACATAGGAATGACACCCTGCTCTCTTTCCAACAAATATTTTTTTTGTATTTTTTTTTGCGTATGCTAAGATTGCGGGATTAACCAGCGCATCGTACAAAACAACATCCGCTGTTTCGAGTGCGCGAACACCCGCAAGACTTAGTAATTCCGGATCTCCGGGACCCGCACCCACCAATGTAATCTTCGGTCTTTTCATCCTACTTCTTTATTTATATTGAACCCCTTAATTGCCAACTGTAGTGCTTTACTTTCAATTGACTTATCAAAAATAAGTATATTTACTTAATATAAAACAATAATTTACGTAAAAATTTGCGTATATGGATTTTTTTATGCTAAATTTGATCACAATAAACCTCTCTTTACGTATAAAATCGTATAACAAGGGGTTGCGAAAATCAAAAGTTATTAAACGCGACGAGAAGCCATGATTTCATACGAAGACGCCTTACGGCTTATTTCCTCAAGCACAAAAAAACTCCATCAGATGACAATTTGTCTTTCTGATGCCTCGGGTTATCGCTTGGCTCAAGAGGTAAGAGCTGATAGGCCCTATCCTCCCTATAATCGGGCAGCCATGGATGGTATTGCTATTCGTTTTCAAGATTATTTAGACGGTGTGCAAAATTTTAACATTCAGGAGGTTATTTATGCAGGGAGTGCTAGTAAAGGGGTATTAACCCATGGAAATTGCTATAAAATTATGACAGGGGCTGCAGTGCCATCTTCTGCTGATACGATCGTGCGTAACGAAGATTTACTATATGTCGCAAACAAGGCGTCAATTGTTCATCATGAAAAGATCAAAAGCCATGCAAATATTGCTTTACGCGGACAAGATTTGCAAAGTGGCGAAGTGGTTATCCCATCCAATACTTACATAACGCCTTCTATAATAAGTTTATTGGCCACACTTGGTGTAACTAATCCCGTGGTTTTCCGTAAACCGAAGGTCAGCGTTTTTACAACGGGCGACGAAATTGTAGGACCGGAAGAAAGTCCAAATGAAGTGCAAATACGAAATAGTAACCAATATCTCTTAACGGCTTTATTGGCTAAAGACGGCATTATACCTGAATCCATTCAGCATATTAAAGATGCTGAAGCGGATCTGTATAAAGGTTTTATGGAACATATGGATAGTGACATCATGCTCGTTAACGGTGGGGTTTCTGCCGGTGATCGCGACCTGGTGCCAACCGTTATGAAAACACTCGGAGCAGAATTGCTCTTTCATCATGTAGCGATAAAGCCCGGAAAGCCATTATGGTGCGGAAAACTTCCCGGTGGCTGTTTGGTGTTTGGTATACCTGGGAATCCATTTTCGTGTTTGACAACCTATATATTGTTTATTAGACCTTTCTTAAATTCCAAACCAACTAGCTCTGTTAAGTTTCCGTTGGCATGTGATCGGATTGGAAAGTCAACCTTCGACGATTTTTTTCCTGTTCAATTTTCTGAGGAACATAAGTTAGCTCCTATCCCAATCAATGGTTCCGGTGATGTACGACTTGGTCTATTTGCCGATGGTATAGCACGTCATCATCGTGCGAATCGAATACTTAAAAAAAACGATTTAATTTCATTTTACGCTTTTTAGTCAACAATCAATTTAACATTATGCTTATGAAAGCCTCGACTCTCCAACCTTTAAAAAAACTGCCCTTGTTCAGTCTAAAAGGACTACAGATGCGCACCTTCCACATAACTTGGCTTATGTTCTTTATTTGCTTTTTTGGATGGTTTGGTCTTGCTCCGCTAATGCCCACTATCAGGGATGAAATGGGGCTTACAAAAGAACAGGTCGGAAATATCATTATTGCTTCCGTATCATCTACAGTCATAGCACGCTTAATTATTGGTCGATTATGCGATGTCCTAGGGCCTCGGAAAACTGCCGTCTGGCTTCTTATAATCGGTTCCGTGCCAGTGTTTTCGGTTGGATTAGCGCGTTCTTATGAGACCTTTCTTCTATTTCGTTTAGCTATCGGGGTTATCGGCGCATCCTTTGTCATCACTCAATACCATACCAGTATGATGTTCGCAGCGAATATTAAAGGAACTGCAAATGCCATTACAGGCGGTTGGGGTAACTTAGGTGGAGGGGTAACCAACATGGTTATGCCATTGATATTTGCCTGTATTGTTGGGTTTGGTTACGGGCCGGCGTATGCATGGCGTTACGCGATGATTGTTCCCGGTATACTGATGTTGATCGTCGCTTTTCTCTATTGGCGATACACCAAAGATACGCCTGCCGGTAACTTTGATGAAATTGATCGACATACAAAACAAAATCATAAAACGGATTGGAAAGTTTTAAAAGATTGGCGCATATGGGCATTAACACTTGCTTATGCGATGTGTTTTGGTATGGAGATAACTTTTGATAACGTTGCGGCACTTCATTTTGTGGACGCGTTTTCTCTTTCTCAAAGTAGTGCAGGATTCTGGGCAGGCATCTTTGGTTTTATGAATTTATTTGCACGCGCCTTAGGAGGGATAGCAGCGGATAAAGTGGGATTATCTTACGGAATTAGAGGTAAAGGGGTGCTGCTTGGCCTCGTACTGCTATTGGAAGGTCTTGGTGTTCTGTTGTTTGCTCAGGCAGGATCATTTCTTTTTGCTATCGTCTCCATGTTGACCTTTGCGCTATTCTTAAAAATGGCAAACGGAGTTACATATGCCATCACACCGTTTGTAAACAAGAAGAATGTTGGACTTATCAGTGGCATTGTAGGGGCCGGTGGTAATGCGGGCGGAATGTTTTTCGGCTTCCTTTTTAAGTCAAACCAGATCACCTATACCGAAGCTTTCCAATATATAGGCTTTATTATTCTCGGTGTGGCTTTCGTGATTTTCGCTACCCCATTTAAAAAATCGAAATCAGGTTTGGTGGAAGACACAGAATTGATTATACAGGCTTAATCAATCTTACATGAAAGATGCTAAGAACAGTTCAAAAGAATTAAAAAGCACCTGCTGCTATTGTGGGGTGGGATGTGGTGTTGTCATTGAAAAACAATCGGATGGAACTATTCGTGTAAGAGGCGACGAGAGCCATCCTTCAAATAAAGGTTTACTTTGTAGCAAAGGTATGAATCTTCATCATACCGTGAATGATCAAAGTGATCGCTTACTATTTCCTCAAATGCGGTACCACAAAGATATGCCTTTACAGCGTGTAGATTGGGACACTGCACTTGAACGCACGGCCGCAGTATTTAAAACGTTCATAAAAAAGTATGGTCCAAACAGTGTTGCCTTTTATGCGTCCGGCCAATTTCTAACCGAAGAATATTATGTGCTGAATAAATTAGTGAAAGGCTTTATTGGAACCAATAACATTGACACTAACTCGAGACTATGCATGAGTAGCGCAGTTGCGGCTTATAAAATGACTTTAGGTGAAGACAGTGTACCGGTGTGTTATGATGATATCGAGTTAAGTGATTGCATTTTGGTTGCAGGGGCGAATCCCGCATGGTGTCATCCCATCATTTGGCGTAGAGTTGAGAAACACAAAGCCAACAATCCAGCTGTTAAAATTATTGTCATAGATCCGCGTGTTACTGATAGTTGCGCTATAGCCGATCTGCATTTGCAGATACAACCGGGTACAGATGTTACACTATTCCATGTCATTGCAAAACTCCTCATCGAGGCGGGCAAAGTGGATTGGAACTTTATTGAGTCGCATACTGACGGTTTTGAAGAATTAAGGGACCTAGTTTTGACAATTTCCGTCAGTGAGGCATCGGATATATGTGGTATCAGTGAAGACTATATCTATAGGGCCGCTGAGTACATTGGATCTGCCAATGCATTTTTAAGTATGTGGACAATGGGCTTGAATCAAAGCGTCGTGGGGGTCGATAAAAACGTCAGTTTACTGAACTTACACCTACTGACAGGTACAATCGGGAAACCTGGCTCCGGTCCTTTATCGCTTACCGGCCAACCGAATGCTATGGGTGGACGGGAAGTAGGTGGTTTAGCTAATTTACTTCCGGCACACAGGGATCTAAATAATCCACAACACAGAGAAGATTTGCAGGTCTTTTGGGGAGGAAAAACAATTGATTCAAAGCCCGGGCTTACCGCTACTCAAATGTTCGATGCGCTCAATGAAGGTACATTGAAGGCTATTTGGATTAGTTGCACGAACCCGCTAATCAGCTTGCCGGATGTGCGGAAAGCAGAGCAAGCTCTCAAAAATGCGAAATTTGTAGTAGTACAGGAAATAAGTAGTAAATCGGAAACACTTGCGTATGCAGATGTGATTTTACCTGCTGCCGCTTGGAGCGAAAAGGAAGGAACAATGACTAACTCCGAGCGTCGCATTACTTACCTTCCCAAGGTAAATAGGCCTCCAGGTGAAGCCTTATCTGACCAAGAGATATTTTGCCGATTTGCAAAAAAAATGCAGTTCAAAGGATTTGATTTCCCTGATGCTGAAGCTGTTTATCTAGAACATGCCCAATTAACAAAAGGAACGAATATCGATATCAGCGAATTGACTTATGATATCTTAAGGAGCAATAGAAGTATCCAGTGGCCATACACAGAACAAAAGTCAACACCCCGCCTTTTCACAGACCTTAAGTTCTATACCAATAATAAACGAGCAAAAATTTATGCTGCATCAACCTCATTAGGAAGTGAAAAGCCCGACGACGATTATCCCTTTATTCTCACGACAGGAAGAATACGCGACCAATGGCATACAAGAAGCAAAACCGGAAAAGTAAACAAATTAAACCAGCACATAGCTCGGGCTTACCTCAGTATACATCCTGATGATGCGCGAGAATTGGGATTAAGGGAAAACGATATTGCTCATGTAAAGTCGCGTAGAGGAGAAACAAGTGTGCCTTGTAAACTAGATAAAGGGATAAAAAAAGGTGTGGTTTTCTTGCCAATGCATTGGGGAAAAATATTGAACAGTGACCTTAATCGAACCAACAATTTAACGAATAATCTATTAGATCCCATTTCAAAAGAACCGGATTTTAAATTTTGCGCCGTTCGTATTGAGAAATTTTTCAAACCAA
Organism: Olivibacter sp. SA151; assembly: GCF_054130995.1. Classification (NCBI taxonomy): domain Bacteria; kingdom Pseudomonadati; phylum Bacteroidota; class Sphingobacteriia; order Sphingobacteriales; family Sphingobacteriaceae; genus Olivibacter; species Olivibacter sp. SA151. The sequence goes on along the minus strand of NZ_CP096391.1, from coordinate 3,104,372 downwards.
AGCAACGCATTGTGATTGTTGGAGCCGGAGCCGGGGCATTTGGTTTTATTAAATCTTATCGTGAAAAAAATCAGATCGACGAAATTATCGTGTTCAGCAAGGAAAACACCTCATTCTATAATAGGGTTATGTTACCGGATTACATTAGCGGTGAACAAAACTGGGAGCAGTTGTTGAAGATGAGCGAAGAGGAAGAGAAAGATTACAGAATAACACTTCTTAAAGGGATAACCGTCACGGGGATAGATCGTGAATCAAAAAAGGTAACAGATTCGAGAGGTGTAAAAACACGCTATGATATACTTATTTTAGCAACTGGAAGTAGACCAACGCTCCCCAAGGGGGTTCCGCTTTTGCAAGGAATATTTACGATGCGTAGCCGCTCCGATGCAGATGAATTCAAAAGCTATTTACCACCAAATGGACATGTCGTTATTGTAGGAGGTGGACTGTTAGGGCTGGAAATGGCAGCATCGTTGCGAAGTATACACCTAAGCGTCACGATTGTTCAACGTGTGTCCCGTTTCCTAAATAGACAACTTGATACACTGGGGAGCCAGTTATTACATGAAGAAATGGTCGATCAAGGCTGCGACATTTATTATGAAGATGAAATTCAACTATACTACGGGAGCAAGTATTTAACGGGTGTGGGCTTAAAAAGCGGACGGAAGATTGATTGCGACGCCCTTATATTCGCAATAGGTACCACACCTAATATTGAATTAGCAAAAGATTGCGGCTTGACCTATAAACGTGGAATAACCGTAAATGGGCGCATGGAAACGAATGATCCCGCTATATTCGCCATTGGAGAGATTGCAGAATACGAGGATACGCTATACGGTATCACAGCCGCTGCCGAGCAGCAGGCGAGCGTCGTAGCCGATTATCTAAATGGCGATGTTGCGCGTATCTACCAGGGTAGTTTATTTATGAACATCATCAAAATTCACGGCTTTCATCTATGCAGTATTGGCCTGCCAACCGCGCCGAGCGGGCAGCCAGGCTATGAGGAAGTGACTTTTACAGATCGGGCCCAGCGCTATTATAAAAAATGTGTTATCTACCAAGACCGCTTGGTCGGTACTATACTGATAGGTGACAAATCGGAATTTTTGGAGTACAAAGATTTAATAGAAAAGAAATTAGAACTGGGTGAACAAAGACTGAAGTTATTACGAAGCGGAAAAACGGCAGAACCGGTAATTGGTAAATTAGTTTGTAGTTGTAATAATGTTGGCGAAGGCAATCTAAAACAGAAAATCAACGAAGGAAGCCGAGATTTGAATTCGCTATGTACTAGCTCAGGTGCCGGATCAGGCTGTGGATCGTGTAAGCCGGAGGTAAAGAGGATACTCTCTGAGGTGCTTGAAATGCACGCAATAATATAAAACAAATGAAAGCAAAGGAACAATATATCGTCAAAATAAACTTGCCGGGAGGAATCATTTCTGCCGGCAATTTATTGCGTGTTCTTAAAGTTCTCCAAGAACTCGGAATCGAGACCGTTAGTTTCGGTAATCGCCAACAATTACTTTTTAGCGCTGCTACTGAACATTTGCATCATCTCCGGCTCAATATCCCCAACTCCATCATGGAGGTAAATGGAGATGATTATCCAAACATCGTCAGTTCGTACGTTACAGAGGAAGTCTTTGCTCCTATCGGATGGTTGAGGGAAGGTGTTTACAAGGACATCTTGGATTCGTTCAATTATCATCCTAGATTGAAAATTAATATCGTTGATCGCCATCAAAACCTGATTCCTTTTTTTACCGGGAATTTTAACTTCATTTCTTCGGATATTAGCAACCACTGGTATTTACACGTTCGTTTTCCGAAAACAAATAAAATCTATCCTTGGCCTTCTCTTATTTATTCAGCTGATATCGCAGAGATAAGTCGTCTATTGGAGCTTATTATCATGGATAACGATCATCTTTTTTATAATACGCCAAATGCAGATGGGGATCAGCTTGTGCAAATGCTAAACAGAATGGCGGATTTTCATACGCAGCACTATGATCTTCCCATGACGCACACCGATTTTCATCTTCCTTTTTATGAGGGGATCAATTATTATGGTGAACATAAGCTTTGGTTAGGCATATACAGAAGGTGGGAAATTTTTTTTGTAGACTTTTTAATCGAGATCTGTACCTTGTGCATGGATTGTAGAATAGGCCAGTTATATACAACACCTTGGAAAACAATTTTAATAAAGAATATCCTTCCATCCTACAGGATTCGATGGAGTGTGTTGTTAAACAAATATCGTATCAATGTACGGCATGCCTCCAATGAGTTAAATTGGCAACTGGAAGATCGTTCAGACGAGGCAAAAGAGCTAAAGTGGTTGCTGGTAAAGGCATTTGAAGAGGCTGATCTCCGGACGTCGAAACTTTGCTTTGCTATTAAAATCAGTAAGCAGACAGGACTTTTTGGTTCCATTATCATACAAAAAGAAATTTCGGAAGAAACGTTATATCATGTAATGCATACATCTAACTTCAACCCGAATTCCAAAGAATTTGTTGATTATGGAAGTGCCTGTGATATAAAAGAATTAGGTGAACTTCTGATCCGATTGTGTAATGTCTATTATGAGATGCATAGTACATTACGGCTTTCTGTTACTCCAAAAAAGGAAGTAAATAGTAAAAAGAACGATGCTCCTGCGCAAATTTATCAATGTAAGCACTGCTTTACCCGATATGATCCCTTATATGGTGACTCGATAAATTCGATTAGTCCGGGAACCTCATTTGATTTGTTAGTAGATTATAATTGTCCGACTTGTGACGCGCGTAAGGCGGAGTTTGAACGCGTCTTTTAATAAATGAACTAAATAAGGAGTCAACAAGAAGATCGGACGTATATAGAAGCCCAATCACTGCAAGTGATCGGGCCTAGAGCTGAATAAAATACTTATTTGCTTTCGTTTTTCTTAGCGGTAACTTCGTTACGAATATCTTGCGCTAAGGTTTTTGTTTGCTGTAATGCTCCACGTAATCTAGTACCCGCAGCCTTGTTTCCCTTTTCATAGAAAGCTACCGCATCTTGTTCTGCTGCAGCAATCAATTCCTTTAATTCATTGAATTTTTGCATTTTTGCTTAATATTTAAACAGAAACAACCATTGTTTCTGCAAGGCTGCGAAAGTAGGCAAAAAAAGCATATTCTCTAAATATTGCATAAAGAACTTTAAATTAAGTCAAAGAAAAGTTGTTTACTGGTTGACGTAATCCATTAATGAAAATTTTACTGATTTCCTTTTGCTTTTCTACGATTTCTTCCGGACTGTAACAGTCGCTCAATGTCATCCTGCAAACTCGTGCGTTAGCGCCTAAATTTAGTCCGTACAATAGTTCAGCATATAGTGTCGCAATGGATTGTAATGGAAAATCTTTGAGCTCACCGCTTCTAAGCCCCCTCCTTAAAATGAGGGTAAGCTGCTTTACGTCTGCGGATTTAATCATTGTCAAAACAGATTCGGGTAAACCCGAGTACACCCCATCATAACCATAAATCAGTTGTGTGTGGTTATACTTACCCCTCGTTCTTTCTCTTATTTCCAGGAGCTTATAAATTGAAGGTAAAACGCGCATACCCTTGGGGATAAGCCGATTAATCTGTTCGCGTTCCTCTTGCAAAGTATGTTTTACAATTTCGGCAATTAGCTCGATTTTGTTTGAGAAATAAAGCGTCATTGTTGCGCTCGAGATACCAACGGTTTGTATAATTTCAGCCATTGTTGTCTTGGCAACGCCGTAGTGATTAAAACGTTCAACAGCTGTATCGATAATTCTCTCCCGAATGTTTTTATTGTAAATCATATCTCTATTCTCCTTTAAAGTTTACTCAAATATCTTACAGTTTGAACAGACTATAAAGGCTCTTTTGACGCTATTTTTAGTCTAAAAGACGCCTAAATTAACTATATTCTGAATGAGGTCGGTGCCAATCCTACCTGTTTTTTAAAGAATTTTCCGAAAGTGGATTGATCGGCAAAATTCAATGATTGAGCAATTTCACTAATACTTAACTTAGGATCAGCCAGTAGCATTTTTGCTTCTTTTATTACGGCCTCGTCAATAAAAAAACCAGGTGTTTTTCCGGTAACCTGTTTAACTGTTTTGCTTAAATATTTACGTGTGATAAATAATAAGTTTGCATAAAACTGAACTCCCCTCTCCTTTTTGTAATATTTTGATACTTCTTTAAAAAAAAGAAGCACCAGATTCTCTTTGCGACGAAGCTTTATCTGTGTTCCAACCTGATTCCGATGGTAGGCTTGAGCCAGTTCATATATAAATTGTGAAAACGTATTGGTTAAGACCTCTTCTTGGAACAAATGATCGGATTTTGGATAATTAATTTGCTTCAACCGTTTTAGTAGCCAGTCTAATGTTGTCAATTCGTCTGCTCCTACCGCTATGATGGGAGATGGCTCAGGTGCGAAAATTTCGAGAATCTGAGGATGGCTGTAATGAAGACCCAGACTTAAGAAAAAATCGGGACAGAATGCAATACCAATGGCTTCACTCTTTGGCAGAATGGCAGACACCTCAATCAAAGCGGATGGAGGAATAACACATAACTCACCTGCTGTTGCGTGATATTCCTTTCGATTCAGCTTAAAGTAAATTTCGCCTGCTTTGACGACGAAAATATAGAAAAATTCACTTCTTATGGGACTGTTCAACATAACAGCTTCATGTAAATCTTGCATTTCATGTACAGAGAAACGAAACTTGAATGAATCTAACTCATCAAGAACTGCAGTCGAGGACTGGTGAAATAAGGACAATTCTTTTTCCATAATCGGTAACCTGATAAAAAACATTGCAATTTAACTATTTGACTTTTCAAATAAAATAGTCAGATTAAAAAAATTATCTTTACTGCTTTAGTCAGTCCATTGTCAGACATGCTCTTCAAAAAATGATTTTCACTGGATATAAAAAAGTTGTTGATTATTATTGTAAGAAGTCGAACGAAACGAAAGCTATGGAAGCAATTGTAGATTATTACAAAACGGTACTCGATACAGGAACTAAGCTTCTTTTATTAAACTTGATAGTTTTAGTGCTTAGCGTTTTTTTTCTTACGGTAAAAAAAACGCCGTTTTCATTTGGTTTTATACTTATAATCGTACTTTTTTCATTTCTGTTTGCCGGTATCGGAATAGGATTTTACAAAGATGCGTTAAAGAAAGTTAGTCAAGAAACAAAAGAGATCATCCGTTACGATATGGAGATAAGGAAGGCAGAAGTTTTCCGCAAAGAGAGTAGAACGAGGGTAGTTATTGAAATGTGTGTTGTTCTATTGGCCTTATTTTTATTACTACGCGCCAAACCGGAATCCGAAAAACAGGGGGTTGCTATTGCATTGATTTTATGTGGTGCGCTGATGTTTGTTTTTGATATTTATGTCTCGTCCCGATTAACCGATCATATTGCCGATCTAAAAATTCTTAAGCACAATTCGACAATTAATGAAAAATGAAGCAGATAGTTGGATTCGGCCCGATCTAGCTATTTTTTTTATCGTTCAACAAGCGATTTACAGCCTCTGCAAATGAACCTGCAGGGGTGACTTTTCCTAAGTTAACGAAGAAAATTTCATCTGCATTTTCAATCGTATTTAATCGATGTGCTATAATAACTAAAGTAGTATGCGCCGGTAGTTTTCTCAGGATTTTCTCGAGCAATCGTTCTGTAATCGTATCAATATTGGCTGTCGCTTCATCTAGTATAAGAATGTCAGGATTTCTGAGTACCGCACGAATGAATGCGATCACCTGTTTTTGCCCCAAGCTGATACCATCTTCCTGGAATGTAATAGGCGTATCCAAGCCGCTCTCAAAAACAGCAATTAAGTCTTCTAATCCCCGATCCTTGATCAATTCATGTAACGCTGTGCTGTCATAAGTCGCATACAGTTCATTTCCATAAAGAATATTTTCGCCTACCGTGCCGGTAAACAAAAACGGCTCTTGCAGAATAAAGCCAATTTTTTTTGACCGCTCTGAAGAACTGTATGCTCTAATGTCCTGACCATCGAGAAAAACGTGTCCCTCTGTGGGGTCATATAAACGTGCCATTAGGGATGCTGTAGTCGTTTTCCCACCTCCCGTTGGTCCTACTAGTGCATACGTCTTTCCACGTAATAGTTTAAAATTGATATCATGCAAAATTTCCTTGCCATTTGGGTAAGAGAAGTAGACATTGTTAAACTCCAATAAACAGTCTTTCGAATTAGTGCCAGTGCTTGGTATTACGTTTAAATTGGTTTCCAACGATAATATCCGAGCTATTCGGTCCCAACCAGCCATGGCAACCTGAAAACTTGACCACAAAGAGGCCAGTTGTCGCAATGGATTGTAAAAATTAACTACATAAGCGAGATAGCTTACTAATAGTCCAATCGTTAATTCGTTCACGCTAATCAGATAGATTCCGTATGTTAAGACAATTAGCTGTGCTATGCTAGAAAAAAAACTATAAATAGGCAAGAAGATGTTGTTAGCTAAACCCGCTCGGAAGGCGGTGCGATAGTTTTGTTGATTGACTTCTTGAAACCTTTTTTTATAGTAGTCACGACGGTTAAAGGCAATGATAACTTTAAAGTTCCCTAAACTTTCCTGTATTTCCGCACTCATATCCCCTGCTGCTCTCAGGCTTTCCGCATTCCGTTTTTTTACCCAGGGAGATACAACTTTGGTAAAAATGAGAATGAATAATGCTGGTGCTAAAGCGGCTAAGCCCAACTGAATATTAATAATCAGCAGAAAGACGCCGGCACCAAACATAATGACCATGCTACTGATAAACTGCGTGAGGGCCTGAGAGAAAAACTGATTAAGTTTATCGGTATCGTTGTTAATGCGGGAGATTAGATCGCCTGCTTTATTCTGATTAAAGAAGGCTATCGGTAATTGTAGCAACTTGTTGAACACAGCATTACGTAGCGTGAATAGTAATCGCTGCCCAACACCGCCCATAAGTTTTGTTTGAAGGTAACTGGTTAAGAGCAGTATGAGGTACATAATCAGCAAAATACCCGAAAACAGTAGTACTCCAGGGTATTGTTTTGTTACCACATAATGATCAATCGTATACCCAATAAAAAATGGACTCAGTAGATTCAGAAAGGAATTGATTAACATAGCCAAAAAAGCCAATATCAGTTTCCCTCGCTCATGCATAACCAGACCAAAAATGCCTTTCAAAGCGGCCATGGACGATTCCCGCTTACCGGATCCACTTTCATCATGTAAGTTATAGTTCATAATCGCTCGTACTTTGCTGTGAGGTAAAAATCTGTACATACTCGGGACTTGAGCGCATTAATTCTTGGTGTTTTCCGATGGCGATAATTTCACCTTCCATTAACAGTATAATTTGATCATAATGCTCGGCGGTTGTGACTTTCTGTGTGACGGAGATCAACGTTAAATTTGGATAGTTTTCGTTGATATTTCTCAATATATTTTTCTCCGTTAAACTATCTACACGTGCTGTAAAATCGTCTAAAAGTAATATCTGAGGATGGAGCGATAATGCTCTTGCTAACATGATGCGCTGTTTCTGCCCACCTGACAGATCCGAACCTCTCTCTGATAGCATGGTGTCCAGCTTATTCGGCAGACTATTTACGAATTCATTCAGCTCAGCAGTTTTAACGGCCATTTGCAAGTACTCATTAGTTACGGTCTTGTTGAAGGCGATGTTTTCGCGAATACTCATATTAAACAGAATACTGTCTTGAAAAACAAAACCTACTTCATCATGAAAATACGTTTCTTCGTATTCTTCTATTGAATGCCCGTTGAATGTGATCGTTCCTGCATCTTGCTTTGAGAGCCCCATTAACAAATAAAGCAGTTGCGTCTTTCCTGCGGCAGTGGGGCCAATAATAGCTGTTTTTGATCCCGGCTTTAAGCAAAATGAAATATCTTTTAGTATCGGTTTCTGCTCAATATTTAGGTAGACAGATTGGAAACAAATCTCTCCATTTACGCCTTCTTTTAGATTGCCGTTTTTCTTATTCGTAGGCGCCTCCAAAACCGTTCGTATCCGATCATAAGAAGCCGTAGCCTGTGCAATCACGTTACTCATGAATCCAATTACTAAAATTGGAAAAATAAGAAGCGCTAAATAACTATTAAAGGCAGCAAAATCACCAAGACTCATACTTGTGGTGATAACAAAATGCCCTCCTAGTAACAAAATAATCAAACCTGCCATATTGGCGGTAAATACGATAACCGGAATTAGACTTGCAAAAAGCTTTAAAATAGAAAGTCCATAATGCTTCGCTTGCTGATTACTAGCTAAGAATTTATCATACTCGAGTTGTTGGGAATTGACAACTCTTATAATTGCAGCGCCCAAAATGCTTTCGTTGATTGTTTTGTTCAATCGATCGATTACACTCCTACTTTGGATAAAAAGTACCCGTACTTTTCGGAGTATCCAAAAGAATGTTCCGCCGATAATCGGTATAATGGCGATAACCGCCAGTGCCAATTCCCACTTTATGGTAAACAATAAAATGCTAACGCCTATTATAATAAAAATTGACGAGGCGATGGAGACAACCGCCTGGGCAATGAACAACTTAATTGAATCAACGTCGGCGGTAAGGTTTGTCAGCAATTTTGATGGATTAGCAGCCTTAATATAAGAAAAATCCTGCGCGGCAATTTTTTCTGTTATTTGCCTTCGTAAATCTCTTGCGACACGTTCTGAGGTAAAGGTTTGTATGATAATCTGCAAATAAGAGAAGATGAAAACAATGAAAACCACCAAGCCGAAACGTATAAATGTTTGGTAGTAAGAAAAACTTTGATTGTTATAAGCGTCAATACCTTCACCTATTATTTTGGGAATCCATAGGTTTAAACCGTTACTTATCAAAGCGAGAAGCATCAATAATAAGAGCAAAAGCCTATATGGCTTAAGTAAAGTTAGGAGACTTGTCTTTTTTCCGGTGTCCATTAATCCTATCTATGATAGATTTATTCTCCTTATGCTAGTTTACCTGAGGAGTCAGCCATATCTTCCGTATATAACGTGCGTTTGTATCTGCCTGCTCATTAGGAATTAAAAGCCTTGTATAATCAGAAGTATATTGTATACCGGCTAACCCAAAGTAATAATCGTATGGAATGGGTTCCGTTCCCTGAACATATCGGATGAGAAATTGTTTAATTTCAGGATAACTTAATTTCTCTATTTCATCAAATAATTGGTCATCATTAAAATAGCTATTTTTTCCAAAACGTATTCCAAGGTCATGAGTTAGGTTTTTCAAACCGTATCCGCCGTCTGATAGATGTAAAAGATAGATGTCTAGACAAGCGGCAATCAATGCTCCCTTTTGATAGACGTTACCATATTGATTGGCATAAGTGCTTGCCGCGTGTTTACTTAGTTCTGTGAATGGCAACTTATCATTGTAATTTTTTCGAGAATCAACAATTTTTTCCGATAATTTATCTAAAAACTCCTGCTCAGAGTTAAGGCCATACTTAACCTGCACGTGATGAGCTGTATATTCAGTAGTGCCTTCGTATAGCCATAAATGCTTAGATAGGGCAACATGGCTGTAATTAAACTCTTTGACTTCCTTCGATGCTATAGTTAAAGGGGTTATTATATGAAAAAATTCGTGTGACGACACGTCTGTCACAATTTTTTTTAATTGATTGGCCGGCAACTCCGGAAGGTAGTAAAATGATGATGTGGTATGTTCCAAAGCCCCTGCAAGTCCAGGTTTAAATGAGTGTTTTATCTTTGGGTCTTTAAAATAATACAGAAACGCGTAACGGTCAGCTGGAAGCTTACCTCCTAAATAGCCTTTTGCCGCCCTAAGTAAATCGCCAAGCCAGGATATAATCTCTTTTGCATGAATTTGTTTATTGGGAGAATAAACTGAAACTAATACGTCGCAATTGCCTACTTTCAATGATGCAGTATCAGCAATTCCATACATAATGGGTGTATCATAAAGATCGTCAATGTTTTCCATTTTAAACACATCTTGCTGAATATTTGATGATATGGGCAGGCTACTTGACGATGCAAAGAAGTTATTGGGCTTATCAATGGTTATTTGAACGGGAATCTTCGTATGATGTTCTAAATATCCAAAAAAGCCCGGAGCATTGATTATGACGTTTCTCCCTTCTTCAATGTTTGTAGCAGCCATTGGATAAATATCATGTGGTGTATCAGCATCAAAAATGTCATTTACGGTGTATTTTATTGTATGCAAACGTCTAGCTTTTGATATTTTCCACTGATTGTCATTAAGTCGTGCAACGCGAAGTTTTTTACCCCTTCTGTCAAATGCCGCTACATTTGAGATAAATTTGCCATAATCACTTATTGCGTAGGTGCCTGGAATAATCTTTGGAAAAGAAAATATGACTTCTTTATCTTGTGATTTCGGTGGAATGAGAGAAACCTCGACTTTATCCTCCTTCGTCTGATTAAGATTAACAGCATATTGATAGTGTTGTGCGAGTGATTGTTTTATAGGATGAAAAAACAAAAAACAACTGAAAAAAAATACTTTAACGATTACCGCTATTTTGTTCATGTGATTGACGCATTAAATTTTTCTTTGGAGTAATATTACCATCGAATGTTACAACTTAGGCAGCCTAAAGCTTACCTTGGAAAATGAATATTTAAGGGTTGTCCGTCGTTAAGTCCATCGCGGTATCTATTTCCCGACCAGTGTTTTCTTTCAGTATCACACAAGTTACCAAGCCAATTAATACCATAGCCATACTGAAAGGAAAAATATAGTTCATCCCCAGTCCTTTAGCTACTAAGCCTATTAAAGGGCCGGTCACACCTAATGAAATGTCGATGAATAAGCCATAAGCTCCTAAAGCTGATCCTTTGTTGGATGCAGAGGCACGACTTACCGCCTCTACTCCTAGAGCAGGAAAGATCAGCGAGAACCCTAAACCGGTAAATGATGCTCCTAACACAGCAATATGAGGATTCGTAGCTAACCAAAGAATTAGCAAGCCCATACTCTCTACAGCCATACTTACAATAGCGACCCGAAGCCCTCCAAAACGATTTATACTTTTTGCAAATAACAATCGACCTAAAACAAAGAATAAACTGAATGCCGTGATACAGATAGCCGCTTGATTCCATCTATTAAAGGCATAATAGAGTGTGATGAACGTAGATAGCGTACCAAATCCCATTCCGGCTAAGGCCAATCCACTTCCATATGGGCTAACTGTACGTAGCACCTTCAAAAATGGTTTTCGGGGAGTATCCTGATCACCTTTAAGTGCAGGTTTTCTAACAGCTGTAAGGAGGCCTATTATTGCGGTCGCTATGGTTAAGGCGCCTAAGCTCCAATTGCCAACATAACCGGCCATCCAGACTCCCAAAGGAGCCCCAATAGCCATCGAGCTGTAGTTGGCGATGCCATTATAAGAAATAGCCGTTGCTGTATGCTTCTCTCCGGTTCGAAGCATGGCCCAGTTAACGGGGCTAGCTCCTACCATGCCCTCTCCACATCCGGTTACTAATCTGGATATGATAAGAATAGATAGACTTAAGAGCGGTTTATCCGCTAAGGTAAAAGATGTTATTAATAGAATGCCGGTAAGTAGGAAACAAATCATGCTAGCAATTACAGCAGGTTTCGGCCCACGGTTGTCGACAATATGGCCTGCGTATGCACGCATAAGAAAAGTCATTATATATTGTATACTGATAACCGCTCCAGCTATCACGGTATTGAAACCTAGTTGTTGATGGATAAATATCGGTAATACGGCCAGTGTTAGTCCGATCGAAAAATATCCATAGAAAGTCAGCAGTACATAATTTGCAATAATAAAAGAAGGCTTTTGGGACAAGCTCTTAAGGGAAGAATGATTCATAACACAAAATAGTCAATAGCTCAAGCTCCGTGCAAAAGTAAAAGTTTTTTGATCAAAACAGGGTCCTAGTTACCGAAATAGCTAATTATGACATCCATATGTAAAATACTCGTTGCCGTTTCCTTTGTCGGATACTCCTGCGGGAGACGGTTTCGCATAGGGCTACTGATTTTGTCAAGTACAAAAGCCCCCTCCCACGTTGGAGAGGAAGGCCACTGTTTCGGCTGGATACCGGTTATTAAAAAATAAAGGTAGCCAACCTCAGTATATTACTAACAGCTTAAAAACGCGAATGTTTCGTAGATGCCCAATCAATAATTGCGAGAAATCTAAACCTTGTGAAGATTTATTCGTTACTCTAAAAAAGCAATAAGTTATGGATAGTATCAATAAGCAACAAGAAGAAAGTAATAAAAAAGATTTACACGGAAAAGAGGCTATTGAAAAGGTTAAAGAGCTGGTAAATATAGCCGAGGCTTGTTTTTTTTGCACAGACTTGAATAAAGTAGGCGTTCCTTTATCTATTAGGCCGATGGCGGTGCAAAAAGTTGATGATGATGGAAACCTTTGGTTCTTAAGTGCAAGCGATAGTCATAAAAATGAAGAGGTTCAAAGAGATCCTTTCGTACATTTACTTTTTCAAGGCTCAAAATATGCCGACTTTTTGAATATTTATGGTTTAGCTTCCATTGTTAACGACAGAGAGAAAATTAATGAACTTTGGAATCCCTTACTGAAAACCTGGTTTACGGAAGGAAAAGACGACCCGCGAATAACGGTTATTAAAGTTGAGCCTACAGAAGCGTATTATTGGGATAATAAACATGGTAATGCTGTGGCATTTGTGAAGCAGTCAGTCGGCTCAATTCTAGGTAAAACGCTGGACGACTCGATTGAAGGAAAGTTGGATCTTTAGAACAAAAGAGCGATGGGTTCCAAACAGAGGAGAAATCAATGTTGTTTAATGCGGTAATCCTTTATTTGCATTTTTATTTTTCCTGTTTTGGTTTCCATTGCTCTCATTTTCTTTCGATCGATTTTTGTGTCCTTTCCCATAAAGTTAAACGGTATTTTAAGTCGTTCGATAGCAAACGTTGTTTCGACATAATTTGGAAGTATATCTTTATTACTTGCGTAGCTCATTAATAGTATATAAGAACCGTCTTTCCGTGTATTTATTTCTGATTCCACGATACGTTTCGCTTGAACATCCATATATAGCGTAGCCATTGCTAAATCGGAGCGTTTGTCGGTGGGAATCACATTAACTACTTTCAAAAGCAAACCCTTTCTTTTCTCCGTACCCCGGTCGACGGTTATAAACGGATATTTAAAAATCTCCGACATTGAAAAATCCAACCCACGCTTTGGTAGCATAACGAAATCCGTTGAGGAAAATCCCATCTTTTCCCCTTTCGAATAAGTTATTTTTGCAGATTTAGTGGGCATACGAATGAATGGTACATCTAAATCAAAGATCACGGTTGCAGAGAATTGTGGAACGGCATCCATCCTCTTTTTTATGGTCAGCAGATCTGTGTCTATTTCTTGGCCAAAGATAGGTTTGACTAACCATAAGAAAAACAATACAAAAATAACGCGAATCATCCGATATCTTTTTTATTAAAAATGTATGTGCCGATTAAGACCATTAACAAGCTGTACAATATGAGCAAAAAGTTGTTGCCAATAATACGTGTCCAGTCAAGTTCATATACAAAAAGCTGTTGCCATGTATCTATCAATTTTGGAAAAAACAAATTATTGAAACTTGCATTGCCAAAGTCTACCTTTAAAAGTAGATTTGTAATAACAAGAAATAGTGCAGATACAAGCCATGTCTTTGAAGAATCCTTTATCAGGATAGCAAGGGTCATGCTTGTAACATTGTAGAAAATCATAGCAATTGCACCTGAAATAAATGAAAAGCATATTCGTCTAAAAGCATCTCCCGATTCGAAAAAATTTAAGGTGTTAATATAAACGATTAAATCTCCTTTACCGAAAATTGCATAAGCAAAGGCGAAAGTCGTTAACATCATAAAAGTAATCACAAGGATTGTAAACAAGATAGCCATTGCATATTTGACTAAAATGAACTGCTTTTTTTTAACTGCCTGCAACATAACAGACTGCAGTGTTCCGTCTTTATATTCATCAGTAAGAAAACCAGACGTAATTATCATGAGAATTAATGGCACATTGAACCAAAGTGAATTAAGAACGATGTACATAATGAGGTTACCGTTCAGTAATGAACCCTCAAAATAAAATGATTGCTTTAATGACTCTAGAAGCAAATCCAAGACCGTGCTTCCCTGATAGTACGCGATGAGCAGAATCAGCAATTCTATTAATATAATGGCTCCCAAAGCATAATAGGTTTTGCTTTGCTTCACAATTTTCAACAGTTCGGCACTGAAAAGTGATTTCATCATAGAGTTCCCTTTATTAATTGTTCCAGGGTTAAATCCGGAATACAAGCTGTGACTTGTACTCCTTCACTTAACAATTCGTTCAACAAACCGGTAATTTCCCCGCTATTGCAAACTACTTTCACTTCATTAACGCCAAAGACGGTCTGATACTTCTTAAGTACTTCGGAAGATTCGATATTATTTGCTAATATTGAATAGCTATAAATGTATTTACTGATTAAATGTTTTGTAGTACCTGAATTTACAATTTTCCCATTGTCCATTATATATAACGAGTGACAACACCTACTTAACTCACCCATGAGATGAGAAGATAAAAGAATGGCAATTTTTTCATATTGGGCTAACGATAGAATAAGGTCAATAAGAGATGCCACACCGAAAGGGTCTAGCCCGGAAAAAGGTTCGTCCAAAATCAAACAGCCCGGATTGTTTACCAGCGCAATAGCAATGCCTAGCCGCTGTTTCATTCCTAGGGAAAAATTACCTACCGGATCTTTTCGATCTGTAGGTAGGCCTACTTTTAAAAGGTAATCCCGAATGCTGTCGGGATCAGCTTTGGCACCTTGTATGCCGGCAAATATTTTCAAATTATCATAGGCGTTCAGATAGTTATATAAGCCAGGTCTCTCAATGATGGCACCAATAGATTTGGATCGAGGTGATTGAAGAATTATTTCACCGCTATCAGCCCTGATCAAACCGGTTAATATTTTAAAAAGTGTAGTTTTCCCGGCACCATTACGTCCCAACAACCCGCAAATCTCCCCTGGGGCAACCTGTATACTGACATTATCTAGTGCAATTTTTGAGCGATAAGATTTAGACAGATTCTTTCCTATAAGCATTATAGACCATGTTTTTATTCAATGTATTACCTAAGTCGCGGAAGTTGAAACGCGGTTCATAATACTTCTCCATAAATGTACGCGACCAGAAATATCTTTTAAACAGGAAGAACGGATCACGTACCATAAACTGAGGTATGAAATGAAACCACTTAATTCCTATTTTATTATAATAAATCTCTACCTGGTTCCGAAGACCTAATTCAGCAGCAGCAACAAGTACTGCATTTCGCTGACATTTGGAGCCGCTGTAGTGTCTGGCTAATTTAGGGGTAAAACCGTGTACATAGAGATGGTCTTTTATTCTTTTGTAATTTTGAAATCTCGACCAAGCGTCCATAATAACTAAAAAAACATGGCTAAAAGCAAATAAAAGGCACCCCAACCAAAATAACGTTTGAATAATACCTCCCTCTATATAAGCACTTTTCAATTTTAACCAATAGAAATACGATTCAAGTAGAAAAAGAAAAACTGAGCAATGTAACAAAACGCCGACATTCCAATAAGAAAGCAGCCAGCTAGGCTGTTTAGGTAACGAATTCTGATTTAACATGTTACATTAATTAAACTCTTCACAAATCTTTAGCTGGGATCAAACTATAAGCACTACGCATTGCAGCATATGACAGGGGCATCAAAATTACACAAACTCCTTTACTTCTGCTTTTAGTTAAGTTTTTCAAACATAGATAAATTTGCTTTTTTTCACAAGCATTCACTTTTTTTGTGTTCAAGTTGTTTCTATAGATCCATGCATACCCAGATTAAAGTTCCTGTGGATCAATACGGAAAACTAACTTTCCCCATAGATACAGCGGGTAAACCACCCATCCGTTCAAAATGGGTCGGCCTCCCTGCAACCGCTTCGTTAGCCAATAATGCAAACAGGACGGCCTCTTTTGCATCGGGATTAATTCCCAGCTCTTTCGTCGTTCTTGTTTTTTTTTTTAAGAGTCGCTCAATTTGATCTACCAACAAAGGGTTGTACATACCGCCCCCACTAAGGTATAACGTATAGTTCTCGCCTTTCTTTACGGATGAAATGATTGCCTGTGCAATACCTTTTGCCGAAAACTGTACAAGCGTTGCCATGATATCATAATCATTCAAACCTTGCTGCTCTGAACGTTCAATTGCCCGATTTAAATAAGCCAAACTAAAAAGCTCTGGCCCCGTGGTTTTCGGAAAAGGGGCTCTAAAAAAGTCGTTGTCCAATAAAGCTTTCAAAAGGGCTTCATTGATCTTTCCGGCAGAAGCTATCGTCGCGTCTTTATCATAATATCTTCCGGGAAATTTAAGCTGAATATATTGATCCATTAATGTATTGCCGGGGCCTACATCCGTCGAAAAGCCGCTTTCCGAAAAGTTGGCTGGTAAGTAAGTGAAGTTTGCGATCCCCCCTATATTAAGCATAATTCTATTCTCTTTCGGGTGAGAGAAGATCAAATAATCCCCATACACAGCTAATGGGGCACCTTCCCCACCACCTGCAATATGTTTTTGTCGAAAATCACTAATGGTGATAATACCGGTATTTACTGCTAAATGATCAGCATCGCCTATTTGGAGCGTGGCGTTGCCATACTTTTGATTTCCATGCATATGCTTCGGTGCGTGAAAAATAGTTTGACCATGGCTGGCAATAATATCAATGTCGTCAGCTTCAAGCTGCCATTCTTTTAAACAAGCAGAGACGAGCGAAGCATAATAGCTGCCGATATAAGCGTTTAACAAGGTGATTTTCTCTAAGTCGACCATCTTCTTTGCAAACACTGATTTTAAGTCTTCTTTAAAAGCAGCGTCATAATCCTTTGTTACAAAATGCAACACCTTCACCTGAGTTTCCGGTCCGTAACCTTTGAATTGACACAACGCAATATCGAGACCATCAAAGGAAGTTCCTGACATAAGGCCAATAATATTTCGTTCTTCTTTAGCCGCTATTTTATAGAGTTTCTCGATATTTTTATTCATAAAGCCATAGAGACTGATCCAAGGAAACGAATATAGAATTTTCGTGATAAATATTGCAAGTAACCGGAAGAAAGACAAAGCATCACGTCGAAATGTTATAAAATGTTAATTCTGCTCCGCTTTTTTGTATTAGTTATCAATAGGTTATAAACTTGTCATAAAATCACCTTACTGCTAAAAATGAGGAATCATGAATAGGTTGTTAATCCTTTTTATCCTTTGTTTCCATCTTCACCCACTTGCTTATGCGCAACCAAGTAAACAGCAAAAACGAAATTTGATGGCTTTCAGTAAATTGTTCGGATATGTTAAGTATTTTTATCCTGCCGACGAACTGCAAAACGATTCTTGTTGGAATGCAATAGCCATATACGGAATACAGCGTATGCTCATGGTAAAGAACGACAAGGAATTAATAACGGAACTGCGTGCTTTATTTTGCCCTCTTGTGCCCCAAGCTAAAATTGATTTCTCAGACAAAATCGATAGCTTTACGTTAACGGATACCGTCAATAATTGTAAAGATAGATTAGTTTATTGGCAGCATCAGGGCTTCGGCTTAAATTCGAACATGTCCGTCCCTTTTAGAAGTATACGGGTAAACAGTAAAATAGAATACGACCAAAACAAAAGCCCCTTAAGTTACTTTTCGGTTACAAAAGTACTTCAATTGGAGAAATACAAAGGGAAGCCTTTTGTATTCACTTTGGATATTACAGCTAAACCGACGTCGGACAATTATAAAGACAATTTATTTGCAGGCCCTTGTGTAGCGTCGGAAGACCTAGATGAACTAAATACAGAACGAAAAGCAATTGCTGAAGTGAAAGAAAGTTTCATATTTCGTGGAACGATTGACAGAAACTTACCCCTTGTACAATTTGGATGTTACATTGATCCATCCGTGGAAAATGTACAACTAAATAGTCCGCAACTATTTATACATAATTCCGACAACAAGTTAATTCCTATAGATCTCGATTTAGCAGAATTAATTGATTTTTCAGGGGATTTAAATATTGAACGTACGAAATATGCGTTTATGATAGGAAAAGTACGTCATGAGCCGCTCTTTAATAGGGAAATTAAGGCAGGTGAAGTAATAAGGAAGGAGCTAGTGTCTGATATCAGTGTCCTAATTCCGCTTTCATTATATAGTAATGGTATACATACCTACCCGGCTGTTGACAGCGCTACGCTTGACCGATTTCAAAAGAAGGCAAGCGTAAAGTTCTTAGGTCAGGATGAAAAAGCAATTGAAACACGACTAGCTTGTCTTATTCAAGCATGGAACGTACTCAAGCATTCTTTCCCTTACTGGAAAGAAGCTTCTGCTGCTCCCGATTCAATATTTGAACGATCGCTCGAAAAAGCATTTTTTGATGTTGATAAACAGGATTTCTTAAGCACCCTTCAATTATTAACCGTCCCCTTAAACGACGGGCAAATGTATGTGGACCTTTATAATGAAACAAAAGATGATGCAACAGCCAGTGTACCACTACTTGCGACATCCATAGACAACAGGATTTTCGTTAAAATGGTGATGGATCAGGATCTTTCAAAACGCGTGCAAATAGGCGATGAAATTATGAATATAAACGGACGATCCGCAATGGAGTATCTTAGAGAAAAAGAAGATTTAATATCTGGATCTCAACAGTGGAAACGATCAAAAGGATTAACAATATTATTCAACGGCCCGAAACACAGTTCGTTAAAAATGAAACTACGAACGGCGGAAGGTGAGAAAAGGATTCAAATTCCAAGAAGTGTAATGTCGAGAGCGCCTCAAAACAATTCTTTCTCTTTGTATCAAAAAGCAACAGGGTGGATTAATAAAGCATTATATTATGTTGATCTTACTTCTGATAAGTTTGGAACAAACCCTTATATTCTGCAAGAAATGGATGAGGCAAAGGCGATCATTTTCGATATGAGGGGCTATCCTCCTGCAACGATTTCTTCAGCTCAAATGCTTAATCAAATTCAGGAACAGCTTACTACTTCAGAAATTATAGATCATCGCATTTATGTTCCACAAATTCTCTATCCAGACTATCAGAATGTGCACTATAAAGTACTGACGCATTTAATTCATCCGGCGCAAAAAAGGTGGAAAGCAAAAGCATACTTTCTAACGGATGCTAATGCAATAAGTGTGTCGGAAACCTATCTTAGCGTAATAAAGAATTATAAACTCGGAACTATTATTGGTCAAGCTACCGCGGGTGCAGATGGAGCTGTTAATATTTTGCTCTTGCCCCATGGTTATAGGTTACGCTTTTCAGGAACGTTGGTAAAAACGAATACAGGTAGTAAACATCATTTAGTAGGAGTCATACCTGATATAGAGGTGAAACCTACGCTTGAGGCGCTAAAAGAAAGACGTGACGAAATACTGGAACGAGCAATAGAACTTGCTGAACAGGACATTCAATCGGCTGCAATAGGTAAGTGAATAACGCACGTATCCGTAATATCATCGATACCAGGTGAAAACAGATGAAAATCGATTAATAATATCTTATTATTGAAGATTAATCCGATATTTAAACACAAAAAGCTAACATATGAAGATTAATCATCAATTCCTTTGGCTTTGGTTAATTCTTTTTTTCGCTTGCTCGAATAGCAAAAGTATAACAGAAGAAAGTGAACCCTTAAAGCTAAAATGGAAAATACTTGAAAGCTCCTCTGCAAAACACACAGAAAGTGAATCAGCTTTCACCATTATTAATACGGGCGAGCGTTCATTAAAACAAGGGAATTGGAAACTCTTTTTTAATATGGGCTCTTTACGATTGAGTGATAGCGATACCAATCACGTTAAAATAGCGCACATCAATGGTGATGTCTTTTCAATTGCTCCCGATTCCACTTTCCCGGAGATTAGACCTGGTGATTCAATCGTTATGCAAGTGCTTTCACGTAAGATTCGCAATATTACAGATTTTCCAAATGGCTTTTATGCAGTATTTAATCCTGATTCCACCAAGGGAGTTAGTTTGTCTTTAGCATTGGACACACCAAAATATATTAAAAAGCAGGAAATAGCACTGAATGCCAAAATCTATGAAGAAAATACCAAGATTGTATCCATTGACAGCATGTCGATTCCGCCTGTGTTTCCGACTCCGGAAAGTTATTACCGAAAACCGGGAAGCTTTACGTTTAATGAAGAGTTGAAAATTTATGCTGACTCTAGCATATTAGGGGAAGCAGAGCATTTAGTAGAACTATGTAAATTGCTGAATTGTAACGCGATATTAACTGATAGCCGTAACCAAGCGACGATACGGTTTGAAAAGAAGGCGCTCAACACGCCGGAAGCTTACGAACTTACCATAACACCTCATGACATTAGCATCTATTCGGGCGATCCTAGGGGAGCGTTTTATGCTATACAGTCCATTAAGACGCTTATAGCACCGGAATATTATAAGGGTACGCAAAAAAATATTAGCTTACCTTGTGTTAGTATAATAGATCGACCAAGATTTAAACATCGGGCTTTCCAGTTGGATGTTGGACGGAACTTTCAACCGAAAGAGCAAATTTTTAAGCTTTTAGATTTAATGGCCCTGTATAAGTTGAACGTTTTTCATTTTCACTTAGTTGAGGATGAAGGCTGGCGCTTAGAAATCCCCGGCCTACCCGAACTCACAGAAGTCGGCGCGTTCAGAGGCCACACCTTAAACGAACTGGATCACCTTCTTCCCTCCTATGGCTCCGGTCCTTTTAAAACGAACACAGCAGGGAGCGGATATTACAGCCGAAAGGATTATATAGATATCTTACGATATGCTAAGTCTAGACACATCCGCGTAATACCTGAGATAGAGACACCCGGACACGCGCGGGCAGCTATTAAAGCGATGAAAGCCCGTTATGAACATTTTAAAGCACAAGGTAAGGAAGAAGAGGGACGAAAATACCTGCTGCATGACTTGGAAGATCATTCAGATTATCGTTCGGTTCAAGGGTTCAATGATAATGTGATAAATGTTGCTCTGCCATCAACCTATACATTCTTGGAAAAAGTAAGCGATGAGTTGATCAATATGCACAAAGAGGCTGGAATGCCTCTTCAGACCATCCATTTCGGCGGAGATGAGGTGCCTTCCGGGGTTTGGGAGCAATCTCCTGCCGTTAGAAAGTTGATGGCCAACGATCCGACAATAAAATCGGTAGACGATTTATGGTATTATTATTTCAATAAGTTGCAGAGGTTCTTGTCAACTAAAGCATTGTACCTCTCTGCTTGGGAAGAAGCCGGGTTGCGTAAGGTAGCAGACGGGAAGGGAAAGAAAAAGATGATTGTGGAACAGCGTTTCGCCAAAAATAACTTTCATTTAGATGTTTGGAATAATTTAGCCGGGAATGAAGACCTTGCTTATAAACTGGCCAATGCAGGCTACCAAGTTGTGCTTACAAATGTTACCAACATGTATCTTGATTTGGCTTATAACACTAGCTTTTACGAAATCGGGCAATATTGGGGTGGCTATGTTGATCTGGAGAAACCTTTTCGATTCATTCCGTACAACTATTATAAAAATCAGGTAGAAGACGAAAGAGGAAGAGCTCTTCCCGCTAACCACTTTGTAAAAATGGAACGGCTAACAAAATTCGGCAAGGATAATATTGTCGGAATTCAGGCGCCATTATGGAGCGAAAAAATAGTCAATAAAGATCGTTTGGAATATCTGCTGTTACCGAAATTGTTAGGTTTAGCTGAGCGGGCTTGGGCACCCGATCCTAGTTGGGCCGTTGATGTTGAGCCGAAGAAAGCGGAAACCTCGTATTTATACGCTTGGTCAGTGTTTCTTAATACCGTTGGCAAAAGGGAATTGCCTCGTCTAGACTTTTACAAAGGAGGCTTTTTGTATAGAATTCCGACACCTGGGTTAAAAAAGATTGAAAACACAGTGTATGCCAATGTTCAGCTTCCAGGTTTAATTATTCGCTATACAACAGACGGTACGGAACCTAATGAAAAAAGTAAGGTATATTCAAAACCCGTTTCCTTTCAAAAAGGGCTCAAATTTAGAGCGTTTAATGTATTGGGAAGAGGCGGGAGAACGGTTTCATGGTAACTGAGAATAGACGCTACCTTGGTTATATGTAGGGAAACAATAACTGGTTGGTTTTATTTTAGCGTAATAAAGAATCTTTAATAAGAAATTTTAAGTGTGGTGCCATGAACAAATTTGCCTTTAGATTTGCTTATAGTAAACTTCTCATTCCAAGACAAGCCAACCATCTCGCCGCTTTTCAAATGTACGTTAGAAACCAAGACATAATGTACAATATTATACATAAGCGCATTTAATTCTTCAAATGTCTTTTCGGAATTTATAATCTCCATTTCTTGCTTTCCAAAATCAGACAAACCATAGGTATAGATGGATTGCTTTGTTCCAAGCTGTCTGAGGCCAAAATAAATCCAATTGTACAGTGGCAGGCGGTCTTCTGAGGCACCAATAGCATTATTTAAATAAAAGTCCTTTTCTAGTAAAAGTGTTCTTCCTCCCATATAAAAACCTAAAGAGTTGCTGCTTTTTAAGATAGCACATACAACTTTACTGAACAATAGATTTTCCTTTAAAGCGTTTTTTCCCGCATTTATAAGCGATATAATAATATGACCGTTATGTTCTGCTGTTTCTTCTATGGCGTTCGGCCAGTAATAATTGTACCTGGCAATCTCATTCACCTCATCATCCGGAATATTGCCACAAATGGGTGCAATAACTATTTGATAATCCGCAATCGTTAATACCATCATTTCCTCTCCTCGCTCATGCTCTACCATTTTGGTCTTAAATTCACTTTGAAGTAACCATAGCACCTCATCAAGTACCATTGTCGCTTCTTTTAATAATACAATTCCTAAAATAATAGCCGATGTTGAACTTTCTATTCGCTTTTCTCTATTTAAAAAACTTAAAATCCCCATAAGAATGCAATCAAAAAGAAATCCAGTGAATTCTCAGCGGCGGTTGTTCGGAGAATGTGTGCTCCTAAACCGTTACTATCGAACTCAAGCAGAAATGAACATCTTCCTTAGATCGTAAGAAATAAGACGTTCGAGATGTTAATTGGTATTTACAGATTTCTTTATTTGGTTTTGTTAATGATTTGTTTAGTTGACGTTGCTAATATAAATTATATACACATTATTTCACAATAATATATGAATATTTGAGAAATAAGATAGAGAAAGTGTATCTATTTTTCTTTCAAGTGCATATCGATTTTCATGATGAGATCATCGAGCCAATTTTTGTAATCCGACAGATATATGAGTTCAAAATTGATGTAATGTACCCAAAGGAGTTCTGTATATTTGAAGCCTAACAAATTGGATACTTTTTCAAAAATGGTTTTAGGTAAACCGCCAGCGACTAATCGAGTTAATTCTTCAGCCAGAACATTCTGAACATTCTTATAACAGGAGATAACAGTGTCGGGAAAGGCTAAGTCGAAACGAATATAGCGTCGCATGATTAAATCGTAAGCTATTGCATGGCGCCCTTTTTCGAAAAGAACCGCTAACTGTTTATAGGGAATGGTGTCTTGCGAGGCGTATATTGTATGAGGTGGTCGAAGTCTAAATAAGGCCTCATGTAAAGTGCCACCACCGTGAGCGGTCACTTGGATAAGTCCCTCCGGCACTCCCAGCTTTGATAGAAACTGAACCGACTCCTCCTTGTTTAAAATGGTGCTCATTAGGTTTACTATGTAATGGTTAATGGTTAGCTAAAGGCTCGTACATAAGGCAATTGAATTATTTCTTCATCCAAATACCTTAATTTTTTGTCACTTCCTTGTACCTCTAATATAGCAAATAATCTTTCATTTTGCTTACGCAACGAAATTCTTGTATACTTTATGTGCCTTTCCTCTAAAAAATGCTCAACATAATGAAGATGCCGAAGATCGCCATCACAAAAGTCAATATTCAGCAACTTACGATTATGGTACATTCCAATTAGATTTTCAATTTTGGTAAACAAGGACAAAACTACAATAGTAACCAACGTAAGCGCCAGAGCTAAAGCGTGGTAACCGATTCCAGCAGCCATACCTATTCCCGCCGCCGTCCAAATAACCGCCGCAGTAGTGAGGCCCAGTACCGATAGTCGATCTTTAAATATAACACCCGCGCCTATAAAGCCAATACCTGTAATAATATTTGCAGAAATACGATCATCACTTCCGGTACCATATTTTGAAACGATCGTGAAAATTGTTGAACCGAGGCAAATTAATACAATGGTTCTAAAACCGGCTGATTTATTGTTGTATTCGCGTTCGAGTCCGATGATACTACCACAAATGATCGAAACGAGAAAGCTCATCATATCGTTAGGTTCAAGTAACCATTCAATTTCAGTTGTTTTCATACTTGCTTTAAACAACCAAGATGTCGAATAGTTTAAAAGCTATGAAACCACCCCAAATTGAGCCAACATTGGTGTTCCGTATTTTTTGCTATTATATCTTCAGCTCTATAATCGAAACCGGTCTCGAATTTCATTTTATCAGATAAATTATATCCAAGCGAGGCAAGCAGTCTAATCTCTACATCCAGTTCTTTTTTCGCATAGGTTGGAAGATATTCGTTGTTAATTTTTAAGTAAAACTCTTTAGGATCTATCTCTAAACCTTCTAATGGCTTTTCAAAACTTAGTCGGTACCGGATTCTGAACGACCATTCATTATCGGTTATGGTTTGGTCACTTCGAAAACGATGGGCAAGTCGAAAGCCTATTTTATTTTGAACATGAGCATATTGTTGAATGAAACGATGGACTAACTTTCCTTCTTCAATTCGAAGGAGATACCCCACACCCACTCCGTCTAAAGGGCTTAGCTTTCTGTTTAATATTGTTTCAAAATCGCTTCTTTCAAAATGAAATCCTTTTTGTGCAGTAAGGTTTGAAGGACCATCTTTTAACAGTTGTCGTATCTCTACTTTTGAATTTAGCTCATATCGGTCACCTAAGCTAAATTCATTATTAATTTGAGGAATAACCCCTAATTGGTAGCGATCCTGCCCACGTAAAGATGAAATGCAAAATAAAAAGAAATACCCGAACAGGAAATGGTTCTTCATTTGTGTTTTATAATCAGAATATGAGATGATTTACGGCACGTTCTACAATTTTAGACAATTTAATTACCTCACCTTGTTTATTAACAAGAATTTCGTAAAAGCTATTGATCTTATCTTCGCTGCTTTTCGCTTTTATAATAAGTTCATAATTTATTATGAGTTCTTCTGTAGTTTCCCTGGTTTGATTACCAACGATTCGCTGAAGTTGAGCAGAAGAGCCTTTCAATTGTACTTGTGTTTTGACAATTCTATAATGTTGGAAGTTAGTTTGTAAGTGGGTTTCAATTTGCTTCCTGGCTATGTCTTCAACCTCTTCAAATTTAATGCCTATCTCGATATCCTGTAAATTCCCTAATGTGTCGAATTCTACACTGTGTCGCTGTCCCTTCCATTTAAGTTTTGCTTCTAAGGTAAAACCGCTTAGACCTTCTTCTCTATACCATTTTGCCTTTGCATTCAAATAAGTAGCTTTAATAAAGGATTTTGCTTTTTCAGGCACATGTTCCGCCGCTATCCTGTATTCTCTTTCTAATTTCTCTTGCGCTTCGATAGGCTGTGACAAGATAGAAAAAGCAAGAATAAATAATATTCTTAATCTGCGTGCAATCCCTTTATTTTCTATGCAATATATTAGGGTCATCAATCTATAATTGCTTTAGGTTAAAACACCTAAAATCTGTCGGTGGTTTTTTGTTTATTTCTTTTTACGGCCAAATAACTCACATATAATAGTATTAACCAGATGGGAATCAGTTCAACGGGCGTTTTCATACCCGTAAGCCACATGATAACGAGCACACCAATTAGGAACAATAGGCAGATATAATTTGTAAAAGGATATAGGAAGGTTGGGAATTTTGTTTTTAGCTGCTCAACATTTTTTGCTTTACGAAAAAACAAGTGGGTAATACTTATCATAATCCAATTGATAATCAACGACGACACCACTAAAGACATAAGAATCCCCAATGCTTGCTCGGGCATTAGTTTATTAATAACAATGCAAATAGCAGCAAAGATAGCCGAAACTAAAATAGCCATTATCGGGACGTGGTTTCTGTTCAGCTTCGACAAAAATCGGGGTGCATTGCCTTGCTTCGCCAATCCGAACAGCATTCTGCTATTGCTATAAACGCTACTGTTGTAAACAGATAATGCTGCAGTGAGTACAATAATATTTAACACATTGGCTATAATGCTTGTAAAAGAGAACGTTTTACCTAAGACTGTAAATTCAAAACCCTTTAAAGTGTCAAAAACAGCAACAAAGGGACTGCTACCGGTCGTAATTTCTCGCCATGGAGACAAGGAAAATAAAATCACCAAGGCACCGACATAAAAAATTAGAATACGGTAAATTACTTGATTGGTTGCCTTTGGGATGTTTTTTTCGGGGTTCTCTGCCTCTGCTGCTGTAATACCAATTAATTCCAGGCCTCCGAAAGAAAACATAATCAAAGCCATAGCCGTAAGTAAACCTTGGTAATTCCCTCCTTCATCGATACTAAACAGACCTTTTGGAAAGAAACCATCATCATTCCATAAATTACGAATACTTGCTTCTTCTCCGCCCTTCCCGGTAATTAGGAGATAGGTGCCAAAAAGGATCATCGCAATAATGGCAATCACCTTAACAATTGAGAACCAAAACTCAGCTTCTCCGTATATTTTCACAGAGGCTAGATTAATGGCATTTATGACGAGGAAAAAAAACAAACTGGATGCCCAAAGTGGGATTTCAGGCCACCAAAATTGTACATAAATGCCTATGGCGGTCAGCTCCGACATGCTCACCAAGATATACAAAATCCAGTAATTCCATCCCGATGCATAACCTGGAAAGGCTCCCCAGTACTTATACGCAAAATGACTGAAGCTTCCTGATACGGGTTCTTCAACCACCATCTCTCCCAGTTGCCGCATAATTAGAAAGGCGATGAAACCTGCTATTGCATAACCGAAGACAACGGCAGGACCTGCCATAACGGCTGCCGGTCCAATTCCCAAAAATAAGCCGGTACCGATGGCGCCGCCTAAAGCAATAAGCTGTATATGTCTATTTAATAATCCCCGTTTAAGTTCTTGCTGATTTGACGTGTTTTCGTGAAGATTTTCCAAAATCTATTAGTTTTTACTTAGTAAAAAGCAAAGGTAAAAGATATATGCGTTTTGTTGCGATTATTTTGAAATTATCAGCAGTAACGCCGTGTTGCATATGGGTTACTGCCGATGCTTTATGTGGGCAATTCAATGGAAGGTCGTCATGATTACCGTTAATTGGTTTAAACCAATTAAGTGTCAGCAAGATAATAACTTAAGATAAGTGTCGGACTAAGAAAGTATAATTCTCTTCAGATTAATAATATTTTTAGAGCTTGAGTAGGTAACCAGATAACTGTGTAATTTGTTAGGGTATTTTTCACCATCAATAAAAACGACATCCATGTAACGTGTATATTCATAATCTGCACTTAACCGGATATCGGTCCATGCATTTTGAAAGGGCTTCACTTTAAAATTTGTCATGTTGACTTCAGTAGGCAATTCCTCGGGATGCTCAAGCAAGTACTTTTGCAAATGATCAGGGAAGGCTGATAAAGCTTTAAAATTCTCCATAATAAGTTTGTTTTAGCGATATAAAATTAAATTAAAATGAAACAATATGATTATACATCTTTTACACAAACAGTATGAGAAAAAGAGCGTAGATGTGGCCTTCTTCGTAGCCATGAAGATTAATCAAGGAGTGGCAACTTTTATTACTGTCCTAAAAAAGGTTCTCCGTTGTTCACTTCTTTGTATAAACTGCTTTCTCCTTTTCTAATTTTTCCTTGACGTTGTGCTGATATTGAAAAAGAAATTACGTTGAATTTTATACCTAAAG
This sequence comes from Olivibacter sp. SA151, assembly GCF_054130995.1. Lineage (NCBI taxonomy): Bacteria > Pseudomonadati > Bacteroidota > Sphingobacteriia > Sphingobacteriales > Sphingobacteriaceae > Olivibacter > Olivibacter sp. SA151. The sequence goes on along the minus strand of NZ_CP096391.1, from coordinate 3,076,169 downwards.
CACTTCTCTTCGCTTATTTACGACTTTTTTAGATGCAGTTACTTCACAGCTTTTCCTTTTTTGGATAGGAGTTTGTGCTTGTCTGTCCGGTTCTGGCAATCATTAAGATACGGAATTTTCGATAATCAAAATGATTATAGCGAGGTTGTATTCGTGGCAGATTTTGCGCTTTACGATGCATGAATAGTTTGACGAAGAAAAAAAACAGATGAAAATACGAAGCATTTTTGAACCAGGTACCGAGATTCCGAAAAGATTTACATGTTTAGGCTCAAATGTTAGCCCATCGTTCGTATTTGAAGGTATTCCTTCTGATGCCGAAAGCTTAGTATTGTTGATCGAAGATATAGACGCTTCTCCAGTCCCATGGACGCATTGGCATGTTTTTAATATTCCTCCTGCCACTACGTTAATTGAAGAAGGGCAGGTACCTGCCGGTGGAATTGAAGGTTTGTGCAATAATCATACGTTTGGCTATGAAGGCCCCTGCCCAAAATACTTCAAAGGGATTCATCATTATGTATTCAGATTATATGCACTGGATACACGCTTAGAATTATCGGCAGCCACCGAACCTGCCACAATCAAAGAGCTGATGAAAGAACATATTATTGACTTTGCTGATTTAGTAGGGATTTGTGATAGTGGCACATATATAAATGACTTATCGGATGAAGTAACCGACGCTACAACAGATGAATAAAATTAAAGAGAAAGATGTAAAAAAAATAGCCGTTCTAAGAGCCAACGCTCTTGGAGATTTTCTTGTTACCCTGCCAGCCATTCATGCTCTTAAACACGCTTATGAAGAGGCTGAGATTGTACTGCTGGGAAGTCCTTGGCACGCCGAATTTCTTGTCAAAAAGCGAACGGTAATCGATCGTGTTGTTGTGGTTCCCCTATATAAAGGTATTCGGGATGAAGAAGGAAAAGAGGCAGATCAAGCAGAAATAGACCATTTTTTTCAACGTATGCAAGAAGAGAAGTTCGATCTAGCTATTCATTTTCAAGGCAGAGGTATAGCGTCCAATCCCTTTATAAGCAAATTAAACGCCCGCGTGACAATAGGGCATACATGCAGGGAGGCCATAGATACAGATTACTGCATTCCTTTTGTCCATTATCAGCACGAGGTAATGCGCTATTTAGAGCTGATAGATTTAGTGGGGGCATTGCCCTATACTTTAGAGCCCGAAATTACCCTGTTTCCTGCTGAGTATGCCAATGCAAAGGAGATTTTGCAAAATTTGGTTATTAGTCAGCCTTACATCATTGTGCATCCCGGTGCTAAGGATCTTCGAAGGCGATGGCTTCCGGATAAATTTGCACAATTGGCGGACGAGCTTGTAAAAAGCGGGGTTACTGTCCTATTCACTGGCGACAATGAGGATGAACAATACCTTCAGGAAATCATTGCAACTATGCAAAATCAGGCTTTTTACGCCTGCCGCAACGTATCCCTGGGAACGCTCGGAGCACTTTTTGCCAAAAGTGAATTGGTCGTTTCTAACGATACAGGACCGCTTCATTTGGCAAGGGCTGCCGGCGCTAAAACGGTAGGTATATATTGGGCACCCAACTTCGCTAAATGGGGACCGCTATTTACGAAAAAGCACCGATTTGTTATATCGTGGGATATGCAATGCCCTAGGTGCGGTGTCGTTCCGAATGAACCTTACCCTTTTGAACCTCGGGATCTTAATTGTGAACACCTTTTTTCGTTCGTAAGAGGCATTGAAGTAAGTGAAGTTTTAAGGGAAGTGAAAATTTTATTAAATGATAAATAGAAGCAAGAATGTACGAAGAAATATAAATAGACAGTTATGCAAATAATATCGCAAAAGCCATTAAGAATTTTAACCTGGCATATACATGGTAGTTATCTTTACTACCTTTCTCAGGTACCGTGCCAGTTCTATCTACCGGTAATGTCTGATAGACCGGAAGGATACGGCGGTCGCTCCGGAACTTTTAAATGGGGAGACAATGTATATGAGGTACCGGTTTCTGAACTAAAGGACATGGATTTTGATTGCATTTTGTTCCAGTCGAGAAAGAACTACCTCGAAGATCAGTATGAAATTTTAGATGAACGTCAAAGACTTCTACCTAAGATTTATTTAGAACATGATCCACCGAGAGAGGTACCTACCGATACGCGGCATATAGTAGATGATCCTGAGGTCCTATTAATACATGTAACCCATTTTAACAATCTGATGTGGGACAATAATCGTACACCTACTAGAGTGATCCAACATGGAGTTTTGATCCCTAAAGACGTCAATTATACCGGAGTGCTTGAAAAAGGAGTTGTAGTAATCAATGGCATAGCGAAGCGAGGGAGGCGATTAGGTTACGATATTTTTAAGCAAGTGCAAAAGTATGTTCCTTTAGATCTAATCGGTATGGAATCGGAAGTGGCCGGTGGATTGGGAGAGATAGCGCCTCCTGAACTACCATCCTTCATTTCGAAGTATCGTTTTTTCTTTAATCCGATACGTTACACGAGTTTAGGTTTGGCAGTCTGTGAGTCGATGATGGTAGGCTTACCAATTATAGGCTTAGCGACTACGGAGATGGCCATGACCGTAGACAATGGAAAGTCTGGGTACATTCATACGGATGTGTCATACTTGATAAATAAAATGCAGTTGTTGCTCGATGATCCACTTCACGCCAAAAAATTGGGGGATAATGCTAGGGAGACAGCAATACAAAACTTTGGAATGGATCGATTCATTCGCGACTGGCTGGACGCGTTCGAACTAGTAATCGAAAAATCAATGCAATTGAGGCAATCTAATCAGACAAATTATTAACAATATATATATTATGGAGAATTCACTGCAAGATAAAGTAGTTTTAGTTACCGGAGCTGGCCGTGGTCTAGGAGCAGCAATTTGTAAGAGGCTTTCAAGAGACGGTGCCAGCATTGCATTAACAGATGTAAGAGAAAATGATTTGGTACATACGGCAGCAGAAATATCAGCTACCGGATGCAATGCACAATCATATGTGATGGACGTAACTGATGAAACCAGTGTGATAAACGTACTAAAACAAGTAGTAGACCATTTTGGCCGACTTGATGTGATAATAAACAATGCAGGAGTAGATTATACTAAATCAGTGGAAGAATTAAGCCTCAATGAATGGGATCAAGTAATGAGTGTCAATCTTCGTGGCCCCTTTATTGTTTCAAAAAGCGCTTTCCCATATTTGAAAAAGAATGGACAAGGACATATTGTGAATATCGTGTCGACAGCGAGCAAACGAGCTTGGGCCAACGCCTCTCCCTATCACGCGAGTAAATGGGGATTGCTGGGCTTTAGTCATGCCCTACACGTGGAAGGACGTAAAGAGGGTATAAAGGTCACTGCCGTAATTGCCGGAGGAATGAAAACCCCCTTTCTACTGGAGCGTTTCCCTGACATTGATGTTAATTTGCTACAAGATCCTGAAAATGTAGCCGATACTGTTCGGTATGTGCTATCACTACCAAAAGAAACTGTGATTCCGGAAATTATGGTACTTCCTATGACTGAGACATCCTGGCCATAGGTCGCGCCTTTAGGCGGGCAGTGACTTCATATTGCCCGTCTTTTCTTTTATCCAAATCACTAAGATGCTTCTAACAATTCGACCACTTTTTGCTCCATCTGACTTAAGTCAAAAGGTTTTGAAATAAAAGCACTAATCTCTTTTCTTTTTTGCAAATCGTCACCTTTTGCGTGGGCAGACATAATAACTATTGGTTTGTTCTTAGCCAATTGATTTTTAGAAATATCAGTTGCAAGTTCCAATCCATTTCCATCTGGGAGATTTATATCCAGTAAAAATAGATGGGGAATAACAGCCAGCATGGCTTCTTTAAAGCTTTTAATGTTCCCAAAAGTTTTTACCTCTGCATATTCAGATAAGAAAATAGATAATATATCCCTTATATCCGACTCATCTTCAAGAATATAAATCAACTTCTTCATTCGTGTCTACTTTTTACGATCAGCATATATAAGCAATTCTCAGGCCACAATGAAAATCAACCGTTTAAGGCATGACGTTATGTGTATATTCAGTAGATATCTGTATACTTTATATGTCACTGTAAACATTGTAAAAGCAGGTTCCACATATAAGCTCAAAAAAGAGGGCACCCGACGAGTTTAATACGGTGGACATAAGAAGATAGAAAGCAGAATCACAGTTATGCATTTTCCAAATCAGCAATGATCAACTTTTTCATTTGCATCAAAACAGCCATCACCCTTGGGGTTTTTCCGGATTTCCTACTAATGCACTCAGTTTCTTTGGAATAATCTACCAACTTATTCCAAATTTATCTGTTAGCCAGCCACAAGCGACTTCGGTGCCCCCTTCTTTGATAAGAGGTTTCCAATAATGATCAGTTTTGCGACTTTTCGATCCCTTAGCATCTACGAATCTATCCAATCATCAATTTCCCGGCATAAGTCCTGCAGCTCATTAATAAATTTGGATGTATGATAACCGTCGGCCACTGCATGATGTACATATATAGAAAATGGCAGTAGGGTTTTTTCCATATTTTGATAGTACTTACCAAATCTAATGATAGGAACAAGTAGATCCGAGTCACTGTAAGTGTCTTGGCTAATACTTGTAAAGCTTAACCATGGAAGTGCAGAAATGGGACAGAAGTTAGCAGGACGTCCAGCCTTCACACGAATACCTTTGATATCTCTGTATTGTTCCATGTCGTGCAAAATGGTGGTATAAAAGTCATTAAACCCCGTGTAATAAGGGCTCCATAGATCCGAAAATGTTTTATCGTCCTTGTGAAAAATCGTATATGATGGCACTAAAAAGTTCCAAAGTCCCAAAATGCCATTTTCATCGAAAGCCATTCTAAACGCTTCGTTTTGATTCACCGTTTTTGTTATAAGATAGAGAAACGTAGGATAAAATTTCAGCTGTCTTTTTTTAATGGAATTGAGCAACGCGGTTATTTCCAAGTGATGATTGACATTGTACTTGGTCTTCAATTGATAATAAAAGTAATCAAAATAAGGCTTTCGCGGCCATGTATTGAGGTCTATAGGCAAAAAAGATGCTGTCATTTCACTTATTAATATCAACTTTCTTATTCATGCCCCTAACACTTGGTTTATGCTGATGATAGAGACTAATAGAATTAATACAAAAAAATCACCGGATCGTTTTTGCATGTTGTTACTCTCTTCTTAATGCGGCTCCTATAAGTACTTTGGCGATCTGTTGTGAGATGGCATGTCCGCACATTTGGTCCAGCCAAAAATATTCACCTGCCGGATTAATTTCTAAAAAATAATATTCATCATCGGGAGTTACAATGAGATCAATGGCCCCATAGTTCAATTGATAATAATCCATCAAAAGTGTCAGGCTTTTCTTTATTCTCTCCGGCAGCTGAAAAGGTTTCCATTCGTTTATCAAGCTAAGTCCATCTTTACGCCAATCAATCTTTGTGTCTTCCTGCTTTTGGGAATCGATGCTAAAGGCGAAAAACTCGTAGCCTACAATGGTCACACGCAATTCTAGTTTTTTTTCTATCTTTTCTTGGAAGATCATAGGACAATATTGAATGTCTTCCAATTGTTCAATATCCTCAGGATCTAAAAGAGTTGTAAATACAACTTGTTCTATATTATCCTTAACAATTGCAAAAGAGCTTTGCATCTTGGCAACAAACTCACCCCCAACTTGCTGCATAAATTCTTTTATCTTCTGTGGCGAATTACTGATGCAGGTTGCAGGAATCTGCATACCGCATTTATGTGCTATTTTCAATTGTTCTTCTTTGCTATCTAATCGTCGATAGGTGCTGTAACGTTCCATCTGAAAGCAGGGCAACGATTCTACCATTCCATAGAGCGTCCGTTTAACCTCTCCCAATGTCGCGGGTAAATAAGCATCATGGATTAGGTTTTTAAGGTTTCTACCAATGTAATGGCTTCTGCGATACCAAACACCGGTAAGATTGTCGTCCAACAATTGAGCCATTGTTCCTTCTAGCTCAACAGACCACTCCTGTTTGTTGTATGAACTTGTTAAGGAGGCCGTTGTTGGATACTTATCTACATCAAATCGTATTACGTTACCACCAATCTGTTCTATATAATCTGTAACGTTTGCTACACAGGCGTTATCACCTTCGTGGGTAATAATTAATACTTTCTTATTGCTCATTTTTCCTTGCGTGCTCAATTAGTTTTTCTGCTAGTGTTTCTCCGATCTTATAATTTAGTTCTTTTTGGAGCATACCCCATTCACCCTGCGGATTAATTTCAAGGAAGATATAAGCACCTTCCCTATTCCTTATCATATCAATCGCTCCGAAGCCCAGATTTAAGCGTTGCATCATCCTTCGTAATTTATGCTTTATTTCATTTGGCAGTGGATATCGCTCCCAAGATGGAGAGCTCCCTCGAGTGATTCTCCAGTCAGTCTGCATCTCTTTATGCTGAATTTTCCCGGTGAAAAACTCACCATCAACATAAATTATCCGTAATTCATATAACTTGTCTATATACTCTTGAAAGATCATAGGGCAGTAGGATAACTCTTCCAGGTTCTTCAAGTCTTCATCGGCCAGCTTTATAGTTGGAAGAAACGATTTGGCATGCATACTTTTCTCTAAGGCACCATGAAGCTTCATGATCGTTCCGTTTACGCAGGATTTATAGAACGCTCGGATAGTTGCCGCTTCATTACTAATAATGGTTTTGGGAACCCGTAAACCGACGCGATTCGCAATTTTCAGTTGATATATTTTGTTGCCCCCAACAGCATGGTCTACTTGCATATCATTTATCCAATATAAATCTTTCAAACTATCAAAGAATAACTGTAAATAGGTACGGTACTCTTTCACGAACACAGATCGATAAGTTAGATCCAAATCGTCGGGAACTGTTAAGTCCCATAACTTGCGATACCAAACGGCCGTGATTTGAGAAGATTCAATGGTTAGCCCGTTTATATTTAATCGGTAAAGTTGCCGTCCGTTATCCGTAAAATCGTAATGAATTCTATAATTTATTGCAAATTCATCAACATTTAATCGGATTGATGGTACACCCATACGATTTAAGGCGTTTTGAACGATGTCGATAGTATAAAAGTCACTGGAATGGGTAATACATAAGATCATGTCAATCAAAATGGACAAGAGGTCGGCGCCAACCCCTTGTAGATGCTAAGATTCAGATACCTTACAGACCCTCGTCACTGTCCGAAGGGAACTTCAACGTAACATTCCAATCCGGCGATTGATGAAGCTCGGACTTTGGAGATTGCTGATTACCATTCTGATTTTTAGCATTTTGAGCTGTTTGTCCTTCTAAGAATCTGGCAAAGAAGGGTTTCTTCATTTGATTTTTAGTTTCCATAACTGTTAGTTTTTAAATAAATAAATAATAAACAAAAAGTAATACGCATTACTACTTAGTAGACGAATCTTGATGAAATTATGCTACATATATGTTTAAATTATTTAAAATAACCAATAATTACGGTTCTCTTCTTGAGCTTGTCAAACGAAGCGTGTGATTTTTCTGACGGTAGCCTCTGTTGATAAAATAGACACCGGTTAAAGTCGTAAATAACGCTAGCAGCGTCATCGTCGTCAATTTTTCGTTTAGTAAAAAGAAGCCAAGCATTAAGGCAATAAGCGGGTTGATGTAAGCGTAGATGGAAGCTAATCCCACTGGTAATTTATCCAAAGCATAAATAAAGCAGGGATATGATAGAAGCGATCCTATCACAATCAGATACACTAAAGCCCAAAAGCTATCACTGGAAACTGGCTGAATTAATTTAAAGTCGTCTAAAAAAAGGCTCATTAGTAGCAGCACTATACCCCCGATGAGCATTTGCATAGCGGCGTTAACAAGTGGATCAGCCTTTGATGGTTTATATTTTGTGTACACACTTCCTGATGCCCAGGCTAAGGCTGCACCGAAAGCTACGAGCATTCCCGTAAAATAGGATGGATTAGACAAATCACTCAAATTATCGTTGAAAATGAGCATAATACCCAAAGTTCCCATGATTAGTCCTGTGACTATTGCTATATTTGGCATTTTACGATCTACCCCGCTCCCAAAACTAACGATAACGATGTACACAGGCATGATAGAGACAATCAATGCAGCTAAACCACTGGGAATAAATTTTTCGCTCCAACCTACAACACCATTACCAAGCGTAATCATCAGTATTCCGGGGATTGCTTGACGTATAAAATTAGTCCTGGTGAGCGCGTTCAACCGCCGGTTATCTTTAAGAAAAGCAATAGTATTCCTCCTGCCACAACCTGCCTAAATCCGGAAAATAAAAAAGGTGGAATGGTATTAACACCAATGCGCATAGCAAAATAAGTAGTGCCCCAAACTATACAAACAACAGCGAGGGCAAAATAAGCTTTAAGTAGATCGTTAGCCATATTAAGCGGATTTTAACCTAAGTCAAATCTCGATAAAATAATCGAGTGATTAGGGTTACATTTCCGGTAAATTTGAGAGATACAGTTATTGTATGCCTACTTTATATTCTTTGTTAAACCATCCAGATAATAGTGTTCTTCTGCGTGACCAAAGAAATAACTTGTCGGATAATAAAAAAGCTTGCTAAAACCGTTAATAACATTGGAGATGTATACAGATTTAATATGTTGGACAGCTAGGCTATCCTCCAGCGTATCATAAATGTAGGTAGCAGCTCGTTTAGGAAAATCAGCATATTTCTCGTTGTCAAAAAAAATAAATGCGTAAAGTGTCGTATTAGAGAGTTTATCTGCATTATAGCTTCGGCAATATTGTATAATTTCCTCCTTTGCTACAATGGGATCAATTTTAAAAAGAAACAATGTATAGACCTTAAAATCGAAGGTTTCAATTCTTTTTTTAAGGAAGATAATCGGTCTCTTGCTCAGTTTCGCTGTTTGAAAGGGTGTTTCCAATAATGTATCCGCAATTATTACTAATGTACACCGAGAGAATTTAATGCAAAACTACGAATTTATGTAATCAAAAACCAAGCTCGTTGTTTCAGTCGTTTATAGTAAACGGAATTTTATACAACAGTTAGATTGTAGCCTGTCATTGATTTATTATGAAGTACATAGGGGCCAAATGTTCACAAACTTTGTAGCTATTGCAATTCTTTTTTGTTAATTTAACCGATTTAATATTGGGTAACAAACGATTAACTTCCAAATACACTCTTTATGAAGAATATTGAGGAACTTTTACTTTCACTTATTGCGGAAGACAATCACTATTATTTCATATACAGTTTAACAGATAAGCTTTTTTGCTATGCTAACACATCATTTGAGTCTTTTTTCGGCATCCGCTCCGGCGATAAGAGTATAAATAAACTCACTCGTATTGTTCATCCGGATGATGTCCGGCGTTTGAAAAAATATCTCCCATTTTTACGTCAGGGAAATTCGCTCACCGATTTTGAATTCAGGACGATACGCCCTAACGAGAAAACATATATCCTTTCTCTATATGCACGTATTGACAATAGTTTAGATAAAGAACTATTTTTAGGTTATGTGACTGACATCACAACAATAAAGGAAGATATAGACTATTTGAATGAGCTGAATGATAAAAAAGACTCCATCCTTCATATTCTATTGCATGATTTAGGTGGGCCTTTGGGCAACATCAAAAATCTATCCCGTTTGCTAAACGAAAGATTGAAATCATTGAACGAGGAAGATATACAAAAGATTATTACGTCTATCGAAAAAAATAGCAAAATGAGCATACAGATTATCAATGACTTTGTCGGCCGTCAGAACCCTTAGTGATTGATCGCATATCCTATATTATTCGAAGAAATGCGATAATCACTCGTATGGAGATGATTGGCAAATGCTATTTAATATACTTCTTCTTGCGCTTCGAGAGTCTTTAATATCCACACCGCCCACGGTGTAATAGCCACCGAAGTCCCTTGGTAATAAACCGGTGAGTGATCATGAAAAAGTAGTTCCTTCCAATAAGGGAAGCCGATAGGTATCTTATACATAGTTTCGTCTTCGGAGAAATTAAAAAGACATAATGTATTATCTCTTCCTCCTTCGTTCACTCGTTGTAGGACAAGAAGCCTATCAATCACATTGACTTGTATATCTTTTTTATTAAAGTTAGAAAAAACCGGATCAGAAAACCGAAGCTTGATCAGTTTTTTGTACCAATCCAATATCATTGCGTGCTTTCCTATTGTTCGCTTATCCCAATTTAATTTGGATCGTTCGAATACGTGGGGATCTTCCGGTGCTGATACATCCTCTTTATCCATAAACGTTCCAAATTCCTTTATTCTACCATCCTTTACCGCTCTTATCAGCTGTGGATCACCGTGATTAATAAAATAAGAAAATGGATTTTTTTCAGCATATTCTTCTCCCATAAACAACATCGGAATGTAGGGTGATAGAATAACAGCGCCTGCCGTTATTTTGAGTCTTTCAAAGTCCAAACTGGTTGATAGACGTTCGCCTTGCCCTTTATTTCCTATCTGATCATGATTTTGATTAAAGACCACGAATTTACTACCCGGTATACCGGCAGAGGAAGCACCGAATCTTTTCTTTCTCGCTTCCACGTACTCACCGGTGTGTACAAAGCCCTCTTTATATGCTTTGGAAAGCTGTTCTATCTTTCCGAAATCTTGATAAAATTTTTTCCCCTCCGGAAAGACCAGCGTATATAATGCGTGATGGAAATCGTCTAACCATTGTCCATCAAAACCAAGTCCTCCGCTCCCTTGCTGAATTACCCGGGGATGATTGTAATCGCTTTCAGCGATCATATATAGTCGGCGCCCCAACTCACGTTCAAGCTCCTTTACATAGGCACAGGCCACCTCCCAGAAAGGAACGGATCCATTATCAAACATGGCATGGATAGCATCAACTCGCAAACCATCCACGTGGTAATGAACAAACCACTCCGCAATATTTGCCAAAAGGTAATTACGGACACCGTCACTCCATTCCCCATCTAAATTGATCGCCTGGCCCCAAGGAGTCATATACTTATCAGTAAAGTACGGGCCATATTCGCCAAGATAGTTTCCTTCGGGGCCTAAATGGTTATAGACTACGTCAATGAAAACAGCTAGCCCCTTTTCGTGACATTTGTTAATCAGTTTTTTGAGCCCCATCGGACCACCGTAAGAATTTTGAACCGAAAAGGGATAAACTCCGTCGTAACCCCAATTTCGCAACCCGGGAAATTGGCAAATAGGCATCAGCTGCAGCGCGGTAATGCCTAAGGTTTTCAAGTCGTCGAGCCTCGATAACACCCCTTCAAATGTCCCTTCATCTGAAAAGGTACCCACGTGTAACTCATATAAAAGTAATTGATGGGAAGCAATGCCGCGCCAGTTGGCATCCTCCCATGGAAACCGCGCATGGTCAATTACCTGAGAGGGACCGTGTACACCTTCTGGTTGAAAACGCGAGGCCGGGTCAGGATAATCCTTTTCATTATCATCAGGTTGATAAAAATATCGAATGATACCGGTTGCATCTTTCAGCTTGTAACAAAAATAGCCCTCGCTAGTTGGTTTCATGTTATATTTCGCCTCCTTAGGTGATACAATGTGTAGCACCATTGTTTCCTTAAGGGGTGCCCATACGCTAAAATGGACTTGATTACGATTATATATTGCTCCTATCATGCGGGGTATGAAATAAATCAAAGCCCCAATCTAAAACTGACTGGGGCTTTGCACTTAAATAAAACTAATGAACTATTGAGCAACATTGGCTTCAGACATGGCAATGTCCGTTAATTTCACGTCTGTTTCCTTTTCCTCATTAAGAGTAGTGGCTAGCAATTCCTCCGCTTCCGAATGTTCCATCAATTTGGCATAGGTTACCAGACATCCATAGCTTGCAATTTCATAGTGCTCCACTTTTTGGGCTGCGGATATTAAAGCAGCATCTAACACTTCCCCATTTTCAAATTCTTCCATTATTTCTTCCGCCTCATTCAACAGCCCTTCCATTGCCTTGCATTTTTTTCCCCTTGCTGTTAGACCTATGGAATCAAATACGTTTTTTAATCGCTCCACATGTTCTTCTGTTTGCGATAGGTGTTCCTGAAATGCGTTTTTTAGGGTTTCACCATTGGCTTTGGAGGCCATCTTTTTCAAACCTTTCAAAAGTTGCTTTTCGGCTCCTAGAATATCTCGCAATTCGTCTACAAATAATTCATGCAGATGCGCATTGGGCATTCCTTCTGTGTTTTTTTTTGAATTTGCCATAATCTTACTGTTTTATGTTCACCGATTTTTATTTAATTTACCGCTCTTCTTCTCTATCCCGTCCCTTGTCGACATTTCTATTTTGATGCCTAATTGTAATACCTGCTGCCGGCTTATCTGGACCGCTGGTATATTTTTCTGCCAGTTCATTGTCTTCATCTAACCCAGTAACGGCAAACGCATCACGTAGTCCGCTACTTTCTCGGCCTGTGCCCGAAGGACGTCCTTTTGGTGGCACGAAACTGCCATTTTTATCTTTTCCCATACTTGTTCTGTTTTGATCTCTCATAAGATTAGTTGATAATAGAGTTACAGGATTTGTGCCTAAATAGCGGGTTGGTTTCGTAAAAAAAAGAACAGAAACTCTTCGAGGTTAAAATTGGCTGATAAGATGTGTTTATTACAGCATCCACTGTATGGATGTCGATATTCGTTTTTCATATTATTTTTTATGCATATTTGGCAAGATTTTTTCTATGTCCTAATTTCTGATATAACCGGTAGAAAAACAGCACTTCCCACCGACCAAAACTACCTACAGTGGCGATCTATTAAAGGCCTAGATATTAGTTGTTTTGTGGATATGATTATAGTGCCTTCCTTCGTTAAGTGATTATCTGTTTAAGAAGAAAGAACGGAGGTTGGAAAAGGTGCACTTTCCAATGATGAAAAGTAAAATGAAAGTGAGCGGCGCTGCCGTTGTATCCGACGGTACTAAGTTTATGGCGATTGAATGAATCTACCTATATTTTTTAAAAGGGCTTACTAATCTGCTTGTTAACGCGACGCCGGCACTAAAAATCAAATGTGCTAAAATTAAATGGCCGTAATAACGCTTAATAGGAACTTTTGGTGAATTAGCACTCACCTTAAAAAGAGTTTGCCAAATAAGAATACCGGTTAAACCGCTAATTAGCCCCGCATAAGCGCTATCCTTTACATTAGGCTTCCGCTTTCTTTGTTTCCAAAACTCTTGAAAAACAGTCGCCATTGCAAGTCCCATCGCATAGTGCATACCCCAACCACCCGGCTTAGCTATGTATTTGTATTCTTTTGCAAAAAAATCTGATGTTAGCTCAGCGAGAAGTTTCGGTTCTTTGAAGTTTTCCTCTCGTGAGCCGGAAACAGCATAGCTGAAGATCGTCATTGCTGTGGTGCCGACAATGCTTGGAAAAAAAGCTTTTGTTGGTTTCATATCACAAGTTTATGTTATGTAATAAAAAGCGATATACATGCCGGTTTTCACAGACTGTACGGCCTTCGGTACGTTTTTAGTATATATTTCAGAAACATCATGTGATGGAAGCAGAAATTACCTCTGTCAACGAATATCTTGATACCATTAAAGATTTTAAGAGAAAACAGAACGAAAGGGAAAGCCATGACTTTCTTTTTAGGGGCCAGGCGGCTGATTATCCTCTGGTTTCGAAATTACTTAGATTACGCCCTAAGGGAGATCTTCTGAAAGTTGAGCAACAATTACTTGAAGAGTTTAAAAGGGCAAATTTCTTATTGGTGAAGGAACATCAAGCAATGAATGATTGGGATTACCTCACCCTGGGTCAACATTATGGACTGCCTACACGCCTCTTAGATTGGTCGAATAATGCCTTAACAGCGCTATGGTTTGCTACCGAGCAATATAAGATGGAGCGATCCCGGCAACCCTATGCTACTATATGGATATTGATGGCTACGGAAGCACACTATTTAAATATGAAAGAGAATCATAATCCCTTTACGGTAAATAAGACAAGGTTGTTCCGACCTCGGATCATCAAGCAACGTATCAATAATCAATCAGGTGTTTTTACTGTTCAAAGCACGGAATCCATTAAAAAAAGACTTTCCCTACATCAGGAAGAAGACTTTGCATCTCGGTTACTCAAAATCATGATTCCTGGAAAATGTCAAGAGTCCGTTCGCGATGAATTACACACATTGGGCGTAAATGCCTTTAGTGTTTTTCCAGAGCTTGAAGGGCTTTGTTCATTGCTTCAATGGAAATTTTTTCATTAGTCGCCAACGAATGATTGAGAAGGTATGAACACTGCACGCATACAATTATCTAGTTTATCATTAAAAATGCGGTATGCATACGCTCCTTCTTCCAATGACATCGGGTGTGTCAATAAAAAAGATGGATCTATTTTTCCGTTGCGGATATGCTCAAAAAGCTGAGGTACATAACGTTGCCCGTGCATTTGTCCACCTCGCATTGTCAGACCTTTATTCAAAAACAGACCCATTGGGATTTTATCAACTAAACCGGCATATACGCCCACAACTGATACCGTTCCACCTTTTCTACAGGCCGTTATAGCTTGTCTTAACACCGCCGGGCGATCGGATTGCAGTCTTAAGAATTGCTTGGATCGATCGTAATAATGTTCCATCCCAGTCGTATGGGCCTCCATCCCGACTGCATCGATGCAACAGTCCGGGCCCCTTCCTCCTGTTGACTCCTTCAACGCCTCCAATATATCCGTTGCTTCATAATTTAACACTTCTGCATGGCTATAGGTGGCAGCCGCTGCCAAACGGTAGTCAAATCGATCAATTGCAATAACTTTTTCAGCGCCCTTTAAGTAAGCACTCTGTATTGCCATTTGTCCGACACCTCCTGCGCCCCAAACCGCCACGATATCTCCTGGCTTTATGGAGGCCATTTCTGCCGCCATAAAGCCGGTGGGAATACCGTCGGAAACGAAAACTGCCTTGGTGTCAGGTATATCTTCCGGAATTTTAAAGGCCCCGTATTCTGCAAATGGAACGCGTATAAATTCGGCATGACTACCTGCGTATCCTCCAAATAAATGCGAATATCCAAAAATACCTGCTGTCGGATATTGATAAATCTTTTCTTGTAATCCGGCATTTGGATTCGAATTGTCGCAAAGCGACCAGGTTTGTTGCTTACAATAGTGGCACTCTCCACAGCCGATAACAGAAACAACCACCACCCGGTCGCCTATTTGTAATCCCTTTACCTCTTTTCCGATCGCTACGATTTCTCCTATAAACTCATGGCCGATTACGTCGCCTGCTTTCATGCTCGGGACAAAACCGTTTATAAGATGCAAGTCGGACCCGCAAACCGAACTCATCGTAACTTTAACTATTGCGTCCTTTGGATTTACAATAGTAGGATCAGGTATACGTTCTACCTTGAGGTCCCTAACGCCATTCCAACATAATGCTTTCATATTTATAATTCTATCATGTCACCTGTTCGGCGAGTGTTTATACATCATCTTAGATTGTTGAATCGAACAACAGCATGCTGTAAATACTTATTCTTTATTCAGTTTGTTCGTCGCTCGTTCTCCCGTTTCCATTATTTGTTTAAAGCCCCTTACTTCATTTGCTATTAAATACTCCAAAGGCTTATTTAGTACTTTTGCAAGCCCTTCTCCTAAAATACCGGCGGGAGGTCTATAGCTAAAGATGACCGTTATTTCGGTACCTTGATTATTTGGAGCATCTTTAAATACCACTTTTCCGGCGTTAAAAATCAGTGGATTACGAATCGATTGCCATCCGATTAGCTCATTTGGTTCATCCTTTACAATTTCCGCATCCCATGTAATCTCACGGTGATACCCTGGTATTTTAGCAGTCCAGGTAGATTTATTCTCCTGAACTTTTACCGATAGAAGATGTTCCATGAATGTAGGAAGATTTTCTAGATTTCTCCAATACTGATAAAGCTCCTCACGAGGCTTATTAATAGTAAAATAACTCCTAACATTAACATTATGTCTTTCAGTGCTATCCAGATCAATCGCATTATATAATAAACACCTACCTGTAATTCCTCTATATATTAAATAGATACTAGGAATTGTCTTCAAAAGGTTGAATTTTTTCAATGAACTTCGCAAAAGCAATGCGCCGAAACCTACTGAAATAATTCGTTCAATGGTATTTACATTTATTTTATCATCATCACTGTTCATGGTTTCCATATTTTAAGGGTATTTCTGTAAAATATAAAGACGGCTCGTCATACCGCATACGATTCTTGGATGGCAAGTTATTCGGTAAGCATTTTTTTCATGCTTTGGGCATTTAATGCAGCAAAGCCCGATTGGTCGTTGTCGAAATATACATAAACATCTCTACCCTCGTTTTGCCATTCTTGGCATCGATCAACCCATTTGCGCAACTGTTCGTCGGTATAATTGCCCTGATACTTAGCGCCCGGGCCATGCAATCGGATATAAACAAAGTCGGCAGTCACAATAATTGGTGATTGATGACCAGCTAATTCATAGATGCAAAAGGCACAATTCGCTTTTTCAAGTATATGGTAAATTCGATCCTCATACCAAGACCTGTCCCTAAATTCAAAGGTAAAGCGATGATCTTTCGGTAAAAGTTTCAGAAAATCGATCAGCCGCTGCTCATTAATATTCCATTTTGGAGGTAATTGAAAAAGTATTGGCCCTAATTTGTCTTTAAGGTGTCCCGCATGCTCAATAAACTCGTCAACAACCTCTTTTTGTACTTTCAGTTTTTTTAAGTGCGTTATAAATCGGCTTCCTTTTACTGCAAATTTAAAATGCGCCGGCACCGCGCGATACCAATTGCTGAACGTTTCGGAAGAAGGTAGTCTATAAAAGGAATTATTGAGCTCTACCGTCGGAATTTTCGTTACGAAGTATGTTAATTGTTCCGATTCTTTTAGTCCTTCGGGATAAAACGGCCCTTTCCAATGTTTGTAGTGCCACCCAGAGGTCCCAATATACGCTATTCCTTTCCTTTTTGCCATGAGATCTCATTCATTCGAAATATAAAAAGATTTGATTTCCTATCGCTTTCACAAGCCCTTTTTCAACTCCGTCCATTTTCCAACCGCTTTTGGCGCAACGGATAATGCCCAAATTTTTATCATTTAAGGTAATGGACAACTCGTAACACACGCCTTCATGACATGTTTCGGTTATTGGTATTCCCTCGCCTTCGTAATGCACTCCTTCGTAATCGAAGGTTAATGGAATAGGGTCGCTTTCTAGCTGGGCAATGATTTCTTTAAGAAATTTAACGAGGTGCTTACGTTGGGTGGGTGCCTTAGTACTCCACTTATCGCTATCTGCACGTTTATGAGCAAGCTTAAATTTTAAACCGGACATCTCCGTGGAATAGTCGTTCGCATTTAACTTTTTTACGTTTTGATGAGCCAAAATATACCAATGGTATTCCGTTCCTACCGGAACACCCGACCCTTTTGGCGCATGTCCCTTCCGTCGCTTAGTTACTGCATAAAAAATTTCCCAAAGGTCCGGTGTAATCTTTGTTTCTTTCCAGTCACCCTGGTCATATTCCCAATGGTGACTTCTGCCGATTGCCATTCCTGTATATTGCTTGCCGCCATATTGCTTAAAGGCATTATATGATTTGGAAAGATCTTTTTTTCCGGGAGCTTGCCTTTTTTTTTCGATTTCCAACGTAGGTTCTTCGAGCGCTTTCTTCTTCGTTTCCGGTTTTCGCTTTGCTGTTGTTGCCATCTCCTTTATTTTCGCTGAATGAATTTGTGAAAAGTACTCTGTTCGCCATCTGATTTTTTTTCCTGAAAAAGAAAATCCAGTTTATTTTCTTCAAATTCTTCAAAGAAATCTTCCCAGCTTATTTCCTCCAGGTCGTCATTATGCTCACTATGTTCAGGAAAATGGATTCTTAAAATACCTGCATCTTCGCCATTTCCTGTTCCTTTTACTCTGGCCGGGACACCACCCCGTTCTTTTGCCCATTGCTTTATTTCATTGTGATTGCTTGTTTGATTCGATGTGCTCATAGGTATAAAATTTATTTGTTTAAAAATATATTTAATAATAGGTAAACAATTGCTATTCCAGTTTAGACAGCTTATACCAAAGGTAACTGTAAGGAGAGAGTATGAGATTTATTTTTCCGGCAGATTCTTTCATTGATAAGGGGCTGCCCAACACACAGGTTAGCACCGGTTTTTCTTTCGTTAGATCTATTTCCACGTCTGCATTTGTATACGAAAAGTTATTAATGATAAGTATTCCATAGTCATTGAGATCATATCGATAAATGAATATTTGCGGATGATCATTCTTTAAGATTTGAAACGAACTGCAAAAAGCCAGCTTATACTCCTTTCGAGAGGCGATTATTTTTTTTGTTTGACATAATATTGAAAATTCGTCATCCATTTCTTTGGAAACATTGATGTTTTGATATCCATAAACTCCTCCATCAATCACTGTCCACTTAAGCTCGGGTGGTGAAACGGAAGAAAAACCACCATTGATGGTATCGTCCCATTGCATAGCTGTTCGCACGCTTTGTCGTTCCTGCAAGTCCAAATCATCTCCCATTCCGATTTCTTCACCATAACGAATTACAGGGCTTCCAGGGAGTGTTAATAGAAGATTCATACTTAAACAAATATGCATTCGATTGTTGTTCAACATAGGAGGCAATCTTCTTCTAATGCCCCTATCATAGATTCGCATAAATGGACAGGGTGCAAAAACTTCCATAACGCGGGCTCGTTCATCGTTTGTTAATCGTTCCAAATCCAATTCATCATGGTTTCGAAGAAAGTTCAGATACTGACCGTGGCCATTCGAGAAGGGTAAGCGTTTAAAAGCGTTTATTAGCGGTTTAACACAGTGTTCTGCAAGAGCGAGAAACAGATAGTTATTCAGGAAGAAATTAAATAATCCATCAAGTTTTTTCCCTTTGTTAAAAAAACGGGGATAGTCTTCCGGTTCAACATCCGCCTCTCCAATAAGAATCGCGTCTTTATTGATTTTAAGAACAGCTTCCTTCCATCGATCTAGAACGTCATAGGGGTTTCCTTCAAAACGCTCGTCGCCTTTGTTTTTAAGTATGTGTGGAACGGCGTCAATGCGAAAACCAAAAATGCCAAACTGCATCCAGAAGTTTAAAATTCGAAGAATCTCTTCCTGAACTGCGGGATTTGACACGTTCAAATCGGGTTGAAAGTGATAAAAAGTATGGTAGTAATAACGATTCACCTGGTGATTATATTCCCAATTGCTTTCTTCGACAGTCTTGAATACCAAATCTTCCTTGTCATTTTCCGGTTTCTCATCCTTCCATATATAAAAATCGTGAAATCTGCTGCCTCTATCGGATATTGCTTCAAGGAACCAAGGATGTCGATTGCTTGTATGATTAACTACCAAGTCGATAATTATTTTAATATTTCTTTTTGCGGCCGATTTTACCAGTACTTCAAAGTCCTGCAGTGTTCCTAACCGAGTATCAACTGTATAGTAATTAACCACATCATATCCCCCATCCTTTTCGTCTGAGCTATAAAAAGGTACTAGCCAAATACAATTGATACCTAAATATTGAAGATAATCCAATTTAGATATAAGCCCTTGAATATCACCTAATCCGTTGTGGTCAGCATCTTTAAAGCTTCGAACGTCCAACGAATAGATGACAGCTTCTTTTAACCAATGTTGAGAGCATAGGTCTTTCATGTATTAAGAACAGGTGCAGAAACGGTTTTGTTTTTTTCTAATCGAATAACCAGTGCTTCATCCCCACCTACATAGATTTCTTCTTCAAGCGATAGACCCTCAGTCTCGGGTGTTGTTGCTAAAATTACCTCGCCTTTTAAAACGGTCTTGCCTTGTTGTTTAAAATAAGCGGGTCTTGGCGTTAAATTCAATGCGATAAGAAAGGTAGGATATCCTTCGAGCGCTCGTTTATAAATAATCAACTGCTGATCGCTAAATATAGGAACATAGTTGCCGTATTGCAATGTCGGCTCTTCATTCCTCAGCTTGATAAGCTTCCGGTACAAGGTAAGCATACTATAAGGATTATCTTTCTGAATCTCTACATTCTCCCGTTTAAAACGCTTGTCGACTCGAAGCCATGGTTTAACTGTTGAAAAACCGGCGAATTCACCATTGTTCCATTGCATGGGGGTTCTGGCGGGATCCCGGCTTAAATTTTTACCGGGCATATTTAGTCCTTGGGGATCTTGCACTTCATTGCTTGGTATAGGAACATCGTACATGCCAATCTCGTCTCCATAGTAAATTGTTGGCGTTCCCCTTAGTGTAAGTAGTAAAAATGCAGCAACCCTTGCCTGTTGGCCTCCGATACGACTAGCTATACGCGGCTTATCGTGATTGCTTAGAACCCAATTGGGCCAACCATTTTCCGGAATTGCCCCCTCGTATTCATCAATGGCAACAGCAATTTGTTGGGCATCCCACGGCAATGTGAGTAATTGGAAGTTAAAAGGCAAATGCGCACCACTCGAATTAATTCCATAGTAGGTAACTAGCCGTTGGATTGGCAGGTATATTTCACCGATCAACACTTTCTCCTGATACTGTTCGAGTAGCGCACGCATTTGTCCAACTAACTCATGCACTTCCGGCTGATCGGTAGAATATACGGGGAGCAGACGATTATAATTAGCATCCCTTTCTTGAAAATCAGGATTGAGCGGATTATCCCGAAGTTGTTTGTCTTTAATTAAATGCCACATAACATCAACGCGGAACCCGTCAACGCCTTTTTCCAACCAAAATTGCATTACCTCCAACATCGCTTTTTGAACATCTTCGTTTCGCCAATTAAGGTCTGGTTGTTCTTTTAAAAATGCATGATAATAATATTGCTGTGTATCTTCATCCCACTCCCAAGCACTTCCACCGAATACGCTAAGCCAATTATTAGGAGCCGAGCCATCTGGTTTGGCATCTTCCCAAATATACCAAGAACGCTTTGGTGAATCTTTTGATGACTTGGACTCGATAAACCAGGGATGTTGGCTGGATGTGTGATTAGGCACTAGATCCAATATCAACTTCATGTTTCTCCTATGAAGTTCATCAAGGAGTGATTCCAAATCGTGCATCTCGCCGAATATAGGATGAATCTGTTTATAATCTGATATGTCGTAGCCAAAATCAGCCATCGGCGAAGGATAAATTGGCGACAGCCATACCGCTCTAATCCCTAACCATTCTAGGTAATCTAACTGCTGGATAATCCCTTTTAAATCGCCTATACCATCCCCGTTACTATCTTTAAACGAACGAGGATAAATCTGATATATAATGCCATGACGCCACCACAATTGCTCTTGGTACATTGTTAAGAAGATATAAATTTAAAATCTGTCTATACTAAATAGTAACTCGTCCACCGGTAGCGGGTATCGTTGCCCCCGAGATATAGCTGCTTTCGTCAGACGCCAAAAAAACGTAAATCGGAGCCATTTCAGCAGGTTGGGCCGGACGTCCCATTGGCGTATTTTCACCGAACTTATCCGCATTAGGCATCGTAGAAGGAATTAAAGGCGTCCATACAGGACCAGGGGCAACTGCATTGACTCGTATACCCTTCTTTTGCTCTAGAAATAATTGTGCTAGGTTCGACGTGAAGTTTTGTATCGCGCCTTTTGTAGCTGCATATGCTAATAATATGGGCGTGGGAGAATAGGCATTTACAGAAGTGGTGTTAATAATACTTGCGCCCTTTTTCATGTAAGGTTCCGCGGCCTTGCATAAATAATACATACTATGAATATTTGTAGCGAAGGTGTGTTCCCACTCTCCTTCCGGTATATCCTGTAAGCTTTCTCGTCCCATTTGAAATGCGGCATTGTTCACAAGAATATCTACTTGTCCAAATTCGGTAATCGCCTGTTCAACTAGCGATCGACAATGAGATGCCTCGCCTATGTCACCTTTTACAAGGAGCGCTTTGGTTCCTGCTTCTTGCACCCATCGGGCCGTGTCCTTCGCATCTTCATCTTCAACATCTGCCAAATAGCTGATGAGAACATCAGCGCCCTCGCGTGCAAAGGCGATTGCAACTGCTTTTCCAATACCCGAATCGCCTCCTGTAATAATGGCTTTCTTTCCTTTCAACTTACCTGTCCCTCGATAACTTTCTTCTCCATGATCAGCCTTTGGCTCCATTTCCCGCTCAACTCCGGGTGCTTCCTGCTCTTGTTGAGGGAAGGGCGGTATCGGGTGTTTTTTTTGCGGATCTTGTACATTTTGATTAGAACTGCTCATTACTTTTCTCATTAAGGTTAATAGAAAACAAGAAAGAGCCATTATATGGGTTTTCCTTTCTTGTTGGTTCATTGTTAATTAAGGCATCGATGTTGTATCCATTGCGGTATCAACCGGTGCTGCCATTCCTGAAGTATCATTAGGATGCATGGGTTCTTGTAATGTATCTGTTCCATCCCCAGCTCCCATACCATCGTTTGTATCGCCTTGACGATTACTGCATCCGATAAAAATAAATGCTGCTACTGCAGCTGTAAACAATAACTTTTTCATAAGGATATATTATAAATTCAACTAAACTTTACTTCCATTGCTAAAAAACCGAGCCAAGCATATTTTTTTACTGAAATGAATAAAAAAATAAAATCTATTCAAAGATTACTAACGATAAGACGCGTTGGAGATTGAAAGAATTCCGGATAAATAAACAACTTATCCATTTATTAGTACATCTGATAAAACCGGGCCGGGAGATGAGATGCGATTGGTCAATTTGTAAGGGTAGCGGAACGGCGTTTGCTATAAGTTTAGAAAGATAAAATGACTATTATATGGCTCGGAAAAAGAAAAACGAACGTAATCAGCAACTGAACAATGGCGGGACAGATGAACGGAAAGGTACGTTACGGAAAAAGAACCCGGACAAAAAGCCTGGCAGAATTAAGCAACCTGCAATTGAAAAGGAGGCACTTATTATTAATGAAAAAGGGAGGAAATTGTAGAATAAGTTTCGTGTCGGTTTGTATCCGTTAACTTTTATTTTTCTCCCCTAGTTTGTCCTCATCATTTGCATTCTGCCAGTCTTCTGTATTTTTTGGAACCTCATTTATCTGGTCCTTCTGTGGATCTACTCCAGCTTCATAGGATAAATCGGGCTTGTCCTCTTCTTCCCTCTTTTTAGAGGCTTTGTTTTTTAAAGGGGATAAGCGCTTGTCTTTTCTTATAGCCATTTTTTTTTATTAAGGTAATCACGTGTATAGCACATAAATTATTCCAAGTAGAACAGCGACAAAAAATGTAGTCATGCTATGTATTCTGTTTTAATCCTTTGAGCGCGCTATGGCCGTAATATCCAGTTTTAATTATGTTCAAATTTGTGATTCTCTTTTTTTAAATGGATAGTTTCCCCGTATCTTTTTATTGAAAAAAGCACCTTTCGAACGGGCGTGGATCAGTTCCTCATAAATTATGGGTGGAACATTGTAATAAAGATACAGCAAGCCAGTAGTGAAAACGATTTGAAGAACTTCGGTGTCTGCATTGTAATGAACGGAATCTATAACAGTGGAGGGCATAGCTATATAATTTTGACTTAGTCACATTTTACGAATAATGTTGGTCGCATTACCTGAACTTGCGTAAGTTCCTTAAAAAGATTTTTAGACAATATCTTTTTCACAAAGGTCTTGGCAATTGAAGTCACAACTAATACATCTATATCCTCTTCATTTATCGCCCGTTTAACTCCTTCAAGGACGGTATCTGCTTCTACTACTAAAAAGTGAATATCAACCTTCTCGATATTTCCCCTAATGTCAAGTTCCCATTCACGCATTCGTTCGTATGCCAACTCTTTTTTTTCCTCATTTGCCACATGAAATACCGTTATATCTAGTTTCCCATCAAATAACTGTTCAACAAGTTTAATGCTTTCTATTTCGTTTTCATGAAAACTCGTCATCACGCCAACATGACGAAGATTTGGCAAGTGCTGGCTTTCGGGAAGTACCAATACAGGCGTATAGCATTGCTCTACTAATCCCTCAGTAAGGTCGCGCGACGCATAATGTAAAATATCTGCATACTGTCCGGATACAATGAGATCAAAGTGTTCGCTCTTGTTTAAATCCAAAAGGAACTGCAAGATGTCACCTTGTATTGCCTCTCCCCTAATGTGGACAAGCGGAAAATCGTTTTTCGCCTGCCTCATTAAGTGTTCAAGCTTTTGATCAATATCCTCTTTATTCTCGGACTTGTCATTTTCGAATGACAAAATAATGAATACCGACCAATCGAAGAGATTCGCTTTCTTTAATACAAACTGCAGAACATAAAAGGTTTTTACTGAGAAATTCAATGGTATTAATACTTTTTTTCTTCCAGACATAATAGTTTGAATATTACCTTATTGTGTTGTCAAACAAATAGATTCGGTTAAGGTTTGAAAGCTATAGCAGATTAGGAGGTTCAGGAAAACTCCTTTTAATCCCGTTATTCATGAGTGAAGTATATTCAATACGGAAAAAGAACAAAAAAGACGGAGATGCTGTTATAACCTTATAGAATGCTAAACTTATGATAGAAACACAGGAGCAAAAAGATATTTCCAATGCATTTTTTAAAGAAGCATTAAAACTTTTAAATGATAGCGGTAGTCCGTACATGCTAGGTGGCGCCTTTGCCATGTTTCATTATACCGGTATTTTTAGAAATACAAAGGATCTCGATATTTTCTGTAAAAGCAGTGAATATCCAAAAATCCTGAAGCATTTCGCCTTGAATGGTTATCGAACCGAATTGACCGATGCGAGGTGGCTAGCCAAAGTCTTTAAGGGAGATTATTTTATAGATATTATTTTCGATACCGTTAATAACATTTGTACGGTAGACGACAGCTGGTACGCACGTGCGAGTACCGGCGAATTTGTTGGTGTACCAGTCAAATTTATTCCCGCTGAAGAGCTGATTTGGTGTAAAATGTATGTTAGGAATCGAGAAAGAAACGACAGTGCTGATATCAATCATACCTTTTTACGATATGGAAAGCATATTGATTGGAAGCATCTTTTAAATCGCCTAGATCAACATTGGCACATTTTACTAGCGCAATTAATAACTTTTCAATTCGTTTATCCGGCCGACTATCGGCACATAGTACCTAAATGGCTTTTTGATGAACTCATAGAGCGAGCGAAAGAGCAATACGAGCTACCGCCTCCCGTTGAGAAGGTATGTAGAGGTCCTTTGATTGATCAAACGCAATATGAGGTGGATATCAAAGAATGGAATTATAAGTCATCTACAATTACAACAATTTAATGATGGGAAAGAAAGTTAAAACCACAGTAGCTGCGCTAGCAGATATTCACATTCGAGTGAGTGATAAAGGCCGTTGGGCAGATTGTTTTGAGGAAATAGCTAACAAAGCTGACGTACTGCTAATTTGTGGCGATCTTACCGATACAGGAGATGAAGATGAGGCGACCGTTTTGGCTGCTGAATTAAAATCATGTAATATACCGGTTATAGGTGTATTGGGAAATCACGATTACGAGAAAGGTAGACATAAATTAATTCGTCAGATTCTGCAAGACAGTAATATGGTCATTCTAGATGGCGAAGGTATTGTTATTGATAATATTGGTTTTGCGGGTGTAAAGGGCTTTGGTGGTGGCTTTGACGAATATATGCTATCTATGTTTGGTGAAGAGTCTATGAAGTCTTTTGTTCAAGAGGCCGTAAATGAATCGTTGCAGCTGGATCGTGCACTTGCTAGATTGGAGCAAGACAATCCTAATATTCTCAAAATCGCTTTATTACATTATTCACCTATTAAGGAAACCGTAATTGGAGAACCTGAGCAAATTTTTCCTTTTTTAGGCTCTTCGAGACTAGCAGACCCTTTACATAGGAGAAAGGTCTATGCTGCCTTTCACGGCCACGCTCATGCCGGCCAGCTCGACGGTGTGACTTCGGGCGGTGTCCGGGTCTTCAATGTGGCTTTGCCAATACTTAGAAATGAAGATCAAGCCAAGCCCTATTATCTATTAGACGTACCACATAAATAGACAAAAATACATATCGGATATTAACACGTAGGCATGCTAAAACACTTTATTAAATAGCTGTCACATTATCGTGAATCAATAAGCGATTGGCCATTAACCAAATGAGATATCATGATTAACATTATTCTAGTTGACGACCACCATATTGTAAGACAAGGCATTAGGACCTTATTGGAAATTGAATCGGATATTACGGTTGTTGGCGAAACGGATCAACAAGAACAGCTGCTTTTCCTCCTCAACGAGCGACAAACGGTGGATGCGATCGTTATGGATATCAATATGCCGGATACCGATGGTATAACCTTAACTAAGCATATTAAAAATCTTTATCCAGGTATTCATATCATCGTTCTGTCAATGATGGATCATGAAAAATATGTTTCCCAAGCCTTTGAGGCTGGTGCAACAGCATATTTGATCAAAAACGTAAGCCGTGATGAACTCTTGTTCGCGATTCGGTTTGCCGCCCAGGGTGAACCCTATATTTGTGCGGAAATTAGTTTTAAACTTTTGCGACAAGCTATGAAAGTAGTCCCTTCATCGGCCAGTGCAAATGCTACTGATTTACAAATAAATAACCGTGAAATGGAAGTTTTGGCCCTCACAGCTGATGGATTTACGAATCAGGAAATCGCAGAACGCTTGTTTACAAGTAAACGGACAGTAGAAGGATACCGCCAAAGTCTTATTGAAAAAACAGGTGTAAGAAATACTGCTGCATTAATAAAGTACGCTTATCAAAATGGTATCCTGAAATAATGTATATTACCGTATTTACCGAAGCTAATTTTGGGTATTTATACGTAATTGATGTTTCCTTTAATCACGACCTTTGTTGTCAGTCAGATTGCATAGCTGCGACGTGAATTGCGCAGAAAAGTTTAGTGGTTAATTATCTAATTCTCAATTATGAAAACCAAGTTAGCGATTGCGGACAATAATCCTATACGTCGAGATGGTATCCGAGCTATATTACAACAGGACAATATAGATGTCAATTACACCAATAACTGTCTAGAAACCTTAAAAGAGCATCTAACGGATGTCGACGTACTGATTTGGGGTAATGATCTTAACTATTCTATCGACAAGGAATTGATAGCTAAGTTGAAAGGATCCGGTAATTTAAAGATTATAATTTTAGACAACGACCATGGTTTACAGCCTGCGATCCGAGCAATGCATGCGGGGGCGCACGCCTACATTACGCAATCGGTTCAAAAAGAAGAACTTTTATTTGCAATCCGCTATGTTTTGCAAGGTAAAAAATACGTTGATCCAAGCCTAACGGTACGACTTTTTAATAAACTAAGCGACTTTGAAGATCATATTAGTACGCTGAACACCGATCTCGCGCTATCTGACAAAGAAAAGGAGGTGCTTGATTTAATGGTATGCGGCTACGCCAATAAAGAAATTGCTTACCGTTTATTTACCACAAAACGCAACATCGAAGATTTACGTCAAAACCTCATCACAAAAACCGGGGCGAAAGACAATTTAAGTCTGATATTTTATCGTCTGCATAAAGAGTTCATCCAAAATTAGATTTAGCGATTTTATCGTTGGTTTGCACTCTTTAGTACCTGCCCGAAACCGTTCGAAAGAAGTATCTGCTTTGACCGAACGGTTTCTTACAATATCAGTGTACCCTTAACAAAGTAATGGTTCTGAAAACCGGCATGTGTACTGCGATAGTGATAGATTAGGTAGGAAAAAATTAATCGGACTTGATTTTAAGTCCGATTAAATATACATAAACCATTAATAAAGTAAATTGGTCGTTCTTCTCGGAATATATTGCTGTAATATTTTACTGTAAATATTAGCATTACTACTCTTATCCATCATAAAGCCCAATTTATCCATGATCTGAATAACCTGGTCATTTATAGAATTAAGTAAAATCTTTACTTCATTGACTCCATAAAAGTATTTAGCCATCTCTAACATCTGATTGAAGGCCTCCACCATTAAACCCTTGTTTCTATATTCTGGAAGTAAGGTTCCACCCACATACATATCCTTTCTGTTTTTTCCTCCTTTATAAATCATACAAGATCCGATAATTTTATCAGGTGCTGATTTCAAACGAATGGTATATACACACTTCGCTAGCCATAACAGGCGTTTTGTAAATTCTTCCGGCGATTCATCATTTTCGTATAAATCTTGATAGTAAGTACCATACTGTTGCGGGAAAGAATGCAAATGGCAAAACTCACGTGCCTCACTTAAGGATAGTTTTCTTAAAACTATACCCGTTTTTTCATAGTTTTTCATTAGATAAATAGAATATATATATGTACTGTAAATAATTTCCCGAAACATGGAAGCCCTTGACGAACGGGGGCTTTCTTGGTACCTTTTAGTTTTCAATATTTATGCCAAAAAGAAGGAAAAGCTAGATAAAAATCAAAAAAGTATATTTTTTAGGAAAATAAATTTCATAATAGGGTAAATACGTCTTCTTCAAAAAATAAGATGCTAATTCTTAGTGGGAATAACGTTTTCCTTCTCCAATAATATGATAATTATCTAAAACAGCACGGTAACTTGGATAGTTGTGGTCAATTTTGCTGATTGGCTTCTTTCCAACCTTTTGCAAAAATTTTTTTAAATGAGGACAGTGCTTACTATTCAAGTTTGTAGGATCAATATCATCGTCCACCGCAACAGCCGTCTCCAAATCGTAACAAACTAAATAATACATGGCTTTTGTTTTTTATTTTATAACAGTTTAAACGCTTTTTTGTTTTTAAGTAAAAATTCTAGTTATGCGAAATTTAACATACGTTGTTTATATTCTACTGTTTACTATCCTGAGCACTATTGTTTTATATTTTGGACGCAGCTTTCTCCCTACCGATAGCATTGGCAGCCATTATGGCCACCTTGTTCATTGAAGTTAGCAATTGGTTGATCAACGTGGGCTGAAGCGTACCATAGCATCATCGGCCGCAGTAGACCTGATCGTGCAATTCTTTCAGACCAAATATTGGAGTTTTAATAGTAAGCCGTCAAGTGAATATTAATCCACTCCTTACGATCGTAGGCTTAGTGGCAGGTGAAGCCGTGTAGGAACCGCCGGTATGATTTTGGCCATCCCTCTACTATGTGTCATGAAGATTATCTGCGGCCAAATACCAGGCTTAGAGTCTTATGGTTTTTTAATCGGAACACAAGTAAAATAAAAGAGAAAGTTTCGGATAAGCAAAAAAAGTATAAGCTAAGCCCAGCCTATTCCCAACATCGTTTGCTGAAACAAGAGACTGTTAAAATATTTTCTACGATTATAAATGATATAAATTATGATGTTTTTAAGTTCGAACGCCCTACGCCTTCTTCGTTTACTAAGAAGGTGGTCAGTTGGATCCATAGGTAAGTTTGCAGAGGAAATGCAATTGGACCCTGAAAGCGTTCTCAAGGCAGCCTACATACTGGAGCAAAACGGCTACATTCTTACAGTAGACATCGCTGATGATTGTCCCTATCCAAATAAAATGCTCGAGATAAATGCGCTGGGACTTAGTTTTCTGGAAGGGTTTGACGGTAGAGTGGATAGCACACAAGACAAAACCTAACGCTTTTTTAGCCTTGGGACAACGAATTTTCCGAAATCACGGATAAATTCTTCTTGATAGATGTTGACATTATGAAGAATAAGATGTTCGAAGCCAAGAGACAAGTCTTGCTCCAACCACTGTAGCTGATCCTGCCAATTACTGGATACTCTTATTTTTTTGGGTATATCCTCAAAGCTAACGGATGATCCAAGCGCATCGAATTCTTCTATCGTGGCTATATCACTTAGAAGTATTGGATCTAGTAAATTATTCCTCCATTGTTCGTACGCATTTACAAGGGCCAGTTCCTCTGATGTTGCATACGACAATTGCACTTTTAAAAACATAGGTTTCCCTTCTCCGCCATTTTTCCTGAATGCAGTCACTACCTCCTTCAATTCGTTATACGGCCTGCTAATTGTAATCAAACCATCTGCCCACTTACCTACCCAACCCGCCGTCTCCACACTTACAGCAGCGCCGAAAATTGGAATGGGTTTGTTGGGTCGCGTGTTAAGTTTGGCCCTGTCCACACGTACATGACCCTCATAGCTTACTTCCTTGCCTCCCAATAAAGCGCGAATAATGGTCGCGCATTCTCTCAAACGTTCATTTCTGAATTTTTTATCGGGCCAGTTGTCTCCTGTGATGTGTTCGTTGATATTTTCGCCGCTACCCAAAGATACCCATAACCGATCTGGAAACATATATCCAAGCGTCGCAATAGCCTGGGCAATTATAGCAGGGTGATAACGCTGCCCCGGGGCGCATACAAAACCAAAAGGAAGCCTGGTAGATTGCATGGCAGCGCCTAGCCAAGTGAAAGCATAGCCGCTGTGTTGTTGGGTTGTGCTCCAAGAATGAAAATGATCAGAGCAATGTATAGCCGTAAAGCCGCACTGTTCCGCTAGTATAGCCCAATCTAATAGGTCTGTTGGGCTAAATTGTTCATGAGATGCATGATAAGCGATAGTTTGCATTTTCGTTTGTTTACGTCATACCATATTTTAGGTTGCCGGTGCTAAAAAGTCACAAACCTCTGTGCATTGTGTGAAATATGCATATTTCACGTTAGTGCTTCCTATAAAAGTAGTATACGATACTGATAGCTAACAAAAAGATAATTCCAAATAAAATAGGTGCAAACATAGCGTCTTGCGTTAAATAATAAATCTATTAAATTCATTTCGTGGCAGCCAGTAATCTTTATTTAATCTACCCGAAGCGTCATGAATCATACATCGAATATATCCCTGCCCCTTTACGTTTCCTTTGGACGTTTTGCGTTCCAAAAAGGCCTGTAATGGATCGCCGGACTCGTCAGTTTTAAAACTCAGTTCGTATTGATTGCAAGAACACGCTATGAGCGACACGCAATCGTATTTTTTATGTAAGATTTTTAATATAGGTTCTTTCAATCCCATGACATCCTTATTTACCACCTATATAAGCAACTATTGAACCTATAAAACATACATAGGTATACTTCGTGCAAAAATCCTTAGCTCAAGCAATGCGGTGCCGTTGAAGGTAATATTGGCAACATTTTATTAGTGTCCTAAAAAGTGCATAGTGCTGTACCCATTCGACGAGAAGATATAACAATAACTCAATTTTAAAGAACAAATAACTAAATGAAAAAGGGTTCTTGAGCACAAAATTGAGGGTGTAGAGAAGTGGCACTGTATATGGAATCCGATTCTTATTTAACCCTATAAATGAAAGATATGTATACCTTAGGAATTAACGCAGCTTTTCATGACTCCGCAGCTTGTTTAATCGAAAATGGACACCTAATTGCAGCCGCCGAAGATGAAC
Organism: Olivibacter sp. SA151; assembly: GCF_054130995.1. Classification (NCBI taxonomy): domain Bacteria; kingdom Pseudomonadati; phylum Bacteroidota; class Sphingobacteriia; order Sphingobacteriales; family Sphingobacteriaceae; genus Olivibacter; species Olivibacter sp. SA151. The sequence continues at coordinate 3,044,627 of NZ_CP096391.1, read as the reverse complement.
GATTTACACAAATCAAACATGGTAAACGCCCCATTCCATTTTCGACCTATGAACTACCTTATCATGCAATTGATTTTTGTCTAAAGCAAGCAGGAATCACCTTGTCTGCGGTTGATCACATCGCTTATTCGTTTGATCCCTTTTTATTGGTTAACCCTGGGGATGAGAAAAGGCCATGGGCGGATATTCCTTTTGTTAGAAATACAGAACACGATAAAGATTCCGAGCCGTGGCGAAATCTTTTTCTTTCCTCTATCATTAATGCTCCACGACAATTGGTTGATGGTTACCCACACCATCTGCAATCCTCTTTTTTAAATACAAGGACAAACGATTGGATCTGGCATTTTACGGATCATCATCTGTCCCATGCAGCCAGCGCATTTTTTCCTTCTCCATTTGAGGCAGCAGCCGTGCTCGTTATGGACGGTCGGGGTGAAACAGCATCAAGTTCTTATTACGTTGGAAACCAAAATGGCTTGGAGTTGATACAACAAGTACAGTTGCCCCATTCCCTAGGCCTGTTGTATGAAGATGTCACAGCGCATCTCGGATTTCTACGATCATCTGACGAATATAAAGTAATGGCTTTAGCTTCATATGGTGAGCCTGTTTTTGTTGATGAATTTAGAGAGATTGTGCGCTTAACAGGAAGCGGACAATATGAAATAAGCGATCCGCGACTTTCTGAGAGATTTGGCCCACAACGCCTAAGAAACGCTCCCTTTACCGCACACCATTTTAACATTGCACGTTCGCTTCAGTATGTTTTAGAAGAGCGTATATTGGAGTTGTTGAATTGGTTTTATGAGGTGACGCTGGAAGAAAATCTTTGTCTCGCCGGCGGTGTATTTCTCAATTGTGTTTTGAATGCCCGTATCAGGGATAAAAGTCCATTTAAGAATGTGTGGGTGCAGCCTGCTGCCGGCGATTCCGGTACAGCTTTAGGGGCTGCTATATTAAAAGATCGGGAAGAACGTAGAGAAAGTAAAAAGACTTCGATCATGCAGGATGTATATTTAGGTCCCTCTTACTCCGATAGTGACATACAACGTATTTTGGAACGAAATAAAATTCCTTATATCAAAATGCATGACATAGTGGAAGAGACCGCAACGTTACTTGCTCAAGATAAAATTATCGGATGGTTTCAGGGTGCGATGGAATATGGTCCAAGAGCCTTGGGAAGTCGTTCTATCTTGGCTTCGCCGTTAAGTCCTGAAATGCAAGCCAAATTAAATGAGGTAAAGGATCGCGAAGACTTTCGACCCGTCGCACCTGTTGTAACGGAAGAGGACGCCGAAAATTGGTTTGTGGGAGCAAAACAGTCACCGTTTATGCTGTTCATCTATGATGTGATTCCCGATAAAGCGACGCAAATACCAGCCGTAAAGCACGTCGATGGTACTGCGCGTATTCAAACGGTTAATGAAAAACAAAATCCACTTTATTATCGACTTATCAAGGCGTTCGAACGGAAAACAGGAGTGCCTGTACTCGTAAATACCTCTTTTAACACATTGGGAAAGCCAATTGTATGCACCCCAAGAGATGCTATTGAATGCTTTTGGACATCCCCCTTCGATGCGCTTATCATAGGATCCTTTCTAATTCAGAAGGATTATGTCAATGTTCCTGAAAGAATGGTCTTGGACGAAAATCTTGTTAGTTTTTAGGGCGCAGTATGGATATGTTTAGGATAACTGTAGTAATTCCGACTTACCAAAGAACGATGTTATTGTCACGATGTCTAGACGCTTTGACTAAACAAACACTTAATCAGCGTTTATATGACATTATTGTGGTGGGTGATGGTTATGACAACGAAACGGAAGAGCTGGTAGCTACGTTTAATACCGCTTTTGAAAATCGTATAACTTATCTTTATACTGAATGCAAAAAAGGACCGGCTGCAGCCCGAAACCTAGGATGGTTATACGCTGATGGACACCTGGTTGCGTTCACTGATGATGATTGTATTCCCGATGAACTTTGGCTTCAGGAAATTTTTGACGCCTATAACGGTGAGGAGAAAATCGTATATACAGGATCAGTGTATGTACCAACCCCCGAGAGCCCGACAGATTTTGAAAGGAATACGGCACAATTGGAGGTTGCAGAGTTTATCACGGCTAATTGTATTTGTACAAAACAAGCGCTATACCATGTCGGAGGTTTTGACGAACGATTTAAAATGGCATGGAGAGAAGACAGCGACTTGCATTTTAAGCTTCTCCGTGCAAAAATCCCAATAATAAAACTTAACAAAGCCGTTGTTATTCATCCAGCTAGAAAGGCCAAATGGGGAATTAGCATAAAAGAACAAAAGAAAGGCATATATAATGCGTTATTGGCAAAGAAATTTCCAAGTCTCTATCAAGCCCGAATCGGCCATCCAACAAATGCTTTATATTACAGTCTTTTATTGCTATTGATTTCCATGGTTCTCTTATGGCATGTGAACCTGAAGTGGGCCTTTTTTGCCAGTCTAAGTTTTTGGTTGTTTCTTACCGCTAAATTTATTTTAATACGTCTGAGAGGAACCAGTAAATCACCCTCTCATATTGCAGAAATGGTTTTTACTTCAATACTAATACCGTACTTATCTATTTTTTGGCAGCTGTATGGTTCTATTAAATACCGAACCGTTTATAATATTAAGATCGGAAAATGAAATCAATCGCAATTTTCAGAGCCTTACAATTAGGAGATTTTTTATGTGCGATACCGGCAATACGCTCATTAAGACAAGCGTATCCGAATGCGCATATTGCTTGGATAGGACTGCCGGGTACACAACATCTGCAACATCGTTTTGCCAATTATATTGATGAATTCATTCCCTTCCCCGGCTATCCGGGGCTGCCTGAGCAGCCCATTGAACCGAAAAAGATTTTGGCCTTTCTACAAGATATGCAGAGGCGTAAATTTGATTTGGTAATACAAATGCAGGGAAATGGCACCTATGTTAATGCACTCGTTTCATTATTTGATGCAAATAAATTGGCTGGCTTTTTCAAGGATTCACTCTTTCGACCAAACAATGAACATTTTGTTCCCTATCCTGAACACTTGCATGAGATTGAACGGCACTTATACTTGATGCATCATCTCGGCATACCTGATGCAGGTAAACAACTCGAATTTCCGCTTCTAAAAGACGATCGTCATATCTGCGAAAAATTCCATTTAACGCCGGGGAATTTCGTTTGTATACATCCCGGGTCGCGTGGCGAATCTCGTAGATGGAATCCAAAGTACTTTGCGCAAATAGCCAACCGTTGTTTAGAAGCGGGTTATGATGTCGCTATTACGGGGACAAAAGAGGAAGAAACGATTGCTAACGAACTATCAGCGCATATGAACCGCCCGCCATTATTTCTTGTCGGTCAAACAGATTTAGATGAGATCGCCCTTTTACTTAAACAAGCGAGGGGATTATTATCCAACTGCACAGGGGTAGCCCATATAGCCTATGCACTGCAGGTGCCTGCAGTGGTCGTTAGTATGGATGGTGAACCTCATCGGTGGGGCCCCCTAACTCCTACAAGGCAGCAAATAATAGATTGTCAAAGAAAGCCAAATGTCGAAAAGGTGCTTCAACATTTCAACAATACAGTGTTGTGTAATATATAAAATCACCACATGGACAATACCGCTTGCATGATATCATTCACCGATGGTAAAGGCAAGTAGTCAGCGTAATATTTTCGATCAACATAGCGAATAACTTCATTTTTGCTTTTGATCTGTTCATCAATACTATATTCAAGCACGCGTGCATTACCCATCCAAGGATGGTGTTGTGGATTTGTTTGAGCATAAAGTACAACTAGAGGAGTCTCAACGGCCGTCGCTAAATGGACGGTAGCTGTATTGACAGATATGACAAGTTTGGACATTTGGAGAAGTGCTGCAAACTCATCTATACGGAAAAGGCCTCCGGTTGAAAAAGAGTTATCTTTCACACGATCTTTCAAGCGGTTTGTTATTGAACTTTCACTATCCGAGCCGGAAAACACAATCTGCGTATCTAATAGCTTTAACATTTCTTTAGCGAGCTCTTCCCATTTTTCTTCGGGAAACTGCCTTTTTTCTTCACTCACACCTGGATGTAGTACAATGAAAGGTTTCGATAGATTTATTCCCAAAGCTTCGAGTTTGATTCTTACGCTTGAAATGGCATTTTCCTTAATCGCTACTGTTATTTTTTTCTCCTTTGCTACAGCCCCAACACGCTCAACTAAGTCGAGATCACGTTCGACCTGAGGTTTAATAAGTTCGTAGGGTTCCTTCTCAGGAATCCAATCATTTAAAAGCTCATAAGGATTTTCTCGACAATATGCTAGACGTCTCGGAATTCCCGCCATCCATGCTAACATTGCTGCGGGTAACGGACTTTGACTGTAAACGGTAAAAATCACGCAAGCATCAAACGATGCCACTTTCAATTGTGAAACTAGTTTTTCCACTATATGAGTTGCATGATTGGCTTTTAACTTAACCCAGGGCAAATCGACTGCAATGGTTTCATCAACCATAGGCAACAGTGAAACGACTTTTGATGTATCTGTTGATGTTAACAAAGTAATCCTACAATTAAAGCTATCTTTAAGCGCTCGGATTGCGGGAGACGACATGAGCACGTCTCCTGTATTATCTGCTCGAATCACGAGTATATTCTTACAGCCATGCCATGTAGTCATTTAAGCTTTCATTTTGGTGACTTGGTTTGGAGATGAATTTTCCTGGATACGTCTAATTATGTTGGTAGTTGACTTTCCATGTGTAAAAGGTAAGAGCACCAATTTTGCACCAACTTCATTTATAGCTTGCAATTCGGGCATTTGTTTGTTTCTATAGTCCTCGCCCTTCACCACTATATCGGGTTTCAATGCCCGTATTAAATTTGCCGGGTTATCTTCATCATTTTCATTACCAAAACTTATGATATAATCAATTGATGAGAATGCTGCTAAAACATGCATTCGATCTCTCAGTATATTAATCGGTCTGCTTTTTCCTTTTAAACGGCGCACGCTTTCATCGGAATTTACACCAACAATTAGTACATCGCCCATTTTTCTTGCTTCCTGTAGGTAGTGTGTGTGCCCGCAATGCATGATGTCAAAGCAGCCATTCGTGAAAATAATTCGCTTATTCCTTGCCTTAAGTTGATCTGTAAGGCTAGTCAATAACGACGTAGAAGTTAAAATTTTTGTCTTATTCACTATTTTATCAACAATATCTATTGCATGACAAACGGAGGTTCCCGACTTTTCAATTACACAATGTGAAGCGATGGCCGCAATTTGGGCGGCTTCTATCTTCTCAGCATTGGAAACAAGTGCCAAAGTTGCTGTAGCCAGGTAGGTGTCTCCTGCCCCACAGACATTTGGATTATAAACGGGATCGGCCGGTAGATGTAAGGATTTTTGCCCTCTTTCGATCCAAACAGCACCATCCGAATCCAAGGTAAGAGCAACATATTTAGCCCTCGTTTTTTCGATGAGTTGCTTGGAAATTTGGTCTACCTGCGCAATCCTATCAGGCATAGTTTCTATATTAAGTAAATTAAGGGCCTGTTTATAATTTGGCTTCACCACAGTCGGCCTCAATGCGCTAAAAGAAAACAATCGCTTGGAATCGATCGCTATGAACCTTGGGTAACGCGTCTGTAGCTGAATCAATGCAGCGATTACGCGTGCACTGATTACGCCCTTTTCATAATCGGCAATTATTACAGCATCGCAAGCTTGATATGCATCCGCTAAGAGGTCAATCAGAAGCGATTCTGAAGATTCGCTCAGGGAACAGTGATCACCTTCATCAAAACGAACAATCGTATGTTGATCTGCAAGAATACGTGTTTTCACTTCCGTTCTTCTTTTATTATCATGCACCAGATATTGTTCTTGAATTTTATGCTGCTTTAATAAAGGCTTTACAGACGATTCATAAAGGTCTTCTCCAATGACACTGCAAAGGAGCGTCGTAGCTCCTAGCGCCTGAAGATTTGCAGCTACATTTCCGGCCCCACCCAAGCATAGCATCTTTTTTTGCACATCCACTACAGGAACCGGAGCTTCAGGAGAGATCCTGCTAGTCGTTCCGTTTATGAAAACGTCTAAAATAAAATCGCCAATAACGAGTACTTTCTTTTCTTTAAACTGATGGACTAAATCTATTAATCTTTGGCTCATGATCTACTGTACTTAAATGAGTTATAATTCTATTAGCAGCTTCTAAAAAATCAGATGCAACATAGTATGGTCTCCTATAATAACCATCAACCATCCACTCTGTCTCATTGCCGTTATCTATAAGTATGGTTTTACATCCTGCACGATTTCCTGCTTCAACATCATTCAAGATATCACCTATCATCCAAGATTGACTTAGTGAAATGTGATGGTCTTCGGCAGCCCGCTCAAGCAATCCGGGCCGGGGTTTTCTACAGTTGCATGCATAGGAAAAACGAGAGACAATACCGTCAGGATGATGAGGACAGAAATAAAACCCTTCAAAAGGTGGTAATCCTTCTTCAATAAACAGTCGGGCCAATGCTTTTTTTACCTCAAAAATCTCATCTTCCGTGAAATAACCTTTTGCGACCCCGGACTGATTCGTTATGATGATAAAGACAAAACCGTTAGCTGCTAATTCCTTTAAACCTCGGACAACCCCTTTTTCAAAGGTAATTCTATTTGGGTCGACGTTATAAGGAATGTCTGGTATGATCGTTCCGTCTTTATCTAAGAACACTGCCTTTCTATTAACTTGCATGATGTTGTTTTGTCAGATAATATGCGTTGGTGTTTAAAACCGCGTATCCTAAGCGTTCATCCCGGTTTTTCATTAATCGCTTAGTAGTTGCCCTTAATTCACCGGTCTCGCGGACCAATCCCTCCGACGAAAACATACGTTGTTCAATCAACGTGCAGATCGAATGGATAACATGTAATTGTATTTCCTGAATGCGTTGTGTACTATCGGAAGGGACAATGATATTAACATCTCCGAAACGATAGGCTTCTCCTCCTTTCTTCCCCAGTAAATTAATACAGATCATTCCCAGTTCCTTAGCCTTTTTTATTGCGTGCAATATGTTTTCTGAGTTACCGCTTGTGCTAATTGTAAACAAGATATCGCCCTTATTACCAAGGGCCTCGACTTGTCTCGCGAATACTTCTTCGAAACAAAAATCGTTTGCCCATGCCGTTAACGTAGACGTATCGGCAGTAAGTGCGATGGCTGGAAGAGCTGGCCTTCGCTCAATGTCGAAACGACCTACAAGCTCTGCAGCGAAATGTTGGCTCTCTGCCGCACTTCCTCCGTTGCCACATATTAGCATCTTCTTGCCCTTTGAAAAGCCTTTGCAGATAACACTGCCAGCTTCCAGGATAGCAGGCGAAAGTAGAGCGGCTGAGAACTGAAATGTGGAAGCCGCTTCTTCAAACGCATGTGCTATAAGTTGCGACTCATCTCTATAAACAATAAAATCCGGATCAATAAGCGACTCATATATCATCATAATCGCATTACTGACGTTCCGCCAGGTAAAAAGATGATTTACTCTATCGATACCCTGTAATCCCATTAAACCACCCTCCGATTTCAAAAGCCTTTGTATCTTGTTTGCCAATTCAACAGGTTTTTTAGGCGGTACTAAATAGCCCGTCACTCCATCTACAACGCTATATTTAATGCCTCCTACGTTTGAACCGATTACAGGTGTCCCACAGGCCATTGCTTCCAAAGGTGTAATTCCAAAGGGCTCGTACCACGGAGTGGAAACAAAAACATCTGCTGCACTGTAATAATATTTCAATTCTTCTCGCTTCTTTGGTCCAACAAACTCGACGTATGAGGAAACACCTTCCTCTTCTACGATTTTCTGAAGGCGCTTCAATTCAGCACTGGCCATAAATTGTTCAGCGTTTCCTTCTCCTCCTACAACCAGAAGTCTTAGTTTAAAATCCCCTTTTAAGTATTTTAGCGCATGGATTACGTTATCCACTCCTTTTCTCGGAACCATGCGTCCTAATTGTAAAATAATTTTTTCATCATTCTGAAGTCCTAAAAGCATACGTGCGTACATTTTATCGATAGGATAAAATTCCGTGGGATTAAAACCACAAGGGACAACGGCTATTCGTTTCGCATTAGCGTTGTACATGCTAATTAAATCTTGTTTATCTTGTGGACATTCAGCAATAATGCAATCGGCTTCTCTCGCGATATTTTCTTCAATAGTCACTCGTTCTTGAGGAAATTTATCATCTTCCTGTAAATGTAATCGCCGAACTTTACCCAGGGCGTGGAACGTCACAACCAATGGAATACGATATCTCAATTTTAGGGATAGACCAACCCATGCCGACATCCAAAAGTTGGCGTGTATTAAAGCATAATTTATTCCTTCTGATTCAATAAAGGTGATCATGTCGTCCTTAAAGGCCTCCATGAAGTCAAATAATTGTTCTTTTGGTATGCTTTGCTGTGGCCCTGCATTGACATGGATAACTCTTACATCCGGAAACAGTTGCACTATTCGAGGTAGTCTATCGCAATCACTTCGTGTAAAAATGTCAATAGCATAGCCGTCTTTGGCGAGCTGTCTGGCGAGCTCCGTAACATACACATTCTGTCCTCCACTGTCTATTCCGCCTAACACGGCAAGGGGTGAGGCATGTTCGCTTATAAATGCAATTCTCTTCTTCATAATTATTCTGGATAATATGCTATTGAAATTCCCTGTAATCAGTATCTTTATTTTGCTTACGTAGTACAACTGATTAAAACATTGTACCGTGGCAGACGCCATGCTGCTTGACGAAGAGATAGCAATCAATACTTATAATTAAATTTTTCTAACCTTCGTTTCTTATAAAGAAACAAGACATATACCTAAAAAAAGAATAGAATTTGTTTTACGTAAGGTAAAAAAGAAAAAGCTCTGTAGTTGTTAGATTAGCAGAGCATTAGAAATAAGGACGATTTTATAATGAGATCGATATACAAAACCGGTCTGGTTTTCAAGCTGTCCTAAAAAGTAAATAGGCCTGTTTGCAAAAGCAGATATCTTCTTGACAACCAACTGCTAATGTGCTAACAGGGGTAAACAGCCCTTTGCTTAGCATAAAGGAATAATCATTGCTTGACAAAATAAAATTTCATAAAATGCTTTTTATTAAACTCATATTATCCGGATTGAGCGCAACCATACTGATGGTACTCGTACAAAAACTATACGTTACGGTTAGTCAAAGGGGAATTACGCTAACCGAATTATTTAGTTATTTACTAATTGAAACGCGTAAGGAGGAAACGAGGCCCACGGGAATGTCCTATCGTTTATACATAGGCTTTATTGTGTGTTATTTGTTGGGGGTCTTTTTCGTTGGCGTTTATTATCTGTTATGGCGCCTTGACGTAGGAAGATTTGATGTAATAACGGCGCTTCTATTTGGAGCCGCCCATGGATTAGCGAGTATTTTGCTCGTTAGAATTACCTTAAAGAAACACTTAATCTCTCTTGGTATAAATGCTCATTTTTACCTAGGTTTATTTTTTGCACATATCATGTTTTCATTAACTGCGATCGTGACATTCAATTTAGTCACGCAAATTATGCGCGTAGGCGAAATACAACCTTAATAACGGAGGCTTGCAACGAGCAATTTTGCGTCGGGCATTTCTTCTTCGGATAACACATATATATTTCCACCGTTCTGAATAGTATGAATGATCGCTTGATTAACAAGACACTCATCACCATATTCTTTTTCGGTATGGAGCGTTACTTGATTACGATCCTTGTCAAATTTTCCCCATGCATGACTTCGTTCTTTGACAAAAAGGTTTTCTACTTGTCCGAAAAAACTGGCTGTAATGACTTTCGAAAAGTCGTCGCAGCTGGTCCCTCCTCCAAGATTGTTATAATAGTTTGCTAACGCGCTTCTGGCCGGTTTCTTCAAAAAAGGGATCATCATATTTCTCGATTTTTCAAAAATGATGTGGGTGTCTACCCGCTCGTAATTACCGGCTAAATATTCAGGTACAATATTTCCATACCGACTGATCTGTCTATATTTCGCTGCCATATATGCTACCCCGGCTAATAGTAAAGGCGCTTTCTCATTTCCCAATTTTTCCTTCCATAATGTTTGATCGACCTCTTTTAAATAAGCTGCCACATATTCTTCTTCATCTGCGAGTCCAGCGTCATGCCCATGAGCACTACCTATGCCGGTTGCTGGGCTCCCTCCTGCTCTGAACAACCTCTGGCCACTTTTCTCTTCAAAATGGATGACATCGTCCATACCTCTTGGTAAACCCTCAATGCTCAGTTCTTCAATAGAAAAGGCAGTCCCTTTATAAAAAGCCGTTGCGTTTTTACTAATGGCTAGTACATAGAAATGTATATCATTATTAAGTAGCGGGAAAATAGGTGTGAGATAAAAGGTGTTATTAACATAGACTTCCTCTTTTATTGATATGGGTAGTTTTTTGACCAAAAAAGAGTCTGCTGTGATGAATAGCGCCAAACCATAATCCAGTTTATACCAAAATTCCTTATCATCTAACAATTCATAGCTTGGCTTAAGCAATTGTTGTATGTCTGCTTTGTCTCCGCCTGAATCAAGAACCTGCTTTTCCACATTCTTCAATATATTCTTATATAATAACCGGTCTTGTTTTTCGTTCACTTCAAAACCGGAACGGTGGGTTGGCATGTAGATGGTGATACAGCGATCGCTTTTTACATTTGCCAACCCTAGAAATTGCTCTCTCGATATGGTGTCCATAATCATTGTCTTTTTAATGGGTTTGAATATTTAGCTAGTTAATTAAGCTTGCTGCTTAGTTTCTTCGCAATTTGAAGGTGATTTCTTATAATGGGTATGTTTTTGTTAGCAAATGATTGTATATGTACATCCTTAGCATGCGCTCCAGCTTGGTCAAATAAGGTTAACGACGTTGTATGGTCTTCGATCATTTGTTGTAAAAAAGCACTTTCAAATTCTTTCCCCGACTTACTTCTTAGGCGATTAAGCTTGTCTGTGTGTGCGTCATCTAAACTTTCTGGGATTTGCACTCGTCTCTCTGCTACAATATCCTTCATGTCTTTAGTCAATTGTTGATGTTGTGTAATCAACAGTTTAGCATAACTTTGGATGGCTGTATCCCTAGACTTCTCGCTCGCCAACTTACCCGCTTCGATCTCTCCCATTCCAGACCTTATAACTGCATTCACAAAGGCTTTATCTTCAGACTCCAAAATTCCCGAGTCAGCTTCCATTTTGTTGGCAATAGAATCCTCCATGCTCAAAGGTCTATTTCTGTATTTGTTTCGTTCTTGTTCGTTACAGCTTAGTATAAAGAATAACGAACCTATCGCAATTGCCACTTTGAACATCATAAAAACTTTTTATTATAATGAAACAATTAATATACCCATTTCATTTGCTGGTGTTTAAAGGCTTTTAAAATAAAAAATGCCAGTGTTTTCGTCGTCTTGACATAATAACTAATCCACTTTTCTATACAACACATAAAACCATACCAATCATTTCGGTCGGTCCATAATTTGCATAAAACCTGTTTTCTCGCCGCGGCGCTTACCTTTTAAGGTTGACCATAGCAGTCCATTTTTTTATTTCTTGGTTATCGCAGTACTTAATTCGTTTGTATTCGAAAACTTTCAATTCCTATTCTATGTTCTTAAGAAGAATCCCACAGAATAAGGTGTTCTGTATACAGATCATAAAAAAGATTTATATGTCAACTAATAATTTTTTTGAAAAATTCTCCGATAAAATAACCGGCTGGACAGGGAGTTCTACTGCCTTCGGAATAGCCTTTGGAATTGTCATCGGTTGGGGGCTCTCCGGGCCGATTTTTAAATATTCTGACACTTGGCAGCTTGTAATTAACACAGGAACTACAATTGTTACGTTTTTGATGGTGTTTTTGATTCAAAAGTCACAAAACAAAGACTCAAGGGCAATCCAGCTAAAGTTAAATGAACTTGTTGCCGCGAATAAAAAAGCGAGTAACCGTATGGTGGACGTTGAAGATTTTACAGAGGAAGAGCTAGATATGCTCCATAAATTTTACGAAAAGCTGGCGGATAAGGCCAAACAGGAATCAGATATTCATCAATCACATTCTATAGGAGATGCAAAAGGAATCAATAAGTCGAAAAAAAAAGGAGCAGACGAATAGCTCATCTCAACCCGGCCATTTATCCCTGTTCTATATAAAGACAAATGGGGTTTATTCAAATGGGGTTTATTAAGGCTATTATTTATTGCTTATCTTACTTTATGTTTTTATTTCAAGGTAGCTGTTTTGCTTTCGTTAAATGTGTTTCTAAACATTTTAAAAGTGTATTAAATTTTACATATTACTGGTACGATTCGGGCAATATGCCTCTTAAACAAAATCCCTGGAGTCACTCGATAGAAAGACGTAACGGCATGGATTTCGCTTGAATATACATATGGAAAATCTCGAAGCGAAAACACCTCTGTTGAATGACCTAATACAGCTTAATAATGACCGAATAGCTGGATACGAAAATGCTATTCAGGAATTAGATGATAATGATACTGATTTAAAATCAGAATTTCACAATTTTATAACGCAAAGCTATCAATTCCTTACCGAATTAAAGGATGAGCTCGAGCGAACCGGTGGAAAGGCAAACGATAGGGCGACCGTTGAAGGCGAGTTTTTTCGAAGTTGGATGGATATGAAGGCTTTGTTCAGCGAAGACAAGAGACGAGCAATTCTTAAAAGTTGCATAGAAGGCGAAAATATAATTTACGAAGCCTATGATTATGCAGAAAAATTGGAAGAACTCCCTTCTGATGCGCGCTTTCTTCTTTCACAACACAAACAACAATTAAAATTGGCAAGTAATAAGGTGATGACGCTCTACGAAGCTGAAAATAGAGCGTAACTAACATGTTAAAAAAAAATAAAAAACAATTTAAAAATCAACATGTTAAATCATAACACAGTACATTTACCTTATTACTTAAGCTATGAACGCGAATATCAAATTAAGAATTCAGAATCCGCTATTAAAAACCGGCTTACAAGCCATGTTAAAGGAAGAGAAGAATTTATTGTTGTTGAGAGATGAGTCTTACGACGAACTGGCAGATGTTTGTTTGTTTGAACTGAATAATGAAGACGATATTCGGTATTTGAAAAAGATGGAATCCCTATCATTGAGGTCCCGAATGCTTGCCATCTTGTCGTCTAGCGATTTATCCCTGGTTACGCAATCGCTCGAACAACAAATAGCCGGTGTAATTATGGATAACGCTTCGGAAGAAGAGCTGTTATTCGCTATCGAATACATAATCAAGGGAAACAAATATGTAGCACCCAGTATATCCTTGCAGTTTATTCAGAAACTTGGTAGCTTGGGTTCATCAACGCTTTTTTCATCCAAAATGGAATTGCTTAATCAAAAAGAGCGAGACGTATTGGAGTTAATTATGAGCGGTCATGCCAACAGGGAAATAGCCTATCAGCTATTTACCACCAAAAGGAAGATCGAGGAAATACGAAAATCTATCATGAAAAAAATAGGTGTAGACAACAATTTAAGCTTGACGGCTTTTTATCTTAATCAAGAGCTGTATCATAAGGATCATTTAGGCACAACATAAATGTATTCACAAGACAGATTACGACAGAGTAATCCGTCTCTCAATCGAGTAACAAAATCTTCCGAAATACATACGTCATTCGTTAATGATATCGTATGTGTTGTCTGATATGCCGTATAAGAATCGACTCGGTTTTGTAAATACAGCGTCCCAAGAAGAAACATAAGCTGGCATCGTGATAAACAAATTTTCCTTGGCTCTGCTACAAGCGACGTAAAATAAACGTCGCTCCTCCTCTATTTCTTCTAAAGATGCCATTGATCTTACCGAAGGCAAGATACCATCAAGGGCAAACGGAACAAAAACGGTATGCCATTCCAAACCTTTAGCAGAATGTATCGTTGAAATCGTAAGAGGTTTTTCGTCACTTTCATCAAAGGGTATAGTCTTATCCTGATATCGGTTGGATGGAGGCTCTAACGTAAAATCAGCTAAAAATTTCTCTAAATCTTCGTATTTAGCTGCAATCTCTGCAAATATCTCAAGATCAATTTCTCTGGCGTCAAAATCGTCTTCCAATTGTTTTAATAGCGGTTTATAAAATTCATAGATCGGAGGAATTAAATCGACGGGTGCAGAACCTAATTGCTGCATTCGATTAAATAGATCTAAAAGTTCTTTTAAATGTTCTCCATGCTTTTTCCCTTCAAACAAATTAGTTTCAATTCGACCGTGTTGCTCATGTATTTTAACAATAATTTCTTTTGCGCGTACGTCGCCAATGCCTTCGAGCAACTTTAGAATACGATGCCAGGCCACGGCGTCCATCGGATTCATCATAATTTTTAGGAAGGACACCATGTCCTTGACATGTCTTCTTTCACCGAATTTTATTCCTCCTACTACAATGAATGGAATATTCCTCTTCATCAATTCTGCTTGTACAAAATTGGATTGCCATGAGGCTCTGCTTAATATAGCGAAATCAGAATATTCTAAATCATTTTCCTTCAGTGTCATGATGGTGTCCACAATATAAGCCGCTTCTTCGGTCGTATCGACTAACCGATTTATGCGAGGCTTTCGTCCCTTATGTAATCGAGAAAATAATTCTTTTTTAAAACCGATCCGAGCACTTTCCATCAGCTTGTTTGTAAAATCCAAAATGCGTTGTGTACTCCGATAGTTCTCCTCAATTTTTACTACCCCACAATTTTCAAAATGTTGTGGGAAACGAAGAATATTCTCGAAGTTAGCTCCACGGAATGAATAGATACTTTGTGCATCGTCACCGACAACCGTTATGTTTCCTTTTTGTGATAACAATTCCACGATCTCGCGTTGAATATTGTTTGTATCTTGATACTCATCTACTAAAATGTAAGCTACTTTCGCCTGTAGCACTTGTCTGAAATGCGTATTAGTTTTTAGTTTATCACGTAATATATCAATCAAGTCATCGTAATCCATTAAGTTCGACCGCTGCTTGTATGCAGCGAGCAAAGTATAAATTCGCTGAAAGTCTTTTACAAATCGCTCATATTCGGGAAAATATTCGGCAATAACATTCTCAATACCCAATTCATGATTCTTTGCTTTAGAGAAGATACTCTGAATCGTACTTGATTTAGGAAAATGCTTACTTCCTTTTTTTGGCGTTAAGTTTAATTCGGTTTTTAGAAGGCTGATGATATCGACCACATCCTCGCCATCAATGATGGTAAAGTTTGGTGGAAGGCCGACTAAAGCATGGTACTTTCGCAATGCATAATTAGCAAAAGAGTGAAAAGTTCCACCTAGTACGTTCGTAATAGACTTTGCATGCAGCAACTTTTGTACCCGGTTAAGCATTTCATTAGCCGATTTCCTCGTAAAAGTGAGCAGCAAAATCTCGTTTGGTTCAAATCCCTTTTCAATTAGATAGCTTACTTTATAAGTAATAACACGCGTCTTACCTGTACCGGCTCCTGCAATAACCAATAAGGGCTTATCTAGGGTACATACTGCAGCTAACTGCTGTGGATTTAGCTCTTTTTTATAGTTGATTTTAAGATTGGAAAGATCATAAGTACGGTAAATATCAACAAGCTTCTCATCAATATGCTTTGCAGCATCCATTAATGTCCGTAGATACGTAGGGATTTGCGTATCAAAATTCTCAACTTGAAGGGGTTTACTTAATAGGTCTTTGAGCCCTTCTTTTTTTTGCTTGGAGTAGCTTACTATGTTTGTATCAAACAGCAAACCATCCAACAAACGGTCCAAATCTACCGACTGTCCTTCCCTATCGTCCCGCTTATTTTTATCGTCATTGGTCGGATCCATATCAAAAGCTATTACTAATGAATTAAAGAATCAAAATTACACTAATTTTTTTAGCATTCCAACATATGCTTATAGATTACATTGGTTTATCCCACTCCGTGTAGCTGTAGATACGTTTTAGGGGTTTTACCTGTTACCGATTTAAAAATTTCGTGAAATGAGGTATAATTGCTAAATCCACTTTCGTAACATATCTGCTTGATTGTACCTTTGTTTTCTACTAAAAGCTTACAGGCATAACCAATACGGACTTCCTGTAAAAACCGCGTATAAGTTTTCCCGGTGCGATTTTTAAAATATCGGCAGAAAGAACTGGGTACTAAATCAGCTATGGCGGCTACCTGATCTAATTCGATTTTATTTCTAAAATTTTTAAGGGTGTAGTTGTAAATACTATGCAGGCGATTTGTTTCATTTTCACTGTGTTTATAGGAAAAACCAACGGAGGCTAGTACACAGGGTGACTTAATGTTCGCTATATAATGTAAACAGGTTAGTAGAGACATTAACCGATTGAATCCCTCTAATTCATATATAGCTGCCATGAGATCAACAACAATTGGATGCTCGTGTCCTTTTAGCATAATTCCTCGTTGTGCCGAATCAAACAAATGCTTAAACAAGCGAAACTCCGGTAAACTAAGCCATGCTGCGCCTAAAAATTTTTCATGGAAGTGTATAACCGTCGAATAAGGTTGCTCATTACTTTCGTCGTATTCTGCATCGTAACGCCAATAATGAGGTAAATTTGAACCGACCAACACGATGTCGCCAGCTTTAAATCGCTGAATATGATCTCCTACGAACTGAGTGCCACTTCCCTGATGAAAGTGTATGAGTTCTAATTCGGCGTGGCAATGCCATCGATTATTGATGTTTGCTTTTAGCTCTTTACGAACCTGAAAAGAGCTCGAATGCCCTGAATGTAAAACAATTTGCTCAACTTTCATTAAACCACTGTTATATTAGTTTTCATTGCCGAAAATATGAACCGTTCTGCGCTCTCATACCAGAACTCATAAAACAACAATATTCAATATGATAATCTATAAAAATAAGGCTATTTTTCTTTATTTGAACAATATGGAATATACAAAGTTAAAATCCCGTAACAATAGGCTAATTGTTTTAAATGAAAAATCGTTAAAATGCGTCTTATTTGTATTCGAAAAACTTAAGAGAAATGAAAACAATTATATGTCAAGAACCTGGTAAATTAGAGATAGTTCAATCAACGGTTCCGCGTCTATCGGCAGGTCATAGTATCATACAGATAGAGAATGTTGGCATATGTGGCACCGACATACATGCTTTTGACGGTACTCAGCCTTACTTCGAGTATCCAAGAATCCTTGGACATGAATTGGCGGGAAGAATACTTGAGACGACCCCTGATTCAAACTTAGAAAAAGGAGATTTGGTTACTGTTATGCCTTATCTTCATTGCGGAAAATGTATCGCCTGCAGAAAAGGAAAAACAAATTGCTGCGCTCAAATGCAAGTGATCGGCGTGCATATTGATGGCGGTATGCGCCGTTATATAAGTGTACCAAATCATCTGATTATTAAAGAAAACCAGCTTAACATACAACAACTGGCTCTAATTGAGCCTCTTGCGATTGGTGCACACGGTGTAGCTAGGGCTCACTTCGTAGCGGGCGATTTTGTGTTAGTCATAGGCGCGGGTCCAATTGGTCTTGGTACCATGGAAATGGCAAAGGTGCGTGGTGCAATAGTTATTGCTATGGATATCAATCCCAATCGTTTACAGTTTTGCAAAGAGGCGCTCAACATACCTTACACGATTTTAGCTACTGTAGAAGATTCCATGGATTCGCTGCGTACAATAACGAACGGAGAAATGCCAATAGCTGTATTTGATTGTACCGGGAATTTAAATGCGATCAATCGTGCATTTGAATATGTTGCTCATGGTGGCGAGTATATATTGATTGGCCTTCAAAAAGGCGATATTATATTCAATCATCCTGCCTTTCATAAACGCGAACTTACATTAATGAGCAGTCGAAATGCCACTATACAAGATTTCGAGCACGTTATAAAAAACGTGAAAGAAAAGGCTGTCGATCCGGAAAAATATATCACACATCAATTTGAAGCGGATCACATTCATGAAGCTTTTAAAACTTGCACAAGTACTTCATCTGCTGTCATTAAAGTTTTAGTTGACTTTAGTTCCTAATGAAAGAGCTTCAAGATAGCCTTTTTAGAGGTACTCACATAGAGAATCTTTTCTATGTTCTGGATATTCCTTATGTTTACAGAAATTTTATGCGTGATGAATATTAAGAAAACCTATCCATTTGTTATTTTACTTGCTGTTTTTGTGAGTATGCAAGCTTGTAAATCCAAGAAGATGGCTGTGCAGCCAAATGCCGTCGTTGAAACAGTTAAAAAGGAAGAGCCGGTAAAAGAGAAAGAACCGGAGCCTGCGCCTGTCGAAGAAAAGGAGGAAGAACCGGTCGTTGAGAAACCCAATTATAACTTTAAAAATATTTTGTTTGAGTTCGATTCAGGGGTGCTAAAAACCGCTTCTTATAGTGTATTGGATCAAATCGTACGAGAAATGAAGAAAGACCCCTCTGTTAAGTTCACCATTAATGGGCATGCTTCCCTAGAAGGATCAGCTGAACATAACATGGCTCTATCGGTTGATCGCGCCAACGCCGTCAAACTTTATTTGGTAAATGCAGGTATAAGTCCGGATAATTTAACCGCGCAGGGCTTCGGAGCAACCAAACCGGTGGCTACTAACGAAACGGAAGAAGGTAGGTCGCAAAACAGAAGAGTGGAAATAAAGCTCTCGAGATAATCAGTTTGCCAGCCTAACTACATTAAGTCACACAAAAGACAAGGCCAACTAAAAGTTAGCCTTGTCTTTTGTGTTTTCATAGGATAGTATACCTTACATAGAAGGATAGGATAGCGTATTTATCTTATTACTGCTTATCGCCAAAATCTGATTGTATTCTTCTAGTAGATTGATATATTTATCTTTCCAATAGTTTATTTTCTCACGCTCTTCACTCAGTAAAGCGGTGTTCAACAGCTTACTATTGTTGAATGCATGCTGAAACTCTTCTGATGAAAACAGCTCGGGAAATTCATTTGAAAAGTCGTGCTTCAAAGCGCAACCTATTTTGAAGATGATTTCCGGTTTGAACTTGGGTTGATTAAACCAGTTATAAATGGATCTACGGTTTACTTTCATCAGTCTGGCTAGTTCACTGATACTATAACCGTTACGTCTAATTGTTCTTTCGATAATTTCGCCATAATGCTTGTCCATAGTTTTTCTCATTAGTTGGTAGTAATTTTATTTTGCTACACAAAGAAACGAGACAATTAGCGTAACCACTAGAGGAAAAAGCACAAAAAAATACAGGAAATTTCCTGTTTTTGTATATTAGCTATGTAATATAGCGATAAAATACATGTTTAAACTACAATTTTTCACAAAAAAATAACCTTATATTAATCTACATGTGGAAGCTTGGGCATTTATTCCCATTCGTGAGTGTATTGTTTGTTGATTTTCCACAGATTGAGTAAAACATTTGTTTTAAGTATTTTGTTAGTTAGTTAAGTTAAATCATTTTTAAATAAACTTATATGCATTCGCGTCGGGAATTTATACATAGATTAGCAATTTCAACGGCTGGTATACCGTTTTTATCGAGCAAATTTCCTTTTTTTGACGATCGTCCACTAAGAGTAGCTATTATGGGCTTGGGTGGTTACGGTACACGTGTCGGTGAAGCAATGCAGTCTTGCAGACGAGCCAAACTTGTAGGTGTTATTAGTGGCACTCCTTCGAAAATAAAAGCTTGGCAAGAGAAATATGATATACCTGATAAAAACTGCTACAACTATGAAAATTTTGATAACATAAAAGAAAATACCGATATTGATGCAGTTTATGTTATTACGCCTAATGCGCTTCATCACGACCATGTGATAAGGGCAGCAAAAGCAGGGAAACACGTCATATGTGAGAAACCGATGGCTCTTAACGCAAAGGAAGGACAAGACATGGTAAACGCATGCCGCGAGGCTAATGTTAAGCTCTTGGTGGGTTATCGCATGCATTTTGAGCCCAAGACGTTGGAGATTGTTCGGATGAGAAAGGAAGGCGAATTTGGGAAAATTTTATTTTTTCAGGGCCTGTCCGGCTTTAAGATAGGTGATCCGAATCAATGGAGATTAGACAAAGACCTAGCGGGTGGTGGCTCTTTGATGGATATAGGGATTTACGCTATAAATGGCGCCCGTTACATGGTAGGTGAAGAACCTGTTTGGGTCACCGCGCAAGAGACAAAAACTGATCCACAGAAATTTAAAGATGGTGTAGACGAAACGATTCAATTTCAAATGGGATTTCCAAGTGGTGCAGTTGCATCGTGCTTATCAACGTACAATATGAATAATTTGGATCGTTTCTTTTTAAATGGTGAAAAAGGTTTTGCCGAGCTGCAGCCTTCAACAGGGTACGGTCCAATAGAAGGTAAAACACATATCGGACCATTAACACAACCGCACAAAACGCACCAAACAGTGCAAATGGATGAAATGGCCGGTATTATTTTGGACGGACATAAAGCGATTGTTCCTGTAGACGGAATGGAAGGCTTAAAGGACTTACAGATTATTGATGCGATTTATGAATCCTGTCGGAGTGGACAAAAAGTTTCATTACAAGCTTAACGACAATAACGACGTAAGAATATAATATTATTCAGACAATGAGGGTTTCCTTGTTACGAAACAGATCCAGCCTTTTATCTTCGCTGGGAAGATCTGTAACAAGTACATCAACAGAGGCAAGATCACAAACTTTAAAAAAATCATGATGGTTCAGTTTTTCGTGATTACTTAATACAATAGTTTTCAACGCCGCATTCATCATACTCTGCTTTACATCTCCGTCTTCTCGTATGCGGGCAGTTATTCCATGATTGGGATCTGCAGCACAAGCTCCCATCAAATAGGCATCAGCAACATACATCGAGACTTCCTGACAAGTTCTGGTTCCGACGTTGGTTTCTGTATCACGATTATAAACCCCGCCTAAAACAACGATTTCTATCCCTTTATTCTTTGCCAATATGGGTACCAATGCCTGATTGTTGGTTACCACGCGAAAATGTGCATTAAACGGAAACTGTGTGGCCACTGCACAAATCGTAGTTCCTCCATCCATAAATATCGTTTGACCGTTCTTAACAAATTGTTGTGCTTTGAGGGCGATGACATCTTTACCCTTCTTTAAGTAAGACGATCGATCCTGAAAAGTTAAAGGATTCCTAGATCGCAAAATTGCTCCTCCTCTTACTTTAGATAGGAGGCCATTTTTGTGAAGGATGTCAATATCTCTCCTTATCGTATCTTCTGATACTTTTAGACTCTGTGCCAATAATTCATAAGTGACCATTTCTGAGCCCTTTAGGACCGTCAAAATATGATCTAATCGTTGCTCTTTTACCATTTACAGGTTGCTATTAATACTTTTAAATACCCAATAGTGCAGGCAATTCACTCATTTTCCGGAACACCTGTACGCGTTCGTCGATCCATTCGTTTTCATCATAACCATTTGCAAAGGCATAAATACGAAAACCGCCAGCCAAGCCAGCCGTTATACCTGCTAAACTGTCTTCTATAACCACACATTCAGAAGGCTTATACCCCATTGATTTAGCAGCGTATAAAAATATACCTGGATCAGGCTTCCAGCTATCAATTTCGTAAGAGCTAAAAATTCGATGAGGTTCAAAGAAACGTATCAGGCCCGTCACCTGAAGATTCAATTCAATTTTCTCCCGGGGTCCGCTTGAAGCGACACAGTAGGGAAGTTTTATAGTTGACAATAGTTCGCTTACACCGGCTATCGGCCGTACCTCTTGTTTGAACCGTTCATACGCTTTTCTACGGAACTCAATCTCAAAATTCTCTGGAAAAGCTTTTCCCCGCCGCTCTTCCAATATCTTGATGGTTTCCAAAATTTGTCGGCCACTAAAAAGTTTGAGTGCTTCTTCCAAATCTATCACAGCCGGCTCCCCTGCCATTTCCAATAAAACGGAAATCATAATGGACTCGGTATCTACCAGGACACCATCGCAATCAAATATTATGCATTTTACATCTAGCATACGGTTTCTCCTTAAATTATTCTGAATAGTTTTTCAACAGTTTAGATCGCTCGTTTCTACGAACGCTATAACTCAAAGCTACCAGTAAAAGCATTAAGCCGATACATGCGAATGCTATTGGAAGCGAAAAGTTATAGGCGATGAACCCGAGAATTGCCGGCCCTATTAATTGCCCGGCATATCCCATTGTCGTAATAGCCGGAATCGTTACGGTTGGAGAAAGGCCATTTATTCGTCCTCCTTCGGTAAAAAATACCGGAACGATATTGGCAGCTCCCAATCCGAGAAGAACAAATCCAAATAATGTACCTGAAATCCAGGGAACGAAAACGACCAATGACAATCCAAACGCTGCCAATAAGCTTCCACCTACTACGACTCGCTTTCCGTCTACACGCGCCACAATTCGATCACCAACTAAACGCATAATTGCCATTGCTATTGAAAAAGCAGCATAACCGCTACCTGCAAATTCAGGTTCTACATACCTAATTTCCCGGAGATAAACGGCACTCCAATCCAACATAGCTCCTTCTGATAGAAAAACGATAAAGCACATGGCACCTAGAAATAGAACACTTCCTTTCATCCAAGAGAAGCCCCCCTGCCCGTCAATAACTTCCGAGGAATTGGATTTTCGTAATTTTATCTCCGAATCTGCTGAAAGCAAATTGGTGTATTGGCTGCAAACGATAAGTAACAACAAAAGTGAAATACTAATAGCGGCTACAATTGGCTCCAGACCGAATCTAATAAAGAAGCCTAACCCCAAAGATCCCAATAGCCCTCCCACGCTGAATAGTCCATGAAGCGAGGACATGATCGGTTTAGTAAAGATATTTTGAACCTGTACGCCGTGCGCATTCATGGCTACATCAATGGTGCCGACAGCAGCACCAAATATAAAAAGCATGATTCCCATCAAGATAGGAGACGTCATCAAAAGCAGCATCGGTAAGCTAAGGGCCATAATTAAGGTTGAATACAGAATAACCGGTCGACTCCCATATCTCGTTGTCATAACACCCGTCAAGGGCATCATTGTAATGGCCCCGGCTCCCAGAAGAAGAAGCAGTAAACCTAGGTCTGCATCATTAAGGCCTAGTCTTTCCTTAGCATAGGGAACCATAGGAGCCCAACTGGAAATTCCCAATCCACATATCAAAAAAATATATTGTGTTGCGGAACGCGCTTTAGCGGGATTAATTCCATTTATTGAAGTGTTATTCATTTTGCAATATTATGCAAAATCGCATAATATCGCAAAACGAATAACTGAGATGTATCTCCGGATATCCTGACTTCTTAAATAGAGCCCTTGAAAGCCTAGAAACGCTATAGGTTATTGACCGGAATTATGAGAGTAATTGGTGGTTTTTGTGAAAGCTACCCATATTCCATAAGATTCTGTTTACATTAATTTGATAATCAATAAATAATAAAAAAAATACTGGTATTGTAACGAATAATGCTTACTTTTATCGCCGTTGAATCATAATCAAAAACTCCAGGCCATGTTCATCGGTGCAGTGAAATGGTTTGATAATCAAAAAGGATTCGGGATAATCGCATTACCTGAAGAAGAATCCTTATTCGTTCATATTCGCGGCTTTAGTTCGACGCCACTAGCAATCGACAGTGGAGATGTTGTCATTGGTGAAAAAAAACCAGACAAGAAAAAAGGTGGTTATATCGGTCATAATTGCCATTTAGCGACAAACAGAAAAGATTGGGATATTGCTATGCAACTTCTAGATATAGAAGCTAAAATAACACTACCCCAGACGCTTGATTTGCAGCATAAAGGATATCGGAAAAAAAAAGACGAAGAATATAACCTAATAAATTTGGCGGCAAAACAGATTTTGCAAGGCAAAACCGAGGACGAAATTTATGATGTCATCACCCAGTATTTTCAGCAATCATTGAATTCCGCACTCTTTCTTAAATATGTTAAAACGTTAGATACGGTGTTACACGAACTGTTTGATCGTGATGTTGCGGATCTCTTACTGAAGAGGATATACGTGTTTTTTGGAGAATCTTTGAACCATGAAATACTTTTCCTTGTTTGGAAAAGCGGTTGCTTTCAGTATATTGGATATGAAGCTGATGGCGACTTCGAGATTCCCGAAGAAATTTTATACCTATACGCAACCGAAATTGGTTATAAGGAATTAGAACGCATTAAAGCGTACAGCTTTGGGCCTGCTTTTTGCACTGAAATCGTTGAAGCAAACATCGAAGCCCTCGACCTAAGTAACGCGCACGAAATGGAGATTGCCAAATCTTTTGTCGACGTATTAGATGGCGATGAAAAGGAGCATTGGCAAAACTATATAACCAGTAGTATAACAAGGTAAATTACGCCTTTTTAACCGCAGTCCTTTATTCACCAATATTCGTTTTATATCCTTGAAGCAAATTTACCTGCCATCGGGTGAATTTTTTTTTGGATATATTTTTAACCTACCTTCGCTTATGCATGACTATTTAACCAATGCATCCCAGAGTATCTCAACAGGGTGATATGCTTTACGGCTGGTTGCATCTTTTATTTGATGTCGACAACTTGTGCCCGGCGCGGCAATTATTTCACTGGAATCTGTCGAGCGTATCGAAGGCAATAAGACCAATTCGCCTACTTGCTGCGAAACATGGTAGTGTTCCTTTTCGTAGCCGAAAGAGCCTGCCATTCCACAACAACCGGAGGGAATGACCTCTACTTCATGTCCAGTTGGAAACTTCAATATTTTTTCTGTTTGGGCAACCAAGTGAAATGCCTTCTGATAGCAATGTCCATGTAATTTGATTTTTTTTTCGATTGCTTTAAATTGCTCTTTTTTTATGTTTCCACGATCTATTTCCTGTGCAATAAACTCATCGATTAGTAAAGCATGTCTTGCTATCCGCTGCGCGTCGGATACCAGATCTTTATCAACTAAATCTAAATATTCATCTCTAAAAGTGAGAATCGCCGAAGGTTCGATACCTATCAATGGGCTTTTATCAGAAACTACGTCTTTGAATGCCAAAACATTTTGATTGGCTATTTTTTTTGCCTTTCGTAGTAGACCTTTCGACAGGTATGTGCGGCCACTCTCTTTATGATTAATTAATTTTACTTGGTACCCCAATGCACTCAACAGTTTAAAAGCTGTTTGTCCGATCCCCGTGTCGTTGTAATCGGTAAATTCATCGCAAAAGAGATATACCGTTTGCCCAACAGCTAGATCTTGCGGCTTTTGTCGTTGTATCCACTTTCGAAGGGTTGTGTTGCCAATTTCAGGCAAGGATCGTTCCGGAGCGAAGCCAATGGCACCTTTTACTAATGACGATAAAACACGGTTCTTGATAACAGCATTATACAGACGGGGCGCATAACTCCCTATCTTTTGAGACTTGGTGAAATTTGCGATGAGCCATGTTCTAAAGGGCGTCCCATTCGCATCGTAGTAATGTTGCAAAAACTCTGCCTTCATTTTTGTTACATCAACCGCAGAAGGACATTCCGTTTTACAGGCCTTGCAACTTAGACACAGATCCATCACTTCTTTGATTTCTGCATGATCAAAGCGATTCTCTTTAGTGGAATGGGTTAAAAACTGCCGAAGCATGTTAGCACGTGCTCTTGTTGTATCTTTCTCCTCACGAGTTGCCATATAAGAGGGACACATCGTGCCTCCTGTTATATGTGATTTTCTACAGTCTCCGGAACCTGAACACTTTTCGGCTAAACGAAGAATATTCTCTTGTTTTTGATAGTCAAAAATTGTATTTATGTGAATAGCAGAGGTGTCTGTTTCGTATCGTAGAAATTTGTCCATCGGCGGTGTGCGGACAATTTTATTCGCATTAAAAATAGAAGAAGCGTCGAAAATAGATTTGATTTTTTCTAAAAGCAGATAAACCTCCTCTCCTAACACCGTCTTTATAAATTCTCCCCGCAAACGACCATCGCCATGCTCTCCGCTTAGCGATCCATTGTATTTTTTTACCAAAACAGCCGTTTCGGCCAATATCGCTCTGAATTTATGCCTTCCGTCGGCTGTTTTTAGATTAATCAAAGGTTCAACGTGTAGCTCGCCGGCTCCCGCATGTGCATAATAGGAAGCCTTTGTATCGTATTTGGTTAATATAGCCTGAACTTCTTCTATATAAGAAGGAAGATCTTCAGGTGAAACAGCACAATCTTCAATTAGGTTCACAGGCTGTGTGTCTCCAGGTAAATTACGGATCAGCCCTAATCCAGCTTTACGAACGTCCCAAACCAAATTGGTGCGACTACCTGTAATAAGCGGATAAGCATAGCCTATATTGTTGGACGCTAAAGCCGATTTTAATGTATTTGCTTTATTGACTACACCTTCTACATCATGGTCCCGGAACTCGACCATTAATAAAGCGGCCGGATCACCTTCAATAAAGAAACGATTATACCGGTAAGTGGGATGATCTTTCGTGAAATCAAGAATGTATTTGTCCACTAGTTCGGACGCTTCAGGGTGGTGTGCTAGGGCTGTAATATTGGCATGCAAAGATTCAATAAGCGAATGGCAATGTATACAGAGTATTCCTACCTCCTGAGGTGGTAGCGGGATAAGGTTTAATTTAGCTTCGGTAACCAGTGCTAAAGTACCTTCGGAACCAGCTATCAATTTACAAAAGTTAAAGACTTCGTTGGGCTTTGCCAATAGATCCAAAGCATATCCTGTATTGCGTCTTGTAATTGAATGTTTAGGATAGCCCTGTTTAATGGTCGCTTGGTTTCCTTTGTCACTTAACAGGGCATTAACCGCTCTGTATATTTCACCTTCCCTATCGTTTTGCTTTAGCTTACTAAAAAGACTTGGCTCATCGAGTGCTTCAAAAATAGCAGAACTACCATCATCCAATAAGACTTTCGTCGCCAATAGATGACTCCGTGTATCACCCCAAACGATTGAATGCAAACCACTCGAATTATTCCCAATCATCCCGCCGATCATGGCTCGGCTTGCAGTGGAAGTTTCCGGGCCAAACATTAGGCCGTAGTCTTTTAAGAACGCATTTAAATCATCTCTTATTACGCCTGGCTGTACTCTTACCCAACGCTCTTCCTGATTTATTTCTAAAATCTTGTTAAAGTGCTTAGATACATCGATAATAATACCTTTCCCAACAACCTGCCCTGCTAATGAGGTTCCAGCAGTTCTCGGTATCAAGGTGATTCCCGTTTGTTTAGCAAAATCTATTAACACCCTTAAGTCGTTTTCGTTCTTCGGAACAGCTACGGCTATGGGCAACTCTTGGTATACAGAAGCATCGGTAGAATACGCGAGTCGCACGGCATGATGCTCAGGGCTGTCATTGTAATATAACTCACCTGAAAAAATAGATTGTATATTTTCAAATTGACGATTAATATGCGGGGAATCCATATACAAGTTTATAAAAAAATGATGGTCTAGTTATTATAATATATCGCTACTATGATTCTTATGATCTATAATATAGGCCAAATCTAATTGAGTGTAATACCCGAGTCAACCTCATTTTTGATGTCAGGCGATTAACTTAAAATGATCTATCCAATATACGTTCATATCAGTCTTCTATTTTTTACAAAAAAACACTTTCTTTTCCATTAAACACTAAAAAAAATATTTTTTGCAGTTCATCGCAAGGCACCTTCATGTTGATGGATTAAATGAGGTAAACAATATAAAACACAACACTAAGAAGAATAATGTACAACAAGCTCTCGATGGGCTTTGATTTTATAAATCATTTATTACATTTGCACATTCATCTGATGATATGATGAATAAAGTAGTATAATGAAAACAGTAATACAGCGAAAATCACTTGCCGACGAAGTGGCATCTAAACTTCAAAAACAAATTCTTAACGGAAATTATAAATTACATGAGAAGCTTCCGATCGAATCGGAGTTAATGAAGTCTTTTGGAGTTGGTCGTTCTACTATTAGGGAAGCCGTTAAAATCTTAGTTAATTCCGGTTTATTGCGAGTACAACAAGGTATCGGTACTTTTGTGGAAAATAATCATATTCATAAGGAGCCTATCGAACAGCGATTTAAACGGGCAGACTTTAAAGAACTGGATGAGGTTAGGCAATTGTTGGAAATGAAGATTGCGGAGAAAGCCGCAATTAACCGAACAGAACGAGATATTATTCAGATACAAACTCATCTATATGCTCGTAAAAAAGCTGCTGATGCTGATTCGCTGGAAAACTGCATTGACGCCGACGTTAACTTTCATATTTCCATTGCAGAGGCGTCACAAAATGAGATTTTAACGGACTTATATAAAATGGTTTCGATTCATTTAAAAAATTGGTTCCATAGTATATATTCGGATACTTCTGTTTTTAGGAATACACAGCAACTCCACGAGCAGCTTCTAAAAGATATAATTGCAGGCAATGCCAAAAAAGCTTGGAACACAGCAGCAAAAATAATCGGACACATTTCACAATAATCAAAAATCTCTAATTCTCCAATCTAAAAAAATGAAAACGCTTACCAATAGCACGCTCGATTCTGACGTAAGAAAAACAGTTTATTCAATCCTCTTTACCATTAGTTTCACGCATTTATTAAATGATATGATCCAGTCGGTAATCCCTGCAATCTATCCATTAATAAAGAGCAACTTCCATTTATCATTTACACAAATCGGAATGATAACTTTTACATTTCAGCTAACCGCTTCGCTATTGCAACCTTTTGTAGGCTATTACACCGATCGAACTCCACGTCCTTATTCGCTTGCAATCGGCATGGCGTTTACGCTGTTTGGCTTGATATTATTATCAACAGCTAACGGATTCATTCCCATACTAATAGCAGTAAGTTTAATTGGAATGGGATCTTCTGTATTTCATCCTGAATCTTCCAGAGTGGCACACTTAGCGTCTGGTGGAAAAAAAGGATTGGCGCAATCTATTTTTCAACTGGGCGGTAATGCCGGCAGTGCCATTGGTCCATTGTTGGCTGCCTTAATAGTAGTTCCTTATGGACAACTTAATATTATTTGGTTTGCCTTGGCGGCTATTTTGGCTATCATAGTTCTTTTGCAAATCGGGAAATGGTATAAAGAACATCTGTATCTAAAAAGCGTCAAATCGGGTAAAACAACAATAAGCACACCGGTTTTTTCTAAGAAACGTATTCTCACAGCGCTCGGGATCCTGCTTGTCTTAATATTCTCTAAATATTTCTACATGGCTAGTATGACCAGTTATTTTACGTTCTACCTAATTGAGAAATTTCATCTTAGTGTACAACAATCTCAACTGTACTTATTTGCTTTTCTAGCATCTGTAGCAGCTGGTACAATGATTGGGGGGCCCTTGGGAGATCGCTTTGGAAGAAAGTATATTATCTGGATATCCATATTAGGGGCTGCTCCCTTTACGCTGCTTCTACCTTTTGCAAATTTATTCTGGACAGGTATTTTAGCCGTACTTATAGGGGTAATTATATCATCGGCTTTTTCGGCAATTTTAGTCTATGCTACAGACTTAGTTCCTGACAAAGTTGGTATGATTGCAGGTCTTTTTTTCGGATTTGCCTTCGGGATGGGCGGTGTAGGATCGGCTTTATTGGGGTGGTTAGCCGATCATACAAGTATCAATTATGTATTTAAAATATGTGCCTTTTTGCCGCTAATAGGAATTATAACAGGTTTTCTCCCGAATGTAGAAAGTCAACGCAAAAGGTCGTGATAACCTTTTGCGCATTTTTTTACGCTTTTCTGTGTACTTTATGTATATACAGCTATTGTTGTTAATACCTAGTTTTACCCATAACAATAAAGTATTATGGGAAACTTTGTCGCACTCAATGACTTTGCTGATCATCTTAAAAGGTTTTTTCTACAACACCCGGAAAGATTGCCGAAAGGAATAGATATAAAGAATCTGGAAGTTAAACCTTTTCAAAACGCTTGGATAGACAAGCGCCTGACGTCAGACTATGAATATGTACGTTATATGGATGTATTATTTTATGGAAATGAAAGTACGGTTGACAATCATTTTCATAGTTTTATTATTACCTACTCTTGTGATAAACATGTTATAGAAGTCACGAAAATGGAGTTTTACAACAACTTAACATCTGCCTAATATTTTTTATATCACCAACCAACCTTAAAATCCCGGTATTATATCCGGGATTTTTTGATTATCAGGTTAAAAACAGCTATTCTTCGTACATACGAATAGCGTGAATACCAATCTTCCCTAATTCATTGATGACTTCGAGATAATTTATGCCAATACCGTTTATTATTAACAGTTTATAAATGGATTCGATATCGAGCCTCCAATGATTTAGGCCTTTAATATTTTCTAACGCGCTCAGTAGTTTGCTCTTAATAAGAGGCGTTTGAATATCAGTCTTGAATATTAAAGTCTCCATAATTAAAATTTATGTTACCAAATGCTTATTTACGAGCTAGGGTTTTAGAATAAGTACAGAAGGAGTTTCAGCCAACCAGACACTTCTTGATTCAACTGCCTTCTTCCAGCTATCCAGACTAACGAGCAGCAAATCTTTCTGGCCCAATAATGCCTTATTCATCGTTCTTTCGTCTATTACTGACAGGTGATTTGATGCTACCACATCAATCGCTCTGATAGCTTCTTTAAACTCAATATTCTGTTTAATGACACCTGCAATGTCCATGATATAAATCTTGACGCCGCCATTCTGTATAAGTTTCTGAATATAAATCAATAGGAAGCTATCACTCAAGGAGAATATTGGCACGATCACTTCTTTTATTTCCCTTAATTGTTTGTCAATCAATATGCCTGTAGGAATTTTCGAGTGCTTCAATATATACTTGGTTCGTTCGTCGAATACACCAAAAGAAAAAAAGTTACCTTTCGTTTTAAACGTCTCATATAACCTTTCGGGATTTACAACGGTAGAGGTGAGCCCCAATATCCGACCTAACAATGTGCCTTCAAATACAGATTTGCCAACACCAACTAAGAGTAGATCAAATTCGCCTTTGTTGGCTGTTTCTATAATATCATCATCGATATTATCTGAAGGCTTGAACAGTGAAACAACGGACTGCCCTAACTCCTTTGACTCAGATTCTATTGGCGCAAAGCTTTCTTTTTCATATTCGAATGCGTTGAATTGATTCAATTCGTTTGCAATGGAAAGATGTAATGCTGTAACACTTACCGTATCTTTTGTTTTTCTAGTTAGACTATTGGCTAGTCGTACGAGCAGACGACCTGTTAGTGGATTACCAAAGGCGATCAGAATATTGTATTTATCAACCTGTAATGCCGGAAGTGAATTCTCCTCCTGCTTATCCTTAAAAAAATAGTTAATAAATGCTAGAGAAGGGCCTGTCATAAAGGTAGTAACCAGGGCCATAAGTACCAACATAGCAAAAACTTCGGGAGAAAGCACGCCAAGATCATATCCAATATTAAGTGCTACAAGCTCCATTAATCCACGCGTATTCATTAATGCACCTATTGTCAGGCTTCCTTTCCAACTTTGCCCTACAAATCTTGCGGCTATTGTGCTTCCCGCAAACTTCCCTACTACAGCTACTAAAATGAAAACAAGGCACAACCCCCATAGCTCGGGTTCATTTAACAGTCCTATTTGCGTACGCAAACCGGTAAAAACGAAAAAAAGAGGTAGCAAGAGGACAAGGGCTAAGTCCTCTATCTTTTCAATAAAGATGTTTCTGAAATTTATATTAGCGGGCATTATTACGCCTGCCATAAAGGCTCCAAATAGGGCATGGATGCCGATCACTTCTGTGCTCCAAGAGGATAACAGTAAGATTACGAAAAAGATACCTACGATTGGCTTGCTTAAACTCTCTTTAGTGGAATAAAGATCTCCTATTCTCTTTAAAAAAGGTCTAACAAATTTTAGCATGAGTGTTACATAAGCTACAGATGATAAAATAGTGTAAAGGGCGCTAGCAAGGGAACCTGCCTTCACAATAGCAATTACAGCCGCGAGTATACACCAGGCCGTTATATCATCAGCTGCGGCACATGTAATGGCCATAGCACCTAATTTGGTTTTTGAAAGTCCACGCTCTTGCACAATCCGAGCTAATACGGGGAAAGCAGTAATGCTCATGGAGATACCAATAAACAGTGCATAAGAAATGAAATTGACACCCTCAGGTGCTGTTTCCAGATAAATGAAATAGGCCAACGCAACGCCGAGGGCGAAAGGAAAAATTATACTGGCGTGACTCACTACTACAGCTTCATGCGCTTTGTTTCTTAAAATGCCTAAATCAAGTTCCATCCCCACAACAAACATAAAAAGTATAAGACCAATCTGGCTCATAACACCTAGATTCCCCAGTGAGCTTGCGGGAAAAAGAACCGCTGAAAAATCCGGAAAATAGGCGCCTAACAATGAAGGTCCTAATACGATCCCGGCGATTATTTCACCAATTACGCTCGGCTGACCAATTTTTCTACACATATAGCCAAAGCATCGAGCAACCAGTATAATGGCGATGATCTGTAATAATAAAGTGGCTAACGGATAAGAAAAGTTATATTTTAATGAATCGATAAAGTGACTCCAGGCTGAGCCTGAAACTCCTGTCTGTTCCACTTTTACATTTTTTTCAAATTCTAAGTTAGCACCTTGAATGATCAGCAAGTAGATGAACAGAGAAAAGCCCCCAATACTCACCACGTAAAATACGAAATCTTTATATCGCCTCATTATGAAAATTTTTAAAGTACTTTTGCGAATTTAGAACTTAGGTATCCTTTATGAAAGTGCTGACAGCCTATTCTGTAACCAACGAGAAATAAAATGTAATAAAGTTAAGCGCCGAACATCGCAAGAAAATCTTTACGATAATGTTCATTCAAGGAGAAGACAAAAGACTTGGATCCTACTAATAGGGTAACCTGATTATGGGTAAAGGCATGTACACACCGAGTGGCAATAATTGTCTGTCGGTTGATGCGCACAAAAGCGTCTCCTGGAAGAAGCTTAACGAGTTGTTCAAATGAAATATTTTTTAACATTATTTCCCTTCCGTCGTCGTAGATCACCCTCTTGTCTCTTTTATCAACTTCAGAGACCACAATAAATGCAATCATTGCAAAGTGTAATAGTATTTTCCCTTTATTGCTGTTCAACTGGACGTACTGGGGAAGCTCTTCCCGTTGGAGGAAATTATATGATTTATCAAAAGCTTTTTTTAATCGATCAAACTGAATAGGTTTTATAATGTAGTCTACAGCATCCAATTCATAGGCTTCAGCGGCAAATTCTTTATAAGCGGTAGTAAATATGATGGCTTTTCCTTTCAGTTTACCGGCCAACTCTATTCCTTTCATTTGCGGCATTTCAATATCGAGGACGCATACATTAAAATCCAGCTGATCAACCTCTTCTAGCATTCGCAAAGGGTTATTAAATGCCTTGACAACTTCAACATTACTAAACCCTTCGCAAATCGATCGCAAGTACCTAAGTGCGGGCAGCTCATCATCCAATAAAATACACCTTAATTCCTTCACAGTATTTTTATTCTTAGTTCGGTAATAAAAATTCCATTATTTATCGATTCCTTACAAGAATACCCTCCTTCGCCGTAAACAGAAGAAAGCCGATCTAAATAGATCGTATTTCCTAATCCTCCCTTCGTATTTAACGGTGCCGGCAAATCATTGATTTTATTAGCTACCTGCAGTACAAACCAGGAATCATTTTCAAAAGAGAAGCTGACGCTTATAAAGGCGTTGTCACTTTGAAGATCGGCATGTTTAAAAGCATTTTCTATAGGATTTATAAATGTCAGCGGTGCGATTACAGCTTGGTTGCAACGGGAATCTCCCTCGTCTATTCTATTCTTTATGCGTATATCGAACAACGGACTCGTTTTTAATCGATTTATCTCAATAAAATTGCGTGCAAACGCTATCTCTTCCTTTATCGTTACTAAACGTCCGTCGGTATCATATAAAATATAATCTAACACGCCTGATAGCTTATCCAAGGCGTAGTAGCTTTGGTAAGCATGTGATTGGATCGCATTCAGAGCATTTCTGAATAGATGAGGATTCAGCTTATACCGAAGCTGCTCTGCATGAACGCCTGTGTATTTTTTTTCAATTTCTTCATACTTCGTCTTTAACCTCAAATTTTCCTCCTTTAATTGCTCCTGGTTTTTCCACAAAAACAATAATACAATAATGGATGCCAGTAGCAAAATGGCTAAACCTATAGTGGAAACCAAATATATTGTATCGGTTATCATGAGTTTCAAAATACACAAATAATAAAAGGCTAATATATTCTATTTCCCGAAAAAATCAGGTGAATAACTAAAAGCAATATTGCATGGAACCGCGACTGTAGATGTAAAAGTGAATTTCTTATCATTTTACATTTTACTTACAAAATGAAAAACGGACAAATTCATGTTTAATTTCCTTTAACTTGATGATTTTATTTCTATTAGAACTTTTTCAGGCTAGAATACTTGCGGGATACGGTTTACTATCTCTTTCTTACATTGCATTTAAAAGCAATTTTGCCTAATTTTGCGGCACGTATAAAACATCATGATTTACTTCTTCAAAAACCCTCACCACACCATTTTTGCTTTACAAATAGAACGGCCAATAACAGCCAATGAAACAGCTAAACTAATATGGCTTTTTGGTGGAGCTGAATTACATATAGGCGAAAGTCTGGAAGGTTCTTTTATCGGCCCTCGAGCTACCATGATAACGCCTTGGAGTACGAATGCAGTGGAGATAACGCAAAATATGGGAATTTCCGATATTCTTCGAATAGAGGAATTTACGGAGGTTAGCCCTGATTTTACTGACTTTGACCACATGCTATTGCAAAAATATAATGGATTAAGTCAAGACATCTTCACGGTTCGTTTAAAACCCGAACCTATATTAGAAGTAGAAGATATAGCAGCCTATAATCAAAAGGAGGGCCTTTCTTTAAGTGATGAGGAGGTTGACTACCTTAATGCGTTGGCTAAAAAACTCGGCAGAAAACTTACGGATTCTGAAGTGTTCGGTTTTTCTCAAGTTAACTCGGAACACTGTCGACATAAAATATTTAATGGTACTTTTATAATTGACGGCGTAGAACAACCGACTTCTTTATTTAAGTTGATCAGAAAAACCTCTGAGAAGAACCCAAATGATATCGTTTCTGCTTATAAGGATAACGTGGCTTTTATAAAGGGGCCTAAATTACAACAATTCGCCCCCCTACGAGCTGATCAACCTGACTATTACGCTATCAAAGAGTTCAACTCAGTCATTTCCCTTAAAGCGGAGACTCATAACTTCCCCACAACCGTTGAACCTTTCAACGGAGCAGCAACAGGCTCTGGAGGCGAAATAAGAGACCGTCTCGCAGGAGGACAGGGTTCTTTGCCGTTGGCCGGAACTGCTGTATATATGACTGCGTTCTCGCGTTTGGAGGAGAATAGACCTTGGGAAAAAGCCATGGAAGAGCGGGATTGGCTTTATCAAACGCCAATGGATATCTTAATAAAAGCATCCAATGGCGCATCTGATTTCGGAAATAAATTCGGCCAACCCCTTATCGCGGGTTCTGTTCTTACTTTTGAACATGAGGAGGATGCTCGTAAGCTAGGTTTCGATAAAGTAATTATGCTGGCTGGGGGAGTTGGATATGGTAAAGAAGAACAATCAAAAAAAATGCAGCCTAGCCCAGGTGATAAAATTGTTGTACTAGGTGGCGAAAACTATCGTATCGGAATGGGCGGTGCAGCAGTTTCTTCAGCTGATACAGGGGCTTTTGGCTCCGGTATTGAATTAAATGCTATTCAACGATCCAACCCGGAAATGCAAAAGAGAGCTGCAAACGCAATTCGTGGCTTAGTTGAGAGCGATCATAACACCATTGTTTCTATACATGATCACGGTGCCGGTGGTCACTTAAATTGTCTTTCCGAGTTAATTGAAAGTACGGGAGGACATATTGATCTAGATCAACTTCCTGTGGGCGATCCTACTTTGTCTGCAAAGGAAATTATCGGCAACGAATCGCAGGAACGTATGGGCTTGGTGATTGCTGAAGAACATCTGCAAATGCTAAAGAAAATTGCCGATCGCGAACGTTCACCAATCTATACAGTAGGCCAGGTCACAGGCGATCACCGTTTTACCATCGCTTCTTCAAGCAATGGATCCAAACCGATGGATTTAGCTTTAAACGATATGTTCGGTAGTTCGCCAAAAACAATTATGGAAGATAAAACCGTAAAAAGGGTATATCGGGATCTTTCCTACAGCGAGACTCATTTGGACCAATACCTTCATCAGTTATTACAACTCGAAGCAGTGGCCTGCAAAGATTGGTTAACAAACAAAGTAGACAGATGTGTGGGTGGACGAGTGGCTAAACAGCAATGTGCGGGTCCTCTTCAATTACCTTTAAACAACTGCGGCGTCATGGCCCTTGACTACCAAGGAAAAGATGGTGTAGCCACATCGGTGGGCCATGCTCCCCTATCTGCGCTAATCAATGCAGCGGCAGGCAGTCGTAATGCGGTAGCTGAATCATTATCCAATATAATTTGGGCACCGCTAAAAGATGGGCTACAAAGTGTTTCGTTGTCCGCAAACTGGATGTGGCCATGTAAAAATGATGGTGAAGATGCTCGTTTGTATGAAGCTGTCAAAGCATGCTCTGATTTTGCCATTGATTTAGGTATCAACATACCAACAGGAAAGGATTCGCTTTCTATGAAGCAAAAATACTCGAATGGCGAAGTAATAGCACCTGGAACAGTTATCATATCTGCAGCTGCGCATTGCGTTGACATCACTGCCGTCGTAGAACCTGTATTGCAAAAAAATAAAGGGGCAATTTATTATATAAACCTTTCCGGAGATAAACCTAAATTGGGCGGATCATCCTTCGCTCAAATTTTAAACTGCATCGGTAACGATACACCTGACATAATTGATCCTAAAGCATTTAAAGAAGGATTCAATGCCGTACAGGAACTTATAAAATCCGGAAAGATATATGCAGGGCATGACATTGGAAGTGGCGGCTTGATCACCACGCTGTTGGAGATGTGCTTTGCCGATCGTCACCTTGGAGCTCAAATTGATTTATCCGCTTTAGAAGAACAAGATAGTATCAAACTTCTGTTTGCAGAGAATGTGGGTGTAGTTTTTCAAGCGGATGAGTCTATTGAACTCGAGTTGAACAATAAAGGGGTGACCTTCCATAAGATCGGTCAGGTAAGCGATCAAGCGGTCTTTGAATTAACAAACAACAGTTCGAAATGGTCCTTTGACATAGATGAACTGCGAGATGTCTGGTTTAGAACTTCTTATCTGCTTGATCAAAAACAAAGTGGTGAGCAAAAGGCTGCCGAGCGTTTCAAAAACTATAAAAATCATATACTGAAATATTCGTTTCCCAAGCATTTTGATGGTAAAAAACCACAAATTGATAATACCAAACCTAGACCAAAAGCTGCAGTGATTCGTGAAAAGGGAAGTAACTCGGAAAGAGAATTGGCTAACGCCATGTATCTAGCTGGTTTTGATGTGAAAGATGTTCATATGACCGACTTAATTTCCGGGCGGGAAAATTTGGAAGACATCCAATTTATTGGTGCTGTCGGAGGCTTCTCCAATTCAGATGTTTTGGGATCGGCAAAGGGCTGGGCGGGAGCGTTTATGTATAACGAAAAAGCCCGAGTTGCACTCGAAAACTTCTTTAAACGTCCGGATACGCTGTCTGTTGGTATTTGTAATGGATGCCAACTCTTTATTGAGCTTGGCCTTATTAATCCCGACCATGAATCTAAACCCAAAATGTTACATAATGACAGCCATAAACACGAGAGCGGATTTACAGCGCTGACAATACAGGAAAATAATTCGGTAATGCTTTCAAGTCTGGCCGGGTCGACTTTGGGGGTATGGATTTCACATGGTGAAGGTAAATTTCAACTTCCATATAGCGAAGACCAATATCATATCGTGGCGAAATACCATTATGAGACGTATCCTGCTAATCCAAATGGCTCTGATTACAATACCGCCATGTTATGTGATAAGTCGGGTAGACATCTTGTAATGATGCCTCATATCGAGCGTTCATTATTTAAGTGGCATTGGGCTCATTATCCAAGTGATAGGAATGACGAAATTTCTCCATGGATAGAAGCGTTCGTCAATGCTAGGAAATGGATTGAACAACATTAACAAAAAGCCCGGCTGCAGAGCCGGGCTTTTTGTTAATGCATATTTACGGACTGACAAATCATGCGGAATATTTATTGCACCTAAAAAGGAGAAAACAAAAGAACGGGTTCTTAACTACACATCAACTGCACGTTTACTGCGATCGGATTGTATAAGTAAAGCCCGTCGATATCAGTACTTTTGATCCAAATCAGAACGTGTCGGATGGCCGAGCGGTTAGGCGGAGCTCCGCAAGAGATCCCAGAGTGGTTCGAATCCACTTCTAACTCCCTTTATAATATATCCCTTGCTTTTCTCACGATGCATATTTAGCGGCGCACAAAGCCATACTATCAGGGGTTCATTTGCTTAAGGCTTATTTTATTTTCGAAAATATGTAATTACTTGCAACGTTTTGGCATTTTCAGCGTCTATAAGTCAGTAAACACACTAAATACGTATAAAAATTAAACCTTACTGATCAATGGAACATCAAAAGAATAAAACAATCCTTTGTCAAAAGCTAAATCGTCCTTTTAGTCTGCAACAACTAATCCTCTAGCACAATCGAAAATTTACCCAATAAAACAGGTCGTTTACCGAGATTTTGAATGCATTTACCTAATTCATCTTCAAGAACATGTATATGATAAATACTTTTGGCAAAAAGAAATTTAGCCATGAATACTCCAAACACACACAAAAAACATTATAAACCAATGCCTTTATTGAGAATCTCTGTACTAACCCTATTTTTTTTCTATTCTTTCATTATCTGCGTGCTGGCACAAGAGAAAGCAAATATTCAAGGAACCGTGAAGGACCAAACAGGTGCACCTGTTGACTTAGCGACAATCATTTTGCTCAGGGCCGCAGATTCATCTTATATACGCTCAGTATTCAGTGACCAGAAAGGTAACTATCAGATACCTGCGGTAGACGAAGGGAAGTATATATTATCTGCATCTATGATCGGCTTCCGCAAGACTTATTTACCTATTGCCATAAGATCCGGACAAAAAACGATACAAGCAGCTTCTTTTGTTCTAATGCCGGAGACAAATGCACTAAAAGAGGTAACTGTTACGGCTAGTACCCCTTCCATCGAACGTAAGGATGGCGCCTTGGTTGTAAATGTCGCTAATACTGCACTAGCAGCAGGTAACAGTGCAATGGATATATTAGAACGATCACCTGGCGTAAGTGTTGACAAAGATGGGAATATAAGCCTCATGGGACGTCAAGGCGTAACAGTTATGATAGATGGGAAACAAACCTATCTATCTGCTGAACAATTAGCTAATATGTTAAAATCGATGGACGGCAATAACGTGCAATCCATTGAATTAAACACCAATCCTTCCGCGAAATATGATGCAGCAGGTACTGCCGGGATTATTAACATCAAATTGAAGAAAAATAATATGGAGGGTACCAATGGAACATTGAGTTTGAGCGGAGGATACGGCCGTACCCATAAGTCGAATAATTCATTGCAAATTAATCACAAAACAGGTAAGGTCAATCTTTTCGGAAATTATAGCTACGTTAACAGCAATTTTAATAACACACTGGAGTTATATAGAATTGTTGGGCAAAGCGCGTCGGCAAAAGTATTCGATCAATTTGCTGATTTCCAAAATGAACGCGCGAGCAGCAGTATAAGGGGTGGTATTGATTATAAAACATCGGAACGGAATACATTAAGCGGTTTATTCTCCGGCTTTTTCTTGCAAGGAAATGATCATTCCACCAGTAACAACCGGATTTCAGATTTAAATGCCCCTCTGGATTCTACACTTACAACGCTAAATCGCGGTCGAAACAAGTATAATAATCTGTCCTTTAACGTTAATAACACGTTTAATATCGATACCAATGGACGTAAACTTGTTGCTGAAGTAGATGTTTCTAGATTCAGCGATAAAACATCCAACTACTATGACAATTATTTTTATAGATCGAACGGTGAGAACTTACGAAGCCCGGAATTCATCTTAAACGATATGCCTTCAATCATCAATATACAGACAGCGAAGATTGATTACACTCATCCGTTAAATTCTAAAAGTAAAATCGAACTGGGAATGAAATACAGCAGCGTGAAAAGTGACAACAACATGGGCTTTTACAATCAGATAAATGGTGACTGGCAAAATAACGAAAATCGCTCGAATCATTTTATATATAAAGAACGGGTTAGCGCTGCTTATGCGATCTACAATCAAACCATTAACAAAACCGAGATTAAAGCTGGTTTACGTGCCGAACATACTTATTCTGACGGTAATTCGATAACGATGAATGTGAGAAATAAACGGAATTATCTAAGTCTCTTTCCAAACATCAGCTTAAATCAACAACTATCTGATAAGCATAGTATAGGCCTGTCCTACAGTCGAAGAATAAATCGGCCAAATTATGGAAACCTCAATCCGTTTTTGTTCTATGTTGACCCTTACAGCTATCAACAAGGAAATCCATTTCTGAACCCGTCATATACAAATTCTTACGAATTAAGCTATACACTTCTAAAGAAATATACGTTAACAGCAGGATACCAGAAAACCAAAGATATGGTTGGAGAAATGATGTACCAAGATGATGAAACTAATATAGTGTATGTAACGAATGAGAATATCGCAAGCGAAAATGTATATTTTGCAAATTTGAATATTCCTTTAGAACTTGGTAAAGTCTGGAGTAGTAACACAAATATTAATGCCATGCATCTCGGTTATAAGGCAGATATTCCTGCCGCGCCTATAGATTTCGGCCAATTCGCCGTACAAGCGAACAGCAATCATACATTCAATGTAACGCAGAGTTTACGTTTCGAAGCTACCCTGCAGTATCGCTCTCCTCTACGGTGGAGCATTTACCAGATCGGCACGTCATGGGGATTAGATCTCGGTGTTAACAAATCATTCTGGAATAAAAAAGCGCAGGTAAAATTTGCAGTTACCGATATATTTAATACACGACCAAACACAGTCAAAACAGACTACTCAAATTTGAATGTCCGTGTTTTCAACACATGGGAAAGTCGCGTAGCCCGGTTGACTTTTACATTTAACTTTGGGAATCAAAAGCTGAAAATATCTGAAAGAAATTTAGATAGCTCAGAGAAAAACCGCGTAGGGAAATAAAAATATTTTCATGTGTGTTTGTGCCGCTGCCGTCGTGAGATGACAGCGGCTTTTGTCATAAACAATATGTGCTGATCAACTAATTGCCTATGATCAATCACAAACATAATGTTAATAAATTACAACAATTAGTTGGGAATTGTTGTTTCCATAAGACAGGTTTTTGAAGAAAGTTATGACATATCAAAAAAAACAACCCGCTATATCAAATATGCAATACACTCGACGTTTATTGCAAAATGGTAAAATCCAACTAGACATTAACGGTCATATTGATAATGAGTACTTCGAAGCGACTGCAATTGTAAGCCAAGCCGATGCTGACAACGGCAAGGTTTTAAATCAATTACTCACAAACCATCTATTGCAAGCAAGAGAAAAAACCATCATGCTGAAAAAAAATAAGGATTCTACTAAATAGTGATGTTGTGAAACTTACTTATTTTTTTTTGGCACTTTAGCGCCTTCTTTTCTCGCTTCCGATAAGCCAATGGCTACAGCCTGTTTTTTTGAAGTGACTTTCTTTCCGCTTCCGCTCTTCAGTTTACCTTCTTTCATTTCATGCATAGTTTCTTCAACCTTCTCACTTGCCTTTTTTGAATACTTTGCCATAATATTGCTTAATTTGTGTATCTAAGAACAAAAGAAAGACTTAGATGTTTCGTATAAAATATAAAAGTTTTAGTAGTTCAAGGATATTGTTCGTTAGAGAGTTATGCGCAGTAATCTAAAGATAAAGTGGCGTAAATAAGAATTCCGTCCTCAGAAAACGCAATTTCGTGTAATTTTTTTTATTAGTAAATAGGATTTATTGATATTAGTAAGTCAGATCAAACCACCTAACGTTGTAAATTAGATTGTATGATACTGGTTTTTGATAGTTTAGCTGAAGCCAAGAATTCTTTAATGAGAATTTTGGAAGCAAATAACCTGCCTGCCCAGGCTGCTATGTCGACGGATGAAACACTGCAACATATCTTCACATATAAATATAAACTCTTAATACTAAGAGCGGACGTTTTTGAGGGTAGCGACGCGCAAGAAGTCTTAAGAGTAATGAATAATAACCCGAATGCAAAAGACACTCCCGTTCTGTTGATTACTCCGTCATCAATCGAACAGAAAATTGAGTTCGAAACGTATACTGGATTATGGCTGGATTGTCTCTTTGGGGATTACAGTACGGATTTCTTGATTTTTAAAATTAAATCCATTCAAGACAGACAAGAATATATTGCAGGATTGTACCATGATAACAGATTCTTAAAGGAGGAGCTTCAGAAAACAAAAATGACCGAAGCCGCCAAAGAAGAATTTATCAGTATTGCGGGACATGAACTTAGTACGCCAATTACTTCTATAAATGCCTACCTACAATTGGCATTACGTAACGCTAACAGTCAAAACATCGAACAAACCATACAGCTATTATCTAAGGGCCTGAACCAAATCAATAAATTGAACCGTCTTGCAAAAGACCTTCTGGACTCTTCCAGATTACAAGCGGGAAAAATGGAGTATAATTTTGCTGTGTTTAATTGTCGGGATTTTCTAAGGCAAACGATAGAAAATGTCAGACATAGTTACCCTGATAGGCAGATTAACGTCAATTGTAATACAAAAGTATGGCTGGAAGGTGATCAGGAAAGACTAGAACAGGTGCTGACTAATTATTTAACAAATGCGCTTAAATACTCGCCTACTAGTACCGAAGTCCTTGTTTATACCGAGATTATCGATAAGAAATGGCTAAAGGTATGTGTGAAAGACCGTGGACAAGGTATTCCCAGAGAGAAGCAACCATATATATTTCATAAATACTATAGAGTGAGTGATGAGAAGCATAAACACCAAGGTTTAGGAATGGGTCTGTTTATTTGCGCACAAATTATTTCTCATCATAAGGGTAAATTCGGACTAGAAAGTGAACCTGGGAAAGGTTCAATTTTTTATTTTATGTTACCTATAAAAGCTACGAAAGAGAAAACCGAAGGACTTACCACAAGCTTTCCAAAAAGAAGTGCATTTTCTTCTTCTAATTTAAATAAGTAATGAAAACACCGAAAGTCCGTATCATCCTTCCCGAATATCTCTCCTATCCAAACCTCGCGCCATAAAACGATGGTAGAACGAATACTTCATTATCACTCATTTACCATACGCGTAGGTTATGAGCCTGGACTTATTCATATTACAAACAATATCAACCTATGGCGTTTTTTGGATAGTAATGTAAGAGAGAGAACGGAATGGTTAGCCAATGCCATACAACAGGATTATGAATCTATTTATGGGAGCCCTCTTAAAATAAAGCGAAAATCTTTTCTTATGGAAATCTGGGGTCATTTATATTTCGAGTATTACCTTCTAAAACTGACACATTTTTTGGTATTAATCATCAATCAACAACACTACAACACCTGTTACAACGTTCGGCATCGATAGATTGCGGCGAAAGTGCACAAGATAATAACCGCTTTATATGGGATTTCTTGGCATTGTTTTTTAAATTGTTCACCTATTTCCTTCCAAATAGTATATCCTCAGAAGGCCTGAAGAAATAAAGGCCTGTATCAGTGAATGCTGTAAAAAGGCCAATTTTTTCACTTACCGCTTGCAAAGAATATTTATCTATCTTATATTTGTTTCCCCATGCGAAAATAGCTCAGTTGGTAGAGCGCAACCTTGCCAAGGTTGAGGTCGCGAGTTCGAACCTCGTTTTTCGCTCCAAAGGATCATGCTTCGGTGTGATCCTTTTTATTTAATTTCCCAACTTCCACTTATTTGAGTGCCCGTAAAAGGATCATTTTTAACCTTTAGATAAACATCTATTTCCTGCTGTAACTCCTCTACGTGAGAAATAACCCCCACAATTCTATTTTCGTTTCGTAATGTTTTCAACGTATCAAACGCCACTGCCAATGATTCCCGATCTAAAGAACCAAAGCCTTCATCTAAAAAGAAAAAATTCTGCTTGGATCGATTTTGTTGTTGTACAGATTCCGCAAGAGCTAAGGCTAGCGATAATGAAGCCTGAAAAGTTTGGCCGCCGGACAAGGTCTTGGCTAATCTGGTTTTACCATCATTTAAATAATCTCTTACCTGAAATTCATTTTTATCGGTTACCTCCAGTCGCAATTGCTGTTGTGTAAGCTTATAAAAACGCTTGTTCGCTGCCTCACATAATTGTTGTAAGTAAACCGTGGATATATAACTAACAAAGCCACTTCCTTTAAATAGGCTTTTAAGAATAGTCAGGTTATCTGCTCGATGCCGTAAACGCGCCAAATCGTCTTCTAGTTGTTGTTTTTCTTCTAGTTGCTTTAGAAGCCTATCGTAATC
The DNA here is from genome assembly GCF_054130995.1 of Olivibacter sp. SA151. Lineage (NCBI taxonomy): Bacteria > Pseudomonadati > Bacteroidota > Sphingobacteriia > Sphingobacteriales > Sphingobacteriaceae > Olivibacter > Olivibacter sp. SA151. Next base: position 2,999,771 of record NZ_CP096391.1, on the reverse strand, counting down.
TGCTTTGGCAGCAGCATATTTCTCTTGTTCTTGATTGAATCGATCCCTGAGCACTTCATAAGTGCTTAATGACCTTAGAAACAGCTCCTCATCGTAAACTTTATCGCTAGCCTCCGTAGCTAACTTGGTATATTGTTCTTTCGCATTATATAATTGCTGGAAGAATAAGTCTACACTGCTTCGGACCTCTTCTACAGCAATTGCTAGATTTAATATATTTTTAACTTCATGCAAACTGCCATACTTCGATTTACTTAAAGAACCTCGTAACTGATCAGTAATAAAGTCCAGACGTTCCTGCTCGGCAGCTAAGTTTTCATTGACTGCCTGAAATCTTGCTTCCAACGATACTTTTAGCTGTTGCTCCTCCTGTACCAAAGCTTGAAGTTGCTCGTATTGATTGACAATAGTTTTACTTTCACTATCTATATCTAAAATACTGTTTTCCAGATAGTTTTTATCATATTGATAAACTTCGTCTTCAGATAAGTTGTGAAGTTGTTTCGTGAGCATATTTAAGGCCCCAACCTTTACTCGTTCTTCTGCTACTATTTTTTGTATTCCGATTTCATATTGATCTCTATCTATTTCTGCTTTTTTCAAAATGGCATCATTTTCATTAATCTCCAGTTCCAGTCGTTCCAACTCTTTTTCTGCGGTTTTGTGTTCTTCAAGTAACCGATCAATAGTGCGGGCATCGTCTCTACCGCAAGTAGATTCCCAAATAAAGGATTGTAAATGCACTTGTAATGCCTGTTCGTCTGATTCGGCCCTAAAAAGGAGTTCGTCCCGACTCTTAAGAATGGTGGCTTTTTTTCCATCTAATATTTCAAGCTGGCGTATAAGCCCCTGCACGAGATTCCGTTCGTCCTTGAGATGTACAGATTTAGCATTTAATTGTTGGAGCTGATTTTCCACATCCTCTAAGACCATAACTTGAGGGTGCTCCAATGCTCCACAAAGCGGACAAGCTTCACCTCGCTGCAAGGCCGCGACAAAATCACCTAATTTAACTTGCATCCGGGCATGCGCAATTTCATTTGAAAGCTTATCGAGCTCAAAATCAATGGTCTTTATGCGTGCGTCTAATGATTCTTTATGATTTTGGATCGGAGTAGTTACCCCAACAAGTAAGTCGTCGATGGTACTTTCAAGTTGCTTTAAAGTTGCAGTTATATCATCAAGTGCTAATTGGCTTGTTTTTTTGTTTTTTTCTAAATGCTCGCGGGAAGTAAACCAATTTTTTATCTGCGATAAGGTGTTCAAATCCAGCTTTTCATTCCGTTTCTTTTTTAGTTTTTCTCGAAGCGCTAAGGCTATTTTTTCTCGATATATCTTCTCCTGCTGCGCTTTATGGACAAATTCTTTCCCCTTGATAATTCGTCCACTTAAGTGATCGATATCTTCTTTTAACTGCAATATTTGCAAAGCAGTCCGATAATCGTTACGCTTTTGATTAAGGAGCTCAAGTGATTGATATTTCAACGTGATATTGGCAAGTTCTTGCTGTTGCTCCATCAGTAATGTTTCGCAGTTTTTGAGCTTATACTGATATTCTTTCAAGCTTTCTTTTCGCTTTTCTATTCCTGTTGCCAGCTCTTCCGCTCGTTGTATATTTACCTTAAAATAACGTTCGCAGTATTCATAATCACTCAATTGCTGTTTCAACTGCTGATATTCCGATGACTTAAGATGCAACTGCTTATAGGAGTTTTCAGCAGTTTTTAAGTCCTCAAATAATCGTTTCAATATCTCCTGCTCTTTTAGGTCGCTTTCTCTCTGTTGAAGCTCGGCCTTCATTGTCGAGACTTCTGCTGCCAAGCTTTGCAATTTTTGCAAAGCGAGACCAACATAAGTTTCATTTATTCCTTCAAAAACAGATAAACGTCCTTTTAGACGTTGGGTCACTTCGTTGTTCTTTCGCTCTAAAGAGGCGGTCTGTTGAAAAAAATCATATTTGTCCAGCTGAAAAATATCTTTGAGCATCTCCGTTCGGGCTTTATCTGTCAGCTGTAAGAACTCTTGAAATTTGCCTTGTGGAATAATAATGGTACGTCTAAAGTTCTCGTAACTAAGTCCCAATAAAGGTGTCGCAGTTGTTACCTCCAAAGGTTGCCACATACCATTTTCAAACTTATAAGCAGACCGATCGAAAGTATTTACTTTCTCAAATTTCTTGCCATGGCGTTTCCCTTTAACGATAAATCGATACTGCTTTTCGTCGAAGTTGCTGAACACAAAATCAATGAGCAACTCATCCGATTTCAAGTTCATCATGTTATAGTTTCTATCGTCCCGGGTGCTCAGTCGTTCGGTTTCTCCATACAAAGCAAAAGCAATCGCCTCCAAAACCGATGATTTGCCTGAGCCTACGGAACCGAAAATGCCGAATAATTGTCCCTCAATTAGTCGAGCGAAATTAATCGTTTGCTCCTTTTGATAGGAAAAAAGTCCCTTTATAGTTAATGAAATTGGAATCATTCGTCTATCTGCTCTGCTCTTACTTCTGTAAATAGTTTTAACAAGTCCTCATTTGGTTGCTGTTTGTTCCTGAAGCTAAAATACTGGATAAATAATTCTTCGACTGACTGACTTAAATCGATTGTTCTAGTCTCATCAGCTACATTTCCTTTGTTTTTTACTTCAGGAATGATAGTAACGATGCCGTCATGGGCCTGTAGAAGTTGCTTTCGGTCTTCTGCATTCATGAAATCTTCGCTTACCATTGTCAATTCAATCCAGGCAGGACCGCAGTGGTGCAACCATTCAAGAGCCTCTGATATACTTTCGAAACGTTTTTTATATAGTGGTTTTCCTGCTGTTAGTGGCAATTGCCGGAAATCTACTGATCTGGCTGGCTCAGCTTCTATCGACACTACATTTTTCTGTTGACCCGCTTCAGCAAAGCTATAACTTAATAAACTACTGCTATACACAATAGGCATGCGAGCTTTATCTATTTCCTGATATCGATGTAAATGCCCTAATGCCACATATTGTAAACTCTCCGGTATATTTTCGCTATAGACAGCCTGTGCACCACCAATGTGCAGTATAGGTTTTTCATCGATGGGTTCTTCGGGGGGGACTTCTCCCCTCTTCATAACGAAGAGGTGTGCCATTAATATATTTACGCCAAATTTGTCGCAATACTTTGTTGCCAGCTGCTCCCAATGGGCTTCCAAAATACTTCTCAATTCTTTCTCCTCATTATCCACACCCAAAAATGTTCTCAATCGATATTCGTTAGCGTAAGGCATTAACAGCAAACGAAGCGGATAATCGTATTTCGGAACCTTTATCTCGAGGAAGCCAGGTTCACTCTTAGTAATACAAAAGCCACCACACAATTCACCTACAGCGATTGTGGCCTGTGGATAACCGACGAACACAATCCCGCATTCACGAGCCAATACATCGGGGGCATCTATTCTATCGGGCGAATCATGATTACCAGCGATGGCAATAACAACTCGTTCACCATTCTTTGCCAATCTTTTCAAACTTCTATATAAAAGCTCCACGGCTTCAACGGCCGGGTTAAAAGCGTCAAATAAGTCTCCGGCGACTAACACAACATCTATTTCCTCTTCGTCTGCCAGGGCAATTAGCTCATCCAATACAGCGCGCTGCTCCTCTAGCCTTGAATACTTGTCTAATCTCTTACCTAAATGCCAATCGGCAGTATGGAGTATTTTCATAAGTCCATTATAGTTAATATAAGCAAAAAACGGAATTTTTTTTTTTAAAAGCTTTAAAAATAACGTCCACACTAGGCTATCTAATTGTATAATCCCCACAAATTGGCTAAGTTTGAAGCCAAACACCATATTAATGACAGTTTTAACTTTTACACTCATCTTGTTATTTGGGGCGTGCTGTGCTGGATTTATTGGATCGCTTACTGGACTTGGTGGAGGCGTGGTAATTATCCCCCTGTTGACAGTAGTGTTGGGTGTTGATATACATTATGCTATTGGCGCTGCTCTTGTCTCGGTCATTGCCACATCTTCGGGATCAGCTGCAGCTTATGTAAGAGAAGGGATCACGAATATGCGCTTAGGAATGTTTCTAGAAATAGCGACAACGGCAGGCGCTGTGGGAGGAGCCTTGTTAGCCTCCATTGCACCAACCAGCTTAATCGCTATTCTATTTGGTTGTACCCTTATATTTTCAGCGTTAAATTCTTTGCGTAAAAAGGAAGAACACAATGTGAAATCCTCAAGCTCCTTGGCTTTAGCATTAAAGTTACCTTCAAGTTATCCCAGCACTTCCGGGATTATCTCCTATGGAACCAAAAACGTAATAGGCGGTTTTAGCATGATGGGTTTGGCGGGTATGCTTTCGGGATTACTTGGAATAGGATCCGGTGCCTTTAAAGTAATCGCTATGGATAATATTATGCGTATTCCTTTCAAGGTGTCAACAACCACTAGTAACTTTATGATGGGAGTCACTGCTACCGCCAGTGCTGTTATTTATTTGCAGAAAGGATATATCGAACCGGATATTTGCATGCCGGTGGTAATAGGTGTTTTATTGGGTGCTATGACGGGTGCTAAAGTCCTACTGAGGGCCAACCCAAAAAAATTAAGAATGTTTTTTGCCGTTATCATCATTATTTTGGCACTCAACATGATTTATAACGGCGCCGCCGGAAATATATAATATGATGAGAGGAAGCTCTAATTCAATCACGAATGCAAAATGAGAAAGTAAAAGATAGAGATATCCAGCTGGTTATAGGAAATCTATTGCGATACGGCGTTTGGACGGCACTTGGTGTTGCCGCTTTGGGTGGATTGATCTATCTGTTCAATCATGAACGTGATACAATTCACTACGGTACCTTTATAGAGAAAGACATAGATATCATAACATTATCTAAGCAAACACTTATTGGGGTGGCACATGGAAGAGGCGATGATGTAATCCTGCTGGGAATATTACTCTTGTTTTTAACACCAATTCTGCGTATAATATTTTCGTTAGTGGCTTTCTTGTTAGAGAAAGACTATCTTTATGTAGGAATTACACTACTTGTTATCGCAATAATCTGTTTTAGTATTTTTTTTGGTTTTGCCCATTAGCATCGTTCCGATTAGGAATACCTAATGCAAGGAAACCACCTAAAGCAGGATTAACTATTTATCGTTAGTATAATTATTATAATAAAACGATTACGTATGACCGTATTTATCGACCGCATGATCCCGCAAATCGGCCTAGATCTTTTAAATGAGGCTGGCATAACTTATGAACAACACGTTGACAGAAGAGAACTTAGTACACAAGAGCTGATTGATCGCTGCAGTAAACACAACGCGTTGCTGACTGCCGGTTGGGGGCCGCTCAATAGTGAATTTATTGCAGCATGCAAGCATTTGAAAATCATCTCACTCCATTCTGTTGGCTATGACCGCGTTGATATTAAGGCGGCCACCAAATGGGGTATTCCTGTCGGCAATACGCCGGATGTATTAAGCGAAGCCACCGCTGACACCGCTTTTCTTTTAATGCTTGCTGTATCGCGGAAAGCACTGTACCTTCATAAAAAAATTATTAAAGGAGAATGGGGGTTTAGCCAACCAATAGATGATCTTGGTTTTTCCCTTCAGGGTAAAACGTTAGGCATATTTGGCTTAGGTAATATTGGTTGCGAACTAGCAAAAAAAGCAAAGGCGGCTTTTAATATGCCTATTATTTACCACAACCGTTCGCACAATGAAGAAGCCGAAAGAAACCTGGGTGCAAACCGTGTATCCTTCGACGACTTAGTAAGTCAAAGTGACGTTTTAGTTGCTTTCTCTTCTCTAACACCGGAGACGAAAAATAAGTTTAATAGAGACGTTTTCCATAAAATGAAGCCGTCTGCCATTTTTATAAATCCTTCGCGGGGTGGCGTACACAATGAACCCGATCTCATCCAAGCCTTGCAGCAAGGTATAATATGGGGAGCCGGACTAGATGTAACCAATCCTGAGCCGATGCAAGCAGACAACCCGCTTCTCAATATGCCTAATGTAGCTGTTTTCCCTCATATAGGATCAAATACCGTAGAAGCGCGAAATGGGATGGCCAGTATTGCGGCTAAAAACGTTATCGCCGCGTTCCAGGGACGACCTTTATTACATATAGTCAACCCGGAAGTTTACGAACAGCACTGACGATCAGAAATTGAAGGTTACGGTTTTACGAATTATTAATAAAAGGGTAACATAATATAGAACAGCCCGTAATAACGGGCTGTTAGAATTTCTTAATACAAGCTTAAACAGAAGTTATACACACTAGATCTTCTTCACATTTACAGCCTGCTGGCCTTTTCTTCCGTCGGCTACCTCAAACTCCACTCGATCATTATCTTTGATTGCATCTATTCCGCCCTTTACGTCTTTAAAGTGAACAAAAATGTCGGTCCCGTCTTCTTGAATAATAAATCCAAATCCCTTTTGCGCGTTGAACCATTTTACTTTTCCGGTTTTCATTAATAAAAAATTTGTTGTTGTACGATTGTTGTGGCCCTATATAGAAATACTGATGTATCATAATTTAGGAAACACAGGGTTAATTCTCAGTAATTTTGCTTAAAAAAATAGTCCACATTACTACCGGCAATGGTGAGAACCCGAACAGATTTATTTAAACTATACCAAACCTACTATAAAATTTTCAATTTTTCAATGATCAAGCAAAAAAATTGAACGGTATATGATAAGTTGTTTCATTGATATCATCGTTACTCACTGATTTGTTAAAAGTTCAGCTAATAGCTCATTAAGTTATTAGCTGATTACTCTTACTTATTCGGCTGTGGAGTTGTGCGCAAATAAGGTTTGATCTCCTTATAGCCTTTCGGAAATTTTGATGGAATATCCTCTGTTTTTATAGCCGGAACTACAATAACATCCTCTCCATCCTTCCAATCAGCAGGTGTTGCAACACTATAATTCTCGGTAAGTTGTAATGAATCAATCACTCGCAAAATTTCCTGGAAATTTCTGCCTGTAGACGCAGGATAGGTAATCGTAAGCCGTACTTTTTTATTTGGATCGATGATATAAACCGAACGCACAGTCGCAGTGGCAGATGCATTGGGATGAATCATTCCATAAGCTTCTGCTATTTTCCTGTCTTTGTCAGCAATAATCGGAAAGTTTACCTCCACATGCTGGGTTTCATTAATATCTTTTACCCATCCATGGTGATCCTCGACGCTGTCCACACTAAGTGCCAAGACTTTCACGTTACGCTTGTCAAACTCATGCTTCAGGGATGCTGTTTTTCCCAATTCAGTTGTGCATACCGGTGTATAATCAGATGGGTGAGAGTAAAGTACTACCCAACTGTCTCCAACGTAATCATAAAAATTAATATTTCCTTCTGTTGTGACCGCATCAAAGTTTGGTGCAACATCTCCTAGTTGTAAACTCATTATTTTTCCTCCTTTAAAGTTAATACAAAGTATATCAAATTAATCGACTTTTTTCGACAATAACAAACGCCGCCATCACAAATTTTACTTATAGCTGATTCGATCTACACCTATTACATTGACATTACATAAATCCGGGGAAATGGTTTTCATAGTAGCTCCTACTTGCTTTTTTGACATCTGTGTTATGTTAATTACATCGCACATAGCTATGTTTGCAGAAAATTACGGGCCATGCAGTTAGCTTATATACAACAATTAGAAGAAGCGATCGCTCAACAGAAGGAGGAAATCATTTACCACCCGCTTTATAGGAGTATTACAAGTATTGATGATCTGAAAGTTTTTATGGAACATCACATTTTTGCCGTGTGGGATTTTATGTCCTTGTTAAAAGCGTTACAAAGAAGTTTAACTTGCGTTCAAATACCTTGGTATCCTATAGGCGACGCAAACACACGTTATTTAATCAACGAAATTGTCACCGGTGAAGAATCTGATATTGACCATCTGGGAAATCGAAAGAGCCATTACGAAATATATTTGGAAGCAATGGAGCAGTGTGGAGCTGACACGACTTCAATAACCAAATTGACGCAGGCGCTTAAAGAAGGTAATTCAATGCAAATTGCTCTACGTATAGCAGATGCACCGGAGGCGGCAGTAGATTTTGTTAGCGATACTTTCGATATAATAAGCCATGCAACCCCCGCAATTCAATCAGCTGTATTTACCTTTAGTAGAGAAGACTTGATTCCTGATATGTTTATTTCCATCATAAAAGATTTGGACAGCGAATTTCCGGAAAGTATTTCCATTTTTAAATACTATTTGGAAAGACATATTGAAGTAGATGGAGATCATCATGGCAATCTTGCACTCCAGATGACGAGCACCCTGTGCGGTGACGACCCCTCTGTTTGGCAAGATGCGATACAAGCGGTAAAAAGATCCTTACAATTTCGCATTAAGCTCTGGGATTGTGCTTTAATGAAAATGAAGTACCAAAAAGATCAATTATCCAAAGAAATTTCTAATCCATCATAAGCAAGGTGGATTCCTGGAGGCAATTCTTTGGAAACTTCCTCATGCAAGCCCAAACGATGGCTGATATGGGTCAAATAGGTGTGGTCAGCCCCTATTCTGCTCGCAAAGTTTATAGCTTCTTCTAAAGTAAAATGAGAAATATGCGCCTCTCGTTGCAACGCGTTTACTACTAAAGTTTTCGTACCTTTTATTTTGTTCACGGAACTTTCCGAAACGGATTTCACATCGGTAAGGTAAGTGAAATCACCAAAGCGATAACCTTTTATCGGTAGTTTAAAATGCATAATATCAATAGGTTGAACACCTATATTTCCCACGAAAAAGGATTGATCGGTTACATCTCTTAAATTAATCTTAGGTATACCTGGATATTTGTGCTCAGCGAAGATATAATAGAATTCCCGTTTAAGTGCTTCTTGAACCAAATAATCGCCAAAAACATCAATCGCTGTCCCCTGAAAATAGTTAAAGGCACGGATATCGTCCAAACCTGCTATATGATCTTTATGTGCATGCGTGTAAAGTACGGCTTCTAAATGATTTACTTTCGCACGGAGCATTTGAAAACGAAAATCAGGGCCGGTATCGATCACAATGTTTTTGCCTTTCTCCGTGAGCAAAATAGAAGAACGAAGACGTTTATCACGATAATCAGAAGAGGTACAGACGTTACAATTGCATGCAATTACAGGCACGCCCTGTGATGTTCCAGTACCTAAAAACTTAATCGTCAAAGTGTTAATTTAGTTTGTTTAATATTAAATAATAGTTGTTTTTGTTTATCATCCAGTTGGGATATATCGGGTTCCAGTTCACGCAAAAGCTCAATTAACGAATTTATCTTTACCTCTACATTCGAAAAGCGATTAACAACTATTATCTTACTATTCTGTAAAAGGCAGGAACCTGTCTTAAAGTTTCCTTTTTCATAGCGAACTTTATAGCCCATCCCCTTAAAAAGAGCCTCTAACTTATCCAAACTATGTTGCGTAAACGGTAACACTTTTTCTATGTATAAAAATCATTGACCCGATCGCAGAACTTATCGCAAATCTACAACGTCCATCCCCGGATAATCTGCTTTGTCAAATATAAAAGTTTTGGGGCTAACTTTAACATTGGGTATGAAATTTTGGATGGTGTAGCTATAAAGGCTTCCACTTTTATCAAAAACTGTAACATCGTAAATCTGATTTACTGATTTGTTTAACCGTAATCGCACTTTGAAATAAGACTTGCTATTGTCCGTCGGGGTCAAATCGATCACCCACAAGGCCTTGCCTGCTACTTGCTCGCTTTTTGCGGCAGGATATTTAAATCCCTGATTATAGAACGAAAAAATATTTGCCGGGGTAATTGATCCCGATTGTGTTTCTTCTACATCGTTAATCTGAACTTCCTGCTCTTCTTTCAGTACATGCCATTGCTGTTTACCATCCGAGATCACTACCTGATCGTCAAGAACGATACGGTATTTATTGGTTCGAGGTTCTATAGTTAACTCCCCTTTTTCATTTACCGTCGTCTGTTTTTGTTGGTTAAGTGCCTTTAAGCTAAATTGAATTTTAGCCGTTCTATACGATTGGTATTTTTTACTTATGTCGTTTAGCAGCTTCTTTGTTGCAGGATCATTTTGACCTAAAGCCATTAAACTGCAAGCAAGCAAAATAATCACAGAAAAAAATTTCTTCATATTATAAACTTCTGTAGCCACCGTTTTCCCCAGCGATTGGTAGGGGCTCAATAGCTAGGTTATATGGGATAGACGTTTTTATCTGCAAAACGTTTAATTGCGTATTCGATTTCCATCAATCCTTTTTAGCTAAACTTTCCAAAAATTGTTCCAATGAGTATTCATCCGGGTATAGCACTTCCCTGGCCTTGCTACCTTCAAAAGGACCTACAATGCCTGCTGCTTCAAGTTGATCAATAATGCGCCCTGCACGGTTATACCCTAATTTGAGTTTTCGCTGAATCAAGGACGTAGAACCCTGCTGATGCAAAACAATTAATCGCGCAGCTTCTTCAAATAATGCATCGCGGTCGTTTACCAAATCGATATCGCTTAAACCACTGCCCTCTCCATTTTCATCCACGTACTCGGGCAACAGAAAAGCTGAAGGATAGCCTCTTTGTGCCCCGATGAATTCTGAAATCTCTTCTACTTCGGGGGTGTCCACAAAAGCACATTGTATCCGGATCAAATCACTTCCTGTCGCAAGCAACATATCACCTCGTCCAATAAGTTGATCCGCACCTCCGGTATCTAAAATCGTGCGTGAGTCCACCTTAGAAAGAACTCGGAAAGCTAAACGAGCCGGAAAGTTTGCTTTAATAGTACCGGTAATAATATTAACGGAAGGGCGTTGCGTTGCAATTACTAAATGTATTCCCACGGCCCGTGCCAATTGCGCAAGTCGCGCGATAGGTGTCTCCACTTCCTTTCCGGCTGTCATCATCAGATCTGCAAATTCATCGACAATCAGAACAATGAAAGGCATAAAGCGATGTCCCTCTTCAGGATTAAGCCTTCTGTTAACAAATTTGTTGTTATATTCTCTCAGATTTCGCACTTGCGCATTCTTCAACAAATCGTAACGTTGATCCATTTCAATGCAAAGTGAATTGAGGGTATTGATAACTTTTTTCGTATCGGTTATGATGGCTTCCTCTTCTCCTGGAAGTTTAGCTAAAAAATGTCGCTCAATAGTTTTAAAAAGCGATAGTTCAACCTTCTTCGGGTCTACCATCACAAATTTCAATTCTGCCGGATGCTTTTTATATAGTAAAGAAGTAATAATGGCATTAATGCCCACTGATTTACCTTGGCCCGTTGCCCCTGCAACTAGTAAGTGTGGCATTTTGGCTAGGTCAGCTATATATACTTCATTCGAAATAGTTTTGCCTAACGCAATCGGTAAGTCCATTTCAGTATGCTGAAACTTTTCGGTAGCGATAACTGCTTTCATAGCAACCATCTCCGGCTTTTTATTTGGAACTTCAATACCAATAGTCCCTTTACCCGGCATCGGTGCAATAATACGTATTCCAAGGGCTGCTAAACTAAGTGCGATATCATCTTCTAAATTCTTGATTTTTGAAATACGCACACCTGGCTTAGGAATAATTTCATATAAGGTAACCGTAGGACCAATAGTTGCCTTGATCTTGTCGATTTCAATATTATAATTGCTAAGTGTTTCAACAATTTTATCTTTATTTGCTTCCAGTTCTTCATTATTCACCACGATCTTTCCCGAACCATAATCTTTTAACAAGTCTAAATGAGGGTGTTGATAGCCTGATAAATCTAATTTTGGATCATATTGACCAAATTGCTCTACAAGCGTATCAGCGGTGGTCAACGGCTTTTCCTCCTTCACGCGCTCTACCAGTAAGTCAGGGCTTTCTTTAACCTCGTTGAGAGGCATATTTCGCTCGGATTCCGGTTCATTTGCAATGAGCGGTTCCAATTCAAATGAAGGACTATTTGAACTTGCGTCTGAGTCCAATTCAACCTTTCTCGGCTTAACTTCTAAGTTCTGCGATAAACGAGTTTCATTTTCTTTCTCGCCACCAATATGATCACCCCGGTCATTCTTTATTTGATTGCGTTGAAAGGCGGGTGTTGTGTATTCATCCTCCTGAACATCATCATCCTCTTCTTCCTCCACGTTGGATATAAGATCGTTGACATCATTATTTAGCACTATTTTTTTCTTTTTCTCCGGCAGTTTAAAATCGAGATTAAATGCAATAATCAAAGCGGTTAAGCCTATAAATAACAAAAAGGCTCCAACACCTGCCGTGCCAACCTGAGCTTCTAGTATCTTATTGGTCCAAAAGCCGAACTCTCCTTCTAAATAATGTGGATATTCTAAGATGAAGCTATGAAAATAAGCAATCGTTACAGATATGAACAACAAGAGAAAAAAACCGTAGCCGAAAAGCTTATCTAAAGCAATGAGCCTTACTTTAAATAGAAGCCTATACCCCATTACAAAAAAGGCTATTACAAACAAAAAGGATGCGATACCGAACCACTCATACATAAATTGATTCGCCAATAATGCACCCAACTTGCCAAGCCAGTTTTCAACAACTACCTCTTTAAACCCCAAGGTTTCTAGCTCTTCCCTGGTCTTAAATAGTGTGTTCCACCCTCCATTAGCCGCAGATATATAACTTTGGTCATTTTGCCAAGTAAATAGATAAGAGGTAAATGCAATGAAAAAATAAAGAGACAGTACCAAAAAAAATAGACCGGCAATTTTCACAGCTTTACTATTCTGGAAATTTATTCGCCCCGAAAATCGGGTACCAAACGTCGACTGTTCATCGCGTGATCTTTTAGGGGTACCGTTATTTCGTATCTTCCCTTCTCCCTTTACTGTATTAGACCTAAACTGATTTCCTTTTAAAGACATTAATTTCTACAATTCTTTGGTACAAACTTATGGATTTTTTTGGACGAAGGCTTCGCCCTAAATAAATTTTATAAATACTGTAGCGCTCACACTCCCCAACCCGTTAAAGGTATCAGAAGATAAGCCATCAACAGGCTATCTACATACGTTTATTAATTCACATGAACATACATACTTTATTGTTAAATAACAAGAAGAGATTGATCTATGCGTTTCTAGGCCTTTGTTTTTTGTTGCCAATGAGCGCATGTCTTAAAGATGACGATAACGGACAGGATGGAACCATACCCGCAGCACTTGTATCGTTTATACATACATCACCGGATGCTGGTGATTTAATCGTAGGAATAAACGGGTATAGAGTTAATACACAACAATTTAAATATTTGGATAGAACGGTTTACCAATTGGTGTATCCAGGGGGTAACCAATTTCAGGTAAATACGTCAGCAGACAATAAAAAATTGGATGTAAAAAATTGGAGTTTAGAGGGTGGGGTATGCTATTCCATTTTTGCGGTAGATCGCCTTGATTCATTGGAACTGTTAGGAATGCGGGATTTTTATGCAAGCGATGTCCCTGCCAGCGGCATGGCGAGAATTCGTTTTATTAATCTTTGCCCTGACTCCGTGAAATTTGACTTAAAGACAAGTGCGGTGGATACACTTTTAGCGTCCGATAAAAAGTTTAAGCAAAATAGTGCTTTTGGTAATATTAAAGCGGACGACAACACAGCATACACACTGGAGGTAATTAACCATGATACGCATGTATCAATGGCGAACGCTACTTTTACACCAAAACAAGGACAATATTATACTATACTGGCTACCGGCTTTATAGACACTGAAGAGGAGGCGAAAAAGCTTAAGGTCTCCATCTTCAAGCACGATTAGGTTGATTGATGTCCATCATATCCCAATCGATGGACAGCCGCCCGCTCCCCTTGGGCGGCTTTTTTTCACAACACTTCATTCACTTTTGCTTCGGGGGGGAAATAGTTAAGAGGTAAATAAGATAATGATCTTTTTAAAACAAGTTAATGTTAAACAGGTTTGAGGTTCTATATTACAATTAATGTAGTTGGTTAATAAAAAAGGTTATAAGCTTGCATATATCAATAATTAAGTCTACCTTTGCACCTTCTTTAGACAATAAAGTCTAACGTTTTTTGAATTTCATGAACCCATTTAGTCAATTGGGAATCCGTCATGATGTTGTTAATGCCATATCGGCGCTAGGTTTTGAAAAACCTACACCAATCCAGGAGCAGGCCATTCCGGCCCTTCTTACAGGCAGCAGCGATTTTGTCGGATTAGCCCAAACAGGAACCGGTAAAACCGCAGCATTTGGCCTGCCGTTATTAGAATTATTAGACTTCTCACAAAACACGCCTCAAGCATTAGTGCTCTGTCCTACGCGTGAACTGTGTTTGCAGATTACTAATGATTTAAAAAATTTTTCTAAAAATCTAGACAATGTACACGTTGTAGCTGTGTATGGTGGCGCTAATATTAGCGATCAGCTGCGCCAGATTAGACGTGGTGTACAAATTGTGGTTGCGACACCTGGCCGTATGCTCGATATTATCGGCAGAAAGGCCATAGATTTTTCGGGAGTACGGTATGTAGTTTTGGATGAAGCGGATGAAATGCTCAATATGGGCTTTCAAGAGGACATTAACGATATCCTTTCAACTACTCCCGATGAAAAGAAAACGTGGTTATTTTCAGCCACTATGCCGGCAGAAGTACGTCGGATCGCAAAAAATTACATGACCGATCCGTTTGAACTTACCGTAGGAACAAAGAATACAGGTAACGCAAATATCGATCATGAATACTACATCGTGAGACCGCGCGATAAATACGCGGCTTTTAAACGCATTGTAGATTTTAATCCTGAAATTTTCGGTATTGTTTTTTGCCGCACGAAAATTGAAACGCAAGAAATTGCGGAAGCCTTGATAAAGGATGGTTATAATGCCGATTCTCTACATGGTGATCTTTCGCAACAACAACGCGACAAAGTAATGAAACGTTACCGCGAACGTAGTTTGCAACTGCTCATCGCAACTGATGTTGCTGCGCGTGGTATCGATGTTAATAATGTAACACACGTTATTAACTTCTCTTTACCGGACGAGATCGAGAATTATACGCACAGAAGTGGTCGTACTGCTCGTGCCGGTAAAACGGGAGTTTCTATTTCGTTGGTTACCTCTAAAGAACTAGGGAAAATAAGACAGATTGAACGTGTAATCGGCAAGCAATTCGTAAAAGCAGAGATTCCTAATGGTTTTGATGTATGCGAGAAACAATTGTTTGCACTTGTTCATAAAGTAAAAGCCGTTGAAGTGAACGATGACCAAATCGGTCAATACCTTCCACGTATCATGGACGAGTTTAGTGATTTTTCTAAAGAAGATGTCATTAAGCACTTTGCTAGCTTGGAGTTCAATCGCTTCTTGGATTATTACGAGAATGCACCTGATCTGAATGTATCCGCGGCAACTGACTCCCGATCAGAAAAAGGAGGAAAAGCAGATCGTTTTGGCCGTACAGGCTACAAATCTGACTTTACTCGCTTATTTATTAATCTTGGTTCGGTGGATGATTTTACCAGAGGAGATATGTTGGGATACATCTGTAACAATGCACAAATAAGCGGTAAAAGCATCGGTAAGATAGACCTAAAAGGTGTGTATACTTTCTTTGAAGTAGAAAATGATGTAGTTGACAAAATCATGAGCGGATTTCAGCGAGCGGATTTCAACGGACGTTCCGTACGTGTTGAATTAGCCGGCGACCGAGACGCGGGCCCTTCTAGAGGTGGAAGCAGTCGGAGTGGGCGCTCTTCAAGAAGTAGTGGACGTGGAGGACGCGATCGTGAAAGAGATAGTGGTAATGGCGGAGGTTTTCGTGATTTTTCGGGAAAACGTCGCGAGAGAAAAGGTGAACGAAAAAAATGGTAACCCTAGCCCCTATTTAGTAGGGGCTTTTTTTATACCAGTTGTTTCTTATTTTTAAGTTAATATCCAACGGCCTTATCGTCTCCTCTTGAATCGGCTCCTCCCATCAATGAGCCATCCGAACCTACCAAAATTGCATCCACCCTACCAATGCTACTTCTAGGCGTAAACTTATATCCTTTCTGCTCCAAACGAGTTCGGACAGCGTCTGTTATCGCGTTCTCTTCTACAAATACCTCGTCTGGCATCCATTGATGATGAAAACGGGGTGCATCAACAGCCTGCTGCATTGTTTTATTGAATTCTATGACGTTTAAGATCGTTTGAAATACCGACGTTATAATAGTTGATCCGCCAGGTGTACCAAGAACCATAAAAAGCTTGTTATCTTTGGTTAAGATTGTCGGACTCATTGCACTTAACATTCGCTTTCCCGGTTCTATTGCATTTGCCTTTCCACCAAGAAGTCCATATAAATTGGGCACACCTGGTTTAATTGAGAAATCATCCATTTCATCATTTAATAAAAACCCTCCTTTTTGCACCACTACCTGTGAGCCATAGGCATTATTCAGGGTAGTCGTTATGGATACCGCGTTCCCTTCTTTGTCAACAATTGAAAAGTGCGTCGTTTGTTCACTCTCATGATGTTGAGGGCTTCCTGCTTTGATGGCGCTGCTAAGGGTAGCCCGATTAAAATTCATGTCTCGCATTCTTCCAAGCTGATAATTGGAATCCAACAGCCCCTTAATTGGTACCGGGTAAAAATCGATGTCTCCTAAATGTTCCGCGCGGTCCGCATAAACCCTCCGCTCAGCTTCCACCATCACTTGAATTGTCGAATCTTGTTGGAAGCCCCACCTACTCAACGGATAGGGTTCAACTGATTTGAGCAAGGACACTAAAGCAATACCGCCACTAGATGAAGGCGGCATCGACACAATTTGGTAACCTTTATAATTTCCTATAATCGGTTCGCGCCATTTAGCTTGATAGCGTTTTAAATCCTCATAACTAATAATTCCGTTACCGCGCTTCATTTCCTCCAAAATCAAAAAAGCCGTCCGACCCTCGTAAAAACCGGCACGACCTTTCTCCTTAATTGCGGTAAGTGTCCGGGCTAAATCCTTTTGCACTAAAAGATCGCCTGCTTTCCATTCGCTTTTTTTATTAATAAGCGCCGTTCCCATTGGATTGAACCGCTGAAAAGCTTCCTTTCTTGCATTCAGCTCCTCCGCTTGCATAGCTGTAAGGGGGAAACCTTTTCTCGCTAAATCTATTGCTGGCTGAAGCAAATCCTTCCAAGCCAATTTAGCATATTTTTCGTGGGCTTTAACCATTCCATCCACGGTTCCTGGAACCCCTACTGATAACTGTCCATCTAAACTTAAACGCTCGATTGGATTGCCTTCGGGGTCTAAATACATATCTCGTGTCGCTTTGCCGGGAGCTGTTTCCCTAAAATCCAAAGCGGCAAATTCGTTTTTGGCAGAACGATACACCATAAACCCGCCTCCACCGATATTCCCGGCATTAGGGTAAACGACGGCTAGGGCAAATTGTACTGCAATGGCAGCATCAACCGCGTTTCCACCTTTCTTCAGTATATTCAAACCAACTTCTGAAGCTATCGGGTGAGCAGAAACTACCATACCATTCCTATATCCTGAAACTGCATCCTGTGCAACGACAATATGATGGGTTGGAAGTAAAAAGCACAGCAACAAACAACTGAATCTGCCGATTGATCGTAAATAGGTGTTCATAATAAGTCTTATATGATTGGTTAATAATTAGGTTAATTGTTCAGATAAAAGTCTCATTTCGATATGAGGTGAATGTTTTTCATACAAAATGGCATATACGGCTCTACAAATGGGCATATCTACCTGATATGTTTTATTAATTTGGTGAATACATTTTGATGCATAATATCCTTCTGCCACCATGTTCATCTCCAGTTGAGCAGATCTAACAGTATAGCCCTTTCCAATCATATTCCCAAAAGTTCTGTTTCGGCTGAATTGTGAGTATGCCGTTACAAGCAGGTCACCCAAATAAGCGGATTCATTAATATCTCGGTTAATCGGATGTACTTTTGCCAAAAAGCAAGCCATCTCACGAATAGCGTTGGAAATAAGAACCGCTTGGAAATTATCACCGTACCCCACGCCATGACATATGCCACTGGCAACGGCATAAATATTTTTCAAAACAGCTCCATACTCGGTTCCATATATATCATCGGATTGAATCGTCTTAATATAACGCGTATTGAGCATAGACGAAAAAACAGAAGCCGTATGTGGAGACGCAGAGGCAATAGTTAGATAAGAAAGCTTTTCCAAGGAGACTTCCTCCGCATGACAGGGTCCGCTAATGACAGCAATGCGATCCAAGGGAACATCGAATCGACTCTGTAAATAGTCGCCGATTATCTGATTTTCTTCCGGAACAATGCCTTTGATCGCGCTTATAATATATTTACCTTGCAATAGCTCTGCTGAAACTGTCGAAAGTGCATCCTTCAGGAACGCTGCAGGTATACTTAAGATCAAGAGATCGCAAGATTTGATAACAGCAGACAATTTGGTTGTTATCTGGTCCGAAGGGATTTTAATTTCTACAGCACTAAGGTAATTTGGATTATGATGGTATTCTCTAATGTAGGATGCAGCTTCCTTGTTTCGCATCCACCAGAAAATGTCTTTTTCCACTTCGTTATCGCTTAACATCTTAATGATGGCTGTCGCCCAGCTACCCCCTCCTATTACGGCTACTTTCTTTTTTCTTTCCATGCGTGTACCAACTCTGCTAAAGTAGGCCAAATTAAGGATTTTTTTACATTACTACTACATGGATTCTTTTTTAGAACTATTACGCCATGTAAACCAAAAGTCTAGGATCGCTCCCAGACTTTGGTTTACTGTGATAACAAGTGTTATACTTGCCCAACAAGATAATAAGACAAATAGACGAGCAGCTGTCAATACCCGGGGTTATTTTCCGTTATACCCTGATTGTAGTTTAATTCAGCTAATGGAATCGGCCACAAATAATGTTTATCAGCAATGGCCACACCTTTATTCTTTTGAAGTATCTCTGATGCTTTACCTGTGCGTTTCAAATCAAACCAACGCTTTCCCTCAAACTGAAATTCATAGGCCCTTTCTTGTAGGATGGAGTCTATCAACGTTTCAGGAGAAAATGACCCAATTTGATAATCGATGTCAGAAGCTGTGTTTATTTCTCTTCCATAAGCACGTCTTTTAACTTGATTTAATGCATCCAGCGCCTCGGCTGTGACACCATTCACCCGTGCCTCTGCTTCAGCAAATAACAGTAATACTTCAGCATAACGATATACGGGAAAATCATTAATTGCCCCGTATTCATTTGCAGCTGCGGGGTCAATGAATTTTTTTTGAAGAACGGTTCCTTCTCCTAGACCGATATTCATTGGATACCACAATTGTTTACGTAAATCCAAGTCACTCCATTCCTTATAAAAATTATTATTAACATTGGAATATTGGGCATAAGCACCTTTTCCACCCCCTTTCATGAAATACCCTGTTTCCGGATGGTTGATAATAAATGGATAATAATTTCCCTGACCTTCTCGTGTATATTTGAAATGAAAAACTTCTTCATCTGTTACGCCTACTCCCGCTCCAAAAATACGTTCGAAGTCATCAACTTGTTGTATAGGAACAAGGGAGAAAAGACCGGATTGCACAAGCTCCGATGCTTTATCTCTTGCCTCCTGATATTTATTGTTGGTTAATAGGTAATCACTTAGCACCGTCTTTGCCATCCATTTAGTAGGCCTTCCCGGCTGTGCAGCATTATCCTCAGGGAGGTAACTTTCTGCAAACCGTAAATCAGCATCAATCAAAGCATAAACTTCCTCAACCGAGCTTCTTGGCACATCCTTTTCTTCCATATTACTTTCAATACGTAACGGTACACCTCCCCAATTACGAACTAAATGAAAATAGCACCAGGCACGCATGAACTTTGCTTCTGCAACATACCTGTTCTTTTCTTCATCATTCATTGCATTACCCTCCGGTACGTGTCTAATGACAAGATTGGCATTTCGGATGGCCAGATAAAATGAATTCCAAAAATCGCCTACTCGATTGGTATTCGTAGCATCTAAGCCACTAAAATCATTAAACTGCGCCCAACTTCCTCTTCCGTAGGCATAATCGCTATGGCACTCCAAGGTAGCATTATAAGAAGCGATGCCCTGCGCTCCTAAACGAATTGGGGGGAAAATCGCATTGACGGCTGCCTCGGCCTCGGCAGCTGTATTATAAAAGGTTTCTTCCAAGATCGACCGTGGTTCCTGATCCAATTCTTTGCTGCAACTCGACAGCGTAAAAAATACCACTATTAGCCATATCCCCAGGCTGTGATGCTTCATCGTATATATTAATTGAGCTTTGTGTATCATATTCTTAAAGTCTTTTTTTGTTAGAAACCAGCTTTCACACCGAATGTATAGGTTTTAGCGATCGGATAACTTAGGTAATCAGAACCACTGGATGGCATCTCCGGGTCATACCATGAATAATTGGTTAATGTGAGCAGATTTTGCCCGCTCACGTAAACCTGTAAACGCTTAAGCCACCCGAGATTAAACTTCTCTACCGGTAAATTATAAGCTAGCTGGATATTCCTTAATCGTAAAAAGGAACCGTCTTCAATCCATCTATCAGACACACGTGCGTTAACGGTATTGCTGATTACCGGATACTTTGCGTTTGGATTCTCGGGAGTCCAATGATTATTCAGCACATCACGCACCATATTCAGTCCGGAAACATAATCCACAGTGCTGCCAATTGAGCTGGCGTTGAAAATGTCATTACCGGTCATCCCTTGTATAAAAAAGGTAAAATCAAAGTTTTTATAAGACATGGAGGAGTTCAACCCATAAATAAAATCCGGATTCGGGTTGCCTATTACCGTTCGGTCTGCGTTACTGATCGATCCGTCACCATTTAAATCTTTGTACTTTATCTGGCCTTTTTCATCATATCCATCTTCTAGATAACCAAAAAACAAGCCCCTTTGTAAACCCTCGCGTAAAATGGTTCTGGAATCACTTACCACATTCATCTTCAGTTCATCGCCAAATATATCGGCTCCTGCATATAATTTTAAGACTTTGCTTCTGTTAAATGCAATATTAGCAGTAACATCCCATTTAAAATCGCCCTTGAAAATGTTAGCATTCAGACCTAATTCAACACCGCTATTACGTATTTGTCCCACATTCTGAAAGGTCGTTGCGTATCCCATTGAAGTGGGAAGTGGAACAGCATTTAATAAATCTTTTGTAGTTTTGCGGTAGTAATCTGCCGTAAAAACAAGCCGATTATCTAAAACACCAAAATCAAGTCCCGCATCGATCTGCTCAGTCGTTTCCCATTTTAAATCCCTATTTGGAAGATCAGTCTCAGGCGCAAACGCTAAGTGCAAATCTTGTCCGAAAACAGTATATCCGCCAGCTAATGGATTAAACGTCGGATAAAAATCTTCAATCTGTGTACCTGTTTTACCCCAGCTTACTCGCAATTTAAGGTCAGATATCCAATTGTGATCTTTCATAAAATCCTCCTGCGAGACTCGCCATGCAAAAGCGCCGGACGGGAAATAACCCCAGCGACTGTCCGTACGGTACCGAGACGACCCATCGGCACGAAAGCTTACCGTAAAAAGATACTTATCATTCAATGTGTAGTTTACTCTTGCCAAATAAGACAGCAAAGTTGATTTATTATAACCTGATGCAGGCACTAAAGGCACCAAAGCGCCGCCTAAATTATCCCATCCGCTTACATTACTAATGAATCCCTGGCCGCTTCCCATCACGTAGCTATTTATAAAATCCTGATAAGTTACACCAGCTAGCGCCGAGAAATTGTGTCGCTCATTCCAAATCTTATTATAATTTGCGGTTAGTTCAACCAATCTACTTTGTTCATTATTAGCCGTAATTTTTGCTTCACCCGTTGAGCCCTGATACCGGTTTGTGCGATACATATTTTCGCGATCATCTCGGTTCTCAATACCGGTTAAGAGTTTAATATTGATGTCTGATATAGGTTTGTAAGTAACGGCTGCATTTGCAAGCACTAAATTTGCTTCCGTTTTGTTTGTTTCTTCGTTTATCCAATTCAATGGATTTATAATATCCGGTGCTGCGATATTGAAGGCGTTTGAGAGCAATCTGTACCCCCCATTATCGTCGTATGGCGTTAATGCAGGAGGTGCCCCTAAAATTGATGATATCAATGAATTACCCCTTGCTCCACCATTACTGTCTTTTCTTCCCGTGATTAATCTACTTAACGTAGCATTAGCATCAACTGTTAGCTTGTCACTAATCTGATGTTGAATACTTCCGCGTAAAGAATATCGATCATAATCGCTTCCTTTGATAATTCCGTCTTGTGCAAGCACACTACCACCGACTGAAAATTGCGTACGTTCATTTCCACCGCCAATATTGAGTGAGGTGCTTTTTATCGGTGCTGAACGGAAAATAAAATCTTGCCAATCGAACGATGGTAAATTATTAATTTGTTCTTGCGTAAAATAAGGGGTAACTCCATCATTTGCAGCACGTAGGTTATAAAACGTGGCGTATTCAGGTCCGGTCATCAAATCCAGTTTTTTTCGGATTTGCTGTATGCCGTAATTAGCTTCAAAATCTACCTGTGTTGCACTTCCCGTACCTTCAACTCCGCCTTGTTTTGTTGTGATAATTACTACACCGTTGGCCCCCCGCGAACCATATATTGCTGTCGCGGATGCATCTTTCAGTATTTCCATACTTTCTATGTCGGCGTTATTTAGGATAGTCGGATTACTCCCCGATAAGGGAAAACCATCCACGACGTATAAGGGCTCATTGCTTCCTAAGATGGAATTGGCTCCCCTAATACGTACGGACATAGCAGGCCCGGGTGCGCCGGAACCCTGATAAACTTGCACGCCAGGTGCCCGGCCTGATAACGATTGCAATGCATTACTTGTTGGAAAAGCATTGATTTCAGTAGCTTTTACTTGCGCCACGGAACCGGTCAAATCTCGTTTTTTTACCGAACCATAACCAATAACAACTACCTCTTCCAACGCTTCCTGCTCTGCTCTAAGGACAACATCAACTTCTTTTCTCTTTCCAATGCGTTCTTCCTTACTTCCGTAACCGGTGTAAGAAAACACAAGTATCGTATTACCGCCAACAGTGGCTTTGTAACGGCCGTTCGGATCGGTTGTGGTGCCGGTGTTGGGTTTTCCCTTTACCATTACCGAAACGCCCGGAAGTGCATTTCCTTGTTCATCCCTCACAATTCCGGTTATCGTGTCTTGTGTTTTTGTGTTGGTCGTATCGCCGGGAATGGTCGGAGTTGGAATCTCTTGTGCTTGAGACAGCTTTATAAATAACACATCGGCAACTAACAAAAAAGCAATCAGTATACTGATGTATTTAAACGATTGCATTAAATAAAATAAGAGTCTAACCACCATAACAGAAGGCTTAATAAATAACGATTAATAATGCAGGGTATGTAACAATTGTCTGTCCACTCTAAGGAGTCGTAGCATATTACTAACGGCTCATCAGCCTTTCTTTTATAGCAATGAGGGTTAAAAACGCTATTTATGAAAAGCTGAAGCGTCAAATACACAATTTGATTATTTAATCAGAAAATTGCAATTGAAGACAGCCAATATTGCTTACATAATTATGGCATGTGGAATGAGAAGGATACTTTGTAGAGAAAGAGAAACAACTAGTTCAATAAAGTGAACTAGTTGTTTCTTTTTGAAAACGTTATTTTTGAGCTTGTACTACTTCCATTTTTTCAGCAAAATGGGCGCAATAGTCGCGTAAATCTCCTATTACGGCTTCCGCTAAAGGATCGCTGCCCGCAGCTCTCAAAAATGAGTCGCCCATAGTATGCAAGGTTTCATAAAAGAAACGTTTCATTTCATCAAGGGGCATGTCCTTTGTCCACAAATCAATACGTAGCGCATTTTTGTAATGATGGTCCCAAAGTGCTAGAAACATTGCCTTGGTTGGTAATGCTTCTTTGTTTTCTCCTTCTGTCGACTCCCAGGTTATATTTTCAGGAATATTAGCGTCATCTAATTCAATTGTTAATTTTATTTCTGCTTTTCTCACTTTATATTATTTTAGTTTATTCATTATCTATTAATAGCTCTACATCAAAAAGAGCCTTGATTTTCTATTAGCCATATCACCAAGATGGTAAAAACAACAAAGCCCATTTCAACAAGCCAAATACGTCTGATTCGTTGAAAAAAAAGACGAAAAAACTGGTCCGCAATGATCAGTATAACAATTAATAGTATGCCAAGTGCAATTCTCTTCCAAGCCAATTGATCAACAATTACACTCCACACCCCCCAAACAGCGAGCAAGGCACATACAATATTGAGCGGAGTCAAACGGAGATTCTTCATCTTTTACGTTTCATATTGCCTTTTGTTGCCCTTTTACTTGCCGTTTTGCTTTTACCGGCTTTATTCACCTTTTTGTTCGCCGCTTTCTTTTCGTGGAACGCCCCTTTGAATTCGGGATTCTCTTTCCGCTTTTGCATATCAATTTCCCTAGCCTGAGCTTGTTTTTCCTCAAAAGGAGTCTTTTCTATAAGCACCTCGGCGGGCAGTTCAGATACAGGAATTTGCTGGCGAATAAGTTTTTCAATCTTCGTAATATAGTACGCTTCCGCTGGCGTACACATACTAATGGCAATGCCCGATTTCGTTGCTCGGCCTGTACGACCAATGCGATGTACATAGTCCTCTATAACAATTGGGATATCAAAATTAATAACGTGGCTTACATCGCTTACATCCAACCCTCTGGCAGCTACATCTGTCGCAACAAGTATTCTTACAGATCCCTCTTTGAAGGCGTTGATAGAGTTGATTCGCGTATTTTGTCCCTTATTGGCATGAATCACCCGCACTTCGTCTTCGCCATATTTTCTAGATAAAAAATGATATATATTGTCAGCGATCGTTTTCGTTTTACTGAAGATGATGAGCCGGTGAAAATCTTCATCATTTTTTAGTAAATATTGCAAGAGATTAATTTTCGTTTTTGTATTCGGCACAAAATATAATTGCTGGCTTACCGTGTTTGCCGGCGTAGCTTGTGGCGACACCTCTACTATAGTTGGAAAAGCCAAAAAATCACCGGCAATTTTATGAACTAGCTCACTCATTGTTGCAGAAAAGAGCAAATTTTGTCTTTTTCTAGGAACAACTTCAAGAATCCTGTGGATTTTTCCGATAAATCCCATATCCATCATTTTGTCCGCTTCATCCATCACGAGCAACTTGATTTGCTTCGTATTAATGTGCTCAGCTAGGTATAGATCCAAAAACCTTCCCGGAGTAGCCACAAGTATATCCACCCCTTTCTCAAGTGCTTCTATTTGCTGCTTAGGCCCTAGTCCACCGTAAAGAACTACCGTACGCAAATCCGTATACTTAGCGAACAATTGTATATTCTCTTCAATTTGCATTGCTAATTCCCTTGTCGGCGATAAGATCAATGCTCTCGGGTCTGATCCCTGGGCATATTTGAGCTTCATAATTATGGGCAATACGTAAGCGGCCGTCTTTCCTGTACCCGTTTGAGCAATACCCATCACGTCCTGCCCGGCAAGTATTGGAGTAATCGCCTTTTGTTGAATAGCCGTAGGCTCTTTATATTCCGCGTCAGCTATTGCGTTCAGTATTTGCCTGTTAAACTTAAAGTCCTCAAATGATTTGTGCATAGCCTGCAAAGATAGAGAATTGATTGGATTGGATAAAATTGTTTATGAAGCCAATTTTGCCTAAGTTTGACTTATCATACTGAACAAAATACTATGTCATCCATTTTAATCAAGGCCGCTACCATTGTAAACGAAGGAACTACTCAGATCGCTGATTTATATATAAACCATGGTATAATAGAAATGATTTCGTCGGAGATTAACCACCCGGCCGATCACATAATTCGTGCGGAGGGTTTACATCTTTTTCCAGGCCTAATCGACGATCAAGTCCATTTTCGAGAACCTGGTTTGACACACAAAGCAGATATATGGCATGAAAGCAGGGCCGCCGTTGCCGGTGGTACTACCAGCTTTATGGAAATGCCCAACACGGTTCCAAATACGTTGACTCAGGGGTTGTTAGCAGACAAATATAGAATAGCATCAAAAAACTCGTTGGCAAATTATTCCTTTTTTATGGGAGCTGCTAATGACAATTTGGAGGAAGTATTAAAAACCAATCCCAAAGATGTCTGTGGTATCAAAGTCTTTATGGGATCATCAACCGGAAATATGCTTGTTGATAACCAAAAGACCTTAGAGGCTATCTTTAGAAATGCACCGATCCTTATTGCAACACATTGCGAAGATGAAGCTACAATACGGCAGAATTTAACAAATTTCAAGAATCAGTATGGCGATAAACTTACGCCGGATATGCATCCTTTGATACGATCTGCCGAAGCTTGTTATTTATCATCTTCAAGCGCAGTAGCACTTGCGGAGAAGTTTGGTACTCGATTACATATTTTACATATTTCGACCGCAAAGGAAACGCACCTGTTTAGAAACGATATACCGCTTAAAGAAAAAAGAATAACGGCAGAAGCATGCATTCATCATTTGTGGTTTAACGATCAGGACTATAAAACGAAGGGCAATTTCATCAAATGGAACCCTGCGGTAAAAACGAAGGAAGACCAAAGAGAAATTCTACGGGCGGTGTTGGACGGAAGACTAGACGTAATAGCTACCGATCATGCGCCACATACGCTGGAAGAAAAATCCAAGCCGTATATCGACGCGCCATCAGGAGGACCTTTAGTACAGCATGCACTCCAAGCCCTCCTTGACTTATACCATGAAGGAAAGCTAACGCTAACGGATATTGCTTGGAAAACCGCTCATAATACGGCAATTTGTTTCCAGGTTGAAAATAGAGGTTTTATTCGTGAAGGTTATTTCGCAGATCTTGTATTAGTTGATCTGAACAAACCATATACTGTAAGTTCATCCAACATCCTATCAAAATGTGGCTGGTCGCCGTTTGATGGACATACATTTAAATCCTCGATTATACATACGATTGTCTCCGGAAATCTGGCTTTTGAAAATGAAAAAATTGTGAGCAACGAACCGGGGAAACGCCTATTATTTGAAAGAGATTAGCTAATTCAGGTAAATTCAATCACAACCATTAGGCAATGGATAGACGAACTCTTTTGCGTTTCATGGGAACTGGCATAGCATATGTCACATCGGCGAATTTGAACCTGCCTACGGTGCAGGCTGCCAAGAAAAACATGCCTAAGATCGCCCCGATTTATCCTGAAAAATTAAAACCGGGCGATACTATTGGTATCATTTCTCCCTCGTCGGCTATTGATGGAAACTTGCCATTTATGCTAGCACAAGAGACATTCGAAGCCCTGGGATTTAAAGTTAAATGGGGTAAACATACCCATGATCGCTTCGGCCATCTTGCAGGGAATGATGAACAAAAATTGGATGACTTGCATGATATGTTCGAAGATACGCGGGTTAAAGCTATAGTTTGCATGCGTGGAGGTTCAGGCGCTGCGAGGTTGTTAGATAAAATAGATTACAATCTAATAAGACACCATCCTAAAATATTTTTGGGATATAGTGACATTACAGCTTTACACGCTGCTATACACAGTCAAACAGGTTTGATAACTTTTCATGGCCCGGTAGGATCGAGTTCCTGGCCGACCCTAGTCGTGGAGCAATTCCGAGATATTTTCTTTAACGGCATCCCCCCACTCTACCGCAATCCATTGAACAAAGGTGACGATCTTATTCCAAGGCAAAACCGTATCCAAACAATTGTCCCCGGTATTGCCAAAGGCAAATTATTAGGTGGAAATCTTACCGTTTTGACCAGTATTGCCGGTTCAAAATATTATCCAGATTTTGATAATAGCATTTTATTTTTGGAAGATGTATCAGAAGAACCATATCGAGTTGAACGCATGTTTTGTCAGCTGAAGCTAAACGGTACACTCGATAAAATCAGAGGTTTTATTTTTGGAAAATGCACAGATTGCTCGCCTAGTGGTGGTTTTGGCTCATTGACACTCGATCAAATTTTAGAAGATTATATTAAACCACTTCGTATACCCGCTTATCAGGGTGCACTAATTGGTCATATTCGCGAGCAGTTTATTCTTCCTGTCGGCGCAGAAGTTACGATGAACGCAAATGAAGGCACATTTCTTGTTGAAGGGAAGATGGTTTCTTAAAATGAATTAGGTCTGTGGTTATTTCTCACAATCCCGTGCAGTATGAAGTTAATTAAAATCGTATTCTTTGCTTTACTTACAATAAGCGCCTGTCAGCGCGAAAAATCCAGCTTTAACAACAAAAAAAACTATAGTCCCGATACCGCTATGTTAGCAACTGCTTTTGAAACTTTTAAGGAAAAAAATCTTACGCATCGTCGATTTAAACACGCAGATATAGAGCCTTTGATATTAAAACGAGAAGAGGGTAAGCTTTTTGAAATAAGTAAGTTAGGTCAATCGGTACAAAAAAGAACGCTTTATCAGCTGAAATATGGCTCAGGAAATAAACGAGTGATGCTATGGTCACAAATGCACGGTAACGAAAGTACCGCTACCATGGCGCTATTTGATCTCTTTAATTTTTTGGAGGGTAGAAATGACCAATTTGATTCCGTTCGAAATCTGCTAAACAAAGAAACAACATTGTACTTTCTACCCATGATCAATCCCGATGGTGCTCAAATTTTTAACCGCAGAAATGCGTTGGACATCGATTTAAATCGAGATGCCCGCGAAACGGCGAGTCCGGAGGCTCGCATACTAAAACATGCTGCCGAAGTTAACAAACCGGCATTCGGCTTTAATTTGCATGATCAACATATTTATTACAACGTTCCGGGCACGTCAAATCCAGCGACAATATCGTTCTTGGCACCAGCTTATAATCATGAAAAAGACATTAATGATGTAAGGGGCCGAGCGATGCAACTTATTGTGGGAATGAATAAAATCTTACAGCAATACATCCCCAATGGTGTGGCTAAATACGATGACACACATGAACCCCGCGGTTTCGGCGACAATTTTCAGAAATGGGGAGCCAGCACGGTGCTCATCGAATCGGGAGGTTATAAGAATGATCCCGAAAAGCAATATATCCGAAAGCTAAACTTTTTGATTATTTTAAACGCCTTGATTGAGATCGCACAAGAAAGTTATACCCAGTATGAACAAAAGGCTTATCAAGATATTCCTGAAAATGCGACTAAACTATGTGATCTATTAATAAGGAATATCCAAGCTGAGCGAGACTCGGTAACCTATCCGATTGATCTAGCGATTAAAAGAGACGAATTGAATGCACCGGACAGTGCATTTTATATACGAGGTAGAATTGACGATGTAGGTGACCTGAAAGATAGTTACGGCTATGAGGAGTTGGATGCGAAAGGGCTTAGTTTTATGAAAGGGAAATTGTATCCGACAGCAATAAATCATCCCAACGAACTCACAAAGGAAAAGGTTATCGGATTATTGCGAGCAGGTTACATTGCTGTTCAAGTTAAAAACGTAGCGAATAATAAACACTATAAATGGCCGCTTCTTTTAACCGGTAACGGAACAATTTATGGCAACAGTCCAACGCTAGGAAGTCAGGCGAATTTTTTCCTTGCTAAAGAGGGTGAACCTAAGTATGCAATTGTAAATGGTTATTTGGTTGACTTGTCGAAAGAGCTGGATGAAAACTTTAAAAATTATATTCAATAATGAGGAAACAGACTGGAAGAAACGAGGTGTCAATCGAACTATTTCACCTTCTTTATGCCCTCTATTTCCCGGTTTGCTAAATAGCGACGCGCTGCTACTACCGTTCGACTTTCAAAATCATCATAATTGGAGGCTCCGGGCACCATACTGTTGATCCTCACCTTGCCTGCGGCGTGGATGAAGCTACCATCGCCTATATATAATGCCACATGGGTTACCTTGGCATTTGAGCTTCTATGCTTTCCTCCAGCAAAAAATAGGAGATCTCCCGGTTTTAAATTGTTAAGTGCTTTGGATAAATCAAGTTTATCATTCGTTAAAATATTAATGGGCTCTCCTACTAAGACTTGTTGTGAAGCGTCTCTCGGAATGATAAAACCATTCATTAAATAGGCTGTCTTTGTAAATCCACTGCAATCAACTCCTTTTATCGATGTTCCTCCCCATAGATAAGGCACACCAATCATTGTTTTTGCAATTCCCAGAACTGCATCTGCTGATGGGTTAAGCCCGTGTCTCCAATCTTCATAATCCAGCGCTATTGCTTTATCGATATAACCACGTCTGCCGTCAGGAAAAATGACTTTAAAAAAATCCTTGAACTCACCCTCTTTTACCAATATATTTCCCATCACTATATCAGAAACTCGCAAAGACCTTCTATCCAGATCACTGTAGACATGCCCGTAGTCGCCTACAACTATTACTTTTTCCTTTCTATTCCAATCATCTATTTCAGGTTTTGTTTTTAACGAAATAGCCGCTTCATCTAGCCAGCTAATATAACCATCGATCGTTCGCACTAGATAGTACCCCTCCTTCTTTCTCAATACATCAACAGGCCAACCGAGCAGTGCTTGACTGGCCATTTCCGCAGCGTTTTTGGGGAACGTACGCATATTACCTACAGAAACATTTATTACACCGAAAGTAGTATCTTGCAGCGCCGCGTCCGGCAAAGTATTAATGAATAAAGGCTGGTTTATATTGGCAGTTTGGTATTGTTCACGAAAATAGGCGGCTGCTACATTGCTGCTCGTTTCAAGTACACATCTTCCTAAAGAATCGGTATAAGCTTCAAAAACAACTGTCCTTTTATCCAATGCATATTTACTGCGTGTGAGCTCTATTAAGTGTACAATTCTTTCTTCTAGGGGCAAATTCTGCTGTGCATTTAACCGCGAACAAAGCCCTAAAGCGAATATAACAAGAATTGTGATCCTTTTCATATAATTCAGATGGAGGTATTAGGTACTAAATTAACGTATATGTCAAGAAGAGCAAATTATCTTTGCATAATTTTTATATAAAAATGCAAAACAACGCATTTTGCGCAACGATTTCTTTTGCATGTCACTTACTTGCCGTTTTTCTAAAGAGTTTTTTTATGTTTGCATCGATATAAATAAAACTAGAATGATCAATCGAAGAAAGTTCATTCGTCAAGGCATTATCGGAACTGTTGCCTTGGGAATTAAGAACGAAACATATGGACATCCACTCTCGTTTTCCGCAAAATCTTCCAAGCCTATTGTCATCTCCACCTGGGATTTTGGGATTGCAGCCAATCAAGCTGCATGGCAAATATTAAAAGAAGGAGGACGTGCATTAGATGCCGTTGAAGCTGGTGTAAAAGTGCCGGAAGCCGATCTTAAAAATGTTACCGTTGGCAAAGGCGGTTATCCTGATCGCGATGGGCACGTAACATTAGACGCATGCATTATGGATGAGAATGGAAATTGCGGGGCCGTGTTAGCTATGGAGCATATTACACATGCCATTTCAGTCGCCAGGTTGGTAATGGAAAAGACACCACACGTAATGCTTGCCGGTGATGGTGCGCTTCAATTTGCATTGGAAAACGGTTTTAAGAAGGAAAACCTTTTGACAAAAGAATCAGAGAAAGCTTGGAAAGAATGGTTAAAAAAAGCTGAGTACAAGCCGATTATGAATATTGAAAATCAGCATTTTTCGCCAAATAAATTACCAGGTAATCAATATAATCACGACACAATTGGTATGCTAGCTTTGGATAAGCGTGGCAACCTTAGCGGTGCCTGCACCACAAGTGGAATGGCTTTTAAAATGCATGGCCGGGTGGGTGACAGTCCCATTATTGGCGCCGGCTTGTATGTAGATAACGAAATAGGTGCTGCTACTTCTACGGGCGTGGGTGAAGAAGTGGTCAGAACCGTTGGAAGCTTTCTGGTTGTTGAATTAATGCGCCAAGGTTATTCACCAGAAGATGCCTGCAAGGAAGCCGTTCAGCGCATTGTAAAGAAAAAACCCGCGAAAGCGAAGGAAATCCAAGTTGGCTTCTTAGCCATGAATAAGCAAGGTGAATATGGCGCCTATGCCCTACAACAAGGATTTTCGTTTGCCGTGTGTAATGAAGAACAACAAGACTTACTTATTAAAGGGAAAAGTATATACTAAATAACGTTTTCGTGTTATGAGTTTTGAAGCCTAGCTTCTTCCGCCAACAACTGATGACTAATAACCAACAACTACATATGACACTCGAAATATGTGCAAACTCACTCGCATCCGCTTTGTCCGCACAACTTGGCGGTGCCCAACGCATCGAGCTTTGTGAGAATTTAAATGAAGGCGGAACAACACCTTCCTATGGAACAATAAAAAGCGTTCGCAAGCTGCTTAAAATAAAGGTATATGTACTGGTTAGACCACGTGCAGGAGACTTCTTTTATTCTGATGATGAATTTACCGTCATGAAAGAAGATATCGGTATATGCAAACAGCTTGGCTGCGATGGTATAGTGATTGGTCTACTAGATCAAGATGGGAATGTAGACATCGAGCGAACGAAAGAATTGGTTAAACTAGCCTCTCCAATGGGTGTTACCTTCCATCGTGCCTTCGACTGCAGCAATGATGGTTTAAAAGCGTTAGAAGATATTATAGAATGTGGCTGCGAACGTATATTGACATCGGGTATGGAAAATACTGCGACAGAAGGAACTGCATTCTTAAAGACC
Source organism: Olivibacter sp. SA151 (assembly GCF_054130995.1). NCBI lineage: Bacteria > Pseudomonadati > Bacteroidota > Sphingobacteriia > Sphingobacteriales > Sphingobacteriaceae > Olivibacter > Olivibacter sp. SA151. The sequence continues at coordinate 2,967,004 of NZ_CP096391.1, read as the reverse complement.
TTGGTTGAAAAGGCAGGTGATAGAATCGTCATTATGCCTGGTTCGGGCATTAATGAACAAAACATTACAGAATTAAAAAAATCGACCAATGCTAAAGAATTCCATACATCAGCAAAAGAACCTATTCCAAGTAAAATGATCTATCACAACATGGCAATAACCAATATGGGCGATACGATCGAGGTAAGTAATGAGCGTAAAATTAGGAGGATAGTAGCGTTGTTAAATAGCTAAAACGTTAAGTAGGCATATAGTTGATTTAACTATTTACCTACTTAACTACTTAACAATTTTACAATTTGCCAATTTCCTGAACCAAGTCGATCAGTTTATTGGAATATCCCCATTCATTATCGTACCAGGAAACGACTTTTACAAAATTATCGTTCAAAGCAATACCTGCTTTTGCATCGAAAATAGAGGTTCTTGCATCCCCTTTAAAGTCTTCTGAAACAACGTCATCTTCAGTGTATCCTAGAATACCTTTTAATTCGCCTTCTGAAGCGTCTTTGAAAGCTTGCTTAATTTCTTCGTATGTAGCTGGTTTCTCTAAACGAGCTGTTAAATCCACTACCGATACATCAGGCACAGGAACGCGGAAAGACATACCCGTTAATTTACCTTTGATTGAAGGGATAACCAAGCCGACCGCCTTAGCAGCACCTGTTGAAGAAGGGATGATATTCTGATAAGCACCACGTCCTCCTCTCCAGTCTTTTACGGAAGGGCCATCCACCGTTTTTTGGGTAGCTGTTACAGCATGTACGGTGCTCATCAAACCTTCAACGATTCCCCATTTGTCGTGCAACACTTTTACAAGCGGAGCCAAACAATTGGTAGTACAAGACGCGTTTGAAACGATATGTTGATCAGGTCTTAGTTCTTTATGATTTACACCCATGACAAATGTAGGCGTGTCGTCTTTAGCGGGAGCTGACATTACCACTTTCTTAGCACCGGCATCAATATGTTTTTGAGCAGTTTCTTGCGTGAGGAACAAACCTGTTGATTCAACAATTACCTCGGCACCTACATCTCCCCATTTCAAATTTGCAGGATCTTTTTCGGCTGTTACACGAATAGTTTTTCCATTAACGATTAAATTTCCATCTTTTGCCTCTACCGTTCCATCAAAACGACCATGTGTAGAATCGTATTTTAACATATAGGCCATGTATTCCGGATCAACTAAATCGTTGATACCAACAACTTCTATACCTTCACGGTTTATAGCAGCCCTAAATGCAAGACGTCCTATACGTCCAAATCCATTAATTCCAATTTTCATTTTAACTAATTTTTATTTAAATAATAATTTAAAAGATTCTGAATCGGCTCTTTAATAACCACTCCCACTTCCATGCCATGATTATTAGCTACTTGCCTTAACCAGGGCTCATAACCGGCAGCCACACTTCCGGTAAAATTTATTTTCGGATAATGATACCGCTCTTTCAACGGAACAAAATACGTTTCAAACAATAAATTGAAACCCTCCATCACCATATTATGAACGAATTCATGACTTTTTTGTTCTGCAACAAAGTCGGCAAAGGAGCTTAGAAATAATGCAGCATTTGGATTCCTGTAAACTTTATCCATAATTTGCTTCCGATCAAGAGGATAATAGCTGGTGAACTTATTCTCGAGATCAATGGGTAAAGTTTCGGATAAATAATTTCGCAGAAGATATCTACCCATCCAATTTGCCGAACCCTCGTCTGCCAAAATATAGCCTAGCCCGTAGTTAGTCTCGTAAATTCTTTTGCCATCATAATAGGCGGCATTGGAGCCACTGCCTAATATCCCTACAAGCGCCTGCTCATTGCCTCCCGTAGCGAGGGCAGCTGCCAGCATATCGTGCTCAACAAGTACTTTGCTATAGCGGAAAAATTCTTTAAAGGCATTGTAAACCGTCTCCTTACGTTCATCAGAAGAGGCACCTGCACCGAAGAAATAAATCTTCTTTATTTTTTCAGCGTAGTTTATCAGACTGTTGTTCTTGTTCAAAACCTGGCTTATGTACCGCTCATCATTATGATAAGGATTAATACCCATAGTTTTAAACCCGGCAACAACCTTACCCTTATCGGCTAATCGCCAATCAGCAAATCTCGAACCACTGTACACTACGGCAATCATCTTAATTGACTAAATCGCTAAAACATTCATCATTTCGATCATATCATCGGCTAATTTAAATTCCTTGCTTCGGAGCGCAACCTCCAAAGGGGTTGTCACAATATCATTTCCCCGCAAACCAACCATTACCCTTGTCTCACCTCTTAATAGCCTTTTAACGGCTGCAAAGCCCAGCCGGCTGGCCAATACACGGTCAAAGCTGCTCGGAGAGCCGCCCCTTTGCAAATGGCCTAATATGGTAACTTTGGTATCATAAAAATCGAACTTTTCCTGAACCCTTTTAGCTACGTTGTATGCCCCTCCATTTTTATCACCTTCAGCAACAATTACAATGGTAGAAGTTTTCTTGTCTTTCGCAGCATTTTCCAATTTTTGAATAAGCTCGTCAATACCTGTTTCCTTCTCAGGTAACAAAATGGCCTCAGCGCCTCCTGCAATACCGCAGTTTAAGGCAATGCAGCCCGAATCGCGTCCCATTACCTCAATAAAAAACAAACGATCATGGGAAGCCGCTGTATCACGGATCTTATCTATTGCATCAATCACCGTGTTGTTAGCTGTATCATATCCCAAGGTAAAGTCGGATCCGTATAAATCATTGTCTATAGTACCTGGTACGCCAACAACCGGAATATCATACTCCCTGGAGAACACTTCGGCCCCGGTAAAAGTTCCATCTCCTCCAATAGCTACCAAAGCATCAATTCCCTGTGCTCTTATATTATCATAGGCCTTTTTACGTCCTTCAGGTGTTCTAAAGTCCAAGCAACGTGCTGTTTTTAAAATAGTACCTCCCAGTTGAAGAATATTACTGACCGAACGACTATTCATATCGATGATATTCCCATCGATCATTCCTTGATATCCATGCAATATACCACTTACTTTTTTGCCTTCATAAATGGCGGTACGAACTACCGCCCGAATACATGCGTTCATCCCTGGAGCATCTCCCCCTGAAGTAAATACGCCTATACGTTTGATTGAATTGTCCACTGTAAATAATCTATATAGGTTTCACTTGAATTTAACTTTCATTATGAATTGAAGAAAACACATCCGCATTGCTCATTAAAATATAGCGTTAGCGTGCGTATTAGGTTGCTTCACTTCACATCAAAGCACGAATATAAGGTGTATTTCTTACACTATTGCTATTTATTTGTATTTTTTTTTACTTTTTCGCATCAGCTTTTATTCTTTCGTTACAAACATTCTAAAAATACTAAAAACGTAGCGGAAGTGGATAAGTTTTTTGCTTTTATAGTTTTCTTCCATAATTTTGAGTTTATTTGCCTAAAGTACCTAACGTTTTGAAATTAGCAATCAATTGCTCAATTTTATGGGCGTCTATGGAACTGAGAATTGGATATTTAATTGAACCTTAAAAAACAGAATTTTGCAATCAAACTTACCACATCTACAATCTATATTTACGGCTGACTGTGTTATTTTTGGTTTTAACGAAGGTGAGCTGAAAGTCCTTTTAATTGAAAGAAATGAATATCCTTTCAAAGATTGGTGGGGACTCCCAGGTTTTTTTGTTGAACACAATGAAACGATCGATGACGCAGTTAAACGTATTTTACTGGAACACACGGGGTTAAAGGGAATATATATGGAACAGCTCTATACCTTCGGTGACCTAAAAAGACACCCTCAAGGAAGAATCATAACGGTGGCATACTATGCTATGTTGCGATTGGAAGCTGTCAACCTCAATCTGAAGCCGTCTACCAACTACGTGAGAAAAGCGCAGTGGCACCCCCTTAACAACCTGCCTGAACTTGCTTTCGACCACCGAAATATAATAGAAAAAAGCATAGAAAAAATACGGCGTAAAGTCAGTCACAGTCCGATAGCTTTTGAACTGCTTCCTGAAAAATTCACGCTTACCCAATTGCAACAACTGTATGAAGCTATTTGGGACAAAAAACTAGATAAAAGAAATTTCAGAAAGAAGATGCTTAAATACAATGTCTTAAAAGAATTGGATGAAAAGCAAAAAGGGGTTTCCTATCGTGCCGCCAAACTGTACAAATTTGATAAGCGAAAATACAATAAGATCTTTAAAAATGAGTTGAACTTTTCTTAAAAAAGTAAAGGGTCTTTAGAAACCCTTTACTTTTTATAGACTATGCCAAGTTTAACTAAGCATTAATTTTCTCTTGATGAAACTTCACCAGGTCGTCGATTGGTGACCGAACAATTCTGCCAAACTCCATACCAAACTCATGCGCCGTCTCCTCCAAGACATTCCGGAAGTTATAAGCTACGGAGCCGATACAGTTAAATGAATATTTTTGATAGTCAGGATAATGAACAACTAAATTCTTAAAGAAATCTTCAAAAGAGCTCTTTACCAATCCTCGTGAATATTCGATATTGATCATGATATCGTAAACGAACTTACTAAAGCTCGCGCAGAATCGATTCGCCAGTGGCTTGGTGTAAACAGCGTCCATTACATCATCCGGCGTAAGCTTAAATGTTTCCCAAAAAACTTCTCTTACATCACTTGGCATGTAGCCACGTACATAATCTGTTAAAAGTTTTTTTCCAATATAGCATCCGCTGCCCTCATCACCCAATATATAGGCTGCAGAATCAATATTCTGAACGATGTCTTTTCCATCATAAATACAGGTATTGGTTCCTGTTCCTAAAATGGCAGCAAATCCAGCTTTGTCTTTTAACAAAGCCCTGGCAGCTGCTAACAAATCGTGTCCTACAAATACTTCCGATCGACTAAATACTTGTTTGATAGCCATTGCAACAATAGCCGCTTTTTCTTCGTTGTGAACCCCCGCACCGTAATAGTTGACCTCTCTTACTTCACTGAACGGCAAATCTTTTGGAAGCCCCTTTTTCAAAGAACTTACAATGTAATCGCTCGATACAAAATAAGGATTATACCCTTCAGTGTTAAAATAGATTTTTTTACCGGAGTCATTGATCAGGCACCAATTCGTTTTGGTTGAACCGCCATCTGCAATAATGATCATGTTATTGGTTTTAGTTAATATTGATTTATATCATTTTCTAATTTAAAAAATTTCTCTCAAGCAAGCGTTCAAAAACAAAATACGCTGCAAAACCTGAAAATCGTGGCACAAAATACACCTTTCAGGATATTATTACAAGTAAATACAGAAAAATTAATACACAATTTTATTATACCGTTTATACAATTGGTATAAAAACAGCTTTAATAGTACTTAAAAACTTGTTTTTGTATCCCCATATTTATGCTAATATATAGTGTACTTTTTACAATTAGCTACTTCATGACACCGAATTGTTTTAGGATATCAAATGGAAATGTACCTTTGTTAAAAAAACCGGAAACATGTTTACAGGCATTATCGAAACATTGGGAATTGTAAAAAATATAAAACGAGAGGACACAAACTTGCATCTAACGATAGCTTCCGATATTTCAGATGATTTAAAGATAGATCAAAGTGTATCTCATAACGGGGTGTGCCTTACGGTGGTGGCTCTTAGTCCTGGCCGTCACACCGTAACTGCTATTCAGGAAACGTTAACAAAAAGCAATTTTGATGAAGTAAAAGAAGGTGACAAATTAAATTTGGAGCGGTGTACATTAGTTGGAAGTCGTTTAGACGGACATATCGTTCAAGGGCATGTAGACCAAACCGCCACTTGTATCCAAATTAAGGATGAGCTTGGAAGCTGGATATATACCTTTCAATATGATCCTTCTGTCGGAAATATCACAGTAGAAAAGGGCTCAATAGCGGTAAATGGAATAAGCTTAACCGTAGTGGATTCAAAAGAAGATAGGTTTTCGGTAGCAATCATACCCTATACGTTTGAGCATACATCTATGCATATGGTAAAAGTCGGTGATCGGGTTAACCTGGAATTTGATATTATTGGAAAATACGTAACGCGTTTAGTGTCATTAGGGAGAATAACCGCGTCTGAATGAATAGCCTATGATAGGTGCCTTTTAGGTACTTAATCTTGTGCATTACCTTTAATCTTTAATACCGAAATAGCGGCAAACAACATAAAAAAACCTGCCAATATAAGTGCATAAACGGCCTTTCCATTAAACACATACTTTATGATATAACCGATACAAAGGCCGTTTATAATCTGTGGAAAAGTGATAAAGATGTTAAAAATACCCATATATACACCCATTTTATTAGCTGGTAAATTTGCAGAAAGAATGGCATAAGGCATAGCCAAAATGCTCGCCCACGCAATACCGATACCCAGCATGGGCAGGGTCAAAAGGTACGGATCGCGGATAAAAAAAATAGACAACAAAGCGAATCCTCCCAACAAAAGTGATATGGCATGGGTAGCGCTCTGTCCGAAATATTTAGCTATTCTTGGTAAAACTAAAGCGTAAAGGGCTGAAACTGCATTGTAAATACCGAATAACACACCAACCCAATTGCCTGCATTTGCAAAATCGGTTGAGGATGAATCTCCTACTTTAACGCTATAAATATGCTCTGCTATTGCAGGTGTACTAAAAACCCACATAGAGAATAATGCAGACCAAGAGAAAAATTGTACAAGGCCCAATTGTTTCATTGCTTTTGGCATCTGTTTTAAATCGTTCAGAATAGCCGCTAAGCCTCTTGTGTCTTCCTGCTTGGCAGTAGTTCTATTTGCGGATTTTTCGAAGGCATTCAGTTCTGCCGGTGTATACTCCTTTGTCGTCATCACTGTCCACATTACGCTCATCACCAGGATGAAAGCACCTATATAGAACGAAAAGACTACATTGTCGGGAAGATGCCCTTCCGCTGCTAATTTAGAAACACCCAAGAACTCTGCTAACACATAGGGTAACCAGGAGCCAACAACTGCGCCGATTCCAATAAGAAAACTTTGCACAGCAAAGCCTTTACTCCTTTGCTCATTGGGTAAATTATCGGCGACCAACGCCCTGAACGGTTCCATCGTCACATTGATGGAAGCATCCATGACCATTAACATACCCGCTCCTATTATCAACGGAGGTAGAATTGTTGTTAAAACCGCGGCGTTTGGCATCAATAATAGGGCAATAGCCGTTAATAACGCCCCAGTTAGAAAGTAAGGACGCCTCCTGCCGAGCCTGCCCCACGTCCGATCACTGTAATGCCCTACGAGTGGTTGCACAATCATGCCGGTTAAAGGCGCGGCTAACCAGAATAAAGACAGATGTTCGACATCGGCACCAAAGGTTTGCAATATTCTGGAAGCGTTTCCGTTCTGAAGCGCAAAACCTATTTGGATTCCTAAGAAGCCTAAGCTCATATTAAATATTTGCAAAGTGCTGAGACGTGGTTTAGTTAGTTGATTCATGCTAGGGTAACGCAAACTAGGCAGTTTGGCTCTGTTTAAAGACCGATTGCTTTAGTTTAAACAAACACTTAGTTATTAACAACGGCAGTTGATTTTCGGGGAATAATAGTCGAAGGAAGAAGAATAACCTGCTTTTCCGTTACGGACTCCTTATTGCACAAAGCCTCAAATAAAATTTCTGCGGCGCGTTTGCCCATCTCGAAAGCTGGTTGCTTAATAGTACTTAAAGGAGGGTTCAGCATATCGGCAATTTCCAAGCAAGAAAAGCAAACAAGTTTAAAATCTGAAGGAATCTCCAATTTTACATCTGCGCAATATCGCAAAGTAGTCATTGCTAACCGCTCAACAGAGGCGAAAGCACCATCGGGTTTCATTTTCTCAAAAGATCGTTTAATAGACTTATATATTTCTTCCTTATCGTTTGTGCATTCAATAATCAACTCGTCCTCACATGGTAAACCGGCACTCTTTAGCGCGTCTAAATAACCCTGCATCCTGATCTTCCCGATAGATACATTCTTATTTACCACTAGGTAAGCAATCCGCTTACATCCGTTCATGATTAAATGGAATGTTGCTTCATAGCTGCTCTCATAGTCGTTGCCCGTTACACAAGTAGCTTCTACGTCTTCATAGCAGCGGTCAAAAAAAACTAATGGAATCCCCCTTTCTTTCAACATATTTAAGTGAACATGTTTTAACCCCTCTCCTGAGGCTGACATAACCACCCCCTCTACCCTTCCATTGCATAACGATCGGATAAATGTGGCCTCCTGTTTTACATCATCTTCTGTAACATAAATCAATGTATGGTAGCCATTACGTCTCGCTTGTTGCTCAATACCTTTGATCGCTTGCGAGAAAAAGTTATTATCAAATTCCGGAATGATGATGGCGATTGTTTTACTCTTTGATTCGCGCAGATTACTAGCATAAAGGTTAGGTGAATAACCTAATTCATCGGCCATGCGTAAAATACGCTCTTTAGTAAGCGGATTGATATCGCTATTATTTCGAAAGGCTCGGGAAACAGTCGAAGTAGATAAACCCAAAACGGCTGCTAATTTTTTGATGTTTATTTGGCTCATTATTTATAATTCTATTAACAAACTTAGATAAAGTTGATCGTTATTCCAAGCTTACAAAGTATTGTAAACCAACTGCTTCGCTAATCCATCTTCTTATAATATGTTACTTGAACAAACAAATTAATTTTATTTCTTGTTAGTGATTATGAAAACAAGAGCTTGAGATATGGATAAACTAAAAAAGTTTGAATTGATGGAAAAGATTGTCCGTCAATTAGAAGATTTGCGAAATAGCCAACAGGCTATTCTTGAAAAAATAAGTAACATTGAAGTAGAGAACATTGAAGTAGATGATAAAAGTCTTGAACAGATTCTTCCCCAAATCCATCAGCGCACAGCAGATAACCTGGATGCAGTCACAAGTTTAATGGAAGAATTCACTTCAAAAACCAGTGATTTTGGTGAAAAAAATAATGTGGCTCGACTAAGGCAACAGCAAGAAATCAACAATACTAAATAATATTCAAGCCGGGCAGCTACTGCCCGGCTTGAATACTAATATCCTGGATTTTGTGTATAATTTGGGTTTCCCAATTGGTTCAAAGGAATCGGGAACAACAGATTTTTCGCGTCTGATGCCGGTTTTTCTTGCCAGGCTTCCAAAAATCTGCCAAAACGGATGAGATCAGTTCTCCGATGTCCTTCCCAAAAGAATTCCCTACCTAATTCATCCAATAATAGCTGTTCGTTCAATTCGGTAAAACTGCTGGCACCGCGCTTTGTCCGTACTTGATTGACTAAGTTAAGGGCTTCGCCGGTTTGTCCCAACCGTAATAACGCCTCGGCCTTCATTAATAAAACATCCGAATAACGGTAGAATACCCAATCATTATTTAACAAGCTCGTAGAACCGTTCGCATAGTCAATTGGATACTTAATAACACGTATACCAGCTACTTCCAAATGATTCTGATCTCTTTCTATAATGCTAACTTCTGGAGTAAAGGCTAAAGGGTTTCCTCGTCTATCGGTTAAGTTTTCACCATTTTGATTTACTTGCTGTCCTACCAAAAAGCCAACTCTTACACCACTCACATTAGTTACACCGGGATATTCACCGCCTCTCCGGACGTCACTTTCTTCAAATTTATTATAGAAGTCCGATAAAGTACAGAAACCATTATTTCCCGGGGGATTTTGATTATAGTGTAATGTAGCTACCCACATATTCGTCATACCGGTAGCAGAACTTTCTCCACCGATATTTTCACCTGTAAAGATATTTTCGGTTGTCGATTGCCCATTATTTGGCGCGAAATTTAAATAATAATTATCAATTAAGGCGTATTCTCCACTATTGATAATCTCATCCGCCAACCGAACGACTTCCTGCATATCTTCATTGGCAAAAGTCGGCGCTTGACGATTCAAAAAGGCTCCCTTATTTAAATAAATTTTCATCAACAGAATTTTAGCTGCATCTTGTGAAGCACGATCAATTCTGTCCGTAGGTAAATCGTCTAACACTTCTGTCACTTCAGAAATCAGGTAGTCAATTTCTTCTTGCGCAGTTCTGACCCTCGGATTTTGCGTAACATTTTCTCCGGGGTCACGGTAAGGTACCTGTCCCCAACCATCTAAAATGGAAAATTCGGCAAAAGCCCGGAGAAATCGAGCTTGGGCTTCTTGCGAGGGAGTAGGATTATACTGCAAAATATCCGTTGCCGCATAGCTAACTCCTAGTACATCTTTAAACACACTGTGAACGCGTGTATGATCTGATTGCCATCGATGCAAATGAAGCGCTCGCCAAGCACCGTTATCGTCCCAGTCGCCGCCTCTCGTAGGAACTATCGCTTCATCGGTAGGAAATTCCTGTAGCGCCCACCAACCATACGGACCATAGTACGGATTGCGCATGGCAATATAGGCCGCATTTAACAACGCTGGTACATCATCGCTGCCAACGCCACCGGAACCTACTTGCCCATGAAGATCTTCTTCCAGTTTTGTACATCCTGTAAATGCAACTAATGCAAGTAAAAGGACCTTTATATATTTATTTCTCATGATTCTTCCGCTAAAATTTATAATGAAAAGTTGACGCCTAAATTAAATGTTCTGGCTGTTGGATAGGTCACATTATCTATGCCCGCCGAAGGCACGCTGTTTACCGATTTATTGACATTCACCTCAGGATCAAATCCTTTATATTTAGTGATCACAAATAAATTTTGCCCGTTAACAAAAATGCCTAAATTTTTAATGGAGTTACCAACATCTCCTACCCGGTAACTTAATGTAGCGTTTGCAAGTTTTAAATAGCTTCCATTTTCAATGTAACGTGATGAGGCTGCAATTGGATTGGCTGGCGACTCTAATATGCTTGAATTTACTAGTTCCGAAGCAATGTTTCTAGACCCTAGATTAGATATAGGTAATACAGCATTAGCGGTATTATTATAAATATCTTGTCCGAGGGCTCCATTAAAGTTTGCAGAGAAAGAGAATTTTTTATAATCTAACGCTGTACTAATACCTAATAACACTTTTGGATTTGGATTTCCCACACGATAAAACACAAAACCGTCGTCTGTATATTGTGAAAACCCTTCTTGATCCAATCCTAAATATTCCCTTGTCACGAAGGCAAAAAGCGGATAATTATTTTGAATTACTTGCACCGTTACATCACTAAGCCCTTGCCCGCTTAAGCTACCGGTTCTAATGATTTCATTTTCTCCTAAATTGCGTACCTTATTGCTTACAAACGTTGCATTCGCCCCTAAATCCCATCGAAAATTATCATTTTCAACGATTACACCATTTAGGTTCAGTTCGATCCCTTTGTTAATTACTTCTCCCGGCAAATTTATCCAAGTAATAGATGCATCCGGTGATGCAGGATATTGTGGTGTTTGCGGAAAAAGTAAATCCGTTGTCTTCTTATTAAAATAATCCACCGTACCACTCAAGCGACCGTTAAATAAACCAAAATCCAGCCCCACATTCATCTGTTCATCCGATTGCCAACGTAAGTCTGGATTCTCGTTATTATTTATAGGTCTGGTTTGGCCACCACCTCCATATCCGATTGAATATCTACGTTGTGATGAACCCGACGGAAACTCTTGATTACCTGTTTTACCCCAACCGGCACGTAACTTCAATTGATTCAACCAAGCAACATCCGCCATAAAATCTTCATTTTTCAGGTTCCAAGCACCCGCGAATGAAGGAAAGGTTCCATAACGGTTATTTTCTCCAAATCGAGTAGAACCGTCAATACGAACCGTAGCGGTCAATAGATAACGATCTTTAAAATTAAAGGTAGCCCTTCCGAAATAAGATTGTAGTTGCGTAGTAGGATCGTTAAAAGAGTTCAAATTTCTATTTCCAGGTGCAGTGGCTTGCATAACATCGGTATAATCTACAGGAATATCGCCGAAACCACGTGCATTCATGTCGGTGCCCCGATTGATGAAATCCATGTATTCATAACCTATCACCGCGTTTAGATTAAGGTCGGAGGCAATTTCTCTATTAAATGAGAGTGTATGAGTCAATTGTTTAGTTATGAGCTCATTATTAGCAACACTAGCATATCCCCCAGGGAAATTATTGGCGGGCTCCGCCTGAATACTTGGAAGATTAATAAAACTCCGCGTGGATGATCGACGTTCTCCCCGGTTATAGTTAATACTCAACAACATCCGATACTCCAACCAATCGTTAAACTTATAATAAGGTGACAAGCTTGCCAATATGGTAGATACATTAGAACGATCGTTATAAGCTTCAGACATGGCTAGCGGATTAACAATATTACCACGTTCTACCAGCAAACTGCCATCCGGGTTCCGCAATGGCCGAGTTGGGTTCCAGGCTAAAGCGTGTGTTAGTAAACTACCTGACGCTCCTGCGTCTGTTGCCAGGGGTGCTATATTTTCGTTGGTCTGGCTGGCTATTAAACTCACATCCAATCCCAATTTTTTACTTTTAAGCATTTTGAAATTTCCATTAAACGAACCGCTGTATCTTTTAAATCCGGTTTTTTCGATAATACCCTGCTGATCCTGATATCCAAAAGATGCTCTGTACTTATTATCAGCGTTCCCTCCGCTTAATGAAAGGCTGTGATTTTGATTGTAAGCGGTTCGCAATATCGCATCCAAAGCATCGACATTATCGCCAAAATCACCAGTTGTTAGTCCATATTTGTTTAAAGCGTCTCGATATTGGTTGCCGTCAAGAATGTCGATTCTTCTCATAATATTACTTATCCCACCGGAAGAGTTGACATCTACCTTCAGGCCGCCCTCCTGACCACGTTTTGTTGTGATTAAAACGACACCGTAAGCAGCTCTTGAACCATAGATTGCCGTTGCGGACGCGTCTTTTAAGATTTCCATCGAGGCAATGTCCGCCGGATTAATAAAACTCAAGGGATTTCCTGCCGGGCTCGTACCTATCCCGCCACTTTGACTCGGTCTGGCTGAACGCCCGTCCAAAGCAACGCCGTCCACTACGTACAGTGGTTGCCCGGTACCTGTAACAGCCGAATTACCACGAATACGTACGGTGGTAGCGCCCCCTGGTTGTCCGCTATTATTGATCATCTGCACACCGGACACCTTACCCTGAATTAATTGATCGGCTGCAACTAATGGGCCTTTGTTGAAATCCTTGGCGCCAACAGAAGCAACAGCTCCCGTTAAATCACTTCTGCGTTGGGTACCATACCCTACCACTACCACTTCATCCAAACCCTGCGCATCGGGTTGCATGGTAAAGGTCACCGTAACGGCCTGGCCTGAAACCGTGACAGATTTTTCTTGCGGCATATAGCCGACAAACGAGGCAACTAAAGTGTACCTTCCATTCGGAATATTAGCCATGTTAAAATTCCCGTCAACATTCGTTCCTACGGATTTGTTTAATTCTTTTAGCTGTATAGAAGCACTTGGTAAAGGTTGGTTGTTTTCGTCTAAAACTTTTCCCGCTATACTGCCACTTTGTGCCATAGAAACGAGAGAGCTTAGCATAAAAATGAAATACGCCAGAAAACTGACAACATGATTCTTTTTCATTCGATTGGTTTTAATGGTTATAATGAAGCTTGTTGGGCCAATTTATTTGGCCATTTACATACATACATCGCTAGATAAGCGTTAAGGAACGGGCGTTGGATAAAAACTCATAATTTACTTTAATTTTATTGGTGATACCTTTTGTTAAGATTGGCAATTGTCATCGTCTTTCATGACAACACCCAATCTGTTTATATTGGCCTCTGGAAACGCTACACCTAATGAAAACGTTCCCGATGAGTGCGGTAAAATTAAAGTTATTCTTAAGAATTACAAAAGTAATTTTTAAAATGTAAACGCCGATTTAGGTGCTGTACACTTCCAGCTCTTTTAGACTTACTTTGGCACAATTACAAGTAACCGCTTTTTTTCTTTCAAAAGACGTTGTGGGAAATGACGTTTTTAGTTACTTTTATGTCGTGACCTATTACAACCGTTCATTATATTCTATAGACTTATGAAGTTAAAAGCAGCCTTAGCTATTTTTCTATGTATCGGTTTTGCGTTCGTATTAAATAAAAAAATCGGGGATATCCCTCCTCTAGGAAAGTTTTTAAATCCATTTGATGGCTTTTGGAAAAATGCAGAGCCCCTTTCGCAAACAGAAAATCAAAGCTATCTTGTAAAAGGGATAAAAGACACCATCGAAATTTTTTATGACGACCAACGCATCCCCCATATTTCTGCCAGAAACGATTATGATCTCTATTTTGCGCAGGGCTACATTACCGCGAAAGACCGACTTTGGCAAATGGACTTTCAAACGCGATATGCAAGTGGTAGACTTGCGGAAGTAGTAGGTGCAAAAGCAGTTCCGTTAGATCGGTATCAACGAAGAATGGGTATGATGTTGGGTGCTGAGCGAATGCTAGCTGAAAGTATGAAAGATCCTATTAGTAAACTTATCCTTGAAGCCTATGCCGATGGTGTAAACGCTTATATCGCCGATCTCTCTCCTGCTGATTACCCTTTGGAATTCAAACTGTTAGATTATGCACCTGAACCTTGGCAACCTATAAATTCAGCCTTATTGCTGAAATTAATGTCTGCTACACTCGCCGGTAGTACCGATGAACTTCATATGACGAACATCCTGAAGACACATGGAAAAGAAATAACAGACAACTTATTTCCAAACTATCCTTTTAGAGAAGATCCGATTATCCCACAGGGAACGCCTTGGCCATTTAAGGCGGTACACGGAACAAACATTGCAAATAAAATTCAGACACCTGTAGAACAACCCAAAGAGTCACTCTCTTCAATGAAGTTTATTGATCAAAATAATTTACTGGCAGGAAACAAGGAAGAGGGTTTAGGCAGCAATAATTGGGCAATATCTTCGCAAAAAAGCAGCACGGGCTATCCAATATTGGCAAATGATCCACATCTTAGCCTTACACTTCCAAGCATTTGGTATCAGGTACAGCTTCAAAGTTCCACCAGCAACACTTGCGGTGTTTCTATTCCTGGTGCCCCTTGTGTAATTATCGGCTTTAATCAGCACATTGCCTGGGGTGTGACTAATGTCGGATCAGACGTATTAGATTGGTACCAAATTACCTTTAAAGATAAAAAAAAAGACTTCTATTTAGTTGATGATGAATGGAAGAAAACTACGAAAAGAATAGAAAAAATCAACGTAAGATCAGGTGCTACTGTATTCGATACGGTATACTACACCCATCACGGTCCTATTAGCGTCACCGAAGAACCGCTGAATAGCGATAGCAACCTAGCAAACAACATACCAACGGGTGCGGCTTTGAAATGGGTTGCCCATTTGCCCTCCAATGATTTGCGAACCTTTTATGAGTTGAATCGAGCCAAGAACTATGATGACTACAGAAAAGCACTGGTGTTTTTTACTGCCCCGGCTCAGAACTTTATTTTCGCTGACAATCAGGATAACATTGCTATTACACCAAACGGCTATTTTCCATTAAAATCATTTGAACATGGAAAATTTATACTCGATGGAAAATACAGCAAGAACGATTGGTCGGACAGAATTCCTGCAGAGCAGAACCCTAGCGTTAAAAATCCATCACGCGGTTTTGTCAGTTCGGCAAATCAATCCCCGGTTGATCAAAGTTATCCTTATTATTTGAATTGGGAGTATGCACCCTATGATCGCGGGCATCGAATAAATGAACGACTAGCAAAACTGGAACACGCAACGGCTGATTCACTTCGATTACTTCAGCTCGATAACAGAAGCATATTGGCGGACGATATCCTGGATACCTTGGTGTCTGTTACTGAAGGGGTGCAGGAATTAAATGACATTGATCGAAAAGCACTTGCCTTATTGCGAAATTGGAATCATTGTTATGAAGCAACTTCTATTGCTGCAACCATTTTTGAACAATGGTATAAAGAAATTGAAAATGCATTATGGAGCAAATGGTTTGATAAAAAATCGACGAAAATGCGTTATCCCAATCGCGATCGTACTGTCGAGCTCTTACTCAATGAGCCTAATTCAATATGGTATGGAAAGGAAAAGACGGGCACCCTAAGCCCTCGAGCTACCCTGTTCGCCAAATCACTTCACGACGCCCTACAGAACCTGGAAGAAAAATATGGTGCGCTCGATGAAACTTGGGCGTGGGGAACGGTCAATGAACGACGTGTTCTTCACTTGGCGAGTATAAAAGGATTGGCATCTTTTAAGTTTCCCGTCAATGGTTCGGGGCGTACAATAAATGCAATCAAGGAAAAGAGCGGCCCTTCCTGGAGAATGGTAGTAGAACTTGGCCATAAACCGAAGGCTTATGGCATATTACCGGGTGGCTCGTCAGGAAACCCGGGCAGTATTTACTATGACAATCAATTGAAAGCCTGGCTTCAGGGAGAGCTCAAAGAACTACTATTCCTGACAGGTGAAAAAAATGAGCTGCAAAACAGAATTGTAAGTAAAATTACGCTTACCAACTAAATCAACTTTTGTCTTTCGTAAGTGAATAGGCAAACTTCATGCTTTTTAAAATACTATTATAATGAAAATGTATATCGTACTTTGTGTAACCATCTTCACGGCTCAATTAGTATTGCCTTGGTGGATCATTATACCAATTTCCGTCATTGTATCCTATCTTTTCAACGAAAAGCCATGGAAAGCTTTCATCATTTGCTTTGCTGCAATCTATTGTGTTTGGGCTTTGTACAGCCTTTATCTAAGTTATTTAAACGGGCACATACTACCTAACCGTATCGGCCTGTTACTGGGCTTACCTGAAAGCTCTTTCAATTGGATCTGGATGACGCTGATCAGTGGTATACCCGGTGGCCTAGTAGCAGGTTTTGCCGGCTTGTCGGGACAATACATTAGAAAAGCATTTTAATATTTTCACGTATCTTTGTTTTCAGTAAATATGGTAAACATCGATAAAAGGGCAATTTTTCAAATAAGCTCATCGGAACAATTTGAGCAAGTTGCATTGCAAATTTTTAAGAAGCAAGCATTGGAGAATGCCGTGTATAAGGAATACCTGCACTATCTCAACTGTAATCCTAACAATATTTCTCATACAGAAGAAATTCCATTTCTGCCTATTGAATTTTTTAAAACAAAAGAAGTCATACTGGATAATCAAATCAGTCAAGTTACTTTTTCAAGCTCGGGAACTACCGGTATGCAACCAAGCAGGCATTTGGTTAGCGACTTGAGCTTGTACGAAGAGAGTTTCAGAAGAGCTTTCAGGCTTTTTTATGGCGATATAAAAAACATGGCCCTATTGGCCCTTCTTCCTTCTTATTTGGAACGCGAAGGATCTTCACTTATTTATATGGTAGATGATCTGATTAAGGATTCCAATCCACAATATAGCGGTTATTTCCTTTATGACCATCGGGCTTTATATGAACGATTGAAGGAGCTTCAAAACCTGAAAATTCCAACCATGCTAATCGGCGTCACCTATGCTTTGCTTGATTTTGTCGAAAACTATAACATTTCTTTTAAAGAGTTGATCGTTATGGAAACCGGTGGAATGAAAGGTAAGCGGAAGGAAATGATCCGAGATGAATTGCATAATATATTGTGCACCGGTTTCGGCGTCACCGCCATACATTCCGAATATGGAATGACTGAGCTTTTGTCTCAAGCCTATTCTGAGGCAAAGGGCGTTTTCGCCTGTCCTCCTTGGATGAAAGTATTAATAAGAGATGTAAATGATCCACTTACCAAATTGCCGAAGGGATTAACGGGAGGCGTCAATATAATTGACTTGGCTAATCTTAATAGTTGCTCTTTTATTGCCACACAAGATCTCGGTCGCGTTTCAAGTAATAATCATTTTGAAATATTGGGCCGCTTCGATCAAAGTGATATCCGAGGTTGTAATCTATTGGTCCAGTAACCACTCGCTCATAGCTATTATTGTTACCGGCTGCTGAGCTACAACCGGTAACCGACATTCAAATAGGGGCTTACTGTGCAATGAGTAAAAAATAGTTCTTTTTACCTTTTTGTGCAATTATATATTTGTTATTAATCAAGTTTGAAAGGTCAATCGTTTGATCAACCGATCCAACTTTTTCCCTATTAATGGATACGCCCCCACCTTGTATCATTTTCCGAGCTTCACCTTTTGAAGGGAAAACAGATGCGTAGGTAGAGAGGAGATCGACAACATTGATTCCGTTTTTCAACTCCTCTTTTCTAATTACAGACTGTGGCACACCATCGAAGACGTCCAATACATCTGCATCGTCCATGCCACTTAGAAAGTCCAAAGAACCGCTTCCAAATAAAAACTCAGAAGTCTTTACGGCCATTTGGTAAGCAGATACCGAATGTGTTCTTATCGTAATATCCTCGGCTAGCGCCTTTTGAACAATTCGTAAATGTGGAGCAGCATCATGTTCAGCGATAATCGAATCGATTTCGGCCTTATCTTTAAGGGTAAAAATTTTGATCCAATTTTTTGCGTCTTCGTCACTTGCATTAAGCCAGAATTGATAATATTTATAGGGCGACGTTTTTTTAGGATCCAACCACACGGCACCACTTTCAGTTTTTCCAAATTTTGTGCCGTCTGTCTTCTTTATCAACTGAGTTGTTAAACCAAAGGCACTTCCTCCTTCCTGCCTTCTAATAAACTCCGAACCGGTTACGATATTACCCCATTGATCCGATCCGCCCATTTGGATCATACAACCTTTATGTTTCCATAGATAGTAAAAATCATAGCCTTGGATAAGCTGGTAAGAAAACTCCGTAAATGATAAGCCATTTTCACCTTCTAATCGCTTTTTTACTGAATCTTTTGCCATCATATAATTGACAGTGATAAGCTTTCCGACATCACGTATGAAATCTAAAAACTTAAAATCTTTGAACCAATCATAGTTATTGACCATTATGGCTCCATTGCCTTTTCCACTTCGGTTGTCAAAATCTAAGAATTTTCTCAACTGCTTTTCCAAGCATGAAACATTATGGCGAAGCGTTTCCTCGTCCAACAAGTTCCTTTCCGCCGATTTGAATGATGGATCTCCGATCATCCCGGTGGCTCCGCCCACCAAAGCGATCGGTCTATGTCCCGCTCGCTGAAAATGAATGAGTGTCATTATTTGCGTTAAGTGACCTACATGCAACGAATCGCCTGTTGGATCAAAGCCGATATAACCGGAAGTTACTCCTTTTTCTAATTGTTCTTCTGTTCCGGGCATAATGTCCTGTAGCATGCCCCTCCAACGCAGCTCGTCAACAAAATTCATCTCTGTATCTATTTATTTAACTATCTATTTTTCCCATGAAATGTGCAAACTTAGCATTATTTTTTCATCGATGTAATTTTTTCTCCATTTAATACCTGGAGTTCTTACCTCGAAAGCTCCTATTTGAAAACTGGCATAAAAAATGTATATTCACAGGAAGTTTGCACATAACAGAATTGGACAAAGATGAGGACTTTAAACTGAGTACCATGAATTTCCTATCTCATTTTTATTTTGAACGAAAAGTAAATGACCCTCATCGCGCACTTGGATCTGTGCTGCCTGATCTTTTACGAAATATGGATAGAGATATCCGTGTTTTTCCCGAGAAGAATGTTGCATTGTTTATCGATGATCAGCGTATTTCTCGGATATTGAAAGGCTGGTGCCGCCACTTGGCTACAGACCGGTTCTTCCACAACAATGTGTTTTTTTTGGAAAAAACGAGACAATTGAAAGCGCATTTGTCACCTGTTGTTGCAAATACACCCATCCGCGCTTCATTTCTTTCTCACATTGCCCTCGAGCTCCTCCTTGATCGCTTACTTCTCAAGGATAGTTGGCTACATGAAAACGACTTCTACGGGCAACTCCAAGATGTAGATCGTCAAAGCTTATCCCGTTTTTTGGAACTTTCCGGCTTACAAGATACCACACTATTCCTTACATTTTTTAATGCTTTTATCAATGATCGATATTTAGGAACCTATCGTGAGATGGCCAAAGTTACCTACGCTCTAGACCAAGTTTGTAAAAAATTTTGGCCGCAAGGCTTAAATGAAGATAAAAAACTTCAGCTGACTGATGCCTTAAATGTATATGAAAGAGAATTAGCATACAATTATAAAGTGATCTTTAACGAAATTGCCGATTATTTAAGCAAATACTACAATTAGGCTCACCAAAGAATGGATGCAGCTTTATTTGGTGTCCATAACAACGGAATAAAATATTTTTTTTATGTTTGGGCCTTAATTTTAATTGCTGTTTAACAACCAAACATCGTATGGCTCATAAACTCTTCCGCAAAAAAACCGTTGAGCAAATCCAAAAAGACACGTATCATCAAGGAAGCGGAGGATTAGCAAAAGTCCTAGGCGTAAAAGATCTAGTTTCGCTCGGTATAGCGGCTATTGTTGGGGCGGGTATCTTTAGTACAATAGGATTAGCAAGCTATAACGGTGGTCCGGCAGTTTCGCTTTTATTCGTTTTTACAGCGATAGCATGTGTATTTACTGCGCTTTCTTATGCGCAATTTGCAAGCACCGTCCCGGTTTCCGGAAGTGCCTATACTTATGCCTATGTTGCATTCGGTGAAATATTCGCATGGATAATCGGATGGGCACTTATTTTGGAATATGCGGTGTCCAACATGGTGGTTGCCATCTCGTGGTCTGAATACTTTGTAAGCATGCTAAAGGGCTTCGGAATCCGACTTCCACTGTGGCTTACAACTTCTTCCGAAGGCGCCTATGAAGCTTTCCACAAACTACAACAAGCGGGTTCCGAAGCTCTCAGTTCTTCTGAAAAAATTGCAGCAGCGGCCTATGAACAAGCTCCCCACTTAGGTAATATTGCCCTTGTTTGCAACCTTCCGGCTGGCCTTATTACGATTTTGGTGACGTGGCTGGTCTATATTGGCATTAAAGAATCAAGAACTGCAAGCAACATCATGGTCATTCTTAAAGTCAGCGTGGTGCTTTTTGTTATTATCGGAGGTGCTTTTTATGTTAAACCGGCAAACTGGAGTCCTTTCGCACCTAATGGAATTCAAGGAATTTTAAGTGGTGTTGCAGCTGTGTTCTTTGCGTTCATCGGTTTTGACTCCATTTCAACTACAGCGGAGGAATGTAAGAATCCACAACGTGACCTCCCACGTGCTATGATCTACTGCCTTTTAATCTGTACCGTTTTATATGTATTAATAACGCTTGTGCTAACAGGAATGGTGAACTATAAAGAATTGAACGTGAATGATCCCTTAGCCTTTGTATTTCAATCAACAGGATTAGATTTTATGGCAGGAGTCATCTCCATTAGTTCTGTTATAGCTATTACCAGTGCCCTATTGGTTTTTCAATTGGGTCAACCACGCATTTGGATGACGATGAGCCGAGATGGTCTATTATGGAAAAAATTTGCCAGTATTCATCCCAAGTATAAAACACCTGGCTTTGCCACCATTATTGCCGGTATCGTGGTTACGATTCCTGCGCTATTCTTTAGAATGGATTTCTTTGTAGACTTAACCAGTGTAGGTACTTTCTTTGCCTTTATATTGGTTTGTGGTGGTGTTTTATATTTAGATCATCAAGGGATCTCAAAACAATCAAAGTTTCGGGTTCCTTACGTCAACGGCAAATATATAGTCGGTTTAGCCCTCTTAATAACAGTGCTAGGTCTGTTCATATATGGTAAAGCAACGATAAAAGAATGGGTTGATCTCTCTGCCGTGGAATTAATCGAACATAAATCGCTCACAATAATCTTCTGGCTTACTTGGGTCATACTCACTGTTCTCAGCTACAAATACAACTTCTCGACACTCCCGGTAGCCGGTATTTTGGTAAATCTTTACCTCATGACTGAACTTGGCGCAAGCAACTGGATTATATTTATTGGTTGGCTCGTTATAGGTCTTATCATCTACTTCATTTACGGCTATAGAAAGTCAAAATTGAATGTTAACCATAGGCTTTAGGCGATAAGCTTTAAGCTTTAGTTACCCTGTCGGTATGTAAGTACAACTGCCACAACCACTAACCCACCACCATTACATTGGCTAACCGACCGTTGGGAGTTCATGAGTACCGAAAAAACAAACATTTACGAGAATAATTGGCCAATTAAACTACTTAACAATTTAACAACTGCCACAACCACCTAACCCACCACCATTACACCATTACATTGGCTAACCGACCGTTGGGAGCTCATGAGTGCCGAAAAAGCTAACACTTACGAATAATTGGCTAATTAACTAATTGGCTAATTAACCGAACCTACTGCTTCCAATAACTTCGTTTGATATTAATTTCTTTTGTACCCGAAATGACAAGTGGTACACGTTCAATGGTCACGAAGCTGGAATCTAAGCCGAAACCTCTTTCTTCTGATAAACTGAAATGCCTCAGCAGATTATAGGCATCCATTACGATACGTTCCATGAACCCTAGATTATTAGACCTTGAAACCACTTTTTCGAGTACCACAAATCGAAAGTCACCCACCATATTATATTTCTTCAAGGTTTTATACCTACTTGTAATCTCTACCTCCTGGTTTTTCACTAACTCTTCTACTACCTTTCGGAATAACAGGCTAATACGTTGTTCGACTCTAAATCCTAAACGAAAATCAATTCGTATCAACTTGCCCTTAACTAGGTGATCCACTTTATATTCATTTGTATAGGGTTCATCGGTCACATCAACATGAACCAGCCAGTATACATCGGCGCGTTTTGGTTTCTTCTGAAGAATAGAATAAACAATTTTCGACTCTATTTCCGATCTAAAATTGGCGCTGGTCAGGTATACGAGTTGAGAAGCATAGCGAGGCACTGTTTCATCTTCTGTCAATTCACTTAATATAGGATAATAATCCTCTATATCAACATAGCGTACAAAATTATTCTTTATCTTTCGAGCCCACCACCAACAAAGCATAACAGCAAAAAGCACACTCGCCAAAAGCAGCGTTAGCCATCCACCATGAGCAATTTTGGCGCCGTTTGCCGCTAAAAAAGCCAGTTCTATCCCCATGTAAATGATGAAAAAAAGCGCAATCAAATACCGTGGTGTATGCTTTTTGAAAAGATACGCTACCATTAAGACAGTTGTTGCTAGAAAGGTGGTATTGATGGCTAATCCGTAGGCCGCTTCCATATTGCGCGACTCTTTGAATATTAAAATTACGACCATACAGCCGATCCATAAAAGTAAATTTACAGATGGCACGTACAACTGGCCTTTTTGATTACTTGGATAGTTAATTTTCACTTTCGGCCAGATATTAAGTCGCACCGCCTCAGCAATCAGGGTAAACGATCCCGATATCATAGCTTGCGATGCGATAATAGCTGCTATCGTTGCAATGGTAATGCCAATCGTCAAAAACCACTCCGGCATCAAGAGGTAGAAAGGATTCTGATCGTTTAGATAGGCACCTTGATGCTGTGCTAACCAAATGCCTTGACCAAAATAATTCATTAACAGGCAGGTTTTTACGTAAATCCAGCTTATTCTAACATTCGCGCGCCCACAATGGCCCAAATCTGAATAAAGTGCTTCAGCACCTGTAGTACACAAGAATACCGCTCCTAAAATCAACCATGCATTCGGATAATTAATTAGAAGTTTAATGGCATAATACGGGTTGATAGCTGCAATAATTTCGGGCATATCAACCAAGTAACGTAAGCCTAAAACCCCCATCATCGTAAACCAAACAAACATCAGCGGACCAAACACTCTTCCCACCACCGATGTTCCAAATCGTTGAATAACAAATAAAACAGAAATGATGCCGATCACAATGGGAACAGTGGGCAAATCTTTGTTATAGATTTTCAACCCTTCAATTGCGGAAGATACGGTGATTGGTGGCGTAATCATCCCGTCAGCAAGCATAGCGGCAGCTCCAACCATGGCCGGAAATATTAACCACTTAGCTCTCCGTTTGACTAGCGAGAATAGAGACAGAATCCCACCCTCTCCCTTATTATCGGCCTTTAACGTGATGATAACGTATTTTATGGTAGTTTGTAAAGTCAAAGTCCAAAAAATACAGGATAATCCCCCATAAATCAACTCAGATGTGATAACATCGTCACCTATAATGGCTTTGAATACATATAAAGGAGAGGTTCCTATGTCGCCGTATATCACCCCCAAACTAACCAATAAACCCGCAGCGCTTAACTTGTGTAAATCTTTTGATTTTTCCACTGATTAATTTTTCTAATTTACGAGGCAAATGTAGCTAATATATTGATATTTGAAAGCATGTCTCATTTCCAATCAATTCAAAAACAGAGCAAACGAAAAAAGTTGTTAAAAATTGTTAAAAACTATCTTTTTTTTGCTTTGTTCTAAAAATTGAAATATATTTATTATATTTTTGTAGTCAAGCTAACTGGTGAAGTGTTTCCCTTTGTGACGATCCACTTCTCTTTTTTTGCAATAACTATTTGAAGCGACACCTATGGCATATAAATACTTTTCTATTCTATATCTTTTTATTTTAAGTGTAGTCTTTACGCTAGCAAAAATAGACACGCATGCAGCGGCTTCTCTCAGTCTAGAAATGGATTCCGCATCGAGAAAGCAGCAAACACCCATGCAGAAGAGTCGAATTTCCGATCACAAAGCCTATAAGGTCAGCGATCTGCACTTTGGATTCAAACCCTTTTCTCCCTTAATGGGGGCACAAAAGATGGAGGGGACCGAAAATGAAAAGCTGCTCAGTAATGTGAAGGTTTTTCCAAACCAAATTTCAGATCAACTGAGTTTGTCCTTTAAACTAAACAAAGATAGTAATGTGTCCATCAAAGTGATGGATGCGTTGGGAAATGAAGTAACTACTTTGCTTTCACAACGTCTGTCTGCGGGAGAACAAAGCAACACTTTTAACTTGGGTAGTAAGCTTAACCAGGGATTTTACTTTATCCGTGTTGTTGCCGGTACAGAAACTATTGTTAAGCGAATTGAAGTGCTCTAGATAAAAACTAATTACTTTTCTGATTCGAAACCATCCG
This sequence comes from Olivibacter sp. SA151, assembly GCF_054130995.1. NCBI lineage: Bacteria > Pseudomonadati > Bacteroidota > Sphingobacteriia > Sphingobacteriales > Sphingobacteriaceae > Olivibacter > Olivibacter sp. SA151. Next base: position 2,941,925 of record NZ_CP096391.1, on the reverse strand, counting down.
CTCCAATTGGAAACGGATGGTTTTTTTATTTAAATTAACAATCAAAAAATTCGTTGCAATTTTTTTTTGTAGTAGGTTTGGGGGTATATTTACAGAAACCTGCCTGCGGTAAGCAGGCAAGCTTCATTGCCACTTTAAAACAAATTATTAAATGAAACCTGCTGGCCGTAGGCAGGCAAGCTTCATTGCCACTTTAAAACAAATTATTAAATGAAACCTGCTGGCCGTAGGCAGGCAAGCTTCATTGCCACTTTAAAACAAATTATTAAATGAAAATTATAGCAATCGGTAGAAACTATGTAGCCCATGCCCACGAATTAAACAATCCTGTACCGGAAAAGCCTGTAATTTTTTTGAAACCGGATACAGCAATACTTAAAGACAATAAAGATTTTTATCTACCTGATTTTTCAAAGGAAGTCCATCACGAAATTGAGATAGTGATCCGAATTTGCAAAGAGGGAAAGCATGTTCAGCGAAAATTTGCTGATACCTATTATGATTCCATCGGTTTGGGAATCGATTTTACAGCACGCGATCTTCAAGCAGAACATAAACAAAAAGGTCTACCCTGGGAACTGGCAAAAGCCTTTGATCAATCGGCGCCCGTTAGTACTTTGATTCCAAAAAACACTTTTGCAGATATCTATAACATTAATTTTTGTTTAAAGAAAAACGGAGAAGAAGTTCAGATAGGGAATACAAACAATTTGATCTTTTCTTTTGAGAGCATTATATCCTTTGTAAGCGAATACATTACACTCCGTAAGGGCGATCTAATCTTTACAGGAACACCTGCCGGCGTAGGCCCTGTGGCTATCGGCGATCATTTGGAAGGTTATATTGAAGACCAAAAGCTACTTGATTTCAATATAAAGTAAATTGCGGATGAAACTTCTCTATATTACCGCGCTATTTCTCCATTTCATGCTTCCAGTAGAAGCTCAAGATTCGCGCGTTCAGCAAAAACAATACCCGCAGAACTATTTTCGTCCTCCGCTAGACCTAGCGCCGCAGGCAGCCGGAAGCTTTGGTGAATTGAGGTCAAACCATTTTCATTCTGGAACAGACTATAGGACGAATCAGCGAGAGGGTTATCCGATTTACGCCGTAGCTGATGGCTTTATTTCTCGTGCCCGCGTCCAAATAGGCGGTGGCGGAAATGCGCTTTATATAGATCATCCAAATGGTTATACCAGCGTTTATATGCATCTACAACAATTCAATGCAAAAATCGCCACACTTGTAAAAGATAAGCAATACAATGAAAAAAGATTTGATGTAGATTTTCCGTTGACTGCCACGATGATTCCGGTGAAGAAGGGAGACATCATCGCATTCTCGGGGAATACCGGTGGGTCCGCAGGACCCCATTTGCATTTTGAACTTAGAGATACTAAGACCGAGCATACCATTAACGCTCAACTTTTTGGACTGACAATTCCCGACAGGGTCCCTCCTACTATTAGCGCTTTAACGGTATATCGATTTGGAAGCGATACATACGACGAAAACACAGAAAGAGAACACTTTCAGGTTTCGGGGACCGGTGGTGAATATAAAATCACCCCGACAAAAACGATCATCATCAACGGACCAACCGCTTTTGGAATTGTAGCTTCCGACCTCAATTCTGCATCGGCCAATCGAAACGGCGTATACTCCATTGAACTTTTCTTGGATGGAAAGAACATTTATACAGCGGCCTGGGAAAGCTTTTCTTTTGACAATAGTCGAGCCATTAATGCACATATTGATTATGCGTCTTATATATTACATAAAAGAAGAATACAAAAGAGCTTCGTGGAACAAGGGAACAAACTAGAAATTTACCACAATCTTCATAATCGGGGTATCATCCATATTAAAGATCAACAGAGTCATCGGCTTCTTTATAAAGTAAAAGATATAATGGGCAATGTGAGTACTTTATCATTCGAAGTCAGAAACGATCCTCAGTATACGATAGCAAAAAAGAATCACGAAGGAACGACTTTCTTTTATTATGGGCAAGATAACCAATTTGAAAATGACGCGATAAAGATTAGCTTGCCTAAAGGCAGCCTATACAGCGATTTATATTTTAGATACGATCAAGGCACGCGCCCAAAAGGTGCTTATTCGCATCTACAGCACATCCATAACCGCATGGTTCCGGTGCATCAGGGATATAGCTTGGCAATTAATGCGCAGGACGTGCCCCGCAACTTGCAATCCAAAGCTCTTATTGTAAATGCGCAAGGCGATTCGCAAGGAGGCATTTATAAAGATGGTTTTGTTATGACGACTGCAAGAACCCTGGGAAGTTTTTATATCACCGTTGATACCGTCGCTCCCATTATCCGTTCGCTTAATCTCTCTGCAAACAAAAATATGAGTGCCTACAGTCGGATTAACTTCAAAATATCCGATAATTTGTCAGGAATTCAGTCATTTGAGGGCTACATAGATGATCAATGGATATTAATGGAATATGATCCCAAAAGTGCATCTCTCCGACATACCTTTGACGACAACCTCCCTAAAGGAAGGCATCGGTTCAAATTGCGTGTAAAAGACTGGAAAGACAACGAAAAAGTATTTGAGGCGGATTTTGTGAAATAAGCTGTCAGCCATTGGCTATTAGTCATTAGCTAACGGCTAAAATCTAATAACTAAAAAAATGAAAGAACTAAAAGAAGGTGATAAAGCACCGGCGATTAAGGCCAAAAATCAAAAAGGTGAAACCGTAGAACTGAAAGACTATTTAGGTAAAAAAGTGATTTTATACTTTTACCCGAAAGATAATACACCGGGCTGCACCACCGAAGCCTGTAACTTTAGAGATAATTATCAGTCTCTCCTTCAAGATGGATATGAGGTATTAGGAGTGAGTATTGACAGTGAACAATCGCATCAAAAGTTTATCAGCAAGTATGAACTCCCTTTCAACTTATTGGCTGATGAGGATAAAAAGATAGTTGAGGACTACGGTGTTTGGGTGGAGAAAAATATGTATGGTAGAAAATACATGGGAACAGCCAGAACTACCTTTGTGATCAATGAAAAGGGAATCATTGAACATATCATCAGAAAGGTCGATAATAAAAATGCTTCCCGCCAGATACGGGATTTGGTAAAATAGACCATTTATTTAAAAGACCAACCAATATAAGTGTCAAATTAACAACTATTAATTAACGGCTAATAACTAAAAATATTTATCTTAGCATCTTAATATCGTTTAACACAAATTATAATGAGTGCAGACATAGCAAAACTTGAAAACATAGCAAAGCAAGTACGTCGAGATATCGTACGCATGGTACATGGTTGCCAGTCCGGCCATCCGGGAGGATCACTGGGATGTGCAGACTTTTTCGTAGCTCTCTATTTCCATCAAATGGAACACAATCCCACGTTCAACTTGGATGGTATTGGAGAAGACATTTTCTTTTTGTCCAATGGACATATATCTCCCGTATTTTACAGCACCTTGGCACGTGCCGGATACTTCGACAAAAGTGAACTAGCAACTTTTAGAAAGATTGATTCCAGGCTGCAAGGGCATCCAACAACACATGAACATTTGCCGGGTGTGCGTGTTGCTTCTGGCTCTCTTGGTCAAGGACTTTCCGTGGCAATCGGAGCTTCCCGTGCGAAAAAATTAAATGCGGATGATAAATTGGTTTATGTTTTAATGGGCGATGGTGAATTGCAAGAAGGCCAAGTATGGGAAGCTGCCATGTATGCACCACATAATAAAGTGGATAACCTTATCGCAACGATTGATTTAAACGGTCAACAAATCGATGGCCCAACCGAACGTGTACTTTCTTTAGGTAATTTAAAAGCCAAATGGGAGGCTTTCGGATGGGATGTTTTGGAGGCAAAGGGTAACGATATGGCGCAGCTCATCGAAACCTTAACGGAAGCGAAAAGCCGTACCGGAAAAGGAAAACCGGTTATGATTCTTATGCATACCGAAATGGGATATGGCGTTGATTTTATGATGGGATCTCATAAATGGCATGGTGTAGCACCCAATGATGAACAGCTAGCTACAGCACTAGCACAGCTTGAAGAAACTTTAGGAGATTATTAATTGACCTGACTTGGTCATACACTATTCAATATTACGAAATGAAGAAATATACATATACGGACAAGAAAGACACGCGTTCGGGCTTTGGAGCTGGTTTACATGAAGTAGGCAAAAAAAACAGTAATGTCGTTGCACTGTGTGCCGATTTAGTTGGATCATTAAAAATGGATGCATTCATCAAAGATTTTCCGGAAAGATTCTTCCAGATAGGAATTGCTGAAGCTAATATGATGGGAATTGCTTCCGGTTTAACCATTGGCGGAAAAATACCCTACACCGGAACCTTCGCAAACTTCTCCACGGGAAGAGTTTATGATCAAATCCGCCAGTCTATCGCTTACTCCGGAAAAAATGTTAAAATATGTGCCTCACATGCCGGTCTAACATTAGGCGAAGATGGCGCTACACATCAGATATTGGAAGATATCGGTTTAATGAAAATGTTGCCCGGTATGACGGTGATTAATCCTTGCGATTATAACCAGACAAAAGCCGCAACGATCGCGATCGCCGACTACGATGGTCCTGTTTATCTTCGTTTCGGCCGCCCTGTCGTACCAATCTTTACCGACCCGGATCAAAAATTTGAAATCGGCAAAGCTTGGATGGTAAACGAGGGTTCCGATGTTACGATTATTGCAACCGGTCACTTAGTTTGGGAAGCTATTCAAGCAGGAGAACAGCTTGCTGCATTGGGAATAGACGCTGAAATTATAAATATTCATACCATTAAACCTTTGGACGAAGAAGCAATCTTAAAGTCTGTGGCTAAAACCGGCTGTGTGGTGACAGCAGAAGAGCACAACCGTCTTGGCGGCTTAGGTGATAGCGTATCCCAAGTGTTGGTTAAAAACCATCCAGCTCCCCAAGAATATGTTGCTGTTAACGACAGCTTCGGAGAAAGTGGCACACCTGCACAATTAATGGAGAAATACGGACTAAATGCTACGAGTATTGTTAGCGCCGCTCAGAAAGTTATCAAAAGAAAATAAATGGTTTAGGTTAGCAACGGAAGGTAACAGGTTTCCTTCCGTTGTTATCAACCATCAAGCTCTCTAATGGAAGATTCAATAATAATTGAAAAATTCTCTAACGAAAGAACTCGAAATGAGGCTTTTAATTTATTGCTAAAAAAATACCAGCAGCGGATTTACTGGCATGTCCGTAGACTGGTAGTAGATCACGATGACGCGGATGATTTGGTGCAGGATATTTTTGTAAAAGTTTGGAAAAATCTGGAGAACTTTAGAGCCGATGCGCAGCTATACACATGGCTTTATCGTATCGCAACCAATGAGTGTATTACATTTTTAAATAAAAAGAAGCAGTATCAAAGTATATCCTTAGATGATGATTCTGCTTCCTATCTGTCGGACACCCTCACTACCTCAAGTTACTTCAACGGAAACCAAGCTCAACTAAAATTACAGCAAGCTTTATTAACCTTACCGGAGAAACAGCGACTGGTTTTTAATATGAAATATTTCGATGATCTAAAATATGACGAAATTTCTGAAATCCTGGGAACAAGTGTTGGTGCGCTAAAAGCATCCTATCATTTAGCCGTAAAAAAAATTGAACAATTTTTTAGTGATAACGATTAAACCTTTTAGCGTAATCTATATCTAAGAGTTACTATGAGCACTATGGACAATGAACGTAATTATCAAGATGATTTAGCTGGCATACAAGGGGTGCCACCTAATCCAAAGGATACGCCATTTATTGTGCCTAAGGATTACTTTGATCGATTGGAAGCTAATATCATGCAACGTGTCTCCATCATTTCCGATATGGAGAAAAGCTTCACTGTACCAAACGGGTATTTTGAATCACTTAGTGACCATATCATTGCCAAAATAGAAAAGGAAGACAACCTGACACTGGCAAATTCTACGTTTGAAGATACTGAATATCACCCTTTCATCGAAAAACTAAGGGAAAAAGTTACGACCTCGGGTTTTGTCACACCGCAAAATTATTTTGATCAATTAGATAAAAAAATCAATCAAGCGATAGTTTCCACAGCTAAAAACGAAAAGACAAGGGAGATTGCATTTCCAATAAGAAGGAAAAATCGGAATCTAACCTGGATCGGCTATGCGGCAGCGGCTTGCATAGCAATCGGCTTAGGTGTTTACGGTTTCTTTCAGTATCAATCCAACAATTTTGAACGTACTTTGAAAAGCATTCCCGATAATGAAATTGTGAACTATCTGGAGTATTATAGTGAACCGGGAGACGCTGCTTTTCTTGAAGCTCAATTTGATGGTGTCATTCAAATGGATAAACCCAAATTTTCAGAAGAAGATATAGAAGCCTATTTGGATTACAGTATCTAACTTGAAATGAAGAAATTACTTTTTACATATATACTGTTGGTTGCTTCTATCTTCACGCTGAAGGCTCAAGATAGAGATCAGCAAAATCGATTTAAGCAGATTGAAGCTGCCAAGATAGCTTACATAACCAAAGAACTTTCCTTAAGTCCGGCTGATGCTGAACGTTTTTTTCCCTTATATAATCAATACCAGCGGGAAATGCGGGCACTGATTCATCAACGGCGAACTAAAACCGGAAAAAAGAGAAGTGAATTAGACTATGACTCGGAGGTCTTAGCTTTGAAGATGCGTTATCGTGACGCTTTTATTCCTATAATAAATGCACAACGAACCGCTAAATTCTTTGAAGCGGAGCGAGAATTTAGGGAGCAACTATTGCAGGAGTTGAAAGACCGGCGAAACGAGTAAAAGATCTTTATCGCCCGTACCTCTATACTATTTTAAATCTGTACCTTCGACGCACAGAGTGAATTGAAAGGATTTCTATGTTAAGTAATCGCCAACTTTTTTTATTGAATACCGCACAAACGTCTACAAGCCCACGATTAATAGAAATTGAAAAAGCAGAAGGGCTTTACCTTTATGGGCCCGACGGCCAAAAGTATATGGATCTAGTATCAGGCTTCGCTGTTAGTAATATCGGACATCGGCATCCTCGAGTTTTAACGGCTATTCGCGATCAACTGGAAAAATATCTCCACGTTACCGTATATGGCGAATTTATTCAAGCACCTCAGGTGGCCTTGGCTACTAAGTTGTTAGAGCAACTCCCTTCTACCCTGAACAACATCTATTTCGTAAATTCGGGCGCCGAAGCAACTGAAGGAGCGATGAAAATAGCTAAAAAATACACCGGACGCTCCGCGTTTATTGCTGCGAAGAAGGCCTATCATGGAAGTACGCAAGGTGCTCTCAGTTTAATGGGAGATGAAAAATATAAAATACCATATGAGCCTTTGCTTCCTAATATAACTTATATCAACTATAACGAACTCAACGATCTCTCAAAAATCACCACAGATACCGCTGGCGTAGTGCTTGAGGCCGTACAGGGAGAGGCAGGCATCCGTGTGCCGGATATAAATTATATGCAACAGCTACGTAAACGTTGCAATGAGACGGGAGCTCTTCTTATACTAGATGAAATACAGACAGGGCTGGGACGAACTGGAAAACTTTTCGCTTTTGAGCATTATGGTATTGTCCCGGATATATTATTAACTGCAAAAGGCTTAGGTGGAGGTATGCCTATAGGGGCATTTATTGCTAGAAGAGAAATAATGGATGTTATTAAAGAAAATCCGATCTTAGGTCATATTACCACCTTCGGCGGACATCCTGTATCGTGTGCTGCAGCGCTGGCGTCCTTAACGGTTATTTTGGAAGAGAAATTAATGGATACTGTTCCACAGAAACATGAAATATTCAAAGCTCATTTGAAGCACCCACTCATAAAAGAAGTAAGAGGCATTGGCCTCATGATGTGCATTCAGCTAACGTCTTTTCAGCAAGTCGAAGCTGTTAGTAAATACTGTGCAGAAAATGGCGTCATGATCGATTGGTTTTTACATCACGAAACGGCTTTGCGCGTTTCTCCGCCATTAATTATTAAAGAGGAAGAAATAATAGCAGCTTGTACGGTTATTAAACAGGGTTTGGATCGTTTATCAGCATAGCTATTAGGCTTTAGCCATTAGCTAATTTGCTAACAGCTAATACCTAACAGCGAAAACCTAAGCTAACTGTGCTTCTAACTTACTAGCCAAAACCGACTTAGGCACGGCACCGATTTGTTTGTCCACAATCTCACCGTTTTTAAAGAACAATAAAGCCGGGATATTTCTAATTCCGTATTTAGTAGAAATTTCGGCGTTGTGATCCACGTTCACTTTTCCTACAACAACTTTACCGTCGTAATCTTTTGCTAATTCTTCAACAACAGGTCCTACCATACGGCATGGTCCGCACCACTCTGCCCAAAAATCCACCAACACGGGTTTGTCTGATTTCAAAACAACTTCATCAAAGTTGCTATCTGTGATTTCTAATGCCATTATCTTTTTATTTTATATGCTTATTATTTATATCCAAGATTTTCCTACATCCTAGAATTGATATTACAAAGATAACTTTCAAAAGCTTTGCCAAAGTATAGTATCTGACAATCTGACACTAATTTAACTTATAGCCCCTATCGCCCGTTAAAGCTCGCAAATCTTGTAAAAACTCATTACTTAGATGTACTTTCATGCCCTTTGCAGGCATCTCTAAGCTTACCTTATCTTCATAGTCTAACAATACAAACTTCAATTGACAATTTCTAATTTCCTGTTCCTGCTGATTCTTATGAATAATTTGTTGCAGATTATCTACAAACTTATTGTTCAGTTCATGCAGCGGTACCTGAATACTGATCGATTTCGCCATTTTATCCCGAAGCTCAGACAATAGTTGAATCGAAGTGATTTTAAACTCCCAATTATCTTGTTGTCGAAAACGTTCACTAACTGTGCCCCTAATCTGCAAAAAGTAGTTTTCGTTCATAAACCCTTTAAATTTAACATAATCTTCACCAAAAAGTGCCATTTCATACGAATCGCTGTAATCCTCAAAGGTCATACGTCCATAGGGTTTGCCCGTTTTGGTCATGCCATGGTAAACTGCGGTGACCATCCCTCCTACTACTAAATCCTTATTTTTTATCTTAGCAAATTCCGTTTTGACATCTTCTACTCCTTCCTCTGGAGATTCTAGTCCTGCGTCCTGTCCGTTATCAGCATCTTTCCCTGCACCGGCTTTCATTTTGTCAATCAAGTGGAGTTGACTCACCTTGTGTTGACAAAAATACTCCAATTCCAAACGATAGTCATCCATTGGATGCCCGGTTATATACATACTAACAACGTTTTTTTCGTAACGCAGCTTCTCCATCAATCCCCATTCAGGGCATGGCGGTAAGGATGGTTCGGGAATATCCGCATCACTGGTTCCTCCGAACAATGACATAGCTGCATTATTTTTGTTGTACTGGTAATCATTCGTATATTTTATTAGACGCTCTATCCCATTTTGGCTTAGCCCCTCAGGCACATGGAAGAATTGCGCCCTGTTTATACCAAAACAGTCAAAAGCCCCACTATACACCAAACTTTCGTATACCTTCTTATTGATCGTACGTGGATTACTGCGCCGGGCAAAATCGGCAATGGATAGATACTTGCCTTCATCCCTATTGCTCACAATGGTGTCTACAGCGCCGGCTCCAACTCCTTTTACTGCACCAATACCAAAGCGTATAGCTCCCTGGTCGTTCACCGTAAACTTGTAGAATGATTCATTTACATCCGGACCCAAAACCGTTAATCCCATTCGTTTACACTCTTCCATAAAGAATGATATTTGCTTGATATCGTTCATATTATTGGATAATACAGCGGCCATATATTCGGCAGGATAATGAGCCTTCAAGTAGGCTGTTTGGTAGGCCACCCACGCATAACAAGTGGAGTGCGATTTATTAAAGGCATAACTTGCAAAGGCCTCCCAATCTTTCCATATCTTCTCCAAAACCTTTTCATCATGTCCTTTTTCCGCTGCTTGTTGCACAAACTTCGGTTTCATTTTATCCAGTACATCGCGCTGCTTTTTACCCATAGCCTTACGCAAAACGTCCGCTTCACCTTTGGTAAAACCGGCTAGCTTCTGGGAGAGAAGCATCACCTGCTCTTGATAAACGGTGATACCGTAGGTCTCTTTTAAGTACTCTTCACAAGCTTCCAAATCGTAGGTAATGGGCTCCTCTCCATTTTTTCGTCGGATAAAACTGGGGATATATTCCAATGGCCCGGGTCTATAAAGAGCGTTCATAGCAATCAGGTCACCAAAAACGGTCGGCTTTAGCTCCTTCATATACTTCTGCATGCCGGGCGATTCGTATTGGAAAATACCTACCGTTTCACCGCGCTGGAAAAGCTCGTAGGTCTTCACATCGTCAATCGGAAAAAAGTCAGGATTTAGTTCAATCCCCTTCGTATGTTTCACCAAGCTGACCGTGTCCTTAATCAAGGTTAAGGTTTTCAAACCCAGAAAGTCCATTTTTAATAAACCTGCGCTTTCAACCACCGAGTTATCGAACTGCGTTACGTAAAGCTCGGAATCTTTCGCCGTGGATACAGGAACGAAATTGGTAATATCATCCGGCGTAATGATTACGCCACAGGCATGTATTCCTGTATTTCTCACAGACCCTTCTAATGCTTTCGCCTGCCTGATTGTTTCAGCTCCGAGATCATTACCATTTGCCAAATTGATTAATTCGCGGACACTCTCAAGCTCTTCTGTTCTTAAAGCGCTCTTCAAGGCCTGTGCATCCATATTAAATAGCTTGTTGAGCTTTAAATTTGGTACGAGTTTCGCAATTTTGTCCGCTTCAAATAATGGTAAGTCCAACACCCTTGCCGTATCTCGAATAGAAGATTTGGCGGCCATTGTACCATAGGTAATAATCTGTGCTACCTGATTGGCGCCATATTTATTTATAACGTAGTCCATTACCCGTCCCCGGCCTTCATCATCAAAATCGATGTCAATATCCGGCATGGAGACACGATCGGGATTTAGGAAACGCTCAAAAAGTAAATCATATGCAATTGGATCGATGTTTGTAATTCCCAAGCAATAAGCGACCGCGGAGCCTGCAGCCGAGCCACGACCCGGCCCAACGGACACGCCGATTTCTCTAGCCGCCGCAATAAAGTCTTGTACAATCAGGAAGTAGCCTGGGTAACCGGTTTTTTCGATTGTTTGTAACTCAAAATCAAGCCGCTCTCTTATCTCCGGTGTAATCTCGCTATAACGCTTAGCGGCACCTACATAAGTTAAATGTCGAAGGTATTTATTCTCTCCTCTTTTACCGCCGTCCAGCTGATCTTCTGCTACCTGGAATTCTTCAGGAATATCAAACTTTGGCAAAAGTACATTACGATAAAGTGAGTAAACCTCTACCTTGTCTACAATCTCCTGGATGTTTGCAATCGCTTCAGGGATGTCGGTAAAGAGTTTCTTCATCTCTTCGCCCGATTTGAAGTAGTACTCCTCATTGGGCAGTCCGTAACGGAAGCCTCGACCGCGCCCTTTAGGTGTCGCTAATTTCTCCGCATCCCGAACACATAAAAGAATGTCATGTGAATGCGCATCTTCCTTGTTTATATAGTACGTATTGTTAGTTGCAATAAGTTTTACCCCGTGTTTCCTTGCCAGTTCAACTAAACTGGCATTGATACGATTTTCATCTTCCTGGCCATGTCGCATCAATTCGATATAGAAGTCCTCACCGAAAGTCTCCTTCCACCATATCAAAGCTTCCTCCGCCTGGTTTTCTCCCATATTGAGTAACTTATTCGGTATTTCACCATATAAGTTTCCTGAAAGGACGATAATGTTTTCTTTATATTGCTCAATTATCTTCCTATCGATACGAGGTACATAATAAAATCCATCAGTATAAGCTAACGAAGACATCTTGGCCAAGTTATGGTAGCCTGCCTTGTTCTTTGCTAACATTACAATCTGGTAACCATTGTCCTTTCTCGTCTTATCCGCATGATTATCACAAACAAAAAATTCGCAGCCCACGATAGGCTTAATGATCACTTCGCTCGGCTCCTCTCCATTTTCCACGGCTGTTTTATTTTTGGCTTCTGCCGCCTTGTTATGATTCAGCACGTTGCTGACAAAGTGAAAAGCGCCCATCATATTTGCATGATCAGTAATTGCTACAGCAGGCATTCTATGCTTAGCGGCGGCCTTCACTAAATCGGAAACAGAAATGGTCGATTGCAAAATGGAAAATTGCGTATGGTTATGAAGGTGTACGTAGTCGACTTCTTTAAGCTCCTCTCTGTTGGCGTCAAGCTCTTTTTGTGAAATGCTATCTTGATCAGCCTTTAAACGTTGCCTAATTGAATCAGAGGCTGCTTTCAGATTAACATGCTGTAAACCAACTGCCGCGATAGGATCTGGATTATTCGTTCGAAAAACCTCAAAATAATCTTCCTGAACTTGTAACTCAGCCGCAGTGAAAATATTCTTCTTGATCAGCTCTAGAAAACAGCGTGTCGTAGCTTCAACATCGGCGGTTGCATTATGTGCTTCAGCGAAGGGTACTCCAAATAAATATGCATGCAGCTCTGTCAGATTGGGAAGTTTAAATTTACCACCCCTACCTCCCGGTAGCTGTAACAAATTTGCCGTAACCTCTGTACAGGTATCCAATACCGCCTTCTCGCCCATGGTTGTGGCAATTCCCATCCGATGAAACTCACAACCCATAATATTGATGTCAAAACCGATATTCTGTCCGACAATAAACTTGGCTTTATCCAAAGCAATATTGAACTTTTCCAACACTTCGACCAGATCAATTCCCTGTTCTAAAGCTAGCTCGGTAGAGATACCATGGACCCGTTCAGCATCATAAGGAATATTGAAACCGTCCGGCTTAACCAGATAGTCCTGATGCTCAATCAAACGGCCCATATCGTCATGTAATTGCCAAGCTATCTGCACACAGCGCGGCCAATTATCTGTATCGGTAATGGGTGCATCCCAACGTTTCGGTAATCCTGTCGTTTCAGTATCAAAAATTAAGTACATAGCTATTAAATGGATTGAGCAATAAGATGACACAAAACTACAGAAAATTAAACGTATCCGCTTGTCACCTGAACACAAAAGTATCCACATATGTCAGAAATTATACCGTAGAGAAAACAAGTTTTTTTCCGCTACCACTATTCTGTTCAAACTATCAGAGATTTCGCTTTTTACCGGTATATTATAGTGTTTGTATTAAAAGAACGCTTATTTTAGCTAAGGTTATTTAGTAAATTGGAAATCACGCCAATTTTCTATAGGTTTGGTGGAACAAAAACTAACAATAACCAACAGTTTTGATCTAATCATCTACTGTCGATCCACCGAAATAAATTGCTTAACCGTGCGACGAGTTACCCTATATACCCTGATTTTGATGCTGTGCAGCGTAATGACAACGTTAGCACAACGCATAGGTAATATTCGATTCTACCAGTTGAACGAGCAGCATGGCTTATCCAATAACCACATAAGCGCCATTATTAAAGATTCAACCGGTTTTCTTTGGTTCGGTACTTCAGCGGGCTTAAACCGGTACGATGGCCGTCAAATCAAGGTTTACCGCCACTCTAACGCAAATATTACCAGCATAAAGGACAATAATATCATCGATCTGTTTATCGGCCCTGAAAACAAACTGTGGATAAAAAGCAAAAAAGGCTTAAACATCTATCAGGACAAACACGAAAATTTCGTCAGGAATGTAGATAGCGTATTAAAAACCTATGGACTACCACCTACAGACATTATTCAAATAGAGCGAGATAGTCAGGGGAATTTTTGGTTTCTAACTGTTGGAAATGGCTTATATCGATATAATCCTGTAAAAAAAACGAGCGTCCGCCTTCAAAGCCTCAACGGACAAAACATAACCGGTATAGCGCTTTCGCAAAGCAATGGAACATTGCATACAATTTACGCAAATGGATTGATAGAGACTATAGATATTCAAACCCTCGTGTGCAGAAAACGTCTTCAAGCGATCACAAAAGCGGTTGATGGTTTGTCTAGTGCAATCTTTAAACTATTTTGTGATCGGCATGACGACCTTTGGGTTTACTCAACAGATGTTCCGCTTGGTGTTTACTACCTCCAAAAGGGAAAAACAGACTCCAGACACCTGCATAAAAACAGCAAACCTGCTTCGCTGAATACGGATGTAGTTACCCATATTACCGAGGATGAAAACAACAATATCTGGTTAGCAACTGATCATGGTGGAATTAATCTATTACACAAAAAGGATTTCTCCGTGTCCTATATTCTTCATCATGATGCCAATGCTTCCACGATAGCACAGAACAGCACCATTTCACTCTATAAGGATGACCAGCAAATCATTTGGGTTGGAACATATAAACAAGGGCTAAGCTATTATCATAAGCAACTTTTTATGTTCCCGCTGGTAAACAAGCAAACCGGGTTACCCTTTGAAGATGTGAATCGATTTGCAGAAGATCGTCAGGGCAATTTATGGATAGGTACAAATGGCGGTGGTCTTTTGTATTTCGACCGCGCCAAGAATCAGTTCAAAACTTATAAGCAAACCGGCTTACCCAACGACCTAAGTAGCAATATTATTGTCAGCATGCTGCTCGACACAAAAGATAGACTTTGGGTTGGCACTTACCACGGCGGCCTAAATATGTTCGACGGCAAGACGTTTAAGCAATACCCGCTTGAATCAGATCGGGATGGATACCCTCATGATAATAATATATGGGAAATCTATCAGGATAGCAGAGGCAGGATATGGGTAGGAACGCTATCAAACGGGCTTTATTACTATGAAGCGGAATACGATCGGTTTGTCAGTGTGAACAATGCAGGTATACCGAAATACATATCAGCCATGATGGAAGATAAAAACGGACATCTATGGGTCGGAGGTGCGCAGGGAATTGTGATATTGAATCGATCTAACGAAATCATTTACAAGTTTACGGCCGGAACCGGGAAAGACAGCTTGAGCAATAACTATATCTCGGATTTATTGCAAGATAAACATGGCCGTATTTGGATTGCTACACAAGATGGTCTAAACTTGTATAAACCTAGGTCAAATAGCTTTCAAGTTCTTCGGAATACAAATGGCCTACCTGATAATTTTACGCTGAATTTATTAGAAGACGCACAGGGCAGACTTTGGGTAAGTACCTTAAAAGGCCTTTCATGCGTACACTATCGGGAAAGCGATAACGAATTACCGGATATCAAAAATTACCATACCGAAGATGGTCTTCAGGGCCTTTCTTTTAATGAAAATGCGGTATACAAAACAAAAGCGGAAGAGCTTATTTTCGGTGGGCCCGCTGGTTTTAACATCATCGTCCCAAAGGATATTCCTAAATTAAAAGCGCCATTTAAACCGGTAATAACAGCCTTCTCATTATTCAACGAGACATTGGAAATCGATAAAGAATATCATGGTCGTTCCATTTTAATCAATTCCCCTACCTATACCAAAAACATATCCCTAAATTATGATCAGAATATTTTTACAATTACCTTCTCGCCGCTTGAGTATATAACGAAGGAGCATCGACGGTTTCTCTATCAGCTTGAAGGTTTTAACGACAATTGGTTACCTGACCAGGGCGATCACAAAATAACCTTTACGAATTTGGATCCGGGTGTTTACGAATTCAAGGTAAAAGCGTCGCTCGATAACGGACAATGGAGCGATCCCTATACCTTACTCCGCATTGAAATTGCTCCCCCCATTTGGAAAACACCTCTGGCCTATGTCTCTTACATTCTGTTGCTTGTTGCCTCGCTTTTACTGATCCGACATATTGAAAGGAAACGACAAAAAAGCCGATTTCGGTTGCAACAGGAGCGCGAAGCTTTTAAACAGGCAGTTGAGCTAGACAGAACTAAAACACAATTTTTCACTAATATAAGTCATGAATTCCGCACACCATTAAGTCTCATCCTAGCACCAATTGATCGATTACTGGATGAAAAGCTAAATGAGGGACAAAAGACTCAGTTGCAAACCATGAAGCGTAATGCCAAAAGGTTATTGAATTTAGTCAATCAACTTCTTGATTTAAAAAAGGTTGACAGCAACAAGCTAAAGATAGACTTAACTTTAGGTGATATCATCTCGCACATCAGAGAACATGTTGATTCTTTTATGGATCTGGCGGCCGTAAAACATATAACACTCTCATTCATCTCAAATAAGGGCAGCTTTTACGCCTATTTCGATCAAGAAAAAATAGAGCGTATTACATTTAATCTATTAAGTAATGCACTGAAATTCACCGACAAAAATGGTAAAGTGGAGGTAATACTTACAGTAAAAGATGCCGCAAATTCACATTACTTAGAAATAAAAGTGAAAGATACGGGAATAGGTATACCCGCGGATCAGCAAGAAAAAATCTTTGAACGTTATTTTCAACATGTTGACACCAAGAACTTTTACAATCAAGGAAACGGTATTGGATTATCAATCACACATGATTACGTGCAATTGCTAGGTGGAACAATTACACTCAATAGCCAAGAGAACGTCGGTAGCACCTTTACAATTGATCTACCATTACCTGTTAATGTTGAAAAAAACAGCGATGCCCTATCTGCACTAGCTGAAGTTGGACCCGATCTCCATCCACAAAAGCACAAAAGGGAGCAAGGGAAAAAGCTTCCATCAATACTTTTGGTTGATAATGATGAAGATTTGATTTTTTACCTATATGAAAACTTAAAGTATAAGTTTCAACTTGATTATGCTTTTGATGCACAATCAGCGTGGGTAAAAGCGCTTGGGCAACATCCCGACCTAATCATTTCGGATATACAGATGCCCGGCGATTCGGGTATTGACTTATGCAAAAAGATAAAAGACGATTCCCGAACCCGTCATATACCCGTTATGTTATTGACAGCCTATAGCGATGAAGCGATACAGCTAAAAGCTACTGATTCCGGCGCGTCAGATTATATCATCAAACCTTTTCATTTCCAGTTGCTAATAGCAAAAATCGACAACCTATTAAAGCAAAAGACATTATTGGAAAGAACTTATAAAAAACAACTTGAAGTTATTCCTTCTATCACCGCCATTGAATCTGAGGACGAAAAATTTCTACGGCGTGCAGCCAAAATCGTGGAAGATAATATAGCCAACACGACATTTTCAGTAGAAGATTTAGCGGCAGCCCTAAACATTAGTCGCGTAGGTTTATATAAACGCCTCTTAGCATTAAATGGCCATACGCCCTCCGAGTTTATTCGTAATATTCGATTGCGCAAAGCCGCTCAACTCCTGGCAAAATCCAATCTAAGTGTTGCAGAGGTAGCTTATCAAGTCGGTTTCAATAATCCTAAACAATTCAGCAAATATTTTAAGGCAATGTATGCGGTATTGCCTTCTGTGTATAAACAGAATCAGTAGATTTTCTATACCGTTTGCGACGAAAAAACGCGATAAAGCAAGCATCCAGATCTATATTGTTAACCAAAATACCCCTATTTATAAACATTTCCGTCCCCTCCCATATTGGGTGTACGCGTAGTTTTGTCTCACAAGTTTTACAGGACTAACCAAAACAAACTAACCAAAACTTGTAAAACAAGAATTTTTTTTGTAACAAAACATGCCAAAATTACCTACTCTTTTTGCCCTACTTTGTTGCAGTTTACCACTACTGGTAAATGCACAGAAAGCTGATTATCGAAAAACTGAAAACGGAATTTCGTTGACATTTAGAAATGCTCCCGGAACGATTGATCAAAATCTAGCAATTGAATTCATTCGTGACAGCATTGTACATATCAGGTCAACCCCCTTAAACAACTCGGTAAAGCAGTCGGCCCAACTTTCCATCACCGATACACTTCAAAGTAAGTCGACGCCACACGCTATTGAGGAAACCGGGAATACCATTCACCTCAAAAACAAAGTGCTTCAACTTAGTATTTCCCTGCTGACAGGCCAGATAGCCTTCTTAAATCCTAATGGTGATACCATCTTATACGAAATGCCAAGAAATGCCCAAGCATTTACTCCAGGCGTTGCCAACGGTGATGTGTTTTACAAAATAAAGCAAGATTTTAAAATAAGTGAAGACGAAGGCTTATACGGACTTGGCCAACATCAAAACGGTATTATGAATTACCAGGGCAAGCAAGTCACCCTTTTGCAATACAACACCGATGTTGCCGTACCAATGTTATTGTCTACAAAAAACTATGGGCTCTTATGGAATAATTACGCTATTACTAAAGTCGGAGACACGCGCGAACTATTGCCTTTATCCAGTTTAGCATTGTATGCAAAAGATGGTCAACAAGGCTGGTTAACAGCGAGCTATGTAAATAAAGAAAACGAAAAAGAGGTTTTTACAACGCGCGCCGAATCGGATATCGATTACAATGATCTGAGTGATTTATATAAATTTCCTCAAGGAATTGACCTCTCCAAGTGTTTAGTTCGTTACGAGGGTCACTTTAGCTCTCCTTTAACCGGCAAACAACGTCTACACTTTAAGTATGCAGGCTATATCAAGGTTTGGATCGACGGCAAACTTTTACAGGACCGGTGGAGGGAATCATGGAATGCCGGAAGCTTCGAATTGGAATTCGCCACGGAGGCCAATGAGAAACACGCCATACAAATCGATTGGAAACCGGAAGGCGCCCAGTCGTATTTAGGAATAAATTGGCAACGCCCCATTCCACAAGCAGGGCGACGAATCTTTGGCTTCGATTCAGAAGCGGGTGATGGCATTGACTACTACTTTATTAAAGGAAGTAATATGGACCACGTAATCAGTGGGTATCGTACGCTTACCGGAAAGGCACCCGTAATGCCCAAATGGGTGTTTGGTTATTGGCAAAGTCGCGAGCGCTATAAAACGCAAGCTGAAATCCTAGAAGTAGCCAAAGAATTTAGGCGGCGCCGCATTCCAATTGATAATCTTGTACTCGATTGGTCATATTGGCCCGAAAAAGATTGGGGAGGCCAAAATTTTGATGCTGCACGCTTCCCTGATGCAACAGGAATGATCTCTCAACTGCATAAAGACCATTTCAAACTCATGATTTCCGTATGGCCTAAATTTAACCAAGAAGCTACCACCTATTCTCAATTCATGGAAAATGGTTGGCTATATAGACGAAACATTGCGGATGGCAGGAAAGATTGGATAGGAAAAGGATACACTTCTACGTTTTACGATCCTTTCAATGCCGAGGCAAGACGCGGATTCTGGGACTTGCTCAATAAAAAGCTCTATCAAAAAGGTGTTGATGCTTTCTGGATGGATGCTAGCGAACCGGATATTCATTCGAATATAAGTGTTCAGGAAAGGAAAGACGTGTTTCAACCGTCTATCGGATCTTCGACACGTTATTATAATGCCTTCCCATTGCAAAATGCCAAAGGAATTTATGAAGGTCAGCGAGCGGAAGATCCTAATAAACGAATTTTTATGCTTACACGTTCAGGGTTTTCCGGGCAGCAGCGCTACGCCGCTGCCACATGGAGTGGAGATATTGCTTCTACCTGGAATGATATGAAAGACCAGATAGCAGCTGGTGTGAATTTCTCAATGTCCGGACTTCCCTATTGGACAATGGATGTTGGCGGCTTTTTAGTTGAAAAAAGATATTACCAACCTCAAGCTGCCGATCAGGAAGAATGGCGCGAACTAAATAGCAGATGGCACCAGTTTGGCGCTTTTACGCCTATTTTTAGGGCACACGGGCAGTTCCCGTTCCGAGAGCCCTTTAACATCGCTCCTGAAGGACATCCGGCCTACAATAGCATGGTATACTATATACGCCTACGTTATCGGTTGCTTCCCTATCTGTATAGCTTAGCCTGTAAAACCTATCACGATGACTATAGTATACTACGGGGATTGGCTATGGACTTCACCGGCGATACTAAAACTTACAATATCAACGACCAGTTTATGTTGGGTCCGTCCTTGCTTGTCAACCCGGTCACCCGTAAAGGAGCCAACAGTCGCACCCTCTATTTACCGACCGGAACTTCCTGGTATAACTTTTACACCGGTGAACAGGTCCAAGGAGGCCAACAAATCGATGCACCTGCTCCCTTCGAGCGTATACCTGTTTTTGTTAAAGCGGGCTCCATTCTACCGTTGGGCCCCTCCTTACAGTATACTGACGAAAAAAATGATCAAGCCACTACGTTGTATGTTTTCGAAGGCGGAAATGGCGATTTCACCTTGTATGAAGACGATGGACTCACCTATAACTATGAAAAAGGAGGTTTTAACTACATTCAAATTGAATACGACGATCAAACAAAAACAGTCACCTTTTCAAAAAGAACAGGAAACTACACGGCCGCGCCTAAAAGTCGGATGTTTAACATCGTTTTTGTCAGCAAGCAACGACCTAGCGGTATAGATAGCCAAGCTAAACCCAACACAAGCGTGAGCTATAAGGGCAATAGTATCAAGGTAAAACTAACAAACAATTAAATAAACAAGCCAGCAACGGTAAGACCTAAAAACATGAATATGCTAACATTCAAAAAAACCATTAAACAGCTTGAATTATGGGCTCTTTTACTGCTATTTTCAGTACAATTGACATTCGCCCAACAAGCAATTAGAGGGAAGGTGGTCTCTACGGAAGACCGACTTCCTATTCCAGGGGTAAGTGTAAAAATCAAAGGGACCGCTCAGGGTATATCAACCGACGAAAACGGTAATTTCTCCATTAATGCCAACGTTGGCCAGTCATTGATATTTTCCTATATCGGTATGCAAGAAAAGGAAGTAAAATTGACATCCGCTGCACCTATTAACGTCGCGCTCGAGCCAACAACAGGAAATCTAGACGAGGTAGTAGTGGTAGGCTATGGCGTGCAGCAGAAAAAGTTGATAACCGGTGCCTCTGTTCAAGTAAAAGGCGATGACATTCAAAAGCAAAGCACAACCAATGCACTGCAAGCTTTACAAGGACAAACACCGGGGGTTCAGATTAGTTCAACCTCCGGACAGCCGGGAGAAAGCATGCGTGTCATCATCCGGGGTGTCGGAACAATCGCCAATGCCAGTCCACTTTACGTAGTAGACGGTGTTTTAACAAACGACATCAGTTACCTGAATCCCAACGACATCGCCTCCATAGATGTGCTAAAGGATGCTGCTTCTGCGGCTATTTATGGCTCACAGGCCGCCAATGGCGTGATACTCGTTACTACTAAAACAGGTAAATCGGATCAGCCCGCACAAATTTCCGTGGACACTTATACCGGCTTACAAAAATTGGCAAGGAAAATCGATATGCTCAATGCCAAACAATACGCCATTATTATGAACGAAGGAGCTATTAACGCCGGAAAAGTGCCTTATTTTACGAATGAAGAGATAACCAATCTCGGAGAAGGGACCATGTGGATGGACGAAATGTTCAAGGATAATGCATTAACGCAAAATTATTCGCTAAGTGCACAAGGGGGCAGTACAAAATCAACCTATTCGACTTCCTTTGCGTATACGTCGCAGGAGGGAATTGTAGGAGGTAAAAGTTTATCCAACTATGAGCGTTTCAATTATCGCATCAATTCAGAACACAACTTATACAATGACATTATACGGTTAGGAGAACATCTCACATTTACCTATTTGAACAGTAACGGGATTGGGGTAGGTAATCAATACAACAACTCGTTAAGGGGGGCTTTCAATACCAGTCCTTTGGTGCCAATGTACGATGAAGAGGGGAATTTCTATGACAACACCAATTCCTCTTGGAACACAGGTGAGGCAAACCCTTATGCAACCATGTTTTATAGCAATCAAAATGATCGCAATAGTCAGCGTTTATTTGGCGATGTTTATTTAATAGTAGAACCTATTAAAGGCCTACGTTTTAGAACCAGCTTAGGGCTGGACTATAATGTTAATGAAAGTAGATCTTTTACCCCCATATATAGGCTTTCTGCTTATTCTTTCAATGATTTTTCCAGAATTAATCAAAATATGGGAAAGAATAAATCCCTCCTATGGGATAATTTACTTAGTTATACGTTCGATATAAAAGACGATCACCACTTTGAGGCCATGGTTGGATCTTCGGCCTTTCAATACGATGGATCGAGTATCTGGGGAGCCAATATAAATGCGGTCTTCAACGATCTAGAGCACGCCTGGTTATCTAATGCCACCAACGCTAATGATGCAGCACAGATGACCTTAAGGGGTGCACCCGATGATGCGGATAAGCGCATGTCCTATTTTGGACGGCTTAACTATAACTATAAAGGCACGTATTTATTAAATGCGACCTTTAGAGCGGATGGTTCATCGCGATTTGCGCGCGGTAATCGTTGGGGATATTTTCCGTCCATTTCTGCCGGTTGGGTTATCTCCAATGAGGCTTTTGCAGAAAGCACCAAAAACTGGTTGGATTTCTTTAAACTAAGGGCGAGCTGGGGACAGGTTGGTAATCAAAGAATAGATGCCTTTCAATTTATGTCGCCGGTAACATTCCTGAATACCAATTACATCTTTGGAAATCAAGAAGGTGTGCTTACACCGGGCGCCTATCCAAGTCGCTTAAGCAATGTTAACCTGAAATGGGAAACTTCGCAACAGACAAACATCGGCTTCGATGCCCGATTGTTACAAAATCGACTGGACATTGCCTTTGATTGGTATGATAAAATCACAAAAGATTGGTTAATCCAGGTTCCCGTGTTGGCAACAGCGGGAGCAGACGGACCATTTATAAATGGCGGTGATGTGAAAAACACCGGTGTAGAACTTGCATTGAATTATCATGATCATATTGGTGAGTTTAACTACAGTGTAGGCCTTAATGGTACTTACAATAAAAATAAAGTAGGCAGTATACCCACTGCAGACGGAATTATCCATGGTGCCAACAATTTACTGTTTGCTAACTCCGGTGAGTTTTATCGTGCACAAAACGGCTTTCCCATTGGCTATTTCTGGGGATATAAAACAAATGGGATTTTCCAGACTGAAGACGAGGTTAACAGCTACCGCAATGCCAATGGTACGCTTATACAACCCAGTGCACAACCGGGAGATGTTCGTTATGTTGATGTAAACGGTGACGGACAGATCGGCGAAACGGATAAAACCATGATTGGCAACCCAAACCCCGACTTTACTTATGGTTTCAGTATTACAGCTAATTATAAAGGTTTCGATTTAGCAATTCAGGCTTCGGGCGTGGCAGGTAATCAATTAGTGCAATCGTACCGCAATCATACGGATCCATATTCCAATTACACAACCGCCATACTTGACCGTTGGCACGGGCCGGGATCATCGAATACCACTCCTCGCATTACCGAAGATGCACGTAACTGGACTAACTTTTCTGACCTATACATTCATGACGGTGATTTCCTTCGTATAAGTACCATTACATTGGGTTATGATTTCGGAAAAATCATTAAAAAGAATTATTTAAGAAAAGTTCGCCTATTTGCTTCTGTATTGAACGCCTTCACTTTTACGAAATATGACGGTATGGATCCGGAAATAGGATATGCCGAAGGATTTGCCAGTGGTGTCGACCTAGGTTATTATCCACGCCCAAGAACTTTTATGATTGGAACCAACATTACTTTTTAACCAATTATCTATTGAAAAAATGAAAAATTTCATTCTCTATACGCTTTTAGCGAGCACGTTAACATTAGGATCGTGCACGAAAGGATTTTTAGATACAGAGCCAATAACCGAATTGACGGATGAAAACTTTTATCGTACCACGGACGATGCATATAAAGCTCTTGTCGGCTGTTACGATGGTTTACAGATCGTTTGGGCCGGTGGCGTTAGCTTACCAGTTGCCACTGAGATCCTATCTGATAACTGCTTTGGTGGTACGGGTAATTCGGACGGCTTTGGTTATCAAATGTTGGACGAATTTGATCGGCTACGTTCACCCGCTGACCAAAATTTATTTGTTGATAATTGGATCGCCTATTATAAGGCAATCTATCGGTGCAATATGCTCTTAGGAAAATTGGACGGTATAGAATGGGGAAACAAAGCCGATCTGCGTCCTGTATACGAAGCAGAAACACGTTTTATCCGTGCCTATTTGTATTTTGATATGATCCGGTTATGGGGGCACGTTCCTTTATTAACGGAGCCGAGCAATGAAAATATACCGCAAGCCGATCCTAATGAAGTTTATACGGTTATAGCCAATGATCTTAAGTTCGCTATAGAAAATTTGCCGGCAACATCTTACGCAAGCCAGCCAACCGCCACTTATGGGCGGGTTACAAAATGGGCAGCTGAAAGTTTAATGGGCCGGGTGTTCCTTTATTATACAGGTTACTACAAGCAAACCGACTTGGTAGGCGTGGTTGACCGTAATGCTGCACTCAACTACTTGGAAGACGTTATCAATAACGGAGGCTTTTCGTTGGTAGAGAATTTTGCTCATCTATGGCCAGCCTCCTTAGAAAACTATGTGGGAGAGGATAATAAAGAAACCGTTTTTGCTATCAAGTATACCTTTACAAGCGACTATGATGGAAATACGGATGGTAATCATTGGATGGTTATGTTTGGCATGCGCGAGCAATGGAGTTTTCCTTATGGCAACGGATGGGGTGGCGCAACTGTCAATCCAAAGTTATGGAATGCTTATAATAGAAATGATAGTCGCAGAACAGCTTCCATCATCGCCATCGCAGAAGAGGGCATCAACTTCACCAATCAAAGTAAGCAAAGAGAGTATACCGGCTATTACAACAAAAAGTACAGCCCATTGGTAGATGAAAACGGAAACAGCATTGCCGTAAACAAAGGAGGGGTCAACTTTCAAATTGGCCAATTCCAAGATTATGTATCCATTCGTTATGCGGATGTGCTTTTAATGGCAGCAGAACTTGGAAGCCCTAACGCCCAAACTTATTTTGATGCCGTACGCAGGCGTGCTTTTGGCACTAATTTTTCCGCTCAACCGGTTAGTCAGTCGGCCATTATGAATGAGCGCAAGCTTGAATTTGCGTTAGAAGGAATTCGTTACTGGGATTTACTACGCCAAGGCGTAGACGTAGCCGCTTCAACAATCGCTGAAAGCACCACCGTATTAAACGGGGGCCAAGAAGTGCGTAAAACGATCAGTGCCGGGAAAATCAATGAAACAAACGGATTACAACAAATTCCGAACAATCAAATAACCCTGTCTAATGGTGTACTGGTTCAAAATGCAGGGTGGTAACATACTAAAGCTATTAAAAATGAAAGCAAAGAAAATAAATATAGCGCTGATCGTGACTTGTATCACTATACTGATAAGCTCCTGTCAGAAAAAAGACTATCAATTGGATGAACCTTTGGATAAGTCCCAAATCCAGTTCGAAGTTGTGCAAGATTTCAATGCCGATGCAGGTGGTAATACGGTTATATTGAAAAATAACACAGCTAGTACAGTATCCATATGGGATTATCAAACCGGAAAATCAACCCGACAACAAGATACCATTCATTATGCATTTAAAGGCGATTACACGATTAAGTTTTCGGCTATGACAGGTGGTGGTATTGTTGAGGTTGATTCTGTGAAAATCACAGTTACTGAGAATAATCTCAATTATGTTAGCGATCCTATGTGGACCTATATATCCGGTGGCGCCGGTCATGAAAAAACTTGGGTGCTCGACACCGACGGCCTTTTTTTTGAGGGTCCGATGACTTTTGTTGATCCCAATAATTTCTCGACTATTTGGTGGGATGCCGGGCAAGGAATCTATCCCGACAATATGGCACGAGGAGATTATGGTGAAATGACCTTCTCGCTCTTAACAAGTCCCGATTTCCGGAACATCAAGAGGATGGAAAATAACGTTCAAGAAAAAGGCACCTATATGCTAAATATAGCCGACAAAACCTTAACGATAAACGGAGGAACGATACTCAGAGGATATAAGCCGGCTAAAAACGGTATTACCGGTATATCTAATTGGACTACCTACGAAATTTTAGCCCTTGATGAAAACACGCTGCGATTAGGAGTTTACCGTGATAAGGATGTCGACGGTGAAGGCTTAGCGCTATTGGTATACAATTTTATAGCTAAAGACTTTGCTGAAAGTCAAAATAAGTAAAAATAGAAAGCAGGCTTCGTATGAAGCCTGCTTTCTATTTTACAACTCAACACGCTTACCTTCCATAGCTGATTTTTTTGCAGCTTCTAAAATTTCTACAACAATCACATTATTGTTTAAAGAAGACAAATCGTCGTCTGCTCGCACCTCACCTTTTAAAAGGGCTTCTAGATAGGCTACATGATTTTCGTAATACTCGTTTGTAAGCGAAATCGATTCTGGTTTCTGATGCGAAGTATACTTCAGGAGCGTGGTCCCATTTACTGCGTGCCACTGCTCTTTCGTAGTAAACACCTGTAAATCCTTAACGCTATAAGGCCAGCACCAGGAAGCTTGGATAATCCCCGTGCTGCCATCCGCATATTCAAGAACAAGGGTAGCATCATCCTCTACTTTCGGATAAATCATGGGTTTGAGCTGTTTGGTGATAGCCATAACGGCCTTCGGTCTTTCTCCGTTTTTAAGCCAAGTCATCAAATTAGCTCCATAACACCCGAAATCCATTAAAGCACCGCCCCCATTCTTTACCGGATCAGTTAACCAATTAAGGAAATCTTCGCTACATCCTATTTCTTTAGGGCCTTCATGACCATCTTTCACCATCATTTTCCTAATAGTTCCAGCTGCTTGTTCAGGAAGCAAAGCTTTGAGACGTTGGTTACTTCTATACCAGGTAGTTTCGTAATTAGTTAAAAATAGCGTGGCATTCTCTTCTGCTAATTGAGCAATCCGTGCAGCTTCCCCCGTATTGGTCGCTAAAGGCTTTTCTACCATGACGGGTATTTTGAGCGGCATGCATAATTCAGCAACCTGTACATGCTCATTCGTGGGATTGTACGCGAGTACAACGGTTGGCTTTACATGTTGTAATAAGGTAGCAAGATCTTTGTAAAACAGATTGCCCGGAATTTTATACCTTGTTTGCATTCTTCGCACTAACTGTTCATCTGATTCAGCTATTCCTACTATATCAACTTTCCGTTGCTCATACAAATTCAGCAAAAGATGTACATGATCATGGTTTAGGCCAGCCACGGCAACTTTTAATACCTCCCTACTGAATAGATGGTTAGGCATAAGCAAAACAATAGCAAGCGTTACTTTAAATAATAGATTCATGAGTGTATGGCTATTCTGTCAGGCTAAAGGTAGTGATTCAGGCAAACAAAAAGCCATTGTATCCTAATTATTGCAATTGCTCCGGTCTAACAATGTTACGGACAATCCATTCTTCCCTGTCATTTATATTGCTTCTTTCCAGAAAAACAGTATAAGTATGTACACGGCCATCCTCCCCTTCTATATCGACACTCGTTTTGAATTCAGTTTCACTTGAGGCCTCATTTTCCTGAATAAGTTGGTGAATGTGACTGCAAACCCAGTCCTTAATCTCTTTATCTGTATGCATATCAAAAAGCTTCTTCCCTATTAATACAATTTAACAAGCGCTTTGTTGTTGATTTTATCTGAGATAAAGGATGAATTAGGCTAAACCTTTTGTCCAAAAGCGTGTTTAGAGTTAAGAATGTAAAAACAGCTCAGATGGACGCATTAATAAAATGACAGGAAGAGAGAAAATGGTAGATAATGATAAAAACAGCAGTAAAACGAAGGCTGAAGAGGATTATGTGGCACATAAAGAAAATCCAGGACCCGCACCGGAAGCATTCGAAAAAACAGACAGAGGTTCAGGAAGATTTTTATTTTTGATACTGGCGCTGATTGTCGTTATTCTGATCATTGTGTGGATGCTTACCTAAGCAGTAAAGTTGCCAATAATATCAAGTATAAAAAACAAAAAAAACGTTATTTAAAACAAGATCGGCCCTGTCTTTTATCAAAGTTTGATACCTTTGTTTTTTCTATTCTGCACAACTATTTGAGTGCTGAAGGTTTACCGGGGGAAGATGGTCATTAACACAAACAGGTGAAAAGCAAAGGAGAGACAGCATTCGTTAGGGCTTCGAAAACACATGAATTTGGGAACACTTTTAAGAATATATTATTTTGAATAAAGTTGGAAGAATTGCACTCAAGACCATTTTATGGGTCGTTGGTAGTATCATTGGTTTAGTACTCCTGATTTTTATTTTAATTCGTATTCCAGCCGTTCAGAATTTTTTGGTCCAACAAGTAGTATCCTATCTGGAGAAAAAAATCGAAACGCCGGTTAAAATTGAAAGGGTATCGCTCGATTTACCTAAATTATTGGTATTGGAAGGTGTTTATTTCGAAGACCAAAAGAAAGATACATTGCTCGCCGGAGAGCAATTAAAAGTCGATATAAGTCTACTTAAGCTCCTAAAAAACAAAGTGGAAATAAACGAAATCGATTTAAGAGGCATTACCGTCAAGATTGACCGCACTTTACCTGACAGTAGCTTCAACTTCGATTACATTATGCGAGCATTTGTTAGTGAAGAGCAAACGCAGCCTAAGCCGGAAGATACAACCTCCAGCATGGAGTTTTCGATTGATAAGATTAATCTCAACCGTATTCGACTCGTTTATGAAGACGAAGTTATTGGTACCAATGCCGATTTCAATTTAGGCCATTTAGATACACGGATTAAGACTTTCGACCTGAACAAAATGCGTTTCGAGATTCCAAAGATCAACATCCAAGGAGTCAATACAGCTATCAGACAATGGACGGTAGCAGACTCCACAGCGATCCCATCTAGCAAAAACTTAGGAGTGGAAGCAGCCGTTGGAGAAGAGGCTCCCCTCCCCGACATTCAACTTGGCAGTGTCAGCTTAGAAGATATCAAAGCACAATACGTGGACGAAGCAAGTGCTTTAAATGCGCAAGTTCTGTTTGATCGACTTTTGGTTGATTTTAAAGACATCGATTTGAGTGGCGAGCGAATAGATATAAAACAGGCCGTATTAGAAAACAATACGGCAAAGGTATCCTTTGGAAGGATACAAAAACCAACCCCTAGCACCTCTACGCTTGATACCGGCGAAACCACACCTATAAAATGGCAAGTAAATATCTCCGACTTAATTATTGGAAAGAATAAACTTGTTTATTTTGACGCAAATCAGCCAAAAGTGGCCAAGGGCATGGATTATGGAAATCTTGATATGACGGGCGTAGACCTGAAAATGTCTGACTTTTTCTTTTCGATTGATTCGATAAGTGGGAAGCTAAACCAATTGAATTTCAAGGATAGAAGTGGCTTTACCATCACGAAAGCGGAAGCTGATTTCGTCTATACAGAAAAAGGCGCGGAGGCAAAAGACTTATACATTGAAACCCCTAACACCCTTATTCGAAACTATGCCCGGGTAAACTATCCCTCGCTGGAACAAATTACGGAGCGCATTGGCGAAATTCAATTGAATGCTAATATCCAAAAGAGTAAAATTGGAATGAAGGATGTACTCTTGTTAGTTCCGGATTTAGACACGATGGAGGTAATGAAGCCGCTACTCGGCCATACCTTTTTTGTGGACGGAAACGTAAAGGGGCGTGTTGATGATCTTCGCATAGCTAATTTGACATTTACAACCTTAGATCAAACCCGCTTGCAAGCTAGCGCACATATAAAAGGATTACCTGACATCGACAAATTCTATATCGATTTACAATTAAAAGATCTACAGACCGGAAAGCGAGACCTGGATCGCTTGGTAGCGAAGAGCATGCTGCCTGATAGCATCGAATTGCCAAAACAGCTGAACTTGAACGGTACGTTCAAAGGAGGGCTTAATCAATTTACTACCAACATGCATCTTCAATCATCTATGGGAAATGCAAATCTCCGAGCAAACTATGCCGCCCAAAGGGATACGAGTTATGATGCAGATATTACAATCCAAGATGTGAATGTAGGTCATCTGATGAAGATGGATTCAACACTTGGAAAGATATCATTTGCTGCACAAATCAAAGGGAAAGGTCTTGATCCATCTAAACTAGTAGCAGATGCCAAAGCCAAGCTGATACGTGCGGAGGCTATGGATTATACCTATACCAATATAAACTTAGCGGCCACAGCCAATAGTGGCGATGTAAAAGCATCGCTTAGCAGTAAAGATCCAAACATAAGCCTGGAAATGCAGGCATTTGCAAACTTGAAAGAGCGATACCCAACGTTTAACATGGATCTACTAGTGGATAGTATCAACACCAAAAATTTAAACCTGACCAACGACAATATCCGGTTTCATGGCAAATTGCTTGCTAATTTTGATTCAGCCGATCCAGATTATCTCAATGGAAAGCTGGATTTAACAAATGCTATTATCGCTTATAATACTGATCGATACGTATTAGACACGATCAGTTTGATTGCGCAGACTGACAGTAGTCAAAATCTCTTACAATTACGTTCTGAGTTTCTCAATGCACATATGATTGGATCTTATAAACTCACTTCTTTATCCTATGCTTTTCAGGATGTACTAAACACGTATTATAATCCCAATCCGGCCATTAATAAAAAGACAGGCCTACCGGACACCATTCCTGCATATAGTCCTGCACAAATCGAATTTGGTGCAACTTTCAGAAGGTCACCACTCATCATCCGTGTAATGCCGGAACTAACCGAAATGCAACCTATTACTTTAGACGGCAACTTCAATAGCGAAACCAAATCGATTAACATTAAGGGTGTTGCACCGAAGGCGGTATATGCAGGCACCGATATACAAAATGTTAGCTTTGATGTCAACACTTTAGATAGTACACTCTACTACGCTGCACTTATTAATAACATTAAAGTATCCGGTATCGAAATCATGAATACACTTTTAAGCGGTACCGTAAAGAACAGTTCTATTGATGCGGGTTTGTGGATCAAAGATAAGAAAGGTAAAGAGCAATATCATTTGGGCGCTAATCTACAGGCCCGCGCCGAAGACTTTCTCTTTTCCTTAAAGGAAAACGGCCTTATGTTAAATTATGACAAATGGTCCGTTAATCCCCAAAACACTATTAGCTTTGGCTCAAAAGGTTTATTGGCTTCTCACTTCGATCTCAGCCAAAATGGGCAAGAAATGACTATTGCATCGCAAGACTCCGTACCCAATTCACCTTTAGCCGTTAATTTCAAAAACTTTCGTATTGAAACGTTTGCTAATATGGTGGAAAGTGCAAATTTAGATTTAGGTGGCGGAATAAACGGTAATGCCTTAGTCGATCGACTCGATGGCTACCCCGTTTTTACATCCGATATAACCATCAACGACTTCTACTTTGGCAAAGACACTATTGGAGATATTGGCCTTCAAATAAATAATGCGAAGGAAAACACCTACAATGCGAATATTACTATTCAAGGAAAAGGAAACGATATTCAATTAAGTGGCGACTATATTACACCGCTTGACGCCGAATCTACGATGGATTTTGATTTGTTGGTTAATAATCTTAATATGAGTACCATCGAAGCCTTTAGTTTCGGCAATTTAAGGCGCTCATCCGGAAGCATTTCCGGAAAGCTTGATTTAACCGGTAGTTTAGATGCACCGATCATCAACGGCGATTTGAACTTCAACCGAGCCAGAATGAATATTTCCATGCTAAACGCTACGTTTAACATGGATCAGCAGCGGATTAATTTCAATGATCGAGGCATCAGCTTTAAACAATTTACCTTGACTGATAGTGTTGGTAATAAAGCGATTATCAATGGCAATATCAGAACAAAGACGTATACCGAATTTGCTTTGGGTATGGACGTAAAAGCTGATGATTTCCAGGTTTTAAATTCCACAGAGATCGATAACAACTTATTCTATGGAAAACTGAACATCGATACCGACCTGCGTATCCGTGGCGCAGCCATGAGTCCGTCTGTGAATGGTACCTTAAGAGTCAATGAAAATACCGACATGACACTGACCATGCCGGAAACGGATCCCGGTTTAGTGGAACGTGAGGGCATTGTAGAATTTACTAGTTTGAGTCCTCGAGATAGCGCGGAGATCTTAGCGGTTTACGATACAACCGAAACGACGGGCAATACCATTACCGGGATGAACATATCCTTAAATATCGATGTGGATAGAAACGCGGCCTTTACTGTGATCGTTGATCCCGGAACCGGCGATAAATTATTTGTCAAAGGCCAGGCTCTACTTAACTTCGGTATCAATCCGGGCGGCGAAATGACCCTTGCCGGAACTTACGAAGTGGAAGAAGGTAACTATTCCCTATCCTTTAATATGATCAAAAGAAGATTTGACTTTAAAAAAGGAAGTACAATCACTTGGGGTGGCGACATTATGGACGCTGATCTTAATATGACGGCAGTTTATACCTTGCAAGCACAACCGATTGATTTGGTACAGGTTACCGGCACGCAAGCAAACTATTATCGACAACGCCTTCCTTTCAATGTCAATCTTCATATAGGGGGCAAAATGTTAAAACCCGAGATTTCTTTTGACATTGATTTGGGAACCGGCGGAAATGCCAATACGGTATCGCAGGATGTGACCCAAAATGTAGAAGCAAAACTGGCACAACTACGAGACAACCCTTCGGAGATGAACAAGCAGACCTTTGCTCTGATTGTATTAGGTAGGTTTATCGCTGAGAATCCTTTCTCCAGTGCAGGCGGATCCAGCACTGAAACGATGGTACGATCCAGCGTTAGTAGTTTGTTAACAAGTCAGCTAAATAAAATGGCCGGTGATCTAATTGCCGGTGTAGAATTGAATTTTGATCTACAATCTACTGCTGATGACTATAGCACCGGGCAAGCGCAAAATCGGACAGATCTAAACGTCGGGGTTTCAAAACGAATGTTAGATGATCGGTTGAAAGTGACCGTCGGCTCCAATTTTGAATTAGAAGGAGCTACGCAACCTGGTCAAAAGGCTACGAATATTGCGGGTGATATCTCGGTTGAATACCAATTATCAAGAGACGGTCGTTATATCGCTCGTGTATATCGAAAAAATCAATATCAGGTAACCCTACAGGGCCAATTTATTGAGACAGGGCTGGGTTTCATTATCAATATGAATTACGATGAATTCAGGGAGCTGTTTATGAGCGCTAAGCGCATTCAAAAGCTTAATGAAGAACGAGCAGAAGAAATGAAAGAGCATTTGGAAAAAAATGATGAGGAGGATGAAAACGGCCAGGATAGTGTGGAGCGCCGCAATGACCATCAACCTAAGGAGACGAAGAAAGAAGATGGGGTGGCCGAAGAAAAGCAAGAAGACATACCTGCGGATCACGTCGAAAAGTTAAACAAAGCCTACCGGAATGAGGATGAATTTACAGAGCAAGAATCATCAGAGAAGAGCAACGATGAGAATTAAAATATACACATATATAGCGATTTCAGTACTTTTTGCTTCCTGTAGTAATATCAAGTATTTAAAGGAAGGTGAAAACTTGTATGTGAAAGGTGAGGTGGAATTGAATAACGATTCGATTCCGGACCAGTATAGAGGACCGCTAACCGAACGACTGGAGGGGGTGCTACGGCCGCGTCCGAATAAGAAGTTTTTAGGCTTACGTACCAAACTCTATTTCTATAACATTGCCGGTCAGCCCAAGAAAAACAAAGGTTTTAAACACTGGTTGAAAAATAAAGTAGGTGAACCTCCGGTATTGCTCCAAGATGTAAATGTTCCGTACAATGAAAATCTCGTCAGGAATAGGTTGGAAAACATCGGCTTCTTTAATGCTTATGTAACGACAGATACGACTATTGAAAACAGAAAGGCGACGCTGAACTATGTAGCTACGACCAATAAAATTTACCGTATCAATAAAGTAACGTATGAAGCTGACACAACTACACAGATTGGAAGGGAGTTAAAATTAGCGCAGGAAGGATCGCTTTTGGTGCCCGGTAGACCTTATAACTTGGATAGGATCATTGCGGAACGCGAGCGGATTGATAATATCCTCAAGGATAAAGGTTATTATTTTTTCAGCTCTGATCACCTTTTGGTACAGGTAGACAGTATGATTGGCAATCACATGGTAGACATGAATGTCAAACTAAAAGAGGAAACACCAAAAAATGCGAAACAACCTTATACGATCAACAACATTTTCATTTATCCGGAATATTCACTAGTTCAGGGTAATTATGAAGTGGCTACTCCCAAAGATGCCGAAGAATACAAAGGCTTTTATTTTATAGATCCACATCGGACCTTTCGAAAGTTTGCACTCGCCAGAACGATGTTTTTCCATAAAGGTGATCTTTATAACCGAGATCGACAAAATCAAACGATTAGCCAGCTTGTCGGAATGGGAACTTTCCGCTTTGTCAAAAATAACTTTATGTTGGCAGATCGTGGAAAAAGCAATAAATTAGATGTCCATTACTACCTTACGCCACAACAAAAAAAGGCCGTACGTGTTGAATTGCTTGGTAAAACAGCTGCTGTTTACAATGGTTCCGAGGTTAACGTCAGCTGGAGTCATCGAAATGCGTTCAAAGGAGCTGAACTTTTACGTTTAACTGCTTATGGCGGCTACGAAGTGCAATCAGGTGGTGGTATCAATATCAACTCGAATTTTTACCGTTATGGTTTAGAAGCCTCCTTAACTTGGCCACGTATCATTGCTCCTTTTGGTTGGGAGCCTACGCGTCGGTTCGTCCCGCATACTACCACGCTGGTAGGCTACGAATTTCTAAATAGAAGACAGGCCTACCGTTTGAATTCACTACGTTTTGCATGGGGCTATAACTGGCAGGAATCCGCAAAAAAAACACATCAACTGAACGTATTAGACGTTGCTTACGTACAGCCGGTAAATGTAACCCGCTTTTACGATAGCTTAGCTACAGAGTTTCCCTATTTACAAAGAGCGATCGACCGACAGTTCACCTTTGGTCCGAACTACAAATTTACCTATACCAATACCATGGAAACCGATAGGAAACATACCTTTTACTTTTCCGGTGGTTTGGATCTTTCCGCCAATACCGTTGGTTTGATTTTGGGATCAAACGTAAAAAAAGGGAAGCAAGACAGTATTTTTAACGCTGCATTTTCGCAATATATTAAAACCGAAATTGAGTACCGTCATTATATGAAACTGGGGCAAAATCGGACGCTTGCCGCTCGTGCTTTGTTTGGTTATGGTTATTCCTATGGCAATTCGACCCGACTTCCCTATGTGAAGCAGTTCTTTGCGGGTGGGCCTAACAGTCTACGTGCTTTTAGAGCCCGGGCAATTGGTCCTGGATCTTATAACCCCGAGCGATTTGGAAACGATAATTTCGTTCCGGATATGACCGGTGATATCCGCATGGAATTCAATTTAGAGTATCGGTCTAAGATTGTTAGTATATTAGATTGGGCGGCCTTTATCGACGCCGGTAACATTTGGTTACAAAATGCAGATACGGTATTTCAAGGTGGCAAATTTTCCAAGAATTTCTTTAAGGAATTAGCGGTTGGCGGCGGCGTAGGGCTCCGCTTTGATCTGACTTTCCTCATTTTAAGAACGGATCTTGCTATTCCACTCCGTATCCCTTATTTACCGGATGGCCAGCGCTGGGTTTTCAATAAAATTAATTTTAGAGACCCTGATTGGCGACGTGATAACTTGGTCTTCAACTTGGCTATTGGTTATCCGTTTTAGTTATACGTTATAAGTTTTAGGTTTTAAGTTTTTGAGTTGTTAGTAGCAACGGTAACACGATTTACCCCATACAAGCGATAGCTTACAACTTATGACTTATAACTTACGACTTGTTTTGCCATTCCCATTCCTTTTTACTATTTTACCATCGTGCGGAACTGAGGTAAAAAACAATAATTTTAACGAATCATTTAATTCCGGAAATTTATGAAAATCACCGTTATTGGCGCCGGTGCCGTAGGCGCAACCGCTGCAGATAATATCACAAGGAAAGAACTTGCAGAAGAAGTTATACTGCTGGATATCAAAGAAGGAGTTGCCGAAGGCAAGGCGCAGGATATTTCGCAAACCGCAGCCCTTTTAGGATTTGACACTAAAATCACGGGGGTGACAAATGATTATGAAAAAACTGCCGGATCAAGCGTTGCTGTTATTACTTCCGGTATACCGCGTAAACCGGGAATGACACGTGAGGAATTGATCGGAACAAATGCAAATATTGTTAAATCGGTTGCCGAGAATCTGCTAAAATATTCGCCTGAGGTGATTATTCTAGTGGTTTCTAACCCTATGGACACCATGACCTACCTTACCCTTAAAGCCACTGGCTTACCTAAAAACAGAGTTATCGGTATGGGCGGCGCATTGGACTCTTCCCGATTTAAATACCAGATCAGTCAGCATACCGGAGCCTCTCCTTCCGATTTAAACGCCATTGTTATAGGCGGGCACGGTGATACTACGATGATTCCGTTGATAAAACACGCCACTTGGAACAGTATTCCAGTGACACAGTTTTTATCTGCACAGCAACAGGAACAAGTAGTAGCCGACACGATGGTAGGTGGAGCCACTTTAACGAAACTTATAGGCACCTCTGCTTGGTATGCGCCGGGTGCAGCTATCGCCGGGATGGTGGAAAGTATTGTCAGAAATCAGAAAAAACTATTCACGGCTTCTGTTTACTTAGAAGGCGAATATGGTGAGCAGGACATCACGTTAGGAGTTCCTGTTATTATCGGTAAAAACGGCGCCGAAAAAATAATTGCTCTTCAATTGGACGAAGAAGACAAGGCTAAATTCAGACAAAGTGCCGAAGCCGTGAGAAGCATGAATAACGTGCTTTCTGAGAGTAAAATCATCTAAAAAACTAATATCGTTAATGATTAAAATACCACTAGCATTATTAAATCTTCAAGATGACGGCTTCCACTTATTGGTGGAAGTCGTTGTTTTCGAACATAGCTTTAAAGCTGTATTGGACACGGGTGCGTCCAAAACTGTATTCGACAAAACAATCGTAGAGCGTCACATAGGTAATGAGCAACTTAAAAGCAGTGACCGCGTATCTACCGGTTTGGGTACGACTAATATGGAAAGCTTTACTTGGCAACTTCCTGATTTTCAAATCGGCACTTTCCACCTTAAAAATTTTGAAGTGGCCGTGCTGGATTTGTCTTCTATTAATTTTGCCTACGAGAATCTTTCAGTCGAGCCTGTAATCGGCGTTATTGGCGGCGATATACTCACCCAATATCAAGGTATCATTGACTATGGAAAAATGACCCTGACACTTAGCATGAAGGAATAGAGTTTAATAATAGCACCTAACAACTAACAACCAATAACTAATAACCAATAACTAACAACTAATAACTAATAACTAACAGCTAATAACTAACAGCTAATAACAACAAAAAAAGGCGCGCTTCACAGCGAGCCTTTTCCCAATTTTAACCAAACCTAATTTACATGAATCAATTACTATTTAACTCTGATACAAATCTAAGCTATCCGCGTTAAGCCTATTTTAAAAAAGCATTATGCCTTTGTGAAAAAAACAAGGCTATCGGCTAGGTTTTCTTCATTACATGATGAATTCATAACAATTGATTAATGCTATTATTAATTTAAACCGATAGCTTTATAAATACGAAGTATATGCTATGCGAAAAATTAAAGTAGCGTTTTTTGCGGAAATCTTGCATGAAGATAAAGATGGGGCATCCAGAACGATGTTTCAGCTTATTAAGAGAATTCCGTTCGATCGTTTTGAATTCATGTTTATTTATGGTGATGGCCCGGATCAACTGTTAGACTTTCCTTCGCTTAAAGTTCCAACCATCACCATTCCTTCCAATAAGAATTATACATTATCGATTCCTTCCTTAATAAAAAGAAGATTAATCCGTAAACTAGATACATTCGGTCCGGATATCGTACACATCGCTACCCCTTCTCTTTTGGGGCATTTCGCGGTCACTTACGCCAGCAAGCGGCATATCCCGGTGGTCAGCATTTATCACACCCACTTTATTTCATATATAGACTACTACTTGAAACATTTGCC
This sequence comes from Olivibacter sp. SA151, assembly GCF_054130995.1. Classification (NCBI taxonomy): domain Bacteria; kingdom Pseudomonadati; phylum Bacteroidota; class Sphingobacteriia; order Sphingobacteriales; family Sphingobacteriaceae; genus Olivibacter; species Olivibacter sp. SA151. The sequence goes on along the minus strand of NZ_CP096391.1, from coordinate 2,903,822 downwards.
TTTTCTTATCGGCCCGGTTAAGCGATATGTTTCGTCGAAGAAAAAATTATTTTATAATCAATGTGATTGCATTTATGTTCCAACAAGAACCATTAAACAGGAACTAATCAATTACGGCATTCAAGCATCGAAGATGTTGCTATGGGAAAGAGGAATTGACAATACATTGTTTAATCCGCTGAAAAAGGATCTGGCAAAGCTTGAAAAAATAACCGGGAACCAACAGCCTACACTCTTGTTTGTAAGCCGCTTGGTATGGGAAAAAAACCTGGAAATGCTCTTTAAAATTTATCGATTAATTAAAATACGAGGAATTGCATGTAATTTTTTAGTTGTAGGAGATGGATCCGCAAGAAAAGCATGCGAAAGCAATATGCCTGGAGCAATCTTTTTAGGCCATGTTGGTCACGACGAATTAGCAAGTCTTTATGCATCGAGTTCCATTTTTGTCTTCCCATCTGTTAGTGAAACTTATGGCAATGTTATTTTAGAAGCACAGGCCTCTGGCCTGCCTTGTGTCATTGCTGACGGTGGGGGTTCCAAAGATCTAATAGAAAATGGTGTTAATGGCTTTGCTTGCAATCCTAACAGTGAGGGAGAATTTGTAGACCGTATAGAAACGTTATTGAATAAAAAAACGATTCACCGGCAATTCAGCATGCTGGGCATACAAGAAAGCACAAAACGGAACTGGGAGCGGCTAGCTGACATTTACTTTAACGATATTGAGCAGTTGGGCAAAGTTCCCAGCATTTACAAACTAACCTCTTAGTACCGGAATGCTTCGATTTATTAAAATTATACTATTCTTATCTGTTGTTATTTCTTTAGGAATCTACATTGCTCATACAGACCTTACGCAGGTAACCCGGTCGTTAGCACGTATCGGTTGGGGTTTTTGCTGGGTTTTGATCCTTACCTGCCTCGCGTATCTCCTAGGCACCCTGGCCTGGGCTTATTGCTTGGGAGACCAGCGAAAGCGAATCAACATTTATCAATTGTTTTGGATCAGACTTATTGGTGAAACGGTGAGCCTTTTTAATCCCAGTAGCATTATTGGAGGCGATTTTCTAAAGGCCGAATTGTTGAAACCCTATATGATCGAAAGAAAATCGGCTATTAGATCGGTTATCGTTTCACGCTTTCTGATGATCGCTTCGCAGCTTCTGTTGTCGGCACTAGCGGTAGCTATTCTACTTAAGCAGAGCAGCAACGATAGTTTTAATCGACAAGTAGCGTCTTTTTTCCCTTATTTTGTGATTGTTTTTTCAGTCATCAGTCTGCTTATTTTCTTAATATTTCGCCTTACTAAATCGTTGCATAAGAAACTTACAACCCGTTTTAGTCAACTCAAATTAAGTCTAACAACTACCCTATCCGAAACAAAGTTATACTATCACCAAGAGAAAAAGGCGCTATGGCTGTCGTTTCTCTTTTTCTCGCTCCATTGGTTTGTCGGTTCCCTGGAATTCCTGCTTATCTTGCATTCGCTGGATATCAATATTGACGTAATTGAAAGTTTAGCCATGGATATGGGCGTTATTTTTTTTAAATCAGCAGGCGCAATAATTCCGGGGCAAATCGGTATTGAAGAGTATGGCAATCAATTTATGTTAGAATTTATTGGTATAACGGGCAGCCTATGGCTTAGCGTCTCCGTTGTCCGGCGGGCTCGACAACTCGTTTGGTTACTTTTTGGCGGTATCAGTTATGTTGTATATCATAGAAAGGCCCCGCAACTGCAAGCAGTATAATTATTCATGGAAGTTCTATTTGTAAGTCATAAATATCCCCCTACTACCGGCGGTATGGAAAAGCAAAGCTATGAACTGGTAGTGGGTATGAGAAAATGGTGTACGGTGCACGAGTTAATATACAAAGGCATCGGTAGCCGGCTGAGCTTTTTTCTGGCACTCGGAAAAAACATAAGACATCTTATCAATCAGCATCCCAATATTACACTTATCCATTTTAATGATGCATTGATTGCCTCCTATTATTTATTGTGCTGTCGATTCAATCCGCACATTAAACACACGGTTACCATACATGGTTTAGACGTCGTCTTTCCGAGTTTTTTATATCGGAAATTTATTCTCCCAAAACTGAATCGCTTTGATCTTATCGTGGCAGTAAGCAAGGCTACGGCCCAAGCCGCACAAAGCGTGGGGATCGCTACGGGAAAGCTACGAGTCATTTCAAACGGTGTCGATGAAAAAATACCTAAACATAAATTCTCATTAAATTTCCATGACGATTTCCAAGCAAGGTACCGTTTGGATATTCGTGGAAAACAATTATTGGTAGCCATTGGCAGGCCCGTTAAGAGAAAGGGATTTTCTTGGTTTGTCGAACGCGTAATGCCTCATTTGCAACATGATTATTTATTGCTTTTTATAGGGCCGTTTCATTGGAAAGCAACCAAACAAGAGCGCTTCTTTAAATTCCTTCCACCCTTTTTCCGAAACAAACTTGCGTTATTTCTAGGTGCGGCCACCGATGAGCCGAAATTGCGTCAGTTATTAAGCAAGCCTGAAATAAGAAAAAGAGCCAAACACTTGGGACGATTGCCGTTCGATGAAATTCTGAACATCCTGTATCATGCAAGTGCCTTTATTATGCCCAATATCGAAGTAGAGGGTGATATGGAGGGCTTTGGCCTAGTTTGTTTGGAAGCTGCCTTATGTGGGACAACTGTTTTTGCCTCCCACACAGGAGGTATTTCGGACGCTGTAAAACACGGGAAGAACGGTTATCTGTTACCATCAGAACAAGCAGAAGAATGGATTACGACACTAAACGAGTTTATGAAGAAACCTAGCGACGAGGAGAAAAAGACAGCGTCGGTTAATTATACAAAAAGACACTTCGGTTGGAAGAAAATGGTCAAAGCTTATTATGAGGCATTTTTGGGGTTAGTTGAGTAGTTAAGTCGCCGAGTTGTTAAGTAGTTAAGTTGTTGAGTAGTTGAACAGGAAAATAGTTGACATAGAACGGAAAGTCGTGATACTTATGTCCTGATACTTACCTGCCTGTCGGTAGGCTGGTGTCTTGATACTTGATACCTGCTAGAACATAAAGACAGGAAGAAAACTCACACCCACAACCAATAACCAACAACTAATAACTACGTTGCTGCCAACTAAACGATAAACTCACGGGGCAATGGTCCGAGAGCGGTATTCCTTCTTTATTATTGAATTTCTCGTTCTCGAAACGGTAGGCATTTGGAGTCAGCAACAGATCAGCACTGTTTCGAAAGAGTATCTTATCGATAGACTCACAGTCGTCAGTCAACTTCAAAATATCCTCTTTCACAAATTTTTTGAAAGCGGGGAAGCTATCCTTAGCCTTGAGCGTTACCCATGCATCTTTCAAACCATTTTGGGCAAGCAGATCGCGAATATTGTCATGTTCATAGCAGAAGTGCGCATTTAAATCACCCATAACGATGACCGCTCGATCGCCTGAGTGCTCTTTAATATAATTGGACAGTTGAATCATATTCTTCCGTCTCGCGGCAGCAGCGGCCGGATCATCCGCCGCATTTGCGTGTACATTATAAAAATCGATAAATACGCCCTTCCCTACTTCAATCTTACTAAACGTAAAACCCTTAGGTGTCAAACAGTCCGCCCCCGTGCAATTATTCCAAGGAATGCGGTGTATTTCCGTAATACGATATTTTGAGAGTGTATTCAAGCCATCACCAAAAGGTACGCCTCCTTTCGTTTTGGTTTTATAAGGATGCTCATTACCACTATAGTACAAGAAGCTATTATAGTTAAAGTCTTCCTGCACATGAACAATATCATAATCATTCAATCGACGCCCAATTTCTGCAATACTAGACGAACGCTCGGTAACAGCGCTGCAAATGAGCTGTGGCAAACCCGCTATATTATAAGTTATGACGGAAAATTCACCCTCATAATTGATGGGCAATTCTTCAGGAGGATGGGTATTGAAGCTAATAAACGAATGGCTTTGTGTAGGAACACGACAAACTTGAAAATATCGCTTCACAACCAAAAACAAAAGACAGGTAATAAAGAAGAAGTTCATCCACTTTCTGCTTAGTTTACGACGAAGAATAAGTTCCATAAAAGTAAGGCTTTCCTGGCATAAAACTAGTATCGAGAGTTAAACAGAACGTCGTTTAAATGTTAAAGGAATGTTATTTTTTTTTAGACTATAGGCAGTACGCTATATCCCCTCAGTGAACAAGGGACCCTGTTAGTTGGGAATAGGCCCTATGTCCTCATTTAACTCCTACTCCATTCACTATTAACTACTCCCTACTCACCTCCTTCAAGTGAACAAGGGAACCTGGTAGTTGGGAACATGCCTTACGTCCTCATTTAAGTCCTACCCCATTAACTATTAACTACTCACTACTAACTGCTCCCTTCTCCCTATTCACCTCCCGCCAGTGAACAAGGGAACCTGTTAGTTGGGGACACGCCTTACGTCCTCATTTAAGTCCTATTCACTACTAACTACTCCCTATTAACTACTCCCTATTCCCTCCAGCTTCAAACCAATCTCAAATGACATTAAAACAAACCTAACTAGTATTGACGTAAAGTCAACCGGGATCGTCATAAAGACAACCATATTTAATACAAATTCGATCACCTTTATTATAAAGCTGATTGACATAAACATAATGGTAACTGACTTTGCTTTAAAGAGGTACGGAATTACTTCAATTTCAATTGACTTTAACGTAATCCCAATTGTCCTTATAGTAAAGTCAACGGTTTTTACTATAAACCCATATGACTTTATTATAGATGGAAACGTCCTTCATATAAGGTCGATCAACTTTGCTACAAAGTCGTACAGCAATGAAATAAACCCAAAAGGATTCATCATAAACCCAACCGACTTTGAAGTAAAGACGACCGGAATTAAGGCAAAGTTGTACGGAAACAAGATAAAGGCAAACAACTTTAAATTAAATCTGAATGTGTTTATTATAAACCCAATAGTGTTTGCTATAAGGACGAACGTCTTTGAAGTGAGGTTTTAGTTAAACCTAACAGTCATCCTATATCAAACATCCAAGTATAGATAACAAAAAAGCGGCTATCCTATTAGATAGCCGCTTTAAAGCATTTATGTTTTGACTATAGATTAGTTTCCTGATACATGTGCATTAGCCCAAGTTGACCAATCTGGACGAGCAGCCCCGTTACCAGCGCCTGTAGCATTAACATCTTCCTCGAACGTTCCAGCAGTTGTTGACTTAGTTGGAATATTGTCAAATCTAACCCTTTTTAAAGGATTAGCTGTAAAGAACGCTATTGCTTCGGTTCCATTTGTATTTATTCCAGCACCAGATGCAAAATCTTTTAAATAAACATTATCAAAAGAAGCATGGGTTCCAACACGAAGCATAATACCTGCTTCACTAGTAACAGATGCACTATTTCTTCCGATTAAGGTCAGATTCTGAATGGTAGGATTCGATAATGGTTCTATTGTTGCATTATCTCCTGAATTATTAGCCTCAATTCCTCTACTATCGCTCGATGCATTGGTCGCCAATGACTGGTCTGCATATAGATTGGTAGCAGTACCTACCCATCCGTCTGTCCAGTCAAACGAATCGTCTTGGGCGCCTAGAACCATAAGGTTATTAACATTCACAGATCCACCGAACCATTCCACTCCGTCATCAGCAACTTGATTAATGAAAATGTCACTTACCTTAGTACCAGAACCAACTGCATATAAAGTTAATCCGTTAAATTCTTTCTCTCCGGTAATGATGTTTCCTGAATGCTCAATAATTATGTGTGAAAGAACACCGGAATTATCGGCCGCGTTAGTTCCACCATATTTTAAACCTGTCACTTCAGCTTCTACGTTTGTGCCAGCATTTGTAATACCTCTGCCACATATTACAAGTCCACCCCATTGGCCAGCAGCAGGTTGAGCAGCTCCAGATCTGAAAATAATAGGGCTACTTTCCGTTCCTTCAGCCATTATTTTTCCACCCATTTCAACGGCAAGAAAAGCAGTACTTGAATTTTCATTGTACTCCGCTTTGATGATAGCACCTGGTTCTATAGTCAAAGTAGCACCATCTTTGACATAAACGGCTCCCCGCAAGGTATATTCTTTGCCGCCTTCAACACGGGCATTTCTATCAATGTTTCCGCTAATAATACCATCATCAAATGTGATTTCACCATCTGGTGTCGGATTATTATCGTCATCGCTACTACATCCTGCAAACATTGCAGATATAACTAACATACCTAAGAATAATTTTTTCATAATGAGAATTTTAAATGAATGATTTATTATTTGCTATTTTATTTTTTGATCAATTTGTATTTCACTCCGATTCCTAAATCCAATCCGCGTTTATACGAGTATACATTGATAGGACCATCACTATTTTCTTGTTCCATTTTAATACGACTATTGGTCAAGTTGTTAACTTTTAAAGTCGCCTCCCATCTAGATCCTATTTCCGCGCCTGCCACAAAATTTATGATAGGATATCCTTTTTCTACGATATTTCCCTTTGCCCGATTGCCTAAAGAGAATATGCGGTCATAGAAATAATTTCCAACAAGGGAAATAGTGGGTTTAAATCCACTCCATTCCCCTTTGTAGGTAAAATCTGCATTTGCTAAAAATGGAGAAGCTCCTTGTAAACGATCATGATCTGTATTAAAGTTTACGCTGATATTATTATTAGTTTCTTCTAATACCTTTTCAGCATCAAGTTTCTGATAGGAATACATGTATGTTAAATTGATTCCACCAGAAAGGTTTTCAGTGATACTTTTGCGAGCTTCCAACTCAATACCAGCCACATAAGCATAATCACCTGCGTTTACAAAAGATATAGTGTTAGGATCAGCACCGTTTATGCGTAATTGACTGATTGGATTAGATATATATTTTCCAAATACGCCAACAGCCAAAACTTCATTAATAGTTGGAAATTTCTCCCATTTCAAATCCAAATTGTAGTTGTCTGCGGGTTTCAAATTTGGATTCCCTCTCGTAAACATCGTAACATCCTCATAACCGAAAGGAGCCTTTTCCAAAAATTGAGGGAGCGTATAAGACTTGCTCGCCGCAACCCGCAAATTTTGATTATCAGTTAACGCATATTTTAATGTTGCTTCAGGTAGTATGAAAAGCTTATCAATCTTTGCGTCGTCAAAATCGACACTCGGCGTCGGAATGTTCACATCCCAAGTCATTTTTTGCAGTATTTTATCAGCTCTAAGACCTAAGGTATAGGTCAACCTATTGTTTGGATTGTGCTCAAAATTTAAATATCCCCCGTGCAACTGAAGATCAACATCATACACCCAAGGAGCCAAGCTTATTCCTCTTGCTGTGGTTATGGTAAAAGTACCGTTCACGGCGTCACGAGAAAAATTATTTGGGTTAATAAAGGCATCAATATTGCTAGGATCCGCAGCAATATTGCTTGAATTAACGCGCATATTAAATTGGGTAGCTTCAAAATCTCGTTTTTTAGCCCTTCCCGTGTAACCTAAAGTCAATTTACCGTTGTAATCACCTTGCCCATCATTCAACACCTTATATGACAACGCAGCCCTTCCAGCCCATTCTTTTTCATTAATGTATTGATAGAATCGGTTATTAGCACTGGATGCTGCACCGCTGTAAATGAAACCGTCCCCTGCATTATTTTCAGTAATTTCATTTGTGATACGATCTGGCATATCCGCGTCAACTTTACCATAGGAAGCACCCCAATCCAAATTCAACCGCTCATTGAACTGGTGTTCTCCTAATAGTTGGTTCAAGAAAAGTTTATTTTGCTGCGTAAGTGTTTGTCGCGTAAATGTATTACTTGTTGCCCCTTGGCCATCAAGAAAAAGATACTCATTCACGGAGCTGGAAGACCCGTTTATAAAGATACTATTCCATTTAATCAAATGTTTCGGATTTAATCGATATGCCAGGTTAAGCATACCTGTTGTATTAGTATGATAACCATACTTCTTTATATCAAAATAATCAGCAATAACATTCGCTCTAGTTTCTCCAACGATTTTCTCTGATCCTTCTCTAAAACTAAAATCGCTACTTTGCGACGCTGTCGCGAACAAATTTATTCGACCTTCTTTTCCTACTGCAAAACTAGTTCCACCACTTAAAGAAAAGTCGTAACCAAAAGGCTTATTGATTGTTTTTGGAGTCCAGCGATTGTCAAAAGTATATTCTTGAATTGTGTTCGGAGTTTTTATATTGTAAAATCCAAACCTATTTAAACCGTCTGCACGTTTAAAATCAGATTGGAACGCTCCAGTATTAATACCGCCACCAATCCCTACACTTAGTTCAGTTGGGCCAATATGCTCCTTAGATAATATATTAACAGTAGCGCCACCGACATCACCATAATCATCTGCTGTATAAATTTTGCTAATGCCAATTGATTGAATAACATCCGTTCCAAATAGATCTAGTGAGATATTTTTACTTGTTGGCTCATTCGATGGCAGCGGCAAACCGTTTAACAAGGTATTATTGTAACGATCTCCTAAACCACGTACAAATACGCCACTGGTTCCTTCTTGCTTGGCAATACCAGTTACTTTCGTAATAGCGACAGCCGCGTTACTAATACCTTTTCGGCTCATTTCCTGTGAGCCAATGCTTTGTGTAATGACCGCCGAGTTCATCTGTTTTCTTAACAAAGCCGATTCAGTATCCTTCCTTACTTCACCAACAATCACCACATCATCGAGCATCTGCGCATCGGAGGCCATGGCTACATTAAGATTAACGTTGTTTCCGGCTTTTACAGTGACTGTATCCCGTAAAGTTTGGTAACCTACATAACTAAACACGAGGATATGAGTTCCAGGATTAAGTTCTAACTTGAATTTTCCATCGATATCTGTATTGGCACCCAACTTGGTACCTTGCACGGCGACGGACACCGCGGGCATGGTTTCATTATTTAATGAAGCATCTACCACAACACCACTAACGATTCCCTTTTGTTGAGCAAAAGTAATTGAACCGCTAAATAATAGAGTTAAAAAGATTAGGGTCTTGACTTTCATGTAACTTGTAATATTCCGCTACAAAGGACGCAAGAACAGGTAAACAGAATGTTAAGTTCATATTATTCTTATATATATCTATTGTTAATATAGTGTTAAGACTAAACAAGGATTGAATTGTTAGACATACCTTGTCATTGGAATATTAAGCATAAAATCAGCATTTTATATAACGCTTAACACTTCCATAACCTCTTTATAATATTGCTTCCGCAATTCGAGACTATAAAAATAACTTAAATAAAATCTTCATGATTTCGGAACTCGTAAATGGATCATTTCGTGTTCGTTCATAAAAAACACCCCCTCGAAGTGATGTTATAAATCATCAACAGTTCAAAAAAGATAACGGAGACAGCTATCTACTTGTATTTAAATGTAAGACTAAGCACATATACACTGCCTGAAGCTGCGCTGCCTAGCATGCCAAAGTCTAAAAAGCATAACCAACTTCAGGTTAAATTCGTGCCAAATTCGAGATTTCATCAGATATTTACCAGATCCTATCAGCTTTTTATCAGATAAACCTGACTAAAATCTGGTAAAACCTGAACAATACCTAATAAACTTACGAATTTGGTACGGAGTTAAGGGGTAATTGAATGGAATAAAAAGGGATTACCACGTGGATTCGATGAATCATCAGGCATAAGACAGAACGTCGTAGATACTATTTAAGCACCTCTCGAAGATAAGATCTGAAAAGCTATCTAGTTACTCCCTCGCCCCTCCCCATCCTCTCCCCAGCGAGCTAACTTGAGCGGGGCTGAAGGCGCACTTAATGGAGTGTTTCCCCAAGGATCTCGCCACGAGTCCCCATTGAGCTCCGACCAAGGTGAATCGAACCACCGAAGCCATCTCCAAAAGAGGTACAAGCGAGGGGCCCAAACTGCTTTACACGATCTTTGTTCATGCTTGATCGCATCTATAGCCTAGTTCGATAGGAGTCCGATAGGTATTGCTTAAAAAGCCGTGTTTTGGGCCTTTTTACGTACCATATAAGGATATCACTGGGATATAGGGCGAATGGGACACGGATGGAGCACGGCTCAAGGTCGGATCTAAGTGCTTGCAACCGCGTCCCAAATCAATTCCGTAGAAGCATACTAAAAATAGATAAAAGGCTAAACCAGGTACATGTAATGCTGAAATTATGGAGACAATGCAGAACCTAATTGTTTTTCTTTTTTGTTTTTTAGTGATTTATAATAATTCATTGTCGATATTGCTGCCAGCATCACAAGTATGCCTACAATCTGCACGAACCCTAGTTGTTCATTCAGAACGATGCTTGCGCAAAGGACGGCAACGGGAAGCTCGATCGTCATTAGTATGGAGCTGATGCCTGCCCCGACCTTTGGAATAGCGGTTGCAAAAAGCGCCGTGGGAATGGTCGTTCCGATGATGGCAAGAAAAACTGCTATCATTGCAAATTCATAGCTGAAATAGCTTCCCACCAAAATGGTTTTTACATTGATGATAAAAATAGTCAGGGCAGAACCCGTCATGATTACCATGCTTTTAGGCAACCAACCCACCGCGTGGCCAACCCTACTATTCGCAACGATATAGATGGCATAGGTCAACGATGAACAAAGTGCCAAGGCAATACCGATCCACGAGAGGGATTGGACATCTTCTCCGAAAAGGTTTGCGGCCATAACCGTGCCGATAAGAATGAAAACAACCGTCAGCAATTCCGACTTATTTGGTTTTTTACCGAACACAGCCCAATCCAGTAATAGACTGAACCATGTAAACTGCATAAGAATTACGATAGCAAGTGATGCGGAAATATAGCTTACGGACTGATAGTATAAATAATTGGTGAGACCAATCGCTCCGCCTGTTGCTAAAAGAGATATAAATTCATTCCGTGCGAGGCGTACTTTTCCCTTACGGGCAAGGAATTGAGCTGTCCCGAGAAATACTGCTGCCAAGAATGCTTGTGAAAAGGATAGTTCAGCGGCATGGTACCCGCGTGAATAGAATAACTTTACGAACGAGGACATCGTACCATACATGATGCCTCCCATTAAGACCATTATGATGTATTTTAAATTTGTCATTTCAAGATTGTTAGAAAATAATTACGTTAATACCTGCTTAGAGGCCAAACAACCTTGAATGGTCACATGAAAATGTAAACAATATCCCCTCACTGAAAAAGTGAGAACATGAAAATGATAAATCCGGTTATTTAGCCTTTAGGCTACCGGAGGGGGCGTATTTGAGGAAAATTGTTTATTCATAAAAATATATGATAATTAAGGCGAATATAATAAATTCTTGATGTATTTAAAATCAATGGAAATGTTTGTAATAAATAAACGAAAGCCCCGCCTTGCTGTGACACGGTAGCTTCAAAAAAAATTTTACGTTGATTTGTAAATAAAAAAGCCACTGCGGTGTGCAATGGCTCCATTCTATACGGTATAACTTACAACGTATAGCTTAAACTTATCCTACTCTAAGTCTTTCACTAATTTGCGGAAGTTTTCAGCACTAGCCGCGATATCTGCAGAATTGGCTAACCAATTGTATTCGTATTCCGCTGAAAGCATCCCTTTAAACTTTTGGTTTTTTAATTCTTGCATCACCCCTTTTATGTTACCAACGCCGGTACCCCAGTGTACATCATGTGCATTTCTCGATTTTTCGTTCAAATCTTTAAAATGTAAATGGTTGATATGTCCCTTATACTTTTGTAGACATTCTATGGGATCTAAACCGGAACGTACCCAGTGGCCAATATCGGCACAAGCGCCTACATATTTACTGTTTGCCAGTTGGATAGCATTTAACACAATTTCAGGGCTCCAGTAGTGGGTTGGATTCGGATGGTTGTGAATGGATACTTTGATTTTAAACTCAGTAGCCAACTTTCCGATTAAAGGAAGATCTTCTTGCTTAGGCTCAGTATTGATGTTTTTAATACCCATGGCTTTGGCAAACTCAAAAAGTTGACGCCAAGCTTCCGGCGAATCGGCGCTTACAACACCGAAAGCAACCAAGGTAATTCCTTTGTCTTTCAACAGTTGCAAAACCTGTGCTCTTTTTTCTTTGGTCATGGCAAAATCCATTTTACCTTCTATCCCACCACCAATAGTTTGACCCGGGTAAGCTTCAATATACTTCAATTTACAGCTATCTACTTTAGCAATTGCCTCGGCGAAAGTAAATCGGTTAAAACTATAGGCCTGGGCGCCTAATTTCCAACCTAATTTTTCTTCCGGCCTATCTTGCGCTTTTAAAACGCTTGTTGTAAAAACGATTGCTACGATAGCAATCAGGCTACTCCATACATGTTGTTTATAGTTCATCTTGATTTTATTTGGTTTGTGGGTTTATTCTATCTATGGCTATCGTAGGTAAAGCTTCGGACTTGCGTTCTTAACACCTGCAGTTCATCAGGTGATAGTTTCGGCCGGTTTTTCAAAATGCTTAACCCTTGATCCAACTGCTCTTCTGTACGAAAGCCTGTTACGGCCGAAGCTACTGCCCGATTTTCGAGTACATAGGCTAATGCCACAGCAGTATCCGATGTATCCAACTTTCCGGCTAGTTTATGAATGGCTTTAGCGGCTTTGAGTACCTCACTCGAACTGAATTGCAAATAATCTCCTTCTTTCTTTCCAAGCAATCTTCCTTGAGCCAAAGCTCCTCTACTGATTACACTAATATGGTGATCAGCTAACAACTTCAGTATCTCCTCTTCCGGACGATGATCCAACAGACTGTATTGCATCATCACCGACACAATACTAGATCGCTTAATATATTCGCGAATGACATTTGGTCGAATCGATGAAATTCCATACCACCTAATTTTACCCTGTTGCTTCAATAGTTCGAAGGCCTCAATCGTCTCATCTATTGGATCTTCTATGGTACCGCCATGAAGCTGGTACAGATCGATATAGTCCGTCTGCAAACGTCGAAGGCTTTGCTCTACCGCTTTGAGAATGTACTCTTTCGAAGGATTCCACTCCCAGCCATTTCCATCTGGTCGCCATTGATTTCCAACTTTTGTGGCAAGAACAATCTCTTTTCTGACCGATTTCAGCGCTTCGCCAACATAGGTTTCGTTCATCCCTTTATCGTAGAGATCGGCTGTATCGAAAAAGTTAATGCCATTGTCAAAAGCTTTACGTAATAAGTGACTTGCATGCGATTGGTTTTCTCCTAAGGACATACAGCCAAAGCTGATTTCGCTAACTTTTAAATCGGATTTTCCAAGCGCATTCATGAATACTAGCCTCCTATTTTAAGCAGCTCAACATCAAATACCAAAACGCTAAATGGAGGAATATCGTTTCCGGCGCCGCGCTCTCCATATCCTAATTGATAGGGTATATAGAAGCGATAGTGCGACCCAACAGGCATTAGCTGCAAGCCTTCCTGCCATCCCTGAATAACGCGATTTAATTGAAATGAAATCGGTTCGCCCCGATCGTAAGAGCTATCAAATACTTTTCCACTTAAAAGTGCACCCTTATAGTTTACGGTAACGGAATCTGTCGCCAATGGTTTCGGTCCGACAGCGTCCCGAATAATTTCATATTGCAAACCACTCGTTGTAGTATGAACCCCTGCTTTCGTTTTGTTTTGTGCTAAGAAGGAATCACCCGCAGCTGTTTGCTCTTTCTTTAAATCTTCTGCTGCCGCTGTTAACACGTCGCTGATAGCCTTATATTCATCTTCTTCTTTTATACGGATAGGACTCTCTGAAAAATAGTCCTCGATAGCCTGTGCTACTAATTTTCCGTTTAGATTTTTCAATCCTCTCTTCTTTAAATCTCTTGCCATACTTAAACCAAAGGCATAAGAAGCTGAGTCGATTTTACTTTCGAACATGGGTGTAACTTTATTTTGCTTGGGTATTATTTTTTGTTTCGTTTTTTGCTGCGCGAATGTAGGAAGTGCCGACACAGCTACAAGACCCGCGATAATTAATGGTTTGATCATGATAGGCAAACATAAAAAAATTAGTTGAGTGGGGAAATAGTTAGTGGGAAAATAGTTAAGGGAGTAGTTTTAAGTTGCGAGTTGTGGGTTGCGCGTTTTCTTCCCTTCCTATGTCTTAGGAGGTATCAAGTATCAACACTTCCTGTCTTACATCCTATGTCTATATTAAGCTATAGGCATGAACTATTCTACTCTACGCAAAAATTCATCATTCATTATTCATCATTCAACATTCAACATTCAACATTCATCACTTAAGACCCTACTTAACAAATCAACGACTTAACCACTCTCCATACCATTTCCCGCTTTCTTTAACGATACGTTTTTGCGTTTCAAAGTCGACATGCACCAGACCGAAGCGCGGATGGTATCCTTCCGCCCATTCAAAATTATCGGTAAAGGTCCATACAAAATAGCCACGCACATCTACTCCCTCCACTTTAGAGCGCAAGACCTGCTGAATGTGATCTTGTAAATATTTTGTCCGTTCCGCATCATAGACACGATCACCGATCACCTCGTCTTTAAATGCTGCTCCATTTTCGGTAATAATGATGGGAGGCATGTTAGGATAGCTCTGGAACCGCTTAAGTGCCTCATAGATAGACGGCGGGTAAATTTCCCAATCCATCGCCGTCGTGTGTTTTACCCCCCTTTTGCGAGGTTCAACAATGTTAGCCCACACATAAGGCATCAGCATTGAAAATTGGATAACCTCTCGTGTATAAGTTTGAAGTCCTATAAAATCGAAATTAAAACCGATATTCTCTTCGTCGCCTGGAAGTATATATTTCTTTAAATTTTTAAGTGCTTTGACAGCGTCGATGGGATATCCCATCCCTAAGATAGGTTCTAAAAAAAGGCGATTCATAATTGCATCTGCCCTTCTAAGTGCATGGATATGTCTCGTCTTAAGGGATATGGGCTCGAGCACCGAATGTGAAAAAGTAGTGCCTACCATTGCCGTAGGATAACGCTCTTTTATAATTTTGGCCCCTCGGGCCATGCTAAGGGTAGCATGGTGCACCGCCGGAAGGAAATAACGGAGGCCCCACCGTCCCGGCGCGTGCTTTCCGAAAAAATAGCCCGCACCAACGAAGGCAACCGGCTCGTTCATAACCATCCAATGCTTTACACGATCGCCAAAAGAATCAACACATAAACGGACATAGGTCTCAAACCATTCTAAAATGGAACGGCTGGTCCAGCCACCTTTGTTTTCCAGTGCTTGCGGAAGATCCCAATGATATAAGGTTACCCAAGGTGTAATTCCATGTTGGATACACGTATCAATGACCCGGTTATAAAAGTTGATACCCTCGCGATTAATTTCTCCCACACCTTCCGGCAGTATACGTGTCCAAGCAATGGAAAAGCGAAAATGCGGGATATTCAGCTGTTTCATTAGTAAAATATCGTCTTCATACCGATTGTAAAAATCGCACGCAACTTCCGCATGATGCCCGTTTCTGATTTTTCCTTTCTTTTTACTAAAAACATCCCATATGGATGGGCCTTTCCCGTCAGCATTATGCCCCCCTTCTATCTGATAAGCGGCCGTAGATACGCCCCAGATAAACTCTTCACCAAATAAGCTGCGATTCATATATGGAGATGCGTGGCTAAAATCTTATCTACAATTTCTTGTGTATTGTCGGGGTAACTAACTTTTACCCCCTGATCGGTATTTATCCAGCGCTCAATAGCTTCATCATTCTTTGATTTGAGATTTTTGATAACCGGTACGCCCATTTGCATTAACGCCGCCGCATTTAAATGTTGCTCATATTGATTTTTCATCGGAACAACCATTAACTTCTTACCCAAAAAAAGCGCTTCAGCAGGCGTCTCAAAGCCCGCCCCGCATAAAATACCATGGCAAGAGGCCATACTTTCCACAAATTTCTGATTATTAATAGGCTGAACGTTCACATTCTTGAGTGAAAAGGGCACTCGATTATGCTTAGAGAACACGTCCCATTGAACTTGATCAAAGCGTAGCAGGCTTTTTAATAGACGTGCGTCATCATAGGCCGGTAGGTACACCGTATAGTGCCCCTTATCACTGATTTCCTGCTCCCTGATTTGCTTTCTGATAACCGGTGTAAATATAGAGGGACTGTAAGGTTGAAAATGGAAACCGTAACTTACATCTACCGGGGCATAATGCTTTAAAATAAACTTACCCATCATGTCCACTTCTTCAGGCTTTGGCGATTTGGAATCCAAAACAGCTGATTGATGACTCATGCCGATGCAAGGATGCTCGCGTAAATGACAAGCCCAGGCAGTTACGGGCTCAAAATCGTTAATCACGAGATCATAATCCTCAACAGGCGTTTCATTTACCTCTTTTACGATATCTCGAACTTTATTACTCATAAAAGTTCGCCAGAGGTCGACACCGCCTGCTTTTCCAAAGATAAAGCTAAGCCCGTGCTTACGATATTTGACCTCAAAAGGCAAATCTAAATCGGCTTGGATACCGCTCACGAGAATGTCTACCTCTGCCCGTTTTTTTAAACAAGGGATCACATCCATCGCCCGGCTTAAATGTCCGTTACCTGTTCCCTGTACAGCATACAATATCTTCATTTGATAATGATAAGTACTATACTTAATCTTTTGGTTAGGTTAAAGTTAATTATTTGTAACCAAAATTGTTTGTTTGTTGTTGGTTACCGGTTATTGGTTGTTAGGATTGAAGACCTAACAGCTAATACCTAAGACCTTAAACCTTAATACGGTATTCCTAGCCTTTTGAAAATAAAATGCCATAACCAAACCGGACCGATTAAAAGAAACTTGATATCTGTCAAAAACGAGGGTTTCTTACCTTCAATTTTGTGACCTATAAATTGTCCGATCCAGGCTATAACAAAAATGATCAGGCATATCAACCAGGGTGCAGGCCCTCCTGCTTTTTCCCAATACTCCAGTTGTACGATAATATAGCTGAAAACCCCAAAGCTAAAAAGCATCGCATAAGATAACGTAGGAGCTAAACGGAGATAGTAGTAAACCACCAGTGCCATTGCGATGGTAAACCAGTTAATAAAACCATTATAACGCCCTAAGAATTCAAGATGTGGAAAAGGGATGAACCAGATAAGCCCGGAAATACTAAAGGTTATAAGTGGAACACAGATCCAATGAATCAGTTTGTTGCTTGAATGTTGGTGGTGTTCAGCATATTGCTCAAAATAACGATCAATAGGGCGTTTCTTTGTCTGTATCTGCTTCGCCGACTTAAGCTGTTTTGACATAAGAGTAAGAATTTAGAGGATGCCTAAAAGCTTTCCCGATGTTCATTCGACCGTGTACTCATATCTCAACTTATTTCGATTGCCTACCAGCGATGAGCAAGCAATCGAAAAAATGTCAAGAAAAGGCCTTTTTAAACAACCTCCTTGTATTATTTATTTTGCAAAGGCCACTGATCGGGTTTCGCGGATAACCGTAACCTTAATCTGCCCGGGATATGTCATTTCGGTTTGTATACGATTGGATATATCTGCCGCTAATATTTCTGCCTGGGCATCAGTAACTTTTTCACTTTCTACCACCACACGCAATTCCCTACCGGCTTGTATCGCAAACGTTTTTTCCACGCCTGGATAAGAAAGTGCTAGCTCTTCCAACTCCTTTAAACGCTTGATATAACTTTCAACAACTTCTCTCCTCGCTCCAGGCCTAGCACCGGAGATCGCGTCACATGCTTGTACGATTGGAGAAATAAGCGAAGTCATTTCAATTTCATCGTGGTGAGCTCCGATAGCATTGCAAACTTCAGGGTGTTCTTTGTATTTCTCGGCCAATTGCATACCTAAAATCGCATGAGGTAATTCAGGATTATCGTCAGGCACTTTACCGATATCATGCAATAAGCCGGCACGTTTTGCGAGTTTTACGTTTAATCCCAATTCAGCCGCCATGGTTGCACAAAAATTAGCCACTTCGCGCGAGTGCTGCAACAAGTTTTGCCCATACGAGGAACGATAACGCATTCTGCCAACCATCCGGATCAACTCAGGATGTAAACCATGGATGCCCAAATCAATAACAGTACGTTCGCCAATCTCTACAATTTCATCTTCTATCTGCTTTTTGGTTTTCGCTACAACTTCTTCAATGCGGGCGGGGTGAATACGTCCATCTGTAACCAATCGGTGCAAAGCAAGCCGCGCAATCTCTCTTCTTACCGGATCAAACCCGGACAAGATAATCGCCTCAGGCGTGTCGTCAACGATGATCTCTACGCCAGTAGCTGCTTCCAATGCACGGATATTACGTCCTTCACGACCGATAACGCGTCCTTTGATTTCATCATTTTCTATGTTAAAGATGGAAACCGTATTTTCGATAGCGCTTTCGGTAGCCGTACGCTGTATAGTTTGAATGACCACCTTTTTTGCTTCTTTACTGGCAGTGAGTTTGGCCTCATCTACAATGTCTTTTATCTGGATCATTGCTTTCGACCGTGCCTCTTCTCTTAGGTTATTTACCAGTTGTTCTTTCGCTTCTTCCGCCGATAAACCCGCAATTGTTTCTAACTGCTTAATGTGCTGCATTTTCAAATGCTCCACCTCATCCTGTTTTTTGTTGTTCAGCTCAATCTGACGTTCCAGATTTTTCTTAACGTTATCAAGCTCTTGCTTTTCCCGATTAACTTGCTCTAATTTGGAATTAAGTGATTGTTCTTTTTGGCGAAGCGAGTTCTCCTTCTGATTGATCGCATTATTTTTTTGGTTAACTTCGCGCTCGTGTTCGGCCTTTAAATGAAGAAACTTTTCTTTTGCTTCCAATAAACGATTTTTCTTCAGCATCTCCGCCTCTTGTTCCGCCTCTTTTAAGATACGTTTAACCTTATTCTGTGCTGCAATTTCTTGCTTCTTAAGTAAGCTACGGAGTAAAAAGCGTCCGATCAATACGCCAATAGCCAAACCTAATAACACATAAATTACTATTTCCATGTTGTTTATATATATATTTAGTTGATAATAGAACCGGGGGATCATACTATCCCCGTTTCTAGAACCGTGATTGCTTAATCATCGTGCAAAACCAACACCTTTCCCATAAGGTCAGGAAGGTTTACGCAAAAAAAAAACCGCAGTTAAAAATAGGTTCCAATTATTTTAAACTTCTATATACAGGTTTAGCGTACTAACTATCTCCAGGTGGCGAAAGCAAAATGGAGTATGTCTATTTACGCTTCTTTATATTGAAGTGTTAAGTTTAAAAATAGTGAAACCCGAATTAACTGCGGTTAAATCTTATAGCTCTATATTTCAAAAGAACGAATCAATCTTTAAAAAACTCCGATAGCAATTGATCTAATTGGTAAACTTTATCGGATACGCTTGTATCCTCTTCTCTCACCTTTTTTTCTGCCTTTAAGGCTGCTGTAGCATAATGCAATACAGCCATCGAAAGCAGATCTTGCTTATCTCTTACCGCATAATTCTCCTGTAGATCTTTTATACGGTCGTTAATTAATTTCGCTGCATGACGGATAATCTCTTCTTCTTCCATCTCTATCCGTAAAGGATATATCCTGTCTGCAATATTTATTTTTATGGAAATATCTCCCATAGAATGAGCTTGATTCACTATATAATTTGGGTTACTCTATTTTAGTAACTCAATACATTTATCTATTTCTCGCACAAAATCGTTAATTTTTTGCTTGATGTCAAGTGTTTTTTCATTAATGACTTCCTTTTCTACCAGTGCGCCTTCCAAAGAACGGGCAACAGTTAGCGCCTTCAGTTTCTCCTCCAGATCCTTATTTTTGTCTTTGGACGCTTCAAATGCTACTTTAATGGATTGATTCTCCAATTTAAGCATGTCGTTTTCTTCTTGTAAAGATAAACATAATTCAATCAGTTTTGCTGTTTTCTCTACGACATTATCTAATTGCGCTGAAACTGTTGACATCTCTATTTAGCATTTTTAGTTAGCCTCTATCCCTTTCTAATTTCTGCACCTACTTCTTTTTCAAAGTTAAGTATTAATTTTTGTATCACCGAATCAATTTGTTTATCTGTTAAGGTTTTTTCCTCGTCTTGCAACTCAAAGCTCAAAGCGTAGGACTTCTTTCCCGCCGGCAACTTGTCACCTACATAAACATCAAAAACACCTACTGATTTGAGAAGTTTACGTTCGGTTCGTTCGGCTATATTCTTTAAAGCGTCGAAGGTTACTTGCTGATCAATCAATAGCGATAAATCTCTTCTTACCGCAGGGAATTTGGCTACTTCCTTATAGGTGATTTTATTTTTACGGATGGCCTTTAATAGTAATTCCCAATTGAATACCGCATAATATACCGTGCCGTTCACATCGGCTTTTTTTAAAGCCTTTGTAGAAACTGCGCCAAATTTCACTAAGGTCTTTTGTCCTTTAACATATTGTAGACCATATGAAAAATGCGCGCGCTCCAAGTCTTCCGTTTTGAGATCGCGAATGTTAAGACGCTTCACTAAGGCATCAACTGCTGCTTTTATATCGTAAAAAGAAACGGGCTGCGACTGTTGGTTCCATTGCTGGGTATGTTGAGCGCCCGTAATGGTTAAACTTAATTGCTGTTCTTCTTCGTAAACGCCGTCTACCATATGATAAGTCTTCCCGAACTCAAACAATTTCAAATCGGGATTTTTTCGCTTTTGATTATATGCAACAGCTTCTAATGCGGAAAAGAGCAAGTTTTGTCGCATGACGTCCAAATCACTGCTTAAGGGATTTAGTATCTTAACCACTGTCTCTTCATTATCGGCATAGGCTAGTTTAGTAAGCGAGTTGGATAAAATCTCAATAAATCCATTGGCTATTAAAGTATCCGCAACAAGGTTCTGAATCACTTCTTTGTCCGGTTTTGCAGAAGTATTCAATGAAGCCTTGATTTGCTGCTTCATCTCGATATTATTATAACCGTAAATGCGCAAAACTTCTTCGGTAATATCAACCTCCCGCGTCACATCAACTTTATAGGGTGGAACATAAACCGTCAAAACGCCTGCGTCTTTGCTTGCTACCTGTATTTGTAATGCCTGTAAAATATCAACAATATTTTCGTCAGTGATATTTTTACCGATCAAACGTCGAACGTTGTCCGGATTGACCTCAAAAACAAAAGGTTTTACCGGAGCAGGATAAATATCTGATATCTCAGAAGATATTTCTCCACCTGCGACTTCCACCATTAGCAACGCAGCCCGTTTAAGCGCATAAACGGTCATATCGGGATCTGTACCACGTTCAAATCGGAAGGAAGCATCTGTTTTCAAGTTATGTCGCTTTGACGACTTTCTAATAGAAACGGCATCAAAATAGGCGCTTTCCAAAAACACATTCATAGTCGTTCCGGTAACACCTGAATTTAGTCCGCCAAATACGCCAGCAATGCATAGGGGCTTCTCCTCGTCACAAATCATAAGATCTTCCGCAGATAGCTTACGTTCTACCTCGTCTAATGTAACAAAAGCCTCGCCTTCTTTCGCGTTGCGAACGATAATGTGACTACCTGCTACCTTATCTGCATCAAATGCATGCAGTGGTTGCCCTAGCTCGTGAAGGACATAATTGGTGACGTCAACAATATTATTAATGGGTCTTAAGCCAATTGCCCTTAGTTTTTCCTGTAACCACTCAGGTGAGTCGGCAACTTTTACGCCACTAATACTCAGGGAAGAATAACGCTTACAAGCATTGGTGTTATCCACAGTGACAGGCATCAAACGACCCGATCCCGCTTTGAAGGAGCTAATATCCGGCAACTTTACTTCCTGTCTCAAAACAGCCGCTACATCCCTAGCAACCCCTAAATGAGAGGCGGCATCAGCACGATTCGGCGTCAGCCCGATTTCGAAGCAATAATCGTCTTTTACGCCGAAAAAATCTTTAGCCAAACTTCCAACGGGTGCGTCAGCGGGCAATACCATAATTCCTTCGTGCGATTTGCCCAAACCTATTTCATCCTCCGCGCAGATCATCCCTTCGGAAACTTCTCCCCTTATTTTCGATTTATTGATTTTAAAAGGTTCACCCTCCAATGGGTAAACCGTTGTACCAACGGTTGCTACTACTACTTTCTGGCCGGCAGCGACATTTGGGGCCCCGCAGACAATGTGTAATAAAGAAGCTTCCCCGACATCGACCGTAGTAATACGCAGTCTATCAGCATTTGGGTGTTGCTGGCAAGTTTTCACCTCTCCGATCACTAAACCTGTCAAACCCCCAGGAATGCCCTGGATTTCTTCAACACCTTCAACTTCTAAACCAATATCTGTTAATATTTGTGAAAGTTCGTTCGGGTTTTTATCAGTAGATATAAATTGTTTGAGCCAGTTGTACGATATCTTCATGGAAATAGTCTGTTTTCTTTGCTTTTTTATTTCGACGTTGCTTGGGTGACAGATTAAATAAATATCGCCAATAAAAGTTTATTAAATCCAGACTCAATACGGAGGCTGCAATAAACAGGCTACCTGTTAATCGTCCCACCGGTTGCAACGCTAAAAATTGTTGCAAACTTAGCATATTTTTTATTTTTATCGTACTTTGAGATAAGATAGATCACGAATATTAACTTGAATTCGGTTACTAGATATCCCCATGATCTAAAAAGCTGTAATAGCCTTCATCGGAAATGATGAGATGATCCAGTACCCTAACGTCAAGCAGTTTCCCTCCCTCAACAATTTTCTTCGTCAGCTGTTTGTCTGCCATGCTTGGCCTCAGCGAGCCGGAAGGATGGTTATGGCTTAAGATCAAACCCGTTGCCTTTGCCTGCAATACCGCTTGAAACACACCCTTGGCATCAACAGCCACCACACCGCTCCCACCTTTGCTTATTAATTCCTTTGCAATTACCCTATTATTTGTATTTAATAACAGAATCCAGAATTCCTCATGAGATAGATCAGCATAAACCGATTGCAACACCTGATAGGCATCTTCGCTACTCTCAATTTGAGGCTTTAGTACCGAGGCATTCTCTTTTCTCCGTCGTCCCAGCTCCAAAGCAGCAATGATGGCAATAGCTTTCGCCTCTCCTATTCCCTTATAATTGCATAAATCTGCAAGGGTTAATCGCGCTAAGTCACTCAGGTTGTTTTCCACATCACTTAAAATACGCTTACTGAGCTCAACAGCGGTTTCCTCTTTTGATCCGCTGCCTATTAAAATGGCTATCAGTTCAGCGTCACTGAGTAAACGACGGCCATTTAATAATAACTTTTCTCTTGGTCTGTCTTGTTCTGCCCATTGTTTTAAACGCATTCTTTTGGTGTAGGTTTCCTGCATAATTTTAATTCTAAGGTTTAAAAAAGATTTTCAGGTTCAGTGAAATTTATAGGACTAAGATAGTAAATTTCGGTTGGAAATCCTCTCTCCTCCTCCCGATAGCTAAAACCCAAATCTTATAGCAGCAAATTCATCTAAGTTTACTATTTTAGGCCTTAATTTACGCAATTATAAGCAATGAACAAATTACTACAGCTAGGAATGTGCGCATTGATCGGCGGAACGCTATCGGCTTGTCAACACATTCAATCGAAAGAAGCAAAAATGGAAACACCGTCTTGGGTTGATTTATTCAACGGAAAAAACCTTGATGATTGGACGGTAAAGATTGCCAAACATGAGGTTGGCGAAAATTATGCTAACACGTTTCGGGTGGAAAATGGCGTTATCAAGGTAGGCTACGAAGGATATGATCAGTTCGACCAACAGTACGGACATATTTTTTATAATAAACCGTATTCTTATTATTTGTTAAGAGTTGAATATCGATTTGTTGGTGAGCAAGCAAAAGGCGGTGAAGGTTGGGCCTGGAGAAACAGCGGTATTATGCTTCATGGGCAGGAACCTCATACTATGTTAAAAGATCAAGACTTTCCGATTTCTCTTGAAGCACAACTTCTTGGCGGGAATGGAAAAGAAGAAAGAAGCACCGGAAATTTATGCACGCCGGGTACCGAGGTCGTTTATAAAAATGAGCAATATACGCCTCATTGTTTGAACTCTAATTCAAAGACCTATGCCGGTGATCAATGGGTTACTGCGGATGTGCTAGTGCTCGGTGATTCCATTATCAAACATATCATCAATCGTGATACCGTAATGGTTTATACCAAGCCGACGATAAATGGTGGTGGCGTTAGCAATTACGACCCTAAAGTGAAACAAGATGGGAAATTGCTGAGCAGCGGATATTTTTCCCTGCAAAGCGAAAGCCATCCAATAGAATTTAGAAAAGTTGCTATTATTGATTTAGATCCTTATGCTAAAGATCCAAAAAAGTTGGATGGTATATTGAAGGAAATTCGTGAAAGGGACACCAAATAATAAAAGGGGTTGTGGAAAAAATCCCAACCCCAAAAATCTTAAACTATATATCTTAAGCTAAACCGTTAACGAACTTCGTCAATTTAGACTTATTGTTAGATGCTTTGTTTTTATGAATCACGTTTTTCTTTGCTAAACGATCTAGCATTGATATTACACGAGGTAATAAAGTAGCAGCTTCTTCTTTCGAAGTTGTCGCACGTAATTTCTTAATAGCGTTACGCGTTGTTTTTGCTTGGTAACGATTTCTTAAACGCTTCGCAGCGTTAGCTCTAATTCTTTTAATTGAAGATTTATGGTTTGCCATTTTTTAGCCTTTAATCCTTAATGTTTTTTTTCGGACTGCAAATATAGAATTAAGATTTGGATATTACAAAAAAGTTTTAAAAAGAGTTTGAAACGAATCTTGCTTATGAATCGTATCCTGACATTTTTATTAGCCTGTACAACCATATTTTTCTTAAGTTCTTGGGGCTTTTATGCCCACAGAGAGATCAATCGCTTAGCCGTTTTCACCTTACCAAGCCAATTGGCTCCTTTTTACAAAAAACATCTGTTGTATTTAAGTGAACACGCGGTGGATGCTGACAAAAGAAGATATGCCAATGAATACGAGGCGGCCCGACACTATATTGACATCGATGCTTATGGAAGCCATCCATTTGATAGTTTACCGAAGCATTGGTCGGAAGCCGTCTCAAAGTACGGCGAGGATACACTCAACAGCCATGGTATTGTGCCTTGGCAGATCGATCGAACCTACCGTCTTTTAACAAAAGCCTTTAGCGATGGTGAACTATCGAAGATTCTACGATATTCTGCTGACTTGGGGCACTATATTGCCGACGCACATGTTCCACTTCATACGACGCACAATTACAATGGTCAATTGACCAATCAAGTCGGAATCCACGCGTTCTGGGAAAGCCGTCTTCCTGAATTGTTTGCTCATCAATATAATTTTATTGTCGGCCGTGCCCGGTATGTTGCAGATCCGCTAGATGAGGCTTGGAGAATCGTCCAGCAAAGTTTTTTACTCGTCGACAGCGTGTTGACTTTGGAATCTACGCTTAACGATCGGCATCCCAAGGAAAAAAAATACACCTATGAAAACCGACTACGTACATTGGAAAGGGTCTATTCCCGTTCTTACTCAACAGCTTATCATCGATCATTGGGCGGAATGGTAGAAAGACAGATGAGGAAATCAATCTTAGCTACCGGCAGTTTCTGGTATTCGGCATGGATCGATGCCGGGCAGCCCGATCTGGAAAATCTTTTAAAAATTGATAGCCGCCACCTGGTTAATCCCGAAAAAGATAGCATCCCCCCTAATGGTAAAGCCTTTGGCAGGGAAGAATGGCAATAAGTAATCCGGACTACCTCTAATATTAAAACCGGACTACCTGACCTAACGTAATAGCTGTTTAATTTGCACCGGTTTCTACTATGAGAAACCAGAAGAAGCACTTTTAAAAACACCTAGCTGTCATGAGAGTTTTTACGTTTATAGTCTTTTGCCTCTTTACAAAGGCCCTATTAGCACAATCGCCCCTATCATCTATTGACACGGATACCGTGACTACTTCACTAAATGAAGTGATTATTAATGAAAATCGCCTTCAGACACCTTTTTCGGAACAAAACAGAAATATCAATATCCTAACGAAAGAGCAAATAAAAAATTTACCTGCGCGTTCGGTTAGTGAGTTGCTCAGCTTTATACCTGGTGTGGATGTTCGACAGCGAGGTCCATGGGGTGCACAAGCGGATATCAGTATTGATGGGGGTACTTTCGAGCAAACGATGATTTTGATCAATGGTATTAAAGTAAATGATCCACAAACCGCACACCATTCCATGAATATCCCAATTCCTATCGGAGCCATAGAACGAGTGGAAGTTATCCGTGGGCCAGCGGCTCGTGTCTATGGTATAAATAGTTTAACCGGAGCCATTAACATCGTCACCCGAACACCTGATAACGATTTCTACGAGGGAACTGTCCAACTCGCTTCCAGTTTAAAAAGCAAGGAAGAAGGCAGCGGCCTTTATAACGGACGCACTATCCAATTGGGCACCGGATTCGCAGGTAGTACTGCGACGCATCTCGTATATGGAAGTCATAATTCCGGAAATGGATATCGTTATAATACGCCCTACAATAACAGCAAGATTTTTTATCAAGGAAAGATAAAAAACCATCATGAGGGACTGTGGAATCTCATGGGAGGCTATACCTATAATAATTTTGGAGCCAATGCTTTCTACGCTCCGCCAAATGACAAAGAAGCAAAGGAGGTTGTACAAACCGCCCTTTTTTCGCTTGGGTTTACCAGCAGCACTTTAAATCGATGGAAGTTTTCACCGCGACTGAGTTATCGATATAATTATGACGACTATCGTTACAACCAGTATAATTTAAGCTTGTTCAGAAATTTACACCATTCTCATGTAGTTAACACAGAGTTCAATGCTACCTATGGCACAGGAAGGGGTGTATTAGGATTAGGCATAGAGTTGCGAAATGAATTTCTCATCAGTACGAATATGGGCGATCGACAACGAAATAACTATGGCCTGTACGCCGAGTATAAAACTGAATTTTCGGAACGATTAACAGCTAATATCGGCGCCTATTTGAATTATAACACACATTTCGGCTGGCAGGTATACCCTGGCTTAGACTTGGGCTATAAATTAACTCCTCATTGGCGTCTCTATATCAACACGGGTTCGGGACAGCGAATTCCTTCTTTTACCGATCTTTACACCAATGGTGGAGGCAATGTTGGTAATCCCGATTTAAATTCCGAAAATGCTTGGTATACAGAAGGGGGATTAAAATATAACAATGAGCGTAGTTTTGTAAGCATCAGTTATTTTTACAGGAAAATAACTGATTTTATTGATTGGACGAGGGCTAACACCGATGAAAGTTGGCGTGCTTCCAATTTTATGCAAAATCAAGTGCAGGGTTTTAATGTAAATGCCAATTGGCAATTGAGCACCCTCGCTAATAGTAACTGGTATCTCGGTCTTGCCTATAATTACCTAGATCCCAAGGTAAAGGCAGTTTACCGGGATCCTGTTATGTCCAAATACGCCATTGAGAGTTTAAGGCATCAAGCAGCACTGCAATTAAGCTTTAGATCAGCACCTATATCATTCAGTATATCAGAACGTTTTGTTGAGCGGATAAGTTATAAAAATTATTTTTTAACAGATGTAAAACTGAGCTATAACTGGAAGAAGTACAGACTGTTCTTAGACGCCAATAATATATTCGATACGAGCTATATTGAAGCATCAGCTATTCCGCTGCCGGGACGGTGGTTTAATCTCGGATTTAATTGCAGTTTCTAAATCTAAGTAAGAGGTCGTCCGGAAACTACTTTCTAGACGGCCTCCTACTCTTTGATCTAGCGGATTCCTAGTATCTCTTTATTGAGTTTCTCATTCACCCCGGTAGAAGCAAAATCATCGAATGTTTTATCCGTTACTCGAATAATATGTTCACTAATAAACTTAGCCCCTTCTTTAGCACCATCTTCGGGGTGCTTTAGTGCGCACTCCCATTCCATAACAGCCCATCCGCTAAAATCGTACGCGGTGAGTTTACTAAACACTGACTTAAAGTCTACCTGACCATCGCCTAACGACCTGAATCGACCCGCACGTTCAACCCAACCCTGATATCCTCCATAAACACCTTGTTTACCTGTTGGATTAAATTCGGCATCTTTTACATGAAACATTCTAATACGCTCATGGTAATGATCTATATAGGCTATGTAATCCAAGCATTGAAGTACAAAGTGAGATGGATCATATAAAAGACAAGCTCTTTTGTGGTTATCGACTTTATCTAGAAACATCTCGTAGCTAATACCATCATGTAGGTCTTCCCCCGGATGAATTTCGTAACATAAATCAACACCAGCTTCGTCAAATGTATTTAAGATGGGTAACCATCGATTAGCCAACTCTTTAAAGCCTTCTTCCACTAGACCCGCAGGACGTTGCGGCCAAGGATAAACGGTATGCCACAGCAAGGCACCGCTAAAAGTAGCATGCTCGGTAAGGCCAAGATGCTGTGAGGCTTTCGCTGCATATTTGAGCTGCTGAACCGCCCATTCGGTACGAGCTTTCGGGTTATTATGATACTTCTCCGGAGCAAAGCCGTCAAACAATTTATCATATGCGGGATTCACTGCTACCAGTTGTCCTTGTAAATGGGTTGATAACTCCGTAATCTCTAAACCGTAACTATTTACAAGCCCTTTTATTTCATCAGCATAGGTCTTGCTTTCAGCGGCTTTTTGCAAGTCGAAATAAGAAGTCGCCCATGTGGGAATTTGTATACCTTTGAACCCTAAATCTTTAGCCCACTTACAAATAGAATCTAGGGTATTAAATGGTGGATTTTCTCCAATAAATTGTGCTAAAAAAATGCCTGGTCCTTTAATTGTTTTCATCTATTATTTTTTTTAATTGCTGATGAGAGCTCGAGTAAATAATATTGCTCTATGTGTCAATATTATTTACGTCTCGGTTTCATTCCAAATTTTATTTTTTGTTGGCTTTTCTAATATTGAGGGTTCAATATATTACATTTTTTTGAGCAAACCAAAAACCCTGCTTATGGGGCAGGGTTTCCGAGTACATTTTTAAATATACCGATTAATCAGATTCTCCAAATATTCTTGTTTACCACTGATTGCTTTCGGTTCACCAAGCGAAATCGCCAGGTTGCGAAGATCCGCTAACGATAGCTTTCCTTCCTCATAGGCTTTGCCATCACCGCTATCGAAAGAAAGGTAGCGCTCTCTTCTTATTTTAGTATAGTCAGAGTTTTTCAAAATTTTGTCTGCCACTAATAAAGCACGTGCAAAAGTATCTGCGCCACCGATATGTGCGTAGAATAAATCGGCCGGATCGGTTGAGTTTCGTCTAATTTTAGCGTCAAAGTTAATACCGCCTCCAGCAAAACCACCCGCCTCTAAAATGATCAACAGAGATTCCACCAGTTCGTTGATATTATTCGGAAACTGATCCGTATCCCATCCATTTTGGTAATCGCCACGGTTAGCGTCAATGGAACCTAATAATCCCGCATCCGCAGCTACTTGTAGCTCATGCTGGAAAGTATGTCCTGCTAAGGTAGCGTGGTTCACTTCCAGATTTAGCTTAAAATCATTTAACAAGTCATATTGACGTAGAAAGCCTATAACAGTCGCGGCATCGTAGTCATATTGATGTTTTGTAGGTTCACAAGGTTTGGGTTCAATGAAGAAGGTGCCCTTGAAACCTTGCGAACGTGCATAGTCTTTTGCTATATGTAACATCTTCGCCAAATGCTCCTGTTCCCTCTTCATATCCGTGTTCAGCAAGGTCATATAACCTTCTCTACCACCCCAGAAGACATAATTTTCACCACCTAAAGCGATTGTTGCGTCGAGTGCCGCTTTGATTTGTGCGCCCGCGTGCGCCACAACATGAAAATCAGGATTCGTTGCAGCGCCGTTCATATAGCGTTTATGACTGAAGAGATTAGCCGTTCCCCATAGCAATTTTACGCCACTAGCCTGTTGTTTTTCTTTTGCATAAGCGACTAATTTTTGCAGACGTTCTTCATTTTCCACAACATTATCTCCATAATCCACTACATCTACATCATGGAAGCAATAGTATGGCATGTCAATTTTGGTAAAGAACTCAAATGCGGCATCCATTTTGTCTTTTGCCCGCTGAATTACGTCTGCGTGCTCATCCCACGGAAACACATGCGTTTGACCACCAAAAGGATCCGAACCCGTTCCGTTGAATGAGTGCCAATAGGCTACAGCAAAGCGAAGATGCTCTTTCATGGTTTTACCTCCTACTACCCGGTTAGGATCGTACCAACGATAAGCTAATGGGTTATCACTTTCCGGACCTTCATACTTTATTTGTCCGATTCCTTTAAAATACTCGCGTTCTCCAATAATAATTGACATATGATATCTATTTATTAGTTTATTATAATACATTATTTCAATTGATTCTCTAATAGATGCAGCCATTGACCATATTCCTCCTCATAGTTCCAGTTGGGATTTGGTTCAATTACCCTAAGTGCTTTTGCGTTTTGAAAAGCCTCTTTCGATGAATTAAAAACGCCGGCACCAATACCTGCTCCAAGCGCAGCTCCAACACTGCCATCGTTATTGTAAAGTTCGACGGGGGTATCCGTTACGTTCACAAAAATCTGTGTGAATAGGTCACTTAAAAATAAATTAGCTTTACCCGCACGTATCACCTCGGGAGACATACCGTTCTCTCTCATAATATCAAGACCATATCGAAAAGCAAAGGCAATTCCCTCCTGGCTAGCTCTAAATACATGTTCACGCTGATGCTTATTTAAATCCAGATTGGCTAAGTGCGCACCAAGTATACGGTTTTCCAAAATCCGTTCGGCACCATTTCCAAATGGCAGTATCTTAAGTCCATCGCTTCCTAAGGAAACTGTCGAAGCCAGCCTATTCATACCCTCATAATCAAGTCCCTTTCCGAATTGTTCTTTAACCCATCTATTTAAAATCCCCGTGCCGTTTATACAAAGCAATACACCAACCTTCGGGTCATCTAACCCGTAATTGACGTGAGCAAATGTATTCACACGCGAGAGGCGATCATAAACAAGTTGGTCACTTACACCATAAATAACGCCGGATGTGCCTGCCGTTGCGGCCACCTCTCCCGGATTTAAAACATTTAAGGATAATGCATTATTAGGCTGGTCTCCTGCCTTATAACTTATAGGAATACCGGCAGCAAGACCCAATTTATCGGCTATCTCCTTGCTAAGCCTGCCGTGTTCCCCGAAAAGGGGTGCCACTGTTGGTATTAGATCTTCTCTAAAGCCAAAATAGTCCATAAGTTCTTTGGATAATCGCTTGTTCCGAAAATCCCAAAATATCCCTTCAGAAAGAGCTGAAATACTTGTCGTAATGGTTCCTGTTAATTTCATGGCAATATAATCGCCTGGAAGCATTACTTTATATACGCTATCATATAGAACTGGTTCATATTCTTTTATCCATCCCAATTTAGCAGCGGTGAAATTTCCGGGAGAATTGAGCAAGCTAGCAAGAGCGGCTTCTTCTCCTAATGCACGAAAAGCCTTCTCTCCTATTGAAACAGCCCGACTGTCACACCAGATAATCGCGTTACGAAGATTATTTAACGCTTTGTCAACCATGACCAATCCATGCATTTGATAAGCAATACCAATAGCCTTAATATCCTGCGGATTATAACATTTTTGATTGTTTAATGAGCGGATCGCTTGTTGTACATGCTCCCACCACATATCGGGTGATTGCTCTGCCCAGCCTGCCTCGGGAGTTAAAATCGCTGTCTCCTCTTCTTCGGGATATCTTAACGAGGCGACACAGGTTTGCTTGTCAGCGTCTACCACTGATATCTTAATAGCAGATGTTCCAATATCTATTCCTAATAATAACATATATCTTCAGTTTACTTAGGTTAATGCTAACGTTGGCATAAAAATAGAACTAAAGAATGAAAATTGCAATAGGCAGCGTATTATTTTATTGTTTTTGGCTTCACAATGATATCGCCCAGCTTCTATATCGCAAAATTGCATATCACCTTCATTTTTTCTATGTTTGATAAATTATTTCGTATATTTTCTATAATAGCCGTGGACCTTTGCTTTGGTGGTCTAGTTCCGGCAACCCAAGTTTAAATATTATATTACCGAATGAAGAAAGTCACTATACTGGATATTGCCAAAGAACTGAACATCACATTTTCAACTGTTGCAAGGGCCTTAAATGATCATCCTGCTATTAGTAAATCAACAAAAGAAGCTGTAAAGAAGACAGCCGAGAAACTAGGGTATAGTAAAAACAAGATTGCCTCTTCGCTACGTTCGGGCAAAAGTAATATCATCGGTGTCCTCGTCCCTTCGTTGGACGTTAGTTTCTTCAGCTCAGTGGTACATGGTATTGAATCTATTATGAACCAACATGGATATTCGATACTTTTATACCAATCGCAGGAATCCTATAAAAAAGAGGACAAAGGTATTGAAACGCTGCTTAATTCGCGTGTTGATGGCATCATTACCTCATTTGCTATCGACCGTGAAGATAGTACCATCTTTGAGGAAATTATCTCGAAAAATATTCCGCTTACGTTTTTCGATCGTGCGTTATATCAATTGAATGCACCGTCCGTTACTATAGACGATTACAAAGGTGGCTATATGGCAACAGAACACCTCATCCAATCTGGGTACAAAAAGATCGTCCACATTACAGAAACAAGGGATCTATCCATTTTTAAGGAACGTTTAAAAGGTTATTTAGATGCTTTGAAAGCCTATAATATTCCCGTTAACGAGGATTTAATTCTTAAGGGCAACTTATCGCTGAATTTCGGTAAAGACTGTGTAAAGGAGTTGACAAGCAGAGGCATCGACTTTGATGCTATTTTTACACTAGAAGACTTTACTGCTATGGGAGTTATACAGCAGTTAAAATCACAACAGATCAGAATACCGGAAGAAGTAGGTGTAATAGGCTTTGCCAACGAAGCTTTCGGCAGTCTGGTTACGCCATCTCTTTCAACCATTGATCAACAAACGCATTTGATGGGACAAGAGACAGCACAGTTATTTTTGACGATGTTAAAAGAGGGAAGTTTTTATAAAATGGCCCCGCAAAGAATCAAGCTTGACCCCTTACTAATCGTAAGGGAAAGTTCAAAAGGCCCACAACTTTAATCTAACTCTAATATACTTATAAAGTATTCCTAATAAGGCGTGCCTCATCTTTGCTGCATTATAATGAATGATAATGACGGCAAAGACACCTATTCTATTGGTTATATTTTTTCTTTCTTCCATTTGTAGCGTCTCTTACGGACAGATAAAACCGGATACGCTCCGCATATATCCCGAAGAAGCGGAACAGCTATTTCTTCGCAATAACTTATCATTGATAGCCGAACGATTAAATATCGATCAGGCAAATGCTTTGATACTGCAAGCGAAAGTTTGGCCAAACCCAAACTTGAGTATTGATGAAATCAACTTGAATCGCAATTCTACATCCGAATCCATTCCGCCCCTATTCGGAAGCTTTGCGCGCAATCAACAATTTACCGTACAACTCGAACAATTGATCTTAACGGCTAGGAAAAGAAAGAAAAACATAAGCCTTGAAGTTAGCAATAAACAATTAGCAGAAAATACGTTCATCGACTTTTTACAATCATTAAAAGTAGAGTTTAGGGCGCTTCTGGCTAATTTATTATTTAATCAGGAAACTTTTTCGGATCTGGAACGACAAGCACAGCTCGTTAACAAGCTAGTAAAGGCACAGGAGGCGCAACTGCAGGAAGGAAATATATCGCAAGCCAGCTATCTACGCCTAAAGGCGCTTGGAATTGAGCTGCTCAGTGAGCTTAATGAAACTAGCGAAGAACGCAATAAGTTGCAATCAAATCTAAAAACGCTTATGGCCATTAGTGGTTCTACCTTCATTGTACTAAATGACAATAAACTTAACGAAAAGACGATTAATAAATGGTCCGATATGCCCTATACGGCATTGCTTGAAATGGCTGATCATCATAACAGTCAACTTAAGATTGCCAATAGTCTAAAAGAAGTTTCATCATCTACATTGGCTGTTGAAAAAGCAAAAAGGATTCCAGACCTGACTGTTAATTTAAACTATGATCGCAATGGTTCTACGATGTTCAATTTTTTCGGTGCCGGTATTTCGTTCGATTTACCCTTGTTTGATAGAAACAAAGGCAATATTAAGTATGCCACAATTGAGATGAAAAAGCAGGAGCAGTTGACGGAGGAAAAGAGAAACGCCATTCGCAATCAGCTGGACGAGGCCTACAAAAACATCCGCCAGCGGATTCAGCTTTATAGAAGTTTCGATGCCAATTACCTTGTTCAGTTAGAAAAAATGCAATCATCTATCGCCAATAATCTACTCGGCCGCAACCTAAGCCTGCTTGAATTTCTTGATCTCTTCGATTCATTTAAAAGCAATAAACAATTGTACTACAAAACGAAAAGGGATATTCAATTACAGGCTTGCGAACTGACCTATATAATTGGCAAGGATCTGTAGCTGGATAGGAAAAATTGAATAGGTATAAGAAAGTAAGCTTCAACTAACATATTAACCAAGTTTATTCAAAGCGCTTCGGCGCTGAAAATAGCATTTATAGATTAGTACCTTAAACAGGTGATACATAAACAAATTCATTCTAATGAGAAAAAGTATAATATTTATTTCGTTCATTATAGCCTTAGGTGTAAGCTCTTGTAATTCAAGTAAAGAAAGCAATGGAGGTCAAGAAGAAGAAAACATAAAAAAAACCTGTTTGAACGATGATCTTAAAAAAATAATATCAACCGAGACGATCCGAACAAGCGTTGAAAACAAGGAAATTCTCAAACTTACCGGAAGTGTTAGCTATGACGAAGATAAAGTTTACAAATTTGTACCGCTATTAAGCGGTGTGGTGCAACATGTGGGATTCAGCCTTGGCGACTATGTGAAGAAAGGTCAGATATTACTTGAAATAAGCAGCACAGACCTGAATGATATGGTTGCCGGTTTGAATGAAGCCGAACTAAAATTAAAAATTGCACAAAGACAATTAAGCGCAACCCAAAATTTATATGCCGATGGCGTAGCTTCGGATAAAGAAATTTTAGAGGCACAGGCTGATGTAAGCAATGCACAATCCGAAATTAAAAAGACCAAAGCAAGCTTAGACATCTTTGGTGGCAATATTGAAAAAGGAGTACTGGTTATCCGCTCAAAGAATGATGGGTACATCGTGGAGAAAAATATTGTAAATGGTCAACAGATAGAAGCGGGAGGAGAACCGCTGTTTGTAATTGGCGATTTGAGTAGGGTTTGGGTAAAAGCTAACGTGTATACCGGCAATATTAGTAGTGTACGAAGGGGACAATCTGTCAATATAGAAACAACAGCCTATCCAAACAAGCATTTTAATGGGGTTATTAATCGTATTTCCAATGTAGTGGACCCAAACGAACGTGTTCTGAAAGCCATTATTGAGCTAGACAATCAAGACTTACTATTAAGACCGGAAATGATGGCTACTATTGATGTTTACTTAGATCATCAAGTTCACAGCATGGCCATTCCACATAACGCCGTTATTTTTGATAATGAAGCGTATCATCTTATTAAATACAATAACGATTGTGATTTAGAGGTGGTGGATTTTACACCTAGCTATGAAGACAATCATTATTATTATGTGTCTGATGATCACCTTCATGACGGTGATCGTATTATTGGTAAAAACAGTTTATTAATCTATAACCGATTGATCGGAAGATAACAATTTGTTCTAAGTTATTTTAAGCGCTATCCCCTACTCATACTTTATTTCAAATGATTAAACTTGTAGAGAAGATTGTTGGTTTTTCACTGAAGAATCAACTGATTGTTTTCTTTTTTGTGGCCCTCTTGATAGCCGCCGGCGTCTATGCGTATAAACATACTCCTATAGAAGCCTTTCCTGATGTTACCAATACACGTGCACGGATCATCACGCAATGGCCCGGGAGAAGCGCCGAAGAAATAGAAAAGTTCATTACTTTGCCGATAAGCAAGGAAATGAACACCATTCCCGGTAAAACAGAAGTCCGTTCCATATCACTTTTTGGCCTATCTGTGATCACTGTCAATTTCAAAGATCATATAGAAGACTTTTACGCCCAACAGTATACAGCCAACCGGTTGCGTGCTGTTGATCTACCCGAAGGGGCTGAAGCAGAAATAGAGCCGCCCTATGGGGCAACCGGCGAGATTTTTAGGTATGTAATTAAAAGTGAAAAAAAGATTCCGATTAGAGAGTTATCTGCATTGCAAAACTGGGTTATTGAAAGAGAACTTTTATCCGTAGATGGCGTGGCAGACATTGTTAGTTTCGGTGGTGAGGAAAAGATATTTGAAATAAGAGTTAATCCCGCTGAGTTAGCAAACTATAATTTGACGGCGCTTGATGTGTATGATGCGGTAGAAAAGAGCAATATTAATGTGGGAGGCGATGTCATTCAAAGGGGCGATCAAGCCTATGTGGTTCGGGGCGTTGGTTTACTTGACAAGGTAAGTGATATCGCCAGTATATTGATAAAAAATGTAAACGGGGTACCCGTACTGGTAAAAAATGTGGCCGACGTCCAGATTAGCAGCAAACCAAGATTAGGTCAGGCCGGATTAAATGAACAAGACGACCTGATCGAAGGCATCGTCGTGATGTTACGGGGCGAAAACCCAAGTGAAGTTATTGAACGATTGAAAGAACGTATACAGGATTTAAACGATCGTATATTGCCGAAAGGTGTTAAAATTGAAGCTTTTCACGATCGCACGCATCTTGTGGAGAAAACGGTAGATACCGTAACGCATAACTTGATTGAAGGTATTGTACTGGTATCTGTTGTCATATTCTTATTTCTATTTAACTGGCGTACAACCGTAATCGTTGCTTCCGTCATCCCACTGGCGTTTCTGTTCGCAATTTTGATGCTGAGGATCCATGGTTTACCCGCCAATTTAATTTCAATTGGTGCTATTGATTTCGGATTACTTTTGGAAGGTACGATGGTTATTGTAGAGCACGTATATGTAAGTCTCGACAAAAAGGCGAAGCTATTGGGAATGGAACGCTTCAACAAAATTGCTAAAGGAGGTATTATAAGAAAAAATGCAAAGGGTGTCGCAAAATCTATCCTTTTTGCCCAAATTATATTGATCATCGCACTGATGCCGATTTTTACTTTCCAGAAAGTTGAAGGCAAGATGTTTGCACCCTTAGCTTTCACTTTGGGTTATGCACTTTTAGGATCGCTTTTATTATCGCTCACCTACGTTCCGGCCATGTGCAAGCTCTTATTAAATACTCATGTGGTGGATCGGCACAATCCCGTTGCCGAGTTCTTTCGTCGGCTCATTTTCAATTGTTATCAATTTGCCCACAGGCATATCAAAGCAACCCTGTTCTTTTTTGCTTTGCTTTTAACAATTTGCAGCATCGGCTTTACCAAAATTGGTACAGAATTCATACCTGAATTGAATGAGGGTGCCATCTATATACGAGCAACCCTACCAAATAGCGTAAATCTCGACGAATCGGTACGTTTAACCAAAGAAATGAAAGAAAAATTGAGAAGATTTCAGGAAGTGAAGTTTATACTGACACAAACAGGACGACCTAACGATGGAACGGACCCAACTGGTTTCTTCAATATAGAATTTCACGTACAGCTAAAGGACGACAACGAATGGCGAAAAAACATAACGAAAGAAGACCTCCTGGAAGAGATGGAAGCAACGCTTAATGTTTATCCAGGGATTAATTTCGGCTTTAGCCAACCCATTATGGATAATGTGGAGGAGTATGTTGCCGGTGTTAAGAGTTCTTTAGTGGCAAAAGTATACGGTGATGATCTATACAAATTAGAACAAATTGCGGATAGTATCGCCAAAAGCCTGAATCAGGTAAAGGGGATTGAAGATCTATTAGTTTTTAGAAATATTGGCTTACCGGAATTAAGAATACGCTTGAGTGAGGCCAGAATGGCACGATACGGTGTTTCCATGCGTGACGCACAAGCCGTTGTTGAAATGGCTATTGGCGGAAAGGCGGCGTCTACCTTTTATGACGGAGAAAAGATGTTTGATATTCGCGTACGCTATGATAAGCCCTTTCGGGATACAGAAGAACAGATTAAAAATATTTTAGTTCCCTCAATCGATAATGCTAAAATTCCGCTCTACGAAATTGCTGACATCGGGTATCATTCAGGCCCTGCCTTTATTTATCGGCAAGGGAACTCACGCTATATTGCCGTCGGCTTTTCAGTCAGGGGACGTGACCTGGGCAGCGCAATTAAAGAAGCACAGGATAAGGTAACGAAACAAGTGTCTCTCCCCTCATCCTACAGATTAGAGTGGGCGGGTGATTTTGAAAACCAACAACGCGCTTTAAGTAGACTGGCCGTTATAGTGCCTGTGTCTCTGCTGCTAATAGCCTTTCTTTTGTACTTAAACTTTGGCAACTTAAAGGATACACTCATTTCGTTAATAACCATTCCTTTTGCCTTTATTGGTGGCTTCATATCTTTATGGTTAACAGGAACCATTTTTGGTATTTCTGCCGGTATCGGTTTCATTATTTTGTTCGGTGTAGGAACAATTGATGGAATTATTCTTATTTCAGTTATGAAAAGCAATTTAATCAAAGGCAAAGATCTATCAAATGCTATTTCGGAAGGAGTATATGACCGAATTAGACCGGTGTTTATGATTGCTATTATGGGATCATTAGGTTTATTACCAGCTGCCCTTTCTCAGGGAATGGGTTCTGAAATACAGAAACCCTTAGCCATCATGATCGTTGGGGGGCTCTTAATCTGCATGATACTGAGCCTTGTTGTTTTACCACAGGTATTTTACCTGGCCTATAAAAAGAAAAAGTAATAATCGATTAAAGCAGCGTACCCTTTAGAATCGATGTCGCCACGGTGAAATAGATGACCAACCCCGTAACATCCACTAAAGTAGCAACAAAAGGAGCCGATGACGTGGCGGGATCGGCTCCCAATTTTCTTAAAATGAAGGGAAGCATGGAGCCAACCAAAGAACCCCATAATATCACTCCTACCAGGGATAGGCCTACGACCATACTGATTAAAAACCAGTCTTGCCCATATTCGCCGAAAAGATGATAACCGAATATCCGCAATAAGCCAAGCACACCTAAGATAACGCCTAATATGACACCGGATATCAATTCCCTTTTAAAGACTCTAAACCAATCAGATAGATTAACCTCTCCCATAGCCATCGCCTGGATAATAAGAGCAGAAGCTTGCGAACCGGTATTCCCTCCACTTGAAGTAATCAAAGGAACAAAGGTCATCAATACAACGGCTGTCGCCAATTGTACCTCATATTTTTCAATAACGGTAGCTGTAAATAGCTGACCGATAAACAACACCATTAGCCATGGAGCCCGTTTTTTTACCAGATGCCAAATTGATACGTCCAAATAAGGCTCGTCCAGCGCTTCGGATCCCCCCATCCGTTGTATGTCCTCAGTATACTCTTCATTAGCTATCCACAACACATCGTCCACCGTCACGATCCCCAACATAATTCCCTGCTTATCAGTTACGGGTAGAGCCACCCTGTTGTTCATCCTAAATATATTGATAGCTTCTTCTTGTGGATCGAAAGCATTAAGGGCGATTAATCGATTATCCATTAGATCGGCAACCTTTACATCGGGAGCGGACAAAAGTATTTCGCGGATTCGGATATCGTCAAGTAACACACCTTTATCGTCTATCACGTAAATGACGTCAATGGTTTCGGAGTCTTTCCCATATTTACGTATGTGTTCCAGTGCTTGCGCCACGGTAAAGTCTTGTTTCACCGTTACGTAGTCCGGTGTCATCAATCGACCTACACTATCCTCGGGATAACCCAATAATGTCAGAGCCTCCTTTCTATCCTCAGGCGGCATTAATATAATCATCTTCTTCACGGCGTCGCCGTGAAGTTCGCTAAAGAAAGCTGTTCGATCATCCGGGGGCAACTCGTTGATCAGTTCAGTTATTTTTGCACCGGATAGTTTCTTTATAATCCGCTCTTGCGTAGGGAAATCTAAAATCCTAAAGACATTAACCGCTCTATTGATACTGAGCGTCTCAATAAATGTAGAACCATATTCGGGCAGTTCGTCGATGAGATCTTCTACCTCGGATATATTTAGGCTATCCAGATATTCTTGTAGCTGTTCCTTATCACCTTCGGCAATCAATAATTCTATTTGTTCTACCAGAGTGTCCAGGTTATTCTCCATACAAAAGCCCTCAAGTAAAGTTTTTACATAAAAATTCTATTTGCTGCAAAAGTCGCCTTTTTTATTGAATAATCTCAAGGTAATTTATACATTTCACCTAAAATAAATTTACCCTTAATGCTTCATAAAGCTCATTTTCATTGCCCTCGCTTTAAGTACTGACATAAGAGCTTGCGTTCAAAAGCCTTTATCATCCAGCTATTTTGCTTTGGCCGATGATTCTCGTGTCTTATTAATATCGATCATATGAAGATCACGACTGAAAAACAAAGCCTGTCTGGTTTAGTTTTTAAACTCCCCAACTTTGTCTGACTTTCGTAATTTTTTTATTCATTAAAATCATATATAAATGTTTTTTGTTTATTTTAGCGACAGGTATGATATGAAATTACCAACTTAAAATAGCATGAGAACGAAAAGGATCAGAAAAGTATATAGCGCTCTTTTTCTTTCTATCTTCTTTTTGAAGATGGCTATTTCAATCGCACCTATATATGCTTCTTTATACGATAGCAAACATGTAATGGCAGTTATCTTGCAATTAGAGATTGAAAACCACTCCGGTAAATCTAATTGTGGCGACACCAATATTGAAAATTTCAGCAAAGAATTCGCAACGGTAATTAATTGGGACATTTTCATGACTCCTTTGCGTTATTTAGCTATTAAGCAATATGTTACAGATGATGACATCAGCGTAAAGTCATTCTACCCTTCTGTCCCGACGCCGCCTCCAAATTGTTAAACAAGTAATTCCCAAATTAATTTTTCCTAAAGCTATAGCACCCACATACCTTATTGGTTATGCGAGCTAGTAAAGGACTGATATACTCCCACAATCAGCTCTTTATAATCGTATAACCAATAATAAAGATTCGGTGCTGTATTGTAGGGATAACATATACTTGCTTAAAACAACAAATAATTATCATTTATCTAACACATTAAAATTTTATGCTAGGCACACGTTTTTCAGCATTTTTTAAAGTTGCCAAAAGAGACTTAAAGTACGACTTACCCGCAAGTGTGGTCGTCTTCCTAGTTGCCTTACCCCTTTGTTTGGGGATAGCAATGGCGTCGGGAGCACCTTTATTTGCAGGTCTATTGACAGGAATTGTCGGAGGACTCGTAGTAGCCTCTATTAGTGGTTCGCAATTAAGTGTAAGTGGCCCTGCCGCCGGCTTAACGGTTATTGTTTTCGGTGCTATTCAGTCGTTGGGTTCGTATCATGTTTTTTTATTAGCTGTAGTCTTGGCGGGCATGATACAACTAGTTCTTGGTATGATTAAAGCAGGAACCATCGGCAACTATTTCCCTTCAGCAGTTATCGAAGGTATGTTAGCTGCCATTGGTATAACCATTATCCTTAAACAGTTACCCCATGCACTGGGATATGACGCTGATTTTTTTGGAGATGAAAGCTTCAAGCAATTAGACGGAGACAACACGTTATTAGCTATTAAAGCCGCTTTCGGAGCGATCCATTTAGGTGCTACTATTATAACGGCTTTATCCCTCCTAGTATTAATCTACTGGCCAAAACTTAAAAAGCTGAGTATAGTGCCGGCGCCTCTTATGGTCGTTGTTTTCGCCGTATTGCTTAATATCGCCTTTAAGGGCAGCAAGCTCGAAATTGACCCAAAACATTTAGTAGAGATACCGGTTGTTAACTCTTTTAATGAATTTTTAGGCTTATTTCAGTTCCCTGATTTCACTGCGATCGTAAACTATGATGTTTGGATAGTTGCATTTACAATTGCTATTGTTGCGAGTTTGGAAACACTTCTCTGCATTGAAGCGGTTGATAAACTAGATCCCTATAAGCGTGTATCTCCTACTAATCGGGAGTTGGTTGCG
The DNA here is from genome assembly GCF_054130995.1 of Olivibacter sp. SA151. Taxonomy (NCBI): domain Bacteria; kingdom Pseudomonadati; phylum Bacteroidota; class Sphingobacteriia; order Sphingobacteriales; family Sphingobacteriaceae; genus Olivibacter; species Olivibacter sp. SA151. The sequence goes on along the minus strand of NZ_CP096391.1, from coordinate 2,861,616 downwards.
CAAGGAATTGGAAATATGACAACCGGTATGTTAGGTGGCCTTCCAATGACTTCCGTAATTGTGAGGTCTTCCGCAAATGTTAATGCCGGCGGAAAGACCAGGCAAAGCGCTATGTTTCATGGCTTCTGGTTGCTATTGGCACTATTAATTATTCCTACCATTATTAATATGATACCGCTCGCCTGCTTAGCGGCCATACTATTGGTTACCGGATACAAATTAGCCAAAATTCCCCTATTTACCCGCATGTACCGAAGAGGGCTCGATCAATTTATTCCGTTCGTTGTTACGATATTAGCAATTGTTTTTACTGATTTATTAAAAGGGGTCGGTATTGGCATGGTAGTGGCTATATTCTATATCTTACGTAACAATATGCGCAATCCTTTTGGATATGACCTGGAGGAAAGCAATGGAAATAAAAAAATAAAAGTATACTTATCTGAAGAAGTGTCCTTTCTAAATAAGGCAGCTATTCAACAATCATTATATAATTTGCCGAAAGATGTAACGCATATTATCGTGGACGGAACCGGTAGCCGTTTCATAGACAAAGATGTTGTTCAAGTAATCAAAGACTTTGAACAAAATGCGCTCAGTTCGGGAAAACGCGTCGAATTGATCGATGTGTATGATAAACGAGAAGCGCCGAATATCCATCATTTATTTAAGAAAATACAACCAAGAACAAGAAAAAAAAAGATTAAACCAATAAAACAAATTTAATATGTCGAACAAAGCTTTTAAGAATCCCATTTTAGAAGAAACATTTAATAGAATTAAGGCAGGAAATGACGCATGGGTTAATGAAGTAGCAAGCGATACAACGGGCTTATTTAAAGAATTAGCCAAGGGACAACGTCCTGAGATTCTTTGGATTGGCTGCGCAGATAGTCGTGTACCGGCAAATCAAATCACGCATACAAGACCGGGAGACGTTTTTGTACATAGAAATATTGCAAATATGTGTATTCATTCGGATATGAATATGTTGAGTGTATTGGACTATGCAGTAAATGTATTAAAGGTTAAGCATGTTATCGTTGCAGGGCACTATGGTTGCGGCGGCGTGGCTGCTGCTCTTAGTCAAAAGCAGTTTGGCTTAATTGACAACTGGCTTTGCCATATTAAAGACGTTTATCGCTTACATAAAGGCGAAATCGATGCTATTACCGACTCTACTGCTAAGGTGAATCGCTTGGTTGAACTGAATGTTGCAGAACAGGTATTTAATCTCTGCACTTCAACCATCATCCAAAACGCCTGGAAAGAAAGGGACGATTTAGCTGTTCACGGTATGGTTATTGAACTGGAAACAGGCAGGTTGATTGACCTTGACTTAACTTTTACAGAAAGCACCCAATTGGATGATGTCTTCGCTTATAAATAATAGGCTATGGCTATTATAGTTAAAAAGCCGATAGAGATTATCTCTACCGGCTTTTTTAACGGATAAAGGTTAGTTAATTAAAGTATATAGAACATTTTTCGATCTGCATTTTTCGCTTCATCTCGCTGATCTTCCATTCGATCATCAAGCCACATTTGCATTAAATCCCGCTCGATTTTTGCGGAAATGGTAGACATAGGCGTATCCGTCGGCTTATTCTCAAATGGATCTTGCAAATGTACAGCCATCTTTTCTATTAAAAGGAACAGCGTACCGATGGCGATAACCAAAGGAATAGATATATATCCGAACAAACCGAAAAGGCTGAATGGCAGCACCGTAATGAATAGATAAATTGCCAAACGTATATATAGTGTATACGTTTCAGGAAATACCGTACTTTTTATGCGTTCGCATTTCCCCATCGAATCGGTCAGCTTCATTAAGGTTCTCTCTAATTCAATCTGTTGAAACTGGTTTAAAAGCCCCTCATTTGTCGCCCTATTAATGTCCATGCCTTGCAACTTAAGTAAAGCATTAGGTACATTGTCATAAGCCTTGACAAACTCAAAATCAGATTCGGATAATAACCTTTTGATATCTTTATACGGATCTTGTTTCCGCAACGACTTCGTTAACGCATAATTCCATGCGATTTGACGTTTAATCAGTCTTTCTTTCAATTCGCCAGTGCTTCCTGAATCGTAAAGATTTCCAATAAATGTGATAACCTGCCTTGCGAAACTTCTTGAATCATTTACGATAGCTCCCCAAACAATGCGGGCCTCCCACCAACGATCATAAGCTTGATTTGAACGAAAAGCCAGTAATAAGGAAATAACCGTTCCAAGAATCGCAGGCACACCTCCTATTGGAATGTCAAAATTAAATATGTTCAGTTGGTGTGAAACCGTCACAACAATGGCATATATGGCAACCAGCGCGCTGTCGTATTTTACTTTACCAAGCACGTATCCTATGGGTATATTGTTTTTCAGTAGCATAAGTAAATTCTTTAAGTTTTTTGATTTATAGGAGCGCTCTTTCTAATTCCCGAGCATAAATTGCTTTCTCCTCCTCGGTTAATTTACTGCCCATCTGCTTTCTTGATGGAACCCATTTGTTCCATTTACACCTTTCAATTAGATCAATGGGATCGGAACTCTCCTTGGTAATCATCTGTAATTCAATAGAAGGATCGTAAACAATTTCATCGATACGGTTTGCATCCAAAAAGTTTCTAAAAAGTGCAATCGTATTCCCGTAAAAGTATTCAAATCTTACATCTTTAATCCTTTCGAACTCATCCTGTATACATCTACAATAATTTTCGAATGATCTTGGGATCAATTCTATTTCTTTAGTCCTTTTCGACAAAAGCAACAAATCAGTTATAGAATCAGAAAGTTTCACTACGCTAAAGAATAAAACAGATACCTCTTTTTCATTGCAAGACAAAAGATAATCGGTCAGAATATCCAATGATTGGCCTGAAAAATCAGTCGGAATAAGAATTTTCTTCATAAAATGTCTCCTTTTAGCTTAAAAATCAATAAAAAAGAACATTGTTAAAGCTCCCACAAACAATTGCTCATTTTACCTAACTTTACAAAGAAATAAGAAACTCATTAAAGAAGATTAAGGATAAAATTAAAATAGGATTAGAGTTTTAGGTAAAATCAAGCTATGACCTTATTTATGATTGGCAACGCTTGGCAATAAAACAGTGATATCTGTTCCGGAATTTACTTGGGTTCTAATATCGATTGTGCCTCTGTGTAAGCGAATTATTTTTAAGGCTAAAGGTAACCCTACACCATGTCCTTCATAAAAATGAGTGTTGGATGCCCTGAAAAATGGTTCGAAGATGTATTTCTTTTCTTGTTCGGGGATACCTATCCCTTCGTCTAAAACATTAATGAGAATATGTTTATTAGAAGTTTTTAAATGAATTCGTACTGGCTTGTTGTCGGAGTATTTGCAGGCATTTGTCACAATATTAGATAAAGCCAGCTGTAACAAATGTTCATATCCCATCACCGTAAGTTCATCTTCCTCCTCCGGCAAGTCTTCAAAGGTTAACCTCAATTCACAATCGGGATTCACCTGATCGGTGATCTTTTTAATATTCATTAAAAGCTGATCCATGCGCACCCGTTCTTTTGGCTGCTTACTTTTATCTGCAGACGTTTTGGCAAGGTAAAGTAAGCCACTGATAATCTCCTGTAATTTATCCGCTTCGCTAATAATGACCGACAAGGATTGTTTATGTGATTCTGGTAATTCACCGCTACCCATAGCCAATTCTGCTTCCCCGGATATAATGCTGATGGGAGTTCGTAGCTCGTGAGAAGCATTACTGATGAAATTACTCTGTGTATCAAATGCAGTTTCCAATCGATCCAGCATATCATTAAATGTTGTGGTAATTTCAGCCAGCTCATCCGTTCCTTTACGTCCAGGCAAGCGTAGATGTAGGTTATCAGCCGTTATTTCCTGCACTTTTTTAATAATTTGCGAAAAAGGTTTGAAAATTTGTTGAGAAAAAACCTTGCCGATGAAATAAACAACCAGAATAGATATAAAAAAACCGATGATCAATATTTTTTGAAGCATGGCCAGTTCACGGAAACCGGAAGGGTCTTTGGCGTAAACCACTACAATGAAATCGCCTTTCTCCGACTTAAAAAATCGACCGGCAAAAAAATCGTTCCGGTTATTATATCGACTACGGCCTTTTTTTAGTATTTCCGTAAAAAAGCTCTTCGGCAGTTGCGGCGCTCCCTTTTTTGGAATTACCTTTCCATGTTCAACACGAAAGAAGAAATCGCTTTCTGCCGGTAATCTTTCGAGATAACGATTTCGTATCCGTCGGTAATAGTAGATGGTCAGTTCGTCTTCCTGCATATATACCTCAGCACCGATATTCACCCTTGCCTCCAAGCGCTTATAGAAATCTTCAAAAGCATACTGCTGCGTAAAAAAGAAGATAGCTCCCATTAAAATGGAAATTAATCCGAGCGCAACACAGAAGAAAAGAAGGACAAACTTACTTTGGATTTTCATCTAAGTCAACATATTCTTTATCATCAGAGAAGCTTATACCGCACTTGTTTCGACAGTCTCAATATTTAAGCTTCTTTGATCGAGTAACCGACTCCTATCATCGTATGAATCAATTTTACGTCAAAACCTTTGTCTACCTTCTTCCTAAGATAGTTTACGTAAACGTCTACCACGTTGGTTCCCATATTAAAATTGATGTCCCAGACATGTTCTAAAATCTCGATTCTCGTTAGTACTTTATTTTTGTTTTTCATCATAAATTCCAGCAAACGGTATTCGGTTGCCGTCAAGGCAATTTCTTTACCACCTCGAGTAGCGATCCGCGCATCCATATCTAATACTAAGTCCATAATTCGAATAGTAGACGAAGCTGGATTCTGCTGACCGTTAGTGCCATTTGCCCTTCTCACCAATGTGCGAATGCGAGCTTTCAGTTCCTCGAATTTAAAAGGTTTAACCATGTAATCGTCCGCTCCTGAATCCAATCCGGTTACAACATTGTTTGTTGCACTTAATGCGGTTAGCATTAGAATAGGAACGGGGTTATTTTCTTTACGCAACAGTTGGCAAACTTCAATTCCACTAATTCCAGGCAACATGACATCCAAAACAATAAGGTCAAATGCGTTGTGGTATATCATGTCCAAGCCCAATTCTCCATCGGAAGCAATCCGAACGTCATAACCATCTGCGCTGAGTCCCCTTTGAATTAACGATGCTAATTTCGACTGATCCTCGATAACTAAGATTTTATTGGCCATACTTATTAAATAAAAAAGCGTTAATTGCTAAAATACACATTTTATGGCTTATATCATGCCCTTAAACAAAAAAAGCGAGGGGTTTGGCCCTCGCTTTTTGTTCTAAAGAAAACTAAAATCATTAAACTTTAATTTCAACTTCTACACCACTAGGGAGTTCAAGTTTCATCAGAGCGTCAACTGTTTTTGAGTTAGAGCTGTAAATATCTAACAATCTTTTATAAGAGCATAACTGAAATTGTTCACGCGCTTTTTTATTCACGTGTGGTGAACGTAAAACGGTGTAAATTTTCTTTTCAGTAGGAAGTGGAATTGGACCGCTTACTACGGCTCCTGTAGGTTTTACAGTTTTTACAATCTTTTCGGCTGATTTGTCAACCAAATTGTAATCGTACGATTTTAATTTAATTCTGATTCTTTGGCTCATTATATGTTATATTAATGATGTTCCGTTAGAGCTATTTATAACGGAACATCAGATTTAAAAATTAGGCTTTAACTTTACCTTTTGCTTTTGCAATCACCTCGTCCTGAACGTTTTTAGGTGCTTCTGCATAGTGATCAAACTCCATGGTAGAAGTAGCGCGACCGGATGTAATTGTTCTCAATTGAGTCACATAACCGAACATTTCAGAAAGTGGCACAAGTGCTTTAATTACTTGAGATCCGTTACGTGTATCCATACCTTGAAGCTGTCCGCGGCGACGGTTTAAGTCACCCATTACATCTCCCATGTTTTCTTCCGGTGTAAGCACCTCAATTTTCATGATCGGCTCCATTAACACGGGGCGACATTTCGGTAGTGCTTCACGGAAGGCAGTACGGGCGGCAATCTCGAAAGACAGTGCATCGGAGTCGACCGCGTGGAAAGATCCATCTACCAATCGAACTTTCATATCCGTTACCGGGAAGCCCGCTAACACACCATTTACCATGGCTGCTTCAAAACCTTTCTGTACTGAAGGAATAAATTCACGTGGAATTGCTCCACCTACGATTTCATTCACAAATTGTAAGCCGCCTTTCTCGTAATCTTTATCGATTGGAGAAATAATTACTTGTATATCCGCAAACTTACCACGACCACCGGTTTGCTTTTTGTATACTTCGCGGTGCGCAGCTTCTGCCGTAATCGCTTCTTTATAAGCCACTTGCGGAGCGCCTTGATTTACTTCTACTTTAAATTCGCGCTTCAAACGATCAATTAAGATATCTAAGTGTAGCTCACCCATACCTTTGATAACCGTTTGGCCTGTTTCTTCATCACTTTGTACCACGAAGGTAGGATCTTCTTCAGCTAATTTACCCAAAGCAACACCCAGCTTGTCAACATCGGCTTGCGTCTTAGGCTCAATCGCCAAACCAATTACCGGTTCGGGGAAAGTCATGGATTCTAAAACAATTGGATGTTTTTCATCGCAAAGGGTATCCCCGGTTTTGATATCTTTGAAACCAACAACTGCACCGATATCACCTGCTCCGATATTTGGAATAGGATTTTGCTTATTCGCGTGCATTTGGAAGATACGAGATATACGCTCCTTATTGCCTGAGCGTGTATTATAAACATAGGAACCTGCTTCCAATATGCCCGAATAAACACGAATGAAGCATAAGCGGCCCACAAATGGATCCGTTGCAATTTTGAAACCTAGTGCAGCAAATGGTTCGTCAACAGAAGGTTTACGAATAATTTCTGCATCAGTCCGAGGATCTGTTCCTTTTACCGCTTCTTGATCTAGCGGGGACGGTAACAACTCCATTACTAAATCCAACATGGTTTGAACCCCTTTATTTTTAAAGGACGATCCACAAACCATTGGCACAATAGCATTGTCAATTACCGCTTTACGAAGTGCTGTTAAGATTTCACGTTCTGAGATCGAGTTAGGATCTTCAAAGAATTTCTCCATCAACGATTCATCGTAACCCGCTACCGATTCCAATAGCTTCTCTCTCCACTCGGCAACTTCGTCAACCATATCCTCAGGGATAGGCACTTCAGTAAAGGTCATACCCTTATCTTCTTCATTCCAAACGATCCCACGGTTATTGATCAAATCAACAACTCCTTTGAAGTTATCCTCAGCACCGATTGGTAATTGCAAAGGAATTGCATCAGCACCTAACATATCTTTTACTTGCTTAACTACCTTTAAAAAGTCAGCACCTGAACGGTCCATCTTATTAACGAAGCCGATACGTGAAACTTTATAGTTATCTGCCAAGCGCCAGTTAGTTTCGGATTGAGGTTCTACACCGTCAACTGCAGAGAACAAAAATACCAACCCGTCCAGTACACGTAAAGAACGATTTACCTCAACGGTAAAGTCAACGTGTCCCGGTGTATCTATAATATTTACCTGATATTTACTTCCTCGATAGTTCCAGAATACAGTGGTAGCAGCGGAAGTAATGGTAATACCGCGCTCAGCTTCCTGGACCATCCAGTCCATGGTTGAAGCTCCCTCATGCACTTCCCCAATTTTGTGGTTAACTCCGGCGTAGTATAAGATACGCTCGGTAGTAGTGGTTTTACCAGCATCGATGTGTGCGGCAATACCGATATTCCTTGTGAATTTTAAGTCTCTTGACATCTTTTTTATATTCCCTAAAGGTGTATTTAAACTCTTATATAAATGTGAATCTACTATTGGTAAATCCACTTTGCTTTATACTTCGGCAAAAAACGACACAGATTAAATTGACACACACTAGTTTGTTACATGCTATTGTGTTATTCAATTTAATCTGTGTCATTTTAATTGGATTAGAACCTAAAGTGAGAGAAAGCTTTGTTAGCTTCCGCCATCTTATGGGTATCTTCTTTTTTCTTAACAGCAGCACCTTCACCTTTAGAAGCTGAAATTATCTCACCGGCTAATTTCTCGTACATAGTTTTTTCACCACGTTTACGAGCATAGCTGATCAGCCACTTCATTCCCAAGGCAATCTTACGTTCCGGACGAACCTCTGTTGGTACTTGAAAGTTAGCACCGCCTACACGACGTGATTTTACTTCAACTGAAGGCATCACATTGTTTAGTGCTTTTTTCCATGTTTCCAAGCCATTTTCATTGGTTTTTTGTTCAACCAAATCAACAGCATTGTAGAAAATTGAGTATGCAATGGATTTCTTTCCATCGTACATCATGTTATTTACAAAACGTGTAACCTGAATATCGTTAAACTTTGGATCAGGTAAAATGATTCTTTTCTTTGGTTTTGACTTTCTCATCTTAATTTCCTCCGTTTAACTATTTCTTTTTACCTTTTGCAGGAGCTGCAGCAGCTTGTCCTGGTTTTGGACGTTTTGTTCCATACTTAGAGCGACGTTGATTACGACCGGCAACACCGGAAGTATCTAAGGCACCGCGAATGATGTGATAACGCACACCTGGTAAGTCTTTTACACGACCTCCGCGGATCAATACAATCGAGTGCTCTTGTAAATTGTGTCCTTCACCAGGGATATAGGCGTTCACCTCTTTTCCATTGGTTAAACGTACACGAGCAACTTTACGCATGGCTGAGTTTGGTTTTTTAGGGGTAGTGGTGTATACACGTGTACACACACCTCTTCGCTGTGGACAGCTGTCCAACGCTGGTGATTTACTCTTATCAACCAGAGCTACTCTACCTTTTCTAACTAATTGTTGAATAGTAGGCATTTACTGTTTTTTAATTTGCTTTTTGTCCTATTTCTATTAAAGTCCGCAAAAATATGAAAAAGAATTTGATAATCAAAGCATAATCGATTGTAAAAGAAAGATTGACCGGGACACTAAAGTGTCTGCCCCACCTTACTCTTCTTTTTCCTTTCCTTTGGCTCTTTCTTTAGCTGGTGTTTCTTTTCCAAAAATTCGATAATGTGGGTAGCAATGTCCTTTCCGGTAACCTTTTCTATACCTTCTAAACCCGGTGAAGAGTTCACTTCCAAAACAAGCGGACCTCTATCAGATTGCAACATATCTACTCCACAAACGGTTAGGCCAAGCTCAGCGGAAGCTCGTAAAGCGGTTTCTTTTTCGGCTTTTGTTAACTTGATGACGGTAGCAGATCCACCTCGGTGAAGATTCGATCGGAATTCGCCTTCTTTAGCAGTGCGCTTCATTGCGCCTACCACTTTACCATCTACTACCAACACCCTGATGTCTGCGCCTCTCGACTCTTTAATATATTCCTGTATCAAAATGTTGTTTCCAAGTCCATAGAATGCTTCGATCACCGAGCTGGCAGCCTTTCTGGTTTCGGCAAGAACAACGCCAATACCCTGTGTTCCTTCTAATAGTTTGATCACAAGAGGCGCCCCTCCTACCATCTTTATTAAATCATCGACATCATTTGTTTGTCGTGCAAATCCCGTTATCGGCATACCAATACCGGCACCGGATAAAATCTGCATACATCGTAATTTATCTCTGGATCGCGTAATAGCCTGACTTGGATTAGCGGACGCTACTCCCATAATTTCAAATTGCCTCACTATAGCCGAGCCGTAAAAGGTCACCGAAGCACCTATTCTGGGGATGATTGCATCGATATTGGACACATCCTGCCCTTTGTAATGTATACTGGGCTCCCCCTGTTTTATGCCTACATAACACTGCCTATGATCTAGCACAACACATTCATGCCCTCTTTTTAGGGCCGCCTCTACCAAACGCTTGGTAGAATACAAATTTTTATTGGTTGACAGTACTGCAATCTTCACAATATGTATAAATAAATTGAACGCAACGATAAACATGTGTTTCAACAGCAGCTGATCATGTTTTGTTTCGAGAGGTCAGTTGTGATTCTTTCGTTATTAGGTTTCTATTTGGTTTTGCTTTCTTTTTTTGATAAATTTGACTTGGAGACGTCGACCAGAAATTTCTTCCGGATAAAACTTCTTCCAAGTAACATCGGAAATTCCATACCCGACCGATCACGAAGCGAAATTTCAATCTCGTGATTTTCATTAAATATAGAGATTGCTGTTTTTACTATGAATCTATTTTCTTCACTCCCAAACGAGTTTTTAACCTTTCGCTCTTTATGGTATGGAAGCATATAAACTGCTCCATTTCCCCCAAAATTGTCGTCCAAGGGGATGAAACGAACAAAATTTTTTCGCTTTACTTTAACCAGTTCGATGAACTTACAATGTAATACGGATGTTTTGGCTCCCGTATCTATTTTGGCTGGAACATTATAAAGTTTAAAATCTATAAAATCGACAGTCTCCTTCCAGCCGATAATCTTCATAATATTAACTAATTTCTCAACTATAATGTATGCGTAAGATAATTAATAGTAAACAAATTCCCCAACTTCGGAATGGACGGTTACCTTCTTTTGTTCACTATCTTCAACTCTTCCTACTATTTTAGCCTCAATGCCAAATTTTTCTGCGATGCGAATGATATCGACTGCCCTCGCCTCCGGAACGTATAACTCCATTCTATGTCCCATATTAAAGACTTTATACATCTCCTGCCAATCAGTCTTTGACTCCGTTTGTATCAGTCTGAACAAGGGAGGGATCGGAAAAAGGTTATCTTTAATAATATGGAAACGATCAATAAAATGCAGAACCTTTGTTTGTGCTCCACCACTGCAATGAACCATCCCGTGTATATCTTGGCGATAATGATCGAGCACTTCCTTCATAACGGGCGCATAAGTACGGGTTGGCGAAAGGACCAATTTTCCGATTGTAATCTCCTCGCCGTCAATAGTAATCGTATCGGTAAGCGCTTTGCTTCCCGAAAAAACAAGCTCATGAGGAATTGCGGGGTCGTAACTCTCTTTATATTTTTCAGCGACTGACTTATTGAACACATCGTGACGGGCGGATGTCAAGCCGTTTGATCCCATTCCGCCATTGTATTCAGACTCATACACAGCTTTTCCGTAAGAGGAAAGCCCTACAATAACATCTCCTGCCTCTATCTTATGATTTGAAATCACGTCAGCTCTCTTCATGCGGCAGGTAACTGTACTGTCGACGATAATTGTTCTAACCAAATCGCCGACATCCGCCGTTTCTCCCCCGGTCGAATAGATACCTATCCCCAGATCTCTCAGTTCTTGAAGGATTTCTTCCGTTCCATTAATGATTTCTGCGATTACTTCTCCGGGGATTAGACTCTTATTTCTTCCTATGGTGGACGAAATTAATATGTTATCTAAAGCCCCAACACAAAGCAGATCATCGATGTTCATGACGATTGCATCTTGTGCAATACCTCTCCATACCGATAAATCACCGGTTTCTTTCCAGTAAACATAGGCCAATGAGGACTTGGTGCCTGCACCATCGGCATGCATAATGTTACACCAATCATCCGCCCCGCCTAAAATATCCGGTATTATCTTACAAAACGCTTTTGGAAATAAGCCCTTGTCAATGTTTTTAATGGCATTATGCACATCTTCTTTACCGGCCGAAACACCGCGTTGGTTGTACTTTAAATCTGACATACGGCTGCAAAAGTAACTAATCCTAATGATATTTTAGACACCTTAATATAAATATAATACGATGGGGTAAAAATAAAAAATCCCCAAGGGAAACCCTTGAGGATGTATTTTTTGGCCGCCTCTTTTATCTTACAAACAGAAGTTCTCTCAATTTTGGAAGAGGCCATTTGCGATCGTCAACAATCTGCTCAAGTTTATTGAGATGATAACGAATCTTATCAAAATACGGCTTCACATTTTCGTCATAAGCAATAGCTTTGTCACGAACGTCTTCCAAAACATTGGCTTTCTTACGCTCTTGTCTCATAGCTTCAGCTTCTTCAAGTATTATATTGATATGCTCACCGATACGCTCCAATAATTCAGATTGCGATTTATAAGCAGAAGCTTTTACACCGAGGTCTTTTAAGCCTTTAACGTTTTCTATCAGCTCATTCTGGTAGGTTATAGCCGCAGGAACAAGTGAACTGTTAACGATTTCGCCTATTACACGGGCTTCAATTTGAATCTTTTTGAAGTAGTTTTCCAATAAGATCTCATGGCGAGCTTCACCTTCACGCTTAGTCATGATCCCTAAAGATTCGAACATCTTTTCGGTTTTTTCGCTCACGTAAACATCTAAAGCTCTTGGTGTTGTTTTGATATTAGACAACCCGCGTTTCGCTGCCTCGTCTTCCCACTCTTTGCTATATCCATTACCTTCGAAGCGGATAGCCTTTGATTCTTTAATATACTTACGAACAACGTTTAAGATCGCTAGATCTTTCTTCGTTCCCTTCTTTATTTGTTTGTCTACTTCAACCTTGAACTTAATCAACTGCTCTGCAACGATCGCATTTAATACCGTCATCGGACTGGCTGAGTTTGCAGAAGAACCTACAGCACGGAACTCAAACTTATTTCCTGTAAATGCAAAAGGAGAAGTCCGATTACGGTCTGTATTATCTAATTGTAAGGTTGGGATTTTAGGAATTCCATGCCACAATTGACTATCCGCTTTCACTTTCTTCGCAACACGTGCCGTTTCAACTTCGTCCAACACAGCATTTAATTGGCTGCCCAAGAAAATAGAAATAATAGCAGGAGGAGCTTCGTTCGCACCTAAACGGTGATCGTTGCTGGCTGTTGCGATAGAAGCTCTTAACAAATCGGAATGCTCATATACCGCACGAATAACATTCACGAAGAATGTCAAAAACATCAGGTTGTTTTTAGGGGTTTTCCCCGGAGACAACAAATTGATGCCGGTATTGGTAATCAACGACCAGTTGTTGTGTTTGCCCGATCCGTTAATATCAGCATACGGTTTTTCGTGTAAAAGAACTTTGAAGTTATGACGCAAAGCCACTTGATCCATCAAGTTCATTAACAATTGGTTGTGATCAATTGCTAAATTGATTTCCTCAAACATCGGAGCGCATTCGAACTGTGAAGGGGCTACCTCGTTGTGGCGTGTCTTCAATGGAATACCCAGTTTCAACGCTTCTTGCTCCAGGTCAACCATAAAAGCTAGTACCCGCTCAGGAATAGCACCGAAGTAATGATCTTCCAATTGTTGACCTTTAGCAGACATATGACCAAATAAAGTCCTTCCCGTTAATTGCAAATCAGGGCGACCGTTAAATAAGGCTAAATCAACCAAGAAATATTCTTGTTCGATACCTAAAGAAGCAAAAACTTTTTCAACGCCTTTATCAAAATATTGTGCAACATCAACAGCCGCCTTATCTAACGCGTTTAGGGTTTTTAACAAAGGAGCTTTATAGTCTAATGCTTCACCTGTATATGACAAGAAGACTGTTGGAATACAAAGTGTCTTGCTGCCTCCTGTTTCATAAATAAATGCAGGTGAAGAGGGGTCCCAGCCGGTATAACCTCTTGCTTCGAAGGTATTACGAATACCACCATTCGGAAAGCTGGACGCATCCGGCTCCTGTTGCACTAACGCATCGGCTGTAAATTTCTCAATGGCTACGCCATCGCCGCCGGGCTCAAAGAAAGCATCATGCTTTTCTGCAGTTGCGCCCGTTAAAGGCTGGAACCAGTGAGTGTAATGGCTTACCCCATTGCTGATCGCCCAACTTTTCATAGCCTGAGAGATATGCTCCGCTAAATCAAAATCGATCGCCTCGCCGGCTTCGATTACACTTGTTAATTTCGCGAATACATTTTTCGGCAAATACTCTTTCATCTTCTTCACGGTAAAAACATTTTTACCAAAGTATGAGGAAGCTTTTTCTCCAGCGGCTATCACTGCTGGTCTTTTGTCACGAGAAATTGCAGCTTCAACTGCGCTAAACCTGAGATTTGACATGCTTTTGTGTTGATTTTATTATTTTTTTGTCTTTGTTTAGAGATTATGCCGTAAAAATCATCATATTTTTTCGAAATTTCCTAATATTTCTTCAAAAAAAATATCAACAAAGTAAATATTATCTGAATATGTTGTTAAAATACACAAAAGGGAATCATAAAATGGTGCTCGCCTAGGCAGGGAATTGAGGCCTAATTTTTAAAGAATTTTGAAGGATAAATTAGAATTTTGAAATATTTTTCAATAGAAAGAAAAATCCACTCACATAGACACAAAGAAAATGGCGCGATTTTAGGATATTCAAAATAGAGTTAACAGACACTATTTCGTTATCAATTGCAATGTCCAAGCGCGTAATAAACGATTATAAAAATTATTATAGTCGATAAACATCCACCTCCCAATTTTTTGGCGGTAAATCCTGCAATTAGTGCTCTAAAAAACTTATTCATCGTTAAGGTGCTTTATTAGGTAAACTCCTTAACCATTCAATTTGTTTTTCGTAAGAGCGCTAGACATCAAAATGCTTTTTATTTCTCATAACAAGTGGCGCATCCCAAACGATATCCACTTTTTTTTCATCACTCCTAATAGGGCAATTCTTCATATTACAATAGTGACAGCATGCGGGCAAACATGGGTCTGCGTGAATAAAGAGTTCGGTATCTATATGTACTTTCTTATTGATAAGGGCGTCAACTTGAGACACTTCCTCGTGCACTTTTATCAAATCAAAATAGTTGGGTAAAGTCATATGGCAATCGATATGGAGTTCGTGTCCGTAGCGTTGAACCCGTAAATTATGAACATCGATCCAGCTGTCCTTCCGATTTTCTTCCAATATTTGCACAACCTGGTTTATTAATTCGAAGTCGGACTCATCCATTAAGCCACCGATCGACTTCCTTAATAATTTGTAACCACTAAATAAAATGTAAAAGCCTAATCCTAAGGAAAGCACTATGTCAATTTGCTGTACACCTGTCGTATAGAGCAGAAGTAATCCTACCAATAAGCCTAAGGTGCTGTATGAATCAACTTGTAGATGCTTGCCGTCGGCCATAATAGTGAGCGAATACAAACTCTTACCTTTTTTTATCATGTAAGTACCCAACGCGAAATTAACCAAACCGGTAAAAGCCAGCACGCCCATTCCCTCTAGCAAATTACTAATTTGCTCTGGAAAGAAAATATTATAAATAGCCTTGCCGACAATTAAAAGTCCGGCGATAAATATCAAACCGCCTTCCAGAAAGACCGAAAAGAACTCTACCTTGCCGTGACCATAAGGGTGATTTTCATCCTTGGGCTGCGAAGAAAGGTGAATGCTATAGAAGGCAAAGCCGCTCGCTATTACGTTAACGATGCTTTCAACAGCATCGGTCAGAATCGCATTAGAGTGCGTTATGAGGTAAGCTGTGAATTTAAACAGCATTAAAATGATACCGGTACTCAGCGAGTATAATATAATCCTTTTCTGTTCTTGCACGCGCAGACTGCTTAAAGTGCAAAGGTAAAAATTAAAAAATCATAACAATGTGAATTGAATGAAGGCCTCAAGGCATATTGAAAGAATTAGTCGACTTAATTGCACTTTGTTGCGAATATGCTATCCTAAATCACAGTTCATAACTTTTTTATCAAAAAGATTGTTATAAAATTTAAAATAGTAGAATTTTGCTTAGGTTTGTAATCTAATGGAAACACTATCAATATTATCTGAAAGAATCAATAACCTATCTGAATCGGCCACACTAAAAATGACCAAATTAGGTAGGGAGTTGGCAGCCCAGGGCGCCAACATTATTAGCCTTAGTGTAGGTGAACCTGATTTTAATACACCGGATCATATAAAGGAAGCGGCGAAGAAGGCGTTGGACGAAAACTATACGCGTTATTCTCCCGTCCCCGGATATCCCGAACTAAGAAGAGCCATTGTAAAGAAGTTAAAGGAAGAAAACGGTTTAGATTATGATATTTCGCAGATTGTCGTTTCAACCGGTGCCAAGCAATCACTATCTAACGCTATACTTTGTGTGATTAATCCGGGAGATGAGGTTATCATTCCGACTCCTTACTGGGTGTCTTATTCAGAAATGGTTAATTTGGCGGAAGGAAAATCGGTTTTCATTAATACCAGCATTGAAAGTGACTTCAAAATCACTCCAAAAGAATTAGAAGCTGCGATAACAGATAAAACGAAATTATTCATGTTCTCTTCTCCTTGCAATCCAACAGGTAGCGTTTATAGCAAGGATGAACTCGCTGCTTTAGTGGAAGTGTTTGAAAAGCATCCTCAGATCTATATTATATCTGATGAGATTTATGAGCATATTAATTTTAAAAGTCAACACGAATCAATTGCCCAATTTGAAAGCGTAAAGGACCGTGTGATATTGATCAACGGATTCTCCAAATCTTATGCTATGACAGGTTGGCGTTTGGGTTATCTTGCAGCTAGTAAAGAAATAGCAGCCGCAAATGACAAACTTCAAGGACAAACCACATCCGGAACTTGCTCAATTGCGCAACGCGCAGGAATTGCGGCCTATGAAGGCGGACTAGAATCGGTAAATGAAATGAAAAAGGCCTTTGAGCGTCGGCGAGAGTTGGTATATAACGCGCTGAAAGAAATTAAGGACGTAAAGGTTAATCTACCCGAAGGAGCTTTTTACTTCTTCCCTGATGTAAGTGCCTTCTTCGGACGAAAGGATGGAAATGGTAACACGATTGCTAATTCATCGGATCTGGCACTTTACCTATTGAATGAAGCACATGTGGCAACTGTAGGAGGAGATTCATTTGGCAACAATGACTGCATCCGTTTGTCCTACGCTGCTTCGGACGAGCAACTAACGGAAGCATTGCGACGCATTAAAATTGCGCTTGAAAAATTAGTTTAAACGTATTCCGTATACCCGTATTTGCTCTGGAGCAAATACGGGTATTTTTTATATATCATAGTCCGCCTTCCAATACTCAGGCCGATTGTTATAAATGGCGTTATTAGCCATGGCGACACAAATAGCAGCGCTAGCACCACGTTTTACGTTTGACGAAGGCATCGTATTGGTCTTTATGGCTTTGTAAAACTCCTGTAGTGCATACCAAGTACCATCTTTAGTCGGTTCATCTAAAATCGGTGTTCCGCCATCTTTGTTCCAAGCAATTTTCGTTGCACCACTTACCCCATCTACTGTACTTAAAGCCTCCTTTGCTTCTTTTTCAGGATAAAACAGCCCTGTGTTTGTCAACAAGGAAACAGTTCCTTTGGTACCCTTGATCTTAAATAGATAACCATCTCGCGCATTTCCGCAAGTGGCACCAAAATTACCGATCATCCCCTCCTTTTTGTACCTAAACATGACTTGGATATTATCAAACGTTTCCCTACCATCAGGATAAATATCAATACCGCCGGTACCATAAACTTCATCCGGGTGCGTATCAAAGGCCCAGTTTATAAAATCGATCTGATGTGACAACAATTCTGCTGCTAAGCCACCGGAAAATTCTTTATACATGCGCCAATTAATTTGCCTTTCCAGCCCAGGTTCGGGTACTGCCCTTCTCCAAGTGCCATTTCTATCCCACCTGCAGTCAACCTGACTAACTTTGCCAAGGAAGCCGCTACTAATCATATCTTTCACTTTGAAATATAGGGGTGAATACCGGTATTGATAACCTACTTGAACCGTTTGTTTAGGGTGTTGATCAGCTAACCTCACTAATTGCTTTGCTTCATCAATCGAGTATGTCATCGTTTTCTCTACGTAAACGTGTTTACCTGCTTCAATTGCGTCCTTAGCAATACTAAAATGCGCACTCAAGGGCACTGCAATAAAGACAGCATCAAGATCCTTGTCGTCAAGCATTGACTGATGCGATTTGAATTTAATAATCTTATTGTCTTTCAGAAGATGATTTGCCTCATCTAATCTAAAGTCCAAGACATCACAGTAACTTCTGATTCTGAATAACTGGGGCAACGACTTTATGACAGATAACACGCCCTTTCCCCGATCACCACAACCAATCATCCCAATGTTAATTGGCTTATCATTCAGCCAGTTCGTTTTCGCCAACAGCTCATCAAACATAAGTAGACTCCCCCCTAACAAACTGCCTTGTTGTAAAAAACTTCTTCTGTCCATTCTTTTACAATTCCCTTATTTTAATGCTTCTAAAGCTCACCTCATTCCCGTGATCTTGTAGTAAAATACGACCCTCTTTTGCCTCACCAAATCCAGGTTTATCTTTAAATTTACTTAAAGATACCATTTTTTTGAATTCATCAGAGCCCCTTACATACTCAAGAACCTTTACACCATTTAAGTAATGCTCTACCTTATTATCCGGATACACAACGATTCGTGCATTATTCCAGGAACCTATTGGCCTTAAAAACCTTGGCTGCTTTTCGGCAGTCAATAGATCGTATAGCGAAGCGAGCGTCCGATTGCCATCACGTCCCATTTTTGCGTCCGGATGTTTTACATCATCAAGTACCTGGTATTCTAGACCCAAAGGCCAATCTTTGTTTTTGTCATCGATTACGACGAAATATTTAAGTCCACTATTAGCACCGGGTGTTAGCTTAAATTCAAAGGATAAGTCGAAAGCACTAAAAAGCTCTTTAGTTACAATATCACCGGCACGGGGTATATCTATTCCTTCAGTAGCATGCACGCGCAATTCTCCTTGATCGTACGACCATCCCTTTTCAGGAAAGACATTTTTATTTGAGCTGACCCAATTATTTGTTGTTTTACCATCATAAAGCAGTTTATATCCGCTCTCGCGTTCATGGGACGAAAGTGTGTTGGGCTCTAAATTCACAACATAAATTTCCTTTCCTATCCTTTTGGGCTGTAAATTATTTGTTTGTATTTTAATATTTTTGAAATAGACTTTTTTGCCCTCCTCGCCATTTTTGCCGACGCTATGAACCTGTAAACCGATAAACCCGGTCTTGTCTAGGGTATCAACGACATAAGAGACAGGGATGTCATTAATCCAAGTTTTGGTTGTGTTGCCAATGCATTCAATCCGAAAATGATTAAATTCTCCTTTTTTGAATGCTGATTTACTTGTCGGATTGAGATCTAAAGGATAAAGCCAATTCCTTCTCGCCTCGTCATAAATGCCACCTGTCCAACTACGTGGAGTCGGATCGATTTCAACCTGTCTTCCATATACCCGCCCTTTACCGTTATTTGCCTGTTGATCGATATGACTTCTCGTTTGAATGCCTGAATTATTGTGGTCTCCTTCTATTTTCGCATCCAATTCCAAAATAAAATCCCCATATTCCTTTTCCGTTACTAAAAAAGTATTTCCGGTATTTTTAACGGTAGTTCCAACAATCATTCCGTTTTCTACGGTATAAGGGGCATCCCCTGCAACTTGTTTCCAGCCTTTTAACGACTTTCCGTCGAATAAATCCTGCCAAGTGCTTTTCTGAGTATAAAAGGCTGAAAAAACACAGACCCCAATGGCGCTCAAAGCAATTAAACTTATTTTTCTCATGTTTTAGTATCCCTATATTGGTTTAATAATATACATTTTAATGGCTAGCGAAGCTTCTTCAATATGTGCAAGTGATTTTTAAGCGGGACAAAATTTAACATTGCTAGCGAGTCGGTTATCATTGGATATTTATCAATTGAAACGCTGTAGACTGCACCCTTTGCAGGCTATCTATCATTTAACAGCCTACAATCGGGTCTTTGTCCCAACATTCAATATTAGCAAATATTCCCAATACTAAGGTTGGAAAGGATGTATTATTTACGAAAACGATATCGTAATTTTTTCGCGACGGTGGGCAGATTATTTGCTCCTTATAGCCTCAACAGGATCCAGTTTACTAGCAATTATAGCGGGTATAATTCCGGAAATGAGCCCAATAGTAGTGGAAATAAAAATAGCCAACAACACTTCATCAAGGTGTACGACAACACCTATACCAGCGATGATTTTTAATAAAAACGCCAAGGTGTATACCACAAATAAACCCATTAAACCGCCAAAAATGCATAAAGCGACCGATTCGATCAAAAATTGCCAAAGTATAAAGTAGTTCTTTGCACCGAGCGATTTTTGAATGCCAATAATATGGGTACGCTCTTTAACGGATACAAACATAATATTGGCAATTCCAAATCCCCCAACTAATACTGAAAGAATGCCTATACAAAAGCCTGCTGTATTTACAATTTGGAACATGGTATCGAGCTGCGCGGTAATAATGGTTGTTTGATTAAGTGCAAAATCGTCCTCCTGTTTAGGGCTAAGCCGATGAATGGAACGCATGAGCCCTCTCAATTCGCTTTCCGCTTCATCCAAGGAAACACCACTTTTTGCGTTAACAATAATCGACGGTCCGAAATTTCTCACATTAATTACGTTTCTGGCAAAATTCAACGGTACCACTGCAATATTATCCAGCGAAACATCAATCAACATGCCTTCCCCCTCTTCCTTGAAAACACCTATTACTTTTAATCGGCGCCCGAGCGCCTGTATAGTCTTTCCTATGGGATCCGTATGCGGAAATAAACCTTTAGCTATCGTTGATCCAATAATGACAACAGCGGTACCTCTCTCTGATTCACTTTCGGTAAAATATCGTCCTGCCTGAAATTCGAGATTTCGTATTTTATAGTAATCATTTGAAACTGCACTGATGTACACCTTCTCCACATTGTTATTCAAAAATTTGAGCGTTTTGTCCGACATCCCGACTTCAAGTGCGATACCATCAGCAAGTGTTGCCCGTTGTTTTAATTGATCAAAATCACGGACAGTAGGCTCGGGTCTGTTCACATATTTCCACCAAGGGTAATCACCTCCACCACCCCAGGGCCACTTTTGAATGTAAATTGATCGACTTCCCAATTTTTCAACGCTACTTTCTAAATTCGCTCGGAGTGTATTAACGGCAGAGAAAATACCAATAATTGTCATAATACCGATCGTTACACCTAATAGCGAAAGGAAAGTACGCGTCTTATTTTCCCTTAACGCTGAAAATGCAAACCGGAAACTCTCAAAAAATAGCTTGATAAAAATCATACGCTCTTAAGACACGTAAAACAGGGAAAGGTTACAAGTTTCGGTACTTTTTTATAGGCGGATGTTTTTATCCAACAATCACCTAATATATAGCCTTTAAGGCTTACGTTTTTAAAACTTTTTTTTGTAAATTTGCGCGCTAATTTATCAGCTAATAAAAGAGGGGAACAAATTATGCCCCGTTTTTGTTATTACCATATTTAGGTTGACTGACCTATTTATTATTAAGAAATAAGATATATAAAATTCACAAAACATGAAGTTATCTCAATTTAAGTTTAATCTACCTGATTCGTTAATTGCTCATGAACCCGCAGAAACGAGGGACGAGGCGCGTTTAATGGTGCTTGATCGCAAAACCGGTGCAATTGAACACAAAATTTTCAAGGATGTATTGAACTATTTTGAAGAACATGATGTGATGATCCTCAATAACACAAAAGTTTTCCCCGCTCGTTTATATGGCAATAAGGAAAAAACAGGCGCCACGATAGAAGTCTTCTTACTCCGTGAATTGAATAAGGAATTGCGTCTTTGGGATGTACTGGTTGATCCCGCCAGAAAAATCCGGGTCGGGAATAAATTATATTTTGGCGACAACGACTTACTGGTTGCTGAAGTTGTAGACAATACGACATCGCGTGGTAGAACCATTCGCTTCCTGTTTGATGGGTCTGATGAAGAGTTTAGGAGGAACATTGAAATCTTAGGAGAAACACCACTTCCCAAGTATATCAAAAGAAAGCCTACGCCGGAAGATAAGTTTAGATATCAAACTATTTTTGCTAAGAACGAAGGCGCTGTAGCGGCACCTACAGCTGGTTTACACTTTAGCAGAGAATTGATGAAGCGCTTGGAATTAAAGGGTGTTGAGTTTGCAGAGGTTACTTTACATGTTGGTCTTGGAACATTCCGTCAGGTAGAGGTAGAAGATCTAACGAAACATAAAATGGATTCGGAGCAATTTATTATTGAACAAAAAGATGCTGATATTGTCAATAAAGCGATTGCTGAAAAGCGAAGAGTATGCGCAGTTGGCACAACAAGCATGCGTTCTATCGAGTCAGCGGTTTCGGCCAACCGGACCTTGAAAGCGGCAAACGATTGGACCAGCAAGTTTATATTCCCGCCTTATGATTTCAGTATTGCAAATAGTATGATCACTAATTTCCATACACCGGAATCCACCCTTTTAATGATGATTTGTGCTTTTGGCGGTTATGAACATGTAATGAATGCTTACGAGATCGCCGTAAAAGAGAAATACCGTTTTTATAGCTACGGTGACGCGATGTTAATCATATAAGGAGGAATACTCTTAACGAATAGGCTATCTAATAAAGGTAGCCTATTTTTCTTGGTATAGTTATGAGGAAAAACTACGTAATTATTGTTGGTGGCGGATCGGGAACGCGCATGCAAAGCGCAATTCCGAAACAATTTATGCTATTAAATGGTCTTCCGGTACTAATGCACACGCTGACTGCTTTCTCACAAAGTAACACCAAACCAACGATTATACTAGTATTGAATAACCGACTGAAATCGGAATGGGAACAGCTTTGTATTAAGTATAGTTTTGATGTACCCCATATAATTGTTGAAGGTGGAGATACCAGATTTCACTCCGTACAGAATGGATTAAACCACATAAAGCAGTTAAGTGAACCAATAAAGCCAACTTACATCGCGGTTCACGACGGGGTACGCCCACTTGTATCTAAAGAAATCATTGATTACGGCTTTCAACAAATAGGTCGGCACCGAGCACTAATAACAGCTGTCAGCAGCAAGGACTCTGTACGCATTAAAGAGTTGGGAGATACCTCTAGAGCGGTTGATAGAAGCACCGTTTTCCTCGTTCAAACGCCTCAATTTTTCTCCGCGGAGATTTTATTTGAAGCTTATGAGCAAACCTATAGTGATACATTTACAGACGACGCTTCTGTGGTGGAAAAAAAAGGGTATCCGATTCAGATTCTACCTGGGGATACCCGTAATATTAAAATCACTTTTTCGGAAGATTTACTCTTTGCAGAGGTCATAATGAAGTCGTTAGCCAACGACTAGGCAGCTCCTCTGATAATTCTAAGCAATACCGCAATGATTGCAATTACCAACAGAACATGGATAATACCGCTACTGGTGTATCCCCCGAAAAAACTGATGGCCCAGATAATTACCAGAACAACAGCGATTAAATACAATAGATTTCCCATAACAATTCGATTAATAATTAGTTCAGGCAGGCACATTTCATTGCGCTGTAATTGCCTATTTATTTCTTGCCTTAATAAAGCTTTTAAAAGCTATTTTGTTTTACATTTTTTATATTAGTCAAAAGAAAGGGAATCGGAAGACTACCAGAGGATGTTTAGAAAATTTTGGACATAAAAAAAGGGAAACAACTTGTTTCCCTTTACTATGATAAAAACACCTTTTTTATAATTTATCGTTCACATCAACGCAATTAAGTTCTTCGAAAGCCTGTTTTAAACGCTTCACAAAGCTCTCTTCTCCTTTCCTTAACCAAACACGAGGGTCATAATACTTCTTATTAGGAGCATCCTCTCCGTCAGGGTTACCAATTTGACTCTGAAGATAGCCTTCATTTGCTTTGTAGTAATCTTTTATCCCCTCCCAAAACGCCCATTGCATATCGGTATCAATATTCATTTTAATGGCTCCATAAGAAATCGCTTCCTCAATTTCGGCCGGAGACGAACCTGATCCACCATGAAAAACAAAATTCACGGGTTTTTCAGCGCTTAGTCCAAACTTTTCTTTAATATAGTCTTGAGAATTCTTGAGGATAACCGGTTGAAGTTTGACATTTCCCGGTTTGTAAACGCCATGCACATTTCCAAATGCTGCTGCCACGGTGAACTTATCGCTTACTTTACTGAGTTCTTCAAAAGCATAAGCTACTTCGGCCGGTTGTGTATAAAGTTTTGAGCTATCAACATCGCTATTATCCACTCCATCTTCTTCTCCGCCAGTTACTCCCAATTCAATTTCAACAGTCATTCCAAGCGGCTTCATGCGCTCTAAATACTTTTTAGAGATTTCTATATTTTCTTCAATAGGTTCTTCTGATAAATCAAGCATATGAGAAGAAAATAAAGGCTTACCATGTTGGGCAAAAAACGCTTCGCCGTGATCTAACAAACCGTCTATCCAAGGTAGTAATTTTTTAGCTGCATGATCTGTATGTAGGATAACCGCTACACCATAATGTTCGGCCAGTAAATGCACGTGCTTTGCAGCAGATACAGCACCTAGAATACATGCTTGCAATTTACTATTATCCAGCGTCTTACCAGCATAGAATTGCGCACCGCCATTTGATAATTGAATGATTACCGGTGAATTAACTGCTTTTGCAGTTTCCATCACTGCGTTGATAGAATTTGTTCCAATGGTATTTACTGCGGGGAGAGCAAATCGATGTTTTTTAGCGATCTCAAATAATTCTTGTACAGCATCTCCATGCAGAACACCTTTATAACCTTTTAAACTCATTTGTAATACGTTGTTTAATTTTTGATTCCCGAAAGTAGGTATTTTATTTAAAATAAGCTACTTTCCCTTTCATTTTTCTTTCAACAGCAGGAGCCGTTTAGGGTAGTTTTTAGTAAAATAGGATATAAAGTGATAAGGTTACACAAAAGGTCACGTTTTATACATTTTTTTTGTTTCTTTGTACCTCTAATATTTTTTTGAATGGCTTGGTTTAAACGAGATCGTGCCGGTATTAACACGGCAACAGAAAATAAAAAAGAAGCTCCCGACGGGTTATGGAACAAATGTCCGTCCTGTAAAAAACCACTCTTGAAATCAGAGCAAGTTGAAAACAAATATGT
This sequence comes from Olivibacter sp. SA151, assembly GCF_054130995.1. Taxonomy (NCBI): domain Bacteria; kingdom Pseudomonadati; phylum Bacteroidota; class Sphingobacteriia; order Sphingobacteriales; family Sphingobacteriaceae; genus Olivibacter; species Olivibacter sp. SA151. The sequence continues at coordinate 2,836,677 of NZ_CP096391.1, read as the reverse complement.
ATGTCAATATTGCGGCTATCATTTGAGGATAGGCTCAGCAGAATACTTTTCAGTACTATTTGACGACAATCAATTCACTGAGCTGTTTGGCAGTCTACGTTCAGCAGACCCCCTTAACTTCGAAGACACAAAAAAATACACGGAACGAATTGCGGAAAGCCATGCTAAAACCGGTTTAAACGATGCAATACGTGCCGGGCACGGCAAGATCGAAGGGCTTGATCTAGTCATAGCCTGCATGGATTTTACTTTTATCGGTGGTTCAATGGGCTCCGTAGTGGGAGAGAAAATTGCAAGATCGATCGACTATTGCATACAGCACCGTCTACCTTTTTTACTTATCTCAAAATCGGGTGGTGCAAGGATGATGGAAGCAGCGTTTTCGCTTATGCAAATGGCCAAGACATCGGCTAAGCTAGCGCTTCTCAGTCAGGCGAAGCTTCCCTATATATCCCTTTTAACAGACCCTACGACAGGAGGCGTAACAGCCTCATATGCCATGCTCGGTGATATCAATATTGCGGAGCCAGGTGCATTGATCGGATTTGCAGGGCCTCGTGTCATTAAAGAAACGATCAAAAAAGATTTGCCAAAGGGATTTCAAACAGCTGAATTTGTGCTTGAACATGGCTTTTTAGATTTTATTGTTGATCGAAGGGAAATGAAGCATAAAATAGCAACATTCCTAAGAAATATTTTATAGTGTAAAAAAAGCCTGATTTAAAATCAGGCTTTTTTTACACTATTTCCGTTCTCTTGTGGTAGGTGAGTCTGCAGTAAAAGCAGGACCTTCGTTTTTTCTATGATGGTCTCTCTCGGAAAAACTGCCTTGATTCACCTCAACGACTTTTTTCTTTCCATCTTTTTCCTTTATGATTTCTTTGTCGCTTTTTCTATCTTTCAATTCATCACGCATAATAACCTCCTCTTAATTAAATAAACAAAAAATGGGTTGGTAATTAATTAACAAGTCCAAACCCATTTTGTTGGATAAATATCACGAAAGTTACGTTATACGTTCTCCGGACATACTTCCTTCAATTTAGAAACAACGAAATCGATTTCTTCTTTCGTATTGAATTTACTAAAAGAAAATCGAACAGACGGCCGTTTGGCATCCACGCCAATCGCGGTTAAAACATGAGATCCGATATTTGATCCCGAACTGCATGCACTGCCGCCCGAAGCGGAAATACCCGCAATATCTAAGTTAAAGAGTAACATGTCAGCTAAATCTGTAGGTGGAAACGACACATTTAATACCGTATACAAGCTTTGATCGGCTTCCAACTCGCCGTTAAAGCTTACACCGGGAATATGCTGAATAAGTTGCGCTCTCATGTAATCTTTCAGCCCCTGTATATAAGCCCTATGTTCGGCCATATGTTCATAAGCAATCTCGAGTGCCTTGGCCAAGCCAACAATGCCATAGACATTCTCCGTGCCCCCTCGCATATTTCGTTCTTGCGCACCGCCATGGATGAACGGCTTTATTTTTACTTCATGATTAACATATAGGAAGCCCGCTCCTTTCGGGCCGTGGAATTTGTGCGCTGCTCCCGCCAAAAAGCTTACTTTCAGAGCACTTAGGTCATGCACAAAGTGTCCCATTGTCTGGACCGTGTCGGTATGAAATAATGCGTTATAGGTCTGACAGATATCGGATACCCTTTGTATATCGGTTATTGTGCCTATTTCATTATTTGCATGCATCAATGAGACGAAACTAGGTGGACTATTTTGCAAAACTCTTTCCAGTTGCGATAAATCCACATGTCCCTTCGCATCAACGTCAAGCAGTGTTAGCTTAATGCTCCCTTCTTTTTCCAGTTCTTGTAAGGTATGCAAAACCGCATGGTGTTCGAGCGGTGAACTGATTGCGTGACTTAATTGATGATCTAAAATTCCCCTTCGAATTGCCGTATTGTCGGCTTCTGTTCCTCCTGATGTAAAAAAAATCTCCGCTGGAGAAGTATTTAATAAAGCAGCGACTTTTTTTCGGGCTTTTTCGATAATTGTTCTAACCTTTCTACCATCCGCATGAATGGATGAAGGGTTCCCATAATCGTCTCGCATAACAACCATCATCTCTTGCAATACTTGTTCATCTATTGCAGTGGTTGCCGCATTATCTAAATATACGCGCATGCTACAAATCTACTAAGTAATCCATTAACAGAATTTTATTCTTTTATACTTTTACTTCTAGGTGATCAAGATAAAATGGCTTCTATTTCGCCAATAATCTTATCAGCCAATAAGTCGGCGCGATTCTGTGTTGGCGATTCTGTGTAAATACGGATGATCGGTTCGGTGTTCGACTTCCGTAGATGAACCCATTCTTCCTCAAAATCTATTTTCAAACCATCAATGGTGCTATGGGGGGTATCCTTATATTTTTCCTCCATCGATTTTAAAAGCTGATCAATATCCAATCCAGGAGTGAGCGTGATCTTTTTCTTCGCCATAAAATAGGAAGGATAACTGTTGCGCAAAGCGGACACTTTTTGACCGCTTTTAGCAAGATGTGTCAAGAAAATACCGATACCTGCCAAAGCGTCCCTACCATAATGGGTAGCCGGGTAAATTACACCTCCGTTCCCCTCCCCTCCTATCACTGCATTTACCTCTTTCATTTTGGTCACTACATTCACCTCCCCAACCGCTGCTGCGTAATAAGTACCGCCGTGTTTCTCTGTTACATCCTTAAGGGCCCGTGTGGAGGATAAGTTAGATACCGTATTCCCTTTCTTTTGCCGGAGGATATAATCTGCAACGGCTACTAATGTATATTCCTCTCCAAACATTTCTCCATTTTCCATGACGAAACACAACCGATCGACATCTGGATCAACCGCAATTCCGAGATCGGCTTGCTTTTCTTTTACAAGGGCAGATAAATCCTTTAGATTTTCGGCCAAGGGCTCAGGATTATGCGGAAAGAGGCCATTTGGCTCACAATACAATTCATATACGGTTGATACCCCTAGTGCTTTCAATAAAGCTGGTACAAAGCGTCCCCCCGTTGAGTTAACAGCATCTACAGCAATTGAAAAATTAGCCTGTGCAATTGCGTCTCTATCAACTGTTTCCAGCGCTAAGATCTTCTCAATATGCCTTTCCAGGTAGGTGTCCTTTTTTATGACCCGTCCAAGTGCGTGTACTTCAGAAAAATCAAAACTCAATTCATCGGCTAAAGCCAATACTTCTTTTCCCTCGTAATCATTAATAAATTCTCCTTGCTGATTAAGCAACTTCAATGCATTCCATTCTGTCGGATTATGGCTAGCTGTCAAGATGATACCACCTGCCGCATCCTCTTCGGGCACGGCTATTTCAACGGTAGGCGTAGTAGACAGACCGAGATCAATCACCTCAATGCCGAGACTTTGGAGTGTACCTGTTACAATATTACTTACCATTTCTCCTGAAAGCCGTGCATCTCGACCTATTACTATTTTTTTATTGCCGGCTTTTTCGGTAATGTATTTTCCAAAAGCAGCGGTAAATTTTACAATGTCAATAGGAGTCAGGCCTTCGCCAGGTTTTCCACCTATGGTTCCGCGAATACCCGAAATAGATTTTATCAATGTCATTTTATACTCGAATTTATTAAGTAGGTGGTAAAAATAGCATTTTCATTAGAATATTCTAACGCTTCTGTCACCATCTGTAGAAGCAACCGATTGCTTAATAAAATAATTTTTTATTTTTATGACGCAATTATAAATCCGGATACGTTTGTAAACTGTATATTTGCAACCTTATTGAATTTAGCGACACAGAAAGGCATATTACATTTCAATGGTAATTTATATACAGATCGCTTTGGGGGTAAAAAAGATTAAAATCTTATTTCATAAAAACACATGTTTGCTTCTATCATACAATTTGATATAGATCTTTTCCTGATAATAAATCAGGATATGGCCAATGTTGTCTTTGATTGGCTAATGCCTTACTTACGGAATCCATATACGTGGGCCCCCTTATACTTGTTCATCTTAATTTTTTCGATACGTACTTATAAAAAACGAGGAGTAATCATGATGTTATTTCTGGTGCTTAGCTTTGGAATAGCTGACTTTTTATCTGCCTCGGTTATTAAACCCATAGTAAAAAGGATAAGACCCTGTAATGAACTTACCCTACAGGGGGAAATGGTAAGCCGGGTTCGATGCGGCAGCGGATACAGTTTTCCGTCGTCCCATGCAAGTAATCATTTTGCCATGGCTCTATTTCTTATTATGATCTATAGGAAGCGTTGGAGCGCCATATTATGGTTTGCTTTGTTATGGGCTTTCGCTATTAGTTTTGCTCAAGTCTATGTAGGCGTGCACTATCCTCTTGACGTAACTGCCGGCGCCCTATTTGGTAGTATCATTGGCTATTCTATGGCAACGTTATTTCTTTATATTCAGCCCGAAACAACTCGGCAGATAGCACAACCATGACACTTCTTATAATAGTTACTTTATTTCTTTCGGCTCTCTTGGGCGGTTTGGCTGTATTCTTTGTAAAAAGAGATAATACCGATTTATTAAGGCTCGTACTTTCTTTTAGCGGTGCGTATTTATTTTCGATCACTGTATTGCATCTTATCCCTGAGATCTACGCGCATAACGACGATCATTATTTAGGCTTATATGTACTTAGCGGTTTTTTATTTCAGTTATTATTAGAGAGATTTTCAGAAGGTATAGAACATGGTCACATTCATAAGCATGGCCACCACGGACATTTCCCGATAGGCGTTATGACCAGCTTATGCTTACATGCTTTTTTAGAAGGGATGCCACTAGCAAAGGGACATCAGAGAGAGCTGTTATTCGGCATTGCCATTCATCATATTCCTGCTGCCTTCGCTTTAGGCAGTTTACTCATTCAGTCAACTGTTAGGCAACGCACGATTATCCTATCTCTTTTTATTTTTGCTTTAATGTCGCCAATAGGTTTTACATTGAGTAATATGATTAGTTTAGGAGGTATTGGCGAAATCGACCAATACTTTGATAAAATGATGGCGATTGTCATCGGTATATTTCTTCACATCTCTACAACGATTCTGTTTGAATCTTCTTCAGCAGATCATCATCACTTTAATAAAAGAAAACTCTTAGCAGTGATTACCGGGGTCAGTCTTTCCCTAATTAATTTTCTGGTGCATTAAGCTACTGGTTTGTCTAATGAATTTAACCACGCAACTTATCAAGAAGGTAATTAAGTTGCTTGCATTCTTCTTCAGAAAGGTTTTCATCCAAGACGCTCAAGATAGACATTTTTTTATCTAAACGTTCCAAAATTGTCATACCATCATGGGTAATGAAAATATCAACAGCACGTCTATCTTTATGGCTCATACACCGCGAAACCAGTCCCTTTTGCACCAAACGATCGATAATTCTACTCACATCCGACATTCTATCCAACAAACGCTCCTTTAACATGTTAACGGTAGCCGGTTTTGCGTTTTGACCCCGCAAAATTCTCAACACATTGTATTGTTGAAGCGTTATTTTCTCTTTGTCGGTCCGCTCTTTTAAAAGACTTTGAATGAAGTTGCTTGTATATATGACGTTTAGAGCAGCCTTATGGTATTCGTTTTCGAATTTATTAGTGACGAGTACTTCTTCTATCTTCATATACCTAATTTAGAATTGGAGCACTAATATATAGCTTAAAATCTGATCTAAAAAATAAAGATGTCTTGCAACTACATTCTGTATAATATCGTGTAATCGACGATTATAAAATTTTCACATGACGACTGCCTCTATAATGATCTACAAGAAAACTGCCATCACCATGAAGTGTCCATATCTCCCGGGGATCAACAACATCAATTGTCTTTAAAATATCCCCCCAATCAACATGATCTGAAATAAACAATTCCATATCATTTCTGTTTTGCAGATATTTCCAACCGGAGGCAAAGACCTTTATAAGGTTTTTTGCTCTAAAATAGCTATTAAAAGTTAATGGTGGCACAAGGTAAATGATATTCTCAGGCTGCTCTTTAATAATTTTACGACCATAAGGTATATAGTGCCAACCAGCATAGCCATATTGTTCATAAATCCGATGAAAAGGAAGCACTGCATGATGGAGAAGTACTTTTTTTTCCGGGCAATATTGATTGATCATCGCCGTCAAACGTTGTGCTTTGCCTAACGCATAAGCACCAAGCATAATCGGATAGGTTGTACTATTTAGCTTATCAAGTTCCACCGAAGGGTCCGGATGTTTTACAATCGGATTCGCAAAAGTGCTTTCTGTAATCAAAACGTCCGCCTTAACAAGCGAGATGGGAGTACAGGTTGGATCTGCTTGCAACTTATAATCGCCGGTATATAAATAACGTACTCCTTTGAATTCCATCAATATTAAAGACGAACCCAAAATATGACCTGCAGAAAGAAACGTAACCGTCACACCTCCTAACGTAAAAGGCACGCCATAATCATAAACTTGGAAGTCGCGTGCAGCGCCCTTGTTATAACGCAGCTCCATAAATGACTTTGTTGGAGCCGTACAGAATACAGTAAAGCAACCTGATGTTATGTGATCACCGTGGCCGTGAGACACCACCGAAACTCTCACCGCTTCCCGGGCATCTATAAAAAAGTCGCCATAAGCACAATAAATACCCTTGGAATTGACTGTCAAAAAATCATCTAAAATCATCTTGCTTTCAGCTGCGCTAGCAAGCGAGCCCTGACTTTTAAAACTTGCGGAATAAGAGCGTGAATCTCGTCATTATCTATCACAAAATCAGCGAGCTTGCGTTTTTCTTCATCAATCATTTGTTTATCTATTCTTGCTAACACCGCCTCTCTTGTTAGCTGGTCCCTTTCCATCACGCGCTTGATTCGAAGTTCGTGCGGGGCAACTATTAAAATATTATAGTCTGATAATTTATAGGTTCCTGTTTCGAAAAGTAACGCAGCCTCTTTAAATGTTAGCTCTGCTTGTTGTTGCCTTTCCCAGTTTTCATAGGCTTTTATTGTAGCTGGATGAACCAGGGCGTTAAGCTTATCTAATTTATCACGGTCTTGGAAAACAATCCTCGAGAGATAGACCCGGTCAAGTTTACCTTCTTTTGAATAGACTTCCGCTCCGAATATTCCTTTGATATCTTCCACTAAATCCTTATTGTCTACCATCACATTCTTAGCTTCGGTATCCGCATAAAACACCGGATATCCCATAGCTTCAAATATTTTACAAACGGTGGTTTTACCAGTACCAATTCCTCCAGTTACGCCAATGCGTAGTTTATCTTTATTTATTTCCACAATAAAAATTCTACATTTTGCGGTTCTGCCTTAATAATTTTCACGAAATCCGGCTGCTTCGTGATAATAACCGGCAAATTCTTGATGTGATTACTTCGCCAGTCGTTCAAATTAATAACTGCTTCGAACATATCCCGATCTATATCTTCGTATTTATCTAAAGACACAATGGTTGTTAATCTTACTTTCTCAGGCAGCACTTTCACCGTTCTAAAGGCTTTACTATTCTCTGCCCTAATAGGTACCTCTATAATCTTTTCCGTCACTTCACCTACCGGTATGGTAACATCAACCGATGAGGGGTGTACATTAATATTTGCTTTCTGACTTTTTGATAAAGTAACTTTGGCAGTAATGGTATTGTCAACATTATTTCTTCTTAATGTATCTGTCGCCCAGCCATCAATCAATACCAGGTCTTCCAAAGGCCCTGTAACCGTCACAAACTTCGGTTCAATCTGAATATCGCCTGTGATATCATATTGCTTTCTAAACTTAATGTCTTTGGACAAATTAACGGTTACTTTTTTAACATCTTGCTTAGAAAAATTAAAGAAAAGTGTATCGGGAGAAATGGAAACAATACGTTGATTTGCACTAAATTGCCGATTTATATATCCCATTTGATTGGAAAATAGTATCCAATCACGTGTTTTTAAACCGCTTAAGTCAACATGTATATCTTGAGGTTTAAGTCGAAGATTAGAAAATAACACCTGCCAGCCCGTTCCTTCGACCTGCATAGCGACGGTATCTGACTGAAGTGGGTGAAATGCCCTTTTCGGCGGAATATTTACATAATTTAGAGAGGCCTTTACCGTATAAATGTAACGGTTTGATAAAGCAAAGAGGCTCCACACCAGAAAGGAGATAAAGAGACAAATAGCAAATAAGCTTAGTTTCTTTTGTTGCTTCTTATTGAGATTAAACATACCTACCCTTTATAAACGAACAAAACGCCTAACAAAAATAACAACCTTTGTCGGTCAAATCAATTTTGTCAGGCGTTTTATAGCACCTCGTCTAGCCGACAAAGTCTATTTCTTTTCGTCCGTTGTTGTAGTTACTGTCCCTTGCTTTGGTGTATTGGCAAGTTTGGAAGCATCCAATGAAATCGCAGCTTTATCGAATTTGATACGTGTACCGGAACCTACGTCAATGATAAATGTGCTTTCGCCTATCTCAACGATACGACCGTGAATGCCTGCGGTAGTTACCACTTTATCATTCACCTTTAAATCTTCTATATATTTTTTATGATCTTTCTGTTTCTTCATCTGTGGGCGTATCATGAAAAAATAGAATACTACCACAATTAATCCCATCATAATGAGGGATGACATTCCGCCTGATCCTGCTTGTAATAAAATTGCTGCTGTTGTCATGTAAATTACTGTGATTTAAAATTGTTAACTATTGTACTTCACCTTTTAAGTGTAGCATTAATTGTGCGGGTTGCGCGTTACTATATACGGTAATAATTTTATGCTGTGCACCGCGTTGTCCTGCACTATTAAAACCAACTTCAATGCTGCCTTGCTCTCCGGGTTTAATCGGTTTTTTATCAAATTTGGGAGTAGTACAGCCACATCCTGCCTGCACGTCGCTTATTATTAAAGGTGATTTCCCTGTATTAGTAAATTCAAAAACGTGATTTACCTTCTCCCCTTCTTTGATCTTGGAGAAGTCATATGTATCATTCTTAAATTTTAGCACGGGAGCATCCGCTACATCGGCGGAATCCGGAATCTGCTTATTCACCCCGGTATTATCAGTCGTATTTACACTTTCGATAATATCCTCTCCAGCACTTTTCTCCTTTTGTTTAGATCCATTGCAAGCGCTTAGCGCCAAAACTGCTAATGATAGTAACAAAATTTTATTTTTCATATACTTATAATTGTTGGTTATTTGATGTAGATCAGCCATGCACTAGCTTATCGACTAAAGGTTTATAGAAACATCTCACCCAATAAGTCCCCTTCCGAATTTTCTGATTTTGCCCTCCTTTTGAAGTTCGATCAAAATTTTATCGAGGATGCCATTGATAAACGAATTGCTCTTCGGTGTACTAAATTCCTTAGAAATTTCAATATACTCATTAATTGTAACCTTAACAGGTATAGAAGAAAAATTCAATAATTCGGTGATCGCCATTCTCATCAGTAAGGTATCAATTAACGCTATTCTGTCAGCTTCCCAGTTTTTTGTTTTCCCCGAAATATATATCTGATAATCCTCTCCATGCCGAGTTGTCAATCGAAACAAGTCTACAATAAATTCTTTATCATCAACCCAATTTGGACACAATTGCGCTAACTTATTTTTCTCCGGATCTTCGCTGTTGAAATTTTTCAAAGTTTTAGCTAACAGCGCTTGTAACACATCTTTATCAGTCGTCCAATTAATAAAATGCTCATCGAATATCTGTTCAATAGCCGGTGATTTCAATATAATTTTTTTAAAGATAAACTTTATAATATCCTTCTCAGCCTTGAGCGATCGATCTTCATTCTCTAAATAAGCAACATACTCGGGAGATTGTTTTAAAATGTGGAAAATACTTTTCACCGTTTCCATATCAAAAACGGCATCTACCTTATATTTTTTACACAGATCCACAAACTCCTCATTTTGTTGTAGCAGTTCAATAAAGGTGTTATTAGCCAATCGTGTATTAGCATTGAGATCATGTTCAGTAGGTAAAAATTTATTTGCCCGGTCTTCCGCATCTATCAACGCATATTCAGCCACCTCTGACGCGAGTGCGAGCACCCAAATATACATCTCATAAACCTGATCAACACTTTTCAGCAATGCCTTTTCAAAATTGTTTATATTCTTATCATCCGATTGCTGGAATGCATAGATTGTTTGTAATACTTTGACCCTCAGGTGCCTTCTATTTAACATATTATTTATAAAGAACGATTATATAGTCATGCTAGCCTTATGACTAGTTTTGTTTTATTTTTTTTATAAGCGCAATCCGGTCTTCAGCAATTTGCATAGCAGCCTGATGCGTTGGAATTTTTTCTTTCAACGATTTTTGAATCACCGAGCGCGTTGCTTCATAGATATTTTCGGTTAATGCGGCACTTCTTAAGACATTATATCCAGCAATTTCAGCATAGCAGCTCAAAAGGCCTCCAGCATTTATTAAAAAATCAGGCGCGTAAATAATGCCTTTTTCCAGAAGCTTAGCGCCATGTTCACGATCGTTGGCCAACTGATTGTTAGCAGAACCCGCAATAATTTTGCATTTCATACGCTCGATCGTGTAATTATTAACTGTCCCTCCTAATGCACAAGGCGCATAAACATCCAAATCCATATCGAAAAGGTTATTATGCGCGATGGCTTCTGCACCGTATTTGTTAGAAACCTGAATCATTCGATCTTCAACAATATCACTTACATATACCTTCGCATTCTCTTCCCGAAGCAATGAAACAAGATGTTCCCCCACTTTTCCCGTTCCCTGCACGGCCACCGTCCGCCCAGCCATACTATCTGTACCATAAAGTTCTTTGACGGCTGCCTTTATACCATAAAACACGCCTTTCGCGGTGAAGGGAGCCGTATCGCCGCTTCCACCCAAAGATTTTGGCAAGCCAACCACATGGTTGGTTTCCATGTGGATAAATTCCATATCCTTGGAAGTAGTTCCCATATCCAATGAAGCGATAAATGAACCATTCATCTCTTCTACAAACTGCCCGAGCCTCCTTAAGATAACTTCCGATTTCTGGGTACGGTGATCGCCAATAATTACCGCAGTTCCACCCCCTAAATTGACACCACTTATTGCCGATTTATATGTCATCGCCCGAGACAATCTTAAGACGTCGTCTATCGCTTCCAATTCGGTTTTATATGGCAACATACGTACTCCACCGATAGCGGGACCAAGTGTAGTGTCATGAATAGCGATGATAGCCTTTAATCCTATTGTATGATCTTGGCAAAATACAATCTTTTGATGTTCAAATTGTCGTAACAAATCAAACATTTGGGGGTATGGCGTTTCGGAAGACATATTTTACTATTATTTTAGTATCGGCAATTCTGCGCAAAAGTACTAATTTTATCGGTATCTTTTTACGAATTTAAAATCATTTCATTCAGTAAATAATTGTTTGCATTGCCATTTAATTTTAATATTAGTTAAATGCACTCAGTATAGCAATAGTTTTATCAGGATACGTACTTTTGTACGATAGGTTTAATTTTAGTCTTCATGAAGCACTTAGCTTATCTCAATAAATTTTTCTATAAATATCGTTGGCGAATGATTCCCGGTTTTATATTCGTGGTAGTATCAAACTACTTCGGCATTATACCGGCTCAAGTAATTCGTATTGCCTTTGATCTGGTTAAAGATAATATAGCTCTTTTTCAGCTATTCGATGGCTTTGAACGTCAGTCGTTGATTTATGAGATATTTGGACATAGTCTTCTTTTATTTGGTACGCTTGTTTTGGTCTTAGCACTGATAAGGGGACTGTTCCTCTTTCTTATGAGACAAACAATCATCCTGACTTCACGTCATATCGAATATGATCTAAAGAATGAAATTTATGATCACTACCAACAATTGGATATGGCTTTCTTTAAACGAAACAACACGGGAGATTTAATGAATCGTGTAACCGAAGATGTAAGTCGTGTCCGAGCTTACTTGGGTCCGGCCATTATGTACTCTATTAACACGGTTGTGCTGTCAATAATGGTCATTAGTTCTATGTTTACCGTGAACGCTAAGCTAGCTATTTACGCATTAGCTCCTATACCCGTTCTATCAGCGGTCATACTTTTTATTAATAAGCTCATCAATAAAAGAAGTGAAAAAATACAGGAGCAGCTATCCGCGTTGAGCTCTTTTGTACAAGAGACTTTCTCGGGGATCCGTGTTATTAAAACATACAGTCGTGAGCAGGATAAGAAAAACAGCTTTGCAAAAGAAAGCAACGATTACAAAACTGTCTCCTTATCGTTAGTGAAAGTTCAGGCTGTATTTTTTCCGCTTATCTTACTTCTCATTGGTTTAAGTACGATTATAACTATTTATATTGGAGGTATCGAGGTCATGCGTGGTAGCATATCATCCGGAAACATTGCAGAATTTATTGTTTATGTTAATCAATTAACATTTCCTGCAATGTCACTTGCCTGGGTGACTTCATTGGTGCAGCGAGCGGCAGCTTCGCAAAAACGGATCAATGAATTTTTAGATACTTCTCCTCGTATAAAATCGCAAACCGGCGGGAAAGAGGAGTTTAGAGGAGATATTGAATTTAGAAACGTATCTTTCACCTATCCGGATACAGGAATTACTGCACTAAAAGAAGTATCTTTTAAGGTTAATCCAGGAAAAATTTTAGCGATCATTGGCAAAACAGGATCGGGAAAATCCACCATTGCACGACTTTTAATGCGTATGTATGATACTTCTTCCGGTACTATTCTTGTCGATGGGATACCCATACAGGACTTAAACCTAAACAGCTATCGAAGCACAATAGGTTTTGTTCCGCAAGACGTTTTCCTTTTTTCAGATACGATAGCAAAGAACGTCGCTTTTGGGCTGGATCAACTGGATATGGCGAAGGTAGAGGAGGCAACAAAAAAAGCAGCCGTGTATGACAATATCATGGAGTTCGAAAAAGGTTTTGAGACAGCTATCGGAGAAAGAGGAATCACCCTTTCGGGAGGACAGAAACAGCGTGTTTCGATAGCAAGAGCAATTACAATAAACCCTAAAATACTAATTTTTGATGACTGCCTATCAGCGGTAGACACCAAAACAGAGGAAAAAATTCTTCAGAATTTAGGTACGGTTATGCGTGACAGAAGCGCCATATTTATTGCGCATCGTGTTTCTACCATCAAGAACGCAGATCATATCTTGGTAATGGAAAACGGTCAGATAATAGAAGAAGGTAAACACACAGAACTTCTGGCTGCTAAAGGCAGTTACTTTGAGCTATACGAAAAACAGCTACTGGAGGAAGAAGTTTAACCAACAGTAGCTGCTCTTAATTCGCTTGGGTATCTGGCGTCTTGTTTACTAACGGAATCGCATCTGCTGCTTGTCAAGCATACCCATTTGATCTTTCATCATTTTAATCTGATCGGCTAGCAATTTATTTTTATCAGCTTTTTTAGCCTCTTGAAGTAATTGTGTAGCTTCCCGCTTATTTCGCTTGGCCATGGCGATGCCCGCCAGGCTTAATTTAGCCAATGCTACGTTATGATCCATCTGCATGCCTAAGCTAAGTGCCTTCTTGAAATATTTTTCTGACTGTAATGGAGCGGATCGCGACTCAATTAGTCCAATGAGTAAATGATAATACCCATGCTGAGCACGAATCAACTGTTTCTCATAATTAGTGATTTTATTTAGCCAAGTTTTTGCTTTGTCCATATTTTCCTTTCGTAAGTAAAATTGCGCAATCAGCATATTTTCGTTAAAAAAGAAAGTGACAAAAACAACTATAGCCAAAAGAAGTGCTAATACTCCCCACGGCCAGTGGCCAAATACAAATAGACTGACAGCTGCTCCCAACAAAAGGAAAGCTATAATAATACGAATGAAATTTGGCATATCTTTACTTTATGAATGTATTCATTATAATGCTGCAAATATCCGTTAATTTATGGGTTTTAACAAAAAATTATCCGTTAAAATCTGTTGTTAAATCCGGTCTATAGGACATGCAAACGACTATTGTATTGTATATAATGTCAATTTTAGCTAAGTTTGAGCATGAGTATAGCCCTTGAAAAAAGCTGGAAAGAAATTTTAGAACCGGAATTTTCCAAAACCTATATGAGCGAGTTACGAAATTTTTTGAGGACAGAGCAAGCACAATATCAGGTATTTCCGCCCAATAAACTTATATTCAATGCCTTTGAACACACACCCTTTTATGAAGTGAAAGCCGTTATCTTGGGGCAAGATCCTTATCATAATATCGGACAAGCACATGGGTTGTCTTTTTCGGTTCAACCAGGCATTGCAATCCCTCCATCGCTACGGAATATGTATATCGAATTAAGTAATGATATTCCAGGTTTTAAGATTCCCAATCACGGTACACTTACCAAATGGGCTGATCAGGGTGTACTGCTCCTTAATGCGGTACTGACGGTGCGAGCACACATGGCAGCATCTCATCAAAAAAAAGGATGGGAAGTTTTTACGGATACCGTAATTAAGGAACTCGCACAACGAAGAGAAGGAATTGTTTTTATATTATGGGGAAATTACGCTAAACAGAAAGTGAAACTGATCGATTCCTCCAAACATTTGATTATAACATCAGCCCACCCTTCGCCGCTATCTGCACACAATGGATTTTTTGGCAGTAAACCCTTCTCAAAAACCAATGACTATTTAGAAAAACACGGAAAAACGCCAATTGACTGGCAGGTGTAGACCTAGTAGATTGTTATGCAAAAAATCGATCTTAGTATTCCATTGGTACGATCGGTTCTTTTTTAGACGTTGACATAATCATCATCGTTTGAAAGGTTTTCACACATGGTATCCGACTGATCTTTTCCATAATCAACCGCTCGTAAGATTTAATGTCCTTGACATAAACCTTTAAAATAAAATCACATTGCCCGGTGACGTGATGGCATTCGGTCACTTCAGGTATACTTTTGATCGCTTCAACAAATTCAGGGATTGAATTGTGTGTATGAAAATCCAATTGTATTTGTATAAAGGATTTAATGCCCAAGCCTAGAAGCTCTTCATCCACCAAGGCATGGTAGCTTTTGATATAGCCCGCATTTTCAAGTTTTCGAACCCTTTCCAGTGTTGGTGCCGGTGACAAACCGATATTGGAAGAAAGTTGTAAGTTGGTTATTCTACCGTTTTCTTGGAGTAATTTAATAATCTTTAAATCAATTCTATCTGGTTCAAAAGCCATGGCTAACAGTTTTAGCGTAAAGTTAACAAATAACCAAATAAAATTTTACAATATTGATTTTTTTATTTCAAAGATTAGGTATTCAATAGTACATTTAATACGATGGAAAATGAGTGCCAATTAACGTTTAGCATTTAGGGCAAGCGCGTACAATTTCATTTGCTTTACCATCGCCACCAACCCGTTAGCACGAGTAGGTGACAAATGTTCTTTTAATCCGATTTCATCTATAAAATAAAGATCGGCACTCACAATATCTTCTGCACGCTGTCCGGATAAAACTTTGATCATTAAGCTAACAAGTCCCTTAGTAATGATTGCATCACTATCGGCCGTAAAAAAGACTTTGTCGTCTACATACTGTGCATGCAACCAAACGCGAGACTGGCATCCTTTAATCAATAAATCGTCAACTTTATGGGACTCGTCGATTAAAGGCAGCTCCTTCCCCAATTGAATAATATATTCATATTTAGCCATCCAATCCTCGAAAAAAGAGAAATCTTCTATCAATTCGTCCTGTATTTCCTTAATTGTCATATCAACCATCGTTATAGCAACATAGAAGCGGCTCTTTTTACAGCGCTTACCAACAGATCTATTTCTTCCTTTGTATTGTACATTGCAATGGAGGCACGCACCGTGCCAGGAATCCCAAACCGCTCCATTAAAGGTTGTGTGCAATGATGACCGGTACGAACAGCAATGCCCAACTTGTCTAAGATAACGCCCACATCGTACGGATGCGCACCATTCACCAGAAAAGATATCACGCTGGATTTCTCTTTCGCCGTACCTATAAACCGGATTTGATCAATTTCCGACAAAGCTTTAGTCGCATATTTAAGCAGTTCCGTTTCATAAAGCGCAATCTGACTCAAGCCAATCGTCTTTATATAATCTACGGCTGCCCCCAAACATATTCCCGCTTCGATATTGGGTGTACCCGCCTCAAATTTAAATGGTAGTTCGTTATAAATCGTCTTTTCAAACCTAACCTCTTTAATCATATCACCCCCTCCTTGATAAGGCGGCATCTGATCCAACCATTTTTCCTTTCCGTACAAGACCCCCACGCCGGTTGGACCGTACATCTTATGTCCTGAAAAAGCGAAAAAATCAACATCTAAAGCTTGTACATCCACATGTAAATGTTGTATGGCCTGCGCACCATCCACCAGCACGGGAATGCCATGATCATGCGCCAGTTTTGTAATCTCTTTTATTGGGTTTAAAGTTCCGAGCGTATTTGATACGTAGGTTATGGAAACAAGCTTTACTCTTTCGTTGAGCATAGCGTGATAAGCGCCCATATCCAATTCTCCTTCATCATTTATGGGAACTACACGTAGCTTCGCGCCCTGCTCTTCGCATAACATTTGCCAAGGCACAATATTGCTATGGTGTTCCATGGTCGAAATAATAATCTCGTCCCCTTCTTTTACAAATTGCTTTCCATAACAATGCGCAACCAAGTTGATGCTGTGCGTAGTCCCATTGGTTAAAATAACCTCATAATCTTGCGCTGCATTTATAAATTCAGAAAGCTTTCTCCGTGTGACCTCATAAGCATCTGTTGCCAGTTGACTTAAGTGATGAACACCCCGGTGCACATTACTATTGATTTGTGTATAATAATCAGTAATAGCATTAATTACCGATTGTGGCTTCTGCGTAGTCGCTCCGTTATCCAGATAAACCAAGGGGTACCCATTTACCTTCGTTTTTAATATAGGAAAATCAGCTCTTATACTATGAATATCGTAATGTGTCAAAATCAGAAATTTAAAGTAAGACCGAAAACTTATTACTCAATAATTAGGCCCTGTTCGATTAGATGATCAACGTAAGCTCTTACATTATCATTGCTGAACTTTTCCGTTACATCAAAGGCAAAAGCATGAACCAAGAGCACCCGTGCACTCGCTTCACCAATACCTCTTGCTTTAAGGTAAAATAAAGCTTCGTCATCGAATTGTCCCATGGTACAACCGTGACTACATTTTACATCATCTGCAAATATTTCTAATTGCGGTTTGGTCAGAATACTTGCTTTATCACCAATTAACATGTTGTTATTCTGTTGAAAAGCATTGGTTTTCTGAGCGTCGGGTTGTACAAAAATCTTGCCATTGAATACTGCCGTTGAGGTATCTTGTGCAATATTCTTGTACCATTCATAGCTTTCACAATGAGGCATTCGATGGTCAACAATAGTATGATTATCCACCAGTTGATCTTTAGCGGTAAGCGTTACCCCGTATAAATGACTTTCTACCGATGTATCGTCTAAACGGACATTAATATTGTTTCGAACGAATGAAGATCCAGGAAATGAACAATTATAGTTGTTGTACAAGCTATGCTTAGCTTGTTTAACCTCTGTATGGTTAAGATATCGAGACTTTTCGCCGGAAGTCTGTAAATAATAATGTTGGAGATGAGCATTCTCGTTCAAAACAAGTTCGGATACTGTATTGTTCAGACTTATCGTGCTACCATTTGCAATAAAGGATTCGATAATCTCTGCTTCAGCGTTTGGGTCTAAAACAAATAAATTCCTTGTTTGGTTAAAAATAGCTTCACTTGAAGATGCAACATGAATAATTTGAATGCTCTTTTTTAAAGCAATATTTTGACCTATATGGATATAGAGTCCCCCCTCATGAAGAGCTGTATTGAGCGCAACTAGTGGATTATCTGTTTTATCTGCGTATTTTGCAAAATGCGCAGCGAATAATTCATTATTCGCTACATCTTCAATAGCACTCACAAATATGCCTGGTTCTGTAATAACATCAGAAAGGTCTTTGCGATAGCGCCCATTCACTAATATGAGTCGATAAGCGTCCAAACCTTTTATAATCGCTTGACTCGTATCTACATTTTTTCCCGGAATGGCGTCATTTAATAGATAATGCTGATTGATTAAAGGTTGCAGATTCGTGTACTTCCAATCTTCCGCCTTCAGCGTAGGAAAGCCCCAATCCTTAAAACGGGCAAAAGCCTCCTTACGTAGAGAGACTTGCGGCTCCTGGTATCCCTTTAAGGTTAGCCTCTCTTCAAAAAAAGTAACTAATTGATGATATAATGAACTTGAAACTTGTGTAATCATTTGTTAATTATCATAAAAGGATGAGAAAATAATCGCTATAACCTAAATGGCAGCATTCTCTTCTGCATCCACACTTTCTTTTAACCAGTCGTAACCCTTCTCCTCCAGCTCGAGTGCTAGTTCTTTCGTTCCGGATTTTACGATTTTTCCTTTATATAGTACATGTACAAAATCAGGCACTATATAGTCCAAAAGGCGTTGATAGTGCGTAATAACAATAAAAGCATTATTCTCTGAACGCAAATGATTAACACCGTTCGCCACAATGCGAAGCGCGTCGATGTCTAAGCCTGAATCTGTTTCGTCCAAAATAGCCAGCTTTGGTTCCAGCATGGCAAGTTGAAAAATTTCGTTACGCTTTTTCTCTCCACCTGAAAATCCTTCATTTAACGACCGATTCGCCAATTTAGCATCAAATTCAACAAGCTTTTGCTTTTCTTTAACCAACTTTAAAAATTCTTTCGCTTCCATTGGGGCTAGTCCCTTATAGGCCCTGATTTCGTTAACGGCCGTTTTTAAAAAGTTGATATTAGAGACACCTGGAATCTCAACCGGATACTGAAAAGCCAGAAAAAGCCCTTCCCGTGCTCGATCCTCGGGAGATAGCTCCAGTAAATCCTTGTTATCTAACCTAACTTCCCCGCCGGTTACCTCATAAGCTTCCTTACCGGCTAAAACCGAAGCCAACGTGCTTTTACCCGAGCCATTCGGCCCCATAATAGCATGCACTTCACCCGCTTTAACTTCTAAATTTAATCCCTTTAAAATCTCTTTATCATCTACAGATGCCTGTAGGTTCTTTATACTTAACATATCTTCATCAATTCAAATCTCGCGATTTGCTATTTGTTTTTTATATTAAAAATATTTACAATACTCTTTATCCAACACTACCCTCCAGTGAAATTGCCAGCAACTTTTGCGCCTCCACGGCAAATTCCATCGGTAATTGGTTAAGTACCTCCTTAGCATAACCATTAACAATCAGTCCAACGGCTTTTTCCGGATCAATACCTCGTTGTGTAAGATAGAATATCTGATCTTCTCCAATTTTTGAGGTAGTAGCCTCGTGTTCCAATTTCGCTGTTTTATTCTTTGCTTCAATGTAAGGAAACGTATGAGCTCCACATTTATCGCCAATTAATAAAGAATCACACTGCGTAAAGTTTCGAGCTTTTTCGGCACCTTTACCTATTTGAACCAGGCCTCGGTAACTATTTTGACTAACACCGGCGGAAATGCCTTTAGAAACAATTTTACTGCGTGTGTTTTTACCGATATGATACATTTTACTTCCGGTATCTGCTATCTGATGGTTTCTTGTCAAAGCAACGGAATAAAATTCTCCTATAGAATTATCGCCCTTCAAAATTACACTTGGATATTTCCATGTAATCGATGAACCGGTCTCAACCTGTGTCCAAGAGATCTTGCTATTATCACCTTTACAAATTCCTCTCTTGGTTACAAAGTTGTAGATACCTCCCCGGCCTTCTTTATCTCCGGGATACCAGTTTTGTACAGTGCTATATTTTATCTCTGCGTTTTCAAGTGCAATTAATTCTACAACGGCAGCGTGCAACTGGTTTTCATCCCGCATTGGGGCGGTACATCCTTCCAGGTAACTCACATAACTTCCTTCATCGGCAATTATTAGCGTACGTTCAAATTGCCCTGTGTTCTGCGCATTAATCCTAAAGTAGGTGGAAAGCTCCATTGGACAATTTACACCCTTTGGTATATAGACAAAAGATCCGTCGGAAAATACAGCGGCGTTTAAAGCCGCATAAATATTATCGGTTTGTGGCACTACTGTTCCCAGGTACTGCTTTACCAAATCGGGATGTTCTTTTACCGCTTCTCCGAAAGAACAGAATATGACGCCATATTCTTTCAATTTTTCCCTAAAGGTTGTCTTTACTGATACACTATCAAAAACAGCATCTACAGCAACGACACCTGCCAACACCTTCTGTTCATCTAGGGGAATTCCCAATTTTGCGAAAGTATCCAACAATTCGGGGTCAACCTCATCCATGCTGTTTACCTTCGGTTTTTCCTTTGGCGCAGCATAGTAAGATATATCCTGAAAATCAACTTTGGGATGCTCAAAGTTTTGCCACTTAGGCATTGTCATTTTTTCAAAATGCCTTAAGGCCTTTAACCTCCAGTCAAGGAGCCAAGCAGGCTCACCTTTTTTTGCAGAAATGAAGCGTACTGTTTCTTCGGATAGACCCTTTTTAGCGATATCCATCTCGATATTGGTAGTAAAACCATATTTGTACTCCTCTACCGCGAGTTCTTGCAATATATTATCGTCTTTCGTACTCATTTCATTATCGATTTCGCTTCGTACTTCTCTTCTCCTTTAGAAGCGATTGCCATTAATTAATTTGCAAAGTTACAATTTGAAGAGCAATTATTCGAGCATTTACCGGCTCTTTTACGGCAAATAAATAATCTCAATGTAAATTAATGACGGTCGTCATTTTTTCTTCGCAGCTTTTTACTTTCTTTAAATTAGTATGCCGATTTTTTGTAATTCCTGTTCCATTTCAATTTGCAATTTTTGGGCCTCCTCTCTTGCCCTTTCAGCGAAATCACTACCCTTGCTCGCGTAAATAATTGATCTGGTAGCATTTACCAACAAACCACATTCCTTATTCATTCCAAACGCACACACTTCTTGCAAACTGCCGCCTTGAGCACCGATCCCCGGTACTAGCAGAAAATGGTCGGGTGCTATCCGTCGTATATCCTTAAAATATTCCCCTCTGGTGGCTCCTACGACATACATTACCTGTTCACTGCTTCCCAGAGCATTAACCTTTTCAATAACATGTTCAAACAACCTTTTACCACTTAAATCGGCCAAAAACTGGAAGTCCAAGCTTCCTTTATTTGATGTTAAGGCCAGCACGACCGACCATTTACCCGGATACTCCAAAAAAGGGCTAATCGAATCTTCTCCCATATAAGGTGCAACAGTTACCGCGTCGAATTCCAGACCGGACACCTCCTTTGAAAAGAACGTCTTAGCATACATATCTGCTGTGTTTCCTATATCGCCACGTTTGGCATCTGCAATATTTAAGCAACTTTTCGGAATGATCTCACACGTACGCTGTAGGCTCCGCCAACCCTGAGCGCCCCTGCTCTCATAAAAAGCAATATTGGGTTTATAAGCGACACATAGATCAGCAGTTGCCTCAATAATACGCTTATTAAATTCAAAAATGGGATCTTCCAAGTCCAATAGGCAACTTGGTATTTTCTCGATATCCGTATCTAAGCCAACACACAAAAAAGAGCGTTTCAGTTTAATCTGCTCTATTAATTGCTTACGAGTCATATAAGGGGAAAAATTATTAGGAACATGTAAAAAAACACGACAAATTTAGCTATATTTGTCGGCATATACAAAAGACTTTGCAATTGAGACCTTATCACTTTTTTAATGGTGTTCAATATAAAAGGGTACTAAATTGAACAATTTTAACAAGACATATTGATCTCTATTTTTATTTTTTTTCGTTTTTTTTTTGAATTTTCAATTCTTATGCATACAATTGCAGCGGAATCTCAAAATTTACCTATCCGTTAAAGGAGAATCATTAGTCCTTCAGCGAAAAATTTAAACTTATCAATCGAGTTTTTATATGGGTAAATTTCTGTTAAACACAAGCATAAAAATCCTTATTACACATAACGACATTTGATGAATATTAATGAATTGAACGCTAAGCTCGTGTCTGAGCTACGTGAAATTGCAAAATTAATCGGTATTGCAGATGCTGAAAAGTTGAGAAAACAAGAGTTGATCAACAAAATTATTGCTACAGACAATGAAAAGCCTGCAGAAGAAGAAGAGGTGGCGGACATTCTTGAAAAAGAGGAAGAATCCGGTGAAACGAAACATCGTAAACGGGTCAGGACCTCTGTAAAACAGGCCGAGCCTATAGAGATAAGAAAAAAAGTAGAGAAAGAGCCTGTCTTGGCTACGGCTATAAAAGATGAACCTAGCAAAGAAAAACTTGCTTCATCTGAAAACCGTCCACAGCGCACTGATCGCAGAGCGAGCAGCTCAACTCCCTCCTCTACAACCCCACCTCAAACAAAAACGGAAACTGCTCCGGCATCGACACCCGCTTCTAATCTTGATTTTGACAATGTGATCGTCAACGAAGGCGTATTAGAAATCATGCCTGATGGCTATGGCTTTTTACGCTCGTCTGACTATAACTACCTGACATCACCCGACGACATTTATGTCTCACAATCACAGATAAAGCTTTTCGGGCTTAAAACAGGCGATACCGTCAGAGGAAGTATTCGCCCTCCGAAGGAAGGCGAAAAATATTTTCCTTTGGTGCGTGTAGAAGCCATTAATGGCCAAATTCCCGCAGAGGTAAGGGATCGGGTTCCGTTTGATTATTTGACACCACTATTCCCTACTGAGCGTTTGAAGCTCTATACCGATGCAGGAAACAATTCGACCCGCATCATGGATTTGTTTACGCCTATTGGAAAAGGGCAACGCGGCTTAATTGTAGCGCAACCAAAAACCGGTAAGACAGTTTTATTGAAAGAGGTGGCAAATGCCATAGCAAAAAATCACCCAGAGGTTTATTTGATCATTTTATTAATCGACGAACGTCCGGAAGAGGTGACTGACATGGCTAGAAGTGTTCGGGCAGAGGTGGTGTCTTCTACTTTTGACGAACCGGCTGAACGACATGTTAAAATCGCCAATATCGTGCTCGAAAAAGCAAAGCGTATGGTCGAATGCGGTCATGATGTTGTCATTCTGTTAGATTCGATTACCAGGCTGGCTCGCGCTTATAACACAGTTGCTCCTGCTTCCGGAAAAATTTTATCGGGAGGTGTGGACGCTAATGCCTTGCATAAACCGAAAAGGTTCTTTGGAGCAGCTCGTAATATTGAGCATGGCGGCTCGCTTACTATCTTAGCTACTGCCTTGACCGATACCGGCTCCAAAATGGACGAAGTGATTTTTGAAGAGTTCAAGGGTACAGGTAACATGGAATTACAACTCGATCGGAAGTTGGCTAATAAGCGTATATTCCCGGCTATTGATATTACTGCATCGAGTACACGTAGAGACGATTTGTTAAACGACAAGGAAACACTTCAACGTATATGGGTGCTTAGAAATCACTTAGCGGATATGAACTCCACAGAAGCTATGGAATTCTTGCTAGCTCAAATGCGTGGAACAAGATCAAATGAAGAGTTTCTTATCAGCATGAACGGCTAGAAACGGGTAATCGTACAATTAATTGATAAACAAAGCTTTCTTACTTTATAATAGGTAGGAAAGCTTTTTTGTAACACTTTATGAAGACACTGCCAAAATCATATTTTTTCTAAGCATTTGACGGGAGTGAAAGAAATGACGCATGAAACAACATATACCTAATACGATTACAAGTTTTAATCTGTTCAGTGGGTGCATAGGTGTCGTACTAGCTTTTGAAGGACAGTTGATAAATGCGGGGTACGCTATTATCATAGCCGCAATTTTTGATTTCCTCGATGGCATGGCGGCTCGTCTATTGAAAGTAAACTCTCCGGTAGGTAAAGAGTTGGATTCACTTGCTGATATGATTAGCTTCGGTTTTTTACCGTCTGTTATTGTCTTTATGATGCTGGAGACAAACCCGGCGATAGAATACGGCGGTTCGTGGATCAAATATTCGGCTTTTTTGTTAGCCGTTTTTTCTGCGCTACGTTTAGCGAAATTCAATTTAGATAGCAGGCAAACTTCTATTTTCATAGGTCTTCCTACTCCTGCCTGTGCATTGTTCATCCTATCGCTTCCACATATCGCCTTAAGCAAAGATCCGATAATCAGTGCCTATGTGCAGCATCCGGTTATTTTGCTTGCTTTAATACTTGCTTTAAGTTTTTTATTGGTGGCGGAAATCCCGCTCATGTCGCTAAAATTTAAAGATTTACAATTGCGCACCAACCTTCATCGCTATATCCTTCTTTTGGTCAGTGTAATATTGCTTTTTTTATTTCAACTAACGGCCATTCCGTTCATCATTATTTTCTACTTGGTATTGTCGCTTATGCAATATAATAAGCTTACTCAAGAGTTATAAATTGAAAAACGACTCGATTTTCAATTTATCTTTGCTCAGATTTGATGAAGTTTAATGGTAAAGTCTATTTTTCAAGTCGCCTTACCGACAGGTTATCATCTAATTTTTCATATAAGTCGGCTATTCCCATTCTATAGGAAGGGTGCATTAGGCCAGGTGCTATTTCAACGAGAGGAGTTAGTACAAACCTCCGTAAATGAAGCAACGGATGAGGGATTTTCAAATTAAGGGTATCTAAGATGATTGCATCATAAAATAAAATGTCAATATCGATTAGTCGAGCCTCCCACTTTGTATTTCTTTTCCTTCCAAGCGTCTCCTCAATCGCGAGAATTTCTTTTAGCGTTTGTTCAGGGGTTAAAATCGTATTGACTTTGAGTGCCTGATTTAGGTAATTCGGTTGGTTGTTTACCCCCCAAGCAACTGTCTCATAAATTGCGGATTGATCAATAACGTTTCCTACTCTACTTTCAATTAATTGAATGGCTTTAGTTAATTGCTGTCTGCTGTCTCCTAAATTTGAACCCAATATCAGATAAACTGTGTGCATAAACAAACTTAATCAAAATGACATTGATATCCAATTATGGTTTTGACGGTACTCCGATGATCGATTGAGCTTCTATACCGATGATTACTTATTTTGCATTTCATGTAACAATACAGCACCTTATTTGTCTTATAGCAGTGTAAACATTTAAATTTCAGACATAGAAAACATACATGAAGCAATTTTTCAAATTTGTATTTGCCTCCATGCTTGGAGTATTTTTATCAACGATCATTTTTTTCTTCGTTGCTATTGCCATTATGGCCGCGATAATAAGTGCTGCCAGTTCAGACAAGGCAGTAGAAATAAGTGAAAACTCCATTCTACGCGTGTCTTTAAATTACGCCATCAAAGAACGTACAGACAGAAGTCCCTTTAACAATGTTAGCCTTCCGTCTATGAATTCGGAAAAATATATTGGTTTAGATGAGATATTGCTTCGAATTGATGCAGCAAAAAATGACAATCGAATAAAAGGTATTGTACTCGATATGGACGGTATCGGTGCAAGTTTTGCCACACTTCAAGAGATTAGAGATGCATTGCTCAAATTTAAAGAATCAAAAAAATTCATATTAGCTTACAGTGAGGGGTATTCAATGAAGGGATACTACCTTGCTTCAACAGCTGATAAGGTTTATTTGAACCCGGAAGGGTCGGTCGACTTCCGCGGAATGGCAGCGCAGCTTCCATTCTTTAAAGGCACACTTGAAAAACTGGGCATCGAAGCACAGGTAGTGAAAGTAGGTACTTACAAGAGTGCGGTAGAGCCTTTTATATTAGATAAAATGAGCCCGGCAAACAAAGAACAAGTCAACTCCTATCTTAATTCTTTATACGACTATTACCTTGGCAATGTGTCCAAATCACGGAATATACCTATGGATTCCTTGCGGAACATTGCCGACAACTACAGTGGAAGAGATGCCGAGAAGGCGCTGAACACAAAATTAGTTGACGGGTTGAAATATAAAAATGAAATAATAGATGAACTAAAAGTTAAGTTGGGTATTGATAAGAAGAAGAGGATCAAGTCAATAAATATTGAAGATTATACTTCTCCAAAAACAGAAGAAAACGGATCGCAAAATCGGCTAGCTGTAGTCTACGCAGTAGGTGATATCGTTTCAGGTGAGGGTTCTGATGAGCAAATTGGTTCGGAAAGAATTTCGAGAGCGATTAGGACAGTACGTGAAGATGATAAAGTTAAAGCAGTTGTGCTTCGTATCAACTCTCCGGGTGGAAGCTCGTTGGCTTCTGATGTTATTTGGAAAGAAGTTGAACTGACAAAAAAGGTAAAACCTATTATCGTGTCAATGGGCGACGTTGCAGCTTCGGGTGGTTACTATATTGCCTGCGCCGCCGATTCCATTTTTGCTCAACCGAATACCATTACAGGTTCAATCGGTGTGTTTGGTATTATTCCAAATTTACAGAACTTTTTCAATAACAAATTGGGAATTACGTTTGATGAAGTAAAAACAGGAAAATATGCTGACCTAATGAGTGTTAATAGACCACTTACAGCGGACGAGCGCGACCTTATTCAACAAGAAGTAAACAAGACGTACGATACCTTTACAAAAAAAGTAGCTAATGGTAGAAAAATAAGTCAAAGCCAAGTAGATAGTATCGGTCAAGGACGGGTATGGACGGGTGCACAAGCGGCAAAAATTGGTTTAGTTGATCGTTTAGCCAGTTTCAATGAAGCTATTATAGCTGCAGCTCGTAAAGCCAAATTGAAAGACTATAAACTGGTGAGCTACCCTGCCATGAAAGATCCTTTAGAAGCTTTTCTCGGTTCTTCCAGCGATAAGCTGAAGACTTGGATAATGAAGAAAGAAATGAATGAAGGCTACCTTCTTTACGAACAAGCAAAGCAGGTTATGCAACAAAGCGGTATACAGGCAAGATTACCGTATATGATTAATATTCATTAAATCTTATCGTGCTGCAACCAAAAAAGGGCACTCCGAAAGGAGTGCCCTTTTTTGGTTGCGCACATTTTGTTATATATCGTCTATATACGTAAGTTTGCCCGTTATATTGGCAAAGCTTCGAAGCCCGTTAACAATACATCGAAATGGAAAATAAAATTATATCCCGCAAATTTAGATTGCTTTCGCAATTGATGGAATTACATGGCGAGAATTCCTTCAAAACTAAAGCGATAGCTAATGCAGCTTTTAAGCTAGATAAGCTACCTTTTAAAATTATTGATAAAACGGAACAAGAATTAAGTGCAGAGCAAGGTATCGGCAAAAGCATAGCATCAAAAGTTTGGGAGCTTATCCATACGGGCTGTATAGAGGATCTAGAGGCATTACTCGCTAAAACACCTGAAGGCATTTTAGAGATGCTAACAATAAAAGGTTTGGGGCCAAAAAAAATCTTGATCATATGGAATACGCTTGCAATCGAAACGTTAGGAGAGCTTTACTATGCGTGTAACGAAAATCGACTGATCGAAGCAAAGGGGTTCGGGCTAAAAACACAAGAAGAAATCAAGATGGCCATTGAGTTTAATATGGCCAGTCAAGGTTTATTTTTATATTCCCAGGCAGAGAAGTTAGCCAGTTCAATTTTTGATACACTCAAAGAGATGCTTTCCGACCAACATCTCTTGAGTTATACAGGTGATTTCAGGCGCAAATTGGAATTACTATCATCGGTCGAATTGATTACAACTGCCAGTGCCGAGGAAATATTGATATATATTGAAAAAGATAAGCGACTTATCCAATTTGATTATCAGGAAAATAAAATTCGGACAGTTCACGAAAGCGGTCTTCCTATACATTTTATTTTAAGCAACGTAAATGAATTCTCTCAGCACCTATTAATCACCACAGGTAATCAACAGCACATCGCGTTACTCGAACAACTTTATGAAAAAGGAGTTCCTAATGCGGAAAGTGAAGAGGAAATTTACCGTCAATTAAACTTAGACTTTATTGAACCTGAATTGCGTGAAGGCTTGGATGAAGTCCAAAAAGCCCACGACCATACACTTCCTAACCTTATAACTTATGACGATATAAAAGGCACTTTGCATAATCATAGCACCTATAGCGACGGCGTTCATTCACTGAAAGAGATGGCTCTATATTGCAAAGACGTTCTTCAGTTACAATATTTAGGGATATGTGATCACTCTCGGACAGCAGTTTATGCAAATGGCTTAAAAGAGGACCGGGTAAGATTGCAATGGGAAGAAATAGATTCGTTAAATCAAACATTATATCCTTTTAAGATTTTTAAAGGTATTGAGTCGGATATTTTGGGAGACGGCTCTTTGGACTATCCGGATGAGTTATTAAGAGAATTTGATTTTGTAGTTGCTTCTGTGCATGCCAACCTGAAAATGGACGAGGAAAAAGCTACCCTACGTTTAATCAAAGCTATTGAAAATCCTTATACGACCATTTTAGGGCATCCAACCGGGCGCCTTCTGTTAAGCAGAAAGGGATATCCCATTGATTATAAAAAGGTAATCGATGCCTGTGCTGCCAATGGGGTAGCCATCGAAGTCAATGCAAACCCGTTAAGATTAGATTTAGATTGGCGCTGGCACCGTTATGCGATTGAGAAGGGTGTCTATCTTTCCATCAATCCCGACGCCCATCGCGTAGAAGGATTTCACGATATGCGTTATGGAACTTTAGTGGCAAGAAAAGGAGGACTTACAGCCTCGCAATGCCTCAATTGTTTTGATCTGGAAAAATTGGACAGCTACTTTAGCTCTCGTAAAACAAGTATAAAATAATTACCTTTGAGAATGATCGCACAACACGCTAATAAAATATTCAGTCAAGCTATTCACGATTACCATGTTCTTAATAATATAGACCATCCTATAAAGAATCCTTATGAAGCTCATACGCTGGAACATTTACTATATCTTAAATGTTGGATAGACACGGTACAGTGGCATATGGAAGACGAAGTACGTGATCCCAATATCGCTCCGGTGGAAGGGCTAAAATGGAAAAGGAGGATCGATCAGTCCAATCAAGACCGTACAGATACGGTTGAATACATAGATAGTTACTATCTAAATGCATTCAAAGATGTAAAGCCTCTACCGGATGCTAGGATAAATACGGAGAGTCCTGCCTGGGCTATTGATAGGCTTTCTATCCTGGCATTGAAAATTTATCACATGCAAATTGAGGCTGAACGTCGTGATGCCACGCCTGAACATCGCGATCAGTGTGGTCAAAAGCTTCGTATATTATTAGAGCAGCGGGAAGATCTTTCCAATAGCATCGATGAGTTACTCGAAGATATTAAAATGGGAAAAAAATATATGAAAGTATACAAACAGATGAAGATGTATAATGATCCCTCGCTGAATCCGGTTTTATATACAGGCGAAAAGAAATAAGAAACCTCTGAATACGTTAGGGGCTGAATAACACATGAATAAAAGGAGCATTTTGGTTTTTCGTTTTTCAGCAATGGGCGATGTCGCTATGATTTCACCCGTTATAGAACAGCTATGTGAACAACATCCCCAAGTCAGCATAATTCTGGTAAGTAGGCCTTTTTTCAAACCTTTTTTTGATACAAATCCCCAGATACGCTTTCATCCTATTTATCCAAAAGAACAGCACCGGGGCCTAAGAGGCTTGTATAGATTGTTCAAAGAGCTGCGAAATTATAAGATAGATGCAATAGCAGATCTTCATGACAGCCTCAGAAGTCGTATTCTTTCTACATTCTTTAGACTAACTACTATTCCAATAAAAAGAATAGACAAAGGAAGAGCTGAAAAAAGAGCTCTAACGCGCATTCAGAACAAGCATTTAATCCCTCTTAAATCGACTTTTGAGCGTTATGCAGAAGTGTTTCAGTCGCTTGGATTCTCTATTCGGCTAACAAATAAATTAGTAAAAAAGACCAGGCCGCTTCCTGCTGCATTCTTGCGTCAATTTAATAGTTCTTCTGCGCTGAGGCGAATAGGTATCGCTCCCTTCGCGCAACATCGGTATAAAGTATATCCGCTTGATAAAATGGAGGAAGTAATCGCTGTTTTAAGTCGTAATCACGAACTGTTTATATTCGGTGGAGGCGAAACGGAACAAGAAATGGCGACAAAATGGGAGAAAAAATACGCGCATGTTACCAATGTAATAGGTGTGGTAGACTTAACCCACGAGCTTGATTTAATAGCTAACTTAGATCTTATGCTCAGTATGGACTCCTCCGGCATGCACATGGCTTCTTTGGTAGGCACTCGAGTAATATCCGTTTGGGGGCCAACGCATCCCTATGCTGGTTTTTTGGGCTTTGGCCAAAAAGAAGATGACTGCCTACAGTTTCACCACCCCGCAAGACCTAGCTCCATATACGGCAATAAACCCTGTTTATGTGATGGGATTCCGTGTATTGAACGCATTAGTCCTGAACAAATCGTCACAAAAATTGAAAAAACATTAAGCTATGGCTAAATATTTATACCTGATTCGTCATGCCAAGTCGGACTGGAACTTTGATCTCCCGGACTTTGATAGACCGTTAAATAAGCGCGGATTGAGAGACGCCCCTATAATGGCTAAACGGTTAAATTTGCAAAATCTACGCCCGGATCGGTTGGTGAGCAGCCCTGCCAATCGTGCCATTTCTACCGCTAAAATTTTTGCTAAAGAGTTAAAATTTTCTGAGGCCGATATACAGGAAGAAGCAGCCATATATGAAGCCGATGTTCCTACCTTACTGAAGGTTATCAATTCATTCCAAGCTGAAGCGGATTGCGTAGCAATCTTTGGACACAATCCGGGCGTTAGTTTGTTGGCGGAGTATCTTTGCGATGATGCAGCCATCGATTTCCCCACTTGTGCAATAGGCTTTCTGTCTTTTAACATAGAGCACTGGAGTGAGGTAAGTATAGGAACCGGCAATTTAGTTTGGTTCAATTATCCCAAACTTGTTTAGCAACAGAAGCTTTATTATCTTTACCAGATAACAATTATTCTTTCCTGTTTACATGATTCAATTAAGCAACGAATATATCCGCGTAAATATTAAAAAAAAGGGCGCAGAGCTTTCTTCAATTTATAACAAGAACATGGCTCATGAATATATTTGGCAAGGAGATCCAAGCTTTTGGCCATGGCATGCCCCTAATCTTTTCCCCATTGTTGGCGGCTTAAAAGATAACCACCTAGCTGTTGATGGCCAAATCTATGAATTAGCCAGACACGGTTTTGCAAGACATACCAACTTTCAAGTTATTGAGTCATCGGGCACACATGCAATCTTTTCATTACGTTATAATCAGGAAACATTACGTGTTTATCCATACCATTTTGAGTTTCAGGTTATTTACCATCTGGAAAACGAATCCCTTAAGTGCATTTACAAAGTCATCAATCTAGAGACGAAGCCGATTTATTTTTCAGTAGGAGCCCATCCCGCCTTCAATGTGCCTTTTTTTTCCTATGAACGTTATAATGATTATTACCTGGAGTTTGAAAAAGATGAGCCCTTGATACGCCATCACCTTTCTGACGCCGGTTATTTTAACGGCGAGGAATCAACGATTTTACTTGACAATAGAAAGCTGCAATTAAATGAAAACCTTTTTGATACCGATGCTCTTGTTTTTAAAACATTGCTAAGTAAACATGTAGCTATTCGAAGTAAAAATCACCCTCACGCGCTGCTCATCAGTTATTCTGATTTTAAATCTTTAGGTATTTGGGCGAAACCGGGTGCACCTTTCGTTTGTATTGAGCCTTGGCTGGGATACGCAGATAGTGAGGCCGGCACTTCCACTATAGAAAAGAAAGAAGGCATCGTATCCTTAGCCCCAGGTCACGTATTTGAAGCTGGTTATTCTATCACAATTCAATAATTTGATCATTTTAAACAGATCTAACATAAGAAAAAAGCCTAAAGTAGGCTTTTAAATTGAAAAAATAATTTTCGAAACTGTAATTGCTTTTGCGGGTTATATCATTAGTATTCCGACAAAGTGCAAAAAAACAAATAACAATGAATAACAGAGTAGAAAGAACCATTGAAAATTTGATCGATTCTTTTATTGACAAACTTCCCTCGCTTTTACTGGCTATAATCACATTGGTTTTAGGTATTTGGCTAATTAAGGTATTAGTTCGTTTTTTACATAAACGGTTTACGAGTGGAAAAATCGATATTTCACTTGCTGAATTCTTGACCAGCATTATACGTGTTTTGCTCTACGTTCTATTGTTCTTGAGTGTTGCTTCCACCTTAGGTATCCAAACGACGTCTTTTGTTACCATGCTAGGTGCTGCGGGATTGGCCGTTGGTCTTGCGCTGCAAGGCAGCTTATCTAATTTTGCAGGAGGTGTTTTAATCCTGCTCTTTAAACCTTTTCGTGTCGGCCATTTTATAACGACCAATAACAATGTCTCAGGAACGGTATTAAAAATAGATATTTTATATACTACGCTAAAAGCAGGAAACGGCACGACTATATATGCGCCAAATGGTCCCTTGGCTAACGCTGTTATTAATAATGTGTCCGACAATCCTACTCGGATGGCGGAATACAAAATAGGCATCTCCTATAATAATAATATTGATACGGCACGAAAAATAATTCTTAATGTATTGGAGAACGATGAACAAATTCTAAAAGATCCGAAGCCAGCTGTATTGGTAGATTCTTTAGGTGACAACGCCGTTGTGCTAGTTATAAGAGGATGGGTTAATAACAAAGAGTTCTGGCCGGTTTATCATGCCAATTATCAGAAAATTAAAGAAGCTCTAGATCAACATAACATAAGTATGCCTTACCCTCAGCGAGACATACATATCATAACTAACAACACGGATAGCAAT
Organism: Olivibacter sp. SA151; assembly: GCF_054130995.1. NCBI lineage: Bacteria > Pseudomonadati > Bacteroidota > Sphingobacteriia > Sphingobacteriales > Sphingobacteriaceae > Olivibacter > Olivibacter sp. SA151. The sequence continues at coordinate 2,803,813 of NZ_CP096391.1, read as the reverse complement.
TCTTAAAAAACAGGGAAAGGAATCTCTTTTCATCTGCCTAATGAAAGCGATGAAACAGTACTTTTAACAATGCCTATCTTTATTTTAACCAATAGGTTAAAATATGCCATATCTTTTTAAAGACAAAAATAAGTGTCCACAAAAAATAATGGTACAAGGTGAAATTATGTTTGACTCTCATATTTGTTAAAATTAAGCGTTCACTCTCACCAAGTTAACGAACTTTTATTAACTTTTCGTTAATAAAACAATAATATTTTATAGCAATGGAGATATCATTCTAGCCGACTTTTCCAGTAGTTTACGCCATTTGGCACGATGTTCCCACCGTTCCACGTCTATTTCTTCTGCATTTAATAAGTCTTCATTGAAAATTTCGCGTAATTCTTCCGCTACTTTTGGATCCAGTATAAGAGACATAACTTCAAAATTAAGATCGAAACTGCGCTGATCCATATTCGCTGTTCCTATAATTGCTAATTTACTGTCAAACACGATCGTCTTAGCATGAATAAATCCTTTTTTATAGCGAAAAATACGTACCCCTGCTTTTAATAAATCATCGTAGTATGAATGTGCTGCCGCATTTACAATTTTAGAATCAGAAATATAAGGTACTAACAGCTTAACGTTGACACCACTTAACGAAGCAATGATGAGCGCATCCATTAAACTTTCACCGGGAATAAAGTAAGGCGTTGTAATAAGAATTTCCTCCTTCGCGGTAGCTATGGCCTTCAACAAGGTGTATAAAATAGAGGGAGAAACCGAGTCTGGTCCGCTTGACACGATCTGAACCAAGCTTCCCCCCTCTTCACTGGATAGCTCGCTGAAAAAACGCGGCTCCGGATGGAGCTTATTTGGGCTACAAAAGTTCCAATCACATAGAAAAATATACTGAAGGTATAAAGAGCCCTGTCCTTTTATGCGAACGTGAGTATCTCTCCAAAAGATTTGCTGCTCTTGTCTTTCATCATTCACATATCGATCAGCTACATTAATTCCGCCAACGAACGATGTATAACCATCTATCACAATGATTTTTCGGTGATTCCTATAGTTTAATCTATTGGCTAATAAAAGAAATGTAATTTTATGAAAGGGGTACACTTCTACTCCTGCAGCAGCCAACTCATCAGAAAAGCTCCCATCAATCGATCGGCTGCCGAAATGATCGTAAATAAAACGGACTTCTACCCCCTCCTTCGCCTTTCTGATAAGTGCATCTTTAATCGTATTGCCGATGGCATCGTTTTCAAACGTATAGTACTCGAGATGTATATGGTCTTTTGCCTGGCTAATTGCCTGTAAAATTGCGTCGAATGTTTGCTCTCCATTAATCAAAATCTTAACCTCATTACTTGTGGTCAGCGGACTCATCATGTCTTTCAAAATCATATGAGCAAGTCCTTTATAGCTCAGACCATAATCGCCCACACTATGTAAGGCATCGAATGACGATTTATAGATTTGTATTTTAAGTCGTTCTTGCAGTTTTTGATCGGAAAGTAGCTTTTTACTATACATGCTCCTATTCCGATAATTTATTCCTATCGAAAAGTAAAGGATGATACCCGCTATTGGAACAAATATCGTTAATAGTAAATACGCCAGTGTTTTTGTACTTGATCGGGTTTCATATATAATCCGCAGACAGACACCAATAACAAGAAGGATATAAGTAATTTCTGCAACAAGGAACCAGTCGATCGAAGGCATAGCATTTATCCCGAATATGGGAATAAACTTAACAAAAATTATTGATACCCTAAAGCATCATTGCCTTGAACACTTCTTGTGCATATTCTCCCCAGTCTTCCATACTCTCTTTTAAGGTGCTTAACAAACCTGCATTATTAACTTTTTTCGCCTTTTTTGCGGGCGCAATAGGACTGGGTTGTATAGAAACATCACTAACTTTAGTGGCAAACCAGGTTGTATTATCGTGCGGTAGCGCAAGACCCAAAATCATACCCGGTAACCCGGTAAAGGATTCCGGTCCGCCCGAAACAGGTATTTGATCCGTATAAAAAGCGACGACATAGATTGAGTCCATTACCAATGCGTTTGCTCGTCTGCAATCATATCCGGCGATCTCCCTGGTTTCATCGGTAATCTTCCATTTAATTTTTCTTACGCTGTCTTCCACGAGAAAGATCTCTTCGTACAGTTTCTTTTCACTGACGGAAATACCATTTTTAAAGTCTGTATAAATAGTTTTTTTCAAATCGATCGTAGGATCATTGCTAAAAAAACTATTAGTTGACGGCATGTTGGTTTCTATCGGTTTATATAAGGACGCGGTTTGCGAAAAGGATAAAGTAGCCTTTACTGAGTTGAACTGTGGCTGTGTCTTTTTGTACTGATCGTAAATTTGTTGCATCCAGCTTGAATTTCTCTTTGTAATGCGTTTTGCTAATTTAGCGTACATATTCACTCTCTTTTCGTATTCTATAGTTCCGCTATTAACAAAACGAACGTTTTGGCCATATACTAAATGACTGATTATTAATAACAGAACAATGGAGGTTGCGAGTTTTATTCCTTTTTTCATTTCCCTTAATAACTTTATAAACACAATATTTACATGTGGGTTAACCTATGGTTTTGCTCCCATTTTGCTAAATTCCCAAGTAACCGAGAACATAAAATAACGACGAATGGTTGTATAACTACTCTGATTAATGGTATTATTAAAAGCATTTCGATTAAAGCCTACGTTCTGGTTCAACAGATCATTTCCGGAAATAGTAAAACGAAGGTTTTCTTCTTTAAAAAACTTTTTGGTGATATAAGCGTTCAGTATAAATCGCTCAAAATTTTCATCGAAAGACTGTGTCGCTTGCGTATAAGTATAACTTCCGTCAGATCCTATTTGAATTTTACCGGGCAAATATATATTGAACCCCGCATCTCCGCTCATGCCCCATCCGTTATTGTTGAACTCAGGCTGCAGCGATGATTCAGAAGTGTTGTAGCTTGGCCCAAAATTCACACTAAAATCATATTTCTTCTCCTTATACTTTGATAAAGATAAGCGGCTTGAATAGTTGTATGACTTCGTCTCATTGAGGTTATCATTGGTTAAATTATAGTACGTATTACCATTCGTACTCAAATCAAGCCCTATCTGCATATCCAATTTCTTTATTTTCTTACTTGCATACATACCACCGTAAAAATTAGAGGTGTTTCGATCTTTTAGGTTAGCGGATTGATAGGTGCTTTTCCCAACGGAATCCGTTACTGTATTACTTACGATAGGGTTTGTGGTAAACGAATAGCTACCGTAAAAATTAACATACTGATTGCTGAGCACCTTGTAGGAATAATAACTCAAATTAAAGCGATTGGTAAAAGAAGGCTTTAGATCCGGATTACCCAATACGATATTGAGCGGATCTGTGTTTACCCTAACAGGTTGTATCTGATTGATTGTAGGCTGTGTATTGTTACCATTATATCCAACGCGTAAGGATTTTTGCTGCGAAAATTTATATTGGTAATTCAACTGTGGATTGAAATTCGTGAAATTTCTTGTAAACAAATCGTCTGTGTACCTATCAAGTTGTTTGAACCGCACGTCACTTACCTTTGCTCCAAAATTCAGGTTGGTTTTCTCCGTCTTATAATTGAAAATGGCCCCAACCTGGTTGGATGTTTGATCCAATTTATAATCATTACTGTATAAACTATCCAATACGTCATAAGCTCCCGTTGCCGATTGATTAAAGGACCGCCTATTAGAATGGCCACTATTAATACTAAGTCCATAATTCAATACCACAGCGAAATTCTTAAAAAGAGGTTCTGAGTAGGTCACATTAGATCGAAAAGAGTTATTTACAATATCGTTAGTTTTGTATTGATTGATGTTAGAAACGCTATCTTCCACGCCGGCATTACTATAAAATACGTTTTTTGCATCTAAAAACCCGTCCGTTTTGTTTGTGTTGGATGATTGATTCAGATTCAGGGAAAAAGACCGCCCCATCTTTTTAAATTTCTTTGTGAACAAAGCACTTGCATTAAAAATCCGATCGTCTGCCTTGTTGGTTAGCCTTCTTTGACTTTGGTTCAATAATCCGCCGGAACCGTTCCTACTTTCGGAAGTATAATTGTTTTCGGTGTCACTGTTTCTCAGGGTTCCATCTACTGAAATACGCAGGTTCGTAGTCGAATCTAATTTAATGTCATATCGTGCATCCAGTTTATGGCGAAACATATGGTTATTAAACGTCTCGTCTGAACGATCATTGATAACTCCCGTGGGTAAGTTGCGTTGCGTCAAATTATTTCGAGTACCGTCCACATCCAATGTACCTATTTTATAGTTGGTATTGATTGATTGTTTATCGCCATCCCACTTGTTATCATAGTGTAAACCACCTGTACGTGCCAAAGGAATGCCTTGTCCATCATATTGCCCGTTGAACGATTCCAAGTCGTCTCCCCCTCCCCCATAAAACATCATGCCGCCATCGTCCGTAAATTCCATGTTATTGGACGTTGTACCGTATCTATTTGCATCCTGCCAACCAAGCCCTACTTTCCCCGTATTCCCGATGGTTCCGTAGGCAGACATTTTTTCTTTCCCTTTAAACTTATTGATCATACCCTGTGCCTGATAAAATTCGTCATTTCCCGCTGCCGCTTCCAATTTACCAAAGTACCCCCTTTTACTGTCTTCCTTTAACTGAATATTGATCGTCTTGGTTTTTTGCCCATCATCAACTCCTGTAAAGGTGGCTTGGTCACTTTGCTTATCATATAGCTGCACCTTATCGACCATATCACTTCGAATGTTTTTTGTAACTAAAGTAGGATCGTCTCCAAAAAATTCCTCGCCATCTACCAGTACCTTATTAACCGTTTGTCCTTGCGCGGTAATCTTACCATCTTTATCCACCTGTATACCCGGAAGTTGCTTTAACAAATCTTCTACTTTAGCATTTGGCTGCAGCTTAAAACTTGCGGCATCATACTCAGTCGTATCGCCCTTAATGGTTATCGGTTGCCGCCCGGTAATAACCACCTCTGCTAAAAGCTGAGATTTTAAAATCATATCGATCGATCCGAAGTTAATTTCATTTAACGAATCGAGTGTGAAATTTTCAACGTAATCAGCGTATTTAGGATAAGTAACAAGCAAAATATATTTACCTTTCTCCAATCCCTCCAATTTAAAATTGCCCATCTGATCAGCTCTTGTAAATTTATAAAGCATGGAATCCCGCGCATGTAAAATACTAATGGTAGTATTGCTAAGTTTTATATTGGAAGCAGTATCTATTACTGTTCCTTTAATTAAAAATCCGTTTTGAGCGTGCGAACTAAAACAAGAGATAAGTAAAAGCAAGATAAAGGTTAATCTTTTCATAAATTTTTAGGCAATCGGCCTCTAAAATATTAAAAATATCTACACTCCAACTAAAAGATCAAAAGTTTTAACATTAATTAACATAATATTAAAGTATGAGGATCAGGCTTCTTTTAGGCAGCATTTTCATCCGGCAAATGCCAGTCTGAATTACTTAGAACATAAACTATTGCGCCGAACCGGGAAGGTTTTTAACGATGCATAATAAAATTCAAGATGACTAATTAACGTAGAAGACATTGTCTTGATTATTCTTATCCGGCACATAAGTATTGCCGAGCGCAACCGACTTAATTTTTTTCTGAGTGTTTAAGAACAAAGACACGGTTCTTCCGCCATCCTTCCATATGCCAATCGATCGATTTATCTTTTCTGTCGACCCATCTGAATAATAGACCGTGAGATAGATAGGCAGTGGTTTATTACTCTTATTTTTAACGGTTATTAGGTATTCATCATTTTCCTGTTTTACGACACGCTGAATGGCTAAATCCAGCATGCCCTCTTCGTAAAACCACCGATTCCAAAACCAATCCAAATTCTCTCCACTTCCTGCATTCATAGCACGAAAAAAATCCAAGGGCTGTGGATGCTTTCCTTGCCATGTTTTGATATAGTGATGTAACGCGTTTCGAAACAATTCCTTTCCCAAATAGCCTTCTAAATAGAGATACCCTAACGCCGGTTTTGGGTAAGAATTTGTAAAGGCTCCACCACCCTTCAAGTCGGTAGTCAACGTCATGATTGGTGTATCGTTCCGATCGCCGGAACTTTTAGCCGTAGCTTGTATTCCATAATCGTCCACATAGCTACTGTCAACATAATTAGAAAGCTTCCATTCTCCTATAGTTGCCCATCCTTCATCCATCCAACCGTACTTTGTTTCATTTGTTCCCATATAGAAGGGAAACATCGTATGGAATATCTCATGATTAGTTAGAGTAATAGCATCTTCTCTCGTTTTTGTAGGATTATCATTAGCCATCATTGGGTATTCCATTTGATCGAGTCCGTCAAAAACAGTCATATGACTATAGGGAAAAGGCCAAGCCGGAAAATGAAAGCTCATCCCTTCCACTGTTTTTGCCGCAAAATCGATTACTTCATTATAATCCTCGTGTATGGGGTTATAAACAGCATCAACCCGTGTTCTCCGGCCAGTAAGTGAATCAACAACTAAACTGACGGATTTCCAAACGTAGTGATTACTCAAAGCAAAAGCGAAATCAGTTACCTGTTTCGCCTCAAACTTAAAAGTATTAAAAGATTTTCTTTTTGTAACCGCATTGGATTTGATGTCCTGTTCATCGATGACATTGACAATCGTGTCGGATATACCTGCATATTCAACCCGATCGTTTATTGGCTTTTGATATATTTTCTTCCCATTCTTTAAATCGCCGGTAGCCCATAAGGCGTAACCATCGGGCACTTCGATTGCTGCTTCAAAATTGCAGAAATCATTATAAAATTCTTCCTCGCCTGTATAAGGATACTTATTCCAACCATCTATATCATCGTATACGGCAACTCTAGGAAAAAAATAGGCAATAAAATAGGCACCATTATCTATTTTTCCTGTGCGCAAGTGCGACCCTTCGTTCAAGGTATATTCATAATCTATTCGAAAATGCGCAGAGCTTTGAGGCAGCACTTCAGCATTCTGTAATTTCATGTTGGTGCCGTCAATAATGACATCATGATTTTCAATCGCGTGTTTATCAACCACAATTTTTTTAAGCGTCAAACCGTCTCCTAAATCTTTCTTTTCGATTTTGGATTTCCTGTTCACACCTTTCTTATAAATATTGGCATATAATTTAAACCATATTTCACGTAAGGTGTCCGGACTGTTATTGCGATAATCTATTTCTGCTGTTCCTATCAATAGGCGGGTTTTTGGTTCAAATTTTACCTTAAGCTTATAGTCTGCTGTATTTTGCCAGTATTTATTGCCAGGTATTCCATTCAAGGTACGCGTGCCTTTCCTCACAGCCTTGGAAAAACTTGAATCGATTCGCAAGATATCTTGAGCAAAACATTCAGCTATTCCAAAAACGAAATATACTAGAATAAGAGTTTTATTGAAGTTCATTTTCATCGAATACTATTTGACACATTTCCTCGGTCAGCGCCCTATGGAAAACGTAAATTAAATCAAACAGGCTGGCCTAGTTACTGATTAATCCCGCTCGTTTTAACAATGCATCAATTGAAGGCTTCCTCCCGCGAAAGTCTTTATAAAGCTGCATTGGATCAACGGTACCGCCTTTACTGAGTAGAACCTTAAACTTTTCAGCGATTTCCCTATTAAAGATACCTTTTTCTCGAAAATATGCGTATGCATCTGCATCAAGAACTTCAGCCCATTTGTAGGAATAATATCCTGCAGAATACCCACCGGGAAATATGTGGGAAAAGGATGGACTCATAGCGGTGCCCTCGACTGCCGGATAAAGTTGCGTTTCGGCTACAATGCGCCGCTCGAATTCTGCTATTGCATCATCTGGCCTTAACTGATTTGTGTGATAGGCTAAATCCAACAAACCGAAACTCAATTGTCGTAAAGTTTGATAAGCTTCCATGAAATTTGCAGACGCAACGATCTTATCAATTTCTACTAAAGGAAGCGGCTCGCCTGTTTTATAGTGTTTTGCAAAACTAGATAAAAATGTTTTATCATAGCAATAGTTTTCCATGAACTGTGAAGGAAGTTCAACAAAATCCCAATATACATTGGTACCGGAAAGACTTTCATATACAGTATCCGCCATTATTCCATGCAAGGCATGACCAAATTCATGAAATAAAGTAGTCACTTCATTAAACGTCAGTAGCGATGGGATATCTTCATAGGGACGCGAAAAATTACAAACGATAGAAATATGAGGTCTTATGTTTTGACCCTCAAACTTTGATTGCCCACGATAACTCGTCATCCACGCCCCCGCACGCTTACCTTCCCTAGGAAACCAATCCACGTAAAGCAATGCCTTATGTTTACCATTCTCCGACACTTCAAAAACGTCCACCTCCTGATGGTATTTCTGAATATCATTCCGCCTGTCAAATGTCAATCCATATAGCCTATTCGCTACATCAAATGCAGCTTTGATTACGCTTTCAAGCGGGAAATATGGTTTTAAAGCTTCTTCAGAAAAATTGTACTTAGCTTCCCTTAATTTTTCCACATAGTATGCGTGATCATATGGCATCAATTCGTCTATATCGTCTGCCGATGCAATATGCCTTAACTGATCAATTTCCTTTTGCGCAAAAGGTTTAGCCTTGATCAACAAATTATGGAGAAAATCCTCAACTTGTTTGGGTTCGGCCGCCATTCTTTCTTCCAAAATAAAGTGAGCATGTGTTTCATAACCCAGTAGCTCGGCGCGTTCTTGTCTCAAAGCAACTATTTTTCTAACACATTCTTCATTATCGTATTCGTTTTTGTTGAAAGCCTTTTTAGAAGAAGCTAAATAAAGTTCCTTTCTTAAATTCCGTTTTTTTGCATACTTCATAAATGGCATCATGCTTGGAAACTGCAAGGTAAAGATCCAGCCTTCCACTCCTCTTTTCTCTGCCTCTTCCTTTGCTACACTTTTTACAGACTCCGGAAGTCCGTCCATATCCTGCTCGCTTGTAATATGCAAAGTGTAGGCATTCGTTTCATGCAAAACGTTTTGTGAGAATTTAACTTTCAATGTTGAAAGCTCTTTATCAATATACCGTAGCCTTTCTTTTTGGACAGCGTCAAGTAATGCACCATTTCTTGTAAAACTTTTATAAGTCTTATCTAACAGTCTATATTCTTCTTCAGACAAACTTGATTTAGGTGTATCGTTAAATACTTTCTTTATCCTTTGAAAAAGACTTTCATTAAGGGTTATATCGTTTCCGTATGCTGCAAGTAAAGGGGAAAGTTCCTGCGCTAAATTTTGAAGGTAGTCATTGGTTTCAGCAGAATTGATATTAAAAAAACCTTCAGCGATAACATGCAATGGTTTCCCTGCTTTTTCAAGTGCTATTATAGTATTCTCAAACGTCGGATCGGCTGGATTGTCAACTATTTGTGCGATCTCCTGCTTCGCCTGTGCTATACCGTCTAAAATTGCAGGCTTAAAATCTTCTTGATTTATATTTTCAAATGGAAAACTATTAAAGGGGGTATTGAATGGCTTCAAAAGTGGATTATGCATAATATTGGAAATAAATTCCAAACTTAGACAAAATGCTCGTCATTCGCGAACGCTGTAGAAAAAAAGAGAAAGTAATTGCTTTTATATGCAATCTGTGAATACCTATAAAAGCAATTGGCCTTCGTCAAATTTACAACTCATACTCCATATGTTCGCAATATATACCTTCTGTTCTCAATAAATTTTCAATCATTTCGGGACGGACATTTAACGATACCACCCGTAGGACTCGATCACAATCGTCTAAATCAAAACTCCACTGTTTGATTAACTTAATGGATTTAAACAAGGCAGCTACTTGCTGTACATGTTTTTGAGCATTAACACTCGTTTTAAAAATTAACACTTGGTTCATGATACTTCCTTAATTTTTGTTGATTTCCATTCTATTTTTCCTCTTGAAAGCTCCTCCAATCACACCACCGCTCGCGCATGTAGGTTCTCATTTTTTCTGTATCCATTTCACTCGTTTTTTCAAATTTATCGCGCATTGACCGTTTGCTCCAAGGTGCACCTCCTCTTCGCCCTCCTTTGCCAAAGCCAAAAAGAACCTTGGAAAGAACAAATAATGCCATTGCCTGCCAAAGATTTATGCTATGTATATTAAAGATTGCTGCAATACTGAAATTCCATAATAGCATAACGATATAACTTACCAAGAATAGGAAAGTAACCGCTAGTATAGGTATGGCAATAAATCTAAATTTACTTCTGAATATCCGTTTCATCACTTTATGTTTTTATCAATTTTACCGATTCATTTATTTATCCAACTCTTTATAAAAGACAAGTAAGCGTTTCCTTAAATGTAGCACAGCATAACGCTTCCTAGAAATCAATGTATTCACGGACTCTCCGGTACGTTCCGCAATTTCCGCAAAAGGGATATGGTCTAACTCATGCCATACAAAAACATCACGTTGTGCTGCAGGCAATTCTTCCAGTGAGCTGAATAACGTTTTCCACATCAACCGATCTTGATAAGTTTTTTCCGGACTGTCGTTAACACCTAAAAGTAACTCACTAAATGATACAGATTGTTCATTGTCATCTTCCATGGTATCATCGTAAGAAGTTTCTGTCTTCTTTCTGTATTTATCGATAATACGGTTTCTTGCCACTCGGTAAAGCCACCCACCTACCTGTTCTACCGGCTCCGAATTAATGACTGCTGTTAGCTGAAACCACACATCTTGCAAAATATCCTCTGCATCTGCATCACTTTTGACACGCTTCCTAATAAAGCTTAGCAACCCCTTCCCATAAGATGTTATGGTGGTTAAGATTTTGCTCTGCTTATCTTCTGACATGCCTTTTGCTATTGATAACTGATCCATCTCTTTAACTTATCTGTATAGACGAGTGGGTCAATGAAATATTTCAATTTTTTTTTAAATTTTTCGCCTTCGTTCCAAGGCCCTCAAAAACAATATCCGCAGGTAGTTCCTGTGAAGAGCATGTGAAGCAAATTCTTGAAAAATTGATAATAGAGAATAGGAAACCGGTAAAAAAATAAGCAACTTAAAACTATCGTGGGAGTGATTATCGCTACTTACTATAACCCTTTGTGCGCATTTTTAGCGTAAACACCTTATCACTAGCGGTAATAAAAAGAATATTTCCATCACGGCCTCCGAAACATACGTTCGCGGTCCATTTTGCCGGCACTGAGATATGTGCAATCTCCTTCCCCTGCTTATCATAGACGGTGACTCCTTTACCTGTTAAATAAAGGTTTCCTTGAGTATCAATTGTCATTCCATCAGAGCCCTTATGAATAAAGAGCCGCTTTTTTGCGAGCTTCCCATTCTTTTTTAAGGTATAACGATAGGTTTTATCGTCTCCGATATCTGCTACGTATAAATAATGGCCATCAGGCGTTCCAACAATTCCGTTGGGTCTTTTGAATCGATCGTCCAATCGAACCAAGTGCCCGCCTTTTTTGTACAAATACAATGCTTGCACTTTTAAATCAGGGGCCTTTCTCTTCCAATAATCTCTCTGGTAATAAGGATCCGTAAAGTAAATGAAGCCGTTAGGTGCTACCCAAACGTCATTTGGACCATTGAGAAGTGTATCTTGATAATGCCTCACTAACTTCTCAACCACGCCATTCTCAATTCGCCAAAGCTGGTTCTGTTCATCAGCACAAGCAATCAGCGCCCCTTCCTTGTCGAAATACAACCCATTTGCCCTTCCTGCATTCTCCATAAAAATGCTGAGTTTTCCCTGTAAGTCATATTTCCAGATACGATTATTAGGTTGGTCAGTAAAATATACATTACCATCACGATCAGCAGCGGGCCCTTCAGTAAAAGCAAAACCATCTCCCACGAGTTGTAACTGCTCACCAGCAAGGACTATTTCGCTACTATCAGCTACCGGTGTTGCGGAGCCATTCACTTCCTGATTATAAAGAAATAAACAACAGACAATCAAAACAAAACGGGTACAATTATTAATTGGTTTCATAATCTATAGAAAATGGTCGCCAGGTGGGAATGGATCAGTTTAAACGATTGACAATCTCTTCTGTCCTACGATTGACTTCCTTAAGCAGCAAGGGAAATGCGGGAAAAGTCATATTATGTCCATATCCGCCTAGTTCAATAAGGGACGTCGCATTATGCCCTGCTAACTTCATCATACGCGCCATGTAGGCATTTTCTTCGTATCTTCCCAAAAGCTCTAAATCCCTGTCCCCAGTTATGAGTAATAGTGGCGGCGCATCGGCTCGTACATAAAACAAAGGAGCAAATTCGTCAACCACTGCCTGTACATCACGGATTCCTCTTTCTTTCCTTATCGTGAAATGAGTAATGGTATGACCACTAAATGGTATCACACCGGCAACTTGATTGGCATCGATATTATATTTTTTTAAGTAAGCTTTATTAAGGGTCAGCATCATTCCGAGATACCCTCCCGCCGAATGTCCGGACACGAAAATTAGTTTTTCATTCCCCCCAAACTCTTTGATATGCTTAAATACCCAAGCTGTTGCTGCTGAGGCGTCCTCAATCACGTCACTTCCTTTAACTTTCGGAGAAAGCCTATAACTGACACCAACAACAGCAATTCCTTGATTTTTTAGCGCTTCCGGCACTTCCTTCTCGCCTCCTGTCAAACCACCTCCATGAAACCAGATAACGGTAGCAAAGTCGCTTTTATTTTCGGGATAATAAATATCCAGCGTGCATCGCTCCTTCTTGTAGCTATCCAATCGGGAGCCCTCCTCGTAATAAGACACGTTAGCTTTCGTATTATATTGAACGACTTGCGCATTCGCAGATAATTTTAGTAGAATTAGATATAAAACAAAAAAACAACGCTTCATTTTGTATTTGCTTAAGGGAAAACCATTATTGAGTAAAGTCTAAAATTACACTATTTTTTAAAAATAGCGATAATGATTCGTTTTATTCCCTAAGTACCTAAAATTGTCGTATTTATTCTATTCTGTGAGGCCGTTACAATTTATTTTTACATGCACATCAATAAACATTAAAATATAGATTATGAATCAGTTATTAACTTTATGCGCACTCTTAGCAACAGCGATCATGTCTGGGCTTTTTTTTACTTGGAGTAACGCCATCATGCCGGGTTTGAGGAGGTTACCAGCTTTTGAGTCATTGTTGGCATTGCAATCGTTCAATCGGGTCATACTTAATCCTTGGTTTATTATCGTTTTTCTGGCTCCCTTACTATTGTTACCGCTAAAGGTCTTTTTTGCTTATCGACAAGAATCTCAGCTTAAAATCTATCTGCTTGTTTTCGCTACATTGATATATGTGTTAGGTGTCTTTATTATCACAATGAGCGTAAATGTCCCCATGAACGAAGGGTTAAATAAGCTTCATTTACAACAGACAAACCAGCAAGAATTAATGAATCAAAAAGAAATTTTTCAAACAACCTGGGTGCGCTTTAATTTCGTACGTGCGGTTAGTGCGTCTTTAAGCTTCCTCCTTCTTTCGATAGCTTGCGTTGATAAAGAATAACGCACTAAAATAAATCACCTTGTTTTGGATAAGACTTATTTCCTATGAAACGAATCGTATTAACTGGTTTATATGGGCTATAAGCCGTCGTCCTCTTTAGTAATAACATTTGGGATGCTATGAAAGCTGCTTGATATGAAGGAATCTTCCAACTTCGACTGATTTCCAGACACTGTAGTTGTAAAAGCCCCCTTGCAATCGTTACATGTGCGTTGCGAGTAAAATGATAGCGATTCTTACCTGCACGTAATAGTGGTAGCAGCGAAGACCGTTGATTGTATACGATATCCAAAATAGCGCTTCCCGTTGCCACGTCAATGTAAAAGACCCGTTCGAAAAATCTAAAGCCGTTTAAAATTACTTGAAATGGGCTAACATAACAAGCTAATTGGATCAGCTTATTTATAATAGCTCCTTCATAGTTTTCAAACTGCATAAACTTCAATAGTGTAAGGTGAGGATATGTGATTAAGGCGTTTGGAAAATCATATGTATCCTTAAAGACATTCTTAAAATACATAACGTGTTGTTGTACCTCCTTGGGCAACGGCAACACGAGCAAATATTCGAGCTCTCTATGTTTAATAGAAACCATAAACGACAAAACACTAAATATATTAGCAAATATAACAATTATATAGGTTTTTCTCTTATGTTGATTACTTACCATAGGCTGCCTCCAACTCAGCGATGTTGATTTTTTTCATTTGAAACATCGCTTTTAAAACACGATTAACCTTAACGACATCCGGATCCAAAATCATTTCGTTTAGCACAAGCGAAGCAACTTGCCATGATACACCAAATTTATCTTTAAGCCACCCGCATACTTGTGCTTTTTCGTCACCGCCCTCGCAAAGACGTTTCCAATAATAATCAACTTCGTTCTGATCTTCACAATTCACAATGAGCGATATCGCTTCGTTGAATATTGGCCCAGCATTTAATGCCAAAAACTCTTGGCCATCAAGGATAAATTCAATGGTCATCATGGACCCTGCCGGTTTTCGGTGATGCTCAAAGCCCTCTTCGGTATAACGAGCGATACCTTCAATTTTACTATTCTTGAATATCGAGGTATAAAAGCGAACCGCCTCTTCTGCTTCTTTTTCGAACACAAGTTTGTCGTAATTCTTTGTGATATAACGTCTCTTTTCATTGTATTTTTATCATTATTTGTTAAAATTAGTCTTCACACCAGCCAAATGATTCTTCTATAGTTAATTGAAAAAAAAGCTAAACCATCTCCGCTGCAATTTGCAGTAAACTCTATCACAAAATTGTAACGATACGAATCTACATGATCAATAAAAAAAAACAGCAGTCGCTCTATGAGAAATTTATAAGGAAAATGCGACAAACGCCTATCCGTATTCGCTTTCTTTTATCACAGAACAAACAATTTAAAAAAACAAAGCATACGATTTTTGATGTCTCTACCACAACAATGCATCAATCTTAGTCCTTCGAATTGTATAATTTATTTAAATTATATAAGTTTGTAAAAACCAATCACTAACATTACATGAAAGCTCAAGTTCAAGAAAAACAAGTAATCGAATACTTGAAAGAAATGCGGGAAGCGCTTTTACAGGAAATAAAAAGCATCGACAAAACTATTGAGGGCATTACGGGCAATAAAAGCAATAGCCTTGCCAGTCTGATCCCTTCCTCTGCCGGTTATACCCTTGAAAGTAAAGCCAATAAAAAGGTTCTCAAACCGGTAGAAAATTTTGATCCCCATTCCAAACTAGACTATAAAATCAGCTATGCATTGACAAATGTAGGACAAGGATTCAAAGAGGATATTTTGGATGTTCTACAACAGGCACAACCCGAATTGGATCCATATAAACTGGAAAAAGTAGTTGCGGTAAGGCTGTCCTATCTTCTTAAAAATGGCTTTATTGAAGGTAGAAAAATAGGTCGGAGATTTGAATATACCCTAATAGGTGCTTAACGATAACTCCCCATATTTATGGGGAGCCTATTAAAGAACAAGTTGTGGACCGTGCTTGTCCTATATTTTGACGTCCTCAAAATTTGCTAATAGATCTAAATGATATCCATTACTTCTAGTCAAGCATGGCCGCAAGCAAAGGCTTTACATCTTTAATTTCTTCATCTATTCTTTTTAAATGTTCAAGAAGAAAATCTTCATCAAAACTCGCTTGGTTTTCTAGCAATAATGCATATTCACTAAGCAGCGGCAAGCGAGCGTTGAGTGCGGTTCCTCGAAGTTCATGTGCAAGTTTTTGTATTTGCTCTTGATTTCCTTCAGTTATTAAGTTTCTAAACCTCGGCAAGAAGGTGTCCAGACTATTTAGCACATAAGTTAAAACTTCATTGATCAATTGTCTGTCATTAGCTAAAGATCGTTTAAGTTCCTCATAATTAAAATGCCGTTTATCGTGTAATATGTCGCCTTCTATTGTAGCCTCCAAGTTACCCGAGCTTTCTTCTATATTTTTCCCATCTACAATAACCGGCGATAGCAGTGTCAACAGAGCTTCTGCAGTAAACGGCTTGATGATATAATCATCAATCGCCTCCTGACTATGAGTCCCATCATCGACATTGAGTGAATTCCCTGTCAATGCAATTATCCGAGGTTTGTCCCCGTTTGTTTCGGCTAATTGCTTAATTGTTACGGCAGCCTCATTTCCTCCCATAATCGGCATATTTAAATCAAGCAGCACTAAATTCGGCCTATACGCTTCATATATTTCAACAGCTTCTCTACCATTTTTGGCTTCCAAAATCAGCATACCTTTAAAGTGCTGTTCGAAGAGAGACCGAAGATAAAACCGATTGACCTCATTGTCCTCGGCAAATAAGATTCTAAGCTCGCTCGTTTTGTTTTCTTCCATTAGAAATTCTCTTTAAGTGGCAATAAAATTCAGCTGGTCATCCACGTGAGAGGTGAATTATTTCACACCTCTCTTCAATCCACAGCTGTTCATACTTTTCATGACCTTATAACGCACATAAAACTGAATAATTGCGTTTCTTTCGCGCTGCAAAATACGAAATGTAATACGTCTCCCGAAATCTACAGAAACAAGCAATGCCATCTCTAAGAACCAAATTGATCCGCGTTCAATCGCTCAATCAGCCTTTTCTTATAGAATCGCCCAACGGGCAGGACCTCGTTTCCCACCCTCAATCGATCGCATTTATACGCCTTAATCTGGTGTAGGTTTACAATAAACGATTTGTGCATTCTAATAAAGTTATCCTCGGGCAACTTTTCTTCCATATAACTGATTCGCTGATACGTTATAATGGTTTTAGCAGCCATAACAATTTTGATATAATCTCTAACACTTTCTATATAAAGAATGTCTTTCAGAAAAACTTTGATCAATTCTTTGTTAACATTAAAGTACATGTAAACATCTTCTTGTTTTTGAACTTTCTGAACGAACTCCAAACTAGAACCGCTCGTTTGCGAATATTTTGATACTGCTCTTAAAAAGCGTTCAAATCGAAAGGGCTTAACTAAATAATCTAAAACATCTAAATCAAACCCCTCTGCCGCATGCTCACGATATGCGGTAGTCATGATTACTACCGGTCGATAAAACAACGCACGAACAAATTCTAAACCATTAAGACCAGGCATCTGTATATCAATAAATAAAATATCGACCTCATGATGTTGTATAAAATTAAAAGCTTCCAGTGCGTCGCTACTAGAAAACACCAATTCGAGTGATTGAATTTTTTCGATATAAGAAATTAATAATTGTAATGCAGGCGGTTCATCGTCCACCGCTATACATTTTATTTTATGCAGTGATTCCATTTTTAATTTTTAGAACAACTAAGAAAGTACCGGATTCCTTCATTATACTTATTTCGTGAGCTCCTTCATAGAGAATTTGCAGTCTTCTTTTTACATTGTCTAAACCAATACCGGGGCGTTCCGATTGGGTTGTTTGCTCAGCATAATTATTCTCAATCTTAACGGTTAAGATGTCGCGTTTCATCGAGATATCCATACGTATCCAAGCATTTTTTTGCAATTTGCCTGCACCATGTTTAAACGCATTTTCTACCAGAGGCAACAATAACATCGGACTTATATAAAAATGCTCTATTTCCGAGAGGATATTTATAGAGATATCTAGTCGATCGCCAAAACGAATTTTCTCTAATTCGATATAATGCTGTATGTATTCTATTTCGTTAATGAGTGGTACAGTGTTTTCCTTTGCCTGGTATAAATTATAATCTAAAAAAGACGAAAGGCGATGAATAAGGTCTGCCGCCTTCGGTTTTTGCTGAATGGAAAATGAGTAAATATTATTTAAGGTATTAAAAATAAAATGAGGATGAACCTGTAGCTTAAGCAACTCCAATTCAGACCTGATCATTTCTTTCTGAAGGGTTGCATTGAGTTTTTGTTGTTCGTAATAAGAACGAAAAAAATAGATAAGTGAATATAAACCAACAATAAGGTACATATTAACAAAATCGATAATAAGCTTAGGTACATAGAAAAAAGGCAATAACATCCCTTCAGGGTAGTATAGTGGATATGTGTGATAGTAATAAAATAACCTTCTTATCATCAGCAGCACGAACATGGTTAGCATGGAGGCAATCCAAAACAAGCGTTTGCGGCTCTTCAGATAGAATTTAGCGAAATAGACATGTACCGTTAGGATGGCGGCAATAAAGGTGGTAGGTACCATTACACAAGCTGAAATAAAATATCGCCTATACTCTCCGCTCATGGATGGAACACTTAGCCATTCGTATAGAAAATATAATGTCCAGAAAAGAATAATAAAAATATATTGGTTATTTAACTTTTTCATCACCGGTTATGGAATAGTCATTTTAAATCTAAGTTACCTAATATATCCGTCGAACGCCATTTTTTTTGTCATACGGCAGTTTTCGAACGACAAACGACTTATATCAAGACATATTTTCATTTAGGCTAAAAACATGTCGTATATCTAAAAAACATTGCTGATCTATAAATGATACCTTTCTTTTGTTTTAAATCAATGCTATTTGATCATGAAAAGTTTATTATTAAAAACGGCGATAACTTTTATGGTAATGGTTATCGTGATCATCGGTACGACCGATGGCAAGGCACAAATGCTTGTTGCGCAAAACGGATCGGAAATAGGAGAAGATTTAGACGCCCCACTTAATACCGTACTCACCTCAATTGGATCGTCTAACTCAAGGCTTGTACTGAAACATTTTAATAAGCATTTTTATAATATTTCTGACGCTCGATGGTACAAAGTAAATGATGGCCTGGTTACCAAGTTTAAACAGGAAACCATCCCCTATACGGTAAGTTATAGTGCAACAGGTATATGGAAACACACGATTAAATACCTGAATGAATCCGCTACTCCAGAAGATCTAAAAAAAATTATTCGTTCAAAATTTGATGGTTATTCTGTTTTACGTGCACGAGAAATTCAGATTCCGGGTACCGTTATTTACCTTGTTCAAATACAAAAAGACAAGCACTATAAAGAAATTTCGGTACATAACAAGCGTATTCGCACACTAAAGAGCTTATATCCGCTTTAGCTTAGCATCTCATTTCACAGATTGCTAGCCCCGATTATCAAATTGACGGAATAGTAGTAATCATAATAGGTTGGCTTCCGATAAAAAGAAAAGCCCGATAACTAGTCGGGCCTGTTTCCGCGGAGAGTGAGAGATTCGAACTCTCGATACCCTTTTGAGGTATACACACTTTCCAGGCGTGCTCCTTAAACCACTCGGACAACTCTCCGTTTATCCCTTACTTTGAAGGACTGCAAAAATAGGAGTTTTGGCGTATTTGCCAAAATAAAAATGTATTTTTCGGTTAATGTGAATTTGGTGACCGGGGCGAAAGGGTACTAAAAATGCTGTCCTATAAAAAATGTACTAAATCTCATACATTTCAGCGTACTATCCCCCCTTATTGTATAGCCATCACCAACTTCTTGCTTATCTGCCCTTATTAGCGATCGGTTTAGTTAATAAATGTTAAAGTTCGCTATTGCTAAGCTTTCTACATATTCCTTGGAATGTTTTTTGCCTAAGGGCACATAGAATCGCGGAAAGATTTTTAACAATCTAACTGATGAAATTGATAATAAATTGTTTGATCGCCTTAGCCTTATGCTCCTGTAGCAAGGATAACTTTGAAATAGAGACAGAAACGGATATATATACGTGGAATCGCGAATTATATCGCATAACGCCTTCCTATAAATACATTAATAATGTTCGCATCTCCGATGAACCCAAAGAAGAGTTTGTTTCTTATGACGTAATTAAATTAAGCTCACAACAGGCGCAACAACAACAAGACAGTCTTTTTCAAGCGTCCAACGGTAAATATCTATATCGTTTTAAAAAAGTCAGTACACACAAATAACAGTCAGGCATTAACTATTCGACAGTAAGATAAGATTCTTTCAAAGTAACATGGAAAGTTTATAGTTACTTTGAAAGAACCTGATAGAGCAATAAAGCCCATCCAATTACCAAGAAAAGTCCACCAAGAGGGGTGATGGGCCCTAAAAAACGTAGTTTACGACCGAACGCAGAGCTGAGACACAAACCATAAATACTGAATGAAAACAAGATGACACCAACAATAAATAGTATACTAATTGTTTGAAATAGTGCCACATCTTTGTATAGTTCACCTATACCTATCAAAACAATTGCATGGTACATTTGGTATCTTACACCGGTTTCAAAACTTTGCTGTTGGTCAACCGTAAATTTCTTTTTCAAAGCATGAGCACCAAAGGCTCCCAATATTACGGCAAGGAGGCCAAAAGCAGCGCCAAAAATTTGAGCAACCATCTGTTTTTATTTATTAGTCAAGTCATTTAGCATTATTCTTATATGCCCTGTAACGCTTCTTTCAGTATGGTAAAAGAGGCAAGCCTTTTATTCAGATCATAGATATAACTAGTGGCCATCAACTCATTGATACCCATCTCGGCAATAAAGGCCGATAATTGTCGGCTCAAGGTATCTTTGCTACCCACAAAAGTACAAGCAGTCATATTATTTACCGCTTGCTGGACCTCGGGGCTCCATGCCAGGGCCAAAGAAGGATTCGGTGGTTGCAATGGCTGCCGTTGATCCGTCAAAATGCCAATAAACATCCGATACAAACTGGAGGAAAGAAACTCCGCCTCCTCGTCCGTATCTGCTCCAATAACATTAACACAAGCCATAACATAGGGTTCGTTCAGATGTTCTGAAGGACGGAATTCTCGTTTATATATGGAAACGGCTGCTCGAAATTGAGCGGGTGCAAAATGGGATGCAAAGGCATAAGGTAAGCCTAAACGCGCTGCTAAATGTGCACTATCCGTGCTTGAGCCCAATATCCATATTGGAATATCAAGTCCTTCACCGGGAAATGCTCGAACCTTGCTGTCCACATTATCTCCACTTAAAAACTGTTGCAACTCTTTGACATCATCGGGAAACTGAAAAGCGGCGTGCATATTATTTTTCCGCAAAGCCATGGCTGTCAGCTGATCTGTGCCAGGTGCTCGCCCCAAACCTAAGTCGATACGTCCAGGATATAGTGTTTCTAAGGTTCCGAACTGTTCTGCAACAATCAACGGCGTATGATTGGGTAGCATAACTCCACCGGATCCCACCCTAATTGTCTTAGTACGACCAGCGACGTGGCCAATTAATACGGCTGTAGCGGAACTGGCTATATGTTCCATATTGTGGTGCTCCGCTAGCCAAATTCGACGATAACCTAATTCTTCGATGTGCTGGGCTACTCTTACGCTGCTTTCTATTGCTGTTCCTGCATCCCCCCCTTCCACTACTACTGCCAGCTCTAGAGCTGATAAAGGAATTTGTTCTGTCATAGTTCAACAAATGTAGCCTTTAAGGTGAGTTACCGCTGTAAGCTTTAAGTCAAATTCTATTATAAAATGTCAGCCGTCTTTCAGAATCACTCCCCGCTCCGTTCTCATGATTTCCATTAATTGAAGAACATGCCGACGAATACTTAAAGGCAGTGCAGCGTAGCTCTTATCAAATTTCAACGTACGGCAGGCATCCAACGCGCATTCCTGCGCACGAACGCCAATCTTCGCGGTTTTATAAAAAACAAATATCTTGACTCGTAGCGGTTCTTCATCCGATTTATCCTTCCCTTTATAAGAAGCATAAACGACTACAGGATCGATATACCCATCGCCATCTAAATCTGTAAAAGAACAATAGGATGTCCAGAAACGAATATCTCCTTCTTCCTCCTTTATAAAGTCCTTAAATTCTGTTTTTTTTAAATACCCGCCGTGATCCTGTAAGTATAAAATCCCCTTAATGGATGAATTAGTAGCTGTGTCACTCCCAGCCACATAATTATTTTCCAAAAGCAACATATCCCATAAACCACCTCCATCTCTATATTCAAAGCCACGGAATACAGGCATATCTAAATCACCTTCATAAGCAATTTCGTCTATTTCGGCAGCATTTAAGATTCTTATCTCTTGGGCAAATGATACGGCTATAAACAACATTGTACCAACCAGGCATATTACTTTTAAGAAAATCTTCCTATTCTTCATTAGAGCAAATAGATTTGGTATTTAATCACCACAAAACTAACTTAGTCAAATTGATTAATAAATAGCCATTTTCAAGTATTTCACCAGCCATGATAAAAAAAATAAAAGCAGTTATTTTTGATCTTGATGGAACGATCGCTAATACGCTTCCACTTTGCATTCGAGCTTTCCGTGAGTCTATAGAGCCACTAATTGGCCAATCAATTTCGGATCAGGAAATCATCTCTACTTTCGGCCCTTCAGAAGAAGGGACTATTATGGCCCTGGCTCCGGCGCATTATCAACAAGGCGTTTCCAACTATTTAAGTAATTACGAAGTATTACATGAAATATGTCCACAACCGTTTGAAGGTATACGTGAAATGCTGGCTGACCTAAAAAAGCATCAGGTTGAAACGGCTCTTGTGACAGGAAAAGGAGCACTGAGCACCGCCATTTCCCTAAAGCGTTTTGATCTTCTTTCTTTTTTTAAGTTGATCGAAACCGGGTCGCCGAAAGGGCCAAGAAAAGTTGAGGGTATTCAAGCTGTACTAAATCATATGCCTGATTTTAAGAAAACCGAGGTCATTTATGTTGGCGATGCTCCCAGCGATATAACAGCCTGTAAGGACGTTGGCATTCCCATTGTAGCGGCGGCTTGGGCAGAGACTGCAGAGGCTGATAAACTACGAGCCTTAGCACCCGACTTTATGTTTTATGACGTTAAAGATTTTCATGGATGGCTGCTTGAAAAAGTTAAATGAAGGTGGTACTTGTTACGGAAAATCTCTATTATCAGTCTATTGACAAAAGTATGTCGCCACGTATCCAAAACACAAACTTAGTATTATCTTAAAATGAAGTTTATTAAGTTTAACAAGATTTGAACCTAAATGAGCAGCTTAATAAATCGTTTTAAACAACATAACTATTACGTAAAGGAAATCATAGGTCTCCTTTTTGTCCTATTTGGCATTTACTTTTTAAAACAGCAGCGTGAAGAGCTGATCAAAGTAAAAGAAACGACCGTTCAAAGCGACCCTTTATGGGTACTAATTGGCATCATCGGTGTACTTCTATATATCCTACTCCAAGCTCTCATGTATGTCCATAGTTTCAAAACGGTTGGAAAAACATTATCTATCCGACTAGCCACGCAGCTGTTCCTCAAAAGAAACTTATTAAGTGTATTCCTCCCGGGAGGCGGCGTGACATCCTTAGCTTTTTTTACGAAAGAAATTGAACGAACGGGCATCAGTAAAACAAAGATAAATTTTGCTTCCTATATATACGGTGTTATCGGAATCATATCAGTTGTCTTATTCGCCTTTCCGGTTATCCTATACATTTCTTTTACAAATCAACGCTATGGAGGTGAATGGGAAACCTTATTGGCTCTCTGTTTGCTGCTATTTTTGATCGGTTATATCAGTTATGATATTTATGTTGAAGGCAGCTTCTATAGATGGCTATTACCGCGCTTCCCCGCACTTGAGGCAGTTGTTTTAGAACTTAAAAACGGACATTTCAGCAAACAACAACTAGGTTTAACATTGCTCTATTCCATATTGATTGAACTGGTTGGAATAATCCATTTACTATTGGCTATGAAAGCTCTCCATTTACAATACGATGTATCGGCTGCTATACTCGGCTATGTAATTGCAACCTTGTTCCTTTGTATTTCACCTTTTTTAAGGGGGCTTGGAGCCGTCGAAGTATCTTTAGTAGTGGTGCTCAACCGATTCGATTTTAGTACTACAGAGTCACTTTCCATTACTTTTCTATATCGTCTTTTTGAATTTTGGCTACCGCTTCTACTGGGTGTTTTTAGCTTCGTTTTTCAAAAGGGTAATTTAATTTTACGCATTTTTCCGTCTGTACTACTTTTCACACTGGGAATCGTCAATATCGCTTCTGTATTAACGCCTGCTATAGCGAGTAGAGTTAAAACACTGCATCGCTTCATTCCAAATGATACGATTCACTTCTCTAACTACATGGTTTTGCTGATCGGACTACTGCTGCTTATCTGCTCGGCATTTTTAATTAAAGGGTTAAGAAATGCTTGGCTAATTGCACTACTACTTAGTTCTTTATCTTTTATCGGTCATCTTACCAAGGCGATCGACTATGAAGAGGCCTCTTTGGCACTGTTCACAATCGTCACGTTATCTGTTACCTATAAACAATATTACATCAAAGGTGATAAGAAGCTTCAAACATTTAGTATCACTACCTCCCTCATCGTTATTTGTGCTGTATTAATCTATGGAACAATAGGCTTTTATCTTTTAAAAGCCAATCACTTTCATGAAAATTTTTCAATTCTTGACTCGTTTGTTAACACCCTGGCTTGTCTTATTCTAGTAGACACCACTTATCTAAATCCACATACGGAATTTGCCAGACTATTTGTTTATTCCATTAATTTATTCGGTGCTCTTGCCATCTTAATGTTATTCTATTCATTCATCCAACCCTATATTTTTAAAACTAAAAGAAACGAAGAAGAATTGATTAGAGCACATGCAGTGATTACGAATTACGGAAAATCAGCGGTTGATCATTTTAAGCTTGCCAATGACAAGCTATTCTTCTTTCCTGCGGATATAGATTCCATGATCGCGTATAAAATAGCCAATAGCTTCGCTGTTGTCTTACATGAACCGGTATGCTTTGACTCACCACTAGTTAAGGAGCAAACAATTTATGCATTTGAAAGATTCTGCCAGCAAAATAGTCTAAAAGCCATTTATTATCGTGTGGATGAGGATAATTTAGAATTCTATAGATCAATTAAGAAAAAAGCACTTCCTATCGGGCAAGAGGCAATTGTCGACTTAAGCCGATTTAACCTGGAAGGTAAAAGCAACAAATCCTTAAGAAATGCCTTGAATAATATCGAAAAGAAGGGTTTTATTACGAAGATTTACACGCCACCAATAAAAGATGGCTTGCTCCAAAAATTAAAGTCGGTCTCAGACGAATGGCTGATTATGCTCAATCGGGAAGAAATGGTTTTCTCTCAGGGGGCTTTTAATGAGACAGAATTGAAACAGCACACCATTATTACCTTAGAGAATACGGATGAAAAGGTCGTGAGCTTTCTAAATATTATACCGGATTATATGCCCGGTGAGACTACTTATGATCTTATTAGAAAAACAGCCGACGCCCCTAGCGGAAATATGGATTGTATTCTTATAAAACTAATAGAGTATGCTCAACAACAAGGGTTCAAATCTTTGAACATGGGCTTAGCTCCTTTTTCCGGTATTGACTCACCGACGGATATACCACAACGGACCATTAAGTTCGCCTACGAAAAACTGCAACAATTCAAACATTACAAAGGCTTAAGAGAGTTTAAAGACAAATATAATCCCACATGGCACACTAAGTATTTAATCTACTCAAACGACTACGATCTCCTGCATATCCCCCTTGCTTTAAATAAAGTGATGAAAGCTTAACGCAATAAGCAACGCCTTTTTTTGGGCAAGGGCACTTCAAATTTTTTTCAAAATTAGTCTCTATCTTGTGCTCTATTTAGCGTTTTGTTAATTTATTCTGTGGAAACCGATAAGTTTAAGCGATAATTGGCTATAAAGTATATTTTTAAGTCCCCGCATCCGGTTTGCTCATCAGATGTAAAACTAGTCGTAAATGAAAATTTTGGTAATAGAAGACAATAAAGAACTCGCTAGCAGTATTCATGATTACCTAGCTAGAGAAAATTATATCTGTGAGCTGGCTTTTAGCGCAACCGAAGCGCGCGAAAAATTGCTCTTCTTTACCTACGACTGTATAATTCTTGATATTATGCTTCCGGATGGAAACGGGCTCGAGTTGCTCAACTTGGTAAAAGAAGAACACATCAACGGTTCTATATTGATTATTTCTGCCAAAGGAGCGCTAGATGATAAAATAAAGGGCCTAGAAGAAGGAGCCGATGATTATCTTACCAAACCTTTTCACTTGCCGGAACTTCATGCACGTCTGAGAGCCATACATCGAAGAAAAAATCTAGACGGCAATAATATCATCTCTTTTAAGGAAATCACGTTAAATACTAATACCTTTGAATTAAAAATACATGGAAAAGCACTAGATGCGACCAGAAAGGAGTTTGAGCTTCTTCTTTATTTTCTGGTAAACAAAAATAGAGTTTTATCACGACAAGCTATTGCCAACCACCTTTGGGGCGATTACACGGATAATCTTAGCAATGTAGACTTTGTTTACCAGCACGTTAAGAATCTCCGAAAAAAAATCAATATGGCGGGTGGCGACGATTACATTGACACAATTTATGGTTTAGGATATAAGTTCAACACAAACAAGGGTTGATATAAATTCCAGATAATGAAATTAGCGGACAAATTTACACTGTGGTTTTTGGCGATAATATTACTTGTAACGCCTATCAGTATGTTCACGACATTAAGTAACATACGCAATCGTATCGATAATTCAGAAATAGAGCGCTTAAAAGCTGTCAACAATGAAGTAGCCGAGCAGTTGAAAGCAGGAATTGCGCCCGATCAGTATTCGCAGGGAAGACCAATCGCTATATTGAAGATAAACAGCGCCTTACCCCAAAACAGGGTACAAGTACAAAAACAACAATGTGACAGTACCGCTTCCGTTACCGATGAATGCCGAATAACGGTCAGTTGTTATTATACCATAAATGGCATCAATTATCAAGTATCTTCCTATAATTACGTAACGCAATCAAAACAGATTTTAAAAGGGATGCTCTTAACGGCCATTTTGAAAACTGTATTGATCGCTTTAGTGGTTCTCTTAACCGTCCGTTTGGTATCCAAAAAGATTCTTTCTCCATTTAATCAAACACTGAAAAGTATACAGAAATTTAGCATTAAAAAAAAGCAGCCGTTAACGCTTAATCATACTAATACGAAGGAATTCCAAGAACTGAACCGATTTCTGAAAAAGATGACGGACAAGGCAATCAAAGAATATAGTTTGGTAAAAGAATTTAGCGAAAATGCATCGCATGAACTGCAAACTCCACTAGCTGTTCTACGAAGCAAATTGGAGCTACTTACGGAAACGGACATACAGCAAAATCAGGCATCGCTTATCGCAGACATGCAAAACGCGATCGAGAAGTTGTCAAGAATCAATCACTCGCTCCTTTTACTCACGAAACTGGAAAATCAGGAATTTGAAGCGACCAAAGAAATAAACTTCACTAAACAGGTTCTTGAGTTACTCACGATTTATGAAGATAGGATAGCAATTAAAGAGCTAAAGGTAACGCAACACATCGATCCTGATATTACCGTCAGAATTAATCCGGCCTTAGCGGACATGTTGTTCGATAATCTGCTTAGCAATGCAATCAGGCATAATGTAAAGAATGGAACCATTTTCCTAGAAATAAATAAAAAGGGAATTTTAATAAAAAATACCGGCCCCGAACCGATTTTCCCAACAGAGGAGTTATTCCAACGCTTTAAGAAAAGCAATCAGTGCAGCAACAGTGTAGGTTTGGGTCTTGCTATTGTTAAACGAATTTGTGAATTGAATAACTTT
Source organism: Olivibacter sp. SA151 (assembly GCF_054130995.1). NCBI lineage: Bacteria > Pseudomonadati > Bacteroidota > Sphingobacteriia > Sphingobacteriales > Sphingobacteriaceae > Olivibacter > Olivibacter sp. SA151. The sequence continues at coordinate 2,776,089 of NZ_CP096391.1, read as the reverse complement.
GATGTCCAATACACTTACGAAAACAGGTTGCATATGCTAACCGTTGATTTTCCAAGAGCTGGGCTTACGGAGACTGATCGAGAGGAAGGTATTTCGGTTTTGGGGCAGGACAATCAAATTGTTACATTAGGATAACAAAATAATCACATTTTGATCACTTCCTTCAAATTCTCTTCAAAATCATTCCCCAATTTCACAAAAGATACTACTAATACTTTTATTTTTTGTGAAATATTCATTCCGTTGGATAATAAGGTATTGCATTTCAAGCCTATTATCATTAATGTTAACACAACATGCTTGGACACAGCAAAAATTGTCTCTAAAGGAAGCCCTCGAATTAGCAATTAACAACTACGGCAGTGTCAAGGCTAAAGCGAATTATGCCAAGGCTTCTTTTTCTTCCGTTGAGCAAGCTAAACGAGATTATCTTCCTAACTTGGTCTTATCCGCGCAACAAGATTATGGAACAGTCAATGGTCAGAACGGACCTCTCTATGGTTTTGGTGGATACGGTGTAGCCTCTTCGGGGCTACCGCTTCCAAACCAGAACTGGAATGCCGCGTTTGGATCGCTTTATTTAGCCAATGTCAATTGGGAATTCTTCTCCTTTGGAAAAGCTAAGGAGCGGATCAAAGTAGCACGAGAAGTTGCCGAACGAGACAATATGGATTTGCAACAGGAGCTGTTCAATCATCAGGTAAAAGTGTCAGCGGCTTATTTGAATCTTCTGGCTGCACAAAAACTCACGCTTTCGTATAAGAAGAATCTCTTTCGGGCCGATACATTCCGCCAAGTGGTTGTCACCAGAGCATTGAATGGGCTCATTGCCGGCGTAGATTCTTCCTTGGCAAATGCGGAGGTATCTAACGCTAAAATAGCATTGACCAAAGCAAAAGATTTTGAACAGGAACAGAGTAACAAGCTGGCGCAATTAATGGGTATTCCTCCAACCGAATTTACCTTAGATAGTTTTTTTATTTCGCATGTACCGGCAGGTATGGAACAGTCGACCGACAGTGATATTGCAAACCACCCTACTTTGAGATGGTATCAATCCCGTATTAATGTGGGGAAAGAACAAAAAAAGTATCTAAAAACACTTTATTACCCTTCCTTATCACTTGTGGGAATCTTTCAGACCAGGGGTTCAGGTTTTCGAAGTGACTACGCGAGTAATCAACAAGCTTTTACACAAAATTATTTCGACGGTATTAAGCCAAGTCGTTCAAATTATCTCATTGGGATCGGTTTGACTTGGAATTTAACCCAACCACTTCGGATTTCGAAACAAGTAAAAGGACAAACCTTTACGAACCAGGCTTTAACAGATGAATTTGAATTGGCGAATCAGCAAATCCGGGCCCAATTAGTTTTAGCGGATACGAAAATTGAAAATGCATTAAGCAATTATAGAGAAGTGCCAACCCAAGTTAAAGCCGCCTCGGACGCGTTTTTGCAGAAATCGGTACTCTATAAAAATGGGTTAACCAATTTAGTGGATGTCACACAAGCCCTGTATGCGCTCATACGGGCAGAGACGGATCGTGATATCGCCTACAACAACGTTTGGCAGGCTTTATTATACAAAGCTGCTGCTTCCGGCGATTTCGGCTTATTTGTTAACAAAATAGAACCTTAGCATTTATTGCTGCAAAAAAAACAGTTAAAAAGAATCTAAATAAACTATCATGAATTTAATTCGCTTTGCATTACGTAAACCGATAACCATAATGGTCATAGTAGCAGGGCTATTTTTCTTTGGAATAAAAGCAGTTACTTCCATTAAGATCGATATCTTCCCAAAACTAGATATGCCTGTAATTTATATTTCCCACCCTTTTACAGGTTATACGCCCGAGCAGATGGAGTCTTTCTTTGCTAAACAATATGTAAACATACTCCTCTATACGAATGGGCTAAAAAGTATAGAGACAAAGAATATACAGGGATTAACCCTAATGAAATTGAACTTTTATCCAGGGACCAATATGGCGCAGGCAGCGGCCGAGCTTGCCTCTTTCACAAATCGTATCCAAGCGATATTCCCTCCCGGATCAAACCCACCCTTCATTATACGTTTTGATGCCTCAACATTGCCCGTTGGCCAACTTGTATTGAGTAGCAAAACGAGAAGCAATAATGAGTTGGCAGATTTAGCTAACACCTATGTCCGTTCTTCTTTTACGTCAATAAGCGGGCTAGTCGCTCCCCCTCCTTTTGGCGGAAATGTCAGAACCATTGTTATCAAAGCTGACCCTGCATTACTTCGATCCCACAATATGACGCCAGACCAATTAGTAGAGGCCTTGAAAATCAATAATCAAACCGCCCCGTCGGGAAATGTAAGAGTTGGCGACAAAAATTACATCACACCTACTAATACAACGATTAAAGATGTTAAAGATTTTGAAAATATACCACTTTTCAAAAGTGGTGTCCAAAACCTTTATCTGAGAGATGTAGCAACTGTCGAAGATGCCGCTGACATTACTTCTGGTTATGCCTTGGTAAATGGTAAACGCTCAGTCTATTTAAATGTTGCAAAAAGTGCTGATGCCTCCACTTGGGAAGTAGTAAAAAAACTGAAGGCCGCAGTTCCAAAAATTCAAAGTCAACTGCCGGAGGATGTTCAAGTAAGCTACGAATTCGACCAATCGGTTTATGTTATGAATTCGGTAAAAAGCTTATTAACTGAAGGTGCCATAGGTGCTATACTCACGGGATTGATGGTTATTCTATTCTTAGGCGACCTACGTGGCGCTTTGATTGTTATCCTTACCATCCCAACATCCATTATATCAGGGGTCCTATTTCTTAATTTATTCGGGCAAACCATCAATATAATGACACTGAGCGGTTTGGCTTTGGCAATCGGAATTCTGGTGGATGAAAGTACGGTAACCATTGAGAACATTCACCAGCATTTTGATATGGGAAAACCAAAAGCTTTAGCGATTTGGGATGCCTGTAAAGAAATTGCCTTTCCTAAGCTCTTAATTCTCTTTTGTATTTTGGCCGTGTTTGCTCCAGCCTTTACAATGGGGGGCATACCTGGATCGCTTTTTCTACCGCTAGCTTTGGCTATCGGCTTCAGTATGATTGTATCCTATTTTCTGGCACAAACCTTTGTTCCTATTATGGCTAACTGGATTATGAAGGTAAAGCATCACAAAAAAGCAGATGGATCGAATTTAACCGATGCTGAAGAGCTCGAATTGGCTGGCCTTTCTACCGACGATCATCACGCACAGATCGAACAAAAAATTGCTGCTGCCAGAGCTGCCGACAGAAATCATAATGAAAAGATTGGCGTTTTTGAGAAGATACGAATGCGCTATTTACGTTTTATCGAACGCATTATGCCTTATCGCAAAGCAATTGTTGTTGCCTATCTTTTAATTATTTGTGGATTGGCAAGTATATTGATGATGCAAATCGGCCGAGACGTATTACCAAAAGTAAATGGAAGTCAATTCCAAGTACGCCTACGCGCCCCCGACGGCACCAGAATTGAAGAAACCGAGCGCAAGACAAACAAAGCCATTGAAGCTATCAAGAAGTTAGTAGGTCCGGAGAACGTGTCGATCACCTCTGCCTATGTAGGTTTGCATCCATCTCTTTTCTCCACAAGTCCTATTTACCTATGGATGGCAGGCCCACATGAATCCGTCATTCAAGTAGCATTGAGTGAACACTATAAAACTGACCTCGATAAACTCAAAGAGAACATTCGATCTGCATTTGCTAAAGATTTACCGGAAGTAACAACCTCCTTTGAACCGATAGAATTAACGGATAAAATTCTAAGTCAAGGTTCGCCTACTCCAATAGAAGTCCGATTCTCCGGAAGAAATAAAAAGGTGAGCGAGGCATTTGCGCAAAAGCTTATTACTAAACTTAAAAAAATAGATTACCTAAGAGATGTTCAATTGGGGCAGTCTACCAAATACCCATCAATCAATATTAATGTAGATAGAACAAGAGCCGCACAATTGGGCGTTGATATGAATGACGTTTCCCGATCTTTGATTGCCTCTACGTCTTCTTCGCGGTATACCGATAAAAATATTTGGATCGACCAACGCATTGGCAACAGTTACAGTGTTCAAGTACAGATTCCGGAAAATAAAATGAACAGTATCAATGAAATCAATGAAATACCTTTATTGAAAAATTCATCCAGACCCGTACTGGGAGATGTTGCTACCATAACTTCGGGTATAACCTACGGTGAAACTGACAATTTAGGAGCGATGCCCATGTTATCTGTAACGGCTAACATTAATCAGCAGGATTTAGGTACCGCGTCTAAAGAAGTAGAAAAGGCGATTTCCTCACTGGGTGAACTGCCTCGCGGTTTGGAAGTAGAATTGATCGGTTTAAGCAATACGCTAACCGAAACTATGGACAGTTTAGAAAGCGGTCTATTAGTGGCTATTGTGGTCATATTCTTAATGCTTGCCGCTAACTTCCAATCGTTTAAAGTTTCTGGAATTGTTTTAGCAACCGTCCCTGCAGTTATTTTAGGTTCTATCGGTCTTCTATTATTAACAGGATCTACCTTAAATTTGCAATCTTATATGGGTATGATCATGTCGGTGGGCGTATCAATATCCAATGCCGTTTTGCTGATTACCAATGCTGAAGAGATACGGAAGACGACAGGAAATGCTATTTCTTCGGCAACAGGGGCTGCCTCACTCAGATTAAGACCTATTGTAATGACGGCATTGGCCATGGTGGTTGGTATGATTCCGATGGCCAGCGGATTGGGAGAGGCCGGTGACCAATCCTCTCCTTTGGGTAGAGCTGTGATCGGGGGCCTTGTGGCGTCGACTTTTGCGGCACTTTTTATCCTGCCTTTGGTATTCGCCTGGGGGCAAGGTAAAGCCAGCACACAAAGTGTGTCTCTTGATCCGGAAGACGAAGAAAGTATTCATTACATTCCATCTATTACTAAAAATTAAAAAAATTCAAATATGAACTCTTACAGATTTGTTTTATTGACCAGCGGTTTATTGAGCATAACCTGCATGTTGGCTCGGTGCACCTCACCTATACAAAAAGCAGAGGCCGAAAATCAAAAAGCAAAGGAGGAGTCGGCTCCATTGGAAATATTTAAATTGAGCAAAGGCCAACTTTCTTCTTCTATTAAAATTCCCGGAGAGCTTATTGCCTATCAACAAGTGGATTTATACGCCAAAGTTAGTAGTTTCGTAAAAAAGCTAAATGTGGATGTCGGCAGTGTCGTATCTGCAGGGCAAATACTCGCTACAATGGAAGCGCCCGAATTGAATTCACAACTAGCAGGAGCTGAATCCCGCCTGAAATCGCAAGAAGCTGTTTATCTAGCAAGTAAAGCTACTTATCAACGGTTACTGGAAACCAGCAAAACACCGGGGACGGTATCACAAAACGATCTCGATTTAGCATTGGCTAAACAGAATTCAGATCTTGCGCAATTTAAAGCGGCACAGGCTGCCTATCGCGAGGTCGGCGACACAAAAAATTATCTTGAAATAAGGGCACCTTTTTCGGGTATTATAACTGCGCGGAATGTCAGCGCAGGTGCTTATGTTGGTCCTTCCGGTAAAGGTTCTGAGGCCCCTATTTTTACCTTACAGCAGCAGGACAAGCTCCGTTTAGTGGTCAGTGTGCCCGAACTATATTCAGCCTATTTGAATCGCCAAAATGAAATCAAGTTTTCGGTTAAAGCTTTACCAAGTGAATCTTTTACGGCCAAAGTCGCGAGGTTAGCAGGCGCATTGGATCCCCGTCTTCGTTCACAACGTATCGAAATGGATGTTAATAATAGTAATAAACAATTGCTACCGGGCATGATTACAGAAGTTGAAATTCCGCTTACCGGCGCCGAGCATACTTTTGTAGTGCCTACAGAAGCGGTTCTCAATTCAACCCTAGGAACTTTTGTGATTAAAGTAGAACACGATAGTACGAAATGGATCCCCGTCAATCTCGGCCGTCAAGCGGACGGAAAATCAGAAGTTTTTGGACCCCTTAATGAATCTACACAACTCGTTAGATTGGCGACAGAAGAAATACGAGATAAGGAACCCGTACGTGCGCCTGTAAAATTAATACAATAAGGCAATAAAAGCTATTGTAAATAACGTTACAATAGCTTTTCTACCGGCCTTTTCCTTATAGGTTTTCTCTTTTTTAACTTACTTGCTTTGTACTTATTATGGCAGACAGTACCTCTTCCAAATTATCCAACCCTCTAGTACGAATGTTAAAAGTGTGCTGCAGGGCTTCAATAACCTCACAAGCAGTACTAAAAAGAAACGACTCTTTTCTTCCGCTATCATATCGAATATTCAACACATTATCATGTAACGTATAACGGCCATCATCATCTACTTTCGCCACAATAAGCTGTTTTGTAAAGTGTGAATTGGGATGTGTTGAGACATACCAGTTGGCCACTTCATAGTCTATCGACTCCAAAACCTCTGTGTAAAACTGGTAGATCGACCGCCACTCATTCTCTTGCAATACCTGCAGGATATAAAATTTTTCCTTTTGTATAATGCGAAAGATTCCATGTTGCGTTTCCTGCACAATGTCAGGAGCAAAAAGTAAGGGAGCCGTTAAGGTCATAGCCCCAAACCCAACATCGGCTATATAAGCTTGGCCTTCGTAAACTATATGTAATAACATATGAGTTCTCGCCGTTATCTGGGTTGGATCTATATTCCAAATCACTCTTGCCCAAAATCCACTTACCTGAAAACCTAGTTGTATCAATACCTGCTTAAACAACGTATTATGTTCAAAGCAATACCCTCCTCTATGTGACAGTATTAATTTATCGAAAATATCCTCAATGCCTAGACTTATCGGTCTTCCGGTAAGCGGATTCAAATTTTCAAAGGGAATGTATTTTGGATGTAGTCGATGTATCTCCATCAACGTTTCCAGGTTGGTATCCGGTCGCTGCGTATAATGAATTCGCTCTAAATATGCTTTTAAATCAACCATATATAAATTTATTAAATGGTTATAGATAACAAGAACATCTAACGCCCTCCCCTCCTAATTATTATTCCTTCGTTCTTATTTCTGATTACCGATCAAAGTTAGTATTTTTACGCATTAAACCAAGCGGATACTTTGTTTATGAATCATCATATAAACGATTACGACAGCGCTCTTTGGTTGCTGAAAAAAAAGGGTCCTCAAACGCTCATTGAGGTCGCTAATGAGCTTAAAATCACCACGGAGGGCGCGCGTTTCAAGCTGCAAAAACTTGCCAACGATGAGTTGGTTACCTCCAGCACGCGAGTAAAAGGACGGGGAAGGCCACAACAGATTTGGTCGTTAACCCGTGCAGGACACGCGCGGTTTCCAGACTCGCACGCAGATCTTACCGTAAAGCTTATTGACTTAATTCGTCAAAGCTTAGGCGAACAAGCCATGGAAACCATCATTTCCGAAAACGAAAAGGCAGGCATAATAAAATACAATGAACACTTAAAGGGTGTTAATGAATTGGAAGAACGAGTCAATAAATTGGCCGAGATTCGGAATCAAGAAGGCTATATGGCCGAATGCCAAAAGCAGGGTGATGTTTATTTACTCATCGAAAATCATTGTCCGATTTGCGCAGCAGCACAGACTTGTCAGGGCTTTTGCCGTTCAGAGCTTAATACGTTCCAAAATGTTTTAGGAGAAAATGTATCCGTTGAACGGATAGATCATATTCTTGCCGGGGCAAGAAGGTGTGCTTATAAAATTTATCTTCAGTAATGCGGAATATTCGTCTAAATAGAGGTTGCTTTTGATAAAATAAAAACAATTGCTTCCCACTCTAATCGTAAACTCTGCTCGATCAGGGCCTTATAAACCCCATACCAAAGGCGGATCCAGCACCTAAAATAGCTCCTGCCGCAACATCTGATGGATTATGAACACCTAAATACATGCGAGAGTAACCTACAGTTCCTGCCCAAATGAACGATGGCGCAATTATATACCATTTAGGATAAGCGCGCGACAAGGCCGTGGCCGTACTGAATGAAGCGGACGTATGACCTGACGGGAAAGAATAACTAGACGGCTGATAAACAGCTTTAAACCCAATATGTGCGATGAAGGGACGTGGTCTTTTAAATATTTTCTTCAATCCAAAATTTAGCAAGGCGGTAATTGCTGTACTACTAGCTATATAAACTGCGTTCTGCCGCATCTCTTTGTTTCCATCAATTACACCGGCGACAAACAATCCGGCAGGTATGGCGGCGTTGACATAGTTGTTTGCATCAGAAATGATACGCATTGCCTTCGTTTCTTGCTCGCTCCTCTTGGCGGCTAAATTTTCCAAAATGCGTAGATCAATTTGATCAACTGTCGACTGCCCAAAAAGATTAGAAGTACAAAAAAACAAAAATACGATCGTATAAATTTTCATCTACCTTAATTCCAATTTCCAAACTTAGGCAAATTACATCCCGAAAGCAAAGAAGATTGATCACTGCCGTGATTGGATAAACCGTTAAGATTTAAAAATTGGAATAAAAAAAGTCTTCAACCGGGGAGATTGAAGACTTTAACTAACCAATTATAAACCTAAATTATGATGACACAAAGATAGTGTACTTAATACACTATATTGATAAATTAATTGTAATTTATTTGTCATTTCAACCAAGGACCTATTAAACACCGAATGGTGGAAGTTCAGTTCCTGTGACTTACTGCTTTTAAATGCTTTTTTCAGTCAAGTATTTCCAGTACCTCTTGGGCACATGTTGAACATGCAATCTCATGTTTTTTCTTTCCTTTATATTGGTGGATTTAAAATACTGTTGCCACAAATCGGCATACAGAATCTCGTCTTCTTCAAGCTGTACCATATCATCCAACATGACTGTCTCATTTGTTAATTTTACTTCCGAAACAAGGTTTAAATTGTAATAGATGCCGTAGTCGCGTTTTGTATCATATATTAACCAACGTTGATCCGCATAACGGCGCATAAAATGCTCGTTAATAAGCGGAAGCACATTAAAGTCCGGTTCAATCACGGCAAAGTATAAACCATTTTTTTGCTTTTTAAAACGCGTAAAGGCTTTCATGCGATGTCGTTCTCTGTTCACCATCTTTGCAGTCTGATGTATTGTTAGCACGTCATTCCGTCCAAATGCTAAGTGCCCCTCTTCAACGGTCGAAAAATAAAAACAGACAGCCGAGCACAAGGTCGCCTCTATTTGGGGAAGCTCAGACAGAAACGCGCAGAACAAGTTTTCCTGAGCATATTTTGGTATCCGCAATTGTAAACCTCTCCAAACGCGCTGGGCTTTTGATTTATCGGTTGTCACTCTTTTCCACGGCACGAAAATATCTTGTTGTAACGGTTGTTCATTCCGGTAAATGGCGGTTACCGAGACCTTGAATTCGAACATCTCAAAAACCAAAGTTAACCAGCCTTCCCATGTTCCATCATAAATTATTACACACATTTCTAGAAGAGGCTTGTTTGATAAAAGTTGCTTCTTGAATATTTACTTTTCGAAGCATTCAAAATATATGATTTAATAAGCTGCTCAGGCTTATCACAGAAAATTTGCTTATATCCTCTACATATAATGAAATACTTAGCTCTATTGAGCGAAACACCTATTTTTTTCAATTGTTCTATATCAAGATGACCATGCTTTCGCGCATTGACTATTTTATGGGCCGAAGTCAGCCCGATACCCGGTACTCTTAGTATAAGATGGAGATCCGCATTATTGATATCAACAGGAAAAAATCCGGGATTTCTCAATGCCCAACTAAGTTTCGGGTCAATGTCTAAATCTAATACAGGATGTTGCTCATTCACCAGCTCGGATGATTTAAAGCCGTAAAACCTCATGAGCCAATCGGTTTGATAAAGCCTATTTTCCCGAAGGAAAGGTATTGCCGAACCAATCCCCGGTAAACGCATATCATCACTTATCGGAACATATCCGGAATAGTATACGCGTTTAAGGTTAAATTTGTCATAGAGATTTTGTGCAACCTTTATAATTTGAGCATCCGTTTCGCCACTTGCGCCAATTATCATTTGGGTACTTTGACCTGCCGGTGTAAACGAAGGAGTATATTTGAATTTTTCTTTTTCTTCTTTTACCTCCATGATTTTCTGCTTGAGGTAATCCATCGGTCGGATCATATCTTGCCTATTCTTTTCCGGTGCTAACAACTTTAAACCTGAGTCAATCGGAATTTCAATATTCACGCTTAACCTATCAGCGTATAGCCCCGCTTCGTACATCAGGTCATTACTAGCTCCCGGAATCGTCTTCAAATGAATATAGCCATTAAAATTGTGATCCATTCTCAGTTTTTTTGCAACAAGTATCAACCGCTCCATGGTATAATCTGCATTTTTAAAAATACCGCTACTGAGAAACAAGCCTTCAATGTAGTTGCGTCGATAAAAGTTGATGGTAAGATCTACGACTTCCTGAACTGTAAAAGCCACCCGTTTAATATCATTGCTTTTTCGCGTAACACAATAGGCGCAGTCATAAATACAAAAGTTCGTCAATAAGATTTTCAATAAAGAAACACAACGACCGTCTTCCGTATAGGTATGGCAGATACCGGCGCCCGTATTCCCAATGCCTTTGTTCTTATTTTGTCGATTGCTTCCACTCGAGGAACAACTTACATCATATTTGGCTGCATCAGCCAAAATTTCTAACTTCTCTATAATTCTGCTCAAAACAAACTAAATTTATTAGCAAATATACTAAATAAAATAGTATACAGAATTATTCGAGAATCAATTCTATTTACCTTCAAATAATCTTCCCCAACTTGATTACTACCGCGCCACCTACGATCACAATGCATTAAAAAAGCTTCCGGATATAGTTACTTTAACCTGTATTTTCACTAGCTTCGTAAAAGTTAATAAATAAGATTATGAAATTCACAAGAAAAGCAAATGCCAATTGGAAAGGCACAGGCATGGAAGGAAAGGGTACAATCAGTACACAAAGTAAGACATTGGATAACGCCCAACTCTCATTCAAAACCCGCTTTGAACAAGGCGTCGGCACTAACCCCGAGGAGTTGGTCGCAGCAGGGCACGCGGGCTGCTTTACCATGCAACTAAGTTTCCTGTTGAGCGAAAAAGATTATACACCGGAAAATCTAGATACCGAAGCCCAGATAACGTTTGAGGACGGCTCAATTACACATATCAAATTAATCTTAACCGGAGAGGTAGATAACATTTCCGAGCAAGAATTTAAGGAAATTGCGCAAAAAGCAAAAGAAATCTGTCCTATCTCTAAGTTATTGAATACTGACATAACATTAGAAGCGTCTTTAGTGTAAGTGCCCCCTCCAAGCAGCTATTTTCCAGCTGCTTGGGGAGCAAAGCAAACTTTTTAACTATGACACCGCGGTAAGCTTCAACACGACGCTCTTTCGCTTACTAGACAAATAGGGGTTAAAACCTACCTTCATCAAAAAGTCGCCCGTATAAGTTTCCCCGGGATTAATCAGAGATGATTCTCCGTTATAAAGATTTATCTCTTCCAACCGGTAGCTTTTAACCGGATCTAATCCTTTGAACTTTATGGGGACCGGCGTACCTGTATTTTGACGATAATTTACCAAGTAATTAAATATTACCCCTGAATCCCTATTTTCATTGACATATAGAATAGAAGCATAATCCTTTTCTCGAGGGTTTGCCAATCGAAATTGATCGCCTTGCCAAATAATCGGTTTTAATTCATCGTAGGTTTTCAGTGCTTGCTGACAAAATGCCAAATCTTCTTTTGGTAGTTTACTGACCACAATATCAAATCCTAATTTACCCATCATAGCAACGTCAACCTTAAATTTAATGGGCTGGTCTCCCCAGTCAGTTACATGATTAGCACTGGCCAAAGCCGGATAAAAAAAAGAATATTCATACTGCATGAAAATACGTTCCAAAGGGTCTGTATTATCACTCGGCCAATATTCAGTGAAATAGCGAAGGGCCCCGTAATCAACCCGTCCTCCTCCCCCCGAGCAAAGCATCATCGGTATTCTTGGATACTTGGCCCTGATCCGTTCCAGAACCGCATATAACCCTTTCACATAGTCTACATAGAAATTTCCCTGGCTTTTAAGATAAGGGGAATAGGCGTTGTAAATAACAGCATTGCAATCCCATTTCACGTAGGCGAGGCCCGGATTTTTTACAAACAAATCATCCAACGTCTTGAAAACAAAATCCTGTACTTTAGGGTTTGACAAGTCCAACACCAACTGATTTCTAAAATAATATTCAGGACGTCCCTCTTGCTTTACCACCCAATCCGGATGTTTTTCATATAACTCGCTTTTAGGACTTACCATCTCAGGTTCCACCCAAATACCAAATTTAACCCCATTGGACGCAGCCTCCTTTACTAAAGAAACAAGGCCATTGGGTAATTTCTCCCTATTCTCTTCCCAATCGCCTAAAGCCGCTGTATCGCTGTTTCTTGGATATTTATTTCCGAACCAGCCATCATCTAAAAGAAACAAATCAACCCCTAACTTTTTTGTATCTTTTAGCAGAGAAGAAAGTTTGTCTTCATTAAAATCGAAATAAGTGGCTTCCCAATTGTTCAATAAGGTTAATCTACTGCCTCCGCCATCAAGCAATTGATACCTCCGTGCCCAATTATGAAGATTTCTACTCGCATTCCCTATGCCCTGATCAGAAATCGTATAGACAAACTTAGGCGTTATGAATTCTTCATTTTTTTGCAGTATATAAGTAGAGGCGTAATTGTTTATTCCGGCTAGTATACGTAGGTTGTCTTGCGGATCCTTCTCGAAATCAATTTTGAAATTACCGCTCCATGCTAAACCGCCTATAAGCACAGACCCCTCATCTTCTTTGGCAGGACCATTAAAAGACAGCAAAAAGGAAGAATGCTGAAAAAGGTTTGCTCGCGTTCCCAATTTGCTGTCAATCGTTTTTATTCCGTGCGTTAACTTCTCTTCCTCGGGCTGCATTTCCTTGATCCAATCGCCGTGATAATGCTTTAACCAAAAATTGTCCGCTTTTAAGTTTAAATTGGCGGACGAATACTTAACCAACTCCACAGCTCCCTTCTCATGATGACGAATGGTAGCCCATTGCTCGATAACATTTTCTTTTTGATAGATCCGATAATGTAAATCAACTTCAAAAGGATATAGAGCATCTTTTAGAAGCACCCGTAACTCACCGATGTTATGGTTTACAGTGATAAATTCATGGTTCAGATATTTTAAATCCAGCGATTGATTACCGTCTGCGTGTCGCACACTGATCGCAGGTTCCAGCAAGTTACGACTTCCCGACCCTGTATAGGCCGCGCGGTACATCCCGGTATAATCGTCAGCTTGTTTATATTGAGAAGCCAGTCGGCGGTAGTCAGAAGAATGTAGCAATTTAGGGCCCAAATAAACCATATTGAGATCGCCATTGATTTCCACTTGTAAAACAATGGCTTGTTCGCTACCCTCTAAAATAAGTTGCTCTTTTACTTGGTTGGTAAGCTCTTTTTGCTGCGCTCCTGCAATAAGATAACAGCACATGGCAATTAAGACGAAACAGCAGTGTTTCATAAATACGATTGTTCTTTGCATTTATTATCGGTTAATTTACAAATCTGTACTAGTCTATACTATTGAACAAAAGTAGCAATTAACATGCAACAAGACAAGCTATTTGTATGCAAACAATAAGACTAAATCTTTTTACACTTTTTCTAGTACCTTCTTTATTTTTAACTATCTTTATCGCCAGCATAATAGTTTTAGAATAAAGCACATAGCAACTAATCAACCCAAATAGAAAAGCCAGGCATATAGTCTGGCCTTTTCATTCTATTTGATATAGAGCTATTCTTATAAGCGTCGCATCACACCCCATTATTGTCGCTTCTACACATATTACCTGTTGATTTTTTGAATTAAGTTTGTACTTAACAATGACAATATTTGGCCATTGAAAACAAATTATTCCAGTGAATCCGGCACGAGCCGTAGCTTTAAAAAGAACACCTGCCAGCGGTAGGCAGCAAGCGTTCTTGCTATTAAGAAAGTTTATTCTAATGAAAAAAATTATCGTATGTAATTGGCTATCCCTAGACGGTTTTTTTTCCGGTCACAATGGCGAAACCGACTGGTTTTATTGGAATGATGAAATCGAGCATCACCAACTTACCATACTACAAGGGGTAAAATTAATGTTATTTGGCAGAACTACTTATGATATAATGGCAAATTACTGGCCCACAAACGCAGCTGCTCATGAGAATAAACAAATAACCAAATTGATGAACAACATACATAAAATCGTTTTTACAAGCAGCTTAAAAGCGATCAGTTGGAAAAACAGCATCGTTAAAAGAGAACTTAAGCAAGAGGATATACACCGCCTAAAACAAGAGACTCATGGAGACATCCTCATCTTGGGAAGTGGAAGTATTGCTTCGCAACTGTTGAATTTGGATTTAGTGGATGAATTGCACCTTTTCATCAATCCGATTATACTGGGTAGTGGGCAAACCATGTTTCAACACGTACACGGACGAATAACATGGGAACAAGCGAAAAGCGAGTCTTTCAGTAATGGGGTAACATTAAATGTTTATGAAAAGCAGCCTGCAATTTCAAATGAACATCATCAACTCCTTTCGAAAATTAATTTATCATATTATGGAAACTAAGATCAAAAGTAATTTCTTAAAAATTGTCATCCCTGCCTACAGAATGCGTAGTCAACTATTTAATAACGTGCTGGCCAACATAAATGAAACAGATGCTAAACATAGGGTAAACGGTCGCACCAATCACATATTGTGGATGGCTGGCAATTTAGTAAACTGCCGCTATTGGCTCGGAGAAGCATTGGGACTTCCATACAAAGACCCGCATGCAGATTTATTTTCAGATGCCAAAGCTTTAGATGAAAACCTAAATTATCCTAACCTGACGGCACTTATAGGTGAGTGGCATAAGATTTCACCAAAGCTTTTTGACAGACTTTGCAACATAATTGACGATGAGCTTCTTCAGCCCTATGCTATTGGAATGGAAACACCCTTTATCGAAGAAAACTATTTAAATGCAATCGGAATGTGTCTTGACAGAGAAGAATATTTGTTCGGGCAGTTAGGCCTTATGCGGCGAGTTCTAGGTTACGAGGCTATGAAATATGATCTAGATCCCTCCATCAAGTACTAAAGGTCGTTTTTCACTTTTAAGCCCTGCGGAGCCATTTACGCGATATATCGCCAGTTACTTGAGGGACAGCCCCCACATATACACCGAAGTAAAAAGATTAAGAATGAGATAATGAACTCGACTTATTCATTGATGATTAATTTGTAACCAATACCCCGTATATTAACAATCTCAATACGGCTGTCCTCTCTCAGGTGTTTTCTAAGCTTTGTAATAAAGACGTCCATACTTCTGGCGTTAAAGAAATTATCTTCTCCCCATACAACTTCAAGCGCCAATTTACGATTGAGCACCTCGTTTTTATTTTCGGCAAGTAACTTCAGAAGTACCGACTCTCTGAACGAGAGTTTGATCGTTCCGTTTGGCTTGTTCAGTTCCTGATTTTTGCTGTTGAACAAAAAATCGCCTATCTCAAAGATCTCTTTTATCTCATTTTTGTTTTTTATTGATGGACGGGATAAAAGCGCATTTATTCGAACAATTAACTCTTCCATACTAAATGGTTTCTTTAAGTAATCATTGCAACCCAGTTCGAAACCCTTTACCACATCGTTGGTTAGAGATTTTGCTGTGAGAAATATAATCGGAACCTGCTGATCTATCCTTCTAACGTCTTCTATAAGACTAAAACCATCTTTAACGGGCATCATAATATCAAATATGCAAACAGTCGGTTGCCAAGCTCTGAACGTGGCATAGGCCTTTACTCCATCTTGGACTAAAATCACGTTAAACCCGCTAAGTTCTAAGCTCTCCTTAACGATCTTACCAAGAAAAGGCTCGTCTTCTGCTATCAATATTTTCACAGCTTCCATATAAAGTAAAATTTTATGTAATCAAGTTAATATAAATAAAAACAACACAATATCATTTAAAAGGTAAACAAATAGTAAATACACTTCCCTCTCCTAATCTACTGCTTACGCTGATCTCTCCGTGATGCATCCTGACAATACTTGCAACGTAACTCAGTCCCATACCGAAGCCTTTTACATCATGAAGGTCGCCTGTTGGAACCCGGAAAAAATTGTCAAACACACGATCCTGATAAGCGGTAGGAATTCCAATACCATTATCTTCTATCGAAATCTTCACAAACGCTTGCTCATAACGCAGGTCAATCTTAATCACAGGTAAACGTCTTGAATATTTTAGGCTATTTTCTATTAGATTATAAAAGACATTCGCTATATGGTCTTGATCCAGCTCCAACATCGGCAGTAATTCTTGCCCTTCGTTAACGTGTATTACTGCATTTTTTCTTGATAATTGCGGCTGCATAGTTGAGATAACCTTATTAATTAGTAAAAGAACATTGGTTGTTTGAAAGTATAGACTAACTTCGTTCTTTTCAAAAGCAGCCATTCTTAACACCTTATCAACCATACTCGATATACGATTGAGTTCAAGTTGACAGATAGTTAGGTATTCTGACAATCGTTGCGAATTACTATTTACTTCCCTATTTTTAAGCGCTTCGACAGCCAAGGATATAGTTGCTATGGGCGTTTTGAATTCATGGGTCATATTATTAAAAAAGTCATTTTTTATATCCGACATTTTTTTTTGCTGAAAAATAGTACGCAACATATACAAAAATGCCCAGGCCGTTGCTCCTATAATAGCGATTGAAATAAGTAATATCCATTGCATTTTTTTTACGATAAAGAGCAGATTATTGTCTAAAGAAAAATCGACAAAGTAAGGCTGTAATATGCCGAATTTTAAACGCGTTATTTTACGTGAGAACTGCTCAAAGCGTATACTATCCGTATAATAAGGTTGACCTCTACCACTTATATTGGACAATTTTAATGCATAAGACGTATATATATTATGCGTGTGTAGTAAAGAATCAATTTCTAAAGATAAAGGGCCGGATAGCTTTTGTAGCTCAGATTTGTCATGGAAAACATCGGTTATGTTAACAATTTTCGTTTGTTGAACTTTTGAGCGGCCTTTTATATCCGTTTTGCCTGCGTTTATCTGCGTGATCACCGACAATTTAAAAGGCCCTTTTGTTGAATCATCGGGTTCAAGTAACGGAAGCTCCGGTTGTCCCCCCGTCACATTGCTAAATGTTTGAAAAAAGGCATTCATTTTCTCGCCCTTACCTATAATAAGACGCTTACCGCTCCGCAAGCTATCCAATGGAATACCCAACGTCTTCATATCACGCTGGATATGTTTTTGCTGAAGCGTTTGCAATAGCTTTAATATATCCTTATCAAATTGTTCAGCACTCAGTTGATAAGAATTGTATAGCCAGTAGCCTTGTAACAGAAAAACACCGGCCAAGGCAAATGACACAATGATTACTGTAAAACGAATTCGTTGCAATAACATACTACAAATCTACATTTAATTGAATGCAAGCCTTAAACCGTTAACAGAACTTAGCAGAAATTAACAGTAATTAACATTCACCCTTATGTTTAACAGTGTTTAACAGTAATAAAAATCAATAAATCGACTAACCTATATACTTTCGATGATACAATAATGCTTTAATCTAACAAAACGTGTTGATCCATTGATAAAAGCATCCATTAACTATTAAAATATAAGCGAAATGAAAACATTTTTTTTTCTGAAAAGAAGCCTCGCGTTTTTTGGCACTATCGGTCTCGCATTTTCTGCATTTGCTCAAGAAAAAGATCAAGCACTCGCCAGTGTTGTCTATGACTTTATTCATGTGACAGATACAAACAAGAGAGAAAACCCCAAAAAAGAAAGTATGATCCTCTATTTAGGTAAATTCATGAGCGCCTATAAAAGTAAAACACTCGCTTTAAAGCTAGAAGAAATTAGAAAGGAGATGGGGGAAGAAAACGACAATGGAAATAAAAGAAAACTTTTCTCCTTTAATTCGCCCAATGTATCCAACGATGAGCTTTTTCTAAATCCTCAAAAGCAGAAATTAATTAGGGTAGATAAAATTGGTCCCACGGCATACCAAATCCCTGAAGACTATCCGATTATCAATTGGAAGATAACCAATCAAACAAAAATTATTGGTGGATATAATTGCCAGCAGGCCTTTGGAGAATTTGGCGGTAGACTCTATACCGTTTGGTTTACCCCCGAAATACCATTTCCTTATGGTCCATGGAAACTTCATGGCCTACCGGGACTAATCCTGCAAGCATCCGATGCTAAAAACGATGTTCAGTTTAATTATGGAGGATTTAAGAAAGAGCTAGACAGCAAAGTTTCTATAGCACTTCCCGACAATGCTCCGCAAACAACACTAAAGGATTTTATGAAGGCGAAAGCCGCTTTTGAAAAGAATTTAATGTTCAATCAAAAAGCCCTCGCACCGGGGAATGCTAATACGAGAATCGTCCTTAAGGATCAATCCGGGCGCCAATTATCTGAGAACGAGTTCAAAGAAATGATGGAGTCTCGGGCGAACGAAAAAAACCCGATAAATAATCCATTAGAGCTTAATAAATAACAAGCCTCATCCATAAGTAAATGAGATTCATCGTACCGTTTCTTTCTTTCTTCTCTATATTGGTAGTTCATTGCCAAGAATTGAAAATTAGTGGTCAATTAAAAACAATTGACGGTAAAGGTATTCCATACGCCAACATCACATTAAAAAGTGCGCAGCAAACAATTATTGCCTATACCACCAGTAACATTGAAGGCTATTTCAGCTTCACATTAAACGATACTACTACTACTGCACATTGGTTAGAAGTAAACCACTTAGGATATAAAAAGTTCAGGACATCCGTAATAAATGGTAAAATGGAGTACCTGATCATGCTCGAAGAGCAATCGATTGATTTAGCGGAAGTGGAAGTTAAGAGCCCTCCCATACGTTCAAATAACGACACCTTAAGTTATGACGTTGAATCTTTTGCTAAATCAGAGGATCGTACCATAGGCGATGTGTTAAAACGTATGCCTGGAATAGAGGTTGAAGAAAGCGGACAAATAAAATATAATGGCAAGAATATATCAAACTTTTATATCGATGGAGATGACTTATTAAACGACCGTTATAATATCGGAACAAGAGCGATTCCACAAGACATGGTAAAAGAGGTTGAAGTATTACAAAACCATCAACCCATTGAAGTGCTACGAGATAAAAGCTATAGTGATGATGTGGCAATTAACTTAAAAATAAAAGAAGACGCCAAGCTTAAGCTGACAGGACAGATAAAAATGGGTGGCGGAATTCCGAATTTATACGAAGCTGAACTAAATAGCCTATTATTCAATGATAAACACAAAATGCTTAATGTTGCTAAAGCGAACGATATTGGCGTCGATTTATCAAGGGAGCTAACTGCCTTTAACGCCGAAAACCAATTACAGTCTATGAATAATCAACGACCATCCGAAATACTTTCTTCAGGTACCGTATCGGAACCAAATCTTCCGAAGGAACGTTACAATTTCAATCACTCAGCCTTAGTTAGCGCAAATAATCTAACGAATTTGAAAAACAGTTTTCAGTTAAAATCGACGATAAATCTGTTATATAACCGCAACGATATGAACTACAACAGCTTGACAAATATGTATGTAAACAATGATACGATTCGTTATAGCGAGGTACAAAACATAGAAAACAAACCTTTAATGGCAGATTTCTCAGTGAGTCTTAAAAACAACAATAAAAAGTATTATTTCAACAACATGCTTCAGGTCAACTTTAGCAACGAAAAAAGCGTGTCTGATCTTCAAAGCAACTCCTTTGACTTTAGTCAGCAACTAAAAACAGGGCAGTATGACTTTTCAAATAAAATATCCTACCTCCCTTCCTTAAAGAACCAACATATCCTGAGCTTTAATTGGTATCTTAATTACTTTAATAAGCCACAGACGCTAACAATAAACCCAGGCATCAATGACGGAGCACTTAATGATAGCATTCCCTTTCAAGCCGTCAATCAGATTACTAATTTACCAACTTGGTTTAGTAATTTGTCATTGAGCTATCGGATCCCAAAAGGTCGTATTAAACAGCATTATCTAGTTGGCCTCGTAAGTGAATGGCAACACCTGACTTCTAATTTAGAATTAAGGCAGGCAAACGGAGACTGGACTCCTTATGGAAATAGTTTAGATAATGATTTATATTGGAAGCGACATAGAATAAACATAAATCCATCTTTTGAATACGAAAAAGGTCCTTGGGAAAGTCTCGTTTCGTTTCCACTTTCGATACAAAGTATAAATTATGAAGATGTCGGATTTACATTTAGAGAAAATTTCAGCAAATGGCTTTTCAACCCTGCATGGAACTTAACCTATAACCTAAATAGTGAAGATTATCTTGCTGTCAACTACAGTTACAACAACCAAATAGGTAATATAAGCGATCTCTATCGCGGGGCTATTCTTACCAATTACCGAAGCCTTCAATCTAACAATGCAAGCCTCCAGGAAAGAAATCTCCACAATATCGGTCTACGCTACAATTATCAGCGAAACCTTCAAATGTTTTTTATGAATGCATCTATTAATTACAGTAAGGTTCGTTCCAATACAATTCTTTCTCATATAGTAAGCAATAATCTCTTTCAAACCGTTCTTTTACCTTTTAGCAATAAAAGCCATGATTTAAGCATCGCGGCTGGCATTAGCAAATATTTATTCGATATCGACGTCAATATTGGTGCTAATGCCTCTTGGAATAACACCCGTTATAATCAGTTTTTAAACAACCAATTACTTCCTTTTAATAACCTAACCTTCAGTTTTAGCCCTTATTTTGAAACTCGCTTATTGAATTTCCTATTTTTAAAATACGCCGGAAAGGGAAATTGGACCACCAGTAAAATGATCGGTGCAACCGCAGGAATTGATTTTCCCGACAGACAAATTCAATTTTTTGATCAATCTCTTGACCTAACATTCCGACCATTTGAAAATGCTTTTTTTAAGCTGAGTGGCCGACAACTTTTAACCACGCAAAAAAATGCGGAAAATGTAAAGTACCTTTTTACAGACCTCAACTTCCGTTATAAAATAGACAAATGGAAGACTGATATAGAGTTGGATGCAAGTAACCTTACAGACATTAGGTCTTACGAACTATACACGCTTTCTTCCAATCAGTTTGGATACAGTCAATACGATTTAAGAGGCCGCATGTTACTCCTTAGACTTAGTTTTCGTATTTAAAACACGTCGAAACGCAAATGCTGATCGCTAAAAACGTGTTTAGTCCGTCAAACGTCCAATAGGATAAAGCAAGTGTGTCTTCTCGTAATAAGAAGAATGTTTATAAATCCAATCGAGCTGTGCTTGGCCACTTTTCATAAGCGATGAATCAGCCTGTTTAGCTTTTTCAAAGGCATGTGCCAATGCTCGGTTTTCTTTTAATAACCTCTCAGCTTCTTCTTCAAAAATGTAAGAGGCAAAGTATTCTTTCTGTCCTAAAATTGCGTCAAAAAAGTTCCAACAGAAATATGAGTCCACCGCTTGAGGCTCAAGTGTCTCTATAATATACCTGTTTTTCTCTTGATCCGTTTTTACTATCACGTCTCCTGCATAAAACGGAACCTCCATTTTTTTCGTTACAAGCTCTACCTCCCTATGCAAATAATGACCTTCGAATGGTTTTTCTAGACTTTTGAATCGCTTAATATAGTACATGTCAAGCAATAGGGTTGTGTCTCGCTCGAGCGTTTCCAGCTTCACTCCATTTAACGCTAAAAGTTTAACAACTTTTTCATAAGCTTGGGGAATGATATAAGCCGATGGCTTTTTCACAGTTAATTTTGGCTTGTATCGATTATAAAGTTTTATCTTTCGGGTAAAAGGTTTGTTTCTATCGTAATATAATCGATCCTGTCCACTTACCTCACTTGGCTTGTGCATAGCCTCATACCCATAAAAGTCAATTTGCCTATAATTAAGCGTATCCAGTTCCCATGCCAGCGGAAAAACCTGCTGATCCTTTACAGATTGCTTCGCTTTTTTTCTAACTGCCAGCAATTGGCTTCCTTGCTCATGGGTAATGTCTATTAAATGTTTCATCAGCGCATAAGTTGCATTTACTCGCTGCGCAAAAGGTTTCCACATATGAGTTTCGGGCATATAAGCTATGGTATTATGCAATGCAGCATATCCAGTGGAATATCTGGGATTTTCCAAAAAAGACACGATACCGGATTCCGGCGTCTCTCCGCGCGAATCTACATAAGGCACCAGTCGGTACCCCTCTCCTTCCATTCGATTATATAGCTCCTGCGTATAATTTTTCAACATATAATCAGCTAAAATAGTGTTCAATTTGTCCGGTTGCGTATCGATAAGCGTCATCACATACTGATAATCAGCACCGTTACTTGCGTGGTTATCGATAAAAACATCGGGGTCCCAGCGATTAAATATTTCCTGGAAAGTCTGAGAATTACGACTGTCTGTCTTAATAAAATCACGATTGAGATCTAAATTCTGTCTGTTCCCCCTAAACCCATATTGTTCCGGGCCGTTTTGATTAACTCTCGATACCCCGCGATTTAACATACCATCAATATTGTATACAGGGATGAAGCAAAGCACAACATTGTCCGGAACAGCATCTTTTATTAACAAATCCCGAATTAGCATCATGGATGCGTCAATACCCTCGGGTTCTCCGGGATGGATTCCGTTGTTGAACAATATGATGCTTTTATTTTTCTTTCTTAGGCTAAGGGGATCGAAATCACCATCCTTGGACAAAACCATCAGCTGAAGTGCCTTACCAACATCAGTTGTACCAAAAGAAAAGAGTTTAGCCTGCACATAACTACTATCCAAATGGCGATAAAATGCCAGTACTTCTTCGTAAGTAGCAGTACGATTATGTTTATCATCTAACTCAAAAGCAATCTTTTGAGCTTGAACAAAAAAGGAGAAAAAAATGAGCGAGAGAAAGACAAATGATTTTAGCATTTTCTGTTTGTTATTTTCTTTAGGGTGTCCCCTAATTCTTAATCATATACCCTCTTCTACAAAGATCTTTTTTACTAAGTTGATTTCCCTTTCATACATAGTTTTTTTCCTGGTACCGAAATACAGCGTGTTTTCCATAACCGGGTCACCGGTCCATATAAGATGAAGCTTTTTGGACTCTATTTCGTTCTTGCACAAAAAATCCGGAATGATTGAAAAACCAACCCCCTCGCTTAAGCATCGGACAATAGAGCATATATTAGGGACGATATAGTTCGGTTTAAAATCCGGATGGTGCCTGAAGTTCAGATACCAGAATCTTTTTAAGTTCTCCATATCAGCGGCGGTACTATACCATACTTGTTCCTTAAGCCATTTCTCTGCAGCCATCAAATCGCCCTTTACAATGAGCTCTTCCACAATTTTCGTATCTGTTTCCGCACCGGCTACCAAGACGATCCGTTCTTTAGAAAATGGGCTAAATTCCAGGTTTTTTTCCAGACCTTTCTGAGGCGTAATAATCAGATCTAATAAACCTTTATCTAAATCGTGAATCATCTGCGGATACTCCCCAAATTTAATAATTACATTAAATGGCAGGGATGATATATGTCTTTCCAGCGTAAATTGAAAAGTTTCAAAGCACATACCGATACTCACGGTTGCGCGATCGATTTTAGAACTTCGGTGAAAAAGCTGTTCAGAAGTTTCTAATTTCGTTAAGGGTTCAAGAATGAAGTTATATAATACCTTGCCTCGTTCCGTGGGGACCATCCGCTTTGCAGAGCGATCAAACAGCTTATAACCGGTATAAGTCTCCAGCGAATTTAAATGTAAGCTCACCCCTGGTTGTGATATAAATAACATCTGCGCAGCACCGGTAAGTGTTCCGGTTTCATAAATAGCCTTAAAAGTGCGAAACCATTCCAAATTTAGCATATCTATTATATTAGTAATGCAAAGTTAACACATTGCACATACTATTAATACACTACATTTTTTAATCGCTAACTTAATTTCTTAAAAACAGCGATGCCGTTATGGCCCCCGAAACCAAAAGTGTTACTCATTGCTACTTTAACATCATGTTTTAGTGCATTTAATTTTACAAGTTGAAGACCTTCAGGTATTGCTTCGTCCGGATTGGTTAAATTAATTGTGGGAGGTATAATCGAATCACGAATTGATAGAACACAGGCAATGGCTTCAATGGCACCCGCAGCACCTAACAAATGACCGGTCATAGACTTCGTTGCGCTCACATGCAAACGATCAAAACTGCTCTCGAATAGTTTATGGATTGCCTTTAGTTCACTCATATCGCCAACAGGGGTAGAAGTCGCGTGCGCATTCAGATAATCTACTTCTTGAGCTTCAATATTGGCATCCTTTAGGGCTAGCTTCATTGCCATATAAGCTCCTTCGCCTTCAGGATGGGTGGCGGTCATGTGATAAGCGTCTGCCGTCATCGCTGCACCAACTATCTCGGCATAAATTTTAGCTCCTCGTGCACGCGCGTGCTCATATTCTTCTAATACCAAAGCCCCCGCTCCTTCACCCATCAAGAATCCATCGCGACCTTGGTCAAAAGGCCGGCAAGCTAACGTGGGTTCTCCATTTAGCGTAGTCATTGCCTTCATTGCACAAAACCCACCTATTGACGCTTCCGTAATAGGCGCTTCTGAACCTCCGGTAATCATCACTTTTGCCTTCCCCCATCTTATATAATTAAAAGCATCCATAATAGCCGTATTGGATGTTGCGCATGCCGACACCGTCGTATAATTGATCCCTTTCAGCCCATGTCTTATAGAAATCAATCCCGAAGCCATGTTAGCGATTAGCTTCGGAACAAAAAACGGACTAAACCGCGGTGTAAAGTTTTCAGACACATATTCCTTTACCTGCTCCTCAAAAGTAAGCATCCCCCCTTGCCCAGACCCCCATATGACACCTATATCGTAGGGATCCATGTCCGCGAAGTTTAATTGTGCATCACTAATCGCCTGATCAGCGGCTATAAGTGCATATTGTGTAAAGGGGTCTGTACGCTTGATCTCACCTCTATCAAGCCATCGGGAAGGATCATAATCTTTAAGCTCGCAAGCAATTTGTGTTCGAAATTTATTGGCGTTAAATTTTGTGATTCTCGTGGCACCCGAAACACCTTTTATCAAGTTCTGCCAAAAAGTCTCAACATTTTCGCCAATTGGCGTTAAGGCTCCAAGCCCGGTTATAACGATTCGATTCATGATTTTAAATTTAGGTGAAGCAACGGCCTCACAACAACTACTTGCATTTAACAAGCACTTGCAAATATAAAGCAAACCGCCTTATATTTGCAAGTGTATAAATTTCCATGTAAATATGAGATCTGATTGCCCTTTAAACTACGCTCTTGAGCTATTTGGTGACAAGTGGTCTTTATTGATTATCCGGGACATGGTATTCTTTGATAAGCGATACTATCAGGAATTTTTACTTTCTGAGGAAAAGATATCAACCAACATTTTAGCAAACAGATTGCTCATGCTCGAAAAAAACGGGTTCATAAAAAAGAAAAAGGCACCCGATCATAAACAGAAAATAGTATATAGCTTAACCGAAAAAGCGATCGATTTGGTTCCTATGATTATTGAAATTGGTTTATGGTCGGATAAGCACGGCCACCACATTCCGGCCTATAAAAAGGAGCTTATCTTAAAAGATGTAAAAATCAATAAACTGAATGCCCTCCAACAGCTTAAGGACAAGTTGTACCGCAAGCATATTTCTAGCTAATAGGTATTTCAACAAGGCATGCCTTCGCGACACCTAATCTTTTAACATTTTTTAAGGTTAACTGAACCAAACCTTAAAACTTCTTAACACTTCATTAGCTAGTTTTGATTTAAAATTAGCAATATGAAAAAAACTATTTTTATTTGTATT
The DNA here is from genome assembly GCF_054130995.1 of Olivibacter sp. SA151. Classification (NCBI taxonomy): domain Bacteria; kingdom Pseudomonadati; phylum Bacteroidota; class Sphingobacteriia; order Sphingobacteriales; family Sphingobacteriaceae; genus Olivibacter; species Olivibacter sp. SA151. The sequence continues at coordinate 2,750,007 of NZ_CP096391.1, read as the reverse complement.
TTACTCGGCTTGATGGATAAATCTTTATCAGCCCAACAATGGAATATTCGATGTAGTGTAAGACTGGGAGGCAATTTGCCTTATTACGCATTGTCCAATATAAACAATAATACTTCTCGTGTAGCGTCCAAAAAGGTGGGTTTTACCGTTACCGGTTTAGTCGAAGCATCAACAGCTCGTTACTTTGCCATCCAGTCCGGTATCTCCTTCCAACAACTCGGTTCACAGCTAGATTATTCTGAGTTTGGCAATACACCAGTCAAACAGCACACCTTCTGGCTTCAGCTTCCTGTTAATTTTGTAGGAAAGCTTCCATTGAAGGATAGCAGCTATTTCTTTTTAAGCATGGGGCCATACGGGGGATTTGGACTTATGGGATCAAACAGCTTTGCTTCAAACTATACGGGGAATCGGGAAGATTTCACATTCGGCGATTCAGGAAGCCAGAAAAGGTTTGATTACGGCGTGAATCTCCATTTTGGTTACCAGTTAAAAAAAGGATATAATCTTTCTGCAGGTTACTTACTGGGATTGGCCGACTTATCAACCAGCTCGCGGTATGAGCAACGGAACAGAGCTTGGGCGTTTACGGTTGGTTATTCCTTTTAAAACAGAAACAAGCCTGCGTATAGGTTACCTTTGGCAGAAAAAAGGAATGAAAGGTTATGGAATTTGATTGAAGAAAACATCTTATGAAAAAATCAAAGTCCATATCATGATGGACTGAAAGTTGTGATGCGGTTCATACGTGCAAAAGAATAAAGATAAACGAGCTAATTATTTGTAGATGAAAAAGAAAACCCAGGTTATCGATCACCTAGCGCATCCTCTTCTAATAATTTTTTCATTCCTGCTATTTGCTTGCCATAACGGGATAGATCAACAGCATGCCATTGGCAGCGCAGCTACAGCGGAAGCGATTGCACTTAATGAACCGGAACCTATACAAACTATACCATTAGAACGAAGGCTAATTAAAGAAGGAACTATCTCTTTTGAAACAAACGATTTATCGGAAACGGCCAAACTAATTGGACAAGCAATAAAAAAATATAATGCTTATATAGCATCAGAAACCGAGAATAATTATTCGGAAAGCCTCAACAGAACCATCGTTGTTCGCGTAAATGCTAAGCAATTTGACGCCTTTATTGGAGATGTGGCTAAAGGCGTCAATCATTTTGAAACAAAAAACATACAAGTAAAAGATGTTACCGAGGAATTTGTTGATATACAGGCTAGGTTAAAAACAAAAAAAGAGCTGGAACAACGCTATCGCACATTACTCCAACGTGCAGCTAAGGTTACTGAAATTCTCGAAATCGAAAAGCAATTAGCAGAAGTTCGGGCCGAAATCGAATCGGTTGAAGGGCGTTTACGATATCTGGCGAATCAATCGACTTATTCTACCTTGTCGATTACTTATTATAAAGCTGTTCCTAAGCAAATTGCTTTTGGTCAAAAGTTCAAACAGGGACTTTCCAACGGTTGGCAAAACTTCGTATGGTTTACGGTAGGCCTCATTAATATTTGGCCATTTTTATTGCTGATGGTAATAGCCATGTTTTTTGCTCGACGTTGGTGGCGCAAACGTAAAACAAGACAACGAATGGACGCATCAACGAATTAAACAAGCTGGTAATTCGAACGATTAGCTCGTTTTCCGATAATTCCAAATGGCCCAGACGTTTAATATGATTGCAAAAACAATTAAATATAAAAATTCCAATTGTACGTCACTAAAGTCGCTGCCTTTTAAGATAATCATTCTTACTACTTTTACGAAGTGAGTTACCGGCGTTAGATCAGATAAGGTTCGAGCCCACCGCGGCATGCTATCGGTAGACGTAAAAAAGCCGCTCATGAGCATAAAGATCATCATAAAAAAGAAGGCTATAAACATGGCTTGCACCTGATTATCGCTATAGGTAGAAATAAGCAAGCCGAAACCCAACACGGCCACCAAATAAACGGCCGCAAATAAGTATAAAAGCCACAAACTTCCTTGTAATGCAATTCCATAAACAAAAAAACAAATCATCAATCCCAAGGTAAAAATAATAATCCCTATTACCCAGAACGGGATCATTTTACCTAATATAAACTGCCACTTTTTAATCGGGCTTACATTGATTTGCTCAATCGTACCAATTTCTTTTTCCTTTACAATATTTAATGCAGTCATAAAACCACCTATTAATGTTAGCAGCAATACCAACACCGCTGGAACAACATTAAATTTATAGGCCTCCAAGGGATTATACCAGCTTCTTTGTAGAATTTCGATACTTCCCCTTGGCCTCGATTCCGCGTTCCATTCCAATTCTGAACTGAAATCTGAAATAATCCGATTCAAGTAGGCTGTACCAATGCCTGATTTTGTCCCGTTAATAGCGTCAGCATAAACTCCTACCCGCTGCTTCCCCTCTCTTATCAGATTTCGTTCAAAATTTAGCGGGATTTCCAAAATTATGTCCACTTCTTCTTTTTCAATATGATGAATGGCACCGTTATAACTGGTGTTAGAACTAATAGGAATGAAATACCCTGAAGCGTAAATTTTGTGAATTAAGCGCTGTGAAAAAGAACTGTTGTCCATATCAACAACAGAAAGATTAATGTGCTTTACATCAAAGTCCATGGCTAGCGGTAAAACAACCAATTGAACGATCGGCATAGCGAACATCATAGCCAAGATAGACTTATCCCGAAATATTTGACGAAACTCCTTTTGCAATATAAATCTTAAAATTTTCATCTTTAGCGCCGTATTGTTTAGAAAACTATTAAAGTCTTACTTTAAAACGTCTCAAGGCTAAACTGAGCAGTATAATTGTCATCAAAGTCAGAACCAGTGTCTCCTTCCAAACATAGGTCAAACCCAAGCCCTTTAACATAACCGATTTAACTGCAAGATAATACCATCTGGACGGAACAATATGAGAGAGCACTTGAAAAAAGCCAGGCATATTTTCCAATGGCATAATAAAACCGGTGAAAATCAAGGTTGGCAACATCATTCCCATAAGCGATATTAACAGAGCTGTTTGCTGCGAATTGGTTATATTTGATATTAGTAACCCTAAAGAAAGACAAGTAACAATAAATAACGTACTCTCAAAATAGAGCAACAAGATGCTTCCTCGAATTTCGACATCAAGAGCAAAGGCGGTTAACAACAAAATCAACGTAAAATTTGCAAGCGAAAGCAATAAATAAGGAATTGCCTTTGCAATAAGTACGAAAACGGGCTTAAAGGGAGATACGAGTAGTATTTCCATGGTTCCCATCTCCTTTTCTTTAACAACTGAAACAGATGTTAAAGCAGTGCATACAATCATCAAAATTAACGCCATAACCCCTGGAATAAAATTCAGGGAACCATTCCCCTCTTCATTGTAAAGCATTCTCAATTCCGGTTGTATTTGTAAAAACAACGGATTGATCGATGGTGTGTTAAATTCACGCCCAAAATCCATAAAAATTGACGTCAAATAATTTGTCACGGTTTTCGAAATATTAGGATCAGAACCGTCGGTAATAAGCTGTACCGGTGACTGGCCAAGATGCAGTTGATCGCTGCTAAAATTAGACGGAATAATAAGAGCGGCCTTTATGTCTCCTTTTTTAAACGCATCCTCAATCTGTGTATAATGAACATTTGCCTGCTCGACAACGAAGTAATCTGATGTCTTAATTTTTTCAATTAATCTTTGGCTTTGAAAATCTTTCGCATAATCAGCCACTATCATCCGAATATTCTTCACCTCACTCGATAGAGCGAACCCAAATAAAATGATCTGTACAATGGGTAAGCCGAACATGATCAACAGGGTCCGGCGATCTCTAAAGACGTGGTAAAATTCTTTCCTAATAAAAACTAACAGCTGCTTCATTTTTCATGATTTTGATGAGATCGAAACCTTTGACCATACTGAGTTAATTGTCGTTTCGTTTGGCTCCTCTTGCCAATTGATAAAAGACTTCGTCCATTGAGTTAGCGTTATAGGCTAATTTCAGGTTAGTCGGTGAATCAAGTGCTACTACCTTGCCGTCCACCATGATAGACACTCTATTACAATATTCTGCCTCATCCATATAATGAGTCGTGACGAAAACAGTAATTCCGGCATTTGCCGCACTGTAAATCATATCCCAGAACTGTCGGCGGGTTACCGGATCTACACCTCCGGTAGGTTCATCCAAAAAGACGATCTTTGGTTGATGAAAAATGGCAACCGAGAACGCCAATTTCTGTTTCCATCCAAGGGGCAACTCGCCGACCATTTTATTCGCTTCTTGCGTCAAGCCCAAAGCTCGTATCAGTTCCTGTCCTCTTTTATTGATCTCTTTTTTGTTTACACCGTAAACGCCACCAAAAAATTCGATATTCTCCGAAACCGACAGGTTCTCATATAAAGAAAACTTTTGGCTCATATAGCCGATATGCTTTTTTATTTTTTCCTGTTGCTTATAAACATCATAACCTGCTACCTCTGCTTCACCGGATGAGGGAAAAGATAAACCACAGAGCATGCGCATCGCAGTGGTTTTGCCGGCGCCATTTGCTCCCAAAAATCCAAAAATTTCTCCTTTAGCAACGTCAAAGGAAATACCGTCAACTGCCACAAAACCGCCAAATCGTTTGGTTAAATTGCGGCACATTATTACATTTTCCATCGTCTTTATTCTACACGGCCCGTAAATTCTATTCGTTCCATTAAACGAATAAAGCTATCTTCTATCCCTGGCTTAATCTCTTTTACAATGATGTCCCTGTGCCCCAAGTTTGTGGTTAAATCTTGCAACGTAGATAATCCATCTCTTTCGGGATATCGTAATGTAACATGGATGTATTCACCAAAAGCGTAGCTGCTTTCTATCGCTTCGTTTTGTCTATAATCTTTTAAAAGTCGATAAATATCGGCTGATTTAGCGGCATATAATTTTGTTGGATATCGCTTGATTATATCTGCAGGTGGATCGACGCTTAAAATTTTCCCTTGCTGGATTAATGCAATCCGGTCGCAAAGAATAGCTTCATCCATATAAGGGGTGGAGACTAATATGGTTATACCCTGTTGTTTGAGTGCTTTTAGCATATCCCAAAATTCGCGTCGCGAAACGACGTCCACCCCTGTGGTTGGCTCATCTAGTAAAAGAACCTTGGGCTTATGGATCAGTGCGCAACATAAGGCTAACTTTTGTTTCATCCCGCCTGATAGCTTTCCGGCCCGCCGGTGGTTAAACGGTTTTATTTGCTCGTAAATATCTTTTATGAGGTCATAATTCTGTTGGATATTAGTGCCGAATACCGTAGCAAAAAAACGGAGGTTCTCGAGTACAGTTAAGTCTTGATACAGTGAAAATTTCCCAGGCATATATCCAACCAGATTACGAATCGCCTTATAGTCTTTTATTACGTCGAGACCGACAACACTTGCCATTCCCTGATCAGCAAGTAGAAGCGTAGTTAGTATACGGAATACGGACGTTTTGCCCGCGCCATCCGGGCCAATCAATCCAAACAATTCACCTTCGTCAACAGAAAAGGATACATCATTCACAGCTACAACTCTTCCCTTATCATAGCTTTTGAAAATATGGTGGAGTTTTACTGCTTCCATTCTACCTTTTTCCATTTTTCTGCGTTGCTAAAATCACTTGTCCGTACATCCCGATTTTTAAATATCCATCATTTTCCACCTTAACCTTCATTGCATATACCAAATTAGCTCTTTCATCCTTTGTTTGGATGGTCTTTGGTGTAAACTCCGCCTGATCACTTATCCACTCAACCACGCCGGGATAATCCTTGAATGCAGCCTTACCTTTATCAACCTGCACCCGAACGCGCTGTCCTATTTTAACATCCGCAAATTTTTCACCGGTAATATAAGCACGCAGGATCATTTTTTTGGTGTTAGCTATACGATATAGGGGTTTTCCAATGGTTGCCATTTCATTCGCCTCTACATATTTAGCGAGAACGGTTCCTGTAACGGGATTGACAATCTTGCTTTTCCGAAGTTGGTCATCCAACTGTTCAATCTGTGCATGCAACGGAGCTGTCTCTTCTTGCAAACTGACCGATGCAATACCTAATGATGATTGTTGACCTTCAATACGTTTACGAATGATATTTACCTGTGCGGTTGCCGCATCCAATTCCTTTGGGGTTGCCGCATCAGCCTTAACCAGGTTGGTCAACCGTTCTTGCTCGTTTTTAGCATACCGAAGCTCTTCCTGTAAAGCTGCAATCTCTGTGGCGATATTAGGACGTTTACTCAGTATGGCACCTGCTTGTGCTTCTAATTGCTTCTTCTTGAGAAACAGCTGAAGCGTATCAATATAACCAATTACTTTCCCTGCTGGAATAGTTTGCCCTTCTTCCAATAAAAGCTCCCTTATAATGCCGTTTGCTTCCGCAGGTACGATGGTCTCTACGGTTTCAAAAGCACCCGATGCGTCGTAATTTATATCGTTCGTTTTACAAGATACGATAGAAAAAGCCAGCAAATTCGTGTATAATATAACTGTTTTCATTTTTCTTCTTTGGTATATCAATAGGTATCTCCTGTTATGTATAAATAATCGTATTGTGAAGCAAGCAATTGAATCTCGTGTATGATTTTATTTAATCTAGCCTGATCCTCTGCATTTACTTCCCGCAAATAGTCATTTGTGGTGATTACACCATGTTCTAATTGAGTAACCGCGGTTTTTTTTACTTTTTCGCGCAATGCGATAATCTCGTTGTCGGATTGCAATAAATCTTGGTAGCGTCGTATTGTTACTGATTCCCGCTTGGCTTGCGAATGTGTATTGAATAGAAATGTTTCTTTTTCGACTCCTATTGCCAATCGATTAATTTCCAAAATTGCTTTTTCCTTTTTTTGGGTGTACAGCCCCCCTAAATTCCAACTTAAGCGCAAGCCACCGATGTAATAAGCATCAAAACGAGGTTTTAGAATATTAAGAGCCCGCCTGCCGTAACCACCCTGAAAAAAGAAATCAAGTCGAGGCCTATTTCTCACATTAATCAATTCTTCCTGTACCGCAATATTCGTAAGTTGATCATCATACAAAGCAAGTTCCGGTCGTTGAATCGTCTTCGGTAGTATAGGTAATTCCGGCTTAATCAGTTTTGTACTGGCATCTAAAGTTTTATTAAGAAATAAACCGAGCACCTCCAAATAGGCCGTTCGATTCGCCTTCAAATCAACCGCGTGCTGCGCTGCTTTTAACAATTCGGCCTTCAAAACGTTAAGATCCGCCTCCAGGGCAGTCCCATTGGTAACTGCCGCTTCGACTTTATCCAGCCCTAGCTGGATATCCTTCATTAACAGTTGATTCTGGTTTAATTGCTCTTCTATCATTAAGATGCTGAAAAAAAGCTGGTTTATCCGGTCCTTTAGTTGATAAAGCGCTACTGAAAGACTTTGCTCTTCAATCGCCGATGTAGACCGATGTAGCTCAATCTTTTGCTTAATGTTTCCCCCGTCATAAATCGTTTGATTTAGCTCGCCATAGAACTTATACTGATCTTTGGTCAACTGCGGGATTTCAATACCCTGTATTTGAATAGGAATTTCAGTAACGGCCGACTGATACGTTGCTTGTGCATTAATAATAAACTGAGGCAAATAACCCTTTGCCGCCTTTTCAATGGCGTACGCTTTACTTCTTTGCACTAAGTCGCGCTTCTTAATAAGCGGGTAATTAACTTGTGCCTGATTTTGACAATCATCTAAAGTGAGACTTAATTGTCCATAAAGCTCTGGACTGAATACGATTAATATCAGCCCTATCCATAGTGCCTTACTTCTCATTGCTTGTTGTTTTTTCTAATCTTCGTCTGCTAATAGTGACAAAAGATTTTCTAATTGTCATTATTCTAAATACTTCAAGTAATAACATTGGTCGTACTTTTTAATCATTTGATTAGTTTCAAACCAAAAAAATTTGTTCTCCAACTAACATTCTTCAATCACGGCAAAGGTAGAGGTATTTTTTTATTTAAAAAATATTTCTAATCATTTGATTAAAAATAAAGATCAAAAAAGTTCCTTTGCCAATTGATTGACAGTGTTTATATTTCCGTACGCAAAATGCTATTGAACCATAACGGGATCATTTTTTTCCGTTCTAGAATAAATTTTTTGAACTCGCCGCTTCTAAATGCGTCTGTTTGTGTAATAACGGGTTGAGCAAGTATAGGAAAAATGATCATGCTCAATAAATTCAAGATTAAGTGAAACACGTTAATATCAGGACGGAGCTCGTTTAATTGTTCATAAAATTTAGAAGTCATCAGCTTCCCTGATATTCGGCTACTAAACAACTTGGGATTGTTTTTTATCTCGCTCAATACAAATATAGGTAGATCCGGATTGTGTAGAAGCATATCAATATAATCATTCGCAACTGCCTGCACCTTTTGCTCCAATGAACTGTCTTCATCGTTGAGAAGCCTTACAATCATCCCAAAAAATTGTTCAAACTTCTCTTCCATAATGATGTGGAACAATTTCTCTTTACTCCTAAAATAGTAATTTAATAAAGCTAGATTCAAGCCAGCTTCATCTGCAATATCCCTTGTACGAGTAGCTGCAAACCCTTTTCTTGTAAAAACAATTCTTGCAGCTTCTTTTATTTTTTCTTCCGTTGAAATATCTTTATCTTTCTTAACCATTTTATGCGATCTAAATTTAGGCCAAAAGTAAGGAGGAGTATAACAATTTAAAAACAAAATTTAATCATTTATTTAAAAAAGTACGCAATCACCGGTTATAGCGCCAACTTGTATTTCATATTGTCGCTATTCCGCTTTCACAAATAGTCGTATCTTCGAACTACTTCATTATTTGAATATGGAAAGTTTTAAAAGTTCAGACGATTTCTATAGGGCTCAGCAACAATGGCGCGACGAGCTCTACGAATTAAGAAAGCTCATAGTATCTACGGGTCTAAAAGAAGAACTCAAATGGGGCGGCCCCGTTTATACGCATAATGGCAAGAACATAGTAGGCTTAGCGGGATTTAAATCTTATTTTGGTATCTGGTTCTATCAGGGCGTCTTTTTGAAGGATCCGCACCATTTACTCATTAATGCTCAAAACGGCACTACAAAAGCGTTACGCCAAATGCGTTTCACAACGCTCGAAGAGGCCAATTTAGGCATTATACGAACTTACGTGCTGGAAGCGATGAGCAATCAGGAAAAGGGAATTGCAATCAAAGCGGATAGAAACAAACCAATTATAGTGCCTCAAGAACTGAACTCCGTTTTTGACAAAAATCCCGAGCTAAAGGAGTGTTTTGATCAACTGAAAAAGACTCAGCAACGGGAATTCACGGAATACATTGAATCAGCCAAACAAGAAACGACTAAAAAAAGTCGTTTGGAAAAAATCATTCCGATGATTATTAAGGGAGTTGGGCTGCACGATAAATATCGCGGGTAGCGGGTAAACAAAAAACCCGGTATTTGGGATACCGGGTAAAAACATACGTTTTTATCAACCTAAACCTATTGATAAAATAACGGTACGATATCGAGATTATTATATCCTTTTAATTTTTTTTTATTTTTTTTTGCTACTTCATCAAATTCCTCGGTAAAGTCCCAACTTTATGAGAAGTTGAACTTCCTCCCTGCTAATATCGCCAATAGCATATTGCGTAATCCCATTAATTTTCATTTCATCGAGTATATTCACCAGATCGCTATAACTCGACAGGTTGCTTGGGCGAATAATAACCATTAAAGGCTTGGTGGAGCCGACTTGCTGACTCTTTATCTTTGTCATCTTATCTTTTAGCTCCGCTCTTATTCCATTCCTTCCAAAATCAGTTACTTTTGGGCCTTCGATCGGAGTTTTCTGAAGCCCCCAATACCATGCCGCTTGATGATTGGCACCAAGCAATATCGTCATCGTGCGTTTGTCAGAAAAACCGGTGGCCTTCCCTAAATCTACTTTATCCGGCAGTGCAATGTCCATCATCTTCGGTTTGGCCAAGCTCGTTGTTAACATAAAGAAGGTTATTAGCAAGAAGGCTAAATCCACCATTGGTGTAAGGTCAACCCTTGGTTGCATCTTACCGCGTATTAATTCCGCCATGACGCAATTGATTAGTAATAACTTTTATATTAGATGCCAAAAACGAATCGATTCCATAACAGCTATTATGGCTTACGTCTTTTAGAGATTACGCAGAATGCGCACCATAGTATAAGATGTAGGTAGTTTAGGATGAGACCTATTCTTTAAAAAATTTAACATGGCTGATCATTTCCAACTTTTTGATTTCTTCGGTACTAAGATCGTTGGTATCTTCAAGCTTTTTGGCGATCAATTCATTGCAAAATATATTCCCGTAGCTATAGGTATGGATGCGCATCAGTTCAGAAACGCTTAATTCATCAGCAAAAAGTACAAGAATATCTTCAGGAATTTCGAAATCGTCAGCCTCAACGTGTCCGATATACCGAAATTTCGTAGACTTCCACACAAGAAAAAGCTTACGTGCGTTGACGTTTTCTCCGAAGAAATTAAAAATTCGCGTCAGTAGCTCATTTCTCTTTTCCAATCCCATACTTCTTGTAAATACTTTTTCAAGAAACTCCCCATAAAACAAAAATTTATCGTCCGGTAACTTGCTTGTAAAGTATGTGGTAACCTCTTGAAAAATTTGCTCGCGTGATTTCCCATTGAGGTATTGATAAGCAGCCAATTCAGCAAGTGACAGGTGATTGCTTTTTGGCATAGTCGATCGTTCGCTTAGTTCTTTAGTTGCATTACTCCCCTTTAACGCCAGCGAAGCGATCAATTCCCAGTCGTGCACATCACCAACTAAACGTGAATGGATTGCTACCGCGTTGTGGCTCTTTGGATCGACACGTCTTTTAAACAGAATGGCATCTCTTGAAGATAAATTGGTCGGTTTCAACTTAAAACTCTTAATATGAACGAATACTTGACCGCTCACTGTATCTGCTACACCGAAACCTTTCGAATTATTGAACCACTTAATCACTCCTATTTCCATAGTTCTCGATTTTATGAAGAAGGATGAAAAGGTAAACTGAAATAAATGAAACGTCTTAGTTAATCGCTCCAATGAACACCTTAACAACAAGAATTTCAAACATTAACGGCACTTAATTTAAAGAATTATCTATCTTCATTGCAAGATACCGAATATTTTTTAAAACGCAAAAGCAAGCTAGCCTTTGTCCTCATTTATTCCGGATTCACGGGAAAACCGTATACAAGCTCATTAGCTTCCTGGTAAATTTTCTTTCTGCGATAGGTGGTGGTATTTAAATGTTCAAGTATTCGAGGCTCATCCAGAATGTCTTTCACAAGCATATAATTTAAAGAAAGCAACTTATCTTTCTCCTGTGTATTAATGGAAGTCAGGCAAGTTAAGGGATATAGGCCGGCGCTATCAACTCGGTTTTTTATGCTCAAACCATTGGGATAATCCCAGGAGAGCAAATTCAGCTTATAATAATTTGCGAATTCGATTGCATCTTTCGTTAAATACGCATTCGTAACAAGCCAGGCTTGTGTAAATTTAATGGGGCGATCAAAGAAGTTGAATTCTTTATCGCTGAGATCAACAAATCGTGAGAGAAAATACATGGGGTTTGTAACGCTAACCTTCGCATCAACCGTATTTCTGAATTTACATTCGATCAATAATAAATCATTATCTTTTTGGGCAATTACATCAACTTCATGACTTACCGCATTTCCTTCAAGTATGAGACTCGTCAACGTGTGATGATTTGTATGTTCAAATAATCTTGCCACCCATTTTTCAAAAAGATAGCCTGTGGGCCCTAGGTCACGAAGTGCCTTCTTAAGGCTGTAACGAGCAGCTAACGAATTTCGCTGCTGCTTTAATAGTTGAAAAGCTAACCGATATAACTGTTTAGTAGACATACCATCAAATATCGTTTTGTTCATCTTTTCCCAAACGAGTTCAACGGTCTCATTCGAAGCCCCGGATTTTGTCAACGAACCTTTCAATCGCTGTAAATCAAAATCAACTAATTCCCCCGAGTATTTTCTTACCTTCATGTTTCCTTGTATTTTTTGATCTTTAAAAATGGCAATTTTAAATAGTATTTTTCTAAAGTTGGTATAGAGAAGCTTAATTTTCTCTAGTATTTTCTTCCTGCCTCTTTACATACTGTTTCCCGAAGTTGTTTGTTCTTCTTTTGTAACTAAATCAAAACGACTGCTGTTACTCCGTTAAAAGCCGATAAATCACATTATAAAAAATGAACAAAAAGACCAAACACTTAATAAGACATAGATTTTTTAAAAAAACAGATTAAAAATGCCTTCAATTAAGTAAAAATCCACTTTTTTCATGAGTGAATAAGGATTAAGCGTTGTTCTGCTTTCATTGCTTCGGTGAAGCCCTAATTTACTTAATTATATATATTTGTTACGTGCTGGCCAGCGCAGGCGTATCCTGAAAAGCCGTGATAGAGTAAGGACAACGACAAAAATCTCTTTGTTATGAAAAAATTAGATTTAAACAACCTAGGCGTAGAAGAAATGAACGCTACCGAATTAAGAACCGTAGAAGGTGGCGGTCCTGTTAACGATTTATTGAATATTCTTGTAGGCGGTGTTGGCACAGTCCTTAACGATACATTCAAATTCGTAAACAAAACATTGGTGACTATTTTCCAAACACTTTCTTCATTATAAGACAAAGTGTTTAAAAAGCCACTAACAGTTATCCCCAAAAGGATAACTGTTAGGCTTATAACATGGCGGCACGTCCGCCTCAACCCTTTCCTCCTTTAGCGGCAACTGTTAACTATGAAATCATTTTATACAACAGGCGCAAGTTCATGCTTAAAAAAAACTGAACAAAAAGGCAAGGATCATTTAATCAACAACCTTCAGATAAAAAAAACGGCTAACGCATTATATTTCAGCAAGAAAACTACGTGTTTTAGCACTGACAACTTAATAATCCTAAACGGGCCACCCTTCCAACCGCAGCTCCTATTAGCTTATTAATTATATATATTTGTTACATGCTGGCCAGCATAGGCGTATCCTGAAAGGCCTTAAAAGAGTAAGGACAATAAGCAAAAATCTCTTTGTTATGAAAAATTTAAATTTGAACAACTTTGGTGTTGAAGAAATGAACGCTTCTGAATTAAGAACTGTAGAAGGAGGAGGTCCTGTTAATGACTTATTAGGTATTGTTGTAGGCGGTACTCGTACAATCCTTAAAGATACTTTTGAGTATGTAGGCAAAACTGCAACAACCCTTCTTCAGACTATTTTCTCTCTATAGATTACAGTTCTAATAACAACATTAACGGTAGCCTTTAACGAAGGCGACTGTTAATGTTTAACCAGTCCGGCAAATATTATCGGCAGCCCAAAGCTCCGCAACTCATTTATGTTTTGGCGCAATTTGGGATGATCGGTAAGCGAGCAATCAACAACCAAGTCTCAGGATTATGTCAATGCCTATCTATTCAGTAGAAACAATCAGTAATACATCCATTGTTTATACTGCACGTGTCAAAAAAACAACACAGATTATTTATCTCGGCATTTTATTATTATTTATATTGGCATTTGCTTCTCTCCCATTAGTAACAATAAATATAAGCGTAAAGGGCAGCGGCCTATTGCAGTCTTCAATTGAAAAAACAGACGTTAGCATTCCTGTTAACGGAAGATTGGTATATTTCAATTTAAAAGACAATCAAAAAATGACATTAGGCGACACACTGTTGATCATCGACGGAAGCTCGTCCAATAAACAAGACCTCTTGGTAAAGGGAAGGCAACAAGAAATCTCTTTATTTGTTAAAGATCTTCATACCTTAATGAGGCAGGCTAATGCCGAAGATTTCAGCCCTCCCAATCTTCAATCAGGACAATACTTTGCCATCTGGCAACAATATATACAAGAAGTTGAAAACGCCCGAATTGCCAAAGAGCAAGCGGAAAACACATTTAATCGCTATAGTAAGCTATATAAAAAGAAGATGCTATCTTCAGCAGAATATGACAAATACGATTTTGAGTATAAGCAAGCGTCTGCCGCTTTAGCAATGGTTTCAAGAAAATATAAGGCTCAGTGGCAAACAGAGGTCAATCAATTACAAAACGAACTGCGTCAATTATTAAGTCAGCAAATTGATATCAATGAACAAAGAAAACAGTTTGTGGTAACGGCCCCTATTGACGGTTCGGTGCAAAATTTAGTGGGCATGCAGAAGGGAACTTATGTTTTCGCAAACCAAAAGGTAGCTGAAATTTCTCCCGACACCACCCTACTGGCTTTCTGCTATATAAATCCTTCCGATATTGGTTTAATAAAAAAAGAACAAGAAGTTCGCTTTCAAATAGATGCTTTCAATTATAATCAATGGGGGCTGTTAACAGGGCGGGTAATTGATATTTCTGACGACATCGTCATGTTGAACGACAAACAACCGGTTTTTAAGGTGCGTTGCGCTTTGAATAATGATCATCTTACATTGAAAAACGGCTATAAAGGCTACGTAAAGAAGGGCATGAGTTTTACGGCAAGATTTTCTGTTACCGAAAGAACGCTGTTTCAATTACTATATGATAAAGTGGACAACTGGTTAAATCCCAATATAAAGGCGGCATCGTAGCCTGTAGCAAAGTGCTGTGTACGAGATCGCAAATTAGAAAGAAGTTTATGACTAAGAGAGTAAAACAACGTGATATAACCGACTGTGGAGCTGCTTGTATTGCATCTGTTGCCGCTCACTATAAATTGGCAATTTCCGTAGCGAATGTAAGGCAGATGGCAGGGACGGATAAAAAAGGAACCACGGTACTCGGCATCTTAGAAGCGGCCCAATTGTTAGGCTTTGAGGCAAAAGGAGTTAGGGGACCCTTTGAAAGCCTTTTTAAAATTCCAAAACCGGCCATTGCTCATATCGTAGTGGAGGGAGTGCTGCAGCACTATGTTGTCATATATAAAGTGACGAAGCACTGTATTGAGGTCATGGATCCACTGGATGGCCAATTTCATAAGAAATCGCACGAAGACTTTAAAAAGATATGGACCGGTGCCCTTGTCTTATTGATTCCTTCGGAATCATTCGAAAAAGGCAGGAAAACAGCTAGTGCCTCTTACCGTTTCTGGAATCTTGTAAAGCCACAAACCGGCACGCTGATCCAAATATTGATGGGAGCCCTCGTATATACTGTTTTGGGGTTATCTACGGCCATATTTGTACAGAAAATCGTAGATTTTGTTTTGGTTGACAGAAATGTCAACCTGTTGAATCTCATGAGTACAATGATGCTGGTTTTGCTCGGATTTCAACTATTTATTGGTGCCACAAAAACCATTTTCACACTAAAAATGGGACAGATTATTGATGCTCAACTTATACTTGGTTACTATAAGCACCTGTTAACATTGCCTCAAAAATTCTTTGACACCATGCGAGTCGGTGAGGTTATTTCAAGAATCAATGACGCTGTAAAAATCAGGATATTTCTCAATGAAGTAAGCGTTAACTTTTTGGTAAACATTTTCATTGTAACTTTTTCTTTTTTAATGATGTTTACCTACTACTGGAAACTGGGCTTACTTATACTTACCGTGATTCCAATGTATCTAGTAGTCTATTTTATAAGTAATAAACTGAATAAAAAGGCCCAAAGAACATTAATGGAGGATTCTGCTGAACTCGAATCTCAACTTGTTGAGAGCCTAAATTCTATTCGGACCATTAAACAGTTCGGCGCCGAAAGCTACGCCAATGAAAAGACCGAAACAAGATTCGTAAAGTTGTTGAAAACAGGATACCGTTCCAATTTGAATGGGGTGTTTTCTACTACCTCCTCGGAATTGATTTCAAGACTGATTACAATTGTTCTTTTATGGGTAGGAGCCACGTATGTCTTGAGCAACCAAATTACGCCGGGCGAACTCCTTTCATTTTATGCGCTCATCGGTTATTTTACAGGGCCCGTCACGTCGCTAATCACCATGAACAAAACAGTCCAGGATGCCATGATCGCTACCGACCGTCTTTTTGAAATACTCGATTTGGAGCGCGAAAAAGACAGCAGTGACCTCGAATTAACGAAAGAAAATATAGGCGACATCCAAATTAAGAACGTATCCTTTAGGTATGGAACACGAGATAACGTCTTTGACGAATTAAGCTTAACAATTCCCAAGGCGAAGTTTACCGCCATCGTTGGTGAAAGTGGATCCGGCAAGTCGACCCTCATTTCCATCTTGCAAAATCTTTATCCCGTTCAAAGTGGAACTATTACCATTGGCAAATACGATTTAAAGCACATAAAAAACACCTCTCTTCGCCAAACGATTTCTGTTGTACCTCAACATATTGATTTGTTTTCGGGCAATGTAGTAAGTAATATTGCGCTGGGAGACTATACCCCCGATATGCAGCGGATCATCGATATTACCACTCAGCTCGGAATTATAGATTTTATTGAATCGTTACCCCAAGGCTTCTACACCTCTATAGGGGAAAATGGTTTGTCACTTTCCGGTGGGCAACGCCAACGGATCGCTATAGCCCGAGCCTTATATCGAAATCCGGAGATTTTAATCCTTGATGAAGCAACATCTTCACTCGACTCCGCTTCAGAGAAATTTGTATTGAACACCATCGAACATCTGAAAAAAGAAAATAAAACCATTATTGTCATAGCACATCGCCTAAGCACACTTTATAGTGCCGACAAAATCATCGTCCTCGATAAAGGTAAGGTCATCGAACAGGGAACACATCAAGAATTACTACTAAGCACGGATTCGCTTTATGCACATTTATGGAAAATGCAATCCCAACAGCTCATTCTGAAAAACTAATTGGTGGTATATACACGCTGCGTTTAAGTGACTAACAAAGGGTTCTTGGTCCTTTGTCGCCGCTTTTTTAGGATCGTGCTCTTTAGTTTCATAAATGGATACTCAATAACCCGATTTAAAAGAAGGGCAATCAGTATACACATTAAGGCGCAGACAGCAACACGCCAGTTGCTATCAATTGGGATATCTAATGCGTTAAGAGGAGCCTGAAGTAGATGATTAACAAACTTGTGGCACAAATAAATACTATACGATAAAGTAGCGATTAACGCGCTAGTCCGCCATTTAAACCGATATAAAAAACTTGCAGGCAAAATGGCGCTTAACACCATAAAACCAAAGGCAACAGAAATCAACGGAAAACCGAGAACGGTAGGCCAAAAACCGAGCCGATCTTCTTTTAATAGTAAATAGGCAACGGAAATCAACAATGCACCTATTATGAATAAGGCATTTGCATGCTTTTCAATTCGTTTTATCCATGTTGGGAAAAAGTTTACCAAGGCCGCAATCCCCACTCCTACCAGCAAACCGTCGAAACGATTATAAGTGGGATAATACACCCATTTATTATAAGCTACAAATCTTCCATCAGTTATATTATTTGCATAAAACGGTTCCACAAAATAAAACCAGTTCAGGGCCCTCGATAAAACGCTGAGCAAAAAAAATCCCAGTAACAGCCAAAAAGCTTTACCGGGGCGCGTCTCATCCCAAAAAGCACTTATATAGAAAGGGAGCGCCAAATAGAACTGCTCTTCGATACATAAAGACCAGGCATGCGAAAAGCTACCTTCCGTACCGAAATCCAAATCAAAATTCTGCGTAAACGTGAGAAACTGCCACCAAGGAGCGATTCCTTCGCGTTCGCGAATCATAGGAAACAAAAAATATAACGAGACAACGAAGAAATAAACAGGTAAGATCCGAAAACTTCTGCTAATGTAAAACTCCTGAAAGTTTATACGTCCAAGAGATATCATTTGACGAATTAATTGGTTTCCTATCAAAAAACCACTCAGCACAAAAAAAAGGTCAACACCTGTCCAACCAAAACTCCCGATGAGGTCAACCCATTCGGGTCTGACATAAGCTCGGTAATGACATAAAAAAACCAGAACAATAGCAAGCGCCCGCAAATGATCAAGCCCCGCTAAACGCTGGTTATCAGCGTCTATTAATTTCTTCCAATAAGTCATTAGTGTTAGTTATTAGTCAGTTAGCCGCAATATAGAACAAATTACCAATCGATCAAAAATTTCCACTCGTAAATATTTTTTCTATACATTAAGTTATGTAATTTCTTCCTGTCTTTTAAACATTATCTATATATTAGCTTTGAATGAAAACTTCAATCTCATTGGTATTATCTAGCGGTGGAGCGCGCGGCATAGCTCAAATTGGAGCAATTAAGGTATTAGAAGAACAAGGGTTCACCGTAAAATCCATTGCAGGCTCATCTATTGGCAGCCTTATTGGCGGATTATACGCCATGGGCAGATTGGACGATTTCACCTCATGGCTAAAAACATTAAAGCGACGGGATGTCTTTAACTTAATGGATTTCACGTGGAGTAGTTCAGGTGTCATGAAAGGGGAACGCGTTTTTAACAAAATTAAGAGCTTTATTCCCGATATGTATATTGAAGACATGCCCATTCCTTTCATTGCTGTATCTACTGATATACTTCATCAAAAAGAAATAACCTTTACACAAGGGAGCTTCTTTGACGCCGTAAGAGCCTCTATCGCTATCCCAGGTGTTTTTACGCCGGTTAATCATATGGACAATATCCTTGTAGATGGGGGCTTGATAAATCCATTACCACTCAATCATCTTCCTAATCAGGGAGACGCGCTGGTGGTAGCCATAAACCTAAATGCGCCGGAGGAAACAACTTTTTCATTGGCAAAGGCTAATAGTAAATACGGTGGCTACCTCACTATTACACAAAAAGCAATATTGACCATGCTTGGAAAGATTACAGAACTTTCCATTGACCTATATAAACCGGATATTGTCGTTCATATACCTCGGAATGTAGTAGGTGTTTGGGATTACCATAAGGCGGATTATCTTATCGAAATAGGAAGGCAAAGAACGTTGGCAGCTTTACACGATTTTTGTCAGGTAAGCACAGAAGGTGTGCCCAAAAACGTCAAACATAGTAACAATAACATAAAATGGAATCAACGTTAGAGGTTTGGATGCGGGGACCCATTGACGGTGTTCCTCCTTTATTGCAACCGGTAGCACATGCATTGCTTCAGGTAAAGGAAGAATTGACAAGCTTGCTAGCTGATTTTCCCAGAGAAAAACTTTGGGAAAGACCCGCAAACATCGCTTCTGTTGCCTTTCATTTACAACACATTACGGGAGTAATTGATCGTATATTCACTTACGCGCAACAGCGGGCCTTATCAGACGAACAATTTGTTTACCTCCAAAACGAAGGGCAAAAAAAAGAATCGATTGATACCCATCAATTATTGAAGCAACTTGATAATCGCATTTCAAATGCTATTCAGGAGCTGAGAAAGATAGATCCTGCCTCACTAACAGAAACAAGGGGTATTGGAAGAAAAAAAATCCCAACCACACTCATCGGTTTGCTTTTTCACGCAGCAGAGCATGCGCAACGTCATGTCGGACAAGCATTGGTAACCGCTAAAATCATTCTAAATAGCGCAGCAAGCACCGAGGACACCCTGTAAATATTCTTTTTCAGTCGCCTAAAACATAACAAAAATAGAAAAATTTGTATCTTGCGGAGTCTTTGGTATAATCATCCCAGTTGGACTTAATAAGTGAACCTTTACCTCATTAACCTCTCTTTTTTATTATAGCCCATATCTCTTCTATCGTGCCTAATTTTACCTGCACAAATTAATCCCTCCCCTAGTTTTAAAGTACTTGGCAAAGATCGGCTTATGAAGGCTATCCCTGCTGAACATAATGTTAAATTCAATAAACTATTAAATGAAACCATTAATATATAACAAGACGAACTTCTTTGTCTTAACAGGTGGCCCTGGTTCGGGCAAAACGTCATTAATACAGCAGCTACATAAAGAGGGGTTTCTAACTATAAACGAATCCGGTAGACGCATCATTCAGGAACAGAAAAAAATAGACGGCGATGCACTGCCTTGGAAGAATAAATTACACTTCGCTAAAAAAATGCTGGAAATTGATATGAAAAATTATCGAGAAAATCTACCAACACAAGCACCCGTCATTTTTGATCGTGGAATACCGGATATCCTGGGCTATGTTAAACTATGTCACTTAGATCCCTTTCCTTGTTTAGAACAGAGTGTTAATTCCTTTCGATATAATGCCTTTGTATTTATCCTCCCCCCCTGGCGGGCCATCTATCATCAAGATGCTGAGCGAAAGCAGAGCTTTTCATTAGCAATGGAAACGTATCGCATGATGCGAAGTATCTATACCTCATGCGGTTATAAACTTATTACTATACCAAAACTTAGCGTCGAAAATCGGGCGAATATCCTACTACAGCATATCAAAAATCAGCAAACATAAACGAATGATGCGATTCCGGCCCGTATTGTATTCAAAAAGAAAAGTCCTTAACCGGGGAGATTAAGGACTTTCATTAACCAATTATAAACCTAAATTATGATGATACAAAGATAACCGATTTTGGACACGATGACAAAAAGCCTTGCGACTTTAACAAAATTTTAACATTTCTTTGCTTCTTATTCTATTACAACAGCTGTTCCGCTCGCAGTAACCATAAGCATACTTCCTCCGTTTCCCACCGTTTCATAGTCAAGATCCACACCTACGATTGCGTTTGCTCCAATGGATGCGGCGTACTGTTGCATTTCAAAAACTGCGGTATCTTTTGCTTCCCTTAACACTTTTTCATATGAATTGGATCTGCCTCCTACAAAATCCCTTATTCCCGCAAATATATCCCTAAAAAAGTTAGCACCTATAATGGTTTCGCCACTTACCAAGCCGATATATTTTACTATTTTTTTACCTTCTACATTAGGTGTTGTTGTTATTAGCATGGCTTTTTTCTAGTTAGATGTAGAAAGGTGGCTATTGTTACAAAAAGGGAGCCGCTGTGATTTCCTTTTTTGAGTTTTTAACACATTACACCTTCTTGATATCTTCAAGCTTCCGATCATAGTATGTCGCATTTTGAATATTACTTTCGGTGCTCTCCTTTAGTATCTTTTCCGTCTCTTCCAGCTTAGTTTCCAGGTCTCGCAATTCAGGGCTTACATTTCCATCTAAGTACTTTTTGTACTTGGCCTTCAAAGATTTGCATTCACGAATATGGCTATTCAATTCTTTTTGCATGCTCGTAGCTAAGCTCTTTTGTTCTTTAAGTTCATACGCAGCTCTATTTTTATGTTTGCGTGCATATTCTTTCTTAAGGCGTTGCACGGATTCATCGATCTCCTTTGCGTTATCCTGTGTTTTTGAATCTTCCAATAATAAACTGTGAAAATACTCAAAATCTTTATCGATATCTTTATGGCTTCCTTTTGAATTCTTAATGGCTTCCTGTGCCATTTTAAATTGTTTATTCAGCATATTTAGGTTATAAAGTTGTACTTCCACTTTTTGCTTCAGTTCTTCTGCTTCACTCTTTTTTTCTTCGATTTTACCGACATGCGATACATCGCTTAAAACTAAAGCACTGGCCTGCGCGCTCAGTACAGAAGTACCCAATAGCGCTACGATTAATAATGTTTTCATTTTACTGATTTTAATTTTTTAACGTTCATGACCGAACGATTTTCATTCCTGTTATTTAATGGTAAAATATATTTGCCGGCCGGGCATATTAAGCGTTTTAATAATCTTTATCACCCCTCTAAGCTGTTACGCTTTTTGTATATAAGACGCTTTTGATGTAGAAACGTTGCAGGAATTTCTCGTTTTTTATGGTCTTTTCTACCAACAGGATAATTTTCTCTACGAACAGGCATTGCTTATCTTCCTATTCTGCCAATGGAAGAAATAATGATAAAAGAACAAACCGGGGAGATATAATTATGTTACTAGTAAAGACAGGCATAATACTTTGTAATATGGACAATTTGAATAAAAGAAAGGTGAGTAAACAACAAAAAGCGCACAAAAAGCGGCAAGAAAAAAGCAATCCGCCAGAAACCAATCGCTCCGCTATTACCGGACACAACCTGGAAGATGACATTACAGGTGCTAATCCCGCAGGTTCGGCTGTCAGACCCGACATACTTCGAGAGGATCATCCCGGGCTTGCTAAATAGCGATGGCCATATTTTAGGTTGAATAAAAAAGTAAAATTGCATATGTTTGTTAAAAAAACAAGCACTTATGCTAAGACCAAAAATTCTCCTATTCTTAACTATGATTGTATCAGGTACCTTGGCCTATGGTCAAACTGCCGAGGAAAAACAGCTTTTAAAAGCCGTAGAAGATCTTCGTTTAGCCATGATCAGTGGTAACCGGCAGGCGCTCGACGCGATAGCTGCCGACAAGCTAAATTATTGGCATTCAAGCGGAAAACATGAAGATAAGGCGGCTTTTATAGAGAGTCTCACATCAGGAAAATCGGATTTTTTAAGCATTAATTTAAGCGAACAAACAATCAATATATCAGGGGACGTGGCTACCGTTCACCACATCTTGAGCGGAGAAACGAACGACGGCGGTAAACCCGGCACCGTAAGAATCGGCGTATTACTGGTTTTTCAGAAGCAAAGTGGAAATTGGAAGTTATTTGCCAGACAGGCCTTTAAACTGCCTTCATAACTTTTAAAATAAAGTGTCATTTGTCGTCAATTGAAAGAATCCTTCTTTCAATTGACCCGTTCTAAATAAGTTGACAAATTCATGCGCTTTCCTTGTTGGTTCAGGAAGTCGATAAGTGCCTATACAATGCATGGCAATGTGCAAGCTGTCTTCTATACTGAGATGGTTACCCGGCGAAATATACACCGGTTTAACGTAGTTTTTGGTTCTTAATACATACCCCAACAGTTCCTCCTTATGCTTAAGTGGACTAAAGCTATACTTCACGGCCGAGGGCTCCTCGAAATTTCCATATAGTTTCTTCTTGGCACAACCAAGCGTGGGAATGTTAATTAAAGCGCCTAAATGCGCTGCAATGCCCAATCTTCTAGGATGGGCAATGCCATGACCGTCCACCATGATGACATCAGGCTTCACGGTCATTTGAAGAAAAGCCTCCACTAAAGCAGGAACCTCCCTAAAGGCCAGAAAACCGGGAACATAAGGAAACGAAGTTTTGCTCTTTACTAACGAGTAAGCTAAAGGCTTTAACGTGTTAAAATCAAGCGTGACAATTCCTGCATAAATAATATCACTGAAGCGGTTAAGTGATATGTCAGCACCGGCAATCGTTTTTATCTCCTGCTCCAAGGGTGAATGTACCAAGGAATTCTGTAATTCCTTTTGCATGGCAGTTGCTTCGGATATGGTTATGTTGGTATAATCCAATTGTTTGTTATTCATAGGTATCTAAAACAGACTTAACTGAATCTTTGTTTGTTTTGGTTTCTGTTCTCTTCCATAAACGGTTCGTCCGTCATATTGCCAAGAAACAGCCTTCTCTTTAGCTACTAGCTGATCCAATTGATGGTTAGGTATAAAGTCTTTTTCTTTTTGCAAGGCTACCTTCGACAAATTCTTAATGGCTTCTGAACGCGCTTTGAATCCGATTTTTGCCTTCTCCAATGCCTGTTGAAGAATGGCTATGGATTCGTCGTATATTTTTGTCGGTACAGGAAAAGGATGCCCATCTTTACCACCATGAGCGAAAGAAAAACGTGCAGGGTCTTCAAAACGACTAGCTGTACCATGAATAACTTCACTGATTAATGTGAGCGATTGCAGTGTTCTGGGCCCGAGTCCTTCCAACAAAAGCAACTCTTCCATCGTCTGCACGGCTTGCTCCTCAGCCAATGCCAGCACAGTACCTAGACGCTTTAGGTTTACATCTTCTTTCCTTACATCATGATGAGAAGGCATGATAATTTTTCTAGCCTCCTGTAGAATATAACCCGGGCGCTCCTTTGTAATCGCCAGTATTGCTTCCCTTGTCAATGCGGCATTTCGGTCGGTCAGATTTAATATTTGACCTTGGTTATCTCCATAAATGAAAGTATGCGGCTCCTCGATAAAAGAATGAACCTGCGGAGCATGCCAATGATAACGCCGAGCCAATCGAGTTTCGGTATTCATTCCTTGCTGAACAATTGCCCAGCTTCCATCAATACTTAGTACAAAAGAATGTAAATACAGCTGAAAGCCGTCTTGAATGGCTGTATTGTCGACCTTTGCAGCAAGCTTGCTATGCTGTACAAGCTTGTTGCCATCCAAACCCGTTGCAGACGCAATGCGGAGAAGCTCATCGGGCGTTTTCAAAGAATGTTTGCCTCTCCCACCACAGATGTAGATGCCTAACTCATGTGCTCTTTTGTTTATAGAAGCTTTTAATGCTCCCATAACGGAAGTCGTAATGCCGGAAGAGTGCCAGTCCATCCCTAATACACAACCCAGCGATTGAAACCAACAGGGGTCACTCAATTTACGAAGAAACATATCTCGTCCGTATTCCACTACAATGGCTTCCACAATCGCACCGCCTAAAAGACTCATCCGTTGCGCTAACCATTTGGGAACATGCCCATAATGTAAGGGCAAATCTGCCTGTCCTCCTCTCATATCAAATTCTTTCAGCAGGCAATTTACTAAAAAAAATAGCAAAACAACAACAGTAATTATTTTTTTGCGAAACATCTGATTGAACGAAAACATAGAAACCAGTTTGCATAAATTTCCTTATATTGCCGCCTGGTTATAACGATAGATCGACAAACCACTTTATAATGTAATTACCGCAAGGCAATAAAATGAATTTATGCTAATTACCTTCGATGAGTGAGCGGGGTCCGACTCGCTATACATTGAAGGCTATTTACTAACGAATTTTTGGCCTTGCATTTAGAAAATTAACATGAAAATTACTGGAATTCTATTGACAAGCTTTTTGTTTTTTGGGGCAAGTATATTGCAAGCCCAAGAAAAGAACACGCTAAGGTTGAATCATATCGCGGTATACGTAGAGAACCTACAAAAGAGTACTGCTTTCTATAAAAATGTCTTGCAACTTACCGAGATTCCTGAACCCTTCCATGATGGCCTACATACTTGGTTTACCTTAGGCCAAGCCGGAAGTTTACATCTTATTCAAGGTGCTAAAGGAGGCGTGGAACGAGAAAAGAATGATCACCTATGTTTTAGTACAAATGATATAGACAAATTTATTCACAACCTGGAAAGTCATCAAATCAGTTATTTCGACTGGCCCGGAAACAAAGGCAAAGTTACAACGAGGGTAGATGGTATCCATCAGATATATTTTCAGGATCCGGACGGGCATTGGATAGAAATTAACGATGAACAATAAACCGATTTGTTAGTAAGTTAAGTCGGTAATACGTTAAGTAGTTAAATAGTCAGGTTGTTGAGAAGTTAAAGACTACTCGTCGTTTCTTCTTGCCATAAGGACGTCATCATAAAGTCGGTAATACGTTAAGTAGTTAAATGGTCAGACATTAAGATCATGACCATTCAACTAGGCCTGTGCCGCTGCTGCTACTAATTCACTACTCAACTACTCCCCTACTCAACGACTTTATTAGACGATTCAATCGGTTAATGCCCACCAGCCACAGGCCCTGTTTGCTCAACATGCTTAAGCTTTTTTGAACAGTAGATACCGAAACCAAAAATGTAAACATAACAAACGACCGGTAAAATCAATGAAAGTTGAACACCTAATTGGTCTGCTAATGCGCCTTGAATTACAGGAACAATGGCACCACCTAAAATAGCCATAACCAATAGCGAAGACCCTTGGCTTGTATATTTACCAAGGCCCGCGATTGATAAGGTATATATATTAGAGAACATGATCGAATTGAATATACCAATTCCTAAAATCGAATACATCGCATAAGCGCCTGTATTTACAATACTGGAAATCAGCAACAAAACATTAATGCCGGCGAATATAGCTAAAGTACGTGCCGGCGCTGCCTTTCCAATTAAAAAACCAAGCAAATTCAACACTATGAATACGAGGAAGAAGCTTACTTGCGAAAAGGTCAGATCGACTAAACTAAAAATTAACAGAAATACAAGCGTTGCCATTCCTACCATATAAATAAGTTTCTTGCCGAAATCGATATTGTGGTTAAGATAGATAGCGCCTAAGAATCGGCCAATCATCGCCCCTCCCCAATAAAGTGAAAGATAGTTTTTACTTATAGATTCGGTAAAGCCCATAATCTGCTCTTGCTCAAGGAAACTGATGATAAAACTGCCGATGGCTACCTCCGCACCTACATAACAAAAAATTCCGAGGACGCCTAAACGCAAATGTGTAAATTTTAATGCACCTAATCCTTTAACATCTTTTTCTTCATCACTTGACTCAAAAGAAGGCAGCTTAACGGTCGAGATAAAGACGGCTACCAATAATAAAATTATAGCGAAAATAAGGTAAGGAATACGAGTAGCTTGCGGACTAATGGAGTCACCATCTGCAAAAAACTCAAATATAAGATGTCCTCCTAATACAGGGGCAATGGTAGTCCCCAGCGCATTAAAAGCCTGTGTCATATTGAGTCTGCTAGAAGCACCATCTTCGGGGCCTAACAAAGAAACATACGCATTCGCGGTAATCTGTAATATAGTAAAACCCAAACCCAATACAAAGAGCGCCGTTAAAAACAATCCATATAACGAGGTAGTAGCTGCGGGCCAAAACAATACACAGCCTACCGCAGACAAGATAATGCCGGCGATAATAGATTTTTTATAACCGATTTTGTTCACCGGATCACCCCACTTGGAAGAAACGACAAAATAAATCAATGAGCCAATAAAATAAGCACCAAAAAAACAGAATTGCACCAGCATGGATTCAAAAAAACTCAAGCTAAACAACTGCTTTAAATAGGGTATTAAGATATCATTCATGCAGGTTATAAATCCCCACATAAAAAATAATATCGTTAATGTAATCAGTGGCACCACATAGCGCTGGCCGGAGGAAGGGGTTTGGATATTACTCATGAATAGTACGTTTAATATAGTTTTTTTCCAATACGCATTGAAAGTATGCTACGAATATACATTTTTGGATTTTAAAAACAATTGAATTAATGCGAATAAATCGATTTAAAACGTATTAGCAGTGTTTTGAACAGGTATGAATCGAGATCCCTGTACCGCCTCCCTTTTTTCCAGCTGTTTGTCGATGTAGGTCTGGATACTTGATTTACCAAGCCCCCAATTAGGCGCAATAAGCAGCTCTTGATCAGCCAGCCCAAAAAGGCGCTGTATAATAATATCAGGACGCAATAGCGGAATAAATTCACAGAGAAAATCGGTGTAAGATTTCAAGCTAAAGAGTGGAAAGGGTTTGCGTTTATACTGAACACCCATAATGGATCCTTCCACAATGTGCAGGTGATGTAATTTCACAAATTTGATTTGCGGAAACCGGTTAATTTCGTCAGCATACTTTAGCATCATCTCTTTTGATTCCCAGGGAAAACCAAAGATGGTGTGAACGCAAATATCAAGTGGGCTATTTTGTACCAGATTGAGTGCCACTTCGAGCTCTTCATGCGAACATCCCCGATTGATTCGGTTTAATGTATCATTATAGATCGATTCCATGCCCATCTCTAAATCCACATCAAACCTATCGGTATAACTTTCCAATAATGCAACCTTCTCAAAATCTATGCAATCCGGCCGCGTACCTACCGATAATCCTACTACATTTTCCGGTGCAATACTCAAAGCTTCATCATACATGGCTTTCAAATAATGAACAGGGGCGTAGGTATTTGTATTCGGCTGAAAATAAATGACAAATTTCTCAGCGCCGTAACCCTTGATGGCTCGTTCAATCCCTTGTTCTACCTGCTCGCGAATTGTCGGCATCTTTCGGGCGCTTTCCGGGGTAAAGGAATCAACATTGCAATAAGAACAACCACCAAATCCTTTACTCCCATCACGGTTGGGGCAAGTAAAATTACCGTCGACGATAATTTTAAAAACGCGCTTATCATCATATTTCTTTTTAAGATATGCGCCATAATGATTGTAAGGCTTTATTCCCGAATCTAATAGAGTTCCCATAATAAACGCAAAGGTAGTTATTTCATGTGTAAATAAATCGTTTTTCTACCAGACCTCAATCCTGGAAAGGAAATGTCAACAATCTAAACTTTTCATAATACGGGGCGGCCTTTCTCGGATATTTCACTTTGTAATAAACAATTATACCGGCTGCCTGTTACTTAAAAACAAATCAGGTTAAACGTCAAAAGAAAGGAGCTTAACATGAAGTCAGGACAAAAATCAGCCACGCAAAAGACCCCATTTGTAGGAACGACAACAGCTGACAAGTCTTTCAAAGATCAAAAAGTATTAAAACGTCATCAAGGCTTGCCAAACGCAGGCGCCCGCTCGGCCGATTCAGGCGCCCGAACGGATAATGAGAAAAACAAGAACTGACAACGATATGATTCGATAAGATTATTACTTTGAACCTTTATTTTTACTTTTACCGACAAGGTATTAATAAAGTTTCAAATACGTTATATGTTCCGAAGAAAGAAAGCGCTCATCATCGGTTGTGGATGGGTTGGATTTCGGTTTGCCCAAAAGCTACTGACATTAAATTTTGAAGTAACCGCCACCACAACCTCTGAGCACAAAATAAATGCGTTGGAGGCTGAAGGTATTTCCCCCCTACTGCTAGATTTTAATTTCGAAACTGATTCAGAAACAGTAGCTGTTATTAGTAGTCTACATTATGATCTTGTATTCGTAAGTGTGCCCGCTAAAAAACGTGAGCATCAGCAGACCTGTCTAATGAAATTTGAGCGCCTGGCTAAGTTTCTTCAAAAGATCCAAGCAAAATCGATCATTTATTTAAGCTCTGTTGGTATTTATCCGAGTGCACCTTATCTCATCAATGAGACAAATATTCCAAATTCATCACTCGATCCCAAATTGTTCCAAACAGAGCAGACGCTCGCGATGCGGGTTAATAAGCTGAATATTTTGCGCCTAGGCGGTATATTTGGCGATAACCGCATTCCCGGCAAACACTTCAGCGCTAAAGTATGCGAAGTTGGCAACCAATTTGCAAATTATATCCACCTAGATGATATCATGGCAATCATTTTATGCTTGTATCATCAACGTATCGAAGGCCAACTCTTTAATGCAGTCTCACCACTCCATCCAAGTAAAAAAGAAATCACACTACAAATGGCGGAGAAATATGGCTTCGCACCTCCGAGTTCGTTCGAAAACGTTTCATTTGATAAAAAGGTCATTTCTCCCGCAAAATTAATCTCTGATTTAAACTACCAATTTATATACGAAAACCCGTTGGACTACTAGTCAAATGCTTCCTTGACGGCTTTCCCACGCCAAACAGCAGGCTCCTCCAGTCCAAGTATCCAGGCTATGGTTGAGGCCGTGTCGTAGGTTATGATGGGACTAGATAACTCGTGTCCTTTTTTAACGCCTACACCATGAATGATCCAAGGTATTTGAACCTCATCCAATGATTTTCCACCATGTCCCTTATCTTTACCGCCGTGGTCTGCAGAAACTATTATAATCGTTTCATCAGCAATACCAGCTTTCTGTACCGCCGTTACAATAGCTCCTATTCGCTCATCTACCTTATGAAGCGCTTTGTAATAAGCCGGTGTGCGATGGCCTATATTATGTCCCGTGTGATCCGGTTCGTCAAAATGAATAAAGGTAAATAGGGGCTTGTTTTCCGTAATTGTCTTTACGGCTTCTTTCAAACAAAGTTCTTCGTCGTCGTTCGCAGGAAACGCCCTGCTTATGGCAGCCTTTTCAATCAAATAACCAATTCCCGGCCAGCTATATACAGCAGCGGTATATTCATTAGGCCGTTGATCTCGAATGATGCTGAAAATACTTGGGAATAGTTTATAGCGTGTGGTATAAATTGAAGGGATTTCCGGTGTTTTGCTTCCCCACTCCGTATAGCCATGTAATGTTGGCCCTGCTCCCATTAACATAGAAGCCCAATTGACCGCGCTCGAAGAAGGCAATACTGACCTGGCTTTTAATGTCCAAGCTCCTGTTTCCATGAGCTTTTTAAGATTCGGCATATCTGCTTCCGGTAGGGCATATGCTCCAAATCCATCACATCCGATAAGAATAATATGTTTGGCTTGTTTCACTTGCGCATTCAGCGCAAATACAGAGAACAATAGATGCGTTAAAATGATTAGTTTCTTCATCTGAATATTTGATATAATTCGAACGACTAAACTAATGTTTTAATATTAACAAACAAAGTTTATAAATACCAAAAATAAACGCAATCGATTGCCCAATTTCAACAAATAAAAGGGGATCTAAAAGTATCACTTCTTAGATCCCCATCCCATATTTTACTCTTCATTTACCTATCGCCATGAATCCACTTAAAATTGTATTGTTTCACCGGATTTTTCATCCGTTCGGCAATACGAAGCAATCGATCGGGTAAACGCATAAGGTAATCCCGAGCTTTTTCGCCGGCTTCATTCAAATTGGTCATCGTATCTACTTTCCACTCGTTCAACAGGTCTTTTAAAATATCAACATAATCAATCGCTGTGTAGACTCCCAAACGCTGTGCTGCATCGGAAAAATGCGAAAAAAGTTCTCCTTGTGGCTCCCCCGCCTCTCTTAGGAAATGCGCCGGCATCACAATTTTCTTTTTCATCATATCTTCAAATGCAACCAATACTTCACTGGCATCAACCTCAGCTGCTTTGGAAATAAATGACATATAAGCTTTTGCATGGCGCGCCTCGTCCGAAGCAATAACACCACACATCTTTGCCAGTAGTTTATCGCCTGCTTGTTTCGCTAAACCGGCCACTCTTCGATGCGAGACGTTGGTGGCCAGCTCCTGAAACGAGGTATAAATAAAGTTTCTATAAGGATCCCGACCGGTACCAATATCAAAGCCATCCTGTAACAGATATTGAACCGAAATCTCGAATTGTTTCATGTCGACTCTTCCGGATAAGTATATATATTTGTTCAGGAGATCCCCATGCCTGTTTTCCTCTGCTGTCCATGCCCGAACCCATTTCATCCACCCACCCTGCTCGTGTTTTTCAACATCTTCCACCATAGTCAACCATGATTCGTAGGTTGGCAAAGCCTCCTCTGTAACTGTATCACCAATTAAAACGGCAACTAAATCATAAGGTAGTTCCTTTGCGCTATCTTGTAGATCCTTAACTTCTTGAAAAAAAGTATCTCGCGATGCGTCGGGTAAAAAATCAGCCGGCTGCCACATTTCCTCAACGGGCTTCAAATATTCACTCATTTCGTTGAGCATAAACGGCTCAAGATAGGTCATTACTTCTTTTCTCGATCCCTCGTGTATCGGTTGCATGGTATTTTCCATATAGAAAACAAATATACACATATGGATATAAAATAACGATTAGCGATTTATACCCATTTTTTTCTTCATTGCTTTCCTAGCAACAAATGCTTTAGTATCAGTGTTTTAAAAACTCCATTAATTTTTTAGTAAAAGTTGTGCAGTGACGAAAATTTATTTTCCCGCTAATCAATAACGTACCTCAGTATTTAGATCCTTTATTGATATTCAACGCCGGCTTATAAGGTCTGGGAATAGGTCGCTTTTGACCCCGTTCGGGCATAAGCTTCTCACTTAGTTCGATGCTTGAAATAGACCTCTGTATTTCACGCGGTATTCGCTTCTTGGTTTTCTTTTTTCGCTTTCCCCACCAAATGATAAAGCCTGTAATTGGCAGACTAGCGCCGATCAGGGATGCAAAGAAGGCAATGACTTTTCCTGTCAATCCCAAAATAGAGCCGACATGGATATCATAATTCATTTTGCGAAGTTTTACGCCAAACGAGGACGTAGCGAAGTTTGCTCCGTATACCTCATGCCGGGGAAGCTGTTTTAATGTGTGCTGGTCAAAGCTATAGGCAATATGGTTATAGTACTGCCCTGCACTCGGATAAATAGTCACATTAATGGTAGATTTAGGTTTTGTTGAATCCGGAAAGCTATAATAAAATCCTTCCGCTCGCGAATGTTCACTAATCACTTTGCTCCATACAATATCCATTGCATTTTTTCCTGTAAAATGTTTCCCCATCTGAAGAGAGTCCGACTCAAGACGCGCAAAATCGGGTAACGAATTTCCTCCTGAAGTTGTCCAATACAAGCCTTTGCTAAACCATTGTATACCGTACACCATGCCGGTACAAGCGATTGCGAAAACAATTAACAATGAATAAAAGCCCAGTACATTGTGTAAATCATAGTTAACCCGTTTAAACGAACCTTTCCATTTAATAAAAAAGCTCTTCGCTCGTGCGCTCTTTGTCCATTTCGCCGGCCACCAAAGTACCATCCCCGTTATAAGAGTAATAACGAATACCAATGTACTGTAATTCACAATTGGGCGACCAATTTCATAAGGTAACCACAAAAAGCGGTGACCGTTTAATATAAATCGAAAGAAATCAACTTCCCCCTCTTTTCTTTCACTTACGCTGATAATTTTACCGGTATAAGGGTTCAAACGCAGCGACGTACCCCCGCGACGCCCCTCTCCCATCCCTACATAAATGGCTCGGCCTTGCTGATAAGTTGCATAGGAGACCCTTTTATCCGGAAACTTTGCTGTGGCTATGCGTTGAATCTGAGACGGAGTCAGCACAGGAGCTGCTTGGTGAGTAACGCGCGTTTCCGGTTCAAGGATATAAGTCGTTATCTCATCCTGGAAAACCCAAATGCAACCGGTTAGGCATACAATTATCATCACAATACCCGTGATAAGCCCTAACCAAAGATGAAGCCAGGCTGCTATTCTGTAAAAAAGTGATCGTGATGCGGATTTCCTTACCTTTGTGCTCATTTTAATTGATTAAGAGCTCAAAGATAATGTTATTTAGATTTATTAAAAATAATATCTATAAAATATCTTGCTTTCCCGAATTTTAGCCTTTTAAAACCCTGGCATTTTTTAATTCAGCATCAAAACACGTAAATCGAGCAGGGTAACCGAGCGCTATTTTTCCAATACGATCATGAAGGCCTATAGCTTCCGCAGGGCGACGGCTTGCCATTTCAATAGCTTCTTGTACAGATACACCCAGCTCTTTAATCGCATTTTGGACTGCATCCATGAGAGATATATTAGCTCCTGCAAGATTTCCTTCACTATTTACATATTCTCCATTAATTAATGTTGCATCAAATTCTTCCCACTGAAAACGGGCTTTCTTTTTTCCAAGGAATAAGGCATCCGAAATCAAAAAGAGTTTATCTCGCTTTAATTTATAAGCGATTGTGGCTGCTGAAAAGTCAACATGTTTTCCATCGAGCACAAGGGGAGCATAGATGCGTTCATCGGATAAGACAGCTCCTACCAGTCCGGGGTTCCGATGCTGGAAAGGGGACATTGCGTTAAACAAATGCGTCACCTGGGTAATTCCCAGATTAAAAGCGTTTCTTGCTTCTTCAAATGAGGCATTACTATGCCCCAAAGCCAATGCAATTCCAGAATCCTGCAAGAGAGCGAGTAGATGGTCGTCAAACATTTCCGGTGCAATCGTCATCTGTAAGATAATGCCTTTTCCATATCTCACTATTTCCTCAACCACCGCTCTTTCGGGTTTTTTAATATATTTCAACAGGTGTGCGCCTCTCTTTATCGGATTAATAAAAGGGCCTTCCAAATGCATTCCCAAAATGGCGGATTGTGGATGCTTTTCTATGTATTTTCTAACAGCGTCAATGCCTGCTAAGATGTTATCGATGGAAGAAGTAATAAGGGTTGGCAATACAAACGCCGTCCCATCAGTCAAACACGCCTCTTCAATATCTGATAAACACTGCTCATTCGGATGAGCTGTAAAATGGTAGCTCGCCCCTCCATTTACCTGAATATCAAAAAATCCCGGAGCTATATGCGCTACCCTTTCGTCCGCATTGCCGGCATTTCCTCGATTTATTCCTACAATTAAACCTTTTTCGCAAGTAATCAGTTGATCCGTCAATACCGTTTCACCTGTATAGACTCGATTCGCAAATATTTTCATATAATGATTTCTCTCTTTTTATGGATCTTATACAACCTATCGTTCCTAAAGGAATAGGCTAAAGGTAATGGTTTTAAACGATAAGAAAGCAAAGTGAAACAATGC
Organism: Olivibacter sp. SA151; assembly: GCF_054130995.1. NCBI lineage: Bacteria > Pseudomonadati > Bacteroidota > Sphingobacteriia > Sphingobacteriales > Sphingobacteriaceae > Olivibacter > Olivibacter sp. SA151. The sequence continues at coordinate 2,715,794 of NZ_CP096391.1, read as the reverse complement.
TTTCTTTTACCTGTTATTTCCCTAAATTATTATGGAGTCTAAAATTCATATATACAGAGCTAAAAGTCCGATCATTGCCACAGCCATTCATGACGGGCATAGTATAGCGCCGTCGCTCCGGTCTAATATGCTTTTATCTGAACACGAACGTATGCGCGAAGAAGACCCCTATACCGCAGAGATGATAAATTTTCCGGTTAATCGAATCGTTGTTGACAATTCACGCTTTATGGTGGACCTGAATAGGCCGAGGGACCGTGCCATCTACCGCTCACCTAATGATGCCTGGGGGCTAGCTGTATGGGCAACGAAGCTTACACAAGAACAGGAAGAGGAAATATTAACTTTTTACGATACATTTTATTCAGAGGTAAAGAAGGTACTGCTTGATCTTATTCAAAGCTACGGATATTTCATTGTTCTAGACGTTCATAGCTACAACCACAGAAGAAAAGATCCTTATATAGAAGCTATATCCAGCGAAAATCCGGAAATAAATATTGGAACGGCCAACAACATTTCTAAATGGAGGCCGATAATAGACACATTTATTGATTCCCTTTCAAAAACAACAATTGATGACCATTTTCCGGACGTTAGAGAGAACATAAAGTTTAAAGGTGGCACATTTTCCAACTGGATATGCTCTCAATATAGCAAATTTGGCTGTGTACTATCCGTGGAGTTTAAAAAGACTTTCATGGACGAGTGGACAGGTCGAGTCAACATAAGCCATTTGATGGACATACAACGCGCTTTACAAGCCAGCATCCTGCCTCTGGAAACCGAACTAAAGAAGTTATACCAAACAGCCTCAACAGATAAATGATCATATGGAGAAAAAGCAAGAAAAGGTTTTGAATCAGATTCAGGACAAGTTGAAAAAAGGTGAACCGATTAGACTTTCCTTACCGGACAAAGGCATACTCAAGATAGACAAACCCGTTCCTTTTCTCCTGGTATACCGTGTTCCTAAAAAGGGCAAAGACAACTTTGCTTATAACCTTGCTAAAACCGAATCATCCTATTTAATTACGTCCGACTATGAAGGAAACGGTCTGACTGAGCTCTTGAAACTCATCTCTGCATATTTAGCAGACCAATTCGGTGGTTTCATGCTCGTAGAGATCTGGCATCAAGCCAAACTGGACGATAAAGCCTTTACAATAAAGGTCAACCAAAAAGGGACGTTGAGTATGGCGACAAAATTGACTGAAGAACTGAATGCACTACGAATAGGTAATCAAAAAATCACGGCGTCACTCGATAAACAAAAAACGGCTGTTGCTCCCCCGGGACGTTCGCCACTTATTGACAAAAATGTAGCTAAACAATCTGAAATTGTATTAGTCGGTGTGGAAATAGCACCTGTTTACAACGATGTTAAAACCGGCAAGCCCTATCCCTTGTTTATGCGCGAATTACGAGCCGCTTTTGGTAAATCGCTACGCAAAAGCCTATTTGAGTTCGTTCGCACAAATACCTCATATAATGCAACTCACTTTGAAATGCTCGGCACGACAGTGTTAGACGACAAAGTTTGGGAAATTGATAATGAGTTGGCAGAATACAGTAATCTTTTTGATTTTCTCCTGTTAGTGACGCCTATTAACACCATGGATGCATGGAAAAATTTTGCAGAAAATAAGTATCTAAAAGCACCCGTTTTTCATTATCGACCGATGCCGATAGAGCCTGAGTTGATCAAGCGTAAAATATACAACTTACCTATTGAGGATATTTCTGATCCCACTATCGCCTTCCTTTTCCGGGATAAACGAAAAGAGATAGATCGGATGCTGAATATGATGTTAGAGCGGGAAAAACCGGATTTTATGCACAGTAGCTTACAAATATTCGGCAATATAGACGAACATCTTTTGGATGTTGCTCGCGCCATCCTTGTTGCCGCCGAGCCAAATTACGAACAAGAGAATCAAGATTTATTAAACGCCTGGGAATTCGCACAAATGGCTGAAAATGAATTAATATGGCTTAAAAAACAGGACGCATCCATCTTAACCGCCGTACGCGTACGCGACGATGTTGATGGAGTCATGGTCTCACGTGGCATACTGAACATCAATAAAAGTTACCAAATTTCGAAGCAACGGGCCTTTGCCCTCATTCAGCATGAAATTGGAACACATGTGGTCACATATTATAACGGCAAAGCGCAACCACTCAAACTCTTCTATATAGGCGTGCCGGGTTATGAACAGCTGCAAGAAGGATTGGCCGTCTTTTCAGAATACTTGTGTGGCGGATTAACCAATCAACGCATGCGTATTCTTGCAGCTCGCGTAGTAGCTGTCAATTCCATGATAACAGGGAATTCGTTTGTTGATACCTTTTTTCTGTTAACCGACAAATATCTTTTTACTCCTGAGGCCGCTTTTCATATTACGATGCGTGTATATCGCGGCGGCGGGCTCACTAAAGACGCCGTCTATTTAAAAGGGTTGCTTAATCTAATCGAGTATATCAAACAAGGTAATGACATTGCACCTTTGCTCATTGGCAAAATTCGCCAGGATTACATACCCGTTATTAACGAATTGACATTTAGAGGTTTATTATCAAAAATACCGATCAAACCTCGCTACTTGAGTCGTCCGTATCTAAAGCATATTGAGACAATTAAAAAAGGGGGAAATATTTTCACCATGCTAAACTAAAGAACATCATTCCTGTTATCTTAAAAAATCAATGCCTTAAAACTATTACTGATGAAAATCGCATTTATTGTGAACCAACTAATGAAGGAAACTGCTGTATACACAACAACAGGATTGGCCTTACAAGCCCATAAAATGGGGCACGAAGTTTATTATCTGGGCGTGGGTGATCTTGCTTATTTTAGCGACGAGCAAATGGGTGGACTTGCGCGGAAGGTACCCTCTAAACAATTTCGTTCGCCTGACACCTTCTTACAAGCCATTAAAGAGAGCGAGAAAATTCAGATAAAAGCAGCTGATCTTGACGTGCTACTATTAAGAAATGATCCTTCCGCTGATATCGACAAACGTCCCTGGGCACAAAACGCGGGCATAGTATTTGGCCAATTAGCGCAAAAGCAAGGCGTTTTGGTCTTAAATGACCCCACTAGCTTGTCACAGGCATCCAACAAAATGTACTTCCAGTATTTTCCAAGGGAAGTGCGTCCGGAAACTATTATAACCAGAAGTGTAGCGGATATCGAGGCATTTTATAAGGCCAACGGTAATAAAATTATTCTAAAACCACTTCAAGGATCCGGAGGGAGGAACGTGTTTCTTATCAATAAACAAGAAGTAAAAAACTTAAATCAAATTGTCGATGCCATTTGTCGCGACGGATTTGTTGTTGCGCAAGAATATCTTCCCGCAGCAAAAAACGGCGATATCCGTTTGTTTTTGCTGGACGGTGACCCAATTGTAGTAAATGGCCACTACGCCGCCATTCATCGTCAACAAAAAAAAGGCGAAATCAGAAGTAACATACATCAGGGCGGTACCGCAGGTAAAGCGAGGATGACAAAGAGAATTAAAGAAATTGTAGAACTGGTAGGGCCCAAGCTTAAAAAGGACGGCATGTTCCTAACCGGTTTGGATGTGGTGGGCGATAAGCTAATGGAAGTAAATGTCTTTAGCCCCGGCGGTTTAGTGCATGCTTGTGAATTGTATGATGCCGACTTCTATACTCCCGTCATAAAGGCCATCGAGGATAAAGTTAGGATTCGAAAGGAATAGTTTTGTTCAACAGAAAGGATTTGCTATCTTGGGTGGATAAGAAGGTTATGGACAATCTTTCGATCGTTTTACGCATAAAATCTATTAAAACAGAAGCGCCTGACACGAAGTCCTTCGTTTTGGAATCAGTGGAAAGTAAGCCGCTTGTTTATAAATCAGGCCAATTTTTGACATTATTATTTAAGCACAACAATGGTGAAGAAGTAAGGAGAAGTTATTCAATCAGCTCATCCCCTCTTTTGAGCGAACCGCTCACGATAACGGTAAAAAAAATACCAAATGGCGAATTCTCTCGAAAGCTGGTAGACCATGCGAAAGAGGGGGATCTACTTAATAGCATCGGTGCCAGCGGCCTTTTTGTTCTACCGGATTCTTATGACCGTCATCTGCTTTTTTGTTTTTTAGCTGCCGGCAGTGGTATTACGCCTATATTTTCCCAGATTAAATCTATTCTTTACGGATCAGAAAACAGTGTCATTTTAATTTATAGTAATAAGAACGCGTTTTCAACCATATTTTTGAACGAAATTTTGCGATTGAAAGACGTGTTTAAAGAGCGTTTTATGCTCGAATTACTTTTTAGCGAATCAGCTCCGTTGACAGAGGGTAGGCTGAGCCAAGGCGTTTTGGATCAACTGGCGCAAAAGTACAACCTTTATAAGGATGATCATATTCTTTTTTATCTATGTGGACCGAACGCTTATATGCGCATGATCAATATTAAGTTACGTGCTGAAGGTGTGCGGTCCGACCACATAAAAAAAGAACTTTTTATTGTGGACGCTCCGCTCTATCAACTGCCGGAACCACCTGAAAGGAAGGCGTATCCTGTTACCATACATTATAAGGGAGAAACTTTCACCATTCAGGTTAAATATCCTATATCCATCTTAGAAACCGCTAAAAAACATGGCAAAGCCTTACCCTATAGCTGCGAAACCGGACAATGCGGTACCTGCGCCGCAATCTGCTCTACCGGTAACGTGTGGATGCGCTATAACGAGGTTTTAGGAGAGCATGCGCTTGCTGAAGGTTACGTACTAACTTGCACGGGCTATCCTATTGGCGGCCCTGTGGAATTAACTATTTAGCAAATCACACACATATGGTTAAGCAGGTACGCGATAAAAATTAAAATTCCGCTATAACCTAAAGCCACAATTAATGCCCACCAGGCTCTGTCGCTTTTTTTAATCATTAACGATGCAATGGCTGAGACCAAAGCAATTGGTGCAGGTAATAATACACCATATACCCACAAATTTGTATTTTCAACAACAAATAAGAGAAAAAACCACAGTGCTGCGAAGGCCGACAGTGTCAACGATACATTCGCCAGCCTTTTGGCACGGTATATTGACTTCAACTGATTGTTAACGTAAGGCATATTAATTGTGTTGCGATATTCTCTATCTCAGAAGCAGATAATTTCTGAGCTTTTGCAGTTAGTATACTGCTCAACTGCAAATGCATAGCAAGTTAGTGTAATATCGGAGGCGATGTAGGAGCTGCTCCGTTCTCGTGATCGGAAAAATAGGCTGAATTTTCATCTAGATGGAGTAAACACTTAAACTGTTTTACGGGCCTTAAACGTTGAAGGATTATTCTTTTGCCATTAAGTCCTTCTACCTCAAGTTGCAGCGGAATGCGCTGATTTTCTGTAGCATCGGATAACAAAGCTTCATAGTCGGAATTTAGCGTACCTTTCACAGCAAAGAATCTTTCCCCCGCACCGTCGTTCATGTAAAGACTATCCCCTTTTAGATAGGCCTCCATTTGAAAGGTATCGTAATTCGTGTCGTGATTATAATACAAATACAGGGTATTTGAAGTGGTTGCCGGCTTAAATTCATACACGTCATTTTCCACACTATTGTTGGGGGCGCTCAGGAAGAACGAAGAATGCGCTTTGGGTGTAACACTTAGCCTATTGGTCATACTAAATGTATTTTCATCTCTTAGATGTATTAGCTTCATACTATCGGGATGAAACTCAGGAAGTATCCGAAATGCAGTGCCGGTATTTTGGCTAAAATTTTTGAAGACAAATTCACTTTCCGCTAAAAGTTCTTTATCAATTCCTTCATAGACTATAAACGCATCACGATCGGCGCTCTTTGTTTCTTGGAAGAAAATCTTTTCGCCTTTCTGCTCCCATTTTCCAACAATTGTTCGATCTATTGCACCATAGCTCATAGCAAAAACAAAATGATGTTGCGGCAAGATGTATAGCTCTAAGGCAGCCTCTCTTTGTGATCCATTGTAACTACCGATAAAGGGGCTTTGTCCGTAAGCCATTCCCAGTGTTAGCGTCAGCAAGATCGTTAATTTACTTCTCATTATTTGCACTTAAAAGAATGTGACAACGGATGTTGTCACTTGCACAAAAGTAAGGTTTTAGCGAGCGTAGCAAAATAGCTGAAAATCGGGATTTCACAAACGAGTGTCTTCGAAGCAAATGTGCAGACTACAAAAAAGGCAAGTGAAGCCACTTGCCTGGTTTTTCATGTGTGTTTAATCTAATCTCGATTCAACCTTGCAAAGATATAATTTATTATGCATACATAAAATAGTTGTTTTCAGGTATTTTCCTCATTCGTACAAATGAGCCCATGTCACAGACTAAAAAAACTAGCAGAAATCATGTATTTTTATAAGCTCCCTGAAAATCGGGGTTTTACTATTTGCTTTGTTCCACTTCGTCAAAAAAACTAACTTGCCAAAAATATGAGGTCCACGGTTAGATATACGCTTTTTAGCTTGTTGATTATGACGATTGTTTTGCCCTTGCGCGGTAAACAGCAATCCCCATTAATTGACAGCTTAAAAAGAGAACTCAAAAATGCTCATTCCGATACTTTAAAAGCACGTTTATATGTTGGTATTGGCAGTCATTTAGCCTCGTCCGATAGTTCAGGTGGTTTTCAAGCCCTAAAAAAAGGGTTAAGTCTTGCCTTATCAAGCGGAGAAGACTACTACATTGCCAACGCGTATGCATCGTTGGCAAGATTCTTTCAAATTTATTATTTGCAAGATAGCGCTGAAAGCTATTATCAAAAGGCCGAGCATTTATTGCTACAGTATTCCAATGTCCGAAATCAGAAGCTACTGCTCTTTATTAAGCAGAATCACCTTACGTTAAAAATCAGTAAGGAACCGGATAAAGCCCTCAACGAAGCGCTTTCTCTCGTGCCACTGGCTTACAAAGTAGGTGATCAGGTCACCTTGGGAAATCTATATAATAATATCGGAGTCTGGTTTATGAATATCAGCCAATATGAGAAAGCGATACAGTATTTTAAGAAAAGCGTAGCCGTAAAAATAGTTGAACGCAAACAATATGCGCGATTCGCTTATTCCTACGTAAACTTAGCCGCTTGTTATTATAGAAGCGATCGAATTGACGAGATGAAACCGTACCTGGACGAAGCCAAAAATTATTTATTAAAGGCCAATGATCGTCAGGAAGTGTGGAGCTGGTATTACAACTATCGCGGACTGTACGCCTTCGAAAAGAAGCAATATCAACCGGCGGAGAAAGACTTACTAAAGGGGCTTTCTATTGCAAAAAAAGAGACCGATGCGCTTGCCCAGAGTAATATCTTAGGAACTTTGGTAAAGCTGAAGCAGGCCATGGGTGATAATCAACGAGCTTTAGCCTATGCACAGGAGAACGTTCGCCTAAATTTAAAAGGCAGCCAGTTAGGTGCATTGGATGATTTAGCTGACATCTATGAAAAAATTGGTGATTATAAGCATGCATACGAAGCTAAATCCTTATATGCGCACCTCGCCGACAGCCTAAATGAATCGGAAAAAAAGGCGAACCTGAATGAAATTGAGGAGAAATTCCAAAACGCAAATAAGCAAAAACAAATTTTACAATTACAACATGAAAACGAAGTTAAATCTTTTGCCTTGCAAAAAAATCGCCTTTATACCGGCTTATTGACGGCCACATCTCTTTTATTATTGACCTTAGCTGTCTTGTATTTTCAATCCAATCGTCATCATAAGAAGCAGTTAATACAACATAAAAAGCTACATCAACTGGAGATGGATAAGATCAGTCAGCACAACCAGATATCCTTGTTATCAGCGATGTTAAACGGGCAAGAGTCCGAGCGAACACGAATCGCACGTGATCTTCACGATGGTCTGGGAGGCTTGTTATCAGCATTAAAAATCGAGCTGTCCAGTGCTTTAAAAAAGGAAAATAAATATACCAAGCTTACCGACCCTTTAAAAAAAATTGACTATGCCGTAGATGAGCTACGATTCATCTCGCAGAACTTGATGCCTGAGACGCTCTTAAAATACGGTCTTGGCGAGGCCATTAAGTCGTATTGCTCACGTATGCGAAACAAGGGAATACAACTCATCTGTCAGATATTTCACTATAATAATGAACTAACACAGGAAAAGGAATTGATCTTATATCGAATCATGCAAGAATTGGTAACGAATGCCATTCGTCATGCAAAGGCCAGTACCATTTTTGTCCAACTCTTGAAAAGCGAAGACAAGGTAACGTTAACTGTAGAAGATAACGGGATCGGCTTTGATAAAACACTATTGGTTAAAAACAGAGCGGGCAACGGCCTTACCAATATACTTTCCCGCATCGAATATATTCAAGGCGAGCTCGATGTTCACTCGCAAATCGGCAATGGCACCACTTTCACTATAGAATGTAATATTAAATCATGATAAAGGTTATTATAATAGACGATCATCCCATCGTAATTGACGGTTTAAAGAATTTGTTCTTCACACATGAAGATATTTCCCTGATTGAGTCGTACAAATCAGGAAAAGAGGCCATAGATGCATTGAAAGGAATGGACGTAGACGTCATTCTTTTAGACATCAACCTACCTGATATGAACGGAATTAACTTATGCAGTGATTTAAAGCGAAACCATCCCGGTTTAAAAATAATAGCACTAAGTTTACACAACGAACATGCAGTAATTCGGAGCATGCTGCAGAATGGTGCCTTAGGTTATGTTATCAAGAATGCCCCTGGCGACGAAATTCTGGAAGCGATACGAACGGTTGCGCGGGGACAAAAGTATTTATGCTCTGCTACGCGTACGACAATGGCCAATGCCGAAGCCGATCAACACATAACGGTTCCACTGATAACCCGACGGGAGAAGGAAGTCTTACAGCTTATCGGTAAAGGTCTGACAACACAGCAAGTTGCTGATCAACTTTTTATCAGTCCACATACCGTAGAGAGTCACAGAAAAAAATTGATGGAAAAATTTGAAGTAAACAATATTATTTCCGTCATAAAATTAGCAACTGATTATCGTTTGCTGTAATTACTTGAGCGTTTTTTCCTTGCTTGTTAAATAGGGAAATAGTTTTTTGCATAAAGCTTAGCACCTTAGGGCTAAGCTATTCATTAATTAACTCAATTTTCCTATTTATCTCCATACCATTTTCATCAGTTACAGTGATAAAATAGTTGCCTGATTTTAAATTTAACGGCATCTCATGAAAGGTCTCGGTAGTTCCCAGAAACTCCTTATTCGCATACCAAAAGAGTTTCGTATGATCCAAGGCATGCGCTACTTTCAGAATTACAGGTTGCACAATTCCGTTAAAATCTTTTGTTAAATAGATTTTACTAGCATAATCCTTCGGATAAATGAAATCCATACGTGCTATCTGTGCTCCCAGGCAATCGGCTCGGAAGGGCGGAAGCACTTTATAATCTGCGTGTTTACTTTTATAGTACCACGCCATAACCGGTGGTAAAACAAACCAACTTTGGGTAACTAGCTGGTCAACAGCTTCGCAACTACTGTTCACGCGAAATCGGCCGGTACGGTCGAGGTGAATCAATTGATGATACGGACAGGTTTTTGTTCGTATACCATTAATCGGAATATAAGCCTTTTGTTTTGGACAATGGTCGGTTGCCAAATAACCGCTTACAGTGCACACTTCCTCTGCTATTAAGTTATCGACCGGACCGGTAAACCAAGTTGTTCTGGGCAGGAGCCGAAAGACATCAAATAATAAAGGAGCTGCACTTCCAACTCCCGTTAGAAGCGGTCGCCCTTCCCCCGTTGCATTCCCTACCCATACGCCCACCACATAGTTCTTGGTGGTACCAATAGCCCATGCATCCTTATTTCCGAAACTGGTGCCTGTTTTCCAAGCAATTTCCAAAGCCGAATCATAAAATTTCCAAGCTTCGTCGCCACTGGGCCTATTCACTTCCTTCATCGCATTATAAGTCAGCCAAATAGAGCCTGCATCCAAAACCGGTTCCTGCCTGGTTTCTTTACCAAACATCGCCTGATTATTCGCATACAAATTCAATTCCGCAAATTCATCTTCACGATATTTGCTACCGATGTTGTAATAATTCAAGGTAGAGGATAAGTTAGCATAGGTGCGACATAAATCCCACAGGTTGGATTCGGCTCCACCTAGAATTAAAGAAAGACCATAGTGGTCGGGATGCTTATTGATATTTTTTAACTTGAACTTCTGTAATTCTTCATAAAATTTATAGATACCATACTGTTGAAGCATTAATACCGCAGGAATATTTAGCGATCTCGCCAAAGCACTATGGGCTGGTACAGCTCCATCGTAAGTTCTATTAAAATTTTCGGGACTATATCCAGCTATCTGGGTTGGTACGTCAGCCACCAAGGTATTTGGCAGTAGCTTGCCATCATTGAGCATTGCGGCATAAAGTAGCGGTTTCAATATACTCCCGGTACTTCTTGGTGCTTCTATGATATCGACGTCCTTTTGATGCCATTTATCAGTCGGCGCATTTCCCACATAAGCCAATATGTTTCTGCTCCTGACATCAACCACTAAAACTGCCAGATTGTAAATTTCATTTTGTTTATATTGGAGATAATATTGTTTAGCCAGTTGATTAACACGTTGTTGAAGACCTAATTGCAGGCTTGTCCTTATCCGTCTTCCACGGTCTGTTTTGGTTAATTTAGCCAGTAAATGTGGAGCAATTTGCGGTAGATCATACGGTTTTTGGGGCAGTGGTTCCGCAAGAGAAAGCGTATAAGTAAGCGAGTCAATCAGTTTTTCATGATAGAGCTTATGTAAAAGATGGTTTCTTTTCTTGAGCAATAGCTGTTGATTTTTTCCCGGGTAAATAAGACCGGGAGCATTGGGAAGGACCGCTAATGTAGCGGCCTCTGCCCACGAAAGCTGATTTGGGTCTGTTCCAAAGTAACGCCAGGAAGCCATTTCAAGTCCTACAACATTACCTCCAAAGGGGGCATGCGCACCATATAAATTCAGGATTTTATCTTTACTATACCTAAGCTCAAGTCGGGTGGCTAGAAACAGCTCAATTAGTTTTTCCCAATAAGTACGGCGCTTTCCGTTCCTTGAAAGCCTGATTACCTGTTGTGTAAGCGTACTCCCTCCACGTACAATGGATTTGGCTCTAGTATTCTGAATCAGTGCCTTGAACATGGCCACTGGATTGAAGCCCGGATGGTAATAAAAATGCTGATCTTCATAATTGACAATGCACTGTTTAAACTTTTCAGGAAGCGAATCCCGCTCAGGAAAACGCCATTGTCCATCAGATGCAATCTTCGCTCCGAGGAGCTGTCCCTGTGTATCCTCAATTACGGTCACATACGGATCGTCAAAAAGCTTTCGGGGCAACGAAAAATAATAAACCAACAGGATGAATAAAATAGCTATACTCTTCTTTTTATTTTGCCCAATCCAATGCTTAACAAGTAGTAACTTTTTTTTCAACAATTCAATTTTTATTTTACGTTAAGTAGTTAAATGGTTGCGTAGTTGAGTGCGTAATTAGCCAATGTGATAATAGGCGGTCTGTAAGCCTAACGCCTATTGTTTCCATACTATTATTTTATGCCTGAATTAAGTTGAGTGGTTGAGTAGTTAAGTAGTTCAATAACTAGCAACTAAATTCCGATCACTAATAACTAATAACCAATAACTAACAACTAAACCCTAACACCTAACTGCTAACACCTAACAACCAATAACTAACAACTAATAACCAACAACCAATAACTAATAACCAACAACCAATAACTAACAACCAATAACTAAACCCTAACACCTAACCGCTAACACCTAATAACTAATAATCAACAACTTCTATCCAAGTTCCTTTTGTTCGCGTTAAGAAAGAATGATCATACATTCCCTCACACTGCACCCCCGGTAAATAATATCTACCAAGATAAGATGCATTTAATAAAATCTTAAACGTGCGGCTCTCGTTGCCGTTTAACGAAAAATAAAAAGAACTTCGATCATCCCGTATATCAATATAATCCGCTTTATTCTGTCCAAAAGCCCCATAATCAGTATATCGAGTATTTACAATTTCCCAACCGGAAGGTAAAATCTGCGTCAATGCCAAATTCTCCACACGATCCAAGCTTTGGTTCTTAACGGCTACCAAGGCAACAAATTCCGTACCTTGCTTAAGGGTATGTATGTCTAATGCCTTACCTGCCCTATCTACGAATTCAACCTGCACGGTTAAATTTCGCTGAATTACCTGTTCTCGGCCAACCGGTAAAACACCACTGTTTAAGAGTTTAACATACAAAGTATTTTTATCATTGTTTCTAATTTTGATACTATTCAGTCCCTTATTTATTTGTAAGCCCTTGTCTATAAACGATTTTGTAGTTTTGACATCCGCACTTTGCCCATGGTAACTAAAACGAGCATTAACACCGTTTTTGCCATTCAATTTTGCAAATTTAGCGATCGAATATAAGCTGTAAGCAGTGGTTTGGGTACTCATCCATGCACCGGACGACAGGTCTTTTGCTATTTTCGTAGCAAGCGCAAATGCATCGACCGTTCGGTTCAACAATAACAGAGTTTCCAGCACCATTGCTCGATTGCGTTCCGGCGAACCGTAATAATAATAGCTATAAGCATTATTAACGTTATTGATACTGCTAATTTTCAGTAATTCATTACCGGCGTGCTTTTGTCCCGCCAATACATAGGCGGCAGCAAGACGTAAACGAGCTTCATTAGAAATACCTACCGTTTCCCTTAAACGGTTCATCGAGGCCAAATCAGGAGCACCTGCTAATGCCAAGGTATACAATCGATAAGCCTGCGCGAAATCGCTACCGGGATGTGTCTCCATACGCCATTGTCTTGCCGCTCGCTGTTGATAGCTTATCCATTTGTTTTTAAAATCAATCGGCAAAACATATCCTTTTGTCTCCGCCTCTAACAAAAAGTGCCCCGCATAGGACGTACTCCAATCGTCGGCTGACGATAAGCCGGGCCAATAAACAAATCCCCCGTCCGGTAATTGAAACCCGGCGAGTTTGCTGATACCTTCAACTACATTTCGTTGAATAGCTTCGCGCTTGGCAGCTTCTAAATCAACAATATCGCCAAGGTACAATTGCGGAAAAACACTGGATGTTGTCTGTTCTAAACAACCGTGAGGATATTGAATCAAATAATTCAACCGGGCATTAAGGTCTATAGAAGGAAAAGAGGAAAGCTCTATACGCGCTTTGTTACTACCATCTACACCAAAAGGCTCCCAAGTGAGTGTCTGCTCTTCGTTGGCTTTCAATACCAGTTCTTTATAATCGTGGGTTATCGGATTCGGATTTGTGACATCGATCTCCACCGGATATGATGCCCTTTCATTACCCGAGCTTGCCACGACTTCCACTTTTGCCATTCCGGTTAACGCACCTACTTCCAAATCGAAGTACACCATCTTCTCGTCCGGACCACTAAAGCTAAGCGATTTGGCACTCGACCCCAGCACTTTTATTCCTTTGCTTACCTTTACCTGGACCCGTGCATTCTTTATCTGATTTTCCATAGCGAAAACGGTCACTGGTAAGGTTACTTTTTCCCCTGGAGAAATCTTCCGAGGCAGCGATGCTAATACCATTAATGGGCTTCTAACGGGTGTCGCCTTTTCTGTACTTCCATAAGCGCTCGTTTTAGCATCACCGGCAACCACCATCGTACGAACCGATCCTATATAGTTCGGCAATTTGACACGATGGGTTTTGCTTTCATTTTTCGACAGGTGGAAGGGGCCCAGATAAATCACAACCGGTTTGAAGCGATCTGCATGTTTATTTTCGCCACCTCCAATATCCTCGTCACCGCCTATGCTGAATACCTGATTGATCTTGCCACCATAAGCGCCTATAACGTCATTATATACATCCCATGTTTTAACACCTAAGGCTTCTCTCGCATAAAACTTGTCCCAAGCATTTGGCGTCTTGAAACGAGTAAGATCCAGTAAGCCTTCGTCCACAATAGCGATCGTATAACTCATAGCCCTTCCATTTTTCTCTTTCACCTGCAGACTAACCGCTTGCTCGGGGCGTAATACATCCGGCATGGAAAGAACGGGCTGTAAAATGGTTTCTTTATCCAACACCTCTACAGGCACCACACCATACAAACGAATAGGCGCGTCGTTCAGCGTGGAAGCATGTGGTTGTAAGAGTGTCACAAAAAGATAGATATTGGGTGCCATTTCAGAAGTAACAGGTACTTCTAGCTGCGTCTCACCCTTTTTTGTTTCTACCCAATACGTGTTTACAATCTTCGCGCCACTTTCAATTGATACCAAGGCTCGGCTCCCTTCACTTGAAGGAAAGGAAATCTTCATCTTTTCCCCTACATTGTATTTTGGCTTATCGGTAGAAAACACCAACATATTTGCATTTGTCCCATCGGTATTTTTAGTCTTAGCCGACCAGTAAGGCCAGTCGATCAATACCGTCTCACCGCTTGCGTGCCCCCCGTCCAAGTCGGTTACACGTACAAAATATCTACCCCAGTCCTCATCGTTCACAACAAACTGCACGCTCGTTTTACCACTCGTACCGGTGCTGATACGATAACTTTTAAAAGGTGTTTTGCTGGAAGAAGCACTATAGCTTGATAGGTTATCGTTCGAAGCATCCCACCACCATCGCCAATCCACTTTATATATTTTCACTTCCAAGTTGGCTACTGCCTTCGGTCTTCCCTTTTCATCAACCGTTACAATATCAAATCGATTGCTTTTACCTGTTTCCAACATACCGTATTTATTCGGTTCCGGCGATTTTAAACCCACATAGGTTTGATAAGGCGAATAAGTAGCTGTTGCTACATCCGTGCTAAAATCGCCACCATTTTCATATACCTTTGTAATGAAGGAAGCCTTCAACATACCGGGCGCTTGCCCATGTAACTGCGGTTTGATACCAATCGTTGCTTTTCCGTTTTCATCAACATTTCCGGAGAACACGTTCACCTCTTCGGTGCTAAAGCTGCGTGCCGGATCATCAAAAACATAGTTAGCCAAGCCTTTAAATGTAGTTTTCATTTGATAAAACTTGGCTTGCATTTCTGCTTTCAGATTCTTAGCCACAGCTCCATGCAACCAGATTACCGAAATTTCATCAGTTGTTGCACTATTTGCTTGTAGCACCCGACCGGCCAGGTTGTTCTTTATCTTTAAACGGTTGGGTTTAATGGTTTCTATTTTGATACTTTTATAAAATCGGGCACCACCAACGCTCACAACAGCTTCCCAATTTCCTGTAGGAGCTTCATCTTTTGTAGCAATAACAAATCGGTATAAATTACGCTCATTGTATCGTTGTACTAGCTGGGTAAACAACTTTCCGTTAGGATCGGTTAGCCGCAGCTTTATAGGATGATTTGCCGGTAGCCTATTAGCCTGATCATTTAACATAAACGAAAGAAACAAAGTATCTCCGGGACGCCAAACACCCCGTTCTCCATAAATGTACCCCTTCAAACCTTTCTCAAGCTCGTTACCGGCGACATCGAAATTGCTTAATGATAAAGAAAGCCCTTCTTCAAGTTTTACATAGGTACTACTATTATCTTTCTTTACGATAACAAAATATCCTCTTTTTGTATGGTCTAAGTGCGCTATTCCTTCGTCGTTTGTAGTCGCCTCACCAACTTTCTGTTGTTGATAGTCATAAAGTTCGATATGTGCTCCCGATACCACTTCGGTTGTTACAATGTTATTCACGGCAAAAAAATAAGAGCCGTTTTTACCCATTTTAGCAATCACACCCAAGTCGGTAGCCAAGACGTTGGTTGACACTTTGTTGTCGTAATAATAATATGAATTAGCACATGGATCTTCTCTCTCTTGCCAATTATAGTCGTCGTAGTAAGGATAGTCTTCAGACTCATTGCTTCTAAAAGATGCCTGCTCGTCTTCCAGGCTTTGTTCTTCCGGCTCCTCTTGGTTTTCTTCCGGTTGGCTACTACATGGATAAATAGAGTAGGCTTTTTTATAGCTAAATTCGACATGATAAATCGCACCTGGATCCGGCTTAATCAGTGAAGCGAGATCTAAGGCAAAAACATTCCACTTCCCATTGTTATATAATCGGTTTTGCGTCAGTTCAATTTTCTTCTTCGCAATAGGCAAAGCAACTTTTCGCAGATTGTAACTGCCATTTAGATCATTATCCTGCAAAAACTGCAAAATATTATCTTGATAAATCTTGTAAATTTTTACATCTACAGCCTTTAGGTTAGCCGCTTCAAAATTCAACTTTAGGTTATTCGAGCTTGGAAGTAAGGTCCCATTTTTAAGCAGTCGCACACCGGGTTTTGTTTGTTCAAAGTATACTTTTTTTGTATAACCCTTTTTAAGCTTCGTCCCTTGTGCACTTTCCACGCCCTGGAAAACCTCTAAGAGTCGCTCCCCTTTAAGGGGCTCGCTCAAAAACACTTTGAGCACATTCCCGTCTACAGTATACGTCAAACTTTTTGCTGAGTCAATCGTCACCAAGCCTTCAAAGTCTTGACTTTTTTTGAGTGGATCTGAAAAATTAATCAAAAGCAGTTGATTATTCTCCTCAGCCACTGTAGCCTTCATCACCTTAAAATGGCCTTTTGCGGCTATTTCTATTTCTTCCTCCCCTTTTTGATCGATATCCAAGTCGCTTCCGTCCCACATTAACTGAATCGATCCATCCTTTTCCGGTCTTTTGATGCTATCTACGATAAAGCGGAATTCAGTCCCCGACTTGATCTGATCAAAGCGAATAGGCAACTTGCCCGTTCCTTGTTTGGCATATATCAATTTTGCCGCTAATTGTACGTCCATCTCATCGCTTGTCCGCAAAATGGCATGTTGAAATTGATATTCCGAACTGTAGGATTGCAATTCTCTGCTAAGCACCACAAAATCTTGCTTAATCGTTTTTATTGTGAAATTGAACTCTTTCAGTTCTTTAGGCACATCAATCAACTCCTTCAACTTAAATGAAATTTGATATTCTGTATCCTGCTTTAATCGTTTACTCGGTTTAAACATCAGCGTATTTTGCGATAAAGCAATAACCTTCCCTTCAACCTTTGGTGTAATCTCAAAGAGATTGGATTCCAATTCCTGATTCGGCATCCATTCCTTTCTGTTGAAATTGAGCACGATACGAATCGTTGACTTCGCCGATATAATGCCCGACGTAAATTCGGTGATATAATCTTTATATAATGAAAAGTCAGAATTGAAATCTTTTCCGTTTTTTTTTGCGCAGGCAACCAAGAGGAAAAGAAAATAAATGAATAGGTATTTTTTCTTCATAGAGCAAATTGTGAAAACCATAATGCGTCTAATCGGATATTAGTAACAGTTCCGGAAGATACATATAAGGTTTTTGATAGCCATTTAAATACAGACAATAAAAAAACTACCTCCTTAAGAAGGTAGCTTAATCAATGTTATGAAATTTGATATAATACATGTAGACAGCTTTGTTTATACAGCAAAGCTAAAAGAAGCTGTTCGGTCTCGAAATACCTGTTTTCAGGTAATTTTCTAAAACCATCTTTTATTACCGGGCCTTCTCATTTCATGATCAAGCGAATACCGTCCTGAACCGACAATGAAGAAAACGATTAATAATAGCAAAACCACCAGCGAGAACCAGAATTCTGAGTTTAAGAAACTAAAACCGTTGGTAATGTTTACAAAAAACACTGCACCGAATAAAATTGGCAGCTGAAAGGCAATGGCCACTCGCGTTACTAATCCCAGCGCGATAAAAATCCCGCCAACCAAATGCGCAAAAGCAATATAATGCACAGCCGACCAAATGGATAATTGGAAATGGGTATTTTCCAGTAAACGCGCTACCGAATCCGTATCAGCTATAAAGCTTACACCCTTAGCAAAAATAACAACACCCAATACAATTCTAACAGCATCCATCCAGCGAGGGTGATGTGCATCACCCCAATGTTCGATTCTGTGGATTAGGTTCATAATAACCTCCTTTCTAATTGGTTATATAAAGTTAACAAAAATAAAATCGCATTTACAATTTTATTTTCATTTAATGGAGGTCATACCCTCTCCCTACCCAAACAAATCGCTGCTCAAATAACGGTCACCCCGATCACAAGCTATAAAGACAACAACCCCATGCTCTAGCTCATCCGCCACCTGAAGTGCTGCCTGCAGCGCACCACCGGAACTCATTCCTACAAAAATGCCTTCCTCTTTGGCCATTTGTCTTGCACGAAGTGTAGCATCCTGCTGAGACACGTCAATAATTCGGTCTACCCGCGAAGGGTCGAATATTTTCGGTAAGTATTCCACCGGCCAACGCCTTATGCCCGGTATAGACGATTCTTCAGTAGGTTGGCAACCTACAATCTGTATATCCTTACTTTTCTCTTTCAGATACATAGAATTGCCCATGATACTACCCGTAGTACCCATTGAACTTACAAAATGGGTAATGGTTCCTGCCGTGTCGTTCCAGATCTCTGGTCCTGTAGTTTTATAATGGGCCATATAGTTATCGGGATTAGCAAATTGATTTAGGATAAAAAAATTCTCATTTGCTGCTTTTTCCTCGGCATAATCCCGGCAAACCTCTATCGATTCAAGTAAAGTAACTTTTGCCCCATATGCTTCCATCGTAAGTGTACGCTCTCTCGTAGAATTAGATGGCATGACCAGTTCAATTTCCAGTCCATAGATCGCCGCAATCATGGCAAGAGCAATACCTGTATTTCCGCTAGTAGCCTCAATAAGACGGGTACCTGCTTTAATTTCACCTCGTTCCATCGCACTGCGAATCATATTCAAGGCAGCTCTGTCTTTCACGCTTCCACCCGGATTATTCCCCTCTAACTTAGCGAATAACTTTACCTTTGGATTTTTATTTAAACGCTTGATTTCAACCAGCGGTGTATTACCTATACTTTCTATAATGTCCATTTCAATAAACTAATGCTCTTAACCCCATTGTTTGATTTAAATACCTATTTCTTTCCAGGGTCAACGATGGTACTTCCTATACCCGCTTCCACTACCTTGATAGTCGATTGATGATACACCGTAGATCCCGCAGGAACACTTTTCGTAAGCCAAACATTACCGCCGATTGTCGAGTGTGTTCCTACCACCGTATCTCCTCCCAGAATCGTAGCTCCTGCATAAATTATTACATAATCTTCAATGGTCGGATGTCGTTTCGTATTAGCCATAAACTTTTCCACGCTTAACGCGCCCAAAGTTACCCCCTGGTAAAGTTTAACATGATTACCGATAACCGTAGTTTCTCCAATTACGATCCCTGTACCATGGTCGATATATAAATACTCGCCGATTTCCGCACCCGGATGAATATCGATCCCCGTAAGCGAATGTGCATGCTCTGTTAATATCCGAGGTATTAATGGCACCTCCAATTTGAACAAAGCGTGAGCAATACGATAGAGAGAAATTGCCAAAAACCCCGGATAGGTACGAATAATTTCAAACTTACTCCGCGAAGCCGGATCACCATTTAAAATAGCTTCCACATCGGTATTCATTACACGATACAAGTCAGGAACGCGCTCAAAAAAAATTGCTGCTACCGCTTGATTATTACAGTCTTTGCAAGCTTTTGTTGCGTCCAAAAGTTTCACCAAATCGCTTTGCAAACTTAAAAAACGTTCCCGTATCCCCGTTAAACTCTGCTTAGGAGAAGTAAGTCGTTCCGGATAAATTAAATCCAATAAATTAAAGGCCCATTCCGCTATTACTTTATTAGAGGGAACTACTTCTACCCGATGCTGTTTCTCATAAATGTGTTGAAGAAAATCTTCGCTCATGTGGTTTTATTCTGATTATATAAACTTTGATAATTAGCCTATCCATCGTGAATCTGACATACAAAATAGAACAAGCGAGCAACGCTTTTACGTATAATGCCTTTTAGCACATAAAAGCGATTAGCCATCCACGTTTATTTTATAAGGTATTCATGAAAGCTGGCCTTTCATCTATCTCTTCTCAACCACAAAGAACTTTCTTCCCGTGGCATAATGTTATTGTAAAGGACGGAAAATTATTGCATTTATGGCAACACTTTTGTTAGTTCAATATAATATTTGAATCTTTTGCTCCCTTTTTGAGAAATTTTGGGTGTTGCCTGAGATACGGCGAGGTTTATAAATAGAAACCCGTCGGTATTAACAATGTCTGATGCACCGCAGATGTCATTACAAAATCGCTACCGGCAGGTCTCTTATCAGAAAGCATGATTAAATTAAATCAACTCAACCAGGGCTTCTCGGGTAAAACCCTTTAATTCATCCGAACGATTATCTCGTATTTTCGTAACCCAGAGTGGATCCGCTAAAAGTGCACGTCCTACAGCCACAAGATCGAAATCCCCCCTATCCAATCGGCGGATAAGCTCATCCAACGAACTAGGGTTGGAACTCTCACCTCTAAACGCGGCTAAAAACTCACCGGACAAGCCAACAGACCCAACCGTAATGGTAGCCTTTCCTGTCAACTTTTTCGCCCAACCCGCAAAGTTTAAGTCAGATTCCTCAAACTCTGCTTCCCAAAAACGACGTTGTGAACAATGAAAAATATCAACACCTGCGTCGGCTAAGGGCTGCAACCATGCTTCCATCTCAGCAGGTGTTTTTGCATGTTTATAGCTATAATCGCTCCCTTTCCATTGCGATAGGCGCAAAATAATGGTAAAATGTTCCCCAACCTGTTTTCTAACCTCTTTGATGACTTCTATGGCAAAACGTGAACGTTCGGATAAGGTTTTGCCCCCATAAATATCTGTTCGGTTATTGGTGGCTTCCCAGAAAAATTGATCGATTAAATAACCATGTGCCCCGTGTATCTCAACACAATCAAAGCCTAAACGCTTTGCGTCTGCTGCCGCCCTACCAAAAGCTCGTATGGTGTCTTCAATGTCTTTTTCACTCATGGCCCTCCCATTGGAAAACCCCGGCCTTGCCAAATCTGAAGGTCCTTCAAAAGGTGCTGCAGGAACCCACCCGGAATAGTGATTTTCCATAATACCCATGTGCCATATCTGCGGCCCCATGCTGCCTCTTGCTGCATGTACACTCTTAATCACCTGCTGCCAGCCGGCCAAGGCCGATTCGCCATAGAAATGCGGGATATTTGGGTCGTTCGAAGAGGATACGCGGTCAATCACCGTACCTTCTGATAAAATTAACCCTACATCACTTGCAGCTCGCTTGCTATAATATGCAGCCACTGCATTTGTGGGCACACCATTCGGCGAGAATGACCGTGTCATAGGCGCCATAACGATTCTATTCTTTAAATTCAACGACTTCAGTTGAAAAGGTTCAAACAATTTTGTGGTACTCATTCTTTTAAATTTTTACCCTCCCTACGGGAGGCAAGCTTCTTACTTTTTAATTTATAGCGCCGATTTCACAAAGTCTCCTAACAATTCAAAGGCCTTCTCATTACGTTTATAGTAGGTCCACTGTCCTATTCTTGTTGCTTCCAGTAGACCGGCCTTTAATAACAGGGCCAAGTATTCTGACACCGTCGACTGTGTCATGCCGCACTTCTCCTGTATCTTTCCTACACAAACCCCAACTTCCATAAAGTCGGCATGCTCCTGTGGAGGAAAATGCAGTTCAGGGTCTTTAAGCCATTGGAGGATATCCAACCGGGTCTTATTAGAGAGTGCTTTGAAAATCGCCAATTGATCCATGCAGCAAATATATATCGACTTTTCCCGATATCCCTATTGATAGAGATGCAAATGACGAAACATTGATAATAAGTGGATTGAATTACATTTCGTTGACCTTATACTCGCCTTTCAAAAATTTCCGCTTCAATGTGAAAGATTGCAGATGTGGATCGCTACCGGAAAACCAGTAGAAAAAAACACCCATAAACCGGAATTGCTCAGCTTTTCTCGGCTGTATACCTTTGGGAAAATTATTTCGGGCCTTTATAAAGAAGTTATATCCCTCGATAATTAAGAACAAAAGTTTAAAACATATTAATTACACTTATGAAACGATTTTTTCTATCCTGTTTTTTAGCGGCCAGTGTATTGGCCATGAACGCCTGCTCGGACGACGATGATCCACAACCACAAGTTGAAGACACGAAGAATGCAAAATACACAATTACAGTGGAGGGTGTTGGCGTTGATGAAACGGCAACGTTCAATTTCATAGGAGTGACGGTATCTCAAGAAAAAAATCTCTGGAAAGTAAATGGACAACTTCGCACCAACGAGACAACTATTACCTTAACAGCTGATGATTTTCCGAGCAAAAAGACTTATGTTGTTGAATCTAATGTTCCTCATTATGACACTGGGGTTGTCATTTCCTGCCAAAACTTTGACGATACGCCGATTAAATTCACTTATAAGGCAGAGATTAATGGCAAGGTGCTTAAAGAAGATACACAAACTATAAGCGGCTTTGGCACACAGTATCATCAGGATTAT
The DNA here is from genome assembly GCF_054130995.1 of Olivibacter sp. SA151. NCBI lineage: Bacteria > Pseudomonadati > Bacteroidota > Sphingobacteriia > Sphingobacteriales > Sphingobacteriaceae > Olivibacter > Olivibacter sp. SA151. Next base: position 2,693,260 of record NZ_CP096391.1, on the reverse strand, counting down.
CAATACTAGGTTTTATACTCAACGGTACAACGTAGGGTCTGGTTATCCCTGCCTATCGAGAATCTTCACGATAGGCAGGGATGTTACAATAATCCGGACATAAGACAAGGGTAGCAGGACATAAGATTTTATTAAAGGCTTTAGGCAATAAGCTATAAGCAGTAGGCTTTAGGCAATAAGCGTTAAGCTATAGACAATAGACGTTAGACTTGCCCAGACCACCTATTATTACATTATCACATTGGTTATATAAGACTTTGGGTAAATTGGCTAACCGACCGTAGGGAGCTCATGAGTGCCAAAAAAAGCAAACACTTACGAATAATCGGCTATTTCCTACTTAACCACTCAACTACTTAACTACTTAACTACTTAACCACTTAACCACTTAACTACTCAACTACTCAACCACTCAACTACTCAACCACTCAACTACTCAACCACTCAACTACTCAACCACTTAACTACTCAACCACTTAACTACTCAATCGTCCCTTCTAAATTAAAAGCTTTTCCCTAAGTTTGCATGGAAAAGACTTTGCTATGCTTGGATTAAAACTACTGACAGACCCCCGTTGGGCGAATATTGCGCAAACAAATTTGGAAGAGATCTTAACAGACCATGCTTGGTGCGAGCAGAAAGCAGCCTCTAACGCCATTTCGTTAATTACCAACAATTCCGAACACGAAGATTTAGTGCACGAATTAACGGCGATTGTTATTGAAGAAATGCAACATTTCCAAATGGTAATTGATATCATCAAAAAACGAGGTTATACACTCGGCAGAGAGCGGAAGGACGACTATGTAAACCAGCTGATGCGATTCTCTAAAAAAGACGGCAGCCGAAATACCGCTTTTATTGATCGATTACTCTTTGCAGCCATGATTGAGGCTCGCAGTTGCGAGCGTTTTCGCGTGCTATCCCAAAATATAGTGGACGAGGAATTGGCCAAATTTTATTATGACCTCATGGTCTCAGAAGCCAATCATTACACTACTTTTTTAAATTTTGCACGTAAATACACCCTCGATGTAGATGTGGATAAACGCTGGAAAGAATGGTTGGAATTTGAAGGTAAGCTCATTCAGTCCTACGGAAAAAGAGAACATATACATGGATGACGGTTTATTATCTCGAATCAGTCACCCTGCAATTTCCTAAAAATCCTTTGATATAGAGATAATTATATACGACTCCCTAACCGTTTAAATTTGCATCAACTGCATTTGGCATGGTGCTTGCCTTATCTAGTGCTAAATATCTATATTACTATGAAAAGCAAAATTAAATTTTTAGGCATGTTGGCCATTGCCATGCTCTTGTTTACTGTGGGGTGTAGTAAAGACGACGATCCGGCAGACAACGATTTCTTTGTAGGGACATACAACGGAACCATCACCTTCAGCAACGGAAGCGAGACCATTGCGGATGACGATGGCCGTGTAACTGTTGTCAAAGTCGATGATTCGTATACCTTCGATTTTGGCAGTAGCATCCCCAATATTAATGGCGTTAAGTTTCAGCAACAGGGGGACAACACTTACGTTAGTATAGGCGATGGACTTACCGGCATTACCATAACCGCGAATACCTTGAAAATGCTGGTATCAAACGATAATGGTACGTGGACAGCTGATTGTACACGTTAGTTACGTGCTATACTTTCTAGATAAAAACCATCTATCAGCGCGATAGGTGGTTTTTATGTTTAAACGGTTCTTGCATCAGCGGCAATTTGCGTCTGCAATCTTTGTGAGACTATTCATTCTGACAAAAAGAGAAATTATGTGCAATTAGCACAGATTATATACAAATCAAATGAAAGCTAAACAATCTCTGTTGGAGATTGTTTTCAATCTACCAATCAACATAACACTATAAATCAGTTTATTATGAAAAATTAAACGTAGGTTATGAAATCAAAATTTAGTTTAGGGACGCTGGTGATGCTTCTTACGGCAGCCATGTTTCTCGCCTGTGACAAAGATGGTCACATGAATCCCGGCGAACCGGGGGATTTGAGTGAAGGTCTGGTTGTACACTTTCCTTTTGATGGAAATAGTATAGAGGCGATAAGCAACCAGGAATATGACAGCCACGGTGCACAATATGTTGAAGACCGATTCGGCAATTCAAATGCTGCAATATCCTTGGATAGTAATTACCTCAACGCCAATGTAAAAATGCACGATTCCGTGGGCACTTTTTCCTTCTGGGTGAGGGTAGAAAACCTGAATAATATCTACCCTATATTTTCTTACGGAGGGACTACCATGGGCATTTCTCCATACCGTCTCGCTCTTGATGGTGATAGCATAACCTTACTATCGGATAGACGGTGGGGAACTCTTGGGAGTGATGGCCAACTGGAGGACTTCATCATACCCTCCGTTATTCAAGCAAATAAATGGAAACATGTGGTTGTTCGGTGGTCGGATAGCGAAGAGCTCCTAGAGGTATTCGTAGACAAAAAGAAAACGTTCAGCGCTAATTACATTGATGGCTGGGAGCTATGGGACCCGGAGGAATTTGAGGCGCCTGCAGCATCTACTATTGGTGGATGGATGTTTGAAGGAGGCAATCACACGGGGGATCGGTTAAGGCCTTTCAAAGGAATATTGGATGATGTTCGGACTTACAACCGGAAGCTGAGTGACCATGAAATAGCGATGCTATTTTTTAGCAAAGATAGTTAGTTGGATTTAAGGAGGTGTTCACTCGATTTAGCACCTCCTTTTTTATTTACGGTATTTACTTACCGATGCAAAACTTACTGAATATGTTATCCAAGAGGTCTTCCGTACTTACTTGTCCCGTAATCTCTCCTAAATGATGGAGTGCCTGCCTTATGTCCATCGCTAGAAAGTCTGAGGTAATCGGGTTATCAATTCCGTACAAAACCTTTTCCAGCGATGCCTGTGTTTTAAGAAGCGCTTCTACATGCCGAATATTGGTTACCATTACATCATCTACATTAATATTTCGGAGACTTACCTGATTTAAGAGCTCTTCTTTCAGCGCCTCTACCCCATCTCCACTTTTAGCTGATATAAATACCGGGTTAAGCGGCTCGTATTGGGCTAACGCATCGGGTGATAACAGATCCTTTTTATTGATGACCAGAACAAAAGGCGTTCTCAGTAAAATCAGATCCGCCACCTGAATGGAAACCTCTTCAAATGCATCATCAACCGGATCTACCAAATAAATAACCAATCGGGCCTTTTTCATTTTCTCGCGCGTACGTTCCACCCCTTTCGCTTCAATAATATCTTCCGTATCCCGAATGCCAGCCGTATCGATAAAACGGAAACTTACTCCTTGAATGTTGATTTCATCCTCAATGGTATCCCGCGTTGTACCGGCAATATCAGACACAATCGCTCTTTCTTCGTTTAGCAAAGCATTCAACAGCGTGGATTTACCCACATTTGGTTTACCGGCAATAACGATCGGAACGCCATTCTTTAGCACATTACCTTGCTCAAACGATAAAATAAGTCGGTGTAACACTTTAATGATCTCCAGGATGAGATCCTTGAGTTGACTGCGGTTTGCAAATTCGACATCTTCCTCCGAAAAATCGAGCTCCAGCTCAATCATAGAAGCAAAATGAATCAGCTGTTCCCGTAATTGTTTTAATTCATTGGAGAAGCCACCACGCATTTGCTGCATTGCAACTTGATGTGAAGCGGCCGAATTAGAAGCAATCAAATCTGCCACAGCCTCCGCCTGTGATAGATCCATTCCTCCATGCAAAAAAGCTCTAAGTGTAAATTCCCCCGGTTTTGCAGCACGGGCACCTTTTCTTATAAAAAGCTTAATAATGCTTTCTACAATATACTTGGAACCATGCGTAGAAACCTCTACTACATTTTCTCTCGTATAAGAATGGGGTGCAATAAAAATAGAAGCCAGCACTTCATCTAAAATTTTCCCGTCCTCGTCGCGGATGGTTCCAAAATGCACTGTATGGCTTGCTTGTTTGCTTAAATCTTTTCCCTTAAAGACGCCGTTTACTATTTCAATTGCTTGTGGTCCCGACAAACGGATAACGGCAATGGCACCGCTTCCTGTGGGTGTCGCAAGTGCAACAATTGTGTCAGCACTTTCGGCTTCCATGCTTATTATTGACATACACAAAGATACTTATTTGTTAGGAGATAATTTCTAGCGATGAATTTAAATATCATTGCTCATAACCTCCTATCAAAATGTACGCCATCTTTTATTTAACAGGCATTTTAACTATTCCTCCTCGCTTTGTCCATACGGATCATTGCACCAAAGTCGAGCTGTTTTTCCATTGCTTCTACCGTTAAGGCAATCCGTTTGGTACGCGTTGCTTCCGTTTTGGCTTCATCGATCCATTTGATAAAGTAATGCTGGTGCGACTTTGCCAGGGATAGAAATTGGTTGATCCAAGTCTCCTCCTCACAAAGGCATAACTCAAGATCTTCGGGTATTTCCATTTTGAAGTCGGTATCCTCTTCCAGCTCCAGCTGGATGATATCACCTTCTTCTTTACGGATTTTTTTTCGCAGCGATGCCCTTAATGCTAAAATAAAATTGCCCTCACCCATGGGGGTAAGGGCTAATCCATGCACAGGCTGCTGATCTATTATCCCTCTTACACGAAAACTCTTTCGATAGTCTGATTTTAACTGCTCTGCAAGCGCTCGCGGAATTTCGATGTAAGACCAGCCGCTCTTTTCGCCTTTACTGCTAAATTTTAGTATCTCAGCTTGGAAGATCATAGCTGTAAATCTACGTTCTTTATTTACAAATTAACCTCCAATACTCTCATAATTAAACGGCCCGTCGAATCTCAAAGTAATATTTTGTCCAAAATCTGGATGGTAAAATGTCACCTTAAAATCTACAGAATATAATCCTCCAGTATGGGAACTATAACCTACGAATCCGTCATAGCTTATGACCGAATAGTACTGTCCAGATAGATCTTGTATCCCCACTGCACTTATTGAGGATGTGCTGGTATCATAAAACACAATGGTATAAAAACCACCACTATCTGCAATTCTTGATCCAGCAACTAATGACGAATTAGCATGTACAGTGTTCTCTACTTCTTTCGCGATAACTCCCATTGGAGTAAATCCAAGGGCTAAAACAAACATCAAAATCAAGATTTTTTTCATAATATTTATAATTTATTAATCAAATATAATAAACATATAAATAAGAATGACTTTTCTTTTTAAAAAAACTAAACCGAGATCAACGCGTCAGCTTCATTAATTTATAAGCAACAGCTAATTCACTTTATCTTTTGTTGTTTTTTCTACCAGGTCACCGTCTTTCAAGGTTTTGCTGATGGCATTGAACGGCCGTATTACTACTTCCTGCCCCTCTTTCAGTCCTGATAAGATACGGATATAAGCATCGTCCTGAATACCGGTAGTTACCTCGACTTGTTTCACCTTGGTTGTGGCCGGATCATAAACAAATACATATTCCTTTACATTCGATTTAAATCCATCGTCTTTTTTAGCGTCATTGGCCGTGCTGTCCTTCTTCGCGGTTGCATCTTCGCGCGTTGTTACCGCTTGGATAGGAACGGCTAAACCGGTATCTTTTTCCGTCAGGATATCAACTGTAGCCGACAATCCCGGTCTAAAAGGAGATGGATTGGGCCGGTTCGGTTTTAACAAATCTTCGTACGACTCCGGTAAGATTCGAACTTTCACCGTAAAATTCGTTACCTGATCCGTGTTGGAAGTGGTTGTGGTAGAGGAAGAAGACAAGGCATTTGCTGACGAAGAGCTTGCAATCTCCGTTACAATGCCCTTAAATTTTCTGCCTCGGAATGCATCGATTTCGATGGTAGCTTCATTGTTCAACGAAACCCGGTTGATGTCACTTTCATTTACATCCACGTTCACTTCCATTGAACTCATATTAGCAATGCGCATAATCTCGGTACCCGCCATCTGCGCAGTTCCTACCACACGCTCTCCCTGCTCAGCCCCCAACCAGGAGATAACGCCATCTACCGGTGCATATATAGTGGTCCTGGCTAAATTGTCGCCTGCCTCTTTCACCGCTGCTTGTGATTGGTCAATTCCATAACGGGAGCCAATTACATTCTGCCGTTGTGCTTCTACACTCGCCAAGGCACTTTCGTAGTCGGTTCTGGCTTTATCAAATTCCGCGGCCGAAATTACTTTCCGATTGTAAAGCTGTTGCGTCCGTTTAAAAGTAGCTTCCATAATATTTAAGGAAGCTTCGGATTGCTTCAATTGTTGTTGTGCAGAAGCTAATGCAGCACGTTGTGAATTTAAAGAAGCAACGGCTTTGTCATACCCTGATTGTAAGATGTCCGGCTTAATACGACATAAAATTTGTCCTTTCGTCACCACTTCTCCCTCCTTCACATTCAGTTCCACAATTTCTCCGGACACTTCCGAGCTCAGCTTCACCTCTTTTTCAGGCTGTACCTTGCCACTAGCCGATACCGTTTCCTGAACCGTCCGCTTCTCCGCTTTCTCGGTGGCAATCAATTCTTTCTTTGGCCCACCGATCCAACCCATCTTGCCGGCTATAACCACCAGGATAAGCAAAACAACTGCACCAATGATGATATATTTAAGTGTACCTTTTTTCTTCTTCGCCATGGTTTATTTTGATGTTATGATAAATATAATAGCCCATTAATTATTAAAGGTGATGGGGCGACCTAAATAAAAGTCAATCACCTTGCTTCTAAAAATAAAGTCGTATCGTGCTTGAATAAAATCAAATTCGGCTTTATTCTTGGCAGTCTGTTGTGTGGATAGCTCTACCGCATTTGCCAAACCTACATCGTAACGTTGTTTCAACACCTCAAAAGCATCCGAAGCCGATTTAAAATTTTCTTGCGTAGAGTAATACTTCTTCTCAGCCGTTCTTAGATCCAATACCGCCTGATTAACCACTTTATTCAGGTTGTTCTTCGCTAAGCGTTCATCATTCACCGCACTTTCGTAAGAAATCTTGGCTTTTCTTAAGGTGATGTTTCTTCTGTAATTGTCAAAAATGGGAATACTTAATTGTGCAAAAACGTTTGTATTCTTATTACGATCCAGCTGTCTACCAAAACTAGGATAAGTCGTTATTGGAACACCATTAATTATCTCAGTAATTGCTGCTTGAGACGAATAATTCGTCCCATACCCTGCTCCGATCGATAATTGCGGATAAAAACCACCTTTGGCGATGTCTATGTTTTTTAATGCCACCAATGTATTGTATTCCGCTACCTTAATATCGGGATATTGCTGCACGGCCTCTTGATAAATGTCTTCTGCTACATAGCTGGAAACCAATTTTGCTACATCCGGCAAGGGTGGTTTTTCCAGGGCAATATCATTCACCGGGTTCATTTCCATTAACTGTTTCAGATCCAGGATGGATAAATCGTAAGCATTTTGCGCGGTAACCAGGTTTAATTCATCGGTGGCTAATTGGCTCTTCGCTTGGGATAAGTCGGCCAACGTCTTATTACCTACTTCATAATTATATTTCTGCGCCTCTAATTGTTCCGTCGACAAAGCTACCTGTTGTTTGGCTGCCGTAGCCATATCCTTATTACTTAAGGCTTCCAAATATTTGGTTACCACCTGTAGTACCAGATCATTTTTTACTTTATCGACATTGGTTTGATTGGACAGTAATTGGTATTTATTCGCTTTAATCTGGTTTACTTTCTGAAATCCACCAAACAGCAACATATTACCCGTGACACTGGCTCCTCCAGAAGTGACAGAAGTATTCAGAAGCCTACCTGCTGTTTGGTCAAAACTCAAACCCCAATTCTTAGACCCTTGTACGGTACCACTAACCGATGGATAAAGGTCCATCTTCGCCTGCAGCACATCCTCTTCACTCAGCGAGCTTTGAAAGACAGCCTGTTTAACCTGTAAATTATTACGTAAAGCCTGATCTAGAGCTTCTCGGATGGTAATGGTTTTCTGCGCGCTGGCGGAAACGGAGATGGCACATGCAATTAGTACTGAGCTGCCATATTTAAAATATTTCATTGCGGGTTTACGTTGTATCATCTAGTAAATTTTTCTCAACTTCTTATTAATGTATTTAATTGTTTTACCTTCGCCCTAAACAAATCACTGCGCCGTAAAATGAATATTGTCAAATCACCTTTATGGTTACGCTTACTTCTACCTAAACTCACCTGGAATCGCAATCGGAAAGAAAAGCATATTTATTTAACCTTTGACGACGGACCCATACCTGATGTTACACCACAGGTATTAAATATCTTAAAAAAATATAACATTCAAGCCACCTTCTTTTGCGTTGGCGAAAACATTGTTAAACATCCTGAAATTTTTGAGCAAGTCAAGCTTCAAGGCCATCGAGTAGGCAATCACACCTATAACCATTTAAAAGGCTGGCAAACACCTTTAGCTATTTATTTGGAAAATGTAGAGAAATGCCAACAGCTTACCCAAACGAATCTATTTCGTCCTCCTTATGGTAAGTGCACCCTTCCGCAGTTCAAAAAACTAAGAGATACATACGAAATCATCATGTGGGATGTGATAACCTACGACTTTGATCACAAATTGAGCCCCGAAGCCTGTTACCAAAATGCCATACAGCATGTTACCAACGGTTCTATCGTCGTATTTCACGACAATATAAAAGCTGTACCGCGCTTACTTTACGCCCTCCCAAAAGCCATTGAATATTGGCTGGATAAGGGTTATGAATTTAAGCTTTTGTAGTGATAGTTAAGTGGTTAAGTGGTTAAGTGGTTAAGTGGTTGAGTAGTTAAGTAGTTGAGTGGTTAAGTGGTTGAGTGGTTAAGTAGGAAATAGCAGATTATTCGTAAGTGTTTGCTTTTTTTGGTACTCATGAGCTCCCTACGGTCGGTTAGACAATGTGATAATGTGATAATAGGTGGTTTGTGCAAGTCTAACGTCTATTGCCTATAGCTTAACGCTTATTGCTTAAAGCCTACTTATGGCTTATTGCCTAAATCCTTTAATAAAGGATTGTGTCCTGATACCTTTGTCTTATGTCTGGGTTAAGTTGAATAGTTAAATCGTTGAGTAGTTGAGTAAGGAATTAACTTATGTGATAATGGGCGTTCATCACTCATCATTCACTCATCACTCATCACTCATCATTCATCACTCGTTATCCCCCTACTCAATCGTGGTAGATGCCCGGGTTATACTATGAGCACTAAAATACCCTAAAGCGCCATTGCTAAAGTTTGATTTCGGATTGGCGGGTGCGGCAGAGCCCGGGTTGTTCGACTGAATACCGTTGAAATAGGTATAAACAGCTTGATCGATGCAATGCTGCTCCACCTCTACATAATCGCCCACAGCTAAATCCAGGTCTTCATGATATAAATTTCTTTGCACCTTCTTGCCGTCATTAAACTTATCATTATAAGCAAAAACGAAGTTCGAGGGTTTTCCATTCACGGCAACCAGGTACCGATAATAATTCTTCTCGCCGGGCGGGTCCTGATATACAACCCCCACCGTTTTCTCCTCGTCGCCAAAAAAGCTATCGGTTACCGTCCCGATGGAGTCAATGGCAATAGGCGCAGGCATCGTTGAACTAGCCATATATTGCTCATTCTCAAAGCCGACTGTCAATCTATAAGTCCGGCCTGGATTCGCCTGATAGTTGTTTATTCGATATTGTCCCGGGCTCACCTCTGTAAAGGTACGCTCCGCGGACGTTCCTTCTTCTTGGATTTTCACAACGGCACCGGACTGCGGGTTATTGGTACTGTTTGATGAGAAGGGTACCGTTTTGGATATATAAACATAATGCGTTGTTTCGGTATTCGACACCCCGCCTTCTATCACCAACACCTGATCAGCTTCTTTTAATTCAATATCAATCACTTCTTCACAGGAACTTAAACCAAAAAGAATCATTGAAAGAGTTAAAACATTTATATACAATTGCTTATTTAAAAAAGGAAGGGATTTTTTCATAGTTATCATCCTTAAAATTTAAAATTCCACGTTACTGAAGGTATAATACCAAACAAGGCCACTTTATAGGCTTCCGTAACATTCGGGTCATTTTCATTTTCCCTAAAATCAATAATATAAGCGTTTTTCCGGTTATAGGCATTATAGAGACCAAAGGTCCAGCTCGACTTAAAACGTTTTCCGGGTTTCGATTCCAGCGTCGCCCCTAAATCCAGCCGGTGATAATCCGGCATACGATAACCATTTCGCTCCGTATAGTACCAAGTGGATTTACCACCGATACTATATTTTCCACTTGGGAAGGTAACGGCATTACCCGTGTAATATACAAAGGTTCCGGAGAAACTCCAACGATCGGAAAATTTGTACATACCCACAATCGCAATATTGTGGATACGGTCTTGGCGGGCAGCAAACCAATTACCATTGTTGATTTCATCAAATCTTCTTTTACTTCGGGATAATGTATAGCTAACCCACCCATTCAAGCGGCCCGTTCTTTTCTTCATAAAAAGTTCCAGTCCGTAAGACTTACCCACACCATATACCAATTCCGCTTCTACATGCGCGTTTGCCTGTAAATCAGCAGCATTTTTATAATCGATCTGATTTTGCATATCCTTGTAGTACACCTCCGCAGAAAACTCGTACTGATCATCATTAAAATTCCGATAATACCCCAAGGCACCCTGATCCGCTATTTGGGGCTTTATATTGTTACTGCTCAATACCCAGGCATCCGTCGGTAACGATGAGGTTGTATTCGTGAGCTGATGTAAGTTTTGGGTATTGCGGTTATAGGAAGCTTTCACGCTGCTATTCTCATTGAGCATATAGTTGACGGAAAATCGCGGTTCCGGATTAATGTAGCTCTTTACCAATTTACCACTTCCATAAATATCGGTTTGAATAATATCACCTTCTGAATCATAAGTATTAAATTCACCGGGCCCCATTAATAAGAAGGAATTCAATCGCAAGCCATAAATAAAGCTGAGCCGATTACTAGGTTTCCATTCATGCGAGAGGTACGCCGCCAGCTCATAGCCTTGCCTATTTTCAATTCGCAACGAATTGATATCCGATTCTTCCGAGGCGTCGATACCCGCCGGTGAGATTTCCTGCCGCATTAGGTTTAATCCGAAACGTAGATTGCTGCGACTACTTGAAAAGTAATGAAAATCCTGTTTCAAGTTCAAATTCTGTATACGCGAGTTGATTTTCAAATCATTGTTATCGGTATACACGCCCACATTATACTTAAAGTCGCTGTAAATAAATGAGGTGTTTGAGAAAAGTCGACTATTGAAGACATGGTTCCACCGTAAGGTTCCGGTAGCATTTCCCCAATCGAAATCGAAGTCGTTTGCATAGCCCAGCACGTCCTTTCCGAAATAACCTGAAAGATAGAGTGTATTGTTTTGATCAAGCTGATAATTGGCTTTTAAGTTCAAATCATAAAAATACAGAACGCTGCTGTTTACCGAAGTGTCCGAAGAAAGCTTCAGAAATAAATCGGCGTAGGTACGCCTACCGCTTAACATAAAAGACCCCTTGCCCTTCTTTATGGGGCCCTCCACCTTTAATCGAGAAGCAATTAGGCCGATGCCGCCATCCATACCGAAACGTTGATTATTACCATCCAGCATATTGACGTCCAGTACCGACGCCAAGCGCCCACCGTATTGCGCAGGCATTCCACCCTTATACAGGTTAACATCTTTGATCGCATCGGAGTTAAAGGTAGAGAAGAAGCCCATCAAATGGGATGCATTATAAACCATGGCTTCATCAAGTAAAATCAAATTTTGATCGGTTGTTCCTCCCCGCACAAAAAAACCGCTATTCCCTTCGCCCGCACTTAACACTCCCGGGAGCAATTGAATGGTTTTTAACACGTCGCGTTCCCCAAACAATACGGGCACATTATTCACTTCCTTAATGCTAATTTTGTTGACACCCATTTGCGGGCTTTCGATTTGCTCCCTACTCGAAACGGCATTGATTTCGACTGTTTCGAGTTGATTAGCCGGCTCCAGTGAAAAATCCAGGCGGAGATCCCCGCTTAATTCAACCGCTCGTTCTTGCATGGTATAGCCTACCGAGGATACCTGAATGGTGTACCTTCCTTTTGCCAGGCTTAACGAGTAAAAGCCATACGAATTGGCGCTAACACCGGAAGCGCTCTCTTTCACCTTGATGCTGGCGCCGATCAATGTCTCACCACTGGAAGCGTCTCTCACGGTGCCACTAAGCGTTATTTGTTGGGCGAAGGAAAAGGAAAAGAAATAGAGAGAAATAGTAATTGATAAAATAAAAGCTTTCAAGGCCTTGCGTTTAATATGAATTTATGAGCTTTTTTGCGTGCACTTTATTCCACTAGACGCAGGGCACTTTAAAATGTTACAAATAAATTACAAATTTATTGTGCGTATTAAAAGGCATATCCAATCGAAATGGAGCCAAACTGATGGGCAGTGGCATTACTTTTAACTTCTTTGGTATTAAACTGGAGATGCGCGTCGATCGTTACGTGACGATGCGCATAAGTGAAGCCAACAATTTGACTAAGCATCCAAGGCTTAATGCCAAAGGTAACAGGTCCTTTGTCATCCAGTAACATCCCTCCCTGTATGCTCGCATCGTATAATCGGTAAAACAGCATTGGCCGATAGTAAAAGTAACGCTCTTTATTGACAACCTCGCCTTTTCGAAATAACCGACTCCCGTTATAAGCAGACGCGTACAAAGCGTTCAATTTGCCAAGCCGCAATACCGGGCCCGCACCGATAAAACTTTGATTTAAGCCCAGAGACATGCTTGATTGAAGCTGCAGATCCATTTTACCGGAGGTACTTCGTAGTAGCAGTCGACTATACTTCGCCCGCAAATCCAGTGTTACATGATCGCGCAATTGATACTCCCAACCGCTGATTTCATAAAAGCCGAACAGATTGTGAAAACCTTCCTGTAGCGCCTCACCAAAAGCACCTTTACCATATAAGCCCACTTCTGCACCAAGGTTTAAGCTCGATTCGTCCCGATAGAGCCATGCCTTGCTTGCTCTTCCATATAAGTAGGCTGTAAAAGGCCTGTCCATCAATACCAACTCGCTGAAACCGTTATATGCATTATATAGTTTATGGCCTATCGCTATTCCCCAGATCTTCTTCTTAGCACTCGCAGCACTAAAATCCTTGTCGACTAATTGACGATAGCTAAAGGATATTCCGTTAGTATAGTATTGGTCCTGATTAATGAACAAATAGGCATCGTTATCACTATGAATAGACAATTCATGTAACAGTTCAGTCTGCGCACGTCCTTTATACGCAATTAAACATAAAAAAATACACACGCCCATCAATAGGACTTGCGTATGGCTGATCGATCGTAAGCTCATGAAGAAGAGCCAAACTTATACAAATTGAAAATATCAGTCAAGGTGAATGAAACAAAGTTGTTAATGAATCCTTAAATATGACAAAACAACTTCAATTTTCCGGAGATTTTTATATCTTGCGCAAAAACGTTTTAACAGTTAACCACAGTAAACGAATCAGAACTAAAGAACAACAAAAACATTAAGAAGAAACAAATGAAGAAGATTTCACTAAGTATCTGTGCCTGTTTATTCCTGGCTACAGCTACCTTTGCGCAAAAGCCAAATGCCTTAAGCTCTAAAGAAAAGAAAGATGGATGGGTGCTTCTATTTGATGGAAAGTCCACTACAGGATGGCACACCTATCAAAAAGACAAGGCCACTGCCGCATGGTCTGTCAAAGACGGTGCCTTAGTTTTCGATCCAACCGTTGATAAGGCGGAAAAAGGCGATTTGGTAACCGATGCCGAATATGAAAATTACGATCTGACCTTGGAGTGGAAAATAAGTGACGGCGGAAACAGTGGTGTTATATTTGGCATCCATGAAGATCCAAAATATGGTGCAACATACCAAACAGGAATAGAAATGCAAGTATTGGATAACATCAATGCGGGTGATCGCTTTATTCCCAATCACTTAGCAGGTTCATTATACGATTTAATCGGAGGACCTGATGTTTCCAAACCAAAGCCGGTTGGCGAATGGAACCAAGCGCGTATTCTGTATAATCAAGGAGAAATTACTTTGTGGTTAAACGGGGTACAAACTGCTCATGTCAAAAAAGGTTCTGAAGAATGGAATCAATTGATTGCCAAAAGTAAATTCCACGATTGGGAAGGATTCGCCAAGTATCCTAAAGGAAAAATTGCCTTACAGGATCATGGGAATGTCGTCTCTTTCAGAAACATCAAAATCAAGCAGTTATAACAGGGATTACCTTCGGTGAATCCCTGTTGGTCAGCTTGGTAGTGCCTCAACGTAACGTGCAAACCGCAAATTTCCTAGGCGATATTTCAGCAGAACGGAAGGCTTCTACTTTTAACCCGACGTATTAGCCTTAGCTTAGCACTATAGACTTGTGCGTCGGAAGAACGGCCTTGGAGGATACCGAAGCAACGAGCAGTATAGCATTTGCACGCCTGTTCATCTTGCAGCACACAAGCGGATTGAGGAAGTGAAACGGCTCCAATACGCGCCACGAATGCTTTGCCATCGGTTGCGAGGTAGCCTACACAGCCTTGATCTTTTGTAACTTTTGGATTAAACCAAAAGTTAAATGCCTTTAAAAACTAACGAGTGATGAAAAAAGTTGATTAAAAAAATCGTTCCTTTTATAAGCGTAAAATTCTTGACAATTATAATTAGCTTATACGCTTCTTAAATAAAATTTGTAACTTGTTTGGCCACCTTACCTTGTGTTCGGTGGCCAATCTTTTAAACACCCTATTATGAACAATTCTTCTGCGGGATTACGCTTTAAAGAAGCGATGGAAAAGAATAGACCTTTACAGATTGCCGGCGCCATTAACGCCAATCATGCTTTATTGGCTACACAAGCTGGTTTTCAGGCATTGTATTTATCAGGAGGTGGTGTAGCTGCAGGTTCTTTAGGCATTCCTGACTTAGGAATCACCAACCTCGAAGATATCTTAATTGATGTCAATCGGATTACCAATGTTACCGACACGCCCTTGTTGGTGGATGTGGATACGGGGTTTGGACCTTCGGCCTTTAATGTTGCCCGTACGGTAAAGTCCTTGATTAAGGCCGGCGCGGCTGCCCTTCATATCGAAGATCAGGTAGGAGCCAAACGCTGCGGACATCGCCCAGGTAAGGAAGTCGTGAGTACAGACGAAATGGTCGATCGGATAAAAGCGGCCGTAGATGCGCGGACTGACCCCAACTTCCTGATCGGTGCGCGCACGGATGCGCTTGCGACAGAAGGAATTGAAAGAACACTAGATCGAGTAAATAAGTATCAAGAGGCCGGGGCCGACTTTATTTTTGCAGAGGCTGTACATGAAATCCGGCTATACGCAGAATTCGCCAAAGCGAGCGGTTTGCCTATATTAGCCAATATAACCGAATTTGGTATGACACCCTTATGGACAGTTTCTGAATTGCATGCCGCCGATGTTCGTCTTATTCTTTACCCCTTATCCGCTTTTCGGGCGGCCAATAAAGCGGCCTTAAAAGTGTATACACATTTGCTGCAGGATGGTTCGCAGCAAGCGGTCATAGCAGATATGCAAACACGGGAGGAACTTTATCAAAGTATTGGATATTATGATTTCGAGACGAAACTTGATAAGCTATTCAAAAAGACATGAAGAGCTGTAATTTTGGCTGAGACAGCATTATCGTCACCTATAAACATGAAAAACCCATAATTATGACAACAGAAGAGAACCAACCATTTAAACCAAAAAAGTCAGTTGCCTTATCAGGCGTCCTAGCGGGAAATACAGCCTTATCCACCGTCGGACGAAGCGGTAATGATCTCCACTATCGGGGATACGACATTTTAGATCTCGCAGAGGGTGCTTCTTTTGAAGAGGTCGCTCATCTGCTCATCCATGAAAAATTGCCAAATGCCGCAGAACTTAATATCTACAAGGCGAAATTAAAAGCCTTGCGTGGTTTGCCCATTATTGCAAAAAATGTATTGGAACAGATTCCCGCTGCGGCACACCCGATGGATATCCTCCGTACGTACACTTCTCTTTTAGGCACCATATCGCCCGAAAAAGACGATCATAACATCTCGGGTGCTCGAGATATCGCCGACAAACTAATGGCCTCCTACCCTTCTGCGTTGCTGTATTGGTACCACTATTCGCACAACAGCAAACGCATCGAGGTGGAAACGGATGACGACAGTATTGGCGCACACTTTTTACATCTCTTACACGGAAAAGAACCGAGCGAATCATGGATTAAGGCAATGCAGATTTCTTTAAATCTCTACGCCGAGCACGAGTTTAATGCTTCAACCTTCACCGGCCGGGTTATCACGGGTACCGGTTCGGATATTTATTCGGCCATTACGGGAAGCATTGGTGCTTTACGTGGTCAAAAACACGGAGGTGCCAATGAAGTAGCGTATGACATACAAAGTAGGTATCCCAATGAAGAAGAAGCGGCAAGAGATATTGAAGCTCGACTGGAACAAAAAGAAGTGATCATCGGCTTCGGTCATCCCGTGTACACCATTGCCGACCCACGCAATATTGTTATTAAGAAAGTAGCCAAATCGCTATCGGAAGAAGTTGGCGATCTCAAACTGTATAAGATAGCGGAGCGAATCGAAACCCTGATGTGGGAAAAGAAAAAAATGTTTCCCAACCTCGATTGGTTCTCTGCCGTCTCTTATCATATTATGGGCGTCCCTACTTTGTTTTTCACGCCCTTATTTGTTATTTCAAGAGTGAGTGGTTGGAGCGCTCACATTATTGAACAACGGTTGGACGGTAAAATCATCCGCCCCAGCGCCAATTATATCGGACCGGAAAACAGAGCCTTTGTGCCACTTGATAAGCGGTAAGGTTAGTTGTTAGTTGTTAGTTGTTAGTTGTTAGTAAAATTTACTTTTTACTTTTTACTTTTTACTTTTTACTTTTTACTTTTTACTTTTTACTTTTTACTTTTTACTTTAAAAAATGCACCATTCTAACATACGTCCACCTGTAGATCAAGTCATTACTGACATGGTTAACTATGTCTTTGATTATAAAATCACGAGTGATCTTGCTGTTCAAACAGCCTATCATTGTTTTCTAGACACGCTTGGATGTGGCTTTGAAGCCCTCACTTATCCAGCCTGTACTAAACTTTTGGGCCCTATTGTAAAAGGCACCATCGTTCCGAATGGGGCAAAGGTACCTGGCACCCCTTATCAACTAGATCCCGTGCAAGCAGCTTTTAATATCGGAACGATTATTAGGTGGCTCGATTTCAACGATACTTGGCTGGCAGCTGAATGGGGCCATCCCTCTGACAACCTGGGTGCTATCTTAGCGGTCGCCGACTGGTTAAGCCGGGAGTCCATTGCGACGGGCAAATCGCCTTTTACCATCAAAGATGTATTGCATGCCATGATTAAGGCCCATGAAATACAGGGCATTATGGCCTTAGAGAACTCCTTTAACAAAGTAGGACTAGATCACGTCGTCTTAGTAAAATTGGCGTCTACTGCTGTTGTTGGCCATCTATTAGGTTTAAGTCGTGAAGAACTTACAAACGCCATTTCACTGGTTTTTGTAGACGGCCAATCCTTGCGTACCTATCGCCATGCACCTAACACCGGGAGTCGAAAATCATGGGCAGCCGGTGATGCTACCTCACGCGCAGTCCGTTTGGCATTGATCGCCCGCACGGGCGAGATGGGCTATCCCTCGGCGTTGACTGCCAAAACCTGGGGTTTCTACGATGTTTTGTTTAAGGGACAAGCCTTTAAGTTTCAGCGAGCATATGGAAGTTATGTAATGGAAAATGTCTTATTTAAGATTTCTTACCCGGCAGAATTTCATGCACAGACGGCAGTGGAAGCAGCCATGACACTTTTTCGGAAGCTACAAGCGGCCGGAAAAACAGCTGACGACATTGAAAAGGTCCAAATCCGCACGCATGAAGCGGCGATTCGTATTATCGATAAATCGGGCCCTTTACACAATCCGGCCGACCGTGATCATTGCTTACAATATATGATTGCCATTCCGCTTTTATTTGGAAGATTGACGGCAGCAGACTATGAAGATGACATCGCATTCGATCCAAGGATAGACGCGCTCCGTGAGAAAATGAGCACGCTAGAGGATCCTCAATTTACAAAAGACTACCACGACCCGAATAAACGTTCGATCGCCAATGCTTTGACAATTACCTGTAAAGACGGCATGGTATTTGGCGAGGAAGTTGTTGAATATCCAATTGGACATAAACGGCGACGAGAAGAGGGAATCCCCCTGTTAATTGCAAAGTATAAAACAAACTTAGCGCGAATCTTTGCGAAGAAGCAGCAAGATAAAATTCTTGAAGAATCACTCAATCTGGAAAAATTAGTTGATATACCTGTCTCCAGTTTTGTGGATTTAATTACGTTTTAATTCGTCGCCTTAATTTAAAATAGGATTTTGCCTCCGGTTCATGTTGATTTTATCCGTGAACCGGATTTTTATTCCATTATTCTATCCCCCTCACCCTTAGCATAATTAAGCTGGTATGCGGTATCCCCAAGGTTGTGCCCGGTTTAATTGTTAATAGGTTTTTCAAATAGACGTTGATAATTCCTTCCAAAACTTTTTTCCTGGATTCCACAAACTCATCACTGGTCACAAACTTTCCAAGATGGACATCCCCTTTCCCATCTACGAGTACCGAGAACGGATAGTAAAAATCCTTATATGCCTTATTGATTACAATATCATATTCAGGATACAAATATGCATAGGCAGCACTCTGGTTTAACCGTTCTGTTTCACTGAATATACGCCTTTTAACAGTTATATTCGGATTCTTCGGTATCAGTTGCACCGGATTACGTGCAGCAAAAGCGCTATCAATGACCGTGGGGTTTGCATTTGCAATATTGGACCGCCATTGAATAAAAGCCGTATCATTCGGTCGTGGCTTTCTTAATTCTTCTACTGTTGTTTTTAAACTATCGCGGATAAAGCGTGCCGAGTAAAGCTTCATATATACATTGGATCGCGCTTCCTTCACATGCTTGCTTACCACCGTCAGGCGTTGCAATAGCAAGCTATCCTTTGCTAAACTACGTACTCGAAACCATTCCCTTCCAAAGTGGAAGATAGAATCCTGATCAAAATAAATTGAGTAATGCAGCATGGCATTGCTATCCGGACTAAAAATTTTGACAGAGTCATTGCTGATGAAATTCAGATGCCATACCGGCTCCTGTTCAAAACCCAAGGTGTCAAAAGCCAAGCCATTGTCAAAAGCTCTCCGAACCTCAAAAAAATCCGTTCCCGCAATCGGTGTAAAAGACGGTCGACCCGGCTCCAATTCTTCCTCATCGGTTGAGGCTTGCTTGTTCGCAGCGGGAGAAGAACAAGAAAATAAAAAAAACAGATTTAAGAGGAAAAGAAAAACGTTAAAGCACTTCGAAAATCTCAATAGCATAGCTAGCTTAAAATACATAATATAAAATTACGAAACAATGTCTATTCATCGGGTAAACAAAACAAAAGAAACACTATTATTGTTACCTAAATATTTGCAAATCTATAAATCAATGATCAAAAAAATAGTTTTACTTTCGATTTTACTGATTAATATCCGATGCCTCGCTCAAGAAATCTATATTATCCCACAAGTTGGCCTAAACGCTAACACGTATGACTTCGGCGAAACCTCTTCGAACCTGAGTAACCAACGCTTCTCGCCGGGTGTTTCTGCAGGCGTCGGTCTAAATATCGCATTGGATGAATTACGAACTTTTATCCTGCAACCCGAAATAAATTATAGCATGCGCAATAACCGAACCGATCATATTTCTTCCGGTAACATGAATGAAGCCTTGACCATCCAACAAAAGAGCACATTGCATTACCTGGAAATACCGCTACTTGCCCGCTTCGACTTTGGAATTGGCACACGCTATTACTTTAACGCCGGACCTTCCTTTTCCTATGCTTTAGGTGGTAGAGAAAAACTGGAAAGTGATGAACCTCGAATTCAAAGCTACAATAGATCCGCTGATTTCGACAATCGCTTTAACCGTACCGATTGGAGTGCGCTCATTGGTGGCGGAATTGAATTTCCATTCAACGATGGCTTTTTAGTGCTCGATGCCCGTTTTTCTTGGGGTTTCAAAACGCTTTACAAATCCAGGGAGATACAACGCGTAGACAATGAGGGCAATTTAACCTCCACTATTGTTGGCCCCGAAGGCAAGAATAGAATATTCACATTAAGCATCGGCTATGCGCTTCCGCTAAATTAGTTAGCAAGACCTGTTTTTTTCATTCATGTAAGCCACAGGCGTGTTCGTCATGTCTATAGCGCTGTATGTGTAATTTTTTTTCATATAAGAAAGCGTTTCTTACGTTTGTTCTATTAAAACAACACAGTCATGCCTAACACTCAAAACCACCAAGAACTGGAGTCTCTTATTAAAAGAAGAGAAAACATTAAAAACGAACTTTATCTATTAGAGTTGGCCATCATGTCAATCGAACTGAATGATGCGTTTCATTCGAACGACTTCGGTTTAGCTACAAGGAGAGCGGCTCTCCCAAATTAATTCCATTTATTAACATACAAGTAAAGACAATTTCATCGCTATATTCAATTTATAATATAAAATATCACGATGTCTTCATTTATGTCACCATTAATAAACATAAGTGAAGCTATAATCGTGACAGCTAAACTTTTATAATATTTTAAAATGTTAAAATTTAGTTATATTTTTGTTATAAATCATAAGACATAGTAATGAAAGCTGAAAGTATAACAGAGAAACAAGTAGTTGAATTTCTAAAGCTGCGACAACAACAGCTTAAAGAGGAACTTAAAAGTATTGAAGTCACGATCAATGCAATTGCTCAATCTAAGTCGGTTAATTTAGGTAATGATCGAATCAAAAGCGATTCACCTGATACAGACGACGCAACAAAAAAGAGAAAGACAGCAGGTAAAGCCCTGGCTCCTCAGGAAAATTTCAACGTAAATAGCAAGCTCGATCAAAAGATCAGTTATGCACTTACAAAAATCGGATCAGGTTATAAGGATGATATTCTGGAAGTCTTAAATCAAGCACAACCGGAAGCAGATCCTTATAAGGTCGAAAAAGCAGTTGCCGTGCGTCTCTCCTATTTATTAAAGAATGATTTCATTCAAGCTACCAAACATGGTAGAAGTTATAAATATAGCCTGAAATAACAGGCTATATTTTTAATTAGTTCTGCTTATAAGCCTACCCTATCTCGCACTTTCAGATTTTCCGTTTCAACCTAAACAGGATGGAGCAGGAAGCAGGTTATGCCAAGATTAACAGATTTTAGAATTAACGGGCAGGCATACTCACCATCATTGTATCACTTGCTAATGTAGGCACATAATAGCCCCCAGTGTCAAGCGATGCCTGGGGGAATTGCTTCTTTAAAGCTGCCAATCCGTTTCGGTCTACTGACGTTTTATACAAATAGATGCTTTTTAGGTTTTTAAGTCCCTTTAAGGAGGTCAAGCCTGTGGCACTTATTTTTGTTTCTACCAAATTAAGCAAATTTAGCTGCGTTAAATCTTTCAGATTGATTAATCCTTTATCTGTAATCGCCGTGCCTCTCAAATTAAGCTGTAAAAGATTTTCAAGTGAGGCTAATACTTTCGTATTCTCATCATTTAGTGATGTATAAGCTACTTCCAAGTAAACTAACTGTTTAGCTAGCTTTTTTACTTCTTCCAGTAAAGCGGGCGTCACATCGGTCGTAACAAAATTTACGGATAAGTAATTACTGTTTTGGTGGATGGGCAATACCACCACACCTGCATCTTTCAGTTTTTCGAGTGTGCCCGCATCAGCCGCATCTACCTCTTTGGCTAGCAGATCGCTCTGCACCTCTTTGTTTTTTGCACTGCCCGATTGAAAGACCGCAAGTATGGCGCTCATTTCAGGCTTAGGTTTCAATTCCGCGACCGTTTTGTGGATATCGGCGCCTTGGTTAACCCACCATTTTAATAATGCAATTTCTTCTTGCGTTAGCTGCGCCTTTTCTTTTGGCGGCATATGATCTTCATTATCCAATGGTAGTAATAGACGTTTAATAAGTTCGCTTTCATCCGCCTTTCCTTCTATAAGAGAAGAACCGGCTTCCCCTCCTTTTACCATAAATTCCTTCGTATCCACCCGAAGCTTACCTTTCTGCTTCTCTCCGCCATGGCAGCTGTAGCAGCGGTTCTTAAGCAATGGTTCAACGAGCTGCGGATATACCTTTGCCTGTTGAATATTGGGAACGGGCGGGATGGCTTCCTTGCTAGCTGGTTCACCCTTTAGCGCCGCAACCAGGTAGTCAGAACCATGGGTAAGTGATCCTCCATAATGTCCCGTTATGGTAATACCTATTAATAACGTAACACTCAGCAGGCGAAGCAAGGGCTCTTTAACAGGATATTTCATCAACCCATACAATAGCATCGCAACAATTGCTACAGCAATTCCGAACCATTGGTGTAAGCCAACCAATTTTGCATCATAATCACTCGTTTGGGATAATAAATAGCCGCTAATACAGGATACAATCGCTCCAATCGCTCCCAGCAAATAAATTAACGGAACGGCTGTACGAAGAAAGGCATAAGACTTTATGGCACTCAATAAATGAAATAGTACACCTAAGATTAATATGCCAATAGGTAAGTGGACAAGTACCGGATGAAAATGGCCAATAAGTTGTTGAATGGTAAGAAGCTGCATGGTCTATTCGTATCGTTTGCGTAGTAGCTGCATCATATGAACATTGATGGCCCATTGATCGGCTAAAGGCTGTCGGGTATAAGGCAAGGTCGGCAAATAATCCGGGGGGCCAAATTCGGTAAGCATGGTCATCGGCTCACCCTTTTGTTTCTTACGCGAAACGACTTGGTCCCACCAACGAAGATGAGCCTCCACAGCCCCTTTCCATTCAGGTGCGCGCGGATCATTTACCTGTGGACCTTCTGCATGGCCAATGCGCGTATGAATATGATCAGCACGTTGGAGGGCCAGTTGCACGGTTTCTGCCTGATCATCCAATAAACTCTCATGAACAACACACCAATGTGAAATATCTAAGGTTAAGCGTAAATCAGGGTGCTTCTCTATAAAATTTCGAGCTACAGGTGCGGCAAACAGCATTCGGCCACGATGGGTTTCATGGTAAATCGGGATACCCGTTTCTTTCGATTTCTTAACGGTATAATCAATAAAAGCCGCATTTTCTTCATAGGTAAAATAATCTTTCCCGGAATGGCAATTGATATAAAGTGGACGTTGATATCCATTACCGGAAGCCGCGTCAATTTGCCTGCAAAAGGTTGCCAAATGCTCTTTGATATCCGGCCCGCTACCCGCACATAGAAATCCCACTTCCAGCCGGTGCTTCTGAAGTGCCGAAAACAACAGCTTTTGTGCCTCTGCGCTACTCGGCCACCATACCTCGATACCATCATAGCCGTCCTTTTTTGCTGCTGCACAGAAGTTCTCAACACCCCCTTGAAAACCCCAGTCGGTAGCCATAAAAGTCAGCGAATAACCGGCTTTTGATAATACCGGCACGGATAAATCGGCAAAAAGTTCTTCCATTGGCAAAAATAAACCAGCCGTTGCGGCTTTTAAAAAATGTCGTCGATTATGCGGCATCGTTATGTATCATTAAATCGCTAAGCAATAATATCATGGATAACCTTTCCGAAAACATCGGTGAGTCGAAATGGCCGTCCCTGAAAGTCGTACGTAAATTTTTCGTGGTCAAAACCCAGTTGATGCAAAATAGTAGCTTGTATATCAAAGGGCTCTACCTTACCACTAATCGCGCTATAACCAATTTCATCTGTTTCGCCATAGGTGAATCCTTTTTTGATACCGCCTCCCGCCATCCAAATGGTAAATGCCTCCGTATGATGGTCGCGTCCATTGTAAGGATTCGTGGCCCCGTTTCGATTTTCCAGCATGGGGGTTCTGCCAAATTCTCCACCCCAAACAACCAGGGTATCTTCCAATAGTCCCCTTTGTTTCAAATCCAACAGTAGGGCGGTAATCGGCTTATCCGTGCTTCTGCATTTGTTTTTCAAGCCGATGTTCAATGAATTTTGCGGTCCGTCGCCATGTGCATCCCAGCCCCAATCGAAAAGCTGCACAAAGCGCACCCCCTTCTCCACCAACTTGCGGGCCAGCAGTACGTTATTGGCAAAACAAGCTTTCCCGGGTTGCGTGCCATACATATCGTGAATGTATTGGGGCTCGTTATCAATATTCATGACTTCAGGCGCAGTTACTTGCATGCGAAAAGCCATTTCATATTGCGAGATCCGCGATAAAATTTCAGGGTCATTGTAGTAAGCATATTCCTGTTCATTGGACGCATTGATCGCGTCGATGGTTGCCTTCCGTAAATCCCGATCCATCCCATTCGGATCCTTGATAAACAACACCGGATCACCTTCACTTCTGCACTGAACACCCTGATAAACCGAAGGTAAAAAACCGCTCCCCCAAATGCTCTTTCCGGCATCCGGAAAACTGCCACCACTGGTGAGCACCACAAAGCCCGGCAAATTCTGATTTTCGGTTCCCAAGCCATAGGTAACCCAACTTCCCATACTGGGTTTCCCCAAACGGGCACTCCCTGTATGCATTAACAACTGCGCAGGCGCATGATTAAACTGGTCTGTTGTCACCGCTTTTAAAAAAGTCACTTCATCCACTACGCTCGAAAAGTGCGGTAAATTTTCACTCACCCAAGCCCTACTTTCGCCATGTTGGGCAAATTTAGCCTGCGGCCCCAACATCTTCGGAACTCCCGTGATAAATGCAAATTTTTTCCCTTTCAGCAAAGACTCCGGGCAATCCTGCCCGTTCATCTTCTCCAGTTCAGGTTTATAATCAAACAGCTCCAATTGCGATGGTGCTCCGGCCATATGTAGATAGATTACGCTTTTAGCTTTCCCCAAAAAAGGCGGCGATTTCGGCAACAATGGGTGAGCCGGATCAAAGACAACCGGCTTAGCGCCCGTAGCCTGCGTACTACAGCTCCCCAGCAATGAGCCAAATGCTAACGCTCCCAGCCCCATCGCACTTTCCTTTAAAAAATGTCGACGTGTATAAGCCCGCAATTGCGTGTGGTTGGCCTCCTTTAGCAACCGATGTAAATTCAATTCGTCCCGTGTCATAAATTCCTAGTTTTTAGTAATTACTTCGTCCAAGTTAAATAGGGTGTTCGCGACTACCAATAAGGCTGCACTGCTTGCATCCTTTTTAACCTGTTCCCCTAATAAAGAATCGATGCGATCCGGATGTGTTTTATATTCATCAAAAGCGGTTTGATACAACTTGGATAAAATTCCCAGCTTTCCGGCCGGGATAGGCTTATACATAATCCATTCATAACCTTTTGCAATCTGATCGTTAACCTGCTCGCCCCCCTCCCGTTGCATCCGATCAACGAAATGGCGCGCGAGATCTATATAGACTGAGTCATTTAGTGTTACCAAAGCTTGTAGGGGCGTATTAGTGCGGATCCGCCGTGGATTACACACCACACGTTGTGCACCATCAAATGTTATCATGGAAGGATAAGGTGCCGAACGCTTCCAGTAGGTATATACCGCCCGACGATACCGATCGTCCCCTTTTGCATTTTCCCATTTGGCGCTATTATATGGCGAATTCCATATACCTTCAGGCTGCCAGGGCATTACCCCTTTTCCATACATTTCCGTCCTGAGCACGCCACTGATCGACAAAAACTGGTCGCGCAGTTGTTCGGCGCTGAGTCGCATACGTGGTCCTCTGGCGTACAGCTTATTAAACAAATCCTTTTCCCGGAGCTCCTTAGTGATCCTAGAGTCTTGTCGGTAGGTTGCACTCATCATAAGCTCCTTCACCAATCGCTTCACACTCCATTTATAGTCATGCATAAACCGCCACGATAAATGATCGAGCAGTTCGCGATGCGTCGGGTCCATGCCTTGTGTACCCATGTCTTCCAGGGTTTCCACGATACCTGTCCCGAAAAGTTGCTCCCAAACACGGTTCACCATCGTGCGCGAAAGCAGTGGATTGCGCTTATCCGTGAGCCACATCGCCAGTCCCATCCGATTTTTCGGTGCACCTTTCGGCATGGCATACTTAAATGCCGCCGGGACATCGGCATTTACCTCCTTTCCCGGCGATATCCAGGCACCACGCTCAAAGACAAAGGTTTTACGTTGCCTATTGGTCGGATTTTCTACCATAATCGGTGTTGTACTGGCAGGTGCTTGCAGTAAGGTCCAGAAGGTCTGTTTTTGTTCTTCATAACCAACCTTGCCTTTTCCGGGAAATTGATCACTAAAGTAAAACCAATCAAAAAATACTAACACCTCATCACCTTTACCTTTACTTGCATTCCGATAGGTAATATATACATCGTGTACGCCTTGTTGCATGGGGAAGTCTACTGCCTGGATCTGGTAACCCTCCTTAGCTTCCACCTTCCAAGAAGCGAAAACCGGTCCATCCGGCCTGTCCAGGTGCAGCTGCATATGGCCGCCGGGCACCTTGGAAGCAAAGTGGTAGATCATTTGGTCAACACGGTTCAAATCCACTGCCGCAATCCGAGCAACACCATGATTACGGAAGTAAAGCGCAATGTTATTATTGCCGATTACCGCATTGCGTAAACTATCCGTAGTCGTAGAATTGATTGTCGGTTGTCCCGTTTTTAGAAACTTATAGATCTCAGCGGCCTTTTGTTCAGAAACATTTTCTTTAAGCCATTTTGTCAAGGACTTCAACTTCAGTTCCATATCTGGAGCGAACTGTTTTAATAAAGGATATTCGCTCGGCACATCTTCATCCCGCGAATTATTAAAATAGGCCATAAACTTATAATACTCATCATGCTTAATGGGATCATAAGGGTGACTGTGGCATTGTACACAGGCAAAAGTAGTGCTTAATAGCCCTTCCCATGTCGTATTGACGCGATCGATAACCGCCGCCACGCGGTATTCCTCGTTACTGGTACCACCCTCGTCATTGGTCATCGAATTCCGATGAAAAGCCGTCGCGATATACTGCTCGTCCGTTGGATTCACATAAAAATCACCGGCTATTTGTTCGGTAATAAAGCGATCATAGGGCTTGTCTTCATTAAATGCTCGGATTACCCAGTCGCGGTATTTCCAAATATTACGTGCTCCGTCTGATTCATACCCTTTTGTGTCTGCATATCGTGCTACATCGAGCCACATGGAGGCCCACTTTTCGCCAAAGGCAGGCGATTTCAATAAGTCATCTATTAACTTCTCATAGGCTTTGTCGGCATTCGGATCACGTAGATAGGCGTCTGCAAGCGCCGACTTGGGCGCCATGCCAATTAAATCTAAACTTGCTCTTCTGAGTAAGGTAGCACGATCGGCTTCCTTTGACGGTTTTAAGCCAGCAGCATCTAGCTTCTCGTAAATAAAACGGTCAATTTCATTGTGTGCCCAATCCTCCCCCTTACTAGGCACTTCTACTTCCGTAACGGGCAGGTAGGCCCAATGCTCCCCCCACTTCGCACCCTGTTTTATCCATTTCTTAAAAACGCTTATCTCTTCTTCACTTAGCGGCTCATGTTTGTAAGGCATACGTTCTTCCACATCCTTTGTCAATAAGCGCTTAACAAACTCGCTACCGTCGGGATTGCCGGGAATGATAGCCGGTTTACCGCTATTGGTAGCAGCCATTGCTTCTTCCTCGAAAAGCAAACTGAAACCTCCTTGCTGTTTTACGCCTCCATGGCAGGATATGCACTTTTTGTTAATGATAGGCTTCACCTGCGTATTAAAATCAATCGGATCCTCATGCGGAAAAGCAAACACGATTAATACAAGCACTACCGCTACCGCAAGTAAAATAAGCAACTTTTTTCTATGGAATACCACCATGCTCTTCTCGGTTTATTTCATATTGGTTATAAAAGGGAACGACATCATCTCGCTTCCCTGTTTCTTATTTATTAGGTTTTCAATATCTAAGATACTGAAAACCACTTTTCGTTCAAAGAAAGATTCAACGGTTCTACACTTTCTTTTTTTATTTTTTCGGATTCCCCGTATTGTTTGTTTTAACGATGAATCAATTGTTGTTCTAGTTCTTCGAGCGTTTGTCCCTTGGTCTCCTTTACCCGGTGCTTCACAAACAAAAAGCCGGCAAAACAGATAGCCGCATAGAGGTAGAAGGGCCCATAGGTACCTAAGATTTCAGCGAGAACGGGAAACGTAAAAACTAAAATGAAATAAGCGATCCAAAGCGACACAATGGCAATGGATGAGGCCACACCGCGGATCTTATTCGGAAAAATCTCGGCAATCAAGACCCAAGTAACCGGCGCCAACGAAGTGGCATACATAGCAATGGCCATTAACACAAAAATAGATACCACCGTGGCGTTCATTTCAAGTTGCAATACCCCCGCTAATACGAGATAAACGACGGCAAGGCCTAGAGATCCGATTAACATCAAAGGACGTCTCCCAAGTTTATCCACCTGCCACATAGCAATAACCGTAAAAATTAAGTTAACCGTACCAATGGCAACGGTTTCGAACAGCTGTCTATCCAGATCAGCGCCTATGGATTCAAAAATCGTGGAGGTATAATTGAATACCACATTGATACCACATAACTGCTGGAATACAGCTAACGTAATGCCGACAATGACGGCCGGACGTACTGCCTTTTCAAATACGGCCCGAAAGGATTGCCTGGCTGCACCCTTAAGGGATGCCTGAATTGTTGAAAAAGTTTCTGCAGCAAAAGCCTCACTTCCGATAGCTGACAACACCTTACGCGCACGTTCGTCCTGCCTTGCTTTTAACAGCCATCGTGGGCTCTCCGGCAACCAAAGCACACCAATAAAGAACAAAACGGCAGGTACAGCCCCCAGGCCAAACATCCACCGCCAGGCCTCGGGGCCATTGTCTGCAAGGGTATAGTTAACCAGGTTGGTCACCAGAATCCCTATGACGATGGTCAGTTGATTGATAGCGACATTGCGACCGCGAACATGGGCCGGTGAAATTTCGGCAATATATAAAGGGCTTAACATCGAGGCCATGCCCACGCCTATCCCCGCAGCAAAGCGCATGAGTACAAAGATGGATAAGTCGGAGGCATAGGCCATTCCCAGGGAAGATATGGCAAAGATGAGGGCAGCTAACAGGAGGCCGGGCTTTCTGCCATAACGATCCGCCAGCTTTCCGGCCAGCAGGCATCCCACAATACAACCAAGGGCCAGCGAGCCGGTGAGAAATCCTTCCCACCATGCATTGAGTCCAAACGCCTCACGCAAAAAAGGTAAGGCACCGGCAATCACGGCGAAATCAAAACCAAACAGATAGCCTCCAAGTGCCGAAATAAAGGAGATACCCAAAATATAGGAATGCTTAAAGTTCAATTCAGAATCATTCATCGATATACTGTTTTATCGTCTATGTATTTCGTTACTCTTTACCTAGGTACACAAAGCGCGTCGAAACGCTGCAGGAAACCGATCATGCGTCTATGCAGAACGGCACCCAAATGACTATTGTTACGCTCCAATACTTGATTGAAAAAATGTTCGGCCCCATCCGTATTGCCTAGTCCCAATTGAGCCAATCCAGCCATATAAAGGCAATGAACATGGTTCTTGGCCGACAAATCCTGTTCAAAAACCAACAGATCCGGTAAGGATACAGCCATGTAATCAATTGAAATGACATCATGTAGATGATAAGCGCTAAAATCCGCCAGTCTATTAAATACCATGCGCGCCTTTTCTTCTTCCCCTAATTGTATCCAAGCCAATCCTTGATAAAAGATTTTGTCGGGTTGCGGATCATTATAAAAGATCGCTTGTACGGGTTCGTCATTCCCCCGTGTTGCCAGTTCAAAATACGCTTTTGCCTTCGTTTCTTCTTCCAACCTTTTATAGGCCAATCCGGTTAGGTAATGAATGTCATTTTCCGGGGTGTTAGGGAGTTTGCCTTCACCCAAATTTGGCGGATAGCAAAGCATGGCCTGTAAATAATCCAAGGCCTCCTCGAGCCGGTTTTCAAGCAGCGCTAATTTGGCCAATTCTTGCCCTGCCACCAGGTACTGGCCCGGCACCTTGCCCTCGCCCCCCTCCCAAGGGTGGAAATTACGCGATGCCAATTGTTGCCAGGCTTCATCATGTCGCTGCAATAAATTGAACAAGCTGATACGTTCAAGGTATAAATCGTCTCGCTGTTCTACCAAATCCCCATATTGAGCTAAAAACGAAAGGCGCTGATGTGGCGTTACCTGTTGTAAGCGATATAGCTGATCCAGCTCCATCAAAATACGGGCGTCAGTGCGATCCAGGAAAAACGCCTCCTCCAAGAAACGCAGGGCCTTTTCACGCTCGTTCTTTTTATTATAAAAGGCCAGTGCCAAATTCCGTTTTACGGTAGGAAAACCGGCATCTATACGAACCGATTCTTCCCAACAGTGAATGGCCTTTTCGTGCACACGTTTATCATACCAATAATTACCCAGATAATAGTACGCCTTGGCATCGTTTGGGTTAAAGGTTAAGGCTTTTTCCAGTGCCAGCATATCTTCCATCCGATTCGGAAAACAATAATCAGGACTGCATCTGCTTGCCTTCTCGAAAAACGAATGTGCTAAATCGAGTTGAGCCTGTAAAGAGGCGATATAACCTTTATGGTAATGAACCAAAGGGTCCGGGCTTTCGGCCAAGCACCCCAACCAGTCCAGCGCTTCCTCATAACAATACGCCTGCACGTAATCCAGCGCATACTCAATGAACGTACTGCTTCGCTCATTCATTAAAGCGACTGTATTGCTTATTAGGCTATCGGCTTCCTGTTCTTGGTTACGCTCTTTTAACAGCAAGTATTTTTCAAAATAAACCGCATAATTAAAAGCGTCCAGCTCAAGGCTAAAGTTCGCATAAGAAAAAGCCTCCTCTACACGCCCGAGCTTTCGTAAAATGACCACGCGCAAATGTTGTGCTTGTCCACTTGTGGTATTATTGGCAAGGGAGTGGTCTATATGTTCCAGTGCGCTGCTAAACTCGCTTCTACCCACGTCTATACGGGCGAGCATCAGATACGCAGTATCTTTCCAAGCAGCATTCCAGGTCGCTTTGTAAAACAGCGAATAGGCCTCATCCAATGCGTCGTTTACCTTCTTGAGCAAGCCCAAGTTATAAAGCACTTCGCTATCGTAAGGATTGGTATTTCTTGAGAGAAGTCGGCTTTTCGCTGCCAGAAAATGTACTTGGGCCTCCGTAAACAAGCCTCTTCTCAATAACCAAAGCCCCATGGCATTGTTATTCCGAATATCATTGGGATCGCGTTGAAGAGCCTCCTGATAGTAAGCCCGTGGATCGTAAGTGGCATGTCGATATTGTTCCAAGTGCAGACCGTGCAAATACAGTTCTTCGGTAGAGGGAACATCTTTCGGATCGGGTGCCGGTGTTGCCGGCGGCGGGATCTCCTTTTCTTCCGCACGTTCAGGGGCATAACGAATCAATAAAGCTCCTTCGCGATCATACACACGCAATTCGTAGTCGTGTAGAGCATCATACCTATCCGAATTGGTTAAGGTTTCCTGATAGCTATGGCTTGGCGAAAACGTCACCGTACGCTCCAAAATCAGTTTAGCACCTACAGTTACAACAATTCGAGCCTCTTCCCAAACACCGCTTGCATAAACACCTAGCGTGAGTTGTCCCTCCTGTAGGTCGAAGTGAACGGCCATGTCCTTATTTGCATTTTTCACTACACCAATTTCACTATAGGGCATAAAATACTGCACGAAAGACTTGGTTTCATTTGGCTGTAGCCATGAAAAATCAGGCTGGTTATCCGTAAAAGCGCCTGTCATTAATTCGATATACGGACCATCCGTATCCGTTAGATTCCGGTCCCAGGCCTTTCCGAAGTCGGCATTACCCCAAGTCCATTGTTTTTTACCCGGCACTACATGATGATTGGCCACATGAAGCATACCGGCTTGCGTGTCATGTTCATAGCCGCCCATAAAATCATAGGTTGAATTTACCGCCATGAAGGAAGTGGGTACCAGTATGTTTTTATAGCGTGAAATATCCGTTCCCGGAGCATAGTCCATTTTATAATATACCCCTTTCGCAATCGGAAAAGAAGAGACATCCCGCTTCCCATGATCGTACACGGCATGCACATCCGGCGGAAATATCGATTGATAATGATCGTTCACTTTTACGGCAGGGTTTGCCCACCATAAGAAAGTCTGCGGAAAAAGTGTTCTGTTCGTTAAATGCGCCTCAATCTCCAGGTAAGCCCTGCCCGGATAAAGCCTAAAGCCGGCTCTGCCCTTTGTTCTGAACATCATTTCCACTTCATTGACCCACACCGTTTGCTCGCCATTTTCTCCGTGCTCAATCGTATATTCTACCGGCAAAAAGGTACTGGGGCGATGATGCTGGGGCCAGTTGAATTCAATACCACCCGAAATCCAGGGTCCTGTCAGGCCTACCAAAGCTGGCTTGATGACGTGGTTGTAATAGATGAAATGCCTTTCCTTCACTTTATCATAAGCCATCTGCACCCTACCCCCTAGGGCCGGGAGTATCATCACTTTAAGGTATTGGTTTTCCAGAAAAACAGCATCATAGCTCACATCTTCTTTCTCGTCAAAGATCTTTTCCACCACCGGATAAGGATAAACAACGCCACTGCTTCCTTGGTATACCCTTTTTTCCAAGAACATTGGATTTTTCTCGGCCTCACCAATTTTATAAGTTGGTATGTTGATTTTTTCGATCCAAACCTTGACTTCAGTCTGCATAGTATATAACGGTTAATGAGACAAAGTTAAGGTCAACCGGTACACGAAGCATGGAGAAAGCGTTTTTAAAAATGGATTATATTACTATCTTGCGGGAATTTTAAACCAATTTATGATTAGAAAGAAAGAAGGATTTGAAGGAGAAAAGGCCATCATCATTCCTCCGAAAGTCGTTAATCAATACCGGGACACGTTCCTTACCAGGGAATTTTACATTACCGATATTGGCTTTTACCCAAAGGCCAAATACCACTACCGAAACCGTCCCGAAGGGACAAATGAACATATATTGATTCATTGCGTCGAAGGTAGGGGAAGTGCTACCATCGATGGTTTCGACCTGCCGATCGAGGCAAATCATTTCCTCATCATCCCTACCGGAACGCAACACCTCTATCGTGCCGATCCAGCCTATCCATGGACAATTTACTGGTTTCACTTTGGCGGGAAGCAAGCCGACCTCATAGTCGCCCATCTTTTCGAGAAAATGCTTTCCCAGAAAAATAAGATCATGCGAAGCGAACCCCATTTAGCACTTTTTTCCAAAATATACAACACACTGCAGCAAGGCTATAGTAAGGAAAATATGGAGTTTATAGCCCTCACTATGCCTTTTTACCTGAGTGCCTTTCTTTTAAACGACCGTTTCAACTATCACCCCGATGAACAGGCAGAAGATATCGTTGATCGCACTATTCGCTTTCTCAAGACTAGTATTCATAAAACATTAAGTCTGAAAGAGATCGCTGATCAGGCGCACCTATCCGTATCCCATTTTTCAAATCTCTTCCACAAAAAAACGGGATATTCGCCTATTGAATACTTTAATCACTTAAAAATCCAGCATGCCTGTCAACTCTTGCAATTTTCCGACCGACGAATCTTTGAAATTGCTTTAGCCATCGGTATTGAAGACCCTTACTATTTCTCCCGTTTATTTAGCACGCAAATGGGAATATCGCCCAAACAATACCGAAAGCAATGGACGCTGTCAAAATCCTAACCGAAGTTACCTGACTACGTCCCAACTAAATGAAATTCACATTGAATCAAAAAACAAAACTCCCCGCTTTTCAGCTAAGGGAGAATAATAGAACGAGCCGGGATTTACCTAAAAGCTGACAACCAGTTTTCCAATCGTTTTTCCACTTTCCAACTGTTGGTGTGCTTCCTTAAAATTTGCAACGGACAAACCCTTAAGCGTTTCTTTTAGTGTGGTTTTTAAAACGCCACGATCCAATAAATCGGCAACCTTATTCAGAATATGATGTTGTTCAATCATATCATCCGTCTGGAAGGTAGAACGTGTGTACATCAACTCCCATGAAAAGCTGACGCTCTTAGCTTTCAATTTATTCAAAGCAAGAGGGGTAGCAGATCCGGTTATCGAACCAATATGACCTTGCGGTTTAATCAATTCAACCATTGCATCCCAATAGGTATTGGTATCCACGAAATCCAGAATAAAGTCGACATACTGAAAACCTGCTTGACGAACTTCGTCCACGAGCTTATAATGATTAACTACATAATCGGCACCCTGAGTCTTGCACCATGAAGCTGTTTCCGGTCGCGAGGCAGTTGCAATCACGGTAAGTCCCGCCACGTGCTTGGCAAGTTGTATCGCAATTGAGCCAACCCCACCGGCTCCGCCGATAATTAAGACGGATTTGCCCTTGTCACGCTCACCGATACGAAGCCTATCAAAGAGAATCTCCCAAGCGGTTAAGGCCGTTAATGGAATAGCTGCGGCTTCCTCCTTAGTAAGTTTTTTTGGTTTATGCCCTACAATCCGTTCATCCACCAACTGATACTCCGCGTTACTGCCTGCACGGTTAATATCCCCTGCGTAATACACTTCGTCTCCCACCTTAAATAAAGATGCCGCATCGCCTACCGCCTCCACTACGCCCACCGCGTCCCAGCCAATAATTTTTGGCTCTGTCAGTACCGTATCCTTTGCACTGTTCTGCCGAATCTTGAAGTCGACCGGATTGACGGATACAGCGCTTACTTTTACTAAAAGGTCTCGGCCTTTCGGGTTTGGTTTTTCTGTTTCAAACTCAATAAAACTGTCCGTTGCTTCAACGGGTAACGATGTTCTGAATCCTATAGCTTTCATATATTTATTCCTTAAGTACATCACAAAATTAGTAGGTTACAGAAAGAGAAACCAGTACAATTTCATGCTATATTTGTAAAAATCAATCCCCGATGACAAGATTTAACAGCTACCATTCGCTCAATATCTTTCGACTAGAAGCCGAAACCTGGAGTTATCCGGCACATAAGCACAACTTTTATGAACTCATTTTCATAGAAGAAGGTAACGGAAATCACGTGCTTAATGACGCTGTTGCGCCCTATCATATGGGTGATGTCTTTTTACTAAGACCGGAAGATACGCATTATTTTGAAATTGAAGCACCTTCGAAATTTATATTTCTAAAATTTACGGAACAACTATTCATAGAAAAGCTCGAAGGAAGCAGGACCGCTAAATGGCTCGACATCCTTAAAACCTTATTACAATCACCTTTCTCTATGAATGGCAGTTTAATCAAGGATAAAAAGGATCAAGATCAACTTAAACATTTACTTCAAATATTGCTGGCCGAGTTTTCCCACCAATGTTCTTACAGCCGTGAACTGCAACTCGAGCTCTTTGGAGCCATTATGATGATGTTGGCCCGAGCACAGGCTACCGCGCAATTTGGCACCCAATGCCCGGTGAATACCGAATTAGATAAGTTGAGCGAAATTCTGAGCTATACCCGTTTGCATGCGCTTGATGCAGATAAAGTACGTGTAGAAAGTATAGCCAGGCACTTCTCGATGTCACCTAATTACATCAGCATTTACGTCAAAAAACATAGTGGCTTATCCCTCCAGCAACACATTGTACAAATTAAACTGAAAGCCGCTGATCAGTTGCTGAAAAACGGGCGCAATAATATCAACGAAATTGCTGTCAAGCTTGGCTTTACCGATGCCAGCCATTTTAATAAAATCTATAAGAAGTACAACGGCAAAAATCCAAGGGACGTACAACGCCGTAAAACAGAAGCATTTCACGAATAATCGGGTTGCCTCTGGTTAATATAGCTGAAGATCTTGCTAATTTCCATGCTAAAGATATAAGCAATATTGTTTAGTATTGTTCCTTACAACCCGGTCCGGCATCGTCACCGGACAGCAAGATCTAAATATGAAAATACAACATGCTATCACACACATTATTTTACTTATTTTCCTATGCAAGAGTGCTACAGGTCAACATAAGAATAATTTAAAACTTTGGTACAGCAAGCCCGCCAGTAAATTTGAAGAAGCACTTCCTTTAGGCAATGGCCGTTTAGGTGCCATGGTTTATGGTGGCGTGCAAGAAGAGCGGCTGTCTCTCAATGAAGCAACGCTTTGGTCGGGCAAACCTGTTGACGAAAATAAAGTTAACCCACAAGCAAAGGATCATCTTCCCGCCGTACAGGAAGCACTCTTTAACGAAGATTATCAAACTGCGGATTCACTGATTCGCTTTATGCAGGGCGCTTATTCTCAATCTTATGAACCCTTGGGCAATCTATTGATCCATTTTAAACACCAAGGTACTCCCACTCATTTCAGGCGCGAACTGGATATTTCCCAAGCCATTGCACGGGTTTCCTATCAGCTTAACGGAACCAGTTACCGTCGGGAAATCTTTGCCTCGCATCCCGATCAGCTTATTGTCATCCGATTAACCGCAGAAGGTAAAGATAGGTTGGATTTTACTTGCCGTTTTAACAGTTTATTGCGTTCAAAAAGCAAGAAGCAAAGTACCAGCTTATGGATGCACGGTTGGGCACCTATTCATACCGAGCCTAATTATCGTAATAAAGAAAAAAATCCGGTGGTATATGATACGCTAAACAGCATGCGTTTTGCCTCCATGCTGAAAGTATTGAAGAACGATGGGCAAACCAGTTGGCAAGATTCATCACTCGCTATTTCGAACGCCAAAGAGGTAGTCTTACTTTTATCAATGGCCACCAGTTACAGCGGTTTCGACAAAAATCCGGGCAGGGCAGGAAAGAATGAATTAGATTTAGCGCTTTCTTACTTGAAGGAAGCAGAAAAGCAATCCTTCGCCTCATTGCAAGCAAAGCATATTCAGGACTATCGGCATTATTTTGACCGCGTTTCAATTAATTTAGGACACGGGGAGAAAGCAAATTTGCCCACGGATGAAAGGCTAGAACGCTTTGCCAAAGGTGACGGCGATAACAACCTCGTAGCACTCTTCTATCAATATAGCCGTTATTTACTGATTAACTCCTCACGACCCGGTGGCCAGCCAACCAATTTGCAGGCTTTGTGGAACGAAATTGTAAGACCGCCTTGGAGCAGCAACTATACCACCAACATCAATACCGAGATGAACTATTGGGGAACTGAGGTCGCTAACCTTCCCGAAATGCACCAGCCCTTATTCGATTTTATAGGCCGCCTAGCACAAACGGGTGCCATCACGGCTAAAAATTATTATAATGCTGATGGTTGGGTATGCCACCATAATACAGATATCTGGGCAATGACGCATCCGGTGGGTCATTTTGGCGAAGGGCATCCCTCTTGGGCCAACTGGCAAATGGCCGGCGTATGGTTAAGTACCCATTTATGGGAACATTTCGCTTTTACCGCAGATGCCGACTTCCTACGCAAGCAGGCATATCCGCTAATGAAGGGCGCCGTCGATTTCTGCCTGAGCTTTCTCACGACCAATAAAGACGGTTATCTAGTAACTGCCCCATCCACCTCACCCGAAAACATCTACATAACCGATAAGGGCTATAAAGGTGCCGTGTTGTATGGAAGTACGGCCGATATTGCAATGATCCGTGAGTTGTTTGCCGACTACCTGAAAGCAGCTGTTATCTTAAAAAAGGACAAAAAAACACAAGAAGCGGTTACCAACGCTTTGGCAAAGCTTCCACCCTACAAAATAGGCAGAAAAGGCAATTTGCAAGAGTGGTATCATGACTGGGAAGATGCTGAACCTCAACACCGTCATGTATCCCATCTGTTTGGATTGTACCCCGGCACTACCATAAGCGATGCATCCACACCGGAACTGGCAAGGGCGGTACAAAAATCATTGGACATCAGAACCAATGAAAGTACTGGCTGGGCTATCACCTGGCGCATCAACCTATGGGCCAGATTACACAACAGTGCGATGGCCTATGACGCGTTGAAAAAGCTATTCCGCAATGCCAATGACCCCGAAATCATCAAAAAAGGAGAAGGCGGACTTTACTCGAATCTATTCAGTACCTGCCCACCTTTCCAGATCGACGCCAACTTTGGCGGTGGTGCCGGCATTTCCGAGATGCTGCTACAGAGTCATGAACACTATATCGAGCTACTTCCCGCCCTGCCTAAGGAATGGCCCGATGGAGAAGTCAACGGGTTAGTTGCCCGTGGGGGCTTTGTCATCGATATGCAATGGCGGAACGGAAAAATTGTGCATGCCAGTATCGTTTCAAAAAATGGTGGGTCTTGTAAAGTAAAATATGGCACCCATAACCAAGAGATAGACACCAAAGCCACACGGAAATACACACTGAAATTTTAGAAGCGATGCATAAGAAAATATGCACCGAACAAGAAGCCGGCATGTTACCCTATTTTCTTGCAAACCACTACGAGTTTTCCCTTGTGAAAAATCAGCAAGTTACCTTCTTTATCTACTTCATAGGCATCTTCCGGGCTTTCCAGACTAACATAATAATTACCGTTTTTTTTCAGCTCTGTGGCATAAGCGCTAACCACCGGTTGATCGCTTACCTGAAGCTTTTTTCCTTTAAAAGCGATGGGCTGAATAAAAACGCGTTGTTGGCGAGCAATCACCTGATAAGCAACGTTCGCCCCTTCCGGTGATTTAATTGTTTCATCAAACCAAACACCTAACAAATGTGTAGAATCGGCTGCACTAAGCGCCATTTGGCCTACGGTATCCGGTTGACTAGGCTGAACGATGGATTTATCTTCCGTATTCGTAGCTTTGGGAGCTTGGCTTTGTGTACAAGCGGACGTCGCTAAAGCACCAATCAGCCATACAAGTCTGTGCAATCTGAGCGTATTTTTCATCTGCCGCAAAGTTACGAATAATTAATGGCTTAGGTTCGCACCTGTAGCAAACCTTCCCGTTAGGGAAAGCTCGAATGCTTTTGAAAACAAGCAAATGATGAAAAAAGTTGATTAGGACAATCGTTTTTTTAAAAGCAATTGCCCTGTATTGCATGTTAAACAGTTGCTATAAAGGCTATTATTTATTATCTTTGTTAAAATACTCAGCTAAATGGCCACATTGAATTCAACATTAGAAGATATCATGAAACTTGATTATACCTCGAGAGAGATGATATTGGAGATTTTGCAAAAAAGGCAAATCGAATCTAGACGTGAATTAATGGCTAAAAATGCCAAAAAATCGTTAAAGGAGTATCGCTCGGACAAAACGCAACCTATGTCATTGGAAGAGACATTAAATCGCCTTCATTCCTTGTAAAATTCCGTATATGGCCCATAAACTTGTATTATCTAAACAGTTTTATTCCCGTCCTCAACACTTAACGAAAATACTTCGCTAAATTCTTTTTAAAAAAAGCAGCACTTTCGGCTATACTCTCCATAGAGCTCTTCTTAAAATTTCCGCCCTGCTCCAGGTAATAATATTCCATACCGGCCAAGTCCTTATCTGGTAAAATTTTAGTATAATCTATTGAACCATTGCCCAGTTCTGTATAATCCTGTGTCACTTTATCCATGTCTTTGATATGCCACATTACAAAACGTCCGGGCTGCATGCTAAAAAGCGCTGCGGGACTTAATTTAGAAGCACGCATTACCCAGTAAAGATCGATCTGCAATTTCACCAAGTCAGGATCTGTCTCCTTCATAATTATTTCATAACCATTTACCCCACCATGATCTATAAATTCGAAATTGTGGTTATGATAAGCAAAGCCCAAACCGGCCTTTTTAATCCTTTCTCCAATCCTATTAAGTTTCGGGGCGAGTTGTTTAAATTGCTCGATACTTCTATTATTAGGATCTAACCAGGGCCAGGTGATATAAGGTTGCTTTAATATACCTGCACCGATAATACATTGATCCACATAAGCCATCAATTCTGCCTCAG
This sequence comes from Olivibacter sp. SA151, assembly GCF_054130995.1. NCBI lineage: Bacteria > Pseudomonadati > Bacteroidota > Sphingobacteriia > Sphingobacteriales > Sphingobacteriaceae > Olivibacter > Olivibacter sp. SA151. The sequence goes on along the minus strand of NZ_CP096391.1, from coordinate 2,653,156 downwards.
GCGCATTGAAATAGCGAAAAAGATCATAATGACCACTGGTGGTCGTCAATCCATGATCGCTCAGTAGACCAAGAAAATCCTTTGCTTTTAAACCATAATAGGATACTGTTTTCGGGTCAAAACCATAAGTCTCCGTATCTTCATAACCCAGAGCCGCTACCTGCTTTATCGTAGCAAAAGGATCTTTTGCCATCGCATCACGAATCGTAAAAAGTTGCAGTCCCATCTTATAGGCGGATTTTGTTTCTTCTGCAAAAAGCGCATTTGGTAGCATAAGCGCTGAGGTAGCCATACAGCTATGTGAAATGAATTGTCTTCTGGTGATCATCGTGTACAATATCGGTATTTTCCGGCGTATAACGTAAAGCTATCCTTACTTAGGCACTACCGGTTAAGTTATAGTTGAAATTTTACATAAAATTAGTTACTCTTTAGCAAGCGGAGCACTGAGCCACTAAGAACAACACCAATAAGTCCGAGCACTAAAGCAACAATTGCTCCCGCTTTTCCACTACCGGAGCCGAACACGGCACCGGCAGTAATGCTAAGATGTATGATACTTAAAACAATACCAATCACGCCAAATATCAATGCAACAATAGCTGCTGTTCGGCCTTTACCCTTATTGCTAGTGGCGATATTTTTTGCCCGCCATCCCGCGCCCAGACTGAGGAGAGACATCACCCCTCCCACGAGCGCTCGTGCCCGCCCTGTGGTAATTCCCTGTACGGCAGAATAATGTTCACCGGTTTCGTCCTTCACCGTGGTCATCTCCGATTGATTGTCGATTGTACCTTCTTGTGAATATACCGCTGTTATTGCTAAAAATGAAAATCCAACGATCCACCCAATAATTAGAAGGTATGAAGTAACTGTTTTCATGGTCATTTATTTGGGACCAAGGTATAATCCTTAAAAATTTTTAGATTGTAAAAAAACGACATTTTTATTTTTCCTTATCCCACGGTACCCCGATCATTTGCAAAGACAGTATCTTGTCTAAAGTATTCCTTCGGATTGTAACCAGAGAAATTCTTAAAATCGTGAATAAAATGAGATTGGTCGTAGTAGCCATGTTCGTAGGCGATTTGCGCAAATGACTTATCCTGGAAAGATCTGTTGAGCAAGGAGTTAAACCTTGTAATCCGTAAAAACAGCTTTGGGCTAAAGCCTGAAAACTCTTTAAATCTCCTTTCAAATTGCCTTATTGATAAAAAGCTATGGTTGACTAAGGCACTGATAGATCCCACTTGCTGAGTGCATATAATCGTTTTGATAGACAAAGGAATATGGGTGTTCGTAGTCTTCGCATTTTTTAAGCGTCTTGTTAAGAAATCGCTTACCAGCTCAATTCGCTGGTGGTTGTTCTTGGCCAGCATGATTTCTTCTTCGAGAATTTCACCTTCTTTGCCACAGAGTGATTTAATGTCTGCCGATTCGTTGGTCAGCTCGTTCGCCGGTAGTCCGAATAATTGTGGAAGTGCGTGTGGGAATAAATAAAATCCAAAAACACCAAAATCTGTGGTTGAAGCGACTTTACCGAAGGTCTGCGTTTGCCCGTAAATTCCAGGAAATAACTTTTTTTCTGCTTCAAAAGCTGTTTGGAATTGAAATTGACCTTTGTAACAGAACACGAGCTCGGGACAAGGGTAAGCGAAGGCATGATGAACAAAGGGTGTATCCTGCGTAGCACTGCCCTCTGCAAACCAGAAGAACCGAATGTAATCGGCAAGTGTTGAAGAAGGAGGTATGACCTGGCCGTTCATATCACATTTTTTAAGATTTTCTCTTCTTAACTATAGAAAATGACTTTCAGAAATTTACTCAATTCACCAAATTGATGATTGTTCGTTATCGCTTCATCTTCCGTTTTTTAAAATACAATTACCACATTTCTCCCTTTATTCTTTACCTTAAATTTAAGATTTAAACTGCCACCAATCAAAATAGAATAAATCTTTTTTTCCTTTGAAAACAAAAAAAACATCGTGTTTACCCGTTATATTTTTCATGGACCCGTTAACTGTACGAAAGATATCACCCTCACCCTGCGTATTAACGTTCACTACACCTAACAACGGCCCATTGATGCTATCCAAATAAACCTCGATCTTGCCTCCATAAAGCGACGCAACATTAACGTCTAAGGATTTTATACCCTTGGAAAAGTCTACTGCCCGAACCATGAGATGATCTCCATTGTGTATAGATGAAACCACTACCCGATCAGCTATCTTCGCTCCTTTATCCCAAGGGATATTACGCTCCCATTCCGTTTGCTTTTCGGTTTTGAGCCCTTCACTAAAAGCGATTGTTTCTGCCTCGGTTCTCCGGTAAGGGTTAAGTGTCCCTACAGGTTCTACACTTTCAGATGTCCAAAATGGCAGTTCTTTCAGTGTGCCGTCTTCATTATAAACCAGTTGGGTTAAACAGACGGACCGTCTCTCATAATGCTTGCTCATCGTTTTCTTAAGTATTTCATAATTAAATCCAAATACATACGACTTACCCTTATACTCTATAATACCGGGATGGTTACCATTGGATCGGCTATTGCGATCCATAATCATTCCCTTAAAGACCCAGGGACCTGTCGCTGATTTTCCCATCGCATAGCCTATTCCTTCCGGACAGCAAGTTGAAGCGTAGGCCATATAATAGTTCCCGTTTTTTTTCCACGCCCAAGGTCCTTCCTGATAGCGAAATGGGTCTTTCTGCCCTTCAAGTTTAGCGAATGATGAATCCTTAACGATTTCACCATCAATCGAAATCATGTCTTCCTTGAGCTTAACATACCACAGGTTAGGATTTCCCCAATACATATACGCTTGACCGTCGTCATCGATCATAACCGTTGGATCTATATCTTCATTGGAATTTTTCACCAAGGGTTTACCAATGGGATCAACAAACGGCCCGTAGGGACTGTCAGAAACCAGTACACCTATCCCGACACCTCCTGGCACAGTACAGTAGAGATAAAACTTTCCATTGCGTTCTACACATTGGGCCGCCCAGGCACCATTATCTGCATCGACCCATTTAAAATTTTTCAATGAAGCTACCGGACCGCGATCCTGCCAGTTAACCATATCGGTCGACGTATAGAGCAGCCAATCCGTCATTTTAAACCCAAAAGCATCATCCTCGTCATGACCTGTGTATAAGTATACCGTGTCCTTATACACCATAGGAGCTGGGTCTGCCGTATGTTTTGTTTGAATGATCGGGTTTTGCGCGAACCCACTTGAACCCAATATACAGAGTAATGTAGTTAATATCCCCACTTTGGGACAATTGTTTAAGTCTAATTTCATAATTTACGATTTCAGTCTATTGATCCTCTTGCTTTCAGGCAATTAGTTCATTAGCGTTTATTGGTTAGCCTAGCACTAAATGGCAAATTTTACAGATGTCATTTAAACACTTAATACCCGAAATAAAGAAATATTAGCGAATAAGTGAAATAAATAACACATTTTTTTATGGGCAACGACAAGGAAATCGAACAGTATGTGGCAGGTAATTTTAAGGAAGTAACCGTCGATAATGGCCAAGACCTAATTAAAGTTAAACATAATTTTACAAATCACGACGGCACAAAGCACATTTAGAATTTTTCTATTCTCACTTTTTTAGGTTTGTTAAATCCTGACCGATATCTATAACTGAACAAACTTTGTAGATTGCTTCCAGATGTAGCGGCCACAGATATCGGGGACTGACATTTAAATCTAGGAGGTCTTTTTATTCATGTCTTTTACCAAAGTCTCTATCAAGGTTTTTGCATCTCGGTGTTTCAGTAAAGCCGCTGCTTGTCCTGCCCAATATGAACTGAAGTCCGGGTTGGTATCATAGGTGGCAGGATAGGCTTTCAAATTTCCCATAAATTTGCTTTGCAAAGGATATGGAGCTAATAAGTATTCAAAAGGTTTTAACTCTTCCGTTATTCTGTTGCGTATTCCTCTTGAAAGTCTGCCTGTAAATACCTTCGTTAGCGATGTATGTTTGGCATCAGACGTGAATAATTTGTCTTTATAATCTTGCGATGCGTTTGATTGTTCTGTTGCTAAAAACGCAGTCCCCATCTGTACGGCATCGGCACCTAATGCTAGTGCGGCCTGTATTCCTCTTGCATCAGTTATTCCTCCTGCTGCTATTATCGGAATGTTGACTGCATCTGCAACTTGTGGTATTAGTGCAAAAGCGCCTGTCAGCGAATCTTCTGCTGACTGTAAAAAGGAAACCCTATGCCCGCCCGCTTCAAATCCTATTGCTACAATAGCATCTACACCTGCATGCTGCAAGGCAATAGCTTCATCTACCGTAGTAGCGGCACCAACGGTCTTTATTCCAAGTGTTTTGCATCTTGCTAAAATAGGTTGTGGCGGAATGCCGTAAACAAAACTAAATACAGCAGGTTTTGCTTCAAATATCGCTTCTACCTGCTCTTCAAATTTCGTCCCCAAATCTGTCGGTTTTGGGGGAATTGGTAAACCAAGTTCGTTAAAATAGGGCTTAAACAATTCTGTAAGTTTTTTATAGTCATCATCGCTAAACGTAGCTAAACGGCTATCACGGTCATTAACCCACAAATTAATATTGAAGGGTTTATTCGTGTTCTTTTTAATTTCATTGCAAATGTGGATAATTTCCCGAGCAGAAAAAGGCTGCCCACCGAAAGAACCCAACGCCCCTGCATTTGAAACTGTGCTTGTGAGGCTGACTGATGACAATCCACCACCGAAGGGTCCCTGAACGATCGGGAAATCTATACCCAATAGCTTTGTAAATTTTGTTTTATTCCACACGGTTTTACCTGTCCAGTTTACGGTACTACTCGCACTTTGAATTTGAAATTTTGCCATTATTTTTGTGTTGAAATTTATAACACAAAATTCCATAGCTTTAGGTAAATCAGGAAGGACATACCTCACAACTTTAATGTGAGGTAAATCACAGTTTATTTGGAAGTTGAATTAAAACGGCTTAGTGTTTCTCTTGTAACGCCTAAATAAGAGGCTAATAAATGTTTTGGTACTTTTTGAAAAAGTTGGGGGTATTGTTCCAATAGACTATCGTATCGTTCCTTTGCATTATTGCTCATCAGTGAAAGAATGCGTTGTTGCAGCGCAACATTCCGTATATTCGTTTTCTTTCTGAAAAAATGCTCCATTTTATGTAGTTCCGCACATAATTTTTCTCTGTTCTCGTAAGACAAGCAAAGCATTTCGGTATCTTCAATGCAATCAATATCAATCGTGGCAGCAGTTTGATTGTAATAAGCCTGATAATCTGTTATCCACCAGTCTTGCATACCAAACTGTATAATATGGATTTTGCCGTCATTGTCTGTGTGATAAGATTTCAGGCAGCCGCTTAAAATAAAATAGTCAAACTTGACGGCCTGTCCGCACTGCACAGCAAATTGATGCTTCCTGAGTTTTCTTTCAGTGAAATGCGACAATACGTATTCAAACTCCTTGTCTGAAAGCGGTGTGATTTTTTCTATTTGTTGTCGTAGAATCTTACTCATTCATCGTCATTTTTTTGCTGATTTTGTATACCTGTCATCAACAGCTTTGAGCTATTCATAGCGGTGGAAATGTATTCTCTTTCCGGTAATTGTAAGAATCAAGTACGGAATAGTTTACGTTTATCAACTATTGTCAGATGTGATTTTCCTCTTATGCTGAGCTCCCCATTGAGCTAAAGCAGTAATGATATCTTTTAATGATTGACTGTATTCGGTAGGTATATATTCTACGACGACCGGCGTTTGATCGGCATATACATTTCTTTCAACTAAAAGATTTACTTCCAGTTTTTTCAATTCACTTGACAGCATTTTTGCGGAAATACCCTTTAAAGTACGCTGTATATCGTTGAACCTGGTATGTCCCCCTAAAATTGCAATCATCACCCTTATTGTCCACCTGCCGCCGAGAACATATAAAGCATCTTCGGTTGATGACAGCCGATTTTTGCACTGTATCTGTGAATATTCCAATTTATTTGTCGCCATTCCCTTCTTTTTTTTCTTTTAGCAACTAACCCAAAAGTTACTACTTACTTTAATGTAACTACTATAATTCGGTTAGCTAATATAGCTAATTTTGCAACACCCTGTTTTAAAAGAGGTAAAGAAATGAAAAAAATATTGCACATAATTTCAAGTCCGAAAAAAGCTAATTCCGCAAGTAGAATGCTGGGAAAAAAAGTGGCTGAAAAACTAAAAGAAAAATTTCAGCACGTGGAAATTAAGGAATACGATCTCAATACAATTCCGCATTTAAGCGAATCCCATATCAATGCCTTCTTTACATCCACTGAAAACCGGACAGATGAGCAGCAACGTGAAATAGCCATTTCCGATCGGGCCATCACTGATCTGATCGAAGCTGACATTTTAATAGTTGAAGCACCAATGTACAATTGGAATATCCCTTCAACATTGAAAGCGTACTTTGACCAGATCGCCAGGCCCGGACTCACATTCCGTTATACCGGAAAAGGAGCGTTACCGGAAGGATTACTGAAAGACAAAACTGCGTATATAGTAACTTCCTCCGGTGGAATATATACAGAAGGAGAATTGAAGGCCTTCGATTTTACGACCAATTATGTCCGGTTTTTCCTTGAACTTATGGGAATTGAAGTTGCCAATGTTTTCAGGGCAGACGCCCAGGCAATACTGGGCCCGGAAGATGCTATACGGAAAGGAATTGAAAGTATTGTTATAGCATAAACAATCTATGAACACAAAACTCAAAAAAACACAAAAAAGGGATTATTAAAACTTAAAGAACAAAAATATGATTTTAGTTACAGGAGCAACGGGCCGGTTCGGCTCAAAAGCGGTTGAGCATTTATTGAAAAATGGAGTACATCCTTCGGAAATTTCCGTTTTAGTCAGAGATGCAACTGGAGCAGGTCACTTAAAAGAACAAGGCGTTCAGGTAAGACAAGGTGATTATGCCGATCATACATCTATGGTAAAAGCCTTTCACGGTGTGGAACGATTGTTATTGGTTTCCAGCAATGATAGAGGAGCCATCGAGAACCGTACACAGCATCACAAAAATGCGATCAGGGCTGCTAAGGAAGCAGGCGTAAAACATCTTGTATATACATCCTTTGTAAGAAAACCAGGGTTTGAAGGTTCGTCCATAAGCGGCTTTCAAAATTCGCATGTTGAGTCCGAGCAGTATTTAAAGGAAAGTGGCATGGAATACACGATACTTCAGAACGGTATTTATGCTGAAATGATTCCGGTATTTATCGGAGATAAAGTCGCTGAAAACGGAACAATCGTGTTTCCCGCAGGCCAAGGAAAAGCAAGCTGGGCGCTTCGGGAAGAACTGGCGGAAGCCGCTGCCAACGTTTTAACTACCGACGGGCATAGAGGTAAAACTTATACACTGACCCATACCGAATCGGTCGGTTTTCGAACCATAGCTGAGGAAATTTCCGCCGTATTGGGTCGGGATATCCATTACAAATCTCCCGAAATGGATGAATTTAAAACAATACTGGAAAACGCCGGAGTTCCGCAGCTATATATTGGCATGTTTGCCATGTGGGCCGCAGCGCTGGCAGAGCAGACCCTAGATAAAAATGATGAAGCATTGACCATGTTATTGGGCAGAAAGCCAACATCCGTCGGTGAATTTTTAAAACAGATTTACAGCTGACCTGCTTCCTATCGAAACCTTGAAACAAAAGTGCTGTCAGATTTTGACAGCACTTATCGGAAAATAAATGATTTCGCTAATGTTACCCGATAGTCAGTTATTTCATTCTTTCTTTACAACGGTACCAATACAAGCTTCCCGCACGGCCTGTTCGTCGAGCCCCATATATTTGGCAAATTCAGGAAAAGTAACAGGTTGGTGAGGTCGCTTACCTAAAGCCACATGGACCGTCCGCAGCAGCCGTTGTGCATGGCGGATACCTTTTCCGGTAATGATGGTAACATCCTTGGGATAAATATAAAGTCTGTGCTGATTCATAACATACAGGTTTGGAGTCTTCGCTTCCTAAACGAAGACTAAGGTTCACAAAAACATATTATCCGGAGAGATGCCTCACCCCCTCTTTAGCCGATATCCACCCGCTACTTTACCGCTAAAAGCCCGTTTTTGCTACCCTAAAGGCGAATATAGCGTGTATATACCGTGAATAGGCGGCGGATAGGACCCGAAGGAAGCCCCTAGTAAACCAGATCTCTCCCTTAGTTTCAAAAATAACGGGCAGTATAGAAACGGGCAAGGTTTATTTGGGTATAAAAGCGACATTAAGGAAAAAAGAAGCCTAAATAGCACCATTAGCGACCCAGCGGTATACACGCGACCGCCCCTATTTTTATTCCTTGCACCTTTGTCTTGTTGTTAAACGCTACCCAATTCAAGAGCCCGATTTTCCTTTGTCGGACAGGGCCCGTCGATAAAGCGAATAGTGGGTTCCGTAAGACGGTAGATAATTCTTACAATCATGGCAAGACAGAAAAGTTTCGTCAAATTAGAAGGAAGAATCGGGGATTTGACCTTCTACAAAACCAAAGATGGATATCAAGCAAGAGAGAAAGGCGGTGTAAGCGCCAGCCGTATCGCTAGCGATCCCAAGTTTCAGCGGACGCGCGAAAACAACGCTGAATTTGGCCGGGCCAATGCATCGGCGAAGAAACTCCGGGATGCCTTTCGTGCCTTCATTCAGCTCACGTCCGATTCGCGCATGCCTAACCGCTTGAACAGCCGGATGATGCGGGTGCTCAAAGCGGATGCGGTAAGCGATCGCGGGGAACGCAAGATACTGGATGAAAATCTCGGCATTCTGAACCGTTTCAGCTTCAATGCCGCAGCACTGCTATCCAATACATTGTTTGAAAAGGTGGAAAGCGTTATTGACCGCAGTACCGGAACAGGCGGTGTTTCGCTGAAAGCGCTTGACCCGGCGGTAAAAATTGCCAAGCCAGCGGGCGCTACGCATTTTCAGTTCAGTGCGGCACTTGCTGCAGTTGATTTCAGTGCCGGTGAAGAGAGCGATTATGCATTCGACATGCAGGAAAGCGACTTATGGCCGCTCAATGCACTGATCGAGGCGACGGAGTTGAGTACCAGCCTTGCACCCGCGAGCATTGGCGAACTGCCGCTGTTTTTGGGTTTCGGTGTTTCCTTTTATCAAGAGGTTAACGGTAAGCACTACCCGCTTAACAACGGCGCCTTCAATTCACTTAGCATTGTCAAAATCGATACCATATGATGATGCTATCTCTTCTCAGGACCTATCATCCTGAAGGAACAAACGGTTTGCTCTCTTATGAGGGCAAACCTGTTTGCAAAACCATTGAGCTTCCGTGGCGTAATAACAAAAAGCGCGTCAGCTGCATACCCGCCGGAACCTACAGATTGATCCGCCGAATGCACCAGAAGCACGGTGATCAGCTAGCCATTCCGAATGTACCGGGGCGCGAAGCCATCCTGATCCATCCAGCCAATTTCGCGTTAAGCGAACTACAAGGCTGCATTGCACCCGTTAGCGAGCATACCGGTTACGGTAAAGGCACTTACAGCAGAAAAGCCTTGCAAGCCTTGAAGGATCTCGTTTATCCAGCCTTAGAACGCGGAGAAGAAGTATTTCTTAATATACAGGAATACCTCTGGATCGTCGAAATCCAATGGGAACAGGAGTAATAAACAATTAATTCAAGATTAAAAAACCATTATGAACAATCCGAATATTTCAAAAGAAGAAAATAAAAAGAATACCTTAAAACAGCTGAAAAGCGGCATTCATTTAGCAGCGCAGTTAATTTTAGCTTCGCCCTTAAAACTTCCCATTAAATTAATTCAGGGAGCCAAGTATGCCGTGTTAGCCATCAGCCTAATCGATGGCTTATTCGAAAAGGAAAAGGAAGCCACAACAAAAAGCGAGCTTGTTGATGAAAAAGACGGGGCTTAGCATCGGTACGGTAAGCGGTACAGTTTGCAGTACCCTACCCTTTATCAGTACACAAGAGCTGTTGCGTACCATTGTTTTAGCAGCTCTTGGTGCTACCATCAGCTTTTTGGTAAGCTACCTGCTTCAAAAATGGCGCAAGGGAAAATAGTTACAGGAAGTGGATTTGTAAAAAATCCGCTTCCTTATTTTAATGTCTCCCACAACCAAACAATTCACTGTTCGTTTAAGTATCAAGACAAGCGCCTACTCCCAAACACGCAAATACAATTCAAACACTTCCTTACTTTCTTTAATGATTAATTGATGTTTACCGCGGTGATGAAGCTTCAGGCGCGTCCGAACGTTCGTCAAACCTATCTGACAGCCTTTATGCCTTGCTGCCCGGTTAATCCCATTCTTTGCGTGTACCACTAAGGAAGCATCCGTAAGGGTAATCGAAAGGCAGGCCGGATAATCCTCCACGGTAACCAAGCCGTGGTGAAACATATTTTCTGCGACAGTCAGTAGCATTAAAGGAGCCAGTTCAAACGAAGCCACTCCTTCTCCGATTGTTAAATTAAAGAAAAAGAAACTTCCCGATGCCGCTCGTTTCATTGCAATGAAGTTTTTTAAGGCTTCCAATTCCGCTTCCAGCGGTTGCGGACGGTGGTACTCTTTGTCTACAATGATTCCGCCATGTTCCTGTAGCCAAACAATCAACTCTTGCGCTTCTGCCTTTTGCTCTTTAGCAACTGAACTATAAATAGCACTCAGGAAATTGTTTAGAAAATGGGAACTGATCGTTATTCGTCCATCTTGCAACAAGAGGTTATAACCGAATAAGCGAAGGAATCCATACAAAGAAGACACAAACAAAAAAGCTAAGAAAGGTTGCAAAAAAGGTGTTGCATTAGCCACCTCAAATAGCGGCAAAAAAGTGCTAAAGTCCCAATACATATCACCAAATAAAGAGCTAATCAACGCATAAACCAGGCAGTAGGCTGCAAACTCGGCAAAAGATATAAACGGAATTTTAAGTGCATTCCAGCCCTTCAAGCGCAAAATGCGAGGGATAACATAGCGGCCGTGGAGGTAGAAGAACAGGATATTCATCGAAAAATAAGACACATAATTTTCCCAATAATCCAATTCATCTTCAAAAAGCGAAAATAGGCCGACGTGGTAGGCTATGTATACCAGCCACACAAGTACGTGAACCCAGACGTGTTGACTTCGCTCATACCAATGGGTTAACATTAGGCGGATGAATTACGTTTGGCCGTCCACGATAGTGGCTGGAGCCGATGAACAAAAGCTTCCCTAAAATTCGGCTGAACCGTAAACTCTTTACCATCCGCCATGGTGATGTAATTCCCGAAAACCTTTACCACATGTTCGATCGCAATCAGGGCAGATTTGCTGATCTGTACCAAAGCAATTAACTGATGTAAAGACATATAGGCCTTTTGCAAGGTTAAATGAACTGTATACACATCTTCCTTGGTATGCACACGGATGTAGTTTCTATCGGATTCTATATACAGAATATCCTTGAGGGCGATACTATCCAATTTACCGGAAAGTCCTTTCACAAAGCGAACATTTGCTTCGCGAAGCAAGGTGTCCGTTGCTTTGCTGTGTCGCTGTTGTAAGCGATCCAATGTCTGAATAAGTTTAACGGGTCTTATTGGCTTAGAAATAAAACCGTCCACACTTTTTTCAAAAGCTTCAAAGGCATATTTTTTATAAGCCGTGGTAAAAACAATCCACTTAGTAAAAGGCTTCAAGATACCTACCGCTTCGATACCCGATATTTCGGGCATCTCCACATCGGTAAAAATGATATCGACCGGACCATTTTTTTGCAGCCAAGCGCGGGCCTCATGCACCTTTTCAAATAGGTGTTGCATGCGCAGTTCCGGAACAGATCTAATCGCATCGGCTGCCTGAAAAAGCGCACCCGTAGAATCATCAATAATTATGCAGTTTAATAACATGGTATAATGTTTAGGAGTGATAAAATCGTTAAATAAGCTAAATATCAAAAAAATCAATTTATTTAACAACAATTAATTAACCAAAATGCCCTTTGCAACCATTTCATCCAAGCAATTCAGCCGAAATCGACTTAATTTTTCATTTTGTCCAAGTTTTTCGCGATTTAGATTCAAAGCTTAGATATTTACTTCCATCTCGAGAAATTAAATAAACAATCACAAAGTTATGAACAGGAAAATGATAAAGCTTGCAGGCTTGGCCGGTATGGTTATGGCCTATTGGATCGCTACACAGCAGACAGCTCATTTAAACGTACCTACAAACGAAATCGATTTACTCGATACGGAAATGGATTTAAGAGATTTTATGGGCCTTACGGCAGCAACCCGTTCGTTCATCACCACCCGTGGTGGCGATGAAACCATCCAAAAACCTGAGGGTGATTGGGCTATGTATGAAACCTTATTGGCAAACTATGAGTAAACAGCAAAAGCTGCTTCTATTTTGCGCCGTGCTGCACTTGTTACATATCTTGGCTGTAAATAGTATTAGTGGAATAAACGCTTATAACCTAATTTATAGACAAGCGGCTAGTGGACACTTTAAAGAGACTATTGATAAGGTTTTATCAAGCGATGCTTGCCGTCTTTACAGTTTGTTCAGCGGCACGGCATATAGCTACGGTTTCTTTGCACCGCATGTCGCCAGCCAATACATGAGCAGCTTTCGGTATTTCGATGCTGAGGGAAAGCTTTTGCGCCTGGAACAGTTGCCGGCGGAAGCCACCATGGAAGGTTTGCAGCGTTATGCCATATGGCTCGACCAATTTCAACGTTATCTGCACGAGCGGGCGGAAGAAAATGCTTCCGCCCGATTTTATCGCCGTTACCTGGAAGCTAGTATACGCAACCTGATGAAGCACCTGCTAGCGCAAGTGGACCAGGCCAGTAGCCTGCATTGCACCATTTACCTTCATGAGCCGCCAGCCCTAATAGAAGCAGGGAAAAGCGCAAGAGCCGCCAAAATTTATGAACATTGCCTAATTAAATAAAGCCGAGATGAAAGATTTTCACCCAGTAGATCGAGCATTTTTCCAAGTGCTCCAGAAAGTTTTTGCTTTTGTTTTCGCTAGTAAGCTGCTGATACTCATGCCCGACTTCGAGCTTCTTTACGGCAGCGAAGGATGGATTGATGTAGACCTGTTGCGGATGACGCAGCAATTTCCCGCTTTGGGCATCCAAAGCCTAATAATGGGTTTACAATCTATCGGATTCACTGCCTCGCAAAGCACATGGTTCATTATGGGTCTTTACCTCATCCTTTGCGGTGGCCTGGCCTTCACCCCTTACTGGCGGGCATGTGTGGTTCTTCTATTGCTATTGGATGTGAGCATCTTCAGTATCAATCAGTCTTACAGTTATGGAGCAGATGTTATTAGAGCTTCCCTTCTCTTTTACCTGGCTTTAACACCGCGATGCCCTGGTTTCTACCTATGGCTTTACATGCGCGTAGTGCAGATTCATCTGTGCTTGATCTATTTTTTCGGAGGTCTGCTCAAAGCCATGGGCGGCACCTGGTGGAATGGAGAAGCCGTTTGGAAAGCCGCTAACCTCCCCTATTTCCAAGCACATGGCAGCTGGCATTTAGAGCTGCTAGCAAACAAACCATGGTTAGCAATTATACTAGGCTGGCTGGTTGTTCTGCTCGAACAGTTTTATTCCTTGGCCATGTACAGCGGGAGGCTCCGCTTTATGTGGATTACTATCACATGCCTTATGCATGCTTTCATCGCCTACTTTATGGGGCTTTGGCATTTCAGCATGCTTATGATCAGTTGGAATATAGCGGCCTTTATTATCGGCCCAATGATCCTGGAAAAATACTACCCTAAAAACCAATTTATGTTTAACGCAAGTCGGCGAGCCAAAGACGCTGCCTCCGCCCTGGAGCCGCCGGCTTAACAAAAGAAAGGAGGAACCGTGCTGTATCCCACGGGCTTTACATGACCTTAAAAACCAACCGACTCATTATCAAATCAAAAAAAACATGGCAGAATCTTTAATAAAACTCGAATTTCCAAATTCACTCGGCGAGCCAACTTTAAATCATATGCTGCCGAAAACCGCAACTTATCGATTAGGTTATGCCCTATGCAATTATTGGGAACACCAAGTCTATTCTGTGGCAGAACAATACTACCGTACCAAACATATCTTCCTTTACCTTGGAGAGATAAAAACAGACGTAGATCTATCCATCGTTTTACGTTGTTCCACTCCGAACATCTATTGGATTTACCAATTGGAAGACGAATATTTATTGGTAGTCAATTGCAAACACCGTAAAATCCCATTAAAACCAAAAGAAAAAAACTATCAAGCAGTTTACGTCCCGTCAGGCGATCACCACAGCCACTTCGAAAAAGGAACCCATTGTCTCGTCTTTTATTTTGTAGTAGATGAAGAGTTGTTGTTGCGCTTTCGGAATACTTCTTTACATTTCATAAAAGATCTACTGGATAAACTGAAGGAATCGCACGAAGAATTTGCTGCTAGTTTACGGTTACCTATTGATGCACATGTTTTACGCCACTTAAACAAGCTATTACATCATCGTAAATTAGATGAATTGGAACTGGAAGGAGAAATTCCACTGGCTATCATCCGGCTTATTGTAATCGCTCGATCTGCCTTCTATCTGCGGCAGCAGCATATCCGATTGGACGTTGAACGCTTAGCGGAAATCAGGTTATTTATCAAGGAGAATATTGATATAGGCAATATCTATACCGTATCACAAATTGCCTATCGGTTTGACATCAGCCCTTACCAACTACGCTACGCCCATAAACAGGCCTATGACCAAAGCCTACAAGAGTACATTACAGATTTAAGATTAAAGGAGGTTTACCATTTAATCAAAGAGGAAGGGTTTAGGCCCCTACAAGCGGCTTATGCCATGGGTTACACTGAAATCAGAGCCTTCCGAAGACAGTTTATCAAACATTTCGGTATCACGCCGAATGATCTTTTCCGAAGTTGACGAAGATTCTTCTGAACCGTCATCAAAAACAGGGTATAATTGCTCTATCAATAAACAAAAACCAACACTTATGCCCCCTTTTTGTGTTCATTTATGCCCCCCTTAACCTTTAAATGGGCTGTAAATTTGCCAGAGAAAGGACTGTCATCATGAAGAGAACTATACTTATTAAATGGAGCTTATTCGCAGCAGACACGCTAGTGCGCTTGGTTTTCATTTTACTTTACAGCTATACAGCAGTGATGAAGCTGGCCGATTTCAAGGTTTACCGCATTAAGATGTATCGACAGGTATTTCCGGATTGGTTGACCGATGCATTGATCTATGCCTTACCCGCAACCGAGTTTATAATGGCCTTTTGGCTTCTGTTACCTTTCTTTTTCGAGCACAAAGTACTCCGTTTAGGTCTTAAAGCCAACGTATTGCTTATCGCAAGCTTTACGGTTTACGCTTGGCTAGCTAAGGAAAAGGTATTCGGATACATCCCTTGTGCGTGCGGCGGTATTTTTGAGAAAATGGAATGGCCGGAACACTATCTGTGGAACCTGCGCCTTACGATACTTGCTGTAGTTGGAGCCTGCCTACAGCATTGGCCAACCTTTAGGCTCATAACCAACAAGCTGTATACACGCTGGTTTGGCGGCACCCATCGTGCACAAAAGGTGCTGCGAAATTAACGGTATACCTTTAATGTTTCGGATTATCGCAGAAGCGCGGCACGCAGGCTGATCAATAGGCTCCTGCACATAGCAAGAGAAACCCCGAAAGGTAATTTCTGCCTCCGGTACCCAGCCGAACGATAAAAAGAACAATCAAAGAACAGCTTGTCAAAAACGTAAAATCATGAACATTAAAAAAATCACAGGAACTGTGCTGATGGCGGCGATGCTATCGGGCAGTGGTATTGCTTTAGCGAAAACAGCATCGAAAAAGGCTGTTAGCGCGCTACAAACTGAGCACAATTGGATTTATAACAGTGGCGATCCGACAGAGGCTTCGAGTTACACTCGAACCAATGAAGATCTTGCGGATGTTTGCGAATCCGGAGCAAATATGTGCGGCATAAAAGCTCCCGAATCGAGTAACCCCAATCAACCACTGATCAGCGCACAGCTGGAAGCTGAAATACTTTCGGGACAAGAAACCGACAATGTGTTCAGACAGCCCTAAACAGGCTACAAAGGTGGAGACAGTACGCGATGACGCGTACTGTTCTTTAATTCTGTACCAAGTTCGCCTGGTCAATAACTTCCTGCGGAATTAAAAAGACATAACCCGGTTCTCCTGGCCGAAGGTTATATAAATTTTCGCCCAGCGTTCTGGACAAGACTTGCTGCGTCCCGCTATCTTTATTCAACCTTCTTAAATCAGGCCAGCGTATACCTCCTCTAAATGCAAGTTCTTTTCTTCTTTCCAACAGCACCAGTTGTAACGCGTTATTTGCCGATATGTTTGCTACCTCTATGTAAGACCCTGCCCTATAACGATGTGAAAGTAAATGATTGATATCCGCTAAGCCGGCTGCAACATTTCCTTCTCTAATGTAACATTCCGCTCTTGTAAGATACAGTTCGTCTGTAGCGATACCTGAGAAGCTCGATGTGGAAACGCTACCCCCATAATCTCCATGGAACCCGAGAGCACCATCGGTGTTCGTCTTATAAAATATAGACTTCCGTAAATCGTCATTTCCATACGTACTATATAGATACTCATCAACACGCATAAGGTTATTAGAAAACACCCCCGAACTTGTAATCATTTTCGCATGGAAGATCACTTCTCGATTTAACGGTTGAAATTGACCTGTTTGAACAGTGTCCAATTCGTTATAATCAATCAAATCACTAATTATATTCAGACAAATATCGGCGTATTCCAACGCCATGCCAAAATCCTCCATTTGTAAATAACACCTGCTCAACAGAGCTGCTACTGCCGCCCGCGAAGGACGCAATGGGGATGATGCTTTATCCGATAATAACATAAATGCATCATTTAGATCATGCAGAACCGTATTGTAGCACTCCTCAATTGTTGCACGATTACTGACGACATTGATATTCGCAGTCGTTCTTAACGGAATACCTGGTTCTTGTAATGTAGTGTTATGATAGGGCTTAGCAAAAACCTGTAAAAGATGATAGAAATACCAGGAACGAATAAACAATGCTTCCCCTTTTATCCGCTTCCGATCATCCTCCGATAGTCCGCCACCATCAACCGTATCAACATTTTCCAGTACAATATTCGTGTCAAAGATTGCCCGATACGACGCTTCCCACCCTTGCGTTTGAGGGGTGGTACGTGACCATATGTAAGACCCTCTAACCCGTTCGTTCCGGGCCTGCCAGTCATTTAAGGTAAGGTAATAGTAATCAGAAGCAATATCGCCTAAATCCAGGTTGCCGTCGTTCCGTCTCGTCTCGTTATCCATAATCGCCTGCAGATCGGCCAGGGTATTCACAAGCGCCAACTGGCTCTCCGGCTTTTCTTCCAAAAATTTACTACAGGAGGTTGTCAGGGTAAGCAACAAAAAAATATAGCTGTTTTGTATTATGTTTTTGATTTTCATGATTAGAAATTTGCGTTAAAACCAATAGCTAATGTTCGTTGCAAAGGATTCAGAAGATGGTCGGGGTCAAGACCTGCGCGGTTTGCTTTCCAGAGTATGCCCAGGTTAGATGCATATAGGGTAAATTTAAGCTGATCAAAAAGCGATCTGTGCCCTCCTTTCAAAGCATAGCTTAGATTGACATCCTGAATACGGATGTGGTCTCCCCTCTCCACCGTTGCTTCACTATTAGCATAAAACTGGTCGCGCATACTATTTGCGGGATAGCTCATAGATGGTACCGAGGTAAAAAGCTCATCTCCGATCTCCCTCCATCTCCTAGCAAAATCGCCGTGTTCCGGTATGGCATTCGGTGTCAACAGGGCGCTGTACCAAATCGTTTTTCTGCGGAACACGTAATCCGCCCGAAACGTTATGTTCACGGAGACGGACAGATTCTTATAACTGAAGTCATTTCTGAAAGCCCCGAAAAATTGTGGAATCAATGATCCGTTGAACACCAGCTCTTCCACTTTCTCTGGACGGAGCAAACGAACATAGTCCTTACTTGAATTTCCGTGACCGTCATATCCCAGAGGATCACCGTTTGCCGGATCTAAACCTCCGAAACGGTGGCTGAACAAACTATTTAAAGGGAATCCAACAGCGGGCGGCAACAGACTGACACTTGCGTTAACAGGTCTATTATAATGGTTTTCCAGAAGTTTGCTTCTATTATGTGATAGGAAAAAATTTGTTTTCCACCCCAAGGCACCTCGCAAATTTCTTGTAGTAAATTGCATATCAAAACCGCTATTTGCTATAGATGAACTATTCCGATTTATAAAGGCAAAGCCAGTAGTAATATCGGCATCCATCAAGCTGATCAGATCAGTCGATTTCTTATAATAATATTCAAAACTACCGGTCACCACATTATCTTTAAGTCCGAAATCCATAGCTACATTAAGCTGGGAAACATTCTCCCATCGAAGATCAGGATTCGGAGGGTTCTGCACAGTAGCAAAGGATACACGACCGAGGGGGCTCGGTGTTGTGCTGTAACGGATGGTTGTAAGAGCGGCCACCGAGTTATTCACATTGCCACTGTGGCCGTAGGTAGTTCGAAGCGCAAGAACAGGTAGCATCTCCGATCTGTAAAAAGGTTCCTTCGAAACATCCCATTTCAGTCCAATAGACCATAAAGGCTTCCATTTATTATTCGTAGCTGTCCCGAAGAGATTCGAGGCGTCGCGGCGCGTGCTTGCTGACAGAGTATACCGGTTTAGATAGGTATAAGCGGCATTTGCATAAACCGAAATAAAACGATGATTTGTTCGCGAGAAGGACTGATTATTCGGAATAGTCGCTGTTGAAGCCAAGCCGTCAAATATAGGATGCCTGTCCACCCAATTTACGACACCCCCTGTTCGTAGATCATCATTATAACCATATACGCGACCAGATTGGTATTCGGTAATAACCTCCCGGAGCTCTGAGCCAACCAAAGCAGTTAGATCATGCCTTCGTTTCCAGCTTTTGTCGTAATTTAACTGAAACCTACCAGAGTGCGCATTCATTCCCGAGTTAGCATGATCCAAGATTGCACCTAGCGGTATATTTCGTATCAACTGCGTTCCGTCCCAAAAGGAAAAGCGGTTGATCAGGTTCCTTGTAAAAAAAAGCTGCTCACTATACAGATTTCTTCCTACCGTAGACTCGCTTTCATATTGATATTTGACCGTTGCTTTAAATCCTACGCCCAGGTCATAATTAAGTCCTGTATTGAAGAGCAAGTTCCTCGTTTTAGCTGTGTTGTCCGCTACATAAATCTCTTCCAGTGGCCGGTAAGTCCAATCCAGCAGCTGGTCGATTTGAAGATTTTCTATATAGCTTTTTCTATACTGTTGTTCAACAACCAGTGGATTTCCATGATCATCGGCAATGCGGGCATATGGATATAGCTGGCTGATAAAGGTGCCCAACCTTGGCTCTCCATCGTTATTTAGCTGTTCGTTACGCTGTGTATAGATAAGCCCGAGATCGAACGATAAGTTCTTCGAAAGCTGTAAGCTGTTACTTGATCGCAATGTTAACCTGTCCATTTCATTTTCTCTTAGATTATGGAAGTTTCTGTCGAAGCCTCCGGAAAACCGATAGGACAATCTTTCACTTCCACCTTTTAGTGCAACTGCATATTGCTGGTTTACGGCTGTTCTATATAGATATTTGCTATAATCGTCCCGCACATCGATCGTACGGAACTGCTCAATCCGGTGTTCCGCATCTTCCCTGCTCATCACTCCAGTGCGGACTTTTTCCAATAGTTCTACTACAGGTGTCAATACCGGCCTTGTAGTGGTATTATTCAGGTTGGCCCGATATGCACCCTGTTCGAACAAAAATATTTCGGTATCTATAAAGTCCGAGGTCGACATCCTGGGTTGATAGAATAGATTGGGACGTTCAATAAATGTTACGTTCGCTATAAACGAAATATCTGTGGGTCTTTCCCGTTGGCCCTTTTTGGTAGTAATTACCACTACTCCATTACCTGCTCTTGCCCCCCAGATGGATGCAGCCGCGGCGTCCTTCAGAAAGGTAATGTTTTCAATATCATTTGGATTGATATTGTTGATATCACCCTGATAAGGAAAATTATCTAACACAATCAACGGTCCGTTTAATGCCCGCTCCTGTGCCAATGTACTCTGCCCACGGATATGAAAGTCTTGGCTTGTTCCGTTGCGTTTATCGAATAGTACGCCCGGAACGAGACCGTCGAGTCTGCTGATCACATCGGTTGTTATCTGCCTATTGTATAGCGTACTGTCTATGGTTTCGAATGAGCCCGTCAATCGCTCTTTAGGGAGCGTTTGGTAACCTGTAGAAATACTTACTTCGTCCAGTTCATTACGCTGCATTTCTAAGTACACGGCTGAAGGAGGGCCGTCGTCCCCCTTCCAGGTAATGACACGTGTGGTATAACCAACATGGCTAATGCTTACTTGATAGACACAGGACTTAGGCAGATAAACGGTAAAATAACCATCGTCACCGGATCTTGCTTGGATAGTTTTATCTGCTGTCGCTATTACGGCATTGGCTAAAGGAATCGAGTCATGCACCATGACTCTCGCTTTAAATAATACTTTCGTTTGGGCGAAGCTTCTTGCCGTTAATAATAAAATCAAAAAGGTTAAGGTTGATATTCTCATGGTTCAATGTAAAAAGGCGATTGCTTGATATGGTTGATTCTATTAGGATATATAAAACCTGCCGATGTAAGCACGAGCGGGCCGACAACGGGGCGAAAACCTGCTTCGGTAATGACTAGCATGCGAATTTTTCTCATCTCGGTTTCGAATATCAAGCCTTGCTTCTGCAATGCCCTATTCAAGCTATTGAAATCACCCAAATCATCAGGAAGATCAATATTAAGCAATGTGGAGTCCGGTAAACCGGTACCGTTTATCGTTGGTGGTAAATACCCATAAAGAGCTAAGTTGTCATCCTCCAGTAAGTACAGCAATTGCTTAATGGTATAGTTGTTTAAATAGTTCACGGCCCCTGTAGATGAGCGTCCAACGTATGATCGTTTCTCCGGCAGTCTATGTATTACAAGACCATTCCTCACAAATTGATGTTCTTGCTCTTTAGTGCTTTTTGTGGTTAAAGCATCTCCATACTTTTTCAGCACTAAACAGGTTACATTTCGCAGTTCCTCTTTCGCGTTAAGACAGAAAAACAGGTCCAGATCGTCCTTTAAACGTTTGCGCATCCGGTCCTCACTATGCCCTAAACGCGTTCGTGCCTCGTAGCAGAATGTATTAACTCTTTCCCAATCGGGATCATTGGCAGTTTCAGAACCATCATCTCTCACGTGGTGCGTAAGCGATTCGGGTCTCGAAACTTCCAGAATCCGTCTGTTAGCTTTTCCGGCAATCCCTCCGTTAAAAATGCGGGTTGCAGCATATAGCTGTAAAACCGTACGGTTACCAAAATAATAGTGGCATGCTCTGTTCGCACTGTCTACACGATAACCGCTTACAGCGGCCAACCCGTCGATATAAGGTGTAAACCCTGTATAATACACCTGGCTCTCCTCTCGTACATGCCCCATAGTGGCGGCGAACAAATTTCCCGGAAACCGCCGCTCTATTTTGTTAGGGATTATAGCATCTTTAGCACTATTGCGTAAGAGCTTTTTGATTCCATCTTCTGTCAGTAACTTGGGTACGGTGATCCGCGTAATTGTGCCCCTCTTATCAACAATGACCGTATGCGGGATTGTTTGCCGTGGGAAATAGGCTCTAAGGCCTTCACTTACTACGCTATTAAAGTCGGATATTGAACTGATTGCCCTATTCGTTGCAACAAATTTCCTTATCGCATTTTCATTCTCGGCAGTAATTGGTAAGAGTACGACTTCGTCGGCTAGACTGTTTTCCAAGCCATGCAGTGCCGGCATTGCTTCTACACAAGGTCCACACCAGGTCGCCCAAAAATCCAATATAATAAGCTTGCCTCTATAATCATTGAGCGTTACGGTAGTACTTCCCTCCTGCCCTGCTTGTACCATTTGCAAAGGCATTTGCCATAAAACTTCGGGAATGGTGTCCCCTATTTGCAGGGGCCTAATAGAATCTGTGGATAAAGCCACGCCGTGGGCAGCCTCCGGGGAGGAGGACTGCCGGGCGTGTGCCAAACAAACACAGAACAAGATTTTTACGGTTATAAGGTATACGGCGCAGAGGCAACTACCTCTTGCCATACCGACGTTGCGAAGTGCCATCATTTCGACCTTGCGGAGAAATCTCCGAGCGTCATCATTTCTACCGCAACGAATAAATCTATATGCGAATTTCCAGCACTTTTTTATGCAAATTTCAATGGTAAAAAACCACCAAAAAGCACCTTTAAAACTTCTTAGACCCTGTTTTCCTGTAACTCGCGAGTTACAGGTAGTTTTTTCATTTATTTTTTGTATACGCAATGGTTGTAGCAAGAAACTGCTCATACTGGAAAAAACTGGCCTCCAAAATTTCGGATAGCATAGGCTAAGTAGTCGATGTAACTTACATAGAAATTTTGCAGCCAGGAGTTTTGGGTACCTTTTGCGGAAAAAGGTACAAGAAGTATTTATCATTAATAACTCATCATTCATCGTTAGTGATGGTTTGCGCGTAACGACCGTATTACTTTTTAGTTTAAATTGGACAAAAAGCTCCCTGATGTAGCTTGTAAAAAGCTTCATTTCTGTAATGATTTAGATTGTTCATGTAAATAATTTGGTTTAAAAATCCGTACAGCGGGGCGCCTTCACCGTAAGGAGATGAAGCCATAAAATTGCCAAGCATCTCACCTATTCGGGAGCAGCGATTATATTTCTTAAACAGAATTTTTTGTTAGGTTTAGCTATCATAACTCGTTCTATTAACGAGCCTCTTGCGGAATTATTCACGGAGTGGGCCCCTATCTTCCGCCGTTACGAGGTACTACCACTAGAACCCTGACGCGACTTCCAATAGGAGCCCACCCCGTATTTTGCAAATGTACAAAAAATCCAGGGAGGTTTCTCCTTTGGCCTCGCGTCTTTGAAAAGTGGTAGTTTTCGTAACGAGACTCTTAAAACAATTAACCGTACATGAAAAATTCACTTTCAGCAAATCAATTTCTAAAGTAAAAAACACTAAAAATCAACTTTTCATGCACCTATTTTCAACTTTGATACACAAATATACATATTAATATTGAAAAATCAACTATAAATCCACGTTTTTATAAGATAAATCATAACTATCTTAGAAAGAAAAAGTTTTGCCAAAAAACAAACGCCATATTGAGCCGTCAAAAAAGTATAAAGGCCGGGGACTTGTATTATACAATGCCATTGCAACAAGTATTGATACAAACGAAACCATTGCCAAAAGGGCGGGCTATGAAGTGAACACGCTTTATGCACATTTCAAGAAGGCTGATCTATCTGATGCCATTATGGTCCGATATGGAAAAGCTATTCCTTACGACTTTTCAATCCCTTATCCAGAGCTTGCTAAGTATTTTAAAAACATCCCCCTTTTCAACGATGTAAAGGACGACGCCACACTTACCCAAAAACTTCAAATTATACAGGATAAATACACCGAGCTTTTGGAAAAACACAATATGCTTTTAGAAGAAAACAATGAGCTCAAATATCAGTTAGCAGAATTAAAGCAAAAGGTGATTAAGAAGTAGGAAGCTTTCGAACTTAATTTATAGTGCTTAATAGAAAAAGCCGCCTCTAAACAAGAAACGGCTTCAATATATCTACAAATACCTGATGCTTAATTCTTCTTCTTTTTAGCCAAATCGGCACGGACTTTTTGGACGAAGTCGATTGATACTTCGGCAATACGTGCAATTTGTTCGTTAGATAATTTGAGCTCAGTAATCAAATTTTCAACCACATCATGGCTTTTCTTGGCTTCACCTTCAACTTTACCCCTTGCTTCGCCTCTACGAAACAGCGGATCTCGCTCTTCCTTAAAAAATTTTGTTATCGTTTCCATAGCTATATCCAATTGATTCTCTAATTTACGCAATTGCACTAACACACGCAACTGATTAAAATATCTGCTTTCAGACAAATCCCCACCGGAAATTGATTTTATTTCCCATAGGATCGTCACAATAGCCTCTAACGGGCTATCATTTACAAAGTTAGCTAATACTGCCAATATTTTCTCTTCGGGTTTATCAGACTTAAGAAATATTTTATAGTCTACCGAGGAAAACGCGACCAGGTTATATCGGAACTGAAAATCTTCAGTTACAATAGCTGTTACCATCTTCGGTTTGGCCGAACCGATAAAAACAACATATTGCTTTACAGGTAACCGATACCTCCGCTGCAACATTATATTGTATTCAGCCATCCGGAACACCATATCGGACTCGTTCTTTGTTTGGTACTCTACATGCAGGACATAAACTTTATCGGATGCATCTTTTACCTTTTTGAGCAAATCGGGTCTGCGTTCTTTTGTATGCTGCAAATCATCGGGCAATTCTTCACTTTCTATTATATCGAGTTTCAGTAGATACTTGATAATACCAGGCAATACTACTTCCATGTTCTCACGGAAAATCTTATCATATTGATTCGCTTGCGACTTACTTTGGTTCATTTAGATTACGATTCAGGTATAACACGAATATAAAAAAATCTAATTTTTTTAGCAAAAAAACATTTCAGATTTTTCTTTTATATATATTTGATGCTCAACTGGAGCTGTTTCCGAAAGGACGTAATTTCAGGTAAATTTTAATTGAATGGAGATGCAGGGGAAACTGTTTGATGATAACCGGCAATTGGTACTGCCACGGGAACTGATGGATTATACGCCCGGCTTTCTGGAACGGCCGGAAGCGGATACGCTGCTCGCTTTTTTATTGCACAATGTGCCTTGGCAGCAGACCAAGGTTAAGATGTACGATAAGGAGGTGGTAACGCCCAGATTGACGTCATGGTACGGAGACCGCCCCCTGCGGACGGATGACCGGCGCGAACCGATCCCGTGGCTGCCGGAACTGCAGGTGGTAAGGCAGCGCATAGAGGCCTTTACCGGTATGGCCTTTCAGGGCGTGCTGCTGAACCTCTACCGCGATGGAAATGATTCGGTGGCCTGGCATGCCGACAAGGACACGGTACCCGGCCGCAAAACCGAAATAGCCTCCCTGAGCCTGGGAGCCGAACGGAACTTTGATTTCCGCAGGAAGGACGACCATGCCAGTCGCTACTCCATCAAGCTGCAGCACGGCTCCCTTCTGCTCATGAAAGGCGATCTGCAACTTCACTGGGAACATAGGATAGCAAAATCGAACGCGATCATGGGGCCGAGGATCAATCTGACGTTCAGGAAGGTGATTCCATAGGATTTGATCCCAAACTTATTTCTTATGCTTTCGTCACGGAATCGACCCATTTCGTCACATGAATTTGCATTTTATCATATTTTCCGTAGTCGAGGTACTTTTAAATCATTATGGCGAATACTCGCGAAATCTAGAAAACGATAACATGCTTCTAGAAGAAAACAATGAGCTCGAATATCGGCTATCGGAGTTAAAGCCAAAGTTGATTAAGAAGTAGGAAGCTTTCGAACTTAATTTATAGTGCTTAATAGAAAAAGCCGTCTCTTCCATCACCCGTTAACCGAAAAAACAAAAAGAGATATCAGTCATCCCTAAGCGAGTTTATAGGATTTTCCACTGCCGCCCGAATAGCTTGCGAGCTTACCGTAAGCAAGGCAATGCATACCGCAATAAAGCCGGAAAGTGCAAACATCCACCATGCAATATCAATATGGTAAGCAAAGTTCGCTAGCCAGCGATTCATTATCCACCAACCGATTGGTGAAACGATGCAAAAAGCAAACAAAACAGGCTTGATGAAATCTTTAGATAACAATTGGAAAATGCCATTGATAGACGCCCCTAGTACTTTGCGTATACCTATTTCCTTCGTACGTTTAGCTGTTGTAAACGACGCCAGTCCGTAAAGACCAAGGCTGGCAACAAAAATGGAGAGTGCCGAAAAAATAGTCATAAGTGCTTGTTGCTGGATATCTTTCCTATAAAGCTCATCAAAACGCTGATCAAGAAAGCTGTATTCAAAAGGGTAATCCGGTGCCAACTTTCGGTACTCCCTTTCGATAGCATTCATCCCCTCCTTGATACTCCCCGATTTCAGCGCAATCAATGCCACTCGGTTATCCTCATTCGGAGAAATAACAAGTGGCTCCACTTTGTCTTTGAGGGAAAGAAAGTTAAAGTCCTCCACTACTCCAATAATTCTGCGTCTGGAGTTATCCCTTATGGTATTCTGTATCCACTTACCGATTGCCTGATCCGGCGTATATCCCAGCGTGGCGGCCGCCGTTCTGTTAATCAGAACCGAGTTGGTGGTATCGGTTTTAAACGATGCCGAAAAGTCCCTTCCTGCGATCATCTTCAGGCCCAAAGTTTCTATATATTCGAAATCGGCAAACTGTGTTCTTAACGACCAGGTGCGATCGTCAGTACCTTCAACCTGAAATGTTTGCGAGTCGTGGAATCCTCCCGGTTCACCCGACATTAGCGACACCTCTTTTATTGCCGTGTTGTTTTGTAAGTCTTCCTTAAATTGCCGTCTTCCCCTATAGATATCATTATTACCATCCACACGTATGCTCACGACATGTTCCATATTGTAGCCTAATTCCTTCGTTTTCATATATTTCAGTTGACTGGAAATCACCACGACTCCAATAACCAGGAGAATCGAAATACCGAATTGGAGGGTTACTAAAGCCTGACGGAACATGGACCCACCCTTACCCAACCGGAGTTTACCTTTGAGGGCCTGAACGGGCGAAAAACCTGAAATAAAGAAAGCAGGATAGCTACCTGCCAAGAGTCCAACAACCAATATGATTCCGGCAAAGAAAGCGTATAAATGCCATGTGTTCCAAGGGATATCAAGGGGATATCCAAGCAACCGGGCGTAAAGAGGGTTCAATAACTTTACAAGACCTAACGAAACCAAAGATGAAATGAGCACCGTTAAAACGGATTCACTGATAAACTGTCCGGCCAGGTGACTCTTTATGGCACCCATTACTTTTCTCAGTCCCACTTCTTTTGAGCGTTCAATAGCCTTGATGGTAGAAAGATTTATAAAATTGACACAGGCAATAAGCAGAATCAATAGCGCAATTGCTATAAAAATGTATGCTAAACTTTTATTCCCATGTCTGCTTGGGTCAGGAGGGCCGCCCGGTTCAAAATATATATCGGAAAGAGGCGTTAGCGAAAGGTTTACCTTGAGCCCGATCCGTTCTAGTAGCTGGCCCATATGCTTTTGGACAAAGCTGGGAAATTTGCTTTCCAGGGAGGATGGATCAGTACCCTCGCGAAGTAACACATAGGTAAATAAGCAGTTAAAAAACCAATTTTCGGATTCGTCAGTAACAGTATAATTTGATAAAGGGACAACAAGGTCAAAATCCAGGTGGGAATTTGCCGGTATATCTTTAGCAATTCCGGTGACGGTAAGCGGCAAGTTTTTATCCAATTCGATAATCTTGCCCAGTGGATCTTGATCACCGAAATATTTTCGGGCAGTCGATTCGGTCAAAACGATACTTCCGGGATTACTTAAGGCAGTGGCAGGGTTCCCAGCTACCAGTGGAAAGGAAAAGAAAGTAAAAAAATCACTATCGGCTTTCAGTACTTTTTTTTCGTTAAATGAAATCGATCCAAAAGCTACCAATGCATTGCCCGGCCATACCCGAGTTGCTTTTGTAACCTCACCGGAAAAATCTATCGGCAAAGCCGTAGCAAAAGGCGGAGATAACCAGGGCACCCGTTTTTCAGAACCATTTTCATCAAAGCTACGGACTAGACGGTAAATATTTTTTCCCTGTTCGTGAAATCTATCAAAAGTAAATTCATTTCTAACAAAAAGGAAGATCATCGTACAAACAGTCACACCGATGGTAAGTCCAAGAATATTGATGATCGCGAACACCTGGTTCCTTTTCATATTACGCCAAGCAATTGTAAAATAGCTCTTAATCATGACTTCTAATTTTGTCCATGGGAATTAATTCCTTGTTCATTGGCACAATAAAACTGCCACTACGACAAATGCCTTACAGTTTATCAAGAACAAGCCGTTGCCAATTTGACGGCGTTCGTTTTCAGACACCTATTGTGCGGATTCGGACATACCTGGATTGGGAAAAAGCATCAGCTTCGGGTTGCTTTGGTGCTAGGGATTTTTTATTCTTGTCCAAGTCAAAGACTTTTTCGGCATTCGGGAAAACGAATGTTCTTAAACAGGAAGTCCTCAAATTACCCCAACAGAGAAGAATATTTTAGAGGCGTAGCAACAAATTAACGCCCAGGAAAGGGCTTCCAAAAAAGAACCGCCGCGGGATGAAAGGGTTTTACTGCTAGATTATAAAAATTTGTTTTGCCATTTTATTTGTTTTTTAACGTTAATAATAATTCGTCCAAATTGCCGATTGCCATTGTAAAGCCCTCTTTGAAACCTGTTTCAATCAGCATTTCAATATCTTCCAATTTGTCGTGCTTCATCGTAATATTTACGGTTGTGATACCGTTTTCTTCTGTAAAATTATTTGTCCAAAGTGAGTGCGGTTTAACGGTGTTTTCAATTCCGTTTTCATCACAAAAAGCATCAAAAAAAGACAGCAACTTGTTGGTTTCAATAATCTTGTAATCCGCTTTGTTCCAATGTTTTTCATTCTCGGGACTAACCATTGCATACAGCCACATTCCGCCTACTTTTAAATCGAAAATTTTGGTCTCGATGTGATACGGTTTCGGTGCCCACCATTGGGCGAGAAGTTCGGGATTTGTCCACGCCTCCCAAACCAATTCACGGTTTGCATTAAATTCACGTTTTATGTGAATGGTTTTTGTTTCTTTTCTGACTGTAAAATCGAATAATAGGTTACTGTTCATTTTTTTGATTTTTACGTTTTATTTTTCTTGCCTCGAAGACACAAAGACGCTAAGTTCTTTTTTGTGGCTTTCCCGACTATTCGGGACAAGCTGTGCCTTTGTGGTATGATTACTTCCGTTGCATTTTAGCCAATAAATCATCCAATTGATTAAATTTGGTTTCCCAAATTTTGCGGAACTGCTCCAGCCATTTATCTATTTCTTTCATCTTATCAATTTCAAGTTGGTAATAAATTTCCCTGCCTCTGTGCTTTTGTTTTAACAGTTCACACTCCGTCAAAATCCGCAAATGTTTTGAAATGGCTTGTCTTGTGGTATCAAAATGCTCGGCAATGGCATTGGGCGTCATTGCCTGCAATGCAATGAGTGTGATAATTGCCCGTCTTGTAGGGTCCGCTACGGCTTGGAAAATATCTCGTCTCATTATTTGTTGGATTTATAATTCAATAACACATTGAATGCGATTTTATTAACGTTAACGGCAATACTTCTTTGATAGATTGGAAAATAGTAAGCCCAACTTTTTTATTTTCAAATTAAATTAAGAAACCAATCAGTTGCAAATATAAATGCAACTTTTCGGTTTCGCAATTTTTTTTATCTTTTCTTGCGTTCGGTTAATCATGCCACCATACTGGTCGCTTAACTCGCGAAGATCTCGCATGTACTGCCGATCGGCCTTTATTTGTGCATGACTAAGCTGTAATGATCTTTTTGTAAATGCCTTTCTAAGCAAAGCACCTTTGATGATACAAATACAGGTCAACACCGCAATAAATGTAAATTGGGAGGCAAACTGCGCTTGAGGACCACGATTTTGTTCCGGTTCAGCTCTTTTGAAGGGTCAGTAATCAGATCTGCCGGTACTGCACGATAATTTCGTTCTTCATATCTTACTTCGTAACTAGAAAAGGAGTTCGAAAGCGGAACTCCTTTTTCCTGACAAATCATACGACAAGCATGATACGATGAAAAATCAGTTACTGGATAAAGTGATGATATGATCAACGATTATTTTAGTGCGTAATTAAGATAACCACCATCCGCAACGATCTCAGTTCCTGTAATGAAACTTGCGGCATCAGAAGCCAAAAACAACACTGTTTTCGCGATTTCATCAGGATGACCAAGCCTTTGCAGCGCTGTAGCGCCAGCTATTGACTCTTTTGCTTCAGCAGGTAATACCGTATCTAAGCCTGGCGTATCTATAGGTCCCGGACTAACAATGTTGACGCGGATTTTTCTTCCTGCCAGTTCATTTGCCGCAATTTGGGCAATTTTATTCAATGCTCCTTTAGTTGCAGAATAAACGATGGCACCCACATTTGCCGCGGTGGCAACGGTTGAAGATGTGAACAGTACTGCCGCTCCATCTGCCAGATGAGGAAGTAATTTTTGCAACGTAAAGAAATGCCCCTTGACATTGGTGTTAAATTGTGCATCAAAATTTGCTTCGGTTACTTTTTCTATTGGCTCAAATGTTCCAATTCCCGCATTCAGGAAGAGAACATCTAATTTGTTTCCACTTTCTGCAACTGCTTTTTCCAGAATCGATATGCCTTCGAGCTTTGAAGTGTCTGAAATCACTGTAAATAATTTCGGATTGTTTATTTCTGCATTTGCTTTTTGTAGATTTTCGGCATTTCTTCCCGTAATCCAAACATTTGCCCCTGCGGCGATAAATGCTTTTGCTGTTGCTAAGCCTATACCTGAAGTTCCACCTGTAATAACGACATTTTTATTTGTAAAGTCCATAATTAAATTTTAGCTATTTTTGTAGTTTGTTTTGTAAACTACAAACGTATAGAAAAGTAGTTTTAAAAACAAACTACTTTTGAATTTGACATAATGAAAACAATTGAAAGAAGATCAACATGCCCGATCAATTATTCGGTGGAAATTTTCGGCGACAAATGGATGCTGTTGCTCTTACGGGATTTAATGTTTAATGGAAAAAATTCCTTCCTCGAGTTTCGGGCATCGGACGAGAAAATATCTTCAGCTGTACTGACGGAAAAGCTCAATATACTTTTAAATGAAGGGATTGTTTCTAAAGTAACCTCCCCGAAAAACGCTTCTAAATTCCTGTATCTACTAACTGAGAAGGGCATCGAACTGGTGCCGTTCATGGTGGAGTTTCTTAACTGGGGCTCCAAATACAACCCTGACGGTGGTCCCAAATCATTGCTTGAAAGAATTAAAAAGAATAAAAAGAAAGCAATTACGGAGCTCCAGGATAAATTAAGAAGCCAGCGGCATGCCTATACAGAAAACCGAATCAACGCTTTTTAGCGAAGTCAATACGACTTGTCATCATTCCGTTTCAAAAGCTGGAAGTCGCTTATGCGAATTTGCTTTAACTGCTTTTTATAGCCACAAATTTTAGAAGATTTCTACTTTCGTTTTTTGAATTGACTCCCCCGTTTTCGGAAATTTTGCCTTCCATGTCATTTTTAACTCTTAGAAAAGGTTAACCTTCTTTGAATTATTTACCGTATATGCTTCTTAAAAAATCTTTTAACGATATCGGACTTCTACCTAGTAATTGTTTGACATCACTTTTATTGGTGTCGAACTCTCCTCTGGCAATCGCCTCACCGAACCTTGCCACATATGCTGAATCATCTTCAGAAAATCCGTTCTGCACAAGCTGCGCAATGTATGAATCTACCTCTGGTTGGTAATAAGTCACACTTCTTCCCAACATGTCTGATATTAGATCAGCGATTTCAGCGAAAGAAAAAGCAGCGTCTGCAGCGATGACATATTCTTTGTTTTCATGCCCTGGAGTAGTCAGTACAACAGCTAGGGCTTCGGCCATTTCTGATATCGGTAAAAAAGGCGTTTTACCATTTCCGGCGGGAATGGAAACACCTTCATCCCATATATTAGTTGCGGACAACAGGGGAATCATGTCAGCATACAGTGTATTATCCATCAAAGTGTAAGGTACAGCTATCTGTTTTAGATAGTCACTTGTGTCTGCATGGTATTGTACATCTTCCCCCATTATACTGCGACGCAGATCTACCATATCAAAACTGGTATAAATGATATGACCGACACCAGTTTCCTTGGCAGCATTAATTACGTTTTTATGCTGCTCAAACCTGTGAACTATTTCCGATGAAGAAGATATCAGCAGTAGCTTGTCCACGTCTTGGAACGCACTTTTTAAAGACTCAAAATTCTGATAGTCGCCAATCCGCACCTGAATGCCTTTTGATTTAAATTCTGCCGATTTGGATTCATCTCTTACCAATGCTGCAATATTGTTTGCGGATATGCCTTTGTTCAATAAAGAATTAATGGTGGCTTTGCCTAAATTACCGGTTGCACCTGTTACTAAAATCATGGTATTTGTTTTAATATAAATGATGATTACTTTTGTTAGGCTAAGATACTGCAAAAGGCCTTTGCCCGTTGTTAATAACAATAAAAGGTGGTAACCTAAAAGTGACTAATGAAGAATAAAAACGACTATGCTGACTGTCCTGTTACGGAAGTTATAGCTTTGTTTGCGGGACGGTGGAAATTAATTATTTTACGTGTGCTTTCTAAGCATGCCAGACGATTTGGAGAAATCAGTGTTCGGATACCCGCTATTTCAAAAAAAGTTTTAACTGAACAATTGAAAGAACTTGAAGCGGATGGCTTAATTAGCAGGAAACAGTTCGGCGAGTTTCCCCCTCGCGTAGAGTATGCGCTCACAGAATATGGGAAAAGCCTTTGCCCGTTGTTAGCTCATATAGCAGCATGGAAAAAAGAAAGGGTTTAGGATGATTAACTTAAAATACTATAACAATCTCCGATTAAATGCACATTAGCGCCCTGTAAGCACTTTGAACGATTTCTTCCATTAATATCACTTGAAAATTAAAATAATCAGGTTCCTTAGCCATTGAGAACTTACTTTATACAGGAAATATCAGCTATTGGAGTTAAAGCAAAAGTTGATCAAGAAGTGGGTAGCTTTTTGTACTTAATTATACCGCTTACTAAAACTTAACAAAAAAACCGCCTCTTAAAACAAGAAACGGCTTCAATATATATCTGTAAATACTAAATCACGAATTTACAGTTTTATTATATTTTCCGCGGTCGGGGTACTTTTAAATCGTTATGGCGAGGAAGAAAATACAAAACAGTATCAGGAGAACAAAATCTTTAAAGATGAGCCCGAAAAGCCACCTCTCCGCGGCTGTAGCAAATACAGGTGGCTATGTCGTTTACCTCTTCAATTCTATCCAGGCGGATATTAGGCGCATTTAAGTTTCTAAAAATTACCGCCATAAGCCGTTATTCCGGATCAAAAGTAATGCTATCTGTATCTGCCCAAGTCGAATCCGCCGATATTGTAAAATGCTGATATTTATGTTCCCCTGTTACCGAACCTTCAATAATGAGCTTTTTGTTAGGTGAAATAACAATATCGTTCGGAAAATCTTTATAAGCAATATTTCCCGAGCGCTGACCACGAATTTCTATAAAGGGGTCAACGTTGAAGTGACCGCTTCTATCGGGAAGAATATAACCTCTCAAAACAAAATTCTGAGTAGTCCACGGGATTACCTGTCCGCTAATGAACGGCAAAAAATAGACATCGGATTCATGCGTGCCATTAGGATTAAAAGGATACTTAACAATTGTTGTTGCGTAAACGATTGGTCTGTCACCCCATATATCATTTACACTTTCGGTCAACTTGACTTCCAGGCTTCCTACAATCCGTTCAATATTAATGGTTTCATTTACATCTTCGGTACCACTCACCTCAAACTGGATTTCTTTATAAAAAATGTCTTCCATAGCTTTCGAAGGTGCAAGATAGGCTGTATTATATTGAGCAGAATCTCGGAAGACAGTTGTTCCCATCGAGCCAACGACAATCAATTTATAATTCCCAATTGGAAGTGTGAATGCGGTTTCTCCAAAATAAGCATAAGGCGGAAGGGCCACTTTTCTTAATTGGCTACGATGCTGCAGCAGCTGGTCGGTTTCATCGTACAAAAAATAGTCTAACTTCTCTAGGTATTTTTGAACTGCATCTTCTGATTGAACTGTCGCCGTCGACTGACGACTTGCTACCTTTTGCATTTGACCGTTTCCCATGGGTTCTGATTTTATGTTAAATCCGGTCGTTTTAAATGTTGCATCATACAGCTTTTCGTCTTTTGCAGGCACTAAATCCGTGGTTTTATTGCAACCAGTCAGATAGATCGACAAAATGATGAAAAGCAGCAGAAAAGCTCCTTTAGATGAATAATGTGTGGAAGTTTTCATAGCAGAAATTAATTTAAGAATAATTGTTTATAATAGTATCGTCCGCTTGGGCATTGAACAAGAAAAACGTTAAAAGCCTGTCTTACACAAAATTAAATCTCTTTCGTAGCAGAAGGCAAAGAATTTTCGGACAGATTCAGTGGCATTTTTCTGTGAAAAAAAATGATATTTCGAGATAGTTTGTGATTTTTTTTAGCCGGTAAGGCAAAGATGCTTTGAAAAAGGATCGTCCATTTGGTTTCAGCCAACGGAGTTGACTAAACGGTACGAAACTTTTTTACCTAATTTATGTGCTTACAAAAACTTAACAAAAGAGTGTCTAAAAAACAGCTCCCTATCACAGGCAATTGCTGTAATCCAAACCAAGGCAGGCGGAACTCTTGGATTGCGTTGCTGAAAATTGAGCACAAAAAAGCCGTCTCATTTTAGAAAACATAGAGTGCCATATCTTCGTCCTAGCTAAATCTGTGAATACTCCGCTGGCTGAAGAAATGTGCTCGTTATCTTAGATACAAGCTTTGAGTCCGCATATTCCGGAATCGCACTGATTTTCTTCCATTCCGGATCAGCACCAAAAGATTTCCAATGTTGGTCGCGTGCGGCCATATCATCGAAGGTAACCATATAAATAAGGTTCGGGCGGGCCTCTCCAATGATCGTTTCTCCAAAGAAAACCGGTTTAAAACCCAGCCGTTTGAAAATTTCAATCTCCCCCGCGTCATTGAACATCTCGCGCTTCTTTGTCCCTGCAGCCTCACTCGCGTGCTCATATCTACGCAGTTCGAAAATACGTTTATCCTTCGACGGGAGCTCTATGCCGGGCATGTTTTTAAAGGCTTTAAGTAAGAAACTTTGTATACGCTCATATGCCGGTTTTGTTGCCGGAGCATTCAGGTATGAGACACCTTCTGTAAGATAAAGTTTATCCTGTTCAAGCCTATCATTTATCGTCTCAAACTCGTGTAGTGATTGGTAAGGGATTAACACAATCACTATTGATTGTCCTGAAGACTTAAGTTCGGTAAATACGCCGATGTTTTCAATGCCCAACCTGTTCAATGCGGGGATTGCTGCTCTTTCAAGATAATCTTCCACCAGGCTCAGCTGGTCAGCATCCTTTAACGTATAGGTTCTAAGTTCATAATACATCCGCATCTTATTGCTAGGTTTAAGTTGAGCAAAACCAATCTGCGGTAGTATTGCGGCGGCAGCACTGCTTACGATTGTCGTCTTAAAAAAAACGCGTCTTTTCATATTAAATGTCAGTTTAACAGCGATAAATTTTACAAGGATAACGATTTTGGATCTATTTGCAAGTTTCAATCCACCAAGTTATTATTTAAATATGATATATGCGGTATGTAAAGAAACATGGAGAATCTTCAACGGGGCTTGGCTTATATTTTACCAAACCGTTCCCAGCGTATGGCAAGGAAAAAATCAGCGCTTCGCAGAAAAAATAAAATTATTATCTTGTCCGTTAAAACAGTTTATGATGAGCTATATTTCCGTTCTAACATTAAGTTTCTTATCACTAATTTTCGCACTTGATAGCTTTGGTCAAGAGGCCAAAACGGTATTTATAGATGCGCGTGAGCTTACATTAGTGGGCAAGGTGCGTCATAAAGGTCCGTTCTACCATCGTTTGGACACAGTTGCAACTCCCAATCTTCCGAAAGCGGTAAAAGCTTTAGCTACACATTCTGCTGGTCTGGCCATTACCTTTGAGACCACCAGTTCCAAAATAGCGGCTAAATGGTGTACAGGCTCTAGAATTCCAACAGATAATATGACAGGACTGGCCGTTGAGGGCATGGACCTTTATATTAAACGAAATGACCGATGGCAATATGCAGGTGTCGCTCGCCCAAAATCCCATGATTGCAATGAGG
This sequence comes from Olivibacter sp. SA151, assembly GCF_054130995.1. Taxonomy (NCBI): domain Bacteria; kingdom Pseudomonadati; phylum Bacteroidota; class Sphingobacteriia; order Sphingobacteriales; family Sphingobacteriaceae; genus Olivibacter; species Olivibacter sp. SA151. Next base: position 2,616,931 of record NZ_CP096391.1, on the reverse strand, counting down.
TTGACATTGTAGCGAATATGGCAGCCGGGAATAAAACATGCCTGCTTTTCCTCCCTACTTATGATGAGACTATATCACTTCAAATTGGTGTAGATTCCGGGGCAACCATTAGCCCTTCCGGTAACCCATTTAAAAAAAATATTGTGATTTATGGTTCGAGCATTGTACAGGGAGCATCTGCAAGCCGACCTGGTTTATCTTATCCTGCAAGACTTTCCCGAGAAACAGGACTAAACTTTATTAATCTTGGTTTCAGTGGGAGTGCAAAAATGGAAATTGACGTTGCGAATTTAATATCTGATCTGTCGATGGACGCTTTAATTCTTGATTGCGTCCCCAATCCGTCGCCGGAGGAAGTGCTAACAAGAACAGCTGATTTCGTTACTACCATTCGCAAAAAACATCCTAAAATACCCATCATCGCCATACAAAGCATAGCGAGAGAAAAGGGAAATTTTGACACCGAAGTTGCCACCAAAGTATTGCTAAAAAACAACTATTTTGAGGCAGAGATCAAAAAGCTGCAAAAACACGACCCGAACTTGTATCTTATCTATGCGGAGGGCCTATTAGGGGGCGATCAGGAAGGGACTACAGACGGCATTCACCCCAACGATCTTGGGTTCGACCGGATGCTTCAGAAGATCCGACCCATGATTTTAAAAATTCTCCAGCCTTATGGAATCTGACCTATTACAGAGCCACAGCAATTAGCTGAACACCTAGGTAGCTAATTGCTTGCTATTGAATCGGGATACTTTTAAGTCATTATGGCAAATACATTGGACCTTATAAAAACCATAATATTTCGTTCATTTGTAGAAAAGGCCCTATCATTGTAATATTATTCTATTCCTATCTTTTGGCTCAGGGTAGTAGATTTGACAAAATTACATTGTGATAATAATTTACGCTATGGTTAATGATAAACTTAATATTCATCTTCGAAAGACTAAAGTTTCAGATCTGGAAAGTTTATTTCAGTTTCAACTGGATCCGGAGGCAAATTATCTGGCGGCATTTACGTCAAAAGATCCAACTAATAAAAGTGCATATTTAGAAAAATACACCAAGTTGTTAAATGACCCTACTGTCAATAACTTTACCATTGTTGTGGATGGGATCATCGTGGGAAGCGTAGCGAAATTTGTTATGGAAGGAAATGCCGAAATTACCTATTGGATAGACAAAAAGTATTGGAAAAAAGGCATTACATCGTATGCTTTAAAGCACTTTCTTGCCATCGAAACTACACGTCCTATTTTCGCACGCGTTGCGTTTGATAATTTTGGTTCTCGGAGAGTTTTAGAGAAGTGCGGGTTTGTAAAAATCGGTACAGACAGGGGCTACGCTAATGCACGGCAACTGGAGATAGAAGAGTTTATTTACAGGCTGGATAATTTTTAGCAGCGTTTATTCCAGCCTGTAGTAGAGCAGTGCAAATAATCAATAACTAAGCGTATTCATTTCTTAAAGTGTGTATCACGTTTTGTATTCGTTTTGATTTCAGATCATCTTACTGTAACTGCAACTCAGCATCTGCGACGATAAAAACGCTATCACCTACCAATTTTTCAGGAAACTTGCTACCTATTTCGAAATCAGAACGACTAATCGTACCGGTAACCTGAAAACCTGCCGTTCTTTTTTTCGTTACTGTATTGTTTATTGTCCCATTGTGTACCATCTCCATCGTAACCTGTTTGGTTACATCATGCATCGTTAACATTCCGGTAACGGAATATCTATTTTCATCGATTCTTGATATAGATTTACTTTTAAACTGAATAGTTGGATAGCTTTCAGCATCAAAGAAGTCCTTATCTTTCAGATGCTTGTCGCGTGCTTCTACTTCTGTATCAATTGAGCTGATTTCAGCCCTTAATGCTATCACGGCGTCACTGAAATCCGGCTTCGCGGCTTTAACCTCTATTTCAAAGTCTTTAAAAATGCCATTGACCTCTGAAATCTGCATATGCTCTATCCTAAAACCCAATCTTGAATGCTCCGGGTCGCTTTTCCACTTTTGTGCCGAAGCACACAGCGTTGTAATCGCAAGAAAAAAAGTTAATTTAAATCTTTTCATAAATTGAGTTTGTTTTACACGAAAGTTGGCAAAAGGGAGTAATCCGTTATTTAGAAATACACAGAGGTCGTTAAATCATAAACTTTAATCCTTATTATTATAAAACCCGCCATAATATTTGAATGGCGACCATACGGGAAGTGTTTCAGGTAATTTCGGGGACAGGCTTTTGTACTCGTCTGCGCCAAAAACCACCCTGCCGTCTACGACGGTCAATAAGGAGGAGATTGTTTTTATTTCATCATCCGGTATGGTAAAATAATCTTTATTAAGCAAGACGAAATCTGCGAAATGACCCGGAATGATTTTTCCCATTTCACGCTCTTGATCTTCAAACCAGGTTGGGGCTACCGTAAACAATTTTAAGGCTTCTTCTCTTGTTAACCGATTATTTTTTGCCAATATTTCGGCACCCGACACTGATTTCCCTGTGGTCATCCAACTTATGCCTATCCATGGATTAAAGGAAGCGACCCTAAATGCATCCGTCGTCATCGTAAGTGGAACACCGCTATCATACAAATCACGTAATCTCGGGGTTTGTGATGCTTTCTCTGCTCCATAGGTTTTTACAAAAGCTTCGCCATGCATGGCCAGCTTTGTATCTAAAGCGATACCGCCTCCTAGTTTTTTTACTCTGGCAGCATTCTCAAGAGATATCGTTTCGGCATGTTCAATACTCCAGCGTAAACCATCCAATGGTGTCTTTTTGTTTATTGCTTCGAGTTCGTCGAGGAACGGAGTTATATTTTCGTCGTAGCTGATGTGCATGCGAAAAGGGATTCCTTTCTCAACGAGCTTGGTAATGTCTTCTCTAATGTAACGGCGCATTACTTCCTTATCGATAATTACAGCTGGTCTGTCGAAGTTTTCATGGTCATGTAGTTCCATTCTAAGCAATTCGCCGGCACCTTCATATTCATGACCATGTGCCATAGTCGGATGCAGATTCTCTCCCGGACTGATAGGGGATTTCTTTATTACCGCGTTAATTTCTGCATCTACCAAACTAGCACTGTTCGTATCACCGTACTGAAGGTCTATGAATGGCATCCTTATGTTTAGACGATTCTCCTTCGCCAGTTGTTGTATTTGCGTATGTCCGTGAGGATGGCCGATCAAAGCGGCTCCATCAACAGCTGAAGTAACTCCAAAGCGGTTCAGACTATTTATTACATTTGCAATTGAACTAAGCTGCTCATCACTTGAAGGCTGTGGTACCATCGCTTCCAGTGAGATAAACGTAAATGTATACCCATCTACGACCCCTGTATAATTTCCTTTCTTATCCTTTTCGAATACCGTACCCGGCAACGCCGGAAAACGATCGGTACCTACTCCAAAAGCTTTCATAGCCATTTCGTTTAAAAATGCCCGGTTGTAAGCATACTGTACAATCGCAGGTCTGTTCGGAACTGCCTTTCGAATTTCGTCGATGGTGGGCAATCGATTTTCTTTAAACTGATATGGCGACCAACCCCCGATCACTTTTACCCATTGGCCCTCAGGAGTTCGTTCTGCCTGCTCACTTAACATTTCCAATGCACGCTTCAAAGTCGGCACGCCTTCCCATCTGACATTGTAATTGTAACTCCTATCATTTAATATATGGATGTGGGCATCATTGATACCAGGTATCAACCGCTTACCACCTGCATCGATGACCTTGGTGCTATTGTCTTTCAATTTCAATATCTCGACATCTGTGCCTACAGCATAAATTTTACCTCGTTTTACTGCGAGTGCAGAAGCTTCGGGTTTGGTTAGGCTTCCGGTAGTGATCTTTGCATTAAACACGATCATATCGGCACCGATTAATTGTTCAGTGGTTTGTGCTCTACTGTATACAATGCTGATTATAGCTGTTGCTAGAACGATTAGTCTTCTCATAGTTTACTATTAAAAATTAATTTTTGATTGTCCTGTAATTCTTTAAATGGCACTCGGATATTTAATCCAAAATTAATTTTCCTCAAAATGTTAGAAGATGACATTTGCCTAAAAATTCAATCGGCAAATGTCTACGTATCAGGAATAACAGCTGTTTTGGGTAATGAACGGTACCCACCCGGAGTGCGAAGTTGTTGTCCGGCGTTTGGCACTATGCCTGTTGAAAAAATAAAAAAAGCAAATTACTAAGTCGAAGTCAAGACCATATGCCTCGTTATCAGTTTCTATTTAGCTTTCACCGCTTTCTTCGATAATGCAATTGTATCAATCCGGTATCGTAGGTTTTTGTGGTTAGGAGTTCAAGCATTTGTTCAGGCCTTTCGTCCTTAAAAAGTCTTGTTCCATCGCCTAACAAAATCGGTATAACGGAAATTATAAACTCGTCTATTAAGTCATGCTTTAACAACTCATTTATTATTTCTGCTCCCCCATCACAATAAATGTTCTTGCCGTTTTCTGATTTTAGTCTTTTTACCAATTCCACCAAATCTCCTGTATAAAAAATTGTTCTACCTGCATTTGGTCGTTGATTTCTTGTTATTACATAAACATCTCTCTGCCCGTTGTCATAATGAGAAGAACCGACTTCTTTGAGGACATAATCATAGGTTTTTCTACCAACAATTAATGTGTCGACTGTATCTGTGAACGAAGTATAGCCATAATCTTCGCCCTCTTTTTCGACAAGTTTTAGAAAATTGAGGTCGTCATTAGGTTTTGCAATGTAACCATCTAAACTCATCGCAATGAAAAGTGATATTTTTCGCATTTTCCTTTATTTTAATGTTTCTACAAAAATAGTTTTAGATAACTATTGGCACTTTGGAAAAATGCGACAAAATTAAACCGATTACATTTAGTCAGGTAATAAATATTAAGGTTTGGATGGAACAGCTTCGGGATGCGAGGCTAATATCTTCTTCATCTCCTCCAAAATGGAAGGTTCATCCTTCGCGATGTTTTTCATCTCTACATCCGAGTACTGATAATCATACAATTCATATTCTGCTGATTCGACCGGTTCCCCGATTTTCTTCCATTCCACCAAACGATAGCGGTCTGTACGAATAGCTCGGCCCAAACGTCCACCACGTGGAAAGCAATGGTAGGCATGATCACCGATCTTAGCTTTGGGATTGCGGAATAGCGGCACCAAACTGACACCATCAAAAGGCTGTTCAACTCTGGGCTGCGGAAAACCGGCAAGCTCAACGAGGGTTGGATAAATATCTACCGTTTCAACAAGCGCAGAAGTTGCCGTAGCGGGTTGCGAAACACCAGGGGCAACAATAAGCAGCGGAATTTTGTTAGCGCGTTCGTAATTGACATGCTTGGTCCATATTCCCATTTCACCCAAGTGGTAACCGTGGTCTCCCCAGAGCACAACAATGGTGTTTTCATCAAGCCCCGAGTCTTCCAAGGCCTGTAGCACCTTGCCAATCTGCGCATCTACATAGCTAACTCCGGCATAATAGCCATGAATAAGTTGCTGTTTTAATTCGAGCGGAAATGGATCCTGCTCTGAAGACGGTCGTACCGGCTTATATTGATCAATTTCCGTGTCACGCTTTACAGCATAAGATGGAGCATCTTCCGGTGCTTTCTCGTAGGTAGGCAAAGGAAGGTTTTCCTTTTGGTAAAGATCCCAATATTTTTTGGGCACTGAAAACGGAAGATGGGGTCGGGCAAAACCTACTGCAAGAAAAAAAGGTTGATCATCCTGCTTGTTCTCACTCAGCTCCTTTAGCCGCTTAACTGCCCGAGCGGCCGTTCGTCCATCCGCATATGCATCGTCAGCAACTTCCGGAGACTCCCATGCCACTCCCCGAGGTAAACCTTTTGCACTTTGATTTGAGAACAGCGCCTCCTCTCGGGTGAAGCCCTCCTGCTTACTTGCCGGATCGACATATTCTATGACCAAATCTTTATGATGGGGCACGCTCCACGATTGCTCATCATTGTAGGTACCATGCCCGATATGGAACACCTTACCCATTGACTCGGTGTGATAACCCTGTCCTTTAAAAAACTGGGGCAATGTTGTAGCATTTGGATAATAGTCGCGGAAATTCTGGCCAAATCCATAAATGCCCGACGACGAAGAACGGCTTCCCAACATTAAATTAAAACGGGAAGGTGCACATACTGCTTGATTAGCATAAGCCATATCGAAACGCATTCCCTTTGTCGCGAGCCTATCCATATTCGGCGTAATGGCCACGGGGTCTCCATAGGTGCCTAAGGCCGGTTTTAAATCATCCACCAGGATAAACAGTATATTGGGCCGTTCTTGTTTGCTATTCTCGTTAATGGCCTGTCCTGATAGTGGGCATACGGCTATACATAAAAGTATTATAAAGAGACTCCAGGTTTTCTTTTTTATCATCTTGATCGATAATTGACGTAATCGGAAAATGTCGCCACCTGTAAAGGTTAGTAATGTTATGGCGACTATTCAAAGCTAAAAAAAAGTGAACGACCTGGTTGATCAATTTATAGTCTATTTGTCTCAAATTTTCATCTTTGCTTCTCTATAATCAATATTCCAGGATATATTTATCTCCTATCATAATCTCACACCGTTTTATATTGCGGGAAGAATCGGTGGCTTTAAGTTTAGTCATGATTCAATAAGCTGAGCAGCCCTTCCATATCTAGCCGGCGGTTATACATGATCACTTTGCCCTGCTCGTCAGTTGGCCATTTATCACTCGGACGGTCCCAATACAGCTCCACACCATTGCCATCGGGATCGTCTAAATAAATCGCTTCAGATACCCCATGGTCTGATGTACCGGTAATTGGATACTCTTCATTGATCAACCTTTGCAAAATAGCAGCTAGATCCTTTCTCTCGGGATATAGAATTGCCGTGTGGTATAAACCCGGTGCATTTTCCGGTGCTGGACCAGCGCCCTTGCTATGCCATGTGTTCAGTCCGATATGGTGATGGTAGCCGCCTGCTGAGATAAAGGCAGCCTGATTGCCGTACATAGCAACCAGCTCAAACCCTAATAGATCTCGGTAGAAGGCCAGTGATCTTTGAATATCGCTAACTTTTAAATGCACATGCCCGATGCGGGTTTGTGCGGGTACTTTATAATCCTTCATTCGTTTTGATATTAACATTCATGTCAGCCGTTAACAAATTTCGAAATTTTGGCGAATCGGAAAGACGATATTTGCAGAAAAACAACGTAGATAATTGTCGATGAAATAAGGATAAGTTAGTCGTGCCCGAACGGTATGTAGGCTTTTATCTACTACTTTTTGCGATAAATGTCATCTTTATGTTTTAGCCTGATTACAGAGATTTGTGTGTCAACTTATATCAGTCGTTACAGAAGGCGGTTTTGACTTGCTAACTGTGCGCTTTTATAAGTTTTAACTTTAAGTTTCAAAAGTACGCTATGGAAACACTAAAATATCTGAATGGTGATATTATCATCCTCTGGAAACCAAAAGTATGTATTCATTCGGGCCTTTGTGTCCGGACACTCCCTCAGGTTTATGATCTCAAAGCCAGACCCTGGATACGACCGGAAAATGCGACTACTCAGGAACTGATCGATCAGATTGCCAGTTGCCCCTCGGGGGCATTGAGCATTCAAACTAACATTACCGGAGACGAAACTAAACCATAATGGAGAGGACAACAGTAGTTTTTAAGGGTCGTGCCTACGGCGAGGTAGAGCTCTTCACTGACGAGATCAAAGCCGGTAAAATGGACATTGCCATCACGAATGGAAGATTGACCGTATTCCATACCGAAGTGGCTCCGGAGTTTGAAGGACGGGGTTTCGCAAAGTTGTTGCTCGAAAAACTGGTAAACTATGCAAAAGAGAAGAGTTTGAAGATCATACCGCTTTGCCCCTATGTGAATATGCAATTCAGACGCCACCCTGCAGAATATGAGGATGTATGGGAAAAGAACTGGCATTGATGTCATACCGCGGCATATAAACGGATTCTTCGCTCTTAGATATAAATACGTTAAATCAGGGGCTGCGCGACGTAAATCCGACGCATGTGTTTTTTACACCTTTTTCTACATGTATAATTCTTCTGAATGTACGCACGATAAAACCGGACATTCTTTATCGTTCGGGTTATTTTTGGTAGCGCTGGAGCTTGACACGACTTAACGTATCCTTATTAATACCAAGATAGGAAGCGAGGATATGCTGCGGGAAACGTTTGTAAAGTTCAGGATAGCATTCTATAAAATCAGTATAACGCTTAACTGCGGGAGCGCTTATGGCAGAGGCCAGGCGCCTATTGTTGGCCATATGATTGCGCTCGTCAAGTTGCTGTTTCATTTCACAAAACGCCAAGACCTTCTTCTGCAGGTCGATAGCACCTTCTCTGGTAATATAAAGCAGCTCACAGTGCTCCCACGCCTCAATATGATAGGGACTTGGTAGGAACATCACAAAACTTTCCATATCACCCATCCACCAGTTTTCTACACCTAGCCGTACAATGTGTTCGGTGCCTTTATCATCCACTGAATACATTCGCATTGCACCTTTTACGATAAATGCAAAATACTTACACTGGTCTCCGGCCTGTAACATAAATTGTCTTTTCCTTAATTTCGATGGAATAAATGTTCGCCTTATTAATGCCTTATCATCGTCTGAAAGCGGCTCAGAGCTGAATTTACTCAGGTAGTCAAAAAAAGCGTCGTACATATCGATCTCGCGTATCTTTAAATATATAAATTGTTCAGGCAAATATAAAATTAAATGCAGACTCTTACTAGCATAGCGGGAGATAATACTGTCTAATTGATTGATAAATAGATACTTATGAATTGTGATGCCTTCATTGTTTTTAATCCAAGTGTACGAGCGAAGAAATTAATAGACAAATATCTACGGGTTTTTCTGACAAATATCATCTTTGAGATTTCTCCTGATCACGAACTTTGTTGCATTAACAAACACAAGATATTATGAGATCCGGACTATGCTTTTCTTTCTATCATCCTCGTAGCAAAATCCTTCTGGCCATCCGTCTTGCCAACAGTGTCTCTTACCTATGTTGCACATTTCTATTTAATAATTAACCATAAAAAAGAACATCATGTCAAAAAATGTAAAAAGAGGCCTTGAGGCCTTGCTGCGTCCGGAAGACAGTATCGTCGTATTGATCGATCACCATCACTTCTACTATCAAGACTTGACCGACCAAGCAGCCATCATGATGGAAGATAACCTAAATCAAATATCGTTAACACAACGTGCGGGTTAAGGAACCTGAATACGGCAAATTATTAAAAAACAAGAGCATTTATTATGGAAATAGGCATAGATAGTTTTGCTTCAGCGATGTACGGAAGCAACGATTTGGGCAGTGAAGATGCTATGGAGCAGTTGCTGGCAAGAATCGTTGCGGCGGATGAGGCCGGTCATGATTTTTTCGGTATCGGCGAACATCATAAAAAAGAATTCCTGGACTCTGTTCCCGCAATGATACTCGCAGCTGCAGCAGCCCGCACCAAAAAGATCCGGCTGACAAGCGCCGTGACCGTCTTAAGTACTTCTGACCCTGTGAGTGTATTCCAACAATTCGCAACATTGGATATTATTTCGAAAGGTCGCGCAGAGATGATAGCTGGAAGAGGTTCTGCGACAGAAGCATTTCCATTATTCGGATATAACCTGAACGATTATGACGCTCTGTTCAAAGAGAAATTAAAGTTGCTGATACAGATCAGGGACGAAGAATTTGTCACCTGGTCGGGTAAGTTCAGACCAGCATTGAAAAATCAGCCGGTATATCCACGTCCGCTTCAGAAAAAGTTACCTGTTTGGGTAGGTGCTGGCGGCACGCCGCAATCTTTTGTACGTGCCGGAATGCTGGGTCTTCCCTTAATGGTGGCCATCATCGGTGGCGAGACCGAGCGATTTCGGCCGCTGGTAGATCTTTACAGAAAATCTGGAGAGGAAGCGGGCTTTAAGCCGGAAGAATTGAAAGTGGGACTGCACTCGCCGGGATACGTTGGCGAGACGGACCAGTCGGCGATCGCTGATTATTATCCGGGATACAAAGAATCATGGACCAAAATAGGCCGTGAGCGCGGCTGGCCGCCCGTTACTAAAAGCCAGTTCGACGATATGATCTCCCCGAAAGGTGTTCTTGTGGTCGGTGGGCCGGATACAGTAGCTGAAAAGCTATTGCGCCATAGCGAAGCCCTAGGTGGAGTAGACCGTTTTGCCTTCCAGATGGATATGGCGGGCCTTACTCATCAGCAGTTAATGCGAACTATTGAGTTAATCGGCACCAGCGTGATTCCACAAGTCAGGCAGAATAATCGACAGAAGTAGATGCTGCTATAAAGGAAGAGGTTTTGCGAAATTATTGCTTGATCAATTAGTCCGTTATCAATATTTCAACAGAATTCAATAACATCTCAACAGCAAAGGATACAAAAATATAGATGGCTCATTTACCCGAACTAATACAAGATATGGCGCTGATTCTCTTGGTAGGCGCTTTGGTTACCATTCTTTTTAAACGAATTAAGCAGCCCCTGGTTTTGGGCTATATCATTGCCGGCTTTTTAGTTGGCCCACATTTCAATTACCTACCCACTATCGCTGATCACGAAAACGTAGAGACTTTTGCAGAGATTGGCGTCATCATGCTGTTGTTCAGTTTAGGTTTAGAATTCAGTTTTAAAAAACTGGTGAAAGTAGGTGGTTCGGCATCCATTACGGCCGTTATCGAAATTGTATTTGTAGGTTTGGGCGGCTATCTTACCGGATATTTGTTGGGTTGGAGCCAAATGGATAGTCTTTTCCTAGCGGGTATGTTGGCAAGTTCCTCCACTACCATTATTCTGCGGGCTTTTGATGAACTGGGTTTAAAACCCAAACAGTTTGCTAAAGTAGTTTTCGGTGTACTGGTGGTAGAAGATATTATTGTTATCCTGTTGATGGTATTGCTATCTACCGTTGCCGTAACACAAACTTTTCACGGCTCAGAAATCCTTTTCACCGTACTCAAGCTCGGCTTCTTTTTGGTGTTGTGGTTTTTAGTAGGAATCTATCTACTGCCGGTATTTATAAAAAAGACCAAAAAGTGGATGGACGAAGAAACGGTGCTCATTCTTGCAATAGGACTTTGTTTCGGCATGGTATTGTTGGCTACGCAGGTAGGGTTTTCGGCCGAATTAGGTGCATTTGTTATGGGTTCTTTAATAGCAGAAACCGTATTGGCAGAAAAGATCGAACACCTTACCCAACCGATTAAACAATTTTTCGGCACCATATTCTTTGTCTCTGTAGGTATGATGATCGATCCACAAGCGATGTATACCTATGCAGGCCCTATATTGGCCGTTACGTCACTCACCATTGTAGGAAAGTTTTTCTTCAGTGGGTTAGGAGCCTTGATTTCCGGGCAACCGTTAAAACAAGCTGTACAGATCGGTTCCAGTATGGCTCAGATTGGTGAATTTGCTTTTATTGTTGCCGCTTTGGGATTGTCATTAGGCGTTATTTCAGAATTTCTGTTTCCTATTGCCGTCGGTGTATCGGCAATCACGACGTTTACCACACCCTATCTGATTAAATTTTCGGAACCATTATACGGCACAATTGTAAAGATACTTCCGGTAAAATGGGTAGCCCGGTTGGATGTCTACACTTCCGAAACGCAGAAAAATAAAGACAATCCGCTTTGGAAGAAAATGCTGCAGGAGTATAATAGAATCCTGATCACCAATAGCATTATACTTGTCGCGATTACCTTGCTGTTCAAATACACATTCATTCCGTTTTTGACTACGCAAATAGAAAGTGTGCTTTGGCGAAATGTGGTGTTGATAAGCGCAGCAACCTTGCTGGCATCACCTTTCCTATGGGCTATCCTCAACAAAAAGATTACTGTAAAAGACGGGAATGAAACCGTCAATTCTTATTACCTGAACTATTCGGTGACGGCTATCTCCCTTCATGCTGTCCGATATCTTTTAGGAATATTTCTTATAGGTTTCTTTATCGATCAGATCACGACAACCAAATACGCACTGATGGTCGCTGTTCCGGTGATTGTAGCATTGCTCTGGTTTTTCTCAGATAAGGTTCAGAAGATTCACCAGCGAATAGAGCAACGGTTTATATCCAATCTAAACGAAAGAGAACGGCTTGCATACATTCAAAATAAAGGAAATATTGCACTACAACACAAAAATGAGGAAGCAAAAAAACACTTTCAGGAATGGAATGCTTACGTAACCGAATTGGAAGCAGTCGGCACCATTTTTTTTGCAGGAATGACTTTGTACGAACTTAATTGGAAAGAGAAATACGGGATACATATTGTGTATATACGTAGAAACGACCGAATCATTCATCTGCCAAACGGAAAACAGCGGATATTGCCTTACGACAAAGTGGGCATATTGGGAACTGACGAACAGATTTCCCAGGTAAAACTACTATTTGACCAAACAATCCAGCAAGCAGATAATGAAGAAGATATTGACATCAATGATATACAGCTTATTAAGGTACAGGTTACCGAAGCCAATCCCTATTCCGGTAAAACGATCAAAACCTCCGGTATCCGAAAAGATCTGCGTAGCCAGGTTGTGGGTATTGAAAGGACCGGAAACCGAATGCTAAACCCAGGTTCGTCGGAAATGATCTTCGTTAATGATGTTGTATGGCTCGTGGGCGATACACGTAGAATAAAAGCTTGTTTAGAAAATCATCAGGGAAACTTTTTGGAGGTATAAAACAGGATTTCGTCCCGCATCCGTAGGTTATTCTTCCTCCTGCAGCCATAGCCTTTATTCCACCCTACCTCAGCACAGCACAAATATTTGGATATTAAAATTTAACACTATACATTTGTATTATACAACTTGAATAATACATGAAGAATAAGTTAGTTGATGAGCTGCTTTCGGCCTGGGAGGAAACGTATAAAAAGGGCCAACTTACCCTTTGGATATTTATGGCATTGAAAGATGGCAAAAAATATGTAGACGAAATCAAGCTGTTTATTGAAATTGAATCAAAATACACTATGCAGTGTGAAGAACAAAGCATTTATCGGAATCTCAGAAAACTCCATCATATAGGAGCAGTAGATTTCGAAAGTGGAAAAGGCCACAAGGGTCCGGAACGTAAGTATTACTACCTGACGGCATTGGGCAACGAATTGTTCACAAGATTTGTTGAACGGAACATTCAGTTATTTTTCAACTCTAAAATAACCAAACTATTAAAAATGGAGGAAACGTTATGAAAAGCTTAACAACCTATCAGATCGGCTATGCAGCCGTAGCAATGGGAACAACTATTTTATTCCGGTACTTATTGTCCTTTTTTCTAACTCAGCAACAGTATGTGTTAACGTGGGTATTGGCAACTTTATACTTTATTTCCATGTTTCTTGCAGGATGGCATTTTGGCAAAAAAGCAAATCAATCACTGTCAATTGTCTCACTTACTTTTCGATTCCATCTCTATACGTTCCTAATTTTTACTCTTATTTCATTCATCTGGTTTAAACTAGATCTTGCAAGTATTAATGAAAGTTTCAAGAGCTTTCAGACTGGAACCTTTATTTGGTCAATTATACTCTTGTTACACTTTGGTATATATCTGCTGAAAGGTAGAAATTCCATAAAGGGGATCGCTAGAACCGACCTCTTTGAATAATCGGAAGCTCCTGCCGCCTATCTCAGGCCAGGCTTACGCCTTCCGGTGGAGGCCATCATCAAGGTATCAGTAAAAACAGATGCCCTAGGTTGTCAAAGCACATATAAATTAATATCTTTAAAGGCGTATTCCGGAGCATATTCAGTATCGATAGAACGACAACTTTTGTTTTATTGAAAAGATGCATCCAATGTAACATTTCACACAGCATGGTAGTCTCTTAGGATATTGATTTCTCATGCAATTCGAATCTCTTTGTACGCTTCGGCAATTTGGGAAAGCAACAACATTCATATGAAGTCAATTGATCAGAGAAAATAATTAAGAAATGGAATTCAACCCAAACAACAAGGTCGTTAAACTCTGCCTTCAGGGCATGAGCATGGAGGATAATAACCAACCCGAAGAAGCAAGTAAATTATTTCTTCAAGCCTCGTATGAAGCAACAAACGATTTTGAACGATTTCTCGCGGCCTATTACGTAGCTCGACACCAAAAGAATGTCGCGGACAAATTAAAATGGCTGGGCACCGCTTTGCGTTCTGCATCCGAGATAAATGATGATGCTGTCAAGAGCGCTTTTCCTTCTCTATATGAGAGCATCGCAAAATGCTATGAGGAATTACATGACTTTGATAATGCGAAAAAGAATTATGAACTAGCAGATTCATTCAGGGATCGGAGTTCTGATAAGGGTCCTTTTTATCACGGAACGAAAGCGGATTTACAGGTTGGCGATTTGTTAACAGCAGGGTACAACTCGAACTACAAACCCGAGATTGTAATGAATCATATATATTTTACAGCTTTGATTAATGGAGCGGGACTTGCAGCGGCCCTAGCGAAAGGTGATGGGCCCGACCGCATTTATATCGTTGAACCAACCGGTAGCTTTGAAAATGATCCAAATGTTACCGACAAGAAATTTCCGGGCAATCCAACCCGTTCGTATCGCAGTCAAGAACCATTGAAAATTGTTGGGGAGATTACAGACTGGGTACGATTAACGCCTGAAGAACGACAGCAGTGGCAGCAAAAGATAGCGAATCTCAAAGGAGAAATTATCAACTAGCTTCCTATTGAACTGTCCAATGTCAGGTGACAAAGATCCCCAAGAAGTTTTATTTTTCATGAGCACAATAAAGATCGCTTCTCAACGTTAATTAAATAGTCGATAAAAATAAATGCGTACATTTTCAAGTAAAAGAATAAAGCCTCTAATTAGAGGCTTTATTTGTTTTTCAGCTTTCCCCTAGATCTTACCATCGACCTTCTTTATCTATCATGAAAGGACGGATGGAATTTCCATAGCAGTTCATCCCTTCTTGTCGGCCAATAACTAATATGAAATATTCAATTTCTGCAAGAGTATTTCCCGATAATTAGGTCCAATAGGAAGATCGATCAAATCAGTTTTGGCAAGATTTCCTGTGATCGCTTTAATTTTGACAAGTTGTACGATATAGGATCGATGAATTCTAAGAAAAATAGCTTGAGGCAGTAGTGTTTCGACCATCCCGATATTCATGCTCATCATCATGGCAGCCCCGTCCGCCAAATACACCATCGAGAAATCACGCTGTGCTTCCACATAGACAATATCCTCAAAATTTACCCGTATCAGCTTGTGATTTTGCTTGATAAATATAAAAGTGCGTTCGCTATCTGTTTCTAAATTAACAGTGCGGGTGGCCATGCGCTCCCTTAGCTTTTGGGCAGCTTGCAAAAAGCGGTCGAAGGTAATGGGCTTTACCAGATAGTCAACTGAATTTAAGTCGAATCCCTCAACAGCAAATTGTGGATAAGCAGTGGTAAACACTACGTAGGGAGGGTTCCGCAAGGAGCGGAGAAATTCCGTACCCGCAATCCGTGGCATCTGTATGTCCAAAAACATAACGTCTATTTGCTGCGTGTATAGTGCTTCATAAGCCTCCATGGCGTTTATACACAAGTCCTTTATTTCGAAATCCGGCAACTTTTCAAGATGGTCTTTTATAATGTCACGAGCAATGGGTTCGTCGTCAACAATGATACAGGAGATACTCATAATTTACAGATTAAGGTTACTCGATATCTATTTGCTTGTTCGTTTAACTCGTACTGATGTCTATCGGGATAAAAAAAAGCCAGCCTTTTACGCAAATGCTGCAAACCCAATCCGCCATATTTATTTTCTTCTGAATCACCTATTGTGTTTTCTTCCATAAAATACAGTTGTTTATCACTTACGTGAATCACAAAATGGACAAAAGCGCCGGGAACATCCTCCGTATGCTTAAACGCATTTTCGACTAATGGCATCAATAGCAAGGATGGCAATTGTACTGAGGGATTTTCAATCGTGACCTCCACGCTGACTTTCGTGTGGTTGAGCCGTATTTTTTCTAATTCAATATAGTTCGCGATCAACTTCGTTTCTTCTGCAACAGGCATCCATTCGTTATTGGCTTCATATGTTGTATAACGCAAAAACGCTGATAAATGAGCGATCACCGAAGCGGATTGCGCGATATTCCCACGTAAAATCAAACCATATATATTATTCAATGAATTGAAGAGAAAGTGTGGATTGAACTGTGCTTTAAGAAAATCAAGCTCCAACTTTGCTTTTTCTTTGATAAGCTCTGCATTCGCATAAGCATTACGCAAGGCGGCCAAACCTACCTTTATGCTTATCGGCATTCCCAGCATGAAAATAATACCAAGTGGCAAACCTAAGCTCATAAAGCGCTTAAACACGACATTGCTCAGTTGCTGTTGGAGAAATTTGTGGTAGTTGGGATTATTCCGTTCTATAAGCGCCATACAATCGGTGCAGTTCCTCAATAAAGCTGCTTCGATGTAGCCGTCGGCGACAGTATACAAAATAAACAGCATGATTAAACCAAACAGGCTACCCACCATACTTTTCGCCCTGATAGCATGGGGATAAAGCCCGTAAACCAGGGTGTAATAAAAAGCAGCCAACAATGCGGTACTATACAAATTTATTTTAAACAGCGTCGTAGTCGGTAATCCATTATAGACGTTAAAGGTTATGGAGGCCATGTAGTTTTTTACCGCCAACATAAATAGCCAAAAACAAAGGTGTAACAGTAGCCTGAGTGCCCTCTGCTGATAAATACGGTAAACAGTTGCTTGAAGCACAGTGGTTTGAAGCTGCATACGGTAAATATAGCTGTTTAAATAGCTCGCCCCAAAATAAATAGACCAAGACTACTCGGTTTCCTACGAAGCCTCTTTTTTTGGCAACGAAGGATTTCCTTTTACTTGGTTACCGTACAAAAGCTATTTGTCGATAAGTGGGTGGGCCCTGTCGACTTTATTTTTTTGCTTCATTTCTACTTTGTCATTTTGTGTTGACATTAAATAAATTACAAATGATGAGCAAAAAATTAATACCACTTGTTAACGTAGTGATTTACTTTATCCTACTCGGCACAGCGATGATCATTGCCGGATTGATTCGGCCATTAAACAGTCCGCTGTTCTTCTTTTGTCTTTCCTTCGTACTCAGTTTTATCTTTTTAAGGCGGGAAGGGAAAAATATAACGTCCATTGGCTTTATCCCTAAAAACAGCATGAACTACCTTCAACTTTTCCTTGGCCTGGGCATTGGCGTGCTGATGCTTATTGTTACCGCTTCTCTTACTTTCCTTTTAACAGGCGATCAATGGGTATTCAGCGATAGAATAAACGCCGGGCCAATTATTACTATCTTTTTAAACTGCTTCTGTTCCTCCTTTGCACAGGAGTTTGTTTTTCGTGGCTATCCGTTTCAAAGCTTACATAGACATTACGGCGCATGGCCGGCGCAATTAGTGGTAATGGTGCCCTTCGGATTAATGCATGTTCACCTAGCTATGCCTTTCGGTGATTTTATGCTCACCTTACTCACCACGGGTGTAGGTTCACTCCTTTTTGGCCTTCTTTATCTAAAGACCAAGAAATTGTTTCTGCCAATTGGATTACATACCGGATGGAATTTTGCGCAGACTTTGATTCCGCGTACCTCTTCCAGCGAAATCAACGGCATCATACACGTTACGCAAAGCCAGCATCATTACAACTTCTTTACTGTTGTTCTACCGTATTTGATCTGCATCGCTTTAGCCTTTATTCTTTTTTGGCAATATAGAACCAAGCTGAGTGAATCATGAAGAATAAGCAAAATTCATTCGATTTAACGAAACTTGCGGGATAACTATATTTGCCTTACGATGGACATGGGATGTCTGGAAAAGCTTGGTTATGACAAGCTTTTCCAGTTTTTTCTTTTGAAATTGCGTACTTGTTTTAAAACGCGAACCTATTTATTTTGAAGAAAACGAATCTGCCAGACAGCACGCAATGACAACGTTGGTTATCTCGCTTTGCTATTAAAACTAGTTGACTATTAAATCAATCACCTCTTGGGGCGACACTTCGTTTTTCTGCCAGATCTCTTCGATTGTTTTCGAATCACCAATGAATATCCCATTACTTTTAAGTGTTCGCAATGCCTGATCATAATCAACATTTAAGGCTTGAAAAGCTTTCATAATCGGAGCCTTGACTATTCGTTTGACAATCAGTGTATCAAGGGTTGGGTTACCTCTTTGATGTATAACAAACGCCGTTGAAACCACTGCGACGGCAATGGCGGCCGGGAAGAAGACTTTCTTTCCAAAATGGATTTTTAAGCTCTTCCAGTTGACAAGAATATGAAAGATGGCAAAAATGACAAAAACCA
Organism: Olivibacter sp. SA151; assembly: GCF_054130995.1. Taxonomy (NCBI): domain Bacteria; kingdom Pseudomonadati; phylum Bacteroidota; class Sphingobacteriia; order Sphingobacteriales; family Sphingobacteriaceae; genus Olivibacter; species Olivibacter sp. SA151. The sequence goes on along the minus strand of NZ_CP096391.1, from coordinate 2,598,483 downwards.
ATCCCAGGCTTTCATGCATAACTTCCGTATAACCATCAAATAGATGGAAAAGCATCAGCAGGCCAGATAGGGCTACAACGAGAAAAACAAGGGTGATAAAAGGTGTGATGTACTTTCTATTAAGCTTCATGTGTCCACGTGTTTATTTCTACAAATGTATGTAGGGAGAAATCTTGGGTACAATAACATTTGTTATCAAATGTAACGGCTGATATTTATTGGCTGAATTACATATATTACCTAAATTCCTATCTTTACGCATATGGAAGAAATGCTTCGACGGCATATAGAGCAAGTAGTACCATTGAGTGACGAAGAGTACACTTTTGTGCGAAAGCACTTCAGTGTAAAGCATTGTAAGAAAGGTGGGTTCCTTATCGACAAGAACGAACCTGTACGTTATGTATACCTGGTCATATCCGGGTTGCTTAAGCTGGTCTATCATGACAAAACAGGCCGCGAACATATTATTTCTTTTGCGATGGAAGACTGGTGGGAAAGCGACTATCCCGCTTGGTTCTCCCGGCAACCGGCGTCATTGAGCTTACAGTGTATTGAGGATACGGAAGTATACTGCCTTTCACTGGACAGCTATCAAACAATTTGCGCCAAGCTACAAAAAATGGAGCATTTCTTCCTGCATAAGGCGAACCGAGGACACATGGCTTCTCAGGAGCGTATTCTGTCATTCCTTACAGCCAACCCACGTGAAAGGTATGAGCAGGTACTCCGCAAACAGCCTGCATTGATGCAACGGGTACCTAAGACCCTTCTGGCCGCTTATTTGGGTGTATCTCGTGAAACCCTTAGCCGGCTTTGGCGCAACAATTAAACGGCCAACAATTTGCCAAATGTGATCCAAGTCACAACACCCCGTGTATAGTTTTCTCAATTTTGCTGTACAGAAAAACAAAAAAATATCATGAAAAAAACAGTGATTAATCCCTGGACTTGGCAGGAAGAACGCGGCTACGTACAGGCCGTAGAAGTAAAGGAGGCAACAGGAACTTTATACTGTGCCGGACAGGCAGCAGTACATGCCGATGGCACATCGAGCAACGCCGATATGCGTACCCAACTGGAATTGGCAATACAGAACCTTGAAACCGTAGTCAGTGAAGCGGGTTACGAGTGCCGTAACATTGTTAGATTGACAGTTTATACCACTTCATCAGATGAGTTTATCAAAAACTGTTTTGACATATTCCGTAGCTTTGTAGCAAAGCATGGCATGAAACAAGTGGTTACACTGATGCAAGTGGTTGCCTTGTATGAAACACTGAATGTAGAGCTGGAAGCTACTGTTGTAAAATAGTAAGCTTGGTTGGTGCTCCTTATAAGGCATCAACCAAGCTTACTATTTGCCTATCCCGACACATGTTATTCCGAAGCCAATATTTGAACGTTAGGAAAGATTTTATTTCATTTTTGCAAACCTGCTTTCAAGACCGGCCAGCCATTTTACCCGTTTTTCCTGACCCACTGTTTTGACACGGTTAAAGCTGATCCAGCTAAGATTTTTATATCCCATTGTTTTAAAAACACTTTTTAGCATTGCTTTGCTGATTAGATTTCCTATCAGTAAGGAATACATAATTTTCGGTTTATTCATAGTAGTGATGATTGTTACCCCTTTTAAATTTTCTAAAAGAGGAATCAATCCGAAGCCTCTCGGATGATGGTCATAAGCAACCCCGGGGGTAAGAACCCTATCAATAAATCCTTTGGTAGTTGCAGGCATGAGATCCCACCATATTGGGAATATAAAAACCAAGTGATTCACTTCCGCTAAGCGCCTATTATAGTCTATTACCTGTGGATCAACGGCTTTGTGCTCTACAAAGCCTTTCAAGTCTGCACTTGACATAACCGGATTAAAACCGTCATTGTCCAGATGCATAAGGTCCACTTCGTGACCTGCGGTCTTCAGCCCTTTTGTTACCGCAGCTAAAATCGCGGTTGCATAGCTTCCTTCATAGGGATGATTAAATACGATGACCACTCTCATTTTACTCTATTTATTTTGGAGTAAAACTAATCAGCTCAATGGCGCTCAACGATAACATTTGTTATCAAATTCCATATTACGCTCCCTTTCGGACCAGCTTACTTTTTATACGGCTGAGATGAACCTTGGTTATTCCCAGATACGATGCAATATAATGTTGGGGAATACGCTTTATGATATCTGGACGTTGCTGCAAGATCTGTATATAACGTTCTTGGGGACTATCTTTAATATGCGAAAGCAAAAGCTTTTGACAGTGAACAAATCGATTGAAGAGATGATTCTCCATCTCCATTTTTATATTCGGAGAGCTGTCCAGTACAAATTCAAAATCTTTCTTGGAAATACATTGTATAATGCTAGGCTCTATACTTTCAATACTATAAAGGCTTGGCCCATTTGTTCTGAAGCTTTCAATAGAAGAAACACCCTCGCCCTCAAAAAAAAACTGGGTAGTTATGTCGATTCCGTCGTTGTTAAACCATGTCCGCAAACAACCCTTTTCTACAAGATAAGCATTTTTTGAAATTTCTCCCTCGCGTAAAAGCATTGTTTTAGCAGGTATTTCCAAACGTTTAAAAAGGTGGTTGAATTTATACCATTCGCTTGTTGCCGCTATTGTTCTTTTGTTCATTTATCTATTGCATAAAGCATATCCTCAAACAAATATAATAAACAGGCCGCTAGAACGGAAGGAGGTGAAGTAGCCGGCACATTTTTTACATCCATATTGTCATCTTGGATATTGTTGATTAATTTGGACAAACTATATTGTAAATCTGCAATCGGCTTGTTTATCGTTTTTATACTTTTGGCTAGCTATATTTGAAAAACGCGGATGAAGACAAAGGTGAACCACACTTCGTTTGAAGCGATATCCTAATAAGAAAGTATTTCATTGAATTAAAGAAATAGCTAAATTGATGGACCACTCCGTTTTAATTAATTATCTGCATGATGACAATGACGCAGGCCTAATTGGCATATATCGTATTTACAACAAACCATTGCTTTACTTTGTGCAGCGGTACCTTAAAAACCATCAATTAGCAGAAGAGGTGGTTGCAGATGTATTTGTCAAGGTTTGGGAAAGGAGGCTACACTTTACGAATATGAACGCACTTCGTGCGTTTCTATATATTGCTGCAAAGAATATATGCCTTAACAAATTAAGAGGAGACCGGATATTTAAAGATGCCGAAAATATTGAGGACTACAGCCAACTCCTAACAGAAGATTCAGATGCCTTTACCCAAATAGTGCGTGCCGAATTGTTGAAAAGTATTATGGATGAAGTTCAACGCCTCCCCGAAAAACAACGAAAGATTTTTCATATGACTTTTATTGATGATATGAGTATGGATGAGATTGGTTTGCATTTGGGTATGTCACCAAACGCCGTGTATACGAATAGATCAAGAGCGCTTGCAACCTTGCGGGATCATATAAAGACGAAAGACTCATTATATGCTGCGATCTTATTTTTCTACTTTTTTCAGTAACGCAAATCGGAAAATGTATTTTTTTTAAAACTTTCTGTAAGGTTTTTCAAATTCTTGTGTTTCTATGTTGATACGTAACCAAGAGCCATGCAAAACCTAGATCGAATCGTAACATTATTAAAGGGATATTTGAGCGACAACCTGACTGTGGATGAGTCTGCCGAGCTTCAGCAATTATTGAAAAATCATCCCGGTCTTAACGAATTGTCGAATGAATTGAAGGATATCGGTCAGCTGGAGTGTGCATTACAGGAGTATGAGATACTGTACAATGAAATTAATAATAACAAAGAACAGCAGTTGCTGACTGATATTCTTTTGCAAATCAATGATAAAAGGGGGCGAAATCGAGTATATCATCTTAGGCGACAGATAATACGGTACAGCTCTGTTGCGGCAGTTTTTATCGCTTTCGTTGTTGGAATCTTCTTTTTGCGTAAACATTACTTTGTGATCGAACCAAACAAAAAAAATGGTCAGTCGTTAAGCGAAAATTTCGTTCCCGGGCACAACCAGGCGACATTAACTTCTTCGAATGGACAAACACTCGAACTAAGTGATGCCCATCTTGGCATTGTCATTAACAAGAATATTACTTACAACGATGGTACCGAGCTGAATATCGGACAGAATACCATTGAACATACGCAACTCACCCTGTCTACCCCCAAGGGCGGTCAGTATCAGGTAACCTTAGCGGATGGAACCAAGGTGTGGCTGAACGCAGCTACCGTACTCCGGTATCCGCAGAAATTTGCAAGCGACATCAGAACAGTCGAACTAGAAGGAGAAGCATATTTTGAAGTTGCAAGAAACGAAAAAGCTCCTTTTGTTGTTCGGACAAAAAATGAAAGTGTTCGGGTGTTGGGTACGCACTTTAATGTCAATACTTACCGGGATGAACCGGTTTCTATCGTTTCTCTTTTAGAAGGAAGCGTGACCGTATCGCTGCCTAATAAAACCTCCCAAATTTTAAAACCCGGACAACAGTCTATCACACGCACGGACCGAATAGACGTTCAGCCCGTAAACACAAGTGAAGCGGTAGCATGGAAAAACGGCGAGTTTATGTTTAATAGCGAAAACTTAGTGAGCGCTATGAATAAAATTGCGCGTTGGTATGACCTTGAAATCATTGTAGAGCCTCCATTAAGAGAGATAGCCATATGGGGGGCAATATCAAGATATGACAAGTTTGACAAAGTACTTGAATTGATTCAACTTGTAGACAGCCGCATAAAATTTAAAATAGAAGGAAGGAGGGTGACGCTCATGAAATAATCTTACTGCCTGAAAATCAAGGAAAACGAAAGACCGAAGAAGGTGGTGCTTCTTCGGCCCGAAGGTTCCAATTCTAAAAAGAGATATCGTATTTTTTATAAACTAAAACCAATTAAAGGTAATGAAAAATTACATTTTATCATTGGGGGTAGACCTCTTATGCCCCAAATATAAATTCCTAATTATAATGAAAATGATAACCGTGTTGCTTTTGCTTACACTCTGTCAAGTTCGTGCCAAAACTTTTGGACAGAACATCAGCATTTCAAATTCGAAGATGCAGATAGTAGACCTGTTCAGGGAAATTAAGAAGCAAACAGGATATACGGTTGTCTGCAATGCAGAGATTATTAGAGCAAATTCCAACCTAAAGGTTGAGGTGCACAATAAACCATTGTTTGAAGCACTGAATATGATTCTGTCTCCTCTCCAATTAACGTATACGGTGAGAGATCGATCCATTGTTGTTCGAAAACGCACAGAAGATAAGCAGGTTACTAGCGCTGTAATGGTTCCAACGAAACCCCAACAACGAATCACAGGAATAGTGACCGATTCCGATGGCACCCCGTTGCCGGGCGTCACCATTAAACTGAAAGGGAAATCTATCGGCGAAATAACGAATAACGACGGAAAGTATAGCATCGCGGCATCCACCGGTCAAGTGTTGCAATTTAGCTATATAGGTTATGAACCAAAAGAAGTACTAATAGGGACTGATCTTATCGTCAACGTCAAGCTGCAATCGTTGAATGAGGCCTTAACAGAAGTGGTAATAGTAGGCTACGGTACGCAGAAAAAAGCGGTAGTATCCGGTGCAATAGCTACCGTAAAAGGGGAAGATCTTGCTAGATCTCCGGCGGCTAATCTTTCAAATTCATTTGTCGGTAGACTACCGGGAGTAACAGCCATGCAAAGTAGTGGAGAACCTGGCTACGACGGCTCTACGCTTCGTATTCGCGGTATTAATTCGCTACCTGGAGGCAACAGTGAACCCTTAATCGTCATCGATGGGGTACCGCAACGCGCAGGTGGCTTGGATCGGATTAATCCGAATGATATCGAAAGCGTATCCGTATTAAAAGATGCGTCGGCCGCCATTTACGGCTCTCGAGCAGGTAATGGCGTTATCCTTGTCACGACGAAACAAGGCAAAATAGGTAAAGCCCAAATTTCTTATGATTTTACCTATGGTATACAGCGTCCCACTCGTACACCGAAAATGGCGAATTCGGAACAATATACAGCTATTATTAACGAGGTTACGGGTGTATATCCGCAAGATCCCGCAAAGTGGACAGAAATCTGGCAAGCATTTAATACAGGGACCGGTACCTACAATGGGACTTCGGGAGCCATCAACCCGGAATATAGTCCTGAAGAAAGACAAAAATATAGCGATGGATCAGACCTTTTACGTTATCCGAATACGGATTGGTTTGCCGCTACGCTAAAAGATTGGTCTCCACAGCAACGGCATAACGTACAAATAAATGGGGGTACCGAAACGACAAAATACTTGATATCCTTAGGGTACTTAAACCAAGATGCTATTTATAAGAATTCGGCTACATATTATAAGCAATACGATTTGCGTGCAAACCTGGAATTCAATTTTGGTAAATATGTTACCGCAAGGTTAGCGATAACCGGTCGAGAAGAATCGCGTAATTTCCCAACTAGAGGAGCTGGCGATATTTTTAGATTTCTTGCGCGCGGTCTTCCTACCAATATTGCCACATGGCCTAATGGACTTCCCGGGCCCGATTTAGAGAATGGTGCTAATCCGGTTGTAATTACTACCGGTGCAACCGGATATGATAGAAATACAAGGGACTACTTGCAAAACACAGGAGCGATCGATATTAAAATCCCCGGAGTGGAGGGTTTAAAATTAACGGGAACGGCTTCGATCGACAAATACTGGGGCAGATCGAAAAGATGGGAAACACCTTGGACCTTATACGATTGGGATAAAGTGAGTTTTGAAGCCGATGGGGTCACACCAAAACTATCGGGCTATATACCAAAAGGAATAGAACCCAAAGCTCAACTTCGGGAAGCTACGGAAGATCAATTAGCGATCAACGTATCGGCCTTGGTTTCCTATGATAAAACGATCAAAGGTGTACATAACATTTCCGCAATAGCCGGGCTGACCCGTGAAACCGTGACCAATAACGGTTTTTTTGCAGCCCGAATGGATTTTCCGTCGATACTAGTAGAACAATTGAACTTTGGCGACCGTGTGCGTCAAACCCTGGGCAACGAAAACACCTATGATAGAGCACGATTGAGTTACTATGGTCGCGTAAACTATAATTACCTGGAAAAGTATCTTTTCGAGTTTAATTGGCGTGTAGATGGATCGTATATTTTTCCTCCAAACAAAAGGTTTGGCTTTTTTCCCGGGGTATCGGCCGGTTGGCGTTTATCCGAAGAAAGCTTTTTTAAAAACAATATTGCTTTCATCAACAATTTAAAACTAAGAGGTTCTTGGGGTCAGATGGGCGCAGAAGCTTATTATGACAACAGCCTTCAAGAATACAAATATTTATCACTGATGAATACCGGACAGGGTGTATTCAGCGACCTACTCTATCAAACCATTTACGAAAGTACCATTCCAAACCCAAACTTCACATGGGAAGTGGCCAACAACAGCAATATTGGCTTGGACGCCTCATTTTTGAACGATAAGCTGGCTCTGGAGCTGGACTTATTCTATAATAAACGGACCCATGTTTTAACAAAAAATCCCGGTGTAGTACCTATAAGTTCAGGTATTTCGGGTAATCTGCCTATTGCAAATCTCGGTAACCTCATTAATAAAGGTTACGAATTTAAATTAACCTACACCGATAAAGTTGGCGATCTGTTTTATAATATAGGGGTGAATGGCGGCTACGCGAAGAATAATGTGCAATACTCCAGTGATGTAGCCAATACTTTACCTTATCAACAACAAATAGGAAAAGTTACGGATTCATGGCTGGTGTATTTGTATGACGGCGTTTTCAAAGATCAAGCCGCTATTGATGCGAATACCGTCGATTATTCTGCTCTGGGATTAAAAAACGGGAAATTATTGCCGGGGGATATGAAATATGTAGATTATAATGGCGATGGTAAAATTACAAGCGACGATCGTGTACGACTAAACCAGAATAGCACGCCCACTTTTACAGGAGGCTTAATACTTGGAGGACAATATAAGGGCTTTGACTTTAATATATTGATACAGGGAGCAACCGGTGGAATGCGAAGAATGGGGCCCACGGAATCGGGATTAATAGGAAACTACCTCGAATGGAATTATAATCATCGTTGGTCTATTGATAACCCGAGTGACACAGATCCCCGTCTTACCAATCGTTCGGACACCTATTATACAACTACTGATAATACTTATTGGATCCGCAGCACCAATTATATAAGATTAAAAAATGTTGAATTGGGATATACTTTACCAACTCAATTGGTTAACAAAATAGGCTTGAGTACGCTTCGCTTTTATATCAATGGCATTAACCTGGCAACCATTGACAAGATAAAAATATGGGACCCTGAGGCTAACAACAGTACCGGTCAATTTTATCCGCAATCTAAAATTATCAGTTTTGGCGTAAAGGCTGTGTTTTAACCCAATTATAAATAAACTAAGGTGAAATGAAGACATTAATGAAAAACAGGATTTTTTATATGTTGGCTGTTCTATTGTTTACGACAGCATGTAGTACAGATTTTTTAGATGTATCCCCCCGTAACGCGTTCTCCGATGAGACGATATGGCAAGACCCGGTATTAGCAGAAAAATTTGTCAGTGATATTTACAATGTTTTTGAAGCAGGTAACTCCGGTTTCACCGAACAGATGCAAGCTTCAGCAACTGATGAGTCGTTATGGAACCATACCGATGCTTTCCTCTTATTGAATACAGGTGCTATCAATGGGGCAAATGAAGGCTGGAGCGGGACATCCAGGTGGTGGGAGCGCATGTATACGTATATAAGATTCAGCAATATTGCGATCGAAAGACTAACAGATGACACCAAAAATGGTATCAGTGATCAAGGAGCTAAAGATAAATTATTGGCTCAGGCGTTTTTTATTCGCGCCTATTGTTATCACCAACTATTAAGGTACTACGGTGGTGTCCCGATTATTACCAGCAGCTATGAGTACTCAGAAGATCCAATTATATATGAAAAAGAACGCGGCACGTATGAGGCCTGTGTAAATCAAATTATACAGGATTGCGATGAAGCCTACCGGCGATTGGGGAATACTGTACTTGAAAAAGGACGTATTAATTCGCTCACTATTTTGGCGCTCAAATCCAGAACTTTGATTTATGCGGCAAGCGATCTGCATGACGCCGTAAAGCTTACTGCAAAGGTCACGGATCTAAATAATCTTTCGGAGAGATTACCTTTATTAGCGTATACGAGCGGCTCCCAAGAAGAACGGTATCGTTTGGCACAGGCTGCCGCTAAGGCGGTGTTGGATGCGGGAACGGGTTATAAATTAAATCTAACCGAACCGGTCGCACCGGAACAGGGGAGAATTAATTATAAAAGTATCGCCATGGGTGGCGGTAGCAAAGCAGCAGGTATTGATCAGGGGGCGGCATCTGACATACTTTATGCACGCTATTTTATCACCGAACAAAGTTCAACGCATGCCAGAGATAACGGTCCGAATGGTTATAACAATTGGGGTGGGAACCAACCTATAGGCCTTTTGGTAGATGACTATGAAATGAATGATGGAACTAAATTCGATTGGAACAATCCTCTTCATAAAGCGGCCCCTTATAAAAACAGAGATCCGCGCTTTTATGCCTCCATATTGTACGATGGCGCAGATTGGAAACCAAGAAATAATCCTTTAGACCCAGCCAATCAAATACAAACAGGTGCATATGATTTAATCGTAGATGGCAAGCTGACGAAATTTGCCGGATTAGACACAAAACAAGGACCTAAGGAAGCACATAACGGGACTTGGACAGGTTATTATATTCAAAAATTTATTGATCCGGACCCGAATATTATTGATGCGCAAGCAAGGCAGTTCGTGCCCTGGCCCTATTTTAGGTTTACAGAAGTTGTATTTAACTATGTGGAAGCCTGTATTGAACTGGGCGACACGGAAACGGCAAGAACTTGGCTAAATAAAATTCGCTTCCGGGCGGGCATGCCCGCTATCACAGCAACGGATCAAAGTACGCTAAGAGAAATATACCGCCATGAACGCCGCATAGAAATGGCTTATGAACAACAGCGTTTTTTTGATGCGAGGAGATGGTTAATTGCTGAAGAAACACTTGGCAGGAAAGTGACAATAGTTAAAATTGATGGAACGTTCAAGCCTGGAAAAACCTTGTCAGGTAATTATAGATATGATGAATCTATTTACAATTACAGCTATACTCCACAGGAATTTAATAGTAAAGAAAATCGTGTTTGGAAAAACCAACTATATTTTCTACCCCTTTCGCGAGACGAAATAAGGAAAAACCCATTATTGGTTCAAAATCCCGGATACATTGAATAACGCTTTTAACATCAACGTATCGACGATTTATTTTGTATGGCCATACTATAATTTCACAAGATTTAAAACTCGTTTAGACGAGTTTTAAATCTTGATTGATCACGCCCCTGTTGATGATAACCTCATAAATCGCTTTTTGAGCAACTAGACCTCCCCTCCCATCAATGGATCTGTTTTGGAGATTTCACCTGTTTCCACATGTCCCGCAAAACGTTCAGACCAGTAAGCGTCATCGGCAAGCCGCACGCTGAGATCATACCATTGGTGACTATCTTTCAAGTCCATCACAATGTCAACGCTACTACCGGCTGATAACTTACGATGGACAGCTTCTTTTTTGTAGCTATTATCACTTACAATCACTGTTTTTTCTGATTTACTGTTGTTCGTTAGCTTAATCACTACATTGCCTGTCAATCGCTTTGTCTGCACATCATGTTTTTCATAAACACAATTAACCGCTATACCCGGGTGTTTTTCATTCCCGATAAATTCGCGATAAAAGCCATTGGGAGCATACACGCGTAAGTGATATTGACTTTGCCGAAAAGCGGGTACATTCCAGCTATCCTCCAGTAGATCACCAGCTGCGACCGCGTATTCCCAAGTACGCAATACCTCATCCTTATAGGGATTCATCGCGTAAACCAAAAAAGGAGCGCCCGCCGCCTGTGCGCCGAAAGCATCTTGACCGGCTACAAAACGGACATGATATTGCTGTTTTGCAGTATCGTAAGTACCGTCTACATAAAGTTCATAAGGCAAAGGACAGGCGAACTTGGTTCCTCTCTCCTGTTTTGGAAAATAGAGAGAAGCCTTAGGATCTTCATTGATTTGCGTAATTTCCGCTTCCTCCAAGGCTTTGAAATTAGTAGGTATTTCCTTGAATTGCGCTTTATGAATATCCTCCAAAAAGGTTTGTTTATCCAGGAACCCGGGATTTGTTAACTGCTCGCCATGATAGGGTCGAAAAACCGATGTCAAATCTCCACATATACTCCTACGCCAAGTCGTCATGTTCTCTTCTCTTACTTGTTTATTGAATTTACGATCGAGAAAGCGTTCAAGAAACTGTAAGGAGGAGGTATGGTCAAAAACTTCAGAATTGACGAAACCACCTCGCGTCCAGGGTGAGGCGATAATCAAAGGCACGCGATAGCCTAAGCCAATAGCGCTTTCGCGAAGCCGATCTTCCATTGCCGAAGGATTGGTCTGTTGATCTTTCGTCACAAAGTCCATCCGGCTATCTATTTTTGCAGAAACCTTCCCTCTATCCTCTTCGTAGGGATTCGGAACCGCATAGGGTGGCACATGGTCGAAGAAACCATCGTTCTCATCATAAGTTAAAATAAAGATCGTTTTTTTCCATACCTCCGGATTTTCCAATAGAATCTCCAATACTTCATTCACATACCAAGAGCCAAACCACGGGCAACCTGGGTGATCCGAGAAATTGGCCGGCGTCATTAACCATGAAACGGTGGGTAAAGTACCTTGTTTTACGTCTTTGCGAAACTGATGCAACACATCCCCTTTCGGAATACGTAATTCACGATCGACTCCCCCATCTGTATATTTTAATGTAGTAAGCTCATGAAAATAGGGATCCTCATTGTTTACCGTAAAAGCTTTGCTATTCAAGGCTTTTTCTTTATCGCTTAAATTTTGATAAGCTTCCTTTGTATAGAGCAATTGATCTGCTTCAATCATTTTCAGCACCTTTTTTGCTGCTACCAAACGTTGCTTGTTATCTGCCGACGTGCCTTCACGCTCAAGCCTGTTGATCTCCTCTTTTATCAATTTTTTGCGTTCCGCCAAATTGGAAATGCTACTCGGATGCAAACGAACGTTATAAGCCTGAAAATATTCCATGACATTTGTACCAAAATTGCTTAACCAAGCACTTTCCTCCCCTTTTAGGCCAAGGCCCATCGTTAACTCATTCTGATATATTCGCCAAGATATACCCTGCTCTTCCAAACGCTCAGGAAAAGTTTTCCAATTCAACTCCGGCTTGTTATAATTGCTGATATTCCATAGGTGCGCTTTCGCATCCACTTCATTACGCTCGCGTACGGTTCCCGTCATCCAGTACCACCGATTCGGGTGCGTACCGGTAATACTCGAGCAGAAATGCTGATCGCACACCGTAAAAGCATCAGCAAGCGAATAATAAAAAGGAAAATCAGAACGGTCGCAGTAACCGAGTGTAAGGGGTATATCTACATAGGCTTTGTTATAAGGCTTTTTCACTTCTAACCAACGATCGTATTTCCCCTTGTTACGGGCATCGGTCTGATCTGTCCAGCCATGAGGTGTTGAACCCATCCAAGGCACTTTCGTTTCTTTTGTATTCAAGCGGAAAGGTGCATAGGTTTTCCCTTCCGGATTGGATTGAAGCCAAACGCGGTTTTTATTGGGCAATTCGATGGCCCGTGGGTCGTTAAATCCGCGCACACCTCGTAAGGTGCCATAAAGGTGATCGAATGATCGGTTTTCCTGCATTAAAAAAACAACGTGCTCGGCATCGTAGAAAGTGCTTCCTTTAGCCGGATTGATGGCCAGTGCTTTCTGAATAGTAGCAGGCATTATATGTGTCAAAGCAGCACTCCCTGATAGAAGCGTTGCTTTTTTGAGAAAATCTCTACGTGAATTATTCATTTTAAAAATCGTTACAATGTATTACCTTAAAAACGCAATCTCAATGGAAACCTCATACAGGTTACCCGACGGGGAGGATGTTGATACTTCTTATAAAGTTGGGTAAAATATGCTAAATTTACCAAGACTAGTTCAGTGTCGCCGGTTTTATTTCAAAAAATACACCTCGTCATCCGCGTTGTTGAAGTTGATATCGCCAAAACTATTCAGAAAATTGAAAGTTAGTTTTATATCAATATTATTAAATCATTAACTCGGCGACGAGGCCGTCGATCTCCGGATTTGCGATTTGCTTTGCGCACAAAACTTTTAGAGGTCAAAATGACGCTACCGAATTTGAAGGAAATGAAGTATATTAGTCCATAACAAAGACAATTTTTTCCAACCGCATGCTGTCATATCAAGTGTTAGCTTTACATCTTAATGAAACATTATCTATCTGCCGTATTAGGCTTCGCTATTTGGGGCACTTTTGCTCTAGTACTAAAACCGTTAAGTGCTTATGCGGCGCTGGATATTCTTATTCACCGCGTCATCTTTGCTGCTATTAGTATCGCTTTCGTTTGTTTTATGTTCAGAAGAAAACAAACTTTTGCCAGTATCCATTATGTCAAAACAATATCGCCAAAAGAAAGAGTAAAACTGCTGATAAATATGTTCTTCAGTGCCATTATGCTCGGGTTGAATTGGTTCTCGTTTATTTATGTGATGAATGCAGTCAGTGTCAACGCCACGTCTTTGGCCTACCTGATCTGTCCGATCTTAACGACAGTTCTAGCCAGCCTTTTTTTGCGTGAAAAACTGAATATAGGACAATGGTTTGCTGTACTGTTAAGCTTGATTAGTTGCCTTATCCTTGCATATGGCCATTTTATGGATTTGATTTACAGCATGGTGATCGCGCTTTCGTATGCAATCTATTTAGTGCTTCAAAAGAATACCTTTCAGATGGATAAATTTTTCACATTAACCATTCATATTGTCGTGAGCACCTTCTTGCTGCTCCCGATTTTAACGGTCATTGATACTACGGTACCTAAAACAATGACATTCTATGGCCTTGTTGCAATTATTGCAGTAGGTTACACCATTATTCCCCTGTTCCTCAATATTTTTGCTCTTAAAGGGTTGGATTCTTCTATTGTCGGCACCTTATTATATTTAAATCCCATCATTAGTTTCTTATTGGCCATTCTATATTATAAAGAACCGATCAATACGGTTCAGCTTATTGCCTTTGGAATGATTTTCACGGCCGTTGTGATTTTCAACATCGCCTATTTGTACGGAAGGAAGAGAAATATGGCATTAAAGTAAGTCAAATAAACCGGTAACTATTCATATATAGCTGATTTAAGATGAAATTTCGGCTATCTTTTTGGTGATTCTATGTAGTATTTCCGACAGGATTAAGGCAAATACGACAAATAGAACAAATACCATATAGCCCGGTTGTAAAGAGGTATTGTTTGTTGCAATACTCGTAATATTGTCTTCCTTGATGTTTAAAACGGCTAACTGAGAAGTTAGCATACTGTTCATACCAATATAGGTCAACATGATTGCCACCACCATGACGTCGGCCATGCTCCATTTACCGGACTTGAAAGCGAAAAAACGGACGAATTTATTCTTTCTGCTCGACTCGCGCAAGAGATAAAGGCCCGATGAAATCAGCTTACCGAGCGGAAAGAATACACTGAATATTAAAATGAGCAGACCTACCACGATGGAATCGATCTTGGCATTCTTCAAAAGAATTACTACCACATCGATAATACTCTTGCTCTGAAAGAAAAGAACTTGGTCTTCAAAAATGAGATGTTCTCCCATTAAGTGGAAGTCTATCTTCTCCAACCTTGCTTCCACCTCAATCATGACCGATGAAACGCCTACAATTAACACAATGCCAGCGGCTAAAAGTGAAAAAATAAATAATGATTTTTGCAATTCCTGATGATCGATGAAATATTTCCACAAGGCCAACAACAGTAAAATACAGGCAAAAACAACAAGCGTATACGCATAGCTCTCGTAGCGGATATCGGCAAATAGTTTATCCGTCTTCTTTTTGAAGCCGGTACTGTTTCGCGCACCGTATTTACTGAAAATGGCGTTGGTTACTTTTCGTTGCGCCACCATAGAGCTGTCGAAAGTCGTTTCTTTTACTTCATCCAGTTTATCTTCGGCCAGATTTTTCAAGGTTTTCTTGGTGGATGGTTTGTTTACCTGATCGACAATGGTTTTTGCAAAACCGGGAACCTGATCGTGTAATTGATCTTCATCGACAAAAACATTGACTGCCGCCTTCCGTATTTTTCCTTTGATGCTCGTTTGCCTTTTCGTCAGATTACTCATGGCTTTATCGATCATAGCATGAAGCATTTTTTCCACTTCTTTCTGCAGCTCAACCCTTTGCTCCGGCGTAAAACTGAACTGCTGAATTTGTTTTTCAACTATTGTAGTTATCTTTTCTTCCCATTTATTAATAGAAAGAATGCCGAATGCAATGCTATTTACGGTACTATAGTCTTCCATGATCTGCACTTGCTGCCGTGATAGGGCATTGATACGGTACCCCGAAAAGGCTATCAATAACAACAGCAAGCTCAGCCCTATGGTGAGGAAAAGTTTAGTTTTTGAAAACATAGATATGTATTTAATCTTTCATATAAGTTAAGGATATATTACATACGATATGCCTCCCTATATTGTTTTACAGATCTAAAAAATTTTCGGGATGATTTTCACATTAATTCAACCAACCTGTGATCGTTACAGATTATATTAAACACTTTTTCATAAAAACAGGAAAAATCCTATATGAAAAATAGTGTTATACCTCTTTCATCGTTTCGCTATATTTCTCACTTTTGTTTCACTCAAGCATCCTATCTATCGAAAAACATTAGGTGCGAATTACCAAATGTATTTCGGCACCGGCATGACCGACAAACGTGCATGCCTTAAAGAATTAACAAAGGGAAAGTGACATGGGAGGCGGCTTCGGCCGCCATTTTTTTTTACTACTCTAGCAACTGATTCATCAAATTTCACATGTATTGCCGGTTTACCTTCGCACTGATCTGATCATTTCATAGCGAAGTCCTATTTAATGCATTTTTAGCCGCATAATGAAATAATGCTGCCGAAACTAGAAACAGGCCGGCGAAGAAACCATTAACGCCCAATATTTCGATGACCGAGCTGCCATGATGCTGCATACCTGCAAGAAGGGCAATTGTTGCAAGCACTACCAGTGTCAGTACGGTGACATACATGGCACGTTCCATGCCGGCCGCTTTGAACTGCGATAGCAAGGAGCCAACGATCACGACGATGGCTACTGCTATATACATAAGGTTGCCGATATTTGGGCCGCTGCCGATCAGGCCTACTGCTAAGTTGGCCCAGATCATTAAAAAGGTGGCCACGACCATTATGCTGATGGCAATTCGATACATGAGATTGGGCGATCGCCTAACCAGCCACGTAAATGAAATCCCCGTTCCGGATATAAGCACTCCCATAATAATAAAATCAAGCGGGCTCCAGTTTACCTCGTTGGTAAAGTGCATGGCTACGAAAGGGATCAGCAATAGGAACAGGGTCACACATGCGACACCTATAATAGATGAATAAATGCTGCTTTGCTTTTTCATGCTTGTAAAATTTAGTGAATAATCGAATTGTTATTTCTATTCAAAAGTACTTTGTATTTCAAAGTAAAACAAGAAAATTCGCAATTTTATTTTCATCACCGCCTGGTAAGCAATTCTCCATTAGGCGTACTATGTAAAGCCGAATTTTTGAAGGCTAAAGCAAATCAGTGGACAGAAAAATTAATACAAGCTAAACACACGATTAATGCAACGAAATTATCTTTGTCTATATAAAAAATCGCCTTCTCATAATTAGGTTTATAATTGGTTAGCGAACGCTCCGTTACTCCCCATTTCGGAGCGTTTCTTTAGACTCCCCACAACATGGTTATAGGCAGGTAACAAGAAGAAGAACAACCCCTTAATATATCACAGGCGTACCGAAAGAAGTACTCCACGTAATGCAACCGATTGCGTTTATTGCCAATTTTGTTTTCCTTCTTTTTTATACTACTATTGCTTTTACATTATCCTTAACTGCTGTACAGCGCTTAAAGACCGGATCATGTTACCAATGGGCCAAACACATCTCAAAGAATGAATGTTATGGTTTATTTTAACCTGTAGATGATGAAATTGATTATTTTTTGCCTTGTATTCCTTCTATCAGCCACATCAACTTTTGCATTCGGACAATCCAAAAAGCGTCCCAATATCATTGTTTTTTTGGTTGATGATATGGGATGGCAGGATAGTTCGGAGCCCTTTTGGACAGAGATTACGTCCTTAAATCGGAAATACCATACGCCCAATATGGAACGTTTGGCAAAAGAAGGCGCTAAATTCACCAATGCCTATGCAAACCCCGTATGCACGCCTACACGTGTCAGTATGCTGTCGGGCATGACAGCAGCTCATCATGGTGTGACGAATTGGACTTCTCCCGCTCCTAATAATAATACCGATGCTCTTGATGAACAGTTTGGCGCAGCATCCTGGAATTATAATGGTATGAGCCCGGTGCCGAATATTCCGCATACCTTTCATGCAACCCCTTTTCCGAAAATTTTGAAAGATGCCGGCTACTTTACCGTTCATGTAGGGAAAGCTCATTGGGGCTCTGCCGGAACGCCGGGGGCCAATCCTTATAATATGGGTTTTATGGTTAATATCTCGGGCCATGCCGCCGGACATCCACAGAATTATTTGGGGCAGGAAAATTATGGCAATCTTCCGGGCAAGGCAAGTTGGCAGGCTGTACCTGATCTGGAAGAGTATTATGGAAGAGATACCTTCCTCACGGAAGCACTCACTTTGGAGGCAATCAAGGCACTGGAACAGCCGATTAAAGAAGGGAAGCCATTTTATTTGAATATGGCGCATTATGCCGTACATGTCCCATTGCAGGCTGATAAACGCTTTTATCAAAAATACATCGATACTGGTTTAGGAGAATCTGAAGCGATGTATGCCTCGTTATTGGAAGGTATGGATAAAAGCTTAGGCGATCTGATGGACTATCTACAGGAAAAGGGAATAGCCGATAATACCATCGTCATTTTTATGAGTGATAATGGAGGTTTGAGTTTATCGCCACCAAGGGGTGGATCACCGCATAGCCAAAATTTACCTTTAAGGGCCGGAAAAGGCTCAGTTTATGAAGGCGGAATCCGCGAACCCATGCTCGTGAAATGGCCCGGTGTTGCAAAAGCCGGTTCGGTGGTAAACCAATACGTAATGATTGAAGATTTTTTTCCCAGCATTTTAGAAATGGCAAGTGTTCCATCAACAGAAATTGTGCAAAGCATCGATGGCAAGAGTTTTGTGCCCTACCTTAAAAATCCCAATTTGAGCGACTCAACACGTGCATTAATATGGCACTCGCCAAACAAATGGACAACGGACGATGGCCCGGGTATCAACTATAAAAGCGCTATTCGGAAAGGGGATTGGAAGCTTATTTATAATATGCGTGATACAAGCTTTGAGCTATATAACTTAAAAAATGATATTCAGGAATCACATAATTTAGCTGTTCACTATTCGGATAAAGTGAAGGAACTCGGCCAATTGTTAAGCGATAAATTAAGAAAATGGAGGGCACCTATGCCAATAAACAAGACAAGTGGCCAACCTGTCCCCATGCCCGACAGGCACGACTAAACAGCAATGTGGTTATTGTTGATGTGACTGATATTCAAAAAGTCAATTGATAAAGTGAAAAGGCAACGACACTTACGAATTAGCTATTTTCATCTTTCGTTGGCCCGCCGATAAGGACTTTGTTTTCTTGAAAGTCAGAATATCGGTGAGCTCATTAGCGGAAAGCGATTGAGATTCGTAAGTGTCCAAACAATCTATTTCAACGTCCAGCGTCATCGGGTTCTCGGTAATCACATACGTATCATTCAACCAAATCAGTCGAATATCTCCTATCGTTGTAATCTCTAATTTGAGTAATTTACTTAATAAAGGTAGTTTCAAATGCATGGCAATAATTTTTATTCTAATATACCACCCTTATATTACACAAACGATTGTTTATTATTAATTTTTTATTTTTTTGTGCGTTTTATAGAAATTTCAGTATAATATCATTCCTAATGAACCGATGTCTTCCTTCCCGAATACTGTATCGGCTACGAAGATTTCCTTTATTTGTTACGTTCGGCTGCTAAAATAGCAGCCAACTCCTTCACGATCTTCGGATGAGTATCTGCCACGTTATTTTTTTCACCCATATCTTTTGATAGATCATATAATTGCGGATGTGGCGCATTTCCTAGCTCTGTGTCGGTTAACTTGGCATAAGCCCGTCCATTGCCCGGCTCAATGTATTTCCATTTCCCTTTAATAACAGCTAGACTTCCGGCGTGTTCAATCAAGTGACTTCTTCCCTCTTTATCTTTTCCAAGAAAAGTGTCCCATAAAGCCTGACTATCGAAGGCCTCTCCTTTCGGTATCGCCTGCCCCAGCATATCGGCAACGGAGGCGAGCAGATCGATCTGACAAAGAAGTGCATCTGAAGTAACACCCTTAGCTGCTCCTGCCCCACTGACAATGAAGGGCACGCGTGTACCTCCCTCGAATATACTGTATTTGCCTCCTCTTAAGGGCCCGGCAGGCATATGCCCATTTCGTTGGCTTACTGCACCATCTTGATAGCCATCATCCAACACCGGTCCATTATCACTCGAGAAGATAATCAGCGTATTGTCGGACAAGCCGAGTGACTCTATTTGATCCATGATCTGTCCAACGGTCCAGTCCAATTGCAGAATAGCGTCTCCTCGGTAACCTAGATTGCTTTTTCCCTTAAATATAGTAGCGGGCATACGGGGCACGTGGGGTTCAGTCAACGCAAAATAAAGAAAAAAAGGTCGCTCTTTATTCCGTTTTATATATTTCTGCGCAACCGAAAGAAATGTGGTAGAAACTTCCTCATCGACCCATCTTGCCCGATGGCCACCGCTCATATAGCCAATACGTCCGATACCGTTTACAATGGTTTGACTATGCCCTTGTCCGGGTGATGAATGCATTTTCAGCAACTCCGGATGTTCTTTACCTGTGGGGTCATTGCCTACCGGTTGTTGGTAATCTACTTCTATCGGGTCGTTCTGATCAAGCCCTAACACGCGATGATTTTCCATAAATACGGTGGGTACACGGTCCGCTGTTGCGGGAAAAATAAACGAATAATCGAAACCGACCTCATTTGGGCCTGGCTTTACATCTGTATTCCAATTCTTCTTCACCTGTGTCCCCAGACCTAAATGCCATTTACCAACCACGGCGGTGTGGTAGCCCGCCTTTTTAAAAATTTTCGGCAAGCTTATACGATCGGTGGGAATAATCAGCTTTGCATCGCCCGGAAGGACGCCCGTGCCCTGCTGTCGCCAAGGATAAATACCCGTCATCAAGCCAAAACGGGATGGGGTACAAGTGGCAGAGGTTGTATGTGCATTGGTAAACCGTATACCGCTGGCAGCCAAACGATCGAGGTTGGGTGTCTGTATTTTTGTAGCGCCATACGCACTTACGTCGCCATAACCCAAATCATCAGCGTATATATAAATAATATTTGGTTTCCCGGATTTTTGCTGTCCGTATCCGAATTGGGAACTTAATAAGGCAATACTCAATAAAATGAGGCCCACCCATGGTTTTAAGTTGTTTGTTATTGGTGTCATTTTAGCATCTTTTATTCGCTACTACGTTCATTAGCTTGCTTTTTTCCTCATACAGCCGGTAGACCAACAAGCCGCGTTCGTGCGGTTAGCGATTCGTTAAATCATCAATAAGCAATAAAACTAACAGTTCTAGTTCACATTATCCAGTAGTGATTAAACGCAACCGATTGCGAAAAAACAGTTTAGCGCACCGCTGTCCAATACGACACCATCAACGCAAATGATAAGACATCTTAGATCTGCTTTATTAAGTTGACGTTTACATATAGTGACAAGAAATATGTTTAGACAAAATAAACATCTGCGTTAAAATTGTACTATTTAAAACAAAATCATGCGCCTACCCTCCTTATAAAGCTTAACATAAATTTAATTTTTGAAATAGTTCATTATAAGTAAACTTTGTTTATATTTGAAAATTGATTTAATATTTAAATTTTATGTCTAATGAAATAAAAATGGTTGTTTTTGATATGGCCGGCACCACAGTAGATGAAGATAATATCGTCTACAAAACATTGCAAAAAGCTATTAATGAAGCTGGATTTGACTTTAGCTTAGAACAAGTTTTAGCGGAGGGTGCCGGAAAGGAAAAGAAACAGGCAATCCGTTCCATACTTGCCAGGTATGAAAACATAGAGAACGAGGGTTTAGTTGATTCGATTTACGAGAGCTTCAGGCAGCAGCTCGACCAAGCCTATGAAAGGGAGGAAATTGTACCTCAGAAGAATGCCGAAGAACTTTTTCGAGCGTTGAAAGAGCGGAATATTTTAGTAGTTCTCAATACGGGTTACGATAGGATTACCGCTCAGTCGATTATCGATAAATTGCGATGGAAAGAGGGTGAGCAAATAGACGCGCTGGTAACCGCCAGCGACGTACCGGAAAATAGGCCTTATCCCGATATGATCCATTTTGCCATGAAACGTTTTAACATAACGGATGGCAGTCAAGTCGCTAAAATAGGAGATTCGACCATAGATATCAAGGAAGGTCAAAATGCCGGTTGTGGTTTAAATATCGGTATTACTACCGGTGCACATACTGTTGAGCAACTAGAAACGGCAAATCCGGATAAAATTATCGGCGATTTGATTGATGTATTATCTTTATTGGACGAGGTTACTGCATAAATTTCGTTGTTCATATATAGAAACAGAATCAACATAAGTGGTGTCTTAAGTGTAGAAAGAAACTTTCAGGCACCACTTATCGTATTCATTTATTCTTCTGTCTCGATACGTTCTTGCAAACAAGTAATGGCATCATATAATACCCCCGCTTCCCCTCTAAAGGTTCCGGAACCTTCGGGTTTATTATCGCGAGTATACCATTCGAAAAATCCGTTATTCTTGATCACACGATCCACCATCGGCTTTAGCTGTTCATAAGCTTCTTTTTGAAAGCCATACTTGACTAACTGCTGAATCATTCGTCCGCCAAACCAGGTCCAATCTCCGCCATTTTGATAGCCGTAAGGGTACATACCTTTGTTCTTGAACGCACCTTCGGGATAAGTGGGATAAAGTGTTAAACCAATGGTTGCGGCTCCTGATTCCTTGACGTTGGCAATCATCTTGTCCAAAGAAGCTTTAATCTCGTCTTTATTTAACAAGCCAGCCTCAATAGCTATTGCTGTACCCCCATGATAGTAGATTGCATTTTCGTCAAAAGTGCTATCGAATGGTGAGCCGTTCAGGTAAAGATGGGGGATAAATTTTTGGCGCTCAGCATCCCAGAGATGTTCCATCGTGTTCTTCGCAATATGCTCGCGGATGGGCTTCCATTTTGCTGCTTTTTCAGGTACCATCTCCATAAAATTATCTAAGGCGATCAAAAACATGGCGTTATCATAAATATCGATCGCCAGGTGGGAATCGTCGGTTAGATAAACACCCCAATCATGCTCGGGTTGCACATCGCCCCAATCAGCTGTTGTTGCCCCCCATAGCAGTCCATATTTTTCGTTATATCGCTTATTCATTAGAAAGGATAAGGCTTGCTCCATCCGATCGCGTACAGGGATTGCACCTACTTTAAGGTTTAAAAACGTGGTGTCCTGCGTTGCTTGCAGGTATTTATGCACGGCCTGTATTAATGAGGTCTCCTGATCAGTTTCCACGGTGTTTTTATGTCCTGCGTAATGGGGTGCCAGATCGTTATAGATATAGTCATAACCTCCTTTGCTCGGTTTTACAGTAGATTTTGGAACAAAACCGTCAACAATATTACCATCTGTTCCTTGCAATTGGAAAAAGATAACCAAGTTATCCCTTAAGGTGTCTTTTGGGTGAGCTTTTGCAGCAAGGTTAATAAAAGTGTTATAATCGCGAATCCAAACTTCACGGTATCCATCTCCTGCATTAAAGCCCGTGCTTACCACCTTTAAGGCTCGCTCTTTCACTATATTTAGATTACTGTCAGCTGCAATTATCTGTGCTAATGTCTGTTCCTTATTCCTGCTCGTTTGGTTATTACATGCGTAAATGCCTAGGCAAACAAGGAATGAGATTATTGTAGTTCTTTTCATTTTTTATCTATTTATCATTTGTTAGTCTGCCGGGGGAATACCGCTGATACCCCATGCTTGATTAGGTTCGGATCCCATTTCCAGAACTAGTGTACCGCCTTTTAACACCTCTGCAGCCGGTAACCAGCAATCGTTCCATACTTTTCCGTTCAGATAAGCTTTTTGTATGTAAATATTTCGTTTACTTGTGTTTTTTGCTTCAATGGTAAAGCTTTGACCTCTTCCAAAACGCCCACCGAGATTAACTGTCACTTTCTTAAAAATGGGGCTGCCGATCTCATAAATTGGATTGACGCGGGTTCCCCCATCGGTCTGGAAGAGTCCTAACGCATTCATGACAAACCAAGCGCTCATTTGCCCTTGATCTTCATCACCCAAATATGCATTTGCTTCGCCATGCCCATAGTAACGCTCCATAATGGCACGACTCCATTTTTGTGTTAGCCACGGCCGCTTAACCCAGTTGAATAGAAAGGCAAAGTGCATGGATTGTTGGTTTCCTTGCACCACCGGATAATCCCAGTATTGATCATTCGGACCATTGAAACGCCAGCGGTAGCTTTCACCAAAGCCCCATTCCAATCGTTTGACAAAAGTTTCTTCACCAATTTTTTGTGCTAAACCTGTTACGTCCTGCGGCACAAAATAGGTCAATTGCCATGCATTTCCCTCTACGTAATGCTTATTAGCTCCTGATTTGAAAGGATCAAAATCAGGTAACCAGTTTCCATTCTTATCCCGCATCCTTGCATAACCCGTTGTAGTATCAATCGCATTTTTCCACCAGGACCCGCGGTCGGCAAAAATTTGGTATTCCTTTTCTTTACCGAGGGCTTTAGCAAATTGACCGACAGTCCAGTCGTCATAGCTATATTCCAGCGAATTGGAAAAGCGTCCTTCATCGAAAGGAACATAATGATGCTTAAGATAAGTCGCCAAATCGCGATTGCCGGCATAACCTCCTTCTACCGGTCCGGATAAGGTTGTCTGCATTTTATACGCTGCTTTAAAGGCCTTTTCTACATCATAATTACGGATTCCCATTTGATAAGCCCCTACAATAAGTGGTATCTCATGTTCAGCAACCATCACCGGAATATATTCCATACCCGCCGGTCCTTTGGCCAACCAGCCATTGGCATCGTACATTGCCAATTGTGATCGAACCCATTTATTTGACCACTCGGGCGTAATCAAGTTCCAGAACTGATTAAGGTTCCAGAAGGTATTCCAAAAAGCGTCACACCCTAGGGCCCGATCGCTTGTATCACTAAAACGGCGTACCTTTTCATCTGCAGACACCCAGCTTCCATCTACGTCACTAAAGGTATTCCTACTCGCTAGGGAACGATACATATTGGTATAGAAGCGTTGTTTTTGAAAAAAATCGTCTGATTCTATATGCACACGATTTAATAATTCGTTCCAAACTTCTCGCTGATTGGCTACTGCTTTATCGAACGACCAGCCAAAGGGTTTACTGATTTCCTCCATCAAATTCTGCTCCGCCTGCGTTAAACCGACAAAGGAAATACCGGTTCTGATTTGTACAGTATGCTTCTTTCTTAGGTCGAACTCTACAAACATACCGGCGTTTTTTGCATGACCAGTGGATAGTTCCGGCTGTTTTAACACCTGATTGTCCTTCCAAAAACCCAGTTGTTGAATACGCTGGTCGAACTCCATCACAAAGTATACGGTATAAGCCTGATCAACACCGCCTGACCAGACACTTTTCGATAGTTGTTTACTATATCCAACAATGCGGTTAGGTGCAATTTGCTTTAAACTTGCTTCTTCAATTTCATAAGGATATTCACTTGGGATTTGTAGATCGACCATGACGCGGCCAGTGTCTCCACGATGGTACGTATAACGCTGCAAGCTGCTACGCGTACCCGCGGTTAATTCTGCCGTAATATCATAATCGGATAAATCTACCCGATAATAGCCTAAAGGGGCTTTTTCGGTCGACTTATCAATTCTGGATCGGTAACCACTATCAGGCTGGTGCTCGTCACCGATACGAATCTGCAAAGGGCCTGTCGTCGGAAAAGTCCCCAAACCGGCCATGGTCCATTCGTGGATATGGCTAAAAGTACCGATCGACTCAATGGTAGGGTCATATCCAGCTTGCCAGCCGCTATTCTGATTATCCGGACTCAACTTCACCATGCTAAACGGCATCCAAGGGCCCGGAGCGATCATCCATCGTGAATGGGCTGCCCCCATCATGGTATTGACATAAGTCGCGGGGCTAGCTTCGCTTTGCGCCGATCGGAGCACCTCACCGCTCTCCTTCAGCTGTCCATTAACAAACAGCGTGTATTTGCTTTTTTTGGATTGCTTAACAGCCGGCATCGGCGCTTCGAAAATGTAGCGTCCTGAATCAAGCTGCCGCTTAAAAATAGATTGTCCCTCCAATTTGACTTCAAGAACGGGGCTTCCTTTTAGGGAAGAAATATCGATCAACAAGGGTTGATAACGCTTACTTGCTTGTTCTATTTCATAGTCAGCGGTTTCTACACTTCGGATTAAGGCATCATTTGTCGATTTTAAGGAAACTGTGGAGGGTCCTTTCAATAAGAGATTATCGAAAACAAGCCAACCACCTTGAAGGCTTGTCAATTGAATCTCATTGAAACCATTTCTTAACAAATTAGGTGGTATTGATATTTCAATCCGTTGAGCATCTGTATTCGAAAAAGGACCGACGGGTTCGGCCTTTCCTTTACTGCTTTTTAGTTGAAAATGATGAGCCTGTCCGTTGATGGTAACTTTCAATACCGGCGCACGGAGTGGATCAGTCTGCAATATATTAGCTTCGAAATAAAACTTGTCAGCTTTATGCAGATGCGCTAACTCAAAGTCAATATTTAGGACATGCGAACGTATACCCGCAGTTGGTCCGGTACCTCCCCATTTCGTTGCCGGCCCCGGTAGTACATAAGGCCACTCCTTAGTAGGATCTGAATAACCGATCAGAAAAAAACGATCTTCAAAACCGAAATCATGTGCAATAAATTGCTGATATGCATCGGGTGCCAAGGCCATCCCCTGTGGGCTATGATCGGACTTACCAATTTCCCATAAGATTTTTAAATCCTCGTTAGCACGCGCGGTCAGGGAAACCAATACGGTAAGCAAGGCCCATGTGTATTTTTTTATTCGCATCATTCTTTTTATTGATTTAAACAAGCTTCATCTTTCACGAAGGCCACCACCACTTTTGCTTTCTTTTGTCCCAAGTTTCGAAGGCTATAACCGTGAGCTGCTGCCGGGATTGCAAACGTTTCTACGAAGTTAAACACATGCTTCGATCCATTAGCAGTTGTCAACTCAATCGACTCTCCTTCTACCAACATCAATACATGACATTGCCCGTGCGTTAAGATATTAACACGATCGTCAAATTCGTAACGGTCAACCGTGTAGAAATGTTCAGGATGTGTTGGCAAGTGAATCACGCTGCTCTGTTCATCGAGCACCTGTTGTACCGGTTTTGAGATCAGTGTATCTATAACAGCCTGCCCCTTCCGTGAGAAATCTAAGTTATCAAAAGCCCGATCAATATTTAAAGGTCGTGGATTTCCTTCTAAATCCGGACGAACCCAATCGTACATCTTGAAAGTAAAAATATAAGGTGTCGCGCTGATTTCCAGTACCAGGTTATTCTTACCGGAAGCATGGACTGTCCCGTTCGGAATCAGGTATAATCCATGCTTTTCAGCAGGAAATTTCTGCACGTAATCTTCAATATTCAAGGCTTCATTTTTCTCGAAACTTTGCTCCAGTGCCTGTTTGAAACGTTTGGGTTCGATGTTGTCCTGAAAGCCAAGATAAACCTTCGCGTCTTCCTCACAATCAACAATATAATAAGTTTCATCTTGTGTAAAACTTTCGCCAAAATTTTCTCGAATGTAAGCGGTTCTTGGATGGCACTGAATGGATAGATTTCCCCCCTCATAGGTATCCAGAAAGTCGAAGCGAATAGGAAACTCGTCACCAAAACGTCGATGTGCTCTTCCTAATACATTTTCGCTTTCCTGATACATCAGTTGATCGAAGGAAATCTCTAGCTGGTTTCCTCCGTCTGTTAGCACCAGGCCGTTTTCGGGGACAATCATCTCAAAAGACCAAGCATAATTAGGAACTTCCTGGTCTAGACCAGGTAAATGATTTTTTAACCATTGTCCTCCCCACACACCGGGTTCGAACCAAGGTCTGACCCTAAAAAAAGATTGTGACATCTGCTTAAGGGTCTTCCGAAGGGCGTCGCCATACATCCAAGAGATTGTATCCGATTCTTGCTGATCTGCTATGATACTGATGTGAGGCAGTAGCGCCTTTTTATGTTTATTCAGGACAACCCAATCAACAAAATAAAAACGTTTGTAGGTTTGTTTGTTATCTTGCAGTCGTTGCGCACCCAGATTGCGTACCAAACCGGCACGCATACGCTTTTGGATGATGTTTTTAGGAAGATCGATATAGACTATCGGTGCCGTTGAACTACAAAGTGCAGCGCCGCAGCCATATACTACTATTTTCTCTGCGCTGCCATTGTAAATCAAACTTTTAAGTCGGTCTCCATCAAAAAAATCGACTAAGGATAAGGACGTTTTCGTTCCAAAGATCGGATCGTCACCTCCAAGAAAAGGCTGTACCATGGTTTCAATGCTCGATGTTGGCAATAAAGCTTGATCAACCGACACGAATCGTACTTCTTTACCAAGGCTTTTAAACGATGCTTCCAAATTGCTCACCACGGTATGCCAATCGACACCAATATAACCATCAAGTAAACAAAGAGGTAAATCGCCTAAAATATTGGTAACCAACGCCTCAAAGCCTTTAAAAATTTCGCCTTGCACCGGATAAGTCGGGCATATTTCATAATTCAGGTTTACTTTTCCATTGGCTAATTCCATTTCCTTTTGTTGTTGTTCCATAATATTAATCTTTCTTTTTCGTATCTTCTTTTATCCTTAGTCGAATTTTAAGTAATCAGCACATTATTTTCTATTCATGTTAGTAGCCAGGGTTTTGCGTTAAACTAGGATTCCTTTGCAGTTCATCCGTTGGGATTGGTAATAACAAATTCTTTTCTTGTATAATTGCGCCTTTATCATTTGCATGGCCAATAACCGGTTCAAAACGGATATCTCCGCCGCCATTTCCGACTGGTACCGGAAACATCCGCGTGCGTTGGATGTCAAACCATTGCCGGCCTTCAAATACCAATTCGCGGTAGCGCTCTTTCCAAACCTCTTGAACAAATTGCTCAACCGAAAGGCCAGCTAAACTTTGTCTCAATTGATTGATATCAGATTTCCACAGCGCTCTTGCCCTAACCTGCAAGAGGTAATCAATAGCTTCACCCGTTACACCTTCCGAAAGGGCGATAGCCTCGGCAGCAACCAATAGCACATCCGAATAGGTATAAATCGGCAAGTCCTTTCCCGAACTAGCTGTTTCAAAGGTCGCTACATCATCCATCCACATATAAGGAGCCGTAACAAAATTCAGGGTTGTACCATTAGATCGGGTTAATGACGAATGGAAGTATTGTTTTTCCTGAATACGGAGGTCATCCGTACGGTTATAACCTTGTAAAAATCTGGTTGAAGGTCCATAAGCGTTATTGGTAATCGCAAAGACCGTAGAGGATGCCGCTGTAGCCGGGAAAGCCCAGTGTACGTGAGTGGAAGTAGAAATACCTACCGCGAACTCATAATAGTAAATGTATTCCGTACTATTATTATCCACCAAACGCAGTTTATTATAGGCCGTACTATTCAGATTAACCGCACCATCCGCGCTACGATCGTGCGTAGTTAGCTGGTAAACCCCACTACTGATAACGGACTTAGCAACCGATGCACTTTTCGCATACTCCGCTTTTTGTAGGGGGTAACCTCCCATCGTAAGATAGACATCTGCTAGAAGCGTGGCAGCCGTACCCCTGGTTATCCTTCCACCGTTGTCTGGCATGATCGTCTCCGCAAGTTCTCCTTCATTCACGGCAAACTCCAAGTCAGCGGTAATCAAGGCGTACACTTCTTCCAGAGGGCTCTTGGGAACATTTAAATTCTCTAAGCTTTCGTAAGGTTCGGTAATCAACGGCACTTCGCCAAAAAGTCGAGCGAGTTGAAAATAACCCATCGCCCGAAAATAACGCGCTTCTGCCAACAGCTGATTACGCTGCGTATCTGACAAACCGGGTGTTGCAGGAATGTATTTAATAGCATTATTGGCACGGGCAATACCCCTATACAAGATGCTCCAAATATCCTGAAAATAGGTAGACAGATTGGTTGCATTGAAGGTCATGTTTTGGGCATGCTGTACATGCACCTCCTGCCCCTTAAATTCATTGTCGATATACCCGGTTAAATACGGGCCGAAGAACATTTTCGCACCGGAATAATGCGTACCCGACCCATCGTAAAGCTGTGGCGCACCCGTTCTGTACAATCCGTTAACGGCATTGATGGCATGCTCCGGCTGTGTAAAATATTGACTGCCGGCTATTTCATCTTTAGGTTCCTCTTCCAGAAACTTTTCACATGAGCTGAAAATGACAGCTACTGCAATTAAATATATAATGATAATTGGTTTCATTTGATCAACTTTTAAGATTTTCAATGGATTCATATCGCCTTACTTAAAATTGAAAACTAGTGCCTAAAGTGAACGTCCGAGGGCGCGGATACTGGTGAAAGTATATATTCTGTCCCCATTGATTCGTCCCCCAGGAAGTAGCTTCCGGATCGTAACCTTTAAAGCTGTCGGATTTGATTAAGAAGGCATTTTGGACGCTTGCATAAATCCGCCAGTTCTTCAGGCCAATTTTGCTCAATTGTGTGTTGCCAAAATTGTAGCCCAAACTGATGGCGTTAACCCGAAGGTAAGAGCCATTAGCCACCCAATGATCGTCAACTTCACTATTCTGTCCGGAATATGGGCCGTTACGAATTTGTTGAATCATGGTATTTTG
This sequence comes from Olivibacter sp. SA151, assembly GCF_054130995.1. NCBI lineage: Bacteria > Pseudomonadati > Bacteroidota > Sphingobacteriia > Sphingobacteriales > Sphingobacteriaceae > Olivibacter > Olivibacter sp. SA151. The sequence continues at coordinate 2,568,147 of NZ_CP096391.1, read as the reverse complement.
ATTCTCCTCTGTCCAGCTTTCCGTCAATGTCCATCTAAAGCCATTGGAATAACCGGTACGATCTTCCATCGAGTGGAAGAACTGTTGGAGGATATCTACGCCCATTACAAATTGTAAATCAACATTTAAATCAAAGTTTTTATAGCGGAAGTTGTTGATAAAACTACCGGTCCAATCAGGTAATCCTTTACCAATAATGGTACGCTCGCTGCTTCGCTTCGCTTCACCGGGAATGGCGCCCACTTTAGCGGCTTCAGCGGCTTCATCCGTACCCCAAGTTCCCAGTCGTCGGTAACCCCAAAAAGAGCTCAGACTTTCACCAACCCGGAGAATGGTTTGGCTGCCCGACACCCAGTTTGGCCCGGGGAAGATATCTTCATCATTCGCTCCTAAGGCTTCGATCTTATTTTTATTATAATTGAAGTTAAGCGTTGTTTCCCAACTGAAATCAGTGGATTTCACCGGGCTACCGCTGATCAACACTTCAACACCTCTATTCGATACAGAGCCAATATTATCCCGAACGGCAGCAAAGCCGGTAGAAGTTGGAACGGGGCGATCCAGCAATAGATCGGTTGTGAGCTTATGGTAATAATCGAAACCGAAACTTAAGCGACGATTAAATAGCGATAAATCCATCCCAATATCAAACTGTTTTGTTTTCTCCCATTCCAAATTCGGATTCGGCAAACGGTTGATATAACTCTGGGAAACGCGTGTACCATTGATCAGCGTTGTTTCTGAAGATATGGTACCTAAGGATTGGTAAGTTGGAATCTCTGTATTGCCTGTTATACCATAACTCGAACGCAATTTTAGTTCATCGATAGCCTCCAAATCCGCTAAAAAACGTTCTTGAGATAACACCCAACCCAAACCCACGGATGGAAAAATACCGTATTTATTGTTTGCGCCGAAGCGTGAGGAACCGTCGACCCGTCCTGTAAAGGTCAGCAGGTATTTACTTTTATAGCTGTAGCTTCCGCGCAAAAAATAGGAATTCATTGACCAACGATCATAGGATGAGGTTGGTGCGCCGGGCTGACTGGCGGCCTGGATGCTATTGAAACGGAAGAAATTATCAGAAAAGCCTCTTGCTGAGATCGCATCGGTTTCGGCAGTTCGTTCTTGCCAACTCAGTCCCAGGACACCGTTGATACGATGATCGCCAAGCTCTTTATTGTAATTTAAATAGGTTTCTTCCTGCCAGTAGAACGAATGTTGATTCTCAATATAGGCATAACCAAGCGGTGCAGAAATGTTGATTAAATCTGTCGGATCGTAATTCTGAATGAGGTTATCTTGCTTATCGAAACCAAATTGTGTGCGTAAGTCAAGTCCGGGCAGGATGTGAAAGGTTGCGTAGGTGTTTCCGAATATCTGTGTCCGCTTCCGAAAACGATCTTGGGTTGTTAGCACATGTACCGGATTAGGGATGGCTTCCAGCGAATACGCATCACTGATCATTCCACTGTGCGCCCAAGTACCGTCAGGAAATTTCACCGGAAAAATCGGAGGCATTTCCAACATCGACCTTCTGGGCATTTGGTGGCCTCCCTCCTCTTCAAATTCATTCCCGCGGTTATAATTCACGAGTATATTGGTTCCCAACGACAACCATTTCTTTGGATTGGCATCATAAGCAAGTTTACCGTTAATACGTTCTAACCAGTTATTAAGCATAATGCCCTCCGTTTTATTGTAATTCATAAAAGCACCGAAGGAAGATTTTTCTGATTTTCCCAGTACCGATAATTGATGGTTATGCGATACGGCGGTTCGCGTAGCCTCTTCTTGCCAATCGGTATCATACAGGGGATTTCCCTGTGCATCGAAGAGCCGTGGATCTGATTTAGTAAAGACAGGTGGTGTACCGCTCGGATTATATTTACTATAATTTTGAAAACCTCGCTCAATTACCTCCAAAAATTCCGCCGAATTCAGCACCTCCAATTTTTTAGGCAATACCCCCATACTTACAAAGCCATCGTAACCAATGACAAGACCTTCGGTTGGTGCACCACGCTTGGTGGTCACAAGAATGACCCCATTAGCACCCCGGGCACCATAGATCGCAGTTGATGAAGCATCTTTCAAGACTTCCATGCGCTCAATGTCATTTGGATTAAGGAATTGAATGTTCTCCATTACCACGCCGTCTACCACATAAAGTGGGTTCGACGAAGAATTAATCGTACCTAAGCCTCTGATCAGTACCCGAGGACTGCCCGTCGGCGAACCTGAGTTTAGAAATACATTTACACCTGATACTTTACCTTTTAAGCCTTGTAGCATATTGTTGGCAGGAACATTTAGTAATTCTTTTGAGGAGACAACAGCAACAGACCCCGTGAGGTCAGATTTACGCTGGGTGCCGTAACCCGTAACGACGACCTCCTCTAAGGCTTCATCATCCGATTGAAGATTCATGTTAAAGGTACGTTGCTTACCCACCGTAATTTCTTGCGGTTGCATACCGATGTAACTGAATACCAGCACAGCTCGTTCGCTTGCTACCGTTAGTTGAAATCGTCCTTGAGCATCGGTAATGGTACCATTTGCCGTTCCTTTTTCACTGACACTGGCGCCGGCCAAAGCCATATCGGTCCCCGTGCCCTCGAACACGCGCCCGGAAATTGGAATGCCTTGCTTTGCAATGGCATTCGATTGAGTTGCTAACAGGATTAATAATCCCAGGAAGTAAAACTTCCAGCGTTTGTACATTTTTGTTTCTTTCATCTCATTTAAGTTTTAATAAAGGTTAGTTTATAAGTAGACGTTATTATTTATTGTTATTTTCCCCGCGTCTGTTTTGATTGAATTTCTCCTGCCAATAGGTTTCGATGGTTTCCAGCGTTTTTCCTTTGGTTTCCGGTAAAAGATAGTACACCGCGAAAAAGGCGATTGCGCAGCAGACCGCAAAAAAGCGGAAGGTCCAAGCAGCTCCCCAACTGTCGAGCATAATGGGTGTTAATTGACCAACGATGGCGTCTGCGATCCACATCACCAACACGCTTAAGGCCATCGCCTTTGCACGGATAGCACTTGGAAATATTTCGGAGGCTACGACGAACTTGAGTGGCCCGATGGAAAACGCAAAAAAAAGTAGAAAGCCAAGAATGGGAAGTGCCAGCAACCATCCATAGTTTTCCATGTTAACATTTAAGAACCAAGCTGTTAATAGCAAGCAAATTGTAGCACCGGCAGAACCGACGAGATAAAGTGGACGTCTCCCCCAGCTATCTACTTTCCAAATAGCGATTCCTGTAAAAATGACATTAGCTAAGCCAAAATAGATTTGCGTTTGCAAGGATCCGCTTAAGGAAAGTCCGGATTGCACTAAGATCGTCGGGCCGAAATAGATGATGGCATTAATACCGCTCAATTGTGAAAATAGGGGTAATAACAAGCCGAGCAGAAGGGCCTGACGGTACACAGGCTTCCAAAGAGACACCTTAATCATCCGCTCGGGCGATGATGCAGTACTGATCACTTCAGTTAACTGTAGACGTCGCATCACCTCCGCCGCTCGGTCGTCCCTCCCCTTTTGCATCAACCATCTCGGACTTTCAGGAATACGATAAAGTCCAAACCAGAACAGCAGGGCCGGTATAGCCCCCATAAGAAACATCATGCGCCAGTGCGAGCCATCAGTCCACTGCCAATTGTACTGGAGCACTGCCGCATTACTGAGATAAGCTATTAAAATGCCAATGGTAACCGCCAACTGATAGCAAGTGACCATACGACCGCGCAAAGAAGCAGGTGATACCTCAGCGATATACAGTGGTACCACAATGGAAGCAACTCCCACGCCGACACCGCTCAAGCACCGCGCTACTAACAAGGTAAAGAAATCAGGGCTCAAACTACACCCTATTGCCGACAGAAAAAAAAGTGCTGCCGCCGCGATCAAAAGCGACTTCCTACCGTAACGGTCGCTCAATTTACCGGCAAAGGCGACACCTACAATACAACCGATTAGCGCAGATGACACAAACAATCCCTCCTGAGAAGCGCTGAGTGCAAAATCTGTCTTAATCAGCGGGATAATGCCCGAAACCACGGCCATATCGAAACCAAACAGGAAGCCTCCAAGTGAAACAACTACAATAATAAAAAGCAGGTATATCCTCATAATTCTTTTTGGTTTGAGAGTACATACATCTAATATGTACACACATACAAACATATGCCTATTTTTTTAATTCTGCAAATAATCTTATTTTAGCCTACCAAATGGAGAAAATGAAACTTCAGATAGATCATAAAAGTGCGGTTCCTTTGCATATACAGGCCGAAATGCTCTTGCGAGAACTGATTAAATCGCCGGAATACCAGCAGGGCAAATTGCTTCCCAACGAGGTAGAATTGGCCAAACGATTGGCCATTTCGCGTACAACCTTGCGTTTGGCCATTAATAAGCTAGTCTACGAAGAGTTATTGATCCGCAAGAAGGGTGTCGGTACGAAAGTGGCTTCTACCAAATTCAGCTCAAAATCGAAAAACTGGCTGAGCTTCTCCCAGGAGATGAAGAACCGAGGCATTGAAGTCAAGAACTTTGAATTGCACGTGAGCTGGGTATTACCCGAACCGCATGTTGCCGATTTCTTTGAATTAAAAGAAGATCGAAAAGTATTGAAACTGGAGCGTTTACGGGGAAAAAAAGATGATCCTTTTGTCTACTTTATTTCTTATTTCCATCCGCGCGTAGGACTCACGGGTGATGAGGACTTTAAACGTCCCCTCTACGAAATACTTGAGCAGGATTATCATATCGTAGCGGACCTATCGCAAGAAGAAATCAATGCAAAAGCGGCCAATAAATTTGTTGCGGACAAATTAGAGATTAATCAGGGCGATCCTATCTTATTCCGAAAACGATTTGTATTCGACCGAGCGGGCCGCCCAATCGAATACAATTTAGGTTATTACCGCGCCGATAGTTTTACCTTCACGGTAGAAAGTCGACGTGATTGATATAAAACCCTGTCTTCCTTTATTTTAAATTAAAAAAAACGGTATTCTTCTGTCATAGGTACATCGCTCACTCACGATTTACTAATGAAGACTTCGAATTTAAAAAGTTTGTTCATACAAGCTAGATTTTAAAGGAAACAAAGAGTAAGCTGACGCCTCCCTTCATTTGCATGCCACTTGACACATAAGAAGATATTACTATATTTGCATAGTATGTACACACATAAAGAATTTGTACAATAAGAAGTTGATCGTAAAAAATCGCTTAGATCTATTTAAGCTTAATTATGAAGAATGTAAAAAATCTATGCTATCTATTCATTATCTTCCTTAATTGGATTACAATTTTAAAGGCCCAAGAGGTAGAAGATCTTACCCACTATGTCAATCCCAACATCGGTACTGCTCACAGCCGTTATTTCTTTTATACACCTGCCGCGGTACCTTTTGGTATGGCCAAGTTAGCTCCTAGCACCAATGGAAGTTATGGCAATCCATCAGGCTGGGAAGCAGTTGGTTACGACGAGCGGCATCAATCAATCGAGGGCTTTCCTAATTTTCACGAGTTTCAAATCGGCGGTGTTGTTTTTGCGCCTACAGTAGGCACCTTACAAACGCGCCCCGGTAAATTAGAAGAGGTTGAAAGCGGCTATCGATCGCGTTTCGACAAAAAAGACGAATATGCTACGGCGGGATACTATCGTGTCTATTTAAAAGATTATAAAGTTACGGCAGAATTAACGGCAACCGAGCGGGTTGGTTTTCATCGTTATACCTTTCCCGCAACAGATTCGGCGAACATAATTTTCGATATTGGTCATCAAATGGGCGAAAGCGGGCCCGTGGTGGATGCCTCTGTCCATTATGAAGGTCAAGTGGTTAAAGGTTACGTGGTTACGAAGCCGGCTTACGTGCAGAAGTATCAGCCGAACGCGAATGTAACCCTCTATTTCTACGCTGAACTGGATAAAAGGCCCACTTCCTTCGGCACTTTCACCGACAGCCTATGCTATCAAGGACAGCAGAAAGCACAGGGTAAAGGCGTGGGTGCCTACCTACGCTTTGGCACACGGGAAGGCGAGCAAGTCAACATTAAAGTAGGACTTTCCTACACCTCCGTGGAAAATGCCCGGGAGAATTTAATCGCTGAGGCTTCCAATCTTTCGTTTGAGGATGCCAAACAACGTGCATATCAACGTTGGAATCAGTACCTTGGCAGAATTCATGTAAATGGAGGCAAAGAGGCGGATAAGGTAAAATTCTATACCGGCCTGTATCATGCGCTTTTGGGCAGGGGGTTAGCAAGCGATGTTAATGGGGCTTATCCTAAAAATGACGGCAGTGTTGGCAGGATTCCGCTAGATGAGGTAGGAAAGCCGATACATGCACATTATAACACCGACGCGATATGGGGGGCTTTTTGGAATCTGACACAGTTATGGTCAATTGCCTATCCCGAGTACTATGAAGATTGGATTCAAAGTCAGTTGCTCGTATATAAAGATGCCGGTTGGCTGGGCGACGGGATTGCCACCAGCAAGTTTGTTTCAGGTGTAGGGACTAATTTCACCGGATTGGCTATTGCCGCTGCCTATAACGTTGGTTTGCGGAACTACGATGTAGCGCTTGCTTATGAGGCCGTGCGGAAAAATGAGTTGGAAAGTGAAAAGCGGATCCCAGGTGCCGGAAAGCTGGATGTCGGCGTCTTTGTAGAAAAGGGCTTCTCTCCTTATATCGCGGATGACACCGGGAAGCCTGAATTGAATCTACATGGTTCACCTTTTGGTGCTTCTCATACGCTTGAGTATGCTTTTTCAAGTTTTGCCGCAGCTCAATTCGCTAAATCTTTAGGTAAAAAGGCGGATTTCAAAAGGTTCTCGCATTTGGCTAATGCCTGGGAAACGCTGTATGATCCAAGCACAAAATTTATCAGACCGAAGGATGAGGAGGGCAATTTCTTACAGGATTTTGACCCATTTGCTCCGTGGCGCGGCTTTCAGGAGGGAAATGCCTGGCAGTACACCTTTTACGTACCTCACAACCCTAAAGGGCTGGTGGATCTTATCGGTGAGAAAACCTTTAATGATCGTTTAGACAGTATTTTCCGTGAATCGCAAAAAAATGTCTTTGGCGGCGGTAAAGAAATCGATGCTTTTGCCGGTATACAGGGTCTGTACAACCATGGAAACCAACCTAACCTTCATGTCGCTTGGCTTTTTCACGCTTCCGGTCGGCCCGACCTAACGCAAAAGTGGGTGCATGCTATTTGTGATGAATTTTATGGTACTGGCGGTATACATGGTTATGGTTATGGCCAAGACGAAGATCAAGGGCAGTTGGGTGCTTGGTATGTTTTGGCCGGTATGGGATTATTCGATGTCGCCGGATTAACAGCTCCCAACCCCTCTTTACAGATCGGTACGCCCTTATTTGATGAGGTAGTCATCAATCTGCCACTTGCTGAACGATCAAGGAAATTTACGATAAAGACTAAACGAAGTAAAAATGGACCCTGCTATACGAAGTCTGCTAAGCTGAATGGAAAAGTCTTGGAGACCCTTCAACTTCCTTTTGAAGCACTTATTAAGGGTGGCACGTTAGAATTGAATATGGTACCTCGACCGTGAAATTAACAACGATGCATTGTCGTTATATTTAGATAGAAACAGCTCTCCAATGGAGAGCTGTTTCTATATGAACCTATTTTCTATTCGCACAAGGCCTAAGCTCCTTTAGTAGCCTGGATTTTGCCTGAATTGATCTTTATTAGTGACTGCATCCAGCTCACTTTGTGGAATCGGCCGTATTTTATGGAACGCTTTAATATGGGGTGCCGCATCGGGATTGTGGGCTTGTACCCGCTCGATTAATTTATTGGTTCGTTTTAAATCAAACCAACGCAGCTGTTCACCCGCAAACTCCCTCGCTCGTTCATCTAAAATAAAGTCGAGCGTCACTGCTGACGCGACTACCGTCATTTCTTGGGAGTTTTGTTTATTCAACGCTGCACGTTGTCTGACAATATTAATATAGTTCGCTGCCTCCGCCTGATTACCCAACTGTAATTCGGCCTCGGCAGCAATCATATACATTTCTGCCAGTCTAATGATGAAAACGTCTCTGGCACTTTCTGTTTCGTTCGCAGACGCCCTGGTAGGATCTTCAAACTTTTTCAAGGAAATATAATGAAAGCGATCTGCCGGTATACCGTTCTCCCGATAAACATCGTTGATATCATAAATTTTATAAGCTTTGCCTGCACGAGCATCTGATGAAATCACATATTTACTGCAAAAAATAGCCGTATCACCGAGGTTCATACCTTGCGGTCTCTTTCCGGCATCCGTTTCATTGCAAAACCAAGTAGTTTTAAAGGACGCCTCGTAACGGGCATCTATACGCTCATCAAATAAATTCAACAAAAATTTGGTGGGCATATAGCGCGCATTTGGATAACCATTGTTGACATCTCGTAGCATTCCCGGCTGTGTATCATATTCCATCAAATACATCGAATGTCCCACATTACTTCCTTCATTGAACTCCAAATTGGTTGAATAGTTCAACCCCCAGATAACTTCCTGATTTTTCTCATTATCCATTTTCCAAAGGTCAGCGTAATTCGGCATCAGACTAAAGCCATAGTCGTTAATCACATGTTGGGCATGATCTAAGGCTTCTTGATAACGACCTCTAGCCAAATAAACACGCGCAATAAACGCTTCAGCAATAGGCTTGGTAATTTTCCCATAATCGGTATTGCTTAGCGGTGCATGCTCCACCGCGAATTGTAGATCCATAAAAATCTGCTCATAGACCTGATCGACCGGCGTGCGATTGGCGACCGTAACAATACTTTCAGTCGGTTCCAACGTAAAGGGAATGTCGCCAAATGATTCTACCAAATGCCAATAATACCAAGCGCGCATAAAACGCAACTCTGCTTCTAAGACCGGAGCCTTAGCAGCTTCCACCCCCGCTTCCGGAAGATATTTCAATGCGGTATTGGCTAAATTGATACCGGCATAACAAGGTTGCCAAAGGTTGGACTTCACCCATACATTGTCGGAAATCAAGCCTTGATAGTTCATTAAAGGAGGCTGGGGATAAACACCATTTGTTCCGGAATTGCCACTATTAGCCCCTCCTGTCCAAATATCCGTCCCCATTTCGAGCAAGGCATAACCTTGTTCTTTTCCATATATTTTTTGGTTGTAAGTATAGGTACCATTGGCCGCTGCTTCAATCCCTTCCGGCGTATTGAATAAACTTTCGACGGTAGCTCCGCCCGGATTATATTCATCCAGAGAGCAAGATCCCAATAAGAAGGAAAGAAAAAGCGCACATAGGCCTTTAGGTTTTCCGATTGCAATTTCAAGATAATTCTTCATAATTTTTGTTGCGCAATGCGCTCATTAAAATCCAACATTAAGACCGAAAACGAACAGACGATTTAAGGGTTGATCTATAACACCCTCGCCTTCAGGGTCAAAATCCTTCAAGCTACTGAAAGTGTGCAAATTTTTACCCGAAGCATATATCCGAAGGCTTTGTAACTTCCATTTGCTTATAAGGGCTGAGGGAAAATTATAACCCAATGTGATATTTCTGATTTTTACATAAGATGCTTGTCGCTCGGTAAGCGTAGTTACGTAATTGGAGTTTTTATTGGCATTCGGCCTTGGATACTCATTCGTTGGATTTTCAGGTGTCCAGTAGTCGATGCGTGCGCCGTTTTCTAAGCCATTTCTTTTATACTTGGCATAGTAATCGGAACTGATCCATTGGCCAACCCGTGCTACCAACAGAATATTCAAATCAAATCCCTTAAATCGCAAATCATTACTTAAGCCGGCTGTCCATTTTGGTACGCGCTGGCCTATAATCGTACGATCAAAGGCATCGATTTTCCCATCGTTATTCAGGTCCGCGATTTTGATATCACCCGGTTCGGCACCATATTGGGCGGCCTGTTCTTCTTCTCCTAATTGCCAAATGCCTATTTTTTTATAGTCATAATAAATCTGAGCCGGTTGACCTACGATCAGGGATTCGCGATAGTCATCTGCAATCACATTGCCGTTCGGTAAAGCAACAATTTTTTCATTATTACGTGCAAAGGTTAAGTTAGTATTCCAGGAGAATGAGTTCTTTTGGATGTTATGGGAAGTGAGACTTAATTCAATCCCTTTATTTTGTGTTTTTCCTATATTCCTATTCACGGTGGTGACGCCGGTAGAAAGCGGCAAGGTGTAAGGGAAGATCAGATCGTCGGTTTTCGCGTGGTAGTAATCAGCACTACCTGTCACTATATTGTTAAAAAGACCAAAATCTACCCCGATATTCATCGTTTTTGTTAGTTCCCATTTTAAGGTATTGTTACCGATAAGTCCATTAATGACATAGGCATTGGCAGCATTGGCATCGTTAAAAGAAAAGTTCTGCACTACCACGGAATTCTGCGTAGCATAAGGACTGATTACATCATTACCTGACACACCATAACTAACTCGAAGCTTCAAATCGCTGAATACCTGCTGATTTTTCATAAAATCTTCATCCACGATACGCCATGCTGCAGCGGCCGACGGAAAGAAAGCCCATTTGTGACCGGCTGCTAATTTGGATGATCCATCATTTCGCCCGGTTAGCGTTAACAGATATTTCCCTTTATAACTATAGTTAATCCGACCGCTAAATGATAATAGTTTGCTTTCCACATAACCACTTCCATAGAAAGGGTTTTGGTTTGCTCCACCTATATTATAATAGTATTGCGAAGGAAATAGTTGGTTATTACCGCCTGCATAACTATTGGTATTAGTCCACGAAAGGTAACTTGTTACACCTGTTAATTGCAAAGAGTGGTCTGCGAATCGCTTATTGTAGGTAATAACGTTTTCCCAGCTAATGTTTCGATCTTGGTTATTGGTAATGGAGGCTTGCGAACGGGAACCTTTTCCATCGATGGTATTTTTTGAGTAGAAATTACCTGCTTCCGAGGTGGAAAAGATCGCACCAAAGGTTGACTTAATCGACAAATCTTTAATCGGCTTCAACTCAATGTAACCGGAAACAGTAGCTCGATTGGATTTGGTGTTCCGTTTATAGGCGTCAGGCTGTTCATCTGCTAAAGGATTGATTAACGTTCCCTGTAAGGGGAACAAGTTGAATTCACCATTTTCATCGTAAGGAAGTCCCAACGGTGCTATTTTGGACGCCTGGTTAAGCGGATCACGACGGATATCATTGTCAATGTAAGCAAATTGCGATTGCAAGCCGACGTTCATCCAGCTGTTAATCGTTTGATCGATATTCAATCTCCCGGAATAACGTTTATATTCGTCCATTTTTAGCAAACCCTTTTCCTGAAAATAAGCACCGGAAAAATACACTTTGGTATTTTTCCCTCCACCACTCACACTGAGTTGATGATTTTGTTGGAAACCATTGTGCAGTAAAAGGTCACTCCAATTGGTGAATTGTCCGTTTTGAAAAGCTTTCAATTGAAGTGGATTCAAAATTTTATTGTCATCCGCGGGCGAATTCCACGTTCCAACAGCACGGTAAGCTTCACGCCGGAAATCAACATATTCCTGCCCGGTCATAAACTCACCGTAACCCGCTACTTTCGAGACACCGGCATAGGCATTGTAATTTAGTCTCGGTTTTTCGTTGGCTCCTCTCTTTGTCGTAATCAAGATTACGCCATTTGCCCCCCTCGACCCATAAATCGCCGTTGAAGATGCATCTTTTAGTACTTCTATTGACTGGATGTCATTAGGATCAACATCCTGTGCTGCGACACCTTGTATACCATCAACAATGTAAAGTACATTGTTAGAACTTTCAGGGTTTGCGATCGATCGGTTACCACGCAACTGAATCGATGCCCCTTGGCCGGCATAGCCGTTATTGCGCGTAATGTCCGCCCCAGGTACGCGGCCTTGCAAGGCTTCCGCGGGGCTCGTTACAGGCACCTTGGTCAAGTCTTCTCCCTTTACGGAAACAACCGATCCGGTTAAATCACGCTTTTTAACTTCGCCATAACCAATTACAACCACCTCGTCCAGCGCTTTCTCACTATCTTGCAAGGTGACTTGGATACTAGACTGACCGGCGCTAAGTGGTATTTCTCTTGTTACATGTCCCAGGTGATTAATAACCAGAATGAGGTGACCTCCAGCTGGCAGGCTGATAGCAAATCGACCATCTGTATCGGTAGATGTTCCAACTTTTGTACCTTTAACGGACACACTTGCACCAACAATCGGTGTGCCTTTTGCATCTTTTACAGTACCTGTAAACTTTGCCTGCTGCAGCAAAAGATTCCCTTTAACCTCGAACGCACTTGCTTGAAAAATGAGCAGCAGCAGTATCAAACAAACCAGCATACTTCGGGATACACATAAAAAGGAGGACATAACTCCTATCCTAAGATAATTTATCATAAATTATTAATCTTATAAGAGAAGCAAGCCATTTACTGCCTGCTTGCGGTTAGCTTTAATGCGGGCAAGTTAGGTGTTAAACAAATATTTAACCTATATAAAATTGGCATTTTATTGTATCATTTTAACATAACAAAGATGTCATATAAATCGTCTTTGCTCGCATTCTAAAATCCACTGTAGCTTGGAAGTCGACTTAGGTGTTGAAGGACACAGAATAATTAACTAAAGCAGTTAGGAAAAAGCAAATGAACCTTATTACTTTCAATTCTATCGCATTCTGAACGAGATGTCTACTGTTCCACTAGGTCTTTGTTTAGGCTTTAGGTAAACGAGATTCGCGATAATTCGTAAGTTTTTTTCTTTAAATAAAAGCTTGGCAGTATAGAAAGTAGCCAAGCCCTTATTATATTGCCATAATTTATTCTGATAGAGCTTTTAACATGGCCTTCCTGCTCGCTCTAAAATTTTTGATACTCGTATCATACCAATCAAATCTAAACACCATATTATCAATGATCTTCTTCGCTAAATCAGGGTTCTTCTTTGTCAGCATTTGCAAGAGTGTGTAATCGTTAATACCATCTCGCATGGCTTCTAAACGTATTGAACTATACAATTTTTGATAACCCGGATAAACGATCCAGGAATCTCCTGTTGGCAAAATATTCCCTCCTTCGCTATTGATGCCGGTTGTTTCCTCATAAGGATCTTGGTTCCAGTAATTAAAACCCCAATGTAGATAACCATCAATCTGATATTTATAATTTATCCAGTGGATCAATCGGGTTTTTATAAGTGGAAGATCGATAAACCGATTGGCATAATTGCCTCTAGGGGACAGACAGGTATAGAACCACACTTCATCGCCTGCCTTTTTACGGTCTTGATAGAACGTGAAATCTTTATTTAAAAAATCAAGTTGAGGAACCCATAAATCAATTGTTTCTGCTAGATCTTTGCTATGACAGGCCTCCATAATTTTGATTTGCGGTGCGATGGATTTAACATAGCTTGCTATGGCAATATAGGATTCTTTGTTGTCACCAGTAGGTTCGTCGGCAATGTGTTGATAATAATCGCTTAACCATCCCTTTTCTTCTAAGTGGGCGAGAAGTGCTTTAAAGAACCGGGCATAGAAGTTCTTCGCTCTTGGGTCTTCGATTGGCAACTGCCTGAAGCGAGTAGAATCGGCCAGAGGCTCAGGAACCCTTACAATAAAGGGACTACTCCAATTGCCCGCCCGTTGACCAATATGGCCACCCTCAATTCTCCCTAAGACACCCGCTTTGCGAAAAATATCTACCGTTTGGTCAAATCTTGAAAAATCAATGCTTAAATGTTCCCCTTCCATTTTGTAAATAGCTAAATCCAGCGGTGAAATAAGCGCTGTATTTTGTCCATAAGCAGCCATTTTATTTGCCAAAGTTTCTATTAAACGCCAGTATACCGGGCCAAAGGATTTTACTTGTTCCCCTTTATTCAATAGAGCCAAGCGTTCGGGCGCTAAACTATACCAGTTGGTTACCCATAACTCTTGTTTCGCCAAACGAACATTGTGCACATGAATAGCAAACTCTTTTCGTATTTGCATATCCTTTGTTCTAATGTCCACTTTTACCGGATATGTCCCTGCTTTCGTTTCCGCAGAAATCGGTATGCTTATATAAAAAGCCTGGGCTAATCCTGCCTGAAGACTCAATGGTTTATCATCCAATATGGGATCGGGATAAAAACCTGTATTCGAAACGAGTCTGTCCACCGCCGGATCGGTGTATTGGCGCCCCGCTCGTACAAAGCCAATCGCACCGCAAGTTATTCCTTCATTCGGTAAACCAGGTGCGTCCACAGATAGCTCCACTTGATCCAAGTTTTCGCCACTCCGAAGGACTAACTGAGCACTCGCCACTTCGCCTTTAGCTACATCAATCTCATGGAAGCTGTCATAAGGGAGGACCGTCTCGGGAAATATTTTCTCCAAAGGATCTACCATAGACGCAGAAAGCTGAGCATTAGCACTTTTCATGGAAACAACGATTCCAAAACCTAACAAAACGCTTGCTAAGCCATTTTTAATCAATTCTCTTAGTTGCATGTTTTTTGTTTTAGTATTTGACAATTGATGGTAGCTTGACCTAATACTACCTGATAAATATCGAATGTAAAGAAAAAAGCAAGCCGTTCTCTCGAACAGCTTGCCACCAACCAATCAAAATTACCACCCGGGATTCTGCTTAATTTTTGGATTTAAACTGATCTGATCAAGCGGAATGGGTGATAAATAATCTCTATCAAGCTTAAACTGATACCCCGCATTTAAGGCACCTACTTGCTGATAATATTCGATATATCCATCCGCGTCTACAGGAAAACTCTTTACAGCCGTAGCGATATTTTCAGGCACCCCTGCTACTTCCCATTGTGCTCTTTTGGCTCCTTTGGGCTTCCAGCCACTGATTTTCTCATCAATAGCGGCCCACCTGAATAAATCATCCGAGCGATACCCTTCGCAGGCAAGTTCTACACGTCTTTCCCGGCGAATCTCGTTGAGCAGCGGACTGATGTCATCGAATTCCCAATTAGGATCGCGTTCAATGTTGGCAACGGATAAATCGACCATACCAACGCGCCGTCTCAGCAAATTAATACTTCGATCAGCATCTGCCTGTGTAAATTGCCCGAGTTCGGCCTTAGCTTCAGCATAGATAAGAACGGCCTCAGCAAAACGAAAAATGATTTGTCCGGTAGTACCCAAATCCTGTTGTTGATTATAATCTGGATTATGGCCTTTGTACACTTGATAACCGGTTAACGATTTGTTTTCGTTAGCAACATCAAACGTGGGGTATTCGAAGACAACAACGGGTTGTCCACCTGGGCGGTTATCTGTGATGATATGGCTGCCATCCGGCACATAGATTGTTTGTTTTAAACGGGGGTCCCTATTGGCAACGACATCGTGCAAGGTTGCATCACCTTGGTAGAGATCACTTGACCCGATAGGCTTTCCATCTATGCACAAATAGGCATCTACTAAATCTTTGGTTACACCTCTCCCTCCACCACTTGGGGTATAGCGGTGCCAGCGATGCCCTAAGTTTAGGCTCAAATTAAACGCGCGCCAGAGCATAACCTCATTGTTGGAGCTATAAGTTACCTGGTTAAAGAGACGCCAATAATCATCATCGGTCGAAAACGACGCTAGACCGTACCCTCCACTATTGTCCAACAGTGCGGAGCTCACGGAAGCAGCCTTTTCTAAGAATTTGCTTCCATCCGATCCCGAAACGCCAAAAGGTGTACCGGCATGGTATTTTTCCCAAGTGCCCTCAAAAAGTGCTATTCTGGCTTGAAAGAGCATGGCAATTTCCTTGTTGATACGCGAAGCTTCCGCCGAACCTTTTGTAGGCAAATATGCGATGGCTTTGTCCAAATCATTCATCAGGGAGTCGACTACAATATTTCTAGGCAAACGTTCATTATAAACTTCTTCCGACGAAGTGTTTAGCGGAACATTGATCCAAGGTAAATCCCCAAAACTCTTCAATTTATCAAAGTAGAAATATGCCCTGAAAAAGAGTGCCTCTCCCACATATGCTTTGATTACATCGAAGGACTCGTTTACTTTGTTATAATTAGCCAAAAAATAATTCACATTCCGAAGCGCCGCCCAGTCGCCATAAGCACCGTAGCCGCCGTCAGTTCCAGGAACAACTCTTTCGCCATTTAAGGCTGAATTATAGCTGGTAGCGATCATATTATCGCTGCCATTCGCATCCAAGCCATAAATACCGATCGATCCCCAACCATTATAATTGGGTAACATCGTATTATAAAAATTATTGGCGTAAAGCTTCAAGTCGTTAGCCGTTTTCCAATAATCTGCGTCGCTGATATTGGTTTCAGGAGTTTGCTCTAACAAATCCTTCTGGCAGCTGCTGGAGAAAAAGCAGCAAAGCATAAGCAAAGCTATTGTTTGTAGTAATTTCATATCGTTTGAATAAACTTTAAAAAGACAAATTCACACCCGCTGCATAGGTCCGCTGTAAGGGATAGATCTTGGCATCGCTAATCGACAGCTCGGGATCCATTGTTTTGATCAAATCCGTAATCGTGAAAACATTTTCTACACTGACATAGAATCGCACTTTACTGAAACCTATTTTTTCCAACCAAGACTTGGGCAGTGAATAGCCCAGCTGAATATTTTTCAATCTCAAATAAGCTGCGTTCTGCAAATAACGCGTTTGTGTCTGCGTATTCTTTCCATTCTCGCCAGTTAAGTAAAACTTCGGAAAATAGCCATTGGGGTTATCCGGACTCCAACGATCTTGGTGCACGTTGAAAGGTGAGCTTTGCCATTCGTCGCCCACAATACCCCAAAAATAATTGGACCCAACCCATGCATCACGCTTTGCGATTCCCTGGATAAAAAACATAAAATCGATATTTTTCCAGCTGAGATCCCCCGTGAAACCGTAAGCGAAACGGGGCGTATTATTACCGATAACACTTCTGTCTCCCGGATTGGAAATCGTGTTGTCGCCAAAATCAATAATGCCGTTGTTGTTTAGATCCACGTATCGTACATCTCCCGGTTTCCAGGTCTGGCCGGATATACGCTGTTGCGAGGGAGCCGCATCAATTTCTGCCTGATTTTGGAAAAGGCCATAAGTAGTATAGCCCCAGATATCGCCCATTTGCTGGCCTGCATACCAAGTACTATTTAAACCTGTTGGATTCGGATAACGGGTTACCTTTCCTCGATAATCACTCAATACTGTGCGTAGACCGTAGTTAACCTCTCCGATTCGATCGCGCCATTGTAAACTCAATTCGAAGCCCCGCGTTTCCATGGCTGCGTTATTTGCACTAGGAGGCGTATTACCCAAGACACTAGGTAAAGCCTGGGCGGGCCCGGCAAAATCGTCCGCTTTACGGATATACCAATCGAAAGAGGCATTCAAACGATCCTGCAATAAGCCGATTTCGGTTCCGATGTTCAACGAGGTGGTCGTCACCCAGGTTAAATCCGGATTGATCAAGCCCGGTGGTGACACAGCTGCTTGTTGGTTGCCCCCAAAAAGCCAATTAGTACTCGGTGGACTTGAAGTACCCAAACTCGGATAGAATGGGTACCAATTCGGGTTGCTCGGGTCCGGATCAATAAAAGCCTGATCGCCCAGTGATCCATAAGAGCCCCTCAATTTAAAGCTATTGACTGTTGTTTTAATCGATTCAAAAAAGATTTCTTTATCGACATTCCATCCTACGGAAACGCCGGGATAGAACTTCCAACGAACCGGACCGAGAAAGCGTGATGTACCATCATAACGCCCATTGAATTCGAATAGATATTTTTGCTTATAGTTGTAATTAAAACGTCCGAAAAAACCATCGGAAGCTAGTTTTCGAGTAAAATCACTGATAGACGGTGCCGGTCCATAAGTTCCGGATAAAGAGGGGATATTATCGGAATAGAGTTGGCTATTGCTGGCCGCATAACGCTGATAGTCCGTGTAATCACGAACAAAACCACCCATTATACTAAAGAAATGATCGTCCAGTTGCTTTTCATATTTGGTAAATGCGTTGACGATGTGATGCTGAATACGGTAGTTCGATCGGCTAAATCCGTTCGGATAAGTACCACCTATCTGGTATTGCGAACCATCTGGACGTACTGAATAGAGCGTCTTGGTGTGAGCGTTTTGATCTTGGAATGTCCCATCAAATGTATAATTAACCGTCGCCGTCCAGCCGGTCGCCAATTTGAAGATAAACTCGCCGGTCAATAAAGCTTTGTCAAGCGTTGATTTGGATCGTCCACCTTGTTGGTGAAGCAATACATCGCTGGCATCTGAATAATTGCCATCAGGATTAAAAAGGGGAACACTTGGCCACTTTCGAGCGATCTGATGCATATAGTTCCCTCCTGTTTTTCCTGAATAGGTATTAGGTGAGTTGCTAAGTTCTTTTGAAAAGCTTCCACGGTAGCTAAAGTCTAACCACTTCGCTACCGATGTGGTGATGTTGGTACGAACGTTAAAGCGCTTATACGAATCATCACCATAATTGTACATACCGGCCCTATCGTTATACCCCAAGCCGACGTAATAAGTGGTATTTTCGGAACCACCGGAAACACCTACATTATGTTGTTGGCTGAATGCGAGATCTTTAAAGTATACTTTAAACCAATCATTGTTAGCGTTTCCATTCTCCCAGGTATAATAATCATTTGCGCCGGGTTGCGGATTGGCGATCGTTTCGTCCTTAAAGGATCCGTTTTGATAAGCAATGATACGATCGATCGTTTCTTGACTAAATATTTCACTTCGCCCTCCATTCGTCGCTGCCTCATTATACAAGTTGGCAAAATCCAATGAATTCAGCATGGTTGGCAAATTGATCGGCGCGGCCCATCCCAAGGTATTATTGTAAGTAATAGCTGGTTTACTTCCTTTTTTACCTTGTTTTGTTGTAATTAAGATAACACCGTAAGGAGCGCTTGATCCATAAATAGCCGCAGATGCTGCATCCTTCAGCACAGAAATATTCTCGATATCATCCGGATTTAATGCATTGATATCTCCTCCTTGTACACCATCGATAACGACCAGTGGTCCGCCAGTCGTTCCCAGTCCCGTAAATCCGCGGACATTGATATTCTGTGTAGCATTAGGTGCTCCGCCACTGCTACCGGTGATAATATTGAGACCTGGCATCTGCCCTTGCAAAGCCTGGCTCACACGCGATATGGGCCGATTTTGTAACACTTCACCGCTAATCTGCGAAACCGCGCCGGTTACAAGCGCTTTGTTCTGCGTTCCATAACCTACTACCACCACTTCATCTAAGTTGGCTAGATCTTGTTCCAAAATCACTTCAATTAGGTTTCCTGTAACAGCAATTTCTCTTGAGGTATAACCCAGGTACGTGAAAACCAACATGGCATTATTTTTACTTAGATTGAGACTGAACCTTCCTTGGGAATCGGTTAAGGTACCGTTCTTCACCCCCTTTTCTTGAACGCTTACGCCAGCTAAGGGCAAGCCGGCTTCGTCTTTCACTAAACCACCAACTCTAAGCTGTTGTACCACACTTTGTATAGGGGGCGTTGACTGCTCGACTTGGTTACGAATGACAATCGATTTGTCCTCTATACTATAGGCCAGTGTCTGACCGGCTAAGGCTTTTTCAAGACTTTCTTCCAAAGAAGCATGTTGTAAGTTAATCGTAACAGGCTTTGCCTGCTGTAACAGCTTACTATTATAGAAAAGACGGTAGCCGCTTTGCTTGCTGATTGATTTCAAGATGGAGGCTAAGGGTGCGTTTTTTACCGAGAGATTAATTTCCTGGGAGAACACTTTACCCGACACCTGCAGTAATGAAAGCAGTAATATAAAAATTGTTAACTTACTGATTTTTAATACATTTAAATCAAAAAAAGTCCAAGAAGATCGGTGACTTTTAGGCCAATAGGGTGCTTTGTATTGAATAGTTAAATTCATACATTTGTAAATTAAGTTAGTCGATTAGTTTATTTAACTTTTTAGGCAAATTGACTTGCGCCAATTTAAACCGGCAGCGCGGCATCGCTACCGGTTTTTTCATATACGATTTTTACATAGGCATCTTAGTTTTTACGTAAATCTTTCTGTTATTCATGTCAAATTTTAATTCCCCGGTTCTTTCCATCATGTCTAAGACTTGTTTCAAATTGGCATCTCGGGGTATATATCCACTATAGATATTGTTCGCAACACTTCCAAAATCCACTTCCACGTCATACCATCTAGCCAATTGCTTCATGATTTCGTATATGGGTGTTTCATTGAAAACAAAGTCCCCATGCTTCCAAGCCAAAACTTCTTCTATGTCTGCATCACTTACCGAAGTCACAGCTGCTGCTTTACTTAAGGTCAACTCTTTTCCGGGATTTAACTGTAAAATTTGCCTGGTGCGCTTGTTTATTACGTTTACACGACCTGTGACAAGTGTCGAGGTTTCGCTGGGCTCGTCCTGATAAGCCTTTATATTAAAGCTTGTACCGAGCACCTGAATATCTTGATGTCGCGTATGGACCGTAAATGGTTGGTTTTCTTGTTTGGAAATCTTCGACTCGACTTCAAAATAGGCTTCACCATCAAGTTCAACCTCCCGCCGGGCCTTACTAAATCGAACGGGAAATTTGAGTTTGCTGCCGGCATTGAGCCATACTTTGGTTCCATCACTCAATATCACTTTGTACTTTCCACCATTTGGTATCGCAATCTCATGATATACCAAAGCTTCGCCTTCCCTTGTTGCATCCTTATTGTAACCTATAACTGCTTTTAGTTTACTTAACACTTGAAACCCATCTGTATTTTCGCTTTCGCTTCGGGTTGAATCCAGCTTGATTTTAGTGCCATCTGCCAGCGTTAGAATTGCCTGATCTTTAGCTGCTGTTATCTCTCCGGGTGGTTGAATTATCGCACGGTTATGATGGTGATTTTGATAGTAAAAGAAAATAAATCCGGAAACGAAACATATAACGATCGCGGCTGCATAACCGAAATTTAACGAAAGTCTGCTCTTCGGACGCCCCCCACAGAAATGGTCCTCCATTATTTCGCTTAGATAATGATCTATGTCACCCGATTGGACAAGATGATAGAACGCTTCCAACTCCTCTTCTGTAGCGGAGCCGGCGCGGTATCTGTGGATTAATTCTTTATAAAAAGCGTCTTTGTTCATCTCGTTTATGCAGTTTATCGGAACTACATAATTTAAGACACTCGAACGCTCATTTAGGGTACCTAAGAAATAAAACTTTTTTAAAAATCTGAGAATTGTAAATTAGCTTTTCATGGGTTGCTTAGAAACCGGGGAATCGCCAACGGTATAATTGGACAATGGTACCCATGGTATTTGCTTTCACTGATTTATCTGAAATCAAAAAAAAATTAAAAAAACAAGATGATTAATACTGAATCATCTTGTTTTTTCCCGTTCGTACCTTATTCGACGAATTTTTTAGCGTATCGTAACTTGGTTTGGATTATCGTTCCGCCGCACAGTTCCCGCAGGCATCAATGGAAATCAAAATCAGGACAAATGCTTGCTTACTTCTTCCACTTCAACCTCAGACTATTGCTTACTACACTTACACTGCTTAATGCCATCGCTGCACCTGCAATCATGGGATTCAGCAAGAAACCATTTATTGGGTAGAGTATACCTGCGGCAACCGGAATACCGATAACATTATAGATAAATGCCCAAAACAAATTTTGTTTAATGGTAGTCACCGTCTGCTTTGACAAGCGGATAGCCTGCGCTATTTTAGTCAAATCTGAGGAAATGATAGTCATTTTCGCAACATCCATTGCAATATCACTTCCTTTTCCCATTGCTATACTTACATCGGCAGTTGCAAGAGCGGTGCTATCGTTGATACCATCACCAACCATCGCCACTAATTTGCCTTGCCTTTGCAATTCTTTTATAAAATCGGCTTTGTCCTGCGGCAAAACCTCGGCCTTGTAGTGCTTAATGCCCGTTTGTTGTGCAATCGCTTTAGCGGTTGCTTTGTTATCACCGGTAAGCATATATAGGTCAATACCCATATCTTGTATTTCCTTGATGGCTTGTATCGAAGTAGCTTTAATTTGGTCAGCAATCGCAATGACAGAAAGTGCTTGTGTGCTATTGGAAAACCAAATAACGGTTTTAGACTGCTCACCCCATTGATTAGCTTGCTGTAATAGCTGCTCTGCAATAGTAATGTTATTTTCCACCAACAGCTTTTTATTACCGACGTAATAGGTTTCGTTATGATAGTCGGCTTTTACGCCTTTACCTGTGATGCTGTCAAACCGTGATAAAGCGGTGGTTTCTATTCCTCCTAAATGTTTTACCACGGCTTCTGCCAATGGATGCTCTGACTGCTTTTCGATACTCAGTAGAATATCTTTGGCTGCATCATCATTATTCAACCACAGCATACCGGTTACCTGCGGTCTGCCTTCCGTAACTGTTCCGGTTTTATCTAATACGATTGCATTTACTTTTTTCGCTAATTCAAGACTCTCTGCATCCTTAATCAAAATACCTTTTTCAGCACCTCTTCCCACACCTACCATAATGGCCGTCGGTGTGGCCAAGCCCAGAGCACAGGGACAGGCAATTACCAGTACCGTAACGGCTGCCAATAAACCTTGTACAACTCCATTATCTCCTCCGAGAATAAACCATAAAAGGAATGTAAAAATGGCAATAGCAATCACGACAGGAACAAAAATACCAGCAATCTTATCTACCAGCTTTTGTACAGGTGCTTTGCTTCCCTGCGCGTCCTGTACCATTTTAATGATTTGTGCAAGCATGGTTTCCTTGCCCACTTTTACCGCTTTGAACCGGAAGCTACCTTTCTGGTTAATGGTACCCGCAAATACTTTTTCGTTTTCCTTCTTTAATACCGGTACAGGCTCACCACTCAACATACTTTCATCTACATAAGATGTTCCCGATATAACCAAACCGTCCACTGCGATTTTTTCTCCTGGTTTTACGAGAATTATATCACCCTCATTCACATCTTCAATCGCTTTTTGTCTTTCATTACCATTAGCTTCAATTACAATAACTGTTTTTGGCTGCAAGCCCATTAGTTTTTTGATCGCGGAAGAGGTATTACCTTTTGCTTTCTCTTCTAATAATTTGCCTAACAGTATGAATGCAACAATGACGGCCGCTGCCTCAAAGTAAACGTGTGCGTGTAACCCTCTTTGATGCCAGAAATCCAAGAAAAGCATATTAAACACGCTGAACAGATAGGCTATACCTGTACTTAGTGCTACCAATGTATCCATATTGGCAGAACGGTGCTTCGTCTGTTTCCACGCGTTGACAAAGAAGTCTTTACCTAACCATAAAACAACAGGGGTTGAGAAAAACCACATTATTTCATTGGCGAAAGGCATATCCATTAAGAACATCCCAATGATCACTACAGGAAGCGATAGTAATACGGCCCATATCGTTTTATTTTTTAGCTTCTTAAATTTATCTGCATGGATAGCTTCTAATGTTTCCTGCTGTTTGGTTTCATCTTCAATCAGTAAATCGTAACCTACTCCTCGAACAGCCTCTTGCAGTTTGGCAGCATTGGTCATATTTGGCAGGTACTCAACCGTAAGATTGCCAGTTGCAAAGTTTACAGCGGCGCTGACAACCCCGTCTTGGTACTTGACAATGCTTTCAGCGCTCGCGGCACAAGAAGCACATGTCATGCCTAATACCGGAAATGAATTTTTGACTGTGGGAACTCCGTAGCCTAAATCTTTAATGACCTTCACAGCTTCCCCAATTACGGCGTTATCCGTTACCCTAATAGCTGCCCTGTGGTTATTCAGTTCTACTTGGTGGCTTTCTACTCCACTTATCTGTGCAAGTCCTTTCTCGACTATTAATGCGCAGTGTTCACTTTCTACATCGGTTAATGGAATATAAACTGTTTCTTTAGTCGCCATATGCTGATTGCTTTGTTTTTGCAATACAAAATTGGCAACAATATCACCATGTTTTATTATGAAATTATAGGATTGATTTGTAAGATTTACTTATATCTTGTCCAACAGCTTTGACCATTAATTTGATATTGTTATCAATATGCTAAAAATTAAATGAAAGCTGAGATGGCAATGTTCATCCAAAAGAAAATGCACCAACGTACCTCTAATGGCCCCTCGATAAGGGCTTTGAGCGTTTTCATCGTTTGAACCATATGTTTTTTTATTGCATTTCGACTTATACCCAACTCACGAGCTACTTGATCATAGGTTTTTTGCTCTTCGCGGCAAAGCTTGAATATACGTCGAGCGGTAGGTGTTAAACCATCCAACGTTTCATGCAAATAACGTTGATATTCTTTCAATTGAACTTCGTTTTCTGTCGTTTTTTCATTGGTTGGATAATAGCTCAGTACTTCTACCATCGTAATGCGGGAATTGCTTGCCTTTCTTAAAATATTCAGGGTGTGATTTCGAGTGATCGTGAAAAGGTAGGCCTTGAAAGATTTTATTTCCACTAAACTCGCTCGATTATGCCATATTTTAATAAATATCTCCTGACAGACATCTTCGGTTAAATCCGGTGATTTAACATAAGCTAAAACAAATGAATAAACCCGTTTAAAGTATTTACCATATAGTGTGTAAAATGCTTTTTCGCTACCATTCGCCAATTTCTTGATTAAGATAGATTCATCGGGATTAAAATAGGCCTTCATCTTTCAAAAATTTGTACCCAACCGTGTAAATAAAAGTATCGCTTATACGAGCGCATTGCTTTTCCCAAAATGTCTTTAAGACAGGTATGATCAGTTAGCTTTTCACAATGCTAGAGAAAAAAAAAGAGTATAACAAACCAGTTACAAACGCAACCGTTTGCGTAAAATAGCGGATTATCTTTTTGACGCTCCGATTCATCGCTCGGAAAAACATCCGAATTAATCGCTAATATAAACGGCCAATCATCCTATCATTTTGATAAAGGCCCTATCAAGATGATAGTTTTTTTTTTGCAAGACCTAAGAAGGCAAAAAGAATTAAACAACTAAAATACAAGCAATTAAACAAAACAAGACACGATTGGAATGCTTTTGGCACCCTGCGGTCAAAACAATATTAAAAATGAACAAAATCAATCAAGACGAAATTCCGGATATTATCTCCGCCGAGATCCTGGAAATAAAACGGGAAATAAGCGAATTATCAAGGGAAAACCTCGCAGGGGCGCTTCAAGTGGTCGTAAGCTATATTCGCGACCGGATAACCGTACATGAAATTGCGAAGGTCATCTATTCCATCTCCCTTGTAGGCTGGATATACAATTGCGGGAACGAACGAGTTAAAGATCTGATAGAAAATCTATTTGTACGCTCGTTCAACGGCATGCGGAAATTATGCAGTCAATATGAGTGGGGCTTAATTGAGAAACGCATTCCCATAAAACTATTAACAGTATATACCAAGCAGCAGTATTAACTGAACGCCATGAGAAAGTTACGAAGCAAATTGAGAAAAAAAGTCATAAAACCACAATGGAATAGGCCATTTGCTATCCTTATTTCTCTCTTTATTATTTTCATTATCGTCGGTATCATTATCCGTGTGATCAATTAAAAGAAAACAAAAATCATGCTCACCCTTCTTCTAATACTTATCGGCATTCTCTGTTTTGCCCTTTTCTTCAAACTGGTGGATTATTTCGAAAAAATATAAAATCATGACAGCGCTATTTATCATCTCAATTGGTGTTTTTGCATACATTCTGTACGTCTTGCTAAAACCTGAAAAATTCTAAAAATCAATATTCAGTACTTAAGTAAATCAACATTTAGTTAAAAAAAAATGAACACAGAAATATTTGGAGTCGTTTTCATGTTCCTTCTGACTTGCGTCTTAGCGATTCCGTTAGGAAAATATATAGCTAAGGTATATAGTGGCGAACGCACTTGGCTCGACTTCCTTTTTGGCAATATAGAAAACACTATCTATCGCCTTGGCAAAATCGATTCAAAACATGAAATGAGCTGGAAACAACATTTAGCTGCTTTATTGACTATAAATTCCATATGGTTCCTTGTCGGTATGTTTATTTTGATGAATCAGGACTGGCTTCCCTTAAATCCGGACACTAATCCGGCCATGTCTGCTCATTTAGCATTTAACACGGTTATCTCCTTTGTGGTCAATTGCAACTTACAACACTATTCGGGAGAAAGTGGTCTGAGTTATTTAGGACAACTTTGGCTGATGTTTTTGCAATTTGTAAGCGCGGGAACCGGAATGGCTGCAGCAGCCGTATTATTTAATGCACTTAAGGAACGAACTACAGACAAGCTCGGAAACTTTTACGTGTATTTCCTGAAATCTTGTACACGTATTTTACTTCCCATTTCACTTCTCGTGGCTATCCTACTTGTATTTAATGGTACACCTATGACTTTCGAAGGGAAAGATACAATGATTTCGTTGCAGGGAGATACGGTTCAGGTTGCTAGAGGACCCGCTGCCAGTTTTATTGCTATTAAGCATGTTGGAACCAATGGTGGAGGCTTCTTTGGTGCAAATTCAGCACATCCCTTTGAAAACCCTAATTATCTGACCAATATGGTAGAAATGGTCGCGCAAATGATTATCCCATTAGCCATGATTTTTGCATTGGGCTATTATTTAAACCGGAAGAAGCTTTCCTATATGATTTTTGCCACCATGACGGCTGGGTTCTTAGCTCTAGCTATTCCAAACGTACTCATGGAGATGCGAGGTAATCCTGCGATTGGAAGCATGGGAATTGACAATGCCTTAGGCGCTATGGAGGGTAAAGAAATTAGGTTTGGAGCCGCGGCCTCGGGATTTTGGAGCATCGCCACCACTGTCATTTCCACTGGCTCCGTGAATGCTATGCATGACAGTACCATGCCGTTATCCGGCATGAACGAATTGTTAGCGATGATTACCAATAGCTTTTATGGAGGTGTGGGTGCAGGCATACTGAATTTTTATATCTTCATTATTCTCGCTGTTTTTATTAGTGGATTAATGGTAGGTCGCACACCCGAGTTTTTGGGAAAAAAGGTAGAAGCCCGAGAGGTAAAAATAGCCATTATTATTGCGCTTGTACATCCCTTTCTAATACTAGCCGGTACGGCCTTATCGGTTGCCTTACCTCAACTTACACTAAGCACGTTAAATAATCCCGGTTTTCATGGCTTCAGCGAAATGCTTTACGAATTTACTTCTTCATCCGCAAATAATGGCAGTGGATTTGAAGGACTTGGGGATAACACACCTTGGTGGAATATCAGTACAGGTATTGTATTAATTCTTTCACGATTTATTCCCATTATTGGTCCGGTTGCTATCGCCGGCTTACTTGCCAACAAAAAGTATACACCCGAAAGCGCGGGAACATTAAAGACGGATACAGCAACTTTTGGCTTGATGGTATTTGCTGTCATTGTGATCATTGCCTCGCTTACTTTCTTTCCCGCATTAGCATTAGGGCCTATTGCAGAATATTTTACCATGAGATAAATGACAGTCTATTACTTGGTGGAAGGCAATCAGAACAAAAAATTATTTACAAATGAAATCAGAAAAAAAATCACTGTTTCAACAAGAGCTCGTTAGTGAAGCTTTTAAACAGTCGTTCATAAAACTCAGTCCCCGGATCATGTTCCGCAATCCCGTTATGTTTACGGTGGAGATAGGGACCTTTGTCATGTTCGGTGTATGCATTTGGACACTCATGGGCGAGAAATCGCAAGGGAGCATTGCCTACAACCTATCTATTTTCTTAGTGCTTTTTATAACCCTCCTTTTTGCCAATTTTGCAGAGGCTATAGCAGAAGCACGAGGTAAAGCCCAGGCCGACTCATTGAGAAGGACCCGGGAGGAGACTCCAGCCAAACGTTTGGCATCCGATGGCAGCATTACGCAAATCGCGTCTTCCTCCCTTCGAAAAGGAGATGTTTTCTTTTGCGAGGCGGGGGATATCATACCTACCGACGGCGAAATTATTGAAGGCTTAGCAACAATTGACGAAAGTGCCATCACCGGTGAATCGGCTCCGGTTATCCGCGAAGCAGGAGGCGATAAAAGCAGTGTAACCGGCGGAACGAAGGTCTTGTCTGATCGCATCCGCGTACGCGTAACAACAGAACCTGGAGAGAGTTTCCTCGATAAGATGATTGCATTGGTAGAAGGGGCTAGTAGGCAAAAAACGCCTAATGAAATTGCATTGACTATTTTGCTTGCGGGTTTCACTTTGGTATTTATTATTGTTTGTGTTACGCTAAAACCATTTGCTGACTATGCAAATACACCGATCACCATTGCTGCGTTTATCTCCTTGTTCGTATGTTTAATACCTACGACCATCGGTGGACTGCTAAGCGCCATCGGAATTGCGGGCATGGACCGTGCTTTGCGAGCCAACGTCATCACGAAGAGCGGTAAAGCCGTAGAAACCGCGGGCGACATTGATGTATTATTGTTGGATAAAACAGGTACCATAACGATTGGCAACCGAAAGGCAACGCACTTTTACCCCGCCCAAGGCGTGGATGACAAACGATTTATAAGGGCTGCGGTTCTGAGTTCATTAGCGGATGAGACTCCTGAGGGCAAATCGATCATTGAATTGTCCATAAATCCTGAACACAAATTTGCTGCCATGGGTACTACTCTATTGAGTGAAGCTTCAAAAAATCGAAGCAAATTGCAATTTATTGACTTTACGGCCGAAACGAGATGTTCGGGGGTTGATCTCGAAGATGCGACCAAAATACGGAAAGGGGCGACCGATGCAATACGGAACTTAGTCGAAAAAAGTGGAAACAACTTTCCGAAAGAAATAATCGGCCGTGTTGAGGAAATTTCTTCAAACGGAGGAACACCCTTGGTCGTTTCTGAAGAGGACGCCACGGGAAATGTACAGGTTCTAGGCGTCATAGAACTTCAAGACATTATTAAACCAGGCATTCAGGAGCGTTTCTCCCGGCTTCGAAAAATGGGTATCAAAACGGTCATGGTGACCGGGGACAATCCATTAACTG
This sequence comes from Olivibacter sp. SA151, assembly GCF_054130995.1. Classification (NCBI taxonomy): domain Bacteria; kingdom Pseudomonadati; phylum Bacteroidota; class Sphingobacteriia; order Sphingobacteriales; family Sphingobacteriaceae; genus Olivibacter; species Olivibacter sp. SA151. Next base: position 2,539,104 of record NZ_CP096391.1, on the reverse strand, counting down.
CCAAATTTATCGCAAATAAGGCTGGAGTGGACGACTTTATTGCAGAAGCGAAACCAGAAGATAAGATGAACTATATCCGAAAGGAACAAGCTTCCGGTAGGCTGGTAGCTATGATGGGTGACGGAACAAATGATGCGCCCGCTCTTGCACAAGCAGACGTAGGAGTTGCCATGAACAGTGGTACGCAGGCGGCGAAAGAAGCTGGCAATATGGTGGATTTGGATAACGATCCTACCAAGCTGATTGAAATTGTAGAGATTGGAAAACAGTTACTTATGACTCGAGGTACGCTAACCACGTTTTCGATAGCTAACGACGTGGCAAAATATTTTGCGATCATTCCTGCGTTGTTCATCAGCGCGATTCCCGCCTTGCAGGGACTTAATATTATGGACTTGCACAGCCCGGAAAGTGCTATACTTTCTGCTGTTATTTTCAACGCAATTATTATCCCTCTCCTCATTCCATTAGCGTTAAAAGGTGTCGCCTATAAACCGATCGGCGCCAGTGCCCTTTTAAGGAGAAATCTTTTCATCTATGGATTGGGAGGCATCATCATACCTTTTATCGGCATCAAGTTGATCGATGTTATGGTAGCACTGTTTATATAGAAGTTAGAACAAATCATCATGAAGAAGAATTTTTTTTCAGCAATTACATTAACCGTCTTAACCATCATACTTTTTTCCGGAGTGTATACAAGTGTGGTATGGGCCATTGCACAAATTTCACCGAATCGCGGAGAAGGCGAGATCGTTTTAATAGACGGAAAAAAATACTACACGAACATTGGCCAGTCGTTTACGGTAGACAAGTACTTTTATTCTCGGCCATCAGCGGTTGACTATAATGCGGCTGGCTCTGCCGGCAGTAATAAGGGGCCATCAAATCCGGAATACTTAGCAACTGTTCAAGCGCGCATCGATACACTATTAAAGCATAATCCGGGAATTCAGAAAGCAGATATCCCGGTTGATTTGGTAACTGCAAGCGGTAGCGGTTTGGATCCCAATATCAGCGTTAAAGCTGCACAGGTGCAGATACAACGAATTGCCCGTATCCGTGGCATCGCTCCAGAAAAGATTGCTTCGTTAATCGCGAATCACACGGAAAAACCCGTATTGGGCATGTTAGGACCCGAAAAAATCAATGTCCTTAAACTTAATTTAGCTTTAGATCATATACAATAACGATTTAATTATCAAGATGAAACAAATCATTAGTGCCCTGGCATTTTTACTAAGTACACTCCATATATTCGCGCAAAACGATCATCAATCGCCGTTGACAATAAGTGGCTACGCTGAAATTTATTACTTGCATGATTTCAATCGTCCGTTGAGCAACACACGCCCAAGCTTTGTGTACAGCCACAATCGTACGGATGAGGTTAACGTAAATCTAGCTTTTGTAAAGGCGAATTATACAAACGACAGGCTTCGCGCAAATGTGGCGCTCGCAGCGGGCACTTATATGAATGCCAACTATGCTGCTGAAACGGGTGTACTTAAAAACATCTATGAGGCCAATGTAGGTATAAAACTTTCAAAGCGTCATGAGCTTTGGCTTGATGCAGGGATTATGCCTTCTCATATTGGATTTGAAAGTGCTATTGGAAAAGATAATTGGACCTTAACAAGAAGCCTACTAGCAGATAACTCGCCCTATTTTGAGACAGGCACAAAATTGAATTATACCAGTGCAGATGGCAAGTGGTACCTAGCAGCACTTTATCTTAATGGTTGGCAGCGTATCCAACGGGTAGACGGTAACACAACGCCCGCATTTGGTCATCAGCTTACCTTCAAAGCCAACGATGCCATTACCCTAAATAGTAGTTCTTTTATAGGAAGTGACAAAGCAGACAGCGTACGACAGATGCGTTACTTTCATAACTTTTATGCGCAATTCCAGCTGAATGAACGTCTCGGTATTATTGCGGGCTTCGATTTCGGAGCTGAACAGGAGGAAAAAGGCAGCAGCAAATATCATACATGGTATACACCCATCATCATCGCCCGCTATGGCCTTACACAAAATCTTTCTATTACTGCTCGTGGAGAATATTATCAAGATAAAGAGGGTGTAATAATTTCAACCGAAAACCCGGCAGGATTTAGTACTTGGGGTTATTCCATGAATGTCGATTATCAATTGTTTCCAAATGTAGTCTGGAGAACGGAAATCAGACGGCTGGCAAGTAAAGATGAGATTTTCATTAAACGGAACCAATCGGCCACTTCTAACAGTACGACGCTTGCAACAGCACTTGCATTGAGCTTTTAATACTTATTGGCCACTTCCGATAATATAATGCATCAACACATGAAGATAACGTCAATTACATCTATTTTTGGTGAAAGGAATACGTTATCTTCTATAAGTAGACATATCATTTCTTCAATAGCAAGCAAATGGAAGAAGAGAACCAACAAGCTGCACATTTTCTCGACCTGATAAAGAAATCACGGCAGGGAAAGTTCAAAGTGTATATAGGAATGAGCGCAGGCGTAGGCAAAACCTATAGAATGCTGCAGGAAGCACATATGCTACTTAGAAACGGCATAGATGTAAAGATCGCTTATGTAGAAACCCATAACCGTACGGAAACGCAAGCCTTGTTGGCAGGTTTACCGATTATCCAACGACGCAAACTATTTTACCGAGGCAAGGAACTAGAAGAATTAGATGTTCAGGGCGTACTAAATTTAAGGCCGGAAGTCGTCATCATTGATGAATTGGCACATACCAATATAGAAGGAAGCAAGAATGAAAAACGATGGCAAGATGTTTTGGAAATTATTGAATCCGGTATCAACGTCATCAGCGCTGTCAATATTCAGCATATTGAAAGCTTAAATGATGACATACGAAAAATTACAGGAATTGAAGTTAAAGAGCGTATTCCTGACAAAATTATCACATTAGCCGATGAGGTTGTCAACATTGATTTGACAGCGGACGAACTAATCGATCGCTTAAAAGAAGGAAAGATTTATACGGCAGACAAGATAGAAACCGCTTTACAGAATTTTTTTAGGAATGACCATATCCTTCAATTACGGGAGCTCGCATTAAAGGAAGTGGCGGGCCATGTCGAACGAAAAGTTGACGCCGTAGTGCCGCCATTAGAGGCGTTGCGATCCGAGCGCTTCCTGGCCTGTATTAGTAGCAATGAACAAAAAGCGAAAACGGTCATCCGTAAAACGGCTAGGTTAGCCAGCTATTACAATGGACAATGGTATGTGCTCTATGTGCAAACGCCCAAAGAGGCTACCGTAAAAATACCTTTGGATAAACAACGTTATCTCATTAACAATTTGAAACTCGCAACAGAATTGGGCGGAACGGTATTGCAGATACAACATAAAAATGTACCGCTTGCTATCTCTGAACTAGCGATCAAGTACAAAGTAACCACAGTCTGTATCGGCAAACCGCGTCTCAATCTGTTTCGCATTATTTTAGCAACGGGTATCTTCAATCAATTATTAAGAAAATTATCTGACAATGATATCGATCTTATTATTTTATCTTGATCCTACTAAATTGTAACGTGTATACTTGTCTAACGAACGTCGCATATAGGAATGTTAAAAAAAACCGAATGAAAACGAAGACTAAACTTACCTTGGGAGTAGGACTTCTCTTTTTGTTGATCGTACTGCTTTCTGTCATTAGCATTTGGTACGTCAATGCATTAAAGAAGGACACAGAGAATATCTTAGTTGCCAATTATAAAACCTTGGCGTATTCGAGACAAATGTTGATCGCACTCGACGATATTCCCGAACGTGCAGGTTCATTGGATACCTTTCGATCAAATCTTGAAAAACAACTGGCTAATCTCACTGAACCGGGAGAAAGAGAAGCGACGAACAAACTAAAAGCGCATTTTAACGAGCTTATTCGCGACTCAGGAAAAACCGACGCCTATTATAAATTAATAAGACAAGATATAGGTGAGATCATGCGACTCAACATGAATGCCATCGCTCGCAAAAGCGATGCTGCTTCTCTAACCGCTGAAAATGCCAACATATGGATAGGTACTACCGGCGCCCTTTGTTTTATTATTGCTTTTACCTTGTTAATAAATTTACCTGGCAACATTGCCAATCCAATTCGGGAGCTCACCAATAGCATTAGAGAAATTACTGCCCATAACTACCATCAGCGGGTGCATTTTGAAAGCAATAACGAATTTGGGGAGCTGGCTCATTCCTTCAATATCATGGCAGAAAAGTTAGAAGAATACGCCGGGAGCAACCTGTCGCGACTTCTAATGGAAAAGAAGCGGATAGAAACGTTGATTAACAATATGCACGATCCGGTTATCGGTTTGGATGAAAATCAGGTAGTGATCTTTACAAACAATGAGGCCTTACAAATAGTAGGTTTTAAGAAAGAAGAAGTTATAGGAAAAAAAATAATCGAGCTTGCGTTGTATAACGACCTCTTACGTCTACTCGCAAAAGATTTAAACCTTCAAGAGACGAAGCCAACCAAAAAAGAACCCATCAAGATTTTTGCAGATGGCAAGGAGAGCTTCTTCGAAAAGGAACATATCCCAATAAATATCGTCCCTACGGGCGAAACTAGACCGCAGTTTATCGGCCATGTGATTATGCTTAAGAATATCACTCCGTTTAGAGAACTTGATTTGGCTAAAACTAATTTTATTGCAACAGTTTCCCATGAATTGAAGACGCCCATTTCATCAATCAAGATGAGTTTAGAACTGCTGAACAACAAACTTACCGGGTCATTAAATAACGAACAACTGCAGTTGGTAGCCGGAATTGCGGAAGATAGTAATCGGTTATTACGGATAACCGGTGAGCTCTTAAATATGTCGCAAGTGGAAACGGGAAATATACAATTGAACCTTCGGCAAAGCAAACCTGAAGAGATTCTTCATTATGCATTGTCAGCAGTACAAACTGCCGCCGATCATAAAATGATCCACTTCGATCTGCAAGTAGAAGATCCATTACCGAACGTGAAAGTAGATCCCGAAAAAACGGCGTGGGTCCTGACAAATTTTTTAAGCAATGCCATTCGTTACTCGCCCGAACAGGGCACCATTATTATTTCAATCCGTTTGGAGGCTAAGGTGTTACGCTTCAGTGTAAAGGATAATGGCAGAGGCATTGACGAGCGGTATACGCAACGCATTTTTGAGCGCTATTTTCAAATTCCCGGTAGTAATCGCTCGGGCTCGGGTTTAGGCTTAGCAATTAGCAAAGAGTTTATAGAAGCACAGGGAGGTGAAATCGGTGTTGAAAGTGCGCTTGGTATTGGCAGCACTTTTTATTTCAGTTTTCCGGTTTAGTGGCGTAACATTCGTTATATTGGCCTATCTAATCTGTTCATTTAATACTACTATGCAATGACAGGAAAGAGAATCGTTATCGTGGGTGCAAGTTCCGGCATTGGCAGCGTTTTAGCAACGCTTTTAGCGGCCAAGGGCAATGCTCTCGGTATTACCGGAAGACGTGGTGCATTGTTGTATGAATTAAAAAACAAGTATCCGGGCAATATTTATGTCTCTTCATTTGACATTCAAGAAACCCACACCTGCCCTGGGTATCTCGAAGAATTAGTGCAGCAGATGGGCGGCCTGGATCTGTTAGTTATAAGTGCAGGAAACGGAGAAGTGAATGAGGCGCTTGATTTTTCTGTGGAAAATGAAATGATAGCACTTAATGTGTGTGGCTTCACCTGTGTGGCCGATTGGGCTTTCAATTATTTCCTTCAACAAGGTTACGGGCATCTGGTCGCCATCACCTCCCTTGCAGGCTTACGAGGTAGCAGACAGGCCCCCGCTTATAGTGCTACTAAAGCTTACCAAATTCGGTACTTAGAAAGTCTTCGCCAAAAAGCTTTTCATTTGCAAAAAGAGATTATTGTTACTGATATTTGCCCGGGCTTTGTAGACACGCCTATGGCCAAATCGCCCGTTAAATTTTGGGTAGCCCCTGTCGAAAAAGCAGCGAAGCAGATCGTCCAAGCGATTGACAGAAGGAAGAACACGGCATACATAACCCGTCGATGGCAAATTATTGCATGGATATACCGTTATTTACCCGACTTTATACATAAGCGTTTGTAATTTTCTATATTAAGTAGACCCAATTAAAATTATTGTATTTGGTTTCAGACACTTAGTGGTTGCGCAGCAAATATCATTTGACAAATTGAAACTTAGGACTATATTTGCAGCGCATTCAAGTTGATACCAACATCGGGGTGTAGCGTAGCCCGGTATCGCGCCACATTTGGGATGTGGAGGTCGTAGGTTCGAATCCTGCCACCCCGACAGCTAAAAAGCTCTTGCGAAAGCAAGGGCTTTCGTTGTTTATAACGAACCGAGTTTACTCGGGTGAGTAAATAAACAACGAAAGCCCAAGCACGGAGTGCGAAGCTTTTTGGCTGTCATCCCCCCAACTCAGGATCACCGAGCGGAGCGAGGTAATCCTAAATCGGGCTTGCTCGAACACACTGTAAAACAACGAAAGCCCAAGCACGGAGTGCGAAGCTTTTTGGCTGTCATCCCCCCAACTCAGGATCACCGAGCGGAGCGAGGTAATCCTAAATCGGGCTTGCTCGAACACACTGTAAAACAACGAAAGCCCAAGCACGGAGTGCGAAGCTTTTTGGCTGTCATCTCCCCAACTCAGGATCACCGAGCGGAGCGAAGTCCTCTTTCAAAAGACCATGTCTCTACAAACACACCACGAACTTTTAAAATAATTTCTTTTTTTCCATTTTATTTTTACTTTTGCATAACTAGTATAGACTAGTACAGAATAGAATACGCTAACCTATACAATGATAAAAGTATAATACTGATGTAATGTACCTACAATGAACCTAATGTCGCAGTGGGCGTAAAGGACCCCTATTTACAAATTATAAAACCTGTTAAAAATCATGATTCTAACTTTAAAAAGATGGTATTGTGCTATAGCAAGCACAAAAGCAGCGTTCGCTTTCAGTTTGCTGCTTTTATTTGGAACTGCAACTTCGGCACAACAAATGACAATGACCGGAAGCATCTTGGACAGTTTAACCCGCGAAAGCCTACCGGGTGTTTCCATTAAGGTAAAAGGCAGTACAAATGGCACAGCATCAAACGCGAACGGGCAGTATTCCATCACTGTAGCTCCAGATGCTATTCTCGTAATTACGTATATTGGTTATCAACCTAAGGAATTACGTGTTTCAAATGCGGTTTCCGACATCTTACTTCAACCGCAAGGGTTTGAGCTGGAAGATGTCGTTGTTGTCGGAACCCGAATAAAGAAGAGCGATCTTACCGGAGCCATTGGATCGATTAGTGAAAAACAACTAAAGGAAATTCCAACAACCGATCTTACAACTGCCATGCAAGGAAAAGTGCCCGGTTTATATATTGCCCGTTCCAATGCCACACCGGGAGAAGATGTAACGATCAAAGTGCGCGGTACCAACTCAATCTCTTACGGTACCAATCCCGTTTATGTAATTGATGGTATTGTAGCGGAAGAAGGTATTCGAATGATCAATCCGGATGACATTGCGTCCATAGAAGTTTTAAAAGATGCCTCGTCTACCGCTTTATACGGATCAAAGGCATCAAATGGTGTCATTGTCATAACTACAAAAAGGGGGCAGCAAGGGGAAGGAAAAGTTAGTTACAGCGGTTTTGCTACCATAAGCAACTATCAGAATCGCATCAAATTATTGGATGCCCGTCAAATGTATGATCTACGTATAGATGCTTACGCAAATGCCTATATGGATGAAAATCCGAATGCTGATCGCCAAGCTTATATTGATAATTTCTTAACAAAAACAGATATAGCAGGCGCAATCTTTTCTCCGGAAGAATTATACAATGGCCAGAACAACATCACCAGTGATTGGCTCGATGCTATTACACGAACCGGCCTGGAACAGAACCACTCATTAAATTTTTCCGGTGGCGATAATAAATCGAACTACTTTTTGGGATTTTCATATTCGGATAATAAGGGTGTGCTTGATGTATCTCGTTACAAACGGATTAGTGGCCGTTTCAATTATGAGCGACAAATCAAGTCGTGGTTAAAGGTGGGTACCAATACGAGTATTTCGCGCGGAGATAAAAATCGCTTGGATGCAAACGCTTATTCCACCGCCTTAATGGCCAATCCTATGCAAACGATTGATACCGATCGGTTGTATATGGCTTTCCAAGGCGTATCACAGATGGGAAATTACAATCCTATATTAACGAAAGATTTGCTTAGTGAGGAAATACATAGCCGGATTTTAACAACCAATTTTTTAGAGGCCAAGCCCGTGGAAGGGCTCAATGTACGCACATCCTTATCCGCAGATATTTATAATAAACAAGATAACAGTTATATTCCGAGCAATATCGGTCAATCCATGCGCGACAATTACAATGGAAGGGGTTGGCAATGGCGTGGAGTTACGGAGTACTGGCAATGGGATAATTCGATCAGCTACGATAAGTCCTTTGGCAAGAACCGTCTTTTTGGGTTAATTAGCACAAGTATGTCAAAAACGCGAACCAATGCCATTGATATGACCGGTTATAACTACCCTACTGACATATTGGGTTATAAAGGTATGGGATTGGCCAGCGACCGCGAACGTAATACCATCAACTCCGATTATGTAACAAACACCCTGGCTTCCATTATCGCTCGGATCAATTACTCATATGATGGCAAATACTTGTTAACTGCAACAGTGCGCCGCGATGGAAGTTCGCGATTTGGAGATGGAAACAAATGGGGCACCTTTCCTTCCCTATCGCTCGGTTGGAATATGCGAGAAGAAAGCTTTCTAAAAAATGCAAGCTGGTTGGATCAATTGAAATTGCGAGCGGGTTTTGGCTTGCTGGGAAACCAAAATATACCAAACTACACTTATATGACCATCTACCAACCTGCTTATTCGAACGGCGTTGTAGGATTCACTCCGGAAGATAACCGATTCGGTAATCCAGCCTTAAGATGGGAAAAACAAAAACAATACAATGCAGGTTTCGACCTGAGCATTTTACACAATAGGCTATCCTTCACCGGTGATGTGTTTTATATGCGGAATACGGATCTGCTAATGCGTATGGCCCTTTGGCCGTCGTTCGGTTACGATTATCAAATTGCTAATGTAGGAGAGCTAGCTAACAAAGGTTTGGAATTCAGTTTTAATGCCTTAGTTATCAACTCCAAAGATTTTCAGTGGCGTATCTCAGGTAATATTGCACACGATAAAAATACCGTCAAAAAGTTGGTCAATGGTGTCAACGTATTATGGAACGGCGGTAACATTATGGCACGAGACGGTAATTTATTTGTTGGGCAGTCGCTTAACACCTTCTATACATTTAAGGCCGAAAAAATCGCTCAACAAATGGATATGGACCGCATTAACGGCATGACCTTTTATAACGGTTACATTGTACGGCCGGGAGATATTCTGCCAGCTGACCTAGACGGCGACGGAAAAATCACAGCCGAAAATGATATGGCAATCGTCGGCAAAGCAGATCCTAAATTTTATGGTGGCTTCAACACCAACATTGCTTATAAAAACCTGTCCCTCAACGCGGTATTCACCTATTCTTACGGGGCAAAAAAGTTTAATGGGCAATGGGATGCGTTAATGGACGGTTCCGCCAGCTTTACCCCTGCAAGTATCGATCAACTTAATCGTTGGACCCCTGAAAATACGGACACGGATGTCCCTAGAGCCTATCGCGGAAACAAATTTAATCGATTTGGATACGGCTCTACCGATTGGGCGATGTTAGATGCCTCTTTTATACGTTTAGCGGCATTGAACCTAACATATAATTTTCCCGGTAAATCAATAGGTCCTCTAAGCAATCTGAGTATTTATGCCTCTGGAAACAACCTCCTGCTCATCACCCCATACAAGGGGTACGATCCCGAAGCAGGTGAAGGCTATCCATTAACACGCAGTTTTACTTTGGGCGTTAATCTATCATTCTAATGCTTAGACCACTTAAATCTAAATACAACTCATTATGAAAAAGCACTTATTATATACCGGTATATTACTGGCAACGCTGTCTTTGCCTCTTACCTCTTGCAATAAATTTTTGGATGTAAAACCTGAATCCAAAATTCAGGATGATGCCATTTTTGATAATATTGAGAATTTAAACGGCTATATCCTGGGCCTTTACAAGGATTGGCGCGACTCGCACAAAAATCGGATCGAACTATATGCAGGCACTGATGAAGCCAACATGGGAGGCATACAATGGCGGGATAATAATTTTCGCAAAGGATTAGAAACTTACCTTGATGGTATGAACAGTACCAATGGTGGTATACTCGATGTATGGAAAAGTCGATTCCGCATTGTGGCCCGCGCGTCCAGTGCCATAATGGCCTTAAGCCCGAATGAAAGTAGTCAAGATAACGCTTTCAATCTTCGTTTAGGTGAAGCTTGTTTTTTACGAGCTGTCAATAATTTCGAGCTCGTACAGATGTTTGGTGCTATTCCCCTCACCGGAACAGATATGGGCGGAAAACGACAATCAATTGATTTAGTTTATAAGTCCATAGAAAGCGATTTACAAAAGGCCATTCAGTATTTGCCTGATCCGGCGGATCCTAATTATACCGATTTAAGAAGAGCTACACGTGCCATAGCACAAGCGATACTCGGCAAAGTTTACCTTTATGCGCCGGAATCCTCCGGTTTCAGAGACTATACAAAAGCCGCAGAACAATTTGAAAAAGTCTATAACAATCCCTACTTTGGTGGCACAGGAGCAATCAATTATAGTACGATTTATGATGCCCATCAGCAGAATTCGACCGATTATAAAAGAGAAATGGTGTATGCTTTCCAATTCAGTAATGTGAGCGGCGATATGAATAGCATACAATGGGATATGGGTTCAAGACCGGTAGCGAGTATGACGGCCGTAGAGGCAACCGCTTTATTTGCAGGCTTTGATGGAACCATGCCAAGTGAATACTGTTATAAGCTACGATCGGAAGGAGGTGTATGGGAAGAAGGCGATGTGAGACGAGCCGAGAGTATACGATATGATTTTACCTGGGATGGCAAAAAACCATCATTAACCGGCTATGTTTGGGGCGATGAGCTTGACCCCCATGTAAAAAAATATGAAGACACACGCACGGTAGAGCAAGGCCTCAGCTCCTACTATAGCGGCAAGAATGTTCCATTCGTTCGCTTTAGCGATGTTGCGTTATGTTATGCTGAGTGCTTATACAAGATAGGCAGACAAGGAGAAGCTATAGAACTAATCAATAACGTCGTCCGCAAAAGAGCTTTCGGAGGTAACCTTCCGACAGACAAAAGATGGGGCATGATGGGCGAAGAAGAGTTTATGAAAAACCTGATGGATGAGCGGATGCGCGAACTCTGTTTTGAAGGCTGGCGCAAATTCGATTTATTACGCACCGGATTGCTAAACCAATACGTACAAGAAAGAAATCGTTGGGTTTCGGGTATGTATAAAGGAAACAGAATCAGCGAACCGGTGACCATACCGGATTTTCGCCTTGTTTGGCCAATACCTTTAGATGAACTTCGACAAAATCCGGATTTATCAGAAAGCGATCAAAATTCAGGGTATTAATATAGCAAACAGACCATATGCAAATCATAAAGTATTTATATAGCTTCAGCTTCGCTGCTTTATCATTTTTTTTTACGACAACAAATGTGGTGGCTCAAACCACAGCAGATTACGTTGTCCCGTTTGGCGGAGAGAATGAACTGATTATTCATAGAAAATCGGGGTCATTCTCCATAAAATATAAGAGCACAGCTATTATAAACGAAGCCGGAATTTCCTTTCTAGCCAACCAGAAGAAATACACTAACACCGATTACAGTAACTACGAAATACAACAACGGCAAATAAAAGACGAATTGGGGAAAGGTATTCAGATTAAACTTACCGCAAAAGCACCGGGGCAACCAACGGTCAACCATTATTTCTACTGCTATCCAAACCGGGAATTTATTTTGACGCAATTGGAAATAATGGATCAACAATTATTGACTTCCAACCAGCTCATACCCTTATATAGCGAGCATGCACAGCTCCTACACGGTGAAGATGTTAGAACGCTATTCGTACCTTTTGATAACGATACATTTATCTCTTACGACGCAAAACCTATTAGCTTGAATGCACAAACAAGTGCAGAAATAGGCGTTGTGTTTGACAATCAATCTCGTCACGGATTGGTTGTTGGATCCTTAAACCATATGAACTGGAAAACCGGCGTGAAAACTGCCGGTCAAAAAGCCTCTATTCATGAACTCGAAATATGTGCTGGTTACAGCGACGTAAAGGTGACCAGAGATTCCATGGCACACGGAGCAATCAGTGGCAAAACGATACAATCGCCGAAAATTTTCGTTGGTTATTTTTCGGATTGGCGAGATGGCCTGGAAACTTACGCAAAAGCAGGTCGATCGGTTGAAGCGCCCTATATTAAACCGTGGGCCAAAGCTACACCCGTTGGTTGGAATAGCTGGGGCGTTATCAAGGAACATCTCAGCTACGAACAGGCGACCCGTGTAGTTGATTTTTTTGACAAAAAAATTCCATTCTTTAGAAATAATGATCAAACCGCCTTTATCGATCTCGACTCTTTTTGGGATAATATGGTGGAGGGTGGATTCTCCGGTGATTTTTCCCAATTAAAGGAATTCGTTGCTTATTGCAAAAAAAGAGCGCTGGAGCCCGGGGTTTATTGGGCCCCATTCACCGACTGGGGCTTTGGAGGAGATTCTAACAGGGTAGCGGAGGGGGGTAACTATAAATTTTCAGACATGTGGACGAAAACCACTAAAGGTTACCACGACCTCGATGGCGGCAGAGCACTTGATCCCACCCATCCCGGCACACAAGCCCGAATCGCTTATGTTATTAACAAACTTAAGGAGTGCGGATTTAAGATGATAAAAATCGACTTCCTCGCACATGCCGCAGCTGAGTCCAGTGGTTTTTTCGATAGCACAATAAGCACCGGTATGCAGGCATATCGAGTTGGAATGGAATGTCTATCAGACCATCTAGCTAACAGCATGTTGGTATATGCAGCCATCTCCCCTTCTTTAGCAACAGCGCGCTATGCGCATATGAGACGCATAGCCTGCGATGCTTGGAAAAGTATTAAAGATACGGAATACACGTTAAACAGCGTCAATTATGGCTGGTGGCAGACTTATCAATACGATTATATCGATGCAGATCATTTGGTTTTCGAACAGGAGAGCGAAGGGGCTAATCGTGCACGCCTAATCGCTGGTTTGATTACAGGTTCGATTATTTTAGGTGATGATTATTCAAAGCCTGCGCATTGGCAACAACGGATCATAAAATGGCTCCAAAGTGCTGAAATTAAATCAATCATACAATCCGGGAAAGCCTTTCGTCCGGTAGAAGGGAACACGGGGACAAAAACCAATCCCCTATTTATCCGCTCTGATCAGGCCGGTACCTACCTTGCCGTATTTAACTTCGACACCGAGGCTACAACTATTCATCTCGACACGGAGCGGGTTGGTTTAAACCCCAATAAGACCTACGTATTTAAAGAGGTATTAAGTGGCCAAGAAATGAAACTAAACAAGCAGATGGACATCGCATTTGAAAAAGAAGGTGCTTATCTTTACAAAATCAGTGCTAAGTAAATATTAAATGATACAAAATATGCCTTCCAATCGGTCACCTATTTTTGAAAAAATACATTCATTAGAAAAAATACAATCGCTTTCGAAGCATGAAAAGCTCATTCAAGGTGTTTTGGATGCTATTGATGACGAATGTCTATATGCAAACGATCCATTACCTTCTGTTAATACAATGGTAAAAGAACTGGGCTACGCGCGTGAGACAATTGTGAAAGCTTATAAAGAACTGATTGAGCGAGGTGTCATTGCCTCGAAGAACCGGAAGGGTTATTTTGTAATCAGTAAAAACACCAAACAAAAGCAGAAGATCGCCTTATTGATGTACGCTTTTGACACCTTTCAAGAAACTTTATATCAACATTTAAAGATCAACCTGGGCGATGATGCCCAAGTTGATCTTTATTTTCACCATAACAATCCGGATGTGTTTGAAGCGATTTTTCATCGCATTGTTGGGCATTACGGCTTATACATCATTGCCCCTATTCCGTCTGAACGGATTAAAGAGCTTTTGTTGAGTATTCCTCCCTTTAAATTGCTGATCATCGACCGCCTTATTTCGCTGGGAAAAGACTATTCTTATATCGTACAAGAGTTTCAACACACCTCTTATCGCATATTTAAACAACTGGAAAGCAAGTTATCGACTTATAAGGAGGTTATTTTCTTCTTTAGAAAGGACACCGCCGAACCGCAGGATATTTTGAAGTCTTTTAAAAAATTCTTAAAGGAGACCGGAATCAAGGGTAAAGTCGAAACCAGTTATAAACCGGGCACGATACAGAAAAATAAAGTATATTTTACGATCCATAATCCTGAACTGTACGCGATCCTCAAAGACGTAATGGACAAGAAATGGGAACTGGGGAAAGACCTGGGGGTGTTGGCACATAATGACGATGTGATTAAGGAGATCTTGGCGGGAGGTATCACAACATTTTCAACGGATTTTAAGAAAATGGGCGAACTTGCTGCTACTTATGCTAAAGATCGTGAACAGATTCAACTTGTTATTGAAACGGAATTATATCAAAGAAAGTCATTGTAAATAATGGAGGCCTTTGTCAGCTTTGGACTATGCACCTTATTGATTGCTTTTATTTCATGGTATAAAACGAAATCAACTAATTTACGGACTGTAAAAGGACTCTTACTTGCAGGAAAAAACAATGGTTATTTGATCGTTGCAAGTTCATTGATTCTCACCAATCTTAGCGCGAATCAATTTATCGGCGAGAATGAGTCGGTATACCTAAATAACCTATCTGTTATGGCATGGGGTATTACCTCTGTAGTTGCCATGCTCCTGGTATCTGAGTACTTTCTTCCCATCTATTTTAAAGGAGGAATGATTACGACGCCGGATTTTCTAGCAAAGCGTTATGACGAGGATACAAAGCGACTTGTTTCCATTATCTTTCTTTTGAGCTATACGGTAAATTTGCTACCACCGGTATTATATGGTGGTGCGGTGGCATTAACAGGGATGTTTCATCTCCCAAGCTTATGGGGAATCAGTTATTGGCAATCTATATGGCTTTTGGTATGGCTTTTGGGTTTAATAGGAAGTGCTTACACTATTTTAGGAGGATTACGAGCCATCACCATATCGGACACGCTTTTAGGCATAGGCTTGTTGTTGCTTGCTATTGTACTACCTTTCTATGGACTTCGTTATTTAGGCAAGGGCGACCTCGCACTTGGTTTAACGCTTCTTTTAAGCAAACACACGAGCCATTTAAATGCTATCGGCACGACTCAAGATGCCGTTCCTTTCAGCACAATCTTTACAGGAATGTTATTGGTCAATCTTTATTATTGGGGAATCGAGCAATACATTGTCCAACAAACCTTTGCTGCTAAAAATTTAAAAGAAGCTCAAAAAGGAATGGCACTCGCTGCATTGAGCAAATTATTTATGCCTCTTTTAATTAATCTGCCTGGCTTAATAGCCGTGCATTTATATGCAGGCGTTGAAAATACCGCATCAATTTTCCCCCAGGTAGCAGCAGATACGCTTCCTAATACACTATTGGGCATTACGACAGCACTTGTTTTCGGTGCAGCGATAACTACCTATAATGCAGGATTACATGGAAGCAGCACGCTTTTTGTTATGAATCTTTATTTACCCTATTTAGAAAAAAAACATAAAACACCAACAGAAACTCAATTAGTAAGAACTGCCAAACGTTTTGAATTGCTATTATCGATGATCGCGATGATAGCCGCTCCCTTTATTCTCTTTGTTGACAGCGGATTCTATACCTATTTACAGCGAGTAGCGGGACTTTTCAGCATGCCTATTTTCACCATTATTGTTGTTGGCTTTATAAACCAAAAGGTCCCACCCATCGCTGCAAAAATCGGCTTGCTCTTTTTTATGGTTGCTTACTTTATATGCGAATATATCCTCGTATTGACGATACATTACCTACACATTCTAGCCATCCTCTTCTTACTTACAGTCTTCATCATGATCGCTATCAGCTTCTGTTATCCATCAAAAAACACGAAAGCGATTTCAATCAACCTCTCCCATAGCCTCGTCGTTCCATGGAAAAACCGGCACATTGTAAACGTTGTCTTACTCATCCTGATGGTATTGATTTATATCATCTTTTCTCCTTTCGTACTGGCATCCTGATTCCAATGATTAAGCCATCAATTTAATCAACTGAATTGGGGTTACATAGTTGATGCTGAAGAGACAGGTATTGCTTCGGAGTCAATTGCGTGAAGTGTTTAAAATCGCGTATTAACTGGCTCTGATCGTAGTAAGAACAGTGTTCTATCAGTTCAAACCAGTTAATTTTTCCCTTCCTTTTTAGTTGTTGTTCCAGCCATTGAATCGCTTTAAGAAAACGATAATAACGATTCAACTCTTTGGCGCTATAGCCTAAGATTTTCTTATGTTTTAACTGCAAGTTCCGCTCAGTTTGCCTGGTTTCGCTAGCTATCTCTTGAATAGGATTGAGCCAGGTATGTGTTTCGTGAAAAGTCAACATGTGGGCAACATCCTGGTCATTCATACGAAGATAGGGTTCACAAAACGCCAGTAAGTACCGGATCCGCTCCTCATTGGATTTTGCCTGGAGTTTCAACGTCAGTTCCGCGAAGCAACTATCCGTTAATAAATCATCCGGATGCATAAAAAAATCATCGATTAGTGCTCTTCCAAAAAAACGATAAAACGCATCGCCTTTGAAATTTATGACCAATAGTTCAGTGCCCGGAGCCAAGGTATAATCAAAGGCTCTTTTTATAGGGCCTAAGACAAGACAAGTATTTATAAAGCGTGCAACGGCTTCACCCACCGATAACGATACTTCTCCGCCAAAACAAAAGACAAGCACTGTCTGATAATTGGGTAACAGTGTTTTTGTAAGGGATTCGCTGCCTATGTTAGCGGCATAGTAAAAATGGCTAAAAACAGGTTGGAATTTTTCCGACACTTCTATCCGCTCACTGATATAATCAAGTCTTTCAGTCATTTAAGAAATGATCAATTAAAAAATTGGAACAACAAATACGAGTAAATATGCGTATTTTTCTAGCATATAATAAACAATATATGAAAGTATTTACTACAATTGGCTTGCTTGTGCTTTCAAACGCCTTTATGAATGTTGCCTGGTATGGTCATCTAAAATTTTTCGCCAAGTCGGAAGGCAACACGGCATGGTGGCTTATCATTTTAGTCAGCTGGGGTTTAGCATTTTTCGAGTACTGCTTTCAAGTACCGGCTAATCGGATCGGCTTTGAACAAAATGGAGGTCCGTTCTCTTTGGTACAACTAAAAGTATTACAAGAGGTGATCACCTTGGTCATATTCATGTTATTCTCCGTTATTGCATTCAAGAATATCCATTTTACCAGCAATCATTTTATCGGTTTTGTATTTCTTGTACTAGCCGTTTACTTTATTTTCAAAAAGTAATAATTTATGCTTAGTTTTAAATGCCATTAGAACCCTGAATTATATTCAGACTCTTATCACATTTTATTTTTTGGAATAAATGATGAACGTACTATCCAGACGATCCTTTACTAAAGGTCGTTTTGGACATATTTGCGGGGAGGAAGGCGGCGGCATCCATGCACTATCCAAACATCTATTTGCTGCAATCGGTGCCGGCAGCAGACCTTACGAATTGGAAAAATCTTGGAATATGGTTATCCCACTAAAACAAGCATAAGGCCTGTTAGATCTTGTATTGTTCAATCTTTCTGTATAATGTCGCAATGCCAATATCGAGTAAACGAGCAGCTTCCGCTTTATTTCCGTGTGTAAAAGCCAATACTTTTTGAATATGCAGCTTCTCCATGCTTTCAAGCGAAAAATTCGAAGATACCGTTGTATGCTGCAATTCGGGATGACGAACTTCGTACGGTAAGCTATCAACATTCAATACCCCGCTTTCATCCAGGATGACGCTGCGTTCGATAACATTTTTTAGTTCCCGAATATTTCCTTTCCATGGATAATGTTCCAAAGCCTGCAGGTAAGTGTGGCTTAATTTGACGATTCGTTTATTCGTTTTCAGGGCAAAAACTTCAGCAAAATTATTGGCAAGCAAAGCAATATCCTGCTTCCTTTCTCTGAGTGGCGGTAAAAAAATAGTAAATACCGAAAGTCGATAATAAAGATCACTTCTGAAAGTCCCTTTTTCAATCTCGTCTTCCAACTGTCTATTCGTAGCGGCAACAATACGGACGTCTACTTTTGTCGGCTCTGTTTCTCCAATTTTTAAAAATTCTCCCATTTCTAAAACTCTTAACAATTTAGCCTGTAAGTCAACAGCCATCTCTCCTATTTCATCTAAAAATAACGTCCCGCCGTTTGCTTCCTCAAATAATCCCTTTTTATCTTTCAATGCACCTGTAAACGAACCCGCTTTATGACCAAAAAGTTCGCTTTCTAACAATTCTCTTCCAAAAGCAGCGCAGTTTAGAGCCACGAAGTTTCTCTTATTTCGATTACTGGCTTGATGGATTGCTTGTGCAAACACTTCCTTGCCTGTTCCTGTCTCGCCTAATAGCAAAACAGTTGTATCTCCCTGAGCTACTTTTTTACCCCAATTAATAGCATCTATAATGGCAGGCGATCTCCCAATAATACTATCAAAATTATATTTCTTTGCGACCTGCTTTTCCAGCTGCTGTACTCTTTTTGCAAGCTGAGCTTTTTCAAATGCACGATGTAACAGGGGTATAATCTTATTGTTATCATCTCCCTTAGTGATATAATCAAATGCACCATTTTTTATAGATTGTACACCGTCCGCAATATTCCCATAGGCTGTTAATAAAATAATTTCAGCAAAGGGCTGCTTTTCTTTGATACTTTCTATAAACTCCACCCCATTACCATCCGGCAATTTGACATCGCAAATCACTACATCAAACTCTTCACTTATGAGTTTTTTTCGAGCGCTTTTTAAACTATCTGCTTGTACAACTTCAAAACCTTCCAACGCAATAATGCGAGCCGTAAGCTGGCGGAGCTTTTCCTCGTCGTCAATTAATAATACATGCTTCACTTTCGAACAATTTAATTCGATACGGACAAATGGGATTGTCAGTTATCCTATCGAACAAACTTAGAGAAAATTGGACCATTCCCCAACATCCATAAGAATATTCGATTAAAATAGTAGTCCGCTGCTTTATCGGCACATGTAATGCGATCGTCGGGAAATCTATTCGGGATTGAGAGAAATCATTTTTATATACGATTGACAAGACATTAACGGGCATTGTCAGCATAAAAATGTTCACTTATTATACAAAAATCGTGAAAAAAAAAGAGAACGCAACGCAATTGTTCCCATAAACCTAGCGTCTTGTAAAAAGAAGAACGCGAATCTCGATCCAATTCATTAACACACTTGCGGTGAGGCAACTATGTATCTTTATTGTAAAGATGTGCGAAGTAAATATTAAGACACATTATGTAACTTGTGAACAACTTAGCCTACAGAACTAAAACATATGTGTAACAATTTACAAACTTTAAGCATTCTTCTGAATATCGAGATCCAAAACAACAATATTGGCAACGTTCCTTACATTCCTTTGGGCGATCGCTACATCGTTACAGAAGACTACCTAACAAAAGAACTGGAGTTGAATGACCTTCACCTTTATCAATGGACAGTAAAATCGCTGAGTGAAATACTGAATTTCGCTGCTCGATTATGAATAAAACCCAACCTCTTTCTTTTCTCTGTTTTTTGAAGCAAACAAAAGCTAAAAATGTCTTATTTTCGACTAAATGCTCATGCATTTAGCTAATACACAGATCTTGGAACAACGACACACACAACAGAACGAATGAAAAGGGGAACATTTCTAAAACTGAGACAATTAGGACTCATCATTATTATATGGATGTTCATTGGCTTTATAATAGCTATATATGATCATTTAGTGTTGCATACCCAAGTATCGCTAGGTACGACGGCCAATTATTCCTTCTTTATTTCCGTACTTAGGAATATAGGAGCGGGTCTCATTGGTGCGCTATTGGGTGGCAGTATACTCGTTTTTTACATCAACGAAAAGTTCAGAGATAAACCTTATGGTTATACCATTTTAATTGTGATTATATGTTTTGTGCTTATCGTCGGTATCATTACACTTGTTATGGGTCTAACAATCGTACCCTATCAATTGAAAAGGCCACTATCCGATCCCGCCACGCGACAGGCGGTTGTTTCGTTCATGACAGATAGTTATCCACTAAAGAATGGCTTGGTTTGGGCCTTCATTGTCGCGCTCACCCAGTTTCTTCTACAGGTGAGCAGTAAATTCGGACATGAAACATTTCTCCATATTTTGACAGGCAAATACAATACGCCCAAGGCTGAAAAGCGCATTTTTATGTTTCTGGATTTAAATGCATCCACCACCATAGCAGAGCGGTTAGGTAACGAACGGTACCATTCGCTTCTTAAAGATTTTTTTGCTGATATTACCAACCCAATTCTTGAAAACAAGGGAAATATCTATCAATATGTTGGAGATGAAGTAGTAGTAGCATGGAGCTACAAGGATGGCTTGGAAAAGTCTCACTGCCTTCGTTGCTTTTTCGATATAAAGATGACTATTGAAGATAAGAAAGACAGGTACGAACAATTGTATGGTTTGGTGCCAACCTTTAAAGCGGGTATTCATTCGGGTAATGTCATCGCGGGTGAAATAGGTGTTGTTAAAAGAGATATCACCTACTCAG
This sequence comes from Olivibacter sp. SA151, assembly GCF_054130995.1. NCBI lineage: Bacteria > Pseudomonadati > Bacteroidota > Sphingobacteriia > Sphingobacteriales > Sphingobacteriaceae > Olivibacter > Olivibacter sp. SA151. The sequence continues at coordinate 2,518,151 of NZ_CP096391.1, read as the reverse complement.
GTGACGTGTTGAACACGACTTCTCGTATATTGGGGAAGTGCGGAGAATTTAAGGAAGAAGTAATCATCAGTGCCGATTTACTATCTCTGTTGAATAGCGCCAAGGAATACAGCAGCAAACTGTTGGGTAGCATACGATTACGGGGAAAAGAACGAGAAGTAGCTATTCTCGCACTTTTACCCAACTCGATCGATTCAGCTGGCAGCTAATTCATTTTCCAGTTCGAGTAAAGCTCTTTTTCGCCAGATGCCACCTCCATAGCCCGTTAGCTGTCCATCTGATCCGATCACCCGATGGCAGGGAATCAAGATGGATACCCTATTCATACCATTTGCGTTTGCAACAGCTCTAATAGAAGCTTCCTTTTCCATCATTTTCGCCTGCTCCTTATAAGAGATGGTTTGACCATAGGGTATACGTTGAAGGGTGTTCCAAACTAGATTTTGGAAATTTGTGCCTGGTGTAAAAAGCGGGACCGTAAACTGTTTTCGCTGGCCGGCAAAATATTCGGCCAATTCAATTTCCAACTGTCTGATATGCAAGTTATCACCTTGCATGATAGTTGCATTTAGCCTTTTAGAAAGTGCTTTAAATTCCGTTTCAAGCATCTTTCTATCCGTAAACTCCAACAAGCAAATTCCCTCCGTAACAGCACAGGCAACCATGGTTCCGAGTGGTGTTTCCAGACGTTTCAAATCAATTACTCGTTGCTCCTTTGATTGCTTGGGAGATACCCCGAAAATTGATTTAAATGAATCTCCAAACCCGCTCAACGATTCGTATCCCACATCAAAGGCCGTTGCTGTAATAGATTCACCTCTTTGAATACGCTTGAAAGCATGGTTGATGCGAAACATTCTTTGATATGCCTGAAAAGTCATACCATGGTTTTTTAAAAACCAGCGTCTCATCGTACTGGGTTCAACACCCATTTGCAACAAATCACTGTCTCTGAATTTCCTAGTGGGATTTTCAGCAAGTTGATTCAGGATATTCCTTATGCCATCAGGTGTCATATTATATTTTTCTAAGGGATGACACACTTTGCAAGGCCGATACCCCTTCATTATGGCCTCTTTTGCGGTTTTAAAAAATTCAACGTTTTCTTTCTTTGGTTTCCGTGCAGTACAAGTGGGGCGACAAAAAATACCGGTCGTCTTTACGGCCGTGAAAAAGATCCCTTCAAAAGAGGAATCTTTGTTTACGGCAGCTTCATACATTAGATCTATTGTTAATTGCATAATACTGTATTTAATAGATCAAAAATAGCTCAATCGACAACATAGGCACAACCGAAAACTTAACAAGTATTTTTAGGAGATCAGCTTCAATAGATCGCCTTCGCTTTTTACTTTTCCTTGCTCAACAAGTAGCTCGATTGCACGCGCAACTTCATTTCGTACTTCTTCTGTCAATCTACCGAAGCCCAGCGCTCTGCTAACAAGCGGGAAGAGTGCTTCCGGTACAATAGCAATGGAACGGTCAATTATTTGCAAAACAGCAAATGCTATCTCCTCGGGTGCGATATATTGAATCTTTTTTGATGTTGCAGGCAAATTAGTCCGATCTCTTACCGGCGGCTCATTTTGCTTGCCTCTCCACAAAAAATCACCTACGCGCCGGATGGTTCTTTTCTTTTCTGCTAAATGACTAGCTATCGTTAAAGTGTCTCGCATGCGTGCTCCTAATTTTGAAACGCCAACGGCATTTACAATGCGCCTAGCCATCTCTTCAAAGTGAATCGGTCCTTCAATTTTCACTATATATTCTACCCATTCAACAATCTCTTCAAGAGGATGCTGATGTAGGTTAAGACTCGATGACATCTTCGGTAATTCTGCGATTTCGTAGAGCTCAAAAGATGTAGAACTCGGTTCAACCACCTCTTCACGTATCAGGTCAGTAAACTCTTCTAGATACGTGGCTTCGGAAACATCTTCCATCAGGGACTTTCCTTGAGCTTCTTCAATAGCTTCCAGCAAAGCCTGCAATTCTCTAGCTGGATTTCTGTACCAGCTAACGCTCCACACGCGGTATAGGTTCCAACCCATATTGGTTAATACCTGTTCCCGCAAGCGATCCCGATCGCGTGCTGATCTTGCCTTCGCGTAGTTCTCGCCATCACATTGAATTCCAAGAATATAACGATCCGGATATTTTGAGTCAATCACCGCCAAATCCAGATAAAAGCCAGCTGTACCAACGTTTTTTCTTACATGATATCCCTTTTCTTCCAAACTGCTTTTTACGAGGTCTTCAAAAGGGGTTTTTGCTACAAGTTCGGACTCGTCCTTTGCTAAGAAATCTCCATGTTGCGCAAAGTGTAAAAAGCGCTTGAGCGTGTAGATTCCTCTTTTATTCGATCGATTTAAATCAATATCCTCCGCTGTAATATTGGTAAACACCTCACATCTCATCTTGGCGCGTGTGATTAACACATTCAGTCGCCGTTCGCCCCCATCGTTATTAAGCGGTCCAAAATTCATCAACAATTTGTCATCTTCACTGCGACCATAACCCACACTGATAAAAATCACATCCCGTTCATCTCCTTGAACATTCTCAAGGTTTTTTATAAAAAAGGGCTCGTTGGAGTGACTTTTAAAAAAACCTTCCATTTCAGGCTGCTTACGCCTCCTAATTTCCAAAGCCAGCTGGATAGCCTGCATTTGTGTTGAACTGAATGCAACGACGCCCAAAGTAAGATGAGCATGTTCTGCGGCATGCGACATAACCGCGTCGGCCACGGCTTCTGCCTCCAGCGGATTGGTACGGGTTTTTCCTCGATCATATAAGGCATTCGCTAAATAATGATATTTTAGGCCCATATGAAACGCTGAGCCGGGACTCGGAAAAACCACTAATTTGTTTTCGTAGAACTCTCGGTTCGACAAACCGATAAGTGCTTCATGTCGACTTCGATAGTGCCAACGTAGCATCGATTGGGATGCTCCCTGCCCTTCACATAATCCCAATATACTTTGCACATCTGCCGTAATATTCTCCTCTTCTTCCAAATCATTGTTCATTGTATCAAAGAAACTTGTCGGTGGCAGTTGCTTACTGTCTCCTACTACTACTAACTGTTTTGCACGCAGAATAGCTCCTATAGCTTCAACAGGACGCACCTGGCTCGCCTCGTCAAAAATTACCAAATCAAAATCTACACTTGACGGCGGTAAAAAATTAGCAATCGAAAGCGGACTCATCATGAACACGGGTTTAATCGCCTGAATTGCCAGGCCAGCTTCTTGCATAAGCCGCCTAATAGGCATATGCCGCGCCTTTTTATTGAACTCGGTTCGTAAGACATTTACTTGCCCACCGGCCTCCTGCCTTGGAATATCTTCCCAATGTTTTAAGGCTACCAAGGCCCTATGGTATTGTTGATTCAGCAAGTCGAGCTTCTTGAACTTCGATAAAGTTTCCTCATGACTGTTTTTTTCAAACTTTCGCAAGGCAGGTTCATTGAACATGACCTGTTCAATAAGCAACTCGTACCAAGTTTTTTGTAGTGCTGTTTTAAGATGATCCTTTGCCTCCGGCCAAAATTGAGCAACAACAGTAATGCGCTCCAAGTCGAGTTCTTCTGCTTGTTGCGTTAAATTATTCCACGCAATTGCATCGTTGATCTCAACGAAGTTGTTATTCCATCTATTTAAAAGATCCAACTGAATGGAAAAATCTTCGGCCAATAAGCCCTTCTCAAACTTTTTTTGGTCATCATAGGCAAGTCGCTCCAAAACCTCCCGCAACTTTCTATGCTGCTGTTCCAATAAATCTGTTAGAACCTTTACGTTATTTTGAGCAACTGACGGTTCATTGTAGCGATTTAAATAAGAAAGCAAACAAGCAGGGTACTTTTCTTCTAACACGTCTTGATGTACTTGTGATAAAAAAACAGCAATGCGTGTCATGGTAACGAAATCTGATTTCTCTCGTTTCCAAGTTGTTCCAAAAAGCTTCTCTGCTAAGTCCTGATATTCCAATAAACTCTTTCTTAAGCGTTTTACTTCCAGTATCGCATTGACGTAATTTAATCGTGTGTTTATGTCGTCGGGAAGTGTTGTCCGACAGATGACAGCAAGCTGTTTCGTACTTTTTCTGTAGTCACTGATCAAAAAGCGATACCATTTCCTTCCATGGCTCATCAAACACTGTCTGATCGCTAAAACTTCTTGCTCCCAGGCTTCAGGTAATAATACCGACTCATATTGTCGATAAATTGCTGATAGCCTTTCGCCGGCCTCTATAAATTCGCGGATGTCTTCCTGCTCGGTGATCCATTTTTTTGATAATACGTCTACATTGTCCAATTGGGGCGCTTTACCTGCAATATCAAAAAGAGCAATGAGCAAACGGATGTCATCCGTATTTTTTGGAGCCCTTAGGACCTTCATATCTTCACCTAAGCGTTGCCCTTGATACAAGAGATCTTCACTCGCTTTCTTACTTCCCTGCAGCAACGCGCGGATTTCGTCATGTTCATGTGGCAACAAAACCTCCAGGCCACTGCCCCAAAACAGTAATTCCGCCGGTATACCAATCTCCCGCAAACTTGCCTGAACGCGTTCAGCAAAGGCTTCGGCCTTTCGCATGCGTTCCGCATCCCAACTTTGCAAATCATCCAATGGTATTTTCGGCAACTTGAGGTTACCGATGGCATTCTGTATAGCCATTAGATGCCCAATAACTTTGTGCGGCGTCAACTCACTCTTTTCAACAAAGGTATTAATAGCTTGACAGTATGCGTTGAGCTCATCTTTATATTCGCTGAGCAGGCTGACCTCTCGCTCCAAGTGGGCAAGAGCAGGTCGTCCTAAATCCATTGTACGCCGCAACTCCTCATGTAGCTCTTTTTTATTGCTTTTATGACTATGCAACTCAATACAGGCATCACCGAGATTGATCATATCCAATCTCCTCTTCACCACTTCCAAAGCTGCTAGCTTCTCCGCTACAAACAAGACCTTCTTACCCTGTCCGATTGCATTAGCGATCATATTGGTGATGGTTTGCGATTTACCGGTTCCTGGAGGCCCCTGAATTATCATATTCTTTCCTTCATTAACAGCAAGCAGGGCGAGCAATTGCGAGCTATCAGCATCCATCACATGAAAAATCTTGGCCGCTTCCGGATACTTATCCAAGTCATGTTCCTCATTGGCTGTCGGCGCAGACTCCTTAAAACCGTCCGTAAACAGTGCCTGTAAAAGCGGTTGATCAGCAGGCTTATTTTCCGGTGGCCATTGATCGCTGTCGAGATCATGGTAGATCATAAATTTCCCAAATGAGAAAAATCCAAGCTCAATATGGTCTCGATCTATCTTCCAATTGGCCTGACTGCGAATAGATTTTTCAACGACATCGAAATAGGCATCCATACCAAAGTCTTCGATATCCCCCATATCCGGAATTACAACATGAAAATCAGACAGCATTTTCGCCTGTAACGATAAATTTGCACCAACCTCACCTCCTGAATACCGTAATCGAAAACGTTCTTGGGCACTGGATCGCTCGAGTGATACGGGTATTAAAACCAAGGGTGCATGACGAACTTCATCGGATTGATTGCCTTCAGTCCAATGAAGCATACCGAGAGCTAAATAAAGCGTGTTTACACCCTGTTCCTCAATACAGGTACGAGCGTAATAAAAAGTATTTAATAATTTAGTTTGTAAGCGACTAACCAGTTCGTCTGTTTGCAGCTTTGTATCTAAGTAGGCATTTTCCGGTACTTCCGCATGTAGTTCAGCCGGTAGAGACAAACCATTATTTCGGGCTTCCTTTTCGGGTAGGCCAATAAAGCTTAAGGCTTTTCCTTGCTTTACTAATACGTCATATATAGCGGTACTTTTTTCGTGAATAATATGTAAACCCTTACTTTTCGATACCCGATAGTTTAACAGCGGGTTGCGTAATCCTAAATCTAAAAGTTCTTTACGGGCAGATTCGAGGCGGGCTAAGACAGTTTCATTCATAACATCTTTTATTTCAGACGTGGGATAAGGCGATTAATCCCAAACACCATTTTCGGCTGTTAGAATCAATGGTTTTCCATCTGTAACGACAATGGTATGTTCATGTTGTACGGCATAGCCACCTTTATTGCCAACTAAAGTCCATCCGTCCGGCTGTTCAACGGCGAGGGTAGAATCAGTAGCTATAAAAGTTTCGATGGCTACCACCGAATTTTTCTTAAATCTTCTTCTATCAAAGCGATCTTTATAGTTTAGGATATTATCCGGTTCTTCGTGTAGGCTCTTCCCGATGCCATGTCCAGCTAAATTCTTTATAACTTTATAACCCTCCTTCTTTGCCTCTCTCTCCATTACTTCGCCAATATCAGCAATCCGGACACCACCTCTAATACGATTAATTGCCATTTGCAGAATACGCTTGGAAGTATGTATCAAATGCATTTTTTTATGAATATCCTTTCCCAATATAAAAGAGCTTCCATTGTCTGCCCAAAACCCATTCAACTCTGCCGATACATCAATATTCACTAAATCCCCTTCCTGAAGTACGCGTTCCGCAGAAGGGATACCATGAGCGACTTCGTTGTTGACACTAATACAGGTGCACCCAGGGAAACCATAACTCAGTGCCGGAGCTGACCTTGCACCGTATGTTTGCAAGATCTCAGCGCCAAAGTCATCTAATTCCTTCGTCGTCATCCCAGGCTTAGCATAGGTCTGCATTGCCTTCAATGTCGTTGCTACGATCTTGCCTATCTTCATCATCCCAACCAATTCTGATTCTTTACTTATTGACATATTATTTATTTAGTCATTCTAATTAAAGCTAAAAGCCTTGTTCTCTTGTTAACAAACTTAGAGAATTTACCGCTTATATACAATCGTGTGCCTCATCGTTCAGTCATTCGACGCGGCGCCATTGAATTTTTAATCGTAAAAATTGCTTAAAAAATACAGAATTATTGAATATTAGTTGGAATTTAGCTGAGGAAGGGCTCAATCGCTCGAAGGGTAGGTGAAACAAAACAAGTATGCTCATTAATGACTTAACAATAAATTACTTGAAAATGAAAATAGGTCTAGCTGCAGATCATGCGGGCTTCGAGCAGAAGCAGCAACTGCTTAAACAACTAATTGAAAAAGGTTTTGATGTGACCGATTATGGTGCTACTAGTTACAATGCCACAGATGATTATCCGGATGTTATTAAGCCGTTGGGCCTCGCTTTGGCAAAGGGCGAGGTAACAAGAGGTATTGCCATCTGCGGAAGCGGTGTAGGTGTATCGGTTGCTGCCAATAAAATTCCCGGGGTGCGGGCGGCGCTTGTAACCGAGACTTATTCTGCACACCAAGGTGTAGAACATGATGATATGAACCTGCTCTGTCTAGGGGGAAGAGTAATCGGGCCCCAACTGATATGGGAACTGGTAGAAACTTTTTTAAAGGCCCGGTATATTGGAGAGGAACGCTTCCAACGTCGCCTTGATAAAATAATTGCATTAGAACAACAGTTTGCAACGTTTAAAAATATAGATTAGCACAAAAACAGATTCAGAAGACTCAATAATAAAATTATACTATATGGAATCATTCGATTTTGGCATTGTAGGCCTAGGTGTTATGGGCAGAAACCTACTACTCAATATGGCTGACCATCAATTTGCCGTGGCGGGGTTAGACTTAGATGCGGCAAAAGCCAATTCATTGGAAAGCGAAGCGGATACAGGGCAGCGTGTAAAAGGCACTACCGCTCCTGAGGAATTTGTTAAACTCATTAAACGTCCGCGTGCTATTATGCTACTTGTTCCTGCGGGCAATCCGGTAGACGCCGCGATTGAAACGCTTCTTCCCTATCTCGAAGAAGGCGACATCGTCATCGATGGCGGAAACACCTATTTTCCGGATACGGACAGGCGGGTTGCCAGCCTTGCAGAAAAAAAAATACATTTCTTCGGTATGGGAATTTCCGGTGGCGAAAAAGGTGCGCGTTTCGGTCCTAGTATGATGCCGGGTGGCGATAAAAAAGCCTACGAGCGTCTTCGCCCAATATTCGAAGCAATTGCCGCTAAAGTAGATGGCGAACCTTGTGTGGCTTATCTCGGCAATGGTTCGGCAGGTAATTATGTTAAAATGGTGCATAATGGTATAGAATACGGCATCATGCAGCTCATTGCCGAAACGTACGATTTACTAAAAAGAGGATACGCTTTTGATGATGAAACCCTCCAGCAGACTTTCGAAGAATGGAATCAAGGCGAACTTCAGTCATTCTTGATTGAGATAACAGGTGAAGTCTTGAAAAAATATGATGATGAAACCGGCCAGCGATTGATTAATCTGATCTCCGATCGTGCACGCGCCAAAGGTACAGGAAAATGGACCTCACAAAATGCGATGGATCTACAAGTCCCCATCCCATCCATCGACGTGGCTGTGAATATGCGTGACATATCCATTTATAAAGAAGAACGTATACAGGCGGCCGAGCAACTTACCTGGGATTATACGGTTGGTTCTATTGACGCCAATGAAAAGTCGGCCCTGCAAGAAAAAGTAAAGAATGCATTTTATTTTGCTATGATTACCATTTATGCACAAGGCCTGGCGCAACTCCATGTAGCCTCCAAAACATATGATTATGGTTTAAACCTAGAAGAGGTTGCCAAAATATGGCGCGGCGGTTGTATTATTAGGGCCCTGTGTCTAGAAGATTTTCGTCAAGCTTACAAACGTACGGCTTCGCTACCTAATATTTTGTTAGACAAAGAAATTGGTCGTAAACTAGTAGATAGACAGGCTGATTTACGAGCGATTGTGAAGGAAGCAGTTGACAAAGGCATTCCGGTTCCAGCTTTTATGTCGTCTTTAGCCTATTTCGATGCTTACAGAAGCGCTACGCTTCCGACGAATCTGATTCAAGCGCAACGCGACTACTTTGGTGCTCATCTTTACGAACGCACCGACAAGCCAGGTACATTTCATACACAATGGGACTAAGAGGTTAATCATAGCAGTATCCATTTTTTATATGTTTTAAACCATCTAAAAGAGATCTGCCATAATTACTAGTTCGACAGAAAACAAAAAAGAAAAGAACAAGAACATGAAAACAGGTAAAAAGGCAACTCCTACCATTATCGTAATTTTTGGAGGAACCGGCGATTTAGCTAAAAGAAAATTAATTCCCGCATTCTATAATTTATATTTAGACGGTTGGATGCCTGAAAAGTTCGCCATTATCGGATTGGGAAGGACCGAGTTAGATGATGAACAATATAATAATCATTTGCATGAAGGGCTGATCGAATTTTCACGAAAAGGCAAACCGGATGAAGCACAATGGGCTAGCTTTAAAAAAAATGTCTCCTATTTTAAATCAAATATCAACAATACCGGTGATTATTCCGTATTGGCCGAAAAGCTAGATAAAATTGATGCTGAGTGGGGCATGCGAGCCAACCGCCTATTTTACTTGTCGGTAGCGCCTCAATTTATTGAAGCGGTAACCGTCAACCTGCATGACAGCAAACTGGCATCAGAACCCGTTTCCGATCGGATTATTATAGAGAAACCATTTGGTCATAACAAAGAAACCGCGATTGAGTTAAATAATTTATTAACACGTACGTTTCAGGAAGAACAAATCTATCGAATTGATCACTATCTTGGTAAAGAAACCGTACAGAATATTTTGGCTTTCCGCTTTGCGAATGCGTTATTTGAACCCCTGTGGAATCGAAATTATATTGACTCCGTACAGATCACCGTAGCTGAACAGGTAGGTGTCGAAGAGCGTGGGGGGTATTATGAGGGTTCCGGTGCTTTACGTGATATGATCCAAAATCACTTACTCCAAATTCTTTGTATGGTGGCTATGGAAGCGCCGGTTTCGTTTCAAGCAGAAGAAATAAGAAATCGAAAAGTAGATGTGTTAAGAGCTGTCAGACGAATTAAACCGGAGGATGTACATCGTTACGCCGTTCGAGGTCAATACGATGCGGGGTGGATACAAGGAAAAAAAGTTCCGGGGTATCGGGAAGAGCCGGAGGTGTCTCCAAAATCTAACACAGAGACTTACGTCGCCATTAAATTTTACCTAGATAATTGGCGTTGGCAAGGAGTGCCATTTTATTTACGAACGGGTAAAAGGATGCAAGAAAAAACGTCTTCCATCACCATACAATTCCGGCCCGTTCCACACTCCACTTTCCCTGAAAGTCAATCGGATAGCCTTATGCCTAATCGACTGACAATTAACATACAACCTCAGATGGATATCCGCCTGCGTTTCATGGCTAAAAAGACCGGATTAGAAATGAACCTTAACCCGGCAGAAATGATATTCGACTACGACACCTGCTCAACCCAAACACCCGAAGCTTATGAAACCTTGCTTTTGGACGCTATGCGCGGGGACACAACGTTGTTTATGCGATCCGATCAGGTAGAAGAAGCATGGGATGTAATTATGCCAATATTGGACACTTGGGAATCCAGAGAATCGCTTGATTTTCCAAATTACGCGGCCGGTACTTGGGGACCCGAAAATGCCGAGGCATTAATTGCCCGCGATGGGCATGTATGGGCAACAAACCTCCACCCGAAAGAACACCACTAAAAATTTCAAGATGATTAACGTTTTCAAAGATATTGATACACTGAGCAAAAGTGCAACTGAGCATTTTGTACAAATCGCCCAACATGCAATCGAGTCAAGCGGTCGCTTTTCCGTAGCGCTAACGGGAGGGAGCTCTCCTATTCAGCTCTATCACTTACTTGCTGAACAGCCCTATGTAGAACAAATCGATTGGACGAAAGTATTTGTTTTCTGGGGAGATGAGCGGTGGGTACCGTTAACCGACGACAAGAGCAATGCAAAAATGGCATTTGAAACGCTGTTAGACCATGTTCCCATTCCAAAAAATCAAATTTTCCCGATGTGGAAGGCGAATACTACACCGGAGGTTTATGCATTGGAATATGAACAACTATTACAAACGCATTTTGGTACGAATCCACAATTTGACCTGATATTATTGGGCATGGGAGAAGATGGGCATACGGCTTCTTTATTTCCGAACACGGCCGTTTTAAAAGAGAAAAAAAAATGGGTCGAGGCCTACTACTTGGAACCGCAACAGATGTATCGCATTACATTAACAGCCCCTCTTATTAATCAAGCGAAAGTTATTGCTTTTATTACTTACGGAAAAGGTAAAGCAAAAGCACTTTATGAAGTCTTACACGGGGAGCCGAATCCAAGCCAGTATCCATCGCAGTTGATTAGACCGGATCAGGGTGAGGTTTACTGGTTCGTAGATGAGGCCGCCGCAAATCGAGTGAGATAACCTGGAAGAATTGTATCGCAGAAAGATGAAATATATAACGAGCGGTATCTTTTTCCTCTTCTTAACTACTATTGCCATTTGTCAAACATGGGTAACGGGCAAAGTCATTCGGATTGCGGACGGGGATACCATTACCCTTTTAGATGAAAATAAACAACAACTGAAAATCCGTTTATATGGTATTGATTGCCCTGAACGCCGTCAAGACTATGGTATGATAGCGAGGCAGTTTACAGCCGACCGTTGCTTTCGGCAATTGATAAGAGTCGAAATAAAACAAACGGATCGTTATGGTCGTAAAGTCGGTATCGTTATCCTACCAAATGGAAAAAATTTAAATAAAGAGTTGCTGAAAGCAGGACTTGCATGGCACTATCTTAGCTTTGATCATTCAAAAGAATTTGCTGATCTTGAAAGAAACGCAAAGCAAAAAAGAAGAGGCTTATGGCGCATGAACAAGCCGGTTGCTCCCTGGTTATATAGGAAGCATGCAGCCTGATTTTATGAAGCTGTCGATCAATGATCGGCAGCTTTTATTTTTCCTATTCTTTGTTTTTCACTCGTTCCTCCAACCTCTTAGGTGCAATATTGCAATAGGCCGTTATTACCGCGTCTTTGAAAAGCTCCTCTTCAACGTGATCAAGCAGTAGAAAGGTCCATCCCCGCTTACCCCATTTATTTGGCACTGGATAAATACCGGATTTGTTAAATGAGGAAAAAACATATTGATCGATTTCCGAAAGTTTAACGCATGCGCTGTTTTCGAATTCAGAAAGTGTAGCGAAAATCCTTTTATTAACTACAAAAGATGCTTTATCAAAGTGTGCTCGTTCCATTACTTCAGGAAGTGATAAAGCTAATTCTCTGAATTGACGGATAGTAACCATAATGAGGAATCTTAAGATGTTAAATAAATTTACTCAAAACAGATTAGATATACAAAACAATTGTGACATCATTAAAATTCAGTGCTAATTATATAATTCCATTCATTGACCGTATCTTATCCAATTCAGGCACTGGAGATGACTACACTTCGCAATTAGTTAGTAAAAAGTGCGATAAAATACGAAGATTATTTTTTAAGTTTGTTCATATTGATAGACAAAAACCCATTGCCGTTAACTTCCTACTGATCCATTTAAGAAAGATAAGGTGACGGCTATCAACATTGTAAACACTCAACTTATAAACAACATGGCAAAATATTCAATTCTGGTAAACGATAAAACCTACGAGGTGGATGTAATGGACGACATGCCGCTTTTATGGGTTTTAAGAGATGTACTGGGTATGCGGGGAACAAAATTTGGATGTGGCAAAGCACTGTGCGGTGCCTGCACGGTCAATTTAGATGACACCGCTATTCGATCATGCAGCTTCCCTATATCAGCAGTTGGAAAGGGAAAAATCACCACCATCGAGGGAATTTCGGATCATGGTGATCACCCTGTTCAAAAGGCTTGGGAGCAGTATGTTGTACCGCAATGCGGTTATTGTCAAACTGGCCAGATCATGAATGCGGTAGCGCTGTTAAAAAGTAATCCCCACCCTTCGGAGCAGGAAATCGAACAAGCAATGCAAGGTAACTTATGTCGATGTGGTACATATAATCGCATAAAAACAGCTATTTTAAGTATCGCCGGCGCATAGTTTTTATTATCAACCAAGGCAATCAACAATATGAACATACCTACATTCGATAAAAAAGAGCTGAAGAACGTAAGTTCGCAAATCTTTAAAGCATCAAGAAGAGATTTTCTAAAAATAGGCGGTATGCTTGCGGGCAGTTTCGCCCTCGGCGTTAGTTTTTTCAGCTGCAATGAGAAAGGAGAAAAGATCAGTTCCCTTGCTCCCAATGTGTACCTACAGATTACATCTAAAGGAGAAGTGATCATTATTGCCCATCGTTCTGAAATGGGACAAGGTATACGCACCTCACTTCCCCTTATTGTAGCAGACGAGCTAGGGGCCGATTGGCATAAAGTTCGCATTGTACAAGCAGAGGGGGATGAAAAGAAGTATGGAAGCCAGAACACCGACGGTTCCTTTTCTGTGAGAATGTTTTACAAACCTATGCGCGAGGCCGGTGCAGTTGCCAAATTATTGCTAATTCAAGCGGCAGTTAAGCAGTGGCAAGTCCCCATTGAGGAATGCGATACCGCTAAAAATCAAGTTGTACACAAAGCCTCCGGTAAAGCAATTGATTTTGGAGAATTAATAGAATCTGCTAAAAACTTACCTATTCCCCGCATACAAGACATTAAACTAAAGGAAAGACAGCAATTCACGTTGATCGGTAAAGCAACACCCATCATAGACCTACACGAAATCGTTAGTGGTACGGCCGTTTTTGGCATCGACGCCGTTGTCGATAATATGAAAATAGCGGTGATTAAACGCTGTCCTGTGCTAGGTGGTAAAGTAAAATCATATGACGACAAAAAAGCACTGGCTGTGCCGGGCGTACTAAAAGTTATCCCTATTAAAGGAGGGGATATTCCGCCTACGATTGAAAAACCCTTAAGTGGTGTAGCCGTAATTGCAGAGAATACCTGGGCAGCTATTAAAGCGCGGGATCTTTTGGACGTAACTTGGGATTTAGGAGAACATGCTACATACAACTCCGCGCAACAATTAGAGGAACTGAGTAAAGAGGTTTTGAAAAAAGGTACACTCAGAAGAAATCGCGGTAACTTTGATCAAGCAAAAGCACAGGCTAAAAAAGTCATTGAACATACCTATATAGCTCCTTATTTAGCACATGGAACCATCGAACCCCCTAATGCTTTAGCAGTGGTAAAAGACGGGAAATGCGAAGTTTGGGCCCCAACACAACATCCACAGGGAGCCAGAGACGCCATCGCTCAATTTCTAGGAATTTCCGCGGAAAATGTAAAAGTCAACGTAACTCTATTGGGTGGCGGTTTTGGAAGGAAATCGAAACCCGATTTTATCGTAGAGGCGGCCTTGTTAGCTAAAGAATCCGGTTTCCCGATTAAAGTGCAATGGACGCGTGAAGACGATTTGCATCACGATTTCTTTCATGCACTGAGTGTGCAGCGAATTACCGCCACTATTGATCAGAACAATCAAATAAGCGGCTGGAACCATCATATAGCCTACCCCTCTATTAGCGCTACTTTTGATGCGTCGGTATTACAACCTGCCGACGGTGAATTGGGCCAAGGAGCAAGCGACTTTCCTTACAATGTACCTGCCGTCAGGGTGGAAACCCATGATGCAAAAGCACATTTAAGAATTGGATGGCTCCGTTCGGTACGGAATATTCCACAGGTTTTTGCCATTGCTACGATGTTGGATGAACTGGCTGAAGCGCGAGGAATAGACCCTGTTCAACAGGCACTATCTCTCCTGGGAGACGATCGTTCGATCACCTTTGATGAGGAGATGGTGAATGGAAAATATGGTAATTACGGAGAGGATATCAGTACCTATCCTTGGGAGACTGCGCGTATGAAAAAAGTCATAGAACGAGTCGCCAAAGAAGCAGGTTGGGGTAAAAAACTACCTGCGGGTTCGGGACTGGGTTTTGCAGCGCATAAAAGTTTTCTGACCTATGTTGCTTGTATAGTGGAAGTAAAAGTAGGTCCGGATAACAAAATCAATATTCCTCATGTGCATTATGCGGTAGATTGCGGTACGGCAGTCAATACGGATCGAATTAAATCACAATTTGAAGGGGGTGCGCAATTCTCTACGAGCATCGCCCTAAAAAGCGAAATCACCGTAGAAAATGGAGCCGTCGTACAAAACAACTTTGATGCTTATCAAATTGTACGCATGCCCGAGTCACCTCAACAGATTCATGTCCATATTGTGGACAGCGAAGCTAAACCAACCGGCGTTGGTGAACCTCCCGTACCGCCCTTTACGCCTGCTTTGTGCAACGCCATCTATGCTGCAACCGGAAAAAGGATTTACCGGTTACCTATTGATTTAAAAGAACAACGGAGCTATTAAAATATATCGTTATCTACCCTTCCGTTCCATTTGTGGAACGGAAGGGTTTCATATAGTGATTATAATAGCAATTAGCTATAAGCAGTAGGCCCTAAGCACCCACATGCGGCAAGCAGGCTCCATTATCAAATTGGCTAACCGACCTTAGGGAGCTCATGAGTACCGAAAAAAGCAAACACTTACGAATAATTGGCTAATTGGCTAATTAACTAATTGGCTAACCGACCGTAGGGAGCTCATGAGTGCCGAAAAAAGCGAACACTTACGAATAATTGGCTAATTAACTAATTGGCTAATTGGCTAATCAACTAGTTCCCTACTCTACTACTCAACTATTTTAAATCGGAGCACCGTAAAGGAGTAGGCAGGTAATTCATCTTTGAAGTTCTTCGTTACAGCTATCGGCGTACTTTTTGGTCTGAGCGCTTCATCTTCCGGATTCCCCGCTAAGCTGATTTTTAAGGCATCAGTTGAGATGTTGCCTAACGGTTCTAAATTCAAAGCCACCCGTGTACTAACCGGTAAAAGGTTAACTATTTTCACAATGGCATCTCCGGATTTTGTATCACGTACGACCGATATAGCCAAACGTTTTTTAACAGCCTCTTCGGTGTTAGACAAGCGAATTTGAGTCGGCAGATAAATATCACCGGCATGTTGCCCATATATCTGCTGTACAAAGTAACCGACCGTAGGTTTCACTTCGGTGTTATTAAAATAAATGAGATCGGGCTTCCATTGCGTATGATCTTCTTTAGCTAATAAAGGTGCGTAGGAAGCCATACTAACCACATCCCCATTACGCTCCAAGCTTGTTAAATGTATCGCCTCGGCGAGAGCCGTTTCCAGGTTACTAGGCCTACCCGGCAAATGAGCCGCGTATTCACCTAAGTATACCTTAGCCTTTGATCGGTCATACTTATCGTAATATGCTTGATTATGAATAAACCAACCCGGTGACTGGTAATAATGCTCATCCACCATAGGTACTTGAAGTTTATTAGCAATCAGCCAACCTTCCGTATAATCAGTACCTTCAAAACTTGGCCCAACCGTACCGATCACTGTTATTTCAGGATGTTTTTCGCGTACCCGGTTAAAGATCATGGTAAAACGTTCTTCAAAAATATCGGATATAAGATCTTCATTACCGATACCGATATATTTTAGATTGAATGGTTTTGGGTGGCCTGCCTCTGCGCGCTTTTTCCCCCAAACTGTATGCGTATCTCCGTTCGCATATTCAATCAAATCCAGCACCTCCTGTATATAGGCTTCCATCTCTGCCATCGGTACCCCGCCTTGCTGACCGGCACCGCCCGTGGATGAGTTTTGACAAGGCACACCCGCCGGAACTACCGGTACTGGCTCAGCCCCAATATCTTCACAAAACTGGAAATATTCGAAGTAACCAAGCCCGGCCGTTTGATGGTAATTCCATAAATTTCGTTGCGGTACCCGAGCTTCCAACGGACCAATTGTATTTTGCCAACGATACATATTTCCCAAACCATCTCCATGTGCGACACAGCCGCCTGGAAAACGAACAAACCGCGGATGTAGATCGGCTATGGTTTGCGCTAAGTCCGCACGCAAACCATTTTTCCGCCCTTTAAAAGTCTTCTCCGGAAATAGCGAAATCATGTCAAGCGCTATTTCCCCCGCCTCTTGTGGAATAATCTCCAGCGATGCTTTGGCCGCGTCTGCTTTCACTGAAATCGTCGCTTTATACTTTCTCCAATTACCTTTAATAGCCCGAATACGAGCTTCCCCTAATAGCTTACCATGCTCATCAGCTAAACGGATTAGAAGCGCTCTGGCTTTCTCTTGCGGGTTCCTCGCAAATAAAGAGACATTATAACGTTCTCCGGCTTTTAATGGAATGCCGTCGAAACCGGCATTGACCAAAGCAGTACCTGCCTTTTCAATATTTAAAATCGCATAATGTGCATTATTTGGGTGCAGGGGACTTACGCTATCAATTTTAAACGTTCCCTTCCCTCCTTTTAAAGACCATGCCTTATAACTATGCCAGCTGGTATCGCTGCCTTTTTTATCACTTAAGCGATATTCAAAATCTCGATTCTGCACTAATTCGGCATATAAACCGCCATCAGCCGCATAATTAATGTCCTCAAAAAAAACGCCCATTAGCAAATCACTGATTTTCTTTTTATTTTCCATGTCAATTTGCACCTCTACATCGATGGGTTTTAAAGAAGCGAATCGAATACCGTCTTCAGCCGTTTTCTCCGACCATAATTCCTGTTCATAGGCTGCTTGCTGTTGAGCATGCAGTAAACCTTTAATTACATTCCAAGACACTTTATGGACGGTTCCATTTTCCTCGCCATTTTCCAAACGTATAGTATGCCTATTATCAAACGTAGCTTTAGCAACTCGTTCTGGAGGTGTATAATTTTTAAAGTCAAGCGTACTACTTCTGTAATAAGTAGCATCGGCTCCCCCATTCGTACTCTTCCACTCCACTATAAATTTTCCATGCTCTTTATCAAAGGAAAGAGCGGGAAGCAAACAATTCTCTTTTTGCATCAAGATAGGATAAGATTGTCTTCTCCAATACACAAGATCTTTTGAAGTTACGTGCACAACAACACCGTCAGTTTCGTTGACCGACCAGACAGCATGCCATAAGCTATCAGGACCATAGAACAAAAAAGGTGTAAGCATCCGTTTCTGAGCTCCCCAAGTCCCATAATCGCAACGGACGTAACTGTACTCCGGTCCTATTGCATGCCACTTTTTGCGATCGATACTCCATGCGAAATGTAAGCCGTTCCGTCCTCCATTTTTTAGAGAAGCATAGGCAAAAATATAGGCGGAATCCGGTTCTTTCGTCATCTCAGCAGCACCTGCGCGCGTCAAGCTTAGTAACGTAGAGGCAATAAGTAATATCAAGTACTTTTTCATGAATTTGTATACGGTTTATTTGTTATTAGCTTTCAAACGAGGAATATTCACTTATTTCAACAACCTTATTTCTAAAATTTTTCCCGTAGCTTTTTTATTACATGCTTTGATTTTTACCTTTAATTTATCTTGATCCGTATCAGCGGCTTCTAGATTAAAGGTGGAAATATCAATTCCTTCTGCATCTGTCGTTCGAGACGTTACGGAAACTTTTTTATCATTTATCCATAGTTCATAGCAAGCGGTTGCATCATGTTCATGTTTAATGCTTATTTTTTTACTTTGTCGACCATTGTTAAGCATTTCATAACTAAACCATCCCCTTGCCGCACGCCAATGATAATCACCCAACACACCTGTATAGGAATCCTCTTGCTGCATATGATGATCTGACTCAGGTTGCTGTTCACCCGATACTACTACATCTATGGTTTGTCTATCTAGCTTTAACTGTGCTTCTTCGCGCTGACGTGCAACACCGGCAATACTATCTAATGACCGTTTGTCGGCCGTACGCCAATAAACGGTATAACGCGCATCATGTACCGAAAAGAAAGGCTGTAACGTTACTTTCGTTGCTTTGCCATTTTTATATAAGTGATCGAGTTCAAACAACAACTTATTCGCATCCAGAACTTTTGCGTACTTATTAAGTTCCCCACTTTCAGGTACAAGGATCGGATTGGCATCCATCGGAAGTAATGCTCCCGCAGCGATATGTCCCATTCGTTTGTCATCTGCAAAAAGCCCTTTTAAATCTTCCGTTCCATTTTTTGAAGCCAACACAATGGGACCGTAGGTATAAGAAACCCAAGGCTCGCCACTGGGCAGCAACTCCGCATTGATTTGCATAGGTAAATTAAAAGTAATAATCGATTGCCCTACCCATTTACGATTGATTTTCAAATATTCTTTATCTTCCTGATAGCTTATCTGCTTTCCGTTTACTAATAGGTTGATAGGTTGTTTTCCTAACCATTTTGGTTTACGAATAAACACGGAAAAGGTTTTTGGATTTGCCACCTCAATTGTTACACTGCTTTTCTGTTCATAGGGAAACCGTGTACGCTGCGTCAGCGATATGTCCTGTTCCTGCCATTTCAATGTAGACGGGATAAAGAGATTGATGTAGAGGTCCTGTCCACTATGCGTATAAATTAACTCACCATATTTACCGTGATTTTCTAAACCGCTACCCACACAGCACCAAAAACAAGCCTGCGCTTGCGAATACACTCTGTAGTGATTGGGACGCATTGGTGTGAAATATACAAAGCCGCCTTCCTTCGGATGCTGTGATGAAAGGATATGATTATAAGTTGCTCTTTCATAATAATCGATGAATTTGCGATCCGGCCCCTGTAAGAAAAGATCTTTGGAGAGCTTCATCATGTTATAGGTGTTACAGGTTTCCGGCCCCTCACGCGAGGATAGCATTTTTCCAAAGCTATTAAGTGCATGGAAGTGTTCACTTTCACTGTTCCCACCGATCGATACGGTACGATGTTCTACGACGGTCTCCCAAAAGAAACGAGCAGCATTCGCCCAGCTCATACTATCGGCCAGCGCCGCAATTTTTTCAAAGCCAATGACCTTCGGAATTTGCGTATTGGCGTGTAAGCCGGTCAGTTCATCCTTTCCAGCAATTAAGGGCTGCAATATGGCACGGTGCGAAAGTCGTTTAGCCATGGATAAGTATTTTTGATCACCACTTATCTGCGCTAAATCCGCAAAAACTTCATTAATTCCACCATGTTCCGAACGTAATATCGTTTGAATCTGTTCATCAGTAAGTCCACCGAAAACACTTAACCACCAATTTCCTAGCTTAAGAACCATTTGCCGGGCATGCTCATTGCCTGTATAACCATATGCATCAATTAAACCGGCAAAGAGCTTATGAATGTTATAAATGGGAACCCATTTTCCATTTAGAGAAAAAGATTGGGCCTCTATTTTCCCTCTTTTAATGTCGTTCCACATTTGCTTGCCTCCCGGTATACCGCCCACGTAGCCGTCCGAATCTTGATCCTGACAGCGTTTTAACTCGCTTAACATATAAGTAAGTCTATCCTGTACAGCTTGATTTTCTGTTGCTGCAGCCATAAGCGATAGTGCCGAAAGGTAATGCCCCCCTATATGGCCATCCAGGCCTGTGTTTTCCCAGTTACCATAACTAGAGGCTTTCGGCTCAAGCCCCGCCTCTCTTAAATAAGGAGCTAGCAAACGATCCGGGTTCAATGCCAATATATATCGGAGATCCGTTTCCTGCGCGTCCTTTAACGGGCCATCAGCTAATCGTATGGATGCTAAAGGAAACGACTCCATTTTAACTCTTTGAGCCAATGATCGCTGATTCATTCCAAGCCATAAGCTAATAAAGATCAAGAAAGAGGATACCAAGCACAGTGGGTTACTTCTCATTTGTATTAATTGGTTAGTAAATAAGTGTTATATTAACAATTATAATTCAAATATATTATTCCTATTCGATATATCAAATAAAAGCATGAAAAACACCGGATATTTACGCTTAATTCCCGCTGTATATGCAAGAATTTCGCTTTTAATATAAACACCTTTATCTACATGTTAAAGGCGAAACCGACCAACGGGAGTTCACCGAAGGTCATCAGGGATTTCGCCTTTAAAAAAGAACATTTATTTTAGTCAATTTTATTTACGTTTTATCTTGATGATTTTTTTTATTTCATCTCTCTTTACCTTGATGCAAAGAGAGGCAAACATCAAGGCTGCACATCCTTTCGCTAAAGATTTAGGCCCAATGTTGAATCCTGTGGAGCCGCTCCTTCCCGCCAGTCTTCCCCTTCGCTTCTTCACATGATTTTTTGTCCTCGGCTATCCTAAATCTTCTTCACGCTCATGCTGTGAGGCCGTTTTGCCCTACGCACTGTAGCCTGGTATCAGCACTGCCGTTCCGAAGTGCATCAATGGCCTAGTCTGTGGAGGCAGCAACCGGCAGTCAAAGATGCCCCTTCACCATTATCGTGCGAAGCAGGTGGTAATGAGTGAATCGACGAACGAAGGGCATGCCATTGCGCAAGAGGGTGGCTCCGATTCACGGATGGGCATCTGACCACGAGTTGCAACGGAATAGACAAGCCGAAGCACCTTGCCCCAATGGGCGCAGCAAGTGGGATGTATAAAATAAATGTTCTTTTAATAGAAACACCTTTATATATAAAAACGAAACCGATCAATAGGAGTTCACCGAAGGTAATTCCTAAGGTACAGTATTAAAATGCAGGTTTTTTAATGATTTTTAGTATATTCGTAGAACTTTTTTGAGATCCATTCACTTGCCTTTAACGGATATCCAATACAGCAAACACCTTCTTAATACCAAGTAGCTACCATCTTCTCCATGCAAACATTATTTGAGAAGACTATCTCCGCATTGAGTCCAGGTTTTTGCTATAAAAACCTGGACTCACCCTGGACTCAATGTGGACTCACCCTGGACTCACCTCGAAGAAAGTACCTCGCTTGTCTTATCTTGGTGTAGTATGATTACGGAGAAGCTTGTAATTAAGGTTGTTAGTTGCGACACCCCAAAGAAAATTGATTTAGGCTAAGACAAGATAGCATTTTTTAATAAGTTTTCTATTTATCAACCAATTTAAAATGACGGTCGGGAAACAAAGAGCTAATTTTTCTCATTAACATCTTCGGTAATAAACGGAGATGCCGGCAAACCGTCTTTATTATAAAAGTTTACATCAGGCACATTTGCCCAACCATAACGGGCCTGCTTTGGCTTTTTTACCCGATCGCTACTTAACACGATCGTAGTATCTTCGATTGAAGCCATCGCAGGGTAATATACGCCGTCGGCTCCGGCAAGTTCAAATCCCTTTAATTTCTCTTCTTGAGGAAGGCTTACCAGCCCTTTTCCAATATGCTTAAATGTTAAGTATAGTTTATCAGCTTTTATTTTGTACGCACTATACATAGGTCCCTGATACTCCTCCTTGCCATGGTAAGCGAGGGCATGGGCGGCAAGTGCCAAACGTTCACCTACAGGCTTCTTATTGGTCGGATGTATATCCATCGCATCTCCACAATCGGTAGTTACAATCAATGCCGTATTAGGTACATGTGCTACTACCATACGTTGCGCATCTCTTAATTCGGGCTTCATATCTTTATGTGGGGCAATCTGAACAATTAAAAAGGGAAAATCACCTTGATTAAAATCGGTGCGCCAATTTTTTATCATATTCGTGAGCACCATTTCATATTGCTCTGCCCGATTATTATTAGATTCTCCCTGATACCAAGCGACACCCTTAATGGCAAAGGGAAGCAGCGGATGGATCATGCCATTATATAAGCCCGAAACACACTGCCCCTTTGGATGATAGCCGACATTCATGGTTTCAACATAATTTTTAACCAACTCATTTAGTTCGGGATTACGCTCCAAAGCTGCCCTACTTGTCCAATCTTCAGCAGGTGTTCCGCCAAAGGCAGAAAATAAAATTCCTATGGGTACTTCAAGCTGCTTGTATAAATCCGCTGCGAAGAAATAGCCAACAGCGGAAAAGTCTACTACCGTGTTTGGACTGCATACCTTCCATTTTCCATCAACATCATCTTGTGGTGTTTCTGCATACTTCAGCGGCACATAAAATTGACGGATTAAGGGATAATTAGCCCGATCTCGCTCTGCTTCCCAACCAAGTATCGGCTTTTGCGGTGGACGTGGACCAAGCTGACGCTCCATATTAGATTGCCCACTGCAAAGCCACACCTCACCAATTAATACATCATGAATACGTATAGTATCTTCGGCAAAAACTTCCATGGTTAAGGGTTCCTTGGAAACAGCCATAGGTTTAAGCTTCACCATCCATTTGCCATTGGAAACCTTAGACGTCAACTGCTGTCCATTAAATCGCACGGTTACCTGTCCTTCGGTAGTTGACGAGCCCCAGACAGGGACTGTTACGCCCTGTTGAAGTAGCATGTGATCGCTAAAAAGGCTGTTGACCGAAATCTCCGCAAAAGTAAGTGAACAAAAAAAGCAACCGGACAGCAATAGGAACGTCCGTTGTAACATGCGTTTAGTAAGAATGTGTTTTAACATTTTTCAGATTGTATAAGAGGATAACAATCGAAGATAGTAATTTATTGAAAATAATTCATCAAAAATCATATTGCGCATTACTTCCATCGGCTTGGAAAAAGCAGTTACGATTGTCTTTTGCGTAGCTGTGAAGACTCCCGGATGCGAAATTCATTCTTAAGCACAATATGAACAGGTTTATCTTGCTTTGGCATTTTTGCATTCGTTAGCCTATCCAGTACTAAATTAATGGCTTGCTGGGCCATCTCATTAATTGGTTGAGAGATTGCGGTAACGGAGGGAGTAAAAAGTCTAAACATATTATGATCATCGAATACCACGACGCCCAAATCGCTTGGTATTTTGATTTTCAGATTCCGAATTGCTTCCAATCCATTCTCTGCAATATAATTAGTAGCAAAAAAAACGGCATCAACATAGCTGTGTGTCAATAAAAACTCCTCAATTTCGCGAATACTATGTTGTTTATCATCGTGGTACTTTATACGTTTAATAGTATAAGGTGCACCAATCTCTGACATGGCTTGTAAATAACCCCTTTCACGTTCCAACATTTGTACTTGATCGGATGAAAGGGTGATAAAAGCTACACATTGAAAATTATGCGCAACAAGGTGCTTCATGGCCGTATACGCGCTATCAAAATTATCAACCAACACGCTATCCGTAGCGACACCCGGTAAGGTACGATCAAATAGAACGACAGGAAACCCTTCTCGTAAAAGTTCTTCTATTTCATTTTCTATAGCTGGAGGAGGTGCAATTATATAGCCATCCACTCCGCTGTTCCTATAAACCTCCAACATTTCTTTCGCTTTGTTGGTATCATTTTCTGTGCTACTGTAGACAATTTTGTAACCCATTTCGTACGCGCGCTCTTCCACTTGACGTGCAATCGCGGAAAAAAACGGATCTGATATATCTTCCACTAACATGCCGATTATTCTTGTTTTACCATTTCGTAATCCCTGGGCATACTGATTAGGAATGTAGCCCACTTTCCTTATATAATCGAGCACGCGCTTTTCCAGAGACGGACTGATCTGAACCTCCCGAGCCTTTCCATTGAGCACGATGGAAACCGTAGTTTTAGACACCCCAAGTGCTTTAGCGATATCGCTGATGGTAATCTTTTTCTTTGACATGATCAAACAGTTGTGGTTCTTTAAGAAGTTAATACCCGTTGAGAAGATCGAAACTACTTTTTCATAATTCAACCTTTTGGTAGTCTGTTTTATTTTTTGTGATTTTCTTCCCATTTGCCTCAATTATTGAGACACCCTTATCACTGGCAAAAAAGTACTGTCCCTGCTTATAGACCAATACTACATTGGCTTTTTCGCTGCATCTTATAGTAATTCCTTTAGCGCTTATTAAAGTCCCCCCTCCTAAAAATAAGCTAAAATCTTTGTTTTCCTCGCTAATAACCGCGTAAATACCCTGGACTGTCATGTTATTGTAGTGTACCTTTTCATCTTTTGCAGATGAAAAAATATGATCCCGTCTACCTGATTTACTTGTCACTATCAAACCTACAAAATCGTCAGACACATCGCCTACTTCGAATGTACTAATCGAATCAATAGATTTACCTTCTTTTTCCGTTGTTGGTTCAAAGATGGAGACAAAAGGATGATTCCATGCTTCTCCATGCTGCCTTGCCGCTATTGTTAAAAATGGAGCCGTCTTTAAGTCGTAGGAAAGTCCCTCATTTGAACGAAAGGATTTCACCGGTGGTGCCTTAATGGTAAACACTTCCCTCCCGTCGTATCCCTTCATCCACAGGTTCATGTAGACATGATTACTATCAGGTTGGTTCATCTTCCAAACTGCCCGATAGTCTTTATTTGTCTTTGCTGCACGCTTATCCCACATATAGTCGAGCGCGAAAAGGTGTCCGCCGGCGAAAGCCATTTCCTCGCTAGGTTTTAAATCCAAAGCACGCCCTTTCGTGTCTTGCACAGAAAGGTGCTCACCCAGATTATGATAGAAATAGTCGTGAAATCTATCTTTACCATTCCGTCTTTTCGAACGAAAAATATCGACATAATAACCCGTAGTTTCGCCTGTATTTACAATGCTCAATAACCTACTTTGGTCACTATGGCTCTCCGGTTCTAGAAAATAAACATTCGAGTAAGTAATACCGGGATAATATCCATCCTTTCTTCCAGTTGCAGGATAACATCCTAGCAGATCAAAGGGATGATTGCTTAACATTTCGGGATATTTGGATATTCCATCGACCATTACGGTATTATGTGCAGGAAACTGGGAATAATATTCTAAATAAGGTTTTTCAAAATAAGTCGACCCTATTCCCGATTCCGGCCCTAGCACATATCCTTTTCCATAGAGTTCCATTGCAACACCATTAGAATGCGCATGATTGCCATAAGACGCATATTGCGATATCATCAGGCCGTGCGCTTTACTATGGTATTTTGATCGTTGTACAAACCAACTCACATTGGGCGCGTAAAAAGTGGCGGTTACAAAGTCTTTTAATCGAGCTGCGGGAATGTGTTTATCCAAAACAAGTGGTTTACCGGTAAAGAAAGATTGGATTTGTGGCAACAATTTAGTTTCTGTTGAGCCTTGTACCCGATTACCAATAAACCGTTTATACATCCCTGTGAAAAGCTCTTCGTCTTCCCGATTTTTATATTTTTGGCTTATTTTAACCATATCCACTATGGGCGAAGCAGAAAGACCGGCATAATACGAATCACCAAAGGCTGTCGTTAGTTCATTGGGAAAGAGATATTGTGGAAGAACCGTTACCGCTTTTTTCATTACCGGCATATAGGGCAATAAATTCTGATGATAAGTATGGTCGTAATGCATAATAAACTCCATGAAAAGACCTGTTACACTCTGTGCATAACCAGGACTTTCATTCCAGATACCGGTTTCTTTATCGTACCCATAATTCATCAGCTTGCTTAAGGCCCATTGCCGCGCAGACGTCTTGTTTAAGATACGATCGATGTAGTACATTCTCCCCCTTTTATCGGTGTAGGCCACGTCATCATTTAACACCATAATCACCGGCAGTATGAGACTCGCTTGATGTAAATTCCAGTTGTTATGGGGCACACCATGCGTGATGATCACATCAATCCATTTTTTAAACGCTTGCTCATAAACGAGAAGTTTATCCGGATAATTCGTTTGTATATATCCATAGAGAAAGTCGTAGAAAACGGCTAACTCCGGAAGAATTTTCTCTTGGATAACCTCAAAAGTGCTCATGCCAACTAAAGTTTGCGCATGGCCATTTCCCTCGTCGATAGGTTCTTTCATATAATACATCCCAGTCATATAGGTATCAAAAACCCCAAAAGCCAACTTCGCATATTGCTCCTCTCCCAGCAACCAATAAAGAAAGGCGGCATCCCTCCCCAGCCCGATAATTTCGCTGTTCACGCTTTCAATATTCGCGCCTGACACCGCCGCTTGGTCAACCCATTCCAAAGGGTCACCCTCTTTGATTGTATTTTGAAAGAATACGCCCTTGGTATCGTCCATGTAAGGTATAATATCTTCCAATTTGGGGCGTTTGATCGATGAACCAATCCCCCTTGTGCTTCCAAAGCGAACCGTAGGAACCGGAGCTTTCCCCTCTGCCCGTGCATAAATACCTCCATTGATATACACCTGATCAGCATGGCTCTTCCAATACATCATCAATCGAGAAAACAACCAATCCGGTTCTTCCTGTGTTCTCTTTACGTAAGGATCCAGTCGATCCCTAATTCCCTGCATCACCTCTTTCGCCCAGTTTTCCTTTTTGATTCTCTTTTGCAACATGGATTTGTTCTTCGGCGTTGTCAGCAATCGAGGATGTTCCTGCGGCAGATTTGTGGGTAACGGGATCTGTTGACTATATAATTGGCTATTTAGTAGTATAGCGACTAGACTTAGCAATATCTTAGACTTCATACTGTTTAAAATTACTATAGCGTGTTAATCGAGTACATGTTATGACGCGAAAATAGAACCGTCTTTTGAGTTATTACTTTAAATCCCAGTAAACGACATAGCGTTCATGATGAATTTGATAAATGGGCTTCAATTGTGCCTGTTGATCTCCGTTTACTGCTGTAAATTCGAGTGTTTTCCCCGACACCGGCTTCAATACTTTCTCTAATTTTTCCTTATTCAAGTGTAACGATGTCTTCAAATTATCGGGCACCTTATAATCATATGTGTAATAATCATTGTATTGCTTTGGATCGGAAAAAGGAGCTGGTGCAGTTATTCCAGTTGCTCCCATTGCCCCTGCTAATACCAATGGGCCATACATGATTGCCGCTTTATTTTTATTGTCATTCGTTTCGGCAAGATGCAAGGACATAGGGTATGTCACCTCCACAAGATCACCTGCTTTCCAAACGCGATCAATGACAATATATGAAGAGGGCGTTTGTTTTATTTTAACAGATTTTCCATTAACCTTCACGAGCACATTAGATGCCCAAACCGGATAACGTAAATTCAAAGTCCAACGCCGCCCATTGCTATTTTTCACAGTAAAGTGAACTTTATCCTCTTCCGGAAAGGCGGTCTCTTGCGTCAGGATGACACCATTTTTCTTCCAAGTAAGTGTAGATGGAATAAAGAGATTCACAAACAAGTGATCTTCTTTATGATAATAAATTCCTTCAACGTACTTTGTGTGATTTTCAAAGCCCGTTCCCACACAGCACCAAAAAGAGTTCTCTGGTGTACTGTAAACTTTGTGAGCTCCTGGTAATAGAGGAAGAAAATATGCCACCATTCCCGTTTCCGGGTCCTGTTGCCCTAAAATATGATTATACAATGCTCGTTCATAAAAATCTGCATATTTCGGATCAGCTTTCCAAGTAAAAAGGTGCCGTGTTAATTTAAGCATGTTATTCGTATTACATGTTTCCTGTGTATACCCCGTTAAATTTTCAGCTAGTTTATCATCTTGGATAAATTTCTCCTTATGGCTATTGCCACCTGTACAATAACTTTGATGATTGACTACCCTATTCCAGAAAAAATCCGCAATACGCTTTGCTCTCGGGCTGTTACTCAACTCATAATGACGGGCTTCACCAATTACCTTTGGGATAAAAGTATTGGCATGCTTACCCATTAAATCGGCCTTTTCGTCTGCTAAGGGGTCAATCACATCATTGTGGTAAAAGAATGTAGCAAGTCTCCGATCCTTCTCATTTCCCGTAATAGCATATAAGTTATAGAATGCTTCATTTATGCCTCCAAACTCATTACGCAACATAATTTTACGCTGTTCTTCATTTAAAGACATCACTTTTTGGTAAGCCCAAGACGCTGCGTTTTTCATAATTTCCAATGCTTGCTCACTTCCTGCGTACAAGTATTGATCAATCAAACCGGCATATATTTTATGCAGCGTATACCAAGGGGCCCAAACTGGCCGACCAGCAATATTCCGGTTGATAAGATTCTCAGGGAAGGCAGCGAGGAATCCATTTTGTCCCATTTGTGTAAAACCTTGCTGAACTTCATTCAGTCCGCTAACTAGGCTGTCGCCCTTCAATTTATACCTTTCGTCACCTGTTGTAGCGTATAGGTATGAAAGCGCAGATAAAATATGTCCGGTTGTGTGTCCCCTCAAATCGCAATCAAGCGATTCCCAACCACCTAGTTTCTTTACGGTCATATAGCCACCTTCCCTGTCGGAGAAAACTCCCGCTGTATTGCGGAAACTTTGCAGCAATCGGGCTACCTCTAAATTTAATATCCACTTCGATGTTCTTTCCATGTTATCACGAAAGGTAGATTTACCTAAACGGACATCTCTTATATCAAAACTATAGGCTTTGATATTTGCCTTTATCGGTAAGGTTATTTTGCCTTCGTGTTGTCCCGGGTATACAGACTGTGCAAACATGGTTAAACGGCACAATATCATAAATCCTAGTAAGATTCCTTTTTTCATGTCATTTTCCTTAATGTATATAAAAACTACGTTCTACCGTTGGGGCTGACTGTATCTTTTCGCCCATTGCCCTACCATATTGCCAAGCCACCACCGTTACCTTCATTGGCTTTTTAGCGCGAAGAGGTATTTTTTCCATGTATAGCTTATTTCCCTCGATCCGGACCGGTCCTTCCTTCACATAATAAAATACGGGTAATCCACTGTCCGAACGTGCGTGGAGCGATATCGCTTTCACCTTTCCATTTATATTCGTTAAACTATCGAACATAATATGCTGTGGCTTTCCCTCGTTTAAAGGGTACTGAAAAGTGCCGTAAATTTGCTGAACAGTACTTTTAAAATACTTATCTCCCGGATGAGAAGCCTTTAACCAAAATGTATTGGAACGTTTCGCGTTATTCACCCCCAAGCGATAAAAACGGATTGCAAAGATGGTATCATTCACTTTCTGCACAGATCCGCAGATCGGATCTATATCAATTTTTCCGGCGGCGTGTTGTGAAATAATCTTTGTTCTTGCACTGTCCGTAAATGAAGCTCCTACCGAAAATGTCAATTGATCATTCGTAGGCACCACCCGTATGGTATATCGGGCGTGATTTTTCTCATTGAAAGGCAAAAGTTTTCCGTTTGTAGTTGCTCCCAAGTACTGATCCACCTTTCCACGTGCATGAGCGTAATAGGCTTCGGTTGCCTCTGCCATCTGTTGATCAAAATACCAGAAAGCTTCTTTCTTATTCCCCTGATAAGCCTTATAACCGGCCGGTTTGGCCGAAGGCTTTCGATCTGGATACCATCGTTCTGCTAACCAACCTTCTTGTGGATCAAGGGGCTTTAAGTTTGTAGCTCGATTAATCTTCATTTTTTTTGCTAACCGATATTGAGCCGCTTTTCGAATAAATAAAGCCAAATAGCCCACTAAGTGATCCGAATAATCAAAATGCCCATAACCTGCGTCAGCCAAAAGTGAAATAGGTGCCGATGGATACCTTTCTTTGTAAGTAATGGCCGGAGTAAGCCGATCTTCCCACCATTCAAATTCTCCCATTACCATCAGACCTGGAATTCCATTCGTATTCCGATTGCCCCAGTCCAAATTCCGGCGACCGCAACCGGTGAGATTGGTCTGTGGAGCATCTCCATGAATTGATAGAATAGCCAACGTTCGCTTCGGATTCCATGCTGCAAAATTCCACGGAAAGGAAGCATAAGCAGAATGGCCAATAGCTACGATGGGAGCATCCTTTATTTCGGTATAGCCCGATACACTAGCGAGGCTATCCAACATTTCGTCAAAAGCAACTTGCGATGCTCCGTTGGGGTCGAACAAAGGATCCAATCCCGGCGTCACCCAGATTTCTGCAAAACCCAAGTCAGACATCTCTGCTCGAAAAGTATTGTGCTCCATCACACCTTCCTCCACCATATTATGCATGCCTACCACGACTCCCCGTACCTGCTTACAATTGGGCGGTATCCACAAAAAAGCTGTCGGTGGTGCGTCCGTTTCTTCAGACACTACCGATTTCAGGCTTACCGACCATTGCCACACACTTGCTTGACTACTTTTTGACAGGCTAATTGTCAGTAACAGCAGCAAAATAAATACTCGATATAATGGACTGGTTTTATCCATCTTTAAGGTATAAAAGTCACGTTTTCTACATGTTCACCAATGTAAACCCGTGCCATATCGCCTGTTTTATACCATTTCGGTTTATCTGACATGTCATCAGTGATCAGCCTGCCGTTTATACGTAGATTTTGGAAAACCACATTCTTTACTTTCCGCTCACTATCATAACCCGAAATCATGGATAGCTCGCCACCACTTCCATTGTAACTGACGTCCTTAAAAACTATATTTTCAATACCCCGCCCAGGGGCTTTGCAATATTTTTCGTTAAAAAATATGCGTAAATTCACCAATTGACCCTGCCTAAAATCCTCTATACGGATATTCTCGAAATGTACGTTACGGATCAGGTTGTTGTCGCCCGCATTAATAGCTAAACAACCTTGATAGTCCAACTGCGCTTCCTTATGATCTAGAATATCGATGTTTTTATAAAAAACATCTTCGATCGTATCCGGCTTTTCGGCATTTCCATGTATCCCGATAAAAACTGGATGCGCCACATCGGCCCAAAGGGTAGAATTTTCCATGCGAATATTTTTGCATCCCCCTTCAAATCCCTTCCGTGTTGCGTATACCGTTGTACAATCGTCGGAATTACGACAAAATACCCCATCAAATAATACATTATTGCTAGCAAAGACATTCATACCATCCCCCCAACCATAATAGCTTACACTTTTCACATTACGAATGATCACGTTATCCGAGCCTCCGGTAGCGCATTGTGTCGTAAATATTCCTTCCACTAAAATATGTTTAGCACTCGAAATGTGGACGCCCATCTTCACCGTATGCTCTACCATTCCACGTCCAATTACGTTTACGTTTTCTACGTTATGTATTTTCAACTGGCCTCTTAAAATAGCACCGCCATCAATATAGACTGTCTTATTGGAAGGCACCGAAAAACCTTTCTCGCCCAGCTCATGAATACCCGCATCGAAGAAAATAACGTTAGGATCCTTGCGATTTGGCTTATTCTCAACCATTGGATTAGCAAATAAGAGTAGGTTATGAAAAATATCCCCATTTACTTCTACCGACAAGTTGCGCGGTCTGCCTAACTTAAATGTAAGGGTGTTATCTTTCACGGTAGGTTCAATTCCATACGACAGGGGTCTCACCCGCGCTTTGTTTACCTTACCTTTATTGAAGGTAATAGAAATCTCCACTTCCCCTTTAAAATCAAAATAAGCCATTGAAGAGCTTTCCATGTGATGCTTCGCATTGCGTACCTCATCTACTTTAATCAAATGGCTAGGTATCGGTTGCCATTTCTTCTCACCAATCAATCGAACAGCAACGGTATAATCATCGTTTAGTAAGGCCCCCTTAGGGGCCTTGTAAACTACTAACTGATAGGGTAACTTCTCCGCCTTCGCGAAGAATGCCAAGAAGACCGGAAATAACAGTAATAAAGCCCAACGGTTGTTATTCAATTCCATACCCCTATCTTTAAAGTACCTTTTTAGGTAGTGTTTTATATTTCTTTTCATTTTCCTTATTCGCGGGTGTAAAGCGTATAGCGGCTCCACCGCTTGCTTTTAATTGTAATCGAAGGGTCTCCGAGCTTTTTACCAAGAAGCGATTCACGGCAACCTTTGTTTTAGTTTGTACCTGCCCATCGTCTGTATAGATATGCATTACATATTGTTTTCCTTTTTCCAAAAAATCCAGTGTAAAAGCAATCGCTCTTGCATCGGTATTGGTGATAGTACCCACAAACCAATCCGATCCACTACGTCGAGCTGTCACAATATATTCGCCTATTTTACCATCGAGCACTCTTGTATCATCCCAAACTGTTTTAACCCGATCGAAAAACTCAATTTCCGGTTCACCTTGATAATTTGCAGGTTTATCGTACCAATACAAAAACTGCAAGGGGCTATAATAAACTACCGATAAAGCGAGTTGATGTGCATGAGTTGTTTTAATTCGATTATTATAATAGCAAATGGTGTAATCTCCTGCTCCTGCCAGAAATCTGGTGAAGGGTAGGATGGTATTGTGCGTTGCATCCGGCATCTCTTCATTGCCTCGTATTCCCTCCTGCGTCATGAGGTTGGGGTAAGTCCTACTAACCCCCGTCGGCCTATACTCATCATGGATATCCACCAATAACTGATGTTCTGCAGCCTTCTTAACCGCTTTATGCAACCAGTCGGACCACCTATTCGAGCCTACCTGAACGAAACCGAATTTCACCCCCTTAATTCCCCATTTTTGAAAAAGTGGAAAAAGTTCATCCAGTTGATTTGCCAAAGCTCGTTGATTAACGTAAACGATAATTCCGATATTCTTTGTTGCTGCATAATTGATCAATTCTTGCATCTTCAAGTTACGGTTCTCGGCTACTCGGCGGGCATCCGAAGCTACCTTCATTTCCGGTCCGTACCAACCCGCATCTAGATGAACATACTGCATATTATGCGCTGCAGCAAAATCTACACATGCCTTTGCCTCTACCGTAGTCAAACCTGAACGAATGACCTTCCCCGGTTTAATCCAGGAAGTATTTTTAATTTGGTTCGGTTCATTCAAGTTCAATAACAAATCATTATGTTCAATCAGGTCACCTGCTCTTTCAGCGGCCATAATAACCCGCCAAGAAGTAGCGAATGGGCTAATGGCATCAACCTTATCATAGATAGATGCTTGCAAGGTATTTTCCTCGTCAAGCTTCAGCTTAAACTTAGTTCGTGCATAATCAATCATTTGTGCTTCCAGCAAAGACACATATAAACCATTTTTCAACTCGAGCGTCAGCGGGCGCTCACCTTCATCCTCCCAATTTTTCAAGGGCTGTAACGTGTAAGGTCCCTGCGCCCATCGCTCATAGTAGGCTTTGGTTCCCGAAGCGAAGGAAAAGGAAGTTTGTTCACCTACAATATGAAGGAAAAGACCGTTGGTACTCTCGGGAAAGAAATATTTAAAAGCCACACCCTCGTTATAAGCGCGGACAATGAGATGCATCTCATAGCTTCTTCGCTTATCATAACTGGTACCATGCCGGCCTTCCGTAAGTATGCTTCCCTCATCAAACTTGGTAAATTTCAATATCAGCTCCTGATAGCGATTTTCTATGTAGCTCCGCTCTCCATACAGCGGTTTCCAATCAGCTTCTATCGTATTCCGAAGCTCTTCTTTAAATTCAAGGTTCTCGCACCAATACGTACTTGGATCATTTTCGATACCCAAGGCGGATTCAAACAGTTGATTCTCAAGTTGAATGCCCAGTTCAGACTCTGTGACTACTTCCTTACCTTTATAATTCAATCGGTAGTATAATTGTCGTTTATTGGATGCGATTTCCTTCTGTGTAATCTGCATCTCATAAGCGCCGTTCGGAGAAGTTAATTTCCAACTTTTATCCTCTCGGGCAAAAACGCTTTTTGCAGGCAGCAACCATAAAAAGCAAAGAAAAAATACGAATGTCCTAACCATGGTATTGATTATATTTGCGTGTCTTTATTTTTTCGATCTGCGTAACCGCCAACCCATAGATATCCACTCCTACCTGTATTTTATTACCTACAGGTCAGCAATTCACTATAATTGTATAAAAAGACGCTTGTTAAATTTTCATGTGCGAGTGATTTTTGTGATCACCTTAATTAAACAGCGGATGATCAGGAGAAATTAAATCCCCAGCTCCTTTTGGATTTGCTCCAGACTTTTCCCCTTCGTTTCAGGCATAACACGCCATATGAATAAAAAGGATAAGAACATCATGACGCTGTAGAAAACGAAGGAATAAAAACCTCCCATAGCGCTACCTTCCACAATAATGGGAAATATCCAAGAAATAATGGCGGCCATGATCCAATGCGTAAAACTTCCTAGAGAACCTCCCTGTGAACGCACGGAATTAGGAAAAATTTCAGAGATAAACACCCATATGACAGCTCCCTGCGAAAAGGCAAAAAAGGCAATAAACCCGATTAAATAAATAATAACATGTTTATCTGTTACAGCCGGGTTACTAAAAGAGACGGCGGTTAATGCCAAAAAAAGCACCATCCCTACGGCCCCTGTCAGCAGTAAACGTTTTCTTCCAAAACGATCGATTAGGGTCATTGCCAAGGCGGTGAAGAGAAAATTGGCCAGTCCAATGTATACCGATTGCTGAAAAGCGTCCGCTTTGTTAAAACCCGCCATTTCAAAAATTCGCGGAGCATAATATAAAATCGCATTAATGCCCGACAGCTGGTTAAACATAGCCAACAGAATAGCATAAAAAATAGGTTTATTGTACTTGCCATTAAACAATTTTTCGCGTGTGCCCCCTGCAGCTAAACGGTGTTCTTCGCGGATAAGTTGAGCGGCGCCTTGTTCGCCCAGACGAATAAAGATCCGCTCAGCTTCTTGATCTTTACCGTTTAGCACCAACCATCTTGGGCTTTCTGGTATAAATTGCAATAAAATAAAGAATAGCACAGCAGGAGCAGCCATCACGCCCAACATGTAACGCCAAGCATTTTCTTCACCCGTACCTGATAGCAGGTAATTTGTTAAATAAGCAACTAATATTCCACCAACAATATTGAGCTGAAACATGCCGGCTAAACGGCCCCTAATCCGAGCGGGCGAGATTTCAGCGATATACATGGGACCTACTACAGAAGATGCGCCAACCGCAATTCCACCCAGAAAACGAAATAGAACAAATAAAATCCATTGTTGCGCTAACGCACACCCGACGGCTGAAAGCAAGTAAAATAATGCAATACCTATGAGCACCTTCTTCCTTCCATATTTCTGAGCAGGAGAACCAATGATCAGCGAACCTAGAACTGTCCCGATTAAGCTAGCTGCAACCGTAAATCCGAGCCAAAAGGCATCAAGTTTCCAAAATTCTTGGATCGTCTTTTCTGCCCCCGAGATGACAGCAGTTTCGAAGCCGAAAAGAAAACCACCCAAGGCGGCTATCAATGCAATACGTGTAGGATAAGTCATATTTCTTTATACAATTATTTTAGGTTCATGCGTTCCTTGCACAGCGTTGAATAAAAAGGCGGCCCCAATCATGGCCGATTGTTCCCCTTGCAGAGCTAATTTAACAGCGGGTGTGATGCCCTTCGTCGCCAGCATAGCCGAAAATTTAGGAAGGAACAAGCGATTTGCCTTCGAGATATTCCCTCCGAAAACTAAGGTATCTATCCTTAAATCCACAATATGCCCCGCAAGGAAGTTAGTTAAGCGACTAGCATATTCGTCAAATAGTACATCTACCGTTTTATCCTTTCCACTCAACTCACTCAACGCTTCTACATTTGTAACCTTATTTCCACTCAACTCCTCGTAGCGGTTTACAAACCATCTTGTCGTGAAAAAGTCATCGGCGATGCTGGTTTGATAAGATTCGCTTCCTAGGTTTAAATCGATTGTTTTTCCTGCGTAACTAAAAGCTGTACCCATCCCGGTGCCCAACGTAAGGCCTAAAACACGATTATTCATCTCTACTAAACCGGTAGCTACTTCACCATGCAGAAAAGCTTCCGCATCGTTTCTAAACAAAACGTGCTTATGAGATAAGTTTAATGTATTTGCTAATTCTTCTTTTATGTTGATACCATATAAACTTTCATATTTATCTAAGCCTCGGATATAAGAAATGCCATTTTCATAGTCAAATGGGCCTGGCATCGCTAAAGCTAGCTTATCAGGGCGTTCATTGAAGGAGGCAAAAGCCATCTCCAGCACATTGCACCAAGTGTTCAAAATATCCTCACGGGTTCCCCTACTATTCACGCGTGCACGTAACATTCTTTCCGAAACAGCTTGCGAGGAAGAAATATCTATGGGCGCAACCGTGATGTGTGAACCACCAATATCAGCAGCGATGACAATGCTTTCAATAGATGAATAGGGCTTATTTCGCATCTTTTACAATTATTTTTTAAGTTCTATGTTTTTAAGTCTCAATAAAGCCTCCAAATAATAGTAATCCGCATAATTAATAGAAGCATCTACTTCACTATTGTTTGGCTTGTGGCCTGTAGCATGTTTTAGAAAAGCCGTATTCGCATTACCACTTTGATAGTTCGTTGAGAGCGATATGAGCATTTGCACTGCTTTTTTATAAAAGTAATCGGCCCGCTTGCTATTTTTAACAAAACCTGACAATTCAATCAAAGCGGATGCGGTTACAGCAGCGGCCGAAGCGTCTTTGGGTGCATTTGGAATAGTGGGATCGTCAAAATCCCAGTACGGTACCTGATCCGCCGGTAATCGATCCAAATACACCTGCGCTACTTTTTGGGCGAAATCCAGAAATTCCGACTTTCCGGTTTCACGGTAACACATTGTATAACCGTAAATAGCCCATGCTTGACCACGAGCCCACATCGAGCCGTCAGCATAGCCTTGGTGAGTAAGTCCTTTAATTCGCCTACCTGTATTCCGGTCGTAAATAACGGCGTGGTAGGCAGTATAATCAGAACGAAAATGGTTCTTCATGGTTTTTTCAGCATGGCTTACCGCAATATCGTAAAACTTTTTGTTTCCACCATTTTTTGATGCCCAAAAAAGAAGCTCCAGATTGATCATGTTATCAATAATGGTATTATGCTGTGGCCACTCCATTCGCGGCACCAACCTCGGCCACGACAAAATAGTTCCTACATTCGGGTTGAAAAGTGTTGCCAATGTATCCGCAGCGGCTAATATGATCTTCTTATAGCCGGCATCCTTCGTGAGACGATAACCATTTCCAAAACTATTGAATACCTGAAATCCCAAATCATGATCCAGTGCCGGTTCCTGCGATAAAGCGCTAAGTTCACGGGAGAAACGATCAGCAGCCAGTCGTAAAGAGTCATCACCACTAGCCTGGTAGCTGTACCAAAGTATACCCGGCCAAAAACCGCTGGTCCAATCTTTATAATTCACCATTTTCCATTTGCCTGTAGCATCTGTGATATTTCGTGGAATATTCGGTGTATCGAGCGGTAAAACGGCCAGGGTCTTTTTTACCTGTGCAACACAATAATCAATATCCCGTTGCGGATCGTACAGGACTTCCTTCTGATGGCAAGTCGCTAAACCCAAACTACCTAAAACAAAGCAACAGTATATCAATCGCATCTTCATATATTTTAAAAGTATTGCCCCTTCCTTGTTTGTAACGGAAGGGAGCACGATTCATCAACAAAAAAACCAACTCTTTATAAGCTATTTAAACGACTAGACCTACCATCCCGGATTCTGCTTTAAATTCGGATTCAACTGTATTTCCTGATTGGGAATGGGTAACAAATAATTCCGATCGTTCCATTGGCGTGCCGTTTCCAATGTGAACACGCCATTCTGAATCCTATTACCAATAGCTGGGTATTTAGTCTCCCATTCCGTTCCAGACCATGTAATTCCCTGTAATGGTTGAGGCATTTCTATCTCGGCGGTTTTCCAGCGTTTCAAATCGTCTACCCGAAAGCCTTCCATAAACAATTCGACCGTACGCTCCCGCCTAATTTCCGTCCGCATATCTAACCCATAATTCCCTACAAATCCATTACTCAATTTAGGCATACTCTTATTGACTCGTTGTCTAACCAGGTTTAAACTCTTATTTAGGTCGGCGTCGGATATAGCTTCGTTTCTTTCATAAACTGCCTCTGCATAATTTAATAGGACCTCTGCGTAACGAATTACCGGATAGTCGTATCCTTCGGCATTATCATCCACCCTTCGCTCCGCCGCCCATTTCTGATTAGCATAGCCTGTTCCCATCGCCCCATTATGACGTCCTCTTGAATTAGCCTGGTCCACGGCGTCGCTTAACCAATTGACCCTACTTGATGGGGCCTCGTTATCCCAATAATAGTTACCATCAATCATCATCGTATAGCGCATACGATTATCCCTATTTGTGTATTCAGAACGGGCTGTGCTGTAACCGGCAAAACCGGCGCCTGCTTGATTGATCGGTAATCCATTTGCCATTAAAAACATATCAGCAAACTTCTTGGTAATCTGCATGCCTAAATAGCTATGCGTCACATTATACCGGATCTGTCGAAGTTCCGAATCATAACGATTAGAAAGTATGTACTCCTGATTAGCTGATTTATTCAGATTAGCCGGATTAGCCTGCTGGTTCTCCAATATAAACAAATATTTTTGAGCAGAATCTCCAAGCGCCTGGGGAGCAAACAACTGATATTGTCCACTCTCTATGACTGCGTTAGCATTTTGAATGGCCTTATCCAATAAGGCGTTGTACCTAACCGGGTCACCGTTCCTAAATTTTTGCCAAGTTCCCTCATATAGAGCCACCCGACCTAAAAAGGCTTGCGCAGCGCCTTTACTCACTCGCCCCTTTCCATTAACTCCAATTTCTTTTTCAAACGGAAGCAAGAGAATAGCTTCATCCAGATCATGAATGATAAAATCAACAACCTCTTCACGACTGTTCTGTGTTCCCTGCAACGCCGGCGAATCGACCGCCAGTGGTTTATCAAACAATTGGACTTGACCATACATCTGCAGCAGATCAAAATACACATAGGCCCTAAAAAACTTAGCTTCCGCAATATAAACAGCAATTTCATCCGTATTTGCATAAGTTGAAGCTTTATCCAAAAAATAATTAATGGCTCTGATACGTTTAAAGGCATCCGAGTAATTATTATCGCTCGTTGTGTTGGTGTTCGTACCATTACTATAGGGGTTCCTGTCATTTGCCGCGATTAAGTCCCCCCTAATTTCTGCATGTGGTGCATCAACCGTGCCGATTTGATTAAACGTACGTAAATAGGTGTAAAACTCATTGGCGGCCAGTTCGAACTGATCGGCCGTTTTCCAATAATCCACATCTGAAATTTCATTCGTTGGTTTCAGATCGAGCATTTTATTACATCCCGTCAAGGCCAGTCCGGCAGCAAGCCAAGAAAAGCAGATGATATTTTTATAAAAGGTTCTCATAATATTGTGCATTTGATTGGTTAAAGCGTTAGGTTTACTCCGAAAGTATAGAAACGATAGAAAGGGAAACGTTGACTAACGGTATGTACATTGTTGTTATCACTATCTCCCTCTGTATTAACCGTTCGCGGTGCTTCCGGGTCCCATCCATCACGGATTTTGCTAATCTCCCAAAGATCATTTCCCGAGAAATAAACCCGCAAACGTTCAATACCAATTTTTCTCGTTATGATTTGCGGAATAGTATATCCAATCACTAAATTTTTCAGGCGTAAATATGCGCCGTTCTCGCGCACAAAGTCTGACGGAAAATAATTGTAATTATTAATGTTTCCGGTTGTAGATATACGAGGATATTCTGCATCAGTACGCTCGGGGGTCCACCATTTATTGTAAAAAGCCTCATTCTGTGCTTGGTAGACAACTGCGCCTGGAATACGCCAGTTACCGGTTCTAAGAATCGCCCGCTTGCCTACCCCTTGAAAGATAAAGCTCATATCAAAACCTTTCCAATCGAAGCCCCCGTTTATGGCAAAAGAATAACGGGGATCATCCGTCCCTAAAAAGACCGCGTCGTCAGGAAATGTGATCTTACCGTCTCCATTCACGTCTTTAAACATATTATCGCCCAACTGCAGTCCGTTATTTCTACCCGTACCTTGTGGAATCACGTTGGAGCCGTTTTTATAAGCAGCGATATAAGCCTCCAATTGTTCTTGCGTTTGAATACGACCGTCGTACACTAATCCAAAGTAAGAGTTGATAGGATACCCTTCTACGCTGCTATTAAAACCCTGGTTACTTGATTGAATCAATGTTTGTCCACCAAAATTGACAAGCTCATTTTTGGCATCTGAAATATTACCACCGATATGGTAGTTTACATTTCCTATTTTATCGCGCCAATTAAGACTTAACTCCCAACCTTTTGTTTTCAGTTCACCATTATTTCCTTGAGGAGCCGTTGCACCCAACACTGCCGGAAAGGTACGCGCCAAGAGCATATTCTTATTCCGTTTGACGAAATAATCAACACTACCCGTCAATCGATTATTGGCGAAAGCAAAGTCGAGCCCTATATTAGTTGTTTGCAATTCCTCCCAAGTTCGGTCAAAGGCCACCAAATTTTGAGGCGACACCCGAACGGCGGGACTGTTACCTAGTATAGGGAAGCCGCTCGACGCCGGGCCAGTCGAATAGTCTAATCGCAAATATTCATAATAATCATATAAACCAATACCACTTTGGTTACCAACAGTGCCCCAAGAAGCGCGAAGCTTTAGATCGCTCACCAATTCAACATCTTTCAAAAATGCCTCTTCTTTCAAAC
Organism: Olivibacter sp. SA151; assembly: GCF_054130995.1. Taxonomy (NCBI): domain Bacteria; kingdom Pseudomonadati; phylum Bacteroidota; class Sphingobacteriia; order Sphingobacteriales; family Sphingobacteriaceae; genus Olivibacter; species Olivibacter sp. SA151. The sequence continues at coordinate 2,476,938 of NZ_CP096391.1, read as the reverse complement.
GCCAACCACCTGAAATACCGCCGAATAATTTCCATCGGTCTTGCGCTCGGAATCTGGAGGAACCGTCATAGCGACCATTCACTTCCAATAAATAACGTCCTTTATAATTATAGTTCACGCGACTGAAATAGCCGGCTAATGCATTATGCCCTTGGGTCTCTGAAACTGATTTTGTCGTAGGATCGCCAAAACTATTACTTAATGACGGAGGAACGCCGTCCAGTACATCCAATGTTCTCCCCAAGAAGCGATTGAAATCATTCCTTTCGTATTGCGTTCCAGCCATCAATTTAAAATCGTGATCCGTACCGAATACCTTTTGATATTGCAAATAGATATTTCCTGTATAGTAATTTTCGCGACGTGCCCCTCTTTGATAAAAATTTTGGTTAGCTCCGGTGGACGTCAAATAAATGGGCGGAGCCGTTTCGAGGTAGTCATAATAACCTACCAGATTTTCCTGTACTCGATTATCGCGATTGTAGAAATAATAACCGACGGCCGCATTTGCACTTAAATGTTCGTTCAATTGATAAGACAAATTGAAATTGGTATTAATCCGCGTATGGAACTCTTTATTCTCTCCCCCGTATTGTGCAATATTATTAACCGCCACATTGCCAATGCCCGAACCCCAGATATACGGTTTGCCATTAATAGTGGTTGTGGGCATACCTGGTTGAATACCATTATTCAACAGACCTCCTAAACCGCTAGGTTGCACAATATCATTCCGTTCCAATGATAGATTGCTTTGCAATTTAAATTTATCCGTAATTTGGTAATCATGGGATAAGCGTAAATTATAACGTTTATTGCTGTTGTCTCCATACTGCAATAAACTTCCATCATTTAAGTACCCCAAAGAAATACGATATCCTGTCTTTTCTCCTTTACCGCCGATACTCAACTGATGTTCGTGACTGCTAGCGGTGCCCCAAAGTATATCCTGCATGGTACCATCAAAAAACATAAAATCGCGCACATCGGTAAAACCGGTAAATCCTTGATCTAAATATTCCTGTCTTGTTAGATAGTTCAATCCATTTTGCTTTGCATACATAGATGCTCGCGCTAAGTTGATCCATAAATCTTCTGCACCAAAACCATCCGATAAACGCGCCTCTTCGATCATGGGCCCCCACCCGTTTATATCTACCAGTTGAGGAAGCAATCCTACACGCTTGAGCGACAAGGAGCCATTGTAGTTAATAGTGGGTTTGCCATCTAACGCCCGCTTAGTGGTAATCAACACAACCCCACCCGCCGCACGAGCACCATAAATGGAAGCTGCCGCTGCGTCCTTTAAAAAAGAAATATTTTCTATATCATTTGGATTCAACGAGTTAAGTGCACTAACCCCTGGAACCGGAACACCGTCAATGATGACCAATGCTTCTGTACCATTGATAGAAGTAGCGCCTCGCATTTGGAAATTCCAACTCTCGCGGCCTGGTTGGGCCGAACTCCGTGTGACTGTTACACCTGCTACCTGACCTTGCAAAGCCGCTAAAGGATTTGAGATGGGTCCTCTATCCTGAAAGGTTTCTTTACCTATTGTGCCAACGGCTCCGGTCAGTGTCGTACGCTTTTGTGTACCGTAACCCACAACAATCACTTCATCCAGAGCCTGTTGATCAGCTGTTAGAGAAATGGTTAAAGCTTCATGAGCGTTTACTACTATTTCTCTTGTGATATAACCGGTATACGAGATTTGCAAAACAGTGCCGTCGCCTCCCTTTAAGCTAAAACTTCCGTTTACGTCGGTTGCAGTACCTTGCAACGTCCCTTTTATTTTCACTGAAACACCAGGTAACGGCTCATTGGTATTGGCGTCAATTACCTTTCCAACTAATTTTCCTTGGGTAGCTCCCATTGTTTGCTGATTTTGGGCAACTGCTTGGGTTAAGCACCATGTGAAAAGGAATAATACACACCAATGCTTTCTTTTTTTTAATTCGATTAAATAGTTCATATATTTTTTGGTTGGTTAGTCTCTTAACACTTGTCCATGCTCGCTTAATGCGTCAAAACTATAAAGCCTAAACCGATTCAGGAAATGAGAACTCGGTAGGAGTTGTAGATAGTAATACATATTAAAAACAAGATAAAAAGCTGACTTTAATACACTTATATCTTTTAAAAAATCCGTATGCAGGGTAATTAAACTGAGAAGATTGTTAAATATCCTTAGTAATTCATTTGCATATTATTTGTAATGCGAAGCCCTAAACGTCCATAACCTGATGTTTCTCTAGGTAGGCTTTAGGCGTCATACCTGTGGCAGCTTTAAAGGCCTCATGAAAGGAGGTGTAATTTCTAAATCCACTGCTGTAGCATACCTGCTTTACAGACAACTGATCGCTCAACAACAACTTACATGCATAGCCTATCCGAACGTCCTGCAAAAAGCGACTATAAGTTTTACCCGTAGTGACTTTAAAATACCTACAAAAAGAACTGGGTGCCAAATCGGCTACTTGTGCCACCTTTTCTAAATTTAGGTTCTCTTGAAAATTAGTTAAGATATAATGGTAGATATTATTGAGTCGATCAGTTTCCACTTTATTGCCCGTATATTGGAACCCCCTCGATGATAAAGTGTTTAATCCTTTGCATTCGGTCATTTTCCGCAGGCAATCCAATAAATCCAATATTTTCCGAAAACCGTCCGCATCGCATATTCTCTCCACATTCCCAAATAACGTTTTTGTTTCCAATCCACTAATTAAAACGCCTCTTTCTGCCTTCAATAGCAGTGATTTAATTGCTTTTGCCTCGGGCAAATTCAACCAAGTCTGCCCTAAAAAATCGCGTCTAAAATGTAGCGTCGTCGTAAAGGGTGTATTATCACCTAGCAAACGGATTGAGTGGTCGTAACGCCAATGATGGGGTAAATTCGACCCAATCAACACAAGATCCCCCGCAAGAAATGTACGAATATGGTCCCCTATAAAAAGCGTACCCGTACCTTTATGAAAACAAACCAGTTCTAACTCTTCATGGCAATGCCATCGATCATTTAGATTAGGTGTCATGACTCTCCGTACGTTAAGCGAGCTGGTTGCTTTTTTGGGTATTATAATTTGCTGTGCATTCATTTCTTTCTATGGTTAGCTTCCGGGTTAGCGTTCAGATGAGGGCGATCTGCCGATCTGTTTTGCGAAATTGATTTATCTACCCCGTTAAAAGGGGGACAAATCCGTAAAAATGGTGGCTATTTTCGATTCATTTTCCTGGCTTTCGAGCCTCCTATATCGGTTCAGGAAAAATCGGGGTGAAAAGGCATCACTTCATAAAGGAAATAATTCTGTCTTTATATTGAAAAAATTTTACTTTTATGGTTCTAACGCCGGAAACCCTAAAATGGAATAAAACGCATAAGCAACCTAATGAAAGCGCTACTTTTAATATTTTATTCATTATATTGTTTTACAACGCTTTATGCCCAAAAATCAGGAAATATCAGCTATGTGGATATTGAACGCGGTTTATCTAACAACCAAGTAAGGAGCATAACCCAAGACCATCGCGGTTTTATGTGGTTTGCCACCAAAGATGGCCTCAATCGTTATAACGGGTACACGTTTGATGTTTTTAGAAAGCAGGTGGATAACTCTTCGTCGCTGTCTCATAATATTTTAACAGCGGTTACCAATGACAGGCAACATCGTTTATGGGCAGCGACGCGACAAGGCGTTTGTATCTACAATGATACTACCAATACATTTATGCCTGTAGATCACCTCCCTTATCACGGCCAACATGCTAAACCTTTACAAGAGGTAATACGTACAGTACAAACAGATAAAGTCGGTAATATGTTGATTGCATCTGAAGGATTGGGATTATTATATTGCCAAAGTGGTCATACAGCAAGGCAAATTCCGTTAATTATAGACGGTAAAAAAAATCTCACTTACGGTGTCCCCTGCCTTACCATCGCGCCTAACGGAACTGTCTGGGTTTTTGTTCAAAAAATTGGCCTGTGTGTACTGCGTTACGACAAGATGTGCCTGGAACTGATCAACGAGGAAATTAAACTCGCTGTTAGCATGGAAGCCGATGACCAATATCTCTACATTGGCAGTTACCGAGGTTTGTTAAAATTTGATATCAAACAACAAAAATTAGAAAAAGTATTTTTAGATAAGTTTGATCAAGGCGTGCTGACGGTCAACTGTCTCACATGGCGCACGGCTGATGAACTCTGGATCGGAACAGCCGAAGCTGGTATTTTTATATATCATGCTAAACAAAAAGAGGCTCAAGCCTTTTTATCATCTGATCAAAAGAATTTGTCAAGCTATGGTTACATCTACTCCATTTATGTCGACTATGATGCTCGAGTTTGGATTGGAACATCCATTAGTGGTGTGCTCATTGTGGACCCTAACAAAAAAAAATTCCGTACCCTCACACCGGGGCAACTCGGAACAACTAAATCCAGTCAGTTAGCGATCTCTTCATTTATGGAAGATGGCGATCATAATCTGTATGTCGGCACTGAAAATGATGGATTGTACATATGGCATCCGAACAAAGGCTTTTACCATCATTTTCTTCATGACGAAAACAAAGCCACCTCTTTATCTAGTAATTCTGTCACTTCCATACTCCAAGACAATGAAAACGCCGTTTGGATAGGCACTTTCAATGCCGGAATCAACCGATACCATTCGGCAAAAGGTACTTTTGAACGATTTCGTTGTATCAATCCGAGTACAGGTATTGAGAATAAAGTTATTCGACGTCTTTATAAGGACAGGCACGGTAACTTTTGGGCAACCACTTTAAGGCAGGGAACACTTATAGGAGGCCTATATAGATTTAATTATCAATCTGATAACTTTCAACTGTTCGATGATCGCTTGAGCGATTTTTTTTCCTTTACAGAAGACAGACAAGGCACACTATGGGGTGGAAACCTTACCGAATTAGTAAAAATCGACACCGCAGCAAAAAATCATCGGTTTTTCCCTATTCATTACACGGTTACCAGCATTTACGAGGATAGGGGTGGTCATTTTTGGGTTGGTACCGAAGGTGGAGGACTCTTCCTTTTCGATCGGGAGCGCTTCCAAATTACTAAACGGTATACCACAGAAAACGGGCTCAGCAACAACGCGGTGCTTTCCATTTTAGAGGACGAGCAAAGTAACTTATGGATGAGCACGTATAATGGCTTAATGAAATTTGATCCAAAGCGAGAGCAGTTTCTTTACTATTATCAAAGCGATGGGCTCCAAAGCAATCAATTCCAATTGTGCGCGGCTGACCGTTTAGCCTCCGGAGCCTTTGTCTTTGGCGGCATAAAGGGCTTCAATCTATTTATGCCAGCTGAAATAACAACTGCTCAAACAAGCCCGGCACTTCACTTCACGCAAGTGGCGGTGGATGGAAAAGTGTTCCCCTTCATGAATACGCCTATTGTTTTGCCTTATAACCAAGCTGCGTTAAGCTTCCAATTTGCCGCCTTGGAATATTCAGCACCGGATAAGATACAGTATGCATATTATATGGAAGGTTGGGATAAAACCTGGAATTATGCCGGTAATAACCGGATCATTAATTACAATCGAATGGCAGAAGGCTCTTACGTCTTACATATACGTTGCACAAACAGCGAGGGCATTTGGATGGATAGTAATACACGTCTGGCAATTACCATACTTCCACCTTGGTATCGAAGCTGGTGGGCCTATTTGTTGTATGCAGTAACCGCAGCTGCGCTGCTATCCGGATATCTCTTGTACCGAACCAGGCAGACGCGTTTGCAATATGAAGTAAAAGTATCAAAGCTGGACGCATTGCGTAAAAAGGCTGAATACGATGCAGAAGTGGTACGGCACGAAAAGGATTTGATCGCTTTTGAACAAGAACGCTTGATCAATGAAAAAGAGAAAGAACTGAATGAAAAACGCATCTCCTTTTTCACCAACATCTCTCATGAGTTCCGTACCCCGCTCACACTAATTATCAATCCGATTAAAGAATTGTTGAATCGGATCAGCGAAAAGGAGGTGCGCAACGAATTGGATATTATGTACCGAAGTGCGCGTCGTATGTTAAATTTGGTTGATCAGCTCCTTCTTTTCAGGAAAGTGGAAGCGGGTTATGAGCAATTAAACAACTCTTACTTCAATTTCCATGACTTATGTGAAGAAGTATACCTCTATTTTATACAGCAAGCGCAGACCAAACACATTGTTTATGATTTTTTCTGCCCGAATAAGGAACTGTATCTCGTAGGCGATCGGGACAAGCTTGAAATGGTATTCTTCAACCTTATTTCAAACGCTTTAAAATATACCTCCGTTGGGGGTCGAGTCAGGCTAAATGTTGTTGAGATGGTACAGGAACTGATAATTGAAGTGTCTGATACAGGATGCGGCATTTCAGCTCAGGAAGGAGATAAACTATTTGAACGATTTTACCAAACCGATTACGGAAATAAAACCGGTAAATTAGGCTTTGGAATCGGGCTTTATCTTGCTAAACAATTTGTCGAATTGCATCGAGGAAGCTTGACTTATCAGAGTGCACTTGGTAATGGTACCACATTCAAGGTGGTACTTGTGAAACAGGATAGGCAGCCCTTTGAAGCCCCTCCTATCGCAGTCCATTCCGCTTCCTCGCTTCCGGATCATTCGCTCATATCAAACTCTTCGGAAGCAGTGGAGTTAGATTTGAATACAACGAATTTAAACCAAGAATTCATCAGTGATAAAAGAAGTTTGCTGGTGGTTGATGACGATGTGGATATTCGCAACTATATCAAAAATATCTTTAAGTCAATTTACACAGTTTATGAAGCCGAAGATGGCGAGGAGGGTTTGGCAATGGTTCGGAGGAAGCTGCCCGATCTTATTATTACAGATTATAAGATGGGTGAACTGGATGGCATTAGCTTTTGTCAACAGCTAAAAAATGACACAACCTTTTCCAATATCCCCGTAATTCTATTAACCGCCAATACAGGCAAGGATGTCCAATTAAAAAGCCTTGACAGTGGGGCTGACGATTTTCTTACTAAACCATTCGAAACAGATTATTTAGTTGCTCGTGTGGCCAACCTCTTGCAAAACCGAAACTATTTACAAAATTATTTTTATAATGAAATAACGCTGCAATTTAACACTGTAGTGATATCAGAGGAATACAAGAAATTTCTGGATCGTTGCATAGAAATCGTGGAACAACATTTAACCGACACCGACTTCGGCATACAGGCGCTTGCCGCTGAGATTGGCATGAGTCATTCTAATCTATACAAAAGAGTAAAATCCATTTCGGGGCAGTCGGTCAGCGCCTTTATCCGCTTTATCCGGTTACGTAAAGCGGCTCAATTACTTATCGACACGGATTGTAACGTTACAGAAGCGGCTTTCAGAACGGGCTTTAATGATCCCAAATATTTCAGTAAGCAATTCACCAAACTATTTCGATCGAGTCCGTCGGAATTTATTAGAAAACACAGGGTAACCTTTGCTAAGCATTTTAAAGTTCAGAAAAAAGAATAACGAGGTCGCTAATTAGCGTATAGATAATTCTATATTCACGGTAGTTCCCTCGTTTATTGCTGAATCAATCTCTAGATTTCCTTTCAAAAAGGACACTCTACTCTCCATATTGTTCAGGCCGATACCTTTCTTAGTTTTCAATATACTTTTATCGAAACCCCTGCCATTATCTTCCATGGTAATGAAAAAGCGATTTTCATTTTGACTACATTGCAACACAATTTGGCTAGCCCTTCCATGACGTACAGCATTTGTCAACAACTCTTGTATTATCCTGTAAATACTCACTTGTACCTGTTCAGGTATATCCTTTTGTATAGCAAATGCCTGAAAACTTATGTAGGTTACCTCGTTTCTAAAGAAATCACAAAGATCTTCCAACGCGATCTCTAAACCAAATTTGATAAGCGCCATAGGCATCATATTATGGGCTATACGGCGCAATTCTGTCAGTGAACCATCAACCTGATTAATGATGCCGCCTAAATCCTCTACAATTACATTGGTTTCAGCTCTCGCCTCCAAACCCGAAAGATTGATCTTTACATTGGCAAGCAAGCCGCCTAAACCATCATGCAGATCTCTTGCGAGGCGTCGGCGTTCTTTTTCCTCTCCTTCCAGCAATGCCGAACTATACTCAAGCTGTCGTTGTTGTTCGGCTTCCTTTAATTGCTGTCGATAATTTAGTTCCTTTTGTTCCGACAACTTTTTATTATTCCGGTAATACCATAACGAGAAAAAGGAAGCTAACAATAATACCAGACTTAAAGCTCCTAATAGCCAGTTAAAGAGACGATTGTTACGGGCTTCCAGTACAGTTCGATCATTCTCCGCTTTCAATTCGCTGATTTTCTTTTCGTTCTCTGCATTTCTAAACTTGACTTCCAGTTCGTGTATATCATTTTTCAGTTTACTCGCATTCAAACTATCACTCAAAACACTATATTGCTTTAACCAGTTATAAGCAGAAGACATATCTTTCAACCTTACATTCGTTTCCGCCAATCCTTCATAAATTTGCAATCTATTTACGGCAAGTGACATCAATTCCTTTCGATTTAATAGCTGATGAAGTACTTCTTTTGCTCGTTGATAGTCTCCGTTTTCATAGTAGACATAAAATTTTTGGAACACCAAACTCTGCTCGTCATAGGTCATGTTTAGCTTTTTTGCTAATCCGATTCCTTTATCCAAACTTTTCAGCGCTTTAACAGGGGCTCTAACTACGGTAAAGTACATTCCTTCTATCATATAATAGCGCAGAAAATGTTCAGACTCGGGAAAAGGAGCGAGTAAAACACGTGCGCTATCCAGCATCGCTTTTGCCTTCGGGTACTTTTCCAGAAAAACATAATTTTCAGCATTAGTAACGTAGGCTTTCGCCAATAATCCGGGCTCAGCGTGTGCATCCTTTAATGTCTCAATCGCCTTCAAGCAGTATTTTTCAGATTTCTCCAGTTGCCGTTTATTTTTGAAAACAATCCCCATTGCCAGGTAATTATCACCAACCAGCGAATAGTCGCCGGACTTTTGGGCAAACGGAATGGCTTTATTTACTAAAATATCGGTGAAAGCCTTTTCGTCATCATCCAATTGTTTCCACAAACCGATCTTCCGCCAAATTTTTGATCGAAATAAATAAACATCCCGACCTGTATATTTGCGTAAAGCGTCGTCTGCTTTTAAATAAATGTCCTCACTTTTTTTCCTTTCTTCTTCAAAAGAACCTTCAAAATAATAACGTATTCCCTGTAGATAAGGGTAGTTACGGCTCAATTGCGTTCCTTGTTCAAGGTATCGCTTTGCTTTGATTGTATCCTTAGCGGACCAATATTCAGCTAAAAGAAAACTTGTTCGTGCTTTAACACTATCAGACGCGGTGCCTTTCAAAACCATATTTAAACTGTCCCTATATTTACTATGATCAAGTGGCACTTGTGCCAGACATACAGTTAGGTAGTTTAGAAAAAAGATTAAACAAAACAGGTTGCGAAGCATATCGGCAAATTAAAATCGATTACAATCGTTAAAAATATTTAAAATTTACCGAAAATGGAATTTCCTTAAAGTAAACTCCCGTTGGTGGATTCGCCTTTAACATAGAGATGAAGGAATAGCCTTGTTATTTTCAATTTTTAGATCATGCTTTTGGAAAGTCCTGAGCCATCCGCCACGTCCTGCAGGGTTCTCCGCTGATTCATCCTTAGTATCCTGATGCGGTCGCCCAAAGCTAAAGATGTTAAAACATGCTCTTTAGGACTTCTATTTCGTTTTTCACTAAACATCCAATTATTAACAAGCGTAAAATAAAAGTTAAGCTTATTTGATCAAACCATCTCCGTCATAAAATATTCTTCATCTACGCTATGCAGTAATGATTAAAAACAGCCTCACCAGTCCAGTTTAATAAGCGCTACCGCTTGTCGTTTTAACGACAACGGCACAAGGGCTTTGCCCGCGTTTATATCTATTCTTTTTTCCAAAATGCACTTTAGTTTACCCGCTTGCTCAAGCGTTGAGATTTGCTGTTGACTTGGCTTTTGCGGTGAGCCCATTTTTTTCCAAACTTCGTAAGAATTACTATTCTCGTCGTCAATAAGATACAGATGGAGCGTGGCATCCTTAGCTGGTACATGCGCTAAAACTACATTCACAATTTCGGCAGGCCCCTGTTCATCGGCATCGTGATAATTCCAAACCATCACCGCTGCTGATTTTACATCTTTAGTAGCCAATGCGCCAATATCCGTTTTTGGTCCACGCACACTGGAATCAAGTACCGTTTCAAGTGGATACATTCGATTACTCTCTACTGATATACGATCGCCTTTCATCATACCAAACATTCTGAAAACATTCAGTACCGGTTTATCAACTCCATTGGTTGCCAAATCACGGAAGCCGTAGAACCAAGGTTGATTTTCAAATTCAAAAGACCAAGATACCGCGCCCAGAAAATTCACTTTTGCATCATCAGCTAACAAATACTTCCTTGCGAAGGAAGCGGCAGTATAGCTCGAATACATGGTGCCATTTCGGTAAGCATTTTCAGGGTTCGTTGCCATACCACATGCTGCACATCCTTCAGGATCTGATTCACCGATAATAAGCGGCAAATGTTCTGTTTCAGGATAAGAAGACGCTATGCGGAAACCCGCAGCAATATCACGCATTTGTGGCGACATGTTCATCACGACCTTCCCGTCTACCAGCTTGGGTGAACCTTTAGCATGAAAAAGCAAGGCTTCCAAGGGTGATCCCTTTTTTCCCGTGGCGTAATTGGTACCGGAAATGCAGTGCTTTATAAAATTATTCATCCATTCCATAGCACCTTTACTCGAAGTGCCCGCGATATTAGGTCCTCCAATTTTAGCAGTTGGCAGTGCGCGTTTAACACCATCCGCCGCATAATCATAAAGCTTAAAGAACTCATCCTGACTAGCCATCCAATAATGGCCATTAGGTTCGTTCCATACCTCCCAATACCACGTTTCTACCTCCTCTTTTCCATATCGCTCCACGGCATGTTTTACCCATTCGTAAACCAGTTCTCGCCATTTATTGTAATCTTTTGGAGGATAGGCCCACCCGGTAATAATATCGGTATAAGGATCACCGGGCTTCCAACGATGTCGATAAGGTTTTGGATTATTTGATGATAAATCTTCGGGCATAAAACCTATTTGAGCCAAGGGTTTCATTCCTCTCTGAATATACGTATCAAAAATACTGTCAATAATTTTCCAATCATAAACAGGCTTCCCATTTGCATCTTCGGTATACGCATTCGTTGAGCCCCATTTTAAAGCAGCGGTTCCATCGCCACTTACCAATAAGCTGTGTGTACGGACATATACCGGAACCGGACTTAAATCAGCCAGTTCAGAAAGAAGCTTTTTGCCATCTTTCATATAAGTATAATTAGGTTCATCGTATCCAAACCAGGCCCATATCGGTTTCATCGGAGCTATCTTTTTTTGAAGATCTACTTTGATGAGGTTATTAGTAGTTGAAGTTTGCCGGGCTTTTGCATTTGTGGATACAATTGCAAAAAAAACAAGAAGTAAATAGCTAAATGTGTTTCGCATATCTATGATTTATAAGTGGTTGAAAAATCATTTATAAAATTGGTATATTTTATTATTCAATAAAGTTGAATAAATGTAATAACATTCCAAACTTTATCCAGCTTATAAATTTATTAGTTCCGTCAAAGCACCTCTGTATGGACGTAGATTGATGGAAAATATGTTAAATAGTTTAATAGCTATTCGTACACTCTTTTATTCCCACCTATTGAAAAGCAAGGTTCCATAGCCTGGGTGATCGGCTCCAAATGGGGCCCCTTCCGGCCGCAGGTCCTGTAGTACCTGAGAAGTAAAGGGCATTGCCAAGCCTTTTCTGTGTACGTAGTGATTGAATGCAATTTCAAATACAGATCGGAAATTTCCTCTATTCTTTGGAGATATGGCCTCTGGTGTGTAATCTTGATAATTTCTTTCCCCGTAGTCATACCAAAGCACGTAAGGCACCTCATTTCCCAAGTTATAATTGGCTGTATATTCATAACCTCTCATAAGAGCATTATTAGAAGCCTTGTATAAATCTATTCCTTGGTGATAAGCCATTTCAGCAAGTTCAGCTAATGATCCGAGCGCCAGCATGGTATGCGGTTGGTCTCGATTGCTTTCTTGCAGTTGTCCGGCGGTAGATACTACATAATTGTCGATACTTCCATTGCCCTCACCATGATAAAAGTAAGTAACAACTCGATTTATCATTTCCCGATCTTCGGTAAAGATGGCAATGGCCATCAATGCCTTCATACAAATAATATCCCAGTTGCCATGGGCATAGGGTCTGAAATTCTGTAAAGTCGGATAAAATACCTGCTTTAGCATAGTACCACAACGCTGGATAGAGGCTGTGGGCCACTGTGGATAAGTCGATCGCATGATTTCGGCAGCATTTGCTAAAATGAAGCCATAAAGGCCGTTCAACTCAGCATCGCCACCGATGATGCCGGTGGTAGTGGAAGCGTAAGCATCAATAATTTCAATCGATTTTTGTGCATTAGCGACATTACCCGTAATATTCCACATCAAGGCATTGTAATAAGCAGCCAGGAAATCATTTTCTACTCGTGATTTCACCGCGCCTCCTCCTATCCCGTCAACGGTTTGACTTGCATCTCTTGTAAGTTTTGTAAAGGGCCCCGCCATAGTAAAGGAAGCTGAGGAACGGCCATTCGCGGCCAACAACTGATAGCATGCATAAGCATTTGGCTTTTGGTCGGCAACTAAGGAACGAATATGATTTAAATCCGCCATTGTATGTAACATACCCGGATGTTTGAACGGTGCTGTGAATTGAAATGGAGCAGGGTTTGGTGCGCCAACCTTTTGACGAAGGTCTTCGACGGATTTAAAAGTACCCACCCAATAAACCGGATAGTCAAGTTGCCGGTTAGCCAATTGGGCAGCAGTTAATTCAACATCCGCTACCTTAAATTGGAAGAGCGATAAGTTAATGTTGCTGTCAAGGGGCAGTGCGTTGCTGCCGAGTTTCCCTTTGCTCAGATCCCAATAATAAACATTACCGGAAGCCATTTTGATAACTGTATGGTTGTTATTACGGTTATCAAAAGCACCGAGATTCGTATCGAAAAAAAAATTACTTTTAGGCGGTTTTGCCATTTTAACGGCAATTATAGGATAGTTGCTAATATTAAGTACCGCTCCGCCAACGCGCTGTATATCGCCTCTAAATTTTGTGGTTCCGGACATTGTTACCTGCATGGCACCATTCAATAGGGCTACGGTGGCACCATTGGTTGGCGTGCGCCATGTCAAACTATCCAATTTGCCGAAATCGTCAAAAAAATAACCATCTAAATGCTCTTCTGCACCCGGGTTGACAGGATGTAAAACTTTTTTACAAGACAACGATAAGAAAATACTTGCAAGAACGACAAGTATACTTTTAAAGTACATGTTTTTCATCATCTAATCCGATTAAGTTTATAATATCTGTGGTAGCAAGTAAAACACCAAACCCAATTATGACACGCTAAAATAGTGCACGCTTACCGCCGTTTTTTTATAATGGTTTCATCAAAACTAGTAATCTAAACCGGTTCAGGCAATTGAAGAACGGAAGCAGAACCAACTTAATCTTAAAAACAAAACAGCACAAAAAACTATTAATCAACACAGTACGAGATAAATTCCTATAAAATCATGATAAGAATCTTAAGGAATATGATAGAATAACTTAGTAGATTAAATAGCGTATCTAAAGGTTAGGCTTTGGTTTTAGGGCCTTAGGCACTAGGTTATTAGTATTAGTATTAGCTTTTAGCTGCCGGCAGCCAACTTTTGTCGGTGTCGCAGTAAAGCGGTTATTATTACTAATAAGAGTCTATAGGCAATAGGCGATCGATTTATTTTAAAGAATTCTTTATTTCATTCGTAATAGCGACAGTAACCTGCAGACAGCTTTGTTGTTTCTTTTGCAAAAAACAACCGCAAATGCCTACTAGTGCAACTGCCGCTAATCCTATTTAACTATGCAAAACACCTCAATACCCTGGGTTCTGTTTAAGCTTACTATTAGTCAGTAACTCAGAATTTGGAATAGGAAATAGTTTTCTATAATCCGCGCTTGGATCGTGCGAAAACCAAGATTTCTTCGTAAATACATTAAAGCGAATCATATCTTGCCTACGGCGTCCCTCTTGTGTAAACTCCCAGGCCAGTTCATCTAAAAATCTTCCATATTGAATATCAGCACCGCCTTCATGTGTATTCGCATTATTATCTCGCCTACCATAGTCATAAGCGCTTCCCTGCAAGAGTTGGGCGCCGGTTACTTTGGCCTTCTCCGGGCTTGCTTTAAAATTACGGGCCCTTACCTCTGTTACAAGGGTCGCCGCTTCATCCTGTCGGCCGGTTCGCAAAAGCGATTCTGCTTTCATTAACAGGACATCCGCATACCTAAACAGTGGCCAATCGTTACTCAATCGATTCGTTATTCCCTGGGCGTACTCAAACTTACCCCAGCGTAACCCATGCACCTCTTGTGATTCGTCCATACTTGGCACCTCATTGATATAAGCAAGAGGCCGCCCGGCAAAGGCTCCCATTGTGCAATTCAATGCGGCACCTGTAGACGAATATTGCTGTCCCTGTATAAAATTAGTGACTAAGCGATTGTCATCCGGATCAAAAGAATTAATATATTGAGGCGTTACACAAACTCCTCCCCAGGGGGTAGCTGTGAAATTGTACGTTGCCTGATTTGCAGGCTGTAACGTATACATATGAAAATCGAAAGCATTCCAATCGCTCACATAATTTTCGTCAAATGCCAGTGCCATAATAATTTCAACAGAGCTTTCATTATGTGTAGCAAACACATTAGATTGATTTCCCTCCAAAGCATATTTATTCGCCTCTATAATGCGGTTGCACGCTTCAATACAAGCATCATAGTTTCCTGTACCGGTATACACTTCGGCATTCAGGTATACCTTAGCCAACAAGCTGTATGCAGCCCACTTATTAAAACGGCCATAAAAATTACCACCTACCGTTTCGCTCAACTGATCGATATTTCCTGTTATCTCTGAAATAATGAAATCATACACTTCCTGTCGCGTGTTCTGTTCTGGCAAGTAACCTTCCGGTACATCAAATTGGGTTACAATAGGTACATTACCATAGAGGTCGCATAATAAATAATAATAGGAAGCACGTAGCACCTTTAACTCGGCCAATATTTGTTCGCGGGTATCTGGAACTTCAATAGCCCCCGATTCGATCTGATAAATTATGCGATTACAACTATTCACACCTACATATGTTCGTTCCCAGCAATTCCGCACCACCTCATCTTCAGAAGTCCATTTATGCTGATGTAAACGTTTATAAACACCACCATCTACCCAGCCATTGGGTCGGGCGGGTAATACGTCCTGATCAGCGGTAAGCATTTGCGCTCGAACGACACCATTCCATAGAAGCATGGTATGTCGCCATGGAACATAAGCGGATCCTATTAGCGCAATTAGATCGTCACCAGACGCCACAAATTCATCTGCGATAACCCGGTCGTAAGCATCGTCTTTCAACTTCGTACAGGAAAGGTTTATGATCAATGATGATAGCATTAAACCGATTAAGAATATCTTTATTTTCATCTTTATTATTTTTTAATGGCTGATGAGAGCTCGAGTAAATAATGACTGCCCCGTGTGTCAATATTACTTACATCTCGGCTTCATCTTTATTATTTTTTAGCATTTCTATAATATCCATGTACACTTCGTTCCTTTAAAAGCTAACATTTGCCCCGATCGTAAAGGAGCGTATCGTCGGATATTGATCTCGGTTGTCATAACCCGGATCAAGGCCTGCACGGCTTACTTCCGGATCGATCCCTTTATAACCAGTAATAATGAAGGTATTTAAACTGGATGCGTAAACACGCAAGCTCTTGACTCCCTTCCACTTATCCGATTTAAAAGTATAACCAAGTGTAATATTATCTATTTTCCAATGATCACCATTTTCTACATAATAGCTATTAAATTCGCCGGGGACGAGCTTGTTCAAAATTGCTTTTCCATAAATCTTGTCGTAGGCTGATTTTAAACGATTGTATTGCTCTAAGTTTGTATTCTCATAATACATCCGTGCACCGTTAATAATCTGATAACCAAAGGCGCCACGCATACTGATATTCAAATCAAACTGCTTATACTGGAAGGAATGATTCCATCCCGCATACCATTTGGGGAGTCCATTACCGATTACTTTTTTATCTTCGAATGCGCGCGGAAAGTCGTCATAAGCTACCGGATTTCCGTCTCTGCCTTCATAGATCCATTTTCCGTCGTCTGAAATATCAATTACTTTAAAGCCATAGAAATTACCGATCTTATCGCCTACACGCACAATGTGAGACTCAGTCTTAACCGGTTCGCTGATCCATCCGGTCATAAAATAATCGCTTGACGACTGATATAGTTCGTTAGACAAACTGATCAGCTCATTGCTGTTTGTTGAAAAATTAATGGAGGTCGACCAGTTAAATTGCTTCTTTCTGATCGGGTTAAAGGATAGAAGTACTTCAATCCCTTTGTTGCGCATTTTTCCTACATTAGCCCTCGTTGTTTTATACAAATTAGGCGGACTTGGTACCGCGTAATCATAGAGTAACCCGTTGATATCCCGATTATATACATCGATGCTCCCGCTTAACCGGCTGTTGAACATGCTAAAGTCCAAACCGAAGTTGGTTTCGTGCTTTTCTTCCCAACGTAGATATGCATTTGGATTTTGTGACGGAGCCAAGGTTTGTATCCAATTACCATTAGAATAAAAGTAATCGCTATAGTTAAGCAAGGCAACACCTAAAAACCCTAAATTTGGTTGACTTCCCGTTACACCATAACCTGCGCGAAGCTTCAAATCATCAAATATTTCCTGATATTGCATAAAAGCTTCCTTGGTTAATCGCCATCCCAATGAAACAGCCGGAAAAGTTCCCCAGGGATTTTTGGTGCCGTACAGCTGACTTGCCGCCTCGTGCCTTACACTTGCTAATAATAGGTATTTATCTTTGTAAGCATACGTGAGGCGTCCGAAAAAACTAATTAAATTCGTTGTTGTACGAGAAGTCGTCTCTTCAGTCAAACCTTCTTTTAATGCTCTACCGGCACCGATGTTATGGTAGCTAAAGTTATCGGTTGGAAAGTCCCAATTCGTCATCCTCTGCGAGGTATAATCTGTTTCCTGATAACTATAGCCGCCTAATAGATTAAACGTATGGTTATTTACTTCCTTGCTATACTGTGCTGTAAGCTCCATCAGTTTGGTCATATTTGCATTTGAACCGACGGCGGCAAAACCATTTCTTCCGTCCCTTAACGTGGAGATATGATTCTTGGTTTCATAATAGCCCCCATTTTGCTGGCTCTTCACATAAGATAATAAGGCGTTTAATTTCAAGTCCGAGATCGGCTTATAACTGATATTACCATTATAGCGCATTTCAGAAATTTCCTGCTTTCCATCACTTTCATACAAACGCGCGAGTGGATTTTCGTATTCAAATAAACCAGCTTGTTCCTGCCATTTGCCTTCTGCATCATAAATAGGAGCCGTTGGGTTTCTAATGATAGCTTGCCTATAAACATAATTATTGAAACCATCATTATCACCAGTAGCCGTATAATTGGTCTGATTGCCAATCATACTAAAATTTACATTCACCTTGTCGTCAAACAAGGATTGATTGATTTCCAGTCGGCCTTGAAAGATGTTGTTATCCGACCGCTTAAATATTCCTTGCAAAGCACGATAATTAAGACTAGCAATGTAATTTGTTTTATGATTCCCTCCTCGAAAGGCCAAATTATGTACGTGGCTTATAGGGTTTCTAGTTATTTCATCCAACCAGTCGGTTGATGCCCCCAAGTCCCACGAAGCATCGCGCTCACCGGCAGCAATTTGGGTCCTATAATCGGCTGCCGTTAGCATATCAAGACGGCGGCTGATCTGCGAAGTGGTAGCATACACGCCGTAGTCAACTTGGTTGATTCCATCCCCTTTCGCTTTCTTCGTAGTAATAAGAATCACCCCATTTGTTCCTCTTGTACCATATATAGCGGCGGCCGAGCCGTCTTTCAATACGTCCATACTCTCAATATCTTCAGGTGCTACCGTATTAAACGTACCTGGAACACCGTCTATTAACACCAAAGGATCGGAATTGGCACCCAATATGGTGGTATTTCCCCGCAATAGCACCTGCGTTTTTTCAGTTGGATCACCACTGGGATTGGTAATAGTTAAACCAGCTACCTTCCCTTGAATCAACTGACCAGCATCCCGCACAGCGCCTTTTAAAAAGTCTTCCGATTTAACCGTTGCCACTGAGCTGGTAAGGTCACCTTTACGCTGTGTTCCATAACCGATAACTACCACCTCTTCCAGGTTATTTTCGAGACTTTGCAATACAACTTTTAAGCTATTGGTACCTGTAAGGGGTATTTCCTGCGCACGAAAGCCCATATAAGAAAAGATTAGCAGCTTAGCATTGTCAGGAACCGCTAAACTGAATGTTCCGTTTTCGTCGGTCGTAGTACCTCGATTCGTTCCATCAAGTCGTACACTAACCCCTGGTAAAGTACTCCCATTTTGATCCCTTACCACCCCGTTGATTTGGCGTTCCTGTGCAGGTTTTGCGTCATTTATTTCTTCTTTCTTAATCGACTCCGGAACAGACTTATCTTTCTCACTGATGATAATGCTTTCGGCACGCAGCTCATAGGTAAGCTTTGTATTCGCTAAAAGATGATTCAAGACTATAGCAAGCGGTTTTTCCTTCTCGTCGACCTGTAGCTTAGGATAAGCTGCGACCAATTCTTCGTTATATATAATCCGTAAGCCGGTAAGCTTGCCTACTTCCTCTAATATGTTCTTTAGGGAGGTGCCGTTTTTGTGAATGCTTATCTTTGTTTCACTTAACGACTGCTTTTTTCTAATTGTACCTACAGCAAACATTGGTAGCTGTAAATACAAAACAATACATAATAAACTAATTATATCCCTCCGTTTTTTTATCAACGTGGGCATTTTAATACAGATTTCCATATCTTTAAATTGTTCGGTTAATTGGTATAATTTCTGAACGAGGCATGATGAAGTGATTCGCGTTACAAACCATGCCGCTGGGAGCAGAGCACTGTGTTCTGTTCCCCTTTTTGGTTTCATTTCATTTTCTTATCTCATTAATGCATGTTTAGTACAGGGTTACTTGATTATTAGCCCATTTATAATTAAAGTTGTTGGCTTTTGCTAGTTCATAAATGACATCGGTAGGTTTGTCCGAAAGATTAAAGCTTGCTGAGAACCTGACCTTTCGTAGCTTTTCACGGTGAATATCGATCTGTATTCCATACACTTGCATCAGTTTGTTTGCAGCATTTTCAAGTGTTTGCCCCTCAAAATAAATCCGGTTCCAATTACTTATTGACAAGGCATCTGCCGGTTCCTTCATGGGTGTTTTATTGCTGACGATCAAGGCCCGTTCATTCGGTTTTAAATAGAGCGGTTTATGCTGCCCCGCTACCTGCTTCGATGTTACGGCGACTTTCCCTTTCCTAAGTGTTACAGCATCCGCCGCCTCTTTTATATTGATGTTAAAAGCTGTACCGAGAACCAAGGTTCGACTGTGCCTTGTTTCCACTACAAAAGGCTGGTGCTGATTGGCTGCTACATCAAAATAAGCTTCGCCTTTTAGCAATTGTACCCTTCTCTCCTTAACCCCAAACTTCTTTGAATAACTACATTTGCTTTCGGCATTTAGCATAATGATTGAACCATCCGTCATTCGGATGCGGACTTTTTGATTTTTAGAGGCCTGCACAACATACTGCTCTTCGTAGTGTTCCTTTGTGTTTTCTGTCCAATAATTAAGCCCTAACGAGAATAGACAGATGCAAGCAGCACCCACTAAGGTCCTAGCCGCCGTCCGCTTATATTTATTAATGCGAATCTGTTTATCTATTTTTTCTTTTATGAATTGCGCGCGCGTTAAGTAAGCATCTTTCCCTTGGTAAAATGCATCCGCTTCTCGCTGTTTAAGCCATGCGTCAACAAGTGTTCGCTCCTCTTCAGAAGCAGTATTGTTTAGGTACTTCTTTAACAGATCGGCTAGCTTATGTGCATCCATAAAGATTAATTTCACATAAGTCGTAGGAAGAGGCGATAGGTAGTATAAAAAATTTATTTTTTATTGCACGCCATTCACAATGATAAATAGCAACAGCATATCGTTCCAAAAAGGAGTAGTAGACAGTTTATAGCGCAGGTACTTCAATGCATTATTGATCTGCTTTTTTACGGTTGTTGGAGCGATATGTAACCTATCCGCAATTGTTTTATGATTGAGTTGTTCGTTCCGACTTAGGTCAAAAATCTCTTTTGTCTTTTTGGGCATATTCCTCGTGCAGGCCTCCAGGAATGCAGCTAACTCCTTTGCGGATTGTAATTCGATTGGTGAAACAGATTGGTTCGGAAAAACGTGGCGTTGTTCAAAAGAACGTTGTTTCACCTGTTTGCGAATGACGTCGACGGCCTGATATTTAGCACAGTTGAAAAGGTATGTTTTTAAAGACTCTATAGGAGGCAATCGCTTTCTTCGTTCCCATAAGGAAACAAATATATTTTGCAATAAGTCCTGTACCAACTCCTCGTCCATCAACAATTTACTCAAATAATGCAAAAGCATAGCTGAGTAGCGATGATATAACGTATCGAAAGCATGCTTATCACTATTGGTTAACATAGCAATCAGCTCCTTGTCGGAAAGGAAATGATATTGATTCGTATGCATCGTCCCCAAGGTTTATACAGAAAATGGTTAGTAAACGACTATTAAATGTCAAACATACGATTATTTTTTATACATGCAAAAAAGACAAAAAAATTAAGGGTATAAGAATGAATGCATCCAATTACTGCAAAACCACGTGCTTTATATTTTTCCGATCATAGGTATACAAGACATGAATCAGGCCGTCACTCGTTTGTATAATCGCAGGGTAGCTATATTCTTCATTCGTACCATCTTCCAATACAGCAACATCATTCCACTTTTGGCCGTCCATCGAGCAGGCAATGCGCAGTTTTCCTCTATTGTTGAACCACTCCTTTCCAGGTACATCCGGATTGTATACGATCAGTTGGCGTCCGTCGCGCAAGGTAACGGCGTCCGTTCCGGAATTTGGATTTAAAAGGGCGGTTTTATTCAGCGAACCCCAGTGTAGTCCCCCATCTTCAGACCAAGATTGGATTACTGATCCTTCTTTGCTTCGACAAAGTACTTGTAATCGTTGATTCTTGTAAGTTAAAATACTTGGTTGAATTACATTATACTCGGAGGCAGTATCTATGGGTATATATTGCCAGCTTTCACCGTCATCCTTTGATAGTTCAATATGAGCTCTCCATTTATTTTCGGTAACTTCTACACTAGAGGGCGATAAGATATAGCCATTAGCTAACTGAATCGGCTTATTTTTGATCGGGCCTAGGATTCCATCGGTAAGTTTCTGCGGAGATGACCAGTTTAGCCCGTCATCGGTTGATGTTTTTACCATTCCCCACCATGCTCTCGGATTGGGTCCAACCTTATAAAACAGAAAGGTTTTCCCCGCTTGTGATTTAAATAAAACGGGATTCCAGGTTGGATAACGTAAGGTATCATTTACGACACCATCAGCTATTATTTGGGCCGTTGAAATCTTTTCGCTGTTTATTTTGCATAGCCAAATGCTCACATCTTCCTTCCCTTCTTGCGAACCTCCAAAACAAGCCGCCAATAAGATACCCGGCTTTACTTCCAAAAGTGTAGATGCATGACATTCCTTAAAAGGAGGATTGGTAAACACCAGTTCTTGTTTAATAATTTTCAACCTCTTCTGGGCGTAAAGAGCTAAGAAAGGAAAAAATAGAAGAGCAGACAACAAAGACAGCTTTTTTAACATATTGAAATTGTTAGAAAGGCTAAGTTAATACTTATCGTTTTATAAGCAAGCAACTAACAAAGTCCAAATAACGTCCAAATGCTAAAAAGTAACTGTTAATCGGTTTTCTGTAGCAAGCATCCGTCAATTAAAATGCACATGCTTATGAACATTTTTCTCGAAGCGATCCGCAATAGCGAACACAAGCGCAATACCGTTATCCAGGTTAATAGTAATGGCATTTTCCTGTTCCAATGTATCGGCAAAGGTATCGATTACATAGTCTTTATGCATATAGTGTCCTTCGTCGTTCACGTATTGATTGAACCATGTTAAAAGTTCCGCGAAGCTCCTGCAAGATACTGGGTTGATCAGGACGTCAGGATAACATCTTCTAATAAATCCTACTGTATACATAATCCGGTTTTTAATATTTGCAAACCTAACAATATTTGTACGCGCTCACCGAGAACAACTGCCTCGATCATCACTCATTTTTTCACAAATAAACTGTATGATTTATGCAAAATAAAATTTTTTACACAGAAATGCCTTGTTGTTACACGAAAGTTCATTTCCTCGCTTCGAATTGTTTTTTATACACTTTTTAGGTTGCCTCAATCTGTGCTAAATTGTGATAGTCGAGAAGCATCCTTACCTGTTCTTCCTAGCCTCTGTCATCCAACATTCTAATAAATTTCTAATCACTTTCCAATATATCTTTAAGTTCTCTCGACATAAATAATGCTATCTTTGTCGACATAAAAAAAAATAAAACAAAAAATGGATACGGGCCCCAGTTACATAACAGGAGAACGCGCTCATTAAACCTGCTGCTTCTTTCAGCTGTGTGGTAATTAATGAGCTGCATAAGCGAAAGGAGCGATGACAAACAAACTTTCCATCAACCTTCGCATTTCTTTTTGAACGAGTTATCAAGTAAAGCGTTGATAACGCTTAATGGTTCCTGCTTTCAACATTGCATTGTTTATCTGTAAATCATCAAGAAATGAACACTTTTCAAGAAATTCACCCTGCAGACATTGCTGAGCAAATCACTTTATTTGACAGCAAAGAGCGAAACATTGCCTTTCTCAAATTAGCTGGCGAACAAAAGACAGCTGTATTTTCGTATCTGACAATTGATCTACAAAAAGAGATTATTAAAAGTCTGGGAGATAAAGAAGTAGCTGAGGTATTGAACAATTTAGAACCAGACGATCGTACATCGCTATTCGAGAGCTTTCCTGACGATCTTATTAAGCGAAGCATTAACTTATTGAATGATGAGGAAAAAGAGGTTGCGTTAAATTTAATCGGATATCCGGCAGATTGTATTGCGCGGTTGATGACACCCAACTACGTGCAAGCGAGAGCCGAGTGGACTGTACAGCAAGTTTTTACACATATCAAGAAATTTGGAAAAAAGGCAGAAACGCTCAATCATATATACATAGTCGACAAGGATAACAAATTGATTGATGATCTTCGCATTGGTCAGTTATTGATGGCCGAGCCCGACGATATGCTTCGAAAATTGATGGATGAGAGCTTTATCGCTATCACTACAACCACCTCCATTGAAACTGCCTTGGACATTTTCGAGAAGTACGATCGCGCGGCGCTACCCATTACCACTGAAAAAGGTGTGTTAGTCGGGATTGTTACCTCCGATGATATTTTGGATAAAATGAAAGAATTGGATACCGAAGATATTCAGAAATTCGGGGGTGTTGAAGAACTGGATTTATCCTATACCCAGACGTCGCTCGTCGACTTGGTAAAAAAGAGAGCAGGCTGGCTTATCATCCTTTTTATAGGTGAAATGTTTACAGCTTCTGCTATGAGTTTTTTTGATTCCGAAATTGAAAAAGCAGTTGTATTGGCTTTATTCGTTCCGCTCATTATATCCAGTGGGGGAAATTCGGGATCACAAGCTGCATCGCTCATTATACGAGCTATGGCTTTGGGTGAACTAAAACTAAAAGATTGGTGGTATGTCATGCGAAAGGAAATGCTATCGGGTTTATCTCTAGGTATCATCCTCGGCACCATTGGATTTTTGCGGATTTTTATTTGGCAACAAACCGGTATCTACAACTATGGTACTTATTGGATCTGGGTAGCCTTAAGTGTTTCCATATCACTCGTTTTCATTGTACTTTGGGGTTCTTTATCGGGATCACTGATTCCTTTTCTTTTAAGAAGAATAGGCATGGACCCCGCCACGGCCTCTGCTCCTTTTGTGGCTACACTCGTTGACGTAACCGGTCTAATCATCTACTTTTCTGTAGCGGCCCTTTTTCTTTCAGGCAAATTACTTTAATATAGAAAGGGATGCTTTGGCATCCCTTTCTATATTAAATCAACCTTTCGGCTACTTTATCCCAATGTACCACATTCCACCAATTCTGTACATATTCAGATCGGCGGTTCTGATATTTTAAATAATAGGCGTGTTCCCACACATCCAACCCCAGCAAGGGAGTCTTTTGAGCGGGTCCCATCAATGGATTATCCTGATTGGAGGTTGAAATAATTTCCATTTTTCCCTTATGATCGACCAACCAGGTCCAACCCGAGCCGAAATGGGTAACAGCAGCCTGTGCAAACTGCTCCTTAAATTGTTCAAAAGAACCAAATGTAGCTTGAATCATATCGGCCAATTTGCTTGGAGGTGTTCCTACCTTTAGCGTCATGCTTTCCCAAAAGAAATTATGATTCCAAGCACCTCCTGCATTATTTCGGAGCTTGTCCGAATAGCTTGCTACATCCTTAAACAAGTCATGGGCTGTCTGCTCCATAACATTTTCGGCAATTATTGCTTCATTGACTGATTTAATATAGGCCGTATGATGTTTTGTATAGTGGATTTCCATCGTCAAAGCATCGATGTATGGTGCTAAATCCTTATAAGTATACATCAACCTATCTTGTGTAAAAGATAAGCGTTTCTGTGCTTCGTTTTCAAGTGCTGATGCCTCTTCAACGTCGAGTAAAGAACCCGCTAGTATCGTCCCTACGAGGCCTTTGCCTGTGTTTTTTATAAATTTTCTGCGTGTTAACATCTTATTACTGTTAATTTTTCCTTAGGTAGTCATAGATAGCTTTTGCTTCTTCCTCCGTCAATTGCTGATTAATCATGGGTGTTTGATAATGCTCGTACAAAGCCTTCGCCGCCGGATCTTCGGCAATCATCTTATCCGGTGCAAGCAACATGTTCAACACCCATTCGGGGCTATGCCTACTTGTTACTCCTTTCAGCGGCGGCCCTACGATCTTTCTGTCCATTTTATGGCACATGGCACATTTAGCCGTAAAGAGCTCCGACCCTTCATTCACCAGCTGGGCATTTATGCTGCCGGGTTTGAACGCTTTTATTGGGCCCACACCTTTATTGGTTAAATCTGCAGGTGACACTTCTGTTTTCTTCTCTGTATGCTGTACTGCCGATGTTATCGCTTTACTCCTATTATCACTTTCACTTCCGGCGTTCTGATCCGTTCCACCACAGGCTAATAGGAACAGTTGCGCAATTAAGGATGGCACGATAGCCATCCATTTATTTCGTGTGATCATTGTTTTTGTTTTTAAGTTCTTTCGTCAGTCCATTGTTTTCCTTTAGAAGTATCTCCATGTCATCAATCAATTTTGATACTTGTTCATCAACGGTTCCGTCGTAAATTCCCCGTATTCGTCGATCTCGATCCACCAAGGCAAAACTGCCACTGTGGATATATCCTCCCGGGGCCTCTTCTTCTTCTGCGGCTGCAGCGAAGTAAGATTTCTCAGCCAACGTATATACCTGTTCTGCCGGTCCGCCCACAAAATGCCATAGGGAGGTGTCCGCACCAAGCTTCTCCGCATACTTTTTAAGCACGGGAATACTATCATGCTTTGGATCGATACTATGCGAAAGGATCGCTATTGAGGGGTTTCCCTTAAAATGAGTGGCTACTCGTTGCAAGTTCTTCGACATAATGGGACAAATGGTTGGGCAAGTTGTAAAGAAGAAATCGGCCACATAGATCTTGTCTGCAAAACTATCATTACTGATCCACACGCTATCCTGGTTGCGGAAACGGAAATCGGCAATTCGATGAGCAGCATCACCGTAGTAAGGTAACTTTTCGTCCTTACAAGCTCCCAAAAAGAACAGGGTGAGAAACCCTGCTACATATAATAGATTCTTCATAAACAACTATTCGCTAATGTTCACCTTAAACACAATGGGCTCTGTTGATACAACCTTTCCGTCTTTCAATAGACTTGCCTGCACCTCCCACAAACCAGGCATGCCAAGATTTATTTCTCCCTTATAATAGCCATTACCCGTAGCTTTGGCATCTTGATTGCCTTCGGAACCATGGCCCATATCCGGCATATGTGTTTTCAGTTGGATTTCATAACCGTCAAAAACAGCCGGATATTCATTTTTACTAATACGATGAAGGATAAAATGCGCCGGTTGCTTCCCAACTTTCACCGAGTCGCTGTTCAACCACGACAAAAAGAAACGTCCATCCGCCCCACCGTCGAAAGCAATGGTGCGTGGCTTTTTCAACTGTTTTACCTCCACCGGAATGCTCACTCGATTTTGATTAGCATCGGGCTGGTCGACCAACAAGCTAAGCGTCCAGCGATGGCCACTTTCTGATGATGAAGGCATAATAAACACCACTGCCCCCTTAAAAAAACCATTTTCTGTTTCGTCATTTGGTTGTATTACCGGTGCTCCATGAGCCATCATCCCCATTTTCATTTCAGGCAGGATTTGTAAGCGCGCCTTCTCTATTGGCCGGCCTTTCGCATCGTTGAGTTTTATAAAAAAGGATTGATAGGTATCGTATAATGAATCGCTAGCATAAAGCGTAGCTGAAAGATCGCCGTCAACCGACGCCCCCTCCCCCACTTTGATCAAAGAAGATTCATCAAAAGATGTATTAGCTACGGTTTGACCATGATCGTTCTCAGCTACGTGAGTCTGTGGATTTTGATTACATGATAGCAGGAGGAGCATTAAAGATATTGTCGGTATAAAAATAAATTTGCAATGTGTTAACATAGTCTTTAAAATAAGTTTAGTTATCTAAGCCCATTAGGCAGCTTTTGCCCAGGTAAAGCAGCCAGACAACCGTGTGATTTTATATTTTTGATATACTCGGCTTATAAATAAAGCGTGAAAAGGCAAATATCTTCGCCGCAAAAGTAATTTTTCAAATCATTCTTGGCGGGTGGAAAAGACTTGTTGCATAAAGATAGTAGTATCGACCCGAGTAAGGAGGAACGATCCATTGCCGTAGGGTGGGTATCGGGGCTTTTAATTTCAAGGTTTCAGGAACAATAACAAGAGCTTCTATTTTATTGATATATCTTTCACTGTCTTGTGATTCAGCTTCTCCCCATTTTTTTAATTTTTTCATTAATACACACTGACCGTTACAGTGCATCATCGGCCGCTCCTTGTTTTCACATAATTCATTCGTAATATACTCCCTATTGACTATAAACCAAGTCAGCAGTCCTAAGCTTCCCAGACACTGAAAAACCAAGCTGAGTAGCAATAGATAAACGAATGTTTTCCTAAACACTTCTTTATTGAAATAATATACAAATAAAAAGAATACTTAATCCGAATGGATCAAACGACCATAGCTTCCATCAAGTCTTACACTTATGGGTTTTGATTTGAACCAAGGTTTAAATTATACAAGTGGGGGATGAAAGATAGACGCCAAGCTCGGTGCAATATACGGAAGCGCTCTTTCCGAAAAGAAACTTGGCTTATCAAGAGGTAGAACCAGTGGATTAATATCGAGAAACACAAAGGTTCGGTTCATTGGTTGGAAATCCCGTAACTTGGTTTCCGCATTTTTTTTATCTTGATCTTGCTCTTTTTTAAGTTCTTTTACCAAGATACATCGACCACTACATAAAGGAGCCATTTTTGTATTTCTATTAATACAAAGATTTTTGGCTATATAATCCTGATTGGCGTAAAAAGCTGTCATAATAAATAATCCTGCGCAGGTTTGAAGCAACACGATGGGGATTAATAATATGATAGCAAAGCGTTTCAAAGACTAACATTAAGATGTTGCGAATATAAGGCTTTGTTATAAAACGTGCAATTCAACTCGCTTTTATAAACTATGCTTCTAAAGAAAACCGCCCCCCGCATGCATCGGGTAGGCGGTTCATTTACAAACCAATCATTGTAAAAGGAACTCGAATACCTTTGACTCGATAATAATACGGGTCTATATAGCCGTCTTGACATCCGTCTAAGCCACATGCAGAATAATTTAAGCAGTAGGTAAGCAACAATTCATTCCGGCCATTATTAAAATGTGGATGAATAGCGGGTGTATAATACCGGGCATATTGTCCGTAAAAATATTCACTAATCGTGTAAACAGCCTTTCGTTCGGTAAAGGGACCCGTCGGGCTATCAGCAGTAGCCAGGTAAATGCGCCGATTGGCATCGCAATTAAACCCCTGATCCATCGTCATCAAAATATACTTTCCATTCAGATAGGATACGGCACTTGAGCCCAAGCCATCTGCTACTTTTGAAGCAGCACCGGTAGTAGGCGTTGCTGTCCACTCGGTACCATTAAAAAATTCCCATTGTTGAGGATTACTTTCCGGAAAACGTGCTACATGAATATAGCTTTCATAGCCAAACCCCACTGTCTCACTTCCATAGGCATACACATAGCCATCTCCTGCCTTTACCATGCCGGTAGCATATAAAATGGCAGTCTGCCCGCTTAAACCCGTTGGGGTAGTTCGTTGTGTTTGCCAGGTAGTGCTGGCATTTTGCGTAAAGACATAGAGCGATTGATTGGTGGCGTTTAAACCGGAACCTTCTCCACAGTGAACATATACTTTATCGCCGATTTCTACCCCCACCCCTGGCCAGGCAAAAGTATTATTTGGTTGAATAGTGCAAACTTGCCTTGGCCGTCCATTTGCACCACCGGGAACGGTTACATTTGGTGTATGCAGGTTATTCCAATCCGTTAAGGAAGGTTGTAGCAGCATCGAATTCCCATAACTGAAGAAATAATTGCAAGGAAATTTATCCTCCGATGTTAAAGAGGTACCATCCCAAGCGTCCTGTGTAACCCACAGCACTTTGCCGGCATTAGCGCCCCAACTCAATAAGATGCTATTTCCCTGATCAAAAGCAACCGAGCCTTGCTCTGATTCATTACGGTTAAAGAAACGAACAACTTCATCATCACGATAGGTATCTTCCGCCTCCAAGCTAATCACCCACTGCTGGCGGCTCTCATTGACCAGGGGTTCCTGCACAACAGCGGCTCCATTATTCGTATTTCCATTCGCTATTGCCAAGGCCAAACCATTTCCTTTATTCACCAATCTAACAGAAGTGCCGTCCGACTGCTCCTCCAAACGCCATAGTTGTTGGTCGGCTAAAAAAGGAAAAGCCGCATACTGCTGTATTTGCATATTTACTGAATCAGATGCCGCAGGAACATCGATTAACTTTCCACTATGTAGATTTCTAATTTGATAATACTTTACCCCATCAGTGGTGGTACGATAAATCAAATGCCATTTCTGCCATCGGCTTTGTGCACCGTCAGACATGGAAGTTTCCCATTGCTGCAATTTCGCTTCGTCGTCAAATTTGTTATTGTAGAGTGGATCACCTGCCACTTCCATAAATTTGTTGCTAGCCACATTTTTCAGCGTTATTACGCCATAATCCGGCAGGGAAGCGAGTTGTAAAGAAGTAGGTTGATCTACTTCTTTCATCACACGTTGACAAGCGCACAGCAACAGCAAGTAGCATAGGCTTGTAAGTAATACCTGTTTTGTCATAATTTAAGATTTAACTGTTAAAAAGCACCAATTTCATCTGTCCACATAGCAGGTTAGAAGGTTTAGGTAGGTTTATCCGCCATTTCAAAGACTAGTTCACCACCTTTCATGATATCCCGGTGTCGAAGGTTATAATGCGGATAAACATTTCCGTTTAAACGAATAGCACGGATATAACGATTTTGAGGAGAGTTGTTCGGGGCACTAATAGTAAAATAGATGTCTTTTCCCTGCTTACTTCCAACACGGATACGGATACGATTGAATACAGGGCTCGTGATCTCATAAGTTCCATCTGCCGCTGCAATCGGATGGATACCACTGGCTGCCAATACATACCATGCAGACATTTGACCGACATCTTCATTTCCCACCAATCCTCTTTCAACGGCATTATGATAAGCTTGTTCACATATTTGTCGCGTCCATTTTTGCGTCAGCTCAGGTTTACCCAATTTATTGAATAGAAAGGGAACATGATGGACCGGTTCATTGGCATGGTTGTAAAAATCGTTCCAGCTAAAATCTGCCGGCGTTCGATCAAAAAAGGAGGTTAAATCGGCTAACATGCGCTCCTTACCTCCCATTAAATCGGCTAAGCCGTTTACATCATGCGGAACGAACCATCCCTGCTGATAGGGATTACATTCAATCGTACCATACCAATGCTCTTCCCTTCCGTTCGCTGGCCATGGCAACCAATTTCCTGCGTCGTCCTTTGGCCGGAACCAAGCTTTCTCTCTATCGAATAAGTTTTGGTAAGCCAATGACCGCTTTAAATATTGATCCGCTTCTTGTTGCTTGCCAAGTTGTTCCGCTAGTTTTGCGAGACACCAATCATTATAAGCATATTCCAGCGTCACCGATATCCCTTGGTTACCAGGCGTGTAGTGCTTTGGTCCATTTCCGAATTTTTCCAAGGAACCAACAGCCAACTGATAAGCCGCTTCGACATCGTAGTTGCGGATTCCTTTCGCATAAGCTTCTGCTAACACATTCACCGCGGGATTACCGATCATGCAACCTGAATAGGCATTTAGCAATTCCCATCGTTCAAAATAGTTTTTGTTCTTCTCCTTTGCCAGATCGGTGAGCGAGTGTATCAAGTCGCCCACTACTTCCGGATTAATGATGGTTTGTAAAGGCATTTGACTTCTGAATACATCCCAACCGCTAAAGATCGTTCTACGCACGTGCCCGTTACTCGCGTGATGGATTTTTCCATCACCTCCGGGAAAGCGCCCATCCACATCCTGCAAGCTACGTGGGTCTAGCATCGTCCGATACAAAGCGGTATAAAACACTGATTTTTCCTCCTCTGTACCTCCCTCCACTAGAATCTTTTTCAGTGCTTCAGACCAGCTTTGGCGAGCAGATTGATGCACTTTATCAAAATCCCAGTCCTTAATTTCAGTTCTTAGGTTTTGCTCAGCGCCAGCCTCATCGACGAAAGAAATACCGGCTTTCATGAATACCTGCTCCTGGTCTTCCGTAGCAAAAGTGGTATAAAAGCCGATATGCTTTCCTTCAGCCTGTCTTGTGTTAACGACTACTTCCGCGTCAGCAATCCACTGTTGGTAATAGTCAGCCTCTATATTTTCTCTTTTTCTTTTGGCGGTATCCGGAATCCGTGCTTTCCATACGCCGACATTTTTCAATGGTTTACTAAATTCGGCATAAAAATACACCGTATAATCAGCTTGTCCATCTCCATTGCCCCAACCACCGCCATCCGGTGTGCAGCGCATCCAGCCCGAAATGCTATGATTATCCCGGACACGTACATATTGAGCCGTAGAGGTTCCACCAACCCGTCTCGCCAAGTCGATCTGAATGCGTGCGTCCTTGCTTTTAGGAAAAGTAAAACGCAAGATACCACTATGAGGCGCCGCCGTTATCTCCGCTTTAATATGATGATCCGTTAATTCAACACTATAATAACCTGCAGACGCTTTTTCTGATTCCTTATCATAAGCGCTTCTATAACCATCCTTCTTACCCTCTATTCCTACAAAGGTTTTTAAAGGTCCGACAGTAGGCGTGACCAGAAAATTACCGAGATCGCCGTACCAGCCAATACCGCTCATTTGTGTAAAAGCAAATCCTTCGATTGTTTTGTGCTCGTAACTATAGCCTGAGCCGTTATCACCTCCGGTAATCGTATTAGGACTTAATTGAACCATTCCGAAAGGCGTGGTGGCGCCGGGGATTGTTTTACCAAGCCCGTGATAAACACCTGCCGCCCCCACGCTGGTGCTAGCGCCAATAAAAGGATTGACATAATCGACCGGATCTTTTTGCTTTTTGCTTTTTGCGGACATACATGATTGTCCTGCAAGTGATATCAAAAAAGAAACTGCTAATCCTATATTCAAAAACTTCTTCATCTTATTTATATTGCTGATATCGTAACCTGATGCTCCTTCGGTTTATTTTTCCGGTAGATCTCCTCGCGTAGAAATTGCATTTCTTTCTCCAATTGTCTGCGCGTATTAGGCACTCGGATCTGTTCATAATCCGCCGTCTTTATTTTTAGCCAGACATTATCCTCTTGATGTTTCATAATCGTATCACGTGCTCTCTCTGAATCATCAAACAACAGATTTTTTCCCTTCAGGAAATTATAGTTTACCCAATAATAGTTTCTGAGTTTAGCTTCCAACTCACGATGCTTCCGATTCAACTCCATTAGTTCGAGCGCCTGTTTATATTGCGGAGTATGGGTTATTTCCGCTAAGTTAATTCCTTTCGCCCATTCAGTAGCGCTAAAAGCTCCAATCCATTCTCCATCGATTTTTAAGGCATAGTTGCCTGCCTTTAATCCTTTCACCATCAAACGTTCCTGATTAAATTCTTCGGTAAACGGAATAACGCTCAAAGCATCTCTTTGTATCTGACTGTTTTCCCATACCCTGGGCAAGGTGTCAATAGGATAAGGAAGTGCGTTCGATAAATAGTCGAACCTTATAACGGACGGCTCCACCTTCAGCGATTTAATTTTCGCATTATCACTTTTTTCAACCTTTCTTGAAGGAACATCAATAGAAACGTCTGCTACGGCTTTACCGGCTAATCCCTGTTCTTTAAGAAAAAGATAAGCCATCACAAAATGGCCTGCACTACCAGGATGAATCCGGTCAGGTCCGGTCAGTGTAAATGCAGGATTCTCACCCTGTTCCTTCTCGGTAATAGCCAACATTGGATGCAATAAATCCACGTATTCCCATCGATTTTTACGCGCGACGTCCTGTTGAAAACCGGCAATCTCTTCCATTGTCTGACTTTTGCCAGGAAAATAGTTCTTCTCATTCCGCATGGTTTCATCATAAGGAGATGACGACATAATGATCTTTCGGATTCCGGGACGCCCTTTCAAAAATTCTTCGATTTTCAGGAAGTTGGCGTAGGCAGTGTCTACCGCTTCTCGGCGCGTCTGGGCGGTCTTCGTTGTATCTTGATATTCGAAATACTTACTATCATTCATTCCAAAAGTCACAATCAGTACAGACGGATCCTTTTCCATGATATCTCTCGGTAATCGATCATAAATCTGACCGGCAACATCCCCGCCTATACCGGCATTGAAAACTTGTAATTTCATGTCAGGAAAATGTGTGATGTAGTACAACCAAATATAATTTTCGTATAGACCTGCTTCGGTAATACTATTACCTGCGAACACAACGCGATCACCATTATTAAAAGGTTTGACAGACTGGCCATAGCCCAACTTAAAAAGGACAAGCAAGGCCCACAAGAGGTAGTTCTTTTTCATCTTATTATTTCATTTTAATTCGCAAGGTACGGAAGCCAAAACGAGGCATTTGTATCTCCAACTTTGCCGCATTAGCGTCTCGTTTTATCTCCAATTCCTCTATAGTCACTTTATTTAAATCTTCCAATTGCGCACGATGGATAGGAAGTTTTAAATCTATTCTTAATGGTCCTTCATCGCCGGCGGCGTTGAAGATACGTAACAGTAAATCATCTTCGTCCCATCGCAATGCCGTTAGTTGGTATCCCGGTTTACTAAAATCTAGTAAAGAACGTTCCTTTTCGACTATCTGCTGCGTTGAGGTCAGCTTCAGCGGATTGGCCAAAACGTCACTTACCTGCCAAAGGTCCGCTTTTTCCCAATTTCCCCGATGAGGTAACAAGCTGTAATTTAATTCAGTAGGCCCGTCCAAGTAGTAGTTACGTCCCCACAGGCCTTTTCCGACATACTGTACATTTAATGCTAGCGGATGTCGCTCTCCATGCGCATAAGATGTTGTATGATCGGTAAATAAGGCCAAACCATACTGCTCTTGACGATCGGTAACATCCACCCAATCGAGCACAACATTATTCTTGATACTATCCCAACTGCTAAAGAACGTATTATCAAGCCTACTTTGTGTCACATCAAATGGCGCATTCTTTGCTATACGCTGTTCTTCCAGTTGTGTCGGAAAAAGTACCAGTAGTTTAAATTGATCATTATAGAATGCCTTTCTCCTATTTTCAAAACGAAGCTCCTCATCGTTAAATTGTCCGATATGCGCTTGCCCATTCCAATCGATCTTTAACCGAATATCCAGTCGCGGCTCCCCTTTTGTTAAGCAGATTTCCTGTAAAAAATCATGGTTAGCGATTTTTCCCGTTACGGCCAATCTCAAATGCAAGGGGCCCTGCTCCAAAACGGTAATATTGGCCTTGTTTTCAGTGCTTGATTGAAAGCGTTGCTCATCATAAAAAAAGCCGCGCAGTTCATTGAGTCCTTTAAAGGCAGAAGTGTCCACCCACTCTTTATCACCTAAATCTTTCAATTTTAGGCTGCGGATAACTCCACCTAAATTTGCGTTTAAGCATAATAAGTGTTTGTCAGTTTCTACCAACAATTCGTCACCTCTCCAAGATAAGTGAGCAAAAGAGCGAGGCTTATACTGCTTCTCTTTTAACTGATACCGCGCCTCCCCCATGGCGGGAACATTGACTTCAAAAAGCAGATGTAATGCCTCTTTTCGCCGACTCCATTGGGTCGTTACCTGATGCCCATCAGCATCCACCACAACCAAGCCCGTATCAATTTTCGAATTCGCAAAGCGATAATCAACCACACCCCTCCTTCTATAGGGCAGTACGTTCCGAACCATGAATGACGACGATGAAAGATTTTCTTTAGCCTCAAGCGACATCACCGAATCGGCAACTTCCATGGTTGTGTCTGTCCACAGTTTCACCTTTCCGGCCCAATCAATGCTATCCACCTTGTTATAAGGAACAATCCAACAATCATGATGTTGAGCCAAAAGCAAGGGATACCAAGCCTTCCGAAAGCCAAACTCCGGCCATTCCTTTCCCCGCCATAGATGGTCCATCGCAGCCCACTTTTCAGCCATCAGTAAATGCTGCTCAGCCTTACGAACCCGTTGTGCAATCCGCTGCAACACCTGTGCGCCCCAAACGAGACTAACCTGAATATCCTCCTGCGAAAGTTGCCAGTTCTCCAAAATCCGATTTGTGCTCACTTGTTGAAAATAATGGCGCCATGTGACATACTCGGTAGGCTGATAATCACCCTTATTTGTGCCAAGCCAAGGTCCATTTGTCCAACCCGCGTCCTGCAAGCACATACCTATCGGATGCTCAATACCAGCATCTAGGGCTGCTTTAATAAAGCGCTTGCTATTATAACTTGCTATAGTCTCCCACGTGGAGCCCGGCTTTAAAGCTTCTATCGCGTAGCGGGTAACGGTAGGGATACCGGTACCGTCTGGACCCACCCATTGCAGCATTTCTTTACCATAAGCCCGCGTATAGCCACCCCAACAAGTATTCGGATTTTTCAATGAGGCATATTTAAATCCAAAGCCTTTCAGGATCTGAGGTAGCGCACTTGTAAAACAAGGCTCTTCAGAAGCATAAGTATCAAATCGGATTGTAGGAAAATGTTTACGCAATAGTTCCATTCCGTAGGTAAATTGCCGAATAATGCTCTCTCCGGATATATTATATAAATAGGCCTGTCCATAAGCGGGGTTCACATACTCCATACGTCCGGAGCTGGATTGATCTTGCATTAAAGCTACAAATTGCTGATAACCATCAGGGTCCACTTCTTTTACCCAATCCCAAGTTACCGGTTCTATTTCAAGGTTCAGCTTCCAATCCGGATGCTGCAGCAACTGATTCACCATAAAGCTGGTATACTTGGGTGGAAAATGCCCCCATTTCCCACCATGATAACCATCCGCAAAATAGGCTTTCTGTGCTTGAACTACCAAACCATTCAACAAAAATACGCCCACTAAAAAAGCTGTATTTAATCTTTTTTTCTGCATTTGGCAAGTATTTACTTCAAATTTGGATTCGCCTGAATTTCCGAGAGTGGAATTGGCCAAAACAAGTCCGCTTCCCGAAAGGCATTTACATGGTTCGGGGCCTTAAAACCGATCAG
Organism: Olivibacter sp. SA151; assembly: GCF_054130995.1. Classification (NCBI taxonomy): domain Bacteria; kingdom Pseudomonadati; phylum Bacteroidota; class Sphingobacteriia; order Sphingobacteriales; family Sphingobacteriaceae; genus Olivibacter; species Olivibacter sp. SA151. The sequence goes on along the minus strand of NZ_CP096391.1, from coordinate 2,440,586 downwards.
GTCAACGATGCGATCGTTTTCCACGTCAAAGGCCTTCCGTGTCCGTAACATATCAAACCAAGTATGAAATTCAAAACATAATTCCCAATAACGTTCTTTCAAGACTTCATCCGTGGTAATATTGGCTGGTTTTTGTAAGGTCGGGAAAGCGCGTTTCCGCACCGCATAGTATGCATCGATAGCCGCCACATCACCAGTCGAACCGCCGTCTATCATGGTTTTTGCCTCCGCACAAAGCAATAAGAGATCGGCATAACGCATTAATGGAAAATTAGCACCTGAGCGGGACGTCTCCTCAGCGGCGTCATCCCAGAATTTGTAAATAAAAGGATTCTGCTTACCTGGTGCATCGCCCACATAACGTACATTATAAAAAAACTGCTTCTCCTGCTTACGTAAGTCATTTTCGGCAAATGACTGATAGAACGCCATTGTGGGCGCCATGGCACCACCAAAATTAGGGATGACCGACACCGGTTCAGGGGGTTCGGGATAAGGCATAAAGTTAAAATGGATGATACTACCGGCGTTTCGTTGATCACGTTGATTCATCAATAGATGCTCCCCTTCATTGTTTTTTGCTGGATTCCGTAGGTCGGCATAGGTAGTAAACAAACTATATTCGCCGGCATTCATTACTTCCATACATTTGTCATAGGCCATTTGATAATACGTTGGCCCTTTCTGTAAGGGATAACCAGCCATCGTCATGTAAACTTCGGCCAACAGCGCCTTCACGGCTCCTAGATTTACACGACCACTTTTATCTGTCCAAGGCAGGCCCGCGTTTTCTGCAAATTGTAAATCACTTACAATTTGATTATAAATATCGGCAATTGGGGTTTTCCCGATCAGGATGTTGTTCAGATTTTGAGTAGGTTCTGTTTTAAGAGGTATACTCCCGAACAAACGTACCGCTCGAAAATAATAATAGGCGCGCAAAAAATATACCTCTCCTAAAAAACGATTTCGCTTTTCTTCACTCACTACCTTTGTTTCTATAACATTGGCAATGAAGCTATTGCAATTCTCTATGGGAATATAAGTACTGTTCCACCAGGTTTCAAAACGGCTATTTGAATTTTCAATATTCTGCAAAAGCAAGAACTGATCATCGGCGCTTCCCGATGGTCGCGGCCTTTTACTATATCCAGTCATATACTCAAGGGCATATACGGGACTGGCAGCCACCGTTATTTCCGTTGAAAACGGCATATTCAGACCAGCATAAGTACCATTAGCTGCTGCCTGAATTTGATCTTCTGTTTTATAATACTGATCCGTGGTCAGAAAACTCGCGGGCTCCTCTTCCAGAAATTTGTTGCAAGAGGTAAAAAGAACGAGTATCACTAAGGCTAATCTAAAAATTGTGTTCATGATGATTAAAAGCTAGTTTTAAGCGAAAAAGAAATGGTTCTTGGTTTGGGATATTGGTATACGTCTACGCCCTGATTAAGTGCCGCATCGAATGATGTTACTTCCGGATCATAACCCGTATATCCTGTAAATAGAAGGGCATTTTCAACGTTCACGCCGAGCACCAAGGTATTTAACTTGATCTTTTGGAGCCACTTCTTGTCAAAACGGTAGGAAAGGCCTACATTGCGTACCCGTAGGAAAGAAGCATCCTCCACATTAAAGGAATCGCCCGCTTCATTGTCAAAACCGTCCGAATTCACCCGTAACTGGCCGAGCATTGTGTTTTGATTTTCCGGAGTCCAAGCATTTAAAATGGATTTGAAACTATTCACATTAGGCCCGGGATTTACCATCAATGCTTTCGCCAAACTAACGACGTGATTACCATATACGCCTTGCAAATCTATAAACAAGGAGAAGCCCTTATAGCTGATGGTATTGGTCATATTCATTTCCCATTTAGGCATTGCATTCCCTAAATTCATGCGGTCGTCTGCGTCTTTCGCACCATTCCCGTTCGTATCGCGGTATTTGATATCGCCCGGCTTTTTACCATACTGTGCTGCCTGTTCTGCTTCGCTTGTTCCCCACACGCCTAATCGTTCATACCCATAGAACTCGTTCAATGGACCGCCTGCAATAATGCGGCCGAACCAAGGATAAATTACATCATTGTTAATATCAATTACTTTTGAACGATTGACGGAAAAATTATAACCGGTTGTCCAGCTAAAATCTGCTTTTCTGATATTTACCGTATTCAAGCCAAGCTCCACACCCCTGTTTTGAATACTTCCTATATTGTCAAAGACATTTGTATACCCGGTAGTAACCGGCAGTTTTCGAAGGTATAGTAAATCATCGTTGCGTTTGTCATATACATCTGCCGTCAAGAGCACTTTACCATTGAATAAACTCATATCGAAGCCGATGTCCAATTGCTTTGCCTTTTCCCATCGCAAATCCGGATTTCCTAAACCTGCCAAGGTAACGGCTGATTGATAAGCGTTATTGAAAACCGCTTGTCCATTATTATAACGATTCAAAGTTACATAGTCACCGATCTCCGCATTGCCGACAATACCGTAACTGATTCTCAATTTTAGATCGTCAATACGGCTATCCATATTTTTAAAGAAAGACTCTCGGGAGATGCGCCAGGCCGCTGAAAAGGATGGAAAATAGCCATATTTATTGTTGGATCCAAAACGAGAGCTTCCATCAATGCGGAAGGACGCGCCAAATAAGTAACGATCGTCGAAATTATAATTAGCTCTCGCGAAGTAAGAATTCAATTGATTCTCCGTCTTTCCTGAACTGGGTATCCGGGGCGTAGTTCCGGTACCTAAGTTATTATATTGGAAAAAATCGTCAAAAAAGCCCTCGGCGCCGGCACGATCCGTAGAAGTCACATAATAGTACCAGCTTGCTCCTGCCACCGCATTTAGATGATGTTTAACCCAACTATTTGTATAAGAAAAGTAGTGCTCGGTTGTCCAAGATCCAAAATCCGTGTGCCCCCTCTCAGCGATGCCCTGCTGGTTTTCGGCCACATCAAATACAGTTCTGCCACCATAATAAAGATTATAACTGGAAGAAAGTTGCCCACTTACCGAGGCATTGAAGTCCAATTTGTCGGAAAGACGAAAAGTAGCCATTAAATTACCTAATGACTGTGTTCTTCCTGTTACGTTCTTCACCTCATTCAGCAGTTTAACCGGATTTTCCGAGTTTTCAGCGCCAGGGTAATCACCTTTTCTCGAATAAGTCCCATCGGGGTAAGTCACCGGCAAAAAGGGCAGATATTCCAAACTCTGACGTAGCGCATTGAGTCCCAATGTATTGTTGTCTATGTTATTACTTTGATATCCGCCCGCATTCAAATTAGCCTTGATGTTCAGCCATGGTTTCACCTCCCAATCGAGGTTTAAAAACCCATTCAATTGCTTATAATAACTATTTAACATAATTCCATCATTATTTCGGTAAGACACATTTGCCAACACCTTAATATTGTCCTTTCCGCCTGAAAAAGTCAATGCGTGTTGATGCGATACTGCCAGGCGGGTTGCCTCCCGCTGCCAGTTTATATTGTATTTTGGTGTTCCATCACTATTGAACAAATCATCTTTATGTAGAAAAAAATTATTGGGATCCAGGTGCGGCGCTATGCGACCGGGAACATACTCATACTGGCGCTTAAACATTTCCAAGCTTTCATTCGCATCCAATAGATCCAATTCGCGAGCAAGGGAAGCAAAACTTAATGTGTTATCGAAAGCAATTTGTGAGCTATTAGGATCTCCATTTTTTGTCGTAATAACCACCACCCCATTTGCTCCTCGTGATCCATAGATAGCTGCCGACGAGGCGTCTTTCAGTACATCCACCGACTGGATGATATTCGGATCGATGGTAGTTGGGTCGGCTCCCACCATGCCATCAATCACATAAAGTGGCGTATTAGAGCCATTGATAGAACCTGTTCCCCTGATTTTAATCGCAGGGTTGCCTCCCGGTTTACCCGAATTAAGATTGATGTTTACACCGGCAATCTTTCCGGCCATTCCCTGCAATAGATTCTGTGCCGACGGCCGCTCCAATAATTCCTCCCCTTTTACAGAACCGACCGCCGTACTCAAATTCCCCTTACGGGAGGTACCGTAACCCACTACTACGATTTGCTCTAAACTATTGCTGGCGGTCGTCAAGGTTATCGTTAAATTTTCAGCATTCGTAACGGGCATTTCCTTTTCCGAATAACCGACATAGGAAATAACGAGTAGTGCACCCTTTGGTGCCTGAATCGAAAAAGCACCATTGCTGTCTGTTAAGGCGCCTGTCTTTGAGCCTTTAACGCGTACAGAAGCACCAGCCAAAGGTTGCCCGGCTTCATCTAGCACTTTCCCATGTAATGCCATCTGTTTCTCGGGTTTGATGGCTGATTCGATACGCTTTTCGCTGATAAAGATAGTCTTCCCCTTAATTTCATACGTTAAGGCGTAATTCGACAAAGCCGCCCGCAGTGCCTCATCTACAGAGCCGTTGCTGACATTCAGATCTATCATGCGCGTTGGCTCCAGTAATTGATCATTATAAAAGAAGGTATAATCCGATTGCTTTTCAATAGCTGCGAAGACCTCCGACAATCGCGCTTTTCGCATCTGTAGATTAATACCTTGAGCGGCAAGCGACGAGGTGCTTAATAACAAGCTGGCCAAAAACGACCAGGTTCGTGCCTGTTTCCCTAAATAAAGGCCAATAGTATTCCCTTTCGCCTTACTTTTAATTGCGATCATATAAGTCTATAATGTTAGGTTTGTTAATTTAAATTTATTTACTCATTGGTTTTTTGTGTTATACGACCTCAGGGTCCATTTGTTTCCATATGCTTTTATTTAAACAAGTCTTTTGGTAATTCAATAATATGCTCTTGGTCTTCTATCTGAATAGGAATACCCGATAAGGCCAGGCCATTCAGGAGTTCAGACAAAGTAAGTTGACGATCTATTTTACCTGTATATGTCTTTGTTGTACTTGATTTCACTTTTAGATCCACATTATACCATCTAGAGAGCTCGCGTAAAACAGATGGTAGATCAGCTCGATTGAAGGCAAAATAGCCTTTCGTCCATGCTATAGCTAAGTCTGCCTCCTTCAAACGGTTGACTTTTATACTTCCTTTTGCTGTTAAACTAGCCTCCTCACCCGGTTGTAACCGGATTTTTTTTGAGGACGTCCCAACTGTTGTTATCGCTATACTTCCCGCCAGCAAGGTCGTTTTAAACGCTGTCTCATCCGGATATGCGCGTACGTTAAAATCTGTTCCGAGCACTTGAACACGTTGGCCTTCACAATTCACAAAAAACGGCTTATTCACATTACGAGCTACTTCGAAATAAGCTTCACCGCTAACCGTGACTTCCCTGATATTTCCATCAAAACGCGTTGGATAATGTAAAGAAGAGGCAGCATTTAGCCATACCTTCGTTCCATCGGCAAGCACCAACCGGTATTGCCCTCCCTTGGGTACGCGCATGGTATGAAAAACCATCTCTTTAGTCGATTTTTCAAGCCCACTGTAATTTAACCGGCCTTCCCCTTCCTTCACGAAACGGCTCTCACGATCTGCAAATATACCGTTTGCTATCTCCTCCAACTCAAGCGTTCGGCCATCTGGCAGTGTAATGGTGGCCCTTTCAAACCCAGGCTCGACATCCCGTTTAACCACCGTCTTTTTTGTTGATGAAGTGTCAATGGACTTCGATAGATAAGAATAAACAAATAGCCCGAGGCCTAGGCACACTAAAATAGCGGCAGCATATCCCCCGATGCGATACCATAGAACCCCGGGGCTTAAAACCGTTTGTTGTTTGATGCGCTTTAGCATCCGACTTGTTTGCTTGGCGTTGAAGAAGCGCTCCTTTTGTTCATAATCCAGATAAGTCTCTTCCAATAAAGCTTCCAGCGATTTTTGTAGCTCTTCCCTTTGGAGCAACTCGAACAATTCACGTTCTTCCTCCGGAGAAGCTTGTTTATTGAAATACTTTTCGAACAAGATGCGTAACCTGCTGTCCATTTACAATCAATTAGCCTATTGGTTTATTTATCTTAAAGACACAGTCAAAAGTAAAAAGGGGTAATGGGTCGATTTTTTTTTTAACGTAAAAAACGACTTAACAATATCACCAATAAAGGCAGGTCGATTCGTGCTTCGGCAAAATAGTTACGCAAAAATTTAAGGGCCAATTTCATGTGTTTTTTTACTGTCTCGGGTGAGAGTTGCAATACACGCGCGATTTCTTCTTGCTTCAGGTGTTCTATTTTACTCATTTTAAACACTTTCTGTTGTTGTGGCGGCAATTTTTGGATGGCCTCTTCCAGTATGGCCTTGTAGCGGTCTACCGGATCGTCGCCAGCGTCAGCAGACTCATATTGAATCAATCCTCCCTGCCAAATCTCATTCCGAAGTTTTTCATTAGCAATTTTACGCAACGCATTCAACATTCTGTTTTTTGTAAGAATAAAGATATATCCTCTAAAAGAGGAAATCTCCCTTAACGATTCGCGCCTGAGCCATACTTCGATAAAAGCTTCTTGAACCACTTCTTCGGCTAAGATATCGGAAGAAGTGAGCTGATAAACAAAGGCCCCCAGCTTATCATAATAAGCATAAAATAGCTGCTCGAAGGCTTTTTCATCACCATTCGCTACCCTGACCAATAGGTCGGTTTCCGTATCAAGAGAAATCAATGCCACTCACCAGGTTTATATGTTGCTAATTTAGAAAATAAAAACGATTTAGCAAGAGTTTGTTATTACCACCCTTTATTTGCCCGATTAAGCTTTTGACCCTATTTAATGAATAACGCAAAAAAACCTTAAACTTTGCAACTTTTCAAACAGCTCGACCGGTAAGCTGTTATGTAATAAAGCATTTAATAGATGGAAAAAGACAGAAAAGCTATTCCGAACGATCATCTAGCCAATGAACGTACCTTTTTAGCTTGGATACGTACATGTATTGCTACCATTGGTTTAGGCTTTGTTGTCGTTAAATTTTCGCTATTCATTCGACAATTGGCCTTAGTAGTGGATACCGGTACCAAACTGCCCAATCATGGCTATTCGTCTATTATCGGAATTACTTTGGTTATTGGCGGTATGTTGCTTGCCTTGTTTGCCTACTATCGATTCAAGAGTACTCAACAGCAATTGCTTGCCGGCAGATTTCGACCATCGTCCGGCATATTTTTGGGAATTACTACTGCTATCATACTCCTTGGTATTATCTTGGTGGCATATCTCTTGCAGCGTGTACGCTAATGCACAACAAAGGTTCACAATCTTTCGCACGTCATCATCGATACAACTGTATACAAACATTTTAACACCTGGGCTGTTAGAAACTAGTGAAACAGCTACGAGATTTATGTTAGAGAAGATTCAAGACCTTCCGGCTCATGTTTTCGGTGTTCGAGCATCAGGAGAGGTAAGCGGAGAGGATTTAAAAAAGGTATTGCATCCAGGTTTGCAAAAACTTGCCGCTAGCTTTGGAGAAATCTATTATTTGCTGGTACTGAACACATCGGTACAGAATTTTGATAGTAGCGCCTGGCTTCAAGATATGTTGGCAGGTATCAAACACTTCAATAAGTGGAAAAAAATGGCCATCGTAACCGATGAGGAGAACGTACGAACATTTACTGATATGGCCAGTTATATCATGCCGGGAATCGCCAAGGGTTTTTCCCACGCAGAAGTAGGCGCAGCGGTTACCTGGTTATCTACAAAAGACAGCGAAAAAAGGCCAATCGGCAAGACATCCCTGGACAAAATCGCTTTGGTTGCTTTAATTACCATTATCACCATAAAGCTGATAAAAAGAGCCGTGAAAAGCGCTAGACGATAAGTTCTATCATAAACCGCAACGAGTTGATCCTTTATTGCATTTCCTAATCGTCTCGTAAAGATTCAACCGGATTAGCTAAGGATGCTCGAACCGCTTGCCAACTCAGTGTCAATAGCGCAATTATCATCGCCACCAATCCCGCAACGACAAATATCCACCATGGGATGTCCATTCGATAAGCAAAATTAGCTAACCATCTATTCATCATCCACCAGGCTACCGGTGAGGCAATTAAAATAGCCACGCAGATTAATTTAACGAAATCATTGGATAAAAGTCGCACTATATGCATGGTTGAAGCACCAAGCACTTTACGCACACCTAATTCCTTCACCCTTTGAGTGATGGTCAGCGCGATGAGGGCATACAAGCCAAGGCAAGAAATAAAGATTGCCAATAAGGTAAAATAGTTAAAAAATTGGGTTGTTATTTTGTCCTTTCGGTATTGCGCTGCATAGGCTTCATCTAAAAAGGTATAGTCGAAACTCCTGTTTGGAAAAAAACTAGTCCAAGCATCCTTTACTTTCGACAAACTATGAGAATTAACCCGAAGCGAGATCGTAGTAGCGGGAAATGTATTATAAATCATTACCAAGGGTTCTACTAGATTATGCATTGATTTATAATAAAAATTTTTCACAACACCCACTACTTTTCCTTTATGCCCAAATCCTTCTAAAGGTTGACCAATAGCCTCTTTCCACCCCATCTCATGCAGAAAACTTTCATTTACCAGAAATGCCTGCTCCCGATCCAGGTGTAAGCTGTCAGATAGGTTTCTCCCGGCAACAAAATGTAATTTTAGCAAGGGCGCAAAATAAGGATCGATCAAGAAATAATTAGACATTAACTCCCTTCGTTGGCCGTTGTTTTTTGCAAAGGTTGTAGCCATCGTCAGGTCATCGGCTTGTAAACCACTCCCCATGGTTACTCCTTCCACTTCGGGTAGTTGTTTTAAAGATTCATAGAATCCCTTAACCTTTGTTTGTTCGATTGAATCGACTGGAACACGTACACTTACTATCTGATTTAAATTAAAGCCTAAATCCGTATTCGTCACATATTCTACTTGTCGATAAACCACTATTGTACCAATAATCATTGCGGTAGCCATAGCAAACTGAACAATAACAATTCCTTTACGGAAGATTATTCCTTTTATACTTGTTTTAAAACTTTTTTTCAGCATCCCTATGGGCCCATATCGTGCTAACGTAAGGGATGGATAAATTGCTGCCAATAACGTAGTTAAAACAAATACACCTAGTAGAAAAAGACCATATTCTTGCCATTCAAAAGCGATAGCAGTCCCCAATAGGTGGTTAAAGTACGGAATTAACAACGACACCAACATAGTGGCAATCACCCAAGCTGTGGCGATCAACAAGAACGACTCGATCACAAATTGTCTGATCAATTGAATAGGTCGTGCTCCCGCCACCTTTCTGATCCCTACTTCCTTGTTCCTTTCCATAGCGGCGGCAGTTGATAAATTAACATAATTCAGTAGGGCAATAAGGAGTATAAGCAGCGCTAATAAGGAAAAGACATTGTTGAAATGCTTATTTCCCTTCACTGTATCCATCAGCTTTCCTTGACTAAAATGCACTGAAGCAAGCGGCTCCGTTTGGAAACGAATACGATAATCATTCGCACCGACACCGTTTAGTTCCGGTTGTACATATTGGGTTGCTATTCGTTGCAATTTAGATTCGAAGCGCTTCAGGTTCGTACCCTTTTTCAACAGAGCAAAAGTATAAACCGGAAAATCGAGATCAGTCCACATCCTTATGTCTGAAAAGTTAGCCGAAAGCAATCCTTCGATATGAAGATCCGTATTTGTTGGCAGATCAGCAATCACGCCTGTAATACGATGAGGTTTTCCATTGCATAGCAGAGTATTTCCGAACGCTTGGTCTGGACTATTAAAGTATTTCCTTGCGATGCTTTCCGTTAAAATCAACGTATTTGGTGCCGTCAACGCATGATGTGCCGAACCGACAATAAACGAGAAGGTAAAGATTGAGAACACCGATTGATCTGCTGCATAAAAACCTTTTTCCCGAATCAGTTCATTCTTATAAGGCACCACAGCGGGGGATGACTCAAGACGTACGACGGCCTCTGTTTCCGGATATTCACGCCGTATAATATCTGCTAAGGGATATGGGCTAGTAGCAAATGCTAAATCAGATTCAGGCGTATATAACGTAGTTGTTATACGTGTTATACGTTTAAAATGTAAGTTTTGTTGATCATATGTCAACTCGTAATGCACAAATAAAAAGATAAGCAGACAAGCACCGATTCCTATCGCTAAGCCAGCGATATTGATTGATGTATATAATTTATGTTTCCATAAATTACGCCAAGCAATGTTTATATGGTAACGCAACATAAGATTTTATCCCCGTAGTCATGCACAATAAATCTGCCATGGTAAAAAAGTCGCTTGAGACATCCTGTTCCCGGTTTTCGCTATAGGTGTTGTTCGAATCCGTACAGCATTGTGCGGATTCGAACATGTATCAGATACGAAACCAACCCCCCATATAAGCGTGGGGTATCTTATTGTTTGTGTCTGTTCAGAGGCACATCCATTGCTATCCCACGATCGCCTTGAGAGGCCAGCCAATTATCCAGTTGTCTGGCATATTTCTCAAGTAGACTGCGGTATTCCGGGTTTTCCGCTAAATTATTCAACTCATAAGGATCCCTTTTTAGGTCGTATAACTCCACTGCCGGACGATGAGCAATTCGCTCTATAAGTGGTACCGCCGACTTATCATTTTCCGCTTTTCGAACCCAGCTTGTCCATGCCAAATTGTCTTTGTCGGTATTCATCATATATTTAATATAATAGGTTGAGTCCGGCAATAAATTGCGGATATATTTATAATGAAGATCGCGAATACTTCTAATAGGATAAGCAGGCCCTTCCGGTATGTTATTGTGAATACCATAAGCAAAATCACGATGTGTGCTTGCCTTGTTTAATAAAACCTGCTTAAAGCTAAATCCGTCCAGTGCTTTTATAGACTTACCGCCCGCTATATCTAGCAAGGTTGGCATAATATCTTCATATTGAACAATCGCATCCGTTTTAGTACCCGCATCCACCTCGCCCGGCCATTTAACAATCATAGAACTTTTTTGTCCGTTGTCATACAGAGTCCATTTTCCTCCCGGAAATTGCGGACCTTGTTCGCCAAGAAAAATAACAATGGTATTGTCTTCCTTACCCGTTTCCTTTAATACGTTAATGATATCACCTACCTGATTATCCAGCCGACGTATTTCTGCCAAATAATTGCAGAATTGCCGACGTGTTAAATCTGTATCCACCCAATGAGGCGGTAGTTTTAATTTTGATGGGTCGAATTCCGTTGGATCTCCCACAGTCCATGGCGCATGAGGATTAATACTCATTACAAAAAGACAAAAGGGTTCTTCTTGTTTTATATAGCTCCTCACGCTATCTAAGGTATAATTATCTGTTTGAGACACACAATTCGGCTCAAAGCCACCTACCCGATCAAATGGAAATATGGAAACCGGCTTAGTAACGTGATCCTTACCGGCAAGACCGACCCGATAACCAACCGCATTCAGGTAATGGATGATGCTTTTTAGCTCCGGATAAACTTGTTTGTGATTTTGATAAGCGCCGTGTCTGGCGGGATACAGGCCGGTAAACAGTGAAGCTCTAGTAGGCACACACATAGCTTCGGAAGCAACAAGGGTATTGAACTTCATACCTTCGGAGGCTAGTTGGTCAATATATTTTGTCTTTATATTGACCCCACCATAGCAGCTCAATTGTTTGGAATCAAGGTCATCGGCCATTATTATTATAATATTCGGCTTTTCGTCTTTATTAAGAAGGGCCGCTTGCGCGCGTTGTAAACAAGCGACAAGCAAAGCTAAAAGCAAAAGAGCGTTTAAAATCCGTACTGAAATAAAGTTAGTGCGTAGTAAGATGATCATCATATGTCGTAAACATGGTTAATTGGCGGTGCTTATCCAAAGATAAGAAACATACAAAGGATAAGTTGATCAAAATTTAGCCGTTTTGTCTCAATTATTTACTGTGGTCTGTCAGTGTCCCCTTTTATTGAGTTCGGTCGTCATGCATATAATAAAAACATCATGTATGCACCGGAAAAAAAACATTTTACACGTAATCTCTAGTCCGCGCGGAGCAGAATCGCAAAGTATTCGTTTGGGGCGCGCTATCATTAAACGACTTCTAACAGCCTATCCGGAAAGTGAAGTCGTGGAAAACCATTTATTACAAGATCAGCCTTCGTTTTTGACAGTTTCCCATCTGTCGTCATTTTTTAACACAGCGAACAACAGATCCGAGGCAGAACGTCAGGCTATTATGTATTCCGACAAAATTCTTCAGGAAGTTAAAAGCGCCGATATTTTAGTCATAGGCGCACCGATGTATAACTTCACTATACATGCCGCATTAAAAGCTTGGATCGACCAGTTGGTTCGGCTGGGTGAATCCTTTCGATATCTGCCCGATGGTAAGCGTATTGGATTATTCCCGGATAAGCAGGCCTTTTTAGCCATTAGTACAGGAGGCCGCTATCCGGACAGCACTTCTGATCCCATTAAGAACTATATTGAAGATTATCTCTTTACGATTTTAGGTTTTATTGGAATCAATGACATAACTTCACTTCGAATAGAAGGTACTGCCGAAGCCGGATTTCAGGCGAATTACGATTTTATTACCCGCAATATCGTTGAAAAGACCGAACTTTAATACAAAAAGTTAGCGCGCTTGTCCTCTTTTGGAAATTTCATTCGTCGTAACAAGAAATAACGAAAATCATGAAAGAATTCACCTTACTTTTCAGGTTGAGTAGTCAATCAGACAAAAAACCGTCGCTCGAGCAATTACAGGAGCGAATGGCTTGGCTAGCCGGGCTAGCCGCTCAAAATAAACTGGTCAATAAAGGAAATACCTTATCCGTCACTGAAGCAAAAACGGTACACGCCGATCACGTTGTAACCGATGGTCCCTATACCGAAATAAAGGAATTTGTCAGCGGGTATCTCATCGTGCGAGCGGAAACAATCGAGGAGGCTGTTGAATTGGCCAAGACAAATCCGATCTTTAAGGTCGGAGGTAGCATCGAAATACGAGAAGTCGTGCAACTATACGAGCAAAAATCGTGAGCAATTTTTCAAAAGAAAACGAATTATCGCATCTTTTTAGATCTGAATATACGAAAATGACGGCAGTATTATGTCGTCATTTTGGGCTCGTCAACTTAGAAATAGCTGAAGATATCGTTAGTGATGCATTTTTAAAAGCCGCTGAATATTGGGGAGTAAACGGAATACCCGATAATCCGGCGGCTTGGTTGTATACCGTAGCAAAAAACAAAGCGAAAGATTTTATTAAACGAGATACGCTCTTTCAGTCTAAGCGTAACGCGATTAAGGAACTAAGTCAGTCGTTTATAGCAAGTGATTCTCTTATAGAGCGACAATATATTGCCGACAGCGTTTTAGCCATGATGTTTGCGGTATGCGACTCACACAATTCTCCCGAATCCCAAATATGCCTTGCTTTGCAGATACTTTCAGGTTTTAGTGTTGAGGAGCTTGCCCAGGCCTTCCTCACTAAAACGGAAACCATAAAAAAAAGACTGTATCGTGCCCGGAATAACCTACGAAAAATAAAATTTCGCATTAACGAACTGAATGAGCAGGAAATCAAAGCGCGTTCTGAAACGGTTCTGAAAGTGTTGTATTTACTTTATAATGAAGGTTATTATTCCAAAAGCAACAGTCAGATCATAAGAAAAGACTTATGCGCAGAAGCCATTCGCTTGGCCCTCTTATTATTGGAAAATCAAATAACAAATACCGCTCAAGCTAATGCCTTGATGGCTTTGATGTGCTATCAAAGTTCACGACTGGATGCCAGAATGGATGAGCATGGTGAGCCACTCCGCTTTGATGAGCAAGACCGGGAACGTTGGGACAGCAGCTTGATTGAAAGAGGGCATTACTATATGCTTGAAGCATGCCGTGGTAATGAGATGTCAAGTTATCATCTGGAGGCAAGTATTGCTTACTGGCACACCACCCTGCATACAGAAAAGTGGAAGAACATTCTTGATCTTTATGACCAGCTCCTCCAACTGGCCCCGACTCCACCAAGAACCTTAAACAGGTTTTTTGCTTATGGAAAAGTATATGGTCACGAAAAAGCCATCGAAGAATTAGAAAAAACCAAGTTAACACAACATGAGGGATGGCACGAGCTATTGGGTTATCTTTACGCATCAATTAATAAAGACCGTGCAATCGAGCATTACCAAAAAGCCATAAATAAAAAGCAATCTCCGGCTGCCAAAGAACAACTAATGAAAGAAATAATTCGACTAAGAGCAAAGCTTCCCATCTTGCGAGCACCGAAGTAACTATCATAAGAAATCTACCGGAAATGAATCGGAAACGGCCAGCCACTCAGGACAGCCTCCTGACAGACCGGCCGTTAAAACCTACGCTTCTCCTTAAATTTGCTGTGAAAAGACGGTAGCCGCTTCTTTATCCCGATATTCGTCGATTAACTTTTTGAGTTTATCTTTCAATTCTTCAATTGTCGTCTGATAAGCCTCGTCTTCGTAAACATTATGAAGTTCCTGTGGGTCTTTTTGCAAGTCATACAATTCCCAAGCATTCTGCCCTTTATAAAAACGCACCAATTTGTAACGCTCCGTGGTAACGCCAAAATGGGGAGACACGTGATGAGGCTCCGGAAATTCATAATAATGATAATAGCTCGCCTCTCGAGTTCTCACATCCCTTCCATTGGCCTGCAACACGGGAAGAAAGGACTGGCCCTGAATATCCTTTGGAACCGTTACACCCGCAATTTCAAGCAAAGTAGGCGCCCAATCGATATTCAATACATGCTGGTCAATCTTAGTGCCCGGATTTACTACGCCGGGGTACCGAATTAGAAACGGCGTTTTTAGTGACTCTTGATAGATAAAACGTTTATCAAACCAGCCATGTTCTCCCAGATAAAAGCCTTGATCCGAACCATAGATTACAATCGTGTTTTCTGCTAAGCCCTTTTCATCTAAATATGCCAACAACTTGCCGATGTTACGATCCAGTGCATTCGCAGTGGAGAGGTAATCTCTTATATAACGTTGGTATTTCCACTCAGTGAGGGCCTTCCCACTTAGCTTCTTTGAGTCAAATTCCTCCGATATTTTATTATAGTAGGTACTGAAACGCTCCTTTTGTGCATCAGTAAAACGATTATAGACACCATTTTTACTGACTCCGTAATCTAAATTCACCTTTAGATCTTGTTTTAAGCGCATCGTTTTTTCGATGGTCATATCCTGATCCGCTGCTGCTTTTCTTCCTGCATAAGCATCATAAAAAGTTTCCGGCAGGGGAAAATTAACATCATCGTAAGCTCCTAAGTCTTCTAGATCCGGTAGCCATTCGCGATGGGTAGCCTTCTCTCCTACCACTAAGAAAAACGGTTTATCTGTATCACGACTATCCAACCAGTTCGTCGCTAGATCTGTAATAATATTAGTTACATATCCCTCAATTCGGGTAGTATCATTCGCTTGGTTAATAAAATCGGGGTTGTAATAATGCCCTTGCCCAGGTAAGATATTCCAATAATCAAAGGCATCGCCGGGCAATGTCCCTAAGTGCCATTTACCGATCCAAGCGGTCTGATAGTCTGCTTGTTTTAACAAACGACTAAAGAGTTGTTGCTCTACATTGAATTTCCCTTCATTGCCCAAGTAACCATTTTCATGACTGTATTTTCCGGTCAGTAAATTTGCTCTGCTAGGTCCGCAGATCGAATTCGTTACTAAGAAATTATTAAAGATAGCCCCTTCCTTTGCAATGCGATCAATATTCGGTGTGCGTGCATATTTACTACCATAGGCACCGATTGCTTGGTAAGCGTGATCATCGGAAAAAATGAATATAATATTGGGTTTTTGCTGTTTATCTTCTGACTTTTTTGTATTTTGATTACAGCTAGCCAGCGCAATTCCGAATGCAAGCAAGCAAATACTAATTTTTTTCACCATAATTTTATTTATCGTTCACCGCTAAATCTACAATATTTTTTTCAAATGCGGTGTCAGCATCTCCTTTGTTTATAGGTATATAGATCTTGATTTGAAGAACAAACTACTTAGGATGTGGCCCACTGCCTTCGATGCACTTTATTAATAAGCACTTCGCGGTTCGTCACATTCTTACGCGCTTCACTAATTGACTATGTGAGATTATGATAACAATTATCGAACAAATAAGCAATATACCTATCATTTTTTCTCAAAAAACAGGGTTTTTCCTGTGCCATTTACAGTATTCCACCTGTAGATTATTTCTCCGTTTTTCCCAATCTTTGCATCACAAAAAAAACAAATACTATCTATGGACAAGCATTATGGAGAAATTATCGAAATGACGATTCGAAGAAACGGTTACAGTATCAGTGAATTGAGTCGGATGATGAAAGTAAACAGACGATCGATTTATAATTGGTTTGCTCAGGCAAGATTCAAACCTGAGATCATCTTTAAAATCGGAGTCGCAATTCGTCATGATTTTTCTAAAGAATTTCCCGAACTATTCACCTCTGAAGACTTTCAACGCGAAATTGAAAAAAGTAAGCAGAACTTTTCAGCCACCATTCAACAGGTGGAAGAGATCTCTTATTGGAAAGACAAATACATCAGCCTTTTGGAAGAGTATAATGTTGCCTTAGCAAGACAAACACAACAATTTGGTAGAACTACCGTCCTAGCCTAAAACGAGTAAAAACGAGAAAGAGGGTGTTCACAAGAAAGGTGACGTTCAACCCGTCACCCTTTAGACACCCTCCTTTCTTTTTTCTTAAAACTTCCAAATTTCATCTACACATAAATCAATAACTTTTTCTTTCATTAGCTATTGTACAGAAGGAGGTGATTCAATATTCTTTCTGACGCATTCGTCTCCATTCCATCGCATAAATTCATAATTTTGCTCTTCACGTGAAAGCAAATTAGTCTGATAAAAATCGGAAAATATTTCTTTTATTTGCAAAAACATCTATTAGTATGAATAGCAAGAGTTGCCTTCCCCCGCCAACCTGTTAGTTTTTCAACATGAACTTGCGTACCCGGGTTATAAGAATCCGCCGTTGTAATACGCATATCATTTATAAAAAAACGTTAACCGTCATCAATAAATAGGCAATTCAAATGAAAAAATCATATCTGCTATTACATATTGCTGTAATTCTGGCTGGCTTCACGGGTATCTTCGGAAAACTTATTACCCTCAATGAAGGGCTCCTCGTATGGTATCGAATGCTCTTTGCTTCCCTTATTCTTTTCGTCATTCTTCGTTTTACGCGCAAAGGCCGAATGCTTCATTTTCGAGAAAAAATAGCGATCGGAAAGGTCGGACTTTTACTGATGACCCATTGGGTGCTGTTTTATGCAAGCATCAAGTATGCTAACGTATCCATTGGCGTCGTATGCTACTGCCTCACCAGCTTCTTCACAGCTATTTTCGAACCGCTAATCAATAAAAAAAAGTTTGTACCTACGGAACTTGTCCTGAGTGCTTTGACGTTGCTCGGTATCAGCTTAATCTTTCATTTTGACACCTCTTATCAACTCGGTATTCTGATTGGAACGATCTCTTCCTCCTTTGCAGCACTTTATACTATTTTTAATGAACGACTGGTCAAAAATTATGACAGTAAAGTCATTAACTATTATCAGATGATTAGCGGAACTTGTGTTTTAGCGTTGTTAATGCCATTGTATCTCCGTTATTTTCCAACAGACAATCTATTTCCCGGTCTAACCGATCTCCTATACCTGCTTTTCTTAGCACTATTCTGTACCGTCCTTTTATATATGCTATTTGCAGAGAGTTTAAAACAGATCTCCGCATTCACCGTCAACTTGAGTTTTAATCTGGAACCGATATACGCCATAATACTGGCATTCTGGCTATTTAATGAAGGTAAGGAAGTGAACCTATCGTTTTATGTGGGTTGCACTTTCGTGATGACGTCGGTTGTACTACAATCATTAATCGCTCGGAGAAAACGGTTGAAGACGGCAAGAATCAAATCGTAAGAATTATTCCGTATTGATCCTAAACCTCATTTCCGTTGATAGTCCATCATGGCGAAATTAAAAAGTCTAACCGCTCTACTATCTCAACCGACTAGACAGACCTACCAACGCCTTCGCGGGCTAATTTTGAACGATTTGAATAATTGTCGCGTAGCAGGGCCTACTCCCGCTACTTGCTCATGTTCAACCGATGAATATCTTCTTCCGCAGTCTTCGAAACAATTTCTAGGTAGTGATCCAAGCGCTCTTTACCCACTTGATAAATCGGGCTTAAGTAAGTCGTGTACACCGGCGTAATTCCACAAAACTCCAAGGTCCCTTCCTTCAGCTGTAAAAAAGCGGAACCTTTATACTGTTCAATATAATCCTCTTCCGATGTATCAGCAGTACAGATAATTCGAGCCGTCCTGCCACTGAATAATTTATTATAAGAACCATCTTCTCTGCTTTCAAAAGCAATCGTTGGAAGGAAGAGTCGGTCAATAAAACCTTTCATCACAGCCGGATAACTCCACCACCATAAAGGATGAACCCAAACCAGATGATCACTCCATAAAATATTGTCTAAGGCCATCAATAGATCCGGTTCTAATTCCATACGTTTTCTATAACCATACTTGAGATTGGGATCGAAATCGAGCTCTCCCAGCATGAGACTGCGCACATTTGCACCAAAAGAAACCGCTGTATCTATATAGCGGTCGGCAATCAATTGGTTAAAACTTTCTTTGTCAGGATGACCGTTAATCACTAAAATATTCTTTTTTTCCATTATATTTAAATTGTATATCAAAAAATAGGTCAAATGACCAAAACAAAAATAGGTCAAATGACCTATAAAGCAAAATTGATTTATCTTCTTTATGTCAAAAAGAGAAAACGTAACGGCCGACATTCTTAAACAGACGATAGCGATTTTAAAAGCAGAAGGAAGTAGTGGTGTAACGATGCGACAGGTTGCGAATAAAACGGGTATAACACTTAGTAATTTGCAATACTATTTCCCGGATCGGACTAAGCTATTTCAAGCAATGTGCGAATTTTTCTTTCGGCAATGTGAGAAAACAATACTCAGTGAACTGTCTACCATCAATGTAAACGATCGTGCATCCACTAACGGCTTCATTAAAAAATTACTTGAGATGTTGATTGTAGACGGAATTAACGATTATGATCATAGCATTTTTCGAGAGCTCTGGGCCCTTATGTTGAGAGACAAGGAACTCGCCGAAACCGTTCATCGCTTCTACAGGAATTATGCGAACTGGTTGGTTCAATTGATTTCGCAATTTACTCCCTGTCCTGAAAAAGTAGTATCATTATTGATTCCTTACGCGGATGGTTATGAGATCATGGGCGCAGATTTACCGCTCGAACGGAACGCAATTGTGGAGATGCTGTCTGAAATTATATCACAGATGACGAGGAAGAAATGACCACCCTTTATGAGGCCTTCGAAATAGACGAGCTTTTAAACGTTTACGCGTTTATAGCTAATAAGTCCAGGTATCGTCTTTTTTTCCTCCAAGACGCCGGTCCGCGCAAAGTTTGCCCATACGGTACGCAGACGTCTTCCGGCAAGGCGTAGCTCTTCAGGCGAGCTTCCCTTGCAAAACAACGCATTCTTCCATAGCTGCTCATTACCGAATAAAAGCGGGATATCAATCACATGCGCTCCTCTAAAGTTATTTTTCTTCTCGCCCCAATCAATCTGATATTCATACACTTGCCTATGGCCGCTTGCCATTAATTCTGTAAAAGCTCTTCCTGAAGTTCGGTACACGCTATCTGTGGTCTTACGGATCAGCCATTCTAACATCGCTTTACCGAACACAGGCACGTAAGATAAGTGTTGCACCAGCTTAATATAGGGAGCAAAAAGCGCTGTTTCGCGGTTTGTCCACCCGATCAGTATATCCCATTGATTTGCCCTTTTTCGCCAAACCTCTTCTGTCCTTTCTTCGTGAGGAAGTGGCTCAAATCCATATTGGACACCAAAAGGCATTCCCCCCTTCAATCCTACCCGTTTCATGGAAAATAGCATCGTATTCTGTATATCCAAAAGCTTGTTTATCGGTGAATTTTTGGGGAAAGCAGCCACTTTCTTTATCAAGGTTTCAGTAAGTGATGCTTTTCCCTTCCTGATCCCTAAAGGTGCGCTTTGAATGATGACTCTATGAAATAGATTTTCTACGCCCTCCGCTAACATCAGGTGCGCAATGGCATCGCCACCCGCTGACTGACCAAAAAGGGTAATATTTTCCGGATTTCCACCAAACGCGTCAATATGCCTTTTTATCCACCGTAACGCAGCTATAATGTCAAGCAGTCCCAGATTCGCCGGTATATCATTATATCCCCCTAAAAAACCAAATAAACCTAATCGATAAGTCACATTAACAACCACCACCTGCTGTTCACTGACAAGCAAGGCTGGGTCGTAAGCTGTCATATCCCCTGCACCGGTAAGATATGAACCTCCATGAATCCAGACCATTACCGGCAAGCCCGCTGATACAGGGGTACTAGCGGGAATTGTAATCGACAAGTGCTGACAATTCTCATTCAGGGGCAATTCATCCATCATATCCATGCCAAACACCTCCTTTAATACAGGAGAAAAGGATTGTGGACAAGCCGGCGACCAGTTGGTCGCCATATAAGGTTCTTTACTGCCCAAACCGATTATCTCCCGGGGCTTTTCATAGCGCTCTGCTATCGCATAGGGAATACCTGTCGCCCTTATAACAGCTCCATCCTGCCATCCCTGTATCGTGCCCGCTAACGTTCTAAAACTCGTATTGGTCATTTATGATTTAAGGCAACTTATGTATACCTTATAGCTGCGAATATAGGAAATAGTCGTTATATATGACCTTAACTTATCTTTTAGAAGCGTTCCAACAAACCTATGTGTTTCTTCACCGTCTCACGCCTCCATTTACCGATTATTTTCTGCTGTTCACCTATTTCTTCTCGGTCAAGCGCAATCCACTTCCTAGATTTGAATCAACAAGATAAATATCAAGATGTTGTTCAAAGCAAAACATGCAAGCACCCAACGCTGTCCGCCATAGGACAGATGATGTACGTTTTCGTACAGAAACGAGAACAGCTTAAACACATAAGTAACTACAAGACAACATTTTAAATAAAGCGGAACAATTATATCATGCACTTGGCATAGAACACTAAAAAATTAACTCGATAAAATTTACAATTATGAAAACGTTCATCACCTCCATCATCGCAACTATTGTATTAACAGGTACTGTTGCATTTTCTGCAACACCTAAACCGGCCAAACGCTCCAATATAGCAGCTATTAATCAAACCTTAGATCGTTATTCAGATGCTGTAACCAATGGACAGCTTACTAACATAGAGCAACTATTTAGTGAACAGTTTCATCAGCGCATTGTGCAAAGAAAAAAGGGTAATAGCTTTAACAAAAAACAGCTAGTCAGTTTCTTAAAAAACCAACGAAATATACAGCAGAATTGCAAAACGGATTATAGTATCTTAGAAGAAAACGATGGCGTAACGATTGCTAAAATCGAAATGAAATACAAAGAGTTTTCACGCATCGATTATGTGACCATCTCGCAAACCGATCAAGGCTATCAGATCAGCCAGGTTATAAGTACCTTCGAATAAAACTGTCCATTATAAAAAATATGGAAGGCTCCGTCTTTTAGCGGGGCCTTCTTAAGCGCCATCTAAACATAGAGATACCGGTTTTAATTTGCCGAGTTAACTTTGCAGATAACTTTCAATCCTATGTGCAAATTCTCTTAATAAACTCGGGTCGACACGCTTTGCTTGAAAACGACAGGCCTCCTTTTGTGGAAACTCAAAAGTAACTTGCTCGTTCATAATGTCAACCATACATAATTGCATGCCCTGTAT
This sequence comes from Olivibacter sp. SA151, assembly GCF_054130995.1. Lineage (NCBI taxonomy): Bacteria > Pseudomonadati > Bacteroidota > Sphingobacteriia > Sphingobacteriales > Sphingobacteriaceae > Olivibacter > Olivibacter sp. SA151. The sequence goes on along the minus strand of NZ_CP096391.1, from coordinate 2,418,689 downwards.
CGATGTTATATTGACGTTGTAAAAGTCACCCCTTACTTTCATCCAAAAATTTTGCATAATTTGTTCAATTAAAATCCTACCCTTTACCTTTCGGTATACACTCTCTTTATAACGATTCCACTATTAAAAATGTAACAAGCTGTTCACAATTTTCATAAGCTTTTAATGTCAGCGCAAATTCATTGCCGGTGATTCAGTTGACGCTCTATTCTATAAAAGAGTTATAGGGTATTTAAACTCTTCTTATTGCCGTCGTAACTAACAAGGAAGAAAACAATGTATGTCAACCAATGTGCTTAATTTTAGGATAGATCATCATGGGCACCAAATACCATGCCCCAATACGTTGAATAAAGTCAACGTATTGGGGCATCTAAAGACGCCCTGCTGCCAAAGCGGCCTCCTGCATATGATTTACGCACAAATTGGCAAAATATAACCGTATTGTCAGCAGAAGACAATAAAAGCTGAATGAATGCGTTATAAGCTACAGTTATGCATTTTAGGTTACCATTCGGGATCCAAACAACCATAGCACCTAACTGAATATTTAAGTATCAAATGAATAAGCATCACGGGGAGATCATCGAGCGAACCATCCGAAGAAACGGCTATAGTATTACGGACCTAAGTCGAACGATCAATGTCAATAGACGATCTATGTACAACTGGTTCAGTCAACCCAAACTGAGACGGGATATCATATTGAAAATCGGCAAAGCACTCAATTATGACTTTTCCTTTGAGTTTCCGGAATTGTTTTCCACCGAAGATTTTCATACAACCACACCATTGGTCCCGACAGTTCAGAAAGACAACGATATTACGGATTTAGAGAGTGTCACCTACTGGAAGGAAAAATACATACAAGTATTGGAAGAATATAACCGTGTGTTAAAAGAAATCAATTCATCCAAAACAACTCGTCCTACGTCGCGCAGCAAAACAATAAAAACACGTTCTTTCTTATAATTGCAAACTCGCTTAGATTAACCCTCGCTAGCCAAAGCCCATTTGGTTAAATCATGAGAAAGCATGCTATTTAAAACCAAAAACTCGGGAATTGTGAACGCATTAGCGGCGGTTTGCTGCGCTATGGAAAAACAAAAAAATAGGGTTCGACTAAGCTTAGCTTAAAATTATATGCGATATTTACCTGTTGATAAATAAAAACATATGCCTATTCATGTTGCAATAACCCGAAAAATTTTACCGGGAAAAGAAGAAGAATTTAAAGAAGCACTGCGTCAGTTTTTAGGTGATTCATTTGCGCACGGCGGCGTACATGGCGCGGCCATGATTACCGCGCTTCCAGGTACGGAAAACCGAGAAATCGGCATTCTCCGTACCTTTAAAGATGAGGCTGAACGAGATGCTTTCTATCGTTCGGATGCGTTTAAAAAATGGGAAGCTTATGCGTCAAGCGTCACCGAAGATACACTGTACCGCGAGCTTAACGGCCTTGAAGCCTGGTTCCGTTCTCCTGTGCCACCACCAAGGTGGAAAATGGCGATTGCCACTTTTTGCGGTGTTCTGCCAACAAGTACATTTTTGTCATTCGCACTTGGCCCTTTCATAAAAAATGTGCCTATCATTGCCCGCCTCTTTATCATGGCGATTCTGATGGTGTTACTTTTAACATGGGTAGTTATGCCCACCTTGACGAAGTGGATGAAACCTTGGCTCAGACCTTGACTATTGTATCAGTTTATAAATTGTTTATTTTCTATATGAATAGAGTCGCTATCCTTTGCTCCATCTCATTTAATCCTTAATCATCCTCATAAATTCTGATAAATACTTTTCGTACACACTTCGTGGGCTGCTTTGATACTTTTTGGCAATAGAAGCCGCCATTCCCACCACCTCGCCCATCATTCCGCAGGTACGCATCACTCGGGTGCTTCCAAAGGCCACATGTGTGGTACTAATGTTCCTTCCAGCCATAAAAAGATTATTGATATTCCGCGAGTAAAGACTTCGATAAGGTATCGTGTAAGGCGCTACGCGGATATGTTTGGTACCAGCAAAAAATTCTTCATCCGGAAAATACAAACTGTTCTTTTTGTCCGGAAAATGAAGGTCTATCGTCCAGGTAGCTGTCACCGTTGCGTCCGGATACATTTTACCCTCTTGAATATCCATCTGCGTAAGGATATGATCGCCCATCAAGCGTCTGGATTCGCGCTTTCCGCCAATATAAGCAACCCAAGCCAATTCACGCTTAGCATATTTTTCCGGCTTGTGATTTTTTAAGTAAGACCAATTTCCGTAAACCGCGCGTAGATTATGATCTCGTATCTGTTCTGCTTCGGTAATGGTGTTAAAGTTTCCGAAACCCGTTTCCCATTGCCAATCCGATTGCACTTCATCAATATAGTATTCATCTGAAAACGGAAGTGCCCATGGCGTCTCGGGAAAAGTCGTAGCGCTATCAACCGGTATAGATGCCCAGAGATTGGATGTTCCAAGGGTAAAATCGTCTGCCTCATCAGCAGCCAAAGATTCGCCCGTTTCCTTTCTGCTCTCACGTCCCATTCTAAAATCGGCACCCGCCAAGAAGCCTAAGGTGCCATCTCCCGTACAATCTGCGAAATAAGCGCCTGTAAAACGCGTTTCCTGATTAGTCTCAATATTCCTTCCTATAACGGCTTTAATCGTATTGTTTTCAGTTTCTGCTTGGTAAACATGCGTATTGATAAAAAGCGAGAGGTTTTTTTCGGCTTTCACAATTGCAAATTTACGTGCATCGCCGTATTCCTTCGCATTCGGGTTGCCGTTACCAGGATCTCCATTATCCAATTCACGTACAATTCTACCCAACTTAGGATAATAACTTTTATCGAGGTCGCCCATCAGATGCACCCGTACCTCTGAACTATTGTTCCCCCCTAACAAGGGTCTGTCCTGTATTAAGGCGACCTTAAGACCTAAACGAGCAGCAGATAAAGCAGCACAGGTTCCGGCCACTCCTCCACCTACCACGACCAGGTCAAAATTTCCCATCTCTTTTCTACCTGCCGCCAAACCCAATAGTCTATTCCGCAGCATATCCAATGCCGCGAGTTCATTTGGGGGCTCAGCCTCACTTCCCTTATTAAAAAGTATAGCATCTACCCGACCGTTAAATCCGGTTAAATCCTGTAACACCAACTCAACCGAATCTCGGTCGACCTTAATGTCACCGCCATTATACCATTTCCAGGCGCTGTCGCCACTTTCTCCAAAAGTTACCTGCAAAGGCTTACCATCCACAAAGAGTTTGAACCTACCCGGGCCCACCGGAAAAGGCGCCCAATCTTTTGTACGCACCCACACTCGGTAAGTACCCTTCTTTGGAAATTTCACCGTCGTCTTCGCATCTGCAACCGGCCTGCCCATTCCATGGGCCATCAGATACGAAGAGTGAAGGACGGGGAACGATTGCTGGTCAATTACCCATCCTCCCTTTTGTTTAAAAGACTCCGCTTCTATTAATATTTGTTCCTGTGCTACCAAAGGTTGCATACAGAAGAAAACGACAAAGCTTAGTAGATGCCTGCTAAAAATAAGTTTTATCATGATTTTTTATGGTTTATAAGTTCTTAATTGTTCGTTAAAATTTTCACGTATTTGCTTATGCTGCTTCATCACTTCATATACTGCTCTTGCTCTTTCTTTATCCGGTGCAGTAAGATAAGCCATCAACTTTTCCTGTGCTGCCTTCGATAATGTTTCCTGACTAGCCAATACTGACAGTGCTTGTTTAAATAGGGCCTGATTTAGTTGCGGTAAGTAATCAACTATTTGTAATACCACAGCTGAATCCAGACTCAGGTCGCTTATCTTTTTTAACATAGCTACTTGTTGCGTATAAGGTGATCGGTCAAAAACGCGCCATAATTGCTCTTGCATTTTGTCTGTGGCAAAATAACTTAAGTTGATCCGTTCCCAAACACGGCGGGCGGCAAACACGTTATCGCTTTCCAACAAAGTCAGCACATCCGTTAGAAAGCCTGCACGTACCAACCCTTCCGTATCCATCACCTCGCCCAGCGCAAAATACACATAATGGTAGTTGTCGCTCCGCAAAAAGTGATGCAGCAAGGCGTCATTCAACTTGCTCTGCGTAATTTTTAGAATTTCGCCCGGAGTCGTACCATGTGCCAGGTGCCATAGCGTATAGCAGGTATATAAAGCTCCCTCAATAACCTCTCCTTTCACGGTGTTTTTTGTAGCACCGGTAATTGCGTCCACCGAATCTGATAGGCCTTGACTGGTTGAATCTACGAGGTCTTCCATTTTAAAATCCTTTAAGAGCGAGTTTTCGTTCGAAAGGATTTCCTGTAATTTACTATGGTCTTCCGGCGTAAATTCTTTATGATCTAACTTAGTCAAAGGTTCCGCCTTCGGCACTTCATAACGCAAATAATTACCCAGCAAATCCCAGAACAATTTAATGCGTACCGGTTTGCAGACATTGTCTAGGCAAACCGGCGTAAATACATCCCGGAAATAATAAACAGGTTGCTTCCCTGCATCAAAAACCAACACCAATTCATAAGTCTCACCCTGCTCTGTTAATGTATAACTTTCCCGAGCCGACTGTGCCTGCACTGCAGCGAGCCATACATAGCTCATCAACAAACTTAATCCGTAACGAAGCATGCTTATCATAATTTTAAACCTTCTCGTTCATCGAAATTAACTATAAGAAAGCCAGGCGGTTGCAACACAATCTCGATCAACTTTAAACCGGATCCATCGTGCTTGAAATGACGGCGGAAAATCAAAATCGACCTTTTCGCCTTGCCGTACCTTGATCGATTTATAACGTATCCAATTACCATCGCCTCCTGGATCTACCTCCATAGTAAAAATCACGCTTCCCGTTGCCTGGTGGGACATTCTCAATTTACGTTGATCATAGAATCCGATTAAATACGGGTCGGAGGCGATGCCTTCACGCACGTCGCTATCTTTCCAAGGGCCGCCCTCCCCCCTTGGCTTGCCGAGCTTCCATAGATCATCAATCACACCGGCCCAAACCGCAGCCTTCTTATCTTCTGAGACAATTATATGTTCGTTTCGGTTTGCTTCCAGCTGCGAGGGGTCTATCCCCGTCATAATCAACATCCCTCTGTAAGAAGCGTAATCGTTCATGTTGAACGCATGCGAGGCTACCGGTCTCAACTTTGCAAAGCCATCCGCATTTTCTGCAGGCAACTCGTAAAAAGTACCATGGCAGTTAAACAAGTCACGTTCGGTAGCCACTTCGCGGCATATCCGCAAGGTTCCCTCATGGATTAATTCCGTAAAAGACTTATTCCCCATTGGAAGTCGCCATCTGCGTCCTTTATCATCAATAATCAGTACCGAAGCGTTATCTACATGTACCACTTTTTTGGGTATAGCAAAACGCTGCTCGATAAACCTTGCAGTTGTATCATCTTTCTTGGCAACGAGCTGCATTTTTTCATTCAGTTCATAATATCCGATATTCGCTTTTAATTCACCCTTTTCGTATTGTCTTGCCACCATTCCCATGGCCTTTCGTTGATCGCCTAAACCGTACAATAAGCCACCGTTGAAGGTAGATGTCTTTGCAAGGCCATCAAAAAGATCAGCTGCATCCCGTCCACGTTTTTCAGTTTGTGCATAAGTAAAATGTACACTAGCATTTGTTGTCACTGCATTTTTAATCCGTATCCATTCTCCTTTTTCTTCCCTATCAAAGGGTACCTGTATCGCTTCTCCCGGTAACACCTTCACCACCTTATGTGTTTGCCACTGCCCATTACCCAACAGATCTACTTCAAACGTGAAGCTTGTTTCAACCTTACCGTCATTCGACAACCAGCAGGACCGGATCGGCCAACCTGCAAACAAAAAGGGATCAGAGAGCTGTCCGGCGCCTACATGCTCTTGCTGCCAAACCGAGCCGTCGGCGGTAGCTGGTCCTAGCAGATCAGGTTTTTCCAACGAAGTAAACCATAAATTGGAATTCGACTGTCCGGGGCCTTCAATGCCCCCCTTTGCCTTTCGTTTATTCAGAAACTCCCGCTCGGCTGAATCATCGCAGCCGAAAACTAAGCGATCGTCCCATCTTGCAAAGTCGCCAATCACCTTAAGGTATGCCGATCGTGGGCGGACACCAGCTGTTTGCCTAAGGTTAAAATTCCCTGGAAAACGCCAAAACAAACCGTGCATAGTCATCAAATAGTCCGGTTTCTCCGCCGTACCTATATTTCTGATCCGCGGCCATTCGGTATTCCAACCATGGGCGCCATCATAACTATGGCTTGCTTTCGGCAATCGAAAGAATGACCAACCATCAGCTCCCCGCACACCCAACAACACCGATTTATGATCCCAACCGACGGTCCAGATAGGATCCTCACCAGGATTAACATTTCCATAAATACCTCCCGGACCCGTTATTTCCGTGAATTGATTTCTACGGATCATTTTCCACTGCTTGCCGTCCCACTCATGCAGACCGCCGGAAGGCGCGTTGAAATGATGAAGCGCACTATCCCCCCGTTCGCCGTTATTACTATACACCAGCACCCCTTGTCCTGAATAAAGCCCTTTACCATGCCATCCGATTAAATTGGCCATGGGTACCTGCCGTCTTTGTTCCGGTTTCAAATTTTCATCAGCAAAGAGCCACTGCGGTTTTAACGTATGCACGTCCACCTCATAAAAACCTTCCTCCATCGTTCCGTAGTATATTTTGTTGGCAGGATCTGTCAAGTGGCGGGCATTGCCCGTCAGACGCCCCGGCATATCTTTGTACTGAATGGCCCGTACCTGTCGAGTCGAATCAATTGCATATGGGCCGATGAACAGTTGTTTACTTTCACAGTGAATCATACGATTGGCAGGCGTACCACCGATACTTTCCGGATGGATTGTCCGCTCCATATCCTCCTTTATTTCATATAAACGGTCTGAAGAGCCGAAAGGGAGATGCGGACCATAAGTAATCACCCATAACCTATCCTGCCAAGGCACCACAGCGCCCGTACCACATTCGCCCTCATCATTATACATTGCTAGATGCGGATAAATGCCACTGATCTGGACCGGCTCTTTAGGTTCTTGTACTGCACAAGCGCTCAGTAAGCAGAACAGCAGCGCATAACCTACTATTTTTTTCATTTGTAACATCTTTCTTTTGGTATTGAATTAATAGTTAGGGTTCTGTTTTAAACCGCTGGTTAGCACCTCATTGGTAGGTATAGGCCAAATATATTGCCGCGTTGCGTCAAACTTCCGTACAGCGATCTGTTTAATCTGTCCCGCGCTATACATAGCCGAAAAATCGGCCGTACCATCTTCATCAATCAACGGTACCTGCGGAAAAAACCATAAACCTGTGTTTATCACTTTCGCCCGCAAATCATCGACATCGAGCATGCCATAGTTTATTCTGTTCAGCACCTTTTCTGCCAACTGCCAACGAATGATATCCATGTACCGAATACCTTCGAGCGCAAATTCCATCCGGCGTTCCGTCCGCACAATCCGGCGCATTTGGTCTTGCGTACTCAATTGCACAGCCGGGTAGGCTTGTGTATCGCCGAGGTCAACGCCGTAGCCTCTGGCCCGTACCAGATTAATCGCTTCCGTTACGGAAGCATCCAATTCGCCCAATTCAATCTTAGCCTCCGCATACATAAGGAGTACATCTGCATAGCGGATGATAATCTGATCGGGTTCCACCTGCCATGAATTTTTCAACCAATCCTCATCGATGCCCTTTTTCCAAAGCAGCCCGTTAAAAGAAGCGTATTGCGCAACCGAACGGGTATCCCTATTCTCAACCCTTGTGCCATTAGTCACGTTTAAGACCGTCAGTGTATCGGGATGTGGCTGATAGATATAACCTAGATGTGGTGTCTGAAACTCGACAATGGTTTTAGCACAACGAGGGTCACGATTTCGGAAAGGCATTCGTGGATCAAACAAGGGCGACTCGTCTATCGGCAAGCCATCTGTGCACAGAAAAGCACAGAAAAGATCCCAAGAAGGCGCTTTCGCACCCCATCCACCGGCATTACGGGGCACATAGTTCTGGCAATCTCCTTTGGTAACATTAAGCACAATCGAACGAGGAAATCCGAAAACCGTTTCAATCGAGTTCTTCGTTTTGGAGAGGAATAACTCCGAAAAATCCGCGTGCAAGCGATACACATCTAGCTCCATACAGGCCTTTGCAGCATTTTTTGCCGTTTCCCAATCGCCCATATACAAAGCAATACGCGCTTTCAGCGCCAACGCCGCTCCCGCAGTCGCCCGTTTGGGTTCTGAGGCACCGTAACTAATCTTTAGCTTGCCCGCTGCGAAATCATAATCTTCATAGATCTTTTGAAGCACCATGGTAGGGTCGGCTTGTTCAGCGACCATAGCTTCGTCAATGTCCATCATCGTTTCCGTATAGATGATATTACGGTAATGCGTTAGAAGCCGCGCATACTGGGAAGCGCGCACAAAACGTGCTTCAGCAACATAACGATCGCGCTGTTCCTGCGACAGCAGATTTGCCGCCCTGTCTACACTGGCCACAATATTATTGGCCCTTGCAATACACTTATACGTATTTTTCCACCAGTCGCTCACAAACTGTGTACGCCCATCAAGCGTTGCGTTTGTAATTGGTGTTAACCCATCCCGATAAATCCAGTCGTCGGTCCACTCATCCTGATCCATCATCCAAAAATCAGCTTTATACAAACCGTTCAGAGACATCTCAATCTCTTCCGGTGTAGAGTTCCAAGTTTCGCTCGATCCTTGTGATAGCGGATTCAGATCCAATTTACCGCAGGAGCCTAAAAGCAGTGTAAACGCTGCATAGATGTATGTTTTTACTGAAAAGTTCATATCCATTTCGTTAAAATTTTACGGAAGCACCGATTAAAAAAGTTCTGGTGATGGGATAACCGAGCGTATTCATTTCCGGATCCCAGCCTTTGGGAAAATTATGAATGGCGAAAACATCGTTCACGGTTCCATATATCCGCAATCCTTTCAGATGTACTTTATCCATCCATCTCTGTGGAAAGGCATAACCTATGGTCACATTCTTCAAGCGGAAATAACCCCCATTGATGAGCCAATAATCAGACATCGCATAATTATTTCCGGCAGAAGTATTCGAATAGCGGGGATATTTAGCTTGTAAGTTTTGTTCATCACTTTGGAAATAGCTCCATGTATTTCCGTCCAAGATGGCCGGAAAATTACCATAGTTTTCGCGGAGCGGCTGCACGATGTCCTGATGCAGTCGGCTGTTCTGTTTTCCGACACCTTGGATAACGAAAGATAAATCCCAACTTTTATAGCCTACGTTGAAGTTACCACCGAATATATAGCGCGGCAGGGAACCGCCCAGCAAAACTCGGTCGTATTCCTGCGATATCTTGCCATCGGGAACACCGTCAGGCCCACTGATATCCTTGTAACGGACATCCCCCGGACGGACATTGGCATTTAGTTTGGCCGAATTATCCACTTCCGCTTGTGTTTGATACAGACCATCAGACAGATAACCATACCATTCATTAAATTCACTCCCTTCGATTTTTATCTGATCGCCGATAAACTCCGTTCCTCCTAAGTCGCCCATACGGGAAATGAAATCGGATATATTGAAGGAGGCACCGTAACGGAAATCACCGGCACGGTCGTTCCAACCAATCTGCGCTTCCCAACCCTTTGTATACATTTTTCCTGTATTCTGATCCGGATTATCGAAGCCCACATAATCCGGAATTTCCAATTTTAACAACATATCCTTGGTTGTCTTTTTGTAATAGTCGCCTACAAAACTCAACCGGTTATCAAAAAAGTTCACATCCAGTCCGATATCAAACGAAGAGGTAGTCTCCCAAGAAATATCACGGATCACATACTGCCATTGCGCAGCCGACTGTCCGGCGATGATGGTGTTTCCCTGATAAAAGAGGGATTTATTCTCAAATGACAGCAAAGCCTGGTAAGGATAGTTGCCAATACGTTCATTGCCTAGCGTACCGTAAGACGCTCGTAGTTTTAAAAACGACAGCGGTTTCCATTGATCCTTCAAGAAGTCCTCGTTAGACAGCACCCAGCCTGCCGAAACCGAAGGAAAGGAGCCCCAGCGATGGGCGGGAGCGAAACGTGATGAGCCATCATAGCGAATGTTAGCCTGAAGAAGATACTTATCCTGATAGTTATACATTATCCGGCCAAACCACGACCGATAGGCATTTTCATAAGCATTGCCACTGTTATTGCGATAGTCCAACGGACCGATATCGAGATAGGGATAGTTCGTCAGTAAATATTGACCACGTGAAGCACCCAGATCCTCATTAAACGCATAAAAGTACTCATAGCCCGCTAGCGCATTAAAATGGTGATCGCCCAGCTGCTTGGTGTAATTCGCCAGGAATTGTACGGTATAGCGGTGACTGTCGTTGCGTTCCTCCTGCAACTTCGTCTCCGTGGCCTGTTCAATATAACCGGCAATCGTTTCCGGGTCGCTAAAAGTAGTATAAGGTACCTTTCGGTTAAATACCTTGGCCTTATCAAAATTTAGAAAGGGAGAGAAAACGCCCGATAATTTCAAGCCATCCAGAGGTGTAAAATCCAAGCTTATTTTTCCACCCACTTGATTGTACCAGTAGTGTTCAAAGCCCCCCTCTTTCATCAATGCGTAGATATTAGCACCATCTTTACCCGCCCCGATTCGTCCATCCGACCATAGAGCCGCATAAATAGGTGGCATAATACCCATTTTATACATCGGCGTAGTGGCCCGGCCATCCTCGTTCAGCGATCGTGCATCAAAAACCGCATTTTTGGTAATGGTTCGCCGATAACTAAGGTCGGCGCTCGCCTTTAAATACTTTCCGATGGTAAAGTCGTTATTGATTCTGGTTGTGATCCGATCATAACTTCTTTCGTCATAAAAAGCTTCGTTTTTATCATACACGATAGACGCGCGGGTTTTTATAAATTTATTAGCTCCATAGATACCCAGTACGTGACTCTGTCTTGGTGCAAAGTCGCGCAACATGAGTCCACGCCAATCAGTAATGGGATAAGCATCCGGGTTCTCGCCATTCAATTGCAGATAATTTTCCACCAACTGTTGCGTATAGATCGGGTATTGATTCTCACTGTTACCGTTATCATTCCAACGTAGCTCATTGGTCAGCTGCATATAACGAACTGCATCAACGTATTCAGGGTATTGGGTAGCTTTTTCCCAGCCATATTCGACCGAATAATCCAAGCCTATCTGCCCTTCCTTTGCCCTCTTGGTAGTAATAAGAATCACCCCTGAGGCCGCACGCGAGCCATATATGGAAGCTGAGGCTGCGTCTTTCAGTACGGAAATATTTTCAATATCGTTCGGGTTTACGCTGTTGATATCGTCAATGGGCACCCCATCAAGAATATAAAGCGGGTTTAGCCCTCCATCGGTGATGGTTGTGATACCCCGTACCCGTATAGTGGCCGACGAGCCGGGTGCGTTGTTATTGCGAGTCACCATCAAACCCGGAACCGCTCCCTGCAAAGCCTGTGATATCTGCGTTGTTTTACGGGCGGTAATCAGGTCGCCCTGCACGCTCGAAACGGCTCCTGTCAAATCCTTTTTGGCAACGGTCCCATAACCAACAACCACTACTTCGTCGAGTAAAGCCTCTTCACGTTCCAATTGAATTACAAGCTGTTGTCGTATATCTATCGTGCTTATGTCGATCTCCTTCTTCACAAAACCGATCGAACTGACTATCAAGACCGCATCTCTTGACACCTGCAAAGAGAATTCGCCGTCCATATTCGTTTTTGTACCACTGTTTTGGCGGTCTTTCCGGTAGATTGATGCACCAGGCATTGGCGCACCGTCTTTGTCCGTCACCTTTCCTTTAACAGACACTTCCTGTTGTATTACCGGATGTGATACTACGGCTTTCTTCCGTTCCAGCAATACCGTAGATTTGTCGATTTTGTAAATCAGTGGCTGCCCTTCCAAACAACGGTCCAATATTTCAGACAGAGGCCGATTGTGTAGATGAACAGTCACCGGTGCCACATCTGAAAGGTCGTCGGTGGCATACAAAAAATCGTATCCCGTTTGCTTCTTTAATATTCTGAAAACACTTTTCAAGGACAGGTTCTCTACTGAAAGTGTCGCATTTTGTGCACGTACGGCAGCCTCCAGATGGAAGTAAAACACCATTGTCAGGAAAACAGCATATTTCATAACCAGTATAGGTTTTAATAGGCAAGGGTATCCCTTACCACCTTTTTTGGTAGTATATTTTTTGTACATTTGTATAGGTTTTAATTAATAATTGTAGTATACAAAAATTGGTTACCTAGCATGTACCGGAAGTGCCGTGAACATTTCCGGTATTTTTGTAACTCCCTTTGTAAATAAATATCAAGGCATAACAACAATCCTCCTTCCTTTTTTAAAATAAGAACCATTCTCTAGCTTAAACCTTAAGCCTCCCAATCGCTCCAGGTGGCTTAACAATTCCTCGATAGGTTTCGTACGTGAGAAAGTACCTCCAAACTTTTTTGTCGGAATAGTCCCCTGAAACACCACTTCTGTGTTGTACCAACGTGCAATCTGATACATAATAGACTTAATATCAAGGTCATCAAACACGAAATAATCATTCTTCCATGCCACAAAAATTTCGGGATCTATCTTTGACTTGCTTAAATGACTTCCGCCGCGATCTGCTCTTGCCTGCTCGCCCGGTTCTAATACCACTCTCTGTTTAGCTAAGGACACGGCAACGGCGCCATCGGTTAACGTTGTCAGCACTTCCTTCTCGTCCGGATAAGCGGACACATTGAATGCAGTGCCCATTACCGCTATCATAGTCCCATTCGCCTCCACAAAAAAAGGTTGCTGTGCTTGTTGCTTCACCTCGAAATACGCTTCTCCTCTCAATATTACCTTTCGACTTGCCCTCCCGAAGGCGGAAGGAAAAGAAAGTTCAGAGCAGGCATTCAGCCAGACTTTACTACCATCGGGTAAAAGCAAGTGATAGCTGGCTCCCGGAGGAATTCGTAAGGTATTCCATTTCTCTTCCGAAGCCCTATCTTCTGTCTCTGACCGATATGCGTAACTGATGCTATTGTCCATTCCCTTTTTTATGATACCAGCTCCAGTTTGGCTTACGCCTCCCCCCTTTAAACTTCCAAGGTCAATTTCGGTTCCATCAGACATGGTGAGCCGCGCACCATCAACCTGCTCCGGTAAAGCGATTATATGGTCCGCCTGTAGTTGCGGCTGTTCCGCTTTCTGCCAAAAAACAATTCCCGTCACTACCGCTAAAAAGCAGGCCGCAATGGCAGCGAAACGGTAATAGGCGGGTACGCGTCGCCGCAACCGAAGCGACACGCTTTGCTCGATTTTACTGGCAATACGCTGCTTCACCTCGGCCAAGTGTTCCCGATTACTCCAAGACCAATCCGATTGCTCTTCAACATGGCGCAACCAAGCTTCCACCCATTTTTTTTCATCAGGCGTACATCGATCCTTGGCATAACGTTCCAGCAAGATTTTGATTTCCTCTTCGGTCATCGGTATTTATGATTTATAAAGGTCTTTCCTATAAGAGTAGCAAAAATGGAAATGGTGGTAGATTAACTTGAAAAAAAATGAAGATTTGGTTTATAAGCAATAGAATTTGATCATCACCAGCAGTATTAAGGCGCTGTACTGGTCTTTATTCAATTTTTCGCGTAGCGTTTTAAGTGAATTGTATATCTGCTTTTTTACCGTTTCATTTGATATGCCCAGTCGTTCGGCAATTTGTTTATGACTGAGCTCCTCTTTACGGCTTAACAGGAAAATCTCCCGCATTTTAGTTGGCAACTTTTCAATTTCAGACTCAAAGAATTGCTCCAGGCCTTTTGCCATGAAAACTTCGTCCGATGCACCTGCCAACTCATCAAAAAAAGACTTAATTGAGCTTAGATAATGACGGGTTTCGATATTGCGCCTAATAATCTTGACCGCATTGTTACGGACAATTGCCAATAGATAGCTTTGTATATTTTCAACATGCTCTATTGATTTCCGATACTTCCAGCATGAAACGAACGTATCCTGAACGGCATCCTCCGCGTCATCCTCGTTATCCAGAATGCGGACGGCGCACAGAAAAAGTCGCTCCCAATAGGCATCGTACAATTCAGCAAAAGCCGAATCATCGCCTGCAATAAAGCGCTGCAACAAGGCACGATCTCTTTTTCCGCTCATGAAGATTAGGTTTATATCAGCTTCTATTTAAGGATCACTTAAATATATTCGAATATATAAAAAATTAATAAGCTTGAGCAAGCAAAAAAAAATCGCTGATTTAATTAGCGAATTAAGCTACTATTTAGCGAAGCTGAGACCGAAACCGAAGAAGTATCGATATTTTCACGTCGACCCAAAATGCATAATTGTTTGCGTTAAGAAAAATGATGGTCGCAATCGCCATCGCGGCGATCTACTCAATCCTATTGATCTTTTCGATCCTTTTCAATCAATTTACGAGCTATTTCCAATGCGTCCTCATCACCTGAAAGCACATCAGGAATGACACCGGTACCCTCCCATCCTTCATCGGAATGTGGAGCGACCACCATCTTTACCGGAACAAAAGCGATCAGATTTCGCTTGAGCGGAACAAAAGACCCCGCAATACCGGCACCTGCCGTGGTATTTCCCACAATGGTTGCTCTACCAAGCTTTTGCATGGCATAAGCTAAGCCTTCCGATGCGGAAGCCGTTCCAGGCCCCACCAAAATGTATACTTTAGCATCCGGGTTTCTCCTACCGGGAACATACGAATAGGTCCACTCCTGCTCGTCCATTTTACGATTTTTGTAAAACCCGTTCAGATAAAATCTTTCATTTCCGGGCGAATAGAAATAAGAAGCGATAAAACGTCCCATATGACCGGTACCACCTGGATTATGGCGGATATCAAGGATCACATATTTACTGTGAGCTGCCATATTCATAGCTGCAGATGCCATTTCAAAGGATTCTTGTGTTCCCCAAAACGGACCGGGGATATCAATATAAGCGGTAGATTTAGCACCATCGATCTGTACACTTTTAAAGCCGTAATTTTGAGTTTTCATACGCTTTAGTTCTGTGCTGTCGTCCGATCGACGGCCTGATGGGGCCGATAAACGCTTATAGGTTTCCTCATTTTTCATGACCCGCAGATGCACATCTTTATGCACAGTACGTAAGTCCTCCGTTAACTTCTTAGCCAGCGAATCTTCAGATAACCCTACGTAACGACCAGCCTTTTCATTTCTTAATATGGCTTGCTGGTATTTGGCCGATATTTCGGGAAACGGATATACCTCCACCAACTGATCTGTCAATTTTTGCACAATATCATGTATATCTTTAGCACCGACGGTTTGTGCACTTGCGGATACACTAAACAATAATAAGGCTATTGATAAGGCTTTTTTAATTTTAATAGGGTTCATTTTAAACATCATACCAACAAATATAAAAACGCCGATTCAGTGTCATGCGGATCCCCCACCGGATTAACAATACATTAACAATTAAGATAGTTTAACGTATTTTCTTAAAATAGTTGAATAGCAGGTGGCTATCAATCGACCTACCTTTGTTTGTACCAAAAACAAAGAAAAATGGACATTCAACAGATTAAAATAACACCGGATACTTACGCACCTTTCCATCTCGCGCAAGGTTATCGCGTGGGCGACTTCCTATTTATTTCCGGACAAACGGCTTTAGATGATGAAGGTAACTTAATCGGGATTGGCGATTTTGACAAACAAGCTCAAAAGGCCTTTGAGAATTTAGACAAAGTGTTGACGGCAGGCGGCTCAAGCCTAAAAAACGTGGTGAAGGTCACCATCATGCTCCGCGATATGAGTAATTTTGAAAAAATTGTGGCGCTTCGGGCTAGATATTTTTCAGCGCCTTATCCAGCCGATACCATCCTGGAAGTGTCCTCACTCTTTTCACCTGATGCACTTATCGAGATCGAAGCTATTGCCGTGGCAAGCGATGCTGCCGAATGGAAAAAATGAGAAGGAATCACCTTCCGGTTGAATGGCGGTTAGAAACGGATTCTAACCGCCTTTAATCACTTCTTTCCGTATTTGACTCAAAAACACCGGAGTCATTCCCAAAAAAGAGGCAATGTGTTTCTGTGGCAAGCGCTGTTCAATATGCGGATATTTTTTCAGAAGAGCTCGATAACGTTCTATACCCGACAAGCTGATATTATCCATTATGCGCCGGTCCTGCGCCATACTGGCGCTCTCATTCAATATACGCCAAAAGCGTTCCATTTTAGGGATATGGTGGAGAAGCTCTTCCCGGTGCTTCAAATCGATTTGTAAAACCACTGATCTTTCAAGGGAAATAATGTTACGGCGAGCAGGTTCTTCACGCAAAAAACTGTGAAGATCTGAAATCCACCAGTCCTCCAACGCAAAATGCAATGTGTGTTCATTTCCTTTCTCATCTACATGAAAAGACCGTAAAAGACCTTCACATACATAACTCTCATACCGACAAATTTCGCCTTGAGCCAACAGGTATTGTCTGGGAAGCAGCTTCCGTAAACGGAATACGGAACAAATATAAGCCTCTTCTTCCGGCTGAAGGTGAACACGACTCGCTATGTGTTGAAGTAAGGACCGATAATGATTAGCGTCCGAGCTTTGTACTTTCATTTGTTTCTCCAAGTTCTTTTACTGCTAAATTTCCTCTATTTATTTGATTGCACCTACCTATAGATCCTACGACGTAAACTTCAGGCGACGTTCTCCATATTATGTTATCAACTCCATCCGTTAAATGAAGCCCGAAAAGCTAAAGGCGTCAAGTTTGTTTTACTTTTGAAGAGCTTACTAAAGCTTTGCGGATGCTCAAAGCCCAAGTTGTAGGCTATTTCGCTCACCGATCGATCCGTTGTTGACAATTGTTCTTTCGCTATTTCAATGACTTTATGGTGTATATGCCATTGCGTGCTTTGCCCGGTTAATAGCTGGAGCAAGTTGCGGAGGTAGGTAGGCGATACGTGCAAACTATCGGATATATATTTTACAGTCGGCAAGCCTTTATGCATTAAATCCCCATCGTCGAAATAGTCGGCGAGCAGCCGTTCCAACCGATCGAGTATTTGGTGGTTACTTACCTGTCGGGTAATAAATTGCCTTTGGTAGAAGCGATCAGCGTAATTAAGTAAGGTCTCTATTTGAGAAATAATAATAGGTTGACTGAATTTGTCGATATTCGTTTGATATTCCTGTTCAATGTTTTGAATAATGCCATTTAAGGTCGATTCCTCCTTTGCTGAGAGGAATAGAGCCTCATTCACTGCATAATCAAAAAAATCATATTTCTTAATTGCCTTGGCCAAAGATGTATTCCAAAGGAAATCCGGATGAAATAGCAGTAGCCAGCCGGCATGTTGCATAGCAGCATCGCTACTTTTCGTAATACTAAACACCTGATTGGGTGCCATAAAAAATAGCACCCCCTCATCAAAATCATACACCTGTTGACCATAGCGTATCTTCGCATTGCTCGTTCGCTTTAAAGAAATGGAATAAAAGTCCAATATCAAGCTGTCCCAATCATAAGAAGAATCATGCTGAATGAGCCGATAATCCACCACGCTGACCAATGGATGTTCGGGCTCAGGCAAATTGCGCAGCTTATGAAATTCACTAATGGATTTAATACGCCTTGGTACAGACATAAATTTTTAATTAGTTACGATGAAAAACATGCGCAAACTCTTCTGCATAACTTTCAAGCGATACCCTCCCAAACGCTGGTGGATGCTCGTCAAAATCCGCTCGCAATTTTCCGTTATGAATGGCCATTCCCAATTCGATCAGCTTTTCCGCTGTCTCCTGACGCATTCCTCTATCCAGCAAGTTTTTCATCACCTCATCTTCCGGTAAAGTTAACCATTTCAGATCAGTCATACCAATTGCCTTACCCAAAATCGTGGCAACCTCATCGCACGTACGATCATCGCTGACCACATACCGGATCGGCCTTGTTTCCTCTAAAAGCGTTAGCTCTTCCACTACGGCATCTGCTATATCCAGTGGCGAAACCATCGGTAATCGATCGTTACCGCCATAAACAGCGCCTATGAATCCTGCTGTCTTAATCATTCCGATAAAAGACTCCAAATTATAATAAAAAAAACCTGGACGAACATGCGTTAAATTAATAGCCGGGATTTTATTCAACATCTGCTCCACACGATAAGAACCCGTAATGATGCCGGTCGCCGATGGCAAATGTGCTCCATAACTGCTCAAATGAACAATTCTTTTCACACCGGATTTCCGTATAGCATGATCATATATTTTTCCGGTAGATTCGTAATAAACGATTTGATCGGGCTGCGTAAAGTCGGGCGGTATCATACAAAAGGCTGCATCCGCACCAAGAAATACTTGTTCAAGAAACTCGCTGTCAAGCAAAGATCCGATCGCAGCTTTTGCACCCAGTGTTTCAATATCCCTTTGCCTATCGGGATTGCTACTAATAAGTGTTACCGCATGTCCTCTCTTTACTAATTGTTCCGTTAGCGGACTACCGATATGTCCTAAAGAACCTGTTACTATAATTTTCATTTTTTATGCATTTTATTTGTACAAAAGTCTCTCTTTGCATAAAAATGGATGTAGCCGAATCGATCTATTTTGTAGTTAAAAAACTTAGTCTCGCTCGTTGTACACAATGTAATCCCAGGCCTGCACATGATGTTTATCACTTGGGTTTTTTATCCGTACACGTACCTGATGTTTTCCCGTTGGCAGCTGATATTTCCAGAAAAGCTCATACCTTCGCGTGCGATAGGCAGTCGGCAGCTTTGCTCGTTCCATTAACTTTCCGTCAATGTAACACTCCGCGTCAAAAATATAGTCCGTTGCTACCCCAACGTTCCGATTAGCGGCACCCCGCAGTACAAAACCGGTACCTTCCACTTCGAACGAAAGCTCATCGGAAATGCTCTGGTTGATGCTTTGCTTTGCAATTGGATACACGCCCTCAAAGCTTTGTTCCAATTTTACGGTTTTGATCGGCTCCACCGGAATCCTTACTTGCGTGGGTGTCACTACCCCTCCATTTTTACGTAGCATTTCCAAAGCGTGCTTATAACTAATATCGTATACTTTGTTGAGCGACATGCGCGTGTATTTGAAATCCATATCCTCCACATCCCTTAAGCCCTTTTTCCAGAAGTCCGGAATTTTATTATAGCCATAAATAGTACCCAGTACCCCTGCTGCAGAAGAAGGGTTACAATCCGAGTCCTGGCCGGCACGCGTTGAAATTTCCAAGGTTTTGGTAAAATCACCTTTGCCATAAAGCAGGCCCAATACCACGTAGGCAGCGTTCACCTTGGCGTCAATATCAAGCGGAGCAAAAATACCTTCCGGGCAACCTACCTCCTCCGTCCACTTACGTTGAATTTCAAACCAGGTTTTCTTCCAATCATCGGGATATTGCTCGTGCCAGCGAATCACATCCGCGAGGCATTGATAGAAACTGCTTTCTACCGGAATCGTCTTCAAAGCTTCCTTCACTATAAAATCGACATCATCATGCAAAAAAGCCAAGGCGTACATGGCTCCCATATATACCCCACCATACCAACCATCACCGTAATTCATGATATGTCCTACCTTATCACTGAGCGCCGAGGCAGCATTCGGCATACCGGGACTCATTAAGCCTGCAAAATCCGCTTCTATTTGAAAGTCGATATCATCCGCGTGCGGGTTATTCAGCCAATGTCCCGATTCGGGCGCCTTCAGCCCGTTCAATATATTATATCTCGCGGCTTGATTGGCGTGCCATAGATTGTAGCCGGCATTGGCAAAAGCATGCGCAAAAGAATCCACCGGCGCCTCAATCCCGTAGCGTTCGATTACATCCACAAAAGTCAAGTCCATATATATATCATCGTAGAGATCGGGCCATTCCAGCATCAGCTTCTTAATTTGGCCGTCGCTCCAGGGAATCGGTTGATAATCCTGGATAAAAGTACCGTTATACCGGAATTCGGTATAACTTCCAAAAGAAACACCGATCGTCTGTCCGGCCCAACCACCTTTAATCTTATCCAATAATTTGGCCCTATCGATAGTCACTTCTTCCCTGCCGGGATGATCCATGACTTTTGCTATCAGTTCCGAAGAGGTGGCGAGTAAAAAAACGGCCACTTTAAATAAAGTATTCATCATATTAAAGGTTTAAAAAATTTAATTGTATCCGGGGTTCTGTTTTAAGTTCGGGTTCGCCTGCATCTCCGTAAACGGTATCGGAAAAAGATTCAGATGTTCGCTTTGTGAGGCCGAGTGAAAGCGCCATTCACCACGGGTATAATTATTATCAAAACGGATTAACTGCGATCGTCTCAAACCTTCCAGTGCAAACTCACGCCCCCACTCGAGTAGCATATTTCCCCATTTAACAGCTGTACCGTTCACCTGAACGGTTTCCGTTAAGTCTGAAGCGCTCAATGCCGACTCCACGCTTCGCTTGCGTACCGCATTCACCAAGATTGCCGCTTCATTTGCATCTTCTCCCAATCGTAAAATGCACTCTGCTTTCATATAATAAACCTCAGCATAACGCATAGCCACCCAGTCATTGTTCATCGCTCGGCTTGTTCCCATTTCGATTTCATATTTTCCGCAACGATAGCCTTCGGCCTCGCCGCCATTCTCCAAACTGGATACCTCTTTAGTATAATTCAATGGTTTTCCGGCCCATCCCGGTACAATTCCTGTACAATAAAGCATCGATCCGTCACTACCATACTGCTGGCCCATACGCCAAGTCTTCTCCAGACGATGATCACCCGCTACATAATGCTCAACAAACGAAGGGACCGCACAAACCCCATTATCCAGCCAGGTCTGCAAGTTAAAGGTCTTTACGTTAGAAGGATGCAGTGTTTTCTGCAAGGCCATATAAATCGTACTACCTGTTTTTACCTCATCGTTAGGATAAGCGAATATGATCTCCGGTGAGTTTTCGTTACGCACCGCAAAAGGAGCACTATAATCCGGTTCCAGGCTATACTTCCCGGAAGCGATAATTTCATCGCACAAAAGCTTACAGGCATCATACATGGGTTTCCCAATCCAAGCTTCCGCATTTAAATACAAGCGCGCCAATAGCATTTTCGCATTGAATTTATTAAACCTTCCGTAAGAAAGTCGAGTATCCTCACTCAATAAATCTACATTTTTTTTGATACTCGCTTCAATAAAATCGAACACTTCCTGCCTTGTATTAGTCGCCGGTAAATATCCCGGTTCCACATCAAAACGATCGATCAGCGGCACATTTCCAAAAGCTTCGCAGAGAATATAATACCAGTAGGCTCTCGCCAGCTCTAATTCGGCAATAAATCTGTCCTTGTTCTGAATAGGGAACTCGGCCTTATTGATCTGATAAATCACGCGATTGCAATCACTGATACCGCTATAAGCTTGGCCCCAAAGATCGGAAAAATGCGGATCTTCACTTCGCCACGTGTGATTATTCAAACGGATGTAAATTCCACCGTCAAACCACGCAGCTCTCGGCGTCACCACAATATCTGTGGTCTCCTCAAAATCCCACCATTTACGCCATTCCAACAAGCCCCTATATCCTCCATATACGGGCGCCACTGCTGCCAGCAGATCCCGCTCGTCCCGATAGAAATGCTCTTCCGTCAGTTGATCATACACCTCCTCATCCAGATTGGTACAAGCACTAAAGCTCAATATATTTAATAACACAAATGTTATTCGAAATAGATACATTTTCATAATACACGATTTATAGGTTAATCATACAGCCCAATGTATAGGATCGCACCGTAGGATAAAGCGATTTACTTTCAACTCCCGGCGCTAAGCCTTTTATACTTACCTCCGGATCCATGCCTTTGTAGCCGGTAAAGGTATATAGGTTAAGGCCCGAGAGATAGACCCGTAACCTTTTAAAATACTTATTGTTCAGGTTCAGGTTGTAGCCAAAAGTTATGTTGTCAATCTTTACAAAATCTCCATCCTCGATAAAATAGCTATTATAAACCTGCGGTTCCCATACATAGGAATTACTGCCAAAGGGTTTATTTAGGGCTGATTTAGGGAGGTTTCCCTCACTTATCCTACCCATCGTTTCCCAATGCGCACGGTATTCATTAAACACCTGGTAATCAAATGCACCCCTCACCATCATCCCTAGATCAAACTTCCTATAGCGCATATATACATTCAAAGAAGCATACATCTTTGGCAGGCCGTTTCCAAGCACTTGCTTATCTTCCTGTCCTGCCTCACTCTGCAGTTTTTGTCCGCCGTCCAATGCCTCAACCAGCCACCTACCTTCCTCAGATAGACCTACTGCTTTCAATCCGTAAAAATTACCCAAAGGTTCGCCCTGTTTAACAATATGGGTGTATTGTTGTATACCCGATGAGGTCCAACCCGTATACCAGTAATCCCGCTGATAGCTTTCGTTCGATAAGGATACCACCTTGTTCTTATTATAGGAGAAGTTGCCCGTCAAACTCAAATCAAACTGTTCACGTTGCACAGCTTTTCCTGTTAATGAGATTTCCACTCCGCGGTTATTTATTTTACCCACATTTGCCCACATCGAACTGGTATAATTAGGAGGCACTGGCACCTGGTATTCGGCCAGTAGATCGCTGGTCGTACGATCATACAGATCCAACGTAGCGCTTATTCGGCTTTTCAGTAAGCTTACATCCAAACCAACGTTCCATTCAGCCTTCCGCTCCCACTTCAGATTCGGATTAGGGTTAGATGCCGGGATCACCCCACGTATCCATTCGCCATTGAGGAAACTTGGTGAGGTATAATTTAAAAGTACAAGGGATTGATAAGCACTTCCGATTTCCGTACCCGTGATACCATATCCAACGCGCAACTTCAGGTCGTCAATAGCCTTTGCATTTTCCATAAAGCGCTCCTTCGAGATTCGCCAGCCCGCTGAAACCGCAGGAAAGAAACCCCATTTGTTATCCTTTCCGAATTTGGTAGATCCTTCCCGCCGAAGACTGGTCATCACCATATATTTATCCGCATAATTGTAAGTAAGCCGTCCGAAGAAAGAAATGAGCTTACTATTATTACGATAGCTCGACAGCTGTGCCCTCCCATCTAAGATGGCATTTGACGACTGAATGTTCCAAGCCTCAAAATAGTCGGTCGGAAAATCAAAGGCATACATGGAGCTTCCCTGCCGGTTAAAATCCTGATAATTGTAACCGATCATGCCCGTTATACTATGCAATCCGATATCTTTCACGTAATCAGCCGTCAGTTCCAGTGTCCGATCCATATGCAAGTTATTCCACTTCGTAACTTCACCGTTCTTGTTTTCGATCGTTGTCGTAAAATAGCGGAAAGTATTCCATTTATCACGTGTATCGTCATAGCGTTGAAATCCGCCCATAACACTTACATTTAAATTACTGATGGGTGAATACGTTATTCGTCCACTGGTTAATAAAGTATTCGCCCGCTGCTTATCCGTTTCCTCATTCAGTAAAGCAACCGGATTATAAGGTTTGTAAGAAACCCCGTATTCGTTGTAAGTTCCGTCCGCTGCATAAACCGGTCGCGTTGGATTTGACAACATCGCTTGGAGAAAAGCATCATACCAAGTAACCTGCTGCGTAACCATCGAATTGCTGATATTAAACTGGAATTTCAATTTATCGTCCCACATATTGTGGTTGATATTGGCTTTCAAAATAATCGGCTTCTTATAAGTGCGCAGTAAAACTCCCTCCTGTGAACGATAGGTTCCCGAAAGCATGTAGTTTGTACTTGCCGTCCCGCCTCTTAGCGAAAGATTATGCACAAAATTGATCGGCGTCCGTGTTACCTCCTCCACCCAATCCGTAGAAGTGCCCTCATCGCTTACCTTGTCCGCAAACTGCGGATCCTGTAATAGGCTCCGATAGTCCGTCGCATTCAACAGTTCCGGCTTTTTCTGCAACTGCTCATAACTGTAATATGTATGGTAATCCAAAGAAGCTGCACCGGCCTTTGCCTTTTTAGTTGTTACAAGGATCACCCCGTTTGTACCACGCGTACCATAAATGGCTGCAGCCGATCCGTCTTTTAACACATCAATAGACTCCACGTCTTCAGGTGCAACGGCGTTCAGACTCCCGCCGGGGATTCCATCAATAACCACTAAAGGGTCCGATGAAGCCGATATTGTGGAAACGCCTCGGATGTTAATTTGAACACCGGCGGTCGGGTCGCCCGATGGATTGGACATTTGCAGGCCCGCCACTTTACCTTGCAGGAGCTGCGTAGGACTCCGCACCATACCCTGTACAAATTCGTCCGATTTTACATTTGCGATAGCGCTGGTCACTTCGCCTTTCTTCATCGATCCATATCCTACTACCACCACCTCGTCCAGTTTTGAGGCGTCGGGCACGAGCTGCACAATCACAGAAGCCCTTCCCTGCAGAGGTATCAAGCGATCAGTATAGCCCAAATACGTGATTCGAAGCGTATCCTGTAAATTGGCTACTGATAACTCAAAACGACCTTTTTCATCCGTTAAGGCCGTTTTTCCGCTACCAACGGCCGTAATGCTGGCCTTTACCAGCGCACGCTCAGTCCCTTGTTCTTTAACCGTCCCCTTTACGGTCAACTGTGCGAAACCGGGAAGATACCATAAGGAAAAACAGAGCAATAAGAAGCCCTTAGAAATCTTTTCCATTTCTTTTGAAATTAAGGTTTACAAATTAGGTTCAGTTTCCCGCCATTATTATCAATCCGAGACCGATAATAAAAAGCAGAAACATGGATGTTATATAAAATTTAACGGTTTTGCTCCCACCTTGAAACTCCTTCCAGACAAACACGCCCCACACTGCGGCAACCAGAGTAGCCCCCTGTCCCAGTCCGTAGGAAATCGCCGGACCGGCCTTTCCTGCGGCAATCAGGTTAAAGAGATTTCCAAGCCCCCAGATAGCGCCACCCAGAAGTCCCACTGTATGCATGCGCAGCGGGCCGCGGAAATACATGCTATATGCGATAGGCGGTCCCTCCAAGGGTCTCCGCATCAAGAAGCTGTTAAAAAACAAGTTGCTCACCGCGATTCCGAGTGCGAAAATCACAAAAGCGGTATAAGGCGTCATCTTTCCTACAGCGGGTGTCCTAAAATCCGAGAGGTCCATGCCGGCCGCTACAAAGGGATAAAAGGTTGACATCAATATCCCCGCAATGATCGAAACGACAATCCACTTTCCCGTAGCGCGACTATCCATATTTCCACCTCGATGCATACGATAGGCCAAGGCGTTCAGGATGATGGCCACACTCACACAGGTGACACCCGTAAAAAGCAAAAGAGGATCGCCCTTACTCGCCAGCACGTAGTTCAATACGACGCCAATAATCAAGGCCAGGCCAATGCCAAGTGGAAAGGCCACCGCCATGCCCGCATGAGCGATGGCGGCTGTGAGCAGGATGTTTGCCAAATTAAATACCACACCGCCTATCAGTGCACTCCGGATATTAGCGGCTTCTGCCTGCTTCAAGTCTTGTAAAAAAGACCTTCCCCCCTCACCATAACTACCTAGCGTGAATGCACCGAGCAGTGCAAACAGCAGGATGCCCAATACATAATCCCAATAGAACAGTTCGAACCGCCACTGCCCCTGCACTAACTTTTGCGTATTAGCCCATGAACCCCAGCAGAGCATGGTAATTAGGCAGCATACGACCGCCAGCGTATAGGTTTCTACAATAAACATAATCCGTTTAAAATTTGGTTAATTGGTTCAATATTGCTAGCTGATGATACTCATCAGCACCTCATTCCGATAAGGAATGGATGATTGCGCGCCCAAACGGGTTACGGCAATAGCAGCAGCCCGACAGGCAAAGTTTGTCGCTTCGCGCAGAGGCTTACCCTCAGCGATCGCTACGGCCAAAGCCCCGTTGAATACATCGCCCGCAGCCGTAGTATCGATGGTTTCCACACTTGGTGCAGGAACATGGAAGAATGCATCATCCTCCAACACCGCAGCGCCCTGCTTTCCCATGGTAATAATTACCTGCTTGGGACCTTTTGCTTGTATCTTCCGAGCAGCTTGCCCGGCACTGTCCAGGTCAGCTATCCGTATACCCGATAACATTTCGGCTTCACTTTCATTCGGTGTTATGATATCCATCAATTCAAACACTTCCTTAGGCAGTTCATTTGCGGGCGCTGGATTCAGAATGATCTTCATCCCTTTCTCTTTGGCCCTTTTGGCTGTGTAAGCCACAGTGTCCATGGGTATTTCGAGCTGAATAAGCAGCAATGCCGCATCGGGATAATAGGTAAGCGCCTTTTCCACATCGGTCGCTTTCAAGTTCGCATTCGCTCCCGGTGCCACCACAATGCTGTTTTCTCCCTTTTGATCAACGGTTATCAAGGCAATGCCGGAAGGCAGCGCAGCATCCGAAACAATACCCTGCGTGTTCACTCCTTCTTCCTCGAATAATTGGGCTGACTGTTTGCCGAAGATATCATCGCCCATCTTTCCAATAAAAGCAACATCCCCACCCAAGCGTGCTACCGCGATGGCCTGATTGGCGCCCTTGCCACCGGGGTTCATAAAAAAAGACCCGCCTAATACAGTCTCTCCCGGTCGGGGAATATGACTTGTTTTGACCACCATGTCCATGTTCATACTACCTGCTACGATAATTTTCTTCATATATGATCTAAGGAAAAAGTTTATAATTTGATCAACTGCCTTGTGCAGCTTTATCTATTTTCAAAGATAGTCCCTTAACAGTTTCAAAATAGACACAAATTCATATAATTCCTGAATCGTAATTTTATTTTTTAATCTCTATATTTACCACATAACACTCACTAACAACCATTTGTAAACAGACTATTATTTTATTTTCCTGAATTTATTAATATGCTGAAGCTTGAACTGGAAAAATTGATCGGTGGACTATCTGTTTCGGAGCGGAAGCAGTTCAAACAACACTGCGCCGGGCAAAGGGCTCACAAAGAATACGTAGCTTTATTCGATCTGCTGACACAATATCGGGTAGCACCTGAGCAGCAGGCTGAAAGTTTGTTTGCTGCGCGCTTCCCTGGAAAATCTTTTGAAAATACCGCAGCTTATTTATACAAGGTACTCAGCAATATGCTCATCCAAACACGAATTGAACAAGATACCTGGTATGCACGTTATCAAGCGCTCATGAAAGCTCGTTTATGCTTTGAGCGTTCACTTCCTTCGATGGCCTTAAAAGAATTGAAGAAAGCCAGGAAACTTGCAATAGAAGCGGAAGATCCCTACATTCAATATCAATCTTTACGCATGGAGCTGGGTTATCTAACTGATATAGGCCTTCCCGATGTACCGGAACAGACACTGGTAGATCAACAAATGCTCGGACGGAACCTATTGCGTATCATGCAGCAGATCCACGAGCATCAATCGCTGTATCAGCTGCTAACCCAGCGCCTAAATCACGATCATGAGCTTGTTTCCCAAGACCAAAAGAAGATAACTGATTTGGTATTGAGCGAATTAAGTATCACCAATCGAGGGATGCGTCATCAATTTGAATCAAAGAAAGTTCATTTGCTCTTCCAATCGTTCTTTTTCATCCGCACCGGTGAGTATCACGCAGCCTTAAAAATGTTCAAAGAATTGAACACGCTAATCGAGGCTCACGAAAATATGTGGAATTTCCCGCCCTACGACTATCTTTCTGCGCTACGAGGCATTCTTGATAGTCTACGAACCATTGGCTATTATGTCGAAATGCAGTATTTCATCCATCGTGTAGACAAACTATCTCAGGGCGCATACCCCGAGCATTTCATCCGCGAGGCAAGCCAAACTCATCACGTTTACCGACTCAATATGCTCACGCAGTTGCGTAAGGACGAAGAAGCCCTTCAACTTGTACTATCGCTCAAAAAACAACAATTGCTAAAGAATAACTTTTACTATCGCGACGAGCACAATGCCTTACTGTTTTTTACCGCTTTGGCTTACTTTCAGCAAGGCCGCTGGTCAGACGCCAACCAATACCTGCAGCTGGCTCTTCGTGAGCGTGAAGTAAGTAGTCAGCTCATATACCGTTCTACATGGCTACTGCATCTACTGGTACACATGGAACTGGATAATCTCGAATACCTTCACTACGAAATCCGGACCTATAAACGGGCATTCAGTAAGCAAGGTGGGATGTTCAAAATAGAGAAGTTTATTTTTAAGCTGGTCCAACTAGACCCCGGACGCTGCAGCATGCCAAAGAGAAAAGCCATTGCCGAGAAGTGGTTTACCCAGCTGGATGACTTACGATTGGATAAACGCGAGCGCCAACTCCTTAAATACGCCGATTTTATCGATTGGATTAAGCGAAAGATAGAAGATAAGCCATAAAAAATTGCGTATTCTATCCCGAATAAAAGAAACATCTATTAGTTTTGTCAGAACAATACATACGCTAAAAAGCCATGAACCGACGTGCCCATACCATTCCTTTAAATACGATGGCCAGTACATTCGGAACGGGTATTTTCCTCGAAACGGCCTCGTCGAGGGATGTAGAATTACATAAGCCTGCGGCAGAAGCGCATCGCGACGACTATCATTTATTTTGCATTCAGGACCAGGGAACAACCACGTTCGAGATCGACTTTCAACGCTATGAAGTCGTCGGCGCTGCGCTCATGTATATACAGCCCAATCAGGTACATCGGGTAATCGGCGTTGAGAAAGCGAACTTCCGTGTACTTATCATCAGTCATGACAACCTTCACCCCGAAATTCTCAATACACTGCAAGAAATAGCACCCGCAAAGCCACTAAGATTGAGTCAGGAAGCTTTTAGTCTCGTCTCCGAAAGCATGTCGCTCTGCATCAAACATTTTCAACGGAAACAGGAAAAATTATATCACATCATTCTCAGAGAGAGCTGCAATGCTTTAGTCGCTTTAATTACCTCTCAATATTCAGCACTTACCAAATCAACGGAAACCCTTTCCCGCTTCGATGTAATTACCAAAACATTCAAATCCATCCTGGAAAAGGACTTCACGCTCATAAAACGACCCACTGATTACGCCAGGCGATTAAAGGTCTCCACTGTTTACCTAAACGAGTGTGTCAAAAAAAGCACCGGCCAACCCGTACGCTATCACATTCAGCAACGCATCATACTTGAAGCGAAACGTTTACTTTATCACTCCAACAAATCGGTAAAAGAAATCGCGTTCGAGCTAGGTTATGACGATTATCCCTACTTTTCTCGTTTGTTCACCAAAATAGTTGGTATGACGGCATTAAGCTTTCGAAAGAAAAACCTTGATTAGTCCAATACTTACCCTGTTTTAGCCTTCTTTGCGCTGTCGTTTCGTGGTTTCTTTGTTCAAAAAAATAAAAGATTATGCCAAGCGCTCCCAAATGGGTATTCGATGTTTTCGACCGTGTTTTATCGTCTAAGTCATCAACGATGGAGGTAACCAAGGTCGAATACCTATCCGATACCGTCAAGAGAATTCAATTTACAGGAAATTTTAAAAAGTTCAATTTCGGTGTAGGAAGTTTTATCGATTTCCGGGTAAGTGATACAGAGGCCAGGCGATATACCGTTTCTTATGTTGACGATATGCGCGAAAGAATTGAACTCATTGCGCATATACATGGTGAAGCACCCGGAAGCTGCTTTATGCGTAAGCTCGATATTGGCGACACGGTTAACATCAATCCGCCCCGAGAGTACAAGTATTATGAGCCAACAGCCGCAAAGTACGTCATTTTTGGCGATGAAACATCCTTAGGACTTGCCTGTTCTTTCTTACCGGTGCTTATACAAAACCGGCATCAGTTTCAATTCTATTTGGAACTGGAAAAAGAAAATCACGACATCGTCTCGCTGTTGCCATTGAGCAATTGCACCGTATTTGATAAGAACGACGCATTTAGTGATGAGAAATGGGTGGACGCGCTACCCCTTGTCCAATCGACCGAATGGCAGCAATCCAACTTTGTCCTAACCGGGAACGCCAAATCGGTCCGAACATTCCGGAAGGTTTTGAAAGCCAGAAACACGGGTAAAATAGTCTCACACGGTTATTGGCTGGAAGGAAAAAAGGGTTTATAATAAAATTTTATCAGATGATTTACATATTTAAAACTTCCGTACAGCGCGAAGAGGATATCCGGCAATTAAAGCCCTATTTAGATAGCATTCAACCTTGGGCGAAATGGAATTTTGATCTAGAGGATTGCGATAAAATCTTACGGGTCGATACCCCGCGCAATGATGCTTTTAGCATCATTCGCGTGTTGCATACGAATGGTTTTCAATGTGAAGAGCTGTCATATTGATTGCTCCACGTTCGAATGCTTCGATTGATTTTTATACATATCAATAAACACTTGCATCAGCTTGGATGGACGGCGGTTGCTACGCGAGATCAGGACTGTTGTCATCGTTCCGAGCGACTTGCTCAGCGGGAAAGTCTTGATCTCTCTCGCTGCATAATAGGAACTGACAATCTGCTCGGGCAAGATGCTAATGCCCAAACCCGCCTCTACAAAATTTATAATGCCCTCAATGGAATTCACTACAATAGGCTTATACTGTACGATGCCTTTTGCGCTTAATAGCGATTCCAATCTTTCCCGGAATACGCAGCCTTGATCAAATACAACAATCTTAGGGATTGCATGCCGGCTTAATTCCGATGATAAGGAGGCGGCCTTCCTATGCGCCAAGATAACCAATTGCTCTTCGTGAATGATTTCCTGCGTTAGACCGGAGATGCTAATAGGACCCGAAACAAAAGCCGCGTCTAGCTTATAGTCAAGTACATCCTGCACCAATTCCGGCCGCATGGCTGATTTGAATTCCAACTCTACATGTGGGTAGGCCGCACCAAAATCATGCAGAATCGTCGGAACACGAAGCGCCATGGTGGTTTCAATGCATCCGATTTTCAACGATCCCGTCAAGACATCAATATTTTTGACCTCTCTTTTCGCTTCATCCAGCAGGTGAGTAATCTCTTTAGCATATTGCATCAGCACTTCACCTGCCGGTGTCAATGCCACCTTTTTTGCATTTCGTTCAAAAAGCGATGTACCAAACTCCTCTTCCAAGCTGCGAATACGCGCCGTTACGTTCGACTGCACGGTAAACATCGCTTCTGCGGCCCGTGTAAAGCTACTATGCAATGCCACGGCCTCAAATATCCTTAGGTCATTTGTATTCATAAATCATAAATAATGATTTATTACATCATGATAAATCGTTTTTAATAATCAAATATCTGAAATAATTTTGGATAAGCAAAACAACAGAACATGAAAACAAATTCGATTCATTACCATACCCTGAGCGCTAACGGCATCAATATTTTTTACCGTGAAGCTGGCCCGACAGAAGCGCCAACGCTTTTATTGCTACACGGTTATCCAACTTCATCACACATGTTCCGGAGTTTGATCCCGATTTTGGCTGATCGTTATCACCTAATCGCGCCCGATCTTCCCGGCTTTGGCTACTCCGAGGCACCTAGCAGAACGGTGTTTACGTATACATTTGATAATCTGGCGAAAACCATGCAGGCTTTTATTGACAAATTAAACCTTAAAAGATTTGCCATCTATGTATTCGACTACGGCGCGCCTACGGGTTATCGTTTGGCACTCGCCAATCCTGAAAAAATCACCGGTATCATCTCTCAAAATGGCAATGCTTATGAAGAAGGTTTAGGCTCCGATTGGGAACCTATTCAAAAGTACTGGAAAGAAGATACGCTGGAAAACAGAGATGCACTCCGAGGCTTCGTTACATTAGAAGGAACCAAGTTTCAGTATTTTAGCGGTGTATCCGATCCAAGCTTAATAGCCCCTGAATCGTACACCCTGGATCAGTATTTTCTTGATCGCCCCGAATCAGATGAAATCCAGCTCGATCTGTTAAGAGATTACAAAAATAACGTTGCTTTATATCCAAGCTTTCAGGAATACTTCAGAACCTATCAACCCAAGCTTTTAGCTGTTTGGGGCAACAAGGATCCTTTCTTTTTGCCACCCGGCGCAGAGGCTTATAAAAGAGACATTCCCGATGCAAGCGTAAAATTCTATGACACCGGCCACTTTGCGCTCGAAACCCATGTGAACGAGATCGGCGCAGATATACTGGCCTTTTTAGACAGCCTGCCCCAATAGCCTAATACATAGTTTTTAACTTGATAATATATGGAACAGAAACATCCTTTACCGCCATTCACCTACGAAACAGCACTTCAAAAGGTACAATTAGCAGAAGACGCGTGGAACAGTCGCGATCCCGAAAAGGTGTGCCTTGCCTATACCATCGATACCGAATGGCGCAACCGTTCGGAGTTCATCAATGGACGCGAAGAGGTGAAAGCTTTTCTTGCCCGAAAGTGGGAGCAGGAATTAGATTATAAGCTTAAGAAAGAGCTCTGGAGCTTTCAAGAGAACCGCATTGCCGTCCGTTTTGAATATGAATGGCATCAGGCCGAAGGACAATGGTATCGAAGTTACGGCAATGAAATGTGGGAAT
Organism: Olivibacter sp. SA151; assembly: GCF_054130995.1. NCBI lineage: Bacteria > Pseudomonadati > Bacteroidota > Sphingobacteriia > Sphingobacteriales > Sphingobacteriaceae > Olivibacter > Olivibacter sp. SA151. Next base: position 2,386,043 of record NZ_CP096391.1, on the reverse strand, counting down.
TCGATGAAAATGGGTTGATGCGGAAACGCTACGCTAGCATTAACGACTGCCCTATTACAGAACAGGAGCGGTATCTTTAGCACGATCATCGTCAACAACCGAACAGTATTATTTGGCAAGATAATCAGTTTTCCGATTATCTTGTTACAATCGTTAAATTACTGTCTAAAAAACTCAACGTTATCCAAACTACAGTAGGTATTATTTCCGAAGCTTTGCAATCCAACAGTACATTGTCCACTAGTAACCTGGATATTGGCAACCTGGATTTTCTGCCAAGTTGATTGCGGTATAATATTCTTATTGACCTGTGTACCACCTTGATCTTTCACAAAAAGAGAATGACCTATCGCTCCTACAGTACCTCGTACCCAAGCTTGAAAAGTGTAAGTCCCATTACTTAAACCGGTAATAGTTTGACTCGTTGAAACATTATAAGCACTGTTCTTAAAATGGGTTAAACGGAAATTACCCGTATGACTTATTGAAAAACACCCGCCCCTTATCCTCCATCTCGGTTAAAAAGCTGACGTCGGCACCTCGTAAAAAACCGTTTTGAACATTGGAAAGTAAGGAGACATCTTTCTCCTTACCTATGGCAGTTTGTGTATCTACGTGCTGCAAATCAACCTTCGATTTGCTACATCCCAAAGCAAGTCCTAAAAGACCTATGAACAATAAGCGTGTTTCCATAATTTATTTTATTGGTTTATAATTTATCGAATTGACAAGCGTATCCTACCAGGTCGCAAGGTGTCCCAACAGTGTAAACTCATCCGGCACCTTATCCCCTTTTGGAACCAACAATACATTGATCGACTTTTCCGTGTGCGGTGGCAATACCAATTCAAAGCCCACCAATTGTGTCCCCGGATTCGGTGCGTCATAGGCATGCGGAGGCGTAGTTGGCCAAGTTTTAAGCTTTGCTTCCGCCCCCCCCTTCACATATAATGTCAACTCCTGTCCTTGATTTGACAGGACCATCCGATCCGTTGCAACGCTTTTCACGCGAGCAGGTGTCAGCATCTTCCATTGGATGGTCACACTGCTGTCCCCGCTTTCTATTTCATCCCTTATTTGCACAAATTGATTATTTATTAGGGCTATCCCTCGTTTTGCAGAACGTAAATCCTGTTTATAAACCGATGTCATATCCATTACGGCTAAAGTTCCGGATGGCGATTTATCAGTGCGAATGACCCGTGCAACTCCCTTCACATCCTGTTTATGATTGTTAGCGGTTAACGTGCTATGCGAAAAATTCACATAGCGAAAAACATCCCATCGCTGTGAGTTTTGTTCCATATTCCATATATCGAGACCTGCAGATTCCAACGAATTATATTGCTGCATCCCAAAGTCCATCGACCACCTGACCCCTTCGGCATCCAATACAAAAGAACCGACGTCCATATGCCCATGACTCAAACCAGGTGTTCCAGCCTTCATCCCGACATACAGGTCTGCGCCAGCTCCCGAAGCTGTTCTTAACATCACCACTTCGTTTCTTCCTTTCCCATACCAAAGCGTCCCTATCGAATCGCCAATGATTTCCGGTTTTATTCCATCCGCCCAAAGCAAGGCAGCCGGTAGCAGACGATTTGTTTTTACATTGAATTTAGGCGCCAATAGATAACGCTTTTCGACTGCAAGCAATGAGGGATCTTTCAGTTTATTGGCAAACCAATACATGGCCGGTTGGACTCCTTCTACACCGCCACAGTCGCCATAACTAAAAGGTAATCCGGACGGACCGATCAAATTAGCGTAAAACCTTGCCGTTTGCAGAAAACCTGGACGCTGGCTTAGTGAGAAGTCTGTTCCAAAAGCCTGTTCCAGGGCACTTATCATTAAGACATTATAAGAAGTGCCGTAACCCCAATAGCTATAGCCTTCATTATACATACCATCAGGCGCGTATTCTGCCATAGAAGACTGTACGCTTTTAATGGCCCGATCCACCAGTTTATGGGTAAGTACCGGTTCATCTTCCATAATAGCCAAGGCGCCTAGTGTAATACCACCATTGCAGACCTGATTCCAATTATTGGTTGCACGCAACCACCAACACTTTTCCTCATCCAAAGCAGGGGCAATTCCTTTTTCCCGAATAGCATTTTTGATGAGCAATTTAGATGAAGCTGGGAGATTATTATACATCCAATCATAGCCAATAGCTACTGCTGTGGTCATTTCGGCCACATCCAAAAAATGGGAAGGATTCCAATCACTGAATTTGGACACGGCTAAAAGCTCTTCTTCTCCTCGCTTTAGATATTTTTCATCAGCCGTCATCCGCCAGGCGTAAGAAAGATAAAAGATCCGTCGTAAAGCCTCGCGAGACACCTGTAATAGACGTCTACCAATAAGCGTGCGCTCCACCGGTTTTGTAGATAATATACTATCACAAGCTTTCAAAATACTTCGATGAAGATTCATCCAGGCAGCATTATCGTCAATCAATGCCTGTATTTTTGCTTCACCTCCCGCTAAAAGCAAAATTCGCGGATGATCTTTGAACTTAGGCAGCGGTTCCTGTGCATAAGATGGACTATTCAGTAGCAGTAGCAGCGGCAATAGCAGGAGAATTAAATTCATAGTATTCTTTTTACGCAAGATACCCAGTTAATTATTTTTTCACCAGTATTTGTTTATACCGATTCAACGCCTCTAAGAAATAATAGTCAGCATACACCAAAGGAACATCTATCTCCACTCCATGCGCTATGCTCCCAACACTATGTCTCAGCAGGAAACCTCCATTAGCTCCCACGGGCGCCCGATAAACCGGTGAAGCTAGTGCGTGTAAAATCGTAGTAGCCGCTGCTAGATATTTTTCAGCCACGGCTCCTGTATTTAGCCTGCTCAGTTCCAGAAAAGCCGATGTTGCCACTGCAGCCGCCGATACATCCCTGTAGTTCGTGGGCGTTGCCTTGGCTTTTGATTTGGGTCCAGGCATGTAACCAACTTGATTGGCATTAAAATCCCAATAGGGCACCTTGTCGGACGGCAAATTTGGATGGTTAATATAGAAGTCAGCCATTCTATTGGCGGTTGTTAAAAAACGAGGATCGCCCGTTTCGCGATAAGCCATCGTAAAGCCATAAATCCCCCAAGCCTGACCACGCGCCCAAGTAGAATTATCTGCGTAACCCTGTCCCGTTTCCTTACTTAAAACCGCCCCATTTTCCGGATCATAGCAAACTATATGAAAGCAACTAAAGTCGGGCCTTAACTGGTTCTTCATGACCGTTTCAGCATGCTTAATCGCTAGCTGTCTATAGCTTGGATCGCCCGTAACCTTTGACGCAAAAAAAAGAAGCTCTAAATTCATCATGTTATCAATGATAACGGGAAATTTATAACGATGCTTTCCATCCCAAGAACCAAATCCATTCCAGGATTTGATTGAGCCCGTTTTCGCGCTGAACCTCGTAGCTAGCGACTTCGCCCCTTGTACCAGCAGCTCTCTATATTGATTATTCCCTGTTAAGCGGAATCCATTACCATAGCTGCAGTACAACATAAAGCCCAGATCATGATGCTCCGTAAAATACTGTAAATCGTTCAACTTCTCAGTCCAACGAATGGCCTCTTGCTTTATTTGGTCTTGACGGTTTCCTTCATAGACATACCACAGCATTCCCGGAAAAAAACCGGAAGTCCACTCAAAGCGATTAGTCAGTCTCAGGGTACCGTCATTCTCCAATGTACGCGGATATAGCGTGTCCACCTCATTAGCAGCCTTTAGCAGCACATCCAACTGTGCGCTCGCATATACTAAGTTTTCTTCTACAAAATCCAGTTCGCTATTGTCGCGAAACGAAAAGCCAAGAAATCCCAAGAGACTAATAATCAGCACGCTATTTTTTAAGTTTATCATAATTTAGTATCCAATCTGTTTATCTAATATTTATCCGAATGCTTTTTGAAATCTGCGTTTCTTTTTCAATATCCACGCGGCCACCTGTAAAAACAGCATCAAATGCTCCTTTGCTTTGGTATTGATAGCTAAATATCGAACCATTGATGTTTTCGTCCGAGGCCTTGATTGGCAAGCCGATATCCGGTGATACTTTTCGCAAATTAATCGGCCCGATAAAGACCCAAGCCTCCGCTGAATCCGTCGCCCAAGCCGCTGATGTGGCACCCGTAATTACTAGCTGGCTGGAGGATACAGCCCAGTTATATACGTTCCGGAGCGTGTAGGCGGCAAAACCCGGACTAAATGAACTAACACCATAATTAGTGAACGGTACAGAAGAGGTGTTCATATTCGCTATGGTATAGGCACTTCCATCCGCCAGCTTGTTCTTCAATAAAAACGAACTGATGGTCCACTTATCCTGCACACTACCTGCAGCTACTTGATACTGGAACGCGATAAATATCGGCTTACCTGCAGCGGCATAATCAGAAAGATCAATGTCGCCTGAATTTATATTTTTTTCCCCTTCTGAAGCCAATATTGCCCTATCCGAGACATCATCCCAAGAGGCAGCACTGAGGTTTGCTAATGTGGCAGATGTATCACCCTTCTCCACACCCTTAAAATCGTTTGATATGAGCAGCCTCAACGACTCCTCCTGAGCCGCATTTTCTCGACTAGTCCGAAAATTCAGTATGGATTGACCTTCCGCCTCTACACGGTCTTTAAAAACATAACGCCTTCCAATTTCACCCGAATAAAAAGTCAATACATCCGGATTAGCCGCCAATTGAAAACGAACCGTATCACCTAATTCTAAGTCGGCATTTTCTGCCGTTACACTAAAGTCTTCTGCCCCTAAACTCAAGTCTTTTTTACAGGCGACGACAAAAATCGCGGCGCACAGCAATAACCTATATAAATTTTTCATACTATTATAGTTGTGTCTTACCATCCCGGATTTTGTTCAATACCCTTATTCACATTAATTTCAAGTGCCGGAATAGGTAGTAAGAGATATCGCGGTGATGAGATAGCGGTATTGTAACCCAACACCCATCTCGACTTATTAGTAGTACTCGCGTTGGATGCCATAATCTCCTCCGCTGTTTCCGATAACACGTCGGTAAACGTTCCCCAACGGATAAGATCCGGTTTACGAAGTGCTTCAAAACAAAGCTCTCGGGCACGTTCATCCATAATAAGCTCACGAAACTCACGTTGCGAAAGTCCCGGCCGCGCATCAGCCAGCTCACTGAAAGCCGACACCGGCATACCATAGCCCCGTCTTCTCACTTGATTAATAGCCTCATATGCAATGGCGGTAGGACCGTTCACCTCGTTTTCTGCTTCAGCCAGCATCAACAGAACATCAGCGTAGCGCAGAATTGGAAAATTCTGACCTGTTCGGTATTGTTGTTTAACAAAAGAGTTAGGCTCGAAATAGCGCCGCCATTTACCACTCTCGCGGTTAATGATATTATTAGCTGGCTGTGGCACCCGTACCGCCGTCGTTTGCGTACTTTCAAAAGTAAAAGGAGTTATGGCCCAATCCCTCCTCAAATCGCCCTCGTCATAAAGATTATACAATTTAATGGTGGTACGAATCCCACCCGAAGCGTAGCCGGTATCCACATTAACGCAAGAAATCTGGTAAGTACCGAGCCGACCTCCTTCAGCATAGGCAGAATTACCTTGATTCATGTTAAAATCAGCTTCCCAAAGGCATTCACCGATATCGTACTTATCTTGGGCATGGTTAATGAAAATCTGACTATAAGCCGAATTGGTAATCGCGGCATCGTAACTTTCGAGCAAGCGATGTTCTCCCGAATCCACCACCTTTTTTGCCCATGCTAACGCTTCGGCATATTTTGTCTCATCTTTCAATGGATAACCGGCCATGTAGAGACATACGCGGACTAACATTCCCTGTACCGTTGTTTGCGAAACGCGACTGGAATTCCCGATTTCTGAGGCTTTACTTACCATGGTTTCCGCCTCTGTCATATCCTGCAAAATTTGCTCATACACCTCTTTTGCCGGTGTTGCTGGGATATCAACCGAACCGACATCCGTAGTAGATGAAGTTTTTAGAGGTACCGCACCGAAATTGCTGACCAGTAAAAAGTGATAATAAGCCCTCAAAAACAATGCTTCGCCGGCGATGGCCTGCCGTTTCCGTTCATCCATTGTGGGCTTATCAACGTGTTCCAACAGCAAATTCGCGCGCTCAATTCCCTTATAGCAATCCTGCCAAAGGCCGCCCACAAAGGGATTGGTATAATCAAATTGATAGAACATGGGTGCAGAAAATGAGTTGGAACTGTTGGGATAGAACGATTCGTCCGTACAATCGCCAAACTGGAACCACAAGCCGCTAGCATAGAGGTACTCAGACCCTAGTGGGTCATATACACCTGCCAACGCGAAATTTAGGTCATTTTCACTGTTATAATAATTTTCGGGCTGTACAAAATCAGTGGGCTCCTTATCAAGGATTTTTTGGCAAGCAGATAGAAAAAGGCCCAAAAGTCCGAGGGTATAAACGAATATATATTTCCTTTTCATCTCATTAGGTTTATAGTGTCAGATTTAATCCAAAGGTGATAATCTTCGGCCTTGGGTAAGCCGAGTAGTCTACACCGGGCGTCAATACAGAATTAAATATACTCACCTCCGGATCGACGCCCGAATAGTTAGTCCATGTTAATAGATTCTGTGCCGAGCAATAAACTTTAAGTGTTTTAAAGCGCAGTCGGCGTATCAGCTCCGGAGGAAAAGTATAGCCGATCTGTACCGTTTTTAGACGCAGATAAGACCCATCTTCAATTACCCTAGAGTTCGTACCGGTAGGTGTAGAAGGCCCTGCACCACCGAAGCCACCGCGGTGGTTAAGGGATTCGGTATTTTCAGGCGACCATCTGTCTTGGTAACTGGCGTACTGGTTTAAGTTGGATCGTCCAAGAATATTACCCTCAAAAATGTAGCGATTGGCGTTGAGAATATCATTACCATAAGACCATTGGAAAAAAAGGTTCAGATCAAAATTTTTATACCTCAAGTTATTATTAAAACCACCGGTATGTATGGGCAAGCCCCTTCCAATGATAGCATAATCCTTCGCATCAACAGTAAGGTCACCATTGATATCCCTGAATTTGATATCACCTGGCTGTATGGCGTTTCTGGCGTTCCCATTAGTTGGTATATGATCCTTCAGCACATAATTTCCGGTCGTTGAAACATCAAAATCACTATACTGATACAGGCCGTCCCAAACATAACCATACATCATGCCCAACTGGTTACCTACTTTCGAAATAAAAGAAGGGATCGTTCGGAAATAGCCATCAAAAGGCGCAGCGGAAAGAATTGCCTCCTGATTCTCGGTCAATTGCAAAATCTCGCTTTTGTTGAAAGAGATATTAAAGCTAGACTCCCAACTAAAATCTGCATGCTTGATGTTAACAGTACTCAGGGTTAGTTCAATACCCTGGTTCCTTACCTTTCCAATGTTCCGGTTCGCGGTGGCATAACCAAGCGATAAAGGGATATTCGCATTTAATAACAGATCTCGTGTCGTTTTTCTGTAAACGTCAGCCGTTAAACTGATCCTGTTTTCAAAGAAACCTAAATCCAAACCAATATCCGCCTGCTCGGTGGTTTCCCATTTTAGCTCCCTATTTCCTACCCTGTCCGGAATGGCACCGGAGACCGTTTCATTTCCAAAGGGGTAACCTTGTGGATTAAACGCCAACGCTATAACCGACAGGTAATCAAATTCACCAATGCGATTATTTCCTGTCAGGCCGTAGCTTGTTCTTAGCTTACCCTCAGAAATAAAAGCCATATTTTTAAAGAACTTCTCTTCATTAAATTTCCACGCAAATGCCCCCGAAGGGAAATAACCCCAACGATTGCCTTTTGCAAATTTGGAAGATCCATCTGCCCGATATGACAACGTAAGCAAATACTTATTTCGGTATTTATAGTCTACCCGCCCTAAAAATGACATCAGTCCCCAAGAGGCAGAAAGTGCGCGCACCGTTTGTGGCGTTCCCTCATCCAGGCCGCTCACTCCCAATTGCGCATTTGGAAGCTGGGTGGCAGCGTGACCATGACTCGAAGACGTTCTTCCCGACTCTGTGATCCCACCCACGACGGTAAGCTGATGGTTCTTTTCAAAACTATGATTGTAGGTTAGCGTATTTTCATTGATCCAAGTTGTATTTTCAGTAAAGTTCACGGCGCCATTTACCCCATTTACAGAGCCCTGCAATGTACGTGGATTGCCATAAACCGTTAAGGTATCATTAAACTGATTATTTCTCGACACCGTTGTATTGATCCCTCCTGTCACCTTTAAGCGCAGATCATCGGTAATATCATAACTGAGATACGTATTTACAATCGTATTGCGCCCCATGGTTTCCCGAAGCATATGTTCTTGATTCAAAATGGGATTGACACGCATATCCACCGTTGGATCAATAAATTGATCAAAAAGCTCATCCGTTAAATCCGTACTCCCATTCATCGAAAAGTTACGGTATCCGTACACACTGAAAAGCGTATAAGCAGAAGCGCTGTTACTAGCCGGTGCAGAAGGCGACATGCCATTCTGCTGATTATAAGCATAGTTGATATAGGCGCCTCCTTTTAGCCTTTTCCCGAAATTTTGATCCAACGATAAAGACCCCTGATATCGTTTATAGGCCGAATTGATCATAATACCATCTTGGCCTAATACGTTGCCTGATATATAGTATTTGGTTGTCTCAGTCCCACCACGAACAGCAAGTGAGGTATTATGCATGCCGGCTGTGCGAAAAAGCTGATCCTGCCAATCGATCTCCGGCACGTTTTTGTAAAAATCCAAGTTTTTACCATCTGCGAGATAAATGGTAGCGGCATCAGCAGGATTACGTTCTAGTTGGTAGCGTACAAACTCATAGGGACTCATTAACTCCATGCGATTTACATCTTTTTGAATGCCATAGCTAGCGCTGAGCGTAATAGTAGGCGCGCCTACCGCTCCGCGTTTGGTGGTAATCATGATGACGCCATTTGCACCACGCGAACCGTATATCGCCGTTGCAGAAGCATCTTTCAGAACTTCCAGCGAAGCAATATCTTGCGGATTGATAAAATTGTTGTTGGGGTCTTCAATTGGAAAACCATCAATGACGTAAAGTGGCGCATTATCCTGCGTAACCGAGTTTGCTCCCCGTACCGTGATGTTAACCGCCGAGCCTGGCTGCCCGTCAACCGAACTCACATTTACTCCTGCCACGCGCCCGGCAAGCGCTTCATCGAACGACCGAACAGGGGCTTTCTGCATACTCTCTACGGAAGCGCTCGCTACCGCCCCCGTCACATCTGCACGTGTGGTGGTCCCATAACCAATCACCATCACCTCTTCCAGGTCGTTTATTCTATTACGCAAGGTAACGGTATACTTTTGCCGGGCGTCCAAAGTAAGTTCGCTTGCTTCATAACTTACCCCGGAGAAAACCAGCACTTCTCCCGGTTTAGCCCTAATGGTAAAATTTCCTGCAATATTTGTTTGTGTGCGATTAGCCGTTCCTTTTAGCTGCACGGTAATCATCGGGATCGGTTGGCCATCCGGGTCCAATACCAGACCACTTATAGGTACTTGAGCGAATACAGTAAAGGAAATACCGGCAAGCCATAGGTTGATGGCCATTTTTTTTAAGACCCGTATTTTACAGTTTTGTAAGTTGATTAATTTCAGCATAAATGGTTAGTTTATTAGCGGCATTCTATGCGATCGTCAGTCGTGCATTTTTTCCGCTAGACAAAGCTGAATTATTTAGGTATAATCCAAGGGTGAAAAAATCGAATAATTTGGGTACTTTTTTAAAATATTGCCTATTTTTCGAGAAAATAGCTACCTTCGACCATCGACCGTTGTCCATTGGCTAACCGAACCAATGCTTAGATTATGAAACCGAGATGAGATTATTGTTAAGCTATATAGCCATCTTTTCCTTTACCCTTTGTTCCGGCTACGGCCAGGAAATCCGATTTACCAATGTAAATATAGAAAACGGCTTATCACAGAATGCAGTACTTTCCATTGCACAGGATAAACGTGGTTTTCTATGGTTCGGCACACGCGCAGGTCTCAACCGATATGATGCGCATCGATTTAATATCTATAAAAATGAGCCGGGGAATCCGTATTCACTATCAGACAATTACATTACCGCATTACTTTGCGATCATAAAGGACGACTATGGATTGGCACCGGAAACGGTCTCAATATGTATGAAGAAGCAAGTAACAAATTCAAACGAATCACCTTACCAAATGCTTACAAACAGGAGCAAACGGCTCTCTATATCACCTGTCTTTACGAAGATGCGCGGCAACAAGTGTGGATAGGCACCAAAGATGCGCTTTATCTGTATACCATGATCGATGATTTGCCATCTCTTCGTCAGGTTCATCTATCAAATAAAAAAAACTATATCCGAGCAGTTTTTACCGATAGAAAAGGCATCACTTGGGTAGCACTTACTAACGGCATCATCCGCCTCAAGCAATTGTCCAAAAACACATTTTGCCGATTGCCGTCTTATGACGAACTTACGAATTCTCAACAATTCAGCAGTTTAGTTGAAGACAAACAAGGTGATATCTGGTTAGGCAGTTCAACGTCAGGTCTTTTTCGATGGAGTGCAACAAAAAATAAAGTAGAACCGTTCAATCTACCGGAGCGAACCGGTAAGAATCTACTCAGCACTAGCGTCCGAAAGCTATTGCTGGATGTGAACAATCAGCTTTGGATTGCAACACAAGAAGGCCTATCGCGTTTAAATAATACCCGTACCCAGCTATCAAACTGCGCAAATGAACCTTGGAATCCTGAAAGCCTAAGTCAAAACTCCGTCCACAGTCTGTTGGAAGATAAAGATGGGACGATTTGGGCCGGCACTTTTTTCGGAGGAGTAAATGCATATCATAGTTACCAAACTCCTTTCCATGTCTATACAAACCAAACATTTCGTAACGGCTTAAGCGACAATGTAATCAGCTCTATTGTGGAAGATGAACAACAAAATTTGTGGATCGGCACCGAAGGTGGTGGATTAAATTATTGGCAACGACAGAGCAACCAATTTACACACTATACCCATAATCATACCGATGAGCATAGCCTGGGCTCAAATCTGGTTAAAGTCGTTTACCGAGACCGGAAAAAACGTATCTGGGTGGGTACTCATGGTGGTGGTTTGAACTTATATAACCCACATTCGAATAACTTTCGCCGTTTCATGTGGAAAGATCACGCAACCATAGGTTCTGAAATTACTTCCCTCCTTCATGACCATAACGACCAATTTTGGGTAGGTACCGAAACATCCGGTGTACAACTTTTTAAACTTCAGGACACATCCCTCATTCCGCTCACTAAGCATCCCATTGTTAGTGCTACCCAGCGACGGGCAATCCTTTCGATTTTTGAAACTACCGATGGGCAAATTTGGATAGGAGGCCCTAATTTGTTCAAGATCGTTTCGAAGAATAAAATACAAACACCTTTTCTGTTGGACAAAGATGTTCCTTTCTGTATCAATAGTTTTTTTCAAGATGCCATGGGAGACGTCTGGTTAGCAACGAGCAATCATGGTCTTATACAGTGCGACAAGCAGGGCCATATAAAGGCTACCTATACTGAGCGTGATGGTCTCAGTGACAACCATGTGCTCGGTATACTCCCGGCGCATGATCAGCTTTTATGGATCAGTACGGCCAACGGTCTTTCGCGATTTGATCTTCGAAAGAAAACGTTCAACACCTATAATGAAACTGATGGTTTAGCAGGCAATGTGTTCAATAACAATGCCTATTTCAAAGCTAGAACCGGCGAACTCTTCTTCGGAGGATATAAAGGATTAACCGGCTTTATGCCCGACCGTATTAGCATCAATAAAAATGCACCGGCAACCTTCATCACCTCACTCCAAATTTTAGGCAATGAAGGGAATATTCTAAAGAAAAATAGCGCAATCCATCAGCAATTGTTAAAAAAAGAAGTGATTTTAAGATACAACCAAAACACCTTTGTAATACAAATAGCTGCATTAAATTACGTTAAACCTAAAAAGAACCGCTATCAATACCAATTAGCAGGATACGATAAAGCATGGCGTTTCACCGACATACCATCGCTGACTTATAGCAATCTCGCGCCCGGCGACTACACACTTTATGTGAAAGCGGCCAATAATGACAATGTTTGGAGTGAAGGCACCTATTTATCGATCCGTGTATTACCACCTATATGGAAAAGCCCTTATGCCTACTGCTTATATGTATTGGCTATTGCCGGACTAATTTTTTTGGTCATCAGGCATTTCTTTTTAAAGGCGCTCTTACGAAAAAACCAAGAAGTAACTCAATTTAAGTTGAATTTCTTCACTCATATTTCACATGAGATTCGGACTCACCTAACACTGATTACGGGCCCTACGGAAGACCTCATCGGCGGGCAAGCTATTAGTGCAACAGCGCTAGAGAAACTAAATATCATAAAAAACAACTCTGATAGTCTGCTAAAATTAGTCAATGAGCTCTTAGATTTTCGAAAAATTGAAGTCGGTATGCAAACACTAAAAGTTTCCAACTACAATTTAATCGCTTTTGTCCGCTTAATAATCAGTGCCTTTGATAGTCATAGCAAAGACAATCCAGTCGAATTCCAATGCGACAAAACCGTCCTATTTCTATATTTTGATAAAGAGCAACTAGAAAAAGTACTGGTCAATCTGATCGCTAACGCCTTTAAGTTTTCAGAACCTGGGGAACCGATCAAAATAACCATAATCGAAAACGAGAAAGAGGTATACCTTCAAGTTAGTAATATTGGACGCGGAATTCCCGCGTCCAATCTTGATAAAATATTTGCTCCTTATTTTCAGGGTACAAGCCTATCCACCCGAGGAGGTTCGGGCATTGGTTTGGCGCTCGCTAAAAGCATCATCGACCTGCATCATGGCAGCATCTCCGCTAGCAGCGAAGTTTTAGCACATCGAGCTATCAGCAAAATCACCTTTCAGATTACTTTACCAAAGGGAAAGTCACATTTTTCACCTTCAGAGCTAAACCAATCCGATACCGAAAATATAGTGAGCCAGCCTATCTTGATCACAGGTGCTGAAATGGTCCCCTCCCTTTCGGCTAACCAAACCGATGATTCAGCCAAGCAGTTGCTCTTATTGGTAGAAGACAATGCGGCAATGCGCGGCTATTTAGTGTCTATTTTAGAAGAAAACTACCATATTGTCACGGCTCAAAATGGAGTAGAAGGTCTACAACAAGCCTTCGAGCACATACCCGACATGATTATAAGTGACGTAATGATGCCGGAAATGGACGGTTTTACCTTCTGCGAACACATGAAAACAGACCCACGAACAAGCCATATTCCCTTCATTCTGTTAACGGCAAAAAGTGCGACCGCATATCAGATAACCGGACTGCAAACAGGTGCTGATGTCTATATTTCCAAACCTTTCAGCCCAGAGGTGCTCCGCTTACAGCTCCGTAATCTGCTAAAAACGCGCCAATTACTCCAAGAGCGATATCAAGACCTCTTAAAAGCAAATCGCGAAGCGAGCGACAGCCCTATGCGAAGAGGAAGTGAGGCCCTTGATAATAACATGCATCCGATTGATGCTGCTTTTCTGCAAAAACTTAGTACCTTAACCCGAAATCATCTCGATGATCCTGCATTCGGCGTCGCCTGGCTTGCCGAAGAAATCGGTATGAGCCAACCCGTATTGTTTAAGAAAATCAAAGCTATTACCGGTTTATCGGCTAATGATTTCGTCAAATCGCAACGCATGATCAAAGCGGCTGAACTTTTAAAAGAAAATCGGTATACAGTTTATGAAATTGCTTTTATGGTTGGTTATGATAACAGTAAATATTTTAGCCGTGAGTTTAAAAAATGGTACGGGGAAACGCCATCTGACTACGCCAAGGCGAAAGGTTGACCTAGTTCTATTGGCCTGAGACCGATTAAACACCTAATTTTTGGCAAAAGACTGTCGAAACTCCAGAGGGCTGTGTTTGGTCTTGGCTTTGAATAGTTTGCTGAACGACTGAGCATGTTCAAAACCTAGTGCATAGGCGATTTCACTGACGGACAAATCGGAAGTAGAAAGCTGCTCTTTCGCTTTTTCAATCAGTTTTTCGTGAATATGCTGTTGGGTGGTCTGCCCCGTCAGCTGTTTCAGCAAACTGCTTAAATATTTCGTCGAAATATGAAGTTCGCTTGCGATGTAACCGACGGTCGGCAGACCTTTAGAAAGTAAATCTTCCTTATTGAAATAAGATGCTAACACATCTTCCAGACGTTCCAGGATTTTATGATTGGTAATTTTTCGGGTAATAAATTGCCGCTCGTAAAAGCGTTGCACATAAGCAAACAACAATTCCAATTGAGCGATAATCACATCCTGGCTAAATTTATCAATATTTGTATGGTATTCCTGCTTAATATGGTCAATAATACTGTTAATAAGGGCCTCTTCCTTATCCGAAAGAAACAAAGCCTCGTTAGCGGCATAACCAAAATATTCATATTGTTTGATTTTTTTTGCCAGCGAAGTGCCCCAAAAAAAAGCAGGATCAATAAATAACATCCAACCTTCTAAGTTCGGTGGTGTGCTCCCCTCTTCTCCGCGCAAAATTTGCCCAGGCGCAATAAAAGCCATCACCCCCTCATCAAAATCATATCGCTGCTGCCCATAAATCAACTTATCACAACCTCTTTTCAGCGATATCATATAAAAATCAAAAACCGCCGCCGTTACAGACGAATTTCCCTTTAAGTCCGCACAATCAACGATACTAATAAGCGGGTGATGAGGTTTGGGTAGTCCGGATAAGCGATGCCCCTCCGTAATTGATTTTATTCTGACAGGTTTTGAACTTGACATAACAGAGTTTAGCTTTTAAATGGATACTTCAGCCAAATCAATATTAAGGGCATGATTAAAAACGGTATTTCGATCAAAGCCATTTTTGTGTTTCCTGCGTTTAACGCCAAGGCCATAATTAAAAGAATGGACACCGCGTTCAGCACATTCCCGAGAAAGAAAGTTCTCGGAAACAACAGCAAAAGCCCTATAAGGATCATCACGATTCCCATGATCGGGACATAAGACTCTTTGATACCCAACTCAGCCATCATCTTGGCAGGTTCCGGATGATCTTTGACATGTAATGAATCCCATCCATGTTTAAAAGACAGGAAGACAGAGATTAATAGTAGGATGAGTGATATAATATGCTTTATCATGTTCAAATCATTTAGCTTATTGAATTCTTTTAAATTGCCTCGTTCTACCCAGCAGCGAAATGCCTACATAACCCCGGAATTCCAATTCATTGGCACTTTTTAATTTCGCTTTCACGTTATATGTTCGTCCATCGTCCGGATTGTATAACGTTCCCTCCTCATATTCACCCTGATAGTAGCGAAGATCACGAAGATTGACGATGTTCTGTCGAGATCTGTTTCGCAAATTCTTATCCGGATTCTTCGAATCCTTTTTGGGTGTTTTTCCATCCGCTTCAAACATCGTCGAAGCCCATAGCAGCTTCCCAAAGTATTTACCTTCCGATCTATATATCTCAAATTTAAGCTTTACATCTGAATCTTCACTAAACCAAACGCCTATTATTTTATCGGCAGGTAAATTTTGAGCAGATGCCGCAAATGCCATCCAGATCAAGGCAGTCGTAAAAAGTAAATTTCTCATTATTTCGTGCGATTAGTTCCATACATAAATGAAGCTCCCATTTTGCCCGCCTGTGCAATCATTAACTTCGGGGCGAGTCGGCTTACCATGCGCATCACTTTAGCAAGACCAGGGAACACTTCCTCTTTATTTTGCCGTATTCCTTTGATAGCGGCGTCCACAATTTTCTCCGGTGCCATCAGCATCTTCGCATTAAAACCATCCTCCTGCATAAACTTATCGTTCAATGATGTCGAGGAACCGGGAGCCACTAATTCCATTACTTTGATATCTGTATTTTTTAACTGCACCCTTAATGCCTGTGTATACGAACGTAAGCCAGCTTTACTCGCGCTGTATATGGGCGATATCGCAAAAGGCGAGAGTGCAATACCCGAAGTTACATTGAGAATAAGTGCCTTTTGTTGCTTTTTAAGTAAAGGCAAAAAAGCTTGTACCATCCGGATCGGCCCCATTAGGTTGATTTCCACCTCACGGGTAATGTCGTTCAGATCCTGCGCCTGCTGTAGACTTAT
This sequence comes from Olivibacter sp. SA151, assembly GCF_054130995.1. NCBI lineage: Bacteria > Pseudomonadati > Bacteroidota > Sphingobacteriia > Sphingobacteriales > Sphingobacteriaceae > Olivibacter > Olivibacter sp. SA151. The sequence goes on along the minus strand of NZ_CP096391.1, from coordinate 2,369,798 downwards.
TTTACGCATTTCTCCTGCATTGTTAATAAGCATATTCAGATTTGGAAATTGTACTGCAATATGATCATACAGCTCGCAAATGTCCTCCACTTGAGCCACATCACTCTTTATCACGTGTACAGCTGGAAGTTTACGTTTTATGTCCTGGAGTTTCTGTTCATTTCTTCCGGTAATGATAACCGTGTTGCCTAGTGCAATCAGTTTAGAAGCAAAGGCATAGCCGAAACCTCCCGTTCCGCCAGTAATTAAGATCGTATTCTTTTGCACGTTCATTTTGCTGATGTATTGTTTCAGCAAAGATCAGGCATCATTAGCTAGCGAATTTAACCAAAAGGAACATCGTCGTAGCCAAAAGGGCGAAATGTACGTGGGCACAATAAACCTTTCCTATGTTCTAAAGTCAAAACTAAAAGCGCCATTAAGCTGGAACGATTTTTCGCTTTGACGCTTTCATTAAATTGAGCAAACATGAAAAGAGCAATATTATTAGCAGTTGCCGCCTTTACGGTGGTAATTGTGGGACAAAGCCAAGTACATGCGCAACGTCACGAAAAGGACGATAAGTATTGGGAGCGACGTAAAGAAGCAGATAAAAAAAGATATGAATATTATCGTGAGCGCGACAAAAAGCGGGCAGAATATGCGCGTGAAGAAAGAAAGAGAGAAAAAGAGTACTATCGTGAGTCGGCTAAACGTCGTAAAGAATACTTAAAAGAACGCCGCAAGCATGGGCTACCTAGCTGGGCATTGGCACATCACTACGACGCAAGTCGCCATGTATATTTTCGCGATTATCATACCTTTTATGATCCCTATCGCGGTGGCTATGTTTATTTAAACGGCGGGAATTGGCGTTTTTCAGCAGAAATACCTTCCTTCATGGTCAATGTCGACCTTGGCCGCGCCAATATAATGGTAGTGAAGGATGTTCCGATAAGCAGGCATCCTGAAGACTTTTATGACGATTATGACGAAGATTATTGGGATGATTAAACAGGTTAGCACCTATTGAGACAAAACAGTGAAAATCGAGTGAACCCATGGCTCCGGCGGCCATGGGTTTATCTTGCCATAAGCTTTATTGCAAGTTATCACAATTTAATTTTAGTCAATACTTTATTCAATAAATCCGCTAAATCTTCCAACTCTTTTTTCGACAATATGGTGCTTGCTTGTTTGGTAACGTGCTCACGGAAGCTTTCTGAAGCATCTATTAACAACTTCCCTTTGTCGGTTGCTTTGAGATAAAAAACCCGCCGATCTTCATCGCTTTGCTCCTGAGATAGCAAATCATTTTCCAGTAAAAACTTAACCTGTCGGGATATGGCCGGTGCACTGATCCCGAAATCCATCGCCAATTTCTTTCCCGTTGTCTTCCCTTTGCGGTATATATACTCCACTAAGTTATAATGCGTTGCGGTGACTCCATTAAAATCACCTTTGTTCATATTAGCTAATATATAACACTGAAGATCCGTAAAAACTTCAAAAAACCGTTTCTGCGCGTTTGTCATAAAACAAAAAAAGGTTAACTTAGTTAACTATTAACAAAGTTAATAAAAAAACATGTCTTCTATCAAAATCATCCATGCACGGCAAAATAACCTTAAAAATATTTCACTCGAGATTCCAAAAAAAAGTATCACCGTTTTTACGGGCGTCTCCGGCTCCGGCAAATCATCCTTGGTGTTTGAAACCATTGGTGCAGAGGCACAACGGCAGATCAATGAAACGCAGAGTAGTTTTATCCGAAATCGCTTACAGCACTATGGCGTTGCTGACGTAGATCGGATTGAAAATCTCAATGTTCCGGTCATTATCAATCAAAAAAGATTAGGAGGCAATGCACGTTCTACGGTCGGCACAGCAACCGATGTATATGCTCCTTTACGGCTTCTGTTTTCGCGGATGGGCCAGCCTTTTGTAGGGTATTCTAATGTCTTTTCTTTTAATAACCCCCAAGGCATGTGCCCACAATGTGAGGGATTAGGCTTTGTTCAGACCGTCAACGTGTCCGCGCTCATCGATAAGGAGAAGTCGTTAAACGAAGGCGCTATTTTATTTCCAACCTTTCAGCCTGGTGGCTGGCGCTGGACCCGCTATGTATATGCCGGTTATTTTGACAACGATAAAAAACTGAAGGACTATACCGAAGACGAGTGGAATAGGTTACTCTATGCGCCAGAGCATAAACCTCCGCACCCCGATAAAAACTGGGGCAAGACGGTAAAGTATGAGGGCGTAATCCCGCGAATTGAACAAGCTTTTTTACGAAAAGATGCCAAGGAATATCATACACGTAAACAGGCCTTAAAGCAGATAATAAGTACACAAACTTGCCCTTCCTGTAAAGGACAACGACTAAATGAGAAGGTACTCTCTTGTAAAATAGATGGAAAAAATATAGCAGATTGCACCGCATTAGCTATCGATGAGTTATTGCATTTCATTAATAACCTACAATCCGAAGCCTATGCCGTCATTCTTCAGGAAATAACCAAAAAGCTCCAAAACATCTGCGATATTGGTTTGCAATACTTAACGCTGGACCGGCGAACAGACACATTATCCGGTGGCGAGTCGCAGCGGATTAAAATGGTGAAATACCTTGGCAGTAGTTTGGTCGATTTACTTTATATTTTTGATGAACCCAGTATTGGTTTGCATCCAAAGGACGTTCAACATATCGCTTCGATCATCCATCAGATAAAAGACAAAGGAAACACCGTGCTGATCGTAGAACACGATCCGGATCTCATTAAAATAGCCGATCAAGTAATAGACATGGGTCCGGGATCGGGCAGCAATGGCGGCGAAATCATCTATCAGGGCGGCTTTGCAGGTCTCAAACAATCGGATGGAAAAACGGGCCGCTATTTCGCACAGCGTCCTTCGTTCAATAAAAATCCACGCAAGGCTAAGGGATATCTGGAAATCAAAAATGCCACCAAAAATAATTTAAAAAACGTTTCCGTGCGCATTCCCGAAGGTGTCTTTACCGTTGTCACCGGGGTAGCCGGCTCCGGAAAAAGCACCTTAATTCATGGTGTACTACCGGATTTTTATCCCCAAGCCACCATCATTGATCAATCGGCCTTCGTAAGCAATGTCCGATCCAATGTATTAACTTACCTTCATTTATCTGATGCCCTTAGAAAGCTCTTTGCTGACGCCAATCAGGTATCAGAAAAACTATTTAGCAGAAACAGCGAAGGGGCCTGCAAAAACTGCAAAGGCTTGGGCGTAGAAAAGATTGATCTTGCATTTATAGACGACATCGAACAACCATGCGAGGTATGTGGCGGTTCGGGATATGACCCGGAAGTTTTGCAATATACTTACCGCAAGTTGAGCATTGCCGATGTGATGAAGCTGACCATCACCGATGCAATTTCCCTTTTTCCTGAACCCCTGTTTTCAAAAGCTTTTAACTTGTTAATTCAGTTGGGATTGGAATACTTAACGCTTGGTCAACGGTTAGATACTTTTTCAGGTGGAGAAAGACAACGCCTGAAATTAACAAAAGAGCTGAGTGGTTCCGGCAATATCCTTATTTTGGATGAGCCGAGCACAGGCCTCCATCCTAGCGACACCGAAAAATTATTGATTTTTCTGAACCAGCTGGTTGATCAAAACAATACGCTTATTGTAATTGAACATAACCTCGACATCATTGCCCAGGCAGATTGGATTATTGATATTGGGCCCGGGGCCGGAAAATACGGTGGCGAAATTGTATTTGAAGGAACCGTAGAACAGCTATTAAAAAACAAAACCAGTGTTACTGCAAGCTACTTAAATCAGTATTTAAAGACATAGCCTTCGGGGTTTATCAGGACCTATCAGTATACTTATTCCTTTTTTAAGGACTCAACCGGATTCATCCAAGCGGCTTTAACCGTCTGATAGCTTAAGGTTAATATCGTAATACCCACTGCAAATAAACCGACCAGCCCGAATACCCACCAAGGGATCTGGATATGCAGCGCATAATTTTGCAGCCAGTTGTTCATGGCATACCAGGTTATGGGGACTGCCACTACCAAAGCCAGTGCAATCAATCTTACAAATTCAAACGACAATAAGCCTACGATATCAGGTGCCGAAGCGCCCAACACTTTTCGAATACCGATCTCTTTGGTACGCTTATGAATGGTATAGGTGGTTAAACCCAGAACACCCAAACAGGTAATCAGAAGCACCAATACGGAGAAAACACCCACTACCTCGCCAAATCGACGGTCAGATTGATACTGCTGAAAAAATAAAACCCCTCCATGTTGTACCGGGCGGTAAGGAGGGGTTTAAAACCTAAACCTATATTCAAATTTACTTATTTTCTTTTTTAGATGCAAGATATCGTCGTAGTAAATTAAATTTCTTATCTAACACCAACATACACTTGTTATTAAATAAGAAAAAACCGAAGTAAGAATCTTTATTTTTCGTTTATTTTAGATGTACTTTTGCCGGTATCAAATCAGTATTAACCGGAACAAAAACCGTCACTATGGAAGATCGTAACCAAATGCAGAAAATAAACAAGCTTTTAAAATTAGAAGAACTAGGACAGCTTTTACTTTCCATATTCCTATTCAGCCAACTGGACTATAGCTGGTGGGTTTTCCCTGCCTGTTTGCTCTTACCGGACCTTTCTATGCTTGGTTATGTAATCAACCCACGGGTAGGTGCCGCACTTTATAACTTTTTTCATCATAAATTACTAGCCATTGTCGTTTTAATTTTGGCATATTGGTTGGATAGTCAGATGCTCGGCTTATCCGGCATCATTTTATTTGGACATTCGGCCATGGATCGGGCGCTTGGCTATGGATTAAAGTTTAATGACGATTTTAAACATACTCACTTAGGCTGGATCGGAAAGAAAAACTGAAACTGACACGCCATATAGCGCTGCAAACAAAATCTATTCACTCCTCAGCGATTTTACCGGATTTGCCAAGGCTGCCTTTATCGTTTGAAAACTCACGGTAGCCAGGGTAAGAACCACCGCCCCAACCGCAGTTAAAACAAAGACCCATATGGAAATATTCGTACGATAATCATAATCGGCCAACCAATTTTCCATCATATACCACGAAATAGGAATCGCCAAACAAAAGGAAATGACGACCAACAGCAAAAAGTTCGTTGATAGTAAAATCCAGAGATTGAACACCGTCGCTCCCAGCACCTTCCGTACGCCAATCTCCTTGGTCCGTTGTTCGGCCATGAACGCTGCTAAACCGAAAATGCCCAAGCAACTGATAAAAATAGCAAAGCCGGCAAATAAAGAAGCCAGACTCCCTATTTTCTGCTCAAAGGAAAACTTATCTGCATAGTCTGTATCCACAAAACTATAGGCAAATGGCGATGCCGGATCATATTTTTTTAGTACGACCTCAATTGCTTTGAGCGCCTTCGCAGTGCTTACGTTAGGTTTGATCTTAATCGTTATCGCTTCCAGGTTATTGTAACTCAGCATAAATACGTTGGGGTATACTTCCTCAAAAGGCGATTCCATTAACACATTCTTAATCACACCAATTACCTTATAGGGCACATCCTCGAATTTTATCGTCTCTCCCACCGGATGCTGTAAAGCCATATACCGCACCGCAGCTTCGTTCAGAATAACCGCATTGCTATCGGTCGGAAAATCCCTTGAAAAACCCCGTCCCTCCTTAAATTCCCATGCTACCGTATTTCCAAAATCATGCGTCACGTAAGAGACGCCAAAACTTTGATTGATATGAGGCTGTTTCCCCGGCCAATCAAAGCCATCAAAATGGTTATTGATGCCGGTGGCAGTATTAGAGGCCGCAGCCATGTTCTCTACATACCCCGAATTCAGCAGCTCGTTCCGCAAAACATTATAAACACCTGGCAACCTTAAATCCGGCGTATTTATTTCCACACTGATCAAGCCGTTTTGATTATAACCCAAGGGTCGGTTTTTGACATAGTTTATCTGCTGATAAATGATTACCGTTCCGATAATCAGCGAAAGCGAAACCGTAAACTGAAAAATAACTAGCGAGCGCCTCGATATCTCCGCAAAGCGTCCCACCTTCATCACGCCTTTTAACACCCCCGCCGGTTTAAATGAAGACAGGTATAGCGCCGGATAACTTCCGGATAACAGCCCGGCCAACAGTGCAAACAGAAAAATGGCCAACCAAAATAGCGGAGCCTGCAATGGAAAAACAATCTCCTTATTAGCTAGGTTATTGAACCAAGGCAAGGCTAGCCAAACCAATACGATGGCTACAAGAGCCGAAAAAAATGCAATCAGTACAGATTCGCTTAAAAACTGAATAATCAAATACGCTTTCGAAGATCCAACTGTCTTTCGAATCCCCACCTCGGTTGCCCGCTTCTGAGATCGCGCAGTACTGAGGTTCATGAAATTAATACAGGCCAATAGACATACAAAAACGCCGATTAATCCAAACATCCACACAAACTGAATATTACCGCCCACATTTTTGCCATTTTTGAACTCATTGTACAGATGCCATTCAGAAGCAGGTTGAAGGATAATCTCGGGATGATCATCCCGATTAGGCTTACCCACCAGCAGGTTCTTTACTTTATTAGTTACCTTTTTTAAATCAGCACGCTTCGCTATTTTAGCTAGAATATAAAAGGAATTATTATTCCATTGGTTATAAGCCCTTTTAACCCATGGTCTCGTCGCAAGCAAATGACTCCAGGGAAGAATAAAGTCCCGTTTATTAAAATCGGTATTGGGTGCAAAGTTCCGGTAAACACCAATAACCTTTGCAGACGATTCATTGTTTATTTTAATAGTCTGATTTATTGGATCCTCTTGGTTAAAAAGAACCGCCGCAAGGCGTTCACTGATTAAGATGGTGGATGGGTCGGTGAAATCACCAAGAGATCCCCTTGTTAAGTTCAGAGATAAAATAGCAGGGAATGCAGGTTCAGCATAAAAACCCTGGCTAATGGCCTTCTCCTCCCCATTCTCTTTTGTCAGCGTTGCTCGCCCATTACGATACAAGGCGATTCCCTCAAAATCCTGCGCAAACTTATCTTTGAGTTCTTCGGCTGTCGGAATGGATATCGTATTAAAGGTATTGATATGAAGGCCGTCGGAAGAATGGTGTAATACCTTGACAATACGCTCATTATCTTTGAAGCGCTTGTTAAATGACACCTCATCCCAAATCCATAAAGCAATCAAGATACTAATGGTCATACCGAATGCCAGACCAAAAATATTGATCACGGCATGTACCTTGTTTCTAACCAGATTTCGCCAAGCTACCTTGAGATAATTTTTTAACATCGTATGCAGATTATCGGGTGTAACCATCACCTTCAATAAAGCTGCCAAATTACTTATTTGTTGATAAAAGACATCCAGCGGCCCCTTTCCCCGCTAATCAATGTGCGATTACGAACACCTAGGTGTACGCTTGCGAACAGATATACATAGTTAATCCAACACCGACAAGGCCGTTTCGATGACGCCTTCGAAAAATGAACGATCGCTCCGAACTTTGGAATACACGCGCAACCCCGTGATGGTGTTACATAAAAAATGCGCAAGTACCTTTGGATCTTTGGAAGCGTTGATCTGCCTGTCAGCCTGTCCTTTTTTAATCGCTTTGATCAGTGCCTCTTCAATTAGCCGTTCATCCTCGCGCAGCACCTTCCTGATCAATTCATCATGGGTAGCAAGCTCTACCTCCGTATTCACCTTAAAACATCCTTTAGGGCATGCACTGTCTAGCCTATCCACAACACCGATACGCAAGAGTGCCTTAATTCCCTCTTTAACGGAGGATGCATCGCTCAGGGCGGCTTCAATACGTGCGGTGGCTTCCTCCTGATATCGCTCAAGCGCTTTTACAAACAGCTTATGTTTGTCGCCGAAGGCATGGTAAATACTTGACCGCCCGATGCCGAGGCCTTCTATTAAATCATACAGGGAAGTCGCATGATAACCTTTCTCCCAAAAAATAGAAATCGCTTTCTTTAATATCTCGTTCTCATCAAAGTCTTTTGTTCTCATAAAAAATAGCCTTGCCCAACAGAGGCAAAGCTATTGATTTTAATAGAAAAAACATTACCGCAAGCCACCACTCGCCAGGATAAGCTCTCCGGTTAACCATTTTGAATCGTCAGATGCCAAAAACGCCGCCACGGCCGCAATGTCATCAGGCTCACCAATACGACGCAGCGGTGTCTCATTCGCCATGGCCTCTGCAAATTCGCTTCCCACAAAACCGGCAGCGCGTGAACCTTCCGTAGCCACCACCCCTGGATTGATCGAGTTTACGCGGATATTTCGAGGGCCCAATTCTTTTGACAACACACGAGTAATTCCATCAACGGCACTTTTAGTCGCGGTATACACGGCACTGCCGGCAGGTGTAGCGCTCGATACGACCGAACCAATATTGATGATGCTCCCTCCTTTTTCTCCAAAACTATTCACGGCAATTTTCGATGCTAAAATTAGCCCCAATACATTGATATTAAACTGACGGTGAAAACTTTCTTCTGTAAACGCTTCAATGGGAGCCCACTCATAGATCCCTGCATTGTTTACCAACACATCCAAGCTGCCGTACCGGCTAAGCGCTTCCGCAAAGAGACGGTCCACATCCGCTGCCTTGGCTACATCCGCTTGAATGGCAATCGCTTTACCTCCATTGTTTACAATTTCGGCAACTACCTTTTCTGCATCCGCTTGCGCAGCACCATAATTAACCACCACCGCAGCACCTTCTGTTGCCAACTTTTTGGCAATAGCGGCGCCGATCCCTTTTGAAGCGCCTGTAACCAGCGCAACTTTATTTTCTAATTTTTTCATATATTGAACCATTTGGTCCACAAAGATAACACCTAATTAGACTAATCGGTCTAATTAGGTGTTATATGAAGAAGTCATGACAATTGAGGTTTTTATTCTTCAACAGGTATCCGCTCCATGATATCACTAAATTCAATCCCGTCAAGAAAAGCAACTACCTCGGTTATTTTGCCATCTTTCATCTTCATATACCATGAATACGAGCTACGATAAGGTTTTCCGTCCAGCGCCGTCGCTTCACCATCCCAAAGTGCAATCACCATATCCCCATCAACGAAAATATTGCGCACCGTTGGTTTGATTTTTACCTTCAATTTCTTGTTGATCGGAATAATCACCTGATCCAAAAATTCCTTTTTGGAGTTATAGACCCTTGAGTAAGGTGTAGACCCCGTTATTTCCCAATGCAAATCGTCCGTCAATAAATCGAAAAAATTACCCGTCCCCTCCTGCCAGTCGTGAAAAGCGTTTGTAATAATTTCTTTATTGGCCAATTCCGCTTCGCTGTAATTTTGAGCTGACGCTATCGAAAATGAAATCATAAAAAGAGAAATTAATAATAGTTTCATTAGTATTATACTTTTAGTTAGTTGATCGAAACAAGCCTCAACGCTGGTTAAGGCTTGTTTTCCTTTAAAATCAAATGCGATTCTCCCAAGCTTTCAATTGATGATCTTTGAGCATATCTTCAATCACTTTAGGAACTACATTTCTGAATTTCCCTTCATCAGCCGGCACGATTTCAATCATGCGATCTATCATTTCTTTCGGATCCATTTTTCCTTCCGGTGTAGCAAAGAAATCATCAAAACCTTTGCGAAGGTCTGCTCTTTTCGTAAAGTTGACTTCATCATCCAACCAACGGAACGGATTATCAGCCATGGTTTCGTTATATCCCGTATAATAAGCACCGGGGTTAATGGTCTGTACCTTGATACCATACCCTGCAAGCTCTTGCTGCAAGGCTTCTGCCAAAGATTCCAGCGCGTGTTTGGTAGAAACATAGGTGCCCCAGTTAGCAGGTGTAAACAAACCTCCCATCGACGAGGTGAATACCACTTTTCCTTTTTTGCCTTCTCGCACCCATCGCTGCACCACCCCTTGCGTAAGAATCAGCGGGAGAAAAACATTCACTTCAAAGTTTTTCCGTACCAGATCTACCGGAATCTCCCAAACGGGCCCCGCCTCCCCCATTCCGGCATTGTTCCAAAGAATATCAAAGTCCCATTTTAAGGCTTGTTTGATATCATACTCATCGGTAAGGTCCAAGCGTTCCACGCGGATTTTATCAGACAAACCTAAGGCAGCAACTTCTTCGCGAAGCGGGGTTACTTGTGATGATACGTGTACCGTTGCAATGATGTTGTGTCCGTTTTTAGCCATTCCTAATGCAGCTCCTTTTCCGAATCCTGAACCTGCTCCTGTAATTAAAATTGTTTTAGTTTCCATTTTTTTATCGTTTTAAAATTGGTAATGAAATGTTTATTAGTGTTCTAATTAATTTTGGTTAAAAATTTCCGCTCCCGCGGTTGCAATCTGTAAGTCTTCCGAAACGGCTCCGCCTGATACACCGATGTAGCCGATGATCTCTTTATCCTTCAGAATCGGAAGTCCGCCGGCAAATCCCACCAGACCATTGTTGGTGTTTACCATGCCGTAGGTTCCTGCTTCAGGTTTTAGGTATTCGCCAACGTTTTCGCTACTGGTTCTAAAAAGGCTGGCCGTTTTCGCTTTCTTGATGGCAATGTCCATGGATCCTAAGAAGGCGTCATCCATCCTTTCAAAAGTCTTAAGATGTCCGGCCGTATCCAGTATCGCAATATTTACATTTACATTGAGTTGTATAGCCTTTGCCCTAGCTTGCTGCACAACCTGTCTTGATTCATTGAGATTGATTTCCATACTATTGCTTTTTAGTTGTTATGTTTTTATTTCGTTTTGTTAAGACAAAGTTGCAGCAGATCGGGAAGGATTCTTATAGGAAAAAAAAGCCGGATTTTATGAAAATCAAACCTGACCAAAAATTTTAAGATTTTTGATAACTTTATGGAACGAAAACTAACCACGTCTATGAAAATGAGCATGGACCACAAAGCGATAGATCGGCTTCGTGATTTCCCGGAACTTACACCTATATATCGGGAAGCCCACGACCGTCCCCCCATCAAAGTGTTCAATCGTGAGATTGAAGACTGCCGTAATTACCTCTCCGCTAATCGACGAGACTTCTATAAAATTCTGATGATCGCCGGCGGAAAAGGAGTTTTCACCTTAGGGCTCAACAAGTATTTAATCGATACGCCGACTCTACTTTTTATTCATCCCAATGATATTATCTCCTGGCAGAAGACTTCAGGAGAATCGGCCGGATATTACCTGCTTTTCAAAAGGGATTTTATCAATCACCACCCCATGTTGAAAGCAACATTAGAGCGACTGAACTTATTTAAAGATAAATCAAAATCAGTCATCCGGATAGAAGACAGAGACCTTCCCGGTTTTAACCGCCTTTGGGAAAGCATGTATCAAGAGCAAGGTAATGAATTGGGATATGATGCTATTCAGGCCTATATACAACTACTGATGATTGAAAGTGCCCGAAAATCCAATTACCTTGTTCCGCAACGAACAGATGAAGAGTACGACCATATTCATCGCTTTTTTGGTTTACTGGAAGAAGAAGTCTCTCAAATTAACTATGAAAACCCTATCCGGCTCCGAACTGCACAGGAATTTGCATTCTCCCTCAATCTGCATCCCAATTATTTAAACCGGATTCTTAAAAAACGAACCGGGCAGAATGTAAGTACGCATATTAAGGGAAGACTTTTGGATGAATGCAAAGCGCTTTTAATACAAACTACCTGGACCTTGGATCAAATAAGCTACGCGGTGGGTTTTTCTGATCAACCTAATTTTAATTTTTTCTTTAAAAAGAACACAGGTTATACGCCTAATGCCTTTAGGAAAGGCGTTTTACTATGATACGAGATGAACATATCGCTACTCAACGCAGGGAGTAATGTTACAAACATGCAATAAACACCTTTTTTACTAATCACTCGGCCCACCTGAATTCGGACAAGTATTAAGGTAATAAACTCAGCTTAAATGATTTGCACGGCCGCTGATAAATCCCATTATCACTCGCTTTGTAATAACTTGCTGTTTCTTGCGCAAGTTTACTATAAAAATTGAACGATTTTGGGTGACTACTACTAATAGCGATCGCACGAAAGCCACGTTCCCGATAGTGGGGCACGATAACACGCTGCAACCAATAAGATCCATAACCATTCCCCTTGCTCACAATATGAAAATATTTCAGCAGCAGGGTTCCCTCGTCGAGTTTTTTTGCGTCTCCCAGCTTTTCCAACATCCCGCCAACGATGAAAAGAACGCCCATCAGCTTGCCCTCTTTCTCCAAGGTATGTGGTTCAAGCCAAAGGCCATCAATGGCACTTAACTGTTCGATAAAGTTTACGGCATGGTAAAGCTCGTTGTAATCATCCCATTCATGCTGGAGCTTCCAATTTACATATTCACCAATAGGTAGTAAGAATCGATGCGCAAATGCGCGGTGACGTACAAAGGCAACCCCGTCTTTTGTATGTAGAAGCTTCATGCTTTAAAATTATAAATATTCTATTGTAAATGTTTATCGAATTAAACTTTAGCAGTGTTCCCATCCTGTTCAGTTACGTGCTGATGCAGGCCAACGCCTGCAATACTGATTGGGCTACAAAGTGTCGGGGTTGGGCTACAAATCAAATTCATTACATCCTGAAATTTGTATCAAGAAAAAATTAAAATCATGAGTACAAATAAAATTGCATTGGTTACCGGCGGAAGTCGTGGCTTGGGAAGAGATATGGCCATCAATATCGCCAAAAAAGGATTAGATGTAGTGATAACTTATCAATCTAACCAAACTGCTGCTGACAGTGTGGTATCTGAAATTGAAAAAATAGGACAGAAAGCATTGGCCTTACCTTTAGATGTGAGCATCTATGAAAATTACGAACCCTTCTTTTCGGATAAACTACTGCCGGCATTAAACAACCGTTTTCAGGCTTCGACTATTGATTATCTCGTACACAACGCCGGACAAATTGCACCCGCACCCTTTGAGACCGCGAGCATCAGCGAGTTTAAAGACATGATACACATCCATTTAATGGCACCATTCTTTCTTACACAACATGCCTTAAAGATTATGAACAATGGCGGTGGCATTATTAACATTTCCAGTGGGCTTACCCGCTTTACAACCCCTGGATTTGCAACCTACGCAGCAATGAAGGGCGGTTTGGAGGTACTAACCAAATATCAGGCAAAAGAACTGGGTGCCCGTAAAATTCGTGCCAATGTGGTAGCACCAGGTGCCATTGAAACCGACATTATGGGCGGCGCAGTGCGAGATAATTCAACCCTTAACAAAGCACTGGCTGCCGATACAGCATTAGGACGCGTTGGTTTACCCACCGATATTGGTGCTGTGGTTGCCTTTTTATGTACCGATGAAGCGTACTGGATCAATGCACAACGTATTGAAATATCCGGTGGAATGAATCTTTAATTTCTTCGTATTTTTGGGTAATGAAAACATTCACGCATATTAAAACAATTAGCGAATTTCATCAGCGAAATCGGTTGTCCAAGCCGGAGCATCCCCTGATCAGCTTGGTAGACTACGGTCAAATGTACCACGATGAAATGCTATTGCATTTTACGCAGGGATTTTATTCCATTGCCTTTAAAAAGAATGTTATCGGTAAATGGCAGTACGGACGGCAGGATTATGACTTTGATGAAGGACTCATGTCTTTTTTTGCTCCTAATCAGGTACTGGATATTACGATTGACGAACAACAGTTGAAGAATAAACCATCAGGATGGATTTTACTTATCCATCCTGATTTCCTATGGAATACCGAGCTATCGCAAAAATTAAGGCAATACGATTTTTTCAATTACGCGATTAATGAAGCACTTTTCCTATCAGAAAAAGAAGAAACGATTATTGCTCAAATTTTTGCGAATATACAACATGAATACGCTTCAAATATGGACGAATTTAGCAAAGGCATTATCATCTCACAGATCGGGTTGTTATTGAACTATTCACAACGATTCTATAAAAGACAGTTCCTCACCCGTGAAAAAAACAGCCACGAAATTCTCACCCGTTTTGAAAAAATTCTAGTGGACTATTGTAGCAGCGAGCTACTGACTCGGCAGGGCTTGCCAACGGTGTCCTATATCAGTGAAAAACTTCATATCACACCAGATTACCTCAGCACGATGTTGCGGCATATTACCGGACAAAACACTCGCCAACATATACAGGATAAAGTCATTGAAATGGCTAAAGAAAAATTATCGACCACATCGGCTTCCGTAAGCGAGATTGCCTATGGCTTGGGTTTTGAACATCCACAATCCTTTAGTAAGCTGTTCAAAAAACGCACAAAACTAACGCCTCTTGAATTTCGAGCAAGTATTAAGGCAACAAGCGCTCCTCAATAATTTGCACGACGGCCGACCCCGCCGCCGCTCGCGTTAAAATAACGTTCAGTTTCTTGCATATGTTGTAAAAATTAACTGACCTTAAGTGGCTACCAATGATACCCATTCAGAAAAAAATATTCACAAAAAGAACATAACCAGTTAAATTCATCCCTTAAAAAATGAAGTTCATCAGAAAAGGAGTAGATTTAGTAATAAATCTTCGCTGGAAACTTTATTTTTGAGCATGCCTCGGGTGAAAAGAATAAATATAAAAAAACTGTTCATTTTTTTCTTCTCCACACTGATTTATGCTTTGTGTCAAATGCTTTTCAGCATTATTCTCATGAAGGAAGATTTATGGGCTAATTTCCACATACAGTTATCAGCACATTATATCGTTATCTTCATCATGTGTTTTGCTGATTATGGCTTACTGCTACTTTTAAATAAATATCTACCTTATTCCAAAAATATATTTTATCGTATTGTGGCGGGCCTTATAGGCATCACATTGATCTGTTTGGTCATTCTGTGGATGTTTAATTACATGATCTACGACGTATTTCATATACCTGAGGAAGGTCTTCCCCCCTTCCTGGTGAAATTTGCATTTGCCATGACAACCAATATCCCGATTCTGTTGGTATTTGAATTAATCTATTATTTCCAGTCGGAACAAAAAGCTATAGCCGACTCCGAAACAGCCAAGCGCAAAGTGCTGTTATTCCAGCACGAAACCTTAAGGTCACAGATAAACCCACACTTCCTCTTCAATTCGTTGAATGTACTTTCTTCATTAATCTATATCAATCCCGACAATGCCAATAAATTCACCAAAGCCCTCTCCAAGACCTATCGGTATGTACTTTCTCTTACCCGGCAGCCGGTTGTTTCGGTAGCGGAAGAATTAGATGCCTTGGATTCGTATCTTTTCCTTATGCGGATGCGGTTCGAAAACTCGTTCACTTTTACGGTAGATAAAATAGCGGACTGTGAAAAGAACAAAATTATTCCGCTCACTTTGCAACTGCTGATAGAGAATGCTTTTAAGCATAATATCGCAACCGAAGAATCACTGTTGCACATAAAAATTACGGTCGACCCTGATTATATTACGATTGAAAATAACATTCAACCGTCTAGCGATGTGGATAAAGGCGGTATAGGACTCAAGTACATTACCAAGCAATATAAGCTGTATGCCAAAGACGTCGTCGTGACGCATACCGGCGATCTATTTATTGTAAAAATCCCTTATATCCAACAATGAAATACCTAATAGTAGAAGACGAACGATTTGCATACGAAGAATTAAAACGGATGATGGCGAAACTACGCTCCGGTTATCTCCTGGAGAAGCAAACCAAAACAGTTATCGATACCATTGGTTTCCTGAAAGCATCTTCTGTCGATTTAATTTTGATGGATATCCGTCTGGCCGATGGCAATTGCTTCGAAATATTCAACCATGTAAAGGTCAACACGCCTGTCATATTTACCACCGCTTACGATGAACATGCCATCAAAGCCTTTAAGCTGAACAGCATCGATTACCTGTTAAAACCTTTTGATGAGAAGGAGTTAGAAGCGGCCTTAATCAAATTCGAAAACATCTTTCATAACCACCACTATATAACCGACCCCAAGCGTTTTGAGCAAATCCTACCGGTTAAAACCAAAAATCGTTTCCTGATATCGAAGGGAGAAAATTATCACTACATAGAAACCACTGATATCGCGCATTTTTATAGTGAAGACGGCGTCGTTTTTCTCCACACCCTTCACGATAAACGGTATATTATTAATTATACTTTAGATCAGCTAGAACAGCAAGTTGACAGCCGTTTGTTTTTCCGCGTATCACGTAACTGCATTGCGAACGTAAAAGCTATTGAAAGTGTTAACAAATATTTTAACAGCCGACTGAAACTTTCCTTTGTACCCGCATGTCCACATGAGGTGCTAGTCAGTCGTGTACGCGTCCCCGACTTTCTGCGATGGATGGACGGGATCGTGGAATAGCTCCAAACACGGAAAACTTCATCCCTTCCATTCTGTAGTTCATAGGGCAAATTCTTAGGTCTGTCGCTTGCACCTTTCAATAGCGGATCATCCATCGTTCTTTTGTTCAACATTAAAAACAAAATTAAATTTTAGAACGATGAACAAGAACGCAATCACATTTTTCCTAGCAGCCGGCGCCCTATTTCTTTCCCTACAAATGTCAGCTCAGGACAAACCTGTATCATTCGGTATTAAAACCGGACCCAATCTATCTAATTACCGCTTAGGTGGTGATATGAAAAACTTTAAAAGTAAAAGGAAAATAGGCGGTTCCTTTGGCGGTTTCGTTAAATACGATCTGAGTACAAATTTTGCCTTGCAATCCGGGATTGATGTGTATTATGACATCTCGAACCTAGAATCCAAATCAACTCAATCAACTACCAAGTTCAAATCCGTTGGTGTAGAAATTCCGCTCTATGGAATGGTTCAAGGGCAGCTAGGCAGTGGGAAAGCCTTTATAGGCGTAGGCCCTTATGTCGGTTATGGCGTCCTGGCAAAAGCCGGTGGCGTGAACCTGTTCAAAACGAATGGGGAGACAGGAAGACCTGCCCTAAAACGTTTCGATTATGGTGTCGGCGGCATTATAGGATACCAGTTTGATAAAAACTGGCAAATAAATGCCAGTTATCAATACGGGTTGGCCGACCTGCATAAAGCCCAGGGAGGCTCCATGAAAAACCAACGTGCAGCCATCGGAATAGCCTATAAATTCTAAAAAAGCCAAGCCATAGAACAGGTTGCGTACAGCAGTGTAAATATATGCCCCTAAAGAAAACAGCAAATAAACGTAGGGTCTTCCATTTCATAATTGTCTTAGCGTTATACAAGACATTAATTATAGGAAGCAAGCGATGAAAACAAACAACAAGGGTCAAGCCGGTTATTTAAAAATAGGTTATGCCGTGCAATTTAATACACCTGAATTTCTGTACGCAATGGCTTTTTTCGAATTCATTTTATCCGGTTCATACTACACTTCATCCACCAGATGCTGAAGTCTGCCATCTATTGCTTTCGACATCACTTCATTCACCCTTCTTTTGCTTCCTATATAATAAATAAATGCAAATAAAAATTTAAAAATCATATGAAGTTCATATCATTCTGCTTAACAACGTTAGCCATACTACTCTATCTCGAAGGCAACGCGCAACAAGTGTCTTTCAGAACCGAGTATATTGGAAATTCGGGCTATTATTATCTGCCTCCGGGTGAAAAACCACGAGAAAAAATCGGTAATAGCAAAGGTTCCGCCATGGTTTACCAAGGAGCCGTCAACATTCCCTTATCCATGAAAATGAATGAAAAGAATCGTCCCACAGCTTGGGGGATTGGCCTTGGCGGATCATACGTCTCTTTGAAAAACCGAAATTTTTCAGATGAAATGGTTTCCGAAATCATGAATATACAACTTGGGGTTTACCATCTACGTCCGTTAAATGACCGATGGTCGATGCGGGCCAGCCTAGGAGCCGGTATATTTGCTCCCACTACCGATTTCTCCAAGCTGACATTTAAAAATGTGCTGGGAAGTGGGGGCCTTGTTTTTATCCGACACCTGAAACCGAATCTGGATATAGGCGGTGGCGTATCGATCAATAGCTCTTTAGGGTACCCCATGATATTTCCGGCGGTTTATGTTAAATGGAAGCTTCACGGAAAATACGATGTCAATGTAGAAGTAATCGAAGGCCTTGAATTATCGGCAGGTTACGATTTCAACGATCGGTTCAAACTATCTTATGCCATTGAAATGAACGGGCAGGTCGCCTTGCTGAAAAAAGACGGCAAAGACGTGATCTTCTCACACCAGTATATCGTTACAGGCTTTCGTCCCGAGCTCAAGCTCGGTAAAACCGGGTTAACCATGACCGGTATGGTGGGACTAAACCTATACCGTCCGGCTGCGTACAGCGACAGAACCTTGAAGGGTGTATTTGCATCCGATAATGATTACTTTTTTTCTGTTTCCCCTTATGCATCCGTTGGCTTAAAGATGAAACTCTAAATATGAACCCGAAGCAGATACTAAAACAACTTGCTTATAGAAGTGCTTATGCCGGCCTATACATAATAAGCCTGCTACCGATGACCTTTCTATATGCATTGGGTTCCATCACTTATTTTCTTGCTTATTATATCATCGGTTACAGAAAAGAAGTCGTTATCCAGAATATAGCACGTGCCTTTCCGGATAAGCGATACGGAGAAGTCCATGCAATTGTAAAAAAGTTCTACACTTGCTTTACCGCCTATTTTGCCGAAATCATCAAAAGCATTTCCGTTTCGGCTGAAGTGCTTGACAAGAAAATTGTATTTGAGAATCAAGAATTAATTGATCAGTACATAGCCTCCGGACGAGACGTTATTGCTTGCCTAGGCCATTGCGGAAATTGGGAGATGCTAAATTTTATGCCTTTTAAGATGCAATACGACATATATGCCGTTTACAAACCCCTTCGCTCAACCACGATGAATAAGCTGATGATTAGATTCCGGTCTCGTTTTGGCATGAAGTTATTACCTGATAAAGCGATTGTACGCCAAATACTAGCTAAAAGTTCAGGTCCGGCCGTCTATCTGTTCCTTGCCGACCAATGTCCGCCGATAAAAGAAGAAAAATTCAGGTTCACTTTCTTACACCAGGACACATACGTCTTTTCAGGCATGGAGAAATTGGCACGCACGAGTCGATCGGCCGTCATCTACTTACATATTACACAGCTATCTAAAGGGTATTACAAAATAACCTGTTTACCAATCTGTTCCGAAGCTTCAGCTACGCGAGAGGGCGAGATAACCCAAAAATATGTAAGCCTCTTAACCGAAAACATCAAAGAAGAACCCTATGGTTGGTTATGGACACACAAGCGATGGAAAGGATCGCCATCTAGCTGATACCCACCATTAAATTTATAGCATTCCAGATAGCAGCGGCTAAAAATCTTTAGCATAAAACATTTTTGATAATGAAATATCCATGATTACCAAAGACAAACACAAAATAATCCGGATATTCCACCTGCCTGCCGGTAGGCAGGTATGGCCTTTAAAAGAGAAGTCATTTACATATGAACCCGACATGATTAAAAATAATCATTAAGCACACAGGGCAATGATTATTTTAATCATCAAAGGCTCCATCTGACAACTAAAAACAAAAAATAAACAGATGAAATATTTATTAGTTGGAGATAACGGACAAGAAGAACAAATGTTACTCGACCATCTTGCAGCGTTTTTTTGGAACAATGGACACGAAGTGTATAGCCGTACCAGTTTAGGCAATGAAATCAATTATCAAAACATGCTAACATGCTGTGACTATATCGTTTTGCT
This sequence comes from Olivibacter sp. SA151, assembly GCF_054130995.1. Classification (NCBI taxonomy): domain Bacteria; kingdom Pseudomonadati; phylum Bacteroidota; class Sphingobacteriia; order Sphingobacteriales; family Sphingobacteriaceae; genus Olivibacter; species Olivibacter sp. SA151. The sequence goes on along the minus strand of NZ_CP096391.1, from coordinate 2,350,036 downwards.
GACCTTTCGAGATTATCCAACAGCATCATTCTTCGAACGCGGGCAGGCAGTATACGAACATGTTGGCCTAACGAAAAAGCTTCACAAAAAAATTATGCTGGTTTTTTCCAAAAATGGTGTCTATACCAATGCGATTCCATTTCCACATAAAATTTTCCATTTTGAGCACTTGGACCAAAAAGAATTAAGCCGTTTCTTCCGTTGGGGCACGAAATTAAATCTATTTATCAAACATTCACCGCATAGGGGTTACCGAAACTTCATCTTCCTTTAAAGTCTAACATAAAAAGAGAATATCATGCAGTCAACGATCACCTACAATGATATGGCCCTTATTTTAACATGGCCGGATACCACTATCCGCGGAGACGAAAAGTGGATGTTGTTTTTAAAGAAAATTGGCATCGTAAAAAACTTGAATTTTAAAGTAGGTCATACCGGTATTGTTATCATTAAACGAGAAACCGGCGAAATGCTCTTCTATGACTTCGGAAGATATATCACGCCCCGGCAATATGGTCGAGCTCGTTCTAAATTTTCAGACCCTCGCCTAGCGATTTCGATTAAGGCGAAATTTGAAGGTTGTTATATTGTCAACCTTGAAGAAATCGCAACGCAGTTTGAAGCATTGAAACCTGCTATGTATGGAGAAGGTATTCTTTATTTCGCTATTGCTCGTGATATTAATTTCGAACGCGCCAAAGCTTACGGAGACGATTGTGTACTTCAAGGTGCATATCCTTACGGTGCCATCGCCCGCAACAACAATAATTGTTCACGATTTATTGTCCGCATGCTTGCTCGGTGTTCCAAGCGCTACAGCTGGCGACATAGTATCAATTTCCCTGAAACAATTAAAGCAAGTCCCATCAGTAATTTAGTTAATGTAGTGCCGGATAGAATGATCTACTCATTTACACCCCATGAGGGCTTAAAACATTTTAAGATGAACCGCTGGCAGTCCGTTCGTTTTTTACTGAAAAAGCTAGGAGAGAATGTAAGCCAAAGAAAAGCCCGTCTTTTACCCGCCGACCACTCGGTTGGCCGCATGAACGTACCCTCAAGACCCATTACTGTGCCTAAAGAGGCACAGTATCTTGGAGGCGTGGGTGATGGAGCATGGTTCAGTATACAAGCCACTACTGGCGACAAAGTCATCATTAAGCGGTTCACTTCGGAAGGAAAATTGGAGTACGTTATTCTTGGCGAAACAACCGAACCGGTTAACCTGTCACAACCTTTCGAAGTCACCTATGACAGTCACCTCCTCTTTACACATATCAAACAGCACAGAAAAAAGATTCGCATCAAGCATCTACAGCAACTGCCGGTAAACTACTCCCCGAGTGAATGGCGTTATAAGGATCTTCCCGTGGTTGGCTAAGAAGGCCGTCCCTGATCTTTTAAGCCAACTTGTCAATTTCCAGCTCATGGAAGTGTTGCGCAGCAATAGCAAGCGCACCTACAGCCAGATTAAATCGTTTATGCTACAAAAGCAGAGAATTCTTCTATGGGCAACCTTACTTTTGGCATATCAACCAGGTAATCATTTTCCGCATCCCGATAGCCCAACGAAAGGATCACCGCCGTATGCAATCCCTTCTCCTTTAGCCCTAAAACCTCATCAAATTGGGCAGCATCAAAACCCTCCATGGGCGTAGAATCTATCTTCAATTCCGCAGCCGCCAGCAAGGCAGTACCCAAGCCAATATAAGCCTGTTTACTAGCCCAGATGGCATTTGCTTCCGCTGTATTTGCACTGAAATAGTTAACTAGTTTTTCTGTAAAATTAGCCATCCCACCTTCCGGCAAATTCCGTTGCTTTTCGGCCATTTTTATATATTCTTCAATATATGTTGTGGATATCTCGTTGAAAGCCGCAAACACCAATAAATGAGAAGAATTTACAATCTGTCCGTTAAACGAACCTGCGCCCAATTTGGCCCTTATCTCCGGATTAGAAACTACCAAAACCCGATAGGGCTGTATTCCGCATGAAGAAGCGGTTAGGTTGATGGCTTCTAAAATTTGGTTGATCTTTTCCTCGCTAACTTTTTCTGTACTATATTTTTTGGTGGCGTAACGCCATTTTAAATGATTAATAAGTTCCATTGTATAAATTTTTATGTTTTGCGATGCAAAGGTAAAGCAGAATTGTTTAAATTTGCCACTAAGTGACAAAAAGTAACAGTGACATTTGGGTAACCAAGGGACAAAAATGAAATCAGAAAGTATATTAATCGAAGACTGTAGCCAAACCGTATTGGCTATAAATGACACCATGGAAATCTTAGGTGGAAAGTGGAAGGTGCTTATTATCGCCTGCCTGTGTTACCAACCCATGCGCTATTCCGAATTACTGAAGAAAGTTCAGGGCATCTCCGGTAAGATGTTAAGTCGGGAGCTGAAGGAGCTTGAAGTAAACGGATTGATTGAACGAAATGTATTGGCCACTTCTCCTGTCTCGGTAGCCTATAAGATTACAGAGTACGGAAAATCATTAAAGCAATTGACGCAAACCATTGCCGAATGGGGACTTCAACACCGCGCACGTATTCTCAAAGGCATGAGACAGGAAAAAGTTTAGGTGAAGCAGTAATTGTTTTGTAAGATTCTATTTACTCAGTTTACTTTCAAAGGCTGTTGGCGTTAGTATTTGGGCTGTTTTAAACGGATTATGTTCTAAGAGATCTTTATCTCCCGTGACTAAAAAATCAGCTTTGGAAAAATCTATTAAATCTAATAGAAAATTGTCTTTGGGGTCTCTGCTAATTAAATGAGTTGATTTTATCTCAACGTTTTCACCAATTGTTTCCAACAAAACAATTAGTTCCTTCACACTTCCTTTCGGAAAATATTTTTTAAGTTTTTCACGGGCTGTTACAATTTTTATCTCCGTCAATAACTGCTCTGTAATTATAATCTTAATACGGCCGTCAACAATATATTTTTTTATTTTGGAGAGCTGCTTTCCTATTAAGAAACTAATCCAAACATTCGTGTCAAAAATTACTTTAACGCTTTTGTTTATCATATATTTCTTGCCTTACGCTTTCTACTTCTGCCGCAATTGTTTTTGCATCCAACTCGTTTGTTTTAAAGGTAGTCAACAACTGTTGGAGCTTTGAATCTATAACTTCTTTTTCCAATTCCTTGCTCAGCTTTATCTTCTGTTGCTTGGGCAACTGCTTAACCATGGAAAGTATCTGCTCAAAAGTGATATCTATTTGTAATGCCGTTTTCATTTCTAAAGCCGTTATTGTCTTCCAAATTTACATAAATTTATACTGATAAACAACGCTACTAGGAGAATTAGGCATCAAGTCGTATTCTCGTTTGCAGCCCAATTGATCTCTGTGATGGATTGCGGCAATACTCGCCGCAAACATCACCTCTTATAGCTACGAACTCAACAAGTCTTTCATTCCAAATGCTGTTAGTACTCGGTCGTATTCACCCTGAACGGCTTCATTAGCCGTTTTGACAATCTCTCCCGTAGATGGGTCAACCACGGTTCTTAACGGGCGTTGTCCTTTTGGTAAATTCATTAGCTTTACCACGGCATCTGCAATGTTTTGAGGATCCGGTTTTACAGTCTCAAACATCTGACTAAGGGCATTGAACATTTTTTCCGGAACTTCCGCTATCAATTTATAATCGTCAACAACCGATGTGTCAGATCCAGCTTGAATCTTTTGAGACATCTCCGTTGGGAAAGCCCCCGGTTGAATAATTGCCACATCTACCCCTAAAGGTCGTGCCTCATAATGCAAGCCTTCGCTTAAACCTTCCAAAGCGAATTTTGACGCACCATACACCGCTGAAAAAGGGGGCGAGAACCGACCCCACCCACTCGAGACGTTGATGATCAAACCTTCCGACTGTTTACGCATAAAAGGCAAGGCCAATTTCATTAATCTCCAGGGAGCGATCACATTCACATCAAAAACTCGTTGCACATCGGCCGTAGTAGCACTTTCAGCCACCCCGAATAGGGCAACACCCGCATTATTTACCAATACATCGATGGTACCTTCCTTCGCTATCACAGTGTCAAAAGCATGCTTAACACTGGTTTCATCTGTTAGCGTAACATCCAAAACGGTGATATTGGCTACCTGTGATAGCGCATTTGCCTTATCTGCATTCTTTCCTTGGGTGTCTCTCATGGTGGCATATACTTTATGCCCCAAAGCGACTACGCTATTCGCTGTAAGCCATCCAAACCCACTATTTGTTCCTGTAATTAATACAACTTTTTTGCTCATTGCTATTCATTTAAATTAATGATACAAAGGTCGGTATCAAAAAAGAGGAAGCATTTACCATTTGGTAAAAAGCGCGCTCAACGGATATTTCTTCGTATTCGGCTCAAGGATTGTTGCGTGATCCCCAGATAAGAAGCGACATGAGAAAGCGGCACACGGTTAACAAGACCGGGAAATTGTTCAATGAACGATAAATAGCGCGTAGTTGCATCCTCAGAAACAAGGGGACTCCGTCTTTCAATCGCTTTTAACAAACAATTTTTTGTAATCTGAGTTATAATAGCGTCCCAGCCAACAATCGTATTGCCGATCTCGTCCCAACTTTTCTTTGAAAAAACGAGCATTTTGCAAGGGGTAACGGCCTGTACATAATCGGAGGCCACCACTTGTGCCTCAAACTTTTGTTGGTCAGAAACAAAATTGTTCTCGTCTACGAATGAGTGTGTGATCTCTTCGCCTTTGTTGTTATAATAGCAGAAACGAACGATCCCTTCAAGAATAAACCCAACGTGTTTGGGAATCTTTCCAGCTTCCGAAAAATAGTCATCCTTATGAAGTTCCAACGTTTCCGCTTTGCTCAGAATGAAATCGATTTGCTGTTTGTTCAAATTTCCAAACTGTAATACGTAGTTGATAAACTCTTTCATACTTTAAATTTCGAACTTATTATGGGGAATCCGCTTACCATATGGTAAAAAGTTTCTTCGTTGCCTAATTTATCAATGGCTAGGAACCTGTTTAAAAGAACATTTTTTTTATTTTGATGTCGCTGCTCGTTGCTTCAGTATCCTCCAAGGCCATTTAAGCATTTCAGAACGTCAATGCAAAGGGGCTGTAGCGCCTAGGGAAGGACGGCCTTCCAGGGTGAGCGTAAAGAAAATTCGGTTGGAAGGGCCAAAAAAACGTTATGCGAAAAAGCGAAGGAAAGGATAGAGATATGGGGCGGCTCCGCATAACGGCGGGTATGAAATCGAATTTTTAGCGAGAACTGGACAGCCTTGATGTTTGTCTCACTTTGCATCAAGGTAAAGTGAGATGAAAGCTGTGCGCCAATGAACAATCACTGTTCGAAAACGAACACTTGCTGTTAAAAACCAAAGGCACAAACCACTAATAATCAAATCGATAAAATTATGGCTCCAATTATGTTTAGCTAATATTCAATTAAAGGGCTCGGTATGATAAAGAACTACATCAAAATTGCTTGGCGCAATCTGCTTAAAAACAAAGGGTATTCCATCTTGAACATAACTGGCTTGGCTATCGGTATGGCAGCTGCCATGCTCATCCTTTCCTGGGTACAAAACGAACGGAGTTTTGACCTATTTCACCATAAAAAAGACCAACTCTTTTTAGTAGGAAACCGAGCCAATTGGGGCGATAAACTTCAGGTGTGGTTCTACACGCCCAAGCCTTTAGGGCCGGCCGCCAAAGCGGAATTTCCGGAAATAGCCCATTACAGCCGCTACTCCGATAACAGTTTCCTGTTCTCCGTGGGCGACAAGAAACTAAAGGGTCAAGGCGCCTTCGTTGATTCCGCTTTCCTTTCCATGTTCGATTTTCCGTTGCTGGAAGGCGATAAAGAGCATATCTTAAAAACCCCCACCGAAATTGTCATTAGCCAAAGCCTGGCTAAACGCTTATTTGGCAAAGAAGAAGCACTGGGGAAGACGCTCAAAATAGATAGTGTAGATGTGGTAACCGTCTCTGGTGTGTTAGCCGATATGCCCGGCAATACCCGGTTCACCGATGCGGAGTTCCTGCTTCCCTGGAAATACATGGAAAAGATTGGTTATAGCGACGACTATTGGAGCAACAACTCAGTACAAACCTATGTAGAATTAAATCCGGGCATCAGCAGAGAGGCAATGGACAGGAAGATTAAGGACATCACCAAGCGGCATAATGGACCGGAGGAAGACACGGAAGTCCTGCTGCATGCACTCCCCGACTGGTGGCTCCGCTCCAAATTTGAAAATGGAAAGATAGTGGGCGGGCGCATTGATATGGTCAACCTCTTCACGCTGATCGCCGTTTTCATCTTAGTAATTGCCTGCATTAACTTCATGAACATTAGCACCGCCCGAAGTGAGAAACGGGCCAAGGAAGTCGGCATCCGAAAAGTAGCGGGCGCCTATCGCGTGTCGCTGATCGGCCAGTTTTTAAGCGAATCCATTTTGATTGCCGCCATCTCCGGCATCATCGCCCTGTTTATTACCTGGTTAGCCCTACCCTCCTTCGGCAATTTAATCAGCAGGCGTTTAGCTGTTGATTTTGGTCATTTCCAGTTTTGGTTAAACGCCGTAGGCTTTATTTTAATAACAGGCTTGCTCGCCGGCAGTTTCCCAGCATTTTTCCTTTCCTCCTTTCAGCCTGTTAAGGTGTTAAAAGGCACCTTTAAACAAGAAAAAGCCACTTTTAGTCTTCGTAAAATCCTGGTAGTTATTCAGTTCACCATTGCCATCATTCTTATTATAAGCACCTTGGCTGTTCATAAACAAATCCAATACGCAAAAGACAGGGAAAATGGTTATGACAAAAACAATGTCGTTTATATTTCGGAGGAGGGCGAGGTCGCCAAGAACAGCAAGCTGATCAAAAATGAGCTGCTCCAAGGAGGTGTAGCCGTATCGGTCACGCGATCCAATTCTCCTATTACCGAAAGTTGGAGTAACAGTAATGGATTTTGGTGGCAGGGAAAAGCACCAAACGATAAAACACTTATCGACCGTATGTGCGCTGACGAGCACATTGTAAAAACAGCCGGTCTTCGTTTAGTGGCCGGTAGGGACATGGACCTGACGCAGTACCCTACCGATTCCACAGCCATCCTTTTAAATGAATCAGCCGTAAGACTTATGGGCTTCAAAGACCCCATTGGCCAGTTGATCAAAGATAATGGTATTGAATGGCACGTAGTGGGGGTGGTGGCCGATTTTATTTCGCGTTCACCCTATGAACCCGTGGAACCCGCTGTCATCGAAGGAGCGAAAGGATGGTTTAATGTCATGCATATCAAGTTCAATCCTGCCTTATCTACGGCTACTGCGCTTGCTAAAACAGAAGCCATTTTTAAGCGCTACAACCCCAATTATCCTTTCGCTTACAACTTTGTAGACAAAGCCTATGCCGCTAAATTCAAAGAATCCGAGCAAACCGGCACCATGGCAGCCTTATTTGCTTTTCTCACCATCTTTATTTCCTGCCTGGGTTTATTTGGACTTGCCGCCTATATGGCCGAAAATCGGACGAAAGAAATTGGAGTCCGCAAAGTACTCGGTGCGTCGGTTTTTTCAATTACACGCTTGCTGTCCAAAGAATTTGCCTGGTTAGTCATCATTTCTTGTTTGGTAGCTTTTCCTATTGCCTATTGGGCGATGGATAAATTCCTGGAAGCTTACACGTACCGTATTTCCCTCGGTTGGGGTTTATTTATCATCGCAGGATTGGGGGCGCTTATACTGGCTTTACTCACTGTGAGTTCACAAGCCATTAAAGCGGCAATAGCCAATCCGATTGATTCATTAAGGAATGAGTAAGTAAATGTTTTTTTTACTGTATTGCGCTACGCACAGCGTCTAAGCGTTTTTGTAATCCGTCCTGAACATGTTGTATGGCCACTTTTCCGATGGGCAATCTAAACGGAGGTTGCGCATGGACGGCACAATCGATCATAGCTTGCGCAACATCATGCACATCGTCCAGTTCGCCAAAGCCCTCATCGATAAATTTGCGTAGATCGTTTACCGGTGTGTTTTGGTATACATCCAAAGCAGGCGCTATAAGCAAACTACTGCCAAAATTAGTTCCCGTTGGCCCCGGTTCGGCAATTGTAAACCTAATATTAAAAGGCCGTACATCCTGTGCGGTCGACTCGATGAAGCCCTCTATTCCCCATTTAGATGCATGATATAAGCTGAAGCCCGGATAAGCAATCTGACCGCCTTCTGAAGACACCTGTATAATATGTCCCCCCTCAGGCTGTTGGCGCATTACCGGAATCAGTGCTTTTATCAGTCGGATTGATCCTAACAAATTGACTTCAATCTGCTTCGAGATGACATGATCATCCAATTCCTCCACCGCTCCGAAAACACCCAGTCCGGCATTGCTCACCGCAACATCTATTCGTCCCATTTCCGCCAGCGCTGCTGCCACTGCATTATAAATACTCTCTGTATCTGTCAGTTCTAAATAACCAACATGGAGTTGTTTAGGATATCTTTCTTTCAATTCCAACAATTGTTCCGTTTGCCGGAGCGTCGCAAAAACGTTGTTGCCCGATGCCAGCAATTGTTCCGTAAGAATACGGCCAATACCGCTTGACGTACCTGTAATAAACCAATTCTTTGTCATTATTTTACGTTATTATTTACAAGACAAAGTTCGTGAATAGGTTTAGGATCAATTTACAGAAAACGAACCATCATTTACAAAAATCAAACCTTTCGGTACTGCAATGGCGAAAGCCCTTCATATTTCTTGAAAAAGTTGGAAAAATGGCTAACTTCTTTAAAGCCCAAGAGATAGGCAATTTCCGAAATATCAATGGAACTATGCTTGATGAGAACGCGCGCCTCCTGTAAGAAGCGTTGCTGTATTAACTGGGTAGTTGTGCTTCCCATCGTTTTTTTCAAAACCCTGTTCAAGTAGTTTTCATGAATCGCTAGCGTATCCGCAAAATCCGCTGCGTTCCGAAGGGGCACCTGCCGGTTTTTCAATTCAAGCGGAAACTGTCTTTCCAATAACTCCAAAAATGAGCCGGTAATCCTGCTAGCGGCTGCATCGTGCCGGTTAATCCGTGTTTCTTTAGTAGACACTTCATTTACACTGTGTAACACCTCAAAAATCAAATTCCGGATTTTATCATATTTATGTTGATACGCCGATCGGAAAGCCACGTCCATTTTCTCAAAAATAGCTTCAATTTCATCGTATACCCCTTCCGTCAATTCAATAACATTATCCCCTTCAGGCCGAAACATTTGGTAGGTGTCAATATTGCCAAAATGATGAAAAAACTCTTTGTTAAAAATACAATACACCCCACTGTGCGAATCCGCTCCCTTCGGAATCCAGTTATAGGGATAAGAAGGATTACCAAAGAACAAACCCCGCTTTTGAATTTCATAGGTTTTATCTGCGAGATGAATTGTATACGCGCCCTTGAGCAAGTTTATTTTGTAAAAATCCCGTCGATTGTAAGGGATAGGCTGTACAGCGCAAGTATCCAATTCCTGTACCCAAAAAAGGTTGAAATTACCCAAATCCTTATTCAGCAATTTATTTTGCGAGCGCAGGAAGTGGTTCATATCAATTCTTTCCATGCTCTAAAATTACAAAAATCAAACTAATTCCAGTGGGTGATTTCCGCTTCCTTTCATATTCATACCTAAACCGTCAATACAATGATTCTGCTAAGCTGCACCATCACGCTACAAAAGTTTTACCCAGCAGCGGTGCTTATCGTAATACTATATAGTTCTTGCAGCAAATACATCGTATTACCGCAAGAGAAAAAATAGATTATTCACCAAATAGGAACAACGTTATCCGCTACTACTGAACAATTTCATCCATTTGGAATGAATATCATTTGTATTGGCTTGTATACGAGTAAAAGATGACCAACGTAGCCGATAAAATAGCGATTACAAAATAACCATTCCTTCGATTTTTCTTATCTTTGATTATCAAACTAGATAAGATACCACGATGAAAACCATATCAATACAAGTACCTCCTGCTTTAGCTTCCGCTTATGAGCAAGCAGATCCGGACAGGAAACGAAAAGTTGAGATATATATCAATGCCTTTTTGAACGATTTCTTCAGCAATCAATCCGCTAATGAACGGTTGTTTGAAACAATGAGAAAAGCAAGCGCAGAAGCGAAGTCAAAAGGTTTTTCACAGGAGGAGTTGGACAAACTGCTGAATGAGGATGAATAATTATTTTATATTCGACACAAACACCTTACTCAGCGCACTATTCAACGAAGACTCTACTGCTGGTCTTGCATTAAAAAGGGCAAGAATTTCAGGCACCTTACTGGTTTCGGATGAAATTGTTGCTGAGTACGGTATTGTCTTCTCTCGTGAAAAGTTTAATAGGTGGGTGAAAATGGAAACCCGAATCGACTTCATTGAAAATATAATCAGCAATTCGATTTCTATTAATCCTGCGCAAACTATAACAGCATGTCGTGACCCAAAAGACGACAAGTACCTTTCTCTGGCTGTATCCGCCCAAGCTTCTTGTATTATAACCGGAGACAAAGACCTCCTGGTTCTGCATCCGTTTGATAAGATTCCCATACTTAATCCCACAGATTTTCTTACGGTATATAAATGACCATCTTTGTAAGACCTTCCAAAAGCCATTCTAATGTTATAAAAAGCCCAAATTAAACCTCTCAAAACGCAATTCCGGACTGCAAAAAAGTGGTTCATATCAATTCTTTTCATGCTTTACAATTGCTGCACAGGACATACGCATCAATGCTGTAGGGTCTGGTTATATCGATACGCCGTTGTTTGATCAGCTTGATGAAGAAAAAAAGCAAGCATTAATCGGCAAACGTCCCACTGGTCGTCTCGGAACAACGGAAGAAGTTGACAACCTCATCCTGTTCTTGAGTGCAGAAACCTCTACTTTTATCAATGGCAGCTATTATGCAATTGATGGCGGATATATAGCCATCTAAATTAAACAGCTGTAAGTCGATCATTCAATAGGTTAATTAAATGAATGCCTGAACTCCAGTGGCGATAAACTTGTTTTAGTTTTGAATAGTTTGCTGAACGACTGCAGGTGTTCGAATCCCAGTTCATAAGCGATCTCGCTTATAGAAAGGTTCGTGGTAGAAAGTTTCTCTTTTGCCAGCTCTATTAATTTATCATGCAGATGCTGTTGCGTGCTTTGGCCGGTCAAAGATTTAAGTAAGCTACTCAGGTAACCCGGCGAAATATTTAAAGTTTCAGCAATCAGTGTAACACTTGGCAAGCCCTTGGAAGCCAATGCACCGCTATTGAAATACGCTGATAGGAAATCTTCCAGACGGGTAAGTAATTCGTGGCTGGATGCCTTCCTGGTAATGAACTGACGTTGGTAGAACCGCCCCGAATAGGTCAGCAGAAGTTCGAGCTGTGCAATGATGACCTGCTGACTGAAAGCATCTATGTTTGTATTATATTCCCTTTCGATCTGATCGGTGATGGCTGTAAGCATAGCCTCCTCCTTATCAGAAAGATAAAGTGCCTCATTTACTGAATAGTTAAAGAAATCATATTTTTTAATATTTTTTGCCAGCGGCGTATTCCATAAAAAATCCGGATGGATTAAGATCATCCATCCCTCAGGTTGTCTCGCTTCCTTCAGATCAATTGGTAAATCAATACCGAATACTTGGCCGGGCGACATGAAAAACAATACACCTTCATCAAAATCACCGGTCTGTTGTCCGTACTTATATCGCGCAGGAGATGCCTTTTTTAGCGAAATCGTATAAAAATCGTAGATGACCCTGAAAGGAATTTCCGCGATGGGCATGTTAACGTCCTTCATACGGATAACGCTAATCAACGGATGTGCAGGACTTGGCAAACCCACAGCCCGATGACATTCAGGTATTGTACTGAAACGGAGCAGTTTAGTGCTATTCATCGATATAAAACTAACTATTTTTATGATAATCTCTCGCAAATTCTTTGGCAAAATCAGCCAGCTTAACCTTACCCATTTTAGGGTTGTTCCGGTGGAAGTTCTCCAAAGCTTTGCCGCTGTGCATCGCAGCCTGCATTTCTACAAGCGTATTGGCCAGTTTTTCCGGCACTTTGGCCATCTTCAAACCCTGCAACATTTCCTTGTCAGATAGCAGAACCCATTTTAGCCATGGTTTACCTACTGCCGTACCTATGATCTTTGCCGCTTCGTTACAAGTCATTTCCTCGCTGCCCACGTAACGGATTGTTTTTGTTTCAGGGTGTAATAACAGTTCCTCCGAAACGGCGTATGCAATATCTTTCGGCGACACGAAAACAATTCGATCCTCCCCACCATAATTGCCCAGAAGCAGGCCAGTCTTCCCACTGAGCAAGGCCCAAAGCCCCGAATATCGTAATGTTAGAAACATACCCATTAAACCTTTACCTCTAATTAAGTCGATAGACTGATAGAAGTTGTTATAAAAAACAGCCGGGCGCAGAATCGTCAGGGAGATTTTTAAATGACCAAAAACGTCCTCGATATTTTCGTTCCGCGTCAGATCAGCGGCCCAACCACTCAACAGCACCACTCGCTTAATCCCAGCCGGTTCCAAAGCCTGTACATAATTTTGTGCCATCCTTCGTAAATAATCACCCAAATCGGGCTCCGTCATGCTCAGAGGAACCATGGCATAAAGAGCATCCGCCCCCATAAAGGTGTCCGTTAAAAACTTGACGTCGGCAATCGATCCGATAGCAGCTGTAGCTCCCAAAGCTTCAATATCCGCCTGTTTTTTCTGATCACTGCTGATCACCGTTACCTGATGCCCTTGAGCAACCAGTATTTCCGTTAGCGGTTTGCCAATATTCCCCAAAGAACCCGTCACAATAATTTTCATAGCTTTATCTAGTATAAATATCTACTTCAACTTTTATTAATTTTCCTTTTGACACTACAAAGATCACTTAACTGCGTCAAAACGATTTATCCAAATCTGCTTTTGGTTTAGTCGAATCCGACATTCACGCTCCAGAAACCGCTAAGTACACATTCGGCATAAAACCAAGTATTACCTTCTTAGAATATTTTAATTTGAAGTGAAAGCAACGGTATACTTTGCTGCAGGATACACACAGACAAATATCCAGCGAATTCTGTTTGATTTTCGTAACTTTGTTCCATGGAGAAAACGCAATCAATAGAAGAATTCTACAAAAGCAAACTCAACTGGGTACCCGACAATATCCGTAGGGAGATTGGCCATTTTAACGTTTTCAAGTTGGATGATTTCGCAGGTACCCATCCCAAACCGGTTCCGTACAGCAGAAAAGACTATTACAAAATCAGCCTGATTATCGGCAGAAATAAAATCTATTATGCAGATAAAGAAATCGAAATAACCAAGCAGGCATTATTATTTGCCAACCCGCAGATACCCTATAACTGGGAATCGCTTGATGATGAACAATCCGGTTATTTCTGTGTGTTTACCCCTGCTTTTTTTCACCATTTCGGAAACCTGAGCAAGTACGAAGTTTTCCAGCCCAACGGTACACCTATTTTTGAAATCAACGATGAGCAGGCTGAAAGCATCAAGCAGATTTACCTGCAGATGTTTGAAGAAATTAGCTCAGATTATGAACATAAATACGATGCATTAAGAAATCTGGTGTTTGCTATTTTACATCAAACCCATAAAATGAAACCCGCAAAAAAGATCGATAAGCAGGAAATCAATGCATCTCATCGGATATCCATCCTATTTCTGGAATTACTGGAAAGGCAATTCCCCATTGAGGACGTCAGACAACGCGTACAGTTCCGTTCCGCATCTGATTTCGCCGATCAACTTTCAATACACGTCAACCACTTGAGCAGAGCAATCAGAGAAACCACAGCGAAAACCACTTCACAGATTATCGCTGAACGTTTATTACAAGAAGCTAAAATTCTGCTCACGCAAACCACCTGGAATATATCAGAAATTGCCTTTGCCTTGGGTTTTACCGAAGTGACCCATTTCAACAACTTTTTTAAGAAACATTTGAACATAAACCCTACCCAATTCCGCAATGTTAGAATTTCGTAAGTTATTGTTAGCATTTCGTTAATTGTTCCGCTACGGCCGCTTTAATTTTGTGTCATCATAAAAAATTAAAACATATGGACACAACAAAAAAAGTTTGGTTAGTTACCGGTGCTTCAAAAGGTTTAGGCCTATCACTGGTTAAAAAATTGTTAGCGCAGAACTATCGCGTAGTAGCCACTTCCCGCAACATCCAGTCATTAATCGCTGAAGTTGGTGAAGTATCAGACGTATTCCTACCACTGGAAGTTCGTTTAACAGACAATGAACATGTAAAGGAAGGAATTGCCAAAAGCATCGCCCATTTCGGTCAGCTAGACGTTATCGTAAACAATGCCGGTTTCGGACAAATAGGCACATTGGAGGAACTGACAGACGAAGAAGCGCGAAACAGTTTTGATGTCAACGTTTTCGGCTCGCTGAATGTCATCAGAAATGCCATGCCTTACTTACGCAAAAATAGGTCGGGGCATATCTTCAACATCGCCTCTGTTGGCGGCTTTTCCGGTGCATTTCCCGGTTGGGGCATCTATTGCGCCACTAAATTTGCCGTTGTCGGTTTTACAGAGAGCTTGGCCGAAGAAGTCAAAGGATTGGGTGTACATGCAACCGTTGTTTATCCCGGTTATTTCCGTACCGATTTTCTCGCCAAAGGTTCGGTAAAAACACCTCAGCATACCATTGAGGAGTATGAAGCTGCCCGCCAATCCCAACAGGCACACCTTAGCGACATAAATGGCAATCAGCCCAATGATCCGGAAAAGGCAGCAGAAGTATTGATTGCGATAAGCAAAGAAGAAAAACCGCCGGTTCATTTGTTTTTGGGTAGTGATGCCTATGATATCGTGTATAAAAAAGTAGATTTTATAACCAGCGAAGTAGAGCAATGGAAAAGCTACACACTGTCTACGGCGCTCTAACGATCGCACTCTTTCTTGGGCATGTTGTTTTTTCTGCAAATGCCCAAGAAAGGAAAGAGTCTGCTTTGCAAAAACAGTTAGACCTGGTTGCCCAGCAGTTTAAGCAATGGGAAAATGGCACAGCGAGTTTCTTTGATCTGCTAGCGGATGACGTTAACTGGGAGGTTAGCGGACGGTCTCCCGTTTCCGGTGCTTATAAAGGCAAGCAAGCGTTTATGGAGCGTGCTGTAGCGCCCATTATTGAAAAATTGAAAGAGCCCTTAAAGCCAAAACTAATTAGTCTTACGGCAGACGACCGATTTATCTGGCTTCATTTCAAAGCACAGGCAAAAACCAAAACGAACACGATTTACGAAAACACCTACATCTGGAAACTGCAACTCAACGACGGGAAAATCATCCACGCGGTTGCTTTTTTAGACACGTATGAATTAGTTCAATTAATGCAAAACAATACAACAGTTATGAAAAAGACAATAGAAGAAACCAAAGGGTATATCGGCATGTGGGTAACGGCAGATGGACATATACGTCAGGAATTACTTCCCGGCAACCGTTATGACGAAGCCCGGGGAAGCCGTCTAAGTGCTTATCAGGGAGCCTATAAAGTAAGCGGAAATGAAATCTTTTATCGAGATGACACCGGCTTTACGGCAGACGGAACATTTGTTGACGAAAATACCCTTCACCATGGTGGTTATATCTTTTACAAAGAAGTAAAAGACGAAAAACAATAAATAAGGTCCGTGCAATGAGGGTTTCAGCGTTGAACGTATCATGACCCTACTAACTCCCCACCAATTTCGCTCGTTATCAGATCTTTACCAGGTATTACCAGATTCTCATCAGATAAACCTGATCAGAATCTGGTAAAAACTTGGTATAAACCTAATTAAATATCGAGAAACCTATGAAGTAAGTATGAAAAAGGTAGCTGACTCTTGATAAGGGGATCTACTTGAATTAATTAAGCCGATGTATCGTTGTTAGATTGGCAAAAAGGAACAATATGCCTAAATTAGCGAACAGTCTATTTGACAATATGACGATGAACATCACCGCTATACATGCACCATTAATCGAGGTAATAGCACAAGCCATTCCACTGAATGCTGAGGAGATCGACATTATCCAACGCTTATTCAAGTTAAAAACCTATAAAAAAGGTACTTTTTTCCTAGCAGAGGGAGAAACCTGCAAATATGTTGGCTTTATCAAAAAAGGCATTTTGCGTTATTATATCAACGATGATGGAGAGGAGAAAACCTATGGCTTTTCCCAAGAAGCTGAGTTTATTTGTAATTACGAAAGTTTTGTACCACAAAAACCTTCCCGCCAGATCATCCAAGCATTAGAAGATAGCGAACTATTGGTGATATCCTACCGTGATTTACAGCAATTTTACGATAAAATACGTGCGGGTGATCGTTTTGGCAGGTTGGTCATTGAACAAGTGTTTATCCAAACGCTAAAAGATCTAAACTCCTTTTATACGGATACCGCACCATCACGCTATGAAAATTTTATTCGGCAGCATCCCGAGCTGCAGCAGCGCTTATCGCAATATTATATAGCCTCTTATGTAGGCGTAAAACCGCAATCGCTCAGTCGCATTAGAAAAAGGTTGCTCACTTCCTGATTTTGTTAACCTAGGTGCATTAAATTGAGTAAGCCATTGGGCAATTTTGTTTCAACAAAAATTCAATGTTATGCAACGTTTAACAAAACAAATCAATTGGTGGTTATGCCTACTTTCAGGCATAGGTTTATTATTTATTGGTGCCCGATTCTTTTTCGATCCGGTAGGGGCAGAAATTGCTTTTGGCATCAGTACACCTACCAACGGAGATTTTTCGTTTCACCACATCAAAGGTGTACGCGACTTCTTTTTCGGATTCATTATCTTGCTACTGCTACTGAAAAAAGAGTTCCGGATATTGGGCTATATTCTGTTAGCCGGAACCATCATTCCAGCTAGTGATTTCATTACCGTACTATCCTACCAAGGGCAAATAACCGGTTATCTTTATGCGCACCTTATAGCGGCAATAATATGCGCGGGTTGTGGACTATACTATAACCGATCAGCAGCACAGCATTAGCGGTGACACATTTTTTCATAGTTTCCCACTAATACTGGATAACTTTATCCAGTATCAGTGGATAAAGTTATTCATTTGTAATGGATAACTTTATTCATATTTTGCATAAACTCGAAAGCAAATATCCATTGGAAGTAAGCAACTATTGCTTTGAAAGCAGGTTGGAAGCCAATGAGCTTTATTTTGATTATAAAATAAACAAAGGTATTGCGAAGAATAAAAATGCCACCCATTTAATGCAGAAAGCGGGTTTGATAAAGTAATCCAATTCTGTCAGGAAAATAACCACTTTCATTGTTTCCCCATTTTAACCGTTGTAAATCCGGTACCTTTTGCTTACCATGAATAACTAAGTATCCTGACGGTGAACAATGCAAATAGTTCATTGTTATACCTATAACAAAACTACAATCGATCATGGGTATTTTAAATGATAAAGTTGCCTACGTAACCGGAGCCGGTTCAGGTATTGGAAAAGCAATTGCCTTATTATATGCCAAAGAAGGTGCTAAGGTGGTTGTTTCAGATATAAACGATGAGCATGGTGAAGCTGTGGCGGCGTCCATCAAAAACGATGGCGGAGATGCCATTTATGTAAATGCCAATACAGCCATACCGGAAGAGGTGGAAATTCTGGTTGAAAAAACCGTAGCGCAATATGGCAGCTTAGACATTGCCTGCAATAACGCCGGTATTGGCGGAGAGGCTAACCTCGGCGCAGACCTGAGTATTGAAGGCTGGAAAACCATCATCGACATCAATCTCAATGGCGTATTCTATGGCTGTAAATATGCAACCGCCCAGATGTTGAAAAACGGAGGCGGCGCTATTGTCAATGTGGGATCCATCCACAGCATTACCGCCGTACCGCAGTCGGTGGGTTATGCTGCATCCAAACACGCCGTTTTGGGACTTACGCGCAATTTTGGTGTCGAATATGCTGCACAAAACATACGCGTCAATGCTGTAGGACCCGGTTATATTGATACGCCGCTGCTAGATCAGCTTGATGAAGAAAAAAAGCAGGCATTAATCGGCAAACATCCCATTGGTCGTCTCGGAACAGCAGAAGAAGTTGCCAACCTCGTCCTGTTCTTAAGTGCAGAAACCTCTACTTTTATCAATGGCAGTTATTATGCAATTGATGGTGGGTATACCGCTATATAAAGAGTTGCCATGATAACGGCAATGCTCTTTACCGATTAACTTCGTGCACCCTTCGGCCATGAAACAGGTTTTTACCAGGTGTGACCGGTTTTACCGGTCATACCCGATAAGACACTGGTAGCTATCAGTAAATAGCTATTGAACTGACATGAGTTATAGCTGGTTCAATAATTCGCTTAATCATCGCGGTTTTTTATTCACCAAAAGTAAAAACTAAACAACCTTTTTCCTGGCAACTCTTTCGAAATTTCAATCTTATAAAGAGACCGAAACTTTCTGTGTAGTAGAATATAGGTTCTGTGTAAAAATAGCTGAAAGCAGGTACACGAATTTTATTTTAGAACGCACTTAAAATTTAGGACTCTATGATAGTAGAAGATGTGATCCATAAAACAGCAAACATAGCATTAAATATGGGAATCGACTGGCGTTACGACTTTAACACCGTAAAAGAACAAATGCTCTGGGCTCCCTACATACTCCCTAAAATATTAACCAGTGAAAAACATTTATACCTAACCTGTTTTAGTGTCACCTATCTGTTCTACGTAGAAGATGCAAAGGTAAGATACAAGGATTTTGTTCATCATGCGATGGATATTCATAGTAGCCGGGCCACGGCTCCAACGGGCGAATATGACCGCAACAAGTATGACATCGTTTATTACTACGAAAGCCTGTTACAGGAAACGCTGAGCCCCTTCAACTATGAACTTGTACATAAAGATTTGCTTGACTTTTTACCTACGGAATTTGACGGTAACCAGGAGAAGCATTTTAGCAGTATGGACGATTATTTAAATGAACGCCTTAAAAATATCGCTGTGCATATTTTCTTTATCATGCTGTACGATGCATTAAATTTGAATTTCCCTACCGAACACGATCATTATTTCAGAAAAGCCGTCTTTAACATTCTTATTTTTAATGACCTACACTCTTATATTAAAGAAAAAACAGAGAACGAGCAATATAATGCCCTCGTTTTATTGCAGAAGGAAAGAAACGATATTGAACATAACGTCCAACAGTTATTGCAAATGGCCAATGACTATTTGCTGGCATCGTACGAGATAAAAGATGATTTAATGCGAGAGGTTCTTGTAGCTGCACAATTGGGCAATATAGCCTGGGGAAGTACCTGTAGAAGATATGGCGTGATGAAAAATCTTAAATGGCAATAAGATAACTGTTCCTTGATTTAGCATCCTCGGAAACTCAGCCGATAAAAAAGTCAGCTTTGGAGAAAGCTAAATAATGGATTATTTGTAATTACTCAATATATTGAGTAAAATTACTCAACGCATTGAGTAATACAAGAGGCGTTTGAACGATCTTATTTACAAACACTTACACGTAGAATAAAAGCCATTGCTACTCATCTTTTAAACTTTTAACCGGATTAGCCAAGGCAGATTTAATTGCCTGATGGCTAATTGTCAGAAGCGCGATTAGGATCGATATCAAACCTGCTAAAGCAAAAATCCAGAGATTGAGATCCGTGCGGTAAGCAAATGAACGCAACCATTCGTTCATACCCAACCATGCGATGGGGATAGCAATAGCGATGGCGATCAATACCAACCGCAAGAAATCAAAAGCCATCAACCGTACTATTCCCCAAGTGCTGGATCCTAACACCTTTCTGATGCCGATTTCCTTCGTGCGAGATTGCGCCGTAAATACCGTTAAGCCTAAAAGCCCCAAGCAAGAAATAAAAATAGCAATACCCGAAAAATAATTAAATAATGCCGCTTCATGTATTTCACTTTCGTAGAGATAGTTATAGACATCATCTTGGAAATTATAGTTGAAGGGATATTCTCCATTATATTTTTTGAATTGGTGTGCAACTGCAGATATGGCCTGATCGGCTTGCTGAGCCGTTGTCCGAATATGTATGACATTCGCTTTATTGGGTGCATAATAAAAGATAGCCGGATGAATTTTTTCTTTCATCGAAGCAAAATGAAAATCCTTTACTACACCAATGATCGTTCCTTCTTTATCCCATAGCCTATAGCGTTTTCCTATCGGATTTTGAATACCAGCCTCCCGAACTGCCGTCTCATTCAGTATAAAATGGGTGCTGTCACTGGGCATACCTGTGAAGTCTTCTCCTTGTAGCAATTTCATTTTATAGAAGGAGAGAAAGTTCTGATCTACCGCAACCGGATAAGTAATAAAAGTAGTATTTGGTTCTTTTCCATCCCAATCATTATTGCCCGTAATATTTCCCAGCCACATGATATTTCCCATTGAGCGGGTTACATTTTCTATCCCCGGCTGTTTCAGCAATTCGGCTTTCACAGCTTCATAATGCACTTTCATATCCCGCATACCCACACCAAATACCTGTTCCTTATCGTATCCCAGATCTTTGTTTCGCATGTAGCGGAGTTGCTTAGTGACGAATATCGTACTGGCAATCAACACAACTGAAAAAACAAACTGGACCACCACCAATACCTTACGAAATAAAACGTCACCAATGGAATTAGAGATTTTACCTTTTAAAGCTTTCAAAGGTTCAAAACCCGATAACAACAACGCAGGATAGAAGCTTGAAGCCAATACCGTTCCGCTAATCGCTGTAAGAAAAATCACCAAAAAACCTTTGTCTGCTATGTTTAAGACCATTTGTTTTCCAGACAGCTGGTTGAATATCGGCATTAAAAGAGCCATCAGACATAGCGCTATCAACGTAGCGATTACAAAAAGCAGAATCGTTTCTATGATAAACTGAAGAAATAGCTGCCTCCTTGCGGCACCGATGATTTTACGCATGCTCACTTCCTTCGCTCTCAACAACGCACGGGCCGTAGAAAGATTTACATAATTGATACAAGCGATGACAAAAATAAGGATCGCAATCGCAAAAAATATCTTGACTGTTTTCATTCCGCGATCCGTGCCATCCGCATTGTACAAGTGCGTTTTTGAGAGCGGTTGAATTAAATATTCAACATCGGTATCATCCGCTTTATGTGCTAAATGAATATCAAAAAGTCTTTTACTCAACGTTGGCAAAGAAGTTCCGGGCTGGAGCAGTAAAAAAGTCTGATAGTTAAAGTTGGAAAAATCGCTCATAATATCATGCCTATGCGTAGAAAGCTCACGTGTAGCAAAATCATCCATAGAGGCCATGATAGAGAAGTTAAAACTGGAGTTATGCGGAAAATCAGCAATTACAGCCGTCACGGTAAGTGGCACACTATCGTTGGCTATCAGCACCTTTCCCACTGCACTAGTCTCACCAAAATACTTTTGTGCCGTTTTCTTTGTCAGTACCACCGCATTGGCAACGGCAAAGGGATTTGCTGCCTTCCCTTCCAATACTGTTAAATCAAATATGGAAAAGAAAGAGGGATCCACGTACACGGCATTTTCATCGCCAAAAACCTTATTTCCGTACCGAAAAAGAGAAAAATCATTTGCCGAAGTGATGCGCACCTGATCTCTTACTTCCGGAATCTCTTCTTTGGCCAAAGGACCCATAGGCGCTACGTCAACCGTCCAAATCTGTTTGCTGGATCCCGTTCCTCCAAAAAGCTGTAATGAATAGATGTCCGCCGATTTTTTGTAAAAATTATCAAAGCGCCGTTCGTCCTGTACCCACATCAAAATAAGTGTACCTATTGCCAAGCCTAGCGCTAAGCCCAGTATATTGACGATGGAAAAAAAGCGACTTTTCCAAATATTGCGCCACGCCGTTTTCAAATAATTCCTGAACATGAGAGCATTCTTAAATTTCCAATAAGATGTTGAAAAATTGGAACAACTATGTTGCCACATGCGAAAAACTCCTTCAAACGACTCTGAACACATGGTAACAATAAAAAGGTGTTCGAAAACGAACGATTAGATGACCGGAAATGAACAGTAAACGTTTATGCTCCTTTTGCTATCCGGTTCTTATGGAAATTGATCCATCTATGCATCAAAGCCATAAATAACACCATGAAAATCCTATTTATACTTTTTACTTTCTTACAGACCTTAGCTTTGCCATCTTTCGCGCAACTTATTTCCAGAAAAGACAGTGCAGATTACATTGTTAAAACGTATGCCTTAGCTGATACCATCCACGTACACGGAAAACTGACCACACCCGATGGAGAGCCTGCCAAAGGGCTGCTCATATGGGTACAATCAAAAAAATATGATTATTTTGATTCGCCTAGAGCCGTTACGGACAGCTTAGGCAATTACCACATCCGGTACGTTGAACCGGGTGACACCCTTCGCATCCAAGGAATATATCTTCGGCAAAGCGTTCCTGTAATGGGTAGCCGTATCATCAACCTTACTGTAGGAGATGGAGCGAACCTAGCCATGGATACAGCAACGATCAAACCCGTTGGTCAAAAAAAACAGAGGAGTTCCTTTGTTCAATACAAAACCAAATCATCTCGTTGGTTGCAGGGCAGTGCAGGTATTCCACCCAAAGCGGCTGATGGTGGTTCAGGCCTGCAGAATTACCTCAAGCAACATGTTATCTATCCACAAGACGCTTTAGATCATGGTATTGAAGGGCTGGTCAGTGTCACATTCGAAATCAGCAAGGAAGGAAAGCCAGTCAACTTCCGTATCAGAAGAGGTATCGGTTATGGTTGTGAAGAAGCCGTCATTGAAACCATAAAAAATGTTGCATGGAGACCCAGTATCCAAGAAGGTATGCCAACTAATTTCGAAGTGGAAGCAACGCTATATTTTGCGTTGGAATAAAACAGGTAGTGAGTACTTAACAAGTACTAAGGTATAACCAAGCTAGTACGAAACTAGTGTAAAAATAGTACTAAACCTGTGTCAAAGCAGTAGCAAATAAGTGTCAAACCAGTGTGAAGCCAGTAGGTTTCAGTGTGGTTTCAGTAGGTTTGTAGTAGCTTTTAGTGTCAAAAAAGGGATAATCCATCTTCCATACGAAAAATAATTAAGAAAAAATGGTCAGCCAGTGATCCATTTTTTAAAATTCTTAAGGCCTATCTTTACTTTCAAAAAATGACGCTTTTTTGCTTTTAACCATGCATAGAATGCCGCATTTTTACGAATACAATTAATCAACAATTATGAATTTAAATTCATCATGACATGGAAGAAGATTTACCACAATTAAAAAACAAAAATCCAAAAAAGAATGACCAAGCCAAAGGTACCAACGGACCGACTGTAGAACACCAATCCAGAGTATTTCAGGATGCGCGATGCCATCGCTACCGAACACACAATGACATCGAGCGCAACGGCTCATATCGTGTAAAGTACCCTCACTTTTTTATGCTATTTATGTTAGAAGGGCGTATTGCCATGCAAACAGAAGCAGAAGAACAATACGACATAAAGGCCGGAGAAAGTCTTTGTACATATCACAATCAGGGCGACTATAGGCTACGTGTTTATCCGGGAGAAGTGGAAGCAGTTACCCTCGTGTTTCAGCCGCAGATTTTAATACATAAAGAAGATAATCAATTATTATTTCCCTCTATTTATCCCGTTATTGAAGCCATGATTAAAAATCTACAAGGCATTAAATCATTACCCGCCGTAAGAATACGAGCACGTACAAGAAAGACAATCGAGACCTTATTTCATTTAAATCTCGACGACAAGAACAAGTTGAACAATAAGATCAATCATCTCATTCTCCAGTTGGTGAGCCAACATCATGAAGATCTTTCCAATTTATTAAGTAGCCCTGCCCTATCAGCGCCTATATTGATGAAAATTTATATCGACGAGAACCTGCATAATCCAAACTTGCAGGTACGACAACTCACCGATCAGTTTATAGGAAGTGCACGCACCCTGCAACGAAAATTTCAAGAAGCATATGGGTCGACGATCAAAAGCTATATTACCGCCAAACGGATGGAAAAAGCTTTACAGCTGTTAAAAGAAAGAGTTCCCGTAAACGAGGTTTTGCCACAAGTGGGCTATATTGATCAGCATAGTTTTTCCGTACAGTTTAAAAAATATCACGGTTTTTCGCCTTCGGCTGTATCGTAACTTATTGGAAGGTCTCAGATCTTTTCTGAAAGGAGCGTGAAATATATCAAGTACCGAACGTCAGATATATCAACATTTGCTAATAAAACAATCGAACTTTGTGTTGTTCCCCATATGTGGTATAGTAAAGTAAAAGGGAATGTAGTATTTACATTAAAGACCGGTTTATAAAATCTCCAATAGCTTTGGAGTATTTAGTAGATATCAAGGTCGTAAATTTCACATGGAATCCATATTCAAGTTATAATAATCATCGAGTGGTGCTATGCAGGAGAAACGAAAATACATTCAAGTTGTTATGGATAGGCTCGCTTCCGTAATGGACATTCCGGATGAGCTCCACAGTCGTTTGTTGCAGACAGCGAAACTAGTTAGGCAACCGAAGATGAGCGTTATCGAGTTTGAAGGCGATGATAGCGATGGTTATCTATGGTATCTCGTTCAAGGTGTTGCTGTTAGTGTAAAATACGATCAATATACCGATCAAGAACAGGCCCTACTTCTTTGGAAAAAAGGCGATATCATTTTTCAACCGGAAAGCTTTTTCGAAATAAAGGAGCTACAGGAAAGTATTCACCTCTGGGATGATAGCGTACTTCTTGGCATTTCGTATTCAAAACTACATCACTTGTTGAAAGATTATCCAGATTTCAACTCCCTTCTCCTTCGTGTTTACAGTTTGCGGCTCAGACGAATGGCCATGCATAACATTGCCTTACGTTATCCGGCGGTCGACCGCGTCGCCTACCTTTTACGTAGCTACCCGGGCGTACATAGTAAAGTAAAGCAAGAACTATTGGCACACTACCTCCATATCGATCGGCGCACTTTTAATACCTGTTTAAAAGAGCTTCGTTGATACACGAGCGAACTTAAAGCTGTGATCTAGATCACAGTAAAATGCTACCTAGATCCGCTTCAAATGCTACCTAGGCAGCATAAGCCTCCTTGCTGATCTACTACCTTTACCAAAGACAATTAAAATAAGATATCGCACCGGGGAGTACCTCGATCATAGCCTGCGGTTCCCCCGCAGTAGAAAGCCAGCTGTCGAGAACAGCGTGCCGAACCCGGCTAAGGCGCCCCGGCATGCAGCCTTAGCTAACGGGAATACCGAAGGTGCTGGAGAGCCTCTATAGGCGAACGCTATAGCGGTACGGCAGCAAGGGACGCCGGGCGCGGCGATAAGCGCCGGAGATCAATTAACCAAGGGCAGTGGCTGCGAGGCGACACTGTGTAGGAAAAACAAAATGTAGGCAACATGGAAAAGCTATTAAACAGGTGGACTCAAG
Organism: Olivibacter sp. SA151; assembly: GCF_054130995.1. NCBI lineage: Bacteria > Pseudomonadati > Bacteroidota > Sphingobacteriia > Sphingobacteriales > Sphingobacteriaceae > Olivibacter > Olivibacter sp. SA151. The sequence goes on along the minus strand of NZ_CP096391.1, from coordinate 2,324,490 downwards.
GACAGGAAAACATCAACAGGCAGTGGGTGGCAGCTATCGCAGCACCCCTCCTCCTCACCTTTTTCAGGTATTACCTCTCTTTGTTAGTTCGCCTGATGCCAGTTCCAGGTTATCCTGTATTGGCCTTTCACCTCCCCTTTACGCGTTTTATTCACCGATGGTTGTACCGACGTAAATTTGCCGTATTCCCCCGATGGCCGTGGATGGCCTGATAAAAGGGTGCAAAGGCTGGGAGCAGCCCGCAGCATCAGCCCTGCCAGCTACAAGGCAATATAATCAAGGGATTCAATCACATAACACAAGGTATATGGAACGCTTACTGAAACAAAGAAGACAATGGAAACTGGCTCGACCTGCGAAAGAGCGGATTATTTTTATTATCAGCATGCTCTTTGTTTTCCTGTTCAGTTATACGGCCATCGATAAGCTGAGGCATTTGGAGCAGTTCAGCAGGGGCATTGGTAAAATCCCTATTGTTGGCAATATGCATGGGTGGATCGCTTGGGGTGTGCCCCTTGCCGAACTGCTGATCAGCGCATTGCTTATCATTCCGAAAAGCAACAAGCTAGGCATACAGTTGGCCACCGGCTTAATGAGCCTATTCACGCTTTACTTGGGCCTTATGCTTGCCTTTGCCGAAAAGCGCATGTGCCACTGTGGCGGTGTCATTGAATCCATGGGATGGGTGGAACATTTGCTGTTCAATCTGGTGCTGACCGGATTGGGCCTTTGGGCACTCCGTCTCAAAAACGTAAACAATAAAACTTAAAAAAATGAAAGAAATAAAAACAGGAATTGCCGTAGCAGCTATGGCGATTCTAACCGCTGTATCTTTTGACGCAGCAAGTAAAAAGGCACAAAATGAAGAATTGTTCTTCAACATCTCCGGAGTTGAAAGTACAAATCCGTTGGATTACGAATATCGTCCAAATGGCGGATGTAATCCAAGCCAACAAGCATGTTCCGCGATATGGGAGCACACCGGAATGCTCAGTCCCGGAGACAACCCTAATGGTCCGAAGGTATCTGCCAATGACCAACCCGGAACTTATGACGGCAATTAAAAACGTCGTGCAATAGTGAGATTGGGATTCGTCCGAATCCCAACCTCACTCATTTTAGAGCCGACAAAATGACTTCTTCCAGTTTTTCAGGAGACGTTCTTAAATCCGTTTGGTTATTACTGTAAATTTTACCTTGCTTATCGATAACCAGTGGTCTCGGATAACTCTTAATACCCAAGTGATCAATAATAGGATGTCTATCTCCCTTTCCTCCCGTAAACAGATTCACGGCCGCAGTGCTTGTATATCTGCCACTGCTAACGCTTTCTAACCATTTCTTTTTCTCAACGTCAATAGAGACGCTTACAAATACAATATGTGGATTTGCACGAAGTTTACGCTCTACCTTTGACACCATATTCCGGTGATATAACAAACACCCTCCACACCCTGTAAACCAAAAGTCAAGAAATATAACCTTTCCTTTAAAATCACTCAATCTTATGCTTTTGCCATCTACTCCGGTAAATTCATAATTTCCAATACTGTTGCCAACAGCCTGATTCTCCTTTAGATCGAGCAGTAGCTGTCGGTAATAGGGCGTAAAAGTCATAGCGATATATCTGTTCAGTTTGTCTTTCTCTTCAATTCTGTTATAATTGAGTACAAGATATTCCGTTAACAGGCGTTCCTTTAATCTACCTGAATGTTTACCGGCAATTTGGTCGAGCACGCTGTACTGACCGAAATAAGACGACTCAAATTGGTACTTATTAAGCAAATAAGACGAATAGTCTACCGATTCAAGTTCTCTTTCCGTATCGATTGCGACGGGAATTTTCAAGTGATTTTCATAAAACGCTTCAAATTGACTTCTTTCCGAATGACCGACAGACTTAAGATTGTTAACCATCAGGTTGAGATGTTTGTAAAACCTGTTTAACGACTGTGCACTGATGTCAAGCCAATAAAGCTTGTATATAGGTTCAGCAAGGCTGTCTTTATAAAGTTTAAGTCCATCGAGCATATGTTGTTGTGTTGCCTTTGCGCGCTGATAAGACCAATTCACCTTTCTCATTAACTTTCCATAATCATCATCCATGCCTTGCTCAGTTGGAAAGACGTCAGGGACTTCATTGATCAGCGAATCGAGCATATTTTTACATCGAAACTTTGCAGCCCCTCGTCCCGCGAATGAAAGACCTTGCTTAAACACCGCAAATTGTCCGCGAAACTTTAATCCCAAAGTGTCGTTCTCCGCAGTCATCACAATGCTATCACCCGGTTCCGCTATATAGTTACTAAAGACTACCCGCTGATGGTTGTCTTTCAGGTAATGTCTCAGCTCCAGGTAAACAGGCTCCAAAGAAGATATTCTAAAAACAAACTGTCCATCAGCATTTACAACACTCGTCTGCTTGCCATATACATTCTCAAAAACCCGGTTATTGGGTAAAGCTCTCCAGTAAAGCAATTCAAGCGAATCACTAGTGAAAGTATTATAAACGCCTTTAATTACAATATTTTTCGTCTGAGCCGTAGAGCAGCAAATTCCTAACTTGCAGCATATAATCAGGAGGAATACCGTCCTATTCATTTTACCTATCATAATACAATTAATTTCGTTCTATCGGCGATCGTTTTGTTCCAGATCACTTAACGCAATTTCATCGGGTCCTATGGGCAGTGCATATCTGTTGTCGTGGGGGCCTAGTTCAAACCACTGATTATTTAAAAAGCGGCGCATAGTTATGGAATAGATCCCTTCAGCGTTGAGACGTCTGACATCTTCCCATCGTATACCCCTAAAAAGCACCTCTTTCCTTCTTTCCAAAAGAATCGTTTCAATCAGCTTCTCCGGATCGGTTTCACTGTGCGGTTTAAAGCTGCCCGTCCTATAACGACTGGCAAGCAATGTATTTAGATAATCCAGAGCCTCGGATACCCTTCCGGTCCGAGCTTTGCCTTCAGCAGCCGTTAAATACATTTCGGCTGTCGTGAAGCCACCAAAAAGATTGTTGGTACCGCTATAACTTCCGGCATATTTAATCCTGCCCTGCTGTTCCAAAAAAAATAATTCCCTGCGAAGATCTCCAATTTGATACGTATGGTAGAGCGTCGTATCAACATTAAAGGCTTGTCTTGAGAAAACACTATAGGTTGTCAGGGTGTAGTGGAAAACAACTTCATCATTGAATACCGTAAACGGAAAATTGACAGTACCGTCAACCGTATTGAAATCCAAAAGATCGGCGGAACCTTCAAGTGATTTTTCCGCATAGAAAGCTGCGTTTTCGTAATCATGCATCGTTAGATAAACGCGGGCCAATAACGACTGGGCGGCCATTTTTGTCGGCCTTGTTTTCACTTCAGCCTGTGTTGGCAAGAGCACTTCGGCTTCCCGCAGGTCAGCAAGTATTTGCTCAAAGGTTTCTGCCAGTGATGCGCGTTTTGGCTTTAAATTAATATTGGATTGTAAGCGCAATGGCAATCCCGGTGTACTCAGATTATTTACGCTGTAAGGTTTACAGAACAGTTGGCTCAAGAGAAAAAAATTAAGCGACCGATAAAAGAGTGCGGCGCCACGTACAGCGGATAACTGCACATCCTCACGCATACTTGTTCCCGGCAATTTCTCCGCACCTTCCAGTACGATATTCGCGTACAATATGCGTTTAAATGCGGGATCCCAATCATAATTCTTTACTTCACCTTGATAGATATCAGGCGCCCATATGTAACACTGCCGTTCCTGCATGGTATTTCCGCTTAACCAGGTTTGATAATCGAGATAATGATCATCTGCGGAAACTTCTCCCAAAGCGGGGTAGCCTGCATTGAACAATGAAGTATTGTCAAGGATGGCCTGATAATCCTCAACAGATGAAGGCACCAATAACGTTTTTTCGGGTTTTGCGTCCAGCCAGCTATCCTTACAGCCGGTCAACGAGCAGACAAGTATTATCGGCAGTACTGAAAATATAGCTGGAATTTTATATGTATTTGAGTACATGTTTACAATGGTTTAAATCATAAGTTTAATTCCCAAAGCATACGTCCTTGGGTTGGGATACATGGCGCTATTGGTGCCGGGAATAAAATCCGGGTCCAGATCTGCCTTATTAGCTTTCCACAATATGCCCAGGTTGTTTAAATAAATGTATAACTGCAAGTCCTGTAAGGGAAGTCCTTTCCAGCGCTCTTTCCTAAAGGTGTAGCTTAGACTTATATCCTGCAGACGGATATGATCGCCTTTCTCTATAAGGGTGGAAGAGTTACCGTAAAAACGATCCCTTGCCAAATTGGCCGGGTATGTCATCGAAGGCACATCTGTAAAGGCTTCGTCACCCGGTTCCCGCCATCTCTTCAGATAGTCCTTATGCACTCGGAAATTATTGCCGAACAGCTGATAATAATCGATGGAATTATTTCTAAAGTAATAACCAAGTTTGAAACCAACATTCACAAAAAGAGAAAAGTCGCGATAGCTGAACGTATTTGCCAAACCGCCGAAAAGCGTCGGCCTTGCCGATCCGTGATAGACCAACTGATTCGCTTCAGTAAGATTAATGGCAGCGTAGTCTTTACCGGGCTCTCCGTTCACGTACCCCATCGGATCACCATTTTGCGGATCAAGTCCTGCAAAGGGAAGACTGAACACACTATAAACAGGTTTACCGAGCACAGGCACAATCGTTTTCCCGTTCAGACCGTCCGCTGCCAAAAATTGGCCTGCTGTGATCGATGCATTATAAGCCGTTACCTTATCCGTAGCCCTGTTCAAGAGGAGCGTGCTTTTCCATGCAAAGTTACCGCGGAGATTCTGCGAGTTCAGCACAAGGTCAAACCCCGCACCCTTCATGGCGGCGAAATTGCCACGAAAAGTAGTTAAACCCGTGCTGGGAGCTACAAGCGTATTACCTATCAGGTCTATTCCCTTTTTTAAGTAGTACTCGAAGCTACCCGAAATGACATTTCCTTTTGAAGAAAATTCCAGACCCAGTTTTATCTGCCTGCTTCTTTCCCAGCGCAGATCCGGGTTACCTATATTTGTCAGATCTGCATAGCGCATATTGGTGAGTTGCGCTCTGCTGAAATATCGGAATGTTGTAATACCTGTGGTAGCCCTGTCCAGGTTTCCGTTGTATCCATAAGTAGCCGTTAGATGTAAAACAGGCATCAGGGCAGAACGATAAAAACCTTCCCTCTCTAAATTCCACCGCACACCTGTCGACCACAGCGGAACCGACTTCTGATTTGCCTCTACACCGAAATAGTTAGAGCCGTCCACCCGACCGCTGAATGTGACTACGTATCGGCCATCATAACCGTAAGATCCGGTAACAAAAAATGATCTGAAACGGTCAAGGGAACCTCCGATAGATAGACCGCTCGGTATGGTTGCAGTACCACCAGGGTTCAATCTGAAAACAGTTAGATTATCCACTGCCGCAAAAGTTCCTACCTCATCGTTATAGCCGTAGTACGTTGCACTTCGGTTCTCTCTTGTTGTTTGACTTATTTCATAACCTCCCAGTGCGTTCACCTCATGTAAGTCCCAATTTCTTGAAAAATTGAGTTGAGCTCGAAAATTATGCGCCGTCCCGGTTGCGTTGCTGTTTTCGAGATATGCGCCTTCCGGCACATTATAGCCCACAACCTGTTGTCCCAATAATATCGCGTATTGGTTCACCAGGTTTCTGGCAGCATGACTTTCAGCCGGATGCAAGACACGCCCATTAATATCTGTTTTTTGATATTGGTATTTAAGATCTACGAAAAGCCCGGATAAAAGCTGATATCGTAACGAGGTGAGCAGGCGATAATCCGTATTCTTCGCCGTATTTTTGGTAAGTCCCAGTTCCTGTAGAGGTCTAAAACCCCAATCTAAAAAGCCCTGATCCGGGGCCCCGCTTATAAACTGTTCCCTGAAATACCGATTGATCGCCAATGAGTTGCCGCTGTCATCAGCATAACGGAGGTAAGGATAATTGGTAGATGATCTGTTTATTATTGAGTGATACGTATCGTCTGTATTTTCTATGCTGTTTATGTAATACGCACCTGTTGTGAGCTCGAGTTTGGCAATCGGTTTAAAAGTGTTACGTGCCGTAAATGTGATACGTCTAAAATCATTAAACTTCAAACTTTGCATATTCTGATCGTATCCTGAAGAAACATAAAAGCTTGATTTATCCCCTCCACCACTGAAACTCAATGCATATTGCCGGTTAACTGCATTTCTAAAAAACACATCTCGGTTCAGATCCCTAGCGTCGATCGATTTAAGACGATTAATAGCTGCCAGAGAATCAGCGGTTGACAGAGCGTATGTATTGGCCATAATTTCAACTGCAGGTGATACCACAGGAAAAGTTGTACGGTTATTCAGATCAGCCGTATATCTTCCTTTCGTAAAAAGGAAATGTTCGATATCAATATAATCAGCTGAGGCAAGAAAGTTGGGATTATAATGGAGATCCGGTCGATCTGTGATCGTTACGTTCGAGTTAAAGGAAACAGTCGTTTTTTGATTTGCCCGACCGCTTTTCGTGGTGATCACAATAACACCATTACCAGCCCGCACTCCCCAAATGGAAGCCGCAGCTGCATCCTTTAACACGGTTACCGAAACCACATCATTTGGGTTGATATCTGTGATACGGCCACTGTACGGAAAATTATCTACCACTAAAAGTGGCTGATCGTTGGCATTGATCGTGCTACGCCCTCGGATGCTGATATCCAGATCGCCGTTAACGGTGTTACCCGTATTGGCATTGAAGCTTAAGCCACTTGTAATACCGTTCAGTTTACTCAGGACATCGGTGGATACACGGGCATTGAATACCTGCTCCAATGGTTGGGCAAAACTCCCCGTCGCCCGTTCTTTCGGCAAGGTCTGATACCCGGTGCTTACCTGGACTTCTTCCAGTTGGGTACCGTTGCTTTCGAGACGGATGGTTAACGGATTGTTGTTGCTTTTAGTAAATGGTATCTCCGCTGTTTGGTAGCCTACATAACTGATTACCAGAACACCTGTGCTATCAGTTGCCAGGATACGGAATTTGCCTTCCGCATTGGTCAATACCGTATTCTGTTTGCCTTTGATGCTGACCGTTGCACCATCCAAAGGTGTATCATCAGCGGCATTCAGCACCATACCTGTAATGGGATAGCGCGACTGGAAAGCCACGCCGTGGGCAGCCTCCGGGGAGGAGGACTGCCGGGCGTGTGCCAAACAAACACAGAACAAGACGTTTAAGGCTGTAAGGTATATGGTGTAGGGTTTAAGGGCGCGCTGGATAACCTTTGCACGGCCTACCTCTCTTGTCCCTGTCCTCTCCCCTACTTGCCAACTTGAGCGAAACTGAAGGTGCACTCGATGGGGGATTTCTCCATGGAGCTCGCCGCGAGTGCCCATTGAGTTCCGACTGATATTAATCGAACCACCGAAGCCATCTTCAAGAGAGGGACACGCGAGGGCCCCGACAAATTGTGTCGATTTATTATCTATATTGGAGACCTGCGTACTTAGGACCTCTTTTTGATCTTTAAATACTTTTTTCTTTTGGGAGGTATCTTTAGCCGATGGCTGACAACTGATAGCCAACGGTCTGCCCACTGGGCAAACCACTCCCATTACGCTTTTATCGTTCACTTTTTTAGATTTGGTTGAGAAGAAATAATTAGATTAAAACAGGGCTTATAATTCCTGAAATAGTTTTTTCAACTGAATTAAATAGGACTTTTGGGTTTGCGTGCATAGAGGATGTCGAAAAGGGTTAATCTAGGCTTGGAAATAGATACATCTCCAATTCTTTGAAAATGGTAGTTTAATTTTCCTTGACGTTTAGGTTTGGTTTTCATAACTCGTTTTTATTTAACGAGTCTTGTGGAGAGCGACCTACTTGATACATGTGGGTCTGCAAACCGTCGTCACAATAAAGTTTCTCACGCCTTACACGACACGGAATTACAGCAGCCCCACATCTATCTGTTACGCAAATATAGCATAATAGTATAGACATGGATGTTTAATCTGCTGCCTTGCGTCGTGGCGTGAGAAAATGTGACGGCAAGACTCTTAGTTTAAACACCTAAGTTCTATAGAAAACACCACCGGCTTTCTATACAAATCAAAGATACGTATCTCGCGACAAAAAGTCAAATTATTTCTTATAAATGTCATTTCAAATGTGTTTTGCCAGTTTGCCTTATGGCAACAGTTATACTTATATCTCCAATTCAACTTTACAATTTATTGGCTGTTAGACGCATCAGACTCCATTACGGAATTTCGGCTCAAGACCTTTCATTGGGTATTGGTAAAAGTTTAAGTTACATTGGAACTATGGAAAATGAACAAGTTGAAGGAAGCTATGATGATACTGTTCTAACAGAGATCGCCAAATGTATAAGTGAAAAAATAAAAAATTATCCGGATAACGAGCTTGAATTTTCAGGAAAAAAGGAGTACACTATTTATGACTTCTATCCCTCCGAAATACTTAGTGACGAAAAGGTTATTAAAAAGGTAGATCCTATTCCTCCAGGTTCTGGCCCCTCTGCAACACTAAATGCACTAATTGAATCGGACAATTTTTTTAAGAAAGTACGCACATTGAACGAAATTGTAAAAAAGTGCAATAGCATACAAAATCAAAATTGGGTATCAAATGACTTTACCAAACAATTAGACAGAGCTACCAAAGGGAAAAACAAAAAACTTGACATCATCTTAAAAGACGGACTGAACACCTATATACTAGCCAAGAAGCAGAAAAAGGATTAGTATATTTGGGGTCATAAAGGAATAACCGGGACCGCCGCCAATGAGTGCCAATCTACTATTAGAACAATTAGATCTCAAAGCCATGCCACAGATTGAAGTGGAAAAAATGCTCAATGTGCTGCTCCTTCGAAAAAGAAAGGGATACAGTCAATTTGAGTTATCTTTCTTGATGGGGCAACGTGATTTTTATGTTCGGGATATAGAAAATCCCAACCACACATTAGTTTATGCCGTTCCTTTCGCTAATATATTCCGACAGATTTTTGACTGCGAGATTCAAGCTATAGTACCAAATATTAACAGTCGCCCCAGTTATTCCATCCGGATATTAGGAGCCACGAACAAAACTGGTAATACCTTTTATCGTGCAGAAAAACAGATCGAAGGTAACGACTGGGAACTGATCACGGAATTCGGAACAGAAGAAAAAAAAATATTGTTAAAATATGAAGAATCCGAGATTTTCGCTAGTGAGGAAGCAGTTGTGAATTGGGTACTTGGTAGGATTGAGGCTGGATATTTCGATGTCGCCAAGAATGCCTTGCAAATCTTTAAAGATTGCTCGGCGGAATTGAACGGAAAAGTTCGACCTCTATTTCTAGCAAATGCACTGAAGAGCTGTAATGGTACAAAAGGTCTCCCTAAGCTCACAAAAGAGAAAGATCGGAATGGGAGGTTTGTTTATGAAAAGGGTGTTAAATGACTTTAAAAATTACTATTAATAGCTTTCGATGGTACAATCTATATTATTATCTGCACGACAATCCGCAAGTCGAATTGATGTCGTTTGTTTACTATTTACAAAAAAGAAATTTTGAACTTTCAGGAATTAATTGATCACGAAATCACCAATCTTCCACTAAGCCATCAGGGGGGATTTATATGGGAACTAGAAAGCAAATTCGAAGCTTTTGCTGAATTGATAGGTCATTCCCACAAATTGAATAAAATAGCAAAGCGGTTTGGAAATTTTAACAATCTAACTTTTACTAATCGCGTCAATATTATTAGAAAAGGTATTATTGATACCCTGAAAGCTTACTACGAAGGAAACCCTAGTAAAGCATACGCGCTCCTTTCTTCGTTCATGAAAAAGGCTGGTGTCAACGAGTTATTGAATAAAGAAAACTTTATCAATGAAGGAACAAGTTTCTTCAGAGCTAGATCCTTATCGGGCTCTAGTGAGCTAAATAATTTAGATTTATTTCATATTCCCTTTCATTTGCGTACGCGAGTGCAATCTCAAAGATTTAGTATTCCCGGGTTGCCCTCACTATATCTCGCAAATTCCATATACGTAGTTTGGGAAGAGCTTGGACGCCCAAGTTTAAACGACTTGTACTCTGTTAAGATATGTAATACAAGAACGCTCCAACTGCTAGATCTTACTACTGATATATTTAGTGGAAAGTATCTACCACATTTTAATCCTATGGTTGGTATTTATTATACCACCTTATGGCCATTAATAGCTGCTTGTTCAGTTAAGGTGTTTTGTCCAGATGATCCTTTTAAACCAGAGTATATAATACCTCAGTTATTACTTCAATGGGTAAATAAAAGCAATATAGATGGTATAAAATATAGTTCCACCAAGATCAATCTTGTTAGAAGTCAACATAAGGGCGTTTTTTATAATATTGTAATACCCACTCGGTCAAATTTGCTTCGTGAAGGTTATTGCCCTCAATTATTAGAACGATTTCATTCAACTCAAGTGTTATCACCTGAAACACGCGACATACTTTCCCCAAACGACAGATGGCCAGATCAAGAAACTATAACGGCTGATGTAAATTGTGAGATAGAAGAAATAGAAATAAATGGTCGACCCCAAGCTTATCATCGGACTACGTTTGGAATTATGGAACATTTACTGAATCACATGGAATTAGAGGGATTTAATTTGTGAAGAAATAGAATTGAATCGCGTCATATATGTAACGTTTTATACATGATGGAATTGCAGATTTTATAGGATAAATTTAATTAGAGAGAGGCATCAAGCATTGGTCTATAGATCTCTATGTTGCATAAAATTAATTCTCTTGTATTAATGGATAAGCATCCTTGGTAAAAGTATTTTGTTCGTTGCCAAATCGCTTATACAAACTGATCCAGTAACGGGATGCTGCATATTCTTTTCTCCAAGGACCTCTTCTTGTTTGGATAGTAAAAATTCGGGATCTTAGAAGTATACAAGTCGTCTTTGCGCGACTAACACATACATAACATAGGCGCTGATCCTCAGCCAAAGCAGTCTCATTTCCTAAATGATAGAAACTTGGAAAATGTTCTTCCTCCATTCCTAAGAGGATAACAACTTCAAACTCTAAGCCTTTTGAACTATGTCTTGTAGTAATAGTGACCTGATCTTCTGGGAACCCCAAATTTGCAAATCGTATTATATTTACATCTTTTAAATTACGGAGTTTGGCTTCATTTAGCAACGCCTCTAAATTTCCTACCTCATTAGGATAAATCTCTGAATCAATTAGTGTATCTTTCAGATCTAAGTTATTGATAATATAAGTTAGCCATTCATAGACGTTAGTTTTGGATATGCTTCCTGACAATACTCTATAAAAGAGTGATTTCAATCGGATATTCTCCCAATTTTCACGAAAATCATGATGGTTATTTACTAGATTTTTCCAGAACTTAAACAATTCTTCAAAAGATTGTGTATTTTTATTGCTACACCATGATGCACAGTCTTGCAACCATACAACAACAGCACTATTCTCAAAACTCCAGTTTACAATGAAAAAAGGAATCTTATGTTGCTGCATGTAATTAGCCATGCTATGAATCTGCGTATTAGAACTTGCAATAATCCCAATTTCGTTTAAAGGAGTACCCTTAACTAATAAATTGGGTATTACTTTTTTTGCCACTACTTCGTATTGCGCCTCCATCTCTTCTTCACACGTAATAAAAGTGAAGTCTGCAATATCATCTTTTCTCTTACCTGCAACGTATTTAGGATAGGGAGGAACGGGGTTTAGTGCCTCGATTGAGGCATCAATAATATGTTGAGAACTTCTATAATTAGAAACAAGCTCAATAGTTTTTATGTTGTCATTTCTGGTAAGTTCCAGTAAAAAATCTGGATATCCTCCATTAAATCCGTAAATAGACTGATTCGTATCACCAACCGCATAAAGTTTTATACCTGCATAAAATACAAGCTCAAGAACCATTTCATGCAAGGCTTTTCCTAAATCTTGATATTCATCTACTAATAACCAAGGGAACTGGCTTCTTAATGTTTCTCGGACATATTCTTGTTCGTTTATTATTTGAGCAGAAAGATTGATAATATTGGTAAAATCAATGAATTCAGTTTCTCTGATTTTTGTTTCATAGATTTCAGCCGCTTTTGCGATTAAATCGGACGACTCCATATTAATCTCACTGCGTCCTTTCAATGAAAGTGATCTGTGTTTATTTATATCGACCAAAGACAAATCTCGATCATTCTCGATATTCAATTCCTGAAGCACAGAATTATAGAGACTCAATTTTATATCATCAGGAAGTATTTTAATAGGATATATTACATTGTATTGGGGATATAAATGTGCAAAAGGTTGGATTACATGCAATAAACTGAAACTATGAACTGTTCCTATGAAATCCTTGCTACTTGGAATATAACCATAACTTTTTAATCTCTTTTTTAGTTCTCTCACAGACTCTCTGCTAAAACTGATACAAGCCAATCCACAAGGTTTATGAATATGGCTTTTGGCAAGCGTTACCGCTTTTAAAGTTAATACACGTGTTTTACCACTACCGGGACCAGCAATAATTACGGAATTCTCCATCGACTGATAAGCTTCATACTGCTTATCGTCCTTTTTTATCAGTTCTAAATCTTGAAAAAACAAACTATTCATAGGAATCTTTGACTTTTTGGACTATCGCTTCGATGCCGTCATTGATATAACCTGGAACCAATTCCGGAATCAATTCATCAGCTAACCGCTGTGCAAAACGCCCTTTACTGATATTGTCTTCTATTTTTTGTAAAGCACCCCAATAGTCTTCTTCACCCAGTCGCTTTTCAAAATTTTTCTGCATTTTGTTACCACCGGGTTTCAATTTATCATAAACTGACTTAAGTACATCTATACCATCTTCGTCTGCATTATCCATCATATCGACTTCGAGTGTATATTTACCTATATAACATCCATTTCCTTTAAAATCTACGTCTTCAACTTTAGTATCCGGTTCAATTATTCCAAGTTCTAAAAGAATATTAAAAATATTCTCCTCTCCTTTATAGTTGTAATCTCGACCTGTATCTTCATCAATTATATGATAAATACGCTTGGTCTTAGGGTTTCCTTCCTCATCGACATATTCTTCGATTTCATAATAATCTCCATCAGTAAATAATACCCAAGGAATGTTAAGGGTATTAAGTAATTGCATATACGGCTTAAAATTCGTTGAATCAATATTACAGACTACAATTCCATAATTATCTAAGGGCTTTTCTATTAAATCTGCGGCGGCAGGAATAAAATATTCTTCTGTAACGCCTTCAGCCAGTATAATTCCTTTACCAAAATAAATTTCACCACGCTTAGCATCAATATATCGCTCAATATCCTTTTTCTCTTTAACGGGAAGAGATAAAGAGACTGTTGAAAAAACTTTACTACTATCATCTACCCTTCGAATATGTACGATATAATTCAGTGGTGTTACGGATGTGATATAGGTAGAATGTGAAGTGAATATCACTGAAGTATTGCTACTGTGAAGAACCTCTCGGTATATCAATCGTTGTAATGTTGGATGTAAATGTGCTTCTGGCTCTTCAACTGCTAAAATTGTAAATGCCTGGTGCCTGTAATTATGTTCATCCATAAAATTGTACAAAGACTCAATGTCATCGTCTTCGATTTCTTTTCTTAAAATATAATTTCCTTTCTCGCTTACCTCATACAATTTGGATAGTATTCCTTTTTCATCCTCAGCCAATAATGATTCAAACTGTTCAGATTTTATTATAGGTAATATCGTTTTATCCTTCAATAAAATAAGCATCAAAGAGATGTAAAGAATATTGGCTAATCCTAAACTTAGTTCAGAAACAGGTCTTTCCTTTAATCCCATATATACCTGCAAGGTGTAGAGTAGCCTTTCTGTATCAATGTCAAACGTTCTTAATGTTATTTGATGGTCGGCTTGAAGCCCGGATAAGGAGGCAAAGCGATTGGAAAGAGTATCTTTTATATGTACAATTTCATCTAATTCCAGAATTCCTTCCGCTGCTTCTTTAAGGGCATCTGATATTTCTTCTAAATGGTCTGTAGATATTTCATATTGTTTAACGAGCTTATATAAAGGGGAATTCCTATTTGATTTCAGTTCTCTTTCAACATCTCTCAATGCTCTTATAACATAAATGTTAATGTAGCTTCGATCCTCATTCGTGAATTTGTGATCTTCATTGTTACCTTTAAAAATAAAGTATTTATAGTTGATTATTTTTCCGAACTCATCTCTATTAGCTACAAACTTGTAAGTAAACCGCAATGTTGGAGGGGTATCTGATATCACAGCATCAACAAATTGTGCTTTAAGTTTACTGTTATGCTCGTAACCCTTGATCTCCAAATTAATCTCAATCTCTTCCCCATTTTCCATTGGTTTATCAATACTATCGTGAAAATCTTCAGGAGTTAATTGTCTATCTGAATCAGAATAGTCTTTGTCCAAAATGAGTTGGATAGCTCTTAAAAAGTTGGTTTTTCCAACATTATTTTCGCCTATGATCACTTGCTTGTGATCTAATGCTACATCAACATCCAAAAAATTTCGGAAGTTTTTTATTTGAACTCTTGATATGTATGGGTTTTTATGCAGTGACATTATTTATGTGTTTAAGATCGGTATCATGAAGAATAATCCTCTTTTTTCCACCTTTTGATAATTTCTTCAAAGTTTACATCTTTCCAGTCTTTATACCATTCATCTTTAAATTTAACCGATTGCGATTTAGGCTGTGGATCTGGTAAATCTAATTTTACGATAGAGGGCATTAAGGTAGCATCTCCTACAATGAGGCATTCTCCAGACCCCAAGTTAGGCAAAATATCAGCAATGGCATTGGAATTTTCCGGCATTAAAGCTTTTACATAACTCTGGTCGTTAACATTAGTAAGTCTAAGGGATATAAAATTGTTGCATTGTGAAAATATTGTTTCGGATACTTCGGACGGTCGTTGGCTGACAACCATTAGACTTAATCCATATTTTCGACCTTCTTTAGCTATTCTTTCAATTGACTTTTTTGACGCCTTATATTCTGCTCCTCCCGTCTTTGGAATATAATTGTGAGCCTCTTCGCAGACTATCATAAAAGGGATATCGTTTTGCTCGTCTTTAGTATGTTTAATTTTGGAATAATGAAAAGCAAAGTCAAATACCAATCTAGATATTAAACTTACTGTAATACTGAGTACTTCAAATGGTATCCCACTTAGGTCGATGATTGTTATGTTTGACTTATCTAAGTATCCAAGAAATTGTTTAAGGACATCGCCAAAATCTGCAGTTTGAAAAGGAGTATTGTTAACCTTTTGTGCATTAAGAATAAAGTGTAACCGCTTATCGGAAAGTTTTGTTTCTAATCTCGACAGGAATCTATTAAACTCACCATGAAATGCTCCGTTAGAGGCTTTGGTCGCTGTTGCTGTAGATTGATTTATGAAATCTACCTTTCCATCAAAGTATTGTTTTTTTTCAACGTCTGTTATTAAGGTGCCGTCACTCAATTTTGGACAGTTTTCGGATGCTAATTTCCCTATTACTTCGTGATTAAGATTCCAGATGTAATTGTAGACCTCATTAATATCAAAATAGACCGGTGTGTCATAATTGACTCTATCCTTTAAAGAGGGGTTGTGTCTTTCTTTATTCAAAATAACCGCTCTTTTGAACTGCGAGACCTGATTATGATGATTATTCTCATTTCCTTCAATAAACAGAGACTCCAATTCCTCAGAATTCATTAGCCAATAAGGCAATTTTAGGGTTTCAGCATCCAATGTATTCAGATTGAATTTCTCGTCAAGGTGTAAGCTAAAAGCAGACTTATATTCGGAATGAATGTCAAATATTATGATGTGTGCATTTTTTTGTTGAGCAACATTTTGATTCTTCTTTTTATCTATTCCTACTGCGTCCTGAAGTATCTTTGCTACTGTACACGATTTGCCGGAGCCAGTAGATCCTACAAGAGCAATATGCTTTCCGAAAAATTTATTTGCATCAATTTTAAGATCAATGCTTTTATTCTGCACAAGCTTTCCAAAAGGGAAATTAAATTCCTTATTAGAATCGTAGATTAGCTTGATGGTGGCGTCATCTACTATATGAACAGGTTCAGTCGGGCTCGGAATAAGGGCGCTGCCACGGTGGAACTCTTCGTTTTCGATATAACCGATGGGTTGGGTCTGAATCAGAAATTTCAATTCTGACCCACTGTCAGAAGAATTGGATTTTATGTTTTGAATTACAGCAACGACCTTATTTAGATTCCCTTCGGAAATTTCCAAATACTTTCCAATTTGAAAATCTTTCTTGTTTGTCTCAAATACTTTTTCGTCTCTTATCTCAACTAAAATGGAATTGGGTGAGCTTTCCAGTACTTTTCCTATTTCTTGCATGCTTGTTATATTGTTTTAGTTAATGATAGCAGATATTTAATTTCATTGATTTCTGGTGTTTTCAGCTTTTCTACATTGCAGCTTATTTTTGTTTCAAGAGGAAAGTCTCTATCTGAGATAAAAAATAAATCGTCAAAATTTGCACGTTCTACGATAGATTCAAATTCATTATCATGATTACACAATTTTAATTTGAATTCAATACTACCACCGTCTTTATACGATTTTATAGGTTCTCTTAAAAAACGAGATATATCGAATGCGCCAGCAACAAGTCCTCTTTCCACATCTATTTTTTTTCCGTTAAGAGCTTTCCATACTTTATTTAATGTTTCCTCTTCAGAAATCAGGCTAAAAACAGGGCACTGATGCAACCTGATTTTATTGTTATATTTTGTGATATAGTCTTGGATCAACAATGGAATTTTGTTTTCAAAGTCATGTATATAATTAGCATCTAGTACGATTGCCCTCCGTCTCCCATTATTATTTAAGGTTTCTCCCAATTGTTTCCTGCGTTGCTTCAAAAACTTTTCATAATTCTGTAATTCCTTAGTCCATCTGCTTATTGCAGTTTTCTTTTTCTTTTTTAATTGCTCTAAAAATGATACTTTCTTAAGCTTCCTTTTCTTTTCATCATGCTGAATGCTTAATTCCGCTATAGCATGTATGGCATTAGGATAGAATATTTCTGTGGCATCTTCTGTGCTGAAACCCTCGTTAGAAAGACATACTATAACTGCTTTCTCAGTGTCAGCGAGTGATGCCCCAAATTCAATTTTAAATCGCTTGAGAAATTCGTCCGTCTGCGTAAAACCTGATAATTCTGTTACGTACGATTTTAAATCCGCAGCTTTTGTTTCTAAAATATTCGCTAGCTCATCCTTGGTCAATTCTTTTTCCGAACCAACCGTCTCATTTGGAAAGTGAGCATGAAGTCTATATTTTATATTTGCAGTTGAGTTTTTTTTGTAGTGGCAGAGCATTTGTAATACGGGTTTATATATAGAAGAGAGTGTAAACTTTTGCTTACTCTCATAATATTTACATTGTATTGCTTCTTGTCCCGTAGGGGTAGTAATGTCTATGTCTTCTACTATTCCCTCAACGGTAATTTCTGAATTGTCTGATAATAACAACAATTTGTGGAACGTTATTATAAATTGGTATATGAACCCTTGTATTGTATAATCTGCAGTTCTGCTCATAATTTTTGTTTTATACTCCCACCACTTCCACCCCACTCTTCCCACTACTCTTTTTACTCACCTTGATCTGTACCGGTATCCGTTCCGTCATTTCCTGTACGTGCGAGATCACTCCCACCTTACGCCCTTGGTTATGCAATCGTTCAAGTGCATCCATGGCAATATTCAGTGTGTTCGGGTCTAATGACCCGAAGCCTTCGTCAATGAACAGCGATTCTACCTTCATCCGACTAGATGAAAGGGAAGCCAGTCCCAAAGCCAGCGCTAGCGATACTAGGAAGGACTCTCCACCCGAAAGGGAATACACGGTGCGAACCTCATCACCCATATCCTGATCAAGCACTTGCAAGCCTAATGTATTTGGGATGCGCTGTAACAGATAACGTTTGCTTAGCATCTCCAAATGGATATTTGCATAACTGAGCAGTACATCTAGGGTATACTCCTGAGCGATCTGCCGGAATTTTTTCCCATCGGCCGAACCGATAATCTCATTCAGTTTGGCCCAGTTTTCTACCACGGCAGCTTTTCTTTCAATCACCTGAATTAATTCACCTATCTGTTTTTTATTAGCTTCGTCTTGCTTTAATCGGAAGCTGATTTCATTCATGGCTCGTTGGTTTTCCTGAAGATTATTCCGAATAGTATTGAACAGTCCCGTTAGAGTCTCTAAATCCCTATCGGACAACTTTTGCTGCTGGTGTTTTTCCAAGGTTATTTCTCGCTCGGCCAACACCGATCGAGCCTGCATCACCGCATCTTCTAGTTGCCTGATAGCTTTCCGCTCATACTCAAGCCAATCTGTTCCGAGTGCCAACAGTCCGTGTAAATCCTCTTGACTAAGATTCGTGTTATTCCGATTGTTGTAATCCACCAGCCAATCTTCGATCTGTTTGCTTAACGTATCGCTTTGCTGCTCGAGTGCCGTTATATCTTTACGACTCTGTTCCTGTTGCGTATGCAGTTTAGTGAACTGTTGCTGTAACTTTTCGGCTTCGGCTCTATGTTGATCTAATTGTCGTTGGGCAAGATCAACGGCTTGTTTTAATTCGGCTTCTACTAGAGTGATTGCTTTGCCTTCAAAAAAACCGTTACGTTGCTGATTCAGTTGGTCTAACAGGGCTCGCTGATCTTGAAAGAGTTGACTTTTCTTCCTTAACTCACCAACAAGGCGCTGGACTATATCTTCTTTTCCTTTGATAGTTGCCGATAATAGATGATAGGCGTTAGTACTTTCTTCCAGTTCTTTTGTTTTTGATTTCCATTGCGCTGCAAATTTATTTATGTGCTCTAAGAAATCGTCTGGATTGTGCTTCCAATTAGCAAACCATGCTTCATTTTGAAAATAATTGGAGAGCCTCTGCTCTACTCCTTCCAAAAGAACTTTTGATTTTTCGGCTTCGTTTCGTTGCTGGTCCAACCGTTCGGCCAAGCTCTGTAGCTTCCGCTCTACATCTTTCTCTTGGTTAGCTAATAAATTGATATCCTTCTCTAATTGCTCAAGCGTTTCCTTTTGTTGAGCTAGCACTGCTTTCTGCTGGTAATAATTACCGATACTTCCCTGTAACTGCGATTGCTTTTCTCTATGCTTGGTTAGCTCTTCTTGCAGCCAATCTGCCTTCTGCTCATCTGCTACTGCCTTACTCGTCTCATAAATAGAAAAGGACTGCCAAATATGGCGTAAGGTCTCCAGTTGCTCTTCTTTACCTTTATACGCTGCTTTTTGAAATTCAACAGCTTTTTTCAGTCGATCAAGAGCTTCCGCTAAGCGGGCCTCCTTGTTTCTTACGGCCTCGTAGGATTGCACGATTTGTTGGTGATCCTCTTCCAATTCGTTCAGTACGTGTTGCAGTTTAGGCTGTTGATCTGCGTAAGGGTGTTCTGTGCTACCGCAAACTGGACAAGCCTCTCCGACCACGAGTTGGCTACGCAAAACCTCCACATTTTCGGATGCCGCCAAACGTGCCTTGTTGAGCATCTTCAGGGAAGTTTCGCATTGAATTTTACCGGTTAGGACGTCCTTGGCCGTTGCCACAAGCTCCGTGTTTGTATCTGTCAGTTCTTTTTCCTGTTGCTGCAAAGCAATTTGGATAGTTTTAAAATCATTTTCGGCTTGAATCAGTAGCTGCCAATGCGCCTTGGCCTCCACTAAGGTTTGAGTCTGTGCATCCGCTACCACTTTGTTTTGCTCCAATTCGCTTAGCGAAATCGCAGCTAGTTCAGATTGCATGGCCTGATAGGCCTGTTGTTGTTGCTCGTGGTTGTTCTCTAGTTCTCCCTGCCTTTTAAAAAGCTTTGCCTGTTCCTGCTCTGCTTGTTGAATTTTCTGTCTATAAATGGCTAACTGATTGGAAGCGACTCGCTCTGCTTCCAGCCACTGCGTAGCATCCGCGAGCTTGGAAACAATCAGTTGGTAATTATCGGCAATTCCCTGTTTTGCGCTATGCTGTATTTTCCATTGTTCCAATTGGCCAATAGCATCTTTTAATTTATTAGCCTCTTGCTTTTGCTGTTCTAGTGCGACCGCTTCTTCCTGCTGTTTTTCCTTGGCCTGTAGAACATCTTCTTCGGCCGCTTTTAGCTGTCTTGTGCGCTCGCTGATCTGTATATCCAAAGCTTTAGCCTCGTCCAATATCGGCTGCGCTCGATCGCGGCTATTTCTTTGATTTTCTAAATGGGCATCAGCCTCTTT
This sequence comes from Olivibacter sp. SA151, assembly GCF_054130995.1. Classification (NCBI taxonomy): domain Bacteria; kingdom Pseudomonadati; phylum Bacteroidota; class Sphingobacteriia; order Sphingobacteriales; family Sphingobacteriaceae; genus Olivibacter; species Olivibacter sp. SA151. The sequence continues at coordinate 2,304,100 of NZ_CP096391.1, read as the reverse complement.
TAATAAATCCTTTTGACGTTCTTGTTGCTGTTGAACAATGGATAAATTAATATTGATTTGTGCTAGATTGTTTTTCCGTGTATCGAGCTGACCGTGCACATTTACTAAAGAATCTATCCAGGTACGAGCGGGCTGTACTTGCTCAGCCTGTTGGAGTTTCTTTATACGAGTAGAAGCTGCCTCTTTCGCTTCATATGATAAAGTATACTGCTCGTTAGCTAATTTAAAGTTTTCCTGTAACTGGCTTAACTGCTTATACCAATCGATTTCTTTACCTATGGCTTCCAGTTCTGTTTCTTTTGCTTTAATTGTTAGCTGGTATTCAGCTGCTTTTGCTTCTAAATCGGCAAGTTCTTCTGTAGTGAGTGTGCCCACACCCTCCCTTTTCAGATTTAGTTCACGCAGCTGCTGGAGCGCATCGCGATGCTTTTCAAAAATTTTCTTGGAAATTTCGGAGTAGATATGCGTGCCGGTGAGCTTTTCTAAGAGAGACGATTTCTCATCTTTGCCAGCTTTAAGAAAAGCAGTAAAATCACCCTGTGCCAGTAAAATAGAGCGCGTAAATTGCTCGAAATTGAGCCCCACCAACCGTTCAATCTCGATTAGTAGTTCATTCTTCCGACCGGGGATATCGCTGTCATTACTAATATTTTTAAGGCTAACATTGTAAGCTTGCAAAGCGCCTTCGGCCTTATTGCGTGCGCGCCTGACACTCCAATTGGCACGGTAATGCTCTCCATCAACGCCCACAAAATCGACTTCGGCAAAACCTTCAGCAGTGCCATCTCTCAGGATCCCACGTGCATCGCTCTGATTAATGGCACTGCCCTGCACATCCTGAACTTCTATACCAGATTCTTTGGCTTGTAGGTAACGGGGCGTTTTGGCATAGAGCGCCAAACAAAGGGCATCGAGTATAGTAGATTTGCCCGCGCCGGTAGGACCGGTAATAGCGAAGATTCCTGCTGAACACAACGGCTCTTGCGTGAAATCAATTTCGGTGGTTCCTTCGAGTGAAGCGAGGTTCTGTATGCGTATGGCTAATATCTTCATCTTAATCGGCTTCGTTTATTTCCTGGCTTACTTGATTGAACAATTGTAGTATCTCCGCTGGGACAGCGTTGCTGTATCTCGATTGATATACCTTTGAAAAGACATCGAGTGGCTTTAATTCGTGTAGTTTATCAGCAGTGATAAGCTCTTCGGCCTTATCAGTAGCTGTTGCAGAGGGATATCTTGTATCGATTCTCGTAAGGCGTACATTTTTTCCTTTTAGCGCGGTCTCAATCTTATGCCTCAGTGCGGGTTCAGGGCCATCCAATAGTACCCTTACTTCTAAGTAAGGTGCAGGTATTTGACCTTCTTCCGTTTTCGGTAATTGCTGTAAAGCTTGCAAGACCTGTGGCAAAGAACTATGCACGGACGGTACGCGCTGCAACGCAACAGATACGGGTATTTCAATCGATTTGACCGCTTGTAGTTGCCCCGCATTCACTTCGAAGGTGATGACCTGATGTTTATAGTTAATTTCCGAAAAAGACATGGGAATTGGGCTACCACAATAACGAATATGCTCTTGCCCTCCTATTCGTTGTGCTTTGTGAATATGCCCCAGTGCCACATATTGAATATCAGGATGAAATACCTGTGCAGAGATGCTCTCTACACCACCCATGATAGCGCGCTCGCTCTTATCCATATCGCTTACTTCTGCCTGTTGTGTATGAAGGTGTCCCATAGCAATGATGGCCTGTCCAGCTTCTCTTTGTTCCGCTGCGTACGCATAAGCTTCTTTATAGAAGGCCGTGACTCCTTCAACATAAGGATTATCACAATTAAGTATTGCCGGATAATCGCCCATCCGTAAGAATGGTACAGCCAAACACCAGGCTTCTATTTGACCTTTCTGATCTTTTAAGGGAATAGTAAGCTTGCCGTAATCAAATTGGCCGTCGGTGTTTTTTTCTACGTGGCCAATGATATGGATATTGGAAGATTCAAGTAAGGGCTTGGGAGATTCTAGCCGTGAGGCAGAATCATGATTACCGGCAGTAATGACAATCTGAAGATTTGGATTGCTAATTGTAGCTTTATTAAGAAAGGCATAGAACATTCTGATCGAGGCAGCCGAAGGATTGGACAGATCGAACACATCGCCACTGATCAGCAGCACGTCTATGTTTTCCTGCTGCAGCGTCTGTAAGAGCCAGTTCAAAAACTGCTGATGCTCATAAGTGCGATCGTACTCGTGAAATAATTGCCCTATGTGCCAGTCGGCGGTGTGTAGAATTTTCATGTATAAAACTAATTAATTACACCCTTTTGAATGCACTGTTGTAATGTGAAGTGCAACAATTTGAACACATCGATTTTAGCTCTTACTGTATCTTCTTTTGGCTCTGTGAACGCACCTATCACATTTGGTTGGTTCCATCGACGCCCTCCGTCGTCTGTGGATCTTAAATAATACTCGAAATAGCAATTGTCCTGTACTGGATTTTGAAAAAAGTCGTTCTCAGTTTGAGTCCCATACCTTAACAAATCATCGTTAAAAACTTTTTCAGATGGCAGTAAAAAAACAAGACACCATTCGGCAACTGCACGTTGTACGTTATCTACTCTATACTCCCATTCTAGCTCCTTTCTTTTATATTCAGCACCAAGCTTTTGGGAAAGCACTTGCATCTTTTGATTCAAGGTTCCTAAATCAAATAAGGTTTGTAAGAAACGTATCAAAACATAAAAATCGAATGTTATAGCTTGATGATTTCTGCTGTCTGGGGTCAACGGTAGGGTCTCTTCGGCAGATAGAGTGAATGGAGATGATCTATCTAATGTCCTTATTGTTAACTCTTCTAAATCAATCAATGAGTAAAGTGTCCATTTTAAAACAGCTCGAAAAGTCGTGCCTCTGCCGAAATGACTGGCAATAGATTCTGAGGTATTCCACGGTTTAGCATTGATAAAGTCATCCACCTTTGAAATCAAGTATTTTTTGCTGTCGAATGCAAAGGGTTGTGTACTGTAGAATTTATTGAGATATCCGTTAAAGTCGACATTCTGACCATACTTATTTGCGAACATCCTTTTAATATTCTGATAATCGCAAATAAAAACAACTTTGTCAAAACCAAACTTATTTTGTTCTGTCATTGCATCGTAATGTGCACTAAAAACATTAAAAAGTCGAAATACTTGATCAGGTTCAAGTCTGTCTAAATCGTCAATAATCAGTATCGTGTTAATATCGCTTTCGGTTTTTGGGTTGTTATTCTCTTTATCAAACTTCACTAAATGATATTTTTTAATATCGATTAATGCTTGATTAATCAAATGCGAGACATCATCCATCTCTAGAACTCCAGGTCGCCGATTAAAACTTTCAAGATATTCTTCAATGGATTTTTTAACATCGGGTTCGACATCGTTTTCAAATTCTTTAAAGTCTCTGCCTTGAGCTTTCAACATCTCTAAAACCTCAAATAAAGATTTCCCAGTCTTACTAAAAGCAGAGATCATCGACTTTAGGAAATCCATACCGGCATTTGTTTGTAATGCAAAAACTTGTGCTTTAAGTGCCAACGAAAATTCGTCCTTCTTAAATATCGGCAAATCTTTGTTACCATACTTGGCTATTATCTCCGATAATATATCGAATTTGATCAATTCAAATACGTCTTCGTTATTCGCAACCGCATAGTTGACCGGATATAAGTTTATAGAAACAAAATGCCGATTTGAATCCTTTTCAAAAAAATCACGAATGAAGGTAGACTTTCCAGAACCAAAAGGTGCCGAAAATAGGATTCTAGTGTTTCTCTCATCAAGCAAATGATCAAGAAAATAATCCTCTATTTTAGAGTATTCAACTTTTATATCTGTGTGATGGGTATTCATTAATGTTAGTTCTTCGCTTTGTTTGTTCAATGTGTAAGTTAATTGATCACTACATAGTTAAATATTAATATTCTCACATTTTTATGGTTTCCCGTATTCCTGTTTTGGTTGTTGGTTATTAGTTACTCGTTATTGGTTGTTGGTTCCGGCGCGCGAAGACGTAGCTTTTATTAGTTGTGCGTTTTTCATATACCCTAATTATTCATCCACCCTTCAATGTTGTTGTTACTTATGTGCACATTATTTTTACTATCTATCTTTCCAATATAAAACAAGTCGTATTCTATGCGTATTCAACGCAAATATCATATTCAGCTCGGCCTTGATGGCATCATTTTCCCAACGCGTTGTCCGTGACAAATAGGTCTCTTCATATTCCTTGGTAGGTTTTGCTTCACGGTCTTCTTCAATTGGAATTCCGAGTTGATCAATAGCCAATGCTTTAATCCGTTCATACTCTCGATTATACTTTTTGAACTTGGTATGTTCCTTTTTTAATATCCGTTCCTCTTCCGGTGAACTAACAAACATTGCTTTATCCCAATCGTATAGTACAAATCGAACAACAGAATCTTTTGGCGTGTAAAAGTAGTTTGTATACAGGGGTAAATAATGGTGTGGCTTATGTAAAACAATTACTGGTAACCTCACAGGATATCTATCTATGAGCGGATAATACGCTTCTGATAAGTATACGTTATGGTGCAAAAACTCTGGTTTTGGACGAAGATTCTTCTCTGCAGCGATTACTTCAGAAATAGGAACCTGTTTCGTCATTATCTTTTCCTGAGCATGTAATAGAACAACTGATTGCGAAAAGGCAATTAAAAAATGAAATATTATCTTTTTCTTATAACGCATTGCAAATTATCAACCTAGTGACCAATTACTGTTCTTCAATTGATTTGGAGCTATCGTTTTCGATATCGACTTCATCAAGTACCGTTGCCATCTCCGGCCGCATGTAAGTCGGTTCTCCTTTTGGTACACGCGGATCGTCTCCGTAATAGTTCTCACCTTCTTCGCCCTGCCGGAATATCAATACCAAAAAATAGAAGGGAACTATTTGATACCAACCATTACTGCCAAGATCATGGCATCTCTTTGCACCCTGTGCCCACAAAAACCACAAAAGTGGTACAGCTCCTAATCCCAAAAGGTTATAAATAGAATCTTCGTCATCACCTATTACGATGTTGATGAAGATTATGAAGATAAGATAGATCAAAAAGCTGATACCGTATTCTAACCTTCTAATACGGCCTTCAAATGAAAAGGGTGCTCTGAACATTTTGGTTATTGGTTGATTATTAGTTATTGGTTACTAGTTATTGGTTATTCGTTATTGGTTATTCGTTATTCGTTATTAGTTATTGGTTCGGTGCGCGTAGCTAAAGAGCCTATTTTTAGGTTGTTAGTTGTCCGCGTCTCACACGAACCCATTACATTTTCAATTATTGTTTTTTGTTCTGATTCTATAGGTTATAGAAATGCTGCATTCCTATTCCGTTGGTTGCTATATTCTAGTTGTTAGTTGCCAGTTGCGAGTTGTCAGACTCACAAAGCTCCCTCACTATTTGATTTCGTTGGTTCAGTTTGTTTAATGTTTTAGTTTGACTTTGTCTTTTTTCTTTTGGACCGCCAAAAGAAACAAAAGCTCGCGACTTGAAATCTTCTTTGAACGGCTCTGCTGTTACTTAGCCTCTACTACCCGAACATTTCGAGGTCGCTTTTTTCCTTATTGAAGGGTTATTCCTTCGACTATTGATAGCTAATTTTAGTTCTCTGACTTTGGCTTAATTTGTTTAATATTTTAGTTTGACTATGGAAAGTTAGAAAAAGATTTTTTGATTTCACAAATAAAAATAAAAAAGTGAGAACAATCATATTGCTTAACCTGTGCATTGATTCGATTTTTCTTCAAATTTTACGACTACCATATAGAACAGGAAACTATTTTCACGAATTGCGTTCCGGATTATATGAAAGTGAATAGAAGATCAATATTTACATTATAGTCAATGAAAGCTCACTAACTGCAAGGTTTATATGCCCTATAAATATCAAATAAACAGTCGAATCTAAGCAGGATTCTTAGAAGTACGGACAGTTTACACCATATTAATCAAGATGATTGAATTTTATTGTAGTTATACGCATCAGATATGATGAACGAATTCGTATCGACACTGTATTTCAAACATCACAGCAACAACTGGGTAACATACAGTCTACAAGTATGCATCTTGCACCACTGATGAAAATGGTCCGGCATCTTCAATCCTTAAAAAAGAATATATCAATTCATAATAATAGCTGACAAACAAATTAAGACGCGTATCGAAACTAAATTGGACAAACCCGTATGCAAGTATAGGAATCCCCTAGGTATTAAGATGGATATGGCGTTTATTTCAAAATATTGAACCTACTGCCCAGTTCATAGATACTGTATTGCAATTGGTGAAATTTAATTCAATCTACGTTCTATTAACGCTAGCTTTAATACGGGTTGATAGTATATAGACCTTTTAACACAGACACAAACATTGTACACATAACAATTGATCTAAAGGGGTAGCCGAAAACCTTGAAAAGAGTAGGTCAAACTTAAATTAAAAAAAGATGAAAAAGTTAATGATTGTAGCTGCATTCCTCGTAGCAGGAATTGTATCGTCTAAAAATCTAGAGGCCAGTGTTAATCCACCTGCACCTTCTTGTTCGGGGTCAGGGCAGCATTGTGCAACAGCAACTGACGGTACTACTTACGTGAAATGCGAAACCTGTTAAAACAAAAGCTAGGCTAACTTATTCTATTGTATGAAAAACTTTATCGAACTCATACGGGAATAGGTTAGCCTTTAATTACGTCAATATCTAGGTCATATGAAGAAACATGTCTTTTTCTTTATTGTAATGTTAATCTTTTCATGTCTGCCCATATACTTATTACATAGCTTTTCGAAACCGAAAGGATCAGAAATGGGCTTCCGGAATTTTTTCAGTGAGGATACGCTTAGAAAAAGTTTCGAGAAACAATACGCTAATGTATCGTTCCAAGAAATGAAATATGCTAATCGACACTTCTATATCCACGAAATTTCTGCAAATAGCATTCTAGAAAAAGACTTGGAAGGAGAAGATATAGGCAGTTTTAGCCTTAACAACATAGGTCAATTGTTAGATTATTTACCCTTTGACTCAACAATGGGACTGGCAGATCTGAAAAATCAACAGGTGTCCTTTATAAATTATTCTGGAATAGCCCGAAACAGTACACTTAAAATTAACAAGTTGCGTAGGGTAGGTTTTTTAAGTAAATCCCACCTAATTTCTAAAATCCCTCAGGATACTACTTCTGTATATAATGGCAAGGATAATTTTGCAGTATATGATCTAGAAAAAGGAACGGTACATAAAATAAATATCTTACCCAATATTGAAAATAACGGAATGATTTATGATGGGAATTTTATCGAGGGAGAAGATAAGTCGTTCTATTTCACATATTTTTTTAATGAGCTATTTGCTTTCGACTCTATAGGGAATCTTATATATAAAACCAAAACTATCGACAGGAATTTACAGAAACCCGAAATTAAACTGTCAGCTAACGGCTGGCGAACTTTTGATAAAAATGTGGAGTTAAGAAATAAAAGTGGCACAACAGACGAAAAGTATTTATACCTATTAACAAGTATGACCAATAATTCCTATAGCTACGTAGACGTTTATAACAAAGAAAATGGAAATTACGTTAATAGCCTACTTGTTCCCTTTGTTGGTGGTAATAGAATAATAGGCATATCGAAGGTTAACAACAAACTATATTGTATTACCAAAAACGCCTTCGCGTGTTTTAACTTCAAATGATAATATGAACAGGCAAAAAGCAAGAGAAGCATTAGTGTTTATTATTAGAGTAGCTATGATACTCTTATTCTCGATAACCCTGATCGACAAGGTGTTTCGTTTTAGTAAATTCAAACAGGATCTTTTTCTATCTCCATTGATCCCACAAGTATTAATCATGCCGACAGCAATAAGCGTGATAATTATAGAGCTAGTGATATTAGCTTTCCTTTCGATTGAAAAGCAATTAAAAAATGGCTTGTTATTGACTAGTTTTACATTGAGTTTATTTGGATTTTATCTCCTCTTCCTTGCCATGTTCTATGATGATACGAAACCCTGCGCCTGTGGCTTTATATTGGAAGGTCTTTCTTATAAAATGCATATAATATTAAATTTCATTTTATCACTACTGACGTACATTGCGGCAGTTGTTCATGATAACGTCAATTATTCTAAGAAGACTCTCCATCAGGAAATGATGACTAACGCAAATGCATAATTGATAACAGATGCGAAGTTATTTTCAATACTGGATCACTTTTTCCCTTCCAATTGCGTTGATAAGTCATGCATTTGCTCAATCCATCACAGATTCTACAAGCCAATATAGAATAACGGGAATAGTTAAAGATTCAATAACCGACAATCAAATAGAATTCTGCTCGGTAACTTTGCTAAGTAATGATTCGTTGAGCAATGTACATACGTTCACTGATTCTTCAGGGATATTCCACCTTACTAGTTTAGAAAGAAAAGACTATTCAATCCATTTGCAAAGGATGGGATATAAAAGAAAAGTGATCAAAATTCATCTTGACACCGTTAAATCGCTACAAATTATGATTCCGCTGTCGCCGGATATTACGATGTTAAAAGAGGTAAGCGTTACTGGGATAAAAAACAAAATTGAAAGTAATCGTGATAGACTTATCTATAATGTAGACGATGCTGACATACAGGGCAATCAGAAACTGATTGATATTCTAGCGAGGGTACCTTTAATCAACATTGGAAGAGACAAAAGACTGGAGGTTCTGGGAAAAAAAGCCGTCATCATCCTGATAAACGGAAAAAGAACGATCTCCGATGCAAATTCACTTATGAATTACCTCAATACGTTGCCTGCGAAAGAAATCAAGAATATAGAAGTAATGACAAATCCTTCTTCCAAATATGATGGAGAAAATAATGCTGGAATTGTAAATATCATTACTAAAAAGCCCATCGCCCCTCAATATTTTGGCTCGATAGGTCTTGGTGCTGGCACTAGAGATAATAATGATGCAAACGTATACTTAAGCATCCAGACAAAAAAAATAAGTTCGGTGATAAACTATGGATTCAATACGTATAATAACATAGGAGACTATACTATACATCGTAAAATGCTAGATACCAATCGGCAAATTGATCAAGATGGTGACAGAACCAACAAAGCGTTTACACAAGCTGGATTATTCAATTTCTCTTATGAGGTTGATAGCTTAAATATCATTTCAAGTAATTTCAACATCAATTCATCAAAAAACGACAAGAGTAGTTTATCCAATTACTCCTTTTTGTCTCAAAATACACAATATGCTAAAAATAATATTTATGCTCTATCTGAATCCAAGAGCATTGGCTTAAATCTTTATTTGGATTATACGCGTAAATTCAAAGGAAACGACAATGAGCTGGTAATTTCATATCTTTATGGAAATTCCAGTAATAGTAATACATATGGTGTCGACAATCTTCAAAGAGAAGGATATGAATATGAACTTAATGTACCTAAATCAAAAGAATCGACTATTCAGATCGATTATAATTGGTTCCTTTCGAAAAAATCTAAAATAGAGGTTGGAGCAAAAACTATATTGAGGAATTTTACAACCTATATTAATGACTCTGTATCTAACAAGTCCGAACAGCTTGAGATTATAGATATACTAAGAGGAAAATCGACAGGTCTCGAAGCATCCCAAGATATTTACGCAGCGTATTTAAACTACAATTATTCATTTAGCAGCTACTATATATTAGTTGGTTCAAGATTTGAATATACTAATGTTAACGGAACATTCTACAACGAGAGGAAAGCACAAATAGCAAATGATCACCACAATTTCTTCCCTTCCATCACAGTCAGCAGAAAACTCAAGAATGACCAAAATGTCAAAATACAATATTCACGTGGAATTATGCGGCCAGGAGTAAATTTGTTAAATCCGAACATTGTATCTTCATATGATCCGAACAATCTGATCTTTGGAAACCCTGAATTACAGCCAGAGTTTTCAGATAATTTGGAGTTAAGTTACGATGTGTTAGTAAAAAAGAAGAGCTTTTTGTATGCTTCTTTATACTACTCTGAGGGCAAAGAAATTATTCAGAACATATCCCAAAGTAATGGCGAGGTCCTAAGTACATCCTATTTTAATTCGGGACGTGATCGATCTCTTGGATTAAACTTCTCGAGCTCGATATCGTTACCAAAATTAAATATAGGTACATCGTTCAATGTCAATAGATATATCGTAAAAAATCAGTTGGAGAATGTGAGCGTGGCAGAAAACAATGGATATAATTTTACAGGAAATTTCAATTTCAATTACAGATTACCTAAAGGCCTTACATTACGGGGGATATTCTCCATAGGTGCTCCAAAAGTTATTCTTCAGGGACGTTCTTTTAACTTCAGCTATGCTCAGTTCAATCTTAATAAATCAATCCTCAAATCACGAGGCACATTGGGATTAGAGTTAACAAATCCATTTTCATTTAACAATAGATTTTCACAAAGAATCGGAAGTCCAAATTTTAATCAAAAAGAACGTTACTTCTACAAAATGGATCATGTTGCTATTAATTTCTCGTACTCGTTCGGTAAATCCTTCGCTCAAAAAGGGGTCGATCGAAAAATCAAAAATACAGATGTTAAGGAGGGGCAAAAATCAATGAATTAATATTTGGAAAACCATATATGAAACCACTTTCTTTTCTTCATACGGAGCTTCGTTTAGCTTCTCTATATTGCTTTGCTAATATTACAATAATATGTTTATCAATGGATAAACTGTTTTTACACCGCCACCATAATAATGATTCGATTTTTCTCCAAATTTACGATACCAACTAAAACGCGAAACTGTTTTCACGAATTGCGTTCCGGATTATATGAAAGTGAATAGAAGATCAACTTTCTGCGGGAGCACTTGAAGTTTTGGTTTTTTAATCTAATATTTATCGAAAAACTAGTCTAGAAACCGAAGTGTTCCTTCGACAGCTTTCCAATACTTATTAAATTTCTTCTTGCCTTCATCCGTGTAAAAGCAATAGAAAAAAATCACCCCTCTTCTTTTTTTGGCTAGACACAGCACTTCAAGATGATTATATTTATCCTGATAATAGTCCTCCGGCTCAAGTTTAAGAGAATAGAAAAAAGCTGAATCCGCGTTAAACTTTCGATGAGCTTCTCCCGCTGGGTAATAGTCTATATACTCCCTCCAGTTTTTTCCTGCTTCTTTGCCCATTGAATGTATAATATCATATTTTATATTTGCCTCATGCTTCCAATCAAGACCGTTGAATGCACCCGGAACCGATATTTTAGATAGAAATACAGAATCATCTTTGTTAAAAGGCCGATACATTGAAATGAAGGTTAGGAACTGTCCATCATCAGATCTTAGTTGCCTTGGAGCACAGGTAATAATTGCTTCTAATTTAGGCCATGATCCAAAGCATTCGGTACCTGAAACTTCTTCAAAACCAATTGCTTTATTATAAGAAACGTTCATCAATTTTAACTCGTCAACCGTATGAGTGGGTACCAGAACGGCAGGAGATTGGCCGGAAACGATAGATGTCCAGCATAAACATATCAGAAAAACTGTTACACGGAATAAAGTCATAGATTTAGGGTATGATTTAATTAATACAAACTTTTTTTCTATACCATTAAAGGCACATTATTGATCCGTTAAAACCGACGGAAACAGCAAGTTCATTAGCCGTCATAATTCTATTGAGCTATGAGAAGTTAGAAAAAGTTTTTTTTATTTAAAAATAAAAAGAAGAAAGTAGGAACAATCATATTTTTTATTCCACTTTACCTTAGATGTAAAATGGCAATGATGAAGAAGTCATTCTTACCATTGAATGGAAGCTTGCTTTTGATTACCCCTAGTGTAGTTGATTAGGCTTTAAATCATGATACTTTTAAGTAGAAACAAAAGAATACACCTAAGAGCAGCTTCAGGAATTGGCTAAATTTTATTATTTTTGGTTCGATGCAAAGCGAATATAATAGTTTTTACCACTATTGACCGCATCGTTGTAGTAAATGTAGTATAATATGAGATCTGCCACATCAAAGGATTTAGCAAAACGAGGAAGCGATGCTGTCAGAAGGCTTCGATTGCAACGGCTGAAAAACGGCCTTCCTTTTATGATCAACGCCAATGAGCTAGAGGGATCTATGTGCTATTTAGAATATCCTGATGGAACAATTTGCTTGGTCAAACAAACCACAAATGGCTCGGATTTTGAAATCGTTCATCAACTGGACCAACAAGAAATAAACAATATTCGCAACAGATACCGTTTGGAATAAATATTCCGATGCCACATTTATACATTATTACGGGATCAAATGGGGCTGGAAAATCTACAGTTGGAGCTTCTTATTTCCCTGATTATAAATTTAGCTGAATCCAGCGTCTCTTGATCTGCCTTTGCACGTTTTTTTTCTGTAGCCGCTTTTGCGGCTTCTTTTATTGCGTAATCAAAGGCATTTTGGGTATCCCATTTTGCCTTTAGGCTTGCTTCATAAGGAAATGATTTTACTTTTGTCATGATACAAAAGTAACAAAAGATCTAGGCTGTATGAACTTCGCTAAATGATTCAGCTCCTTCACGCAATCCTGTTGAGCCGCTCTACCCGCTAACCCCTACTTCGCTTCTTAACATGATTTTTAGGCCCCAACAAAGCTAAATCATTTTAACGCTCATTTCATAAGGCCGTCCTTACCATTGCACGAGCCTCGTTTGACTTATCTGTTGTAATTGAACAAAAAAGCCATACACGTTTTTTTCGGTGCATGGCTCAAATATGTATGATAAATAGATTAGTCTATTTATTCTTATTATCTAGTTTGGCGCGAATTTTTTGAACGAATTCAATTGAAACATCTGCCGCTTCAGCGGCCTGTTCTATGCTAAAGCCAAATTTTTCCAAGAGATTTGAAATAACCTGACTTTTGCTTTTTTGTTCACCCTTTTGTATTCCTTGTTTTGTTGCCCTGTCGAGCATCAGTTCTTCTATGCCCACAGCTTCGCTCCTTCCTTTAACCGTTTGTATTTGTTTGTCCAAAACAACATTATTATACTGATTATCAAAATGTACATAATACTTCAAAAAATTCGATAGCAACACTGTAATCTGCAAAAAATCCTATTTAATCTTGATAATACACACATTTATTTTAATTGAAAACGAAACGGAATGCTAAAATCTGCATCTACTGCTTTTCCCTTATCGTAACCAGGTTTCCAACCCTTCTTCGGCATGAGCCCTGCCACGCGCATCGCTTCTTGCTCCAAAATAGTATTTCCTGAAACTGCAATTTTCAAGGACTGCAACCTCCCTTTCCTGTCAATTCTAGCGGTTATCATGATAAGACCTTCAATTCGTTGCTTAACGGCCTGATCGGGATATTTTAAGTTCTCTTTTAAAAAAATGGGGAGAGCCTCCTTTCCATCTGGATAAACAGGGATTTCGTCTATTTCCTTAATTCCATATTTCGCAAGCTTTTCCTCGCGCGTCAATGTTTGTAGGTACTCGTTCTTAACAGTATGTGAATTTTGCTTCCCTAGACTATCATACGTAAAAGTTTCCGCAATAATACCTTTTATCCAAACGAGTTTATCTGTAATCTTTCCATTTGGATTATAATAGACAAATTCTCCTTCTCGAATTTCGGGGTTTAGTGATGAAAAATGACCATGCATCTGCATTTTCTTATTGGCATAATGATCTTTTATCTCGTAAAGGTTAGCGGTACTGTCAAAACTAATGGTTCGATAAAAATGGTAAAATTCGGGTTGATTCGTTTTATTCCATTTTTTGTCATAGTAGATGGTGTCTGTCGACTGTGCTTTACTGTTGTGGTAAGTAAAACCGAAAATAGCGAGCCATAGGAGTTGTTTCATATTTGTATAAGCTTAGGTGTCCTCTAATAGATATTGAGATGATATAGTTTAGTTTGACTTAGCGAAAATACTTAGTGTATTTTGGATTTGCAATAGGTTAAAGATGAGTCCTATCACTTCACACTAACTCCATAAAACTATCCTTGCCATTGCAGAGAAGTCTCGTTTGGATGCCGACGATATCTTAAACAAAAAGCCATGCTTGTTTTTCAATGCATGGCTTAAATATGTGATAATAGCTAGTAGTCTATTTTATGATTTTAATCTTTGGGCATTGTTTTTAAGAGCCCCTTTGCAGGTACTCTTTGATTTCGCCTCCTACTTTAACAAAGGCTTTCATTTTTTATTGCTGACTCTTCTGCCAATGCCTTTCTGACACCGAAAAGGACTTTATATTCCAAAGCTCGCCGTTAAAGACTACTTTTTTAGCTCATCATATTGAGCGATAACTTCGAGCTACATGAAGTCTCTTCATTTTCTCTTCCTGTTTTTTTATGTACCTAAAAAATCTTCGAATTAGTTTGCGGAGCTTACTTCCTCCGGCTTCCTCTGAAGTCGATTTAATTTCGCAAGTTGAATCACTTGCATTTGAAGTGGGATCACCTAAATTGAACAGCCAGTCACCACTCTTTTCGTAGAAATCGTTTATACTTTTCATAATCTAAAATCAGACCTCTAAATAGCAGGCACTTAGACAAATATAAGGCTCTTGGCAATTTGTACATTACTCAAAAGGCAGGATGTTAAATACTAATATTTTTAGTATATTTGAATTATTAGGACTCTTGACTAATAGCGAAGCATTCAATAAAGTAAGAAAGAGTTGACGAATTGACAGTTAGCTGAACAATATCCTCACCACTGAAAGTCTACTCGCAGAACGTAGATGAACGTGTAACCTTATAGTGGAATGGATAATAAGGAAATTTATTTGTTCACTTAAAAATAAACAAAATTTGTAAAACCATTGTTTTATGGATAACTTTGTATGTATAAAGTTCATTAAAGAGTATAACAAAGTGATCTATTATTCAGTTGTGATCAACGGATATGAAGATCAGGCATCCTTATTCGAAGGATTTGTAGACAAACATAGTGTTGTGAATAAGGAAAAGTTAAATCATATTCTAACATGGCTACGGGTAATCGGAAATCGGTATGGGGCATTGTCTCATTTATTTAGGGATGAAAAGGATGCCGCGGCATTGCCCCCACCAGGAACGAAGAGAGAACCATGCTATATTGAAGAAGATCAGACTGCGAGTAACAACTTGAGATTGTATTGTCACCGTTTGAATGAACATGTGGTCATTTTATTTGATGGGGATATAAAAACAGCAGACCAAGCGCAGAATTGCCCTCAAGTAGCACCGTATTTTAATCTTGCAAATACGTTAGCATTGGCGATTGACAATGCGCTTAGAGACGGAGATATTGAATGGGATGATGACTATTTGGATATCATTTACGAACAGAATTTGAAAATTGTATTTTGACATGAAAATATCAAGAAAAAAAATTAATAAGGAGCAAAACGGACAGCTGGAAATCAATGTTATAGACAATTGGCTAAAGGATAATGGTGACCCTGCTATTGAACGCCTCGTTAAGAAAAACCTAGCTATCGCGAACAAGATCGCTTCGCTTTTAGAATCAAAGGGTATGAAACCCGCTGATTTAGCTGCTGCCATGGGAAAGCAGCGTTCGGAGGTATCAAAATGGCTATCGGGTCAGCATACTTTTACCACCAAAACGATTACAAAAATAGAAGAAGTGTTAGGTGAAGATATTATTCATATCGAGCCGAGTGTAAGAAACGTTTACTTTACTGCCTATGTACGTGTTGAGGATATTCAACCTGCCATCCAAGAAGATATTTTTGAGGATTCATTATATGAAGAGGTTTCTGCTTAACGAATACCATGGAAAAACGGACAATCATCGCTGAAAAAATTCACTTAGTACGGATACTTCCTTCCAGAGAATATTTTGACCATCAATACGCACTTGCAGATAAAGAGTTAAAACTTAGCATTGCACAATCAACAAAACATAATTCGGAAAAAAAATCCTTTAAAATTTCGCTTTCCGTTTTCCTAGAATATGAGGGCCAGAAAATTGCAGATTATCTTTATGACTTTATTTTTCAGGTAGAAAATTTAGAAGAATATGTTCTTAAAAAAGATGAGAAGCCTCTATTCTCAGGCCTTCTTATAAGCACATTACTTACTATCGCTTATTCCACACTAAGAGGCATATTGCATACGAAATTAGCTGACACCGCACTTAAAGATTTTATACTGCCGGTTATTAGTCCGAATGAATTGTTAAAGTCGAAAATAAACACTTAGTTTTAGTTATTTCGCTATGATATAAGGCTGTATGAACCTCGCTAAATGATTCAGCTCCTTCACGCAATCCTGTTGAGCCGCTCTACCCGCTAACCCCTACTTCGCTTCTTAACATGATTTTAGGCCCCAACAAGGCTAAATCATTTAAACGCTCATTTCATAAGGCCGACTTTGCCACCGCACGAGAGCCCCGTTCGGGTCTGACGATATCTTAAACAAAAAAGCCATGCACGTTTTTTTTGTGCATGGCTTCTAAACTTATGCTGTATACTCTATAGCTTTTCAACTACTTCCAAAGATAGCTTCAGGCTTTTAGCAATTTGCTCGTTGCTTAAAAGTCCTGTTTCTTTTAAAGATTTAGCTGAATCCAGCTTCTCTTGATCTGCCTTTGCACGTTCTTCTTTTCTGATAGTCTCAAAGGCATTCTGGGTATCCCATTTTGCCTTTAGGCTCGCTTCGTAAGGAAATGATTTTACTTTTGTCATGATACAAAAGTAACAAAACCGAGGAGTTTACTCCGAGCTCATGAACCTTTTTGAAAATGAACACAAGTGAATAAGATCTAGGCTGTATGAACTTCGCTAAATGATTCAGCTCCTTCACGCAATCCTGTTGAGCCGCTCTACCCGCTAACCCCTACTTCGCTTCTTAACATGATTTTTAGGCCCCAACAAGGCTAAATCATTTTAACGCTCATTTCATAAGGCCGACTCTGCCACCGCACGAGAGCCCCGTTCGGGTCTGACGATATCTTAAACAAAAAAGCCATGCACGTTTTTTTTGTGCATGGCTTCTAAACTTATGCTGTATACTCTATAGCTTTTCAACTACTTCCAAAGGCAACTTCAGGCTTTTGGCAATTTGCTCGTTGCTTAAAAGTCCTGTTTCTTTTAAAGATTTAGCTGAATCCAGCTTCTCTTGATCTGCCTTTGCTCGTTCTTTTTCTGCAGCCTATTTACTAATATTTTTAGTAAAAAATATTCTTTTATTTCAAATAATAAAACGAAAAAGTGAAACAATCATATTCCTTAGCCTGTACATTGATTCGATTTCTCTCTAAATTTCACGATTGTTAATAGAACATGAAACTGTTTCACGAATTGGATCTCGGGTTATATGAAAGTGAATAGAAGACAACTTTCTGCGGGAGCGCCTGTAGTTTTGATTCTTTAGTCTAATATTTATCGAAAAACTAGTCTAGAAACCTAAGTATTCCTTCGACGGCTTTCCAGTTCTTTTTAAACTTTTTCTTGCCTTCATCCGTGTAAAAACAATAGCCGCCCCGACATTTAAATACAACATGCCGACATTTGAACACTTTTAATTTTTCAAACAGTCGCAATTTTGCCACATAAAATTTGAAGAAGATGGAGGTTATATTAATTACAGGTGCAACAAGCGGAATTGGTGAAGCATTAGCATACCGACTAGCAAAGAAAAAACACAATTTGCTTTTGGTTGCACGAAATGAACAAAAACTGAAACAGCAAAGCGAACAACTATCAAACCAAAACGGAATTACAGTAAGTTACATTGTTGCAGATTTGAGCAAACCCGAAACCGCATATTATGTCTTTGAAGAGGCTAAAAAGAGAAACTTGTCGGTAAACGTTCTGGTGAATAATGCAGGAATTGGTTCAAGTGGAGAGTTTGTAAACAACAATTTGCAGTCCGAGTTAGAAATGTTGCAATTAAATAATTCTTCATTGGTTGCACTTTGTCATCTTTTCCTGCCCCAAATGAAAAACAACAAAAATGGAACTATTATAAATGTCGGTTCTATGGCTTCCTTTTTCCCAAGTCCATATATGAGTGTTTATGCGGCTTCCAAAATGTTTGTCCGTTCATTTACCCAGGCATTGACCGAAGAATGCAAACCTTATGGAGTAAATGTAATGTTGTTTTGTCCGGGACTTACGAGTTCCAATTTTATGAATACTGCTGCCAACAATAATGAATGGGGAAAAATACTTGTAAAAGGTGCGTATACACAGACACCTGAACAAGTTGCCGCAGAAATGATAAAAGCATTGGAAAAGAAAAAAACATTTCATGTTTCAGGATTTCAAAATGCAATGTTAGCAAAAATAGGGTCTTTAATTCCATACTCTACTATTACGAGCGTTTTTGCTCAACGAAAAAGAAAAGAAATGGGATTGTAATTTATAAATTTGAACTTATGAACAAGCAGGAAGTTGCAACGGTAAATATTCGGTCATTGGCACAACAACATCAGCTATTGGGTTTAGCGAAACCGAGACATCCTTTGTTTAGTTTACTGCGATTTGAAGATTTCCCAAAAAATGAAGTGGAACAACGCACAAAATTAGTTTCGGATTTATATCAAATCACGCTTAAAAAAGATTGCCCTTGCAAAACGCAATACGGGCAAACGCAATACGATTTTGACGAGGGGGTCATGTCTTTTTTTTCTCCGAAGCAAGTGAACATTTTAGAAGTAGGCAATTTTATTCCGCAAACGGGTTGGTTGCTGTCCGTACATCCCGATTTTTTGAGAGGTTACCCCTTATCGCAAAAGACAAAAACGTATGACTTTTTTCATTATGCTGTTAACGAAGCTCTGATATTGTCAGATGAAGAACAAAAGTCCATTGAAGCCATTTTTTTACAGATAGAAAAAGAAACAAGCTTACCGATAGACAAATTTAGTCAGGATGTAATTATTTCAAACATTGATTTATTGCTTACGTACTGCAATCGTTATTATCATAGGCAGTTCATTACACGAAAACAAAATAGTAGTGAACTTTTAAGCAAATTTGAAAACTTGCTAAATGCTTATTTTGCGGAAACGGAAAACGGTTTACCGACTGTAAACTACTTCGCTTCTAAACTTAATTTATCACCAAAGTATTTGAGCGATTGTTTAAAACAACTCACCGGTCAAACCGCACAACAGCACATTCACGACAAATTGATTGAAAATGCTAAAGAAAAACTGACAAGCACCGGACTTTCAGTAAGTGAAATAGCGTATCAATTGGGTTTTGATTATCCGCAATCATTCAGTAAATTATTTAAACAAAAAACCGAAATGTCGCCTTTAGCATTCCGGCAAAACTTTAACTGATAACTACTTCAAGTATCACGCGCTCGTGAATACGCATTCCTCGGATTCGAAAACCTATAGTTATTGGCTAAGCGCGAATTGTGTTCGGGGTTATTGGAAAGTGAACAGAAGATCAACTTTCTGTGGGAGTGCTGGAAGTTCTTATTATTTTACGCTCATTCCATAAGGCTGTTCTGCGATCGCACGAGAGCCTCTTTAGATTATGTGGTAATTAACAAAAAAGCCATGCTTGTTTTTTCAATGCATGGCTCAAATATGTATAATAAATAGATTAGTCTATTTATTCTTATTATCTAGTTTGGCGCGAATTTTTTGAACGAATTCAATTGATACCTTTGCGGCTCTGGCGGCTTGCTCATCGGTAAAGCCGAACTCAAGCAATAAATTTTCAACAAACTCTTTACTCTTTTTTTGTTCGCCCTTTTGTATTCCTTCTTTTGTTGCTCTATCAAGCATCAGTTCTTCTATGCCCATAGCTTCGCTCCTTCCTTTAACCGTTTGTATTTGTTTATCAAAAATAACATTATTATACTGATTATCAAAATGCACATAATACTTCAAAAAATTCATTAATGCTCTGATCTTCTTACTGCTAAGCTGTGCCTTCGCCAACTTTCGCAATAGCGTTCCTTTGAATTCCAGCAGCTCGCTATCTTTTTTCTCGCTGTCCTCTGCCCTATTGCCAACAAAAGCGCTCCTACCAACCAGTACCGCAAGAGCAAAGGGATTATCACTCTGTAGTAACTCTTGCTCATTAGAATGAGCCAGCTGGTATGTATTAAAGCGATAAGTTAAACTGGTTCCTTGATAGCTGGTTTCGTATCTATCAGGTCGCTTCATCTTGTATCCGTCCGTAAAGATGGCATAGGCACTGATACGTCGGTTGTATTTGTCCAATATCCTGTAATAGTAAGTGAACATACGCCTGGGGAAATCCTTTTGATACCTTCCTTGTACTTCTACATGAATCAGTATCCATTCCTCCTTCCCTTCCCAGGTGTTTACTCTTGCCAGCTTGTCCACAACCTTCGGCGAAAATTCATCTTCTTCGGGCGGGAATAACTGCTCGAGTTCTTTATCGAGAAAGGCGATGCCCTTTTTCAGGTCGTATATATCATCAGCCTCGGGATGCATGAAACGAAGGAAGTCATCGAAGATCTCTTCCAATATCCCCTTCCATAACAGATCGTCTTTTTTTGCCATCGACAGGTTCGGCTTTGGTTCTATGGCAAAGATACTGAAAACAACGGAATATTACTAATATTTTTAGCACAAAACATTTACAAGGTATTAACAATATTCAATCCCTTCGCAAATCTGTTTTCTTTAATTGTGTTACTCAAAAAGAGAATTAGTCATTTTGCTTTTTAACAAATTTCAGCGTCTTAACGGCTTCTAAAACTGCTTTCTGATTCTCTGGCTTTAAATCATGTCCACTTAACTGGAATCGGACGTTGTTGTTACCTACAGCCCATAAGCTATCGAAATAGACCCCCGTTATGCCATTGCCAGCTTGCTTTGGTTCTACGATTTTAGCGGTTCGTCCATTAACTTCAAATTGAGAATAGTTGTTTACATAAAACTCATCTGGATTCTTACTTGTATCAACCTCCGCGACAATATGTATATAAGGCTCTTTCAGCAGCCTTTTATCAAAATACCGGGTGGAAGATTTAGGTATTAGTACAATTGATTCTTCTAATGAATTGGAGTAGAATCCTAAATCAAAAGACAAGGTATCTTGCTTATCAATAGCAATCTGTCCTACATAAGAATCGATCCCTTCCGCCTGTACAGGTTCCCATGTTTTCGGGACTTCAATACTGAAAGATTCAAAGTTGAGCGTTTTAGTATCGGAACACGAGGAGACAATAATAGTTGCCAATAGGCAGCAACACTGTAATCTGCGAAAAACCCTATCTAATTTTAATAACACACACATTTATTTCTTTAATCGAAAGCTAAACGGAATATTAAAATCTGCTTTCCCGCAATCCTCTGGAATTGTATCCTTAGTTTACATAGCTAGTCAGCAATTATTTTCCAAAGTTAATCATTTATATACTACTTTTTTAAGCCCATCATATTGGAGGATAACTTTGGATTGCATGAAGCCTCTTCATTTTCTCTTCCTGTTTTTTTATGGACCTAAATAATCTTCGAATCAGCTTGCGGAGCTTACTCCCTCCGGCTTCCTCTGAAGTCGATTTAATTTCGCAAGCTGAATCACTTGCATTTGAAGTGGGATCACCTAGATTGAATAGCCAGTCACCACTCTTTTCGTAGAAATCGGTTATACTTTTCATAATCTAAAATCAGACGTCTAAATAGCAGTCACTTAGGCAAATATAAGGTATTTTTTAAAATTGTCGGCAATTCGCTTGTTGCTCAGTAGTCCTGTACGAAAGGCAGTATGGTAAAGAATATCCGATCATTAGCGATTAATCGTCGTTAACATATGCCAGTATATCCCCTGGCTGACATTCCAAGGCCTTGCATATGGCTTCCAAAGTTTCGAACCTTATTGCTTTCGCTTTGCCTGTCTTCAATATTGACAAGTTGGCCAAGGTAATACCTACTTTTGATTGCAGTTCGTTGAGGGACATTTTACGTTTGGCCATCATCACATCCAAGTTTACTACTATAGCCATCTCTGTTAAATAGTTAATCGTTGCTCTTCCTGCATCATAGTGCCTACTTTATAGATAAATGCCAATATCAGCACAAATATGCCAATCTTGATATCTGCCAAATCATAGCGAAAGCTAGGGAAAGAGGTTACAATGTCATTTGCAAAATGATTTAATCTTTGCCAGCTGTATAGGGCGATGCCGATTTTTAGTATTCCATAAACGAGATATAAACATCCAATCAACGTAATTCGCTTTGTTATTCCTATTGTAAAAGGATTGGCCAGGTTAAGTTTGCTGACGGTGGACAATAAAAGTACACAGATCGTGAATGTAAACAGCGAAGGGGGGAAATCGTGATATCCTTTAACGTGTTGATACAGTATTCTGTCAATAATATTATCCGAATTGAAAATATAGGTTCCGCTATTAACCGAATAAATTCATAGATTTAGGATATGATTTAATTAATACAAATTTTTCTATATACCATTAAAGATACATTATTGATCCGTTAAAACTGACGAAAACAGCAAGTTCATTAGCCGTCATAATTCTATTGAGCTATGAAGAGTTAGAAAAAGATTTTTGATTTTAAAAAAATGAGAAGATTTAGGAAAGTATAAATTTCCTCCTATCGACGATTTGGCAAGTGTATCTACGCTATTACGTTTGAAACTTTTAAAAAATAACTTAACTTCATACCAATTATAACTTCCTATTTTATGATACAACGAATAAGTCTGTTAAGTACCGTACTTATTTCTCATCTGCTGTTAAACTGTCTGCTTGTCTCAGCGCAGGAAGACGATTCTGTAAAATTTACGGCTATTGAGGATAGTGTCATTTCTATAAGAATGCAGAAAATGCTCGGTAGCGGCCCTGATGGCAACATATCCTTTTCAATAGGGGTACAAATGGATTATCCTGAAGAAATAAAGGTCTGTAACCCTAATGTCACCGGTATTCCGGAAAGCATTCGCCAGGCAACTGCTTCCTTTTTAATATTGGATAATTTTCAATTCTATTTTCAAAATTATATTGCAGGAAAAATGCCTAAAACTTATTTCCTGCAGGAAGCAAAAAAAGCCGGATGGGATTTAAAGGATACCCTGTTCCTTTCTCGCGAACCCCTGCAGTGTGTACTGCAATTTGTTACGGGTTTAAACGACAAAGGTGAAGCCATTTTTATTGCAGATATTAATGGGAATAATGATTTCTCTGATGATGCGATAAAACGCTTATCGAGTTTAGCTCATTTAACGTATGGGGCGTCCCCGATTCCCGTTCCGGTGGATTACAGTGAAAGCGGTCAAATTCTTAAAGATACAGTGCATATAATTTTAGCAAGCCACGAAAAGGACAGTGAGGGTAAACCCATGCTTACTATAACGTATCCTGAGTTTTATTACCGAAAAATATACAGTAACGGGATCCCTTATTACTTATGCTGTGGGCGTTCAATCGGTGATCCGCTTAGATTGTATGTCGTGCCGGAACAACCGAATTTCAGTCCAATGCAAAGGGACAAAGGTTACAGATTGGGCGATCTGATCCAATTAAATGGTAATTCATTTATTTTCAAAAATAGTTTGAGTCACGGCAGGATAATACGTTTGGAAGGGAAAGGCCTAGGCGCCATTCAGATCGGTCAACAGCAGCCCGGATACGCAGATGTAACCCGCGCAGATATCGATACGAAATCTGTGAGAAATCAAGTAGGTTTTATCGCCCCAACGGTAGCAGGTACAAATATAATCGATAACAAAAAGATCAATACCGATAGCCTCAGGGACCGCTGGGTTTTTATCGACTTCTGGAGCACTACCTGCGGCCCATGCATAGAGGAGTTTCCAAATCTGAAAAAGCTGTACGGAACGGTGGATAAAAGCAGGGTTGAGTTCATTGCTGTGGTTGATGAGCGTCGTGGAGCTAGCCTTCAGGAATTGATGAGGAAACATGAACTTCCCTGGCCTACACTTAAGATGGGAACCGGCACAACCATGGAAGGCTATGACATTTATTCTTACCCTACCACTGTACTGATTGATCCAAAGGGTAAAATTGTACGAAAGGATATACGCGGGGAGGAATTAAATAATGTATTGCAGGATTTGCAATTGTTGCAATAATTGGATTTCTAGGCCCCGGCAAGGCTAATCATTTTTACGCTCATTTCATAAGGCCGTCCTTACCATTGCACGAGAACCTCGTTTGACTTAACTGGACCCGAAACTATTTGCATGAATCGTATTTCGGATTATATGAAAGTGGCTTTTTTAAACATCATTCCTAACTATGCCCCCAAGAGGCTACGTATGACCTGATCAGAAAGCTCGGCGAAGCTCCCGGTGGTAATATGGATGTATTGTTACTCCGCTTTATGGATTATTGTCGGGTGAGGGATATCAAATGTTAAATATGGGATTGGCTCCATTATCGGGGTTTGACAAGAAGAAGAGAGTTATATATCTTTTTACTACCCACCATGATGGAACGCCGAGATTATGAGAATACCCTATTAAAAAAAAATAGACTTAACTTTTCATCCTATCGATCACATTTTTTTTGTAGAACTTTCCAATTGGAAGAACCGTACCATTTTTCAAAAACAATTCACCACCGGCAATTTTGGAAATTTCTCTCAGTGCAACCAAGTAAGATTTATGAATCCTAACAAAAAGCTTAGCATTCAATTTATCTTCAACTTCCTGTGTAGTGATTTGGCTGAGATACATTTTCTCAGCGGTGAAAAATTTAACGTAATTGCCGTAACTTTGAGTATAGAGTATAGCGTCAAATGGTAGTTTTAGGATTTCATTCTCAACTTTTAACACAATATCATCAGATTCTTCAGTAGGTATTTCCGGAGTCTTTTTAGCTGTGCCTAAACGGTTGATAACTTTATCAATAGCGGAAATAAAGGTTTTAAAATCAAAAGGCTTTACCAGATAGTCAACTACATCATATTTATAAGATTCAAGGGCATATTCTTTATAGGCGGTAGTGAGAATGACAAATGGCCTATTTGATATGGCTTCCAGCATTTCCATTCCTGTTAGACCGGGCATGTTGATATCGAGAAACATAATGTCTACCTTATTGCTGTACAGATATTCCGTTGCCTCGACGGCTGTATAAAAGGACGCATTCAGCTTAAGATGTTTAAGTTGGCTGATAAAGTGTTCCAGCACTAGGTGGGCTCCTTCTTCATCGTCAACGATGATACAATTTAATTGATTCATAAGAGTTGTTTTTCCAATGGGAGTATAAGGACAGTTTCATAAGTGGATTCCGATTGATTTTCGTTGAGCATAAAATCACCGTTATAGACAACAGCTAATCGTTGTTTAAGATTATTCAGCCCCACTTGGGTCGATGACTTTTTTAGATTTTCATCTGCTATCGAATTTTTTATTGTCATATATAACTGATCTTTTTTGAGCTCAATAGCAATATGTACAAACCAGGATAAGAGATTTTGGCTATGTTTAAAGCTGTTTTCTACCAGTATGATCAACAATAAGGGGGAAATTTGTAATAATTTAAGTTCGTCGGCCGAATGATCGCATGTAAACCGTATATCACATCTTTTGCCAATGCGCTCCCTTTCTAAATCAATGTAATTTCTGATGAAATTAATTTCATCCGCTAATGAAACTTTAGGGATAGTGCCATTTTCTATCTGGTAGCGCATCAGTTCAGATAATTTGACAATAAGTCCGGGAGTTCGGTCCGGTTCGGTTAAGCTTACCCCATAAAGGTTGTTGAGCATATTGAAGAAAAAATGTGGATTTAGCTGCGCATGTAGAAATTTGAGATTCATTTCATTGAGCAACATCTGGTCCATGCTCCGGCGTTGCACTTCCATGGCGTAACTCTGCATCAGTGATAAGGCCATAATGGTTGCCGTACTGATTACGCAAATAACAAAATGGTATAGAAAACTGAGCGCAAATTCATCAGGTTCGAAAAAATCGGGTTGTATCCAACGGATGTCGGCAATATAAAGGACAGTTGCCCCGACCAAGATCACGAATAAAGAATAGAAAATATAGATGATATATTTTTTAACTAAATAATACCTGAAGATAAAAAAGCGATGAATCTGTGCCTGGATGTAAAGGATCACAAAAAAGACAAATCCTTTTAAGAAATTTTCAGGAGAGTTGATAAATATCCACTCATGGAGCATCGTTAAAACAAACATGGCGCAGAAGATAATAACCTCCTGTATCCACCTTTTACCCATGCTGATTGTCGTACTATTCATAAAATAAGTGCCGAATTTAGATCATAATGATTAATACAAAGATTCACATTACGGCGATTTTATGCATCAAAGTTCCAAAACCAAATGTAAACCGGAAAATTAAAAGGACAAACGGTTTTCGACATTTAATTAGGCCCTTTCGTCAGTTTTATTTTTAATGCCGCTGCGGATAATCTTGTTTTGCGGTACTAATTTTTTGCAGATGAAAGAATTATTGAAGAATTTGAGGAAGCAGTTCATTTTGCTGCCGGTCTTGTTAATTACAACACTTGTAATGGCTCAGACAGCGGGAAATGAAGTTGAGATTAAAGGAACTGTTGTTAGTGCATCCGAAAATGTACTTTTGGCTGGGAGTACTGTTGTCGTAAAAGATGCTGCCGGCGGCATGATCGGCCGGGTGAGTACCCATAAAGACGGAACATTTCACTTAAAAGTCAAGCCCTTGTCAACGATTACCGTTGTCATCAATTATATTGGTTTTAACGAGTATAATTCAGGAACTATACTGCTATCTAACGAAGATCTCGATCTCGGACGAATATACCTAGATATAAAAAGCACCATGCTTGAGGGAGTTACGGTGGTAGCGAGTCGTAAAAAGCCACTGATTCAAAGTGCTAAAGATAAGCTCATCTATAATGCAGCTTCTGATATCAGTAACAAATCAGGAAATGCGGCAGATGTATTGCGTAAAGCGCCCATGTTGACTGTAGGTGCCAACGGTGATCTGAAACTTCGCGGAAATTCGAATATTATGGTTCTGATTAATGGCATCCCCTCACGTATAATGGCAAAGAACCTGAAGGAAGCATTAAAGATGATTCCGGCAAGTTCAATTGTCTCGGTGGAGGTGATGACAAATCCTTCTTCCAAATACGAAGCGGAAGGTGCTGCCGGCGTGGTTAATATCATTACAAAAAAGAAATTAAAAGGAACCAGCGGAACATTGGATATCACAGGTGGAAATCTGGAGCAGACAGGGAACCTTTCTCTAAATATGAGTTCGGGAAAATTCAATTTTTCAGCCATGGGAAATTATAGCCGGGAACGTGAAAGAACGACATCTTCTCTTACCAGAACGAACCTGAACAACGGAAAGCAGATCGGATCACTTTTTCAAGAATCTGATATGCGGCAAACGACTAAGGGTGGTTCTGCGAGCTTATCAGCTCAATATAAAATTGATTCCATGCAGACCCTTGAAGCAGGTTACTCCTATTGGAACGGTTCGTGGCCGCGAAAGGGAGGATTGTTTAATCGCTATACCAGTGCGAACCTGTATCAGGAATATCGACAAAAAAACCAGCAAAGCGGCAAATTCGATTTTTCTGAATGGGTTTTGAATTACCAGAAAAAATTTAAACAAGAAGGACAGGAATTACAGATTATAGGTCAGGCTTCTACGGCATCTGATGTTTCCAGTTATATCACTGAACAGTATAAACCGGATGGTAAACTAGCTTTTACGGAGAGGGGACCAAATAATGGGAAGGAAAAAGAGTGGAGTATTCAAGCCGACTATTCCCACCCATTTGGGCAGGAAGGTAAGTCATCGCTGGAGACAGGTTTAAAATATTTGGGAAATACCTCCAGAAGCACGTACGAGGTTATTAATAGTTCACTGCCAGTAGATCCCAATCGCTCGGGAAATATGCAGTATAGGCAGCAATTTTTTTCAGCATATGCTACCTTAAATTTTGATCTTGGAGACGAGTGGATTTTACGTCCGGGGATCCGCTTTGAAAATACGGACATCAATGCAACATTTCAGAACAACGCCCCTTACACGCGGAAGTTTTCTAACTGGGTACCCAATTTATTGGTGTTAAAGAAACTAGATGAACGTCATGAACTAAAGTTAGATTATAATGAACGAATCCGCCGTCCATGGATCATGGATCTGAATCCCTATGCCAATGCCGCGGACCCGTTGAATATAACACAGGGTAATCCGTATCTGAAGCCTGAGCTTACCAGAAAGCTGGAACTATCGCATACCTATACAGGCAATGAGAATACATTATTCATGAGCAGTCTGTATTATAGTTCCAATAAAAGTGCAGTAGAACAGATTGCCAGAGTTAATGAAAAGGGGGTCTCGTACACTATGCCGGATAATATTGGTGAAAGCACACGAATGGGACTGAACTTAAACACCGTTTTTAATCCAGTTAAAAACTGGACTGTCAATGCAGGGGCTGAAGTATTCCATTTAAAATTCCGTAGTAATTCACTGGGGCTTAAAAACGATGGGACATTTTTCAGTTCTAGTATCAGCAATTCGATCAATTTGGCAAAACAATTTCAGTTTAGTGCGACTGCGGATTATGGAAACGGTTTTATCACTTTGCAGGGTAAAAATACCGCTAATTACTCTTACCGTTTTGCGGTGAAGAAGGATTTTATGAATAATATGGCGAGTCTTACGCTGGCCGTCATCAACCCGTTCCAGAATAATTTCAAGGAAACAGTGTATGCTTTTGCTCCTACGTTCCAAAGTACGCAGATCAACAGATTTTACAATAGAGCAGCAACGTTAACTTTTAGCTGGCAGTTCGGAGGGTTGCGTGCTTCAAACAATAATGATAGTCATTTTTCCGATCAGTCCTATGATAAATCTCCTAGGACTAGAAGGAGATAATCTATCAAATTGCTAAGAGGCTGCTTGGAAATGTACACACGATTAAAGGCAAACAAAATAAAAAGCTCAGGCTCATTACTGAAAATAGGTCTTGCCAGGCATCAACCCCGAAAAATATACGTAGTATAATAGCATAAAGTACGGGGATTAACAGTACTTTGATGGTGGTTGACAGGGATTTCTTCATAGGCCGAGAGATACCGATAGTTTTTTTGTGTTTTTGCGTTAGCTTTATGTTGATCTAGTTTTACTTTGCGAATGTAAGCATTATCAACAGGAATCTTTTAATTTTCAGGTTTGTCACTATTGAGAAGAAGAAAGCAACATAAAGTCTAAATTAGACGACATAATATTTTAAATGTATACGGTTTGCGTCGAGTACACACCTTTAAATATGGCAGTTCAAACATTACCTTTTAGTACCCTCATCGCTGTTGACAGACAGTCCGCAATACCTATTTTCAGACAGGTTGCAAATAGTTTGGTGGAACTGATAAAGAATGGAAAACTAAAACCTGGGTATCAATTACCAGCAAGTCGGGATATGGCGTCAATGTTAACATTAAACCGTACAACGGTAGTTGCTGCCTATGAAGAACTGCAGGCTCAGGGTTGGCTTGAAGCGATAAAGCGGAAAGGCAATTTCGTTGCGCAGCAGTTACCGGTAATGAGCCCCAAGTCGTTCGACATAGGCACCTCAGCGAAATTTCAATCAAAGGACCAAGATATCTTTTATCGACAGGTGGCTATTCGAAAACCAATAACCAGGCAGCTAAAACCTTACCAGCTGATGATTAATGATGGTTATCCTGATGCCAGAATTGCACCGGTAGACCTGATCGTTGATCGGTACAAATTTTTATCAAGAAAAACGAATGTTCATGATAGGTTATTAGCTGACGGCTCAAAGGGTAGTATATCGTTAAGAACAGAGCTTGCTCTTTTTTTGTCCAAGACCAGAGCCCTCGATATTACTCCTGAGCAAGTGCTGATTACTCATGGTGCACAATTGGCAATAACTGTCGCGGCCAGTATGATACTCCAGCCTGGTAGTACCGTTGTTGTAGGCGACCTTAATTACGTCTTGGCAGATAGGCTTTTTGAACAGCTAGGCGCTAAGCTTATAAAAGTTAAGGTTGATCAGGATGGTATTGATGTCGATGCAATTGAAAATATCTGCAAGCAATCAACACCGAGTCTGCTTTACATCATTCCACACCACCACCACCCCACAACGGTTACGCTCAGTGCCGAAAGGCGAGTCAAACTTTTAGACATTATTCGCCGCTATCGTCTTCCTGTAATCGAAGATGATTATGACTATGATTTTCACTACGCAAGCGCCCCTATATTACCTTTAGCCAGTGCTGAACACGATGGCTACGTTCTTTACATTGGCTCAATTTCTAAAACATTGGCTCCAACTATCAGGCTGGGATATTTAATTGGCAGTGAAGACTTTATATGGCAAACATCGAAGCTAAAACAAGTTCTAGATATTCGTGGTGATGTATTATTCGAAGAATCTGTTGCTCATCTTTTCAACATCGGCGAAATGCAAAGGCATTTGAGAAGATCTGTAAAACTATACAAAAGAAGGCGGGATGAGTTCTGCGAACTATTAAATTCTTCTTTGGGAGATATTGCCAATTTCAGTACTCCTAATGGGGGTATGGCAGTTTGGACTTTATTTGATCCTAAATACTCCATACCCCAACTCTCAGAAAGGCTTGCTACCCAAGGTATATACATGAACGATGGCAGCATCTATAAATATAAGCATGACGTCAATGGAATAAGGTTTGGCTTTGCCTCGCTGAATATGAGTGAAATGCAATCTTTCGCAAATGCACTAAAACGATCCCGATAAACGTCCTAATGGAAGACTTAGCTCTATGCTTAAGTGAGAGCCCTGTCCTCTGTTGAAATCTAGAATCCTATGATAAAATTGTTTCAATATTATAATCCGATAGATTTTGTAAAGGTTCTCAATGTAATTATTATGACTTTCTTGTCCAATCATCGAACCTTATCTTACCTGGATAAAAATCGCCGGCAGGAACCAATCCTGACTTTGGCATGCTATGGAACATGTATTTGTCATCCTCGTTAGCTACCACAACTTTATCTTCACCTTTCACCTTCAAATAGTTTTCCACGAAGTTGTTCATCAATCCGCGGTCAGGCCCTGCTATTTCAACGATCTTATTTTTAGGCTGTTCCAAAGCGAACATTACCACATAATCTACAACATCTTGCAATGCGATCGGTTGATAGTCAATTGTTGAAACATGGACGTTCCGGCCTTCGCCCTGAACAGCGATGATGGTGCTTACATGTTCATGAAATTGTGTTGAACGGATGATAGTATAGGGTATGCCTGATTCGATTACGGCATCTTCCTGATACTTTTTTGCTTGCAGATACCCTATATGTTGTGCGCGGTCTGTTCCGACAATAGAAAGTACGAGATGGTGCTTAATAGCTGCAAGCTTTTCAGCTCTAATTAGATGTTCAGCAGCCGTGCGAAAAAAATCCAAAGCGATCTGATCATCTGGCGATTGAGAATTAGAAAGATCGATTACGATTTCAGTTCCCATCAAAGCTTTTGCCAGTCCTTCCCCCGTCAGGACATTAATGCCGGATGAGGGCGCTCCAACAATTACCTCATTACCCATACTTTCCAATGTTTTACTTACTCCTTTGCCCACAAGGCCGGTTCCTCCGATTACTAAGATTTTCATGATTCATTTATTTAAATAAAACTTGATCAAACAAAAACAGACGCCAATTATAAATACGAAGCTACTGCCTTGTTTATTTACAAAATACGAGATAAAACAGATAGAGATGACCATCCAATATTCAGATTTGTGACAGTCCAGGTTTTGCATTCAACTAAATAGAATAACAATATCATTTTAAATGTATTGGGAATTGACGTGGCTTCGTTGTGTATAACGGTGTAGGCTTACCAAAGTTAGGACAGCATAAAATTCAGATAAAAATAATTTCCGCAAATTACTTTTACACTACGACTGGCACTTTGTAAAAATGCGACAAATTAAAGTAATGATGGTGAAAGTCCCGTATTTCGTTTGATGTCATTGCTAAGATGTGAATGATCATAATAACCGCATTCAAATGCAATATCGAACAAGCTGCGGTTTTGCTTCGAATCTTTGATTAAAGACAAAGCATGCTGAAAACGAATAATGTTCGAATATTCTTTTGGTGATAGTCCGATGAGCTTTTTAAAATTCCGCTCCAGTTGTCTTACGGTTGTAAAATTTCTTTTCGCCAGATCGTAAATGTTAGCTGTTCCGTTTGATGAATGTATATGATCAATAACAGCACGTAATGGATTGGTTTTGGTTTTTATTCTTTCGGAATAAAAATGGTCAAAATAATTGAATGGATTTTCAAATGCTTTATCAACACGAAATGAATTGGATTTTTCTAACTCGACCGTGTCATTTGTCAGTTCATTTTGTGAAGCGTAGCTATAGAAATTCGCAAAAGTTGCCGGTTTTAGGCACACACCAATTAAATGTGTATCGTTATCAATAAAGCTGTCTTTAAAAGAATTCATTGCACCCACTACGTACGTCTTCCCAAATTCCATCGAAAGCGCCCCGTTATCTGTCAGGCATTTATTTCCTAAATTCAGTATAATGCCCGCACAGCCATCCGGAAAAACCCGTTCCCATTGCTTTTCATTTTCAGCTCCCTTCAGTTCCCAATAAAAATGAATGAAGTGTTCCAATTCTTTATAAGGCTTTATTTTTTTGTATTTCATCGGTTTCTATGGTGTCGTTCAATGCAATGAAGGTTTGTGTTTCCGGATTTTGCCGTCACATTATAAAAGTGAAAAATCATTAATTGCATTTATTTTTATACTTTATTTTCAATTTTATCAAAATAGTTCATCACTTTTTTGTCTGTGTCGTTTTGTAACCTCACTTTGCTGTCAAAAAGTTCCGTCCTTAATTGTCTGTATAAGGATACTCCGTTTCTCAAACTAGCTAATAATGATTGCCGATCATAGGTTGGAATCGTGCGTTTTAACTTTTCTAAATCTGCGGATTCCAGTTCTGTTTCTACTTTTCTAACACCACGAGGTAAATTGTTATTTTTGACATGGAGCAACGGTCCAAAAACAACCATTCGCAAAAATCCCATAAAGTCATATGCTTCAAAATATTCTCCCCGCCCTATTTTTAGCAATGCGTAATGGATCCAAGTCCAAAAACGATCTTCAATCCATTGATAGTCGGGGTAAGGGAACTTCGCTTCTGTGTGCTGCATTGCTCTTTCAAGTTGCCTATCTTTGTCGATTAGCAAAGTTGGAGTTTCAATACGGACTTGAAATTCGTCAAGTGTTAAAAATTTTATATCTACGTGCAAAAGAGGATTGTCATAAAGACAAATCAATAATCTCGGTTCGCCAACATGCTCACCCGTAAATCCCGACAAAAAATCCCCTAATCTTTTTGCATAGTCGAGCATACGATTGCTGTCGTTGGAAATTTTTTGTTTCGTTACCAGAATTAGGTCGAGGTCAGAAAATTCATCTATTTCATTGGTCAGCCACGAACCGGCAACAGCCAAACCAATCACGTTGTCGTCCGGCTCTAAAATCTCTTTAGCTTTGTCAGCAAATTCTCGTTGTATCATTGTATCACTGTCATTTCTTCAGGTTACCTGTAACTAATAAATACACGTAATGCGGATTAAAAATAATTGTCAGCATTAGTTTCAAATTTACAAAATAAATTCTTCCGTAATTAGGCCGTTCTGCGATCGCACGAGAACCTCTTTGGATTATGTGGTAATTAACAACAAATCACAGATCGTTCAGAAATTCAATAAGGATTTCTTTGTTCGGTTCGCTATCGAAATAATGTCTGAATCCAAAGTCGCTCAAAGGATCGATAAATCCCCCATGTTTGGAATAGTTTATTGCTGTCATCGCTTATAGATTTGGTCTGGGGCTAAGATACGTTTCGATATATCAATTATAATCATAAACTTTAATCAATCCCATGCGCAGATTCATTTTTAGGCTTAATTGTATTGGGTAGCATTGACAGCATTATCCAAACAATTACTAAGCAAAAAACACCCGTTGCCAATCCTATTTGCAGTGCTAATAGATAGTCATTTTTACCCATGTTACTTTCTAATATAGCATAAAAAATACCCCCTATGATACTAATCCCCAATGCGGATGCCGTTTGCTGAAATGTTGAAAATATTCCCGAAGCAACGCCAGCGTCTTTTTCATTAATATTGTTTAGCACCACGTTTAGTAAAAAGGGTAAAACAAAGCCATTACCTAAGCCATATAGTGATAAAAATAGCATGGATACGATCGGCCTGTCAAAATTAGTGAACAAGAAAATCTGCAATAAAAAGGATAGTAATATGATACCCAGACCAAGTTGTAATACACGTTTTCCATACTTTGGAAGTAGTTTAGCGGCAATCATGGATGATATCATAAAGAAAATGGCGTGAGGTACAAAATACATTCCACAAGTTAATGCATCAACTCCCAAGCCACTCTGTAAATAAACCGCAATTATTAACAAATACGCCGTATGGAGCATGAAATGGAATAATACAGCAAACAATCCAATCTTGAAATCCATCAGTTGGAAAAGTGAAACGTCAATAAGAGGATATTGTTTGTTTGCTAATTTCCTTTTTTGAATGATAACAAAAGATATTAGAAGAAGTACTGATGAAAGCAACAACAGATAAAACCACGAAGGAAAACCATGTTCCCGGCCTTCAGTCAAGGCGTATATCAAACATGCTAAGCCAATCGTTAACACGAAAGCTCCTGCATAATCAAATTTAACTTTTCCAAGCCTTGGTGTTTCGGTTAAATAAAAATGAATTGCTAAAAGTGATAAAATACCAACAGGAAGATTGATGAAAAATATTAAACGCCAGCCCGCTACAATAAAATGGGTCTCTGCCAAATATCCTCCCAAAACCTGTCCTATAATAGCTGCAATACTTAATGTTATTCCATACCATCCAATAGCAACAGCTCTTTCTTTGCTATCAGTAAATAAAATCTGGATTAATGAGATGGATTGAGTGACCATAAATGCCGAACTCACACCCTGAAAAAAACGAGCTATGTTTAATTGTGTTGCATTTTGGCTTAAACCACAAATGCATGATGTGATTGTAAAAGTCAACATTCCCCAAAAGAAAATTTTCTTTTTACCTAAGAAATCTCCTGCTCGTCCTCCCGTTATCAGAAAACAGGCACTTCCTAACAAATACGACGCGATAACAAGCTGTATTTCTCCGTCAGAAGCATGTAGATTGTTTTTAATGGTTGGTATAGCTATATTGACGATAAAAATATCAATAACATACAATAAGGGCGCAGTAAGCACAACAACAAGTGCAAACCACTTATTAACAGTAGCATTCATGATAGTGAAAAAATAAATCGATAAATTTTAAGTGGAGTGGAGTGGATTAGGAATTTTGCTTTTCCAATTCTAAAACCATTTTTTTTGCCGGATGCCGCCGCTATATCCGGTAAGATTTCCATCGGTGCCGATGACATGATGACAGTGAATTAAGGGATAGCAAACTTTACAAGCCCTGTATCCTTTTAAGATACAGTCTTTGGTAGTTTTAAAAAACTCAATATTCTCCGGTTTAGTTTTTTTGGTAGTGCAAGATGGGCGACAAAATATCCTTGTAGTTTTTAGCGCTCTATAAAAGATACCTTCATAATTGATATCCTTATCTATAACTGCTTTATACATTTGCTCAAAACTTAGTTTCATGACCTAATTACTTTATTTACTGAGCAAATATAGAGCTGTATAAATTGCCGGACAACCGGAAATTTGACAAGTATTTTTTTATTTATTCACATACATAAATGAACTTTGTCCACAAAAGATATGAGAGCATAACCGTATTTATCAGTTCCAATCAACATATTCGCGTATTACAGATTTTTATCAATAAGTGAAGTGATATTATTTTTAACTTGCCTTAATGGACGAAATGATTGACTATTTTCTGCATTTCGGTAATCTCAATAAATAGCAGACTGTCCTAATAGTAAGTAGAAGGCAACTACTCGAATTAAAAAAATTATTTTTCTGATGGGTACTTGAATAAGCCTACCCTCTTACTTTTACTAGCAAGTCATGCGGATAGCCTAACACGATTTTGCTTAATTCATCCAATCGGGAAAGTTCTTCAGGGTTTAATTCTATCTCTGCTGCTTTTAAGCTGTCTTCCAAATGATTAATATTACGAGCACCCGCCAATGGAAAATGACCAGTGGATAACGCCCAGGCAAAAGCAACCTGCCCCGGCTTTGCGTCATGTTCTTTGGCCACTAACTCCAGGTAGTTAAGAATCTCCTTCGTAATATCATCCTCCCGTTGCGCTTCATCAGCTATTTTGGCTAAGCGCCCGGTTGCACCGTTCCTGTATTTACCGGTTAATAAACCGCCGGCAAGCGGAGAATAAAGCATGGTTCCTAATCCAAACTCTTTGGCCATTGCCAGAAATTCCCGATCTGCTGTTCGTTGTACCAAATTGTATTCAATCTGGATAGCGTTCAATGGAATCGAGGAGGCAATCGCAGCAGTTTTCCAGGCAGGGAAATTGGTTAACCCCATATAAAGCACCTTGCCGCATTGTACTAAATCTTCCAATCCGCGGGCAATTTCCTCCCAAGGGGTACAACCATCGTCATAATGAGGCATATAAATGTCGATATAATCGGTTTGCAATCTTTTGAGGCTTGCATCCACGGCCTGACGCATCGCTTTACGGTGATTTCCGAAATTGCTGATACCAGGATTCGGACGGCTACTTCGCGTATATTTTGTGGAAATAATAAAATCCTGGCGTTGACCTTTCAGAAATCTCCCGATGATTTCTTCCGATTCGCCCAACTGGTATCTATCGGAAGTGTCGATAAAGTTACCGCCTGCCTTGGCATAGCTTGTTAGGATACCGTGTGCTTCCTCCGGAGTTGATCCATAACCGCTGCGGATGCCCAAACCGGCTCCGCCTAGAATAATTTCACTTGCATACAGACCGGTGCGTGTGCCGAATAATTTGTACTTCATTTTTTTTGTTTACTTTTATTATACAAAAGTATCTGAAGGTAATTTTGTGTGCAATAACGGATAAATTTGTCCGTATCCGAATCGTTTAGCAATTGGACTTATGTATCAAAAGAAAATACCGGTGATGCTGGATTGTGGCCTGCATCTTTTTATGGAAGTGATGAGCGGAAAATGGAAAATAAGTCTTCTTTGGAGCATTTACCACGGCATCAAACGACCGGGAGAAATTCACAGAACCCTATCCAAAGCTTCCAGAAGAGTGTTGGATGTACAGCTGAATCAATTGGTAGCACATGGTTTAATTTTAAAGAAAGATTATAACACCAAACCCTTTAAAGTGGAATACGAATTGACGGAACTAGGCAAATCACTTATTCCTGTTATTGAATCAACTGCCCGATGGGGAGAAGAAAACAGAGAAATTTTAGAAGAGCGGATTTTATCCGAAGGAGTGTAATGAAGTGTTACGTTTTTTTCTCTCCGCAAAAAACAACCTAAAGCAAGGTAAGTTCATTAATCCAAAAATGGTTCCCGACTAACATGATGCTATGAATTCGGACCGTATATTCCTGATTTTGTTTCCCTTAATAAAACAGGTACAGAAATGCTTACCAAAGATTAGATCAGCATAGTTGATGGTGCACCACCTTAAAAGAGTTGCCAAAATAGCTTATTAGGTAGCCGACGGACGGGATTCCTTACAGCTAAACACCTCCGAAGCTAAAATTGGCAACCAGTACCTTTATCAAAGATTCTATATTTGGATCAACTACAATTTATTAGCGGGCTATTAGGAAATGGATGATCTTTTCTTATACAATCAATATCAAAAAATAAAGACTTTTATGTATCAAGCTGTCTAGCGAGAGGTCTTATGGGGGGCAGAAAGCATATCACTGTTTTGAGATGTTGGATGTTTTATGTTGTAACGCCCTGATGTTTTTTGTGCCAACCTCATCCATCCATTGATCAAAAGTTGTCAAGCTTGGCATCCATTGATTAATAAGCGAATAATCTATTGGATCGTAGCCTTCCTTTTCGATCATTTCAACCAGTTGCGCGAATGTTTTGCTTTGTTGATATAATAGCTCTTGGGGAACTTGTATAAACTCAATGGATTGGTTTAATTTACTTTCCAGCAGCTGTAAAATTTGCTTTGGCGTGTACAGGTCGCTTCCTAAATCAATCGTTTTCCCTTCGAATTGTTTTTGATTTTGAAATACAATTCTGGCAAAGGTTCCTATATCCTTTGTGGCTATATAGGGAATAGCCCGATCTTCGGGTAGCGGATTTATAAATTTTCGTTCTCCCAAACCGAAACTTGGCAGCAAAAGATTTTCCATAAAGGATGCTGGCCTTATAACCACGCCGTTTAACCCGCTGGCCCATAAGTATTGTTCAATACTGAATTTGAATTTTGGACGGAACGTTGCTTGTTTATCTGATGCCATGACGGAAGAATATACAACGAAATTGACTCCGCATTCTTTGGCTACCTCTAAGATCTGAATTCCCATCGCTGCTTCCTGTTCATCAGTCTCTTTGCTGGATATCCAAACCGGCGGCAGCACAAGATATAGTCCGTCCATGGTTTGCAACGTTGGGCGTAAAGCATCAGCGTTTTCCAGATCTCCTTGTAATAAATGAGCACCTTTGCTTTTTAAATGCTGTGCTTCCGGACTATTTGGATTTCGGGTTAAAGCAGTCACGTCGAAACCATGATCTAATAACTCTAAAACGGTGGCGCTTCCTTGATTTCCGGTAGCACCTGTAACAAAAATCTTTTTCATTTTCTGTAATATATTGGACAAAGGTATTTCGGGATACCGTTATATTTGCGTTTAGTTTCCTCAAGGAAAGCGCTATGGAGAAAAAGATAAAGCCCTGTATCGACGATGAAGAAATGTTGAATAAAAGATTTTTGGCATTGCGAGACACCTTAGAATTATTTGGAGGTAAATGGAGGTTCTGTTTACTTCTTAATATTTATTATCATGAGCGATTACGGTTCAAGGATTTTTTTGAAGTTTCAAAGGGTATTTCCCCAAAAGTGCTAAGTAAGGAATTGACAATTCTGGAGGAACACCAACTTGTTCAGAAAGTTGTCGAATACACGCCTACGCAAGATATTGCGTATTATCAACTCACTTCCCATGCGCAGATGATTTGGCCGGTTCTGAATAGTTTGATCGAGTTTGGACTCTCAAACAGAAAAGAGGTAATTGGGGCCATCTTAAAAAGTAAATCTTGATGGTATTTTTTGTTGAACGGGTGATGTAAGATCAATACCCTCTACTTCGCTTCTTCACATGATTTTTCGACCATGACAAACCTAAATCATCTTTGCGCTCATTCACTAAGGTCAACCCCCGTGATATAACGGCTGTGTTTAAAATATAGTTCTTTTTTATTAAATTTGAGCAAAGCGGTAATAGAATGGGTAATGTAGCAAAATCGTCAAATAGGTTGTCCAGTATAATGGAAAGAAACGCAGTCAGCAAAGCGGCAAAGAAAGCATCGTCACGCGCTGCGAGGATTTCCAAAGCATTAGAGATCCCAGTTCAAGTAATCATGAAGGGCACTTTGATCGAAAAGTCCGCTGACGGATCTGTTAGGACAATTAAAAAAATCAAAAAATCACCTAGTAATATAAAACTCAAAAAAGGAGCGACGTTATGCCTAAAGCCAAAAGGCTAAGGGTTTTTGCGGGCCCGAATGGATCTGGCAAATCTACCTTGTTCGAAGATATCAACCAGCAATTTGATACAGGCTATTTCGTAAATTCAGACGCTATCGAAAAAGAAATCAGTTCGACAGGCTTTGTTAATTTAGAAAATTTTGGATTAAGCCTTACGGAAAAGGATTTGCATTCTTTTTTTCGGAAGCCCAATACGCAATCGCTTCTGGAAAAATCTGCGGCTGAGGGACATAAAATTGATATTCAGATTAAAGAAAACGTAATCGTTGATAGGTCACGGGATACACATAGTTATGAAGCTTCACTTATAACCTCTTTCATTCGTAAACACCTACTGGAAAAAGGGATTTCCTATTCTTTTGAAACGGTGATGAGTCATATTTCAAAATTGGATGAAATTCAAAATGCCAAAGATTTGGGGTATAAAACTTATCTTTACTTTGTATGTCTTGATGATAGTCAGCTTAATATTTCTCGCGTACAAAACAGGGTAGAAAAAGGAGGGCATGCTGTTCCGAAAGATAAAATTATCACACGGTATACGCGAACTTTAGAAAATCTTCTACCAGCAGTTCTATTAGTACAAAAGGCGTATCTATTTGACAATTCCGGGCAAACCATGCTTCTAGTCGCTGAAGTAAAAGATGGACAACTAACTATTCTTGTGGAAGAAGAGAAACTTCCAAACTGGTTTATAGAGTATATCGTAAATAAAGTTAAATAGCACGGGGCAAAATCTATGTATGGCTGGAGCTTAAAGCCAGCTTGCTATTGCCGGGAAGTCGTCGTTCGGACGGCAAATAGTATTCTTAAACAGAAAGCCATGCGTGTTGTTTAATGCATAGCTCAAATATGCATGATAAATAGATGTATTTAGCCTATTTCTTCTTCTTGTTTAATTTCAACCAGCATATTGGCATATTACAGTTTTTATCAAATGGTAATTAAGTAAAGTGATATTATGTTTAACTTGCCTTAATGGAAGAAATGATTGAATATATGCTGCGATTTGGCAACCTTAATAAACAGCAAATCGATCTGGTCGTAAGTAAAGCGCAACCACGCGAATTAAAAAAAGAGGATTATTTCTCTGAAGCGGGGAAAGTGCCAAAGGAGGTTGGCTTTGTAGTTGAAGGTGTTATCCGTGGCTGTTATTACAATAATAAGGGTGATGAAATTACACGTTGTTTTATTAGTGAAAACAGCTTGGTATGTGATTATGTTAACTTGGAGGCAAACACTTCATCTTCTGAGTATCTACAAGCCATTACAGATTGTAACCTTATTGTATTTTCAAAAAAAGATTGGGAAGAACTCTCCCATATTATCGTTGGTTGGGATAACATTAAGAATAAAATGGTGCAACTATGTATGTACCAAAAATCCAGAAAAGGCCCCGTTATATCGCAAGATGCTACCACAAGATATTTAGAATTTATGGAAAATTTCCCATCGCTCATCAATCGTATTCCACTGGCTTATATTGCCTCGTATTTAGGAGTAACTCAACAATCTCTTAGCCGAATACGGAAAAATATCCGGTAATATAACTTTTTACTATTGGTAAATAGCATGACTGTTTAATGCTCAGGTTTTGTGATTAACATGATGCCGTCATATAATTACTCCACTTTCCATTCCCTACGCTGCTTGTGCTGCTGCCTGAATTTGGCATAATAGCCGTTTTGCAGCAGCAGATCATGAGGGCTTCCCTGCTCTATGACACTGCCGTTTTCCAGTACAACGATATGGTTGGCCGCCTGAATAGTGGCAGGGCGATGGGCAATGATGATGATGGTCCGGTTTTGGTCGCTGGAAATATTAGCAATGGCGTTGCTGATAGCCTGTTCGTTTTCCGGGTCAAGGGCTGATGCGGCCTCATCTATTAACACAATACGCGCCTTTTTCAAGAACGCCCTGGCGATGGATACCCGCTGGCGTTCGCCGCCTGATAATTGAAGTCCTCCTTCACCAACCTTGGTGTCCCAACCCTTGGGTAGCCTTTCGAGCATCTCATCGAGCTGCGCTGATGAAGCGGCCTCTTTTAATTCGGCCTCCGTCGCATCGGGTTTGGCTATCAACAGGTTTTCCCTGATGGAGGTGTCAAAAAGATAAACGTCCTGAAAAATAATGGCGATGTCATCTATCATCGTGTTGTAGTCCAATTCACGGATATCCACTTTTCCAATCTGAATATTTCCCTGATCTACATCGTAAAAACGTGCTATAAGCCTGATCAATGTCGTTTTTCCAGAACCCGACGCACCGATTAATGCCGTTGTACTGCCGTGGGGAAAAAGCAAGGAAACATTTTTAATGACGGGCTCGCGGTCGTATGTAAATGTTATATTGTTTAATCGGACGGATGTATCTCCGCTATTTTTGGTATGCCGCGGGTTGATGGGTAAGGTTGGAGTTTGCAGTATATCCTTTACACGGTTCATGCCGTTATCCATGGCCTGCAGCGCCCCGATCAATTCTGTCAGGTACGCCAACGGTTCTAAAAATCGGACGGCCAAAATAAATAGAATGATCGTTTGCGAAACGGTGAATGACCGGTCGATAAAGAACTGTGTTATAAGCAAAATGACTGCAATGAAGCCTACGGTAACAGTACCAATAAAACTGAGGAAAGGTATCTTGGCCCGCTGCAAACCCTTACGATAAACAGTGCGGTGCTTCGCGAGTGTTTGTTGCAACGACTTTGTTCCTTCCACGGCTTTCCCGGCTGCGCGAAGCACCGTTTGGGCCTGTCCTAACTCGATGGCCTTTCCTGCGATTTCAGTGGCCGCTCGCTCGAGCTTAATTTCCTCTTCAGCTGCTATTCTTGCACCCCAACGCAATACGAAAAGCGCCAAGGGCATAATAAATAGAAATAACAGTCCTATTTGCCAATTGACTAAAAAGGTGACAAGAATAATGGAAGCGGGCACCAATATGGCCACGATGGCAGGCGCTCCAATGGTTACTGCAAGTTGGGCAATTAAGCCTATATCTGCTGTAAGGGTACGGGCTAGCCTTGCTTTATTATCAGAGGTAAACCAACCTAACGGCAGTTGCGTAACATGGTTCATTACATTATTGCGTAACTGCGTTGCCAGCTTCATGGATGCGCCGAAACCGACAGGTGTTGCGATAACAGTCAATGTTAAATAACTTACGAAGGCAACAGCACCGATTATAAGCCAAAATTCTATATCATGAAAGGCAACTGATTCTTTTAGTAGGTAATTAAGTATCGGCACCAACACGCCCAATAAAACACCTTGCAATAGGGCAAGAATAACATGAAGTAATGTTAATTTGAGAAGGACCGATTTATCCGGAAATAGCCTATATAGCTTTCTTATCATTTTTTGTTGATTTGATATGTACACGAAACAGGGGTTTATTATTTAATCTGCTGGGCCTGCCACATGCTGAAATAGAGCGACCGATTATTGAGCAGCTGCTGATGGGTACCGTGCTCCACAATTTTACCTGTCTGCAGTACGATGATCTGATCGGCATTGGTAACTGTATATAAGCGATGGGCGATCATGATCACCGTTTTGTTCTTCACCAGCGAGCTGAGTGCCAGTTGAACCAGGATTTCATTGTCAGGGTCAAGCGAGGCGGTGGCCTCATCAAGAACTACAATAGGAGCGTTGGATAAAATTGCCCGGGCAATGGTCAGCCGCTGACGTTCTCCACCGGACAGGCCACTGCTAGCTGTTCCGAGAACGGTATCATACCCCTGAGGAAGCCGCTTGATTACCTCATGTATATATGCGGCCTTTGCAGCGCTGATAATGTCCTGCTCTGACGCCTTTGGATTGGCTACCCTAATATTTTCCCGAACGGTATCCCGCAACAACACGACGTCCTGAAAAACAAGCGACATGCTTCCTAGCAACTTCTCCGATGTCATTTGCCGGATATCAATCCCACCAATGGTAATATTGCCTTTTCCCACGTCGTAGAACCGAGGGATAAGATGAGCCAAGGTCGATTTTCCAGATCCGGACGGGCCTACCAGGGCGGTTACCGTACCTTGCGGGCAGCGAAAACTTATATCCTGCACAGCATATTGTTGGTTGGAGTACCCAAAAGAAACGTTATGAAAAGCAACGGCATATTCTTCGGGATCTTTGGGATAATTCCCTTCCGGTATAATATCCTGTGTAAGAATGTTTTCAATATTGGAAGCAGACAGCCGTCCTTTTCGTAATCCCTGAGAACCGTGAACGGCGGGCACCAATGAGGTTGGCAATCCGATTCCGACAATCAGGAAAGGTAAGAACTCTGCAACGGGCAGTATGCCGCGGTTAATCAATAAAATGCCTGCGATAACGATGACGCCCAACAGGGTTGCCTCTGATGCAAAAAGGCGGGCAATTGCGGAGCTATATTTTGTTTCAGACACCCACACTTGCATGGCCTTGGCATATTCTTTTATGGCCGCATCAAAGCGTGCCAATAATCGGCCCCCAACGCCAAATGTTTTTACCACTGTAATACCATCAGCATATTCGACCGCTGATGCGCTGATTTTGCCTTCAGCAACCAATA
Organism: Olivibacter sp. SA151; assembly: GCF_054130995.1. Lineage (NCBI taxonomy): Bacteria > Pseudomonadati > Bacteroidota > Sphingobacteriia > Sphingobacteriales > Sphingobacteriaceae > Olivibacter > Olivibacter sp. SA151. The sequence continues at coordinate 2,259,789 of NZ_CP096391.1, read as the reverse complement.
ATCGGTTCATGTGGGTAGTTGCCGACCGCATCGCGATCTTGAAGCTGATATACATAACGGAGAGAACGGAAATGCTTAGAAGTGTCATCAGCGAGTTTACGGTCCACAGGTAGCTAACACCTACAAGAACCACCGTTAGCGCTCCTATCATCTCGCGGAGTGCATGCGCTATCAGCTGATGCATTTCTTCCAGATCGGTGGTCATCACTTTTTTAATAGCGCCTGAGCCGTTTTGCCTGAACCAGCCTAAGGGAATTGCTCCCAAACGTTGCACAAGCCGCACCCGAATATTGTACAATATTTCGGCGTCTGCGGTATGGCCCAATTGGGAGGAAAAGAACAAGAAGACCAGCCGAAGAGTTGCGCCGCATATGCCCACTGCGACCCATGACCATATAGATTGCCGGGAGACTTCTTCGAGTGAATAGATCATTCTAGCAATCTCGGCTATGGCGATATAGGGTGCTAAACCGACCGCAGACCCTACTAAAGCAAGCAGGCATCCGCCGATTACATATTTTCTAACGGGCCATAGTAAACGGTTAAGGGCCTTAGCTTGCATCAATTCAGTTGGTTTTCCTTTTGATGTTGAAGTTTCGGACTTGTTATTCTCACGTTGTTGCATGCGTTATTTATTTTGATTCTAAATAATGTACTTTTGTACCTGTATTTGGCTTTGCAAAGTTCCTTCGCATTATGGGGCGACCGGTAACGCGAAAGGAAGTATAAAAGCCGTAAGAAGAATTATTATGGGATACAGCATGCAATTGGAGTCGGAGACGGTTTATGTGAATACCGAATTTTTCAGTCCGCGTATATTGGAACATAGGCTTTCGTATGAAGATAATTCGCTATCGATGGAATTATCTGACATCTCTTTAAATGATTTTCATTTAATACGTGGCAGGCAGGCAGCCAACGAGGATATCAGCTTTGTCATCCACTTCGACACTTCGTTTTATGTCACCCATTTTGTGCTAGGTAATACCTTAAATGCATCAAAGCAGAATCCTTGGGCGTCTTCTCTAAACACCTATCGGCTATACTATCAAGACAGGGATCAATCGGAATCCGGATATATAGGTAAAAACCAGCAATATGATTTCTTTGAAATGGCTTTTCAGAAAAGCTTTTTAGACGGGCTCGTTGAAGAAGATGAGCTGCTTGCAGACAAGTTATTTAGCCGCTTTGGTAAGGAAGAATATAGAAGCGCTCCTGCTTCTCCTATAATCCCTGATATGTACAGTTGTCTTGGCGCTATGAACAGTAAGGTTTTTACTGGGCCGCTGCAACAGTTGTACCTAGAGACGAAAGCCCGTGAGCTTTTGTTGCTACAGATTCAGGCGCTAATGAAAACAGAAAGTGCAGTATCAACGTTAAAACCTGCGGATATTGACTGCCTGCATGAAGCAAAGCATTACATCGAGCGGAACTACCGAAGGCCTTGCTCCATTATTGATTTAGCCAAAATTGTCGGTATTAATCAAACCAAACTGAAACGCGGTTTTAAAGAGTTGTTCGGCACCACGGTATTCGGTTATGTGAGAGATTTGCAAATGGAAAGGGCTAAGCAGTTACTGCTGGAAGAAGGCCTTTATGTTAGCGAGGTGGCCGATCAGGTAGGATATAATCACCCTCAGCATTTTACAGTGGCGTTTAAGCGTAAATTCGGTGTATTGCCAAGCGAACTGAAAAATAGTTAGCTTTCATTCCATGAGACTGTTCTTAGCACGGGAGCCTCGTTTGAACTGCCAACAGTATTTTAAACAGAAAAGCCATGCACGTTGTTTAATGCATGGCTTAAATATGTATGAATAGATGTATTTGTCTATTTGATAGTTTTAATCTTTAGGCATTGTTTTTAAGAGCTCCCTTGCCGGTATTTCTTTGATTTCGCCTCCTACTTTAACAACAAGGCTTTCATTTCTTGTTGCTGACTCTTCCGCTAACTTCCTTAATGCTTTTCTGACACCGAAAAGAACCTTTTCTGAAAAGGTTGCGTTTTGTGGCTTTGTCATCGTATGCTTAGTTTCCATTGCTAGTCAACAATATTATATCCCAAAGTTCGTCATTAAAGACCACTTTTCCAAACTCATCACATTGGGCTATAATTTCGGGTTGCATATCCATATTGTCCAACACTAACCACTTGTCACAGTTTGGTATATATAAATGAATCAAATTTTTAATGCCTCTATAGTATCTTCTGTGAACAGTTTCGTCCGGAATATGGTGACCTCCTTTTGCAACTCGCATTGCTACACGTCTCACAGCTTGTTCCGGGGAATCTAACCAGAAAAACAAAAGGACAATTTGATACCCCTGTTTTTTTGCACCCTTAACTAAAGAAATATAGCTACGCGTCGCTAATGTAGTTTCAAAAGCAAAATCAGCCTTTTCGTCGATTAATTCTCGAATACGACTAAGCATAATACGCCCTGCTTCCAAAGCCACGCTTTCAGGATTGAACGGTGAAATTCCAGCGGCAATCATGTCTGCATTGACAAACTCTTTACAATCCAAAATTTCAGGTAAAACTGTAAAGCTGGCTGTTGTCTTTCCAGCTCCGTTACAGCCCGCTATAATGTAAAGATTCGGCATAAATTTATACATCATTTATTTATCCTTACAGATCGTTATATCACGCCTTAATGTGTCATGTTTTTTTAGATTGTACATTAATGTAAGCAGGATAAATTTGAAAAAATGTGTCCCAAATTTAACATTTTTAGTTAATAGCTATTTTTACTGTTAGAAGAAATTAAAAACATTGTTGTTTAAAAAGGATACCAGATTGGAGGCAGCATGTAAAGAGGCAACAAAAAGTGTTGCTTTAGCGATATCGTACTGGTTCCGGATAAACACGTATGAGTAGGCAAAAATGAATCCGGTAAAGACCATCACCATCGCATACACCCAATTATAATAGTGAGAAATACCAAATAAGATAGCGGATAATAGCACCAGCAATCTTCCCCTCAACTTAAACTCGTATCCTATTTCGATAACGGCCAGCTGGAAAATAAAGGTCTCTATCACCGGTGCAACGATAACTAGCATCATAAAAGCGAAGAAAATACTTTCATTTTCGATAGGATTGGATGTTAAGCTAGGGTCAATCATAGTCGCGATAAAAGCAGTGACGCCTGAAAAAGTCATTTCAGCAATAAGAAAAATGAAAAATAATTGGATATAGGATTTTGATTGCAGGTAGGATGTCAATTGAGATTGTATTTGGTAAGCTATTTTAATCATCGGTTTATTAGCTAATAAAGAAAAATAAGGAAAGACATGTTGATTTCACCATTCAGCGTAGAAATTTAGAAACGGTATTCTTAAATAAAAAAGTCATACATAGCAATTAAATTATTGACGTCTATAAACTTACAGTATTATTCTTAACGTTTTTTGCTCAATTCCGGAAATACTTCAAACTATTTCCGGAAACTTCGGCAGCCCCGAACAATCCTTTTATGCCATATTTCTTCACTGCCTCTATTCCATTCAGGTAGTGTACAGAACCTCCTGTTGCTTGTACCCTACTAAGGGACTCCTTAATATTCTTGCCATTAATGGTTAATACGTGGTGATTACCCAAGACGCCGACAAGGGTGTTTGCTGCCCATTTGTGATAGATGGCTATGCCTCTGTTATAGGTATATACGTTTGAGCCAGGTTCGATGTTTCCCTCAATCTTTATCCGGCCATTTAAAATAGTGTCTAATTTCCCATAGCGATAAATAAGCAAGCGTCTACTTTTTTCCTTTTTTGTCTCACTGTTGCTGACGTAATATAGGTTATCCGGTGTTAATGTCAGCAACGTATCACCTTTTAAACGGTAACTTAAGGATCCTAGAAATAGCGTATCATCTATTTCTCCAGTGGAATGAATGGCGTTAAGGCGCTTTGCCACCTCTTATCTCTACTGCGCCATACTGCCCGGCATCTCCGAATTTTTCCATCGCCTTTTCCCTACTGTATTCCACTATAGTGGATGCATGACTTACGCCAAGTGCGTATTTTCCTTCTTCCGGATGGAAAATGGAGTCGTTCAGGAGAATTAGTCGATCATTTGGCCGGACATACCCTTTGATTCCGCTGGAAACATTGTCAAAGAAATAATCCGGCAAATATCGTTTTCCGAAAGGAACTAGTGACCAGCCGCTTAAAGAAATAGATAAGACGACGAGAATTATTATGCCAAAGGCGATCAAAGATTTACGATGATTATTACGCATAATTTAGGGTTTAAGGAATTGTCCCAAATGAATTGATTCTCTAATATACAGATTTTAGCTAAATTAATGGAGGGTTAGCTTCTATCCTACTTGCATTACTGTCTATAAAATGATTTGAGAAAGTCATAATGGCCAGTATAAAGCTTTAAGCCATTCATTTTTTAAATCAGCGGATAACAGCGTATTCAGCTTGCTATAATCACCCAACCGAACCGGTGACAAAATAAGTTGCCAAATCTGTGTTAGAAAAACCAGTAAAACCGACTTGCCGTAGCATGGTTACCAATTGTCCGCGATGGTAAGTAGCGTGATTGTTGTGGTGTAAAACGGTTTGTGCAAACTCCATTTTCCATTCTTTCCCTCTTACCTTAAACGAAATTATCTGGGAATAATTTGCTTCGGGGTAATTCGCAATGAGATCTTGGTAATCGTCCATTGTTTTCTTCCAGATTTCAATCAGCTCGCTTTTTGTTCCCGTAAATCGAGCTGAAAGAAAAACCGGATTAGCTACATTTTTCCAAAAATCAATCCAAATCTTTTTAGCACTCACTAGGTGAATTGCTGTTTTTGCAATTGAATTAAAACTGCTTGCTATTTCTTTTTCCCATTGCTCATCGTTGATTTGTTCAAGCCATTTGATTACAGCGCTATCAGTCCAGTTGCTATAATTAGCAATTTCCAACAGATACTTTTTTGTCATTTTGTGTTGCGTTAAAGTGTAACGCAAAAGTAGAAGACTTGTATATGGCAGCGTTATCGCAGATCGTTCAATTGCTGTTGAGGAACAGCCATATTTTGCTGCTGAAATTGTTTAGGGCTTATGCCGTAAACCTGTTTGAACGATTTCGAAAAACTTGAATGATTTTCGTATCCAACTTTATAATATACTTCGCCAGGATTTTCGTTCTGTAACAACAGGGTCTTTGCCATTTCCATTTTTTGTTGCAGGAAGTATTGGCTTGGCACTACATGGTAGAGTTTTACAAATTTTCGCTTGAAAGTAGATACGCTCGTGTTGCACAAAAACGCCAATTCTTCTAAGGTGAGATTGTTGGTTATGTTTAATTCAACTGCTTTCCGTATTTCAAAGTCCGAGTATTTTTCTTGATTTTTTACTTGGAACGCAAGCATTTCGTTCGGGTATTTTTCAAGTAGATGCAACATTAATTCTTCAAATTTCAGTTCTATTATTTTTTCAGAAAAAGATGCGGGTTTTGATTGAATGAGCTTAAGTGAGGTGATGTAGGTTCTGATAAATTCGTCTTTCTCAAATACGACAAACGGCTGATTGGGCCTGTCGGGTTTTGATGGAATTTTGTCAATTATAGAAGCGTATTTAATAAAGAATGTGGCTAATGCCGTATTGTCAAAGAACAACATCAAGCTACGATAATGATTGTTTACCGGAAGTTTTTCGGTCATTAAACAATTACCGGAAGAAAGTATCGCAAATTGCTTGTCTGTAATAATGGTTTTGCTGTTGGCATAATACACTGCTTTCTCGCCTTGTTCTAATAACGAAATCAGATTTTGTGGAAGAAAGATTTTGTTTCTGGGCGCTTGCCGGTCTGAAACGTAATCGTGTATGCTCAATGTATCCATTTTAGATTGCTTATCCCTAGTCTAACGTCACTCCCTGCAAAAGAATACGTTGCTCCAAATTTAGTAAATGTTTTAATCGTCTTCTTTCTTTGCCGTGAAGAAAGAAGCAAAGAACCTCGCAGCGGCAAAATTTTCTACCACGTAACTGTTCTTGCTTAGCCTATAGCTACCGAAAATTTTGGAGGCTGCATTTTATGTTTATGATTGTTACTCCTTCGATCATCATACTCGAACCGAATCAGTCAATATCACCTGTAGTTCTTGCTTCCAAGTATTGTTGGTATAATATTTAGTGGAAATGCTTAATGCAGTCACCTTAGATCGCCCGTCATATCCTAGCGTCGCAATAGAAATACCTCAGTTCGAATTTAGTAGAATGTGTTTTAATCGTCTTCTTTCTTCGCCATGAAGATTAGAAAACTTCTTCTTATTTTCGGTACGTATCAAAGAAACTATCACATGGAAATTATGTTATACTTTTTTTACCGTGTGGTATAAGCGTTGACAATGATTTACCAAGATCGAATAAATTATATTAGAAGGCTATGATTAGTTTGTATACGCTTAACGGTGTTGATAGCGATAAACCTACACGAGTACTCAGATATAAATTGATTTGGTGCCAACAGGGTTCTGCCAGTATTGTTATTGACGCGCAACAGTTCTCGCTCACCGAAAATGAACTGGTTTCCATCACTTCTGGTCAGGTCCATTATTTTAAAGAAATAATAGGATGTATAAGAGTTTTAGAATTTACGCTGGACTTTATATGCAAGGATGAAAACGATATCGAACTAATTTTCCACAACGGCTTATTCTGCCATTTTGGAATGAATGAGGTAATATGCATTTATGAAACCGAAAAATTTGAAGGGTTACTGAACGCTATTGATATCGAACTAAGCACACAGCCTTATCAATACCATATTGCGCTTCGTACATACATCGAACTGTTAATCGTGGAAGTTAATCGAGCTAAAATTGCCCGTGGACATGAAATATGGAAGCCTAGCGCTCTGTTTTTATATTTTTTAGAGCTTGTGAGGAATAATTTTTCTCGAAATTACTCTTTGGTTGATATAGCTGCTATCCTCAATACAACAGAAACAAAGTTAAATGAACTAGCTAAACTTCATACCAGTAAAACCGCGCAAAACGTAATTTACAGCCTGGTTGTGTCTGAGGCGAAACGACTGCTTATTTATCAATCGCACCGTTCCATTAAGGAAATAGCTTTCGAGCTAGGTTTTAGCGATCCTTTCTATTTTTCTAACTTCTTTAAGAAACACACAACACTATCGCCAAAAGATTATAGAAAGGCCTATCTCCTCTAAATATTACATGTTTTTCCAAGCTTTGTCCATTTTATGGCTTCGCATCTATATGGATCTTTGTAAAGCATTAAAAACAAGTTATGGACACTAATATTAACAATTACATTGTTCAAAGCGAAGCCATTGAATGGATTCCTTTAATCGAGAATAATCATCATTACGAAGGCATATTTGTAAAGTCGCTTCGATACGACAAGCTAACAAAGCGATCTAAAACCATCCTTCTTAAATTCGAACCTGGTGCTGCTTATCCTTACCACAACCACCCGGCGGGAGAAGAGTTGTTTGTATTGAAGGGAGAAGCCATTATTGAGAAAACAAGACTCTCCGAGGGCTCTTATTTATATACACCCCCCAACTTCAAACATAGTGTGCATACAGAGCTGGGTTGCCTTCTCTTATTGGTAATCCCTGAAGAAGTGGAAATTTTATAAGCTCCCCCTATCATGATTAAAAAAAGAAGCCATGCTCGTTCTTGACTGCATGGCTTAAATAGGTGCAAATTCCTCACAACGGGCTATAACTTTAAGGCCGCCTATTCATATTGGTATTTTGCTTAAGCATTGAACCTGCCGTTTAACTTTCATGGAATTATTACATCATTTCTATCAAATTTATTAAAATAAAATCATAACTTTAATCATATATGAAAACCTAATTTATGAAACAGTTGCTAAAAGCATTTATTGGAGCTGTAGTGCCTTTTTTCCTGCATCTTTGCTCCTTTGGACAGCCCACAGAAAATCTTAATTACGATTCGTTATCTAAAGATCTGCTTACCATTACGATGCAAAAACTGCGTGGTGAAGGTCCACGAGGCAATCTTTTTGTCACTACAGGATCCAAAGAAAATGACCCTCCTGAGCTAAAGTCGTTGATCCCTGAAGTTAGAGGAATACCTGATAAGTTAAAGAGGACATCGGAATACTTTATACTGCTCAATTATTTCCAGTTTCATTTTCAGGGATATACAGCGGGCAAGATAAGTAAGGAATTTTTTATAGAACACGCGACCAACGCTAAGTTGGACTTGAATGACACCTTGTTACTTTCCCGGAAACCTATACGCTGTGGCGTTCAGGTATTGACGGGCTTGAATAGCCAGGATGAGCCCGTAATAGTTGTGGATGTTAACGGAAACAATGATTTTTCGGATGAACCGATCAGACCACTACTGCCAACCGCAACCGCTGCTACGGGAGGAATCCCCATCCCTATACCGGTAGATTTTTCCGAAAAGGGAAAAATAGTGAAGGATACAATGGATATTATCTTCTCAAGTATTGCCAAGGATGATTCGGGGAACCCCCTCCTATCACTCGCCTATCCTCAATTTTTCTTTCGTAAAATCTCCGTGAAGGGGACTCCTTATTATATCTGCTCCCAGGTATTTCCAGGAGAACGTCAAAAAACTATTTATATTATCCCTGAAAGACCTTACTTTGCGGGTCTGCCGCGCGATAAAGCCTATAATATCGGTGACAAAATCAACTTGAGGGGGGCCGAGCTTACCTATAAAGGTAGTATGGGGGATGGCAGGCTCATCCGACTGGGAGGTAGCAACATAGCATCTATTCTTCGTTTAGATTCAACCTGGTTTAATTATGATGATGAGCCCTTTCCTGACATACATAGTACGCGAATCAGAAACCAGGTCGGCTATCAGGCACCTTCGATAGATGGGACGAACGTCGTTGATAGCAAAAAGATATCGAGCGATAGCCTGCGTGGAAAATGGTTATACGTTGATTTTTGGAGCACCACTTGTGCCCCTTGCATTGCTGAACTTCCCAACCTGAAGGCGATATACGAAAACATGGATCGAAGCAAAATCGAATTTATCGGCGTGGTGGAAGAATATGGCGAAGGTAGTGTCGATCGACTAATGCAGGAGCATAAAATCCCCTGGCCAACGCTTAAAACAGGATCGGGTACCAAAACGGATGGTTATGAAATTTATTCGTATCCGACAACGGTTTTAATAAATCCCGAGGGCCGCATTGTCCGTAAAGATATACGCAGCGACGAGCTAAGTGCCATTTTGGAGAACCTTGATACGCTTAATAGCAGGTAATGCAGAGGGTAAAAGGGAATACAAGCCTGTTGATCTAGAGTTGTTGTCAAATCAGCTTACCAAAGAAGCGAAAATAAAGTTAAAAAAAAAATAACACACTAACAAACAGAACAAAATAAAACTACAATTGTAGTTTTAAAATTACAAAAATAGTTTTATACTTGTAGTATGAAACGACTCAGCGAAAAAGAAGAAGCTTTGATGCAGATTATATGGCGGCTAAAGAAAGCCTTCGCTAAAGAAGTACGGGAGGAATTACCGCCTCCAAGACCTCACATCAATACCGTTGCTACCACTTTGAGACGATTAGCAGACAAAGGCTACTTAAAAATTGAGGATTTTGGATCTACTTATCGCTATGTGCCGGCAATAAGCAAAAGGATGTATACTAATAAATTTTTAAAGCCTCTTTTGGCAAGTTTCTTCGGCAGTTCAATTAAAAATGCCGTTAGTTTCTTTGCGGAGGAGGAGGAAATATCTTTGGAGGAATTAAAGGAAATAGTGGAGATAATCGAAAAGAAAAAGGGAGGATAAATGGAAGCGCTAGCAAGCTATTTGTTAAAAGTAAATATTATTCTTTCCGGATTATATTTTTTCTACTATACCATGTGTCGCTCGCGCAAGCTGCTTATTTACAATCGTATTTTTTTACTTGGCACCATTTTTTCATGTGTCATACTCCCGTTGGTTCCTTTTACCAAAGATATCGAAATTTCAGATCGTATTCCCTCGCTCTTTGACTTAAGCAGCGTCGCTACAAGTTCTACCCAAATGCTAACCGCGGGGGTATTGGAATCAAAAGAAATATCTAGGCTATTTGCCTCTCCCCTAATGTCCAACGATTTATCGCCATCTTCCATCCTTCTTGGCATATACTTATCGGTAATGCTGGGATTGACTATCCGATTAATTTGGCAACTTTTACAGGTCCGGAGAATCATCAAAGAAAGTAATAAGCATCGGGCAGCCGGTATTGTTTATTGTCATGTTAAAGAAGAAATGGCCCCTTGTTCTTTTTTCAGCTACATTCTCATTGGTAAAAGACAACGATACAGGGATGAGTATGTGCAAATTTTAAAGCATGAAGAGGCCCATTGCAAGCAGTGGCACAGCATAGATACGTTGCTTGTCGAGTGTTTGCATATCGCTTTGTGGATTAACCCGTTTATGCTCGGCTTTAAGAAATCTTTGAAACTCAATCTTGAATGTTTAGCCGATGAGGCTGTTCTGGCATCGGGAATACCTCCAAAAAAATATCAGTATCAGCTTCTGGCAAATGTATCAAAAGTTGCACCACTCCACCTTATGAACTCGCTTCATTCTTCTAAGCTAAAGCGACGCATCCTAATGATGAATATGGAACCATCTGATAAAATCCACCTGATCAAACACTTGATTGCCATCCCGTTTCTTTTTTGCTTGTATTTTACAATACAACTAGTTGATGGATCGAATCGATATTCTGATCATGATGTTCTCAATAAACTCTACGATAAACTGACCGGTTATTATCAATATGTAGACGCTAAACATGTACTTATCCATATCATGAACCGAGATGGCAAATTAACCTTGGAACAATTGTGGGACAACCGTACAATTTCCTTTGAACAGCAACGGGATCTTAATTTTTATAATGCCGGCGAACAGTTTCCTCTCAAGTTTATAGAATCGGCCGACGGCGAGGTTTCTAAGGTATTAGCTTTTGAAAAGGATATATGGAATAAGGTAGACGACTATAAATCCGTTGCCAAACAGGAGGTAACGCTTCCGCTGGAAAGCCTAAAACAATTAGAAGGATATTATCAATATCAAGGCGGAGATAGAAAGCTTAAAATCACGGTCGCTAAAAATGAGATTATACTGCATGAATTTTGGACGGGGAATGATATCACTTTATCTCCTGAATCGAGTACGCTTTTTTTCTCGAAACGTGGAAATTTTCCTTTAGAATTTATTCGCAATGAACAAGGAAGCGTAGTCAAAGCGATTGCATTTCATAAAGACATATGGCATAAAATTAAAAGCAAACCATAATAAAATGTACGGAAGGCAACCTATAGCGTTCTCAAAACCATCAACATGAAGAAATACTATTTAATAACTATTCTGAATTCCTTATTAATATTTATAGGAAGCAGAACCATGGGACAAGAACAAGCTACACAAATTGATGTTGCAAGGCTAATTGATTCGATAAGCTTAACCTTGAAAAATCATTATGTTTTTCCCGAAAAAGCGGCTATAATCGAACAGCATCTGAAGAAACAGTTTAGTGCCAAAGCTTATGAAGGAATTACGGATCCGAAGAAGCTGCTTACCATCCTGAATAATGATATACGTCTGGTGCATATCGACCTTCATATGGGAATGGATTATGATCCACAATTTGCAAATCTGACGCAGGGGGAGATGAAACCTAGCAAAGACGAAATAGCTCAGTATGAATTGTTTGAAAAAGATCTGAATTATCGGTTAAAAAAAGCGGAGATACTGACCGGCAATATTGGCTACCTGCTTTGCAATGGTTTTACGGGGGACGTCGAGAGGGCCAAGTCGATAGTTTCGTCTGCACTTCAATTTCTTGCCAATACCCGTGCAATTATTATCGATCTGCGGTGGAATGGCGGTGGTGATCCTAAAATGGTCAGTTACGTGGAGAGTTTTTTCTTTAATGAGAAAAAACTTATAAATACGATTATTGACCATTCCGGTAAGGACACCATCAATTATTATGCAGATCCTGCTAATGCAAATGGTTTAACTTTAACTATGCCCGTCTATATATTAACAAGCAAGCTTACTTTCTCTGGTGCGGAAGATTTCAGTTATGGTATGCAAAGTGTGAACCGAGCGATCGTCGTTGGGGAAACGACAGGTGGCGGTGCCCATCCGAGAAAATTATTTTTGATTGGGCAAGGTGTTCGCATGAGCATCCCCTTTGCCCGATCGTGGAACCCATATACCAAAACCAATTGGGAAGGAACCGGCGTAAAACCGGATATACCTGTCCCAGCCGACCAAGCGTTACTCACCGCTCGAAAGGCTATTTTAGAGCATTTGATAAAGGAAACAAACAGCGAAGAAGAAAAAAAACGCTTAAACTGGGCGTTGAACACGCTGATTGCAGAAGAGAAACCGCCTATACCGAACAGTTTGGACAAATTGTTCCCCAGCACCTATACGGGCGGGTTGCATTTTTATAAAGAAGCGGGTAAACTATGGTGTAAAAACGATGAACTGGGTGGTAACCTATTTCAATTGGCATTCATTAAAGATCATCTTTTTGTATTGGATGAAAATGCACAGGTTCGGTTCGATGTAGATGAAACTGGAAAACCATCTCGTATTTTTTTACTTTTTCAGAATGGCCGTATTGTTGAAAAACCATTAATCAACTAATAATGCAAGCTTAGATGAAAACACTGTATCTTTTTAGGGTTAGGTTAATATACGGTATCAGAAGCCTTTTTATTTACATCTTTTTAACATCGGCGCTTTTTTTTACAAATCTTGGTGCAAAAGGACAAAATAAATTTATTGATTCTCGAAGCAGCCAAGACACACTGACTATTTACGTAGGAGAATATGCCGTCTCACCTAATTTCATACTAACTTTCAAGGTTATCAACGGTGAACTAGCGGTTACTCCTCCCGGGCAAAAGCCAATCCCCATTGTCCCAATCAGTAACCACACTTTTGCGGATAAGAATGATAAAAATGTACAAATGATGTTTGTGCTAGACGGAAATGGATCAGTCGAGAAAGTAATTCTTAATCAACACGGAGAAAAATTAGAAGCGCGTCGGGTTCATACTAAAGACCTTTTTAATCCAGATAAATTGTACTCCGTAGAGCAGCTCAAGACGGATCTTAAGTTTATGAAGGATGCTTTAATCCAGAATCATCCGCGGCCTTTTGAGTTTGTATCGAAAGAAACTTTTGAAGACTGTTATGACAGCCTACTGGCCTCAATAAATCAGCCGATGAACGAAATAGCCTTTCGTTATCTGCTCCTGCCTTTGGTAGCGAAAATACATTGCGGGCATACGAAACTTGATCCCTCCATCCAATTTCAACAATCAAAGCCAAATAACTTCCCCCCTTTTGTTCTCTATTATGAAGGACATCGCGCCTTCATAAGATATAGTGCCAATAAAGATTTACCCGTTGGCGTTGAAGTAAAATCGATCAATGGGGTTCCCATATCTCAACGTATTCAAAACCTGTTGACCCGTGTCAGTGGCGACGGCATACACCTCAACGTTCAATATTATTTGATCAATCAGCCGATGAGCTGGTTTATTCGTGAAACGCCCTATTGGTACAATATCGAACGGTATGACCTTTCTTTACTGGATTCGACAGGCAAGCAACGCAACTTGAGCCTCACTGCAATAGATGAAGCGACGTTCAGAGAAAACATTCCTCCTCCTACGCCGAGGCGTCATCAACTTAATATCGTGGACGGTAAAGAAACAGCTATACTTAGCTATCCAACCTTGGATTTTCCGGACACAAGTATTAGGAACCGGTTTTTAGCGGAAACCTTCGAGAACCTTAAAACTAAAGGGATCAAACAATTAGTTATTGATTTGCGCGGCAATGGTGGAGGTAGCCCACACAATGCAGCTTTTTTCTTAAAATACTTAATTCCACATGAATTCAGCTACTCTGACATGGTCCCCTTACCTGAGTTAGATAGTCTTAAAACGCCGATTCGCCCAGCTAAAAACCATTTTGAAGGAAACATATATCTATTAATAGATGGCGGTTGCTATTCGTCCACAGGGCATCTTCTATCATTATTGCGATATCACAAGATTGGTATCTTCGTGGGAGAAACAACTTCTGCCTCCTACTCCTGCAACACAAACGGCATTTCTTACTTGCTCCCCAATACCAAGCTTGCTTTATTTTGCCCCAAATACATCTATGAAACAGCTGTCAATGGATTCGAAAGAGCTGACGGTATTTCTCCGGATTATGAGATAAAACAAAGTTTTAAGGATGTGCTTTCGGCGAACGATCAGATGATGGAATATGCAATATCTATTGTTGAGAACGACATTCAATAGTTGCATTGTTTGAGTATAAAATGCTGTTGGGCACCTAATCTATTCATTTCCTATTTGATCGTAAAAGGGTTAAAACATAAAAATGAGCCGGATGGTTTGGAACCTGCGGAAACGATCAATCGTTAACCTGCAATTCGTTTCCAACAAGCGCTAATGCAATACGAAATGCATTAATTCTACGCATCATTAAGGTATGTTGAGCCGAATTTTCTCTTAATTTGAGTATGGCTTTTTCGCATTTGCCAAGTGTTGAATTTAAAGCCTCTAGCGCCTCTTCTAGTTAGCCTTTGGAATATTTTGTCATATGAACAAAGTTACCATTAACTTATAAACTCCTATAATCTGAATATATAAAAAAATTCAACCGCTCCTGACATACAGTTGTCATAAGGCTAACTTATTTTTGAAATGTACAATTAAAGAAGACAGCATGAATCTAGTATCAATCCGAATTATAACGGCCAATATAAATGGCTTAATCGCATTTTATGAACAAGTGACCCAAAGTTCCGTTGTGCATTACACGCCTGATTTTGTGGAGTTGAAAACAAAAACGGTAACCTTAGCGATAGGAAGTACTCGAACACTGCAATTTTTCGGTGGCGATTCTGTTGCCCACGCCGCCACAAACCGTAGTGTGATCATAGAATTTAGGGTTGAAGATGTAGATCGTGATTATGAAAGATTGGCGGATCTTTTACAGCCCTATCTTGTTCAAAAACCTACGCTAATGCCTTGGGGAAATAAATCATTATTATTCCGTGACCCTGACGGTAATTTGGTCAATTTGTTTACACCGGTAAAGAAATAAGGAGTCAATTACCAAAATTATTCTGCCCTCAACGACTTTGTGGGATTCATCCAGGCCGCTTTCAATGACTGAAAAGCCACCGTTAGCAAAGCGATCATAAGGGCAAATATACCTGCTAAGGCAAATATCCACCAATCCAGGTCAACCCGATATGCAAAATTCTCTAGCCAGCGATTCATAAAATACCAGGCCAAGGGTACGGCGATAATAAAACCGACAAGTACGAGTTTAATGTAATCTTTGCTCAACAGCCTTACGATACCTGGAATACTCGCACCCAGCACTTTCCTTATTCCGATCTCCTTCATGCGTTGTTGTGTAGAATAGGCTGCCAATCCGAATAGTCCCAAAGAGGCGATCAAAACGGCAAGTAGGGTAAATGAGGTGAATAGTTCCCCAAGTCTGATGTCATTCTTATATAATTTATTAAAATTATCATCGATAAACTGATAATCAAACGGATATGGGGTAACATTCTTAATCACCCGCTCAAACTTCGCAATAGTCTCCTGCAAATTCTCCGATCGGATCTTAGCAGAAATATATCCTGAAGGTCCTTGATCTAGTGTCAGTACAAGTAGTCCGAGTGGTTGGTGTATGGAATTGAAATGAAAATCTTTCACCACCCCCACAATTCGCCTTTGACCACGCCCATCGGAGTAATTAAACTCCTTACCAATAGCTTCTTTTGGTGTCCAACCCAAGGCCTTAGCAACAGATTCATTTATAAGTGCAATGGGAGCACCAAGTGTGTCTGTCCCGAATTGACGCGAAAACCCTCGTCCAGCAACAAGTGGTATCCCATAAACATCGAGAAAATCATAATCTATACCAGTGGTTTGGGTTGGCAATAGTTTGTCATCACTACCTTCCCAACCAGACATGCTTTGACTGGTAATCACATCCGTGGGTAAGTATAACGAATAGCTCATTGCAACCACATGAGGATCGTGCAACAACGTTTCACGAATAGTGGAGTAGCGTTGACTCAAGTTAGCATCACTGACTTTTATGGTAAGGATATGCTCCCGATCGTATCCAAGCTCTTTATGCTGGACAAATTGCATCTGTCTATATATAATGAAACTCCCTGCCAGCAAAGCGATAGAAACAGCATATTGTCCGACAGTTAATACGCGTTGTAATGTAAAACGACTAGCGGGCACTGTATTCTTGCCCTTGAGTATAGTAACGGGTTTAAGCCTGCTCATCAGCAAGGCCGGATAGCTACCTGAAATCAGGCTTACTAGCACAACAAGCGTTAATAGCGCTGGCAACAGCATGGGATTACTTAAATAATCTATATGAATGGGGCGCTCCATTAACCGGCTAAATGAAGGCAACAGTAGGTGTACCATCGCTAATGCCAGCAGAAGTGCTAGCAAAGTCATGATTACAGATTCACCCAAAAATTGTCGGATAAGTTGCCATCGCCGCGCCCCCGCTACTTTTCGTACACCAACTTCCTGAGCACGTTGGATAGACCGAGCTACCGCTATGTTGGTATAATTGGCACAAGCGAGTAGTAGCACAATGAAACCGATTGCTAAAAAAAGGTATACGTATCTTTGACTTCCCCCCTTCTCAAAGGGAAATGTTTTCAGATGTTGCGATTTGAGATGAATGTCTCGCAGGGGTTGGAATAAAAAAGCCATACGATCTTCCGGTCTCCAATCAGCCAAGTTTCTGTCAATGTAAGCACGCATTTTTTCCTCTACCCTATGGGTATCCACTCCTGATGCTAAAACCACATAGGTATACAAACCGTTATTGTACCAAGGTTCTCTGGCGATACAATCTCGATAGTACTGATCAGATAATGCAGGGAGAATATAGCTGAAGGCTAGATGCGAGGTTTCAGGTACATCAGCCATAATACCCGTAACAATATGCGGTTGTTGGTTTTGGTATGTCAACGTTTGACCAATAGGGTTTTGCTCACCAAATATTTTTCGAGCAAAAGAGGCGGTAAGCACAATGCTATTGGGACTTTCAAGAGCTGTTGCCGCATCGCCCTGTAGAAACGGAAAGGTAAATATTTTTAGGAAATTAGTATCAGCAAGAATTCCTTCCTCCGTAAAGCGTTTGTCACCTAAACTGATCAGTGGATTAAAGGTTGGAAACACCGAAGTCGCGCTCGTAACTTCCGAAAGTTCTTTCTTGAGGGTAGAAGCTAATGCGGGTGATGTAGCAGCCCAATGATCCGCTCCTTTAGAATCTGGACGCCGCTGTATAACGCGATATAGCTGATCACTATTTTTATGAAATCGATCATACGATAATTCATGTTGCACAAAAATCAATATGAGGATAAAACAGGCTAGTCCTGAAGCGAGGCCAAATATATTGATAAACGAATAAACCGGATTCTTGCGGAGGTTTCGCAGTGCAATCTTAATATAATTTCTTATCATAAGACAGAAGCTTTATCCTGAGAAAACAAGAACACTGCCATATGCATTAAATCTCTTCTAAGTCGTGCCATCCGCACTTTGGCTGGCATCTACTGTTCGTTTATGGACGGCTAGTGTTCGAAACCGCACAGTAGATTTACAACGGCGCGAGATAAGCTGCACTAAATACGCTCAGAAATATTCCTGATTTAGGTAAATCAAATGGCTGCCCTGAATTGCATCGGCGAAAGTTTCGTTTTCATTTTAAATAGCCTACTGAATGACTGCGGATGCTCGAAACCTAACTCATAGGCTACTTCGCTGATTGTTAAGGTGGTGGTTGCGAGTAGTTCTTTGGCTTTCTCAATGAGCTTTTCATGTATATGCTGCTGGGCATTCAGACCGGTGAGCGAACGCAGCATATCGCTTAGATAATTGGCGGTGTAATGTAAATGTTCGGCCAAGTATTGTACGGTTGGCATACCGTGCTTTACCGCCTCGCCTTTCTCAAAGTAGGTATTCAGTAGTTCTTCCAATTGTTGAAGTAAGTCGCTGCTAGCCGGCTGGCGGGTCAAGAACTGACGCTTGTAGAAGCGCTTGGCATAACTCAGCAGCAACTCGATCTGTGCAATAATTACTTCGCGGCTGAAATCGTCTATCCGGCTATTGAGTTCGTCGCGAATGATGGTAAAGATGGACGATACCGTTGTCCGCTCTTTCTCGGACAGGTGCAGCGCCTCGTTTGAGGCGTAGGAAAAGAAACCGTATTGTTTAATTTTCGCAGCTAGCGGATATCCTTGAAAAAAATCCTGATGAATAATCAACGAATAACCTTCATTCCCTTGGTAATTTGAGGTATTACCAACAAGCTGGTTAGGTGCTGTAAACAGAAGACTTCCCTCGTCAAAATCATAATAGCCTTGGCCGTATCTAAACTTGCCACCTAACTTTGTTATAAAGGAGATTTTGTAAAGACTGGTTACGTAACTTAATGGTAATCGACTTAGGTTGATCCGCCCTTCTGTGGTATCCAGTAAACTGATCAGCGGATGACCAGGGCCCGGAAGACCGAGTATACGGTGTATCTCGGTTATGGATTCGAGTTTGACGACTTTTGGCGTTTGCGGTTTCATGCTGTAAGATAATGATTATGACCGTTTCTTATTTCAAGCAACGGTCATAAAGTAAGCAACCTTAATACTATCTTCGTACTTGATGACGGTCTACCAAGGTAGCGGGCCATCCGGACCGGTAAAACGACCGGTGGGGCCGTCTGTCTCCAGCGCTACGCGAACCGGTTCACGGGACCCTACTTCCAGACTGTCCGTGCCCTGAAAGTTATTCAGCGCAGTGGCTGTAAAACCCGGGCTCGTAGCGTTAACCTTGATGTTTTCTTTTTCCAGTTCTAGGGCAAAGGAAAGGGTAACGGCATTAAGGGCTGTTTTTGATGCGGCATATACTACACCAAAGTGCTCTCTTGCCCAACAAGCCGGGTCGGATACCCAAGTGAGCGATCCCAGTCCGCTCGATACATTGACGATGCGGGCCGCATCAGACTTACGCAGTAAGGGTAGCGCTGCCTGTGTTACGGCAATGACGCCGAATACGTTGGTTTCCCAAACTGCCCGAACTTCGTCAAGCGATGCGGTGGTAGCACGGCCTTCTGCCAAAACCTCTTCCATTGGTCGACCGGGTTTTCCGGCATGGGATATACCCGCGTTGTTGACCAGCAAATCCAGGCGGCCATATTCTTGCTCGATACGCGCTACTGCGGCGTTAATGGTTTGTTGTTGGGTAACATCCAGCTGGATAGCCGTGGCATTCTCACCGATTTCAGCGGCTGCTTTTTCGCCATTGCTTAAGTTACGTGAACCTACATATACTTGATAGCCATTTGCTGCTAACGCTTTGGCGATTTCATTACCTACCCCTTGGTTGGCACCAGTTACCAATGCAACCGGCTGTTTATTGTTCTTTGACGCTGCTTGATTTTCCATAAGTATTACAATTAACAATTACTGATACAAAAATCTGCATTCGGCTCCGCACCCTTGTAACTAAATCAAGGAGTCTTGTAACTGAAATGCCTGATCTTGAGACGACCTACACTTACATCTTTTCATAAGACCGTTAAGGTTCCGACTGTCAATTGAAAAAAAATGTATAATCTTGTATTACTATGACGACTTACCAATACTTTATCTACTTCTTACTTCTCTTTGTCAATGCCTATCCCCTTAGGGGTCAAGTGGCTCAATTGCCTACTCCGTGGACCGAAACGGCAAGCCGGGCGGAAGTCCCTTTAGCGGAATACCCTCGACCGCAATTGCAGCGAGCGGAATGGTTATGTCTTAATGGCAAGTGGGATTATCTCGGGGGAAAGGATGCTCCGGACGCTTTTCAGCCACAAAAACCAGCCGTTTTTGATAACGTAGTGGAGAAAATTCTTGTTCCTTACGGCCCGGAATCGTTTTTGTCGGGCATACAACGGAAACAGGAAATAAACATGTGGTATAGGCGGACTTTTGAAGTACCTGCTGCCTGGAAAAACAAACAGATCATTCTTCATTTTGGTGCGGTGGATCATGATGCAACCATCTTTGTAAATGGAGAGCAAGCCGGCAGCCATGCAGGAGGTTATGATGCGTTCTCTATAAACATTACTCCTTTCCTAAAAAACGGCAAAAACACCCTCATTGTAGCAGCTAAGGATTTAAATGATGGTAAAACACCATCAGGCAAAAACGGTCCGCGGGGCGATTATACCTTCACCTCCGGTATCTGGCAGACAGTATGGCTCGAACCGGTAAATAAACACTTTATACAGGGTATTCGTTTACTTTCGGAGCTTGACCATGGACGACTAAAAATATTTGTAGAAAGTGATGGAGCCAAAAAGATATCCGCGGCTGCTTATGATGGTAAACAACTGATTACCAAGAGTGATGGAGTGAGCGGTTCGTATTTTTACCTGCCCATAAAAAATCCGAAGCTCTGGTCGCCGGACAGCCCTTTTCTCTATGACCTAAAGTTGAGTCTTTATGGTAAAGATGGTGGTATCTCAGACGAAGTAACGAGCTATTTTGCCATGCGGGATATTAAACTGGGCAAAATAAATGGTGTGGTAAGACCGCTTCTGAATGGAAAGTTTGTGATGCAACTGGGGTTGTTGGATCAGGGTTATTGGCCGGATGGGATATTAACGGCGCCGACTGAGGAAGCCTTAAAATCGGACATCGAGTATACGAAAAAGGCAGGATACAACCTGATTAGAAAGCATATGAAAACGGAACCGCAGCGTTTTTACTATTGGACAGATAAATTGGGATTGCTGGTTTGGCAAGATATGCCTGCCATTTGGTATCCTAACGAAGATACGACGATATACCGGGAAATGTTCCGAAAGGAACTGAAGGCAATAATTGATGATCACTATAATTCGCCATCTATCATCGCCTGGGTTCCCTTTAATGAAAACTGGGGAGCCTTTGACGTAAAAAACATCACGGATTGGGTGAAACAATACGATCCGTCGCGACTGGTTAATGGGAACTCCGGCTTTAATAATAATCCCAGCTATCAGAAGGCTTACGGCGACCCGGGCAATGGGGACTTTGTGGATACACATATTTATGTGGGACCTTATGGGGCTTCGGTACCCGACAGTACGCGGGCAGCTTCTTTAGGCGAATTTGGTGGTGTTGGCTTATATACCCGGGGCCATATGTGGCCTGTAGAAAATAATGCCTATGCTTATGAGCCTACGCAGACAGCGCTCACGGACCGTTATATACTGCTTTTAGATCAGGTAAATCAGCTCATGAAGTATAAGGGGCTCAGTGTGGCCATATATACGCAAACAACGGATGTGGAACATGAAGTGAACGGTGTATTGACTTACGATAGAAAGGTTGAAAAAATGCAATTAGAGCGCATTAAGGAAATTAACGAAGCTGTTATTAAGGATAGTTATGAATTGAATAAGAGTATCGGACAAAATAGACAAGACTGATTACACCCAATATTTTATTGAAAGATTTTGGAAGTCGACCGAGTATGAATATCTTTATCTTATGCATTAGCATTTATACATTAAACCCGAATTAACAGTTATGGAACGCAGGAAATTCCTCCAATCTTCGCTTGTGGCTGCTGCAAGTGCATCAGTAAGTATCAACCCAACAATGGCAAATGATAAAGCGCCGACGCAAAAAGAAGTATACGAATGGCGCGAATATGAAGCGCGATTTGGTTCTGATATAGGTCAGCTGGAAAATTATTTCAAAACAGCCCTTATTCCTGCATTGAATAAATATGGAGTAAAAAAAGTTGGTGTCTTTAAGGAATGGAGACCATCGGATCCCGCCAAAATTTATTTATTGATGCCTTATTCTTCGCTTGATAATTATCAATCCGTTAATGCAAAAGTAAAAGCGGACGCCGATTATATTAAAAATAGCGCCGCATATAACATTATACCTGCTGATAAACCTGTCTACAATCGCTTTACGTCGTCTTTAATGATTGCCTTCGATGGATTTCCTACAATGGTTGTCCCTTCAGGTGAGTCACGGATATTTGAATTAAGAACATATGAAGGTTATAGTGAAGACGCCGTAAGAAGAAAGATTAAGATGTTCCATGATGGAGAATTTCCTATTTTTAAACGCGCAAAATTGATGCCTGTATTCTTTGGTGAAGTGATTGCCGGTGACAGGCTACCCCGTATCACTTATATGCTCACGTGCAACAGCATGGAAGAACGCGATAAGGGGTGGTCTGCTTTTGGGGCAGACCCTGAATGGAAAAAATTACTAGCAGATCCGCAGTATGCGAATACCATTTCTAAAATTAGCAATAGCTTTTTGATTCCAACTCCTTATTCACAGGTATAGTGTCAACCGAGAACCAATTATTGTTAGATGGCAATTGAATTAATCATTACGGCCATCTAACAATTGGCTGCATCTCTACTGCACGATACGGAATAGGCCCTTTGTCAGTTTTTTTTATGTCGTGATCTTTAAAGACTGAATGTGTCCATCTGCGATTTCAAGATGATAGTTTAAAACGACAGGGCTACCGGGAAAGATTCCTGATACTTCTGCTTTTAAAATACTTGTTGTCTCTTTTTCTTCAAAGTGAAGAGGCTGCATTACGGCTTTGTAATTTTCATTAGCATTGGCAATCCATTGTTCGATGTCTGTTTTTCCTTTATACGTTTTCCCTTCATCAAAGACAGTAGCAGTTTCAGAAAAACAGTTAGCATAAGCAACACTGTCGGCTTGATTTTGTGCTTCAACTAATTTGGTTATAACCTTAGGTAGCTTCATATTCGTATCATTTATGGTTAACTAATTTTTTGTATTTTCTTTTAGATGCAATTTCATGCTGCAATTATATGGTTGGAATAGTGCCCCCATCTATGACGTATTCTGTACCCGTTAAATAGCCGGCTCTTGGAGAAACAAGAAAACCAACCAATTCTGCAATCTCTTCCGGTTGAGCTGGTCTTCCATAAGGAATACCACCTAACGCATCCATTACACTTTGTGTAGCTGCTTCGATGGAAATATCTGAGCTTTCAGCAATACGTTCCATCATTCGCTCTGACGATTCTGTCATTATCCAACCCGGGGAAACGGTTAACACACGTACACCTTTAGCGGATACTTCTTTTGACAGCCCCTTGCTGTAATTAATTAGGCCTGCTTTTGCGGCGGCATACGGAAGCGTGGAATCATAGAGCGGCAACCTGCCTTGAATAGATGCGATGTGAATAATTACACCGCTTTTGTTGTTAAGCATCTGCGGTAGAAACGCTTTATCTAAGCGAACCGGAGCGAGTAAATTGGTTTGTATCGTCTCTTCCCAATCCCTGTCAGTTAATGCGACAAAGCCCCCTCCCGGGGTTTCGGAACCTCCAAGATTGTTTACGAGGATATCGAGTTTCCCGAATTTTTCAAACACTTCAGCCGCAACTTTAGCAGCGCCCTCCGGTTTACTTAAATCTACCGAAATAAAATACTGCTCTTTATTGAGTGATTCGGGTCTGTTTCTAGCCGTGATGATTACTTTTGCACCCGCTTGGTTTAAACGTTCAGCAATGGCTTTGCCTGCTCCTTTTGTTCCACCGGTTACCAACGCAATCTTGCCTGATAGTTCGTTTTGATAATCTAAATTTTCCATGTTCAATAACTTTCAATGCAAAGTTGAGAAGTATGATACGTCCCTACAAGTACGGCATTACGATTCATATAGGGATAAATTATTCCCCTATTGTACGCCGAGGAACATAGGCTTATTTTTGTGTCATGTACGAAAGAAAAATAATACCTAACTTAAATTGCGGACTTGACCTGGTTGGTGAAGTATTATACGGCAAGTGGAAGATACGCTTGCTTTGGTTTATCAATGAAGGTCATATACGACCAAGCGAATTACAACGCAAAATACCGGATGCTTCGCGCAGGGTGTTGAACATTCAATTGAAAGAATTGGAAGAGCATGAACTTATAAGCAAGAAAATCTACCCGGTAGTTCCGCCAAAAGTTGAATATAGCCTTACTGAATTCGGAAAGAGCTTGATCCCGGTAATTGATACCTTAGGACGATGGGGAGACGAAAATGGAGAGCAGTTAAGAACCGTTATAGCAAAAAGATTTACCCCGTAAACTCGATTGAGAGTGAAAAAAAAAGTATTAACCAGATTCGTATCGCAGAGGTTAACATAATTTTTACGATAGATTTACGTTGATATCATTAACTTTACGGATATACGGAGTGGTTTAGCTATAGACAATAGTGACCACTTTCATGTTTAACTTCATTAATAAACCAATTGTGCCTGTAATTGAATTAACCACTAATATTCGAGCGGAAATTGATATCTGCTTTGATCTATCGAGAAGTATTGATTTACACTGTATTTCCACCGTAGGAACTGATGAAAAGGCCATAGCCGGTACTACTTGTGGATTGATTGGCTTTAATGAAACCGTCACCTGGCAAGCCAAGCATTTTGGAATACGCCAGCAACTGACCTCAAAGATAACAGCATATGAACGTCCATTCCATTTCAGAGATGAGCAATTAAAAGGGCCGTTTTCTTACATCAAACATGATCATTTTTTTAGAACAGTTGGCAATTTCACTACGGTTATTGATCATTTTGATTATGGTATTCCTTATGGTGTTTTTGGCAAGTCTTTCGACCGGTTAATTCTCAACAACTATCTTCGCAGGTTCTTAGAGGAACGAAATCGTATTATAAAGGATTATGCGGAATGCGGAAGATTTATGGACCTATTAAAAACAGGTTCATAAACGTATCGTCTTCAGTAGGATACTCTTTGTATGAAGACCGATTGGTCAATTTATCGCTGTCATGCTAAGGTAGAAGCAGGAACCTAACAGTATTAACGATTGAGCTGCAAGCTCTTGTTTATCATATTTGACATGAAGACCTTACACTCACGATTAAAGTTAACAATAAAACAAAGGTTAAAACGAAAACCTGTATTTCGGAAATCACCATGCACAGGATGATCAAAAAAAGTAACATGACAGCGTTTGTTACCACACTCATCAGCCTTGCAAAACGGTTTTTTTCCACCAAGTGAATCAGATTGATACAGCCATTGAAAAACATGGCCAAGCCGCCTGAAAGAAACCACATCACACTTGCGGCTGAGCTTAACCCGGTGCGATCAAAAAGTGGATATAGCAGATGCGCTATTGCAAAAGTAAAAATCAATCCTACCAAGATTTTGTACGAACGAACCATTTCCTTTCTTCTTTTTTACAAAATTGATTATCAACTAACTTTTTTCGTATATCGCTTCTGTTAATGCCGCTCCCAAATAGGCCGTTTGTGGTTCTAATACAATGTTCTGCTGACTTATTGCAAATCGATCACCCATATTCACAACAATGTCGACACAGGTATCAGGATAAAAAACTTCATAAGCTCGGTTCGTACCTTTGAGTGTCCAGTCAGAGTGAATATAGGGTTTCAGCTCTTCACAAGGTTTGAAATATTCGAATGGCATACTAAAGATTGCTTATCCTGCCAAAAGGGCTTCTTCCAAAGTTACATTTTTTAATAACTAAATTTAGTGATGGGCTTACCCCAATTAAAAAACGATCAAAATTAAACGTGCGTAACGACGAGCTTACTTTTGTTATTACGGAAACGTCTTCTCATATACTAAGGCTGGCTTAAAACGCTTCGCCAAGGTGCCGGTAGCTTTACTTAGGTCAATATCGACTATCAGCACACCGCTTTCTCCATAGTTCTGCCTAGCTAAGCAAGAACCGTCGGGCGCTATGACAGCACTGGCCGCTTCTTGGTACTTAGCGGCATAATTGACGCTGGCAAAGTAAATTGTGTTTTCCAAGGCGCGCATCATCATTGCCTTTTCGTAATAGGGATTTTCTTTAGCGCCGAACTCGGTGAGAAGCATTCCTTTTTCATTACTGCCGACAAAATGCGGATGAAAAACGATCTGTGCACCTCGTTGAGCAGCCCACCGTACCGACTCAGGATATCGAAAACCTTCATGACATATGGTGATTCCAAACTTGACCTTGTTCAGCTCAAAAATTTGCCGCCGCTCGCCTGCCGTCCATAAATTATCTTCTGTAGGATCTAACTGATTTTTTGTTTGATAACCTAACAATTCTCCTTTATTTGATATAACATGAGCAAGATTAAACACTTGTGATCCAATACACCAATCCATGGGAAGAATAATAGCGATATGATTTCTTTTAGCTATATCACAAGCCTCTGCCAACGCCCACTTTAATGCGTCAGCTGTACGATCTTCTTTTGAATAACCCATTCCGGGATAACCAGGGATGAAAGATTCAGGGAAACAGACCACTTCTGCTTGTTGCAGTCCGGCATATTCAGCTAAAACACGTAACGAAGCAAGTCCCTCGCGAAGAGATTTAGGAAAAAATGGCGAAGCCAGCGCTATTTTCATGAGTTGAATGGAATAATACGCTAAATATAACAAAGTTTTATCATACCTCTTCTATCATAACAAGTGTTCATTCCATCGTTCATTTATTTTTAGAGTAAATAGGAACACCTTCCAATAAACTTATAAAATACCGGCTTTACCACTTCCAAATCGATAACTTAAACCGACCTCGTGAGTGGCATTATCGATTCTTCGTTTAAGTGGATTATCATTGGAGTTAAATTGATAACTATACCCCAGCTTCAATGGCCCTACCATGATTTCAAGCAAGGCAGATAAATCACTATTAGTGCGTGCATTTAAACCCAAACCAGCCTTCTTCTGCACGTATATCATTGCAGAAAAATCGGCTTGTAAGGGCACTCCCGGAATATAACTTGCCAGGAATGCGGGTTTTATGTCAAAACTCTGATCAAGCCGAAGCACAGCACCGCCCATGAGGTGATATTGATTGCTGAAATTATATTGTCGATTTATATCGCCTCCAGATCCTAAATCTGACAGGGCAAGTCTTGGCATGGAAAGACCGACATAATAACCTTCGGGCCGATAAAGCAACACACCGAAACCCATCAAAGCGGTACTTTCGCGAATATCAGAACGAAACGCAGGGTCATTTGGATCTACTTGACTAAAACTTCCGTTATAAAAGCTGACCCCTAAGCTCATGGACATTGCCAAGTACTCGTTCTCCGAAAGCCGAACTGACTTCGCCAGAAAGGCACTTAATTCCGTTGCGTTTTCAATGGCCAGACTTTCATGGCGCACATTTAATCCTATCGCCGCATTAAATTTGTGCCAAGGTGCATGCGCAGTCATCCAATAGGAAGTTGGCGCACCTTCTAGGTTAACCCATTGCTTGCGGCCCAACAAAGCAACCTCGCCATCTGGCCGTAACAAACTTGCAGTAGGATTCAAGGCGGTTGGCTGATTAGCGTATTGATTATACGTGGGAGCCTGTTGAGCTTTTGCGAATGTAAGGTGCAGCAATAGGACCGCAATAACTGATATGAATTTTATACTGTTCATGTTAGCTTATATTTTCGCTGCCTTCATTCTTAAAAAGAAGGCGTCTATCTTTGATGACCACTTAATATCGGACTACGAAATAACCTTTTTCATGCTTCCAAGTTCCGTCCACTTTTACTTCCAGGAGATAATAATAGGTTCCTGGAGGAATCTGGTTATTACCAGGACCAAGCCCTCGGAACACTTTGTCTTCATTATTGTAACCGCTCATCTCTATGATTTGCATACCGTTCCGGTCTACAATGATAAGTTTGTTATCAGGATAGTCTTTAACTCCTTCGATCATCAGAAAATCATTGATACCGTCTCCATTTGGTGAAAGCGCTTTGTGTACTTTTATGGGTAACGCAGCTTCCTTATCTATTACTTGCACCTGGATGCTTACAGGATCCGCGGCTTCATAGTTGGCGTCTCCTTCCTGGAAGGCCGTTATCATTACGGTACCTAACCGAAGGACATTAAGGGTTGTGCCGGAAACAGTTGCTACCTGTGGATCGCTTACTTCTAGCCGAATCGGCAGGGAGCTGCTTGCACTTACCGTTAGCGGGAGACTGCCTACGTTACGGGCTACTTCTCCTAGTTCCGTGAAACTAATTTCTTGCGAAGCTTTTTTAACGATTAGTTTCCTACTTACCGTTGGCTTGTTGTTATAATTAGCGTTATCCGGAACGGTGGCCGTAATAATAGTTTCACCAGCGCCAACAATATGGATACGCCCGTCGACACTGATTGTCGCTACGTTGGTATTACTGCTAATGTAACTAACCGCCTCCCCACTATTAGCCGTAGCCTGTAGATTAAAATCGTTATCGCCGTAGGTTTTTTCCGGTAATTCCTCGAAATCGATACTACGCTCAACAGTCCTTATTTGTAAGGTTGCTTTTAGCGTGAGTGGGATATAATTGCTACCGCTTACCTTAGCGGTTACTTCCTGCATTCCAACATCGGTGCGATTGTTATTCTCATAACTGACACTTGTGCCCACTGGCAAAGTCCCCGAGATGGCCAGTGATTTTGCGGTGCCGTCATACACAAAAGCCCCGTCATCCAACGTTACGCCCGTAATGTTGGCCTTGGTAATTGTTAAGCGCGCTTTCAGTACCAGGGTTTCATAATTATCACCACTAATCGTAGCACTTACTTCCTGTGTACCTACATCCGTGCGATTGTTATTCTCATAGCTTACGCTGGTGCCCACTGGCAAAGTCCCCGAGATGACCAGCGATTTTGCTGTTCCGTCGTATACAAAAGATCCATCTTGGAAACTGGTGCCGGTGATAGCGGCCTTGGTAATCGTTAAGTTTGCTTTCAGTACCAGCGTTTCATAATTATCACCGCTGATCGTAGCACTTACCTCCTGCGTACCTACATCGGTGCGGTTGTTATTTTCATAGCTTACGCTGGTGCCCACCGGTAAGGTACCTGAGATGGCCAATGATTTTGCGGTGCTGTCGTATACAAAAGATCCATCTTGGAAACTGATGCCGGTGATAGCGGCTTTGGTGATTGTCAGATTGGCGGTCAACACTAGATCGGTATAATTCGCTCCGTTGATTGTTGCTATTACCTCTTGTGTACCTACATCTGTGCGACCATTGTTTCCATAGCTAACAGTAGTGCCTGCTGGTAAAGTACCTGCTATTGCTAATGACTTGGCCTTACCATCGTAGGCAAAACTTGCATCTTCCAATGTGATACCAGTAATGGTGGCCTTGCTGATTGTTAAGTTTGCTTTCAGTACCAGCGTTTCATAATTATCACCGCTGATCGTAGCACTTACTTCCTGTGTACCTACATCCGTGCGACTGTTATTTTCATAACTGACACTCGTGCCCGCTGGTAAGGTGCCAGCGATAGCCAGCGATTTTGCGGTACCGTCATAAACGAAAGATCCGTCATCCAACGTTACGCCCGTAATGTTGGCCTTGGTAATTGTTAAGCGCGCTTTCAGTACCAGGGTTTCATAATTATCACCGCTAATCGTAGCACTTACTTCCTGTGTACCTACATCCGTGCGACTGTTATTTTCATAACTGACACTCGTGCCCGCTGGTAAGGTGCCAGCGATAGCCAGCGATTTTGCGGTACCGTCATAAACGAAAGATCCGTCATCCAACGTTACGCCAGTAATGTTGGTCTTGGTAATTGTTAAGCGCGCTTTCAGTACCAGGGTTTCATAATTATCACCACTAATCGTAGCACTTACTTCCTGTGTACCTACATCCGTGCGACTGTTATTTTCATAACTGACAGTCGTGCCCATTGGTAAAGTGCCCGAAATGGCCAGTGATTTTGCGGTTCCGTCGTATACAAAAGATCCATCTTGGAAACTGATGCCTGTGATAGCGGCCTTGCTAATCGTTAAGTTTGCTTTCAGCACCAGGGTTTCGTAATTATCACCGTTAATGGTGGCCGTCACTTCCTGCGTACCTACATCCGTGCGACTGTTATTCTCATAGCTGACACTCGTGCCTACTGGCAAAGTACCTGAGATGGCCAGTGATTTTGCGGTGCCGTCATACACAAAAGCCCCGTCATCCAAGGTTATGCCCGTAATGGTGGCCTTACTGATCGCTAAGTTTGCTTTCAGCACCAGGGTTTCGTAGTTGTCACCGCTGATTGTGGCCGTTACTTCCTGCGTACCTACATCGGTGCGACTGTTATGCTCATAGCTGACACTCGTGCCTACTGGCAAAGTACCTGAGATGGCCAATGATTTTGCTGTTCCGTCGTATACAAAAGATCCATCTTGGAAACTGATGCCTGTGATAGCGGCTTTGGTAATCGTTAAGTTTGCTTTTAATATCAGTGTTTCATAATTATCACCGCTAATCGTGGCCGTTACTTCCTGCGTACCTACATCGGTGCGACTGTTATTTTCATAACTGACACTCGTGCCCGCTGGTAAGGTGCCGGCGATAGCCAGCGATTTTGCGGTGCCGTCATACACAAAAGACCCGTCATCCAAGGTTATGCCCGTAATAATCGTCGCATACTGAAGACTTAGTGTATTGGATGCTAGGTTACCATTGCTACCGACATTAACCGCCATATCAGCTGGTATGTAGATCTGCACAATTCCCCCCGCCGCGGGTGTCACTAAGAACGAATAAGAAATATTATCGTTTGTTTGTAAGTTACTAAGTGTTGCATTGCTTCTTATAATATCCTCAAGTGTAAATCCAGTAACGGCTTCACTGAACGTTGCAATTACGGTGAAAGGACTACTAACTGGAGAACTGGCCTCCGTAGAAAGCGTTACGCTTGGTTGTATGGTATTGACGAAAATTCCTGCTGTACTCGGTACATTATTCAACATAGCGGAAGCCTCATTGCCAGCAGCGTCCTGCATAACACTTGCATTGCCGATAATTCCGGCCAAGGTGATCCCATCTAAATCTAAGTCTCCGCTTTGCACGGCGTAGCTAAACGCAAGCGTGCTAGTTCCTGAACCTGCAACATAGGTCGCCTGAACAAGTGCTTCTCCAATAGTCAGGTTCAGGTAAGGGTTGCCACTAACGGTAACAGGCTCATTGAAATTCACCGTAAAGTTCAGTGAACTTCCCATTCTATAATATCCATTATTTGGTACAATAACCAAGGTTGAAACGGGAGTAACTCCATCAACGACAATATCATGTTGACCGGCAAGGGAGTTTGGACCACCGGTATTTGGCAATGTGAGATCCGCATCAACTAAAGCCCCGTTTCTTATCACCGCACCATTGAGTCTCAATGCGGTGGTTGATAGGTAATCCAGGTCATGACTGAGATCACCTGCTTGCACCGTGTAATTAAATGTTATGGCATCGGTACCCGATCCGGAAACATATTCGGCATCCCTGTTCACGACACCTGTATTTAATGTCAGCGTGGGGTTTCCCCCTGCCGCTTGAACGACGACAATTTGATTAAAAACAACTACGATACTTATCTCATCTCCTAATTTATACAAACCGTTTGAGGCAGTTGTATTTACCATATTTATTCGTGGGCTTCCAGCAGTTACTGCTATTCTAAGCGTTGCGGTGTCACAAAGTGAGGGCGTGCCATTATCACATACTTGATAGATTAAACTATCTTGACCGAAAAAGTCTGAATTTGGCGTGTAGGTAAAACTGCCGTCGGCATTCAGCACGACTGTACCATTCACAGGCGCCGTCACCAGTGAGGCAGTCAACGCATTCCCGTCGGGATCGTTATCGTTCGTCAAAACGTTACCCGTTGCAGGTTCATTTTCAGTTACAATAATTTCATCATCAACTGCAACCGGAGCGTCATTTGTTGAATTTACGGTGAACTTGACAGTCGCTGTATCGCATAAGGACGGGCTACCATTATCGCATACCTGATAGTTCAGGCTGTCTAAGCCGACAAAATTAGTGTTTGGTGTGTACGTGAAACTGCCGTTAGCATTTAATACCACCGTTCCATTAACCGGCGCCGTCACCAGTGAGACAGTCAGCACATTCCCTTCAGGGTCTGTATCATTCGTCAAAACATTCCCTATCGCTGCTACGTTTTTCGCTGTACTGACAGCATCGTCTACAGCCATCGGAGCATCGTTCACCGGCGTAATATCTATATTGATAGTACCAACGACTACATTATTTGCACCGCCTGAACCGGTGTTACCGTTATCATTGATGGAAACTTCTACCAGAGCCGCATTGTCGCCTGACAGGTTATGATCAGGCCGGAAATAAATATTACTAGGCACATTGATGTAATTATTAAGATCTATCAGATTTCCCGTTAATGTTAACTTTCCAGTCAAATGGCCCGTTATGGAGATTCCAGTTCCTGCTGCAATATCAAATATTCCGCCGGTGGCGTCCAACGTTAAGGAGACTTGTCCCACACCCGCATCAACATCCATTATTGTCGCCGACGAAATATCCAATGCATCTTCGGTAGCGTCTTCTCGCACGGTAATATCGGCAGGTAGTCCCACAATTACCGGTGCATCGTTTACCGCTTCAATTTGAAAGTGTGCCCATGCTGTATCACATCGAGAAGGTGTACCATTATCGCAAACCTGATATCGTAAACTATCTAAACCATTAAAATTAGCACTTGGTGTATAAGTAAAGCTACCATCCGCATTGAGTACGATCGTGCCATTTACGGGCGCCGTCACCAAAGAGGCGGTCAGGGCGTTCTCTTCCGGATCACTATCATTCGTCAAGACATTCCCAGTGCCGGGTGTATCTTCCCTTACCGATACGGCATCATCCATCGCGACAGGAGCCTGATTAGTCATTACTTCAATATCATCCAACATAACACCTATGTTGAAACCAACTATTTCAAGCTCATCCATATTCGCCAAGAATGGATAGTCGCTTGAACTTATGGCAATTTTATGGATGGGTATAGTGGGTTGATAGTAAGTGCGGATGGTATCAATAAGAACACCATCTCTTTTTACATAAATTTCAATCATCTGGGTTTCATTTTGGGTAGGCCAAATGTTAAATTGCCTTATACCAAAATTATCTCCAGAGGTACTTTTTAAAGTGGCAGAATGAAGCGTAGCGCCAGCCAACGCATCATAACGTAACACTTTTGTACTTAAACTAGTGCCAATTAACACCCTGATTTGACTACCATTGCCATTTCCCGTTACAATGGCTGAAAAGCCATTACCAACCTCCCAGGTGGCTGGTGCCGTATTTGTGCTAATGGCGTGAACCTCTCCTGCATTAAAGCCCTCCCAGTCATAAACACCGGAATTGAGTACTTGTGCATGTACAATAAGACCACTGAATAACAGTCCGCAAAGCGTTATTAGGTAGTTGAAAAATTTTGTAGGGTAAAAGTATTTCATATATACTTGTTAAAATATCGACTAGACGCATAAGTAAGGATTCTGCCACCCGGAACTATTTTGATAGGCCGCTTGCAGCATTTCAGGGTGCTCCCAACTGATACCTGGATCCTGGTCAATTACTTTATTTTCTACTAGGCCTGTTTTACGATTGATTTGTGAGAGCCGGACATATACCGGGTGACTGGACTGATAAGGCGTCGTTTTAAGGTTGATTTCCCCTCGTGGACCGAGGCAGGTGATCGCTGCCAGCACACTAGCCAATGAATCGCGTGTGATCTTCTTATCTTCATGTCCACGAATCGCTTTTGAAAGACATAAGCCTACTTCGTAACCAAGCATGCTATACACTATCGGTTTCTCGTCATAGTTACTCTCATAAGCCTGTATAAAATCCTGATTAGCGCCTGTTTCTAATGTGTAGGTCCAGGTTATAGCACTGGTTAGATTTGTCACGAATAGATCGCTTGTTTCCAAGCACTCATCCGTCATAAACGGAGCCACACTTAATGCGGTGCGAGAGGATATCTTACTTTCCTGATAATAGCAGAGAAACTGCTCTCCTTCTTTTCCCGATAACATGGCGTGGGTGTGGTTTGGCATCAACATTTGTAATTGATTGATGAGAAGCAGGGTGTTTGGCATGGAAGTCATTCCATTTATAAAATTAAGCTTGACGTGGCTAGCTCCAGCCGCATGTAAGCCATAACGATAACATTCGTGCATATTATATCCTGCCTCATAATACGATAGGCTTACACATGGATCTGCGCCGTATTCCCGTTGCGCCCATTTCCCCATCACCCACTCGCTTTTCCAAAGATCGAGACTCGTATAAAAGAGATAATCTGACCGGAATTGATACGTAGGAACAAAACCACCTAAATTGGCTA
Organism: Olivibacter sp. SA151; assembly: GCF_054130995.1. Classification (NCBI taxonomy): domain Bacteria; kingdom Pseudomonadati; phylum Bacteroidota; class Sphingobacteriia; order Sphingobacteriales; family Sphingobacteriaceae; genus Olivibacter; species Olivibacter sp. SA151. The sequence continues at coordinate 2,225,517 of NZ_CP096391.1, read as the reverse complement.
TCGCGACGGGTATACGGTATTTATTGATGATTTCTAAGCAGTTTTGAGTAACCTTGGTACCTATCACACCAATGATCATATCGACTTGATCGAATAAAGCCAGCTTATTTAGTGCATTTTCGACAAAGGACTGACCGCCGGTTTGAATAAACTCCTCAATGATTTCGATACGGCAGTTTGGTGTCCTTTGCGCCAACGCAAGCATAACACCTTGCTTGAAATCATTGCGAAGATTTTTGAATACCCCTGAATAGGGTATTAAGAATCCTATTTTTAACTTTTGCATATCAAAGGTAGAAGGGGGGATTATTCTCTCGAAGGAAATACACCTTGCAGTGCAATTACAAAATGGAGTACTTGATAAGGCTGCATGATGCTGAATGGTATATTGCCACCTGCTTGACCTACTGCTACATTACCTCCACCAGTTGCTGATACTCCACTCAGATCTACTAAGGTACCTGCATTTGCCTGATCTATAAAGCCATTTAATGACGCGGCATTATTAGGGTCATAAGGTGCGGCCAATACGCTACCAGATGTGGCTACATGTGTTTGTGCTTGGTTCGTGGAAACACCAACGGAAACGCTCCCGGGAGTTGGCGTGAACGTTGCTTGATGTGTGTGCATTGGCATTTGCGCGTATGTTAAGGTAATGGTTTCTGTACCTGCCCTTTGTCCAAGTATATAGTTGGACCCACTTGGATTTTGGCCTTGGCCGATCACTACGCGCCCTTGCAAGTCCGGTAATGCAAAGGTAGTCGTACCGTTGCCTCCATAAATGGTTCCAAGCAGTGCAAACAGTGCGGAGTTTGAACTGATAGCCAAAAGCTGTCCTTGACAAAATGCCCAACCTTTAGGGGCAAAATCAGGTGCCCATATCATTATTTCACTTAAAAGAGGTTCTGCTGCCATAATTTTTGAGTTTAGTATGTGTTACGTATATTGACTGCTATTGTGGATATGAAGTATTTCACACAATTTCCACAACGACACAAAATGAACACAAATTTTGCTCACTTTGTATCCCTCCTTTGGGGGGTATCGCATGTGTGGAGATTAAGGGTTGTGCGCTGTGGCTAAGAGGAGGAGCTAGCGTAGCCTTGGATATACTTGTTATTTAGTATCGGAGCTGATACAAGGCATAGTTTATTAAACAAAGCTTCTTACACTTGAACTATTTAAATTTTCGGCTGATCAATGCATGTCTACTATTGACCTCTAGCTTTTGATAGATATTTTTAATATGATATTTAACGGTCTCTACAGCAATATCCAAACGCAGTGCGACTTCCTTATTAGTCAGTCCTTCCTCAATAGCACTTACGATTTGCTCTTCTCTCGGTGTAAGTTTTTCTTTTGGATCAGGCGTCACCCTGGGGTTGAAATACTCCACCACCAGTCGTGCAATACCTGGCGACATCGGTGCTCCCCCATCGCAAAGTGAAATAACAGACTCTTTGATTTTTTGTAAAGGCGTTTGCTTTAAGAGGTAACCGGAAGCGCCATTGCACAAGGCTTGAAAAACCCTTTTTGCGTCATCATAAACAGTCAGCATAATTACCTGACATTTTGGTGCTCTCTTTTTTATGCGGGAAATCCCTTTAATTCCGGATTCTCCAGGCAGCCCGATATCTGACAAAACCACATCGAGATAAGTATTGTCTGTCCACTGACTCATAAAGTCTTCTACCGAGCCCGCCGCTAAAAGACAAGAAAAACCTTGCTGTTCTTTGAAAAAATTTAACAGGGCTGTACGAATATGCTCGTCATCCTCAATTATCCCTAAACGTATCATGCGTTAAAACTATTTATTATTTTTGGTTCTACATCCCCCTCAATGGGGGTGCATGCATTAGTTTTGAACTACATAAGTATTATATGCACCTGAAAATATTGATTCTCTTCAACAATAGACAACTGTGCATTCATTTTAGCAGCGCGCTCCTTCATATTTTGGAGTCCGCGTCCACCTTGGTGATTTACAAATAATTCCTTAGGATTTGAACAGGTATTTTTAATCGACAAGTGTATAGTATTGTCGATAATCAGCTCGATGATTGCTTCTGAACCATCGCCATACTTGATCACGTTGGTCACAGCCTCTTTAAAAATAAGAAAAAGGTTCTGCCTTACAATTTGAGACAAGCCGTTTGAGGCGTAAGCTCCCCGAATCTCAAACTTATACTGAAAATCTACCTCCTCCTGAAGTTTATACAGGTAGTCTTTCATACGGATAACCAGGTCTTTTAGTGTATCAAAACGCGAATCGATCGACCAAACCATGTCGCTCATGGTAGATAAGGCTTGCCTACTAGTATCTGCGATTTGTTGCAATTGCTTATTTTCTCCACTCCACCCGTTTATTTTGCTGTTCAGCGAATCGGCTTGGTAATAAATGCGTGTTAAAGAACTTCCCACCTCATCATGAAGATCGCTGGCGATGCTAATTCGTAAACGACGTTCTTTGATTTGTATATATTCACGATATTTAAAGATTGCCCAAATAATGATCGCGAAAAGCAATACGAGCAGGCATTTAAACCAAATTGTTTGATAAAAGGTGGGATTCACTTGAAGTGGCACGATTAGGCTAGCGTTAGTCCACCGCCCATCCGGCAGACGAGAAGCAAGGTGCAGCTGATAACTGCCGGGCGGCGTTTCAACGAAGGTAATTTCCTGCCGACGCCCCAAAGGCAGCCAATCCAAGTGTCCATCCAATCGATAAAAAAACTGTAGCTCTTTGGCCAGCTCACTCACCCCGCCAAAGCCAATCGTAAAATAGCGCGTTCCAGCTTCTATTATAAGCCTTTTATTTTGTTTATACGGGAAGGTGTAATGCCGTTCCAATCCCTGGCCTGCTCGCTCGGTAGTAAAGCTGGTAATATTTAGGGGAGTGGTTTTCGTTAATCTTCTTACTTGCGGAACACGAGGCGCCTCCGCATTAAAATAAAGCAAACCATTGATGGTTCCCAAGTAAAAGGTATTGCCCTGCTGAAAAGCAGCCGCCTGATTAAATTCATTTGCTGGCAATCGATCCAGTCGAGAGTAATTAGCAATTTGCTTTGTCTGTTTGTCAATCATACTTAAACCATTATGGGTGGCTACCGCGACATGGTCTGCCTTGGTTAATATACTATACACAATATCATCAGCCAAGCCATCTTCATTGGTGATTTTCTGCCGTACCGCGCCATTCCCGTCTAATATCCAAACGCCTTCTCCGTGTGTTCCTATCCAAAACGTATCATCTACCGGCGTAATACAATACACTGCGTTTCCCAAGGCATTTGTTTGCAAGCTGTTAGTTTGGCAATCCCAGATAAATAGCCCTTCGGGCGTACCAATCCATAATTTTTTTCCAACGGGTGTTACATGTAATATCTTTAATCGTGCAAGTTTAGGGTGTTTCACTACCCGGTATGTTTTTGAATAAGGATTAACCATATATAAGCCTGCATAAGTGCCTACCCATACAGAATCATGCGAAACACGCGTCAACGTTGTCATGGCTTCAACTGGCAGTTTTTCGCTTTTTGCCGCCAAACTAAGCCTAATAGATGAAAGTCGTTTTTTTTTTCGATCGAACCAAAGCAAGCCACTTCCTTCTGTTCCTAATAATAAGGTGTCTTTACTCCATGGAAGTATCCGATAAACAAACTGCCCACCGAGTGTTTCCTTTTCTCCGGTCCGCTCGTTTATGGCAATAAATCGATCTTTGTACGATCCGACATAGAGCGTGCCGTCACTGTGCTTATAGATGCTTCGTATACTATTGATTGACGTACCATTGCTAAGGAGCGTATGAAATCGATGATTAGTGGGCAATAACTCTAAGACATGATTGTTAAGCGACATCAACAAGCTATTACCTAAATTTTTAAACCATACGATATGATCATCTTTTAGGTTGTCGGGGTAGGTCATTTCTTGCTTGCTTACATGGTTGGTCGGAAAGTTATATGTAAACAGCTGTTCTTTACCGATACTTGCTTTATTCGTGAATATCAAGATGTGATCATTATTGAAAGGTGCCATATATACGGTACCGTCCTTACCAACCTGATTCCTTTCCAATGCCGGAATTTGGTCAAAAGTTCCGTTTTGAGTATCAAAAAGATACAAACCACGATCTTTAATGTTTAACAAGCATTTTCCCGAGGGATGAAAGTGCACTTGTTCAATCTCTGTATTATTCAATTCAGGTAAGCCAAAGTATGTCGGAGGTGATAAATAACCCTCCCGGATTCGGAGACGGATCATTTTCCCTGCTTTCGTGGATACCCAAAGTTCTCCGGCATAAGGTTCTGAGATGGAAACGATAGAAGGCTTGTTGAAATGGTTTGGATAATCCCGATTGATATCAAGCAGAAGTTTCAGGCTATCACCGTTGACCTGATAGAGTCTACCATCAAACGACCCTGCATATATATTGCCGTTGCGCCCTTGCCCAATACACTCTATATCCGGTTTATGAACATATTGGTCTAATTCCGGGTTTTTTACAAAATTCATTTCCCAACTTCGCAAATCGAAGCGTACGAGGCCATTTTCAGTTCCGATCCAAAGGTTGTTTTGCCTGTCGGGAAAAAGGGTCTTAATTCTACTGTTCGGAATAGCGGGTTTACTTTTATTATTCAGGAAGATAGTTTCGTTTCCGTCGTATCGACATAATCCACCGCTAGTAGCCATCCACAGAAGCCCCGCACTGTCTCTTATAACATCCGTAATAACTTGGCTCTGCAAATTTTCGGGAAACTTGGCATCTCGAAAGATAAATCCCTCTTCTTGGGAGTACACGTACAACATAGGTGTAAGCAAAACAATAAGCAAGAAAGGTTTTCTAATATACATGAATAGGTAGAATGGAACACATCCATCTGATCTGGTGCGAAACTTTAATTATAAATTAAGCGAAATATTGTCCATCTTTTTTATTCATTCTGTTCATTTTTTTACATATAAAAATTGGGTAAAAAGTGTTCTCCAAAGTCTTTCTCCAAACGAATCGATAGAAGAACAGTTTTTTTATTTTCTTTTATACTTTCCTGCGTTTATATTTGTCGGCATCGAATGACCAACAATGAAACGAATTATAAGCATTTTCACTTTCTTTTCACTAACATTATCCTTTAATAACCAGCTGTTTGCTCAATCGCAAAACACCTATCAAAACCCGCTGCCGGTTGCATTTGGTGACCCTTACGTACTGCACGTATCGGGCGACAAATATTATATGTACGGCACGGGTGGAGTTGCAAAAAATGGATTTGCTGCTTATTCTTCGACCGACCTTGTGAATTGGAAAGATGAGGGCCAAGTATTTTATGCCGGTAACCCAAATGGTTGGAGCGATTCTACCGCGGCTTGGAACGGAGCCTATTGGGCACCGGAAGTATATGCGCATAACGGCAAGTTCTACCTATTTTACTCCGCTCAATGGAGCGATAACCCTGGCAAGGAGGTTGAAAATTTTCGCATTGGAGTAGCTGTGGCGGATAAGCCTACGGGGCCATTTGTTGACTTAACCGATAAACCAATTTTTGATCCTGGATACCCTATTATCGATGCGAATGTACTTTTTGATGACAGCGGTAAGATTTATCTTTATTATTCCCGCTGCTGTTATAAGCATCCCGTGGAAAGCGAAGTAGCTACCTGGGCTAAGAAAAAGGGATGGTTTGATACAATAGAGGAAAGTTGGGTGTATGGTGTTGAGTTGAAACCTGATTTCAGCGGCGTTATAGGCGAGCCCGTCTTATTATTAAGACCTCCTGTAGAAATGAGCGATAAACAAGCGGAGTGGGAAAGTCGTTCGGTTACGTCAAAGGAAGTTAATCGCCGGTGGACAGAGGGCTCCGCTATTTTTAAGAAGGGAGACACTTATTATATGATGTACTCGGCCAATTACTTTGGGGGTAAGAATTATGCCGTAGGATACGCGACTTCCAAAAGTCCGCTCGGCCCATTTACCAAAGCGGCTAATAACCCTGTATTGCAGAAGAACAGCGAACGTGGTGGTGTGGTAACAGGAACCGGTCATAATAGTGTGACCTACTCGCCAGACGGAAAGGAAATGTTCTGCGTGTATCACGCGCGGACCTTATCAACGGGTGAAGAACGTGTTGTTTTTATTGATAGAATGAAGATAACAGAAGACGGGAAATTGATAGTAGAGGGACCGACTACGACACCTCAACTAGTTCCAAGCAGATAAAAAAAGGAACCTCCTGCACAGTGGGTTCCCTTTACTTTCAATCAGGAAACGTTGGCTCAGTCTAACGTGCCGAGTTGTTTAAGATCGAAATCATCATTAATCACTTCGCCGTCGGGTTTTACCAAGACAAATCTGGGTAGCTCAGAAAGATATAGGGTATTGATTAAGTCCTGTTGTGCTTCGTTTCTCATTCTATAACTATATTTAAAATCCAGGCCTTCCGTATTCTCTTTCCACTTACTGAATTGGCTTTCCATTGAAATCGGCAATATATCAATTCCTCTTTTCTCCAAAACTGGCACTTCTTGTTCCAATTGCTTAACCGCCTTGGCGGACGCTTGATCTGCACTATTCCAAAATGACAGCAGCAAATATTTACGATCCTTAAAAGAATCCCATGGAATTTCTGAAAGCTGTGCATCGGTTGCGACTACCTGTTTTTGAAGATCTAACCGTTGTATTTTCGTTTGCACCTTTTCGAGTCGTTTGGCAAAGTCTAGGCCATACTTGCTCTGCTTTACCTCAATTGGCGCCTGTTCTAACAGATTCCCGTATGCTTTTGCGTATTGACGCTGTTTTCCCGCCCGTGATAACAAATAAAATGAGCTGATTAATGGCTGTTGTTTTTTGATGAAATCTTCAGTAATTGAAGCAGGACTTTTCGAAAGTTCTTTCTTACCCGAAACTTTGGTGACGCCTGCCCCGCCAAGGCTGTAACTTTCTGTCTGTCCTTCTTCTTCCGCTTCAAGTTCGGCAAGTACAGTATGCCATTTATTTAATAACTCTTGTTCTTTTCCACCACCTTGAATCGAAAAGGCAGTTTTGCTTATGGAGCCTGGGTGATTAAAGGGCCGTTGTACAAGCTTCAGATCTGTAGAAGCGGATGCTAAAACCGGGATGGAGGCTTCCCAAACTAACCCACTGGTACCGCGTTTTGTGGACTTTCCTTCTATTTTTATAAAGTAAATTTCGTTAAGATTAGCGGTATCCAGCTTGAGTTTGAATTTCCCGTTCTCAATAGGGACGGATATAACGGAGTCCTTCTCATTGTCCTTGAACAAAGAAACTTTTTTTATTTCGGAATTCGCTGTTTCGCTAATAATCGATAGCGCGCCTTTCTCGGGTGTATAAAGATATTTTTGCTTTTTAGTGTCCGTCTGTTTATTTTGTTCGCGATGTTGGCATGACGATATAGTCAGTAAAAAGCCAATCACAATAACGTAAGGGCTCGATCTAAAGAATTTCATATGCTAATATACCAACATGTAATCATATTGTTTGTGTACTTGCGAAAATTGTAAACATCCATTTAATATTTATATAAGTTTGCACGGGTATCTAATTACGATAACTAAGTTATGATTCAAAAAGAAGACACCGAAATATTTTATCCAATGGATTTGACAGCCTGGCGGGCATGGTTGGAGAAAAACCATCAATCAAAATCATCCGTCTGGCTCGTTCTTTATAATAAATCTTCAGGCAAACCTTCCATTTCCTGGAGTGAGGCGGTAGACGTTGCTTTGTGCTTTGGATGGATAGATAGTAAAAAGATAAAAATAGACCCTGAAAGATCCCATCAGTTTTTCAGCAAGCGAAAAGCTAAAAGCACATGGTCAAAAATCAACAAAGATAAAGTGGAGAGATTGATAGCAAGCGGCTTAATGACACAAGCTGGTTTGGAGTGTATTGAAAAGGCGAAACAGAATGGGTCCTGGACGATTTTAGATGAAGTGGAAGCACTTAAAATTCCGGCGGATTTAGAAGCTGCATTTATGATTCATACCGGGGCAAAATCATTTTTCGAAGGGCTGAGCAAGTCCGCAAGAAAGGCAATGTTACAGTGGTTGGTTCTAGCCAAGCGGCCTGAAACAAGACAGGAACGAGTACACCAGATTGCTGCACTCGCTTCAAAAGGAATGAAACCGAAACCGTTTTAACTTGTACTTACTCGGCATACCTATCAAAATCATTCCGAAATTAATTCCACATCCTTTTGCAAATAACGCACAAAACACTGATAAAAATTAGTGAAAAATAGAGACATATTGTGCAATTCGATTCCGCTTGTTTGTTTTTATTTGCCTACGGAGTGAGGGGTTTCTTGCAAGTTTATTAAAAACCAATTATGTCCTATAGAACCGGATTGGGGCCTCTTCTAAAATTACGGACAAACGAAGGTGTTCATGAACTGCACCGGTAGCGTATAAAGTACGATTATTTCACCATTATAATGTCCAAATTATGAAAAAGATTACGATCAATTTATGTTATCTATGTCTCTTGCTCTTGTACGCTTGTGAAAAAAACGTTAAGATGCAGCCAAACCCTGAAACAATGGATATGATGAGTTTTATTATAGATAGCACTTTTACTAATCCCATAATACCACGAGGCGCCGATCCATGGGTGACGCACAAACATGGCTTTTACTACTTTACATACACGCAGGGGGGCAAATTAGTCTTGTATAAAACAAAAAACATGTCTGAGTTGGCATTGGCGAGCGCCCACGATGCGTGGATACCCGAACAAGGTATGCCATATTCCAAAAATCTATGGGCGCCGGAATTACACTACCTTGATAATAAATGGTATATGTATTTTGCTGCAGACAATGGGCAGAATGCAAATCATCGAATGTATGTCGTAGAAAATGCGGCAGCAGATCCTACGACCGGAGAGTGGGTGCTCAAGGGAAAGGTGGCCGACCCTTCCAACGAGTGGGCCATTGATGGTACCGTACTTGAATATAAAGGGCAACGCTATATGTTATGGTCGGGTGGAAACGCCGGTGCTGCTCCGCAACGTATCTATATTGCAAAGATGAGCAATCCATGGACTATCAGTAGCGAAAAGGTGGCTATCTCTAGTCCGATACATCCTTGGGAAATGAATGGTAGTGCGATTAACGAAGGTCCCCAGGTATTAATAAGTCCGAGTGGTCGCGTACACGTGGTATATTCAGCAAGTGGTTATTGGGTTGACACCTATTGCTTAGGTTTACTAAGCCTGAACATAGATGGAGATCCAATGAATCCCGATGACTGGGTAAAAACACCGCAACCCGTTTTTTCTATGAATGCCGAAAGCGGCGCTTATGGCCCCGGCCACAATGGTTTTTTCAAATCGCCGGACGATAGCGAAGACTGGATTATTTATCATGCACGGAGCTTACCTGGAGGTGGAGATGGAAACGGTCGGAATGCCCGCATTCAGCAATTTACTTGGAATGCAGATGGAACCCCCAACTTCGGTATACCCGTTAAGATTGGTGTACCTATTGCAAAACCTTCTGGCGAACCCATTCGAAAAGTATATCGTACTGATAACTGGTCTATTGCAAGCTTTAGTTCTGAGGAGACTGTCAATAATCGTTTGGCTAGTAAATTGATTGATAATGACGTAAATTCGTACTGGATAACGCGATACTCATCCAATCCAACAAACTATCCCGATCATTGGATTACCGTTGATATGGGGGAATCCCTAACAGTGGATGGCTTTATGCTCGCGCAGAAAAGCGGTGATCGAAAAGTTAAAGAAATAGAAATTTTAATAAGCGACGACAACAGTTCGTGGGAAAGTCTGGGAACTTTTGAATTGGCTAATGTAAATTTGGTTAAACAATACTTAAATATAGATGTAAGGCGTACCTGTAGGTACTTTAAGTTAGTCCCGTTGGCTGGTTATGATAGTCAGCAGCAACCCGGACTTGCAGAAGCGGGTGCCTACATTAAAGGAGAGTAAAAATTTAAGTCACCTGAATTAATCGGGTTGAAAAAAAATGAAACTATATTGTAAGTTTATATGTCTTTTCTGTCTGCTATTATTGGCAGGCAATTTGGGTGGTCAAGAAAAACCTAATATCATTATTATTCTTACAGATGACATGGGATTCAGCGACATAGGCACTTTTGGAGGCCAGTTTGTTCCCACCCCCCATTTGGATCAACTGGCTAAAGAAGGCACTAAATATACGCAGTATTATAGCGCCGCTCCTATTTGCAGCCCTTCTCGTACCAGTATCCTGACGGGTATGTTCCCTGCTGAATGGAATTTCACGACCTTCCTGAATGATCGGCGAAGCAATGCGCGTGCAGAGCAAGCAAACTATTTGAATGTAAACGCCCCCTCATTGGCAAAAGTATTAAAAGCAGCGGGATACGCCACCGGGCATTTTGGAAAGTGGCATATGGGCGGTGGCCGCGATATTAAAAATGCACCGGGCTTTAAGAAATATGGTTTTGACGAGCACGCCAGCACGTACGAAAGTCCGGATCCTGACCCTGCCCTAACTGCAAGGGACTGGATCTGGTCTGATGAGGACAGCATCAAACGTTGGGACCGAACGGCTTACTTTGTAGATAAAACGCTTGATTTCCTCCGTCGGCATAAGGGTGTACCTTGTTTCGTGAACCTTTGGCCGGATGACATGCACACGCCATGGGTACCGGAAGAAAATCGTCGGCAATCGGGTAAATTCCCAATGAATCCGGACGAAGAGAAGGCTTTTAAACTGGTATTAGCTGAATTTGACAAACAAATGGGCAGGTTGTTTGACGGCTTAGAGAAACTGGGTTTAGCTGAAAATACGCTGATCATTTTCACCAGTGATAATGGTCCGCTACCGAGCTTTAAGGGCAGCAGGGCGGGCGGCTTGCGGGGCACGAAACTCTCACTCTACGAAGGTGGTATTCGTATGCCTTTTATCGTGCGATGGCCAGGCCATACACCTGCGGGTCAGACGGACAGTGTGTCGGTCTTGAATTCAAGCGACTTGTTTCCCACCTTGGCACATATTGCCGCTGCTCCACTACCACCTAATTACAAAGGAGATGGCGAGGATAGAATGAAGGTATTCTTAGGAAAGCCCTCCTCAAGAGAAAAAGATATGTATTGGGAATATGGGCGAAATGATTATGCTTTTAACTATCCCAAAGGAAGAGACCGGAGTCCGAACTTAGCGATCCGGTCGGGTAAGTGGAAACTGTTAGTTGACTACCAAGCTGATAATGTAGAATTATATAATATCGTGGATGATAAATATGAAACTAACAATGTTGCCGCATCGCATTCGGATATCGTAGCTGACTTAAAAACGAAGCTTATTACTTGGCGGGCTTATTTACCTGAATTAACGGCCGACCGCGCTAATCCTTAACATGAATACGGTTGCTCGATTTTGACGCAAGTCAATGTTTTTAAAAGTTATTTAATGCAACTTTGGCTTGTAATTCACGGTGATGTCTGACATGCTAAAGGACCTTATACAACGAAAAACACAACTTGAAGAAAAGCAGGTTCTCGAGATACTGAGGTATTTCAAGCCACTTGTCGCCAAAAAAAACGAATTATTACTTGCAGAGGGTGCTGTAGCAGATAAGCTGTTTTTTATTGAAAAGGGATGTCTGCGGCTCTATTACAATAATGATAACCACGGCGTATCGACAAGGTTTATGGCTTTTGAGCATACTTTTTTAACGTCAATTGTTAGTTTTATTTCAAGAACACCGGCACCTGAATATATACAGGCTGTAGAAACTTCGGAATTATTCGTGATCTCCTACCATGATTTTTTTCGATTGCGGACGACGATCCCGGCATGGGACAAAATGTACATTTATATCCTAGAATACGGCCTCACCGTTATTACGTCGAAGCTTAGCGGATTACTTACGCAGAGCGCAACAGAACGTTATCGCAACTTACTAAAAAATAACCCGGAACTTGTACAGCGGTTATCAAATGCAAACTTAGCGGCTTATTTGAATATATCACCCGAAACACTCAGTAGGTTAAAATCAAATTTATAACAGTAGAATCAAAGCGGCATACCCGTTTCAAAAACAAAATTGGTAAGTAAATAAGCAAATCAGTCATGAGAAGTGATGAAGTAAAAAAAGGATACCATAGAACGCCACACCGGTCTTTATTTAGAGCCACCGGATTAAAGGATGAAGATTTCGAGAAGCCCTTTATCGGTGTAGCCAACTCATTCATAGAGATTATTCCCGGACACTTTTTTTTGAACAAGGTGGCGAACATCATTAAGGAGGAGATTCGTGCAAACGGATGCATCCCTTTTGAATTCAACACCATTGGAATTGACGATGGCATTGCTATGGGACATGACGGTATGCTGTATTCGCTTCCGAGTAGAGAATTAATTGCCAGTTCAATAGAAAGTGTAATGAACGCACACAAATTGGACGCCATGATTGCTATACCAAATTGTGATAAGATAGTACCTGGTATGATCATGGGTGCACTACGTGTAAACGTACCTACCATTTTTGTGAGTGGAGGTCCCATGGCAAAAGGTTATAAAAAAGATGGTACTCCCATCGATCTCGCATCTGCATTTGAGGCAGTGGGCAAGCACGAGGCTGGGGTTATTAGCGAGGAACAACTTCGGGATATCGAATGTAATGCCTGTCCAAGTGCGGGCAGCTGCTCGGGTATGTTTACGGCTAATTCTATGAACACCTTGATGGAGGCAATGGGCATAGCCCTACCGGGTAACGGAACTATCCTTGCCCAAACAGTCGAACGGGAGACACTTTATAGAAAAGCGGCTCGACGCATCTGTGAGATTGCAAAAGAAGAGACAGCACGTAAAAAATTTACCCTGAAAAATATATTGAACGAAAACGCCGTTCGAAATGCCTTTGCTGTTGATATGGCAATGGGTGGTAGTTCCAATACTGTTTTACATATGCTTGCTATTGCAAATGAGGCAGGTTTAGATTTTCAACTGAAAGATATTAACGCAATTTCACGGAATGTTTCGCACATTGCTAAAATCTCGCCAAGCCTAACGAATGTTCATATGGAAGACATTAATCGGGCAGGTGGCGTTAGTGCTGTGATGAAAGAGATGACCAAAAGGAGTAATAATATTCTTATAGACAATTTAACAATCAGCGGCGAAAACCTTTTACAACTTATAGTAGGAGCCGAAATTAAGGACAAAAATATTATACGTACCATCGATAACCCATACAGTGAAGTGGGTGGCTTAGCAATTCTGTATGGAAATCTGGCCGAACAAGGTGCCGTTATCAAAACCGCAGGACTTACGGGTTCTAGGGTATTTACCGGCAAAGCCGTTTGTTTTAATGGTCAACAGGAAGCCGTCGATGGCATAATCGGCGGAAAAGTTAAAGAGGGTGATGTGGTAGTTATCCGTTACGAAGGTCCAAAAGGTGGTCCTGGAATGCAAGAAATGCTGACGCCCACAAGCTTGATTATGGGCATGGGTTTGGGAAGCTCTGTTGCACTAATAACAGATGGTAGATTTAGCGGAGCAACTAGAGGTGCCTCCATTGGACACGTATCTCCCGAAGCGGCTGAGGGTGGTATGATTGGTTTAATCGAAGACGGAGATGAAATTCATATCGATGTAGACAATTACATTTTATTGGTTAAGTTAAGTGATGAGGAAATTGGGAAGAGAAAAGCGAATTTTGTGCCCCTCAAAAAAAAGCTGCAATCGCGATGGCTTAGCCAATACAGGGCTTTAGTAACAAATGCCAGCAATGGGGCTGTCTTAAAGACGGATCTATAGTAGCGACTGCCGCCTTATTGCCTAGAAGTTTCTCAGGTTATCTTACTCTTCACATGCAACGGTAACAAAAATGCAATTCAGGCCTCTTTAAGAGAGGCCTTCACCCCCCTCTCCTCTTGTTGTTACAGCCTGCGTTTACGCACACGTGTGCGCAAACTACGCAATCGATTGATCTCGAAACCAATTTGTTTTTTTATATAGGCTTGAATATGTTTGCTCACGCAGTAACCAATTTGACCACAATAAACTAGGAAAAATCGTGAACTCGTCTTTACCGTAAGGACGAAGTATTCGACTGAATGATTGTGTGTATTACTAAATTATGAAGAACTATGAGAGAGCGTTAAACTTATTCTTGTAGGCGGACGTCACGCCAAACAAAGCAACAAAATTATTAACAAAAACCCTTAAACTATGCTATATGATTAGTACCGGATTCCTATTGCCTAAAAAAAGGCACATTTCAATCAATCTTTTATATGTTTTCCTTGTTTCATTTTGCACGGCAGGAAGCAGCATATCCATTCATGCACATGCAAGTAAGCGACTATCGACGTTTTTTCGTCAAACAAGTATATATGGCACAGTCACCGATGAACGTGGCGCCCCCATAGAGGGAGTAACAATTTCTGTAAAAGGAACAACAATAGCCGCTAAAACCAATAGTGAGGGAAGATACCAATTAAACGTGCCCCCTAAGGCTGTTTTGATTTTTAGCAATTTGGGCTTTGAGACACAAGAACTCAACTTCGCAGGAGAACGTGAACTTAATGTAGTATTAAAAGATATGATCAGCGATCTTGAAGAAGTTGTTATTGTTGGATATGGAACTCAGAAGAAAGTAAATCTTACGGGGGCGGTTAGTTCGGTTAACGCCAAGGAACTGACGAATATTGCACCGGCAAATCTGTCTAATACACTAGCCGGTCGCGCCCCAGGTGTAAACGTCACTAATACATCCGGGCTCTCAGGCGCTACTTCTCAAATTCGAATTAGGGGTAGTTTTGGCGAACCGCTTTATGTTATTGATGGTGTTGTGCGAGACAAAGCCGCTTTTGACGCATTGGAGGCATCTGAAGTAGACCAAATGAGCTTTTTGAAAGACGCTGCAACGGCCTCTATCTACGGATCGAGAGCTGGAAATGGAGTTGTGCTGGTAACAACCCGAAAAGGAATTGAGCAAAAACCTACCTTTAATTTTCAATCTAATTATACAACGTCCAGCCCAACCATGCCACTGCTATCTGACCTCACAACAGCAACGGATGAATTAATTTACCAAAATCGGGTGGCGGAATTTAACGGAACACCTCCACCTAACGGACAAGAAGAATTCGACTATTTTAAGGATAAAAGCTACAATGTACACGACATGATCTGGCGAAATCCAACGAGTCATCGCCAAGCGTTGAGCGTTAGCGGAGGATCCGAGAAGATAACCTACTATTCATTACTAAGCTATCGCGGCGAGAACGGATCGTATAAAACGGTAGATCATGGTAAATTTAATCTTCGCAGTAATGTCTCGGCTAAAATCAGTGAAAGTATCTCTGTTGATTTGAATCTCTCTGCGTACCAACAAAATCTAGATCGCTTTTATTGGCCTTTTACCGGCGATGATGACTTTGATGTGTCCGATTTATATCGGGTAACCTTCAACTGGCCAAAAACTTATCCTTTCTACGTCGAAGCAGATGGGACACCAGCCAATTATGTAACTCCCTATCCTATCCAAACGCCAATGGGGAGTTGGCAGGCTTGGAGCGTGATCGATCAGGTCGTAGGTGATCGCTATATCAAGACCCGACAACGTCAATTCAATCCGATACTAGCGGTTAACATTAAGCTGGATAAATTTATTCCGGGCCTCTCTACAAAAGTGGTAGGAAGCTATCTGGGTGAAGACTACATGCGAAAAAAATATTTAACGTTCCAAAAGAACTATGTCTTCAATCAAGCAGATCCGGATGGTAATCGCTTTTTGCCCGGGCCTCCTGACCCGAATAAGACAAACACTTTTACCTTCAGCCAAAATCAGCCCTTTATGAGCTATGAACTAACGAACGATTGGAGCTATCAGTTCAACTGGTTTGCAAATTATACGCGGACCTTCAATAAACACAGTGTAGATGCATTATTTGTTTTTGAGCAGGCTGAGAATGGCGGTTATGCATCCTATGCAAGAGCCGAAAATCCGCTAACTTCATTAGATCAGATGTTTGCTTATCCTACCGATAGGCAATTCCGCGAAGCGAACGGGTGGGAAGAAATAGGCGCCCGGCAATCATACATAGGAAGAGTAAACTATAATTTTGACAGTCGATATATCGCTGAGTTTTCTTTCCGTTACGACGGGAATACCTTATTCCCTGAAAATAAGCGTTGGGGCTTCTTCCCATCAGTCTCGGCCGCGTGGCGTCTGTCAGAAGAGGGCTTCTTCAAGAAGTTCACCAATGCTTTTAATGAACTGAAGATTAGAGGTTCTTACGGAACCACTGGGAACGACTTAGACGTTAATAATGAAAAGATAAATCCTTTTTCTTATGTAGCAAGGTACGTTAATTCCGGCGGGTATATGTTCGGCGATCGCTTTTACGGAGCCATCGCACCAGGGGCGACGCCTAATCCCAATCTAACCTGGGCGACCTCTACGAGTTATAATATCGGTTTGGATGCGGCAGGTTTTAATAATCGCTTAAGCGGAACGCTCGATCTATTTTTAAGGAAAGAAACGGACATTCTTGGCTCTCGTTTAGTGACTTTACCTGATAATTATGGGCAGGCGCTGGCACCGGAAAATTACGCAGCTAGATCCTGGAGAGGCGGTGAAATCACCTTACAATGGAACGATAATGCGGCCAATAATGAGGTGAACTATTCCATTATGGCAAATGCGGGTTATGCAAAAGACCGCTGGGATATTTTTGACGAAAGTGCGGCTTATGGACCTGGTGGCTATCGGCACTTTGAATCCCGCATTGGACAACCCGCCGAAAGGATTATCGGTCTAAAGGCACTGGGAATTATAAGAACCCAAGAACAACTGGATGAATTACTCGCACAAGGCTTTAAACAATTTGGACGTGATCCCTATTTAGGTGGTTTATACTTCGAGGATGTACGGGGCGATGGGTACGCTCCGGGACCTGACGGAAAAATAGACGGTAATGATAATCAGCTACTCTCAACAAATGCGGCTCCCAGGATTAACTATGGTTTTGGCTTCAACATCGCTTATAAGAACTTCTCTTTACAAGCGCATTTTCAGGGCGTGCTCAATTACGATCGAATTATCAGCAACCAAGAAGGAGCAGGTATGAGGCAGCACGGAGGTACTGTAAGACCTTATTATCCTGTATGGGCATCTGACAAGGTATGGACACCGGAAAATCCAGATGGTGAATATCCTCGCCCAATTGGGCAGAATTGGTATGAATCCGGAACAGGTGCGTCTTCTTTCTGGATCCGAAATGGGGGCTATCTCCGTTTGAGAACACTTAATGTGGGATATAACCTGCCGAAATCTTGGGTATCGGCACTAAAGCTGGAAAACGCGCAATTATACTTTAACGGAACCAACTTATTTGTGCTGTCAGATATGAAGGAGTTTCAAGATCCCGAGCAAAAAAATTACGACTCCTATCCTATTATGAAGACCTTCACTTTTGGTTTGGATGTCAGGTTTTAACGAGGCAAATAATACGGTAACAAATAGAAACAAGATGAAAAGGAATATATATATTATTTTATGCTTTATAGGTGTTTTTGCAAGCTCTTGCAAAAAGGTACTTGATATTGAAGATATCGACAATTACGACCCACAGCAGGTTTGGAATGACCCCAATTTGGCAAACGCTTATATGGCTAATATCTACCCCATGTTCGGCAACTGGAATCCAGGCGCCGATTCGGATAGCGAGCAGTTGATCGGCATTAATTTTTATCCCGATCGGGTGACGATTTCGAATGGCGAGTTTAAATCATGGAATTACAGTAATATACGTTTAATAAATCAAGCTATCAGGGATGTCAATGCCGGTGCTTTAGACCAAGCCACAAAAGACGGCATAACTGGTCAAGCTTTGTTTATGCGTGCTTATGCGTATTTTTGGATGGTAGTATATCATGGCGGTGTACCCTATATCACCGTACCGCAAGATCGCTATGAAGATGACCTTTATGTAGCGCGGAACTCTACAGCCGAGTGCTTCGATTTAATTATTCGTGATTTGGATGAAGCAATTGCTAAGCTCCCGGAGCGCATCGCTACCTCATCTACTGACTATGGAAAAATTGACGCTAGTTTTGCGCTCGCTTTTAAAGCAAAAGTACTTCTTTATAAGGCATCTCCTCAATTCAATCCTGCTAACCCTTGGAACAATTCATACTGGGAAGCCGCTTATCAGGAAAACAAAAAGGCCTTTAATGATTTGCAGGCAAGAGGTTATCGGTTGGCGGAGGACTATGCGAATATCGCTTTAGTGGAAAAAGGCCCCGAAGTAATCTTTGCCGTGGTAAATTCCTATCCCAATAAAGTCGCCTCATGGGATTATGGTGTCCGACCGGGATCCGAAAGCCGTGGCCCCGCCTATGCATGTCCAACTTGGGAGTTCATAAAAGAATTCCCGATGAAAGATGGCAAACTATATAACGACCCTACGAGCGCCTATCATAAAACGGAGGCTGCCTTTCTCCAACAATATTGGGAAGATAGAGACCCCCGTTTTGACAAGTCGATCGTTTGGAACGGAAAACCCTATGCTGTTTCCGGCAAAACGGGAAAACGGCAATATACATCACTAGGCATAGCACATGAATTGGATGATTTTGGTGTGAATCCAAAAGCTGGTGTGAATTCAACCAATCTCAATAGGTACAGTGGTTTTTTTATCGAAAAAAATAGTTTGCTGAAACTAACACAGGCGGAGGTGCAACAATATGATGTCGATTTTGTGCTAATGCGTTTTGCGGAAGTTATGCTGAATTATGCAGAAGCCGCTAATGAAACCGGGAGAATCGGTGAAGCGATGGATATTTTAAAGCAAATACGCCAACGGGCCGGTATTGAAGCCGGTGGAGACGGTAACTACGGAATCAAAGCAATAACGAGAGATCAAATGCGTGAGGCGATTCTGGCAGAACGTAATATAGAGTTCTGCTTCGAAGGACATCGCTTTTGGGATTTACGTCGGCTACGAATGTTAAATCGTTTAGACGGCACCACAAAACATGGTGTAGAAGCGATTGCGATTAATGATGATGGATCAGAAATGGCGATGGGACAGGCACGGGCACTTGCCGATAAATACGAACTGATGGAAAACAATTTTAAATACAGCATTTTACAAGTTCCCCTATCAGGCGTTAAAGTAAACTCGTTACCTGAAAGCTATTATTTCTTTCCGATTCAGGAAAGCGTAATCGATAAAAATCCTAAAATTGAACAGAACAATAACTGGGGTGGTACGTTTAATCCGACCTTAGAATAAATCAAATAATGATTTCAATCGGTAAAGTTTCTATATGCAAACTTTACTGATTGAAATCACCTAATTGAACTCTCTTTAGCGTTTCCTTTACTCAAAATTGATCAGTTTCAGAACCGCATTTCTCTTACGGATAATGGTACTATCGGCTTTTTTGGCTAAACGTTCTTTATCGGTAAAATAATACTTATATCGGGCTTTTGTCATGCTAATATTATAGTCAGGTATCTTACCCTTTACATCTACGCCCATTTTAAAAGGGACCGGAGATTTTAGTACCGAGATATGATAATCATAGGACAGATCAATATGTTGTATGCCTCCTACTGCTAGGCGATAACGGTCAATTTCGACCAAAGCGGGTAAAATCTCTAGCTGCCGATCTTTAATTAACATTTCTACGTTCAGTGAATCAATATAAGTGCTATCTCTCTCTTTAAACTTGAAGGTTTTGGCCAGCTCCCTAAACGCTTCATTGTCTTGCACGGCCAAGTGGGTAGCTCGCAACGCGGCTACACTTCTTACTGATCCGATATCGATCTCCATATCGTTATTCAGATTAGCAGAGCCTTTTATACTGAAATCTGCATTACCTTCCAGTGATTTTATAACAGGGAAAAGAGTGTCTAACGTGGGGGCAAAATCCTTCAATTGATTCATTTTCATGTTACGTACGTCAATCACGTATTGCATTCTAGCTTGACCATTCGCCAGTGGTTTATAACGCAGTTTGGTTTGCAGAGAAGCCTCACCGGATTTTAAACTGAAATCATGTAAATTCAACTGCCCGTTATCAACACGGGCTTGACCTTTAAGATTGTTCAGCATTAATGATCCCATTTTCAATTGCTCTATAAAGGAGTTAAAGGTAAAACGAATATTGGTAGGTAATGTAAAACGAGTAGAGTCTGCTATAGGTGTTACGGGTGGCGCGGCGGTCAACGCTGGCGCCGCCATACGCTCTATAACTCCTGCGTTAGCGCTTTCGGCTTTCAATACGCCCATTAACTCGTCAATATCCAAATAGCGGGCATGCAGATTTAAATCAGCATACAAAAGCGTATCCCGCTTGTCTGCCGGAAAGATGTTGCGTACCTCGCCGTCGAGCTTCATCTTGAAGTCGCCAAGCGCCACAAAAGCATTGTTTAGGTGAATATCATGTCCTTTTACAGTAATAAGGGAACGATTAACCGACAGCGGCATACCGACATTAGGAATGGCCGCCTTAAGCTTCGAAAAGCTAAAGGAGCCTATTGGCCACCATTGCTTCTGCTCATTTTTCTCGACATTGAATTGGTAAGACCCTTTATCAACGATCAGTGTCATTTGCCCATAGTGCAGGGCTAAATTCTGCGCGTCGAAGCTCGTAACAAAATGGGGAGCACGTGGCAGTTTACCTGGGCCAACCGCAGCAGCGATGGAAGCTTTCTCAATGCGTACATTCATACTGTCTGTAGATTGATAGTGAAGAGCCGCCAAATTGATCTTCGATTTCAGCGGTAAGCGTTTGTCGACTTTTTTAGATCCTGAAAGCTGCGCATGAAGTGCCTGCACCGTAAGCTTATGTTTTTTTCCGTATTGTAGATTAAGCCTATCTATATCCAATTGTCCGGACAATCCATTCTTTTCATCTCTTTTCAGGCTCAGTGCAGTATAAGGTGTATGAAAAAGAAGCTCCTCTTTAGCCATGTTTATTTGTAGATCCGCGAGCTTAGCATTACCTTGTAATGACAGATCGCGATAATCAAAGCCCGATTGAGCCGTATACGTAATTTTTCCCGCGAGATCTATGAACGCTCTTCCACCGAGCTGCAATCCCTCGACAATAGGAAATGTTGACCCAATTTTTGTAAGATCGATATTTGCTTCGACATCCGGTTCAATTTCCGGGTTATCCAACAGGTTTTGTGCTGATACGCTACCGCTAAGGTGTATGCCCGTTCCTCTTATTAGCATCTTATTGATACGTACTGCGGAACGTTGGCGCTCATTAAAGTCTAAAAGACTTTCTACATCTGCCTCTAGGGCGGTAATTTGGCCCGGAAACTTTTTATAACGCAGAGAACCGCCATGTATTTTAAGCTGTGCCCTTGATACAGGCAGCTTGCCTTCACCGTACACGCCATTTGTCCGCAACACTAAAAACACCCTCCCGCCAACATCAGCATCTGTTGTCTTAAGGTATCTTTTTGGCACCATTTTCCATAAATTTGCCAGCGATGGCACCTTCATTTTAGCTTGCAATGCTACATTTACAGCTTTTCTGCCATTGGGTCGTTCAAAGACGCCGTCAAGCAGAAAGTCTATATCGTTCAATTTTAGCGTTCCATTGGTAAAGCTGAGTTTTCGACTTTTCTTATCAAGCTTCATATCTGTATCCAAAAGGCTGTTCAATTGCCGGATAAAGACAAATCCACCCTTCGTGACCGTTAGCTGCTTACTATCTGAATGTAATTTTAACAGGAGGTGATCCTCGTCGTAAACAAACCCAATTTTAAGAGCCAAATGCGGGATTCGGCAATCAAGTCTTGATCCTTTGTCTTCATAGTGAAAACTGGCATCTTCGATGCGAAGCGATTTAATATGAATTTTTTTTATTGCCGATTGGACATCGCTTGTGTCAGTAGCTTCAGCCGTTTCCTTCTTCAGAATATCATAATTTGCGTTACCGTGCCGATCCACTGCCACATGAAGTCGCGGCCTGCGCAATGTAATTCGCTCAATATCTATTTCTTTTTTTAAAAGTAATTTAGTCATGTTGACAGCGCCCCGAAAGTCACTGAAAATAACTAGGGTATCTCTCCTGTCTCTCGAAAGAATATATCCGTCATGTAGACGAGCACCGAAGCGTGGAAAAGAAGAAAAAAAAGTTAATTCGACGCTTTTACAAAAAACCTGTCCATCCAATTGTTGATTAATCGCCTTAAGTGCTATGGGCGTTATCTTCTCAGGTTTAAAGAGAAAATTAGTAATGAAAGTTATGGCAAGCAGAATCAAAGTGCAGGCTAAGCCCAAGCCAATAAGAATTTTTTTTAGGATGTTCGACATATATTCTATTTCCTGTTCTGCCGCAGGGCATTTAACCGATTCAGCCTCGGAGAGCTGCAAACAGGCCTTGTATTTTGCGTCGCCAAATTTAATACTATTTTCAACATGCATTTCGGCCTATTCCATATTTCTAAATAAATTGCTTATTTTCAATATTTTATTAAAAATAAAAATAATCCTCGACGCTCACCTAAGGTCATAGCTTACCTTTGCAGCGGGTATCAATAAGAGAAGCCTTCGGTATGAGCTGTAGCCGGCTATTGCCTCTATGGTGAAAAAGAAGTTGTATGCTTACAATAATTGCCAACTTTCTGCCAATTTGTTGGTTGCCAATCTTCTAGGAGTTAATTGATCACGAAAAGTGTATAGATATCAAATTCAACTCGGCTTTAAATAATCGGAACGAACTTTGATTAATTATTTTTTACTTTGCCTAAGAGAAAAACTAAAATTTGCAATAGCTGTATTTAATATTGAAGGACGATCTCAAGGCATGAAAAAATATAGAATATTACTTTGGGGAGCGGGCACCGTTTTACTTTTTACTTTTTTTACTGCGTTTTCCTATCGTGGCGGTATGCCTTACACCGATGATACAACGATGGGATTTCCGCTTATATTCCTCCGAAAATCAGTTGGTCAAAACGTGGAGACAGGACTTTTTGCTGAAATAAAGGACTTTCACTTTGGGTATCTTTTTATCGACATCGTTTTTTCAGTACTACTTGTTCTCGGTTTATTTAAGCTGTTCCGATTTAAATATACCGTCCCGGATGAAGAGGATAACTGATATGACAGACACTTAATGAAACCCGATATGGAAGGATCAGCAAAATTGAATCGTATTGTAGAGGCGAGAATGAAATTAAAAGCACGTTTCGCAGCAAAAATGAAAGATACGCCCTCTATGGCGGACGACAAACCCATGGGGACGGGTAAAATAAATCGGCATGGGATGCCAACTATTCCTATAGGACAGGTTGTAACTACCAAATGGCCGGTTTTAGACCTCGGTTATCAGCCCGATATTTCGCTAGATCGTTGGCGTTTAAGGATAGACGGCAATGTAAAGCATCCGGTTATGTTAACTTGGGAAGATTTTATGGCACTACCACAGACCCATGACATATCCGACTTCCACTGCGTCACTACTTGGTCCAAACTGGATATGAGCTGGATTGGTGTCAGTATGTTGGATTTAGCTGCACTTGTGCAACCTCACGAAGACGCAACTCATATTCTTTGTCATGGCTATGATACTTATACTACTAACCTTTCATTAGAAGAGGCCTTGAAGCCAGACGTGCTTTTAGTGCATACCTTTGAGAACCAACCGCTGGCGAAGGAACACGGCGGGCCTTGTCGTATGATTACACCTCAACTTTATGCTTGGAAAGGCGCCAAATGGATAAAAAGAATTGAATTCCTGAACCAGGACCAACCAGGCTTTTGGGAGGAGCGTGGTTATTCGAATACCGCTTATCCTTGGCGTAATGATCGTTATGATTAACCAAAGAACGATTCTATTCATCAAATTTTGATAAAAAAGCCACCCAGATCCAAAAGGGTGGCCAAATCAAAAATGAAATCTATTCGTTTCCTATGCATGGAAACTTCTCAAAAATAACCTTGACCTATTGAATTGAAGTAAGAAAACAAAGAAACCGTTAATATTTTTAATTAACACAATATTAAACAAACTGATAATAAACAACATAAACAAATAAAACTAATATTATCATATATTTTGCACGGTATTTGTTATAACTTCATGTCGCGCAGTTCCTTTTGCCGTTAGAGGCTAAACAATATAAAGCTTTTTTTCACTTGTGTAATTTGTGCGAAGTTATGCTATACCGCTATGACTAAGAAAAAAACAATGTTATACGTTGAAGACGATTCAGAGATGCAAGGTCTGATTATGGATATTCTCGATTATGAAGGTATTGAAGTTATCATGGACACCGGGAAAAACTTGTATAGATTGCTGGATGAACATGAGGTAGGCATGATTTTAATGGATGAAAATCTGCGATGGTGTCAGGGAAGCGATCTTTGTAAGCAGCTTAAATCCTTAAGTAATTACCAGCATGTACCGGTAATTATGATATCCGGACTATGGGATATTCCATCAATTGCACTGGAATGCGGAGCAGATGGATATATACGTAAACCCTTTGATATGTATGATATTATGTCGACAATCAATCTACACTACGCGCATTCATAGTCTAAGCTGATTATTCATGACGGTCTATCGCCATTTTGATTTTCCACCGTTTCTGCAATACTTAGGTACTGACATTTATCAGAGCAGTAGCCGTATTATCATTATTCCGCCTATAAAATTGTACTGAATTAGTTAACAAATAAGTTAAAACAGTTACTTTTACGTCATGTCTGATAGAATAAAACCGTGGACTCTTTTAGAAGACGAGGATATTTCGCCAAGCGTCTGGTATCCTCTACATAAGCAAAAAGTAGAATTACCAAATGGTCTGATCGTAGATGATTACTTTTTATCTCCACTGGGCGATGTGGTGCAGGTTTTAGCTTTTACTTCTGACAATCAGGTGGTACTTACTCGTCAATATAAACATGGGCTTGGCGAAATTCTAATTGAAGTGCCCGGAGGAATGCAACAAAAGGATAAAACGCTAAAACAATCAGCCGTAGCCGAGCTTGAAGAAGAGTGTGGAATCAAAGCCGCTGAGGAAGATTTGAAATTTATCTGTCGTTTTGCTATTAATCCAACTAAACTCAAACAAATAACCTATGGCTATATCTTATTTAATGCTGAATTCAATGCTGTACAACGTCTGGACATCACTGAAAATATAGAAGTAATTACGTTACCGGCATCGGAAGCGCTTCGTATGGTTGAAAATGGTGAAATTTGGGTTACGGATTCAATGAATTTAATATTAATGGCAGCAAGAAAATATCCGGCTATTTTTAATGTCTAAGAATCCTTTGCTTACGACTAGGTCATTTGTTGATTAGCTATATCTCCATCTAAACCGTTAATAGCGGTTTTTATTAAATATATTAAAAACTGTCTCAAATTTATTTTGAACTCTTTCTGCAAACACATAACACCGAAACAAGAAGCATGTCCACCTATTCTGTATTGAAACGCCATATACGTAATACCACCTAAAATAATCGGGAATAGAAACTCGAGGAGAAACGGCTTTCCCGTTGAGTCAGTTAATTCGGATGTTTTCATCATCTTCAACATGCGTTGTTCACGAGCCGATACCATTTTCGCGATCGCAGCATCTGTTCCCATAAATTCGGCAACTGCGAATTCTCGGTATAGGGGATCTCTCATAAGTGCATCAAAATGTTGAACGATAAGGTGCGCTAAGAGTTCAAATCGCATGGCTTCCTCCTGTCTCGCCGCTAAAGCGACTATTTGGGGTAAGTTCGCAATAAGGTAGTCGTGTCGGCTGTACAGTTCTTTTTTTACACCATCTAAACTACCGAAATGATTATAGATCGTCCACCGGGTGAATTTGGATCTATCGGCGAGACGACTTATTTTTAGTGCTTGAAGACCTTTTTCTCGTATGATATTGGCAGCTGCCTCTAAAATAATAGCTCTTGTGCGCTGTGCGTTTTTTTTCTCTATCTCCATCGTAACCCTATCTATAGGTGTATACGAAATTGCATGGTTTGCCTTGCAATTAACAGTTAACTTTACGAACAGTGCTATAGCATCTATCAATTCGTTTTCTTGGTCTACTTTTCGCATGCTGAGCCATGCGAGCTTATACTTCGATTTAGTTAATTTGTCTTAGGTTTGGCCTCATATCACGTCGAATGGTATCCAGTCTACAGACTGACTTTCTCAAACGGCTACCAGACGTTGCTGATGTAATGTTGTTTCTCTTCGGAAAGTTTGCCGTATTCACTACGGGTAGACATAGTTTGAAGCGAGAGCATAACACTTTCTTAGCCAATTTTCAATAAACAGCATAGTACTGGAATACCTTCGATCATGTTCCAAATTGACAATAATATATTGTTCAATATGAAATATCCTTGAGCAAATGTAAGTATTATACTCACTCTGAACGAGCCTCCACCAGATGCAGATCACTTTCATTAAATTATTGCTACACTTTTCTGATTTTGTTGATAAAATCATTTATTACAACAGATAATCAATAACTTACAAAAAATACCTCGGTTATATCCTAAAAGAACGGGTGACAATTGCGCACATCAAGCACTAAAGAAGCCGAATTATCTATTCTACACTAAAATGAATTTGTGGTTGACTGATGATTTATTAAATACCTAATATAAGTCGTCACGAGCAACAGATTTCTTCATACCAACTTGGTAGCAAAAATTCTTGGCAAAACGATGTTGAGCGTATATGCAAGTTGGTATAAGAAGATAGGCGGTTGATTAAATAAACATGCCTATCAAATTCATTCCCCTCAAATTAGCCTAGGATAAATTATAAACAACATGGAAAAGTTTAACAAAAGTCTTTTAGAAAGTTATTTAAGAATCGAAGCAGAGTGTATCTGCACTATAGACGCACCGCGCGAAAGTAACCAGCATCTTCGAGATGGTGACGAAACAGTGAGCAGCATGACCTTTACCACATCGAATTTCATTTAATACTCGCCTTGCTAAAATAAAGGAATATGCGATGCTTGATATGCGCTATCGTGGAGGATGAGCCGCTCGCTGTACAAATGCTCAAGGGCTATATCAGTAAACGGTCCGATTTAACGTTGGTAGCTACGATTGATAATGTGTACGATTTTCATGTGATTATAAAAAGAATTACGCCGGATATCATCTTCCTTGATTTCAAAACACCTGGTTTTGATGGCGATGTTGACAAAATACTGGATCAAATCTCACCTAATTCAATTGTTATCAACACATCTGCTTCACCCCTATCCCACTTCAGAAATAAAGAAGAAATAGAAAACAATAATAAGGTTTATGAATTATTGAAGCCCTTTTCGCTTGAAAAATTCAATGAATGCATTGACTTTTTGTTAGGAATAGGACACTTCCAGTAGACTCTGCATGCGATGTTAAGTAATATTGAACATTTAGGTTTCTTTTTATTAAGATTGCCAAGTTTACCATTGCAGGAAATTCAAAGGATCAATGCCGATAATACGGCCAGCCTAGCCGAAAACCTACATGATTTGCTCAGTCGTAATCCGGAAGTATTGGAAGCTATTTCATTTGCCAGCAAAGATCTCTATCATACCTATCTTAGCTGGTTAGAGAATGGATATATGCCAGATCTAAAGCTACTGGTTACTCTGTATAAATATGTCTCTCGCATGGCTTCTCGCGCTACTCCCTTTGGTAGTTTTGCCGGTGTCTGCATGGGGCATATCAATGATAATACGAGTACATTAACGCTTACAGGGCACGCAACTATCTATGCTCGTGTGAGTCTAGATCACTTGATGCGTCAACTTCATCAGCTACAACAAAGTCAGGATTGGCTAAACGACATTGTATTCTACACGAATAATAGTATTTACGCAGTAGGCGGTTATTTCAGGTATATACGTTTTGAAACCGTAAAAGACAAAAGGACTTTTTTTCAGGTTAAACTTAAGATAAACCCTTTATTGAAATTGCTTTATGATTATGCCAGGGAAGGGAGAACTTTCAGTGAACTCATAACCTTTCTTATGGACTTTGATATTGAGAGAAACGAGATAACAGCCTATCTATCTAAGCTCTTAGATAATCAATTTCTAATATCGGAATTAGAGCCCACGATTTTGGAAGACCAAGATATTCACAAGCTTACTCATAAGTTAAAGGGAACGGATGCCGCAGTTGTAGAGATGCGAGACTTATTAACTTTGTCATCTTGCCCCGACCGAATAGCCTCCTTAGATGAATTCCCATTCAACGTTGTGCTACCACAGGTTGATAAAAAATTCATCGCAAAGGAGGTCAACCTGAAACAATCTGTAATACAGCTAATAGCTAGAGAATTGTGTGAGCTACATCCGTTGTTTACATCATCAATACCACAAGAACTGCAGGTTTTTATTCAAAAATTTAAAAGGCGATACGAGATGATGGAGGTACCACTGCTGGAAGTACTTGATGGGGATTTGGGTATCGGCTATGGAGACCTCGACAATCAATATAAAAGGGAACATCCTTTAATTAACAACCTGGATATAAGCGAGGGTAAGAAACAGCTCACATCTACGCTTGAAGAACAAGTGATGACTAATGCGTTGTTTTCCGGTTCACGGCATATAGATCTGGAAACAATTTATCCTCTTTTGGAAAAGAGACAAGAGAACAGTGCTGTTGCGCCGACCTGCTACGCCATTGGCAATCTTTTGACAAAAAAAGTAGAGGATTTGGATAACGGCAATTTTCAATTTCACCTAGCCGCATGTAGTGGATCGTCAGCAGTAAATTTGATGTCGCGCTTTGCTTATATGGACGAGGCGCTGAAGAATAACCTTCGAAGCTGCGCTATTTATGAAGAACAATGCTTTGATAATGTGATTCTGGCAGATATCAAACATATACCAGAGAATAAAGTAGGTAACATCTTGCGGCGGCCGAAGCTGTACAGTTATGAAATACCCGTATTGGGACTTACTTGTACAAAAAATGAAAAACAAATCCCTCTTTCGGACCTTACAGTAACTGTGAGAAACAACCAGGTTATTTTGTTCTCCAAAAAACTAGACAAAAGGGTTATTCCAAGGTTGAGTTGCGCTCACAATTTTAGACAAGGAATTTCCGTTTATCGATTTTTATGCGATTTGCAATATCAAGACACCCCTTTTTCCATCTATTGGAACTGGGACAAATATAAAAGGGCTCCGTTCTTACCTAGAATCAGCTATAAACATCTTATCTTATCTCGCGCGCGCTGGTATATAAAGCAAAGGCGCCAGTTCGATATAAATTGGTTTAGGCAGCTGCAAAAGGATCTACGATTACCGAACGAAATATTGATCGCTGAAGGCGACAATGAATTATACATTGACATCAGAACCAGTTGGGGAATGCAGTTATTGAAAGACAAACTGGCTTTGGGGGATGTAATATTATATGAGTCTTTAGTGCACCATAGCACTATTATTAAGGATACAAACGGTAATGCTTTTGTTAACGAAATTATCATTCCTTTCAAATCGATTGTAAAAAAGTGCGCGTTCATCGAAATGACCCCGTTGAAGAACAAGGAAGTGAAACGGAGTTTCTTGCCTGGAAGCGAATGGATTTATATAAAGCTTTATTGTCCACAGAAAACTGCGGATGAAATATTGGCTGAAGATATCATGAACTTAGTTAGACAGCTTAAAGAATGGCAACTCATCGATAAGTGTTTCTTTACGCGCTATCATGACCCCGAATTCCATATCCGTTTGCGCCTACACGCACCCAATAACAGTAAAAAGGCTTATAATAAACTACGAGAAATTTTACGCTTCACCATGGAACATTTGGCCTCTCAAAACAAAATTTGGACAGTTCAATACGATACATATGTGAGAGAACTTGAACGTTATGGCGTTGATAATATAGAGCATTGCGAATCGATATTCTCAATTGATTCAGCGGTTGTTTTGGATTTCTTGGCAACGCTGCCCAAGGACGACGTAAATGTGCGATGGCTTTTTGGATTAAAGGCCGTTGACCAACTATTTAACGCTTTCGGAATAAATCTATCAGAACGTTTCGAATTAACTGAAGAATGGAGTTTAGCGCTGGCCAGAGAATTTAAAATTGATAAGGTAAAGCAAAAAAAGATGAATCTCAATTACCGAAATCATGCCGCTTCCATTGATGCTCTGCTTTGGCATCAAGAGCCTTCCCGGATTTTCGCGAAAGATCTTCTTGAAAATCGATTCCAAGGTATTACCCATATATTACAAAAATGGAAGCCAAATAAGATTGAGGTAAATAAGCTAATTGGAAGCATCTGCCATATGTTTCTTAACCGACTTTTCTTTTCGGATCAGCGAGCCAACGAAATGGTCCTATATAGCTTTTTGGCTAAAAATTACCGATCAAGGATAGCTCGATCGAAGAATGAAAGCGCTACCACCTTTGCAATTACGACAGGAGAACTATGTCCAAGTTAGTGATTCACTAATTTTTTATAAACCTCATCCCGATAGGTAACACCTATTGGGATATCTTTTATACTCCCTCTCATAATGATCTTGTCCGGATCGACTGCTCGCACAAAGTTTTTATTGATAATATAGGACTTATGGGTCCTCAGAAACACATCCTGTGGTAGGTCGTTGGTGATTTTTTTTAATGAGTAAATGATCAGGAACTCCCGTTCAGTTGTGGATATTCTGATATATTCCCGGTCGCCCTCTACGTATTGTATTTCGTGATAGGGAACCAGATAGTTCCTATAATTGTCTTTAATAGCAAACGTACCAGTCTGCACTTTTTCTACTACATCATTTCGAGTAAGATGGCTCTGTGCTCGCGATAAGGCCTTGAATAACCTTTCAAATGAATAAGGCTTCAGTATATAATCGAATACTTCCAATTCAAAGCTTTCCAATGCATAGTCTGCTCGTCCTGTAATAAATATGAAAAGCGGTCTTTTAGATAGCGATTTCAGGAAATCAACCCCATTAATACCAGGCATATTAATGTCTGAAATGACCACATCGATGTTGTTTTTGCTTAAAAAAACGATTGCATCCATCGCCGTTTCGAAACTAGCTTCCAAACTTACAAAGGGGATCTGAGTGATATGTTCACTTATGCCTTTTCTCGCCAACGGTTCATCTTCAATTATTATACATCGTAGCATATTTCAATTAGATTTCAGATTAATTTTCAAATGTACTGAATATACGTTTTTTTGTACCCCATAGGACAAATAATACTTGTCCTTATAATGTAAGTCCAATCTTCGGAGAATATTGGACATACCCACCCCTCCTACGGATTGACTATCATTTGGTTTAGCGATGTGTTGGGTAGATTCTACTTCGTTCTCTACCTGCAAAAATATCCAATCGTCGTTTACGTCAATGTTAATGTAAACGAAATTATTGTTAGGGGTTTTATCCGGTCCGTGCTTGAAAGCATTTTCCACAAATGGTATAAGCATCAATGGACTGATTTTATAAGGCTCTTTTATATCCGTAATATACGCTTCGATCTGCACGCGTTCACCGTATCTAATATGCATAAGCGCTATAAAATCTTTAAGGAATTCGAGTTCCTTTCGTAAGGGAATAAAATGATTTTGGGATTCGTATAGCGTATAGCGCATTAACGTCGAAAGACGCAGAACCATATCTCGGCCTTTATCATAATCCGTATCGAGTAGTTGATAGATATTGTTTAGGGTATTAAATAAAAAGTGTGGGTTTACCTGCGACTTGAGAAAATTAAGCTCAAGCTCGAGGTTGTCGCGCTCTAGCCTTGTTTTAGTAAGTACTTGTTCTAACATGATTTTCACGAATTTCGGCCCAACGGGGAGTGAAATAAGAAAGATAAAATCAAGCACAAAAATGTAAACATTCTTCACTATACTTAAAGGTCCATCTGTCAGTACAAGCTCAAGATACTTACCGAATCTCGGTCCATAGTTTTTGAATGTAGCCTGAAAGATAAAACATGCAGCGTAAGTTGTTAAGGCCCAAATTACATACAAGACTGCTATCCATAACAGCACAAAAGGGATACCACGTGGATTGGAGAAAACAGACACAACTTTTCGAGAAGATAGTGAATAAAAAGCAATCATCACCACTAATAACTCTTTTATTACAAATATCCATACGTGCTCGGCGTTACCGATCAATCTATAGTAGTTAAAATAATAAACTACAGCGATTAATAGCCAAAAGAGACTATGATAAGCTAAACGTAAACCCAGCCGCGAAAATACTGAGTCACTTGACGTTGGAATACGTAGCTCACTAACATTCATCTTATTGACTGGTTAAGTGCCATAAAAATAGGCTTTATTTCCAAAATGCGTTATATCGGAATGCTTAAAAATAAAATAGTTTAGCAAATAGTTTCCCATTCTTGAACAACTATTTTTAGACCATTCTAATACGGTTTGGTTATTTTAGCGAAACTCTCGACAAGAGGGCATACTTTACAGCACAGTTTAATAAAGGCCGCTTGAGAAAGCGGCTTTTATTATGATGCAAAATCGCTCCCTTAACTTATCGTTCCATCTATCAGATCGATATAACGTACATGGAGGATGCTGTCCACCATAAGATAAGTATGATTATTAAATCGTTTAGACATTTTTTTTACGTAAAAACATCCAGAGTACGTATAGCAAAAAGCAGACGAGCCCTAACATCATATCAATAAACAGATTGGTAGGGATTAAACCTACAGATGTATCTGTACCATGAGAAGATACAAAACGCTGCACTTCGAGGTAAGAGAAGGGCTGTCCAAACTGCAAACCTCCATGCTGCAACCAAAGGGAAAAGTTAGGTCCCAACAGTAAAACAATGATTAGACAGATCAATATATAGGATATTCTATTTCTCATGTTTTGATTTAGAAAGCAGATGACATCTAACCATAAACTTTGTAATGCAGTTATGACGATCACTTTTTCAATCGGAGATGGCCTCTGTTGATGATACGACTTTGTTTCTGTTTTATTTATAGCAAAAATAAGGAACCACTAATTTCAGGGAAAGAAATTTACACATAAACAGCCCTACCTTACACGAAAATCTGTGTCAGCTACATAACAACCCCACATGGAAAGCGCCTCACTGAAAGCGAATAAAATGTCATTCGCCCTGACAGCTTGTCTGCTAAAGTCCTATATAATGTGTATTGAGCGTTCGGCATAAGATTTGATAGTAGAAGGACAGGTTTAGGTTGATTAGAAAAGTCCGGTGATCCCAAAAGCCGGGCTTTTCGCTTTTATTAAACTTAGTTTGTGTCAATTACTCCGAAGCATACGCCCATACCCAGGTTTATATAGCTGTAGCTTATCCATAAACCGTATTCCCTAAAATCTCAAGATCGGCTTTTCTCTTCCGCAACCTTTTTGCTTGGTCCGAAAAACCATGTATCGAAAAAAGAAAAGCCTTCAACCGGGGAGATTGAAGGCTTTTACTAACCAATTATAAACCTAAATTATGATGACACAAATATCGCATTAAAGAGACAATGTTGCAAAATGATTAACATATTTTAACAAAGCTGGCAGTAAACGCCCACTTCTGCAACATCAACTATCATACGCGCAAAAATTCGATTACTCTTTTACGGTTATAGCGGATCCGTTTAATAAACCACTGACAAACAGGTTGCTTGTAAACCATTCAAAAGAAAACCTTGCGGTCATCGCGACGGCAAGGCTGAGCATTGGTGTTTAATGCGATATAACTGTTGTCTATTAACCCTCAACGTTAGCTTTTGTTTTGAGGTATAGAAATTTTTCTTTCGTTTTATTAGGTATTCGGCCCATTGCAAGCTAGTTCATAAGATGATCGTTTATACCACCTGAATTTCGTAGGCTTGTAAGCCTTTAGGTCCCTTTCGGGTTCTGAAATTCACAATATCATCAACTTTGATAGACGCAGGTGCCTCTGCAATGAGGAAAAACACACGTTCTCCAAATTCGTTGTTAATAAAGCCCCAACCACGCTGTTCATTATAATACTTCACCTTTCCTTTATGCACATCGTCTTCCTCCACCATTTTGGGTGTGCTAATCTGGATCTCTTCGACGTTAATCTTTTGTTTTCTAAATTCTGCAGGTTTTTCAGTAGTCAAGTTTCCATTCTCATCCACATACGCCAACATATCTTCCAACGATTTTCCCTTGTCAGATTGACTACTCCTATTTTCCTTTCTTAGCTCTTTATCCTTTTTCTTTTGTTCGCGCTTTTTAATATTTTCTTTCTTCCTGAATGTTTCTTGACTTCTACCCATACGTTATTATTTATGAATTAATAAATGAAATTGACCGTGTTTACAATGAAAAAGGAGACCTGCGGAAAAAGGAGACCGGAAACAGAGTAAGTGAGGTTTTCGTCAAATATACGAAAATATTTGTACATCTCCTATGAAGGAGAGCGTATAAGCTAAAGATGTTGCAACAAATCGCGTCCCGAAGACGAATTTTTAATATGTAGAAGCGCCTTTGTTTTCAACTGCCGGATACGCTCCGGTGTAAGTTTTAACTGATAGGCGATTTCGTCCAGCGTTTGCGGCTCACTATTGCTTAATCCATAAAACATGGTAAGAATTTGCCGTTCACGTGATGAAAGTTTCTTCAGCACCAAATCAATCCGCAGAAAGAGCGAGTCTAAACGGAACAAAATGTTAAGTTATGTTAAGATTTGGGCTATGCGGAAAATCTACCGACTAAAAGACGTACCTTACACCAATTAAAAATATGATGTTATTAGATAAAGTGTTAGATCCGCCATCGTATGGATGGACGGATCGGGATGGGGCCTTCAGTAAACCTACAACCAAGCAATTACTCCGCGAGTTTTTAAAACGTATTAATATATTTCAATCCAAAAAAAATTGGTTACCTCTATTTAGCTGGGCTCGCGTACTTTTACTGATTCCGCTGCTATTTCTTTTTATATTCAACTATTTCAGCGTCGCATTATTAGTTGCCGCGTTTATTTACAGCATGATCATTATGGGAACGCACGGAACGATCTGGCACCATCGGTATTGCACGCACAAAGCCTACCGTTTTAAGAATCGATTTTGGCGGGTGCTAACACAAAACCTAACGATCAGCATGATTCCCGAAGAAATTTATGCCATCTCGCACCACGTGCATCACGCGAAATCAGACAAGCCGGGCGATCCTTATAATGCCAATGGCGGTTTCTTATATTGCTTTTTAGCAGATGTAAATCATCAACCTATTGCTAAAGACCTCAGTGCAGAGGAATATAAGCAAACTGTGCAACTAATGGCACACACCGGTGTAAAAGCTAATTGCTATAGAAAGTATCAGAAATGGGGATCAGTTGTACATCCAATGCGTGCTATCTCTGCTTGCTTAGTAAATTGGCTGGTATGGTACGGTATATTTTATTTAATTGGCGGTCATGCGCTGGCTTGCGCACTCTTTGGTGCCGCAGCTTTCTGGGCAATAGGCGTGCGAACGTTTAATTATGAAGGACATGGAAAAGGAAAAGATAAGCGTAAAAAAGGCTATGATTTAAACGAAAAAGATATGTCAATTAATCAATTATGGCCAGGTTTTGTTGCAGGGGAATGGCATAATAATCATCATTTATACCCGAGCAGTGCGCGTTCAGGCTTTTTAAAACATCAGGTAGACTTGGCTTGGTATTATATAAAGTTCTTGCACTTTATCGGTGGCGTAATCACTTACCATGATTCGAAAGCTTCTTTTATGAAGCGATATAACGGGGCATAAAATAACGACTACTCCTGTTGGAGAGGCAAAAAATAGCCAGCGATCTAGTTAAGAGGCTGGCTATCTTTATTTGTATAAAGCTACTTTGCGGGTGTAATAACAACCTTTCTGAATTCAATCGGACCATGGTCTCCTTGAAAATAGATCGGACCAGGCTCACCTTCATTACTGTCGAGCGCACCACCGGTAATACCTGGTATTTCTTGATTCGCAATAATCGTTTTACCATTGGCTACTATGGTAACCATCCGCCCCACCAGTGTAATATCGTAACTCTGCCATTCGCCCGGACCTTTTACCGCCATCTCACTTGGCACTAAAAAGCCGTAAACTCCACCGAACAAATGACTATTGGGATGATCTGTTTTTGGATTGTCAATGATTTGTACTTCGTATCGGCCTCTCAAATAAACACCACTATTGCTTCCCTCTTTATACCTAAATTCCACGTGTAGCTTAAAGTCGTTAAACTTTTTCTCCGACACCAGGTTTGCACCCGATTCCGGACTCGTCAGAATTCCATCTTTCACTACCCATTGATTTTTGTTCCCAAGTGCCGTCCACCCTGTTAAATCTTTTCCATTGAACAGCTCGATTGGTTTTCCCCAAACGGGTTCAGCTGTTCTTGTTAGATAGGGGGCTCTTACTCCAGTAAAAGACTGCTTTACACCGGCGCTTGTAGTGATTGTCCCCTGAATGCGATCGCCCGATACAGTTCCTTCTA
The DNA here is from genome assembly GCF_054130995.1 of Olivibacter sp. SA151. NCBI lineage: Bacteria > Pseudomonadati > Bacteroidota > Sphingobacteriia > Sphingobacteriales > Sphingobacteriaceae > Olivibacter > Olivibacter sp. SA151. The sequence continues at coordinate 2,189,055 of NZ_CP096391.1, read as the reverse complement.
AGACCAAGTCACGGTCTTCGCGCTCCCATTGTGGAGGAATAGCAAAACTGAATTTTCCATTCTCAAAATTAACTTTAGCAACAGGCCGTGCACTACCTCCTGTACTAACAAAACGTCCCACCAGTGTTTTAAAGCCCGACAACTCCACTTCCAACCAGGATGGTGCCGGTTTGCCATTCTCTTCGACGGTGATATCCCAACGACCGATGAGCTCCCCTCCTTGCACCGCATTGCTGTGGATAGGCGCTACCTGTGCCTGTGCGCAAAAAGGCTCGATTGCAGCAAACAATAAACCACATGCTAAGCCTAAAAATAGTTTCTTCTTCATAAATATGGTATTCAATAGTTATTATGGTCAATAAAGATATCGTTTTTTACCCATACACGAAATTTTTAGACTGAATAGACTTTTCTTAACCATAGCTTCCATTTTTCAAATGGGTGTTTTCGGTTTAGGAAAATGCTTAAGCTACATTTCCAGATATCCCTGAAATGTGGTAACGAACTTGCCAACATCAACCCCATCACACAGCGCATGATGTACATGTATAGACATGGGAAGCAAGATCTGATCATTTTGAAATAGGTATTTCCCAAAGGTGATTTTTGGTATGCCATTGTCTTGCCCCCCATATAAAGCATGTTCCATTTGTGTAAAGGAAATGTAGGGCAGCACCGAATAGTGTATAACATCCCGGCAATTTGCATTCGTTTGTAATCCACGCGACTGCTTTTCTAAATTAATTTGTTTTTTTAGTTCTACTTGAAAGCGCTCAAATTCATCGTAAAAATCAAAATAGGCAAAGCCGAAAGTTTCGTCAGGCCTGATGACGGTAATGGACCCGCCAATTTCGTGATACTCCAGGACGTTGTTGTCATGTATGCGATAACGAAAAGCCTGCACTTCGTTAGCCGCCCGCAGTGATAAGTATAAATAATAGCAAAAAAACGAGACATTATAAGTCTTACAATATGCAAAAGCTTTCGTACAATTTAACTGCGTGGTGACACCCCAGAACGGTTTTTCAAAGGATCTAAAAAAGTCGTAATGAGCTTGCCGTTTCCAGTTCAGCGTATTGACTTGGTTATAAGAAACTTCTTTTTTCATGCGACAAATATCTATTTTTGCTCGTGGAGCCTTGGTGCAAAAAAGGATTTTAAACAGCGCAAACGGATTTTTATGTATACCTTATATAGCCATGAATTCACCCAATTAGTGGACCGGCAATTTGCTGATTCGGAAAAAGGTCAGTATAAAGCGTTAAAGCATGTCGGTCAATTTAATGCTATAACGCGTACGTCCAACAACAGCCATTTTAACATACTTCAATTCGAGTCGTCCTTTCAGGAGGAAGTACGTGTCGTTAACTTTCGAGACTTCAATCATACCAGCTTCCACTTCCAACTTGAAGGGCATTCGAACGCGCGTATCTCTTGTTTCGGGGATGCGCTACCCATGAAGCAGGGTGAATTTAATGTAATGAATTGTATTGATCCTATCAGTAATTTCTCGTTTCCAAAACAGAAAGACTATAGTTATATATGCCTAGGGATTAATCAACAATACCTTACATCACTATTGGAACAGTGCGGAGCCGAATGGCAGAAAATAGCTAAAAAGCTAGCAAAAGACCAACCCTTTACTTTATTTGACAAACCAAAGCATTTTGGCTCCTTACTAAAACAAACCCTTTACGCAATCATTCATCCTCCGGTGGCCGATTCTTTAATTTCTACCTATGTCCCCCATAAAATTGAAGAATTGATATTACTTATCCTAAATGAATCATCGCTTAGTCAGAAAAGAAACACTTTTCCTTTCAGTCAACGCGACGTCGACTTACTTCACGATTTAAAAATATACTTAGACGATAATTTCCTGAAGCAGCATAACCTTTCCGGGCTGGCCAGACAGGCCGGTATCAATGAATTCAAACTAAAGAAAGGCTTCAAAATCTTATTTAACTATTCAGTGTTTGGCTACATCAACCATTTGCGTATGCAATATAGTTATAAACTCCTCCAAGCAAGAGTTCTTCCTTTGGGTGCAATTGCGGCCTTGGTTGGCTATCAATCTGATGCCTCCTTTATACGTGCCTTTAAAAACTATTATGGGTACGCGCCGAATAAAAGTAAGCCCCTTGGAAATGGTTGTTTTCAGGGATTATAGAAATGAGTTTCCTGTACTAATTTTGATGTAGAAATCATACATCAACAATGGCTACCTGGAGCTTTAGCTACACTTTTTTTATTTCAGTTGTTTTCTGTTGCTCCATGCACGCCTGTCAAAGCAAAACGAAGGTGATCGCAACCACTGTAGAAACCAATTCCCTTCAGCTATATCCTTATCTTGGCAGCAATGGACTTTATGGTTACTCTGACACGGCGATGCGCTTGGTGGTTTCCCCATGTTATATTACTGCGAATAAGTTTACTCATACCGGTTTTGCCGTTGTACAAGATACGACACTGCAATATGGTGTCATCAACACTCTTGGGAATATCGTTGTGCCTATAAAGTATAAACATATTTATCTTCAAGAACTGGACAACTACACGTTAATGTGGACGGAAGAGACTTATACTACGCGATGGCGTTTCTGGAATTGGCGCTTTCTTCCCGGTCTTTCGCTTATGGGATCTTCAAAAAATGATAACCGTTTATTTGACACCAAGGTTAACATGTCTAAACTAAAAATCACTATTATTGAAAACAAGCAAGTTATTTATGATAATGAAGTACAGACTTCTGAAAGCTATCGTTACCACATGGAGGTTAATAATTTGGGCGACGGATATTTTTTACACAAAAGAAAATTATATCAACTAAATGATGGCAAAGCAAAGGTCATAAGCAACCATATTGAAAATGTTATTGGATATGACCAATTGTTTCAAGTTAACGGTAACAACTATTATATCACCGATCGAAATAACCGAAAAACAGATGGACGGATATTTAGAAAAAAAGACAGTTTAATTTATACTGTTAAAGGCGAAAGCCATGCCATTAAACTGCATAAAGACGACTATCTTTACCAAAATATCGCGCAAGTGTTTGAAGATACAGAAGGCAAGCAGTACCTCTTCCCTGAAATGAAGATAGCATTTCCCCAATCTGTCGAAACTCTAATTGATGATCATATTTTAGCTGATTCGGTATTACAGCAAGCGATGTTATTAGCGCCCATTGCCGGAACAAATTGCTTCTTAGTACGCTCGTTCGACCAAATAACCGGCCAGATTAAACACAAAGTTCTTCAATCGGATGGAAGGTGGGTGTCCCAACCTTCCGGCGAACATAATTTTACATTACGTTATCCTACCGGCGATATCGTATGGCCCGAATTATCCACTGTAATCAATCCAAATGCTTTGAAAGATTTTCGTGCCATTGCTTACGAAGATGTATCCGAAAATATGCATTGGTTGATCATAACTCTTAAGCGAGGCGATCACCAGAGACAAGGCCTTTGGAATAAACAGGAAAATCGTTGGATTTGGAATCCCGATAATTATAGCATCCGCTGCTTGGATGCCGAAAAGGGGTTATGGTCTTTTAGGCCTGAACGTGAAAAGGCCTACGGTATTTATCGTCCAAAAACAGGTGAGGTTTTAATTACCCCGACCTATTTTGACATCAATAGCGATGGGATGGTTACCTTAAAGGAGAACGGACAATATATACGTTTCTACGTCGATTTTGAGAGCTTACAGGAATATCGGGATAAAATCAGGAAATAAATCAGTTATGCATTCTTAACAATTTTCACTAATCGCACAAGAACCGGTGATGTTAGTAAAAGAATAAGACCTATGGTGATATAGTTGAGATAGGGCTTCAACATTGGCACTTTGCCTATTAAATATCCTGTGAGTGAAAACCCAACTACATAAAAAAGGGAACCTACAGCTGCATACAGTAAAAACTTATTGAAATGGACCTTAGTAATACCGGCAACAATAGGCACAAAAGTACGAACCACAGGAAAAAATAAAGCAACAGCAATTGCTAAAGAGCCATGTTTTTGAAAGAACCGCTGTGCACTTATTAAGTAGGTTTGCTTAAAGAATCGGGAATCTTGTCGCGTATGCAGATATGGTGCTATTTTTTTACCGAATATATATCCCGTTATATTGCCGGCAATAGCAGCGATAGTTAGCAGCATACATAGTGTCGGCAGGTCATAATGATATCTACCGGCTGCAATTAGCACACCGGCGGTAAACATAAACCCACCACTCGGTAAGAAAAAGAGAAAAATCAACCCGATCTGTCCATAAACAGAAAAAATCAAAAACAACATGCCCCCCTGGTTTAGCAACGCTTCCATATCAAACATGACACAAACATACTAAATTCAGTATTTGCAAAAGAAGAATATGGTCTTACGCGCAGGAGGTAATTGTGTTGATACGCAAAAAACAAGCAAAGGAGCCTTTCATCCCAAAAAAAGCACTATTCATCCCAATTAATTGCGTCAGGACAGTTAATTATTGCAAAGGAAATATGAGGTTGGACCTTGACCCAACTCTTCTTCCTCAACTAATTATATCTGTATCAATAGGTTGATATCCAAGGCATCTACTTATACTTAGTATTTGTCCTTTATGATGAAACTCATGAGTAATAACATGGCTAAATAGGTGAAAAGGACTTAGTGTACATAGACGGCCATTTCGCATAAAAGTAACGCCCAATTTTTTCTGCCTGCTATTTTTTATGAAGGCATCAACATGAACATCTATGTCCAAATAGATAGGAATAACGTCTTTCATAGAGCTAACCACTTCCTCCTTCAAAAAATCCGTGTTTAATGCCATGCCACGACATACGATCCAAGCTTTGTAGGTATTAACTACATGGACTAGCAAGCTCCGCACACTACCTCCATTACCAAAAAAAGAAATTGGCTTTACAAAATCCTCGGTTACGAACGTGCTGCAATAGTCAAATAGTTTTTTCCGTGAATGCTTCACCCATTGATATTGGTGCTCCATATATTCATTTAATGATTCCATTGATTCCAATTATTGTTTGTATGTGAATCTTTCTCTCCATTACATAAGGTTCAAATGTCTGTTTTATAATTCAACGCAGTAGTTGTGCCAATTGTTACATCGATGGTGGTACCTGTAATACTTTTCGCCATATCTGACACTAAAAACGACGCTGTAGAAGCAATGTCATGCATAGACGGTAACTCTTTTAACATCGTATCAGATTTCATCTTTTTGATTACTTCTATGATTCGATCGCCACCAAAAGCTAAGGCCTCCTTAAAGGGGCGCGAATCTAAGGATCCTGCCGATCGTATGTTAACTACTCTTACCCCTAAAGGTCCTAATTCGGCTGCCAGATTTTTGGAAAAGGTTTCGACAGCCGAACATATGGGCCCGAAGCCTCCCACTTTGGGGTAACCTATTCCGCCGGGAGTTGCCGTTAAAGTTAATATCACCCCGTAACCTTGTTTAGCCATGATTCTCCCGGCAGCCGTAGCAGTTAGAAAATGAGTTTGCATCGCCGTCGTTATCGGACGAACAAAGTCGTCTAACGACATATCAATCAGATCAACATCCTGCAGCACTTCAAACCCCGCAAGATTAAAGGAAGCATCGATTCGCTTCGTTTTCTTTAGTGTCTTGATAAGGTGTTTTTCAATTGCCCCCTTGTCTAGGGCATCAACTTCGGCTGCTTCGGCAAAACCGCCTGCTTCATTTATTTCTCGTGCGACTTCTTCGGCCGGCGTCAAGTGGCGGTTGCTTAAGAACAGCTTTGCACCAGCTTGAGCCATTGTTTTGGCTACGGCACCGGCAAGCGACTGGCTGGCTCCGTAAATTACTATTACTTTGTCTTTTAACATAATTTGGCTTTTTAATATCAGCACAAATATACAAGTCGTAAATTAGCTGGCCCTACTATTACGCTTTTATGAAGTGTATTGTGAATTTTAAAAAAGTTTAGTTGCCTTTTCTAAATTTTTCGTAACTTGTAATCACGCTATAATAACATTTATTTAAAGATTTGCTAAAGTAGTTTTTGAATTTTTGCGAGCGGACAACTTACCCTATTCTTTGGATATAAAACAAAAGTACTGGCATGCAAACGACAACAAAAGACCTATCCGAACTATTGAAGGCCCGTGATCAAATGATGGCGGCAATAGCCTTTACCATTGCAAAGGATATTAAATCTGAGAAAGCAGTGGAAGTAACTCAGCAGAAAGAACAAGCAATTTCGCTTCATTTGTTAGATTTAATTAACATCGATGTAAGTGATGAATACCAACACCAGGCTCTCTGAGCTAATGTTTACTCACCACCCGCCCCAATGCCTGTCTTATTGGCCAATAGGCATATATAAACATGCTTCGTTCACGAATGTATTTTCTAAAAAGGCTATGAAAAGGCCTTTAACCTTGTCTCACGGATGATACAAATTGCGTCTTTATAGGACTGCATCAAAATCCACCATAGCATGAAGCATGTATCGTCAGTTGGCTAATTATGTAAATGTGTAATTAATTAGTTTATTATTTTAAAACAAAAAAGCTTTTTTTTGCATTTTATACTATACATTTATTAGAGGCAGCTAATGTCCTCAAGGATATTAACATTTATAAACCAAAACGATTATGATATCCCCAATTAATCTCTGTAAAAGAAAATTGATGGGCTGTGTGTTCATTGGGATGACAGTCCTGTTGACATCTTGTGAAACAAAGCCGATAGAGCCCGGTGAACTTCTTTCCCAAAAACAGACCTTTAGCTCACTTAAGCGAACTAGTTCACCGTTACCTTCGTTACATGTAGACGGCAATCAAATTAAAGATGCTTTCGGAAATCCTGTTACACTTAGGGGTTTTTCACTCCTTCCAAACGAAAGCAACGATGAATGTACCACCTGTAGCCCACGACCGATTAGTGAAATGTTAGCATTACAGGCTAATGCTGCCCAAGGATGGTTTTCGCGAGTTGTGCGCATCGGTGTTCATCAAAGTTACAGCGATCCTGCCAGTGCTTTTGCAAATCACATTGATCCTTTTGTGCAACAGGCCATTTCGTTAGGCTTATATGTTATTGTTGATCTTCATCTTGTCGCAAATTATGGTGATGGAGGGACGCCACAGTCAAAAGTGATCGACTTCTGGCGTTATGTAGCGCCACACTATGCCAATAATCCGGAAGTGATTTTCGAGGTGTACAATGAGCCAATTAGTCCCGATAATTGGACGACATGGAAAAATTTTATTCAACCTGTTGTCGATACTATCCGAGCAGTTGCACCTAATAATCTCATCCTCATGGGTAACCCACAATGGAGCACACGGGTCAACGAAGCCGTTTCTGACCCTTTTGATGATCCAAATATGGCTTATGTGTATCATATTTATCCTAATCAGCCGGCAACTACTAGCAGTTTGGATGCTCGATTTGGTAATGCTGCAAATAGCATTCCTATTGTTATAACTGAATTTGGATGGAATGCTGACCCAAATTATTCCGACAATGTCACTTATGGCACGTCCGGCGGTTGGGGCAAACAGTTCCGTACGTATATGGATGGCCACGCCCATATCGGTTGGCTTAACTACATTTTTGACAATTATTGGAAACCACAGATATTCGACTGGAACTGGAATTTAATGAGCGGCGAAAATCAAGGAAAGTTTATACGGGACTGGCTTTTCGAATTGCAAAATCACAATCAGGCGGGCGGTTTTACACCCGGACCACAAACGGCGTTTAAGGTGCATAACATTCCTGGCAGAATGGAAATTGAAGATTTCGATGAAGGCGGCCAAGATATCTCCTATCATGAAACGACCTTCGACAATCAGGGAGGAAATGTTTACCGTAACACACCGGTTGACCTAGGTACCACAAATGATGGCGGCGGTGGATATACGCTTGGTTATATAAATACGGGCGAGTGGCTTGCTTACACCTTATCAAATACAGCTGCCGGCACCTACGACATCAACCTGCGTGTAGCAAGTGGCGATGCAGCCGCCGGAAAAAAAATCACCGTAAAGCTTGATAACGTTCCACTCGGAACAGTCGATATTACAAGTACCGGTGGTTGGGAGACCTATCAGAACTTTACGTTAAGTGATGTGACGGTACCATCGGGCAGTAATAAAATTCTTCGACTGGAATTTGAAGGCATCGGCTACAATGTAAACTGGGTTGAATTTTTGTCGAATCCCTAATTTATTCTTCTTGTCTCTATCAATATCATCAAAGAAAAATAATTGTAATTGTAAGCTGTTTTTGTAAATTGCACGTAAAAGCAATCCGATTCCATCGCCACTTAGTACGGTGAATTGGATTGTTTTATGCTTAAACTTCAACAACTAATAAGCCGAGCGCAGCTAATGAAGGAACAGAAATTACGATTCACTGCCCTGGATGTATTTCGGGGAATGACAATATGTTTCATGATAATTGTAAACAGTCCAGGGTCAGGTGCAACACCGTATTGGCCTTTGAACCATGCAACATGGCATGGTTTTACTCCTACGGATCTTGTCTTTCCTTCATTCTTATTTGCCGTTGGGAACGCACTTTCATTTTCTGAAAGGAAATTTCAGTATCTCTCATCCAAACAGGTACTTTTGACCATTTTCAAAAGAGCGGCATTGATTTTTTTATTAGGCTTTTTAATGTATTGGTTCCCCTTTTTTAAAATAACGGAGCAACATGAAATCATATCTTTCCCTTTACATGAGACTCGTGTATTTGGCGTTTTACAGCGTATTGCCTTATGTTATCTTTTTACAGCCCTAGCGGTGTACTATGTTCGAAGGAAGTATCTTGTTTGGCTTGCGATTGCATTATTATTAATATATTGGGTCATCCTACTAATTTTTGGCACGGATGCGCCCTATTCATTAGAGGGAAATGCCATATTCAAACTCGACCTATGGCTTCTTGGCGAGTCTCATTTATATCATAGCCACGGAATTATTTTTGATCCGGAAGGTTTGTTGAGCACAATACCTGCTATTACCAATGCAATTGCAGGGTATTTGGTCGGTAAGTATTTACAAGAAAAGGGCGGAACGGTACAGAGCCTTGGTAAATTGTTGATTATTGGCGCTATCGGTGTATTGATAGCCTTGGTATGGAACCAGGTGTTTCCTATAAATAAAAAAATATGGTCCAGTTCATTTGCGCTATTAACGATTAGCTTAGACCTACTAATTCTTCCTTTGTTGGTTCCAATTTCAGAAAACGATAATGGCGTCCCAAGAAAATGGACTAATTTCTTTATTATCTTTGGAAAAAATCCGCTATTCGTATACCTATTATCCGAAATTGTTTTGATCAGCCTATTTTTAATACCTTTAGGTGGAACTTCGCTGTTTGATTACATCAATATACATTTGTTTCAGAAATTACTCCCCGGTCCGGCAGGATCGTTATTATTTGCATTATGCTATATGCTTTTCTGTTGGAGTGTTGGGTGGCTACTTGATCGCAAGAAGATTTATATAAAAGTCTAACGAGAATGGGCACATCACAAATATGATGCAATTACTCTGCTGAACGAAATCAAGTAAAGACTTGTTTTTACCCTTATTAAAGATTTGTACATTCGCATTAGCTTTAATTCTGCTAAGAAGCGTGGAGTGCATGCTCTGAAGTTGATCGCACTGAAATAGTGAAGAAAAGTAATAATACGTTAAATGCAAAAAGAGTATATATACCCTATTGCCATGACAATTGCCGGCTTTGACGGTAGTGGTGGCGCAGGAATTCAGGCAGACATCAAAACCTTCTCCGCATTGGGATGCTTTGCTACCTCGGTGTTAACAGCACTTCCCGTTCAAAACACACAAGGGGTTCAAGCGATTTATGCCATCCCGGATCGGGCCATACAGGAACAGATAAGGGTTCTATTGAGCGACATTTTTCCGAAAGCTATAAAAATTGGAATGGTGCACACAGCAACTTTAGTGGATGTCATCGTAGAAACCCTTTCAGAATATCCAAAAGTTCCGCTTATTTTCGATCCCGTGATGGTAGCAAGCAGCGGACATCGACTAGTACAAGACGCAACTGTGGCTACTATTGTGGAAAAGCTAATTCCGAAAACCGATCTTATTACCCCCAATATCGATGAGGCTGCTGTACTTGCCGAAATGAAAATCAGCTCCCTGGATGATATGTATATTGCCGGCGAACGGATTTTGAAACTGGGAGCTACGAATGTTTTATTGAAAGGAGGCCACTTGCAGTCGTCTACGCTTACGTCCTTATATTTCGACAATCAAGGTAAAGTCCATTCCTATGAGTCAGCTAAACTGGAAACGAATAATCTACATGGAACAGGCTGCACGCTATCATCTGCTATTACAAGCTTCTTAGCCCGGGATTTCCCTATGGAAAGCGCAATAGTTGCGGGACAGTGCTATACGTACAAAGCTATCAAAAACGGAATGGATGTCTTAACGGGTAAAGGGCGCGGCCCTTTAAATCATTTTTTCGATCCTGAAAAATTAATAAAAAACGCTTTTCTTTCGGAGAGCGAGCAAGATCAAAAAAACAGGTAAAGCCCGTGTGAATCCTATTAATTATTAACGCCTGAGCAACCGATATGTTAGACTTTCACACGAGGCCGTCTAGGCAAGGCTACTACTGCAATTTAGGATCGAAATCAAATATCAGTTTCCCTTCAATGGCGTTAAAGCCCACTCTATTCAGTTGTCCTTGAGGCCCGTGATCCACGGCTCGGTCAAATTTGGTACCGATGGCATTAATCGCGTGCAAAAATGAAATGTCACCATCAGGAAAATCGGGAGAATTGTTTTCATTCCTTGCGCCTTTTGGTTTTTCCGGTGTGTACAACCGCAAAAACAGTTTATCACTTCCGTTATATACAATAAAATCCTTTGCTTTATTTTTTATTACAACCCAGTTGAAATCGCGATAATAGCCCTTAAACTCCGGATAATCCCATGATTCGCCCGTGACCGTATTATTGTACTTTTTGTTCCAAACACCGAAGGTATTTCCCTTCATCCGATTTTTCCATACCCTATAGGGGCCTCGTCCCATATACCGAACACCGGTAATTAAATTTTCAGGAAAATTAAAGTTAATTCCTAAAAAGGGATACTCGTTATGCGGATTGGAATTATAAACATTGTATGCATATTCCAATGTTAATAAGCCGTTCGGAGCCAATATATAACGAACCTTCTTCCAAGCACCGGTATACTGAACATCCACATAAAGGCTGTCTCCTTTTTTGTAATGTTTCATACCTACATAAGATGCCTTTCCTACCGCCAATTGCGGGCCGTTAGTCAAAGGAATTACCGTGCCGTTACTAATCACACTTTGCAGTAAGCCACTTTTTGTATCAAAGGCAATGGTAGTTTTATTCGATTGTAAACGTAAAGTATTATTAGCTTCGTCAACGGAAATAGGCCAGCTTATTTTTGTGCTGAGCCATCTTTCATTCATTTCAGTTGGTGATTTTAGTGACCAAGTCCAAGTGAAAATCTCCCGGCCATAAGGATCTTTAGCGGTAAGTGCTAAAACATCGGTCTTCGCTAAATCATGCTGAAAGGGTAAGCGTAAATAGCCGTTTTGCTGAGGCTCTACATTGGGTCCTTGTAAATCACCTTTCTCAAGAATTTTCACGGTGGTATCTGATTCATATGGTGCCGGTAATTGCCGACATTCATAGCTAAACCTAATCTGATTGAGATTGGTATAAAGGTAATCATTGCTGAGCGGAAGTAAGCCATCAAAGTTTTGGGGAAGCTTATCAAGAGCTATCTTTATAGGTGACCAAATCTCTTTAATAGTATAAAAACTCCCTTCTTTTTCACGATAAGGTCCAAGTATTCCATCGGGTGCCAAGTTACCTTTTATATCCATGCGTCCTTCCTGATCCAAACGCACAACCCCTTCGTCTGCAAAGGACCATAAAAAGCCTCCGGCAGATAATGGTTTACTTCTCATCAGGTTCCAGTGATCTTCCAGCCCGGCACCGTGCCCTCCGTCATAGAGTCCGTGTAAGAATTCAGTAGGAAAAAATACTTCTTTTCCATTATACAACGATCCGACACAGCAATCATAAGCTCTGTAATGCTGTGTGTCGGTACCTTCAAAATTATTCCAAGGGTGTATAACGGTGCGCTTTTGTGGGTCATATTTTGCGTAATCGGCAACGAGCTCGTGATTATTCCCCCCTTCGTTTCCGTTAGCCCAGATAACGATAGAAGGATGATTTACGTCCTTCATAACCATTTCTTTAAGTAATTTACGTCCGACGCTGGTATCGTATTTTTTTTGCCAGCCTGTCAATTCATCAATCACAAACAGTCCGAGCGAGTCGCAAACATCTAAAAAATGAGCGTCCGGAGAATAATGAGACATACGAACCGCATTCATATTCATGTCTTTTATAAGATTGACATCTAACTCACTGATTTCCTTGCTCATTGTTCTGCCAGAGGTAGGCCATGCGCTATGTCTGTTAACGCCTTTAAAACGCACTTTCACGCCATTCACGAAAAAGCCTTCTCCACGTCTCAACTCAGCGGTTCGAAAGCCAAACTTTTCGACCTTGCTGTGAATGATTTTGCCTTTATCGTCTCTTAATCTAACAACTACCTGATAACGGTTGGGAAATTCAGGCGACCATAATGCAGGTTTAGTTACTTTATTATTCAGTGTTACTTTCCCTGATTTGTGATCGAGTTTCGCTTGAAATGCTTCGCCAACAAGCTTTCCGTCTAAATCGCTTATCTGCGCTTCCACATATCCATGTGCTAACTTTCCTTCTGTGTGTACGTCCATCACGAAATTGCCATCTGCTCTAGCATCAATAGCCGTCCATTCTATATGTGTCTGCGGCGTAATTTCTAAATATACGGGACGAAAAATACCGCCGAACACCCAGAAATCTGACATCCGTTCGGCACGATTGACCGAAGTATCGGCCGATATTTTGCTGACTTTAACTTCCAAAAGGTTATCTCCCGTTTTCTTCAGTAATTTAGTGATATCATATTTAAATCGATAAAAAGAACCTTGATGAATAGCTCCCGCGATTTTACCATTAATCTTCACTTCTGTATCGGTCATTGAACCTTCAAAGACTATTTTCACGGTTTTATTTTTCCACGTCGGGTTGCTGGGAAATCGATACTTATAATAACCGATTTCGTTTTTACTGAAATCTTCTTCCCAACCATAGTGGTAGGTTCCAAAACCCTGCGTTTCCCAATTCGAGGGCACTCCAATCGTCGTCCACTGCCCACTTTTTGCACCGGAAGAAACCATAAAATCCCAATTTTTAGTATGATCTTTGTCAGTTCCTGAAAGATATTTGACCACTGTTTCCTGACTAAATACCGTTGATCCCGACAGAAAGCACAAAAGGAAGAAGCTTATAAGACCTATTTGTGGCCTACTACAAAAAGCGATTACGGAAATTCTATATTGCTGAAGCATAATTATTGGCTCGATAATGATAAGTGTTAGTTTTACAATTTTCAGCATTTTTGTGCATTAAACAAAATATTGTTTAGATTATCCGCCAAGCGCGACTAAGACCCAAATGTATAGCGTTGTTGCAGACCTTATTGAGTCAGGAAAAATGAGGAGATTTAGTTCATATGCAAAACAAAACAGTTCATTTATCCTTTATAAAAGGAATGTCTTAAATACACCCTAAAAATGGCATAAAGAGCCTCTTCTATTCTCATAAATAGGTAATACCTTTGTTATACGATAATAAGACAAAAAAAAGCTAACAAAAAATAAAACACTGAATTATGAAAAACAATGTTATATGCTGGTTTGAAATATATGTCCGGGACCTAGAAAGGGCAAAGACGTTTTACCGGACAGTTTTAAATAGAACGTTCTTTGATGCTGAATGCGCACCAGGCGAAGCGCCTCAAGAAATGAAGATGACTTTCTTTTCTTCGCCTGATGAGGAGACCGATAAGGTAAGCGGCGCACTGATAGAAATGCCCGGCACAAAAGAAGGCGACGGTGCTTGCGTCAATACCATCGTTTATTTTCCCTGCCAAGATTGCAGTATAGAAGAGAGCCGTGTAGAAGCGGCCGGAGGAAAAGTTCATAAATCGAAATTTTCTATTGGCGAATACGGCTATTGTTCTCTGTGCATGGATACAGAGGGCAACCTCTTTGGCTTGTATTCAATGGAGTAATGAAAGAGAATTTAACCCTTTAGTAATGTGTAACACATAAAACATTAATAGTTTTATAGCTAACAGCTAATAACCTCTAATTAAAATAAATAATATGAAACTCAATCCTTATTTGAACTTCGATGGCCAGGCAGAAGAAGCATTCAAGTTCTATCAATCAGTTTTTGGCGGTGAATTATTTATCCAAAAAATGAGTGCGGCTCCAGGAGGTGAAAATCTTCCTGACCATGAAAAAAACTATGCGATGCATGTCTCTATTCCCATTGGTGAGGGACAATTTTTAATGGCTTCCGATTGTCTAAAATCAGCAGGTCATCAATTAAACGTAGGAAACAACAACTATATCTGTATCACACCTGATAGTCGCGAAGAGGCGGATAGATTATTTAACGGATTGTCGGCTGGAGGAAAAGTCGAAATGCCTATGGCAGACATGTTTTGGGGCGATTACTTTGGTTCATTTGAAGACAGGTACGGTGTTCGTTGGATGATCAATTATAACGAAAAGGCGAAATAACAAATCTTAAGTATTGAAGGAGTGGGAGACGAATCATCTGCCCACTTCCTAACGATTATTCGCCGCTTCCTGAAAAACTCGCGAACCTTCAAATGCCAGAATTGTTATGGTAAAAACAAAGATATTTTACCATGGCTAAAAAATGGTTCCTTGCTGCCAACAAAAAGCAAACGGACGGCAATAGAATGGAAGCACCGCAAAGGATCAATGCGAGTGACGGAATCAACACCTCAGCTTCCCTCGAGACACTCCCTCACGTTTTATTCGCAGATGATGATGCCAATATGCGGGAATATGTTAGTTGTTTACTTAAGACACAATATCGAGTAACCGTAGTTCAGAATGGCATTATGGCTCTTGAGCTAGCAAAAACAACACGACCCGACCTAATATTAAGCGATATTATAATGCCTGGGATGGACGGAATACAGCTATTGCAGGCGTTACGTCAAGATCCGAGAACACATGATATCCCACTCATTCTACTTTCCATAAGAGCGAGCGAAGCGTCAAAAATTGATAGTTTCGACGCCGGTGCTGACGATTATTTAGTAAAACCTTTCACTCCGCCCGAATTATTGGCACGAATTAAAGCGCATATCACGCTTAAGAGAACGAGAAACCAAGCCTATCAGGCTATTAAGAGCAGTGAAGAGCTTCTACAGTCTGTTTTTAACGGCGTGCCAAGCTCGATTGCTGTATATAAAACATGCTATGCTGCAGATAATTCCATCGATGATTTTGAAATGTTCTTATTGAACGATTTAATGTGCCAATCACTTAATCGACCAAAGCACGATATTATTGGAAAACGTTATCGCGAATTATTTCCTACTGCTTCGAAGCTCGATGTATTGGACCTGTTTAAAGAAGTTGTTTATACGGGGCAATCAACTAGTTTTGAACGATGGTACGAAACAAATGGAAAAAATCGCTGCTTGCGATTTAAAGCGAATAAGCTTCATGATTTGTTGATCGTAATAGCGGACGATATGACAGCAGAAAAGCAGTTACAGATAAAGAATGAGCAAATGAAGGCAAAACAGTTAGAGATGGAAGCGCGACAACAAAGAGAAATTTTTCGCGTAACACTTCGGACCCAAGAAGAAGAAAGAAGGCGGATTTCGGAGAATCTACATAATGGACTCGGACAGATGCTATTTAGCATTAAGCTGAATTTAGATACGATTGATTTAAGCGATTCCCTTTTTTCGACTGAGGAGAACCGAAAAAAATTAAAAAATGCGGAATTACTTCTTGCCAATTGTATTCGAGAAAGCCGACGAATTTCTCATGAGCTTATGCCCAGCATTTTAGAAGATTTCGGATTGGAGGCTGCTATTGAAAATATCTGTAGTCAACTTACCGGCCCCTGCAATTTCGTTGCAGAAATCGAACCCATAGTCCCACCGGCTGACCAAGAGATTCAGCTAGCCGTTTATCGTATTGTTCAAGAACTCGCCTTGAACATCGTTAAGCATTCGCAAGCTACCGAAGCCTCTATTAAAATCTATGATTCAAATGAAGGTTTTATCAATGCAACTGTTTCGGACAATGGTATCGGTTTTGATATTCAAAAAGAAGACAACAATGCTACCGGCTTACTCACCATAAAGCACAGAGTAAAAATGTTAAGGGGAAATATACATTGCAGTTCCCAAATTGGTATAGGTACTGCAATAAAAATTTCGCTTCCGAAAACTATCGATACGTATTAGCAAATACAAAGCTTCCCTCATTATTTAGTTTCAACTCTTATTTCACCCCCCTTAAGAAACAAATCGTGCGATACAAAATAACCTTTATTTGGTTTATCATTGACTATAATGTTTTTCAGCGCCCTTCCTTCTCCAGCTTTTATTATAGTAAGTTCTTTACCACCCATTCGATGCCATTTCACTTTATCGAAAAGTGGCACGGTCACAAGGTAAGTCGGATCCGTTGCAGAATATGTGTATAGACCCAATGCACTCAGTACATACCATGAGGACATTTCACCTGCATCATCCATTCCACAAAGGGCTAGCCCCTCATCACCAATACCATAGAGATTATTTAAGATATAATCGATAATGCGTTGCGATTTTTCGGGCTTCTCTATAAAATAATAAGCGAAAGGTGCTTCATGGTCAGGCTGGTTTCCATGGCAATACTGTCCGATCATTGTTTCAACGTTTCTTGCTATATAAGTTGGATTCCATGGGATGGTAAATAACGAATCTAGTTTTGACTCGAACGCTTTCTTTCCACCGTATAATTCAATCAGTCCTTCCATATCATGCGGTGCAAAAAAAGACACTTGCCAAGCATTGGCTTCTCTATACATGTATTCATAATAAGGGTATTGCGGATTGAAAGGGGTTATCCAGTCTCCATTGTCTAATCTGCCCCGCATAAGCTTTGTCGTTGGATCAAATACGTTTCTGTAGTTCTTTGAACGGGCTATCAAACGCTTATAATTGACTTCATCGCCCAGTTTTTTTGCCATTTGCGCAAGCGAATAATCATCATAAGCGTACTCGAGTGTTTTTGAAACACCCGCTTTCCCTTTTGTTTCAACATGCGGGTTTGCGATGTCAGGATCCGATATATAACCTTTCTGTATATACTCATCTACATAAGGGCGGGCACCATTTGACGCATTTGCATTCCGTAATAATAGTTTGTAAGTTCCTTGAACATCAAAATCATTGATGCCACGTAAATAAGCGCCAACTATAGAAGAAGCTCCATGATCACCATGAAAGAAAGTTGGAATAAACCCTGTTTTATCTCCCACGTCTTTCATTGATTTAATGACATCCAATGCGACCTGCGGAGCAAGTAACCCGAGGAGTACGTCCTTATTCCGGTAAGTGTCCCAAAGGGAAGGTTCAGTATAATAGTTGAAATCTGCTTTATCCACGTTTCCTTTTGCGTCGGTAAATTCTCCATTCACGTCGCTACGTAAAGCAGGCCATAACAAAGACCGGTATAGGGATGAGTAAAACATTTCTTTTTGTTTTTTTGTTCCCCCTGTTACTTCTATAGAAGATAATATTTCGTTCCATTGACGGCTAGCCTCCTCTTGAATTTCAACAAAGCTTTTATTACCTATTTCCTGTAAAAGGTTTTGTTTAGCGTTTTCCATGCTAACAAATGACAAACCTATTTTAAGTTCAACAGGTGCTTTACTTTCATTTGTTAAATGAACAAGAGCAAAGCCCTTTGACTTTTCTGTTTGATTCTTCTGGAGCTTTTTTATATCCGTATTCAAAACGGCATAAAAATATATGCGCTCACCTGTTTGTTGATATCCTTGTAGCGTTCTACTATCTATTTGATCAATTTGCCACGCCGACACTCGGTTATTTGCCTTGGCAAGATCGAAGAGTATCTGTCGGTTCATGGTATTTTTATAATCATATGAATGGTACCCACAGCGAAGCGTTGTGGTCAATTTAACATCAACCTGATAATCATCTAAAAATACTTGATAAAATCCAGGTGCGGCTTGCTCGCGTTTATGTGTGAACTTCGAACCGAAAGAATCATCGGGATTAGATATGGGAAGTATGGGAATATTACAAAGATTCCAATGCCCTTTATTTGTATGAGTAAAACCATAAATTACTGTATCTTCATATTCGTAGCCGGCGCCTGAACCATATTCCGTAATCGGACTCAATTGAACCATAGCATTAGGCAAAGAAGCTCCCGGAAATGTAAGACCTGCCCATGACCTCCAACCTGTAGGAAGCTCATAACCAAGAATTTTTGAATCCGTAAGTGGCGCAGTACCGATGAAAGGATTTACATACTGTATATAATTCTGTTTGGTTTGCCCCCTACCGAAAAGAGCGATAAACGATAGAATCATTGTAAAGATTAAGGTTTTTTTTGCTTGGCTATTCATCTTATATTTATGCTTGGCTTTTCAAATATATACATTCAGGTTCTTATACTTACAATGCACCAGAAATGTTACAAAATCGATTTAGCAAACTCAGGAGATTACATTTGAAAAGGACGTTTATGAAGACTTGTCAAAAGAAAAGCCTTCAACCGGGGAGATTGAAGGCTTTATTAACCAATTATAAACCTAAATTATGATATCACAAAACTACGCCATCGTTGGCTTTTTTGCAAAACCTTAACAATCTTTAACATTTCAAGATCATGTTCTCCGATTAATCCAGCTCGTAGGTTCAAATTAGCAGTAGCAACCTATGATCATGCGTAAAATGCCGCGAGGAGGCACAGTTATTTCATATATTATGGTAATATGTGGTAAAAAAACAGGAAATACCCCGTTTATTTCTCTCCTTTTTCCTCTAGTTTTTACACTTTTTTACCCGGTTCTTTGTGTTAACAAAATTATCAACCAAATGAGAAATAATATTGACAAACACTATGGCGAGATCATCGAACGCACTATCAGACGTAATGGTTACAGCATTAGCGAACTGTCGCGATTGATGAAAGTAAATAGACGATCTATTTACAATTGGTTTAATCAAGCTAAGTTTAAATCTGAAATTATTTTTAAGATCGGTTGTGCTTTGAAACACGATTTTTCGAACGAATTTCCCGAGTTATTCTCACCTGCGGATTTCCAGCAGGCATTTAGCAAAAGCAGATCTTTCAGTGACGATTTTTTAGCGAGTGAATTGGAAAAAATAAATTATTGGAAGGATAAATATATATCCTTGTTAGAGGAATATAACGAAATTTTGGCTATAAAAGGCAAGGATGCGCCTACAAGTGCCTACATGAGTCTAAAGCAACTGTAAGGAACAAACCAAGATTCTCACCCTTTATCATTCATGTGCACATCATAATACAGAAAAGGCTATTGCAAAATTACAGTGGCCTTTTATCAATATGTTAAATCTCCGGTATAAGCCTGTTGATCATCAGGGACAGGAACTTGATTGATTCTCTCAACCGGCGCTTTTAAGGCCTGATATTTTTTGATTCTTGCAAAAGCTATAAGCGCCACCAATCCTAATGATATCCAAAGTAGATCAATTAGCAGAATATCCGTTGCATGTCGAGCCCAGGTATTCCATAGCCAATTACCGGAAAAAACGCCGTTAACAACAGGAACCAGCAAAGCTAATATACCGCCTAAAAGTAAAGTCTCTGCATTAGTACGCCTGAGATTTCTTCTAAGAATATAATATAGGCTAATTACCAGCCAACTGCAAAAGTAAATTTGGTAGATTAAGGTTTGATTTACGTTACCAATGAACTTGATTAGGACAAATGAAAAAGCGGTTACAGGGAACATCGTTAGACAGATGGCTAAAAAAACGTTAGACAACCAAAAATTAAATTTTCTCTTATAAGAAGCGACACTGCTTTTGTCGCGCGCAACCAGCCAGATCAAGATACCGGATATAATAACCACACAACCCGCTATTCCCAAAATAAAATTAACAAGTTTTACAAAATACCCCCCATAGTCACCAAAGTGCAATCGATATATAAAGCTTTTAACCGATGCAATGTAGGTTGGCGTATCGTAGGGTGAACGATGGGTCAAGACCTTCCCCGTCTTCAATTCATAAGTAATTTGTCCGGTTCCTGCAAAGCTTTGTTTACGATCTGCCTCTGACTCGATCGACAGTAACATACTTTCATCGCCATAGTTCTTAATAGCTACACGATTGAAGAAAGCACCTGGCCATCTTTTCTGTGTTTGATCCATATATTCTTGAATATTGGGCGTTGACGTTAACGGCTTGCCGATGAAAGTAGCTTCAGCAGCTGTCGCATATTCCAAATCTTGAAATACTTTTTCCATATCGCCTTTATAGAGTAGTTGGCTAAAGGGTGCCAAAAAAACGGTATTAATGATTAAGATAATACCGGTAAGGGCAAAAACGAATTGAAATGGAAAACCGATTACGCCCAAAACTGTGTGTAGATCTGTCCACAGGGTCTTCCATTTAGACCAGGGTCTGAATAGATAAAAATTGGAAACCAACTTGTCCCAGTGTAGCAATAAGCCCGTAATTAACGCAAACAGGAAGAGAAAGGCCACCAGACCTGCAATCAGATAGCCAATGGGGTATCCTATTCGTAGGGGGATCGCCTGATTGAGTTGGGCCAAAAAATGCAAACGATAGAGAAACTCGCCCATATCATACGATTCTTCATAACTTTTTTCCTTACGCTCAGCAAAATCATACCCTATATAAGCCCGCTCTTTTGCTTTAGGATTATGGAGCGTGTCCTTAGAAGGCGCTATATTTATATAGCAATGACTCGTGTTGGGGTAAAGGTAAAAGTTAACATCCCTACCTGCAAGATTGTATTTTGAATCAAGGGAATCCAAGAGTAGTTGATAGGGTAATCCGTGAGATAGTTTTTCATTTACTGATTTGCCGCTTTGCCAAGCGCTGATCTCGTCTTTAAAAAAAGAAAATGAACCGGCGAAAAAAATAACATATAATAGCGATGCTATGATAATGCCGCTTATCGTGTGGGTATGGAAATAAATATTGTAGTTTCGGTTATTCATAACGTGCTATTTTAGTAGGTAGGGTAATAAAAAGACGATGGTTAACGCTAAATAGATGATCCACGGCTTCCACCACGACCTCGAGAGGAAAGCGAAAAGCAATAGTAAGGCCCAAAGCACATAGCCTACTACGGCGCCAGTTACAATAACATTCTTTTTTTCGAGAAAACAAGCGAGCATTAAGAAGAACGAGATCATAACACCGTATCCACCGAAAAAACCCGCACTGATTTTCATCCATCTTTGCCACGGTGAAGAAGTTAAATATTTTTTATTAGCTGGCATGACTAAAAGATAAAGGTTTCAAGAACAATGGAAAAAAAATAAATGGCAAGTAAATGGTGCCATCGAATATAACGTAACGGTGACAACACCACAACAAAACTGGCGCACACCATCAATAGCAGCATTGCACAGAAAATACCAGCCCCTATTCCTAATCGGTTAATCAACAAAACCGATGTCACCAGGATCAAAATTAAGCTAAGCATTCGTGTTAAAATAATTCGTTCTCTGAAGTATATTGCCCGGGCCGGTTTATTCTTACTCGGAACCCGTTGAGAAAGATTATATAAAAGGTAGAAGGCAATAAGAAGTAAAATAAAAACTGTACTGTACATAATCGCCTGATTTTTTACTATTATTAATTAGATTGATTACAAACAATACAAAGGTAAACAAAAAAGTGTCTTTAGCAAGCTTTAAATAAGTATTTTCCTTCCAAGCAAAAAAAGCAACCTGTAACTTGACTAACAGATTGCTTCATATTACTTTAGGGCAACTTTCTTTGCCAACATTATTCAACGACTCCTCCGACAGGGAAATTACTTGTCAGCCGCTATACTTATTTTGTAGGGATTTTGCTGAAGATAGGCTATACGTTGAATTGATTGCGAAAAGTAGCGATCCAACTCTTGTAATTTTGATAACGCTTCTTGATTCGCTATGTCGGCATTCTTCTTCCGCAGCCTCGCTACTTTTCTTTGTTCCAATGTGAGCGCTTCCTTTAATGAACGTTGCATGCGAGCGATCTCTTTTGCTTCATAAGCTTCTCGTTTAGCAAGTTCCTTTTGAAATTTTTTTTCAATTTCTTCAATCGCCTTTTTACTTTCTTCTACTGCGATTCCCTTTCCGATATTTTGCTCATGCACATTGATAAAATAGGCTTTATCACTTTGGAGTTCCATTCGGTTTCCTTTACTGCCTTGAATACGGGCAACCATGAGGTCGTACTGGTTCCAAAGAATATCAATGTTTCGCTGATGAAATTCAATTTGACTTTTCAGATCGTCTATCATTTTGGCTGGTATCACTAATTCCGGCCCACTTCTGAAATTCTCGTGAGCGCCACTTGTCGTTTGATTAGCAAGTGCGTTACCAGCGCTTGCAATTGCTATTAGACTACTTAATACTAACGTTTTCATACTTTCTTTATTTATTGTTAATCTTATTTTCCACATTGGAACGATCGAGATCATCAACCATGTTTTAGCCCCAATGACCATTTATGCCAATAATTCACATTATCGTTCCAAAACAATAAACAACTGATTATCAATTAAATAAATTATAAAATATTAGGTTACACTGTTCGAAAATGAACGATGGATTGTTCGCTATTGAACAATTTGATTGACAAACAGAAAGATTGCTACTTAGTGAGAGGGTCCACTTTGTGTAACAACTGCTCAATATATTTTTTGAGAATGCTTTGGTCAGCATCTGATTGCGTGTAGACTAACGCGGTTCGATAATAAGCTACTGCTTTTTGATTATCCAATCCCGTATACAGATTTCCCAGTAATGAATAGTAAAAAGGATTATCTGCAAGGTTTAATTTTTCTGCCTCCTTAATAGCTTCTTCCTTTCCATTACTTTTAGCCAACGCATAGGTTCGGTTTAAGGCTGCTATGGGTGAATATTCCAAAATGAGTAAATGATTATATAACTGTAAAATATTCTCCCATTTTTCTTTTGTATCTTCTTTATGCGTGTGCCAATAGGCAATACCTGCTTCTAAGTGATATTTGGTTAGTTGACTACCTTGGGAGGCTCGGTTCAGATAATAAATCCCCTTTTCGATCAGCTCTTTGTTCCAGAGTTGCTCATCTTGATCGTCATACAAAATCATCATTCCGTTTTGACGAATACGAGCGTCAAATCTCGATGAGTGGAAACACATAAGTGATAACAAAGCACTTACTGCGGGTTTATCTGTATGATGGTTCTCCATCAACAAATAGGTTAAACGCATAGCCTCAGCACAGAGATCCCGACGCAATACGGTGTGATGAGAGATAGAATAATAACCCTCTGAAAACAACAGGTATAATGCCGTTAAAACGGTATCCAATCGAGCATTAATTTCAGTTATTTTAGGTTGCTCAATCTTAATATTTTCATCTTTTAACTTTTCTTTGGCTCGCTGAATTCTTTTATAGATTACCTCTTTGTTTGTTAAAAAAGCGTTTGCAATTTCTTGTGCACTAAAGCCACATAACAGATTGAGGGCTAAAGAAATTTGCGCCTCGCTTGAAATACAAGGATTGCAGACCGCAAAGATCATTGCCAGCTGGCTATCACTAATGTTTTTTTCTGATAAATCAATTTCCAGTTCTTCAACTTTATCGGTAATGTGCTTTAAATCAGGTGATAATTTCTGCTCAAATAAGTTACTCCGTTTTAGGTGATTTTTTGTTTTATTTTTAGCAACCGTGTATAGCCATGCGGTGGGATTATCAGGAATTCCTTTTATACTCCATGATTCACTGGCAGAAAGAAATGTATCGCTTACGATATCTTCCGCTATTTCTATATGTTCTATACCAAACAGATAACAGAGTACCGAAACCAGCTTACGGTACTCTGTACGAAATAAATGTGGCAAAAGCTCGCTGTTGTGCATTGTCCGGTCAAGCAGCTTTATTCATGATAATCGGCCGGCACAGCTAGCCTTATTTCTACATTTCCCCCCATCTGTAAGATGGGGCAATCTTTTGCGATCTCAGTAGCTTCGTCATAATCATACGCTTTTATAATGATTAAGCCACCAATGGATTCCTTGATTTCGGCATAAGGTCCGTTAATCACGGTTTTGCTACTCGTAACCACCTTTCCTTTGGCATCCCAACGTTGCAATGGTCTAGCGAGTTTATTTTGTGCGGCGATATTCCCCAGCCAATCCTGCCAAGGTTTTATACTAGCCTGCAATTGTTCGGGCGATGGTGCCTCTTCGCCAATAAAGGATCTACGGAATATTAATAAAAACTCATTCATTACTTTCGTTTTTTGATTTACAATAAAAAATTCTTTTTCGACTTCATCGGTTCAAAGATAAAGTTTACGTAACTACTGTTGAAATGGACATCAAAGGAGCTAAGCCATGTCTTCATTATTTCTATTTATCTGCTTTAACGAGAAGACATTTGAACTTTAAAAATTGGACAACAGACGAAGTTTTTTATATTCTCTATATACAGCCGGCTAATTTAGAAAAGATTATTTATTGTTGCATTCATCAATAAACAAGGAGTTCAGCGGTTATCGGGTCGGATAACCGTGTGTTTTTTGAAATGATGGCATGGGTCGTAAAAGTGCCGAAAAATAGACCCATGGGATAAAAAAAATTGTAGGAAAAAAAATGAACCAAGGTTAAGAAGCTGCTGTTAAGCATATCTGAAAGAAAAGGCCCAACGTTTGGAATTTGCCAGGCACTTTATACTAAGTGTACAAATATCGCATAACCCGGCTTTATACGATAGCTAAGATTTGATAACACCTCTTATTGAATGTAAGGCACTCCCCAACACGCTTTCCTAACATCGTCTGTCCAAAAGGAGATACAGGAGAGATAACAAAAAAGCTATAGGGCGAAAGTTCAACTGTCCCAAGGGCAATTGCCAAAAAAAATAAGCCATCATTGGTTTGCACCAAACTTCCCAATTGAACAATATCACTCGCTAACGCAACAGAAACACCATCAAGTTGATATTTTAACCGGTTTGCTTCTGCCAATTGACGTTCATTTCTATTGATTTCTTGTTGCATCATTTCGCGCGTAGTTTCGTATTTATCTCCCGCGCTACTTTTTGTATCATCCGTTGCTGCATCTTTTGCATAGCAAATCCCTTGCTGTGCATGATCAATACGCTCGTTCACGATCTCATGGCAACGTTTATACAGCTTAGTTTTTAATTCATTCAATTCTTTATTCATAGGAAGCTAATTTCGAAAAAATAATTGCTTCCTGATCCTTCTCTATTACATAATTGTAAATCGGTAGGCTATCCATATCGGCCGTGTTATAGAGAACCATCATACCGTTTTAATAATTTCTAAAGTCAATCTTCCAGCTGAACGCATTGGAATTCCATTAATAAAACACCTATAACCGTACAGGTCATCCCAACAAAACATTAGTTCCGAACTTTGGAAGCACCTACGTTTTCGGATCAACTGATAAAAACCGCTGCTATAATGCGGAAATCGAGATCGTCCTCGTCTGGATATTGTTTGCCGCAAGAATATGGTTATATTCTTCCAATAAACTGATGTACTTGTCCTTCCAATAGTTTATCTTTTCACGCTCCTCATCTAAAAATCGCATATGGAACATCTTGCTATCATTAAAAACTTTCTGAAACTCCTCAGCAGAAAAAAGCTCAGGAAACTCATTCGAAAAATCATGTTTTAAAGCGCAGCCTATTTTGAAAATGATTTCAGGCTTAAATTTAGGCTGATTAAACCAATTGTAAATAGATCTTCTATTTACTTTCATCAATCTCGACAATTCGCTGATACTATAGCCATTGCGACGGATGGTTCTTTCAATAATTTCACCGTAATGCTTTTCCATATTTTTAATTTTAAGCGGTAAAAACAATTTCTATACAAAGAAAGGCGACAAATCCGTGATTAACTAGAGGAAAACCCTTCAAAAAACACGGGAAATACCCTGTATTTTAGAATAAATCATAAAATAAAGGCAACAAACAAACAGAAAAGATAAAAATATATTAACAATAACTTAATTTCGATAAACAAAACGCAATACTGATAAACCCAAAAGACCTTACTGTAGAAAAGCAATGGCAAACCGGCTGGGTAGCAAAAAAAATAAAGCCGGTTATTCTTCAAAACTGCTTTCTAAACTCCTCAGGCGTTAATCCGACATATTTTTTAAAGAACTTGGTGAAATAGGAAGGATCGTTGAAATTTAATTCGTACGCAATAGCGGAAATCGGGAGTTCCAAATTAACAAGTAAACGTTTTGCTTCCAACACAATACGATTTCTAATTAATTCACCCGCTGATATACCCAACATATCTGAACAAAGTGCATTTAGGTAATTGGGCGTTACATATAAAAGTGCCGCATATTCTTTCGGCAATCGCAAAGTTTGAAAGTTCTGATCTATTAACCGCTGAAAATTCCGAATGACTGTTTGATTAACCAAAGAACTACCATGGCTTTTCCCTATATGAGAGGCACCAATACATAGAAATAGTTCTAATGCTTTCACGCGTAAAGCATCTAGATTCATTGGATTAATAGTTTCCCGAAGACTAATCATTTCTTCAAAAATCTTTTCAATCTTTCCTTGAAGCGATAAGGGAATATCCAAGACCGAATCCTTAGCTATTCCATTAAAAAAAGTAAAATCGTTAAGGTAATCCGACCGCATTAAAAACGACTGGAAAAAGGAGGTGGAAAAATTCAGTACATATCCTTCTATCTCGCCTTCAAAATTCCAGTGATGCACTTGACCCGGCACCATAAAATAAATCTGAAAAGGCTTTACCTGAAACTGTTCAAAATCGATTGTATGAATACCTTGTCCTTGTCTAAAATAACCTACATGAAAGAAAGCGTGTCGATGGGGAACCAACAACTTCTGATGTTCCAGGATGTAGGGAGCAAACGGCTTAACTAAAACATCATTCTGCGTAACCCCCAAACCAATAATATCATAAACAGGGAAAGCCTTCATATGCCTCACAAAGGTATCGCTTATTCGTCAGTCATAATGCATAAATAATACTTCCACAAATTATTTCTTCTGCTGTTGAACAAAATCGGGTATATAACGTAGTCCCGGGGTTAACCAGAACAGCAAGATGACACGCGAATATCGATAATTTAATGGCGAAAGCAAAAGCGCTGCTGCAAGTGCTGCACCTAAATACAGCCAGGGTGACTCCAAATTACCGGTTAGTAAATAGGTGCCTACACAGGCGGCGATTAACTCGGCCACGTTCATGGCATAGCTCACAAACATAGCAACATAAAAATAACCAGGCTCGCGCTCAAACTTCAAACCGCAATGTGGACAGTTTTCATTCATTTTTTGAATTTTAAGCCCGTAAGCTTTCCCGGTAAACATGGCGCCTGTACGACAACGTGGACATTTCGCTTCTAGCGCAGCGCTCCACTCACTGATTTCTTTCGAATTTTCCATATTTCTTTTTACAACCTGAGGGACATCTTTATCCTTCATTTGCCAAAACTAAACAACGCACTTTATAACCGGTGGTGTGATTTACGGAGCTAATGGTATAATTTACCGATTCGATGGCATGATTTCTTGAAACCATAGGTGTTACGGCTCAAAATGAGGCAGACCAGAGCATACCAAATAAATAGAAATAAAAAATATACCATTAGTTATCAAATAAATAATATGATCTATATAAACTTTTTATACATAATACTAGCAAAGATTAGTTGACATTAATAAAATAATACATAAAGCTAGAAACTGCATAATCACCTATTTAGGGAACACATGGCTTAGCGCGCATTAGGGAATCTCCTCTTCCCGGCATTTTTTTGTAAAGACTAGAATATAACCTATATTAAAAGTTTATAAAACAACACAAAATATCTGATTTCAAACAATTTATAATGTTTTGTAACAAAGAAAAAGCTTTTATTATACCGACTGTCTTTTTATTAAACTGGCCGGATTGAACCTCCATTCGAACGACGTCTTCTAATTGGTCTCCATTTTATCGTATTTCATTTGGATAAATTTTACCTTTATGAATAAAATCAAAAACTATGGCATGGAATCCGGCTCTCTATAACAGATTTAAAAAGGAAAGGTATGCACCTTTTTATGATCTTTTAGCACTCATTAATTCAAAGCAGGGAATGACCGTTCTTGATTTAGGATGCGGCACCGGTGAATTAACCAAAATGCTTTCTGAAGAACTCCAAAACGCTGAAAGCGTATTAGGAATAGATTCATCGTCAGAAATGCTGGAAGAATCTAAACACTACCAAAACGAACGTGTTTCTTTTGAGCGAAAGACAATCGAAGAACAACTAAACGAACCAAGTCAATGGGACCTAGTGTTTTCCAACGCGGCAATCCAATGGATTGACGATCACGCCCGTTTAATACCGAAAATGATTTCTATTCTGAAATCCGATGGACAGCTGGCTATTCAAATGCCTTCTCAAAAGGAGAATGTGCTGAATCAAATGTTATTGGATATGGTTCAGGAAGAGCCGTTTTCAAGCGCATTAAAGGGATGGAAAAAGATCTCTCCTATATTGAGTATAGATGAATATGCCCAAATCTTATTCGAAAATGGTTGTAAAGAAATGAATATTATTCAGAAAGTTTATCCTTTAATAGTCCACAACAGCAATGAGCTCCTCGAATTCATCTCAGGATCTGCATTAATACCTTATTTCGAACGTTTTACTGACGATATCAAAACCTTATTTATCCAAGAGTATCAAAGACGTGTACAGCAGAGATTTTCCGCCTCCCCTATCTTATATGCATTTAAAAGAATACTGATTAAAGGTGATTTTTGAGTCATTTAGTGAGTTTTCATTAGTTGGCCTACTTAGCTTTTTTATTCTAATTCTTTTCTTAACTATTAATGTAACTCTCCAAGTGGCTGATAGTTTGCTTCTGATCTTCAATAATATATTTAACAAGATCGCCTATTGATATAATCCCTATCAAGTTACCGTTTTCTACTATCGGCAGGTGCCTGAAGTGCCGATCAGTCATAAGCTGCATGCAATGATCAATGGAATGATTCGGTCCAACGGTATGTGGATTTGATGTCATTACCTCATGAATGGCAGTATTTGCGGAGGCCCTGCCTTTGAGAATAATTTTTCGGGCGTAATCCCTTTCCGT
Source organism: Olivibacter sp. SA151 (assembly GCF_054130995.1). Classification (NCBI taxonomy): domain Bacteria; kingdom Pseudomonadati; phylum Bacteroidota; class Sphingobacteriia; order Sphingobacteriales; family Sphingobacteriaceae; genus Olivibacter; species Olivibacter sp. SA151. The sequence continues at coordinate 2,159,667 of NZ_CP096391.1, read as the reverse complement.
AAAGATACCGAGTAACACACCTTGATCAACGACCAACAATGCGCTAATGTTTTTTTCCATCATAATTCGTAAAGCCCCCAAAACGGAATCATTGGGAGATACCGACACGATGGATTTAGCCTTATTTTCAAGAATATACTTAACTGTTTTCATAACGTAACTTAGTTTTGTAATTGGCAAACAAAAAGTATGGGGCTTGATAAGCAAAGGATCGGCTAAGACAATATAGCAACATGCATAATTACCCTAAAATTAATACTTTTAATGAAAAAAGTCAACTAATTCTACAGCTCCTGTGTCGGCGATTCGTAGCGATTTCCATATTTGCTTACGGTAGATCACGCAATTCTATCCAAACCGGGGCATGATCGCTTGTTTTTTCCCACCCACGCACATAACGATCCACTCCGGCTGCAACCAGTTTTTCAACCAGTTGTGGGCTGAGCAAAAAGTGATCAATACGTAAGCCGGCGTCGCGGCCATATGCATTACGGAAATAATCCCAAAAAGTGTAAATCCGCTCGTTGGGATATAATTGTCGAATTGCATCCGTCCATCCTTGCGTCATTAAATCGGAGAAAGCCATACGCACCTCCGGCCGAAATAATGCATCGTCTACCCAACGTTCCGGTTTGTATACATCGAGTTCGGTGGGGATCACATTATAGTCGCCCGTTAATATCACAGGAATATTCTTATTCAATAACTCCTGTGCGTGATTGGCTAAACGCTGAAGCCACTTGAGCTTATAGTCAAACTTAGGTCCGGGAACCGGATTACCGTTTGGCAAATAGAGACATCCTATATGAATGTTATTGATACTTGCTTCGATATATCGGCTATGTGTATCCTCCGGATCTCCCGGAAGTACACGTCCAAACTCTATTATATCTAGATGTCGAGCGAGGATGGCCACGCCATTCCAGCTTTTCTGGCCATGCCATATAACATTATAACCAGCTTCTCGGATTGCCTGTTCGGGAAATTTTTCCTGAGGGGCTTTTAACTCCTGCAAGCAAACGACATCGGGCTTCGCCTCTTCCAACCAACGAAGCAATACGGGCAATCGGCCATTAACACCATTTACATTGTATGTAGCTATTTTCATCTTTGTATTTTTAAGCCTCTTTTATTTTTAACGTAATAAGCCGGTTAACAAGTAACCGGCTTTCACTTTAAATTCACTTTTATTGGACCCAGTAAATCCTATGTTATTGGATAACTTTCAAAGCGGCCTGATAATTTGGTTCTTGAGCAATTTCGGGCACCTGTTCTTCATAAATGATTTTGCCCTGAGGATCAATTACTACTACGGCGCGACTTAGTAAACCTCTCATTTGGCTGTCTGCAATTTCAACACCGTACTCCTCACCGAAATTTGAACGGAAATCGGACAACATAACAACATTTTTTATCCCCTCGGCCCCGCAAAACTGTGCTTGAGCAAAAGGTAAATCTTTAGATATACATAACACGGTCGTGTTGGGTAGATTAGCTGCGTCTTCGTTAAATTTACGTACAGACGCTGCACAAACACCGGTATTAACGCTGGGAAAAATATTGAGGATTACGTATTTTCCTTTGAAGTCGTCCAGCGTCTTTTCAGATAAGTCAATAGCGGTCAGCCTGAAGTTTTTTGCTTCGCTCCCAACGGAAGGTAATGTACCAACCGTATGTACGGCATTGCCCTTTAATGTAATAGATGTCATTTTTGTTATTTTATTTAATTGTTGATTTATAGTCGATGGTGACTGAGCATAGCTCTCCCCATATAAAGTAAAAATAAAACAAAAGAGCATTAAATATTTCATCATACTATTATTAAATACAAGCAAGTTAGCGGATTTGTTCGAATTCCTCATCGCTTTATTATTAACATGGCTATTATTTTACAAAAGAATGTACGATGAGTCATTCGTACGAAGTGAAATAAATCGATATACTATTGGTTTGAAGGCAATTGCGCTGAATCAAAAATCTTGCTCACAAACACCAATAGCATTCACCCCGGCAGGAAGATGATGATGACAATTGTTATGGGAGACCTTTTTTAAACTTCTTTATGCATTCTATGGCACAATGATTATTTTGCCGGTTGCAAATAAAAAAGCTATGTATGACACCTTAAGAATATTTTTTCATAAACTAATACCTAAATTAGATGATGAAACCTGGAATAGTTTTGTTAGCCTTCAACAAGTCAAACACTACAAGAAGGGCGACATAATCAGTGAAGAAGGAAAAACAAACAACATTGTATCTTTTATTCAAAAAGGAGCAGTAATGGTTTATAACCATCTGGATAATAAAAAATGTGTTTATAATTTCTTCTTCGAAAATGAGTACACAGGCGACTATGAAAGTTTTCTGACACGTAAACCCGCTCTATATGGTATCGAGGCAATTGAAGACTGTATTTTGTTTCAATTACACTACAACGGTTTACAGTTAATGTATGAGAAGCATCCGGTGTTTGAACGAGCGGGTCGACTAATTGCCGAAGCTCAATTTTTGAGACTGACAACAAGAAACGCGTCTTTATTAGCTGAAAAGCCTGAAGAACGTTATCTAAACCTTATTAAAGCGAAGCCGCAGGTTATACAACGCATACCTCAATACCACATTGCATCTTACCTAGGCATTACACCGGAAGCCCTGAGTAGGATTCGGAAGCGGATAATGTGAAAACTACGCACTATAAGCAATCGTTTATTGACTTCGATCAACAAAAAGATCCGAAAATGCCATTTTTTTTGTAAAAAAAGGCATATATGAAAATCGTTTTTTTCCTATTCATCACATTTTACCTTGTACAGACCAAGGCTCAACAAGTAACTCAAATTGTTAAAGGCAATGTTAGCGACGAGGCTTCTAAGCAATCATTGCAAGGTGTTACGATTCGACTTGCTTCTAACCTTTCCAAAACCACCCTAAGTGATTCCTCTGGTAATTTCAAATTAACGGACATTCCGCTTGGCAGACAGCGATTCATTATAACCGCTGTTGGCTATGAACCTCTTTCATTAAATAACATTATTGTAACAGCAGGCAAGGAAGTGGACTTAACAATCAGTTTGCGTGAAAGTTTAATGAATTTGGACGTCGTCGAGATCACAGTTAATGAAAATAGCGGGGGACGTAAGGTTAACAACGATATGTTAAGTGTGAGCGCCAGAACTTTTAATATGGATGAGACGAAACGTTACGCAGGTTCATTAGGCGATCCCGCGCGAATGGCTACTAATTTTGCAGGTGTTGTTTCTACCAATGATACTCGAAATGACATCATCATCCGAGGAAACTCTCCAAATGCTATGCTATGGCAATTGGAGGGGCTTAATATACCAAATCCAAATCATTTTGGTTCTCTTAATAGCATGGGAGGCTCCGTTAGTATGCTGAACAGCAATTTGATTGATCAATCTGATTTTATGACAGGGGCTTTTCCTGCCCAATATGGCAACGCATTATCCGGTGTGTTTGATCTAAAACTTCGCAACGGAAATAGTGAGAAACACGAGTTTGTAACGCAGATGGGGTTCAATGGCTTCGAAGGTGGAGCAGAAGGCCCTATAGGCAACAGTAAGGGGGCGAGCTATTTGATAAATGCCCGCTATTCCACCTTATCGCTTTTTCAGAATTTAGGTATTGAGTTTGGCACCGGCGGAGCCACTCCTGAATATATGGATTTAAACTATAAAATTAACAGTCGTATCGGGAAGCATGGTAATCTTTCCTTATTTGGCATTTGGGGAAGAAGCAGCATGGATATTTTGGCAAGCGAATATGATCCCGAAGGTCAATCCTATGGCAACGAATATAGTAACCGTTATCCCCGTTATCAGACCAGCATAAGCGGATTAAGTTATAAATACCAACTGAACAAAAAAACCGCTATCAACTTTATTCTGGGTTATAGCCGTACGAACGAGCAATTTGATCGAGATTCGGTTAATCAAGAAAACATCAACCAAACGATACCTGACTGGCATTGGCGTTTTAAAATAAACAAATTCTCCGGCGTTCTTCACCTCCATCATAAATTCAATGCAAAGCATAGCTTGGTAGCGGGTATCACAGAGGATTTCACCAATTACACTCTTTTTAACAGGAGGATGCGACATGGAATAAGTGAAATGATACTGAACAATCGGAATGGTGACTTTGGCTTAATGCAAGCCTTTACTCAGTGGAAATTCAGAATGACAGATCATTTTAGTATGGTCTCCGGTTTGCATTATCAGTACTTAAGCCTTTCACAAACGAATAGTTTAGAACCTAGAATCGGCGTTAAATACGAGGGCTTAGGATCCCATGTTTTTGGCTTTGCATACGGCCTACACAGTCAAATGGACAATATTCTCACCTATGCTACAGTTACGACAACGGCGGCAGGCAATCGATATACTAATGAATCGTTGGGGTTTATACGCAGTCACCAATTTATTTTATCACATAATTGGAACATACGTTCCAATACCCATCTTAAAACAGAACTGTATTTTCAGCGGCTATTTGATGTTCCGGTCACGAAAGCTCCGAGCTCTTTTTCAACATTAAATCTTGGCGCCGAAACCATTCCTGTTTTGCGCGATAACCTGATAAATGAAGGAATTGGAAGAAATTATGGCTTAGACATCACCCTGGAACGTCTTTTCAATAAAGGCTTTTATTACTTGCTAACCGGATCCTTTTTCAGTTCTAGGTATCAGGGAAGTGATGGCATATGGCGCAACACTGCCTTTAACATGAAAAATGTTTTTAACTTATTGGGGGGTAAGGAATGGAAAGTAGGAAAACAGGAAAACATATTCGGTTTAAGCGTAAAGGTTTCTCGGGTGGGTGGACGTTATTTATCGCCGGTAGACATCGCTTCTTCTGTTATCGACGGCGAAATTCAGTACGAGGAAACAAGGGCATATTCTTTACAGCAGCCTGCTTATTTCCGGGCAGATGTAAAAGTCTCCTATCGCAAAGAATTCACGCGGGCAACTATGGAACTCGCTCTCGACCTGCAAAATGTAACCGATAATAAGAATATTTTTCGCCAGGAGTGGAATGCTCAACAGCTTAATGTTATCAACGTCTACCAGCAAGGTTTTTTTCCCGTTCCTTTTGTGCGATTCACATTTTGATAATGTTATCGGATGCTTTACATACTGAGATAAGCATTGATACTTATCTCAGTATGCTCCTTATTCAAACATCAGCCCATGCGTTTATTCTTCATTCGTACTTCACGGCGATTGATAAATAATTTGGGCAAGCCTCAGACAATATTTATATTTAGCTTTTATTTGTCGGTGTGAAAAAACACGAAAGGCTTTCTACATACTATCCATTGACCCATAAAAGCCAAATCAGATGGCTTAGAATCCTCATAATCAGCATACTGTTTGGCTGTAGTGGAAAAGAGATGCCTGAAATATATGTTGATCAGCAGACAGAAGTGTATCTTCGAGATACCAACATCATAAAAAAAAGCTACTTGCAGGCCTTAAGTCTTGCCAAATCTACCGGATTAGCTGTAACAGCGCTCACCGACGAAGAATTTAAAAAGATTGGGGTTCGCCGTAACCAACTACTCATAACAGCCGACACGATAGGCGCCCGTGAAGAATCTTGGGGCTTTAGTTTTCAAGGCCCGGCAAGCAATCCAGGACAATGTATTTTTTCACTTACTTATACGGGCACTTTAAGTATACAAACACCAAATCGTTCGGTTAAATACAATCTGGAAAACCAGAAAATGATTGATCAGGAAGCGGGAATTCCGGAAGCTTTTTTGTTACACTTCAAAGCGCTCCCAATAAAACCTTCAACCGAGGAAGAGGAGAACATACCGACAGACGTACAGCTGACAGGACGGGGTGTACTGCTTAAACAACCTTATGTCGAATGGACTTATCCCGACTCCAGTATGGAAAGAATATGGTCTAACGGGAGGGAATGGGGATTTAGCGAGCTGCCTTCGAGGAAAAATCATGCTGCCCCAGGGGCACTGGTCCTTGCTTTTGAAAAACCCACCGGTTCTCAACGCTTGGTCATGACAACGAAGGAACTGCAGATCGACAAAAAAGTTGACCGAACGCCGTTTCAATTCGATCAACACCGGTAATCCAAAAACATCTTTGCTTCAAAACCCCCGGAAACGGGGATTGACAGCCTTTGAATCTTACGTATCTTTGATCATGCAACGCATTTCCCGCACGATTACCATCTCAAACCGTATCCTTTATCGAATACCTGGTAAGCTATTATTTATCAGCATCAACACAGGCTTACATTTATTTCAACATGTGCGGTTCACCTTTACTTTATGTTTATTGCTTTCAATAGCATTCAATACTTCTTATGCCCATTTATCGGAAGACTCTTTGCGATTGGTTTTAGACCGAAAAGAGCTATCTAGCCAAGATCGATTAGAAACAATGGCTCGGTTAGCTGAATTTTTATATTATAGAAGAGATCCCAGGTTAGCCTTCGAGTTACTAGATAAAGCACTAAAATTATCAAAACGGCTTGATAATATTGATCAAACCACGAGCTTATACGCGCTTCTTGCCATGCAGCATAGCAACGATGGAAATATACAGCTCGCCTTGTCAAGTTTAGATAGCGCCCAATTTTATGCAAAAAGATCAGCGAACAAACGGAGCAAAGCCTTAGTCCAGCTCTCCAAAGGGACAATTCAGCTTGCGCAAAATGAGCCGCATGAAGCCATTGCCAGTTTATTGCTTGCTGCCAAAGACTTCGACGGGGATCATGATTATTCCTATGAAAGCAACCTTTATACAACAATTTCCACCATTTATGGCCAATGGTCTGATCTTCCCAATCAAGACAAATACGCGCGAATAGCGCGTTATAGCGCTGAAAGGAGTAAAGATCTCGATAAGTTAATTGCTGCGTATCGATGTACAGCCAATAACTTTATGGCGCACTATGAAGCCAACACGATCCGAAAACAATTGTTGGACTCTGCGCTTGTACGAAATAAAGCGGCTTTCTCTTTGGCAAAAAGGAACAAAGATCGTATTATTCATGTTACTGAAATTGCCGCATTAGCCAAAAATATTGCCGCTATTTACGAGCAATATTTTCCGGAAAGTTCACACGATTCTGCTCGTTATTACCTGGAAATCGCTATTGAAGAAGCTCAATTCAGCAAAGAAAACACAGTGCTTGCAGACAGCTACGTCATGTTAGCGAAACAACAAATTGAAAAAGGCAATTTGACTGAGGCCGAGATGCTGATGGGAAACGCAATAATGGCACTTCATCGAGACCCTACTGTTAATAATGAAATTGAAGCAAAAATTTTCTACCGCCTTGCCGTCATGAAGGAAAAGCAAGGAGATTTAAATGGCGCTCTTCGCAATTACAAACTTTATGTGGATGCCTACACTACATTATTCAATACGGAAAAAATGAGCTTGGGTAAACGTTTAGACGCTCAATATGAGGCAGGAAAAAAAGAAAAGGCACTCCTGGTATTACAGCAGCAAGTTCAATTTAACCAGAAGCTGAATCGCATTTACATCGCATTCAGTCTGACAAGCTTTTTAACGCTCCTCTTTCTTTTTTATGCCTATAAGCAGCGGGTGAAGGCCATGAAGCAACAGGATAAATTGCACCAAATGGAAGTAAATAAAATCAGGCAGGAACATCGCATTTCCCTTTTATCCGCCATGCTCGATGGCCAGGAGCAAGAACGGAGCAGGTTAGCACGTGATTTACATGATGGTTTAGGCGGATTATTATCAGGAGTAAAAATAGAATTGGCAGGTTTCATGCAACTTTTAAAAAACGATAGTCAACAACAGCTAATGAATAGAACTTTACAGCATTTGGACGGAGCGATTGGAGAGCTCAGACGAATTGCTCACAGTATGATGCCTGAGATACTCATGCGTTACGGACTGGGAGAAGCCATACGTGAATATTGCCAAAAATTGAAATCTTCCGGTATTAACATCCAGTGTCAAATCTATCACTACACCAATAAAATGGAAGCCTCCAGGCAATTGGTACTGTACAGAATCATGCAAGAACTGGTAAATAACGCAGTAAAGCATGCACATTCATCTCTTATCCTGGTTCAACTACAGCAGATCGAGCAGTCTGTAACACTTATTGTGGAAGATGATGGAAACGGCTTCGATGTGAAAGCTTTATTAGCAGCCGGTAAGGGAGCGGGTTTAACAAATATAGAATCCAGGGTTGAATTTCTGAATGGAACGATGGATTTCCATTCAGAAATAGGAGCTGGTACAACGGTTACCATTGAATGTAACGAAGTATAAGGACATTAAACAATTTAGTCGTTACCGGTAAAACCATATTGCCGCCATACATCTTCCGGGACTCCATCCCACGGCCCGGGGCGGTTACCGACATAACCAATATCCTTCACCCCAATTTCACTGGTAAAAAAACCGGAAGCGGTGAGATTTCGCATTAAACTAAAAAAAGCCACCCCCTGCTGCATTTCGGGTCTTGCCTTCAGCGGATAGGCTATTTCATCTATCAGCGTTAGCTGATCCCTTTCACTGCATTCAACGAAAGGCTTATTAAAACGCTTTAAACACTGCACGTCCAGCCATTTTAAACCTCCCCGCATGGGTAATTTGTAGTCAGGAATGTCTTTTACCATGAACTCGATAAAAGCCGGTACGCCGGCCTTTGAAGCACTTTCAGAAAAATCGTCTTTAGGGATAATAATATCTGCAAGCACCGTAATAGTGGCCATTTCGTGTTCCGAAAAAAAACGCTCCTTACTTAGTTCCGTGTTACGGGCATGTTCGAATTCCTGCACACCAGGTAATTTACCTGAATTTTGTACAGACTCTTCCACCGTTTTGTTAGCATCTCCTTGTCTACATGATTCTAACAAAAGGCCTGTACCCACCGTAGTAAGCCCTATCGCTTTAATCGACTCTCTCCTGTTCATTGTCGTTAAATATTAAGTTTACTTCTTTGTTCTAAAATATGTTCTGCCGTTCGCATAGACAGTGCCAAAATCGTCCAGGTAAGATTTTTATCTCCCTGTTGTACAAAAGGTGCGGCATCTACTACAAATAAATTTTTGCAATCATGTGATTGGCACCATTTATTTAACACCGATTTCTTTGGATCGTCACCCATACGAACCGTACCTCCTTCATGAATGATTTTTCCCGGCGCTTCTAAACCATAAGATGTATCTGCGCCATAGGTAGGAGATGTTATGATCGCACCCATTTCGTGCATAATAGATTGGAAAGTTTCCTGCATGTGCTTGGCCTGAGCCACTTCTTCCCTACCCCATTTATAATGGAACCTTAATACCGGAATGCCGAACTTATCCACTTTATTCGGATCGATTTCGCAGTAATTATCTTTATGTGCTAAGGCAGTACCTCGTCCTGCCATTCCTACATTTGCACCATAAAAGCGCCTATAATCATTCTTTAATGAAACACCATAACCACCTTGTTCCTTCGTTTTACCATGTTTATCAGGTACCTTTCCATTCACCGACGGAACCCAATCCAGAAAACCATAAGAAGGCATGTGTAAGCCGCCGCCATACTCTATGTGATACCCACGCGGAAAGTCCAATTTTTTGTTATCGAGCCACCATGGTGAATAAATATGTACACTGCCTGTTCCGTCTTCATTATAGCGCTTTCTCTCCATTAATTCCGGAATAAAGCCCGACATGCTTGAACCTGTCGAATCATGTAAATACCTTCCTACTAATCCGCTGCTATTACCCAGTCCGCCGGGATGAGCCTTCGATTTTGAATTCAGTAAAAGCCGGGCAGACTCACAAGCACTGGCGCCTAATATCACCAATTTACCCCGTACGCTATATTCTTTCAAATCTACCGTATTCACATAAGAGACACCGGTAGCCAAACCCTCGTCATTGGTGAGTACTTCACGTACCATCGCGTTATCGATCACCTTCAAATTATTGGTTTTCATTGCCGGAATTACCAAACAGGAAGACGAAGAGAAATCGCCATAAACTTTACAGCTACGCCCACATTGTCCGCAATAAAAACATGTTCCACGCCCCTTCATCCCAGGAAGCGCCTCCGTCAATACGGAGCCTCTGCCTGGAATAACAGTGACACCGGCTTTTTTTGCGCCTCGTTTAATAAACAACTCATTTAAACGGGGTTTTGGTGGTTTCAGAAAAATACCATCGGGTTCATTTGGTAGCCCTTCAACTGTACCATAAATACCAATCAGTCGATCCACTTTATCATAAAACGGCTTTACCTCCTCGTAAGTAATGGGCCATTCGTCAGTCACACCGTCGGTAGGCTTGAAATCAGCTGGTCCCATTCGAAGAGAGATACGTCCCCAATGGTTTGTTCTTCCACCAAGCATACGCGCCCTAAACCATTGGAAATCAGTTCCGTCAACCGTAAAGTACGGTTCACCTTCCAGCTGCCATCCTCCGTAAGCGGCGTCAAAGTCGCCAAAGGGCCTTACCGTGGATGCGCCGCGTCTAGGTGATTCCCACGGCCATCTAAGTTGCAAAGCATCTTTAGCTGGGTCAAAAAAGGGACCCGCCTCCAACATTAAAACTTTAAGTCCCGCATTCGCTAGAACGTATCCCGCCATGCCACCGCCGGCGCCGGAGCCAACTACAATTGCATCATACACTTGGTCCTGCTCCTGAATTTCAAAATGTTTCATTAAACGTAGTTTAGTTTATCGTTAATGCCTTCAACGAAACGCACACAAAAGTTTTATTCCGATTTATATATATTCCGTATTAGACATGTTGGTTGTTAGCCCCTAAAGATAGATGATTATTTTGGAAATTCTATAAACATGCAATAAAAAAAATGCATTTTTAGCCATGCTAATATGTTTTAGGTGATCATGATTAGCAAGCGTTTTGTCACAAACGTCACAACGCGTCTATTGGAAAGCTTGTATCTACAAGCTTTTTTAGCTAGCTTTGTGTTGGGTTTAGTTACAAAAGAGATTGGTGCAACGCCAAATTGATAGCCAACTCTTTAAATCCTAAGGGAATGGTTTCCGTTCCCTTTTTTGTTAGCTTATAAAACCTTTTACATAATCTTTAGTCAATGCTTCTTTTGGGTTCAACAGCACTTCTTCCGTTGGCCCGAATTCGATAATTTCCCCCATATATACGAAGACAATAAAGTCGGACACCCTTCTGGCCTGACGTAAAATATGAGTAACAAGTACGATGGTATAGTTTTCTTTCAGCTTGATGAGTAAATCCTCGATTGTCTTCGTAGAAATTGGATCGAGTGCAGAGGTTGATTCATCCCCCAAAATAATCTCCGGTTCAACAGCAAGTCCCCTAGCGAGGCATAATCGTTGTTGTTGCCCAATAGACAGGGCACTGGCAGACGTATGGAGACGATGCTTCACTTCTTCCCAAAGCCCAACTGCTTGTAGGTAATGTTCCACTAAGACATTCAACTCTTTCTTATTTTTTAAACCATGTATACGTGGGCCATAGGCGATATTATCATAAATTGACATCGGTAATGGAAATGGCCTTTGCGCGAGTAGTCCCATTTTTTTTCGTATGTGGGTAACTTCCGTTTTTGGTCCGTAAATATCTTCTCCGTCCACTAACACACTTCCGCTTATATTTACTTCCGGGATATCGTCCAGCAACCGATTAAGGCTTTTCAATAAGGTTGTTTTACCGCAACCTGAAGGGCCTATGATAGAGGTGACGCTTTTATCAGGAATATTTATGTTGATGTTTTTTAACAAGTGATTACCACTGATGTGTACATTTAAATCTTTTACACTGATATGAGGGGTTTGCGTCATGACTTTTTGCGTCTTTTATTAGTAAGCAACGTGCTTAAAACCACAATAATTAAAATGAAAATGGATAAAATGAATGCAGAAGCGTAGGCCCTGCCTTGTACTTCCGGAATCGGGCTACCCAATTGAAAAAATATGGCCAAAGGTAAGGTTGCCGCCGGCTCGTTCAGTGAAGTGGGAATGTTATCGCTGAAACCTGCAGTAAACATAACAGCGGCGACATCTCCTACGCCTCTTCCGAAAGCCAATAAAACAGCTGTTAAGATACCGGCTTTAATTTGTCGAAAATAAATTTTTGCCATCTCCCAACGCGTTGCTCCTAAAGACAGCACAGCCTCTTTTAATTCCTTAGGCACATGAATAATCACTTCGTCCAAGGTTCTTACCATTATAGGAATAACCAATAAAGCCACTGCAATGACGCCGCCCAATAAGGAGGCCCTAACTCCTAGATAAACCATCAAACTGAAAGCAAAGGCACCATAAACAATGGATGGGATCCCGAACAAGACATCAAAGGAAAGTTTGGCAAAACGTGCAAAACGATTTTCTTTTTTTAGATAGATATTTAAGTAAATTGCCACAGGTAAGCTGATGAGCATACCTAGCAATGTTGCGCCACCGGCGACGTATATCGAGCCGATTATTGCGTTCAGGACGCCGCCCGATCGTCCAAAATAATAGCCACCATTCGGGGTTTTTGTTAACATATCTAAACTTAAAAAAGGCAAGCCTTTTATAATAACCGTGCCAATGATTAAAAAGAGCGATAGCCCTACCAAAATAGTCGAGCCTATCATGAGACCCTTAAAGATAAGTTCTTCTATTTTTCTTCTACGCATTTCGAACGCTTATTTTTTGGAGGATTAACCTGGAAATTATATTAAAGATCAAAATAATGACGAATAGAGCCAAGGCTGAAAACATAAGCGCAGCATCGTACAAAGGAACCGACATCATTTCGCCAAAGTTATTAGCTAATAAGGCCGGCAAAGGATAAGCCGGGTCAAAGATCGACTGCGGCGCAATGGGTACATTGCCGCAAACCATCAAAACGGCTATTGTTTCGCCAAATGCCCTGGATACAGCCAGCACGATGGCGGCTATGATTCCCGGCATCGCCTTCCTTAAAACTACCTTTTTGATGGTCTCCCACTTCGTAGCACCCAATGAAAGCGATGCCTCCCGCAGTTCCTTCGGAATGGTTTGCAAAACCTCAACTATAATACTTACAATTAGCGGAAATATCATAACAGCCAATACGATCCCGCCGGCTAAAACCGTAAAACCGGTTGAGAAATCAACAAAAAAAGGGGCAACATACTTTTGGACTAAAGGCACAACAAATAGCACTCCCCATACACCGTATATAACCGGTGGAATACCAGCCAACATGTTGATCATAGGTAAAAAGAAATTCTTAAACCGATTGGGCGCATATTCAGAGACATAGATCGCAGTAAGCAAACATAATGGAATAGCAATCGCTATAGACATGCCCGTCACCCACAATGTCCCCATAATGAAAGGGTAAAACCCGAAGGATCCTTTTAGGGGACGCCATACATTCGAACTTATTAACTCCCAGATGGAATAGTCTTGTAAAATAGGCAAAGAGCGCCAATAAAGTCCAACACCTATCAACAAAACCATTGATACGGATAAAATGGAGAAAACGAGCATCGCTCCACTAATTACTTTATCCTTGAACAAACGTATTTTCATTTTATTTTTGCTAATTCCTGAGCCGTTAATTCTTTATTCAAACTCACGTAGCCATTCTCAGGTAAGCGAGCCTGCCCCTTTGCTGAAAGAATATATTCTAAGAAGGATATGAGTATTTTGTTTTTTGGTTTGCCATGGAATAAGAGGCCAAGTGTTCTTGCTGGCGGGGAAGGGTAACGACCGTCACCGATTGCTTGATTTAAACTATCAAGATTTTGATAATAATACTCATAAGGGTCAATTTGTCCATTTTTGTTCCAATCAATAGGAATGATTTGCACATTCTGCTGCGGCTTTCGATCTTTTAAACTATAAACGTAATTCAAGTTACTGAAACCAATCGATAATGGATCTCGCATAATCGCTTGAGCCTGGCCCGGATCACCAAACACACCTATTCCCAACAGATCCTCTTGGGAAGCGTCAAGAAATTTCGCCCATGTTTCCGCAGCACCGGCTGCATCAGATCGAACATACACGTGCATGTCGTAGTCATTGTCAATACCTGCTAACTGATTCCAACGGGTGATTTTTGCTTTCAAAAAAACATCAATAAATTCCTCTTTTGTTAATCCACGCTTTACAATCTGTTCTGCCGCAGGGTTGTTGGCATTACAAGTTGCCACGACGGCATCATTTGCTACGTTGACTAGAAAAGCGCCCTTCTCGAACTCCTCCGGATGAATATCACGCGACACCATACCGATATCTACCATATCGGATAATACGTCGGCGATTCCTTTACCGGCACCTCCCGCTGAAATATTGAAACGTACGTTTGGATGATTTTCTTTAAAATCTTCACTCCACTGTATGAGCATCGGATAAAGCGCAAAAGCACCCGATATAGATATGGTCTCCTGATTTTCCTGTCGTTCTTTTTCTGTGTAGGTACACCCGATTATTCCAAGCAAAACGCCACCTATCAATCCGAAAGATAAGTATTTTATCATTTGTTAAGTTGATTCAATTTTCTTGCTCGGAAACATCTACCCCAATTACTTATTTCTTCAATCACGCCCTTTAGCTCATACGCGATGGCCGTTAGCTGATACTCCGTATATATTGGCCGTTCCCTACAGGCACCTTTTGTTATCAACCCGTTTCGTTCCAGCACTTTTAGTTCTTTTGATAAAGCCCTAGGTGAAATATTTCCGATATATTCTTTTATTTCGTTAAAGCGCTTATGTCCTTTGGCTAAAGCAACAATCAATTTTAAACTCCATTTACCACCTATAGCATTTTGTGCCTCATGGATAGAAGATAGGTCAATAGCAAAGTCAGGCAAAATCGAATCAAGCGGGTATTCTTTAGTTGTTTCCATTTTCTATCACTTACTGCTAAATAAGATAAGGGGTAAAGTTAATAGAAAAAATCAAAAATCTACAAAAACCATAGACATTATATTTATAAACAGGAAGGTTGTCTACGATCGTTATTAGCATTTGTTATGATGTAATAAAAAAATAAATAAAGTCTATTGATTTAGTAGACTTTCTTGTTTACTTTTGTTGACGACAGTATAGTTACAAAGAAGGATGGCGGACACGATTATCTAGACAAAAAGATTCAAGGATGACAAATGCGGAATTACTTTATCAAATAAAAAGTCATAGAAAAGCCAAAGGCTTGTCGCAAGGCGATATGGCGAATAAGTTGAACATTGTTCTTAAGACGTACCAGAACATAGAAAGCGGCATCACTCGCTTGGATATTGAGCGATTGAAACAAATCGCAAGTCTAATTGACTTAAATTTAAGCACTGTATTTAATCAATCACCGGAGACAATGGCGGGCAAAAATATAGAGAAGGAACTATACCATAAATTGCTTATGGAAAAAGAAACGTACATCACAAAGCTAGAAAATGATATCAAGTTCTACCAAGAAATCTTACGTGAAAACAAGCATTTTTTATAAGAAGTAGAAGTGAATGTAACGCCCCCCATCAGCGGAAATTCCTTTGAAGTCGCGGGTAGATTCGAACTACCGTAAAAGGTCATGCAGACCTCCACCTAACCGCTCGGTCACGCGACATTTTTTAAAGATCTTGACTACCCTCCCCATTGTTTAAGGATTTAACTTCATTTTTCTTTTGGCGTTTTTTTTCTCTTATCGACGTATTTTCATCGCTTTCTATTTCCAGGCAACGCAAGCAATAGTCATATTGAACATCTATGTATACTTGCTCTTCGTCGGATTCAATTCCCCCTCTTTTCATGATTTAATATTTTAAATAATAATCCCTCATAGGTGGCAAACAGCGCTTACTATTCAGTCCTTAAGTAGTATCTAAAGCACCACCTACCAAAAACACGAAATGATTTTTCAAACAAAGATAAAGAATTTTTAATAAAGAATATTAAGTCTATAAAATTAGTATACTATATTTTACTGCTTATTAAAGTGACTAGGAGATCGTTTACACACGCACGTATTTTGCAGACGCGCAAACGTTCGTTCGGACCATAAACTCCTCAATCACTTACCAACCCTTGATAGCGCCTCCTTTAAATACTTTTTCTGCGACAGCCTCCACTTCGGGGGATTGGTAGGCTTCAACAAATTTTTTCACCTTTTCTTCATGCTGATTGTCAGTACGAGATACGATTATGTTTACATAAGGCGATTTTTCATCTTCCACAAAAATCCCATCCTTTTTCGCAACCAGTCCAATAGAAGCGGCAAAGGTATTGTTTATGATCGCTACCGTAACCTGGGCATCATCTAAAGATCTCGGCAACTGAGGCGCTTCCAATTCGAGAATTCGCAAACTTTTCGGATTCTCAACAATATCATTGACTGTGGGTAATAGACCGACACCGTCTTTTAATTTGATCAAGCCGACTTTCTCCATTAGCAACAAAGCACGCCCGCCATTAGTAGGATCATTAGGAATAATAATGGTATTACCCACTTGCAATTGATCGATATTTTTTATTTTCTTCGAATAACCAGCCAATGGAAAAACGAATGTGTTACCTAAAATAGCGAAATCATAACCTCGTTGCTTTGCCTGCACATCCAAATAGGGCTTGTTTTGAAAAACATTCACATCAATATCATTTTGCCGAAGCGCCTCATTCGGCATCACATAGTCGTTAAACTGCACAAGCTCGACTTCCAGTCCGTATTTTTCTTTTGCCACTCGTTGGGCCGCTTCAGCGAGGCTATACTCCGGACCGGCTTCCACACCTACTTTGATGTGATTGGGATTATTTTTAGATGCATTTCCACAAGATGCAAACACAATTAAAAGGATTATCCCTAACAAGCTAAAATTCTTCATAAATTCTTCAATTATTTTCTATGATCTACCTTCTTTGAAATAAAATCGCCTAGAAACTGAATAAGGAATACCAGCGCAACGAGCAATAGAAGCACAACATTCATTACTACGGCATCGTAGCCTACATAGCCATATTGGTAACCGATATGCCCCAATCCCCCAGCCCCCACAGCCCCACCCATAGCTGAATAACCAACTAAGGTAATAAGCGTTATGCTTGCACTGTTTATAATGGCGGGAAGGGCTTCGGGTAATAATACTTTACGAACAACCTGAATAGGCTTAGCTCCCATGGCTCTTGCTGCTTCAACCAGTCCGTGCGGCACTTCCAACAAGCAGTTCTCAATCATTCTGGCAATAAAGGGCGCAGCACCGATACTTAAGGGCACTAGGGCGGCCCCAACTCCGATGGATGTACCTACTACCAAACGGGTGAAAGGAATCATCCAAACGATAAGAATAATAAAAGGAATCGAACGAAAGACGTTTACAATTACCGCGATAACTCTATTTAACTTTCTGTTAGCCAACATCTGTTCTTCGCGTGTCATAAACAATAAAACACCTGTCGGCAAACCCAAACAGAAACCAAAAAAACCCGATACAAAGGTCATAACGATTGTTTCCCAGGTTCCTTTTAATAGCATCAGCAGCATTGCGTCAGACATAACCTATGACCTCCACCTCTAATTTTTTGTCTTTAAAATAATTAATCACATTTGTTATCGCATCGATACTACCACTGATTTTCAATAACATAACACCGACTTGCATATCTCCTAGCGTATCCATTTTCGCATTCAATACTTCATAATCAATGCCAAATAACTTGACAATGGAAGAAAGCAAAGGCTGATCAGTGCTAGCTCCATTAAAACGCACTTTTAACAATAAATCCTTGCCGTTATCTTCAGAAACCTGTACTAAACGATTCAGATACTCGTGTGCGATATCTACGTGAAGGGAAGAATTTATAAATTGCTGCGTTAAATCAGTCTTTGCATTTGAAAATATTTCCCGTACACTGCCCCGCTCTATTACTCTCCCTTCCGATAAAACAGCAACATCATCACAAATTGCCTTCACTACATCCATTTCATGGGTGATTAGGACAATCGTTATATTTAATCGTTTATTGATATCTTTTAACAAGTTTAAAATGGATCGAGTTGTCGCCGGATCGAGCGCACTGGTTGCTTCATCGCAAAGCAAAACAGCAGGATCGCTCGCTAATGCTCTGGCTATGGCTACACGCTGTTTTTGCCCACCCGATAAGCTAGCGGGATAATCGTCACTTTTACTCTCCAAACCAACTAAATCCAACAGTTCTTTAACTTTTAATTGAATATGTTCTTTTGATGTGTCAATTAATTCAAGGGGAAAAGCGATATTTTCGAAAACTGTTCGCGAGGACAATAAATTAAAATGCTGAAATATCATACCGATCTTTCTTCTGACATCGATGAGTTTACCTGGTGACAATGTCATAAGATCCACATCATTAATCAGCACTTGACCTTGGGTAGGTCTTTCAAGTAAATTAATACATCTTATGAGCGTGCTTTTCCCAGCACCCGATGAACCAATAATTCCATATATACGACCTCCCGGAATTTTCAAGTTGACCTCGGTAAGCGCCTTAATATCGATGTTTTTCTTCCGAAAAACTTTGCTTATATCCTTTAGTTCAATCATATATTTACCGTCCGTAAAGCCGACGATGTCCTGATGTATTATTGATATATCAAAACCAAATTACAGCCTCAACAAGAATAGAGAGGCAAAGGTAGAATAAAAGTTAAAAATCTACAACTCTAATAGACTATTAAGGTTTATTCGGTTGTATCCTTATTACATACATAATGATAAAAAACACCTGATATCTCAGCCAGGTATTGTTGCGCCAACTTTTCATCGACTCCCATAGAAAGTAATATGAGTACATATTTCCTTCCGTCCGGTAAAAAAACGATACCTGAATCATGGCACACCTTGTTGATTGAGCCGGTTTTATTAGCCACTTTGACGTCCGCTGGCAACTCTGCAGGGATTATGCCTCGAAAATGCTGCTTCATCAGTATATCGAGCATTTGTTCGCTCGATCTGCTGTTAATCATTTCGCCTCTTGCCAGTTGTACGAACAAGAGTGATAGATCATAGGCGCTTACCATATTGTTCATTCCATGTGCAAAGGCTTTACTATCTTCCACACCTCGAAGAATTTTCATTTCCTTCGCTCCTAAACGTTCCATTGTCTTCATCACATTCTTTGCCCCCACTAGATCTATTACAATGTTAGTCGCAAGGTTACTACTCTGTGTTATCATTCGCAAAAGCAAATCGGCAAGCGTCGCCTTCTTTCCTATTAATGAATAAAGTCCTTGTTCACTGTCGTCCCGTGCGTCAATTGCATAACTACTACCATCATAAATGCTTTTGAATTCGTTATAAACTTCAACAGAGTCCGACAGCACTAACTTACCGCGTTCTATTTGCCTAAATGTCTCCGCCAATACAGGTGTCTTCATTGTACTGGCAGCATGAAACAATTGGTGTTCATTATAGAAAAAGGTATCGTTATCCGATAAATCTTTAAATGCTATCGCGAAAGTTCCGGGATTTCCTTTTTGAAGAACTTTCTCTATTTTTCTCTTTAACATTAAGGTATCATTTATGGCGTTTTTATCAGGTTTGAGAATTACCGACTCCCAGTCGTTATCTGCATCAGTAAAGGTCGATATGAAGTTCGCCTCACGGATTGATTTGTCGGGATTCAAAGAAAAGGATAACATGGGCGCTGAACTTCGATCCCGGTTGTCAAAAGCTAGATTAAAGATATCTCCATGAAAGTGCCGTAACGATGCATTTAATTGCGGTGAATTTAAGAATTGTATTTTTAACGAATCATGTTCGGCTTTAATACGAACCTTTCCCAATAACTTATTGGTATATACACCGGTATAGGCTTCTAAAGGTAAACTTAACTTTAACGTGGAGTCGGGACGCAGCTGTTTCTCTATAGAATCTTGTTTAATGCTCGCGTTATCTGCTTCTTTTTTATAGCCGGCGATCCAATCAAAGGACTGTGTTTGTAAATAATAATCTAGCAAGTGATTAATGATGGACCAATAGGCTCCCGACGATAATTGATTAGTCAATACAACAATGCCCAAACGTTTCTGTGGTACCATTGCGATTTGTGAAACAAAACCCGTCAAAAGTCCACCATGCCCGATTACCTCATACCCTCTATAGTCGTATTTTCTGAAACCTAAAGCGTATCCATAGAAATTTTTCTGTGCAGGCTGAAGCCAAGCAGGCTCCTTCGATATCGGCATAGGTCTTACGATCTTCCAAAGCTCCTGCGTCGCGTTCGATGCAAACAAGCGTCCTCCGTTTAATGTTAATCCCGAGTCCAATTGCGCGGCTACCCATTTCGTCATATCAACGGCACAGGATGCTATCCCTCCCGCCGGGTTTCCTGCATCGCCAATATTCTGATCAAAAAAACTGGCAACTACCTTCAATTGGCCTTTTCGTTTCACATGTGCATAAGCAACGTTTTTTTGCTGTTTAAGCATGGAAAACCGGCTTATGCTGTGTTGCATACCTACAACATCGAAAATTCTCTTTTTAATAAAATCTTCCCAAGTTATACCCGACACCTTTTCAATCACTTCACCAGCTGCTATATAGAGAATATTATCATAGGCATATACAGACCGAAAGTCATGTTGAAGGGGTACGTCCGCCAACTTCCGTAATAATTCTTGTCGACTAAAGGTAGAGGGTGGAAACAACAACAAATCATTGGCATATGCGGGTAATCCGCTGTGGTGCACCAATAGATCACGTATCGTTAAATGACTTGTAACATAAGCATCATTCAGTTGAAACCAGGGCAAGTACTTGATTAATCGATCTTCCCATTTTAACTTTCCCTCCTCTACCAATAAGGCTAGAGCCGTTGCCGTAAAGGCTTTACTATTGGAAGCAATACTAAAAAGTGTTTCTTCTGTCACAGGTGCGGCTTCGCCTAACCTCCTCACACCGTAGCCTTTAGTCAGTATGATTTTTCCATCTTTTACAATACCGACGCTTAGCCCCGGTACATCAAAAGTCTTCAGCACCTGATGCACATAGTTGTCAAAGCCTTGGGGTAGAGATAAATCCTGCGCAAGTACCAAGCTGGCCGGAAGCAAGAAACAAAGGAAACTATAAATGAATACCTGTAATCTCAGATACTGAATCTTAAAAATAAAAATTTTCACTTCTCTGTTTTTATTAACGTTTTTTCAAAAAAATCAGCGACTGCGCGGTCAACTTTTAATTGGTTATGATAGCGCATCCAATGATGTGTCTCGTCAGGAATCATAATCGTTTCCAAGTGAATCGATTTCCTCTTTAAACGCTCAATTAAATCAATACTTTGGTGAAAGTCGACATTGCCATCGTCATCACCGTGTATAATTAATGTAGGCGATTTCCAATGATCAACCCACGAAACGGGTGATGACTCCTTAGTTAACTGCATAGCTAGATCCAAGTCAGGCGCCGGTTCAGTCGCACGGAGGTTAATCCGTTCCATGTAATTATGTACACCATGAATATCGACACCTGCCGCAAAAAGGTCTGCATTTTTGCCGAGGGCCAAGGCAGTAAGGTATCCACCATAAGAACCTCCATAGACGCCTATGCGTTGTGCATCTACATCTTTGCGCTTTGCAAGCCATTCACCGGCCGATTGGATGTCTTGATATTCCGATGCGCCAAATCGTCCTGCATTAGCCGGTTTGTGAAACTCGAAACCATAACCGATACCCAGACGGTAATTAACTGCCAATACAACGAAACCCTTGCTCACCAAGTATTGATTCAAGGCATAAGTGTTGGCATAATAATCACCATAGTGCCATCCTGCTAGCATTTGTCGTTGCGGACCGCCGTGAATGAACAGGATGGCCGGATGCCGTTTAACTTTATTCTTAGGCTCAAACAGTTGCCCGTATACGGTTTTTCCATCTATCGATTTCCAACTTACCGACTTTGGCTTTATTAAGGAAGCATCACGAAGTGATTGGGGGATTAACTTTTCTCCAATGAGCTTTACGGAGGCATTGACTTGAAATGGCATCACTGCCGGTATTGGAGCTAGTTGTTCGGTTGATTTAACAAATACTACGTGCCCGCCATCTCCCGTAAGCTGTGGAAAAGCCTCAATCCCTGTTCCTTTTGTTAACGCTTCCATTTGACTGTGACTAACGGACACTCGATACAGGTGACGTCGGTCGATATCATCGTTATTTTCACCTGTATTAGCACTGAATAGCAGCCACTTTCTATCAGCACTTAAATGTACGTGCTCCACCATAAAGTTCCCTGGTGTAAGCAATGAGGCTTCGCCACCTGCTGATGAAATGCTATATAAATGTGGCCAGCCGTCATGATAAGATAAAAACACAATACGTTCTTTATCCGCCCAATGCAAATTAAAACCTCCATCTGTAGTTGGAACTGAACCACTTAGGCTATGGGGAGAAGACCATATTTTCGTACTGCGACCATCATCCAAATCGCAGCGCCAAATCGTCCAAGGCCTCGCTTTTTGTACCGTTAACGAGTCTGAGGCACCACCAATGGCTGCTGTCCTTACGAAAACAACCGCAGTGCCATCAGGCGCCCATCGAGGGGATAAATCCCGACTAAAATCCGGTGCTAACCATTGAATGGGTGTTTTTATATCATGAAATACGCCAATGAGTGAATGATCATCCCGATCGGAGACAAAAACAACTTTAGAACCATCCGGCGAAAATTGGGCCCCGCCATTTTTACCACGAGCAAAGAATAAAGGCTTCGCTTCTTGCCCACCATTAATGGGAACCGTCCAAAGCTGTCCATCTTGCTCAAATAAAACCTCCTTGCTATCCGGTGCAATGACGGGATAATCTCCTTCTCCTAAACATATTGCATTTCCGCCTTCAAAGGGTATGCTCCAAACTTCTACTTTTGGCTTAATAGGGAGAGATGAAGGATTTCTTGGCTCGCTCTCGTCAAAGGCACCATGATCACCGCCTTTTACATAAACTACCCATCTCCCATCGTTCGAAATTTTAAGACCACTCAGTTCTTGCCCATCGTCTGCTAAGAAGTTGGTTAACCGACGCAATTCAAAAGTTGGTCCTTCGGCAACCCATATGTTTCGCTTCCCTTGCTCATTGATTGCCAACCCTATTTTACTTCCCGTACCACCCGTTACTAAGGAAGAAGGAAAGGGATAGGATGTAAGTGTTTCTAAACTCAATTCCTGCGACTTACAAAAGAAGCAACCAATAACAAAAAGACAACCAAGAATATTCTTTTTAAGGTGCATATTTTATTGTTCTAAAACTAAGCGATAGCTATTAAGGTTGATCCCACCAAAGTGGGGTATCTAAGGGCTCATCTGCCGGCACATTACTACTATTTCGGCCACGTTCATCAGCGGGATAAGCAACTCGTCTAATAAAATTATTTAGATAAGCGTTCAATGGCAACCTAAAATCTTTATATTGATAGTCATTTCTTCGCATATCATTCCAAGCTTCGGGATTCAAATAGGTAACAACGTATTTTTCTTTGAAGATCAGTTCCAAACTTAGGTTAGCTGCTCCAACTGCTACCGTTCTATTTTGCAGGTACGCATCCCTATCAGAAACAGCCACGCCCAGTTTGTCCATATGGGCTTGGATGCCTGCTAAATAAGCCTCGTAAGCACGATTATTGTTTCCAACACGTAATGCAGCCTCTGCTTCAACAAATTTAAGTTCTGCGTAAGTCATAATAACCAACGGAGCTGCTTCTGCGGTAAGAGGTGAATTGGTACTGATATAACATTCATCGTGGACTGTATTCGGACCTCCAACATTGCCCTGACCATTGCGAGTTCCAACGTAGTTGCCATTAATAGTCTTATCAGTAATTTTAGCGATGCGCGGATCTTCGAAACCATAGGTAGCCCCATTCAGATGATTAACAAAATTATCTGATAACCAACCACCTAATAGATTATTAGCATTATTTCTAGCAATCTGCGCCCATGGATTTATACCTAGAAAAGTATTCATGCTAGACTCGTCATCCGTTGATTGATAAGAGCTATCCAATGCGGCGAGAACAGCCGTTGGATCATAGCTCGACTTTTTGGACAGCTTATTCAGCAAGCGTGCTCTCAACCCGTAGGCAGTTTTAATCCATGCGCTTACATCTCCGTGGTGCATTAAATCCGAGGTTTCATCCAATTCGCTTGTAACGCCGGTTTTTCGTAGGTCTGCTATTCCTCGGTCAAT
The DNA here is from genome assembly GCF_054130995.1 of Olivibacter sp. SA151. Classification (NCBI taxonomy): domain Bacteria; kingdom Pseudomonadati; phylum Bacteroidota; class Sphingobacteriia; order Sphingobacteriales; family Sphingobacteriaceae; genus Olivibacter; species Olivibacter sp. SA151. The sequence goes on along the minus strand of NZ_CP096391.1, from coordinate 2,135,508 downwards.
CAGTTGAAGGGACTCGCTGTACAGTGCATCCTCACTGTCATAAGCCGGCGTTAATATATCATTAGCATAAAAGGCTTGTGAGAAGGGAGCTCTTCCCCAAACATCGGCTACCAAACCTAGCTGATAAGCCATCAATATTCTACCTGCTCCTGCATGGTGAAACGCATCTGTTGAATCGGCCTTTTGGATCATATCATATAGATCGGCCATTGCGTAATAAACGTCATTCCATTCTTCTGAATCATCCGTTACTTGATAGGTGTCAGCTGCCCCACTAGCTGAGGGATTTGCCAGATATTGCGTATAATAGCTTGTAATCAGACCAAACTGTTGCATATTCAACGCTGCTTTTTGCGTCGCTGTTGTCAACATGGCATTGATTGGTGGATCTTGCACCAAATTGGGATTTTCGTTCAGATCAAAATAATCCTTGCAACTTGAACATAAAATAATTCCCAGTAGCGCTATATATATAAATTTTGCCTTCATAATCGTATGTTTAAAAACCAACATTTAAAGTAAACAAAAAGCTTCTAACGGATGGATAAGTCATTCCCGCAAAAGCATCCACATTAGAACCGCTATTTGTTGTTGTACTCTCCGGATCGAAACCCGAGTAATCTGTCCATAAAGCCAAGTTGTTTCCGGTGACCGACAACTGAACGCTTTTTACAAAACTATTTTGCAACCACTTTTGTGGAAATCGATATCCTAACGAAACCGAACGAAGGCGTACCCATGAAGCGTCTTCTACAAAGTTCTCGGATACACCGCGGTGGATGATTCTATAATAGCCATCGCCATAATTAAGTCCCGTGGCAGGGTCAACACCCTGACCGAGCCATACCTCCTTTGTATTTGGTGTGCCGTCTGCCAATACACCCTCAAAAACCATATGGTCATTTCTATTTTCCGTGTACTTGGCCATGCCAAAGGCTGAGTAAAAATTCGCTAATTGATTATATCGCTCCTGACCCACTCGGGCGTCAATAAGAAAGGATAAAGACAGATCTTTATAATTAAAGGTATTGCTCCATCCTCCTAACCAATCCGGCTGCACATTTCCTAACTTCTTCTTATTAGCAACCGCATCCAGTATTGGAAAACCGTTATCCCCTATTAAAAGTGGTCTGTTCGGATCAATTTCATCCGATTGATCCAAACCTTGCGCTATTTCGTCCGGTGTATAATAACGTCTTAATACCCGACCATATAAGTCGCCATAGGCTTCTCCGGGGATCAGCCACATGTATACGTTGGAACTCAAATAACCAAATTCATTTCCCGCCTCTATTTGCGTTAAATCTTCCCGAAGCGATAAAACTTTATTTCTGTTCATTGAAAAATTCAAGCGCGTATCCCAACTGAAATCATCGAACTGAACAGGTCTTGCATTAACAGAGAGCTCTATCCCCTGATTGCGCATACTGCCCGCATTAACCGCGGCGTTCACATAACCGATACTTGAAGATACCGGAATCTTAATAATTTGATCTTTGCTTACAGAATGATAATAATTAAAATCGAAACTTAATCTGTTTTGTAAGAAAGCCATGCTTAAACCGGTTTCCCAGGTGTCTGTAAATTCCGGCTTCAACAGTGGGTCACCTAATAAGTTTGGTCGCGTAAACCCACTATACCCTGTGGGGAGACCGCGGTAGATTGCTAAGCCACGACTGGTTGAATATGGGTCAGCGTCCTTACCGATCCTAGCATAGGAGAAACGGAACTTGGCATTATCAATGCCGTCAGGCAATTTCAGATGATCAGAGAACACATAACTAAGTGTGGCAGATGGATAAAAGAAGGAGTTCCGTGGATTTACCAAGGAGGAAGTGATATCATTTCTACCGGTTAGTGTTAAATATAGATAGTTTTTATAGTTAAAGGAAAGTTCACCAAAAATACCCATGAGCCTGTATTTCTCTTCATAAGTGTCAGCCTGAATTGTTTTGGCGTTTGGTAATGAAAACCAATCATATACACTTAAATTAGATCCCTCTGTATTTTCCCGCCTGATATAACGATCGTATAAATCGTGTCCCAACCGTAAAGTCGCACCGAAATCATCTGAAAACTGGTGATCAGCGCTTGCAATGAAAGTGCTATTGATGGAACGGAAGTTTTGATTATAAACCCGCATGAAACCTAGCCCGGGATTCGCATCGGTTCCGTTTTCTTCCACCAATCGCTCACCCACCAAATCTCTAAACCCTAGGGCCGTGCCCAAACGATTATCACGATAAGTATCTATTCCGGCCCGATAAGAAAGATTTAACCACTCAATTGGTTTATAGGAGAAGTTGACATTTCCTATAAATCGTAAAACGTCATCTTTAAAACGATTGGTTTCGGCTACGTATCGAGGGTTGGTCGTTGTTCCGTAAGAACGCATCGTGCCATTGTCTTCTAAATAGTCATTCACGTCATGACGGGGCGACCAATAAATTAATTGCTCAATGTACCTACCGGCATTACCCCGATAACCACCCGAATTATTAACACTCATGTTGACACCGCCATTGAACTTTTCACTTAATTTAAAGGTCGTATTCAATCGGGCCTGGTAATTCTTGAAATCTGTTGCCGGTAATACCCCTTCTTGATTTAGCTGGGACAAGGAAGATAGGAAAGTAATCTTTTCTGAGCCACCCGACAACGTCAACGTATTTTTAAACTGAGAACCTGTCCTAAACGCATCTTTAACATGATCATATAACCGGGCAGGATGCGTTGGATCAATAGCGCGTGCGTCGGCTACCGTTGGCCCCCAAGACGGCCAGAAAGACGCTGGATCATACTCTCCTTGCCACCCCTGCGTATAGGTGTTTTGCAACTCGGGGAAACGCGCAACGTTTTCAAAACCGGCTGTTCCTTGATAGTCAATTTTCAAACTACCGGACTTACCTGACTTCGTGGTAATGACGACCACGCCATTGGCACCCCGTAAACCGTATAAAGCGGTAGCAGCGCCTCCTCGTAAGATATTAATGGTTTCTATATCATCGGGATTGACGTCAACCGCTCTATTGCTCAATCCTCTACCTTCTGCTCCTTCACCTTGAACGGATGTACTGTTATCCATTAATACGCCATCGATCACAAATAAGGGCTGATTATCCCGTGCAGGATCCAATGAGTTGATACCCCGTATCTGGATCCTTGCTCCCTGCCCGGGTGCTCCACCGGTACTACTGATGGTAACTCCCGCAACCTTACCTTGCAAAGCATTTACCATATTAGGTTGCTTATTATAGTTGAGCTCTTCAGCTGTCACTTTTTGCGCAGTATATCCTAACGAACGCTCATCTCTTCGAATACCTAAAGCAGTCACCACCACTTCGTCTAATCCGGAGGCGATGGGTTTTAAACGGGCATCAACACGTGTTTCAGCGCCGACAGTAAGTTCTAATGGTTCCATGCCTATGTAAGAAAACACAAGGATACTTCCGCGGGCGGCAACTAGCTCATAAATACCCTGTGCGTTGGTTTGTGTTCGCCGTTCGGTGCCCTTGATGGTTACCGTTACACCGGATAAACTTTCTCCCGTGTTTATATCAATAACCCTACCCTGGATGGTCTTTTCTTGTGCATAGGCATAGCTTGAACTCAGCACAAAAAGAAACAACAGAAATTGTCTTAATTTTTTCATATCATTTTGTTTAGTTAATTAGGTGGCAAACAACTTAAATAAACATGAAGTTCAAACTCTTCATACATCGAAAAGCGAACAGCTATAAAAAACTAATCCCTTGATTTAATACGTTTATAATGGTAAGGCCAATTTAAAAAGAAATCTTTGGATTATGCGTTTTTTGTAGTATTTTTTTTCGAAAACGAAAAATAACGCATAAAACTTCTTCAGTTTTACAATCTTACCAATAAATGAACATCTAAGAGAAATTCTTCATTAACTTGCCAAAAAAATCGATCATGAAATTCTTTATCAATAAAGTGGATCAAATCGTAAATGAAGCGATAGACGGACTCTTAACTAATCCTAATTTGGTTAAATTGGATAGTTTCCCAGAAGTACGTGTTGTACTCCGCAAAGATTGGGACAAGTCAAAAGTTGCAGTCATCTCCGGTGGCGGATCCGGGCATGAACCTGCCCACGCCGGCTTTGTAGGAAAAGGGATGCTAACAGCCGCCGTTTGCGGAGACATATTTGCCTCTCCATCCGTTGATGCGGTTTTATCAGCCATCTTAGCTACGGCTGGTTCTAAAGGGTGTCTACTTATTATAAAGAACTATACAGGCGATCGGCTCAATTTCGGCCTAGCTGCGGAACAAGCACGAGCACTTGGTCTTCAGGTCGAGATTGTAACCGTTGATGATGATATTGCACTTGGCACCGATGTAAAAAGAAGAGGTTTGGCGGGGACATTATTCGTTCATAAAATAGCAGGGCATCTAGCCGAGGAAGGCAAATCGCTGCAGGAAATTGTAGAGGCAGCACAGCATGTGATTGATAACACGATATCCATCGGGCTATCGCTTACCGAATGTCAACATTTAGGGCAAGAACCTACCATGCGATTAAATGACAATGAAGTTGAGCTAGGCTTGGGTATACATGGAGAACCTGGAATAGAAGTTATTCCTTACGCACAAGCTGATAAGCTCATGGAGCTGGTGGTCGACAAATTAGCACAGCACTTACCTGAAAAGAACGGAAAATACGCCATGATTTTCAACAATATGGGAAGTGTAAGTCCAATAGAAATGAACTTATTGCTCAATAGTTTTCGTAAAACACATTTGGCCGATAAGGTTGAATATGTTGTTGGCCCGGCGGCACTGATGTCGTCTATTAACATGAGCGGCTTCTCCGTTTCGCTGCTCGCGTTAAATAACGACTTTGAAAGGGCGTTAATAACACCTGTTAATCTCGCTACTTGGCAAATACAAACGTTTTCGAAACCGAACGTTGTACCACACCCGATGCTTCCTAAAACCATTCCGTACGAAGCATCAAGCAATAGTCGTGTACAACAATTTATAGAATGCATTGCTGAACTTTTGATTTTGTCGGAAGCGGAAATCAATAAATTGGATATACAAGTTGGCGATGGGGATGCGGGCTCTACTTTTGCAATTGCCGGACGGCGCTTGTTATCGGCTATTCATGCACTACCTTTAAATGAGCCTGAAAAATTATTGTCAAGTATAGGTCGTATCTTATCAAGGGAAACCGGTGGTTCCAGTGGTGTTCTTTTATCCATCCTATTTACCGCCGCCGGAAATGAATTTTCAACCTTACAAGACATGGGGCAAGCGCTTCTGCAAGGGTTAAAGAAAATGAACGCATACGGCGGGGCTCAAGTAGGTGATCGCACCATGGTGGATGCACTGCAACCCGCTTTTGAAGCATTGGCTCAACAAAAGGATCTTCAGGAAGTAGCGAAGCAAGCTCGAAAAGGTGCCGATGGAACAAAGAATATAACCAAGACCAAATTCGGCCGCTCCGCATATCTGTCCGAGGCTGTATTAAAAAGTGTACCGGACCCGGGCGCAGAAATTGTCGCGCGTATATTTGAACGTATTGCTGCTTTATAAAACAGCGAAGCGCTATCAAAGGATTTATATCGGCGGGGCAATTGTATTTTAATTTAAGTATGTTTGTAGCATGGAGCAAGCATTAACACACGAGTTACTGAATAAATTAAAGGAGGACGGCTTCACCGTCCTTTTCGCGCCCGGACAGCATCATCAGCAATCTTATGTATTTATACCCATCGGAGTGGATGTTGATGAATTCCAACGTTTAACAGCGCTTCCCGATTATCAGCAAGATGCTTTTTTTACGATGGAAGAAGCATTACTTATGGAGGAAAGTGAGTTATTTAAGCATAAAGTAATTACTAGTTAGCGGCACTTTTCTTATTGTTAAATACAGTAACTTTAATCAGCATCAACAAAGACATCTCCCCCAATAAATAACATATTCATAGAAGGCCTTGCCGGACTACCTGAAGCACCTACTGCAAACGAGCGACGTACTTCCCGACCGTCATTATAACGAAGAGTCAACGTATGTTCATCAATAGTATAAGTGCCGGCATTTTTACTTTTTTTCCAGGCAGCGGAGCTCGGTGTACTGATGCCTGAATTGGTTCCTTCTTCGAAGTACTGATTATCTAGAAAGCTAATCTTATTAATGATCAGTGCATGGGTACCGTTGCCATAGTCTCCGCCACTCGTCCGCTTATATACGTTTTTTAATGGTAGGCTCTTATGATATGCATAAGCTGGGAACCAATTTCCTGAGCCTAATTTGTAGTCAACAGTTTTTCCTTTATAATTAGTGAGGTAATAGACACCGTTCTTTAATTGCCACTTGCCCCAAGCTTTCGGCTTTTGCTGTTTGGAAGTACCAATCTCCACTTCATCGAGCGGCTCTTCACCTACCTCAAAATAATCGCCGTTTTTAAATAGCACAAGGGGTTCAAAGGTAATGGACACCGGATAACCGCTAATCGCTCTAAAAAACCAACCTTCAATTGCCAACGGTCCTTGCCTTATATCTTTTTCTTTTTGTTGGCTGTTAGTAATCGGGATGACGCCAATCGTAAAAAAAACAAAAATCAACAATCTCTTTTTCATAAGATATTTCTTTTCAATAGTTCTCATTAACTCCAAGACTGGTTCAAATATAATGAGCTGCCTGAAAAGAAAACATCCTAAAAAACCATGATATTGTTATAGCTATTCTTAGCCACTTATAAAGACACCGTGCGATAAAGCTTGTAGTTTCATGTTTATCCGTAAAAATGTATTCCTTCCTGTTACCTAAATTAGTCATTACAACTTAATAATTACGAATAAGAGCCGATGACGATTCTTTTCTATGCCAAACAATATGTACTTTGTACCAGTTAAATAGGTGACCTGCACGTGCTGGATCAGAAATTCAAAAAATTAACCTAGGATTCAGGACCTGGTATTGTTAAAACAAAAAACAATAACATATATGAAAATAGTAGTTGTTGGCGGTGGATTTGCCGGCATTAATTTCATAAAATCCATCGAATCGGATAAAAGATTCGAAATCACTTTGGTGGATAAAAATAATTATCACTTTTTCCCTCCGCTCCTCTATCAAGTCGCTTCCGCATTTATTGAACCGTCCAATATTAGCTACCCCTTTCGCCGAATGTTTCAGAAAAAAGATAATTTGCGTTTTCACATGGGTAGTTTAATTCAAGTGAATGTATCGGAAAACACAATCGATACAGATACAGGAACTTTATCATATGATTACCTTGTTCTCGCATTAGGTACAGAGACAAACTATTTCGGCATGGAGTCGGTAAAAAACGACTCGCTGCCCATGAAAACAATAGACGAAGCCCTTCATTTACGCAACCATATTCTCTTAAATATGGAGAAAGTAGTCAGAATGCAGGACACCGCTCGGCGAGATGGCTTACTTAATATTGTTGTGGCGGGAGGTGGGCCTACCGGTGTTGAGTTTGCGGGAATGTTGGCTGAATTAGGCGGTTATATAGCGGCAAAAGAATATCCTGAGATCAAAGACTTTAGATCGCATATTTACCTTGTCAATTCCGGGCCTGTATTACTGGGCCCTATGAGTAAAACTGCCCAGCAAGAAGCGGAGAAAGTTTTAACCAAGTTAGGTGTTAATGTGATTTTAAATGCGGCAGTAAAGGATTACCTCAATGGGCGTGTCATCTTGTCGAATGGAAGGACAATTGAGACGGAAGCGCTTATCTGGGCTACGGGAGTTATAGCACGAGAAGTTCCCGGATTACCATCGCAGGTTATAACCCGGGGACGGCGGATTATAGTCGACGCTTTTAATAAAGTAGTAGATACTGCCAATATTTTTGCCATTGGCGATATATGCTATCAAACAACGGACCCCCATTTTCCTGAGGGCCACCCACAGCTTGCTCAAGTGGCTATACAACAGGGAAAATTACTGGCAAAGAATTTATCCCGGGCAGTTAGCGGTCAAGAACAAAAATCTTTTCACTATAACGACAAGGGAAGCATGGCCATCATTTCCAAATACAAAGCAGTAGCTGATCTTCCAAAGTTTTCTTTTAAAGGATTTTTTGCATGGGTGCTTTGGTTATTTATCCATATAATCCCCTTAATAGGGTTTAGAAATAAGATGAAGCTGATATTCAGCTGGATGTGGTCTTTTATTACCAATGATCCTACCTTACGTTTAATATTTCGGCCAGGCTCGCATCAAAAGAAGAGAGATAAAGACGATTTTTAATTGATTTCAGAACGAAACAGCATTTATCTTAAACAAACGTCCGCCAGATTAGCTATTTTTACACTGGCAAATCCCGGACAACAGCAATTTAATAGAATTTTCCATCCTTTACATTCGTTTTTCAATGAAAACCACAAAAATCTTAACGCTTTTTTTCTCATTATTTATAGCGATGGAGTTTAGCGTGATAGACGCCTTTGCTCAATTTTATCCCGAAAAAATCTTTGCACCGGACTTCTATACCTATAAAGGAGACGAATACAGAAGTGCCAGTGGCAAACCTGGCCCTAAATATTGGCAAAATCAGGCAGATTACCGTATACAGGCATCTTTTGACACACTTAACTATAATTTGGAGGGAATAGTGGAAATCCGCTATCAGAATAACAGCCCAGATAAACTAGACCAACTTTGGCTTCAGCTGGACCAAAATAATACCTTGGCTAGTACACGAGGGAATCGAATACAAGCACCGATCGCAGCTGTAGATGCGCGTAAAGGCTATCTAATCAGCTCGGTTAAAATAGAAAGGAACGGGGAATGGGTAGATGCAAGTTATCTAATTGAAGACACCCGCATGCAGATCCGACTGGCAGCTCACCCACTAAAGTCGGGTGAACAACTCAAGCTTTCCATCAAATATGCTTATACTTTACAGGAACAGGGCGGTGGAGGGCGTTCCGGCTATCTAGATACTAAAAACGGTAAGATTTTTGAATTTTCTTATTGGTATCCGCGCTTATGTGTCTATGATGATTATTATGGCTGGAATACGCTACCTTTTATGGGTAGCGGAGAAATGTATCTCGATTATGGAAATATTGATTTTTCGATAACCGCACCCGCCGGTGCCTTGGTCGTTGCTACAGGCGATCTAATCAATAAAGAAGAAGTTTTAACAGAGAAAACATTAGCTCGGCTTGCCAAAGCTCAAGAATCGGACGCAACGGTCATGATACGCTCGGCATCAGAATTAAAAGAAGGCTTAACAAAAAACAAACGTGGCACGGTAACCTGGCATTTTAATATGAAAAATACGCGCGACGTAGCCTGGGCGTTATCCTCTGCTTTTATTTGGGACGCAGCGCGCATTAATCTACCGGATGGTAAAACAGCCTTGGCACAGTCGGTATATCCTATTGAATCTACAACCGACTCGATTGCTTGGCCAAGGTCAACGGAAATGATCAAAGCTTCAGTGGAACACTATTCGAAAAAATGGTTTGCATTTCCATATCCGGTAGCTACCAGCGTCGCTGGGCCTGTTGGCGGCATGGAGTTTCCCGGCATGGCTTTTAATGGTTATCAAGCGAAACCCTATATCATGTATCTTTTGGCATCACACGAAATAGGACATACTTGGTTTCCAATGATCGTAGGATCTAATGAGCGTCGTTATCCTTTTATGGATGAAGGATTCAATACTTTTCTTAATATTTTGGCGCAGGAAGAATTTAATGATGGGGAATTTGCTCCCAAAAGAGACGGTGAGTATGCACCGGGAGGTGGACATCCGGCGGATGAAATTGTTAAAGTGATTGCGGAAAGCGGAGAAGCTAATACGCTAATGACGCCTCCCGACGCCATGGATCGTAAATATGTGCATCCTCTCGCCTATTTCAAATCTGCTTTTGGTTTGGTTTTACTTAGGGATGTCATTCTCGGACCGGAAAGATTCGACTACGCATTCCGACAATATATTCATAATTGGGCTTATAAACATCCACAACCGGCAGACTTCTTCCGTTCGATAGAAAACGGTGCAGGAGAAGACCTATCCTGGTTTTGGAGGGCTTGGTATTATCATAATTGGCAGTTAGATCAAGCCATTAAAGGAGTGAGCTATGTAAATGGAGAACCAAAAAACGGAGTAATTATCACGGTGGAAAACAAACAACAAATGGCTATGCCTATTTTGGCACGCATTAAAGAAAGTAATGGTACAATTCACAATTTCACCGTTCCGGTAGAAATTTGGCAACGGGGAGCTGATGCTACGTTTAATGTGAGCACGCAATCAAAAATAATAAGTGTTGAATTAGATCCCGAGCATAAAATTCCGGACATCGACCGATCAAATAATAGTTGGAAATAAATTAGAGGACAATGGAATTTTTAAATTTAAGGTGGGCAGATCTCGATCCTAATTTTCATTTGAGACATAGTGTTTATTATGACCTTGCAGCCCAGGAAAGAATTGCAATTTTAGATCGTTACGGCATAAATGCTGCTGTTATGATCGATCAACATTTTGGGCCGGTACTATTTAAAGAGGAGTGCGTATTTAAACGGGAAATCCGATTATCTTCCCGTATATATATTGACACAAAACTTCTGAAAATGAAACGCGACGGTTCTTTTTGGGTAATTCAACACAGCTTTATAGCGGAAACGGATACATTACACGCCCTTCTTAAAGTGGAAGGAAGTTGGATGGATACCATCAAACGAAAATTAGCACGTCCTGTCCCTCCAATCGTACTTGAAGGTATGGAAAACTTCCCTAAAACAGCAGATTTTGAATACATCTAAACTTGTAGATGTACGCTTAGCCGCGAAGTCTTCATTTGCTAAAGATTTCGCGACTAGGCGTTAGAAAGTACGCATTAGAAAAAAGAAGCGTAATCTTGAGCAAAAGTTCGAAAATTCCGGGGCGATCTGCCTGTTATTGTTTTTACTGCAGCACTTACACCTGCGGCCTCTCCCCTAGCGTAATGAGCATAATCTTCTATTAGCCCCGCCGCCTGCCATTGAGGAAACCCGAAGCGAATTAGCTCTTGATACATTTCATCGGGTCCTACATTTATAAATCGGATGGGCCGACCCAATTCTTCTGAAAAACAAGCAGCTATTTCCTCATGCGTGATTGCCTCTGGGCCTGTAAGATCGTAAATCCGATTTTCGTGTCCTTTACCAGTCAGCACTTCGCCAGCCACCATAGCAATATCGCGGATATCGATTAAACTTATACGAGCATTGCCAATGGGCGCAAAAAACAATCCTTGTTCGGAAATGAGCTTTCTAAAACCTAATAGTCCCTGCATATATAAATTAGGTCGTAAAAAAGTATAAGATATGCCACTGGCCGCTATTTTCTGCTCAACCACAGCATGATATCTTAAAAAACGCACAGGGGAAACCGGATCTGCTGCAAATTGGGACAATTTAACCAAGTGTTCAACACCTTCCTCTTTCGCCGCTTTCACTAAATTTAACTGCAAGAATTCGGCCTGTTCAGAGGAATCTGTTAGCAGAAATACTTTTTTTATCCCTTCTAATGCTTTTTTGAGACTATTCATATTGGCAAGATCTCCGTAAACAATCTCCGCCCCTTTATATTGAATTAAGCTTGTTTGTTTTGCGCCTTCCCTTGTTAGCGCTTTAAATGAGACATTTTTTTCAGCTAAATAAGCGGTTAATTGTGTGCCTACCGCGCCCGTTGCGCCGACTATTAAAATAGATGCTTTGCTTGTCATAACGTTATATTTATATCGCAAAATTCGGCTTGATGAACCATTCAAAATTGTAAGAAAACGAAATGTTTATTTTACCAATGTTGCTTTATCGATAGAAATATTACACGAATCATCTAAACATAAAATAATCGTTTCGTGTTATGGATATTGCTCGGGCGAAAAGCAATTGAAATTTTTGGATTGAAAATTGTTTACGTTCGTTCTGAACATGTTTAAAACAAAGAAGAATATTTTGAAATTTAACAGCTCGTTTAATTCCCGGAAGTCGCTTCTTCGTAAGCACCAAACGTTTAAAAAACACTTAAAGACATGGCTAAGCATGTTCTGTTTGTTAAATGTATATGTATTTAGCTACGGACAAGATACAACTGCAGTGAGAATAGATGAACCTAAGCAGAAAGCTGATTCAACTTTTTATCAATATGATATCAGTGATTTAATAAGGAACATTATCCATCCTAAGAGAAAACCTGATTCGCTTAAGAAGAAATCAGGTATTACCCCTATGCCTAATATAGCTTACAATCCAAGTATTGGAGCCCAGATTGGAATTAAGGCAGTGGCAGGAAAAGTTTTAGGAAACGACCCCAACACGTTGATGTCGGTTGCTGCTACTTCAGCTTCGATTACTACAAAAGGCATCATTTACTTTTACTTAAGTCATAACGTTTACACACCCGGGAATAAATGGAATTTACAAGGAAGCTTAGTAGCTGCAAGAACCGTATCACCCGACTTTGGGATTGGAATTGGGCACGCAGGCGGTAACACTGATGAAGACCGGGTATTGACCAATCCCGAACGTAGAGGATATACGCAACATGCACAATACTATAACTTCCGAGAAAAAATCTACAAACAGATTCAGGAAAACCTATTTCTCGGAGCAGGCGTATCTTTTGATATCCGTAGGAAAATTGTAGACAGACAAATAGATCAGGGACTTACTCCTTATCATATCTATAACGAGCGGTATGGTTTTAAGCAAGAAGACTATATGGCGAATGGCTTCCTGTTCAATGTACAATATACTACCCGCGATAATCAAAATCGTGCGTATAAAGGTATTTATTCCGACGTTGGCATCCGCGTTAATCAAACATGGATAGGAAGTAGCCAAAGTGCTGTACAGATTACGACCGATTTTCGCAAATATTGGAGCTTGTCGAAACGCAACCCTGAACATGTTATCGCATTCTGGAATTGGGGCTCTTATCTCGTCAGTGGAGCCCTACCTTATTTGGAGCTACCTGGTACAGGTAAAGACCCAAGTTTCCGGAGTGGCCGGGGTTATACCGTTTCATATTTTAAGGGTCCATTGTATTTTTATTCGGAAGTTGAATATCGTTTCCCCATTACACGAAACAAGTTCCTGAGTGGTGTTACTTTTTTCCATGTACAAACTGCGAATGACGATCTAGGCACTAAGCTATTCCAGCGTTGGCAACCAGGGGGAGGTGCAGGACTTCGTGTACTCTTCAACAAAGCGACCCGCACCAATCTTTGCCTCGATTATGCTTTTGGTCGATATGGCGCCCGTGGTTTTTTCCTCGGACTGAACGAAGCCTTTTAGCAAATTCTCAAGTCAGTCCAAGGAAATAACCTATTCCGATAGGCAGAAAAAAGTTAGGCAGCTGCATTCGATGTATCGGTTATTCCAAAAATTTCCGATACATCCAAATCAACAAACTTATAAAAACAGATAAGATGACCATGCTGGTAATGGGCATAAAAAAAGTGAATCCCGGTTTTTCTATGCGAATATCCCCAGGGAGCTTTCCGAACCAATTCAGATTAGAATTGGTAAAGTACATAATACAGCCTATAACTACCAAAAGACTTCCTATGTAGATTACTACCTTAGCCATACTTTTTTTTTAAATTTGTTAATTTATTTCATCCTGTTCAACTTCCGATCGTTCTTTCCGGCGTCCAAGTGCCATCAACGGAGATACCGTAAAAGAAATCAAACCTATTAATACAATTGCTCCGCCTAATATAAAAAACGTGCGGCCGATTCCAATATAATCAGCTATAAACCCCGTGCTCAACAAACCGATGACGGAGGGTAATATCGCAATACTATAGAACATGGAAAATACCCTTCCCATCATAGCGGGATCAATTTCCTCTTGAATAATCGTCGTAAAACTCGCGTTATAAATAGAGGCGGCGACACCGCCAATGGCGGTTAAAATTGCAAAGAAAATAAAACCATTCATCGGTAACATACCGGAAATAGCTAAAGAAAGGCCCAACAGTATGTGCATGTAGTTAATTAAAATAACTTTACTGGCATTGGGTTTAAAAACCCCTAATAACCCGCCTCCCACTAACATTCCTATTCCCCATACGACTTCAATTAAGCTCATTTCAAATTTGCCACCTCCAAAATGCTGTAATGTCAACAACGGAAAAAGGACGGCTACCGGCATAATGCAAAACGTGGCTAAAATGGAAAAAAGAAACAAATAAGATAGTCCTCTATTCTTTGTAACGGCACGGACCCCAATCACGATATCCCGTCCTACTTGTTCAATACTTGCTTTATCTAATATTTGTTGAGCTGGATTTGGAATACGTATAAACAGTAACGACAAAATTGCAATAAAAGCGCCAACAACATCGAGTAAAAGAACATGACCAATATCTAAAAGACCGATGGCAAATGCGCCCAATGCGGGTCCCGCAATATTGGAAACAGATTGGATAATTTGATTAATACCCGCTATACGTAATAGCTGCGATTCAGGTGCCAACAAAGGCACAGACGCTTGCATGGCTGGCATATGAAAAGCAGACCCAGCCGAGCGGAGTCCCAACAACAAATAGATATATATTAACTCAAAATGACCTGCATAAAAAAGTAAGGACATAACGATGGTGCAAATGCTTATAAAGCCGTCTGCAAAAATCATCGTCTTTTTTCGGTCCCACCGATCGATGAAGACACCGGCAAAGGGCCCTATAAGAGCTTGTGGCAAAAGACCGGCAATAGCCGCATAAGCTAACACCTCTGCGGAGCCCGTTTCTATGCTCAACCAAATGATAACCGCGAAATTAACTGCTGAACTACTTAATAAGGATATAAATTGACCCGTCCAGATAACGAGAAACTTTCTTTTCCAAGAGATTTCCATAAAAAAATGATTAATACCTCAAGAACCTATTGAACTCAAGGATGTTAAACAGAATCTAAAATAAAAGTAATGTTCCAGGAGATGTCCTGAAATAAGATAAGTGTTAAAGAAGTGCTCTTGTTAAGCCCTATCTCTATACATAACAATTCTAACGGAAAAAATTAGCCTCATCGGTTATAATTTTAATTGAGAGCAAAATTAACTAAATGCTCCTTATCTCGCAAGTATACTGAACTACGTTAAAATTCGTCTTTTAATTTGATATACAATCGCTCGAAGATTTTAAAATTATTCATATAAGCCTCATGGTCCACTTGTTTTGGCAAAAAAGAAGAAATCGTTACATCTTGATCATTATAAATAGAAAAGCCATCGATTAATTGTAATGCATTCATACCAACAATGGTCGCTCCCATCGCTGAACTTTCAATGGTCTTTCGAACAAACACTTGTTTGTTGAATATATCTGCAAGCATTTGTACCCAATCACTTGATCGGGCAAAACCGCCGCTCACGAAAATGCAACGGAAAGAACCGGAGGCCTCCTCCAAAGCCCGCGCCACACTGTACAAGCCAAAGAGTACACCTTCCATCATGGCTCTAATAAAATGGGCTTGTTTATGATGCTTTTGAACACCAAAGAAGACGCCTTTTGCATTTGCGTCCCAATGGGGAGCACGTTCGCCTGTCAAATAAGGCAGGAAAACCAAACCATTGGATCCGGGGCTTATCGCAGCGGCTTGTTGAGTCAATAAGGGAATTGTTTCCTCCAACGCTTGCCCATTTGAAGACACAAAGCCTTCCTGATACCACTGCAGAATATTAGCGCCGTTATTCACTGCCCCACCCAGCACATAGGTTTCAGGTGATATTACGTAGCTGAAAATCCGTTCCTTTTCATCCCGTGCCGGTTTGTCGGATACCACGCGTATAGCCCCACTGGTTCCAATCGTAACAGAGGCAACGCCTGCATCCATGGCTTGTGCACCTATATTGGCTAAACAGCCATCACTTCCACCTACAATAAAGGGAGTATCGATCGGAAGCCTCATAAAATCGGCATAGTGCGCGTTTAGGCCTCTCGAAATATGCGTAATCGGCACTAATGAAGATAAACGCTCGGCAGAAAGATCTAGTAACGACAATGCAGGATTATACCATTGCTGCTTAGCAGTTTCTAATAATCCCGTGGCAGAAGCTATGGATACGTCAACGATATAGGTTCCAAATAATTTAAAGAATACGTATTCCTTAATAGAGATAAATTTATATGCCGCCTTAAAAATATCACCCTGGTTTTCTTTCATCCACCCAAGCTTGCAAAGTGGCGACATGGGATGAATAGGTGTACCTGTCTTCAAATATATATCGTGGCCTAAAGATGTGCCCTTTAATTGCGTCGCAAATGCTTCACTCCTGGTGTCCGCCCAGATAATACAATTGGTTAGCGGCCTTCCCGCTGAGTCTACGGCCATAAGGCCATGCATCGCACTACTGAAACTGATACCGCGTAATGCCGTCGCTGCCTGATTTCCATTCATAACTTGACGCACTGCGGCGATACAGTTGATGACGGCTTCGAACAGGACTTCGGGATCTTGTTCACTATAAGTGGGTAAAGGAGAAATAATCGGATAGGACATGCGGTGTTCGGTTATCACCTGCCCTTGTAAATTAAAAGCCAAAGCCTTTGTACTCGTAGTTCCAATATCCACGGCTATAATATATTCCATATGAAGTAAGCTCCTCAGCTTTAAAATGATTTTATCTCTCCATTAAGAAGAGAAAATTGTAAAATATAAATATAGTGGTTAGTCCTTTATTCGAAGAGTTTTATAGCAGAAAATATTACACATAATGGATTTTCCGAAATTGCGTGCTCTTTACATTGCAATATTTAGCAACCTCTTATTTCCTCCCCGAAATAAGAAGCATATTTTTCTCATCGGACGATCAAAAAATCATGTATATCACAACAGCAGCAGCCTGTTAAGTATTTACTTAGGACTAACGTTGCGAGAAACACAAAATCACTTCAATAACAGAGCAAAAAAAACTATTTATCGCCAACTACACTTCTTTTCGATAAAAACAAGCAAACAAAAAACCATGAAAACACCGAAACATCGCCAGATTCTCACATTAGCTAAATAAAATTTCATATCTTTATTTTTTCCTGCATTCAAACATCGTTTTTTCGCATATGACAAGATTTATCAAAATAATGCATCCAACAGGATTGACTGAATGGATACATATTGATCAGATTTTTTCGTTTTATCCCTTAGAAAACCCCACACCCACACAACAAACCATACTAAACTTAGTCAATGGAAATAAAGTAACCATTTCACAAACAGTGGACGAAGTATTAAAGCAGTTAAAAGATCTTCGATAAAATACGGTCGCTGGTCTGAGAGAAGAATAGCAACAAGCTGACCATCTCGCTTTAAGCTCATTGCTTCCTTAAAAACCCCTAAAAACAGCGATTTACACGTACTAAATGCGAAATTATCTTTGCTCTAAAAAAGTATTTATCTTAAAAGAATTTCCATGAAAAAAGTATTTATCGGTTTATCTATGATCTTATGTTTACTGACCGCTTATAATTGCAGTCAACCAAAAGATCCTGCGGCGTATAACAATGAATTAATGACCGTAATTAATGACAACGAAAAGCATATTAACGACATGAACGCTGCCATGACTGCTGCCGATTACAGCAAAGCATCAGAGGTAAGAAAAGCTTGGGAAACAAGTTTAAGTGAGCAGATTGCAAAAGTAGAAAAAGCGGGCGATTTTAATGGTGACGAAGTGCTTCAAAAAGGGATATTAAGCGGCTTGAAAGCTTATCAAAAAATTGTAACCGACGATTATCCGAAGCTAATTGATATACGAGCCAATAAAAAAGAAGACCCTCAAACCGAACAACAATTGCTAGAAAATATTAATAACGCCTTCGAAACCGCTGCCAATGACGTCAACAAAGCTTCGAACGATTTCGAAAGTAAATACGCGAAGTAATATTTCTATTGACCCTACACTACCTATTGCTAGAAAAGAAAATCGTACCTGAATATAGGGGCCTGTTTTCCAACACAGAAGACAGCCCCTTCTTCTGCTACCGGCGCGTTACTTAATTTCTATTTGGATGTTGCGTTGAAAGCATCAAACAACTTTTTTAGCTCTTTTGCTTTTTCAGGGAATTCGTCGATAACATTGGTTCGCTCACTCGGGTCATAGGAAACATTAAAAAGCTCTTTGGCTGCAGGATAAGCTTTTCCTGAATTATTATTTATGCCAGCTGGCAACTCCCGATATTTCCAACTACCACTTCTTACTGCTTCCACGTTGCCATGATTAACCAAGTAAATAGGACGGTGTTCAAAATCCAGATCTTTAGCTTTTCCCATGAGCAATGGGGCGATTGATTGCCCATCCAATTCGCGTGCTTTAGGTAATGAGGCATCCGTCAATTCAGCTAAAGTAGGTAATACATCTACGTTGCTAATCGCACTTCGTAGTACGGCTCCTTTTGGTGTGCGTCCTTTCCAGTAAACAATAAACGGCACACGTACCCCGCCCTCATAAGTCTGTGCTTTAGACCCCTTGAACATGCCCGCAGTGCCCACATGCCAATTTTTTGTAACACCGTCGCCACTCATTCTAATAGGATACTCAATCCATGGTCCGTTATCACTGGAAAAAATCAACAGGGTATTATCGGCCAATCCTTGCTCTTCCAATGTTTTCCACATCAAAGCCAGCTGCTTATCCAAATCTTCTACAACAGCACCCAAGGCTCCTCCAAAGTGCAACGCTTTCATCCGATCGGCTTCGGCAGCTAAGGCGACCGGTAAGTGAGGCATATTATGGGCGTAGTATAGAAAAAAGGGTTGATCTTTCCTTTGTTCTTTAATAAAACGGATAACTTCTTCGCTGTAAATCCGACTTAAATTAGAATCGGCGGGACCTTGTATCGCAGGCTTTCGGTTTCGAAAAATTTTAATTGTCGTATCTGTTTTCACGTAGGGATCGCGATAATCATGGCTATACAACATGCCAAAAAATGAATCAAAGCCCTGCCCCGTTGGATAGTTGAAATCATGCTTATCTCCTAGGTGCCATTTTCCTACTAAAGCGGTGCGATACCCCACTTCTTTTAACATCTCGGCAATGGTTATTTCTTCGTCCGGCAGCCCTAATGTTGATCCAGGGCCTATCGGATCCGGAAGATTATAACGAGAAGCATAACGTCCGGTCAATAAGGATGCACGTGAAGGCGTACAGGAAGGACTCGTCACCATGAAATCGGTAGCACGAACCCCATTAGCAGCCATTGAATCCAAAAAAGGGGTCGATATGCTAGGGCTACCATAACAACCTAAATCGGAGTATCCCATATCATCGGCCAATACAAGAATAATATTGGGACGCTCTTGCGCGCTTCCGGAACCGAACAGGTAAAAACAATATAAGGCTGTAAGAATTATTTTTTTTATCCACATAGGCTGTAAAATTATAGATTCAGTCGTTAAGACCCAATCATTTTTGCAAGAATCTATAAAACTTATTATCCTACATCAAGAACAGACAATAAACGAGTTCTTACCTTTGATTACAATTAACAGTAAAGCCCTTAATGATGGCAATACCTTACAAAGGGTACCCTTAAGGCGATTACGTTTAGGAAATTACGAAAAATTACTATGGAATTAGGCTTAAGCATGTTTGGCGATTTATCGTATAATCACGATACAAAGACCTTTCAATCCGCTCAGGAGCGGATAAAAGAGATACTGGAAGAAATAAAATTGGCAGATGAAGTCGGACTAGATGTTTTCGGCATTGGCGAGCACCACCGCCCTGATTTCGCTGTTTCCAGTCCGGAGATTATACTGGCTGCGGCAGCTAGTATGACTAAACAGATTAAACTGACCAGTTCGGTAACGGTACTCAGTTCAACGGATCCTGTTCGCACCTATCAGAATTTTTCCAGTGTGGATTTGATATCAAACGGTCGGGCCGAAATTACAGTCGGACGAGGTAGTTTCACCGAATCCTTCCCTCTGTTTGGATATAACCTAGGCGATTACAATGGTCTGTTTGCGGAAAAATTAGATCTCTTACTAGCTATTAATAAAAACGAAGTGATTACTTGGAAAGGCCGATTCCGCGCACCTTTGGAAGAACAACAGGTACTACCCCGCGCTACCGGAGAGGGCTTGGATATTTGGGTTGCTGTTGGAGGTACTCCTCAATCAGTCATGAGAGCAGGTCGGTTAGGACTGCCATTAATCATCGCCATTATCGGTGGCATGCCGATACAATTTAAACCTTTTTTTGAACTATATAAACAAGAATACATAAAGGCTGGGCATGATCCGGCAAAAATGCGGATCGCTACGCATTCACATGGACTGATTGGCACGCATGGTCAAGAGCTAGCCGATCGTTATTTCCCT
The DNA here is from genome assembly GCF_054130995.1 of Olivibacter sp. SA151. Lineage (NCBI taxonomy): Bacteria > Pseudomonadati > Bacteroidota > Sphingobacteriia > Sphingobacteriales > Sphingobacteriaceae > Olivibacter > Olivibacter sp. SA151. The sequence continues at coordinate 2,115,176 of NZ_CP096391.1, read as the reverse complement.
TTATATGCTGAGCAAATGAATCGCATCGGGAAAGACCGCGGCTGGGCACCGTATACCAAAGAGCAGTTTGAAGGTGGCCGAAGCCGTGATGGTGCCCTTTTTATCGGCGATGTCAATCAGGTGGTGGATAAAATACTTTATCATCAGGAACTTTTTGGCTTGACCCGCTTTCTGCTACATGCCGATGTGGGCGCCCCTCCGCATAAAGAATTGATGACAACCATTGAATTGTTAGGTACCAAAGTAGCACCGGCAGTGCGAAAAGCGCTGGGTAAATAAAACTTACTCAAACTAAAGATCGTTTACGTAAGCTGAAACAATGCCTGAAAAATTCCGATTGTGCTTAAACAACATGTAAAGACAAAAATACATAGTAAACTTTATTTTCGCGCCAAAAAGCTTAGTTTTGTAGGAGCCATTGACTTAGTATAACCAGGTAGCCGTTCCCGTCTTTCTCCATTTTCAAATTCGGTAACTAAAACAGGGATTATGCTAAATCAATTTAGCTTGATTAAAACTAAAACAAACGATCGATGTATTTACTAAAGAAAAAAAGCTTGCTTTTGCTAATCTGTCTTAGCTTACTCTCCTCTTCTCTATTTGCACAACGTTTTTACGTGGCCACTTATAATATTCGAAATGATAATAACAAAGAGGATGCTGCACGTGGCGATGGCTGGAAACAACGTTATCCCATTATCGCCGACTTAATTCGGTTTCATGAATTTGATATCTTTGGCACACAGGAAGGCTTATATCATCAACTGGAAGACCTGAAAAGCAGCTTACCTAATTATAACTATACCGGTGTAGGACGTGATGACGGAAAGCAGGCAGGCGAATACTCCGCGATATTTTATAATACGGAAAAATTTGATTTGCTAGATCACGGAGATTTTTGGCTTTCCACGCAAACAGACCATCCTAATAAGGGCTGGGACGCTGTTCTTCCTCGGATTTGTAGCTGGGCCAAGCTGCAAGTAAAAGCAAATGGGAAGACGCTCTACTTTTTTAACGTGCATTTTGATCATGTGGGTACGACTGCCAGAAAGGAAAGTGCGAAACTTATTCTGAGTAAGGTCAAAGAATTGGCAGGAAATCACACCGCCATTCTTACCGGCGACTTTAACGTCGATCAGCATAGCGACAGTTATCAAGTATTGGAGCAATCTCATATTTTACAAGATGCTTTTGAGGCGGCTCCTTTCAGATACGTAACGAACGGCACTTTCAATAACTTCAATCCAAATAGTAAAACGGACAGTCGCATCGATCACATTTTCTTAACAACAGACTTTAAAGTTCATAAATATGGCATTCTGACCGACACTTATCGCTCGATGCTACAAAATCCGCAAGATGCCTATCAATCGGGTAATTTCCCTAAAGAAGTGCGGTTAACAGATCATCGTGCACGTGTACCTTCAGATCATTTTCCGGTCATGATCAGTCTTGACATGCCTTAATCTTCTCCTCTACTATTTGTGCTATCTGAAAAAACTAAAAAATGAAATTGAAAGCCCACTTTAAAACGACTTTTATTGTTACAGCCCTGCTCTTTACGCGCACATTCATTATGGGCCAAGAAAACACTGATCCCGTTTCATATGTGAACACATTGGTTGGTACGCAATCCAAATTCGAGCTCTCTACCGGCAATACCTATCCGGCCATTGCTCTGCCTTGGGGCATGAACTTTTGGGTTCCGCAAACCGGTAAAATGGGCGATGGATGGGTTTACACCTATACAGCTGACAAGATAAAGGGTTTTAAACAGACTCATCAACCAAGTCCTTGGATGAACGACTATGGACAATTCTCCTTGATGCCATTAACAGGCAAACCGGTATTCGACGAAGACGAGCGTGCCAGTTGGTTTTCCCATAAAGCGGAGATCGCAAAGCCTTATTATTATAAGGTGTATTTAGCGGATCACGATGTGGTCACCGAAATTACGCCGACTGAAAGGGCGGCCATGTTTCGGTTCACATTCCCTGAAACGAAAAACGCCTATGTAACTATCGACGCTTTTGATAAAGGCTCTTATGTTAAGGTTATACCCGAGGAACGCAAAATAATCGGGTACACCACACGCAACAGTGGCGGAGTGCCCGACAACTTCAAAAATTATTTCGTTATTGTTTTCGATAAGGATTTTACTTATCAGGCAACGGTTGATCAAAAGCGCATTCAAGAGAAACCTTTGGAAGTACAAGCAGATCATAGCGGGGCTATTATTGGTTTTGCTACCGCTAAAGGCGAACAAGTACATGCACGGGTTGCTTCCTCTTTCATAAGCTTTGAACAGGCGGCTATCAACCTGAAAGAACTGGGTGTCGACAATTTTGATCAACTTGCATCAAAGGGAAAAGAGGTATGGAACAAAACGCTCGGTAAGATTGAAATTGCCGATGAAAACATCGATAACCTACGTACTTTTTACTCTTGTCTCTACCGTTCGGTTCTCTTCCCAAGGAGCTTTTATGAAATAAACGCCGAAGGGAAAATCGTTCATTATAGTCCATACAATGGAAAGGTTTTGCCAGGCTATATGTTTACGGATACCGGATTTTGGGACACCTTCCGTTCTTTATTTCCATTCCTTAATCTCTTATATCCTTCAATGAATGTGAAAATGCAGGAAGGGTTGGTAAATGCCTATAAAGAGAGTGGTTTCTTACCCGAATGGGCCAGTCCGGGACACCGCGACATTATGGTGGGCAACAACTCCGCTTCTGTAGTAGCAGATGCCTATATTAAAGGTCTAAAGGGTTATGACATCGAAACCCTATGGGAGGCATTAAAACATGGCGCTAATAACGTGCACCCCACAGTCTCCGCATCCGGACGTAAAGGTTATCAAGAATACAATCAATACGGCTATATCCCCAATGATCTAGACATTAATCAGAACGTTGCCCGTACCCTGGAATATGCGTATGACGACTGGGCAATCTATACCTTGGGAAAAAAACTTAACAAGCCGCAAAAAGAAATAGCCATCTATGCAAAAAGGGCCATGAATTATAAAAATGTGTTCGACATCCACTACAAGCTGATGCGTGGCCGAAAAGCGGATGGCAGCTTTTCCGGCGCATTTAAGGGCACTGATTGGAGCCGAGATTTTACGGAAGGAAATAGTTGGCATTACAGCTGGTCGGTCTTCCATGACCCGCAGGGCTTGATTGACCTAATGGGCGGTAATGGCGCTTTTACCAAAATGCTCGACTCGGTTTTTATCATTCCAGGTGCTGAAGGTATGAAAAGCCGCTCCATGATACATGAAATGCGGGAAATGCAAGTGATGAATATGGGGCAGTATGCTCATGGAAACCAACCGATTCAGCATATGATCTACTTATATAACTATGCAGCTGAGCCATGGAAAACACAGTATTGGGCTCGGGAGGTTATGGATAAGCTTTATGCCGCTGGTCCGGACGGCTATTGTGGAGATGAAGACAATGGTCAGACTTCCGCTTGGTATGTCTTCTCAGCGCTCGGATTTTATCCGGTATGTCCTGGAACCGACCAATACGTTATTGGTTCACCTTTATTTAAGGTGGTTAAACTGCATTTAGAGAATGGTAAGCAAGTAACCATTAAGGCACCTAGGAACAGCAGCGATCACCGCTACATTAATCGCGTTGAATTGAACGGTAAAGCTTATGGTAAGAATTATTTTCTACACAGTGATTTACAGGGTGGAGCGAATATTGTCTATCAAATGGAAAAAACACCCAACAAAGAAAGAGGTATAGCACCAACCGACGCACCTTATTCTTTCAGTAAGGAAATAGAAAAGACCTTAGAGAAATAAGAAACATCAAAGGAAGTCTCCTAGATAGGCTTCCTTTGATGTTTTGTTTCCTATCGCTCCAATTCTAGCTCATCTGGATCTATTTGTCCCCTATGAGACACAACCTCCTTATGTAAGTGGTATTTTAATTGACCTTTTACATGCATTGTGTTCACCTTTGCCAGCTCGTGAAGTTTTACCAAAACATCATTGCTGTATTGCTTTGCGTCATCAATAGATAAGGAAGGATTGAACTCGATCAACTTATTGGCGATGTCTTCCACAGTCCCCTCCATCATATACCCTAAGGTATAAATTACCTGATCCACCACAGGTGCATTTGAATCAAAATTAGCAGGTATTTTCAATGGTTCTGCCATATCTTTATAGTCATCAAAAGATAAGGATACTGTCTTGCTTGATTTTTCCATAGCTATTCATATTATTATAATATAACCCATAATGCTGAATAGTGTTTTAGTTACTGCCACCAAGCGCCTCTGATACAGCATAACTATCTTCCAGTAGGCGGTATTGACTTATCAGCCCTTCTTGTACTCTTATCAGAATAGAGAAAAGTGAATCAACGACCTGATCAGTAGGCAGCATTTTCGTAGAGAATTCGCCTACAACAATCGCTACTTCATCGTCAACAAACAGATACTGAATCGAGGCTGTCAGTGGTTTCGTATTCGACCATAGATCCTCGAAAAATATACGTATCTCTGACTTGGCACTCCTTTTACCCAACCAGCTAGCGCGACTAAAATTACCAGGAATATACCAATCCACTGATTCAGCAAACAGTCTCATGATTTTCGTTAAATCTCTATTGGCCAAAGCCTCCATGTAATTGTATACCACATCTCTTGTTTGCGCGCTTTGAGCAGTTGCTATCGTTTTCATATGTTTTATGTATTAACTAAATTTTTTGTATTTGATGAGCCCTCTCGGAGATAGCGATGCTGCAAATATGCCATGAGTGCTACCCAAATAGCTACCAGACTAACTGCCAGATTCCCAACAGGCGACAGACGAAAGGCATCGGTTATCAAAATCAGGACACTGACTAATACCCAAATGATATCAAGTGTAATAACGAGCTTTACACCTTGTGGCTTTGCTTGACTTCGACGGCTCGCGTAGTAAACCAAACAGGCAAAAGCTACTAAAAAGGCACCCACTGCAACGAGTGGAATCCCATTTGATACTTTAAAAAGCTCGGCAATATTTTCGGATAAAACAATTAGTAACAAACCCGTTGCACCTGAGCTTAGTGCATTCACAAACATTACTTTTTTTAATCTTTCCATAGCTGTTTTTTTATCAAAATTATCTTTCATTGCTAAGGAAAAATTGATATTTTGCGACAATCTGAAAACAACATGCAAATCCTCGCGGTACATCTACAGGCTTTTATTAATTACTTATCTATCCGTCAGCATGGAAAAAACCTGCTAGATAACGATCGTTTGCTAACCTCGCTATCTACCCATCTGGATGATGGACATACCGTTATTTCGACCGATTTGTTCTATGATATCCTTGATCAGGTAAGACTGCAATTACAAGATGAGTATCTTGGACTGCGCGTTGGTAGTTTCCTTAACTTAAACGCATTAGGCCTCATTTATCAGATATCTTTGCAAGCAACCAGTGTAGAAGAAGGACTGTATTATTTACGCAACTTTGTCGACGCCACTTTACCCATTGTCCAACTAGACAGCAGACTTTCTCAAGGAAGATATACGATTCAGCTTTCCATTAAAGATGACCCGAATCATCTTAGCCGGATCGTACTGGAGTGTGTACAAACGATTATTATGAAAGAGCTTCGGATGATGTGCGTAGAAGGTCTCAAGATTCAGGCGCGCTCACCCTATTACGACAGCCACTATCCGGAAGACTTCACGTATGGGAAACACCACGAAATCGAATTCGAGAACATCGTGTTAAAGTCGACAATCAGAAGCTATCGTAAGCATTGTTTAGATTACCTGGTTCCTCAATACTTACAATTCATTGAGCGAATCAAAATGGATGACGAGACCTTTGCCAATAAAGTAAAAATTGCGGCACTGAATCTGGCTACACCAGCCCTTCCCAAGTTAGAACAGGTTGCAGAAAATTTTAATCTCAGCCCGCGTACATTTCAGCGCATTTTAGCAAAAGAGCAATTAAGCTTCCGGATGCTGACAGATAGTTTAAATAAAGAACTTGCTTTGCTTTTATTACGACACGATGGCTATGCCATCGCTGACATTGGCTACCTACTAGGCTATGCGGAACCCGCCTCTTTCTTGCACAGTTTTAAAAAATGGTATGGACAAACACCCAGTGCCATTAAACGGCAACTGTAAAAATCTCTTTAATTACTGCTAAAACATATTAGTAATTTCAAAAACAAAATACTAAGCTTATATTTACGGCAAATGAGTTTATACCTTTTGGCATAAAGTACATAGTCAACACTTTACAATCATGAAACGACCAACTATTTTAACCATTTTACTTTCAGTGGTATTTGCGACTAAACTTTTTGCGCAAACAGCAAAAGATCCGGTCGACTATATTAATCCTTATATCGGAAATATCAGTCATCTGCTTGTTCCAACTTATCCGACGGTCCATTTACCTAACAGTCTTTTGCGTGTCTATCCGGAGCGCGAAAATTTCACGGGAAACGTACTGAGGGGCTTACCGCTTATTGTAACCAGTCATCGGGGAAGTTCCGCGTTTAATTTAAGTCCTTTTCAAGGAGTGGTAAAAGATATCAAGCATGTACTTCCCTTGAGCTACGACAATGAAGTAATCAAACCTTATTTCTATAGTGTAGACCTTGATGAACAGAATGTTGCGGCACAATATGCTCCTTCGCATCAATCCGGTATTTATGAGCTTCATTTCAATCACCCGGAGAAAGACACCTATTTGATTTTCAACACCAGAAATGGTGAACTATCTCATGACAACCGGCATATCAGTGGATACCAGAATTTAGATAAACAGACCAAGGTATATATCTACTTGGAAACGGATGTGCAGCCTATTGTTATTGGAACACATCAAGGTGATAAGGTCGGCACAAACGATAAAAGCACAAAGGGCGAAGATGCTTATTTTATCGTACAATATCCTAAAGGCACCACTAAAATAAAGCTACGTTATGGTGTATCCTTTATCAGTACGGAGCAGGCAAAAAGAAATCTTCGTAGGGAGATTAGGGATTTTGATTTAGCGACGATTTCAAAAAGGGGGCGCGACATTTGGAATCAGACATTGAACAAAATAAAAGTTACCGGCACCGATGAGGATGCAAAAACTGTCTTCTATACGTCTTTGTATCGGACTTACGAAAGGATGATCTGCCTTTCTGAAGATGGAAAATATTTCAGTGCTTACGATGGTAAAGTCCATGACGACAAAGGCAGACCCTTTTACACCGACGATTGGATCTGGGACACCTATCGGGCGACCCACCCACTTCGCATATTGATTGAGCCGGAAATGGAGGCAAACATGATTAATTCCTATATTGTTATGACGCAACAAATGCCGCGCGCGTGGATGCCTAATTTTCCCGAGGTTACGGGGGATAGTCGTAGGATGAACTCCAATCATGCAGTGGCGATGGTTGCAGACGCATATAATAAAGGGCTTCGGAATTTTAATTTGGAAGAAGCTTATCGGGTAGCCAAAGCAGCCATCACAGAGAAAACCTTAGCTCCCTGGTCGGCTAAACCAGCAGGCGTACTGGATCAATTCTATAAAGACCACGGCTATTTTCCTTCCTTGGCACCAGGCGAAAAGGAAACTGTACCGGAAGTGCACAGTTGGGAACGCAGGCAGCCCATTGCGGTGGCACTCGGCACAGTATATGATGAATGGTGTTTATCGCAAATAGCTAGCAAGCTTGGAAAAACGGATGAAGCCAAATACTTTTCGGAAAGGAGCCTAAACTATCGCAAAGTCTTTAATCCTGAAACAAAATTTTTCCATCCAAAAGATACCTTTGGGGTTTTTATGCCTCATATGGATTACCGATTTCCTCCCGGTATCGGTGGCCGCGATGCTTATGATGAAAATACAGGTTATGTTTATCGCTTCGACGTACCTCATAACATAGGTGATCTCGTACAATTAATCGGTGGAAAACAGGCATTTGTTGATGCCTTGGAAGATATGTTCAGTACGCCGCTGGGTAAAGGAAGGCCCGATTTTTACCATATTTATGCGGATCATAGTGGAAATGTTGGTCAATTTTCAATGGGTAATGAACCCGCCATGCATATCCCCTATCTATACAATTATGCGGGACAACCCTGGCGTTCGCAAAAACGGGTGCGTACATTACTTCAGCAATGGTTCCGCAACGATTTGATGGGCATCCCAGGTGATGAGGATGGTGGAGGCCTTACTTCTTTCGTCGTGTTCTCCCAATTGGGCTTTTATCCAATCACTCCCGGTTTACCCATGTATGTCATCGGAAGTCCATCCTTCGAAAGTGCCACGCTGGACATCGGTGAGGGTAAAACATTCAGCGTGGTTTGCGAGAATTATTCACCTGACAACAAATACATCCAGTCAGCAAAACTCAATGGCGTATCCTGGAACAAATCCTGGTTTAGCCATGAAGATTTGATGAAAGGCGGTAAACTTGAACTGGTTATGGGCAAACATCCTAACAAAACCTGGGCCACCGGAGATGACGCCATTCCGCCATCGTTTAAGATGAATGATAAATTAAAAAGTAAAAATTAAAAATTAAAAAGTAAAAAAGCTTGCCTCTCGTAGTGATGGCCTACCTGTTGAAAGGCAGGCCATCATTATCACATTAACCACTTCTCTACTCAACGTTTCAACCACTCAACCATCAGCTAATCGTCACATTAGCTAATCATCACATTGGCTAATCATCACATTAGCTACTCAACTTCCAAGGTCATCCTTTCACTTTTCAACGGAGCTCCGCTTACCTTCACACGAATTGCCCCCTTCTTCTCCGCAGCTTGTACAATAAAGACCAGCTTTCCATTAAACGTTTTCATTTGCGGGATATGAAAAGGCTCTAAAGACGTTGCGTCTCCATTACAGACGGCCTTAAAGCTACCTGAACCTTCTACCGTAAAAGACAAGGGAACAGCGGCATCCGGGCAGAGATTACCCTCGCTGTCAATCACTTCAACCGTTATAAAAGACAGATCTACTCCATCAGCAATCAATTGATTTCTATCGGCACTTAATCTTAAACCGCTAGGCTTTCCCGCAGTATGTACTTCCTTTTCCTGAGCTATGGCACCGTTTTCATTATAGGCTACTACTTTTAACGTACCCGGTTGGTATACCACCTTGTTCCAACGCAATCGATAACGGTCTAATTTGCTCGCTGGATTTTTCTTGATTCTTCCCTGGCTGACGCCATTCACAAAGAGTTCCGCTTCAGGGAAATCTGTATAGCAATACACGGGGATGGTATCGCGTTCCTTACCTGACCATGTCCAATGTGGTAATAGATGCAGGGTGTGCGCTTCTTGATTCCATTTACTACGGTAAAGATAGTAGCGATCTTTTGGTAATCCCGCTAAATCGCAAATTCCGAAATAAGAACTTCTGGAAGGCCAAACCTGATCATAAGGTGTCGGTTCTCCCAGATAATCAAACCCCGTCCATACAAACTCTCCTATTACCCAAGGTTTATCATCTTGCAGTTCCCAATCCTCTTCCGGTAAATTCGACCAACTGCAGCTCTCCAGATCATATGATGAGCTTTGAGCATCCGGATAGGTTTTTTGTTGATAAGGTTGTACCGGATATTTATAAACACCACGCGAACTGACTGTTGAAGCTGTTTCGGAACCCAAAATAAAACCTTGAGGTAGCTTATCGTAAGCAGTTTGATAACGGTGGGTGCGGTAGTTCAATCCCGGCACATCTAAGAGTGCCGCAAAATTGTTGGCAATTGCATTATCTACACGATCCATCCCTATGGTAACAGGCCGTGTCGGGTCTTCGCGATGGCAAATATCCTGCAGGCGCTTAGCTATTCGATTACCTCCGTCCATGCTTTGTTCGGGCACTTCATTGCCAATGCTCCACATCACAATGGACGGATGATTGCGGTGACAGCGAATCAAATTTACTAAATCGCGCTCTGCCCATTCGTCAAAGAAACGATTATAACCGTTTTTACATTTTGCAGCTTTCCACTCGTCAAAGCTCTCGGCCATCACCATTAATCCCAGTTCATCACAAAGCTCCATTTGCCAGGGTGAGGGCATGTTGTGAGCCGTGCGAATGGCGTCCGCGCCCATTTCTTTCATAATTAAAAGTTGCCGTTTCAAAGCCGCTTTATTAATGGCGGCACCCAAAGGGCCTAAATCATGGTGCAAGCAAACGCCCTTAATTTTTCTAGATTTTCCGTTTAACATAAAACCACCGTGAGCGTTGACCTTTACCTCACGAATACCGAAACGAACGGAATCCACATCCACTAATCGATCACCATCATAAAGTTCGATCTTTGCTAAGTACAAAGCTGGGCGCTCGGGCGACCACAATGCAGGTCGCTCCAATATTAGATTTTCCTCTATCGGAATTCCACGCCAAACTAAATTCGCCTCCTTTGTGAGAAGTACATGGCTTTTCTGATCGAGAACGGTTGTTACTGCCCGCAATTTCTTGTTTTGGTGCGCATTCAGTTCTGCCTTTATACTAATTTGTGCTAAACTGTCGGATACCACTGGCGTGGTAACCGATAGGCCCCAGGGCACCACCGCAATTTCATTTGTAAATAATAGCCGAACAGGCCGATATAAACCTGCTCCCGGATACCAACGCGAAGATTCCGGTTGATTTTCCAACCGAACGGCTAACACATTTTCGCCTTCAACCCCTAAAAAAGGAGTGATATCGAAATGAAAAGAGTTATAGCCATAGGGCCAAAATCCCACTTCTTTTCCGTTGATATAGACCCGTGCTTCGCTCATAGCTCCGTCGAATATAATGCTTGCACGGCGGCCGGCTAAAGATTCTTTCGGCAACGTCGTCCGGTACCATCCTACTCCTATGTAGGGAAGTGCGCCGGTGCGGCCCGTTTTTTCGCTAGGTATCGTTTCACCATTTTGCGTAATGGCTACCGTTTGTTTATCGATTTCTTTATCAAACGGACCGGTGATAGCCCAATCGTGCGGAATATTTATTTTTTGCCAATTTTGATCGTTAAAATCAGGTTGTTCGGCTCCTTTTATATCGCCTCGCTGAAAAAACCACCCTTTATTTAAATAAATTTCTTTTCGTACCTGAGCCGACAACAGGCTGACTGCCATCGTCGCCCATAGGGTAACCGCCATACGCTTCTTCATGAATAAAATCGTTACGCTAACCAAATAGCCTCTAAGTATAATCCCAGCGACTTGTTCAACAATAAGTTATCTCTTTCGATATAGATTTGCAATTTATCTATTTTTTGGATATCGAGCATCTTTTCCAAACTACTTAAAAACCATTGCGGCAAAAATCCAGGATACGGGCGAGGTAAAAGAAAGGTCTTTCCCTGCTGAAGTAAATCGAGTGGAATCCGAATCAGTGAATCGGTTGATTTCAGTGTTATCTCTTTCGAGAAACATTGCCCATCGGAGTCGATGAGGCCAATACTGATGGGTAAAGCAGTAGCTTCTTCGATTCCTCCATTGATTACCAACTCACGCGCTTCAGATATATTGGTTGATCGAGCAGGCTGAATAGGAAGCTGTAAACTAAAACCGGGTAAGACATCCGATTGCAGAAGTTATGTTCCGGGTCGGAATACAAACTCAATCCTATTTTACCAAAGCTTTCAAAAACGAGTTTGGTAAAACGCCTACGCAATATTTAAAAGATTTAGAAAAGAAGTAAAATCGGCCGAGTGTCGGAATCTGTCGTTACAGATCAATCACGATTAGATACCATGTATCTTGCAGCCAAACAGCTACTTATTTCGCCACTATTTTCTTTTCATCAACCATTTACAAAACCATCCCATTTTTTGAATGCGGCAATTATGAAAGGCGGTCATTTTCCATTTCCCAGAGGGATCACGCACCCATACAGACGTATTAATCGATAAACGATTGGGTGCCACTTTCTTCTGCCATCTAAATTTAATGGCTCCTCTAGCTATAACGACAACAGTCTTTTCATTGAGAAAACGAATATCGGTAATATCCCCTTCCAACTTAGCTCCTTTGAACATAAAATTGTTCATCAGCTCTTTGTGGGCCCGTACATAGGCGGCCCTTCCTTTAAGATGCATCCCATTAAACGTTATATAATCGCAATCCTCGGTGAGATGCTCGCCTGCAGCCTTGAAATCTAAGGTTTCAAACGCCTGGTAAATCGAGCGGTTGGCTTCTTGAATAGCTTTTACATCCATCGAATGTTGGTTCATATGACTGGCTTTTAAATCATGTAAAATAGTATCGGTTTTCATCATATATCGCTCAGGTCAATTATTAGCGTAAAAATAGATAGCGTCAACGCAAATGGCCACTGTTTTTCCGTTAACCATTGCAAATCATCGGTAAACAACCAGATTCAATCGGTTAACCGAACAGGTTACTTTTCACATTAGCTAATAAAAAGACGCAAGGGTATTAAAATGGTTGCATTGGTGAACAACAGTTTTGCTTTTATTTTCAATATCCACTAGTATTAATTACTTATAGACCTAAACAAAGAACTTAAAAATGATGTTACAATAAATAGATGTTCTAGTCTGGTATTTTCATGAAGAGAATTTCATAAAGAAATATCAATTAGAATGCTTATGTTTATTATTCATAAAACAATAAACTAAAAATAAGTTTCATGCACTGTATGAGGGTCCATCTTTTAGTATCAATCCTTTTGATGCCGTTTTTTGCCTTTGCTCAAACGAAAACATCTGACGATCTCTTCACCGAAGCAAGGAATGCAGCTTTCGAGCAAAAAAATTATGAGAAGGCTAAACAATTGGCAAAAAGGGCGTTAGCTCAATCGCCCGATTATACGGATGTTGCCATTTTCTTAGGTCGGGTATATACTTGGACCGATCAACCGGACAGCGCAAGAAACGTATTTGAAAACATCCTTTTGCGAGGCGTAACATCGGAAGATCTTTTTTTGGCTTACGCCTCGCTTGAGTACTGGAACGATAATAATCATAAAGCACTAAACCTAGTTAATCAAGGTTTAACCATAAACGCTTCTTCTGAAGATTTGTTATTACTAAAATCCCGTATATTATATGCTGAAACAAATTATCGAGAGGCCGAGCAAGTGATTGGTAATCTATTGAATATCAACAACCAAAATACTGAAGCCCGAGCATTGGCGGCACGGATTTCAGACAACAGTGCATTAAATGCGATAGGTATTGTCTATAATTTTGTCCATTTTAATAAACAATTTGATGATCCCTGGCATTTGGCCGGTATCAGCTATAAAAGACAAACGAAATTCGGATCGGTTATAGCCAAACTGAATTATGCAAACCGTTTCAAAACCAATGGTTTTCAATATGAACTAGAAGCTTATCCCAGAATTTCAAAAATGTTCTACATGTATCTAAATGCGGGATACTCGGGCGATGTCGGAGTATTTCCCAAATATCGTACGGGCGCCTCACTTTACGCCAATTTACCGAAAAGCTTTGAGGCCGAGATTGGTTATAGACAACTTTATTTTACTGACGCAACTTGGATGTATACCGCATCGGTAGGAAAATATTTTAGAAACTTTTGGTTTAATTTTCGTACTTATCTTACTCCTGATAATGAAGACATATCGCAATCTTATACATTCACCACCCGTTATTATATCGGGGGAGCGAACGACTATTTCGGTGCCGCTATCGGCACGGGTATATCACCGGACGATAAAAATACAAACGTCCTTTTGGAGGAAGCCTATAAACTACGTACCAACAAAATAATGCTTGAATACAATTTCTCAGTAAAAAACCTCCATATATTTAATGTGAACGCAAGCTTTTTCAGGCAAGAATATCAGCCTACCATCAAAGGGAACCAGCTAGATATCGGTATCTCCTATCAAAAGCGGTTTTAATGATTTGAAAGTGGGCCGCTAATGAAACGCAATAGTGAATCCGGAAGCAACGAGTTGTTCTTTATGAATCGATCGTTTTTCTCTTTATATCGATGAAAGGCCGCACGCAATTCATCCCGAATACGACTGTCCTGAACAACTTCCTCATCCAGCCCCTCCGTAAACATGTATAAAGACTCTTCATTTAGATGATATTTACCCATAACAAAATCGATTAATTGTGATTTCGTCTGCATTAGTGGCAAGCTCTGTTCACTTACCATAGTTGACAAGGTATCCAAACCGTTCCCTAACCAGGTAACATTTTCGGGAATCTGTATGGAATATTGCTTATTTAGAAAACGGAGTAGTGAAGGCGTTATATCTAAATGACTAACAATGTTGGTCAGTTTTGCAGTGCGTTTCAACAGCGGCGAATATATAATTAACGGAACATGATAACGATCTATTTTTGTACGCATAGGTATCTCGGGCATTCTGTGATCGCCGGTGATAATAAAAATAGTTTGATTGTAATCGTTCCTTTGTCGATAGGCCATAAAAAACGATCTTAATGCATCGTCTGCATTCAACACACTTGTGAGTTGTAAAGCATATCGCCTTAATTCAATACGCTTTTGCGGATTAGAGGTAATATCAGCAAGTCGTTCGTCGAATCGTTTTGCAAAAAAATCCGGGTTATTGATAAGAAAAGGATTATGTGTTGAAACGGATAGAAGCACGCTTACTTGTGGTTGCTTACCATTCTCATTCCGGCTTTTTAAAAAATGGTTAAATAGCGATTGATCATCATATCCCCAGCTGAAATCATTTGAAGCAGGTAATTTTTTATAGCTAGGCGGAAACGTTTTCCCATCATTCAATTCGGATAAATCATTTTTCTTCAAAAAGATGTCCATATGATCAAACGAGGCATCCCCTCCATAATAAAATGAGCTGCGGTATCCATTTTTCTGTAGTACGTTCAACAATGAATAATGTAAGGGCATTTGTTCGCCCAGCTCCAAAAAGCCATGTTCTCCAAATGGTAACGATGCCAATACCGATGGTAGAGCGGCAAAAGTTCTCCCACCTGCGCTTAGGCAATTTTCCCAGTAAAGCCCCTGTTTAGCAAGGGAATCCAAGAATGGCGTAAAGTTGCCTAAATAAGCTCCCTCGTTAACGAATGCCCGACCAAATCCTTCCATTA
This sequence comes from Olivibacter sp. SA151, assembly GCF_054130995.1. Lineage (NCBI taxonomy): Bacteria > Pseudomonadati > Bacteroidota > Sphingobacteriia > Sphingobacteriales > Sphingobacteriaceae > Olivibacter > Olivibacter sp. SA151. Next base: position 2,100,105 of record NZ_CP096391.1, on the reverse strand, counting down.
AAAGAATAATAATATTAGGTTTTTTCTCGCTTTTGCGAAAAAAGGGACTTAGTACATCTTCCGTTTTGTCTACTCTTAAGAAAGGGTAGTTCAGTGGATCTAAATAGTAGTATTCCTTAACGGAAACTTCCATATCTCCTACCGATGTCTGTTCATTATTAAATTGTAAAAGGCCACCAGGAAAATAATTTAGGTAGCTTTGTCTATAAAAATAATTCGATTTATTGGTTACGAGGCTCTTTTCAAAATCGCTAGTCGACCAATGGTCTCTAAATAATTTATCCGAATTGACTAAAAACGACCCTATTCCCGCGACAAAAAAGAAACCGATAAATGCCATAGACCACATCTTTCTCAACTTTATCCAACTAAAACATGCAATACCGACAAAGATGACAATAAGTAGCTTTAGAACATTGACAACATTGATTGCGCCGGATGAACCGATTGTTTGTTTAATTTCAGACGATGAGTAACTATAAATATCAGCACCTAATGGAACAAGCGATACAAGAAAATATTGAACAAGAATAGTTTGTACTAAAAGGATAAGTACAAAAATGCCGGCCGTTACAATTAAGGCCCATTTCGAGGAGATAAAACGAAGGATGTAAAAAACTATAAAACCAAAGAAGCTTGCCGAAAGCCAAAATAAAAATTGATTGAAAAGCATTTGCGCAAAAAGTACACCACCATTTGATAATGGACCAAATTGCTGTGTATAAACGATAAATTCAATGAAGCTAGCGATCAATAACAGCCCTAAAAAAACAATAGATAAATTAATATAAGGGGATACCAGCATGTTAAAACGTTGGGATGACGTTTCAGCTACTGATGAGTGTTGAGACGCCTGCTTGGCATTAAAACCCCGTCGCGTCATATCTCCCCAGGCTTTTTTCTTGAGTAAATAATCACGGAGTCCCCGGACTGCAGATAATACCACAAAAGGATGGAACAAGAAAGGTTCTAGAATAGCTGTTAACACTAATTTTACGACATCGGTATTCCTTCTATAAACACGATAGGTTACAGTATCAACCAAGATGGCGTAAATAGAGTAGAGAACGCCGAACACCATGACGAAACCGAGCAAAATAAAGAAAGCGGGCCAATCAACTAATCCCAGTATGAGGAAAACAAAAAAACCTATAAACCCTATAAATTCTATTATCGGCCCTAAAAATTCAAATAAAAACCAATATGGATAACTAATTAAACCCGTAATGCCATATTTCGGATTAAAAAATAATTTCTTATGTTTCCATAAGGTCTCAATTGTGCCACGCATCCATCTATTACGTTGACGACCAAGAATTTTAAAACTATCCGGTGCTTCTGTCCAGCATAAAGGATCAGGTATATTTACAACACGGTACGCTTCATTCTGCTCTTCCATGTAGCGCCTCATTCGGACAACCAACTCCATATCTTCTCCAACTGTGCCATGATCATAGCCACCTGCCTTGAGTATGATTTCTTTATCGAATGCCCCGAATGCACCCGATATCAGCAACAAGCCATTTGCACGACTCCAGGCAAGTCTTCCCAGCAAAAAAGCCCGAATATACTCCAATGCTTGGGAACGAGCTAACCAACTTTTTGGCAGCTTTACTTCAACAAGCTTACCATTTTCTATCCTACAATCGTTAGCCAATCGGATAATACCACCACAAGCAATTGTCCGTTTATCTGTTTCTTCCATGAAAGGTTTCGCTAGCTTCAAGATAGCATCCTGCTCTAAGATGCAATCTACATCTATACATACTGCATAGTCGTTACTTGCGATATTTATCCCCACATTTAAAGCATCTGCTTTTCCACCATTCTCTTTATCAACGACTAATAGCTTCTTAAATGCGGGATTCTTACTTTTGTACACTCCCCTAACTTCCTTCGTTGGCAATACATAATCGACGTAAAAATCGGCCTTAAAAAGTTCATACGCATCAATCAATTTTTGCAAAGAGTTATCTTTGCTTCCATCATTGATAATAATAATTTCCAGGTTGACATAATGAATGGAAAGAAGGGAACGTACATTTTCTACAATAGTGGCTGATTCATTGTACGCCGGAGCCAATAAACTAAAGCTTGGAGCGTTAGTAGAAGTAGCTAAGAGACGATAGTCCGTAAAGCTATTTTTACGCATATGCTTTATAATCGCACCCAACGAAAAAAGCCCTATCCATAAATACACTAAACATAATAATATGGCATAAAGTAGGATTCCAAACGTAAAGAATTCATAAAAAATTAACTGCCAGTTCATTAATAATGCCCTTCCATAGCTTGGTTAATAATTGTTTTAGCTGGTTCATCGAGTTGCTTCTTGGTCTCTTCCAGGACAGCAACTCCTTTTGCGGAACAGTTTAAAATAGCTCGGGCTGCACCTAATCTAACTTGACTGTTGTCATTATTATATAATTCATGCAATAAAAAATTTAGTTCATTTATGCCTGCAATATTCTCTAAGACACGGATAGCCCGCATTTTGTATGCGTCAGATGCGTTATCATAAACCTCAATGACAGCAGCCGCTGTATTTTCTTGAGAAATACGTTCTAGCGTTTTCAGCGACTGCATTTGTACTTTTTTTGAAGATGCCGAAATTTTTAATAAGACGTTTTCATGGAGTTCAAGTAATTGAAATTTTGCAATAAGCTTCAATGCAAATATAACAACGCTCTGATTATCCGAATTTAACCAACACTGAACATGATGTGCTGCATTAAGTGGTAATTGCCCGATCGCACTTAGCAGCTTAAGCTGCTGCCAATCTGAAATTGGATTTTGCAAATCATCTAAGAAAGCCAACCCTTGGAACCCCTTCAACCTAACTAAGCCGTACTGTGCTTCTAATCTAATAATGTCCTTATAATGATTTACCAAACTTACAATTTCGGGTTCCGCTTCCGAGATTTGCATGGCACTTAATTCTTGTATAGCGGAAGCCACAATATGCGCATGCCTGCTGGACAACCTTGCTATACTGTCTTTGTCTAACCTCAGTTGTTTATAAACTACCTTTAAATTGGACGCTGCAATACCTGAAAGACTTTTTTCCGCATTCACTAAACTTCTTGCTAAGTATTTTCTAAATCTTCGATTAGTTAAATGGTCATTTAGCGCCGTGGGCGGCTGCAATGGAATATCAGCGGATGCCGCCTCATATATTACGATGGCTATTAGCTGTTGCCAAGATTTCCTTAAATCTGCAGCACGGTTTTTTTCAATCAAAAAAAACAAAATGACAATAAAAACCAGGAAGAGAAGACTTACCATCACGAGAGTTGCCCAAAAGAAATCAATAATAGGTAAGCCAAGAAGTGTTTCGTTCAACTGCATAATTAATACAGAATTCTATTTAGCGTCCAACGGTAAAACGTTTAATACGAAGAATAAGCTCTCCTGGACTAAACGGTTTGACAATAAAATCATCAGCACCCAACTTAAAAGCGTCCAAAACAACTTCTTCTTGGCCTAATCCCGAAAGAATAATAATGGGTATCGCTTTTTCTTTTATGGCGCGAACGGCAGTCACTATTTCTAAACCCGAAACATAAGGCATCATAATATCCGTGATAACCAGATCGGGGAGTGTTTCCTTTATTTTCTCAAGGGCATCCTTTCCATCAATGGCAGAAATTATTTGATGGTTTTCCTTTGACAGCCTGAATTCAAGAGTTTTCCGTATTAACTCGTCATCTTCTGCAATTAAAATAATCATTCAGCTACTAGTTAAAAGGTGTAATTCCAATTATTTTCTTTACTATTTTTATTTCTTCAAAAATCTTGCGCAACAAGTCTTGCCGAGTAATTTCTACTATACTGTCAGCCCTTTCAAGTTCCTCGGCAAGTTCATTCAGAAGAAGTAAACCGGCCGTTCTTGAGGTTCCTAGCAATTTATGCCCTATCTTTTTTAAAGACTGAAGATCTTGTTCTTCTTGAGCTTGTTCTATTTTCTTGACGGTACCTTCTAACTCAGATATGGTCAATTTTATGAATTCCCTTTTAAACATTTCATCGCCAGCGGCGTAGTCGTCCATCATATGATAATCGACGTGTAAATCGACCGTTATCTCATCTGTTTTTTCCTTAAAAAGCCAGGTCTTGATCTTTAACTCAATATCTGCTTCCACAATAGGTTTTGCGATAAAATCATTAAACCCGGCATCTAAGCATTTCTCCATCTCCCCTTTCACATTGCCGGCAGTAAGTGCTATTATGATAACATCAACGCCGGAGGGCAAAGACCGAATGCTACGTGTTGCTTCTATTCCATTAAGTTCGGGCATTTGAATGTCCATAAAAATAAGGTCTGGCATTTTGACTTTGCAGGCCTCTACCGCAAGCAAGCCATTTTCAGCTTTTTCAATTGACGCAAGTGGGGCAATGCGTTCGATAATTGTGCTCGTTAACAACATATTAACCGCATTATCTTCGGCAATAAGCACATTAAAAGGACGAACGACAGCTTTAGATGGCAACCGATCGCTTTCTTCACCATTTACGACATCAATCTTTTGCGTTCGCTTAAGAGCCTCGTACATCTCTTTCGTATTAATCGGTTTCCTTACCCGTGTTACCGTTAATTCATTTGATTGTTTAACAATATCTTCGTCTTCAGATGAACTGTATAGCAAAATAATTGGAATGTTGGAATATTCCACTTTTGGGCTCTGTCGTATTTTTCTAATTACCTCTAAGCCGTCTAAAATCGGCATCTGGTAGTCTACAATCAGTAAATCATATTTTTTATTGTCGTATAATTTTTGCAGGGCATCGAAGCCATTACTAACAGATTCAGAATGAATATTTTTCAACGCCAACATCCGTTCCAGTATCATCCTATTATGATCATTATCATCTACGATCAAAACAGATTGCAAGTCGTTTAAATCACCATTTCCTGCAGGATCTCCAAGCTCAAACGACGTTTCTAAGTTAAAAAAGAACGTGCTTCCAATCCCGACCTCGCTTTCCAGCTGCAGATGACTGCCCATTAACGCTAACAATTTATTGGAAATAGTAAGGCCTAAACCTGTTCCCCCATATTTCTTAGTAATAGTACTATCTTCTTGGGCAAAAGCCTCAAAAATTTCATGTTGTTTGTCTCGTTGAATACCGATACCCGTATCTGTTACGGAAAACCGCAAAGTAGTTTTGTTATCTGAGGCGCTTATTTGTACTTCTTCTATTTTCAGTTCTATTTCTCCTATTTCTGTAAATTTGACGGCATTACCCAGTAAATTAATAAGTATTTGTTTTAATCGGGCATCGTCCGCCCAGATAAAACGCGGAAGATGAGGAGACATATCGAGAATTAATTCCAATCCTTTCTTTTGAGCTTGGTAGGTGATAACGTTTATTACCTGTTCACTCAAGTCAAATAAGTCTATTCTTTCAGAATTCAACTCCAGTTTACCCGCTTCGATTTTAGAAAAATCAAGGATATCATTAATAATCGCTAAAAGCGAAACTGCAGAATCATTAACGATCGTGAGATACTGTTTCTGCGTATCATTTAATGAAGTTTTTAATATCAGATCAGTAAAGCCAATCACACCGTTGAGAGGCGTTCTTATTTCGTGGCTCATGTTAGCAAGAAATTCAGATTTAGCTTTGCTGGCTTGTTCCGCTATTTTTTTTGCCTTCCGCAATTCCTCGCTCTTTTCAAAACTTTCTGTTATATCCTGCGTAAACATAACCAGTCCCCCCACTTCATTATTAAAGTGACGCCAAGGTCTGATTTCCCAAATAAGGTGTTGTTCGTGGTCCCATCCCGGTGGCGTCCAGACATCGTCATTTTTTTTATGCACCTCGCCATTCAGACATTTTTTATGAATTTCTTTCCAATCGTCAGGAAGATTCGGAAAAACATCGTAATGTGATTTGCCAATAATACTCACATCTGCTAAATGATAACTTTCATACCATCGTTTGCTGACGGCAATATATCTTAAATCTTTGTCTAACATTGCTACAGCCGCCGGCGCATGCTCAATGAACGTTCGAAGCCTGGCCCTTTCCTCTATTAATGCAACTTCTGCCCGCTTCTTTTGATCTATATCTTGGAAAGTACCGAAAATCCGTTTGCATACACCTTCTATCATTTCGGGTTGTCCGTGGCTTCTGACCCAAATCAATCGTTTCTTTGCGGTGCGTAACTGTAATTCTAAGTCATAAGGTATGCCTTTCGTCACGGCTTCTTGAAATGCTTCTTCTATATACGCACGATTCTCGTCTTCATAAAAGTCCAATGCCTGTTCAATGGTCGGTTCATAATCGACTGCGACTTCATGAATACTTTTTGTAACATCCGACCATATAATTCTATTATTCGTTAAATCTACCTCCCAGCCGCCAACCTGCGCGACACGATTGGTCTGCTCCAACATTTCTTTCGTCTTCTTGAGATCACCCTCCAACTTCAAACGCTCAGTCATGTCAATCGCATTTCCAATAATGTAATCGTTACCTTCTGCGTCTTGCTCTAACACATTATTATAGAGCCAAAACAAGGGCTGTCCGTCTTTATGAAGCGTTTTCATAAGCCCTGTATCTTTGCGATTTAATTTGATACGATTCAAATATCCTTTCAGAAATTCGTGATGATAGGGTGGAACTAAATCGAATAAGGACATTCCTAGAATTTCTTCCTTTTTATATCCTAGTATGGCAGCACCTGCTTGATTGACCGACAAAATATTGCCCGCTAAGTCGTGTGTACACATCAGGCCCTGAGAATTCTCAAAAAAAGAACGAAGTTTATTTTCGCTTATCTCTAGCTCTTGATTCTTTAGCGTTTCTTCCGTCATATCACGACCAACGACGAAAATCTCATTTTCTCCGATATTAGGAGTTACAGACCATTGGATCGTTCGATTAGATCCGTCTTTTGCCAATAAACGATTAGTAAAATGAATGGTGTTCTTTCCGGATCGCCTATCTGAAAGTTCGTCCTCTGTCTTCCTGATATCATCCGGATAAACAAACGTTAAAAGTCTCTTTCCGAGCAACTCGCTTTCTCGCCAACCTAAAAGGTCTTGGAAAGCGGGATTCACCATTTTTATGATGCCTTCGGAGGTGACCGAGCTGATCAAATCTTTTGATATGTCAAACAATTTAGAAAAGTACTTTGCTTCTTGGGTATTCTTTCTCTCAAGTATTAAAGTAACCACCTGCTTAGCCAAAAGCTCAAGAAGTCTTTTCTGCTTTTCGTTTAATTCTTTCGGCTTTTTATCGATAACACATAATGCTCCCAATGCATATCCGCGAGGATCAATTAACGGGTAACCTGCGTAAAAAGCGATATTTGGATCTCCTGTAACGAGTGGGTTATGAACAAATCGGCTATCTTTTGCTGTATCGTTTACTTGGAAAACGCTGTCATTTAAAATGGTATACTGGCAAAAGGAAATATCACGGCTCATTTCAACCGTATCGATACCTTTCTTCGATTTAAACCACTGTCTGTTTTCGTCAATAAGTGATATAAGCGAAATTGGGGTGTCGCAAATCAAACTAGCCGCTTCAGTAATGCTATCAAAGTCTTCCTCTTCAAGTGAATCAAGTATATCATAATTTCTCAGCGCCTGCACGCGCTCTTTCTCGTTTTCAGGAATTGGAAAACTTATCATAATTTGGATTTATTGTACACCTAATATACAACAAACAAAAACAAATTAAGTTCTTTATAAAGAAATGTAAGATGATTTAGAAATATCAATGTCGAATCAAAACGACCTAATTTTCATAAAACCGACACAAGTATCACAATAATTCACATGAAAGCTGGTTGCAGTATACTCTTTGTACGTGATCGTCATAGTCTAATTATTGTATTGAATTGCCTCTGCCTTATAGTATGAATCAGCATCTTCGCCGCCTGTATATTCAATGCCATGAATAATAACTCCATCTGCACCGACAGCTTTAGCCTTTTCAACTATTTTCCGCTTCGCCACTTCTTCATTGAGCAAAACCTTCGAAGATATATGTCCGATAACTTTATAGTCTTTTTTAACGTCTTTACTTGCATAATAAACATCCATATGCATCGTCGGATTAAATCGATCTCCAAGATAAGATGTGCCGACGCAGGACATCATACTCAATAAAATAGGTAAAAATAGCTTTTTGTTCATAATTGATTCGATTGTTACTGGTTAGACTGGCGAAACACGTTTTGGTTTAGCAAACGGTTATAACTTGTCGCTATATACCCGGATATTGCCGCATTTCGAGTGCTCACATTCACTAATTCAACTTAAATTTACGTTCAAATTTACATTCATCATGACACGTAGATTACCAACCATTACATTATTAATGCTAGTTTTTTTATCTATGAAAGCTCAACAAACGCAAATTGGCAGTTATGCCCAAGTAAATGGCCTGAAAATGTATTATGAAATCCATGGTAAAGGTAATCCCTTGGTATTATTACATGGAGGAGGATCAACCATTGCAACTACTTTCGGCCGCATTTTACCCGAACTTGCCAAAGCACATCAAGTAATTGCAGTAGAGCTACAGGCGCATGGGCACACTACTGATATCGATAGGCCACTCAGTTTCGAACAGGATGCAGATGATGTCGCGGCACTCTTAAAGCAGCTGAGCATTAAGAAAGCGAGCTTTATGGGGTTCAGCAACGGAGGTACCACCTGCTTGCAAATTGCTATACGACACCCCGATTTAGTAGACAAGCTTATTGTGGCCTCTTCCAATTATAAGCGCGGCGGACTGCAACCCGGCTTTTTTGAGGGTATGGAGCAAGCAACACTTGATAATATGCCACAACCATTGAAAGACGCCTATTACGCTATTAATCCTGACCCAAAGGGGCTACAAGCCATGTTTGAGCGGGATAAGGCTAGAATGCTTGCATTTAAAGATATAAGCGATGAGCAAATAAAGAGCATTCAGGTTCCTGTGCTTGTCGTGAATGGCGATACGGATGTAATTCGTACCGAGCACGCACTTGAACTTTCCTGGATGTTACCGCATGCACAACTGGCCATTCTACCTGGTGGGCACGGTGATTATCTAGGGGAAATTTGTGCGCCAAATAAAACAAGCAATATGCCCGTCTTCTTTGTCGCTTTGATTAACGACTTTCTTGGGAAATGATGCCGGAAAACGCACTCCTTATAATTATACTGCCATCAAAACGGATAGACAAGATTTAGTAATGTCAATATGACATCTTCCATCCTTGTTGCACAGCTTTTGCTGAGGCTCGAAAAAAGGATTGATTTTGCATGATGACCATTCATTTGACAGAAAATAATAAACTGAAAAAGTTGATTGTTGTAGGAGATCGGGTGCTGGTAAAACCGGCGAAACCTAATGAGCGGACAGAAAGCGGGCTCTATCTACCACCCGGGGTTCAGGAGAAGGAAAAGGTGCAACAGGGTTATGTTATAAAAACAGGGCCAGGTTATGCTATTCCCGTACCCGCTGATGAAGATGATGCTTGGAAGCCACAAGAAGAGAAGGTAAAATATATCCCCCTACAGGCGAAGGAAGGAGATTTAGCAATTTTCTTGGTAAACGGCTCCACCGAGATCTTGTATCAGGGTGAAAAATACTTCATTGTTCCGCAAGGGGCCATTTTAATGCTGGAAAGAGAAGAAGAACTCTAATTCTTTGCATGGCGGCGATTTTCAAATTTGTTGCTTGACTAAACAATATCACCTCATGACTGTTAAGTTAAGCAACAAGTTATTTCTATTATGAAAAATCTTAAAAAGCTATTCGCAACACTATCAGCTTGTTTATTTTTATCGATTATTGGCTGTGGACAAAATAGCCAGGAAAACGAAACGGAAGGTGATTCTTATCGAGATACTGTAGAAGCGCCTACGACTAACGATAACAATATGCGCAATGACCAACCGACGGACGAGTTGACAACAAAGGATTCGCTGAGTACCGACTCTATTTGATGTTGCTGCTAAGCCAACTTGCAAGCAAACTTATCTTTACCTATGTTTGCTAATAATGTTAGCAAACAAATGAAAGAAGAGATAAATTTTTACTTATTACAGGCGGATAAATTCAATCCTTATATTAACCGAAAGGAGCATCTTCAACGTATTTATCCTAAATTGACGTGGGAAGCGATTTTAAGCCACCGACGGGAAGTCTATACTCGAGATCGGATAATCATCTACTTAAAACAAAACATAGAAAGATTAGGTGCGCTTGGCTTTAGGGAAGTAGCGGAGCGGCATCTCCATCAGTACGAACGGGAAAGCTATCCGGAGTTATTTTATGACGAGTGAGCTTGGTAGCCACATAAAAACAAAAGGTTCTTTTTAACAAGGAACCTTTTGTTTTTTATACTGTCGGTCAGGGTTTTATTCGCCTGCTTTTTTACCTACTCGAAACAACCATCCGGAATCAGTAACTGCATACAGGGCACCGTCCGGTCCTTCTGTTATTGCCCGGAAACGTTGCGCTTGATCGGCTAGCAGTCTTTCCTCTCCAACTACCTTATTATCCTGAATAACAAGACGAGCTATGTGCACACCACTCAAGGCGGAGATAAATAGGTTATCCTTCCATTCAGGAATCACGTCGCTGCTGTAAAAGGTAATGCCGCTGGGTGAAATTACAGGGTCATAGTAATAAATAGGCTGCTCTAAACCTTCCTTTTGTTGAATGCTATCGCCAATTTTTTTCCCACTGTATTCGATACCATAGGTTATAATCGGCCAACCATAGTTTTTACCTGGAAGAATACGATTTACTTCATCACCTCCCCTTGGTCCAAACTCGGTTTCCCAAAGATCGCCCGTCGTAGGATGAAAAGCTAGGCCTTGCACATTTCTATGGCCATATGAATAAATCTCAGGGCGCGCATCCCCCTTACCCTCGAAGGGGTTACCTGGAGCAGGTTTACCGTCCTTTGTAATTCGAAGAATTTTACCTAAGCCCGACTTCAAGTCTTGGGCTTGAGGTCTTGTTTCCAGATCAGAACGCTCGCCGGTGCTCACGATGAGATTACCTGTTTTATCAAAGAGAATACGACCACCATAATGTAATGTTCCATCATGAACAGGTGTCGCTTCGTAAATGACTTGCGCCTGCTCAATTGTCTTTTCGTCAGCAGCTAACTTACCTTTGCCAACTGCTGTCAAGTTGCCGCCGGCCTTAGGTTCTGAAAAAACCCAATAAACCATCCGGTTATTTGCAAAGTCAGGGTCTATTGTTAGCCCCAGTAAACCACCTTGTCCCCTTGCATCAACCTTAGGTAAGCCCGTAATGGCCTCGCTGATTTTACCGTCTTTTGCAACAATCCGCATCGTACCACCTTTTTCAGTAATCAGAAACCTTCCATCCGGTAGACAGGTGATACCCCAAGGATTTTTCAATTCTTTGTTGAGTACGGTGACCTCGTAAGGAGTGCTTGTTTTTACAGCGCCTATACGCGTTTGTCCCGCGAAAGCTGGTTTATAGTCGCTATTCGGTGAACCCGTCTCTACCGGTGGTAAGCTGGTTGTATCCGCGCCTACCGGTCCGCCGTTCTTATTGGCTGAAGAACTACAAGAGGCAACAGATAATGCTAATCCGGAAAGCAATCCTAAAAATGTTGAGTTATATGACATAGTTTATCTTTTTTGCGATTATAAAACTATTGAATTTTATTTATATCAGCAATTAATCCTACACTAACAAAAAAAGAAGAGTACCATCAAAGCTCCCAGAAGCGTATTAAGAAAATTTACGCCATTATTTCCCAAATATTGCTTTCTTTCCAAACTCGCACCTAAAATAGAATCGAAAAGGTTGCCTAAAAAACCCGCAATAGCGATAAAGACGGCTACTTTATTCAATCCTGCATAAACAATCCCCATTAAAGTTGAAGCCATAAGGCCTATCAAGGTACCTTCCACGCTGACGACACCATCTTCACCTCGGATGTCGCGTTTGAAAGTTAAGATGTTATAAAAAGAACGGCCATAAAGGGTACCTAATTCGGAAGACAAAGTATCTGCCAATGCTGCTGCAAGACTGCCGACCATCATGATTTTATAGACATCGGTATGCGACACATCTATCAAGCATAAAACTGCTAGCAATCCGGCAACACCTCCATTTGCAAACACCTGTCCCGCTCCCCGCGTTTCTTCATGCTTAGATAAGGCAAGTAACCGCGCTTTATCTATTTTCTTATGTGAAGTTGCCAATACGGCAAGGCCAAAAAATAAGCATAACATCAACAATTCCTTGATTCCCATAGCATAAAAAACCAACAAGCCGATACAAGAGGCTAGCCCGGCAGCAGAAACCGTTAGCTTTTTCGTGAGAACGGCTAACATGGCACAGATTAATAATACAAAACAAAGAATTAGCGAAGAATTTCCCATTAAATTGTCAGGATTATCCAATATAACATCATTTAACAAATTATTATTATTAGAGTTTCTACCTTTACCCCATCACACATAAAACAATTGCGCTATGAATTCCACAACATTATCATTGAAGGGAAATAGTGAAATACTTATCAAAAAACCAGGCGTAAAGGAACTGATCGCCGTTGCAAAGGGAATGAAAAAAGATGGATTTTCCTATGACGAAATCGCGAGAGAAACAAAACTCACACTAGCTTTTGTTATGTCTTTGTTTAAATAGTTCGTTTGCGTGCGTTGCTACCCCTTATATAGCAACGCACGTAAAATGCAAATGCACGATCATTTGATGTTTAAACATTTATTATTTTAGCAGCTATTTTATTTATCAATCCAATCTACTATTTTTGTAGACATTTAAACAAAAAAATAGCGTATGAAGACAATTATCCCAGCATTCGCCCTCGTGCTCCTTTTAGCAGCATGTGGTGGTTCAACAAGCGATCAAGCGAAAACCGAGGAAAAACAGGAAGCAGCGGCGGCAACCGGTAGTTCTTACAGCATCGATACAACCGCTAGTCAGGTCACTTGGCAAGGTACTCATAAAGGCGGCTTAGCTCCTCGTTTTGGAAACATTAAGGTTACAGGTGGTTCATTATCCGTTGAAAACGGGACGGTAACCGCAGGCGATTTGGAAGTAAGTCTTGCCAGTCTGCAAGTTGATCCTAAGTCTGTTACCGAAGAGGGCAAAAAACATACAGATTTAGAAGGTCATCTAAAAAGTGCTGATTTTTTTGACGTCGCAAAACATCCTGCTGCAAAATTTGTCATCACCGCTGTAGCACCTTACGACAGCACCAAGCAAAAAAGTTTGCTTCCCGGTGCTACTAATTTGGTCAGTGGCAATTTAACGTTAAAAGATAGCACCCTCAATATAACGTTCCCTGCACAACTTACGGTAGCTGAAAACGAAGTGACGGCTAAAGCAAAGTTCACGATCGATAGAAGCGCTTGGGGTATTAACTATAAAACAGAAGGAAGTCCTGAAAATTGGGCGATCAGCAAAGACGTTGAAATCGGCTTTGATTTGAAAGCTGTTAAAAAATAATTCCAAAAAAGTAGTTTATGAAGGCCTGACGTCAATGTTCAGGCCTTTTTTTATGTCACTAGTCCTATACCAATTTATATACTCATCCAAATAATATAGCAAGCCGCTAACTAAGTCATTTTCTACCACATTGTTATCTATAATAAAAATGACCGCCCATTTTTAAGGTTTTCTTTTTATCTTAGGTCGCGTTGTAATATTTCCACTTATATACGCTAACATCAGCACTTATGTCTATACTGGAGCACATTAAAGAAAATCAATTAGTTGCGATTGTTAGAGGAGCAGATCCAAAGGATATCCTCTCTATTGCGGAAGCACTGTATGAAGGGGGAATCCGTTTATTAGAGATTACCATGAATTCCACCGAACCTCTGGCTGCCATCGAGCAGGTGAGCAATAAACTGGGCGATAAGCTCATTATCGGCGCGGGAACTGTACTGGATAGCACGATGGCAAAAGATGCCATTCATGCCGGTGCGCATTTTATTCTTTCTCCTATATTGGATAAGAGGGTCATTGAGACGACCAAGGGCCTAAACAGGGTAAGCATTCCGGGTGCTTATACAGCGACGGAAATTTACCAAGCTTACCAAATGGGCGCGGATATTATAAAAGTTTTCCCGGCTACTTCACCATCTTATCTAAAAGACATTGCCGGTCCGCTGCCACACATTCCTTTGCTCCCAACCGGTGGCATCACGATCGATAATATTGCAAACTTTAAAAAAGCAGGGGCCGTAGGCTTCGGAATCGGAAGTGCGCTTGTGGACACCAAACAACAAGTGACCGGCCAATACCTGCTAAACCTCACCCATACCGCTAGAAAATTTGTAGAAGCAGTTAACGTATAATAGCAATTCAGATGAAGATTAAAAGTTATGAATTATTTCAGGTACCTCCACGATGGTTGTTTTTAAAAATAGAAACCGATGAAGGGATCGTGGGTTGGGGAGAACCGGTGATCGAAGGTAAAGCGGCAACAGTAAAAACAGCAGTCGACGAATTGATGGAATACCTGATGGGTAAAGATCCAATGCATATTGAAGATCATTGGAATGTGCTATATCGCGCAGGCTTCTATCGCGGTGGGCCGATTATAATGAGTGCAATTGCCGGTATTGACCAAGCGTTGTGGGACATCAAAGGTAAATTTTATAATGCCCCTATTCACCAGCTATTGGGAGGAAAAGCGAAAGACAAAATGAAAGTCTACTCCTGGATTGGAGGCGATCGTCCGGCAGAAGTTGGCTTAGCAGCGAAAAAAATGGCTGAACAAGGCTTTCTTGCGGTAAAAATGAATGCCACTGAAGAACTCCAATATGTCGACAGCTATGATAAGATAGACGAAGCGGTTGCAAGGATTGCAGCGGTACGAGAGGCTGTTGGTCCGGCTTTTGGGATAGGGATCGACTTCCATGGACGGGTACATAAACCCATGGCAAAAATATTGGCAAAAGAGCTGGAGCGCTATAGACCGATGTTTATCGAAGAGCCTGTACTACCCGAGAATAACGAGGATCTGCGAGAAATCGCCAACCATGTGGCTATTCCAATCGCAACCGGGGAGCGGATGTTTTCTAAATGGCAATTCAAGGCTTTGCTGAAAGAAGGGTATGCTGATATTATCCAGCCTGATCTTTCGCATGCCGGCGGTATTACCGAATGCAAAAAAATCATCTCCATGGCAGAAGCGTTTGACGTAGCGGCAGCTCCGCATTGCCCGCTCGGCCCAATAGCGCTTGCCGCCTGCTTACAGGTCGATGCTACCTGTCATAATGCTTTTATCCAAGAGCAAAGTTTAGGTATACACTATAATGAGGGAAGTGATTTGCTCGATTATCTCGTAGATAAAACCGTATTTGAATATGATGGGGGCTATGTAAACATCCCTGACAAACCGGGATTAGGTATTGAAATTAATGAAGAACATGTAAGAAAAATGGCTGCCATTGGGCACAATTGGAAAAATCCGGTTTGGAGGCATCAGGATGGCAGCGTAGCCGAATGGTAATTGAGTTATTGCGTTCTAACCGGTTTGTCTGACTACGAAAAGCCGATAGCTAATTAATTACAAGTGATAACTACCTCCTAAAAGCTAATACCTAAATATGAAACCGACAAAAATCAGGCATCAGATGCTCTTTCTGATCTTTGTAAATGTAGTTATAAACTACATGGATCGAAGTAATCTAGCCGTGGCGGCATCTGATATTGGTAAAGAATTTAAATTCTCATCCGTACAGATGGGGCTTATCTTTTCAGCCTTTAGCTGGACCTATCTTTTATTTCAAATCCCGGGCGGAATTTTAGTCAAGCATTTTAGTCCAAGAATATTATACGCAGTCAGCCTCATTAGCTGGTCCTTTGCAACCATCATACAAGGTTTTGCCAAAGGCTTTGCCACTTTGTTCGGGCTACGTATGATAACAGGCGCATTTGAAGCACCGGCCTTTCCAATTAATAACCGCGTAGTTAGTGCTTGGTTTCCGGAAAATGAAAGAGCATCGGCCATAGGAATTTATACGTCCGGCCAGTTTTTAGGTCTTGCTTTTTTAATGCCGATACTTTCAAAAATTCAAGCTTATGTAGGGTGGAAGGGTCTTTTTGTTGTAACGGGACTCATCGGCGTCATTTGGGGTTTTGTCTGGTATTTTTTTTACCGTGATCCGATGAAACATACAAAAGTCAATAAAGCCGAGCTCGAAGTTATAGAAAGCGGAGGTGGCTTATTGGACCGGACGCGTACAGGGACCGGTCCGAAAAAAACCTTCCGGTGGTCCGATCTAAGGGAAGTATTATCCTACAGAAAATTGTGGGGCATTTACATTGGTCAGTTCGCTGTGAATTCTACCTTATGGTTTTTTCTTACCTGGTTTCCTAAATACTTGGTTGACTATCGCGGAATGGACTTCATCCAATCGGGCTATTGGGCTTCTATACCGTATCTTGCTGCGTTCTTGGGTGTGCTTTGCTCTGGCTTCCTTTCGGATTATTTGATTCGAAAAGGCATTTCAGCGGCAAAAGCACGTAAACGTCCTATCATAATTGGTCTTTTAATCTCTGTACTCATTTTGGGTGCTAATTATGTCAATGCACCTAGTCTGGTGATTTTATTTATGTCTTTGTCTTTTTTTGGTGTCGGCTTTGCTTCGATCACCTGGATATTTGTTTCTACCCTTGCACCGAAACATTTGATTGATATAACGGGCGGTGTTTTCAATTTTATCGGCCAGTCGTCCGGCATTATCGTTCCCATAGCCATTGGCTTTTTGGCAAGTGGCGGTAATTTTGCACCTGCTTTGATTTTTGTTGCTTCGCTTGGCCTCCTAGGTGCCTGTTCTTACCTCTTTTTAGTGGGAAATGTTGAACGCATAAAATCTAATGATATTGCTGAATTACCAAATAGTGAAATTTAATGGATACATTTTTAAGCTGCGATTGGGGAACAAGTTCCTTTCGATTACGCCTAGTTGAGGTAAAAAGTTTCAAGATACTTGCCGAAATAAAAAACGATTCAGGTATTTTGGAGACATTTACCGCTTGGCAACAAAACGAGCCTGCGACGAATCGTGTTTTGTTTTACACTTCAATCATAACGAACCACATCCGGATACTAAGCGAGAAGCTTCGTGTTTCGCTTAAAGGAATACCTGTAGTACTATCAGGAATGGCATCGTCTACGATAGGGCTCATTGATTTACCTTATAAAGTTCTACCCTTTGAAATAGATGGTTCTGACTTGCACATCGAAATGTATAAAAGTGACGAGACGACCAATCCGCTTATTATTGTCTCCGGTGCAAGAACTGAAAACGACGTTATGCGAGGAGAAGAGACCAAAATAGTGGGCTGTGCTCAATTGATCGGAAACGATGAGTCCGAGCAGCTGTTCGTTCTTCCAGGTACGCATCCAAAACATGTTCTAATAAAAGATCGCCGGATTATCGGTTTCAAAACCTTTATGACCGGCGAATTTTTTGATCTCCTTTCAACAAAAAGTATCTTGTCAGGATCTATAGCCGCGGGAGAAGATTTAAATAGTCGGGCAAATCGGAAAAGTTTTATGGAAGCAGTACAGCTAAGTCAAACCACCGATCTACTTCACCATAGTTTTCTAGTTCGGACCAATCAAGTATTGGAACGCCTTTCTAAACAACAGAACTATTACTACCTCAGTGGACTGCTTATTGGAGCGGAGCTAGCGAGTCTGGAATCAAAAAAATCCATATACTTACTTGGAGGGCCCGCGCACCGTTCCTTATATACCTTGGCGTGTTCGACCCTCGGTATTGACATTATACAGTCATGGGATGCCGATCTGGCTTTGATTCAAGGGCAGGCAATAATTTTCTCAAGAATGAAAGATAGTTCATCCCTTCTCGCTTAACACTAATCTTTTTTTACTTTAACGGCAAATAACGTCCAAGTGGCCAAAAGTAGCAGGACAGCGGAGAACTGATAAATAATCGAGAGATCAATCTGTGCATCTTTCAATGCGCCTCCAACATATACCATCAGCCCTCCTACGATGGTACTCAGAAAATTGAGGAAACCATAGCCCGTAGCGATATATCGATCATCTGCCACTTGCCTTAAAATAGGCATCAGGTTAGCATCATTAAATCCTCTTGCCAGACCAAAGATCAGCATCGCAATGATGGCAATGCCGAAGACAGAAGTAGATGCCATTAAAAAAAGAAACGGGGCGCCCAAAGTAAAACCGATAATAAGCATATAAATTCGGCCCCTATTGTTTTTACGAGTCCAACGATCTGCCAAAATCCCTCCTACGATGACGCCAATAAACGAACCGATCTGAATGTATCCGGTGGCGGAAATTCCGGCTTCGCCGAGGTCAAGGTGAAAATGCTCTTTAAGAAAGGTAGGTAACCAACCATAAACAAGCCAATTTACAATACCTAACACTGCAAAATAAAACAAGAGAACGTAAAACGAGGCCTTACTAAAAAGATTTTTCAGTGCCCCACGGATGTTAACTTCTAAATCGATTGGAACTACTTCCGTTAAGTCACTTTGCGTGCGTTGATGATCTTTTAAAATTTTTAATAAAATAAAAGAATAAACAATTCCAACAATACCAAAAACGTGAAAGCCATAGCGCCATCCCCATAGTTCTGCAATGTACCCACCGATGCCGCCCAATGCTAATCCGGCATATAGACCACTCATATGTAAACCGGTTGCCAGCGACCGTGTCCGCCCTCGGTGGTAATCAGTTATTAGGGCCAAAGCGGCAGGAATATAACATGCCTCACTTATACCCATGATGATGCGCGCAACTAGCATTTCGGAAAAAGAGCTTGCAAAACCTGTCCATAAGGTAACCGCCGACCACACCATAACGCTAAAAACAATCACTTTCTTTCTGCTGTACTTGTCGGCGAAGAAACCTCCAAAGGGACTTAAAATCCCATACGACCAAAGAAAAACCGACGTCAATAGACCGAATTGTGCATCCGACAGTTTGAAATCAGCCACAATAGGATCGTGCATCGAAGTTATTAATATACGATCAAGGTAATTTAAGAAGGCTACTACCCATAATAAAGCTACAATAAGCCATGCGTAACGATTAACAGTATGTTTCATTATTGATCCGTTATTTTTTCAGGTGTCAGTCTTAGCACGCGAGGGGTACGAACGGCAGGTCTTACTTCTCCCCCCGGTATTATGACAGCATCGTTCCATATAGTTAAACTGGTCGTTACCGGAGCCCAGCTGCTCCCATTTGGATTGGCAATTGCATCTTCTTTTTTATCAGTGGGAACCTCTCCTAATTTCTTCCAGGTATTTGTGGACACATCATAATCTAAAATGTTCGTAGAAAAACCGGGGTGTTGCTGTTTCAATTGATTTGCTTTTGCAGCCAGCTTCCCATCATCGCCTCCAAAAATTAAAAGATGGTATTTGTTAATACCATAAGCCGGATTTGGCGCTGCTACAACTGGTTGGGGAAGATCGGCTATTTTCTTCCACCCTACCTGGGGGGTATATTCATAGGCGTCTTTCAGGTATTCCCTAACTCCATCCACCAGCTTTGCTCCGCTGAATAAATACAATTTACGGTGCTGAACACCTGCAACCGCTAACATTCTGGAAGGTCCCGGCCAAGGGTCAAGTACCTTCCATTCTTTCGTATCAGCAGCAAGATCCAATGCCCAAAAATTTTTCTCCGTTGTCTTGGAGTCCGGTTTCCTGATACCGCCCGCTATATAAATGACATCTCCTAACAGTACCCCTGTACAATTGGCTAATGGGTGAGGTAAATCGGGCAATGTACTTTTTTCAATTCTTCCGTTGTCATATCGCAACATCCAAACTTCCTTGTGATGACCATTTTCATTACTCCCTCCGATAAGAATCACTGCATTTCTCCAAGATACGGATACTCCATAACCTAATGGTTGCGACAACCTCCCTACTTCTTTCCATTTGGCGTTTGGGTTGTCTAGTGCGAATACCCGATCGTACCATACCTTGTCAGAACCGGTCCAAGGCGCACCGCCATCGGGAAAATTTGCACCACCTATAACTAAAAGTGCGCCATTGCTGACTCCAACAAAAGAACCCGCAAATCCAATCGGATCCGGGAGTGCTTGCAGCTCATCCCATTTTAATTGATTTGTAGAAACGAACTGCGCCACTCCTTTATTTAAAGAAAAAGTCATAAGAAAAATGAGAAGTGAATAAGAAGATCTGTCCATGCTAACATTCAATTATATTTTACAGCTCACTGCTCTTCGCTCAGTATTTCCGAAGCCCGCTTCACCACGTCAAAAAAACCGTTCACATCTAAGGCGTTTTTCAGCTGCAGCACGTCGTCTTCATTTAGCGGCTCAAGTGGTAGCCGACAAGGACCGAGATCAAAGCCTATCATCTTCATTACTGCCCGTTGCGCAGGAATCGGCGGATATTTTACAAGACAACGCACCATGTTAACCGAATGCAATTGCATGTTTGCCGCTTCCTCATAATGTCCCTTTTTATAATACCTTAATAGTTGTAAATAGAGCGATGCAGAAAAAGTATAAGTGCTACCAATAGCTCCCATTGCGCCAACGGCAAGTGCCGGTAGAAGCATCTCATCGTAACCGAACAGCACATCAAACTTACCCCCTTTATAGTTTAGACAGGCTTGATATTCATGTAAGGTAGAGGCGGTATATTTAAGTCCGGCAAAATTAGGGATCACTTTTTCAGCCTGTTCCAAGAAGGCGAGCATATCAATGGCGATGCCCGTTAATGTAGGGATATGATAATAGTAGAAGGGTGTATGAGGTGCTGCAGAAGCAATCTGAGCCATACTATTCACCAGATTGCTCACAGTAGTAGGTTTAAAGTAAAAAGCTGCGACGGAAGAAATAGCATCAGCGCCAATCTGTTCTGCATGGGCTGCCAATCGTCGACAGTCCGCAATCGAACTGTGTCCAACGTGCACCAGTACCAATATCCGTTTATTAGCAGCTTTCACATAGGCCTCAGCAATAGCCATGCGTTCTTCCACCGTTAAATTCGGCCCCTCTCCATTCGTTCCGCAAATAAACACACCAGATAATCCATCGGCTACCATTTTATCTACTATTCTCGGGATAATATTCAGATTTATTGTTCCATCTTCGTGATACGCCGCAAAAGTTGCCGCTATTAATCCGGTAATTTTATTCATATATTATTTATTGTAAGTTTTATTCATTTCCAAACAACTCAGTGCACAATTTTCGTTTCGCGATAAGTTATTATTATTTATTATCGGTCAGCCAGTCAAGCTTAAAGGTCTTCAACACGATGTTATAGTTCCAGTCTTTTCCCGAATTTGTTTCAAACAAGCAATAAACGGTTCCATCCGCCCCTACCGCAACATCTGAATAGCCGGATGGCCCTTCGTGAATCAGCTTACTAATAGGCCACGTCTGTCCCTCGTCATAGCTGACTTTAGCAGTTAAGTTTTTACGGGGATGTTTTGGAATATCGCGGCTATCAGGATTGAGAAATAGGATACCTTTCTTCCTGTCGGATAACCTGATAATACTAGCCATGCAGATCGGATCGAAAAGTTCTTCATCAAAGACAGGTTTCGACCATCCGCTGATGCCATCCTTACTATAGCTTACACCACGCAAATGTTTTTCCGAAGTATTTCTGATATTCACCATTACCCTTCCGTCCTTTAATTGAATTGCCATGGTTTCGCTGGGATTTTTAAATTCAGCCGAGTTTTTAGCGATGATTTCACCTCGTTTCCACGTTTTTCCGAGATCATCGCTATAAATGGTTGCAATGCAAGAAGGGGCGTGGCTCCGATGAGGTACCGTCTTAGCAGGATCACTCAACCAAACCGGGACAAGCAATCTGCCATTTTTTAGCTGAATGCTATGTCCGGGGCCGGGTGCTAATACTTTCCAATCATACGCTGGCTTAAAGGCGTCAAAAGTGGCGGTGATATCCATGGCAGGGCTCCAAGTTTCTCCATCATCGGTAGAAAAAGTATAATAAGCTCTTGCGTAATCCCGCTGATAAAGCAGGTGAATTGTCCCCTTACTGTCAACGATAGGCGTGGGATTACTGGTAGGGCCACTTTTCTTGGGAGCAATAACGATTGGGGCTTCCCAAGTGCGCCCTCCATCTTTGCTTCGACGCATCAACAAATCCATTTCTGACCAGTCGCTCGCGGTACCGATCCGACCTTCACAAAAGGCCAATAAGGTGCCTTTTTTACTCATTACGAGCGCAGGAATCCGCGTTGATGCATAGCGTTCATTTGGAGTAAAGACAATACTGCTATCCATAGCCATTCGCTCAGAAGTATGTTGCCCGGCCACACATCCGTAACCAACAATTAAAAAGTTGATCAGTAGATACAGATATTTAAATTTATTCTCTCTCATGGCTTTGTGTTTTGATTTTTTGTGCTTCGTTGCATAAAAACTTCCGGCAAAAGCTCGGCACATCGCTGCTTAACAACGTGTATTTCTTCTTCGGGAATCCAGCGATACGGCCATCGCAAACGGGTACTTATAGGTGTCCATCCACCTACCGCAGCCATAAACTTATCCACCGCTTGGTTAGCATAAGCTTGATCCCGAATATAAGGCACCATGCATTGCTGCATAAATTGTTGAATACGCGATTGCATTCCGAACGGATCACCGGTTTTGTTCACCATATCGTTATACCAATTTTGGGCAAACGCAGGGTGTAAGCAAGCGACATTAGAATAGGCACCATGGGCCCCTTGGGAGATGCCGGTTGCGAGTTGATGCCCGGGTACAAATACTGAAAACGGAACCGGCAACTCGCTCATCTCCCGATACCACTTCTCGTCTCCTCCCGAAACCTTACATCCCGCCAAGGGAATTCCTGCTAGTAGAATCTCTGCAAAGTCACTCGGTAAAAGTTTCGTTTTCGCATGCGGTGGGTTATACAAAACCAATCTAATCGGATCAGCTTCTTCCGCCAATCGCGTTAAAAAATAGATAATCTCCGCCTGAGACGGCACAAACCAATCCGGCAAAATGACTTGAATGGCAGACGGTTTTAGCAGTTTGGCTCGTTTTAATCGTTCCAAGGATATTTTAGGACTCATATGCGAGCATCCGATCTGAAAAGGCATGGATGCAGCGTTACATTTTGTGGCTAAAATTTCATTTATCTGATCAAATTCGTCTTCAGTTTGATTGTAAAATTCTCCAGCCGTACCATTTGAATAAATTCCGTTCACTCCATGGGCAATTAGCGTGTCTATCTCATCTTCCAATTGTTTAAAATTAATACTTTCGTCATCATCAAGTGGAAGCAACAAAGTTGCCCAATTACCGTAGATCTCATTTGCTTTTAGTGGAACCATTTTGTTTTATCTTCAATTTCCTAACTTTTAGTCTGCGATTGTTCATACTCCCAATAAAGCTTCTTTTTTAATTACGGTTCTGTGCGACCATTCAATATCCAGGCTAGGTTAAATTTGTTGAACTCAATAGATTTGTTACTGTTGGCTGAATCGTGTACATTTTCATTATATTCAATCAGCGCACCAATGCAATAATCCGAGGTTTTAACCATGCTCGAGTATCCACCGTAAACCACGGTGCTTGTCGTATAATTACAGTTTCCGCTGTCGTACAGAGCTCTGCTTATTGGCCAGGTCTCTCCATCATCATAGCTGATGCGAACAGTCATATTACAGCGTTGACTTGTGCCGTTTGGATTTAAAAAAATTATTCTATTCGGATCATCCACATTATATCGAAGTATAGAGCCCTCGCACTTCGGATCGGGAAGAGCGGAAACAGCAGAAAAAGAAGAAAAATTTCCGGAAATTGACCCCACAGACTTCCTTCTTGTTTTTGAAATATTCCACTCCGTTGTATTGGGACGATCATTCCGCATTAAACTTCCGTTCATTAGCTCAACGATGGTACTTTCATCCGTACCACCCGGGACAGGTTCATAACTCCAGGTCGCTCCATGATCATCGCTATAAATATTTCTTCCGTATGCCGGAACAATTAATCTACCTGGATGATCGTAAGCAGTTCTGATACCGATCCCTGGACCAACACAATCCCATTTATAACTCAAAGGAGTTAATGTACCGGTGCGATCTACGGGATCAGACCAAGTAGCGCCATGATCATCACTGTATGAAGTATGAATTCTTCTATCACCCCAAGCTTGAAAATCCGACCATTTGGTTTTGAATTCGTCGTTCCATTCTAAAAAGAGCCATATTCTACCGTTTACGCCTACCGAAGGGTCATAAACAGCTGTGGGATTTCCCCAGGTACCATTTCCTTTTCCCACTACCTCTCCTAATGCCGACCAGGTTGTTCCGTTATCCATCGACCTTTTAAATACCACATTGATATCGCCATAGTCGCTTGGACTCCAGCGCCTACCTTCCGCAAAAGCTACCAGCGTTCCGTTCTTGGTTTTAATAATCGATGGGATACGGTACGAATGGTAAATCCCTTCACTACCCCCGTTAAAAACAATTATCCGCGTGTTAATTGGTGCTGCTAAGGCTGCATGCTCAGTAAGACTTTGCTCCTGATCAAGACCCGGTAGTTTTTCTCGATCGGCATTTGTTACTTTAGCGCAACTCAATGCGATAGACAAAACAAAACCTAAACCGAGGTATGCCAGATTAATTGGTTTAGTAATCCACATTTTAACGTTATTCATTTAGATTTATATTTCGTTATTAGTACTTATGTAGTACATATCAAATGTGACAACTATTTTAAATATTTCCAAATTTTTATCGAAAAACTTCCTCGGCTCGCAGAATTGGCTATCACAATTCTCTACAGGCAAGTTCTCCCAACAACTTAAGATCTCTTTCCAATTTCTCATCCCACAATAGTCCGTAGTTTAACCGGAGGCAGTTATCGTATTGGTTTTGTAAGGTGAATATTCTGCCCGGAGCAAAACTAATTTTATAGCTTAAACACTTTTCATAGAGAGTGACAGCATCGACAGCCTTGGGTAATTCTACCCAGATAACAAATCCTCCTCGCGGTCTGGTGGCCATTGTCCCCTCAGGGAAATAGTCTGAAATAGCCCTTGAAAATTTCAACATGTTACCGTGAAGTGTGTGCCTTAGTTTGCGGAGATGACTCTCGTACCGACCCGTTTCGAGAAACCAGGCAATAACTTCGTGGGTAACAGAGGTGGATGAAATACTATGATAGAGTTTCATTCGCCTTACCTCGTTTTTGAATTTTCCAGGAGCGACCCAACCGACCCGATAGCCCGGGGCAAGTGTTTTCGACACGGAGCTGCACCATAGCACTAACCCACTTTCATCGTAAGTCTTGCATGATTTCGGACGTTGTTGACCAAAATATATATCGCCATTGAGATCATTCTCAATAAGTGGGATGTTATATTTTTCCAAGAGACGTACGGTCTGCTTCTTATTTTCATCCGGCATACAACTGCCTAGCGGATTACTGAAATTGCTGATAAAAAGACATACATTTATTTTGTTTGCTTTCAGTGCATCTTCCAACGCATTTAAATCAATACCATGCTGAGGATCCGAGGGCAATTCTAATACTTTAACACCTAAAACCTGAGCTAGTTGCAGCATTCCAAACGAAATCGGGCTTTCCATCGCCACCGTATCGCCTCTTTTTGTTAATGCCATCATGCAGTAAGATAATGCATTCAAGCAACCGCCGGTTGTGATAATTTCGTCGTGGTTCAAATGCCCCTCCATCGCAAAAGACCATCGGGCAATCTGACGTCGTAATCTTTCATTCCCTTCGATTTTATCATACATTACGCCGCTTCCTTTTAACTCTCTCATCGCCACTGTTAAACCCTTATTGAGTTTTGCAATAGGCAACAATTCATTCGCCGGAATCCCTAAAGCAAGTGCCAAATGGCCATCTTCTCCCAAACCGTCATAAATTTTGCGAACTAATAGCTCGCTGTCGGCATAATGTGCTTCGGCCTCGGGTTTGGTAATTTGAGGAAGCGCCGGGACTTTCGTTTTGGAATAACGCACATAATATCCCGATTGAGGTTTCGTTTCAATCAACATTTTACTTTCCAGATTATAATATGCACTTAATGCCGTATTCTGACTTACTCCATACTCACGGCAAATAGTCCTTAAAGAAGGAAGCTTATCACCTGTTCGTAAAGCACCATTTAAGATTTGTTGCTCAATAACTTTGGCGATCCGTATATACATGAAATCTAATTTCTCTTTAACTTTTTTCATTCGTTATTCATTTAACTGCTACCATCAAAAATAACATATCTGCATCTGCTATCATAAAGATGTTTTATCGAACTTTGTTTATCAAAACGAACGTAAATACGATGGCACACAATGAGATAAAAACAGGTTTTCTTTTCGCAAATCGCGAACTACTCATTCTTGCACTTCCGGGAAATATCCGATCCCGAAAAAACACCTACTATAGTATGTACCGTAAGATCGCCTAAAACCAGCAACAATGGACTCAGTTCAAAAACACATATTTATTATCGGTTCAGGAGCCATCGGCAAAGCGCTCGCCGTTTTCCTTAAACTTGCCGGAAGAAAAGTGACTGTAATCAGAGGAAGGGTAAAAGATGCTTGCACAACAACCAGGCGTATAGGTATTGAAATCCAAAATGGCGTGACCCTCGAAGCCAATGTCAAAATTACAACATTGGATTCGCTTCCAATGATTGATGGCATTGTTGTTCTCTCCAACAAATCGTTTGGGAATGAACAATTGGCGCGTGCACTAAAAGGAAGAACAGGTAACTCCCCTATTGTTCTCTTGCAAAATGGGTTAGGTATAGAGCAGTCCTTTCTAGATCACGGATATCCACAGCTATACCGTTGTGTACTCTTCGTAACCAGTCAGCTAATCAACCAATCTAATATAAGGTTTAAGCCCGTAGACATTTGTCCAATCGGTATTGAACGGGGAAATAAGGCTGATCTGGAAAGGGTCGTCAACCACCTCAATACACCAAATTTTAGGTTCAGAAGCGAACTCCACTTACAGCATATTATTTGGAAGAAAGCTATTATAAATTGCGTTTTCAATTCCATTTGCCCCTTATTGGAAATTGACAATGGTATATTTCATAGAAGTCAGGACGCGCTAAAAATTGCACGCAGAATCATTGTAGAATGTATTAATATTACTACAGAAAAAGGGATAGCAATTCGTCAGGACGAAGTCGAAACCGGTTTGCTGCAAATAAGTCAGTTGTCTGAAGGACAAGCGATATCGACTTTACAGGATATTCGAAACAAAAGAAGAACGGAAATAGAAACGCTGAATCATGAAATAGTACGGATAGCGGAGCAGATGCATCAGCAGGACAGCGTTCGTGAAACCAGATTGTTGGGCGAGCTTATCAAGCTCAAATCAGAGCTTACCCAAAACATTATAGATACGGAAGTAATTGGCAAATTATAAAGGAAAGAAAGAATGACTATGAAAACAATACTAATAACAGGTGCAAGTAGAGGAATTGGCGCTGCGACAGCGCTTCTTGCCGCCCGAAATGGTTATGCAGTAGCAGTTAATTACCAAAAAAATCATAAGGCAGCGAATGAGGTTGTCAACCAAATTCTTTCCATGGGAAGCGAAGCCATTGCAATTCAGGCCGACGTTTCTAAAGAAGATGAAATCCTTCATTTGTTTTCCGTAATTGATAGCCGGTTTGGAAATCTCCATTGCCTCGTTAACAATGCCGGCATACTGGAACATCAGATGAAGCTTGTCGATATGGATTATGCCAGGTTACAGCGGATGTTCAAAGCCAACATCCTTGGTTCGTTTCTTTGTTGTAAGGAAGCGATTAAACGTATGTCTACAAAATTAGGTGGCAAAGGCGGCACCATTGTTAATGTTTCATCCATTGCTTCCAGAACCGGTGCACCTTTTGAGTATATTGATTATGCAGCCACTAAAGGAGCGTTGGATAGCCTTACGATCGGATTGTCTAAAGAGGTGGCGGACGAGGGTATTCGGGTAAATGCCGTTCGTCCTGCATTTATCTATACCGATATACATGCCGATGGCGGGGAACCTGATAGAATTAATCGACTAAAAGAAGGCATACCATTGAAAAGAGGTGGTTTGACAGAAGAAGTAGCTGAAGCTATTTTATGGCTTGCGTCAGAAAAATCTTCGTATTCTACAGGCATTTTCATCGATGTCACCGGGGGCAAATAGATGAATTTTAACCGCTTAAAAGATAAAACATAAAGAAAAAACACCTATTTATAAACCGTATCAAAACCTCATGACAAGGTGCTTGTAAAATTGATGGGACATACTCGCTCGAGTAAATTGCGCCGCCATACAAAACGACGATCGAAAATGATTTTTTTATAAGACTCTAAAAGCTTCATATCGCAACAATAGTTTTTCATTGAACCCTTGCATTTTTTAGTTCGTTTGGATAAAATCGAACTGAACAAAATAAAGACCTATGTACTTTGGTAAAAACAACAATTATGACCAAGTGTAGCATCTTATTTTTGGGAATACCTCCTATCGCAATATCAAGCAGCATCGCTAAAGCACAGCATTATGATTACGAAATGCCTGCGTTAAACCGGTTGATGACCAAGATTGATAGTGTCATGCAGAAAGAGCACCTGCCAGGATTAACAATTGGGTTATGCCAATCTGGAATATGTAATTCATACTTTCACACAAATACCATAAATTTACGAAAACAGTCCAAAATATCTAATGTCTGAAATAAATACCTTAGCTGCTTTTTATGCCTTTTCGGGCGGAGCATTATGGCTATTAGGATCCCTGCTCTTTATTGGATTTGATAAAGTAAATACCCAAGCCAACCGATGGCTTGGGGCATTCTATTTTATTCTGGCATGCAGTTTTACGCAACTTTTTCTGGAAGAATTTGAAATAGGTGGCAGTTTCCTTATTCATCTGCTCGAACTACCAAGATGGGCGATGCTTCCCTGTCTATATATGGCAGTAAGCGGCTACGTGTCCCCATCTTTACCAAAAAAAGATAAGCTTCTCCACTTCGTTCCTTTTTTGCTTTTCCTTGTATTTTCTTTGGTGTACTTAATGCCAAAATTCTTTAATGGGCAATACCATCTGCCGATATTACCTCCGTGGATCGGCTTTATCGTTCGATATTTTTCTTTTGGCCAGATGGTTTATTATTGGATCGTCTGTTTCTTGTTGCTCCGTCGTCACCAAAAGAATATAAAACGAGTTTCTTCTTTTACCGATAAAATAGATCTGGAATGGCTAAGATATCTATTGATTTCCGTGTTAGTTTTGATTTTTATCCGCATACTGAGCATATCCAGCATTCACGTAACTTATTACTCCCCAATCCTTTATTTTTTAGGAATAATTCTTTTGGCCTATTCAACGCTGTCTCAGAAATCAATTTATGCTATCGAGGCATATCAACCGCCGGAAAAAGACGGAATTGCACCCCAGAAAGTGTTAAATGAACGGCTTACCGCAGAACAAGTGGAGGAGCTCAAATCCATCGTTACGAGAAAAACAGACAGTGAAAAGTTGTACCTCGATCCAAGTTTGACACTTTCAGTGCTTTCCGGTAAAATTGGCATCAGCACCCATGAACTCTCTTATGTTCTCAATAACGGGCTTGGTAAGAGCTTTTATCAGTTTATAAATGAGTTACGGACCGAGGAAGCAAAATCATTACTCTTATCAGAAGACACCAAGCATTTAGATATGCTCGGTGTTGCAATCAGAGCTGGTTTTAATTCCAAAACTACATTTTATACCACCTTTAAAAAAGCGACTAAGCTCACACCTAAAGAATACATTAAAGCAAATTCAAAGACTAGTTGACAGCAATTCCGTTCATTTGCATCCACCCGAACTTCTTCTAATCACTGAAGGGTTATCATTGCATCATAAGATAATTACGAAATACGCATGTTCGAAAAACACAAGCGCATGCGTATTCCATATGACCATTAAAAAATAAATCATAATCGGATGAATCCAATGAACAAGTCTGCAATCGCTCCAAAAGATTCGTGTGGTCATCGGCAGCATTTTATTCGGAAACGTATTTCTTGCAATAAGCTGTTTTGCACAGCCCCCCGGCCGTACATTGCCTTCCCACTTATTTTTTTATTGAATGATAAAGAAGCGACACAGGTCTCATGTTTCGAGACGATGTATGGATCAAAGCAAAATAGAAGGTTATGATATGGAAGATTTTAATCGAATTTTCGTCATTTGGTATATATTAGTCGTTTGGACAGCTGATGGAATAGCACAGCAAGTGACGGACGAAAACTTCAATTATTCGGTTTCCATCCCTATGTACGGGGTTGGAAATGGCCCCGTAATATTATTTGATGAAGCCCATAATAATGCGTCGACATTGAAGGGGACCTATGCCGCCTTTGGTAAACTGCTAACAAGTGACGGTTATCAGGTAGTAAGCAGTAAAGAAAAGGTGACTCTAGAACTTTTAAAAAAAGCCGAGATCTATGTAAGCGTCAATGCGATGTATGATATGGAAGACTGGGATTTACCGGCGAGGTCGGCCTTTTCCCAAGACGAAATAAATGAACTCTGCCATTGGGTAGCCAATGGGGGAAGCTTATTTCTTGTAACGGATCATATGCCCTGCGGTGCCTCGGTCAATGAACTAGCAGGAAGATTTGGAATCAACATACTAAATGGCTTCGCTATTCGAAAGGATGGTCGGCCAGAGATATTTTCAAAAGAAAAAAAAACACTTATTTTAAATGAGATTACCAATCGTCCCGGTAAAAAAATCGATAGCATTATGTGCTGGGGTGGAACGGGATTTATTGTTCCGACTCATGCCCATGTAATTTCTGTATTGGGCGACGATTACCGCATCTACCTCCCTAGCTATGTTTCCCAAATAAGAAAAAGATTATCAGACACTATTCCTTATATTTCTGGAAGAGGGTTAGTGAATGGCGCATATTTAGAATTTGGTAAAGGAAGAATTGTCATATTCGGTGACGGGGCACCTTTTTCAGCGCAGCTCCAAGGTGTCAAAAGTGAGAAAAGAGGCATGAATCATCCCGCAGCAACACAGAATGCCCAATTTCTGCTTAATATTATACACTGGTTAGACAGGAAATAATAAATGTAAAAACAGCTATTTCCAGTGCGGGTTTTGGCAACTTTTGTTAGCCCGCTATTTGTTCATCCATCTATACGCTACTCCTTTATTTTTTCAGCTTAGCTACTTGTATGGCTATTAATTTGGGCAAATAATTGGGTGTACAATTTTTAGCAACTATTTCATCTTTATACAGCCCTGTACGTTCTCCCAGTGCAACACATCTCGGACGATACTTCTCTTCAAAAATTCCGATTTGAGCCGTCGTGAAATTCATTGCCCATTGAACTTCAGGCACTTCTTTTTCGATACGTGCTTCAATTTTAGAAAGCAATTCTTCACTATTTGACGGTGGCGTTTGTCCAACCCAACGTAAACGAGCTTGGTAATACCAAAAAATTCGTCTTTGTAGTGAAGATTGACTGTTTTCCCAAGTTTCCATTAATGAAATAGTCTTTTTGTCTTTTGAAAGTTGGTTTGCCATTAACCAGTCTATTAGTTGAAGTCTTTCATCTTCATGATGTTGCTTCATGTCGTTATCCAAATTGTCAATGAGTTTTTGCGAGAGTTGCTTTTTGTCCATAATCAAAATTGCCAACTGTCGGGGTAAAAATTGGCCTGTTGACCAAAGCTCCAAAGCCAATTCGTGGTCTTTTTTTATCTCACCCGCAATTTTTCGTAGGTCTCCCAGCTTAGTTTTAGCATTGATCTGAGCCAAGATGTTTTTCGCTTGTGAAGAGAGTTCCATATCAATCTTTTTGTTTTCGGAGAAATAAACAATTTCTGACCCTGAATAACCGTCCGCTTACCTTGTTGTTCTCGATTCAGGAAAATATTTCTTTGTGTTTGTTTCGGTTGTATTTTCCATCTTAATTAGCCTTGTTTCCAAAGCTAAAAATCCAATAACAAAGGTGACGATAATCCCAATTATATACCCTAAATAATCCATACAGTAAGCTTGAATTTTTGTTTTATTCTTTTTCGGAGAGTTCCTTGATAATGTTTATCGCATCATCCCACATTTTCTGATGAAACGGAATATCGCTTTTTGCCATTTTACCAACTTCAATGGAAAGTATGTATCCGTCTTTATCAGGAACGATACGATACTTCTCATAGTAATCGCCTAATGCGGTTTCGGGTTTCTGTTCCACATCATCATAGTAATGCAGTTGTAAATATTCTTCCGGTCTATGAACTTCTACTACTCCAGTTGCACCGATATTGTTTTCTGCATCTCTCCAAATAATTAGCGAGCCTTCATTCCAATCTGTTTCTGCAATCGCACCTCCACCAAATGCTGTTCCCCATTGATTATTAGGATTAAGAACAATATCCCAAATATTTTTCAGACTTGCCCGAATGCGAATTGACTTGTTAAAGCTGCCTGTTTCCACAAAATTGCGAAGCGATTGCCCAAGGATACTTTCCCAACCCTCATTGAAATCTGCTTTTTCGAAGTCAGGATGCGACAGAAAGCTGTCCGTACCTGAATGGGTCAGTTTCAAACGGGTTTTGTTCTCGTCTTCACTAAACAACTCAAATGTTACTAATGATTGTCCCTCATAACCCTCATAGCTCCAAGTATAAGCAATTTTTGTTATTGGCTTAGCTTCCACAACCTGACACTTGTGCAAATATATTTTCCCCTCGTTTTCTGCAGAAAATTGAAACTCAAATCCAACTTCTGCTTTGAAGTCGGATACGTCAAAATACCACTGTTTCATTTGGTCTTTATTCGTAAGAGCTTCCCAAACTTTTTCCATCGTGGCTTCGTAAATACGTTCGATTACTACTATTTTCTTGTTCATTATTTTGATCTTTTATTGTTGTTAAGAAATTTGCCCAATGCGTCCAATTTGCTTTCCCAAAACTGTTTGTACTGTGATACCCATTCGTTTATTTCGTTCAGTTTTTCCAATTTTGCTTCGCAAATCCGTTCACGTCCTTGTTGCTTCATATTTAGCAAACCACATTCTGCTAATATTTTTAAATGGAGTGATATGGCTTGCCGACTTACATCAAACTGTTCAGCAATGGTGTTGACATTGACAGGTTCTTTTGCAATCATACCGATAATAGCTCTCCGTGTCGGGTCTGCAATAGCTTGAAATACATCTCTTCGTGTCTCCATAATATGCAAGTATTTGCTTGCAAATATAAAAGCAAGCATTTACTTGCGCAATTTTTTTTATACTTAATTTCAATTAATACCTTGGAAGCATAACTTATTAGCCATTAACGGATAGCAATAAATCGAGCAATATGCTTACGTGCTCGACCTCCATTCCATTGACAGAAGTTGGGTATAGGAAGGGTAGCAGGATTACCTCGCTGCGCTCGGTGATCCTATAGGTGAGGATGACAGACAAAAAGCTCCGCACTACGTGCTTGGCTTTTGTTGTTTTACAACTCGCTCAAGCAAGCTTGGCTCGTTGTAAAACAACAAAAGCCCTTGCTTTCGCAAGAGCTTTTTGTCCGTCGGGGTGGCAGGATTCGAACCTACGACCTCCACATCCCAAATGTGGCGCGATACCGGGCTACGCTACACCCCGATCTTTCCATTTAACAATCGTATTCTTTTGTAAACGGAGTGCAAATATAGAATTTGTTTTCTAATAAATAAAATTTATTTAACAGTTTTTTTTGATGCAAATTGTAGGAACTTTCCTATCAATTTGCCGGTGCGTTCTAGGTTTTCAGCAGTACATTTTTTTAGTTCCTCAAGGGACACTGCTCCATGCCCCGTTGGAATTAAGATATCAAAATAAGTGTCCATTTGTTCATTCGTTTGCAAGGGGACGTTACCGGCTACTCCGATGACAGGTAGTCCCAAGGCTTTCGCCCTATATGCCACACCGAAAGGGCCTTTTCCATCCAATGTTTGTAAGTCAATAGCCCCCTCTCCTGTTATCAGCAAATCGGCTTTGATGAGCTTTTTATCGAAGTCCGTCACTTTCAAGAAATAATCAATCCCATTCAATAGCTCGGCATCCAACATAGCCCACAATCCCGCAGCCACCCCACCTGCTGCACCACCTCCTATTAACCGACCGGCATCTTTGTTTAGCTGAGTTGTCCAGATATAATTCAAATGCTCTAAAAAATCGTCCAATATCTCCTGTTGTTCCACGGAAGCACCTTTTTGTGGTCCAAATACAAAAGCGGCCCCGTTGCTCCCTAGCAGCTTGTTTTTTACATCTGTTAAAACAGTAAACCGGCAGTATTCAATTTGCTTGTCTAATCCCGACAAATCAATTCTATCAAGTTTCAAAAGTTCCAATGGAGATACCTTTAGCTCCTCCCCCTTTTTATCTAGAAACTTGGCGCCCATTGCGCTTAATATACCACAAGCTCCATCCACGGTTGCCGAACCTCCTACACCTAAAATAATATATCTTGCACCCCTGACTAGAGCATCCTTTATCATAAGTCCGGTTCCCTGACTGGTTGCCTTCATGGGATTTAGTTCATTGTCGGCTAGCAATCGTATCCCCGATGCATCGGCCATTTCAATGTACGCAGTAGCAGTCTTCTGATCATAGCCGTAATTGGCCTTGATTGGCCTACCTAAAGGATCAATTGTATTAACTTCAACAGTATTCAGACACAGATGTTTGATCAGCAACTTCATGGTGCCATCGCCCCCGTCTCCAATTGGAAAACAGCTAAGGGAACATATCAGCCCACTCTCTTTCAGGCCTTCAGCCAGTGCAATGGCTGCTTGATCGGCCGCCAAGCTATTCTTAAACGCATTAGGTGCTATGAGTATCTGCATAACTATTCTTTTGCCAGGCTGTTAATCAATTCGTGGCGGCATGAGTTTATATACGACCGGTGTTATGATCCGCGACAGAAGGGTCGAGCTAATTAATCCGCCTATCATAACAATAGCCAAAGGCGAAATGAGGGGATTACTCGACCAAGCAATCGGTAGCAAACCGCCAATGGCTGTTAAAGTCGTTAATATAATTGGCAGAAAACGGATCTCCCCTGCCTTCTCAATTGCCTCATTCAATTCCATACCTTCACGCCTGAGTTGATTGGTAAAATCCACCAGCAAAATTGTGTTCTTGACCTCTATGCCTGCTAACGCCACAATACCGATCGTGGCTACAAAGGATAACGTGTTACCGGTGACCAGCAACGCCAGTACCGCCCCGACGATACCTAATGGAATAACCGAAAGAACAATAAGCGTACTCTTGAAGGTCTTGAACTCCAATACAAGTACTGCAATAAAGAGAAAAACGGTAACCATAATGACAGTTCCGAATCCACCGAATGACTCTTGTCTACTTTCTACTTCACCACCCATTTCGTAGTGGTAACCGGTTGGTAGCTTCATACTATCCATCTTCTTAATTACCTCATTGATAACCCGGTCATTTAAATACCCTTTCTTAACAAACGCATTAACCGAAATCGTTCGTATCTTGTTGATGTGATTTATGCTGACAGGCGACGACTCAAAGCCGACTTCGGCTAATTGCTTTAATGGTATAGCTACGCCTTGTACATTGTTTACGTAAAGATTATTTAGTACCGATAAATCCGGATAAGCCGCTCTTGGCACGCTAAGGCGTATACGGTAGTCGTCATCGTCTGAAGCAGGATTTGTATAAGTAGCTAAATCGATACCTGCCAACGCCATACGAATTGTTCTATCGATGGAAACACTAGGCACGCCAAGACTTAGTGCTTTTTCCTTGTTAATGCTTAAACGAATATCGGTTTTATAGTTCTTAACGGGGTTATTCACATAAATAGTCCCTTCTGTTTCTTTTAAAGTTTGTTCAACATGAGCGGCCAACGATCGTAAAGTGTCTAAATTTTCACCAAACAAACGAACTTCAACCGGTGATATAATGGGCACGCCTTGCTCAAAATCTTTTACTTCTACCTTAGCGCCCGGGTACGGCGTCCACGCATCTCTTAACCTTTCGATAATGGCGACCTTTTCATCTGATTTAACGTCACTCCTAAGTTGAACGAAAATTTCAGCAAAGTCGGTGCGCTGATTTTGTTGGGCAACGTTATAGTAAATACGTGGGTTACCTTTGCCCACATTCGCTGTATAATACTGCACTTGAGGAATCGATTTTAATTCTCGTTCTATTTGTCTGGTAATGCTATCGGTATAAAATATACTTGCTTGCTGTGGTGCAGAAATATCAATTAAAAATTGTGGCTTCTCCGATGCCGGGAACAAACTGAAGCCAATGACAGGAATCAAACCCAGCGAACCAATGAAAATGATGCCTGCCACCAATATCGCGATCCACGGTTTTTTAAGCGCCTTATCCAGCAAGACGGCATAGGTTCCGTGAATGATCCGTTGAAAAGCCCTTAATACAGCATTTCCTTCCGGGTTCTCATGCGCTTTCAACAAACGACTTGATAGAAAGGGCACAACCGTCAGCGCAATAATCATCGAGGCAATGACGGTGCTGATAACGGCTACCGGCAAACTTCTAATGAAATCACCGGAAGCTTCCGGCATAAACATTAATGGCATAAAGGCAATGACCAGCGTTGCCGTACAACCCAGAACCGCCATAGCAATTTGCCCTGTTCCTTTTATCGCAGCATCAAGCCTTGAATGTCCTTCCCGCAGCCATCGTTCTATGTTTTCAACCACAACGATGCTGTCGTCCACCAAAAGTCCCAGTGCAACAACAAAACCAACGATACTTAATTGGTTTAAACTGAAACCAAAAATATGTAAGAGCACTAAACCAATGGAAAGAGAAAGAGGTATCGCTATCATCACGACCATGGAAGCCCGATTTCCTAATGGCAATAAGGTAATTAAAACCAATGAAACAGCAATTAAAAAATCAATACCCAAACCGCTCAAGCGATGATTAACATTCTCCGCCTGATCAAAGTGCAGCACCAAATCCATGTTTTTTGGCAAGCTTTGCTTAAATTTTTCAATAACAGGCAAATAAGCCTCTTGCGTTTTGCTTATATTTTCACCGGATTTCTGTGCCGCATTAATTAACAAGCAACGGTAACCATTTAGGCGGGTAATGTGGTCATCAGGTGCAAAGTCCGGATAAACATCCGCAACATCCTTTAACAATACATTCTTCCCTTCGCTACTAAATACAATCGTATTCCCAATCTCATCGATACTTTGGTAGTTACCGCTGGTTTTGACACTGAAGGACTTCCCTCCACCCAATATGCTACCGCCCGGAATATTAGCGGCTTCACTTTGAACCGCTTCCATCACCGTGTTAAGTGGAATATGCATCTGCGCCAAACGATCGGGGTGGACATCTATGCGCACCAGCTGCTCGGGCAAACCACTTATTTTCACTTCTTTGAGTGACGGAATCTTCTCCAATTCATCTTGTAGATTTTCGGCTACTTTCTTTAATGCCTTTCGGGATGCATTTTGGGATATTAACGCCAACTGAACAACATTTACCCCGCTGGGTTCCACCTTCTGAATGTCTATATTATAAATATCTTGAGGCAACTCTGCGCGTAATGCTCCGATTTCCCGCACCAGCTCCTGATATTTACTATCGTAATCACTTTCAAATTTATACTCCACCGTTAATACAGCGAGCCCATTTAAAATGGTAGTTTTAATCCGCTTAATATCATCCAAGCCATATATCTTCGTTTCCATTGGCTTAACCACCAGTTCCTCCATATCTTTTGGACTTGTCCCGGGATATACCACTACCACCGGAAACATAGGCGTTTGCATTTCCGGATCTTCTGCCCTTGGCATGCTTAACATAGTGCTTATGCCCACTACTACCACCATGATGACCATAATCAAGGTGAACTGGCTGTTCTTTATTGCATACGATGAAAGGTTCATTTTTTTTAGCTTTCAGCAGTCAGCAATCAGCTTTCTGCTACTTAACGAATTCCTGCTCTACTACTTAACCACTCAACTACTTAACCACTCAACTACTTAACTAATTAACCACTCAACTACTTAACCACTCAACTACTTAACTACTTAACCACTTTAATTGGTGACCCATCTGTTAAATAGGCACTTCCTGAAATAATCAACGATGGGGTGTTTTCCAATCCCGCTGAGATTGACACCGTATTTTGTTGAATAGCATCTACCTTTACCTCAACCTGCCTAGCTGTTTTTCCGTCATTCGTAACGAAAACAAAAGCCTTTCCGGCATCGCCATCTAAAATAGCGTCGTAGGGTATTTGCCAATGAGACGCATCTTCCTTCGTCTGTATGACAGCTTGGGCAAACATACCCGTACCGATTTTTTTGCCGTAATCACCCGGAAGAAGTTTAAGCATAATGGTGAATACACCGGAAGCGGGGTCGATCCCCTCCGATTTTTTATAAACCAGCGCCGCCACCTTGTTCCCAAGCACTTCGGAAGAGATAATAGCAGAATCACCGACCGCTATACGCGACCACTGTTGATCACTCACACCTACTTTCAACTGCCAATCGCTGCCCCCCGTCCTATTCAACTGAAGCACAGGACTTCCCGGACCCACAACTTGCCCGTCATTCACAAAGCGTTTCAGCACATAACCTGCTGAAGCCGCCCTAATCTCAGTTTGATTTCGATTATAATTGGCTGCCCGCAATTGCTCTTGGGCAATTCGAAGGGCAGTTTCGGCATTCTGTAACTGTTCAAGGGTAGCCACACTATCTTTGAATAAGGCTTGCGCCCGCTGAAAATCACGTTGTGCTTTTTCCTCAGAAAGCTTAGCCTGTCCGACACTCGCAGCAACCTCTGTCGGATTCAACGTTGCCAACAATTGACCGGTTTGTACGGCATCACCCTCTTTCACATATATCTTACTAACTACGCCACCATTTTTAAAAGAAAGAATCGCTTCGTTGTCGGTTGTAAAAACGCCGGATGTCTTGATTTGCTGTCCTACCGATTTCTGAGATAATGTTAATAATTTTACGGGTATCGTATCCTCACGGAGCCCATCGGCCGATCGATCGCTGGTGCTTTTACAGGAAACAAAAGCAACCAGAAGTACTAATAGAGAACCAAATCTATTCATAACCTTATTTTTTTAATGGATAAGTGGCTGTTTCCCTTTCCAACTCCGCGGCAGCCAACAAGACGTTATATTTATTAATGAGTGTAGATAATTGAGCGGTGGTTAATTGATTTCTTGCGTCAATTGTTTCAATGTATGTATTAGAACCTACTTTATACCCCTTTTCAATCAGCCGTTGATAAGACGCGGCAGCCTCTAATTGCTTTAAAGAAGAGTGATAATTCTGCCACGCGGCAATCAGATTGTTCTTCGCGATCCTCGAGCTCACTTCCAGTTGTTGTTGCACATGCGCTCTATTAAGAGATGCGTCAGCCAACTCTAATTGCGACTGCTTGATTTTTATGCGGTTTCTATTACCGGTGTATATAGGCAAATCAAATTGCAAACCAACCATCAAATAACGCGATTGATCGTTGAAACGCATTTGCTCCGCTTGGGAGCCCAAATCCAAAAATCCGCTGATCTTAGGAATGGAAAACTTTTTGTTCATCTTAATGACATTTTCATTGATAGCTATCACTTGTTGAAGTGATTTCAACTCCTCACGTGACTGAATATCAGGATCTGCCTGTAACAGAACAGTTGCTTTTTCCAAGGCCGCATCAGCATTATACAGAGTATCTATGAATGTCTCTCCTTTTCTGTTGAGTAATGCGTTAAAATATAACCGAGCGTTTATTTGTTGTTGCTCCGCCTGGGTAACCTGCGATCTTACCTGCTCGATTTCGCTGTTAGCGCGAAGCACATAGGCCGGTAGTCCTTTACCGTTTGCCAATAGACGTTCGTTAACCCGCTTGGATTCCTCAGCCAGTTTTAATGCCGATTCATATATTTTTACAGCTTGGTGTGCATTTAAAAAGTTGAAATAGGCCGACTTAATATTTTTCACCAATTCACGCTCGTAAGTCTGCACCTCAAATTCTTGTAAATGAACCTGTTGCTCATTAATCCGCTTATTGTATCCAATATCCGTATTAATAATGGGTACCGTCGTTCTAATCCGAGCGTCATAATAGTTCTTTGGCAAAAAATTGATCGATTCGTTCTGCAGCTGAGGAAAGTTTTGAGAATTTGTCAATTGATTCAAGGTCGTATATACCGGGTTCATCAAATCACCTAAAGGCAATAATATATTTCGACCTCCCGAGGCCGTGCTATAAGTTGCCTGAAGAGCAACGCTTGGCTGGTACATACTCTTTGCTGTCTGGAGAGCCAACATCGCCTTATCCAAGGAAATGTTTTTTTGCTTGAGCACTAAATTGTTATGTCTTCCCTCCTCGATATAAGCATCTAACGTACTGATTTGCGCCCTCGACAAGAAGGGGATCAGTAACACTAAACAACAAGTTATTATAAACAGTGTTTTCATTATTAACAGTGTTCTTTAATGAATAAAAAAATTAACCTTTTATCTGTTCCAGAAATTTAATATAACTATCAAAAGCGCAATCAAGAATTTGAGTCCCCTCCTTTAGCTCAATCAAATGCTTCTCAACGACATGGGTGATATGCCCGTGCATATTAAGCGCACACAAACCGTGCACGGTCGACCAAACCAACAAGGAAAACATTTTAGTGTCATGTCCCTTAAAATAACCGGATCGTTGACATTCAGCGATCGTATAAACCAGAAAGTTAAAAGCCTCTACACCATCGTCCCACTGCTCTGCCTCGCTACCGCAAATTTTCTGAAGATATTCCAAAGGCTCCTTCATGATGAACATAAGTTCATAAAATTCACGATTTTCCATGGAAAACTGCAAATAGGTTCGCCCCATCGCTTTCAAGCGCTCAAATGGGTCATCCACGTTACTAAGGGCAGAAAATTTAGTGCGCAACACCTTGAATCCCTCCTTCTGTAACGTATAGATAATATCGTTTTTATCTTTATAATAAAGATAAATGGTAGTCGGACTGAACTCAATGGCTGATGCTATTTTCCGGATAGAAGTAGCTTCATAACCTTCTTTCAAAAACAACACTTTCGCAGCGTCTAAAATACGCTGACGCAAATCTTCTTTATGCCTCTCTTTGCGTTCCTTTATTCCCATTTTTTATACCTCAAGCAAATAACACAGCAAACATAGTTAACAGTGTTAATATTTCCAAATTTATTTTGTAATCAGCTCTTAGATGTTAGTCAAGAGGTGTCATTAATTAGCTTGCGGCAGACACCGAAACCTCTCCGTCTTATAATATTGTTACACCAATCCATATATATTCAAAAACAAAAATTTTACCTTCGTTCAAAAAAATTGGCCGACTAACAAATCGGTATTTGTTCAAATAAGCAATAAACATTTGGGCATCTATAAAAAAGAATTGTTTATTTTTAACTTAATGATTCAATTTGCCAAATTTCTACAACAAATAATTTAACACACATGAAGTATTATTCCCCTTTACTTTACTGCAGTCTGGCCTTTGCTGTCTTTCAAGGCTGCTCGCAAGCTGAAAAGAGCACAACACTCACTAATACTCCTGAGAAACTAATCGATCCTGCCAATATGGACACAACTTTTAAACCGGGAGATGATTTTTTTCATTATGCAAGCGGCGTCTGGCTGAAAAACAATCCAGTACCGGCCAAAGAAACGCGTTGGGGTAGCTTCAACCAACTACGAGATTTTAACGCAAAAGCAGTAAAGAGCATTTTGGAAGAGGTTTCCACAAAAAAAGATGCAAAAACAGGTAGCGTAGAACAACGCGTGGGGGATTTTTTCTCGAGTGCGATGGATAGCGTTGGAATCGATGCTGCGGGCAAAGAACCAATTAAAGATGATTTAACGCGCATCAACAGTATAAAGGATATCGATGGCGTTGTCAAAGAAATTGCATTTCAGCGAACTATTGGAATTGGTTCCCCTCTTTATAATTTTTACGTCGATCAAGACGAAAAAAATACAGCAGCCAACATTGCGCAATTTGGTCAAGGTGGACTCACACTCCCTGATCGCGACTATTATCTAGTTAATAACACGAGAAATCGTGATATTAAACAAGCCTACGAAACTTATGTTCAGCAGCTATTTACCCTGGCAGGAACTAACGACACGGAAACGGTTAAAAAGTTTGAACAAATATGGAATATAGAAGCTGCTCTCGCGAAAGCCGAATGGAGTCGGGAGGATATGCGAGATCCCTACAGAACCTACAACAAACTTACATTAGCCGACTTAAAGAAGAACGCTCCCCAACTCAATTGGGAGACGACTTTTAGTACGCTAAAGATTGAGGATGCAGACAGCGTAATAGTCAACAATCCTTCATTTTTCGTCGAGGCATCTAAGCTACTTGCAAAAAAATCGGTTGACGAATGGAAAACATATTTGCAATGGAATATGCTTAAAACTGCAGCACCACACTTAAGCACGCCTTTTGTCAAAGCTAATTTTGCTTTCACACAGGCCCTGACAGGTCAGAAAGAGATGACACCCCGTTGGCAACGCAGTTTTGAAGTGATTGATCGTTCCATCGGTGACTTATTAGGCCAATTATATGTAGCCAAATATTTCAAACCTGATGCAAAAAAACGAATGGTTGAATTGGTAAAGAACTTATCGGAAACTTACGAGGAACGAATCAAGACACTGGACTGGATGAGTGAAACGACCAAGAAAAAGGCCATTGAAAAACTACAGGCCTTCACACCCAAAATCGGCTATCCCGATAAATGGGAAACCTATGACGGTTTGGAAATAAAGAAGGATGATTATTATGGAAATATCCGCCGTGCCAAGATATGGAACTATAACGACATGGTGGACCAGTTAGGCAAACCGGTAGACAGAACACGTTGGGGTATGACACCGCCGACTGTGAATGCCTATTACAATCCGGCAAACAATGAAATTGCTTTCCCAGCCGGTATTTTACAATTTCCGTTTTTTGACTTTTCGGCAGATGATGCAGTTAATTATGGTGGGATCGGCGCCGTCATCGGTCATGAGATGACGCATGGCTTTGACGATCAGGGAAGGCAATACGCTGCCGATGGTAACTTAAAAGACTGGTGGACAAAAGAAGATGCGGATAATTTCAAAAAATTGGCGAATAAGGTGGTGGAGCAATACAATGGCTACACCGTTCTTGATACACTTCATGTAAAGGGCAAGCTCACCTTGGGAGAAAATCTGGCGGATTTGGGCGGTTTGGCCATGGCCTATGCAGCATTCAAAAAGACTCCTCAAGGGCAATCCAACGAAAAGATTGATGGCTTTACCCCTGATCAGCGTTTCTTTTTATCATGGGCTCAGGTATGGCGTATGAATACTACACCTGAAACAGCCGCTCAATTGATTTTGGTGGATCCCCATGCACCTGCTACAGCACGGACAATCGGCCCCCTAGTTAATATGGATGCTTGGTATAAAGCCTTTAATGTAAAAGAAGGCGATAAGCTATACAAACCGGAGAATGAACGAATCAGGGTTTGGTAGAAAGGTATAAAGCGTAGGGTATAGGGTATAAGGGGGCGGCATACCTTATACCCTATACCTAAAACCTTACCTTAAATCTCAATAAGCTCCAAACATAGGTTCTTTTAAACGACAGATAGGATGATATTCTTTAAAGTCAACTGCCATAGCGATATATCCGTCTCTTACGGGTTCTTCTCTAACCAAATCGGTGCTTAAGTACTTTTTATTGTCATCACATAGCAAAGTAACAACAACTGCATCTTCCCCCAATTCTTCCTTCAGCTTAATGGCTCCAATCACATTAGCACCCGAGGAGATTCCTACGGCCAATCCTAACT
Source organism: Olivibacter sp. SA151 (assembly GCF_054130995.1). Classification (NCBI taxonomy): domain Bacteria; kingdom Pseudomonadati; phylum Bacteroidota; class Sphingobacteriia; order Sphingobacteriales; family Sphingobacteriaceae; genus Olivibacter; species Olivibacter sp. SA151. The sequence goes on along the minus strand of NZ_CP096391.1, from coordinate 2,056,226 downwards.
GTTCGGCCAATTTTTGGGCCATCAAAATAGCATCACCATCATTCGCCCGAACTACCTTGTCCAATTGATCTAACTGAACAATGGCAGGTATAAATTCATCAGATATCCCTTGTATCCGGTGCGAGCCAACTTTAAATCCTGTAGATAGCGTAGGACTTTCGGCCGGTTCCAAAGGATGAATCCGAACTTGGGGATGTACACTGCGTAAATAACTTCCTACACCCATGACTGTCCCACCGGTGCCGACTCCGGCAACAAAAGCATCTGGCTGTAGGCCTTTGCTTTTTAATTGTTCCCAAATTTCACGTCCTGTTGTTCGTTCATGTGCTTCACAATTATACCTGTTTTCAAATTGGCGAGGTAAAAACACACCGCCTCTCTCAGCCATCTCTTCACTCATTTTAATACTTCCCAAAAAGCCACCCTCCTCTTTACTAACCAACACAATCTCGGCTCCCATGCTTTTTATGATGTCAATACGTTCGCGACTAAGCCAGTTAGGCATGATAATTTTAACCGGGTGCCCAAGCGTCCTGCCAATCGCTGAAAAGGCTATTCCCGTATTTCCACTCGTTGCTTCAACGATGGTGTCAGTTGGTTTTATTTGACACCCTAAATAAGCTTTATACATAATATATAAAGCCATCCGGTCTTTAATACTTCCGGTTAGATTATAATGTTCGCACTTGACGTAAATCTTATTGGCTTTTCCAAGATATTTGTAATGTAATTCCAGCATCGGCGTATTACCTACTAAATGCCATAAATGCTTGAATCGACTATCCAATTCAGGCGATAGGCAAGCGCTTAATACCTCTTCTTTTGAAATAAAGTTCATTGTATTCAATTTATTGGTTGATAAAAAAATTGCCCTATATTCTTTAGAAAATTCTATATAGACTTAGTAGACAAAGGGTTATTTTTTTTAGCGAAGTATTTTATTGGTTAAATTAACTCCACACTTATTAAGACAAAGGCTGAGCGCCGATATTAGCAGCAAAGGTAGTCTTTTTTATATAAACAATGAAATTCCCTTAATTACGATCGCAATCGGCATAAGCAAGTACGTTGATTTTATGTTTTGTCTACACAAATGCCTGAATCGTCGTCCATAACAACCTTATTGTATATAGTAGCGAACAACCGATTGCACAAGCAAATCTATTTCCTTACTTTCATTTAAAACTTGATAAAGAAGCATTGTTAGCATGTTAACATCCTTATCCTTCAAGCAAGTCCATGTGGCTCTTCATATTTTTATATGGAGCGTCCTATTGCTTTTGCCCTATCTTATCGGATCTGCTGACAATAATTATCAAATTGGTGCTATACCCGGTTGGCTCTTTACACTAACAGGCATAATACATGCCGCCATATTTTATGGAAATGCCTATTTTCTTTATCCAAAGCTATTCAATAAACGATTCTGGTGGTTATATATAGTTGGTAGCCTCTTGTTAATTTTCGTTTCTCTCCGATTAAAGCATTGGCTGCTTTTAAACTTTTTTGCTGAAATTCCCCGTAGTCCTTTGGTTTATAGATTCCTCTTCGCTCCTTCCATTCTTGTCTTTGTCATAAGTTTTGTTTACCGTATGGTGTTAAACAGGATTCGAGCAGAACGATTGCAAAAAGAACGGCTAGCGGTTCAATTACAGGCCGAACTTAAATTTCTCCGCACGCAAATCAGTCCGCATTTCCTTTTCAACGTATTGACCAACATGGTGTCCCTTGCCCGAAAAAAATCTGATAAATTAGAAGAATCCCTTATTATGTTGTCAGGTATAATGCGTTACATGCTTTACGACACAGAAGGCAAAAAAGTCGCTTTAATCAAGGAAATTGAATATTTAGAAAATTACATTCAGCTGCAAGCCTTGCGATTTGGGCAAGAAGTCAGGATAATCAGCCAGCTGTCAAGGCCAGCCGAGGACAAGCAATATGTTATTGAACCCATGTTGCTTATACCATTTGTTGAAAATGCTTTTAAACACGGTGTTACCCACTTGGAAGCTCCACAAATCCATATCTCTTTGACAGTAAAGGATGACGTGCTCTTTTTTGAAGTTCGAAATCACTATCAAAGCCAGCATAAAACCGTCCATGAACGATCAAGTGGTATAGGACTGGAGAACACGAAACAGCGTTTAGAACTTTTATATAAAGAGAAATACGCATTAAAAACCAATGCAGACAATAATCTGTTTTGCATACAACTTACACTTAAACTAATATGATGAGGTGTTTAATTGTAGATGATGAAGTATTGGTGCGAGAGCTAATGGAAGATAATATTCGGCAAGTACCCTTTCTAAATTTAATAAAATCCTGTAGAAATGCGCTGGAAGCGGCAGCTGTATTGCACCAAGAACCGATCGATCTGATTTTTCTGGATATACAAATGCCGCAAATAAGTGGCCTGGAATTTCTGCAGACACTCAAAAAACCACCATTGATCATCTTGGTTACCGCTTATGAACAATATGCGTTAGAAGGTTTTAATCTACAGGTGGTAGACTATCTCTTAAAGCCCTTTGGCTTTAAGAGATTTTTAAAAGCTTGCAATCGCGCACAGGACTTGTTCGCCATGCAAACCGCCGTAACACCAAAAAAGGAGGAGACGGATCACTTCTTCGTTCATGTTGAGTATACTTTAGTTAAGATTTTGATAAACGAAATAGACTATGTGGAAGGGCTTAAGGACTATATTAAAATTCACTTATCCTCTACATCCAAACCCGTGTTGACGCGCATGACCATGAAATCGATAGAAGAACGATTACAGCCTTTTTCTTTTATACGTACACATAAATCTTACCTTGTTGCTGCAAATAAAATCACGACCATTAAACGTGATTTCGTATGCATTCGAGACCAAGAAATCCCGATTGGCGAATCTTTCAAGGAACGGGTTAATCAATTATTGAATCTCGGAAGTTAAATTTTTGCTGTTTGTCGATACATATGCTATCCTGGTCTACTTTCCTAAAATACTAAAATCAAAGCCACTAATTTTAAATCAGTAAGGCAAAAAACTGCATCAAAAAGGAAATTTGGTGAAAGCCTTATGAGAAGGTTTAATTTTAAAATTTGGTATTATGTTAGTCTTCATTGCAATTCGGATACTTTTTGTAGCCTGCATGATTTTTATAATCGGCTACATTTATGGGGGATTTTCCCGCAAGCCTGTGTTGGCGACCATTTCGAAAGTCGCTGCAATTCTCGTTATTTTTCTTTTTATAGCAGCCAATATTTTCGCTTTCCAATGGCGAGGCAATAGGCTTTTTGGGAAACACGTACATCATTGCGATCAGATTGAATACAGGCAAGATAAAGAAGAACGTTAATTTACTGGAGTGGGTTTTGACAATGCCGTCTGCACAAGTTGCGCAGACGGCGTTTTGTTATTACGAAACAATGATAAACAATCCTTTATTTTTTCGAGATAATTCGCTCGTTTACTTTTCTCCAATCAAAGACATGAAAGGTTCGGTTGGTACTCATAGCCACCAAAATCCCTTCAGGAAATTGCGCTCCTAAATTTACGGAACTAGCGTCGGCTCCATCCGTCTCCATTGCACTAACAGGAATTTCAGCTAATAAAGGATATTCGTTTTTATTGGCTTTAGTTCCTTCCCGAGGATAAACCATAAAGGTATGCGAGCCTTGGTTAGACACGAGAATATAACCGGTTTCAGCCCCCGTTTTGTAAATAGCAATTCCTTCATGATCCTTTGAAAAACCACTTTGTCCGAAAAGAGCTAGTTCTTCATTATTATTTACCGCAGGATCAGCCATATATTTCCGAATCCCCGTTTGTTCATCGGAATAATAGATATAGCCCAGTTCGTTATCGACCGCAATGGCTTCAATTTCCTTCTTGCCACTATACTTCCCAAATTTCCGTACAAGGTCACCGCTGACAGATCCGGCTCCATTGTCTCTTAACCGATATTGCCATAAATAACCCGCTGCCGGGCCCGATTTTCTGCCTACCACCGCAAATACTTGCTTGTCTCTCGGCCGCGTATACAAAGCAATGCCCATTGGAGCTCGCTCCTCTTCACCTACAAATACATCTATTCCGCCGTTATCCACGGGACTTAAATCAGGCAGCGTAAAAACTCGTATTTTATTTGTCTCACGCTCAGTCAACACCGCAATGTCCACACTTTTCCCGTTCAATTGAAAACCGTAAGCAATATCAACGTTATTCGGCCTTTTAATCCCCTCTACTCTTTTGACAATTTTCCCCTGCAGATCAAAAGCATAGAGAGCTCCATCACTATCTTTATCCGTTCCGATAATTAGGCTTTTTTCCACCTGTGCTGAATTAATCCAAATGGCTGGATCATCACTATCATGTTTAACCTTTTCGGTAATGACCGTTGCAACTAATGTATCTGTTGGGTGATCCAATGGTTGAGTTGATTTACTATCATTTTTATTGCTAGCCGATTGACAACCAAAAGCCAGTACAGTAGCCATAAACGCTAAAACGAAGTATACTTTATTTCTTTTGTTCATTATTCTTTTTCTCACAAAAATGCCTTTATTGACTGAATTAAATCAATTTTCAAGCGTTACAAATAGTGAACATGATTAAAATAAAGGCAACAATTTGTAACAATACGTCCTAAATTTAGATTATGCCCGCCTCTTCTCTGTTATTGAAATAGTATTAATGATGCATTTATAGAGTTTTAACAAAGGGTTAATAAGGATGTTACCCTTATTAACCCTTTGTCAACACCTTATTAACCCCTTATCAACCCTTTGTTAATGGTAACAATAGTATCAAGTATTCGAGTGGAAAGCCTAATTAAACCATAAACAAGAACGCTTTATATAGCTTGAAGAAATGCCGTTAAACTCTTGCCCGGCTCGACACCTAATTTTTTACGAAGACGATACCTGGATACACGAAGACTGTCTGTAGAGATACCCAAGAGGGCAGCCATGTCCGGTGTATTCATGTTGAGTTTAATGAGGGAAACCAGGCGCAGATCTGCCGCAGATAAATCAGGGTTAATCTGTTGTAAATGCAGAAAGAAATCTTGATTAATTTCTTCGAATACTCTTCGGAAATCAACCCAGCTAGCTTCTTTATGAAAGCTTTGGTTAATCTTATTGAGTAATTGCCTAAGCTCTTTTTTATAGCTTCTACTATCGTTTCGAATAATTTCAGTCAAAGCCAGTTTCATTTCCTCCAGCAATTTATTTTTTTCAATTGCCTGGAGCGTATGAGACGTAATTTCTTTTGCTTTGCTTTCGATTTCGATCTGTAATTGCTCTTCCTGAAGTTTTTTATTTTGCAGCTCTACTTCCATTAAACGTTGCTTAGCCTGTAGCAGATCCGTTTCCTGATCGCGAAGCTGCCTTTCATTGCGTATTTTTTGCCGCTGGTTTCTCACCACGATTATGAATAAAAGAACCAATAAACAAGCGATAATACCAAGTGTTGCATAGATAATAATGGCCGTTCTGCGCTCCTTCGCCAATTGTGCGATGCGGGCGTCTTTACGATCAATATCGTAAAGTACCTTAAGCAGAGCAGCTTGGTTTTTACTATCTTCATTATAGATTTCGATATACAGCTTCCGACTCAACTCTAAATAGTAAAATGCACTATCCGCATTTTTCAGAAGACTATAGGTCTTCCCTAGGTCCCTATAAGCACTACTTAATCTGCTCCATGCTTTGTTTTCTTTAGCTAACTTTTCGGCCAGTCCGGTATAGATCAAGGCCTCTTGGTATTTGCCCGTCTTTCTGTTGATATCTCCTATGTTATTATAGGCATCGATTAGCATTGGAATATTACCGTTCGCTTTAAAACGATTCAATGCTTTGGTAAAGTATTGATAGGCCTCAACATACCTTCCCTTGTCTTCATAAATACTTCCTAAATTCTCGTTGATTAAAGCTATGCCGTCTAAGTCATTTATTTGCTCAAAGGCTTGCATAGCCTTTTGTTGAAAGTAAAAAGCGCTGTCGTAATCGCTACATTTTTCGTAAAGATGCCCAAGATTTCCATAAGTATTTCCTTGTCCTTTAACATCTTCTGATCTTTTATAGCTATTTAAGGCTTGGAAATAAAGGCGTTTAGCTTCTTCTCTTTGATTGTTTAAAAATAACAAGAGAGCTAAATCATTCAGGTTTGCCGCTCGTTGACTTTGGTTTCCTCGCTCCAGCAGTTTTTCTGCTTGTAGATGGTAATTTAATGACTGCGCATACAGGCCTGAGTTATAACATATCTGCCCCATCTTTTGCAAGGATAAGGCTTGTTTAAGCTTATCGTCTTGCCTTTCGGCTTGCAGATAACGTTCATTCTCTATGACTAATAAGGAATCGGAAGGTCGAATATCATACAGATCTAAATGCCCAATATCCAAAACAGCAGAAGGTGTTTGCGCTGTTAAAAAACGTGGATAGCATAATATCCAGGCAATTGCAAAGATACAGACACGAAAACGTACCATATCACAAAAATAATCGCCTGATGTTAATTTATTGTTAATTAAAATCTTATAAAGTGTTCGCTTAATAAACGAAGTTGCCGCAGTTATATACCATGACCTAGGGCTATAATAAAAAGGGCTATCTAGTGCATGACAGCCCTTTTATTTTTCTATTATTACTTACATATCAAACTTAAGACCTAGATTATAACGTGGTTTATAAAACTCATTTTGCATCGGACGATTACTGGCGCCCCAATAATAGCGTAACGATTGATTGGTCAGGTTATTAGCTTCTACAAACACGCGCATATACTTTCCGAATTTATACGAAGCATTTGCATCTAAGAAGAATTGGCTATCGTAATAAAAATCGCTAAAAGCATCGGATCCTATTTCATCGATGTAAGCAGCTGTATAATTGGCTGAGACACGCGCGGAAAAGCGTTTATTTTCCCACGATAACGAACCATTCACCATATGTGGGGCAGTTTGTGGCAAAGTCATATTACCTCTCGGATTACCATCCGCATCCGCAATACCTTTCGCTTTCGACTTGGTGTAGGTGTAGTTGGCATATACGCCAAAACCTTTCAGGAATTTACCGGGCAGGAAGTCCAATTGACGCTGAATAGCAAGCTCAAAACCATAAACATCCACATTATCGCCGTTACGATCCTGCACAAAACGCCAAGTTTCTCCTTCCGGAATTAAATTGCTTGCTCCTGGAAAATCGTTTGCAAACTGTTCTGCCGTATAATCTCTATTACTGTATTTATAAATAAAATTCTTCAAGTTTTTATAATATACGCCTCCGGAAATAATACCGACCGACTTAAAATACTTCTCCGCCATGAGATCGAAGTTCCAAGCATAAGTCGCTTTTAGATCCGGATTACCCGCCACGACAAAACCATCGTCTATGTTAGACTGTACATAAGGGGCGATCGAATAATAGTTCGGTCTGGCCAAGCTCGTTGTAACAGCACCTCTTAATACCAAGTCTTCTTGAGGAACATACTTAAAAGTTACACTCGGTAATACGTTTGTATAACTATTTTTAACAGACCTTGTACCTGCCAGTTCTTCCTCATCGGCCACCACATTTCCGGTATAGTCGATATTGGTATGTTCGATCCTTGCCCCTAAAATCATGGACAATTGACTATTGAAATCCTGATCCCAACGAATATAACCAGCGGTTATTCGTTCTTTGGCTTTATAATTTGCGGATAAATACTCATCGGGTTTATCCTCTTGCTCAAACTGAGACGCATCTGTCAAATCAAGGTTACCCAATAAATGCTTGTCGGCAAATAAACCGGGTGCATATTGGTTACCTGGTTCAAAGGCACCTGTCCAATTGACAGTTTGCACATTGCCTAAAACATCATATTGTCCGCCAAGTGGTGTGTATTCAAAGAATTCATTTCTCCGTTCCTTCTCTTTCAGACGTAAGCGGGCACCAAAACGCAAGCGACCTTTTTCACCGTCAATCAAGGAGAAAGGAACCCGAAAGTTCAGTTTTGCACCTAGTTCGGTTTCATCGGTATAATCATGATTTTCGCTGATGGCGTCAAGTTGACTTAAACCAGCATTTGGACGGTCATACACTAAATCTACCGGGCGATCATTAGAAGAGGGCACTTGTTGGATCAATAAGTCTTCTTCGCTTTCGTATTCGTAGTTAATGTATCGTTCATGTGGCCGGTCTTCACTTGCCTTCGCATAACTCACCGCCCAATCCATATCCAAGGACGAACCCAGCAGGTGATTCCCACCCAATGAATAGTTTTGCACACGTTGGTCTTCTAAGCGAGCATAATCAACGCGGTTATTACCGATGCCCCCTTTAGTTTCGCGCGAAATTTTATCGAGTTTAAAACCTCCCGCCACTCCCAGATCTTCTTCCGCCAATTCCATATCGGTTCGCACACGATATCGGTTTTCCCAGTCGTCCCGCCAATTGTACATGAGATTAGCATATAAACTATGATTCTCATTAATTTTATAATCAAAAGCTCCCGCCACACTTCTTCTAACACGGTGCACATTGTATCTTCGAATATCTTCGCGAGATAGCCACGCATTGCCATCTTTATCCTGTTCCCATTCGCCTTCAATACCTTCGGAGCCCAGTTGATTATTGTTGTAAGAGCCACTCAACACCATACCGAATTTGTTATTAGCAAAACGGTTTCCATAAACAAAAGCACCGGTATAAATGGGTGTTTGGTGTAAGGGGTTATAACCGCCTGCTAAGGTTGCTGATATCCGTTGCCCATTTGGTGAAGCCCTCGTAATCAAGTTCACCGATCCACCGATGGCATCCGCGTCCATGTCGGGCGTTAACGTTTTATTCACCTCGATGGTTGAAATCATATCCGAGGGGATTAAATCCATTTGTACCCGTCGATTGTCGCCTTCTGCCGAAGGGATCCGATCGCCATTGAGTGTCACGGAATTTAACTCCGGTGACAATCCACGCACGATAATATTACGGGCTTCTCCTTGGTCATTCTGCATGGTAATACCAGGAACGCGCCGCAAGGCGTCACCGATATTGGCATCAGGGAAACGTCCTACTTGATCAGATGAAATGATATTGGTGATATTAGATTTACTTTTTTGTTGATTAAGCGCCCTGGCCTGTCCTCGGAGACGATCACCCATAATGACTACCTCGTCCATCGTAACGGAACCGTCTTCTAACATAAAATTGACAACTGTATTTTCCCCCGCAGTTACCATGACCTGCTGCTTTGTCCTTTGATAACCCATATAAATTACTTCCATTTCATAGGTTCCTGCAGGCACATTTAAAAATTCATAGTCGCCATTTTGACCTGATATAGTATAACGGTTTCCAACATTGAGGCGTACAGTGGCTCCCGGCAAGGAAGCTCTTGTAAGCGATTCTTGCACTTTTCCGGAAATTACTCCATGCTGTTGTGCAAAAGCGATAAAGGATAAGGTCAAGAGCAAACAGCTTGTAAAAAGTTTTTTCATTTCTTTGATGGTTTAGTATTTCACTTAAGACATGACAGCTTGATATTAACATCTCACTTGTTCATGTTACAAAGTTGATGAACCTCACCATTTCCATGAAAAGGCAAACGTTACAAAATATATACCTAGCCCTTTCAACCGTTAACAGCATAGCAGCAAGCAGATAAAAACAAAGAACAAAACACTCATTAACAAACACTTACAAACAAACAAAAGAACCATTAAGTTTATGTTAAATAGAAGTTAGCTTTGGAGCAGTGAGAAGTAAGATTGAAGGTATAAGGTGGAGTATGATATCCATAAGGCTTATACATTATAGCCTATTACTTAAAGCCCGCATGCCTCTTATGAAAATAAATATGTGCGGGCAATCCAAAAGGTTTTTCACTTGTCGTATAATAACCGGACCCGTCCCGTGCAAAAGTGATTGCTTCGCCTTGCGGTTCGGGCTGATAAGGCTGCATAGTGCCTTCATGACGAAACATTTCGGGTATGGATTCACCTTGTTTACGCTTCCAATAATACACATTCAGTAGATTTTTTATCAGCACCTCCTTACCATCCGGCGAGATATCGGCACTTGTAACAAAGGTATAAGGAATGGAAATACGCTTTTTCAGGGTAATCGTATCAGTTTTCTGTGCAGGAAGTATCGCTTCATAGACACCAACATGCAGGTCGCGCTTACTTATAATATAGAGCTTTTTATCAATAGGGTCGAAAAATAGGGACTCAGCGTCTTTCGGACCGTCTTCATAGCGAAGAGTGTACGTTGTAATGGACTGTTTAGGAATGGTATCAACAACGTTGTTCTCATTAATTTTTGGCTCTTCAAACTTATGAACATAAATAGTTGAATGTTTTGCCAAATTGTCGCCAATATCGCCAACTAATAAATAAGACTTCCCGCTATCTTTCATGGCAGCCATATCTTCCCAATCACGGGCGTCAATTCCTTCTAAATAATAGGTTGTTTTATGTCTCGCCGCGCTATCCAGCAAAAACACACGGGCCTGATCACCGCTATCGTTGTGTGTCCAGAAATAGCCTGGATTATAACCACTGCAGACTAAACCCGAAGCTTCGTCGATAGCGTCATAAGTAATCTCGCCTTTATCGATTGCTTCTCCAAATTCACCTTGTTCTATGGGGCAGAATACGGTAAGAAGAAACGATATACCGATGATGTGAATAATTAAACGCATAGTAATTTATTTGACAATTAAAGGTTCCCCCTCCCTGACCATTTTTTGTACCTTTGCCCATATTTTGGTTGACATGCAGATAGAACAATTTTACGACACCGGGCTCTCCCATGCTTCTTACGCTATTGTTAGTAATAACGAAATGGTACTGGTTGATCCGGCAAGAGATCCTGAGCCGTACCTCGCCTTTGCAAGAGAAAATCATGCCAAAATTATCGGCATCATTGAAACACATCCTCATGCAGATTTTGTAAGCAGTCATTTGGAGCTTCATAAACGTACGGGAGCCGCCATATATACCAGTAAATTAGTAGAAGCGGATTATCCACATCAATCTTTTGACGAAAACGATGTGATTGAAATTGGTAGTCATACCTTAAAAGCACTTAATACTCCCGGACATTCACCCGACAGTATTTGTGTACTGTTGAGCGATCAAACCGGAAAAGAATTGGCTTTATTTACAGGTGATACCCTTTTCGTTGGAGACGTTGGACGACCTGATCTTCGCGAAAATGTTGGAAATGTAAAGGCAAAAGCGACCGAATTGGCAAAAGCCATGTATCATACCTTGCACAGCAAAATCATGAAGTTACCGGCTGACGTGGTAGTCTATCCCGCACACGGCCCTGGCTCGCTTTGTGGCAGGAGCATGAGTAAAGAGTTACAAAGCACTATTGGCAAAGAGCTCAAAGAAAACCCGGTTTTACGCCCCATGAAAGAGTCGGAATTTGTAGAATTGCTAATGGATGACCAGCCTTTTATTCCAAAGTACTTTGTCCATGATGTAGCAATCAATCGTTCGGGGGCCGACGATTTGGAAGCAAGCTTGGCACACATTATACGTATAGTGGAATCAGAAATTGAAAACACTACCGCTTTGCTCATCGATGCGCGCCCTGCACATGTATTCAGAGCCGGGCATTATCCACATGCCATTAATATTCCGGATGGCAACAAATTTGAGACCTGGGTCGGCAGTATTGTTGGGCCGGGCGAATCATTCTATTTAATTGTTGCGGAAGAACGAAACGCGGATGGTTTATTACGTAAACTGGCCAAGATCGGTTATGAGAGTCAGTGTAAAGGCTATCTCACATCAACGGAAAGCAGTAATGTAAGTCCAGCGTTCGATCTTTCTTTTTTCAAAGAAAACGAAACTGACTTTACAATTATAGACATTCGCAATGATAGCGAGCTAAAGAAGGGCAAGTTGTTTAAGGAAGCCATTCATATACCCCTGCCCCGATTACGGGAATCGCTTCAAGCAATACCGGAAGAAAAGCCGATTGTCGTACATTGCGCCGGCGGCTATCGCTCGGCTATCGGCTCGAGCATTATTGCCGCTCGTGTAGCGGTACCTGTATACGATTTAAGTACTGCTGTACATGAATTTTCTCCAATTAGCTAATTACCAAATTGGCTAATTAGCCAATAATTATAAGAAGAAGATGAACTTTGTAATAACCGCTGACGGCTCGAAAACTATTTTCCATGAAACGGTCGGAGAGCATTATCACTCCAAGCATGGAGCGGTGCAGGAAAGCAGGCATGTATTTCTTCAATCCGGGTTACAATACCTCCTCCAACAGGGGTTAACTTCACAAAATGAGAAAGTATCGATTCTAGAGGTAGGATTCGGAACAGGTCTTAATTTTTTGTTGACCGCGGATTATTGCTTGAAACAAAACATTAAATTAACCTATACCGGTATTGAAGCCTATCCACTCGAAGTTGAGGTGATTGCACAAACGGGTTATGACAAAGAAGTAGATGCTACTCTTTGGCATTCATTCTTGGAGCATTATGGCCAGGCTCTGTCCAATCCGCAATGTTTAGTGAACGAAATAGACTTAACGATTGCCCATCAAGAAGTACTTAGCTTCAACAGCAAACAACGTGTTGACGTACTTTATTTTGATGCCTTCGCTGCGATTCATCAGCCGGAAATGTGGACATTGGAAACGCTTGAACATGCATGTTCCTTTCTAAAACCGGGAGGCGTATTTGTAACCTATGCTATTACAGGCAACCTAAAACGTACGATGAAAAGTCTGGGATTTTCCATAGAAAAAGCACCCGGAGCACCGGGAAAGCGGGAGATGTTAAGGGCTGTTAAAATTAGCCAATGTGATGATTAGCCAATGTGATGATTGGATAAAGTGGGTCATAAAAATCCTCACACAAACGGATTTAAGTAATCGGCTAATCAAACAATTAGCTAATTAAATTTCCCCTTCAACCCCCAGCCCGAATAAAGCAAAGTCGTATTTCACGGGATCGTTGGCATCTAGTAGTCGAAGGTTGTCTGTTAGTTCAACAGCCGTATTCCAATCCGTCTGTTTACGCGTAATTAAACCTAAATGCCTGGCAACCCGTTCAACATGAACATCGCAGGGACAAATTAACTCGCTCATTCTTATTCGCTTCCAAATACCGAAATCCACTCCTCGAAGATCATTGCGAACCATCCAGCGTAAAAACATATTAAGGCGTTTACAAGTTGACTTTTGAGCCGGTGAACTGATATGTTTTCGTGTGCGGGTAGGGTAATCCGGTAAACTAAAAAAATATGCCCGAAAACGATTCAATGCATCTTCAACCTTTAAATTCGGACGTATAAGCTCAGTTTGATAACACACATTACTGCTCATCTCTTGACTTGATACAGCTTCTTCCTGCCCTTCCATTAAAAAGTCTTCCCTAAACTCGCTCGACATCGATGAAGGCAAAAACGCATCCTCCAGGGAGTTAAAACGTTCATAATGCGCTCTGAAAAAGCTGACGAAATACAGCAAGTCGGTATCATTAAAAGTTCGATGCTTGAAGCCCAACAAGCCTTTCAAATCATCTGGTTCATGTCCTATAATAAACGCATAAGGCTTTCCATCCATTCTGTCAATTAGTTCGCGGCATTTATTGATAATGGTTTTCCGTTGTCCCCAAGCTAATACCGCTGCGAAAAAGCCCATGATTTCCACATCCTGCTTTACTGAAAATTGATGCGGAATGCAGATCGGATCATTTTCAATAAATCCAGGCTGATTATATTGTTCAACCTTACGATCGAGGAAGTCTTTTATATTTAGCATAACCAATTAGCCAATATGCTAATTAGTGAATTAGCTAATGATTGGCTAATTCACTAATCAGCTAATTGATACATTACCCCAACGCTTGCTCCAAATCTTTCAAAAGGTCTTCAATATCTTCGACACCAACACTAATGCGGATTAGATTATCAACAACTCCGACTTTTTCTCTAATTTCTTTTGGAATAGAGCCGTGGGTCATGGTAGCGGGATGGTTGATCAAAGATTCGACACCTCCCAACGATTCGGCTAAAGAAAAAACTTTAAACGAGGAAGCTACTTTGAAGGTATCCTGTAGGGAGGCGTCCTTTAAAACAATGGAAATCATACCACCGAAATCGCGCATCTGTTTTTTAGCTACTTCATGATTTGGGTGGTCTTCAAAACCCGGCCAATATACCTTTTCAATTCTTGGATGATTCCGTAAGAATTGGGCTATCTGCCTACCATTCTCACAATGAGCTTTCATACGAAGATGAAGCGTTTTTATACCGCGAAGAGCCAGGAAACTATCTTGAGGCCCCGGTGTACCGCCACATGCGTTATAATAAAAGAACAATTGCTTATACAATTCTTCATTATTGGTGACTAAAGCGCCCATCACCACATCGCTATGTCCGGCTATATATTTCGTAACTGAATGCATTACAATATCTGCGCCTAAATCGATCGGATTTTGTAAATAAGGCGAAGCAAAGGTATTGTCCACTACATATAGAACGCCAGCCTCTTTTGCAATGAGTCCTACCGCTTCAATATCAACAATTTGCATCGTTGGATTCGTAGGAGTTTCAATCCAGATCAGCTTTGTTCGATCGTTTAAATAAGACCGGATAGTTTCAGGCCGCGTGAAGTCAACAAAATGGAACTTAATACCAAACTTCTCAAACACTTTTGTAAAGATCCGATACGAACCGCCGTATAAATCATTACCCGTAATAACCTCGTCCCCTGGCTTTAGCAAGCGTAGCACCGTATCGGTAGCGGCCATACCACTGGAGAAAGCCAAACCATATTTAGCATTTTCCAAGGCTGCAATACATTCCTCCAGTGCTTTGCGCGTCGGATTGGTACCTCGCGAGTATTCATAACCTTTATGCTCCCCAGGCGATTGTTGCCAGTACGTCGATGTCTGATAAATCGGCGTCATCACCGCTCCGGTTGTCGGATCGGGATGCTGCCCTGCATGTATAGCTTTTGTTGCGAATTTCATAAATTTCGTTGTTAGTTGTTAGTTGTTAGTTATTGACTATGAACAAGAACTAATAACTAATAACCAATTATCGATTATGACTAAGAACCAGTAACCGATAACTAATAACCAATTAATAAGCCTTAGCAAACAACACCCGTTGTTTTGATGGTTTGCCCGTAAATATACACGTTCCTTCTTCCTCTTTATTATTAAGAGGAATACAGCGGATGGTCGCTTTGGTTTCCTCCTTCACTCTTTTCTCTGTTTCTACTGTACCATCCCAATGGGCCGAGATAAAGCCGCCCTCCCCTTCTAGCACCTTTTTAAATTCTTCATAAGAATTTACTTCGGTAATGTGTGCATCGCGGTAAGTTAGTGCTTTTTGGTAGATATTCTCCTGTATAGTAATTAATAATTGTTCGATGGCTTCCGCTAATCCTGTTTGCGGAACCGTTTCTTTGCTTTGCGTATCCCTTCTTGCCAGCTCCACAGTTCCATTTTGCAAATCACGAGCTCCTATCGCTACACGGACCGGCACTCCTTTAAGCTCCCATTCGGCAAATTTGAATCCGGGACGTTGCGTATCACGGTCGTCATATTTGACGGAAATCCCCTTTTGCTTCAACTGTGCTATTAAGTTATCGGCAAGTGCGCCTATCTGCCGGCTCTCTTCTTCTGTTTTATAAATCGGTACAATAACTACCTGGATAGGCGCTAATTTAGGAGGCAAAACCAATCCAGCATCATCCGAGTGGGCCATAATTAAAGCACCCATCAAGCGGGTAGATACCCCCCAAGAGGTTGCCCATACATAATCCAGCTTGCCTTCTTTCGACGTAAATTTAACGTCAAAGGCCTTTGCAAAATTCTGCCCTAAAAAGTGGGAGGTGCCTGCCTGTAAAGCTTTACCATCTTGCATAAGCGCCTCGATGCAATAGGTATCTAAAGCTCCCGCAAAACGTTCGTTTTCCGTTTTTCTTCCACGAACCACAGGTAAAGCCATCCATTCTTCGGCAAAAGTAGCGTATACATTCAGCATACGTTCTGTTTCTTCCACAGCTTCCTCGCTTGTGGCATGCGCCGTATGCCCTTCTTGCCATAAAAATTCAGCTGTTCTCAAAAATAGACGCGTGCGCATCTCCCAACGTACGACATTGGCCCATTGATTGACCAAGATGGGTAAATCGCGATAAGACTGTATCCAGCCTTTGTAAGTATTCCATATAATGGTTTCCGAGGTTGGTCTTACAATTAACTCTTCCTCTAATTTTGCCTCTTCGTCAACAATGATTTGTCCATTTCCATCATTTTTAAGACGGTAGTGTGTCACAACGGCACACTCTGTGGCAAAACCTTCCACGTGAGAAGCCTCTTTTGAAAAAAATGACTTTGGTATGAAGAGCGGAAAATAGGCGTTGCTGTGGCCGGTGTCTTTAAACATTTGGTCAAGTGCCGCTTGCATTTTTTCCCATATAGCGTATCCATAGGGCTTAATAACCATACATCCACGTACGGCGGAATGTTCTGCTAAATCGGCTTTACTTACTAATTCATTATACCATTGCGAATAGTCTTCATTTCTGCTAGTTATACCTTTACTCATTGTTGTATGTTTGGAATAAAAATTGTACCTTAAATGGGAAGCAAAAGGAACTGTTAAAATTTGTTAAAAATGTTAAAATCACTGTAAAGTTACTTCCATTTTGCGAATGTAAGGATTATTAAATTATTTTTGTAGCAGACGCATTTTTACAACCGTTTACCTATTAAACCTTTTCGGTTTAACGGTGTCTAACGTTATAAAGACCACAAAATTATTTGAAAGGAAAGAACAAATGAAAAGTAAACCATTAATCATAAAAAGTGCCATATTGATAGGTGCCTTATCCTTAGGATCTTGCGCTACCAGTCAGTACGCACAGAATACTTTTCAGGATGATGTTTATGGAGGGAAGACAAAGGCAAAGGAAGTGGCCTACCGCAGCCCGGACTATTACGATGAGTATGCCGAGCCTGCAGAAGGTTACGATGAATATGCAGATACGGATACCAATGCTTATGCCGACCAATATGCAGATCAGAATGGAAGATATTACGACGATGAATATACGGATAGCTATGGGGATGCATATGCAGACGAATATAGCGACTCTGAATATGCCAATCGTATCAATCGCTTTTACTATGCGACACCAGGCATGTCCTATTACGACCCATTTTTTGACCCTTGGTATGGCTATGCCGGCTGGGGCTGGGGCAGTGGCTTCGGTTTAGGCTTCGGCTTTAGAAGTGGCTGGGGTTGGGGTGGCGGCTTCGGCTGGGGCGGATACTGGGGTAACCCATATTACGCTGGTGGCTGGGGCGGCTGGTACTCACCTTGGTGGGGACCTTACTCCTATTACGGCGCTGGTTGGGGCTGGGGCGGCGGCTACTGGGGTGGCGGCTGGGGCTATCCAGGCTGGGGCTGGGGTGGCGGTTACATAAGCCGCGGAAACTATCAGCCTCGTTCATATGCCGATAACTATAGAGGGTCAAGATCGTCTATAACTCGAATTAACCGAGGTGTTACCGGACGGGTTACTTCAGGTAGTTCAAGACCTGCCAGAGGTGTGGTTTCCGGTGGGTCGGCTTCAAGCTATAGAGGTCGAGGCGGCCGGTCTTCATCCGATGCCAATATTAACTCATCAAGAGGTTCATCATATAACGGTTCGGCAAGAGGCAGTAGACCTGCAATTAGCAGACCGAATTATGGAAGATCCGAAGGCTTGTCAAGACCCGGTTATTCCCGTCCAGCTACAACAGGATCAAGACCTGGCGTTACTAGACCTTCAGGATCTTATTCCAGACCAGCTCGACCAACTAATTCAAGACCGAGTGAAGGTTATTCACGCCCTACCTCAAGGCCATCCTATACTCCGTCTCCGAGTCGTTCGTCCGGAGGATTTAGCGGCGGTGGTGGCATGAGCAGAGGCGGTGGCGGCGGTTCCGGCAGCTCGTCTAGAGGTCGCGGAGGACGATAATCTTAGATAAAAATAAAGCCGACCTTTTTTGATCAATTGTTTCAAAATTAGTCGGCTTTATTATTACATAACATAAAGCAATCCACTTATTACTAATTAATTTACTTCTCATGAATAATAAGAAATTAGCAACTCTTTGTCTGTTTTTATTTACAGCGGTTGCTTCTAGGGGTCAAAATTTGGATGAGTCGCTTTTATTTTCACAATATGAGCAAGGCGCCACAGCTCGCTTTAAAGCGATGGGAAATGCGCAAACAGCACTGGGTGGGGATATTAGCAACATCGCCGGTAACCCCGCTGGTCTTGGTTTTTTCAACAATTCCGACATAAGCTTATCGCTCGATTATTTCGGTGATAAGAATAAAGCCACTTACTTTGGTTCCCAAACAGAGAGCACCCGAGATCGCTTCGGTTTGAATCAGTTAGGTATCGTTTTTAATCTCCCGTCTATGCGTGCGAGAGGTGCTAATCTAGATCAGGGTTGGCTTAACTTCAATGTAGGTTTAAGTTATAATAAAACGAACAGCTTTATATCCAACTTGAATTATTCAGGACAAAACAACGAATCAAGTATTGCCGACTATATGGCCGATCCTAGAACAGGTGTTGCTCACGACTTTGGTTGGGATGCGGGTTTAGTTGATATTGGCGCAGACAATCTGTATTTCCCTATGGGTGTTCCGGATAATACACAACGTTCTTTCACACAAACTAAGGGATCTCAATCAGAAACCAACCTGTCATTTGGGGCCAACTACAGCAATAAACTTTATCTAGGTGCATCCGTTGCATTTTCTTCTATTGATCATCGCACCTATAGGCGGTTTGAAGAGGATGGTTACCTGTTCGATGATAGAGTCGTAGACCAAGGCTCTCGTTTCCTAAACCCACAACAAGGTTCTGATGATCCTCGTTTCTACAACGAATTATTGAATTCCGATTATTACTACGATGATGATTACGAAGGGCATACAAAAGGCGCCGGTGTAAACGTAAAGCTTGGATTAATTTATCGCCCTACCGACATTATTCGTATCGGACTTTCGGCCACGACACCTACTTGGTATAATATGTCAACTGATTATTCAGATTATTATGGGATTACTAACTTTCACCCGGAAACAGGTGCGGAAATTTCGTGGTATGAATACGAACCGGAGTACAGTTCATATGACTACAATTTAAGGACGCCATATCGTGTAAATGGTGGTATTTCCGCGGTATTTAGCAAAGGTCTGATCAGCGCAGACGTCGAATTCGTCAACTATAAAAGCATGAAAATCACTACAGATGTTGCTGACCTTGATATGCAATATGCAGAAGACATAAAAAATACATATAAAGGAGCCGTTAACTTAAAGGTCGGTGGTGAATATGTTGTTACGCCACAATTTATGATTCGCGCCGGTTATAACCATACGGGCAATCCTTACGAAAACGTAGATTACAAAGCACAATCGATTACCGGTGGTTTAGGTTTCCGCTTTGGCAACTATTACGTCGATGCAACTTATCAAAACTGGAGACAAGAGTATGATACAACGCCGTACGCTCTAGCTGCTGATTATCCGGTAAATTCGCCTATTGCCAGCGTTAAAAATACCCGTAACAATGTGTTCTTAACTATTGGCGCTAAATTTTAGTGCGATAATCGTAATCGCAAAATATAAAAAGGGTTAAGTAAAGATACTTAGCCCTTTTCCGTTTATTGGAAGCCAATCCTGTAGATTTCTGCATCGCTAAAGTGAAGTCTCCCAAACCAATTCATCCTTCACTTGTTAGCAAGATACGGTAAGTGTCAAAGCAGCCATAACAAAAGTAATATGGGAGATATTAGAAAAAAAATAATGTTTGATGCACCTTTGCAAAGGTCTTTTGATATTTTTCTGAGTGATTTGGGAATTTGGTGGCCTAAAGAGTACACTTGGTCGAAAGAAGAGTTGGTTGCCATCAAAGTCAATCCGACCGTCAATGGTTTTCTTACTGAAATAGGCCCATACGGCTTTCAGTGTGATTGGGGGCGAATTATAAAATTTGATCCATATACTTTAACTTTTCTTTGGCAAATAGGACCTAACCGTGTGCCCGAACCAAACCCTGACAAAGCTAGTGAGGTGGAAATTTCCTTTAGCGAAGGCAATGAATGCACAACGATGATTTTGGAACATCGAAATTTTTCAAAGCATGGCGAAAACGGCCCTGCTTACCGGGAAATGATGGATGCACCGGAAGGATGGGATTATATTCTGGCTTGTTTCGTAGAATATTTACTAACCAAAACGGCTTAAGTGGCTTTAGGCTTTAAGGTATAAGCTATAAGCTTTAGTAGTGCTACAACCAGTGCAACAAGCAACCATTTTTAACAATCTGTTTATTCCCCGAGTGTTCATGAACGCACTTTATTCGGTTATCACACTGACTAATTGGCTAATCATTACATTGGCTAACTATTGACTTCAGCTTTCGGCTTTAGTCGGTGCTACTGCTACTAATAGGGCCGTAAGCTATACGCTGTAAGCTTTAGGCAACACTAGCTCCATCATCAAATTGGCTAATCGGCTTATCGACTAATTAGCAACTCCACAACTCAACTATTTAACTATTGACTAACCGACCGTAGGGAGCTCATGAACCGAGTGCAACGAGCTCATGAATGCCAAATAAAAAGCAAACAACAATGAATAATACCATTAAAATAAATACTTATGAATAATTTAAGCTATAAGCCATCTGATGATCTCATTGCCTAATCGGCTAATCAGCGACTCAACCACTTAACTATTTTCCCAATTTAAAACTAACCGAAACGGCTAAGCCCTTTGAGTCCAGTTTTGTCCGCCCATAACCGATCCCTGTTAAAGGTAATTTGACAAATGGCCTAACACCGATTGTGACTTGGTTGTTCAACTGTTGTTCAAAAGTTGCCGAAATATTCGCTACGCCAAAAGGATGGTTATTTTGCCCTCTTATTTCATAGTTAGTGCGTTGCTTATCTTTATACGGATCACCGGTATCGTAACTAAATTCATATTGCTCTCGTAACATGAAATAGCTGGAAGCACCTCCGTTCAAGGTAATACGGGTGGCACCTTTATTGTAAACCTGATAATTAAGTTCTATAGGTACATCCAGCACATCGCAAGCAGCATCTACCTGACTGGGTGTTGCTCCGTAGCTTCTTTGTATTTTGGGTCGGTAAAAGCTGTAAGGTGAGTTATAATTCTTTCGTGCGTATAGTACGCCGCCTGAAACGCTTAATTTCTTGCTTAATGGTAGCGTATATAATACACCAATATTTTGGCTTAGCTGAGGATTACCGGCACCTCGTACGCTTGTTAAATCAGGCGCTGCTAAGATGGTTAAGTAAGATGGTCTTCTTTCTCGGTTGATCGTTAATTTTGGTTCAGACAAAATTTCTGCATCTGATGTATTAAATGAATATACAGGTGCTGGTTTTAGGCTTTGCCCTACTTTTCCAAGTAAGCCGTTCGTTCCTGCTTGCACTGTTAAGGTATCTTTATATATGTTTTCCGATATAGCTTCCAATCTACCCGTTCGTTCGTTAGATTTGTCTTCAAGAAGAGGGATGGAAATCGTTGGTGACGTATTCTTCAATAGCGCCTTGTCACTTTTAACGATCTGATCGACAACAGGTGGTACCGGCTTATCTATATGCGTTTTTTTAGATATGATACTATCTTCCTTTTTAACCACTTCAACAGACTGATCACGTGTAATGGGCCACCAGATGACAAGAAAAACCAGTATAACAGCCGCAGCGGCACTTAAAGAGCTAAGCCAAATAAGTCTTACCTTCTTTTTCCTATTGTTGACGAGCTTTTCTTCCATAGCTATCCAGTGCATCTCGTCGTAAGATACTTCCGGGTTGTTCAACCCTTCTCTGAATAGATCATCGAGTTTCTTCTTCTCCATCACACTTATTCACTAAGGTTCTTATCTGCTTCATTTCTGTCAACATTCAAGTCGATCGCCTTTAGCATCTCCATCAATTTTGCCCTGGCTTTAAACAGGTTAGATTTAGATGTTCCGACAGAAATATGCAACATTCCTGCTATTTCTTCATGGCTATACCCTTCAATTGCATAGAGGTTAAAAACCGTACGATAGGAAGGGCTTAACGACTGTACCATGAATAATAGGTCTTGATAGTTTAGTTTCTCATAAATTGCTTCGTCAGACCCGGCCTGATCGTAATCCATTATATTTTCATTTCCTGCAAATTTAAGGTTAGCTCTATAATAATCGATTGCCGCATTGGCCATAATACGACCTATCCAAGCAGTAAAAGGTTTAGTGTGGTCGTATTTCTTGATATGCTTAAATACCTTAAAAAAACCATCGTTCATAATGCTGGCGGCATCTATTTTATTACTCGCATAACGTTGGCAAATTCCCATCGAATATGCATAGTAATGTCTATAGAGTTCCTTTTGAGAATTCCGATCCTCTTTAATACATCCCTGTATTAGCTTCGATATGACTTCTTCCTGATTCTCCTTTGGTGCCACCAAGCCCTCCTTCCAATAAGCATTACGAATGCCGTAAAAAAAAGGTTGCTTCAAAGCTAAAATTATTTGTGCGTGTAATGACAAAATTGGTAACAAATATTTTGCAATTTTTATAAAGCTAGGCAACCCTTTTGTCATGCGCTCCGTATTTAGAGTATCAATCAAAAAAAATAAAACGAATAGGTTAGCTTATGAAAGTCACGAAAAAAAAATCACTTTACACACTTGCTGTTTTAGCAAGTTTTATCGCGGTTCTATACAGCTGTTCTAAAGATCAAGCAGTGGAGCCTGAAAAACCTGGCAATGAAGAAGTAACTGCTGAAAATGTTAGTTATAGCAACTTTGCCGGAGCCCTGTTTCAAACGAAATGCGCCGGTTGCCATGCTGCAGGTGGCGGTGCAAGTGGCCGTTGGACTTTCTCCGGCTTTGCATCTGTTCGGGATAATGGAGCGAGAATCAACAATGTCGTGCTAGTAACTGGTACCATGCCTGTCGGCGGTTCACTAAGCGCTAACGAAAAAGCGCTATTAAAAGCCTGGTTTGATCGTAATATGCCGGAACAATAACAATTAGAAATTATGATTCAGAAAATAGTTTTATCCTTATTTCTTATAATCCCTCTTTCTGTTGCAGTTTCAAAGGCACAGAACACCTTTGTAAGTAACGGGGCTACGATATCTTTTTTTAGCAGTACGCCCGTTGAAGATATAGAAGGTGTTAGTAAAAACGGACTTTCCGCACTGGACGTAAATACGGGAGACATTGTATTCAAGGTGAAAAACACCACGTTTCAATTCAAAAAAAAATTAATGCAGGAACATTTCAATGAAAATTATATGGAGAGCGACCGATATCCGTTTTCTGAATTTAAAGGAAAAATAAATGATCCTGGAAAATTGAGAAACGATGGGACCTACCAATGCATGGTTAGCGGTGTACTTACCGTTCATGGTGTTGCTAAAAGTTACACTGCACCGGTTAAAATAACCGTGAACAATGGTGCGATCACAGCTAGCTGTACGTTCAAGGTAAAAACGGCCGACCATGATATTGAAGTTCCAACCATCGTTATAAAAAATATAGCAGAAACCTTAGACGTTAAGGTTGCTGCTATTTACCAAGCTAAAACTCCTTAAGTCATCCTATGAAGCGTATCACATTTTTTCTCCCTTATTTTCTATTGATGATTCCCTTTTCTCGTTTGTTCGCGCAGAGCGATTTAGAGGCGCTAATTCAAGAGGATAGTACCACGCGCGAAAAGGTGAGTGCCACTTTTAAGTCCAACCATTTAATCAATGCACAGTCGACCGAAACGATCCATAAAAAGGAACTCGAATTCCGGGTAGATCACCGATTTGGAGATATTGCAGGAGGTAGTGGGGGTATCGGAAATTTCTTCGGTCTTGATCAGTCGACAGACATCCGCATTGGTTTTGATTATGGTATATCTGACCGATTTAATGTTGGGATTGCCCGTGCAAAGGGTGCAACTGCGGCAACACAATTATATGAAGCCAATTTCAAATATCGTTTTCTAGAACAAACTACTGATAACGCTATTCCGGTAAGTCTTGCCTTTTTTGGAAGTGGGACGGTAAGCGGTGTTAAGGCTTCTGACGATCCTACAGCCTCGACCTCCTATAAGAATTTCGGCGATCGGATAACCTATGTTAGTCAGTTGATTGTGGCAAGAAAATTTAGTCCTAGCTTTTCTTTTGAACTTATTCCGAGTTACGTACATCGGAACTATACGATTTTTGGCGATCAAAATGGTGTATTTGCCTTAGGTGCCGGTGGTCGGTTAAAGATTAGTAAACGGATGGCTATTGTAGCAGACTACTTTCTTCCTTTTAGAAGCAAAGACAAAAAGGAATACGTAGAAAACATCAATCAGCAAAAGTTCTACGACGCCTTAGGTGTTGGTTTAGAAATCGAAACAGGTGGCCATGTCTTCCATTTAAATTTCACTAATGCCACAGCCATTCAGGAATCGCAATTTATACCGGAAACTACGACATCTTGGGGTAAAGGGCAGTATAGATGGGGCTTCAGTATATCTAGAAGATTTTCATTTAATAAAGATAGAGAAGAAAAAGTGGGTGGGTATTAGCGATTGACCACCCTAAGGAACAAGGGTTAAAGTTTAGAAAATCGCACCTGACTGCTGGGCTATGAACGCTTAGCAGTCACTTTTTTAACGGCACCTGGCAGCGCAAACTTAATAAGGCTAATCAACCCAATAAGTGCCCAAAGCCCGTTAGCTACCGTGTTTGGTGTATCGTGATTGTAAAAAGCGCTGATTACGAGAAATAATCCACCTAATGCGTTTAGCAACTGGTATTTCCAACCATTGGAATGAATATAACCTAGGCTAACCAATAAGTAACCGGAAGTACAACAGGCAACGCCGATCCAACCTAACAAGCTAATTGTTTCTAAAGACATGAACATGAACTATTTATCAAAAATAAATAGTTTGCTACTTTAGGAGCCTACATACTGTATTAATTAATTGTTAAAAGGCAGATTGAAATACAAAGGCTTGTCTCAGGTTGACATTCTCCCGTATCTATGCCATATCAATACCGCTAAGCTCGATGACGCAAGAAAACGAACTTTTAGACAAGCCCAATGTATAGATTCAAGGTGTTATTGCTTATTGAGAAAGGCTCTTAACATCCAGTTTTGCTTTTCGTTAAACTGCATAAATGCGTTCACCATATCGTTGGAACCTTCATCATTTGCTTCGTCCGTAATTTCTAGCAGGTCCCGTTGCAAAGCGATCAATACTTCAAGGTCCTCTACCACAGCTTTCACCAGATCGACATCCGACATTCCGATGGTATCTATTTCCTTGATCTCCGCTGTCTCAAGATAGTCCTGATATCGGCTGAGCGGTGATTTCCCTAAGGTTAGTATACGCTCTGCCAGCTCATCAATGGTTGTAATCGCATTATTATATAATTCTTCAAATTTAGCATGTAATGTAAAGAAGTGCGAGCCTCTTACATTCCAATGACAACCACGTAGTTTTTGATAGTGAACATGATAGTTTGCCAATAAATCATTTAGGTGATCTACAACAGGTCTTAATTTTTTCTCTTCTAAACTAATTGCTTTTGGATTCATACATTATATTTTTTGTTAGTACCCTAAGCATGCGATCTGCATGCCGGGAATGACCTACTTATAACGTTTTGGCTTATGAATTGTTTAATACACCTGATCGTCTTTCTTTTTTCTGACAAAAAGATTATAGTTCTCGTGCTTTTCAACATAAACAATAGTATCCTTATCGATGAACCCATCTAAGGCCACGGCATCATACCATTTCCCTTGAATCTCGATTTTACCCGAAGGACGTAAGGCCGTCTTGGCGACTCCTTCTTTGTTAATTAAATTAAGATTTCTTACAGAAGAGACGTATCCTTTACCCGACTGTTGCTCATCGGCTAAAACCAGCCGTTGAAACGCACTGGAACGCAGAATGCTTTTGCCGAAAATGACACAAAGAATAATAGAAGCAATAGTAGCGGCGATTACAATAACGAAGGAAGTCATTACTTGGTTAGGCTCAACAGGTTGAAAGTTAAAGTTCTGATTGGGCACCATGCTGAATGCCAGTCCACATACCAATGCAATGATTCCCAGAATACCTGCAACACCAAAACCCGGTATAACAAAGACTTCGAGTAACAGCAAAATAATACCGATTATGAATAAGGCGATCTCCCAATTATCAGCCAGCCCCTGGATATATAACGGAGCAAAGAATAGAAGTGCAGCTATGATGGCAACAATCAATGCAAAACCGATGCCCGGCGTTTGCATTTCGAAATAAATTCCGCCAATAATCAGTAAAATCAGCACGCTACTCACTGCCGGATTGATAAGAAAATTAATAAAGCTATCAACCCATGTGCTTTGATACCGGGTGATAGATGCCCCTTTTAGACCTTCTTTAGCAAGTATCTCTGTCGAACTAACCACTTCGCCATTGATCATACCAATTTTTAGCGCTTCTTGTGTCGTCAAAGTAAGTACTTTGCCAGCCTCTTTTAATTCCGGTAGCACGACATCCGGGTCCACAAAAGCTTCTGCTACTCGTGGATCTCTCCCCTTTGCTTCAGCCGTTGCCCGCATTAAGCTCCGCATATAGGATTGATATTTCTCCGGCATCACCTCTCCTTGAGGATTTACCACGCTGGCAGCCCCTATGCTTGCACCTTTAACCATATAGATTTTATCACAGGCAAGCGCCACCAGCGCACCGGCAGAAGCCGCATTATGGTTTATAAAAGCAATGGTTTTCAGCTCCGACTCTAATATCTTAGTTCGTATGGAATCGGCGTAATTAAGCATTCCACCGTAGGTATTGATTTCGATTAAAATATAATCGGCATGATGTGCTTTAGCTGCACTAAATGCTTTTTCAGTTTTACGCCAGGCTGCCGGGCCAATTTCTTCACTTAAGTGATATTGATAAACGGTGGCCGTTTCCTGCGTTTTGCCTATTGCAGAACCGGGTAAAAATAACGCAATTAACAGTACTATTGAAAGCCACTGCCGTAGGCTTCTGTCTTTTATCATAAGCATTGTCTTTATTTTTCTCCTTTTACCGATAAAGCTTCTTTTCCTTTGCACGCTTTTAAAGGGATTTTCCATATAAAGATACTATTTTTGTCAGATGGTTATAGAAGAAAGATGAAAGAGGGTAGCAATAATCGTTAACGAATGACAAAAAAATTTTCTTACTTATGTGAAGGCACGATTTGGAAGATGGACATCCATGAGCTCTCCGGTATGCTCGCTATTGAATGGAGAGATCAGGACGGGCTGCCCTACTTTTCGGTTATTCATTATCCTAGTGGTCGTTTGTTATCCGATCACATACACTATGGCGATCGTTGGTGGACACTGGCAGCGGTGAATGCCAACCAACTATTCCTGCAGCATTATCCACAACCAAACCAAGGGCAAACGCAGGGACTTGTAGCTATCGATATACATAGTAAGCAGGTCACCTGGGAGCAATTCAATCTGCAATTCGTAGAGCTTACACAGGAAGGAATAGCGGTAAAGCAACGATTTTCAGATACGAATGCGGTCAGCTTGCTGGAGCCTTTGTCGGGAAGTATACTTGAAAATCATACATTACTAAATAAACTGTCGCCTTTGCCCAGAAATATACGCTCGGCCTCCCCTGTTCACCGGACTCCTCCACTTCCAATTACAAGCACTTTAGTTGGCCCCTATTTCTTTCTGGAAACTGACGGTAAAGAGCTGTGGGCCTATCATGAGAGGAAAGAAGATAAGTTACAACTCATATTAACGGTTATTCAAGAGCACAACGTACAATTTAAGGAATGTATAGTTGATCGATTAGATCATCTGCTGCCGGAAGTCTTTTTTATGGTTGGCCAACAATTGTTTTTTGTAACGAATAATAAACGAGAAATTGTTTCGTATTTTGTATAATTGTAATGTATATGAAGAATAAAAAAATATTAAAAGGCTTAGGCGTGACTGTTGCCTGTGTCTTAACAAGTAGTGTTGTTTTTGCGAATCCGATAACAAGGGATTCGATAGGAGTTGAAAATCAAAATGGTAAAAAAGTAATTCTACATAAACTACAGACCAGAGAATCTTACTACTCTCTTGGACGCAAATACAACCTGAAGCCAAAAGACATCATTGATTTTAATGCTAATAAGTCGCTCAAAGCTGGTGATGTCGTTAAAATTCCGACCGGCGCACCCTTCTCGAACCCTGCAAACAATGTTGTAAAAACTGCGACTCCTAGCTCAAAACCTCCCGTTAATGGCGGTGCAGCTATTACCTCCCAGGGAACCGATTATATTGAATACAAAGTAGGTGCAAAGGAAACGCTTTTTTCCATTTCAAAACGCTTTGGAGTAACTGTTGATGCGATTAAACAAGCGAACAATTTATCCGGCAACTCTTTAAAGGAGGGGCAATTAATCAGAATCCCGAATACATCTATAGAGGAAGCCGCCACTGATCCCAGTGTTCCAAAGAAAGTAATTAGCAACGAAGAGTTAAACGGTGTAACAAGCGAAAACGAACAGCAGGTTGCAAGCGGCAACGCCAATACGATTGAAGAAGAACCGGAAGAAACACCTAAAGAGGATAGCACGCCGGCCAATCGCTACGGAATCAAGCAGGTGACAGCAAGCGGCATTGGAATCTGGATGGACGACTTAAATGGCGAAAGCGGCAAAATGCTCGCCTTGCATAACTCCGCTCCGGTCGGCACTGTAGTTAAAATTACCAACCCGATGACCAATCGAACTACTTATGCAAAGGTTGTAGGTAAATTCAATGAGACATCGGAAAATAAAGATGCTATCATCGTTATTTCCAAATCCGTGGCTTCATTAATCGGTGTAATTGACAGACGGTTTCAGGTTAATATCTCTTATTAGTTAAGTGGTTAAGTAGTTGAGTGGTTGAGTCGTAAAGATGTCATGTAGTTAATTAGCCAATTAGCTAATTTGATAATGGGACTACGTGAGATTAAAGCCTACGGCTATAGCTTACGCCTTAATAATAGTTAAGTAGTGAATCAATACTAACAACGAATAGCTAATAACGAATAACTAAAGTCTAATAGCTAAAAAAAATGTCTAAAAAACCTTATGTCATTGGTATCGCTGGCAGTAGTGGTTCGGGAAAGACGTTCTTTCTGAAGTGTTTTCTTAATCACTTCAAAGATCATGAAGTTACGTTAATCTCTCAGGATGATTATTACCTGCCAGCCAACACCAAAACGCAAGAGGAAAACAAACTGTATAATTTTGATGTACCTGCTGCTATCAACCGAACGCTTTTTTATCATGATATTAGCGCGCTGATTGCAGGGAAGACGGTCTTTAAAGAAGAATACACTTTTAATAATCCGGCAATTAAGCCAAAAATGTTGGAGATAAAGCCAGCTCCCTTATTAATAGTAGAGGGGCTATTTATTTTCCATTTTGAAGAAATCAATACACTTCTGGACGAGCGTATATTTCTTCACGCAGATGAACATATTGCATTAGAGCGCCGACTTCGACGGGACCTTATCGAACGAGGGTATTTTGAGGAAGATGTCAAATACAAATGGTATAATCACGTACTCCCCAGCTTTGATGAATATCTTTTTCCCTACAAATCGCAGTGTGATTTAATTATCGAAAACAATAAGGACGATACCGCGATGATGGTACAAGTAACTGATGAAATTTCCGCACGCTTACGGAAAAAACTATTTTAAAGTCTCATTTCCGGAATATTATCATCGGCTATAAACTTGCCGGCGGTTGCATTCCGGATTTCATCCACACTCAGTCCAGGTGCTCTTTCTAAGAGGCGAAAGCCTCCGTGTGGTTCAATAACAAAGACGGCTAACTCGGTAACAATCTTCCGAACGCACCTCACTCCTGTCAAAGGCAAGGTGCAGGATGGAAGCAATTTACTTTCACCTTCCTTGTTAACCTGTTGCATCGCAACAATGATATTTTTGGCAGACGCTACCAGATCCATGGCTCCCCCCATTCCCTTGACCATTTTGCCCGGTATTTTCCAATTGGCAATATCGCCATTTTCCGAAACCTCCATAGCTCCCAGAATCGTCAAATCTACCTTCTGAGCCCGGATCATTCCAAAACTCATTGCTGAGTCAAATATTGCCGATCCGGGAAGCGTTGTAACCGTTTGTTTGCCCGCATTAATTAAATCTGGGTCGACTTCATCTTCCGAAGGATATGGTCCCATACCAAGCAAACCATTCTCCGATTGCAGTACCACCTGGATATCTTTAGGTATATAATTGGCTACCAAGGTTGGTATACCGATACCGAGGTTAACGTAATAACCGTCTTTTATTTCCTGCGCAATGCGTTTGGCTATTCCTTGTTTGTCTAACATAACTTTTATATATGATAATTAGTCAATGTGATGATTAGTCAATTAGCCAATGTGATGATTAGCCAATTAGCCAATGTGATGATTAGTCAATTAGCCAATGTGATGATTAGTCAATTAGCCAATGTGATGATTAGCCAATTAGCCAATGTGATGATTAGTCAATTTGATAATATCATTAATATCAATACGCTTGCTAGTCCGTCAAATTCACCCTGCTTTTTTTAGATGTAGCAATAATTTTTGTAATGATTTTTGAAATCTGTTCCAATTTAGATAACAACATTTGCGTATTCTCCAGATCATAAGATTTCAAACACAATTGCAACCAATATTCGGTTTCATCCATTTCCTTTGCGGCAATCTTAAACTTATGTATAAAATCTGATTTACTTTCTGCATTCTGAGCTTCTCGAACATTCGCTCCGATAGAAGTTCCACTTTTAAATAACTGGCGTGCCAGATTGTATCTGTATTCCGCTTCTAAGCATTCACAGTAGCTAATAATGTCTAAAGCAAAGTCAAATGTAAGTCTAAGAATGATGTTTTTTTCTATTAAATCTTTATGCATTTACAATTTTATTATTGGCTAATTGGCTAACTTAAAAAATTGGCTCATCTCTAACGGTTCTCTTCTCAATTCTTTTTTCATATTTTTCTCCTTGGAATATGCGATGTACATAAATCCCGGGCGTATGGATATGATCCGGATCCAAGGATCCAACGGGTAGCAACTCCTCGACTTCCGCAATGGTTATTTTTCCGGCCATGGCCATGATAGGATTAAAATTACGGGCCGTTGAGCGAAAGATAAGATTCCCGGTTGTATCTCCTTTCCAAGCCTTTACAATGGCAAAATCAGCATTGAATGCCATTTCTAACAAATAGTCTTTATCGTTAAATCTTCTGATTTCTTTACCTTCTGCCACTTCGGTTCCTACTCCTGCCGGTGTAAAGATTGCCGGCATTCCATAACCGGCCGCCAAGCATCGAGTGGCCAAGGTGCCTTGCGGTATTAACTCAACCTCCAGTTCTCCCGAAAGTAGCTGACGCTCAAATTCTGCATTTTCTCCGACGTAAGACGCGATCATCTTTTTTAGCTGCCTTTTTTGAAGCATTAAACCGATTCCGAAATCATCTACACCGGCATTATTGGAAATACATGTTAAGTCTTTCACTTCTTTTTTCACCAATGCGGCAATGCAATTCTCGGGTATCCCGCATAGACCAAATCCCCCGAGCATAAGTGTCATTCCATCCTGAATGTCTCTAATAGCTTCATCGGCATTGTTCACTACTTTATTAATCATGGCTATCAAGTTTAAAAATCGGCTGCAACGACGTTAATTTACAATTTTGGTTCTATAAAACAAAAGGCTGTAAACAATAAACTATAGGCTGTAAGCAATAAGCCATAAGCCGACTGATGCGCGTAACTAAGAACGCTGCCCCTCGTTATCACATTAGCTAATCATCACATTGGCTAATCGGCTAATTAGCGAATTAACTACTCAACCACTCCACAACTCAGTGACTTAACAATTCCAAAAAACATTTAGAATTAATTTAAATAATACTTACCTTTGGCAGCGTAAATTGATGAAGATGAAGGTATTGAACATTTTTGAGATGGAGCTGGTAAGAAATGGCTGCCCGTTAGATCCTGAAAACCACAAAGGACTGAATCCTTATACCGGTTGTTGTGAGTTCAAGAAGTGTTGCAAAAAATATAAGAAGGGCAAGCGTTGTAAAAAATGTCCCAATAGGTAAAGAATTAGCCCATTCGATAGGCTAATTCAAATATACATACGTTATTCCATCACCGCCTCTATCAGCATGTTCGTCTTCCATCCTGTTAACCTGCGAATATTTACGTAAATAATCCCGTATCATTTTTCTAAGAATACCATCTCCTTTACCGTGAATAACCTTTAGGCTTGGAAAACCCAACATAATGGCCTTATCTAGGTGCTTTTCGATCGCCTGAAGGGCGTCTTCTGTGCGCATGCCCCTTACATCCAATTCAGGATAAAATCCCGTTAACTCTTCGGTAACCATTGCGCTATGAGATTTACGAATTTCTTTTGGAACCTCTTTTGTTGCTACTTTTTCTACACGTTTTCTTTTTACCACCGATCGCAAATCACCCATCGCCAAGATAAGGTTATCTTTCGCAACTTCCAGTACCTGAGCCACATTACCTGATTCTATAATTTTCACCCAATCGCCAACGTGTATTTCTTGGTTATTAGCGACCGTAGCTCCTTTCGTTTTTGGTTCATTGAGTTGGTGGCGTTCAAGCTCTTGCTGCAAGTGTTGTCTAGCTGCCTTCGTTCTCTCTCTATCTGCTTTGCTGTCCTTAATTTCTGAAATCGTGTTTTCCACTAACCTGTTGGCATTTTTTATAATTTCCTGGGCTTCTAGCTTAGCTTGTTTAAGGATTGTCTTTTTATTCTCGTCTAAATAGCGTTGCAAAGCTTCGGTATCTTGTTGTAACTTATTGAGCGCAGTTTCTCTTTTCTCAACTAAACGCTTGGTATCCAGGATTGTCTTTTTTTCCCGCTCTAAGTCAACAAGTAAGGTGTCAACCCGCTTTTGTTGTGCACCTATCTTTTGTTTTGCTGCTTGTAGAACCTCCGTTGGCAATCCAATTTTTTGTGCAATTTCAAAAGCATAAGAACTGCCCGGTTTCCCGATTTCTAAAATATAAAGTGGATGCATGGCTGCATTATCAAAAAGCATGGAAGCATTTTCCAGGCCTTCTGTCGCATTAGCAAAGTTCTTCAAATTAGAATAGTGAGTAGTAATTACACCTCTTATTTTTTTACGGTTCAAAACTTCCAATACCGCTTCCGCTATCGGGCCACCGAATTGTGGATCAGTACCTGTGCCAAATTCGTCAATAAGCACCAACGTTTTACCGTTCGCGTGTTCCGTAAAGTATTTCATCTTCGAAAGATGAGCACTATAGGTACTTAAGTCACTTTCGATCGACTGGTCATCGCCGATATCAGCAAAAAATTGTTTAAAAACACCTATCGTCGACGACTCGTCCGCCGGAATCAATAATCCGGCTTGGGCCATTATTTGCAACAAGCCGATGGTTTTCATCGCTACCGATTTTCCGCCTGCATTAGGTCCTGAAACAACGATTACGCGCTGCTGATTATCTATTTTGACATTCAACGGCACAACTGTTTGTTTCTCCTTCTTAAAACTGAGCATCAGAAGGGGGTGTCTGGCGTTTATCAGTTCAACGGCAGCTTCTTTTGACAACTGTGGCATATCCGCTTCCAATTCGATTGCAAAAAGTGCCTTGGCTCGCACAAAATCAAGTTTACTAAGCAATCCATGATAGGCTAACAAGAGCGGAATATTGGGACGTAATGTATCCGTTAATTCAATTAAAATACGGATCACTTCTCTTCGCTTATCAAATTCAAGATCGCGGACTTTGTTGTTTAAATGAAAAACTTCTTCGGGTTCGATGAATACCGTTTGCCCCGTAGCCGATTCGTCATGAATAAAGCCCTTCAACTTGCGTTTGTTTTCTGCCAATAGCGGGATGCATAAACGGCCATCTCGAACGGTTAGGTTTCCGTCTGCCGTCCAGCCGTTTCCCTGAGCGCTTTTAAAAACATGGTCAATCCGTTTGCGCGCCTCCTGCTCTGCTTTGGCAATATTGGTGATAATTTCTGAGAGAAGCGATGAGGCGTTGGGCTTAATTTTACCTTTCGCATCGATTACGCGTTCAATAGCATTTACAATCCCTTTTTCTATTGGCAAGTGCTCGAATAATGCTTCCAGGTTAGGATAATGTCCATTTCTGTCGTTAAAATATCGGATAACTGCAAATACAGTTTTCAACGACAGTAGCACATGAAAAAACTCTTCTTCTGTCAAAAACACCCCCTCTACCCTAGCCTTTTCTGCGAGGGCACGTATGGGATACAAATGTTCTATGGGCAAGGGGGAATCGTTCAGTAATATTTCTTTAAATTCATAGGTTTGACGCATGAATTTATTGATCTGGTCAAACTGATGCATCGGTTGGATTTTGTCCACCATTTGCCTTCCCATTTCACTTAAACAGTATGCTTTTATTAGTGCCTTGATTTCGGTAAAACCCAATTTATCAACAGCATTCTGAGGATATATCATTCTATTTAACTTTAGGTAGCGCTGTAGGCTGTAAGCCGCAGAGGGTTAGTCCCTACTCAAGTACTTACTACTCCACTACTTAACTACTCAACTTTTAACCATTGGCTAATTAAAAATTTGGCTAATTAACAACTTAACGCCTCTTCGACTTAACCGGCCCCTTTATTTTCAACGAGTCTGCCGGTTTGGACTTCTTGATTGAATCTATGGGTAACAACAACTTACTCAATTCGCTATTTCCATTCGGAATATAAAGGATTCGTTTAACCAATGCCTTCTCCAGGGGCAAAGACCATGCCTCCGATTTACGGTTAGCCGAATCGGTATGCTTCCGATAAAGTAAATTTTTGGTCAACTGAAAATTCACCGAATCAGCCTTTATTTTGTCTAGACTATCTTTAATGGACGCACTCTTTAAAGAATCGGCCACGAAGACCTTTCTCATTTTTGCATCTATCTTCGCTTGTTCATCCTTTTGATATTGCTGCAACCGCTTTTGCACCTCGGCATAAATCTGATTCAATAAGCCCGGATCTTTTGAATAGAAGACGAGGCTTTTGTTAAACCCAGCCGAATCAGTGTCATATTTTTTAAAGATGGAAGCATAATAATTTTTCGCCAGCAAGCGAGACGAATCCATGGGTAAGGAAGACAGGTATCCTTCAGCCAGATGAAAATCACATAAAAGTGGGACCATCTTCTTTTGGGCGATAACTCCTTCAGGCACCTTCTCCTTATTACAAGCCGCTAACAAAAACACTGAAAGAATTACTATTAATAACCGAGTCATTTCTTTAAATTCGCACAAACTTAGATAAAATGCTTTTCATATGCAATTAGTTACCTTTGCGTCCGCTTTAAAGCAGGCGTTTAGGTTGCGATGAGTAATTGTCCAAGAAAGGTACAAGTGTGGGCGGGCGAAAAAAATTGATAAGAGAAATGAGTATTAGTGATAATTTAGAAAAGATTAAAAAAGAAACAGATTCGGTAGGTGTAACATTGGTAGCCGTTTCAAAAACCAAGTCAGTAACTGAGATTCAAGAAGCTTATGATGCCGGACAGCGCACGTTTGGAGAAAACCAGGTACAAGAGTTGCGCGATAAATACGAAGTTTTACCGAAAGATATTGAATGGCATATGATCGGTCATTTACAAACAAATAAGGTAAAATATCTTGCGCCCTTTATCAAATTAATTCACTCTGTTGACAGTTTGAAATTGCTTCAGGAAATTAATAAACAGGCGTCAAAACATGACCGAATCATTGATTGTCTTTTGCAAATTTATATTGCGGACGAGGAAACGAAATTTGGCTTGGCTTACGACGAAGTAATCGAACTACTACGATCCGACGAATTCAGCATACTTAAAAATGTTCGTATTGTTGGTCTAATGGGAATTGCTACCAATACCGATAATGAGAAGCTGATCAAAGAAGAATTCTATGAGTTAAAAACACTTTTTAATGGCATTAAAGCCAGCTTCTTTCGAAAAGACGACGCTTTCAAGGAGTTATCGATGGGTATGTCGTCCGACTATAAAATTGCCATTGAACAAGGGAGTACAATGATTAGATTGGGAAGCACCATATTTGGGTCACGTTGAGTTGTTGAAACGTTAAGTTGTTGAGTCGTTAAATAGTTGAGTCGTTGAGACGTTGAATAGTTAGTGACTACTTAACTACTTTCCTACTTAACTACTTAACTAGTTGTTGAGTCGTTAAATGGTTGAGTCGTTGAGACGTTGAATAGTTAGGTGACTACTTAACTATTTTCCTACTAAACTACTTAACTACTCCCCAACTATTTCCCTACTAAACTACTTGACTATTTTATTACACAAAGCATGATACGTAAAGCGCAAAAAGAAGACTGTTCGAGAATTTTAGAATTGATACATGAGTTAGCCTTGTATGAGAGGGCCCCGGAAGAGGTGACCGTTAGTCTGGAAGAAATGGAAGATGCCGGCTTTGGAGCAAATCCCGTATGGGAGGCTTTTGTAGCTGAAATTGATGGCGTTATACAAGGTATTGCTTTATACTATACACGTTATTCGACTTGGAAAGGGCGACGGCTTTATTTAGAGGACTTAATTGTTACCCAAGAAATGCGAGGTCGTGGCATCGGCAAGCTTCTGTTTGATAAAGTTATTGAAGAGATGCAGAACAAAGGCTATAGCGGTATGGTATGGCAAGTATTGGAGTGGAATGAGCCTGCGATAAACTTTTACAAAAAGTATCGCGCAACTTTTGATTCCGAATGGGTTAACGTTTCGATAAACAATTAATAGATTACCTTGTTAATTTGTCTAATATGCCGTTTTGTCTCTTCCTTTAATAAAGTGCTGATATGTTTAGAATAAAAAAATCTTTACTGATAAACGCTAGCCTGCTACTAACTTGTGCAAACATGCTGTTCCTATCATGCAATCTTAACAACGAACGGAAAACTGTCGCAAAAGCTGACACGCTCCGTTATCGGTATCAGCATTATATATTATCAAGTAAGGAGGTTGTGGATAACGATGGAAAAAAAGACACGACTTATTTCAAAGCGGTTTTTCCTGAATTTGAACAAAAGGAAATCAATGATTTAATCAAAAGACAGTTTACAGCTAATAGGCAGCCCGACACGCAATATAATTCAATTGAACAAGAAGCAAAAGCATTTATTGAAAACTATGAAGATTTTGTAAAAATGGACGAATATCCCCGTGCCTGGTATTCTGAAATGCACGCAAAGGTATTACAAAACAAACCTTCTTTTCTTTCTCTATCCTTAGAACTTAGCGACTATACAGGCGGAGCACACGGGAACTATAATACACTTTTTTACAATTACGACCCGTTAAAAGTCGACACCATTGGACTTGAAAAGATTATCCCTGTGGAAAAGCAACAATCGCTAACCAAGATAGCAGAAGTGATATTCAGAAAACAGGAGGGACTATCTACCGAGCAAGCACTGGACGAATCCTATTTTTTTGAAGATAATCGTTTTCATTTAAACAATAACTTTACCCTTACCCCAAAAGGTTTATTATTTTTGTATAATGTATATGAAATCAAACCTTACGCAGCAGGCATCACAGAATTGATGATTCCCTACGAGCAGATCGACTCATTGATGACGGAGGAAGGCAAACATATACGAACCCAGCTAAGACAGAATATTACAACAAATTAATGCAGGTATTTAAATTTGGAGGTGCATCTGTAAAGGATGCCGACGGGGTTAGAAATGTTGCCCGTATCGTAGAAGATTATAAAGATCAACAGCTTATTATTGTAGTTTCAGCCATGGGCAAAACTACGAATTTATTGGAAGAAGTAACAAAGGCCTATTATAACCAAGAGCCGGAGCTATACAACCTTTTCGAAAAAGCCAAAAAATTTCATGAACAGGTGCTAGACGAGCTATTTGAAGATAAACAGCATTCCATTTTTGACGAGGTCGCCAATTTATTTGTTGAGATCGATTGGATCATTGAAGAGGAGCCGCAAGACGCTTATGATTACTTGTATGATCAGATTGTTTCTATTGGTGAGCTGGTCTCTTCGCGCATTATAGAAGCATACCTGAGAAAAGTTGATATACATAGTCTTTGGATTGATGCTAGAAACTATATCCACACCGATAATACTTTTCGAGAAGGGCAGGTAAATTGGGAAAAGACCGAACGCAGCATGCGATCTTCGATTCCCGCTCTATTGGAGAAAAATATACTGGTTACTCAAGGCTTTATTGGTAGCACCTCTGAAAATTTCACGACTACCCTAGGCAGAGAAGGCTCTGATTATACCGCAGCCATTTTTGCTGCTTCCTTAGATGCAGAGCTAGTAACGATATGGAAGGATGTTCCCGGGGTGCTCAATGCAGATCCAAAATGGTTCGACTCAACTGAATTAATACCTGAACTTTCTTATTTAGATGCGATTGAGCTTACTTATTATGGAGCCACGGTAATACATCCGAAAACAATTAAACCTTTACAAAACAAGGGGATTGCGCTAGCCGTACGCTCTTTTGTTGATACCAAGAACAACGGCACAATCATAAGGGCAACCAATAATACATTACCGGTCTCCTCTTTCATCTTTAAAGTAAATCAGGTACTCATTTCTATTTTGCCCAAGGACTTTTCTTTTATAGTTGAGGATAACTTCAGTCATATCTTTGATGTGTTTGCCAAACATCGGTTAAAGATCAATATGATGCACAATAGTGCAGTTAGTTTTTCGGTGAGCGTCGATTATGATGAACAAAATATCGTTTCTCTGATTAAAGAGTTGAAAAAACAATATGATGTGGAGTTTACACGCGACTTGGAGCTCGTAACCATACGATATCATAATCCGCAAACAATTGAACGGGTATTGATAAATAAAGAAGTGATCATGCAGTTACAGGATAACTATACCTGCCAAATGCTTATTCGATCGGTGGGTAGTTAGTTCGTTGAGTTGAAGAATCGTCGAGTAGTTGATTAGCTGTTGTGATTATATGGGCGATGGTCGATTGCTGCAAGTTGATTACTAGTCCCTAAAAGCCCAAAAAAATGAACCAAGCGATTTTAAAACCGGAAGTGCAAAATTTCTTGCGGGATCATATCCAAGCATCTCCCGCTTCAATAGCCTTAGGGAAAAGTCCCTTTCCGGATGTAAGCGCCCCTGAACTGGCCGAGCAGCTAGATGGGATGAAGCGAGCTCAAAAAAAATTGCCGCAATGGTTTAATACAACGAATATCTATTACCCGGGCCTCTTGGGACTCGAACAGTCTTCTTCATCACTTACCGGTGCCTATAAAAGAGGATTAATAAATGTCGGCAGCTCGATTGTCGATATTACCGGCGGATTCGGCGTTGACGACTATTACTTTGCTCAACGCGCACAGCAAGTAATTCATTGCGAGCGCAATGCCTCTTTATCACGGATAGCCGAGCATAATGCCAAACAACTTGGCGTTATGAATATTCAATTTTTCCCGGATGACGGCATCAGCTACCTTCATTCCTCCGATAAAGTTTTTGATTTCATTTACATCGATCCCTCGCGACGAATCAAACAACAAAAGGTGTTTAGGCTAAGCGATTGTGAGCCCGACGTAGTTATGCATGGACCTTTGCTTAAACAGAGAGGTAAAACTGTGTTAATAAAAGCCGCACCGCTTTTGGATATACAGGCAGCTGTTCATGAACTTTCGGGAGTTACCGACGTTCACATTATCAGTGCACACAACGAATGCAAAGAGCTGCTATTTGTTTTGCGTAATAACCCTACAAACGCAATCACCTTTCATTGTGTGGCGCTTAGCAACAAGACTTCAGACATTTTGCGCTTCAACGAGGAACAGGAGAAAACGAGCCAGCCTGCTTTTGATAATCCCCGGAGGTATTTATATGAACCGGATGCAGCGCTGTTAAAGGCAGGGTGTTTTAAATATACGGCCGTTCATTTCAACTTATCGAAGTTGCATCAACATACCCATTTATATACCTCCGAAACTTTCAAAGAAGGCTTTATTGGCCGCTGTTTTGAGGTTATTAAAGTAGAAACGTATAGTGATTTCAAAAAAAATAAGAATTCAACTCAAGGAAATGTATCCACGAGAAATTTTCCATTGAAACCGCAAGAATTAAAAAAGAAGCACAAAATAAAAGATGGCGGTGATCAGTATCTATTTTTCTGCACCGGCCCCCAAGAGCAGCTTCTTGTACTATTTTGCAGGAAGCACCGTTAAATTAAGATCACCATTAACTATTCGGCAGAGGGCTTTATATCTTTCATCTCCTCGTGTTCTAATCCACTTACCCCACCCGAAACCACGAGCTTCATGGCATCTGTTGCGCTCATTTTTAGCGGTGTTACACGTTTTGCCTTTACCACACAAACTTGCCCGGCAAAAGAGTAGGAATACGGAAAATAAACAATAACATCTTCCGGCAAGTGTATTTTACGAAGATCGTGCTGCGTAAGAAAGCCGATTTTCTTGAGTCCCGTTTCATTCACTTCTACCAGAACCGGCTCGTTAAATTTTTTCTCATCCCCAACAAATGCTTCTGTAAAATCTTTAATCGACGAATACAATGTACTGAATAGCGGTACTCGGTTTAACAATTTATACAATCGATTATAGATTGGCTCGGTAATAAAATTGGTAACGATCACACCGGCAAGAATTAATATCAGAATCATTATGACAATACCTAAGCCCGGTATATACAGCGGTTGTCCTGTTTCGTCGCGTATCAGCCAACTTAGATTTAAAGCGGAATCAATTGTTGCTACGATCCAAAAGATCAATAGTAAGGCACCTGCTAAAGGCACCAAAAACAAAACTCCTTTGATTAGGTAGTTTAATAACAATCTCAACAATGTTCTATTCGACATTTTATGGGGTAGATTAAATTTATTCAAAGTAATAAACGCGTCTTACGCGTTGTGAAATACTTGTTAGGATTTCGTATGGGATAGTCCCGATCGCTTTTGCCAATGTTTCTGGAGAAAGTTCCTCTCCCATTACCAAAACCTCCTCTCCTTCCTTAACATCAATCCCTGTAACATCCAACATACACATATCCATACAAATATCTCCAACAGTGGGTACAAGCCTTCCTTTTATAAGCATCTTTCCAACGCCATTGCCAAACCTTCGACTGTATCCATCGGCATAACCGATCTTTACCGTAGCAATGGTGCCGTCGCCGTTTAAACGCCCGTTCCTATTATAACCCACTGTATCTCCCGCCTTTATATACTTAACTTGGGTAATCCCCGTACGGAGGCGAGTTACCGACTGCAATGGCAAAGAACGATATTCATCTGCTGAGACACCATATAGCCCGATGCCCAAACGAACCATATCAAATTGTGCTTGCGGAAAGCGGGAAATAGCAGATGTATTAGCTATATGCCTAATAAAATGATAACCTAAGCCACGCGCTAAATCTTGCGTAAAAACATCAAATAGCCGTATCTGTTCTGATGTAAAGTTATCGTGTTCCCGGATCCCGCTTGCCGCCAAGTGCGAAAATACACTTTTTACGACTATTTTATCGGTTCTTTTCAATTTGGCCAATAATCGATCCACATCGTCCGGTTCAAAGCCTAATCGATGCATACCTGTATCCACCTTAATGTGTACCGGATAGGCTTCCATCTTTTCTGAAGGCAACTTGCTGATAAAAGCTTCGAGTTCAGAAAAGCTATATATCTCCGGTTCAAGACGATACTCAATCATTTGTTCGAAAGTATCCTCTCCGGGGCTCATTACTACGATAGGAAGCGTGATACCACTTTTTCGAAGAGCAATCCCTTCATCGGCATAAGCAACCGTTAGGTAATCCACTTTATTAAATTGTAACAAATTAGCAATTTCAAAACTTCCACTCCCATAGGAAAAAGCTTTTACCATTACCATCAATTTCGTGCCTTGCTGCAACAATGATTTATAAACATTCAAATTGTGCTCCAGCGCATTTAGATTGATTTCCAACGTAGTTTCGTGCGTTTGTAGCGTAAGCGCTTTACTGATGTTTTCAAAGCCGAAAACCCGACTGCCTTTAATGAGTATTGTACTATCTCGAATCTCAAGCTTAGGTATATTTGTCAGCAATTGTTCCGTTGTATCAAAGAATTGGGTATCCATACGAAATAATGCTGCATGTTGACGAAGGTGTTTTCCTACGCCAATCAATCGATCAAGTCCTTTGCCTTCGAGCATGGAGGCTACTTTTGTATAAAGTGCCGTTTGATTTTGCCCTACTGTCGGTAAATCGGAAAGTATCAGCATTTTACGTGAATGTTGTTGCTGTTGTTTCAGAAAGTCTAAAGCGATCAGTAAAGATGACAGATCGTTGCTATACGAATCATCGATAATCGAGTTGTTATTAATGCCCTTTTTAAGTTCTAAACGCATACTTACAGGAAGGAGACGTTTCACACGATCAACGATAACCATCGCTTCATAACCTATTGCTAACATAAGGGCCCAGCAACAAACGAGATTTTCTATAGAAGCCTTATCCACGAATGGCACAGTTAGCACATAAGACTGTTGAAGGTACGTTGCTTCTAACACGTATTGCGATCCGTTTTCCTTGAGAGAAGCAGTTACCTCCAGCTGAGCGCCTTTGCCGATTCTCCATGTAAAATGATGTCGACCAGGTACCTCTATTGCTGAATCTACGTATGTCGGGTTATAAACGATTTTATCAGCATCTTTAAAAAGCTTTAACTTTTCAATGGTCTTTTCTTTAGTGGAAGCAAAACCATCATCATGAGCATGGCCGATGTTTGTTAATATACCAATTGTTGGCTTCACCATTCTTTCAATGGCTTCCATTTCACCTACTTTACTAATAC
Source organism: Olivibacter sp. SA151 (assembly GCF_054130995.1). NCBI lineage: Bacteria > Pseudomonadati > Bacteroidota > Sphingobacteriia > Sphingobacteriales > Sphingobacteriaceae > Olivibacter > Olivibacter sp. SA151. Next base: position 2,013,271 of record NZ_CP096391.1, on the reverse strand, counting down.
CGGCTTCAATAATGGCTAAATTATGTTGTCCATCCATTTGCCAGAGTGATAAAGGTACACCAAGCTGTGAGTTATAACTTTTTGGGCTCCGAACAATGTGGTATTCCGGAGATAGTAATTGATAAAGCCATTCCTTTACGATAGTTTTGCCATTACTTCCTGTAATCGCAATCACAGGATATGCAAATTGCTTCCGATGGTAGGTAGCCAACTGTTGTAATGCATGCAGTGTATCCTGCACAAAAAGCCAATTGCAATTAAGGTAATCGGTAATGTTAATAGCTTCTGGTCTGACAACAAAATTCCTGACACCTGCACGGTAGGCCTCTTGCACATATTGATGTCCGTCTCTCCTTCCAGGCAGCGCAAAAAAAAGAGCGTGTTTCGCATCCGTTATTTTGCGACTATCATAGGCTAGCGTATTAACAATGGCTGAAGGATCAATTAATTCGGAAGCTGCTGCAACAATAGTTGCTATATCTTGTACAGTATAAATCTTATTGCTCATTTCATGCTATATCTGGATATTTGGAAAGACCAAAAGAAAGCCGTCTTTCTTTGAATAGGCAGTGGTTTTAGAACCTTTTTCTAACCATTTACCATTGCAGGTCCAAAATTGAGTATTTTTTAGGAATACGGCAATTTTTTACGACTTTAGAAGTATGGACTACGAGAAAGAGATAAAACAAAAAAAGCTGACAAGACAACAGGCCAAATCAAAAGCGGAAAGCTACTGTGCCTATCAAGAAAGGAGCCAACAAGAAATGCGTGATAAGCTTTACAGCTGGGGGCTTCATCCAGTGGATGTTGAAGAAATTATTGCTGACCTTATTACCGAAAATTTCTTAAACGAAGAACGCTTTGCTTTAGCCTATGCTTCGGGAAAGTTTACGATCAAAAGTTGGGGTAAGATAAAAATCAGACAGGGACTAAAATTGCATCAAATTTCACAGCGACTTATTCAAGATGCTTTGAACCAAATCAACCAACAAGCATATTATGACAAGTTGCGTGGATTGTTAGAAAAAAAAGCAGCGCATTTGAAAGAATCAGACCCTTATAAACGAAGAAATAAGTTGGCTCAGTACGCACTGTCCAAAGGCTATGAAAACGACTTTATTTTTGACATACTGACTAACAATAACTTATAAAATACTTTACATTTTTTTAAAAAATAATTTGCCAGAAATTGAAAACTGCCTATATTTGCATCACCAAAACGGAAAAACGGTCTCAAAAAGATCGAAACAAGCGAAAGTAGCTCAGTTGGTAGAGCGCAACCTTGCCAAGGTTGAGGTCGCGAGTTCGAACCTCGTCTTTCGCTCCGAATCCTTTCTCTCGAGAAAGGATTTTAATTTTAAAAGCTAGTATAGCTGCCTAGGTGGTGGAACTGGTAGACACGCAGGACTTAAAATCCTGTTCGCCTTAAAGCGAGTGCGGGTTCGATTCCCGCCCTAGGTACGAAAGCCGCAGTTTAGCAACTGCGGCTTTTTTTGTTATAAATTATGACCTCTTCGGCTTCGATTGAATAGTAAAAATGTCCAAAATGGGTTTGGCGCGCTGGGGATGGTTATCTACGCTCATCACTTCGTTCTTTGGTTTGGTTCCTTCCGTCAAGGAAAAGAGCACTTTCGTAAAAAACAAAACCGATAACCATATAAAATTTTATCTTAGCATTTTAAATAGCTGTATATATGGCGCAAGAACTACTTCATCATTTACGAAAATTCATTAAAATATCTGCAGAAGACTTTCTTGACGTGATTCCTTATTTTAGCGGCAGAAGTTTACAAAAGAAAGATTTTCTATTAACTGAAGGTCAAATATGTAAATCCAATTATTTTGTGATAAAGGGTTGTTTACGAATGTACTTTGTTAATGAAAAAGGAGTTGAACAGACAACACAGTTTGCCATCGAAAATTGGTGGATAAGCGATTATATGGCTTTTCAATATCAGGCAGCGACGTCTTTTTTTATTCAAGCGGTAGAAAAAACAGAAGTCTTGACTATCGACCGTATCGCGCAAGATAAACTACTTGATCGATTTCCGATTATGGAAAAATATTTCCGTCTAACTTTTCAGCATGCTTTTGCAGCTTCTCAAATGCGCATGAAATACCTATATGACTTCTCCAAAGAAGAATTGTACCGGCATTTTAGTACGAATTATCCTTCCTTCATCCAGCGAATCCCGCAGTACTTATTGGCATCCTACCTTGGCTTTACACCTGAATACCTTAGTGAACTCAGAGCTAAAATACGTTCTTAAACCAGTTTAAGATTTATCTCCAGCTTCTTCCCGACCTTTGAATCCATAAAGAAATACAAATTGTAAGATTATGAAAACGAGAGTCAATGTGCAGGCTGTAGAACCGGCCGCTTATTCAGCTATGTTTGGATTGGAAAAATATTTACAGGGAACTTCACTGAAGAAATCGCATAAGGAGTTGCTAAAAGTGCGGGCTTCGCAGATAAACGGTTGTGCCTTTTGTTTGGATATGCATACAAAAGATGCCATAAAAGGTGGTGAAACAGCACAGCGTTTGTTTTTGCTTAGTGCTTGGCGTGAAACCGATCTATTTGATGAAGAGGAAAAGGCTATATTGGCCCTGACAGAACAAATGACACTTATCCATCAGGGAGGCGTATCTAATGAAGTATATGAGCAAGCCGCCAACCTATTTGACGAGCATTACTTATCACAGTTAATCATGGCTATTGTTACGATCAATGCTTGGAATCGAATCGCGATTACCACCCATTTACCGATTTCCAAATAAACATCCAGTATATATGCGGTGATAAAGAAGATGTCTAAAAAAGTGTCGCTCGACACGCGAAGAAAATATCTTTTTAGGCATCTTCTTTCATTTTTAGTTTTAATTTTGCACCCGCAAAAAAACATTAATGAACTGGAAGAAAACGATCCGCATATCTTTTGTACTCTTTTTATTAATTATCCAAAGTTTATTTCTTATTGCTATTCTTTTAGAGCATCAGCGTACTACTTTCATTCCGATTTTTGTTATCTTCATTTCCATCGCGCTCACCATAACGTATCTTAGGGCACCTCTCCACCACGAAGAACATACTTATGAGCACGTTTTCGTTGCTCTCTGGATTCCTGTTGGTGCTTTATGCTCCTATTATATAAATAACATACTACATTTAGGGCCTGTCATGGCGGCGGGCATGGTAGGAACAAGTGCCTCCTTTCTTCCGAATTTAAATAAGCGTTCACATTATTTAAAACAGCTTCCGCCCGCTTTTTATTGCGGAGCCTTTATCGGGATGTCAAGTACCAAGGTGGCATCAAGTATGCTTTTCATCTTAGCCGCCAGTATATTCACGGGCATGTTGATGATTCTCTCCAAGAGCCTTTTTTCAGGTCTTGGTGGCAAGTTAGGTGTTCTCGCATTTGCCGGTGTAACCATTACATCTTTGATTTTTTTTCTTATTTTCTGATGTCTGTACTGATTTTATTCATTGTAAGCTTTGCTGCCGCAATTAGCACTTTCTATGTCAACGAGCATCTAAAGCAAGGTCCTGTCCGCTCATCAGCCTTTTTATCTTTAACTATTGCGATCTTCTTCTTTTTATTTCCCAAGCTTTTATCCCCATACCTCACGACGAATATTCCTGTGGTTTTTATCGGTTCGTCCTTTATTGGTATGGTATCCGCACGTCTTGTTTCAAATTATTTTTTGATCGGTGCTGCCGGACTTGTCTTTTGCACGGTTTATCTCAATACGAGTAGTTTTTTTAACGGATATGGGGGAGCTTTGGGGACGTCTGCGGCGATTTCGTTACTCGCAGTACTCAGTTTACCTATACTGAAAGCAAGCGGCAAGTTCACAAACGGCTTTCATCTTTTGCGTAAAATCGTTTTTAACAGAAAACTACGAAAATGACCTTGTTTCCATTAACCATCGAAAATGTCAATTACGTACACGATTTTGAAAACAATTAAGAAAAAATTCGCGAAAAAATTATTTTTGCCTCTGCTTTATGGAAGATACGATTTTACCTGACGAGACATATTTTTATAAAAGCCAACCCCTAAGGGTAACTTTCAAGAACATAGACTACGAGGTTAGAATACTAAATAAAGACATCAAGAAGACCGATACATCGGTCAAAATCTTATTAGATGGTATCGTGCAAACCTTAGAGAGGTCAGCATCACAATGGTATTTTAGCGGATCAGATGATGATCCTGCTTTCGCGCAAGCTATCTGGCATTCCATTTCGCTACGATACCGGTTATAATCAATTGCTAAAAGTCGAACTTTCGCCCTTTAAACAATCATTACAATTCTGTTCTTCCTGAAAAATCAGATGGAATCCGAGTTGAAATCGTAATCCTCAGTCCTTGTTGCTTTGGCATTATTTTTAGACAAACACTGGAACCGGATATATTTAGCGTTGTATAAACTACATGTTCCATTCGCTTCAATATGGCCATATTAATTGTCTGATAATGATAGGCGGGTAGTTTTTCGCACAATACATCCCACAAGCTACTTCCTTCCAGATTTACATCGGAATATCCCAATAATTCGGCAGCTTTTTTATCTACCTTTACAATTTGATGCTCGCTGTCCACTTCTAAGTGGCCTACATCCGGCGATACTGTTCGGAGCATAACCTCGTGGAACCGGTCCGGTAATGAGGGAGCAGATGTCCTCTTCATACTTTCTGATCTAAACTATCTATGAAACAATTAAGGGGTATAATTTGTTTGCAAAGTTTGATGCTTAATAAGGCCAACATATTTTTAACAAGTTCGTTACGTAGGCCATACGGCAACGATCATCCTTTGAATAGACAACAAATATTAAACCACGTATTGTAACTGGCTCCGAACACAGCGAAACTAAAATCAAAAAAACTTGTATATCAATAAATTATACGTATCTTTATAGCAATTAATATATTTTTTTATTTTATCTATTACACCATGCAAAAAGGCATAGTAAAATTCTTCAATGAAACCAAAGGATTCGGTTTTATTACTCCACAAGATGGCGGACGCGAAATTTTTGTTCACAGCTCCGGATTGAAAGACCGTATTCGTGAAAATGATGATGTTTCATTTGAAGTACAACAAGGCCAAAAAGGTCCAAATGCAGTAAATGTTAAGTTGATTTAATACAACTCCATGATATTGTCTTTAAACCGCATCAATGCAAATTGATGCGGTTTTATTTTTGATAATTGCTATTCGGTAAACAATGAATAACTCGCGTATCGTTACAGGATCGATAGTACCCCTTAAAAAAGTTTATTGATATCTTTGCAATAAAGTATTTAATATGGATCATACAAGATGATGCAATGGGTATAAAAAAAGAAAATGCAGATTTGAATATTGCCGTTCTTATTGATGCAGATAACGTTTCAAGTACTAAGATAGAAGGTATTTTAGATGAGGTAAAGCGGCATGGCACTCCTTCTATCAAACGAATCTATGGCGACTGGACTAGCACCTATGTTGCCGGGTGGAAAGAACCATTACTTACTCATGCCATCACGCCCATACAGCAGTACAGTTATACCACGGGGAAAAACGCAACCGATTCTGCACTTATAATAGATGCAATGGATATACTCCATACCCAAAAAGTGGATGGTTTTTGCATTGTCTCCAGCGATAGCGATTTTACAAGACTTGCCATTCGACTCAGAGAGTCAGGAAAGCTTGTATTAGGCATAGGTCAAAAGAAAACACCTAAACCATTTATTGCTGCTTGCGATAAATTCATTTATATTGAGATTCTATATAATAGCCGCGAGTCTACAGGCAGTGGAACACAAGCGCTAAATAAAGAAAAGGAACCTACCGAGCGGGAATCTCTTCGGAGTGCGGACGCAGAAAGCATCAGCCATAATTTTCTTAAATTAATAAAGAACACGATTGATGACGTTGCCGATGAAAGCGGATGGGCATCACTCGCTGAACTTGGTGCCTTGCTGAACAAAAGGAAACCCGATTTTGATCCTCGTATATACGGGTTTAGCAAACTGACCCCCTTCTTTAAATCACTTAGTCGACATTTCGAAATCGAAGAAAAGAATGTCGAAAATTCTAAAATCAAACACGTATATATCAAGAATCGGGAACTTCTAAAGCCAAGTCGTAAAAAAGCAAAATAATGACGATGATTAACTCTTCGACAAATAGTGATTATTCAAGCCTATATTAATTCGCTACGCCAAAACTTACGCAAAAAGATATTAGAGATTACTCACCGGGAGGGAATCGCTTTTTTAGCGCTATAATCAGCTCCCGCTTTATTTTCTCATAAGCGGGATCATCTGTCAAATTATAGAACTCGTTGGCGTCCGTTTCATGATCATAAAGCTCGGCTCCTGCTTTACCGGCATCCCATTCGGTATATCGCCATCGCTCCGTACGAACGCTTCGTCCGACTACTCCATTTGGCCTTTTTACCTGAGTATAAGCGGCATTGGGCCATAGGGCGCGCGGATGTTTCACTACGGCTTACGAAATCCAATAGCTCATGTACCTGCAATTAAAACGGCTATACTTTAGGCGGCGGTCATAATTAAAAAAACATTGGTCGATTAATCGCTTCATTTCCCTACTTTCTACGATACAATAAAGGTTGCCCTTCCTTCCGGGCAACCTTTTTAGAAACCGCGTCTAAAAAACCGCTTATCCAAATTGACCTACTTTATAGTCACCAGGCACCGTATGAAAAGCAATATTAAGTCGATTCCATACATTGATTGCGCCAACGGTTAAAGTTAAGTCCACAAGCTCCTCATCAGAAAAATGGGCCTTTGCCTCTTGGTAGATGTTATCAGGCACATCGCAATGATTGACCGCTTCTGCCCAAGCCAAAGCAGCCCTTTCGCGTGCAGAAAAATAAGGTGTTTCTCGCCATGCACTTAAACCATACAGACGCTGCTCTGTTTCGCCTGCGGCTCGAAGTTCCTTGGAATGCATATCCAAGCAATAGGCACATTTATTTATCTGTGATATTCTAAAATGTACTAATTCTTGAAGATTTTTTTCAATTGACGATTTTTTCAAATAGGCACCAACACCGAATAAAGCCTTTAATGCATTCTGTCCTTTAGTCTGAAAATTAATTCTCTGTTCCATGATATATTTTGTTTTTATACCCCTATGACAATTGAGTATTCGCGATTGGACATATTATTTGTTTTTTTTTAACAAGTCAATACAAATTTGAAATTCAACAACTTCGTAGTTATTTATGTTTCTCAGAACAATGAGCTATAGGATCTGTTATTAAATAGACGAGTGTTTTTCGTCTCGTTTTAGTAGCATAGTTGTAAAATCCCTCATCGCCTGTTGAGGGATTTTTTAGTAGGCTTAGCTTATCTGTTTTTCTATCTCTTTGGCAATCTTCTCCAAAAGCTTTACTTCAATATCCGCATTGGTTGTAATAGCAATAATGCCATCCCCACTGTCCTTGAATAGTACTTCACTATTATCGACATCGGTTGTGAAAGACAGCTCCGAACTGTTAAGTGCGGGTTTTATCAGATAGACCTTGCCGGCCACCGTAATATCAAAGGAATCCATGGGTAAATAGTTTACTATAAAACATAGAGACCATTTTAATTGTTTCACCTGTAGTTTTCGATGGGTGCTATTTAGTTAACTACCTTATAACCATTAAATTCATCACAATTAAAAAGTAGCAGGTCATCCAGCAAAATAATCTCTTCTTCTCCCAAGGCAGCAAATTGATTACTGTTAATTGCCTCCAAGTCCCACTTTTTTGGCGTCAATAGGCAATAATTCCCAGTTGAGTGCATTGAAGAAACCAATACAGTATACCCTTTGACAATAAGTTCATCGATCAATTTTCTATCTAGATTAACTTCCATTTCAATAGACTTGATGAGAAAACAAGTGATACCACTTAACTCGTGTGCAAAATGCATCAGACATTTTCATAATTTAAATATTACTTTCCCATCCTACATACTTCTGAGAAAGCTATTGGTTTTGCTGTATAACAAACGATTACAAAAGAAAGTTTGCTATATATATAGTGAGTCAATATAAAAACAGCTTCCACACTGGAAATGCAAGCATCGCTCACAAAATAGTGCGAAAGAAAAAATACGACCATTTGTCATGCCACTTGTCAGTGACAAGAAATTATAAAACAATGCTAGCTAAGCCCTGTCTCCCAAAAATTTACAACAACATTAGTACGGAAAGAACACCATTAAATGAACCATGGCTTAATTTTTGACAACAGCCTTACCTATTACAAATTTTCACACATGATTTTTATTTACTCCATTAACGAAAAACAACTTATCCAAAAAAACATTCAGGGAAAGCTCAAGAACGCGCAAGTTGAAGAGTCCTTCGTATTGGCAATTAGCCAACATTATATCTCTTGGTTGGGACCTTGGTTCCCAGCGAGTGTTAAGAAAAGTCGGCTTTATACGATTCAAGGAAAGGAAATTCTAAAAGCAGATTGGAGTGACCTTATAAAAAAGGAGGCTGAAGTACTAAAGGAGGCTGTCCCTTTTCAAATTGGCTTCTTCAGAAATACAATCATTTTCTTAATCGCTATTGCTGTCCTATCGGTTGTAATGCCAAAGATAAATGCAAAAAAATCAGCGGAAGCTGCCACTCGGAAAGAAACGTTGTACAATCGTTTAAGGCAGTTAAAACAGGGAGATATTTTACGTGTATCTTTTATTAATACCGCAGATGAGCAAAGTATAAATGGAATCGGATTGGTTAAGGTCATGAAGATTGAAGGTGATTCCATCTTTATTGTCAGAAGTAACACCCTAGTAGAAGATAATATGGATAATAGGCAAAATGAACTATCAATCGGGAATTTCGGAGCTAGCCAAGAGCGCGTTATTAAACATCTAATGGAAGAAATTGTACAAGAAGATGTGCTTATTGCTTACCCAAAAGACATGCAAAGAGCTAACTATACTATAGGACGGGTTATTAAATTTGAGAATTGAGATTATGGGTTTTTTACATAGTTTAGGAAGTTCGCTACAGCAAGTGGCGCACCTCAAAGAACAATTACTTTATTGTCATCAATGGATTGATCAACATCAAATTCCGGTAAAAAAAATTGAAGATAATTTAGATGAACAATTGGTTGAGCTGGAAAAATGGAGTCATACGAATAGCTATTCAGCCGTTCTGAAAAAAGGCAAGCTGTGGAAATCAATCACGGTATCCATAGCCCTGTTGATAGGTCTCGTTATCGGGGGAATATACTTGACAAACCTTCTCTTTCCTGAGTATTTTATTCAAAAGCAGGTATTTAGTTGGATGTTTAGTCATATACTACCGGTGACCATTATACTAGCAATTGTTCTTCTTTTTCTCCTAGTAAGTGTTCAAATAGGAAATAGCTATATGAGAAGCACTCGGGGTGGTGGCAAAGCTTATCAGCAAGCATGGAATGAATTCCGTCAACATTTAAAAAATTCTCACACTTCATAACGAATAAATGAACAAGCTGTATTAAGATACCAACAAAAACAAGCAGATAATACTTAATTCTTTTAAATGCATTCTTAAATGTTTCAAAGCATAGGTGAGTTGATTTTCTACCGTTCTTTTTGAAATTCCGAGCTGTTGGGCAATCTCCTCATTAGACAACTGGTCAAATCGGCTCATCGAAAAGATCTCCTGACATCGAGCGGGTAGTGCCGATAAGTAATATTGAACAAGTTGCATCGATTCGTCTTGTACTAGCCTTTCTTCTCCCCTGTTAGTTGTATCATCTTTCAACTTTCGTTCTAAATCGTCCTCATATTCCATTAAATTTTTTCGAAGCTGGGACAAATTCCGGAAGATAATGTATTTGGTAGCTCTCGTTACGTACGCTTCAAATGATTGGATCATCAACGCGTCTCTTCGTAACCAAAGCGAAGTAAACACATCGTGTACTACATTTGCAGCTAATTCTTTATCGCGCAGATACCTATAAGAAGTCGTATAGATTTTTGACCAATATCGATCGTACAAAAAACTAAATGCTCGTTGATCGCTTCGCTTTACCGCGAGCCATAATTCAAGGTCGGTTAGTTTGCTGCTTGACATAATTGGTTTCTGCAAATAAAACACATTCTCGAAAAAAAATAAAATTTTTATGTGTGTGTCTTTAATTTTTTGTCACTACCATAATAACCAGTTAATCTTATGAATCGGGAAGATTTTATTGCACTCTATAAAAAATATACCCAAGGACTGTGTAGCGCCGAGGAAAAGCAACGTTTACGAGAGTATTGGCAGGAGTTTCGGCTAGACGATAAGCCATGGGATGAAAAGTTCGGTATTGAGAACGACATAAAAGAATCCATTTTCGAACGTATTAAAGAAACCACCGCACTTTCATCTTCAGGAAACACGCGAACGGTTAAGAAATTGTGGTACTATGCGGCAGCCGCCATTGTCGGTGTTTTACTAATCGGTTCTTATATCCATCTTTTAAAACCAATGAAACAATCAACGCGGCATATAGCGAAAGCAAGTGAATCTCCTATAGTTCCTGGAAAAAATAAGGCAACTCTGACACTTGCCGACGGTAGCACCATTCAATTAGACGACACCCAAAACGGTACAATAGCCAACGAGGAAGCCTTGATTACAAAAGACGAAGGGCGTGTAGTATATAAAGCAAAGGACCAAAAGACAAAGCAAGATGCAAATATAATTAACACACTTCATGTCCCAAAAGGTGGTGAATATCAATTGGAATTAGCAGATGGTACGAAGGTGTGGCTTAATGCTGGTTCAACGCTCAGTTTTCCCAGTTCATTCGCCAATCTGAAAGAAAGAGTTATCACACTAGCGGGCGAGGCCTATTTCGAAGTTGCTAAACGGACTCAACAGCCTTTCGTTGTCCGAAGTGAGGGCAGCATCGTGCAAGTGCTGGGCACCAGTTTCAATATTAAAGCGTACCCAGAAGAGTCCCTTGTCCAAACTACCTTGCTATCTGGGAGTATAGTGGTGAAAGAACCTACATCAGCAAACACTAAACAACTATATCCAAACCAGCAAGCAGTCGTCCAAAAGAATCGCGGAAATATGCAGTTACGTACAGTAAATCCAGCAGATATTATTTCTTGGAAAAACGGCTACTTTATATTTGATAATCAAAGTATCCAACAAATTATGCCCGTAATTGAACGTTGGTATGATGTGGAAGTAAGCTATCAACAAACTGACAACACCGATCGTTACGGAGGGACCTTTTCTCGCAATGCCAACCTACAAGATATTCTCCGTGATTTGACGACACTCGGCAACATTCGGTTTAAACTTCAGGGAAGAAAGCTTATTGTGATGGATAACAACGAGTACAAATAATGAAATACGTCAACGTTACCAAATAAAGAAAGGAGAAAAAAGAAACCGGAAATGTTGGCGCATTTCCGGCTCAGTAGCACAGGCTACAGTTAGGTAAATAAATTCATTGCTTCTAAACAATTTTAAACCCAACAATCAAATGTATAAAAATTTTATCGAAACGTCATTCGGTACGATACCGTATTGTTTCCGTCACATCTTGTTAAAAATGAAACTGACCGCATTGCTAGTTGTACTAACCATGTTGCAGGTGCATGCATCCAGCTTTGCACAGAAAATCACCCTTAAGGCTAAAAATGCAACACTAAAAGAGATCGTCGCAAAGATCAGGCAACAGGCAGATTACGATTTTCTCTATAATAATCGTGTTGCACAAGAGTTGCGACCTATTACGGTAGATATGCGAAACAAAGATATCAGAGAAGTACTCGACGCCTGTTTTTCCGATCAGTCGTTAGACTATAATATCCGCGGTAAGACAATCCTGTTGCAAAGAAAAGTATCCGTTATATCACAACAAGAAGAATTACTGACAGGAATTGTAGTAGACGAACGGGACAAACCCTTAGCAGGTGTCACGATAAAAAACAAAAGCAGTGGCGAAACAATTACAACCGATGACGAAGGCCATTTCCAATGCAAAATCAACCTTCACACAGGGGTTATCCTGATTCAATTTTTAGGATATGAAAGCCAAGAGATCAATCTAAATGGCAAGCACACATTACAGGTTTCAATGAAACCTTTGATCAATGATTTGAATGAAGTAGTTGTCGTTGGCTATGGAACGCAAAAAAAGGAGAATGTCATTGGGTCTGTTGCTACGATTAATGCGTCATCTATAGAGAACCGTTCTACTTCCACTTTATCTTCTTCTTTGGCGGGCCTTGCAGCAGGGGTCAATGTGCAAGCGAGCACCGGAAAACCCGGAGCGGATGGGTCCAACATTTTAGTACGTGGAACAGGAACCTTAAACGGCACCTCCCCTTTAGTGGTTATTGATGGTATTGTAGGTTCTATGGATGCCGTCAACCCAAATGATGTGGAGGCAATTTCCGTTTTAAAGGATGCGGCGAGCGCAGCTATTTATGGATCGCTAGGTTCAAATGGTGTTATTTTGATTACAACCAAGAAGGGCACAAAGGGAAAAACAAGCGTATCCTATACCGGCATGACTTCCTTGCTTAGGCCTAACAATGTGCCCGAATTTGTCACTGACTACACCAGGCATATGCGACTGGTAAATGAAGGTTTTATGAATCTTGGACAAGCTGCTATATATACGGACGCAACAATCGATAAATGGGAGACAGCGGCGAAAGATCCGAATGGTTTAACCGAACACGGTATTCCCAATTATGTCGCTTATCCTAATACAAATTGGGGAAAAGAACTTTTCGGAGAACGGAAGTTATTGCAAAATCATAACCTTGCTTTGAACGGTGGAACAGAAAACACGCAATATCTTTTCTCCGTTGGTTATTTTGATAATCCCGGAACAATGCCCTTAACCAGCGCCGACAATATTCGGCTGCGCGTTAACCTCCAAGCTAAAGTAGCCAAATTTCTGACGGTGGGCACCCAAACTTTCGGTGACATCCAGAATACCAGTGTCGTTGACGTTGCAACGGCATATTCTTACTTAACGCAAACGGTTCCAGGTGTATACCCTAGCTACCGCGGTGTTTATGGATTCCCTGCCGCAGCCGAGGAGTCGGCAACGGCCAACAATGCATTAGCCTTCTTAAACAGCCAAGGGGGAAAAAACCAGGTGAACCGCATTAATAGCACAATCTTTGCAAAATTGGACTTGGTAAAAGGCTTAACATTTGAAACAAAAGTTCACTACGACAATTCGTATACAGAGAATAACACCCATCCTATCCCCTATGAGAAATGGAATTTTGCAACCAATCAGCTAAGTACAGCTGCACAAACTCCAGCACAAATGACAACCCGATATTCTTTGTACAAAAGCTATAATGTGATAATCGATAACGTTTTACGTTACAACAACACCCTTGGAAAACACGACTTTGGTGCGATATTGGGTTACAACGAGCAATATTATAACCAATATAATTTTGATGCTGCTAAATTAGGCTTGATACATCCTGATTTAACGACATTAAATTCAGGTACAACCATGACTGGCATTAACGGAGATGAAACAGATTATGGTTTGCGATCGGTATTCGGTCGTCTCAATTATGCTTTTAACCAGCGCTATCTTGGAGAAGTAGTCATACGCTATGACGGCTCGTCGCGCTTTGGAGCCGCGCGTCGCTGGGGCTTGTTCCCTGCATTTTCTGCTGGTTGGCGGATTTCCGAAGAGCGCTTTATGTCGTCTATTAAATCCTTTATCGATGATCTTCGCATTCGCGCCTCTTGGGGCCGAACCGGCAATAATGCTTCCGGCAATTATGACCATTTGCCGACATATGGTACCGTTCCCTATTCTTTTAACAATCAAGCGGTACGAGGCTTGGCGCAGACGAAACTTGGTAACGATTTACTCCATTGGGAAACAACCACGACAACCAATCTTGGCATCTCCGGTATCACGTGGAAAGGGAAGCTTAATTTCGAAGTTGATTTTTACCGGGGGTATACGGACGGAATCCTCTTTGTTCCAAATATTCCCGCAACTACCGGCACTGCGGCAGCGGCGACAATGAATATTGCTGAGGTAAGCAAAAAGGGGGTCGAATTGAGCTTGGGATATCAGGGAAAAGCTAACGATTTCCAATATTCAATTTCCGGCAATTTTGCATACAACACCAATCGGGTTGAAAAATACAAAGGACGCTTGCAGGAGGGCTTCATAACTGATGCCACGGGAAACCGTGTTTATCAATCCAACATTGGCCAGGTTTCAAATGGAAGCAACACACGAATTTTGGAGGGGCATGCTATTAACGAGTTTTACCTGTACAATATCTATCAAGGTACGGGTGACCATTTTTTGGCCGACGGTTCTGTCAACATAAACGGTGGACCGCATGATGGCATGATCCGCACACCGGAGGACATGGAATGGTTAAAGCAGATGGTTGCGGCCGGTTACAGCTTCCAGCCGGCAGATGGTATTGATCCTACTAAGATCTGGTATGGCGATCTGATCTATGCGGATTTAAATGGTGATGGTATATACGGCAATGTCTACGATCAACAGTTTATGAACAAACGTGCCACACCCGCTTACAACTTCGGTTTAAGCGTTAACATGGCTTATAAAGGATTCGACTTTTCTATGATTTGGTCGGCGGCCACGGGAATGTCCTATTATTGGAATACGATTTATTTAAACCAATCGATCGTTGCACAAGGTAAATCAGTTCCACTTTTAGTGGCTGACAATCATTACTATTACAACGAAACAAATCCCAATGATCCGGCTAACAATATCCAAGGACATTATCCGCGCCTAAAGGGAGTCACCGATGCACAAAACGGCCGAACCAGTAATTTCTATTTCTATGATGCATCCTTTGTCAAACTTAGAAATTTACAGATCGGTTATACCATACAGAGTAATTTTGCTAACCGATTTTCCATCTCCAAGCTTCGGGTTTACTTAGCTGGCGAGAATTTGTTAACGTTCACCAAATTTCCGGGTTTGGATCCTGAAGTTGGGCCCGACTCAAATTACCCCACCATGCGTCAATATTCATTAGGCATAAATCTAACCTTTTAAACTCAGATGATCATGAAAAAAATATTCGCGATATTAATGATTAGCGCTCTTTGTAGTTGCAAAAAAGACCTATTGGATACTTCCCCCTATTCTTCTGTTTCCAGCACCACGATGTGGACTACGGATAACCTAACCGATTTAGGTGTCGCCGGCGTCTATAATGCGTTACGATTAAAAATGGGGCATAGCGGACTCGTTTCGCCCTATGAACTGTATCAGATGGACAGATTCTCATTTACAGGACAAGGACGTTGGGATGAGCCCTTGTTAACAGGTACGATTACTGCCGGCGATCCTTTGTTCTTAAATATCTGGCAGATGATGTATGAAGGCATCCAACGGGCCAATGATGGCATAAAGAACATTCCGCAGAAGTCACCATCTAGTACGGAAAAGAAGGCAAGGTATATTGCTGAATGTAAATTTTTGAGGGCCTACTTCTATTTCCGATTAAATCAAGTATATAAGGGGGTGCCTATCTATTTGGAACCTTTCACGGCAACAGAAGCGGTTAAGCCAAGAAATACCGAAGAAGAGGTATGGGATCAGGTTTTAGCTGATCTTAGCGACTGTATTAATGAACCACAACTACCGGAACGATACGCTACCGGAGATGGAAACTATGGACACGTCACCAAGGCAGCGGCCTACGCCTTGCGTGGAAAGATTTATCTATACAAGACCGATTGGGCATTGGCCGCTGCAGATTTCCAAAAAGTGAAGGACGCCGGACATACTTTATTCGCTGACTACAAAGCTCTGTTTAAGGAAGCCAATGAACAGTCGTCAGAGATGATATTTTCAATTCAAAATCGTAGTGAATTTGGTTACGGAAACAATTTCCAGCTATTCTGCGGATGGCCCTCCGCTTACACTCGCGGTTGGAACTATTATATGCCCTCTCCGCATCTCGTGGATCTTTATGAAAACAGGGATGGATCGAAATTCAGCTGGGACGCGGTTATTCCCGGCTACACAAAACTTTCCGTTAATGAAAGGGAGGTGTTTTTCTTACGCAATAACCTAACCGAAAGTGAAAAAGCCGCTGCTGCATTACGTGGTGCAAAAATGGAGCTTTATCTACCACAGGGTAACGAAGAACGCATTAAGGCAGCCTATGATAACCGTGATCCCCGTTTGCAGGCGAATATAGTTACTCCTTATGCAACCTTCCGCGGTGCCTATAATTTTACTAATGTGGAAAGTATACAACATATGCGTTGGCCCTTTAGGGCGCAAGCGCCAATCGATGGTGATATTCAAAGCGACACACAGATCAATTTCTTTTACTTTTATAGAAAGTTTGTAGCCGAAGGGGTTACTGAACTAGTAGACCGGAATTTTGGGCCGATCGATTTTCCTATTCTGCGGTACGCAGATGTGCTATTGATGTGGGCCGAGGCCCTCAACGAACAAGGGCTGCTATCAGAGGCAGTCGAAAAAGTGAATGAAGTACGGGCGCGGGCGGGTGTTGCCTTGTTAAATTCAAATACAGCCACTACCGTGACAGGACAAGAAGACTTGCGCGAGCGTATTCGCAATGAACGAAGAGTGGAATTTCCTAATGAAGGTATTAACTATTTCGATGAATTACGATGGGCTACTTGGAAAGAAAAGGTTTTCCAGGTCGGAAATGGTCGAAAGCAGATTTGGGGTGCCAATGTCAGCGATTATAGCTATAAAGGTGATCATCTGTATACCTGGCCCATACCATCAAATGAAATCCAAATGAATCCCAACTTGAAACAGAACCCAGGTTGGATTGATTAAATCAGCATGCCGTAAATTATTAAAGATGAAAAAGTTTTTATTCCCATACACCTTATTATTGACTTTGCTACTGGTTTCATTTAACCATGACAGGCAAGATATTGTCCAACGAAGTTTCGATCGGGCAGCGCGACAATACACCCTCCTGTTATCCACTGCAACCGATCTAAGTCGCTATCCACGATCGACCGATGCCAACGGAAAAACTAGCTATACTGATATCCATGATTGGACCGGTGGTTTCTGGCCAGGGTGTCTGTGGTATCTATATGAGTATACCAAAGACAATAAGTGGAAAGCAGCCGCTCAAAAATGGACCCATTCATTAGAAGCAAATCAATACAATACAGATCATCATGACATCGGATTTATGATGAATTCTAGCTATGGCAATGCATACCGGCTAACCGGCGACACGTGCTATAAGAAAATACTGATTCAAAGTGCCAAATCGCTTGTTAGTCGCTACAATTCAAAAGTCGGTGCCATCCAATCGTGGAACAGTTTTAGTTCGTGGGATGGCCAATCGGTTTATCAATTTCCGGTAATTATTGATAATATGATGAACCTGGAGCTGCTTTTTCTGGCATCACAGCTTTCAGGCGATAGCTCTTTCAGAACCATTGCCATAAAACATGCTGAAACAACGCTAAAAAACCACTATCGTCCAGATTATAGTTCTTATCACGTGGTCAACTATGATCCTTTAACGGGAGTGGTACTGAGTAGAGAAACGGCTCAGGGTTATGCCGACAATTCGGCTTGGTCAAGAGGACAAGCTTGGGGACTTTATGGTTTTACGGTTATGTATCGGGAAACTAAAGACACGAAATTTCTCCATTCCGCCATCAAAATGGCGGAATATTATATCAATCATCAACACTTGCCCAGTGACCTTATCCCCTATTGGGATTTCCATGTCGGACAAGCAGGTTATCAGCCAAACTGGGATTATGATGCCTCCAAGTTTAAAGAAATTCCAAGGGATGCATCAGCGGCTGCAATTACCAGCTCGGCACTGCTTGAGCTCAGTACTTATATAGAAGAAAGGCATAAACGCTTATTTTACAGCACTGCAAAGAAAATTCTGCAATCATTGAGTACGGACAGGTATATGGCTCAAGCCGGCACAAATGGCTATTTTCTGCTAAAACATAGCGTAGGCAGTATTCCTCATGGAGGTGAGATTGATGTACCCTTAGTATATGCCGACTATTATTTTCTGGAAGCACTTTTACGCATCCAAAAGAATTCACACACTTAACTTATTCACTTATTCAAACCATGACGATCCGATTCTACTTGCTTATCAGTTTATTTTCTGTTATAACCTCTGTTGCCACGCAGACAGCCATTGCGCAGTCTGAACAGACAATGAAGGAACGTTGGCGAGAAATGAATAGAAGTAAGGCCACTGCTTTGGAGGAATTTCAAGACCTAAAATTCGGGCTGTTCATTCATTGGGGGTTGTACGCCATTCCCGGCGGAATTTGGGAAGGAAAAAAAATGGAAGAAATGGGAAGTCCCAGCGTTGCAGAGTGGATTCAGCTTGTCGCGAAGATTTCACGAAAACAATACGCCAAATTGGCGGACGAATTTAACCCAAGTACTTTTGATGCCAATGCTATTGCTAAAATGGCAAAGGACGCCGGGATGAAATACATCGTCATCACCGCAAAGCATCATGACGGCTTTGCGTTGTTCAAATCGAAAGCAAGTCCATTCAATGTTGTTGACGCCTCTCCATTTAATCGCGATATTATAGCAGAGTTCAACCAGGCCTGTCGAAAATTCGGTTTACGTTTCGGCGTTTACTATTCTCATAACATTGATTGGGCCGATGGTGCTGATGCGCAGTATAAAGAAACCAAAACGATGAATGATAGAGAGGGAAAACGAACCGACGCTTTTGGTGCTAACCTGTGGGATCCCAGTCCAAATACTTTTCAGTCATACCTAGACAACAAATCGGTACCCCAAGTCAAAGAATTACTTTACCAATTTAAAGACATACGTTACATCTGGTTTGATATGCCGGGCTTAATGAAACCCGAACAAAGTTTCCGATTCTATAAAACAGTTTATGATATTAATCCCAAGATTATTATTTCAGAACGCATAGGTAATCAGATGGGCGATTATGCTATTCCGGGTGATAATAAGATCCCCACAGAAAAGGACCAATACGCTATTCCCTGGGAAACTGTCGGAACCTTCAATAATTCATGGGGTTATAAGTCCTATGATCAGGATTGGAAAAGTAAAGAGGAGCTACTTTATTGGTTGCTGGAAATAGTTAGCAAAGGTGGGAATTATATGCTCAACATCGGTCCACGTGCCGATGGTTCCGTACCCGAAATGGTCATTAACAATCTGCAATCGATTGGCAAATGGCTTCAGGTGAATCAAGAAGCCATTTATGGCACAAGACCATGGCGTATAAACCATGAAGGCCCTGCGGAATATAAAATTACCGATACAGAACAGCGGGAGAAAGAAGGTTTCACGCTACAGATCAGCCCGACCGATTTTTGGTTTACACAAAAAAACGGTTCGGTATATGCCATGGCCTTGAAAGTCCCATCTAATAAAAACATATTCATAAAAGCACTTAAAAGGACAAATGGCATTGTACAGGAGGTGGAAGTGCTTGGTGTTGGAAAAATCACATTTTCCCAGACGGAAGAGGGATTGAAGGTAGCCTTACCCATGAAGATTGCAGATTTAGCTAACGGATATGCATTGAAAGTAAAATTTAGACCGTAGTTCTTCCTACGCGATCCGTATTTATACTTATTCGTATAAATACGGATTTACATAATAAAAAAAACCTGCATCTCATTCCAACGTTTATCCCATTAAGAATTGAAAGCTTAATGGTTACTATATGTTAGCAATGAACTACCGAGGACCGTTTAGAGTCAGGATTGATGAAAAACCATATCCAAAAATCCTACATCCGGAGGACGCTATTGTTCGAGTTACTCGCTCCTGCATATGCGGTTCTGATCTACACTTGTATCATGGACTAGTACCCGATACACGCGTCGGCAGTACTTTTGGCCACGAGTTTATCGGCATTGTAGAAGATGTGGGATCGCAAGTAACCGAAATTCAGGTTGGCGATCATGTGCTTGTACCCTTCAATATAGCTTGCGGTAAATGTGCCTTTTGTAAACAGGAATTATATGGCAATTGTCATGAATCAAACCCTGAAGCAACTGCTGTTGGCGGTATCTTCGGTTATTCGCATACAGCAGGTGGTTACGATGGTGGACAAGCGGAGTACGTCCGTGTCCCTTACGCTAATGTCGGACCGACCCGCATACCTCCCGAGATGGATCCGGACGATGCGGTATTATTAGCCGATGTGGTGCCTACCGCCTATCAGGCAGCCGAGATGGGAGGCATCAAAAAGGGTGATACAATAGTTATTTTTGGAGCCGGGCCAATAGGTATTATGACGGCAAAATGCGCCTGGCTATTCGGTGCCGGCCGTGTTATCGTTATTGACCACTTGGAATATCGACTGGAATTCGTTAAAAATTACGCACAATGCGAGGCTTATAATTTTCGCTCGATGGATGACCCGGTTCTCTTCATTAAAAAAACAACCGATTGGTTTGGTGCTGACGTGTGTATTGATGCTGTTGGTGGTGACGCTGCCGGTAATGCCATGCAAACCATCACTGGAAGAAAATTGCTCTTGCAAGCAGGTTCGGCTACGGCACTTCATTGGGCAATCAATTCGGTTAAAAAAGGAGGCATTGTATCCATTGTAGGCGTATACGGACCTACCGACAATCTGATCCCCATCGGCAACGTAGTAAACAAAGGCATCACCATTCGCGCTAACCAAGCGTCCGTAAAACGCGTATTACCTAAGCTTATAGATCATGTTATGGCAGGGCGGTTAAATCCCAAAGGCATTATCACACATCGGCTACCACTGGAAGAGGTATCCGACGCTTATCGTATGTTTTCATCTAAGTTAGACAATTGCATAAAACCTGTACTCATACCACCCAAAGCAAAAATATAATATGAAAGAGACAAAGGATTATTCACACATAAAAGGTTGGGGTATCGACGCAGATCCTGAAAACGAACCTACTTACCCCCTAAAAAACTATACAGGTGACGACCATGCTCGTACTCATTGGGACCGCCCAAGTCTACAGGTAAAGGACGTGGAAATCCTCCACTCTAACGAAAGGCCAACTATTAGCGCTGTATTTGGCAATACCTTACCTCCAAAAGGTTTAAGTGGAATCGTTAGACGTTTTGCCTTCAGATACAGCGAAAATCGATACCGCCATTGGTTACCCTTATTGTTGGCCGACCGGATTGATGTGATAGAGGGCTTGTTTGACGACCTACGCCGTGGGCATATCCCAAACATCTTTGCAGAGAAAGGGTATAAAGCACGTTGGAAACATGATCGAAACGGTGTCATTAAAAAAGCGGCAACGGTTGTGGTGGTAACAAGCTGCCTAATGCTTCTTCTTCGACACGGAAAAAATAAGCAGTAATTTATTTTTTTGCCCCAAGGCTTTTCCTATTTTTGGTGCTCAAATGCATCATTATGAAAATATTCGCCCTTGTACCTTTATTCTGTTTGTTACCGCTCGCACCTAAAGCTCAGACCCTCGAAAAAATGACTTGGTTTAATGAGCCCGCCGAATGGAAAATAGATGGTCGACAATTCACGATGGAGGTGACCCCTAAAAGTGATTATTGGCGAGTTTCGCATTACGGATTTACCGTAGATGACGCACCTTTTTATTATGCTAACTATGGAGGTGAATTCGAAGCGAAGGTGAAACTCATTGGCCAGTACCAGGCGCGCTTTGATCAAATGGGTTTAATGATCCGAACCGACCATGAAAACTGGATCAAGGCGGGGGTCGAATTTGTGGATGGTAAACTCAATGTCAGTGCGGTAGTAACGCACGGAAAAAGCGATTGGAGTGTGGTACAATTGGAAAAAATCCCGCCCCACATTTGGATAAAAGCGATAAGACGCTTGGATGCCATTGAATTTTTTTACTCCTTCGACGACAAAAACTATATTATGCTGCGCAACGCTCCCTTAGAGGACAATCGGCCTGTGCAGGTTGGTTTGATGGCAGCTTGTCCCGATGGCGATGGTTTTACGGCCAAGTTCGAAGATTTTACCGTCAAGCATTTACCTGATCAACGTCGGATTGAGTGGTTGAAAAAGAACGCTTCAGAATAATTGCAAGAATTAAAAATATCCTTCCTTTTCTAATTTATTAGACAATGATTATCGTCAATGCTTGGAATTCTGCATTGATTGCCTATTTTTGTTTGCAGTAAACCAAATCGCAGACCTAGTGGCTTTCGAGGAAAAAGAATTGATATTACAAGTATCAAAGGGCAATGAACATGCCTTTTCGCTTCTTTTTCGTCAATATCATTTACACCTAGCTACCTTTGTTTATAAGCTGACAGACTCCTATGAGCTTACGGAGGAAATTGTGCAGGATGTCTTTCTCAAAATATGGACAAACCGAGCGCAATTAACCGCTGTTAAAAATTTTAAAGCCTATCTATTTACTGTTTCGAAGAACCATAGCCTCAATTGTCTAAAGCAGGCGGTAAAAGAAAAAGCAGTCCGCCAACACTGGAAACACGAACACAGTAGGCTGTTTAGCGAAGATGAATTAACAAACTATCATCTTTTGCTTGATCAGGCGATCGATACGCTTCCTCCCCAACAGCAAAGAGTTTATTTGCTAAGTAAGCATGAACACTTAAAATACGCGGAGATAGCCGATCGAATGGGGATTTCTAAAGAGACCGTTAAAAGCTACCTAAAACTTGCAACCAGTACGGTTATCAGCTACCTGAAAAAGCATATTTACCTTCTCCTCTTTTTGCTCATTAAAATAAAGTTTTAATTTTTCGCTAGTCGCTACCCCCTTTTTTTATTTTTTATTGTCTTTTATATAGTCTCGCTTGCTAGCAAGGGACATAACCATTTATAATAATATGAACAGCGTTTCAGAAAGATTTTATTTTTTGCTAAATCGTTTTTTAAATAAAAGCATTCATCGTGAGGAGTTAGATGAACTGTTGTTACTGTTAGATACCCTTCCGAAAGAAGAGATCGATCAAGTGTTACAGGCCATCTATGAGGAGACTCTTGTATCGCCCCTGTTAGCAGAAAAGCTAAAAAGCGAAGAGATGCTCAAACAAATATTAGGAAAGAAAGTAGCGCGCCCGATCTCCAAGCGTCATTCTCTGTCCCTATATGTCAAACTTGCGGCTACCGCGGCAGTCTTAGCGGGACTTGCTTTCGGACTTTTTATTCTCCAGCAAAAAAACAAACCGCTGAATTTGCAAACGACAAACACTGCGCCAAGTAAGGAAAGCGATATTTTACCGGGAGGAAACAAAGCCACCTTAAGAATGGCAGACGGAACTACCATTATACTGAACGACTCACCGAACGGCCTTTTAGCCAATGAGAAAGGTATATCTATAAAGAAAATAGCTGACGGAGAACTCATCATTGATGCCGGTACAATAAAAAATGATGAAACGCCAACACAGCGTTGGAATATCGTAGCAACACCTAGAGGGGGTCAATACCAAATACGGCTCCCCGATGGAAGTAAAGTCTGGTTAAACGCAGCAAGTTCCTTACGATTTCCTTCGCAGTTCCACGGCAATGAACGCAAGGTAGAATTAAGTGGTGAGGCTTACTTTGAGATTGCTAAACATTCAAACAAGGCATTTAAAGTGATTAGTAAGCATTTAGAAGTGCATGTATTGGGCACTGATTTTAATTTATTGGATTACGATAACGAAACGGTAGTTAAAACAACCCTGATTAACGGAGCAGTTAAAATAAAGCGCGGGACACAGGCGAAGTTGTTAAAACCGGGCCAACAAGCATTACTGCATCGCAATGAGACCATTACTATAACTGATCATGCCGACATAGAAAGTGAAATTGCCTGGAAAAATGGCGTCTTTATATTTAAGGACGCTAGTATTCAGCACGTTATGGAACAAGTGGCCAGATGGTATGATATTGAAGTGGAATATACCGGTGTTCGATCCAAGAAATTACTGAATGGAAGCGTTTCCAGAAATGTCAATCTATCTGAGTTGATGAATATGCTTGCCTATACCGGCGTAAATTACGAAATACGAGGAAGAAAAGTCTTGATTAAAAACTAACTGCAAAGCTTCGTCTTTGAGCCTAACCAATAACGTAAACCCAAACATGATGAGCGAATAAAAACAATAAGAATGACAGTAAAACGGAGAGTGCTGGTACCACTCTCCGAAAGCTTGGAGTTATTTCCACATTGGTCTGACAACATTTATTAACCCAAACACAACAAAAGTAATGAAATTTATTTCAAAGGCCGCGCTATGTGATCGGCCGTTCCTGCAGCAATTATTATTGACTATGAAACTTACTGCGTTTATACTACTATTAGCCCTGATGCAGGTCAGTGCCAAAAGTTATAGTCAAGGGATAACCTTAAAAAAGGAAGAAGCTTCCGTCACTGAGATCCTCAAGTTAATTGAACAGCAAAGTGGGTATCATTTTCTGTTCGATAAGATGGATATAGAGAAAGCCAGCCCCATCACCGTCGATCTTAAAAACGTATCCATTGAAGAAGCACTGAAAAAAAGCTTGGAAAACCAACCGCTATCATTCAAAATCATGCAACGAACGATTGTTTTGAAAGGCATCCATCGGGTAGTAAAAAGCGTTGCTACCTTTCAGCAATTTGTCAGTGGAGTAGTGAGAGACGAGAAAGGACTACCCCTACAAGGCGTTAGTATAAAGATAAAAGGTACTAACACCGGTACAACAAGCAATGTAGATGGGCTTTATAAGCTCTCGATTTCTCAGGAAAATGCAACTCTTTTATTCAGCTATATTGGTTATGTTACACAAGAAGCACCCATTAAGAACCAAAACACGATTGATATTACCTTAAAAGAAGATGCGAATACGCTTAATGAAGTGGTAGTAGTAGGATATGGCACACAAAAACGCGAACAAATTACCACCGCCATTGCCAGTGTTAAGTCAGAAGATTTCGTGCAAGGTTCGGTAAATGACGCAGCACAACTGATTCGTGGTAAAGTTGCCGGTCTAAGTGTAGTATCACCCGATGCCAATCCGGTTGCAAGTGCTCAAGTTAATCTCCGGGGAGTACCCTCTATTTTAGCCAGTAGTGCCCCTTTGGTGTTAATTGATGGTGTACCTGGAACGCTGTTTACCGTTGCACCGGAAGATATCGAGTCCATCGATATCCTGAAAGATGGCTCTGCGGCAGCCATTTATGGTACACGGGGCACCAATGGGGTTATTCTGATTACCACCAAAAAAGTAAATGGGGAAACACCCGCAACTATTGACGTCAACACCTATTTTACCACACAAAGTATTGCCAGAAGACTGGATTTTATGGATGCTGCTCAATACCGTCAACGGGTGGCTGAGGGAAGGCCCGGTGCTACTGATTATGGTTACGAGACCGATTGGTTGGACGAAATAACACAAACACCTATTTCACAAGTATATAATATCAGTTTAAAAGGCGGAAACAGTAAAACCAATTATATCGCTAATGTAAATTACAGAAATCTTGAAGGTATTATCAAAAGGTCGAACAACCAAGTACTTTTCCCACGCATTGAGTTTAATCATCAGATGTTTGACGGTAAGTTAAAATTGAATGCCAATATAAATGGTTATCAACAAAAATATTTTTCCGGCGCAGACGGTACGAGCTTCCGAGGAGATGTGTACAGAAACGGACTTACTTTTAATCCGACTGATCGTCTAAAAGATGATAACGGGACGTGGGTAGAGCGGATAGAGAAAACCGACTATATGAATCCCGTAGCGCTCTTAGAAGAAACACAGGGACTCATTCAGAACAACAATTTCAGAACGTTTGGCAATATCACTTATTCGCCTACACAAGATATCCATGTAAAGCTTTTACTTTCGCGCGATCTTTATAATAGCACCCGGGGTTACTACGAAACAAAGAAGCATTTCTCAACCATTCGAGATGGAAGAAATGGCTACGCTTCCAGAGGCACTACACGCACGCAAGAGGATCTGTTAGAATTGACAGCTGACTACCATACAATTATTAAAGACCATGAAATTACCGGCTTAATCGGTTACAGTTGGCGAAACAATAATTACCAAGATTATTGGATGCAAAATTGGGATTTTCCGACGGATGATTTTTCATATAACAATATGGGAGCCGGATTAGCCTTAAAACGCGGACAAGCGCCTGAGAATTCCTTACAAAGCGAGAACAAGTTAGTCGGTTATTTTTTCAGACTAAACTACAATTATAAAGAAAAGTACCTACTAATGGCCAGCATTCGTCATGAGGGGTCTTCTAAGTTTGGACGAAACAGCAAATGGGGTAATTTTCCGGCAGTTTCAGTAGGGTGGAATGCCATTCGCGAGCTTTTTTTCCAAGATGTCAAAGCTCTTAGTAACCTAAAATTTCGGGCAGGGTTCGGCATCACCGGTACGGAACCACCCGATCCGTATCAATCCTTAAGCCTAGTTAACTTTGATACCTATAGTCTTGTTAATGGACAATGGATTCAGGTAGTGAATCCTTCGCTAAATCCGAATCCCGATCTACGTTGGGAGAAGAAAGAGGAGTTAAATATGGGTCTTGATTTTGGGTTCTTTGACAACCGTTTGTCCGGTTCGGTCGACTACTACAGAAGAACCACAAAAGATTTGTTAATGGATTATCCGGTACCTACCCCACCCTATTTGTACAATACGATTCAAGCGAATGCAGCCTCTATGCAGAATAAGGGAGTTGAGTTGCAGGTGAACGGTGTACCTCTGCAAACGGGCGACTTTCAGTGGCGTACATCCGTAAACTTTTCCACCAACAGTAATAAGATTTTATCCTTATCTGATGAGAACTTCCAGCTCGCTAGCGGTTACTTTGATACCGGAGAAACGGGTGAACCGATTCAACAACGTACCCATCGCGTGCAAGTGGGTCAGCCCATAGGCAATTTCTATGGATTTAAGACCGTTGATATTGATGAGAACGGCTATTGGATTATTGAAGGTAAAGATGGCAACCCAAAGCCCATAGCCAATCAACAAGCCGATGACAAGCAAATTATAGGCAATGGGTTACCGAAATATTACGCAAGCTGGAACAACACTATAGTATACAAAAATTTCGATTTGAATATTACTATGCGTGGTGCCTTCGGTTTCCAAATCTTGAATATGCCCGAAATGTTCTATGGCAACCCGGTGATGCTTACACGCGGTAATTTACTCAATTCAGCCTATAACAACGTCTTTGACAAACGTCCACTTGCCGATGATCAATCCCTTAATTACGTAAGTTATTATATAGAAAATGGCGACTACTGGAAAATCGACAATGTCACTTTGGGCTATAATCTTCCGGCTACCGGCAAATACATTAAGCGCGTACGTCTGTATGGATCGATTTCGAACCTAGCTACCATTACCGGTTATAAAGGGATAGATCCCGAAGTAAGTATTAGCGGCTTATCTCCAGGTATTGATAATAAAAATCGTTATCCGTCTACTACTAGTTACACCTTGGGTGCATTCTTAACTTTTTAAGTCCTTGAAAGATGAAAACACTAACATATTATATACCGTTTTTTTTATTCGTCATTATGCTCTCTGCTTGCAACAATGACCTAGACGAAATCTTATATACTGAGGTAACTGATGATCAGTTAACCTACACCAATGCTTATCAGGCAACCGGCATTCTCTATGCCAATATGCGTGAACTTTTCGACCATCACAATTGGGCGGGCGTACAGGAAACTTCCTCGGATGAGTTGGTCATGCCTGCTAATGCCTCTGGTTGGGATGATGGTGGCATATACAAGAGAATCCACTTACATACATGGAATTCAGAAAACGAGCAGATGAGTGCCATGTGGAACAGCTTCTATAAAGGTGTAATCAACGCCAATCGCATTATAAGCTTATTTGAAGCGGACAAAATTCCCTTAAGCGACGGATTAACAAAAGAAAGCATCATAGCAGAAGTAAGAGTAATACGTGCTTTTTTTTATTGGCTCGTTTGTGATAATTTTGGCGATGCACCCCTCGTTACAACAGTCAGCACTCAGCTCCCGGCTAAAGTGTCGAGAGCTGAACTTTATCAATTCATTGTTTCGGAAATCAACGCTGCCATCCCTGCACTAAGTGAAGATCGTGATCAGCTTTTCTATGGTCGATTTAATAAATGGGCCGCGAAATCCCTGTTAGCTAATGTGTATCTCAATGCAGAAGTTTACAGTGGTGCACCCGCTTGGCAAGATTGCATACAACAATGCAATGATGTGATCAGCTCTGGTAAATACAGTCTAAACACCAACTTTAGGGAGATATTTAGCACCTTTAATGAAAATTCTCCGGAAATTATATTTGCCGTTCCCTTCAATGAAACTGTTGGCGGTGGTTTTCTCTTCCATATGTTTTCTTGGCACGCCTCGCTAAAAGCCAAGGCGAATATGCAAGCCACCCCTTGGGGTTCCGGTTCAGCCATGGCCGTACCGCAATTTATCGACAGCTATGATCCAGTTGACGGACGCTTAGCCGACACTTGGTTGATGGGGCCTCAATTTGCCGCCGATGGCAAGACAGCACTTCTGGGTGCATACGATCAAGCCGGCAAGCCGCTTGTATTCACAAAAGCAATTCCGGACGGATTGTACACCGGTGAATCAGAAGGCTATCGGATGAATAAATTTACCGTCAAGATGGGGGCCATGCATAATTTAGATAATGATTTTCCTTTCTTCCGATATGCTGATATCCTGCTGATGAAGGCCGAGTGCCTGTTGCGTAACGGCAGCGCAGATGAAGCAGCGATGTTAGTTAGCCAAGTAAGAAACCGGGCTTTCAGAAATAATCCTGAAAAAGCGAATGTAACCGGTAGTGAGCTACAGCAGAACAGTCGTTATCCTTATGGTTATGTAGAAGATTATAAAATAATAGATGAAGGCAACACGGCACCCATACAATATGGACGCATGCTTGATGAACTCGGGTGGGAATTCGCTTGGGAAGGTCACCGTCGACGCGACATGATTCGCTTTGGCATATTTACCAGCAAAAGTTGGCTATCACATAAACCAAATGGTGATTATCGTATTATCTTCCCGATTCCGCAGCAGACCATCAACTCGAATCCTAATTTAACACAAAACCAAGGTTACTAACATCATGCTTCATACAACGATGAAAACAAAACAAGTTATATGCTTTATTCTTCTTGCTTTCGGCCTAGGCGTTGCAAGCGAGGCGCAAGTACAGAATCGTAGCCCCCTACGTCCTAATCCTTATCTCGAGCTCCCGCTGGGTAATATACAAGCAAAGGGTTGGCTGGCAGATCAACTTAATCGAATGAAAGCCGGACTTACCGGACACCTGGATGCACGTTATCCGCAAGTAATTGGCTCGCGAAACGGCTGGTTGGGTGGCGATGGCGATGCGTGGGAAAGAGGCCCCTATTGGGTCGATGGTTTACTTCCTTTAGCGTATATTTTGAAAGACCAAGCTCTTATTAACAAAGTGAAACCTTGGGTTGAATGGACTTTGAACAACCAGCGTGAAGACGGTTATCTTGGACCTAAACCCCTTGCGGAAAAACCAGAGCCCGAACCCGGTATTCAAAAAGAGCCCGTAGAAGATTGGTGGCCTCGTATGGTTATGCTAAAAGTGCTCCAACAATATTACAGCGCTACAGGCGATAAACGCGTTATTGAAGCGCTGACTAAATATTTTAAATATCAGCTGCAAGAACTTCCCCAACATCCCTTGGACCAATGGTCTTTTTGGGGAAATCGCAGAGGAGCTGACAATTTAATGGTCGTTTATTGGTTGTACAATGTGACGGGCGAAAACTTTCTATTGGATTTAGGTAATCTGATTTATCAACAGACTTTTCCCTATACAAAGGTGTTTTCAGGCGCTTACGGTACAAAGCAGGATGGTATTGAACATCTCTACCCATATAACACCGGCAATACTTATCCATTTAAGCAAGCGCTTATCGATAAATTACATGTTGGTCAGTTGCAAAGCTTCCACTGTGTTAATCTTGCTCAAGGTATTAAAACACCGGTTATTTATTATCAACAGCATCCCGATTCGACCTATATCGAAGCAGTAAAAAAAGCCTTTAATGACATCGCTATCTTTCACGGTCAAGCGCAGGGCATGTACGGTGGAGACGAACCTCTCCATGGGAACGCGCCTACGCAAGGTATTGAATTCTGTTCGGTGGTCGAAATGCTCTTCTCCTTAGAAAGTATGCTGACCATTACAGGCGACACGGAATTTGCCGATCGAATCGAAAAAATCGCCTATAATGCCATGCCTACACAAGCTACGGACGACTTTAATTATCGGCAATATTTTCAAAGCGCAAACCAAGTTATGATTTCCCGCGCCAAACGTAATTTTTTCGAAGATGATGGGCACCAAGGTACTGATCAATGTTATGGATTACTTACGGGGTATCCCTGTTGTACAGCCAATATGCACCAAGGATGGCCCAAGCTTGTGCAAAACCTCTGGTATCAAACGGCCGACGGAGGCGTAGCGGCGCTTTTGTACGGTCCTAGCCACGTAAAAGCACAAGTAAACGGACAGCCCATCGAAATCTCCGAAGACACCTATTATCCTTTCGATGAGCGTATTCATTTTACCATTCATAGCAAAAAGGATTTAAGTTTCCCTTTTCATCTACGCATTCCACATTGGGCAAAAAATGCACAAATTAAGATAAACGGCGAACTAAGTAATGAAGCGGTTAAGCCAGGCAGCATCGTAAAAATCAGTCGCCTCTGGAAAAATGGAGATCAAATAACCCTTGTTTTGCCTATGCAAATTGAAACCAGTCGCTGGGCTGAACTATCCGTTGCCGTAGAGCGCGGACCGCTGGTATACGCGTTGAAAATCGATGAGGATTGGCGTAAAGTGAACGACGGCGACTATTTTGGAGACTACCTCGAAGTGCATCCCAAATCGGATTGGAATTTCGGTTTACTATCGAAAACGATCGCAGATCCTCAGAGCGGCTTTGAAGTCATAAAGAACAAGGCAAACGGTCAATATCCATGGAATTTATCCGGCGCACCGATTATCCTTCAGACCAAAGCTAAAAAAATTCCGGAGTGGAAACTCTATAAAAACATGGCGGGCCCGCTTCCCCATCAATTTACGGAAGCAGCGGAAGAAGAAATCCCAATCACCTTGATTCCCTATGGTTGCACTACCTTACGAATCACACAATTCCCTGTAATTAATTAAAAATATCATGACGAGAAAAAGAATTCTTTGTATCAGCAGTTACTTCCTGTTCGCAATAGGAAATGCTTATGCGCAGGAGACATTGTCCCCTATACGGCCCGTCAACTTTTCGAAGGTTGAAATAACTGATCAATTTTGGACGCCAAAAATCAAAACAGTGAGCGAAGTAACCATTCCGGTCTGTATAGAGCAGACCGAGGTTAAAACACCCCGTATTCGAAATTTCGAGAAAGTGGCACAACATTCGGGCGAAAAACACGAAGGAATTTATTACGATGATTCGGATGTTTACAAAGCCTTGGAAGCGATCGCTTATTCGCTCAAAAACCACCCCGATCAGCAATTAGAGCAAAAAGCCGATGAGTGGATTGATAAAATAGCCGCTGCACAGCTGCCTGATGGATATTTGAATACGTACTATACACTTAATGGATTAGATAAACGATGGACGGACATGGATATGCATGAAGATTACTGTGCGGGCCATCTTATCGAAGCTGCTGTTGCTTATTATAATACCACCGGCAAAACAAAACTCCTGGAAGTTGCTACTCGTTTTGCCGATCATATAGATTCTACTTTTCGGCAACAAAACCGGCCTTGGGTGAGCGGGCACCAGGAAATCGAGTTAGCTTTGGTCAAGCTGTATCATACGACCAAAAGAGAACGCTATTTACAGTTAGCAGATTGGTTTCTTCAACAGCGAGGACGCGGTTACGGCAAGGGCCATACATGGGACGACTTAAAAGATCCGGCTCGCTGCCAAGACGCCGTGCCGTTGAAAGATCAGAAGGAAATTACAGGACATGCGGTGCGGGCAATGTATCTTTATACAGGCGCCGCTGATGTGGGAGCCGCCACAGGCAATACCGAGTACATGCAAGCGATGCAAACAGTTTGGCAAGATGTCGTATACCGTAATATGTATATCACCGGAGGCATTGGGTCCACTGCAAAAAATGAAGGTTTTAGTCAAGATTACGATCTTCCCAATGCCAGCGCTTATTGCGAAACCTGTGCCTCCGTCGGCATGGTTTTCTGGAACCAACGAATGAATCTACTTACCGGCGAAGCTAAATATTTCGACATACTCGAACGAAGTTTGTATAATGGCGCGCTGGACGGTCTCTCCTATAGCGGCAATCGTTTTTTCTATGGAAACCCACTCGCATCACATGGCGGCTACGGTCGAAGCGAGTGGTTCGGCACTGCTTGCTGTCCTTCCAATATTGCGCGTTTAGTGGAATCTTTGGGCGATTATATTTATGCACATTCAGATAAAGCGGTTTGGGTGAACCTATTTGTAGGCAGTAAAGCTGCCATTCCTTTATCTCAAGGTACTGTTGAAATAGCACAACAGACCGGTTATCCATGGCAGGGCGATGTTAATATTCGGGTAACGCCCGATAGAAAAAGAAAGTTCCCGTTACATATCCGCATACCCGGCTGGCTGCTCGGTCAACCAGCTCCAGGCGATACTTATCGATTTTTGGACACTACGGAAAACAAATACACCTTGCAAGTCAATGGTAAGAATGTTCCTTATCACATCGAAAAAGGTTATGTTGTTATAGATCGAATTTGGGACAAGAACGATGCTGTCAGTATTCAAATGCCATTGGAAGTAAAAAAGATTGCGGCCAACGATCAAGTCGTCGCCAATAAAAATCGTATTGCCCTACAACGCGGACCACTCGTTTACTGTGTAGAGCAAGTTGACAATCAGGATAACGCTATGAACTTCATCGTACCTCCGGACGCCCATTTTACAGCAAGCTTTCAAAAAGATCTACTGGGCGGGGTAGTTACTTTACAAAGCAAACTGCCGGCAGCCACTCCATCGAGTGATGGAAAATCGATTCAGGTTACCAAGCAAACGATCACAGCGATTCCTTATTTCTGTTGGGCTAACCGAGGCAATGGTGAAATGCAAGTGTGGTTACCTACTAAAATAAAAAATGTGCTGATTAATTCGAAGGGTCTTTAGTTAAGCTAGCTGTACCGACAATATTAAACTGTACTGTCCTGTTTTCCAATAGTTAAAATGGTTATGTTTGCTTCTAAAGCAACATATACTTAAACAGGCAGTACAGTTATATGAGGTCGTATAAATTTGAAGTATTCACTGTATCCATTGAAAAAAATATTCGTAAGGGTATTTATCAGCCAGGGCAAAGATTGCCTTCAGTACGCGACTTAAAAAAAATGCACCATTTGAGTACAACTACTGTGCAACACGGTTATGAACGACTTGTAAGCCAGGGATTAGTGACCAGCGTTCCAAAGAAAGGCTACTACGTAAGTGAACCGATTACAGACCTGGAAAACACCGTATATCCGATTGTAAGAGATCCGATATTTGTAAATAATCGCTTCCATACTACTTCAGCAAATCTGAAGAGGTCTGTATCCGAGTTTAATGTCGCTGCTCCGGGAGACCTCCTAATTCCTCAGAAACTGTTATTACGCACCATGCAGCAAGTGATCAGGGACAAAAGTGCTGGTCTGTTGCGTTATTACGATTCAAACGGTTTACAGGATTTAAAACATAAAATTATCAGTCATGCGGCCATTTACCGAACGATTATCTCGCCTGACGAATTACTAATTACTGACGGAGCCCTACAAGCTCTTTATATTGGGCTCAGTTCAGTCTGCGAAACCAATGATGTCATTGCCATCGAAAGCCCTTGTATCTTTTCCGTTCTTGAAGTTGCAAGGGTGCTTAAGTTAAAAGTAATAGAGATTCCTTTTACCAACGAAATAGGATTCGACCTCGATTTTTTACGGAAAGCCTGTCTCAAAAACAACGTAAAGGCACTCGTCATTACGCCCAACTTTCACAATCCTACGGGAGCGATGATGACGGATGAGGAAAAAAAGGCCCTACTTTCCATTGCACAAAAAAATGGGCTTATCGTAATAGAGAATGATATTTATGGCGACCTTCCTTTTAATGGAGAACGACCTTCAACTATTAGGAGTTTCGACGTAAGTGGTTCGGTAATGACCTACTCTTCTTATGCTAAAACCTTGGCTCCGGGGCTTCGGCTAGGATGGCTATCGACGGCTCATTTTATGCATCGCGCCGAACAGATTAAGTTCGCTCTGGGAAGTACAGTATCCCCTATTTATCAGGAAACTGTTCATCGCTTGCTATCGAATGCCAGCTATCAACGACATATTCGTTCTTTTAGAGCACAACTCGCAAAAAATGCACAATTTACCATTGACTTACTAAATGAATGTTTTCCAAGGGGAACGCAAATCAGCGATCCAAAAGGGGGGTATAATCTCTGGGTAAAACTGCCAAAGCATATCGATGTTGACCTATTTTATCGTAAATGCGAGGAGACAGGAATCAGGTTTACACCCGGTGACACTTTTTCTTTTTCCAACGCCTTTGAAAATCATTTTAGGATCGTTTTCTCGGACAAATATTCATCTAAGAAAATTGAGGCAATAAAATCAATTGGAAAATATATTCATTAAATGCTGTACTGAAGAGTCTTAGTATTTCTGTATCGAGGATGCTACTGAAATGTTATATACTTTCGTATACTTCATAATGCTACAAGAATGAGAATCATAACTAAATTTACCGTAGGAACGGAGCAGGGAATAAATGACTTAATGCAATTAACAAACACTATTGCCACCGAAAAATATGTACATTTATTGAGCCCGGAAACACTCGAGAATTATCTATCAAAACATTTCAATGAAGATGAGCTTATTCGCGAAATAAATAGTTTATCGAATCAATGGCTCGTTGTATATGCGAACGACAAAGCGGTTGGTTATGCCCGTTTAACCACCAAAGGAGAAAGACCCACCTATTTAAGCCAACAGCGCCTGATCCGAATTGCCGACTTCGGCATTTTGCAAGACCATAAAGAACAGGCGATAAAAGAATCATTATTAGATAAATGCGTATCCGTTTCGAAGTCCTATGATCTTATATGGATTAACGAATATTTGGAGAACCCCTTCGTTTCGTTTTTCGAACAAAATGGCTTTTGTAGAGAAAACGGCGTTTATCAAATGGAAGAATTACCATTAGCATCAACGTATCTGATCAAACGTATCCATTAAAACACAAGAAGCTGTTTAAAAAGTACATGACCGTCGTCATTGCGAACCAAAGGAACGATGGTGAAGCAACATGAAGACGTCAAAAGCGCAGATTGCTTCGTCATTCTTTCTCGCAATGACGCGTTTTTTTGATGGTTAAACATATATAAATTACGTATAACCAATTCAATCGCCCTAAAATCTCAATATCGGCAGCTTCATATCATGATATAGAAGTACGGCCCAATGCTCTTTATTGGCCTTCCGTTCCCACTCTTGACGAAGCATCATTGCCTTTTTACCATCATAATCACTTTTATAGGCGATATGTAACTTTAAATAACCACGTTGCGGTAAATTATCGGCCCCATAGAAGGCTGTTTGTCTCTGTTCTCGTATCCAAAAAACTTGATGAAAAGGAGAATGTCCACCAGTTACCTGATAAGAGATTTCATTACTGATCATCCCCTCACCGTCCTCCATAAAAATCAGGTTTGGTAATTCAGCTAATTTTTCAAGCAGTCGGGGATTGTAAGATGGAACATCCTTCTGTTCCAAGGCAAAAGCCAATTCACGTTTCTGCAAAAAAATCTTCGCTTCCGGAAAATTGGGTACAAACCTTCCCTCTTCCATTCTACCGAGCCCCGCCATATGGTCCTTATGTAGATGAGAAAGTAATATTTTCGTAATTCGCGAAGGCTTTACTTGCTCCTGTTCCAACAAGCTATGTATCAGCGGCTTATTTACATCATCCACTAAACCCAGGCCAACATCTAACAGAAGATATTCCTGATCTGTAATTACTAAAAAGGGATTAATTGCCATCTTTAGATCGGCGGCAGGTGACAATTCATTCAGTTTTGTAAATTCTTTATTTTTACTGACACTGTAGTTACCTTCTTTTAGTGGTATGATTTTCATATTGGAAATAAGCTCCTATGTTTCAGTTAATTTATTCTACTTACCATACTAATACTATGGTTCATTCCGCATTTGAAAGAACCTGGTCGAGCAGCGCCATAAAAATAGCTTTTTTAAGAGAGATTTTATCCCCTTCATATTTAATCAAATTCCCATGGTTTTATGGGGCCTTTTACTCTGATGACTCTATAAGGTTTCCATACGCCTTGAACTAAATAGTTGTTGATAAATCGCTCATTAAAAATTCAGTTCCCACAGAAAAGGAATTTTCAATAAGAAATGGCCTTAGATAGCTTGAAGAAGCGTTGTGT
Source organism: Olivibacter sp. SA151 (assembly GCF_054130995.1). NCBI lineage: Bacteria > Pseudomonadati > Bacteroidota > Sphingobacteriia > Sphingobacteriales > Sphingobacteriaceae > Olivibacter > Olivibacter sp. SA151. Next base: position 1,976,761 of record NZ_CP096391.1, on the reverse strand, counting down.
AAAGTTATCGTACACGAATAGTCGCATTATGTACACTTTTTTTTTGCATATAAAAGCAATTTATCTATGTTTGCTCTGGGAACATTGTTTCATAACGTTGATCCTATGAATTTAATCAACCATAATAAGGTCTTAAAAATGCGAACATATAGGGATTGTTGCGATCTCAATTAATATATGAAAACCTTCACTACACACCTTCAGGCGATCAATCCTGACACGCAGGAAATACAAATGTTTATCGGGCCGAATATATTAGCCCAGAACTGGGATGAGGCAGAAGATTATTGCTACAGGAATGGTCTCGGCTATTTAGTAATAGATGGCGAACTTGGAGATCCACTAAGCGAAGATAACTCGGTTAAATCAGTTCTACATCTCCCGTTGAATTAATGATTGGCATTGAACCTAAATAACTCTATCCGTGGATGTTTCCCTATATTCGTTAGCGCACCACGAACTCGCGTGAAGTTTTGGATATATCAGAAACAGGCCCTGTGCAGATATGTTACATTTACGCAAAAACAAATTACGCTTGCTCATTTTATATACAATCAATTAGCTCATATTAAAATCTAAAACTAATAATCACATTAATCAAACAAAATTCGAGTCGACCGGCACGCTCCTTCTTAAAAGGAAAATGACGATTTCACATTTGCGAAGTCATGAAATAACTTCACAAAATTCCCCATTCAATCGTTGATAGTCAAACCGATATACCAAACATCAGAAATTTGACCTAATTTTATCCAGGTTATTAGCGACACTAAATCTACAAGCATGATACAATAAACATATTTTTTTATAACATTTTCAGAGTTATGACTTTATAAGTGAAGTTATAGATTCACAAAAGGATAATGGCATAAAAACATTAATCCACTGTCCTTTTTATTTATTTTCCCAACATCCATTAGACATAAACCAATTATTTTTAAATTATGATTAAAATGAAATTTACATTATGGCTTATGCTTATACTTATAGTCCCATTTCTGCTCAGGGAAAAGTGGGGACATAATGGCGAAATCTTTCCTGCAGTAATGTTGCCGACCGGAGCTATAAAAGTACCTGTCAATCCCGAGGAAAGGGTAATTAAAGACATAAGCTTATATGGTCAGAAAAAATCAGGGGAATGGGAAAAAATCGATACAAAGACTTTACTCGCTCCAATCCCCACTCAATACCATAAGCCTATTATACTTCAAGCATTCGGGTTAAAAAAAAATTCCATTGATACATTACGTTCATCGGGTTTAATTGGAAAACTGAAGAAAAGACTTAAACCTAGAAATGCAAATACAGAGGATATAATCGCCGTTAAAAGATGGCTAAGGGATTGGTTAATAACAGAGGAGTTCGAAAGTTCGGCAGTTAAGGTCGTGCAGACGACAAGACGTGGAAAAACCGCGGGCCATTTATCAGACTTAAAAAACAATTCTTATGAAAGCATTATTAACTTGGACTGAATCTATCCATATTCTTTTATGGAGTCGTATTTTCAACACTACGCAGCTCGGCATTAAATCGCTATGTGCCTTTAGAATTATATTTGGGTTATTTTTCCTATTTGTGAACACACCAAATTTCGCGTGGATTGCCAGCGTTCCCAAAGCGCTATTTTCGCCTCCTCCTTTATGTCTCAGCAATCTATTCAACAGTTTTCCAAATACTGTTTTTTTTCAATCGATCGATATTATCATACTTCTTGGTTTGATTTCCATTACGTTAGGGATTAAAGCACGAATAGGTTCTATTTTCTTTTTGGCTGCCTGCCTGTTAGGGCTTAGTTTTCAATATTCATTTGGCAAAGTGGATCACGAAAACTTAATTTATGCCTTACTATTATGCATGACTTTTTCAAATTGGGGTTGCGACTTAGCTCTTTGGCCGGACAAAGCCTTAAAAACCGAATGGACCAATATGGCATTAGCCGTTCTTAGTGTATTTATCTGCTTCGCAATGTTCACGGCGGGGGCAGGTAAAGCACTTGCATGGGTAGATTTCGATCTGTCAACCAATGGCTTTTTGGGCTGGTCGCAACGTGGAATTTCAGATCAAGGCCGTAATTACTTATTATCAACATATGTTGCTAGTTTTCCACCTCTTCTTTTGGAATCGATGGACTATGCTGCTGTGATTTTTGAGCTCTCTCCGATTTTCTTTCTCTTACATTCAAAGCGAGCTTGGCGATTATGGTTACTTATAGCGTGCTTCTTCCATTTAGGCAATACACTGTTTTTGAATATTCCGTTTATGAGTCAAAGTCTATTGTACTTAATTTTTGTTGACTTTTCGTGGCTATACAAAAAAATAACGAAGTTTTTTTCTGTTAATAAGCTAAAACCCGTCATTTTCAGCTGCGTTGCTATTATAATTGCCTTACGAATAACTTTTTACTTCCTTCAGCCATCGCCATTGTATGGGGAATCCTATTCAGCAAAAGTCAACATGGGCTTAGTTGTTTGGATCGTAGCTATCTTCGTAACGTTAAAAAGTTTACTAAAAGGTGATCCTAAATCGGACAGTTCCAGCTTCCAGTCAAGTACACGTGGTCAGCAGCAACTTACTAAAGGATTAATTCAAAGAAATTGGGCACAATATCGCATTTAATTTGGTAGAAGAAACATATCGTGAGAGCGGCAACTTCAAATACGGTCATTAAATTAGCATCATTCAGCTAAAAACGTCAATTTTTCAGGTATTGCAAAATTACTCGCTCTAACTGTTCAACATCAAAAGGCTTCTTTAGGTAAACATCAGCTTGTGAATTTTGTGCTATTTTATCAAAATCGTTATTAGCTGAAAAGAAAATGATTGGAATATGCTTAAACCGGACGTCCCCCTTTAATAAGGCAATAGACTTTAATCCACCCGGCCCAGGCATCCAATTGTCCAAAAGAATGATATCCGGCGATTTCGCTTGGACTTGCGAAACAATATCCTCCGTTGTATTGCTTGTTTCTACTTCAAGCCCTAATTCCTCACTAATGATGGAACAAAAATATAAAATGTCTTTATCGTCGTCTAGGATAAGGATGCGTTTCGCCATAGTCCACAAAAATAGCACTTGAGAAGCAATTCGCAAATTAACTACTAATTAAATTCATTCTTTTTTCAATTATTAGTGATCATTAACAAGAAACACCTCTCCGTTTCCGTTGATTTCCCAAACGGTGATCGGATTGAAATGATATCCACCCTTGCTTTCCCTTGCTTTAACTAACTCACGATAACTCGGCTGCCGGTATCCTGTTTCATCTATGGCTCTGCTCATGATCAATGTTGCTCTGCCATTCCAATGCCACAAATATCGAAATGCAGTATGGGCCTTACGTAAAATCGGTTCCTGTAGTGAAGCTTCCTGCCAAGACCTTCCCGCATCCACACTTACCTCTACCCGCCGGATCCTGCCTCTCCCGCTCCAAGCAATTCCTCTAATTTCAACCCATCCCCTGGAGATTTGCAACGGATAAGATGGAAATGTAATGATAGAGCGTGCATCCATGACGAAACTAAACTGCCTGATTTTTCCACCGGCTATAGGTTCTGTATACTTCGATGTCTCTTCGCGTGTCATATAAGGCTGATCGGTCAATTCAATTCGTTTTAACCACTTAATTTGCGTATTACCTTCCCATCCGGGCAATAACAGTCGCAGGGGATAACCTTGCTCAGGCCGTATAGCCTCTCCATTCTGTGCATACACAATCATGGCATCATCAAATGCCTTGTTTAAAGGAATACTTCGTGTCATCAAAGCCGCATCCCCTCCTTCTGCAATAAACCAACTAGCTTTACTCTTGATGCCAACTTCTCGAAAAAGTGTCGACAGCATAACGCCGGTCCACTCACTTTGACTGGTCAATCCGCAAATTTCCTGTGGTGTCAACGTCGTCTTTCCGGTCCGAAAATTTCCTGAACATTCAATAAAGCAGATGCGCGTAAATACAGGAAAACGCTTGATATCCTCTAGGGTAAACGACATTGTTTTTTCAACCATCCCATGAATAAGCAGGTCATGCTTGGAGGGGTCAATAAACGGCACACCTGCGTGATCTCGCTCAAAGTGCAAGTCGGCAGGTGTAATTGTTCCATACAGGTCTTGCAAAGGGGTTCTCGCCGAAGTAAAAGATGGCAATTTAACCGGTTTCTCAAAAACTGAACGCGTGCCTAAGATACCGGGAGGCGCTCCTTGAATTTTAGTAGGGTTGGTTATCGGTGCCGGGAGTGTTTGCCTTGCCACTTGCGTAACCCGGCCCAAAGAGTCTTCAACCAATACCAAACCGAGCGCTGCGGTACCCTTTAACATACTTCGCCGATTCATTTTTAAGTTGGATAAGTTATCAGCTGCCCGCGTATTTATTATTTTGTTATCCTCTTTCATATTCACTTAATCATTGGCCCATCACGCCTATCATCCGAAATAAATTTGTATCTATTAGGCATTTTTACTTTAGGCAAAGTAATCGAGTTAATGTGCAGTGTATCCGCAATTAATGAATTGGCCGACAATAAATAAGCCGTCAAATGATAAACTTCATCATTAGTAAGCGAGCCCGGTTCATTATAAGGCATTGCTCTCCTTATATAGTCGAACAAGGTAGTAGCATAGGGCCAGTAATTTCCGATGGTTTTTTCCTTTACGGTACTATCGCCGACTAAGCGATCGTAAGGGTTTCCCTCTCCTTCTGTGCCATGGCAAGAAGCACATTTCTGTTGATAAATTAGCGCTCCTTCTTTTGCATTTCCGTTGCCTGCTGGTAATCCCTTACCATTCGGAGCAACCGAAATTGCGAATTGGGTAATTTCATTTTCTTTTACTATCCTTCCAAAACCAAAACTTTCCGGGTAGTTTTCCTCTCGTGGACGAATAGCTACATCTTTAGGTGATGGTTGGCAGCTCCAAAAAGTACCTATGAAAAATAGAATGGCTGTATACAATTTATTCTTTACGATCATAGGATCCTGCGTCCAAGGTGCTTTTGGTTAAAATATAATTCCGATGCTGACGCTTTAATACCACTTTAATGGAATCTCGCAACTCATTTAATCCCTCTAGAACCACCGTCGAGCCATTATCACTCGTCCTATATTGCAAGACCATTTTATTTCGAATAAGGGGGAGCGGTGCTTTGGCGAAGTCTCTGGATCTTCTAGCCGTTGCCCCTCGTGGGTCGATCATTTGATCTTCCTTTCCAATATGCTGCCAAGCCGTAGAACTTATCCAATCCGCTGGATAAATATCATCAATCGCAGTCTGCCCGGCTCCTTGCCTATTTGGATAGTCAACATTTCGTCTTTTAACGCTTGCAGGGAAGCGTGCCGCAGCAATATTCTTATCTTCCAGATAAAGCGTTTGCGTAATCGTATCTGCATAATAGTGATAAACCCGGCGCCCACCAGCAACACCGGCAATCTCGAAGGTACGATCCACATCGCGGATCGGGCTACCACCCCCATTGGATAAATCCAATGGTTGCGCCTTATTAACTTTAAAGGTTAAGCTACTCCACTTCTCGAAGGTTAAATCCTGCCACCGTAATGAGTCATTTGGATTAAAAGGAATTAACTTGCCATTTAGATAAAATTCATCAACCTGATAATAGCCTCGGAGTTTTGCAACGCCCGGAGATGACGGTTGCTTATAAGGATCATACCAAAAATTGAGCAGTTGCACATAAAACAGTACGCCTAAGAACAAAACGAGGACCACTGTCTTTAAACCGAAACGGACAATATGCTGCCAATTTCTTCGAAATTTAGGGTAGTAATGTCTTGGCACGGTTACTTGTTCCAAAATCATTAAGCGATAGATATCAGGCACATAATAGCTCAGAATAAATGAGCCAAAGAGCACGAAATAAGAAGCATAAATATGCACACCTCCGTCATAAGCAAAATTTACAAAAGTAATGCTGCCTAGTGCACCGACCAGCAGGGCTGCTCCGTAAAAAGTTGTTTTTCTAAAAAACAACAAACTACCGGCCAACAATTCTACAATACCTGCAAACACCTGATACCAGGGTACAATACCGATAGATAACCAGTAGATTTTTTGTGGCGTCAAATCACCAAAATTTGTATTCAACAAGCCTTCTGACGGATAAGGCATTTGAACCGGGAGCACTTTTGTGAAGGCAAAACCGATGATACCGATTCCGGCGCGATAACGAGCAACGACCATTAACCAGTAATACAATTTACGATAATCCCTTGCCTTTTTGTCAACTGCGCTCCATAATAGCGCACCAATTAAGGAAAACAACAATACGATAATCCAGTCATTATAGCCATACCACTCGGGAAGCCACTTAGTTAACATAGGGAAAGAAGGTTGAAACCGCGCAATGTCATATAAGTCACGATAGTGGAGACTCGTCCAATCAATTGCAAATAGATCTGTATACCAACGGATATTCCAAGGAATAGACATGAGAACAAAAAACAAAAACAGCAATCGGAAACCGAACTTCTGCCCCTTGTTCCAAACATGGCCACTAGGGCTCACTGCATTTTGGACAGCTTCTTCTGAAATCGAAGAATGAATAGGTGAAACAATTGATGAATCCATGGCTTTTAAAATTTATAATATGAGTTGGCTGCGTCTGCCCACTTTCTTCGCTTCCTTTAATAGGTATTTCTTATCTATTTTGCGCAAGTGTATATCGATCACTTTTTGAGCAGCATCCTTTCCAATCAACCGGATGGTGCTATCCGAAAAGAAGATCGTTGAAAAAGAAAATTTCGTCAATTCGTTATGGTTTTGTAGGGCATTCAGGGTAAGTCCTCCTCCATCGTTTTTTTCACAACGATAGTAGCGCCTAGCACCATTACCGGCAAATTCATAGGCCTTATCTTCGTCATTGCGATGTATTACTTCGACGTTATGTGTGTCGGGCTTCAGTCCAACTGCCGTTTGTATACTAAGGGTTGGCCATTTTTCCACAACCACATTTAGCCAACGTAAACTGCTTTTGTCGATATACGGAAGTTCCTTTCCATCGTATACAAAAGAACTTACATCATAAAAGCCTTCCCTTAATAAACCGGAACGGGAAGAAAATTGATAGCCCCCCATTCGATATAGCGTATAAGCTCGTTGCCCATAGAGTACGACAAAAAACAATAAAAAGCCGAGTTTTAACACCATTCTTCCAATAGATCTGTAATTTGTTACATATTCGGGTTTGAATCGGGCGGGTACTGCAGCGCGTTCAAGCGTGAGTAACGTATACAGACGAGGCGCATCATAGGCCAGCAAAACAAGGGCAAATTGAATGAGGTATAAGCTATATGTTGCCTCTCCCCCTTCATAAGCCAAATTGGAAAGAAACACATTTCCTGTAAAGCTAAGGATAATGAAAGTTGCGATGAATACAGTTTTTCGATATAATAAGAGCAGTCCGGCTAGGATTTCCACAAAGCCCAAAAAACTTTCAAAAGAGGGGGCTACACCCAAACTAAGCGAAAAAATTTTCCAGGCTGACAGATCACCATAAGGGGTATTCAAATCACTCAGTGTTGGTGGAGGAGATTGCAAAGGAAATAGTTTTAAATAGCCGTAAGCAATGACACCCAAAGCCAGGCGATAACGTAAAATTACGCGAAGAAAATAGTACCAGCGATCATACGCGCGTGGCGTACCACGATCAAAAACACTCCACGCTAGCGTACCAATAAGCGCAATCAATGCTAAAATTGACCAATCAGCAAAGGTATTCAAACCCCAATAATCGCCTGCCATATAAGAAGATAACAGTTGGGGCGTATACCGACTTATATTGAACAGATCGGTTAAAGTTGGGTGAAACCAATCGATTTTGAAAATATTTGCCCAATACTTCCAATCCAACGGTAAAGCTTGAAGTAGTAAATAGATCAAAAAGAAACGAAAAATAATCTTTTCAAAGCTACTCCAGTACGATGGTTTCTCAGTAGTTGAATTTGCCATACTATATCTTATTTTAATATCCCGGATTTTGTTCTAGCGCGCTGTCTACTAAAATCTGTTCGGCTGGCAAGGGCATCAATAAACGATTAGTATCACTGATATTAAGCACGGTCTGTGCCCTGCCTGTTCGTACCAAATCAAACCATCTATGGGCTTCCAAACCAAACTCTAACCGTCGCTCATTTTCAATAGCCAGTAAAAGCTCATTTTGCGTACCTACAGCCGTTTGCGGTACACCGGCACGGTTCCGTATTGCATTTAAATCACGAACTGCTTCTTCCAGTTTTCCGAGCTGTGCATTAGCTTCCGCGCGGATTAAGTACAATTCAGCTATCCTAATGACATAGGTGGGATCGGTGGCAGGGCTACGGTAATAAAGATTACCATACCATCTGTTCTGATTGTCTTTCGCCACAAGCGCACTGCGCGAACCACCTATTGTTGGATCGTTCACTAAATTCACGAACGTGTTATTGGGCGCCCATTGACGTGTCCCTCCATTTTGTTGTGGCTGCCATTGCCCACGATGAGGATTCACCTCATTGGCATTGTAAAAAATTTCAAAGACCGACTCACGGGTTCCAGTCACTCCGTCCGCAAAAAAGGAATAATAGGGATTTAATAAGCTATAATTAGCTTGATCGTCGATTAAGAGGCTAGCATAGTCTGCTGCCTGTTGCCAATTTTCCCGATAAAGAAAATAACGAGCTTTCAAGGCCCGAACCGTTTTCTTTGTAGCCTGGAATCGGTTGGTAGTCTCCTGCAGTAATTCCTCTGCTCGATTCAGATCAGCCAGAACCAGATTATAAGTCTCCTCTATTGAACTACGTGCAATACCCACGTTGTCGGTAGGACCGGCCGTAGGTTCAGTAATCAGCGGAACACCACCCCAAGTACGAGCCAAGTCGAAATAGGCAAGCGCCCGAATAAAGTAAGCTTCGCCGGCAATTCGCTTTCGTACATCTTCACTAATAACGTTGGCTGCCAACTCATTTACGTTTTTAATTACTTGATTTGCTCTGTTGACGGCTACATAAATTTCCTTCCAGGTATTCGTGATTGTTGCGTTCTCTGCATTCACTTGATGGTTTATAAATTCCTGCACCTGCGATTGCGAACCTGTCCACTGAATATTATCGCCGGATAGATAAGCAATTGACTGGAAGTCGACACTGTAATAAGTTCGCAATGCACTATACACACCATTCAAAGCGGCATTTGCAGAAGTTTCGTCTACAATAATATTTTCGCCTGAAATAGAAGCCTTTGGTTCAACATCTAAAAATTTACTGCAGGAAACCATAGTCATGATAAAGGCAACAAAAGTTGTATTTTTTAATGTCGTCATGAAAAAATCCATTAAAGCGTTAAATTAATCCCCAGTTGAAAGCTCCTTGGTTGCGGAGGTGTTCCCAAGTCAATACCCTGCTCATTTGGATCGCTGCTAGCAGCAGCTTCCGGATCCAAACCGCTGTACTTAGTCCAGGTAAACAAATTATTCCCTTGCAAATAGAAGCGTAAACGATCCAAATGCCAGCGATCTGTTACATGCTTCGGCAAGGTATAACCGATAGTAAGCGACCGCAAACGTAGGTATGAACCATCTTCCAACCACCTGCTGCCACCATCTTTGTAGTTATTCACATTTACACCATCCGATCGGGGCACATCCGTTATATCACCGGGCTGCTGCCATCTGTCTAAGTTGGAGGCAAAGATGACCCGAGCTGCGTCACGCGCGCCCCCCGCTTCCCCGAAAAATCGATTATGGTTATAGATCTCATTGCCGTAAGAGAATACGAAGAAGATATTTGCGTCGAAACCTTTAAAGGTGAAATTGTTGGTTAGGCCGCCATAAAAATCCGGCCAAATACTGCCCATAATTTTCCGATCAGCTACTGTAATCCTACCATCTTCATTTACGTCCTCATAAACCACATCCCCTGTTTGCGGATCTACATATAATTGATTATAAACCCAAAAGGAATATAGTGGGTGCCCTTCTTGAAAAAGGATGAGATCACGGCTACCGTAGTTTAAGGAATTCTCCAGCTTTTCTATTTTATTTACGTTTCGCGCAATATTAAAGGAACTTTGCCAGGAGAAATCCGTTTTTCGGATATTCCGACTGACCAATGCCAGCTCCAGTCCCTTGTTACTGATTTCCGCTGCGTTACTCGTATAACTGTCATAACCGGTTGTGGCTGCTAGCGTAACCGGAAGTAAACCATCTTTCGTATATTTACGATACCAATTGAACGAGATGTCCAGTGCCTGTTTGAACAAGGTTGCATCCAGTCCAATATTCAATTGGTCGGTCCGTTCCCAGCGGAGCTCGCTGTTTGCTAATTGCTCAGGTGCGATCCCTGGAATCCCTTGATAAGAAGAGCCGATGCCCGACCAAAGTCTGCGCGCTGCAAAAGCACCGATACCGTTCTGATTTCCGGTGCTACCATAACTTGCACGAATTTTGAGGTCATCTAAATAAGCGAGGTTCTTTAAGAAATTCTCACGTTTGATACGCCAGGCTGCACCTACCGCAGGAAAATAGCCCCACAGGTCAGCAGACCCGAAACGCGAAGAGCCGTCGGCACGCAGAGAAAAATCGATCAAATATTTATCGTCAAAAGCATAATCGATTCGACCAAAAAAAGAAGCCAGGTTGTATTTCTCCCAATCTTGACTGCTTGTAGTGGTTGCAGCTGAAGAGATCAATTTAAAGTCGTTACTGGCAAACCCCCTGCCTGTCGCCGAAGTGCGCTTAAGGGTTGAACCTTGTAAGGTATTACCTACCAATATACCAAAATCATGCCTTTGATTGACTTTTTTTCGATAGGTTATGGTTTGTTCATTGATCCACGTGGTAGACTGTCCGATAGCCGAGGTGGCTAAACCGTTCGGACTACCGGCAATAAGTAAGTTGTTCCAATATTCGCTTTCATCGTAATTGTTATAATCCAAGCTGAAAGTCGAACGGAATTTTAAGTCGGACGACAGCTGAATATCTGCATACAAATTTCCGATATAACGCAAACTGGTGCTATGTACGTCATAATTTTCCAATAATAGCGTCAGGTTGTCAAATCCAGCTCTGCCAACCAACACCCCCTGATCATTATAAGGGGAAAGGTAAGTAGGAGTATGTAAGGCTGCCTGTAATAAACCGCCCTGAGGGCCATCACCTGCACGAGCTTGATTTCTTCCGGTTCGGCCGATGGTATTACTGGTTCCTATCTGGACACGATCACTGATTTTTTGATCGAGGTTCACCTTAAAGCTAAGCCGGTCAAAACTGATGGGTTTGAGAATGGATTCCTGTCGATTGTATCCCCCACCAATATAATAACGGGTCCCGATAGCGCCTCCGCTGATTGACAGATCGACATTGGTTAATGCTGCCGTACGAAAAGCCTCACCAAGGCGATCATAGGTTTGCTGCTCTTCCGGCAAACCTCTGCCTGCAATGCCATTTATCACTTCCGTTACCGGACGAAAGGGCTCCGGTTGACCAATATTTCGATAGTATTCATTTACCAGCGTAGCATGCTCAGGCCCGGTTGTTAGCTCCCAAAGTTTCGCTGCCTTTGCTATTCCCTGTGAAAGATTGAGTGCCACCTTCGGTTTCTGATTAAAATTACCTCGTTTGGTTGTAATAATAATAACGCCATTTGCACCACGGGAACCATAGAGCGCCGTTGCTTCTGCATCTTTTAAAACCTCAATACTTTCTATATCTGCCGGATTGATATCGGCTATAGGAGATGTTGCCTTACCTCCTGTATTAACAGTTTGTAAACTGTTGGTATTTAAAAATACCCCGTCGATAACATATAAGGGATCATTGCTGGCATTGATGGAGGTTGCCCCCCGTAAACGTATATTTACAGCTTCCCCAGGTACACCTGTGTTGCTGGAAATTTGAACGCCCGATACTTTACCCTGCAATTGCGCATCAAAACCACCTGCCGGAATATCCTTACTCTCAGCAGGATTCACTTTCGTAACCGAACCGATTAAGTTTTTCCGCTGTTGTGTAGTATAACCTACTACCACTACATCGTTTAACTGATTGAACCCTGGCTTGAGCAAAATTTCAATCTTCGCTTCTGATGCGATTATTTTTTTCTTTTCATAACCGATATAAGAGATTTCAAGTGTATAAGGAAATATTTGTCCCGTAACAAAGCCAAATTTTCCTTCCTCGTCCGTGGATACACTATGCGTAGTGCCTTCTATGTGTACCAATGCACCCGGCAATGGTTCTTTTGTTATTGAATCGAGCACTTGCCCCTGAAGTGTAGAATTGATAAGCGGTTTAGTTTGCTGGGCAACTAACTGTTCCGTAAAAAAGATGATAAAAAGTAATGAAAGGAGAGATGGCACGGATTGTGCCCTCCTCTTTTGAATTTGCATAAAAAATGGGTTAAGTTACAAAGCTTGATCACGCAACGCCAATTGATCATGATCAATGATTAAAATCCTATAGTTTATTTATATTTTGGTCTCCAAATCAACATCGAAAAACGAAAGCATGTAAATTCTTTATCTTCATAATCGTTCTAATTTAAAATCAAGATGCGCATCTTCGAGCCAAAGTTACAAAAAAATTGAAAAGAATATAATATCTACCTTTTTTATATACTTTTTTTACAAAAACAGTTCTATCTTTCACTTGTGGACTAAATCGTTATGTTGAAAATATCCTTCAGTGCTTGTTTAGCCGCATGGAAACCGCCCATTCCATGCACTCCTCCTCCAGGCGGTGTTGAAGCAGAACAGATATAAAGTCCTTTGGCAGAAGTACGATAAGGTGAAAAACGGAGTGCAGGGCGTGTAAAAAGTTGCCTCAAATCCAACGCACCACCATTTACATCTCCACCTATATAGTTTGGATTATAATTTTCAAGGTCTTCCGTATTGGTAATATGACGGGCCAAGATAAGGTCACGAAATCCAGGAGCGTACCGTTCTACCTGATTTTCTATCTGCTCCGTCATATCTTTTGTCGAACCATTAGGCACATGACAATACCCCCACCCTACCTGCTTTCCCTTTGGCGCACGTGAAGCGTCGAACAAGCTCTGCTGTGCAAACAGCACAAAAGGTTTTTCGGGATGTCTACCTTGAGCCACCAGTTTCTCTGAAAATGCAATTTCTTCAAAAGTGTTACCGATATGTATAGTTCCTGCCTGCCTACACGATTCAGCGATAAACGGAACAGGTTCACTCAAGGCCCAATCGATCTTGAAGAGACCTGCACCATAACGGTAACGACTTAGTTGCTTGCGATACAAAGAGGTAAAACGGTGCCCTGCAATAGCTAGTAGCTGTTTGGGCGATATATCAAAAAAAACAGCACGTGCTTTGGGTAATTGTGCAAGCGACCGAATCCAAATACCTGTTTCAATCTTACCACCCAATGCGCAAAAATAAGCTGCCATGCTTTGCGCCAACTGCTGACTTCCTCCCTCTACAATTGGCCAACCGCTGCGATGGCCTGCCATTGTAAGTACCAAGGCAATTGCAGACGTAGTGAGTTGGTCAAGATTTAAGAGGCTGTGCGCAGCCATACCTGCAAATAAAGCTTTTAACTCTTTCCCTTTAAAGCGTTTTGAAAACAAGGTAGCTGGAAGTCCCGCCTTTAAACCAAACCCTAAGTATTTCCATGGGTGTTTAGGAAAACCGAACGGCCCTAATAAATCATTTACAATATCCGGCCACGAAGTTACCAGCGGTTCAATCAAGTCCGAATAATATACTCGGTCTATACCTAAAGTCTCCGCAGTTTGTCCAATATCCTTGTATAAGGCCGCAGCCGTTCCCCCGTCAAGTGGATGGGCCGCTAATACCGTGGGATCGATATAACGCAAACCATAATCCGCCAAAGGCAAGCTACCAAGAAATGGAGAGGCCGCTGCCATGGGATGCACTGCCGAACAAATGTCATGTATGAAACCGGGCAATGTTAATTCTGCACTACGCATACCACCTCCGATAACGTCCTTGCCTTCAATAATCAACACATTTAAGCCTTGTTGTTGCAATAAAATAGCGGCGGCTAAACCGTTAGGGCCTGAGCCAACTACTACTGCATCATAATCAGTATTAGGCATTCATCGCTCCTTTCTTCAGTGGACGTCTTTGCATATCATTTTATCGGCTTTTTACATCACTAAACCTCAGGACCCTACGAACCTTTTTGCTAAACTAATAAAAATCCACCAAATAGATATGTTTTTTTTCAGACGGACAACCTAGTCGCACTATATAGTAAAGCCTTTAACTGTGCCTCCCATGGGCAAACCGTTATCCATAGGACGCCGCAATTTTGGCAGCTGAACCTCCGTACACAGGAAATCTTATAAACAAATTATAAGTTGGTCGTAATCAGCATTTCCGTTACTCGGAATATGCGACACAGAAAAGTGTTTCACCCTTATTAACCGGGGGCGTTCCTACTTTATATAGAATAACACCCGGCACCCCTGCAATAACATCCTGCAATTTATTTCCGAAAACATCCGTGATATACCCCAGCTGTTGTCCCTTGGTAACCCGATCCCCTGCAAGCAAGGTCCTATAGAAAATGCCTTGGGCATGTGAGTTGATATATTCTTGCCGGTTATAGTGCACCTTGGTCCGGGTAAGGTCTGATTTTGTTGCATCCGTGTACATGTCCATTTCTTTTAAACAATTGTATACGGCTTGCTTTATCTTCTTTACCGCACTGACCTGTACCGTTCCCAGTTTGCCACATTCGATACTCAATGCGATTCTTCCATCTTGAACAGCTTGTTTAAATGCATAAAGTGCCGCTTCATCGTCGCTAATAGTGTATGGATATGATACGATATGCTCGAAGTCGCTTGCTTCTGCTAATCGCTTTGCCACCCTCGTTTGCTCTGCTTTATCCCGACGGTCATAATAACAAACAAAAGGTAACAAGTCTTCATTTGCATCACCGCCGTGAATATCGAGAAAAACATCACTGTTGGGGATAACCTGCTGACTAATTAGATGCGCTAAACGCTCCGTAGCGGTGCCATCGTATTTACCCGGGAAGGATTTATTAAGATTCTTATGATCTATCGGATTGACAAAGGGTGATCTACGGTAGAAAGAAGCAGTGTTCGCAACCGGAATAATGATAAGGGTGCCTGTCAATTGCTTTGTATCTATTTCCTTCATCAGCTCCTGAACAGCAATAATAGGCGGATATTCAAAGCCATGTATACCAGCAACGATTGTGAAGATTGGTCCGGATTTTGCTCCTCTCATTACCGATATAGGCAAAGCAAGCAAGCTATCCTTATGGTTATCAACTCGTAAACTGAGGTTTTCTTTCCCCGGTCTCGTTCCATCCAACGCTCCCTTTAAAAGGCTTTGCGCGAAAGTAGTTTGAAAATAAAGAGACATTACTATGAATAGGATATATCGCATCGATCGTGTTTTGAATTCTTGAAAGCCCGTTTAACACGTGCGAGGCTAATATACGAAATTCGAAAATGAAGAAATCGTACTTTTATCTTTCGACCATCTGCGTTCTATCCGGACCAACGGAGACATAGACAATTGGTATCCCGAGCTCTTTCTCCAAAAATGTAACATAGTCTATTAAGGTCACCGGCAATTGTGATTTTTCACGGATCCCGTTTACATTGCCCCAACTTTTAAATTCTTTAAAAACAGGTGTTGCCTTATCACTGTCCACCCAGGTTGACACGAGATCCATTCGTTTGCCATCTACCAAATAATGTGTACAGACCTGAACAGTTTCCATGGCGCTGAGAACATCCACCTTGGTAATGATCAATTTAGTGACACCGTTCAGCATAATTGCATATTTCAAGGCAGGGAGATCCAACCACCCCGTTCTTCGCGGCCTTTTGGTTACAGCACCGAATTCATTACCTAATTCCCTTAATTTTTTGGTGTCTCCATTTTTTATTTCGGTTGGAAAGGGCCCATTTCCAACACGAGTGCAATACGCTTTAAAGACCCCGTATACCTCTCCTATTCGCTGCGGAGCGATTCCCAAGCCCACACAGGCACCCCCGGAAAGCGTACTAGAGGAAGTCGCGAAAGGGTAAGAGCCATGATCTAAATCCAGTAGAGTCGCCTGAGCTCCTTCCGCTAATATCCGGCCTCCGCTATTTAAAATTTCCTGGAGTACGGGTTCGGTATCGATAAGGGTGAATTGGCGTAAAATATTGATGTTTTCCATAAACTTTTGATAAAGTGTTTCCAGGTCAATTTCTTCTGAAAACAATACCTGCAGTTGTTTAGCATGGTCCTCCATCAATTTTCGACAGCGTAGCGCAAAGTCGGGTTGCAAGAGATCACCAACACGAATACCTTTGCGAAGAATTTTGTCCGCATAGGCTGGAGCAATCCCTTTCTGAGTGGATCCAATTTTCCGTTCTCCTAAGCGCTCCTCTGCAAAGCGATCCAGAAGGCAATGTGTCGGCAAAACCAAATGTGCTTTTTTCGAAATAAGCAGATTCTGCCAATCGATGATCTGGTGCCCCAAGGACTCGAGTGCATTCAGCTCGCGCCGTAATGCAGCCACATCCAATACAACACCGCTGCCAATTACATTACGAATTTTTCGGTTAAAAATTCCGGACGGTAGAACGCTAAGCACCACCTTCTGTCCATTAAATTCCAGGGTATGTCCGGCATTTGATCCACCGTGATATCGGGCCACCACTTGATACCGGTCACACAGAACATCAACGATTTTACCTTTACCTTCGTCTCCCCACTGAAGACCTAAAACAACATCTGCTTTCATTTTTGACGAATTAAATAATTATGATCCAAATTTGATCGCTAATTTTTAAATTCCCATTGCCATTTGACAAGAATGCTTTCGTTTAGGATATATTTCTTCGGATACGACTTAACGAGGAGGGAGTTATTCCAAGGTAGGAAGCCAACATTGATTGGGGAATACGATTAGACAGTCCCGGATAATGATTGAGGAAGTTCAAATAACGCGTTTGTCCATCCTGCACCAACATATTGCTAGCTGTTTTCATTTTGTTCTCCAACACGGCTGCATTCAGTTTTACAAAAATGGTTGACCAATTTGGAAGTTCGTGATCTAAAAGCTCAAAATCTTCCCGGTTCAAAAGATAAATACGTGCATCAGTTATCGCTTCAATATATTCTGTGGAGGCAATACGATCAATAAAACCATTTATATCGCCTATTAATCGACCTTCATAGACAAAATACCTCGTAAAATCATCTCCAAATTTGTTGTAATAACAAGACCGAAAGATCCCCTCTTGCACAAAACCGAGGCTCGAACAGATTTTTCCTGCTTCAACGAAATATGCGCCCTTATGGATCGAAACTTCTTTTACAAGCTCTTTTAGAAGCTGCTCCCCTTTGTGCGTAAGTCTTCCAAATTGATCGAGATACGCTAATAATTCTTTCATTCAATAAAGGTAGCTACCAAATATCGTGAACCAATTGTCAATTGACAAAAATTTAAAAACAAGTAGCAGCATCTACTACTTCTTATCGATCCACCGGACATTTATCTGTTTGCGCTTCTAATCGAATTAATTTATCTTTAGGTCGTGTAAAGATTAAGTTTTTGCCTACAATAGCGACTTTGTATAATTTGCCATCTATTGTCTTAAATCATTCCTAATTTCTACATAAACTTAGGCAGGTATAAGAATCTGTATGTAAAATGTAACAACCAACGGAAAGTAAGAATTAAATACACGATGAAGAACTTGTATGTGTAATCAATAGTTTCACCATGACCAAATTTTCAATGTTTCTCTTTGTTATCATTCATCAAGATGAGGTGATTGCTTATGCATCTAGTTTAGAAGATTTATGGGAACACTTCAAAAATTATCTCGGCAGTCAAGACCATGTCGATAGATTTAAGAAAATGATGGAAGAGCAACCAAATATAACAGGTAAAATCCAATCCTTCTCTTTTATAATAGAAGGCAAAGAATATCATTTTCAACAATTGGAAAAAAGAATTAAACGATGAAATGCTCACTTATGATAATGGACGATACAATTCTATAACAATTTTTGAAAGGTATATTCCTTTCCCGACAAGGTTAATTTAAAAAGCCTTTCTCTTTTAAATTTCCGATAAAAGAAGTCAAAATTTCTCGATTCTCCTTCGATCTCTTCAAATTTTCGTACAAAGGCCCGAAGATTCGTTTCAAAACAAATCGCTTCCCCATTTCGGATGACAATATATAATGCTTTTAAGCCCTGCAACATGGTAACAAAAATATACACTTTTTATGCAACTATATCTCAATAATGTTGTGATATTTTTTTCATTTGCAACAATATATACCTATATTTGCAATCCTATTTTACGAATCATAAATGAGCATCTATGAACTTGCCGCACAACTTGGTTTATCTGTTTCATCTGATAACGTTGCTGAAATTCCCATTATCATTTTGAATGATCATTTATTTGTGTCAGAATCAAGCATGAATAATCTGTTCGACCTCAATGACACCCGCACCATGGAGTGGCTGAGCCTTCCTCCCATGTCCTTAGCCGATTATTATTTTTCAGGATTATCCGATCCTACATCTTACCTTACATCTTCTGATAGACAACACATAAAAAACTGTCTATCAGAAGATAAAAAAACAAATTAAGCATACATTTGTGTGTCCGGCGTTCATTATATTTTTTTCGTAAGAGATAAAAATTAATTTCACATAAACTTTTCACATATTTTCACGTTTAACTGTAATCAAGTGGTTGATTATGAAGATATGCATTGTGGACGACGATCCAATATTTCAGTTATTGGCTAAAAAGCAATTTCAAAAAATCGCCGGTGATATCGATACGGTAAGTTTCACCAATGGGATAGACGCTTATGCGTATTTTCGGTCGGTTGAATTAACTTCTTTATCTATGCCTAAGCTTCTACTGGTAGATCTTAATCTTCCGATTATGAATGGCTGGCAGCTAATTGATAAATTAAGGAAGACCTGCCTTACAGAAAATACGCATATTTATATCGTAAGTTCATCCCCTGCTATTGAGGACAGAATACGAAGTCTATCCCTTACTTGCGTAAAAGATTATCTAATGAAACCTATCTATTCCCAACAATATGAAGAACTCTATAGAGCCGCTAATGTTGCGCACTAAAGTATAAAGGGGTTAGGTTTATCGTAAGAATACCGGGTGTATTGCAATATCGTCATCATTTATTTCAATGATACTGTACCCTAATCGCTTATTATCAATTTCAATTTGGCTGGCGTTTTTAACGAACTGATAAGATACCGCAGGCGAAACGTATTGATTAATATTTCTGTAAACCTGTGAGTCGGCCATGTGATAGTGTCCGCAACATACGTATATTTTGGATGCAGATTGCGTTAATAAATCGACTACTGTATCGCGACCACTTAATGGATATTCGTCGTCGACAGGTGTGTTTACTTTAAGGAGCGGATGATGAATAAAGATAACAACCTGCTGTTCATCTACTAACTGCGTCTTTAACCATTCTTGTTGACCGCGACTAATGCTACCGGACGAAGAATCCATAAAAACATACTTGAATCGACCTACCTTTTCACTATAAAACAACTCATTATCAACAAATTGAGCATCGACTTGAAAATGCTTTATCACCTCATGAAATTTATCGTGATTGCCTAGAATCAATCGGAAACGAATCTGTGGCACATCAAATAATTTAATGAACTGTGCGTTCACCTTTGGGTCTCCTATGTCCCCTCCGCAAATCACTTCCGTTATTCCCTTCGAACGGACGTCGTTCAAAACGGCTTCCAGATTTCTTACACCGTCAACACCCTGATCCAAGGTAAACTGTTCCCCCAGATGGGTATCCGTCAAAAATGCTATTTTCTTATGCATGCAATCAAGCGCTAAAATTAAGTATACAATGCTCCGTATTTTACAACGATCTTATTTTCCGAAGATACACCTATTTCAAGAACAAACGGAACATCACAAGGTTTAAAATAATATATTCATTTCAACCAAGTCCAAGGAGGTTCTAATACCGCATGAATAATAATAGTAAGGATGATGGTCTTTATATGGATCTACCGGTTTTAAATCTACATATTGTATAGGGAGCGGTCTAAATCCGTTAGGTTATCCGAATTTGCCACCCACATAATTCGCAGTCAGTTCATGTTGCGGATTATTAAAGAGCGACATGGTATTATTCTCCTCAATTATTTCGCCTAGGTACATAAACACTGTTTTGTCGGCAATACGCTGTGCTTGCTGCATGTTATGGGTAACAATGACAATGGTATAATTTTCCTTCAATTTAACAATAAGCTCTTCTATCTTCGAAGTGCTTATCGGATCAAGCGCGGAACAAGGCTCATCCATCAAAATCACTTCCGGTCGGAGTGCTACGGCCCGGGCAATACAAAGACGCTGCTGTTGGCCACCCGACAAGCGGGTGGCTGGTCTTAGCAAATCATCTTTTACTTCTTCCCAAATAAAACTTTCTTTCAGCGCATTTTCAACGATTCTTGGCCGTTGTTCTTTCGGCACTTGATTAATTTTCAAACCATAGTTTATATTTTCATAAATGCTTTTTGGAAAGGGATTCGGTTTTTGAAAGACCATTCCAATACGTCTTCTAACCTGTGTAACGGGAAAATCAGCATCATAAATATTTTTACCATCCAACAAAAAATCTCCTTCTATACGAGCGTCGGAGGTCAAGTCGTGCATCCTGTTAAAGCAACGTAACAAGGTGCTTTTTCCACAACCCGAAGGTCCAATGAGTGCCGTTACTTTATTTTTTTCAAAACGGACATGGATGTTCTTAAGTACCTGCTTAGATCCGAACCAAAGATTTATTCCTGAGGCCGCAAGCTTCGTCTGACTATCCTTCATTTTTACTGTGTTTATAACGTATATAAAAGGCGATGCTGTTCAATATAAAAACCACCATAATCAAAATCAGCGCCGTTCCATAAGCCAAGGGTCTCACCTCCTCAATGGCTTGGTGCTGTGTTGATAACATATACAAATGGTATGGCAAGGCCATAAACTCTTGGTTGAGATAACCGGTGGGGTTGTTGATATAAAAAGCAACGCCGGTAAAAAGGATCGGTGCGGTTTCTCCGGCCGCTCTCGATAAAGCTAATACCATGCCCGTAAGGATACCCGGTAACGCGGACGGTAGTACCATGTCACGAATGGATTCAAATTGTGTAGCACCTACCCCCAAAGCGCCTTCACGTGTACTTGCAGGAATTCGACGCAACGCTTCTTCTGTAGTGGTAATGATATAAGGCAGCGACAACAGACCTAAAGTAAAGCCTGCCGACAAGAGGGATGTCCCCATGTTTAATCCCTGCACAAACAGCGCCAGGCCAAAGAGACCGTAAATAATGGAAGGCACTCCGGCCAAATTACGTATAGAAGCGCGAATAAGACGCGTAAACCAAGTGTTAGGAGCATACTCATTGAGGTAAATAGCACAGCCTATGCCAAAGGGCGCAGCCACCACTGCAGTAATTAAGGTCAGCATTACCGTGCCTATTATTGCCGGCAAAATTCCCCCTTTGGTCATACCATCCGTAGGCAGTGTACTAACAAAGTCCCAAGTTAGCACGGGTGCTCCTTTTCCGATTATATCACCGATAATGATCAAAAGAAAAATGCAGACTAAGCCTGTACAAAGAAGCAAAGTCCCCCATTCAATAATTGGCGTTAATCTATTCATGGCTAAGGAGCTTGATATTTCTTAAACTTATTAACGTAATATTCACCTACTAGGTTAACGACTAAAGTAAACAGGAAGAGAACCGTAGCGATGGCAAATAAACTATAGTAATGCGTTGTTTGATAAGGCACCTCTCCCATCTCAATGGCAATTGTTGCAGTAATGGTGCGTACGGAGTGGAAAAATCCTTTCGGAAAGGCAGCCGCATTACCGGTTGCCATTAGTACGGTCATTGTTTCACCTAAAGCACGGCCAACGCCTAACATGACGGCAGCCAATATCCCGGGTGCACTACTCGGGATGGTGATTTTACACAGCGTTTGCCAACGATTTGCGCCCAAGCCGAAACTCGCTTCCTTATAAGACTGCGGCAAGCTATGTAAGGCATCTTCTGTAACCGTTATAATGGTAGGTAGTGCCATAATCGCTAAAAGAATGGCACCATTGAGTGCATTCAAACCGTTCGGTTGATTCGATAATTCTCCTAGTTGTGGGCTTAAAATAACAATTCCTAAAAAGCCAATAGCTACAGAGGGAACGGCTGCCAGCATTTCAATAGCCGGTTTAAGAATATTCCGCAGCCTTCTATCGGCATATTCGGAAAGAAAGGCTGCCGTACCAATTCCTATTGGGATTGCTATCAACATGGCACCAAAGGTGACTAAACAAGTACTGACTAATAAGGGAAGGATGCCATAAGTGGCGGGAGTACCTCCCGGATTCCACTGGGTACCGGTTATAAAGTCCAGCGGCTTAACCTCAATCAAGAAGGCGACAGTATTCCATAACAGCATAAAAAAAATTCCACCAAGAATGGCGATAATGAGCATACCGGTTGCCCGAAAAAGCCATTTAGCGAGGAGATCGATTTTTTCTTTAACACTTAATTGCATAGCCAGGGGATTTATCGGGTGATATAGTAGCCGGAAGCCTTTATAATTGACTTTCCTTCTTCGCTTCGCTCAAAATCGATAAAAGTCTTAACTTTCTCCCAAGAAGTACTCGGAATAAATTGATATAAGGGACGCTGAAAGGCATAACGTTTTTCCATGATTGCTTTTTCGTCTAAGGGAGAAACAGCGGTCGCCTTTTTCGGGTCGCGTATATAAAGAACTTTTACCGCTGGTTCCTTTGTGCCGTGGGAAATGTATCCCGCCCCCACATAGCCAATACCCGAGCGATCTGCCTTAATGCTCTCCATGATCTGCGCATTTCCGTTCATCTCCTTCGCAT
The DNA here is from genome assembly GCF_054130995.1 of Olivibacter sp. SA151. Classification (NCBI taxonomy): domain Bacteria; kingdom Pseudomonadati; phylum Bacteroidota; class Sphingobacteriia; order Sphingobacteriales; family Sphingobacteriaceae; genus Olivibacter; species Olivibacter sp. SA151. The sequence continues at coordinate 1,953,826 of NZ_CP096391.1, read as the reverse complement.
CCCTACTGAATCGAATACCAAGCCTTTCCTGAACAAAGGCATGCGTTCCGGAATTGCTTTGCCGTCCGTAAATATTAACGGGCATATTCCATCCGGTTACGGCCTTCCATGTTCGATATTGGCCACTTAAAACCTTCGCCAAGCTAGAAATATCGATTGTGTCTAAGGGAAAATCCTTATGTACGATAAAAGCGGTAGCATCTTCTGCAAAGACAATCGTGTGTAGCTTTATCTTTTTAACCTTGAATAAACTATCTTCTTCTGCGTTTAAACGTCGTGAAGAATTAGCGATATCTGCTTGCCCATTCAGTAAAGAGGCGATTCCCAAACCGGACCCTCCACCGGATATTGCTACGCTAAAAGCGGGGTTCACTTTATAGAAACGTTCTGCAAGGGTTACCGCCAAGTTCACCTCGGTATCCGATCCTTTTACCTTAATAGATCGACTATCATTGCTACAGGCACATATAAGTAACAGAAAGACAAACCGATACCACATAAGTCGCTTGTTTGGCAATTAAACAAATCTACTAAATTAATGTTAGCAGAATATGTATTTTACATAAAGGAAAACACCTATTAAGATGCCTCAACTATTCCGGAAGACTGTGACTAGTAAATAACCAATAGAATGGTTACCTGAACTACATCAATAAGCATTTGGCAACTATAACCTTCGATCTATCACTTCGTAACATCTATATGTGACATGAATGATTGGACTCGAAACAGAATAAGTATAATTTTTGTGTTCTCTCTATGGATATGGAAATTAAACTAATCAAGTAATTATGAAAAAGCTATTTTTATTTTCGGGAATATTGCTGTTAGCATTAATAGCACAATTCCAGCTAGCTCAAGCACAAACAGATCAAACAGGTAATGTAACCGTTTCGATCGACCTAACCGCTCCGGTTATATCCATTGATTTAGGTGCAGATCCAAACGTAACTTTCGTATACAGTACACCTGAAGACTACACCACACCACAGGTTGAACCGAAAGTGGGACATTTCACGGTGGTAAGTAATCAGGATTACGAAGTCACTGTACAAGCAACGGAAGAGTTTACGGTAATACCTGAGAACGCTTCGCCCATTCCACTGAGTGTTGTCCAAGTAAGTGTTGACCCTTCCACTACCGGTGGCGGAACGCCTGCGATAGTCCCATTATCATCCACCGCAGGAACTTTAGTTACTGATGGCCCAGCTACAATCGGCACAACTTATAATATCAATTACACCATACCCGATGCTACTTCTTTAATTGATAAAGTGCCCGAAGTATATTCTACTACGGTGATTTATACAGCAACGCAAATTTGATCGATGCATGATATATGACAGGTGTTACTTGGAATTGATCAGGCGATGGAGAATTCGCACTTCTTTGCTCTCAATGATTTTTTATTTGTTATGCACTTGGAACTGTTTCGCCCAAGGGATATCGATATCACCGTCTCGGATTTTTTTTAAGGGGCTTCCCGGCGAGACGGTCCAAGAAGTGATTACTCTTACCAACAACTCGTCAATATCGTTCAATTTTATTACGGCATTAAAAGATTGGCATCGCGATTCGATCGGTCGAAAGGTTTACGACGCCCCAGGAGATGTGGAACATTCCAATAGTCGCTGGATCAGACTTTCGGAATCTACCATTAACCTTAACCCGAACGAAACGAAACGCATAGTCGTGTCAATGACCGTACCAAAGGATGCAGGCGCACGCGGCTTGACCAACAGTATGCTTTTTTTACGCAAATGAAAGAGCAGACCAAGCTTTCAAAAGAAAAGAAGCAACTAGGCGTAAATGTGCTTTTAGAGGTCGGCGTGCAGATCTATCACGTGCCACCGGGACTAACACCTGGCGAGTTGGACTTTGTCGCTTTTGAAGACCAGGGTATCATAAAATTAGAAACAGACACTGTTCGTCGCGTTGCACTGAAGGTTAAGAACACGGGAGAAATCAATAAAGATGCGCATGTACGTTTCGAGTTGACAAACGTGCAAACCGGCGCAGAAATTCCCGTCAAAACCACCGCTATCGCCATGCTTCCCCATGCACAACAATGGATTTACGTCGATTTACCAATTTCATTAAAGGGAAAACACTTAGGAGTTGCCATCCTAGACGCGGGAGATAATTATGATTTGCGTGTTGCAGAAAAAGAAATTGATTATTAACAAGCTACTATTGGGATGGCTCCTGCTTTCAGCTCCAGCCTACGGACAAATCGTCATTAATTTGCCCCAAGCCAATATTACAGCACGTTCAAATTATACAGCTACCTTGGCAAGTGGAACGTATTCGAGCTTAATTGGGTTGGTGCCGAATATTGAGGTGAAAGCCAATAGTCCCAATTTTACCAATACGGTTGGAGGGACCTCTACTGTGCCACTGAATATCGCGCATATACGGTTACGAAGTATCGGCTCTCTTTCCTTAATAGGTGTCACAGCAGAAGTCACCCTGAGTACTTCCTACGCTTTATTATACGCAGCATTGGCCAGTATTTCGTCAGGCGCCGTTATCGCCGACTATCGTATATCAACGGGCAGCCACACTTGGATATCGGGCATTTATCGTGCACCTATTAACTTCAGAACAGGACTGCTATCCCCTAATCAGATAACACCTACTACGCCGAATTTAGATATAAACGTACCTGGATTTATTGCTCCCCAGGCTACGCTACCATCGCTAAGCTTGCCAGTAAACAATTTGAGTTTTTTCAGAAACAGCGCCGGTATCAGCGCTGCCGGCAATATCTCTGTATCAACTACGGTGCCCTATCTTCTGAGCTTGCAAGCAATTAACACGCAGTTTTCTTTCAACACGAATAGTTCTTATAATCAAACACCTAGCACTTCGGTTGGGCTTGTCAATTCAACGCTATCCAATATCACCAATGCTACGCCGATCATGTTATCCACCACTTCACAAGCATTAACGGCTGCTTCGGGTATAGCCGTGCCTATGAACAATAATCAAGCATTAACTGCAGCCTTTTCCATTACGGGAAACAATCTGAAAACAGGTTTTGTACAAGCAGGAACCTATTCAGTGCCCATTACTTATACTTGGAGTAAATTGGCCAACGCTTATCCTACAGGCTCATTACAGGTGCAGCGAAGCAGCACTTTACAAGTCGTCGTCAGTGATTTAGCGGAGTTGATTGCTTTGCAGCCAAGTGTTAACTTTGTTTTTGATGATGTGACGGATTACCGGCAAGGCATAACAAGAGATATGACGCAACATTTACGTATTAGTAAAACAACTCCCTATAGTCTCTACGTGCGTTCATCAACCGCTAACTTTTCGGGAGCCGGTGGCCAAATACCTGTAAATATTTTGCGTATAGGCGCCGCTGCCGGGCAAACAGGAGTTAATACTGTTACTCTTTCCACTACACCACAACAACTTATAAATAATGCTAATCCCACGATCGATCGAACGTTGGATATCCGTTATAGTATTCCGAACACAGCAATGTCGCAATTGCTCGGTAAAGCACCAGGCACTTATAGTGCTACCGTTATTTACAGTTTTACTACACTTTAGGTACTAGAATTTTTTAACGTCTACTTTACGGCGTTGGTCATAATATTTAAAATCTAAAACGTATTTATCCGGTGCTGCCTTCATATCGATCTTCTCTATTTTATTTTCAATAGTAAATGGCATTTCATCCGTTTCAACTGAAACCTCATAAATATCAGGAGCTAAATAAAAAGTGTATCTCCCATTCTGATCAGTTAACGTTCTATAGACCCTTCCTTGCGAATCGACGGCAATCAAGCGAATACCCGACAGTAGTGGAGCCGTTAGCTGATAGTTTTTACCCATAACTTGCATTTCGCCTTGCAATAACTTGGTTTGTGTCAGCGGAATTTCCATGGATATATTCTTGTTTAGGACCAAGGATATTGGTTGCGTACTCGTCCAGCCCTTTGTACTCAGCAAGTCGACGGTATAGTTTCCTACTGGCATATGCTGAAATTCCGCCTGACCGGATTTATCGGTCACAGCGGTTTGATCATTTATTTTAACCATGAGACCCGAAATGTACGATTCTCCTTCGTCTCGATTGCTATTGTTGTTAAGATCCTGATAATAGATGAGGCGGATTCTCTTGCCGTTGGATGTCTGCATGGCAGCAAACTGTTTTTCAATACCGATCCGTATCTGTCGCGTATCAAATGAAGAACGAACATAATTCAGACCTACTTCCGCAGGCAGTGCTGTTTGCATGGTCACCAATGTATAGAACATATCGCCTGTAACTGCCCAATTTCCCTTCAGATTCCACCTTGCCGTTCCATTTACAGAATAATTACGCGTATCTGTAAAGCCATAATAATTATACATCGCTGCCAATTGTACCTGCAACTTATTTTTAAACGCTGTAAAATTAGTATTGGGGCCTATTGAATATAAGCGGTAAGCTGCATCATTTACGTTTGCAAACAGATCGCTGAGGTAATAGGGATTTATTTGGATATAAGTGCTAATACCGAATAAAGGATTGGTATAGCTTCCGTTAATCCGCAAAGAATAGTAAGAGCTTGGAGCCATCGGCATCGTGCTTTCATAAACATAGCCATGATCAACGTGCAGATAAAAACTATGTATGGGAGCTGCATAACTCACATTCAATAGCATTCGCCCCGCTGAAGATCGCCATCGCGACGGGGCTTCACCCTCCGATGAGTAGGTACCATTCCGCAAGCTTTGTTGCATGAGGTAAGGCTTCATTTCCAGCCGAAATCTTCCCAAATTTTTACCATAACCTATTTCATAGGAATAGATACTATTTTGAAAAGGGAGATAACCATATCCGTATCTTCGACCTTGATAGGAAGGTCGATTATTCAGCAAGCTAATACGTAGGGAGTATGTCCCGCCATCCTCTGTTGATTTTATAATTCGACTATCGCTTTGCAAAATTCCGCGTCGAAGCCCGGTAAAATAAGGACTGCTGTAATAGTTATTGGTGCTGAATTGATACTCTTTATGTGTGATTGAGTAATCGATTCCCCCAGCTACTGCTCGCCGAGTGCTTGCAATGTCCGTAAAAGTTTCCTGGCTATAACCTGCTTCTATTTTCAAATCATGTTGCGCACCTAGCTTCAGAGGAACTGCAACACTGACCTGATGACTGTTCAACGCATTAAACGATTGGTGGCTATGCAAGTAAGTCAATCGCCCCTCTTGCCCGTTTTTCAAAAAACTATAATTCGCGGCTAATATATTTTCGTTCGGCAAATCATTGAATATTTGAGAAGCCAGCATATAATTATTCTGAAGAGCATATACACTTACGCGGTCCACCTCATTGATGCGATAACTGGCCCGGGCACCACGGCCGCTCAGCGCGTAATCTAAGTTCTCATAAATGTTACCCAACTTCAGCCCCCAATTTTGATTTTCATAAGACAAATAGGTATCATAGAGATTAACACCGCCCAGCTGCTGATAATAATCCAGATTTAAACGATAGTCAAGTTCGTGTTTATTCGTCATAGTAAGCTGGCCATTCGCCTGCATTTGGTAAATTTCATTATATTGATTTAAACTGAGATATCGAAAAGCGGCCGTATTATTAGGTGTTTGTGCGAAAGGCGCATTACTGAAAAACGAGCTTACACTATTCACGTGTTGAATGCGTACGCGATGCACGGCTAATTGCTGACTACTAGCGTCTACTGCTTGAATAGTGACGGAAAAATCAGCTGCCTGGCGGCTATTCGTTTTGTTTCGAGCAATGAACGGAATCAATTGGCGCGCACCTGCCGGCAATGTAAGACTCATCTGCTCGCCCATAAACTCCAATCCTTCAGGAACTTCGCTTAAAACCAAACGAAAGGAAATGGGAATTAAGCCATTGTTTACACAATTCAGCATCAGCTGCGTTTGGTTTGTACTTGGTTGCAAGAAGTAAACCGGTTGTTCTGTTTGGAGTGTTAAGGTGCGTGTATCCGCTAATTGAGTATAGAAGGAGGCATTAGGCAGCGCCTCCATTTCCTGATCTAAAGCATTTAACCGAACCTCAAAGCGTTGTAAATTTTCAACGATAGTCTGTTTATCCGCTATGTATTTTACGGGGAACCGCTTTTCCTCTCCCGGATCGAGTCTAATTGTGTCAGGTAAAGCGATCAGCGCCTTATTGGAAGATTTCCCGGTCGATTCAATTGTTAAGAAGACCTCATCAATAGTATGGTTTTTTACTACAAGTTTATTACTAAATGTACTACCTGGCTTTATAATTAAGGTATCTCTCTCGAAAACACAGCTAACCGTTAAGTCTTGCGCATATACATAACCGATGCACCAAACTATAGAGAAAAAAAGGATCAATATGGCTATAAGAGCTTTCACAAGCATAACAGACGTACATAAATCCCAAAAACAAATATTCTATTTACAAAGCGGACCTAGAAAAAGCAGATGTCACATAACGATGTGATGATTCTTAATATTTTAATTGTGCGATCAATTCCCCCTTACTGTTTATATTTAACTTGCGATAAATCCGTTTAATATAAACCCGTACCGTGTCAACTGCCAAATTGTAGCGATCGGCTACTAGCTTATAACTCAACCCATCGGCAAGCCCGTTAGCAATCTGCAATTCGCGCGCGGAAAGTAGATCCTCTCGCCGTTTTGCATCATGTATCCTTTCCACCATTTCGCGGGAAATAAAAGGGCTAATAACAGACCCACCTTTATGAGTTGCAATTAACGCTGATGCTATATTATTTAAGCAAGTAGACTTTAACAAATAGCTAACGGCGCCCGCGCGAAGGGCCTCCAGTACAGTCGCGATATTAGCGATTTCGCTTAATATGATTATATTTGTTTTTGGAAACTGAATTTTTATCTGTTTAATCACTCTTGTCGAATACCCTTTAAGTTCAACTAAGATCAGTTGTGGTGACAGGGCCTTTTGATGGAGCAGGTTATTGGCGCGCTCCAGCTCGAAAAGGATGTTGAATTCCTGACTTCTTTGTTTCAATAAGAGCGTCCGAATTGTAGCTCTCATCTGTTCATCCGGTTCTATTATACCTACGCTTACCATAATTATTCTTTATACTTGGTAACGAAGAACAATTATACCAACAATTAGTTTGAGAAAAAGCGAGAAATATTGAGAAATTATTTACAAATTATAGTGAATAAACGAGAACATATTATCTTATACCGAGCTAAGACATACTCGTTTTCTTCTCAATAGCATGCGGCACTATTAAGTATATCGCTCTATTTTTTCAAGCATATCGTTTAGTTCAAAAGGCTTGGCTATATAATCATCGGCTCCGGCTTCTTGGGCGATTTTCGCGATGTCTCTGTTTGCGGAAAACATAATAATGGGTAGTTGACGTGTTAGGTCTCGGCTTTTGAGCTGTTTACAAACGTCTTTTCCGTTCACACCCGACATCCAAATATCCAATAATAAAATATCCGGAAGCTCATGCCCTGAGTCTGTTACTATGCTCAAGTCGTCAGTTGCTTCAACGTCATAATTACACACTTCAAGCAATAATTTGACAGAATCAAGGATACCTGGATCATTATCTATGATCATTACCTTTTTCTTTCTCATCTTTATGCCAAGCTTTAACTTTTAACAACGTTTAGCTGATTATGTTCCCTTTATTTCTTTAGAAGTAATGAAAATGAAAAAATAGAGCCCCCCTCTTTTTTGTTTTCCAACCAAATGGTTCCTCCGTGCCATTTGATGATTTCCGAACAAATATAAAGCCCCAGTCCTAAACCCGGATACGTATTCTGATTTCCACCGGTTACGCGATAAAATCGATCGAATATCCTTTCTTGGTCAGCTTCAGGAATGCCAATGCCAAAATCTTCCACAGAGAATACGATACGATCGCGTTGATTCTCATTAACCAGCTTGGTGTACACATAGATAACATCTGACTGAGGGGAATACTTAATCGCATTAGTTAACAAATTGATGACAACCTGCCCAATCCGATCTTGATCACCAAACACCGTTCTTGATGTTGTTAAACGCCTAATGATCTGATGCCGATGCGTAGTTCGTTGTATTTCCTCCACCACACCATCAATCAATTCATTGAAGTCGAAATGTTTCTCTTGCAAGTGTAGCTTTCCACCTTGTATTCTCGACACATCAAGTAGTTCAGCTATTCGCGATGTTAACTTATCAATCTGCGCCTCCATTTTTAAGGCAAGGGTTGCTGCTTGCTTGTCATTCGCTTCTTGCGCAGAACGATGAAAGATTTGGGTATAGGCCTTAATTACCGTCACCGGTGTTTTTAATTCGTGTGAGGCCATAGCCAAGAATTCGTCCTTTTGTTCCGAAAGTTGCCTCATCTCGGTAATATCACGGGTTGTACCTGCCACCGCAACAATTTCATTGTTTGCGTCAAATACCGGCGAAAAGATGTAATCATAAATGCGTCTACCAAGTGTAGCATGAGGGAAAGCAACTTCGCCTCTTATCAATCGTTTCGTTGCAACCACTTCGTCAATCTCCCGCTCGTGCATTTCGGCATGCCATTCTTCATAGCCCAATTCACGAAGCCCCTTACCCTTTGCCTCTTCCAAGGTGTTTTTGCCCCACATTATAAGTAAGGCCTTGTTAGCATAGGTGAATTTGTATTGTAAATCAAACACGTAGACAAGATCCGGTGTACTTGCCGTTACTGCCTCATAAAGCCTTTTCTGTTGTTCCAGCTCGTCTTTCGATCGACGTAAGGCTTCTTCCGCTTGCTTCCGTTGCGTAATGTCACTGGTGGTTCCAAACCATTCAATTATATTGCCGTCTCGGTCTACAATTGGAATAGCACGAGAAGATGCCCAACCCATTTTACCGTCAAGCCGTTTCACTTGGTGTTCCAGTTGAAAAATGCTCTTAGTGCGTAGTGCTTCTTGGATGACATGCAAGATCTGTTCCTTATCTTCGGAATGGATGTACTTATCCATCCAATGTTGAATGGGTTCCCCTGTATCTTCGAGAAATTCACGGCCCTGAAGTTCGAGCATAATGGTCCAATCTGCGTTCATCCGATAAATGACATCGGAAGTGGCTTTCACAAATGCGGCAAAACGTGTTTCACTATCTCGTAATTGCTTATTAACGTTTACCAATTGCTGATTTAACACGTTTGCGTCGGAAATAAGTGGGCTAGAAAATAACTGAGCACTATTCGTCTTCGGATCTGTCATCATTGTCAAGGTCGTCTTTGGTGAATTATCTATCAAAACCGACGCCGGTTTTTTCGTCAAACAGGGAGCCTATTAAAAAGATAATATAAAAAAATTGGGAAGCTTATATTGATGAATAAACAGCGCCCCTTATTAAGCGGAACTGACTCCTATACATCGCTGCTTATCAACCAATTTCCAATTGAACAGCTCATAGGCATGCAAGGTTACCCAACGAATTAAAGCCGGCCGATCCGATACCATGGCCTTCTTGCATAACCTATCAATACAGACTCCTACCCTACGAGCAGGCATTTTCAGCTCGCTTCCAATTTCCGCATTGGTGTATCCTTCAATGACATAATGCAAAACCATTTTTTCTTGCTCACTGATCAAAGGTATTTTTCCGTTGAGTGCGAGACCTGATAAGCGAACAACATTTTCGGCGATCTCAAAGGAAGTTTCAGGTGAAAGCACGTACTCGCCTGCTAACAGCAACTTAATTATAGTCAGATAGTAATCATAAAAAAAACTCCTGGAGACATAACCATTTAGGTAAGTCCGAAAGTTGGAGAAATGAGTATAACAAGCCAACTCATCCACCAAAACAAGTTTTCCCGCAACACCGATATTGTGTTTGACTTTCGTTAAAGTATTTTCGTCCACGCGCTTTGTCTTCGTTTGAAATAGGAATAAAATTTTTGGAGGAACGCGATAATTTTCGATAAAATCATCTACACTTTGATAATACTGGAAACTACATGCTTGGTTTTCACTGATTGCGAGTCCATTTTTCAACAGGGCGGATCCCTCCCTGATAATTGAGATTTTTACTTTTTTCATGGTAGAACGACAGAAATTACGGTTTCTAAAGTCTTGAACAACAAAGAAGGATTTTTGTTCGCTTTTCTATAGGAAGAATCTCTTTTATTTTTAATATCAAAATCGCACTTGCTAGAAATTAAGGCAAAGAAGAATCGTTAAGATAATTTCGTTCCAAAATGCGCTTCAATAGTAAAAAGGGCAATCGATGCGATCTAAGGAACGTATTCAATTCGTCAACGGGCATTTTCAATTCAAGCGCCAACAAAGAGAGAAAGGGAATGTCCAATTTTTGCAGTTCAGTTACTTCCTCAATACTGAATGAACCGATTGCTTCGCAATCATGGTACAAATCTTTCAGCTTTCGTATTTTATTCGCTTGTTTCTTTGTGTAGTCGTCGATCAGCTGCTTGTGATCGCGCATGAAATCGTCAAAATATCGGTGCAACAGATGTACCTCTTGAAAGGGTACCTCAAAATCAAGACTTGTTATGGAGTCGTCGCTACGTCTACTTATCCGCACCAAAACGTTCACTTTTCCATCGAGGTGTACGTGTTCTAAAAGTTCAAGATAAGTAGTCCCGTCTGAAAGTTTAATGCTCTTTTTCCCCATGATATCCAAATGGCGACAATATACCAAATTACCAAGCAAAAATAATTTTTAGTTAATTTTTTAGACTAGCAACTAATACATTAATAAAAATAGGCTAACAAACAAAAATACAATAGGTTTCTTTTATATGCAATATCCTACTTTTTCAAAACTTATACTACAACAAGTATTAGTTTAATACGTTTGCCGTTGATCTTAACTAAAATGCAATGCCGTAAACAGTAATTGTGATCTTCAACGTAAGTTTATAAAGGAAGGCTTCGGGCCGGACCTTGCGTCAGCGAAGATGAGAAGACACGATTCGCTGTAGACTGAGAATCTTTCCAAGCTATTTATCGAGAAAAAGTCGGTATTTATATACAATGGTTACCGGTCACCACATCTCACCTAGCAGTTTCGACTTTATTTCCTGTCCAAGTATATCGTCCTCATTTAGATCAGACATCCGGACACAGAGTTCAAGATGCCAACTGTGTATAGATTCCTCAATGGTGCTACCAAACCCGAATATAGTATCCGAAATACCATAGTAACAGCAATACATTTTACGGTAAGGGAAGACAATGGGAGTCAATACAGTATATACGTAATTCAGTTCAAGAACAGAACCTATTTCTTCATGGATATGAGAATTGCTGCGTTCCATTTACCGTATTTTTCATCAAATAGTATTCATTATGGAACCACAGACTAGCCATTTTGTTTATTTAAAATGATATTTTAAAGAAGGAAGGCAAATACTAAAACGCAGATTAACCCGCTTTCAATGTTGAGGAACTTGCAATATGTTCAATATTAAGGCTGTTGCAATTCCCGTACGATCGCGGCCGCCGGTGCAGTGATAAAAAACCGCCTGCTTTTCGTCCATTGTTAACAGGGCTTGGAATAACGGTTTGTAACGAATTGCCAGTGGATCTACCCGACTATAAAATGCTGTCAGGAAATCAGGGAGTCCTTCAAGGTTAACTCCAAACAATGGGCAGTTCGACGCAGGTATAACCGCTTTTTCCAACGCAGCATACGATATCTTGTGTAGTAAAAAAAGCGCCTTCAATACGCAAGATGTTATCTTCGTCTTCCAGATCAAAATTGATTTTCGAACCTGGGTAGATTCGAGAAAGAAGACGAATGATGCGTTCAGCCTCCTGGAGATGCTCGACATCGGTTCTAAAAACTTTGATCATATTATTTGCTTGCTTTAATGTGTCTTATTCTTTCTTACCAGAAACGAAAACGGATTAAAGGATACCCCCAAATTAACGTAGAATGTTGGATCAGGACTTGTTTGGAATACCGGGTCGCCAAAAGAATCTTCTTTCCGGAATAATCGGCCTGATGTTGTCAATTTCATTCCCGTCTTAGCCGTGAGCACAAAATATTTTGCTAAAAGATGTTCATACACCAGTCCCGAATTAATATCCAATTGCCTGTATTCATATCGCTGTGAAGTGCCGTCAAGATCGTAAACATAAAAAGAAGTTCTATCTAATTCGGTTCCCAAAGACAGACGCCCATTGTTAAAGACATATTTTCGAAGGTAAATATTTCGTGGCAGTACAATGTCAGCTATAAGTCCATTATTGAATTTATGCTCATAAGAAAAGGTTGGTATAAATGGTGTTTGTGCGCTGGGATCGATGTTAACCAACATTCCAACCATTAACCTGGTGCGTTGATTGGCTTTCAACACCATCGTGGCGGTCAACAGCCCTTTAACCCTTTCGAAATGTCGGTCACTGCCGTCACCGGAAATGCTAGAGGTATAGATGGTCCGTTTGTTAAATAGCTTAGAGAAATAGGTAAGGGTCAAGGCTGAAAAGAGGTAATGATAATCTTCATCCACCGTTTTAATTGCACCGGTGGGTAATGACAAATCTGTGTTTAGTGAGGTGTATCGATAACCGGCTGTTGCGCCCAAAAGCCACGTCTTTCTTTTTATAAAATTAAAATTAGCGCTAATGTCGGCCTGTCTAATGTGATTAACCTTACTCTCCGGAATCGCATTGGGGCCTTTCTCGGAAGTAAATTTGTAAGGTGCCGTCTGAATGAACTCGATATTCAATGGACGGGTAAAGGCAAATTTATCGGCTACATAGGCCACGGCTTTTTTTCGTATGTTTAAACTATCGGATGTTGCCCTATACAGGCTGTCTTTCTGTTGCGAAAAACATTTTGCTGAACATAGTGCCAATAAGTTAAACAGAAGGAAGCTGGTTTTCTTTAAATTATCCATTTAATCGAGATTTTTTAATGTTGATGCTATGGCAGACATTACAGGATAAACCAGTACTACTCGGCAATAATCAAGTAACGATATTTCGGGGTCATTTTTACTTTCCATATAATCCGATGTGGGATTAACAGTCCAAAGAAAAGCATAAGCTTCTGACTTTTTTGGGTTTTTAGACCAAAGCCCTTACATATTATACTAAAGCCTTTCTATGGTAGATTTGGTATAATAAACAACAAGGTTAGTATAAAAACTAGTGTACATACAGCTTATCGAGTTATCTTTGCTAAGAATTTGATCTTCCCCAATGCAGCAGCAGGAATCATTAGAAATAAAGAATACAGCGATTATCCGACTAATTGTAGACGAGCGTTATCGAGCGTTTCGACATATTTTTCTCTTTTTGGCCCTCTTTGTTATGATCTCCTTTACAAATCCCTTATCAGAATACACGGGACTTTATCGTTATTATCGTCGGTTTTGTGTTTTTGCTCATTTAATATTCATGTTCTATGTGAATATGAATATTTTGATCCCTAAATTTTTCTTCAAAGGTAAATATGTACTATATATAGTGTCTTTACTCCTACTGGTAATGATATGCCTCTTTATGATGAAGTTTTTACTGGAAAACACACTTGACCCACTAAACGTTTCTGTAAACTATCAAAAGGGCAACCCTGCTAAAGGATTCTATGAAACTACACTCATATTAACACCAGTCATATTGGTTACCACAATGATCAAGTTATTTCAACGTTGGATACGCGATAATGAGCGGATGTCTGATCTTAAAAACCTCACCCTCACCATGGAACTAAACGAGTTACGAAATCAGATTAATCCGCATTTTCTTTTTAACATGCTGAATGGTATTAAAGCGCTGGTTCGCAGTAATCCTGAAAAAGCGACGCTCGTTATCATGAAATTATCTGAGTTTCTTCGTTATCAACTTTATGAAAATAATGTAGAAAAAACACCGCTCCGATCCGAGATTGATTTCCTAACCAACTTCCTCGAATTAGAGAAGATCCGCCGGGACAACTTTCAGGTTGAGGTCAATGATAAGTCGACCATGCATAACTTAAATGCTATTTTTTTACCCGCCAATATTTTCACCACTTTCGTCGAAAATGCCATCAAACATAGCATTGATATAAAGCAAGGGGAATCTTATATCCGTATTGACATAAACGTAAATAATCATAAACTTTATTTTGATTGTGTTAATTCAATAGATCCCAATTATGTCGCTTCAGATAAAAAGAACAGCGGACTTGGGCTGGCGAATGTTAAGAGACGGCTCCATTTACTGTATGGCGATAGTTATACATTAAATACCACTTCTAAAGTAAACGAATACCATGTTCACTTAATCTTACCGATATGAATTGTATTATCGTAGACGACGAACCATTGGCGAGAGACGAAATGCAGGCGCTGATTAAAGACGTCTCTGACCTTGACATGCTGGGCAAATTCTCCAATGCGCCGGCAGCGCTTGATTTTATAAGCACCAATGAAGTAGATCTTATCTTTCTCGATATTCAGATGCCTATGGTAACCGGCCTGGAGTTTGCTGCACAAATCCCCAACCAGGTACTCACCATTTTTACAACCGCCTATCCGCAATATGCCTTAAAAAGCTATGAGCTTGACGCCATTGATTACCTTTTAAAACCCGTTGATAAATCCCGCCTGGAAAAAGCAATACATAAAGCCGAAATATATAAAACGCTGCTTTCGCATGCTACGGAAAAGAACACCATTGAAGCGAATACGGAGCAGTACTTGATCGTCAAATCTGATCGTCGATTTTATCGGGTAAACTTCGAAGATATCCGATTTATCGAAGGACTCAAAGACTATGTCGTGATTTATACCAAAAGCCAGAAACTGATAACAGCGATGAACTTAAAGGCCATCCATCAGAAAATTCCTTCTGCGATATTCGTCCGTGTAAGTAAATCGTATGTGGTTAACAAGAAATATGTTGAATCATTCGACCATCATACCATTTATCTAACGGACAATGAAATACCTTTAGGGGAAGTCTACAAAAATGATTTTTTTAAGGAATATTTAGGCAATGTTTCCAATACGGATATTCCCTGACCAAATTTGTCTTTATTTCAGGTAATTTCCCGAGACTTTTAGACGCCGACCGCGGCAAACACGCGAAGATCGACGCCTATTTTTCTAATTATATCACAGTTACTACTTTACACTACGATACTATCGATGGCCGTATCCAATGCAGTTTCTTGAACCGCCGATACGGCAAAACCTTCGCCCCGAATAAAAGTAACATCGGTAATGCCTATAAATCCCAGAGCCATTTTAAGATACGGTGTCACGAAATCAAAGGATTTATAGTCGCCGGAGCTGTAAATGCCGCCTGTTGTTACCGCTACGTAGGCTTTCTTTCCCGTTATCAAACCTACCGGGCCCTCAGTCGTATATTTAAAGGTAATTCCTGCGCGTGTAATATGATCAATCCATGCTTTCAAGGTAGATGAAATACCAAAGTTGTACATTGGAGCACCAATTACCAAAATATCCGCATCCATTATTTCCTGAATCGCCTGATTGGAATGTTGTATAGCTGCCCTATTCTCATCTGTGTGTTTCTCAGCTGGTGTAAAAAAAGCATTGAGATGCACTTCTTCCAGATGAGGGAACGGGTTACGCGTTAAATCTTTCACTTTTACGAAAGATGCGGGTTCCTTTTCTCTAAGGCGGTCGATTACCGCATTCGCTAACTTGATACTGTTCGATTGCTCACCCCTTGGGCTAGAAATAATATTTAGAATCCTTGCCATTTTATATTTAATAATTTTTTGATTTGTTTTATGAGGTAAAATTAGGCAAGCAGCTCGCTGCCCGGAATAACATAGGTTAAGAAATTCGATTGATTTAGATCAAGAAATTACATGACTAGCTAAACAATAAGGCGGACAATTATCTCGCCGCTTTCCCAAATAGCGTAGTTGATAGGAAGGAAGTAGAGGGTGCCTGATGACAATCTAGCTTTTTAGGCACCCTTATGAATATTTCAATTATTCCCAACCAAAAATCTGTTTAAGATTGGGATTGAGCATAATCTGTTGTTGCGGAATCGGTCGATAATAATATTTAGGGGTTACAAATGTTCCTACATCTTCTATTATCTGAATATTTCCTGCGTTTGCTCCTCCTAAGAAGACCGATACATCCTGACCGAAGGTACCAACGCGGTAGTATTGGAGCACCTTACCCAAACTATTGGTTTCTTTATCGTTAGGGATCGATTGCGAAGCAGGAAGCAAATAAATATCAGGCACGCCGTCACCGGTTAAATCATGTTTTCCCAACGAAGCAAAATAGATTCCCTGTGGTTCCTTTTCCAATACTTCTCCGGCTTCCCACCGCATCAAATCATCATGTCGCAAGCCCTCCATTGCCAGTTCTACCCTACGTTCCCTCCTAATTTCCAATAATTCGCTACGCTGTGCAGACGAAAGGTTGGGAAATTTGGCAGCCTCCACCGGATCCATTGGCGGGTTTAAGGTCATGTGTGGCATACCAACACGATCCCTTAATTTATTCACCGTAATATCCAAGTCGCCTTGCGTAAGTTGCGCTAATTCGGCCCTAGCTTCCGCATAAATCAATAAAATCTCCGCGAAGCGATAAAGCGGTACATCCATGTTGTTCCGCACATCCTGATCTGTTGTATTATAAAAGCCTTTAATCTGATGATAACCCGAAAAGTTCTTCGCCAACTGTTGCACATATAAACCCGTTCCCTGCGCATAAGTACCGGAGCGCACCAAAACCCATCCCGGATAAGCAAAAGTTTGATATAAACGCGGATCGCGGTTGCTGAATTCTTCAACAAACTCGTTTTGCTGATAATTGGGACGACTGCTATAAAAAGAACCGTCCTTCATAAGATACGCCTGTACGAGATCCTTTTGCGGATAAGTCTCATAGTTGCCGAAAACCCCTTCGCCGCTATCTCCATTCAGCACATTCGCTTGGTAAAACCGACCAAATATGATTTCCGGATTGCTTGAGAGATCTGCACTTGCGAAAAGGCTCCCATAGTCTTCATTTGGTTTTCCGGTAGAATAGAGACTAAAGGTCCCGCTGTCCATAATTTCTTTCGCCACAGCGGCGGCTTTTTGTAGCAGTTCATCAGCTGATTCTGACAAGTTCAGTTCAGCATGGTATTTCCGAAAAGTTCCTTCATATAACAAAAAGCGGGCATAATCAGCTTTGACCACCCAACGGTTCACGGCTCCTTTAGGGGCCGAAACATCCACATTGTTCATCGCGAACTCATAGTCTTCGATGAGGTGGTTGACCACGGTTTCCCGTGAGTCACGCCCGGCAAATAAAATGTCTTCGCTGTTTGCTTCCAATGGTACATCTATCCAGGGAACATCCGAATATCGTTTTATTTTATCAACATAAAAGCGGGCACGGAAAAAACGGGCTAAACCTTCGAAGTGGTTTAAGCGGTCCTCTGCAGCGTTGGCCCTCCGGAAATGCGCCAAAAAGAAATTAACATTTCTGAGCTGGCCCCAGTCCCACCCACCGGTGATCGTAGTGGAAGAAGGATTGGTGGTCATCATGGTTTTCAATTCCACATTTCCCGTCGAGAAGGCATTGTCGGTTAAGTTATAAGCATCTGCTGTATAAATACCGGTAGAAGGAAAATTGTAAAGATTATAAATATATAGGTTTAAGTCTCCTTCCGTATTGAAAAAATTACCGGCGTCAATATCCGTTTCGGGTGTTTTTTCCAAAAAATCATCATTACAGCTTACTGTCGAAAGGGCTAGGAGTCCGATGAACAGGCCGATTTTAAGAAACTTGTTCTTCTTTGTATATTCTTTTGCTGACATGTTTTTATTTTTTAAAAGATGGCATTGATTCCTACCGAATAACTCCTTTGGAAAGGGTAAGTCATTCCATTTCCTTTTCTACCGATGCCACTGGTTGGATCGGTATTGATATTAGCATTGGTACTTTCGGGATCATAAAAATCTTTGATTCCCGACCATTCGAAGAGGTTCTCACCCGAGGCATAAATGCGAAGACGGGCCAAGCCTATTTTTTTTATCAATGTTTCAGGTAAAGTGTAACCGATTGTAATATTTTTTATACGCAAATACGAACCGTTAAGCAGATAGCCGGTTTGCGGAATGGCCAATCCCATCGCATCGTCAATTCTTGTTCCTAGGTTAGCATCAGCCAACCACGATTGCATAATCGGGTATTTTCCGTTGGGATTTGCATCTGCAAGTCCGAGGTTCAGATAAGATTGTGAATGACGCGCCCTTTGTTCATCACTGTCACTGGTAGGTCTATAAAAGTCGAGCAAATGCTCATAAATATTTCCATAGGGTTGTTGATAAAAGCCCCAATAAAGGTAATCGATTGGATAATAATCCCGTTTTCCAACACCTTGTAAAAAGACCCTGATATCAAAATTTTTCCACGAAGAGTTCAGATCAAGACCAAACTGGTAGCGCGGTGTTGAATTTCCGATTACGGTCAAATCCTTTGTATCGTCCAGCGTATAGCCCTTTTCAATTTTTCCGTTACCATCCCGATCGATATATTTGGGCCATCCCGGTACAATCTGTAACGCACCCCAAGGAATAATAGCTGACTCGTCTAATTGTGCAATCTCGTCTGTATTGGCAAAAAGTCCGTTGCTTTGCAATCCCCAGATTTCCCCCAGCTCCATTCCTTTGTAGTATTGCAGGATGCTTCCGTTCGGATTATCAAAACGTGTAATATGTGTTTTAGAATCGGAGAGTACAAAGCGGCCCTGGAAGGTAAGTGGGCTTCCGCCAACCTCATATTTATTCTGATATCCAAATGAAAGCTCCCAACCTTTCGTTTGCAGATCAGCAGCATTTTCACTCGGTTCAACGGCACCCAACACACCGGGGAGCTCCTTTCCACGCGTTAACATATTGAGGGTATTCCGTTTATACATGTCGAAAGTCAGCGTAATACGATCCTGGAGGAGCCCCATATCCAAACCGACATTAAGTGTATTCACCTTTTCCCACGTATAATTGGGTGAAACGAGGAGCGGCGGACTGATCATGGTCGGGCGCGAATCACCGATCAGGTAACCGGACTGTGAAGCCTCCATGAAAGGAAGATAGCCGTAGTTGGCCACGTTCTGATTTCCTAAGGAACCATAGGAAGCCCGAAGCTTTAGATTATTAACGGTCTGACGGATACCGTCCATAAAAGACTCCTGATCGATCCGCCATGCAGCGGAAGCCGAAGGGAAAAATCCGAAGCGTTTATTTTTGGGAAAGCGTGAAGAGCCGTCATATCTTCCATTGAATTCCACGATATAACGGTCATTATAAATATAATTGACTCGACCAAAAGCACCTCTAAGTGCATAGGTCCTTATATCTTCCTCGCCATTGGTCAATCCAGTGGCTAAGCCAATCGTGGGATAAGATGAAGAAATCAGGTCTTGTTTGCTGACATAAAAAAATTCGTCACGGTAATTTTCCTGGTTATACCCCGCAATGGCTGACAAACTGTGTTTTCCGAAGCTCTTATTCAATGTCCCATAGATATTGAATACTTGATAGGTAATAGATTCGGCATCTCTTCTGGCACTATTCTCTCCTTCCTCCCGTATATCATTCGGGCCATAACCAATTTGATATTTGGTATTATAAGAATTCGTGTTGATGGAGGTATTTCTAAAGGTAAAATCACTATTAACGGTGAGCAACCTATCCCAAAAAGACATCTCAGCGGTAAAGGTAGACTGAATCATGTTTTGCTTCACCGTTGTTGCACCACCGTCAACTAGTTGGGCGGCCAGCCGACCTACGGTTTCATTAGCCCAGGTGCCATCCGGGTTCTTATCCCATGAAGTAGGAAAAATAGTATACAGATCATAAATACTGAAAGGAGTGTTCGTAACAGGCAGTGATGAGGAAGCTTGGCTGGGATTGCTGTAAAATCGGGTTGGCGATTTTCGATTCGTATAGGTATAGTAGGTGTTATTCCCAACTTTAAGCCACTTCTTTAAGTTATAATCAATTTTAGCGCGCAGACTATAGCGTTCATTGTAATCATCGGCCAAGGTTAACGGACTGTTCTGTCTGTTATAACCGCCTGATAGGTAATATTGTGCTTTATTGTTTTCGCTCACGCCGCTAATGGCGAGGTCGTGATTTTGGTTGAAGTTATAATCATCCATAAAATAGCGGCTCCAGTCCCGATTACCCATATATTCCCATAAGCTGGGATCGGTAGGATTTACCCGTACCCCGGCGATAGATGGATCATCCGATCGTTCTTTGGCATATTGGTAAAATTGATCGCTATAATTAACGTTATCCCAAGGGGTATTATCGGTAGATAATTCCAGTAAACGCGAAAAGATGTAAGGATCTGTCACCATTTTCGGCAAAACGGTGGGTTTATTTAAACTGAAATTATTGGAGTAACTGACGGTAGCACCCGCTACAGCGCCTGTTTTCGTTTTAATTAAAATCACCCCAAATGCCGCCCGCGCCCCATAGATGGCCGCAGCGGACGCATCTTTGATCACCGACATCGTCTCAATGTCCTGTGGCGCTATCAAGTTCAGTTCAGCGGCACTTATTTGCACACCGTCAACCAATATAAGCGGCCCGCCACCATTGATGGAAGTGATGCCCCGAATATTGATGTCCGCCGCTTCTCCGGGACCACCGGATGCAAAGCGGATATTTAAATTTGGCACCATTCCCTGCAAACCTTGCGCAACATTTGCTATTGGTCGATTCTGTAGGTCTGTTGCTTTCACTTGGTCGACCGCACCCGATAGGTTCACTTTTTTTTGTGTTCCGTAACCAACCACGACAACTTCGTTGAGGCTTTGTTTGTCATCGGCCAATATGATGTCATAGTGCTCAGCCGCTGTTATCTTTACCTCTTGCGGCAAATAACCAATGGCAGAGATATGCAGCACATCCCCTGTTTTTACTTTTAAAGAGAAAACGCCGTCTATCGTTGTCGACGTTCCCTGTGTCTTACCAACAATGGCAATACTCACACCCGGCAGTGTTTCGCCAATCGAGTCTTTCACCGTTCCGGAAATTGTGCGGTCATCTTGACGCACCTGTCGGCCATATACCCCATACTGCCAGATGATCAGCGGGCTTATGACAAGTAACAGTAAAATCTGTTTCATAACTATTTTTTAAGATTAGGGATCTGGCAACAAAGATGAATTTCAGATGTTAAGGAGGAATTAATATATCGTTATTTTAATTGAACATTCATTCAATTAAAAAAGAAAAGACACTTACTGTCAGCCACTATCATAGGCCACTAACCTTATGGCGGCGTTGTTACGATCAATAAAGATGCGCAAGTCTGCTTATGGAATATGCAGACAGAATAGCAAATTAGGAAAGAATGCTTGTAGGAGACGCTAGGTTAACTTTAACAGATCATAAACTTCTTCTTTGTATTGATTGAGTCTATTTTCGACCATCGACTTATCTTCTACCAACGATAAATAAAAATAAGCGCCATCCAGAAAAATAAAAATCAGATCAGCCGTATGAGCAGGGTTCGTTAGACGCAGCTGTTGCCGGTCGTTCAATTTAGCGAGTATGGTGCTAAGTGTCGATCGTAACGAGTCGAGAATGGTAATGTATTTACGCCTAATTTGTTTGTTCCGGAAACTCTCTGCATAAAAGTCGTAGAATAGACTATCATCAAATAATTTGTTCCATTTCTTTGAAAAGAGTCGATCAATAATATCGTAGAGGTCTGTCAGGCTATAATCTTTTTCCTTGTCTATGTTGAAAATCAGCAGATAGCGTTCCAATAAGTAATCGATCAACGCTTCCTTTAAATCCTCTTTAGTAGCAAAATAATGGATGATAAGGCTAGGGTTTATATTCATCACTTTAGCCACTTTTGCTATTGAAGTATTGGCGTAACCAATTTTTTTTGCTACTTTATAGAAGACTTTGATAATCTCCTGTTTCCTGATATCTTTTATACTTTTTCTACCCATATATTTATCGTACTGAAATCGGTTACAAATAGATGAGTTATTATTGAATGAACATTCAATTAATTAATAAAATAAAGATTTCTTAATGATGGCTTAACTGCTCAAGCTGAATTTTACCGTCAACTAATATAAGTGCGACAAAAAGGAAAACCCAATGTCATCCCTATTAAAGAACCAAGTTAATCAATCCTTTCTGATTATGGGGATAATTCGGGATATTTGATTTTGCCGAAAGATTTAAAACATAACACATGAAACCATCATGATTTATTCAAACCACACAGGGGAATGAATAAATCTGGTAGCTTCATCACCACTAAAAAACAAATTTAAATAGATGAAAAAACTTAGTATTTTAGTTCTATTCTGTATGTGCTTTGGCCCCGTCATTGCACAACGACAAAAAAAGGTAGTATTCATAATTGCAGATGGTATTTCAGCAGATGCATTGGAGCGAACAGACGTGCCAAATATGAAAAAGTTGATGGCGAAAGGCGCCTACCTTCGCGCTTACCAAGGGGGTGAAGCAGGCTCGTATAGTGAATCGCCAACAATTTCTGCTGTAGGCTATAACAATGTACTAACAGGCGTTTGGTATAACAAACACAACGTTCCGGATAATGATATCAAAGATCCCAATTACAACTATCCAACGATTTTCCGTTTACTGAAAGACGCTTTTCCAAAGAAAAAAATTGCGGTTTTTTCCAGTTGGCAGGATAATAGAACGAAGTTAATCGGCGAAAACCTGGCACAAACGAATTACATTAAGATGGACGAAGCGTTCGATGGGTTGGAATCGGACACAGTGAAATATCCACATGACGCGAAACGCCGGTTTATGTTGGCAATTGATCAGGCAGTTAGCGCTAAAGCTGCCGAATCGATTGCCGAGCGGGCACCCGACCTCTCCTGGGTATACCTCGAACACACGGACGATATGGGCCACATGTATGGCGACAGCCCCGAATACACAGAGGCTATACAAAAGGTAGACGAAGAGGTTGGGCAAATTATGGCCGCTATAGACGAACGCGAAAAAAAATTCAACGAAGACTGGCTACTCCTGATAACTACGGATCACGGCAGAGCAGAAAAAGACGGTAAAGGCCATGGGGGGCAGTCCTTTCGCCAGCGCTCAGCATGGATTCTCAGTAACAGGCCACTTAAAAACACCTATAGTGCAATGCTATACCCTTCTGTCGTTGATATTCTACCTACCATTGCCCGATATATGGAGATTCCTGTTCCGACAATAGCCGCACGCGAATTGGATGGTATTTCTTTAATGGGCGAAGTAGCAATAGCGCTTCCAAAAGTTCATCGCCTAAAAGAACACCTCGACATTTTTTGGACTCCCCTGAAGCAGGAAGGAGAAGTGAAGATCTGGTTATCCACCACCAATAATAAAAAAACAGGCAAAGAAGATGAATATCGGCTCATGGGCACGTATCCATTAACCGGTAAACATGCGCTTGTTTCCATCAAAGATATTCCTTCCCCTTTTTATAAAATAGTGTTGGAAACGCAAGACAATACGGTCAATCGCTGGGTAACCGAATAAAGGTTACCTGCAGATCTAATATGCTTATCGTTTATCCACATTTATAAGGGTTTAACCGCTTTTGGCCGGCCGCTATCTTTCGAAATTAGATATTCCGGTATATTTGCAAAAAAGAGCTATTCAAATCTTTATTTTGAAAGACCGTATGATCATGAAGTCGATAGCAGTTAGTAAAGCGTCGCTTGGCGAGTTAAAAGTTATTCAAGACCTTGGCCGAACAACCTTCTTTGAAACCTTTGCAGCCAGTAATTCCGAAGCCGACATGCGCACCTATTTGGAGGCAAATTTCAGTGAAGAAAAGATCAGAACCGAACTAAATAATGCAGAATCGTTATTCTTCATTGCCTGGGACGGGGAAGAGGCGGTAGGTTATCTGAAAATTAATGTGGGCCATGCGCAAACCGAAGAACAAGGCGACGAAGCATTGGAAATTGAGCGTATCTATGTAAAAAGTAGCCATCAAGGAAAAAAGGTCGGACAGCTTCTTTATGAAAAGGCGCTCGAAGTGGCCAAATCGTTAAACAAAGTATACATCTGGCTCGGGGTTTGGGAAGAAAATCCACGAGCTATCCGATTTTATGAAAAGAACGGATTCGTTGCATTCGATAAGCACATTTTCAAAATGGGTACCGATGAGCAAACGGATATTATGATGAAAAAGAATCTGAAATAAGCCGTTTCCATATCAGTCATTGCTTAATAATTTTTATTAAAAAACCCACCCCGGGGAAAGGGATGGGTTCTACTAATTGAATTGGACAAGTTTGGCAACTTGTTTTCGAAGTCACCATAAAAATAACAAGCCTGCATTATAATGACATTAAAGACCACGAACGATGAGCGGCTATTTTCTTTGCTAATCGATCGCTCTCAGCACCCTTGTATCCGTTTGGCAGCATCCGAAGCAACTAACAGCCCACCTGCCATCATAATAATATCCTTAAGAACCAATCGGCCCGCGCCCGAGAGATAAGGAAAGCCGTAATTGGGCGTTGGAAAATCGCCTCCCAAATTTGGCACATATACCTCCGGTGTGGTGATGAGGAAGGATAAGGTTACGATCGACATGGCGGCAGTTAACAATCCGCCCAGCAGGCCTATTCGTGCCGACCATATCCCTGCTAAGGTCAATAGTCCAATAACAATGATGACGGTGCCCAAGCCGAAAGCAAAAAGGTAGGTCCCATTTTGTTTATGCCAGGCCACATTTTTAGCTACTGTCTTCCCTTCCGGGTTTTTATACTGTTGGTATTCCGGTGCATTCTTTGTGTAAAAGAAGCTCATAAAAGGACTATTGGCAACAAAAGGGACAATTCCATCAGCCTCATATTGAAAGGCTTTCAATCCTCCTATCCAAGCCATTACAATAAAAATGGCAATACGCATAAGATGAACAAAACTCGCTTGTCCATTTGCTAAAACGTTCAATAGCTGTTTCATATTTTATTTTCTATTGAACAAAGGTAGCTGGTCGCTTAGGTTTATAAAATGGACAGAAACGGCATTATGGTACACTATTTTGCCGCAATGGAAATCCCCACTTTCGAGCGAAATTCCGATGGAGAGATACCCACATTTTTTTTAAAGTAACGACTGAAATAATGTTCATCATCAAAATTTAGTTGTACAGCGATTTCTTTTATTGATTGATACGTCAGGTGTAAAAGCTTTTTCGATTCCAATATAATCCGATCTTGAATAAAAATAGAAGGCGCTTTACCTAATTGTTTCTTGATTTTTTTACTAAAGGCATCTATACTGAGGTTAAAATGTTGCGCATAAAAATTCACGGACTTTTCCCTCATAAAATTTTCTTCCAGTAATTGCTGGAAAATGCGCCCCTCACCTATATCCTCCTGCTGTGGAATTTCATGTAGATTAATCTGATGCTTCTTCACTTGACTCGATAAAGCCAAGATCAATTGCAGGTAGGCTTTGACCACCGCATCAGAAAATTCAAGGCCAACCTTTAGTTCCTTCTCCATTTTGCGAACAAGTTGCTCGATCTCAAGATATGTTTCCTTTCCCAAGTTAACATGAGGTTGTAGATAGATGTTATTAAAAAGCAAGCCATTACAAGCCACTTCTTTTTTATGGTATTCAATACAATAGAAATCTCCGTGAAACAGCAATTGCAAACCGGTTGTCAACGGACCTTTTAACCAACTCAAATGTTGATACGGACTTAGGCAAAGTAAAGAGTACGGAGCGGTTTTATAGTTCGTAAAATCTACCGTCATCTCCATCGGATCGCGGAGCAGGAAAATTTGATAGAACTCATTATCTTGAGTTTGTACTTCGTTGCCAATGGTACGGATAGAAAGCATAAGGCAAAGTTAACTTGATTTTTTCTTTTTACATGGATACGTTCTTTTTCAGTTAAAGTCAGTCCCTTAGCTCCTTCACATTTCTTTATGCGAAGATTATAAGTAAATCAAACAGGATTTAACATTGACTTTATATCATATCCATACATTTGTGTCGAGTGACCATTAACGAAAGGCGTGTTCTTAAGCACCCTAATCAACAGATCTAATGCATAGTTTAGCGGATAACGCGCTGTTTCAAAAACCTTTCAACTACTTAACCACTCAACTACTCCACTTAACTAGTTGTTTGAATACCTTAAGAAAATGTTTGATAATCATTAGCCCAAATCCGGTAATAAGATTAACTTTGATAGTAGGATGACAAAATTTAGCCAATGATTTCATTTACAGTCAACAACAAAACGTATCAGCTTGATCTGGACCCCAATATGCCACTGCTCTGGGCCTTACGGGATGTCGTCGGGCTCACCGGCACCAAATATGGCTGCGGTGTCGCACAATGTGGCGCCTGCGTCGTACATCTTGATGGAGAGGCGATCCGATCCTGCATAACTAAATTAAGCCGGGTTGCGGGTAAACATGTTACTACCATTGAGGGTCTGTCGGAAAAAAACGACCATCCTTTGCAGCAAGCCTGGGCCGCAGTGGACGTACCACAATGTGGGTACTGTCACTCCGGCCAGATTATGTCGGCCGCTGTATTACTGCGAGAAAAACCCAATCCAAGCGATGAAGATATCGACAATGCCATGGCGGGTAATATATGCCGGTGTGGCACGTATCTGCGCATACGTAAAGCTATACATATCGCCGCCGAACTACAGCAGAAAACATCAGAACGATAATTAAGGAAGACCTATGGCAAAAAAGCTCAAATTGATTATTTACGCCGTAATGATTGCTGCACTCGGGTTCTCTCTTTATACAGGTACAGAGAACACTTACGCACGCGATACCGGTAGACCGATTAGCAAAAGGAAGTTGGCCGATGACAGTGTCCGATCAGTCAGAGCGTTTAACAAAGTATATGCCGTGCTCATGAGCCCCCGATGTGTAAACTGCCATCCCGCCGGCGACGTGCCCCTACAAGGCGACGACAGTCATTTGCATACCATGTTGCCAAAAAGAGGGGCAGATGGCAAAGGTCTCTTCGCGATGAAGTGTGCAAACTGCCACCAACCTGAAAATACACCTGGACCGCACACGCCTCCCGGAAATCCCAACTGGCACCTTCCTCCGGCAGACATGAAAATGGTTTTTCAGGGTAAAACAGCCCATGAACTTGCAAAGCAGTTGTTAGATCCTCAACAAAACGGCCATAAAAACAAGCAACAACTGATTGAACATGCTGACGACGACTTGGTACTTGCCGGATGGAATATGGGAGAAGGGCGCACCAAACCGCCGTTGAGCCATGCGGAATTCAAAAAGGCCTGGATTGAGTGGTTGGAAACAGGAGCCTATGCGCCACCCGCAAATTAATAATACAAGGTAAGAAAGCATCGCACATATGAAGGATTCACTTAAGCGAAATAGCCAATATTCACAA
Source organism: Olivibacter sp. SA151 (assembly GCF_054130995.1). Taxonomy (NCBI): domain Bacteria; kingdom Pseudomonadati; phylum Bacteroidota; class Sphingobacteriia; order Sphingobacteriales; family Sphingobacteriaceae; genus Olivibacter; species Olivibacter sp. SA151. The sequence continues at coordinate 1,926,474 of NZ_CP096391.1, read as the reverse complement.
GAAGAGGCCACGCGTCTTTCACGGAAAAATTTTTTAAAAGCCGCCGGCCTGGGTTCAGCAGCATTGGCGCTGGGCTTTTATTTTCCCGCCGGCGCCCACATCGTAAATATACTTGCAGGAGAAACAGCAGCGGATAACGAAGCCCCTTTAATATCATTAAATGCATGGATACATATCGATACAAACGGTCAAGTAACCTTGTTTGACCACCGCGCCGAAATGGGCCAGGGTTCCTATCACTCGGTTCCTCAAATCATCGCCGAAGAGCTGGAAGTAGATCTAAAAGATATTCAGGTATCCTTTGCTCCGGGCAATCGGAACGAATATGGCGGACAGATTACCGGTGGCAGTTCAACTATTCGCGGAAGCTATAAAAAACTGCTCAAGCTAAGCGCTACTGCCCGCATGATGCTCGTACAGGCGGCCGCCAATCAATGGAAGGTAGATGTATCGACCTGTTACGCAGCATCCGGTCACGTTATCCATAAGCCTTCCGGAAAGAAGCTCCATTATGGGCTATTGGTTGTTGCTGCATCAAAACTTCAGCCGCCTAAGGAAGTTCCGTTAAAGCCCGTTTCCGAATACAAGCTGATACGGAAAGCGAGCCGTCGGATCGATACACCATTAAAGACCAATGGCAGTGCCGTTTTCGGACTTGATAAGCGTATTCCCGATATGTTGTTCGCCACGGTGGAGCGCAATCCCCGCATGCGCGGCACTGTCCGATCTTTCGACGATTCGGACACGATGAAAGTAAAAGGGGTAACGAAGGTCTTCAAAGTAAGGATGAAGGTTTTTAACACCTGGCGTGAGGGGGTCGCTGTCGTAGCCGATTCAACTTGGGCGGCAATGCAAGGCAAAAAGGCCTTAAAAGTTGAATGGGATGATAGCAATTTTGAACATATAAGCACCCCTGAAATCTATAGGCGACAAAAAGAACTACTTTCCGGTCAAGAAGGCTTGATCTTTCAAACGCAAGGCAATCCATCGGAAGTCATTGCCGCCGCCAGCACCGACGCCAAGTTAGACGTGCTATACGAAACACCTTACCAATCGCACTACGCGATGGAGCCGGTGAACTGTATCGCTCATTGGAAAGGCGATACGGTAGAAATCTGGGGGCCGATACAAGCCCCCGAAATGGTTCAGGACGCGATTGCCCAAGAGTTCAGTATTCCATGGCAAAACGTGAAGGTCAATATGACTTTTCTAGGCGGAGGCTTCGGACGTAAAGCCTTCATGGACTACCCTTTTGAGGCTGCCGTGATATCAAAAGAACTCGGAAAACCCGTACAGGTTGTCTGGACCCGCGAAGATGATGCAACCCAGGGGCCTTATCGCCCCGGCATATCCTATCGATGTGAAGGCGTTGTAAAGGCAGGTAAAATTGAGGCGATGAAAGTCCGTCTCTGTGGACAAAATATTGGCCATTTCAGTAGTAACGACCGGTCAAAGCCTAACGGAAGCGCCAGTGAGGGTTTCCTTAAGCCCTATACACAGTCGATCCCGCACCTTAGCATCGCTGATGTCACCTTTGAGCTTCCCATACCGGTTCTATGGTGGCGTTCGGTATACGCATCTACCAATGGATTTGCTTACGAAAGCTTTATTGACGAGTTAGCAGTTGCCGCCGGTACCGATCCGCTTGAGTTCCGTCGACAGCATTTGCCGGATGAACGCGTTCATAAACTAATCGATAAACTGGAAGCGGTTTCCGGATGGAAATCGCGGGGTACTAACAAAGGGTATGGCGTGGCGATTACAGAATGTTTTAATTCAACAGTAGGTCAGGTAGTAAAAGTTTCTCGCATTCCGGAGGGAGGAATTAAAATAGATAAAGTATGGGCCGTAATCGATTGTGGCTGGTATGTAAACCCCGATATTATCCACGCTCAGGTTGAAGGCAGCGTTGCCATGGGGCTAGGTGCTGCAGCTTTGCATGAAGTCACTTTTACCGACGGACTGGTTGACCAGAAAAATTTCTACGACTATAATATGCCCCGCATTGCGGATATGCCGCCGGTTGAGGTACACATCATCGATAATGCCGAGGATGCGGGCGGCGTGGGAGAACCAGGCCTACCACCTTTCGCTCCCGCGCTGGCTAATGCCGTGTACGACTTGAGTGGGAAGAGAATTAGGCGGCTGCCTTTCAGCCTTGCATCCGTATAATATACATTATTCAGTTGTCAATGAATATAAGAAAGCCGATCAGTGAAATCCGATCGGCTTTCTTATAAATTGCTACTTTAAGCCATGAACTTCGTGATGCTATCTGTTAAAAAGTCTAAAAAGGACAGGCATGTCTTGTCGTGTTCATTAAAATAGCTTAAATTGCACAATAAATGATCCGCACGTTATCAAATAGGATAAAAACATATTACCCATACGGTCTCGTATTTGTAACCATGCTTTTAACGCTACTGACGTCCTGTCCAATTAAAAGTGGCATCAAAAGTCTTGCAGGTATTCCGATAAACGTTGAACAAGGCCATGCTAAAAGCGGTGTCGTAGGGAACATTCTTGGACAATGTATGAGTGGGTCAACAACAGATTCGGTCATCACCAAATCGATGTCTCACCATACCAACAAATTACTTCCCAGCGTCATTTTTATCGCGGCGTTTTTACTTCTACTCGGTTTCCGGATTTATAAAGGTCAATCTAATCTGTTTTATAGGAAACTAAAAGTTCCTAATATTGTTCCTCTCTTTCTTCAATACCGAAAACTCGTCATTTAATACCACTTCCCTTTCTCTTTTTTCTATTAGCTGCAAGGCATCAATAGACAACAACTTTATTCATTTTAGATCATCAGCACTTTACAAGAAGTAATAATTATTTAAATAAGCGGTCATGAAGACACAATTTATAAATCCGGCAATCCGCACAGGCGCGTTGGTTATGGTAACGATTTTTATAATGGCCTGTGGGAACAACGCAACACATGAAGAAAAAAATCCTACGAAAGGACATAGCGAAACACAAGCTTCAAGCATGAGCCAAACGGCAGATCTGATATTTCAGGATCAACAAGGTAAAACCGTATCATTAAGTTCACTAAAAGGCAAAGTGGTATTCATTAATTTTTGGGCAACCTGGTGCCCTCCCTGTATACAGGAAATGCCCTCCATTAATAAATTAAAGCAGTCTTTTAATGGTAATGACCATATTGTATTCCTGATGGTAGACGTCGATGCGAATATCAAAAAATCGACCGGCTTTATGGAAAAAAATCAGTATGACTTACCGGTGTATGTTCCCGCCAGTGAAATACCACCAAGTTTTTTGGGAGATGCCATTCCAACAACGGTAATACTAGACAAAAAGGGGAATCTAATTGCCCGCATGGAAGGTGGTCGGGATTATGCAGATCCTCAAATGGTAACAGCCTTGAATGCGTTGATTAAAAGTGATGAATAAGCATTAACAAAAGTAAATAGAAACGAACTATGTTTAATAATAAGGAGATTTCAACGGAAAAATCGTCAGCAAATAAGTTTTGGCAATTTGTCCGAAAAAATGCGTTTTCTATCCTAATGGGAATTATTGCGTTGACCATGCTGATCAGTCCCGGAGCAAAATCGATGGTGCTTCGGCAGCTTATGCTTACCGGATTGTTTAATGCCTCGATAGACCAAAAGAGTTTCGATGCCACAGATCAATCGATTGTTGATTTTGACTTTGAAGACGACAAAGGGCGTATTCAAAACACCTCCTCACTACGAGGCAAAGTGGTATTTATTAATTTTTGGGCTTCCTGGTGCCCGCCATGCAGGGCAGAATTTCCATCGATAGAAAAGCTCTATGCAAATTTCAAAGAGCATCCCGCTATTTTCTTTTTGACGATTAATGAAGATAAAGATTTAGCTACAGCATACACTTATTTAAAGAGAGAAAAGTACTCCATACCCATCTATAGGGCAAAAGGCAATGTTCCGGCCTCTATTTACGCCGGAACGTTGCCTACAACTGTCGTACTGGATAAGAATGGGAAAATAAGATTTCATCATACCGGTTTTGCCAACTATGCATCCGATAAATTCAATAAGCAGCTGGAAGAATTGATTCAGGAATAAGCGTTGAACGAGGGAAGTATGCGGTCTTGATAATATATTACTATGATGCCGACACCAAGTTGGGGTGCGACATATTTTTATTTTTAAATAACTACTAAATCTATATAGTTTGTGTATTATATATTTTATTCTATTTTTGCTACGACTTTTTACAGTCTGGCAGCAGGGAAAAAGACCTGTATTGTTTACTTGAACTTAACCATATCGAAAAAATGATTTTACTTGTTAGAACAAGGCCCAAAAGCCTTATTCCTTTATTCTTGCTGTTCATAGGAAGCTATGTCACACTTCGCGCACAGCAAACCAAACCCCTTATCAACTCAACCCTCAGCGGTAAAGTACAGGACGCCCATACGGGCGAAGCCGTCGCAGGGGCTACCCTTACCCTGGAAGGCACCACGCACCGGGCAACATCCGATGGAAACGGACGATTTAACTTCGTAACCGGCCAAAAATTTCCCTACACGTTAATTGCCAGCTATGTAGGTTATAAGACCGTCAAGCTCGTAGTGAATAGCAGTGACATCATTGTTCAATTAGAGCCTGATTTAAATGAACTCGAAGATGTTGTGGTGGTCGGCTACGGCACCCAAAAGAAAAGCACGCTTACCGGCGCGGTGGCTACCGTAGATTCGAAATTCCTTTCCAACAGACCGATCACTAATTCTACACAGGCCCTTCAGGGAGCTAACGGCGTTTATGTTAATCAGAATAAGGGACGTCCCGGAGCGGAAGGAAACACCATTCGTATACGAGGCGTCGGTACATTGAATAATAACAATCCCTTGGTGCTGGTGGATGGAATTGAATACCCGCTAAGTGAAGTGAACCCGAACGATATCGAAAGCATATCGGTATTGAAAGATGCCGCCTCCGCCGCCATCTACGGTAACCGAGCGGCAAATGGCGTGATCCTCGTAAAAACAAAAACCGGACAAAAAGGCCAGTTCCAAGTAGACTATAACATTTACGTCGGTTCCCAGCGGGCAACCTTTAAACCGGATGTTGTTTCCAACGCCATTCAGTACATGGAAGGTAAAAATCGTGCACTGGCTAACGAAGGAAAACCGGCAGAGTATGGGACGGAACTGTTAGATGAATACCGCAACGGAACTGATCCCTTTATATATCCCAATACGAACTGGTTCGACGTTATGTACAGAAATGCCCCCATCCAAGAACATAATCTCCGATTATCCGGTGGTGGCGAAAAAACCACCTTCTCGCTATCTTTCGGTTATTTGAATCAAGATGGTGTGCTTATCGCAACTGATGCCAAGAAGTATACTTTGAACAGCAATGTACAATCTGATCTCAATTCCTGGTTAAAAATAGGCGCTAATCTGGCCGGTACTTTCTGGAACGATCGCGAGAGCGCCTATACCGCCGACGAAGGCAATGGAGAAGGAGGCATCATGGGGCTCCTATACAGAGGTTTGCCCATGCAAGTTCCCTACGCGCAGGATGGAAGCTATGCCGATCAGTGGGTACGGGTCCCGGGCCATAATTTTTTCCGGAACCCGTTAGCCCTCTCTTATGAAGGTTTTCGCAGAAATCATCGATACCGTACACTAGCCAACGTTTTTGCAGAAGTTAAACTTCCGCTTAATTTAACTTATAAAATTACCGCCGCTGCCAATATCTTTTTCGGCAGAGAGAAATATGCCTATCCGCAGATTTCATTGACCAACCCCAAAACGGGAGTTGTCACCCCGATGGGTAACATTCCGGCGCGCGGCGTGAAACAGATTGCAACGGAAGGCGTAAACCTGACCAACTTCCATACGTTGAATTTTACCCGTCAGTTTGGTGATCACTCCGTCAATGCTTTAGCGGGATTCAGCATGGAGCGTTTTGACGACAGCGATTTTGACGCTTATAACCAAGGTTACCTGGGCAATGAATTGAACGAGCTGGATGCCGGAAGTACTGCACCTGCGGTGGGCGGCACTTCATCGCAATCGCGCCTACAGTCGTATTTCGGGCGGATAAACTATAGTTTTCGCGACAAATATATATTCGAAGCGAATGTGCGCTATGACGGATCGTCCCGCTTTGCCAACGGTAAACGCTGGGGCCTATTTCCATCTTTCTCCGGCGCTTGGAGACTGAACAGAGAAAACTTTTTAGCAGACGCAAGCTGGATCGATAACCTGAAGCTCCGCGCATCTTGGGGCCAACTCGGCAATCAGAACATACCACTCTACAGTTATGTCAACGCCATTAGCTTAGGAAACAATTACAGCTTTAACAACAATGTGGTACCCGGAACCGCCATTATCCAACTTGCCGATCCCTCTATCTCCTGGGAGAAAACCACCATGACCAATATTGGTGTCGATTTTGATATTTTACAAGGAAAATTGGCCTTCCAACTAGATTTGTTCGATAAAACGACCAGTGAAATCCTAAGACAGGTAAATGTTCCTGCACAGGTAGGCAATTTAACGGGTCCTTTCCGTAATATCGGAAAAGTGTCCAACAAAGGTATCGAAGTCTCTTTAGCGTATCAGGACGCTATCGGCGATTTTCGCTATCGAGTGGGTGGAAACCTAGCCTACTTAAAAAATGAAGTATTGGATGTAAAAGGTAACATCTATTACGATGGTGTTACCATCATAAGAAAAGGCGATCCGATAAGTGCCTTTTACGGATTACAGTCGGCCGGTATTTTTCAGAACGAGGCCGAAATTGAACAACATGCCTTTCAGGCCGCCAACACCCGACCCGGTGATATCCGCTATGTCGACCAAAACCAAGACGGTATCGTCGATAATAACGACCGCATAGTGATCGGCAATAGCATTCCTAAATATACCTACGGTTTCACCTTGAGCGGCTCCTACAAAAACGTAGATCTTGATTTATTCTTTCAGGGAGTAGCGGATGTAGACACCTATGCCAACGGCAATCTAGCCTTCCCTTATCGGAACGGGGCAGGCGTAACAAACGAATGGTTGACCGACTCGTGGACGCCCGAAAATCCCGGGGCGCGGCTACCTATCCTTACCACCTCTTCCGGCTACCCGCAAAATTTTCTAACCTCTGATTTCTGGATCAAAGATGCCAGCTACTTGCGACTTAAGAATATTCAACTTGCTTACAGTTTACCCGGCGCTTGGCTGGAACGTCTACATATCCGAAGGTTCAAGGTTTTCGTAAACGCTCAGAACTATTTAACCTTTACGGACTTTAAATTAGGCGATCCAGAGCGGAACCTGACGCGAGCCAATATGATCGATTACCCTAACTATAAATCCATTACCGCAGGGGTAAATTTAACCCTCTAATGTTGTCCTCACCATGAATAGATTTTATATAAGAATGAAAACATTTAGCAAATATTTCATAATAGGAAGCCTACTTTTGTGCTTTGGTAGCTGCTCCTCTTTTCTTGATGTGGAGCCTACCGACCGATATACTGATGATAATTACTGGGAAACCGAAGAGCGCGTGGTTGCCAGCCTGAACGGTGTATACGCATCGTTGCTGCATAATGGTTTATATGGTGGTACAACACCTCTTTATTTTGAAAACCTGTCGCCTAACGCCTACCGCTATCAGGGCGATTACAATTTGGTAGCACAAGGGCAGCACAATGCCAATACGGCGCTATTTTATACCGTTTGGCAGGGAGCTTATCAAGGTATCGGGCGAGCCAATAACCTATTGGCTAATATCGGCAAGGTTGAAATGGATGAAAGCAGGCGTAAACGTTATATTGCTGAGGCGAAATTCCTACGGGCCGTATTTTACTTTCCTTTATGGAATCTTTTCGGAGGGGCGCCGCTTATTTTGGATGCAACCAATGATGCCACCCAATCGAATTTACCCAGAAACACAGCCGAGGAAATTTATACACAGCTATTGCGTGATCTGAATGAAGCCATTCCCGATCTACCCGCAAACTATGGTGCCAACGAAAAAGGAAGGGCTACCAGTGGTGCCGCCCTTGCATTCAAAGCACGCATATTGCTTTACGCGAGGCAGTGGGAAGAGGCAGCCAAGACCGCCAAAGAAGTAATTGACGCCAACAACTATCAACTATTTCCGGACTATCGCGGATTGTTTTACCTGGAAAATGAAGGAAATGAAGAAGTCATATTTGATGTACAGTTTAAGTTTCCTGAATTTACGCACGGATTTGATATCAACTTGGATCAGTATAATAACATCGGGCCCTTACCTAATCTGGTTAATGACTATTACGATCGCGAAGGAAAAAACATCGGTCAGTCAAACCTATATGATCCGGCCAAGCCTTACGAAAATAGAGACCCGCGCTTACAGGCAACGGTAATTGTTAAGGGCAGTTTATTCAAGGGAGCGGTGGTGACCGAGGGACAATATCCGCGAACAGGGTATGGGCAGAAAAAATACACGGTATTTAAAGACGACATACCAGCTGCGACAATTCCGGATGGGCAATCCGAATTAAACTATATCCTGCTACGTTATGCAGATGTCTTGCTGATGTACGCGGAGGCACAAAATGAAGCTTACGGCCCAGATCAATCCGTTTACAATGCCTTACAGCAAATAAGGTCCCGTATAGGGATGCCCGGATTATCCACCAGTTTATCGCAGGACGAATTACGACGAGAAATACGTCATGAACGACGCATTGAATTGGCAGGAGAAGGGCTCTATTATTACGATATAAGACGCTGGGGCATTGCACAAGAAGTTCTTAATGGCGATATTTACAACGACAAGGGGCAACGCATCGATACCAGACGGTTTGATCCGCAACGGGATAATCTTTGGCCTATTCCGGCCATCGCCATACAGGAGAATCCGGCATTGGCACAAAACCCCGGTTATGGAAATTAAGCAATGGCCGCTAACAACCATGGATACATCACAACAACAATTATAATCGAATGAAGAAGTTTTTGCTATTACCCTTACTAATGACACTATGCCTGCTATTTAATGCGAAAGCGCAGGAAAAAAAACCAAATATTATTTTTATTCTAGCGGATGATCTTGGTTATGGAGATGTGGGCTTCAATGGCCAACGGCTGATCAACACACCGAATCTGGACCGACTGGCAAAAGAGGGAATTCGCTTCAATCAGTTTTATGCGGGCACCGCTGTATGTGCGCCTTCCAGATCATCGCTGATGAGCGGGCAACATACCGGTCACACCTTTATCCGTGGCAACCTCGGCGTAGAGCCCGAGGGACAATACCCTATTCCTGATTCGGTAGAGACGATCGCGGAGACGCTGAAAAAGGCGGGTTACCAAACCGGCGCCTTCGGTAAATGGGGCCTCGGCCCGGTCGGTTCCGAAGGCGATCCGAACAAGCAGGGCTTCGACCGCTTTTACGGTTACAACTGCCAGTCGTTAGCGCACCGTTACTATCCCACCCATCTGTGGGACAATAGCGAGAAAGTAGTCTTAACCGAAAATGGCGATCTGGAATACCATAAGCAATATGCACCCGATCTGATACAAAAGCAGGCACTTGGCTTTATCGAGGAGCATAAGGACCGACCCTTTTTCCTTTTTCTTCCCTATATCCTCCCCCATGCCGAGCTCTTGGTACCGGACGATAGCATTTTTCAGTATTACAAAGGTAAATTTGAGGAAAAGCCTTTTAAAGGCTTCGACTATGGCAAGGGTGCGAAATCCGGCGGCTACGCTTCTCAACAGTATCCGCATGCTACCTTTGCAGCAATGGTGGCCCGGTTGGACTTATATGTCGGCCAGATAGAGGAAAAATTACGCAGTTTGGGATTGGATGAAAATACATTGATCGTTTTCACCAGTGATAATGGCCCGCACAAAGAAGGCGGAGCAGATCCTAACTTCTTTCAAAGTTCCGGAGGACTTCGTGGAATAAAACGCGACTTGTATGAAGGCGGAATACGTGTGCCCTTTGTCGCCAAATGGTCAAAGGCAATCCGCGCGGGGCAACAGAGCGAGTTCATTGGCGCATTCTGGGACATTTTCCCTACGTTCGCCGAACTAGGCGGCGCAGCAACTGCCGCATCTACCGATGGTATCTCATTCGTAAATACGCTAAAGGGACAAGGAACACAAAAGCAGCATGAATATCTATACTGGGAATTTCATGAACAAGGCAGTAAACAGGCCGTACGTTACGGCAAATGGAAAGGTGTCCGGTTAAATGTAAAGGCAGATGGTGGCGCACCGATTGAGCTGTACGATCTATCAGTCGACAGAGCCGAGAAGAATAACATCGCTTCCCAACATCCTGAAATTGTTGAAAAGATTGCCGGATTTATGCAAGAAGCGCACGCGGACAATCCCATTTTCCCGTGGGAATAAAAAAATTAAAGGTACCTCCACTCCCTTTGTTCCAATCCTAAAACTTGGTAGAAACTGAAGGAAGTGGAGGTCTTAGCTTACCATTGAATCCTGTCCGGTTACCCTTTAGTCACGGACCATCAGGATGTTCCCTTGCCTTGATAAGCGTTTGCAAACGTGCAATGGCAGGCTTTCGCCATTCAACGGGCATATCCCCTTCAATATAGTCGAAGTTTTCGTCAATGTAAAGCACCTTTCCATCACAGGTGATTCTATAATAGTTAAAAGACTGGTTCTCCATCAAATCAAAATCAAAACGTCTTTCTTCAAGTGGTGTAATCGCTACCGGTATTTCTTCGTATTCCATTTCCTACATTTTTTACAACATCCGTAAAAACCCGATCCTTAAAAGAACAACTTCATGGATCTGGTAAATTATGTAATTAACAAAACCTCAGAAAGATAGTTGCGACTGTTTTTATTTTGTAAATAAGTGAGAAAACAGCGCGCGCAATAAAGTTGAAATCAAGAAATACGATAAAATCTGTATTTTTGTATATGCCAGCTATCCAAAGTCTAGAAGCATTTTATGCCCGCAAATTCGACAAAAACCCTTCGCTATCCGCGAATGGTGTGGAAGCTTTTAACGTTTTCCGCTTAACGGACAGTAGAAATAGCAGTACAGCGGCCTCGCCCTATGCTCGGTACGACTTTTACAAGATTATGCTTATTCGCGGACAACACCGCTGTCATTATGCCGATAAAAGCATCGCCTTTGCCGGTAGCACGCTCCTTTTTTTCAACCCGGCTGTCCCCTATCGCTTTGAGCGTTTAGATAAACAGTCCACCGGATTCTTTTGCGTTTTTAAAGAATCATTTTACACGGAAAGTTTTCGAAAGGGAATCCACGATTTGCCAATGTTCACACCTGGCGGAAAACCCGTATATGCTTTAAACGAAACGCGGGAATTAGAAGTAGCTACCCTATTTGAGAAAATGCTGAACGAGATGCATTCGGATTATCGCTTTAAGTACGACCTGCTGCGTAATTATGTATCCGAACTGCTTCATTGCGCTATGAAAATGGAACCGCATGAACAGCTATACCACCATCCGGACACCAATGCGAGAATCACTTCCATATTTATGGCTTTACTGGAACGCCAGTTTCCGATCGATTTACCCGGTCAGCCCATTCAAATGCGATCGCCAAGTGATTTCGCTGACAAGCTAGGCGTACACGTAAACCATCTCAACCGTGCGGTTCGACTAACAACCGGAAAAACAACCACCGCTCACATCGCCGAGCGCATGGCAGCCGAAGCCACGGCATTATTGAAACATACCAACTGGAATATCTCCGAGATCAGTTATAGCCTCGGTTTCGCCCATCCCTCCTATTTTACCTCTTTCTTTAAGAAACAAACTAAAGTCACACCTACTTCCATCCGACTTGTTTGAATTTCAATAGCATCCGTTTGATTTACCCAAACAGCTTCGCTTGTGTCCGTTATACCTTTGCCATATGAATACAAACAATATGGAAAATAAGAAAGTATGGTTTATTACAGGGGCCTCCAAAGGCCTCGGACTCGCTTTAGCGAAACAATTATTACAGATTGGCCACCAAGTGGTTGCAACTTCCCGAAACAGCACAAGCTTGATTAATGCGATAAATTTTAAAGGCGAAGCCTTTCTTCCACTTCAGGTAGATCTGAGCAGTGATCAAGATGTAGCTGCAGCCATCCGGCAGGCTCATCAAACCTTCGGCCAAATAGACGTAGTTGTGAATAATGCCGGCTATGGTATTGGCGGTAGTATCGAAGAATTAACGAACAAGGAAACGCGTGACAGTTTTGATATTAATGTATTCGGAACGATTAATGTTATTCGTCATGCACTGCCCATCCTACGCGCACAAGCTTCAGGGCATATCATTAATATTTCCTCTATTGCAGGTATTGCACCGGCTATTGGCTGGTCGGTTTATGGCGCAGCAAAACATGCCATAATCGGTTTAAGTGAAGTATTGGCCGACGAAGTTAAAGAGCTGGGCATCAAGGTAACGGTTATTGCACCGGGAGCCTTCCGTACCAATTTCCTGCAAACGGATTCGCTTGTGTTGTCAGAAAGAAAAATCGATGCTTACGCTAACATCAGAGCTTCACATGAACGCTATACCCAGATGAACGGTCATCAGGCCGGCGATCCTGAAAAGGCGGCAAAGGCGATGATCGAGCTCGCTGAAATGCCCGAACCGCCTGTATACTTACTGCTGGGCAGCGACGCTTATGCACGTGCCTTTAGTAAGCTAGAGCTCCTAGCCTCCAGCTATAAACAATGGGAAGCTCTGACCAAATCGACTGATTATTAAGTTTACAACGAGCTGGCGATAAGCTATAAGCGTTAGGCACTCATAGCTTATCGCTCATAGCTCCTGCCTGTCGGCAGGCAGGCATCATTTCTCTCGGCTATTAGCAATCAGCGGCGCTAGTACTACTGCAACTGCCACTATTCATCACTCCGAATTCATAATTCTTCGCTTAAAACCTCGTCACATCGACTTATTATCCACCGTCCACTTCAATCACCGTTAGCTCCGCGAAACATTTCGGAAAGCCGCTGGTTAATAAAGTAGCCGACGGCGTTTTTTGTTATGAACCGCGACGAAGCATTCGCGCTTCGAATACAAATCAATAATCGCGATTATGTGTGCATTTATCAATATTATACTTATGACCCACCTTTTACAGCTGAACAGTAACACCGCCTCCTTTGCCGACTTCAAGAAAAATAAAGAGATTCCAAAAATTATTGAAGCAAATGTACTGAAAGCCCTTTCCTATTATCCGGAACTACAGAACACCCACATTCGCTTCGAATTTAAGCAACACATCAAAAAATCGGTTATGCAAGCCCAACCGGCGGCCTTATCATTGCTCCGGAAAAAAGAAAACAGAATCTACAAAATAAATATCAGCGCTCTGTTTCGGCTCACCCATACCGCTATCCCGATCCATCAACTCCCCGATAGTATTATGATTGGATGGATTGGCCATGAACTTGGGCATATTATGGATTATGAATCAAGAAGTACCTGGAGCATAATTGGTTTTGGGATTTCCTACCTGCTTTCAAAAAAGTTCATTCAGCGCGCGGAATTTACCGCTGATACCTTTGCGGTAACCCATGGTTTGGGCGCCTATATCATAGAAACAAAACGCTTTATTCTCGAACATGCGGATATACCGCAAGCTTATAAAGATCGAATTGCCCGATTATACACCTCGCCCGATGAAATTGTAGAACAAGTTAAAGCATTAGAGGAAGAGCGGGAGCTACCCTAAAGCATTCAAAAACTTCTCTAAGGCCAAAAACTCGTTATCTTTCATCACCCTTGGTATCTTCACCTGTCCACCGAGCTTCTTGGTTTGTGCACTCCACTCATAAAAATGGTTAATAGGAACCAGTTTTACCTCTACCGATTTTAGCGCCTTGTTTCTTGCCACATCGTAGTTCTTATTCAAAGCACGTAATTGATTGTCCAGGTAATCGGCTACTTTCGTGGCATCAGCCGATAGGTTAGTTGTTCCCAGAATCCATCGATTTTTGTAATCGCCATCATTCACCAAAGCTGCAACCGTGAATTCTTCAATCGTGGTATTAAATTCCCTTTCCACCAAACGCATCGCTTCATTCATTTGGTAAACGGATAATTGCTCACCCACCACATTTAAATAATGCTTGGTACGCCCACTTATCTTAATCTCCATTCTCTCTTTGTTGGTCACCATCACGGTGTCGCCAATCATATAGCGCCAAGCGCCCGCTACGGTCGAAATAAGGAGCACATAATTCACGTTCTCTTCTACCTCCGCAATACTTAGCACCTGCGCCTGCGGTTTAATCGTCCCGTCTTTTTCCATATTCGCCTCAGTGAAGGGCACAAACTCAAAGAATACGCCATTATCCGTAATCAAAGCCATGTCGGCGTCCGGACGTTTTTGCGTAGCCAGGTAGCCTTCGGAGGCCAAATAAGTATCAATATAGACGAGTGGTTTCGCAACTAGTTTCTCGAAGCTCTTCCGATAGGGTTCAAAGGCCACGCCACCGGAAGTATATACTGCCAAATTCGGCCATACATCATGAATGGTATTCAATTTATTAAAAGAAATGATTTCCTTTAACATCAGTTCCGTCCATGACGGGATACCCGTAATGCTACCAATATCCCACTCGGGCGCCCGCTCTGCTATCTGTCTTATTTTCTGTTCCCAGTTATCCAGCGAAGCAATTTCGCTTCCGGGCTTATAGAACTTTCTAAACCAAAAAGGAATATTTGCCGCACTGATCCCGCTGATTTCCCCCTCCAGGTGATCATCCTTTTGAATCAGGTTAGTACTGCTACCGAGCATCAATATTTGCTTTTCAAAAAATGTGGGTGGGAGGTCAAAGTTCTTTAAGCTTGTTATTTGTTGGATGCCCGCTCTACGGATCGCTTCCAGCATATCCTCGGTTACAGGTATGTATTTACTGTTGCTTGTTGTTCCGCTGCTTATAGCAAAGTACGACTGTCCACCCGGCCAGGTAACATTTTGATGTCCCGCCAGTAGGTAATGCCACCATTCAGTATACAACTTATCATAATCAAAAATCGGTACTGCCTGTTGGAATGCCGGCACCAAGGATTCCTGTGCTAAAATCTTTTGAAAATCATATTGTTTTCCGAAAGCGGTAAGCTGGGCTTTTTCCAAAAGTTTTCCCAATACCCGATTTTGTTCTTTCACTGGGTCGGCTTCCGTACCAATCGCATCCGAAAGATGAATTGCCTGCTTAATGATTTTACCTATGATGGCCATAGAAATTTGATCAATCAGTTACGCCACTACCGTGGCAACATTATTTTTGTTAGTTCCCGATTAAAACTCATCGGTGATGGCTATACCGGTACCTGCGCCTGCTCGTACAACAAACCTTCCGCTTTTAGTTCTTGCCAAAAAGCGGTAGGAACCGGTGTTTCCAACGCCTTCGCATTTGATATTACCTGTTCAGGTTTGCTGGCGCCCGGGATGATGGATACAAACTCGTCCGCAGCCAGCACAAAATGGAGAGCGGCCGTGATGATGTCAATCCCATGGCGCCTGGCAATCGCATCAATGCGATCCCTCTTTTCTCGAAAACCTTTTGGAATAACTTCTTTATAATTATAACGATCGCGTCCAGCTATAAATCCGGAATTATAGCCCGCGCCCGATACCAGTTGTACCCCGGCCTTTCTTACGGCAGGTAAAAGGCGGTCAACGGCGTCTTCATGTGCCAGAATAGAATACTGCGTGGCTGATAAGCAGATATCCGGATCGGCCCGCTCGATGCAATCAAGAATGGGCTCTATCTGATTAACGCCCATACCCCAAGCATTAATAATGCCCTGATCCCGATAATCGCTTAACACCTTGAAGGCACCCTCTGTCGCCTGTTTCAGGAAATAAGGATATCGATCGCCCACCTGATCTTCTGATAAATCATGCACGAAAACGATGTCAATCCGATCTAATCCTGTGCGTTTCAAACTATCGTCCAGCGATCGCTTCACTGCGTCCGCAGTATAGTTATGTTCAAAATCATAGGGTAAAGGATCTTGCCACATGGTAGGTGGAACTTGCTTTTCAGGGACCTCGCGGAAAAGCCGACCTACTTTAGTAGAAAAAACGAAATCTTCCCGTACTTTATCCCCTAAGAACGTTCCGAAAGCCCGCTCACTTTTAGTGAGCCCATACCAAGGCGAAGTATCGTAATAACGTATACCTACGTCCCAAGCCTTTGCTAAAACTTCCTGCGCTTGATCATGGCTTATTTTTTCAAACGCTGTACCGATAGCGACACCACCTAGCCCTAGTTTTTCTTTCAGGTGAAAAGCACCTTCCTTAATCCATGTTTTCATAATGTTTATTCCGTTTTACATTCCCCCTTTTATTTACCATTTAAAAACCTAATTGTTTTTCTCGAGTCTCACTTAATTGCTGGCGGGAAAATCCTACCCACCACTTAACTACCGTCCTATTAACAAAACCGAACAACAAGTGTTCATATTCGTACAGCGTTTCAGCATAAAATGGGCCTTGAATCGCCTTACAATCGTTTATATAAAATGGCTTCCTATTTGAGCTGATTTTAGCAATCCAATTTATTACGATATGTTCAGACATTATTTTCGGATAGCGATACGATCCATAGCTCGTTATAAATCTTATGCTGCCATTAACATTTTCGGTCTGGCCTTAGGGCTTGCCTCTTGCATATTAATCTTTCTCATTGTTCGGAATGAGCTTAGCTATGATCAATATCATAAACAAGCAGCCAGAACTTACCGGGTTACGTCGTTGGGTTTGGATTATAATCCAAGTGTTTCATTTGCCGTTGCGCCCGCCCTCAGAAATGATTTTCCTGAGCTGGAACACGTTTCACAATACTATTATTGGCGGGAAAGTATGATCGAGATCAATCACGAACGTTTTATCCTAAAAGACGTTGCCGCTGCCGATAATGAATTTGCCAAGATATTTGATTTAGTTTGGTTGGCAGGTGATCCCAATTCAGCCTTGGAAGCACCGAATACGATTGTACTTACCGAGAGCACCGCAAAACAATATTTCGGAGATCAGAACCCTATCGGGCAGACCATCCGTATGGATAACGATTGGGAATTGAAGGTAACCGGTCTTATTAAAGACCTACCCGGTAATACCCATTTAACCTTTAAATCGTTGGTCTCTTGGGCAACATTCCATGATGAAACGAGCAATTTTTGGTCTATACAAGGAGGATACCTATACGTTACTTTACCTGAAAAACTATCCGCCGCCACTGTTGAACAAAGGCTTCCGGCCTTTATTAAAAAAAATTGGCGCGAAGCCGTTGAAAAAGAAAAAGCTACGCTATTGTTACAACCATTAACCGATATACATTACGATCAACGATATCTCAACCAGACCAGTATGCCGCGGTCTAAAAAAAGCATATACGGTTTAGCAGCAGTTGGTTTATTCATTTTAGTAATCGCCTGCATTAATTTTGTAAATATGGCTACCGCTTTTGCTTTAAAACGCTCCAAAGATGTGGGCATCCGAAAAGTAATTGGTGCCAGGCCCATTCAGATTATTAAAAGTGCGCTCTCAGAAATAGTCATTCAAGTGATCATTGCATTAGGACTGGCAATAGGTTGTCTATTGTTATTTATCCCTTATACAGAAGGATTCTTTGGTACCCGTATCAACGCCAATCAGCTTTTACACCTAGATGTTCTTATTGGCCTTTTTATTATTTCACTATTCGCGATTTTGATCTCCGGCTTATACCCCGCTTTGATTCAGTCGCGTTTCAATCAATTGCAGATTTTAAAGTCGTCTTTCTCAACAGCCGGTAAAGGAACTACCGTCTTGAAAAGAGGACTGATCGGTATTCAGTTTTTGGTAACTCAATTGCTCATTATAAGCACCTTTATTGTAGCCAAACAGATGGATTTCTTTCTTAATAAAGACATTGGTTTTGATAAAGAATCCATTATCACTTTTGATATGGGAAAAAATCCCGAAGGATTGCGTCAGCTACTTTCAAACCAACCCGGTGTTAAAGACTTTAGTTTTGCTTCCGTTGCGCCGGCTTACAACAATAATTATATGCCTTTTTCTGCGCCGAATTTGGGCATGCAAGAAGTAGATGTAACCGAAATGAAGGTGGTAGATGAAAATTATTTTTCCATGTTTGGACTAAAAATGTTGGCTGGATTACCTATTACCAAGAGCGTTATGCCGCAGGACAGTATTTTGAGAATTGTCGTCAATAAAACCCTTGTAAACCGATTAGGAATACAAAATTATAATGATGCGTTGGGACAGCAGATAACAGTAGGCGATCGTCGGGCAGAAATTCAGGGCGTGGTGGCCGATTTTCAAAGCGAATCCAAGCACAAAAAAATCAGGGCTTGCTTTCTTTATTACAATCCTGAAAGATTTCAGCAAGCAAGTGTGAAGCTTCAATCGAACCACATCAAACAGACCATCGCGTCCATCAACAAAGAATGGTCAGTGCTCAATCCCGAATCTTTATTCAATTATGAATTCATTGATAATAAGCTTGCAAGATTATATGAACGCGAGCAAACACTCTATAATACCTTTAAAGTGTTTACGTTTATTGCCATTCTTATCAGCTGCGTAGGGCTGCTCGGATTGGTGTCATTAATGGCCGTTCAACGTGTAAAAGAGATTGGTGTCCGCAAAGTGTTGGGTGCGTCAGTAAACAATATTGTGCTGCTCTTCTTAAAAGACTTTGTCATATTGATCGGCATCTCCTTCGTAATAGCCGTACCCATTGCCTGGTACGCTATGCACAGTTGGCTGCAAGAATTTGCCTATCAGATTAAAATAAGCCCTTTACATTTTATGGTCGGCTTGCTGGTTACGCTCTTTATTGCCGGGACTACTGTTTTTATCCGTAGCTTCATCGCCGCTACCGGCAATCCAATTAAGGCAATAAAAGAGGAGTAAGGTTAGTTAATAGGTTTTAGAAATTAGCTTTCAGCAGTCAGCTTTAGGCAGTGCCGGCCCTATCATCAAATTGGCTAATCGGCTCATTGGCTAATTATGGATTTCGGATATCGGCAGTCAGCTTTGGTTAGCCTGCCTGTATGTGGGCACTACTGCTATTACGACAATTCTAGAACTCAACCACTGAGCTACTCAACAACTCCGGCACCTGCAATAAGTCGCAATCCCCCTCACAATTTGACGTTTATACCCTAATATCTCTTTCAATTTTTCGATAGTTTTGTTATTAATAAAATGGGTCTGAAATAAAATAAAAATAAACTTATGAGAACATTAGAATTCACAAAAGAAATTAAAGCACCCGCCCAAAAAGTTTGGGATGTACTTTGGAACGACGACACCTATTCAAAGTGGACAAATGCTTTTAATCCAAATGGCGGTTCCCGCATGCAAAGCGATTGGCAGGTAGGTGGTAGAACACTTTTCCTGGACAACAATGGCAACGGCATGGTAAGTACCATTAAAAGTAAAAACGAACCCTACGACGTCGTATTCGAGCACCTTGGAGAAATAATGGATGGTAAAGAAGACACCACCAGCGAGCAGGTTAAAAGCTGGGCAGGCTCATTAGAAGAATATCACCTTTCTGAAACCAACGGCATCACTACACTGAAAGCGTCCGTACAAGTGGGAGAAGAATGGGTGGATATGATGAGCAAAGGGTTTACCGAAGGACTGGAAACTGTTAGAACATTCTCGGAACAATAGTTTCCCTTCGCTTCTTTTAGATAACGACGTTTGGTTCGATTAAAAAAGAATGTCCGGCCTTTAAGAGCCGGACATTCTTTTTTGTAAAACCCATTAAAGAAAAATCACTAATGATGATGACCGTGATGTCCTTCATCAGCCGCCTTTTGTTCTCCCTCTGTAACATTTACGGTGAAATCGGCTGTGTGCACTTTACCATCTGTTTGGAATTCTACCCAAACACGGTAGATACCCGGTTTCTCAATATGCGTTTCGGCATAAATAGGGAAACGTTTGGCTGACATCGGATGAATATGCAGGAATTCTGTACCCTCTTTGCTGATCATTGCAATATGTGCAGTAGCACCAAGGTAGGGCTGTATATCACTTTCCGACAAAGGTCTACCTTTATCCGTCACGGAGAGCGCTAAGAATTCTGTCCTATTAGTTTTTAAATCGCTTCCGTTTTCAAGAGTAACCCTATAGCCATCTACTTCCGATATAAGTTTGACCGACTGATCTGCTTTATTTGCGCTTGAATCTCCTTTCACAATAATCTCTTTTTTATCTACCATCGACGTAGCTCCTTTCGGTTTAAAGTCGGCAAACAGAAAGTATTTACCTCCATAAGGAAAGGTCTCCGATATCGCATAAGAACCGTCAGCCTGTTCGGTAGGGTGGACATGCCGAAACCAGTTAAGTTCTTCATTAACCACCATTAGATGTACCTTCATTTCGTGTGAAACATCCAACGATACCTTTCGGTCGCTTTCCTTAAAATCGAACAACAGTTTCGTCGGCGATCCCGCCTCAATGGCCTGCGGTTCGGTATGAAGTACCGCCTGATATTGCTTCGGACTTTCATTCGGGTGCTGGTGATTATGTTGATTTTCCATGTCTGAAGATTTAATTTGTGTATTGTTGCAAGTAGCGAAAAACAGTCCTAGTGCAACTGTACTTATAAATAATGGTGGCCTAACTATTCTTTTCATTTGCACTTGCTTATCTTTATTGATTACCGCATCGAAGCAATACGTCTTATACGAAATCCATTACTCCGATAGCGTGCATGATTATCCCATCGGCTCGGCTTTGAAACCCTTGCGTTGGATGATCGCGACTACCTCATCCTTGGTAATGCCCTTCGAACTGACGGTAAGGATTTTGTCTGCATTATCTGTATCAACGTGCCAGTGACAGATACCGTCTGCACTATCTAAATCCGATTGAACTTTTGATACACATCCGCCACAGTTAAGATTGGTTTTGAATTGATATTCTTTGTTCTCCATTGTTTTAAAATTTAGTGTTATTTAATACGCCAAATTTCGGTACAATATGGATGCCCCTTGTTGTACAATTTCTTGTTTGATTTATGAGATTTACTGTTAGTTTCTCGATGTTATTCCAAGTTATTAGTGGCAACGTCATATCCTTGCTGCACAGGTAGCCATCGGCTTAAAAAAAATCGTTCATCAAGCCCTGAGGCGCATTATTTCTTATGGAATTTCGGCAATGGACTGCTAAATTTAAAGAATGGAGAGCCTATTATTTTATTACACTTTATCCAAAGGCTTTCTTTTATCTTCGCGTATTTGCTTAAAATGGCTTGGGGAAAGTCCGGTTACTTTTTTGAACTGATTACTTAAATAGGCAACACTCGAATAATTCAGACGGTAAGCAATCTCGCTCAACGACAGTTCATCATATACCAGCAGCTCCTTTACTTTTTCTATTTTTTGCGCAATAAAATACTTTTCGATCGTCGTCCCTTCTACCTCAGAAAACAAGTTAGACAAGTAATTATAATCATGGTTCAATTTGTCGCTTAGCACATCTGAAAGATTCGTTTTAGCATCATTATCCCTGTGATGAACCAAATCAATAATTATATTCTTTATCTTCTCAATGGTGCGGCTTTTTTTGTCGTCAATTAACTCAAAGCCTAAGGGATTCAAAGCCTGCTTTAATGCATCTTTCTGTTCAGCCGATAATTCACCAGTAAGACTAACCTCACCCAATTTGACGCTTTTAGCGGCGATGCCAAGTTTATCCAGTTCATGCTGTACCACCATAATACAACGGTTACAGACCATATTTTTCACAAATAATGTATTCATACCCTTTCTAAACTGCAAACTAACGAATATAAAATAAATTTCGGCGATCTGCTTTCGGCTGCCAGCCGTCGGCTTTCATTAGCCTGCCCAGCGGTAGGCAGGCACCCCGCTACTCAACATTCACATTCATATCTCATCCACTCCATCCAACTCCCTCAGTGAACAAGGGAACCTGTTAGTTGAGAACATGTCTTACGCCCCATAAAGCTCCTAGTAACTATTCCCTACTCACAATTAACTATTCCCTACTCACTGTTAACTATTAATTATTCCCCACTCACTATCAACTATTCCACAATTCATTCATCACTTACGAAAAGCCTACTCAACAACTTAACTACTCAACAACTTAACTACTCAACAACTTAACTACTCAACAACTCAACTAAAACTCAATAATATTTCCTTCTCAACCAAAATGCCAGGTTAACCAGGGCAATCAATGCCGGGACTTCTACCAAAGGGCCGATAACTCCCGCAAAGGCTTGGCCCGAATTGATCCCGAACACCCCAATCGCTACGGCAATAGCCAGCTCAAAATTATTTCCGGTTGCTGTAAAAGCGATCGACGTGTTTTTTGAATAATCCGCTCCGAAGCGTTTGCCGATCATGAAACTGAAAATGAACATAAAAGCAAAATAGATGATTAGTGGAAGGGCTATCCGCAACACATCCATCGGAATCTGCACAATCAATTCGCCCTTTAAACTGAACATGACCACGATGGTAAATAACAAGGCAATCAGCGTAATAGGTGATATAAAAGGCAGAAACTTTTCCTGAAACCATTGCTCTCCTTTCATAGCAATCAGCCCGTAGCGACTGATCAGTCCCATGGCAAAAGGAATCCCCAGATAAATACCTACGCTTTTGGCTATTTCACTGATGGTAATGTGTACTTCTGCCCCTTCAATTCCGAATAAAGGAGGGAGTACCGTAATAAAAATATAAGCGAATACGCTATAGAACAGTACCTGAAATATACTGTTAAGCGCAATTAGCCCCGCTGCATATTCTCGGTTTCCTTCAGCAAGTTCATTCCAAACCACCACCATAGCAATACAACGCGCCAAACCGATCAAGATCAAGCCAATCATATATTCGGGATAATCTCTTAAAAACGTGACGGCTAAAAAGAACATCAGTAGCGGGCCTATTAGCCAATTTAGAATCAGCGAGACGCTGAGCACCTTTACATCCTTAAATACGTTCCCTAAGTTTTCATACTTCACCTTTGCCAAAGGCGGATACATCATT
This sequence comes from Olivibacter sp. SA151, assembly GCF_054130995.1. Lineage (NCBI taxonomy): Bacteria > Pseudomonadati > Bacteroidota > Sphingobacteriia > Sphingobacteriales > Sphingobacteriaceae > Olivibacter > Olivibacter sp. SA151. The sequence continues at coordinate 1,903,447 of NZ_CP096391.1, read as the reverse complement.
AATATCAAGCCGATCGCCAAGGGAATGTTTGTTGTGCCACTCGAGTACGAATTAATAAAAGCCGCTGTAGACGGAATAAAATAACCCATTCCAACACCTATGGCCATGGCGAGAAAAATCCATAAAGTCAGATAACGATCAAGAAAGCTTAACTGTTTACGGCCGGCAATCGGTGCGCAATTATTCGCTGACATATCGTTCGTTATTAACCTGTTCATCGATAAAATCCTTCATATAGGCTTTAACCAGATCCCTGACCGCCCGAAACTCGTTCAGGATTTCTTCTGAAGTGCCCACCGCCTTTGCCGGATCGGGAAAATTGTGATGAAACTGCTTCGCTTTGGTAGGGAAGTAAGGACAGCTTTCCTTTGCGTTGTCACACACGGTGATGACATAATCGAAATCAATATGGCTGTATTCATCTACATGATTGGAGGTGTGCCCGGAGATGTCGATACCGTCCTCTTTCATAACCTGTATCGCTTTCGGATTAACGCCGTGCGTTTCAATTCCCGCGCTGTATACCTCAGCCTTTCCTTGCGCAAAATGCCGTAAATAACCTTCTGCCAACTGACTGCGGCAACTATTGCCGGTACATAATACCAAAATTTTCTTCATTGTTTTTTACTTTATTGTTTTGATTCGAAGTTCCATTCATTTGATTTTATGCTAGCAGCATCCGGAACCGGGGGTACAACTTTGGACAGTCGCTAGATTGACCATTCTATTTTGGCTTTCTTCTTCCTGAACAGGCGCACAGCATGTTTCGTTCTGATCCTTCGGACCACAACTACTACCACGCCCAATCGCCTTGCATTGCGTAGCATCCGGAATAAGGTTAACCACGAGATTTTCACCTTTCAAAATCAAGTTTCCCGGAAATAGTTGACGGGTATCAAATTCCGAATTACCAAATTCAATCTTAACAATACCGGCAGGATTTAAAGGAAGGGACTTCTCTACCAATTCAATAATCGACAAGGCTTTACCCACCTTCATGGCTCTTTCCGAACCGTCCGAAGCCGGCTCCCAAAGCTGCACAATAATCTCCGTCCAAGCATTCATCACACCTCCACAATCAACCGAAGTAATAGGCGCTTGTTTAATCTCGGTGATATGGTATGAGGCATCCACCCATTTATCTTCGGCGTACTGAAATTGTAAAATAGCCTCTACATTCCTTGTCAATTGGGATTTGAAATCGCCCCAAGTCATTAGTTCCTTCGTATTCATAATATTGCAATTTTACGATATATTAGGTTAAATTTTTTTAACAGCACTCGTTGTTCGGCACGTATCCATTTAAAAAAGCGCCTACTGTTTCTTTCAGCAGCTGCCAATTTTCAGGGTGAATGCAATAGCAGACACTGACCCCTTCAATGGTACCCTGTATCAATCCCGCTGTTTTAAGTTCTTTTAAATGCTGCGATATAGTTGCTTGCGCCAAACCCAGCTCTTCCACCAGATCCCCATTGATACAAGTCTTTGAAGCCATGATGTATTGCAAGATGGCAATACGGGCGGGATGGGCCATTGCTTTCAAAAGAACAGCTATTCTGTTCTGCTCTTCCGTAAATATTTCTGTTCTGGTAACGCCCATGATCTTATTATTTATTGCAATATTACGATAAATATTTTTAAGATGCAAATAGTGCTAGCAGCTTTCGGATGTCGGCTTTCAGCTCTCGTTAGCCCGCCGGTAGCTTGACGCCGCTGCAACTGTTTTTGTCATTATTTTTCCAACTCAACTACTTAACCACTCAACTATTTAACTACTCAACCACTTAACTACTTAACAACTCAACTACTTAACCACTCGACTACTTAACTACTCAACTAGTCAACTATCCTCACAACTGAAATTCATCACTCATCATTTGTATCAGCTTTCGGATGTCGGCTTTCCTTCTAAGGATTTCATGATTATTTTTAATTAATATTATTTGTTGTTCTTTTTCTTGACAAAAAGAACCAAAAGTCAAGGCTGTCTAGGTTTCGCTAAAAATTCAATTGCCCCGCGCCGTTCTGCGGAGCTGCCCCAATCCTCATTTCTTTCCCTCCACTTCTTCGCATAACGTTTTTTCTACCCTTCTAATTGAATTTTCTTTACGCTCACCCTAGAAGGCCGTTTTGTACTATCCGCGAGAGCCCCGTGTGATTTCATCACTTGCAACGACAACTCACGACTCAACCACTTAACTACTCAACTACTTAACCACTCGACAACTTAACTACTTAACTACTCAACTAGTTAACTAGCCTCACAACTGAAATTCATCATTCAAAATTCCTGCCTACCGGCAGGCAGGCATCATTCATCACTTTTAAATACCTACTTAACCACTCAACTACTTAACTACTCAACAACTCAACTACTTAGCTACTCAACCACGGCTCTCACTGACATCGAACAAAATGAACAGAATGAACTTTCCTTTTTTAATAAATAGATAATTATATTTATTTAATATTATAAACGTAAGTTTCTTTATGGAATAGTAATCGTGCTGTTAACAGAGCAGCTGCGGCATGTTTAAATCGTTAAAAACTCGACACAATGACAAAGGAACAAGAATTCTACGCATTATTCCAGAACATGCAACGTCCTGAATACCCTTTCCCTAATCTAATTTCTCCCTTTGCACAAGAGATGCGGGAAATATATTATAATTGGATCGATACAGATTATACCTTTCATTCCGAGAAAGCACGCGAAACACACAAAAAGCATGTGCTGACAGATATAGCAGCCCGTGGTTTACCCTTCTTAAAAACGCTGGATGAACTGTTTCCGATCGCAAGTTTCGCAGCCAATGGAGCCATGATGGATGATTATTTTGACCATTGTAGCCACGAAGAAATGTGTCGTATAAGACAACGGAGTATAGCCATACTCAGTGGACAAGAGAAAGAAGAGCCTACAGACTTCGGCATATTCCGTCAGTTCTACTTAATAAGGCAGCGAGCCATTAAATGTGACATGCCACAGCGGCTGTATGATAAATTCATAGCTAGTATTCATACCCTGTTAATCGGTTATCAGGATGAAAAACGCTATATGAAGGCCGATACTATACCTCCATTCCCAGTCTATTTGGTACTTCGCGAAGATACCAGTGGCGGTTTACCTTTTTGTAAATATGTAGCCATGCAAAAAGATTTTCGCAATTTGCCCGATGAGGTGTTAGAACATCCCCATATTTTGAGCTTGCACACCTTGGCAGCCCTTATGATCGGCGTGCATAACGACATTATTTCGTTACCGAAGGAGTTGAGTCGGAAAGGCGATGTCATCAATATCGTAAAAGTTATACACAATGAAAATAACGTATCATGGGAAGAAGCCTATAAGATGGCCCTGGATTATCATGATAAGCTTCTAAACGAGTTTAAGATACTACACGAGCACTTACCAAATTTCGGGCGGTGGCAGGAACTTGCCTATGATTACGTATATACAATCGGGATTATGATACAAGGCGTATACGCCTGGCATACCAATGATAAATCCCGCTACGTTCCCGGTGGCTATGTAGAACCCGAATACCAAAGCCCGGAATAAAGCGACATTTATATTTAAGTATTAAGGGAATAGTAATGCCTGTCGGCAGGCATTACTAATTCCCTATTTTTGGTCTTCAGTGGCGCCGCAGTCACGTTATTAGCGCTATTTTACTACTTACCGACTGAACTATTTAGCACTACTAGCAAGTCACAAACATCATCCCTAATTCCAGATAGATCGAACGTTTAAGATCTCCAAATCAGTTATCTCAATATTATTTCCCCAGAAATGGAAGCCCTCTTTATTATTGTCTTCCGCTTTTCTAGGCATGGAATAAGAGTAGGCACCGCCATCAATAAATACTTCAACGCTGGTTTTATCGATGTAAATATCGGCCGAAATTTCCATACTGGTTGGATCGTTCGGCGAATAAAACAGACCATTCAGTTTATTATAATTCAAATCATAATCTACAATTCGTTGCCCAAAAAGATTAAGCCCGGCACTAGTGGCATGAGACAATTTAATGGTCGTCTTCACCCGCAAGCCATCCGCCTCCGAATATGATGCAAGCAATTGATTAGCACGTTCGGTTGTTAAGTTCGTTTCCTTCCGAACCGATGTAAAAAGCTGTTCTGTTTCTTTAGGGGGCCGACTAAAAAGGCGGGGACCCTCTTTCGTATTGCGCAGCGTTAGCTCCGTTGGCAATTGCATCATCCCTCTAAAAGGCATACCGGGATGTGTTATTTGTCCCCAGCCAATTTGCACACGTCGTCCGTCCGGCATATCCGTAAAGGTTTGTGCCGCATAAACTGATCCTGTTGTATAGACATATTTACCAGCTTCCGGCTTAAACACTTTCCCATCAAAAGACCCCAGCATATAAGTACCCGAAGCTCCATACATCACCCATTTGGTATTATTGATATCCCCGTCTACCGGCAGTTCGAAAAGTTCGGGGCACTCCCAAAAACCGGTAACATGACTTTCGTAGTTCCACTTTTTCAAATCGTTAGACGTATAGATAGAATGACCATCCCGCTCGTTAAGCACCATTACCCAGTGTTTTCCCGGCTTGTACCAAAACACCTTCGGATCGCGCGTATCCGGGCTATTCCACTTCGCTTTGGAATCAACGATTGGATTCGATTCGTATTTTGTAAACGTCCGCCCTTTATCGAGGCTGTAGGCAATACACTGCACCTGCTTATCCGGCCCGGCTGCCGTATAAGCAGCTACCATAGCGGGCGTTTTACCTTTATTATAACCAGCTGTATTGTTATAATCAATTACAGCCGAACCTGAAAACATCGTTCCCAGCTCATCCGGATAAAGTGCATCCGGCAACTCCGTCCAGTGTACCAAATCTTTACTCACTGCATGCCCCCAGTGCATATTCTCCCATTCATTCTCATAAGGATTATGCTGGTAAAACAAATGATACTCCCCCTCATAAAAAAGTAAACCATTCGGATCATTGATCCATCCCCTGCGGGTCGTAAAATGAAACTGTGGCCGATTTTTCTCTTTATAAAGGCTATCTTGTCCAGCCAGTTTATCATCCTGATAAATTTTCGCCAGTCCTGCCTCATCGCCCTCATAGCTTATCTTCAATGTTTTTCCTCGCAAATCCGAAACATCTTTAAAAACCCAATAATCAGGTGTAGCTTTAGTCAGTCTAATAACCACCGAAAGATCAGCTTTACCATCCACACTGAAAGTCATCTTCCGGCGCTCTTCCTTATGTGATACCGGAAAGTTAAGGTATTTCTTATTGATTTTGATTTCAATTTCACCTGCACTTAATGGAAGATAGTTAATCGACAGCAGGGCAATTGTTAAAAATTTGATCGCAAAAGTTCTCATCTGTTTGTTTTTTTATTAAATCAAATAAACATTTTTGATCTCATTGCCATTTGAGTTGCTCTAACTGCTTCTGCCACATAAAACGTACTAAATCGGAGCTTTTGTAATCCGGGTTGGCTCCTGCCTGCGAGGTAACATAAGCCCCCAATGCAGCCGCATAATCCAATATATCTTCCGTCGATTTCCCTAATAACTTTTGCGCTACAAAAGCAGCCAAAAAAGAGTCGCCGCTACCTACCGTATCTTTCACAATAACCGGATATGCTTTGAAATCATATCGCTCCATAGGTGTATAGTAAGAAGCACCCTCTCCACCTTTGGTTACAATGATCTCTCCGATCTTATATTTGTCCTGCAAACGATTTACGTGCTCGTGTTCCTGACCGCCTTCATCACCAAACCACGAGGCAATAATGCGTAGTTCATGGTTGTTCAGTTTTACGATGTCAGCCTTGTCCAGTAGGTATTCAATAGTAGCTTGTTCATAATGCGGTGCACGAAAATTAACATCAAAAAGTCTCAATTTAGCGTGCGCAATCAGATCATATAGTGTAGCGCGGCTAAGCTCACTGCGGGCGGCCAAACTACCAAACACCATTAAATCAGCGTTTTCAACCAAATTAGCTGTTTGACTATCGAAACGAATAAAATCCCAAGCCACCGGCTGTACGATCTCATAGCTCATCTCGTGATTAGCTCCTTCTGTAGCAATCACTTCACTGGTTTTTTGATCTTTATCCAGTTGAATGTATTCGGTAGGCAAACCCATTTTTTTCAAGAACATAGTCAGTTCCTGTCCCAACGGATCATCGCCGACCCGACTTACCATATAACTCGCTATCCCTAGCCGGTTTAGATGATAAGCTACATTCATGGGGGCACCGCCCGGTTTTTTCCCTTCAGGAAGCACGTCCCAAAGCACTTCTCCAAAACAAACTACTTTTTTCATCCAATTAAATTATCTATGAGTGTTAAATCTCAAATGTATAGGCGAGATCGTTAAACTCGGTTTGTTCTTTGTAAGACTAAGTTAAAGACATTATTACTAAAACCCTTCTTATATCGTGCCATTTTTCTTTAATTCCGTACCATGGGGCTTAGGAGCAGCCGTCAGCATTAGCTTTCAGCAATCGGAGGGCAGCTTTCGGCAGTCAGCGATCAATAAGGTGGAAGCTATAAGCTTTAGGGTATAAGGTTTGAGCTCGCGCTACCGCCTTGGCAACTGCTACTGCCACTATTCTACAACTTAATCAAGCTCCCTTGCAAATACTAGGCTAGGGGCGGATAGATCTGTTATAGAATACGTGAAATTAGGCCAATCTTTATATTGCCAGTTGTACATAGTGAGCCGATTCGTGTATATAATCGGCTCAAATATGTCATTTTTTTGAGCCGATTAAAAGAAATAATCGGCTCATACTCCCAGTAAAGGTATAAGCTGTAGACTTTAAGGTTTTAGGAATTAGCTTCCAGCTATCGGATGGCAGAGCATAACTAATAACTGCTATACTATACTAATATAAAGATCGTTCGAAGCGTCACTTAAAGCTTCTTTAATATGATCAGGAAGCTGATCATTATCATCTTGCATCCAAAGAAGTACATGTGTATCAAGAAGAAACTGTCCCATTACATGTAATCCTTGAAATCATCTAAAGGTGCATCAAAATCACTATCCATGCTCAGTTTGCCCTTCAACAAACCTAACTTGCGTTTAACTTTTTTCTCTTTAGCAACTTTTTTTTCTAAGATAAAATCAATAAAATCCTCTACTTCCTGCTGATAAGCAGGTGGTATCTTTTTCACTTTTTCTATCAATTGAAGCTGTTCCATTCCATTGAAATTTATGTTAAAGATACACAAAATCGATCTTCCATACAACCTACAACGCTAAACTTATCACCCGTTTCAGCAACCAGCTTTCAGCCATCAGCTTTCGGCTATAAGGGGCTAATCGGCTCATACTCCCAGTAAAGGTATAAGCTTTAGGGTATAAGGTTTGAGCTCGCGCTACCGCCTTGGCAACTGCCACTGCCACTATTCTACAACTTAACTACTCAACTATTCTACAACTCAACCACTCAACCACTCAACTACTTAACCACTCAACCACTTAACTACTTAACTACTTAACTACTTAACTACTCAACTAATCCCCAAAATTCCTTATATTCGTATCATTGCACTTCATAAGCGATATTTATTTTAAACCTGCTAATTATTGAATGATGAAAAGCATCCTGGCAAATACGCTCCTCTATATAGGTTTAATCCTTTCTCCCTTGCTCGCTAGCGCAGAAGACGGTGTACAATTCTTTGAAGGATCGTGGAAGGCCCTGTTGCAGCTTGCGAAGGAACAGAACAAGCCTATTTTTGTGGATGTTTATACCGATTGGTGCCCCCCCTGTAAACGAATGGACCAAGAAGTACTACCCCTTGCAGCCGTGGGCGCCGTTTATAACAAGGCATTCATCAATTACAAATTGAATGCAGAACGGGGCGAAGGTATAAAGCTCGCCAAGCAATACGAAGTACACGCTTATCCAACCTATCTTTACCTGACACCCAAAGGTGTGTTATTGGCACGGGTAGTGGATTACCAAGAGCCGGACACCTTTATGGCTTATGCGCATGACGCAGTAGCAAAAAATCGTGAGCAGGTATTAGCTAAAATGGATAAGCAATTTGAAGGGGGCAATCGGGATCCGCATTTTCTAAAAACCTATATCATCCAGAAGAAAGATTTAGGCCTTGATAACAGCTTGGCATTTGATGCCTATATCAAGGCCCAAAGCAGCACCGAGCGTGAAAACCCGGCTAACATTGATTTCATCCGTGACAATCTCAACCATGCTAAAGGCGCTGCTTTTGACCTATTACTAAAAACCTATCCTACGGTAGACCAAGCACGGCGGCAAAAACTGGCACCCGTGCTCTTTAACTTATTAACAGATGCAGCTAGCGCCGCGCTGAAAGAAAACCGCTTACAAGAGATACCCAGTTTTTTTAATCAGGTGGACGCACTCAAACAGCAGCTAAGTCCCAAGCAACAGAGACACTTCTATCTGTTGCAGTTACGCTACGCACAGCGCGCAAAAGACACCGAAACAGCTAAAAAAGCGGGTTATGCTTTCGTGGCCAACAGCATGGATATAGCAACAGACAGCATACAAGCAGAAGACAAACGGCGTTATACTGCGCTTATGCAACCCTATTATAGCGGAGAAAGGGATAGCACTGAAATTACAGCCGAAGACAAAGCCTTCGCGCAAAAAATCTACACCGGCGAGATCTGTGTTTATCTCTATGAGGCCAGCAATACCTTTGACATGGTATTAAACAATGGCGACCCGGCATTGAAAGACGCCCTACGCTGGGCAGAAAGGTTGAGTCAATTACGTCCCAACAACCCCCAATTCAATCAGTTGATTGATCGTATCAAACAGAAAATAAACTGAAATCTACTTGGCTAGCAGTAATGTGCTATAGGTTTTAGGATTAGCAACCGGCATTCGGCTTTCAGCTATCAGCAGTCAGCTTTCGGCTATAAGGGGCGGCAACAAAAATTCCTGCCTACCGGCAGGCAGGCATCATTCATCGCTTATAAAAAAACTCATCACCCAACATCAAATTGGCTAATTATTGACTTCAGCTTTAGGCTTTCGTTAGCCTACCCAACGACAAACAAGTGCCACTTCCACGGCTACTATTCATCATTCAACACTCGTAACTCATCACTTAAAAAAACCTACTCAACCACTTAACTACTCTCACAACTACCCTTTCGGCTACAGCAATCTGACGTTCGGCTACAGTATTATTTCGTTCATGGAAGAACTTTGTATCAAACAAAATAGTTAAAAGATGAACATATTTGTAACAGGAGCATCAGGCTTCATCGGCTCTGCAGTAGTGAAGGAATTAATCCGAGCAGGACATCAGGTCATAGGCTTGGCGCGTTCAGAAGCATCCGCGAAAATTATCCGTGATGCAGGCGCATCGGCTTTATTAGGAACACTTGAAGATTTAGAAATTTTAAAACAAGGCGCCTCACAGGTCGACGGCATTATTCACACTGCTTTTATCCATGATTTTACGCAATACCAAAAAGCAGGTGAAGTGGATAAAACCGCTATCCAGACTATGGGAAATGTCTTGGCAGGCACCAACAAGCCTCTGGTGGTAACCTCCGGCATGTTAGGATTAACCCCTATCAATGGCTTTATTACAGAAGAAAGTCCGGTTGGAAATTCACCACGACCTTCAGAAGCCACGGCCTTGGCACTGGCAGAAGCAGGCGTTCATGCATCGGTAGTTCGTTTACCACCATCCGTTCATGACAAAGGCGATAAAGGCTTTATTCCGTTTATTATTGCACAGGCACGCAAAAATGGTGTTTCGGCCTATCCGGAGGAAGGGAAAAACCATTGGTCGGCGGTACATCGTTTAGATGCGGCCAAAGCTTACCGCTTGGCTGTAGAGAAAGCAGCGAAAGGAGCCGTGTATAATGTTGTAGGCGATCAATCCATTGAAATAAAAACAATTGCCACGTTAATCGGCAAACAATTGCAGTTACCTGTTCAATCCGTTTCGGGAGAAGCCACTGTAACACATTTTGACTGGATGGGCCGTTTCATTACCTTTGAAGGCGCCGCTATCGGAAGCAAAACACAAGAACAGCTGGACTGGAAACCCACGCATATTGGTTTATTAGAAGATATGCGGGAAAATTATTTCTAAATTTAAACATCAGTTTGTCATTGTCGGTTCGCTGCAATGACAAACTTTTACACCCAAAAATTAAGCTCGATCATGGAAAACCAGTCACCCATCCGGTTAAAAACCATCAGCGAATTTCATAAATCACGCGGTTTAGCACAACCCGAACATCCGCTCATCAGCGTCATTGATTTTGGTACCATTCCACGTTCGGCCGATATCCGTGGCAAAAGTTGGATATTTGATTTTTATCAAGTATCGCTAAAAAGAGGCATCGATTTCAAAATGAAATACGGACAGCAGGCATACGATTTTGATGAAGGCGTTTTGGGATTTATTGCACCAAATCAAGTTTTTAAAATCGAACACGAACCTCATGCTACGCAAAACCAAATTCGCTCCGGTTGGATGTTGCTAGTTCACCCCGATTTTTTCTGGAATACACCCTTAGCAAAAGCCATTAAACAGTATGAATATTTTGATTATGCGATAAACGAGGCGCTATTCCTATCAGAAAAAGAAGAGGCGACGTTGAATCCCATCATCGAGAATATCCGTCAGGAATACCATGCCAATATCGACAAGTTCAGCAAACAGATCATTATTTCGCAAATTGAAACTTTATTGAGTTATTCCGAACGGTTTTATCATCGTCAGTTCCTCACCAGAGAAAAATCCAACCATCAGGTGTTACATCGTCTGGAAGAGCTTTTAAATCATTATTTCGATCAAGAAGATTTGATTTCAAGAGGTCTACCCTCCGTTCAGTATGTTGCCGATCAGCTGCACATCTCGCAAAAATATTTAAGCACCCTACTCAAAGTGCTCACCGGGCAAAGCACCCAACAGCATATTCACAACAAACTGATCGACAAGGCCAAAGAAAAACTTTCGACCACCAATTTATCAGTTTCCGAAATAGCTTACGCCTTGGGTTTCGAACATTCACAATCGTTCAGTAAACTGTTCAAATCCAAGACCGATCTATCACCGGTCGAGTTTAGGCAATCGTTTAATTGAACTGCCGTCAGCTTTCAGCCGTCGGTTTTCAGCTTTAGCTAGTACTCCTGCCACTGCTTCTGTCGCTTCGATAATCCCGCATCACTCCGCTACACCAACAACGAACAACCAATAACGAATAACCAATAACCAACAACCAACAACCAATACGGAACTACAAGGCTTCTTGAATTTCCTCCAGTGATTTCCCTTTAGTTTCCGGCATAAATCTCCAAATGAAGAAAAAAGAAACAGCCATCATCAGACTGTAAAAGATAAAAGAATAATAACCGCCATTAGGGCTACCTTCGGCGATAATCGGAAAGAGCCAAGAAATAACGGCAGCCATGATCCAATGGGTGAAACTACCGAGCGAGCTACCCTGAGAGCGAACGCTATTCGGGAATATCTCCGAGATAAAAACCCAGATTACCGCACCTTGCGAAAAGGCAAAGAATGCAATAAAACCGATCAAATAAATCAGCACCGAAGAAGCGGCTGCGATACCCTGACTAAAAGCATGGGCAACCAAGCCCAAAAACACAAACATTCCTAAACTACCGATCAACAGCAGTCGTTTTCGACCAAACTTATCGATGAAGAACATCGCCAGGCAGGTAAACAATAAATTAGCACCTCCTATAAATACCGGTTGCAGATAAGCCAACTTTTGATCAAAACCCGCCAATTCAAAAATGCGAGGAGCATAATAGAGAATGGCATTGATACCACTTAACTGGTTAAACATCGCCAATATAACAGCATACAAAATGGGCTTCAGATATTTCTTTTGAAATAAACGGTCGTGCGCTCCTTTACCCACTTGATCAGTCTGTAATACGCTGTTCATAGCTCCCTCCTCTCCCAATTTACGAAAGACAGCATGCGCCTTATCGTTATAACCATTGATAGCCAACCACCGTGGGCTCTCCGGAACAAGCTGCAGAAGGCAAAAAAAGAGTACCGAAGGCACCACCATAATACCCAACATCCAGCGCCAAGCTTCATCGCCCAGTCCCACAAAAAGAAAATTTGTCAGATAGGCAATAAATATTCCCAGCACAATCATAAACTGAAAAGAGGCTGTCAACCGACCCCGGCGCTCAGCCGGAGCAATTTCCGAAATATAAATAGGCCCAACAACGGAAGATACACCAACGGCCAGCCCACCGATGAATCGGAATAAGATGAACAATAACCAGGTGTACGATAAAGCACATCCCACGGCTGAACATAAATAAGCAAGGGCAACCACGATCAATACTTTTTTACGTCCAAATTGCTGCGCCGGTATACTGGCCACCATCGCGCCTATAACCGTTCCAATCAAACTGGCCGATACGGTGAATCCCTGCCAAAACGAATTAAGTGTCCAGAGTTGCTGTATGTTTTTTTCCGCACCGGAAATAACGGCCGTTTCAAAACCAAAAAGAAAACCCCCTAAAGATGCAATGAGTGAGCATCGAATGGCAAAGCCATATTTGGAAATAGCGTTCATTTATGCTATGTTTAACTATTAATCAATGAAGCAGCGCCGAGAAGAGCAGCCTGCTCTCCCATCATCGCTACTTTTATCGGAACAAGAATTTTTTGTGCAGCTAGCCTTTCAACAACCTCCGGCAGAAATAAGTGGTAAGCTTTACTGATATTCCCGCCTATAATCACCGCATCGGGCTTTAGTGCTATCAAATGAATTAAAAGGAAATCGGCCAACCAATGGGCCAATTGGGCCATTGTCTCTTTTGCCTTACGATCTCCGGAAATCACTTCAGCCAATGATTTGACATCATCAATTCCGGCACCGCCTAAAGAGCGATAATAAGTTAATAAGCCACGGGTTGATATATAATCTTCCGCTATCCCATCCAGAAAGCGGGAGGAACCGAGATTCAGATCTTTTACTACTCTTGAGTTGAAAAATGCGGCTCCCAGGCCAGTTCCCATTGTCAACCCCAGAACCCGGCTTTTCTCCGCCAAGTTACTGCCTATAATCTCGCCACGGAGAAAAGCTTCCGCATCATTCAAAAAGCGGACGCGACTGGGCGGTAGTTTCACTCGTTCAGCAAAGACCTCTTTCACGTTAAAGCCATACAGCGCCTCATATTTATTCATGCCTTTGATCAATGAGATTCCGTTTTCGTAGTCGAAAGGACCGGGCATCGACACCGCTAGGTCTGTACATTGCTTGCCAGAGGCCTCTTGCGCCTCAATCAAGGCACAAGTCCAGGCCTCCAGAATAGTGGAGGCCGGAGCATGCGCATCAATTTTTTTGCGGATTAATGTATCATCGACTATCGATTGCGTTACCGGATGAATGACGGCCGCAGTAATATGCGAGCCTCCTACGTCTGCACTAAGGACAGTTGTTTGCATATAGAATTAAAATAATTTTTCACCTTTTAAACGTATATCAAGGCAACGGGTCGGGCTGTGCCGGATTGGCCGGATCATAAACGGCAACCCCTACTTTTGAATCCGCGCAACCGTAATACAGATACCATTTTTTCCCGAAATAAACCAACCCTTCAATAAACACCGTTCCATCTCTATATTGCCCACTCTTCTCAAACGGTTCCATTGGTCTCAAGAACGGCACATCCAATCGGCCGATGACCTTTGTTGGATCATTCCGATCAAAAAGCACCTGGCCGGCACTGTAAGTTCCCCGGTTAAAACGCTTATCCCCACGTTCCGGATTATTTTTTCCATTGTATAATAGCAAAATACCCTTTTCTGTTAACACCGCAGGCGGGCCACATTCCGTTAAATCGCTATCGAAGTACCCTGCTCTCGGCGAAATGAACGCCTTCAGGGCCCCGTTCCCATCCACAACAGGTTCCCAGTCTATCAAATTATCCGATGTCGCTCCGAAAACTCCATTTTCGCCCCAATACATCCAGTACTTGCCATTCACTTTGGTAATTACCTGCTTATCATTTTTCACCGTTGTCACAATGGAGGCTGATTTATGGAATTTATCCACAATCAGCGCCGCGTTTTTCGCTTTCGCAAAAATTTGCCCATGCTTTTCCCAATGCACTAAATCCTTCGAAGTAGCCACGCCCAATCGCGCGATTTTTCTGTTCCATTGGGTATAAAACATCACGTAAGTACCATCCTCCGTAACAGCCACTCGCGGATCTTCCGTTCCCCCCGGCCATTCGAAATCTTTCTGTCCATCATTCGCCGGATAAAAAACGGGCTTATCCTTTCTCGTAAAAGAAAGACCATCTTTACTAACTGCATACCCCAGACGCGAGGTACGATGGCCTATTTTCACACCGAACTTATCTTCGGCACGGTACAGGACAACAACTTCACCATCCTTTACGGCCGCTGCCGGGTTAAACGTATCATTAGATTCCCAAGCAACATCCTTCCTACTCATCGGGTCAAGAAACGTGGTATTTTCGCGCGGAGAAATAACCGGGTTTACACCAGCCGGGCGGACAAAACCGCCGAAGGCCCAATCAGGTAGTTTATTTGTTTTATGCTGCGCCTGTGAAGGAAGAACTCCGGCAACGCATATTCCCATTGCCATTATCACTGGCAAAAATCGCTTCTTCATATTCGTACTTTAATTAATAAATCATTTTCGTTGAAAAGTTAATATCCACTGTTCTGCGTAATCGTACCACCCGACAAATCGATCTCCCGCTGCGGCACCGGATACAGATAATGATTGGGATTAAAATTCTTACCCATAGCCTTCAGCACTTGTTCGGCCACTCCCCATCGTCTCAAGTCGCTAAAGCGATGATGTTCAAAACCTAACTCCGCTCTCCTTTCCTGCATAAGCCAAGCTTTGATTATGGCCGGATCTGTCACCTGTAAATTGCGGTCCGGTAGTGTTCCACTTGGTGCTGTTCCGCCCGTAACCGTAGAGGTGTTCCGAGCACGAGCACGTACCTCATTTATCAGACGAATAGCCTGCTGATAATCGCCTGTTTCCAGATAGGCTTCCGCCTTCCAGAGAAGAACATCTGCCCAACGTATCAGAATTTTGTTGGTCGGCGAGTCGCCATTTCCGCGATTAGCAGCATTCAGTTCCCCCATTAATTTATACACTAAGCGATCCGCTACATTAACCGTATAATCCAAACGCGGGTCGTTCGGTTCAAACGAGGCGACAAAGTCATCCGTAGGCGCAAGAAAACCCCAACCCAAGAGCGAACCAATGCCATTACCATTTTTTGGCAAAGTCCCTTGCGTGTGGTTATACGCAAAAATCACTTCCCGGTCGTTAAACTTTTTACTATTGCTAAAGCTATCGAAATAATTGCTATTCAGGTTGAAATACCCCTTCTGCTGCAACCTATCGATCTTAGTCAACACTTCTTGCCATTGTTCGTTGAATAAAGCTACCTTGGCCTCAAGAGCCAATACGGCACCCCACGAAACACGCCAAGGCTCATTTTCAGCAGCGCGCCTCGTATCCGGAATCAATTGCGCTGCCTGTTGTAGATCAGCATTTATCTGTTGCCAGATCTGTTCTTTCGGTACCCGTACCGCCACTTCATAAGCTTCGTCAAAGTCGGTCAGCGGTTTTGTCAAAAGCGGCACATCTCCGAAATTGGTCACCAGCTCGAAATAATAATAAGCACGAAGGAAAAGCACCTCTCCCAACATACGTCTCGCCAGATCCTGCGAAACACCGGCCTGCTGCACCGTTTCCGGATTACCCAGTTTATCGATTGCCAGATTAGCTCTCGACACGCCCTCAAAAGCATAAGTCCAGAGGCCATTAAACGCGGGGTTATCCGCCGTGAACGAAAAGCGCCCCACCTCATCCATCCAGGCCTGATCACCGTCAGACACCCATTTTTTATTCATATCACCTCCGGCGATATCCTCCATCACAAAATCAGGACGAATAAACAGCCCGCGCGTCCAACTACCATCACCCAGAAAGCCCGTTGTATTACGGAGCGGTTCGTACGTACTATTGACGGCCGAGGTCAACGTTGCCTCCGACGGACTGTCGCTGATCTGATCCGGCGTAAGCAGACCGATCGGGTCTTTTTCCATATTACAGGCCGCGAGCATTAAGCCCAAGCCCAGCAAACTGCTATAAATATATGTTTTCATTGCTATTATTTTTTAAAGTAACGAAAGTTGCGCATCACACACTATTTGTTCTGTTAGGAACCACCGAGGTAGGCTTTCAGTTACTTGTATTTAAGGTTAAAAAGTTACATTGATACCGAACAAAAAGGTTCTGGAAGATGGGTATGTTCCCATATCGATCAGATCGGTCGATTCCGGATCCAGCCCCTTATAATCTGTCCAGGTCAACAGGTTTTGCCCCGAAACATACACGCGCATATTTTTCAGCACCTTTGTATCTTTGATCAGCGATCCAAAAGAATAACCAAGCTCTACGTTTTTCAATCGTGCATACGATGCATCCTCTAAAATGATGCTCGAAACCCGGCTGCTGCCGTTGTCATTGAAAGTCACCCTCGGAATGGTGTTACTACTTCCTTCACCATCCCAGGCGCCAAGCACATCTGTCGTGTAGTTGAACGGTCGCGTATCAAAATCCAGTATCTTTCTACCGTCGTTATAGCGATCAACACCCTGCACACCTTGTATCAGCACGGCCAGGTCAAAGCCCTTGTATGCAGCAGTAAGGTTAAGTCCGTAGGTTAATTTAGGAATAGGGTTTCCCATAAAATCACGATCCTGATCATTGATCATACCATCACCGTTTAGATCTTTAAAACGGATATCGCCCGGTTTTTGCGTCGGATTCGAAACACCGGACAAATGACTGTTCACTTCCGCCTGGTTTTGATAAATTCCCTCCACCACATAGCCGAAATAGGCATTCAAAGGATTACCTACCTGCGTACGCGTTGCCGTACCACTGATATAAGGTACATTCGGATGTAACTTCACCACTTCATTCGATAGGGTTGCGAGGTTTGCGTTCACTCCATAGCGGAAACCACCGGCCGTACTATTCCGGTATCCCAGTGAAAACTCAAACCCTTTGTTCTTTACCTGCCCTGCATTAACGATGGTAGGTTGCACGTTCCCCACCAAACTGGGAAGCGAAATTGGCAAGAGGATGTCGCGTGTATCCTTTATAAAATAGTCGGCCGAGAAAGAAACATGATCTCCAAAGAACGACGCATCTAAACCGATATTATGCTGTACAGTGGTTTCCCATTTCAGATCGGGATTTCCGTAACGATCAATCAGGTAGTTCTCACCCACCCGTTTCATCAAGGTCAGATACGCATAATTATCAATCTCCTGATTTCCCAGCGTACCGGTACTCGCGCGCAGACGAAGATCGCTAATCCACTTCACGTTTTGCATAAACTGTTCTTTGCTGACCGTCCATCCAGCAGAAACCGACGGAAAATAACCCCAGCGATGGTTTTCACCGAAACGCGAAGATTCGTCCGCCCGTAGATTCGCTGTCACCATATATTTACCCTCATACTCATAACTTGCCGATCCAAAGATACTGAACAGCGCATATTCTGATCCCGATCCACCGTTCCATACATCGAGCAAGGTACTACCATAATCCAGGTAGCGGAAAGTTGGTAAGGTATAATCGTAACGCCGACGAGACCCATTGATTGAAGCTCCATTATTCTTAATATATTCCGTTCCCGCCAGCGCGCTGATATGATGCGATCCAAATGTTTTATCATAAGAAAGCACATTATTCCAGGTCAAGGTGAAATCAGTTCCACGATCTTCATTTAAACCCTCTGGCCGATTAATCCGTCCCTTACCAAGGTCATTAGGGCCCGCGCTCCCATCATCGTCACCATAATTTTCAAAAAAGGCTTTGGTATGGTTTACATTGAGATCGATCCCCACATTTGTTCGGAACTTTAATGATTTATCCGCAAGCAACGCATACTCGCCAAACACGTTGCCGAAGGTCTTGATCCGTGAGAATACATTATCGGTAAAATAAGCTGCCGCTACCGGGTTGCGGGTATATTCGTATTTATTGCTCTCATAGCCCGTATTCACTTGGTTATTTCTGTAAAACGGCAAATCGGTAAAGGGATCAGTGGCAGACCAGGTTGGATCAGATGGATCTTTATACACGCTCAATAGCGGAGGTCTTAATAAAGCGTGCCTTATAATGCCCGGCGCATCACCTTTTGCCGATATCTGATCCCGCTTCGAATAGGTCATCTGCATGTTCGTACCAATTTTGAATCGGTCTGACAATGCACTGTTAACATTTACCCTAAAGTTAATCCGCTCGTATTTATCGTTATCGAAAATGACAATACCATTCTGCCGATAATAACCGCCCGAAATCAAGTACTGCGTTTTTTCCGTTCCTCCGCTGGCCGATAGCTCGACACTATTCGTCTTACCCGTTTCAAACAGCTCGTCCAACCAATCCGTATTGGCCAGATCGGTACGCGATTTATCTGCTGTATAGGGGTTCGTGCCCGTAATCCCCGAATTGTTCCATGCTTTTTCAAGCACATTCAGGTATTGCTGCGTGTTCAGCAACTTAGGCAGATTCGTAGCCTGTTGCAGCCCGCCAAAGTAATTTATATTAATAGAACTTTGCCCGATCTTACCCTGTTTGGTAGTAATCACCACCACACCCGCTGACGCCCGCGAACCATAGATTGCGGCAGCCGAAGCATCTTTCAGTACAGACATCGACTCAATATCAGAAGGATTCAGAAAAGTTATATCCCTAGAAGGTACACCATCTACCACATAAAGCGGGTTATTATTGCCAATGGTACCTTCGCCACGGATTCTCACATTGATGCCGTCCCCCGGGGCACCACTGCTTTGCGTAATTTGCACACCGGCCACCTGGCCCTGTAGCGACTGCGCCACATTAGGCACCCGTCTCGACTCAACGTCCGTCATATTAACCGAAGCTACAGCTCCGGTAACCGAAGATCTCCGCTGAGAAGAATAACCTACCACCACTACCTCATCCAGGGCAGCAGCATCCTCCTTTAAGGTAATCACCAAATTGCCGTTGCCGGTAACCGTTATTTCGGTGGATAAGTAACCCGTAAAGGACACGGAGATTTGCTGTCCATTTTCAGCCGGCAAGGTAAATTGTCCGTTCACATCGGTAGATGTTACGGCCGTTCCGCCCTTTACGCGGACGGTTGCCCCTGGCAGTGGTTGACCGGCAGCATCCAGCACTTTTCCACTAATGCGCTGCTGCTGTCCGATTGCGCTAACAAGCTCGCCCTTCCCCTCAGCGGCGGTTGAAAGCGCCGGGTGCAGTACACAAGGAAGCGCAGCCAGGCATAGTTTAACCCATAAGTTTTTACTGTTCATGATACAATTAGTTAGGTGTAATTCATAATTTATTAGCAATAAATCGTAAAGTCTAGGAAAACCGGTTTTTCTGATTGGCTAAAAAAAAGGTTAGTCCGAAAGACGTTTCAAAACTAAATTAAAAAAACCAGTTTAGCAAGGTTATTTTCGAACTTTTTTTGGTTTAATGCTCGATTCGCGGATAATCAATTTCGAAGGGATTACCTGTACGTTCGGTCCATGCGTGGAAGATTTGCCGTTGATCCGCTTCAATAAGTTGTCAAAAATAGCAGCGCTTAACTGCTCCAAGGGTTGTACAATCGAAGTAATGGAAGGTGTAAACAGCCGAAAGAGGTCGTGTTCATCGAATACAACAATACCAATTTGTTCCGGTATCTTCAAGCCCAGTTCACGGATAGCCTCCAGCCCACTGATACATAAATAATTCGTTGCAAAAACAATCGCATCTATCTGTGGATGTGATTGAAGAAATTTAATAATCTCTTTTTTCCGACTGTCTCCTTCGTCATTATAATCCATTTCCAGTACGATAGGCGATTGGCCGCAAGTGCCGACACAGCTAAGGTAGCCATCCAGTCTTTCTTTCATCTGGCTTTGAGAAGAGGCCAGCGAAACAAAAGCAATATGTTGGAAGCCCTGCTTCAGGAGATGCTCACAGGCCTCCACCACCATTTCGCGGTTATTCGTCCCCACGTAATCCGTTTCCACTCCTTCCAGCATCCGATCGAAAATTACCACCGGTACACCATCGTCTATGATTGTCTTGATCTGTTCTTCTATATGTAAAGGGGGGGCGACGATAAAACCATCTACCTTCGTATCACGAAACAAATCCAACACCGAAAGTGCGGCTTGGGTATCGCCCAGCGTACTACTATAAATGATCCGGTAACCACTTTTTTTCGCCTGCTTCTCAATCATTAGCGCAATCGGCCCAAAGAAAGAGTCCCCAATATTTTCCACAATCAGGCCTATGCTGTTCGATCTACCTGTTGCGAGGCTTTGCGCCATATAATTGGGTTTAAAACCGATTTCTTTGACATAGTTAAGCACCCGCTGCTCCTGTTCTTTACTTATCCTATGAGCTTCCGCTTTCCCATTGATGATAAAAGATACCGTAGATTTGGCAACTTTAAGATGTTTTGCTATGTCATTAATCGAGGGTTTCTTCTCCGCCATATCGCATTATATACGCCCTAATTGAGAAAGGCTTGAGCGAATGTCTCAATTTTTGGAGATATTTACAAGCGACACAGTCATTTTTAGCTGGAGGCAGTGAGCAATAGGCTGTAGGCTTTAAGGCATAGGGTTTGTGCTACTATTTTCTTATTCATTGTATTTCAGTACATATTTATTTACATTTGTTGCAACACCTTCTCCAATACGACCAACAGATGATACATACCTTCACCGCCTTGAATCTTCAACATCTTTTCTCTAAGATTGTTGGTAACCCAAAGCAATTTACTTTACAACATCGCCTATTTAACGCCTTTACTTTCATCGGCTTTGTTCTGGTATTGGGCACACTTATATTTAACAGTTTATCCGGCCTCTACTATCCTGCGTTAATTTCGCTCGTCGCCGCAGTACTTCTTGGCGCGGCCTATTATCAATCAACCATCAAGAATCGATACTTACAGACTTTTGTGATCATAGCCGTTTGCCTTAATCTGCTATTGGCCATCAATTATTTCTACAATGCAGGTGTCGCCGGCCCCACCCTCTTTCTTTTATTAGGTGTTTATCTGGCAACCATGATGATATCGCCTAAGCATCAATACATTTTCTGGACTATTCTTCATAATACCTTAATAATTCTCTTGCTAATAATCGAATTTAATTTTCCCGATAGTATAAAAAGCACCTATACGAGCCGCTCAATTTATTTTTTAGACAATCTTATTACTTATCTTGTTGTGTCGTTATTGGTTGCGGCCGGTGTAATAACCTTCGTTTTTCATTACACAGTTGAACGCAAAACTGTAGAAAAACAATCCAAGCTTCTCGGCTTACTCAACGATGAAAAAATTCGCTTGATATCAATTCTTTCACACGATTTACGCTCACCGATCTCGGGCATACAATCCTACCTTGATCGTCTTTTTTATGAGAGTTTGACAACAGAAGAGAAAGAAATAATCGAACAACATCTTCTCGATTTAACAAATCGCACACAGCAGCTACTGAACAGTGTATTGCATTGGTCTAAAGATTACTACCATGTAGATCAAATGCAGCTATCTACCGTTGATCTCACCAAAAGTTTACGACATAGTTCAAAACTATACACACATCTCGCCCAGCACAAGCGAATAAAGCTTGTGCTAAATAGTAGTTCTCCATTGCATATTATAAGCAACGAAGCGATCACACAGCTTATCATCCGAAACTTAATTGATAACGCCATAAAATTCACTAAAGAAGGCGGAGAAATCCATCTAAAAACGCGTAAAGAAGGTAAAACCGCCCTTATCTCCGTCGCCGATAGCGGATCGGGAGAGAGTCAATCGGTCGCTGAAAAGATATCCAAATCCTTTGAAAATTCTGCAGACACGTATCGAATCAATAGTGGTTTGGGCCTGATGATGTGCAAACAATATACCGAGGCGTTAGGAGGCTCCATTCATTGTAACACAAACGCATTGGGAGGAACCACCTTTGTAGTACGACTTCCCCTGTCCTAGTCGATAAGCGTCTTCATCTTTCGGTATATCCAAACAGATTGAAAAGGCCCGCAAAAAATTCGGGGGAAAGAATCAGCTATGCCGTACCAATATCTGTAAAACCTTTAGTCAACTTAAGTGTTTTAGGAAGAAACTTATGCATTTCCTTGTGAAAAAACGCTTCATCATACTATTACCGGCAATATTTTTTGTAATCAGCGCTTCGGCTCAGCAAGACACCGCTAAGCTCAAAAACCAATTTTCTATTTTCAATCCGACACCCGAATCGCTCTTAAGAGACGAAATCGGGGCAGACCGTCCGGATGAAACCGAATCGCCTTATACCATAGATGCAGGACACTTCATGTACGAAGCGGATCTGTTCAACTATGAACGTCAGCGAACCGATGAAGCCATTCAATCCACTTATCTTTTGCACCAGGCAAATTTGAAATTTGGCTTAACGAATACGATGGATTTTCAGATCAAGGTACAAAGTTATGGCCGCCAACGCAGTCGCTCCATCTCTTCAGGAAACGTCCAGTCGAAGAGTGGCTTTGGTGATGTGATCTTGCGGTTAAAGCAAAATCTCTATGGGAACGATCACGGAAATGTCGCTTTCGGATGCATGGCCTATGTTAAACTACCCACAAACAACTATTCAGACAATAAAGAATATGAAGGGGGAATTATTATCCCGTTAGAATTAAAGCTGCCCGGTGAGTGGAAACTCGGTCTACAGGTAGAAGGCGATCGCTTGAAGGATGACGTTGGCAATGGTATGCATACGGAGTTTTTACAATCAGCCGTTATCAGTCATAAGGTGTTCAAAAATCTCAAAGGATTTTTGGAAACCTATTATACCTATGATTTCAAAGGGCATGAATGGCGTAATTTTATTGATATGGCTCTACAATATGAAATATCGAAAAAAATCATGGTTGACGGTGGATTGTATTATGGCCTACAGACTCAGGCAAGCAAAACGTACTTCTTTGGACTGCTTGTCGAGATATGATTTGGATGGCCCTTAGGGGTTAGTTTTCCAGCTTTCGGCCATTAGCAGTCAGCACTAGCCCCTCTCATCATCAAATTGGCTCATCATCACATTGGCTAATTATTTCAGCTTTCAGCCATCAGCAGTCAGCTTTCGGCTATAAAGGGGCGGGAAAAATTCCTGCCTACCGGCAGGCAGGCATCATTCATCATTTGCGTCGGCTTTCAGTCGCACTAGCCCTTCTCATGCTGAGCAAATTTTTATACGCTTGAAAAAACGATCAGGAAAGTGTATTTTTGTTTTAGAGGGATTACACAAATGGAACTGATAATAGATATAGATAAAATTAAGGATGCTTCCAAAAGAGAATGGCTTTTAAGCACTCTAAAATTAATGGGTATAAGATTTCAAACAAGCGAAGGAGCTCAGACTTTAGCAGAATATAATGAAGACCTTGAAAATGGAAATAATGAAATAGAACGTGGCGAATTTATTTCTGCGAAAGATCTAAAAGATCAAGCAGCCAAATGGTAGTTATTTGGAGCAAACAAGCCCAGGAAGAACTAAAGAAGGTTTTTAAAAAAATTTCTTTAGATTCATTGCAGAATGCTGAAAAAGTCAGGGATACGATTATCGATCTGACGCTAGCACTGCCATTACATCCAAAAAGGTTTCCTCTTGATAAGTACAAAACCGATAATGATGGATCTTGGAGAGCCTTCGAAAAGTATCATTTACGCGTTTCATACCGGGTAATGCCTGACGAAATTAGAATCGTAAGGTTAAGACATACCAAAAGAAATCCAAAGTTGTATTAAGCACTTTCACCGCTACTTATAAAGCAGTAAGCGATAGGCTCTAACCTGTAGCACTAACGAATATAGCTGCTGGTAAGGCCGTAAGCTATAAGCCTTAGGGTGTAAGGCTTGTGCATCACATTGGCTCATCATCAAATTGGCTAATTATTTCAGCTTTCAGCCATCAGCAGTCAGCTTTCGGCTATAAGGGGAAGCAACAAAAAAATTCCTGCCTACCGGCAGGCAGGCATCATTCATCACTTATTTACGTCGGCTTTCAGTCGCACTAGCCCTTCTCATTATCAAATTGGCTCATTGGCTAATTGGCTACTCAACAACTCAAAATAACGAAGACCAAAAGCGAACATTTGCTGTTCGAAAACGTGCAATGAAAAGGAGCAAAAACACAATCAAGACACTCAAAAACAATCAATTATAATTATGGCATTTAATTCGTGTGCGTTTAGCAAAGAACACAAATTATGCTAAACACGCTATCTATTTTTAATACAGTGAGAACTTTTATATGGATTGCTTATTTCCTGCTTCTGACAACCGACTCATTAGGCCAGTGGAAGCATACCGAAAAGTTTATCGATAAATATGCAAAAGCGAACCATTACAATGGAACCATTTTAGTAAAACAGGCAAACAAAACCTACCTGAAGAGTTTTGGAACGGCCAATTGCCAATTTGACGTACCCAACCAACCGGATACGAAGTATAAGATTGCTTCCATTACCAAGCTGTTCACAGCTGTTCTGATTATGCAATTATACGAAGCAGGTAAATTGGACCTACATGCTACGATAAAAACGTATTTACCCAATTACACCGGAGCAGCCGGCGATAAGGCAAGCATTTTTCACCTTTTAACCGCCACCTCCGGTATAGAAAACAGCGAGGCCGGCGAAAACCCGAATGAAGTACCTTCCATGTTTTTGAAGAAGTACACCACCGACGAAATTTTACAGCGATATTGTAGTGGCAAAATGGAAAATGAACCCGGCAAACATTATAGTTACAATAATGCAGATTATGTGATCTTAGGCAAAATTATTGAGGCAATTTATGATAGGCCTTATGAAGAAGTATTGAGAACCCAACTATTGCAGCCCTTGAAAATGCATCATTCGGGCATGTGCTCCTATCAGCAAGTAACAGAAAATCTAGCCGCTGTTTATAGCATAGATGAGAGCTCCAAAGAACTAAAAAACGATCCATTTTATTATATCGAAAACTTCTATTCAGCCGGAGCGATGTACTCCACCGCCGAAGACCTTCTATTGTTTTCAGAAGCGTTATATAACGGTGGATTACTGGCTGATTCCAGTTTAAAGATGATGCTGACGCCCTATTTAGAATCTTATGGTTTCGGTTTATGGATCCGAAAATTACAGATCAATAATCGCGAAGTTGTTATGAATGAGCGGCAAGGTTCCATTTGGGGAACAACAACACGGCTACTATATATCCCACAGGAGAAAATTACGATTATACTCCTTACCAATATGTATACCACCAGCCTCAACACCTTTCAAAACGAGATTATAAAGACCTTAATTCATTAGTCAGAACACATTAACCGGTTATTATACATTACCGTCGCGCGCTACGCAACATCGGCCGTAAAACCGGTGAATTGCCTGATTGGATTTCGCCAATAACTTCAAAACCATGTTGCTCATATAGTGGTATATTCTTCGGGTTCGAAGATTCAAGATAGGCGATCAATCCATCCCTGTCGACGGCCTTGAGCGCCTCCGCCATCAATGCGGAGCCCACTCCCGCCCCTTGAAAGGCCGGATCTACACCTATCATCGGCAAGTACCAATGCGGCTCGGTTGGATGAAATTTCTCCATCTGCTCAAAAATCCCCGGCATGTCTTTTTTCACCTCCCCTTCCACATTTTCATCGAACAGCTTCATTAAAGTTTCCTCATCTGATCGGGCACAGGGTCGCAGCCACAAAGCAACACCGGCAAAGCCATTAGCCAGGTAGGCTGTCCCCTCAGTAAATGAGTTTCCGCCAAAGGCCTTGGCTAAGGCGGGAAATACGGCTAAATATTTTGCAGGGCTGGGTAAAGACCAGCGCGCCATCGGATCAGCGCTGAAGGCTAAAGTCAATGCAGCGAAGGCGCTTGCTTCGTCCGATATTTGAGCGATCTTGATCTCCATAGGCCATTTCTTATTTCCAAGCTTGTTGGTCCATCCAATAATAAACACCGTTCTCCCCGGTTTGTTTCTTTTGAGGTTTTTATTGTTATCCCTTGCTATTGTTTACGCTGTTTCTTTTCCTCACTATGCAAATTTTTCTTAACGCTCATCTTATGAGGCCGTTTTGTCCTACGCGAGAGCCCCGTGTGATTTCATCACGTGCAACACACAACAGGCAACTCAACAACTCAACCACTCCCTACTCAACTATTTAACTTCTCAACAACTTAACTACTCAATAACTCAACCACTTCCCTATCCAACGGTTCAACGCCATTGACTAATTGACCAATTAACTAATTGGCTCATCGGCTAATTGGCTCATCATCACATCGGCTAATTGACTCATTAACTAATCTCACAACGAATAACTAATAACTAACAACGAATAACCAATAACGAGCAACCAATAACCAACAAACTCAATCAATATTATTTCACCGTTATACTTTTTCTTTCCATGGTATGTGCACTAAAATATCCCAATGATGTGGGTGTGATATTCGTAGGTGGGTCTGCCGGGGTTACGCTTCCACCCGGGCCATCGCTTCCCTGCTGCGAGGCCAATGAATACCAATAGGTGTAAATTGGCTTATCGATACATTGCATCTCCACCTCAACACGGTCGCCCGGAAGTACTTCTAAATCATCGTCATCATCGCCTAAAGGTAGATCCAATTCAACAGAACGTCCGTCGCTAAACCGATCGTCATTCACAAAATCGCGTTTAACAAGTACGCCGTTCAAGTATAAGACAAACCGGTATTGATTAGAAACGCCCAGAGGATCCTGATAATGGACACTGATTATCCGCGCATTTTCATTATCTCCGAATTCATCCTTTCGGGCGGTTATCGAATCCAATTTTACCGGGGAAGGCATTTTTGAGTGGGCACTAAACGTTGTATCTCCCGTAAGCACCTTCAACGAATAAGTTCTTCCATAAGCACCGGCCACCGTATCGGTTGTATATATACCGGCGGGGCCCTCCTTAAATATATAAGTGTTACCCGCGTCGTCTTCCACACTAACTTGCGCGCCCGTCACAGGGGGATAGGTATTTGGTTCCGAGAAACGAACGTTGGTGCTAAGCCGAACAGTTTGCGCCCCCTGTTGATCATGAAAGTTAGCCTCTATCACCAGGCGTCCTATATCATCGCGTAGCTCGAGTTCAATCACCCTTTCGCAGGAGCTTAGAAAAGAAACGATAAGGAGATAAATGATGCAGTTTATTGAATTTTTCATCCGTGCTTGTATAAATGTTAAAATTTAAAGTTCCAGGTTACAGAAGGGATCGGTATGGGAAACAGACTCGTCCGTACCGCCTCAGTAGTATTTGGATTGGTCTTGCTATCCCGAAAAGTAATTGCATAAGGATTGTGGTAGCCATATACGTTGTAAATACTAAAAGTCCAGCTCGAGTGATAGCGCTTATGCTCTTTTCCTTCCAGGGTAGCCCCTATGTCCAGCCGGTGCGTAGCCGGTAGGCGATACCCATTGCGTTCCGAATAAGAAAACCTGGTTCGATCGCCGAGGCTATACTTGCCGGTAGGATAAGTAACCGCATTGCCCGTTCCGTATATAAACGTACCGGAGAAAGTCCAGCGATCATTTAATTTGTAAATTCCCACGATTGAAAGATCATGCGTTCTATCCTGCCGTGCAGGGTAATAATTGCCTTGGTTTATCGCATCAAACTTTCTTTCCGTGCGTGATAAGGTATAACCGATCCAGCCATTGAGTCGGCCGTGTCTCTTTTTTACAAATAACTCCATGCCGTAAGCCCTTCCCGTACCATAGGTTAACTGTGATTCAGCATCCTGATTAACCATCAGTTCAGCACCGTCTTTATAGTCAATCTGGTTTTGCATCCATTTATAATAAACTTCAGCAGAGAACTCGTAATTATTATCGCTGAAATTCCGGAAATATCCGGTTGATAGCTGGTCGGCAATTTCCGGCTTAATATTATTACTACTCATCACGTACAGATCAGTAGGCGTACTACTGGTAGAGTTGCTGAGCAAGTGTATATTTTGCGTATTGCGATTATAAGACAACTTAACCGAAGTCCGATCGTTCAACAGATAACTAGCAGAAAAGCGTGGCTCCAGCATAAGGTAGGATTTCACCAGATCGCCTGAGCCAACCACTGTAGTTGTTGAGACCGTCCCATCCGGATTGTATGTTTTAAACGTTCCGGGGCCCATCACAAACATCCCATTCAAGCGTAGCCCATAAAGCAATGTAAGCTTATCCGTTGGCTTCCACTCGTCGCTCGCGTAAATTGCAGCCTCATAACCGTACCGATCTTCAACATGAAGATCATTAAAACTGGAATTAGCGCTAGCACGGACATCACCCGGCGATATTTTGTGATGTACCACATTTGCGCCAAATTTGATGGCATGATTACTATTTAGTGTGTACTGAAAATCCTGTTTCAGATTAAAATCCCGTATACGCGAGGTAATCTTAACATCCTCCTCATTTTGAAACTGTTGAACGGCGTACCGATAATTACTGTAAATCAGGGAAGTATTAGAAAACAGCTTACTGCTGAACAAGTGATTAAACCGTATAGTAGCCGTGCTGTTGCCCCAATCCGTCCCGAAGATATCCTGCACGCCCAATACGTCCTTACCGAAATACCCCGATAAATAGAGTGCGTTCTTGTCGTCAAAATGATAATTGGCTTTGGCGTTCAGATCATAAAAATATAAGGTACTGCTATTAACCGTAGAATCCGAGGAAGCCTTCAGAAATAGGTCCACATATGTTCTGCGGCCGCTTATCATAAAAGATCCTTTATCTTTCACAATCGGCCCTTCCACCTTTAAACGCGAAGCAATCAATCCCAGGCCACCCTCAACGGTAAATCTTTTATTATTACCCTCATTCATCTTTACATCAAGCACAGATGATAAGCGCCCTCCGTATTCAGCGGGCATCCCACCTTTATAAATACTCACGTCTTTGATGGCGTCCGAATTAAAGGTAGAGAAAAAGCCCAGTAAATGAGATGCGTTATAGACAGGCGCTTCATCCAGAAGAATAAGGTTCTGATCGGCAGCACCACCCCGAACGTAGAACCCCGTGTTCCCTTCTCCTCCCGATTTAATGCCGGGCATCAGCGTGACTGTCTTTAAAATATCCCGCTCGCCCATTACCACGGGCACCATATTGATCTGTGCCATATTGAGTTTCTCTACCCCCATCTGTGGCGATCGGATTTGATCATGATCTGAACGATCTGCCCGGATAACCACTTCCTCTAATGTACCCCTCGGTGTAAGCGATACGTTCAACGTTTGATTGCCATGCAATGAAACCTTTTCAACAACCGTTTCATAGCCTATATAACTAAACAACAAGGTGTGTTCTCCTTCCGCGGGGGAGAGCGAATAAAAGCCATAGCTATTGGTGGTAGTACCTAAAGCACTAAAGCCCTGCACCCTTATGGACGCCCCGATAAGGCTCTCCCCTGTGCTGGCATCTTTGATCGTTCCATGGATCGTGAATTTCTTTTGCGCATAGCTACTTAAGCCTGGAAGTAGCAGGATAATTAAAAACAGTGATCTACTCATTAAATATAATTGATGTCGGTGAATGTGATACGTTGCTATTAGCCGAGGGTAGTTACTCGTTATAATTCATAAGCCATATTTTCGCAGCAGATCCCTTCTGCTCGTAATAATTTTTCAATTGTTCGCGGATGCAGATCGGTTGAGACAAGCCGCAAGACTCTGTCGCAATCCGTAAGATCAAAACTCCATTGCCTAACCTTACCGGTTGATTCTAAAAGAGCTGCTAGCCTATTTACATCGTCCATACAATCAACGTCTGTTTTAAAAATTAGCACCTGATCCATAATCTCTTTTTTTATTTGAAAAATCCCGCCTGTTGTTCGGAATTAGTGTGGGACAAATGTATATGGCGGTATCATGGCCGGCTGTTTTTTTATACAAAGGGGGGTGGTTTTTTATACCAAATCCGGCTATCGGTCTTATTTGTATATGATCCCCGAAAGGCCGGTCAGAAGCATCCCCTAATACGGTGAAAATGGTAGGTTTATATAAAAAAAAGGTACGTTTGTATAAAAATCAGTTTACGACAACAATCTTTTACCTTACTTTGGTATAGCATAATTGGGTGTGCTCACGAATATTGTAAATGAAAGACAATTCCTCCCGACAACACTGGTTTGTAGATTTTCTTGTCGAAGACAAGTATCGGATTTATCGGCATTTACTGATCTGGATTTACATCATCTTAACTGAAATTCCGAATTTCAATGGAACAAAGAAGTATGCAGGAAATTACGACCTATTTTATGGTGCTACAAAATTATTGCTATTTATACCGATGGTGTATATGAATATGTATATTCTTGTTCCCAAGCTATTGTTCAAAGACCGTTATTTCGTTTACTTATTTACAATCCTGATGATGATCCTGATCATGATATCGATCATGCAGGTGCTGTCAAACGGTATCTTCGACTACTTTTTCAAAACCTATCGATTGGCAAACGATCAGGAGAATTACGGCCCACTTGCTACCATCATAGATAATTTGAACATATTGGGCATAGCCGTAATAGCCTCCACCTCAATTAAGCTATTGCAGCGGTGGAAAAAAGACTCCACACGGATTAATGATCTGGAAAAAAACACCTTACAGATTGAGCTTCGTGAACTAAAGAACCAGATTAATCCACATTTTCTGTTTAACATGCTCAACAACGTCAATGTACTGATTTCAAAAGATCCACAAAAAGCCTCAACCGTTATCAAGAAGCTATCCCAGTTTTTGCGTTATCAACTCTATGAAACTCGTGGACAGACCGTATCGTTACAGTCAGAAATTGAATTTTTACGGGATTTTTTAGCACTGGAAAAAATTAGGCGTGACGAATTTAGCTTTGAAATTACCAACGAACAACCTGCCGATTTATTGGACACTTCAATACCCCCCGGTCTTTTTCTTACTTTTGTAGAAAACGCCGTGAAACACAGTGCAGATACCGAAGCGCCTTCGAGCATTTCATTATGTTTTAAAAACATCGGAAAAAGGTTGATCTTTACCTGTGTCAATACAAAACCGAATGAACCTTTTTTTATACGAACAGGTGGGCTGGGACTTGCCAACATCATTCGTCGATTAGATTTATTATATGGAAAGAGCTACAAACTTGACATCGACAATGGGGACGATTTATATAAAGTAATCTTAAGTATACCGATATGAATTGTATTATCGTCGACGATGAGCCATTGGCCAGGGAAGGGATACTATTGCACCTGCAAGGAATTCCGGATATCGTCATATTGGGCAGTTTCAACAGTGCAAGAAAAGCCCATGATTTTATCAGCAACAATCCCGTCGATCTTATTTTTTTAGATGTAGAGATGCCTGGAATAAACGGGGTAAATTTTGCTGCATCACTTCCAAAGGAAATATTGGTGATTTTTGTTACCGCCTACTCCGAATATGCTTTAGAAAGTTATGAAGCCGATGCGATCGATTACCTCGTAAAGCCGGTTGAAAGAGAACGATTAGAGCGGGCCATCGCTAAGGCATTTTTCTATCGCGGTCTTTTAGACACGCAAGGGGTTACAGAAAGTATCGAAAGTGATTTTATCCTTATAAAAGCCGAGCGGCGCTACCACAAAATTTTCTTCGACGATATTTTGTATGTTCAGGGACTAAAAGATTACGTCGTGATCTTTACAGAAAATAACAAGATCGTCACCGCCATGAACCTGAAGACAATTTCCGGTTACCTAAAGCCCGGTCGTTTTGTCAGAGTGAGTAAATCTTACTTGGTAAACATCAAGCGCATCGATTCGTTTGATGTGCACACCATTTACATAAAAAATGCCGAAATCCCGATCGGCGAAGTTTTCAAGCGGGCTTTTTTTGAAATATATCTAGGTAAAAATCTCCCCGATAGCTTGTGATTAGCTGTCAGCCATCAGCAGCCAGCTTTCGGCTATAAAGGGCAGCAACAAAAAAATTCCTGCCTACCGGCAGGCAGGCATCACTTATTTCCACGAACGCCTATTTACAAAACCAATTCGTACCTAACAGACCGCCCGGCACCAATTTGATTTAAAATCCCTATAGCATGCAAATGCTGTAAATCTCGCGTAGCAGTTGCTTTAGAAGTTTTGGCTATCGCCATGAACTTTTTAGCCGTCATTCCACCTTCAAAGCCCTCCAATCCGTTTTCGAGCATTCGTTTAATGACCTTTAATTCCCGCTCATTCAGAAGAGCGGTAAACCGATCAAAAAATTTGGCCTTTTTTACGGTGAATTCAACCAGCTCTCTCGCATTCCGTTGTGCCTCTACTATAACCTGCGTAAAATAATGAATCCATGCTGTTAAGTCTAAGCCCGCTTGTGCCTGCTTTAGTGCATCGTAATATTGCTTTTTGTCTTTTTCAATGGTTTTAGATATGGATAGCAAAACAGGGCTCCCGAGTGTGTTGGAGAGTGTATATTCGGCCAAGGCTCTTCCAACGCGTCCGTTTCCATCTTCAAAGGGATGGATAGATTCAAAATAAACATGGGCAACTGCAGCCTTTAACAAAGCCCGAATGATGTCGTCTTTTACGTCAAAATGATCGCGGTGAAACCAATCCATAAACTGTTCCATCTCTTTGGGCACTTGGGAAGATGGAGGTGCCTCGTAATGTATAGTCTCTTTTCCATAAGCGCCCGAGACAACCTGCATCGGCTCTTCCCCTTTACGCCATTCGCCTCCACTAATTTTTGGAAAGCCCTCCATTAAAAGTTGATGCCAATGCCGGATCATATTGAGAGACAACTTTTCCGCAGCATTTGTTCTAACAGTGGTCATCAATTTAGCTATCCCGGTCGCTCGCTTATCGCGAACGGGAGCTTCATCATTTAACCCTAAATTTCTCTTGATAGAAGACATAACATCTTCACGGCTCATATATTCTCCTTCGATTTCAGATGTTTTGATGGCCTCTGCTATCAGAACCTCTATTAGAGCCTCCTGCCTCAACTCATCATTCAAGCCGGTTATAAGACCACCTATCAAGCCGAGTTCCTTCGCAAATGCAACACCGGTAGATGCCAGGTGTGTTGTTGAATAGGTAAAATTGGGCCAATCTTTATATTGCCAGTTGTACATAATGAGCCGATTAGCATAATTAATCGGCTCAAATATAACGTTTTTTTGAGCCGATTAAAAGAAATAATCGGCTCAGGTCTTTGCTTTTTGTTAGACTTTCGCACTCATCATCACATTGGCTAATTATTTCAGCTTTCAGCTTTCGGATGTCAGCTTTCGGCTTTACTTGGTGTTACTGCTAATAAGGTTTATGCTATAAGCTCTAGGCTTTAGGCAGCACCAGCCATCATCAAATTGGCTAATCATCACATTGGCTAATTATTTCAGCTTTCGGCCATCAGCAGTCAGCTTTCGGCTTTACTTGGTGTTACTGCTAATAAGGTTTATGCTATAAGCTCTAGGCTTTAGGCAGCACCAGCCATCATCAAATTAGCTCATTGGCTCATTGGCTAATCATCAAATTGGCTAATCATCACATTGGCTAATTATTTCCAGCTTTCAGCCATCAGCTTCCGGAAAGAAAATTAAGCCGTATATTTACACGCTCATAGAAGCGCAGACTGGATAAGCAATTACAGCAGCGGAAACATTTTAAAAAAGCAATCGGCCAAAATTGAACTGCTAATACAGATTTATGTATTCAAATATTATTAACAATGTAAGCAAGCATATTACATTAACCAAAGATGAAACGCAATTCTTCACCGAACTGCTAACTTTCAAGAAAGTACCTAAAAAAACTATTCTGCTTCAACAGGGTGAGATCTGCAAATTTGAAGTTTATATCCAGAAGGGCTGCATCAGGTCCTATTATATTGACGAAGATGGCCTTGAAGTAACACTTTTA
The DNA here is from genome assembly GCF_054130995.1 of Olivibacter sp. SA151. Lineage (NCBI taxonomy): Bacteria > Pseudomonadati > Bacteroidota > Sphingobacteriia > Sphingobacteriales > Sphingobacteriaceae > Olivibacter > Olivibacter sp. SA151. The sequence goes on along the minus strand of NZ_CP096391.1, from coordinate 1,869,428 downwards.
TTTTCAGTAGAAGATTGGTGGGTAAGTAATATGGCCTCGTTTCACGAACAAACACCTTCACAGATGATTATTGAAACCATGGAGGACTGCGAGCTCTATATAGTGACCCCCCAAACCAAAGAAATACTTTTAAAGAAGATCCCTAAATTCGAACGATTCTTCCGCATCATCGTACAGCGCCATTTATGTACGTTTCAAAATAGAGTGCTCCATACGATCTCCAAGAGTGCAACAGACCGCTATTTAGACTTTTTGAAACTATACCCCGGCATCCCCACAAGAGTGGCACAACACTATATCGCCTCCTACCTAGGCATATCGGCTGAGTTTCTAAGTAAAATAAGAAAGCGTCTTTCCGGAAAATAATTTGGCGGGCAACATAGCAGAATAAGCTCGAAATTCCGGTTTTTGCTGAAATTAACGTTATATAAAAAACACCTGCGGCGAATACTCCACGTAAAGCAAAGCTATTTGTTTTGAATTGATCCCATACCATCTTCACCTGCCATCCTAAAGCGAGGTCGATTTTTCGAAAATAAACATACCGCATTAAGCGGAAAGCGCCCTACTCCAAAGTGTCACATAAAAACTTTATGGACTTATCATTTCTTGAACCAGTTCAATGGAAAGCGCCCATAGAGTCCCTAGTTTTGCTTAACAAAAAGCTTTGTACACAAACCTCTTAAAAAACATATCAAACACAAGGCAGAAACACAATTAATTATAGCAATCACAACAACAAAAACTAAAATGAAAAAGTTACTTTCCACATTCGCTGTCGTATCATTTTCAATAGCGGCATTTGCGCAAAAACCAAGCCCCGAGCTACTAAACCCTACCAACCATACGTTGGTAATGATTGATCACGAAGGGCAAATGTCTTTTGCCACGAAGAGCATTACAATGGATGAATTGAGGAATAATGTCGGTATTGTAGCCGGTGCCTCCAAAATATTTAAAGTGCCCACGGTGGTCACCACTGTGGCCGAGAAATCATTTAGCGGACCGGTATTTCCCGAGATAGAAGCGTTCTATCCACAATCTACAAGCGGTTATATAGACAGAACCACCATGAACACATGGGAAGATACAAATGCACACCAAGCAATTACCGGAAAGAATAAAAAGAAAATTGTTTTCGCCGGGTTGTGGACCAGTGTTTGTATCGTAGGCCCCACATTATCCGCCATCAGCGAAGGATATGAAGTGTACGTGATTACAGACGCTTGCGGCGATGTCAGTAAAGAGGCGCATGAGCAAGCTGTTACCCGTATGGTACAAATGGGTGCAAAACCCATAACCGCTATTCAGTATCTGTTAGAATTGCAACGCGATTGGGCAAGACAGGAAACCTACAAACCCGTAACCGATCTAGTAAAAAAATATGGCGGTGCGTACGGCCTCGGTATACTATATGCCCACGATATGCTAAAACACTAATTCTATCAATCGAAGCAGGCTTAGTTCCTGCTTTTGAATTAAATAACAGTTCACAACATGAATATATTTAAAACGCTACCTCTCTTATTTCTACTTTTCAGCTCTATTGCGGTACACGCTCAAAAAGCGGACATCGTTATCATTAACGGAAAAATCACGACGCTCAGCGATGAAAACGCAGAAGTACAGGCAGTGGCCGTCGCCGGCAACAAAATTCTACAAACCGGAACCAACGCTCAAATACTCAAACTCAAAACAAGCAGAACAAAGGTACTAGACGCCCGTGGAAGCCGTATTATCCCCGGTTTATTTGACAGTCACTTGCACGTTATCCGTGGTGGCCGCTTCTATAATACCGAACTACGCTGGGATGGTGTTACTTCGCTAAAAAAAGCCCTGCAAATGCTCAAAGAGCAGTCGGCCCGCACACCCGAAGGGCAATGGGTTCGCGTAGTAGGTGGTTGGAACGAATACCAGTTTGAAGAAAAACGATTACCCACTTTGGCAGAAATCAATGAAGCCACTGGCGATGTACCTACCTTCATTCTTTACCTGTATGGCAAGGCCTGGCTCAACAAGGCAGGATTGAAAAAATTAGCCATCAATGGCGACACCCCTAATCCCTTCCAGGGTTTGATTGAAAAAGACACCGAAGGTAACCCCACCGGGCTCCTAGTAGCAGAGCCGAACGCATCGATCTTATATTCTACCTTGGCAAAACTGCCCGAGCTTTCGCACGATGAAAAGGTAAACTCAACGCTGCAATATATGACGGAACTCAACCGCCTGGGGGTAACCGGTGTAATGGATGCCGGTGGCGGTTTCCAAAATTTTCCGGATGATTACGGCATTACCGACGAGCTGAATAAAGAAGGAAAAATAACGGTACGTTTGCCTTATTACCTCTTTGCCCAGAAAAAAGGTACAGAGCTTGCCGATTATAGCAAATGGACAGGAATGGTAGAAATAGACGATCACGGGCACAACGGTTTTAACGATGTAGATTATTATGTAGAAGGCGGCGGTGAGAATTTGGTAATGGATGGGGCCGATTTCGAAAATTTTCTTTTTCCCCGCCCCGAACTACCACCTACCATGGAAAAAAACATGAAGGAAGTACTCTCCTTATTGGTAAAAAAACGGTGGCCATTTCGTATTCACGCCACCTATAATGAAAGCATCACCCGCTTCCTGAACGTGATTGAAGATATTGACAGGGAGACACCACTCAATGGGCTGGTTTGGTTTATTGATCACGCAGAAACTGTAACAGATGAAAACCTCAAACGTATAAAAGCGCTGGGCGGTGGTATAGCCGTGCAACATCGAATGGCCTATCAGGGCGAAAGCTTCATCCACCGTTATGGCAAAAAAGGTGCATTGGCAGCTCCGCCCGTGAAACGTATGTTAGCACTTGGGCTACCAGTAGGTTTAGGCACAGATGGAACCCGCGTAGCAAGCTACAATCCGTGGGTGGCCCTGTATTGGATTACCTCAGGTAAAACCATTGGCGGCACACAGGTAATGGCAAAGGATAATACACTGGACCGAAAAACCGCATTGCGTCTTTTAACCTACGGAGGGTACAAGTTGATTAAAGACACGTTAAAAGGAAAGATTGAAAAAGGATATTTCGCCGACCTGGCGATCCTCGATAAAGACTATTTCACGGTAAACGAAGAAGAAATCAAAAACATCACTGCTAAGCTCACCATTGTAGACGGAAAGATAGTATACGGAAATGAAGAATACAAAACCGTAGCACCCGCTACACTTCCGGTTATCCCCGCCTGGTCGCCCGTGAATTATTTTGGCGGATACCAGAAAAATTAAGGTTTTAGCACCGTCCGAAGTTAAGTATTCTGAAAGTCAACGTATGAGGCCTGTTTTATTATACTTGTTCTTATTGTCTGTACCGATGCATATGCTGGCGCAGCGTTTTCAGCTGATGCGGTATGATGAAGATTATTCAGCACTGAAAGACAGTACAAGAACTTTTTACAACAAGATAAAATACATCCCTCTTTCCCAAACCGGTGCTATTTACCTTTCACTTGGAGGGGAAGTACGCGAAGAATTGGATTACTCCGCCAATGAAGACTGGGGAGAAATGCGCGTTGGCCGAGATGTTTTTTTGCTTCAGCGTTATCAAGTCCACGCTGATTTGCATGTGGGAAATCGCATTCGCTTTTTCGGGCAATTGCGGAGCGGTTTAGAAAATGGACGCAAGAACGGTCCGCGCCGTATTGACGAGGATAAACTAAATGCCGAAAATCTTTTTGTTGATTTTGTGGCCTATCGTAAATTGGATAAAGCGCTTACACTTCGCGTAGGCCGGCAAGAAATCCAATATGGCAGCGGTCGTTTGATTGACGTACGAGATGGTCCTAATCTTCGTCTTTATTTTGATGGAGCTAAACTTGCTTATGCATCACCAAGCTTAAATGTTGACGCTTTTGTTATGGCGGAGGCCAAAATAAACACCGGTTTTTTTGATAATAGCTCCACACGTGAAGCCAACCTTTGGGGTATTTACAGCACGTATATTATTCAGCAAAGTGGCAATTTTGATTTTTATTACCTCGGCATTAACCGTGCCGATGCTACGTTTGATGAAGGTGTAGCCAAAGAATCCCGGCATACACTTGGTGCCCGGTTTTGGAGAAGAGGCGGTGGTTTTATATATAATTTTGAAGGAGCCTATCAGTTCGGAAAATTCGGTATCGGCAATATAAAAGCGTGGACAGCATCAGCGGAGGTAGGCTATATGTTTGAAAACATACCGGGGGCTCCTACCATAAACCTTCGCCACGATTACATTTCAGGCGACAAAAGCAAGGGCGATGGTACATTGGGAACATTTAATCCCTTGTACCCAAAAGGAGGGTATTTTGGATTCAACCCCCAGGTGGGCCCGGTAAATTTAATAGACCTTCATCCTTACCTTGCATGGAATGCCGCTAAAAACGTAGCACTCACGTTGGATGTTGTGTTCAACTGGCGCTATTCTTTGCAAGACGGCGTTTATCGTCCCGATGGATCGTTCAACATGTCGTCTTCAAACTCCGCAAAAAGATACATCGGAACGGCATACCTCACAAGTGTATCCTGGGATATGAATCGTTTTTTAAATTTCAACATCGGCGTACAATACTTTAAAACGGGAGATTACATAAAGGACGTAATACCGCAGTATAAAGACGGCTTCTTTGCAAGTTCCGTCATCGGATTTAAATTTTAACCAAAATGAAAGATAAACCGCCCCTATCTCCGCCGTTCTAATACACAGAGTTAACATGCCTGTATTGCTGTTATTAACAATAATATTAAATCGTATAAAATGAAAAATCAACAACTCAGCTTTATTAAAGCAATGACTTTACAAACCCTATGGATGGTATTTTTCGCTGCAGGGAGCATGGCTACCTTTGCGCAAACCGTTTCCACAAAAACCACACAAGCAAGCCCCGTAGGGACCTCAAAAGAGTGGGGCAGTGTTGATGGAATTTCATTAATTGGTTTGGTACAGGGGCCTTCCGCTGCCGTGGCCGATTTACAAATAGCCTGTGTGTTTGAGTACACAGAAGGAGATATTTTTAATTCTCCACCTGCATTACCTGCTGCTCTTAACGGGTTAGTTCACCTTGACGAAGCACTGAAAGGTCAGCTCACCGAAATTCGTAAAACAGGTAAATTTGATGGGCACTTTCTGGAAACTTTTCTCATTACCCCAGACGAAAAAGTGCTAGGCGCAAAAAAACTATTGCTGATAGGGCTTGGTAACCGAAATAATTTTAACGAAGACATTATGATTTCCGTGGGAGCAATTGCCGCTCGTGAAGCGTTGAAGCTTGGTGTTACCAACATGGCATTTGCCAGTGATTTGAAGGATGCGGGTATTGACAGTAAAACAGCCGTGGTATCCGGAAATGTGGTAAAAGGCATCATCAACGAGTACCGCACACAAAATGGTTTAAAAACGCAAAAACTCGCTCAATTTAAACCATTGAAAAAAGTATACCTTCTTGCCGGGCCCTCGTTTTTTGAAACAGCAGGTAATGGCATCCAGGAAGCCATCACCGCTTTCAAGAATTGATAACCCTTGATTTTCTCTCACAGAATCTTTGCCGGGCGCACTGCTCGGCAAACTTAGCAGACAGTAAACTATAGTCTTTAGCTATCGGATTTCGGCTGTCGGATGTCAGTCAGCTTTCGGCTTTACTTGGTGTTACTGCTAATAAGGTTTATGCTATAAGCTCTAGGCTTTAGGCAGCACCAGCCATCATCAAATTGGCTCATCATCACATTGGCTCATCATCACATTGGCTAACCATCACATTGGCTCATTGGCTCATTGGCTAATTAAACCTCAACGACTTTTGCACCTGTTAATTCATAAAGAAAGTCCCCTCATATAATTCTATACAAGGGGACTTTCCGTTATTTATCAACTCGCGTATCATCTTTGGCCACCGTTGAGATGGCTGATGCTACAATACCGGCCGTTGCGAGGTAACCGGCGATGGTAACTACCGTTGCCGGTAAAGTAATCGGAGCTGTTAGTAAAGCTCCGCCTATGGCACCCAAGGCTAAACCGATGGTTCTTATTTTTTTAAAGAACTTCGGTGTGGGTGATTTGATTCTATCTGTTATTTCGTTCATTTTCGTTATTTGTTGTTCGTTATTTGTTGTTCGTTATTTGTTATTGGTTATTGGTTTACGGCTTATGGCCATTTTCCAAAAACTCCATCCGCTGTCGCAGTAAATTATAATTCGCTTTTAAATCTGCTTTCAGCAATTGTATACTCGCTTTCATGATGGACACATCCTGCTCCATTTTCCGGAAGTTACCATGTAACTGTTTTAAAAAATAAGCGATGATTGATAGTAATATGGAGATAAGGGTTCCTAATAAGGTTATTAATTCTAATGATTTCATTGTTATTTAGCTTTTAGGGGTTAGAAATTAAGTATAAGCTATCGGCTTTCGGATGTCAGCTATCAGCGATCAATAAGATGTAAGCTTTAAGGTATAAGCTCGCACTACTACCACAGTTACTTATAAGACCGTAAGCGATTAGCTTTATGTAGCCAAAACATTATCATATTGGCTAATGATCACATTGGCTAATGATCAAACTACTCCCCGCGGCAGCACATTCAGCTAATAAAGGATACACCCTCTTATACGCATCCGCGGAATGCAGTACCCGATAATCGCCGTCAATAAGCTGATAGTAACTTCCGGTTAAGGGGCAACCACGGGTATCCGTATGGTAATTTCCGATATGGAAAAACACCAAACTGAAATTGGGAATACCCCTGATTTCCACCATTCCTTTGTGCATGGAACTGTACCGACTTTGGTATTTGGCATTCATACCCGCCAGCTTATTCAAGCCGAGTTGATAGGTCCCGGCCGGGATGGCCGTTTCTCCCGGGATTTTTTCATCCCGTATCTTATCTTCCAATATATAGCACTGAAAGAGATTATTAATGTATAACTGGCCGAGGGTCGTGTTCACGCCTTCGGCGATTCTTATTAGTTTAATCATATCATTTAGTTTTTAGGGGTTAGGGATTAGGCGTTAGCTCTCAGCCATCAGCGGTCAGCTTTCGGATGTCAGCTATCAGCTTTATGCCGTAGGCTATAAGCGGTAGGCACTCACTCAAAATTCCTGCCTACCGGCAGGCAGGCATCACTCATAACTCAACACTAATAAATCTACTCAACCACATCCCTACTTAACTACTTAATCACTCAACTACTCAACCACTTCCCTACTTAACAACTCAACCACTCAACTACTTAACCACTTCACCATTCCCCCAGATAAACGCTTCGTGAAAAATGTTTCCAATCGCGCGTACGAAAGAGGATATACACAAGTACCTCCTGATCTTTCAATTGCGGAGGCAGTGTAATACTGACCTTTCCATCCGCCCGAATGGATGGTTCTTCATTGATTCCCGCAATACGCAAAGAAGGACTATAGGCACATAAGAGCACGCCATCGTCCGGGTTACCAAAAATGTAATCCGATCTTGCGTTAAACGTTGCTGTCAGGGTGTTTCCATCTCTCTTCAGCGCTATTTCGCGAGCGGACATTAAGGTTCCCTCACTGAGCAGCACCTTAGCCGGATTCACGTATTGATTGGGATACGCCCCTTCAATCGCTCCGCTAAGCACCTTTGACATTGCTCTTCCCATGGCCGATTTTCCACGCTTCCTGGTACTATAGGTGCTTTGCAGGAGTTTTCCCAAGGGCGCCAGAAATTCCATTGCGATCTTAAAACGTTGCTGTACAGCCAATCGTCCATTTGGTTCTTTTTTAACTTTCGGTAATTCAATTTTTGATATCCATTCCATTCTTTCTGCGTTAAGCGGAGGGCACGGTTACCCGTACCCTCTGTCACATACTAAGCAAGGTTCACCGTTCCGAGATACGTGCTTCTCGACACTTTCCTGCCCTGCCTATCGGCAAAGAAAGTCCACACATGCCCCTCACCTCCCAGGAAGTGATTGGGCAGCGTGATATCCACACTTCCATCGCCCCGTAAAGGTGGTGTCGGTGCCGATAAAAACTGATCGATCTCCTGTTGATATAACAGAATGTATACCCGATCGTCATTGTTGGTATCGTATAACGTATTCTGCGTAGTATCCCAGTTCACCGTCATAACACCGGCGTCCACCGTGACACTTTCAGAACCACCACCTGCAAAGAAGCCGTCGCTGATACGGATTTTACTATAATCCAGCGAATAATCGGGATAGTCACCCATAAGCGCCAGCACCAGGTTCTCCCTGAAAGCCGTGTTCATGGGGGTCATGCTGTCCACTCGCTTCTGGCCGAAACCGATACGAATGAACGCTGTGATGGGGAGCAGGAAGCGCATCACTGTACGGAATTTAGCCTGTTGCATCAATTGCTCTTCCGTTGCAGGTTTCGTGCGTTTTTTGTAGAGGCCCTTGATGTAGTCAATGCTCTTCCAGCTGCTGCCGATCACACTTCCCGCTTTACCTTTGAAGCCACCATTTGCTCCATTTCTGATAGTTCCCATTTTTTTCTCTTTTAAAGTTTAACCATACATTCCGCAATCATTTATACCGGTATCTCATGCGTCATGAGGCAAACATAAAGCGTAAAAAAGGGCTTTCATAGGCACCGAAGCGCATTGAAGGGAGGATGAAGGGGATATATCGAAAAATTGAAGGGATCGTGAAGGGAGCGATAAAGCGTGTCTTTAGGTCTTTTGTCTTCGCAGAGGTGCTGTGCCCACCGCCAACTAGTTAACTATTTCCCTAGGTAATATCTCCACAACCGGCAACCAACTCTCCTCTTTTTTCTAAACGTTATCGGGATTTTATCGAGGTGGTATCGGGACCTGATCGGGAAATTGCCGATAAAAAGCCGATCAGGAGTAAGTAAAAAGCAAGTAACCGGCAGCATTTGGTCAGAAATTGGCAGGTAATTAGCTTGCAACACACAACTAAAAACCCCAATACATCGTCCTCAAGCGTTCCACATCGGCATCCCGAAAATACTTCTTACCCTTTTCCACTTTAGCCACTTTGATCAGGCCCTTATGCTGACAGCGAAGTAAAGTGCTGTCACTAATCCCCACCCGATCCATCGTATAAGCCGCATCACGGTAAACGGTTTCTTCCTTTTCCTTTTGGAGAATGAAGCGTTGAATTTCGAGTGTATATTCTTTAAGCCCTCTCACTTCATGATAAAGTAAGCGAAGGAGATAAGCACACTGCGGGCATGGCGCAGGCCCTTTAGGTCTTGCGTTCATGATGATTTGATTTAGGGTTTATTGGTCTATGCTAAGGAGCTTTAGCTCATAGATGTTTGGTGTTGATTAGGTTTACAAGATCCATCAGCAATCTTCTCACTTTCATAACGGTTTTACGATCAATGGTATGGTACTTTTTCCGCAAGCTTTCGAAAGACAGTTTATCCTGCTGTGCTGTACCAATATGCTTACTAATAAAGAGGAAAAAGTTCCCTTTTTTTGGTGTTTCAATAATCTTAGCTTCGTGCATAATATGCAACAAGAAAAGGAGCTGCATGGCCGTTATCGACACCCTGAAATAAAGATCGTCCGCCGGTGATTCCTTTCTCACCAGCACATTCAGCTCTTCCCATATGTGCAGATAAAACTGGTATTGTTCCATGCCGAACATGGCACGCGTTAGCGGCACATATTCCCGATCATCATCCCACAACTCAATTAATTGCGCCCTTGCGGCCAGGCGATCCTGCATCCCTTCGAAGGTTTTCTGAAGTTGATTCAAGAGATCAGAAAATTGCTTTTGCAGCTCTAACAGATCGTCTTTACGCCATTGATCTTCCAGTTTTTCTTCTTTGAAATTAGCTAAAAAAATTCCGAGGCGTTCCAATACGGACGCCCAATCTTGACTTGCGTGCTGCTTCATGCAATTACTTATTTATAATAGCTTCTATATTCTCTTTATACTTGGCACCGATCTTAATAACGGCCCCGTCTGAGAGGATCACCTCATTCGCTTTGATTACGTTGATATGTGCAACATTAACAATATTGGATTTTGCGATGCGCACAAAATGATCCGACGGCAGTCGTTCCTCCAATTCCGATAGCGTATCGTCTACAAAGATTTCGCGCTCAGCCGTAAAAATTTTCGTACGCTTTAGGTCGGTACCGATATGTAAGATATCTTTTAAACTAACCTTTAGGTGTTGCAACTTACCATATTTTACAAAAATATTGCCACCTAAATCTAGTGCAACGTTGATTGGCTTCCCAAGCATCGAATTCTCTTTATTTACTTTAGAAAAAGCTTTCTTGATCGCAAAATATAAACCCGAAGCAAGCAGCCATAAAAGTAAAAACCTATTTACCATACGGCCTACGAAATCCCAATCAAGGAAAGCTTTTGCGGCTGAATAACGGATTCCCAAAGGATAAAGGCACTCGTATAAGTACAGGTAACTAAAAGGAACGGATAAGAAGAAAAACACCACTAAAAAGGTCAGTCCCCGGTACCAATTGTTCCGATTGAGTAAAAGCGGCAGAAAATAGAAAATCCCGTAAAAGATCGGAACCTTGAGGACAAAGGCAGCCAGCACGTAAACAACGTTGTGGTGAGGAAACTTGATGGCATTTCCGATCCAAAGTACCACGAAATAGACAAACCAAAAAAGCAAATGCCACTTCAAGAGCGGCCTCTCCCCCATTTGGAAGAGAAACCGCAACCCTAATTTTCCGAGCTGTTTCATGCGTACCACTCTCCATAAAGTTCGCGATAGGTCTTCTCTTTCAGCTCAAAAGCCCGGTAAGAAGTTTTATCCAGCAGGAAAAACTCATCACCCAGGGCAAGCAAGGCATGGCTTTCAGGCCGTGGCTGTGCGAATGTACGTACAGGATGATTCGATTTAGGAAAGTGGAAATCGCTATGCTGCGCATAGAGGTGCAGTGTCGACCAGTTTTGCCATTGTGCCGGGTAATGCTGCAAATAAGCAGCAAAAGCACCATAAATCTTCATAATGGCAAATTCAATAAAAAGGTGTAGTGGCATCTCTTGACGTTCGATCGCATCCAAGCAAATGAAACGAAGTTGCTCGTCCGAATCGCGAAAGCACATCACCGGATAAATGGGCACATTAAAACGATAAGCCATATACGGAATGCCTTTGCGTACCAGCTGATGCTGTGCTAAAAAATCCAAACGGACCGTATTTTCGCGGTTGAGCGCCTGTGCACCTTGATAGCCGTCCATGTACGTTACTACACTCTTACCCATTTGCAATTGTGTTTTGATATTGAACAGGATTTTCGGATCATTGGCACTCAATATATCTAAAGGCGTCGGCCGGCCAACCCGCCTAAAATCAGTAACCAATTGCCGAATAAATGCACCCTGTTCGCGTTGTGCCTGTTCGCCTATCAAAACCGCTAAAGGGACTGCCGCGCGGTGTAACAGGTAGTTGATGAGCCGATAAGAGCCCGTATGGAACGTGCAAATAATACCAGGTTTTTCCTTTAAGCGGACGGGTAAGTCTTCATCCCAACCATTGAGCTGAAAAGGGTGTTCGCGCTTAAAAAATTGCTGATCCAGCGCATTCCATTGGCGGTTCAATGTTGCTTGGCGAAAGAGTTTGTCGTGCTCCGCATACGGTATAGCAGGCATAAAATTAGTGAGATTGGCACTGAAAAATGCAAAGGCATTGAGTTGCTGTTTCGATTGTATACCAGCGCCATTACCTAACCGAGCTTTTAGCTCGGCCAGCTTGATTCTGTAATTGTTTGGCATCTTCAATAAGTTTTGGTTCATAAAATGGAAGCCACCCGCCGAGTTTTGCGGACGGCTTCCCGTTTTTAATTTAGATATCCCAGAATTCACATTCGGTAATTAGCACACCGAAGCCATAACGAAAGCACAGGTCTTTGAACTCAATTGGATTTTCCTGGATAAGGTTTACATTGAATGACATAGTTAATGTTGTTATTTAAGAGTCGGTTTTTACTATTAGGCACCGACAATTAACCCACTCAATAGCTATGAGATTTTATGATCACGACCCAAACATCAAACTTTTAATTTAAAAAAATAAATTAAAGTGCCATAATGCGTTTTATAATGACCGAAATATAATTTTCAGGGGGCGAAATATTACAAGTACACCCAAAGTCACCCTATTTCATCGTCAAATAAGCCATTGGCGCAGCTTCGAAAATATCGGTATATTCCAATGTCACCCGCGTCACTTGACGAAAGGCGAAAAAGGCTTTTCTTTGTCGGTTTCTAATTAAACAAACCTGAACATGTATGAACAAAAAATTAGACACATTGGAACAATTTTAAAGGATTTAAGTACGCTCATTGATATTCCACAGGGATTTGAAGAGAAGCTTATCCAGGTTAGTCGTTTAGTACATCAACAGCGACTTATGTATATTGAATATCCGGGCGAGGTAGGTGACGGCAGCTTATGGTATCTGCTGAGAGGTGTGGCAAGAAGTGTCGTAGCCAATAAGGAAAGAGGCGAATTTTGCACCATCCATTTGTGGAAAAAGGGAGATGTAATACTGCACACGGAAAGCTTACTTGGCAATGCTGACCGAGACGAAAGTATTCAGTTATTAGATGAGTCTATTTTGTTACAAATCCCCAACAACCAAGTGCAGCAGCTTCTGGGGGAATGGCCCATACTTTACGGCTTGATAAATCGCCTGGCGGCTTATCGTCGCAATAGCCTCATGCGTTATGCATTGTCGTTACGCTATCCAGCCATAGAGCGTATTCGCTTATTCCTAAAAAACAATCCGGCTATGCATCGGCGAGTAAGTCAAGCTTACCTAGCAGACTATCTTGCAATGGACCGCAGCACCTTTAGCAGTCTGCTCAAACAAATTCAAACGGCATCCGGATAGTGTTCCCTGCACAACAGGCAACTGTTCCGCGGAGAACATCACACACGTAGCGTTCCTACTAAATTTGATTTGTGAACGCGATGGTGCAACCAAAGCGAACATGCAATAAATCTAAATGTTTCACTAAACAGTTTTGGTACCCTTTTTTCGAATGGTTAGAAAAAAGTTCCTCCGATGAAAAAAATCTTTTCAGTATTCATCTTAGCTGTGGCGATTATGACCAGTGTCAGCGCCGCCGAAAATGAACCCAATCAGCCAAAGCGCGCAAATGTTTGGTATGAATTCACGCAAAATGTAGATGACGATCCCATGAATCCGAATAACTACACCAACCGTGGAGCCACCAATCCAACCGGATGTAGTGCTGGCAATCAGCTTTGTTCTGTTAATTTACCGGATAGCGGTGAGCATCCCAGTCAGGCAGATTTAGATGCTATCCAGGGTCAAATCGAAACCGGGCAGCAAACTGATGAGGTGACGTTCAAAAACTAAACAAAGCTCCTGTTCTGTGTTCTGTAATGAAGCCGGTAGCGTTCCCTGCTAACCGGCTTCTTTTTAATTCTGTACAATATCACTATTCTCCAAGGCCTCCACGGGGATGAGAAAGGTGTAAGCATCCATATCAGCAGCAAGTAAAGTGAAGGTTTCGCCTCCCAGTTGTCTCTTCAGATCTTTCTTAAATTGATCCTCCTTGCTCAAACGCCTTAGATCCGTCCAGCGAAGCCCTCTAAACAGCAATTCCTTTCGCCTTTCATCAAGTATAAACGCTAGTAAATCATCTCCCACTTTATCTACCAAAAGCATATTTACATCACCCTTATATCTATTCGGCAAAAGCTGTTCCATCCTTGCCTTTGCCTCAACTGGCCTACCTGTTCTTATAGCACATTCCGCACTCGTCAATAATAGTTCCGCCGTTGAAATTCCATTGAATTGAGTATATCCGTTTCCCACATAGCTTCCAGTAAAAGACATCGTACCGTTATCATTAGCGGTAAAAAACAATTGTTTTCGCATGTCATTTTCGCTATACGAGCCATACAACACTGTATCCACTATTGCATTATTAGGGAGTAAATTGGTTTGCCCATTCAATTGAGAAAAAAACAATACTTCTTCATTGTACGGTTCAAAAGGGTAAGGCCTGCCCGTTGGGATACTTTTATAGTCCAGTATTTCCCCGTGTAGCTGCAAAGCAGAATCCGCATACAGACCGGCACGTTCGTAATCACGCATGCTTAAGAAAGTTCTTGATAGCACGGCATAGGCAGCTGCCCTGCTTGGTCGCGTGGCATACATGGGCCGTTCGGGTGCAAGAAGCTGTGCTGCTTCCTGCAAATCTGCTATAATGCGATCATAGCTTTCCTGTACCGTTGATCGGCGCGATCGAGTAGTTATATCTGGGTTTAAACGTAATACAATACCCAAGTCGCTCGCGGCTGTGCCGGGGTCATAGGCTTTCGCAAATATTTGTACCAATTGCAAAAAGGCATAGGCCCGAAAAAAAAGTGCACGCCCTCTTAACTCAGTTTTCAATAGTTCATCTTGCGCCGTACCGGCTTTGATATCGTTCAGGTGAAACAAGGCCGTATTTGCGCAGAAAACGGCACGGTAGGCCGATGTCCACTGCAAACGGTAAACGGGTGTTCTTTTCCAAATGTAATTATCGCGGTATTCAGGTACGGAGAATGACTCATAAACAGCAAGCGGAAGGAAATAATTGTCGCCCGCGATTTCGCCCAAGCCGGGATAACCGCTATTCATATCTTCCGGTCTATCCAAAATAGCCTGCACATCCTGCAACGTACTTGGAACCGCCATGCTTTTATCAGGCTTTACATCCAGGTATTTTTGGCAGCCTGTTAGTACGAGGAAACCCATGAGTAAATTTAATATCGTTCTTTTCATTTCTTTTCGTGTTAATCAGTTATTTACAAAGACAGGTTTAATCCAAAAGCAAGGCTTTTCGGTTGTGGGATAAATCCGTTCACTTGTGGATCGAGTCCGCGTTTATTTGCGCGCCACAATACGCCCAAATTACTTGCATACACAAAGGCCTTTAGTTGTTTAACGGTACCTTGGAGGAACCGCGGTTGGACGGTATAATCCAAACGGATATCCTGCAAACGTATATGGTCGCCTTTTTCAATCAATGTTGCCGAACCCAGGTAAAAACTGTTGCGATTGGTATTATTGGGATATTGAAAAGAAGGCACATCCGTCCTATTTTCATCTCCCGGTTGTTGCCAGCGGGCGGCATAATCGCCATGCCCACTTCCGGTATTAAGCAGCGAATTGTAGTTCAGACCGGTACGACGGAAAAAGTAATCAAAAAAGTACGCGATATTGAACGATAGCCCCCATTGCTTATATTGAAAATTATTGCGGATAGAACCAAAATAACGCGGGCGCGAAGAGCCGTGATACTCCATCTCTTCGAGTGGTGTATTCCGCACGATATTGGCATAATCTTTACTCAACTCACCGTTCCAATAACCCAAGGGGTCACCCGTTTCGCCATCCAAGCCACCCCAGCGGTAACTGAATACCGGAAAAGCATCGTATCCGGGTACGGCAATCAACCCCGTACTGATATACGAATTACTGCTTGAGCGCCTCATGAAATATTCGTCTACCCGGTTTTGGTTGTGGCTAAAAAGCAAGTTGCTTGACCAGCCGATCAATCCTTTTGTATTTGTAGTGTTCAATTGCAGGTCAATACCCTTCGTAGTAGTAGAGGCTACATTCATGGTTAGCGTGGCTACACCCGTGGTTGGTTCTAAGGTAAAAGGCCCGAACAGATCCGAAGTACTTTTGCGATAATAATCGATGGAGCCGTTCAAACGGTTATTCAGCACGGCGAAGTCCAGCCCCAGATTTAAGGTGGACACTTTTTCCCAACGGAGGGTCGGATTTGGCGGACTGGAAATATAAGCATTCAACAAATTAAGATTGAAGGAGCTACTATTGGGCAGGTAGCTAAGCGTTGTATAAGCTGAAACGCCCGAACCAATATTTCCGCTGTAACCGTAGGTCGCCCGCAACTTTAGCTTATCCAGCCAGTCCACCCGCATAAAGGCCTCTTCCATCACGTTCCATGCCATGCCCAGCGACCATAATGGCGTCCACTTTTGGTTAGTAGCCACCCCAAAAAGATTGGAAGCATCCCGTCTGGCACTTCCGGATAAGGTATATCTACCACTGTAAGTATACGAAGCGTTTGCATAAACAGATACGAAGCGATTCATCGATTCGCTAAATGATAGCGGGTTGGGAATTGTAGTAGGTCCACTCAGGTTACCATAAATCGGAAAGCGACTAACGAAATCCATATTCGATGTATAGGTAAGCAAATCATCGTCAAAGCCGTAGGTACGATGACTGTGCGATGCGCTTGCCGTTTGCCTGATTTCGGCACCGGCCAATGCTACCAGCTGATGTACATCCTGCCAGCTATGGTTGAAGTTTGCCTGTGCCCGCGCCTGATGCGCGTTCACTAGCATATCCTCCTTATTCAGAATCGCTCCCATCGGTACCGGATAAAGCACCTGATTACCATTGATCTGCGTATAGCGGTTAATCAGGTCTCGCGTAAAGTAACGATCCAGATCGGCAAGTTCCTCCCGACTGCCCATATTACGCTGATATTGGTATTTCAGCTCGAGCGAGAGTGGCGTAATCAACTGATAGCGAAGCGTAAAATTGGCCAACAGATCATTATCGGTACTCTTACGCCCATCCATCCTTGCCTCTGCCAGCGGACTAAAATTCCAGTCCAACAGCTTCCCATTACCGGCTGTATCAATATAGCTTTGCCGAACATCCCGTGCAAAGTATAAGGGATTACCCTGTTCATCGGCCAAAGAGGTGTAAGGGGGAAGGTCCCTACTCCCCAAACGAGCTGATCCGTAAGTAAAGGCGCCTGTGCTACCCGGCGCATAAGCATTGGAGAGTGTATATAAAATACTCGTAGTCAGTTCCAGCTTTTTGGAAAACCTAAACTGCTGATTGGCCCTAAGCGTTAACCGATCATACTGATTGCTGATCATCGATTGCAGGTTTTTATCGTAACCAAGCGAGAAGTTGAAATTATAGTTACGGCCACCCCCTGTCGCACTGAAGGCATGTTGTTGATTAATTGCCTTCCTGTACATATAATCCATAAAATCGCGTCGTACATCTTTTCCGCGCAGTGCATCCAATTCAGCTTGTAGCGCATCGGTTTCCAAAAAACCGTCCCGATGCTTAATGAGCAATTCCACTACCGGCGATAAAGAAGGTTTAGACGCACTTCGCTCCTGGTTATTGTAAAAGCCTTTGTCAAAAAGGTAACGCTCCAATTCAATAAAATCAGCGGAAGAAATCACATGGTCGGCCATCAAATTGGGTTTCTCCGTAATATTGACATTGCTGTTGAAAGTAAACTGAATCGGTTTATTGTCACGCCCTTTTTTTGTAGTAATCACAATAACCCCATTCCCGGCCCGCGCTCCCCAAATAGAAGAAGCCGCCGCATCCCGCAAAAGCGTGATGCTTTCGATATCATTTGGGTTGATGTTGCTGATATCACCTTCGTAAGGAAAATCGTCCAGCACAATAAGTGGCCCTCTCACGCCGGCCTGCAACGTACTGATTCCACGAATGGTTAAATCGGACGAAGGCCTTCCACCCTCATTCATTGATAAGTTTGAGAAACGATCAGCGAAATAAGTACCCGCCGTAACGTCTTTCAAACGACTGATGATATCCGTACCTACTGCCCGATTAAACAGGCTGCTATCTACTTGCTGAAAAGAGCCCGTTGCCCGTTCTAAAGGAATTCTTTCGTAACCGGTACTTACCGTCACTTCCTTCAATTCGTTAACGTCTCTATCAAGCAATATGTGCAGCACACTAGAGGCCGACAAAGCCATTTGTTTAGGTGCGTACCCCATATGCTTTACATACAGTGCCGTATCACTGGCAGAAACGTCCATGCGAAACCGCCCCTGCTCGTTGGTTTCCACCCGTATCTTACTCGGCAGTGCCTGCAAGGTCACGTGTTCTATCGGCTTAACCCCATTTCGGCTAAGCACCGTACCTTCTATTGTTCTTTTTTGTTGGGCCCAGCCCATCAAAGGTAGGGCCATGCATACATACGTAAAAAAATAAAGCTTCATGTGTTTGGTATAGGTTGGTTGTAATTAATTTTTGCTAATCACCAGTACTTCAATACGTTCTTCGCATGCTTGCAAAAGCAAGCCGTGCCGCATTAACTGTTCATTCAATTTGTTTATATCCGAGACATCATCCAAGTGCAAGGTTAAATGCAGTTTCCTTTTGAAATCCGTTCTATTCAATATGGGGGGCATGTTTGCCATTTGGTTTAAGCTTGCTACCAATCGCGACGGTGGTGCAGCAATAAGCTTCTTTATAGGCGCAGTCTTATCCAACAGGGTATTGCTATACTCCGCATCTTCAGCAGCTTCACGAAGCCGCTTAGCATCCGTTAAAACCAAGCGAAAACAAGGCATTACCCGTTGCTCCAAACGTACATTAAGAGCGAGGTAGCTATTCAGATCGCTCAGTAGTTTCGCTTTTACCGCGCTAAAAGAAGTCTGCAATGGCAGCTGCGTTTCGTAGGATACCGCATGTTTTTGATACCATGCATCGCGATTAAGCCCTGCCTGATGCGCATCGAATAAAACTGTATCAGGCGAAATCCCTTCACAGATAATGCGGTTCCTCGGAAAATCATTAAACCTACCCAATGCCTTTAGGTAAAGACTGCGTATTGAATGATTAATAAATTGCCATCGAACGGTACCGGAAACCGTATCCGCGAGCTGTTTGACATGATAGTTATTGATTCCCTTTTGGTATGGCGTTAGCACGGAATAATAACAATTCGCCTTCGATGTAGAAAGATTTTCGTTTGGTACCAGCAGCGGTAAGTCATATAATTGCCTCAGCTCCTCTTTAACCGGCCATCGATAAAGTTTACCATCCAATGCCTCCTGAATGTAGGTGGATGTCAATAAATCGGAAGACGTTGCCGCACCGAATTTACCATCCGGTGTAATCCACACCACGTGTGGCAGTATCTGATGCGGAAAGGCTTGCTGCAAGGATTGATCTTCCACGATGGAGAACATCGGGATCGACTTTAATATCTTGTTATAATCATAACCTTCGCGCATCTTTTGAGTGGTTTGAAAGGATACCGGTAGCACCTGTATCGATTGATAAAAAGTCTGCTGCAGATGAAGCAATTTGGGCATCGCCGCAATACAAGCGCTGCACCAGGTTGACCAAAAATCCAGAATAATAAGCTTGCCTCTGTAATCATTGAGCGTTACGGTAGTACTTTCCTCCTGCCCTGCTTTTACCATTTGCAGAGGCATGTGCCATAAAGCTTCCGGAATGGTGTCTCCGATTTGTAACGGCCTAATAGAATCCGTGGATAAAGCCACGCCGTGGGCAGCCTCTGGGGAGGAGGACTGCCGGGCGTGTGCCAAACAAACACAGAACAAGATCTTTAGGGTTATAAGGTATACGGTGTAAGGTTTAAGGACACGCAGTCGCCTCCCGATTCTTATAGTTTCGTAGGCCCCATTTTGCGACGAAAAAAGGTATCTGCACCTAAATTCCCACCACTTTTTTATGCAAATTTTAACGGTAAAAAACCAACAAAAAGTGCCTTGAACACTTCTTAAACCCTGTTTTCCTGTAACTCGCGAGTTACAGGTAGTTTTTTCAATATTTTTTTGTATACGCAATGGTCGTAGCAGGAAACCGCTCATACTGCAAAAAACTGGCCTCCAAAATTTCTGGTAGCGTATGCTAAGTAGTCGCTGTAACTTACATAGAAATTTTTCAATGACGTGTTTATTTCTATAGGCATTGAAGCTTGCTTTGCAGGTTGCAGCCAGAAGGTTTGGGTACCTTTTGCGGAAAAAGGTACAAGAAGTATTCATCACTAATCGCTCATCATTCATCGTTAGTGAACTCTTGCGCGCTGTATTTAATATTTTATTCTTTCGAGAGATGGCTTGAACTAATAACTTCCCAACAGCACACACCCCTCCCATTAAGCGTAAAAATGCTTTCATTTCGGTCGATTTAATTCGATTTAGGTTTGAAAAATTTTAGAAAAACCGACCCCATGTCACTAACAAGGCACAAATTATTTGCTGGTTTGAAAGAAAGCCACTATCTTTAGAGGTAATTGCAATAACCAAAAGATCTGACCTACTCCAAGCCTAAGCGAACAATCGTTTTCTTATTGGAATAGGATCGGTGACAGACTGGGATATGGCTTTTGTCAACCTCGGGTTGAGCTTCTTTGCTTCTCCCCTATGCTATCCACAGCCTGTTTATCTTTTGGCGACCTTATTCAGGCGACGCAATTACGTTCTTTAATGATGATTGAAGAGACTTGGCGTTCACTTGTGACTGACTTAGCGTCAGAATCAGAGGCGCAAATGATTTGCGGCTTAAATAGTTGGTTGGTTTGGTCTTTTTCGTTCTCATAATGTTTTGGTTATGCGAACGAGCATAAACTCAGAAGGCTGGAACTTGTATCCTGCCATCATCCGGGAACTAGCATCCCACAGCGCGACATTCAACAAGCCCAGCCTAAAGATTGTGCAAAGTTACACAATATCTTTAGACGTGGGTTAAACTTGTTGCCTCACGCTGAATTTTCAATTGCTAGTTTCGGATTCAGAGGCTCATTCAACTCACGGTCTATATATAGATAGACACAGTTATCATATTTCGATGCCGATCCTAGATCGACTGCACAAATATAAAAACTAAGTTATTACTAAGCAAATATTTTTCGTATTTCATGCAAAAAAGTAAAATAGAAGAAGTAATAGTAAAGAATACTATTCTGATGAGGAAGAAAAACAAGAAAACCCAAAGGGATATTGCCGCTGTTTTAAATGTTTCGCCAGGTTATATTGGTCAGGTTGAATCTACAAAATCGCCAAGCATGTATACCTATGATCAGCTTAACGAACTAGCAAGGTTTTTTAATTGCAGTCCAAAGGACTTTATGCCTGAGAAGCCGACTGAAGGATAAAGAATTGATATCGACAAGTGTAGTACGCAAAATCTCTTTATACGTAAAAAGTACGTTGAAGAATATAAAAGTTGTCATAAGAAAGGAATTACTAAAGTTGATAACCGATCAAAAAAAGCATAGACAACGCAATTAATGCAAAGGATAAAGACAAATTTCGACTTAAATAAAAACTTATGGGATATGATTTGAAATTACATATATTCACGATAACACTAAGAGAACGTAACAAACCCAATACATCTTTTTTTTGGGGTGACTTAAATACTATTCTAGAAGGCGATGACGATGTACAAAAGTTTACCAATTTGTTCAAAGCTTACGTTAAGCATTTTGATAATAAATTTATTGTATATAAAAACTGGAATAAAGGGATCAACATCACAGAAAATGGCTTGTCTTTTGGCTCCCAAAATAGATATATTATAGGAATGATCGAAGGTGGGTACACAGATATAGTGAGTAAGATAAAAGATAAGGATGATGTATTGGATGAGGGATTTCCCGTAACAAGAAACCACGTCACGGCGATACCATTTTATTTCATTCTTTGGTTGCCAAAAGACTCCAATAAAGGATTGCTAATAGTACAAAGCATCAGTGATAAAAGTGTGCATGAACCTTTGAAATTGGATTTCAAAAAGTTTATTGAGAACTTAAATGAAAAGTACTTAGTTTCATATAGTGAGCATATTACAGAAAAGGCGATAAAAAAAATGAGCACTGGAACGGTTAAACAGCTGATTTTAAGAAAATCTGGCTTGTCTACAGATAAAGCTCAGAAGGTATTCAATAAAAGATACAATATATTAGATAACATTAATATCGACATAAAAATTACAGGTTTTGGGAATTCTACAGCCAACGCTATCAAGGATTTTATGCTTGGAAAATACCCAGATCTTTTAGAGCTAGAAAACTTAAAAGAGATCGGCTTAGATAACGATGTTGAAGTACTTGCCACTTTTGAACATAACAATAAAAAGGCAACAGCAAAATTTGAAAAAGATTTTAAAATAGCTCCGGTATATTATATAGATGCCAATGATGTCCCTTTAAATGATGGAAATCATCCGGATGAAGAAAAAATTAAAGATTATCTACTTTCTTTTCTTGAAGGAATGAAAAAAGAAATCGGTCTCAGTTAAAAGATAAAAGACATGTCATACAAAATTGACGTTAGCGCCATTGTCAAAGATCATATTAAAACTTTGATAAATGCGAAAACCGGAAAACCCGATTTTCGAGATTATTTCTTTTTTCTTATTATACCTCTAGGTTTAAGTGTTTTTTTAGTCTATGAGAAAATTTTTCTAAAAGGAGATTTTGTGAATTCCATAATTGGTGGCTTATCGATATATGTAGGGCTTTCACTTAATTTTATTGTTCTCTTATTCGATCTCTCCGCAAAAGAAATTTTTAAGGAGCAGGATAAAAGGGACATTATTAAAGAAAGCGTCGCAAACATATCTGTCTCGATATTTTATTCTATATTAATTATTCTTTTTTCATTGTTAGCAGATATCAAGGCTCTAGAAAAGATCAGCAATGCAGTTTGCTATTTCCTAATTGTAGAATTCATCATGACACTGCTGATGATTTTGAAAAGAGTATATATATTATTAAGTGAACAATTGGACTCCACAAGAGATTAAACCTGTGATCTTGTGGCTTTCATTAGCTGATTCCACTTACTCCTGGTCTTCTTTTAGCTAGGTGACGTTCAAAATTAAAAAATGCCAATCAGAGGTGGTATTTATGTACATTTAAACGAGTTATTATAATTTTAGACTAATGCAAAAAGGTATTGCTCTTCCAGTTAATCAATTAAAACTGCCGGATACATTGTACAAATTTAGAGACTTCAACAATCAATATCACAAAGACGCGATTCAAAGTTGCAAAATTTATATTCCTTCCGCTAAAGAATTTAATGATCCATACGACTGCAATCTACCTTTCAGATATCGTAAAGAAGATCTTACCGAGGAAAATATCATCATCAAAGCCAATAAAATTGTCAATAAGAATTATCCAAACGCCAGAACCGAAGAAAAACAGCAATATGTTTATGATATGGTCAATGAAAGGTTTTTTGAAAATCCAGATCATTTAAAAGCCGTAGATGAAGATTCATATGATAATATAAACCGTGAATTCGGAGTATTTTGCCTGACCCCAAAAGTTGATAATTTATTAATGTGGTCTTATTACGCTAATTGCCATCGAGGGTTTGCTATTGGGTATAATCCCGCAGTCCTATTAAATACGCGTTTATTTAATATGGGCGGAATGGTCGACTACACCGCTCATTTTCCGGAATTCCCATTTTTTTATGATAACGCCCCTGAAGGACAATATTTTGCCAATGTCTTTTTTAAAAAATCAGATGTTTGGAAACACGAAGTCGAATATCGGCTCTTACATATTTATAATAAAGGAAAATTGCATCCCATTCCTGTAGATGCGGTAAATGAATTAGTATATGGTGTCAAATTTGGCGATAAAGAAGAAATACGATTCACAGAACTTTTGATAAAAAAATATCCTCACATCAAGGTGTATAAGATGGAACTTGACAACAATCAATTTGGATTAAAAAAAACAAAAAGATTCTAGTTGTTATTTTTTAGTGCATATTCCGGGGCAAGTTGACCCTACTATTCCGTCCTAGTTTTAGGAATGTAATCGGCGTTTAAAGTTTAAAAACGTCTGCCATTCCGGTGGATGCTGGCTTCTCTGGATAAGGAAAAGCAGATCGTTCCGGAGCAAACTGACCCCCTGTGTTTTTTTGGTTTATTTAGGGATCACCAATAGAAAGACCCCTATGGCCGAAAAAAACGAGACCCATGAGTCAGATAAAACAATTGATCAGGTTGCACCAGCATGGCTACGGCATCAAGACCATCGCGTGTATAATCTTCCATCCACGGAGAACAATGTAAGTGACTCACCTTTATTTTTCTGATTTTGGACAAAAGACTCTTAACATTATAATCTTAGTTGTCCGTCTAGTGTTAAAAAATTAACCGAACCACCTAATATCTATGGGTAGTAAAAGCAAGTAGAATATACGGGTATCAATTTTTAGTCTGCTCCTGTTTTCTGAATGCGGTTCGTTAAGAAATGGAGAAGCTATCTTTTTAACAGCGTTTTGACATCGAACATTTCTATTTCGCTAACCGCTATAAACGCAGCTTTCAAGCGATTGAGATCCCGATATTTTGAAGCCCAGTTTAAAACTTGTGCCTGTATCGAGATAATGTCGCTGTTTTTGAAGGTTTCCGGTTCGTAAATGATCAATATCACAGGAACTGCACTTCGACCAGTATTACTTTTGTAATAGGTTATTGTATTATTGAGTTGGACTAAAGCTTTGTCTACTACGAAATGGTTAAAATTGGTTTTGAAATATTTGATTTCAATAATACGATCCCTGTAGGAAGAGGATCTGGAAGCCATAACGACGTCTATCTCGGTACGCCCCAGCCTCATTTGGGTATAGGTGTCAAAGTGCCTGCTGGGATTATTTTTGAATAGGTTATACACGCGCTCCTCTACTTTCAGGTAGTCGATCAGAGAGTAGTCGCTCGGGCCGGTTTTGTGTTCTTCATTATTGACGGCTTCAATTTCCTGTACTTCGCTTTGGGCTTTTTCCGCGACTTCCAATGGACTCATCGCAGTCAATTCCAGTTTTGATTTGGCCAGTTCGGTATCAAATTTTTCATCGATACTTCGTTGTCGTTTGAACCATCGGCGCAGCCCCCATTGCGAAAGGAGAATACCAAATGCAAACAGAAGTAAAGAAATAACTGGAAGGGCATCCTGTAGGAAGGCAACCTGCATTTGCTTTCTCCAGATGAGCGTTTGCATATGGGGTTGCAGTTCCAAAATTTTAGAAATTTCCAAATATACACCGAAATCTTCTTTTAAAAAGAGATAAGGTAATGCGAAGCTTAGTGTAATCAATACCAATCCGATGGAGACAAGGAATTTATTTACATCTCCGTATTCGATTTTTTCCATTGGCGTTTTTTTGGTAGGACAAGATAATATATTTTAATGATTTTCCTATTTAGACTAAGGTTGTGTACTTACCATATTCTTAAATACAAACAAACCAAAATGCAAGCCTCCATACATTGCACCACAACGCCGATACACCCCACATCGCTATCGTTTTCCCTAAAAAATTAAAAGATCTATATGCTTATCAAACAACTGATAACCCCTTCTATTTCATATTAACGAATTTTTTTTCATTGAAAAGTGAACGGTCAATTTCATTTGGTTGCTCGTTTAGGGCTTTCCGTAAAATATTTAGCAGAAGACTATTTAGCTTTGAAAATATGAAAAAGATATTTCACCAATTGCACAGAAGTTCGCTATATTAGATCAATAATAACAACGTTAAACCAAACCATAGTTTAAATCAGATAGCAAACTAAACGAAAAAAAGCGATCAATCGGAGAAATCATGGGAGAGACTTATGGCATCAGTTATTTAACAATTGCACACAAAGACAGCTCTTCGCATAAGCAAGAAATATTAAGTAGCAAATTATGTGGATGCTTTTACTCTCAACAGACCTATCCGCCATCTGAGATTTTGGAATGGATCAATGATATTAACGGCGAAACAGCAATGTCTCCAAAATGTGGAATAGGTGCTGTTTTGACCTCCCAATATCCTATAGAGGATAAAAGATTTTTGTTGATATTATATTGCCAACAAACAATGAGACACCTAAAAGGAAAGAAACGTGTATAAATTTTACTCAATTATATCAACCACATTGATAGTGTTGATAATTGTACTTGGAGGTATAAAATTTGACTCAAGTGTTTCCGAGTGGCTATCTTCACTCTCAACCTTTGCAACACTCATGGTAGCTGTATATGCACTTTTTCAATGGAAGGAACAAAAACAGTATGATGTGCAAGTTGAAGCGTTGTCAGTACTTCGCGTCTCAACCGATGTCGTCAGGAATCTGCGCAATCCAATCTCTTTCTCTGGTGAAATAAATGAAAAATTCTTTAATGCGATGAACGCCGAGTTGGAACAAGGCAAAATGTCTCAAAACGTAATACACGAAATTTATGTATTTCAGTCTAGAATACTACGATATGAGGAAGATCTTAAAAGAGTATATCAGATGAAGGAACGACTCTGGGCTACTTTCGGAGACAATCACTATCTAACAAATTCCTTTGAAACAATCGCGAAACGGATAAAGGATATTAATAACGCATACCATAAATATGCGATTACTAATCAAATGAAAGATAATTTGGACAAGGATATGGTCAGAACGGAACTGGCAAATGCTAGGAAAATTATGTACGGAATGTCAGGTGACGAGATTTCGAAAGAATTAGATGATATCATTTCCAAGGCAGATTCTTTAAAAAAAAGAAAATCTACGCTGTTTTAATAAATTCAGCTTTATGTCTTTCTTGGGCTAGCGCAGCGAATTTTAAATCGCTCTTGCTCAATTTAGTTACCTTGTTATTAATTTATATTTAAGAATGAACGATGCAAGAAGCGAATGTATTTAAAGGATATTGGTTTATCCCAAATAAACCTAAACAAAAAGTTGCTGGTATACTCCATTTTACACCTTATGAAACGTTAAAACTAGAGCTTATAGGCGGGTTCGAAACACCAAAAGACTCTTTGAAAAATATGGCTAGTGATGTATTGACCACTGAGGATGTTATTTGGGGAATTGATCAAGATGCTAAAAATATAACACTCGTGAACTGTCGGAAATATGGATCGCTCAACTTCTCCAGTGAATTTCCTATGATAAGTTATACGGTGCAGCATGCAATTATTGGTATACACATAAGTGCTTGGGATGAGAAAACATTTTTCAAATTAAATGTAGAATTGCCTCTTTTAACTAAGTGGGTAAACTACCGTAGAATTGGTTTTTCAATGAGTTAGTTATCGTCTTTTAATTGATAATAGTCATTTCGAAAAGAGATGTGCTGACGATTTATTTCCTACAATACACACTATTGCTTATTTTAGTAAAATATCGAAAACAAAAACAATCTAACCATAGTCAACATAATTAAGCCGGACGAAACATAGAGATGCCGAGCCTAAAACTAGGGATGATTGAGGTCGGTCATAACTTCAAAATATTTTACTGTATCATGCATTACGATAATTTACCGTGGGAGATGTTGAATTGGGAAAAATTTGAATGCCTTGTTGTTTATCTTTCGCAGATTATATATGATGATCCTTTCTTCGAAAAATATCTTAAAGGTGGTTGTAAACAGGACGGAATAGATATTTTATCTTTTGATTACAGAAAAGGAAAACAACTCTGCATACAGTGTAAGTTTCTACAAAGAAACAAATTAAACTTTGATGATATAGTTAAAGAGTTTAGAAAAGGAAAGTTTTTAGAAACCTCAAGTCATTTCACAATTGCCACAACCGTCGATTTACAAAATCAAGGAGCTAGAAACCAAATAGAGAAGCTAAAATCTCAGTTTCGCAACGAGCATAATATAGATTTGTATGTTTGGGATGTAAATTACCTAAATCAAGAGCTTAAAAAACATTATAGGCTTGTTCTACACTACTTTGGAAAACGAATAGCAGACGAATACTGCTTCCTACCACGACCGAAGAAAGTCTGCTATCAACCGATAGACAATTACATAGTACGCTCTCTGACAAACATCAAAAATAACTACGGCCTCAGTGATTTTTTACTAGAACGCCAAGGGATTCAAGGGCAAGTAAAAACGTTAACAGATAAGCTAGTTGAGTGGCCATTGAAAGCAAAAAAAATCTGCTTATTGGCAGATGCATATGAAGGCAAAAGTACACTTTTAAACCAAACCGCATTCGAAATAACGGAAAAGCACTCTTACCTTACTCCGTATATACTTACGTTAAAATCTTACAATTTGGCACCTATAAATGTACTCTTAGATATGGCTTTCCAATCTTGGCAGAGTATTCCCGTAAACGATTTAATTGTGATGATAGATGGTTTAGATGAGGTTCCAGAAGACAAATTTCTTGAAGCGATTAAACATATACATGCTTTTACAACCGAATACCAATGCGTTAATCTCATATTTTCCTGTAGGACGCTATTTTTTTATCAAGGAGGTATAGGAGAAAAGCTCCATGACGTTGAGTTTTATCATTTAAACGAGTTAACGTCAAAACAAATAGACGATTATCTAAAGCATAATCTTTTTGATACCACCTCGAAGTTCTATAATCATATTCACGAATTTGATTTAAATGAATTGATATCACATCCTTTCTACCTTACCAACTTGGCAAAATGGTTTGGAATGGATCAAAGAAAAATGCCAAAGAGCAGACTGCAGATAGTAGAGAGATTTTTAGAAGATTCTTTAATCATTTCGGCACAACGGGAGCTTTCTAAAGGACTTAATATAGAATCAGTTAAAGTAAAATATAAAAAAACTGTGCAAAAATTGGCTCTAACCTTCCAAATTGCAGGTGTCAATTCATGTGATAATGACTTTTTACAAGAAATTTTTGATACGGAAGAAATAGTCTTACTCAAACATAATACATTTATAAATTTCACGTCAAACAAATGGACATTCAGTAATGCGCTTTTCCAAGAACAATTTGCGGCTTTAGCTCTTAACGACTATGATATAACGCAAATAGAAAGCTGGTTTATAGTTGGAAAAAGAATAAGAAAAATACGCTCTAAGTGGATACAAACGATCACCTCGTTCTTGTCATTAATGGAAGATACTAAAGATCGGGATCATCTCTTGCATATTTTAGAACAAGATAATGTTGAACTCCTTTGCTATACTGATGGTGAAAGCCTTCAATCCGAATACAAGTTGAAAACTGTGTCAAAAATTATTGACAACTGTATTAGAAGATCTAGTAGGCTCATCAGTATAAGGGAAAATCATCTTGCCAGCTTTATTGGTCAAAAAGATGACATAAAAAATTATGTGATCGAATGCCTAGCGAAAGATATACCAGATATCGTCAAAATCGTTTGTTGCAGAGTTATCCTAAATCTATGCTTAAAGCAAATTTTAAAAAGCAAACTAATAGAAATAACGGTTAGCCAATTAAAAAAAATTCAATCTCCTGTTTATGGGAAACTATTATTGGATATTTTAATAAGTGTTCAGTACAAGGATAAAGCTTTAATCAACAACTTAATGGACTCTACTTATAACGCAGATCGTGAGTTAAGGGATGGAATTTACCAATATCTAGTAACGAATGACTGGGTTGACGAATTTTATGATTTCGGTTTGCGCGGCTTTTCGCTTCTTTATGAAGCTAATAAGAAAATATCAATATTTGGATCTGAGAGTACTCTGCTCGAATTCTGTAGTAGTACAAAAAGCTCCTCAAACTTTAGGAAATTCATCTGCATTTTATCAAGCCAAGAATGGAAAAATTTTTATAAACACAAATCTTCTTCTGTGAATGAATTTGCTGAACTGTTTGTAAAACTGATTTCAAGAATATACGAAACAGATATTTCAATAATTTTTCCCGTCGTAAATCTCTTGCTCAACACTGACAATGAATACTTTACACAACAAATAGTTGAGAAATTTATCGATAAATACAATCTACGCTCCCTGTCCTTACAAATTTGCTTTCTAAATGATAATTACAAATATTCTCCATTTTTGGGTCAACTGATTTCAGGAAAACAATTAGATCTGATTTTGAGACTATACGAAGATGATATTTTAACGCGAAAAGACTTAACTGCAACCGCTGTGAGTTTGTATAAAACGTCAAACAGCGGATTTGTTGATCAACTTCAAAGTGAGTTATATAAAGTATTCGGAAAACGACCTAAAACTAAAGAGCAAATTGAACACGAGGTGTACCTTGTACAGGAAGAAACTTTAAAAAAGAATGATGTTCTGTTTATCCAATCAAAAGAAACATTTGCGGAAGCTTTAAAGCAGTTTTTTTTAGCACATGGAAAGGAGGAAGTCAATATCGATGAACTTTATGATATTAAATATCAAAAGAAGTTGGTACCTTATAGCTCAAACTTCCTAACTGCACTCATTCGAAAAGCCATGGGTGACTATTCGATTATCTCACATAATGCATGCCTTGACTTGATAAATAGCCGAGGTTTTTTCAAGCAATGGCGTGTTAAAAAAATCTTAAATTGCCACCTCTCATCTATGCCCCAACAAGAAGTATTAATCGGCATTGTAAGGGATTTTTTCTACGAAAATATAAAAAGTGCAAGTTTTGAAAATACATATTATAGAGAAAATGGTCAATTGTTCTATAGAAAAAAAGAGGTTTTACTTGGTGAAATATGGAAGCAGTTTAAGTTTGAAATAGATAACTCCCAAATGTTGAACTTTTTATGGTTGGATACGAGCGGTATAAAGGGTATACAAACTGGAAAAATAAACAAGAAAGAAACCATATCAAGCATACTGTTGGAAAAGCTTGCAGATCAAACTCAATTAATAAAAAATAAAGTCAAGTCGAATATCGAAATTGGAATTCAGGATCAACGAGTTAAAGCCACACACATTGATCTTTGTCGTCATCTACAGTTATACGAAACTTGCGACACAATAATAGAAATGATTGTCAATAACTGCTTATCGGACGACAACACGTATTGGGTGTTGGAAGTATTAAACGAACTCGAAACAGATTTCTTGTTATTGGAATCGTACTTTAAAGAAATAGAAGATTATACAACAATAAGTTACTTTCAGTTTGTTAAATATCTAACCGATATTTGCCCTAGGACTGTAAGGACGTCACTGCTGAAATGTATGGAAAGTAAGCACTTATCCTCAAACTTAAGGATAGAAGCTGCACGAAATTTAGCCCATCTTGGAGAAAAACAGGGGTTCTTATTTATTATGAATTACATTGCATCTACGAAGGCATCACCCTTTGAAATACAAGGTAAACTTAATATATGGAACGTTGAAACAAGTTTTGGCCTTATGGAACTAGAGAAAGTAATGTTCCTGTTCCATGATAAAAAATATCACGCTGATTTTTTTGCTGAATCAATTGATCGGATATTGATTGAGATATTATATGGATTTGCAAGTAAATCGGAGAATGATCTATGTCTAGTACAGGATTTCATGTTAGATCAGGCAAACCTTTATGAAAAAAATAATATAGGGAAAACCAGTGATCTAAAGTGGTATGCTGATCTCGTAACTGAGCGTTTTAGGGATATTGATATGGCAGAAAGCAACCCTAAAAAAATCAAAAAAATGTTAGAACAAAGATCGCATTATTAATGATACTGAAACAGTAAAAAGTCCTTTACTTTTCGGGTAAGAGAACGATTAAATCAACAATTAAACTTATATGACAAAATCTTACTATAATGTCGATTATCTCATCGAATTAAATGAAAACCGTTTAGAGCAATATTCTGCTCACTATGATAAAGTTCAAGGACGCTTCACAAATATCATCATTTTATATTCTGGAGTTGGTATTTTTATAACCCCATTGATAAAAAGATGTTTTGACGGAAATTTTGAAGAGTGGCTTTTTTTAGGTATTTTTCTTATTTTCTTAATCTTTTTCATAATCTCTATCATCAATACTATCCATCTATTAAAACCTATTGAAATCGCCCATCTCAATTCGCCAAAAATATACTATGAAGATTTAATTAAGGACTATGAACAAAGTCCAAGCTTCTTCGAAGAGAAAATTGATGAGAACGGAAAAAAAGAAGTATTTGTTAACCAAGAAAAAGTTGATCTATATTTAAAAGCATCGTATATTGGAGAACTAGAAGAGGCTATTGAAAAAAATGTTGATGCAGTAATAAAAAAAAGTTTACGGTATAACAAGTCGTTACAATATGGTTTGATAAGTATTGTACCTTTCTTAATTTGCGTACTTATTCATCTTAATGGTGAAGTTGAGACGATAAGTAAAATTGAAATCACAAATATTGACGAATTAAATCAAAAGACACAATCTATTATGAGCAAAAGTAATCCATCAAATTCGCATGGCGGAAATGGTTCTAAACCTACGGCCAAAATTCCGGGCGTTGACAGAAGTCAGGTAAAGCCTGTATCTCCTAGAATGATAAAGAACAGTAAAGATGTTACTTCAACTAAGCGCGATAAATAAAAGGAGAAACGGAAGCTACCCTAAGAAAGGAATGATTTACGGTTCTTTTCTTAGGGAAAATTATAGTTGATCGTAACGCCTGCGTCTGGTTTATTTAATAAGAGACGGCAGTTTTCCTGTTATATTGTTTATCTAAATGAGTTCAAGTACTTCCCGTTCTGTCAGATAACGACTGGTCTTTTCCTGAAATCTTTTGGTTAATCGAATTTTCCACCATTCTAGGGCATAGGTATTAGGAGCTTCGAAACCATAATCTTGAATTAGCCTGTCATAGAATCTCATAGCTTCTTGATATCTCTCCGAATTTTGGGAGGCAAGATTAGTAATAATTAAATCTAAAGCCCCGCACATTGACTCTCCCGAATGGTCTGCGATATTCCTTCGATAAACCTCAAGACATTCAAGTGCTAGTCGAAAGAGCTCATTAGGGTAACGCTTCTCTATTATTTCGAAATATGAATATTTAAGGGTTGAATTATAATACTTCTTGCTCTTTACGTATTTGAAAAAGACGTCCATACAATTTAGAGACCCGAGGCGTACGCCGTAGAGACTTATTGCTATCGGTAGATAATCGTGTAATTCAATATTAGGATTAAACCACACCTGACTTTCGATAATTTTTATCAACTCGCTATGAGTTGTATTTTCCTCGAGAAGGTACTCAATTAAATCGGTATGCCAGCTGTCATAGATTGTTGGATGTTTAACAAAATATTGTAATAATCTATTTCTACTAAAGTTGGAAAATTTCAGATACTCAAAACAAATTTCTTTACTAAGGAAGTTTGCGCTTTCAAGCAGCTCGTATACCTCTTCCATCGGTTCTACTACCTTATAAGCTATACATGTCCTAATGGCAGAGGCTTTAATACTATTTTTACAAAACTCATCTTCAATGATTTCGACCACATATTGCTTTACTGTTTCCAGTGTATACTTGTTAATTAGGAAATCATCCATCCGTTCTTGACTACTTATGCAGTCCTCGATCTGGTTAAAGTAGAGCAATTCCATTGCCTTTTCAAATGGCAGCTCAATAATTTTTTCCTTAAATAGTAATCCGATCTGAATCTCGATTGCGTCTCTATCAAACTCAACTTCCTGAAAGCTCTTGTAATTTATCGATGAAATCATTGAATCAGCATACTTTTGTAAAAACTCTTTTGCTGGTGACAATAATGTCATCATATCCTCATCGTATTTATGACTTGTTAAGATCTTTGCTAAATATATAAACCACGCTTTGTCCTGCTCTATCGAACCTACAATCTTATGGACAGATTGATTCCTACAGTCCCATCTCAAAAAGTCCGCGATTACATTGCATCCGAATTTCCCTTTTAATTCTTCTATAGACTCACTATAAAGGTCAATTCTACCATTCATAATTAGGTCTGGAATATCTACTTTAATATAGTTAATTATCTCATTTAGACTTTCGATAAAAAGAGTTCTGTTGTTAAGCAATTTAGCGTCCATTTCCCTCCACAAAGCATACCGTTTGTCTATGGATATACGAGTCTTAAAAGGAGCAAATTCTTTAGGAAATTTTGCACATACATAACGACAGAGATTTAGGGTTGTTACAGATAAATTGCTGAATGTGATACTATACAACATCTTTAGTCTGTCGTCATTTATTTCACCAGATTTGTGTAACATAATCATAGTCTGGCTGTGGTCAACCGCTTGTAAATCAAACAACTCATTAAAAAGATAACCAGATTCCAACAACGGCTGAGATGTTAGAAGCCTTTTAAGAAGGTTTTCTTGTTCTACGTGTTTAAAAAATTCAATAGCATTTCCATATGTAGAATGTGAATACGAATCATACTGAACTTCATTAAGATAGTTAATGAAGTCCAACATAATTCGATTGTCGCCCGCTTGGTTGTCAAGCTGAGCCAACTTTAAGTAGATTCGATCGAGATACATCTTATTCTCTTCTTCGAAGTAGCTGTTTTCCTTTAATAGATAGCTAAGATAGGGATCACCACTCTCTGATAAGTGATAGAACAACAGCTTATAATTTTTGTAATCTATAGTGTCTAGTATATATTTACTAAATATCCGTTTATAATTCGAAACAGACATGCCCTCATTATTGTATAAATTCTTTGCATTTTGCAAAACAAATTCAAATTGATCAGGGATTCTTTTTTCACCAATAAGATCAATGACTTTTGTAAGCACATAACGGTAATGGATCAGAGGGCATTTTTTTATCGTGTGATTTAATGTGTCTTCTGTAAAATAACCGACCGAAAAAATAATATCAATCATCTCTCGATATTCGGTTTCCCTAAAGCCCTTGATGGTGATTAAACTTTCTATAGTTTCGAAAATCTCCTGTTTTCTTTTCTTTGACAATGGGCGAGCTGAGTAATCATGAAGAAAGAACAAAAGGCTTTGAAAGTGGTTAGAAGACCTTATATCGTTTTTTATTTCTTGGATTACAAAATCTAAGCCTTCCATATCTCCTTCAATAAAACCTATTAACTTATACGAAGCGAAGTCTCCAGATAAATAAGCAATCTTTTTCTGCTTACCCTCCAAAATAAATCTTTTAAAGAGAGCTAGCCTATCTCTCAAAGGTATTCTCTCTTTTTCGAAGTGAAATAATATGGTATAATCACTTTTATTAACAGCTTCTGTCAATAATTCATGCCGTTCATCATGCCTAGATATAATAGAAAATAGCAGGGCAGTAGTATTCAGTAACTTTACGTTGAGAAATCCATTATCTGTGTTAAACAAGATTTTCTTAATCTTTGGCCACGGCAACGTTGAAAGTTGTTTTGCTGTTAAATATTCTTGGAAGTTATTGTGTATGGAACTAACCCATGTTTCTATATCCTTATCATAAGTAGATAAAAAGGGATTTGTTAATATTTGCTGACGATCTAAGCTGGTTAGTTGTAATACCTGTGAAAGGTTTATCACGTTTTCTCCTTTCAGCGTCATGAACACAGCTATTTTTCGCATAGCATCATACACCACCCGCTTATTTAAACTTCCATTATATTTCACGTTGTCTTGGGATAAACGTTGTACGATAATCTTTTCGTAAAGATCTACCAAGTTGTTAGGTAATACCTCGTTGTCATTATTTGATACTGAAACTAGTTCAGTTAAATAAAATGGGATATAGATGATATTTTTGGCCCACTTTTTTCCAGTTAATGCTTTTGTCTGTTCTGATCGGTTACTTTGATTTTCAACATAGTGATCGACGTCACTTTGAGATAATCTATCAAGGTAATATGTATCAAAGTTTTCATGACTGACAGTGTATATTTCACTGTCAAAGTTGGAACGGATTGTGCATATTACATTCAAGCCCGAATCCGAATCTATTAGGTGATTAAATTCCGACACAAAGTTTTGATATACTGCCGGATTGATTTCGTCAATACCATCTACTAAAAGCAAGACTTTCGATTTGGTGACTTTTTCCCAAAACCGATATTTTTTACCTATAAAGCCATAAAGATCAGCAGTATAATTCTTAATGGTCACTCTAAGAGCGTATAAATCTAGATCATTATTTTGTATGTGATAGGCTATATTATCCAGTTCTATAGATTTGCCTTGGCCCGCCTCCGCTTTTATGATGATCCTAATTGGCAGGTTGTTTTTGACTTTATCCCCAATGATTTTGAATAATGTTTTCTTACCAAAATAGGATGCCCAATGGTCATGTTGATCACTCTTAGTAAGATGCCTTTCAATATAGTTGTTTACTGCTGCGTATTGAGGAATTTCAATTGGAGGGGGGGCACTTATTATGTTAGTAGGTGAAAATTCATTTGCGAGGTATGAATGGATTTCCTCTATAATCTCTGGTGAACAATCTCCGATTAATCCACTCAAGTTAACACTATCTAATAGACTATCGGCATTAAAAACATTGTTTCTTACGAGCTGATTATATTTCTGATCGCTTACAATTTTGTCTACCGAAGTTTTTCGGAGCTTGTTTTTTTTTAGGAAATAAATGTATAGCTTTCTATATTTTTGATGGAATCCCTTTTCCAAAAACATATCCAATGTATTACGAACTTTTTTAAGTGAACGTTCAGAGGTTACCTGTATTGCAATTTCATCGTCCAGTGAGTACAGGTCAATAGCGGGAAAGTTCATTTTTTGAAACCTTGAAAATTTCTTTTCAAATATTCTAGAAAAAACAGGCTTGAATAGCGTTTCTGCAAACTTATTTATGTCAAAATAGCCGCTGCCGTTATCTTGCTCAACTGTATGAGAGAAGACTGCTAGCGCTGATCTTATTTCACTTAAAAGTCTATATGTTTTAATCATTAAAATTATTAAAGAGTGTACGTAAATATTTTAAAGCCTTTTCTGAGGAAGCCAAGACATTCTTAACTAGTTCTACGATAGAATTGACCTTATTGGAATAAGGTGAATCAATCAGTACTCTCCATGCAAAAAGCTCAATTGCTTACCTCTTAAATAGGGAAAATACAATGACACTAGTTTATACGGTTTTGTTTAGATTGCGCATAGCTAAGATACATATTTTTGCATCAAAGTCAAACACTTATTTCTTTCCTAGTATTTTATCAATAAACCTTCTATGCACATCCCTCCTTTTTTGGCGCCTTTCTGTAAGCATAGCCAACTGTAATGTTAGTTCTTCAGCCGGATTCCAGTCTTGATAGGTTTTCATTGGAACATCGTATTTTTTTGATAAGTCTGCTGATATTTTATAAACGCTTAGCCCTGTGCTTGCATACCAATATGCACGTTCGATAAAGAACTCTTCAAAATCTGGCGATTCCGCTACGTTAGAAGCGTCTCGGATAAGTCTTTCAGCCGCCTCGATATCGGACGGTAGAGAAAGTATTCGATACATCAAATCAGGATCTATACTCTTCCAGTCAACATCATTTGGTAAAGCCGGAGGGCCAGGTGCTTTTACCTGCGGTTCTAAATAACCTTCTTTAGTACGCTGCCCGTAACACAATCCGTCATCTCTGACCACATCAGCACAATCTTCAAGATATTTATCAAGGACGCACATAACACGGATCGCAAGGTATCTAGCATTTTTTCTTATAGCCCGTTTCTCTGCCCAATACATCTGAAACCAAGAGATTGCAGAACCTACAATTACTCCAATAAGACCAAAAATCGCTTCTGTCATTTTGTATTCTTCTTATAAGTCATGGGGTATCTTCTCTTCCGTGACCACACCCATTGAACATTTGAATTTAATGTTTTTATTTTGACCAGTTGGTATTACACTCTTTGCTTTGATATTCTTTGAAGTCAAGCAGTTTTCGTATCTCTGTTCTACATTGAACTACGACAACTTTTCAATATGGCATCGCTTTAAACAGGTCATAAGTTTTTCAATTTATCTATATTGGCTCTGTCTCAGTATTTCCTTAAGCTCTTCAATGGTGTATGGTTCCACTCGTTTGTGCAGCATAGCATGACAATTAGGACAAACTGGTCGAAGATCATTAATCGGAGACACATCATACTCCGTTTTGTTGCTAGATATCCGCTTTAAATGGTGAACATGGATGAAGTCTCTACCTATCTCACCATATATTTTTTCAAAATTGAAGTCGCATACCGCGCAAGACAGCCCGTAGTAGTTTATACACTCTTGTCTAGCATAAGGGTTTCTTTCGTATCGCGTCAACAGGAGCTGGCTAGGAGCTCCCTCCGTAAGTACTCTTTCGCGTATTATATCGGTTTCCTGCTGTATATTGCTATATATTCCTTTGCCAGCAAGAAAGTCGAACCATTTCGTCTCTAATATTGCAGCAGCGTCTTTGCTAATTTCAATGCCGGATGATTGTGGTGTCCAATTGAGTTCAGCCAAAATTCCATCATTAAGTTTATCAAGCCCAAAGAGTGCTTCGCTAACTGGATTTAGGATGACTTCAAAATCTAGCACAATTCTATAGACATCCCTTTCTTCACCACTCCAGTGTTTTGACAGAAAAGGCATTGTTGAAACAAATCCTGCAGCCATAATCCCTTTCGGCTCTTTTCCAAGTCGCATTAAAAATGCTCTATCTCCACGTTGAATTTTCCTATAGCTTGCAACACTCCATTCTTCCTTTGCACTACCTTCTAACTTAATTCGGCTAATATTTTCCTCTAATGTCTTCCAATCCCATTTTTTTGGATTCCATGCAAACAGAAAAGTTCCCATTTAATGTCTAATTTTGAATATTTTTATATATTTAGATCACTTAGCCACTATGCCCCAAAAAGCTTTAACCCCTCCCTGACTTCTCCGCCTGTATCTTCATAGCGGTTCAGAGTTATACCATCGTCGGATTCGATTCTAAGAGCTTTATATTGCGTAATAACCCTACTACAATCACACTTTTCCCTATATCAAAAATTTAGAACTTCGCTCGTTACCATTTTGTTCATCTGTATAGTGTGCAAACTGATTATTTGCCATTGAATAAGTCGCCAAATTTGGCAAGCCTACAGTGCTTCTAAAACAGAGGTTTTCCAGACTCATTTATTCCAACTAGTATTGTAATATCATCCTCTACATCAAAGCTCAGTTCTGTTTCAATACATTTGTACTTATGGATAGTAAGTTTTTTAAGTTTCATAATGCGATCTAAGTTGATAAATATGGTAAATTTAGGAGATTCGTTTTAATGTTATTAACCTATAATACTACAAACCATAATATTTTTTAATAATCTCAGTTAATAAGCCACCAGCAGTCCCGATACCTACTTGCCATACACCGTCAAGTGATTTGTCTAACATCTTTCTAATCCATTTATTTACTCTAAGTCCAAACGACCTTTCGACTGGCATTTCAGATTGGACTATTTCTGCAATTTCTCCTATATCCTCGTGTGAAACATCGTTTCTAGCTAATTCCTCCTTTAGCGACTCGATATTCCCTTTATAGAAACTGACATTGTTATTAATAGTATTGCCATGCCCAGCATTAATAATACCGCTATTGCCCACTGAATGTATATTGATCTGATTTGGGCCATTCATCGCTCGTTTAAATAGTTCTCGCTTGTGCTCCGCAACGAAACCGCCGCTATCAAGAAAAGCGACTGCAGAAGGGTTTAAGAACATAAAAGCTGGCAGATCCTGCTCTTCAGCATCTACTCTATTTACAAATCCTTTCCTTTGAAGTATATCGATCAACCCATTGGCTTTCTTCTCATCAGGCTCAATCTTTAAAACTTTTTCGCCGGCCAATGCATTATTATTATCAAAAGCTTCTAAGATCCTATTGAGTTTTTCACATTGTTCTTCCGTTAAATAATTCATTGATTTATCGTTTCTATTTTTGTATTACTAGCGGTTTATGTTATAAAATGCATTTGTATACCGTGCCGTAGCACGATATACAAAAAAATCACTAATAGTGTACGATTAAACACTTAGTTTACTACCTGTTTTTTGTTTTAGGGCGAACAGGCGGCTCCTCGGCCTTTTCTCTCCGAACCGGAGGGGGTGGCGGCGGTGGGGTTGATGGTTTTTTTGACATATTATGATAATTTAATGAAAGAGATTACGATAAGAAGAAAAATTCCAACTATCATCGTAATGGCGATAGTCATCCTGAAATTGTATAGAGCATTTCCTCTTTTGTCATTTACTTTTATATTGGAGCAATTACATTCATTATACCATTGAATGATGTAATCCTTTAAATCACTAACTATATATTCTTCGCGATGTCTTTTTTCATTTTCGTGGCGCTTCACTAAAGACTTATATGCATCATGTATCAGATCGCTATCTGGCATTGAACAATATGATCTCTTAAAGCCAAAGAACACTATAAATAGAAAAGCAAAAGACATAAAACAGCCAACAAATATTAATATCAAAAGTCCATACATAAATTTTCTAGTACACGCGTCCGTAAGCCATATAGTTGAATCATTTATAGCAATAAATACTCCTGCAATCAAAAAAGACATTAAAGTTATCGGAGTACCCAAACAACTGTCATAATATGACTTTCTGCTTAACTCGTAACTATATTTCTCTTTGAGTATATCTATAAGATTATCTCGGCTATCCATACAACAATTTGGTTAAACGGTCTGAATTTAAATAGTTATCTAGTTGGGCAAGTTTCGACCTCTCCCCTTCTTTTGTTGCTCTAACGGGTGTACCCAAAGCTGTGATCATAAACATTTGCGTGCCTTTACCACTGATTTCGTCCACATCGATCCGTAAACCCACAATGCAATTAGCTCTCACCCGCCTGGCTCTTTCTGAAAGTATTTCTATTGCCTGTTTATAAATATCCTGCAACTTCCGTTCGTAAGTGTTGGATCGGCCACCAAAGAAATCCGTCCATCCCGCCGCGATATCACTGAACACATTAGACCCCACCACTACATTGGCCGTAATAGGTTCATAATATTCTTCAATGGTATAGCCATCCAAGGTATCGGTGGTAGTGGTAATAATGCTGTTCATTTCGGTTTAGACTGTTTGGTTGTTGGTTAGTCGTTATTCGTTGTTGGTTTTTTTAATTGTGTGCTGCCAGTCCCATCTCCATAGAGATCAATTTTTCTATTGTTTTTTGATTTTAGTTTGATTAACAGTTCCAGTTTAGTTCCACTAAGTTATAAATTAAATGATATTTCACAAACTTAGATAATGCCCTTTTTTTCACAAGTGTTTATTTATTGGCGTTCAAGCTTCCGCCATTTTATGGCGGAGGTATACGCAGTATAATCGTGATGCGTATAAAAGGGCACTTATCGATCTCCTCAGCCATCAAAAACTCGTTTTATAGAGGAAAATTTGTGAAATATTGAGAAATACCCTCACTCCCACCTGCTATGCTTCTGGAACGAATATAATCAGTTCTGGTTTTGATTTTTTACGGGAAGCTGTAACATTCAAATTGATTACCAGTTACTAACCAAGCACTAACTAAGCCTTATGCTACTTTGTTTTATTTACACTCTCTAGGTTGAACTATCAACTCCATGTTGTCATAATGGCACACACCTCTTAAACGCTTCGAGTAATACGTGGAACAAACCAAAGATCCCCTACCGTTACATACAAATTCTGAGGCATTACCGCGAGGAAGAACTATTATATCCTGTTTGCCCTATCAATCGCTTTTCGTACTCTATCGAGGTCTGCTATTAATTTGAGAAGATCGGGATTAATCCAGGCAAGTATTTTTATTATAGAATTATAAACATCTAATGTGTCAGAGAAGTCTATTGTATTTCCGGTGAAACAAATGGGTTCGTTGTGATTTATCCGATTTCTAAATCTTCGTATCTTATCCAACTCATCGTTTACTTCTTTCCGGCCGTATCCGGAAGGCAGCGTATGAAAAATTTGAATGGGTTTCCCTTTTAAAAGTTTGTAATGGTGCACTTCGAATAAATCTGTCCAAAAACCGAACGTCTGTTCAGCAATTATTTTACCGCTTGTAACTGGCGTTCTTGTTTTTTGAAGTCGTTGCTCTGCCTTAGTTATTTCTTTCTTCAAAAAGTCATTTATTTTTACCTCGCCAGTCCGCTTATAAACAAACCGCAGCGAAGGATCTGACATAAACCCCGTTTTCTGGTTAATTATCCAGTCGGGGTCAGTAAAATAGGACGTCAAAACATCGTTTAACCTATTGCGTAGGATTACCTCGAGCGAGCCAAGTAACGGATGGAATGTTTGCGAGACTCTAAGGTTGGCTTTATATAACTTAACTGCCCGTATCGTACAGTTTTCTGTAGCTAACAGATATCGGTTTACTCTGGCTGCGGAAAAATACTGTCTAAAGTCTTCGAACTTCATGTTTATTGTTTTTGCAATAAAAAATATCTATCTTTGTAAGGTGATGCTTGGTAAAGCCTCTCGTCTTTGACAACGTAACCAAGTTAAAGAATTCAGGCCTGTCATTTTGATAGGCCTTTCTTTTTTATTACCCATTGAAGGGCTATCGAACCGTAGCTTTAGGTTGCCACACCAACTGGCTAAATCCGTCAATTTTTACTGATAGATAATTCTTAACAGGCTCTATAATGGGGATGTTTTTTTCTGATGTTAAAGGTAATTCAACTAATTCTCTCAATGCAAGAAGTTCGAATTGCTTACCTCTCAAATAGGGAAAATACATAACGCTAGACTATAAGGTTTTGTTTAGATTGTTTATCAGCGTAAGATAGGAATTTTTGTGCAATTTCTGATTATAAATGGAGAAATTTAAATAACAGGAAAAATATACAGACTGAGTGTGTTTTCAAAATTTGATGTAGATTTTAGGTATATGTTGCTATTCAGACCAAAAAATATTACCTTGGTATTAGTTACCAAGATCTACGTATCAATATATATTAAAAAAAAGATGAAAGGAAGGAACATCATTACCTTTCTAATTTGCTTTTTACAAATTTTTAACACCTTTGGTCAAAACTATCTGGATTCTTTGGATAAAAAACTGGCAGAAGCCTTCGAAAAGACCAATATTCCGGGCTTTACCGCTTGCATTTTAAATAAGAACGGCATCATATATCAAAAAAGCTTTGGCTTTGCCAATAAAGAAGACCGAACTCCTTTTACGGAAAATACCATTCAAAATATCGGATCGGTAAGTAAAACGTTTATCGCCGTTGCGCTTATGAAGGCAGTGGAATTGGGTTATTTTAAACTGGACGACGATATTAACGATATTTTACCCTTTCGGGTACGAAACCCATATTACCGTGATGAAAGCATCACGGTAAGACAGCTGACGAATCATACATCCGGTATTATTGATAACGACAGCATATATACGTGTTCTTATCTCTTCCAAAAAACGGAAAACAGAAAGGTGCAAGAATTCATGAAAGCGTATGGTTATGTTGGCGGTTTAACGGATACAACCTTGCAATCATTTCTTTTCAATTACCTAACGGAGAAGGGTCGTTTATATACGCAGAAAAACTTCTACAATAGTAAACCCGGCGCCAGATCACGTTATTCCAATATTGGTTCTGCCCTTGCAGCTTATTTAATAGAAATCAAAGCAGGCATGTCTTTTGCCGAATTT
This sequence comes from Olivibacter sp. SA151, assembly GCF_054130995.1. Taxonomy (NCBI): domain Bacteria; kingdom Pseudomonadati; phylum Bacteroidota; class Sphingobacteriia; order Sphingobacteriales; family Sphingobacteriaceae; genus Olivibacter; species Olivibacter sp. SA151. The sequence goes on along the minus strand of NZ_CP096391.1, from coordinate 1,826,300 downwards.
TGTAAACAGCATATTTTCGATGTATTGCGTATGAGCGACTCAAGCTGGTTGTTAAGTGACATTGACATACGACGCCATGCTATTCCTTATCTAAATGACACACTTACGTTCCCTTTCTATTCGTTAACAACCTATCCCGATGGCGGGCTTAGAGCTTCAGCATCGGATCTTACCAAATATCTTCAGGAAATGATCCATGCCATCAACGGGAACGCTAAGCTGCTAACACAGGCATCGATCAATGAGATGTTCAGACCGAGTTTTTCTCCTGATCACCTACCGGAAAATTTCAGTTTGACCACACGTAACAAAGGGATCTTCTGGAATCTATATCAGGACGGTTTTATTGGCCATGACGGTGACGACCCGGGTGTAAGCTGTAATATCCTATTCAACAAAAGTGTGGGTATGATCTTTATGGCAAATATCTATATGGAAGATAGAAGTATATTTCTGGATATCCTGAAGGATTATGCAGTTAAAATTGAGCAAGAAGAATAAATAGCATCACCTGGAAAATCAGTACTTTGGCCGAGATTGTTTGTTTTAATATCTAATTTTTTAGTTTTTTGTTTATACTCAACCTTAAAAATTAGGGCATTTCTCGGACCTAGCCAAAGGAATTAATAGTGAGAAAGATGAAAAACCAAATTGAAATATATCAAGCTAGTGATGGTCAAACGAAGATGAGGTAACGTTCAAGCAAGATACTACTTGGCCGACACAACAACAAATAGTTAGTTTGTTTAATCAGACCAAACAGAATATTAGTCTACCCATCAATAATTGTTTTAAAGAAGGCGAGTTAAATAAAGTTGAACTGTCAAGGAATCCTTGGCAGTTCAACTTGAAGGAAGTAGAAAGGTTAAACGGAAAATAGAGTACTATACTCTCGATGTTATCATTTCGGTCTTTGAAAAAACAAGCCCAAGAAAAACAGTTTAATCTACCGCATTACTGAGTGAGGCATTTGATCAGGTTAATTTGGAATTAAACAATGAACTACCTATTTTTAGCTTAACATAAGGTTAAACTCATTGAGAGGCGGTATTGCGCAAAAGCCCGAATATCTATGGAATCAATAACGCTGTCGGTAGCACAAGACAAGATCCTACAACTTTTTAACAACATTTTCCCAATAAGTGATGGCTTATCGCAGCGCATTAGAGAACAGAGCAAATTAGCTCTATTTAAGAAAAAAGATCATCTTCTTAGGTTAAACGAAACCAATAAATCAATTTATTTCATCCTTAAGGGAGGCGTGCGAACTTATTATATAAATGAGCATGGGGATGATATTACTTCATGGCTGCTTTTTGAAAATGACTTAGCTATATCAGTCTACAGCTTTTTCAGTCAGCAACCGAGCTTTGAAGCGATTGAAGCACTGGACGACTGTGTTACGCTTACGCTATCACATGACGCGCTGTCTGTATTGTATCAGCAACATGTGGAGTTCAATTATATTGGCCGTTATCTCACTGAACAATATTATATCCGCAGCGAAGCGAAAGCAAATTCATTGCGTATGATGAGTGCTACGGAACGTTATCTTGATTTGTTAAAAAGCCAGCCTCTGTTACTAAATCGTGTATCCCTCGGTCATGTTGCGTCATATTTAGGTATTACTCAATCTACCTTAAGTCGCATCCGCGCCAGTATTTGAGCCTAGCTGTTTTTTTTGCCTTTTATCAAAAAAATTGTGCTTTCTTACCTTTAACTTAGCAGTGGATGTTATGATAATTACCAATGCAAATATGGCAAATTAAATAGTTTTTAGTAATCGCTTATTTCCTTGTTGTCATTACGTCTATAAGCTACCGAAATTTAGATATTAATCATAAATGGTTATGAAACGATTTTACATCACATTAATATGTTTTCTTACGTTTAACGGATGCAAACAAACTCCTTACTTGGAAGCTGATAGTACGTCAATCGCCAAAACCTGGTACGAAAAACAGAATTCCAATCATAAATTACTATGGCCTGAGGCACAAACCGTATCGCTTTCCGGTGACAAATCAACGCTTATTGTCCCCTTGGATCAGGGGATAAAAATAGGAGAGTAGCCTGCTTCTCTCCTATACCCAATAGACGACGCATTTCTGAGATACTTCTCTGCATAGTTTCCTTCTGGCCAAAAGTCTATTCCTTCTATTTTAATAGCTATTTCCGGCTCTAAAGCATTCACGAACTGCAAAGTAACATACGAGGCAAGGCTTGAATAAATATGTTTAAACTCGGCAATTCTCAACATCTTTTTTCTTTCACTCCATTTATTCATATCTGCATGTGTCGACAAGGAGAAGATATAACTTGGAGTTCCAATAAACATCGTCTCTTTTATATTCTCAGATAATTCATCGAAGCCTTCTTTAAGTGTTACATGATAGCTTACGCGGATATATTCATTCCCATAACTCTCATTGTACTCATAGCTAATTTTCACTTCCTTAACATATCGACGCAACTCTATCGTTTCTGATACCCTTTCAAATAGAAATGCACTAAAATTCAATGAATCCATATATTATATATCTAAAAACAAGACATTTAAAAAAAATAAAATCTACAAAAAACGAATCTATCATTGAGAATGAAAAACCAAATAGAACAATAATACGCTGTATTACAACAATTTATTTAAAAAACCAAATAATGGTGTGTTACTAAAATATTAAAAATGAAGAGAATGTTTTACAAATAAAAACAAAACTATTTGACAATAAGACACTTGAAATAATAAAATAAGGGAAGGGTTATATTCCCTTTTTCTTAAAAAAGTGGATATTTTTTTAGAGATTCGGAGAATACTTGAAAAAGGTAACTCGACAAAACGTTGACGAGCACTCCTAAAACAATTTCGGTTGCAGTCATATTTCAAATATAATGATTCATCAACTAAAAATACAGCAGCTATTAAGAAGATTTGAGAATAAATTCATTTCAGATAGAAAGGTATCTCAAGCTTTGAAGATTGATAGGAAAATGGCCTCCGAAATTTTAATTTATTTGGAAAGCCTTGGATATATTGAAAAGACAGTAGTTGATAATCTTTGGCAGAACTCAATGAGAGGAAAAGTCTTAGCAAATAAGAAAATCCACCGAGAATTTAGAGCAAGTACTTTACAAGATCATTTTAACAGCTTTCTTAGCAGGGCAAAAGCTGTCAACTCTTCAAATGAATTTCCAGACTACATAAGATGCGCGCTAGTAACAACTGAATATCCGATTAAAAACAAAGGAACAGGAGTAGAGATAGTGTATTGTTTAGAACGGAAAGAGCTCGCTGAAAAAGAATACGAAAGAATATCGGCTGAACTTCGAAAACAGCATAAAGGAGGTTTTAATAACATTGTCGAGCAACTTTATTACCCAGAAAAAGCTATCGGACTGTTTTTAAAGTCCAGAAGCCCCATTTTGAAATTGCGGCAATATTCTAAAGAAGAGATAAAGGAAATCAAAGGCTATAGATTAAAGTTTTAGGAAATAAAATTAGGACTAAAAAGCCTTTATTAAGAAATGAGGTCTTATTGCCATTTAAGAAAGAAAACGTAACTCTAATACCGGCGATATCACTTTTCGAAGTGAAGACACAAAAAGAGAAAGCAGTTAAAAAAATCAGTGGAATGCACTTATAGATATTTAAACGGAACATCAGACAAAGCGTTCCTTGGTCAAATATTGGAAGCTCATCGCCCGATCGTACAATGACGCCAAACGGCAATTACATTGGTATCAGCATGGTGTTCGTTTGGATTATTATATAACAATTTTTCCTTAATGTCGTATGCTTTTGAGAAATCGTCAATTAATCCCCTGTTATTCAATTCACTAGAAAGAAACGTCTCGTTAAATCCGCCACAATTAGTCAAAGCACTAGTGTCAAAATACTGATCCAACAGGTCATAGCCAATGAATTCATAATCGTCAATAACTATCCCGTTACAGTCTTGATCTGGCTCGACAACAACTCTTAGCATGTTAAACTTACCTTTTACTTTGATTCTTCTAAAGACATAGTCCTGCGTAGAGAAAAAACCTGTTTTGATGTGCTCAACTGTATGGATAAAATTCCAGTCATCCGCATCACTATAGTCTGGCTCAACCAGTAGTTCGTTCAATTGGGAATCGAGAGAAACTACCTCAGTCAAATGGATAAGTTTCGACCATGCAATATATTTGTCCCAGGATAATCCGTTTTCATAAGATCTGTCAAAAATGCCCCGCGCGGTGTATAGAAATGTCATTTGTTATTACCTCACTCAACTAGTTAGCTTCATTATGCTAAAATAGCTCTAATTTATTTTAATTTTGGTTTAAATTGTATCTTAGATGTAGATAGAATCAAACCCCTGCCACGAAGACAAATAGATAATATAAACAATGAATCTGAACCTATTAACGGCAATATTTTCATTGCTGGCGCTTTTCACCTGTGGACAACCGGCAACGAAAAAACTAAGCGACGAAGAACTGCTCATTGCTAAAGAACGCGCAGCTTTTGAGCAAAGACCGAAATTAGATGGAAAATTAAGTAAAACTATCACTTTCGATGTAACAGCACCTATAGAGGACTATAGTGATGGTGTACAACCCTGGATACGGATTGATTCACCGGAAGTGAATATTCCCAATCTAATTAACAAAGATGAAATTGTGGTTCTTCGCAATAAAGTAAAAGTTATTATTGATTATCCGCTGAGGGAAGCATCCGAATTTGAAATCCGGTCAGAGGATGGTTTCTCAAGGGAGGACCTGATAATCGCAATCAGTCATTTGTATCACCAGATATATAATGATGAAGAAAGGACCGCCACAATAAAGACACTGCCGTTAGAACAGCGAGTGATATATAACAGGAATGAAACCAATGGCAAATATGGCATATGGGGACATGATATTGGCGATCTGGTACTGACAGAGATTGATGTATTCATTTCTCCGCAGAGGCAGATTATTCTAACGTTGAATATTGATTCATAAATACCTAAACCCAAAAAATCCCCATTCTAATTTATAATATTTAATGAAACATCGATCATTCTTCACTGCATTGGTAATGATATTTGTATTGCTTTCATGCGAACACTATAATCCCAATACGGGAAAAGTTGTACTTGAAAATATTGACTCCAGACCAAGTCTAGATACAGGTTATGTTGATATATTTTTAAAAAGTGTCCTTACCGTCGTAACCGATAGTTCATACATTTATGTTTCTAAAGGTTTTTACAAAAACAAAATCGTTGGATTGCGAGTGGAAGTAACGAATAATATCGGTGCCGGAATAACCGATGGCAAGATGAACGCTCATAACGGATTCTGTGCTAATGGTGTACGTATTACATCACTTGGCATAGAAAGCAACAATTTCTTACAAGCTCTTGCAAAATTGTATGGAAGACCAACAAACAAATCGTTTTCAAGTGTGCCGCTTTATGCATCCGCATTTTCTCTGAACGAAACTGAAGCCGACCTCGGCAGAAATGATTACTATAGATTTAAATTATTCTTCGAAGATAATAACGATAAATTTTATGGTGAAATTTTTATGAATGTTAATACAGAAAGCAAAGAAATTGAATTTTTTGAAAAAGACATTGAATTTAGAGATCAGATTATCCATTTTTTAGCTGAAAAAAGATAGTGAAAAAATGCGATCGCCATATTTTCGGCTTGGGTAGCTGTGTCATGTATTATAACCTTCAGCAATATTTTCGATTTAACAAATTGTAGTATAAACTACATTTCTGATTCGCCTTTATATCGAAGATACTCATCCTGTATAATTCCGTTAGGCACAAATTTTTCAATATATTAAAGTAAAAAGGTCCAACAGTTATGACGCTGGACCTTATTGCCGTTTATATAAGTCCAAACTTTGTAAAATTGGGTCTATTAATTCATCTGTAAGCTCAATTTCTCGTAAGATTGAAACAACTTTGGCAAGATCTCTCTTTTCAACAGCTTTATCAAAGTCATCTATCAACTCACCTACAAAGAGTCTCTCGTTTACTGTCATACCAGCATATTTACTATCCATTATCTTTAAGGTTTAAGAACGAAAAAGCACGTTATGTTTATGTTTTTGCTTAAAAAGCACCCAAAAGTTGTACATTTTGTTGGGACAGTCAATTTTAAACAGGTTTCGATCTATTCTATTGATCTTATTATTTCATCTACAACAGTAGTCTCTTTACCTTTTTCTTCCTCATCGCAATTATAAGACACGAATATAATGTTATCTCTCTTCAAAAAAAGCCAATAACGCCAATACACCTTATCTTCATCAACCGTCTCAGAATAGGCCTTTCCATTTAACAAGGTAACGGTAACATTTTCATATTTATCAGATAGATAATCTTTAAGCTCTTCTAACACATCTACCTCTTTCCCCTTTCTATATAAAGAAAGTTGTAATGCTCCAATACCCTTTGCCGACTCGTAAATAGTCGCGACCCCTTCTTCCTGATACACCTCCCATTCTTCCGGTATCATTACACCAATATCATCACCAAAATAAAATAGCTTATTCATATTATTGTGTCATATTTCCCATCTTTTTTTGTGTGCTGCCAGTCCCATCTCCATAGAGACCAATTTTTCTATTGTTTTTTGATTTTGGTTTGATTAACAGTTCCAGTTTAGTTCCATTAAGTTATAAATTAAATGATATTTCATAAAATTTGTGAAATATTGAGAAATACCCTCACTCCCACCTGCTATTCCGTAGATTTTCCTACCACTGGTTCAGGCTGTTATCAAAGAATTCCTTTTTTCCTCGAAGTTACCTTTTTGCACTGTAGTTAACAGGCTGTTTTTTGTTTTGGTTATGATAGGTGCCGATGCTGTTAAAAAGCTCGAGCCATTTGTCACGTGCAAGTACTGTTTTGCCAGCTAACAAGCCTATACAGAATAGAGAAGCTCCGACGCTGTGCCGAAGCTTCATCTTTATTTTTTTGATCTTATAACTTTTAGAACTTGGATAGGAAGTCGCTAAAACTCTCGCTTATTAAGGATGACTCTTCTTCCCCCACCCCTATAAACAGCACCTGCTATTTCTGCTCCATTCGCAGTACTAAAAAACTCTATAGATGGAAGTTTAAAGTCTACCTCTTCCGAAAATGTATTCACTTCAGAAGGTAATGGTGGATCATTTTTATCTATAGTCGCCATATCATTTTGTATTTCTCATCAATCAATTCCAAAAGTTTGTGTATTTAGCATGTTCGGAGGGCGTCAGTAAAATCTTGTTAGATAAATCTGTGGGACTTCCTCCAAACTTAACGGAATTTATTTCATGTATTTGAAATCCTTTCAAATCCTTAGTCAGTTCACTGGCACGATAGTCCGCCAGCCGCTGAGCTCTCTCCTGCGGCGTACTCGCTCTACCCTGACTTATGCTTGCGCCCGTACCTACATCTGCAAAGCTTGTTGCATTCGTATATATTGTAACATCATCTCCCAGCGTCTTTATACGACCAATCTCTTCTCCTGACTGACGGTTCTTATATATGATATCCGGTGGTCCGGCCAACATCCCATCGAGATCAATTACTTATCGGATTGTTCCAACCATAGTTGTATGGCGTCCATCTTCTTCCCTGCTCCGCCAACGGATCCACACCTCCCCATATGCCGATCACCGGGTCATAGAACCTTGCCCCGTAGTCATAGGTCTTCAGCCCGTCCTGCAAACAGATCAAAGAACCGGTTCAACCGAAGCAAGGGTAGATTTTTCTTTCATTTGATTTTCAGATGAAATAAAAAAGCAATATTCATTTTTTTATATTAGCCGATGCACTCATCCGGGATTAAGAATAAACTGGCTTACGCAAAATAACAAAATCAGCAGCTTTTACTTTATATAAAATCAGGATAATTTACAGGATATTTATTGCCCTTTAAAAGTTCTATAATTCCTAAAGGGTTCATTACAATACCTATATATGCCCTTCTGTTTTCATCTTCTAATTTCCCCACCCGTGTAAACCCATTATCATTAATCCGCCACACATACCAATTTTGAGACACTCTGATCGGTTCTTCACCAACCTTTGACCCGTAATCTCTTGTATCTCTAAACAATATTTGTGTTGTATTGCCTACCTCGTCCGTATTCCCAACTTTTTCCCAAAGATTCATTTTCAAGCCCAGTTTTGTAACACAGTGGGCATAAAAATCAACTTCTCCCTTTACTATTTCTGATAAATCAGGATTGGCATTAATCGGATAGTCTTTCTTAAAAGCCCTGATTACATCGCTGTTCAGTTGGGTAAGGTCACTAACGACATATTGAAAATACTTCTTCTTGTTATCGTCTATCTTTACAGAAAAGACATCACCTATTTTTGTGTTTGCTCTTGCCATTATTTGATACCGTATTGTCCCCAGTATTTTGGTGAAATTGAATTAACCTTATTTAGAAGCTGCCCACCATCCCTTTCCAAACCGTAATGATTGATTAACGTCTGCTCCCAAATTCTTGCTTGGGTCTTAGATAGCCCAGTTGCACCTTCTATTACACGATAATCTAACAATGATCTTGCTGTTCCTGAATTTAAGTGTTCACCAAACCTGACGGCTGCGTCCCTGCCTGTAATTCCAATATATTTAACATTACCCGCTGCATCTAACCCTTCATATAACAAGTGCGCTCCTTTACCTACCTCTTTAGCAGCAAATAAACTCCTTATGTTCTTTGCGAGGTTTAACAGCGCAGTTGGCTTACCTATCCCGAAATCCGGAGGCAGTCCCATAAGCGGTGTCCGACCTGTTGACCGGCCATCGACGTCATAACTGAACCCGTCCCGGTTCCGTCCAAAGGTATAGGCTCCGACATGTTCCCAGAAGCCACTGGCTGGTTCAATATCCGGACCGATGTCCATACCGGCTGAAGGTCCCCTGCCCGCGTTGACCACTGCAGCATCCATCGGAGTCCTGGTAAGACTGCCGTCATCCCCCTGTATATCATCTCCGGCTTTCGGTGTCTGGGTATGGTTCTGCACCGTTATGGTATCTAGCCCCATGAAATCCGCATATTTCACAGGATTGCCCAGCACATAGTTATATGGCGCATGGTCATAATGGTTCTCCGCTAAAGGATCCACTCTTCCCCACCTGCCTATAACAGGATCGTAGAAACGGAATCCAAAATCATAAGCCTTCAGCTTGTCCTGCAATTCCTTCCCGTTATAAAGATAGTTATTCTTAGGACTTCCCGCAATCGATGTGGTCGGTTCGGCCACATACTGCAGTCCGAAAGGATAATAGTCAATTATCTGAAAGCTATAGAATTGTATAAAAGTCGAAAATAACAACTATATTTTTCACTATTTTTGGCTAAGAAACTTTAAACAATGAAACCTAAACACCTATTCCTTTTCATTTTGCTATGCGCTATATTATCGGGATGTAAAAAGGAGAACAGTAATGAAGTTACTGCCGGCCCTTTTGAAAACACCACTTGGCAAGTTGCTTTAACAGACGAAAACCCGGACACCAACCCTCCCGAAGGATTCGGAATCGACGGTATCAATCAGTATTACCCTTGGCTGAACTGCAACTTAGATGATCGTTTTAGTTTTAAAGATAACACGCTTTCCTTCGATAATAATGGAACAGCATGTGAAAATGATTTAAAATTGATATTTGAATCAAACACACAGCCTTACGCCTATAACGAACAGTCAAAAACATTAACCTTAGGTTCAGGAAACAACGCTATAGATCTTCAGGTATTTGAACTTAGCAGCAGCAGATTAAAAATCGGCGTACCAATACCATCGGCTTCAGGCATCGGATATGTAATATTGATTTTTAAGAGACAATAAAAACCGGTTAACAATGTGACTTATCTTTTCTACAAGGACTATTTCAATATGAAAAAAAACAACCTAACAATCTCCTCTGAATTCAGAGCTCAAACCGTTAAAGCCATTACTGCTATTATCTTCTTTGTGCTGGCTTATGTGCTCATTCTTTTATTGGCGCTTATTCTTACCCCATTGTGTATTTATGCAGGTATAGTAATTATCATGGCAAAACCTATGATTATCACTATCACACTTGGTGCGGGGCTCGCAAGTTTAGGCGTTCTCATTCTTATCTTTTTGGTGAAGTTCGTATTCAAATCTCATCGCGTTGATCGCTCTCATCTTTACGAAATAAAAAGAGCGGATGAGCCCAAGCTTTTTGATTTAATCGAAGATATTGTGCGTGAAATCGGAACAGATTTTCCTAAAAAGATCTATCTATCTGCCGATGTAAACGCGGCTGTTTTCTATCAATCTAGTTTCTGGCGCATGTTTCTGCCTATTAAGAAAAATTTGCAAATTGGATTGGGTTTGGTGAATACAGTTACCGAAACCGAGCTTAAAGCCATTTTATCTCATGAGTTTGGCCACTTTTCTCAAAAGACGATGAAAGTGGGAAGCTATGTATACAACGTAAATCAAGTGATCTTCAATCTGATTTATGACAATGACTCATACGATAAGTTGATTCAAAAATGGGCGGCTCTGGGGAGTGCTATTTCGATCTTCGTGAGGCTAGCCGTCAAAATCATTAATGGAATACAATGGATTCTGAGGGGACTTTACGAAATTGTCAATAAAAGTTATTTAGGATTATCAAGAGAAATGGAATTCCACGCGGATGAGGTGGCGGCTAATGTTACAGGATGTGAACCCTTGAAAAACTCGTTGCTCAGAATGACAATGGCCAGTTATTCATTTGACGCCGTACTGAACTTCTATAGTGGAAAAATAAACGATAATTTGAGAAGCGAAAATCTATTTAATGAACAGACCATTGTAATGAATTTCTATGCCCAGAGAAATGGTATTCCGATAGTAAATAATTTACCCAATATTTCGATCGATGAGCTAAAAAAATTTAACAAATCTAAGTTGATTATAAAAGACCAATGGGCTTCACACCCCAGTACAGAGGATAGAATATTCAGACTGGAAAAGACAAAATTAGTATCGGAACAGCTTAAAAATAATGCTGCAAATGACATATTTGTCGACATTGTAGCCACACAACGTATGCTTACGGAAAAAATTTTCAGTACGGTCGATTATTCAGGTGTGGTGACCACTGTGCCGTTAACCGATTTCGAAGCAATGTTTACAAGTGATTTTTCAGAAAACTCATTCCCGAAAATTTACAACGGATATTATGACCAGAAAAGTCCTGCCTATTTTGAAACGGCTGATTATATACCTAAAGATAAGGAGATTGAACTTAAGGAGCTTTTCTCAAATCAAAAAGTTGATTTGGTTTACACCGCCATTGCCCTGCAGAATGACATGGAGACCTTAAAGCAGATGGCAGCTAAAACCATTTCCATAAAAACCTTCGATTATGACGGGGTGAAATATAAAAGGAATGAAACGGAAGAGTTACTGGACAAACTTCAAAAAGAACTTCGGGAAATAAATGAACAAATTCAAAAGAACGATATCGATATATTTGAGTCGTTCAAAAAACTGGAGCAATCTCAAAATAAAGGTTCCAACTTGGAACATCTTTACAAAGAGTTTTTTGAGATTGACAAATCATTTGATTCTAAATACGGTATCTACAGTCAGCTTTCCAATGGCTTGCAGTTTGTTAACCGAACAACTCCTACCGATGAGATAAATGCGAATTTCCAATATATGACACCATTGGAAGAAAGTTTTAAAACGGAGATCAGAGGATTGATGGATAATCGCATTTATCTGAATGCACTGACAACAGATATAAAAGATGATTTCGAAAATTATTTATCTGAGACATGGAACTATTTCGATGGCAGCACATACAACGATGAAAATTTAAATAGACTTTTTACCGCATTAAACAATTTTGCCTACCTCATGTCACGAGGTTACTTTCTAGCTAAAAAGCAATTGCTAGACTATCAAGAGGAACTGATAAAAACTGCACAAGAAAACTTTTTGGAATCGGAGAAAAATGAAAGATCAACCGGTACTATTTCATAACTTAGCATAAGCGTATAAAACAGGATTATAATTCCAAAAACCTGATGCTCTACCATGAATATGCAAACTGAACTAGCCAATAGATTTCGCGAAGTAATTTTAAGCGGAACTTGGATTGCCAATACAAATTTTAAGGATCAGCTGCAAAACCTTGACTGGAAAATTGCTACGGCAAAATTTCGGGATCTTAATACGATAGCTGTACTTGCCCAACATGTTCATTATTATATTAATGGCATCAAGGAGGTTTTACTTGGCGGTGAATTAGAAATCAGTGACAAGTTCAGTTTTGATTTTCCATCCATCGAATCACAGCAGCAATGGGAAACATTTCTGTCTAGATTCTGGAGCGACTCGGAAGTCTTTGCAGAGCTATTGGAAAAACTTTCTGAGGAAAAACTTAACGCGCATTTTGTAGCGGAAAAATACGGTACTTATTTAAGAAATATTGATGGGATGATTGAGCATAGCTACTACCATTTGGGACAAATTGTATTATTAAAAAAATGCCTGATGCACTGATATAAACCTTCTTTCGATCAACGGTAGTAGGAAAATAGTTCTTTTGTATGGTGAAAATGTCCGAAATCGAACGGAAAGTGTTCGATTTCGGACATAACATTAACGGACAAAAAGCTTTAAACTCTAAAAGACAACCACTTATGCTTTATAAAAAAATTGGTTGATTTTTAGCTTAATCAACAAAAGGTCATCAGATGTCACCTGAATAATGATTAGCCCATGATAAGAAACTATATCAAAGTTGCCTTACGGAACATTAAAACGCACAAATCCTTTGCTGTCATCAATGTTTTCGGACTTTCTTTGGGAATTGCATGTACCCTAATAATTTATTCGTTGTTAAGCTATCACCTGAGCTTTGATAATTTTCATAAAAACTCGGGCAACATTTATCGATTGGTAACTGAGTGGCACGGCGAAACGATCGGCCGATCAACAGGTGTTCCCGGTCCTTTGGGCAAGGCTTTCCGCGAAGATTTTGAATTTGATCAATATACGGCACGAATAGTCAATTATCGCAATATATTAGTGTCTCTACCTCAAAGTAAGGAAAGAAAGAAATTTGAGGAAAGCACCGGTTGTGCTTATACCGAACCTTCTTTCTTTTCCATTTTTAATTATCCCTTGCTTCAGGGCGATGTTAAAACGATTCTTAACAGGCCCAATGAGGCTGTGATCACTGAAAAACTCGCTAAAAAATATTTCGGTGATCAGAGCCCCTTAGGCAAAACCTTGAGAATAGAGAACAGGACGGATTTCATTATTACGGGAGTTTTAAAAGACTTACCTCCCAATACCAACTTACGACAGGAGATCTTCTTATCTTTCGCTAATTTGAAGGATGAAAATCCTTACCTGATGAAAGATGACAATTGGGCAGGTGTTTACAGCGGATGTGAGGCTTATACGCTGTTAAAGCCTGATGTAAGCGTAAACCATGTGAACCGTGCACTTCGAACCACTTCTGCAAAATACTATAGTGATAAAGATGCAAAAATCTGGCGCTTTAAATTGCAAGCGCTAAGCGATATACACTTTAATCCGGATTTGGGTGGATTGAATATAAAATATTTGTGGGCTCTGGCTATCATCGGCATATTTCTTTTAGCAACAGCCTGCATTAATTTCATCAATCTGGCAACCGCGCAGGCATTAAATCGGTCAAAAGAGATTGGTATAAGAAAGGTTCTGGGCGGTAAAAGAAAGTCGATATTCTGGCAGTTTATTACTGAAACGGGAATTATAGCTTTGCTGGCCGTCGTAGTTGCCTATGAACTGGCACAGATAACTCTTCCGGGAGTGAACAATCTTTTTCAGTCAAAAATCACGCTCAGTTTATTTGATAATTGGCATACACCTCTCTTTTTACTTATTATATTAATAATGGTTATCTTTTTATCCGGCGCCTATCCGGGTTTGGTTCTCTCGGGCTTTCGCCCGATCCAGGCTTTGAAAAGTAAAATTAGCCAGAAAGATGTAGGTGGATTTTCATTAAGACGGATACTGGTAATTGGCCAATTTGCCATAGCCCAAATACTTATCATCGGTGTCATTATTGTTGCAGGACAGATTAATTATGTTAAAAACACAGACTTGGGCTTTAATAAAGACGCCATCGTCAACATTCCGATTCCGGAAAAAAGTAAGGCAAATCTCATTAGAGACCGCTTTGCTGAGCTAAGTGGGGTGCAAAATATAAGCTTGAATTTCCAACCTCCTGCTGCAAATTCTAACAATAGCACCGGCGTGCGTTTTGACAATCGTGCAGAAGGCGAGCCCTGGGGGATCAACGAAAAATGCGCAGATGATCAATACCTTTCTACATTTGACATAAAATTAGTTGCAGGACGTAATTTTTTCCCTTCCGATACAACGCGTGAATTTCTTGTAAACGAAACTTTCGTTAAAAAACTGAATCTGAAATCAGCTAACGACGTTTTGGGTAAGCAGCTTGATGTGGGGCCCGGCGCTTATCGAGGAACGATCGTGGGAGTTATACAGGACTTTTACCTTTACTCTTTCCGTGCAGAAAAAGATGCGCTCTGCATAATGCCTGACACGGGTTATTACAGCAATTGTTCTGTTAAACTGGCAGGGAACCAATTAGTATCAACGTTGGCGTCCTTTGAAAAAATCTGGAACGAAACTTTTCCGGATTACGTTTATTCTTATCAATTTATGGATGACTCCATAGCCAGATTTTATGAGCTGGATAATATCATGTTGCGTTTAATACAGAGTTTCGGACTTGTGGCCATTTTGATAGGTTGCTTAGGTCTGTATGGGTTGATTGCCTTTATGGCTTTAAATAAGACGAAGGAAATCGGAGTTCGCAAAGTATTGGGGGCCAGCATAACAAACATTGTATGGATTTTTGGAAAAGAATTTAGCCGTTTACTGCTTGTTGCTTTTATTATCGCCGCACCGATAGCTTGGTGGGGTATGGATAAATATCTGCAGGATTTTTCTTATCGGATTGATATCGGTTTGGGAACCTTCTTCTTGGCTATTTCGTTAACTTTCATTATAGCCGCTATCACCGTGGCCTATAGATCTATAAAAGCGGCAACGGTTAATCCTATAAATAGTTTAAGAAGCGAGTGATCAGCTCGCCTCTCCCCATTCTGCCATCATCTTTGTTGATTGGATAGTGCAGATTTATAAATTAAATGATATTTCACATAATATATGAAAATTTGAAGAACACAATCTCTACTCCTACCATGCTTCAGATATAAACTAAATCGGTTCTGTTTTTGAGTTTTTACGGAAAGACGTAAGTTTATGATTATTTATTTACTATCCGTTTCCTCAGGGCTGTCAATGATACCTTTACTCACTGCTTGTAGGGCTATCTGGATTTGGCAACTTGGGGCGGAACTATGGGAGTAGATATAACAATTATTGCCGAACGTAAAAACCTACTCCGGAGACACGGGAATCAACCGACGAACCGTGGCTTTCATCATATCAGAGGTTATACGTGAACCAGAGCTAAAATAAAGACCAGGTAATCGGAAGCCCACTTATTCTGCGGGCTTCCGACGGCTACGATTCGTTGTTTGTCGGTTGCTTATTCTTTTCTGTATACCGATCAACCATAAAGTACAGCAGCGTGGTAAAAACAAGCTGGAAAGGCACCAAGACCAGAATGGTTGGCAAAGCATATTCTATTCTGGTTTGGGTATGAAAATTTGGAACAGACCGCCACTATAATGATTATGTTCGATTAAGACCGGATAAATTCCAAAAGGTCTTTATTAATAGTCTGATGCTCTGTGGTAGGCATTCCGTGCGAGAAACCAGGGTAAGTAATCAGCTTCCCGTTTTTCAGCAGCTTCGCAGATTTTATAGCTGAATTCTCTATTGGTACGATTTGGTCATCTTCACCGTGCAACACTAAGACCGGAATATCAACTGCCTTTAAATCTTCTGTAAAATCAGTTTCTGAAAAAGCTTTAATTCCATCATAGTGGGCAACGATGCCGCCCATCATTCCTTGCCGCCACCAGTTTCTCTGCACACCTTCCTTTATATCTGCACCTTCACGGTTATAGCCATAGAAAGGGAAAGTTAAGTCAATATAAAATTGGCTTCTATTATTTAATGTCTGTTCTCTGATATTTTCAAATACTTCCATTGGAACACCATCAGGATTAGATTCACTTTTTACCATAACAGGCGGAACTGCACTGATTAAAACAGCTTTCTTCGCTCTACCTTTGGCATACTTGTTTACATAACGGATTACTTCACCACCACCTGTGGAGTGGCCTATGTGTACCACTTCTTTTAACCCCAAAAACTCAACCAGCTCAGCCGCGTCAGAAGCGTATTGCTCGATAGTGTGACCATAAATATTCTGGCTGGAACGGCCGTGACCTCTTCTGTCATGCGCGATTACACGATAGCCTTTTTGTAAAAAGAAAATCACCTGTGCATCCCAGTCGTCTGAAGATAATGGCCATCCATGATGAAACATCAAAACCGGGCCTTCTCCCTGGTCTTTGTAAAAAATCTCTGTTCCGTCTTTTAATTTTAGCGTGCTCATTTTTCTTAAATTTTTAAAGTTTGTGATAGTTAATGTCAAGTAACCTTGCCCTAATTCTTTAGCAAAAGTAGTGCAACCAAATGCATTCGATCTTAATCTAGGTTAAGATCGCAAAAATTAATTGTAATAAATCCGATCGGCTCACTATGCCTGCATAAAGTATGCTATCTATAAATCCCCGGGAGGTGTCTTCACTTTGATAAGATTTCAGTAAATAAAGGCAACTTCAGACGTTTGAACAAAGCCTGACTTTGATTGCCTACAGGAAAGAGTTTACAAAATCTTATTTGCCAAGTACGGTTTGCCGATGACGCAGCCCCCAGTAATGCAGTTCCTTCAATACATTTTCCAACGACATACCGTGTTCTGTAATGGAATATTCAACTGTGGGCGGAAAGGTATCATACACGTTACGATTGATGAGCAGATTGGTCTCCAAAGACTTTAATTCTTTAGACAGTGTTTTATCCGTAATGCCTGAAACCTCACGGGATATTTGTTTGAACCGTAACGGCCCATCTGATAGTGCAAATAAGATCAACAATTTCCATCTTCCTTCCAGGGCTTCCAGTGCGTCACTGATGGACAACATAGTTTTAGGGCAGCCTCCTTCTTCTAACATATGCTAATTTTTTTAACGATACTTCCCGTTTGGATAGTGCTTTCCGAATGGGAAGTAATATCAATCAGATAGCTAATGTAAATAATTTTGCCTACATATAATTTTGAATTGATGATGAGAAAAACATTAAACGTAATTTGTTGGATTGTGCAAGGTTTACTTGCCATTACATTGGTATGGGCAGGATATACTAAATTGTTTACCGTCGGAGACAAATTGGCTGAAATGTGGCCGTGGACTGCTGAATACCCGTCTTTGGTAATTGTAGCTGGAATCGCTGATATTTTGTTGGGAATAGGTATCATATTACCGTCTTTATTAAAAATCAGACCTCAATGGATCACTTATTCAGCGATTGGTATAGTATCGCTTATGATATCAGCAGCGGTGTTCCATATTTCCCGTGGAGAAATTTCGGATATTGGCATTAATGTATTCGTATTACTATTGGCAGGATTTGTAGTCTGGGTGAAGGAAGACTGAAAAGTTATCTGCTTTCCGTTTACAAAACGATTGTCAGAAATATAAACTAAAATAACTTCGGACGTTCGAACAAAGCTGGATTATATCAGTTGTAAAACCTACAACTTCTCTGCTACCGCTAGGGGGCAGTTTTAGACTTTCGGCAATGACATGATTGGCTACGCCTACTTTTTTTAAAGACTGTACAGAGACCGATTTCCCACGAATCAAGAGCTGGAGGAACAGTCAACTGTTCGGAAATTCCGAACAGTTCAAGTAGAGGGAAATCGAAAGGTGGAGAGGGATAGGATACATTATAATTTAGACGTTATCATTTCAGTTGGCTACCGCGTTAATCCTAACGCGGTACCTTGATTCATAGTTAAGCTTCTTTTGAAATCCTATAGTCTTGTTCATGCCGATCGATGAAAAAGTAAGTAAGTGACGTAAATACAAGACTAAATAAAGCTGCCAAACCCGGATAGAGCAAATTGACATACCAGGAATCTGTCACAAATAGATTCATTACAAAGCAACCCAGCATAACAATGTAGAACATAAACAATACGAATAGCGTAAGGAATTTTCTGTAAAAAGTATAGCTTCTACCTGCTTTCCGCTCGTGATCTTTGATCAATTGGAAAGGCAATAAAAGGAAAATCAAGCAAACAAAATAAAGCAGAAAAAAGACCCCATAGTCATAAATAGAAGTTAAGTATTCATAAAATGATGCGAACTGTTGTCCGTTCGTTTCATATTTACCCGATATCAGCGCTTTGAAAATACCTTGTAAAGCGCCCACATGCAATACGATGGGTGACAATAAAGCCAAAAGCAGATTTAATGTTATTTTTCTTAAAGTCATGTAAATAGAACTTTATCCGATCCGGGCAATCTCACTTAATATCCCCCCTTTCACAAATGGTCTTACAGGACAATTAGCCGTCATATAGGGTAGTTGATTTACCAAAGAAACTGTTCAATTATTACTTAAACATTATGCTGTTATTACTTTTATGAAGAAAGGTATCGTAGCAGAACGAGAATCAACACTTCAAGTGTGGCGGCCGGTGGTAGGAACTGGCTGTCGCGCCTTAGCATATAAAACAGAAAAGCCATCTCTTTGAAAGGAATGGCTTAAATATCTATTAATGGAATATCCTTTAGTGCTTTTTCTTGGCCAAATCGGCACGAACTTTTTGGACAAAGTCTATCGAAACTTTGGCCGCCTTCGCCGCTTGCTCATCTGTAAAGCCAAAGTCTACTATAAGGTTCTCCACCACATCATAGCTTTTTTTTACCTCACCCTCTGCTTTTCCTCTTGCCTCACCTCTACGGTAAAGAAAATCCCTTTCTTCTTTAAAAAACTTACTTACTGCTTCCATAGCTTTTTCAAATTGAGTTGCTATATTGCTACGCAACTGTACAAATATACGTAATTGTTTGAAGTATCGACTTTCAGCGAATTCGCCTTCTGTCTTAAATTTTATATCCTCAATAATCTCTTTGATAATGGTATATCCATCATTGTTTCCAAGAACCTCTCGGACAATGACAGGCAAGGTCATTTCCAGATTCTCCTTTATAATCTTATCATATTGATTCGCTTGCGATTTACTTTGGCTCATTCAGATTTAGGTATGGCACGAATATACAAAATCTAATTTTTTTAGCAAAAAAAATAAACAAATAGCTTGCAATTTAATTGTGTACTATTCGCCATTGCTCTTCGAAAATACAGCTCTTTCCTATTCAGTTTCTTGCTACAGCCAGAACACTTTCCTTATCATTGCTCATCAAAAGACGTTCGTATAAACTGCTATAAATCTGCCTTTCCAGCTGAAGTACCGACCAGTTATTTTTGATGCTTTCAGCGATATAAAACTCTCTCTGTTCATCGGTATCGAGGCCCAATAATAATTTATATTGATTCCAACTCAATTGCGAATACGGTGTATTCGCAATTGGAAATGTATGATAGAGCTGTCTATAGAGTTCCATTTGCTTTTTCGAAAAGCTGCTGTCATATTCAGGCTCTAACGTTTTGGCAATACATTCTATAATGTACTTGATATCTGTAAGCCCTTTGTATTGAAAGCCGATGACTTACTCTTGCATATGCCATCAAAAACAATGGACTTTTAAACAAAGCAACTTCGGACGTTTGAACAAAGCCGGACTTTGATTGCCTGTTTACCTTTGTTTCATCAATAACGAATAAAATTTCTAAAAGATGGAAAAGAACAATTATCAGGGAGCATTGCAACAGCCAATAGGCTCGGGCTTCAACGCGGAATCAACAGCAGCAGACATCATCAAAGGTATTGACCTTTCAGGAAAAATCGCCGTTATAACAGGTGGTAACACAGGTATCGGTCAGGAAACCACCAAAACATTGGCACAGGCCGGGGCAACTGTCATCGTACCGGCAAGAGATGTAGAAAAAGCAAAACGTAACCTGGATGGAATCGCCAATGTCGAAATAGAGCCGATGGACCTGATGAATCCGGCTTCTATTGATGCCTTTGCACAAAAGTTTCTGGACTCTGGCAGGCCTCTGCATCTGCTCATCAACAATGCTGGCATTATGTGGGTACCGCTTCGCCACAACAGCCATGGTATTGAATCACAACTGGCGACCAATTACCTGGCACAATTCCGGTTAACAGCAAAGCTATGGCCTGCTCTCAAACAAGCGAATGGTGCCAGGGTCATCAATGTATCTTCCCACGGTCACCAGTTCGGAACCTTCGATTTTGATGACCCCAACTTTCAGCATCGTACATACGAAACATTACAGGCGTATGGTCAATCTAAAACGGCTAGTAATTTGTTCGCGCTTGAACTGGACAATCGGGCCAAAGCCTTCAATATACGGGCATACAGCCTGCATCCGGGTTCCATTGCGGGAACTGAACTTGGAAGAGAAGCACCCTTGGAATTATTTGTAAAAATGGGCTTTGTGGACGAACAGGGTAATATGTTGCCCGAAGTCCTGGCTTCACTCAAAACGATACCGCAGGGTGCTGCCACAACGGTATGGTGTGCCACTACGCCTTTGCTTGATAATATTGGTGGTGTGTACTGTGAGGATGCAGATGTTGCACCGTTAGCATCCGACAGCGGGCCATCTCGGGGCGTAAAACGCTATTCGTTGGACGAAGCTGATGCCAAACGCCTGTGGAAATGGAGCGAAGAAACCAGCGGCATCTCTTTTCCAATGAGTTAATATCAAACTAAAGGGAATAAAAACGTTGAAAGATAAATCTGTCTGCCTTTCTTCGAAAGTTTAACAGGACTTTTAAACAAAGTAGATTAACTGATATTCTTTACTTTTACAGTAATTTTTCCGTACGGGATTACAATAAGAAACAGCTATGCAATACGAAGCCAAATACATAACGGATGATATCAAACTTTCCTGTTACGAGGATAAGTTTTTCAAATCAGACATTCTGTTTGAGCACCATATGCTAATCTGGTTCATTTCGGGCGAAACAAAAATTGTTCTGGCAGATGCGACTTATATTTTTAGAGAGGGTGATATTTTCCTGATTCCAAGAAACCAGCTCGCAACCATCATTAATTATCCCAAAGACGGCAAACCGCATCAGACAGTCGTGATGCATCTTTCCACAGCGAGATTAAGGGGTTTTTATGCCAATCAGAATGGAGTTGCCAAAATCTTGGAACCGCCGAAAATCTATCATTTCAACAATCATCCGCTGCTGGAAAGTTGTTTATCTTCCCTGGTCCCGTATTTTGAAATGAACGAGCTGCCGGAGCATATCGCGTCATTAAAAATTACGGAGGCCATTAGTATCCTGAGGGCGATTGACAAAAGCATAGACAACATACTGACCAATTTTGAAGAACCGGGAAAAATTGATCTGACCGACTATATGGAAAAGAACTTTATGTTTAACCTTCCCCTGGAAAAATTCGCTTACCTGACTGGGAGAAGCCTCACTACCTTTAAAAGAGACTTCAGCAAAGTGTTTCATACTACCCCACAACGGTGGCTCACGCAAAAGCGGCTGGAACTGGCGCATTATCAGTTTACGGAAAAACAGAAGCGCCCGATTGACGTCTGTTACGAAACAGGCTTTGAAAACCTGTCGCACTTTTCGTACGCATTTAAGAAACATTTTGGCTATGCCCCAACTGAATTGCTGAACCAACCTCCCGAGCCCGCCGCAAACTTTAAATCCACGCCCGAACATTGAAACTTAAAATAATGCAAGGAGACAAGGGTTTGCCATAGCGGCTCATATGCGGGTAGTCAAATCTGGTAGGATAGTTATGTGCAGAAATAGCTCAGGTTACGCGCCGGTGAAACACGGATGTAATTCCGGCGCGACCAAAAGAAGATCAAGTATTTGTCAGAGCAGGTTTGCTTGTGCCGCCTGATAAACGGTTCTTATCGAAGGTTGAAAGCCCAAGCTACGGGCCAGCGAGGCATCGGCATGAAGATACCAAGGGTTTATCAACGGCTCTGCGGATGAAGTCATCGTTTCGCCAACAAGCTGCAAGAGCTCGTATAATGTCGTTGGGGCCTCATCTGCGATATTGACCACTCGCCCGTCCATGATCCCTTGCAAAGCCATGATGATAGCCGTGTATATATCGCGATGGTGGATGGTGCTCATCCGCATAGCCGGATGAAATTTTGCAGCAACCACATGTTTAGGCAATTCTTCCAGGTGGCCGTCACCATCCCCATAAACAAATGGGAAGCGCAGAACAGACCAGTTCAATCCGCTTTCACTCAACTCTTTTTCTGCAGCAACTTTGCTGGCCGGATAGGCATGTTGCGGGTTAAGCGCATCATCCTCCCGACCGGGGTGCGGGCTATTTATATCATAAACATGGCTGGTACTTGCAAATATGAAGCGGGCATCAGGGGCGTTGCTTTTTACGGCATCAATGAGATTGCGAGTACCTTCCAGATTACTTTTCCAGATCAGGTCCATATCCGTTGACCGGAACACGGCTGCCAGGTGAATAACAGCTACGGTGTCTTTTACAGCTTCTTGAAGTGTCGCCGGATCAAACAAGTCGCCTTGCACAGCCGTTACTCCGGTCGCGACTTCTTTGCCACGTACCAGTGCAAAACAATCATATCCCGCTTTAACAAGGCGAGGCAAAAGCCTTGACCCAACTAACCCGGTTGCACCGGTTAGCAATATTTTACCAAATTGTTTGTCCATAATTAAATCGTTTTGGACAAAAGTGCGGCTAATGTACTAGTAAGATTCGGACAAAAACCGCTTTTACAAGGACAAATCCCGGTAAAAAGCGGCTATCGTTTTACCGGTTACCTTTTTGAACAGACGCGAAAAATAACTCGGGTCATTAAAGCCGAGCTCAAATGCCAGTTCCTTTACAGATGTATTTTGGTTATTATACATTCTGCGTCTGGCCTCCATGATCAAACGATCTGTGATGAATTCCTTAGGTGAAACGCCGGAATGCTGTTTTACGATTCTATACAAACAATCTGTGCTTAAGGCCAGCTTATCGGCAATCTCCGTGATGGCAGGTTGATCAGTAAGATTATCTTCTACAAATAGTTTGAACCCTAAAAACTTATCAAGACCCGCTGCCGTGTGCTTGTTATGTAATGCATAATAAGCGGCGTTTATTTCTGTAAGCAGGCTGTTCAGGTAAGCCAGAATCAGCTCCGGATCATTTTCGGCAGTACGTAGCAGTTCGTTCAAAATCTTAAACGTATTCCGAAGTCTAAGTGCAGCATCGGGTGGAAAACTGATTTTTTGCCGGTTCAGAGGGTTGAGCAAAAAAGGGAACTTTTTCGGCAATCGCGAAAGGCACCCATCGTCAAACCCCAATTTATAATAGTCTGCGCTATGGCCGGTTGTAGGCAGTTGCCTAAGTTGGTGGGGTAACGCAAAAAAAAGCTCATGTTCGCCTACTTCGATCGTTTTCCCGTCTATGACCTCTTGGCTGTTCCCGCGCAGCACGAAAAGAAAGAAATAATAAGGTAACCGTTGAGCAGAACCGTATTGAACCGCCATCTCTGATGATATATGGCCGAACTCCGGAGAAACGATACGTATAGAGAGCTCTTTGTTCTGGCTCAGATTTTCAGGAAAAGTATTAAGGGGCATAGTTTCTAACGATCACCTTTAAGCGAATTTACCAATTAATCTTTATATTTCATTATAAGTGAGGTGGAACCATTATGCAATTAACTTTTATTCTGTAACGATACTCCCGTCCCAATCTCCTCCATTCGGAACAGAAGTGTGTTGGTGAATTAAAAGCCATTCATTTTTTTCGTCTTTTTTGAAACAGTCTGTTTCTCGGAATAATAAGGTCTTCTTAACATCATTTACGAGTACAATTTCTGCTTTTTGAATGGTGCATACAATGCCAATATCCTTGCTTAGAAATGTGTCCGTGTGAAGAATAGAAATTTTACACGATTTAAAGTTGCTAAAAGTAGTATCAAATTTTTTTATAGCAGGTTGAATACCGCGCGAAGCAAAAGGTGGGATATCGTACCATAAGGCATTTGTTGCCCAATTTTTTGTGCTTTCTAATCCTGATGTAGATTTTGTCATTGCTTCCACCATGGAAACAAGAATTTCTTTATCATCTTTTCTAATCATTATCAATTATCTTTTAGCTAATAGTGCAAATATATTAGCAAGAAAGTATACATTTGATACTTGTATACAAAAGGATACTTAATTTATGACAAATGAAGAAGAAAACCTGTTTCAAGAGAATATCAGGGCGGTACAAGATACAATGTATGTAATTGGTGGTAAATGGAAATTACCAATCATCCTATCTATTTATAAGGGTAACAAGCGTTTTAATGACATAGCTAATTCTATTCCGAAAATTACAAATCGCGTTTTGTCGAAAGAGTTGAAACATTTGGAGGATAATTTTTTGATTAAAAGAACCCTCGTGAACGAATACCCGGTTAAAATCGAATATTCCGTTGTAGACTATACATTTTCGCTTCACGATATTATAAGGCCAATGGAAGTTTGGGGTAAAAAGCATAAAGAGAAAATCAGAAAGGAGTTATAATATTATCAGTTTTTATCTCTTTACTTATTATTACCAAATAGTTTAAATCGGAATCAGATACGTTCCAACTCCTATCCATTTCAGCTTTTTAGGGGCATTAAGCAAGATTTTAAATGGAGAAGAAAGTTATTATTACTTCTCATTTCTAAAAACAAATATCGAACAAACTGCTGCTATCAAAATACTAGCGCCAAATAGCTGAAATGCTCTATCCAGACCGATATTGACGATCAGGCTCAATACGAGACTTCCCAGACCGTAACCTGTGAAAAGGGAAAAAGCGAAAAGTCCGGTAGCAATGCCTTTTTTGGAACTGAATGTAGTGACAATGGCAGCAAACAAAGGATGGGATAAGTCAAATCCTAAAGATAGCAATGCTACTAAAACATGGGATGCGGCAAGGCTGAAATTCTGGCTTAGTAGCAGCACGGTTATACCGCTTAGCGCTAAGCCCACAGGTATTATCTTATTTCTTCCGTAGCGGTCAGCTAACCTGCCCAACAATGGACCCAACAACAGCCCCGGAATACCATAACCTAATAAGGCAAGACCGATCTGAAATTCGTTCAACCCATAATTCTTATAGAAGAAATAACCCAACCAAGCAAAAATACCACTATGGAACATACCGTTGAACATGACATAAAGATAGGTCCGCTTGGCCCTTCCGGTCGACAAAATACGCTGAATAGACAGTATAGTATTATCCCTTTTTTTTACCGCAGCTTTGGTTTTTCCGAAGATGTTCTTTTGCTGCATCAATATCAGAACCAAAATAGCCAATCCGATTGCTGCAACTTCCGCAAAAAGCCATTGCCAACCTATCAGGGAAGTAATTAATGCCCCTGTGGTGGCTCCAAATGCCGTACCACCTGCCATGGCGCCGAAAAAAATGCCGAGGGCGTGACCCCGCTTTTCGTAAGGATAGGAATCACCGATCCAACTAATGGTTGTAGGAGCAACACCGGCAGCACCAATTCCTGTCAATAACCTTAGGAAAATCATCTGGTTGACTCCGTTTACAAAAGCAGTCGACAAGGTAAATAAGCAAAACATAAAAAGGCTAAATACGATAACCCGGAACCTACCGAAGCGGTCGCTAAGTGATGCATATACCAATGTGAACAGTCCATACCCGAGTAAGTAGGCAGGTTCGATAAAACTGACGTGACGGACAGTAGTACCGAACTGCTCGGAAAGCATGGGTAGTAGCGGTGCGACCATAAAGCCTTGAAAAATGATAATGAAAGTAGCCAGTGATACGATATAGACTGGTAGCATAGACGCCTGTACGGCTGTTTCGCCGCTTTTATTTAATTTGCTCATTCTTTTCTTTATTGTAATCGCCCAAATTTCGGGAGGATGAAAAGAATATCGCTTATACCAATTCAGGTGATGATTGGACTTTTTATCGATTTTGGCTTTAGAGTGGGCGCCGTATGAGTTGAAGGGCATCATCACGGTAAGCCGTGGGTGTGATACCCGTCATTTTCTTAAAAAACCGGTTGAAATAAGGTGCTTCATTGAATTGTAGCAGGTCAGCTATTTCCGATACCTGAAGATCCGTATGTGTCAACAGGCTTTTTGCCTCCAGCAATATCTGTTCATGGATATAGTGCAACGCGGTGTGCCCAGTATACTTCTTGACAAGAAAGTTCAAATGACTGGGTGTGAGGTGTAGTTCATCTGCAATATTTTTTACGGTTGGTTTGTGCTCTTTTCTTTTGCTTGGTGCATCGATAGAATAACTATCCAACACTTTCCTGAACCTGATCATAAGGGATGCCTGTTTTAACTGAAAATCTGTTTTTGCCTCTTTGTCTTTATAGTACAGGCGACGGACACTAATAAGCAGCACCCTTAACAGCGGTTGTATCATTTCAAAATTATCCGCATGACCGGATTTCATCTCGCTGAGCAACGTTTCGGCTATATGTCCTACGGCATCCATATCTTCCTGCGATACCCTTAAAATTGAATTGGCTCCGTTCATGAAGAAGGGAAAGTCTTTTTCAAACCTCGGCCCTAGCGGGTCGATTTCCGCAAATTCCGGCGTAAAACAAATGAGGTAGCCATATATGGTTTCCACACGTTGCCAGCTTTCTATCTTGCCCGGATACGCAAAATAGATAGAGTTTGAGGATGTACTTACGGTTTCGTCGGGCAACAGGAATCGGAGCCCCGGTGTTTTGCAAATGACAAGCCGAAAAAAATTTCCACGAAAGAGCGGCATGAACAATAACTTATCTTTTGATTGGTCTTCCATCCGCATAATCGTAAAAAAATTATTCTCAGCCTTCCCGATCCGAAAAGTATCGTAGAAGTCGCTGATTTTATCGAGCCAGGGAATATAGACTTTGGTATTTGGCATAAACTAAAAAGACCACCGTAAATTTAAGTAAAAATTCCTCGTCGGATGTAATTAGGTCTGAAAGCGATGCTCTCAAAAAGTATCCCATTGATGGTTGAGTTAAATGGCATGTCGTTGGACAAGGCAATCTGGTATGCAGATGATGATGGATTTTCGCGGCCAGTTTCTCCAAAGAATTCACTAAATCATCCCTTGATTTGCTTACAAGCTTCAGGGATTTGCATACACGCGCGCAAGTTGGTTTACCGACCTTTGGATCATGGAAATTAAACAAATTGCATTGGGCAGCCAGGGTTTGGTTGTGCCGATGGTCGGCCTGGGCTGTATGGGTATGACGGGTTTTGAAGAAGGCCATATGTACGGGCCTGCGGATGAGCAGGAAGCGATCGCGACGATTCACCGTTCGCTCGAGCTGGGCGGCAATTTCTTGGATACTGCCGATCTGTATGGGCCGCTGAAAAACGAGCAGCTCATTGCGAAGGCAATCAGCGGTAAACGCGATCAGTATATTCTGGCCACCAAGTTTGGCTGGGAGATCGATGACAACAATAAAGTGACTTGGGCCATCAATGGTAAAAGGGATTATGTAAAGAAATCTTTAGAGCGTTCGCTGAAGAATCTCGATACGGATTACATCGATTTGTATTACCTACACCGTCTGGATAAAAATACGCCGATCGAGGAAACGGTGGAAGCCATGGCCGAGCTGGTTAAAGAAGGTAAAGTAGGTTATATCGGTCTGTCGGAAGTATCGTCTGAAACGGTTAAGCGTGCGCATGCCGTACACCCTATCACCGCAGTACAAAGCGAGTATTCTTTATTTGAACGAACGGTGGAAGAACGCGGAGTGTTAGCGACATTAAAGGAACTGGGTATCGGGTTTGTAGCTTACTCACCATTGGGCCGTGGCTTTTTATCGGGACAGATCAAAAGCATCGATGACCTGCCGGAGAACGATTTCCGCAGAGCGATTCCGCGTTTCCAAGGCGAGATGTTTAATAAGAATCTTGAATTGGTCAAGGCAATTGAAGCCATGGCTGAAGAAAAGAACGTAACTTCTTCGCAGCTGGCTTTGGCCTGGATCATGAGCAAGGGAATTTTACCGATCCCGGGAACAAAACGCAGAAAGTACCTGGAGCAAAACCTGGCGGCGACTACCATTGAGTTAACGGAGGCAGAACTTTCACAACTGGAAAGCATCGTACCTTTAGGTACGGACACGGGCACGCCTTATGATGAATTTAGTATGGGTTTAATTGATTAATTTTGTGTATGAACGCAATTAACTCCATATCAGAATTTCACCGACTCCTGTCATTGCCCGAACCTCGCCACCCGCAGGTGAGCGTGATCAATCTGGCGGAAAGTGTTTTTTTGGAAGACGATATCTGGAAAGGTTTCGTTAACCGCTTTTATTGCGTGGCGCTCAAACGCGACGCCAAAGGCAAGATCAGGTACGGGCAGCAGCATTATGATTATGATAAAGGCGTATTGAGTTTTACCGCACCTAACCAGGTGCAACAGCTGGACCTGCAAAATATGGAATGCGGGTCCGGTTATCTCCTGATCTTTCACCCGGACTTCCTGCTACGGCATACGCTGGCGAACAGCATTCATCACTACGGTTTTTTTGATTATGCGGTTAATGAAGCGCTGCACCTGTCGGCCGAGGAAGAAGACGACCTGATCACGATCTTCCATAAAATTGAGAGGGAGTGCCGTCATATCGATAAGCATACGCAGGAGATCATTCTGACGCATATCGAGAGCCTGTTAAAATATTCCAACCGTTTTTATGAACGGCAGTTTTTGACCCGCAAAAATAATAATTCAGCGTTGCTGACCCGGTTCGAGCAGTTGATCGATGATTATTATAACAACGGGGTACAGGGTTTGCTTACGGTACAATATATTGCTGCACAGATGAACCTGTCGCCAAACTACCTGAGCGACCTGCTTCGGGTTCATACCGGACAGAACACACAGCAGCATATTCATGAAAAATTGATCGCGAAAGCTAAAGAAAAACTCTCCACGACCAATCTTTCTGTCAGCGAAATTGCCTATGCATTGGGCTTTGAGCATGCGCAATCCTTTAGCACGCTTTTTAAGAAGAAGACGAATTTATCGCCGCAGGCATTTCGGCAGACTTTTAACTGATTACCGGATTTTACGTATATTTAATGATCTAGTATCGAAAGTTGATAGCGTTAAAATGTAAGATTTGTATCAGAGAATCAACTTTTTATCAAATGCAGCTGAACGGAATTATCACGGAGCTCGGAACCGGCTAGCTTAAATCTTAAATTAAGGTTGCTATTATCAGTGCCGAGACTACCACCGTGGGCAGTAATTATCGGACTAATGTTAAAATATATATCCGTTACAAAATTACCCTCTAGGAAAGCATTAAAGGTGCCTGTTCCTCCCCCGATTGCAATTTCTGTAAATCCCTTTTTCGAAAAATAGTCGATTGCTTCTGTAGGTTTATTTACTACGGGATATGTAGATGAAATAAAAGATTTATCAGCTAATACGACAATTTCGACATTTTTGAATAACGCTTTTACATGATCGGGAAACTTCTCAAAGTTCTCAAAAGTTCTTGCTCCAATAACCAGGTTCCCGATCTGATTGACCAACTTCAGATAAAAATCCATCGTCTCCTGTGGTAGTTGATGGTGCGGGTGATCTGACACCAACACTTTTCCATTTGCAGCGATATTTGCAACGATTATTATTTTCATAACTCTTATATTTTAAGTTTTCAGCGTCAAAACTATTGGATAATTACTTTATATTTGATATTCATTACCTTTAGGAAAGTAACTATATGCAATGTAATGAAAGAGAACCTTCAAAAGAGAGCATGCTAGCATTGCGGGATGCGATTGAACTGCTTGGCGGAAAATGGAAAATTTGTATTCTTCGAAATTTATCGTTCGGTGAAATGCGTTTTAAAGACTTGCAGCAAATGGTGGTAGGGATTTCCCCTAAAATTTTATCGAAAGAATTACTGCATCTGGAACAAAACTTATTGATTACGAGAACGGTTAATAACACAAGACCTGTTACGGTTTCCTATGCTATTACAGACCATGCCCTACAGACGTTGCCTGTAATTGATGCTTTACTTGAATTTGGATTGAAGCACAGAAAAAAAATAAAGACAGGTTAAATCTTAAACAATTTATGCTTTTAATGCGAAGCCCAACACGCTTAGCATTTAAATATTATACAATAGATGGAAATGAAGTCATTTTTACTAATCGGCCAATCGAATATGGCAGGACGTGGATTTACACATGAAGTACCTTCGATTTACAATGAGCGAATTATGATGTTGCGAAATGGCAGATGGCAAATGATGACTGAACCTATTCATTTTGACAGACCAATTGCCGGCGTGGGCTTGTCGGCATCATTTGCAGAGGCATGGTGTAGCGATCATGAAGGAGAAAAAATTGGTCTCATTCCATGTGCAGAGGGAGGCAGCTCGATTGATGAGTGGTCGACAGATGGGACATTATTTCGCCATGCAATCAATGAAGCCAAATTCGCAATGGAAGATAGCGAATTAGCGGGCGTATTATGGCACCAGGGAGAAAGTGATAGTCACGATGGAAAACACAGGGTGTACCGTGAGAAAATATCGCGGATATTTGATGAAATAAGAAGAGCGTTATCAGCGCCTAGTATTCCATTTATTATAGGCGCATTGGGCGATTACTTGGGTAAGGTAGCATTTGGAGCAGGGTGTATAGAATACAAACTCATTAATGAAGAACTGCAAAAATATGCAATGGATAACAAAAACTGCTATTACGTAACTGCTGAAGGACTTACAGCCAACCCGGACGGTATCCATCATGATGCGATGTCACAACGTATATTTGGTATAAGGTACTATGAAGCGTATCTTAAAAACAAACATATATATGAGCCGTTACCAAATGAAAAAGAACTAGTGGAAAAGTGTCATAATAGGGTGAATACTTTAGCGGAAAAAAGGTATATGGCACTGGAAAAGTTCACCCTAGGAGAGATTACTTATGAAGAGTTGATGAAGACTTTTTCGTAGGGAATATATCAACGTTTTATTACCGGATTTATGGGGACGGATGTAACTTCACTCCTAGCAGATTTCTCAACGGTGAGATATTTTTTAAGCGTCTTATTTTGACGGTCTTGCATATTTCTTATCTTTGAGATACATGATGATGTCGACTGTACTTCTCTATCACATGGGGCCGCAGCACACATAGGTTACATATCAAGCTGTTTTATAAAATGTCGTAATTGTAAGCATTAACAAAGTTTGAAAATTGAAAGGAAGTAGATTAAAACCGGCTCAAAAAATTGCCGAATATGTTGACGAAATTCTCATCATTGAAAATTATGATGTTAAAGACAATTTCTCGCTGCCTCTTTTTGCAAATGGCAAACCGACGCTACTTTTTCAAAATACGTTAGGCACGATTAACAACACCAAAAATTATTTAACTCTTTTTGGACAGACGGTCCTTCCTGAAAAAATCACATTCTCTGACAACTTTACACTTATTGCCTACTTTTTTAAGCCGTTTTCTTTAAAGGCCCTTTTTGGCTTTTCTGCCCAAGAATTTACAGACAATCCTATTAACTTAAATTTAGTAGACTACAAAGTAGCGAGTGAGCTACAGGAAAAATTACTAAATGCTCTATCCATTCAGGCAATGTTGACCATTTTGGATGGTTTCATTTTCGGTCTTATTAATAAAATACAAATTTCCAATAAACTTATTGATTATGCTACGAAGCTAATTGCTGAAAATCCTTCAAAACAGATTTTAACAAAAGCTCAAAACGAGATTTTTGTAACAGAACGGACTTTTCAGAGAATGTTTAAAAAGGAGGTAGGGATTTCACCAGATCAATATCGAAGAATAGCCCAGTTCAATTCTGCCTTTCAGCAACTAAATACCGGACTGTTTAAACAGCTGACTGATATCGTATTTAATAATGGTTACGCTGACCAAAGCCACTTTATAAGAACATTCAAGGAGTTTACAAATTTAACACCTAAAGCGTATCTGAACTTAGGTAAGCAATAAGATATTTTGTCGGGATCATTCTATTTTGAGGTATTGCGGCATCCTACATTTGCAATATCAAAACTTTAAAAATTT
The DNA here is from genome assembly GCF_054130995.1 of Olivibacter sp. SA151. Classification (NCBI taxonomy): domain Bacteria; kingdom Pseudomonadati; phylum Bacteroidota; class Sphingobacteriia; order Sphingobacteriales; family Sphingobacteriaceae; genus Olivibacter; species Olivibacter sp. SA151. Next base: position 1,794,040 of record NZ_CP096391.1, on the reverse strand, counting down.
ATTTGAAATGAAAAATTCGATTTATCCGTGCTTGTGGTTTGACGGGCAAGCACAAGAGGCAGCTAAGTTTTATTGCTCAATTTTTCCAAACTCAAAAATCATCGCTGACAATCAGATGGTGGTAACGTTTGAATTGGACGGAAAAAAGTTTATGGGTTTAAATGGCGGACCAAATTTTATATTCAATGAAGCGGTATCCTTTGTTATTGACTGTGACACACAGGAGGAAATTGACCATTATTGGGAAAAATTGACATCCGGGGGTGGGCAAGAAGGAAATTGTGGTTGGCTGAAGGATAAATATGGAATGTCATGGCAGGTAGTTCCTACAGTTTTACCGAAACTGTTGAGTGATCCTGAAAAATCGCAGAAAGTACTGGACGCTTATTTAAAAATGAAAAAGTTTGACATTAAGACTTTGGAGGAAGTTTAAAACGATTATATGTTACAATGCGTTGGCGAAGTGACCGAATCTGCTACTTCGCCAATTGTTATTCAAATGACCTTGGGTTCGACCGAATGCTTTATAAGATCCGGCCAATGAAAACATTTATTAATGGAATATTTCTGTTACTTATTCTTCAATTTCTGTAAACGTTCTTTTGCTGAAGGAATGACGTCATCATCTTCTTCATAGTTTTTAATCACACTTTCCAACGTCTTCCTCGCTTGGAGCTTATCGCCTTTGCCCGCATAGGCATCCGCAAGCAGGATGAAGCTTTTGGCCACCCAATAGTCATATGCACCCATGTTGTTGATCACATCAAAGGCTGTTTCCTGTGCTTTGTCGTATTCTTTGTCTTGATACTGCAGTTGCCCTATGCGGTACCTTGCCTCTGCGCCGACTGCCGTTCGGCTCTTCAACGCCGCCTGATTCAGTTCATCCATGGCAGGTTCCACTTTCCCTTCCTGCAGCATGGCCCGTGCGCTGTATAAGTGTGCCTTGGCAATGTCCTCTTCAGACGACCGATCGTAATTCTTAATCAACTTCGCATACTTGGCCACCTGCTCGAAGTCGCCGATTTCAAAATAACAAATCATTAGGTTAGTTACCGCATAGCCATAGTTTTTTCTATATTCTGAAACGAGCTCCAGTTTTTTGAGATGCACGATGGCCTCGTTGTATTCCTTCAAACTCAGGTATAAGGCAGCAACCGTTAGCAAGGTCTTCTCCGTATACTGGCTCGTCCAGTCGTTCAAGATAATGTTTAGGTCGTGCAGGGCTTCCTTCGGGTGCCCGGTATGGTACAAACTCACCCCGCGGATATAACGGGCATGTTTTTCCTGTATGGGTTTTGGGAATTTATCAAAATATGCATTAATCGCTTCCACAGCCGGTCCGTACTCTCCCCTGGTAAACAAGGAATTGGCCACCTGGAAAGCTAGGTTATCCTGCTCCGCAGTACTCAGATCACCGATATTGGCACCGGTTGCGTATTGAATATAACTCGAGGCATCCCCTTGATCCAGATAGATGTTTTCAATGGAACGCAGCGCCTGCTTTGCCTCTTCGGTTGTGGGATATTTCTCTACCACCCGCTGAAAGGTGGCCTTCGCGGCTTCAGTTTCATCTTTATTGTACTGAACAAGCCCGATGGTCATCAATGCCCGGGGGACATAGCTGCTGCGGGGGTATTGTTCGATCATCTGTTGCAACCCTTCGATGGCGGCATCGTAATCTTCGGTAATGAAATACGTGTATGGAACCTCAAAAGCCACGTCGTCTGCATAGTTCGAACCGGGGAATTGTTCGATAACGGACCTTAGGGTGCTGAGTTTGGCTTCATTGTCGCCCTGCAATCCCTGAATAATACCACGCTGGAACAACGCGTAGTCCTGATTAGGAGCTTTGCTGTTGATCAGCTGGTCGTAGTATTCGTTGGCTCGGTCGTAATTACGCAGGGACAGATACGAATCACCCAAACGGGCAATTACGTCATGACGCATATTTTCCTCCAGCGAACTTCCTTCGACAGCCAAAAAGCGTTCAAAATAATCGGCCGCTATGCTAAAGCTGTCGTTGCGAAACGCCGCATAAGCCAGGCCATAGTTTGCATAATTGTATACATTGGTGTTTCGGGCGGCGGGCAACCGAAGGAACCGGGAAAAGTTTTCTACCGCCTCTCTGTACTTACGCACTTCATACATCGCCTCCGCTTTCCAGTACGTGGCCAACGCCGCCATTTCCGCATCGATTGGGAATTTTTCCGATCGCATGAACAGGGATATGCTGTTTTCGAAAGCGCGCTCATTATAAAACTCCAGTCCGCGGTAATACGTTACCTTTTGGTAGACCATATCGGCTTCCCGCCCCCTGCTTTTGAACGATTCCAGCATAGCTACCCCTGCATGGAAATTGCTCGTACCCGACAAGACCTCGGCCAACAGGGTTTCCACATTCTCTGTATTTTCAGCATCAGGTTTACGATCCGCATATTTCTGAGCGATATATTTCTGAAGGACTTCCTGAGCAACCTGGGCGGAGTCTAATTCATATAAGATTTTAGCATAATTAAACAGCCCATCCAATTTCAATGCCTGATCGAAATCCAGCCTGGACGCTTTCACGAACACATCCCGTGCACGTTGCTTATCGCCGGTTTCTACGGCAATATGGCCCAAAGTAATCAATGAGCCCTGATAAAAGGCATCCGGATCTGCCACTTTCTCCAGAATAGAGTTTGCTCTTTCGTATTCGCCTGCTAAATAGGCGATGGAGCCGATCCGGAAATTATCGATATTGCTGCGTGAAGCATCCGGGTAGCGTTCAATTAATTTAACGTAGTAAGCTTGTTTGAATTTGTTCTGTGCAAAATACGTGGCGGCAGCGATACGGCGCAGCTCGATTTCAAGTGCTTCGCGTTTGATATTCATATCCGGACTCCGACGGATCTTTACGGCATCGGCCAGCATCGGCCGGTAATCACGTACGACATCGATGGACCCCATAGGCGTAGATTGCCCTTCGTCTAGCTTTTCAGTGGCTTGCTGCTTCTCTTCCTGCTGTTCTTTTTCCTCCTGCGCATACCCCATAACTAGCAAGGCTGAAAAGGCTGCGGTAAGCAGGTATTTCAGGTAGTTATAACCGATCCTTTCTTTTGATATCATTGTTTGTCTGTATTTCTGAGCTCTTCCAACATTCCTTCGAGGCGATAAAAAGCCAATTTACTTTTTCAATAAATGCACAAATTTACGTATTTAAAATCTTTTCACAGAATTGCACAGGAACTAACAAAATGCAATTATGTCATCCACCATTTCCCAATCTTTGGCAATGTAAATAGCTATCGTGCAATTACCTTCGTCAACATGCCGGAAACAAACTTAATCGGTTCTATTTTTAGGTAGGAGATACCGGAAAACAGTGAAGCGTATACAAAAAAGCCCAAATCGTCCCCGCGCTTTTTCATATTTTGTAGATAGAATATCCGCAGCTGACGAAACTAAAAACTGTATTGCCAATAGGTGAAACTTCCTAAATACCTACAAAGAATTAATACGTGTTTTTTAGGGTCTAGTATCTGCAGCGTTCAGCCTAAACTTCAGTCTTGATGAAAATGCGTTATAAAGGAGACTACCTTTATCACAGGTCAGCCTCCTTATAAACTACTTTATCTTACTGTAGGGTAACTAATTCCTAATTGCTCAAGATAAGTACCGTATTTGCTGGGGTCATAATAGTATTTTTTCATGAGCGGACGGAATTCTTCCATTATTTTTTTATTCAGAAAAGTAGCGGGTTTATCTTTTTCTGAAACCAAGGGCGTATATTTTATTTCCTTGGTTTGTACCTCATTAAAATAAGTCCAAGCGTCTTTAATAATTTGTGGATCTACTAGCATATCCAGTAACGTAAGCGCTTCCACTTTTGCCCCGGCGATAACACCTTTATGTGCAATAGGTGTTGCCATGGCAATGGCATTAGCCCAATGATGACCTGGTAAACCGGGAATATTGGAGGGGTAACGCAACACCACGATTGGCACATTCCAAGCAATGTCAGCAATATCATCAGACCCGCCGCCCATGAGGGATGGATTGGCATTGGGAATACCGAGTTTACTTAATTCTACGTTCATTCCTTCTTCTTTAACTCCGAGTTCTTTTTGTATCGCTTTGGCGAGTTGTTGATCCTGGGCGCTCCATGTGGGTAGACCCACTGCTTGAATGTTCTTGTACATGGTTTCGGCGATTGTTTGATTGAAATGTCCGGGCCAAGCGCTTCCCAACACTTCGTAGGTCATCTTGGTATTGGTCATTTTCGCGGCGCCCTCACCGATCCGAATGCCATCTTCGTACATTTGCATGATCTTTGGATAGGTTTTCTCCCTAAAATAATACCATACCGATGCTTTAGATGGAACTACATTTGGCTGATCGCCGCCATCGGTTATCACGTAATGAGAACGCTGTGTGGGCTCCATATGTTCGCGGTGGTAATTCCAACCTGCATTCATGAGTTCTACGGCGTCTAAAGCACTTTTTCCACGCCAAGGGGCACCACCGGAATGGGCTGCTTCGCCCTCGAAATTGAACTTAACGGAAATCATGCCGTTCCCGCCACTGTCGCCATAGGATACCCCCAAGTTGTTTGCTACGTGGGTGAAGATACAAGCGTCAATATCTTTGAAATAACCATCACGTACGTAGTAGGCTTTTGTGCCCAATTGCTCTTCTGCAACCCCTGGCCATAAGACCAAGGTACCGCTGATGTGTTCGCGTTCCATTATCTTTTTTAGGGCCAGTGCAGCAGTAATATTTAAAGGAACACCCGAATTATGACCTTCGCCATGTCCGGGTGCCCCCTCCACTAGGGGAGCATGAAAGGCTACTCCGGGCTTTTGGGAGGCTTTAGGTATGCAATCAATGTCACTGCCAATAGCAATAACGGGCTTGCCATTTCCCCATCTTGCCAGCCAGGCGGTTGGAATACCGGAAATACCCTGCTCGATGGAAAAACCGTTTTCCTTTAGAATCCCGGTTAGATAGCGGGATGTTTCTTCTTCCTGAAAACCCAATTCGCCGAAACTAAAGACCATATCTACCATTTCCTGGCTTCTTTTCTGCTCTTTATCAATTTCCAGGATAAGCTCCTTTTTTAAACTAGCCAATTTCTTGGCATTGATCTTTTGTGCGAAAAGTGGATTTATACATCCAACCTGTATCATAAAGAATACGACCTGAATGAATACCCGTTTGCTAATTTGTTGTTTCTTCATGTTGAGCGTTTAATTGAATGAACACATTTGGTCTATAAAATGAAGTGATGGCGTGCCTATCGGAGCACCGGGAGGCATTTGCATGGGGGCTTCGATTTCAAATTTTGAGGGATTTTCCCGGAAAGACTTAATTTGAGTTAAACCAAAGCGTAAATTGGAGGCGTAAGCAGGTGATGCATTGCCGAGATGATCTTGCATCCAGGTGGCTAGGTTCTCGATCAAATAAATAGCTTGCCCTTTCACCACGGTGGACGTCTCCTTACCGGCTGCCAACTGTAGCAAATACTGCAACGTAACATTATTTACCATGGCTTGTAATGCTCCCTTATAGCCGTCAACGAGGGGTTGCTTCCAAGTGAGCTCTAAAAGCCTTTCGGCCATGGGAATAAAACCGGGTTGTTTATCGTCTCTGCCTTGGTACTCAATTAACCTGGCTGCCCGCGCAGGGTCTAATAGATGACCAAGCGTTGTGCTGGCCACTGTCTCTGCCGCGGCGATAGGATCAAAAGTGGGGCCTGTATAACGGTTAAAGACTTCACGGGTCTGCGGATATCCCGAAGGCCGGGGCGGGATTTTCTGTATTAGCTGCTCCGGCAGTGAGAGCGCGTCTGCCTGGATTGTGCTGATTAAGGCATCAAAGGCCTTCCATTGTTCTTGGGGTTCAATGAGTTTGGTAATAACTTGTCCGTCATTCTTTAGGGCATGGGTAAAATACAAACCACCTAAAGACTTGGCTGCGGCTTCTATCTGATAACGGTGCAGGAGATAGATAGGCACCAATACTTCTTCCAAGGTGGCCATGGGTGCACCTTCGGGAATGGCTTTCTCTGAAAAATTTTGTAATAGTCGATTCCTGATTTGCAACAGACGTTTTAACTCGTTAGGTGCATTGGTACCTTCATCCCATTGATTGGCGATGGGATGGACATAACCGCCGATATCGGGAATGAAGATATGCCCTTGAGCGAGGGTTTCTTTCATAATATCATCGAGGGCTTTGTTTTCATCGGTTCCTTCGGGGAAGTCTTGGTATCCCCAGATAATGGCACGCTTATCCCACTCACCTATTCCTACGGCATAGGCATCTGCTACATTTATTTTACCTTGGTTGTCCATGCTAAAGCGAGGGAAGGGATAATCCATTACCGAAGCCCTGTTTTTCGTGCTGGAAGTAAAATTATGATATAGGCCGAGCGTGTGACCAATCTCATGAGCGGAAAGTTGACGAATACGCGCGAGCGCAAAGTTCTGCATATCATCATTTACTTCTTTTCCATCTTCATATTGCTGCAAAAGCCCCTCCACAATCAGGTAATCTTGCCGGTGCCTGTCTGCCCCCAATGTCACTACACCTTTAATAATTTCACCGGTACGGGGATCTATATGGGACATACCGGTTGAAAAAGCCCTGGGGTTTCCGGTACGGTTAATCCAATTGACAATGTTATATCGAATATCCATGGGATCGGCACCTTCCGGCAGTTCTTTGATCTGAAAGGCGTTCTTATATCCGGCCGCCTCGAAAGCTTGATTCCACCAGGCACCTCCTTCGATGAGCGCTTTTTTGATCAGTGCGGGCGCACCACGGTCAACATAGTACACGATCGGTTTTACCGGCTCACTGAGCGCGGCTGTAGGGTCTTTTTTCTCCAGGCGTTGCCTACGAGTAAAACGTTTAACGATGGGTTCTTTCATGGAAGCAGAAAAATCCATGTAGCTATACATATTAAAACCGGAGCGCGGATCAAATTTACGGGGCTTATAGCCAGCTTCGGGCAGCTCCACGAATGATTGATGCATCTTCACGGTAACTGCATTGGGGTCCGGCGCGATACCGGGGCCCATCCCCCAACCTCTGCCCTGGATGCTGCCTCCTGTAAAAGTGATGATGGCTTCGAATTCTGTGTTTTTTGGAAAGTTTTTAGTATTGTCTAAATAGATGGCCGATCTGCTTTCATCAAAATTATAAGCCGGGCCCATCTGTTGTGAAGCACCAATATGGAGACCGGGAAGGTTGTTACGCCCAATACTGGAAGCTATCTTCTGACTATCTCGTACCAAGAACGGGCTCAGGTCAATGAGTACTTTCCCCTGCCCTACCGCCAACACTTTGAATGACCAGATAACGGACTGAGCAAAGGCGTTTTCTACGGCTTTTTGCTCGTCTTTATTATCGGTTATCGCCCGGTAAGCATAGTTGGGCTCTACCAGCAAGATCTTCTGGCCTACTTGGATAAATTTAGCAATAACTGCTGTTGCCTGTCCCCTTTCCGGCCCGCCGGAACCTACCCCATCGGTAAGCGAGGTGTAATACAAAAATTCAGTCCCTAGCTTGTCTATTTCCAGATAAATCTTATCATTTTTTTCATCATAATAGAAATTAAAATAACCGGGGTACGCTTTTAGATTTTTGATGAAATCGGAGATACTTCCTGTTACAACGGGAGTAGCTATCGATTTCTGTGCCCGAAGGGTTTGGTAGGGTAGCAATCCACCGATAAGGGACAACGTTATCAGGAAACACCTTGTAATCGTTTTTTTTAGACACATCATGTTCTTCTTGTTTATAAATCTTTATTAGTTAATAGTTCTGAATTGGGCAAGGGAAAAATATAGGCTTCTTCTGTTGGTGAAACAGCTGGAGCAGTGCCCTTTGCAGGAATAGTCTGCAAAGTACGCAACAGATCATTAGAACGCAATCCTTCGCCTAAAAACTCAATTCGGCGTTCATGTAAAATCGTTTGGATCAGAGCGTCTACATTATTGATGGCACTTGTTGGGAACTGATAAGATGCATCAGCTCGGTTTCTAACATATGTCAGCAGATCGCGTGCTTTATCAAGATCTTCCACATGCGCTGCCGCCTCGGCATAATTAAGTAACACTTCGGCGTATCGGATCACAGGAATATAATCTAAAAATGGAGAAGGCTTGCTGTATTTTTTGAGATACTTGGTAGCTCCACCGGTAATGAACAGTCGGCGTTGATCGTTTTCGCGCCACTCCGTGTCAGCAATGATGCCCAGTGGGTTTAAATTATACTCCGAATTTCCTGGCGAGGTATTGAGATTGTATCCTATGGACGATTGACCGGTGGTAGAATCTAAATCAGTCATGGGCATACTAAAGATAGACTCTGTTGTGGTATAATTATTTGATAAAAAAGGAATAGTAGCGTCGTCTTGTAGCGCATGGGCAACACCTGTTTCGGCTCGGTACGGTGCATTGGCCGAAACGATTTTCTGCGCTTCTTGTATCACCATACTGTAATTTCCCATCGTAAGGTAAACACGCGTTTTGAAAGCAATGGCCGTGTTGCGGTGAGCGCGCGTGGTATTGAGTAGAGGCGTACCATAGGATAACGGCAGGCCCGTTTCGGCTTCATCGAGATCTTTTAGTATTTGTGCATATACTTCGGCTACTGTACTGCGGGCTAATGAATTGTTGGCCGAGGAAGTTTCGGCCAGTAGACGTAAGGGTAAACCCGGCGCATTGCCATTGTTCTCGATATAAGGTCTTGCGTATAGGGTTACCAGGGCGAAATAAGAAACTGCCCGCACGAATTTAGCTTCGGCAGCGTATGCAGTAGCTGCTTCGGGATCTACTTTATCTGCATTGTCAACTAATCCCTGTAAAAAAACATTGCATAAATTAATGGTACGATATGCTGCAGCCCAGAGGTTTTGCACTTCGTTGGAACCGGCATTTAAGGTATGATTCCAGGAATCAAAAGCCGTAAAAAGATTGGCGGTTCTATTAATATATTCTTCACCTCGTACTTCGCAGTAAATGTAATAACGACCGCCATAAAATTGCTGGTCTTTCATACCCCGATATAATCCATTTACCAAAGCCAGTACACGTTCAGGGGTGTCAAATGTTTGTTCTTGCGGAATATAAGTAGTGGGATCCGGATGCAGGTATTCCTGCTCGCTGCAAGAAATAAAGCATAGCACGGTAATCATGATTGATTGAATACCCTGTTTTAAAGTCTTATATTTTTTATTGTTCATAACCTATAATTTTATCGCTTTTTTTTAAAATGAGGTCTTGCTAGAAGCCTACGTTGACACCGAGTGTGAAAGTGCGTGCCTGTGGTACAGAATTTTTATCAACGCCCGGCGTTAGATTGTCGTTACCATTGGAAGAAAGTGCCGGGTCAGAACCACTATAGCCTGTAATGATGAATGCGTTGAACACCTGACCATAAAAACGCACCGAACTAATGCCGGATTTGCCCAGCAGTTTTGTCGGAAGCCGATAGCCCAATGACGCGGTTTGCAATCTGAGAAAATCTGCTTTTTCCACATTTTCTGATATGGGATAAGATGAGCCGTTTGAAATAACATCGCCATACACGAGGCGCGGGATATCTGTCTGCTGGCCCGGGCTTGTCCACCGATCATAGATTTCGGTGTAATTATTCCAGAAGCGCTGATCGCGCAGGGTAGCTTTGGTGCCATTTTGGATATAATTACCACCGGAATATACAAAACTTAAGTTGAGGTCAAAGTTTTTATACTGAAGTGTGTTGTCAAACCCACCATACCAGGTTGGAAGGGCATTTCCCAGCAGGTAATAGTCGGCGCCCGAAATTGCCTGAGCAGGTGAACCGTCCAGATAGGTCCATCTGCTTTCGCCCGCAGCCACCGCATGACTATATTGCACCCGCTCGCCGGCGCGGTTGATGAAAATACGCTGTCCTGTTTCGGGATTTACACCATCCGTTTTGGCTCCATATAAACTTCCAACGGAATAGCCAACCCGGGTAATATTAGTGGCTTCTGCCGCCGTACTGGTAGAACCAACAATGTCGGCATTGCCTTCTGCCAAGGCTGTAACACGGTTTTTAATCGTTGTAAAGTTAAACGATGAATTCCAGGTAAAACCGTTTTGTTCTAAAACACGGGCATTGAAGGTGAATTCAAATCCGCGATTGTACATAGAGCCAACATTTAACATAATGCCGTTATTGGGTATTCCTTTCGACGGCGTTTGCGGAGCATTGAGAATTAATCCATTTACGTTATTATAGAAATAAGTCATTTCTACTTGCAAACGGTCGTTGAAAAAACCTAAGTCCGCTCCAATATTGGTCTGGTCACTGGTTTCCCACTCCAAACCGCTATTTCCGGCTTGATAGTAGTTTAACATAGGCGCATCTCCATACAGGGCCGATTCATAAAGATTGAGCGAGGCAAACTTGTTTGGATTATTGGCATTTCCTACCCGCCCCCAACTACCACGCAATTTTATACTGTTTAAGGTTTCCGCTAGAGAAGACCCTTTATAGAAATTCTCCTCTGAAAGTGTCCAGCCAATGGAAGCCCCGCCGAAATTTCCGAATTTTGTTTTTTCTCCGAGTATGGAATTACCATCTCTTCGGAAGTTGATCGTTAAAAAATAACGCTTGTCGAAATCATAGTTTATCCTCGAAATATAAGAGATCAACGAAGATTCGGCATCTAGCATACTTCCAAAGGGTATAATACGTCCATAGCTTCCCTCAAAATTTTCATAATACTCATCGGATACCTGTGTACGGGTAGCACCCCATCGATTGAAATAAAAATGCTGCACTTCATAGCCACCTAATAAGGAAAGGTTGTGCTGACCAAAAGCTCTCCTGAAGGACATCGTATTGCTCCAATTCCAGGTGTTGATATTGTTAATTGTGTTGACAGCATTACCTTGAGGGGTAAAACCCGGTCCGTGTAGGGCACTTTCGAATGTTTTGTTTTCCACTTTAGTCCAATCCAATGCATAACTTGTTTTGAAATCTAAGCCTTTCAACAAGGTTACCGTAGCTCCCACATTTCCAATAATATGATCATTCTGTGCATCGTATCGGTTCAAACCCAATAAGGCGGTAGGATTATAGAAATTACTAACTACTGTATTGTTTCCCATCCCCATCGAATTGGTATTGCTAGCTATATTGTAAGTGCCATCGGGATTATACGGACTAACATTGGGGGCCGTTAGCCAAGCTAAACGAGCAATACCGGTGAGTAAGAAAGCGTTCCCCCGGAGTGATCCCGTGTTGGGAGATTGATTATTACTGCGCGTATAATTAGCTCCTCCTGTTAGTTTTAACCAGTTCGTTAAATTATGATCTACATTGAAACGCACGCCAATTCTGTCAAATTCGTTATTTCGGATAAAGCCTTTTTGATCTGAGTAATTGGTAGAAAAGAAATATTTGGTATCCTCTGAACCCCCGGTCACATTAAGACTATGATTATGGGAAAAACCGGTGCGATAAGTTTCATCATACCAGCGTGTGTCCACTAATGATCCATCCTCCTTATAAGTGGGGAAGAAATACGCACTCGCGACATTGTCGTTAGCAGCGTTCCCACTTAAAATCTTCGAATTCAGTACAGCTTCGTTTTTTATCTCCATAAATTGAGCAGCATTAAGCATTGTTGGCAGTCTTACCGGGTTGGATATGCCCGTCCATCCCTCATAATTTACGCGTGCTTTGCCGGTTTTACCTCTTTTAGTGGTAATGATCATGACACCTGCGGCACCTCTGGAACCATAAATGGAAGTGGAGGCCGCATCTTTTAATATATTAACCGATTCGATATCCGCCGGATTGATATCTCCTAAAGGGTTATTAGTAACATTGGCATTCGATGAGACACTTTCTCCTGCATTGATCGGAATTCCATCCACCACAATAAGTGGATAAGAACTTTGAGAAATGGAGTTAACACCTCTGATACGGATAACGGGAGCATTGTTTAATACACCATTAGGTTGCGCTATATTGACACCCGATGCCCTGCCGGCTAATGCCTGGTCGAAACTCTGAACGGGTTGATCGGCCAGTTTTTCTCCTCCTATGCGGGTTGCAGAACCTGTAAATTCTTCTTTTCGCTGTACACCGTAACCTACTACCACTACCTCATTTAACTCTGCAGCTACCGGTTCCATTTGTAGGTTTACCTCGGCTTTACCGGACACAGGCACTTCCGTTGGTCTGTATCCCATATAGGTAATGATTAAAATTGCATCAGGGGGTAAATTATTAATAACAAATTGGCCTTTTTCGTTTGTACTCGTTACCAAGGTAGTGCCCTTTATTTTCACTGCTGCAAATGGAATGGGTTGCCCCTGCTCGTCTGTCACTACACCACGTACGCTTCGCTGTTGTACATTTACCGGCTTTGATTGTACGGCAGCTACCTGGCTCGGTATATTTTTTTCGATAATGACGAAAAACCGATCATTGTTCTTCTTGAAGCTTAACTTTCGGTCTGCTAATGCGCTCGATAAGGCTGCTTCGATCGTGGATGCATGCTGAAGTACGGACATATCTATCTGATTATTTTTTAATAATCCGCTACGATATGCAATGGAGACATGGAACTTTTCTTCCAGCTTTTTTAAAGCCTCCTCGAGACTCACCGTTTGAAAAGAAGGGCTGAAGGATTCAGAACTAGCTGCCATCAATTTTATGAGCTTTGGAGGCATAAACACACTCAATACCATTGTTAGACATATGATTTTTAGAATTTTACGAGCCATAATATTTGTTTTAGGATTGTTTGTTAAAAGGCAAAACGGTTTCATTAACCAGAAATGGATATTACTGATTTGGGTAGTACAAGGTCAATCTTACCTGTTCTGTTGCTAATTAGACGGTTGGCTTAGCAGCGCATAATGATGTTGATTAGTAATGATCTCATGTTTGTGGGTTTGAATGTTAAAAAAAGACAATAAAGAGCCGTTACGCACAAAAATGCGTGTAGCTTTTTGCAATAATGATGGCTTTTATCGACTCCTATTGGTGTGTAATGTGTTGCTTTGACTGAAATAAGAATCGATTGTTCATTCTCTTAATATCCAGATCGTATAATAATGCAATGTTAGAAATCATCTCTTCAATATCCACATTTAAGGGCATAGATCCTGAAGCATCTCTCTTTAGTAACCTGTCATCTTTTAGGACGATTTCTACACCTTGAGTTGCTTTTAATACGGAAATCACTTCGTTAAGTGTGCTGTTGCTAAGTAATAGCTTGTGCTTTTGCCAAAGAAAAAACGCATCGATGGCAACATCGTTTTTCAGCTGATAATCACGACTGTTTTTAGCCAGCATAAAATGCTGCCCCGGTTGCATCTCGATTTTATAACTGTCTTGTTTACTAATACATCGAAAATTGATTTTACCTTCGCGTAATGCTATCAAAGTTTGGTTTCTATTTTGCACATTGAATTCTGTGCCTAGGACCTCAATAGAGGTGCTGTCGGATACATGTACGCTAAACCGTTGATTGTTTTGCTTATGTACAACAACAAAGCTTGCCTCACCATTTAACCAAACTTCCCGGTGGGCGTTAAAATTTCTTTTACGATAATATAAACGGGAATGGCCATTTAATTTTACTTGCGATCCGTCGGGTAAATGAATCATTTTGATCTCGCCATAGCCTGTTGTATATGTTATGGTAGGACCATTTTGTAAGAATACAAAGACCGCAAATAATAAAATAACAGTAGCGGCACACCAAAGCATTTGATTCGAAGGTTTATACTTCTTCGGGGACGATATATTTGCGCGTGTTTTGATCTGGAATAACATATCATTGCCAAGCGCTTGCTTTGTTTGTGCAGAAAGTGTTTCGGTATATGCTTTACAGTGATCTGCTGCATTATACCAAGCTTCAAAACGCCGGGACATCTGGTTTTCTTCTGCTCTATGTATGTTATTTTGATCCATTCGGGATGTAAATACAATTAATAGTAAATTTAACAGGCATAGTACCTCTACTTTTTTTTCGATTATTTTAACAAGATGGTAAATAATAGCCAAATGAAGTGTTTAAGCTCCTTCCTGATTACTTTAAGTGCTTTGATAATATGTTTTTCTACAGTACTGGTTGATATTTTTAGAACAGCAGCAATTTCAGGATAGGTTAACCCGCCTTCCTGCTTTAATTTATAGGCACGCCGGGTTTGATTAGGTAATTTTTCAATACTTTTTTTTAAGGCTTGATGTAGGTCGATGTAATTTATCCGCTCTTCTGTTAAATTATTTGTTGAATGGGGCCCATGATGCTTATAGATGAATTGTCTATAACGGTCTTGTACCTGCTGTGATTTGTAGTAGTTGTATATTTTAAATTTTAAGGCCTGGTGTAAATATGACGAAAGGGAGGTATGAATTTGTATTACCTCTCTATTCTGCCACAATTCTGTAAACAATTCCTGTATGAATTCTTTAACAATTTCTTCGTCAGCAAATCTTTTATAGGCTTGATCAAAAAGTGCGGACCAATATTTATGATAAATCAGCTCGAAAGCTTTAGTATTGCCCGATTTTAGTTTTAGGAAGATATCGATGTCCGACATTTTCTTGTTTACTGACATAAAAATGGAATATTTCTTTTAAAAACATATCTTTTAGTCAGTTTAACGGGGTTTTTATCGGTTAGTTGACACGAATTTAATTTAATTGCCTTATAAAAGCAACAAATCTGTTTTCTTTTTTTACATTTTAATATCGATTATTGTTGATACAGGCCATCGAAAACGACTTGCAGATAGTAAAGGAGATGGCTTTTTATCTATTAATGGAATTTTGTTCAGTTCTTCTTTGCTAAATCTGCACGGACTTGAATGAAGTCAACGGATACCTCCTCGATTTCTGCAGCCTCCTCATCGGTTTTTCCTCTTATTTAAAATTAGCAATTCATTCCACTTTTCTCTACTTTTAAAGTAGAGAAAGAAGGAAAACTGAAATTGTATTTGCTTAAGTCAGATCATATGAAAAGAATAACATTACTAATCGTATTGCTATGCATGCACGTCATCATGCTTATGGCGCAATCGAAAAAACCTAATATTCTAATTATTCTGGCAGATGATCTGGGATGGGGAGATTTAGGATATCTGGGCGGCACCATCAAAACCCCTGTAATCGATCAGTTAGCAAAAGACGGAATTCGCTTAAACCGATTCTATACGGCGGCAGTCTGCTCTCCTACCCGTGCCGGACTGATGACCGGTCGTTATCCGGACAGGTTTGGTTTAAGAGAAACCGTTATTCCACCCTGGTCTAAATTTGGCGTGAACACTGACGAGACCTTTTTGCCCGAATATCTGGCTAAAGCAGGTTATAAGAACAGGGCAATTATCGGAAAATGGCATCTGGGACATGCCTCCTTAAAATATCATCCCTTACATAGGGGCTTCACCCATTTCTATGGTCATTTAAATGGAGCGATCGATTATTTTACGCATAAACGAGAGGGCGAATTAGATTGGCATAATGATTTTAATTCAAGCTATGATGAAGGTTACGCGACAGACTTATTTGCGGATGAGGCGGTAAAAAGGATTAGGCAGTACAGTCAGGAAGAAAACCCATTCTTTATGTACTTGGCTTTTAATGCGCCTCATGGGCCGTTTCAAGTAAAAGAAGAAGACCTATTAAAACCTCGCGGAGAAGACGATCTTAAAAAGCAAACTTATTCAGCCATGGTCAGGAGTTTAGATGAGAACATTGGGAAGGTCTTAGAAATATTGAAAACATTGAACATAGAAGATAACACCATCGTTCTTTTCTTTAGTGACAACGGGTATGCCCCGGATTCTCCCGGGTCATCCGGAGAACTGAAAGGGTCTAAATTTACCGAATGGGAAGGAGGCGTAAGGGCACCGGCCATTATAAAATGGCCTGCAAAGTTAAAAGGAGGAAAGACTATGGAGCAGGTAACCGGGTATGTAGATGTTTTACCAACCTTGCTGGATATAGCCGGAATTACAGAAGCACCCGAGAACCCGTTGGACGGAATAAGCATATACCCGGTATTAAATGGAAGCAAATCAGGCATACAGCGAGATTTCTACCTTGGGGAGGGAGCGCTGGTAAACAGTAATTGGAAATTAATAGAAGCTGGTAACAACTCGAGAATGAAATTACAAACGGATGTTTTATTTAATATATCCCGAGATATAGGGGAAATAAAAGATTTAAAAGATACAGAAACCGCTATTTATAGAGATTTAAAAACAAAATTAGAAATGTATAATTCGATCAAAAGTTCGAAACAAGTTCCTCCCTATGGGCAGGGCAGAAAGGGATTTGTAGCACCAAAAGAGTGGAGTGTAAAAAAATAAGATCCATGTCGCTTTGTTTAATTAGGATTACCAACTACTGTTTTCGGCTTACGCCATTTCCACGGTGCAATGGGATTATGGTCATGCCATAGTCCTACCCTATTTAATCTGGCCTCTTGTTCGAGTTTTCCGATCGAACTAGCATATTCAATACGGATTCGGCTTTCGTCAAAGTCATATTTCATATCCATCTTTCGAGCTTGCTTTGCATATTTGCACTATTGCCGAGAGCGCCATAACAGGGTAAATACTTTAGCGGTAGCGCTGCAAAGATCTACCTTAGGAGAGATTACTTATGAAGAGTTGATGAAGGCTTCTTCATAGAAATATATCAACTTTTTAAAAAGAAAATGGTTTACTACAAAAAGGACTTCTTTAATAAATAATTAAGTATACAAAATAATAGCACCTTTGTATATATATGATAGAGCTTTTAAAAGGAGATATTACAAAACTTGAGGTGGATGCCGTTGTAAACGCGGCTAATTCATCCTTGCTCGGTGGTGGTGGCGTTGACGGAGCTATCCATCGTGCGGGTGGCCCAGCGATATTGGAAGAATGCCAGCGCATCCGTGCAAAACAAGGAGGCTGTATGGTGGGCGAAGCCGTTATCACCACGGGTGGTAATCTCCCGGCGAAGTTTGTGATTCATACAGTAGGTCCAACTTGGAATGGGGGCAAAAACAATGAAGAAGCATTGCTCGCCTCAGCTTACAGAAGCAGTTTGGCATTAGCGGTTGAACATCAGCTCCAGTCGATCGCTTTTCCTAATATTAGTACAGGTGTCTATCGATTTCCCAAAGATCGGGCTGCCGAAATCGCAATTGATACCGTCAAGGAATTTCTCAACTTCAGTAGCGCAGAGATTAAAGTAACGTTTGTATGTTATGATGAGGAGAATTATTGGATTTATGAGGAGCTGATATAACTTTCCAAAGAAATCAATGAAAGAGACTTATCATATCAGTTATTTAAAAATTGCGCACAAAGGCAGTTCTTCGCATAGACAAGAAATATTAAGCAGCAAATTATGTGGCTGTTTTTATTGTAAAGAGACATACCCTCCATCTGAGATTTTCGAATGGATCAATGATATTAACGGCGAAACCGCGATCTGTCCGAAATGTGGGATAGATGCTGTTTTGAGTTCTAAATATCCTATTGAAGACAATAGATTCTTAAACGAGATGAATAGGTATTGGTTTTAATGGAGGGCTATTTTAAAAAACGGCAGTCAAAGCGTGATACCTTCTCAACCTCAACAGTTATTTAAGCTGATTTTCTGTTGGATTTGGTTAATTTTGACTAGAATTTTATAAGAAACACGCCAGCTTATTTGTGAGGAGCCGGCAACATATTAAAATGTGTCCATTATAATGAATATTGTATCGATAGGAGTTAAAGATGATAGTTACAGAAAGTGAAGTAATCAATATCATTCTAAACTGTAAACATGAGCCAAAAGTTGTTTTAATGTGCGGACTGTCAGGCTCGGGAAAAACGACATTCGCAAAGAAGCTAGAGGGTTATAATTTTCATAGGTTATCCATTGACGAAGAGATTTGGAATAACTATGGGAAATTTGGAATAGATTATGCCGAAGAAGAATATGAAAAATTGCAAGATTCAGCTGACAAAGCATTGTTTGTCAAATTTTTAGAACTCTTGAAATCCAAGCGAAACGTAGTTGTCGACTTTAGCTTCTGGCAAAAAGAAAAGCGTGATAGCTTTAAACAAATAGTAGAAAATAACAACGGAAAATGGTTTCTTATTTACATGAATACTCCTATTTCAACGATAAAGGCTAGACTGAAAAGTAGAAATAAAAGATTTGAGGCCAATGCAGCGTTTCCAATTACAACGTCAATCCTAAATAAATATCTGAGCAGCTTTCAAATGCCTGACCAAGAGAACCAATTTGAAATAATCTCTAATACTGTAAATTAGGCAAAACTTTTGGTATGGAACTTCCGTTGGTTAATTTTTCCGTTAGTTCGTTATAGTTGTAACGATCGTTACTTGAAACAGGTGAACCGCTTCGCTCAACGACGAGACGGTGGAAAGGTTAGAGAATAACAAACAACAGCTCCGAAACAAATCGGGGCTTTTATTTAATCACTACCTTCAAAAATTGCTAATTATTTGTTCACCTCATTTAATAGCTGCTGTTCTGTTAGTAAGTAAATTTTTATGTTGGTAGCAACATTTTGCTTTTGCCATTTTGGCAATCGTGAGTTTTACCATGGCCCTTATGTCTGTTATGGATCAACTTATAGTCAATCTAGTACTTATTTATAGTTAGTTAAAAATACTTATTTACGGGTATTGTATCTAATAAGAATGTCTCTTTAGATTTGCGCTTTATATTAATCTATGTACGAGGCTCATCTTAGGCTGGCTTTTATTGATTGCGTCTACTTTTATTAGAAACTATTTTTGGGCTAAGTCAAAGGATCCAAATTGTATTTTCATGAAAACAAACAAAATAACGAACTTCTCCATTATAATATGCACACTATTTATACTTGCCGGACTATCCGCCTGTAATAAAAGCGATGGCGATATTGGTGATTCTGCAGAGAAATACTTGATTTGTAAGCTAAATGGTAAAGAACATCGTTTTAACTATCATGTAAATGCCAATGATAAACCCGCTGAAGAAACCATACATTTTGTGGTAATTAGCGGCTGGGAAGAAGAGAATACAGCGACATCTCCCGGTTTTGGTATTGATTTGGTTTTACCGGAGGGCGCAGAAGAAAAGACCTATTCGGTAGCCGGTGGAAGCACTCCAGAGCTGGATGGTCAGTACTATATACAGCATGCTAAGGATGGAAAGACTTGGACCACTGTATATAGTGGCGGCAGAAGCACGGGTACCGAATTTACACTTAACATCACAAGCTTGACAGATTGGGGCGTAAAAGGAACCTTTTCGGGAAAATTAAGGCTATCCGGCGGTGATGAATACATAACCGTAACTGATGGAAAGTTTTCGGCTCCTTACAATGGTAATTAACTTTATGAAAATCATTTTAGACAAAGTCTATCAATAATTTCTGTATGAGCAGGATACCTGTCAATTAACTTATCTTTTTCTCCAAGCTCGAATTCTGAGAATTCAAAACCTGGAGCAACCACGCAGCTTGAAAGAGAAAAACCACGGCGGGTGGGAATTTCCGCAGCAAACCATGCCCCGGCTTCGATGATTACAGATAATGACCCTGTCTCATTAATGGAGAGTTCCTTCCTTTCATATTGGCCATCCGGTCTGAGGATATGAATGTGAAGTGGGGAACCCA
This sequence comes from Olivibacter sp. SA151, assembly GCF_054130995.1. NCBI lineage: Bacteria > Pseudomonadati > Bacteroidota > Sphingobacteriia > Sphingobacteriales > Sphingobacteriaceae > Olivibacter > Olivibacter sp. SA151. The sequence goes on along the minus strand of NZ_CP096391.1, from coordinate 1,774,386 downwards.
CATGAAAGTACCATATTTCGTCTGATTGAAGTTTATGAAAACTGGAAAAATCAGCATTTTGTAGCAGGTAATGGATGGAAGTGCACGAATTTTTTAGTTGACTTTCTCCCTTCCTTGTTACTTGCTGCTCCGAGCGGAAGACTTCATTGTAATATCCTCCTTCCGGGTGTGGTTTTAATCTTAAATGATTTATCCAGTAATCTGCTTGTGCCGAATTCATGCTCATCTTAATTTTAGTAATATGCTGATGTTGGTGTAAAAATACTTTTTTCGACGAAAATCATAAGTCTCACCGGCTTCTACTTCCTTATAATCATCATTTCATTTTCTATTGTAACTACCGTTCCGGTTGAACCACTAAAGCCTATTGTTCACAACTTAAACAACATACTGTTCATCGAGCTTATATCAGAGAACAACAAAGCCGTTTAGAATACGGCTTTGTTGCAGCAAATCATTCTTTGTATTTTATAAAGGTTGCCCTGATTTTCTTTTCTTTTAAATCCATAGTGGTACTACTTCCAACAACGGTTGTTTTGTTCTTCTTTTTTTCATTTACGCTACCACCAGTTGAACTGGAGGTTCCAAGAACCTCTTCTTCAATCGAAAAAATGATACCATCAGCTCCTTTTTCTTTTGCCAAGTCGATAATTTTCTGCTGTGTTTTTTCCAATGAACGAAAACCTTTTGCAAGCTCAGTTTTCCCCATAACCGTGTATTCCTTTTCAACATCGGCAGGATCATAAAACTCATCGACATTTTTTGTAGCCGTGTAGGTTTTTCCGAAATACTTTTGTGCATACGACATGTTAAAAAAGAAGAATCCCAAAAAGACGCTTAAAATTGCTTTTTTCATTTTTCTTAAATTTTGTGTTAATATTAAGGCACAAAAGTAAACCTCCTCTCCATCGAGAACAGTTACTTTTTTGGTGAAGTGATTAAAGTTTAGCATAGAGTGGCGGATTGACACAGCAAACTGTAAAAGCGCAACGATACCTCGAGGAGTAACTTAGCCGATGGAGAAAGCGTTAGTTAATAATCTAACCACGATTTAAATAAAGGAGCTTTGGTTCTACTTACGATAACCTCGTCTGTACTGTCTTTTATGTGAAGCTTTAATTTGCCATTGAAAAAATTATAGACCTTTTCAATGGAGTTGACGTGAATGATGTATTGGCGGTTCGCCCTAAAAAAAAACCTCGGATCCAGTTCCTGCTCCAATGTTTCCAGGGTCTGCGGAACTACCACTCTTTCTCCGTTCATTAGATTGGCAAAACTGACGTTCATATGCGCATAAAAAAAAGCAATGTCCTCGACTTGAATCTTCCTATAACCATCACGATATGGAAGAAGAAAACGTGCGCGGTATACTTTCGGCTGGATATGGTTAAGTAACCCTTCGATTAATGCATACTGCTGGTATGGCTGCTGTACGGTGTTTTCAAATTTTAGAATGGCAGCTTCCAACTCATCCTTTTCTATAGGTTTGAGCAGATAATCCACACTATTATATTTGAATGCCTTAACTGCATATTCGTCGTACGCTGTTGTAAATATGACCGGGCATTTCACGTCTGTTAGGTTAAAAATCTCAAAACTTAGGCCATCTGCCAGTTGAATATCCATGATAATCAAATCAGGATTATCGTTTTCGGCAAGCCAATCCACGGTCTTTTTAACGCTAGGCAAGACATTGACAATCTCGATTTGTGGTCTTATTTTGCGCATTAACCGTTGGATTCGTTCGGCATTTAGCTTTTCATCCTCGAGGATCAATATTTTTCTTATTGTATGCTTCATGTGATAAGGGGTACTTTTACCGTAAAAGTTTTATCGCTTTGCTCCACGGAGGGCACTCTGTCGCTCAATAGCGCATAGCGACTGATGATATTTTTTAAACCTATACCTGTAGAATGAGGCTTTTTTATCAAAGGCAATAGGGAATTGGATACCACCAACTCGTCCTGGTCATTGGAATAAATATGGACGACCAAGGGATCTTCCTCCTCTGTACGATTATACTTTAGTGCATTTTCGATGAAGATTTGAAGTGTAATAGGTGGAATCAACATGTTAAGCTTCGATTCATCAATATTGATCTGAAAGACGCTCCCACTCCCCATGCGATTGTGAATAAGAAAGAGATAGGCATCTAGAAATTTAAGTTCTTCGGACAAAGGAACTAGCTTCTTTTTCGAGTTGACCAATAGATACCGATAAACTTTTGTAAAATTTTCCGTATAGGCGTACCCTAACTGTTGGTCTTTTAGTATTAATTCTGAAAGCACGCTCAGGTTATTGAATACAAAATGTGGATCAAGTTGTAACTTTAAGGCTTGCAGCTCAATCTCAGCTGCTAGTTGTTTGTGCTCTGCAGCTTTTATTTTATAGGCTGCGGCCGTCATTGTGGCGGTCTTCCAATTGACAAGTAAATAATATCCTGTGTTTAAACCGCTGACCATTAGCGCCCACAGTATGACCGCGATAACCGTATATAACCCTTCTCTTAGGCCTACATAAGGTGACTGATTAGTATTTTGTTTACCAAACACATAATAAAGAAAAACCAAACATATGATGAGGAACAGGGTGCCTAAGATGTGTAATAGTGTTTGGACCAGTAAGCGCCTTATAGGATGAGTTATCCATGATATTTTCTTATTTAATATGTGATCGATAAAGAGACTTAACTCTACGATTACCAAACAAAATACTAAATTGATCAACACGTCAATGACGAGCGAGAAAATTGGCATGCCGAAATAACTTTTCCAATAGGCATAGGGAAATATAGTGAACGAAGTTACATATGAACAAATAAAAGTAAACGCAACCAGAATAAACCGCTTTGCCTTACTTTTTCCTTTTACATGAACTGTTTCTTCTTGATTGCGCATCATTTTTAAAAGACAGAAAACCAAATTACCATTTACTTCTTGAATAAAACGATTGTCTTGTTGAAATATATTTCGCAAAGCAAGCATCTTTTGAACAAATTTTTAAATGCAATGAATTGAAGTGTCTGAATAGTGTATTGAAATGACTTTCAGCTTTATTAAAGCGAAATACTGAGCGTTGATCTTGATAGATGCCTTTAAAGGTCTGCTTACCTTTTGTTTACTACTACAATAATCAGGAGAAATCGAAACAAACCGAAAGGCCCCCGATTGCTATGTTAGGTTTCAGGAATGGAGTATATTGTATCTTACCCTACCTAGTTAAGAAAAGGAGCTTGCAAAATATCTGTTAAAAAGACTGGATAAAAAGTTGAAAGAAAATTTGCGAAACCGAAAAGTTGCACATATATTTGCAACCAATTGGTTTCTTAATTTAATAAAAAAATGAGAAGGGATGTTTTCCAAGCTATAGCCGACCCAACAAGAAGGGCTATCATAACGTTAATTGCCATACAGGCCATGACACCTAATGCGATTGCCGAGCATTTCGACACAACTCGCCAGTCGGTTTCCAAGCACCTGCGCATCTTGACAGAATGCGAACTCATAAAACATGAACAAAGAGGCAGAGAAATCTATTATCAGCTTGAGATTGATAAAATGAAAGAAATAGACAAATGGCTGGAACACTTCCGAAAAATCTGGGAAAACCGCTTTGATAATCTCGATAAATTATTGGCAAAAATGCAAAATAAGTAACCGATGGAAAACAGAAACAACTGAGCACATGAAATGACGAGAGCGGTAAAAGTGCTGATTGACCTCATTTGGAGTGTGTGAAAGAGTTAAAAAAGATGGATTTAATAGATTTTGAACGACGCAAAAAATATTTGAACATAAAAATGGAAATCATGAACAGCAATTTATTATTTGACTTTACCGTCAACAAGGAAAACATGACAATCGAAATCAAACGTGAATTTAATGCCGGCTTAAAATTAGTCTGGCAAGCGTGGACAACCCCGGAATTACTCGACCAATGGTGGGGACCACAACCTTGGAGGGCCGAAACGAAGACGATGGATTTTCGGGTAGGTGGCTTTTGGCTTTACGCTATGGTAAGTCCTGAAGGCGAAAGGCATTACGCTAGAACGAATTTCATTTCTATTGTAAAAGAAAAATCATTTGCGTCGAAAGGTGGATTCAGTGATGAAAACGGCACGATAAATCCTGCATTTCCCGTAAATTTATGGGAGAACAATTTTATAGAAGTGGGTGATAAGGTCCGTGTAGACATGTTACTGACCTATGATTCACTTGCCGACCTCGAAACGGAAATTGAGATGGGCTTTAAAGAAGGAATGACCGTAGATTTTCAGCAGTTGGATGAATTGTTATTGACCTTAACAAAGTAAGCGAATTAGCTTATAGCAAACCGGCAACTTGATTTTCTCGTATTTCTCAACCTACTGCTATCAAAGAGGACGCGTGTTGATTTTAATACGATAAAAAATTCATCTTTAAGTAAAACGACACGTTGCGTATTTGCTTTAATCAGATGTAATGATAGGACAAACAAAAGCAACATCTTGCGTGATTCAGGATGTTGCTTTATCGAACACCTTGGTTATGGTGCTGGAACAGGCATGTTGTTGTCACTCAAGGACCATGACTACGTCACAACCTTCTCCTGCAGCTCGGACAGATAGTATGATATCGCGTTCATTAAGCCTTATTGTACCTATCTCTATTAAAAACTCTTTACAAATTGTCTGACAGGTTCTATCGTGAACTTTGTTTTAATCGCATTAGTCATCTTTCAATATATAATATTTCTCAAGTTTTCATATTAAATTGTATACCATATTTAGGTTGTTTTATGGCTATCTTAGATAAAAACCTTATGAAAGCCAAATTTAACCTACCTCCACCCGGAATCAGACGTCTTCTTCTCGTTATTGGAGTTGTCCTTTGGATATCGCTTTTTGTATGGACTATTTCTGTGCGAAAAGAATTTTTGGTAGTAATCGTCATGCCAACCTTTTTCACTTTATTATATGGAATCTTAGCGGCCGTTGGCTTATGGATCTATGATGTTTTTTCTAAGGAGTAGCTAGTTCGAAGCCAGCTTGTTCATTTGAAAAATCTTAAAGGATTTATTAGTCTATGAACGATTGCGACGCAAACCTTAAAATGCGCTACTTGATGGTACAGCCAAATATCATTCTAATGATGTAGAAGTTTCTATCTCCGGTTATATAATTGTTTTACGGAACCGATGACATCGGCACCGAAGAACGGGTAAAAGCAAATATAAACCGAATGAGGTTGTTAATTATAACAAGAAACGCCTTATCGATTTTTTGGCTTAGATCTATTTTGCTTCTTTTATCTAAATTCGTTTTTGTTCGACCGGGGATGTTTCTCTGAAAGAAAGCTACGAAATCACCCGATCATCATTTGACTTATAAAAAGATTATTATGGCAAAAAGTAAATTACTGCGGATGGATAATATCGGCATTGTGGTAGAATCCCTCGATGAGACCATTTCATTCTTCGAAGAGCTTGGCTTAGAGCTCGAAGGGCGAGCCACGATTGAAGGGGAATGGGCAGGCCGCATTACGGGACTTGGCAACCAGCATGTAGAGGTTGCCATGATGGTCACACCTGACGGTCATAGCCGCCTTGAAATTTCACGTTTTCTCAGGCCAGCCGTCATCTCCGACCATCGGACCGCTCCAGTGAACGCATTTGGTTATTTACGGGCTATGTTTACCGTAGACGACATCGATGAATTACTCACTAGGCTACGACGGCACGGCGCTGAGCTTGTCGGCGAAGTAGTCCAGTATGAAAACAGCTATAGACTGTGCTATATCCGCGGACCGGAAGGACTTCTCATAGGATTGGCCGAACAACTTGATAATAAGTAAGAAGGAGATCTCAACTATTCCGTCTAATGAATAATTTGAGTTTGAGAGCGGGAAAGCAATGCTGATGCGAGTCAGTATAATTGATAGCAAAACGGTCGATATTGGGAATGAAACAGCGAACAGCCTTGTGGGGTATCAAAGAATATCATGTTTCACATTCATTTATTCTGGTTACCTTTGTCATCGACTTAATGTATTGAAAATTCATGGCTCCGATATCAAATCTTGTTGTAGAAAATGAGATTAAGAACTCTTTCTCCATCGAATATTTTACGGATAAATTGCACGATCAGCCTACGGTATACCGCTTTATTTATCACCATATTTTACTAGTTTGCTCAGGCTCGGGGGAAGTTAAGATAGACGAACAGTCCTTTGAAATTTCCTCTGCCAGGTTATTTTTAATTGCAAAAGGTCAGCTCGTTTCCTATAAAAAAAACTCGAATTTTACAGGATATGAGCTTAGTTTCGGTGACTGCTTCTGGGAAAAAACTCCTTCAAGCGCAAACAATTGTAAGGCTGTTCTTTTCAACAATGCTTCTGCAAATCAGACAATACCATTAATTGAAAATGAATTTCTGGATCTCAGTTTTCTTTTTAGTGCGCTGACGGCGGAATTCAAAAAAGACGAGTATATCAATAAATTAGACGCAATGGCCGCTTATCTGAAAATTATCATGATAAAAATTGCCAATTACAATCGATCCTTATTAAAAGGACCTGACAGTTATGAAAATCGGCTATATGCGCGGTTCCTTGAGCTGATTAGCACAAACTATAAAACTACACGCGAGGTAAATGATTATGCAAATCTTTTGGGAATCTCTACCAGAAAATTGACCGATCTTTCGAAACGGTGCGGCAACCGCCGAGCCAAGGAATTGATAAACGGACAAATAATAGCAGAGGCAAAACGTTCATTACAGTTTAGCTCTGTTCCGATAAAAGAGATTGCTTTTGAACTGAACTTTGCAAGCCCGGAACAGTTCAGCCATTTTTTCAAAAAAAACGTACGTATATCGGCCCATGACTACCGGGAGCTTTTCCTGAATTTGGGAACTTAGTCTGTCACAGCATCAATTGCAATTATTGACATGTGATCATCGGAATTTGACATTTCCAAAAGGTACTGACATGAATACCTTTGACAAAACAATAAAATATGTCAGTAAATAGATTAAAAACAGTCGCAGGAATAGCCATTCCTGATAGCTCAATTGCCAAACAAGCTACAGAACTCCTTTTAGAACATGGAACAGCGTTTATCTACAATCACTCGCTTCGTGTATTTCTTTTTTCGTCATTAAATGGCCAAAGAAAACAGCTTAAATACGACGCGGAATTGTTGTATGTTTCGTCTGTTTTTCATGACCTTGGTTTAACAAAACATTATAGCAGCCCTGACCTTCGCTTTGAAGTGGATGGTGCAAATGCCGCACGTGACTTCCTGAAAGGTCACGGGTTACCAAAAGAATCGCTTCAGTTAGTTTGGGATACAATCGCTCTGCATACCACGATAGGCATAGCCGAGCATAAGGAACCGGAAGTGGCCCTTATGTACTCAGGTGTTGGACTTGATGTAATGGGAGAAGGTTATGAAGACCTTAGTGATGCGCATCGAAACCAGATATTGGAAGCCTTTCCACGTACCGATTTTAAAAAGAATATTATACCTACATTTTTTAGCGGGTTTGAGCATAAGACAGAAACGACTTTCGGAAATATCAAGGCAGATGTTTGTGCCTACATGATACCTAATTTTCATCGCAAGAATTTCTGCGATTGTATCCTCCATTCGCCATGGAAAGATTAGCTCTTCACCTAAGCGAGTATTTCATTGGCGACTGTTATTGAAAAGCAAGGCTTATTTGAAAGTATTGCAGGTTAACTGCGAGGAGTTTCTTGATTTTTCGATAGGCGATGCCAACGCTTCTTTTTTTAAAGGAAATCTTGTGCGAAACCGAACAGAATGCGTCCGATTTCGCACAGGACTTTTATTTTATTTAAGCATAAAAACATGATTTACAATCACTTAGTTTTATGGAAGTATTTTGGTAAGGTATTTATTGAATAATTGAATTTAACCAATACTGTATATATTGGACAATAAGACTAATGATCTAAAACATACCGATTATTATCCAGATAACTAAAGCGTTATTAAATACAGAGATTATGCTGAAAAATTACTTCAAAATCGCTTGGCGAAATATATTTCGATATAAGGCTAACAGTCTGTTCAACCTGCTGGGGCTAGCCTTGGGCATCGTATGTACGCTATTTTTAACATTATATATTAAAGAGGAGCTCAATTATGACAAATCATTCCCAAAACACGACCGTATTTACAGAATGGTATATACGGAATGGTCTAAATCCGCTCCACCTTTGGCTGAGGGATTAAAAAATTATTTCCCTGAAATAGAGCAAACGACACGCTTCGCACAGGCCGGAACTAACGTCGCGCGCACAAATGATAACAACCAGATGGAAATAGAGGGTTTCTATACCGATAGTTCCACAGTCCATATGTTTGATTTAAACAGCATTATCGGAAATGCTTTTCAAGCATTGAAAGAACCTTCCACAATCGTATTAACCAAATCCGTTGCTAAAAAGCTGTTTGGTAAAAAGAACCCTTTAGGAGAACAATTGATCTTTCAGGACGAGGAAGCTTTTCGGGTTAAAGCGGTGATAGATGACTTACCCGAAAACACCCATCTTAAGTTTGATTTTCTTGTCTCCATGCCCACTTTTATGTCGCTTGTTGAAAAAACTTATCCAGGATGGACGCAAAGCAAGGGATGGATATTTGGGTGGACCTATGTGCAGCTTAACCATAAGGAGTCTATTAAACGTATTAAGCGAGACTTGACGCAATTTTATGTAAACTACCTAAAAGGAGAGGCTAGTGATGAACAAATAGCGGAATTTGCGCAGAGCGCTCGGGTACAAGCACTCACTGATATCCATCTTAAATCGAATTTAGCGCAGGAACTGAGCCCAAACGGTAGCATGACTTATATCTATATTTTTATTGCTATTGAAGCGCTTGTTTTGCTTATGGCCTGTGTCAATTTCATTAATTTATTCACCACACAAGCATTAAAACGCTTAAAAGAAGTCGGCGTCAGAAAAATTGTAGGCGCTAGCCGAAAACAGCTCATTCTGCAGTTTCTTTTAGAGGCCTTCTTACTCACCTTCATTTCTACCCTGCTAGCTGTTGTGGTATATTGGCTGATCCTTCCATTTTATAACCAATTAACCAGCAAATCCAATACGCTTTCGGATATCATGCAACACGGAAATTTATCAATTATACTAGCGATTCTTTTTACAATTACCTTAATTTCAGGACTATTTCCCTCCTTGTTTGCGTCTTCTTTCCTACCGGTAAAAGCTTTGAAATCGATTAAAACACCAAATACAACAGCAGTATACGTCAGGAAGTCTCTTGTTGTATTTCAATTTATCATAGCAGGCTTGTTGATTACTTCAACTTTATTGATTTATCAACAAATGCAATATTTTAGAAACAAAGAATTGGGATTTGATAAAGACCAAGTCATTGTGGCCAAATTATACGGAGATTTTAAAAAAACCTTAGAAAGTAACTCTTCGTTATTACAAACTGAGTTTCTCGCTAATCCAAATATTCTATCCGTCGCCAGAACATCAAACATAATCGGCGACCCCCTGAGCGTTGAGTTTATTGCTCCTACTAAAAACCCGGAAAATAAGGACTTTGGAACTTTAAAAGTGGTTCGCGTAGATGATAATTTTTTGAACGCTCTTAATATTACGTTAAAAGAAGGTCGAAACTTTTCAAAAGAATTTGGTGACTCAAGTGCTTTTATTCTCAACGAGCAAGCCGTAACGAAACTTGAACTCGAAAACCCGGTTAACCAGTCGCTCACGAATCACACAATTGAAAGACAAGGCAATATTGTGGGTGTTATTAAAGACTTTAATTTTGAATCCTTACACCATCAAATTGAACCGCTTGTATTGGAATATGCACCTCAAAAAACAGGTACCATGCTCATTAAAATAAGGGGAGGAAACGTCGAAAGTACGCTTGCTTTCCTTCAAAAGAAAGTGAGGCAAATAGCTCCCAATACCTTATTCTCCTACACTTTTTTAGATGAAAAGGTGAATTCTCTTTACAAGAAGGAAAATACAATGACATCTATTGTGTTGGCATTTACATTGCTTGGAATCATAATCTCGTGTTTAGGGTTATTAGGCCTTATTGGTTATACGGCTGAAATTCGGACGAAAGAAATTGGAATTCGCAAAATAATAGGTGCAAGCATCCAAAACTTGGTAACGCTTTTATCGGTAGATGTACTATTGATGGTTACTATCGGCAATGTGATCGCCTGGCCGCTAACTTGGTATTTTATTCATCAATGGCTTGAAAATTTTGCCTATAAGAGTCCCATCAATTGGTGGACATTTGCTATATCTTTACTGATCACCTTCATTATCGCTTTTACAACGGTTATCTGGCATTGCTTAAAAATCGCTTTTGCCAATCCGATACACGCTTTAAGAAATGAATAAACTTTAAGAACAACTACATTTATAGAACTTAACCAAGTTTTTTTCTCAACCATTTCCGCACAGGCTCGTCATACCATTTCAGGGCGACATAAGCCAAAACGATGGAGCCGCATAAAATAAGTAAGGCGTATGGCCAGGCCTGTAGAATGGTTACCCCCTTATTGTTACTGATCCAAGCAACATAAAAGTAAACAAAGGGATAATGCACCAGATAAAGTGGATACGAGATGTCGCCAAGAAATTTACATAGCTTACGTTCCGTTTTTGTAGAAACAATGCCACTAGCACCCAGATATACAATAAGGGGAAAAACGAAGATGATACATACAGATTCATAAACACCGTTCAGCCAAAGATGTTCCGCGCCACCAATCCTTGGCATATACAGTACCGTGGCTACTAAAATACTGCACCATGTAAAGGCGTTTCGGATGCGGGTTGGTTTCGCTACACGGGAAAGTAACAAGCCTGCAAAAAAGGGATATATTGTTCGTGTAATCCCAATGCGCATGTGTTCGACATTCAACGTCCAGCCGCCGCTTACATCACCTTTTGGGCTGGTAATAGCAAAATGAGCAAGTGCTACTGCTGCTATGAAAACAAAAACCGCTAATGCCTTATTTGAGAATTTTCTTACTATCGTGGCATAAAGGATGTTAGCAATATATTCAAAAAACAAAGACCAACCGACACTGTTGAGCGGATGCATTTCCTCCCAACCTCGAATATCGAGAGCTAATGGTACCGGTAATATTGTATATCCTATCAGCATGACCAGAAGTAACTTCCACAAGGGAACCGTATGGATAAGTGGCCAGATTGCCGAATCGGTAAAATAGAATCCGATCGCTCCGAGGGTCATTCCCAGAATTACCATAGGGTGAAGTCGCTCGACCCGACGTTTTAAGAAGCTTCCGAGCGTCATTTTATGCCAACGATCGTCATAAGCATAGCCGATCACAAAACCTGATAACAGAAAGAAAAAATCAACGGCCAGATAACCATGGTTCACAAGGTTGTCCAGATTTCCGGTCGACAGGGGTTCGCTCAAGTGAAAAGTAACTACAATTATGGCTGCAATACCTCGTAAACCGTCTAATATAGGGTAATGGGGTTTTGTGAAAAGATTATTGTTATTCATTGATTTTGGGAATAGAAACTAATATCGGCCATTAGTGAGCTGCTAAAATTAGATAAAAGGGATCACCGGATCTTACAAGATCTTATCAAAGTTCAGACATATTGTCTCATTTTGAATGGCATGCGAATAGCTCTCAGGCCGAATAGAAGAGACCATGAGAACTCAATGACATTAGCCACAAAAAAATAGCCTGAAGTTATGATTGCATCCAGCAGAAATTCTTTAAATTTTAAAACAATTGTTTCAAAAATATTTTATCTTTGTTTCATCATGGCAAGATTGATAGAATTCGATGAAGAACAAGCCATACAGAAGGCAATGGAAGTCTTCTGGAAAAAAGGTTATGCGGCTACTTCTATGCGCGACTTAACTGATGCTATGCAAATTAATAGTAGCAGTCTTTATAACACGATAGGCGATAAACATCGCTTGTTTGTTAGGTGTATCAAGCATTATATAAAAATGCGAATTGATGCGGTTGAGCAGCGTTATATAAGTTTCGCCTCGCCGATCCAGGCTCTTGAAAGCTTTATTAAAGATGCAGCAGACATCATTACGACTGAACCGAACAGCTGCCTGTGCGTAAAGGCGACTTTTGAAATAGAAGGAGACGACCCGGAAATACAGGCGATCATAACATCCTATGATAATTTTACACACCGGTTTTTGAAAGATTTAGTAGAAAAAGCACAAAGCCAGCATCAGATTGGTCAAAACGAGAACGCAGATACTGTTGCGGATTATCTTGTTAGTACATTTATCGGTTGGTACAATTCATTCATTTTACATCAAGATCGAAATAAAATTTTAAATATGGCAGATTTTATCATTCGCCAATTAAGGTGTTAAATTTTTTTTGACTTATTTTAAAACAAACGTTTCAAAATTAATATAAACATTCAATTCAAGTATTCATTATGAACAGTTTTTTAGAAGGACAGATTGCCTTGGTAACAGGCGGTACAAAAGGTATCGGAAAAGCGATCGCGGACAAATTAAGCGACGGAGGCGCTCAAATTATTGTAACTGCCAGAACCGAACCGACGGAAAATCCAAACGGGTATTATTTTATTGCTGCCGATCTTGCTCAACCCGAAAGTGCAAACATCGTCGCAAAAGAAATTTTGGATAAATATGGAAAAATCGACATTATCGTGAATAATGCTGGGGGTAATCTGGGACCTGGTGGCGGTTTCAGCACACTTTTGGACGAGCATTGGAACAATGAATTACAATTGAACTTAATGTCCGCCGTCCGTATTAACAAAGCATTATTGCCGACTATGATTGAACAGCAAAGTGGTGTAATTATCAACATTTCCACTTATGTTGCACAACAGCCGATTTGGGATATCACAATGACTTATTCTGTAGCCAAAGCGGCATTAAATGCATACAGTAAAGCATTGGCGAACGAAGTTGGCTCAAAAGGTATACGTGTAAACACTGTTTCACCCGGAGCGGTGAGAACTCAATTGATGCAGGACTTTATTGAAAATTTAGCAAAGTCATCAAATACAACGGTAGATGAAGCCTTTAAACTCGTTATGAGCAAAATTGGGGATATTCCGTTGGGCAGAATGGCTACCCCAGAAGAAATTGCTAATTTGGTGAGGTTCCTTGCGTCTCCGGAAGCACAATATATCACAGGTTCCAATTACCTGGTAGACGGCGGCGTTAGTTCGGCAATATGATTTAACCGTTATCTTCCTGCCCGCCTGGTTGCGGGCAGGGATATGTTGGACTCAGTTTAGCAAATTGCAAAATATAGGCTTCCAGCCCTTTCATAGCAGCAAATTAGTAACTGGTCTACACACTATCATCATTTGGTAGAACAACTTCCTTAATCCTCCGGTTTCTCGCGTGCATCTGCCATTCTGACTATTCTTGGCTCAAATTTAGCCAACACGTCAACCAGATCATGTTGAGCGGCCATTACTGCATGGATATTCTTATATGCCATAGGTGCTTCGTCGAGATCGCTTCCCAGCAAGGTGATGCGTTTGTCAACTAAGTCAGCAGCAACGACCGCTCTATCCAACGTTTTTAAAGCTGCGCTACGACTCATGGCCCTGCCCGCGCCGTGACTGGCCGAGTTGATGCTTGGCGCATGACCTTTACCGCGTACTAAAAAGCCGGGCGTACTCATACTACCTGGAATAATTCCCAACACACCCTCACCTGCCGGCGTAGCACCTTTACGGTGTACCATTACTTCGGTACCATCAGCCAGCTGCTCTTTCCAGGCAAAGTTGTGATGGTTCTCGATCATCATGATGGGTCTAAGTCCTAAGGCCCGTGCTATTTTGTTATGGATTTCATGATGGTTGGCACTGGCATATTCCCCTGCCAAGTTCATGGCTATCCAGTATTCCTGTCCTTCGTCTTTATCCAGATCAAGCCATGCTAAATGTTTAGCTTCGCCTGGAAGTTTGGTTTTAGTCATCGCTATCCTACTGTAATGATTTGCAATTGCACCTCCAAAGCCCCGAGAGCCGGAGTGCGAAAGCAGCGCTAAATACTTACCCGCCGGTATATCATTCAAGGCACCTTCGCCTAAGGTCAGTTCACCCCATTCTACAAAATGGTTACCGGTTCCACTGGTTCCTAATTGAGCGTACGCCTTATCCTTTAAACTGCGGATTATCTTGGTCTCTCCCCAGGTTTTACTATCGAATAAGGAGCTATCAAAATATGATTTGGTAGTACAGCCCATACCAAAATAGGTGTGATCAACTAACAGATTCTTTAATTTATCGGTTTCGGTATCGAGTGTCTCAGCAGGTAGATCAAATATACTTAAACACATACGGCATGCAATATCGACACCCACAGCAAATGGAATAATCGTGTTGGCCGTAGTGGCCAACACTCCGCCAATGGGAAGCCCATAACCTTGATGAGCATCCGGCATTAAGGCACCGGCGACCGCAATCGGTAATTGTACCGCTGTCCGCATTTGTGATAAGGCTCCTACTTCAATCTGTTCCAAGCCCCATACCGGGAAGTCAACTATTTCTTCTTTCAGTTTAAAGTTGCTACGTTCTTGTTTAACAAACTTACCCTCTTTTCGCAAAGCAATCACATCTTCTGCCAGGTTTTTGAATTTACCACCTTTCTTTAATGTATATGGCATAGGATCATCAATTAAAGCTTCTAGATTAGCCAATATTTCGGGTTTATTCATTACGTTATGCTTTAACAAACCATTGGCTACGCGGCTAAAATTGACTAGTACTTCCACAGCATTGATCCCTAATGCCTTTAACTCGTTGTTGCTTATCTTTTCCTTTTCCATATCTATTAATTTTATTGTATGCTTAAAGTCTCTAAACTAATCTCGCTTTTCCGGTTTGGAAACGGAGTTTCATCAAATGTCTCTGCTTTTGATAATACAAAGAGAAATAACAAGTACGCAATCTATTTGCGCAGTAAAGAAATATTATATAAATTCATTCAAAATATTTGCTGATACTATGCCGATTAACCGCAACGCCTTGATTCGCTACCGCACGATCGATCAATGTCTCCAAAATCGTTTTAAAAAGTGGACACTTGAAGATTTGATTGAAGCTTGTAGCGATGCCATTTATGAATACCATGGAATCGATACGGGCGTAAGTCGTCGTACCGTGCAGGCGGATATAGCCATGATGCGCAGTAACAAGTTAGGTTACGAAGCACCTATTGTAGTGGTTGATAAGAAATATTACACCTACAGCGACAAGAATTATAGTATTACCAGTATCCCGCTGAATCAACAGGACATGGAAGTGTTGAGTGAAGTGTCCGGATTATTAAAACAATTTAAGGGCTTGAACCATTTTACCGATCTGAACGAACTGGTAAGTAAATTGGAAGACAAGATATATTCGCAAAAAACGCAAAGTACGCCTGTAATTGATTTTGAAAAGAACGATGGCCTGAAGGGTCTGGAATGGCTAGAGGTAATACGTAAAGCGATTGCAGCCAAGAAAACCATCTGTATTACCTATCAATCCTTTAAAGCCCGGGAGGCTAGTAGCTTCTGCTTCAGTGGGTACCTATTGAAAGAATATCGCAACCGCTGGTTTGTATTGGGCATGCCGCATAAACGGAATGCGCACATTATGAATTTGGCTCTGGATCGGATACAAGCCGTGGAAGAACGCGAAGAACCGTATAGGGAAAATAGAACATTGGATCTGGCAACCTATTATGATAATTGTATTGGTGTAACGAAAACACCCGACCAACGGGAGTGCGAAGTAGTTTTTTGGATCGATGCAGATAATGCACCTTATGTTATAACTAAACCCTTGCATCACACGCAAAAACTATTAAGCGATCAAGATAACGGTAAGATCTTTAGTATCAAGGTAATTTTAAATTTTGAGCTCGAGCGGGAATTATTGGGTTTTGGCGCTAAAATAAAGGTATTAGGACCGAAAATCTTGGTAAAACAGATAAAGCAGCAACTAGTAAAAGCATTAGAACGATATGGGGTAAAGGAAACTTAAGACGAAATCAAATCCTTATGCATTATACACGTTTCACTTAACTCCTATAAAGATAATTGATTGCATAATTTGATAAAATTGGTATTTGATTATGCCAAATGGCCGCAAACTCTTATATTCGTAGCATTTAAAATAAAAGACTCTGTTATTTTGAAACGTCTGGCCATTATATTTTTAATTCCAATTGTGCTATTGCAAAGCTGCGCCGGACTATTCATCATGACTGCATTTTATGCCAACCGATCCTATATAGCTAATAATCTGTGTGAGAATAGAAACACCGCTATGGCTCCGTCTTGTGCGGGGACATGTCTTTTGATGAAAAAGCTGAAGAAAGAACGCGAACGGGAAAACAAAAACCCTGAGCTAAAATTAAAGGATTTTCAGGTGCTTACAGCTCCGATTGATTTCAGAACAGTGAAACATCCTGTCACCACCGTCAAAAAGGAGACCTTCATCTATGGGGGAAATCTGCTATACCAGCCCCCCGTGCTGGGGTCCATCTTCCACCCTCCTCTCAGCTAAACAATTTTTCTTTTATTCGTCCATGTATAAAGACAACCATCCTTTACATGGCTGCGTAGCTTTTTGTTTATTTATATTTTTTCGTCAGCTGCAATTCGGCTGATCGAAATCGCTTTACACACTGGAAATGGTCAGAAAAACACTGGTCTATCTGTTATTATTTACATTGACGTTTCAATGTCTTGGAAGTCTTGGTGTATTGACTTGGTTTCAGGTTAACAGAAATTATATTATCCGGGCTCTATGTGAAAATCGGGATAAACCTGAGATGCAGTGTAACGGACAGTGTGTCCTGATGAAAAAACTGAAGAAATTGGAAGAGTCTGAAAAAGGTTCGCGGAGTGCCGCTACCTCTAAGGCGGAAGTTACGATGGTGGTTTCAGAGATGCTCCATTTGCAAAGTCCATTTCCGGTACATCTATCGGAGAACCATCCGTCCTACGGCATCCTCTATAGATATCTCTATACAAACAAGCCATTTTTACCTCCTAAAATAATCTAACATTCCTCAATTTATATTTTTCGAAAGCATTATGTAGGTTATACCGGTTGTACAAGCCTATTGCCTGCACGTGGATAATTCATGCCTACTTACGTTGGCACTGAACCCCTATGCCTATACGCTATTGAAAGAATCGATTTTTAACAAAAAATTTAATAATAGAAAATGACAAACTTAATAAAATGGAAAATGATGGCATGGATAGGCTTATTCATGCTAACTGTAGTCAGTTGTAAGAAGGTGGAATCTCCGGATATCGATAGCACGAAAACGGGTGACTTTTCGATCGAGTTCGATAACCTAGTGGGCGATTACGGATTACAATTCAACAATACCAATAAACCGTATATAAACGCCAAAGGTGAAGCCTTCACTGTATCCCGTGTACAATATTATATCAGTAATATTAAGGTAAAAAAGGCGGATGGATCGGAATATGCCGTGCCTCAGGATCCGGTTGAAGAAAGTTATTTTTTGGTATATGGTGATAATCGTGGCTCCCGTTTTGCAAAAGTGAAAGTTCCTGAAGGGGATTATACTCAGGTTTCTTTTGTATTAGGCGTGGATAGTGCGCGCAGTACCATGGGGCTTGATGCACGCACAGGCGTACTTGACCCGACCACAGGTGACCACGAAACGCAGGGCATGTACTGGGGGTGGAACAGTGGCTATATTTTCTTCAAGTTTGAAGGTAATTCGCCGGTAATATCAGATGATCAACAGGGCGACCCAACAGGACGGAAGCAGTTTAAATATCATATCGGTGGCTTCGGCGGATACAATGCGCCTACCTTGAATAATATCAAGACAATTACGATTGACTTAACAAAAGCAGGCGTTGCGCAGGTAAGGGCTGGCTACCGCAGCAATGTACATCTTTTTGTTGATCTGATGAAAGTGTTTAATGGCACACATACTTTCAGCATCGCTGAACACCCTAATGTTATGTTCAGCGAATACAGCCAATACATCGCCGATAACTTTCTGGATATGTTTACGCATGATCATACCGAAAATGGTGTAACCAGTGAGGATCAATTATAATAAAGCCATGAAAAAATGGATTGTTTTAATCGGGCTGGTAATTGTTGCATATGCCTGTAAAAAAGCGAATGAAACCTTGCCAGACGTTGACGAATTATTTCCCGGTTTTTTAAAACCGGGACATTTTCCCGAACCTGTTTACAAATTCACCGAAAACGAAGTAACGGAGGCTGGTTTTGAATTAGGTAAGCGCCTGTTCCATGAACCACGTCTATCTCGCAACAATACGATTGCCTGTGCCAGCTGCCATATTCAATCGGCCAATTTTACCCACCACGGACACGATGTTAGTCACGGGATTGACGATCAATTGGGTATCCGTAATCCCATGCCTATCATGAATCTCGCTTGGAACAAAGCGTTTTTTTGGGATGGTGGGGTGTTTAATCTCGACCTCCTTTCCATTGTTCCTATTGAAAACCCGGTTGAGATGGATGAAAGGGTGCCGAACGTACTAGTAAAGCTGAGAGCGCACCCGGATTATCCTACACTTTTTGAAAAGGCCTTTGGAAGCAGAGAGATCACTTCGGCGAAAATGTCTAAAGCATTGTCTCAGTTTATGCTAATGGCAGTTAGTGATAACAGCAAATACGATCAGGTGATCCGCGGGGAAAAGGGTATCTCTTTTACTGAGTCGGAACAGCGTGGCTACCTATTTTTCCAGAACAATTGTTCTCGCTGCCATAGCGAACCGCTGTTTACTGATGGCGATTTTCATGACAATGGACTGGGACGAAATCCAGCAGGTGACGAGGGGCGCTATGCCGTAACCTTGAACCCTACAGATAAACTAAAATTCAAGGTACCCAGCTTGCGTAATTTAAAATGGTCGGCTCCCTATATGCATGATGGCAGTATTTATACATTGAGCGGTGTACTGGACCATTACCGGAAATTTATGCAGCATACGGAAAATCTGGACATGGGTTTCCGGCACATGGACGGAACACGAGGGGTTGCTATGACAGATGTCGAGAAGGAGGATTTATTGAATTTCCTTAACACATTGAATGATGAAACTTTTGTAAAAAAACAACTGCTATCGGAACCGGGCGGTGGCTTTGTTATCAATTAAAGAAAAATGA
The DNA here is from genome assembly GCF_054130995.1 of Olivibacter sp. SA151. Classification (NCBI taxonomy): domain Bacteria; kingdom Pseudomonadati; phylum Bacteroidota; class Sphingobacteriia; order Sphingobacteriales; family Sphingobacteriaceae; genus Olivibacter; species Olivibacter sp. SA151. The sequence goes on along the minus strand of NZ_CP096391.1, from coordinate 1,755,193 downwards.
GAAAACTACTTTTGATTTGTATTATGGTTTCATGTTATGTTTCCGCAAAAGCTTGTGACATCTGTGGCTGTGGTGTCGGAAGCTACTACCTGGGCATTTTGCCTGACTTTAATAAACGCTTTATTGGCTTGCGGTATCAATACAATACCATGCAAACGCATCTTGGCCCTGAGGGCCGGCATACACCACTCACTGCGGATGAAACATATCAGATAGTGGAGCTATGGGGCGCTTACAACTTTGGTGATCGGGTCAGGGTGATGGCTTTTCTACCGTTCAATTTCAACCAACGTCGGGTTAATGCCATGGAAGAGTCCGGTGAAAAGAGCGGATTGGGCGATATTGCGGCAATGGCCTATTACCGTATCTTTGAAGGGGGTAACACCACCACCAAATTCAAGCTGTTCAACCACTCCCTATGGGCGGGCGCAGGCGTGAAAGTGCCCAGTGGCGAATATGATAACTCCGAACGTGCAAGCGTCTCCGCCGATTCGCCCAATAATTTCCAATTGGGAACAGGCAGCACAGACTTCACGTTCAACGTAACTTACGACGCGCGTCTGATGGACATGGGATTTAACCTGAACTTATTATATAAATTCAATACCGAGAATCAATACGAATATCGCTATGGAAATAAATTCACCGGTAATGCGCTTTTTTACTACAAATTCTTAATCGATCAAAAGCTTAGAATTGCGCCGAATATAGGAATACGTTACGAAAAAGCGGAACAGGATGTATCTTATAGACGCTTTTATATAAACCAGTCGGGAGGAAACCTTACCTCGGCCATTGCAGGGCTTGAGTTAAACATTGGCAGATACGCTCTCGGTGTTAATTATCAGCTACCGGTTGATCAGCACTTGGCAGATAAGCGCGTTCACGCGGGGAACAGATTAATGACTCACCTTTCTGTCTCTTTTTAAGCAACAAGGAAAATGAGGCAATTAAATAAAATCCAAAGGTTCAGTCCTAATGGTCGCCTGCTATTGATCATCCATTTGTTCGCCATGCGCCTACATGAGGAAATCTATTGATTGTAAAAATAGACACGGCTTCATTCACGATTATAAAAAACTGTTTGCCGGATAATTAAGTGAATCAATTATCCAGCAAACGTCTGTGATAATTGATTTGCCCGAGGTGATATGAAAGATGCATAGCAAGATGTGTTAAGAAATAACCGTTCGTAACTTTCTGATCCAATACATCTTGTGGATATTCTGCTGTCAGTTGCTCATCACTTAATTTACTGAAAGCAATTTCTATCACCGATATGGTTTCATCAATGCGCCTGATCAGTTCGGATCTTGGCACATCCTTAGCGGAAAACTCAAGTGGGCGATTCCGAACATAGCCCGTTTGCGCAAATTCGGCACCTATGTAGGTATTTAAATTGCCTATGAGGTGCAAGCACAGATTACCGGCGGTATTAGCAATCTGCTTTTCAACATGCCATATTCTTTGCTCGTTTTGGTATAAGGTTATTTCTGTTTTCAACTTGCCGAGGTCGCGCAAGAACAATTGTTTCAATACAGTTACCATCATTGATATTTGAATGGGCAAGGTAATAATTTATAACAATTAAAAAAACCAGCGATAAGTCAAAAAAGGCAATTACTGAAAAATCGGAGGCTGGTTTAGAAATTCATTCTAAATCAATACAAGAAGAAAATCAAAAGCACCGCTAGTAAGGACGGTTTTTGTTTGTTATTTTCGTTTACGTAATCAAAACTGACAGTATATGACCTTTAGGCCGCGCGATCAAAATCAACCCCCGATTGAAGAAATGTATCAAATTGCGAAACAATACTCTCGTCGGCCGGAAGAAGTGGATGATTTGGTACAAGACCTGCTTCTTGAAGCGGTTAGAACGGGAAAGGATTTCCTGGACGCTCGTTTTATGGCTTGGGGAAGAGGTTTTTTACGTAACCATGCCGCTTTCATTGCCCGTACAGAAGGCCGGCGTAGAAAGCGGGAAGAAGGGTATCAGGGTGATGATCCGAACCGTACTGATACTGATATAGGTAGACTTCCGGAAAACTTTATTGTTCCGCTCCGCCCATCCCTCCGAATACTGGCACGACTAATCAACGGCGGCCTGAGCAAAAAGGAAATTTTATATCTACTGGACATTCCGGATACCGCCCTGCGCCAGCGATTAACCGCCTTACGAAGAGAATGGAAAACTTATGCCACCGTAGGTTTTGAATCGGAAGGACCTGAAATTTTAACGCATACTCTACCTAGCGGATTAATGCGCCAATCTCTTTTACAAACATTCAAGCATGCCAACGATATAAAGCAGCAATTATTCGGGCGAGTTATTGGCAGCCACGACCCTGATGGACATCTATTTAGAATATCTTCTTCTCCTGCTCACAAAAAAGAATTTCCCGGCAACAATGACCATGATAAATCGGGTTAAGATCCTGGACAATATTTAAAACTTTAAAAAAATCAACATGGGAGTAAAACTTAAAAAAGGTATCGCAGTTCTTTTCAACGTGGGCGATATCAGTCGTACCGAACGTTTTTACAGAGAAATTTTGGGAATCGAAGTGGAACGCCAACCTGGAGGCGATGAACCGGATTGGCTACTGGCTACGATAGGTAATGGTGTCGAACTACTTTTTTTTGAAGGAAAAGAAGAAATCGGCCGTTCGCCGATCGTAGTGTTCGAACTGGAAGAGGGTTACATTGAAACGGTGGTGGAAAATCTGGCTAAAGAGGGCGTAGAAGTGGTTACGCCGGTAACGGAAGCTCCGGGTGGTTGGAGCGCCGATTTCTCGGATCCTGACGGTCATCCGCTCGCATTTTACCAGTCTGGCGACTTGCCCTTAAGAAAATAGCAGGCCATACCAAATTAGTACTCTTATGAAAAGCCCGACAGACTTCGGTATGTTTCGGGCTTTTTTCCCTTAACTTTCGAATGAATGTCTGCGAGACAGCTTTCTCCTACTTGTTGTAACCGTTACACCTCGTTCGTAACCCTTGCAAACCTATTTCTATACTCAATGGGCGTAAGGCCAGTAATCTTTTTAAATATGTCTCTAAATGCCTTTGTATCCGTATAGCCTACATCAAACATGGTTTCTGTCACATTTTTTCGTGATGCTTCGAAGAATTTTTTTGCAGCTTCTATTCTTACTCGTTGTATGTACTCAACAGGGGTATTGTTGGTTGCATCTTTAAATTTTCTTTCAAAAGTTCTACGACTTGTATTGATTAGGTTTGCCAGCGTTTCAATGGTTATTTTATTTTGATAATGTTTCTCGATATAATCTTGCACTTTTTTAATATCATCATCACCATGATTCCGTTGACCTTTAAATATTGCAAACTGAGATTGACTATCTCTCCCTATATCTAAAGCAAAATATTTTGAAATCATGATGGCTGTTTCTCTGTCGGCGAACTTTTCAACCAGATATAATATTAAATTCCACAAGCTGCTTGCTCCGCCGCTGCTGTAGATGTTGTCATGTTCGGTTATTATCGCACCATCCTCTACCTCCACTTCGGGATATCTTTCTTTAAATTCGTTGATATAAGCCCAATGTGTGGAGCATTTTTTCCCATTGAGTAAACCCGTTTCTGCTAAAAGAAATGCACCGATACATAAGCTGGCAATACTCGAACCTTTTTCATGCAATTTTTTAAAATAAGGTATTGCTTCTGCGTTGGCTTGTACGCCCTTGGCAGTGTCACCATAGGCAGGCGGGATGATAAGTAGGTCCGTTTTCGACACATCTTTGAGCAATCTATTGGTTTTGATTGTGTATTCGCCGTTATTGGCAGGTACATATTCTTTTAAACCTACATATTCAACCTCGAAGATCGGCTTTTTACCAAAAGTGTTTAAAAACTCATTAGCAGTATTAAAGGTTCTAAATGGTGGTGTAACCGCTTCAATTACGCCATACTCCGGTACAAAAACAGAAACTTGCATAAATTAAATCCTTACTATTAAGTCGCAAGATAAAAAAAAGTTTGTCACAATTCACCCCTAAAGTTGTCATTTTCACAACAGCCATAACTGGCTAAGCCGTTGTAATTTTGGATTATAAGATTTTAACAAATAAAAATTAAAAACAATGACACAGGCATCAAAAATTACAGTAGAAGCAACAGCAAATGCTCCCTTGGAAAAAGTTTGGAAAGCATGGAATACACCAAATGATATTATGCAATGGAACACTCCTGATCCAAGTTGGCATTGTCCAAGCAGTGAAAACGACTTGAGAACCGGTGGTAAATTCAAGAATAGAATGGAGGCTAAAGATGGCAGCTTCGGATTTGACTTCGAGGGTGTTTATGACAAAGTGGAACTACACAAGGAAATTACTTATACCATGGCTGATGGAAGAAGAGCCACTACACTGTTTACCGAGCAAAATGGTAAAACGAATATTGAAACTATGTTTGATCCTGAAACGGAAAATGATCCCGAATTTCAGAAACAGGGATGGCAGGCTATCTTGGACAATTTTGTAAAATATGTTGAATCGATCCATTAATTCATTAGCAAAGTGAAAAAGAATAAAACAATCTTTTGGGTAGCAACCACCATCATCATACTTTGGGAAGGTGTAATGCCCCTTGGCACCCTACTATTTGCGCCGGAATATGTAAACGCGGGTACAAAACCGTTGGGTTATCCCGATTACTTTGCCTATACGCTTATTATCTGCAAAGCACTGGGAGTGTTGGCGATTTCTCTCCCCAAAACACCGAACAAGCTAAAGGAATGGGCCTATGCAGGGCTTACCTTTAATTTGGTTTTCGCATTCATCAGCCACGCATGTGTAGATAAAAACATTGGTTTTATGTTAATGCCATTGGTGGTACTGGCTATTCTAGCAGTTTCTTACATTTATAACAACAAAATCCATGCAAATGGCTAAGACCAATTATCAAACTATTGATGAGTATCATCAGGATTTTAGCGGTGAAACCCTCGTGCGAATGCAAACCATCAGAAAAATCATTCACGAATTGGTGCCTGATGTAGCGGAAAGTATAAGCTATCAAATACCTTGTTTTAAATATAATGGTTACCTGATCTACTATTGCGCTTTCCCGAAACACATCACCTTGTCGAATCCCTACAGCGAAGTATTTTGGGAACATTTCAAGGCTGATCTCAAAGGGTATAAAACCAGTAAAGCGGCCATTCAGATTCCAATGGATAAACCACTACCCGAAGCATTGATTAGAAAAATCGTATCATTCCGAAAAAAAGAGAATGAGGAAAGGGTGGAGGATAAAAATGGCAAGTAATATGATTTCGCAACGTAAGCTAACGAAGGCAAGCCCCGAGAAGGTGTTTCAGGAATTTGCTACTGGCAAATTAGTGTCGGCCATTTTCATTACCTTTTCGGGTAATTGCAGAAAGGCCCTCACTTTTTATCAAACCTGCTTTGGTGGCAGATTACAATTTGAAACCTTTGAAAAAGAATTACAAGGATATACAGAAATACCGGTAGTTGTAGGATCGCTCGTTTCCGACAACATCATTATTTACGGCTCCGACTTGGTACACAACGAAGGAAGGACCATTGGAAATTATATATCTATTTTTCTACATTGCACCAACGTTTATGAAAGAAAAGCGCTGATAAAAAAATTGTTAGCAAATAAAAAGGACCGGATTATACCCGATCCTGACGATCAAAAATTAATCGAAATAACCGATGCTTTTGACGTGGGATGGGTATTGGGCATCTGACTTAGCGCCATCCCAATTCCGGCGCTACATGTTCCAATATCGCGGACAAGAGATGTACATTATAATCCACTCCCAGGGTATTGGGTATCGTTAGAAGAAGTGTATCCGCTTCTTGGATAGCTTCGTCCTGCTCCAATTCCTTGATGAGTTTATCAGGTTCGGCTGCATAACTTCGCCCGAAAATTGCACGTTTATCTTTTTCAATCATTCCAATTTTATCGTCACGACTAACTTCCTGTCCGAAGTAGTAGCGATCTTGATCGTTCATTAAGGCAAATATTGATCGGCTAACAGACACCCTTGGTTCACGTTGGTGACCCGCCTTTTTCCAAGCTTCTTTGTACAACCGAATCTGTTCTGCTTGCTGAACATGAAAGGGTTTCCCACTTTCGTCGTATTTCAAGGTAGAGCTTTGCAGGTTCATACCATTTTCGGCGGCCCAAACGGCTGTACTGTTGGATGCAGCGCCCCACCAGATCCGCTCTCGTAAACCTTTAGCATGTGGTTCCAAGCGTAACAGTCCCGGTGGGTTCGGAAACATAGGATATGGATTGGGTTGTGCAAAACCGACACCGTCTAGCCTTTTCAAAAATTCCAGCGCTTTACGGCGTCCCATATCCGCATCAGTTTCTCCTTCCATCAATTCATAACCGAAATAGCGCCAGCCGTCGATTACTTGTTCCGGCGACCCCCTACTGATTCCCAATTGCAACCGGCCACCTGAAATAAGGTCGGCAGCACCCGCATCTTCCACCATATACAATGGGTTTTCGTAACGCATATCGATTACACCGGTGCCGATCTCTATTTTTTTTGTTTTAGCACCAATGGCTGATAGCAATGGAAAGGGGGATGCTAATTGAGCAGCAAAATGATGCACACGGAAATAGGCTCCATCCAGGCCAATCTCTTCCGCAGCTACAGACAGATCGATGGATTGAAGCAGGGTGTCACTAGCTGTGCGAGTGCTATATGCCGGATGATTAGACCAGTGCCCGAAGGATAAAAATCCTATTTTTTTCATAAGTAACTATAGTAAAAACGATCTCAATTATTTTCGTTACTGCCAAATATACTCAAATACTGCTTGCTACCGCAAGCTCGCTTTGTTAAACGAGACATTTCCTTTACAAAAATACGCTCGTTAGATTTTAGCAAAATTAATCTTTCTAAAGTGAACGGTGCTCTCCCAAAGTGACTCTTTAAAGACAGCATCATTTTGATATTCGAGACGAGGAAGGATTCTGTACTCAAGGGTAAGCTCAAATTCGTTATCCGTAAAAGGCCAGGGATCAACACTTAATATACTACCGCTTTTGTCAAAAACATAATAACTGCGGGCTTCCGGACCCTGACTGACTTCCAACTTTCTCCCTTCGGGGGGAATCTGATCTTGGCAAAGGATCAGTGATAGCGCATCGCACCATTGCAAAATCGCATAATGGGCTTGTACTGTATTCCTATCGATCCCAAGCTCCGCCATCCATTTGTGCTGCAACGGTTGTAAACTTTTACAATATTGCGCCGATTCATCGGATTCAGTTGCATACAAGAATTGAATATGAAAAGATAACAAGAGCGCAACGTATAGACTTCGGGTAAGACCTTTCTTCAATAAAGCCTCACAACGTTGAAGGTTGAAGGACTCCATTTTGAAATCTTTTGGCCCTTTAAACCGGTTGATAATCCCTTCAACCTCGAATTCATTATAGGTGTCGTCGTGTATTCCCGTCGCAAACAGCACATCCAGTTTGAAAGGATCTGCTTCTAACCATTTAAGCTGATTTAAAATGGCCGCTGCTAATCGCCCGTGATGCCTTTGGAGTACAATTTCGAATCCCCTATCGGTATAAGTTACAATCATTTTATTCGGTAATAAGTCTATTCACTTCGCTTTTTTTTTTTCGGTGTCGAGTTTTCTGCGAGCCACCGCTTCTCTTTTTCTCCAAGTGTTAATATGCGGATCTTCATAGGTAGGCCTTCCTTTGTCATCCAAGAGGCCAAGTGATTTAGCAAGGCTTCGGCTAACGGTAGCAGAGCGGCGATTCGCTTTCTTCCAAGCCATCTGATCATCCCATAGATCTTTTTCATAGGCATCAATGCCCTGCTTGATAACAACGAGTTCATCCCGATATTGCTTCTGTCTTCGATAGATAATCATCAGGCGATTGTATGCTGCCGAGTGTAGTGGATCGGTTTGTATGATGCTCTTATATATCTTGACAGCGGCGGACATATCTCCTTCACGCTCTAATTCGCGGGCTTTCGTCATCTTTTCTTTTACGGACAATTTTTCTTTGGTCATTCGATATAAACGTGATACTCAATCAACAAGTATCGGGCAAAGATGTTTATGTTATGATCTATGCTGGGTAAAAACGTCTTTAGTTGCTGTCCCTTGCCAACTCTGTTGTTCGACACGCATTCGAAGGCTTACCTTGAAGTGCTAAACAATATGGATTGGACGACGTTTATTAAGTCATATGGATCATGAGCTTAAAATAACAGTTGCCATTGTCGGATCGGGTGCCAGTGGTGTTACCTGCTTTATACAACTTGTATTAAAATATATAATAACCAAGCCGTCCAAGATACTTTCGATTATACTATTCGAAAAGAAAGGTGAATTTGGCACTGGTTTGGCCTATGGAACCGGACAAGAAGGACATTTATTAAACACAAAGGCTGGTTTAATGGGATTGTTTCCGCAAGAACGATTGCATTTTGTACGATGGATGCATGATCATAAAGACAGGATTGAGCAGGAATTCCCTCAAGTAAGTCCTCATCCCGATGCCTACCCGCCGAGAATGCTTTACGGTAAGTATGTTCAGGCCATGCTGGACGAGTATTGGCAGCTAGCCCGGCAAAAGGGCATTGAGGTGAGTAAACAGCAAGTAGAAATCGTTGATGCCGAAGTGCAGAAAGATAAGCGTGTTATATTGAGATCGGCCTCCGATCATAGCTACCTTGTCGATTATGTTATATTGGCGACCGGCACGCCCGAAGCGGCAACTTTTGAGAACCTAAAGGGCTTGGAAAGGTATATCGGTTCCCCCTGGCCCTCAAAAAGAATTATACAAACCATTCAGGATAAATATGCGAAGATAAGTATTGTGGGTAGTAGTCTGACAGCCATTGATGCTTTGATTACTTTGGTTGCAAACGGGCATAAAGGTCCGATTACGTTTTTTTCATTGAGAGGGCTTTTACCGCGGGTACAATCGGCATCGGAAAAACCATTTCAGCGAAAAGTGTTAACGCTATCTACTATCAAGACCCTGATCCGTGAGAATCGCCGGTCATTGCGAGTTAAGGATTTAATACGCCTATTCCGGAGTGAAGTAGAAGGTTATCTTGAACGCAAGCTGGACTGGGCGACCGAAGAACGAGTCAATAAAAATCATCTTCAATTATTAGAAGAAGACATAAGACAAGCTATGAATGGTGACAGTTTGTTTCAAAATATTCTGTATTCTTTACGGGAAGAGACTTACGCTATATGGAAATTATTACCCGTTGATCAGAAAAATTTGTTCGTTAAATGGATAAAGCCCTATTTTGACATTAACCGGCATGCGGTACCCATGGAGAATGGCATTAAGATAATGAACCTATTGAAATCAAAGCAGTTGGAGGTTATCGGCAATAGCGAGGACATCAAATGGAAAGGAAATAAATTTGTATTGAAGACGGAGGACGGCCATACTTACGAAGCGGACTTTGTCATCAATGCCTCCGGACCGGCGAGCGTCATTCATAAGATGGAAGATCAAAAGTTGTTACAAGCTTTATTAAGCAAAAAGTATATTCAAGAGTATGGCGCCGGTGGACTGATAGTGGATCTGAATACGCTGCGGGTCAAAGACCTTTCATCAGAGGAAAGGACGCCGTTCTACGCGCTTGGGTACCCACTTACGGGATTGCAATTGGATGTAAATTCGTTATGGTTTAATGTGGAACAAGCAGATCTCCTGACGGATGATCTCATTCGTCAATTTCAATAATGGAGTTATTGCAAGAACTTCTTAACAAGGTACTACCTCTCTACGGCTTCATTCTTATTGGGTTCTTTGCTAAAAAAAGATGGCAGTTGGGCAGTAAATGGATTTCAAAAATTCTTTTATACCTTTTAATTCCCTTACTTATCATTGAAAATATGCTCCAGGCCGAGCTATCGGAAAGCGCTGTGGTTGGATCTATAATCTTTGTTCTTGCCTTGGCAATGAATATACCTGCTATTATCTGTAAACGTTTTGTAGCAAAAGATTTTAATGGTAGTCTTTTGAAAGGTAGCTTTTCCTACTATAACATTGGATGGTTTGGGATCCCGGTTGTAATGGCTCTTTTTGGTAATGAACAAATGCCATTAATTATCAGCGCGTATGTAGGCAATGTATTTTACGGTGACACCATAGGTTATTATCTGATATCGCGCACGAAAGGTCTTCCTGTGAAAGAGGCTGCGAAAAACGTTTTTCGTATACCTGCTCTGTATGCCTGTATTATCGCGGTGCTATTGAACTTGTTTAGCGTGAACTTATCTCAAAGGGCTGAACTTATTGGCGATGTGGTAGGCTGGACAGTTTCGGCTTCCGGAATGTTCATCATTGGCCTCACGCTGGCGGACATCAATTTCCAACAGATACGATTATGGAATTTTGCCAAAATATTAGGCTTGCGCTACATCTCGGGCGCGGTACTTCTGGTCCTGTTGTTATGTCTTGAAAAACAATTTATGCAAATACTTGACGATGATAAATCGAAATTAATGGGGCTGATTGCTAGTTTTCCTATTGCTGCAAACCTTGTGGTCTTCGCGTCCTTTCTGGAAACTGAAAAAAAGAATTCAGCCCTATTGGTTGGGATTTCTTCTATCATTTCACTTGTTTTGGTTCCTATATTGTGCTTGCTGCTATTTTGATTCGGCGAATAAATCAAAAACAGCCGTGATGCTAATTCTTTTTTTCCATAATCTCTTTTAACTTACCAGCCAGTTCAGCCACTTTATCAGGATATTTGCCGGCTAAATTTCGTTGTTCCCGGGGATCGTGCTTTAAATCATATAACTGCGGCTCTTGTTGCAGACCCGTTTCAACCGTTTTATTATCCAACCAATCGGGCGTTTTTTTGGAGACCGGTTCAATATACTTCCAGTTCTCCTCTCGAATAGCCATCGTAAACGATTCCTGTAACATAACGCGACGCCCTTCCTTTGACTTTCCCGTTAATGCATCAAGTAAGTTTTCGCTATCAGGTGCGATTGTCTCTCGATCGATTTTAACTCCAGCAAGGTTTGCCAAGGAAGCAAAAAAATCGATCTGATTAATGACCGCATCGCTAATTCCGGGCTGTATCTCATTTGGCCAACGAACAATCATCGGCATCCGCAATCCGCCTTCGAAGGCGCTGTACTTCCCTCCTCGGTATATACCGGCCGGCTTATGGTTGCCAATCAATTCTTCTGCATGATCGCCATAACCATCGTCAAGTACCGGCCCATTATCGCTACTGAAAATGACGAGTGTGTTTTTATCGAGATTTAAATCTTTCAGCGTTTTCATAATCTCCCCCACCATGGCATCCATTTCAACAATGAGGTCTCCCCTAGGTCCCATGTTGGTAGTGCCCACGTATTTACTATTCGGCATACGTGGCACATGAATATGTGGCAGTGCATAATAGAGAAAAAAGGGCTCATTCTGATGTTGATGGATAAACGCTTTCGCCTTATCTGTAAATACGTCAGCAAAATCTTCATCTTTCCAATAAGCTTGATGCCCGCCCGTCATATAACCTATACGGCTGACTCCGTTAACAATAGTTCCGCTGTGTTGGGTGTCAGCCGCCATCTTCAGCATTTTGGGATGTTCGAGACCAATGGGATCTTTTCCTATTTTTTTATTATAATCCACCTGGATCGGATCTCGATGGTCTAAATTAACAACACGACGATTTTCTACATATACCGTAGGCACACGATCAGCCGTGGCCGGTAATAAAAAACTATAATCAAAACCTATCTCCAAGGGCCCAGGCTTTATGTCCGCATTCCAATCCGGACTTCCGGTGCCCAAACCTAAGTGCCACTTACCAACTACGCCTGCAGTATAGCCAGCCTTCTTCAACATCGACGCCAAGGTTTCACGATCGGGTTCAATGATCAAAGGTGCATCACCGGGTAAAATAGCCGCGTCGTTTCGAAAAGCATATCTTCCCGTCAGCATCGCATAACGTGATGGTGTACAGGTTGAAGCCTCGGAATAGGCATTGGTGAAACGTAAGCCTTCCGCTGCCAGTCTATCTATATGGGTTGTTTGCACTGCGCTTGCTCCATAGCAACTTAAATCGCCATAGCCAAGATCGTCTGCATAAATAATAATGATATTGGGCTTTTTTAACGGCGAAGTGTTCTTTTGCTGGCAAGAGCTGAATACAATCGGGATGACAAGGGTGTAAAAGATATTTTTTATCATCTTCTTTGAATGAAAATCAATGCCTAATAGTAAAAATTCATATTCTTCAGGTTATCTTTAAACCAAGCCTGCTTTTAGCAGGAAACAAATAAGCATCCTTGCTGTTCATCATTTCTCTGAATTAACGGTTGAATAGAAATCGGCTGCGGCTTTAATATCAGGCTTTAGTCGATTGTCTTCCCACTTTACAGGCACAAGAGCGGGGCGGCAGGTTTGGGAGAATTTCTTACCCATAGCGCCGCGTGGATTAAAAAAGATGGTTGACCACCAATGGCCGCTTTTATCCTGAAACAGATTATTATGTCCTCCTTCCAAAATAGCGGGGTATCGCGGTCCGTAAGGTCCGTAAATATAATCCGATTCTGCCACGACCACATCATAGCTATGTAATTGTTCACCGGGTGTTTCCTTTCTTAAATATGTATAGCGACCATTGGAAATCGGTACAGACCATACCGTTTGTAATAACTGGTATTTGCCATGATGCTTGGTCAACCACACGCCTTCGATATAAGGTTCTTTAGCATAAGGTGTTTCTTTAAGTTGCTTAAAAGGCTCCGCGATATCACTCAGATCATTCTTCATACGAGCGATATAATGATCATGACCGACGAGATAAACCTCGCCGTCCTCATCTTCGAAGGCGCTGAGGTCAATGTTATCGAAAATAGCATGCTGTTCATTTCCTTTGATATTGCGATAAGGCCCTTCCGGTTTTCCTGAGATACTCTCTAAAACGAAAGATCCCTGATTACCATTTAAACAGGCAATGAGCAACCATTTCTTCTTGCTTTTTATATAGTGTAATTCAGGCGCCCATACGGCTCGATACATTGAATCAAGGGGATCGCCGTTTAGGGATACTGATCCCTTTTTGATGGGTTTACCAACCCTCTGCCAGGTAGCGGCATCCTCGTCGAACGACCAAATTCTACCCATTGATTCCCAGTTCTTAAGGTCTGGTGAACGCCATAAATATAGACCATCATTATAGTCCCAGCAATGCACTTGTCCGGCAAACCGCCTCCCCGGGGAGGCGGTTGTTCCAGTTAAATAATAATTCCCGTCAGGTCCGAGCATCACATAAGTATCACGCATCCATACGTCTAACAATGGTTTTACGGTTGGAGGAACTGTAAGCAATGGATCTCCCACGGGTGCGCAAGGATCACTGAAAGATTGACGCTTGCTCCGGTTTTGAGCGTGACCAATGCAATAGCTTAAACATAATATAAGGAGTATGAATTTTATCCGTTTGGTTAACATAGCCGTCTTAGTGTGTTAATAAAATCTCTAATTATACCCCTTGTTCTGTACGCAAAGTTTATTCGCTTGGATTTCGGATTGTGGAATGGGGAATAGAAGTTTATCTGGCGTTGCTAAAGCAGCTGACACTCCCCTTGCTATTGCTGACGACAAGAAGGTTCCTTGCCGGATTAAATCTTCCCTCCTTTTACCTTCAGAGATAAATTCCCAGCCTCTCTCTTTAAACAGAGCTTCTCTGAAAAGTTCTTTTGTTCCTGCTTCGGTAAGTGTTAAATCGGGCAAACCGGCTCTTTTGCGTATCTGATTAATAAGTGTAAATGTTTCTTCCGAGGGCCCGGATAGCTCATTCAACGCTTCTGCGCGCGATAATAAAATATCTGCGTAGCGCAATACAGGCACGTCGTTTCCGCTGTTATTTCCGATGGTGCTGTTATCCCAATATTTAAAGCTTCGGGCATTATCGTCATTGAGTATATTTACTGTTACGTTGTTATTATTTACATAACTGGTGCAGATCAACGCACGCCGCTGGTCGTTTTCCGCCATACTATTTACAAAGGCAGTCCTTAAACGGTATTGGGTTGCGAAGTTAGACATAGATGCCTGGTAAACAAACTCAGGAAGTTGAGCTGTGCTTTTAAAATTTGGCGGAAGGGCTCCGGCCATAAACCAGTTTCCGAAATCTACTTCATTACGACAAGGTAATACTAATAGCATTTCGCGGTTGTTCATTCCTTCGTTTTCTACTCGAAAAAGATCTTTAAAGGCATATTGACCGATGCTATAGTAATTAAAATCAATAATGGTTTTACAAGCATCTGCCGCTTTTTGCCATTGCTTAGTATTTAAGTAAAACTTTGCCAAAATACCGCTTGCGTTTCCTTTATTGAAGCGACCAAAGGCTTCCTCCTGTCCTGGATCCGGTAGATCGGGGATCGCTGCAAGAAATTCTGATTCGATGAAGTTTTTTATTTCTTCCTCAGTTGCTCTTGCTAAATCACCTGTTTGTTCAGTGGAAAGGCGAAGAGGTACCGGCCCAAAGAAATTATATAAAATAGCAAAAGCCTGTGCACGCAGTGCGCGCGCTTCCGCTAGAATCAATTTCTTACTTTCTTCCGAAGCATTTACTCCCTCTATATTTTCAATTACTCCGTTAGCGTCGCGGATACAGCGGTAATTCGGTGCCCACATATCACCTTCAAAAGTACCTAAAGTAGGCTCCCAGCTAAAATTAATTAAGTGTAATAATTGTCCGTTTTCTGCTCCGCCCGAATTGAAAGCCATATCAGTGCATACCTCCGAATCGTTAATAATAAAGCGCGAATTCTGCTGCGTTTGTTGTTGCGCATAGGCGGAAAATAAAAGTGACTTGATACCAGCTTCTGTTGTGAGCACGTTGCCTGGTGCAAATTCAGAATTCGGCGTTACATCTAATACATCGCTACAGGACGAAAGGCTTCCCAAAAGCAACAATGTAATATATTGAGTGATTTTTTTCATCTGCATAAATTTTTCTATAAAAAATATATTTACATACTTTACCAAACTAAAACTGCACATTAATCCCCGCCGTAAATGTCCTTGTAAGTGGGTATGAATTATAATCTACCCGCAGGATATCATCTCCGATTGCATTAACCGCAGGGTCTACTCCTGAATAGCTGGTAAACGTGTATAAGTTCTGTCCGTTAACAAATACCGTTGCCTTGCGAATAAATAGTTTTTCAGGTAAAGGGATCTGATAAGATAAGCGAACGGATTGTATACGTAGATAAGATGCGTCTTCTACGGTTTTATTCGTTATTTGTCTGGCACCCTGTACATCACCCGGAATAAAAGAGGGATACTCGTTACTTGGATTGGCTGCTGTCCATCGGTTAAGATATAGCTCAGCCAGTTTATTACGGCGAAAATCAACGGCATAATAAGAATCTACCAGACTACTATTGAGCATCTTAGCTCCTTTTGAGCCTTCTAAAAAAATAGATAAAGCTAGTTTTTTGTAGCGCATGTTGGCGTTAAAACCATAAAAGAAGTCTGGCAACGATTTACCTAAGATGACGCGATCATCTGCATTGATGATTTTGTTGTTATCGAAGTCCCTGTATTTCAGATCACCGGGTCTAACACCCGGTTGAGCTAACGAAAAATCGTCCCCTTCTTGCCAAACGCCATCCACGATGTAACCATAAAACGAGCCCATTGACTCTCCCGGTTTTAATATGCTATACTGACCGATATTTCCAGGACCTGAGCCGATAAATTGTTCGACATTTCCTAAGCTCAACACCCTATTTTTTAACGTTGTAATATTAAAATTGGCATCTACCTTTAAATCCTCGCTTTCAACAATTACACCATTAACCGAAAACTCCATTCCTGTATTGCGCATACTACCCACATTTTCTGTCCGACCAGCGAAACCTGAACTTAAAGGTTGAGGAACGTTATACAGAAGGTTGGAAGTTTTTCGGTTATAATAGTCGATGCTTCCAGAAAGTTTAGAACTGAAAAAGGCAAAATCCAACCCAATGTCGACCTGATGGGCAGATTCCCATCTTAAGTACGGATTTGAGCTTCTCGTAGGGGCGATACTGGTTACTTTCTCTCCATCAAAAACGGCAACTCTACCTGCAGCATAGGTTGAATAATAAAGGTAATTTACATTAGGTTGGTTGCCGGTAGCGCCATAACTAGCTCTAAACTTCAAGTCATCTATAAGGTTCATGTTCTTCAAAAAATCTTCTTGCTTCATTTTCCAAGCAATTGCCGCAGAAGGGAAATACCCGAAGCGATGCTCCGGACCGAACCGAGCCGAGCCGTCGGCACGTATCGATCCGGTGAACAAATATTTACCGGCATAGGAGTAGTTTACCCGTCCGAGGTAGGACAATAAAATATTTTCCTGCGCTCCGTTCCCCACCCCATTCAGCATTGCATCTCCTGATCCGATACCGAAATAGGTTAAATCCGGTAAAGCAAAATCCCGTGAATTGGCGATGAGTGAGCTAGAAGTATAACGTTCGTAAGTTGAACCGACCACTGCAGACAAATTATGCTTTCCGAAAGTTTTATTGTAGTTCAACGTACCCTCCACTAAATAATAAGTTCGTTTTCCATCACGGGCATCAGCATAACCATTATAGGAAGCGCCGGTTAGAGTAGAAGGATCAATCCAGAAATTACGCTGTGAAATATTGATATCGGCTCCTAATCTTGCCTTTGCTGATAAGGATGGAAGAATAAAATATTCAGCATAAAGGTTTCCAAAGGTACGATAGGTATCTCCTACTGAATATTGCCCATTAATTACGGCTAACGGATTATCCATTGGCGCCATTAAAGGGGAACGATAATAGGACCCATCCGAATTGTAAGGAGGTACTGTTGGATCATAATTCTGTGCCATATAAAGCGCACTGGCATTATCATTTAATCCGGTTCCGTTTGCATTGTAGTGGTCTTTGATATAGGCCGTGGCGAGGTTAATGCCTACGTTATACTTCGATGCCACACCCGTTTCCAGATTAACTCGCGCATTATAACGCTTGGTAGATGAGTTCAACATTACCCCTTCTTGATCAAAATAGCCTGCCGAAATGTGAAACTTGGTAAGCTCATTTCCACCACTAAAAGAAACATCATGACTTTGTATGGGTGCGTTTTTCAATAAGAGGTCCTGCCAATTGGTATTGTAAGTGCTCGCCTCTACGGGTTGATATACGCTGCCGTTCAACTGTCCTTCTTTAATGATGCCATTAACGGCAGAGGTATATTCTTCAGCAGTCATATAGCGTTGTGTTTTGGCAACCTGCTGTTGTCCGTAACTCGCGTCATAAGTAACCGCAATTTTCCCTGCTTTTCCCTTTTTGGTGGTAATTAACACGACGCCATTAGCTCCACGTGAGCCATAGATAGCTGTTGCAGAAGCGTCCTTTAATATTTCGATCGAGGCGATGTCTGCCGGGTTAAGAGCGTTTAGTGGTGTACGGTTATTCGGATTGTTCGTCGCTCCTCCTACACCGGCTGCGCCAATAGCAGCGGCATCATTCACGGGCATTCCGTCAATCACATATAAGGGAGCGTTATTTCCGGTGATGGAAGTGATACCACGGATTTGTACACTCATTGCTGCACCAGGCTCGCCACTTTTTTGGTAGATCTGCACGCCTGGCGTTCTTCCCTGTAAAGCTTGCTGCATATTAACATTTACACCTTTTGTCAAATCTTCTGCCTTTACGGAAGACACAGAACCGGTGAGATCACTTTTTGCCACCGCTCCGTAACCTATAACAACAATCTCGTCTAAAGCGGTACTTTCAGCTATCAGGGTTACTGACAGGTTATGTCTCCCGTTTAAGCCTAATTCTTGTGTTTTGTAACCTACATACGTGAATTTTAAGGTTGCGTTTGTTTGGACGCCATTCAATGCAAACCGGCCCTTTTCGTCCGTCATCGTTGCCAAAGATGCCCCTTTAACGGATACACTTACACCGGACAGTGCCTGTCCTACTTGATCAGTCACTTTTCCGTTAACGCTTGTCTGTTGAGCTGCAAGTTGATGCATATGTACTAGCATCAGGCTTATCCATAGGAAGTGCTTTAGCCTATTGGTAAGCTTTTCTATTTTTAATCGATCCATAATTATTGGTTAGGTATTATCAAAGTATTTATACTCTCGTCATTTTAGTCAGAATAAATGCCTTCCTACCCACCGATAAGGTGGGATTCCATTATATTTCACCCGATACAATGATGACTCGCTATCTAGATGGCATCATGCGTCTTAAGGTTTCGGAAAAACGCTGTACCGGTTGGCTAATTCTTCCCATTTTTTCTTCATAGCTTCCATTCTTTGAGGATAAGTAGCCGACAGGTTTTGGGTTTCTGAACGATCTTTCGCTAAGTCATAAAGTTCCCATGGCGCATTGATATCTACCCGAACAATTTTCCAATTGCCCTGTCGCAGGGCAGCAGCACCGTTGTGTTCCCAGAACAATTCGTCATGAAGATGTGCTTTCTGCTTACCGGTCCACAGAGGCAATAGGCTTTTTCCCGGTGTAGGTGTGATACGATGTCCTTCAAAGGTCTCAGGGTATATTGCCTCCGCGATATCGGTACAAGTGGACATCAAATCAATAATATGTGCGGGTTCGTCGCTGATTTTATTTTGTGCCTTTATCTTATTTGGCCAATAAGCGATAAATGGCGTGGCGATTCCTCCCTCATGTTCTTTAGATTTCCAATAACGAAAGGGTGTACAGGATACGTTTGCCCACTCTGGTCCGATGCCGAAGTGTGTTGTTTGCGGACCAGGCATTACATCCTTGTTGACAGAAAAACTGATCTTCCTACTATCTCGCGTCGTTCCTGAGCGATCGAAACCTGGGCCAAATTTAGCGGGTTGCTCGGGGCTAGCACCATTATCTGAAAGGAAAACAATAAGCGTATTGTCAAGCTGGCCCGATTTCTGAAGCGCATCCATCATCTTGCCAATATTTTGATCCAGACGGTCTACCATTGCCGCATGAACCGCCATTGCACGCGCATCCCAAAGACTGTCAGCGTTTTTCTCCCAGCCCCTTTCTGGTGTCATAAATCTCGAAAGCTTTACTTGATTAGGCTTAATCAGTCCCAACTTCAGCATTTTTTGATAACGTTTTTCACGAATGTAGTTCCAGCCCTTTTTATATGTATTTTCGTATTTGCGGATATCACTTTCCAATGCTTGTAGTGGCCAATGGGGCGCCGTAAAGGCGACATACATAAAAAACGGCACCTCTTTTTGTGCGAATTGCCTTATATAAGAGGCCGTACTATCCCCGATAGCATTAGTGTAATAGAAATCTTTGGGAACTGACTGAATCGGCCGCGTGCCATTCACCAAGGAAAATGGGTCGAAATAGTCTACTACGCCCCAAATATTACCATAATATTTATCAAAACCTTTATGTACAGGATATGACAAAGTATCTGAAAAGTCGCGATTAGTGATCTGATGATCGAGCCAAGCCAATTGTTCCTCTTTAGTTGGTAAGGGTTCTGTTTCAGAAACATGCCATTTACCTACCATTCCTGTTTGGTAGCCGGCTCCTTTTAATACCTGAGCGATTGTGACTACATTGGGTTGTAAAAAACCTCTGTATCCAGGTTGCCCTTGATCGCTTGTCATATTCCCGATACCAGCTGTATGTGGATATTGCCCGGTTAGTAGGGAGGCCCGTGTTGGGCAACATCGACTGGCATTATAAAAACTCGTCATTCGTAAACCGTGTGAAGCGAGTCGATCCAAATTAGGCGTCTTAATTTCTCCTCCATAACAGCCTATGTCTGAGAAACCCAAATCATCTGCCATTACAATAATGATATTAGGTTTATTTTGCGCCGAGACCCCGGCTGCATAAATTAACCAAATAAACAATAAGCATAGAATTTTTGCGTGTCGAAAAAAAGCCATAAGTGCATGATTGGTTTGCAAGAGCAATGTTAGACGAAAAACGCTATCATCAGTAGCACACATGTTAAATTTTATAGGACATTCGTTCAAAAACCGTATCTTAAACCCATTTAAAGCGATTTTCTATTTTTTTTGGAATTTCGTCGGATCTCGATAGACTAATCAATGCGTAAGCAATTCTACACCTGCGTTTTCTTTTTATTGTTGCTGATACAGGCAACGAAAGGTAGCGATATACGCTTCCGTAAAATAACCTCAAGCCAAGGTTTGTCGCACAATACGGTTTATGCTATCACCCAAGACGAACAGGGCTTTATGTGGTTCGGCACCCGAGAAGGCCTAAATCGATTCGATTGTCGTCATGTTAGAAGTTATTATATTGATGCTGCACCACCTGGAACGTCAACCAATCAGATTAATGCTTTACTGAGCCATCAAAAAAACATATATGTGGGTACCAATCACGGACTTTACCGCTACGATCTACGTCAAGATCGATTGATAGCCCACCCTTTAAATTCGGAAAGGCCTGCTGTAATTTTCATATCGGAAGAACAAAGCGTGCTTTATATAGGTACATCTAGAGGCTTATTTCAAATCAAAAACGGTAGAACGAGTCTACTGCTTAAGGGATTCGCGAGAGCCATTTGCCCTCTATCTACAAACAGATTGTTGATTGCTATCGACCGGCGTATTCTTCTTATCAATGAGGCAGGTGATATTGAGCATACCTTCACTACGAGCTCTTTTCCTCCGCTGTCATTCTCCAATTTTACCATCTTCCAAATGCATCGCGATTTGAAAAATCGTAGTTGGCTGGCTACATCGCGTGGACTTTATCTTTATAACGATGAAAAGCGACAATTTACTTCACTGCCCTTTACGAATGAAGAAAACACCGAGAACAGTACCGTTCGATCAATCACAGCAGACAAAGATGAACTTTTATATATAGGCACCGAAAATGGCCTTTATATATATGATATTAAAACAGGCCGAACGGAGAATCATTCGCAATCCTTCAATAACGAGCCTAAAAAGCTAAATGATAAAGCTATCTATTCTACCTTTATCGGTAAAGAGGGTACAGTTTGGATAGGCACTTATTTTGGCGGAGTCAACTACATCCCGGTAGGAAGTGATGGTTTTCAGAGCATGCTACCAACCGATAAAAATAATGGTTTGGGAGGAAAAGCTGTCAGTCAATTAATGGAAGACAGCTTGCACCGATTATGGATTGCAACCGAAGATGGTGGTATTTCTATCTACGATCCATCTACCGCAGCTTTTAGTCGAATTAATAAAAACACCGCCCCCTTTTATCTCAATACCAACAATGTCCATGCACTCCATGCAGATTCTTATGGAAATGTATGGGCTGGAACCTTTTTTGGAGGCTTGCACCGCTTTGACCTTAATAAGCGAACGACCACTATTTATGCGAAGAATCCGGCCGATCGCAACTCACTTTCCAACAATCAAGTATATGCGATATATCAGGATAGTCGCGGCATACTCTGGGTGGGTACTCAACAGGGCTTGAATCAATTTAACTATATAACAGGCAAGTTCACTTTACTTGCTCCGGAAATTTTAGGCGATAAATTCATATATGATCTCACCGAAGACAAAAATGGTGATTTATGGATCTGTACCAGACAGGATGGCATTTACCGATACAACCCGCTATCTAAAACCATGAAACACTATACTAACACGGGTAAAAATGCGCCTTTATTAAGCAATCAGCTAATCAGTGTGTATAAAGATCGTCACCAGCGTTTATGGTTCGGTACGTTAGACGGCGGCGTATGTGTTTATCATGCTGAAACAGATGCTTTTCAACATTATACCACAATTACCGGCTTGGCTAATAACAATGTCTATGGCATACTGGAGGACGATGCCGGTTTTATTTGGCTCAGTACCAACTTAGGTATTTCCAGGTGGAATCCAAACACGAAAAGATTTATAAACTATGATAATAGGCATGGCTTGAGTACGAATCAATTTAACTTTAAATCTTTCTTGCGAGGCAGCGACGGCACTTTTTATTTCGGCAGCATTAATGGCTTATGCTATTTTAATCCATTGAAGATGCAGGTAGACAGGCAATCCTATCCCTTGGTTTTTACAACCTTTCAGTTATTTAATAAGGAAGTACACCCGGATTCCGATTCTACAGTTTTGAAGCATCAGCTCGGTTACGCCCGTCAAATTAGTTTATCTTATGATCAGAATGTATTTACCATAAATTATATCACCATCAACTATGCAAACCCAACAAGCACCAACTACGCTTACTATTTAGAGGGATTTGAGGATCGATGGAATTATGTTGGTGATAAAACGAGCGCAACCTATACCAACTTGTCACCAGGCCGCTATACACTGCATGTCAAAACCCTAGATGACGCAGGCGGTTTTACCGGCCAGCAACAAAGTATTAGTATCCATGTGGCTCCTCCTTTTTACCGCACCAACCTGGCCTACCTCTTTTATGCATTTCTCTTATGCCTATGTATTTATATATATGCCCGTTTTGTACGCTTTATTCATGAAAAGCGTTTGGAGATTCAACTCGCGCATATGGAGAAGGATAAAACAAAAGCACTTACACAACATCGAATTAACTTCTTCACTTTTATATCCCATGAATTTAAAACGCCTTTAACACTTATTCTTGCATCCATCGACAAATTTATAAATGAGAAGAATATCGATCTCAAGCAACATGTGGAGCTATCACATATCAAAAAGAATGCATCCAAATTATTTAAGCTCATTCACCAGCTAGCGGAATTCAGAAAGGTAGAGGGAGACGACCTGTCTGTGCATTTTAATCGATTGGATATGACCGCTTTTGTACGGCAAATCGTTAACGCTTTTGAGCCCTTGGCAAAGGAAAAAGATATTGTTATTTCTTTTGAGACGGAGATAGACGGACTTAATGTTTTTTTTGATAGCGATAAACTGGAAAAAATAATATCGAACATCTTGTCAAATGCTTTGAAACACACCCAAGCGGGTAGTGTTTCGGTATCTATGCGAACAACTCTTCAAGACGGACAGAATAGAGCAGATTTTGTCATCAGTGATACCGGAACAGGCATGTCTACGACCGATTTGAAACACCTATTTGACCCTTTTTATCGCTCGCCCTCCCAGACTGACATCTCAGGTTCGGGAATCGGTATGGCCTTAGTGCACCACTTGGTTAAAAGCCTTGAAGGCAGCATTGAAGCTTCCAGCACACTTGGCAACGGTACGACGATTTTTTTCAGTCTTCCAGTATACGAACAATTAACTGAACAACAAAGCGAACAACAAAATCCATCGGAAACTGACGTCAATATGGATGTCATCTCCCCGCCTATTGAAAAAAAAGAGCAACGACTAGACCGGCATTATACGCTACTTTTAGTAGAAGATAATAAAGAATTATTGAAATTTCTGGCACAACATTTTCAGAAGACGTACTCGGTAATAACTGCCTCAAACGGAGATATAGCATGGAAAAAGATCTGTAAAACATCTCCTGACATTATTATCAGTGATGTTAAGATGCCTAAAACCACTGGGCTGGACCTATGTTTAAGGATAAAACAAAATAAACAGTTTGATCATATTCCGTTTATCCTTTTGTCTGACAATCAGGATGAACAGATCAGGGTAAACGGATTGGATGTAGGCGCCGATGCCTATATCGGTAAACCGTTTAACTTAAATGAACTGGAGTTGGTAGTAGCCAATATGGTCAAATCAAGAATTAGTTTACGGGAACATGTAATAGGACTAGGTGCTTTTATTGATAACCCTGTTGTTGGCAATAACCGGGATCAGGACTTTCTTACCAAATTAAGTAGCGCTTTGGAGCGGCATTATAAAAACCCGGACCTATCCGTAGAAGATTTAGCGAATGAACTGAATACAAGCCGAACCTCTTTACATCTCAATCTTAAGCGTATTCTGCAAAAAAACGCAACAGAATTACTGAATGAATATCGCCTAAAAAAAGCATTGATGATGTTGGAAAAGGATGTCCCCGTTAACGAGATCTCTTACCATTGCGGCTATCGCGAACCGAATTACTTTAGTAGGGTCTTTAAAAAGCACTATCAGCTTTCTCCTCAGAAATACAAAGAGGTGCATTTTGATAAAAGTAAAGATTAGTGATATAGTAACATTTGCTTATAATGCTATACAATATTTTTGGCCTTGTAAGAACCGATTTATACTCTGATTTCGTTAAATGATGTTAAGCCTTTCGACTACAAGCTTCTTTATTGCTAATTTAGAGCCTATGACTAGCTATCGGTCCTTTCTAATTCTTATAATTCTATCTTTGACGGCAGGTGGTCTGTATGGTCAGATGCAAAAAATAAGTGGTACGATTGTGATAAATGGGGTCAAGAGCAGTGGTTATCAGATAAAAGTAACAGAAGCGGATATAAGGAACATGAAGAAAAAGATTTCTACTAGACCTGATAATCTGGGCAATTTTTATATCGATGCCCAGATTGGTGACTCGTTGGAAGTATACCTCCGAGGCTTTTCCAAAAAGTATGTCATAATAGGTAGTCATGATCATATGACCGTGTATTTAGACAATACTATTCTTTTGGAAGAAGTTGATATAAACGCAGCTATTAACAATAAAACCTTTTTGAAAAAGACTGCAGTTGATTACAACAAACAAAACAACATTTACTTCGGCGGAAAACCGCCGATAACGTTGCTATCACCTTTTGGAGGGAGTCCAATAACTTTTTTTCGTGAGCTACTCGGTAAGGACGGCGAAAAAGTGAGGAGATTCAATAAATATATTAACCAACAGATTGAACTTGAGGAAGTTGATGCTAAATTCAATACACAGACGATCAACCAGGTGGTTGCCATGGAAGATTACGAAATCAACGCATTTAAAGCTGCGTACAGACCAACTATAGAGGACGTTAAAAAATGGACAGGCTACGAACTGTACGATTATATTAAACGATCTTACGAGGACTTTAAGAAAAGTAAATAATTAAAAATGTATCTTTAATCAGGGATCTGCCAATTATCGATGTTAGCGGTTGTAGCAAAGTGACTTCGGCCAGACATTTTGTTAGGCAGAAATGTCTAGGAGTCTGTCCCGAACCAATAAACATGCACCTATAACCCCAGCTTTTTCCTGTAATTCCGAAAGCTTGATTTCCGTATCAGTGTTGACTAGATTCAACGAATATTTGTTAATGGCACTTTTTATCGGAAATAAGATATAATCTTTAGTCTGTGCGAAAGACCCACCTAGCACAATCAACTCCGGATTATAGAGATTAATCAACAATGCTATAGCTCGTCCTAATTTTTCTCCAATCTCAGCCAAAAGTTCAATAGCCAAAACATCTTCGTTTTTAACCGCCTCGATGATATGTTTCAGTTTTATCTCCTGGGGTTTTAGGGTTTGTGTCAGAGTGCTAGCATGCCCGTCCTTAACGCGTTGGATAAACAATTCTGTTAAAGCGCGCCCTGAAGCTTCGGTTTCCAAACAGCCTTTCTTGCCGCAATGGCAAATGACCTCGTTATCATACAAAGGTAAGTGGCCGAACTCACCGGCAAATCCCGACTTTCCATAATATATCTGACCATTGATCAAGGTCCCCATCCCGATCCCATAGTCCAAGTTGAGAAAGAGAACATTTTTCTCTTGTCTGACGACTCCAGCCATAAACTCCCCGTAGGCCATTGCCCTAGAATCGTTTTCGATAAAAGTTTTAATCTTCAAAGTCTCTTCGAGATACTTACTTAAAGGTATTTCGCTAAAATGGAAAAAACTGTAGCTATAACCGGTTCTGTAATTGATTCTTCCTCCAAGGTTCATGCCCAAAGCTAATATCTTATCCCTCGGAACAGCCGTTTTCTTTATGAAATTTTGAATGATCCGGCAAAGTTCATCCAATGACTCTTTACTATTAGCAAGTTGATAGGGTAGATTTTCGGCAATGGAAACAATGGCTTTGTTCAAATCAATCAAGCCAATATTCACATGGTTTTGCTTAACATCAACACCTACAAAAAATCCGGAAGTCGGCACTAAACCATACCTGTTAGGCTTCCTTCCGCTTAGTGTGGTGGATTTGCCATAATCCTTGACCAGACCATCGTCTATCAGTTCACTGACGACATTGGTAACTTTTGGAACACTTAATTTCAATTCCTTACTCAATTCTGCAATAGTACGGTTCCCCTGAACGGAAAGTATGGCGATGATGTTCTTTTTAATGGAGTTGTTCTTATAGGCAACTCCCGACATATTCTCCTTTCCTATATCTTCAAAAAATGTCATTAGCTGGTTTTGAGACCAACAAAGCTACGGAATAAACACTATATGTTAAATAATATAGTTCACAAATGTTTATTTTTTATTAAAAAACGCAAATTTCAGTACATTTTTAAAAAATATTAATAAATACTGCTTGTATTATTAAATTTTATTTCTAATTTAGCCTCGGACTCACAACGGCCGTGGTAGATATCGAGTGAATCGTGATCCGACCAGTTAAAATTTAAAGATGTAACCACCAACACAACCTTCATATGAATCATTCTATCAACTTAAACTATATCAGCTTTTTATCTGTAGTCGCGGCCATTGGTGGCTTTTTATTTGGTTATGATACCGCCGTAATATCAGGAACGATTGCGCAGATAACGACACAATTCAGTTTGGATACTGTATCACAGGGCTGGTATGTGGGCTGTGCGCTGATCGGTTCAATAGTAGGAGTATCTTGTGGCGGCTATTTGGGTGATCGCTTTGGTCGCCGGAAGATTCTTTTTCTTTCCGCTACGCTTTTTGCCGTATCTGCGGTGTTTTGTGCATTATCAACAGATTTTAATCAATTAGTTTATGCCAGAATAATCGGAGGGATCGGAATAGGAATTGTCTCCATCATTTCGCCAATATATATATCCGAGCTTTCTGTTCCTCAATACCGCGGTCGGCTGGTTTCCTTATATCAACTCGCTGTTACAGTCGGATTTTTGGGCGCATATTTGGTTAACTATGCACTTTTGCGTTATTCCTTGGGCGATGCACGATCCCTAGAAAACACCTGGCTTCGCTTGCTTTTTCATGACGAAGTATGGCGCAGTATGCTAGGAATTTCCGGTTTGCCGGCCCTATTTTTCTTTGTAGTTATCTTTTTTATTCCTGAAAGTCCGCGTTGGCTGATATCGAATGGTCAGCCCGACCGCGCCAAAATGGTACTGACGCGAATTTATCGATCGGAAATCATCGCGGGTAGTGAACTTAAGCAGATCCAGATAGTCAATCGGGTAAATCAGAAGGTCAATTGGAAGCTATTGGCACAACCAGGTGTCCGGAAAGCGGTCTGGATCGGCGCTGCTATTGCAATTTTAGGACAATTCATGGGAGTTAATGCGGTATTGTATTATGGGCCGACAATTTTTGAAAGCAGCGGACTTTCTGGTGGTGATTCTCTTTTCTATCAAGTGATCGTCGGATTAGTTAATGTGATGACCACTATATTGGCCTTATTTATAATCGACAGAATTGGACGTAAAAAACTGGTGTACCTTGGTGTGTCCGGTATGATTTTCTTTTTGTTGCTCATCAGTATCTATTTCATTTGGGGAGCGGTTATAGGATTGCCAAATGTATTTATGCTGGTATGTTTCCTCGCCTATGTCTTCTGCTGCGCCATTTCCATTTCAGCCGTAATATGGGTGTTGCTTTCAGAAATGTATCCAAATTCCATCCGTGGTTTAGCGATGTCAATTGCAGGTCTGTCATTATGGATTGGTACATACCTTATCGGACAATTAACTCCTTGGCTTCTAGAAAATCTAACTCCAGCAGGAACATTCTTTCTCTTTGCCGCTATGTGTCTACCCTATATGTTCATTGTATGGAAACTAGTTCCGGAAACCACCGGTAGATCTTTAGAAGACATTGAACGACATTGGATTCATTAGTATTTAAGTAGCATAATTTAATAAATAGATGGATTTTAAGAAACTTAGTGAACAGTACAAATCGGAACTGTTGGATCATGTAATGCCCTTTTGGCTGAAAAACTCCCTAGACCGCGAATTTGGCGGGTATTTTACCTGTCTCGACCGGCAAGGGCAGGTATTTGATACAGATAAATTTATTTGGTTACAGGCACGGGAGGTATATATGTTCTCATCGTTATACAACAAGGTTGAGAAAAAGCAAGCTTGGTTGGAAGCGGCAGAACATGGTGCAACCTTTCTATTAAACCATGGTCATGACGGAAATTTCAACTGGTACTTTTCTGTCGATCGAATCGGCAACCCCTTAGTCGAGCCATATAATATTTTCTCTTATACCTTTGCCACCATCGCCTTTGGTCAACTCAGCTTAGCCACCGGTAATACGCAATATGCAGAAGTTGCGAAAAAGACATTTGAGATTATCCGATCAAAAGTTGATAACCCCAAGGGTAAATGGAACAAAACCGTATTGGGTTCGCGCGATTTGAAAGGTTTTTCATTACCGATGATTCTATGCAACTTAGCCTTAGAAATCGAGCACTTGCTATCGGCAGATCTTTTGGATGTCCTTATTGAAGATTGCTTGCACGAAGTTCTGGACGTTTTTTACCGACCGGAATTAGGGGGCATTATTATCGAGAATGTTACAGCTGACGGACAACTCTCTGATACGTTCGACGGCCGTCTAGTCAATCCAGGGCACAGTACGGAAGCAATGTGGTTCATTATGGATTTGGGCGTACGGTTAAAACGGGACGACTTAATTCAAAAGGCAGTACAGATTACACTTACCATGCTCAACTATGGTTGGGATAAGGAATACGGCGGTATTTTTTATTTTATGGATCGATTGGGCCACCCTACCCAGCAACTGGAATGGGACCAGAAACTTTGGTGGGTACACATAGAAACATTGATCTCTTTGATCAAAGGTTATCAATTAACGGGATCGGAGGAATGCCTAATCTGGTTTGAAAAGGTACATAGTTACACTTGGGCACATTTCAAGGATCCGGAATACCCAGAATGGTTCGGCTATTTGAATCGCCGAGGAGAAGTACTGCTTCCATTAAAAGGCGGTAAGTGGAAAGGATGTTTCCATGTGCCGAGAGGGCTGTACCAATGCTGGCGAGCACTCGACGAAATTGCCTGTAAAAACTTTTCAATTAATATTGTATAGTAATCCACGGTCTGAATGGCTGCACCATCACAGCTTTTCAGACCGGACCTAAATAACCTAGTCTAATATAACCGATGAAAACAACGACGCCGATTTATTTACTTGCGGTATGCTTCATATGTTTCTTGCCTTTAACGGCTAAATCGCAAGGTCATAAGCGTACTGCTGACAGGCTTTCACTAACGAAAACCGTTTTACTTGACAAAATAAAGGGTGGCTGGGCAGGACAGACTATTGGTGTGACTTATGGTTGGCCAACTGAATTTGTGTATCAAGGTACTTTTATCCAAGATTACGAACCGATTCTCTGGGAAGATGACTATATCAATAGGGCCATGCTGGAATTTCCGGGCCTTTACGACGATATCTATGTCGACCTCACGTTTCTGGAGGTTCTTGAGCGCCTTGGGATGGATGCACCTATAGATTCGTTTTCACACGCGTTCTCAACCAAACAATACGATCTGTGGCATGCCAACCAAGTTGCTCGCTATAATCTCAAAAATGGCATTTCGCCGTTGAGCTCAGGACACTGGCTGAACAATCCGCATGCTGATGATATCGATTTTCAGATTGAATCAGATTTTGCCGGCCTAATCAGTCCAGCAATGCCGCAAGCGGCCTCTTCCATCTGTGAAAAAACAGGGAAGATGATCGCCTCAGGCGACGGCTATTATGGTGGCGTCTTTGTAGCAAATATGTATGCATTAGCCTTTTGCTATTCGGATATAAAATCGGTAATCAATAACGCCTTAAACGCGATTCCCAGGGAAAGTAAATTTTACCGTTGTATACGTGATGTCCTCGAATGCTACAAGAAAGAACGCAAAGACTGGAAAACGACCTGGTGGACAGTACAAAGAAAATGGGCTGAAGACACAGGTTGCCCCAATGGTGTTTTTCATCCCTTGAATATAGACGCCAAATTGAACGCTGCTTATGTGGTTATGGCCCTTCTCTATGGAGAGGGCGACTTCTTCCGAACAATGGATATTGCAACCCGCGCCGGACAGGACTCGGATTGTAATCCAGCGACCGCCTGCGGTATATTAGGCACAATAATCGGTTATAACAGCATACCCCAAAAATGGCTCGGTCCACTGAAAAGAGCAGAGGACAAAATTTTCAGCTTTAGTTCGTACGCTTTGAAAGACATCTACCGCGTAAACTATGATCTAGCGCTAGCAAATATCGAAAAAAATGGAGGATCTATTCGTAATGAACAGGTAATCATTCCGCTGCAGCACACATCGGTCGAAACGTTTGAAGAGAATTTTGCCGGGCATTATCCGGTTTCGAGAACAAAGGTGGGAAAACAATACCCAGACAATTATGTGTTCGGATTTGAGGGCAACGGTGTGGTTATCAGCGGACATCTTGTGAAAGTAAATCCAAATGCCGGCGATGAACCCGTCCAAGCTGAGCTTTACGTCGATGGCGTATTTGTAGAAAAGGCTAATCTGTATACCGGAGCCATTGATCGACGACCTGAACTCTTCTGGAAGTACCAACTAACGGATAAAAACCATCGCGTAGAAATTAAGCTGCTGGCTCCTTCCAGAGAATTTCAGTTATATATAACAGATTATCTGGTATATCAATCCAATCGAAGAGTTCCTGAAACAAAATAAAATGGCAGTCTTGATTTGAACAATGAATACCTGCTCAGTGATCTAGACTTATTTACCATCGACGAGCCTGAACTTATACTGAAATAATAACGAAGAAAGAAAGACACCTAACTAAAAGTAATATGAAGAACTTAAGTTTATTATTAGGCCTATTATGGTCGGCCGTTCCGCTGCTTGTATCGGCAAAGAATGGGATTTCCTTGACGTTGATACCGCCGACAATCATCACCAATCAGGTGGATCTTGACATTAGAGCGGGGTTAAAGAACGAGGACGATCAACTGAAGTCTGTGGAACTCGCGGTTTATCTACAAAAAGAAAAGCCCGATAACCTGTTGCACTATGCAAAGAAAGAAGTCGCTCCCGGGCAATCTTTTGAGATCAAACATGTGTTAGCCACAAAGAACCTGGTGGGAAAAAACACCATTATACTAGTGGTAAATGATGGCCACCGAAGTTATCGTGAAGTTAAGGAAATAGAAGTCGTCGAATCGGACATCCGTTCGACCCGACAGATTGACGGCGCGTGGGCCGGAATCTATCATTGGAGTGAAACAGAGGGAAAACACTGGAATGCTGATATTAAAAAGATGACTGATGACCAATGGCGCGAAATGGTTCGCGGCATGCATAAGTTGAAGATGGACATCATAGTGATCCAGGAAGTTTTCCGCAATGAAGAGTATGTTGGTAAGCATTCGACAACTGTCGACAACTACAAAGGAAAAGCGTTTTATCCTTCCGCTTTATATCAAGATAGAATGCCAATCGTCGCAAAAGATCCTGTTGAGGCCATTTTGTCGGAAGCGGATCAACTAGGCATGCATGTTTTTGTTGGGGTCGGCATGTTCGCATGGTTCGATTTTACTCGCGAATCGCTCGAGTGGCATAAAAAAGTGGCAAAAGAGCTATGGGAAAAATATGGACATCACCCATCTTTCTACGGCTTCTACGTATCAGAAGAAAGCGGTGGAAATCTGGACAATTGGGAACACAGCGAAATTAAACAAATGCAACGAAAAAAAGAGATTGTTGATTTCTTCCGTGAATTTAAAACCTTTTGCAACAATATAGCCCCTGCAAAACCTATTATGCTGGCTACCAACAGCATGCAGGTGCCATCAGGGATTGATACTTACCCAGCCCTATTACAAAATCTCGATATTCTATGCCCTTTCGGCTTTGCACGTATGCCTGAAGGAGATTTGACAGGAAAGGAATCGGCTGATCTCCTGCAATCACTCTGCAATACGGCAGGCGCGCATTTATGGTTTGATCTGGAAACTTTCCTATTTAATCAAGATCAATCGCTATATCCACGACCAATGGCGGAAATTATCCGAGACCTGAATCTGTTCCAGAATTTTGAAAAAATACTATGTTACCAATTCCCGGGCGTATTTAACGATCCAAAGATGTCCATTCGTGTTGGTGAAGAAAGGACATTGGAACTATTCCGGGATTATCAACGCTACCTAAAGAATGAAATTAAAACAAAAGATTGATTTTCTGACGTTTTTGCCGCTTTTAAAAAGTTAGATAACGAGTTTCTATCGTGGACTTCTTCGTCTATAGCGTATTAAAAAAGAATTACTATAAATCCTATTCTAGAAATATCTATTAAAAAGGCAGACACCATGGTCCAGCGTTGGACTTCCGGTCTTGCAAAAAGAAAGACGATATATTATTAAAAACAATTAACCTTAATCTTTATGAAGCCTTTAAATCAAAAGCAAAAAGAAAAGAAAATGCGCTACCGATATGGACTACTATCGAGGTGCTTTCTTATTTTATGTGTGGTTTCTTGTACCTTGGCAGAATCTCATGCTCAGCAATCTCGCTTGGAAGGGGTAGTGCGTAGATCAGCTGATCGGCAAGCTTTGGAAGCGGTGACGGTCCGGATAATGGGGCGAAATATTACCACGACATCCGATGCGAGTGGGAAATTTTCTCTTTCCATTGACCGGTCGAGCGTACACCTTTCTTTGACTGCTATTGGCTATATCAGAAAGGACACCGTCGT
This sequence comes from Olivibacter sp. SA151, assembly GCF_054130995.1. Lineage (NCBI taxonomy): Bacteria > Pseudomonadati > Bacteroidota > Sphingobacteriia > Sphingobacteriales > Sphingobacteriaceae > Olivibacter > Olivibacter sp. SA151. Next base: position 1,722,401 of record NZ_CP096391.1, on the reverse strand, counting down.
AAATATTGGACGCGGGCCATTGGAAATTCTTTTGAATGACGAAGATAGTGTCCTGGACGAAGTTGTAGTGGTCGGCTATGGCCAAATGAAGAAGTCGAGTGTAACAGGAGCTATAGCACAAATCAATGGCGATGAGCTAAAAAAGGCGCCGACAGCTAACTTATCATCCATGTTGCAAGGCCGTTTACCAGGTTTGGTAACGCGTCAAACCAGTGGCCAACCCGGAGTAGACGGGGCTTCTTTAATGGTGCGCGGTTACAACACCTTAGGCAATAACAATCCGTTAATTATTGTGGACGGTGCGGAACGTGACTTTCCTCAGATTAATCCAGATGAGGTAGAATCAATTTCCGTATTAAAAGACGCTTCGGCTGCCATTTATGGGGTACGCGGCGCTAATGGCGTTATCTTAATTACAACCAAACGCGGAAAACAGCAGAAGCCGACCATTACTTACAACGGTTCTTACGCGTTAAGTACGAACACTTCGTTTCCGCAGTTTCTGAACGGCGCTGAATATGCTCATTGGTACAACAAAGCACAAGAGCTTGACGGAGTCGCAGAAGCTTCCAGGCGATTTAGCCAGGAGGAAATTGATCGAATAACAAATGGCGATCCTCAAGGTATGTATGCCAATACCGACTGGTTCGATATGCTCTTTAAAAGCAGCGCGCCGACAGTAACAAACAACTTGTCATTGAATGGTGGCGGAGACCGCGTTCGATACTTCATTTCGGTCGGAGCCTATAATCAACAGGGGATCATTGACCGGACTTCGTATGATCGGTACAACGGCCGTGTCAATGTAGATGCTGACATATTGGACAATCTTAAACTTTCGTTAAATGTGGCCTATAGAGATGATGTGCGTAAAGAGCCCGGATTGTCCGCCGGCGTAGGTAATAGTTATGCATCCATCTTTGCGCAAGCGCTGATGTCGTACCCTTATTTACCAGCTTATAATGCGGCAGGAGTACCAATAGGCAGTTTGAACCCAAGTAACGGAAACCAAAATCCACTGGCAGCTAGAGATTTATCAGGAGAAAACTCGACGCGCGCCAATCGCTTCCAAAGTAATCTCTCCTTAGCCTATGAGATACCGGGATTATCTGGCTTGCGCTTGAAGGTTATGGGGGCCTTTGATAAAGGGTATAGCATACAAAAAGCCTATCTTCTCCCCTATCAACTGGATGTTTACAACAACGCGACTAAGCAATACGCCTTGGGTTGGGCACGTCATGCAAACTCAGGGGTTGCCAGTCTGAATCAATGGTTTTCTGATTCATGGCAAAAAACCATTCAGCCTTCTATCAGCTATGATAAGAAATTTAGGAATCATGGTATCAGCGCACTCTTTTTGTATGAATATATGCGAACGGACAACAGCTCCCTCTCCGGCGGCCGTAGGGGCTATCCTATAACAGACATTATGGATCTTAACTATGGAGAAGAAGTTATTGACGACCTGGTTAAAGGGGCTCATGGTATGTTTAGCAGGGCCGGTTACTCTTTTCGCTTGAACTATGATTATGCTAATAAGTACCTTGTTGAGATTCTCGGAAGATATGATGGATCGCCCAAACTTCCGTCTCATACGCGTTGGGACCTATTCCCCGCTATATCAGCAGGTTGGCGTATCTCGAACGAGCCCTTTTTTAATAAGTCGATTAGTTTCGTCAACGATCTTAAACTAAGGGCATCCGTAGGAAAATTGGGTAACGACCGCATTGATGACTATCAGTTTCTAAGAACAATGAACTTAGGAGCGAATCCGGTTGTTATGATCGGAAATAATCTCTCTAAGCCTTTAAATATCACTACTGTTCCGAATATAAATGTCCGTTGGGAAACTACAACAACCTATAATGGTGGCTTGGAAAGTACTTTATGGAATGGTCTTCTGGGTGTTGAGGCGGATGTGTTCTACCGTGTAACGAAAGACATACTTCAAGGGCAGTCTGGGTTGAAACCGCCGTCTTTCGGTGGCTATTTTCCGTCTTATGTAAACTCGGGAATAGTAGACAGCCGCGGATTCGAGCTCGTTTTATCGCATCGGAATCAACTCAATGAGTTTAGTTACAACATTCGCGGCAATCTAACCTGGGCGAGAAGCAAGGTTATCGAGACGACGGAGGACGTTAATGTGCCCGACTATCTCCGCAGAACGGGTCGACCTATCGGGGTTAAATACGGCTTCGTAGCCGACGGATTCTTCCAAAGCCAAGATGATATTGATCATAGTGCGTTATTTGGCCCCTCTCGCCCGGGGGAAATAAAACTGAAAGACCTCAACGGCGACGGACGGATTACCTGGGACCAAGATTGGACTGTTATCGGCAAAAGCGATCTACCGGAAATGATGTTTGGGTTGAATCTTAGTGCTGCATATAAGGGCTTTGACGTGAATGTATTTTTCCAAGGGGCTGCCATGTCAGATATCGCCTTATCGGGTCTTTATAGTAATTCAGGCGTGTATGACAATACCTTTTATACGATGCCGTTTTATCAGGACGGCAATGCTCCCAAATATCTTGTGGAAAACGCTTGGACGCCGGAAAATCCCAATGGAACTTATCCTAGATTAAGTACCCAGTCTGCCCAGAGTGGTGGAAAGTTCTCTTCTTTCTGGATAAAGGACGGGTCCTACTTACGACTAAAGACTGCACAGATCGGCTATGTACTACCAAAAACATGGCTAACCAAGGCCAATCTGCAACAAGTCCGTTTATATATTTCGGGAAGCAATTTGTTCACGTGGAGCAACCTGGATTATTTGGACCCTGAGATGCCCAGCGTAAATCAAGGTTATTACCCGCAGCAACGTCTTTATGAATTCGGCTTGTCCTTAACCTTTTAAATTGTTACAGAAATGAAATTCAAATCTATATACCGTGCACTAACATACGCAACACTATTGGCGTTTCATAGTTGTTCTATTGAACCCGAATTGACAGATGTGTATGGCGAAAACGTTGCTTGGAGCAGCGAAACGAACGTCGAGTTGGCGTTGAATAAATTCTACCCTTTGATCGGTCAAACATATTATACCGCACATGTCAATCAAGATGCTTACGCGGATATTCTTAAAAAAAATACGCCGAATGACGAAATCAACCTATTGGTTTTAGGTTCATCAAGCATTACACCTGGAGCAAACCTCCTTGATAACTGGTCGTGGGCATACACATGGATCAGACATTGCAATGAGTTTTTGGATGGGCTGTATAAAAATGGAGATCATCTCTCAGAAGCGTTTTACCGGAAAGCGGAAGGTGAAGCTTTGTTTTTCAGGGCTTACGTTTATTTTGAATTGGCAAAAAGGTACGGAGCCAGCGTTATTATTTACGACGGATTAAATGATGGGATAGGAAAAGCACGCAGCACCCCGGATGAAGTATGGGACTTTATTGCCGCAGATTTGGATAAAGCGGAAACTCAATTACCGCCCACCACGTCAGCGTCCCAGCGAGGAAAGTTGACCAAAGGAGCAGCCCTCGGACTAAAAGCACGCGCAATGTTATATGCTAAGCGGTGGAAGGCTTCATCAGATGCGGTCGAGGCTATGCAAGCATTGAACCTTTACGATCTGCACCCCAACTATGCAGAACTATTTAATCAACGCCGGAGCGAAGCAAAGGAAAATAAAGAAAGCATTCTGGAATTCGGTTTTTCCTCGCCAAATTTCACATATTCCTTTGATTATTTTTTTGCGCCGCCATTGGACGGAGGATATGCCCAAATCAGTCCTACGGACAATCTAGTACGTGCTTATCAAATGGCTGACGGAACCGATTTCAACTGGAATAATCCAATGCACGCCGCTAATCCCTATGTCGGACGCGAGCCACGGTTCTATGCGTCAATTTTATACAATGGCGCCCTTTGGAAGGGAAGAACGATGGAAACTTATGAGGGAGCCAAAGACGGTTACGCCGTGGGAGGTGGTACGACCTCTACGGGTTACTATATGCGTAAGCTTTTCGATGAAAAATTGACCGATTTGGGAAAAGGCGAGCTGACCTTTTATTTTATGCGCTATGCAGAGGTACTGTTGATTTATGCCGAAGCTTTGGCCGAACAGGGACAGCTTGTGGCCGGTACCGAGGCTTTAAATAAGGTACGTCGCCGCGCCGGTTTTACTAAAGATCTTTCCGCAACCAATAAAAATCACTTACTGGATTTGATCCGTCACGAACGGATGGTCGAGTTGGCCTTCGAAGGGCATCGTTATTGGGACCTTCGACGCTGGGGTTTAGCAACAAGTCTACTTCATGGTACGCATATGGAAGGGGTGAAGATTACCAAAGGTACAGACGGCAGTTTTAGCTATGAGTTGGTAGACGTTGATAATGGACGTACTCGCGTATACCCTGAAAAGTATAACCGCTTTCCGGTACCTATTGTAGAGATTCAGCGAAATCCCAATATAGAACAGTTTGATGAATGGAAATAAAAATGGCCAACAATGAAAACGAATTTGAAATATATACTGATCCTCACCGCAATGTGCATCTTTGCGGCTTGCCAAAAAGTCGACTTACATAAAGATACGCAATTCAATAAAGGTTTGTTGAATTTTATGTTAAGCATCCCCGGACAAACAACAGAATACAGTGCACGAAATGCCGGCCCCTATCAGGATGGTGATACGGTGTACGTTGAAGTGCCCACTACCGACGATGAGCCTATTGATCTTTCTCAATTGCGCGCTACGGCAAGCCTGGAAAATAATGCGCATATCGAGCCCGCACTCACCGGAATCATGGATTTCACCAAACCCTTGGATATTCTCGTCACTGATGGAGACGGCAATATAAAGCGTCACATCGTCAAAGCAGTGCCAACACTTCCGCGTACAACCTTCAAAAAATTGTGGTTCTATACTGCGGATCAGCTCGGTGTATTACGTACCAATATTTCCGGTTTGACGGTAGTGAACGATCATATCCTCGTCGCTGATTTCTCAGGAGGGAATCTCGGACCCGATGTTGGCGTGCGTGTGTATAATGCAAATGACGGCAGCTTTGTCAAAACTATACCTGCACCGACCACTTTCTGTATGCAAGTCGTAGCTGACGATGCCAGCCATTTTGTCGTTAATAGGTATAATATTTATTCAGCAGGATTGATGCTTTATTATTATGAAGATATTAACAGTGAGCCAAAACTGATCTTAAACTATACCGCAGCTGGTGGTGCGCCGGTGGAGCTTGGTCGGAAGATAAGCGTGATCGGTAACTTGAAACAAGGCAAAGCTTATGTATATGCGACGGCTCCGGCCATAGATAATCAGATTTATTATTGGGAATTCAACGATGGAATACCTACAAGTACAACGCCGACACTTATCCGTTACGCAGCAGCCGAACCTTGGACTTTTGCAACCGTACAGCGCAAATCACTGGACCCTAACTCAGACCACTACTTGAGCTATTGCAATTATATCGCATCCGACGCTAACCGGGAAAAAGGAAGTCGTTTTGTTCAGTTCTCGCCAACAATGGAGGTCGTGGAAATGGCACCATCCAACCATTATTATAAAATTTTGGATTTCGAAGTATTTACGGTGAATGACAATCAATTTATGGCTGTACTAACGCAAGGCTTTTTTGCCTGGGACGCAACCCATGTAAAAGTGTATGACATCACCGATCCTTCCAAAATGACGCTGATTGCGGGATCGGCCGGATACCGAGACTTTATGCTGTTTGAATCCGATGCCTATGGCGGAACCAATTATAATCGATACGGCGACATCGATGTCCGCATAATGGGTAAAAATATTACCATCTATGCCTCCATGGCAACCAACGATAAAACGTATGCAGGTGTAATGGCCTATCAGATGAACTACAACCGTTAATTAGATCGCAATTTACCACGAACATTATCCATTGAAACTTGAGATTAATGGATAATGTTTCATTATGAAGATAATATATGATTAAAAGAATAATTTGCGTATTGGTGGGGCTCGTTTATACGATCTCCGTCTTTTCGCAAAGGAGGCAGACTGAAATTCAAGCAAATGCTCCTTCGATCACCTATACGGGACGTATATTGATCGGCGACATCGGAGAAGTTACCTATGACTGGCCGGGCACTTATTTCCAGTTTCTACTCAATGGCGATGCCTGCTGGATGCGCGCTTCGGATATTGGAGAAAGCCATTTCAATGTCTTTGTGGATGATCAGTTAAAGCAAAAAATCGTTATTTCGGGTAAAGACACGCTTATTAACCTGGTAAAGGGACTTGATAAAAGAAAAACACATCACATCCGCGTACAAAAACGCTCGGAAGGAGAATTCGGAAGAACAACTATCCATAGCTTTCTCATTAATAAAGGTGCAGTTATACAACCCTTACGATCCCGACCTAATCGTTTTATTGAGTTTATCGGCGATTCTTTTACAGTGGGATATGGCACCGATGGCTTACATCGAGATGAACCCTTTTTGGTAGCAACAGAAAATGCTGATAAAACCTATGCCTGTATATTGGCTCGCTACTTTGAGGCTGATTATGCGCTCATAGCCCATTCGGGCCGTGGTGCTGTGCGAAACTACGGTGATTCACTCACGAGTTCCCGCTATACAATGAAGGACGCAATGATGAATACATTGAACAGTGATACCACCATCCATTATTCCTTTGACCGGTACCGGCCCGACTTGGTAATTATCAATTTAGGCTCAAACGATTTCTCTACACAGCCGAATCCTTCTCAAGAAGAATTTGAAGGGGCCTATACAGCAATCATCCAAAAAATCAGAAAGACTTACGGAAAAAACACAAAGATTTTATGTGTGATCTCGCGCCTTGGGGGCAGTGTCGAAAAATATATCAATCAGGTTATCGAAAACCTTCAAGATCCGAATGTCTATGCAACGGCATCCTTAAGAGGCGTAACGAACAACGATTCGGATATGGGAGCTGCCTGGCATCCCGGATATACCGGACATCAGAAAATGGCGATGTTCATGATTCCGTATATTTCCACCATCATGGGCTGGCCTTTAGAAAATAAAACGGTAAAATAATCATTACCATCATGTATAGGATATTCACAAAATGGCTGGCTTGCGGTTTTCTCTTTCTGTTTATCAGTTGCACCGCTTCTGAACCAAAGCCAAAAGACGATCAGGAAAAACCGGGAGAAAACGAGCCGCCGACTGTAACGTTCGAGGAGACGGCACAGTTGAAAAAAATAAAAGGTAATTCCATCCAAATCGATCCCAATATGTTGTATGAGCAAGGGATTTCACCGGCGACATTGATTGTCGACCTTAAAATGGCTAATATAAAATCGGTCCATTTTTTCGTTGCCGGTTATTGGGACGGTCTTCGAAACGATCAGTTACTTAAACCTGACTATCTACAGGCACTCAAAAGAGAAGGAATCGCTATTTGGATTATGCTGCTTGGCAATTGTATTTATGGTTCATCCGGTTTGCCGGAAGATTGGCAAATGGAATTTCTGTCTCCTTACCCTGACCAAAGTATCGAGTTTTACTCTTTTCATCGGCCCGAATTTGTAGAATGGCAAGTGAAACGCGTAAAAAACGTGCTTCTGCATTACGATGTGGACGGGATCGAGTTTGCTGAAAGCTACTTCCCCGAATGGAAGACCATCAATGGGAATGGCTTTTATGGAGACGTAAGTGCGTATGCCAGAAAAAAATTTACGGAAAAATATGTAGGTGCCAGCCGTTCGACCTTATCTTTTGATTATATCCGTAAAGATCCAACGCTTTATCCCAAGTGGATGGACTTTCGGGCGGATGCTATTTTGGATTTTAACAGAAAGATAAAGGCTGCTATACAGGAAACGAAACCAAATGTGCTTTACGCAGCCTGGGGTATGGGTGTACGAAAAGGAACGATGGCAGAAATCCGGGAACATTTCGGACTGGATATGATCCAGATGGTAAAGGAAATACAACCTGATGTTCTGGTTTTACAAACATCAGCGCAGGATTGGTTAGATCCTCACCTTTTACCTGATTATACAAAGGAATATGCCCCCTTGGCAAAAGCCATACAAGCGGCAAATCCGAAGGTTGCCTTAAGCATTCAAACAGACATCGTTTCATTGGGATACAGCAATCCAAATGTAGAGAAAAGACATCCTGAATGGTGGTTACGTTTCTTTGATCATTCCCTGCAATCAGGCTACTACACCAATACAGCTTATGAGTACGCCTTTTCAAAGAAAGAGGGCATATGGATCGAGCGAAATTTACCGGATCAAATTCCCCGTAAGTTGTTTAAAGAAGCATCACTCCAAGCTGCAGTGTTGGCAGATGCCGAAATCCCCTTGGCTGTGGTGAAAGAACAAGATAACCATTGGAAAATGGTGTATACAGCAAAAGGATTAGGCTGGTTTTATCTAGATTAATTGTAATATTTTAAACCTTATAGAATGAAATTAAGTTTTTTGAAAAAATTGCTTGCTTTTGGATCTTTAGCGATGATTATCGGAAATCACGGGACGGCACAAACGATAAAGCCCTTAAAAGGAACTTGGATCAATATACCTTATCAGGATGTGCGAAATAAATACATGAATCCGGCACACGTAAACTATCTTGCTCCAAATTTCTGGAAAACAAAGATTAGAGAATACGCGGATATGGGACTTTCCTATCTGGTCATAATGGCTGTCGCCAATGAACAAAAATCGTTCTACCCCTCGCGTTTTATGGCGCCTGCTTATCCAAACGGGCAGCTAAGCCCCGTAGAAGCAATCATGGAGGCCGCAGATCAGTATAACATGCATGTGTTTATGAGTTGCGGCTGGGCCATTGATCAGGATGATAATATCCGCGACCCAAAGATCAAGGCGATTCAACAAGAGATCATGAAGGAAACGGCCGAACTATTCAGTCATCGCAAATCGTTCTTTGGCTGGTATTTACCGGTTGAAGATAGTATGGAACCTATACTTCCGGACCACGCCATTGATGCAGCAAATACCTTAACGGCCATGGCGCGTAGTTTAACGCCGAATGGTAAAATTATGATCTCCCCCTATGGTATATGCCATGCTGATATCGATAATCCGAAATTTGCTGAACAAATTAAAAAGTTGAAGGTCGATATCATTGCCTACCAAGATGAGGTTGGCTGCGTGCGCGAGCCAATGCCAATGCCGAGAATGAAAGCAAACTTCAAAAAATTGGGCGAAATCCATAAAAACAACGGTATCCAATTTTGGTCGAACGTTGAGTCATTTACCTGGGAAAAAGAGGATAATTCGCGGGAATCGGCTTTAATTCCGGCCGCCTTCCCCCGCTATTTATCACAGATTGTAGGCGCCACTATGGCAGGTGCCGAACAGACCATCAGCTTTTCCGTTTACGGAATAATCGATGATATTCATTCAACAATGCCGATTGGACAACCCATTGCATCTGCACAATCCTATCTCGATTTTACGGAATGGAGACAAAGGAAAGGTCGTTGGCCATTGCTGGAGCAAACATTCAAAGGAGACGTCGCTCATGTGGCGAAGGGGGCATTTGTAAAATATGAAACGGTACCGTCCGATACTTACGATCAAGGTGATCTAACGGATGGACATTTAGGGCAGGAAGATTATAAACAGTCGAGCTGGAAGGGTTTCGAGCATGGTAAAATGAACGTAGTGATCGATCTGAAAAGGGATGCTAAAATACAGTCCATGGCAGCCCGATTTCTTCATTACCGACCCGCAGGTATCGCCTTACCAACGACGGTGAGCTTTTATATTTCAAAGAGTGGAAAAACCTTCAAAAAAATTAAGACAGTGTCTATGCAACAAAGCTCAAATGACCGTCACGACTGCTGGATCGATCTTGCTTGGATTGACAAATGTGAAATGGAAGGACGGTATATCAAAGTAGTTGCCGACCAAGAAGCCGCTCAGTGGATTTTCTGCGACGAAGTGCTTGTTAACCCAACTTGGTAATCTTTATTGAAGTTTGTTGTTCTGCTAATACAAGTTTCGACCCGCTGAACATAACAAATTTTCGACAATTTTTTGTTTGATTTACTGTTTTCCGTATCTGTAGAGCATGTTTGTTAAAAAAGCCGTCTATTTGAAGACGGCTTTAATTTAAGTTTGTACTAGAGCGGAGCTGGCGATTCGAGCAAATCACCTTGGGAATCTCATCTCCTTTTTGACAACGGACAGTATTACGTTTCGGCTATCTTCCACTTTCTAACGTCAAGCACTAAAAAGAAATTAGCTACAACTACAAAACTGAGCAAACCGACTTGTGAGATATTATCTGATTCTTTGTAGATTGTTTCTCCTAAATGAAACACATTTAAAAGGAGTAGCATAATCGCCCAGGTAAAAAGGAACAATATGAAACCTTTCTTTTTAGTATAGAGTGTTAATAAGGCTAACAGCATGCTGAACACTTCAAGCACAAATCGCATCAGGTGCATACTTACCGGAACTTTACCCGTAGCGCCAGGTATTTTTATGTCCATACCAAATACGGCCTGGCTAAAGTGGTAACTGCTGTGAAACAGATAACAAAGTGCGATCATAAGCCAGATAAAGGCGATTCTATGCTGGATGTTCATAATTAAAATTTTAACCCGGCGCCCACAATGAAGTTACGCGGTGCTTGTGAATTGAATGTGGAATAACCTGTCCAATATTTCTCATTTCCAATATTATTGGCTGAGAAGGTAATTCTAAATTTCTTTAGGTCGTAAAATATGGATGAATTGATAACAATGTAAGCGGGTGCATAGATTTTTCCAGCTGCAACTGAATTGACCAAGTAGTTTTTACTGGCGTAGTTACCACCAAAGCTAATGCCCAACCCTTCTGCTAACCCGAAAGGAATACGGTAACTTATATATAGATTACTTAAGTGGGTGGGGCCTGAAGTTTCGGGTCGCAGACCGTTTAAGCCGCCACTGGCACCATCTGCATCAATTTTTTCATATTTACTGTCGTTATAGGCATAACCGGCGATAATATTAAGTCCGTTAATTGGATTGGCTACAATCTCGGCTTCAAAACCCTTACTTAATTGGGTGCCATCCTGAATGTTTTGATTTGGTACTTGCGCGTAAGGGCGAACGATATCCTTCACTTTGATATTGTAATAACTAAAAGTACCCGATAATTTTCCACCAAATGCGTCCAGTTTTACGCCACCCTCTAGCTGATTGGCCTCTTCAGGCTTAAAGCTTTTACCTTCATAGTCAACGCCCGTTTTATTTGTAAAACCGTTCTGGTAATTACCGAATACCGATACTTGATCTTTTACAACCTGATAAATCAAACCGAACTTTGGCGAGAATGCCGTTTGAGCGTAACTATCAGAAGTGATATCGGTGGTCGCATTATAAATGCCCCTATTAAAGAAACGGTCAATCCTGATTCCTGCTAATGCAATCAGTTTGTCCGTAATATTGAGTGCATCAAACATAAAGGCACTGTAGGTATTGGTGTTTGAATTTGGTTCGTAGTTTAATGAAGGTTTAGTTCCGTATAAGGTTGAAACTTTATCCTCGTTAAAGTCGTTGTAGTTTGGTGCCGGTCCTGTAGCAGGCACGAGATCAAAGAAATCAGGCGTCTGTTGACCGCCGAATACATTGATAAAACGCTCATAAGAAATATTACTCTTATACTTAAAATAATCCAGTCCCACAGTCAGCCTATTTCTCATCCCCCCTATTTTGAAATCACCTTGCAACAAAGGCTGTATTTCTATTGCATGATCGCTTCCATTCGGCGACCACACCATTCGTGCCAGGTTGTTCGCTCCAGGAGTAGCGATCCCCAACAAAGCGTTAGGAACGAGCATTAAATAAGGTGTTCGACCTTCCGAAGAGCTGTTGGTTACCGATACATTAGTTTGTAATTTCCAGTCCTTATTTATTTGATAGTTCATCGCACCGAATAAATTGATATTTTCGGATTTGTTATATAAACTATTATTGAGAAATGCTTTGTCATAATCGATGTTAATCTCATCGATCCGGTCCGTACCTAAGTTATCCACGGTATTGCCATAGAAAAAAACGCCCATAAAGTCGTTGGCTTTCCCTGAAAAGATTTCTGCGTCTAAATTAAAGTTCAGCTTATCGTTTACCTTATAACTTAAACTAGGAGCGAAAGCAAAGCTTTTACTAAAGCCTGCATCACGGAAAGAATGTTGTGTTATATAAGCTGAATTTACCCTAACCAATACAGATTTATCGGCATTCATGGGGGTATTGACATCTGCGGATATTCTATTGAGCCCGAAGCTTCCTGTACTGTAATCTATCCTGCCTCCCAAACTATCATACGGTGTTTTCATGACTCTGTTAATCAATCCGCCATAAGAAGTAATTGTATTACCAAATAAGGTGGCTGATGGGCCTTTGATGACTTCGATGCGTTCGATATTCACCGCATCAATGCTTGAAGCAACATTTCCCGATATGCCATTGCGAGCTTTTATATTCGTTATGAATCCTCGTTGGCTGAAAATTGGACCTCCAATTCCGGCTCGCCCTACTGCATCCCACATTTTATGGACGCCTGGAGCGTTTTTTAGGGCGTCCTCCACCCTAAATAGTTGTTGTTCGGCAAGTAAATCACCTGAAATAATGGAAATATTCTGTGGATTTTCCAGATTTCGCAGCGGCATTTTTGCTGACGCATCTGTCTTTTTAACAGCAAACTTATTGGTATGACCTGCTTTTATATTAACCTCCTGTAGTTGTGCTGAATTATAAGTAATATTAAAGTTGGCGGTAACGGTCTCTCCCAGCTTCACCGCAACGGATTGTGTTTCACTATTTGCTCCAACTGCGGTGGCTTTCAGGATATAATTTCCCGGTTTTACATTACTGATTTTATATTCTCCCCCGGTATTGGTTACGGCCCCTTGGCCAGTACCAGTTAATACAACAGATACATACGGTGCCGGATTTCCGTCTGATGTTAAAACTGTTCCGCGAACAACGCCGTTTTGCTGCGCTAAGGCAGCCAAACTTGTCAGTATAAGGGTTACGAATAACTGAACGTGTAGTGTTATTTTCATTACTGTTTATTTAGATTAATTCCAAATACAAAAGAATAGATTAATTCTGATTCCCACAAATTATTTTGACACCGTTTCTTTACGCTTTACGATGGATTGCATTAGGAAAACTTAACCGATCTGAATTCACGCCTTGCACTGATACGGTACAGCTAAAAGGCATCGAGGATGTGAAGGTTTAAAGGCTGTACAGAAAGGCGGTATTGACACCAAATACCTTGGTACTTAACTAAGGCAGTTTCTACACTACCGGAACAAGAAGGTAAGCGAAGAGATCATACTGGGGCTTTTAATTCGTTAGACAAAGAGAAATATAGGTAAAAATGTAAAAAGGCTTGTTGAACACAAGCCTTTTTACATTTTCTTCAAATAAGATAAATCGTTCTATCTTATAAGGTGGCAGATTTCTCATTTCTGCTCCGCTCTGGGTACGGAGTTCTGTTTTTCTTTCATCTTCTTATCTAATATCCCCCTGACTTTCTCACTTTGTTGATAGGCTTGTGCAATCTGCAAATAGGTCTCGACCTTTAAGCCTTCTTCTTCGACCGCCTTGGTCATCTTTCCTTCCAACCCCTGCTGCATGCCATTTATTTGTTCTGCCGCCTTTTGGAATACAGCCAGATCCTTCGGATCTTGCTTCGCAGCGGTGCTGTCCTGCTTTTGTTGCGCTTCTGCCATGGCATTGAATTTATCTACCGACATTCCTTCCTTCTCTATAATTTTCATCATCTCGCCTTGTGCTTCTGTCTGAATCGCGGTTATCTTTTGATTGGCATTGAGGAAACGATCCAACTCCTGCTCATTAAAATCTTCTTTTACCTGCGGTGTTTGCGTTTGGACGGGTGCTTGACCATATACGACTGAACTGCTCAAAACAATTAATAGCAATGCAAATGCACCCAAAGCTGTATTATACCTTCTTCTAATTCTGTTAAATGCTTTCATTTTTTCCTATTTTAATAGATGTACTTATTATTATAACGTAATGACATGATATTATTGCCCATTGGCTTAATTAAGATTGCCTAACCCGTTAAGATTTATGAACAATGATCTGGCTATTCTTTTAAAAGCGCTAATTTAAAAGGATGTTTCATTGCTCAATTTGATTGATATTTTCTTTATTTTTATTACAGGGCTATAAATGGCATAACTTCACACCCAAGAAATAAAAATGGACAAATCAAATGGTTATGAAAAAGTTGCGAAGACCTTTAGTGAAGTTCGTGGGCAAATTGTTGACGGAATCGGTGCATCTTCCGTCAGCATGTGGGCACAAACACTTCCTAAAGGTTCAGTTATATTAGATCTCGGTTGTGGAACGGGCATTCCGATTACGAAAGTTTTGATAGATGAAGGCATGTCGGTTTACGGAGTGGACGCATCACCTACATTAGCTCAAGCTTTTCGGAAAAACTTCCCACATTGCCCTATTGCCTGTGAACAGGTAGAAGATTCATTATTCTTTAACCGTAGTTTCGATGCCATTATCGCATGGGGGTTATTATTTTTATTACCCAAGGATAACCAAGCCATGGTGATACGGAAGATGGCCGAAGTACTGCGGATTGGCGGTAAATTGTTATTCACGGCCCCATCTTCAATAAGCGAATGGACGGATATCCTTACCGGACAACAATCAAGATCGCTTGGCACGAAAAAATACAAAGAAATACTATCGGCTGTTGGATTGTCCTTGATAGAAGAATTTGAAGACGATGGTGAAAATCATTACTATCATGCTGTCAAAGTCCGATAAGGTTAATTGCTTTATATTTATAGATTTATCATATTTATTTCACCTGCTTTTACTTCCACAAGCTTATTCAAATCTGCTTCTTGCATTTCACCTTTCTTTAAAACGTGTAATGCATGTGAATAAGTTATACTCCTATCTTTGTATCCATTTTGCTGTTCTGTATATTTGAAGTAAGTAAATCACTGTAAAAACACAATAAGCAGAACCAATTTTGATCTAAAAAATAAAAAAATGACCAAGTTAATAATGTGGAACATCATCACCCTCGACGGTTACTTTGAAGGTAGCCAACATTGGGACCTAAGTTTTCATAACAGTGTATGGGGGCAAGAACTTGAAAAATTAAGCCTCGAACAGTTGCACGCAGCGGATTATCTTATTTTTGGGCGGATAACATATGAGGGTATGGCCGCTCACTGGACGAAAGCTAAAGGGGAAATTGCCGACCTTATGAACAGTATACCGAAGATTGTTTTCTCGACAACATTGAAAATGGCAACATGGAATAACTCCAAATTAATCAGCGGTAATGCTTCGGCAGAAATTAGCAAACTCAAAACGCAAAGTGCTAAGGATCTATATGTATTTGGTAGCGCTAATCTCTCAGAAACTTTTATAAATGACAATTTATTTGACGAATACCGTATTGGTATTGCACCTATAATTTTAGGAAGCGGAAGACCTCTTTTCAAACAAGGAATTTCGTCAAAAAATTTATCGCTCGTATCAACACAACAGCTCTTGACGGGCGGTGTAGTATTAAAGTACACAAGTGCCCCTGAGCAATAACTTGAAAAAAATGGATAATACAAGAGTTTACAAAATGTCTTTTGCCAGCGTATACCCCCATTATATACAAAAGGCGGAAAAAAAGGGTCGTACGAAAGCGGAAGTTGACGAAATAATATACTGGCTGACCGGATATGATGAAGACGCGCTGCAACAACACCTCGACGATAAAACAAATTTTGAAACTTTTTTTGCTCAAGCGCCACAAATAAATCCGAACGTTTCAAAAATCACAGGTGTTATCTGTGGATATCGCGTGGAAGAAATTGAAGACAAACTCATGCAGAAGATTCGCTATTTGGATAAATTGGTGGATGAACTGGCTAAAGGCAAGACGATGGAAAAGATTTTAAGAAAATAAAGAAAAAACCACCGCTCAAAATTTGAGCGGTAGTCTAACACATTAATTATTATATTACTTGCTACCGATAAAGGTAGGCTTCTGAAATTAATACCGTATAAGAAAAAAAAGCCACCT
The DNA here is from genome assembly GCF_054130995.1 of Olivibacter sp. SA151. Classification (NCBI taxonomy): domain Bacteria; kingdom Pseudomonadati; phylum Bacteroidota; class Sphingobacteriia; order Sphingobacteriales; family Sphingobacteriaceae; genus Olivibacter; species Olivibacter sp. SA151. The sequence continues at coordinate 1,706,334 of NZ_CP096391.1, read as the reverse complement.
CTTCAAAAAATAAAGAGGCAGCTCAAATGAACTTATAATGAATTGTTCTTCAAATATCGTTGTGACAGATTAGGGTGAAATAAGAAAAGCCGTCCTTAAATCTCAAAAAAGGACGGCCAAACAGAATGAAAAAAATTTACCTGTACCACTGAACACGTGGAATATCAAAGCTAGCCTTCACCTATTAAATTGCTATAAGAATTGATGTAAAAAAACCGTCCTTTATGATGCGATCAAGGGCGGTTTAATTAATTCAGGTGAACTCCAACTAGTGGAGAAAGTACATAGAAGTATTTTTCTGACTTGAGGTCGGAAGTGGATTCGAACCACTCTGGGATCTCTTGCGGAGCTCTGCCTAACCGCTCGGCCATCCGACCTTTTGTTTATAGAACAAATTTAGTAATGTCTGTCATCTTTACTCGGCACAAAACAATCACAGAAAAATGTATATTTATGTGACTGATATCTTTTTCTGTTTTGTCAAAAGGTGTTGATTTTTTAAAACTATGAAAGAAGAAGCCCGGTATTGATTTGAATAAATGGGTGGTGTGCTGATCGAAAGTATAATTAGGGAAAACGGGTATTTTGGGCAGGTGGGCAATAATGTAACACGGCAAAATGAAAGTATTTCGAATTTATCAGCTTTAAAAAACGAAAAAAATAAAGACATTTTTTCTATAACAGTTAAGCAGTTAATCGGTAACGATCACGAAGCAACAATGATGGTACAACATTTAACAGATTTGAGGTTCACGAGAATTTCAGAAACAATTAATAAGGTACTTGAGCAGGCGATTAACAAATAACGTGATACCAAACATTTCAGCAAAGTATGCGTTATCCACTGTAAGGTCGACGGTTTACCACTCAATCGTGCAAGTATTAAATCAATTGGTTAATTCATGAACAAGGAAATAAATAGCCTAATCAACGCAGCAAGAATAGGCGACTTACAGCAGCTACAAGCATATATCACCGAGAGAGCAAACCTGGATGAGCGGGACGAAAGAGGTTACACACCACTCATTATTGCATGTTATAATAACCGATATGCGGCTGCAAAGCTGCTACTTGAAGCAGGCGTAGACGTTAACGCCCAAGATTTTGGCGGCAATACCGCTCTGATGGGCGTTGCTTTTAAAGGGTATCCCGATATCGCCGAGCTCTTAATTAGCCATGGCGCAGATTTAAACATACAGCATGGAAATGGTGGGACGGCTATCATGTTTGCTGCCCTATTTGGGAGAAATAATTTGGTTGAATTATTACTTAATCATGGAGCCGACGTCACGATTCTCGAAAAAAGAGGATTAACCGTACTTGATCTAGCTGCTCAACAGGGCAACGAAGAGGCCATTACAATAATCGAAAAATATATTACTGAATAAAGCCATCCCTATAAGATGGCTTTATCTATTTTACGCAGGCACCTGCCGTGGTTTCTCCCGTTCCCAAAATCGATGTAAAGCAATGGCCTTTATAAACAGCCGCGCTAATTTTTTCTGGTCGGAGCTTACTGCAACACCTTCGGCCAATATCGTCTCTTCAGAAAAATCAGCGGGTAATTTATTCGCAAAGTAGGTTGCTTCGAGCACCTGTATGGCTTGTTCATCAGCCGCAATGGCTTTGCAATGTTTGAAGGCTTCATTCAAAAAGTGAACGGCATTTGCCTCGGCTTCAAGCGTTGCAACGCTGTTTGTACCTCCAGGCACATAAACGGCATCATACAAAACAGAGGCTGCTGTTAAAAAGCTTTCATCAACTGGCACCTCCTCTCCGTCCATACTGACGACTGCATTAAGTCTCGGCGCAATGATATGCACTACAGCTCCTTCAGAGACTAGAGCAGTTTTCATGTTGTTTATAGATTGCGCATTTACTCCATCAGCTACTAGAAAAGCGATCTTCCTTGAAATAATGCGATCTTTAACTGTATTTTTCATACTCAACGCTTCTGAACGAGCCAGTGAAGATTCTACCTGCGTCGGTTGATAATCAGCGGCGTTACCATCGGCAGGAATACTATGATTGATAGGTTGCTCAGGCTTTTGAGGTACTTTTAAGCCAAGCGCGTAGGCCACTTCTGAAGCAAGCCCTTTATCGATTAGGGACAAAATACCAATCATCCGTTGCCTTACGGCAACGGTTTTGACTTTACCAAGTTCGAAGGAGAAAGCATCAATTAGGTGATTTTTCTCCGGGTCGGACTGGCTATTAAAAAACAAACGCGCCTGACTAAAATGATCGAAAAAACTCTTACTCCGTGCACGTACTTTTTTTGCATCAATACGTTCCTGATAACTTGCAAACCCGCCTTCAGAAGCTTTCGCTTGTATAGGATCTCCGTTACCTAATGAATTCGGATTATAACTGGATTTGCCTTTGTTTATCTGCTGTCGCATATAACCATCCCGCTGGTTGTTATGGATAGGTACGATCGATCTATTGATGGGAATTTCATGAAAATTGGGACCACCTAAACGAATCAATTGTGTATCTGTGTAAGAGAACAATCGTCCTTGGAGTAAAGGATCATTAGTAAAATCAATCCCAGGTACAATATGACCTACATGAAAAGCAGCTTGCTCCGTTTCGGCAAAAAAATTATCCGGGTTACGGTTCAATGTCATCTTTCCAATACGCTTTACAGGCACCAACTCCTCCGGAATAATCTTGGTAGCATCTAAAAGATCAAAATCGAACTTGAATTCGTCTGCCTCCGGCACAATTTGTACGCCCAGTTCCCATTCGGGGAAGGCCCCACTTTCTATCGCTTCCCATAAATCCCGTCTATGAAAATCAGGATCTTTACCCGAAATATTCTGTGCTTCATCCCATGCCACTGAATGGACTCCTAACAATGGTTTCCAGTGAAACTTTACAAAGCTGGCCTCTCCCTTTTCGTTTATAAAACGGAAGGTATGAACACCGAAACCTTCCATCATCCGATAGCTGCGCGGAATCGCCCGGTCGCTCATGAGCCACATAATCATATGGGCCGATTCAGGCATTAGGGAGATAAAATCCCAGAACGTGTCATGTGCAGAAGCCGCCTGTGGAATCTCATTATCCGGCTCCGGTTTTACGGCATGAACTAGATCAGGGAACTTAATAGCATCCTGTATAAAGAACACGGGCATATTATTGCCGACCAAGTCGAAAATTCCCTCTTGTGTATAAAACTTTACAGCGAATCCTCGGACATCCCTAGCTAAGTCTGTTGATCCCCTAGACCCTGCCACTGTTGAAAAACGGACAAATACAGGTGTCTCTGCTGTCATATCATTTAAAAAATGTGCCTTGGTGTATTTATTCAAGGGCTCATATAGTTTAAATACTCCATGAGCACCGGAACCACGGGCGTGCACAATACGTTCGGGTATGCGCTCATGGTCAAAATGCGTGATCTTTTCGCGTAGTATAAAATCCTCCAAAAGTGTCGCACCGCGTTCACCTCCCTTCAGCGAATTTTGATCATCATTAACTTTTACACCCTGATTAGTAGTCAGGAATTGACCGGTACTCTGTTCCTTATCTGGCTCTAATTCCTCGATCTTCTTATTCACAGGTTGATCTTTTGATTGTTTTATTTTTTGTTTAGCCATTTGTTTTGTTCTTTAAGCTTCCTCCGCGGCTTGATAATTTATATCATTTTCAGCCACGTCAGTTAATAATTGATCAGCAGTCTTTTCTTCGATGAGGGTTTGCTCTAAGAGATTTGCTACTTCATTTAAACCCAAAGTAACAGCGAGCTGCTGAAGCCCCCCGTAGCTGGCAATTTCGTAGTGCTCGACTTTTTGTGCGGCCAAAATGATGCCTACATCTCGCGTCGCGGTTTGTGCCTCGGTGCTTTCGATAATGCTTTCTCCTTCCTTGGTTAACCCTTCCATAGCATCACATTTTTTAGCAATTGCTTTTTCGCCAAGTAAACTAAACACCTGCTCGAGCCTAGCGACGTGTTCTATCGTCTCTTTTAAGTGATTTTGAATTGCCGTAGCAAGTTTTGGAGAAGTAGCCTCCTTAACCATTTTAGGAAGATTTTTGACCAAATGGTTCTCTGCCCAGTAGATATCCATGATACCGTCCAGGAACAAGGCCCTTAACGCGGGCTCTGCTGTTACAGAAGTTTTTGTTTTAAATTTAGGCTCTGTGCCTGTTTCATTTTTCATAGTGATGATTTTATTGGTTTATTTTTACTGTTGCTGTAGATAGATTTACTCGTTATCTGGATCTATTATAAAACTTCGTCTTTACGCGAATTGTTTGTAACAATTAATAAGTCTGCGTCAGATTGAAGTTTGACTTAATTCAAATGGATTACTTAAACGGAGAACATCGTTGATCCGTTTATACCTTCCTCACATAGCACTGTCTAAATTTTCTCTCCATTTTCAGGAGCAAGTCTTTGACGATAGTCTATCCTCTTCTATAGATCTTCCTTTTCATATCCACCCAAACAATCCAGGCAGGCATTGGCATATGCATCATATTCATTGTAAGCAGCCCCGATTTTACCAAACAGCGTTATTATTCTATCTATGCGTATTTCACTCCCTGTATCCAAAACCACAAAAACGCCTTCGCTTTTCTTCTCTTCTATGCGAGTGACACTCCCCTTTGCTTCAGCAACTTGATTGTTTGCGTCGAAAAAGAAAATTTTACCCCTACTTCTTTTACTGATCTCTTCTTCTACTACCTCGCGATATTCCCAAGGCACAGGAAGGTATGACTCGTTTTTATTATCAGCCATAATAAGTTCTTTTCTTTGCTAACAATTAGGGAGTTAAAGTGTTTAGCGAAGTGCGATTTCGGAAGCTTGGCTGATAGCGGCATCGCCTAGTCATTCAAGTACGCCCTGCAAGAATACATTTCTATTTTTTTTTAAAACAATTTTGGCCAATTGCTTATTTATTAGATAACATCTTATTTAAATTAAAATTTAAAAACCTATGGGAAATTTACTTTATATTGTAGCCGTTGTGCTCGTTATTATTTGGGCAATTAGCTTTTTTGGCGGTTACGCTCAGGGAGGAATTATTCACGTATTGTTGGTTATTGCTATTATTGCTATACTACTGAGAGTAATAAGAGGCGCTGCATAAACGATTTTTCTTTTTGCAGAAGATTAGCTTGGAGCTTATTAGCTTCAAGCTACTTTCATATATGGATTGTTCAATCCATTCTATTAAAAAACATACTGATGAACGAGCTCAACGACTAACCCACCACTTAACAAAGAAAGATTCTCCGTTTACCTACAACTATCGTTAATTGAGCTAAATGTATCAATCCTAACCAACCACCTTTGTACAATCATTTAAAAACAAATAGAAAATGAGCACAAAGAAGTTCGTTACCCCTATGGTCGTTCGATAGTTTCACATCCGAAAGGACATCGCCTTATTTTGGACGAGGCGTAATATATCTCTAAAGAGCCATCTGCCTATTGAATGGTTGGAACCTGCTGTGTGGTTTAATTATGAATTTTCGGCAATGCCTCCGTCCATTTTAATTGTATGTTCGAAAGATACCAGGACAGCCCATCTCCGGTGTTATTTCCTTGAAAAAACAAATAGTATTTTCCATTTTTTGTTTTAAAGATATCCGGGTGGCCGGACTCACTTTGATTCCAGGTTCCGGCCTTGCCATTTGCCAAAAAAGGTTCCTGTACTACACGTTTCCAATGGACTCCATCTTCACTTTTTGCCAATCCAATTTGTTGTGGATCATTGTTATAACTTCCTGCATAGAACATATATAAGGTATTGTCCTTTTCGATCACAGAAGCAGCTTCAATACAGCTACCTTCCCAAGGCAGCTCGGGCTTTAAAATAGGACCATCATGAGCTAGTTTCCAATGCGCTTTGCTGAAATCAGTGCCCTTAGGAGCAACAGCAACTCCCTGCATCTGTATTTCACCTTTAGGGTCTCGTGTAGCAAAAAAGAGAAAATATTGCTCTTGAAAAAAACAAACTTCTGCATCGATTGCGCGACCATTATTCCAATCACCTGTAGGTCTAAAAATTGGATTACTGTTATTTCTAGTAAAATGAATTCCGTCAGTGGAATAGGCGTGGCAGATGGCGTCTTTAGGACCATTGCCATATGTTTGATAAAAAAGGTGAATGGTGTCACCACGTACCAAGGCACCGGGAGCACATAAGCCATTTTGCTCATAAGTCGACATTTTATTCAATGTTCCAACTTTCTCCCAATCGATCAAATTATTGCTTTTTGCAATACCAATATGCCAACCCTTCCCCTCTTTGCCAGGAATGGAATAATACATCCAATATGCATCATTAAAATATATTACTTTAGGATCTTTAGCAATGGGTTTTCCCGACGATCGATCAGTAAAGTACATTTCGGGCTTCTCCTGAGCATATAAGTTTCCGAACCAAAGAAGGATAAAGAAGAAGCCTGTAACGATAAGGGGTAAGCGCATTTCCTGTCTCATATTAGTGGTCTGAATGATCTATGATTAGCATCGAAAGCTAAATAACAAAATTTTATGGAGTTTAAAACAACTATAATGTATCAAAATAACTGCGATTTGACTCATTTGATAAGTTAATCCCAAGTGAAACGCACAATTTGCTTAATACAAAACCTATTAAACTTATCTTTCTTTAAAATGTTGTTGCTAAATCAAGGAGATAGAAAAAATCAATAAATCAAAAGAAAGTACGAGGATGAAAAGGAAACTTTTTTTGGAAAACACCGCTAAAAACAATATCGTTGGACAGGCCGCGGCTAGTCGTGTTGCCCTTGGCGCAATCGCTATCGGGGCAATGGCTATTGGGGCCCTTGCAATAGGAGCAATAGCTATAGGCCTGTTGCGAATTAAAACCGGAAAAATCGGCAAACTCCATATAAGCGAGCTTAACATTGATAAACTAATAATGAAGGATCGATTATAAAACACGATCAATCGGCTTTTCTCATTAGAGCTACAATAATGGCCTAATATACAAGCACGCTCAACCTATCATTTACAATAAAATTAGCTGGGGGTTTCCGTTATTAATGTAACTAAAGGATAAAAAATTTGTGCTTAGCTAGACGCGGGGAATAGCTTTTGTAAAGCTATTCCTCATATAGCAAAGTGGCATTATAGCCCATTCGGTGAAGCGCTTCAGCCAACACGGCACCCTTTAAGTTAATTGCCTGGACTATCAATAGGTTATAAATAGAGTCAAAATCAATTTTCCATTCTCGGATTTCAGAAAACTTATCAAGAATAGACTTAATACGGCCCATTTCCATAGGTGAATTGATGTCTGTCATAAATTTCAACGTTTCCATAGCTTGCGATTAAATTTTCGATGAGAGATTTTATATTACGATTCAGCTATCTGAAATAAATCAACATAATTTCGCTTCGGCGTCCATTTCAAATATAAACACTTTATTATCACCGCAAAAGCCAAAAACAGAACATTGTAACGAAACAGTGGTTTTATGTAATAAACATGAAGATGACTATATTTATAAAAACCAATCGCACCTTACGGTTCTAGATAGTCCAGGTTAAAGAATTGAAATGCCGCTTCGTTACCCTGCGGTCCTTTAAAATTTAATCCGGGCCGGGGACTACGATCCCAAGGTGGCAAAAAATCAATTGCATATTTGTAATTTTTGCCAACTAATTCTTGCCATTCGTTAGACTGCTTCCAATATGCACTACAGGTAAAATCAGGAGATATTCGCATCTTTAAATAAACCGGGTACTGCTTTTTTGATAAAGGTTGCCTATCGAGCACCTCTCGCTTTCCGTCCTTTATTACCCAGAAAACCACCTCGTCACCCTCGCTCGCAACTCCAATTGACGCATTTTCATCACCGTAAACAACCAATCCTTTGATTGCTTCATTATTGTTTAGAACGAGTGTACTGATTTCATAAGCAACGCTATACGGTCTTAAAGTTAGCGCTATTCCGGCGCTGCTTGCTACATCATACTTCCCTGAAAGAAGTAATTGCCCATTTTGCCTTTGAATCTGTGGTTGCATATTTCGAAAATCCCATTGCCAGTAGGCCTGCTCTTCGTTTTTTCTAAAATCATGATGGCTATCATTATAGGCAAGTTTGGCTGAAATGGCCTTACCAAAGACTGGCCATTCACCCTTCCATGCTAATTCGGAAATATGCCCTTCCCTTCCTGTGAAAACGTGGCTCTTCTTATTATAAGCATGATATATATAAAAGGATTTTCCGTCCTTATCTTCAACAAAAGTGCCATGTCCGGGACATTTCCAACCGTCTAAATCACTTAAAATAGGATTACTATCATATTCTTCATAAGGCCCTTCGATTGCTTCTGCACGTGCCACTCTTACATTATAGGTGCATTCGAGACCACAACAGGCACCGGCAGAATAAAACAAGTAGTAATAGCGATCCTTCTTTAAAATACTTTGCCCCTCAATTCCTGCGCCTCTTGTATCCTTTAGCATGGTAAAAGGCTTCCCCATTAAAGAAAGTCCATCGTCTGACAGTTGACACCCTAAAATTTCAATTGGTCTTTTGTCCAAACCGTATGCTTTCCACGTGATATATAACTGTCCATTGTCGTTCACAACAAAAGCATCAATTGCTTCCTTTCCATATTCTATTAAAACACCTTGATCCTTAAAGCCACGGTCGGGGAATCTGGAAGTTGCCACGCCAATACAGGAAACACCATCGCTCTTTCTTCGAGCTGTATAATAAACATAATAGGTTCCCTTATGGAAATAGTACTCGGGAGCCCAAAATGATCCTTTGGTCCACTTTGGAGCGTCTTCAAACAAAAAACCAACTTGCTGCCAGTTGTTCAAGTCAGTAGATTTAAAAATCGGAAAATGCGGTCCCCACTCACTCGATGTACCGATCGCATAATAGGTATTCTCTTGTCTTATAATGGATGGGTCTGCAAAATCACCAGGGATCACGGCATTTGTATGTTGAGCCAAAAGAATTTGGCACATTCCTAAATATACGACAAAAAACGGGGTAATCTTATTAAAGTCGAGCTTCATTATCTTAGACATCTGACATGTTATTTTGCCTGCAAACGTAGGTGCTAAAAATACATATTATAACAAAAGAATAAAGTGCCCTATTTCTCATTTATTCAATAGATCATCTCAAGGTATACTTTTTCAATTAACTTTTCAGGAAAATGAGCATCATGTCCATATTGTACCTGGAATGACCTCACAAAAGGAAGTGGCTAACGTGTTAAAAGCTAACATCAATTAGGCCTAAGTGTCCTGGAAAATGTACCCCCACATATTGGCAGGTGGTACATCTAAAATTTATTATTATGTGTCAACTGAGCAATCTCATTTTCCTGCAATGTTGTCTTAGGAGCGAAGGAAGATGACTGCATGTAGGCACTAAGGCTATATAATAATTGACGAGCCTCCGGCCTGTTTTGACGGTCCGTCAATAAATCGATTGCAGACACGATCAGTTTACCCTTTCCTATGTTGGCCTCAAAAACTAATCCTAACGGTCTTGCCGTAAACCAATCGTCAATTACGCGAACAATAGGCTTTAACGTTGGATCGATTCTATCGAGCCGCATAGCATCGGCATGAGTAATTGCATCCCACCACTGCCAGTTGGAATGGAAATCCGTTGGAAAATGTTGAAATGCCGGATGTTGGGGGTCGCAGAGGAGGCCAAGCGTAACAGGCGCCTGTCCACGCGTCCAAGCTGTATTCCAAAAAATGCTTGAAAAGCCTAAAGCGATATCGCCTCCCTTATCTTTCTTAAGAACACCTTTTCTTAAAGTGTACAGCACTTTACCTCCGCTTGCCAGTAGCTCCCTTGCTTTTTGATCAAAGCTAGCTGTCACATACACTTCGCTATTTACATTTGGCAGCGTTTTTGGAAAAACGAAGAAATCCCACTGATTCGCGTATTGACCTAAGGTCACTATAAGCGTGAGTTTCTTCGCTTCTTTTATCTCATTCAAATTCATAGTGACGGCACCGGCTTGTTGGTTGTTTCCGATCCGCAGCGTATTCATCAAAAGACTTCCGGTACCATAAACATGCTGTGCCTCATCAATAATTTGCCATTTTACGCTCACATTGCTTTTTTCTTCTGCCCCATAATGAGCAATTTCTATGGGGACTTTTAATAATTGATCGTTGGTATATATAAAATTGGGAAAACGTGCCAGTGGTACGGTACTATTACAAAATTGCCTATAAGTTTTACCATCTACATAGCCCTTATCCTTCCAAAACGCATTTAACACACCTACCAAAGCCGTACCTTGACCGGGAAAATCGTGCAGATCTAATAGTTGAAAGCCCGCAAAACCAGGTGTTCGCAGAGCCGCTTCAATATCGGCCTTATAACATAATGTCTGCAACTTACCTGATGCTTGCAAAAACTGATCAGCTAAAGTGTCCATTCCGGTTTCGCGTAAGCGATCGCGGAAAATCTCTAAGTTTCTTGCTTTCATTACGCCTGTATAGGCGCTTATTTCTTTAAAATCCGGATACACACACCATTGGCCAATTTCATGACTGATCGTAGGAATGTCGAATTGAGCAATACGCTCGTGCCAATCGTAATCACTTCTCGGTTTTTGCTTATTAATGATCGAGTTCAATCCTTCACCCCAGGATTGTATTCGCGGTTCCGGTATGTTGTTGTAGTCATTTTCTGCAATGGCAGGCCAACCCGCCGCGGTAGTGTATAAACGCCTCCCATCTTTGGCTTTCCACGTCTCCACAAATTTTCGAAGATACGCAACATGATTTTTTCCGCTAGGTTCATTTCCGTACGCCATCATTAAAAATGAGGGGTGATTTCCATACTGTGTCACGATCCGCTCGCTTTCACGATAGATATAATCATCCAGGGGTTTGCCATCTCCGATCGTAGCACCCTGATTTGCCCATGATGCACATTCTATTTGAAGATACATCCCAAGGCTATCGGCGGCTCTGAAAGCTGCTTCCGGAGGGCACCAAGAATGAAAACGAAGGTGGTTTAACCCGTAGGCCTTACAGGTTTTGATAATCTTCGCCCACGATGCAACGTCCGTTGCCGGATATCCTGTAAGTGGAAAAATGGCACTTTCCAGTGTACCACGTAAAAAAACAGGCCGTCCGTTTAAAGTGATTTCCTTTCCCTTAAGGGCTATCTCACGCATCCCAAAGTCTGTTTGATACCCAAAGGACTTCCCTTCTACCACTAAACTAGCTATCATGGTATATAAATTGGGGTTAAATTCGTCCCAGGTCTTAACGGCATTTCCCATCGGATAGTCTATTTTTATTTCATTAACACCACCTGTGAGAACTAATGTTTGTTGCACGTCTTTCAATCTCTCGCCCGCTTTCTCTGTTGCATAAAGTGTCAAAGAAGCGTTTACCGGCCGACTTATATTTACAATACGTGCACGGACAGCCACTGTTTTCTTTGATAGATCAGGAAAAACCTGTAAACTCTCTACACGCAGTCTTTCCAATGGCTTCAAGGTCATCTTTCCGATCATTCCATTCCAGTTGGTTTGGGTATGATCAGTAATACTATGTGCATTGGGACCAACATCGATGGTTTTAACCCTATTGTCAATACGAATAGTGAGCAAATGCTTTCCAGGCTTGAGACTCCCTTTAAACAAAAAGCGGTGCGGCGTGCTTAAGCTATTTTCAGTTCCCAGCTTTATGCTGTCTAACCAAACCGAACTTTCCCAATGGACCCGCTCGATGAGAAGCTCTGCACCCTCCTGATAAGCACTATCAGGTATTTGAATCTCCTTTTGATACCAAGCAGCCCCTTTATAATATTTCACTGGTTGCAACCAAAACGGTACTTTTATATTCCCTGCCTTACGATAGCGAGCATACGCTGTATCCGTAAAGTAAGAAGAATCAACGATGCCCCCCGTCCAAGGTGTATGGACATCTATATCGAAGCCTTTACCATTTGTAGTGGTTGAGCCTGGCAGCTTCACTTTTTCCTTTAGACGCCTTGTAAACCATTTTTCCCTTTCGCCAATATCCGCTGTATCCAATGAAAAAGTCCATTCACCTGTCAGATCAAGATGGCTCTGCGTCGACTTGTCTACCTTACAAGCTGCGAACAACGCAAAACAAGAAAGTAAGAGCAATTTATTCATGGTCATTATAATCGTTTTTAAATTTTCGTATTCATTTGGTACATTACCAATTGGGATTTTGAACCATATTTGGATTTGTATTCAACTCATCTTGTGGAATTGGAAACAGTTCATGGCGTGGAAGCGTTAAAAACTGTCGGCCCTCTTTATCACTTACCGCTATTTCATCCGCTAGTTTACCCCAACGCCTTAAATCATAAAATCGCAATCCTTCTCTAAAAAACTCGAGCATGCGCTGATGCATAATCTCTATCATCATAGCCTGCTGGTTTTTCCCCGCCGCAAGCGGAGCGAGTTTAGCACGCGTTCTTATTCTGTCTATAAGCGGATATGCTTCTTCTATCCGCCCCAATTGCACCAAAGCCTCAGCCCGCATTAACAAAACGTCTGCAAAGCGAATGACTTTTTCATTATTCTCGGAAATAAAAATTCCTTCATCATTATTTCTCCAATTTTGGTATTTACGAATCATGGCATTGAAGCCGAATTGTTTCTTAATTGTTGAAAAAGGACGATTGTAATACAAGGCCCCTGGGTAGTCCCATACCAACGACGCATACATACGTGCGTCGAAATCACCATCCGCTGTTTTTTCCTGTTGGAAAGCCTGGAATATCTTGTTGGTAGGAAAAGCTTCAAACCAACCGGCAACTTCGGCCGGTGCGAATTCCTGTGCCACCGTGGTGCCCTGCGACTCATTAGCATTCTCTCCTGCCCAAGGTTGCGGTCCGCCCACATTTTGCATTTGAACCTCAAACAGGGATTCTTTGTTGTTATCATAGGCGGCCATAAAATTATGCTCGTAATCATCCAGCAGGGTATAATCATAAGGAGCTTTCGTTATAATGTCCAACTCGTTTGCTGCATCTTCCCAACGTTCCATATATAAATAAACTTTCCCTAACTGCGCAATGGCAGCTCCGCTGGTTGCTCTACCAATGTAAACATCCGAATAGTTGAGCGGCAACGTATTCTTCGCTTCTGTAAGATCCGCAATTATAAAATTCCAAAGGTCTGTCTGATTGGCAGGGGGCGCAAAATATTGTTCGCGCTCCTTCGGTACAGAAGAAATAAGCGGTACGTCTCCAAAATTGATAATCAGATAAAAGTAGTTCAAAGCACGGAGAAACTTCGCTTCTGCTATTAGCTCTGCTTTTTTTGCTTCATCAATCGATGCATTAGGCGTATTTTCGATCACTTGATTTGCCCGAAAGATTCCTCTAAAGAAACCGTCATAAATATCTCTGGGGGTTGTAGTAGTAGGATTATTAGTAAAAGTAGATAACTGATAAAGAGACTGCACATCATTTCTGATAAAAAAATCGTCGCCTCTCCCATTTGACAGTTCCACCCCTCTTACTCCGAAATATCCGCGATTAATATCTTTTAGCACTTTATAGGTAGCGGCAAGGCCGCTTAATACGTCTTCTTCATTTTTCCAAAAATTAGCATCCGTCTGCGTATTTGGATTTTCCAACGACAGTTTATCCGTGCAGCCTACTGCAAATATCATCACACTGACGATCAACACAGCGGTAATTACACGCTTTACTTGTGATATATATTCAATATTCATTTTCTTAGATTTAGCTTTTAAAAAGAAACCTGTACACCTAGCATGGCAGTTTGTGCCAATGGATAAGCAATATGCCCAAAATCAACTCCTCGATTTAAAACGCTCCCCGTCCTTCCCAAATCCGGGTTATAGCCTTTATATTTTGAGATCGTGAAAACATTATCCAAACTCACGTAGAATCTACAATTGTTTATCTTCAAATGCTCCAATGTGGCAGATGGAAGTGTATAGCCGAGCTGTACTGTACGAAGTCGCAGGTAGGATCCGCTTTCTAAAAAACGGTCGCTGGTTTGGCTATTAAGATTCGGGTCATTTATCACTGCCCGAGGCATATTTGTATTCGTGTTCTGTGGAGTCCATGCGCTTAGCGTAGTTTTCAGGTAATTAAACTCTAAGTTCATGCCTTCTAAATCTTGGCGTAAACCATTATATATTTTGTTGCCGTAAGTACCCTGAAAGAACAAGTTGAGGTCGATATTCTTCCAGCGCAAATTCCCCCCAAATCCGTAGCTGAATTTAGGATTCGGGCTCCCGGCATATTGCCGATCATTTTGATCGATTTTACCATCGTTATTAAGGTCCCTGAAACGGATATCTCCCGGTTTAGCATTCGGTTGAATCAGTTGACCATTTAAGCTATGCTGCTGTACTTCCTGTTCTGATTGAAATATACCATCTGCATGAATCAAATAGAAAGCTCCAACTGGCCAACCCGCTTGCGTTACCGTTGCAGAAGCGCCGTGATGAGTTGGCTGCCCCCCAAAAATCTGTTGAGACCCGGTGCCGAGTGCCAACACTTCATTCGAGATTGTTGAAAAAGTGGCATTAATGCCATAAGAAAAATCACCTTTTTCATCGGCAAAGGAAAGATCTGCTTCAAAACCTTTGTTACGTATGCTCCCTGCGTTGATAAACGGACTGGCGGCACTGGCTCCGGTAGATAAGGGTATGGGAACCTGCAAAAGTATATCATTGCTATTTTTCACAAAATAATCAGCGATCACCGATAGCTTGTTATTGAAGAGCCCTAAGTCTATACCCGCATTGTACGTTTCCGAGCTTTCCCATCGTATATCCGGTGTAGCAAAAGCCACCTGTGTTGCACCTGGCATCAAATGTTGATCTGCTCCAATGACATAGTTGATATTAGGGTTTATATTGGCCAGGAACTGATAATCTGAGATTTCCTGGTTACCTAGCTTGCCATAACCTGCCCGAATCTTGAAGGAACTGATTGCCGGAACGGCATCTTTGAAAAACGACTCGTTCGACACATTCCAAGCGGCCGCTAAAGAAGGAAAATTACCGTACTTATAGGCTTCACCAAAGCGAGAGGAACCATCTCTGCGGATAATTGCGGTCAGCGTGTATTTGTCATCAAAGGTATATATTAATCTTCCAAAATACGAAATTAAGGTGTTCTCGAGCGCATTACTGCCTGTAACAGTATTAGTGGTTCCGGCATCAAGCACCTCAATTCCTCGGGGCATACCACTTTTACGCCCGCTCAGCTCCCGATATCTTGTATTCTGATAGGTATAACCTGCCATTCCCTGTAAACTATGTTTGTTCCACTGTTTATCGTACGTTAACGTGTGCTCTTGCAAGATAACTTGTTTTTCCGTACGTCTTTCATAGAGGTTAGCCATTCGATTAATAAATAAGGTACCTACTTCATAGGGATGCTGATAAGCGAAATCCTTCCCATAGGTTCGGGTATATCCTGCATTATATTTATATTTTAATCCGTCAATAATACTGACCTCCGCATAGGCGTTGATAAGAGCATTAGCCACTGAGTATTCCGGCCTATCCAAATGCAGTTGAGCAAGAGGGTTAGCTACGTTGACCACGGGACCATAAGCTCCGCCAAAACCTCCAACGGCATCTGGATTGTATATATCGAAAACAGGAATCATTTTAAGAGCTGCACCAACTGGACCGCCACCCTGGCCTCCCCAACCTCCAGACATGTTTCGCCATTTTTCGTCCGAGAGAATAATAGTTTCCCCAATCTTTACACGGCCTTTGGTAAGATCTGATTTGATTCGCAGATTATATCGTTCGTACCCAGTGGTACGAACGATCCCTTCTTGACCAAGGTAATCTCCCGAAATACTATAGTTATAATTTTCACCCCCACCGGCAGCATTCATATTGTAATTTTGCATTGGCGACTTGTGGAAGATTTCATCTTGCCAATCTACATCTGCTAACTGTGCATAGTTTTCCGCAACTTCAAGACGTGCTAAACCAGCATTATCGTGTGCTGCATTGCTTACTGATGCCCATTCCTGCGCATTGAGGACGTCTAACTTCTTGGCCAATTTTTGAAAGCCATAATAAGCATTAAGCGCAATAATATGATCTCCTTTTTTACCTGACTTGGTTGTTACCAATACGACGCCATTAGCTGCACGCGAACCGTATATAGCGGCTGCAGAAGCGTCTTTTAACACGTCCATGGATGCAATATCATTAGGTGCTATGTTATTGATGTTATCAACCTGTACACCATCGACAATGTAAAGTGGGTTATTATTGTTCAACGATCCTGTTCCGCGAATCAGTACGCGCACACCCGATCCCGGATTGCCACCCCCTGATTCTATTTGTACACCGGCTACTTTACCTTGAATGGCTTGCCCAACATTACTAAAACCCTCAGACACAATATCTTCAGCCGAAATAGACGCAATTGCTCCAGTTATATTTGATCTTTTTTGTGTACCATACCCAACTACTACTACTTCGTCCAACGTTGTATTATCGGTTGCAAGTTGAATATGGAGAACCTGTTGCTCACCTATTTTTACTTCTTGGGTAATATAACCGATAGCGCTTATTACCAGCACATCTTGTGAGTTAGCACTTAATTGAAAATTACCTTGCGAGTCGGAAGACGTCCCTTTGGCAGACATTCCCTTAACCGTAATCGAAACTCCAGGAATAGCTTGTCCTACAGGGTCGGTGATCTTCCCTCGTATTTGTTGTTCTCCGTCGTCCTGTGCACTTGATGCAAGTGGAATGAGAAAGCAAAGGATACAAAGAATCGTCCTGGACAAAGTCCGTGCACCCTTCTGATTGAGACTTGATTTAATTGGTAGCATAAAAGATTTATTTTGGTTAAATGATCGCCCCCGTGGTATTGCAAAACTACGTTGCGTCGATCCGCAAAAAATAGACAATTGTGGGTAAAAGATGGAAAATATTCTTTTGATCTACTTAGGGGATGACCACTCCTATTGAATGGGGACTGGTCATTGTTCTTGCTTTGCTGTTTACTTTGGCTATATCCTGGTTATCGGCCATCTTAGGCTTATTCGTTAAAAGTTTGGAAGCAGCACAATGGACAGGGTTTGTCGTAATTTTCCCACTGACATTTGCCTCTAGTGCCTTCGTCCCTACTCACACCATGCCTAAGGCACTACGCTTTTTCGCTGAAAATCAACCACTCACACACGTTATCAACGCCATGCGTGCTTGGCTGGCAGGAACACCATCTGGAAATTCGACCTGGTTGGCGTTTATTTGGTGCATCGCTATTATTGCTATAGCAATGCCTGTTGCAACGTGGATATTCAAACGTCAGGCGAACTAGGTCATTCTTACTTAGTTTATAAGGAAACTTTAATTAATTAGTAATGGCAGAAAAACATGATTTTTGTATTTTCTGCCATTTTACCTATTTTCGTTCTCTTTAAAAAATAAGCGTGGATAATACGAAACATATTGTTATTATAGTTCCTCCAATGACTTCTATTTTAGACATAGCAGGTCCTTTGGAAGTTTTTACGAAAGCTGCCGACTACGTCAGGGGGCATAAACCCGAAATAAAGAGAGCCTATGTTACCCACGTCCTTTCGGCGGATTCATCCTTCGTAGTCAATACATCGGCGGGTTTGCCCATTGTTTGCGAGGGAGGGATTGACTCGATCGATTACGAAATAGATACCATCTTATTTGCCGGAAAAGGCAATGCCGGTAGCTCCATAATCGAGAAAATCGCTAGTTGGCTCAAAGAAAATATTAGTAAAATACGCCGTATAGGATCCATTTGTGCCGGTGCTTTCATTTTGGCGGAAGCTGGCCTATTGAATGGCAAGCGAGCGACTTCACATTGGCAGGTTTGCGATAAAATGGCGTCGCTCTATCCGGAAATAAAAGTAGAAAAAGACGCCATCTATGTCAAGGATGGGAATTTATATACATCTGCAGGTATCTCCACCGGTATGGATTTATCACTTGCAATGGTAGAAGAAGACTTCGGTCGTGATATAGCCGTTATGGTAGCAAAAATATTGGTCCTATACCTAAAACGCCCTGGAAATCAATCACAATTTAGCAGTATTCTCATGCATCAAACGGTGGATTACGAACCTATTAAAGTTGCCCAAGATTGGATTATCGATCATTTGGAGGATGAGCTGAGCGTAGCGTTCTTGGCTGAGAAAGTTTCTATGAGTCCTAGAAACTTCGCGCGTGTCTTTTTACGAGAAACCGGAATTACCCCGGCAAAATATATTGAAAAAATACGACTTGAAATGGCACGCCGGCGATTGGAGGAAACCCAATTGACATTGGACGAAATCTGCTGTGAGTGCGGAATCGGAAGCACCGAGGGACTACGCCGCTTGTTCTTACGTCACTTGAAAACAACTCCTAGTGACTATCGCAGAAACTTCACTACCGCAATCGCTTAATTATCAGCGAGAACGACAATTTACAGTCAGTCCCCGCTGAGACACAAAAGTTCTATAAGGAACCGAAATAGGCCACCGTGCGAACCATTTGCGATACAAAAGACATTTCATTATCATACCAAGAAACAGTTTTTACTAACTGTTTGTCGCCAACCGTTACAATCTTTGTTTGGGTAGCATCGAAAAGCGAACCATAACGTATGCCTAGTGTATCTGCCGAGACAATGAAATCTTCTGTATATCCGTATGATTCATTAGCTGCGGCTCGCATCGTTGTATTGATTTCTTTTGCACTCGTTTCTTTCTCAAGTATGGTAAACAATTCAACAACGGATCCTGCATGGACAGGAACCCGTTGGGACGAACCATCAAGTTTTCCCTCTAATTCAGGGATCACTAGGCCTATCGCTTTTGCTGCTCCCGTGGTATAGGGAATGATACTGTCCCCCGCTGCTCTCGATTTACGATAATTTCCTTTTGGATCCGGGGTATCCATTAAGGGTTGTGAGTTGGTATAAGCATGAATGGTTGTCATTTGGCCGGCAATAATGCTAAAATTATCATTCAGTACTTTAGCCATCGGTGCCAAGCAATTCGTTGTACAAGAAGCACAACTGATTAGTTTGTCGCTGGCGTTAAGCAGCTGGTGATTTACATTATAGACGATTGTCTTAACGTCTTTATCAGATGGTGCGGAAATAATCACTTTTTTAGCCCCCGCCTCCAAGTGCGCCTTTGCTCTCTCTTTGGATTCGAAAATTCCTGTGCATTCCAATACCACATCAATATTATCATCTCTCCATGGCAGCTTTGATGGCTCACGCTCCGTGTACACCGTGATTTTCTTTCCATCAACAACAAGGGCATCTGTAGTGTAATCAACATCTTTTTCAAACCTTCCATGTATGGAATCGTATTTCAGCAAGTAAGATAACATAGAAGGATCTGCTAAATCATTAATAGCAACAACTTCCAATTTATCATTATTCACCATTTCACGGAGTGCTAAACGACCGATACGACCGAACCCATTAATTGCAACTTTAATCATAACTTTATCTTTTTAGACAAAGCTACCATTCCTTATTCATGTCAGAAAAGACAAAAAACCAACAATTTCTGCCAACTAATAGATATAACGGACTTCCGGTAAAGTAAGGCCGATCTTCATTTGCCCTCTCAACCGCAAGGGGCTATATAAAATGGTATAAGAATACTACATTACCCGTATACGCTGGTTTGGGTTGATCTTTAATAGCGAGCGTGGCTTCAATAACAACTTTGGTAACACCTCTCAAATTAACAGCGGAAACAAGTTTTGCTTTTAACTGAACTTCATTATCTACTAAGACCGGCTGTCCAAACTTCAGGTTTTCTATACCATAATTTATTTCCATTTTAATATTCCGTACATCCGCAATCTGCTTCCATAAATATGGAATTAATGACAGTGTTAAATAACCATGAGCAATGGTACTTTTGAACGGCCCCTCACTTTCGGCTCGCTCCTTATCTACATGTATCCATTGATGATCTAATGTCGCGTCGGCGAACTTGTCAATTTGCGATTGATCTATTTTATGCCAATCGGAAACACCAAGTTCCTCTCCCACATGCGATTGATACTCCTCAAAATTATTGATTACTAACATATATATTTAAATGGTTAATGAATATTTCCGTAAACGTTTTTTGGCTCTCGACTCAAGGTCAACGGCATAAAAGTATTGAAAAAATATGAAATGACAACGGGGTCTCTTATAAAGGAGATTTATTTCTGTAAAGTATATTTACAAAGACTGTTCTTTTCAGGATTCAACCTTCAAAACAGCCCATTACTATAAACAAGCTACAATTTCATACTTTTAAAGGTTCCGCGTCATATACCACCTCCTATTTACACACTTCCATTCTCGCACCTCTTCAATCTCAATGACATATTCGCCAACCAAAGTGGTAGGGTCAATAGGGGAACGATGATTCAGGACAGGGAATTTTTTTTCGGCATCAACCCGGTTGTTTGTGGTGAAATAAGCCTAACGCACAATGAAATACCAACAGACCATCTAAATCTTACAATAGTATTTTTAGCAGATTTTTTCTACCAAGTATATGCTCGTTTTCGAAATATTCAAAAGGGTGACTTTTAACCTCAATACTACTCATGGAATAGTAATAGGGCTTACATATGTCATTACTTTTTATTTGGTTAATAGAATAGGACAATTCCACCCTCCCGAAATTAGCTACGTCAATGCTAAATGGGTAATCTCCTTCTCCTGTCTCCGGAATAATCAATATAAGTGTACCATTTAATGGATTTCTATCGTTGTTAATAATCATTTTGGGATATGACTTTACGATATTCGCAGATGTTATTTTAATAACTGCGGTATCCAGCTTATTAGCTATAATAATGTTTTCACCAGTCTGTTTGTTAACGAACACAAATCCAATTTGTTTTGGCTGTGATTCGTTTAACAAACCTTCACATGGGCTTCTTTCTGCTTTTTTGCAGCTAAACCCCAAATAAGTAACTAATAAAATTAACATAAATAAGGCATAGGTTTTCGTTTTCATTATTAAGGTCTAATTATTAATATCATATTTTAGGTTGCCGTTTACTGAATGACGAAAAATGTCTTGTAAATGCTACTCTTTAGAAAAAATAAACAAGTGGCTTCATTTGAAGGAATGCCACCTGTTTGATCTGTTTCTAAAATTTTTCTTAGAATAATAATCAGTAAAATTCGCTATTGTTCTGAAGTTATTCACTTACAAGAACCTGGTATTTTTTCCAATTATCAAAAATCACCCAAAGATTTATTAAAAACATAACACCGGCAATCGCCAATCCAGACGGCATATAGACGGCATTGTGTAATATGACACCTACCATAACAGGAAGAATCACAATGGCTCCAAGAGCTCTTGTCCTGGGCAGGATAAACAACAATCCGCCTATTACTTCTATGGCACCTATTAAAGGGAATAACCACTTAATCTGCATAAAGGCCTGTCCGACCTTCAACATCTCACCTTCCATTGGCGGAACGGGCATGTAGTGAAAAAATTTGTCCAATCCGGCGTTGATGAACATCAAGCCAAATAACACGCAGAGAATAGTTTTTACAATTTTCATATTGACTAATTTATAATTTATCGGCATTTGTCCACTTCTAATTTGTTTAATCACGGACATATTTTATTTGCCATTAAGCTTAACAAAAATAGTAAATTACCTGTTACAAAACAGTAGTGATTACGGCAAAGGAAGGGGGCGTCTACGACAAAAAAAGAACGCTGCTAAACCTGCTCATCTTTATGTTTTTCAGGGTTGACGTCTCGTAAATGGATGGTCCTCTCCATATCTTTCCGATCTCTTCGATTTTTCCGAAGGAACCATATAAGTATTGCTATTATAGCAATACTTACTAATGTAATAATGATGATGTTAGTTTCCATATTGATTCTTTTCAACTTCTATCCACAGCAACATATTTTTCTTCTTATTGTTCTCTTTATCAATATTTTGACACGAATAGTGATTTCCGAATCAATGAATTACGATGAGTTTAATTTATACCTAAAACCTTATAATATGAACGACATAAATGGTGGAGCCAAAGTTCTTTTTCCGAAGCCCGTAACAGATTAATGTTCCAGTTAAAAATCGTTAAAATCCCAGTTTCCTCGATATGGTCTTGACAACATTCCATTTGCATAGGCATTATCAAATATTTCCTTCTTAGGATCCCACTGTAAAGACTTCTGTAATTCATAAGCAATATTCACTGCATTGCAAACTGTTGCTGTGCGATGCCCTGTTTCTACATCCACAATAGGTTGCTTTCTGGCCTTAACAGCATTAATCCAATCTTGATAGTGATTTTCACTATGGTATACTTTCTTATCGCTCGCCTTAAGTGTGATTTTGGCTAGCGGCTCGGGTTTTGAACGAAGGAATTCTCTTGCCACTTCAATCGTCCCATTGGTACCTACGAATTGTATTGCATTACCTTCTATCCATCTTTTATGATTTACCTGAACGCCGTTCGCATATTTAAAATACAAACCCTCTTGTGCGAGCGGTTGTTGTGGAGGCACAAACTCTACAGGCCCCGATCGGTCCATATCCAGAGCCCACTGGACAATATCGAACATATGAGCGCCCCAATCCGTTACATAACCGCCACCAAAGCCGTGGTAATTTCGCCAGCCGGCCCAGCTTTCATCACCTAAAGGTGGCGAAAGTGTGGGATGGTACCCCCGATACAAGGAAGGGCCAATCCAGTTATCCCAGTCCAAATAATCCGGTGTCGGCAAAGTTGGTAAATCGCATGCCCTGACAGGTCCACCAATCGAAACGTTGATCTCTTTAATCTCTCCGATACAGCCATTTCTTACCAAATTCACGGCATCTCTGAAATATTGTTGAGATCTTTGCATACTTCCGGTTTGAAAAACTCTTTTATACTTACCAACGGCATCTACCATCGCTCTGCCTTCCGCAATGGTTAAGGAAAGAGGTTTTTCACAATAAATATCTTTTCCGGCTTTTGCCGCATCTACAACCATTTGGGCGTGCCAATGATCCGGAGAAGCAATCACAACCGCGTCAATATCTTTCCTATCTAACAGCTCGCGATACTGTCTGTAGGCTGCTACTTCTGCTGCTGCCTTCTTTTTATTTTCGACAATAGCAGCTTGAACAAAACGTTGTAACTTCTGCTTATCCACATCGCTGGCGGCTAGTACCATAGTCTCCGGACATTTAGCGATAGCCTTAAGTAAGTAACTATTCTGTTTTCCGGTTCCTATATAACCTAAATTGATCCGATCGCTGGGCGCTAAAAAGCCCTGACCGCCCAATACATGCCTCGGCAATATGGTAATACCAACCGCCCCGATTAGGGTGTTTTTAATAAAATCTTTTCTTTTCATTTTGGTTTACTTAAAGGCGTTCTGGTTTATTTAGCATATAACTGACTAAGTACGTACAAGATAGCAAATCTAAAAGAACCAAGCAATAATTTGTTTTCTAACAAGTGTCCGATTTTTACAATTAGATTCACATGAGCTATCTTAACTTAGCTGTCGGAAAAGTTGTACAGCAGTTGTTTTCGCCTTGGTAGACAAGAAATACTTTAGACAATATGGGAACTAGTTATAGTATTACAGACAAATTTGGAGAAGATTTAGCATGTCTTCTAGCAGAAAAGATAGTAAAACGATATACTGACTTTCAATCAGCGGCTTTTATTAAAGAGGTTGCTGTCAGCACAAAGGGCAAAACTTATACCCAACGGGTGGAGGTGATTGCTGATTTGTTAGATATTCATTTACCGTTTGCATACAAAGAAGCTATTCATATACTACTTTCCATATTAGGAGAAGAAAATCCGAAGGAGACGGGAATGTTCACCAATTTTTACTGGGTTTTACCCATCGGTAAATATGTAGAAAAGTACGGCTTATCAGATTACAATGTTTCTATGCGAGCAATTGCCGAGATAACCAAAAGAAACACAGGAGAATATGCGATACGTCCCTTTATAAGAAACTTCCCTGCACATACGTTGCAAATAATGGAAAAGTGGGCGCAATCTGACAATTTTCACTTGCGGCGCTTGGCATCGGAAGGATTGCGCCCAAAACTACCATGGGCTACAAGATTAGACACCTTTAATCATTGTCCTGAAAAAGTTTTTAAAATTCTGGAAATATTAAAAGAAGACCCTGTCTTGTTTGTGAAAAAATCTGTTGCTAACCATCTAACCGATTGGCTGAAAGTAGATAAGGATGCTACCATGCCTTTACTTAGAAGATGGGCAACGTCTAATAATAAACATACTATGTGGATCGTAAAACGTGCAAGTCGGAAAATTGACTTATTATTAGCTGATACAGTTGATAGGTAGCACTAAACGCACCTTGAAAAACTTGAATTAGCTAAACATAGAATTTACGCTGCCTATTGGTTTATCTTCCACTGATATTTCTGATCGTCGAACAGTTCTTTACCCCAAATGGGTAATTCGATCTTGATTCTCTCAACTACTTCCGTACATGCTTCAATTGCTGCCTTACGGTGCTGTGAAGAAGTGAATACAAAAAGGCAAATTTCTCCCGTCTTCACAACGCCTAAGCTATGGTGTACGTGCATACACGTCAACGCATACTTGTCGAAAATCTCTTCACGGATATTGTGCATTTTTTCCAATGCCATTTCTTCATAAGCAGTATATGCTATGGCAACAACTTCCTTTCCATCAATTAAATCAGCTCGTACCTGACCTAAAAAAATATTATGAGCCCCTATTTCTGTTTTCGTGGCATGTTTGGCAATGCTTTCTGAGATGAATGATGGACTTATCGGGCCATGTTGAAATATCTGTTTCATTTTTATAAATATAACTATGCTAAATTAGTAATTTATGTGCAAGGTTTTAATAAATTCATCTAATGCAGCAAGTGGATGCGATAGCGTAGTTAAAGCCCAAAACACAAAGTATTTCCTCAATGATTAATATATAAAGATTCCTATAACCGCTGCAACGGCTATTACAAAAACCGGATGTAATTTATATCGAACAGATAGGAACAGTGCCCCCAGAAACAGTAAAGGACTGAAGTAATCTATAAAGTTTTCGTGGTTCATTAAAGACACCGCTGCAAGTCCTATTAATGCAACGCTTAATAACCGAACTCCAGTCATGGCCCAGGCAAAATATTTATTGCTTCGAAAACGACTAAAAAAGTAAGATATTAAGATAATCAGAATAAACGAAGGTAAGCATAAAGAGAAGGTGGCTACGACTGACCCCAAAATAGACACAAAGGGAGAGCTTCCCGAATTTTCAAGGGCTGTATATCCGGCATAGGTCGCTGTATTTATCCCAATTGGTCCGGGCGTCATTTGAGATACCGCTATTAGATCGGTAAATTGCTGTTTCGTCATCCAATTGTTTTTTTCCACAACTTCGTCCTGAATCAATGAGAGCATGGCATAACCACCTCCGAAGCCAAAAACACCAATCTTTGTAAACACCCAAAATAGTCTAAAAAAAATCACCCTATCTCCTCTTATTTTTTTCTTTGAAAATATTATAGATTATTCCGGCAATACAGCCAAAAACAACAATGAAAATTGGCGATACATGTCCTTGCCACATTATGAGTAATGCCACAATAGGTATAATCGCTGTCTTATAAGTAAGTTTATTAGCTTTTATCGCCGAGAAACAAGGCGCCACAATAAGTGCGACCACCGCTGGACGCAGGGCTTTGAATGCTTTTGTGACCCATATATTTTCCTGAAATCTACTAAAAAAAGCAGCTATCATAATGATGATTGCAAAGGGCGCTACAATAGTTCCTAATGCGGCTATCGCACCACCCTTTAGCCCGTTTATTTTATAACCTACAAGTGCAGCAATGTTAGTAGCAAAAACACCTGGTAAAGATTCCGTAATGGATAGCAATTCATAAAATTCTTCCTTAGACAGCCAACCTCGGGACACAATATCCCGTTCTATTAACGGGATAACTGCATATCCACCACCAATTGTAAACAAACCGATTCTAGTGAAAGTGACAAATAATTTAAAGAACATTCAAACTAAAAAAAGGTAAAAAACTTCTGTACAACGTCTTCTCTTTTGTTATACCGGGGTTATATTTTATCTTATAAAGATACAAAAAAAGGCGCTTTTTTGGGCAATTTTTAATAAAAAAGAAATATAACCTAAAGAATAAAAAAGATGATAATTTCCGCTTCAGAAAACAACTAGCCTAATAAGTTCAGAGACAATCTATCGATGATAGAGCCATATATTTTCAAATTAGAAAAAGCAAATCGGATGAGACGAAATTTAGAAAAACTGAGACAGACGTTCACGATAGTCATCCATTTTTTGACTTTATTTGTGAGATGCTTTAGGAAAGATATTTCTTTGAATGTCCTGCGAGTTTCCACCGATTAAACATGTATAAAACAAAACCGAATTTTAGCCTTTTAAAGACAAAGCAGCATCTTGAGATTCTGGACGGATTAAGGGGAATCGCCGCAATAGCAGTGCTCATATTTCACTTCATGGAAATAGCTACTCCGGACTATCACGATAATTTTATAGCACATAGCTACTTAGCGGTTGATTTCTTCTTTTGTTTATCAGGCTTTGTGATTGCATACGCCTACGATAATAAGATGGATAGCATCGGCTTTATTTCGTTTCTTAAACTAAGGCTCATACGCTTGCACCCGCTCGTTATTATCGGCTCGATCATCGGTTTACTTGGTTTTTTGTATGATCCCTTCAGCGATCTGTATAAAGAATTTAGCCTCATTCAGATTGCGCTCATGTTTGCAAGCTCTTCCTTATTAATCCCATATCCTACAGTGCCGGAAAGATACTTTAATTTATTTCATTTAAACCCACCCACCTGGTCATTATTTTGGGAATATATTGCGAATATTTCCTACGCTTTATTCCTTTATAAATTCCGTAACAAGATACTGTGGTGTCTCACCGGCATTGCAGCTCTTGCGCTATGTTACGAAGCCTATCGATCAAACTACTTGGGTGGGGGATGGGGAGCAGACAATATTCGAGGTGGCGGTATCCGTATCTCTTACTCTTTCTTAGTAGGCATGCTAGTTTATCGTTCTAACTGGGTCATCAAAAATAGATTAGGATTTATCTTGCTTGGAAGCTTACTCGCAATTACTTTCTTTATTCCTTTTTCTGAAAAAATCAATTGGGTGTTGGATCCGTTTATTGTGACCTTCTACTTTCCTTTCTTAATTGTGCTCGGTGTAGGAGTTAATGTTCCATCATCTTCCAATAATATCTGCAAATTTTTGGGAGATATTTCCTATCCGCTTTATATGATTCATTATCCGTTTATCTGGATATTTATGAGCTATGTGGAACAGTCCCATCCAACTTGGTCTCAATTACGTATCATTGTACTTTTAGCAGTCATCACTATAATCATTTTCGCCTATTTCGTTTTTCGCGTACTGGATCTTCCAGTACGAACCTACCTCAAAAATAAATTCAAGAGAGATTGGGATAAATAATAAAAAGCGCTTTATCGAGTTTTCATATTTATAATGGATATACACAATGGTATTAAACCACATGATATCAAAATAAAAATGCTTACGCGAATATAGTTAAGTGTTCGCCAAAGATTTGCCCTATCCAACAAATCGGTTTCTGAAGCAGCTCCATTGGCAACATCTTGGAATGTCATAATGTTAGGTGCAAAATACATCAGTGTCCAAGCTCTGACTGCCATATGCAAGAAGAAAAGAAGCAGCAACCAATTTCTAATGGGCATTATTTTCCAACAAAAAATGAGTGCCACTACAAAGGTGATCTCGTGAATGGTATGGACAACAATCCAGAAAGTCTTTAAGTTTAGGCCATACCTTCCTCCCAGTAACTGAAAGGATTCAGGTGGTGAAGCTGTCCATTTAGGAACAATCACTGCAGTTTCAAAAATTTGCGCCCCATTCATCAGAAAGTAAACAAGTGTCGTAATGAAGAGCCATGTCTCAGCCCTTACAATATAATTTGCGCCGTATTCCATATTTATTGTTTTCTTAACTGTTCAATCATTTCATTCATAATATCAATGGCAGAAGTAAAATACTTTTCAAGTACGGTGATTTCTTGATCGGAAAAGGAATTCACCAGCTTAGATGTTTTTTCATTTAATTTATCAAAAAAGGGATTTAATAGCTTTAAGGTATTTTTGGTGTTCGGCACAATAATTACTTTGCGTCTATCCTCGCTATCAAACTTCCTTTTGACTAATTTTTTTTTCTCCAGCCGATCTACCAAGCCTGTGACAGCCCCTGTTGTCAGACCTGTTAATCTGGAAAGCTCACCGGCAGTCATTTCTCCATTTTGTATTATAAAACCTAAGTATTTATGATCTGTACCCGATAATCCTATTTCACGAGCAATCGCTTCGTGCATTAATATAGAGGTGTCTGAATACTTCCTGCTGAGGGATCTAAAGTTTTGAGCTTGCTGCTCTTTCGTTCTATCGGTCATTTCAAAATATATTAGCAACTAAATATCTTAGTTGCAAAGATAAAAAACAAAATCATACAAATCAATTCATTTTTTTCCCGAGGTTAAGAGTAGAGCTGCTCATGTATCTTAGTTCTGCCTGAAAGCAAGCCGCTTTCTTACTTTTTCAAGTTGCCTGCTGGCAAAAATTCGTGGCAGGTTTTAACATTTTGCAATTCCTTAAAACAAAATCGGCATCTAAATTCTTTTATGTGCATGGAAATCTCAACAAATAATATCGTCGCGCAAGTAAAAGAGCAGTTATTAGATCGTTTTGTAACGAGTGGCGCACATGTTGACCTCTTCGACGCAATACATGGGCTTTCTTGGGAGCAGGCCGGACAAAAAAACGAAACTTTTCCTTATAATATTTGGCAGCTAACAGAACATATTCGTATTTCTCAATTTGATATATTGGAATTTTGTCGCAATCCGAGTTACCGGTCTCCTGACTGGCCCTCAGGTTACTGGCCTAAACAGAGTAGTCCAAAAAATAGCTTGGAGTGGAAGCAAACGCAGGATAAAATTCGGGAAGATCAGCAGGCCTTCATCGAATTAATACGAGAAAGCATGGAAATTTTTAAACGCTTTGATCACGGTACGGGGCAAAGCGTGTTTAATGAGGCCTTGTTGATTTTAGATCACAATGCGTATCATGTCGGACAAATCGTCCTAATTAGAAAAGTAAATGGATGGTGGCATTAATGCTGAATGTATTTAAGATAAGATCAATCGTATTTACAACTCCTTCCGCATATACATTGCTAACTGCTGATCACTTAAATCGCTATCGGACTGTAAGTCATTAATGATTTTTTCCCGTTCCAAACGCGTTTTATTCTGACTTAGCTTTTTAACTCCTTGAATATTCGATACTTCTAATTTAAACGCAACAATGCCCTTAATCATTCGGTCGATATATTCCTTTGGCAACGATTTCCATTGCTCATTATAGTCCTTATCATAGAAATTGATAGTAGCATTAAGTACCCGTAATATTTCTTCCCGCTCCCATATTAAACTAACGGTTCCATAAACATGAACCGCAACATAATTCCACGTCGGGACGCTTTCTATCTTTTCATAATTTTTAGGCGAAATATAAGCATGCGGCCCCGAAAACACCACTAAAACACTCTTTTCTTCTATCGACTTCCATTGCGTATTCGCTTTGGCAAAATGCGACTTTAATATTAATTGTCCGTTTTGGTGTTCAATGGCGAAGGGTAAGTGCGTTGCCACCGGAACCATCTGCTCATTCCCATTTATGATAAGACCAAAACTGTTCGCTTTTATAAACTCCAGTAAGGCATCTTGGTGTTTAAATACAAAATTTTTCGGAATATACATCTATTTCACCGTCTTTAGAACAATTTTAACAACATCTATTAGAAGTATGGTGTTTCCTCCCGAAAGTAGCATTGCGAAAAGAGGAAGCTTTCGTGAATTATCCTAGAATCCTATAAAAAAACGGCACGTACTTATTCATGCACTTGCCGTTTCCTGTCTAGTTTACGAAAGATTTACTCCGTAACCAATTGGGTATTTTTAAGCTGACTCCTTGTAGAAGTTGTCAATTCGCGTTTTGCTAAAGCATGACATTCCTCCAAAGCTTGGCTGAACATCATTTGTTCAGGAGGAGTTTTCTGAGTTGCGGCAGACGGCCCACGTAATGCTCCGACGATTCCCAATTCCCTAGCTACATATACATATCGTATAGCATCAATTACGACGCCAGCGGAATTTGGAGAATCCTGAACAGATAATTGTGCGTCTAATATCACCGGTGCCCCCATAAACCCTTCGAGTTCTAACCTAAAATTGGCCACTTTGTTGTCTCCATAATAAGCAATATACTCCGATGGCCCTGCGTGCAAAAAGCTATTCTCAGTAGATATGTTCCTGATATCGTTTTGTGCTCTAATAACATTCTCTTTGGAAATCTTCTTCGATTTCAAGCGATTCTTGTCTTCCATATTCAAAAAATCGGTATTCCCTCCAATATTTCTTTGAATATGGGCTTTTACGTGATGTCCGCGCGCAAACGCAAGTTCTTGCAGCATTTGCGATAAAATACTCGCTCCGAATTGGCTTCTCATATCATCTCCAATAATCGGAATGCCTGCATCAATAAATCTTTGCTCCCAGGCAGGATCAGAAGCAATAAATACCGGAATACAATTTACAAGTGAAATGCCTAGCTCTAAACAAATTTCTGCAAAAAATTCCGTGGCAATTTGTGAACCAACAGGCAGATAATTGATCAGAATCTCAACCTGATGCGCCTTTAGCTGGTTAATTATCTGCTCACGGAAGACTTCAACAAGACCTTTGTCATATGTTGAGCTACTATCGAGCATATCTGTGGCTTTCAATGATTCCGCAACTTTGAATCTTTGCGCCTCCGGGTAGGAAGCCATCATTGGTGAAACACCATCAAGAACAACGGATGGATATATGGGTGCATTGGAGCTGATTTGATCATATAAAACCATTGTACAATTTGGTTTCTCAAAAATAGCATCTTTCAAAGTTTTTCCGATTTTCCGCTCGTCGACATCAAATCCGCAAACAAATTCAATGTCAGCAGCACGATATCCTCCAATGTCATCTGTCATTAAGCCAGATTTTTGATCGGGGTGGTTAGTATAATACTCAACACCTTGTACCAATGAGCTTGCGCAATTTCCTACACCCAGGATTGCGACTTTTATTTTATGTTCCATTAGTTAAAATATATTATTTTTTTTCATGTAAAACAAGTATTTAAAGTAAGTTTGCGGACGGATACAACTTATTACTGCTTCTCTAAATTACCTGTGGTTAAAATTATTGGTTCCAAAGGTAGCCAATGGTTTAAAATTCTCATCGAATAAAATATCTTTTTTTTGAAAGTTTTACTTTTTTATTAACATAGTCAAGATATTGGTATATTCTAAATGTAAATATCGGATAATTTTCCGTTATAGTAAGGCTATGAGCAAGTTATAGACAGTGAGTTTTTTTCAAAAGATGCGAATTAAATTGGTAGTAGGTTATCGGAAACAGATACCGGATACCATATCGGTTTTAGCGACGATCAGCCCCCAATAAGAAAAAAGGGCCTTGAGTCAACTATCAAGCCCCTTTTTATTTCAGATCGGTAAACCTATCGTACCGTTCTACCAAAACTGTAACGAATAGTCGCTCCAAATGTACGTGGGTCACCCAGCACAGCAGCATAGTGACCAGCATTGCCTGCAGCGGGAAGCAATTGCTCGAAGTAATCTTTATCTAGCAAGTTTCTACTCCAGATAAAGAACGATACACTTTGACTCGCTTGAAACCCGAGTCGCGCGTTCAGTAAAAGATAACCGTCCACATTTAAATATTGAGATGGAGACGGGCTCGATGAAAATGAAGAACGAAAATAAGAATCAATCGCGAAAAAGTAGCTCCCGCCTAAAGTAAGGAATTTACCCGGAATGTCAACTTGTCCACCTAAAGATCCCGCCCATTTTGAAATTCCAGGCAGCTTGCCGCCTGAAATATCCTTGAAGGCAGACTCTCCGCCCGTTTCTTCTAACGGAACAGGTGCATTTTTAAAGGAAATGTACTTACCGTCGGTATACGAGAGCGCTCCATATAATGAAAAAACGTTGCCAATAAACACATTACCATCAAGCTCTGCTCCGCGTACCCTCACTTTTTCTGCGTTTGCTAAATAACCACGATTTACGCCTACTTCCGCGGTTTGCACTTGCGTTTGAAAATCTTTGATATCTGTATTATAAACAGAAAAATTTAAAGTAGCATTGTCCAAAGGAGTAGTTTTTATCCCAATTTCGTAATGTGTAACATATTCCGGTTTAATTTTTGCCAGTTCCAGCATTGGCTCACCGTTATTAGTAGGTAACCCCCCGAGGTTAAGTCCTACCGGTTTGTAGTTAGTTGAGAAAGTAGCGTAAGAATTGATACGATCATTGGGTTTATACGCTAGGGTTAGTTGGCCGGAAAGATTCGTATTATCGGTATTTGCGTTAAATACCTGATCCGTATAAACTGCTCTTTTAATTGCCAAAAGGGCTGGGTCATCGGTTTGAAGCCCTCCATAAGTTTGGCGGTTGAAATCTACTTTTTTGTCATCGTAATTAAACCTCAGTCCTGGCAATAGATGTATTTGGTCTGTGATCGACCAGTCGAGCTGGCCAAATACTGCCCCACTAAAAGACGTAAGCTTTGAATATGTCCGAATACCGTATCCATCGAGCAATCCCGGTGTGGCCCATAAATCACTCGTTGAATTTTGCGAGAACCGCCATTGCGCTGCACCTGATTCCTCCGTATGGTATGGATCTGTCTTCAATCGTTGTCCGATCGCATAAACACCAAACACTCCACTTAGACGGGATGAAAGATCACCGGCATAGCGAATTTCCTGCGACCATTGTTGATGTTTGGAAGGCGCTTGTGAGAGCGATAAAACTGGGAGCCCTGTAAAATCGCGATCGTTTGAGGGATTCCAGTTCCAATATCGCCACGCGGTCGTTGAAGTCAATGTACCTGATCCGATTTTAATATCTGCATTCAAAGAAACACCTCCTAAGTCATTATCTGATCGCCAAGGTGTGTCGTGGTCTATTTTTCTATCAAAAGGATTACGGCTTGGTAGATTATATCCCAGATCGGCAATAATTTGTTCAAATTGCCGATAAGCTGCTCTTTGTGTAGGAACTACCCCGGCGACAACTTGGGCATAACCATTGGGACGCTGTCTTGACACATCACCCGCAAATAGAATATTGACGTTATTGGAAGGTGCATAAAGTAATTGTCCTCGAAAGCCTAAATTATTAAGATCATTTACGTTTTGATCGGTAGCGACGTTATATAATACACCATCGCGCTGCGTACCGGAAAAAGAAACTCGGGCTGCCAAATTTTTCGTCAGGGGACCGGTAACGGAGCTTTTTGCCTGGACATAACCAAAATTTCCATAGCTCGCTTCGAAATTAACCTCCGGTGTAAAGCTAGGTTTACGAGTAGTGATGTTGAAAGCTCCTGCTGTCGTATTCTTTCCAAATAGCGTACCTTGGGGACCTCGCAGCACCTCTATTCGCTCAACATCAATAAAATCGAGTGTAGTTGCTGCTGGGCGTGCAAAGTAGACGCCATCGACGTAAAAACCTACACCGGGGTCTATGCCATCATTCGTAAGTCCAAACGTCGAACCTAACCCCCTAATATTCAAAGTCGTATTTCTAGGATTAGATGAATATAATTGCACCGCTGGCACCAATTCTTTTAGACGATTAACATTGAATGCACCTGCATTTTCAACACGAGCTCCGCCGACAACAGAAATAGGAATGGGAACATTTTGCACACGTTCTGTACGACGCCTAGCCGTTACGGCAACTTCTGAAAGCTGGAAATCATCGGCAAGTAATACAATATTGAACTTGTTTCCACTCGCCTGTTGGACCTGCACTTCTTTTGTTCTGAATCCTACGGAACTGACAGAAAGTGTAAACGGCAAAGTTGTTGTCCCTTGAATGGTGAATTCACCATTAACGTCAGTAACAGCTTTTAAATTAGTACCCTTTATTAATACTGTTGCACCAAGAATAGCCACATCATTGGCATCTTTAACAATTCCCGTGACCGTTTGCTGTGCAAAAACAAACTGCGAGATTAGTGTGATTAGAAAAAGGAAAAGTAGCTTTTGTTTAAACATAATAAAATCTATAGAATAAGTAGACAAATATAGATATTCTTTTGATATTCCGTAGATTTTATAGAAATAATGAGGACGCTTATTAATGCGCATTTATTAATGGAGATGACGCTATTTTATCCAGGACAAATTACCATGGGAGAACATAAAGTAATTTAACACCAAGTAATCTCTGCGCTTATGTTTTGTATTCTTTTTCGGTTGATAGAATGCGATAACAATGGTGCGGAAATGCAAAATGTAAACAAAATTTTGTTCTTTTGTGTAGATGTTGCCACTTGCACTACGTTAATAACCGGTTATGAAATCATCATTATATTATTTAAGTCAACTGTTCTCTCAATAAATCCGGTGCCTGCTTGTAATAGACAAGCCTTTATGGTCATTGAAACAAATTTATAGCAATGAAAAATCAATCTGATTTACGGTTATTACCTGTGGTCGTACGAATTTTTATCGTCGGGTTAATTGTAGGAACGTTGGATATAACTGCAGCCTTCATAAAATACTATTTAGAAACGGGAAAGAACCCGCTGTTTATTTTCAAGTATATTGCAAGTGGGGTACTTGGTTCAGAAGCTTTTTTAACAGGAATGCCGGCAATTCTCCTCGGATTATTTCTACACTACGGTATTGCGCTTTCATTTACGATAGTTTTTTGTGTAATATACCATCGGCTTCCGATTATATCGAAATATAAAGTGTTATCCGGTATCTTTTTTGGCTTTTCGATTTGGATTATCATGAATTTCCTGATCGTGCCACTAAGCAGCACTCCGAAGGGCGAGTTTAAGGCAGGTAATGCAATAAAAGAACTCCTAATTTTGATAGGCATGATCGGCTTACCACTACCCTTCCTAGCAAATTGGCTTGTTTTTAACGAACGAATCCTTAAAAGGGTTTAGTTATTAAAAAGTTTCCGGATCGCTAACCGAACAGATCACGTTCTCCGTAAAACTGACGAATAATCTTCACAAATTCATCTCCCAATTCTTTGGCTTTTCCGACCCCTATACCTTTAATTTGAGCTAACTCTCCCAAGGATTTTGGCGATTTGGCTGCAATAGCGATACAAAGTTGTTCACTCAAAATGAGATAGTCTGCAACCCCTCTCTTTTCGCTATTTTTCGTTCGCCAAGCGAAAATTTCGTCGAGTAATAAGGGATTAACCAAGTCGCTAATTTTAGGTTCGTTCACCCCTTTTTTTCCTACTTGATAAACCGGAACGTAATTTATGGCAGCCTCCATCGATACTGATGATAATTTTTGGCTATCGACTTGGACCGGATCAATCTGTAAGACGGCCAGTTTCCCTTTCAGATGCATTACAAACTGATTGTATATCTCAAAAAATACAGGGTCGAGTCCCTCTTCTATTGGTAACGTTAGTATTTCTTTTACCATATCCAATAGCAATTCGACTTTGGGCTTGAAATAGGTTACCGCTTGTTTTAAGCGAAGTGTAAAATTGCCTTGCGCCAACGGAAGCCGGTAATCTAAATTATTCAATTCTCGCCTCAAGAATTTGTCAGCCACTTTTCTCACCTGATCGACTAAAAGCTGCTCAATCTCATTCACACGAGTGGCAACGGAAACCTCATTGACTGAAGATTGTAACATGGACTTTAAGAGGTTCCATTCAATTTCGATGTTCTTAAAGTCAAAGATATCCGCAATTAACTTATACTCCTGTTCTAACATCGCATGGCTTAGCAAGTCAGCCTCTTCACTTTGCATTCGACTTTGATGCATAAACGAAGTTATGCGTGCATCTGTCATTACATTCTCGGCTTTTACGGGTGCCTTTAATATCAATCCTTCCAAATTTCTACACCGGCTGAGCGCCACATATGTTTGGCCGTGTGCAAATGCAGCCTCCACATCGATCACCGCTTTATCAAATGTCAAACCTTGACTCTTATGAATAGTAATTGCCCAGGCCAGTTTGATTGGATATTGCGTAAAAGAACCATTGGATGATGACGCTATTTTCCCTTCCAACTCATTGAGAGCATATTTGGTGTATTCCCAAGTCTCCGGCATCACGTCAAATATAGAATCATCATCTAGAAAGCGGACCTGTATACTGTCGTGTGTTGCCTTTAAAATGCAAGCCGTCCGCCCATTATAATATTGCTTCTTACCACTTGAATCGTTTTTTATAAAAATAACTTGCGCACCCACCTTAAGACGTAGTTCCGGTTCAGCAGGATAGGCGTCTTTAGGAAAATCGCCGGCAATAATCGCCTTATAAACCATGATCTCTCCTTCCAAATCTCTTAAGCGGGTCTCGTTGATCTCTCCCACAGAGCGATTATGTGTCGAAAGCGTAATATAGTCAGTCAGCTCGGCAACAGCCATTCCCGGTTTAAATTGCCGATTCAAAACAGAAAGAAGCGATTCATCGACATTGCCATCCCTTATGCTGTTTAGAATGTTAATAAAAGTGGGATCTGCCTGCCTAAAAACTTCCGTAAGTTCGAAACTGACTAACGGAAAAGACGCAAAAATCCAACTACTGAAAAAATAGGGGCTGGTATAATACTGCTTTAAGATAGGCCAATCATTCTGATAAACCGGAGGTAATTGATAGAGATCGCCAATCATGAGTAACTGAACGCCGCCAAATGGCCTGTCAGAACCTTTAATACTTCTCAAAATCAAATCAATTCTGTCAATGACATCTGCGCGAACCATACTGATTTCATCAATAATGAGCAACTGTAGACTGATGAGCATCTTTGCTTTGTCGGGCGCCATGCGAACCGCCTTATGATCTTTGAAATCACCGAGATCTTTTCGAGGAATCAGCGGACCGAAAGGTATTTGGAAAAGCGAATTGATAGTAACACCACCTGCATTTAAAGCAGCTATTGCGGTGGGAGCAACTATCGCGATGTTCTTTGCTATAGTAGTCTTTAGATAGTGAAGAAAGGTAGTCTTGCCCGTTCCTGCTTTACCTGTTAAAAAAACGGGCTTATCCGTTTTTGTTAAAAAATCGATAACGCGCCTATGGATAACATTTAAGTTCATATAATTTACGATGTATCTGCGAAATTCGTAGCAAGACTCGTCAGCAAAGGTAGAAAAATCATATTATGCCTTTTCCTGTTTTACGCATTTTCTGAAATTTAGACTACTTTTCAGTAGAACAACAAATTATGTTTTTATACGTTAAAACGAAAAGGCCGATTAACACCCTAAACATGAATGATACGTTTTTGATTGATAATCAAACTATAGACGATTTACAGCTTTTCGAAAGTCCAAAATACAATCGCAGCGTTTATGCTTACTTCGATTATACAACTACCCTTGGCGGTAAAGCACGCCTAAAAGAACTCTTTCAAACGCCGCTCAGGAACATATATGACTTACAAACACGGGTTGAGGATTTAAGATTTCTTTACGAGGAAATCGAAAATATATCCTTTCAGAAAGAATCGATGGACTTTATTGAATTTTATTTAGCGAATTCAGATAGTCCAAAAAAATATTCCTTCTTTCGAGCCTTGAAAAAATCAATTCAATATCAATATAAAAAGAAACAGGAACAATATAATAAGCAGCGTGGCTTAATCGAAATACTGGATACGATATCTTTCCTGAACGAGCTTTGTCAAGAATTACAGAAAAAAGGCCAAGTTTCTTTTATCAAGAACTTATCCATATTGATAAACACAATCTATGCCGATGCGTTCATAAGGAATTGCTTAGAAAAAAATTACCGGGAGTTAAAAGGAATTCGATTAGAACGTTGCGACTATTTAATAAGGAAAATTTATAGACAAGAAATTCGGGACATACTGAATTATGTTTATCAATTAGATGCCTATTATTCCGTTGCATTGGCGGCAAAAAAGCATTCCTTCTCTTTTCCCCAATATATCCAACATGACAAAAGCAAGCTCGAGCTGAAGGCAGTTTTTCATCCCTTTTTACACAATCCCATTGTTAACGACTTCAGCCTAACAGCGAATAATCATCTATGCTTTCTTACGGGGGTAAATATGTCCGGAAAATCGACATTAATGAAATCAATTGCCATCGCAACCTATCTCGCTCATATTGGTTTTCCTATACCGGCAAAAAAGATGACAACTGGATTGTTTAACGGCTTACTGACAACAATCAATCTTGCGGACGACCTAACACAGGGACGCAGCCATTTTTACAACGAGGTCTTACGCGTAAAATTCGTTGCACAAGAGCTTTCTACGCGCAAAAATCTACTTATTATCTTCGACGAACTCTTTAGGGGTACCAATGTAAAAGATGCCTATGAATGTTCATTGTTAATAGTTGAAGCTTTTTCGAAGCACCCAAACAGCCTCTTTGTGATTTCAAGTCATTTGGTAGAAATTGCCCATAATTTAAAAGATATCACTCCCATTCAATTCAAGCATTTTCAAACCCAATTCGGAACAAACGGACCAACCTTTAACCATATCTTATTAGATGGTATCACAAGCGACCGGATTGGCACTTGGCTTTTAAAAAACGAAGGGATCTTGGAAATGCTAAACGATATGACTAATAATAACGACACCGGCCACTAATGCCAACCTTCAATGTAACGAGCGGGATAACAAATTGTTTACCCCGCTTGTCAAGATATACCTTTTTACAAGATCAGCTTGGGTCGCTTTTCTGAATAAGTGATTTATAAATTAAGGCTCCTATAATTGCTCCTATTATAGGTGCTGCCCAAAACAACCATAACTGACTAAGATATTCGCCTCCGGCAATTATCGCTTGCGAAGTAGAACGAGCAGGGTTCACCGATGTATTTGTTATGGGAATTGAAATCAAGTGAATTAAAGTAAGTGCCAACCCAATGGCTATACCGGCAAATTTACCATTCGCAAACTTATCGGTCGCTCCCAGTATAACAATCAGGAAAAAAGCCGT
The DNA here is from genome assembly GCF_054130995.1 of Olivibacter sp. SA151. Classification (NCBI taxonomy): domain Bacteria; kingdom Pseudomonadati; phylum Bacteroidota; class Sphingobacteriia; order Sphingobacteriales; family Sphingobacteriaceae; genus Olivibacter; species Olivibacter sp. SA151. The sequence goes on along the minus strand of NZ_CP096391.1, from coordinate 1,667,207 downwards.
TAATACCGCTTCTGCTAAAAAAGCGGCACCAAATTGATAACCATGGGGCGACAAGACACCATACCCATTTGCTGCAAACGCCCCTGCCTTCGTATTATCAATCGCAACAGGGTTCGCATTGCCGGTTAATATTAAATAAAGAATTGCGCCGGCAGCAAGCGCTCCCAAAACCTGCGAAAGAATGTATGGCAGCAAATCCTTGGCCTGAAAACGGCCGCCTACTAAAAGTCCAATAGAGACTGCAGGATTAAAATGCCCTCCTGAAACATGACCTACAGCGTAGGCCATAGTAAGGACTGTTAAACCGAAAGCAAACGCTACTCCCATATAGCCAATGCCTAAATCTGGTATACCCGCAGCAAACAACGCGCTGCCACAGCCGCCAAAAACCAACCAGAAAGTTCCGAAAAATTCTGCGAAATAGTTTTTCATAATCTGTTATTATTAATTGGAAAGTGATTATTAGCGATTTACGCTAGGTAAATATATTAATTTATTTTAAAGAAAAGTAATTTTTTTAATTGCCGTTACAGTAAACCACACTATTGTGCAAACCTGTGTACTTTTTAAAAAGCAGCAATATTCGGGTTTTACAATACTTGAACATTAATTTATTTTGAAGAAATGTTTTATTATAATGTATCGACATATTGAACTTGGCAAAACCGGAGGAGAGAGAATGATCAAACTTCGGGCATTAATTCATAAAAAAAAAGTCAGCTTGGCAGGTTATTGGCCAAAAAAAATATATGGTTTATTGTCATGTGGTTCGGGCAAACGTATGAAAGTGGCACATCGTGTATTTTTCTATGACGAACAGGAAGCCGTTGCGAAAGGATATCGCCCGTGTGGCCATTGCCTGCGGAGTGCGTATGAAAAATGGAAATTAACTCAAAAACATTACTTTAAATAAGATGGAACAAATTTTTTCATTAATTGAAACACAAGATTGGAGCCGCATTTCCAGGTCTTTGCATGAAAAGGGTTTTGTAATTATAAAGAACCTTTTCTCCACCGATTTATGTGAGGAACTAATAAACTCATATGATAACGACACCCGTTACAGAAAGACCATTCTAATGGAAAGGTATCGTTTCGGTTTGGGTGAGTATAAGTATTTTAAATATCCTTTGCCTGAGCCAATTTTGGCGCTGCGTGAAGGTATTTATCCAAAGATTGTATCAGTGGCCAATCGTTGGATGAATGAACTAAAAATAAACGCTGCGTTTCCTTCAACTTTTAATGAAATGCAAAGACATTGCCATGAGCAGGGACAGACGAAACCTACGGTATTGATATTAAAGTACCACGAGGGAGGATTTAATACCTTGCATCAGGATTTATACGGAACCGTTTACTTTCCCCTGCAAATGGTTATTATGCTCAATCAAATCGGAAAGGACTACACGGGCGGTGAATTTGTCATCACCGAACAGGTGCCACGTGCACAATCAAAGGCTAATGTACTACAGCTCGATCAAGGCGACCTATTAATATTCACTACAAATTTCCGATCTGTAAAGGGAGTAAAAGGTTTTCATAAAGTGAACATGAAACACGGCGTGAGTCCATTGCATACCGGTCAGCGATACGCGCTTGGTATTATTTTTCATGATGCGCTGAATTAATTTTCGCATCCTTCGAAAGACTATGCCATAAATAGAAGACGATGTAAGATTCCCAGTCCTTAAACTGTCTGAAGAACTGCTTAGTGCCAACTAAGTCTTTTTTGTCTTCTATTATATGAAATTTCACAAGCGCGTTCAGTAGTCCTGCGTCTCCGTAAGGTATGCTATTATGCACTCGTAAACATTTCATCAAGACATAATTTGCTGTCCAAAGACCAATTCCCTTCACAGACATTAATAACTGCTGTTTCAATTCGAAACTTGGTAAACCTGCTACAATTTTCTTACTGATTCTACCTTCTAAAAAGGCTTTAGCTACCTCAATGATATAGTTAGCTTTACTCTTGGAGAGTTGTATTTTCAGTAGGTCCTGTGGATTTACGGCTATAAAATCCTGAGGAGAGGGAAAAACATAATAGGTATCGCCCTGATAAACAACACAACGGCCATACTCCTCTACCAAGCGCCTTTTTATTTTATAAGCAAATGTCAAATTGATCTGTTGTCCTATAATGCACCAAACAATAGCTTCAAAAAGATCCGGAATACCGATTAATCGCAAACCATAAAAAGCGGTGGACATGTAGTTCAATTTCCCGGAAGAGGATACAATCGCATAGTAATTCTCTAAGTTATTTTCAAGATCAAACCATTCAGCTAAATACTGTTTAATATAAACAATCGTTTCTTCTTCTAACACTTTACCTGCTATTGTCACTTTAAGTCCTTCGGTATCTCCAAAAACATCCAAAATGATCTTTTCATTTTCTACAATCAGCGCCTTTCGAAAATGATCGTCATAAATGCGAATCAAACAGTCATCATATCCTCTATCAAGAAACCACAAACACTCTTTGAAGTTAAGAGGTCCGTTAACCGGTATTATCAAATGCTGATTTTGCATGAGTCGAAATTAAGGAAAGTAAGACTGGTCTACAATCCGTTTCTTGCTCGAATTTTCACAAAGCACGTTTACCCCTATCTTCGAAACCCATTGGTTGTCCTAATAGGGAACCGGTGCTATGGTGATTTTTTAAACCGGCCACTCAAATTCTACCTTTTCTCATTTTGAAGTTTATTATCAACAATCTCCCAATCCAGGATGTGAGCAGGTTGGTGCTCCCGAGCAACAATTCTATCAAATTCATGCAATAGTTCGGCATGCTGTTGTGCCAGGTCATTGGTTTCGCGGGGATCCTCTCCAAGATTAAACAACATCCATTTCGCTTTTCGATTCCCTTTCATATTAAGCTTGATTGCTTTCCAATCCCCTTTCCGAATTGCCAGTTGGCCTCCCTTTTCCGGATATTCAAAGTATAGGAATTTATGCTGTTTTTGTTTTTTCTCTTTCCCAAGCAAAGTAGGGAGAAACGAAATGCCATCTGTATTACCTGCATCCTCTCCGATAAGATCCGCTATAGTCGCCATCAAGTCGTATTGCGCCGAAACGTGGTCCGTTTTGCTGTTTGGTTTTATTTTACCGGGCCATCGTACCAGAAATGGCTCTTTAATTCCTCCTTCAAAAACATCCATCTTCAGACCTCTTAAACCTGCAGTACTATCAAAGAAGGTATAATCCACACCTCCATTGAACGCGGTCCCGTTATCACTCGAAAACATAACAATCGTCCGTTCATCTAAACCCAGCTCTTTTAATTTTTGTAAAATGAGACCGACCTGTGCATCCAAATAGGATATCAATGCAGCGTAGGTTGCTCGGGGATATTTCGTGGCCGCATACCCATGCTGCCCGTAATAAGGTTGATCGTTAAACCGATCTTTATATTGATTTACATATTCGTCGGGAGCTTGAAGCGACACGTGGGGAATCGTATAGGGCAGGTAAAGAAAAAAACGCCTCTCTTTAGATCTTTCGATAAACCGAAGCGCCTTGTCTGTCATTAGACCAGGGGCATAGCTATTACCTTTGAAGTAATCAAAATCAGTATCATCTGCTTTCAAGGAATCGACAGGGCGATGCACAAATATATCCGGATTCCCTAATTTAACATATTGATCATTTTCCCATAAGTGAGAAGGGTAATAATTATGCGCTTGTTTCTGATCCAAATAACCAAAATAATAATCGAAGCCCTGCTTTAAGGGAGAACCGGTGGTATTATGCATTCCCAATCCCCATTTTCCTATTAAACCGGTCGCATATCCGGCTTTTTTTAGCATTTTAGCAAGTGTATAAGTCCCCTCCGGAAGGGGCATTTGCCCGCCTTCTAAGCTGTCCGGAAAACCGCCCATCTCATAGTTTCCCCTAATATAGGAATGGCCACCATGCTTACCCGTCAGCAGCATACAACGTGCGGGCGCACAAACCGGTGTGCTTGTATAATGATTGGTAAATTGCATACCTTCTTTCGCCATTTGATCCAAATAAGGCGTTTTTATTCTTTTCTGTCCATAAGGACTGATGTCACCATAGCCGAGATCGTCCGCATAAATATAGATAATGTTAGGCGGCAACGTATTATTCTGCGCGTATCCCATTAAAGGCAGGACAAAAATTATTACTTGACCAACTATTGCAAGCCACCGCATTAATCTATTAGATTTCATAATAAGTTATACATTTAGTGTTTTCGATTTCGGTTCCATATTGGCGTTCTGAGCAATTTTACGGCTTAAAATACTTAAAACCAAAAGCAATGTAAACGCAACCGTTTGCGAGACAAACGTTTCGATGGCAAGTGAGTAGAACAAGATTGATATTTTATTGTTATCAATCAGTGCAGGACAGCTAAGATGCGTTGCGAATGGTGAGGCGCTTAAAATAAACAAAGATGATATTACAAACTCGCAAGACATTCAGCAGTTATTCAGCTGATGATATGGAGAAAGCTGAAGCTTTTTACAAAAACACATTAGGATTACAGGTGACACGTGCCGAGATGGGTGTGCTCGAACTTCATTTGACAGGTGGTCATACCATTATTATCTATCCAAAAAAGAATCATCAACCTGCCACTTTTACCGTACTTAACTTTGTGGTAGCAGACATAGTCAGTACGGTTAATCAACTTTCTGCCGACGGTGTTCATTTCCTTTCATATACAGGAGAAATTCGCACCGACGAACGAGGTATCGCTAATGCCGATGGCACAGGGCCAGGCCCCAAAATAGCTTGGTTTGCAGACCCTGCCGGCAATATTCTATCAATACTCGAAGAGCGTGTATAACAGGGGACTATAGTTCTTTACCAAAGGCTCCATAATATGCTGCTCCCGTCAATGCAGTTCGGTTCTTTAGAATTAGGTGTATGGGAATACGCTGCAATAAAAGCTCCATGCGATCACTTTGGATAAACTGCTGCCGGAACAGCTCATCGCGTAAGAGTGGATAAATTTTTGGAGGAATCCCCCCTCCCAGATATAAACCACCTGTAGCTTTCAATTTAAGAACCAAACTAGTGGCTTCTCGAGCCATATAACTTACAAATAACTGCATGGCTTTAACGCATCCATCGTTTAATTCACGCATTGCTGTGTGGCTTACCACCGCAGCGGGGTCTTCCGTAGTTAATTTTTCGCTCAACCAAGCAGGTTCTTTATAGCCTTTTACATCCCGTAGAAAGGAATAAATTCGGTATATCCCGGCCCCCGAAATCAAATGCTCCCAACTGATCAACGGACTTTCGTTTCGTAAATAATGAAAAAGTTCTATATCCGTTTCAGTACGCGGCGAGAATTCGCTATGACCTCCTTCCGTAGCAAAAGGCCGATAGAATTTTCCATCCCAAAAAAGCCCTGCTTCTCCCAATCCGGTACCCGGTGCTAGGATAGCAATATTCCCGGCCTCAGGTTCTCCCGAATATAACGTTGCCAAATCATCTTTTGCAATTCCCGCTAAACCATAAGCCATTGCTTCCAGGTCATTCAATATACATACTTTACTCCACCCGCTATTTTGTTGCAGCATCTTGGCATCAATATTCCATGATAAATTAGTCAATTTTACGGCATTATTTACCACGGGTCCTGCTACACCAATAGATAACACTTCAGGTGGTGAATTAACATCATTTCTTAAATATTCATCTAAAATCTGATCGAAAGATAAATAATCTCGGGACGGAAAGGTTTGCTCCCGTAGTAACTTAATTTGTGCATCTTCTACCTTAAACGTACCTAGGCTTGTTTTTGTCCCTCCAATATCAGCAGCAAGCAATAAGACATTTTTTCCATTTTGTTTATTGGGTAAATAAAGCGGTATACGGGTCATATTATGTTTTTTCTATAAACACGGAAGCGTGCATTTTGATTGCTTCTCCTTTCTTTTTCTACACATTAAAATGATTATTGTTTAATACAGCAGTTATGCCATAAGCCTTCGTTAGCACTATATGGTCAATTTTCCTATATTTGATTCACCGTCAAAACAGACACTTTTTATGAAATCATTTACCCTATACCTTTGCATTTTTTTGTTAATTACTAAAGCCTCTTACAGTCAACAAACACAGAAACCACCTCTATACGGTAAAAATTGGATGGCGATAACCGGTAAGCCGCTCGCTGCTACTGCCGGAGCCATGATCTTCCAGAAAGGAGGAAACGCCGTTGACGCAGCCTGTGCCATGCTTGCTGCAACATGCACAATGTGGGACGTTTTAAGTTGGGGTGGGGAAACTCAAGCACTTATCTATAACCCGACAACGAAGAAAGTGATCGCCATCAATGCTTTGGGTGTTGCCCCTACCGGGGCGACTGTTGACTTTTTTAAATCGAAGGGCTACGACTTTCCACCCGAATACGGTCCTTTGGCAGCAATAACGCCAGGTACGCCAGGTGGACTTTGCTATATGTTGGCCAAATATGGTTCTCTAAGTCTGCAAGAAGTTTTGAATCCTTCAATCGAAATGGCCGCTGGGTATCCAATTGATGCTCAAACCGCGAACAGTATTGAACGTAATAAAGAAAAAATAAAAGAATGGCCTTATAGTAAAGCCGTTTTTCTACCGCATCTTGGTAGTAAGCGGGAGGCTCCTGCAGCTGGAGAAATTTTTCGTCAACCACAGCTGTTAGCTACACTCAACAAACTGGTAGAGGCCGAGCAACAAGCCTTGAAAGAAGGCAAAAACAGAGAAGAGGCAATTATGGCTGCTTATAATCGCTTTTACAAAGGTGATATTGCCGATGAATTCGTACGCGGTTCAGGTGAGCAAGGAGGTTTAATTACAAAGGCCGACTTGGCTAACTGGACACCCATCGAAGAAGAACCTCTTCATGTAAATTATCGTGGGGTTGAGGTATATAAACTTCAAGAGTGGACGCAAGGCCCTGCCTTGTTACAGAGTTTGAATATTCTCGAAAATTTTGATCTCAAAAATTTGGGATATAATTCTGCTCAATATATTCATACCCTATATCAAACAATGAATTTGGCATTCGCAGATAGAGACTTTTACTATGGAGATCCTTACTTCAGGCCACGTCCTCCTATTAGTGGGTTGCTTGATAAAAATTACGCCAAAAAACGGGCAGCAATGATACCAAAAGACAGGAACCTCATGATTGCATTACCTGGAGATCCCTTTCCGTTCCAAAATGAAAGCAATCCGTTTAAAGGTCTTTTAAAGAAAAGAACTTTGTTGCTAGACAGCAACGGTAACGAAAAGATTAAGGATTTTGTGCCTAAACACGACGCTTCAAATCAAGCCCTACTAAACAGTGAGACAGCGGAAGACAGTCTATATCGTGATCGACTTTGGAGAGGGACTACTAGTGTTGTTGCAGCGGATAAAGAAGGATGGCTTGTTGCAATTACACCAAGCGGTGGTTGGGTGCCCGCCTGCATTGCCGGAAATACCGGAATCGGTATGAGCCAACGCTTACAAAGTTTTGTTTTGGATTCAATCGTTAATCCTTACAACGTGATACAACCAGGCAAACGGCCCCGAGTGACATTAACACCTTCCTTAGCATTAAAAAATGGCAAGCCGTTTCTGGCTTTCGCTGTACAGGGAGGAGATACACAGGATCAGAACCTCCTTCAATTCTTTCTTAATATTGTTGAGTTCGGCATGACTGTACAGCAAGCAACGGAAGCAGCCAACATTAACAGCAATCAACTTTGGCTGTCGTTGGGTGGTACTCAAATGAAAGATAGGATACCAAAATCGGGAAGCATCTTGTTAAATAGCAACACTAAAGAGGGAATAAGAAATACCTTAAAACAGATGGGCTACAACATGACTTTCGGCGAACGTACGAGTGGACCGATAAATGCTATCTTTGTCGATCAGGAACATGGCACCTTTTGGGGAGGGAGCAGTAACCATGGAGAGGATTACGGTATCGGTTGGTAAAGCCTTCGAAAGAAATGACTAAAAGAAGAATAATAGTAGGTATTAGTGGAGCCACGGGGATCCAATATGGAATAAAGGCACTTGAACTGCTGCAAGAACTGGATATTGAAACACATCTCATTATAAGCAAGGCCGCCGAAATGGTACGAACCTATGAAACGGGTTATAAACATGAACATGTGGTTTCGCTGGCCCATAGGGTTTATGCCCTGTCGGATGTTGGGGCTGCTATTTCCAGTGGATCTTTTAAAACGATGGGCATGTTAATTGCACCCTGTTCAGTAAAAACCTTGTCGGAAATAGCTACAGGCGTAACCAGCTCGCTTTTATCACGTGCAGCGGATGTAACATTAAAAGAAAGGCGAAGATTGGTTCTACTTTTTAGGGAAACACCATTACATGCAGGGCACATAAAAACAATGCTACAGGTAACTGAAATGGGAGGTGTTGTGATGCCCCCTGTGCCAGCCTTCTATATGCAACCTCAAACAATCGATGAAATGATTACCCACACCGTGGCACGGGCACTCGATTTATTCGGTTTCGATATAGACATTCCTAGATGGGAAAAGTAAACCGGCTCCTTTGTTATGTTCGGTTATCAAATGGAGCTCATAACTTAAGCTTTCTCGGTTGAATCTCTTAAAATCAATTGAGCAGATAGTTCTTTATGAAAGGTTTTATCCGTAACTTTACCAAGCTTTAAATCAACAAGCAATCGATCAATAATTAATTTTGCCATATCCTCAAGAGGTTGTTCAACCGCAGTTATGGCTGGTTGAAATAGGCGAAGTGCCTCATTATCGTCAAATGCTAGTACCGAAATTTTTGTCGGAATCTTTATTTTACGATGTCTCATTACTTCCAAGCCCCCTACCGCTAAATAATTGGTAGCAAAGCAGACGCTATCGATCATTGGATTTTTCTTTAGAAATTCTTCAAAATCGGACAACAATCGTTCTTTTCTTTCCCTATAAGGAATGTATAAAATATATTCATTCAAATTTCGCTCTTTTATTAATTTTTTGTAACCTTCCAACCTACTAAGCATCTGAGTTTGTTGCGAATCAGTCGTGATTAAAGCTATATGCTTCTTTCCTTTGTTCGCCAAATGCCGGCAGGCTTCATACATTGCATTTTCATTATTAATTCCTATATAATGGGAATCAATTTTCGGCAAGTATCTGTCGAAAAGTACAACTGGCCTATTTTCTTCCCTCAATTGTTTGATTTCGTCTTCCAGGCCTTCTGTAGGGCAAATTATGTAGCCATCCACTCCCCGGTCTCTGAACATCCGTATAAGTTCAACCGCCTTTTCTGTCTGTCCATTTGTACTACTGTAAATTATCTTGTAGCCGTTATTATAAGCCTGTTCTTCTATTAGCGAGGCGATTTGCGAGAAAAAAGGATTGCCAATATTCTCTACTATAAATCCTATTGTATTAGTTTTACCTGTCACCAAGCCTCTTGCTAAGTAATTAGGTGTATAGCCTACCTCTTTTACATAAGCTAAAACACGTTCAGCAACTTGTGCGCTTATTCGCATTTCTTCGGCCTTCCCATTCAAGATGAAAGAGATGGTCGTATTGGAAAGCCCTAAGGCCTTCGAAATATCTTTAATGGAGATTCTATTTCTTTTCATTGATTATGCAATTGGTAATAGCATTGTTTAGCTGATAAGGTTGTGGTAAAGATAATATTTAAAGAAAGAAAAAGGCAATCGTTTTCACATAATTGTTAAAAAGATTCTCAAACCATCCCTATTCCAGTACAAATTTTAAAAAGTTCTTTGATATTAACATTTTTATTAAGAAGTTAGCCGACTATTAATAAAACAAGCTAACAAACCACGGTGACCATGATGAACGAAATTTGTGCCTTTAAAACTAAAACAATTTAGCTGGTTAATACCACGCTTCTTATTTTTTTAGATCGTTCCTAAAGCGATTTAGTAACAATCTATTTACAATTCCGTACGAAATCAAGCATTTTACATTCTGATTATTAAGCATTTATGACCAATCAAAAAAACAAACCAATTAAAAACATAGCCTTAACAGGAAGTTTGGCTTTGTTGATTTCTGTTGGGATCCCCTTCTGCCCTTCGCAGGCTGCGGCTTCCAACAGGTTAACTTCCAATGCTACTTATCTTGCGAATAAGAAGCAACAACAAATTGCCGGTACAGTTACCAGTGCGACCGACCAAACGCCCTTACCTGGTGTTTCTGTGTTGGTAAAAGGATCCTCAAAAGGTGTTACTACCAATGAAAAAGGACAATTCACCATTGAAGCTTCTTCTTCTGATATACTAGTATTCAGCTATATAGGTTTTTTAACGACGGAAAGAACTGTCGGAAGCTCTACCAATTTAAATGTAGCACTACAAGAGGATAGCCAAAGTTTAGATGAGGTGGTTGTCGTCGGATATGGAACACAAAGAAAAGTAGATATTACCGGTTCCGTTGCGGGCGTTAAGTCTGAAGAACTAACGCAGCGCCCGGCACAAAACGTAAACCAAGCACTTAGTGGTCGGATAGCGGGTGTTAATGCATCAACAAACTCGGGAAGACCAGGTGGTAGAACACAAGTTCGTATCCGTGGATTTAGTTCAATTAACGCAACAAATGAGCCGCTTTACGTTGTTGATGGAATTATCTTTACAGAAGATATATCCACCATCAACCCAAGTGATATCGAATCAGTTGATGTTCTAAAAGATGCATCTTCAACGGCGATCTACGGAACACGCGGGGCAAACGGTGTTATTATGATCACTACCAAACGCGGTAAAAAAGGACAAAGCCAGATCAACTATGATGCCTTTATGACCGTGAACAAAATGACACGTAAGCAAGATGTACTCAACTCCGAGGAATGGATGGAGATAGAAGCTTTGGGTTATCAAAATGCACAAAAATATGACCCGGAAGGCTTTGCAGCGGGTCGATATGAAAACCCTGTTGAGAAGCACAAGCGCTATGCCGTTGGCAACACTTTCGGCAACCGAGAACTGTTCACCGCTGATGGACAGCCTCTTTACGACGTAGATTGGCAAGATCTATTAACCCGTACAGCTATTGGTCAATCTCACAATTTATCTTTTACAGGAGGAAGCGATAAATCAACTTATGGTCTTTATTTAGGATATTTTGACGACCAAGGGATTATTGTAAATAGTTTTCAAAAACGATATAGCGCACGCGCCGTTATTGATCATCAAGTGCGCGATTGGCTTAAAGTTGGTGGAACGATCAGTTACTCTAACAACACAGAACGCAGACAGGATGATGGTGTCGGGGGAAATATCCCACCCCGCATGATGATTGAAATGGTTCCGTTCATTCCTTACAAGTATCCTGATGGCACATACGGTCGTCGTGAAGACTATGATGGTTTAGAAACCGGTGACAACCCTCGGGCACAAGCTGATGAAATAACGCGTCTTTATAAACGCAATGTATTCACAGGTAATGCCTATGCTAAGGTTACCTTAATGGAAGGCTTAGACTTTACTTCAACTATTGGTGCAAACGTACGCGACCAACATCAACCTTATTTTGTAAGTAGTTTATCGAACTTCGATGGTGGTTTAGGAAGAACTTTTGCAAGAATTGGCGCTGAAAGTTCATTCTTTTGGCAATGGTCTAACCACATCAATTACAACAGAACATTCGGCGATCATACAATTAGTGCAACGCTAGGTACAGAAGCGCAAAAGTTTGAAGTATTAGAATGGGAGGCATCGGCTAATGATATCGCTGACGACTTTTATCAGTGGAATAACCTTGGTATGGGAGCTACACCAATGCCGCCTACTTCCGATGTGCAAAACTATCAAATGAATTCTTATTTTGCCCGTGCTAACTACGGCTATAAAGATAAGTACTTATTAACTCTTACCGGTCGTTTTGATGGATCATCTCGCTTCGGTGAAAACAATAAGTTTGCTTTTTTCCCATCCGCGGCAGCCGCTTGGCGTATTTCGGAAGAGGACTTTTTAAAAGGGAGCGAAACAGTTAGCAATCTGAAGTTACGTTTAAGCTACGGTTTAACCGGTAACTCCGAAATTGATAGTTATCTGTCTAGAGCCAACTTACAATCAGGTAATTATGTGTTTGATGGACGTTTATCAGCGGGAACCGTTATTAGCACATTACCAAACCCGAACTTAAAATGGGAAAAAACAGCGCAATATAATGCCGGTTTTGATTTGGGTTTATTGAATGATCGCATCAACATTGTCTTCGATGCTTATCTTAAGAAAACTTCTGACCTACTTCTTGCCGCACCTGTTCCGGCTTCTAGTGGATACACAAGCATGATGACAAATATTGGAGACATGAAGAACAGTGGATTTGAATTTGGAATCAATACGGTAAATATTGACAAAGGCGACTTCTCTTGGACTACCGCGTTAAACTTCTCTTATCTAAAGAATGAGGTAACGGCTTTGGGTACAAATAATGAAGACGTATTTATGAACCCATTCTTCATTGGAAGTAACAGTAATATTTTACGTGTCGGCAACCCCGTAGGTAGTTTCTATGGATTGATCAGAGAAGGTACTTGGAGCACTGCCGAAGAAGCGGAAGCAGCCAGATATAACCGTTTGCCGGGCGACATCAAGTATCGCGACCTGAATAATGACGGCCAGATAAATGACGCGGATAGAACTATTCTTGGAAAAGGTATTCCTGATTTCTATGGTGGCTTCTTTAATACCTTGCGCTACAAGAATTTTGATCTTACGCTCGAATTACAATATTCTTACGGAAACGATGTTTTCCGCATGAGTCAACATTCATCGGAAGATCGCACGGGTATTGCTAATAGCTATGCCACGGTCTTGAACGCATGGACTCCGGAGAATCAAAATACACCGATTGCCCAAATAAGAGGTGCGGGTGTACGTTACGACACCTTACTCGATTCACATAAAGTGGAAGACGGGTCTTTTATTCGCGGTAAAAACTTAATGCTAGGTTATAACCTTCCTTCTAGTGCATTGGAAAAGATCAAGTTAAGCAGACTGAGAGTGTACGCATCTGTCCAAAACTTTTTCTTAATAACAGATTACAGTGGCTATGATCCGGAAGTTACTACTTATGATGACACTTTTGCACAAGGCATTGAGTTTCATGATTACCCAAAACCCATGACGTTTACCTTCGGATTAAACGCAACCTTTTAACTTATACACGAAAGAACGATGAAAAAATCTATAATATCCATCTTTGCAGCTGCAACTTTACTTACAGCGAGTTCGTGCAGCGAGAGCTTCCTGGATGAAAACAACAAGAGTAATCCAACACAGGATAGCTATTTTCAGAATGCAACACAAGCTCAGACCTTTGTTAACGGTATTTACACCAATTTAAGAGCCAACACAAGCGGTGATGGGATTGGTTATGGTGAGAGCCCCTGGATAAACCTCGAATTACTCGTTGGCCATGCTTCGACAAATTCACAAAGTAACTTTAACTTGGGTGTTATCAACCACACAACCGGAACCGAGAACCCCGGCTTTTACAGCTATTGGCAAGGCTTTTATGAAGGTATAGCAAATGCCAATGTAGCAATAAGCCGCATTCCGCAGATTGATATGAATGACACTCAAAAATCTAATTTGATGGGGCAAGCTCATTTTTTGCGTGCATACTATTATTTCTTTCTTACCCGACTGTTTGGGGATATCCCATTGGTAACACAGCCGGTTGATCCAACAGAAGATAGTCAATTACGCCCTCAAAGAGCCAATAAAGAAGAAATATATGAGCTTATTGTCAATGATTTAACAGCCGCTGAAAATTCTTCTATACCAGATGTAGACCGGACGGGAAGAGCATCTAAAGGGGCAGTTAAATCACTATTGGCCAATGTTTATCTTACAATGGCGGGCTATCCTTTAAATAAGGGTGCTGAATATTATCAGTTAGCAGCGGCCAAAGCAGCCGAAGTAACTACACAGGGTGATGCCTGGTATCCCTTGTTTAGTAATTTGGAGTTTCTCCACGATAGACCGAATAAAAATTTAGGGGAATTCATTTTACAGGTACAATACCTGGGCGGTGTAGCGGAAAATAACATCACCCAAATGATTATTCCTTATAATTCCTCAATCTCTAGACACGGTGATGAATATGGTTCATTGGTTCCACGTCGAGAGTTTGTTAACAGTTATGAAGTGGGTGATAAACGTAGCGCCGAACGCGGATTTTTCTTTACCAGTGCCCCAAGGGCAAAAAATGGTACCGGAACTATTACCTTTCCACCAGCCTTATATAAATATTGGTTGGAAGCTTCTTCGGGTGTTAATGGCGACTTAACACCGGACATCAACTTTACGTTAATCCGCATGCCGGAAGTATATTTAATTCATGCCGAAGCTGAAAATGAGGTTAACGGACCTACCGATGCAGCCTATGCTTCTTTGAATAAAGTAAGACAAAGAGCAGGATTGGCACCATTAAGTGGCTTATCACAAAGCCAATTTAGGGAAGCTGTTTGGCGTGAAAGATATCACGAACTATGCTATGAAAATAAGGCTTATTTCGACATCCAACGGACGCGTAAAGCCTATAACTTAGCGGCTAATAGCTTTGTTGACTTAATAGGCTATAGAAACGAAAGCGGTACCACTTGGACAGAAAAGTACTTATTATTACCAATACCTCAACGAGAACTTCAGGCGAATCCTAATTTAGCGCCAAATAATCCCGGATGGTAATGGGGTCGTACTCATCGCACCGAGTCAAAAGATAGCGCAGTTTTTAAGGCTTCTTTAGATAAATGCAAAACAGCAATTTTCCTTTTGGAAAATTGCTGTTTTTTTTACCCCTCCTCTATGATCACGAGCAACGTTTTTATTCATGACAAAAAGAGTGTGCATTACCGTCCATCTACTTGCCAAATAATATTGTTAGTTGTGTATACATTTCACAAATTAGCAAAAACTCTTTGATATTAATTTTTTTCTTAAGAAGTTAGCCTTTTGAAACTATATAAACTAACAAAAACCATTTAAACTATGATAAAAAAACTAAAACAGTTTAGCGTATCTACATTTTTTTAGGGTAACCAAGGCCTTTTTTTCTATTATTTTACTAAAGCGATTTAGTGAGGTGAGTATTTATTGACTTGATTTTTTGCTCACCGATCAATTTATAAACTTGATTATTAAACATTTATGACCAATCAAAAAAACAGACCAATTAAAAGCATGGCCTTAACGGGAAGTTTGGCTTTGTTAATTTCCATTGGGATGCCAGGCGTCCCATCTTTTGCCGAAG
Source organism: Olivibacter sp. SA151 (assembly GCF_054130995.1). Classification (NCBI taxonomy): domain Bacteria; kingdom Pseudomonadati; phylum Bacteroidota; class Sphingobacteriia; order Sphingobacteriales; family Sphingobacteriaceae; genus Olivibacter; species Olivibacter sp. SA151. The sequence goes on along the minus strand of NZ_CP096391.1, from coordinate 1,651,974 downwards.
CGTCAAGTAGATTCGCTTCCAAATCGACCACCCGCTCGTTCAAACAACAGCAGAAGACAATCGCCGGAACGGTAACGAGCGCAACAGATCAAGCTCCTTTACCGGGAGTTTCGGTTTTAATAAAAGGCTCATCAAAAGGAGTAACAACTGATGAAAAGGGCCGCTTTCAGATCGAAGCTTCAACAAATGATGTGCTGGTGTTTAGCTATTTAGGTTATTTAAGCGCAGAGCAACCTGTTGGTAATAGAAGTATTGTCAATGTATCCTTACGGGAGGAGAGCAATAATTTAGAGGAAGTCGTTGTTGTGGGATACGGTACACAAAAGCGGAGCGAAATCAATTCAGCGGTTGCTAATGTGAAGGCCGAAGACTTCAATGCAGGGGGAACACGATCACCCATGGATTTAATCCAGGGAAAAGTAGCTGGTTTGAATATTACGCGCACACAAGGGAACAATCCAAATTCGACTACTTCAATTCAGTTAAGAGGGATTAATTCATTAAAAGGAGGCACGACACCGCTGATCGTTATCGACGGTATTCCGGGAGGTAACCTGGATTTACTGCAACAAGATGATATCGAATCTTTCTCAGTTTTAAAAGATGGATCCGCTGCTGCCATTTATGGTACACGCGGAAATGCGGGCGTAATTTTAATTACCACAAAAAAGGGTAAGGCAGGGGAACCGAGGTATGACTACTCTACTTATATACAGCATGAGTCAGTAGATAAAAAGCCGGAGTATCTATCAGCATCCGAATTCCGCGATCTGATCAATCAGGGATTAATCGCTCAGGATTTGGATTTAGGCGGATCCACAGACTTATACGACGAGCTGGTAAACAAAGACAACTTTAGCCATTACCATAACTTAGCAGCGTCAGGAGGAAGTGAAAAGTCGAATTACCGTGCGTCACTTTATTTTAACAACGCACAAGGGATTGCAAAAGAAAATGGGAGGCGGCAATTTGGCGGACGGGTTAATGTGAATCAAAAGGGATTGCAAGATCGACTGGAGATGCAATTTAACTTAGCAGCCAACTTAAGTAAGGCGAACTTATTGGGTGGCGGCGTAAATGACGATATCAACTCGGTAGATTACGGAAAGACAACGGGTTCTGATTTTGAACAAGCGATACAGCGAAATCCGACGGCTCCGATTAGAAATCCCGATGGTTCCTTTTTAGAGACCCAAGGCTTTAACAATTATAATCCCCTTTCCAGATTAGAAAACCGCATTTTTGAACGTAATCAATCTACTATCAGTGGTGATGCTCGATTTACCTACAACATTATAGAAGGCCTAAAAGCTTCTGCCTTTGGCTCCTATGTTCGGGATGAATATAACGATCGGAGGTATCGCTCGATCAATGATTGGGATCAACGGCAAAATTCTGAATATCAGGGGATGGGATATGCCGCTAAAGCGAACTACCTCACCTGGTCGCAGACCTTCGAATCGACGCTCGACTATACCACTACGATCGCAGATGACCATTCGTTAAACGCGACAATAGGCTATAGTTATCAATATAATACGCTAGAAAAATTTAATGTGAATAATAACGGCTTTACTAATGACGCCATGTTGGATTGGAATCTTGGTGGTGGTAGCGCTATTAATAACACGCTACTGCCTCGCCCGGGTATGGGCAGTTTTAAAGATGACAATACGCTTGTAGCTTTTTTTGGTCGAATAAACTATTCTTATTTAGGAAAATACTCTGCACAATTTATTCTTCGGAGAGAGGGTTCTAGCCGCTTTGGTGAGAACAATAAATGGGGAAACTTTCCCGCTGCTTCTATCGGTTGGACCATCAGTGAGGAAGAGTTTTTAAAAAATACAGCACTTATCAATAATTTAAAATTAAGAGTGGGCTATGGTGTTACAGGCAATCAAGATATAAGTAATTACCAATCCTTGCTTACGCTTAGTACTGGAGGCACATACTTAATGGATGGAACTTATTATCAAACATTTGGCCCAGCAAGAAACGCCAATCCTAACCTTAAGTGGGAGCGCAAAGCCGAGTGGAACTTCGGTTTGGATTTTGCCTTATTAGACAATAGACTTTCCGGTTCATTAGATGTTTATAACCGTTTAACGAAGGATTTAATATATGACTATAATGCGCAGCAACCATCTTTCGTTCGCGACAAGATCTTAATGAATGTGGGCTCAATAACGAACAAAGGCGTTGAATTGATACTGAGCGGCACCCCGGTTAAAAAAGACAACTTCACATGGAACATCGATTTGGCTGGTAGCTTGCAAAATAACCGGCTAAAACAGTTATCAAGTGATGTATTTCAGGCTAATTTCCTTGAGTTCGGAGGGCTGCCCTCTCCAGGCAATCTTGGAAATGCCATTCGTCTTGAAGAAGGGGGCAAGGTTGGTAATTTCTATGGAAAACGATTTGCGGGCTTCACAGACGATGGGAAATGGCAATTTTATAAAGCTGATGGATCGGTGGCAACTACCAGTGAAATGAATAACGACGATCTTACCATAATCGGAAATGGTGTTCCGAAATACAATCTATCCCTTAATAATACATTACGCTACAAAAACTTTGATCTTACGGTATTTTTCAGGGGTAAATTCGGTTTTGACATTCTGAATACCAAAGAAATGTATTTTGGAAACAAGAAATGGCTTCCAAATAATATCTTCAAAAGTGCCATTACTACCCATAACCAGCTGAACGATGATCCGCAATACTCGGATTACTACTTAGAAAAAGGTGATTTTGTAAAATTGGATAATGTCACTTTAGGGTATACATTCAAATTGAGTTCGAACTATATAAGAAATTTAAGAATATACGCTGCCGGCAGAAATTTAGCAACATTCACGGGCTACAGTGGAATAGACCCTGAAATTCAGGACACCGGTTTTACGACAGGTATAGACGGTCGTGGTTTCTATCCTCGAACCAAATCATTCACGCTTGGTGTAAATGTTGGATTTTAAAAACATAAAAAGATGAAACAACTCCTAAAAAAATCTATATATATTTCTGTATTTGGTATGATAGCAATGAGCTATCAAGCTTGTACCAAACTGGACGAAAATCCTTATAGCGAAATAAGCAACGATAAATTTCTCAACAACAGAAGAGAAGTATTGCAAGCGGCCTTACGCCCAATGACCCATATGCAATCATGGCTAGCGCCTACCGGAGGCAGTGGTTATTACTACCATTCGGAATTGTCGTCTGATCAATTGGCCTGGCCGCAAAAAGGCAGACATGGCTATGATGCAGGAGATCATTTTAGACAGCATTATCACACATGGACAGACAATGAATCTCGCACACGCGATGCTTGGATTGGAATGTGGACAGGCTTAGGTTATGTTAACAACGCGCTCAATCGGATTCAAGCAACCCCACCAGAAAAGGTAGGTATGGAGCCTGACGAACTGAATGCGATCATTGCAGAACTCAAGGTACTTCGCGCTTATAATTACATGAAAATAATGGAATTGTGGGGCAATGTACCCATTGTTGAAGAAGTGTCTGAAGAAATAGCCAATCCAGAGACCAAACCACGTACGGAAGTCTTTGCTTTCATACAAAAGGAGCTTGAAGAAAATGTTCCTAATTTATTACCGCTTTCGGATGCATTAATTGGAAGAGTAAACAAGGCTGCGGGATACGCCATGCTAGCAGAACTCTATCTTAATGCTGAAAAGTGGGTAGGACAACCCATGTGGGACGAGTGTATTGCAGCCTGTGATCAGGTTTTAAATGGTGAAGGGGGCGGCTTAGGGGGTGGTCCTAACCTGGCTGCTGATCTGACGTCTACATTTAGTAATACGAATCAACGTGCAACAGAGGCTCTTTTTCAATTTGCATATAGTCAAAAAGGAGGTTTCGCATTTGATTGGGGCGGCTTCTTTATGGGCTATGATTATATGAAAGATGTACTTAATGTCGGATACGGCGGATGGAATGCCTTCGTAGTGATACCAACCGCTTTTGATGCTTACGCTGAAAACGACTTACGCAAGAAAGAGTGGTTTTTGTTCGGCCCACAATACAAATATGGCACACAAACACCGGTGTTAGGCACGGAAGAATGGAGCGGAAAACCTATTGTTTTTGTAAACAGTATCCGCCGTGAAAGCGAGGGAGACTTAACCAGCGCAGGCGGTATGGCACAAGGAGAAGAAAATAGTGGAGCTAGATTCAATAAATATAAATCCGGGACCTTGCAAGATGCCAACTATCGTGAAAACCACTATATGATCTATCGTCTTACCGAAATATACTTTAATAAAGCAGAGGCCATTATGCGAAAAAATGGCGGTGTTGCCACCCAAGAGGCAGTAAATTTAATTAATGAAAGTAGAAAACGGGCCTTTTCCGCCGAAGATTGGCCGGCTGCACAATATACAACGGCAAGCTTGACACTAGATGAATTATTGGCTGAGCGAGGTCGTGAATTTATTTTTGAAGGAAAAAGACGTACCGATCTTATTCGTTTTGGAAAGTATACAACAGCCGCTTGGTGGGATCACAGACCTAGTAGTGATCCAAACCGGGAATTGTATCCGATTCCGAATACGCAAATTGCCATTAATCCAAATTTGAAGCAAAATCCGGGATACTAAACAACAGAGGCGCTCAAAAAATGAGCGCCTTTTTATCATATCCAATGATGTACCACCAATTTCACGGTCAGTTGGGAGCATGACTTCTCAATCAAAACTCTTTGCCATCTTGACTTTAAAAGATATTCTCAACAATATTCGTTCATTATTTTTATAAATAAAACAATTCTGTTAATTTGCCTAACACAGTACCAACAAAACAGACACCAATGACCCTAGTTTACATTGCCCTATCCATTTTCTTGTTAATCCTACTGATTAATACATTCAAAGTACATCCCTTCCCTGCCTTTTTACTCGTTTCAATCTTTGCCGCAGCTACTTTAGGCTTATCTATTGATAAAATTGCGACAACATTAGAGAAAGGAATTGGCGATATTTTATCATCCTTACTAATATTAATTACGTTTGGAGCCATGTTCGGTAAAATCATTGCTGTAAGCGGTGCTGCGCAAAAAATAGCCGCGGTGATGATGTCGTGGGTGGGGCAAAAAAAAATTCAGTGGGCCATGATGATTGTTGGCTTTATCATCGGTATTCCACTTTTTTACGGAGTAGGTTTTGTGCTGATGGTGCCCCTTATTTTTTCGGTAGTCTATAAATATAAACTTCCGGCGGTCTTCATTGGCTTGCCTATGTTAGCAGCGCTGTCGGTTACGCATGGCTTTTTACCCCCTCATCCTTCACCCTCCGCACTGGTTATCCAATTCAACGCCAATATGGGTTTAACGCTTGTATATGGCTTCGCTCTTGCTATACCGGCTATCATTATCGCCGGTCCTTTCTTTGCACAATTTCTCAAAAAAATCCCATCGCAACCCTTACAGACATTCATTTCAGAAGACTTACCCGATGATCAATTACCAGGCACTTTTAATAGCTTTTTTACGGCATTGTTGCCCGTTATACTACTAATTGCAACGACATTTATCCAGCATGTATTTACGTTGAGTCCAACAGTTCAACAGCTATTAATATTTCTGAGTTCGCCATCGGTGGTTTTGATGATTGTATTTTTTTATTCACTTTTCTCCTTGGGAGTCGTTCAAAAACTTAAAATGGACGATTTAATGAATCATTGTACGCAAGCGGTGAAGGACGTTGCTACCATCATTTTGATTATTGCCGGTTCAGGAGCGCTCAAAGAAGTATTTACACAAACCGGTGTAAGCGAGGAGATTGCTACTTCATTGAGAGCACTTCCGGTTCCGCCGCTTGCCTTAGGTTGGTTAATAGCGGCTATTATACGAATATGCGTCGGATCGGCAACTGTAGCGGGATTGACGACCGGATCGATGATTCTACCACTGATTCAATCCACTGGAACTGACCCTAATTTGATGGTGCTAGCGGTCGGCGCAGGTAGTTTAGCCTTCTCACATGTCAATGATTCAGGCTTCTGGATGTTTAAGGAGTACTTTAATCTGACGATCAAAGATACCGTGCTAACTTGGTCGGTAATGGAATCCATTGTTGCCATCGTCGGCCTCATCGGTGTTCTGTTATTAAATCTGGTTGTATAAGATCAACGATTTTATCCTAATAAATTATTGGTGAACTTAATACGTATACCCGACTGGAAATTTTCCACAGTCTTAAAAATTTCCTTTAAGGTAACACGTTCAATACGTGTAATCTTATCAATATCAATATAGTTGTCCGGCTCACCCTTATCAACGATCATGCGCACCGCCTGATTTTTTAGACGCATTGTCATTAAGTAATAATAAGATAAGCTTAATTCCTGATATTGATTTTCAGTGAACACGCCCATATCTCGCAACATTTTCATTCGTTCTCCGGTATTCTCTAAAAAAATCCGATTCCGTAGAGCATAAACACGCACCAAGTCTACGATTGGGGTCATCGCTTTTTTAATATCAAAGACCTCGCGGCCTTGTACTGTTATCGTCTTAATTGGTTTAAAGAACGTTAATGGCGGCACGTATTGCAAGGCATTTTTAGCCAAATACACAAAAAACTTCTCTAAAGGCTGCTGAAGCTCTACATCTAGAAAGTCTCGAAGATTATCCATGATTGCTTTATCTCCATAAATCAATCGGCAATCAAAAAAAGTCGAAAATTTAATGGCAGTCTCCGGAAGCGATTCCTCCATCCATTTTTTATAATTGCTCTTCCAATGCGATAAGGAGTGTGTCCATTGTGGATTACTCGCCATATAGCCCCCCGTACAATACGCGAAGCCTACAAAATGCAATCGATCAGACACTTTTTGCGCAAACTCAAGGAACCATTTCCGAACTTCTTCCCGATGTTCGTTCGCCTTATCCTCATAAATTAGCGCATTATCCTGATCTGTTTTCAAAGTCTGTTCTTTACGTCCCTCGCTTCCCAACACCATAAAAACGAATTTAGAGGGTGGATTGCTCATTTCGCTCAACACTTCTTCTATTACATTCTGCGCAATTGTATCAGCAATAGCGGTTATTAATTGATTAACAATCTCAGCTTGTACACCTTTACTCAATAACTGATTGACAATGTACGGAACACGAGACCACTTCTCTTTTAACTCGATACTCGTTCTAGCTAATTTTACAGATTGAATAAAGACTAATGGCGATTGAGCTTGTTCACTCATCAATTTATTTCTGCTAACAAATCCTACGTATTTGCCTTCTGACTCCACCAGCAAATAGCGTAATTTTGTTTCATACATCGTCAGCAGCGCTTCATATATATAGGTATCAATGGAAATTGACTCAATGGCGCGATCCATAAAATAATACACAGGTTTAGTAAGATCAGCTTTTTTCGCGATCACATTATCACGCAACGTTATATCAGTAATGAAGCCGTCGATATTTCCACTTTCACTGGTGACAAACAAACAACTAACCTTATTGGCAGCCATAATACGGGCGGCTTCGTACACCGGCATGCTTTCTTTGCAGGTCACCAGCTCCCTGAAAGCTATATCACTGATTCTTCGCGAATAGACCTGTTCAGGCATCAGGTAACTTTCATCAAATGAAGGGGCTTGTTCTTTTGTATTATCCATGAGTTTTTCTATAAAACTATAGTCATTAATTGAAGTGCATATAAATGACTTATAAACGCTTGAAAACTAACGAACAGACAATTAAAGCAATCAAAAAAAACAAAATTATTAACACCGTTGATATGCTCCATGGTGACTTATCAAGAATCAGTTGTTTTGATAATTTGACTTGCTGTTCTTCAATTGTTTCTTCTGTAACTTCTTTTCTTTTGACCAGCTCAAAATAACTCTTTGCTGTGGCGTCTGCATCTAATAAAGCATTATGGGCCTTCTCCAGCTCCTTTTCAAAAAGTTCCTGGTAGAGTTCGTTTAAACGGAGGTATTTTATCCAAGGTTTTTTAACGTATCCGGAACTCGCTAACATGGTACAAAATAGGCGTAAATCGCCAAGTGGGTTTTCCATAGCGCAGCGATAAAAATCCGCTCCCAATACATGAAAGTCGAGTGCGACAAAGTGCCCCACGACTAGAGGTTTAAATTGCCGGAGATCACTGCTGAGTTTTTCCATTACGGCACAACGCGGTACTCCAAACGTTCTTAAGTATGAATCCTTTATCCGATGCACTAATTGCGCTTGCCGACTAACCACCACATCGTCTTCGTTCACATAGAAATTTTCTCGCTTGATTTCCCTTCCGTCCTTTGTAAACACAATCCAAGCGACTTGAACGGCACTTGGCCAGTTATCTTTTGTAGAATATCCTACCGTCCACTTTTTGGGTAGCCCCGTTGTTTCCGTGTCAATAAATAAAAGATATTCTTGCATGCAAGAAAAATAACTCTTTTTAATAACAAGTGCAATAAGAGACGTAAAATCCTGCTGTTTATATTGAATTATTCATTGCTCGGCTATTATAAAACGAAGGTGTCTCCTACATTTGTCTTTGACAAGCATAGGAGACACCCGCTTAGTATTTATTCTATTAATCTTCCAAGATTTCGGCAACTCTTCCGATCTGCCCATCTTCGAGTCGAACTTTAATTCCTCTGGAGTGAAAGGTGGCCGATGTTAAAATATCCTTGACATAGCCATAAGTAATGTTCCCCGTACGCTGATCTTTCTTCAAGATAATCCCTACATTTTGTCCTCTAAAAATTTCCTTACGATATTGTCCGTTGCTCATACCTTTCTAAATATATTCAAGTATACACTATTTAGGCGACTTCATCTTTATACAAATATAATTCGTCCACTAAATGCAAAAAATGCATTAGCTCAAATGGTTTCTTCACGTAGGCTTCTGCTCCACATCGCTCTTTAATTTTTGCTATATCATCGGAAGCGGATACCATCGCAACCGGAATATGGCTTGTTAACGGATTCTGCTTTAATTCCATGCACAAATCACTACCCCACATCCACATGAGGCGTTCATCTAGTAGAACCAACCCAAACTTTCCGATTCTCAAAATACTGTGCATATTTTTTCCTGTATCTATTTTAACATTGTAGCCCTCCGGTTTTAGTATATCCGCAACCATTGCCGCGAAATCCGTATCGTCATCTACACAAAGAATATTCTTCATTTTAAATCCTATTTTTTGATAATCATCAACTCGCATATTTTATCACCTACTTTAAGCGGTGGTTTATGCAAGTATATCAGTCTTACTTTTAAAATTTTGAAGCGGGCAAAGCCACAATGACCAATCGTCATTCACTGAATAGACGCTTCTTTTATTAATTTATTCCGATATAATCCAAAACAACAATTCCATACGTGTTTCTATACCCATTCAAGAAATAATCGTATTAAATTATTTTTATAACGTTGGCCATCGCAACGTCAGTATGTCTTGTTATCAAATATTCAACCAAAGTCTCAGCTTTAACCCACAAAACAAGCCTTAAAAACACTCAACAAGTTGATTTTTAAAACCAAATCCATTTATCATTTTTTTGTTAATTTTTTGTTCACGTTGAACAGGCTCATTTATCAACTGTCAATCCCTCCCCCTGCATGATTTTCCATGATATTTTTTTCCATATTTAATTTGTATAGAATGTGAGCAATTCAAGCATCTTTCGTTTACGTAAATTTACCATTAAATGACTTTGGTTTGAAGTTTGTAATATTAAGTTGTAAATAGAAAGTTGGGGGAGTTTGACTACTTTATTATACAAAACATCTCCTATTTTGCTAGGCATAGGATACTATACTGTTAATGTATGAAGCAAATTGACGAAAATAAATTTTCATTTTCCGCTCGTGCTTACAATAGGGAATTGGATCTGCTACTAACCGCTTTAGATACTACAAAAGTCGGTGTAGTGATAACCGATTGCTCACAGCCCGATTATCCCATTGTCTATTGCAACAAGGCATTTGAAGAGCTCACTGGCTATTCGCGCAATGAAGTTATTGGCCATAATTGTCGTTTTTTACAAGGCAATGATGACAACGAAGAACAAAAAAAAGTCATCAAAACAGCCTTGCATCTGGGGCAGCCATGTGAAATAGAAATAAAAAACTATAAAAAAGACGGATCTCTATTTTGGAATCAACTTCGCTTACAACCAATAAGAGACGAGGAAAATAATGTTACTTATTATATTGGTGTTCAAAACGATGTTACTCGCTTAAAACTAACCAATCAGCAGCTCCGAGTAGAAAAACTTAAAGTAAAAAAAACGTTAGTTGAACATGACAACAATCTATCGGAAGATGAAGGTCTCCTGACGGCCGTAATAGACACCGTTAGGGATTCCGTGTTGATTTTGACGGAGAATCTTCATATTATAAAGGTCAATAGATCTTTCCTTAAAACTTTCCATATTGCCGAGGACGAGGTACTGGACCAGCATATCCTGGGCATCGACAACGGGAAGTGGAACACTATGGGGCTACAAAACCTCGCTGAGCAATTAAACTCAAAAAAAACAAGCATAAAGGATTATTTGTTGGAAGACTTTCCAACTCGTGTCGGAAAAAAAGTATTGAATTTTGATGCTCATTTTATATCACACACGACTAATGCAAACATCATTTTAGCGATTAGCGATATAACGGAGTTACGGGAGCTCGAGAAAAGAAAAGATGACTTTCTAAGTACAGCCAGTCATGAACTTAAAACTCCGTTAACAGCCATTACAGCGAGTTTACAATTAACACAACGGATGCTTCCTCCTGATGCAAGCGAAACACTTAAGGGAACACTCAATAAGACAAAATCTTATGTAGACAAATTGGAGCATCTGGTTATTGACCTCTTGGATGCATCCAAAATTAAAACCGGAAGAATAGAACTTACCAAACAGGCATTTGACTTTGACGCAATGATCTTAGAGGTCGTAGATAAATTACGAGGAAAATATCATGATAACCATTTCGAGGTTCAGGGAGCAGCAAGTAATTATTATATAGGAGATAGACTGCGCCTGGAGCAAGTCATCTTAAACTTATTAACTAACTCCATTAAATTTTCCCCCGTCAATAGATCAATTAATATACATCTTTCACGATTAAGTGATTTCATAAAAGTTTCAATTACCGATTATGGTTTGGGTGTAGACCATCAATATCAGAAGAAAATATTTGATTCTTTTTATCGGGTGGACGAAATACAGAAACAGTATCCCGGCATCGGTGTCGGTCTGTATATAAGCAACCAGATCATAAAAAAACATAAAGGAACCCTTTGGGTTGAAAGTACAATCGGAGAAGGCGCCACCTTTAGTTTTACATTACCCCTAAAATACCAAGATCATGATAAAGAAAATTATGATATGTGATGATGATGAAGGCATATTAGACATTACGGGCTTATTATTGGAAAGCTATGGATATCAGGTATTACTGGAGTCCAATAGCTCACGTTTGCTTCCAAGAATTTCATCGGAAAAGCCCGACTTGCTGTTAATCGATATCTGGATGCCCTTATTAATGGGGGACGAAATTGTGAGAATTTTAAAGAACAATAAAGAAACTGCTCACTTACCGATCATTATGTTTTCCGCTGGCAGAGAAAGCGAACGTATAGCATCCGAAGTTGGTGCTGACGATTATATAGCAAAACCTTTTAATATCGAGGATTTAAACAATAAAATCGTTGCGCTTGGATAAATTACTTACTATTTTTTATTTAATATCACCTTTTTCCAAAAATCCTGCATGAATCCCAAACCATAGGCAGTTAATTGAATCATAGCAGCTACCACACCAAGGCCCGCCACCCTAAGCGACTTGCTCTGAGACCAAGCGTGGAAAAAAAGTAATAAGACATAGACCCCTAGCAGAAAATTACAACACCATGTAACTAATGGAATTCTAAACAAAATAAAACCTTGTAAAAAATTCAGTGCGACGGTAAAAATTAAAAATAGCGTAAAAAGTGCCGGAAAAAAATGGACAAGTTTCAGCTCTGAGGGAAAGTGTTTGTAAATATTAATTCTAGCTCTTCCAAAAAAATGAAGCTGTTTATAAAACTGACTAAAATCAGTTCTCCGTTTGTGATAGACAATGGCTTCGGGGATTAGGCCGATCTTAAATCCTGCTCTTTGAATCCGTATACTATATTCTATATCCTCCCCTAATCTAGTCAACTTATATCCACCAACGGCCTCCCACACCTCTCTGGAAACGCCCATATTGAAACTTCGAGGATGAAACTGCCCGATATGCTTTTTATTCCCTCTAATCCCACCGGTAGTAAGGGGCGATGTCATGGAATAACTAATAGCTTTCTGAATGGGTGTAAACGACGCATGTGCGGCATCGGGACCGCCATAAGCGTCCAACTTATGAAGAGATAGATAATCGTTAACCAGCTGTAGATAGTTAGCCGGAATCAAACAATCAGAGTCGAATACAATAAAGTAATCTCCCTTTGCACGTTCGAAACCAAAGTTTCGACTGAAACCTTGCCCTTCGTTGGGTTTGAAAAAATATCGAAGATTAAGTTTATCCCGGTAGCTTTCAACGATCTTCCCGGCACTATTTGTAGATCCATCCTCAATCACCAGCACTTCAAATTCAGGATAGCCTTGCTGCACCAGTGTAAACAGAAGCTCGTCTATTTCTTGCGGTCGATTATATAAAGGAATAATAATTGAAAAGAAAATCATGCGGAAAATAAAAGCTATCTAGATCACTTTTTCTATTTGATAATTATTTCGGTCATGTGCATTGCGCGAGACTAACTCAGCAATAAAGCCGGTTAAAAATAGCTGCGTACCTACTATAATTGCAACTAGAGCAATGTAAAACAAAGGTTGATCGGTAACATTTCGATAGGAGGTACCTTTCGATATGCTGATCAGTTTATCCGAAATCAGCCAAAGAGTCATAATAAAGCCTCCCATAAAACTCAGTACACCTAGACTTCCAAAAAAATGCATCGGTCTTTTACTAAATTTGCCAACAAAAAATATTGACAGTAAGTCTAAAAAACCATTGATAAATCGACTGAAACCGAATTTGGTCGTGCCATACTTCCTAGGATAATGCTTTACAACCTGTTCTTCTATTTTTGTAAAGCCTGCCCATTTTGCAATAACGGGGATATAACGGTGCATCTCTCCGTAAACCTCTATATTTTTAACTACATCCTTTCGATAAGCCTTCAGCCCGCAATTGAAATCATGTAAGTTATTGATACCTGAAACCCTGCGTGTCACCGCATTAAAAAGTTTGGTAGGCAGCGTTTTATTTAAAGGGTCATGCCTTTTTTGTTTGTATCCAGACAATAAATCCAGCTTTTCCTCTTTTATTCGATGAAAAAGAACCGGTATCTCATCCGGACTATCTTGTAAGTCAGCATCCATGGTGATAACAACATCGCCCGATGCAGCTGCAAAACCGACATTCAATGCAGCTGATTTCCCATAATTCCGCCGAAATTTAATGGCATAAATTTCAGGATAGGTTAATTTTAGCGCCTCAATTTCACGCCATGAACCGTCTGTGCTACCGTCATCTATCATAATCACTTCGTAACTGAAGCTGTTCTCATCATTTACCCGTTTAATCCAAGCCACCAATTCAGATAAAGATTCAACTTCATTGTACAAAGGTATGACGACAGATATATCCATGTGTTAATAAGCAATTATCAAATGATTTGTTTATCGGTTTATTCCTGAGGTTCTTCAGAGATTGTTTGAAATATGGGTCGTTCTTTCTTAAATAAAGCACCAAATATTAGAGCAATCACGAAAACAACAATAGTAGAGATCGCAAAACCACGCAACGTATTAACAATATTAACTTCACCTGCCTTTTCTATTTGCTCATCTATCTTTTCCAGTTGCGTGTCAATCTGCTCAGCATCAGCACCCGATTTCTCCATGTACTCAATTGAGTTATTCGCTATGTTACGCATATAGCGTTCTCTCATATCAGGCTCTATATACTTCTCAAAAACAAATCCGGAGACTGAGGAAATAAAGCTTGCCACAAGCAACATGGAAAAAACACCGATTACAGCTTGCTTAAAACTCCAATAGCCGCCGATAGTTCCTCGCAATCTAAATGTGAATAAAATAGCTAATACTAAAGGAAGAAAAAAGCCGGTGATGACCGGGCCAATAATGACCATCCAAAACGAGGAACTGGAAGCATAATAGTACATGGGAATAATGGTTAATACAATCATCAGTATTCCCACTACAATCCCTAACTTAGCTCCTTCTTTCCGTAATAAGCTGTTGTTTTCCATTTACTTTTAGTTTTTATTATAGGCCACTATAAGTGCATAAACCGCTGCGTCCATTGACGGATCGCCACTAGCTCTTAGATATTCGGTAAATTGGCTTTCCGATGGATTCTGTTCAGCAAAGAAGCTCATTATCGGATAAAACAGCCCAGCCAGCTCTTGCTCCTCGCCAAGATTAGCTGCTACTCGACTTATTTCTTTATAATTGCTCTCCACTAATATTTGGTTGGCAATCATCGGTTCATAAATACGATGTTCGTCTTGAAATTCATCTTCATCTACCAACAGGAATTCCTTTAGAAAATCACTTAACTCCGGCTCGATTTCCTCATCAATACATTCTCTTAAGTATAACAGTAAATTGAGCAACTCGGTTCCCCGATCTATAGTCTGCTCTTCAATATCTTCCCACTCCTCCGATTCGAGATAATCCTCTTCCAATTTTTCGACATCCGCTGCAAAAAAGTTCATCAGCAAGAGGTCGAACGCAATTTCCCTTAAATCTTCATAAGAAGGATAAGCGTCAAAGCATTCGTCTAACAAATCCACCTTTTGCATATAGCTCTCATCGCTATTAAAAGCTGCGAATAAATTCGTTCGAAAAACCTCGTTTGTTCCGTTTATCTTATCAAAAGCAGAAAGTGCAGCAGTTAATGCTTTCTCAATACGTGCGTCCATCATATTAATTTAGTGTACTATATACCTTATTATTATTCACCACCAAATTTACTTTGCCCATTAAAGTAGCGCCATAAAAAGGACTATTAATCGATTTGGAATAGTTTGTATTTATATCAAAGGTCCAATTTTCTTTCGGATTAAACAAAACTAAATTCGCAGCAGCTCCAACGGTCAAAGATGGCGTCGGAAGCGATAAAATCTCGCGCGGCCTTATTGAAATTTTTTCTATTATTAAATCGATTGATAATTGTGCCTCGAGTAGCAAAGGCAAAGTAGTTTGAAGGCCGATTATACCATTTTTTGCAATTTCAAACTCTACGCGCTTATATTCTACTTCATGGGGCGTATGCTGAGAAACAATCGCATCGATCGTACCGTCTAATAGCCCTTCTTTCAATGCCTGTATATCTTCTGCTGTTCTCAACGGAGGGCTCACCTTATAATTACTATCGAAACCGGCGACACGATCATCCGTTAAAACCAGATGATGAGCGGCGACGTCACAAGTGACCTGTATTCCCTTCTGCTTGGCTTCCCTTATCAGGGATACACTCCCTTTTGTACTAATTGTGCTAAAATGAATAGCAGTGTTGTGGTAATTAGCGAGCGATAAATCTCTCGATATCATCAATTCTTCAGCAAGCCCGGGATTTCCCTTCATTCCCAAATAGGTACTCATAACACCCTCATTCATTTTTGAGTGATTTGCAATCGAAGCATCTTCCGCAAAAGACATGATCAGTGCACCGAATCCCTTGCAATAGAGGAGTGCTCTACTCATTAGTTCTGCCTGTTGAATACTTTTATTGCCATTGGAAAAAGCAACAGCTCCCGCTAACTTCATATCATAAAGCTCTGCCAGATCATTACCCGTTCTCCCTTTACTTATAGCTCCAATCGGGTAAATAGATACCAGTTGATTTCTCGCTAAATTCAAAACCATGGATATCTCTCCTTTACTATGTAGGGCAGGCTCTGTGTTAGGTTGCATCGCTAATCCGGTAAAACCACCTGCCGCAGCAGCGGCACAACCGCTTTCAATCGTCTCCTTTGTCTCCAATCCCGGCTCGCCTAAATTTACGTTTAAATCGAAAAATCCCGGAGCCAAGTATTGTCCATTAGCGTCAATAACCGTTGCATCTTCGTCGTTTATGATATTCTTATTTTCAATGGCCTCGACCATACCCCGATTGATGAGAACATCTAGCGTTTGACCATTTTTTTCATGTCCGGGAAAGGCTAACGTGGCAGACTTTATCAGTATTTTATCCATGTAAAACAATACGTTTTTTGACAAATAAATATAAAGTGTCAGTGGCTTTCAGTGAAAAGCTTGACAACATCGTGCAAAAAGGGAAAAATTGTTTTAATATAACCGATGGGGTTATAAAACTCATTGAAGAATGAAGTACAATCTGAGGAACTTTCATTAAAAAACAAAAGTACAAAATAGTCGTTAATGCTAACGAATATTTTGTACTGAATTTGATGTGCCAGTTAGCTGATACGATCGTTAGCTAACTGCGAGTTGGCCGACAATTAACCGATAATCGTATTATCCGCAATCACGGCTCGTTTCTTAATAACGATAATGCCATCCTTCACCGTATAGGTTTCAAAGTCTCCATCCGGCAGATGTGGGCCACCTTTAATCTGTACATTGTTACCGATTGAACAGCTCTTATCTAAAATTGCAGTGTCAATATAGCAATCTTCTCCAACCCCAACAATGGGCTTGTTAGTTCTCTTTGCATCTTCAAGCTCTTCAAGGTTTTGATAAAAATCACTCCCCATCATATAGGTATTCTTGATAACCGTACCCTTCCCTATCCTAGAACGGACGCCGATAACCGAGCGTTCGATTTCCTTCGCGGCAATAATACAACCATCCGCCACAATAGCGTTATACAGCGTAGTCGCAGCCATTTTAGATGGAGGTAGCATACGGGGTCTTGTAAAAATACTCTGTTTATCAAAGAGGTTAAAGGCAGGTATTTCATCTGTTAGACCAATATTAGCTTCAAAGAAAGAATCAATGTTACCAATATCAGTCCAATAGCCATCATATTGATAGCTTATCACTTTCTTTTGATCGGTAATTGCATCAGGTATCAGTTCTTTACCGAAATCCAATCCCTGATTTTGTGTTAGCAGGTCGTTTAGTACCCCTTTACTAAAAACGTAAATTCCCATCGAAGCGAGATAAACCCTTCCCGCATCTTTCATTTCGTCACTTACCTCCGAACTCCAGTCAACAAGCAATTCTGTTTTAGGCTTTTCTATAAAGGAGGTAATATGCCCCTCATCATCAGATTTCAATATACCAAAAGAAGTAGCGTCCTTTGCGTTAACGGGGATCGTGGCAATGGTGATTTCTGCTTTCTTACTAATATGAAATTCGATCATCTCCTGGAAATCTATCTGATAGAGTTGATCGCCCGATAAAATAAGGATAAAATCATAATCGTGATTGACCATGTAACGTAAAGAGTGCCGCACGGCATCAGCGGTTCCCTGAAACCATTTATCTCCTTCAATCGTCTGTTCGGCAGCGATAATATCAACGAATCCTTTACTGAAAACACTAAAGTTATAAGTGTTTTTAATATGCGTATTTAGTGATGCCGAATTGTATTGGGTCAATACAAAAATTCGATTGAATCCCGAATTCAAACAGTTGGAAATAGGTATGTCGACTAAGCGATATTTACCGGCAATTGGCACCGCCGGCTTTGACCGTTTATCAGTTAAGGGTGCTAACCGGGAACCCCTCCCCCCTCCTAGCACGATGGATATTACCTTTGGAGTCATATTAATTAATTAGTTTTTTATATAAATCTGTATACTTGGCTGCCGATTTTTCCCAGGAAAAGTCGAGCTTCATTAATTTCTTCCTTAGGGCAGTCTGCTGCTTTTGGTCCGTTTGACGCCAAAAGTGCAAAGCGCGTTCAATGCCCTCGCAAACCCCGTTAACACTAATGTCATTAAATAAGACACCATACCCTTCTCGATCGATATCTACCACGGTATCTTTCAGCCCTCCTGTTGCATGTACTACAGGCACCGTTCCGTAACGCATAGCATACAATTGATTTAACCCGCAGGGTTCAACTCGAGACGGCATCAATAAAAAATCTGCACCGGCATATACTTGGTGAGCCAGTTCTTCATTATAACCAATAAACAAGGCCAAATGTTGTGAAAATTGTTCGCGTATTTTTAATAATGACGCTTCGATGCCCTTATCTCCTGATCCTAAAACGAAGAAATTAACCTCTCCTTCAAACCGTTCTAAAACAGATACGAGAACAGATGCTAATAGATCAGCTCCCTTCTCCAAAGCAAAACGACCGATGAATACGAACAATGGTAGACTTGCGTCCATACCGTAAGTATCACATAGGATGCTCTTATTACTTCCTTTACCCTTCTTAACAGCAGCTGGTGAAAAATTATTTTCAAGCATGGGATCGGTAGCCGTATCCCAAACCTCTGTATCAATCCCATTTACAATCCCATATGACTTCGTCCTTTCAGCCTCAAAAAGGCCCTCCAATCCATTGGCTCTTACGTATAACTCATGTAAATATCCCTCTGAAACCGTCGTGTAAGCCCAACAACATTTGATTAGGGCTGCTAAGGGGTTAATTAATCCGTTCCAATCGAGCAAGCCCCATCGCCACGTATCAAAAGTGGGCATGAGCGAAGCGCTATTCCAGCTTAGCCATCCCTGATACTGTCCATTGTGAACGGTGGCAACTGTTGGAACACCCTTTAACAAGTTAAATTGATCCACATTTTCAATATAAAATGGAATCAGACCTGCATGATGATCATGGCAGTGTATAATGTCGGGCCGTTGGTAAGTTGCACATAGCCAATCCAAAGCGGCATGTTGAAAAGCCAAGAATTGTTCGCTTTCATCCGGGTAGCTATATACTTCCTCCCGATCAAGTAAGCCAGGTATTTTTATCAATATTAACTCAAAGCCTAGCAGACTGCTGCGTTCTCGTAAAACGCTGTAATGGTAAGAGGAATTGCCTTGTTGGATGCTACCTTCGTGTAGAACTTCGAACTCATTATTCTGTACAAAAGTCTTGTTATAGAAAGGCATCACAACGGAGGATTCAATTCCAGCCTTCCGCTGATATTTGGGTAAAGAACCCAGCACGTCCGCTAAACCACCAACTTTGGCCACAGGATAACATTCCGCGGCGAAATGAATTACACGCATTTTTCTTTCGTTTTACCTTGTCCTTTTCAAAACTACACCACTTAATGGAGGTAGCGTAAACTTCGCCGAATAGGCCTTGTTCATCCAATGATAAGGTTCGGCTTTAATAGGCTCGCAGTTAATTCCACTTCCAAAATATACTTTATCGTCTGAATTCAATAGTACCTCATAAGTTCCTTTATGAGGAAGACCGATACGATAATAATATCGCACTACAGGCGTCAGATTTAATACAACAACCAAGTCATCCTTCTCCGATCGCCCTTTCCGATAATAAACAAGCACCGAATTTTCATGGTCACCCAATTCTACCCATTCAAAACCCTCCGGCGAAAAACTTTTTTCATATAAAGCGGGTTGCGTCTTATATAAATTATTTAAATCTTTCACAAAACGAAATAAGCCTTCGTGTGGCGGAAAATTGAGCAAATGCCAATCCAGCGATTGGTTGTAATCCCATTCCGCAGTTTGTCCGAACTCACCTCCCATAAATAAAAGTTTAGTGCCCGAATGCGTAAACATATAAAGATATAACGCCCGGAGGTTTGCGAAACGTTGCCATTCGTCCCCGGGCATTTTGTAGATTAACGAATGTTTTCCATGCACAACCTCATCATGCGACAAGGGAAGCATAAAATTCTCATGAAAGGCGTATACGGTACTGAAAGTTATCTGTTGATGATTATACTTACGATAAACGGGATCCTGTTTAAAGTAGTTCAAGGTATCATGCATCCACCCCATCATCCATTTCATGCCAAATCCCAAACCACCGGTAAAAGTAGGTCTACTAACTCCCGGCCAAGCCGTCGATTCCTCAGCAATTGTTTGCACATCAGCAAAATTTGCATAAACGGCTTCATTTAGTTCTTTAAGGAAACTCACCGCTTCCAAGTTCTCACGACCACCGTATTCATTCGGGATCCATTCACCTGCATTGCGCGAATAGTCTAAATATAACATAGAAGCCACCGCATCTACCCTTAAACCATCCGCATGAAATCGGTCCAGCCAAAATATTGCATTACTTATCAAAAAGGCCCTAACTTCATTTCGTCCATAATTAAAGATGTAGGAGCTCCAATCGGGATGATATCCCTGTCGTGGATCTTGGTGTTCGTATAAATGCGATCCATCGAATCGATACAACCCGTGAGCGTCCCCCGGAAAGTGTGAAGGAACCCAGTCGAGAAATACACCAATATCGTTCCGGTGCAGTTGCTCAATGAGATACATGAGTTCTTGCGGTGGACCGTAACGAGCACTGGCGGCGAAATAGCCGGTTACTTGATAACCCCATGAAGGATAGTAAGGATGCTCCATGATAGGCATAAACTCTACGTGCGTAAAACCGGCCTCTTTAATGTAGGGTACCAATTTATCAGCAATCTGCCCGTAACTTAATAAATGATCAGGATGCTCGGGGTCTCGCATCCAAGACCCCAGGTGTAATTCATATACAGATATAGGCCTATCCAAACCATTGTGAAGATGCCGTTTCTTCATCCAATCCTGATCCTTCCATTCATACCAGGTGGTACCGACTTTAGAAGCAGTTTTTGGCGGTGTTTCCCAAACTAAAGCAAAGGGATCTCCCTTTTCCAGATTTTCTCCGGTTGCCGTCTTGATAAGATACTTATAATTGGCCCCTAAAGGCACGTCAGGAATGAAGCCCTCCCAAATACCAGAGGCATCCCATCGAATATATAAGTGGTGCAAATGGGGGTTCCATCCATTAAAATCACCAATTACGCTGACTGATCGGGCATTAGGCGCCCAAACGGCAAAATAAGTTCCTTTTCTTTCCTCTTTTTCTAGATGATGAGCACCGAACTTTTCGTATAACTTAAAATGTTTTCCTGCTTTGAAAAGACTAACATCAAAATCAGTAAACAGTGAGAATACTTCAACAGTATTATGCATATAGTGTTTTTTTACAGTTAGGTGCGCTCTATAATGATTACTTTAGCTAAAAAGCAACCTGTCCGAACTTATTTCGGAGACACATTTCATTTCTACAAAAGAGAATATTGACCGTTACGTCAAACCTTCGCCCTTCTTACTCTTTATTCGACAACAATATTCCGGAAATCTTTATCAACCTGAATAGTAGGAACCCCTTCTTCTTCTTTCCATTCAGTAATTCGATTATCAACCAATATTCTATTTATTTCAAATGGTAAACCTATAAAACTCAGTTTATAAGTTTCATATCTCTCTGTAAACAATCCATCGATCGTTTGGTTTAAGGTTAAGCTATTTTTTTCGCCTTTTAGTACAATTTTTTTCTCAAGGTAAATCTCCTGTTCGTAGGCAAACGTATCGCCATGATCTTCATAAAGGAAAGAATTCACTTCTATGTCCGCGTAATAAACTCTTAGCTTTAAACTATCAACCTGCCGAAGGTCCACGTATTGCATAACAGGATACTCGGGAATTACGGCTCCTGCTTTGATAAATAAAGGCATTTCATCTAACGGCGTTGCTATATCGTGTTCTTCCCCCCCTTTTAACACCGTATCAGACCAATAGTGATACCAGTAACCCGCAGGTAGATAAACTTTTTTGCTCACTTGTCCAGGATTGACTACAGGAGAAACCAACACCTTATCACCAAAAGAAAACTCCTCCTCTCTTGGGATATTCGATTCTATTGCCTGCTCTAGCATAGAGATCGGTCTCAGAATCGGAAAGCCATACTGCGCATGTTCCCAAAAAACCGAATAAATGTAAGGTAGAAACTTATAGCGAAGCTCGATGAACTTTTTGTTGATTGCTTCTAGTTCCGCACCAAAACTCCAAGGTTCCCGCTCTCTTGTATCGCCGGCCGAATGTGCTCTCATAAAAGGTGAGAACACCCCAAATTGGATCCACCTAGTAAACAATTCGCCATCAGGTTCACCGCTAAATCCACCGATATCTGTCCCACAAAAAGACATACCCGATACCGAAAGCCGTTGGAGCTGCAGAACACCCAAACGAAGATGTTCCCAAGTAGCCACATTGTCGCCCGTCCAGACGGAAGAATATCGTTGAGTTCCGGCATAGGCCGCTCGGGTTATAGTGAATGGTCGCTTACCATGATTCAATTTCTTAAGCCCTTCATAGGTGGCTCGTACCATCTGCATTCCATATACATTATGCGCTTTGCGATGAGAGCCCCGGTAGCCGTCGTAGTTATGTCTCACATCGTTCGGGAATGTACCACGACCAAATACAGCCGGTTCATTCATATCGTTCCATACGCCGGCTACCCCGACATCAACCAACCCCTTGAATAAACCACCCCACCATTCACGTGTTTCGGGATTGGTAAAATCAGGAAACTGACATCGTCCGGGCCATACATGACCTTCCATAAAATAATCATCACCTCTTCTACAGAAATATTTGTTTTCTTTGCCTTCTTTAAATACCCAATAATTATCATCCACTTTAATACCCGGGTCTATAATAACAACCGTTTTAAATCCCTGATCTGCCAAGGTTTTGATCATCTTTTTTGGATTTGGGAAATAATGTTTATTCCAAGTAAAGCAGCGATAACCATCCATGTAATCGATATCGAGATATATGGCATCGCAGGGAATATTTCTGGATCGAAAACCTGCCGCTATTTCGTGTACTTTGCTTTCCGGATAATAGCTCCATCGGCATTGGTGAAATCCCAAAGCCCACAAGGGAGGTAAATAGTGAGTACCTGTAATACTATGATAGCGCTTCACGACGTCCATCATATGGGGGCCATGAATGTAATAGTATTGTAGCTCACCTCCCTCCGACCAAAAGCTGGTTTGGTCATGTTTTTCAGCAGCAAAATCAAAATAGGTTTTGAACGTATTGTCAAAGAAAATTCCATAAGCCTCCCCTTTGTTCAATCCAATATAAAAAGGGATACTTCGATACAAGGGATCTTGATCAAAGGAAAATGAATAGGTGTCTGAATTCCAATTGGTCAATCTTTTACCACGCAAATTTAGGTGCGTGGGTTTATCGCCTACACCATAAAAAGCTTCTTGCTCTTCCGCAACTTTGGTACAATAAACATAATACCCCCCAAAATCCGGATTTTCTTCCCAATGCATCGGCGTGTGATCCCGATTGATAACCTGTCCTTCACGGTCCTGAAAAGATATCAAGAAATCCTTTTTATTGATGACGCAAGTCACAGTATTAGTACTTACGCTATAAGTATCCTCTTCTTCCTGAAATGCGTAAAGCGCTACATGTTGATCAGGATTTGGAACTGCATAAGAAAAATCGTCTAAAAATTGGCTATGGGGTGCTAGCCTAATCCGTATGATTTCATCACTTACCACCTTTACTTCTACAGCGGCAGAACCATCTGTAAACACGTAACTATTACCTCTTTGTACATATCCTGTGATCTTTTGAAGATACTTTTTCACAATCTGCGGCAAATCCAGTACCGGGTTATTAACATGTTGTATACCGGATTCTAACGTCTCTTCCTGAATCGGTTCAATTGCATCTTTATTAATTGTCTCAGCCATATTCCGTCAATTTCAAATTTATATAGCCAATGTACAGTATTTGCGGTATGAATGCAATAGTCTGAAAACGATTTATAATTGTTTCATTTATACTGGATATCTACGACGATCTGCCCTAAGAATTGATGTCTTTTTTTACCGCTTTTTTTACATTCACTTGGTCAAAAGAGAAGTCCGAATAATTTCAAGCGCGCGCGTTTGAAAGGCTCGTGCCACAGGATAAGACAGGAAGTTTTCGTCTGATGTAAACATAAAATCGATCTGTCCCTTAAAGCTGGTAATGGATAAGGTAGAAGGATTACCCAAAGCAAAGAGACTAGCTGGCGCGTACAAGTTTTCAATGGCAAGTGCGCCGTAGTGCTCCTCCAATTGAACACGTCCCATATTTGAAAAAGTAAAGGCGTGCGTCCCTTTGTCTTTCTTTGCATAGTTGGTTATTTGCGGTATTAACGGCGTGAGCCCTTCACTAAAAACCAACGTATCATAAACCGTTAATTTTTCCATACGTTTTGCTAATGCAACCTTTAACATCTCCGCTTGTTGCCAAATGTTTCGAACGGAACTTTTTTTCAGATGTAGGGGAACCATTGCAGGAAAAGCAAAGAGCATGTCATTTTTTACTTCCTTAATAAATCTTCTCATATCGATCGAACAAAAGAGTTTTACACATCGCCTTCTGCCATCAACATCACCATAAGCTGTCAAAAATACGGCGCTCAAAAAGGTGTGGATAGAAAGTCCTTTAAACTTGCATTGTTCAAGAATCGCTTTTGATTCTTCTTTGCTTAAATTCCAATGAATAAAATAGGGGTTACATCGATTGATTTCTTTCTTAAAGGCGGCAAAGCGTAATGCCGTTTTTACTATCATTGGAAGGCATTTGGCGATAAACCTGTTACCCTTATTACGTTTTACATGCTCCGGGATAAAATCGAGCACAGACGAAAATTGGTCATAGCTACCAATATCCATTGCAGGATTCCCTAATACACAGAGGGTCTCATTCATTAAATTCAGCACGGATCTGCCATCACAAATACAATGATGGCCAACAAACATTAAGTCTGAAAGATTCTCGCCTCTAATCCACACAACACGCAAAAGTAAGCTATCAGTGGCATCGAAGGGGGCGAGACATTCCCGCACGAATTCACTTTTCCAATCGTCGTCGGTAAGACGGTCAATAACTCGGACTTGAATATCTTTTTTTATTGTAGCTTGGACAAAATAGGGCGCACTGCTAACATCTTGCTCAATGTGAACATTTAAAAGAGGATGTCTCCGTTGTACTTTATCGAGAGCCGCCTGTAAACATGCCTTACTAAAGCTTCCACGAATCGTAACCGTCGTAACGACATTATTGGCAATGGCACCGCCAGCATATAAAGTTCCTTCCAGAAAAGTTAATTTTCTTTTCATTTGCTTATAATAGGCTATGGGACCAAACTAATAGGCAAGGTCAATGTCTCATAACATGAGGCATTCATCCCATATTTAATGTGAAGATAAGTAAAAAACCTAAAAAGTGAAGTACTATCGTTTTTGTTACACATGAATTTTTGCTAATAAAATTCACCTTTTATTTGCAAAAACAAAATTGAATCCTATATTTGCAACATTCTTCTTAACAAAGAAGTTCAGAATAAGAAAATGTTAAAAGTCTTCACACATCACGTACATTTCCATCATCGCCCTTGCGGCGATATGTAATAAGTATGTTTCTACGTGAAGCAGTTAAACCCCGATTCATTTACTTTTTTATATTCATCTGCATGTGCTTTGATACATGTAATAAAATATTATACTATCCATGTCATCCTTAAAAATAGCTATCCAAAAGTCGGGTAGATTAAACGAAAAATCTGTAGAGTTATTAAAAAACTGTGGCCTAACTTTCGAAAATTATAAAAGCTCACTCATATCTTCCGTATCCAATTTTCCACTGGAAATTCTTTTCTTACGGGATGATGATATACCGGAGTACGTTCAAGATGGGATCGCCGATTTAGGTATTGTCGGTGAAAATGTGATTAGTGAAACTGAGGTCAACGTACATTTTTTGCAACGCCTTGGTTTTGGAAAATGTACTTTGAAGATTGCCATACCAAATGAAAGCGAATTAGTACAAATAAATGATTTAGAGGGGCGAGCCATCGCCACTTCTTACCCCAACATCCTAAAAAAATACCTTTCTGACAATCAAATTAATGCAACGATTCGCACCATATCCGGATCAGTTGAAATTTCGCCGGGATTAGGATTAAGTGATGCTATATGCGATATCGTTTCCACAGGAGGCACCTTAAAAAGTAATGGCTTAAAACCTTTTGCTGACGTTATGTCATCGGAGGCCATCCTAATCGGCAAAAACGGAATCGAAAAAGAAGAGACTGTGAAAGAGCTAATGCAGCGAATTCAATCCGTTTTGAAGGCAAAGGAAACTAAATACGTTGTACTTAATGTGAAAAGAGAAAATCTTCAAATAATAGTAGACCTGCTCCCCGGCGTAAAAAGTCCAACGGTGGTGCCTCTTGCCGAGGAAGGTTGGGTAGCCGTCCATACGGCCATACAAGAGCGTGACTTTTGGGAAAAAATAAATAAACTCAAAGCCGCCGGTGCTCAGGGAATTGTTGTCATGCCCATTGAAAAGATTATTATGTAATTGGACCCAAGATATTGGTAGCAAGACATATGTAGCAAGATGCAAGACAACCGTATAAGAAAGTGAAGAAAAATAACGTCTACCTGTCCTGATACTTTCGTCTTGATACTTTATCCTAATACAAGTAAAGCATGTTAAACACATATAACTATAAGGAGCTTTCCCCTGATGCGTTAAGCCAGCTGATTATTCGCAATACAGATCCGGCTCATACCATTCAGGAAACGGTTGACAATATTATCCAAAATGTCCGACAGAAGGGCGATGCCGCACTGTTTGACTTTACGGAACGGTTCGACAAAGTTAAACTGGATCGTTTGTATATTGAAGAGGACGATATTCAGTTACTAGCAACCAGCATTGGTAGAGACCAGCAAAGGGCGTTGGAAATCGCTTTTAACAACATTTACAAATTTCATCAAAATCAATTACGTAAGGAAAAGAAGATCGACACGATGCAAGGCGTCACGTGTTGGAGGGAGGCGCGCCCCATTGAGCGTGTAGGACTTTACGTTCCTGGTGGGTCGGCTGTACTTCCAAGTACTTTTCTTATGCTTGGTGTCCCTGCTCGAATAGCGGGATGCAAAGAAATTGTCGTATGTTGCCCCCCACAAGCCAGTGGACTTATAAATGGCTATATTGCTTATTGTGCATATTTATTAAAAATTAAACGGATTTATCTGGTCGGCGGTGCCCAAGCGATCGCCGCAATGGCATATGGCACTGCAACCATTCCGAAAGTTGACAAGATTTTCGGTCCGGGCAACCAATTTGTAACAAAGGCTAAAACCATTGTACAAGCTACCACGAATACGGCGATCGACATGCCTGCCGGCCCCTCGGAAGTACTCATTATAGCTGATAAGACGAGCAATCCTATTTATGTAGCAGCCGATCTGCTTGCACAGGCTGAACATGGAAAAGATAGTCAAGCTATCTTGGTTAGTGATAGTGAATCCCTTATAGAACAAGTTAATCAAGAGCTAGCTAAACAGGTAGAAGCGCTCCCAAGAGTTGAAATAGCTAAAGCGGCCATCGCTCATTCCTATGCCGTGCTTTGCAGTGATTTAACACAAGCGATGTCGTTCAGCAATGCCTATGCCCCGGAGCACTTAATTCTTGCGCTCGATGACTGGCAATCTATTATAAACAAAATAATCAATGCCGGATCGGTTTTCTTAGGGCACTTAACACCTGAAAGCGTGGGAGATTATGCTTCAGGAACGAATCACACGTTACCGACAAGTGCTTATGCAAAGGCTTATTCCGGTGTGTCAGTAGATTCTTTTATTAAAAAAATAACTTTTCAACACATTACGCCAATTGGAATAAACCAATTAGGTCCTACCGTTGAAATATTGGCAGAACTTGAAGGGTTACACGCACATAAAAACGCTGTAAGCGTTAGATTAAGGCATAAAGCTGAGTAGCATTTTTTTACCACCCCTACGGGTGGCAAGCTTTTTACATTTTACTTTTTACTTTAAAAATGACCATCAACATTCAAAACCTGTTAAGGGACAATATTAGAAAGCTTACACCTTATTCTTCCGCTCGTGACGAATTTAAAGGAGAAGCTTCTATCTTATTAGATGCAAATGAAAATGCATTTGGTTCACCTTTACCTGTAAATTACAACCGATATCCGGACCCGCTACAATTAAACTTAAAGGAAAAAGTCCGCCAAATCAAAGGTGTTCCTACGGAACATATTTTTGTTGGCAATGGAAGCGACGAAGCAATTGACCTTCTATTGAGAGCCTTTTGTCGCCCGGGTATAGACAATATTATTATCGTTCCGCCAACCTATGGAATGTATGAAGTATCCGCCAATATCAATGATGTTTTAATTAAGCGCGTCCCGCTGACGACAGAATTCCAGTTAGACCTTAATAGCATAGCTGAGACGATCGATGAAAACAGTAAAATTATTTTCATCTGTTCGCCCAACAATCCTACCGGGAATTCGATCAATAGAGCAGATATAGAAACGCTGTTGAATAACTTCAACGGTATAGTAGTGGTAGATGAAGCCTATATAAACTTCGCCAAACAACGATCTTTTATACAAGAGTTGACAGAATATAATAACCTGGTAGTGCTGCAAACGCTTTCTAAGGCTTGGGGATTGGCGGGATTGAGAATAGGAATGGCTTTTGCGGCCCGCGATATCATTGATGTGCTTAACAAAATAAAGCCGCCATACAACATTAACGAAGCGTCTCAAACACTTGCAATACAAGCTCTTGAAAATGTAGACGAAATCAACACATGGATAAAGACTACCGTCAGAGAAAGAGAGAAATTAGTTAAAGACCTCTCAACGCTCCCGCTTATACAATACATCTATCCTTCGGAGGCAAATTTCATCTTGGTAAAAATGACTACCCCTCGGGAAATTTACAAATACCTTGTTGAACTAGGCATTATTGTACGCGACCGATCGTCGGTCATATTATGCGAAGGATGCCTACGTATAACTATAGGCACTCCCGAAGAAAACCAGCAACTCTTACATGCACTTCGCACGTATCCGTTGGTTAATGGTCAGTAGAATAGTACTTTTGGATAATAAAACAGAAAGCTAAGCAAACACAACGGTGGCGTGCTTGGCTAGATTGTAAAGAATGATCGATAATATGGCTAGTAGCAATAATAAAAAGCGAATTTTGTTCATCGACCGCGATGGAACATTGATTATTGAACCGGAAGATGAACAGATAGATTCCTTTGAGAAACTTAAATTTTATCCCGGGGCATTACAATACTTACCCCGGATAGCCAAAGAATTGGACTATGAATTAGTTTTAGTGACTAATCAAGACGGTTTAGGTACCGATTCGCATCCTGAAGCCAATTTTTGGCCTGTACACCGCTTCATTATGGAAACTTTCGCCGGTGAAGGCGTGCACTTTAGCAAAGAGCACATCGATCGTACTTTTCCACATGAACAAGCGGAAACCAGAAAACCAGGCATCGGTATGCTAAAAGAGTATTTTGATACCGAAAAGTATGATTTAGCGAACTCCTATGTTATAGGTGATCGGATTAACGATGTGCGTCTTGCACAGAATCTAGGTGCAAAGGCTATCTGGTTACGAAATAACGACGCACTTGGAGCAAATGAAAACCTTCTCGTTGATGCCGGTGTTATTGCCTTAGAAACAACCGAGTTCAAAAAAGTGTATGAATTTTTGAAAGTTGGCAATCGCGCGGCGGTGCATCAACGAACAACGAATGAAACAGATATTTACGTCTCTGTCAACTTGGATGGGAAAGGTCAAGCGGCAATCGAAACAGGTCTTCCATTTTTCGATCATATGCTTGATCAATTAGCTCGCCACGGAAGCATGGACTTGACGATAAAGACAAAGGGCGATCTTCACATCGACGAACATCACACAATCGAAGATACTGCCTTGGCATTGGGAGAAACGATATTGAAAGCACTGGGTGATAAAAGAGGCATCGAACGATATGGTTTTTGTTTACCGATGGATGATTGCCTGGCACAAGTAGCTTTGGATTTCGGGGGAAGAAACTGGCTGGTATGGGAGGCGGAATTTAAGCGCGAAAAAATAGGTGAAATGCCTACAGAAATGTTTATCCACTTTTTTAAATCCTTTTCAGATGCAGCTAAATGTAATCTGAACATTAAAGCAGAAGGACAAAATGAGCATCACAAAATCGAGGCAATTTTTAAGGCTTTTGCCAAAGCGATTAAAATGGCGGTAAAAAGGGATCCCGACCGAATGGAACTTCCCAGTACGAAAGGTGTGCTTTAAAGGTTTAGGGTGTAAGGTGTAGGGTGAATGTAGCGGTTTGAGTAGATAGTAATAATATTGGTAATTTTTTAGAGCTGATAGCTGTGTGCTAAAGGCGAATAGCTAAACATGATTGGAATAATAAACTACGGTGCGGGCAACATTTTTTCGTTGACTGCCGCGCTCGATCGGCTGAGCTTAAAATATGGTATGGTTAATGCGGGAGATAATATGGATCGATATAGTCACATTATTATACCCGGCGTTGGCCATGCAGGAGCCGCCATGCAGAAACTGCAAACATCAGGACTAGTTAATTCGATAAAGGCTCTGACAAAACCGGTGTTGGGAATTTGCGTCGGCATGCAATTACTGACGCGCCATTCGGAAGAAGGAAATGCTCAATTATTGCATATTATGGATATTGACACACTGCATTTTGCTCATAAGATCCCCTATAAAGTTCCTCACATGGGATGGAATAGCGTGAATTCAAGTTATGATAATAACCTTTTTAAAGGAATACCGGCTGATGCATATTTTTATTTTGTCCACTCTTATTTTATCGAATATAATCCTACTTTTACACTCGCTTATACAACGTATGGTCTTAAGTTTTCTTCAGCTATACAGTTTAACAATTTTTATGGAGTCCAATTTCACCCTGAAAAATCAGGAGAAGCAGGAGAACAATTATTAAAAAATTTTTGTACAATCTAATCAAGAAAAGTCATGTATATTATTCCAGCAATCGATATATTGGATAAAAAGGTAGTTCGTTTACGAGAAGGTAAATACGATGATATTACCACCTATGATATCAGTTTGGAGGAGATGATAGAAAAATATCAGTCGAACGGCACCGAATTTGTACATATTATTGATCTCAATGGCGCAAAAGGCGATTTCAGCAATCAACAGTATCTTTTTGACATTATCAAAAAAACCGACATGAAGGTTCAGTACGGCGGTGGGGTCAGAAGCATCGATAAGGTTAAGGAATTGATTGACTCCGGTATACATCGCGTCATCGTTGGAACGCAAGCCATCACCAATCCGGAGTTTTTAGATGAGCTTAGCCACCTTTACTGTAATGGGATCAAATGTTCCGATCACATTGTAGTTGCTATAGACGTACTAGACGAGGTCATTAAATATTCGGGCTGGATGGAAAGTTCACCTTTAAAGTTAATCGATTATATAGACAGATGCCTTGGTTTGGGCTTCTTCAGGTTCCTTTGCACAGACATCAACAAGGACGGAAAACTTGGCGGAGCGGGTATTGATTTGTATAAAAAACTTTTAGATCACTCCCCTATCATCAAATTAATTGCCTCCGGTGGTATCAGTTCCATGGATGATATCAAAGCCCTCGACGAACTTCGGATAGAAGCATGTGTTGTTGGAAAAGCCATATACGAAAATAGAATAAGTATTGAAGAGATAAAAGAATGGAACCTTCGCTCACTGATCAATTTTTAAATACGGGCGTTGCTAAGCGTATTATCCCTTGCTTGGATGTAAAGGATGGGAGAACCGTTAAAGGAGTTAACTTTGTCGATTTACGCGATGCGGGTGATCCAGTTGAGCTGGCATGGCAATATTCCAAGCAAGATGCTGATGAATTGGTTTTTCTGGATATAACCGCCACGCACGAAAAACGCAAGACAACGATTGATATGGTCAAAGCCGTTGCGAGAAATGTGAATATTCCTTTTACCATTGGCGGAGGCATACATGAGATTGGCGATGCAGATATATTATTAAATTCCGGTGCAGATAAAATTTCCATTAATTCTGCAGCTGTTAGAAATCCAGGATTAATCGACGAACTGGCCGATGCATTTGGTATTCAATTCGTTGTTGTCGCTATTGACACGAAGTACGTTGACGGCAAAAATTATGTTCACCTCAATGGTGGACGGATAAAAACGGATATCCTTACAGAAGAGTGGATAAAGGAGGCCGAAAGCAGGGGCGCCGGCGAAATATTACTCACATCCATGGACCATGACGGAACAAAGAATGGTTTTGATTGCAAGTTACTCCGTACTGTTAATCAGAGCTTAAGTATACCTATTATTGCCTCCGGCGGAGCGGGCAATCAACAACATTTTGTAGATGTTTTCTTAGAAACACAGGTAGATGCTGCTTTAGCAGCTTCCGTTTTTCACTATGGGGAAATTCGTATACCTGACCTGAAGGGAACACTGAGAGCACATGGTATAGAAGTCCGTTAATGTAATTTATTTTAAAAATGCTAGATTTTAATAAAGGAGCAGGCTTAGTTCCCGCTGTCATTCAGGATTATCAAACATTAGAAGTACTTATGCTAGGTTACATGAATGAAGAGGCATGGGAAAAGACGCAAAAAGAACAACGTGTCACCTTCTTCTCACGCACTAAGAATCGCTTATGGACAAAGGGAGAAGAAAGCGGTAATTACTTAGAGCTGGTTGAAGCGTCTGTTGATTGTGATAACGACACCCTACTAATTAAGGTAAATCCAAAAGGCCCAACCTGTCATACCGGATCTAGAAGTTGCTTCAAAACTGATTTTAATCAAAATTTCATTTTTCAATTAGAAAAAATTATTGATGATCGCTTTATCAATCCTAATGAAAGTTCTTATGTAAACAAACTGCGGGACAAAGGCATTAATAAAATCGCGCAAAAAGTGGGAGAAGAAGCTGTAGAGACCGTTATAGCTGCACTGAAAGAATCAGACATGGATTTTATTAACGAATCATCAGACCTGATCTTTCATTTACTTGTTCTATTGAGAGAAAAAAACATCCCCTTGGTACGTATTGCTGAGAATTTAGCTAAACGGCATCATAAATAGTCATGAACAGAATAGAGGTTAATAAGAAATATACTTTATCAGGGCATCAAAATCCGATCTTTGCCGTTGAGACGGGAAGTACTCCCTCTATGCTGTTCACGGCAGGCAATGACAAAGGTGTGGTGGAATGGGATCTCGATGTAGGTAAATTTAAAAGAATACTCCTCCCTGTAAAAAGCTCTGTATATGCGCTGCACTACCTTCCTGCCGGCAAATTACTAGCCATTGGCGAAAGAAGCGGTTTGGTGACTATTGTGGATGTTGAAAAACATTTGGTGGTGGCTAGACTGCAACATCACGAAAAGCCGATTTTCGGGATACAGGCCTTCCGTACAAAACCTGAGCTGATTGTGTCGTCAGAAGATGGTACGGTATCTATCTGGGACACTGTGAATTTCAAGTTGCTATATCATTTCAATGTGTCTGCAGAAACGGTCCGCTGCATTGCACTTAACCGCACCGAAGATACCATCGCGTTCGGTGCAAAAGACAGTAAAATAAGATTATTTCATGCCCGGGACTATCTGCAATTTCAAGAAATCAATGAGCATAGTGCCGCCATTACTGCACTCACATTTTCTCCCGATGGCAACTTTCTATTAACCGGCGGACGCGACGCACAATTAAATGTATTCGAGACAAAAGATTTTTTATTAAATAGAAATATCACGGCGCATATGTTCAGCATTTATGGCATCGCTTACCACCCAAGCTTTCCCTTATTTACTACCGCGAGCCGCGATAAAAGCATTAAGATATGGCGCGCCACGGATTATTCCTTAATGAAAAATATTAGTTTGGAAAAAGGGTACGAAACGCATCGTTTATCGATAAATAATATAACCTGGATCAACGATCATACCTTCGCCTCAGTAAGCGATGATAAAATGGTCCTTATTTGGAATACAGAGCTTATTTAGCACGCTTTTCGGGTTCCTTATTATCCAGCTTAATTTTCTCCTTGGCCGCGGAGCTTAAATCTTTATACTTATTATAAGAATCCATAATGTATAGACGGAGGGTCTCGTCATTCGCTTCCTGAATGAATGACGCTTTCGGACGATATTTTGCCATAAATAAGCTCAAATCTTCTCCTCTTAATGGTGTCAAGCTTGTAATCAACTCCTCTGTAAATCGCGCATCTATAATCCGATTATTACTTTCTACTTCCAACATTCTATATTGTCTTCGGGCGTTACGAGCGCCCTTCCCAAATATGCGTGAGGGAGAAAAACCAATTCCTCCCATACGCTGTGTACCATTTGTGCTACTTCCTCCTGAAACTGTATTCGCAAACTGCCCTTCTTTTCTCAAACGTTCTTTCTCTTCGGCAATCCGGCTATTAGTCAAAGCGTTAATATTGACCTCATCCAACATTCGAGGATCGTTAACGGAGGTGAGGTATACTCTTTTTAAAGCAAAATCTGTTACTACTAAACTGTCCGTACGGTAACCTGGGTAAGAAAACACCAAAATATCATCCTTATCGGCTCGAAGAGAAAATTCCCCTGATCTATTACTACGCGTACTATCATGCTTATTTAAATTCTTCACCGAAACCTCCGGCATTAGCTCGTTGCTCTTATACTCCAAGACAATCCCTCTAAAACGATCCTGAGCACTTACCGTAATAACACTAGCCAATAACAAGGAAAATAATATAAAAGGCTTTATCATATATTCAATGAATCTGGTATTTTCAGGTACAAACTAAACAGTTTTTGGCGAAAAGTGTTAGCTAAAACATAAAATTTAACATTTATTGCACATCGGTCCAATTATTATTGGCAGGATTAATGTCCGGAAAAACTTTATCAGGATCAATAACAACCGATTTAAGCCTTTCATTTGTAGCCACTTTAAATGAGAATGTCTGATTTCTTTCCCAAATTTCTACCGGAAGCTTTATCCGCTGCTTGTTACCGTTTGCTGATACAATTTCAACTATGAGCGGCATAGGCATTTCCTCGAGATTGGAAACGGTGATGATCGCACCTTTGGCAGGATCGTTTTCTACATATTTCACGCCTTCAACCGCTTGATCCAATTTCCAATTATACTGAAACCATGACCGCCAAAACCAACTTAAATTTTCGCCTGCCACGTTCTCGATGGTTCTAAAGAAATCAAATGGTGTAGGGTGTTTATAGGCCCAATAGTCAATATAAGTTTTAAAAGCCCTATCGAATCGTTCCTCGCCCAATATATGTTCGCGCAAAATTGTTAATGCCAACTGTGGCTTCCTGTAGGCAAGTGTCCCTATATTACTTTCCTTCATATTTTGTGGAGACGACATAATAGGTTCAACGTCATCGCTAAAATAAACACGCGCCAAATCATGTCCATTGTATTTCGCTGTTCTGTATTCACCGTTATTAAACGCTTCTTTTGATAGGGTATTGATAAAGCTATTGAATCCTTCATCCATCCAGGCATACAGACGCTCGTTACTTCCCACAATCATAGGAAACCAGATATGACCAAATTCGTGGTCTGTTACGCCCCACAGGCTGCTTGCTTTGGCGGTGCTTCTACAGAAAACAATTCCCGGATACTCCATCCCTCCTATGTTCGAGGCAACATTTACGGCAATCGGATAAGGATAGGGATACCATTTGCTTGAATAATATTCTATAGATGATT
The DNA here is from genome assembly GCF_054130995.1 of Olivibacter sp. SA151. Lineage (NCBI taxonomy): Bacteria > Pseudomonadati > Bacteroidota > Sphingobacteriia > Sphingobacteriales > Sphingobacteriaceae > Olivibacter > Olivibacter sp. SA151. The sequence goes on along the minus strand of NZ_CP096391.1, from coordinate 1,616,336 downwards.
TCGTATATTCTGTTGATCGTTCCCACGCATTATTACCATTACTTTCCATCGGATAGGCAGACACGGCCATTGATGTTTGTCCGTTAGGTAAGTTAATTTTTGCGGCATCAATAATAAACGAGCTCGATGAAGCCCAAGCAATATCTCTGCTACGATTAAGTCTAAATCGCCAAGTCAGTTCTTTTTTGCCCTGTGGCCTGGATGTTGGGTTTGTCACTTCTTCACCGGAACGGATCATAACAGTTTTATCGCTTTTTTTAGCTTTTTCCCATCTTTTTAGCTGCTCCTCGGTATAGACTTCATCGGGATTTAACAGCTCTCCTCCACAAACGACAATATGTTTGCTAGGAGCCGTAATTTCAACATTGAAATCACCGTATTCTAAATAAAATTCGCCCGGACCTGTATAAGGCTGTACATTCCAGCCTAACACATCATCATAAACAGCCATTCTGGGATACCATTGTGCAATGGCGAAAATATCCCCATGGGCAGTTTGCAGTATGCCGGTTCTATCTGCGCCATAATCCGGTATCGTATAGCGATAATGGATGGCAAGCTTGGTGTTTCCTCCCGTTGCGTCCAAAGCTTCCGGTAAGAAAACTTGCATTCTTGTATCATTGACCTGATAAGCTATACTCTTACCATCGGCTCCTTTAATAGCCTCAATCGTATAGCCTCCGTCAAAAGGTGTATCATGTGAACCGTATCTGCTTTTTCCTACCGGAACGATCTGTGCCCCGCGACTCTTTTTCGAGAAAAGGTTTTGATCCAATTGTAACCACAGGAAGTCAAGCCTATCCGGACTGTTATTGGTATAATCTAAATATACAACGCCTTCTATCTCTTTGCGTTCCTCATTCAAGCGAACTTTTATTGTATAATTAACACGATTCTGCCAATATTTTACGCCAGGTTTCCCGCTAGCTGACCGATATTCGTTTCCATTTTGGGTATAAAAGATCGGGGCAAAGGCTTTTTCATAATCGTATTTGCTTGGCGCAGGGACAGTCTGACCAAAGGAGGTCCCTATCGTAAGAATAAAAGCAATGAGCGCAATGAAGGGTTGTTGTTTTAGCATACTTATAAATCGAAAAATAATTTGTAAGGCAAAAATTTGCCTTGGCTTTGACTATAAGCCGCTAATATAACTTTATTTTTAAGGCTGCCTATAAAAATAAAGGCTTAAAATAGATATTTTAAGCCTTTGTAACAATTATTTTAGTTTATCTTGGTATTCCTTTTCGTCAAACCCAAGAATCAGGCCTTTCGGCGATTCAATAACCGGTCTCTTAATAACGCTGGTTTTTGCTTGCATCAATTTATTGGCCGTTTGCTGATCTATGACTGCCGTTTTTTCCGCGTCGCTTAAACTTCGCCAAGTTGTACCTTTTTTATTTACTAAGGATTCCCAGCTCACTTCCTTTTCCCAACGTGCTAAAGTATCTTCACTGACACCTAACTTCTTGAAATCCTGAAATTCGTAAGAAACGTGGTTCTTATTTAACCAATCCAGTGCTTTCTTTACTGTGTTGCAGTTTTTGATTCCGTAAACTTTCATATTTTTAATATTTAACACTTAGGTATTAGCTAATGGCTAAGCCCTACAGCTTTAACTACAGTTATTTATTAAAATTTGTCATTGTCAATTCCAAGCCTACCGTTACGAAACTCTTAATTGCTTCCACGGAATGTGCAATAAGTGCCGGTAAGTCGGCTTTTTCTTCTTGATCGAATGGTCCTAAAACATAATCTATTTGCCGCCCCTTTGGGTAGTTATCACCAATACCAAAGCGCAAACGTGGGTATTGCTGTCCTCCACAAAGGGCTTCGATATTTTTGAGTCCGTTATGTCCGGCAGCACTCCCTTTCGGTTTGATACGAACGCTTCCAAAAGGTATAGCTAAGTCATCCACAATAACCAAAACATTGGAAATAGGTATTTTAAGCTCATGCATCCAATACTTAACGGCCTTTCCACTCAAGTTCATATAAGTAGTGGGCTTAATGACATGAACGGTTCTACCCTTATGTTTAAATTCCGAATAAAAAGCATATTTCAAGGTAGAATACCCGGCACCAAATTCTTTTACGAGTTCATCCGCTACCATAAACCCTATATTATGTCTTGTGTCCGCGTATTCCTGCCCGATATTACCTAAACCAACGATTAAATATTTCATTTTTACCCTATAAAAAAAGCATCCGATGCTGATCACCGGATGCTTTTGGTAAATTCTTAAAAAGATTTTTATTTTTTACCAGCTTTAGCAGCTTCCTGTTCAGCTTGTTTTAATGCACGCGACATAATTACTGAAACGATCGTATCATCAGCATTGTTAAGGATTTTAGCATTCTTAACTTCCACCGCACCGACACGTACTGACTTACCTACTTCTAATGACTCCAAGCTTACTTCAATCACTTGAGGCATATCTTTAGGTAAGGCTTTTACACGTAATTTACGCAATTTCTGAACCAACTTACCTCCCATTTTTACACCGGGTGATGTGCCTGTCAAGGCAATAGGAATATTCATTGATACAGCTTTATCATCACTTAAAGCCAAAAAGTCAACGTGAATAATTTGATCCGTAAGCGGATGATATTGTGCTTCTTGAACGATTGCTTGATACTTCTTTCCGCTAATTTCAAGATCTACGAAATTAACTTCAGGTGTATAAATCAAAGGTTTCAAATCAGCTGCGGACACAGCGAAGTGATATTGTTCACCACCTCCGTAAAGAACAGCAGGCACCTTACCGGCGTAGCGTAATTCTTTTGCGTCTCTTTTCCCTACGTTCTCTCTAGGAGAACCGCTAATAGCAATTGATTTCATTTATTTGTATTTATTAATTTTTTATACGTCTAGAATATAATGATATACTCCGTTTTTCAAGGCTGCAAAGATAGAAAAAATTTTGATCGATTATCTATTTTGATCAAAAATTTTGAACAGATCACTTATTGATCCGTGCTCATTGATGTTTGTTATCGCACGTGCAAATAAGTCAGCCGTCGATAACACCTTGATTTTGCTGCTCTCTCCCTTTAAAGGAATTGTATCGGTAACGATCAATTCGCTTAATACCGAGTTCTCTACCGTCTCGTAAGCCTTGCCGGAAAGGACGGGATGCGTACATACAGCCCGTACGCTGCTGGCACCATTTTCCATGATGAGGGAAGCTGCTTTTGACAAAGTACCGGCGGTATCGCAAATATCATCTATTAACACAATATCTTGCCCCGTTACATCGCCGATAATAGACATTGATTCAATCTCATTCGCCCGCTTGCGCTGTTTATCGCAAATAACCACTTCGGCATTAAAGTATTTGGCGAAGGTTCGCGCTCGGTAAGAACCGCCCATGTCAGGCGAAGCTATTGTAAGATTGGGAAGATTCAGCGATTTTATATAAGGCACAAAAATGCTCGCCGCATCTAAGTGGTCAACAGGTATATCGAAGAAACCTTGAATTTGAGCGGCATGCAGATCCATTGTCATAATCCGATGAGCCCCCGCAGCTGTCAACAAATTTGCGATCATCTTCGCCCCTATAGCCACCCGAGGTTTGTCTTTGCGATCCTGACGGGCAAACCCAAAATAGGGCACCACTGCCGTTATATAGTGGGCAGATGCTCTTTTTGCAGCATCAATCATTAAAAGCAATTCAAATAAGTTATCAGTGGGCTGATAGGTAGACTGAATCAAAAATACGTCGCTACCACGAACCGATTCGTTATAAAAAGGCTGGAATTCACCATCACTAAAGCGAGACAAAGTCATCTCACCTAATTCCTTTCCATAAGCTTGAGAGATTTTTTGAGCCAGTTCTTTGCTACCAGATCCGGCAAATAATTTAACCGTGTTAAATTGAAGAGGCATGAGTGCGGGTTTGGTGTTTAAAAAAATTCGGGCCGTTTTAAAACGACCCGAGTTCTCTTTTGTTATGTTGCCCGACCAGGATTCGAACCTAGACAAACTGAACCAAAATCAGTTGTACTACCTTTATACTATCGGGCAATCCTTTGTGTTTATCAGCCTTCTGCCGTAAACGGAGTGCAAATATAAAGCGATATTCTAAATACTCAAAATATTTTATTCATTTTTTTTTCGCTTTTTTAGCACCTACTTGAATATCAAGCGGATTTTTTTCACTACCCCTTTTTTTACTTTTTACTTTTTAATTTTTCCTTTATATCAATACTAATACTTATTTTCGGCACTTAATTGTATTATAATGATATATTATGCGTTTATCCTAACAAGGTATGGGCATAAAAGAATGAAATAAACAATAGTAACTGATGGATTATAACAAAACAAACAATTTACTTGGATGGATAACATTTATGGTGTCCACCTTAGTTTATGTGTTAACCCTAGAACCTACAGCCAGTTATTGGGACTGTGGTGAATTTATCGCAGCGGCCTATAAGATGCAGATTGTGCATCAGCCCGGCGCCCCACTTTTTTTGATGTTGCAAAATATCTTTAGCAATTTGGCTTTCGGCAATAAAGAGTCCATTGCCTATTGGATGAACTTTGGGTCTGCTGTTTCCAGTGGCTTAACCATTCTGTTCTTGTTTTGGACCATCACCGCGTTAGCGCGTAAAGTACTATGGAGAAGCGGTACAGAACTTACACAGGGGAATCTCATTCAAATTATGGGTGCAGGCCTTGTGGGCGCTTTGGCTTATTCCTTTTCAGACACTTTTTGGTTTTCTGCTGTGGAGTCCGAAGTGTACGCTATGTCCTCACTGTGTACTGCTATCGTGTTCTGGGCAATCTTGAAATGGGAAGCTCATGCAGAGGAACCCCGTGCCGACAAATGGCTATTATTAATAGCTTATGTAATGGGGCTTTCTATTGGTGTTCACTTGCTCAATTTGTTAACCATTCCGGCATTGGCACTGGTCGTTTATTTTAAACGGGTTAAAAGTCCGACTAATAGCGGTGTTTTTAAAACCCTTCTTATCGGCTGTGTTATTGTGGCATTTGTACTATGGGGAATCATTCAGTACTTAATCAAGTTTGCCGCCTATTTTGACCTTTTCTTTGTCAACACATTGGGTCTGGGCTTTGGTACCGGTGTTGTATTCTTTGCTTTATTGGTAATAGGAGGCTTGACATTTGGCATATTCCACTCAATTAAAAAAGCAAAACCCCGGCTCAATCTTATTTTGCTGGGCATATGCTTTATTATTTTTGGATATGGTTCTTTTGCTATGATTTTAGTACGTGCAAAAGCTGATCCAAGCTTAAACAATAGTGATCCCGATAACGCATTTTCATTTTTGGGTTATCTTAATCGCGAACAATATGGTGAAGAACCACTATTGAAAGGACCCTACTTTACCTCAAAAATTATTGATCGGAAGGAAGGAGGCAACAGTTATATCAAAGGCGAAGAAAAGTATGAGAATATAGGAAAAAAATACAGTTATGTTTATGATCGCGAAACCATATTCCCGCGTATTTATAGTAATGATCCGGGAAGAGGGCATCCGCAATTTTACAGAAGCTGGTTAAACTTGGGAGAGAACGACCAACCGACTTTCGGAAACAACCTCAGTTTCTTTTTCACTTACCAAGTCGGACATATGTATGCCCGCTATTTTTTCTGGAATTTTGTTGGAAGACAAAATGATCAAAAAGGTGACGGCAGCTTCACCGAAGGGAATTGGATTACGGGTATCAAACCAATTGACCAAGCCCGCCTAGGTGGCCAGGACGCACTACCTGAATCATTAAAAACAGATCCCTCGAATAACAAATTTTATGGATTGCCTCTAATTCTAGGTATAATTGGCGCATTATGGCACTTTAAGCGTCATCAAAAAGATGCCGGTATTGTTGGTCTGCTCTTTTTCTTTACCGGTTTGGCTATTGTACTTTACCTTAACCAAACGCCACTCCAACCACGCGAACGCGATTATGCGTATGCAGGATCTTTTTACGCTTTTGCTATTTGGATCGGATTAGGCGTCATTGGCCTGGCTGATATGCTACAGAAGAGAACCAATGCCAAAACAGCAGGCATCGCGGCTACGCTCATTGGCTTACTCGCAGCTCCTGTTTTAATGGCGAAAGAAGGTTGGGATGATCACGATCGCTCTACTAAATATGTAGCAAGGGATCTCGCAAAAGATTATTTGCAATCCTGTGCGCCTAACGCTATTTTGTTTACATATGGAGACAATGACACCTACCCGCTTTGGTATGTGCAGGAAGTTGAAAATTTCAGACCCGACGTCCGCATTGTTAATCTTAGTTTATTGAGCGCAGATTGGTATGTACGCCAAATGAAAGAAAAAGTGAACGAAGCGGATGCCCTGCCTATCACTATGAAGGATAGTCAGTTTAAACAAGGAACACGTGATGGTTTATCTTTTATGGATGCCGGATTCAAGCAACCGATTGAATTAAGCTCCGTTCTGGACGTTTTGTTGTCCGACAATCCAAATGATCAAGTTGAATACCAAGATGGTAGTCGGTCAAATTATCTGTTTACCAAAAACTTTAAACTGACGGTAAATAAGGCTGACGTTTTGAAAAACAAGGTAGTTCCTACAAAATGGGATAATAATATTGTGGATACAATGGTTTGGACCTATAATAAGGATTTTGTATCTAAAGCAGAATTGGCCATGTTTGATATTTTGGTACATAACAACTGGAAACGGCCGATCTATTTTGCTACAACCGTACCTAACAGTAACTATTTGGGCCTTGACAACTACCTGATTAATGAAGGTTTCGCATTACGACTCATGCCGGTTAAATTTAATAAGACGGAAGAGCAGATGCGGATGGGAGAAACTGTAAATGTCGATGCCCTCTATGATAATACGATGAATAAATTTGTATGGGGCAATATGGCCAAGGCACGTTATCTTGATCATGAGTCTTATGGAATGCTTTCTTTGATTATCAACAACTTCAGTACACTTAGCCAGACTTTATATGAAGATGGACGCAAGGAGGAAGCTAAAAAGGTATTGGAAAGATGCTTAGCTGTGGTTCCGAAACGTATTTACTCACTTGGCCAATCAAGGGTGCTATATTTCTTGTCTCGACAATTGTATCAGGTTGGTATGACTGATAAAGCAAATGCACTCTTGGAACAAAATGGCAAATATGTAGATGAGCTTCTGCGGTATTACATCGCAATTGCAAACACAAAGCCCAATTTAGAAATGCAAAATATTCAAATCGGCACACAGATTATCTACAGTTCAGCGGAACTTGCTAAAGAGTATAAACAAAGCAAACAAGCAAAGTCTTTGGAAGACGCCTTAAACAATATCGAAAAGCTATTTTCGGGAACTCCCCAAGGCTAAGAAAAAAGCGCCTATCGCATTTGTCGATAGGCGCTTTTTTTCTAAGCAGCATAATTGAACAAGCTACAATCCTAATTTTTTAGCTATATCTTTAGGCAAGCCCCCTTTGTGCAACATAAACGCAGTGGTTTTAAATTGGACAAAGGCTTTGGTCACGTAAAGATAACCGTTATAATCGTTTGATACACCCCACGAATTTTTCACTATATAATACTCCTTACCATTTTGATCTTTGGCTAAACCCACGATATGCATTCCATGATCATCCGTGGTAGAATAATCGTCAAAAGCTTGTTGCCTCAAATCTTCCGTTATGGCCAGTTCAGGCTTCGGACCATTGAACATAGTTGCCTTCTCTTCCTCCGTCATTTTTTCATAAGCTTTCTCGGGCACATAAGCCACGCCGTTTTTCCAACTGAACCCTTTCTCACTTACATCTGTAGCCCAACCTACCGTATACCCATTTTTTAATGCATGATCGATAATAGCAGTGATATCGGTCATTGAAACATTATAAACTTGATCAAAAGACCAATTGTCCGGAATCAGAAGCGTAAATTTACTATAATAAGGATGGTCTTTAAAAGAAGAAAGCTCTATATAGTCATCCGCATTTAAGCCGATCACTTCTTTAGCAAAGGATTTTGGTGTATAACTTTTCCCTTTGTAATTGAACGTTTCAGGAACTTTCCCTAAATAAGTATCAATTGTATTGGTATAGGCACTGATCCAATTGGGCGTTAACTTACCATTCGGATTTTTCACAACCGCAGCTAATATAGCATCTGTCATCGCGCTCATTTCTGCCAACTTGTTCCCCTCCGTTCCATAATTTAATCCGGTATATACGTCACGAGGCACCGCACCATATTTACGATACATATTGATCACATCGTGCAGTTGCCCGCCTTCGCCCAAACTCAAACCACCATGTAAACGAACATAATTTTTGCCTTTCTCAATATATACATTTCTTGCGGTAAATAATTGAGATATTTCTACCGGCTCTCGCCCATTTCTGATCATTTCAGACTCAAGGAAGGAATTTCCTGAATAACTCCAACATGTACCCGATGACCCTTGATTCTTTACAGATGTATTTTGCAGGTTGATTACTTCTGTAAACTTAAATCCGAATTTACTGCTGTCGCTTCGGTTGTTCTGAAGCGCCTTCACCAGATTGTCTTGTGCAAAGCTCTGCCCACTGCCTGCGATAAAGAAGGCCGCGGCAACGACGAGCGTTTTCATATTAAATTTTAGCATGTGTGAAATATGTTTAGGGCCGTAAATGTAGAATTTTAGGAAACAAACTACAAGAAGAGGTTGATATATTGGAAGGTTCGTGGTAAAATGTGCTTATTCACGATACCCAAAAAAGAATAAAAGCCCTGTAAATTAATTACTTACAGAGCTTTGTAAAATCTTTATTAAGCTAACTTAGCGTTTACTGAATTTAAATTCCAAAAACGAGTCGTTATTACCTCCCGTATTTACGGGCATTTGTAAAGTAAATGTTTGCTCATCTGCATAAGCCAAATCCAACCGGTAACCTTCAGTTACATTTTTAGCTTTTTCTCCGGGATAAAGCTTTTTAAATTGAAATTGAGCCTCTCCCCCATTTTCAGGTTCATAAATCGACCAAAAAATGTCTCGTGTTGCACCAGGTGCGCAAAGTTCACCATCAGTTGAGAACGTAATGGTGCCTTTTCCATTAGCGATCAAGTTCCAAGTACTTCCTATAAAGCAATCAATCGGTGCTTCATCAAAAATACGCTTCACATTAGCGCCTGAGGGAAAGTTCTTTTTCTCAACACTATTAAGTACCCATTGTCCCTTCACACCTCTCTTCCATTGTCCGGAACTAGGCGAGGATGACGATACTGCTTGTTTCGAGGATGAACAACCAACGAAAAAGAACAGAAAGGGTACTAAAATTAAAAGTTTCAAAGTTGTTTTCATTCTTACTAGTTATTAATGGTAAAGTACTCACTAAAGATTACTCCGATTGCGATACGAATCGCATCCGATAGCCGTTTATTCTTTAGTGATAGATTTTAATCTTAATACAATAAAGTTGTACATTTGTTTCCTTTGTAAAGGTTTCAGTAATAAAAAACGCAACGCAAATATATAGCATTGTGCAGCTTTTTAAAATTATTATCGCTCGATTTAATTATAGGCAGCTGCAAAAAAATAACAAAATAAGTACATGAAGTCTAGTTCTAAGAAATCCATATCCAAAAATCATACCATAAGTAAATTTGTTTCCAAATTATTGGTACGCCTTTTTATCCTTATCCTGGCAGCAGCTGTTATCCCTGTTTTTGTAGACGATGAGATCGGCGCAAAAATGGAAACTACTTACGTGTATATTGAAAACAAATGGGTCTTTGTATTTCCGTTAATCTTATTTTTAAGCTTTTTAACCTTATTAATCTTAACAGGAAGGGCTCGCCACGAAAAAACAGACCTCAACTGGATGCTCTCGCTAAACACCTTACTTCTGATCATTTATGTAATCATGCTCTTTATCCGCTTAGCTCCTCTGATCTATAAATAGCCCCAATGACCAAACAGACACTCTGGACTACTTCCAAATTACTCTTAAAATTTGCCGTTACCGCCCTGGCCTTATATTTAGTATTTACTAAAGTAAGTTTGAACGACTTGAAGGAAGTTTTCACAAAATCTGACCCTTTGTTTCTCTTCCTTGGCTTTTTGAGCTTCTTTATTTCGATTGTTATCTCCGCATGGCGACTAAATACGTTTTTCAAAGGCATTAACCTCAATCTTCCGGAGTTATACAATTTCAAATTGTACTTGTTGGGTATGTTCTATAACATATCATTACCCGGTGGTATAGGTGGCGATGGTTACAAAATATACTTTTTGCGTAAAAAATATCAAGTAAAAGGAAGAAAGTTACTGTCATGCGTTTTTTTTGACAGACTAAGTGGTTTATGGGCTCTCTGTCTGATAACTGCTGCACTCGTTATTTTCATTCCAAAACTTGGCATTCCCAATTGGATCCCCATTCTCGTAGTCATCATCGGAACGATTATATATTATTTAATTATGCGCCGATTTTTTAATGACTATGCCTATTCATTTACTTTCAAGCACCTCAAGGCATTGGGTGTTCAATCACTACAGGTAATTTGCGCGATATGCATTTTGTATGGACTACATTTCGAAGGCAAATTCTCTCCTTACCTATTGCTCTTTTTGCTTTCGCAAATTGTTGCGGTGATTCCTTTGTCAATAGGCGGATTAGGAGCAAGGGAAGTCGTATTTATGTATGGGTCAGATTTTTTCCATTTAGACTCCCACCGTGCGATCTTGATCAGTTTAATATCATACTTTATATCAGCAATTATATCCTTGCTGGGCTCCTATTTCACCTTTCATCCGAAAGCCTTGGGAGAGGAAAAGCTTCCCGAAACCAATGAGATAGATTTAGCCGACTAAGGAAAAGAATATTAACTTTATATAAACATTTACAGCACTGGAATGTAGTGCATAGTAGGTGAAAACTAGTGTTAAATATGAATATAGTAATAACGGGTGCGAGCAGCGGTGTAGGATTTGAAGCCGTTTTGGAGCTAATCTTACGAAATGAACATCATGTCGTGGCTTTGGCCCGATCACATGATAAGCTAAAAAAGCTGTTCGAAATAGCTAAAGGTCTAAATCCCGATTGCAATATATATCCGGCAAGATTTGACATCGTCCATGATGACTATGAGTCGGGTCTGTTGCCGTTTATTGTAGAAAAAATAGGTCATGTTGATATATTAATTAACAACGCCGGGGTTCTCATCAATAAATCTTTTGAAGAAACGAGCACGATTGATTTTGCAGAAATGTTACAAACAAATGTTTTAGGACATGTAAAAATGATTAAGCACCTTTGTCCAATCATGCCGGCTGGAAGCCATATCTTAAATATCGGCAGCATGGGCGGATTTCAGGGTAGCGTAAAATTTCCAGGCCTGGCAGCCTACTCGGCGAGTAAAGCGGCACTTCATACACTGACAGAGTGCTTGGCCGTTGAATTTGCAGAGAGAAAGATTCACATCAACTGTCTCGCACTGGGGTCGGCACAAACAGAAATGCTTGAAAAAGCGTTCCCTGATTACCAATCACCGATTGCTGCTTTTGAAATGGGTAAATATATTGCGGATTTTGCATTGACCGGACATAAGTTTTTTAATGGGAAAGTATTACCGGTGGCGGTTACAACACCATAAAATGCAATGATGATCTGCAAGTTCTAGACGCTTGCAAGTCAGTATCAAAAGGAATTTTTGGACTTTAGTAAAAATCACATGAGAGTAAAAAAGTCATTCACAAGAATTATCATTATAACAATGATGTCCTTTTTAATTTTCGCTTGTCGAAACGAACAAGAGAATAAAGCTAATCGAACTAGCTCAGACACCGTTGATACAGCGAAAACTATTTCCTCAGCGAGCAAAACGCTGACCTTGCCCTTTATTGCTGTTGTTGACTCAAATACAACACGCATAGAGCTACAGGCGAATCCACAGAAGAGTAAAGTTCCTTTAAATAAAGAAGAACTTGCTGAAGCACTAAATATCAAATACCCTGAAATTAAATTAGAACTTGGAAAAACCAGTCACGATACGTTATTAGTCAATATTCCAAATGCTACTTTTTTGACGCAGCAAATGGGAACAACCGGTGCTCTTACTTACCTGGCAGAAGCAACGTATGCTTTTACTGACTTAGCAAATATTAAAGTGGTAAATTTTGTATTCAAAGAGGGGGATCATGCTGTTCCCGGCCCGTATACTCGTAAGAGTTTTAATACAAAAAACATTTAATTTTTATGCAATTGTCCCACTAGGACCGTAGCGGGACAATGCTCCGATAGCTATTCAGAATGCGTTTCCATCTTACGAATTGCCTGCACCTCATTGACAACGATTTCCGTGGCATATCTGATTACCCCTTCTTTATCCGTGTAGCTTCGATTGATTAATCTTCCTTCGATGGATATTTCACTTCCCTTATCCAAACTTTTTTCAACAAAGGAAGCTTCTTTCCCCCAAAAAACCAGTTGATGCCATTGAGTATCCGTTAACCATTCTCCTTCCTGATTTTTGTAACGCTCGTTGGTTGCAAGTGATACACGCGCTAAACATTTGTTATCGCCAAATTTTTTAATAACAGGTTTATTCCCTAAAAAGCCTGTCAATCTTACGCTGTTTTTTAAAGTGCTCATAATTATTGATTAATTTGAAAAACTGTATGTACCCACAAATTTCGCACAGCTCCATGATCTAGTCGTATAATAAACGGGTATATCCGTTTATATCCGTTTATAAACGGTTAAAGAAACCGAAAACGACCAATAAATCTTTCCGTGAGATCACTTATTGATTGCCGTGATTTCCTCCATTTTTTTTATGTTTGAAAAAAATTTTATTATCATCATGCAGGATCCCATAACGCTTACCTCGGTCGCAGAATTTCATAAAACATTTAAACATCCTATTCTTGAAGATCCCACAATTCCCAGTGAACAACGTTGCAAACTACGTGTTTCACTCATTGCCGAAGAATTGAAAGAATTAGAAGAGGCTATCCAAAACAACGACATTGTAGAAGTTGCGGATGCGCTTTGCGATATTCAATATGTGCTGTCAGGAGCTATTCTTGAATTTGGTTTAGCAGAAAAGTTCAAGACACTTTTTGACGAGGTCCAACGTTCAAACATGAGCAAAGCCTGCAAAAGTATAGAAGAAGCCGAGGCAACGGTACTTCATTATAAAAACAAAGGTGTCGACTGTTTTTACGAGCAACAGGAAGATCTATACTTGGTATATAGAACGGAAGACCGCAAGACCTTGAAGTCGATCAACTATTCTCCGGCCAACCTTAAAGGTATTATCGAAAGTTAACAGATCATTTGTTCTAAAGAAACCGGCTTACAAACGAGCTGTATTTTATTTATATTTTCCACCATGCAGAAAACACATCAATACCGACTTCAAACGGAATGGACGGGTAATTTGGGGAAAGGTACGGCGAACTATAGTGCATATGATAGAAGTTATAAAATAGCTGTTAATCAAAAAGTAGTTATAGAAGGCTCTTCCGATCCCGCTTTTAGAGGGGATCGTACTAAATATAATCCCGAAGAGCTTTTGCTCGCATCCTTATCGAGCTGTCATATGCTGTGGTATTTGCATCTATGCGCAGAGGCCAAGATAACAGTTCTAGCGTATACGGATGATGCGACGGCATCCATGATTGAAACAAATGAAGGTGGAGGCGCTTTCAGCGAGGCTCACCTTCACCCAAGTGTGATTATCGCCGAAGAAGATATGATAAAAATGGCAATCGCCCTTCATAAGAAAGCAAATGAACTTTGTTTTATCGCTAACTCAGTTAATTTTAAAGTACACCATCACCCTACGTGTTCAGTGAAACAGGGATAAATGATTCCCTTACTGTTATTACTGAATCGTTGCAGGAAACTATTGTCTTTCCTACAAATTTTACATAGCTTTGCTATTGTGGAAAAGACATTACAAGGTCATTTAGGGAAGATCTCCTTCTATACAATTCATCGTTGTATGGAAAGTTTTTACCGTTTTTCCAGTCTTAAGGAATTCCACATGCAAACCCCGGACTTCCCTTTCAAGAAATCCACTTAGTCTCGGGGAAAAATCACTTAGCATTCAATAATTTTTCTAAGCTCATCCTGATTGATGAGCTTCTGCAATTTCGTTCAATTTAATTTTGCTATCTATAAAACTATAAAGAATATGAATAATCTAAAAAATCAAGTTGTATTATCCGAGGAAGACTATAATGTACTCATCAAACACGTAAGACCTTCCAATAATCCCGACCAGACCATGTCGCTGGCTTATGAGTTAGGGCGAGCAAAGGTTCTTGCAAAAGATGCCATTGAAAAGGAACGGGTGAAACTCAATTCGCAAGTTATGGTAAAAGATCTCGATAGCCAAAACACCATGGTATTTCGTATCGTAACTCCCGACTTGGCCGATATGAAGCAACAGAAAATATCTGTTCTTACCCCCATGGGTTCTGCCCTAATCGGATTTAAAGAAGGTGATCAGGTAGAATGGAAAATGCCGATAGGTATAAAAAGATATGTTATATTGAAAGTAGAGTGAGCAAACACCGGATAATTTTCAGGATGAAATCGAAAAATTTAAATTGTTCAGTTTATTCATTCTCTAGTCGCGCCGTAGCATTCGTTGTTTATTTTGGTATATTGCAACATTCAGCCTATTGAGCAACACTAATCGCGCATTTAACTATGAATCGGTTTTGTTTAGATTGCCAGGAGCCTTTAATCGGTCGTTCAGATAAAAAGTTTTGCAACGATGCCTGCCGAAGTAATTTCAACAATAAACTGAAAACTCAAGATCAGAACTATGTTCGTCGCATAAACGCTATACTCAAAAGGAATAGGCGGATAATAATGGATCTCAATCCCAACGGAATGAAAAAGGTCCTCAAAGAGGACCTTTCAAACATGGGTTTTGATTTCAAACATTATACGCATATACTCAATACCGCCAAAGGAAGCAGGTATTTTTTCTGTTATGAATTTGGTTACCTATTCATCAAACAAGATGAAGTGCTATTGGTAAAGAACGAATCCTTACTCAATCAATAGACCGCGCTGTTTCGTTTCTTTCGTTAGCGACATATCCCAGCGTACCAATAGCCACTGCAGCAGTTACTAATGCAACGCCCCGCCCCTTTGTCTTCTTGTTAAAGAAAGTATCTCCTCTTTTGCTTTTAAAGCTTAAAAGATTGGCAGGGCTTATCCCGAGCTTCGATACTTGATTTACATAAAAATTCTGTTCGAAGACCATTCGTTTCGTTTTTTCGGTTTTATCGTCACGCACATACATTGTTAGATAGCTTCTGAGGGTAAGGGGTGTGTTTTCTTGCGTGTAATTTCTTACTTTAATTTTTCGCATCGCCCCATCAATCGTTGCAAGGTCGACACTTCTATAGCTTGAGTCAGCTATATTTTCATAAAACAAATTAGCGAGTTTCAATTTGGTCTGTTTTATCTTCGAATGAGGTGGTATAAATGTTAAGCTTTGCGGAACAGTTGCCGTACCGGCAAAGGCACCCTCACTTAGTGACGTACGCCAATCATCGAAAGTGCGGTAACTCGAACCGGTAGACAAACTGCGTCCCTTAATAACCAGGTTGTCTCCTACGTAACTGGTTGCTTGGTCACCAACAATCAATGCCGATCGCTGCCAGTCGATATAAAGGGGTTCCTTTAGTTTATTATATACGTCAATGGTAACCGGCGCGTTCTCTCCGAAAAAATTATAAGTAACTTGTACAGAATCGTTTTCAAAAACGAACACACCCGTTTCATCGTTCTTATTTAGATCAGGGCTATTTAATTTACTCACATAATAGGTCGAACAGGAAGAAAACAGAAATGTCAAACCAAGAAGGGAAAACAGTCTATTCATAAAGATACGATTTAATAATAAGTCTACGATTGCTTATTTGACGAGCTTTTACTACTTTAGTTTAATATCCTGAGACAAAAAATGAAATTTAGTTTTTTTGCATTACTTTTTCTAAGCCTTTGCCTATCATCTATTGAAGAAAGCCGCGCACAAGAAAAAACACCTGATACCTTACGTCAGTTACCTACGGCTTCCGTAAGAGCTTACTTAAGAACACAGCCCTATCTTCAACTGACAAGTTCTGTTGGTCTCATTGATAAAGAATTATTGAATTTGCAACAGGGGACCACCTTGCTACCGGCTTTTAACACAATTCCCGGTGTGCGCATGGAGGAACGCTCGCCCGGTAGCTACCGACTGTCGATCCGAGGGAGCTTACTGCGGTCTCCCTTTGGTGTAAGAAACGTTAAAATATACGTAGACGAAGTGCCCTTAACCGATGCCAGTGGCAACACCTATTTGAATTCCATCGACCCATCTACACTTCATAATATTACCATTTTAAAGGGACCAGATGGGAGCTTATTTGGTGCAAACTCAGGCGGAGTAGTTATTATGACACCGAATGGACTGCAAAGTAACCCCTCCACCACATGGGGTATAAGAGAAAGCGCAGGCTCTTATGGATTGTTCCATCATCACCTTACCGGCAATTATGTGGTCAACAACAAGTATAATGTAGGCTTAGATTATGCTTATCAACGATCAGACGGATATCGCGAAAATACCGCCAGTCATCGACACTTTATACAAACTGCCCAACGTTTCAAATATACCGAAAAGAACGAATTACGTTTTATCGGTCTATACTCCAGTATGGCTTACAGAACACCGGGAGGACTTACTGAAGCACAATATGCAGAAAATCCCAAGCAGGCAAGACCAGCCGCAGGCCCTAATCCCGGAGCTACACAACAGCAAGCAGCGATTTACAACAACACCCTTTTGGGAGGTCTTATTCACGATGCCTTCTTAACAAGTCATCTTAAGCACGTATTTTCTGTATTCGGATCGTATACCGATTTTAAAAATCCTTTTATAACGAACTTTGAAAAAAGATATGAACATAATTATGGAGTGCGTTCCTATTTCTCTTATACCGGCCAATTTCACTCAAATTTCACTTGGCAAGCAGATGCAGGCATAGAATGGCAGCAAAGTAAAGCCGATATACTTAATTTCGACAATAATGGAGGTGTGCAGGGAAAGGAACAAGCCGGAGACGCGCTTAAAAATTATCAACACTTTTACTTTGTCCGTTTTTCAGGCGACTTAGCAAAGCGGCTGAATATAGAAGCCGCCTTAAGTCTTAACTATTATAAATATGCTTACAAAGGTCTTTTCCCAGAGACCAATGATCAGTATCAAATAGTGGATTTTAAACCAACGTGGATGCCGAGGGTGGCAGCCTCTTATTTAATTACGCCAGCTATCAGCTGGAGAGCTTCTGTTGGAAGAGGCTTTTCTCCACCTACTGCTGCGGAAGTAAGATCCTCGGATAAAATTATTAACACCGCACTACAGCCGGAGACAGGTTGGAACAAAGAAACCGGCGTCAGATGGCAGAGCAGCAGCAATAGATTCCAATTGGATATTTCAGTGTTCAGCTATCGAATGCAGGATGCGATCGTACGTTTAAGCAATGAAAATGGAGAAGAGTTTTTTACCAATGCAGGAGGCGTTAAACAACGGGGTGTGGAGGCCGCTGTAAGTGCGTGGATCTTACAACCCGATACGCATCGGTTTATTAATGGATTGCGTCTTTCAAGCAACTTTACATGGAGTCACTTTAGGTTTGATGATTACCGCGATAATGGAAATAACTATTCCGGGAATAAACTAACAGGAGTACCCGGAGAGACTGTAGTGAGCGGAATGCACATACTTTTCCCAAAAAAATTCAGTTTTTATCTTCAACATAATTATACCTCTTCCATCCCTTTGAACGATGCCAATACAGCTTATGCAAAAAGATATCACTTAGTACAAAGCAAACTTAGCTGGGAAAAATCAATCTTCGGAACAACCAGACTCCAACTATTTGCTGGAATTGATAATTTATTGAACGAAAATTACAGCTTGGGAAATGACATTAATGCCTTTGGTGGGCGCTATTACAACGCAGCGATGCCACGCAATTATTATATGGGCCTGAATGTACAACTGTAATTGCTTGAGTCTAGGAAATTCGTCATATGCTTGGTAAATGGCGTAATTGTTAACTCTTTCACTTCTTTCTCAAAAAAATAAGATCTACACATTTTTTTGTTTTGATCGGATATATCGTATATTTGAAATATGTTCTACATAAGAACTAAAAAACCAGTTATAAGCAATTTTTAATAGACATTCCTTCACTACAAAAAATCCACTTTCGATTTTTTAACAAAAGTTTTGAAATACGGAATTAAGTCTATTATATTTGTTTATATGTTCTACATAATAACCAATTCCAATTAGTAAACTTAACACGATGTTATGAAGGTTCGTTTGTTATTCATTATTTTTTTGTATTGCACTGCTTTTGCAACGCAACTTGCAGTCGCACAAGACAGAAAGGTTACCGGCACTGTCAGTGGGGCTGACGGAAAGCCGTTAGAAGGGGTGACCGTCTCACTTAAGGGTTCGGCTGTAAAAGCCACCACGAATGAAGGCGGTGCATTTCGTATCGACGTTCCCTCTTCAGGTGGAACACTTGTTTTTTCAACCATTGGTTTTGAAACAAAAGAAACTGCAATCCCGGCTTCCAATGAAGTTATCATCACGCTGACCGAGACACATGAAAATTTAGATGAAGTGGTAGTGGTTGGTTATGGTACACAATCCCGCAGAACAATTACTTCGGCGATTACAAAAATTGAAGGAGAAGTTTTGCGAGACATTCCCATCAGCACAGTGGGAGAAGGATTGAGGGGGAAAGTTGCCGGCGCACGGGTGTATCAATCTAACAATACGCCGGGAGCAGATGCCGTTTTTCGGATACGTGGGGGCTCGTCCATTAATAAATCAAACGATCCGTTAGTCTTGGTGGATGGAGTAGAACGAGCTTTCTCGGGGATCAATCCCAATGATGTTGAATCAATTGAAGTACTGAAAGATGCTGCTTCGACTGCCATATATGGATCACGCGCATCCAATGGGGTCGTGCTGATTACTACGAAAAAAGGTTCAGCTTCACAAACGCCAATGATCACTTTTGACGCAAGCCTTGCATATCAGGAGCCGGAAACGCTAATTGACTTCATGAACGCGCGCGACTATATCAATACGGTAAGGCCCGCTGTGGCCTTGAGTCCGACCCCTGAGTACAACAACGCCTCGGGATATTCGGCCAGTTCGGGCAATGATGAAAATTCGCTTTATTCCACTCGATACCTAAGGGAGGGTGAAGCTGTGCCTGCAGGGTATCATTCGATGCCGGATCCATTGGATCCAAGTAAAACTTTAATCTATCAGGATAACGATTACCAATCGCTGATGTTCCGCGAAGCGCTTTGGCAAAATTACTACCTGGGTGTAGATGGCGGTAATGAATTTCTTCGCTATGCAGCGAGCGGAGGTTATACGGATGACGCGGGCGTAGCCTTAGGGACCGGTTATAAACGTTATAGTGCGCGCGCAAAGACTGATGTAAAAATATCCGATCGACTTACGCTGAACACCGTTTTTGACTTCTCATCAACACAGTCAAGTCAGTTCGAGAACCAGATGAACGTGATTGCCAGAGGCCTAGCCACTCCCCCTACCCAGAAAGTATACTATGCTGATGGACGGCCAACACCTGGCTATAATGCCAGCTCGCCAAACCCGGTTTGGTGGGACTACACACGGGATGTAGCAAATAAAGACAAACGACTTTCGTTGATTGGAGGATTAAATTACCGGATTTTAGACCAATTAAAGGCCAATATTCAAGTTTCTAATTATAGCCATGTAACGCAATATGACTATTTTGAGAAAGCTCACGAATTCAGTGGCCTTCGGACCACTAAAGCGGAATTCGGAGAGCTGGAACGAACAAAACTGGATGCCTATCTTTCTTATGACGAGACTTTTGACAGCAAACATACCGTGTCCGGAATGGCAGGTTACTCTTATCAGGTTACAGATAACAAAGGATTTTCCGCCAGCGCCACGGGCGCTAGCTCGGATAAAGTACCCACACTTACTGCCGGGCCGAACAAAACCGGTGCGGACAGTAATTTTGACAAACAGGTCCTTATCGGTTATTTTGGGCGGTTGTCTTACAATTTTAAACAAAAATACCTGCTGATGGCCACCTTCCGAATGGATGGGTCGTCCTTATTTGCAAAAGAAAATCGCTGGGGCTTTTTTCCGGGTGTATCCGGTGGTTGGATTATGTCGGATGAAAATTTCCTAAGAGACAACCGATTGATTAACTACCTAAAGTTGCGGGCAAGTTACGGGCAAACAGGTAATAACTCCATCGGATTATACGATGCCCTGGGTCGCTTCGCCACCGATGCACGATATAACGGAAATGCGGGTATTCTGCCGAATATTATGCAAAACAGAAAACTGACTTGGGAAACCTCTACGCAGTTCGATGCAGGTTTCGATCTGAATGTTGTTAACAGTCGGATTTCAATCAGCGCCGATTATTTCAACAAAATCACGGAAGATCTTCTTTTCAGCATGGAGCTGCCCAATACTTCCGGGTTTAATAATGTGCAAACCAATGTCGGTAAGGTACGGTTCTATGGTTATGATCTTGAATTGTCATCACGAAACATTCAGACGGATGCCTTTTCGTGGGATTCTAAGCTTACCTGGAGCTTTGTCAAGAATAAAGTACTTGAATTGCCCGACAATGGCCGTGATCGGAATCGTATCGGTGGAATCACTTTATCGGATGGGACAGCTTATGGTGGTACGGCTGAAGGGGAACCTTTGTATAGATATTACGGTTATATGGTAGATCATATCCTTCAAAACGCCGAACAAGCGGCAAATGCACGATATGATGAGAGCGCTCGAGGCTGGGATCCTGCAGACGGAAAGAGCGTTCGCGGACGCAAGCTGCCCGGCGACTATGAATGGGTGGATCGTAACGGTGATGGACGAATCAATAATATGGACCAATTTGAGCTAGGCGTAACGGTGCCACACACTACCGGTGGATTGAACAACTCCTTTTCTTACAAAAACTTTAGTCTAAATATCTTTGTGGATTGGGCATTGGGTCATTCCATCAACCATAATGCGTATATGCGCTATTTCATGAATACCTTCGCCAACAATTATACACTTGTGGACAGAGTGAAGGAGACATGGAAGCAAGAAGGTGATGACACGAAATATGCCCGGTTTACGGCGAACGATCCGGATGCCGGTAATTCGAACTTTTCGAGAACGTCTAACGTCTTCAATTACAAAGGAGATTACCTCTGTATCCGGGAAGTAACCCTACAATATCGTCTACCCGAGAGCGTTTTCAGCAAATTGGGGGTAAAAAGCATGGTTCTTACCCTTTCCGGCAATAATCTGCATTATTTCTCCGCTGTGCGGGGCACGGGCATTTCACCGGAAGTAGGCGCTTCTACTACGTATAGTAATGCCAGTGGCAGTGCATATTACAACTATCCTCCAATCAGAAGATTTTCGATTGGCGCTAAAATCACCCTGTAAATCTAAACATTATGAAAATCAAACGATATTATCTAATCTCTATAATGGTCAGCTCGCTCGTAATGCAAGCATGCCATGACAAATTGGATGTTGATCAAAAAAGCGCTATTACAGCCCCCGCCATGTGGGCGGATGAAGGGGATGCCACTGCGGCAATGTATGGCGTGTACAATAAAATGCGTTCCTCTTTTGCGGATGCTTATATTTTCTGGGGAGAGTACCGATCTGGCCTATGGGGAAAGGGTTTGGCCACCAATGCAACTTATAGTGACCCGTTTACCAATCAATTGAACAGTTCACACACGCATGCTAACTGGCAAAACCTGTATACGACAATCAACGATTGCAATCTTATCCTGAAATATACGCCTACCATTTCCTTTGCTGACGAAGCAGACAAGAACAAGGTGCTAGCCAACGCGCTATTTGTTCGCGCGTTTTGTTATTACTGGATTGGCCGCGTTTGGGGAGATGCGCCTGTATTAATCGATGGATTCGAGTCCGGTGAACAAGAAGGCCTCTATCCTTCCCGAGAGCCCGCCGACCGTGTGTTCGAGCAGGTGAAAGTCGACCTGGAAGCGGCTAATTCGCTCATGCCTGAAAACGTGACCGACCGCAATTTAGCATCAAAGGGAGCGATCAATCTATTGCAAGCAGATTACTATTTGTGGATCGCTAAGGTGAGGAACGGAGGTGATGCAGCCTTAAATTCAGCAAAGCAAGCCATTGATGTCGTTTTGAACAACTCCAATTATACATTAATGAATGATTTTTCAAGTGTGTTCAAAAACAAACTTAACCAAGAAATCATATTTGCATGGAGCTTTGTAATGGATGAGTATACAGGCGGCTATCCTGCGGATCACCTAGTACCTTTACAATACATATCGGCACAATACATAGAAAATCCGATTAAGGTAGGTAGTCATCAACAATGGATTTTCTTAACGGATGAATATAAGGACTTCCTGTCGGAAAATGCAGATGATCAACGGACAAACGTAAGTTTTGAAACTTTTTTTGATGAACCGAAGAATGCAACTTTTCAATGGATCAATAAGTATGCGGGTAGCTGGCAGAATCAAACTCGCGTTTTTGATTCGGACATTATCGTTTACCGATACGCGGATGCCTTACTGATGAGTGCCGAAATTGAAAACGCTTTGGGTAATTCGGCCCTGGCGATTGAACGGCTTAACGCCGTTAGCCTACGAGCTTATGGTATAACTAATTTTTATCCTACTATATTATCAAAACAGCAAGTAGATCGGGCGATTCTGAACGAACGGAAGAAAGAGTTCGTAGCTGAAGGGAAAATCTGGTGGGATCTGATTCGATTTGGTGTTGTGTTCAGCGATGTTCCTAGTTTAGTAGGTCGCGAAAACGAACAGAATATTCTCCTTTGGCCGGTTCACAACAACTCGATTAACACGAATCCCAACATTATCCAAACACCTGGCTATTAATACAAGTATAAAAATAATCTACTTTTGAGTTAATCGCTAAATTAGAGGGTATGATGTCCGAGATCAAGAAAATGACTACAGTTATCATTACTATGCTGGTATTGATGGTAGTTCCAAATCTTTATGCACAAATATTACCGCGGTCGACAACTGCTAAAAAAGTCAATGTTTTATTTATAGCCGTTGATGATCTAAGAAATCAGTTGGGATGTTATGGTGATTCAGTGATCATAACGCCTAACATTGACCGTTTAGCAAAAAATGGCATTGTTTTTAACAATGCCTATTGCCAACAAGCTGTTTGCGGGCCTTCGCGTGCCTCTTTATTAACTGGACGACGGCCTGATGTAACGAAAGTTTGGGACTTAGAGACCCACTTCCGCAAGGCCCTTCCAAATGCAGTTACACTACCGCAATATTTTAAAGAAAACGGCTATCAATCGCTGTGTGTTGGTAAAATTTATCATGATCCTGCAGCTTCGCAAGATTCGATTTCATGGTCGGCTCCTGAGATCATGGCAGTAACGGGTACTGTTGGACATAAATATGTGCTTAAAAAAAACAGCAAAGCCAAGGGGAAAGCGGCAGCTGTCGAATGTGTAAATGTACCTGATAGTGCATACGTTGATGGTATGGTATGTAATGCTGCCATAAAAGTTCTTAGAGAGATTAAAGATAAACCCTTTTTTCTAGCGGTAGGATTTCGCAGGCCGCATTTACCTTTTACGGCTCCAAAAAAATATTGGGATTATTATAAACGAGATGAAATCCCTATGCCACAACAGCCTGCACCGCCTCAAAATGTACCTGAAATTGCCTTACATAATTCCACAGAACTGAGAGGTTATACAGACGTTCCGGACGAAGGACCAATACCTCCGGATAAAATTCGTCAATTACGCCATGGCTATTATGCCAGCGTCACGTATACCGATATGCAAATCGGTAGACTGTTAGATGAACTGAACAAGCAAGGTTTAATGGATAACACGATCATTGTGCTTTGGAGCGACCACGGTTATCACTTGGGTGAACTCGGTCTTTGGTGCAAAAGCACGAATTTTGAGTCGGATACCCGCATCCCATTGATCATTTCCGCACCTAATATCAAAAATAAAGGTGTATATACCGATGGCATTGTGGAGTCGGTCGACCTGTACCCCACCTTAGCTCAACTGGCAGGTTTGTCCATTCCCGACGAATTAGACGGGCTCAGCATGGTTCCATTAATGGAAGCTCCGGAAAGACCTTGGAAAAAGGCGGCCTTTAGCCAATTTCCACGCCCCTGGATGTATAAAAACCTACCTAGGGTGATGGGTTATTCGGTACGTACAAAAGATTTTCGTTATACCGAATGGCGTAATTTTAAAAATGGCACGATTGAATTCACAGAACTTTATCGTTATCAAGCAAATGGCCGATTAGAAGAAAAAAACTTAGCGGCAATGAAGCAATACGATAACATAAAGATCACACTGAAACAGTTGTTAGATGACGGATGGCAGAAAGCACTTCCGGTTAAAAATCGATAGATTAAGAACCATGAGTATTTACAAAATATCATTACTAATTTATGTGTTTGGCATTTTTTTCCATCTGTCTATGGCTAAACCGGTTATCCAAATTGAACAGACACAATTTCAAGTTCCAATTTTAATTGGAAAACCGGTAAACCCGGTACTTCGGATCAAAATTACCATAGAGGGCACAAAACCGCATCAGCTTAAAGCTCTCTCCTTGCAAACACAAGGCACAACAGCTATTCAAGATTTAAATACTGTAGAGGTATACTATACAGGCAAAGACACGCTGTTGAACAAAATGTCGACAGCACTGAAGCTCTTCGGTAAAAAAGCCAATCCTAAAGCCAATATAACCCTAGAGGGTGATACGGAACTAAATCCGGGAATACATTATCTTTGGGTCACCTGTCGTCTTACTGATCAAGCCAATTTGCTACATAAAATAGCTTTCCAATTAGAAGATGTACACTTTAATGAATCCACCGATGTGAGAATAACCGACCGTCCAATAATGGAACAACGCATCGGCATTGCCATACATCAGCGCATGGAAAATGGCATACATACCGCACGCATTCCTGGTTTGGCCGTCACTCCCAAAGGGACTTTGCTTGCCATTTTTGATGCCTGCAGAGAAAGCTCTCGCGACTTACAAGGAGATATAGATATCGGTCTCCGTCGAAGTACCAATGGTGGACAAACCTGGGAGCCTCTAACAATTGCAATGGATATGGGCAAATGGGGAGGCTTACCGGAAAAATTTAATGGTGTATCAGATGCATGCATACTTGTTGACAAAAACTCAAATACCATTTACATTGCAGCATTGTGGATGCACGGTATTATCGACAAAGATGGACAGTGGGTAAAAGGTTTAAAGGAAAACAGCGACCATTGGAACCATCAATGGAAAAACAAGGGCTCTCAACCTGGATTCGGGATAAAGCAAACATCACAATTTATGCTGGTTAAAAGTACCGATGATGGTAAAACTTGGAGCAAACCGCTGAACATTACAAAAATGTGTAAAGAGAAAGATTGGTGGCTCTTTGCTCCGGCACCTGGTAATGGCATTGTATTGAACGATGGTACACTGGTTTTTCCCACTCAGGGTCGTGATTCTTTAGGCACGCCATTTTCAACCATCACATATAGTAAGGATAGCGGAAAAACATGGCAAACCGCCAAAAGAGCCTTAAATGAGGTAGCGACGACTGAATGCGCCGTTGTACAACTTGCAGACCGATCGCTTATGCTCAATATGCGGGCTAATAAAAACAAAGGCGAGATAGGCTCCAACAACGGCCGGGCCGTTTGTGTAACCCGTGATATGGGCAAGACATGGACTCAACACCCAAGCGCTTTTCATGCACTGCCCGAACCGGTTTGTATGGCGAGCTTGTATAAACATTCGTTTATGGATGCAGGAAAACAACGGCATCTTTTACTGTTTTCCAATCCAAACTCAAAAACGGATAGAGATCACTTAACGATTAAAGTTAGCACTAATGACGGCCAAACATGGCCACAAAAATACTGGGTGCTTTTGGATGAATGGAAAGGCAGAGGATATTCGTGTATTGCCGCTGTGGATGAACAACATATTGGTATTTTATATGAAAGTAGTCAAGCCGATATGGTCTTTCAAAAAATAGCTGTAAGCGAATGGCCTGAAAAATAGCCATCATCACGTTAAAAATCGTGAATTTTAATGAGAAACCCTCTTAGGTGTGCCTTGCTGAAGATATCGCAATATGTACTGTGCTACTTTTGTTGATGCGCCAGGCAGGCCCATCCGTTCATGCAGCGACTTGTATTGCGCAAGCATCTCTTCCCGATAAGCCTTATTGTTCAGTAATTGATCCAATTCTTCGGCAATGGTATGATGATTAGCTTCCTTTTGTATCAATTCTTTAACGATCTCTTTATTCATGATCAGATTAACCAAAGAAATATAATCGACTTTGATCACCATCCGCCCGATGACGATGGACAACGCATTTGCTTTATATACAACAACTTGCGGAACGTTTAGCAGAGCCGTTTCTAACGTCGCCGTTCCACTGGCAACAACTGCTGCTTCTGCATGCTGTAATAAATCATATGTCTGTCCGAAAACGAGCGGTATATTATCATTATCTAGAAATTGCCTGTAAAAATGAGTATTTAAGTTAGGGGCACCCGCTATTACAAATTGGTGCCCCGGAAAAAGTTTAGCGAGCTTCACCATTTCAGGGAGTAGCTTGCTTATCTCCATTTTTCTACTTCCAGGTAGCAGTGCAATTATTTTTTTACCTTCCAATCCATAACGCGCTTTAAATGTCGTGTCCGGATGATGTAAGGTGACTGCATCTAATAGCGGATTCCCTACATAATCAACGTGCATGTTCCAGTGTTTATAGAAATCGACTTCAAAAGGGAGGATACAGAACATATGATCAACGATACGTTTGATCTTTTTTACCCTACCTGTATTCCAGGCCCAAACTTTCGGCGAGATATAATAGAAAACCTTTATATTATGTTGCTTAGCAAAGGACGCAATCTTCAAATTAAATCCGGGAAAATCAATCAGAACCAAGGCGTCAGGACGGTATGCGAGGAGGTCTTTTTTAACAATTTTTAAGTTTTTAAGAATACTTTTTAAGTTCAATAACACTTCAACAAAACCCATAAAGGACATGTCCCGCACATGTAAAACGGCTTTCTGTTGGCTCGCTTGCTCCATACGATCTCCCCCCACAACCCTAAATTGGACATCTGAGCCCTGTTGTTTCGCTAATTCGCGGATCAGATTAGCTCCATGTAAATCACCGGAGCTCTCGCCCGCGATAATATAATATTTCATATCAATCGTGTATCCTATTTAAACCTTTATGCCACCTTTGAAATATAAAATCAATATCAAACCAATAAAGGTGATCCCCATAACACTTCCACCTGTTTTCGAGGCCTGCTGTTTATAACAATACCTGACTATAAGTAAATTTACTGCCCCCGCAATGGCATACAATGTCAGCGGTTTGTCTGCAAACTTACTACCTAAGCTTGTATATTCATTAAATAAAAAAGCAATTAAAGGAGCAATAGCACCTAACAAAATGCCAAGCAGTGGGTTATTCTTTTTTAACATATTTATTCAGCTATCAGCTGCTCGTTAGTCAGTCTCAGTTATAGCTACAAGTCCATCGGCCCATCATCACATTGGCTTATGAACTCCTCAACTATTGTCCTACTTAATAGCTCAACTGTTTAACTTCAACAAAGCTATACATCAAACGACCACGAATTCAGCTGAGGGATAGCATGGTGTGCAGTCATATCAAATTGCACAGGTACCAAAGACGCAAAGTTATGCTTCAGCGCCCATACGTCCGTATCTTCTCCCCTATCGTTCAACACGAACTTACCGGTAAGCCAATAATACGGCCGATGATAGGGATCGATACGTTCTTCAAATTCCTCCGCCCATTTTGCATCAGCTTGTCTACATACCTTCACTCCTTTAATCGCGCCTTGAGGGAAATTTACATTCAACAACGTTCCCAACTGAAGGCCGTTCTTTAAGACTTGGCTTGCAATTTCCCGTACAAATGGCCTGCAATTTTCAAAATCGGCATCTAAATTATGATCGTCATAAGAAAACCCGACAGACGGTATACCTTCTATAGCGCCCTCAACGGCTGCTGACATGGTTCCGCTATATAATACGTTGATTGAATTATTTAGTCCATGGTTAATACCTGATACACAAAGATCCGGCTTACGTCCTTTGAAAATCTTGTTGACCGCTAACTTCACACAGTCTACGGGCGTTCCGGAGCATCGATACATCTCAACATGAGGATATATATTTACCGGATCAACACGGAGTGGTTTACCTATGGTTATGGCATGTCCCATTCCCGACTGAGGGCTTTCAGGCGCAACAACTGTTACCTTTCCCAACATTTGCATTTCTTCCATTAACACCTTAATGCCGGGTGCCGTAATCCCATCATCGTTTACTACCAATATTGTTGGCTTTTGCTTTGTCATGTTGCGAAGATACTAAACCTTGGTTTATAAATATAACCAAAGCTGGTTGATTCCAGATTTTGCCGATCTCATAATAAGGTAAAATGAACTATTTTTTAATCAACTTTTTTCATCACTCGTTAGTTTTTAAAGGCATTCAAGCTTTCCCTACGGGAAGGTTTCTTGACAAAAAGTTGAACAAAAGCCAAGGCTATGTAGGCTACCTTGCAACTGATTGCAAAAGCATTTACGGCGCATATTGGAGCCGTTTCACTTCCTCAATCCGCTTGGATATTGCAAGGTGAACGATTGTGCACATGCTTTGCTGCTCGTTGCGTCGGTATCCTCCAAGGCCATTCTTCCGGCACACAGGGGCACATTCCGCTAAAGATAATACGTCCGATTAAACGTAAAAGCTCTTTAAATATCGCCTAGAAATTTGCGGCTTGCATGTTGATGCACTCCCGCAACGAATAAAAGTGACTAAAAAAATAGTTCCTTTATTAGGAACGAATACGGAATCCAACATCTGGCTATATATAACAAGAGAGGATGACATCTATTGCCATCCTCTCTCTTATTTAAAGTACTGAACGTAAAGCCTACAGGTTATTCAACCAATCCACCACCTGATCTCTTGTTTTTCCCGTCTTCTTTTGCAAACGCCCAATTAACTCATCTTCCTTCCCCTCTTCATACAATAAATCATCATCGGTTAAATCGGCATAAGCCTGTTTTGCTTTACCCTTAACTTCGTTCCACATTCCTTTTAGCTTCAAATTGCTCATTTCGACTAGTTTTTAATAAGTAAATAATTTTATTCTTTTCTAGTTAAACAAGCATGGAAGCAAATTGTTTTAGCAACTTCAAAAGTCGTTGCTTAAAAATACGGTTATTGACCTATCCACGTAAGGCTTCCGCACCCTTCTTTATTTCTTCAACTACTTCCGGATCTAACAAAGTAGTCGTATCACCGAGATTTGAAGTGTCACCTTCCGCAATTTTGCGAAGGATCCGTCGCATGATCTTCCCTGATCTGGTCTTTGGCAACCCGGTAACAAACTGGATTTTTTCCGGTTTAGCGATGGCTCCAATGATACGGGAAACGGTTTTATTAATATCTCCCCGCATTAAATCAGCATCTTTTAAATGATCTCCTGCAACGACAAAGGCATATATTCCTTGTCCTTTAATTGCATGCGGATACCCCACAACGGCTGATTCCACTACATCGCTGTGACGGTTTATGGCATCTTCTACCTCCGCCGTTCCGATACGATGTCCCGAAACATTCAGTACGTCATCCACACGGCCGGTAATACGGTAGTACCCATCCTTATCCCGCAAACAACCATCCCCTGTAAAGTACATATTTTCGTAAGTAGCAAAATAGGTTTTTCTACAACGTTCATGATCGCCGTATGTTGTTCGTAACATGCCCGGCCAAGGGAATTTAACGCATAGATTACCGCTAACATCATTCCCTTCTATTTCCCTCCCATTTTCATCCATTAAGGCCAATTGTATACCCGGTTGCGGAAACATGGCGTAACTCGGTACCGTTGGTGTAATTCCTGCGATCGGACTAATAATAAAACCTCCCGTCTCCGTTTGCCAATAGGTATCTACGATAGGCGCTTTTCCATGACCTACTTTTTCATCGAACCATTTCCAGGCTTCTTCATTAATGGGTTCACCGACCGATCCCAGGGTTTTAATGCTGCTCAGGTCTTTACCCTCCACATATTCGTCTCCGAAACCCATCAATGAACGGATAGCAGTTGGTGCCGTGTATACAATATTAACCCTGTGCTTTTCAACAATATCCCAAAGACGTCCCGCATCCGGATAGGTGGGAATTCCCTCAAACATTAAGGAGGTGGCACCCTGCGACAAAGGGCCATACACGATATAGGAGTGTCCGGTAATCCAGCCTATGTCCGCCGTACAGAAATACACGTCTCCCCTTTCATACTGAAAAGTATTTGCAAAAGTATAGCCGGTATAAACCATATAGCCGCCGCATGTATGTACCACCCCTTTCGGGCTTCCTGTTGAACCGGATGTATACAATATGAACAACATATCTTCTGCATCCATCTCCTCTGCCGGAAAATGGGGGTTGCCCTGTGTCTCCACTTTTTTAATCTCGTCTTCCCACCATACATCACGGCCTTTTATCATCGAAACGGGCGTGCGTGTTCGCGTCAGAACGATCACTCTTTCCACTGATTTACATTGTCCCAAGGCATCATCTACAATGTCTTTTAACTCAATTACTTTTGTGCCTCTAAAACTGCCATCTGCGGTAATCACCAATTTACATTGCGCATCATTGATCCGATCAGCAATAGATTGAGCAGAAAATCCACCAAAAACAACCGAATGAACTGCTCCAATACGAGCACACGCCAATACGGCAATTGCTAGCTCAGGCACCATAGGGAGGTAGATACAGACGCGATCGCCCTTAACAATGTCGTTGTTTTTTAATACGTTGGCAAACTGCTCAACATTGAAAAGTAATTGTTTATAACTTAATATACGATAATTTTCGTTCGGATCGTTCGGTTCCCAAATAATAGCGGGTTTATCTCCCAACTCTTGGATATGACGATCCAAACAGTTCTCGGTAATATTCAATTTCCCACCTTCAAACCACCTAACATCCGGACCTTTAAAATCCCAGCTTAATACTTTATCCCACTTTTTACGCCATTTAAACTCTTCTGCTATGCCTGACCAAAATTCCTCCGGCCGCTCGACGCTCTTTTTGTACGTTTCCTTGTAATCCTCAAATGACCTAACTTTTAAATTCATTGGTTATTAATTTAGTTTAGTTTATCGTTTATTCCCTTAGTGCGTGATTAGAATGGAAAGAATCAGGAACTACCTTTTGCATTCTAAACGGTTAGCTTTTTAAATATATTTGATTTTTTGCACCCAAGTTAATAATCTTTGTTGCCCTTTCCAAGGGACTATGTACAATTTAATCAAGCAGTTATCCGATTCGGCCAATTATTATTTATATTCAGCCAAGCACATTTTGAAATAACAGAAAAGGGAAAAACGAGCCGACTAATCGTCGTACTCTCCGAGTAAGGCGTACCATCCGAACACAAGCAATCCACCACTTATAATCGGCATTAACACAAAGGTATAAACAATCGCCGGCACCAAGTCTTCGGGTTTTTCACTTTGAAATTGGGGGATAGCCTGACTTACTATTAAATAATAGCCCGAAACAACGGCAAGCACGATCCAAAGAACACCTAAATATTTTTTTATGTAACGCATAGCTAATTAGATTAACAAAAACAACTACTCGGTCTTTTTATTCGATAAATAGACAATCCCAATAAGGAAGCTCACTCCTATGATAATAATAGGATACCAAAGTCCTTCTAAATACGGTTTGTCAAAAGGCAATGCTTTTCCGGCTGCCTGCGCAGCATCGTTAGCAGATTGAGCTTTCGCAACCAGATAAGTCGCGACAGTAGGCATCAATCCACCAAAAACACCATTTCCTATATGATAAGGTAAAGACATGGAGGTATAGCGGATTTTTACAGGAAACATCTCCACCAAAAAGGCAGCGATTGGACCATATACCATGGTAACATATAAAACCTGCAAAAATATGAGTCCAATCGCTATCCACATATCCTTTGTGACCAATTTAATAGAAACAACATCCTCTCGATGAATAATATGGCCATCGATAGGATCCAAGTACTGTCTGCTAATTTCATCCTTCTGTGTGCCATCCTCATACACTCTGTGTATTGTAGTAACCAACCTCTCTTTTGCGCCGAAATCCCCATCCGGTACAGGCTCTCTCTTCATTGTATTTTTCAACGCATCTATTTGTTCCTTTTTTTCTCCTACATCTGCTAACTGATACAATTTATCGAAAATTGGCCGATAGGTAAGAATAGCCAGTAGCATCCCGGTCATCATTACAATCTTTCGACCAATTTTATCGGATAACCAACCAAAAAAGATAAAGAGTCCTGTACCTAAAAAAATAGCGATACCTAATATATAGTTTGTTTGGTCAAAATCGACGTGGCAAACTCTTTGCAAAAATGAAAGTGTATAAAATTGTCCGGTATAAAATACCACACCCTGCCCCATCGCTGCTCCAAACAGCGCCAAAAGCACAAATTTAAAGTTGTATCGGTGGCCAAAAGACTCTTTAAGTGGGTTTTTAGAAGTTTTACCTTCCGCCTTTACCTTTTTGAATAAGGGCGATTCATCCATATTCTTTCGGATAAAGTAGCTCACAATAACCATTAATATCGAGATCAAAAAGGGTATCCGCCAGCCCCAGTCCATAAACGCTTCATTGGACATGCATTTGCGGGTTAGCAAAATAACAGCAAGGGAAATAAATAAGCCGAAAGAAGCTGTTGTCTGTATCCAGGATGTCCTTTCTCCCCTCCGATGTGGCTCGGCATGTTCCGCGACATAAGTAGCTGCTCCACCATACTCACCGCCAAGTGCCAAACCCTGTAAAAGTCTAAGTAGTAAAATTAAAATGGGAGCTAAAAATCCAATGGTTTTATATTCGGGGATTAATCCAATAGCCACGGTCGATAAGCCCATCACCAGCAGTGTTACCATAAAGGTATACTTCCTACCGATCATATCGCCTAACCTACCAAAAAAGAGAGCCCCGAAAGGTCTGACAACAAACCCCGCTGCAAAGGTCGCTAATGTCGATAGGAAAGCCGCCGTTGGATTATCTGCCGGAAAAAATTTCGTCGAGATAATAACGGCCAAACTGCCAAAGATGTAAAAATCATACCATTCGATAAGTGTTCCCAGTGAAGAGGCTCCAATAACTTTCCATAAGCCTTTAGTAGTAGTCGGTTTAACCGATAACGGTTCGTTCATAATTCAATAATGGTTTAAAATAAGGTTTTATTTCCTAGGCATTGCCCTTTTGCAAAGTAATAATAATACCGGAAATAATTACTTTCAGTAAGCGTTTTTTTGTTTAGAATTTATCGGCGTAGACAGGATCGTGTTGTTCGATTACTGAACTTCATAGCGATTATTTATGTATCTTTTTATGTAAGGCAGAAAATAGTTAACAGGCGACATTATCAATCTGTTGAATATTTGGATTTATTCAATAACTTCACGTTACGGAATGATAGCTATGGTGCTAATACCTATAAAATACGGGTAGCCGACGAATCTCTTCATATCCTAACGCAATCATCTATTTGGACGGTGGCAATGATGAACTGCTTTTTTTATAATCCTTTAAAAAACACTTGCATAAGAAAAAACATTTTCAGATATTTGCAAACTCTTTGAGAAAATTGTTTTTTAAAATAGAACGAACATCATATAGTCATGTCAAGAATTTGTGATTTAACCGGTAAAGCAGCAATGAATGGATATAACGTTTCTAACTCAAACGTTAAAACCAAACGTAAATTTTACCCAAACCTTCAAACTAAAAGGTTCTTTATCCCGGAAGAAAACCGTTGGATTACGTTGAAAGTTTCAACTTCTGCAATCAAAACCATCAACAAAAATGGTATTACTGCAGTTATTAATAAGTTCATAAAAAAAGGATACGTTTAGTTCCTACGTTATCACGCATAGTGATCTATCGATCCTGTTAAAAAATATCCCGCAGAATTGCGGCATTAAGACAAATAACAATGGCTAAAAAAGGTAATAGAGTTCAAGTAATCTTAGAGTGCACTGAACATAAAGAAAGTGGTTTACCGGGAATGTCTCGTTATATTTCCACCAAGAATAAGAAAAACACTACTGAACGCTTAGAGTTGAAAAAATACAACCCTGTACTTAAAAAAGTAACCGTTCATAAAGAGATTAAATAAATCTTTGATAACAACAGCTCGAAAGAGCATAAAAATAAAAGAAAATGGCTAAGAAAACCGTTGCAACCCTTAAAACCGGTAAAGGTAAAGATTACACGAAAGTAATTACTGCGGTTAGATCACCGAAAACAGGTGCTTATACTTTTAAAGAATTAATTGCTCACAACGATCATATCAAGGATGCAGTGGAAGCTGCAAAAGAGATTGTTGCCGAAAGCAACGCTTAATTTATTAAGTTGAGAAATAAAAAAGCCGTTCCGATAACATATTGGAAGGGCTTTTTTTGTTACCGTCCTTCATCAATGATCGGCTATTGGCCGGCACGTCATCACCATTTAGCGGAAAGCTGAGATCTTGATACTGAGCAAACAATAAATTACGGTCAATTTAGTACCTTTACCAACAAAAACTAGATTCTGGCATCTTAATATTATGGGATTATTCGATTTTTTCAAGAAGAAAGAGCAGACCCCGGAAGCGCAGGAAGCGCTGGATAAAGGCTTAGAAAAAACCAAGGAGGGTTTCTTTACGAAAATCACAAAAGCAGTGGTAGGGAAATCAACCGTTGATGAAGAAGTATTGGACGATCTGGAAGAAGTGCTAGTTACCTCAGATGTAGGTGTTACCACCACCTTGAAAATAATCGAGCGCATTGAAGACCGGGTAGCCCGCGATAAATACATCAATACTTCGGAACTAAACGGAATTCTACGGGAAGAAATACAAGAGTTATTAGCCGAAAACAACAGCAACGATTTCGAGAATTTTGAATACGGCAACCATAAGCCTTATGTTATTATGGTTGTTGGTGTAAATGGTGTTGGTAAAACTACAACCATTGGAAAACTCGCACATAAACTGAAACAAGCAGGGAATAAGGTCGTTTTGGGCGCTGCCGATACCTTTAGGGCGGCCGCAGTCGATCAAATAAAACTGTGGGGAGAAAGAGTGGGCGTTCGCGTCGTTGCACAGGCCATGGGTTCTGATCCCGCTTCCGTGGCTTTTGACACCATCCAATCAGCGGTAGCAAATCAAGAGGATGTCGCTATTATTGATACTGCCGGGCGTTTGCATAATAAGCTTGCCTTAATGAATGAGCTGACGAAGATCAAAAACGTGATGAAAAAAGTGGTACCGGGTGCACCGCACGAAATACTACTTGTACTTGACGCATCCACCGGGCAAAATGCCATCGAACAATGCAAACAATTTACCCAAGCAACTGATGTCAACGCATTAGCATTGACAAAACTTGATGGAACTGCCAAAGGCGGCGTTGTCATCGGGATTTCGGATCAATTTAAAATACCGGTAAAATACATCGGTGTCGGCGAAGGAATAAACGATTTGCAATTATTTAATAAAAAAGAATTTGTGGATTCCCTTTTTAAATAGGGATAGTAGAAGAATGAGAACAAAAAAAATAAACAACTTACCATCGAAACCACGTGTCAATGTCATCACACTGGGTTGTTCAAAAAACATTCACGATAGTGAAGTGCTTATGGGGCAACTTCGTGGTAATCAGATGGAAGTTGTGCATGAGGCTAATAATATTTCTAAAAACGACATTGTCGTTATCAATACTTGTGGATTTATCGATAATGCCAAACAAGAATCTATCGATACCATTCTGCAATACAGTGCGTTGAAGGAAGAAGGCAAGCTGGAAAAAGTGATTGTAACGGGCTGCTTGTCAGAACGGTATAAACCTGAACTGGAAACGGAAATCCCGAATGTGGATGCCTATTTCGGAACCAACGATTTACAGCAGCTATTAGCAAGTGTAGGCGCTGATTATAAGCACGAGCTATTGGGTGAGCGGATGTTAACAACCCCTTCGCATTATGCCTATTTTAAAATCGCCGAAGGTTGTAATCGCCCCTGCTCCTTTTGTGCTATTCCTTTAATGCGTGGAAAACATATATCGAAACCCATCGAGGATTTAGTTAGCGAAGCGAAACACCTGGCAAAAAACGGCACAAAAGAGCTTATACTAATCGCGCAAGATTTGACCTATTATGGTTTGGACTTATACGGAAAAAGAAACTTAGCGGATCTCTTAAGAAACTTATCCGATGTGGAAGGTATTGAATGGATACGTTTGCAATACGCCTATCCGTCAGGTTTTCCGATGGATGTATTGGATGTGATGAATGAAAGGCAAAATATTTGCAATTACTTAGATATGCCTTTGCAACACATTGCTGATAATATGCTAAAATCCATGCGCAGGGGAATTACCAAACAAAAAACGATCGACTTGGTAAATGCAATTCGCGACAAAGTACCGAATATTGCGCTTCGTACCACGTTAATCTGTGGCTACCCGGGAGAAACAGAACAAGATTTTGCTGAAATGATGGAATGGGTCGAACGTACTCGATTCGATCGTTTAGGATGCTTTACCTACTCTCATGAGGAAAAAACGCATGCTTTCTCTTTAGTTGATGATGTACCTCAGGAAGAAAAGGAATCGCGAGTGGAGCAAATTATGGAAATTCAACAGGGTATATCTTACGAAATTAACCAAGAGAAAGTCGGAAATACGTATAAGGTCCTGATCGACCGAGTAGAAGAGGGATATTTCATTGGCCGCACAGAATATGACTCGCCGGAAGTAGACAACGAAGTATTGATTGCAGCAAATAACAATTATGCGGCTGTGGGGAGATTTGTTGATGTTCGCATCGATAGAGCTGAGGACTTTGATCTTTACGGAACCGTCAAATCCTAAGGATTTATTAAATTGACGATAAAAGGACGAAAACAATCGGTTTTATAAGTTATTATTGTAGCTATATTATGTGATTGCCGACGGCTGATTGCTGAAAGCCTATATAAAACATGAAAGCAAGTTATATTAATTACAGCGATACCAATAGTTTTTCCGAAACGCTCTTAGCGTATATAGCACAAGATAAAAAACTAACACCCTTCTTGGGCAACAGTCCGGATATTGCCGGTTTTGAAAAGCAAATTAATCAGAAGAAAGCGAATCGGACTAACCGCAAGGTATTGGTAAATACACTCAGAGATCAATATAGCGCTTTCCACAATCTTCCATTAGAAGTTAAAAACAACATCAACCTACTGGAAGAAGCGAACACTTTTACGATAACCACCGGACATCAGCTAAACATTTTCACCGGTCCTTTGTACTTTATCTTCAAAATTGTCAGTACGATCAAATTGTGCAAGCAATTAAAAGAAAAGTTCCCTGACTACCATTTTGTTCCTATTTATTGGATGGCGACAGAAGACCACGACTTCGCTGAGATTAACCACACCCAATTGCAGGGCGAATTGATTAAATGGGACATCCCTGCTCAGGCTGCCACGGGTCGAATGGAAACACTATCCATGGCACGTACCGTGAAGAAATACCAAAAATTACTTGGCTTAAGTCACAATTCAGATAAGCTAGCCAGACTGGTTGAAGAAGCGTACTTGCAGCATACCAACTTGGCTGACGCTACCCGCTATTTAGTGAACGGTTTGTTCGGAAAACACGGGTTGGTTGTAATGGATGCTGATCATCGCGACTTAAAAACGCTTTTCGCTCCCTATATCAAAGAAGATATTCTAGAACAACGTAGTTACCACAATATTACACATACAACGGAGGCCTTAGAGAAAGCTGGTTTCGAAACGCAAGTTCATGCCCGAGAAATCAATTTTTTTTACTTGACGGAAGAGTACCGGGAACGGATCGTTCAAACAACATCAGGCGATTTTGAGGTATTGCACCATAATTTATTCTTCTCAAAGGAAGAATTAGTAAAAGAAATTGAAAACCACCCTGAGCGTTTCAGCCCAAATGTGGTGATGCGGCCGCTCTATCAGGAAGTTGTTTTGCCTAATCTCTGTTATATCGGCGGCGGTGCAGAAATTGTGTACTGGTTGCAATTAAAGAGTAATTTCGATCATTATAAGGTGGACTTTCCCATTCTACTTCCTCGTAACTCTGCAATCGTATCTAATGAGCATCTCGACTATAAAATTTTTAGGCTCAATTTAACATTTAAAAGTCTCTTTCGCGACGCAAACGAGTTAAAAAGAGAATATGTACGTATACACTCAAAACATCGCCTTAATTTAAATGATGAGTGGCTTGAGATGGAAGCTATATTTGAACGTATTAAAGAAAGAGCCACTAAGATTGATCCTACCTTACGTCCCAGTGCAGAGGCTATAAAAACCAGGTTATGTAAAGCAATCAATAACCTCGAAAAGAAATTTGTTAAAGCAGATAAACTGAACTTTGAAGACGCTGTATCACAGATAGACAAAATAAAGGAGAAATTTTTTCCAAACGGTGGACTTCAAGAGCGGGTGGAGAATTTTGGATTACTCTATGTGAAATACGGTGACGAGCTCATAAACGATCTACTCAAATTCTTCAACCCGCTGGATATGAAGTTTACGATATTGTATTAGTTATTGGTTATTAGTTATTGGTTATTAAGTGTTAGGTGTTAACCTAAAATTTGAATTTTGAATTTTGAATTTTGAATTTTGAATTTTGAATTTTGAATTTTGAATTTTTACTTAAAAAATGAACATCGAAGAACTAAGGACATATTGCCTAAGCAAAAGAGGAGTGACGGAAGGATTCCCCTTTGGTCCGGACACGCTAGTTTTTAAAATCGGAGAAAAAGTCTTTCTTTTGACTGGCCTTGATGCACAACCATTATCTTTTAACGTAAAATGTGATCCCGAACGAGCTATTGAGTTACGAGAACAGTATCCCTCAAGTGTTCTTCCCGGTTATCATATGAATAAAAAACACTGGAACACAGTACAAGCAAACGGGGAGCTCTCCTTTAAGCAGCTTACAGAACTCATCGACCATAGTTACGAACTCGTTTATAACAGCCTTCCACAACGAATCAAAGAGACGTTGTCGTAACAAAAACATATACATTCATATATTTAACATTTCGCCCGACACTTTTAACATTTTCTCCGTTAATTTTAGCTAACAAAACGCCTTATTATGGAGAAGACCTACAAAAAGTTGAACGATCTTATTGGTTGGCTATGCGCATTTATTGCGACCTTCATCTACTTTCTTACTAAAGAGCCAACCGTTAGTTTTTGGGATTGTGGCGAATTTATCGCCGCTGCTTATAAACTGGAGATTGTACACCAGCCTGGAGCACCCCTCTTCCTAATGTTGCAAAATATTTTTTCCAACCTTGCATTGGGCGACAAAACATCACTGGCTTACTGGATGAATACAGGTTCTGCTGTTTGCAGCGGCCTTACGGTGTTGTTCTTGTTCTGGACTATTACCTCATTGGCGAAAAAAATACTTGTTACTGAAGACCATTCACTATCTCTGCTAATCACAGTCAAGCTTTTAGGAGCTGGTATAGTAGGTTCTCTGGCCTTTGCTTTTTCAGACAGCTTCTGGTTTTCAGCGGTGGAAAGCGAAGTATATGCTTTGTCTTCTTTATGCACGGCGATTTTGTTCTGGCTTATTTTGAAGTGGGAAAACCACGCACATGAAGTAAGGTCATCAAAGTGGATTGTCTTAATCGCCTATATTATTGGGCTATCCATCGGAGTACATTTACTAAACTTGTTAACTATTCCCGTACTTACCCTGGTAATTTACTTCAAGAACGCAAAGCAAATTACGACAAGAGGAATTATTAAACAGCTCGGTATTAGCTTTCTTCTACTAGGCGCTATTTTATGGGGTGTCATACAATATTTAATTAAAGCGGTCGCACAATTTGATGTTTTCTTCGTCAACAACTTAGGACTTGGGTTTGGAAGTGGCATCTTCACCTTTATCATATTATTGGTTACAGCAATCATTCTTGGCATTCGCTATTCCATTAAATACAATAAGGCTCAACTAAATTTGATACTACTTTGTTTCTGCTTTGTGCTCTTTGGATATAGCTCCTTCGTTATGGTATTTGTTAGAGGGACAGCCAATCCTGCGCTCAATAATAATCATCCCGACAACATTTTCTCCTTCCTAGAATACGTAACGCGTGATCAATACCCTCGCAGCCCATTAATCGTAGGTCAGTATTTTGATTCCAACCCGATCGCCGTAGAAAACGGAGCACCGATTTATAGAAAAGACGCCGAGAAGTACACCATTGTAGGACATAAATCAGAATATACCTATGATCGCACGACATTATTCCCACGCGTGCACAGCCAAAAGGATAGCGATTTTTACAAACATTGGCTTCGTTTAGCAGAAAATGAACGTCCAACGTTTTGGAGCAATTTGCAGTTTTTCACAAGCTATCAAGCAGGCGTTATGTTCTGGCGTTATTTTATGTGGAATTTTGTTGGAAGGCAAAACGACGAATCGGGACAATTCGGCAATCTTACGGATGGAAATTGGCTAAGCGGAATTAAAGCGATCGATCATATGCGTTTAGGAGGCCAATATGATTTACCGTCATCTGTTAAGCAAGATCCATCTCGCAATCACTTTTATTTTCTTCCACTACTACTGGGCTTAATTGGTTTAGGGTGGCACTATCAGCATAATAGAAAAGATATGAGTATCGTATTGCTTCTTTTCTTTTTCACTGGATTGGCAATCGTTCTTTATTTAAACGACACACCTATGCAACCACGCGAACGTGATTATGCTTATGTAGGGGCTTTCTACGCTTTCGCTATCTGGATTGGCCTTGGCGTTATTGCATTGACTAGTCTAGCTAAGAAACGATCGTTGGTTTTCTCAACAACGCTCCTCTGTCTACTCGCCGTTCCGTTTTTATTATTATACCACGGCTGGGATGATCACGATCGATCGGAAAAGTATACAACTAGAGATCTATATGCGCGCAATTATCTTGCATCTTGTGAACCAAATGCCATTTTATTTACTTATGGTGATAACGACACCTTCCCTATTTGGTATGCACAAGAGGTAGAAGGAATTCGTCCGGATGTCAGGATTGTTAATATTGGCTATCTGAATTCTGATTGGTATTTAAAGCAGATGCGCAAAAGGATCAACAATTCAGCGCCCTTGCCTATAGACATCGAACCCGCAAAAGTAGATAAAGGTGTAAGGGACTATCTGGTATACGAGGATTACCATATTGACAAGCCGGTGGAAATTAAAGATTTATTAGACATTATGTTGTCGGACCATCCCGACGACAAATCTGATCGCACCGGAGAAAATTTTCTACCTACCAAGAAGATGAAGCTGATGGTAAATAAGGAAGATGTAATGAAAAACAAGGTGGTACCAAAAGCTTGGCAAGACTTCATAACCGATAGCATGGAATGGGATTTCAATCGTAACTATATCACCCGTGGTGACTTAGCAATTTTGGATCTTTTGAAAAATAATGCGTGGAAGCGTCCCATTTATTTTGTCAAAATTCCACCAAGTGAAACCCTGGGATTGGACAAATACTTCGTAAACGAAGGACTGTTATACCGATTAATGCCGGTAGACTTAGCTAAAACCAACACCAAAGCAACTGCCGAGGCTCCGGTCGATACGCAGCACACCAATAGGTGGGCTATGTATCATAACTTGATGCATCGATATAACTGGGCGAATGTGAATAAGTTAAATTACTTAGATCCCCTTACCCGGAACATCGTTCCGCAATACACGAACAATTTTAATATTTTATCTCGAGAGCTCCTGGAAGTTGATCAAAAAGCAAAAGCCAAAGATGTCGTCAATAAGTGTCTAGAGGTACTTCCAAAACAGGTTTTAAGTATGAATCAAGCGATTGACTATTATTTTATATCGGATACCTTATATGAAGTAAACGAAAAAAATAAAGCAAATGAGCTTATGAAAAGAAATGGCGACTATATTATAGAGCAGCTCAATTATAATTTAGCAATCGCAAAAGATAAACCAAATGTTATAGACGAACGTAATATTCGCTTAGGCATGGGCCTCTTGAATGCTATGCTAGACAATTCCAAAAAATACAAACAGATGGATATGGAAAAATACTTAGGTAACCAGTACGCCATGCTCGAAAGAAAAATAACAGCAATTAGCCAATAGGCTAATTGCTCTTTTCCCGTATCTTCTTGTAGATCTTAACAGCTATCATCAGCATGGCAGCAAATAGTACCAGACCTACCACGCCATATATCCAGTTTATAGCGCTTTTTAGCACCACCGTAAAAACGATAGCAAATAATAAAACCGTTGCTAATTCATTCCATAATCTAAGTTTAATGGAGGTCCACTTGCTCGTTTCTCCCGCCAGCTGAAACATAATTCGTTGGCAAATAAAATGATAGACAATCAATCCTAAAACAAAAGTAAGTTTGACATGCATCCACGGTTGAGACCACCAAGCCGGATTCAGGTGCATCATCACCGCTGCAGCAATAATGGTTAAATACATAGATGGAGTAGCGATAATCCACCACAACTTGCGTTCCATCAAAACGAACTGCTTATGTAAAATGTGGTACTCGTTTTCAGACTGCTGTTTTGCTTCTGTATGGTAAATAAATAGCCTGACCATATAAAATAGGCCCGCCATCCAGCAGACAACAAAGATAATATGTACAGCCTTTGCGTATAAATACATTTTTCCGTTATTAGTTGTTAGTTATTAGTTGTTAGAAATGTATGTCTTTTATGATAATGATTAAACCAGAATATCAAATCTAGGACGAATAACAAATAACCAACAACAGACAACAAAAAACTTAATACCTGAACTCCTTTACTACATCAATTGCATACTTTACGTTATCAAAAGGAATATCCGGCATGATGCCATGTCCTAAATTGAAGATAAAACCTTCCTCACCACGCATACGTTCGAAGAGATGTAAAATTTTTTTCTTTATTACCGCTTTGTCAGCATATAAGATAAAGGGATCTAAGTTACCCTGTACGGCTATTCCTTTCGGCAAATTGTTTTTTATTTGTTTCAAGTCTGCGTTCCAGTCGACCGAGATCACATCCGGTTTCGCCTCGGCCATAAGTGGTGCAAACACCGAACTTCCCTTACAGAAAGAAATAACCGGTATATCTTTTCGATCAAGTTGCGCAATAATTCCCACATTATATTGGTGAGAAAATTCGCTATAATCATCCCATGATAATGCAAGTGCCCAACTGTCAAATAGCTGCAACGCATTCACTCCGGCCTTTATCTGCATGTTCAGATAAGTAACCGTCACATCAGCAATCTTCTTTAACAATTTATGGGCTAATTCCGGCTGGTTGTTCAAAAAAAGCTTAGTAAGCTTAAAATCTTTGGATGATCCACCTTCGATTAAATAACTTAGAACCGTAAAAGGGGCCCCGGCAAAGCCTATTAAAGGAATTGCTCCATTAAGTCGTTGTTGAATAACCTGAATAGCATCAGCTACATATTGTAGTTTATCCGCGACGTCGGTTTGCAAGGCATCGATATCGCTTTCATTTCGTACCGGATTTGCAAATTTAGGCCCCACTCCCTGCGTAAAACTCAATTCACCGCCCATCGCTTCCGCCGTTACCAATATATCTGAAAAAAGAATAGCTGCATCAATTCCCAACAAATCGACAGGCAGCATGGTTACATCCGCCGCTATTTCAGGCGTCTTACACATTTCCAAGAAAGAATATTTATTTTTTATATCCCA
Organism: Olivibacter sp. SA151; assembly: GCF_054130995.1. Lineage (NCBI taxonomy): Bacteria > Pseudomonadati > Bacteroidota > Sphingobacteriia > Sphingobacteriales > Sphingobacteriaceae > Olivibacter > Olivibacter sp. SA151. Next base: position 1,572,354 of record NZ_CP096391.1, on the reverse strand, counting down.
GTATTCTTTCATAAATCTGCCCGCTTGCCGCATCATCCATACCGGGGGGCGTTCTGTTGGCTGCGAAAAAGCAGCTCTGATAAATAAACTATCTTTTATAGCTGTGGTCACGTTATTTTGGTATTTCGTTTTCTATTCTATTTACAATCTGGGCAATTCGACTACTCACTTCCAATTCCTTCACCTTTTCCAGATACGTCTTCACCCGATCATAGTCTTTCTTCATTAAGTTGATATTCGCCAGGTTTACAAAAATCAGTGCCTTATCACTTTTCCGTCGAAAAGGCAATCTACTGGCAATTTGGAAATGTCTTTCCGCACTATCATAATTAAGTAATTGCAGATCCAAGCTACCGCTGATAAATTCATAGTAATTTCGTCTCCTCTTTCGCAGATGATCAGGATTCTTGATATCGGCCAAAAGGTTACGCGCTAAATCATATTGTTTCTTCTTAAAAGCCTCAGAAGCCAAGAGTACAGTACCTTCTCTATAGTAACTCCATATCGTATAGCCGATCAAACAAACCATTAAGGCTGTCAATTGGTATGTCTTTGCATACACCGTATAGGCTAATAGCAATAAAGCAAGCACGATAACACCTAGTCGAGCTTTTGAAGTCATCATAGGCTAATGTGTCTTGTTATCGGTAAACTTATAACCAACACCTCTGATCGAGTGGAAATAGATCGGGTTTTTCTGATCTGGCTCAAAATACTTACGGAAGGTCAAAATAAAGTTATCGATAGTGCGTGTTGAAGGATACACATCGTAATTCCAAACGGTTTCTAAAATCTGCTCGCGGGAAACGGCTTCATTTCTTCGCTCGATTAATAACTTAAGGAGCATCGTTTCTTTTTTTGTTAAAGCGGTAATCGTTCCGTCGGCGTGGTGTAACTCGAACGAGTTGAAATAAATCGTTTTGTCGCCGATTTGATAAGAATTTAACTCTTTCAGGTCGTCACCTTTCATGCCTCTTCTCACTAAATTGCCCACTCGAAGGATAAGTTCTTCCAGGTTGAAAGGTTTAACTAGATAATCATCAGCACCTTTTTTTAAACCGGTAATACGATCTTCGCTTGTATTCTTGGCCGTGAGGAACATAATGGGCACTTCTGTATTTTCCAGTCGAATAGTCTCAGCAACTTGGAATCCATCAATTTCCGGTATCATGACATCAAGGATGATCAAATTAAATCGTTCTTCCTTGAACTTTTTAAGTGCCTTTTTTCCATCTGTAGCAGTAGTTACTTTATATCCTTCCAATTCAAGATTCAACTTGATGGCTTCGAGCAAGTGCTCTTCATCTTCTACGAGAAGTATGCGTTGTTTTGCTTGCATAATCAATTAAATGTTACATCAAAAATGCTCCCTGTAGGAGTGTTATTTAATACTTTAATTTGGGCGTTGTGTTTATCTAATACTGATTTTACAATGTATAACCCTAATCCCGTACCTTTAGTTTTACGGGTATCTTCACTCCCTACACGATAAAATTTATTAAAAATACGTTTTTTTTCCTCATCATTAATGCCTATTCCTAAATCAGCCACTGAGAACCGTATCTGCCCATCTTGTTTATACAGTCGCACATTAACATGTGCACACGGTGGCGAATATTTGATAGCATTCTCAATTAAATTGGTGACAACTGAAGTGATAGCCAGCTTATCACCGACAAAAAAAATGTTTGGCTGAATATCCGTTTTAATAATCTGGGAGGTGCAGGAATGTACCTGCAATCGATCAGCTATTCGTCCGGTCAGCTCAGAAAAATCAAATTCCTCTTTTGGAATACTTTTGCCTACACTTTCCAGTTTAGTTGCTAGCAGCACATTTTCCACTAAATCGTCTAGACGCTCAATATCTTTTAGAGAATTTGATAGGAATTGATCCCGTTGCTCTTTATTCAGATCACGTTTTAATATGGTTTGTATATACAATTTAATTGAAGCTAAGGGCGACTTTAGCTCGTGTGTAACGGAAAGAAGAAAGTTATGTTGTTGTTTATGTGTTTTATGCTCGTGTACGAAAGCTCTTTTCAGCTTAATAGCACCCACCAAAAAGATGGTCATAAAAATAAACCCCTCACCTATCACCATGCCTTTTCGTAATGGCTCCAGTTCCATTAAAAGCATTCCCCACCATACAATCTGCGCTATTGCATAGAAGACAAGAAAATAAAATAAAAACAATGGCTTTCGCATACCTAATTAGTTGTTAGTTGTTAGTTGTTAGTTGTTAGCTAATTCAAGCTTATAAGCTAAAGGCTAATACCTAAGTCCTAACACCTACTTAAACACCACATCCAAGCTTTCAAATATAGCCCTTTTCGCTTTCTCTAGTTCTATTTTCGAATGGGCAGCCGAAACAAAACCAACCTCATAGCCCGAAGGTCCGAGGTAGACACCTCTATTCAGCAATTCCCGATGCATTACCTTATATTTATCCATGCTTTCTGCTTCAATATCAGATGCGGCCTGGATATTATCTTTATCAGTAAAGGCAATCCAAAATATAGACCCTACGTTAAACACACGTACCTTATAATTTTTTGCGCTTGCATATCGTTGTATGGAAGCTGAAAATTCAGCTGACTTCTTATTTAATTCTTTATAAAATCCGGGTTTATTCAGTTCGCTTAGCTGTGCAATCCCCGCAGCCATCGCAACTGGATTGCCGGATAAGGTGCCTGCCTGGTAAACGCCGCCGTCAGGTGAAATATAACCCATAATTTCCTCCGAGGATCCATAAGCGCCAACAGGCATCCCTCCTCCAATTATTTTTCCGTAGGTTATAATATCCGGATGCACGTCGTAATAAGCCGCTGCGCCTTCAAATCCCAGACGAAAACCGGTAATCACTTCATCAAAAATAAGTAAACTCCCGTGATCGCTTGTTATCTTACGCAGAAATTCGATATATTCTTTATTCTGCATCAATAAGCCGTTATTTGCAGGGATTCCCTCAATAATAACAGCTGCAATTTCTTCTTTAAATTCAGCAAAAGCACGTTCCAAAGCCTCTTTATCGTTCAAGCCGATTACCACTGTTTCATCGGCAAATGCTTTAGGCACACCTAAAGAGGAAGTCTCACCAAAAGTTACCAATCCAGAGCCAGCTTTTACCAATAAAGAATCCGAATGCCCATGGTAACAGCCCTCAAATTTAATGATCTTATCCCTTTTGGTATAGCCCCTAGCCAAACGGATGGCCGACATAACAGCCTCTGTACCGGAACTGACAAATCGTAGCTTTTGGATATATTTATTATTTTTTAGAATTAACTCCGCTAATTCATTTTCCAAGGCTGTTGGTGCTCCAAAACTCAGCCCATGCTGGAGTGTAGAAATGACGGCTTCCCTTATTTTGGGATGATTATGGCCAAGAATAAGCGGACCCCAAGAGCAACAGAAATCTATAAACTGATTTCCATCAGCGTCCCACAAAAAACATCCATCGCCTTTCTCAATGAATAAAGGGGTGCCGTATACCGATTTAAAAGCCCGCACAGGCGAATTTACGCCACCCGGAAAGTACTTTTTTGCTTTCTCAAACAAAATTGCAGACTTCTCGCGCGATATGTCTGCTTTAGACCCGGCCACCCGTACCTCTTCCTCATTTCCCGAAAACATTTTTTTTATGGAATCTAACATGTTCGTTATTTGTTGAAACGTTAAGTAGTTGAGTTGTCTAGACGTTAAGTAGTAGAGTCGTTAAAACGTTAAGTGGGGTATTCATCATTCTTAACCACTTAACTACTTCCCTATTTAACTACTCAACATTCCATTAAATCCACTGCTGCTCTACCATATCTCTAATATGATAAGTGGTAATTATACGAGCACCCGCACGAGCAAAAGCATACATGGTTTCCATTACAATTTTTTGCTCGTCTATCCAGCCGTTTTGCGCAGCTGCTTTAACCATTGCAAATTCGCCTGAAACATTATAGCATGCCAAAGGCAAAGTGGTTTCATCCTTGATCCTACTAATAACATCCAGATAAGCTAAAGCCGGTTTAATCATTAGCACATCAGCGCCCTCTTGCTCATCTAAAAAGGCTTCTCTTAATGCCTCATTAGGATTTCTGAAATCCATCTGATAAGCCTTTCGATCTCCTTTGCTTGGAGCACAATCTGCTGCTTCCCTGAATGGACCATAATAAGAGGAAGCAAATTTTGTTGCATGCGACATAATCGCTACGTTTACCTGGTTATTTTCATCCAGTGCCTTTCTGATTGCACTAATTCTGCCGTCCATCATATCGGAAGGAGCTAACATATCCGCCCCGGCCTCCGCATGCGCAAGTGACATTTTTGTTAACACGTCGATGGTGGCATCATTCTGAACATAATCATGTTCTAAAATCCCACAGTGTCCGTGTGTCGTGTAAGAACATACACAGACATCCGTTACAATATATAGATCTTCACCAAAAGCTTCTCGAAGTGCTCTGATGGCTTTAGGAACCAGCCCATGGTGATCATAAGCCGTGTGTGCATCCGCACTCTTCTCTTCTCCAACCCCAAAAAGCATGATTTTATTAACGCCCAGTTTCAATCCAATTGCTACGTCCTCTATCAGTTTATCAATAGAAAAATGGTGTATACCCGGTAAGGAGGGCAAGGCATGTTTTATTTGATTTCCTGGAACGATAAAATAAGGATATATAAACATATCCTTTGACAGATGAGTTTCTGCCACCATCTCCCTCACAATTGGATTTTTACGTAATCTACGTTGTCGATAAATCATTTTCTTTTTTTTAATCTTAATCTCTCAAGACAAATCTCGTAGCTTTACAAGCTAAACACCAGGTATTTTCGAAAGAAAAAGGGAGGTGCTCGTACACGAAGCTTTTGAGATTTTTCTTGTTACAAAGATAAGCATGAAAATGTGCGATTGAAGTAGCAAAACATATTATAGCAATGGGGTGACAGTTCCTGATGAATCATTTTTCGTTGGCTTTCCCTTACTGTAATTCAGTGCAAAAACTGCTTCTGCCAACCCTAGCTCGTCAGGTGAGAAAGGCAATGTGTATTGAACTCCTATCTCCTCGAGCTTTTTTCCTGTAGAGTTACCGATACTGATCACTTTCTGCCCCGGCTCTACCAAGTTATCTTTAAAGTAGGCTTCAACATTGGTTGGACTAGTAAAGATTAGGACATCCGCTCCCGAGCCTTCTACCTGCTCATCAATACGCGTTTCATAAACCGGTAAATCAATAACCTTCGTATCGGCAGTTAGCCGACTTTGAATGGTTTGCAGCGAACCTTTTGCGCGAGGAAATAGTACTGTAGAACCTGCTGCTACTTGGGCGAAGGCATCTCCCACTTTTTCCATTTCAATCCCCTCGGCTTCTCCAGTGAACGCAGGTATAATCCCATGGCTTCTTAAAGCTTCTTCGGAACCCCGACCAACTACGGCATATTGCACATGTTTACTAAGTCTCGGTTTAAGCTTGAAAAAATTTTCGATTCCATTTTTACTACTAAAAAATACCCATCGAACATATTTGAGTATATATGGATCCAAGGTATTTATAATGGAAAAAATTTTAATGAGCGATCGCCCTTCAACTTTTATATGATGTTGTTCCAAGGACCGCTTCAGAAAAGAGGTGTCAGCAAGTTCACGGGTGATAAAAACGGAACTTGGCAATTTTCTATCCGGATCAAATTTCTCTACAATCTCTTCTGCCAAGCCAGCAGCACTTTCCGCTTTAAGATATAAACGTGTAGGAAAGCTTTCTCCGTCTTTAGCTTTTGCAGTCCAAACTTCATAACCGGTTGTAGTTTTCCGACAGTAACAACCTAATGGCATATGACATCCTCCTTCAAAAAGGTTAAGGACTTTACGCTCTACTCCTATAGTTTCAGCCACATCTTTTTGATGCAGTTTTTGCAAAACTTCATACAATGTATGATCGGATTCACGAATTTGAATAGCTAAAACGCCCTGAGCAGGAGCCGGAATAATTTCCGTTGGAGGTATGATTTCCACATGAAACTCGCTTAAATCTAATTTCAAACGTTCAACACCCGCTTTTGCCAACATGATAGCATCATATTTTTCATCACGCAACTTTTGTAAACGAGTATTTACATTACCTCGTAAATCTTCGATTTCCAAATCCGGTCTGAAAGCCAACAACTGTGCTTTCCGCCGATTGGAGGAAGTGCCAACAATGGCGTTATGTTTAACGGATAATCTTTTCTTAAGATCAACGCAATCTTTCAGAATAATCAATAATTCTGAAGGATCTTCTCTTTCAGATACCGCTGCAATTCTTAATCCAGGTGGATTTGCAGTAGGAAGATCTTTGTGCGAATGTACGGCAATGTCGATTTTTTCAGCAAGCAGTTCTTCTTCCAATTCTTTCGTAAAAAAACCCTTGCCTTCTAATTTATCTAAACGAAGATGCTGTATATTATCTCCCTGTGTTTTAATAACTTTAAGCTCTGCTTGTACGCCAATTGTAGCTAAACGATCTTTCACATGGTTAGCTTGCCACAAAGCCAAATCGCTACCTCTTGTTCCAATAATAAGCGTTCTGTCCACCTTTATAATATATGTTGCAATTGTAAATAATCCATTTTCTAACCCTCATTACCCAACTCAACTTTTATTCCGCCCTTGGAATACTCCCTTTATTCGTCCACTATCTATTCATTGAATCCATTCAGCGCAGCTAGAATCCGATGCTTCAATTAAAACACTTCACTAAATGCCAAAAAAGATGGTGTATTGTTAGATAACCATCTTTAATTGCTATAAAAATAAAAAAAATAATGTGATAAGCTAAAAGCAATGTGTAGAAAGAAACCCTACCCCCTAATTTTCTGCCGTCTCTTTGCTTTTTGCGATTAATATTTCCTTTGCAAGCACCATCGGACCGCTGATATATTTTTTCTCCATATAGTTAATGACCTTTTCCAAAACCTCTCTGGAACTGGCATCCAAGGAATTAAGCTCGTTAGCAAAGACCGTATTCAATGCAAAAGATTTTATTTCCTTCACTCTTTCGGGTACTTGGCGCATGGCTATTTCTACCTTTCGCTGTTTTAAAATAGGTAAAAACTCAGCAACATTGTTTTCAATAATTCTTTCCGCATGGATAAGTTCGTTATAACGTTCCTGAAGATTCTTATTCGCAATTGCCTGCAAGCCGCTAACTTCTATGTAGTGTATTGCGTTTTCAGCAAGTACCTCCTCCGAAACATCGTTCGGGATTGCCAAATCAACGACTATCTTCTTGGATGTCTCCCCATTTAGCAAACTGGCATAAATAGACGGTGTGATAACAGGTTCTGTAGAACCTGTACAGGTAATCAGTATATCAAATCCTTCCTTATAGTGCCTTAACTCGCTTAATGGAAAGGCTCGGCCATTTAACTCTTTCGCTAAACGTTCCGCTTTATCCATTGTACGGTTGAATACTACGAAGTTTGAAAATTTATGTTTTTGTAGGTATTTTGAGATATTTTGGTTGGTTTCACCTGCGCCTACTAATAAGATACGGGGATTATCAGTGAACTTGAGATCTCTTAATTTACGATAGGCTAATGATACAACGGACACCGGATTACGGGAGATCATGGTATGTGTATAAACCTCCTTAGCCGTCTTCACCAAACTGTTCATCATTAAGCGCATAAAATCACCCGTTAATCCCCCTTTACGACATCTTTCATAAGCTCGTCGAACCTGCGCTAATATTTCTTTTTCTCCGACAACTAAACTCTCCAAAGAACAGGACATCCTAAATAAATGATGTAAAGCATCCAGTCCTTCATAAGTAGTCACCTGATTAAGAAATTGATCAAATTGTTCATCAGGCACACAAAAATTCAATCCACGCAAAAAGTTCTTCACGAACTCACTTGTTAAGGTATGTTTTCCATGAAAAACGAATTCAACCCGATTGCATGTGCCTACGTAAAAAATCTCTTCGATGTCAAAATTGTTTTTGACGTTAATCAATCGGCTTTCAAGCTCTTCATTACAAATAACCAAATTGCCTAAATCTTTTAGGTCAACGTGCTTGTGTGTAAATGCTATTACTTTAAGATGCTCCAAGGTCTCTTTACCCTCTCTATATTATACTGTCGACAAAAGTACATCTATACGCTTGTTACAGTGTCAAAACTTTGTCAAACACAGCTATTTAGAATGTTTTTAAATAATAGGAATTTCAAAAGTTTAGCTTCTGAGGCCCGGCATCTAATCACACCTTATACCTAACTCCTTATACCTTATACCCTATACCTTACACCCTATACCTTACACCCTATACCCTATACCTTACACCTTATACCCTATACCCTACACCTCTCTTCTCACCCTCCTCATAAAACAAAAAAACCGTTCCTATAAATAGAAACGGTTTTCTTTACCTTTAGATCACTTATTTTGTTGCTGGAGTGGTAGTAGTAGGCGTCGTGGCTGCCGGTGCTACCGGTTTCGCATTTGGATCGATTCCTAACTTCGTTTTTACTGCAGCACTAATATCATCTCCTCCCTCAAAATATAAAACAGATTGTTGTGCAATATCTAGGATATAGGCATAACCTTTTTCCTTTGCCACCGCTTGAATAGCCTTTTCTGCTTTTTCAAAAACCGGTTGGAACACCTCTTCTCTTTTCGCACCTACTTCCTGTTCTGCCTTCTGCTGCACCTCTCCCATACGTCCTTCCATCTGCTGGATTTCTGTACTTAAGGTTTGCAATTCTTTATCTACTGTTTCTTTATTAGCTTCGCTTCTGGTTTTTTGCTTGTCCATAAATGCTGTGATCTTTTTTTGACGCTCAGCATCCATTTGTTGAATCTCAGTACGTTTAGTACCTACAAAAGTTTCCAATGTTTGATTGGCTGTTTTGTACTCCGGCATTAGAAGCAAAATCTCCTGTGAATTCACGTGTCCAATTTTTTGTTGTGCACTCACAGCGCCAACTGTTAAAAATAATCCTGCAGCTACTAAAACCGACTTAAATAAATGTTTCATTCGCAATTTTAATTTTGTTGACTCAACAGAGCCGTCTATAATTTTTGTTTAAGTTAATTACATTTTACACAACACAATCCGTAGTAGGCAAAAGCTCAGCTACGGATTTGAAAATTGGTGCAATTTTAAGCAAGTATTCTCTATTTTGCAAGTGCCTCCGGTTTATAACCCAAGCGAGTGATTACATCATTGCTTTTATCCAACCTCGGATTAGAGTACAAGAATGTCACTTCACTTCCTTTATCGAGTACCACGTCTAGATTTTGGCTTTCGGCAACCGCTTGTATGGCTTTGGAAACACGCTCTTGTATCGGCTTGATTAGTTTAAGGCGTTCCTTGTACAGATCACCTTCAAAGCCAAAAATTTTCTTTTGAAACTCTTTAGTCTCACGTTCCTTCTGCACAATCTCGTCCTCTCTTTTCTTTCTCATCTCATCGCTCAACATCACCTGATCTTGTTGATAAGCCTTATACATTCTTTCTATGCTGCTGTACCGAGCATCCACTTCCTTTTGCCATTTTTCGGACATATCTTCCAGTTGCTTCTGCGCAGAAACATATTCCGGAATGTGCTTTAATATGTATTCACTATCTACATAAGCAAAGCGTTGAGCGAATGCAGAAGCGCCGGCAATAAATATAAAAGCTAACGTTAAGAATATTTTTTTAGTGTTCATATGATCATTTCTTTATGTTCTTTCAGACTCGGCTTTTCAGCCAAGGTTTAACCTGACTAATCGGGATGAAAGACCTCATCTTTTCTTAATGAATGCCAAATATAATACCATTCCTATATTTTAGATATAAAATTTAACATTTTTTAGCAATTCTTTTGGCATCAAGATATCAGTATCAAGACTAAAGTATCAGGTATCAGCACAAGTCTCACCGTCTTTTCCACTCCCTTACATTATCCTGTTTCTTATGTCTATATCCTACTACTTACGTCTGATGTCCTATTACTAGTTAAATCCTCCCATCTGTTGCATAATACTGAACGTGAATGGTTGGCGCCATTGGCTTCTATCAACCCCCGGTATAGGATCGAAGGCATGTCCATAATCAATTCCTAATAAACCAAATATTGGAAGGAAAATGCGCGCCCCTATACCCACCGAACGACGCACCTTAAACGGATTGAAATCTTTAAAGGCATCCCAGGTATTACCCGCGTCAGCGAATCCAAGCAAGAAGACCTTCGCCTGCTCATTCATCATGACAGGGTAACGCAACTCCATCTGATAACGTGTATAAATCGGGCTACCGGAGTTTCTTGCAATTTGAATATCCTGGCTGTTTGTTTTCGTTTCCGGTATCACGTAACCATTGGCATAACCGCGCATGGCAACTACTTCAGAACCTTGTAGAAAGTCGAAGCCCATCATACCATCCCCCCCTAACTTAAAGCGCTCAAAGGCCGAGGTACCGGTAACTTTACTATAAGAGCCAATAAATCCAAATTGAGCTTGAGCTTTAAATACCAGTTTACCCACAACCGTTTGAAACCACTGCGAATCAAATTTCCATTTGTGATATTCTACCCAACGATAACGGATATGATCCGGCGCCGTAGGATAATTGATATTATTAAACAAAGAATAAGGAGGCGTTGCCTGTATCGTGAAGCGCAAATTCGATCCGGAGGTAGGGAAAATCGGATCGCTCAGCGAGTTCCGGCTTATCTCTTGCGTTAAGTTAATATTATAAGATGTACCATTTCTAAACAGGAAGTAAGCATCGTAATTACGCAACTTATATTGTTGTAAGTTTAACGAATAGTTTACCTGAAAATAATAGTCGGGCCATTTTAAACGCTTACCTAAGCTAACCGTTACACCGTTCATCCGGATTTTGGGGGTACTCTCCGTAACGTTCTCGCGGCCGGTATAATAATCGTAACCGCCATAGGCCGACATAGAAGTAAAGGCACTTATACCAAAATAAATCGGTTTCTTCCCTCCTAGCCAAGGCTCAGAAAAAGAGAAGCTATAGGATTGATACGATTTACCACTCGTTTGGCCTCTCAAGCTTAGCTTTTGCCCGTCTCCACGAGGAAGCGGTTTCCAAGCTTTTTTATTAAATAGATTTTTGGTAGAGAAGTTATTGAACGTTAAACCTAAGGTACCGATAATACGTCCCGCTCCGAAACCTCCAGACAATTCCACTTGATCGGAAGGTTTTTCAGCTACCGTATATTCAATATCGACCGTTCCATCGGCTGGGTTTGGCTTCGGCACCGGTGAAGTCTTGGATTCGTCAAAATTACCTAAGGTGGCAATTTCACGGATATCCCGCATGATATTCGTCTTGGAGAATTTTTGTCCCGGTTTCGTTTGTAATTGACGCCGAACCACTTTATCGTTTGTCACGTCGTTTCCTTTTAGCACAATCCGATTGACATCATATTGTGGTCCTTCATACATACGCATTTCCAAATCAATGGTATCCCCATAGATTTTTGTCTGCACAGGATCTACCTGGAAGGTCAAATAACCATCATCCATATAATAGGCAGAAACATCGGCTCCTGTTTTGGATGGGCCTAACAATTTGGTATTCAATTTCTCTTCACTGAATACCTCTCCCTTTTCTATCCCCAAGATCTTGCTAAGTGTTTCGTCGGTATATTTTGCGTTACCCGACCAGGTTATGTCACCAAAGTAATACTTTGGCCCTTCATACACATCAATGTCAATGCGAACATTTTTTCGATTCAACTGGGTAACAGAATCCCGAACAATGGTTGCATCGCGATAACCTTTACTGCGCATCTTCGAAATAAGCGCCTCTTTACCCTCAGCATATTTTTCATAGTTAAATTTACCGGGGCCCCAAAACCGCCACCACCTCTTTTGCTTCACTTTTTTCAGGTATTTATGCATTTTCGCATCGGAAAATTCTTTATTACCGGTGAAGTTAATTTCTTTCGCTTTTACTTTTTTATTTTTCTTAACTGCGACTTTTAGAATTTGGTTATTTGCTTCTGTTGTATCTTTTACTTGCGAAATGTTAATATCAGGATATAAATAGCCCTTTTCCCTAAGGTAACGTTTAATCGTATTTCGGGTGGTATTCAGTAAGTTTTCGTTAATGATTTTCCCCGTATTTTCGTTTAGTCGCTTTCTAACCTCCTCTGTTTGACTTTTACTCAAACCATCCAGGTCGATACGCGTTAAACGCGGTCGTTCTACCACGTCAATATTAAAAAATACAGTATCACCCCGAACCTGGTCTATGGTAAGTTCAATATTATCGAAAAGCCCTTGCGACCATAGGTTCTTGATTGCGTTGGAAGTTGCTTCTCCGGGTACTTCAATACGATCACCGACAGAAAGTTTCGAAATCGTCAATAATACATCGTTATCTAAAAACTTAGTACCACTTATTGTAACACCTCCAATAATATAATCCTTTGGATTCAAGTAGCCAGACCCACCCGTTTGCCTAGACGAATTACCTACTCGAAGTTGTGCTGAAGCAATTTGCGCTCCTATCAAACAAAAACCTATTAAAAGAAAAAGTCGCTTCATTGAAATTATTTATCGCCGCTAAAGTAAAATAAACAGTTGTTAATTTTTGTTAAACTATTTTTTTTCAAATTTTGAACGTTAGCTTTTGATATTTTGATATATATAAAGTTAAAATACTTATTTTAATTGTTCGCTGGTTAAGCCGAATCTGCGCTCTCGATTTTGAAACTCAACAATAGCGGCATACAGGTCATCCCTTCTAAAATCCGGCCATAATTTACTGGTAAAATACAATTCAGCGTAAGCTAATTGCCATAGTAAGTAATTACTGATGCGCTGTTCTCCGCTTGTGCGGATCATAAGTTCGGGATCAGGTAGAGGATAAGAATTAAGATGCTGAGCAAACAGGGCTTCGTCGATATCGTCAGCTTTCAATAAACCCTGTTGAACAGACTGTGCTATTTTTTTTGCTGCGTCTGCAATCTCCCAGCGGGAACTGTAGCTCAAGGCCAGCGTCAACGTACATTTGGTATTGGACGCCGTTTCTTCCATACACTGTTTCAAGTGCGCTAACGCTTTAGCAGGCAACAGATCGAGATTTCCGATCGCGTTTAGCTTCACGCCATTTGCCATCAATCGTTTTGTTTCTTTACCAATTGAAGACACTAACAACTCCATAAGGGCGGCCACCTCCAATTTCGGGCGGTTCCAGTTTTCAGCAGAAAATGTATATAGGGTTAAAAAAGGCACACCGATTTCCACAGCACCTTCTAAAACATCTCGCACCGAGTCCACACCACGTTTATGGCCAAACACTCTCAACTTACCGCGTTCTTTTGCCCAGCGTCCATTTCCATCCATAATGATGGCTATATGTCGCGGCAACTTACTGCGATCTATCAGTTCAACATTAGTCATCGTAAGCTAATTCTTCTTTATATAAACAGGACATCCTGCCCTAAATATCGCATATGTTACCGTAAAGGTGGCTAACATATACGTGTCTTTTTGTCGGCCATCACCTCGCTGCGTTCCCACGAGCATTTGCTGCGATGGATCAATAAAATACAGCCGTTGATTGAGCTCTTCATCCCCCAACCTGTTTCTTCCCGGCACCCAATCAAATCCATTTATGTAATCTCCACTTATATCATCTATGTAATCGGTAAATGCTATGCGATATCCCAACTCCACTCCAATTGTCCAGGGCCCGCGCAGATTATAACGAAACCCTACGCCAAAGGGAATACTAAGCGCATGCCTTTTGTAATCAACACCTTCCGTTTGATAATCGTGTAGATTTACTAATTCTCCGTCAAAATTATAGTTCTTTGGCTGAAAATGAAAACCTCCAATACCCGCAAACAGATAAGGAGTATAAGAAACCCGACCATATGACGGTTCAAATTTAAAAAAATTAAACTCACCTACTAGCGATGCCTCATATATTGGTGATTTAAAATACAGTTGCTGCTGTCTTACAAATTCGTTGGAATTGGAAGCTCCATCACCCTGTGTATTGGCGCGAAGAAAATTAAACCGCACTGCCCAATTTCTGCTTAGGTTTTTTCTCACGAGTAAACCAAGCGTCCAGTCATTTAACTTAAGCGGATTAGTAGGATTCAATTCTCCCATATAACCTGACATGCCCCCACTAAGCCCAAACTCCCAGTCCTGAGATCTTCCTACATTTGTCACAAGAAGCATAACCGCAACTAGCAGCGATGTATTTTTTAGCATAACGTGCATGCATCTCCAATAAAGGTGGTAAAGATAAGAGAAATTTTATATAAGCGGTTAGGTTTTAGCTATTAGTTATTGAGTGGTTATTAGTTATTGAGTGGTCCATGGCATCTTCAGCCTTCGGCAATCGGCACTGCCTGTTTTAGTTACCCATGTTACTTATTCCCCATTGGCTCATTAACCGGCTGTCAGCTTTCGTTCGCATTGGACCCTCATTATCACATTAGTAATTATCATATTGACTAATTAATAAGTTTCTTACTCAACTACGTTACTATTTTCACTAATAGTTCCTCGTGTCCAGCCCCCACAAAAGTTTATGGCGTATGGTACTAAAAAAACTTTCTTGCTTTAGCCGAATCAGATTAACAGCATAATTGGCCTTCCGTATATGGATCGCTGTCCCGGTATTGACCGTTTCAGTTGTTGAATCATAAGAAAACAAAAAAGAGTCGCTTCTGCTTTCGACTTCGATACGGATCGTGCTACTGTCTGATACCACGATAGGTCTGACATTTAGGTTATGAGGTGAAATAGGTGTAATGATAAAGTTTCCCGAGCCGGGCATTACAATTGGCCCACCGCAGCTCAATGAATATGCAGTAGAACCCGTCGGGGTCGCGATGATAAGTCCATCCGCCCAATAAGCATTTAACAGTTCGTTATTTACATAAGCATGAACCGTTATCATGGCAGAGCTATCTTTTTTAATGATTGTAATATCATTTAAAGCAAAAGCTAATTGCCTCCCATCCGGTTCCGGCCCATTACCTTTATAGGTAGCGAGCAAGACCCTCTTTTCGATATCATAATTCCCGCTAAGCAGTTGGGCAAGCGCATGTTCAATTTTGTCTTTATTGATACTTGCCAAAAAACCAAGTCGTCCAAAATTTATACCGGTCACCGGAATACCGCTATCACCGATAATGGAAACGGCTGCCAACATGGTTCCGTCACCGCCAAGGCTCAACATAAACCGGGTATCACCGGGAAGGTCTGTATAAGAATAAAAGGAGTGGGTTTCCTTCCTCCAAGCTATTTTATCGGCTAAAAATTCATTGAAAGGTTGATATACCCATATTTCGATATCTTCTGCTGCTAAAAGATCGAACAACGCTTGTACATATTGAATGACAGCATTCTGAAACTCTCTTCCGTATATAGCTATTTTCATTAAAATAATTTATTCTTAACGGAGATGAAGCTTTGATCGCATGAGGCGGTCGGCTGTGTCATATCGTCTGTCTGTTTCATCCGTAAAATCATAAATCCAGGTACCTCATTAACTGATCATACCGATCCCGGGTAGAGTCGTAGCCTCTCTTATCATTATAAATTCCCTTGACGATATAATCGTGCCTTAAAAACGCTGCCACAATAGAAGATATATCCGTTCTATTTAATTTCAATGTGATTTCAAGCCGCGTTGAGTCAGGAAAGCTTCTGACACTTGAACTGAGAATCTGGGTATTATCTGATTCGATAATTTGTGATATATGGGACAATGAGTTATCTCTATTTCCTATTTCCAACACAATGATTCCGCCTTCTGCATCGGACGCCATGTTTTCTGCCAGGAAATCTGTTAGATTTTTCAACGTAATCACACCTTTGTACTGCTGTTGTTCATCCACAATCGGCAATATATCCAAGCTATGTGCATGAAAAAGACGTAGCGCGTCATAAACGTGTTGATTTTCGAAGGCAAAAATCAGTTTTAAGGCATGCTTGGATGCAACCGCTTCCAAGCGCATCTCTCCCACATGCTCCAAAAGATCATCTTCAATAACCAAACCCAAGTAAGCGTTATTCTGCACTACAGGAAGTTGCGACACTTTATATTCAGTCATTCTATCCAAAAGAAATTGTAAGGTATCTTCCGGGCGGACTGGAAATATGTCGTTTTTTATGATTTCACCTGTAGTCATCGTTGCTTTTACTTTTTTAGTTAATCGGGTAATGAGTGCTGCAATTTCTCATCGAGCGAGTCATCAATAACTATTTATATATACGATAAAAACAACGTTTGGTTTAATCCCTTATCAAAAAAGAGGTCTTTTTTGATAATACCTATGCATCCAGTTTATTCAAAAATGCTTTTAAGTGTTGATTAAACTGCAAAGGTTGTTCCATCATTGGAGCATGGCCACACTGATCGATCCAGGTCAATTCAGCATTGGGCAGTTTTTCTAAAAATTCCTCAGCTACTTCCGGCGGCGTAATTTTATCATTTTTCCCCCAAATTAAGCCTACTCGGATTTTAATATTTGGCAATTCCTTGGCCATATTATGCCGAATTGCCGATTTAGCCATAGCGATTGTTTTAATGACTCGCTCTTTATTATTTACGGTTTCGAAAACTTCATCTACTAGTTCCTTAGTAGCTATTTTTGGATCGTAAAAGGTAAACTCTACCTTTTCCTTTATATAATCGTAGCTTTCCCTTCTGGGAAATGAGCCGCCAAATGAATTTTCATATAATCCTGAGCTTCCCGTCAATACCAGCGCTTTCACTTTATTTTGGTGCTCCGCGACATACATGAGAGCCACATGGCCTCCTAAAGAATTACCGATTAGTACAAAATTGTTTAACTTGAGGTGGTTAACAAATTTTTCAAACCATTTTGTTAAACTTTTAACACCCGTTGAGATTATCGGCATATCGTATATCGGCAACATGGGGATGATCACTCTATGGGTCTCTTTCAATTCGCTAACTGTATCTTCCCAGTTACTTAAGGCTCCCATTAAACCATGGAGCATAAGCACCACTTCTCCTGTACCTTCATCTATATATTTAAAACCCTTATCTTCCTTAATGGTCAACTCCATATAATAATTCCTAGTATCTATATAACTTTTGATGAAATGCAATCATGTTTAGCACCTCCTATAAGGCACTTAACTGCTCCTTAACTACTTCTGCTATCGTCTTTCCATCAGCTTTGCCTGCTAAACGCTGATTAATAAGGCCCATTACTTTACCCATATCTTTGACGCTTGTTGCACCCACCTCTTGTACTACACGTTGTACCTCTGCAACGATCTTTTCCCTACTGAGCTGTTTGGGTAAGTATTCTTCTATAACGTCCTGTTCTTCTTTTTCTATTTGATAAAGATCCTGTCTGTTTTGTTGCAAATAAATCTCAGCAGATTCTTTGCGCTGCTTAACGAGTTTTTGTAGGACTTTTACCTCTGTTTCCTCTGTTAACGTTTCGGTTGCTCCTTTTTCTGTCTTCGCTAGTAAAAGAGCAGATTTAATTGCTCTCAATCCTCTCAACCGAGCCTCGTCTTTGGCTAACATAGCCGCTTTAATATCCTGATTTATCGTGTTCTCAAGAGCCATATTCATTTTATATTATGCACCTTTATGATGCGAATTATTTAACGTTTGGGATTGTTCCCTATATTATAAGCTACCGCGACATTACTTTTTGGGCAAAACTAATTATTTTACACATAAAACAGGTAAACAGGAACAAGTATTTACTTAAGATTTACCTTTCCTGCTAATCGATCAGTCTCAAAATAACCACAAAATAGCATACAATCCAAGTTTCGATAAAAATATTTTATGGCTCCTTATGGAAAAGAGTGCCGGTTGCCTGAGCCGTTGGCATTAGCAATAAATCATTTACATTTACATGGGGTGGACGGGAAGCTGCGAACCAAATAGCTTCTGCAACGTCCTCGGCAGACAAGGGAGTAAAACCTTCATATACTTTTTTAGCTCTCTCTCTATCACCTTTAAACCGAACAACGGAAAACTCAGTTTCGACTGCTCCCGGATCAACACTTGTGACCTTTATATTATACGGCAACAAATCGATTCGCATCGCTTTCGTCAAGGCATCTACTGCATGCTTTGTTGAACAGTACACGTTTCCATTTGGATAAACTTCCTTCCCGGCAATCGAACCGATATTGATGATATGTCCTGTCTTTCTCTCTTGCATAGCAGGAGCTACGGCTCTCGTAACATAAAGTAAGCCCTTCAAATTAGTATCAATCATGCGATCCCAATCGTCAGTGTTGCCTTCTTGTATGGGTTCCAATCCCTGACTCAGACCTGCATTATTGATTAAAACATCAATAACCTTCCAATTTTCAGGTAATTCATCCCATACCTTTTGTACTAGGTTCTTATCCCGTACATCTAAACCTATTGCATGAATCTGAACGCCATATTTATTTTGTAGATCAGTAGCCATGGCATGCAACCGGTCTACCCGGCGGGATGCCAATAAAAGGTTGTACTTTTCCCTTGCAAATATTTCCGCGCAGGCAAAACCAATTCCCGAGCTTGCACCTGTTATAAAGACCGTCTTCATTCCTAACATGTTATTTTTATCGTGTTATACTGCTCAAGGTAAACACGATATTTTTAAATGA
The DNA here is from genome assembly GCF_054130995.1 of Olivibacter sp. SA151. NCBI lineage: Bacteria > Pseudomonadati > Bacteroidota > Sphingobacteriia > Sphingobacteriales > Sphingobacteriaceae > Olivibacter > Olivibacter sp. SA151. The sequence goes on along the minus strand of NZ_CP096391.1, from coordinate 1,553,744 downwards.
ATTCCTTCTGTTTTGTTCTTTTATCTATGTAAGTCCATCTCCTTTTATGCTTTCTGAAATCACTCCCTCATAAAAGACTCGTTCAGCCAACTACTCAAATATCAAACTGAATTGGATACTTCTTAGCGATAGTTTATCAAGTGGTTCCATAAAAGGATTGGGTAAGTTCTTCCATTTTTTATCGAGAATGCTATTCATGGTTTGCGACCATTTTAACTCTGCCGACATCTTGAAGTACTCAAAAAACAAATCGACACCTACCCCCGCTTCATATGAAAAATAATAAGGTTTTACAATAAGGGGCATGAATTCCGGACGATTTTCTGTAAGCTCGTTATAGTATTTGTTCCGTCCTATATTTCTACTGAATTTTGCACCTCCAACAAGGTAGCCCCGATATTTATCTTCGCCGTAGATCTTTTTCATATCCGATTTAAACTTAAATAGAACAGGCATTTCAAATGCAAAAAAGTTCTTATCTAAGCTGTTGCCGCTTGCATTAGGGTTGGGTTCCTCTTTATGATATTTAGATATCGTAACCCGTTCGCCTGTAGCTTCGTCCAAAAACGTATAGTCCAACGACTGGTTAGCGAATATCAAATATGTGGGCCTGACAATAAAATTTGCATTCCCACCAATCCGTACATCAATTGGGATGCCGAAGCCTACTCCGCCCATGGCGGCAGGCGTTTTTAACCCTACCAACCTTCTTCCCGGAACACCACCATTGGATGATTGCCAATGGGCATTTTTTGTGGCCTTATAATAAGAAGTCTGATAGGTAAAGAAAAAGCCGAGATGAAGTATCTGATCTTCATCGTACTCGCCGCTAAAAGGTAAAGTCATTCTTTTTTGCGCACTCGCAACAAAAGAAAAAACGAGCATAACGCCCAATGCAATACCTTTTTTTATCATCATTTTGTGCCTATATAAATGCTACAAATACCGAAAGTTTGCGGTCTACATACTGTTTTTGAAAAACCTACTCGATCAAGAATTGTTGTAAACCGCTCTCCGTCCGGAAATTGTACAACTGACTCCGGCAAATAGCTATAAGCTTCCCGATCTTTGGAGAACAATCTTCCGAAGAAAGGCATGAGTGTCCTGGAATAAACACTGTAAAGTTGCTTCATGGGAAAAGTTTTTGGATTTGAAAATTCCAATATAACCGCTTTCCCTCCCGGCCTTAACACGCGACAAATATCAGCAAGACCTTTTTCCAGGTTTTCAAAATTGCGAACGCCAAAAGCGACTGTAACGGCATCGAATGATCCATCATCAAAAGGTAAACCCTCCGAATCTCCCAACACTACTTCAAATTTATTGCCCACACCTCGCTTTGCGATTTTCTCCTTGGCAACCGCTAACATCCCTTCAGAAATATCAACTCCGACTATTTTATCAGGCTTCAGTATATTAATAGCCTCAAAGGCAAAATCACCCGTCCCGGTAGCTACATCCAATATTTTTTTAGGTTGCAATTGGCGGAGCGACCTAATCGCCTTCTTTCGCCATATGATATCAATACCAAAAGATAAAAAGTGATTGAGGAAATCGTAGGTCTTCGATATATTATTGAACATGGTAGCGACCTGTTGTTTCTTGCCTACCTTGTCATCTTTATATGGGGTAATTGTGTTTGAATCCATGCGTACGCAAACTTATACAAAATTGCGTTCTTCGCCAAGGGTCTCTATGTAATAATCGTTGTGAGTGGTCGACTAGCGTTGCAGACATAATTTGTCATGTCTTATGCCGAGTATCCTATCCCTTGTCTGTTATCAACCATTTCCCTACTCAACTATTTACGGCTTAAAACGTACAACTAAAATGCTATCTTTGCCTATTATGATCATAAAAAGTGCTGAATTTGTTTGTAGCAACACAAGGATAGATAAGCTTCCTCCTCCTACGATTCCTGAATACGCCTTTATAGGACGTTCAAATGTGGGAAAATCTTCATTGATCAATGCGTTAACTCAGCATAAAGGTTTAGCAAAAACTTCGCAAACACCCGGAAAAACGCAGTTAATAAACCATTTTTTAGTTAACAAGGAGTGGTTTTTGGTAGATTTACCGGGGTACGGTTATGCAAAAACCTCTAAAACAAATCGCAGCGAATGGGAAAAATTTATAAAAAAATACCTATTTAACCGGGAGAATCTACAATGTGTATTCGTGCTGATAGACAGCAGATTAACACCACAAAAAAATGATTTGGATTTTTGCTGTTTGTTGGGAGAAAAAGGCATTCCCTTTATTCTTATTTTTACCAAGGCTGATAAACAGTCTAAAATAAAATCGGAACATAATATAGAACTGTTTCGTAAGGCTCTTTTAACTTGGTTTGAAGAAGTTCCACCACATATACTCACCTCGTCCGAAACCCGAAATGGGTGCGACGAAGTACTTGGTTTAATTGACGAAGTTAATCAGAGATTCACCGTTTAATATCATCGATATAAACATAAGCTGACATCAGCAGGTGCGTAGCACGCCGTTACAATTACACAAATGAAAAAATATCTATCGCTTGTTCTTTTTGCACATAGCATTTTTGCGATGCCCTTTGCTTTTATTGGTTTCTTTTTAGCCATTCACACAACCAATTATACGTTCAATTGGTTGTTACTGTTACTGATGTTGATCTGTATGGTTTCAGCGCGTAATGCCGCTATGGCCTTTAATCGTTATCTAGACAGGGATATTGATGCGCTTAATCCCCGCACAGCTATGCGTGATATTCCAGCAGGCCGTATAAGTGCAAAGAGCGCACTAATTTTCACCACCATAAACTGCATTATTTTTGTAATAGCCACCTATTTTATTAATCCTGTTTGCTTTTACCTCTCGCCTGTAGCACTATTTGTTGTATTGTTTTATAGCTATACCAAACGTATAACGCCTCTGTGCCATTTGGTATTGGGATTAGGTCTAGGTTTAGCTCCCCTCGGTGCTTATTTGGTTGTAACGGGCAGCTTCAATATCGTACCGGTGTTATATGCGTTCTCTGTACTCTTCTGGGTAAGTGGTTTTGACATTATCTACGCTTTACAGGATGAAGAATTTGATCGAAGCCATCATTTAAACTCGATACCAGCTTACTTTGGCAAGAAGGGTGCATTACGTATATCCGAAGTTTTACATATACTATCGGCTTGTTGCGTAATCATCCCTATGTTTTATCTACATTTAAGTTGGTTCTATATTATAGGTGTTCTTTTTTATTGTTCGCTACTCGTCTATCAACATCTTATCGTAAGTCCTACCGACTTACGACGAGTTAATCGGGCGTTTATGACCACCAATGGGATTGCCTCCGTTATTTTTGCTATGTTCTTTTTATTGGATATTTATTTCTTTGGTTAAGCCTTTACTAAAAAGGTGCTATTTTAATATGACAGTAGACACAATGGAAAAAGAGTAAGTGTTTGCACTACTCGATGCTTTTCCAGTCAAAAGCAAATAAAAGCCCTGCTTAAATAGATGTCCTAGGAGATCCCTTTTTCATCCGTCTTCCATTCCTATGATATTCCTGTAACATCCGTACTATATACGTTCTATAGAAAAGCAATGAAATACGGATGGATAGCGGAAGTATACCGAATGATAGGTGGATATGACGTGGACTAAAGGTGGATTTCACGTGGACTTGACGTGGATTCAAACATTGAAAAAATCTGATGTAATAATTGAAATCAGGAAGCTTTTAGGTGTTGGTAGGAATACTTTGCAAATTTACGAAAAATATTGTAAAATGCCGGCTAATTGGTAATACTATGGCAAAACAAACAAGTGATATTACCCTTAGCGGAAAATTAGGTGATCATGTTCATTATCATCGTAACGGCAAGCACTTTACAAAAAGGGCCTCCACTAAGCCCCATAATTTTTCACCAAGAAGTGTTGCGGCCCAAGAAACTTTCGGTTTGGGCAGCGCCGTAGGGAAGCAGTTAAAAATAGCTTTAAAGCCTGTTTTAGATGAATATAAATATGATGGTATACACAATAGATTAACTGAGGTTTGCAAACAAATTTTCAGAAAGGGGCCGATACATCCATCAGAAACTAAAAGATTCGAAGACCATAATATTAAAATGCTGCTCGGTTTGAACTTAAACAGGCACACAGCTATTGAATCACTGATATATAAAAACCCGTTAGAACTCCTTTATAGCCCTACAGGAGAAATAAAGATCATGGTAAATGAGCATAATCCAACGGAGGTTTTTCCGAACCATTTAAAGATGTATGCAGCTTCAATCAGATTTCTTTTTTTAATCATTGACTTAGAAAAACCATCTCATACCCACCATCAAACACAGGAGATCATAATCCCGTTAAATCAATCGCACTTTGCGAAAATACAGGGAAGTGTACACCTAGGATCAGTGGATAATAAACTGTTAATGTGTTGTACACAACTTAGATATTATGGCAATGCAGACTGCCATTCTTATTCAAACAATAAAAAGTTGGTCGCTGCAGCGATTACAGCCATCGAATACATTAAAAACGGAGCTTTTGTCTCCTATCCTCCATTTAATCAACATGAAGCTAAGCCTTTAGCCAATAAGGGCGTACCGCTTAATACAATCGCTATAAAATGGGAATAAGTGACAAAGAAATTAATGTCCTTTCCACTTCAAACGTTATTCATAAAAAGATATATGCAGACACCAAATAAAATTAACCGTCGATTTGTATCACAAGATTTATCCATCTTATGGGAAAATCTGAATCCTTTGTTTCAAGACTTACAAAATCGATCCATTGATTCCAAAGAAGCATTGGAACAATGGATGCTTGACCGTAGTGAATTAGAAGCAGTTTTGGAAGAAGATTTCGCTTGGCGTTATATCCGTATGACATGCGATACAACAGATGAGAAATTACTTCAAGATTTTCAATATTTCGCTACGGAGATTGAGCCGAAAATAGCACCCATTGCCAATTTATTAAATAAAAAACTTATAGAATCCCCCTTTGTAAAGGAATTGGATCAAGAAAAGTATTTTATCTATTTGAGGGGGGTTAAGAAAGCGTTGGAAATATTTAGAGAGGAAAACATCCCACTTTTAACCGAATTGCAGGTGGAACAGCAAAAATATCAATCCATCACCGGAAATATGGAGGTGGAATTTGATGGTAAAAGTTATACGCTTCCCCAAGCGGCCACATTTTTAAAGGCTACTAACCGGCAAAAACGGGTAGAGGTTTGGCAGCGTATAAACAACAGGCGCCTACAAGATAAAGATCAGTTGAATAGTCTTTTTAACCGTTTACTGAAGCTAAGACACCAAGTAGCGCTGAATGCCGGTTTTGAAAATTATCGCGATTATATGTTTCAATCCCTAGGTCGTTTTGACTATACTCCTCAAGACTGTTATGCTTTCCATGCAGCAATCGAAAAAGAAGTGGTTCCGCTTTTGCAAGAAAAAGCAGAAATACGTAGAAATACGCTTCAGATTAACGAGCTAAAGCCGTGGGATCTGGAAGTGGATATTACGGGAAAACCAGCGCTTAAACCTTTTGATAACGGACAAGAACTGATCGAAAAAACCGCTGCTTGTTTCAACCGATTAGATTCATCTATTGGCAAATACATCGAAATTATGCAAGCACGTGAACTTTTTGATGTGGAAAGCAGAAAAGGGAAAGCTCCCGGTGGCTATAACTATCCCTTAGCGGAAAGCGGTGCTCCGTTTATTTTTATGAATTCGGCCAACACATTTAGAGATTTAACAACTATGGTCCATGAGGGGGGGCATGCTTTGCATACCTTTCTAACTGCCGACTTAGAACTGAACGACTTCAAGCACCTTACCAGTGAGATTGCCGAACTAGCATCCATGAGTATGGAGCTCATTTCGATGGATTACTGGGATTCGTTCTTCGAAAACCATGAGGATCTCGTACGCGCCAAACGAGAACAACTGGAAGATGTATTGAAAACCTTACCTTGGGTGGCTACCGTTGATCAATTCCAGCATTGGCTCTATACTAATCCCGACCATACGGAGGAACAACGGGCTATCGCATGGAATGAGATTTTTGATCGCTTTGGCCATAATTTCGCGAACTGGGACGGCCAAGAGGAGGCAAAATCGTTCCTTTGGCAAAAGCAGCTGCATATCTACGAGGTACCGTTCTATTATATTGAATATGGTATGGCTCAATTGGGAGCGATTGCTGTATGGAAAAATTATAGGGAAAACCCTGAATTAGGCTTAAGGCAATACATAGATGCCCTTAAACTGGGGTACACGAAAACAATTCCCGAAATTTATCAAACGGCTGGAATTGCCTTCGATTTCAGCCAAACTTACATAAAAGAGCTGATACAATTTGTGAAAGCAGAATTGGAAAAATTATATGAAGAACAACATTAAGAGTATTACCGTATTTTGCGGATCTAGTAACGGACTGAAAAGCAGTTACATGGAACAAGCCTTTTTACTTGGCGAAACGTTAGCGCAAAAGGGTATTCAACTTGTATATGGTGGCGCTAAAGTAGGCTTAATGGGAGCCGTTGCGGATGGCGCGTTGAGCAAGAAGGGCAGAGTCGTCGGTATCATACCTGATTTTCTAAAAAAGAAGGAGTTGGCACATGGAGGTATTACCGAACTGCATATCGTTGAAACCATGCATCAACGTAAAACAAAGATGCATGATCTGTCTGATGGTTTTATAGCGTTGCCTGGAGGTTTTGGAACCATGGAAGAGCTGTTTGAAATTATTACCTGGGCCCAACTTGGCCTACATAAAAAGCCCATCGGGCTGCTCAACACAGATAGCTTTTATGACCACCTCGTCTTATTGCTCGATCAAATGGTCAATAACGGCCTCTTAAAGGAAAGCAATCGTAATATGTTATTGGTTAATCAGGATATTGATACGCTGATTGAGCAGATGTATTCGTATGAAGCTCCCGCTGTAGGCAAGTGGATCAGCAGTGAGGAAGAAGTGTAGTTAAATATAGCAGCGGCACGAACTGTAGCAACATCAATAAGAGAGAGCGTGCTCGTGCTGCTGCCACTGTTACTATTTAACAAGCTAGCGAAATAACCGATCGAGAGTCTCGAGGTCAATATCGTGGTAATTGCGGATATAGTAGTCACAGGGTGGTAGTTCTTCTTTGGTATGAGAAGAAAGAACTCCAACAACCTTCATGCCTGCATTGACCGCTGCCGTCACGCCCGAAAATGAATCTTCAAAAACAACACAGCCCGTTGGTAATACCTGCAAATTTTTCGCCGATTTTAAATATACTTCGGGATTAGGCTTATGCTTTTCTACATCCTCGCTGCTTAATACCGATTCCATTTGAGGCGCGAATGCTAACTTGTCCAAAATAAGCTCGAGATTTAAGTAAGGCGCCGAAGTAGCCACCCCGGTTTTATATCCTGCATCTTTCAAGCTCGACAAAAAACTCAGAAATCCTGGTATAGGGTCAATATGATTGGCATAAATGGTTCTGAATAACAATTCCTTTTCGTCCTCCAGTTCCTTCACCTCCTCATCACTAAGCTCTTTTTTTAGAAAATACTTCATGATATAGCTATTATGCTTACCATACATATGATCTATGAATTCCTGTTCGGTATACGGAATTGATCTTTTATCAAAAAATTGCTTAAACGCTTCTGCATGATATGGGTTGGTATGACAAATGACTCCATCCATATCGAAAATTACGGCTCGATGATTCATGCCGCAAAGATAGTGATAAAGGTATAAGGTGAAAAGCCTAATCCTTACACCCTATACCGTACTTCTCGCACCGTTCTAATTCTTTATCGGTAAGAAGCCATACGTTTTCCCATATTCCAACATTTGTTCGTAAAAAGAAGTGGGATATTCGATTTTAACATCCGTTATTCGTCCATCTTCTTCTATTGCAATCAATTTTGGCTGTATGAAGCCCTTATACGGCTTGAGATTTAATTTCGCATACCGCTCCAACACTTCTTTATGCAGCGCTTGATCAACCTTCACGCCGTAGTTTTCAACGAGATTTTTACCCGCTTCATAATCACCTTCGGATTTAATGCGTTGGATTTCTCTTAGCAGCTCGCCAAACAAAGTACGCAATTTTTCATAATCATTGATCTGCACATAGGTTTTACCGTTAGCTTTGATGAATTCAACAACTTTATCATTCTTCCCACGCTCATATACCCAGTAAGCATTCAACGCGCGATTGCGCATGTGGGCTTCTTCTATATTATCACCTAACTTTAGCCGTGTCAACTGCGTCATTAAACCGTTCATCATATAGTTATCGTATTCGGCTTTCCCGACCTCTAAAGAAGGCATAACGCCTATTTCAACTAATTTAGGATCCATCACATAGTACAAGGCAACGAGATCAGCGCGAGCTTCTTCTAAGCACGAAGCATAGCTTTTCAAGGTTTTATCCGGAGTTCCAACGCCCGAATTTATCTGGCCCGAAGCGTGACCTATACATTCATGCATATCGGTATGCAAATCGCTTCCCAGGTTCCCAAATTGTTTCATACGCTCCAATTTTTTCGGATTATTAACAAACTCATCCAAGAACCCGCTGCTGGCACTACTTTCATTATAAGCATGTATGATATTGCTCAAAGACACTGACTTTGAGCCATACTCTTTGCGTAACCAGTCAGAGTTCGGTAAATTAATTCCGATAGGAGTACTAGGAGCGGCATCACCTGCTTCTACAATTGCCGTGATAGCTTTGGCACTGATTCCTTTTACTTTTTTCTTCTTGTGCTCTGCTATCAATGGTGAATTGTCTTCGAACCATTGCGCCTGATCCGCGATGGCTTTAATTCGTTTGGTACTTTCGAAATCCTTTAGGGAAAGAACGGCTTCATAGCTACCTTTCATGCCGATGGCATCGTTATAAACTTCGATAAAACCATTCGCAAAATCAATGGTAGCGGTGGTATCTTGCACCCATGCAATATTGTATTCATCCCATTTTTTTAAGTCGCCCGTTCTATAATAATCTACGAGCAACGACAGCGATTTTTTCTGTTGGTCATTTTCCGCTAATGGAATAGCTTTCTCAATCCAATGCACCATCTGCTTGATGGCTGCATCATACATGCCGCCCATTTTCCAAACACGTTCAATCAACTTGCCCGATTCTTTGGTAACTTTACTATTCAGGCCCCATTCCGGATCTTGCCCTGTATGTGGAAATGAATTGTAAAAATTTTCGACTTCCTGTTGTGTAACACCTTCATAAAAATTGTTAGACGACTGCGCGACGTGATCAATACCCTCTGTCAAGTTAACCATTTTAGACTCAAACGACGGATCAAAGATGATCTCTTTCATTTTTGCCAAAAAGGCTTCTACAGTCTCGCCTTCATTTAACGGGAGCGACTTTTCGTCGCAAGCCTTCACCAATTTAGCAAAGTAGTCAAAAGTGCAAGTAGGCACAAATTTATCGTTTGAATAATGATGATGATTCCCGTTACTGAACCAAAATTGTCCTGAATAAACCTTAAATTTCTCCCATTCATCTCCGGATTGCTCCGTTTTAGGGTTATGCCAAATGGCTTCTAACGTCTTCCTAATTGTTAAATTATACTTTCCTCTTTGATCATAGATAATATCACGACCCGAAAGTGCCGCTTGATAGAGATAATACGCGAAAGTCTTTTGTTTTAATGTAAGTTGTTCCCAGCCCGGTACCTGATAACGTAAGATTTCGAGGTCTGCGAAGGAATCGACGGAAACTTTAAACGTGTCCTTAACTGAAGTTTGCTTTTCAGAAGTATTGCAAGCGGGTAAAAGTGCGACTGCTAGTACACTAAAGAGCCAAATGCTCCGATTTTTTTTCTTCATCATATTGTGGTTCTAATTTAGCTTGTAAAGGTACTAGTTTAGGAAATAGTTAGTAGGGAAATTGTTAAGTAGTTGATTAGCCGATGAGCCAATGTGATGATGAGCTTATTGCGGGCTTAAAGCGTACTGCTTATGGCTTAGAGCATCGGCAATGGTTGAGTAGGGAAATTGTTAAGTAGTTGATTAGCCGATGAGCCAATGTGATGATGGGCTTATTGCGGGCTTAAAGCGTACTGCTTATGGCCTAGAGCATCGGCAATGGTTGAGTAGTTAGTTGCTTTTAATACAGGTAAAAAAGCTAATGGATAGCTGATTTGTATATTCGATAAATTTTTCATAACTTAAACATATAAAACCGGAGGTTAATATGTCTAAATTAAATGCCGATTGGTTTATCGAAATTCCCTTGGATTTTGAATACAAGAAATATCACCTTTTAGCCTATCTTAAAGAAATCAACCATCATTTCCACAAAAATAGGCTATATCCTAACTTAAATGATTTGGTCTTTCATTATAATAATTTACAAAAGTTCAAGAAGGATAAGACAACACTGCAAGATTCTTTTCCGGTGCGTTTAACCCATGCCGATACGGAAGCAGTAAAATTAACCTATGAAAAGCTAGTGAACGACGATGAATTAATGATGGAGATCGAACGCATTATCAGTTACGCTATCGTAAAGTTAGGTAGCGTCTTAAAAGAAGGAAAAGAGATCTATGATTTTGTAGAGAGCCGTTTGACCATTGAGTCGATTGGAGTAATGCCGCTTTACCCATATAATGGATATATGCTATTAAAAAACGGAGATGAGAAAGGCATTTTAGTATATGAATATCAAGTGACTTTGTTTGAAGGAAAAGACGAAAAATATCGTGGCGTTCATATGCATTACGTTACCAAATACGATCGGCATTTTCTTTACGGAACACCGGAGTCGATTCGTAAAGATCTTATACACAAACGGAAAAAGCTACCCAATCCGGCGGTTTACCATGTGGAAAGCGATATTACTTTTCCACTCGATCAGACCTTGTTACCGCTGGCCAAGCGCACATTGATGAAGCATATATCTTAAGTTGTTGAGTGGTAAACTAGTTAAGATGTTTAGTGGTTAGTGGTTGATGTATTACAGTTACAGTACCAAGAAGCCATAACCAGTAACGCTTTAAACCCACATAAACCCATCATCCCATTGGCTAATCGGCTAATTAACCACTCAACTATTCCACTTTTCTTAATCAATCCATTCGAAACCTGTATAAGGCACAAGTACCGATGGAACTTTGATTCCTTGATCTGTTTGGTTTTCCTCCAAAATACAAGCAACAATCCTCGGAAGTGCCAAAGCACTTCCATTGAGCGTATGGGCTAAATGCATTTTCCCATCCTGTCCTTTAAATCGTGCCTTTAAACGGTTACTTTGAAAAGTTTCAAAATTAGAAACAGAAGAAACCTCCAACCATCGTTGCTGTGCGCCACTCCATACTTCCATATCATAGGTCATAGCAGAGGCAAAGCCCATATCCCCGCCACATAAACGTAACACTCGGTACGGTAGTTGTAGCTTTTGCAACAGTGATTGCACATACTTGCTCATTTCCTCTAATACGTCATACGATTTTTCGGGGTGAACGATCTGAACCAATTCTACTTTATCAAACTGATGTAGCCGATTCAATCCTCGAACGTGTGCTCCATAGGATCCGGCTTCTCGTCTAAAACAAGGTGTATATGCCGTATTTTTTATAGGAAAATCCTCCTCCTTGAGAATCTCCCCTCTATACATATTGGTTACCGGCACCTCCGCTGTAGGAATAAGGTATAAGTCATCATCGGTTACATAATACATTTGCCCTTCTTTGTCCGGTAATTGTCCTGTTCCAAAACCCGAATCCCCATTGATTAAAATAGGCACCTGTACTTCCCGATAACCATTTTCAATTGCTTGATCCAAAAAGAAATTGATCAAAGCGCGTTGAAGTTTAGCTCCTTTTCCTTTATAAACAGGAAAACCAGCCCCACTAACCTTAACTCCTAACTCAAAATCAATGATATCATATTTGGCTGCCAATTCCCAATGTGGCAACGCATTTTCAGGTAAAACAGGCTTTTCACCGTGCTCCAATACAATTTCATTGTCTTCCGCTGTTTTACCCATGGGTACATCTTTGTAGGGGAGATTGGGTAATTGAACAATTTTCTGAAAAAACTGCTCTTCCAAAGAGCCTAACTCTTCGTTTAATACTTTTAGCTGTTCTTTGTATTCTCCTGACCGGGTTTTGATTTCTTCCGCTTCTTCTCTTTTCCCTTGACGCATTAATTCGCCAATTTGTTTCGCTGCTGCATTACCTTCCGCTGCAATGGACTCTGATCGGGTTTTGATGGAACGAATGTCTTCATCTAAACGAATGACTTCATCTACCAATTCCAATTGACCGAAATTACGCACTTGTAAGCGCTTAATCACATCCTCTCTATTCTCGCGGATATAGCTAATTTGCAACATATATTCTTATTTTTGCAGACAAAGATATTAAAAGTAAAAAGTAAAAAGTAAAAATTCAAAAACTTGGCTCCCGTAGGGATGGCCTGCCCTCCTGTAGGGATGGCAAAAAGCGAGCTCATTGATATCTTTAAAAGTAAGTAAGATATGTTCATAAAAAGCCATCGGTAGCATCCAGGTATCTCTTGACACCTCACACCCATGACTTGATCTTAATAACAGACAAATGCTTTATATCGTTCCAACACCCGTCGGCAATTTAGAAGACATGACATTCCGTGCCATACGTATTCTAAAAGAGGCTGATATCATTTTGGCTGAGGACACACGTACAAGTGCGCCTCTTCTCAAGCATTTTGGGATTGATAAAAAGGCTTATGCTCACCATCAACATAACGAGCATAAGGCCTTGAACGAGATTATTCGCTTTTTAAAAGAAGGTAAAAAAGTAGCACTCATATCCGATGCGGGAACACCCGCCATTTCTGACCCTGGTTTTCTGTTAGTCCGAGAAGCTATAAAAAATGGACTGGAAGTTTCTTGCCTTCCCGGCGCAACAGCTTTTGTTCCGGCATTGGTAAATTCGGGATTACCTACGGACAGCTTTGTCTTTGAAGGCTTTCTACCGATAAAAAAAGGCCGACAAACAAAACTCAAATCGCTCATTGACGAAGAAAGAACTACTATTTTTTACGAGTCGCCCCACCGCATTCTAAAAACCTTGGAGGAATTTAGTATATATTTCGGGAAAGACCGCTTCATTTCTGTATCACGAGAGATCAGTAAAATATACGAGGAAAATGTAAGGGGCACCATCGAAACTGTATTGACACATTTTAAAAACAATCCGATAAAAGGGGAGTTTGTAATTTGTGTGGCAGGAAAATCGTAAATTAGCATGGCTTAGTTGTGAGTAAGTTGATTAGGAAATGGGAATGGTCGAATGTACGACTTAACGTCTCAACGACTTACCCTATATTCTTTATTTTGAATTTTGAATTTTACTTAAAAGATGTACATAGAACAATATCTAAACGAGGAACAAGACCCTAAAGTGGTAGAAAAACTCGTAAGCAAGTTAAAAGACATGCTTACTTCCGGTGAAGTGATCACTTATATTGCTGTACAAAAAAAACCAGCGGTTACACTGCTACCTGATTGTGTTGTAATTACCAGCAAGCGAATCATTCTTTGTGAGTCTGCTAAACTAGGTCTTACTACCAATTTTGAGATATTTACTTGGCAGGATGTAAAAGATGTGACGTTTAAAGAGGAATTCTTTGGAGCAAAATTTACGGTAATTCCGCAAAGTGGCGAGAACTTAACGGTAGAATATATTCCGAAAGTGCAAGCTAGAAAACTTTATCAACTAGCTAATGAAGCACTCGAAAGGAAGCGGGAAGAGCAACGTCTACGAGAAATAGAATTAAAAAAGGCCGCGACACCTCCTGTTATGTTAAAATCATTACCGGAGGAATTACCTATTGAACCACCACTGAAACCGGAAGAAGAGCCGGTCCTTAAAACACCCGCCGAACAGGAGGACGAAGTAACCATCAAATTGAAGAAGCTGAAAACGCTATTTGAAAAGCAGCTAATTACACAAGCCGAATACGAAAATAAGAAAAACGAAATCCTATCTCAATTTTAAGGTGAAGAACAATTACATTTGGGCCCTAATAAGTGCCTTTTTATTATGGCTGGGCTGGCCGCCCGTTCCTTATTCTGCTCTACTTCTTTTGATAGCTTTCGTCCCTTTATTAATGGCTATTGAACGTGTTATTTTAGATGACACAACAAAGAAAGGACAAAAAATATTTCTTTTAGCCGGTTTTACAGCGCTGATATGGAATACAACTTCAATTTACTGGGTATATAATGCAATAAGTGCAGTAATGCCAGCCTATATCGCTATTTTTATTAGCTTAATACCTTTTGGCTTGGCCGCCTTAATGATAGCTATCGTATTTAGGCTCTACTATCAACTCAGAAAACGATATAGTGTATCCGGTAGCCTCGTTGGACTTGTGTGCTTGTGGATCGGTTATGAATATCTCCATCAAAGCTGGGATCTCGCATTTCCTTGGATGACCTTGGGAAACGGTTTTTCCAATACACATCAATTAATTCAATGGTATGCCTACACCGGAGTTTATGGCGGAACGGCTTGGATCTGGTTGTGCAACATTGCTTTATTTCTTGTACTACGTAAACGAATTTATGAGAAAACTTCCACGCTAAACTTCAAACAATTTATACGTTTTGCCTTAGCAGTTCTAATTCCATCTATTATTTCGTTAGTACAATATTTCTCGTATGAGGAGCATGAAAATCCCTCTAATGTGGTGGTAGTACAACCAAATATTGACCCCTATGGCAAATTCGGCAATATACCTGTCGCCACTCAAGTTGAGAACCTTATTCGACTATCAAGAGATAAAGCACAAACAAATACCGAATTTTTTATTTGGCCCGAATCAGCAATTCCTGAAAGACCGCCCGGAGTAAATGAAGAGGAAATAAGGAATAACGACAGCTATCTTCGCATACGGGATTTTCTGTATAATTATAAAAACGGAAATGTATTATCCGGGATTGAATCAATGCAGTTGTACGATTCGCTTCAAACACCATCTGCTCGTCAATTCAGTAACGTATCCAAATACTATGACGTTTTTAATGCTGCCGTACTAATTGACAATTCCTCAAAAGTGCAATTCTATCATAAATCGAAATTGGTACCAGGTGTTGAACAAACACCATTTTCGTATCTATCCTTTTTAAAACCTTTATTTGCCGCATTCGGCGGTAGCACCGGGAGTTATGGTTCGCAAGAAAAACCTTCGGTCTTCTACTCGCAAAGCGGCATTGGAGCTGCCCCCGTCATTTGTTATGAATCCATTTGGGGAAATTATGTAGCTGAATACGTACGACAGGGCGCTCAATTTATCGCTGTAATCACAAACGACGGCTGGTGGGGCAACACCTCCGGTAAAAGCCAACATTTGGCTTACGCTAAATTGAGAGCTATAGAAAACCGACGATGGGTGGCGCGGGCAGCTAATACGGGTATTTCAGCCTTTATCAACCAACGGGGGGATATCGTTAGCCAGAGCGAATGGTGGGTACCAACTGCGCTTAAAGCAGATATTAATCTGAATGAAGAAATAACGTTCTATACAGCAACGGGCGACTATTTTGCTTATGCAGCTTGCTTTGGATGTGCAATCTACTTGGTTTTACTTTTGGGAACTTTTTTTAAACGGTTTGGTCGTGGAGTGGTTAGTCGATGAGGTATGAGTTAATTAGCCCATGAGGTTGCGTTGTTGTGTAGAAGATCACTCAGTAGATAATTAGCGCATGTGATAATGAACGAAGTCAGTTCATAAGTACTGGAATAAACAAATAAAGAATAGCATGACGGTATAGACCACAACTATAAACTAAAAAAGGGGCTCAATCTAACAGAAGAACCCCTTTTCAAATCATCACTTAAAAAATTCTTAGTTCTGGGCCATTACCGGATATTGTTTCATAATATTTTGCACAACTACCGGCAGGTCATTTACTGCTTTTTCAGGATTTCTAACTTCACCCGTACCTCTTCCTTGCCATACAATCTTCTTTGTTTTGGCATCGATTGCCTCTATGATAATATGACCGGCACGATAGCGCTCTCTACCGACAGCACCTCCCATGCCCCAACCCCAGTAAGGACCCCAACCCCAGCCCCAACCCCATCCGCCATACATTGGCGCATAGATAGTTCTACTGGTGTTGTTTACGATCGCTTTATATCTAAAGAGCAAATCAGGATTGCTTTTATCATAAGTCAAACCCCTCGCTTTCAGCGCAGCATCCGCTGCTTCGTAAATATTCTCCTCAGCTATTGAGTTATTGTAGTACGATTTAGAAAGCGAATCTAATCCCGGTAACCAAGCATAGGTTTTATACTGAGAAAAAGCCCCGTTTTTACTCTGTGTTGTATAGTATTTATATGGTGAGCAGGCAGCTATCATCACGACTGCCACAACCAACAGGAACCACTTTGTTTTCATTTTACTTACCTCCCAATTGTGTTATAAAAATAACGAATTTAATGCCAAGTTGCTACAGATTAGAAAAATTTAATGCATTGTAACAATATTTTACATTAAAAAGGATGTTTAGCTACCAAAGGCATCGCCCGACCTACGCCAAATGCTTTTCGTGTAACACGTAAAATGGGAGGCGACTGAAATCGCTTAAATTCTGAACCTACTACTAACTTAATAACACGTTGTACCAAAGCTTCATCGAAACCATCAGCTATAATTTCTTTGCTGCTCATCTCAAGTTCTACATAACGATGCAGTATCGCGTCGAGCACGTTATACTCAGGCAACGAATCCGAATCCTTTTGATCGGGTCGTAATTCAGCCGACGGTGCTTTAGTAATAGTATTTTCCGGAATAACAATGCCGTTACGGTTAATATAATGGGCAAGCTGATAGACTTTCGTTTTGAGTACATCGCCGATAACACCCAAGGAACCGGCCATATCTCCATAGAGGGTTCCATAACCAACGGCTGCCTCGCTTTTATTAGAAGTGTTCAATAAAATATAGCCATGCTTATTAGACATAGCCATCAAAACGATTGCACGTACACGTGCTTGTATGTTTTCTTCGGTAATATCGTTTTCCTTTCCTTTGAAGGCCTTCATCATCATATTATCGAAAGCTTCCGTCGCCTCTTTAATCGGAATCACTTCATGTAAACACCCTAGATTCCCTACCAAATCCATGGCATCGTCTACGGAATGCCCGGTTGAATAAATGGAAGGCATCAACACTCCCATAACATTCGTAGATCCCAATGCCTCACAGGCTAAAGCCGCAACCACTGCAGAATCGATGCCTCCAGACAATCCTAATATGGCTTTTTTAAAGCCCGATTTTGCAAAAAAATCTTTGATTCCGAGAACCAAAGCTTCATGAATATTAACAATTGACTCAGGTTCTTTATAAACAGTGGTTAACTGTCGTGCAACAAGCTCTTTCCCGTTGAGCTGGTAATAACGAAGATCCTCGGCGAAAGGATTCAGCACATCTATCAATTTAGCTTTCTCATCAAACACTAACGAACGTCCATCAAAGATGATGTCTGCATGAGCACCTATGGTATTGACATACAGCGCAGGCAATGCATGCCGCTTGCTATGGGCGGTTACAACGGCGCAGCGAGCTTCAAAATGGCTTTCAGAAAATGGAGAAGCGGCGACATTGATCATAATGTTCGGCTGTTGCTTTGCCAGTTCGATCATGGGATCTTGCGGATAAAGGGAAGGGAAATGCTCATTCCATAAATCTTCGCATATAGTAAGTGCAATGCGGTTCCCTTTATAATCGACACACTTAAAGGTATTATTTGGTTCAAAATACCGGTATTCGTCAAATACATCATAATCCGGCAAAAGGGTTTTGTGAACCGTGTCCTTTACCGCTCCGTCTACGATAAAAAGCGCAGCATTATATAGCTGCTTTCCTTTGGTCAGCTTACTCCTTACAGGAGCACCAATAATACAGGCGATCCCAACACAAGATGCTGCAATCTGTTCAATACTTGTCTCGCAGGCATCCAGAAAAGAACGATATCGAAATAAATCTTTAGCTAAATAGCCGCCTATTGTGATTTCCGGAAACACCACCAGATCAGCGCCTTTCCTTTTAGCCTCAGCTATTGTTGCTATAATTTTTTCTGTGTTTCTCTCAAAATTACCAATATGGTAGTTTGTCTGCGCAATCGCTATAATCATATGTTACTGAACCTATCCGTTTATTAAAAAAGTATACCAAGATTAAAGGCAAAATAAGAATTATTAGCCCCTCCGTGTTTAATGACACGTGTAAATCCGTTATTAAAGCTTAGTCCCGTCATAAGCCGCAAATTATGATCTAACAGCCATTCGACCCCTCCTCCTATTTGGAGACCTAATCTGAAAATATCGGCGCTACCTTTCATATTATTGGATTCTTGGACTACGACCCTGTTACTGTTTAATATTTCTTGCTTCGCACTTAATTTAACGCCTAAAGTAAAGCCGAACTGGCCATAATAACTTCTATAATATTTTTGGGTGCTTTTTAGTTTTACGCCTAAGGGAATTTGGGCATATTGTAATCGATAGTTACTGATCACAAAATCGTTCCCTTCAGGTCCATTCTGATAGGTTTCTGATTGAGCGCGCAAGTTATCAATCAACAAACCACTTGAAAAATAATAATTCTCTGAAAACGCAAAATCGGCGACTAAGCCGTAATTGTAACCTATTTTAGCTGTATTTGACTTCACATCAAAGTCGCCGTACCGCAACCAGTTAATGTTGGGCGACAACATAATTCCTAAACTGATACGCTTATTATCATACTTTGATGCATAGTAATCCTGGCTATTAGCACTTGATAACATGAAAAAAAATATGCTTGTAATAAGCGCCAATTTTTTAAATGGTATGTTTATTTTCATTGATCTTTTGTTATTCGTTGAAGTTATTAAAAAACGTTAGTCGTTAAAATGTTGAATGGTCAAGACGTTAAGTAGTTGAGACGTTGAGTGTCGAGTGCTTTGATGTATTACAGTTACTGTACTAAGGCTCTAAGCCATAAGCAGTATGCTTTAAGCTCGCATAAGCCCATCATCACATTGGCTAACCGGCTCTAATTAACTACTCAACCATTTTATCAGCTCTAAGCAGTATGCTTTAAGCTCGCATAAGCCCATCATCACATTGGCTAATCGGCTCATTAACTACTCAACTATTCCTCTACTTAACCATTTCCCTATTCCACGTACCTCGAAATAAACTTTCCTTTCCACTTTTTACTTTTTATATTATTAATTTAGCGGCCTATCATCACAAGCATGAAGGCACTTAATTTGAAAGGCGCACAAATCTACCTCTTTTTTTTGACTATTACTTTGATGGCATGTAAGCATAGGCAAGAGCCTGATGTAAGCAACATCCAACTTGACATTAAAATCGAACGTTTCGACCAATCCTTGGATAGCCTTACCGCGTATAACCTATCTGAAAAGCATTCGCAATGGCAAAAAAAATACGATCAATTTTATAGCGACTTTATAACGCATATGCTCCAAGCAGGAAATCTACAAGACACCTCGGAGCTTTTCAACAATTATAGAAAAATATTACAGAGTCGTGATTTTATAGCGCTGAAAAAAAGTATTTCACAAACTTATCCAACTTTAAACGCACAAGAAGAGCAGCTAACGATTGCCTTTAAACATCTAAAGTATTATTTCCCAAACATAGAGATTCCAAAATTCATCGCCTTTTTCTCAGGCTTCACCGTCCAATCCCCCATTAACGAGCATTATATTGGTATTGGACTAGACATGTTCTTAGGTGCCAACTCGCCGTTTTATCCAGCTTTAATTAAAAGCATCCCACTCTATATATCGCGAAGATTTACGCAGGAGAATATCGTGCCTCGTACGGTTGAAACTTACCTGCGGGAAGAGCTATTTCCGGAACCGGATAAAGGAAATCCAAGTATGCTGGATCTAATGCTGTACAATGGAAAAATCATGTACCTCATGGACAGGTCGATGCCTCTCCTAGCTGATAGTTTAAAAATCGGCTATACCGCCGCGCAGATAAATTGGGCTAACACTTACGAAAAAGATATATGGGCCTGGTTTTTAGAGGAGAATTTGCTGTACGAAACTGACTACTATAAAATTCAGAAACACTTTGGCGAAGCTCCTTTTACACCCGAACTTGGCAGTCACAACGAGTCAGCGCCGAAGTTAGGTATTTATTTAGGCTGGCAAATAGTAAAAAAATATATGGAAGCGCATCCTCAAACGTCTTTAATGGACTTACTCCGTATTGAAGATGCTCAACAACTACTGCGAGATGCTCGCTATAAAGGCATTAACTAATCGCTATCCGATTTCAGTTAGAAGCTTTCTACAGTAACTTTACCATCCTTACCCGGGGATCCGGAATAGATTTGTCCTTGAGGCACACCGCCCAACCGGCCGCCGCCAGCCCGAATTCCCATTCCGATCTGTGTGTAAATATTGTATAGATCGGATTGGGGATTTACTCGATAACCACCGGCCCGCGTATCTATTCGTAAGTAAGCAGTTTGCTCTTTATCTTCCTGCTGGGGGTTAATGCCCGACTTATCGTAGCGGAATGTAACATTTCCCCCGTTCCCGTTAGGGTAAGTACGTGTCCCATTGTTGGCATCACGTCCTCCTGCTAATACGTAAAGTGCTCCAAGTTTTGCAAAATGGATTTGAATATCCATATCCGACCCATTGTTCTTACTATCGGTACCAATAATATAAGCTTGCTTTGGAATTTCCGCATAGTGAATTTTTAGCTTCACCTTTTTCTTTCCGAAGAATTCAAGGGAAGATTTGTCTTGCATAATCAATGTATCGATAGTTAGCACCAAAGTAGAATCTTGACGTTTTGTAGTGAAGCTCTTTTTCTTCTTATGCCCAATCTCTAGTTTTTGAATATGTTGCACCGAATCCTGAGAACCGGCAAATCCCCATGTACTACCTACCAAAAGTAATAGGAGTGTCAAAATCATTTTACCCTTCATAACCATATCTAATTTGATATAGATGATAACCTCGTTTTTTGTCAATTGTTCGCCAAAAACGCATAGCTATTTCTATCACTTAACTTGTTCAGCTGCTAATTAGACAGAAAATCCGGTAATAGGTTTAAGCAAAACAGCGACCTTTAATAGCCTTTTATTTTTTTCAATCGAATAGTTGCCTTCTCTGCTTCTGTTAAATTCCCTTTTGGATATAAAGATTGTTCCCAATCCCCATACATGGGGTTTGGAAGCATAATAAACGTGGTTCCGAACTTCCCCGCATGTTGATCCACCACTTTCTTTGTATCCTTACCTTCTTGATAGAAAATGGTAGAAAAATCACTTAAATTGTCACCGACCAACATGGCTATATGATGCGTTTTAGCCACTTGGTTTCTTCTTGATTGTTTATTAGAGGTACTATCTCTAAACAATAGGTGGTCCGTATCGACATAAGGAAATCCAAATTGCTTCAAATTCTGCATGGTGGCGGGAATTTCGCTTTGATCCCGATTACTGATATAAAAAACTGCGACTTTTTTTGAAGCGGCATATTGGAGAAATGAGCACGCTCCAGGAACCGTGTCAGCAATGGCCATTCCGGTCCAACGCTTCCATTCAGCCAAATCAAAGGCTTTCTTCGATAGAACAGCCTGACCGCTTTGCGGAGAATTATCCAATAACGTTTCATCGATGTCTACAATAACACATTTAGGTAACTTCGAGTACTCTTTTAAGGCCTTATCAAGACTACTATGCGCGTAATTATAGGCCTGAAAACATAAAGCCCGATATTCTCCCGATTGTTGTTGCCATAAAACCGCATTGGTATAATCCCGATGGAACTCCTGCCCATGGGCGCTTGCTATGGCAAAGAGAACACTCACTGTAAATAGATATTTGCTAACCATTTGTTTATAAGATTTTTTTGAAATTACCGGCAATAAAAAAGGCGCGAAAAACTTCACGCCTTCTTATATTTTAAGATTCGGTTGCTTTATTTCATTAT
Organism: Olivibacter sp. SA151; assembly: GCF_054130995.1. Lineage (NCBI taxonomy): Bacteria > Pseudomonadati > Bacteroidota > Sphingobacteriia > Sphingobacteriales > Sphingobacteriaceae > Olivibacter > Olivibacter sp. SA151. Next base: position 1,531,762 of record NZ_CP096391.1, on the reverse strand, counting down.
TCTGAAAACCGTACGGAAAGCTATAAAACTACCGATAATCAATAGAATATTAGAAATGGAAGTGAACAAAAAAGAATCCTGTATGAAACGGAAAAAGGTACCGGCTAAGCCAAAGGCTATAGCCACAACCAAGGTTACGTAATAATGAGTCTGATTTGCATTATTATCGGTACTGACGTGAGGTCTCTGCTCTGCTGAATTTGCCATAATAATTTCTTTGTATGCAAAAATAAACTTTTTTTGATGGAATAAAAATATTTGGTGCTTCGTTACGTATTTAAGTAGAAAAATAGCAGGGACGCTTGTTAGCTAGTCAATACGGTGTTATTCATAAACGTTCTCTTTAATAGACTTTCATGGCTTCCTACGGTCGCATAACCATTGTTAACGGATAGATAAGACCGGTCTGTCCTTCAAATAAAAAAAGGCCTCCACAGTGTATTGTGGAGGCCTTTTTTAAATAGTCGTAGCTTACTAGCCGTTGGACAAAGCCGCTGCGCCACTGACAATTTCAGTAAGCTCAGTAGTAATAGCCGCCTGACGTGCTTGGTTATAAGAAAGCTTAAGTGATTTAAGCAATTCCCCCGCATTGTCGGTAGCTTTATCCATTGCAGTCATCCGGGCCCCATGCTCTGAAGCATGCGAATCCAGAACCGCCTTATATAACTGTATTTTTATGGACTTTGGTATTAACTCCTGAATAATCTCTTCTTTCGACGGCTCCAAAATATAATCGACTACATTCTGAGAAGTCTTTGCTTCATCCTTTTCAGCAGGAAGCAAAGGTAAAAGTTGCTCGGTCTTTAAGAATTGGACAGCAGCATTTTTAAACTGATTATAGATAAGTTCAACTCGATCGAATTCACCGTTTATAAAACCATCCATGATTTCTTCGGTGATCTTTGAGGTATTCTCAAAATTCAGTTTCGAAAACAGCTCGGTATGGTTACCTAAAACCTCATATTTATTCTTTCGGTAATAATCCTGTCCCTTCTTTCCAATAGCAATAATCTTTACGTTTCCTTTGCGATGTTGCTCTTGATATTTCTCGGTAATCAACAGATTGGTTGCCTTTATCACATTTGCGTTAAAAGCGCCCGCTAAACCACGGTTAGAAGTTACTACAACCAGTAAAATCTTTTTTGGTTTCCGAACAGCCATAAACGGAGAAGAAGTACCTTCCACTGAAGCTGATAAATTAGCTAAAATGTCTTTCAACTTTTCAGCGTAAGGTCGTAATTGTACAATCGCATTGGTAGCGCGCTTTAACTTCGCAGCTGACACCATTTTCATGGCTCTTGTAATCTGCTGTGTAGAGCTTACAGATGCAATTCGATTTCTAACTTCTTTTAAATTAGCCATATACTTATAAAAGTTGTGCGTTGTTAGTTATGGGTTGCGCGTAAGTTGTACGTTTTAAGAAAACCGGCAACTCGCAACTGGCAACTCGCAACCATTCTAATAACTCGCAGCTATCTCTTTAGCTACCTTATCTAAAACAGCGGTAATATCATCCGTGAATTTACCAGCCTTCAAGTCCTTAAGCACTTCAGGATGACGTAACTCCAACTGTTGCAGATAGTTAGACTCAAACTCCTTCACCTTATTTACAGGAACACTACGGAACAAGCCCTTGACACCTGCGTAGATAATAGCAACTTGTTTCTCCACAGGCACCGGTGCAAACTGACCTTGCTTCAAAATCTCAACGTTTCTCACACCTTTGTCAAGCACGCCCTTTGTTGCAGCATCCAGATCCGATCCAAACTTGGCAAAAGCTTCCAATTCGCGATATTGTGCCTGATCTAATTTGAGAGTTCCGGCAACTTTCTTCATCGACTTTATTTGCGCATTACCTCCAACACGAGACACCGAAATACCAACGTTAATAGCAGGTCTTACACCAGCATTGAACAAGTTAGACTCTAGGAATATCTGACCATCAGTAATTGAAATTACATTTGTTGGAATATAAGCAGATACATCGCCTGCCTGTGTTTCTATAATAGGCAACGCTGTCAACGATCCTCCTCCCTTAACAATGCCTTTCAATGATTCCGGAAGGTCGTTCATGTTGCGTGCAATTTCATCAGACGCATTGATCTTTGCAGCGCGCTCTAAAAGGCGGCTGTGAAGGTAAAATACATCCCCAGGATAAGCCTCACGTCCGGGAGGGCGACGAAGTAACAAAGATACTTCGCGATAAGCCACAGCCTGTTTAGACAAGTCATCATATACAATCAGGGCCGGGCGACCTGTATCGCGGAAAAATTCACCAATTGCAGCACCTGCCATGGGCGCATAGAATTGCATGGGTGCCGGTTCGGAAGCAGAAGCTGAAACTACGATCGTATAAGCCAATGCTCCCCTTTCTTCTAAAGTACGAACGATATTGGCAACGGTTGAATTCTTTTGTCCCACAGCCACATAAATACAATATACGGGTTCACCTGCATCGTAAAATTCCTTTTGATTAAGAATGGTATCGATACAAACTGCCGTTTTACCCACCTGACGATCGCCGATCACCAACTCCCGTTGTCCACGACCGATCGGAATCATTGCGTCGATAGCTTTAATTCCCGTTTGAAGCGGTTCATTTACTGGTTGACGATAGATAACACCTGGAGCTTTTCGCTCAATAGGCATCTCATAAGTTTTACCGGTAATCGGACCTTTTCCGTCTATCGGCTGTCCCAGGGTATTTACAACACGTCCAAGCATTCCTTCACCAACATTGATGGAAGCAATTTTATTGGTCCGTTTAATGGTATCACCTTCCTTGATTTCATCTGAAGATCCTAGCAACACCACCCCTACATTATCTTCTTCAAGATTAAGTACAATTCCTTGTAATCCGTTTTCAAATTCAACCAATTCACCTGATTGGACTTTGGTTAGGCCGTAAACCCGAGCAATACCATCTCCCACCTGGAGTACAGTACCAACTTCTTCTAGTTCGGCTTCTGATTTAAAGTTCGACAATTGTTCTCTTAAGATTGCCGATACTTCATCTGGTCTTACCTCTACCATTTTATCTTTATTTTATATATTTCTCTTTTAAACCTTTACAATTATTAGGCATGAAAAGCCCTATCTAATTTATTAAGACGACCTGCTAAACTCGCATCAACCTGCCTGTCGCCTACAGTTACCACAAAACCGCCTATTAAATCGGCATCAACCGAGTTCTCAAGGATTACTTCCTTGCCTGTTGAAGAGGCAATAAGCTGCTTCAATTGAGCCACATTCTCAGCTGATAATGGAGCAGCTGAGCTTACCTTGGCGGTAACAATGCCTTTGTATTCATTGTATTTGCGGACAAACTCCTGTGCAGTTGCATACAGAATATCTCCTCGTCCTTTGTTGATCATAATTTTAAAAAATCCGATCACAACCGGGCTAAACTTCGCTCCAAAAAGTGCAGTAAGTATGTTGATTTTCTTATCGTGTTTGATAATCGGATTCTTCAATACCGCCTGCAATTCCACGTGGTCTTTAACTACGGCGATTAGCTGCCCTATTTCCGCTCGTACCTGATCAAGCGCACCTTGCTCGATGGATAAATCCAACAGTGCTTTAGCGTATCTAGATGAAACCTTAAATTCTGACATATCTTTAATAGGAATTAGCTGATTAGTTTAATTTCACCTCTTTCAACAACTCACCGACTAAAGCTTCTTGCTTGTTCTTATCCGCTAACTCTTGTTGTAAAACTTTACGGGCAATTTCCAATGAAAGCTTAGACACTTGGTTTTTAACATCAGCCATTGCGATGGCCTTTTGATTGTTAATTTCAATACGTGCCTTTTCAATCATTCTGTTTCCTTCCAACTGCGCTTGTTCTTTTGCATCTTTCAATAGCTGCTCTTTTATTTCGCGAGCCTCTTTTAAAATAAGATCGCGCTCGGCTCTGGCGTCTTTTAACAATTGTTCATTTTCATTTGTTAAGCGTGCCATTTCCTGTTTCGCTTTTTCCGCTGCATCTAACGCATTTTCAATTGAGCGTTCGCGATCTCCAATCGCTTTCATCACCGGCTTCCATGCAAATTTTGCGAGTAAAAACAACAATAGCAAAAACGAAAGGGTATGCCAAAAAATTAAGCCAATCTCAGGGATGAGTAAATCCATATTGTGTATTAATTAAGTGCTTTTATATATAAACGGTGCTTTAATGTCTGTGAAAAGAGCCTATAAACGGCAATCCCGAGGATAGGCTCCCTTTTTTCATTCGGGGTTTCCTTATTTTGCAATTAAAGAAACAACCACAGCGAATAACGCAACAGCCTCAATGAAGGCAGCAGCGATCAACATCGCAGTTTGAATTTTTGAAGCAGCCTCAGGTTGGCGAGCGATGCTTTCCATTGCAGAACCACCGATTTTACCAATACCTAATCCAGCGCCTATCGCAGCTAGACCTGCTCCAATTGCAGCTAATGTTCCAGTCATTTTGATTTAATTTATATATTTAGTTTAACAATAATGTTTAATAATTTTCTAGTGGTCAGCATGCTCTTCTATAGCCATTCCAATAAAAAGCGCAGATAAAATGGTAAAGATAAAAGCTTGAATAAAGGCTACTAACAATTCAATGGCACCGATAAATACAACAAAAAACACGGATACCGGTGCTACAGCTAGCGATTTAAAAATGAATACCAAACATAGTAGAGACAGCACAAGTATGTGACCTGCGGTGATATTCGCAAACAAACGGATCATCAAAGCAAAAGGCTTAGTAAAGATCCCGAAAATCTCAACAGGGATCATCAAAGGTTTCAACCACCATGGAACCGGAGGGTTAAAAATATGGCCCCAATAATACTTATTACCACTGAACAAGATGATAATCAATGTAAATAAAGCCAATATCATAGTAATAGCAATATTCCCGGTAACATTGGCACCTCCCGGGAAGAAAGGTACCAAACCCAGCATATTATTCAACCAAATAAAAAAGAAAACCGTTAAAAGATACGGCATATACCTCTCGTATTTATGTCCTAAATTAGGTTTTGCAATATCGTCTCTAACAAATATAATGATCGGTTCCAATACAGACTGTAACCCCTTCGGAGCCCTACCTTCGCGTTTCCTGTAACCTTTTGCTACCGTTAGAAATACAATAAGCAAAATAGCAACCGATAAGAAAATCGTAAATACGTTCTTGGTGATCGATAAGTCAATCGGACGGGAATTCGTCACCACCTCTTGTCCATCAGTGTTCTGCTCATGATGTACATAACTTCCATGCACTGCCTCCTCTGCGGCGTAATAGATTTTTCCGTGCGAGCGAGCAAAACGCATACCCGCCTTTTCCACTACTACACTCCCATCATCATTCAAATGAAATTCTTTTGCACTAAAAGTAACCAACCCATTATGTGTATAAAGAATAACCGGAAGATACAAACCTGTCCAACTTTCGCCATGTCCCCAAAAGTGAAATTCGTGCGAATCACCTATATGATGAAAGATAAAACTCGTAATATCAAACTCTTTTTCTTCATGGTTTTCATGATGGCCTGCTTCCACCTGTTCTACTGCGGTCGAATCTGCATGTTGACCATGATCATGATTTTGGGCATTGGCGTTCAAAAAAGCGAAGAAAACGGCAAAAAACGCTAGTATTCCTGATTTTTTTGAAGTCAAAAAGTGGCTAAATTTCATTTATTCCGTGATTTTTACTTATTATTTTGGTGGCGCAAGTTACGCAACAAAGACATAACTTCAAAGAGTGTAAATAATAAATATAAAGAAAAATAATTCAACGCAAAAACTAGCTGGTTTTCAGCTGTTTTCATCAAGATCACCAAAGCAAAGGATAGAGCAAAGAGTAGCTTCAAAATTATCCCTCCCATCATGGCCAAAACCCCTGTTTGAGGTGTTTTTTGAATCCCGAAGTAAGAAACCAGATAGGCAATGTAGGTAAGAAAAAAAAGAAAAAGAAAAATGAGCCAATAATTGGACACCAGCAACGCATGCCCTTGAAAAAGCACAGAAAGCAAATAAGATAATAAGGCTAATACCAACCCGAAAATTCCGTAAAAGAGCGTAAATCTTAGTAATGTCATGCGCCTTCTTAATATATGCTATTTTTTATTCAAAACCGATCGAATGGTAGAATATAGGCTTACACAAACGCCTACTAACGAAAACAGGCCCGTGTAAATACCCACATCCCCTTTTTTTGCCATATCGATCTTATAACCAATAAAAGCAAATACACCAATGGTCGCAATCATTTGAAATCCTAATCCCGTATAATAGACATATGCTTTTCCTTCCTTCTGAAAGTCTGATCGATCTCTTTTAGGTTTCATTTTGTATCCTTGAAGATGCAAACTTAGCTAAAATGCTTATTATTCGAGCAATCCAAAATAAAATAGGTGTCTCTTAACAGTGCTTGCGTCCGGATGATAACTGACAATTAGGCATTGAATATTTTTAAAAAAGGTCATTTAAAACGTACAATGTATCTGGAAGAATCCTTTGTTGGCAATAACAAAAACTGTATCTTTATAATTAGTGTTGAAAGCGGATCAGCGGAGTTATAATAAGATTTTCAGATTAGCAAAAGAGATTTAACTTTGTATATATTTTTAAATTGATGACTCATCGACGCAGAAGCATAAATCCGCATTCTATCTTTCCGGAAACCATTTTATCCACCAATTATCCATTGAAAAAGCCTAAAATTACATTCCATATCCTGTTTATCAGCGTACTATTCTTATCGAGCTGCTTCCTTAATAAAAAAGAAAAGGCGGTAAAAACAGACTTGATGCAAAACATTACCACCAAGTTCAATATTCTATATAATTCAAAAAAAATATTGCATGATGCGGAACAAAACCGGATTAGCTTGGCAAAACCCAATTATCAACATCCATTGCCGGTTTTTATTGAACCGAATGAAGCGAGTATTTCCTCAAATGCCAAACTGATGGACTCTGTTATACAGAAAGCAGTTACTATTATCAATGATAAGAGCGAAAGCAAATATATAGATGATGCTTATTTTATCATGGCAAGAGCTAACTACGAAAAGGGCAACTATTACAACGCCGCCGAATTTTTTTCCTATGTAATCAATACCGTAACCCCAGGTAAAACCGAGCTACTAGAAGCGTCTTTGGCCTGGAAATGTCGGGCACTTCTCCAAATTGGCTATGTAAAGCAAGCCGCAAAAGTACTGGATTCTGCTTTTAGTGTCGCCGCCGGAAATAAACACACTTCGGCCTTGGCTTACGCAACAAGAGCTAAATATGACATTGAAACTGGCGACCTTGACCATGCGATACAGTCGCTTAATCTAGCTATTGACGAAAGTAAAGACGCGAAAGAGAAATTACGCTGGCATTACCTGCTAGGTCAATTATTGCAAAAACAAAAAGACTACGTTGGAGCTTCGGCTCACTTTAAGCGGGTTATCAAAAGCAACGCTTCTTTTGAAATGGCTTTCAACGCACAATTGAATGAGGTCTTTATGCAAAAAAATGAGGGGGACTCCTCGTATGTTAATACCATATCCAAGCTTAAAAGGATGCTCAAAGACGATAAAAACAGGGGGTTCACTGACCAAATCCACTATATCATAGGCGAGACCTATCTGCAGGCAGAAAAGAAAGAAGAAGCCTTGAAAAGTTTCAATTCATCATTAAAAGAGCAGAGTACCAATAATTTTCAGCGAGCCCTCACCTATTTGAAGATGGCCGATCTTTATTTTGAACAGGGTGCCTATGAAAAATCGAAACTTTATTATGACAGTACGTCAACGCTTATAGACACCAATTTTCCGAACTATGAACTGATTCGATCAAAAGTCAGCCACTTAGATGAGTTAGTGCTTCATTTAAATACCATTTCCACACAAGACACCCTTCAAATGCTGGCAAAATTACCGGATGAGGCCAGAGCAAAAAAAATAGACAGTATCTTTGAGCACCGAAAACTTCAAGAAAAATCCGTTGCTCAGACAAATGTATCAGCCAATCAAACGCAAAACCTAAACTTTAATGATGTACCCCTTCGTGATGCAGCGAATAAGGGGGCGACTTCAACAAGCTTCTATTTCAATAATCCGGCAGCCGTAAGCAGTGGGCTCAGTGCCTTTCGAAGACGGTGGGGCAATCGTTCATTGGAAGATAATTGGCGTTTTAAAAATAAGGGTACGGATGCGTCATATGCCAACGAGACAGAGCTCTTGGAGATCAAGAAAGATTCGATGACGAACGAGTTGGCCGCATTAGCGGAAAAGGAAAACTTTATTCAGGCGATTCCCTTGACAGAAGAGTCTTTAAAAGAGTCTAACCGGAAAATAATTTACGCTTATCTTAAGCTGGGCGAAATTTACCGCGATAACCTACAAGATAAAGAAGCTGCCGCCAAAGTTTACGCCACGTTATTAGCTCGCTTTCCACAGTTGACAGAAAAAGATCTGATTAACTATAATCTTTACAGGTTGTATAGCGAGCTTGGCGAGCCCGAGAAAAGCTCGCGCTATAAAAACCAGCTCCTGTCTTCTTCTCCACAGTCAATTTATGCCAAAGTTATTCAAGATCCTGATTACCTCAATAAGTTGAATCAGGAATCACAAACATTGAACAACCTTTATGGCGAAGTATATACACTTTATGGGGAAAAACAGTTCGACCAAGTGATTGCATTAACCGATAGCATTAACACCCTTATAGACGGAGATGATAGACCCGCTATTGCAGCTCAATTGGCCTATCTAAAGGCATTGGCAATTGGCAGAACGAGCCCATTAGACACTTTTGAACAAGAATTAAAACAAATTAAATCCGATTATCCTAATAATGAACTGATTACACCTCTAATAGAACAACATCTAAGCTATATTGATTCGAATAGACTATCTTTGCAGGAGAGGAAAGTCGCAATAATGGACATTGAAGCAGGCAGAGAGCAATTTGTAGATGAACCTATTCTCACTAAGTGGCCCGAATTGGCCTTTAATCGGGAAATGGCTGCGCCTACTCCTACTCCTCGTCGAAATTTGGCAGGAAATTTGTCTAAAAATCAACCGGGCATTCAGGTAACTCCTTTCAATAAAAAAGTGAATCTTCAAGGAAGCATTCAAGTGGCGGAATATAAGCCTGGTGAACATGTCAATAGTTATAGGGATTTGGCCCTTTTACCGGATTCGGCAGTGTACTATTTCGTTATCAACGTACAACATCCAAACGTAAATCTAAGTCCCTCTCGATATGGAATTGGTCAATTTAACCGAGGGCAGTATCCTTCAAAAAACCTAATCCATCAACTAAAGAAGATTGATGATGAATTACAGCTGTTGTATATTGGCAAATTTTTCACCTATGACGAGGCAAACGCTTATGCCGAGAAAATGGTAACACAATTAAAAAATATTATGAAAATACCATCAGCGAGTTATAATACGTTCCTTATAACAGAGCAATTTCTGCAAGGACTCGATGATTTCGATAAAGTGAATGATTATTTCATCAAATATCAGGAACAACGCTAAAGGCATATAGAAAAATGCAAAGAAACACAAAAAAGCAAAACAATAAATTAACAAACGACGACATTAGACGCTACACCTTTTCTTTTTGGAAATTGGTTGTAGGACTCATTATATTAGGTTTCTTGTTTCTTACAAGTGTAGGCCTTGGCTTATTTGGTGAGTTACCTTCATTTAGGGACCTCGAAAACCCTAAAAGCAACTTATCTTCCGAAATTATCTCAGCCGACGGCGTCGTTCTCGGCACTTACTATGTCCAAAATAGATCGAATGTTACTTATAAAGAATTATCACCGGCTCTCATTCAAGCACTGATTGCGACGGAAGATATTCGCTTTAATACTCACTCCGGTATTGATTTCAAGCGTACTTTCACGATACTCTTTTATAACCTTATTGGCAAGAAACAAGGCGCAAGCACCATTACGCAACAATTGGCCTTAAATCTGTTTCAAGAGGAAGGAAGAGCACGTTCCTTTTCCAAACGATTTATTCAAAAACTCCAGGAGTGGATCATAGCAGTACGTTTAGAACGTAATTACACCAAAGAGGAGATATTAACGATGTATTTGAATACGGTCGACTTCGGAGCCTATAACACCTATGGCATTAAATCCGCAGCGCGTACGTATTTCAATACAACTCCTTCGAAGTTGACGGCACCACAAGCGGCCGTTTTAGTCGGAATGTTAAAAGGACCAGGTATTTATTCACCTATCCGCTATCCCAAAAATTCATTGAATAGACGAAATACTGTTTTGGAAAATATGCGAAAAGCAGGTTTTCTTACAGCCGAACAAACTGCAAACTATAAAGAACAACCGCTGGGACTCGCATTCCGGCCAAATGTATATGGTGACGGTGTTGCGCCTTATTTAAGGGCTGTATTAAAAAGCGACATAAAGAATATATTTAATAAGCTATCGATCACTAAAGCGGATGGTACCCCATACGACCTGGATCGTGATGGTTTGAAAATTTACACCACCATCGATTCGAGAATGCAAGTCTATGCCGAAGAGGCCCAAAAGGAAATGATGCGCGAGTTGCAAGTAACTTTCAACAACCAGTATAAGGGTCGAGACCCATTTAAAGGCTTGGAAACCCTGATCGATAGAGCGGTAAAACAATCGGATCGCTACAGATGGTTAAAACAAGGTGACCTTTCTGAAGATGAAGTTAAGAAGAATTTCAATACACCGGTTAAAATGACCGTGTTCAGTTGGAAGGGCGATTTGGACACCACCATGACGCCGCTTGATTCTATCAAATACAACAAACTGATTTTGCGGAATGCCATGATGTCGATGGAGCCGCAAACCGGGTATGTAAAAGCTTGGGTTGGAGGCATTAACTTCTCGCATTATAAATACGACCAAGTCAAAATGGGAACACGTCAAGTTGGGTCTACGGCAAAACCTTTTACTTATGCAGTTGCTATTGACAATGGCTATTCACCTTGCTTTAAAGTGCCCAATACGCCCATTAACGTCGACGGCTGGGCACCGAAAAGTGAGGGTACAATTGCCGGTCCTATTACCCTTAAAACGGCATTAGCGCATTCGCAAAACTGGGCTACAGCCGATGTTATCCAACGTGTTGGTGCACAGAATGTAGCTAACTTGATAAAAAATATGGGCATCACTTCGGAGGTACCGGCCTACCCCTCCATCGCCCTGGGAACTTTTGATGCCTCTGTTTATGATATGGTAGGCGCCTATTCTACCTTTGTAAATCACGGGGTTTGGACAGAACCTATCTATCTCTTACGCATCGAGGACAAGAATGGTGCGCTGATTTACGAACACACGAAAAAAGTCAAAGTGGTCATGAACGATCAGTCAGCCTATGTTATGGTTGATATGCTGAAAGGTGTGGTGCAAAGTGGCTCCGGCGGCCGAATTCGATGGAAATACAAATTGCTTAATCCGATCGGCGGAAAAACCGGTACTTCCCAAGCTAACTCCGATGCTTGGTTTATTGGCGTAACACCGCAGTTGGTAAGTGGGGTATGGACAGGAGCCGATGAACGCAGTATACATTTCAGTAGTACTAAACTTGGCCAAGGGGCTAATGCTGCGCTACCGATGTTTGCCATTTTTATGCAAAAGGTGTATGCGGACAAGCAATTAAAATATAGTCAGGGTGATTTTGAACTGCCACCAGGTGGCCTGCAGCGGGAACTGGACTGTGGCAAATACCAATATGACTACCCTTCAGAAGAGGAAGGTAAGATTGACGATCGGCTGGATTTTTAGTTATGGGCACGTTTGACTACAGGGAAGAGTTAAAAAAAATACCCCATAAGCCCGGTGTTTATCAATATTATGATAAGCAAGGTACGCTCATTTACATTGGGAAGGCCAAAGACTTAAAAAATCGAGTAAGCTCTTACTTCGTTAAAGACGAATACCTGCACAATGCGAAAACACGTGTTCTCGTTAGAAAGATCAACAAGATTTCCTTTACTATTGTAGATACGGAGATCGATGCGTGGCTATTGGAAAACAGCCTTATCAAAAAGCATCAACCTCGGTATAATGTTCTCTTAAAAGATGATAAAACTTACCCGTGGATTGTCATTAAAAATGAGCGCTTCCCTCGAATTTTCTGGACACGTAAAATTATTAAAGACGGATCAAAATACTTTGGGCCCTACGCTTCGGTAGGGATGATGCACGCCATTTTAAGTGTAATCAAAGAAATTTTTCCACTGCGTACCTGTAACCTACCATTAACGGTTAACAATATTGAACAAGGGAAATTTCGGGTTTGTTTGGAATATCAAATTGGCAATTGTAAAGGTCCTTGCCAAGCGTACCAAACAGAAGAAGAATATAATCAGAATATCGAAAGTATAAAAGATATCCTCAATGGGAAAACCGGTGTCGTGTTCAAGCAATTAAAAGCCAATTTAGAACATGCCACCAATAATCTCCAGTTCGAGTTAGCACATGTTCTTAAGCAAAAGTTAGAGCTTCTGAGTAATTATCAAAGTAAATCTACGATCGTAAGCAACACCATCAACGATGTAGATGTGTTTAATATTGCCTCTGAAGAAGGATATGCTTTTGTTAATTTCTTAAAGGTAATGAACGGAACGGTTATACAAACGCAAACTCTTGAGCTGAAAAAGAGATTAGATGAAAGTGATCAGGAATTGCTCAGCTTAGCCGTTCAAGAACTTCGCACCCGCTTCAATAGTACATCCAAAGAAATTATCGTTCCTTTTAACCTCGACATTGAAAGCCCCAACTTCAAACAGACGGTTCCTCAGTTAGGCGATAAGAAAAAGTTATTGGACCTTTCTTATAAAAACGTAAGTTTTTTCAAACGGGAACGCTTGGACCAGTATGAAAAGTTAAATCCGGAGCTCAAAACAGAACGGCTGCTTAATAAGATGAAAGAGGATTTGCGGCTCAATGTATTACCTAAACACATCGAATGTTTCGATAATTCGAACTTTCAGGGTAAATATCCTGTATCAGCGATTGTCGTATTTAAAGATGCCAAGCCGTCTAAAAAAGATTATAGGCATTTTAATGTTAAAACTGTTGAAGGCCCGAACGACTTTGCTACGATGGAAGAAGCTGTGTTCCGTCGGTATAAACGCATGTTAGATGAAGGTAGTTCATTACCGCAACTAATTATTATTGATGGAGGTAAAGGACAATTATCGGCAGCCTTAAAAAGCCTTAAAACACTAGGTATCGAATCAAAAGTTACGGTTATCGGTATTGCTAAACGTTTAGAAGAGCTTTACTACCCCGGAGATCAGTATCCCTTATATCTTGACAAAAGGTCGGAAACTTTAAAAATCATACAACATTTACGTGATGAAGCCCATCGATTTGGGATCACTTTTCACAGAAACCAGCGCAGCAGAAAAACTTTCCAAACGGAATTAGAGCAAATTCCCGGTATTGGCAGAACAAGTGCAGAGAAGTTGTTAGTAAACTTTAAATCTGTAAAAAAGATCAAGGAAGCATCCAAAGAGCAGCTTATGGAAGTGGTCAATACAAAACAAGCCGAAGCGGTACTAGCGTATTTTAACAGCTAACGATTTCCGTTGTTAATACTTAAAAAGGACAACTAACACCTAATAGCTAATCCTAAAAAGTTATATCAATAACTCCACAAATCGTGCTCGTAATCCATCAAGGCTTGCTTGATGCGTTCCGATTCGTATAGCTTATCAATTCCTTCTTTGTAATCCTTAATTCGCAGGTCTTCAGGATTTGATTGTTTAACGATATAGCTAGCGAATATCCTTTTTGTAAACACATCATCATAGCTTAAACCGGTAGCATCGTTGTTTCTGTTTACTACCTCTTTATTTACCAATATGTGTCTAGCTTCCGGAAAGTATACCCAAAATGCTGGCTGTGGGTCTAAATAAACATCAGCAGCCTTCACGGAAACTAAAGGTGCAATCCCAATAATACGGGGTTCAAAAACCGATCGTTGCTTATCAAATATCCAATCTTCCTTGATTCTGAATTTTAACACGCTATCAGTATTGAATTCACCTGATTGAAAACTCCCGCCGATCTGGTTGCCCTCAGCATCAAATTCAGGAACAAATACACTATCAGCCAAGTTGCTCATTAGCTTAGACGGATCTAAAGTTGTTTTAAAGCTGTCGCCGTTCGGATCGTCCTTAGTGGGTGTAGGATCATAGGCTGTCAGCTCACCGGCTTTAATTGCTTCCATCAAAATATCCATGAGCCGCGATTTAGGAGAAGCGAAACTAGCATTTAACCGGTCGCGCAGATCAATTTCACGCCATACTCGTTTACTATACATTACGTCAACACTTCTTATGTGCGAATAAGGAATCACTTTTCTATTCTCGATGTCAGACTTAACATAGTAGCCGTCTACCGGCGGTCCATCCTGTATCGGTGTAACGCTGTTCGATAAATTTTCTTGTTGTCCATATGCCTGACATAGAACCAATAAACCGATGCAAGTAAAAAATAGTCGTTTCATATCTATCGTTCTATAAATCGCGTCCCGCGTATGAAGTTACACATCTAAACCCGATATAAGATTTGGCTGTATCCTGGTACTCATAAGTTCGGGTAGAGTTCTGTAAAAAGTAACCAATGTCCTTCCACGACCCACCTCTAACAACTTTCCGTTTAAGTATTTCAGGATCATTACTTTTCGCCTCATATGAATACGTTGGATTCATATCGTGGATAAACGATGATGACGATTCCTCGAATGAAGAGGCTGTCCATTCTGCCACATTTCCTGCCATATTGTAAAGTCCATAGTCGTTGGGAAAATAAGAGTGTACAGGCACCGTATAAGCACCTCCATCATCTGCATAATTCCCTCTGCCAGGTTTAAAATTTGCCATTAAACACCCTTTTGCATTTCGGATAGTTGGTCCGCCCCACGGATAAGGGGCCCCATTTAGTCCTCCCCTGGCTGCGTATTCCCATTGGTGTTCTGAAGGTAATTCGTACGATAAGCGAGCTAATCGAGAAAGGCCAACCCTTTGGGCGTAATTTTCATATAAACGAGTACGCCATACAGCAAACGCTCTCGCTTGTCGCCAATTGACTCCCACCACAGGATAATCCTGAAAAGCCGGATGCGAAAAATATCCTTCTACCATAGGTTCGTTTTGAGCATAAGAGAAATCGGCTAGCCATACCAAAGTGTCCGGATAAATCCCGATCGTGTCGCGAATAATAAAATCCGAGCGTCGCATGTTTTTGTTATTTTTATTAGCGGCGGCCATGCGATGATTATAAATTTCGTAATGATATTTGAGCAAACGTACATCTAACTCGTCTCGACCAAAAATGCGATCATCTCCCTGATAGTACATCTGATTTAAGGCATCTTTATTATCATTCTTCTTTCCCCATAAACCATTGCCGTCCCCTACCTTTTGCCAATCGATAAAACGTTGCCCCGCATTATCACCTTCCTTTCCCTGTATAAAATATGAAGGATCATTTAAATACTGGGTGATGGCGATGGAATCCCTTACCCAATTGACAAACTGCCTATATTGACTATTTGAAATCTCAGTCTCGTCCATAAAAAAAGCAGATTGTGTAAACTGCCTGTTTTGTGCGATTTGTGCACTGGTGATATCTTCATCAGACTGACCGGCTATAAAGCTTCCAGCAGGAATAAAAACCATTCCTTTTGGGGCCTTACTCGATTTAAGTCCTTTCAGTCTAACACCTGTAAGTTCACCGCCTGCTTTACGATTACCACACGCACAAACAAAAAAGGACAACAACGCAAAACAACAATAGTAAATTTTCCTCATATTGATCATTATAACCACCTCATAATCACTCAATCAGCAAAAGTAAAGCAGCTCTTAGAACGCATTACAGCCTTGTAACAAATATAATTTGACTTATCAGGCTAAACTTTGTTCATTTTGTTCATTATTTGAACTGACAGATTTTTCAGGGATGCGACTAACTGAATTACAAATAGAAAAGTAATTCGATGCAAACGAATAAGGTTATCAAATTCTACTTCAATTTAATAACCATAAAAAAAGCAGAACTTTTTAGGTTCTGCTACTATATATTATTTCAGTTTTCTAAAACGATACTACTTATTAACTTTCTTAATGTACTGTTCAACGGCCATGGTCATACTTGGAGCTTCAGGTGTAGGTGCGGCAATATCTAGTATCAAATTTCTATCGGCTATTGCTTGATGGGTGCTAGGTCCGAAAGCAGCAATACGCGTATCATTTTGTTTAAAGTCAGGAAAGTTCTCAAATAGTGATTGAATGCTTGATGGACTGAAAAACACAATAATATCGTAAAACACATTTGCAAGATCAGACAGATCACTTACAACAGTTCTGAATAATACTGCAGGAGTAAAATCATAACCGTTTTCCTGTAACCAATTTTGCGTTTCTTCATTGGCTACATCCGAACAAGGATACAAAAATTTCTCCTTTGCATGCTTTTTGAGTACTTCTTCCAAATCTTGGGCAGTCTGCTTACCGAAGAAAATTTTCCGCTTTCTGTATTGGATGTACTTTTGTAGATAAAGTGCTATTGTTTCCGATAAACAGAAGTACTTAAGGTCGGCCGGAACCTCATACCGCATCTCTTCGCAAATCCGGAAAAAATGATCCGCAGCATTTCTACTGGTAAAAATCACTGCCGTGAAATCGGCCAGATTAATCCTTTCCTTTCTAAATTCTCTAGCCGGAACACCCTCAACATGAATAAACGCTCTGAAATCGAGCTTCAAATTATACTTGCTAGCTAAAGCAAAATAAGGCGATTTATCATTCTCAGGTCTCGGTAAGGTTACTAAGATGCTTTTTACTTTTTTTTCTCTATCTTCTGCTGCCACGTGTGTTTATTTTTGTTTCGGTTAAATGCCTAATAACTTGATCAAAATAAGTATTGGACCAACTTCGAGGGTGCAAAGATAAATAAATAAATAAAACTTTGAAAACTGATAGCTTTTTAAAACGGTATTTGAGGCGCGCAAAAACTGCATAGCAAAGACAAAAAGACCTACAGCACAAGAAACTAGTATCCAAACTTTTACATGATTTGTCGGCACTAAACTCAATACCAAAAGTAAAGGAAGAAAAATTATAGCAGCATTAAAATAACTTAAATATAATATAGAAATATAGTCTCTCACAAGTTTTTGAATACCAAATACAAAACCGATTGCTCGGGTTATTAATATTTTAACGACAAATAGCATCAATACAAGCGCAGTAATAGTAAAAAAAAGACCTATTTCCGAATATCCCAGTTGAAGCTGGCCATACGAAACGTACAAATACAAAAAAAGTCCAATGGTGAATCCGAATAATAGATATAGAAACACGAAAGGCCAAGACGTGATTAGATTATCTTCTTTACTAACCTGCAAAAGGACTCTATTACTATAAAAAGACGTAGCTATTGCTTCTAGGTCTTTCATAAAAAACATTCTAATGAGTGCAAAAAACAAGAACAGGGAAAACACAGTATATAAAACCCACCGAGGCCGATGTACCTTTCGTACCCCCAGTTGCTTACTTCCGCTGTAGTTAATATTTTTCCCCCATACAAGTGTATTCCCATCCGTAATAATGTAAACCTTTCTCAAACTATCTAAAAATTGGTTCTTACTTCCGCGAGCAAGGGGTTTTATATAGTGCATACGCATCGAATCACGGACTAGCGCCAGTGAATCTGCAACTCGCTCTAGCGAGTCCTTAACACGCTGCTTTTCAATGGCCCGTGCAAAACGGGCTGAGTCTCTTACTAGGTACTTCAAAGAGAGAGGCACTGGTTTACGTGACGACGTGTCCTGAACGGCAATGGCAGAAAAAAAAGCAAAACTAAACAGTAATAGAAAAACCAGCCGAATTTTTAGCATCTATATTGAATCGGATTTAAGCTGCAAAGTTAGTTGTTTCCAGGTAAAAGAAATAGACAAAACGATACTTTAGCTAGCTTCATCAATGGAATCATTTAATAAACGTATTTAGAAGCCCTCGATCGCCATAATCGGTTCTATAGACAAAAACCAAGAAACGAAATTAGTGTTAACTTTATAACGATTATATTGAGCCGCTGGCTATTTGAGGTGTTAAAACCGCTTTAAAGATTACGAAATGAAAACAAGAAATAAATTGATTAATGGTGCCGCATTTATAAATGGCGAGCCAATAACCGGAAGAAAAACATTTGATGTCATCAATCCTGCAACAGGCGAAGCGATCATTTCCGTAACTGATCTTACAGCTAAAGACATTGAGCAAGCTATAGATTCTGCTGAGGAGGCTTGGATATCGTGGAAAGCGACTTCGATTGCCGAACGCAGTACTGTTTTAAAGAAATGGTATGATTTACTTATCAAGCACACCGAAGAAATAGCGGAAATTATAACGATGGAGTCAGGTAAGCCATTGGAAGAAAGCAGAATTGAGGTAAACTATGGTGCCTCATTCGTTAGTTGGTTTGCAGAAGAAACGTATCGTGCCTACGGTGATCACATCCCATCGCCTACGAATGACAAACAAATTGTGACATTACGACAGCCGGTGGGCGTTAGTGCCGCTATTACTCCCTGGAATTTTCCTTTAGCTATGGTAACTAGGAAGGTGGCACCGGCACTGGCCGCTGGCTGTACGGTTGTATTAAAACCAGCCTCTCAAACACCACTTACAGCCATAGCCGTTGCTCGTCTTGCAGTAGAGGCCGGCTTGCCAAAAGGTGTACTTAATGTTGTAACGGGAAAGGATTCAGCTGGTATCGGTAAGCTTTTATGTACCAGTCGCGCCATAAGGAAAATATCTTTTACCGGCTCAACCGCGGTTGGTAAAACGCTTATGCAACAAGCTGCATCTACTATTAAAAAAATCTCATTAGAGCTTGGAGGAAATGCACCGTTTATTGTGTTTGATGATGCAAACATAGAGTTGGCAGTTCAAGGTGCCATTGCCTCAAAATTCAGAAACTCGGGCCAAACTTGTGTCGCGGTAAACCGATTTTTGGTGCAGGATGCAATTTACGAAAAGTTTGCGCAGCGAATAAGTGAAGCCATTGCGGATTTAAAAGTCGGAAATGGCTTAGAAAAAGGAGTAAAAGTTGGCCCGTTAATCAATCAAAATGGACTAAAAAAGGTTGAAGACCATGTACAAGACGCTGTAAAAAAGGGTGCAATAGTGCTTACAGGCGGAAAACCCATCGCTAATTTATTCTTTGAACCGACTGTGCTAAGTGACGTTCCCTTAAATGCAAAGATTGCACATGAAGAAACTTTTGGTCCGATCGTCTCCCTATTTCGATTTAAAACGGAACAAGAGGCTATAAATTTGGCGAACAATACGGAATTTGGGCTTGCTACTTACTTTTACAGTGAAAACGTTAAACGTTGTTGGCGTGTAGCAGAAGCATTGGAGGCCGGTATGGTGGGTATAAACGAAGGAGCCATTTCAACAGCGGTTGCACCATTTGGTGGCATAAAGGAATCCGGGCTTGGCCGCGAAGGTTCCAAATACGGACTTGAAGAATATATGGAAATAAAATATTTGTGTTTTGGGGTTTAGGGAGGATGGGAGTTAGGCGTTAGGCGTTAGGATTTGAGGGCTTTCTTAAGTTTTCACCTACCTAACACCTAACACCTTATATCTAAACCTTATACTTTACACCTTAAACTACATCTTCAGCCCAATCTCCCGGAGTCGTTCATCTAAATACTCACCAGCGGTACAATCCGGATAAATCTTAGGATGGCTTGCATCGACACAATTTTCTAAAGCAGCCAGACTCATTTCAGCTTTAGGATGTAAAAAAAATGGCACAGAATAACGTGAGGTTTTCATGAGCTCTTTAGGCGGGTTGACCACGCGATGCGTTGTAGATTTTAACTTATTGTTAGTAAGTCTTTGCAGCATATCCCCAACGTTAACTACAATATCCTCGCCATATGCTTTTACCGGATACCATGTACCGTTTCTTGTTAGTACCTCTAATCCATCTGCACTCGCACCTATCAGTAAGGTAATTAAATTAATATCTTCGTGCGCCCCGGCCCTAACGGCATCGGGCGCTATCTCATCCGGGTTTTCAATAGGAAAATAATGTATCGCGCGCAAGATGGAATTGCCGTTAATGACTTTGTCTTCAAAATAATCCTCTTCCAATTCCAAAAAACCGGCTATTGCTTTTAACAACGCACGTCCGGCAGTTTCCAGACGACGGTAAACTTCCTCTGTTACAGCATTAAAGCGCGGTAGCTCCCGTACTTCTACATTTTCAGGATACGATGCTCTCAACGTTTCATCGCCAATAATCGTTTGGCCGCGCTGCCAAAATTCTTTCAAGTCCGGGGTCTTCGCATCCTTTGCCTTTTCTTTACCTTTTGCTGTGTAACCACGCTGTCCAGCTAAACCGGGTATCTCATAAGCACGCTTTGCCTCTTCCGGTAAAGCAAAAAACTGTTTAACAACTTCATATAATTCATCGATGAGTTCTTTGTTCATTCCGTGATTGGCAACAGTGACAAACCCGGTATCTGTAAAAGCTTTCCCGATATCATCAGAAAATTGCTTCCGTTGTTCAGCGGTCCCTTCTGTAAAATCTAACAGGTTGAGACGAGGGATATTAATTGTAGTATTCAGCATATTGGTGGCTCTTAATCGAAATTAAAGATACGAAGCTTTTTTAAATATGTGAATGATGAAGAAAATATTCCAACTATCTGATTTATGATCAGCGATTTAATCTCCTATATACATCTATTGAGAAGACGTATCAATACACCTTAAACTTATCACAACGAATCACGAAAGAATAACAACAAATCGTTATTCAATCTTTCTTTGTGTGTCAAAAACAGACCATGTGGGGCACCTGGATAAAGAATAAATTGGCAATTTGCTATTAATGTACAAGCCACATTAGCACTTATATCTTCCGGAACAATTTTGTCGGCATCGCCATGAACGATGAGCGTGGGAACCGAAATATTAGCTAGGTCATCACGGAAATCGGTTTCCGAAAAAGCTTTGACGCATTGCTTGGTGGCTATGGGAGACGCTGTAAGTGCAATCGACATTTGATATTCCAACATCGCTTTACTTACCGGTTTATTAACCAAATTAACACCAAAAAAATCATTAAAGAAGCTTTCCAAAAAGGCAGGTCGATCGCTCACGAGCCCGTCAATCATTTCATTAAACACCTTTGCCTCCAGACCATCCGGGTTATCAGCAGTTTTAAGCATATAAGGTGTAACAGAGCTAAGTAACACAACCTTATGAATCCGACTGCTACCATAACGAGTAAAGTATCGAGCAACTTCACCTCCACCCATTGAAAATCCGACTAAGATCACCTGGTGTAAATCAAGCTGCACCAATATATCATTCAAATCATCAGCCAGCGTATCATAATCATAACCATGTAATGGACGGGACGACATGCCAAAACCTCTTCTGTCATAGGCGATGGACCTAAAACCTTGCTGAACAAAAAAGTCCACCTGCGGCTCCCACATTAGATGACTGGACGGCCATCCATGAATAAACACAAGAGGCTGACCCTCTCCTATGTCTTCGTAGCATAAAATAATGCGATCTTGACTTCCCTGATCAAACCTTTCTATGAAATTCATATTTTTTACCTTGAAGGTGAGTTTCTTCCAATAACGCAGAGAAAACTAAAATGTTTGTAAGTCACACCCATACGTGGGGTCCATTCTTTAATTACGATATAGAGAAAGACCTTTAATGTTTCCCGAATGAAACATCCTATTAAAGACCCAATCCGGTTGCCTACGTGACGGTGATCGACGAACGTAATTAATGAAAACTTTGTACTTTTGCTAACTTTACAGTATTAAGCCTTTTTAAGGAACATTATCACATATATGGCAAAATCAAAAAAGAATACCGATCAGCATCCGGTTGCAATTGTCAATGAAAAAGCTCTGCGCTTTTTCGAGAAGTACATAAACAATCCTTCACCTACAGGCTACGAATGGGAAGGGCAACGTATTTGGTTAGATTATATAAAACCTTATGTAGACGAAACATTTACAGACAGCTATGGCACGGCGGTAGCAGTAATTAATCCAAAGGCTACTTATAAGGTGGTGATAGAGGCTCATTCAGATGAAATTTCGTGGTTTGTTAACTATATTACAAATGACGGTCTCATTTATGTTATCAGGAATGGCGGCTCTGACCATCAAATTGCACCGTCTAAACGCGTGAATATACATGGCGACAAGGGCGTTGTCAAGGCTGTATTTGGTTGGCCTGCCATTCATACCAGAGGCGGGGAAAAAGAAGAAGCGCCTTCTTTAAAAAACATTTTTCTCGATTGTGGCTGTACAAGCAAAGAAGAAGTTGAAGCGCTGGGTATTCATGTGGGATCAGTTATTACCTATGAGGATGAGTTCATGTTATTGAACGACCGTTACTATGTCGGCCGTGCGCTCGACAATCGGGCCGGAGGTCTTATGATTGCAGAAGTTGCCAGATTGCTGAAAGAAAACAAAAAGAAATTACCTTTCTCTTTATATATTGTAAATGCGGTACAAGAAGAGGTTGGTTTACGCGGTGCCGAAATGATCACCCAAACCATTAAACCTAATCTCGCTATTATAACGGATGTGACGCATGACACGCAGACGCCGATGATCAACAAAATCACACAAGGTGATTTGGCATGCGGAAAAGGTCCCGTCATCTCTTATGCGCCGTCAATTCAAATTAACTTAAACAAGCTCCTGATCGATACAGCCATTGAAAAGAAAATTCCTTTCCAACGACAGGCTTCTTCACGAGTAACCGGTACCGACACAGACGCTTTCGCCTATTCTAATGGGGGGGTGCCATCGGCGCTCATATCTCTCCCACTCCGATATATGCATACCACGGTCGAAATGATTCATAAAGAAGATGTTGATAATGTAATTCGATTAATATACGAAGTACTTTTAAATATCAAAGCTGATCAGGACTTCAGAACTTTTGCCAAATAATTTAATTGCACTCGTATGCCTATATCACTTAGGCGTACGAGATGCTTAGCTATACTTAATGAAGTACCTCACGTTGTTTATGGCCATTTGCTGCGGCTTGGTCGTTGCTAACCTGTATTATTGCCAACCTCTGCTACCTCTTATAGCAGA
Organism: Olivibacter sp. SA151; assembly: GCF_054130995.1. Taxonomy (NCBI): domain Bacteria; kingdom Pseudomonadati; phylum Bacteroidota; class Sphingobacteriia; order Sphingobacteriales; family Sphingobacteriaceae; genus Olivibacter; species Olivibacter sp. SA151. Next base: position 1,508,595 of record NZ_CP096391.1, on the reverse strand, counting down.
CGATTTTGGTATACGGGAAGCAGAAGCCGGAAGCATTACTTATATTACCCAATTAGGTTATGCAGCAGGTCTGTTACTCTTTGTTCCGCTAGGTGATCTATTGGAAAAGAAACAACAGATTATCGTTACAACCACTTTTTCCGTTATTGTCCTCCTCGGTGCGGCCTTTACAAAATCATTCCTTCTTCTACAGGTACTATGCTTTCTCATCGGATTGTTTTCGATTGTCCCGCAACTGATTATTCCGCTAGCGGCCAGCCTTGCTCCTGAGGAAAAACGAGGCAGTGTGATCGGCCTGGTAATGGGAGGGCTGTTGATAGGCATTGTCTCTTCCAGATCATTAAGTGGCTATATTGGGCACACTTTCGGTTGGCGACAAATGTATTATACAGCCGCCACTATCTGCTTTCTCCTAGTATTAATCATGCAAAGGGTATTTGTGAAAAGCAAGTCTACCTACCAAGGTACTTATCAATCGCTTATGTTATCGATTATCTACTATGTAAAAACATTTTCGCAACTACGAATCGCATCGATCAGCAATGCCATATCATTTGCCAGCATGAGTGCCTTTTGGGTTACTATGGTTTTATTTTTATCGGCTAAGCCCTTTGAATACAATACAGTTCAGATCGGTTTATTTGGCATTATTGGGGCCTCCGGTGCATTGGCAGCCCCTTTGGTTGGTAAGCGAAGTAGCGGAAGTATAGCGGTTGTTAAAAAGATATCTTTATTAGGTTTATTAGCACAACTACTTGGATATGTTGCTTTTTATTTTACGGGTAGTAAAATAATCCTGCTCATCATAGGCATCGTTTTAATAGATATAGGTCATCAAGCTTTACAGATTAGCAATCAAACGCTCATCTATTCGTTAAAACCGGACGCTAGAAATCGATTCAACACGGTATTTATGACCTCCACCTTTATAGGAGGTGCCGCGGGATCAGCTATTGGGATTTTTCTGTTTCATATGGGTGGTTGGAATATATTCTGTATAGGCATTAGCATATTAATCTTATGCAATATTCTTATTAATACGAAACGGCAGTAGGTATTAATTTTATACAGAAATAATTACCTGTTAGTTGATAGTTAATGGAAATAGAGCTTCAAAATGATCATTCCCGGCTCTTCCATCGTTCAAACACTATTTATTTGGTTCCACTAACCGATAAATACTTCCTTTATCGCCTGCTAACAGAACAAAACGGCCGCTTTCGGAAGATCGGACCACATTATAACCTTTTTCATCCATTAATTTCCATGATTGTCCGCTATCCATGGAAAGATCGGTGCCTGATGTGCCTGTTGCAATAACTAACGTATCATTAATAAATTCAACACAGGATTTAAAGCCAGACAACCTGGTTTTGGGTGCATTCCATGTTATGCCATTGCCTGATAATTGGATTACATTGTTGTTGTTTTTAAAATTCTTATAATCACCTCCAATAGCAACGAGCTGTTTTTGTCCGTTTATCGCTAACGAAAATATACCTTGCGAAGCTTCGCCCTGTTCAATAGGTACTTTATAACTCGTCCAAGATTGTCCGAAGTTATAAGAAAACAACAAACGTGCTTGCGTTCCACCGGTTCCAATCCACACTAAACCATTTCCTACTGTTCGAATGCTGGTACCACTTGCCGCAAAGCCCGCTTCTCCTGCTTTCATTTGGACGTTAGCTTCGTCACTAATATTTAGCCAAGTACGTCCACCATCCTCTGTCGCGACAAGCTGAAGTTTCCCCTCTATAGGGTCGCCAAATACGATTCCCCTTTTCTCATCCCAAAACCCCATGCCGTCGTAAAATATCTCCTTGATATCGTAACTATGCACTTTTTCCCACGACTCTCCTCCATCTTCAGTTAATAGAATGACAGCAGGGCTTCCCGCATTTACCATAACCGCTTTTTTATCTGAAAAAGCCACTACTGACCGAAAATCGAAATCTTCGTAACCCTTGGCAATTAGCCAAGTCCAGTTTTTGCCTCCATCTGTTGTTTTCGCGATGGTTCCTTTCGTTCCGGTAATCCAAGCCACACTGTCATTTGGAATAGACATTCCTCTGAAGCTGACTTCGTTTCCTTCTTGCAGTTTCTCTAGCTTGTATTGCTGACCTTTTGCGGCACCTATAACAATAAAAAAAATAAAAGATAGTATAAATTTATTCATAGTATGAACTCCTTTTAGCTTCACCGGCACGGGTTTTCATGACGAGTTTTCTGACTTCAACCGCTTCTTTAACATCATGTACCCTGATCATTTCAACGCCTTTAAACAGTAAGATTGTATTTAATACACTGGTTCCGTTTAATGCTTCTTGAGGACTGCTATTTAACAGCTTATATATCATTGATTTTCTCGACACGGCACCCAATATGGGAAGCCCCAAGACTCTCAACTCTTCAATCCTACTCAGTAACAGATAGTTCTGTTCTAATGTTTTGGCAAAACCGAAGCCGGGATCAACTATAATATCCTTGACCCCTGCTGAACGCAACGCCTCTATCTTCTTTGTTAGATCACTGGTAATATCGTTTATCAGATCTTGATAAGCGGTTTCATTTTGCATGGTTTCGGGCGTCCCTTTACTGTGCATAAGTACATAGGGAACACCCAGTCTGGCGATAGTAGTAAACATTTTTTCGTCAAGATTTCCTCCTCCAATGTCGTTAATTATATGAGCACCGTATTTAACTGCCTCGATAGCAACATCCGCACGAAAGGTATCAATGGATAAAACAGCGTTTGGGTAAGTTTTTCGAATAGCATCAACTATTGGTAGTAATCGGTCCAACTCCTCTTGGAAATCCACCACGCGTGCACCAGGTCGCGACGAGTAAGCACCAACATCAATTATATCCGCCCCTTCTTCTAACATCGTTCCCACTCTATCCAATGCATTATTAAGGTTATTATGCTTTCCACCATCAAAAAAAGAATCGGGTGTCATATTGAGTATCCCCATTATCTTGGGTATGTGGAAATCCAACAATTTACCGCCTACATTGCAAAATTTCATATATCTAATTGAGCAGGTATTGAACCCGAGTTAATGCTTAGGATCGACTATCTTTTGCAAACTTAGAGAAAAAGCGATTATCATGCAATAAATTGATTTCTGACAAGGGGCTTTTACATTCCGATGTGTTTTTTTAAATTTCAATTCGATATATTCGAAATAGATTTTTTTTTGTGTTAGGTTTGCAAGACTTAAGAGAATGATAAATACACGTGAACAGGAACCAAATGAATACATCGACGGCTTACGATATAATTATTAGCAAGTGTAGAGATCTGTTTGTGAAAAAAGCGGCGGACTATGGGACGGCTTGGCGCATTATGCGGCTGCCCTCTGTTACCGATCAGATTTTCATTAAGGCCCAACGGATCCGGACAATTGAAGAAAACAAATTCGCCAAAATTCCCGATGATATTCCGTCTGAGTACATTGGTATTATCAATTACTGTATAATTGCCATGATTCAACTCGAGCTGCCGGCCGATACAGAGGAGAATTTGCCTATTGAAAAAGTGAAAGAATTGTATGACCGATATATTAACGAAACAAAAGAGCTAATGCTTTCAAAAAATCACGATTATGGTGAGGCTTGGAGAGACCTCCGTATCGGCTCACTCACTGACTTGATTTTGATGAAAATATTCAGAGTAAAACAAATTGAGGATAACAGCGGATTAACTCTTGCCTCTGAGGGCGTAAAAGCTAATTATCAGGATATGCTTAACTACTCCGTTTTCGCACTTATAAAATTAAGGCACCTGGAGGAAGAACAAGTTCCAAACATATAAAATGCTATGAACGCTACAACCGTAAAGCAACATAAAAGTTCCCTTCTATTGATATTTTCCCGTTTGTTCGTTGGCTTTTTATTTGTTTTCTCCGGATTAATCAAAGCGAATGATCCGATAGGATTTTCATACAAACTTCAAGAATATTTTGAGGTCTTTCATGTAGCATTCCTTAACAACTATGCCGTTGCTTTTGCCATTGTTTTATGCAGTTTGGAAATAGTGTTCGGAATTTTATTGCTTTTCGGCTTATATAGCAAAAAGGTGGCTCTCGGCCTACTGCTACTTATAGTGTTTTTCACCTTTCTTACTTTTTATTCGGCATTTTTCAATGTAGTAACTTCTTGTGGCTGCTTCGGCGATGCTATAAAACTGACACCGTGGCAGTCTTTTAGCAAGGATTTGATTCTGTTATTTTTTATTCTCATTATTTTTTTGAACAGAAAAAAAATACAGCCTCTGTTTTCCAATGAGATCAGCCAAGCACTTACCCTTTCGGCTGCCATTGTTCTAAGCATAGGAATTGGAGTTTACACTTACAGTTTTTTACCCTTCATCGATTTCCTCCCTTATAAAGAAGGAAATAATCTACCTGCCTTGATGCACGTTCCCAAAGGAGCACCGTTGGATGAATATGAAATCACCTATACACTTCAAAATAAAACGACGCAGGAGACCAAATCGGTGACAGATAAGGTTTATCTTCAGCAGGAGCTTTGGAAAGATGAAAATTGGGAAGTTATAGGCGAACCCACAAGCCGTTTAATAAAAGAGGGATATCAAGCCCCCATTAAAGATTTGAGTATAACCGATGCTCAGGGTGTTGATTATACAAAGGAAATCATTGAAAACCCTTATTACAACCTGATATTTGTTGCCTATAATCTTGATCAGACAAATCCAAAGGCATTGAATAAAGTGAATGATCTTGCGAAACGGGCTTCGGAAGAGTATAATGTTCGAGCGGTGCTACTCACTGCTAGTACAGCACAAGACGTGAGCGAACTTGACCATCAGACTAAACTTTATGCGGAAACCTTTTTTGCCGATGCGGTTCCTCTAAAAAGCATGGTACGGGCGAATCCCGGTATCATTTTACTTAAAGATGGCGTCGTTGTCAAAAAGTGGCACTATCGCACGCTTCCTACTTTTGAAACCTTAGCCAAACGATATTTTGAACATTTAGAATAAGCAGTTATATTTCATGTTAAAAAAACATATCTTCCTAGTGGGCTTTATGGGTGTTGGAAAAACTACGAATGGTAAAAAGCTGGCCCAAGCGTTAAATAGAAAATTCATAGACTTAGATGAAACTTTCGTAGAGCAGGCAGGTATGTCCATTACTGACTATTTTAAGAAGCATGGAGAGGAAGCTTTTCGTGTCAAAGAAAGAGATATCCTACAAAATCTTTCGGCTCCCGAAGCTGCAGTGATAGCGACTGGAGGTGGAGCGCCTTGCTTCTTCGACAATATGGAATGGATGAATAAAAATGGCATCACGATCTATCTGCAAATCCCCACAGCTGCTTTGGCGAAACGATTAGCCGCAAGCAAAAGACATAAACGACCATTGATACAGGATTTGAGTGAAGAACAAATTTTTGAATTCATCAATGAGCGAATGCTCGTTCGGCATCCATATTATGCTCAAGCACATCATCATATCAATGTCATCGATCTCAATATTGATGAGCTTATAAAAAACTTGAACTTATAGAATAACTACATCTTCGATTACTACTCGGCCTACATATTCATTAAGTTTGCCTATAATCTGAGAACGCATCAGGATCAGCTCATTTTTTATAACAGCCGATTCTACTCTTACGAACAGCTTCTTGTCCCGTATAAATAATTGTCTCGTGCGATTGGCGATCGCAGTTCCCATTAAGTCGGGCCATGCAGCCAATATAGAAGTTTCATCAAATTTCCGCCGCAGTTTCAATGCGTCTAGGTATTGACTAATCGCTTCTTTCAATGTCTTATCATTTGTACGGCCCATTTGTAATTTGGATAAAATATTGATGTCAAAATATAGCAAAGCCTGCTCAACGATGGCTTTTTATTTGACCAAAAGATTAAGCCAACCTATTCTTTTTATTTCCGCTTGTCATTCGTATCAAAAACTATTATTGGCTCACGTATTGACGTCAAAGTTACAAATAGACTAGTCATTTTAAGCAAAAGTTTTCAACATTATCCGAAACGCTAACTGACATATTAGCTAGTTTGCATTATTGGCCTCCGTTATCGTATTTTTCCGTTGGAAACCTCAAAAATACGAACGTCAACATCAATTCCATGAAAGGTATTTCGAACACGTTCAGCACTGGTATCAGTAATAAAAATCTGCCCAAAATCATCGTGGGAAACCATTTCCATTAACTTTCTGGTACGCTTGTCATCTAATTTATCAAAAATATCGTCTAACAGTAACAAAGGCTTAAATCCTTTTCTTTCGCGCAAAAAGCTATATTGTGCCAGCTTCAATGCAATTAAAAACGACTTTTGCTGCCCCTGTGAACCGAACTTCTTCAATGGCATCCCATGAATAGTAAATAACAAATCATCCTTATGGATACCTGTCGTAGTTCGTTCCAAGGCACGGTCCTTTGATAACGTGTTGTTCAGCAAATCGACAAACCTGTTCTCAAACAACTGCGATTCGTAAACCAGCTCAACCGGTTCGGTATCATTGGTAAGGTGTTGATAGTGTTTGTTAAAAATTTCTATGAAGGGATTAATAAAAAGTTTACGTTTCTCAAAAATCTGCTCACCTACCAAAACTAATTGTTCATTATATACTGCTAATAAATCATCATCGTAGTTTTTGCTCAACGCTTGTTGCTTCAATAAGCTATTTCTACTTTGAAGATACTTATTATATAAGATCAAATCGTCCAGATATCGATTATCCGTTTGTGAGATGACATTATCTATAAACTTACGCCTCTCCTCGCTTCCTTCTGAAATAATAAAAGAATCATTAGGAGAAATCATTACCAAGGGATATACGCCTATATGATCGGCTAAGCGCTGGTAATCCTTTTTATTTTTCTTAAATTGTTTTTTTTGGTTTCGTTTTAAGCTACAAGCTAAAACGTCTTCCTGATCGCCCTTTTCAAACACACCCTGTACCATAAAAAAGTCAGCTTGTTGTTTGATTTGCTGCGAATCTATTGGGTTAAAGTAACTCTTACACAAGGAAAGGTAATGCAATGCATCTAAAATATTCGTTTTCCCCGCACCATTATCACCGGTGAAAGCATTTACGCCAGGTGCAAATGTCAACGACGCCTCTTCATAATTTTTAAAATTGATTACCGTTAATTCTTTAACCCACATAGGTACAAACATAGATAAATAAGCAGCAAGACACAAATTAGGTTGGAAGGCGAGGTTATAAGCTGGATGGGATACGGGCTTATACCTCTGCTAAAAATCTTTTACCTTAGGTTCTTGTATCTAAGGTTTAAAAATGTATTTTTGCAATCTTAAAAAACTGAACTCAAATTAACCAAAAAATAACGTGAGCGTTAATAATACAAAAAACGGCGGAACAGGAAGTTTTATCCGCGATAATCAAAAGAGTCTAGCATTTATTGCCATTGGAATTGTTGTTTTAATTTTACTTTATATCGGTTATCAACGTTTCTATCTGGCACCAAGGGCAGAAAGAGCTACCAATGAAATGTTTAAGGCAGAAGAGTACGCTATGGTAGATTCTTTACAGAATAGAGCGATTGATGGAGATGGTTCTTACCCTGGCTTTAAAGAAATTGCAGAAGAATATTCGAACACAAAATCGGCTAATGTGGCGAATGCGTACTTAGGTGGTTTGTATTTGCGTCAAGGTAAATACCAGGAAGCTGTCAATGCCTTATCAAAATATTCAGATACCGGAAGCCCAATTATAGACCCGCTGGTAACAGGTCTATTGGGTGACGCCTACACTGAATTAAAAGACTATAAAAAGGCGGCCGATCAATACAAAAAAGCGGCAAGTAAAAGCGACAACTCTTTTACGGCTCCTTTATTTCTAAAAAAATTGGGCTTGGTGTACGAAGCACAAAACGATTATAAATCGGCATTAGAGAATTACCAAAAAATTAAAAAAGACTACCCACAGAGCTATGAAGCTTCTATCATTGATGGTTATATTGCTCGATGTGAAGCCCGTTAATCTTGTGCTATTATACGACTGAGACTATTTAAATGGCAACTAACTTAAAAAATTTGTCTGACTTCTCCCATATTGAAGTGGGCTCTGCATCCGATTTGGAGATTGCTATTGTTGTTGCACAATGGAATGCACAAGTGACTTCTCCCCTTTTAGAAGGTGCATACAATCTGCTTTTGAAACAAGGCGCCGCTGATCATAAAATTCACATCTTGAACGTACCTGGAAGCTATGAATTAAGCGCCGGCGCCGATATTATTCTGCGTAAAAAGCAAATTGATGCAGTAATATGCATAGGCTGTGTTATCCAGGGTGATACTCCGCATTTTACTTTCATATGCGATGCGGTAGCAAATGGTATTACAAATGTATCCCTGAAACACAATAAACCGGTCATCTTCGGCGTACTCACTACCAACACATTGGAACAAGCGTTGGAACGAGCGGGAGGCAAACATGGCAATAAGGGCGAAGAGGCTGCGGTTACTGCCATTCAAATGGCCAACTTGAGCAAGTCAATACAAGCTTAGCTATAAAATATTTGTAAATTACCTATATTTAGGCTATGTTTACGTGTTTTATATAATAAATGGATCATGAGAAATTTACTGATTTATATGTTAGTGCTCGCTTTAGGTATGCTTTTATCCCAAGGCTGCGCTCGTAAAACATGTCCGGCTTATAACTCCTATCCGAAGGCAAAAAGGCTACGATAAGCGGTAGTTTTTAATCTTAAATACCCTCGCTTGAAACAATTTAACGCATAACTTGTTCCCGAATAATGTGCCAAGTTTTTCAGTTAGTTTACCTATGATTTATAGCGAACCTGGAAATTTAGCATATAAATTAACAAACAAAGGAAAATGTGTATTCTAAAGATTAAACATGCTTTTTTTTTAATGCTGTTTTTACTTTCCTTCTGTTCCGAAAAACAAACTTTTGCCCAAACCAAGGATCAAATAGTTAATCTAATATGGCAAGGGTTGGGTGGCAAACAAGGTTGGAATGAAGCTCGTTACTTTATGTTTAGCTGTAAATCGAACCTAAACAAAACACTCTCCCGGGAACATGCATATATATGGGATCGAAACACTGGCAACTGTCGTTTTGAGGGAACAAATGAGCAAGAGCAGAAAATTATTGCATTATTTAATACGGAAAATAATAAAGGCAGAGCCTTTGTAGATAATAAAACAATAAACAATAGTGATTCGGCGGCTCTTCTAATTTCTTCCATAATCAATGCCTTTAATACAGAAACATTTTGGTTATTTCCGCCCAAGAATCTGACAGAATCGTCCCTACTCACCGTAAAAGAAGCAGAGCTAATAGGAAGCGTTCGATACAATGTAATTGAAATTCGACAGTCACCTACAGATAGCGCAGAATTCCGTACAAAAATATACGTCGATGCCAATACGGGTCGGATCTTTCAATGGCAAACACTGGACGAGGGTGGCAATATTAAATACAATTTTGTGACATCTGATTTCAAAGATGTAGGAGGCGGACTCACCCTAGCTACTACCTTTACAGATACAAAGGATGGCTTTTTTATAAAATTCCCCATTGTTTCCGCCCTTATTAACGTAGAATCTGATAAATTTTCAAAACCATAGCTGATACATATGAAGTGGATTGAACTGAACACACAAGATACGCTTGAAACGATAGCGGCATCAAACTCGTATGCCATTATTTTCAAACATAGCACGCGCTGTCCTGTGAGCAGTATGGCAAAAAGAACGTTCGAATTTGAGTCGTCCCTGATACCAGAAGAAACCCCAGTGTACTTGGTCGATTTGATTAAATATCGTGAGATATCTAATCAAATCGCTGATAAATGGAAGGTACGGCACGAATCTCCCCAGGTGCTGTTAATTAAGGGCGATGATTGTGTATATAACGAATCGCACAATGAAATAGAAGTAGCCAAAATTGTTGTTAAGATGGCCAATTAAAAGTTAGGGTTTTCTTAATATCAGGATGTAAGCTTAAGTAAACCGGACAGGTTTCCGCTGCCTTTTGCAAAATGCGTTGGTCATGATCCGAATAGTTTACATTATCAGCGAAATTCAGTACAACTTGTATTTCTGCAATTTTTCGTGGGTTCGACTGCATAATCTTCGTGGTGGCTGCTTCTATTTTTCCAAGTGAGATCTCGTGAGCTTGCGCAGCAATACCCATGATAGTTAGCATGCAGCTGGTAAGCGAAGCAGCCAAGAGATCGGTCGGCGAAAAAGCCTCTCCTTTACCTTGATTGTCAACCGGTGCATCGGTTATTATTTTCGATTGCGATTGCAGGTGTACTGCTTCGGTACGCAAATCGCCTAAATAGGTTGTTCGAACAGTAGTCATTGTAAATATAATTAGAATGTAATAAGCTATTGTCTGGGTGTGCAACTGTCCAAGTTGGCACAAAATACGCCGCTAATTTAGAAAATTATTAATTACTTTTGTGTTATGATTGAACTACCCGTTATCCCTGCCAATCAATTGCAGCGCAAGCCGGATTGGTTACGTGTTAAGCTTCCTGTAGGTAAAGAATATAAACATGTAAGAGGTTTAGTAGACGAACATAAACTCCATACTATCTGCGAAAGTGGTAATTGTCCTAATATGGGTGAGTGTTGGGGTGCAGGTACAGCGACATTTATGATTCTCGGGAATATCTGTACCCGGTCGTGCTCGTTTTGTGCAGTAGCGACTGGCCGGCCAAAAGCGGTTGAATTAGATGAACCCATGCGTGTAGCCACCTCTGTTAAGCTCATGCAGGTAAAGCATTGCGTAATTACTTCAGTAGATCGAGATGATTTGAAAGATGGTGGATCGACTATTTGGGCCGAAACAGTAAATGCCATTCGAAGGGAAAGTCCCGGAACAACTCTAGAGACACTCATACCGGATTTTAAAGGCATTTGGGAGAATTTAGATCGGGTATTAGCGGTACGTCCTGAAGTCGTATCTCATAATTTAGAGACTGTTCGACGTCTCACAAGAGAAGTACGTATACAAGCCAAATATGACAGAAGCCTTGAATGCTTAAGAAGAATATCTGCTGCAGGCTTACGCACGAAGTCTGGTATAATGCTTGGTTTCGGTGAGACGGAAGCTGATGTGATTGAGGCGATGCAGGATTTATATGATGCCGGTGTGCATATTCTCACGTTGGGACAATATTTACAACCGACGAAAGCTCATCATCCCGTAATTGAATGGATTACGCCCGAGCAATTTAAACATTATCAGGATATTGGCTTAAAGATGGGCTTTAAATATGTAGAAAGTGGACCTTTGGTACGTTCTTCTTACCATGCAGAAAAGCATTTATTCGATATGCAATAATTGATTTATGTCTATATCGACGACGAAAAATCCTCAATAACATTGGGGATTTTTTTTATCAAACAGCTTGCGGGTATTACACCCATGCCCTCTGCAGCTAATAGGTCTCCTGCTTTTCCATGTATAAAAACACCTAATATTGCAGCATCCGCTGCTTTATAACCTTGCGCCAATAAGGCTACTAAAATGCCCGTCAATACATCGCCCATACCGCCACTCGCCATAGCGGGATTTCCCGTAAAGTTAACCCATATCTTGCCATCTGGCAGAGCCACAAAGGTATATCGATTTTTTAGTACAATGATTAGTTTCCTCCTTGAAGCCTCTGTTCTTGCTTTTATGACACGATCCCACCAGTGATCACTATGTCCAAAAAGGCGGTCAAATTCTTTCATATGAGGTGTAAGGATTGTTTCCGCTTTTAATAGCGTCAGCAAGTTTTTATTTGCTGCCACTACATTTAACGCATCTGCATCCAACACGAGGGGGGGGAGATCATCTGCTAACAATTCGCTTAAACATCCCCTTATTTCCTCTCCCGTTCCTAAACCCGGGCCTATGCCTAATGACTTATACTTCCCTGTTCCTAATTCTGATAGTTTTGATCGGTCAAGTGCCATTACCTCGGGCAATCGAGTATTCAGGGCGCTTAATCCGCTTGACGGGATACAAACAGTAGTCAGCCCCGCTCCTGTATATAAACAAGCTTCAGCAGACAGCAATGCAGCTCCCATTGTATGCTCATTGCCAGCCAATATGCAGGCATGTCCATAGGTACCCTTATGACTAAAATTCTCTCGCACCTTTAAGCGAGAACGGATATCGTCATTCATAATCGAACAAAATTCAGTATCCAAGGAGGCCATAAAACCTTGGTGCAAACCGATATCCACCACATGGAAGCGTTTCAAAAACTTTCCGCTTTCGGGAAATAAGAAACTTATCTTAGGTGCTTGAAAAGTAATCACATCCTGCGCGATAATAACATTTTCGAAAGTCTCCATATTGCCTTCTGCAGGCATTCCGGTTGGAATATCGACCGAAACTACCACCTTTGCCTCTTTATTAATGTATCTAACAAGGGAACGCCAAGGATCAATTAGTGGCTTATTCAATCCGGAACCGAAAAGTGCATCAATCACAACGTCAGCTGTTATCGAAGGGAGCTGCTCAGCGGGAAATAATTCTTGAATTTGAATAGAATAGGTCAATAATCGTTTATAGTTGACCTCAAAGTCATCAGTTTTTTTATTATTATACCTAACTATCCATACCGCAATATTGGTATAACCTCTTTCGAAAAGTAAACGAGCTATGGCTAGACCGTCTCCACCATTATTTCCCGTGCCACAGCAAATTATTACAGATGGGCGGTCTGTATATAAACTAACAAACTTATTCACAAAAGCCTCGGCTGCTCGTTCCATTAAATCAATGGACGAAACTGGTTCATTTATTATCGTATAAGCATCTACCTCCCGAATTTGAGAAGCTGTCAATAAATTTTGCATAGCGTAAGTTAACCAAAAAAAGTGGCATATTAAACATAGATAAATCCCTTATTATAGGAAACGTAATACGTTATCTATTAATAAGGGACTCATCAATATCCGTCACTATTGAGGCTTATTTAGAAGAAAACAAGCTGCACAGCTCAAACTGAAAAAAGCCTATTCATTATTAAACGACTTCTACGACACCTCTGAGTGTTTTTGCAGCGTCCACCATTGCTTCCAGCGCTGCTTTTGTTTCCGGCCAAGCTCTTGTTTTTAGTCCACAGTCCGGATTTACCCATAATTGTTTAGGATTTATTACAGCCGATGCTTTGTCCATTAGCGAGATCATCTCCTCCTTACTTGGAATTCTCGGGGAATGGATGTCATAAACTCCCGGACCGATGTCATTTGGATAGTTAAAGTTAGCAAAAGCGTCTAGTAATTCCATTTGTGAACGAGACGTTTCGATAGTAATAACATCAGCATCCATAGCAGCGATGTCTGAAATAATGTCATTAAATTCAGAGTAGCACATATGAGTATGGATCTGGGTATCATCCTCGACACCAGCAGCAGTTAATCTAAAAGCTTTTACTGCCCAGTTTAAATAATCTCGTTGGTCTTTTTGACGCAAGGGCAGTCCTTCCCGAATAGCTGGCTCATCTATCTGTATTATCTTAATACCTGCGTGCTCCAATGCCAGTACTTCATCTCTTATGGCTAGTGCGATTTGAAAAGCAGTTTGCCAGCGAGGTTGATCATCTCTTACAAATGACCATTGTAGAATGGTGACCGGCCCCGTTAACATCCCTTTTACAGGCAGTCGAGTAATTGACTGGGCATAAGACGTCCAATATACCGTCATGTCTTTTGGTCGGCTAACATCACCAAATAAAACGGGCGGTTTTACGCACCGTGATCCGTAGCTTTGCACCCATCCGTTCTTTGTGAAGGCATAGCCCTGTAATTGCTCGCCAAAATACTCAACCATATCATTCCTTTCGAACTCCCCATGTACCAAGACATCCAAACCGACCTGCTCTTGCCAGGCAATCGCCTCTTTTGTTTCTGCTCTAATTAGATTTTCGTATTCATCAATGGTGATTTCTCCTTTTTTAAATTTCGCCCGCCAACCCCTCACTTCTTTTGTCTGCGGAAATGAACCGATGGTAGTGGTTGGATATAAGGGCAGTTTTAACGTTTCGAGCTGCTTTGCTTTTCGCTCCGCAAAAACGCTACGCCTGTTTGTATCTTTATCTGAAATTGCATTAACACGGTCTTTTACCTCTTGATGATGAATTAAGGCAGAAGCCTTACGCCGATTTTGCGAAACTTTGTTATCCTTAAATCGCTGAAGAACAGCTGTATCTTCATACTCGCTTCGTAACAAGGCCAGATCTTTTACTTCTTCCAATTTTTGTTTAGCAAAAGCAAGCCAGTCCTTCACTTCCAATGGTAATGTCTCTTCATTATCCTCATAAGCCAAGTCACATGGAACATGTAACAGCGAACATGAAGGGGCAATCCATATCCGCTCCTTACCGATTTTCCGGATTGCTTTGTCAATCAGTGTGAGAGAGCGTTCATAATCATTTTTCCAAATATTTCGACCATCTACGACTCCTAAAGACAAAATAAGCTCGTTCGGTATGTTATCCAGCACTGCTTCGAGTTGATTTGCTGCCCTGACAAGATCTAAATGTAACGCATTAATAGGAAGTGACAAAGCGACCTCTAAATTATCATTCACTCCCTCGAAATAGGTTGCAATTAAAAGTTTAGTATCCCCGGCACTTTTAGCTAAACGCTTATAGACCTGCTGATATAACTTGCGAGCTTTATCAGGTAAATCCAATGCCAAAAAAGGTTCATCGAATTGAATCCATTTCACTCCATACTTTCGCAATCTCCCAATCACCTCTTCATAAACAGGCAGTAATGCCTCGATTAAATCTAAGCGATCGAAACCCGCTTCCTTTTCTTTACCCAATAGAAGATAAGTTATTGGCCCGATCAATACCGGTTTGGTATCGACACCCAATTGTTTCGCCTCGTAATATTCGTTGATAATTTTTTCCGAAAAAAGACTGAACTGCTGATTCTTTGTAAATTCCGGCACTAGGTAATGGTAATTGGTGTCAAACCATTTAGTCATTTCCATTGCAGTGACATCGATACCCTCATGTTGGAAACCTCTTGCCATAGCAAAATAGAGATCTAGTTCATGTTCCGAACTCTTATTTGCTGCAAGTCCGTGATACCGCGCAGGGATAGCCCCTACCATCAGTGTTGTGTCCAATACTTGATCATAGAAAGAGAAATCATTCGAAGGGATAAGATCTATTCCTATTTCCTTTTGAATTTTCCAATTAGTAGCGCGGATTTTAAGTCCTGCATCCAATAGCTCTTTTCTCGTAATCTTACCGCTCCAAAAGGCCTCACTTGCCTTTTTTAATTCCCGTTGGGCACCAATGCGCGGGTACCCTAAATTGTTTGTAAACAACATAGTTAAATAATTTAATGAATAACACTTGTTCTTTTTCAAAAACCCGCGGCTTGTAAAGAAGGAACTTTAAGGCATAGTACGACAGGCTCCGATAAAGGAGTAGTATACTAAATGGCCTCAACACAGCTTCTTCTCGCGAAAGCCTGTTGAAAATTCAATGGCAAGTCTCCTGGCTTGCATTCGTCCGTTTTACGTCTTCCCATTCTGGATTTTCCTGAACAGTGACTGTGGTATGTAAAACCTATCCCAAGAGGGAGAATGCTTACAGTTGCGCGACAGCCCATGATTTGCACATGGTTCCTTATTAATTCCCGTTAAGGGAAACCATTAAACGCTCAATCTGAGTATTACTTGATTAACAAGTCTCCAAACCTAAGATATTTTTAGTAACTTTGCAATTTGTTTACAAAGTATTCGACATAATAGGTAGACTACTACAATAATAAAATTTCCGCCAAACAGATAGTACAGGGTTGGCAATGGCGCCCAACTCATATATTGTTAACTAAATTAAGGATCAAAATGTCTATAGTTAGGGAAAGTGACTTACCTGGTATAGGTAAGAAATACCAAATTGAAACCGGAGCCGGTGATAACATGGTAGTGGTTATCCACGATGATGGTAATCGCGAGTTGTATCGTTTAGATGAGGAAGAGAATGAATCTAAATGTGTAATGACACTAAATGATGAGGAGTCTCGTCAAGTAGCAGGTATTATAGGTGGTTTATCTTACAAACCCAAGGCTCTTGAGACGATGGAGTTAGCAGTTAATGATCTTGTTATTGAATGGTATAAAATCGAAGAAAAGGCAGTCATTAATCAACAAACTATCGGACAATTAGGCGTTAGGCAAAAAACCGGGGCTTCTATTATTGCAGCGATTAAAAATGAAGACAGCGTAATAAACCCAGGTCCTGACTATTTAATAACACCCGGTACTACGTTAGTGGTTGCTGGAAAGCGGAGTAATATAAAAGCGTTAAAAGAATTATTAAAAAGCTATCAAGTTGTATAGTTAACCTTATAGGAAAACCCATGTGAAAGTATGCATACAGAAACCCTGATCTTAGAAATTGGAATAGCCGTTGGACTTGTCGCTTTAGTAGGTCTATTAGCCAATAAACTGCGTTTTTCAGTTATACCTTTCTTTATTTTGATTGGCATGGCCTTGGGAGAACACGCACCAACAATCGGTTTAATCGACTTGCAATTCACTGAAAGCAAACCCTTTATCGATTTCATGGGCAGATTAGGTGTTTTGTTTTTACTTTTCTATTTAGGTCTTGAGTTTTCAGTTGGACGGCTCATAAAATCGGGGAAAGCAATTGTATCCGGCGGATCAATCTATGTGTTTCTAAATTTTGTTTCCGGTTTATTAGTGGGGTGGATGATGAATTTACCTTTTGCGGAAATGATGATTCTATGCGGCATCATGACCAGCTCGTCCACAGCAATTGTTGCAAAAGTGTTGACAGACTTAAAGCGAACCGCAAACCCGGAAACGGAGGTTATTATGGGTATGATCATGTTTGACGACTTGTTCATAGCCATGCATATCTCTTTTCTTTCCGGTTTGGTTCTAACCGGTGGTGGCTCATTTTGGACCGTAGCCAGCACCTCCTTACTAGCACTTGCCTTCATTCTGCTTTTTTTGGTTCTCGGAAGGAAGGTGATCCCTTATATCGATAAGGTACTAAATGTTAAATCGGGCGAACTATTTATACTGATAATTTTCTCACTTCTATTCTTAGTTGCCGGCTTTTCGGAAACAATTCACGTTGCTGAAGCGATTGGGGCGCTGATGGCAGGCCTCGTTCTTGCTGATTCTCAATATATTAAACGAATAGAACAAATCGTATTGCCATATAAAGACTATTTTGGTGCGATGTTCTTCTTTAGCTTCGGTTTATCCATTGATCCTTTTTCCCTTGGAGGCGCCGTCATGTGGGGAGCTATAGCTGCATTGATAACTATCTTCGGAAATCTCGCCTCTGGTTATTTTGCTTCACATTTTGCCGGGTTGAAAAAGAAAACTTCTTTTGATATTGGCTTTACCTTATCTGCTAGAGGAGAGTTTTCCATTATCATGGCTAACATAGGCAAAGCGGGAGGGCTTAATCCGATTATCCAGTCTTTTGTGGTCGTATACGTGCTAATTCTAGCTATCGTTGCTCCAATATTAACCAAAGAATCCAGAAATATCTGGCATGGAATATTTGGAGGAGGATTATATGCGAAGGATAAGCAACCAGCGAAAACGCTTGAGGCATTAGAAGCGAAAAGTGCGGAGCAAGTACAAGTAGAAGATAAATAACCTACAAATATTATTATTATTTTCTCCAAGCAATCTCTTTGATGGAACTATGATGTTGAATTTTGTCTATGGCAGCCAAGATCTCTTTGTCTTTCTGCCCCTGAAACCCAATTTCAATAGTGATCTCATTATTAGCCTTATCAAAAAACAAATTGGCCAGCTTTAATTGCTCCGTATCTAACCATTCGTCAACGAATCTCATCGGATTGGTATCGTTGGTAAGCGTTAAACGTAGGATACGAGGTGCATAACGTTGTACAAGTCGCTTTTCTAGCGGTTGCAAAATCCACAATATAATAAGAACAAAGATTGTTGCAATTAGCGCGGCAAAATACATGCCACCACCGCAGGCCAAACCAATTCCGGCAACGGTCCATAATCCTGAGGCTGTCGTAAGCCCCTTCACAATGCCCTGTTTTAGAAACATAATGGTGCCTGCACCTAAGAAACCTATACCGCTCACTACCTGAGCCGCGACACGAGAAGGATCTAAAGTTACATGCCCTGTTTTGAGAATATCCGAAAAACCGAAAGACGAAACCATCATCATCAAAGAAGCGCCAAGACAGACCATCATATGGGTGCGCATACCCGCAGCCCAATTCTTACGCTCGCGTTCTAATCCCACAGCAGCGCCAAATGCAGCTGCCAGCACAAGACGTATAACGGTTTCCTGATAGGATAACATAAAACATTTTTACATAAATCCCAACTCCAATCGAGCTTCCTCACTCATCATACTTTTATCCCATTTAGGCTCGAACGTAAGCTCCACAAGAGCATTCTTTACTCCCTCCACCTTCGCTACCTTTCGTTGCACTTCATCCAACAACTCACCTGCAACCGGACAGGCTGGTGCTGTAAGCGTCATAACTATTTTAGCCGTCCCATCCTCTTTGGTAATAATCTCGTAGACAAGTCCTAGCTCACATATATTAACAGGAATCTCAGGATCGAAAACTGTTTCTAACTCTGACTTGATTTTATCCGCTATTCCAAGTTTATCTAAAACTATCATGTTATATCGAATTATTTAGCAATACTCTCTTTGACGCTTTCCAGAAGCTCTGTTTTAAGAAAACGAGCCGTCTCACTCTTCTTATTTTTCACCATCTCCTCAGGCGTTCCGCTAAAAAGAATTTTTCCCCCACCCGCTCCACCTTCGGGGCCTAAATCTATAATCCAGTCCGAAACCTTAATAACGTCTAAATTATGTTCTATAACAAGAACGGTATTACCCCGATCTACTAATCGATTTAAAACACCCAACAGAACGTTAACGTCTTCGAAGTGTAGTCCTGTTGTGGGTTCATCAAGTATATAGAATGTATTCCCGGTATCTTTCTTTGATAATTCAGTTGCTAATTTTACCCGTTGTGCCTCACCTCCGGATAAAGTTACGGAAGATTGTCCTAAAGTGAGATATCCCAGGCCAACATCTTGCAATGTTTTGATTTTCCGATAAATTGCAGGAATTGACTCAAAAAACGGAACAGCTTCGTCAATACTCATATCTAGCACATCGCTGATAGATTTTCCTTTATATCTTACTTCGAGCGTTTCCCTATTATAACGTTTTCCATTACATCCTTCACATGGTACTTGTACATCCGGCAAAAAATTCATTTCAATCACCTTCATTCCGGCTCCCTGACAAACTTCGCAACGTCCACCTTTCACATTGAATGAAAATCTACCTGGCTTATATCCACGAATTTTAGCTTCAGGAAGCTGAACAAATAGACTTCGAATGTCTGAAAATACGCCAGTATACGTTGATGGATTTGACCGAGGTGTCCGGCCTATTGGAGTCTGATCTATTTCGATTACTTTATCAATATGCTCTAAGCCCTCAATCTTCGCATAAGGCATCGGAATCTTTTTTGCCCTAAAAAAATGGTGGTTAAGAATTGGATAAAGAGTTTCCGTAATTAAAGTTGATTTACCACTTCCTGACACACCAGTAACCGAAATCAACGTTCCCAATGGAAAATCTACTGAAACATTTTTTAAATTGTTGCCCGTAGCCCCTCTTAAGCGTAAATGAAAGCCATTGCCTGTTCTTCTATTTTTCGGTACACGGATTTGCTTTGTGCCATTTAAATATGCGGCGGTTAACGTATCAGCTTCTTTAATCTGCGTAGGCTTCCCTTGTGCAACGACCACCCCGCCATTGAGGCCGGCCGCGGGGCCCATATCGATAACATAATCAGCTTCTAATATCATATCCTTATCGTGCTCCACAACAAGCACTGAATTACCGATGTCGCGAAGATCTTTTAATGCATTAATTAGACGCGCATTATCTCGTTGGTGCAAACCAATGCTCGGCTCGTCCAGAATATATAGTACATTAACTAACTGTGATCCTATTTGAGTAGCCAAACGTATCCTCTGTGCCTCCCCACCAGATAGCGTTTTTGCAGTACGATCCAACGTAAGATAACCTAAACCAACGTTTAACAGAAAATTCAAACGATTAATGATTTCTTTTAAAATTTCCTCGGCTATCACGATCTGACGTTCATTTAGTTTCTCTTTTAAAGAAGAAAACCAAGAGCTAAGCGCTACAACATCCATATTTGCCAGTTCGGATATGTTCTTATTAGCAAGCTTGAAATGAAGAGATTCTTTTTTTAGTCGTGCACCACTGCAAGCTGGACATTTCTTCATCACCCTGAAAAGTTCAATGTCTTCCGTTTTCCGTTCAGATTGCTCTTCCAGTAGTTTAAATATTCCGTCAAAGGTTATCTTGTATTCTTTAACATTCCACTTGTTATAGGCAACGGGCACTGTTATTAAATCAGGCGAACCATTTAACAATATGTCCAACTGTTCTTCTGTAAGCTTATTAAGAGGCTCAGACAATGAAAACTCATATTTCTTGGCAACAGCCTTTAACTGCTGAAAGGTCCAATTGTCTTTATACTCTCCCAGCGGAGCTATTCCTCCTTTAAGAATGCTTAATTTTGGGTTAGGTATAACGGACTCCTTGTCGATTTCAAACACATAACCTAGACCGTCGCATTGGTCACAGGCACCATACGGCGAATTAAAAGAAAAAGTGTTGGGCTGTGGCTCATCATAAGAAATGCCACTTTCCGGATCCATTAAGTAACGACTAAAGAAATATTCATTATTATCTTGGTCACTCAGCTTTATGATTCCTTTGGCTGCTTTCATAGCCTGTTGAATAGATGCTTGAAGCCGCTTTCTCTCTTTCTCACTAATCGTCAACCGATCGATAACCATTTCGATATCATGAATCTTGTATCGATCAACCTGCATTTTAGGTACTAAATCCATCATCTCACCGTCAACTCTCACTTTAACAAAGCCTTGTTTGCGAATCTGCTCAAACAGTTCTCGATAATGCCCTTTTCGGCCTTTTACTAAAGGGGCCAAAATATTCACGGCTTGCCCATCAAATTGTGTTAATATTCTTGTAATAATCTGATCTTCGGACATCCGTTCCATTTTACGGCCCGTAACATATGAATATGCTTCGCCAATACGGGCATACAGTAATCGCATAAAATCATATATTTCAGTAATAGTGCCAACTGTAGACCGCGGATTTTTACTGGTTGTTTTCTGCTCGATTGCAATTACAGGACTTAGACCAGCAATTTTGTCTACATCAGGGCGTTCCATGCCCCCCATAAATTGCCTGCTGTAAGCACTAAAAGTCTCCATATAACGCCGCTGTCCCTCGGCGTAAATTGTATCAAATGCAAGTGACGATTTACCACTTCCGCTTAAACCTGTTATTACTACCAGCTCGTTCCGTGGTATCACAACGTCTATATTCTTTAGATTGTGAACACGCGCGCCAAAAACTTCAAGTTCACTTTGCTCTCCTAAATCAGGTGTATTCCGATTACTCATGTATAAAAAAGGATATAAATTGTGAATCTGTCAAGGGATAATCGCTGATGCTTTTATTTAGTATTTTTAACCTCTCCTCAACAGCCCAAGCATAGTACAAACTTAGGTAAATTACTTCGATATACAATCAAAGCTACGTCAATACTAACCATTTTTGCTAAAAAAATTAACAAAAAAAGTCACAGCATAAGCTGCGACTTTTTTTAAATCAGCGTAATAAGCTACAGCCGATCGGAATGTCCCTCGCTTTCATGGTTGGCATCAAGCGCAAGTTTTGAGTTTGGGCTGCTGACACCCTTATATCCGTAGCTTGTTGGGTTTTCAATAACCTCTTTCGTAGAAATTAGTTTATAAACGTAATTAGCTGTCTCTTTATTCAGCTTCAGTTTATAGTAATCTTCCTCGTTCTGTCGACGGATAGTCTTTCTAAGGCTCCCTCCTCCTACATTATAAGCCGCAGCTACGAGTGTCCAGTTTCCAAAATCTTTATATAAGACTTTCAAATACTTGCATGCTGCCTCAGTAGACTTTTCTACGTCAAGGCGCTCATCGAAGGACGGTCCAACTTTTAATCCGAAAGCCTTCGCGGTAGCTGGCATAAATTGCCATAGACCTGCCGCTCCTTTGTGTGAGGTGCCTTCGATTAACCCACTTTCGACAAGTGGCAAATACTTGAAGTCTTCTGGGATTCCGTATGCGCGAAGAATAGGTTCAATTTTTGGGAACCATGCTTTCGCATTCTTGTGAAGTTTGTGAGTCTTAAGCCGCTCAAAGGAGTGTGCTTTTAAAGAACGCTTAATCTTTCGTTCAACATTTTCATCTCCTACTGGAAGATATTCATCTGCAAAATTTAAGCTCGCAAATAAAGATCTCTTACTTTTTGACCCACTTTTTGTACTTGCTGGTATGGCGTTATAAGTTCGATGCTCAACTACAGGCCGGCTGTAAATAAACATTTTTGAAAGAACTAAAACAACTAAAACCACCACGCTTGTACATAGGTGTTTTTTTATCATTTTTTACCTTTCTGTTTTGGTTATGCAAAAAAGCGCAGCAAATATAAAAATTATTTCCTTACAATACAAACACTTACAAAACACACCTTGATTATGTGAAATTTTATACGTATAATATAAGTCTAATATTTTGGTAAAATTCACATTCAAAGTACTTTAATACTCATTATTTTGAGTACCTTTGCGAGATAATTTTACGGATAAAATAATTATGCCATTCAGCAACAAAAGGAACAGTCGAGATGACAAATCCGCTTATTCAAGACGTTCTTCTTCAAGGAACGACACCAGGAACAGTCGAGATGACAAATCCCCCTATGTAAAACGTTCTTCTTCGAGGGATGAAGACAGGAATCAACGAAGCGATAAACCTTATCCTACGCGTTCGTTTTCACAAAGCGACAACAACAAAGAATTTAGAGACAAAGAGGAAAAACCGGCCTTTTCAAAAAAATCGAATTACGGAAGTCAAAAACACAAAAGGGACGACCGATCTTCCAGTACAAATCAAACGAACAAAACAGATAGATATAATAAACAAGAAAGGTCCTATTCAGGAACTAGAAGAAACACAAGAGACGAACGGCCTTACTCGTCGGACAGGAAAAATCAAAACACGAGGTTTAAGTCTGACAACAATTTTGCTGAGGGATCAAGGTATCGTTCCGATGAAAAAATGGGTAACCGATCTTATGGCAACACAAAGCGTGATAAATTTAAATCCAACGAACAGCGCTTTTCAAAAGAAAGAGAAGAAAATGGTTTAATCAGGCTTAACCGCTATATTGCGAATTCAGGTGTTTGTTCACGCCGAAAGGCGGATGAACTCATACAGGCAGGAGTTGTGACAGTGAACGGTGTGGTTGTTACGGAATTAGGCACCAAGGTCGATGCTGCGAAAGATGAAATAAGATATAATGGTGAGAAGTTGAAAAGGGAAAAAATGGTGTATGTGCTTCTGAACAAGCCTAAAGACTATATTACCACAACTGATGATCCACAAGAAAGAAAAACGGTGATGCATTTGGTTGAAAAGGCTTCAAGAGAGCGGATTTATCCTGTAGGTCGATTAGACAGAAATACGACAGGCCTTCTGCTTTTGACAAACGATGGTAATCTGGCAGAGAAGCTCTCTCATCCGAGAAACAACATCATGAAAATATATCATGTGGAGCTAAATAAAAGCTTAACCCAAGGAGATTTCAACAAAATAGGCTATGGGGTTGAACTAGAAGATGGCTTCATTAAACCCGATGAAGTAAGTTATATTCAAGGAGCAAGTAAACGGGAAATTGGGATACAGATTCATAGTGGTAGAAATAGAATCGTGCGGCGCATATTCGAATCTTTAGGCTATGATGTTATAAAACTAGATCGGGTAATATATGCGAACCTAACTAAAAAAGATTTACCAAGAGGCCGTTGGAGGTATCTAGAAGAAAAGGAAATTATCCAGCTAAAGCATTTTATTAAATAATTCAATTTTGCGCATAAAAAGAAAGGGCGCTTATCATACTAATAAGCGCCTTTTTATATTTAAAAAAATCTCATCCCTTCCCGTTACGATTTCTTTAGTTAACACTGATTCCTTGTTTACAAGGAAATTCCTTAGAAAAGCAGTTATTACAGCATTGGCATCAATTCCGTGCCGATCCTTTTTTCCTTTATAATCAACTGGGAAAGGATTTCCAGGTTAATAAATTCAAGTCCTGCCACATGGGAAGTTTCTCCGCGGCCGACGGTAACTTTGACGGCTTACGATAAGCTGCTCCGACATGATTACAAACCGATGGGCACCAAAACAGGAAAGGCCGCCGTGCAATGCACGGCGGCCTTCTGTAAAGATCGGCACCGACCTACTCTCCCACATGTTACTGCAGTACCATCGGCTCTGGCGGGCTTAACTTCTCTGTTCGGGATGGGAAGAGGTGGACACCGCCGATATAGGCACCTGAATACCTTTCTAAGTAAAAATTCAAAATTCAAAAATCCGGCACGCCGGCCTTTCTACCTTTTACCTTTTACTTTTCAATTTTTTATTTGACTGATAACGGAAGAAAAAAACAGGAAGACAACAGCCTGCTGCGCTTGAGAAAGCTTCGGGCTATTAGTACGGCTCGGCTGTGGTATCTCTACCTTTACACCTGCCGCCTATCGACGTGGTAGTCTCCCACGGCCCTGTAAGGAAGTCTCATCTCGTGGCTAGTTTCGCACTTAGATGCTTTCAGCGCTTATCTATTCCCGGCATAGCTACTCTGCCGTACACCTGGCGGCATAACAGATTCACCAGCGGCCGGTCCAACCCGGTCCTCTCGTACTAAGGTCAGCCCCACTCAGACTTCCTGCGCCCACAACAGATAGGGACCGAACTGTCTCGCGACGTTCTGAACCCAGCTCGCGTGCCACTTTAATCGGCGAACAGCCGAACCCTTGGGACCTTCTCCAGCCCCAGGATGTGACGAGCCGACATCGAGGTGCCAAACCTCCCCGTCGATATGAGCTCTTGGGGGAGATCAGCCTGTTATCCCCAGAGTACCTTTTATCCTTTGAGCGATGGCCCTTCCATGCAGAACCACCGGATCACTATGTCCGTCTTTCGACCCTGTCCGACTTGTATGTCTCACAGTCAAGCAAGCTTTTGCCATTGCACTCCGCGTACGGTTACCAAGCGTACTGAGCTTACCTTTGAAAGCCTCCGTTACCTTTTTGGAGGCGACCACCCCAGTCAAACTACCCACCAAACAATGTCCCCCCCCAAGGGGGGTTAGGAACCGGATACAGAAAGGGCGGTATTTCAAGGACGATTCCGCGGATCCTGGCGAACCCGCTTCACAATCTCCCGCCTATCCTACACATCCTGCACCCAGTCCCAATGTTAAGCTATAGTGAAGGTTCATGGGGTCTTTCCGTCCCGTTGCGGGTAACCGGCGTCTTCACCGGTACCACAATTTCACCGAGCTCATGGCCGAGACAGCGCCCAGATCGTTACACCATTCGTGCAGGTCGGAACTTACCCGACAAGGAATTTCGCTACCTTAGGACCGTTATAGTTACGGCCGCCGTTTACCGGGGCTTCGATTCAATGCTTCACCCGAAGGTTGACATCCCCTCTTAACCTTCCGGCACCGGGCAGGTGTCAGGCCTTATACGTCATCTTTCGATTTGGCAAAGCCATATGTTTTTGTTAAACAGTCGCCTGGGCCTTTTCACTGCGGCTTCTCCGTCGCCGGAGGAAGCGCCCCTTCTCCCGAAGTTACAGGGCCATTTTGCCGAGTTCCTTAGCCATGATTCACTCGAGCACCTTGGGATTCTCTCCCCGACCACCTGTGTCGGTTTGCGGTACGGGTCTTATATGCCTGGAGCTTAGCGGCTTTTCTCGGGAGTATGGTTACCCGCGCTATCGGCGCCCCCGGAGGTTTGCCGTACTTTCGGCCTTCGGCACACGACCCGGATTTGCCTGGGTCACGTTTACCTACGGCCTTCAACGCACTATTCCGTCAGTGCGCGGCGGTGTCACTCCTCCGTCCCCGCTTCGCAGCATACAAGAGTACGGGAATCTTTACCCGTTGGCCATCCGCTGCCCCTTTCGGGTCCGCGTTAGGTCCCGACTTACCCTGATCCGATTAGCGTTGATCAGGAAACCTTGGTCTTTCGGTGGGCGGGTTTCTCGCCCGCCTTATCGTTACTTATGCCTACATTTGCTTTTCCGGAACGTCCACGGATACTCACGTAACCGCTTCTCCCGTGCCGGAATGCTCCCCTACCGATATTTCTATCCCACGGCTTCGGTGGTACACTTCATGCCCGTTTATTATCCACGCCCGGCCGCTCGACTAGTGAGCTGTTACGCACTCTTTAAATGAATGGCTGCTTCCAAGCCAACATCCTAGCTGTCTGGGCAACCGGACCTCGTTAGTTCAACTTAGCGTACACTCGGGGACCTTAGCCGGTGGTCTGGGTTCTTTCCCTCTCGGCGCAGGACCTTAGCACCCTGCGCCTCACTGCGGACCATATCTCCCGGTATTCGGAGTTCGTCTGGATTTGGTAGGATGTGACTCCCCCGCACCCAATCGGTAGCTCTACCTCCGGAAGACTCAATGTCCACGCTGTTCCTAAAAACATTTCGGGGAGTACGAGCTATTTCCCAGTTTGATTGGCCTTTCACCCCTACCCACAGGTCATCCGGAAACTTTTCAACGTTTATCGGTTCGGTCCTCCAGTACGTGTTACCGCACCTTCAACCTGCCCATGGGTAGATCACAAGGTTTCGCGTCTACCTCCACTGACTGTACGCCCTGTTCAGACTCGCTTTCGCTTCGGCTGCGCGGCTTAACCGCTTAACCTCGCCAGTGAAGTGTAACTCGTAGGCTCATTATGCAAAAGGCACGCCGTCACCCCATTAAGGGCTCCGACAGTTTGTAAGCACACGGTTTCAGGTTCTCTTTCACTCCCCTGTTCGGGGTTCTTTTCACCTTTCCCTCACGGTACTGGTCCACTATCGGTCTCTCGGTAGTATTTAGCCTTGGCGGATGGTGCCGCCGGATTCCCACAGGGCGTCTCCGACCCCGCGGTACTCAGGAACTCACTAGGCCGGTCTTCATTGCGTGTACGCAGCTCTCATGCTCTACGGCGGGCCTTCCCAGACCCTTCCACTTCTTCCGACTGTACCACATTGCGGTCCTACAACCCCGAATATGCCGTAACATATCCGGTTTGGGCTCTTTCCCTTTCGCTCGCCACTACTCAGGAAATCATTCTTATTTTCTTTTCCTGCGCCTACTTAGATGTTTCAGTTCGGCGCGTTCGCGTTGTTAAACGGCATGTCTTCAACATGCCGGGTTTCCCCATTCGGAAATCGCCGGATCTCATCTCATTTGCAGATCCCCGGCGCTTATCGCAGCTTATCACGTCCTTCATCGCCTCCGAGAGCCTAGGCATCCCCCGTGTGCCCTTTCTTACTTTCTTCTCCCCGTACCCTTTTGCCGTACGGGGATGCTTTTGTGTCATGTCCCTTCCCCGTAGGAAAGAAACGTCTCTGCTGTTGTCTTCTCTTGTGTTTTTTCTTCCGATATGTCAAAGAACCTTTTCCGGAGTCTTAAGTAGTAAGTCCTACGTTTTAAGTATCCCGGCACAATGGCCTTCACTTATAACCTACAACCTATAACTTACCGCTCCGAAGCGTGGAGAATAACGGATTCGAACCGTTGACCCCCTGCGTGCAAGGCAGGTGCTCTAGCCAGCTGAGCTAATTCCCCCCGTTACGTGGACAGGACCGCCCGCCTCCGGTTTCCCGGACGGCCTCCCTCTTTCAGGTAGTCCCGAGCAGATTTGAACTGCTGACCCCTACATTATCAGTGTAGTGCTCTGACCAACTGAGCTACGGGACTGCTTCGCTTCCGCACCGGTGACCCCGAAGGGGCACTGTGGCACTTTCCTCTTTTTTCTCTTTCTCTTTTTTCAAGAAATCTTCATGGCGTAACCGAACGGCCCGAGGGCCCTCTAGAAAGGAGGTATTCCAGCCGCACCTTCCGGTACGGCTACCTTGTTACGACTTAGCCCCAATTACCGGTTTTACCCTGACACGCTCCTTGCGGTTACATGCTTTAGGTACCCCCGGCTTTCATGGCTTGACGGGCGGTGTGTACAAGGCCCGGGAACGTATTCACCGCGTCATTGCTGATACGCGATTACTAGCGAATCCAACTTCACGGGGTCGAGTTGCAGACCCCGATCCGAACTGTGAGGGGCTTTCTGAGATTGGCTTCACCTCGCGGTGTCGCTGCCCTCTGTACCCCCCATTGTAGCACGTGTGTAGCCCCGGACGTAAGGGCCATGATGACTTGACGTCGTCCCCGCCTTCCTCTCTGTTTGCACAGGCAGTCTGTTTAGAGTCCCCACCTTTACGTGCTGGCA
Source organism: Olivibacter sp. SA151 (assembly GCF_054130995.1). Classification (NCBI taxonomy): domain Bacteria; kingdom Pseudomonadati; phylum Bacteroidota; class Sphingobacteriia; order Sphingobacteriales; family Sphingobacteriaceae; genus Olivibacter; species Olivibacter sp. SA151. The sequence goes on along the minus strand of NZ_CP096391.1, from coordinate 1,480,121 downwards.
ACTAAACATAGGGGTTGCGCTCGTTGCGGGACTTAACCCAACACCTCACGGCACGAGCTGACGACAGCCATGCAGCACCTAGTTTCCTGTCCCGAAGGACTTGCCCATCTCTGGACAATTCAGTAACTTTCAAGCCCGGGTAAGGTTCCTCGCGTATCATCGAATTAAACCACATGCTCCTCCGCTTGTGCGGGCCCCCGTCAATTCCTTTGAGTTTCACCCTTGCGGGCGTACTCCCCAGGTGGAACACTTAACGCTTTCGCTTGGACGCCGACTGTCTATCGCCGACATCGAGTGTTCATCGTTTAGGGCGTGGACTACCAGGGTATCTAATCCTGTTCGATCCCCACGCTTTCGTGCCTCAGCGTCAATCGTACTTTGGTAAGCTGCCTTCGCAATCGGTGTTCTGTGGCATATCTATGCATTTCACCGCTACTTGCCACATTCCGCCTACCTCAGGTACATTCAAGCGCGCCAGTATCAAAGGCACTGCGATGGTTGAGCCACCGTCTTTCACCCCTGACTTAGCGCGCCGCCTACGCACCCTTTAAACCCAATAATTCCGGATAACGCTCGGATCCTCCGTATTACCGCGGCTGCTGGCACGGAGTTAGCCGATCCTTATTCTCACGGTACATTCAGCCCGGTATACATACCGGGGGTTATTCCCGTGCAAAAGCAGTTTACAACCCGTAGGGCCGTCTTCCTGCACGCGGCATGGCTGGTTCAGGGTTCCCCCCATTGACCAATATTCCTTACTGCTGCCTCCCGTAGGAGTCTGGTCCGTGTCTCAGTACCAGTGTGGGGGTTTCTCCTCTCAGAGCCCCTAGACATCGTCGCCTTGGTGGGCCGTTACCCCGCCAACCAGCTAATGTCACGCGAGCCCATCCGTCCCCTATGAATATTTAAATGAAGGCCCATGCGGACCTGCATTCTCATGCGGTATTAATCCGGATTTCTCCGGGCTATCCCCCTGGGACGGGCAGGTTGCTCACGCGTTACGCACCCGTGCGCCACTCTCACGGGGACCGAAGCCCCCGATCCCGTTCGACTTGCATGTATTAGGCCTGCCGCTAGCGTTCATCCTGAGCCAGGATCAAACTCTCCATTGTATAATGTTAAGTTTCCGATCTCGGCATTCGCACTTCTTTCAGTGCAGCCTTCCGATCTTTTTTGTATCTTCCGGCCGACGGACCGTTCAGGCCTGTCCTTTTGACTTTCGCCAAAAAACAGGCCGCCCGTTACGCTACATGAATCTGATTTCTTAAAGAACTTTAAACGCCTCCGCTCACGCTTCGGCCTCCGCCGTATCCATCGGGTCACCCCTCCGGTACTTCCTGTTTTTTCTTTCACCTTCCCGGGCATCGCGCCCGTTCCGTCGTCCCCTCTCTCCCGATTGGGAGTGCAAAGGTAACAGCTTTTTTCTTTTCTCCAAAATATTTTTTTAAAATATTTTTTCCTCCCCCGCCGTTCACCTCCGTACCTCAAAAAACAACCGCATCCCTTCGTTTGCGGAGCGCCCGCCTTCCGAACGGGATGGCAAAGGTATGAATTTCCCCCGTTCCCCCAAATGTTTCGCGCTCCGGACCACAGCTTTTTTTACAACAAACTGGAAATCAAATCGTTTTTTTTCCTCCCGCTATGCAAGCTTTGAATATGGATTCATTCATAAATCGTATAACTTAGAACCTGCCGTATCTTATCCTTTACTCCTTTCGTTATTTGATGCACCATTTGTACTTACGCGATCTACAGACCATGCGGGAAGGCAGCGCCGAAAAAAGATCTAGCTCCATTTAGGGGTACTATGAATAGATTCATAACACCTTTTATAGTACTAGACAAGTAAGCTCTGTTAAATGACATTTAAATAGCATGATTATTGTCCGCTGCGATTGATAGCCAATCTTATCACCTATATATAATAGTCACTCATTTTTTAAACTGCTTCATAAACTCCCTTATCGAACAGCGGGACAAAAGAAAAAGCCAATTTAAATTTTTATTTTTTTTTTAGGATTAATTTGAGAAATTTATGGCAGACATAGAACCCTCACCGAAGGGAATTCAACTATCATTTTTTACCAAAAAAAAGCACAAAAACATGGGTGAAAAAAACCACACTTTATCTGGTTGTGGAAAAATTTCACATTCCAAAAAACAAGTATAGATAAACAGCATATAAACGATATAATAAACTATAAAACAATCAGTTAAAACATTATTTAAATTTTAATTTTTTTAGTTGTTTTTTTTTGTGAACTTCGACTCTCCGATAGGTTATTAACATTTTAACCTTCGATTATTGATAATCAGAATATTAGAATTTACGGTATGGAAAAAACGAGTACAAGTGTATGGAATAGCTGTCTAGAAATCATCAAAGATAACATTCCGGCTCAAAGCTTCAAGACATGGTTCGAACCAATATCGGCTTTGCGTTTGGAAGGAAACGTATTAACCATACAGGTACCCAGTTTATTTTTTTACGAATGGTTGGAGGAACACTATGTTGGCTTATTGCGAAAAACGGTAAAGAAGCAATTAGGAGAGAATGGTCGACTAGAATATAACATTGTTGTAGAAAAGTCATCGAATAAAAACATACCTTATACAACAAACATGCCCTCTAATGGGAATGGCGCAGAAGGCAAAAAACAATCTATCCCCGTACCTGTTGCACTCAATAAAGATATAAAGAATCCATTTGTTATCCCCGGGTTAAAAAAGCTTCAAGTCGACCCACAACTTAACCAAAATTATACATTTGATAATTTTATCGAAGGCGACTGTAACCGCCTGGCACGATCAGCAGGTTTTGCGGTAGCTAGCAAACCTGGTGGAACCTCTTTTAATCCACTCATGATATATGGTGGCGTCGGTTTGGGAAAAACGCACCTTGCCCAAGCTATAGGAAATGAAGTAAAGCGTCATATGCCAGACAAGTTGGTCATCTATGTCTCCTGTGAAAAGTTTTGTCAACAATTTGTTGATTCCTTAAAAAACAACACGATCAATGATTTTGTCAACTTCTATCAGGCAATGGATGTGATTATCATGGATGACGTGCACAATTTTGCCGGAAAAGATAAAACTCAAGATATTTTCTTTCATATTTTCAATCACCTTCACCAATCAGGCAAACAGATCATACTCACATCGGATAAAGCGCCCAAGGATTTAGCTGGATTAGAAGAGCGGCTGTTAAGTCGTTTCAAGTGGGGACTTTCGGCCGATATGCAAGTACCCGATTTAGAGACGAGAATGGCCATCCTCAAGAAAAAAATGTATGCAGATGGTATTGAACTCCCCTATGAAGTAGTGGAATATGTGGCTAACAATATTGACAACAACGTCCGAGAGCTTGAAGGGGCAATGGTTTCGCTACTAGCGCAAGCGACATTGAACAAAAAAGAAATAGACCTGAATTTAGCCAAGTCAATGCTAAAGAATTTCATCAAGAATTCGCATAAAGAAATCTCTATTGACTACATACAGAAACTAGTTTGTGAATATTTTGAAGTTCCTGTAGAGATGGTTAAATCAAAAACCAGAAAACGAGAAATCGTTCAGGCGAGACAAATTTCTATGTATCTTGCCAAGAATCACACTAAAACTTCTCTTAAATCAATTGGGGCTTACTTCGGTGGCCGTGACCATTCCACCGTGATATACGCCTGCCAAACGGTAGAGGATTTAATAGATACTGATAAAAAATTTAAAGCTTACGTGCAGGACATTCAGAAAAAGCTTAAAATGAGTTAAAAACCTTCTGAACGAAAATGCGAATAAAATAACAAAAGGCCGTATAGGCCTTTTGTTATTTTATTCGCATCAACTTACTTTACCGAAATTTCCTTTACAACCGGTTTCACTTCTTCTTTCTTTGCTACAGTTAACGTCAGCACACCATCTTTGAAATTAGCCTCGATCTTATTCACATCTACACTCTCTGGCAGAGTAAAGGAACGTTTAAAAGAGCTATAACTAAACTCTTTGCGGCTATATTGCTTCGCTTCATCTAAACTTTCTGCCTTATGCTCGCCACTAACAGCTAAAACGTCCTTTTCTACACTAATTTTAAAATCTTCTTTACTAAATCCAGGTACCGCAAATTCAACATGAAAACCCTCCGCTGACTCAGAAACGTTTACGGCAGGGAACTTCGATAAGCTACGACCGGATCCATCATTAAACAGATTGTCAATTAAATTACTTACCCATGGATCAAAGGTTTTAACACGGTTATTCGTATCAATAAATCTTGAAATGTTCATTATATTGTCCTCCTAATTATTACTTTTTATTTGACAAACTTTGTTCAAATTGGATACCAACAGAAACAAATAATGCGAAATCAGAAACAATAAGACATTTTGTCATTTAAATTCATCAAATAACGACAATATGACAGAAAATCAATTAGCCAATTTTGCGTTCTCAACATCAATTCAGATCCGCTTTGTTGATCTTGATGCCTTTAGGCATGTCAATAATGCTAACTACCTCACCTATTGTGAAATTGCGCGTACTATTTATTGGAACCAAAAGATTAAATGGAACTGGAATACAATCGGCGTGATTATCGCGCGTGCGGAAGTTGATTATTTGAGTCCTTTAACGCTCAAAAATAATCTGCGCGTATATATAAGAACATCAAAAGTGGGAAATAAAAGTTTCGAACTGGAGTATCTTATGATCTCGAAACGAAATTGGAAGCTAACGACACATGCCAAGGCAAAAACTGTATGTGTATGTATCGATTACAGAAGCAACGAAACAGTTTTGATCCCAGAGAAGCAAAAGAAACTGATGCTGCAAGAGCTTAATCACTTTGTTAATAAAGGGTCATAAAGCCATAGCGCTTCGAAAAAACACTGATTTCCTGTATCTTTGTAAACAAGTATTCAAATTTCAAAAGGAAAGCGAATAAAAGAAACGATTATGAGTACAGAAGTAATAACAAGTGCTGCACCCTTAACCTTGACCGAAGGTGCAGTAAAGGAATTGAAGAAGCTCCGGGAACAGCAAGAGATTGCAGATGACTTCGGTTTACGCGTCGGCGTCGAAGGCGGTGGTTGTGCCGGCATGAATTATATTTTAGGTTTTGATCAAAGAAAAGAGGGCGATACGGAATACCTTATCTCAGGAATTAAAGTGTTCATGAATAAAGCTCACGGATTATATCTCGCTGGAATGGAAATTGATTTTCAAAACGGATTGAATGCCCGCGGGTTCACATTTAATAATCCTAACGCAACCAGCACTTGCGGATGCGGGACTTCTTTTTCTGCTTAAATAATAGGAAACCGAAAGCTATAGCAACGCTGCGATGTCGTTCTGGATATCGCAGCGTTCTTAAATTATTAGGCAGAAACGATTCAATCCAAGCTATATGTGGAGTTTAGTTTCATTCGCATGAAAAAATTCAATTACTTTATCGGCTAAAATAGCCGCTATTTTATAATACGACTCAACTGTCCATCCTGCTACATGAGGACTCATCAACACCTTCTCGTTCATTTTTAATTTCTCGTACCAATCGCTTTGTGTCAAAGCAGGGAAGCCCTCGATTGGCAAGACATCAAACGATGCGCCTAAAATTCTACCTTTCTCTATCCCTTTAAGCACAGCATTCACGTCAACAATTTCACCTCGTGCTCCGTTTAGAAAGAAAATCGGCTTACGGAATTGCGACAAATACTCTTCATTCACCATGTTACGAGTTTCTCGTGTTAATGGAATATGCAAACTCAACACATCTACCTGTTTCACCATTTGTTCCATACGAACTTCTTCCACATATATATCAGAAAAACCAGTTTTATATTTATCGTACGCTATGACCTTTACACCAAATCCATTGAGTTTTCTTGCCATCGCCTGTCCGTTATTGCCGTAGCCAATTAAACCTACTGTCCGTCCCGCCAATTCAAAGCCTCGATTAGCTTCACGCAACCACTGCCCCTCTCTGATTTGAACGTTTCCCCGAATTAAATTGTTCATCATGGCAAGCAACATACCTATCAAATGTTCGGCCACTGCATCCCGGTTGCCTTCAGGAGCGTTTAATAATTGTATACCTTTCTCTACCGCTAAAGGCTCATCAATGTTGTCCATACCTGCTCCTGCCCTTCCTATGCATTTCAACCGCTGTGCAACATGGAGAACCTCCGCATCGATCCTAAACTTAGATCGAATAATTAAAACTTCATAGTTAGGAAGTATTTGAAGTGCTTCGAAACGCGTAATCTCAGGACGATAATCACAAATCACCCCTGTATTTTTTAATTTATCAAGAAAAACCCCATGGATATCGTCTACAACCAAAACTCTCCACATAAAAGAATTGTCTTTTTGAGCCATTACAATATTTATTTTAGCGACTTTTCGATTTCATTCGTTAACTCTATGAAATCGTCGACCGATAGCCTCTCGGCACGCAAATCTAAAAATGGATGATTGGGCATCCTTGCCTTATCAGCTATTACGCTTAAGGCATTTCGTAATGTTTTTCGACGTTGGTTAAATCCCGCCTTAACGATTTTTTGGAAAAGATTTTCGTTACAAGCCAACCTGTCAATGCTATTACGCTCCAAACGAATAACGCCGGATAAAACTTTTGGTGGTGGGTTAAACGCCCCCGCCTTCACGGTAAAAAGATAAGCAATATCATAATAAGCTTGCAAAAACACACTTAAGATACCATAATCCTTACCCCCCGGCTTCGCCGCGCAGCGTTCAGCGACCTCCTTTTGAAACATTCCCACCAACTCAATAACCTGATGTCTATGCTCTAACACTTTAAATAGAATTTGAGAAGATATATTATAAGGGAAATTCCCAATGATCGCTAGCGGTCCGGGAAAAACAGAAGCAAAATCTAATAATAAGAAGTCGCCATGTATTAATCTTTTATCAAGTGAGGGGTACTTAGTCTTCAAAAATTCAACTGATTCTATGTCCAAATCAATTAACCAAGATTCAAATCGTTTATCTTCAAGGAGAAAATCTGATAATATCCCCATCCCTGGACCTACCTCCAAAACCTTATCAAAACCCTTCTCGGGTCGCAAAGCGTTCACTATGCGCTTTGCTGTATTCTTATCCGTGAGAAAATGCTGCCCTAAATGTTTCTTTGCGCGAACTACTGTCATCTTTGATGGTACCTTTCGCCAAAGATACATTTATTAGCTTAAATGTACTTTTAGATAAACAGTTTTATCCTGCAATTTGGCATAAAGGGCAGATAAAAGAGTTCCATGTTCCTGTGTTCTGTCTAATAATTGTTTTAAATTGTTTTAAGCAGCATTATCCGAATTGCATATAAGTTCAATTTTACATAAGTTTGGCCTATTAAAAGAAGCAGTTAATATGAGCGACAAACTGAAGGTAGGAATAACTATTGGAGACGTGAATGGAATCGGCCTAGAGATTATTATAAAAACTCTTGCGGATAATAGAATATTAGATTTCTTCACACCAATTGTATATGGAAACACCAAAGTTGCTTCTTTTCACCGCAAAACAATGGGAGTCAACGATTTCAGTTTTAATGTAATCAATAGTCCGGAGCAAGCGCATGACAAAAGACCAAATATGATTAATTGTTGGCAGGAAGATGTCAAAATCACACTCGGAGAGTCAAATGAAATAGGAGGAAAATATGCTTTCTTATCCTTAGAACGGGCGACTCAAGATTTGATAGATGGCCAAATCGACGTTTTAGTCACGGCTCCAATAAATAAACACAACATTCAGCAAGAAGCATTCTCTTTTCCAGGGCATACCGAATATATACAAGCAAAAACAGGAGCAGATGACGCACTTATGTTTATGGTAAGTGACGAATTGAAAATAGGGGTGGTTACTGGGCACATTCCGGTCAACGAAATTGCAAAGTCAATTACAAAAGAAGCCATTCTAAAAAAGCTTGAGTTGATGAATGCAAGTTTGCGAACAGATTTTTGGATCCAGAAACCAAAAATTGCCGTTTTAGGGTTGAATCCTCATGCTGGCGACAACGGACTTATTGGCACAGAAGATATTGAAATCATTCTTCCCGCCATACGAGAAGCCAATGAACGCGATATTTTTGCTTTTGGGCCCTATGCTGCAGACGGGTTTTTTGCCGGAGACAATTATAAAAACTTCGATGGTGTATTAGCCATGTATCACGATCAGGGCCTTATTCCGTTTAAACAGATTGCTTTTCACAACGGCGTCAATTTTACGGCCGGATTACCTGTTATCCGAACCTCTCCCGACCATGGAACGGGCTATGATATCGCGGGAAAGAGTAAAGCATCAGAAACATCCTTTAGAGAAGCTATTTTTACTGCTCTCAAAATCGTCAGGAGAAGAAGAGAACAGGAAGAACTGATGGCAAATCCACTCAAAATAAGAAAACTCTCGAAGGATAGGGATTAACAATCTTATAGCATCCATCGTTTATCATCGATACGCTTACTTGCAAGGAGCAAAACGGGGTGGTAAAATCTTTACATCGTATCCAAGCCAGTAGACACACTACTTTCAAAAAAACTTTCAGTTCTAATTTATTATTTCTAAATTTGCGAGCTTAATTGTCGTGCTTTGAAAACTTTAGATCAATATCGAATACCATTTACGGGTTTAAAGCCTGGGAAACACGAATTTGAATTTGAGATAAGCAAACTTTTTTTTGAGGAATTCGACTATTCCTTGGTTAAAAATGGTGAGCTAAAAGTTTCCCTTGTTCTTGATAAGCAAGAGACAATGATGGTTGCAGATATCCATATCACCGGCAAGATAGAATTGACCTGCGATGTTTGTCTCAATCAATTTTGGGGTAAGTCGGATATTTTGCAGCGACTCATTATCAAATTTGATGATGAAGACAGTGTTTCAGATCTTACGGATGAAATAATGGTTCTTAAAAAGAACGAACACGAACTTGATTTGGCGAATATATTTTACGAGTATATCACATTATCCGTACCGTATTATAGTCGATGTGAGGAACAAGGGATAAATGTTAGTTGCGATCAGTCGATGATTGATAAATTAAACAGTTTAAATAGTCAGGACGATGCATCAACCGATACAGATCCCCGCTGGGAAATATTAAAAAAAATAAAAAACAATAATTAAATAGAAAAGACGAGATGGCACATCCAAAACGTAAAACCTCTAAGTCTAGAAGAGACAAAAGAAGAACACATTATAAGGCAGAGTTACCAACACTTACGACCTGCCAAACTACCGGTGCAGTACATTTGCCACACCGTGCTTACAATGTTGACGGCAATCTTTATTATAACGGCAAGTTACTCATTGAAAACACCTCGATTGCCTAAGTTGATTTTTCAATATTAAAAAAACATCCCAAGGTTCGCTATTTCTGAAAAAATGCGGTACTTTGGGATGTTTTTAGTTAATAGAACAGCAAACGATAATCAAGGATGAAGATTGGTTTAGATATCATGGGCGGAGACTTTGCACCAAACGCCACTGTTTTAGGTGCAATAGAGGCCTCAAAGGTATTATCGAACGATCAGCAATTAGTACTGATTGGCAATAAGGAACTAGCATTACCCATTTTTGAACAGGCAGGTATAGACGCGTCATTATTTGAATTTATACATACTACCGAAACAATTAGTATGGGCGAGCATCCAACAAAGGCAATCACTCACAAACCCAACGCAAGTATTAGTTTAGGTTTTCAATTGCTAAAAGAAGGAGGCATTGACTCTTTCGCATCTGCAGGTAATACGGGTGCCATGCTAGTTGGCTCTATGTTCAGTGTCAAAACTGTACCAGGTGTTATCAGACCAGCCATAGCTACAAATGTGCCACGTTTAACCAGTGGATTCAGCGTTTTATTAGATGTTGGTGCAAACGCAGATTGTAAACCTGATAATTTACTGCAATTTGGTATATTGGGAAGTTTATATGCCCAACATGTCTACAGCAGTGAAAACCCTGCAGTTGCTTTATTAAACATAGGAGAAGAGGAAGAAAAGGGCAATATGCTTACCAACGCTGCCCATAGCTTAATGAAAGAAGCACAAGCTTTTAATTTTATCGGAAATATTGAGGGCAGAGATTTGTTTGAAGATCATATTGACGTTATCGTATGTGATGGATTTACAGGAAATGTTGTATTAAAGCTTGCAGAGTCTTTCTACAGCTTAACTGTAAAAAAAGGTTTTAAAGATCCATTTTTTGATCGATTCAATTATGAACAATATGGGGGTAGTCCAATCTTAGGGGTCAATGCCCCCGTGATCATAGGACATGGTATTTCCAATCCGGAAGCAATCAAAAACATGATCCTTTTATCTCGGGATATGATTGAATCAAAATTCGTAGATAAGGTAAAAGCTGCTTTTAAATAAATAAGAGAATGTCTAAAATTCATGCTGCCATAACTGCCGTTAACGGATATGTTCCTGATTATATACTAACAAATCAGGAATTGGAGACTATGGTTGAAACGAACGATGAGTGGATTACCACACGAACAGGTATTAAGGAACGGCGCATTTTAAAAGGGGAAGGACAAGCGACCTCTGACATGGCAGTACCGGCTGTTGAGGGCCTTTTACGCAAACGAGGGGTTTCAGCGGAGGAGATTGATCTAATCATTTTCTGTACCAGCACTCCAGACATGCCTTTTCCTGCTACCGCAAACATTTTAGCCGATAAAATAGGCGCTATTAATGCCTGGGGCTATGATCTTCAAGCAGCCTGTTCAGGTTTTATTTATGGTCTTACTACCGGTGCCCAATTTATCGAGTCCGGAAAACATCAAAAGGTATTAGTAGTTGGTGGAGATAAAATGTCTTCGATTATAAATTATGAAGATCGAGCGACATGCATCATATTTGGAGATGGTTGTGGGGCTGTCTTATTAGAACCTAATACAGAAGGACTGGGAGTTTTGGATGCTATTTTGAAAAGTGACGGCAGTGGAAAAGAATACCTCAATATCAAAGCGGGAGGATCTTTAATGCCTGCAACCCATGAAACTGTCGATCAAAAGTTGCATTATGCTTTTCAGGAAGGTAAAACAGTATTTAAATTTGCTGTTACCAATATGGCTAACGTTGCCGCTGAGATCATGGAAAGGAATCAACTCACCGCTGCAGATGTCAACTGGCTTGTTCCTCACCAAGCAAATAAACGCATTATCGATGCAACTGCTGAAAGAATGGGACTAGGTCCCGAAAAAGTAATGATCAATATTCAAAAATACGGGAACACAACCAGTGGTACAATCCCTTTGTGCTTGTGGGAATGGGAAAACCAGCTGAAGAAAGGCGACGTGCTGATCTTAGCCGCTTTTGGCGGGGGCTTCACTTGGGGTTCTGTATACCTCAAATGGGCTTATTAATACAATTTTAGTTTCAGTTTTGATCAAAGATACTAACTTTGCAATCTCTTTATCGATTTCGTAAAATATACAATTGTTAGATATTAAACATAGAACCAACGAATATGAGCATGGATATTAAACAAATTCAGGACCTGATAAAGTTTGTCGCAAAATCAGGAGTCAATGAAGTTGCTATTGAGGAAAAAGACTTTAAAATAACCATAAAAACAAATCAAGAGCCAACTTATGTCACTGCAACCCTGCCCACTGCTACTCCCGTGGTGCCACAAACTCCTGTAAGTTCTCCTGTTGCAGCAGTGCCGGCATTAAACACAGATACGCCAAAGCCTGCAGAAGACTCTTCAAAATATTTAACGATCAAATCACCAATGATCGGTACATTTTATCGTTCTTCAAGCCCAGATAAACCAGCCTTCGTGAATGTAGGAGACGAAGTGAAAACAGGGCAAGTCGTTTGTATTGTAGAAGCAATGAAACTATTCAATGAAATTGAATCAGATATTTCAGGAAAAATTGTTAAAATACTGGTAGACAATGCACAACCAGTGGAATACGATCAGCCTTTGTTTTTAGTTGATCCTTCATAATAGTAACTTTTGGACCGAATTTAGTACACTGGTTTATTGAAAAAAATTCATGTTTAAAAAAATTTTAATAGCAAATAGAGGAGAAATTGCTCTACGAATTATAAGGACATGTAAGGAAATGGGGATTAAGAGTGTTGCTGTATACTCAACTGCCGACCGTGAGAGCTTACATGTGCGTTTTGCCGATGAGGCTGTCTGTATCGGCCCTCCAGCCAGTAAAGATTCTTATCTTAACATTCCTAACATTATTGCCGCTGCTGAGCTCACTAATGCGGACGCGATCCATCCCGGATATGGTTTCTTATCGGAAAATGAGAAATTTTCTGCTATATGTCGAGACTATGGCATTAAATTTATCGGTGCAACGCCTGAGCAGATTCGCAGTATGGGAGATAAGGCCTCAGCCAAAGAGACCATGAAAAATGCTGGCGTACCCACAATACCTGGATCTGATGGTTTGGTTCCCAATGTTTCGGAAGGGTTAAAAATAGCGAACGAAATAGGTTATCCTGTCATTCTAAAAGCTACCGCTGGAGGTGGTGGACGAGGTATGCGTGTTGTTTGGAAAGATAGTGAATTTGAACCGGCATGGGACTCGGCACGTCAAGAAGCAGGTGCAGCATTTGGAAATGATGGTATCTACCTAGAAAAGTTTGTGGAAGATCCACGTCATATCGAAATCCAGGTCATTGGCGATCAGTATGGAACCGTTTGTCATCTGTCCGAAAGAGATTGCTCTATACAAAGACGCCATCAGAAACTGGTAGAGGAAGCGCCATCTCCCTTTATTACACCTGAGCTCAGACAAAAAATGGGTGATGCAGCAATTGCAGGTGCAAAGGCAGTGAAGTATGAAGGAGCCGGTACCATCGAATTTCTTGTAGATAAACACCGAAATTTCTACTTTATGGAGATGAATACACGCATTCAAGTGGAACATCCCGTAACGGAAGAAGTCATTAATTTCGATTTAATAAAAGAGCAAATAAAAGTTGCAGCAGGTGTTCCGTTATCTGGCAGGAATTATGAGCCGAATATGCATGCAATAGAATGTAGAATAAACGCAGAGGACCCCTTCAACGGATTCCGTCCATCCCCTGGAAAAATCACAACATTTCATTCGCCTGGCGGTCACGGAGTTAGAGTTGACACACATGTTTATGCAGGTTACCAGATCCCGCCTAATTATGACTCTATGATCGCTAAGCTTATTTGTGTTGCACAAACTAGAGAAGAAGCTATTTCGACAATGGAAAGAGCTCTTAGCGAATTTGTTATTGAAGGTATTAAAACTACCATTCCTTTGCATTTACGATTAATGAGAGATCCTAACTTTAGAGCGGGAAATTTCACAACAAAGTTTATGGAAAACTTCGACCTTTCAGAGTAATAGTTATAGCCCCGGCAACGCTACTCTTGTCGCTAGCTTTCAAAATAAAATACGCTTTTATAAGCGAAAGTCTTTTAAGATATGAGCTTTTCATGCGATAATCTTTAATTTAAATACCATTCTTATATTAAGAATGGTATTTTTGTTTTCTTATGAAATACGATTGGTGAGTTGGATCAACCTATTTCATTAACACTTTGATTGGTTTTTATTTACTACTAAATATTATGAGTGAAATCTCCGGAAAAAAAATTATTGAAACCATTAAACAAAAAGGCAAAACCATCGAAGCCGAAATGTCATTCTTTGACCATTTGGAGGTTCTAAGATGGCATCTGATTCGTTCAGCCATAGCAATAGCGATATTTATGGGATTGGCTTTCGCCTTCTATGATTTCATTTTCGATACCGTTATTATGGGTCCGAAAAAACCTGATTTTTGGACATATAGAATGATGTGTATCATTGGAGAAAAATTTAATTTAGGCCCTGATTTCTGTGTAACCGAAATCCCGATCAATATTATAAACACTGATATGGCGGGACAATTCACCTTGCAATTGAACTCTTCGCTTTTAATTGGCTTGGTTTTGGGCTTTCCTTATCTTCTCTACGAAATATGGCTCTTTGTAAAACCGGCCTTAACCGATATTGAAAGAAAGTCGGCCAATGGTTTTGTATTTTACGCGACACTTTTATTCATTTTAGGAATCCTTTTTGGCTATTTCATGATTGCTCCTTTGTCTGTCAATTTTCTGGCGCATTATTCGGTAAGTCCGGAGATTGATAACCAAATAACGGTCGACTCATACTTATCTTCGGTTGCCACATTGACCCTGGGTACAGGTATCGTTTTTGAGCTACCGATCATTATATACATTCTGTCGAAAATCGGCATTATGACACCCCAATTTATGAGAGCAACTAGACGCTATGCTATCGTCGTCATTTTAGTGATAGCCGCTATTGTGACACCTACGCCAGACATACTGACCATGTTAACGGTAAGCTTCCCTCTGTTTTTGCTATATGAGCTTAGTATAGTAATTGCGGGACGGGTTGAAAGAGCTAAATTAAAAGCAGAAAAAGCATTTTACAATAACGAACAATAAATCAGTATAAAGATGCAAATCAAAACAGTAGCTATCGGCGGCGATCATGCAGGCTTCGAATATAAAGCAGCCATTATTCAATATTTAGAAGAATTAGGATATACCGTGCGCAACTTTGGAACGGATAGTGTTGAATCCGTAGATTATCCTGATTTCGCCCATCCTACTGCCAGCGCAGTAGAAAGTGGTTCTTGCGATATAGGCATATTGGTTTGCGGCAGTGCTAACGGTGTCGCCATTACAGCTAATAAACACCAAGGAATACGGGCTGCCATTTGTTGGAAGCCAGAGATAGCAGCGCTTGCTCGCCAACACAACAATGCAAATATTATCTGTTTGCCGGCACGTTTCACATCCATAGAAGAATGTAAAGAAATGGTACAGATCTTTCTCGCTACCGAATTTGAAGGGGGAAGACACGGTACTCGTGTTAATAAGATAGCCTGTTTATAGTTTTTCGCCTATGTCGATTAAAGGGATAGTCACTACAATACTTTTTTTCGTTCTTACCGGATGTTACGCACAACGCAGCGTACCTTCCACCTATGCCGAGCTCATCGACCCTACATCTGCGAGAAAACACTTAACAATTATCGCATCAGATGAGTTTGAGGGAAGGGAAACGGGAAAAGTAGGAGCAGACAAAGCTGCGAATTACATTGCGCAGCAATTTGAACTATTAGGTTTAACGGCACCCGTTAACAGTAGCTATTACCAACCCGTGGAACTAGCTACGAAAGCTTTTTCGGTTGATACCTTTGAAGTAGGTGAACATACCTTTCGGCATGAGAAGGATTTTCTGATTATTGGCAAAAGATCGAAACAGGAAATAAAAACTGACCGGCTGATTTTTATTGGTTATGGTATTAGCGACAAGCATTACGACGATTTAGCTAAAATCGATATTACTGATAAGGTAGTTCTGTTACTTAATGAGGATGAACCGAGGGATAAGATGGGGAAATCACTTATAACGGGGCAAACGAAAGGCTCTATTTGGTCGACCAGTAATAGCAAGCGAATGCAGCATATAATCAGTAAGAAGCCAAAATTGATTTTAGCTATATCAAAAAATGCAGACACCTTAATACAGCAAATCAGTAAGAAAAAATATGCAGAAAAGATTCAATTAAAAGAAGATTTGACACAGGAAAATCTAAGCACGGATCATTCCCCCACAGTCGTTTATATTTCTCCACAAACGGCTAATTTAATATTATCATCCCATGGATACAATCTTGAAAAATTGAAGCAGGAGATTACCGAAAGTGGAAAACCAAGAAGTCGGGTGCTTAAAAGTACCTTAAAATTATCCTTCGGGCAAAAAATCATTGATGTCAAAGCGCAAAACGTTTTGGGCTATTTGGAGGGCACCGACTTAAAGGACGAACTTTTAGTGATAACAGCTCACTATGATCACATTGGGGTTAACCCAAATGGTGAAATAAACAATGGAGCGGACGATGATGGCTCGGGGGTTACGGCTGTACTTGAGATTGCAAAGGCATTCGCACGAGCGAAGGAGAATGGTCATTCACCAAGAAGAAGTATCTTATTTATGATGGTTACAGGCGAGGAAAAAGGTCTATTAGGATCCGACTATTATACGAGGCACCCGGTATTTCCATTAAATAAAACCATCGCCAATCTTAATATAGATATGATTGGTAGAATTGATCCGTCGCATTTCGCTAAAGCGGATTACGTTTATTTGGTAGGTTCGGATAAATTGAGTTCAGAACTTCATCACATTAGTGAAGCGGCGAATAAAACATATACCAAATTGGATTTAGATTATCGATATAACGATCCTAACGATCCCGAAAAGATATATTATCGTTCGGATCATTACAATTTTGCAAAAAACGACATCCCTGTTATTTTTTACTTTAATGGCGTCCATGAGGATTATCATGATATTGGAGATACAGTGGATAAAATTGATTTCCCACTGCTCTGCAAACGAGCAAAGCTTGTCTTTTATACAGCATGGGATTTAGTCACGAGAGATACAAAACCCATTGTCGATTCACATAAAAAATAACAATCGGGTATTTACGTTATTAAAGTAAAAACACGCGGCCCTATGTCTACAAAAACTGCATCAAATTTCATATTAGCGAGCGAGAGCAAAGCCTTTGATCTACAACATCGAAGGGTTATCAGCTTTAATATTGACCGATATGATACGGCAGTCAGTAATGGGCTTAAGCGATGGAATAATCTAGAAAATGCAAAACGCAAAGCGCACAGCCTGAAGTGGCGGGTAATGGAAAATTTGGATAAGCTTTTACCTGAGTTTGAAGCGAATTTCCAAAAAAATGGCGGAAAAGTCATTTGGGCCAATGATATACAAGAAGCGCAGCAGGAAATACTAACGATACTGAAAAGAATACAGGCAAAGAAGGTAGTGAAGTCAAAATCAATGGTAACCGAGGAGATTGAACTGAATGCCTTCTTGGAAAGCAATCAAATCGAATCAGTTGAAACTGATTTAGGAGAGTATATTGTTCAGCTACTTGGTCAAAAGCCCTATCATATTGTCACTCCAGCTATGCATCTCAGCTTGCCCGATATAGCGAAGCTATTCCACGAAAAATTCGGCACACCCGAAAATGCAAGTGCAGAACAACTTACCTTGAAAGCACGGGAGTTATTAAGAGATGAATATCTGTCTGCCGATGTTGGAATTACAGGCGCAAATTTTCTCCTTGTAGATACAGGTAGCATCGCCATTACCGAGAATGAAGGGAATGCACGATTAAGCACGAGCTTTCCAAAAATACACATAGCCGTTGTTGGTATAGAAAAACTGATTCCGTCTATCAGCGATTTGGATTTATACTGGCCTCTTTTGGGGAATCACGGTACTGGCCAAAACCTCACCGTTTATAACACCATTTTAAGTGGCCCGAAGCGAGAAAACGAGTCTGACGGGCCTGATGAGATGTATGTTATTTTACTCGATAATGGTCGGACAGATTTATTAGCACAGAAAGATCAAAGACAGGGACTTTATTGTATCCGCTGTGGAGCCTGTCTGAATGCATGCCCAATTTATAAAAATGTTGGGGGCCATACTTACGGCACAACCTACAGCGGCCCTATAGGATCAATTATTACGCCCCATATGAAGGGGATGCAAGAGTTCAAGCATTTAAGTTATGCCAGTAGCTTGTGCGGCAAGTGTTCAGAAGTATGTCCCGTTAAAATTGATATTCATAAAATGCTTTTACTAAATCGGCGGGACTCCGTTAAGGAAGGACTAAACCCTCAAGTTGAAAACTGGGGATGGAAGGCTTTCGTGAAGATTGCAACCAAAAGGAAATGGCTAGACTTTTGGGGTGGCAAATGGAAAAATTTCTTTCTAAGCAGGTTTTTTGCAAAAGCTTGGGGAACCAAAAGAACATTACCCTCTATTGCCCCTGAATCCTTTAGCAAGCAATGGAAAGAACAGCAAAAGGACAAGATCTGATACGGATACACCGATTATCATTGAAACCGAAAGGAAAAGGAGCTTTGATAATAGTTGTAATTAATGTCCTTTTCCTGACTTGGATTAGCGTACACTGTTTGTAGAAGCCACAACCCGGATCGATTAAGTTTGAAGTATATTTTACCCTCTGCATTGGAACGATATTTTGCCGCATGCACTTGCCCATTGCCTGATTTCGTGTAAATAGTGGTACTCGTTCCTTCCAATGGTTTGCCATCCAATAAGATTACGGCAGTTATATCATCTCCATATTGTAATTTATAGGGATTTTGTTCAAGTATAATTTCCAGCTGTTTGCATTCCTTTGCTTTATAAAGATTTCCATTTGACTTGTCAGTGATTGTAAGAGCCTTCGCAGTAAAAAAAGTATTTGCAGTATATTCAGTGGTAAACCCCGATGAGTCAATAACCGAAGCCAAATCAGTCAAATTTTCAGTTTTTGCGAAATCTTCTACTACTAGTTGGTCATAAGTAACTGCTCCGCCTTTAAACTCAATTGTCAATAGACTTTGTCCCCCATTTTGTTGAACAGCCGCATATTTTAGAAAGTCTTTATTCAATGGAATAGTGTCGGCCACCTTCTTTCCTCCTTGGGTATAATTTGCATAAATTAGATTTTTAACCGCTTCCGGCGCTATTTCTGAAGATTCTAAGCCTCGTCCTTGATATATGGTATAAGTTACACTATCTCCTGATGAAGCGACATACTTATCGGCAATCAGGGAATAATCTTGCGCGTTGGCTTGAAAAATCGATAAAACAAGAAAAGAAGAGATGACTAGGAAACTTTTGATCATATTATACATTGGACTATCCTCAACGTTAAGTAAGTCCAAACCTAACATAAAATTTTTACTTCAAAAAGCCTTAGAACTAATTTTAACACTTTTCCAACATTAATGACCTTGATCAATACCTCATGGCAAAACTTCGATTTTGCCATGAGGTTTGACTTCGCTAATAATTTATCTAAAAACAATATCCGTTGGCATCAATAAGCAGCTTGGCCACTCGTTGCCTCGCCTCTTTAACATTAAATGGCTCTAGCTTTGTAAATCTTCGTAAGCCTGCCAACATCATTTTTAACTCATCGCCTTCTGCAAAAGAATTCAGTGCTTCTTTACCAGCCAAGTACACTTTGTCAACTGCATTGTATAAAAAGATCCGTGCCATGTCTATCTGTCCCGTCACTTCTTGCTCATTTTTGAAGTGTACTAATTTTTCTGCCCTTAATAAAGTAGATTCAGCAAGATAAACGGTGCCGATAATATCGGCGATATTCATTAAGATCTCCTGTTCCTTTTGTAGCGTCATCATTAACTTCTGAACGGCAGCACCGGCAACTAATAGGCCCGCTTTCTTCAGATTCGCAATAACTCTTTTTTCGTAAGCAAGCAAAACATCCTCAGGTTCTGAAAAGTCAGGTATAGCCATTAATTCTCCTACCACCTCTTGTGCCGGCCCCATGAGATCAAGTTCACCTTTGAGCGCTCGCTTTAGTAACATATCAACAATGAGTAAACGGTTTACTTCGTTAGTTCCTTCGAATATTCTATTAATTCTCGAATCGCGATAAGATCTCTCCATTGGAGCGTCAGCTGAATAACCCATTCCACCATAAATTTGCACGCCTTCATCAACGATATAGTCGAGCATTTCTGAACCCCAAACCTTAAGGATTGCGCATTCGATAGCAAATTGTTCGGTCGACTTTAGTTTGGCTTTGGCGGGTTCCATACCGTCGGAAACAAGCGCTTCATAGGCATCATCAATATTCTGCCCGGCACGGTAAGCGGCACTTTCCACTGCGAAATTTCGAGTT
Source organism: Olivibacter sp. SA151 (assembly GCF_054130995.1). NCBI lineage: Bacteria > Pseudomonadati > Bacteroidota > Sphingobacteriia > Sphingobacteriales > Sphingobacteriaceae > Olivibacter > Olivibacter sp. SA151. Next base: position 1,460,331 of record NZ_CP096391.1, on the reverse strand, counting down.
GCCATCTCCGCAAGTTTATACCGAATTGCACCGAATTTCGCAATTGGCAATTTAAACTGCACCCGTTCATTTGCATAGTTAATTGCTTGGGAGATAACCTTACGTGAAGAGCCGATAGCTGCTGCACCAAGTTTAATTCGCCCAATATTTAGAATATTGACCGCTATTTTAAATCCGTTTTCGCGTTCTGATAGCAGATTTTCTTTTGGGACAGGGCAATCATTAAAAAACACCTGTCTTGTTGAAGAACCTTTAATTCCCAGTTTATGTTCTTCGGGATTCATCGTAATACCCCCAAAGGCCCGCTCTACAATAAACGCCGAAAGATTCTTATCATCATCAATCTTAGCAAATACGATAAATATATCGGCAAAACCACCGTTTGTAATCCACATCTTTTGACCGTTGATTAGGTAGTGCGTTCCCTCATCATTTAATTTAGCGGTCGTGCGACCGCTATTAGCATCCGACCCTGCATTAGGCTCCGTTAAGCAATAAGCTGCTTTATACGCTCCTGTGGCTAGTTTTGGAATGTACTTTTGCTTTTGCTCGGTATTCCCGTAATAAAGGATAGGTAAAGTTCCTATACCGGTATGAGCAGAAAGTGCTACTGCAAAACTATGTCCGGCACCCACTGCATCTGTAACAAGCATAGACGTGTTGAAGTTCTTTCCAAAGCCCCCATATTCTTCCGGTATAGAAACACCTAACAAACCAAGTTCTCCTGCCTTATCAAGCAAGGTTTGCATTAGGCCTTCTTCTTGATTATCGATTCTTTCTAAATTTGGAGTAACCTCCGTCTGAAGAAAATCTTGGCAGGTTTTCTTGATCATCAGCTGTTCCTCATCAAACTCCTCAGGAATAAAAACGTCTTCGTAACGGGTCTCTTTAATAACGAATTCGCCACCTTTTATTGCTCTCTTTTTATCCACGGTTTCCATAATCTGTATTTTTAGTAATTGTTAGGCAATGGTCTTAAGTTCCACAACATAAAGCATAAACACTAAAGCATTTCGAAGATTCCTGCAGCCCCTTGCCCTGTTCCGACACACATCGTCACCATTCCGTATTTTTGCCTCCTTCTTTTTAGTTCGTTAAAAATTTGTACGCTTAATTTAGCTCCTGTACAACCTAATGGGTGTCCCAAAGCAACAGCTCCGCCATTTACATTAACTAAATCAGGATTTAAATTTAACTCGCGAATAACGGCCAGCGATTGGGAAGCAAAGGCCTCATTTAATTCAATAAGACTAAGATCATCCAAATTTAGTCCCGCTTGTTTCAGCGCTTTTGGTATAGCAAATATGGGACCTATTCCCATAATACGTGGTGGAACACCGGCTACGGCATAACTAACTAATCTGGCAATCGGTTGACAATTTAATTGCTTTAGCTTTCTCTCTGATACAACCAATACAAACGCTGCACCATCTGACGTCTGGCTCGAGTTACCAGCTGTTACAAGTCCGTCCGCCGCAAAAACAGGCTTCAGTTTAGCCAGCGCTTCAAGGCTTGTATCAGCCCGGGGTCCTTCATCTGTATCCACTATATATTCTCTCGTACCGATCTTATTATCGCGAACAAAGTTTTCCATTACCGTAAAAGGCATAATTTCCTCTTTAAACAAACCCTTTGTAATCGCTGAAATTGCCTTTTGATGCGAATGATAAGAAAACGAATCCATATCTTCCCTGTTCACCTTATATTCTTTAGCGACCGCTTCGGCCGTCAAGCCCATATTCCAATACCAGTCGGGGTGTGTCTTTGCTACATCTGCATTTGGAACCACTTTCCACCCCCCCATAGGCATACCCGACATCACTTCAACACCGCCGGCAACAATTACATCTGCCATTCCTGCTTTTATTTTAGCCACAGCAGTTGCTATTGTCTCCAAACCTGATGCACAATATCTATTGACCGTAACGCCGGGAACCTTATCAGTATCGAGTGCCATCAAAGAAATGAGCCTTGCCATATTTAACCCTTGCTCTGCTTCAGGCGTAGCGTTTCCAACAATGACATCATCTATTTCTTCTTTATTAAGGTTAGGAACAGAATTGACCAGGTGTCTTATGACCGCCGCAGCCATATCATCAGCACGTGTAAATCGGAAAGCGCCTTTTGGAGCCTTTCCTACAGCCGTTCTGTAACCCGCTATTATATATGCTTCCATATCTTCACTATTTTAAGATAACTTAGTTTCTGAGTGCTTTACCTTTCGTTAACATGTGCTGTATTCGTTCCAGTGTTTTCCTTTCCGCTGTCAGCTCCAAAAAGGCCTTTCTTTCAAGATCCAACAAGTATTGCTCGGAAACTTCCGTAGGTGCCGAGAGGTCTCCCCCACACAATACCCAGCCAAGCTTCTCTGATATTTTCTGATCATGTTCGCTAATATAATTTCCTGATTTCATTGAGTTTGCTCCAACGTACACGATGCCTAATCCCTGCTTTCCCAATACTTTAATATTGTTTCTCGGAATAGGCGCAGTATAGCCGGCTTCAGCCAGACCTAAAGCCTTTGCCTTTGCATCCGCAAGCAATCGGCTACGATTCATCGTAATGGCAAATTTACCTTGTTGGAGATAACCTAGTTCGTATGCCTCTATTCCGGAAGTACTTACTTTTGCTTGGCCGATGGTTAAAAAACGTTCCTTTAGCACATTTTGACTAATTTGATCTGCTTTATACTCATCTGAAGCCCTTAAGGCAAATTCTTTCGAGCCACCACCACCCGGTATCACCCCAACCCCAAATTCAACGAGTCCCATATAAGTTTCCGCATGGAGCTGCACGAAATCAGCATGCATAGCAAATTCACACCCTCCTCCCAAGGTCAGATTAAATGGAGCAACTACGACGGGTATATTCGAGTAACGCAAGCGCATGGCCGTATTCTGAAATAACTTAACGGCCATATTTAACTCATCGTAATCCTGCTCTACGGCCATCATAAAAATCATCCCGATATTGGCTCCGGCAGAGAAGTTGGCTCCGTCGTTCCCGATAACCAAGCCCTTATATTCTTTTTCGGCCATATCAATTGCTTTGTTAATGCCTTGAATCACATCTCCACCGATCGTATTCATCTTCGTATGGATCTCTGCATTAAGTATCCCGTCACCTAGGTCGATGATTGATACGCCACTATTTTTCCATAAGGTCTTCGTTTTTCGGAGATCGTCTAAGTTGATAAAATCAGCTATACCAGGGATTTCTTTATAGTCTTTGCTCTGAATATCATAAAATAATCTTTTCCCGTTTTCGACCTTATAAAAGCTTTTATGCTCGGATTGCAACATTTCCAATACCCACGATGCGACTTCGCCCGTTTGCCCTGGAATCCGCTTTTCTTCTTGCTTTATTTTTTCTAATGTTTCCTCAACACCTAGCGCATCCCATACTTGAAAGGGTCCTAATTCCCAACCAAAGCCCGCGCGCATCGCATCGTCAATTCGATAAAGCTCATCACTTATCTCCGGAATACGTTTAGATACATATTCAAACAGTGGATAATGCATGGCGCGAAATAATTCCGCTGCTTTATCATTTCCCTGTTCATAAACTTTCATTCGTTTCGCCAGGTCATCAATCTTTTTGGTTTCCTCTAATGTTACCGATTTTATCTTTTCCTGCTTTCGATAAGACATGGTGCCCAAATCAAGCACCAAGATTTCACTATTTCCCTTCTCATCTTTTACTTTCTTATAAAAGCCTTGTTTAGTTTTTTCACCCAGCCACTTTCTTTCAGCCATGTTGTCAATATAGCTTGGCAAAACGAAAATATCCCGCGCTTCATCTTCAGGAACATTGTCGTATAGGCCTTTTGCAACATTCACCATCGTATCCAACCCGACAACATCCGAGGTCCTAAAAGTGGCAGATTTGGGGTGTCCCATAGCAGGACCTGTATATTTATCTACTTCTTCTAGGGTGAGATCTAGCTTCTTAACCAAATGTGTGACGGCCAACATTGAGTATACACCAATCCTATTTCCAATAAATGCGGGAGTGTCTTTGCACAACACAGTTGTTTTGCCTAGAAATTTATCTCCATAATGCATTAAAAACTCGATAATCGCAGGGTCCGTTTCGCGTGATGGGATGATTTCCAACAACCTCAGATAACGAGGTGGGTTAAAAAAATGAGTACCACAAAAGTGTTTTTTGAAATCTTCACTTCGTCCCTCAATCATTAGATGCATAGGAATACCAGAGGTATTACTACTAACAAGCGTCCCTGGTTTTCGATATTGTTCTATCTGCGTGAAAATCTGTCGCTTAATGTCCAAACGCTCTACAACCACCTCTATAATCCAATCGACATGCGCTATATCAGCCATATTATCTGTAAAGTTACCTGTTGTGATACGCTGAACATATTGCTTGCTATATATAGGCGATGGGTTTGTCTTTAATGCGGTTTCTAATGATTGACTAACGATACGGTTTCTAACCTGTCGGCTTTCCAAAGTTAGACCTTTGGCCTGTTCGTCAGGGGAAAGCTCCGTCGGAGCGATATCCAATAATAAAACAGAAACACCTATATTGGCGAAATGACAGGCAATACGAGACCCCATTACCCCTGAACCCAATACGGCTACCTTCTTTATACTTTTATTGATCATAACTAAGAGGCTTTTGATAAAACATAGTGACAATAGCTTTTTTCAAGCTTTTTATTCAGCTTACTCTTCTTTCGGAACATATTTAACAGCCAATTCATTTAATCGTTTCAATGTATCTATAAGTTTTTGTCGCTCACTATCTTTAATTAAGCTGTCTAGGTAACTATTAAATTCCCTTACAATATTTTTTGCAATCTCTCGCCTTTTCTGTCCTTCCTCCGTTAAAAAAACACGTACCGAACGCTTATCCTGTGCGTCGGCTCTTCTATAAATTAGCCCTTGTTGTTCCATTCCGCTTAACATACGCGATAAACTTGTTGATTTAACACCTAATAATCCGGCTATTTGCGTAACGGGTGTCCCGTCTTTTCTGATATTGATCAAAACATATCCTGTTGCCTGTGTAATGCCGTGTTTCGATGCTAATTGATTGTATTTACTAGCAATTGACTGCCAGGTAATCTTTAAGTAATAATCAATGGTATTCTCTTGGCTCATTTTTTATTATGCTTGCATAGCAAATCTAATCTATAATTCCATAAGAAACAAGAACTTTATAAAGTTTTCAGTTAATTGAGGATTTTCGAAGCAATTTGGCTTCACACTGTCTTTATCATTCAATTCTAAGATCATATCGTCTCTTAAGAGCGATTTTGGCATTTCTCTTGTATATAATTTATCTAAATAAAAAGCATACTACATATGCAAAAGAATTTATAAGTTTGCAGTTACACGTGTCATAACCTATAAAAAGTGCAACTAAAGAAGACAGATAGGCGATCAGGGTTGAGCTCAAAAGAGTTCCTTGACCAATATTTTAACAAAGGGGTTCCGGTTATCTTGGAAGATTTCGTCAGTAAAGATAGTCCTGCATTCAGTAAATGGAACTACGACTACTTCAAGGAGATTGCAGGCGATCATGTTATTGAACTATATGGCAAAGAGGACACTTCAAACGATCGGGCGAAAAGTGCTCCGGTGACGAAGATGAAATTCTCCGAATATCTGGATTTGATCGAACGTGAACCAACGGACCTGCGTATATTTTTGTTTAATTTGATAAAACTAAAACCTGAACTAAATAATGATATAATATACAATGATTTAACGGGTGGCAAGGTTCTTAAATGGCTTCCCTTTTTATTTTTCGGCGGAGAAGGCTCGAGCACACGGAATCATTTTGATATCGATATGTCACATGTGTTCATTACACAATACAAAGGTATCAAGCGAATCTGGCTTTTTCCTTTGGACCAGTCGGATTTGATGTACAAACTTCCTTATAATTTTCATAGTATTGCCAACTTAAAAAATCCCGACTACGCTAAATACCCAGCGCTTAAATACTTAAACGGCTATGAAGCGGAAATCCATCCTGGTGAAACCTTGTTGATGCCTTCCGGCTATTGGCACTACATACAGTATGTGACAGAAGGCTATTCCATCAGTGTTCGGGCGTTGCCTTCAAAAAGAATGGACAAGTGGCGCGGTTTCAGAAATCTGGTGATCACACGTCATTTCGACAATACGATGCGGAAAATCTTCAAGGACAGGTGGTATCAGTACAAGATCGCTATAGCGACTTCACGGGCAAACAGAGCGATTAAAAAGATTAAATAGAGGATTATAATTTCCTCTATTTCGCTGCTATGGATGTTGTTCCCTTGGTTTCTGATCATGTTCATCGCTATAAATATGATCAATCAGTTCTTTGGTTCGCTCTAATATCACTTTTCGTTTCAGGCTTAATTTCGGTGTCAGCTCACCACCATCAATCGTCCATTCATTTGGTAGCAGAACAAATTTCTTAACCTGTTCCCAATGCCCAAAACTTTCATTAGTTTTATCAAGAACATGTTGATATTTTTCTATAACCTTGGGATCTTTTATCAGATCTTCCTTCGTACTTCCGGAAATTCCATTTTTGCCTGCCCACTTTTTTAACTCCTCAAACGCAGGAACGATGAGCGCGGCAGGAAAACGTTTTCCTTCTCCAATCACCATAATTTGTGCAATCAATGTCGATTCCATAAATTTATTCTCTATTATCTGAGGAGCGACATACTTACCACCTGCCGTTTTAAACATTTCCTTTTTACGATCTGTTATTCGCAAAAAGCCCTCTGTTGTCAACTCACCAATGTCGCCGGTTTTAAAGTACCCATCTTCATCGAAGGCCTCTCGTGTAGCCTCATCATTTTTATAATAGCCCTTCGTCACATTTGGCCCTTTACACAGAATCTCTCCATCACTAGCTATTTTTACCTTCACTGATTTTAACAAAGGACCTACAGTTCCAAACCCCAATCCATTTCTCTCAAAATTATTTACTGCTATAACCGGTGAAGTTTCCGTTAAACCGTAACCTTCCAACACTGGGATACCTGCGGCCCAAAATACTCGTGCCAAACGCTCTTGTAAAGCAGCACCTCCACTGATAATGCCCACAATATTACCTCCAAGAGCCATCTGCCACTTTTTGAAGATAAGCTTTCTAGCTATTGCCAACTTAATCTTGTAGAAAAGCGAATTCTTACGGGGTTCCTTAAATTTCAAGCCCAAATCTAAAGCCCAGAAGAACAACGCATGTTTAATCCCGGTAAGTGCCTTTCCTTTATCCACAATCTTGTCGTAAACCTTTTCCAATACCCGGGGCACTGTTGTAAAGCCATTCGGCTTCACGTCATTGATGTCGGCAACAATGGTATCCATATTTTCCGCATAATAAACACTTATCCCTTTATAAAAGTATAGGTAAACGACCATCCTCTCAAAGATATGGCATAGAGGCAAAAAGCTAATGGCTGTCTTATAATTCTCTGGAAGCAAATGGGCACAATCGGTGAAATTACTTACCAAATTTTTGTGTGATAAAAACACGCCTTTAGGACTACCGGTAGTTCCCGAGGTATAAATGAGCGTCAATAAATCATCTTCATGAATATCATTTCGGTAAACGTCGAGATCAACGGTGGTGAGCGATGCCCCAATCTCTTCAATTTCCTTCCAATATTTCTCCCCCTCTACTTTGTCAAAAGTATATAATGGAATATCCAGATTGTGTAAGGTAAGTGCAGTCTTCAATTTTTTAGCTAAATCCGAGGTGCCTACAAAGGCCATTTTCACTTCTGCGTTTTCGGTAATATAATTTAGGTCGTGATCCGATAAGGTTGGGTACAACGGAACTACCGCAGCACCTATTTGGTTGATCGCAAAGTCGGTAAAGTTCCATTCCGGTCGGTTAGCTGACATAATGGCAAGCTTATCTCCTTTTTTTATGCCTAAATTGAGCAAGCCTTTACTAAGGTTATCAACAATCTGAAGAAAATGATCGGTTTCATAACGCATCCATTTTCCTCCCTCCTTCCCCGCCACAACCGTTTTTTGTCCAAAGGAAGACTTATAATTAGATAACAAATCAAAAACGCGCGAAAGTGCCATAAGTTTATGTATTAATTTATGAATCGGTTTATTCAGCGTCCATTAAAGATAGCAAAATTTATCGGCTCTGTATCATTTTAAGCTAAGAAAAAATTGAAGCAGAACAAGTAAAACGGCAAATATATGCTATGTATACATAATAAAAAGACATTTACATTTTGTCTCTTGAACAATAAAATCAATCAAAAATTGTTTTTGTAACAAGTTAGCGTAACTTTGGCGCTTAAAACTGACGACTTACTGTTAACATTTATTTAAGATTAATTCTATGAAAAAATTGCTTTTTATTGCATGGGGTGTGGTTTCTCTTTTGTTCATATCCGTTAAATCACAAGCGCAAGCCACAGACGGTTACGAATATAAAAGTGCAATCGGAGGTCGCTTTGGTGTCGCCAATGGAGTGACTTTTAAAACTTTTCTACAAGGCCAAAATGCATTGGATGTGATTCTGAACTTCCGCTCCAATAGTAAATCATCCACCTTCAAGCTGGTAGGTTTATACGAAATCCATAATGACTTTGAAGGTGCTCCCGGTCTACGGTGGTATTATGGTGCCGGTGCAGGTATCGGAACTTATAAAAATAAAGAGACAGATAATAGCGGCGCTGCTTTCAGTATTGACGGCGTCCTAGGCTTAGATTATAAAATTGATGGCGCGCCGATTAACCTTTCTTTGGATTGGAAACCGGAAATGCGTTTTGCTCCCGACAATACCGGTTTAGACTTTGCCGGTTTCGGCCTTTCCATTCGCTTCGCTTTTTAAACAATCGAAAAAGAGGGAAGCAATCGTCCTTCCCTCTCTTAAACAACTATTTATTGCTCAGCCAACCACTTCTCTCTTAGTTGCTGTTGCTCAGCAGTCACATTTTCAGCTGGCATGAATGCATATTTTCCTGTTTTACTTGCCTGCACTTTTACAGCTAATTCTTGAATAATGCCATCACGGGAAACAAGCATTTTTACAACGTCCCCGATTCTACTGGCTTGAACTACTCGTTCTAATTCTTTTCCGGTTGCGTCTATGCGATAGCCGTTAATTGCAATTAGCTCATCCTTCACGTTAATGCCTCCGTCCCATGCTCCTCCACCACGTATTACATTCTGAACCAACAATTTATTATCTGTTGTTGAAGTCTTAATGCCTAGATCCGGCGTTTCGTAGCCGGCGTTTAAGTCGACAAGCTCCAATCCGACAAACTGCAAATATTTATTATAGTCAGGCGAACCGGCGGTATTAACCAAATGATAAATATCATCCAAAGAAGTTCCTGCTACTTTTTCAGCTAAGTCTTTGAAGGCTGCATCAGAATAGCCTTTGCCCTGTTTTTTATAAAATTCGTTATAAGCCTCTCGCATGACGTCATCCAGACCTTTTTGCCCTTTGGTAGAATGCAATATTTTCAGGTCCATCATCATCGCAATCAAAGCTCCTTTATTATAGTAGGAGACGATACTGTTCAATGAATTCTCATCCTGGCGATAATATTTGATCCAAGCATCAAAGCTTGATTCACTTAACGGTTGAACCTGGTTGCCTGGTCGGTTTTCGACGGCTGTTACGTCTGTCGCCAACATCTGTAAATAACTGTCTTCTGTATGAAAACCAGCGCGTCGCACTAATAAATTATCATAATAAGCGGTAAAACCTTCTCCTATCCAAAGGTTAGTAGTATAATTCTCCTGATCATAGTTAAACGGCCCCAAAGCTTCCGGGCGTAATCTTTTAATGTTCCATAAGTGGAAATATTCGTGTGCAACTAAACTGAGAAAAGATTTATATCCGCTTTCAGTGTTATAGTTAAACCGACTTGCACCGAGTACAGTAGAATTAAGGTGCTCCAATCCACCACCTCCTGAATGGTAGTTATGAACAATAAATACATATTTTTTATTCGGGTTCTCCCCAAAAATGGCGGTAGCAGATTCCACGATCCTAGCCATGTCTTTAGCCAATCTCACCTTGTCGTAATTACCGCCGCTAACCATTGCAACCTCATGCGGAATTCCGGCCGCAGTAAACTCGAACACATCTTGGTTTCCTACTTCTATCGGTGCATCAAATAAAATATCAAAATCAGCTGCGAAATATGTATTGACTTCGCCTTCTTTTTCCATCAATCCTGTTGAAATCTTGTTCCACGATTTGTGAGGTATGATTTTCACCTCTGCAGGCCGATTTATTTGATTATCTACATACATAAAGATACCCGTCGGCGATAAAAAAGCATGCGAAGCATCAATAAAACTAGTGCGCACCGATACTTCAAACGCATAAACACGATAACTCACCATAATCTTTCCGGCGCCTTTGCTTGAAACCCTCCAGGTATTCTTGCTTACTTTTCGACTGGTCAGCGGCCTCCCATTGGCATCTTTGGCATGGAACCCTTCTACATTCTTCGAAAATTCTCTCACTAAATAAGAGCCCGGTGCCCAAACAGGCATTTTTACGTCCACGTAATCTTCTTTAACGCGATCAATTTCCATGGTAATTTCCGCGTAATGGGCCTGAGGCTCTTTAAAAGACACTTCAAAACGAATAGGGTTAAGTGCCAGCGCTTCGGCAGATAAGGTTGTTATCATGATAGTTAAAAAGCTAAAAAGTTTAATAAATATATTGTTCATGCGTGAAAGAATTAAACTGCAAAGGTAGCAATTTACAGCAGCATCACTGCACCTATTTGTCCTCTTCCATTGGGAGGGCGATTTTAACATCAATAATGTTGCAAAACTGTATGGCAAATAATAATTAACTTTATGCCTTGTAACGCTTGGCAGAATCCGTCAGATCAACTTTTGTGAGCTAACATCTAATATAAAAGAGAACTAAAACGCAGTCAATTTTTTCTGAATGAAGAGAAAGTACATTTACTTAATCATTATTGTAGGTATTATCGCTTTCGTTGCCTACAAGTTTTCCAGTGAAAAAGGAGGTAAAATTGCCCCACCTAGTGAAAGTCCAAAAGGTGCTCCCATTGAAGTAAATGGGATTGTGGTATCACCGAAAGATTTTGAGAATATTTTAACGGTATCGGGTAGCGTTGAACCAAACGAGCAAGTTCAAATTCGGAGCGAGGTTTCAGGTATTATACGAAATCTTTACTTCCATGAAGGATCTTTTGTAACAAAAGGACAAATTCTGTTTAACATTGACGACACAGAATTACAAGCTCAATTATTGCAACGTCAAACCGAAGAAAAACTTGCGGAAGAGAACGCTCGCCGAGCCTCCCTCTTGTTAGAAAAGGAGGCGATCAGCACGCAAGAAAAGGATGTGGCACTCGCAGATTTACAATCAGCTCAGGCGCAAACACAATTAATAAAAGCGCAGATAGCGAAAACAAAGGTAAGGGCACCTTTCAGTGGAAAAATAGGTCTTCGCTCGGTATCGGCAGGAGAATATTTGACACCCACTACGATTGTCGCAAATTTAATGAGTACCAACCCGGTAAAAATTTTATTTTCGGTTCCTGAAAAATATACAGCACAAATAAAAGAAGGGCTGCCTTTAAACTTTACGATAAGCGGCTCGTCAAAGCAGTATAGCGCAAAAATATATGCCATCGAACCTGGAATTGATGCACAGACAAGGACAATACAAATTAGAGCTTTAGCTGCCAACGATTCAGGCGAGTTATTTCCAGGCTCTTTCGCCAGGGTGCAACTACCCATCAATATGGTAAAAGAAGCCGTTTTAATCCCCACGGAAGCCGTTATCCCGGTACAAGGAGGCAAGCAAGTTTTTGTATGCAAGGGAGGCAAGGCGAGCGCGGTGGACATTGAAAGCGATAGCAGAACAAGCACAGATATCCTCGTGAACAAGGGTATTTCTATCGGTGATACCGTGCTCACTTCGGGTGTCATGGCCTTAAAAAACGGGATGAATGTGCATGTTAACTTAAAAAATTAAGCCATGAGTCTTTCAACCACCAGTATAAAACGTCCAGTTCTGACGATCGTCATGAACCTAATCTTGATTCTTTTTGGGATTATTGGTTACACCTTTTTAGGTATACGAGAATTCCCCTCTATCGACCCCCCTATCGTTTCGGTCCGTACCAATTATGCCGGGGCAAACCCCGACATCATCGAATCACAAATTACGGAACCCCTGGAAAAGTCGATCAATCAAATAGATGGCATTCGCAATATTTCATCGTCCAGCAATCAAGGTTCAAGTAATATTAACATAGAATTTGTTCTTGGTAAAAATTTAGAAGAAGCAGCAAACGACGTAAGAGACAAAGTCTCACAAGCGCTCAGAAGCCTGCCACAAGATATAGACGCACCTCCGGTTGTTTCAAAGGCAGATGCTGATTCGGAACCCATACTTACTTTGACTGTAAGAAGTGACACGCGCGATCCATTAGACCTAAATGACATCGCAGAAAATGTCATTGCACAACGATTACAAACCCTTCCCGGCGTGAGTACCGTTCAAATTTGGGGACAACAACGTTACGCTATGCGTCTATGGATTGAGCCAATGCGTTTAGCCGCTTACGGTTTAACTCCCCTAGATGTCCGAAACGCATTGACGCTACAAAACGTCGAATTGCCATCCGGAAAGATTACGGGAGCCAATACAGAGCTTACTGTTAAAACAGCGGGAAACCTTGTAACCGAAGAAGATTTTAATAGATTGATCATTAAAACCGATGGTAATCGGATTATACGTTTTAGCGATGTTGGACGTGCCGTATTGGGACCTGAAAATATTGAAACGAAGATGACGGAATCAGGTATTCCAATGGTGGGGCTAGCTGTGATTCCTCAACCCGGAACTAATTATATCGAAATTGCAGAAGCATTCTACAAAAGAATTGAACAAATAAAGAACGAAATTCCTACCGATATTATACTAGACGTCGCATTGGACAACACGCTGTTCATCAAAAAATCCGTTACGGAAGTGGCCGAAACGATTGCTATAGCCCTGGTATTGGTTATATTGATCATATTTTTGTTCTTCCGAAACTGGGGTATCGCCTTCAGGCCGTTAATCGATATCCCTGTATCTTTAATTGCCACCTTCTTTATTATGTACCTTTTTGGTTTTTCCATTAATGTATTAACACTTCTCGCCATTGTATTGGCAACCGGACTTGTTGTGGACGACGGAATCGTTGTAACCGAAAATATTTACAAAAAGGTGGAAGAAGGTATGTCACCGATGCAGGCTGCCATCAAAGGATCAAATGAAATTTTCTTTGCTGTCATCTCCATTTCGATAACCTTAGCAGCGGTTTTCTTACCCGTTATGTTTCTGGAAGGATTTGTAGGACGGCTTTTTCGTGAATTTGGTGTCGTTATTGCGTCGGCGGTACTCATTTCTGCCTTTGTCTCGCTGACATTAACGCCAATGCTGAATGCTTACCTGATGAAGAAGGGCGGCACCAAGCACTCTCGGTTTTATGAACTCACCGAACCCTATTTTGTAAAAATGACTACTGGTTATGGTAAATCATTGACTCATTTCCTACAGCATAAATGGCTTAGCTTTCCTATCCTTTTCATCTGTTTTGGATTGATTGCCTTCTTTTGGACACATATCAAAAAAGAAACGGCTCCATATGAAGATCGGAGTCTGATTCGCGTCAATGTAACAGCTCCAGAAGGAAGTTCCTATGATTACATGGACCGTTTTATGACCGAACTTACACAGCTCGTTAATGACTCCATTCCTGAAAAATCTGTTAATTTGGTCATGACATCACCGGGATTCGGTTCATCTTCAATTAACAGCGGGAGAATGCGCATGACCCTAGTAGCTCCGGAAGACCGGGTACGTTCACAGGCAGAAATTGCAGAGGCATTAACTAAACAAACGAGAAAATATACCGAAGCCCGGACCTTCGTCACGCAAACGCCGACAATCTCGGTAAATAGACGAGGCGGGCTACCTGTACAATATATTATACAAGCACCAACATTCGACAAGCTCCGTGAAAAAATACCGGAATTTATGGACGAAGCGAACAATGATCCGACGTTTTCAGTGGTTGACATTGACCTTAAGTTCAATAAACCGGAACTCAATATAAGCATCGATCGCGACAAAGCCCAAAGTTTAGGCGTATCGGTACTCGACGTTGCTCAAACCCTGCAGCTCTCGCTAAGCGGCCAACGCTTTGCCTATTTTATCATGAATGGCAAACAATATCAAGTAATCGGTCAATTTGACGATGTAGACAGAAGTTCTCCTTTGGATTTAGCCGCTATATTTGTTCGAAGCAATACAGGGCAATTGATTCAATTGGACAACGTTGTAACGATCGAAGAACGTTCTAGCCCACCTCAATTATATCATAATAACCGGTTTATGTCGGCTACCGTATCGGCAGGATTAGCACCCGGCGTAAGTCTCGGCGAAGGTATTGATGCAATGGACAGAATTGCAGCCAAAGTACTTGACGACAGCTTTTCTACAGATTTAGGCGGCGAATCACGCGACTTTAGGGAAAGTGGGTCGAATACCTTATTCGCATTCGGGCTCGCTTTATTATTAGTATATTTAATATTGGCGGCGCAATTTGAGAGTTTTCTCGATCCATTTATCATTATACTTACCGTTCCTATGGCTGTGGCCGGTGCACTGTTATCCTTATGGGTGGTTGGAGAAAGTTGGAATGTATTCAGTCAGATCGGCACTATTATGTTGATCGGTTTAGTCACTAAAAATGGTATTCTGATAGTTGAATTTGCCAATCAACTTAAAGAAGAAGGCAAGACCGTTAAAGAGGCTATCTTAGAAGCGTCCGAGGCTCGGTTACGACCGATATTGATGACAAGCTTTGCAATCGCATTGGGAGCTCTTCCCATTGCATTGGCCCTTGGTGCAGCTGCAACAAGCAGAATAGGCATGGGAGTTGTAATTGTAGGCGGAACGATTTTCTCATTGATCCTAACCTTATTTGTCATCCCTGCCATTTACTCGTTATGGTCAAGAGAGTATAAACCGAATTTGGATTTGAAAGAAGCAGAAGAAGTAGAAAGACAGGAACTAAAAGCCGCTCAGGCAATGCTATAATAGCTAATCGTTTATGAAAAAATTATTGTATATTTTTTTACCGATATATATTTTGCCCTTTATTGCCTTTGCACAAGAGATATTGAATTTGGAAGATGCTGTCGCTATTGCCCTTAAACAAAACTATGACATCAGGCTTGTTAGCAATGATGTTGCTATTGCAAAGAACAATGCAAATTTGGCCAATGCCGGCATGTTGCCAAGTGTTACGGGCGATGCTTCTGCATCCGCTGCTACACAGAACACGACACAAACACTATTAAGCGGTGAAACCCGATCGTTAAAAGGGGCACGGAACACATCCATGGCTTATGGTGCAAATCTGGATTGGACTGTTTTTGATGGGTTTCAAATGTTTGCGCGTTACGATCAATTGAAAGAATTACAGAAGCTAGGTGATGCGAATTTAAAACAGGCAATTTTATCCACCGTTTTTAACGTCGTTAGCGAATATTTTAACCTGGTACAACAAAAACAACAACTTACCGCCTTACGAACAGCACTAGACCTTTCAAAATATCGCCTAGAAATGGCTGAGAATCGATATCAGATTGGAAGAGCCTCTAAATTAGAGGTTTTAGCCTCCAAAGTCGACTTAAATACCGATACCACAAATCTTATGCGTCAAAATGTGCTTTTCAGCAACACAAAAATCAGATTGAACGAAATCTTAGCTCGCGATGTCAATACGCTTTTTGACGTAACGGACAGTATCAGTATAGAAGACAATCTTAAATATGATAACTTATTAAATCTCGCACTCCAACATAATCCGGCTTTGCAAGCAGCTTTAATTAATCGAAGGATAGCACAGCTTGAATTGAAAGAAGTAAAAGGTCAGCGTTATCCCACAATAGACATAAATTCCGCGTATACACGAACACGAACTACGGCTGAATTAGGCTTTGCGACGAAAAATCAGGGCAATGGATTTAGTTACGGCGTGTCAGCATCAATGAATATATTCAATGGGTTTTTACAGAAAAGGAATGAGAGGAATGCAGCATTAGCCATTGAAAATGCGAGCATTAACCTGGAGAAAACGAATCAAGCACTTCTTTCACAGCTTTCATCTGCCTATCAGACTTATCTCGTTAATCTAGAATTAGTTGATCGAGAACAAGGAAATCAAATGGTTGCTAAGCAAAATATGGATATAACGCTCGAAAAATATCGTCTAGGAAGCATTACACCCTTAGAGTTTCGCGAAGCCCAAAGAAACTATGTTGATGCGAGCGTTCGATTCAGCAATGCTCAATATGAAGCAAAAATGGCAGAAATTGGTCTAAAACAGATTGCTGGGTCACTCACGCTCAATTAATGTGCTTTAGACACTTTATAAATGGTTATTCCAGTATTTTAGTATATTTGTATCTAAAACGTTAACACATAAAGCCTACCAAATTTTACTATGATATTGGTTGTAGATAGCGGATCGTATAAATCTGACTGGATGCTTGCACTTCCAAACAGCGAACCTTTAACTTTCAGAACAAGAGGATTAAATCCCTTTTTTACCACGGAGAAGGAAATCGTAAAGATTGTGCAGAATATCACAGATATAGCACCCTATGCAGATCTTATTTCAGAAGTCTATTTTTTTGGATCGGGCTGCACAAATCCCGACCGTCGGGAAATGGTATCAAATGCTCTTTCTCAAATCTTCAAAAAGGCTTTTATTTCAGTAGAAACCGACCTTATCGGCTCCGCTTATGCTACCTGTGGAAATGATAGTGGTTATACCGCAGTACTTGGAACGGGGTCCAATGTTACCTTTTTTGATGGTGAACAGGTACAACCAACAAGGCAAGGACTGGGTTTTATACTAGGTGATGAAGGTTCCGGCGCTTGGTTCGGAAAAAAATTGATAACAGCTTTTCTCTATGGTGCTTTACCCGAAGAGCTCTCTAGGAAATTTGAAAGTACTTACCGGATCAATAAAGAAATGGTTATCAAAAACGTTTATCAAAGGAATTCTCCAAACACCTATCTCGCCTCCTTTGCGCCTTTCATGGAAAGCAATCAAACGCACCCATATATTATGGGTCTATTGCACCGTGGCTTTGAGGAATTTGTAAAAACAAACATTTTATTGTTCCCTGATTATCAAAATCATTTATTTCATTTTGTGGGATCTATCGCTTATTACTTCAGTGACCAACTAAGGATCGTATGCGAGCAATACGCCGTACAAATCGGCAAAATAATTAAACAGCCTATTGAAGAATTGTTTAACTTCGTTATCGAAAGAGAAACAGTTTAAATCAATAGAAACATGAAAACGCTGCTTTTAATTATGAGCATGTTTATGGCTCTCCCACCTGAAAATATTTATCAGTTTTCATTTACCTCCATCGACGGTAAAACAATTGATCTAAAAGATTTCAAAGGAAAAAAAATCCTTTTGGTTAACACCGCCTCTAAATGCGGCTTCACTCCCCAGTATAAAGAACTGGAGGAATTATCAAAAAGATTCAAAGACAAGGTTGTCGTGATCGGATTTCCTGCCAACAATTTCGGCTCACAGGAGCCTGGTTCTAATGACGACATAAAGTCGTTTTGTGAACAAAATTATGGCGTGACTTTTTTACTCGCAGAAAAAAGCAGTGTGAAAGGCGACGATATTAACCCTATTTTTGATTATTTAACAAAAGCGGAGAATCCGGATTTTACAGGCGACATCAAATGGAACTTTGAGAAGTTCTTAATTGACGAAAACGGCCACTTGATACATCGTTATCGTTCCGCCACCAAGCCGCTATCAACTGAAATCACTTCTCAACTTTGAGTATATATTAAAATTGAAATAAAAAGCCTTGATGATGGGCATCAAGGCTTTTACTTAACCAATTATAAACCTAAATTATGAAAAGACTACTTTAATACTGCATGACAGCAGTCAAAACACTTACCACAAAGTCCATGCCAATAAAAAAAATGAGCAACCCTTTTTCGGATTGCCCATTTACATTTTAGGTTTGTAATCGGTATTTATAAAAGTATGACAAACAAGTGATAAATCAAAATTAAACTGCAATCTTTTTTATTGTCATGACACAGATTCAGTAATCGCTGTCAGTTAGAAAGTAGTATCAGTTTTACTCATCAATCGAGTGTCATTTAATATCAAATAATAAAAGGGAATAAAAATAGATATAAAATAAAAAAGCACCTTGAATAGATGCTTAAGTGTGGAGGCTACTGGATTCGAACCAGTGACCCTCTGCTTGTAAGGCAGATGCTCTGAACCAGCTGAGCTAAGCCTCCTTAAATTTTATCTACTTAAACAAAGTAGATCATATAACCTATAAAAACCTTATGGTGGAGGCTACTGGATTCGAACCAGTGACCCTCTGCTTGTAAGGCAGATGCTCTGAACCAGCTGAGCTAAGCCTCCTTTTCCTACCTATCCAGGTATTCTTCCCGTTTGGGACTGCAAATATAGAGTTGTTCCACAACAATGCAAAATATTTTTGAACTATTTCTTCGCTTATTATGTAATCAGTTAATTTTTAATATTTTACTCTTTTGGCAAAAGTGGTTTTCTTAAACTTATTGACGCTATTCCTTCCTTCTGGGCTTTTTTATCGTCATTTAAAGCCTTTTTTATACACTTTCGTTTGCTCCCAGGGTCTGCCGTCTTATCCAAATACCGGAAAACCATGGCATTCTATAAGGTTTGTGTTATATTTGCCGGAGTTAAATACGTCAAACACAACTTATATTACTTATGCAAAGACTAAAATTTTCTTTCTTCATTTTCGTTCTTTCCTTTTCTTTAGCTAATGCACAAGCGCAAACTGCACCTACTTCACCTGTTAAAACGTCAAAAATTTCCCAGGCAAAATCACAACAGGGATTGAACGGAGGATCTATTGCAAGTCAGTTTGACTATATTAACAACACTTCAAATAATTATCAGGACTATAAAGTAGTTCGAAAAACCTCCTTAGAAAAATTAGAGACAAACATAACAGATTCAATCAAAGCTATGCAGACCAAACTGGCCAATGTAAAAGCCACTTTGGACAACCATGATCGTGAGGTTTCTTCTCTTCAAGATAGCTTGAACAAGGTAGCACAGGAACTCAAAACTACCAGGGAACAAAAAGAGAGCTTTAGTTTTTTAGGGATCCTCTTACCGAAGAGTACCTATAACTTACTTATATGGTGTATAATTGGTGTACTTGCTCTGGCACTTACGTTTTATATATATCGTTTCAACCAAAGTCATTTAGTAACTGCCGATGCAAAAAAAACATTGGAAGAACTACGCCTCGAATTCGAGCAACATCGCAAGAAAGCTATGGAAAGGGAACAAAAGCTAAACAGGCAGCTCCAAGATGAATTAAACAAGAGGCTGTAAACCATAATATAGAGTGCTCCATGTTTTTGACAAGATATAGGAGACACTCTTTTTTTTGTAGCTTATTTTCAAAGTAGCTTAGCCTGTTCACCTGTCTCCGCTAGTCCTTTCGGAACGTGTAAGTCAAGATCAAAAACGCTGTTCAACTTTTCAATAAAATAAGCGGAGAGTAAAGGCGACTCCCTTTCTATATTCTGATGCACAAAAAAGTACAAAGATTGCAAGCCTTCCGATCGCCATTCCTGTATTCTGTCTATCCATCGATCCAAACGTTCGTAGTCGCTTGAGTGATTTGCCCCAACATAGCGAATAAAGGCCTCAGGAGAGGTTAGTCGCATGTGCAACATATCCCTACGGCCCGCGGTATCAACTATTATATTTGCCATACGATGCTCTTTTAGTAGATTACTATACTCGTCAAATATCTCTTTATTCTGAAACCACTCTTCATTTCTAACCTCTACCGCCAGTGGTATGCCTTTTGGAAAAGCTGACAAATAAGCAGAAAGGCGGTCCAAATTAGTTGGTTTAAAATTGTCATGAAGCTGCAAAAATGCCATGCCAAGTTTTTCTTCAAAAAAGCTAATCGCATCGCAAAAAGCAATCGTAGGTTCCTCAGCATTTAATAAACGTCTGTAGTGACTGATCTGATTTGGCAATTTCGGGAAAAATTTAAAATCAGCAGGCACTTTATTCTTCCAAGTCAATACTTGTTGTTTATCCGGCGCATTGTAGAAGGTAGCATTGAGTTCAATTGCATTAAACTGGTTTGCGTAGTACGATAACTCGTCTTTTGTTCCACGTGGATAAAATCCTTTTAAATCTTGTTTATTCCACTTAGCACATCCTATGCTCACCTTAAAAGCCGCCTTGTTTCTAGTAGCATTCAGTAGGTTAATTGTATCCGAATGGGTGTCAGGCAAAGTAAAATCCACTTGCCCGGGGTCTTCAACTTGTCCAAATTTCATTGTTAATTTTTTTTATTATCGACATCGATCAAGAGACACACGCATAAATATACAAACATGTAAAAATCTTACTTGACTTCCGTAAAGTTAAGTTTATTTTTATTCATTGCTTTCAAAATGATTTCTATTTCCAAATCGACTATTTTTGCCAATGCTGTTATATTGACTTTTTCAGGAGTATCCGTAGGCATATGGTAATCTTCATGTCCACCCGTGTGAAAAAAAAGAACCGGGATACCTTTAGCGTAAAAGGAGCCATGATCAGAACCACCACTTCCGCTTCTGTCTGTAAAATATTTAATATCGCTTGTAATACCTTCAAAAACGGCTGGCCAACTATCGCTTGTACCGAAACCGCCTATTCCAAGTCCACGCCCCGGATCATACCTGCCAATCATATCCATGTTCACCATAAAATTCACTTTATTCATTGATGTAACAGGATGTTCTACATAATACTTAGAGCCCAGCAGCCCCAATTCCTCTCCCGAAAAAGCTACGAAAAGAATATTATAATTCTCTTGCCGTCCATTTTGTGAAAAACACCTTGCTAGTTCCAATAGTCCCGCGACGCCCGAGGCATTGTCATCGGCACCATGATGGATCTTCCCTTCAGGCAAAGCGTCCTTAGAACTGCCCTGTGTACCTAGCCCCAAATGATCATAATGGGCTCCAATGATGATTGTATTTGTCGCCCTATTATCCAAATATCCTATCAGGTTATCGGCTTTCCGCAAACTATCGGGAACAACCACCTTTTTCACTTTTGCTATAAACGGCTGTCGATAACCCTTATCTCCTAATGGCTTCAGGCCATATTTCTTAAAATAGCGCTCAATATACTTCGCCGCCTTTTTTATACCTTTACTGCCCGTTCCTCTACCTTCCAACTTATTTGCTGCCAAAAAATAGATATGCTTTTTTATCAAAAGTGAGTCTGCTTTAATTTCGCCGCTTTGAGCATGACAAAAGGAAACAGTTAAAAAAAACATAGAAGGCAGCACGTAACTTTTAATGAATGTAAACATATTATTCGTATATGATATGATTGCTTTAAGCCAAAACTTCTTCCAGTATTTCGAGTGATTTTATTTCGCCTAAACCATCGATATGGAGTTGATAAAAATCGATCAATTTCTGCAAAAGAATTCTTCGGTCCCGGTTACCTATTTTCACATTGTTAAGCGATGCAAAACTGGTATTTAAAAGTGTATTCCACTGACCGGTATGTGGTTCCTGCAAAACTAAGATATGACCTGGGGTGAATCGAGTAAAAACACCTTCCTTAAGATCAAAATAAATTTGTTCTCCTGTTCGGGATGCTGGATAGAAGCCTAAATATTTGGTGAGTTTTAGAAGAAAAGCTAAATGAAAATTGATCGGTGTTTCCTCGGACGAATCTAACCAGCATATTGCACTAAAGAGGTATTCAAAAAGCTTTTCATCCGGCCCCTGCTGCCGAATGCTTTTATATATTATTTCCGTAATAAACAAGGCCATGGAGCTTTTTATAATATCGTAGGGAATCCGTTGAAAAACCGGTAATTGCCGAGCCTCCGCCATCCGGTTTAATCCCGTTGTAGTTTTTTGATATACGACAAGATCTAATAAATGTAGTGGTTGCAATATATTAAGGTGAATCTTCGCCCGTGCCCTCTTTACGCCGTTGATAAGATAAGACTGTATACCAAACTTTTCCGTAAATATTTGCGCCACAACACTCGTCTCGGCATAAGGAGTAATCTTCAGGACAATTCCTCTGGTTTTATGTAACACTATTGAAATGCTTTATTACTTGCACAAGTTTAGGCAAAAAAATAATGATTCCACAAATAATAGAAAATACAGCCAACAGCAGAACGGCGGAGGCGGCGGCATCCTTCGCCTTTTTTGCTAAGGGATGCCAGGTAGGTGAAACCAGATTGGTTAAAGCTTCCAGCGCAGTATTAAATAGCTCAGCAGCCAATACAAGAAAAATGGATACCCCAATCCAAAGCCACTCATTGAGATCGATTTTCAATAAAAGCCCCATTATAAGGGCAAGTATTGCAAAAGCAGATTGGATCCTGAAGTTCCTTTCGGTTTTAAATGTATCACGTAAACCATACCAAGCAAATCTTAACGCAGATAGAAAGCCCATAATTAATCACTTTCGGAGGATTGCTGTTGCTCTTCTCTTGATTCAAGGATGCTTTGACGCTCTATTTTTCTAATTAAACTATAGACAATAGTAACAAAGCCGACACCAAATACCAGTACACCCAATGTTAATGTGATTCCATAGAAATCATTTTCCAACCTTTTCAGACACATGCCCAACATGCCCATCAGAATTCCCAACATTGTAATTAGGATACCGCGTTTCAGATATTTATTCATAACTACTAAGAGCTAAACTGTCAGTTAAAGATAATAAATTTTCGCTTTGTGACGATCTAAAGGTTTAAATCGAAAGAAAATACAGGAATAAGCAGGGAAGCGATTACACCGTTTTCACTTTTCGCCTTAATGTCTTAACTTTGCATCCTTAATTTTTGGATTAATACACTGATGTACAAGGAATATAAACAGCTCGATTTACCGAATATAGGCAACAATATCTTAGCTAATTGGCAGGCAAAGAATGTGTTTGAGAAAAGTGTCACCAGCAGGCCTTCTACAAAGCCCTATACTTTTTATGAAGGTCCTCCCTCTGCCAATGGTATGCCTGGCATACACCACGTCATGGCTAGGACAATAAAGGATATTTTCTGCCGATATAAAACCTTAAAAGGCTTCCAGGTAAAGCGGAAAGGCGGATGGGATACCCATGGTCTTCCCATCGAACTTGCTGTAGAAAAAACTTTAGGTATTACTAAAGAAGATATTGGTAAAAAGATATCAGTAGAGGAATACAATAACGCCTGTAAGCGCGAAGTAATGCGCTATACGGATGTTTGGAATGATCTGACTGAAAAAATGGGTTATTGGGTTGATCTCAAAAACCCCTACATTACTTATCAAAACGAATACATCGAAACCATTTGGTGGATATTAAAGGAATTATACAATAAAGACTTATTATACAAAGGTTATACTATTCAGCCATACTCTCCTGCTGCGGGAACCGGCCTAAGCTCACATGAGCTAAATCAACCCGGCACCTATAAACCTGTTAAAGACACGACAATTGTAGCAGAATTTAGAATCGTCAAAGATCAGATTCACCCATTAATGCCTCAGTTGTTCGAAGAGGAAGGAGAAGATACGGCAATCATCGCCTGGACTACCACACCTTGGACTTTACCGGCAAATTGCGCACTCGTCGTGGGAAAAAATATTACCTACGTAAAGATACGGACGTTTAATCCCTATACATTTGAGCCGATCAGCATTGTTTTGGCAAAAGATTTAGTTGGCAAGTATTTCAAATCGGAGGCGAAAGATCTTCCCTTCCAAGATTACAAAGAAGGTGACAAACTGATTCCTTGGGAACTTGCAACTGAATTTAAAGGAGAAGACTTGCTCAATTTACGTTATGAACAACTACTTCCTTATGTCATTAATGATGATTTACAGCAACATGCATTCCGTGTCATCCCTGGCGATTTTGTGACGACCGAAGATGGCACCGGTATCGTACATGCTGCTGCTACATTTGGTGCAGACGACTTTAGAGCCTGTCGTGAAAACGGAGTTCCCGGAGTTTTAGTAAAAGATGAAAATGGCAAAGATGTTCCAATTGTAGACAAACAGGGACGATTCGTCAAAGAAATTACAGATTTCGCCGGACGTTTTGTTAAGGAAGAATACTACAGCGACGAAGAAAGGCAAGAGCCGGACTTTAAACCAACGGATGTGTTAATTGCGATCAAGTTAAAGGAGGAGAATAAAGCCTTTGATGTCAAACGATATGAACACAGTTATCCACATTGTTGGCGTACCGACAAGCCTATCTTGTATTATCCCTTAGACAGCTGGTTTATAAAAACCACTGCCGTTAAGGAAAAACTCGTGGCACTTAATAAAACGATCAATTGGAAGCCTGAAGCTACCGGCACAGGACGTTTTGGAAATTGGCTGGAAAATCTAGTTGATTGGAATCTATCTCGATCTAGGTATTGGGGCACTCCCCTGCCTATCTGGCGTTCAGAAGATGAAAATGAAGAAATTTGTATAGGATCGATACAGGAATTACGTGAATATATCGAGTTTAGTTTAACTACCAATGTGTTAAATGAAGAAGAAAGCGCCAAACTACGCGAATATCTGGTAAAACTCGACACTGATAAATTTGATCTTCACCGACCTTATGTAGACGACATTGTGCTTGTGTCTGATAGCCTTCAGAAATTGTTTAGAGAGCCTGACCTTATCGATGTGTGGTTCGATTCCGGATCAATGCCGTATGCACAGTGGGGGTTAGACCATGAAAAATTAGCAAAAGGAGAGAAATTTCCATTCAAAGAAGGTTTTGAAGAGGCGTATCCAGCCGACTTTATAGCTGAGGGCGTAGACCAAACGCGTGGGTGGTTTTTTACATTGCATGCAATAGCAACCATGCTTTGTGATTCCGTAGCATTTAAAAATGTGGTTTCTAACGGTCTGGTGCTCGATAAGAATGGAAACAAAATGTCCAAACGCTTAGGTAATGCGGTAGATCCTTTTGCCACCATTTCAAAATACAGTGCCGATGCTACCCGTTGGTACATGATCAGCAATGCTGCACCTTGGGATAACTTAAAATTCAATGAAGAAGGTTTAGATGAAGTGCGGCGTAAGTTCTTCGGAACACTATACAACACTTATGCTTTCTTTGCGCTATATGCTAACATTGACGGCTTCTCTTACATGGAAGCAGAGATCGCCTATAATGACCGTCCTGAAATTGATCGTTGGATCATATCACTCTTGAATAGTTTGACAAAAGAGGTAGATACATTCTATCAAGATTTCGAGCCAACAAAAGCAGCTCGTGCCATCCAAAATTTCGTGGATGAGCATTTAAGTAATTGGTATGTACGACTATGTCGCCGCCGTTTTTGGAAAGGCGAATATAGTGAAGATAAAATATCTGCTTATCAAACCCTATATACCTGCTTAGACACAGTTGCGAAACTCATGTCTCCAATCGCTCCTTTTTTCAGTGATCAACTATTTCTGGACCTCAATAACGCAACGCAGAAAGATCGGGCGGAATCAGTTCACCTTTCGTTCTACCCAACTTATAATGAAACGCTTGTAGACAAAAACCTGGAAGAACGGATGACCTTGGCCCAAGATATATCGTCGTTAACTTTATCTCTACGTAAAAAAGTGGGTATAAATGTTCGTCAACCACTAAACAAAATTCTACTTCCGGTGTTAGATGATACATTCAGGGAGAAAGTAGCGAAAGTGAAAGATTTGATTTTATCGGAGACAAACATCAAAGAAATAGAGTTTATAAAGGATACTTCCGGGATTATACGAAAAAAAATCAGACCTAACTTCAAGGCCTTGGGACCTAAGGTTGGAAAAGATATGAAACTGGTTGCAGCAGCTATTCAAGCGTTTGGAGAGTCGGAAATTAGTCAATTGGAAACATCTGGATCCTTTACCTTAACGGAGGCTCCTTATACAGTTACCTTAGCGGATGTAGAAATAATCGCAGAAGATGTAGCTGGCTGGCAAGTTGCCAACTTAGACAAGCTCACGGTAGCTTTAGATGTTCATATTACACCGGCACTAAAAAATGAAGGCCTGGCGCGCGAACTTGTGAATCGCATACAAACACTTCGAAAGGAACTTAACTTTGAAGTAACTGATAAGATCAATGTGACGATAAGCAATAGTTCCTTAATTGCCGATGCTATTAAAGATAATTTATCTTATATTAGCACAGAGATCCTAGCCAACTCGTTTAAAGTTGAAAACAACTTAACCGGTGGAGAACGTGTTGAAATAGAAGAGACTGAGCTAAATGTATTAATTGAAAAAGTGTAGTTTTAGAATCTATAACCCGTATTATAGCAAGGTCTTTAGCAAAACCTTGGCAGATTTAGATTCTTGTTAAAAAATTTGAAAAATGGAAAACACAGAAAAGACACGTTACAGCGATGCCGAACTACAAGAGTTTAAAGAAATTATCTTGGAAAAACTTCGAGTAGCGAAAGAAGAATTAGCCTCTTTGACTAAATCTTTAAGTAACCCAAACAGCAATGGTACAGATGATACGGCGGGTACTTTCAAAACGTTGGAAGATGGTTCGGCTACGCTTGAAAAAGAGCAGATCAATCAATTAGCTGCTCGTCAGAAAAAGTTCATTGACAATTTAGAGGCTGCATTGGTAAGAATAGAAAATAAAACATATGGAGTGTGCAGAGAAACGGGTAAACTAATTCAAAAAGAGCGTTTACGCGCTGTTCCCCACACTACTCTAAGCATGGAAGCCAAATTAAAACAATATTAAAAACAAATCGGCCATTTCTCATTAACGGAGGATCTCATTCTTCTTTAGGGAAATGGCTGATTGATTTTGTGCGAACGAAATAATGAAAGGATATACTAGACCGCTCTTCCTCGTATTAGTTGTTTTATTTTTAGATCAAGTTATCAAATTTTGGGTCAAGCTCAACATGACCTTGGGACAGGAATTTAAAATTGTCGGAAACCGGGCACTCATTCATTTTACTGAAAACAACGGTATGGCTTTCGGTATGGAATTTGGTGGCGAGAGCGGAAAATTAGCATTATCTGTGTTCCGTATATTGGCTGTATTGGGCATTGGATATGGATTGGTTTACATGATTAAACGTAAATATCACCGCGGACTCATTCTTTGTGTATCGTTAATTTTTGCCGGTGCTGTAGGAAATATCATTGACTCTACTTTCTATGGTATGATTTTTAGTGAAAGCACGTGGTATGAAAAAGCGGTTCTGTTTCCTGCTGGAGGTGGATATAGTAGTATTTTCCACGGAAAAGTAGTAGATATGTTTTATTTCCCTCTGTTGCAAGGGACTTTCCCATCATGGTTTCCGTTATGGTCAAATGAAGAATTTATCTTCTTCAGACCGGTTTTTAATTTAGCAGACTCTGCCATTTCAGTAGGCGTAATTATCATACTAATCTTCCAGAAACGTTACTTTAAGGAGGAAGTTCAAGAATCTGCAAGCTATCACAGCGAAGTTATAGAAGAATAAAATTCTAAAAAAACAACCTATTGTAGCATTTTCTTTTACAGTATCGTTTCATACACAAATATAAAACTTATAGCATACGAAACCTGTTTGGGCCATAGTAATACGTGCAAAGCTCATGCAGGATTCACCACTTTTAAGAAAAAATTATGCAGATGAAAAAAATATTAGCAGCAGTATTGTTAGGAACAATCGCATTATCCGCTTCAGCACAAAATGTTGATACAAGAAGGAAGATAGAAGTTTATGGATCTGCTGAGGAGGAAGTAACCCCGGATATTATTTATGTGTCCATATCTTTAAAAGAGTATTTTAAGGATAATAACAACAAAAATAAGGTAGCAATTGATGAATTGGAAAAGCAGTTGTCAACTGCTGTAAAAAAAGCCGGAATAAAGGAAGAGGATTTCACTATAGAAAACATCTCAAGCTATAATTATATAGATCCCAAGAAGAAGAAAGATCCCGGTTTTTTAGCAAGCAAGCAATACAAAGTGAAAGTAGCTAATTTAAATGCCATCAATTCCATTCTTTCAAGCGTAGATGAAAAAGGAATTCAATCTACCGCTATTGCTGGGTATGACCATAGCAGGATGACCGAAATACGGAATGAGCTACGCATAAAAGCGGTAAAAAATGCGCGGGAGAAAGCAACCGTGTTAGCTCAAGCGTTAGGCGACAGCTTAGGAAAGGCCTTGGAAGTAAACGATAATAATACAGACGCAGGCAGTCCGCAGCCAGCTATGTACAGTGCAATGGCCATGCGCGGAAAAGCGGCAGATTATGCACAGGAGGAATCACTAGATATCGATTTTAAGAAAATTAAGATTAACTATCAATTTCGTGTTGTATTTGAACTAAAGTAATAAACACCGAATTATATTGATGAGCCAAGAGATTTTAAATCATCTCTTGGCTTTTCTTTTTATAAGTCATTTAAAATTCAGGAATGAGGTAGTTAAAAACATTTTTAAGGAAAATGAAGTATTATAATAGTACTAAAACTAAACTAAAATGGACAAAAAAATAGCTTCACTTAGTCAATTGAGAAAGGAGGGAAAGCCTATAGAAAAACTTCCATTTTCTATTCGAATCCTATTGGAGAATGTTATACGCAATCATGATGGATTTTCTATTACCGATGAGCATTTAGAAACACTTATTCAGTGGAACCCCGCCGGTACTGACAAAGAGATCCCATTCAAACCTGCACGTGTGTTAATGCAGGATTTTACCGGCGTACCTGCAGTCGTAGATATTGCTTCAATTAGGGCTGAAGTAATACGAAAGGGGAAAGACGGAGATAAAATTAACCCGGCAATCCCGGTCGACCTGGTAATTGATCATTCTGTTCAAGTGGATTATTTCGGTACCGACTATGCTTATGAAAAAAATGTTGACTTAGAATATGAACGAAATGCAGAGCGTTATCAATTACTGAAATGGGCGCAAAAAGGATTAAATAACTTTACAGTAGTTCCTCCAGGAATGGGAATCTGTCATCAGGTAAATCTTGAATACTTGGCCAAGGGCGTTATTGACCGAGACGGCTGGTATTTCCCGGATACCTTGGTAGGCACAGACTCACATACTCCTATGGTCAACGGCATCGGTGTGTTGGGGTGGGGTGTCGGTGGTATAGAAGCAGAAGCTGCGATGCTGGGGCAACCAATATATTTCACCTGCCCTCAAGTCATCGGATTAAAACTTACGGGAAAAATACCGGAGGGATGTACAGCTACGGATATGGTATTAGCTATTACCAAGCTGCTCCGTGATTATGGAGTTGTGGGAAAATTCGTAGAAGTGTTTGGAGAAGGCCTCGATAACTTAACGGTTACCGATCGGGCAACCATTTCCAATATGTCACCCGAGTTCGGTTGTACCGTCACTTATTTCCCCATTGATCACCAGACACTTGATTATATGCAGCGGACAAATCGATCAGAGGACCACATTCGTTTGGTAGCGGATTATTGCAAGGAAAATCTATTATGGCGTACGGGGGAAGAAAAAATTCATTATACCGATATCCTTCATTTGGACCTGAATACTTTAGAACCTACAGTTGCCGGTCCAAAACGACCTCAGGACAAGATTCTGATCAAAGATCTATATCACAAGTTCGGTGCCTTGTTAGAAAAGGAATATAGTCGTACCTACGTTTCTTTCAAAGACAGGGAGGTTAATACCTGGCTGTCGGAAGGTGGATCCAGAACACAGTTCACGCCTACGAAACCCCATCCATCGCCGCAAACGACGGTCAAAAGTGACCAACTGAAAACAGTAAGAATAATCGACAATAACCAAGAATATGAACTGAGTGACGGTTCCATCGTAATTGCTGCAATCACCAGCTGCACAAATACCTCCAACCCTGCGGTCATGATTGGTGCCGGCTTAGTCGCTCGAAAGGCCGTTGCTCGCGGCTTACGGACCAAATCATGGGTTAAAACAAGCTTGGCCCCTGGTTCCAAAGTAGTAACGGCTTATTTGGAGCGCTCAGGTTTATTAGAAGATCTTGAAGCCCTGCGATTTCATCACGTAGGCTATGGATGCACATCTTGCATCGGCAACAGTGGTCCGCTACCGCCCCACATTGCAGAAGCAGTTGATCAAGCGGAACTAGTGGTAGCCTCCATTCTAAGTGGCAACCGAAATTTTGAAGCACGCGTTCATCCTCAGGTAAAAATGAATTTCCTTGCTTCGCCAATGCTCGTTGTTATATATGCACTTATCGGCAGAATCGATGTTGATATTTTAAATGACCCCATCGACACAGACCCTAATGGAGAACCCGTCTATTTAAAAGATATTTGGCCGACGCAAGAGGAAATTAATCAAGTCATTCTATCGTCACTTCAGCAGAGCGATTTTAAGAAAGTGTATGACGTAATCTTCGACGGAAATGAACAATGGCAAAATTTAATTGCACCTACCGGAAGCGATTACCAGTGGGACGAAAATTCTACTTATATACAGGAAGCTCCCTTCTTTAAAAATATTAGTAGCGAGCTTACACCATCAAACGATATTAAAGAAGCGCGTGTACTGCTATATTTAGGTGATTCTGTAACGACCGATCATATCTCGCCTGCCGGTTCCTTCAAATCAGATACGTCCGCCGGCCAATATCTGGAAAACAAAGGCGTCGAGGTTAAGGATTTCAATTCTTACGGCTCTAGACGTGGTAACCATGAAGTGATGATGCGAGGAACATTTGCCAACGTACGCATCAAAAATAAAATTTCCGATAAAGAAGGTGGCTATACAACCTACTTTGGAACCAATGAAACACTTAACATTTATGATGCTGCCTCGCTTTATCAACGGGATTCTACACCACTTATTATCCTTGCCGGCAAAGAATACGGCAGCGGTTCATCACGGGACTGGGCAGCAAAAGGTACGAACCTACTCGGCGTTAAAGCGGTTATAGCGGAAAGTTTCGAACGCATACACCGCAGTAATCTGGTAGGTATGGGAGTAGCGCCATTGGAGTTTTTACCTGGAGAAAGTGCCGATACGCTGGGTTTAACCGGTAGGGAAACCTTTAATATCACCGGGATAGCCGATGATTTAGTACCGCACAAGCTGCTCGACGTACAAGCAAAAGACGAACAGGGACGAAATTTATCATTTAAAGTTAAAGCTCGATTTGATTCGGCTATTGAAATAGCTTACTACAAAAACGGCGGCATACTCCACTATGTTTTAAGAGATTTTTTAAAAAAATAAAACGAAGAAAGACAAGCATACAAATCTATCTTTCAGACTGTTAGCACGTTTTTGTAAAAATTTTCTCCAATTAAGCACAAAATAATATTAAATTTCATTTTTTATATTATTTTTCTTATATTTATGTTTTATAATCAATAAAGGCCTAAAAATCACGTTACGTGTTTTTACTTTTTATTAAAATCAAGGAGGGACTAGGAAAATGAAGAAATTATTTTTAGTGTTGATGGCAGCGATTTATTCTAACTTAGCATTAGCGAACCAGGTAGGTACGGACGAAGAGTATAGTACACCCAAAACCGTAGCTTATCTTGTTATTGGCGTTATCTTGGTAACAATTATTGCAACCGTGCTTTATAAGCGTCCTAAACGCAAATTTAATGAATAAGTAGTACCCTTGTGCAAGGGTACTACTCTAAAATTGATAGCAATTCATTTTTCCAACTCGATTTCCCGGTTTAAATAGGCAGCTCCAATTTCTAATAAGGTGGCACGTTCAGATTCAAAGTATAGTTTCTCTCCCAAAAAATGCACCCGATCCTAAAAAACACCATTCCCATTTAAGATTGTCCTAGAGAACTAGAATTTTTATTAACTTCGCATATGCAAAGGAATGATGCATTAAGCCGCATTGAAGCGCTAACAAAAGAACTGAACGATCACAATTACAAATATTATGTACTCGCACAACCGAGTATATCTGATTTCGATTTTGACCAAAAGTTAGCTGAATTAGCTGCCTTGGAAAAGGACTATCCCGAGTTTTTAGACCCTGATTCACCAACGCAGAAAGTTGGCGGGGATATTACTAAACAATTCAAGACAGTCCGTCATAAGTGGCCTATGCTCTCTTTGAGTAATACCTATAGCGAGAAAGAGCTAAAAGACTTTGATGAACGGATCCGTAAGGTGCTGGGTGACGATTTTGAATATGTATGCGAGCTGAAATTTGACGGCCTATCTATCAGTTTAACTTACGAACAGGGCGTACTTACCAGGGGTGTCACAAGAGGTGACGGTACGCAAGGCGACGAAGTAACCAGCAATATAAAAACGATAAAAAGTGTTCCCAATAAAATTAAATCAGGCCACTTTCCGGATCTTTTTGAGATCAGAGGAGAGGTTTTTATGCATAGAGCGGCCTTTGAACGACTGAATAAGGAACGCCTGGAAAACGACGAAATTCCTTATGCCAATCCGCGTAATTTCGCAGCAGGCACCATCAAGCTGCAGGACTCCTCAGAAGTAGCTAAGCGTCCACTGGATTGCTTTCTTTATTTCTTATATATGGATAACCGCGATCGGTTATTCAAAACACATTGGGAGAGCCTAGAAGCCGTTAAATCGTGGGGCTTTCATGTTAGCGAACATACAAAGCTTTGCCGCACGATCGACGAGGTCTTACAGTTTATTTCCTATTGGGATGATGCTAGGCATAAGCTTTCTTACGATATTGACGGGATAGTGATTAAAGTAAACAGTTATGCACAACAGCACGAGCTCGGCTTTACCGCAAAGTCGCCGCGCTGGGCAATTGCTTATAAATATAAAGCTGAGGAAGTGGAGACCATCCTCAAATCCGTAAGCTATCAAGTAGGACGAACCGGTGCAGTAACACCCGTTGCAAATCTAGAACCCGTACAACTCTCCGGAACAACAGTAAAAAGAGCCACACTTCATAATGCCAATGAAATAACGAGACTCGATCTTCATGAGTTGGATACCGTCATGGTAGAGAAGGGCGGCGAAATTATTCCAAAAATCATTGGTGTAAACAAGGACAAACGCGTTCCTGACACGAAACAGATAGCCTACCCCACACACTGCCCGGTATGCAACACAGTGTTGATCCGCAAAGAGGGCGAAGCCGTGCATTATTGTCCCAACGAATTGGGATGCCCTCCTCAAATAGTCGGGAAGATTCAACATTTCATCAGCAGAAAAGCAATGGATATTGAAGGGATGGGAAATGAAACAGTTGAAGTATTGTACAAAAAGGGATTACTGAAACAGATAAGCGATCTTTATCAATTACATCATCATAAAGAAGAACTTGAACAGATTGAACGCTTTGGTGAAAAATCGATCAACAATATGCTTCTTGGTATTCAGAAGTCGAAAGAGCGACCTTTTCAGAAAGTGCTGTTCGGTCTCGGAATCCGTTATGTAGGCGAAACTATTGCCAAGAAATTAGCGAATAGCTTTAAAAACATCGACAACCTCATTCAGGCGAGTGTAGAAGAGATTGCCGCTGTTGACGAAATAGGAGAGCGAATTGCCCAAAGCGTTAAGGAGTATTTCAGCAACACGCTTCACTTACATCAAGTTGAAATCCTAAAAGGCGAGAATCTACAGTTCGCTATTATTGAAGAAGAATTTCAATTGAACAGCAATAAGCTAGCCGACAAGTCTTTCGTGATATCAGGCGTATTCGAACACTATAGTAGAGAAGACCTCGGTAAAATCATTGTTCAAAATGGAGGCAAACTACTAAGCGGTATTAGCGCCAAGCTAAATTACCTCGTAGCCGGAGACAATATGGGCCCCTCCAAGCTCGCCAAAGCACAGAAATTTAATATCCCAATCATTTCAGAAGTGGAGTTAATAAAAATGATTCAGTAGCTTTGCAAAACGTACTTCACATAATGAATATAGAAGAAAGAATAATAAATCAAAACATAAAAAGGAATGAATAGCCTACATGGTGCCGGAGTGGCATTAGTAACCCCATTCAACAGCGATGGGAGTATCGACTTTGAGGGATTAGCTAATTTGATCGAGTATCAAATAGAAGGAGGTATGGACTATCTGGTTAGTATGGGTACAACCGGAGAAGTCGCTACATTGACAAAAGAAGAGAAGAAAAGTATTTTAGACTTCACTGCCGAGAAAGTTGCGGGACGCGTACCTTTGGTAGCCGGTTTCGGAGGAAATAACACCGCTGAATTGGTTGCGCAAATAAAGGACTTCAAAAATCCGGCTTATCAAGCTATTTTATCCGTAAGCCCCTATTATAATAAACCAACTCAAGAAGGAATTTATCAGCATTATAAGGCAATCGCACAAGCTACGGATCTTCCTATTATACTATATAATGTACCCGGCAGAACGGGAAGTATGATAAATGTCGATACCATTATTCGCTTAGCCAATGATTTTGACAATATCATTGGTGTAAAAGAAGCCTCCGCTAACTTTGAGCATTTTACACGTATTATGGCAAACAAGCCGGATAGCTTCTTATTGATTTCAGGCGACGATGCCCTTACCCTTCCCATGATGTCTTTGGGAGCTGTTGGCGTAATCACGGTAGTCGGGAATGCCTTCCCAAAGCAAACTCAGCAGCTAGTGAAATATTGCAATGAGTGGCACTATGAAGAAGCTCGCAAGCTTCATTATGAGCTACTAAATATCGATGACTTATGTTTCATTGAAGGGAACCCTGCAGGTGTCAAAGAGATGCTCCAGGAGCTCGGCGTATGCAAAAATTATGTACGGTTACCTTTAGTAAGTGTAAGTGAAGAAACAAAACGGAAAATTGCGCTGGCCGTTAATGATCTACAAGCTAAAACAAAACTAGCAGAAGCGAACTAAGCAATAATAACAATAAAGCTAAAGCTAAGACAATAATAAGAAAGCCTCCTAACATTCGATTAGAAGGCTTTTTTATCATAAAAACAAGGTCGCGCGATTAGGCCGGCACAACTTGTTGTTCTCTATAGTGACCGTTGTTCAATTTCTCAGCGATTTCCGAGAAAGCGAAAATTGTTCGATTCACATCTTCAAGAGTATGCATTGCCGTCGGAATCAAGCGCAGTTCAATTTGTCCCTTCGGAATTACCGGATAAACAACAATAGAACAAAAAATACCGTAATTTTCTCTCAAGTCCATCGTTAATGCAGTCGCTTCTGATAGGTCGCCTTTCAGAAATACAGGCGTAACCATGGTATTCGTATGGCCTATATCAAATCCGTTATCTCTTAGGCCTTTCTGCAAGGATAAAGCTACTTCCCAAAGTTTTTCCCGAAGCACAGGCTGCCCCTTCAACAATTCTAAACGCTTCTGAAGGCCCACAACCATAGGCATAGGTAAAGATTTCGCAAAGGTCTGAGAACGCATATTATAGCGCAAGAAGGTTACAATTTCCTCATTAGCTGCCACAAAAGCACCAATACCGGCCATTGACTTGGCAAAAGTGCCGAAATAAATATCTACACCATCTACGCAATCCTGAGCCTCATGCGTTCCAGCTCCAGTTGGTCCCATAGTGCCGAAGCCATGGGCATCGTCTACTAACAATCTAAAATTAAACTCACTCTTTAACTCGTTGATCTCCTTTAATTTGCCTTGGGCACCCGACATACCAAATACACCTTCAGTAATAAGAAGAATGGCTCCACCTGTTTGTTCAACTATTTTGGTTGCACGCTCTAATTGCTTTTTACAACTTTCTACATCATTGTGTTGATAGACATATCGCTTGCCCATATGCAATCGAACGCCGTCTATAATGCAAGCATGCGACTCAGCATCATATACAATCACGTCATTTCTATCAACCAAGGCATCGATGATCGACACCATACCCTGATAGCCATAATTCAAAAGAAAAGCATCCTCCTTTCCCACAAAAGCGGCTAGATCTTGTTCCAACACTTCATGTTGATTTGAATTACCGGACATCATCCTTGCGCCCATCGGATAAGCCATACCATATAACTTTGCGGCTTCAGCATCTGTTGCGCGCACTTCCGGATGATTGGCCAAACCGAGATAATTGTTTAGGCTCCAAACAAGATGATCCTTCCCTCTAAATTTCATGTGTGGACCAATCTCACCTTCCAATTTGGGAAAAGAAAAATAACCATGAGACCACTTGTGATGTTGTCCGATTGGACCTAAATTTTTTGATATTTTATCGAATAAATCCAAAGTAAATACGTTTAATTTAATTAATACCTCTCAAAACCACAAATCCAACTTAGGTCTTTCGTAGAAAACGAATTGAAATGTATCCCGTTTACTTGCCTACCCACGGGTTAATCACTACTGTTCAGATTTCCTAAAAGCCACAATACGTGGTTATTAAATTGTTTACAAAGATAAAGTTTCACCTCAGAATTATCAACTTTCTAGTGAACCATATTCGAAATGAGTATAAAAACTTCTCTTTTATGCATTTATTTAAACAAAAAGGCCAGAAGAGTATACTACTCTTTCCGGCCTTTTTTGATATCGTTTATAACAATTTAATCGACATTGTCATGAAGAAAAGAGTTGTTAGGTCTTATTTCAGTGATTCCATCTTCTGAAGAAAGTGTAAATCTTGAAACCTGTGACTCAGAAGAGTGAGGCACCTGATCTAAAGACCGCTGCTTCCTTCTATAGGCTGGCTCATTCTCTATCTCCTGTAGGCCATTGGTAGAACGCAGCTTCATACTTAAGTCTTTTAGACGTAATATACGCTCCTTTGTTTTTCGAAGTTGCTCCTCAATACTTTCGTCCGATTTATATTCATCAACTTGCTTGCTTACCGGGGTGCTCTCTGCTTTTGGTGCTTCATTAAAATCAACAGATTCCGGCGTTGAGGTGGCCGCTGGATCAGACACCTGTTGATTAGTATTCGCTTCGTTCGTAAAGAGAAATTCACTTTCGGAAACCTTCAATTGATATTCGTCAGCGGGCTTATTTTGCTCCGATACCGGCTCTTCCTCTACCAATGTGTGTCTGATAATCTCCTCTTTCTTCGGTGTTGCCACCTTATTATCAACCGGGTTCTGGCCAGATGGTCGTCCAAAGCCGCTAAATAAATCGGCCTGCGGCATCGCTGTCGGCTGTACCTTTGCCTGCACAGGCTCAGCTGGAGCTTTTTCTACAATCTCTTCTTTAGGCTTGTTAATAATTTGATTTACAGGCCTTACCAAAGGCACTTTCTCCTCCTCTAATGGAATTGCAATCCGTCGGTTGCTTTCCTCCTGTTTACGCTCCTCGGTAGTTTGGAAACCGGTTGCAATAATAGTAACCGACAGATCCTTATCCAAGGACTCGTCTAAACAATTACCCCAGATAATTTCTGCCGTGAAACCGGCTCGCTCCTGGATATAATCCGTAATGACCGAAATCTCGTCCATCGTAACCTCTTGCGTTCCGGAAGAAATATTCAACAAAATATAACGAGCACCCTCAATTTCACTATCCTTTAACAAAGGTGATGCCAAAGCACCTTCCACGGCTTTTTGCGCGCGATCATCGCCACTAGCTTTCGCATTCCCCATAATAGCCACGCCGCTATCATTCATCACCGTCCGAACATCCTTGAAATCGACATTGATATAACCGGGAATGGTGATAATTTCCGCGATACCTTTTGCCGCCGTTGTTAAAATATCATCTGCTTTGGCAAAAGCTGAACTCATCGTGAGATTACCAAAGATTTCCCTTAATCTATCATTGGATATAACCAAATATGAGTCGACATATTTCCGCAACTCGCCAAGCCCCTCTTCCGCTTGACTCCTCCGCCTCTTTCCCTCGAATGCAAAAGGGGTGGTAACAATTGCTACGGTTAAGATACCTAGCTCTTTAGCAGCTTTCGCAATAACAGGACTTGCACCGGTTCCGGTTCCGCCACCCATACCGGCAGTGATGAACAACATTTTGGTATTCACCCCTAGCATGCGTTTTATATCTTCGATACTTTCAATCGCAGAATTTTCACCTACATCAGGATCCGAACCAGCTCCCATCCCCTCTGTTAAACTGGCACCTAATTGTACTTTATTAGGTATAGGACTTAACTCTAATGCTTGTGCATCGGTATTGCAAATTATAAAGTCCACACCGCTAATACCCTGTCTGTACATGTGGTTAACTGCATTGCCACCACCTCCGCCAACACCTATTACCTTTATAATAGATGATTGTTCTTTAAGCATTTCAAATTTCATACGTGTATAATTTGTTCCTTAAAGGCTCTATGAAATGTATTTATTCCCTGCTCCTTTTCAAATCTGTAAAAGTATGCCGCGTCCTTTTCTTCCTGTTCATCTGCAAGTACGCGTACCCATACTGTCTTAATTTACTCTAAATGAGTGGTATCCTGATTTAATATTTACGTAACTTTCGCATTGTAATATTAATACTTTTTCCACAATTGTTTTCCACAATTGTTTATAATGTGGAAAAAAAACCGAGTGTTGAAAACTATTTAATATAGTCTGTATCTTCAATTTTATTATCATCGCTGATATAGCGAATAATCTTATCTAAGAAGCCAAATGTCTTCTTTCCTTCTTCCGCTATACCTTTGACAGCTTGGCTCTTTACCGGGTGCTCCACCTCGTTATATTCGGCGGCCTCAATTCCCTTGATTAACAAGCCAATACCCGTTGCATAGAGTGGACTTTTCAGTTCATCATAAGTGTTCTTCGGCAGCACTTCATTTTTCGACAAATGTTCATTTGGCATACCGATACGACATTCCAAACCAGTCACGTATTCCACCAATTGAACTAGGTGTTTTAATTGCGCCCCTCCTCCTGTAATAACGATTCCACCGATAAGTTTACGCTCATATCCGGATGACTTTATTTCATAATAAACATGTTCTATAATTTCTTCCATCCGGGCTTGAATGATATAGGCTAAATTTTTAACCGAAATCTCTTTGTGTTCCCTTCCACGCAACCCCGGCACACAAATTATTTCATTTTCCCGGTTTTCTTCCGCTAATGCGGAACCGAATCTAACTTTTAACAATTCTGCCTGATTACGCAGAACCGAGCATCCTTGTTTGATATCTTCGGTTACAATATTCCCTCCCAAAGGAATAACGGCCGTGTGTCTAATAATACCTTCATGGAAAATCGCTACATCCGTAGTTCCGCCACCAATATCGACTAAAACAACACCTGCGTCCTTCTCTTCAGGGCTAAGCACAGCTTCGGAAGAGGCTAGCGGTTCCAGAATAAGCTCTTGCGCCTCTAAACTAGCATATTCAACACAACGCTTAATATTTCTTACCGCGCTGACATGGCCCGAAATAATATGAAAATTAGCTTCCATACGTCGACCGGCCATACCAATCGGGTCTTTTATACCTGGCTCATTATCAATTGTAAACTCTTGCGGTAGCACATGGATGATCTCCTCC
This sequence comes from Olivibacter sp. SA151, assembly GCF_054130995.1. Taxonomy (NCBI): domain Bacteria; kingdom Pseudomonadati; phylum Bacteroidota; class Sphingobacteriia; order Sphingobacteriales; family Sphingobacteriaceae; genus Olivibacter; species Olivibacter sp. SA151. The sequence goes on along the minus strand of NZ_CP096391.1, from coordinate 1,420,847 downwards.
CCCGGAGGAAGCACCAATTTATACATATCCTCTACCAGCTTCTCTATATCTTTCCTACCAATCTCATTATCATCTTTTCTTGTTAGAATACCCCGATGTTGAAGACTTTTGATATGTTGACCAGCAATACCAACATTTACAACTTTGATATCGACATTGGACTGCGCACTTGCTTCTTCGACAGCTTTAACAATACTTGTAACTGTTTTTTGAATATTGGCAACTACTCCACGGCTCACGCCCAGCGATTCTGCTTTACCAATGCCCAATACCTCTATCTTATTATGCTCGCTCCTCCGACCTACTGTTACGCAGATCTTTGTTGTACCAATATCTAGACCAACAACTATAGGAGCGTCCTTCGGATTAGTAGTTCGTTTTTCCATGTCTAATGCGTGTTAATATGCTGTTTATTATTTTTTTCCTTCTGTATAATACTATCTGCCTTCTCGCAAACAATTTGATTTGCAAATTTTAAATTCACGGTCTTGTAAGTTCCCCATCCTGCCTTCGGAATAATTTGCTTATAAAAGACCATTAACCTGTTAAATTTATTCGGCAACGAATCAGCGTTACCCAAAACGATCTTTTGGTTTCCTACTCTAGGCACAATTTCGATATCTTGTTCTTCATTTACATATAGCTGCTCCACTTGACTGTTCCATAACGAGTCCTTTCCTAAAAAATCAGCCACCTTGCATAAATCCTTTACGAGTGTGGAACGAACGGTATCTCTTTTTCCATCAAAACGTTCGGATACATTCCCATTTGCAACTATGATATGCGGTGCGTACAATTTAGATGTGGGAAATTTGACACCTTCTTTATCAATATAAAAATCATTTCCAACATTATTAATAATACGCATGATGGCCTCCCGTTGCTCAATTTTAACATGCACCATGCCGTCCATCTCGGTAAAAACCTTTACACTTTGAATAAAAGGATTTTGCGCTAACTTATTTTCTAACTCGTGTATCGGCACGTTTTTCAAAAGGTGTCCTGTCAGCGGACCTTCGCTTTCTTCGATAATGTCGAATACATCTTCCTGCGAAACAAAAGCCTGCGATCCGGGAACAATAATTTTAACTCCTTTACAGGCTATCTCATTCTTTTTGGTATTAATAAACCCCATCAGCACAAAAAAACCGGCTAAGGCTAACACCCAGGTGAATAAATAAGTCACCCGACGCCAATTGATCTTTTTGATGCTATTAAACATTTGTCAAAACCTCCTTTATTGGATTTACTAACAGATCAATATCACCTGCCCCAACAGTAAGCAGCACTGGCGGCCGTTCCCTTTTTATATAAGCCAACACATCCGATGCCGATTGCTTATACTTATGTGTTAACTGCACTTTACTCAATAACCAATCTGAATTCACTCCCTCGATAGGCTGCTCTCTGGCAGGGTATATATCCATTAATAACAAAACGTCTGCCAAGCCCAGCACCTCCGCAAATTCGTCGACGAAATCACGTGTACGTGTAAATAAATGGGGCTGAAAAACGCAGGTAATTTCCTTGTCACCATACAGTTCTTTCATAGCAGACAAACAAGCCCTCAACTCTTCCGGATGATGCGCATAATCGTCCACGTAAACCTGGTCTTCGCGATTTACAATGTATTCGAAACGACGCTTAACTCCTTTAAAGGAAGCAAGTGATCCGCTAATCGCCTCGTCGTCAACACCCAACAGCTTAGCAACGGTGATTGCTGCAACGGCGTTCTCAATATTATGTTTGCCGGCAATACCTAGCTTAATATCAAAAATGGATTTATTGTAACCCAGATAATCAAAATAAAAGCATTTATTCCTTATTTGGATATTTGTTGCGTATACGTCCGCCCTTCTTTCAACTGCATAACGAATATCTGTTGGCAAGTGCAAACCTTCCTTAATAATACGTTTGCCATCTTTGGCTACTTGATTTACAAAAAGCCGGAAAGATTCTAACATATGTTCTGAGTCGCCATATATATCAAGATGATCAGGATCAGTCGCCGTCACCACCGCAATATTGGGATGCAGCGTAAGGAATGACCTGTCAAATTCGTCCGCCTCTACTACGAATAAATCAGAATCCGCAAGCAGTAAATTTGTATTATAATTAGCTGCAATCCCACCCAAAAATGCAGAACAAGGGCGCCCGCTACTTGTTAAAATATGCGCAATCATACTACTTGTCGTCGTTTTTCCATGGGTGCCCGCCACAGCTATCGTAAAATGCGACTCACTTATCTTTCCCAAGATTTCAGATCGTTTATACAAGCGATAGCCCAGCCGCTGAAAAAAAGCTACCAAATCCAAATCTTTTGGAACAGCAGGTGTATAAATCACTAAACTGCCCTCTCGATCTTCAACAAACGGTGGCGCAATCAGGTCTATGTTATCGCTATAAAAAACATTGATTCCTTCACTTGTCAATTGCCTTGTCAAAGAAGTTTCGGTCTTGTCATAGCCATAAACACGCATTCCTTTATGATGGAAGTAACGGGCGAGCGCACTCATACCGATACCGCCTATACCTATCAGGAACACTTGTTTTATCGCTGTCAATACCGTATTTTCCATTTGTCAACCTTTACGTGTCCGTTATTTGTTAAGTTTAATAAGTTCTAAAACCTCTTTCGCGATTACTTCATCAGCATCCACTTTTGCCAAATTTTTTATATTTGCTGATAAAACTTTACATTCTTCCTTATCCTTTATTAACGCAATCACTTCGTCCATTAATGTTTCCCGTGCCTTCAAATCTTCCACCATAATCGCTGCATTTTTCTTGATCAATGCCAGCGCATTTTTTGTTTGGTGATCTTCAGCGACATTTGGCGACGGCACCAGGATTGCCGGTTTTCCAACAGCACATAATTCAGCAATTGTGCCGGCCCCTGCCCGCGCAACGATTACGTCAGCTGCCGCATAAGCTAAGTCCATGCGGTGGAGAAAGGGCTTCAAACAAACATCCTCCAACCCATCGTCTTTGAGCACATCTTGCATTTTTTCATAATAGTAGCTTCCACACTGCCATATAATCTGCAAATTAGCCTTACGCATTTTTTTCAGACCGTTCAGTATACTTTCGTTTAGCGTTCGAGCGCCCAAACTGCCGCCTGTTAGTAAAATCGTCTTCTTATCGTGATCTAAGCCCAGCAATTCTTTCGCCTCAAACTCCTTCCCTACAATATCAACGGCATCACGTCGAATGGGGTTTCCCGTAATCAGCAATTTATCTTTGGGGAAAAAGCGATCCATCCCTTCAAAAGCCACACATATCTTTGATGCTTTCGCTCCTAATTTCTTGTTTGTTATGCCCGCATATGAATTTTGCTCTTGTATTAGATATGGAATATTCAGTCGACCGGCAGCATGCAATAAAGGTCCCGAGGCATAACCACCCACACCGACGACTACATCCGGGCGGAAATTTCGGATAATAGCTCTTGCCCGCTGTATACTTTTCCACAATTTAAAAGGTAGGAGTATATTTTTAAGCAGCGACTGCCTATTGATACCTTGGATATCCAAACCGATAATCTTATAGCCAGCGGCAGGCACCTTATCCATCTCCATTCTCCCATTAGCACCAACGAATAGAATTTCAATAGACGGCTCCAGACGTCGCAACGCATTAGCAATGGCGATGGCAGGGAAAATATGTCCTCCTGTTCCTCCTCCACTAATAATCACACGTTTTGTCTTGCTTTCCATACCTTTTAAGTTTATGCCATTGCCGGAATTTCACCAACAATTACTTTATCATTTGCCTTTTTACCCCTAGTTTCCTTTTCCTTTCCTTTTGACTTAAGTTCTTCAATATTTCGGCTTACACTCAAAATAATTCCGAATGCCACACTGGTAAACAAAATCGACGTTCCCCCCATACTCACCAAAGGTAAAGGCACACCTGTTACCGGCCCAAGCCCCACGGCCACAGCCATATTTCCAAAGGCTTGGATCGTTAAACTAAAACCTAAGCCCGCAGCCAATAAGGCGCCGAAGGCTTTCGGGCTCTGCGTAACGATACGTATACATCTATACATAAATACTAGATATAAAGCTGCCAAAACGACGCCTCCTACGGCACCATATTCTTCTATGATTATAGCAAAAATGAAATCAGAATAAGGGTGAGGTAACATATTACGCTGTGTACTATTTCCGGGGCCTTTACCAAACAGGCCACCGGTCGCAATTGCAATCTTGGCCTGATTAGCCTGAAACTCCTTATCGGGATCGGGTTCACCTTTGCCTAAAAACGTTTCTACACGGGATATATAGGTTTGTCGACGAGGGCCTAAGAGCACAACTAATGTAAGCAAGAAAACACCCGCTACGCTTACATAAGCTATTTGCTTAATACTGATGCGTCCGATAATAAGTAATAAAATACTCACCGCAAAGAGCATAATGGCCGTAGACATGTTTGCAATAGCAATCAGAATGATAACAATGCAAACTGACCCCATTATAGGCATAAATGCTCTCTTTACGTCTTTTATATTTTCCTGCTTTCGAGTTAACATCCTAGCCAAAAAGGTTATAAGCGCCAATTTAGCCATGTCGGATGTTTGGAACGTTTGGTTAATAACCGGAATGGTAACCCACCTGTTGGCATCATTCACTGATTCGGTAAACAATAGGGTATACAAAAGAAGCGGGATGGTAATGATCATCAAAATTTTTGAGATTCCCGCATAATACCTATAATCCAAAAGATGGGAAAAATACATCAGGATAAGGCCCGCAAAAATAAGCGTAAAATGTTTGATCAAGTATGTTTCAGTTCCTCGCCCCTCTTTATAAGCCAAAGTTCCTGTAGAGCTATAAACGGCCAATAAAGACCAAACGGATAATAATATGACTATTATCCAAATCCATTTGTCTCCTTTCAGTTTATTGAATATACGCTCCATAATTCGTTATTATAAAATAAATCAATTTATTCAAAGCTCACGCACAGCCGCTTTAAACTGATCGCCCCGGTCCTCATAATTTTTGAACAGGTCGAAACTGGCGCAAGCAGGTGACAACAACACCGTATCCCCTTTTTGTGCAATATGATAAGCAATCTGAACGGCCTCACTCATTGTTTGGGTATTCACAATTACATCCGTATCAGCTTCGAAAGCGTTATGAATATTACGATTATCTTTACCTAGGCAAACAATACCGCGCACTTTACTTTGCACCAATTCACGAAGCATACTATAGTCATTGCCCTTATCTACCCCCCCCATAATCAATACAATTTTCCCTGGTAAGCTCTCCAATGCGTACCATACAGAGTTTACGTTCGTTGCTTTTGAGTCGTTTATAAATTCTATCCCGGAAATTTTGGTTACATGCTCCAAACGATGCGGAATATTCACAAAGTCGCCCATACTCTCCCGAATCGACTCGTTCCGTAACTCCCAAACCTTGGCAACAATTCCAGAAGCCATATTATTGTAAACATTGTGTTTTCCCTGTAATGCTAAATCGTTAATAGACATGATAAATCTTTCCTGGTTAGGTAATGTTATTACTATTTCTTTTTCTTCATTCAAATAAGCCCCATATTGCACCTCTTCTGTCAAGCTAAAAGGATACATTGTTGCGTTAATTTCTTTCGCGGTCAGCGCTTTATTTGTTTCCGGATCATCTTTACAATAGATAAAGATGTCGTTCTCGCGTTGATTTCTAGTAATTCTAAATTTAGAATTAACATAGTTTTCCATTTTGTAATCGTAGCGGTCCAAATGATCGGGCGTTATATTCAACAGCACTGCAATATCAGCTCGAAAATCGTACATATCATCCAACATGAAGCTGCTAATTTCGAGCACATATACCTCATATTGTTCCGTAGCGACCTGTAGGGCGAAACTTTTCCCGATATTTCCCGCTAAGCCAACGTTGATACCCGCTTTTTGGAGGATATGGTACGTAAGCATCGTGGTTGTCGATTTGCCATTTGAGCCAGTGATACAAACGGTCTTCGCATCCGTATAACGTGCCGCAAATTCGATTTCTCCTATCACAGGAATCCTTTGTTTCCTTAAGGCTTGTACAATCCCTGCTTTTTCGGGTATGCCCGGGCTTTTAATGACTAAATCAGCGACTAGAATTTTATCGATCGAATGCCCCTTTTCTTCAAATGGAATGCGATGATGTTTTAGCTGACTCTTATATATCTCTTTGATTTCGCCTCCATCCGACACAAACACGTCAAAGCCCTGTTTCATTCCTAAAACAGCTGCACCAAAACCACTTTCCCCTGCTCCCAGAATTACTAGCAGTGGTTTCTTTTGACGTGTATGATGACTCCTATGCTCCATCTCGTTATTATCTCACTTTTAACGTTACAATTGTAATAACAGCTAATATGATTCCGACAATCCAGAATCGAGTAACGATCTTCGATTCATGATAGCCCTTCTTTTGGTAGTGATGATGTAACGGAGACATTAAGAAGATTCTTCTTCCTTCTCCGAATTTCTTTTTTGTATATTTAAAATACGATACCTGCATAATGACTGATACAAGTTCAATGAGGAAGATGCCACATAATACAGGTATGAGTAATTCTTTACGAATCATGATGGCAAAAGCAGCGATAACGCCACCAATAGCCAAGCTCCCGGTATCACCCATGAAGACTTGAGCAGGATAGGAATTATACCATAAAAACCCGACACAAGCCCCAACAAAGGCGCCCGCAAACACTACTAGCTCACCGGAATTGGGGATATACATGATATTTAAATAATCGGCAAAAATGCTATTACCCGACACGTAAGCCAAAATGGCTAATGTTGCACCTATGATAGCGGATGTACCTGTTGCCAAACCATCAATGCCGTCCGTAATATTAGCACCATTTGACACAGCGGTAATGATAAATACGACGAAAGCTAAAAAAACAAAAAAAGCATATTTTCCATCCGGAACGCCAAAAACGCTTAATACCTTTCCATAATCAAACTCGTTATTCTTATAAAAAGGAATATTTGTTTTTGTAGATTTAACTTCTACGTTGTAATAGCTTTTCGTACCATCAAAGTTTTGCTGCATTTCAATATTCTCACCTTTTATTGGGCCATTCACTTTCTGTCTTGTCACAATAGACGGATGATCATGCATTGTCCAGGCAATAATAATTCCCAATCCTACCTGTCCAACCACCTTAAATTTTCCGGCGAGCCCCTCTTTATTCTTTCTAAATACTTTGATATAATCATCTATGAAACCAACGGTTCCCATCCAGACCGTAGCAATGATCATTAGAATAATATAAACGTTCTCTAACTTAGCAAACAGCAGCGTAGGTAAAAGAATACCGGCGATGATAATTAGCCCACCCATTGTAGGCGTACCTTGCTTCTGCGTCTCGCCTTCCAACCCTAAGCTTCGCACCGTTTCACCAACCTGTTTTTTCCGTAGCAGACCGATAAGCCGACCACCATAAACAGTAGTAATAATAAGGGACAATATAACGGTCATACCAAAGCGAAAGGAGATATACTGGAATACCCCGGCACCAGGTAAATTAAAATGATCATGTAAATATGTAAATAAATAATACAGCATCCCCTTTGGTATATTGTTTATTATTAGTCGTTTACCTCTTTAAAAAGATCCTTTAATATTGCTTTATCGTCAAAAGGTCTTTTTTCCCCCATAACTTCCTGATATTTTTCATGTCCCTTGCCCGCTATGAGAACAATGTCACCCGGTTGTGCAAGATGAACAGCTGCTTTGATGGCTTCATAGCGATCCGTGATGGAAAACACATGTCTTTTCTTATCGGCAGGTATCCCAGCTTCCATTTCGCGAATAATCTGTTGCGGATCTTCGCTTCTTGGGTTATCTGAGGTTAAAATCACCTTATCACTTAAGTTTGCGGCTACCGCCGCCATTTCGGGTCGCTTTGTCTTATCCCTATCTCCGCCGCAGCCTAATACAGCTATTATTTGTTCCTTATTTTTTCGCAAATCTACAATCGTTCGCAAGACATTTTCCACCGCGTCAGGCGTATGCGCATAATCCACGATACCAATAACACCGTTACCCGAAACTAGCGTATCGAATCTACCTTCTGCTCCGGTTAATCTGCTTAAAATCGTTAACACTCGGGTCGTATCCTGTTCCAAAAGAATGGCAACACTATACACTGCCAACAAATTATAAGCATTGAACGCACCAACTAAACGTATCCATACTTCACGTGTATCGATTTGCATTAGCATACCATTGAAATGGCTTTCCACAATCCTCCCTTTAAAGTCGGCAATATTCTTTAAACCGTATGTCTTTTTGTAAGCGTCGGTATTCTGGAGCATGACGCTTCCATTTTTATCATCTATATTCACCAAGGCAAAAGCCGACTTAGGCAGCATATCGAAAAAAGCCTTTTTCGCTTTTAGATAGGCATCAAAAGTTTTGTGAAAATCCAAATGGTCATGCGTTAAGTTGGTAAAAACACCACCAACAAAGGACAAACCTGTAATTCGATGCTGTGCAACCGCATGCGAGCTAACCTCCATGAAGCAATAATCACAACCACTGTTTACCATCTCACATAAAAGCTCATTTAAGCTTATCGGATCAGGTGTGGTATGGGTTGATTCAATGACGCGCTCGTTCACCTTATTTTGTACAGTCGAAATAAGGCCAACTCTAAATCCGAGTTCAACAAATAATTTATATAGTAACGTCGCAACCGTCGTTTTTCCGTTCGTGCCGGTTACGCCCACTAACTTCAATTTGGCGGATGGGTTATCATAAAAGTTAGCAGCTATCAACCCTAGTGCAAAGCCTGCATTCTCAACTTGTATATAGGTAATGTGCCCACTAAGGTCTTGAGGTAGCTGCTCGCATACCACTATCTTAGCTCCCAGGGCAACTGCTTTATCTATAAATACATGACCATCGGTAAGAGTTCCCCTGACAGCAACGAAAAGATCACCATCTACCACTTGGCGGGAATCAAAACGTACCGCATGAACAGTCACATCCATGCTACCTATAAGCTGTTTTATAGATACACCATTCAATATTTTCGATAGCGAAATCATTCTAACTCAATTGTAATAAATCCACCTTTATTTACCAGCTCTCCGGGGTTAACAGATTGCTTAACTACTCTACCTTTTCCCTTTACAAAGGTCTTTACTCCTATATTGCCTAATAGATACATGGCATCTTTAAGCCCCATCCCTTTCAAATCAGGGATTTTATCTTCCGGTAGATGATCATCAGATAACAACACTTTCGCCGTATCTTGTTTCAGGTGTTGCGTCGACTTTAAACCTAAAGCACCGAATACATATTGACTATCCTTCTGAAAGCCATATTTAATCGGCGGAGCAGCTGGTACGGAAGCCATTTGCAATTTCTTAAAATCATGATACATCCGACTGTCTCCTGCGTATACCTTTTCTGCAATTTCCTTAAAAACAGGCGCGGCAATCGTGGTTGCGTAGTACCCTCCCTTCCTTGGATTTTGTACAACGACAATCATCGAATATTTTGGGTTATCTGCCGGGAAATACCCTGCAAAAGACCCTTGATACCTTCTTTTGGTTTTATATCCGGCAGCTCCATCTGCCATTTGGGCTGTTCCGGTTTTACCCGCCATCTTAAAAAGAGAATTTTTTAGCTGTTTAGCGGTTCCTTCTTCAACGACCCCTTCCAACATTCCCCTCATTTTAGCAATCGTTTGGTCTGAAGCAATCTTCTCATTGATCACTCTTGCCTCAAACTTCTCTACAGTATTGCCTAAGCGCCGAATCTCTTTTACAAAAAGTGGGGCGATCATTTTACCATTATTTGCGACCGCATTGTATAACGTAAGCATTTGTAATGGCGTTATCTTTAGTTCATATCCATAAGCCATTTGAGGGAGCGTTAACCCGCTCCACGATCTGCTTTTAGGCGTTTTTATCAAAGGTTGCCCTTCTCCCGGTATTTGTAACCCGAGCGGCTCATTTAGATGCATTGCATAGAGTCTATCTGTAAAAGCAGACGGATTATCTTTATAATATTTATAGATTAATTTGGTGACCGCGGTATTAGATGAAACTTCAAAGGCGCGCTTTACTGAAATCTTGCCATCTCCTTTATGCGAATCCCGAATCGTATGCCTATAGACTCTAAATGTTCCATCTTCCGTATCTACAATATCGCTGGTATCAATCTTACCATCTTCAATCGCCGCCATGTAAGAGGCCAATTTAAACGTTGATCCGGGCTCAGAACTTTGCGCAATGGCATAGTTGAACTTTTCCTTATAAACACCTTCTTCCACTCTTGTGAAATTCGCTACAGCGCGCACCTCCCCGGTTGCTACTTCCATTAAAATCACACAGCCATTATCTGCGTCGCTGGCAATCAACTGTTTTTCGAGCGCCTTTTGTGCAATATCTTGCATATTGATATCAATAGTAGATATGATATCAGCTCCATCGGTTGGAGCGACTTCCGTATCCTCGTTGATAGGCATCCAGCTTCCGCCGGCAATTCGTTGTACCAGCCTGCTCCCACTAACGCCGTCCATATACTCAGCGTAGGCCCCCTCTAAACCAACGGGCTGCACGTTATCATTTTTATAACCTATTGTTCGGGCCGCCAAGGTTTTGAAAGGCAAAATCCTTTTGTTTTTTTGCTCCGCGATAAGCCCTCCTTTGTATTTCCCCAATTTAAATATGGGAAAAGAACGCACGGCTTTCATTTCCTGAAAGCTCACGTTTCTCTTCACCAAAAAATAACGGTTCTTATCCTTTCTGGCTTTACGCAATAAACGTCGATACTGTTCAACCGATTTATCCTGAAAGAAAGATGCCAAACGCGCAGCTAATGAATCAACTTTAGAATAAAAGACATCGTCTTCCAGAATACCTGGCGCCATCATATCCATGCGTACATCATATTCCGGTACCGATGTGGCAAGCAGACTTCCATCTACTGAAAAAATATTCCCTCTAGTGGCTTCTATGGTTTGATAGCGGGTAGACAAACTATCTGCCATTGCCTGCCAATGCGCTCCCTGTACAACCTGAAGGCTGAACATTTTATATAGTACAGCCACCGCAAAGAGAACCATAGCCCCGAAGGAGAGGTACACCCGCAACAATATGTCTGTTCTAATATTCATTTATTTATTAACAATATCTTCTTGCCCTAAAACGATTTTCTTTGGTGGCTCAACCAAAGCCTTCAGTCCGATCGTATCAACCTTCCTCGCCACTTCACTCTGTGTACTCTTAAGCATGAGATCGGCCTTTAGCGACTTATATTCCCAGCTCAAATACTTTACTTCTTTTGACAAGGTGTCGATTTCACGTACACTGTCTTCTGCAAAATGCCGATTGGCTATATATATAATAGCTAAAAGTGCCAAATAACCAATAAAAGGAACCGCCGCAACCGCCCTTGCCGCGGAAAAGCCTTTAGGTGTTAACAGCGATTTCAGAAAGTCCTTTGATTCATCTGCTTTCGCTTCTACATCATTTTGCAAGGCCTCTTGTTGCTCTTCACTTAATCCTTCATTTTTGTACCTGTTCAACATACCTTTAACCATTTAACTTCTCCGCCACCCGTAATTTAGCACTTCTTGCTCGGTTGTTTTGTCTTATTTCATCCTCCGAAGCAATAATGGCTTTTCGACTCACCAGCATAAAAGGCTTTATTTCATTCCCATAAAAATCCTTTTCAACCTCCCCTTTAAATTTGCCTTTTGCCATAAAGTTCTTAACTAATCGATCTTCAAGTGAATGATACGACATCACGACTAACCTTCCTCCCGGCTTTAAAACCGCTTGCGCCTGTACCAAAAACTCTTGCAGGGCCTCCAATTCTTTATTTACTTCTATACGTAGGGCCTGAAAAAGTTGTGCATAGTACTTATTCTCCTTTCCCCTCGGAACCAATTTCGATACGATGGACTTCAAGTCAGACACCGTATTAATAGGCCTCGACAAACGACTTGTCACGATTACCTTGGCCAGGCTTTTTGCATTTTGAACTTCTCCGTACATCCCAAAAATGCGATGCAAATCCTCTTCGGAATACGAATTCAAAATACCTTTTGCATCTAATTCACCTACTCGATCCATTCGCATATCCAAGTCTGCATCAAAACGAATGGAAAACCCTCTTTCCGCTTCATCAAATTGATGCGAAGACACACCCAAATCTGCTAAAATCCCATCAACTTGTTTAAGTCCCTGTAAACGCAAATTATTCTTTAAATACCTAAAATTTTGATGAATCAGCGTAAACCGTTCATCCGGCAGGGCATTATTTAAAGCGTCCGGATCTTGGTCGAAAGCAATGAGTCTCCCTTCCTCACCTAAATGTTGGATAATAGCACTCGAATGCCCCCCGCCTCCAAATGTGACGTCTACATAAACGCCATTGGGCTTTATGGCAAGTGCCTCGATGCATTCTTGCAACATGACCGGTAAATGATAACCATTATCCATCCAGTCTTTTATTTAAATTCCCCATCACCTCCTCCGCCAAAGCAGCAAAATCATCTCCTTCATCATCCCATTGCGCGTCATAAGCATCTTTGGCCCACATTTCAATCTTGTTAAACTGACTCGCCAAGACCACCTCCCCGTCAATTCCCGCGTATTCTAACAAAGGCTTGGGTACTAATACCCGGTTAGCAGCATCCAAAGTAAGTTCAGTGGCTCCGCGCATAAATTTTCTCACAAATTCCCGAGTCTTACGCTCGAAGGTATTTAGCCTACTCAACTCCTCCATAATACGATCCCACTCCTTTCTTGGATAAATCACTAGATGAGCTTCCAACCCCCGGTTAATAACAAGCCCTTCCCGCTCCACCTCAGGCATTTGCTTCTTGAGGCCGGCAGGTAATACCATTCTTCCTTTGGTATCTAGCTTGCATTCAAATTCTCCGAGAAAATGAGCCATCTATACAGTTTATCCAAATAATCAAATGTAAAATTAGATAAATCTTCCACTTTCTCCCACTTTCTCCCACAAAAAAGTTTTCCACAGGTACTTCCTCCCACTCACCGCCATTTTTTCGCAATTTCCAACCATAAATTGACGATTGGAAAAAACCAGTCTCTTAAGCGCTTCAAGTCCTTTTTTACCTTCGACCATCAGCCCCTTCAAACGAAAAAAGAAAAAATATCAGCTGAAAAAAACCGAATGAAATACTGAAAAATATTGTAACATTGATGGAATATCCCTAAATTTATAACAGATTAAACAACTGAGGAGCAACAGTTTAAAACATTATACAACCAAAATTGTATTAGAGAAAACCGCATCCATAAAACAAATAGCGGCCAATTATAATTTAGAATCAAATTTTAGCAGTCATGAACTCCAAACGGTTATTCGTACTACCTGTTATAGTAATGGGAGTATGTTTCTGGCTAATATCATGTAGCTCAAAATCATTGAAGGATCAGCGTGCCCAGCAGGAAATTGAATACGTATTAGAACCAGGAGCACAAGTTGTTGTGTCAGAAGGCATCGCAACATTTACCGGCACTTTTCCGGATGAAGAAAGCATGAGAGAAGCGGAACAGACGGCAAGAAGTATTAAAAGTGTCAAATCGGTAGTCAACAAGGCCACCGTCGCACACAAAGTGCAAACAGCGGTAGATTCAAATGAACCAACGCAATAATTTCTGTAAAAATAAACAGCAAAGGAGGGCAGTGTCCCTCCTTTGCTGTCTTATATCTTTAGGTAAAACTAATCGTTCACTGCTTTTACTCCTGGCAGCTCTTTACCTTCCATATACTCAAGCAGGGCACCTCCACCGGTACTTACGTAACTTACATCATCTGTCATATTAAACTTTGTAACAGCCGCAGCAGAGTCGCCACCACCTATTAAAGAAAAAGCCCCCTCCTTCGTCGCTTCCACCACCGCTTCCGCAACCGCTTTGGTTCCTTTTGCAAAAGTGTCCATCTCAAACACACCCATTGGTCCGTTCCACAAAATAGTTTTAGACGATTTAATAACTTCTGAAAACTTCTTCGCTGATTCGGACCCAATATCTAAGCCCATCTTATCGGCTGGTATTTGGTTGTTCGGACCATCATAGACAGCAGCATCATTTGCAAATTTGTCAGCAATCTGCGAGTCTGTAGGCAAAATCAACTGGACTCCTTTTGCTTTCGCCTTTTCCACTAAGCTATTTGCTAAGTCAAGTTTATCCAACTCAACAAGCGATTGTCCAATTTCTCCTCCTTTTGCTTTCACAAAAGTATAGGCCATCCCGCCACCGATAATCAGATTATCCACTTTAGAAAGTAATGCATCAATCAGTTCTAATTTATCAGAAACCTTTGCACCACCCATAATAGCTGTAAATGGTCTTTCTGGATTATTCAATACCTTTTCCGCGTTTTTTAATTCTGCGGCCATCAAATAACCGAAATATTTAGCCTGAGGGAAAAACTTCGCAATCACTGCTGTTGATGCATGAGCCCGGTGGGCAGTACCGAATGCATCATTTACATAAACATCACCCAATGCCGCTAATTTTTCGGCAAAAGTCTCATCACCTTTTTCCTCTTCTTTATAGAAGCGCAAATTCTCTAGCAACAATACCTCGCCATTTTTTAGATTCTTTGCTTTATCAATTGCCTCTTGACCAATGCAGTCATTTGCAAAAGCGACCTGAACACCCAGCTCTTTAGAGAGATGGTTTACAATATGTTTTAAGGAAAATTTGTCGGTAGGCCCATCTTTTGGTCGTCCAAGGTGCGACATCAAAATCACAGCTCCACCGTCCTTTAAAATCTTTTCGATTGTTGGTTTTGCTCCTTTTATACGATTATCGTCTGTGATATTAAAATTTTCATCCAATGGCACATTAAAATCCACCCGCACTAAAGCCTTCTTCCCGGAAAAGTTAAAATCTTCAATTGTCTTCATTTGAATAGTTATTAATAATATGTTGTTCGCGTTGCTAAGTCAGTAAAAAAGAACCTGCTGCTCAGTATGCCATTACGGGCTACTTCCGTCTCGCAAAAGCTCGAAAGCACCCTGTTCATTAACCTTGCAGCTTGCACTGTTGCAGCAAACATATAGAAAAATGCTTGCTTCTGCAATAAAGCAATACCGCGGAAAGCGTGAATTAACATAGACTTAAACACATCACGCTCCGAAGTCCTATTCCCTAAACATCAAATCGATAACTAAAAAGCCTGATTAGCTTTTAACTTAAGCAATAGATCTACTAAGCGATTAGAATACCCAAATTCATTATCATACCAGCCCACAACCTTTACCAGTCCCCCTACAACTGACGTTAGTTGGGCATCGAAAATACAGGAAAAAGGTGAGTTGACAATATCGATCGAAACGATGGGATCTTCCGTATACTGTAAAATTCCTTTCAGATCGTTTTCAGCTGCTTTAGCAAACGCATTGTTAATTTCCGATACCGACGGCTTTCCCTCCAATATGCAGGTAAAATCAGTTAGCGAACCATTCAATACAGGCACACGGATGCCTGCACCACCTAATTTTCCATCCAAATGAGGAAAAACATTCGTTACTGCCTTCGCAGCCCCTGTTGTGGTCGGTATAATGGATGAAGAAGCAGCTCGCGCTCGTCTCAAATCTTTATGTGGCGCGTCGTGCAGATTCTGATCACCGGTCATGGAATGGACGGTCGTTATATAACCATCTATAACCTTCCAATGTGCATCCAATACTTTAATGAGTGGAGCTACATTATTTGTGGTACAGGAAGCATTAGACAAAATGGGACTACTCCAATCGACCGTTTCATCATTTACTCCTAATACGATTGTTGGCACTTCCTTATCAGGAGAGGGAGCCGAAATCAAAACCTTTTTCGCGCCCGCCTTCAAATGTTCCGCTGCCAGGTTCTTAGCCGTAAACTTTCCGGTACTTTCTACCACCACATCAATGTCGAGCGTATCCCAAGGTAAATCCTGTGGAGAACGGACGTTAACAATCCGAATGGATTTTCCATTTACAACCAAATCATCACCACTGATAGCGACTTGCCCTTCGAACGGACCATGTACCGAATCATATTTAAATAAATGTGCAAGCGTCGCTACATCAGCCAAGTCATTAATGGCAACTATTTCAATCGCATCATTTCTTCGTATTATATTTCGTAAAGTGTTTCGGCCGATACGACCAAAACCATTAATAGCTACCCTCATTCGTTTGATATATTAGGAATAGGCAAATTTACTTTACCTAACTGTGCAGTTAAAACAAAAAATGTGTTTTTGTGTTAAATCAACGTAAACATTCTACAAACAAATCGTTACACCATGAACAGGCAAAGCAAAAACAAGTTTGAACCCCACGACTCCGAGCAATCTACACCGGAGGATAATAAAGTCGTTAAAAAAAAGAAAGACACGCAATACAAAAAAGAGCCGGCCAATTTAAAAAGCCCTGCCAAAAAGAAAGAATTCAGCGAACAACCTCCCACAAAGCACAATACCCACAACTAAACAAGTTTGGCAAGATATTGCTCCAAGATCTGATTAAAAATTTCAGGGGCTTCTAAATTAGGCAGATGCCCACAGTGCTCAATCTCCACTAATTCTGCATATTTAATATACTCTTTCAATACTTGGGCTTGCTCTCGGGTCATCAACTTATCTTCACTTCCCCTAATGATCAAACAAGGAAAAGGGATGGTATGCAGACTTTCTGTTGTATCCGTTCTTGAAGCCAAAGCCAAAAGAGTTGCACATATACTACGGATATCATTCCTTCTGATGCTACTACGAATCAAGTCGACCTCTTCCGTCCTTGTCTGCAAGCTCGTCTCCGAAAAAACATTCCTTACAAAACCTATAGCAAAAGTTCGTCTACCATATTTTAGTACCGACTGTATGGTATCGAAGCGTTTAATTTTAGCCTCATTTGAATCCGCTTGCGAGTTCGTATCGGCCAGCACCATTCCATGGAAGACTGAAGGAGCTAATTGATAGGCCCGTAAAGCTATATAACCTCCCATAGAAATTCCACACAACACCACTTTATCCAATCCCAATCTCTCTACAAACGCGATTAAATCCTGTGCAAAAACATCCACACTGAAGTAACCATGTCCACTTGTACTCCTCCCATGACCACGTACATCGATAGCAATACCTCGAATGTCTTCCGGTAGTGCTTCTAACTGATATATCCACATATTTTTATTAAAGGGAAAGCCATGGATAAAAATGACGGTCTTCGTTGGACGGGCAGACTCTTTCAGCAAATAAGAGACGCTAATATCCCCCACTCGTATTTTTTTTCGTTGTACGGAAAACTGATAATTCATGTTCTTTATAAACTTCAAAGCTAAAAATAAGTTTTACCAATGCATGCATTTTACCACATATCTTGTACCAAGATGTACAAATATTCACTGAAATACATCCCATCAAAAAAATCACTTCTTTTTTTACCCACATAATCAATTATTTAACAAAGAGCACAAAATTTTTAAGCTATTTTTATTTAAATATTTTTGGAATTTTAACAATCGTTCATATCTTTGCATTCCAATTCGGAACGCACTTGTAGCTTAATTGGATAGAGCACCTGACTACGGATCAGGAGGTTAGGGGTTCGACTCCCTTCAAGTGCACATCAGAAAGCGAGATATATAATGAATATATTTCGCTTTTTTATTTTGCAAAAATCTTTATTCTTTTCTAGCCCAAATGTAACCTTGCGTACTTGGTATTTCACTTTTCATTCGGCTCCTTTCTATAGCATCCATTATAGAAACCCTGTTCCATCGAGTAATAGTAATTTTATACTCTCAACTTTTTTTGCTCTTAATTTTCTACCACTTTAATTTGCCCATTCTATTACGTTCGTTTTTATATTTCTACGGTATCTTCCAGTCATTACTCATCAAAACCGGATTAAACTCAATCGAAGTAGTGGTTGCGGTAACTTTTGTCTTTCCATCGGAAGATTCCGTAGTACAGGGGTATGTGATGCCGTTTGTCTCCCTAAAATCTTTATAAATGGACATATTGGGATCAGCATGAATGGTATAGGCGTTTCCTTTCAAGGAATAATCACTGCCAATCAAATAAACAATTTTATGCTGATTTTTGTAGAAAGTAATGATATAATCGTCTCCGGATGGAGAGACAACTCCGCTTAAGAAATAGCTATTTAAATTTTTATGTAAACCCAGCACCCCTTGGTACAAGCTTAACATTAGCTCCTCTTTTTCGTCTTGCGATAGGGCTTTTTTTACTCCCTCTACCCACTGCCAGCCTTCATTTCCGTTCAGCTGTTTTACCAGCAGCAACTTACCGTTTCGTCGCAGCTCGGCGCGTATTTTATTGTTGACAATATCGGTTACAAGGGTAGCTTGTATATTACCTGTTATGGTGGCAATTTCTCTGACAGTTGTTATCTTATCTATACTTTCGCCACCATACTGCCTCCGGAGACCAGTTAATAGATCGGCTGGTGTAGGAAGCCGGGTTGTCACAGATAGGTCGGCGGGGCCGCTATCCTCTGTTGTTCGTTGTGTAGTTATAGTCGCTTCCCCCTCTTCCTGTCGGAAATAGAATTCTCCATCCAGCAAAACCAGGTCTTCTTCGTTCGGTGGACTATAAAAGAAGCTATGTTTGGAAACTGTTCCATTGCCGAATGTAAACGTTATTTCTCCATCGCCAAGTTGATACGTTCCACTGCTTATACCCCTTTTTTCAAATTGGCCACCCACGGTACCCCCTGTTACATCTCCTGCTACTCCTACCATGCCGGAACGGTCCATCGAAAAATTTCCCTTTCCATCAAAATACAGATAATTTGAAGAAAAAGCACCTACAGCCGGCATACCTGTTCCCATACCTCCACTGGTAGAAGCATTCCTTTTTTCATATACGCCCGCGGGAAGAACCGCCACTTTCTTCACCTTATGTAAAGTATGCTTCACACCAGCGGTGCTTTCGAGATTACCATTGGTTGCCAACGTATACTTTTCGCTTTCATCCCCGTTTTGGAATGTCAGCTGTACGATATTATTTGTAATTGTATAATAACCGCTAACTTTCGTTTTCCAGTCAGTTTGGCTTAATGCGTTATTAAAGGTACCATCGTTTCTGAAATAGATCACGATATTATTGATCTGCATGCCTTGGAAGGGTGTGGTATATAGCTCTGCACCAACATATACACCGTTAATCCTTAACGACTGTGCATGCACAACAAATATCATTACGATGAACAGACAAAGGGATAGGAAGCGTTTTTTTGTCATAAAAATACATGTTAAACAATCTTTTCGGACAACTTATTTGTAAAAATTATTCCAATTAAATATCCGTATTGTTCGATTAAAAATCAATAAGGAACTCAGTAAACTATTCCTTAAACTTGCGAACTGAATTTCTGGTATTTGGCGAAATGCCCAGACAAGCCGCAAATTTCAGGACTATACGCTATTCGTCTTTATAGAATTATTTTTAACTTGCGATTAACGCTAAACAATTCAACTGATTTAATAAAACCGTTAATCAGTCTACGATGAAAAACGAGAAACAGCTTACAAGGAGTGAAGAGATCACGGAACAATACTTTCGCTTATTAGATAAGCATCTACTGGATATCGTTGAGGCGCGAGCCACAGAAATGATGTCCCTTAAGCAAATCGCTGAAAAGCTTTTTGTATCGCACAATCATTTAACTGATACAATACAAAAGACGAGGGGCCACCATCCTTGTCATTTCTACGATCTAAAAATAATTGATTGGGCAAAAAGGCTTTTGTCTGATTCTGAACGTCCTGTCAGGGAAATTGCGCTTCTCTTAACTTATGATCCTTCTAATTTTTCAAAATTCTTCAAGAAAATGACCGGTCAAACTCCAGGTCAATTCCGGGAATCCCGGACACCGAAGGTCTCTTAAATAAAAATCCGAAAAGTTCACCATAATAATAGTGAACCGAATCCGATTTTTGTCTAATTCATAAACTTAAAATTTAAATGCTATGGCACGAAATGATTTGAATGGAAAAGTAGTTCTTATTGCCGGTGGAGGTAAAAACCTTGGAGGTTTGCTGAGTAGAAATCTGGCAGCAAAAGGTGCAAAAGTCGCAATTCATTACAACAGTGAGCAGACCCGGCCAGATGCCGAGCAAACACTTGCAGCTATAAAACAATCGGGTGGTGATGCGTTTCTTTTTCAGGCTGATCTCACCCAGATTGCCAATATCAAAAAGCTTTTTGAAGAAACAAAAAGCAAATATGGAGGAATCGATATTGCGATTAATACGGTAGGACGTGTATTGAAAAAACCATTCGTAGATACTACAGAAGAAGAATATGACAACATGTTTGACATCAATTCAAAAGTAGCCTACTTCTTCCTTCAGGAGGCTGGAAAACAGCTTAACGATAACGGAAAAATATGTACCATTGTAACCTCCTTACTTGCTGCCTATACCGGTTATTATTCAACTTATGCCGGTGCAAAAGCACCGGTAGAAGACTTTACGCGATCGGCTTCGAAGGAATTCGGTGAACGTGGCATATCCGTTACAGCAGTAGCGCCCGGACCAATGGATACCCCCTTCTTTTATGGGCAAGAAAGCGACGATGCGGTGGCTTATCATAAATCTGCCTCTGCTTTGGGTGGCCTAACAGACATCAAAGATATCGCGCCGTTAGTTGAATTTTTGGTAACAGATGGTTGGTGGATCACCGGACAAACCATTTTTGCAAACGGTGGCTACACCACACGCTAAAGCATATCTAAGAAAGATGATGTTTTATCCATCATCTTTCTTTTCCCCTATATAGTCAGCACATTAGGTTCTTTTGACTTAAAACATATCATCCACCTATAAAACAAACCTTCCTTCTTACAAAGTATTTCGGATACTTATCGTTCAGCGGCCTGTTTGCACATATGAATCTTTCATGATTGAATGCAAAAAATAAAAAAATAAGCCTTACCTTTGCGACCGCTCTTTTTTACTAAAGAGTCATTTATACGAATGTAACAAGGGCCGAATTCTTAAGTGGGCAAGGCTTTTGTTATCATTAACAACGTACAAAACTTCAAAGAAGTAAAGTTCCGAAGAAAGCTAGCGGCAAAGATGTAGATTGTGGAAACCGTTGGTTGTACAAGTTTAACCGTGTCTCGATGTAAAAACACATTGAGCAAAAAATTCATAACATGCTAAATTTAGTTTTATTTGGCCCTCCAGGCGCCGGAAAAGGTACACAATCCCAAAAACTTATTGAAAAGTATCAATTAGTCCATCTATCTACAGGAGACCTCCTTAGAAGTGAAATTGCGCAGGGAACTGCTTTAGGACTAGAAGCTAAAAAACTGATGGATGATGGTAAGCTGGTTCCTGATGAAGTTGTAATCGGTATGATCAGTAACAAGCTTGATAGTAATCAAGAGGCAAAGGGTTTTATTTTCGATGGTTTTCCACGTACCGTAGCGCAAGCTGAAGCTCTTGACAAACTCTTAGCATCAAAAGGAGCACAAATATCCGGCATGATAGCACTTCAGGTTGATGAAGATGAGCTGGAAAAAAGACTATTACTACGTGGAAAAGATTCCGGTCGTGCCGACGATGCTAATCCCGAAATCATCCGCAAACGTATCGTAGAATATAATTCAAAAACAGCACCGGTTGCCGGTTATTACCAGCAACAAGGAAAACTACAGAATATTGATGGAATAGGATCCATTGATGAGATTTTTAAGGCAATATGCGCTGTTGTAGACCGCTATTAATTCCAGTAATTCAATAACAAAAAATGGCTCAAGGTTCAAACTTTGTCGATTATGTTAAAATTTGTTGTCGTTCCGGTCATGGAGGGGCTGGCTCTGCCCACCTCCATCGCGACAAACATACAGCAAAGGGTGGACCTGACGGGGGCGACGGGGGCAGAGGAGGCCATATTATACTGCGGGGCAATAGTCAATTATGGACGCTTTTGCACCTTAAATACAGAAAGCACATTATCGCTGAGCCCGGCGGGCCGGGCTCCAGCGCATTGCAACATGGCAAGAACGGAAAAGATGAAATCTTGGAAGTTCCGTTGGGCACTATCGCCAGGAATGCCGAAACAGGGGAAGTCCTATTTGATATTACCGAAGACGGTGAAACCAAGGTTCTCACACCCGGGGGGCGCGGCGGATTAGGCAACTGGCATTTCAAAACACCAACGCAACAAACACCACGCTTTGCTCAACCCGGTGAGCCTGGCATAGAAGAATGGATTGTTTTGGAGCTCAAAGTATTGGCTGATGTAGGCTTGGTTGGTTTTCCGAACGCAGGTAAATCCACGCTACTTTCCGTAGTTTCTGCAGCTAAGCCCGAAATAGCCGATTACCCCTTTACAACATTAGTTCCCAATTTGGGTATCGTATCTTATCGCGATAACAAATCTTTTGTGATGGCCGACATTCCTGGCATCATTGAAGGCGCGTCTGAGGGAAAGGGACTGGGTTATCGATTCTTAAGACATATCGAGCGTAATTCCGTATTGCTTTTTATGGTTCCTGCTGACACTCACCGCTCAATTGCAGAAGAGTTTAATATTCTCTTACACGAACTCACGGCTTACAATCCGGAGCTCTTGGATAAACCCCGTCTGTTAGCCATTACAAAATCCGATATGCTAGACGAGGAACTACAGCTGGAAATGGAGCAAGACCTTCCAGGGCAAATCCCTTACATCTTCATTTCCTCCGTCGCACAAAAAGGACTGCAGGAACTTAAAGATTTAATCTGGAAAGCGATAAACAGCTAAGCACTCTTTTTTGCAAAACAGAAAACCAATGTTAAGGCTAAATTCATATTGTCCAACTACTCACGCCTAAACATTTTCACCGAACCATCTAGGTTAAAGTCGATGGCAAAACGTTGCCTTGAACCGTTTATACTTCGAGGATACCAAATAAATTCACCATCCCAAACAATACCGTACACATGGTTGACCGGTTTTGCTCCCTCTATCGTTCCCGCCTTTTCGTTATAGTTATTCATAATAGTTGACACCGTTTTGAATTTAATTCTATCCAGATCAAACAGCTTACTTTGTAGATTAGTTCTAATAGAAATTTGAACAGGCTTTGGCTCACTCCATACCCCATCATCATATTCGTAAGAATCAATATACTCCGGATTCTCCGGATGTTGAAGATTAAGCATCACCCTTCCATCATCGTAAAAGTGAATATCGTCATATAGTCTGATTTTCTTTCCATTATATTGCGGAAGTTTCCTTAAGGATTGCTCTGCCTTTCCAAGGGCAAGGGTATCACTTAAAAAATCTTTTACCGGAGGTGGTGTAACTTCTTTATATATTTTTCTTTGTTGAACAGTTTCTTGCTTACTAGTATCCGGCATGAGGTTACTTGCTGAAGCCGCAGTATCTTTCTCAGCTTTTGAAGAGTCATCAAAAGTATCTCGAATGCTTTTGGTTATACTGTTACAAGCAACCATAATATTTAGGGAACCTATCAATAAGATAGTAAGTTTGTAAGTTTTCATGAAAATTTAAATACCCTATTGAAATTAATCATTCAGATCCTTGCTAAAAGCTATTGTTTGGGGATCTTCTTCTAAATAAAAAATGTCTACCGTCTGTTGCTGAGTTATACTCACCTCCAGCAGACTTACGATTTTCTTAAGACTTACCCTATGCGTCCGACCCCTCTCGTCCTTAAAATCCAACTCAAACCGCACCTGTGGCTGTTCATTAATGTAAGTACCGGTTTGTTTTGCGCTTAAAATCCTCGCGGTAGCTTGCTTTCCATAGAAGATCAATCGTAATACATCCTTGGGTAAGCCACTAAGTTGTCCCAGTAAAGCATCCAAGCCGAGGAAGCTGAGCAATAAAATTAAAGGACATAATAATAAGGGATGCCAGAAGATAAGGAATCGCCACCCGTTGCCTCTGCTTTCCAATTGATAGGAGAAAATATAATAGGCGATAACAAGCCCTAAAGCCAATAACCATCCTATGATAGAAAGAAACATTTGACTTTTCCTTAATTCTACTTGCACCCCATCCGGTATGAAGACGGGGCTGCTTTTTAAGGTTTTATCAATCCGTAGTTTTATACGTTTACCTGCTTCGTATCGATTCTGTTGCGGCTTACTATCATTAATAGGTATTGTCTGTAAAACCTTCGTGCCTGAAAAATTCTCAAACCGCACCGATACCTCCAAGGTTTCAACGTCTTTTGCGACAGGTTTGAGCGTTTTCACGTCCACAATTTCCCCATCCTTTAACACGCCATCACGAAGCAGCGACTCAATATTTGATTTGGTCTGTAAAGTGAGCGCGATCCATCGCTGATAAAGCTTATATAAAACGATCGTCCACAATACCAGCGAAATTAACAGATAGGTTAAAGCCAACCAAGGATTTGTACCGTCTCCCCTTATTTCAGAATTGTAATTGATACTATAGTACAATATCATCGGAAAGGGAACCGCGAAGAAGAACATGTAAGCTT
The DNA here is from genome assembly GCF_054130995.1 of Olivibacter sp. SA151. NCBI lineage: Bacteria > Pseudomonadati > Bacteroidota > Sphingobacteriia > Sphingobacteriales > Sphingobacteriaceae > Olivibacter > Olivibacter sp. SA151. Next base: position 1,396,361 of record NZ_CP096391.1, on the reverse strand, counting down.
TCCAAAAGTAACTCATTATATTTCATTTTAAGGTCAACATGTTTGCAATACACATCCCAAAAAACACAACGATTTCAAAAGCAACGTTTACAATAATAAAGAAAGATTCTTAAATTAGGCTGATTGAACCCGGAAAACCCCTGTTTTCAGCTAGATAAATTTCCATCTAAGGGGACAAAGAAAAAGTAAGCTCATGAAGGTAAAACGTATTGTAGCAAATATAGAAACAGATAACATTGAATTGGCAGCAACCTTTTATGGTGACGTATTAGGCTTACAAAACGTGATGAACCATGGATGGATCGCAACTTATGCGTCCTCTGAAGAAAGCGGAACGCAGGTAAGTTTCGCCTCTCAGGGAGGAGACGGCCTGCCTGTACCGTATTTGTCTATCGAAGTGGACGACTTAGACCAAGCATTAACGGAAATAACAAAACATGGCTTTGAGATCATTTATGGACCTTCCCATGAACCTTGGGGAGTAAGGCGTTTTTTTGTAAAGGATCCTTTCGACAATATTATCAATATTCTATCTCATGAATAAGCCCCACTTCATCAAAGCTATCCGCATAGAAGTAAAATTAGGTTAAGTGACTAAAAAACTTGTTTTATACTTTTTATCTTGAACTTAAATATTAGCAGCTCTTCCTTTCGTCGTACCAGCAACATGACTTCCTTTTTTGGCCGCTGCAGCGCCTTTTTATATTGGGCAAAATTCACACTGAAATCACCATTTACAGCGAGCAACAAATCGCCAACTTTTAACCCGGCCAATTCTGCGGGTGACCCTTTCGCCACGCCTCCGATTTCTATGTTTCCATCAATTAATTGCAAGTCCAAGCCCGAATAGGCGTAATCAAACCGATCCCGAAAACTGTTATTAGGTATGAGGTGAATATCTCCCTTTTCATAGTTATAGATCATGTTAAAACGCCTGAAAATATCGTTCCCGATCAAGCCGCCCAAGTAGGGATAGGAAGTCACATCATACACATCATCAAAAATCAAGGTAGGGACATGTTTAAATTTGTACGGACCAAAACGGAGCTCCTTAATAACCGTTAAATCCATCTGTATCTTACCCCCCAAACCATGTCCTTCTTTCGGCCATAGCTTTCGATTCCATGCTAACAGTGTACTATCTTCAACGAACTCTTTCGAAAGCATAACACATACACCCGCACCGATATCGTGCAAAAAGCGCGCATTCACTTGGTGCTTATCTTTTAATAAGGCCCGCTGCACCACTAAACTTTTTATGTTAGGCCTTAAAAGAAAACCTCCCTTTGGATAACGAATGGTGCCTTGCGAGCAGATATGCATCAGGCTATCATCATAATTTATTTTCACTATATATCGGCTAAATAATGAGTAGCCAATGATCCCATCAACTTTAACCCCGTACACACTTGAAAGAAAAGAATAGTCGTTGATATGAAAATTTAAGCTATCAACCGTATATCCCGGGAACTTAAGATGCTGATTATATAGATAGCTAACCTGTTTAATGCCTGCAACGCCTCGGATGCGGGTGGCGCTTGGCGTCGGTTTCAATCCAAGAGAAACAACCGTGGAAGAATCCAGGGAAATACCCCCGCTCCCGGTATCTAAAATAAAATTTAATGTATCTGGAAAACCATTCAACAAGGCGGGCAAAACAACCACTCCACCCATTAAGGTTTTAAAATGCACCTCGCTTAATACTTGAGAAGGCGAAGGAACAATTTCTTCTTGCGCAGCACTACGCATATAGCCCACCAGTAATAAGGCAAAAAAGACGAGACGCATGTTCTGTTTATAAATGGTTATTAAAGTATAAAAATACTAAATAATTTTAAAAAGTAACAGGCCAATAATCGGGGAGATTAGAGGCCTGTCAACCAATTATAAACCTAAATTATGAAAGCACAAAGCTAATACTTTTTTCCATAAACACAAAATTTTCTAAGCTGTTATAACTTTTTTAAAAAACAACAAAAAGATAAGTGTCTACAAAACAATTTATTGTTACCTAAAAAATCTTAAATCCGACAGCTAATGAGTATATGCCTGCCTTTTGGCCAAGACGCTTGTCCAGATCGGTAAAACTTCTACTATAGCGCGCATCCAAGGTAATATTTCCTATGTCCACCCCCACATTAAAAACGCCGCCTATGTTGAATTTTTTAAAGTCGCCGGATTTAAACACATCCGGCTCATTCAGATTGTAACTAAAATCAGGCCCTAAAGAAACTCTTAACGCAAGTGCTTCTTGGTCCAGCAGCTTATATCCCAACATCAAAGGCACATTTAACTGGCTCAACTTTGGGTTATGCCTTTGACCGTTGTATTGAAATTCATTGGAAAAATGTACAAAATTGAGCTCCGGTTGAAAAAAAACTGTTTGGCCTATGCGAGCGAATGCACCCGCCGTAAAACCTACCTTTCCTTTTTTGTCATTTAGTCCTTGTGCATTCGAATGAAGATTAGCATAGTTGGCTCCTGCCTTTAAGCCAATGGTCCAATCCCCTATTTGCGCTTTTGTACTTGATGCACTTGTTACGATAATAGCGATAATCGCCAATAATTTAAACAGCTTCATAGTTCTCATATTATTTTAAAACTATGACACCTTTGCCCTTTCATACCCCTATAGTTTTACCATTTTTTCTGCCAAATACAGGCTTTTTTTGCTATTTTCGCCAGTATGGCTAAAATAATTAACTTCAAATCCTTTCATGAGTTCTTAAAATCCGGTACTGCGGGTGGGGTAATTCTGATTCTTTGTGTTGTCATCTCCCTTATCATTGCCAACACAACCTTCAGTGGTGCTTTTAATAATTTTTTAGAAATGAAAGTAGGTTACCATTCTGAAACCCTTCATTTGGAATATCCTATTATCATTTGGATTAATGACGGATTAATGGCCATTTTCTTTCTCTTAGTAGGCTTGGAAATTAAGCGGGAATTGGTAGAAGGTGAACTGGCATCGATCAAAAAGGCAACCTTACCTGTATTTGCTGCACTCGGTGGTGTAATCGCACCGGCATTGATCTATACCTTTTTCAATAAAAACTCGGAATTCGCAGGAGGTTGGGGCATTCCAATGGCAACTGACATAGCCTTCGCCTTGGCTATCATCACGCTCTTAGGCAGTAAAGTACCTTCCTCATTGAAAATATTCTTGGCGGCATTGGCTATTGTAGACGACTTAATGGCCATACTTGTTATTGCTATATTTTACTCGACCTCCCTGCAATATCAATACCTCCTATATGCTGGTCTATTGTTCGCCCTACTTTTGATTTTCAATAAGTTAGGAGTCAAAAAAATTATTTTTTACCTAATCCCGGGAATATTCATGTGGTATTTCATTCACCATTCAGGTATTCATGCAACGATTGCCGGTGTTCTTACAGCTTTTACCTTACCTACCACGCCGGACGCTACAGAGTCTCCTTTAGAAAAATTAGAGCATCTATTAGTAAAGCCGGTGAATTTCCTGATCATGCCGATATTCGCTTTGGCAAACACGAACATCAAATATGAAGATGGCATGCTAGAAGGTTTATTTACACCTTTAGGATTAGGAATAGCGCTTGGTTTGTTTCTTGGAAAGCCAGTCGGGATTACTGCTTTTTCCTGGTTAGCTGTTAAATTAAGAATTAGTAATCGACCACACGGTGCTTCTTGGAAACACATTTTAGGAGTCGGTATGCTGGGGGGAATTGGCTTTACCATGTCGATTTTTATTGCCATCTTATCTTTCGCGAATGCTACGCATGTATTAGCCGAAGCTAAATTTTCCATTTTAGCCGGTTCCGTATTATCCGGCATCGCGGGAAGCGTCCTACTACTGTTGACAAATAAGAAGGCTAAGAAAGCGCTGTAATTTTTATTTACTGATAGTCAAGCCCTAACAAAATATTTAAAATTTGTCTTTTGAAATATAAAATCCTTGTCTATCTTTGCAGACCGAAAAACGGACACGCATTCCGGAATAAAAAAGGCCCGTTCGTCTAGGGGTTAGGACGCAAGATTTTCATTCTTGAAACAGGGGTTCGATTCCCCTACGGGCTACCTCAGGGGAAAGATTCAAATTAAACGAATCTTTCCCTTTTTTTATTGCGTCTAATTCGTTGTTGATCAGTAAATAAGCAATAAGTCGAACAGGATGGTAAAAGGGGGCTGGAAAAAAATATCTTCCGGAAATAGGCTCGGACGGTTTGAGGGAAGAGCCTTGAGGTCCTTTCTTCGTTACAAGCACTCTTAAATTATAATATTTAAGGCGACAATGAAAATCCCCGACACTTCTGGGTATCGGGAATCTTCTTTAGTGAAGCTTTTCAGAAAGCCTCTTATTTGAACAAAAGTTGTTTTCCTCCTATTGTACCAATTGAACCGAAAGCTCATTAAGCAATCCTTTTGCATCGTTGAGATCTTGATTCCAAGTCTGGTTAGGTTTCGTAATCTTCAATTTCTGGATGGCCGTTTCCAACCGATCTAAGTTAGCTTGGTCTCCCTTATTTTCCAGTGCTCGTTTCACAACTTGAATCTTCGCATAGTCTTGAAGCCCCTCCAACAGTCGCTCGTAACGAATCGAGCTTCTAGCATTTGGGTAGACGATATAGGTATCGCCCGCCGGCCAGGTACGGAAACGGGAATCTAACAATGGATTTTCTACCCAAGAATTGAATGCCCATCGTAACATACCGTCAAAATTCGCTGCTTCTGCAAACCACGCCACGAGGACAGATTCCGCTGGGTCAGAAAATGTAAACTGATTGGGAAACGCATTACCGCAATAGATATAAAACGTCGTGTTCAATCCCCGTGATTGACGGTCTTTTAGATCTTCTTCCGAAAATGGGTGTCCCATTGCAATACTAACATCGTCGCTATTCGGATAACGTCGATAAGTTTTTTGGTTATCAGCATAAGAAACACCTAATTCCGGTGACACTTTTTGTAATAAAGTCAAAGCACCGTCCACTTCTTCCCTCGTACGTTCATCAATGGCTATATTTGTTTTTTCCAACCACCCCTTCCCCCGAAGGTGTTCTACGAAATCTTCTAAGAACGGCGTCCATAATTGCTCAAATATAGGTGTACCCGGTTTAGCCTCGACATTTACCAATTCACCACTTGTTTCATCATTATAATGGATTTCATTATTCCAAGGGATGATGGAATAACAATTTATCATCTTGTTAACACCAAGATCCAGCATAAACTGCACCCATTTATCAAATACGCTGTAATCATACTTCCAGGAACCATCCTTTTGCTTTGTCCATATAATCATATCTGCATAAGGGTCAAATGTCTGCACATTCCAAGGATCTTTGTTAAGGGTCGCAGTGATCACTTTCTGCCCGACGTCTGCTAACATCTGCATCTGTGGTTTCAGCGCTTTGAAATGTTCCTCCGACCACATTTCGAGCCCTTCTACACGTGCTACTGCCGATGGATGTTGCCATTGATCTAAATGGTAAGTCCATTCCGATGGCTTAGGCAGGAGCTTATCTATAACATGTAAAGAGAGATTCAGTTCTTGCGTGGGTACTTCAGCAGCTTTCACTTGTACCTTTGCCGTATAGTAACCTGGTTTTGCGTCTTCTGGAATACGTAATGTTACCCAAACTGGCCGTACCTTCTTTGCTTCGAGATCGAAAGAGTTCAGATTATCTAACATATCGGGCGACAGAGACGAGGCGAAATCTTCCGGCTTACGATGACCACATCCCCCGGCGTACTCATCTGTCATCACATAACGAACAAAATGGGTAGACGCTATATCCGATGGCAAATCGCTGCCGCTTTCTGCACGAAAACCTGATACGTCCACTTGCGCACCGGCAATTTCAGCATTTGTCCATAGTAATATTTGAGCAGAGACACGCTCTCCTCTCCACCCTGTCACAGACGCTTGCTTTTCGACGGCGAAGTCAGGAGCTATGGACGTCGGAAAACGTTTATCAATCGTCACAAAAGAAGCGTGTAATCCATTTTCTACTTTAGACCAATCAGACAATGTATCTGCCGTCGGGTCGGGTAATTCCTTAAAGTTGACCAAATCCAAAGGAGTTCTCCGCTCCTGTTCTTGTTTGTTTTGGCCGCATGCAGAAGTCACTCCAATGAGGATAGCACCACATAGCATACCTTTTAATTTTTGTGTTTTTAAGTTCATAATACGTCATTATTCATTGATGCCAACATGACTCCACCCAATACCGTTGACGGAGTTCTAAGAGATAACCTGACATAAACTTCGTCAAAAAGTCCAGCAGATGCAAATGTTGCTGAAACACAATCGATTGCATAAAGTTACTCGCTTGTTTTTAAGGAGCTTTACAAGGTAATGAAAGAGAAGGGCGCATACCATATCATTCCACAGCGCTTACCTGCCGATAGGCTGGCGTCTCAGAATTATTCGGGCAAGATTGGATCGATTTCCGAAATTTTTACCGACATGCGTATTACCCCCTTCGGGAACCTGCATTCTCGAAAAACACTCAATAACTTACTGGGCATCGGTCGAACACAGGTCGACGAGACCGGCTCGTTTACGAAAGAACACATTCCAAATGAACACGTTTTTATTAGCACAGGAACATTCCTAAATGTGATGTCTGGATAAAACCTTTTCGTCTCAGAAAAAGCTAGCCTCCCTCCTCTCCCTGTTCTCTCCCCTGCGAGCCAACTTGAGCGGCACTGAAGGTGCACTCGATGGGGAATTTCCCCATGGAGCTCGCCACGAGTACCCATTGAGTTCCGACCAATATTAATCGAACCACCGAAGCCATCTTCAAGAGAGGTATAAGCGCGGGGCTCGACGGCATGTGTCGATTTATTATCTATATTGGAGGCCTGTATTTAGGGCCTCTTTTTGATCTTTAAATATTTTCTCCTTTTGGGAAGAGTCTTTGGCCGACGGCCTACCTACTGGGCAAAGTCCTCCTTAAACGCCTATATCTAGTTTTGTATAAGAAAATGAGTGTAGAAAAGTATATTTGACTTTGACAGAAATCTCTGAAAAATGGACGATGCTTATTCATAATTGAGACATCATCCTAAATCAGTCCTTAACTTTATTTGTTGGGATAAAGGAACCGTAAAAGCTCCGGGAACCATTCTTCAAATGCGCCTTTCAGAAGCTCATCGTTTTTCTTTCTAGGTTTTTTGCTATTTGGATAAATATTTTTTGACACAAGGCAAATACAAGAGTTTCAGAATTTTATAATCTTTACAACCCAGCGATTGGATCATTATAAGCTGCAACGCATGAAGAAAATCTATTCTGTGCGTTCTAATAAAAATAAAGAAATGTGATAGGCGCCCATGATAAACCCTTTACCGATGTTGCTATTCTTATAAATGAAGCTCGCCATAATTGCACATACTAAATATCCCCTGTTGCCTCGTGCAGTAGATTTAAAACCCAAACAAAAACACCTATCAAAACCATCGCGGATAAAAGGGTAAAGGAAAGGATAGCGAATCCGGTCCAAAAGCAAATTGATAAGAAAATCGTCATCTTTTTAAAAAATTTCATTGCTGCGCATCAGCTAATGATAAGACAACATTAGAGCAGAAGACCCCTACCTGAGATTCGATTTAACCTATGCACCGCTATTTTGAACATAGTTGTCGCGTTTTTTGAAGGGAAATCGTTGTATAGACCTAACCTCATTAAAGCCTGTTATGAAACGAGGAATCATATTAATCTCTTTTTTCCTTTCAATTTTCGCGTGCGATAAAGAAGATAAAGAGGACAAAGAATGCATGCTACTTATGTATGTGCCATTACCTTCCCTTGAAGAAGTTTACGGGTGTACCGATACTCGCTATGCACTTCATATCGATCTAAAGGAAACACATGAATTAATCCGAACGAAGCATACTTATGATGAAAAGGTAACAGGGAGCTGTCATCCAGCCATCGATTTCGAGAAATATGACCTGTTAATAGGAAGAAAAGGACTAAAATCAGGCAATCATTCGATAACTTATGAGTTAAAAAAAAGCTGTACGGGAGAGGAACGATTAGTTGTCACCTTTCATCAGGATATAAGTGCCGTAGCGACTACTGTCACTTATCATGTCTTATTGCCAAAGGCAGACAGCAATCGAACAATTGCAGTCGAAACAAAAATAGTATATTGATAGGCTGTCCATCAAGTAAACGACCCCATGATTAGTCCCTAATTTCATTTTCGTTAATTTCTCGCCTGATACGTTCGTTTATATCAATATGGGTATTCCTGAAAATGAAGACAGTTGTCCCATATTCACGCGCGTAGGGGTTGGTTACGGAATCAGCCACAAAGGTATCGGCAAAAAAGGGACTGGTTTCCTTTAACTCCTCCTTTACCTCTCTGTAATTTTTTACACGTATCAAATGAACATACTTTTTATCCAAATTTATCCAATGAAGATAATCGGCATTGAAGGAAACGGCGGTCATCTGTTTTGTCTTCTTGTAATAATTGATGGCACCTGCTTGTCCGTAATTATCGCAGAGCACCAGTGTATGCTCTCCTTTCGGAAGCCTTGAAAAAGCAAGATCAACCTTGTTTGCCAATTCCTTCCATCCCAGCATATCAGCAAAATCCTGCGGTAGAAGGTGATCTTTACCATCCTCCCACCTAAGCAAGCCCAAAGCACGATAGGTCGCCTGATGCGTCAAGATATAGGCCGGAGTCTTATTCGGGAATGCGGTATGGTACATCGGTATAAAAAACAAAAAAGGGAGCAAAACGCAGGCAAAGCGTAAATAGTTAACCTTAGCGCTTCCTCTTTTTAATAACTCTCCCAGATAAGCAGATCCAAAAGCCAGATAGATAGGATATAAGCCAATAGCATAATATCCTTTAGCTTTTAAAGCAATAAACACCATTAAGGTGATACAAAAAGACCAAAAGAAGACCCGATACTTTTTAAAAGGAGCATAGAAGACTAATGCATAAAAGGCAGCAAAGAGAACAAACAAAGAACCTAAAAAATAAATGACCTGTTCCTTCAAAAAGCCTACTCTACTGACATTAATCAATTGTGTATCCGTTAATTCTTTTAAATGATGATATACGGGAAAGTGGTGCTTATATTGCCACCAAAGATTTGGCGCGATAAGCAGTAAGGTTAATAAAGTGGATATATAAAAGGATGGTTTAAGGAAAATACTTCGTTGCGGGGTCAAAAGCAACGCCGGAAAAAGTCCAACCAGCAGGAAAATTATATTGTATTTATTCAGAAAGCCTAAAGCGAAGATAAGTGCGCCCGCATAAAGCCATTTGCTATCCGCCGAATTGATATATTTCAAAAAGATGAAGTAAAAAGCCGTCCAGCAAAGCACATCCAATGAATTGGGTTGATAAAGAATATTCAAGCGCAAAAGAACAGAAAAAAGTATGGCCGTGGCAGCTAATATCAAAGAAAAAAGACTTCCCTTAAGCTCTTCGACAGCTTTCCAAACAAATATCAAGGTGAGGGCTCCAAACAGAGCCGGAAAAAACCGAATCCAAAACAGGGTATTACCCAGAAAATAAATTATTTTTGATATGATAGAGGTGACCGGTGGAACAGATAAAAATCCCCATGCTAAGTGGTTTCCTTGATCGAGGTGCAAAAATTCGTCACGATGCAATTCGTACGTTGAATTTACCAAAGCATATTGCAATATAAACTTCAGTAAAACAAAGACAAGCAATATGCCATTTTTTTTATTCATCGATTGAGTTTAAGCGGATTAGAATTTATTACTCAAACTTAATCAATTTCCAGCATTAGTAATATTTCTCCAGTTGACTTTAATGAAATCCTTAACAAAAAATTAAAACTAAATTAATTAGTAATACTGCGTATTTTATTAGTATTTTTGTTCTGAAGCGATACGCAAATTACCCTTTATTTGTCGTGTTTTAGCGCATAGCTCCTTAAATACGATTATTTATTTTGTAAAGCGTTATTGGAAGGAAAACGGGACCCTTTAATTGATACAGCCATGGATAAAATTGAAGCATTGAATATCGTGAAAAACATTTATACCGAAGCTGACCGGACCGGCAATATGCTGCCGATATTTAATAGTTTGGCAGAAGATGTAATCTTCCACTCCACCATTCCGGAAGGGACACCCATAAGCGGAATTTTCAAGGGCAAACAGAATGTCATTAATTTCTATAAGAATCTGCTGCCCTCAGTAGCTATTTTCCAAAAATTAACCCCTTCCGTTTTCGTTATGCGAGATGACAGGGTAATTGTTGTAGGAGAAAACATCTTCACCCTTGTCAAATCCGGTGAGACCTATCACAGGCCTTATGTCAATATTATTAGTTTGGTTGATCGCCTCATCACGTCGATTATCTTAATTCAAGATTTCTCGGGATTTAACAAGCTTTATCAGAAAGAGATAAAACGCTGTTAATTTTTATCGACCAGACGGACCCAAATAGCTTATTATAGATTTCTGGCGAGAAAGCGGTTTCTTCGTTTTGCTTTTTGTAGAAAATATTATTTCTTTACACTACGAAAAACACATGTCAGATTACCCTATACATAATCAAATGCTTCCCAGTCAAGATAACGTTCAGCTAGCGCATGCTGTAGCTGCAGCCATTGGCATTGATCCACAGGTTTATGCTTACTACGATGACAATAGAGAAAATAGTCTCCATATCCTAAACTGCATCGACCCAATGGATCCAAAAAGTAAGATTTACTGTACGATAGGCTTATCAGATTACCCCAATGAAATAGAAATGAACAAGGGCGTGTTAAAAAACATCCCAATTGAATTGATGATAGCAGGTAACGAAAGTAGCGATAAATGGGCAAATATATTATCGACGGCAGGCTTCTTCGTTACCAAGAACAAGTGGACTTGTCAACCCGGCACCGTGTTTAAGAACATGATTGATATGTACCATAAGGGCACCCATTTAAAACATTTGCTTTTTGTGGAGCCGGTGATGTGGCAAGAAAAGCTTGAGCAAATGAAACTCTCCAACAAAAAGGTTCATTTCTTATTGCTAATCCCCATTTCAGATGCCGAATGTAAATATCGGGAGAAACATGGTTTCGATGCGCTTGAAAGCATCTTTATGGAAAAAGAAATCGATATTACCAATCTCAATAGGCTATCCGTTTTATAATTATTTTACCGGGGATATGTTGGCAACAATGGCCTTCTATTTTCGAAAAGCCAGTCCTTTCTCCTCGAGCTTTTGTTTAAGTTTCGGGATCGATCCAGGTCCCATACCATGCAGGCTAAGAATTTCCTTTTCACTAAAGCTTGCCAATTTACGCAAGGTTGTAATGCCTTGGTTTTCCAAGGCCCTTCGAGCAGGTGCGGCGATTGCGGCAAGAAAATCTTCGGTTACCGCGCGCTGCTGTTCGCATAGGGGACATACGGGGCAATCGCTACTTTTATAATACTGATGTCCTTGGTCGCAGATACGAAGTGTTTTGCTTTGCTTAACCATAATCTACTATTGATGAACAAACTACACTCTTTTCGAACGCATTGCTTTTACTATTTTTAATTGCTTATCCTTGCAGAAATAAGCATAGTCGTCCGAGTCGACACCATACAAAGCCACCTTTCCTTCTTCGTTACTATGAATGCCCCATCCATAGCGCTTTGCTAAAGGAGAAGATCGCAAGCAGGCCTGTCCCTTGGAAAAAAAATCCGCTCTCGCAGCAGTCAGATCGCCTTTTAAATCATTCTTCCAGACAAAACATTGAAACAAGATATCATCAGAGGTGTATTGATAAGGATGTTTCATAATCAGATCAAACTGCATGTTGGCAATCGTTTTGCCGGATTTTTTCTCCGGAGGAATTTCGCCCTTTTTTGCAGTACAATCATCCGCTACTTCAATGAATGTATTTTTGTAATTTGTGGTATGTGTTTTCATTTATTAATTACGATACCATTGCTTAGGAACGCCCAATATTAGCGGAAATAGACAATACCCCCACCTACCATCAGATGATTCCCTTTCTCCTTCCTGTTTGCATCACTAAGGTAGCAAAAAGGAAGGGAATTACAATGGATGGATGAACGCCTAAAGGTTCCCTTTCTTCAACTCTTCTACAGCAAAAGCAGCCGCTCTCGCCGTCATGGCCATATAAGTAAGCGACGGATTAACGCAACCCGAGGAAGTCATGGCAGCGCCATCTGTTACAAAAACATTAGGTGCATCCCAAACTTGGTTATGAGCGTTTAACACGGAGGTCTTGGGATCTCGTCCCATACGAGCCGTACCCATTTCATGAATGCCTTGTCCCATGGCAAATACACTACGGTATCCCGTTACTTCTTTAACCCCCGCAGCTTCGAGCATCTCTTTTCCTTCTTTTATAATATCATCAATCATCAATTTTTCATTCTCTTTAATTTCTGCATCGATTGCCAAAACCGGTAAACCCCATTTATCTTTCCGATTTTTATCGATATATACCCTGTTCTCGTGATAAGGTAAAATCTCACCAAAACCGGTAAGGCCAATCGACCAAACTCCCGGTTCGCATAATTCTTCCTTCAGCCCCGCCCCAATACTCAATTCAGCTATAGATCGTTGCCATGCATCCCGACCTGCTCCACCTTGGTAACCATATCCTCTAATAAATGAACGTTTATCATCACCGATATTCTGAAAACGCGGTATGTATACGCCATTTGCTCGCCTGCCATAGACATATTTATCCTCATAGCCTTCTACAATCCCTCTAGCTCCGTTACCTAGTGTATGATCCATTACGTTATGCCCTAATTCACCCGAGCTGCTACCCAATCCGCCTTCCCAGATATCCGTTGCTGAATTCATTAATATCCAAGCCGAATTAAGTGCCGATGCATTTACGAAAATGACTTTAGCGAAATACTCATAAGTCTGTCCATTTTCGGCATCTAGAATCCGAACACCTTTGGCTTTTTTCAATTCCTTATCATATAGGATCTCCATGACAATCGACCACGGCCGAACGGTTAAATTACCCGTGTTAACCGCCGCAGGTAAAGTAGACGACTGCGTACTAAAATAGCCACCAAAATTACATCCGTTGCTACATTGGTTTTGGTATTGACAGTTAATCCTTCCAGGCAGCGGTTTCGTAATGTTGGCAACTCGACCGATAATCATCGCGCGCTTATCGTTATAGTGTTTTTTAATACGAGCTGCTACATCCTTCTCTACAACATTCAGTTCCATCGGTGGCAAAAATTCGCCATCGGGTAAAATAGAAATCCCATCACGATTACCGCTTATACCGGCAAAACGTTCCACATAACTGTACCAAGGAGCAAGGTCTTTATAACGGATGGGCCAGTCGACCGCAATCCCATCGCGAAGATTAGCTGTAAAGTCTACATCGCTCAGACGATAGCTCTGCCGTCCCCATATCAATGATTTTCCTCCTACCTGATATCCCCTAACCCAATCAAAACGTTTGACTTCTACATAAGGATTATCAATTTCGTTGACTAAAAAATTGACATTACCTTCCGTCATAGGCCAATAACGAGCCTGTATAGGATGCTCGTGAAGCATTTTTTGACTTCTATTATTACGGTATGGGTAATCCCATATATCCTTTGCCGCAAAGCCATAATCCTTTACATGCTCTACATTCCGGCCACGTTCCAACATCAGCGTTTTTAATCCGCTCTCTGTAAGTTCTTTAGCGGCCCAACCACCGCTAATACCTGACCCAATAACAATGGCATCATAATTTTTCTCTGTCATATATGTGTTTTTAGTATCCGACGTTCATACCGAAATCTTTTACAAACAGTAGTGCCAACGTTGGCTTTATCGAACATCTCAATAGACTGATTGTTGTGTGAAAGACTTGCATAAATATTTTATATTGGTTTATTAAACAGACCTTGTCATTATCCAAACATAAATAATTCCTCGCTAAAGCGCAAATAGGAAGTAATTTATTTCATTCAGTATAAGCTTCATGATACTATTTACATGGAGAGAAACAATTTAACGAAAACACCATATAACGACAAAATCCATCGTTTTTTCGTAAATTTGTGATACCCTTCTCCTCCTAAACATTCTCAGTAAATTTTTGGCCTTGCATTCCACGTCAACTCCACGTGAAATCCACCTTTAGTCCACGTTAGATCCACCTGTCATTCGGTATCCCTTTGGTATATACCCGTGTTTCCTTGCTTTTCTATAGAGCGTACATAGTACGGATAGCGCACGAATATCACAGGAATGGAAAACGAATAGAACACGACTGGAAATAAATGAATGTAAGGCTAATTTCATTTATAGCTGTACTCATAAAAATTTCTTAACACATGCTACAACATTTTCCTACCTTGTACGTCTAATGCATTAAAAACTAAAGGAATGTTCAGTAGAATATTATTTATTATACCAATTTGGTTGATTTTAGATTTTTACTTTTTTCAATCGCTAAAGTCAGTTACGCAAAATCTATCAAGTGCAACTCGAAATGGAGTTCATTGGGCTTATTGGCTGTTTGATCTTGTGTTGATTTTAATCGTACTCTTTTTAATATTTATAAACCCAAAACTGCTACCGGCCAAATACATCTTTGTACTCGTCGGTTTTGTTTTACTTAGCTTGGTTCCCAAGTTATTAGTACTTCCTTTCCTCCTCTTGGAGGATATCACTCGTTTAGGAAGCTATGCATGGAATTTCAAGAACAACATCCCTTATCCCGAAAGAAGAAAATTCATTGGTCAAATTATACTTGGCGTAAGCGCCGTCCCTTTCCTTGCCATCATTTACGGGATGTCTCGAGGTAAATATCAATATAAAGTGCATCATCATACCTTATATTTCGACGATTTACCCGAGGCCTTCGATAACTTTACCATTACACAACTATCCGATATACATTGTGGCAGCTTCACGGATCACGCTTCGGTTAAAAGAGGAATAGAACTAGCCAATGAGCAGAAAAGCGACTTATTGGTTTTCACCGGTGATTTGGTAAACAATGAGTCCATCGAATTGGATGAATGGCAAAGTTTATTTGCCCGATTAAATGCTCCCTTTGGTGTCTATTCCATATTAGGTAATCACGACTACGGCGACTATACCGAATGGCCTTCTCCGGATGCAAAGGCAGCCAATTTGAACCGATTAAAGACCATGCAAAAAGAAATGGGTTTCCGTTTATTGCTTGATGAACATGTCAAATTGGAGAAAAATGGTCAATTCATCAACTTGGTTGGTGTACAAAACTGGGGTAAGAATTTCGCGCGCTATGGCAATCTCGAAAAAGCGATGGCTACCGTAGATCGTGATAGCTTCACGGTCGTATTGTCACATGATCCTACTCATTGGGAAGCTGAAATTTTACGGCACCCCATGCCGGTTCATCTAACCTTAGCGGGCCATACGCACGGCATGCAATTCGGCATCGAAATTCCCGGTTTCAGGTGGAGCGCTGTTAAATATATTTACAATCAATGGGCAGGCCTATATAATAAAGGAAAGCAATATATTAACGTAAATCGCGGATTTGGTTTTATAGGCTTTTCAGGAAGAGTAGGTATTTGGCCTGAAATCAGCGTCATTACCTTAAAGAAAAGAACAGTTTAAGCCGCTACACTTTCAAAGTGACCTCGATTACACAAATCCGCGCGCTAAGTTTCAAGTTAGGTGGTGGTGGGTAACTACCGGGATAAAATGTAAGGTAAAAAATTCTTAAGAAAGCTAAAACGATTTAATTATATTTGAAACCGATAGAAATAGCTATAACCAAAAAAACCGTCATGAAACTAAAAACAGTTACCTTACTTCTTTTATGCTCTTCATCGGGCCTAGCAGCAGAAAAACAACTGGCTGACTATGTCAATACTTTACAAGGGACTAATTCCAAGCATGAGCTTACTCGAGGGAATACCTATCCAACAACAGCATTGCCATTTGGTATGCATACTTGGACGCCACAAACCGGAAAAAATGGAGACGGTTGGAAATACCAGTATTTTAAGAAAACCTTAAGAGGCTTTCAACAAGCGCACCAATGCAGTTCATGGACAAATGATTATGCTGTATTTTCTTTTTTTCCAACGATTGACAGTCTACAGGTAGACGAAGAAAAGCGAGCGACGGGATTTTCACATGAAAATGAAATTGCCAAGCCCTATTACTATCAGGTAAAAATGGATAATCATATCCAAACAGAAATGGCTCCAACCGAGAGAGGCGCGCATTTGCGCTTTTCGTTCCCAAAGGGACATAAGGCGTTTTTAGTATTTGATGGTTATACGGGTTATAGCTTGGTTAAAATTCTACCCAAAGAAAGGAAAATCATTGGCTATGTACATAATGGTCGCGGATTTAAAGAGGGTTTTAAAAGCTTCTTTGTGGCCGAGTTTGATCAGCCGTTTCTTGATTATGGTACGTGGGAGAACAGGAAAAACACGACCGATGCACGGACTTTGGAAGCAGAAGGCGATGGAAAAGGTGCTTATTTGGTGTTCAAATCAGGTGCAACTGTACAAGTTAAAGTGGCCTCTTCTTATATCAGTCAAGAGCAGGCTGAACTTAATTTAGACAGAGAACTGGGAGATGATAAAAAGCTGGAAGTAACCAAAAATCGTGCGGTTACTGTCTGGAATAAACATTTGGGAAGAATTAAGGTGGAAGGAGGCAGTGAAGAAGACAAAGCTACCTTTTATAGCTGCTTCTTCAGAGCAAGTCTTTTTTCCCGTCAGTATTTTGAGTATGATAAGGATGGTAAACCTTATTATTTCAGTCCGTATGATGGAAAAGTGTATCCGGGCCATATGTTTACAGATACCGGTTTTTGGGATACCTTTAGGGCACAATTCCCTTTAAATGCGCTTCTCTATCCAACAATGCATGGCCAGTATATGCAGGCGCTACTTGCCGCTTACGAACAGTGTGGTTGGCTACCCTCCTGGTCTTTTCCCAGTGAAGCAGGAAGTATGATCGGCAATCATGCCATTTCGCTACTAGCCGATGCTTGGGCTAAGGGTATTCGTACATTTGACCCTAAAAAAGCACTGGAGGCTTATTTACATGAGGCTACTAACAAGGGACCATGGGGGCCGGCCAATGGCAGGGATGGCTGGAAGGAATATTACCAGTTGGGTTATGTTCCCTATCCGGAGGTAAGAGAAGCTACTGCCAAAACGCTGGAATATGCTTATGACGACTTCTGTGGTTACCAGCTTGCAAAGATGACCAACCAGCCGTTTTATGAGAAGATTTTTAAAAGGCAAATGTTTAATTACCGGAATGTATACGACTCAAAAACCCGATTTATGCGTGGAAGGGATAAAAATGGCAACTGGAATGCTAATTTTGACCCCGCCGAATGGGGCGGTCCTTATACGGAAGGAAATGCATGGCATTGGGTTTGGTCGGTTTTTCACGACACCAAAGGCCTGATTAAGCTCCTAGGCGGAGACACGAATTTCGTCGCCAAGTTAGACTCTGTATTTACCGAGCCCAATCGTGTGAATGTAGGCACCTATGGCGGATTAATTCACGAGATGACAGAAATGGTCATGGCTAATATGGGACAATATGCCCACGGAAATCAACCGATTCAGCATATGGTATATCTATACAATTACGCGGGTCAGCCCTGGAAAGCGCAGTATCATGCACGGGAAGTTATGCGCAGGCTATATAACAGCACAGAAAACGGCTATCCTGGTGATGAGGATCAAGGACAGACCTCATCGTGGTATGTATTAAGCGCCCTCGGTTTCTACAGCGTTTGTCCCGGAACCGACCAATATGTCCTGGGAAGCCCGGCATTTAATAAAATCACCATTAGTTTAGAAAATGGGAAAGAATTCATTATTCAGGCGGATAAAAATAATGGAGACAACGTATACATACAAAAAGCCTCTTTAAACGGGCAGGACTATTCGAAAAATTACCTCACCTATTCAGCTATAAACAATGGAGGCATCTTAGTATTGGAAATGGGTGCTAATCCAAATAAGGAAAGAGGTGTTCGTGAAGAAGATAGACCGTTTTCTGTTAGCAACTCATTTATCGAAATGGAATAAAAACGAGAGGTTTCACTGATTGTTAAATACCGTATATTTTGCTATTTTTGCGAAACGGAAATGATGCCTTCCGACTGAACCGCCTTAAAAAAGCTGATGGCGTCTACTAAAATAAAAGGAATGCGATAGACACTTATATGCGGTCTATTAGAGCCTATTTTGTAGACACATAGCTTTGTATACCATGATAGATAAAATTTTCTTGCTTGAACAGGTTCGCGTTTTGAAAAATCTACTGCGGTGGACCCTTATTATCCTCCCTGTGTCTATCGCGATAGGGAGCATGGTTGCCCTGTTTCTTTGGTTGCTTCATCTTTGCATCCATTTTCGTTTCGAGCATCCTTGGTTACTTTATTTCCTCCCCCTAGCAGGTTTGCTTATCCATTTTGCTTATAAACTGTACGGAAAAAATGCCGAACGGGGTAATAATTTAATTATCGACGAAATTCACGAACCGGGAGGAGGTATTCCGAAACGTATGGCACCTTTGGTTTTATTGAGCACAGTTGTTACCCACCTCTTCGGAGGGTCTGCCGGCAGAGAGGGTACGGCTGTACAAATTGGAGGAAGTATTGCGCAAGCCTTTAGCAAATGGTTTGGTTTAAACGACAAAGAAACTGGTATTCTATTGACCGCTGGTGTAGCTGCAGGTTTTGGTGCCGTATTTGGTACACCACTAACCGGTGCCATCTTTGCGCTCGAAGTGTTAACCATCGGACGCATTCAATACCAAGCCGTTTTTCCCTGCTTAGTGGCAAGCCTTATCGGCGACCTTACCGTTTCGGCATGGCAGGTCCATCATACGAGTTACCGGATCGATGCAATTGATATTCCAAATTATTTTGACGCCTATTTCTCGTTGAACCCTTTGCTGTTAATAAAAGTTGTAATCGCCTCAATTGCCTTTGGCTTAGCCAGTTTATTATTTGCGCAAATGGTCCATAGGATGAAGCATCTTTTCCTTAGCGTTTTTTCTAAAACATGGATTGTGCCTATGGTGGGTGGGCTAACGATCATTCTCTTAACATTTATTTTAGGTAAACCCGATTATTTGAGCTTAGGTGTTGATGCGGAATATAATGGCGCGATTACCATCCCATCCGCTTTCCAAGCTGGCGGGGCTGATACCTGGAGTTGGCTGTGGAAAACCATTTATACCAGCGTCACCCTAAGCAGCGGCTTTAAAGGTGGCGAAGTGACACCGCTATTCTATATTGGAGCAACCTTGGGAAATACCTTATCAACGTTATTAGATGCACCCGTCAGTCTTTTTGCTGCCTTAGGTTTTCTGGCCGTTTTTGCCGGTGCCACCAATACTCCCCTAGCTTGTACTATTATGGGCGTTGAGCTGTTCGGAGGAGAATATGTACTCTACTTCGCCATCGCTTGTTATACGGCTTATTTTTTCAGTGGACATAATGGAATCTATAGTGCACAAAAAATTGGCATAAAGAAATTAGACGCTTAAGAGACTAGGGCTGATAGTTATCCTGATAAAGGAAGCGTAAACCATAAAATAGTGCGGGTAACACTACACTCCCATGGTTCTCTTCATCAAAACGCCTATAATGCCATCGTAAGGTTGGTTGTGTCGTTTCTTTGAGCATATCAGGCAATGACAAGCGTTTTTCATGGTTTGGATTTATGTTTTTTTCCATTCCGGCGCTGGCGACGAATAAACCAACGTGATCAAATTGCGATCTTTGCAGAATCTCCTTTGCTTCTGTCAACAATTTGGAATCATCCCACCATAAACTTGGATCGATAGCTAAATAATCGGAAAATAATTGGGTGTGTTTTAGAAAGATATTGATGGTTGTTAACCCGCCAAAAGAATGGCCGATGAGCACGCGTCTTTTGCTCGTACGAAATTGGCTATCCACCAAGGGAAGCAGTTCTTTTTCAAGAAAGGAGACAAAGCGTTCTCCACCACCGCTATTTGTTAAAGTGGCATGTCCACGCTCGCTAACTGCCGGTGTGGGCGTCAAGTCCCGGGTACGATCGGTATTTTCAATCCCAACAATAATGGCATCGGGTTTACGGCTACGGCCTCCGCGATGTAAGGCGGCCTGTACTCCGGTTACGGTTAAAAAATTCAGTTCGGCATCCAACACGTAAATTACGGGATAATGATGATTGATTGCGCGTTTATCGTGGTAGTTTTCCGGCAAATGAATCCAAATAGATCGTTCTTCTTTCAATTGCCAGGAAACAATTTTATTCTTTTTCCCAACAATTAAAAGACTATCGTTCTCCTTTGCCTGCAAATCCATCATAAAGAAAAAAACACAAAAAATAATGTATGTATGGTATATTTCATTCTACAACAACTTTAAACATGTTCTGTTTGTGCAACTTTAGACCATAGTTTATAGGCTTGCAAAGAAGCAGGAAATGGGTTAATCCAGTGCACCAAACACCTTCTTCAACAAGGACGTACTTCTGAACGCCGCATTATCGCGCACACCTTTTTCCTTTTCGGCAACCATTTTAAATACACCATTAAGCGTTTCTTCCGTTACATACTGATTCAAATCAGGGGTAACATTTTGTTTAGTGATGCTGTTATATTTGGTAATGATTTGATTCCATACTTTATCGGCACCCACCTTTCCTAACGAATTTTCAACCTTTGGTTCAAAAGCCTGATACAATTGTGCAGATGTTTTTCCCTTTAAATAGCTGGTGGCCGCTGTATCCGTACCTAAAAGAATCTTCTTTGCATCATCAAAAGTCATGGATGTAATCGCATTAGCAAAAATAGGCACGCCTTCAGTCACGGCATCTTCGGCCGCTCTATTCAATAGTTTAATTCCCTGATCAGCCAAGCTTCCCATACCCATCATTCGTAAAGTGGATTCTACTTTTTGTAGTTTTTCAGGTAGTAAAATCTTTACCAGATTATTCTTATAAAAGCCATCTTCGGCTCCTAATTTTTTTATACCTTCTTCGACACCTATATTAAGCGCTTGCTTTAATGCACCCGAAACATCAGTGCTACTTAGTTTCTCCACCGCGCTATTATTGCTGCTCGTTGATTTATTCGTAGTGCTACTATCCGCATTTTTCTGCTGCTCTACTGCCTTTTTAACTTTGTCAAAAATGCTTTGGGCCTGTAGATTAGACGAAACCGCTAAACTGATTATTAAGAGTAGTAAAACACTGCTGACTTTCTTCATTCCTTTTGAAATTATGTATTTCCTTAAATATGGCTTAAATATAAGAAAGTTCTTCACCGAATTTTAATATATTGCTTCGGTTTTCCGATAACGCTATGTTCGAGATTTTATTTGAACACATTAACAGAAAAATTTCGCTTCAGGAAGCGGAAATGGAACAATTAAAAACTTTTTTCATTCCAAAAAAATACCGCAGAAAACAGTATGTACTCCAACAAGGAGATCCATGCAAATACATCGTATTTGTAGAAAAGGGCATGTTGCGATCTTATCAGGTGGACGACAAAGGGAACGAGCATATCGTTCAATTTGCGCCGGAAGGCTGGTGGATTAGTGACAGCTACAGTTTTTTAACGGGTACTCCCGCTAGCTACGATATTGATGTATTAGAGGAAGCAGAAGTTTTGCTTATTACGCAACCGGCGATGGAAGAGATGTTACAAGCGATTCCGGCAATGGAACGCTATATGCGTATCCTGATGCAGAATAGTCTAATCAGCATGCAACGTCGAATTGCCTGTACACTTACTACACAGGCAGAAGAGCGATACCTGGGCTTTATTGCCGAAAATCCCCATATCGGCCAACGAGTACCTCAACATATGCTGGCTTCCTTTCTTGGCATGACTCCTGAAACCTTAAGTCGGGTTAGAAAACAATTATTGAAGAAAAGTTGATTGTCAAAGTAGGTAATACGTAGAAACGGGATATAAGTATCAGGACGTAAGACTCATGAGGGGAGGCTTCTACTTAAAACGTATAACTTATCACATAGAACGTACAACTACCTCCCCCCTCTTGATCTATATCAATCCTATTTCTTATTTCATATCAACAGAATAGGGCTCCATTTGTCTCTACCTTTGTAGTACAAAACGAAGGAAATATGAATACAAAACAAACGATTGCTATTGTTGGGGCCTCCGGACAGATGGGCTCTGCCTTAGCGAAGAGCTTGGCAGGGAGTTCTTATCGTTTATTACTAATGGGAACAAACCAGGCCAAGCTTCAAGATTTATATCATCAATTGAAAAAGATAAATCAAGAAGTGGATAGCGACTGGATTTTATGTCCCGTCGATGCCAGTTGGGAAGCTGATATCATTGTTTTGGCGGTTCCTTATAGCGCAGAGAAGGATTTGGCGGCCAAAATCGCACCGGTGACTACGGGAAAGATTGTTATCAGCATCTCAAATCCGATAACACCTGATTTTCAGGGATCACTTTTGCCCGAGCATACCAGTGCAGCGGAAGAACTGCAAGCTCTTTTACCCTATTCGAAAGTCGTGAAGGCATTTAATACCACCTTTGCAGCCAATTTTGGTCAGCCTGTATTTTCAAATCACGTGGCTGATTGCTTTTTAGCGGGTGACGATGAGGCCGCTTTAAGCCAGACGGAAGCACTGGTGAAAGAAGTTGGTTTTAGGCCGGTGATTGCCGGAAATTTGAGCAAAAGTAGAACATTGGAAAATATGCAGATTCTGTTAATGCAACTGGGAATAAAAAACCATTATAATTGGCACGCCGGTTGGAAAATTTTGCATAATTAATTAAGCATCAAAATCTATATAAAACAAGCTGTTAAAGCTTATAACGTAAACTTAAAACGAATAAAATGAAAATTGCATTAATTGGCGCCACGGGATTTGTTGGCGAAACTATTTTAAACGAGTTATTAAATAGAGGGCAAGAGGTAACCGTCTTGCTGAGAGATCCTTCTAAATTAAATACACAGGATGAAAAGCTGCACATCACCCAGGTTGATGTACTTGATACAGAAAATTTTGTAAAAGCCCTCCAAGGTTTCGACCTTGTGATCAGTTCTTATAATGCCGGCTGGACAAATCCAAACCTGTACAATGATTTCTTAACCGGCTCAAAAGCTATTCAAGAAGGCGTAAAAAAAGCTGGCGTAAAGAGATTACTGGTAATTGGAGGTGCGGGCAGCCTATATGCTGCTGAAGGTTTACAGATCGTTGATACACCCGAATTCCCGGCTGAGTGGAAACCCGGTGCTCAGGCCTCTCGTGATTACTTAAACATCCTAAAACAAGAACAGGATATCGACTGGACATTTATAAGCCCTGCACCTGAAATGCACCATGGCCTACCGAGAGAACGAAAAGGTACTTATCGAACCGGTGCTGATTATCCGGTTGCTGATGAAGCTGGAAGAAGTTGGATAACGGTAGACGATCTGGCCGTAGCCATTGTTGACGAAGCTTTAAATCCGCAACATATTAAACAACGCTTCACGGTTGCTTACTAAACATGAGGGTTTGTTCAAAAGGATAGTATAACTTAACAATTAGCTAAAACGAAAGGTCTCCAACCGGGGAGATTGAAGACCTTTACTAACCAATTATAAACCTAAATTATGATGACACAAAGATAATAAGGAGCAGGTACATCGCAAAACTTTTTTTGGGGTTTTAACATATTTTAACATTCTGCTAAAACATTTTAACAACCTATTTTTAGTCTTAAAAATCTACGTGGTAATCCTTTCTAAAAGGCTCTCCTTTCCATGCTTTTAACATGGTCCATTCTTGAAAAGGGTCCGACCAAAAAGGATGTTTTTCAGGCAAGCCTAGGGGCAAGAAAGATAATGATGTTAAATACATACTTCCCGTATTACTATAACTGTCTGCCAAACCACTTTGCCTATCCCCGATAATCCCTAAAGTTAGCCAACCATCCTTTGTAAAGCTCTCCGGAATAAACACCCGCCTCTTCACGGCTGTTATTGCACTCCTAACTTGTGCAGGTGTAATCCAATCAGGCAGGGCATCTTCTAAGGCCAGTTGCGCCAAAGGCTGAAAAATGGCCGTACGATAGGTTGCCGATCTTCCGAAGATCGGATACGTTCCTTCCGGTGAAATCATGCGCTCCAAAAATTCGGCATATCGTTGCATGCGTTTATATGCCCGATCAAATTCGTCCCGCGTACGGCGCCCCTGTTTCACATTTACTCGTAAAATATCCACCAGCATGGGTTGAATAACATAACTATTATAATAGTCGAAACTAAAAACCGCTCCATCACTATACCATCCATCTCCCTTATACCAAGTCACGATCTTCTCAATAGCATAATCAATTCTTTTTTCCTCCACATTTTCACCTATTTCCAAAAGAAAGCTTTCTATCATAGCGGCAAAGAGCAACCAATTACTTTCGTAAGGCTTTATGCGTCGAAGCTGCTTAAATTCGTGGATTAATTGTTGCTTAGTACCGTCGCTTAGCGGTTCCCACAATACCTTCGGGGCCTTCACGAAAGCCTGTGCTAAAAAAGCAGCATCCACTAGGGGTTGAGATCCTTTGTCCCAACTTAGGTAATCTGCGCTTTTCGGATCAACTCCCTTTGCAATACTATCCTGCAATTGCTTCTTTAATCGTGATTGGATTACTTTTTCATTGGCATTCACCTCCTCTAAAGCAAGCCAGGGCCCCATACCAACAGCTAAACGACCTAAAGCTTCTAAATATCCGACTCCTATATCGCGGTTATCCCATATCGGACTGACCCGCATATCCATATTTTTTCGTAACAGGCCTTTACTCATATTGTCAAGTACCGGACTCGCTATCTTATCCATTAACGAGACCCAATAAGCCCGATCGCGTGAGCCATTGATCGACGCTGTATCGTTATTTATTTCAGTACGAGCAAGTAAGGTTGAAGGTTTATATATACCAACCAGTCCGGCCAGGGACAATCCTTTTAAAAGGCTTCTTCTTTTCATGTTAAGTCCGTATACGGTTATCCTCCAAAAATAGGTATTTAATGAACATATTCTAACTCAACAGCAACCTTATGGCTGTTTTTAAGCAATATACAGTGTCAATCAGTATGGTTGTGTTTTTTTAAAGCAATGACCTGAAAACCTATGCCGCAAATTTTGCAAACTTAATATCTGTTATGTAAGTTTGGTTACAGAAGATACCATGCAGATGCCTTGGCTTTTTAAAAAGATCGACCATATCCAACTCATTCTTTTTAGGATATTTTTTGGGCTCTTGGCTTTGCTGGAATGTTGGGGGGCTATTGTAACGGGCTGGGTAAAGGAAACCTTCGTCGACCCTAATTTTACATTCCCCTTTTTTGGTTTCGAATGGACCCAATTTTTATTAGGAGATATCATGTACCTTTTATTTGTGGTACTCGGATTATCTGGGCTCTGTATCGCAATCGGTTACCGTTATCGGGTCAGCATTCTCCTGTTTAGTTTGGGTTGGTCGTTGGTTTATTTCATGCAAAAATCAAACTACAACAATCATTACTATTTAGTGATGCTCATTGCATGGTTTATGGTTTTTATGCCGGCGAATCGCGCACTTTCACTGGATGTTAGACGAGGACGTACAAAAGGTCAGCAAAGCATGTTTAATTGGCAACGCTATTTATTTGTTACTCAATTATTGATTGTATACACTTTTGCCGGTATTGCAAAGTTATATCCCGGTTGGTACAATGGACAATATTTGCATTTACGACTTTCCGATTCGTCAACTTGGTACCGTACACATTTTTCCTGGAGTCATTTCGCCGACCTACTTTCTTCTGAAAATTTTGCACGACTATTATCCTGGCTTGGCATTGGCTTTGATCTACTGGTAATACCCCTTCTATTATGGAAACCTACACGTACTATTGCATTTATCGCCGCACTGCTATTTCATATTTTCAATTCAATCACTTTACACATCGGTATCTTCCCTTATTTTGCTTTAGCATTAGCTATATTTTGTTTTCCACCTGAATTAATTCGAAAGCGATTTGGACAATATTTGACGAATAATCCATATCGTGTCGTTTCATCTCCTCCCCGCCCTTTGAGCAAATATTTATTGCTTCTATTGGCTTCTTATGTACTCTGGCAACTCTATTTACCGTTGCGCCATCACCTAATAGCAGGTGACGTACTCTGGACGGAAGAAGGCCATCGCCTGGCATGGCGTATGATGCTCAGACGAAAATCCGGACAGATCACATTTTACGTTGTTAATAAAGAAACCGGTAAGAAAGAACAGATTCGGTTAAACGAATACGTAATGCCCCATCAACTACACCTTGTCAGTACAGCCCCGGATGCTATTTGGCAATTCGCCCAGCGCTTAGCAAAGGAATATAAGCAAAGAGGACAAGTAGTTTCGGTATTTGCGCAAAGTATGGTTTCCGTAAATGGTAGCCCCTATTACCCATTTATTGATCCCACCGTTGATTTAGCGGCAACTTCCTGGAGATATTTTTCCCACCAACACTGGATTCTGGACGCCCCCGAAGAAATTTACAAGAAAAACACACCCACACCGGAATATTTCCTGCCACAAATTCGAGCGTATTAACAATCTATCCGAACCTTAAATCAACAAGATCGCAATCCGCGATTCACCGTATTAGCTTTTATATTTGCACGGTGTTGTATAGACATCCTACTCATTTATGCTAAGGTTTTTATTTGCTTCGTTTTAGCCAGCAAATTTGGCGAGATTTGTTGAATCGTTTTTTCTGAAAAGTCTAATACATGAATCGTTGCTGTCGATTCGGACTCACTTAGTTTACACAACATGTTTGCGGATTTTCTTTGTGTGATTCCTGCTTTGAAGACATAAACGTTTATTTCTTTTTGAGGAACAGCCAATAAAGAGGAGTCAAGCGCTAAAAAATCAGGCGTACCAATGATAACATAATTAAAGTGTTGCTTAAGCGTTAAGAGTATTTCTTTTAACCCTGCCTTCGCAAAAAAATGCTGTAAGCTCCCGTAGTCATTCAAGCCGGATTCGCCTTTCACGTCGCCCGTTCGAAACGTTTTAACAATATTAACCAGTACCGGGCCTTCCGTTTTCTTCTCCATCGTTTGACAAAGCTGATTCTTTATACGCTCAGCGTTGCCAATAAACTCAATAAAATCGTATGTATATACGTTATCCATATATTGTCGATCAAATTGATTTGAGAGATTTATATGAAGCACTTCATTTCCAAGCTTCGCCAATAAAGCTCCAAGTTGTACACTTATTATATATTGTTCTTTTTCTGCCTCAACAGAGTTAAAGACAATAAGACTTGGCTTTTTTGCTAAACGTTCAACTTCTTGAATGAGTTCTCCGTAGTTAAAGGCAACAAGCTCTTGATTTACATTTTTATTTAGCTCCAGCTTACTGCTTTCTGTTCGAAGCGAGATGTCAAGGTCTTCGAGCCGCTTTACAATGGGGGATTTATACCTTCTAAAAAAGCCAATAAAAAAGGGTATGATCCCTACAAAAACAGCAAGCAACAAAACAACCCATAACCATTTCAATGCACTGTTGGGAAGTAATATGTACCGAGAGATCTCGGCGGGTTGCACCGTTTGAATCTGAGGTGCTACCAATGAATCCATTAAATCACTTACTTGTGTTTGACTTAATTTTTTTTGATATCGCTCAAGCTGATCTGAATAAATCTCCGTGATTGAATCCCGGCTATTGAAAAGGGCGATGAGTTTTTCAGAAGGTTGCCGCGTATAGAACCTTTTACGCTGTGGGACTCTATTTGGCTTAAGGAGCTCCCTTTTTTCAGTGTCCAGTTTGTTAATAAGATCATCTCGCGAACGTTCAATTGGGATAAAATAAGAGGTATCGTATTTCGATTTTTCTTTATACACCTGCTGTAGCTTAGCCAACTCTTCATTATACGATCTAATCTGTTGTTCTAAAGAAGCGTTATTGATGAAATACGCCGGTAATTGGTTAAATTGGTTAAGTGGAGTTTTCAAATATTTTAAGATCGCTTCTATTTTTCTAATGATAAGCTGCTTGTTGGTCTTTGAAACTTTATTAGCCCCATTTTCATTAATAGGCCGTAATTCACTTCGTTCAGCACGTAGTTGCTCTTCAACCTGCGTATTTAATTGTAAAAGTTGTTTATTGGTCAGCGATAAACTATCTTCTAATTGCAACAAGGCACTTTTACTTGTTATCACTTGTTTCACTTCAGTTTTATTGCCAAGCGTTACACGCGCCATCAGGTACGTATAAATCACTCCTCCAATAAGAAGTAGACTGGCTAATGATAAAATTAACTGCTTTCTGTTACGATAAGCATCAACACTTTCCTTGGCTATAGTTATTATTCTCTTTCTTCTATTCTTCTTCTGCATTACGCCCCCTTTGGAGCTTAATACGAAATAAAAGGAATCCTAGTGTAGGTGTGTCGATATTGTATAGTAAACAGTATACCAAACAGTGAAAAAATGAGGTATCCACATGGGGAAATCGCTTTAAAAAAAGAACGTTTTCTTTAGTCACTTTTTTCCGCAAAAAGTGACGCAAAAACTCATCGCTTGGAACTTTGCTACAACGGCAGTGCATCAACGTGCAAACCGCAAATTTCCTAGGCGATATTTTGGCAGAACGAGGGCTTTTACTTTTAACCAATGTATTACATCTTCAGCCCTAAATATAGCCTTGTGCGTGGGAAAAGCGGCCTTGGAGGATACCGCAGCAACGAGCAGCAAAGCATTTGCACTCCTGCTCATTGTGCAGTATCCAAGCGGATTGAGGAAGTGAAACGGCTCCAATACGTGCCGTTGATGCTTTGCCATCAGTTGCAAGGTAGCCTACACAGCCTTGGGTTTTGTTCAACTTTTTGCCAAGAAAAAGTTGATTAAAAAAATCGTTCCTTTAATATAAACACTTTCATTTGTGTGTTAAATCGAAACTAAAGCGTTCAGCAGAAAAAGTAGTTGTCATCCTTTAGCGTTATAAGTAATTTTATAGATGGTTCCCTGCAGGTCATCGCTTACATACAAAGCTCCATCCGGACCCTGAGCCAATCCGCACGGTTTATGTTGACTGGGGCCCGTCGGATTTTTCAAGTCGATTCCTGCAAAATCGTCCGCAAAAACCTCCCAATTCCCTGTCGGCTTACCATTCTTGAAAGGCACGAAGGCGACACAGAAACCCTTATGCAGTTCCGGCGATTGATTATGAAAAGCAATAAAAGCGCCGTTCCTATATTTCTCAGGAAACATAGTCCCTGTATAGAAGAGCATCGCATTTGGCCCTAGGTGTGCTGGAAATGCCAAAGCGGGCTCCAAGTACTTACTATCACCTTCTTTTTTACCATCCCCTCCAAATTCGGGAGCCAGTAATTTGTTATGCCGAATATGATCGTAGTAAATATAGGGCCAGCCCGCATCAGCCCCTTTTTTTAGCTCATATAACGTTTCAGCGGGATAGGTAGCCGAATAGGTTGCATCAAAATATTGCGGAAACTTTTCATGAAAATTGCCCCGGCCATGCTGTAAGGCATAAAGTGAATTGGAAACATCGTTCCATGCAAATCCCATCACCCCCTTTAATCCCGTTGCATACTGTTCACCATCGCTGTACTCCTGATTTACCTTATCGGCGTCAAATCGCCAAATACCTGCTACGGAATCTAGTAAAGGACAAGATTTCCCGTCTTTTGTTTCGTCTGCACAGGCATCTGAATAGGAGGCAACTGCTACATATAAATTCCGTTCCTTATCTATCACCAGCGGTTTTGCACCATCAACGGCATGCGCAACCAACCCTTTAACTATAACCTCAGGGTGGTCCACATCAGTCACCTGCTGATTTTGATCGAGCTTATATCGATATACAGTTGTGTTAGATGATGCATACAGATATTTTTGATCGACTAAAATACCTGTACCGGTATAATCACCAAAAGCGACTGTTTTGTCGATCGTCCCGTCACGATCCGTGTCTGACAAACAATAGATTCCCTTTCCATCTTTTAAATTATTCAATTTAACGTATACATCGCCTTGCTGACTGACCGCAATGTGACGCGCCGCGCCTAAAGAGTCTGCAATAACAGTAGCCGAAAAACCCGGTTCTAGTGTAAGTTTGGCTGTTTTCGGCTCTTTCTTTGCAGGTGATGAGCAGGCAAGACAAGCACTTACGAATGCAAGCACACTCGTTTTTTTTACAATTTTTTTAAACATTGTTTTAGCTGTTGTTTTAGTATTAATCCGACACCTAATCATTGTAGGTTATTGAATGTAAAACTAAAAATATCGAGCAATTTCCGCCTAAGTGCTTTGTATCTTTTGTGTTGCACTCATTTGGATGGATTTATTTTAGTATGATATCCGCTTCAGCATGAACCGATTGTTTTTTTTTCGACCTTAACTTATCCGTAAAAAAAATAAATATGGCAAGGAGGAGAATTAGGCAAATGGGGGTAATGGCGTAAGAAAAATAAATTAGTATAGATGACCACCTCACACCCGGTAAGCCGAATTCTTTAAATAAAAGAAGCGCTACACTTCCGAGATATCCAGCAGAATCGCAGATGTATACAAAAAAACCAGCATTTGCTTTCAGCTTAAACAGTGCAATAATTCGTTCAAATAGGACTGTTTGTACCGGTGTATAAGCCAGGAACAGCCCAATTCCTAATAACATCATCCAAGAGTAAGCATTTAAGTAATGCATTTGAAAGAGCAGTGTACCGGTACCACTCAAAAGCACACCAAAAACCATTAATATGAGTGTGCACAGAAAACCCTTGTGATTATTTCGTATAAAGGCAATCAAACCCACTGACAGAATCACAACTATACTACTGATAATCTCGGTGGTGGCAAAAACAGTCCCCACGTAGCCTGGTTGGATTTCATCCCAGATCTCTACCGAAAAATTATCACGGAAATCACGCATAACGGTTAAAAATGCATATACGACAACGATTGTCACTACTCCGACACCATAAAGTGCCATCGTATGCTTCCTTGTTTCTTTATCCATGGGTATCCTTTCCGTTCGCAATAGTCGGTCCTTTTCGTTAGGTACGGGAATAACGGCAAGCATCCATACAAATAATAGAAAAAAGGGAAAGAACAGCGCACCAACAATAAAAGGCATCCAAAATTCACTAATGTGAATTTGTTGTTGTATAAAAACGTATATCGTTTTGAGTACGCCGGATGCCACGATGATACTTATGTTTAAACCGAAACCTAATAATTCCGTAAATCGTCGCCCCTCTAGAAAGCTAAAAACAATCCCCCAAATCATCCCTAAAGGGAGCCCGTTTAGAAATAAGCAGATAAAATTGTATGGAAAGGGAACAAGGGCAAACAGCAATAGGCTGAGACCAGCCGCTAGAATAAGTGAAATAATCAGCCAAACACGTTGGGCGCTTTTTAGCTCGGCAATTACCTTGATACCGATAAACTTGGACAACATATAGCCAAACACTTGCGCAATGATAAGAACAGATTTATAGTCCATACCAAAAAGACGCAAGCCGTCGTAATGACCGGTATTGAAAGGTTTACGGAAAGCATACATGCAAAAGTACGCTCCGAAAGCGGCGATGGAACACCATAAAATAAAGGCAATATCCGATGTGCGCGACAACCAGGTTGTCACGTTACTTTTCTTTGTATTTTCCATTGTGTATTGACGATTCGTACCTAATGATCGAAGAGTTGCTGAATACTGGCTTCCGTGTAACCTATTCCTGCCGTCATGCCCTTTCCTCCAATACAAGTACGGATGTGGATGTCATCTGTTACATTTATTTCCACAATATTCTTCTCAGGGTGTTGCGGGTAATACCCTGCCCAGCTACCGGCGATTTGTTGTACATCGAAATTGACAATACGTTGCGCCTCATTAAGCATCAACCGATTGATGTAAGAACTAATTTGAAAGCCTAAATCATCCACTTGATTCGAATCGGCATATTCATGTGAATCACCTATAATAAAACTTCCGTCAGTTGCCTTTTTGAATAGTATATGAATACCCCATTTTTTAAGTTCAAGATAATGCTCGGGCGTGCCAATTTGGTTAAATGAGGGACAATACATTTCAAAACTTTCATAGCGTCTAATGGTCAATCCTGTCAAAATATTACCTTCCAATTCAACTTTCGGCATTGGAACCGTACGCAGCATCTGTAATTTACTAACCATTTGTCCGCTGGCACTGAAGATATCCGGAAAGAGTAGTTTAAACTCATTGCCATTACAGATCACCAACTTAGCCCCCAAGTAAGATGTGCCATTCGATCTTCTTACGCAAACACCTTCGTTTAATTGCTCGGCACCAATTACCGGTGCATTATAATTAAGTGTTAAATTTTCAAACCGCGATTGCATATAGGCATGTACTCGATGAATCATCTTGTCGGGTTCTAAACTTACTTCTTGAGGAAAAAACAGCGCTTCTTGCACGTAAGACGATCGAATAGCCGGGTATTTTTTCAGCACTTGATCACTGCTCAGCAAATCACAGGCATATCCTACAGTGTCATAATGCGTCTTTAGTTCGTGAATAAGTTGTTGTTCGTCTTTATCAGAAGCAATGTAAACACTTCCATTATTGCGCACCGAAATATCAAATTCTTTCTGGAGTGCTTGATAAACTTCAAGTCCTTTTACACCATACCAAAACCATTGATCCACCATGCCGGAAGGTACGGCCTGACCGAAGTTTCGCACGGTTGCGCCTACAGGGTAGTTATCCTTCTCGAGTAAAAGCACTTTTAATCCTCTCAGAAGCGCATGGTAAGCATGAAAGGTTCCCAAAATACCACTTCCTACAACAATAAGATCAAATTTTGCTTGCATTGTTTTAATCGATAAAAAACCAATTCCATTTATAAGACAATTATAAACATTGTTTATTATAAATAAACAATGTTTATGTTAATTTTTTGTTAAGAATAAAGAACTAAGTCATGTTAATCCGTAGGAACATTGATGTTAATCTGTTTCGGTTAATAATAAATGGTTTCGTATCGGCTCGAGCCATCTTCGTATAAGTCCAATATAGAATATGCGGGCGGGAAATCATCCAAAACGCCATTCCACCAATTCCCCGAAACGGCTCCGCCACAATAATAACAGACACCCAAATAATCCACTTGGTCTACATAATGTACATGGCCGCTGAGCGCAACTTTAACTTTGCCACTTTCCTTGAATATTTTTTTTACGTCCATTACGTCCACGTGTTGATCCCCCCCTGGGAAGCCGAGTTCTTTGGCAGGTTTACGTTGTGCGGCATAAAGTAGGGGAGTAACGGATATAATAGGTACGTGCGAAAAAATCAGTACGTGCATATCTTTCGGTGTATTTGACAACTGATCTTTTAACCATTCGAGTTGCTCTTCTCCAAAAGTATAGCCACCCTTATCAGTTACATAATGAATACTATCCAAGGCAATAAATCGCCATCCCCCCTTATCAAAAGTATAATATTCACCAGGTAATCCCAACTTCTGCTTAACCCATTGTTTTCCATAATACGCATCGTCCTTTGACGTCCCGTATGCTGCATGCTCCGAAGAAAGGTACCAGACATCGTGATTACCGATACAACTTTTGACCGGCAGATGATTGTATTGAATAACTTCATCCCAGGCTGTCCAAAGGTTGGTTACCTCTTCCTTTGTTTTATTATTCATGTCCATAAGTGAATCACCTGTGTTAATAATCAAGTCCGGCTTATCACTTAATGTATTTACATCCTTTAACACTTTGGCAAAGGCAGCTTTTGGATTAGCTTCGTTAAGCAAATGGATATCTGTAAGATGCGCAATCCGCAGTGCCCGTTTTATGTTTTTCTTATTTTTCTCAGCGGCAAAAGCGCTTAGATTGGCAAAAGCAAGTAAAGAAGAAGCCGACAACAAGCCTGCTCCTTTTAAAAAATTTCTTCTTTGATAATTCATGAGAGATAATGAATTTGCTTACTATTTAATCGACCAAATGACATCATTCTGGGTATCAGAACCCTTGAATTGTCGTTGAAGCGCTTCTTTTAAATTCGCTTCGTTGGTACTATATTCCGCAGTTGGATAAGCCCATCTTTTTGGTATTTCATTGTTATTTGCGTTTGCAGGCCCAACACTGAATGTTGGAACTCCTGTGCGTCTCTGTTCAAAGAAGGCCTGTTTTCCGGAGTTTTCGAAGAAGGCTACATATTTTTGTGTTAAAATTTGCCGAAGACCATCTTCATTATTTCCCTTATAGGGATTGCCCGCTAAGAATGTACTGATTTGATCAGCAGGCACACCATAGAATTTCATGGACTCTTCGATACCTAATTTAAAATGTTCCGCAGCGTTGCCTGCCGCCCATCCACGATTAACACCTTCGGCCAAAGCAAATTGAACTTCTGAGGCTCCGAGCTGTATGGCCGGAATACCGGAAGGGGAAGTTACCCAATAATCAAAATTGATCATTGAAAGTTGGCCCTCGGTAGCCTGCTTCAAGAGTGTGCTTTGTAGATCACCGGTTTTTCCTCCCTGAAAAGCGGTAAAAGGATTACCGGGATCAGCACGGAGCCCTTCTGCCGGAAGCGCCTGAATTAGTAAGCGCGGATCTCTGCTTTCCTTTAGAATATCTACATATGTAGCGCCTAACGTATTACGTGCATCTCGCTTAATGACGATACCATCTGAAGGCCATAAAGGATACATGTTGATGGTGTTGTATCGTAACTGAAAATTATCCTGATTGGATAATATAAGCGGAAATTGTGATGGATTGGCTAATAGCTCGGCAAAACGTTCTTTTACACGTAAGTCAGGCGTATCATCCGCACGCTTACTCAAATCCATCAATACCCTCAATTTAAACGAATTCACCAACTTGCGCCACTTATCAATTTGCCCGTCATAAAAAAAGTCGCCTTCTAACGAAGCGCCCCGCGCCGCGTGCGCCTCAAGCTCGGTATTAGCCTCCTCTAGCCAGTTCAACACTTGTGCATATACCGCTTGCTGTGTATCATATTTGGGCTGAAAGTTGTTGTCAGCCTCTCCTTTAATAGCTTCTGACATCGGTATATCACCAAACATGGCAGTTGCCCGGCAAAAAAAATAGGCTTTGAAAAATTTAGCCATACTGAGATAAACAGCACCGAGTTCACCGGCTTTTCGCGCCTCCACTTCCATGCGATTTACGTCGCGGAGTGTGCCATATGCCTCCTCATAGGATCCGGTAGTCCAATTATAAGGCTGCCCGGCATAATAGGCCTCATTCTGCGTCATGTATTGATTGTGACGCTGATCTTGGCTCCAAGGCGCATCGGAAGCACGCATCAATAATCCGGTGAAAATAAGTTTAGGCGCGGGGTCATAAACGGCGGCCGGATCTTTTTGTAGATCTTCAATTTTTTTACAGGCACTCACCATGCAAGCTAGCAGCAAAATGAGCGTTATTGATTGGAAGGTTTTCATTAGTATATTTTTCGGGTCCATGGAAGTATTAGAAAGTTGCATTGAGGTTGATGCCAAAACTCTTGACAGATGGCGTCTGGTAATCAGAACTAGAACCTGTAAACTGATCCAGATCCATATTTTGCGTCCCTTTGCCTGTAAAATAGAACAGATTGCGCCCGACTAAAGAGACACTTGCCGTATCAAAGAACTTGGTCCGTTTGAGAAAGGATGACGGGAAGTTATAGCTCAACACAATCTCTCGCAGCTTTACAAAGGTTCTTTTCTTCGTTGCAATGGGATCGGATTGATAATAATTGGTCGCCCACGCTTGCCATAATACCGGAATATCATTTGGAGCGAAAACACGTGTGTCAGAAATTACATTCCCATCTTGATCGGCATTCAATTGACCGCTGACGATTTTTACGCCGTCCGTCATAACACTACCTTTATACCCGTCCACATCTCGATTTTGCCAGTCCTTTAAACGGTACTCATTGGCAGATTCCGGATGAGTGCCTGATCCCCACTGTTTGGCGTCTTGTACATTCTTTATCAAACCACCAAATCGGCCATCGAACATAAAACTTAAGCTAAAGGCCTTATACTTGAAGGTGTTGTTAACACTGACAGCCCAGTTATTATCGCTGTGTCCTATTTTCGTCATATAAGGATTATAGGCAGGTAGACCGTTTGTCCCTACAATAAGCTTCCCTTCATCATCCCGTTGGAAATCTTTTATATAATAACTGTCCCATCGTTCGCCGACATGGATATTTCCATAACGATTTTGCACGCCGTCAATTTCATGTAACCAGGCATGATTCGTCGAGGCATTGACAAGCACATTCCACGAGAAATTATCACGGGCAATGGGCGTACCATCTACACTTAACTCCAGCCCCTTGCGTAAGAGCGTTAAACCATTTGTCTGTCGAGCACTGACACCCGATGTTAGGGATGTAGCAAGCTCAATAATCCGCGGCCCTTCTAAATTTCTAAAAACAGCTGCATCTACGCCTAGTCGTCCATTAAAAAATCTAGCCTCAAGCCCTAGCTCAAATGTCTTCACACGTTCCGCCAACAAATCAGGATTAGGCAATACACCGGTATAATTAACGCCGGTATAGGTATTTTCCCATCTCCCATAATTACTATAAAAGGGTAACAACTTGTAGATATCGTACTGGGCATCTTCGTCCACAAAATCACTGGCAACGTCGGCGTAAGCACCGCGCACTTTCAAGGATGTTATCGCTTTGGGCATGCTAATCATTTCGGAGATAATAGCACTAAGAGACGCCGATGGATAAAAGTAGGTGTTGTTTTTTAGGGGCATAGTGGATGATTTGTCAACACGCCCGGTCAAACTTAAATACAATAAACTCTTGTAGTCGAGATCAATAAAACCATATACACTTCCAACCTGTCTGGAAGCCCTATCGTTAGTGGCAATGGTAGGCATAACCGAATTACTCAAGTCGTACACTCCCGGTACCGTTAATCCACGGTCAGTCCGTGCAAACAGCGATTTAGCGCTCACGGTTCGCAAGTTCCCGAAAATGGATCCCGTGAAACCAATATCTTCAAAAAACCGGTCTTGATACTTTAAGGACGCTTCCGTATTGTTTTCCCAAAAGGTATCATACGTTTCCTGATAGCCCCCCACTCTACTTCCACCAATAGTGTAGCCATATAAGTTGGCTGATATCGGGATTTTAATTGTGCGATTCCGGTTCCAAGTACTAACACTCGTACGAGCATTGAAAGACAGCTTCTCCGTTAACTTATAGTTCATCATGATATGTCCATAAATATCATCTTTATCATAAGTTCGCAGGTTTTCATAAGCTGTCATCCAAGGGTTATCGTAAATCGTATACTCTCGATTATATTGTTGTACATTCTCTTTGCCCGGTTGCCAATAATTTCGGAGATCATTGATATCGTAATCCGCGCCTCCCCAAAGCGTTAATATATAAATGGGACTTTGCGGACCATAAGCTAAATTCGGATAGTTGGGTGAATATTGTTTATTATAATTGATACTCGCATCAAAGCGAAGCTTACTGCCGGCATTAATACCGCCGGAGAGATTTACGTTGGTTCCTCCTAATTTTGTGTTAGGTGTAGTGCCTTTCTGAAACATCTGGGATGCCGACAATCGGAAATCTCCCCGATCTCCTTTAGTGGAAATAGCCAGGTTATTTGTACTTAATAAACCATTTTCCAGAAACTCCTTTAAATTGTCTTTTCCTTTGGCCGTCCAAGGCAATGGCACCAGTTCGCCGGTTTGCGGGTCAAGCGGACTGTTATACTGTATAATCAGTTGCCCCTCGAAACGCGGCCCCCAAATATTGTAATCATTATCATTAATCCCACCCCCTCTACCGTCTTTAAAAGCATATTCATAATTGGAACCGGGACCGTACGCTGTTTGAATTTTTGGTATCGCATTATAACCGGTCTGTAATTGGGTACTCGAATTAAATTCGACTTGAAAGCCTTTGTCTCGAGCCTTGGCACGTTTTGTAGTAATGACAATCGCACCATTTTGCCCTCTGTTACCATATAGAGCGGCAGCATTAGCGCCTTTCAATACAGAATACGACTCAATATCATCAGGACTTAAATTCCAGGAATCTGTATTAATGGGCATACCATCAACTACAATTAACACATTATTACGCCCTCGTAAAGTAATACCGGGGTTACCGAAGAGATTGGTGCTTGGTGTGATCGTGAGACCGGCAACCCGACCTGCCAAATTGGAAATAGCACTCGGCTCACGCGCTTTTACTAAATCCTGCCCTTTTACTTCCTGAATAGAATAACCAACCGCCTGCTTTTCCTTTTTAATACCTAGTGCGGTAACGACTACTTCATTTAGACCCTGTTGATTAGGTGCGAGGGCAATAATAAGTTCTTTTTTTGTATCGACAATCATACGCTTGGTCAAATAGCCAATAAAGGCAATCTGTAGCGAGTCAGCCGAATTTGCCGAAACATTAAAATTTCCATTTTGATCGGTTGACACCATTTTTCCGGTGCTCATGTTACGAACGGTCGCGCCGGGAATGGTTTCACCGGTCAGCGAATCGGTTACTTTTCCGCTGACTACGGGAGATTGCCCGAAGGAATAGCCATAAAGAACCGTCAACAGGAGTAATAGTATTGATTTCTGCCGTAACTGAGATGAAGGTTGAACTAACATAAACAAACTTTTAACATTAGGTGTTTTTAAACACAACAATATTAAACTTTGTATATTATTAGTAAACTATTTAAATATTAAATTTTGGTTAACTCCAAACATAGACTAGCTAAAAACAAATCAAACTACTAAAAAACAACCATTTAAAGTTATTAAACCGAAAAACAAAGAGTAAAAACCGGCACTTACCGTTACTTAACAATTGTTTATAAAAAAAGCCGTTCTTTGCAGAACGGCTCGGTTTTAAGACAGATTTAGCGGGCTAGTAGCCAGGATTCTGTATTAATTTCGTATTCAATCTCATTTCGCTGGTAGGCACCGGATAAATGCGATAGGTTGGTGCTTGCCCTCCGGGATTAAATCCCCAAGCATCTTCAAATTTACCAAAGCGTATCAAATCATTCCTTCTCCAAGCTTCCCAAGCAAACTCCCTTGCTCGTTCGTTTAGAAGAGTTTCTAAAGTAATACCCATTACTTCATCCGCGCCCACACGCCTACGGATCTTATTTACAAGTACATCTGCCGTTTGTGATTCACCTTTTACGGTGGTTGCCGCGGCACCTCGGAGAATCGCCTCGGCTTTCATTAGATAAACATCCGCCAAACGAAATACCGGCACATCATTGTTAGAATCACGATTGCTGGGATGCGTATTCTTATCGGGGTAGTACTTTATTGAACGTACACCGCGGGCTTTGCCAAGTTCATCATTGCCGACGTCCATCGTAGCTTCCAAACGTAAAGGCATTTCGGGCGTAAATTCCAATTGCCATTGAATTTCTTTCCCTGGGTCCGGCCCGCTATAGCTTGCATCTAAGCCTTTATTGGTTGTTTTGACCAAAATCGGATTACCATCAAAATCTACTTGTTTTCCAGCCAGCCAAGTCTCATTGCGTTTGTCGCCCGCTAGATTAAACAAACGATAGAAATCGGCGATAGTGCTTAAGGCAATACTCGGTCTAAAGGGCAAATCGTATTTGTCTTGTAGAGCTGTATGCAATCCGAATCGTGAGAATTGATTTCCCGGAGCCACATTGGCATCATAAGGCACTGCAAAGATGGTCTCGCTGTTTGGACCATTATCCGGCATGAACAAGCTTGTAAAATCGCTCATAAGTGAAAAATTTGATTCAGTCAGGAGCTTATCAGCGTACGCCACCGATTCTGTATATTTCGGCGTACCCGTATAATATTCGGCGTTTAAGTAAAGTTTCTGCAGCATTACATAGGCTAGCCAACGAGTTGGACGACCATAAGTCAACATACCTGTCTCGACCGATAAATCAGGAACCGCAGCCAACAACTCCGTTTCGATAAAATTAAAGACCTCTGAACGACTTGAAGTAGCTGGTTGTTCGGATGAACCGAAAGCAATCGAAATGGGTACATTTCCATATAAATCCATCATAAAAAAATAGAAAAGCGCTCGCATAGTCCGAATCTCCGCTAGGGTTTGTCTCTTAGAATCACTCTCTACTGCATCTTCGAACAGTGCCAACAGCCGATTACACGTTTGGATACCACCAAAGCCCCATTCCCAAACCGCTTTAATCGTTGGATGGTCCGGATTCCAATTATGTTTATGCAGCATCCTATATTGCCCACCATCATCATAATTCCCATCTCTTGCAGGGATAATAGCTTCATCGGTAGAAAGTTCCTGCATACGCCAATAGTTAACAGCATAACCAGACCTCAGCTGTGTATAAATGGGTCCTGTTGCAGCCACAAAAGCTTCCGGTGTATTTGGAAAATTATCAGGAGTCAGCTCCGACTCAACAGGTACGTCCAGCTTCGTACAGCTTGCAGCTATCATCCCAATAAACATGGCGATTAAAAATATTCTTTTTTTCATCTTGTATATCTTTAGTGCAATACAACCATCATTATTTATCATATTGCTGTCTACTTTATTGAACATTAAATTCCATTAAAAATTCACGTTTAAACCCAACATGAAGGAGCGAGTTTTGGGGTAATAATTGCGATTATCAATTCCCGGCTCTATCCCACCCATGCTAATCTCAGGGTCAATTCCTCGATAATTTGTAATAACAAACAAGTTATTAGCACCCACATATATTCGAATCATACTTTTGTCCTTCTTAAAGTTATAACCTAAGGTCGCGTTATCTAAACGCAGATAACTCCCGCTCTCAACAAAACGATCCGACAGCAAATAGGCATTGTTATCATTAATAGGCTCCTGCTCATCTAAGGTAAACTGTGGTATATTCGTTTGCGTAGCATTATTAGGCGCATTCATATCGGCTAGGGTTGCATTGATAATTTTATTACCGGTAACTCCGCGGAGAAAGAAATTTAAGTCAAAACTCTTATACTTAAAGGTATTGTTCCAACCATAAATCAGTTTAGGTTGCGCATTACCGATATAATAAAAGTCGTTTGACGTTGGTGCAGTTGTTAAGTTCCCATCTTTATCATAGAACTGCGATACACCCTCGGCGTTCTTTCCGGCATAACGCCATGTATAGATGGAACCCAATGCATAACCTTCTTGTACACGCTGCGAAGCATTCCCCGATTGTCCTCTACCTCCTAAGTAAGCGGTTTGTATCAGCGGCAATTCAAAATTATCATTGCTCAGTGATGTCATTTTATTGCGGTTATGCGCCAGATTAATAGCTGTTGTCCAGCTAAAACCATTTCGGTTAACCGGAGTAGCCTGCAAAGCGAGCTCGATTCCTTTATTGGACATTTCACCGGCATTAGCTGTCAATTCAGGTACAAAATATTGCGTAGCTGATACGGGATAAGTCCATAGCAAATCGGAGGTACGCTTGTCATAAACATCCACCGAACCGGAAAGTTTATTGTTAAACAAACCAAAATCCAACCCGATATTAAGTGTAGCTGTTCGTTCCCACTTTAAATCGGGGTTTTCATTTTGGAAAGGTCCAATCGCATTAACGAAGCGACCGTTATAATAAAAACGCCCTGTACCTGCATAAAGGAATCTGGATGTAAACACGTTGAATCCTTGTGAATTGCCGGAAACGCCGTAACCGGCACGTAATTTCAGGCTACTGACAACCGGTAATGCTTGCATAAACGCCTCCTGATCAATTAACCACCCTAAGGATACCGCTGGAAACAAACCCCATTTATTGTTTTCGCCAAAGGCGGATGATCCATCTCTTCTTAAGCTGGCTTGTAATAGATACCGGCCTTTATATTGGTAGTTTGCCCTACCGTAAAAAGAAATGAGTCTTAATGTCTGAATTCGCTTGGTACCATAATCGACCGGTATTTCGTTTGAATCGCCCAAACCCGGGTTGTTATAAGACAAACCATCCGTCACAAATCCCTGGTTAGTAGTTTGAAAACCATCTCCTAAACGATCCTCTTGCCAAGAATAACCAGCTAACAGTTTTACGCCATGCTCACCGAAGCTACGATTGTAATTAAAGAACGACTCCAGGATTTTTTTTGTATTACTAACGGTATTTCGGATAACGCGTCCGTTTAGATTCTGCGCTAATCCTGAAAATCGGTTATAATAGACATTGCTGTCAATCCGTTCATCTTGATAAGACACATTGGTGGTAAAATCGAATCCTTCGAGAATAGTTACTCTCGCACCACCGCTGGCTAAAAACACCTTTGTTTTTTGACGGATATCGTTATTGTCAATCAACGAAACAGGATTCAAATAGCCGCGAGTTACTGAAAAGTCTTCGGTATAAGAGCCATCCGGTTGTTTTACAGCAACTGTTGGCAAATAGGTCAGCATATTGCTGTATACCTCATTGGGCACCAACTTACTATCTGTGTTACTATTGGTAATATTTAAGTTGAGCTTTAAGCGATCGTTAAAAGCGTGTTGTTCCATATAACCTCGCACAATAAATCGTTCCATGGAAGTGCCTTTAATAACCCCTTGATTATTTAAGTAATTTACGCTGGCACCATAGGAAGAGTTTTGACCACTTCCACTAAACGACAGATTGTGATTATGGGAAATACCTGTGCGGCTTACCTCTTCTTGCCAATCCGTATTGCTCCCATCATCTTGGGCAGCCGTTTTACCATTTTCACCAAGGTAGGCACGCAAATCTTCACCACTTAACATGTCAATGGTGTTGGAAATCTGCTCGGCTGCCACATAGGTACTATAAGAAAGCCGGGTGGCACCCGCCTTAGCTTTCTTAGTGGTAACCATAATTACACCATTAGCTGCCCGAGAGCCGTAAATGGCTGTGGAAGCCGCATCCTTCAATACGTCAATGCTTTCGATATCATCCGGCGCTACCAAATCAATGGAAGCACCCGGCACCCCATCAATTACATAAAAAGGCTCTTGCGACCCTGCGCGCAAAGTAGTAGGGCCTCGAAGAATTACCGCGGGTTTTTCATTTGGATTACCACTTCGGGTGATGTTTAAGCCCGCAACTTTACCTTGTAATAACTGCCCGGGCGTACTAAAAACCCCGGCGTTGAACTCTTCGCTACTTACCGAGGTAATTGACCCGGTAATTTCGCGCTTGCTACTTGTACCATACCCAACAATAACGACCTCACCTAAACCTGTTGCTTCTTCTTGCAGTTTAACACTTAATGTTACCTGTTTTCCTGCACTCAGCTGATAATTCCGCAGTGTGTCCGATTGATAGCCTATATAGCTAAAGACAAAGTCATAAGGACCTCCAAGCGGCATCTGCATGAATTGAAATAGTCCTTTCTCAG
This sequence comes from Olivibacter sp. SA151, assembly GCF_054130995.1. Lineage (NCBI taxonomy): Bacteria > Pseudomonadati > Bacteroidota > Sphingobacteriia > Sphingobacteriales > Sphingobacteriaceae > Olivibacter > Olivibacter sp. SA151. The sequence goes on along the minus strand of NZ_CP096391.1, from coordinate 1,353,019 downwards.
ATGTGCTCGCTTGAAAACTCTTTCCACTACTTTGATTAATGGCCTTCACGCTTACCCCAATAAGCGGTTGGCCCAGCACGTCCTGCACGATACCTGATACCATGGGTTGCCCCTGCCGCGCATAAACATGCTGACAAAGCACACAGGTAATCAGCAAAATGCTTGTTTTTAGTTGCTTTAATACATTCATTTTGAAATTAATTTAATTAAGTGTTTGATATGGTTATGGTATTTGTGTTTTCCCTTTATGGATAGTAAATCTGTTGCCCTGATTTGGTTCTAGTGTTAGTCCGTTTAACAAACAAATATTTGCCAACACATTATCAATCGGTTCGAGCTGCATATTAATTTCGCCGGTATAGCTTATATGTTCAATTTTAAGCTTCGGCTCAAGTACGATCTCCACTTGATAATTTTCAGCCAACACTTGCAGCACTTCATTCAATTGCATCTTATTGAAATGGAGCGTAAAGCCGCTTTTCTCGAAAGAACGCATTTCATTGTCCTTATTCCGCTTAGAAACAAGCGTAACCGGAATTTCTCGTTGTCTCAAGCGGTTAAAGGTGAAATGTTGACCAGGTAATAAAATTTTCTTCCGAAAGTTTTTTGATAATTGCAAAGGCTCTATTTGAATTTTGCCCGTATGCAGTTTCACATAGGTGTTTTCTCCTTTGCCCAACGTGTTAATGGTAAACGAAGTACCCAGTACGGTTGTTTTCAATCCTCCTGCGTAAACACGGAAAGGTTTCTGTTCATCTTTTGCGACTTCAAAAAAGGCCTTACCACTTAGAAATAACGCTCTTTCTCCGTCATTAAATTTCTCTAAATGCTTTGCGGAACTATGTGCATATAATACCATCCATGAAGAATCCGGTAAGCGCACACGGACCGCCTTTTTTGTTGTATTGTTATAAATTTTCCATTGCGGTACAGTGTTGAGCGATGCTACCTGCGGTTTCTGTTTTTTTTCGGTAGTCGACGATATATAGGATCGCCAAAGAACAATCACCGTTAGCAAAAGCAAGAAAGTAGCTGCGGCCGCATATATACCCGGCCAATACACCTGTAGGCGCTTATTGACACGAGACGAATCATGTTTTTGCAATCTGTTGGATATAGAAGCAAATAGCTGATCTGACTTCTCTTGTCCAAGTTCCTCCGGTGACCGGAAGGTCTCCCATTCTCGTTCGGTAAAGTATCTTTTTATCGAACGTGTTGGCCAACGCCATATAGATCGTCTGATATCTTGTTTTCCCTTCATATACAAACAATACGTTTGCCGGAAGGGAGTCCCTTGATACTTAACAATTATTTAACATTAGTATGAACAGCTATTTCAATTCAGGTAAATCAAAGGAACAGGGTATACATATATTGCTTTAACCGATTCAATACTTTTGTAATATGCCCTTCTACGGTTTTCATAGAAATGCCCATCATTTCGGCGATTTCTTTATGACTCAACCCCTTCTCTCGGCTTAGGTTAAATATAAGTCGACGAATCTGTGGCATATCGGACAGCTGGTTATCAAAAAGCCGGATTAAATCTTTAGCTTCTATTGCTTGGACGAGGTTATCGGTAAAGGGCGTAGCTGCGCAAACCCCTTCATGCTTAGTGCGCGTTGCTTCCTTGCGTAGCTCATCAATCATAACTTGACGGGCCATATGAAACAACTGCAACGAAAGATCTATATGACCATTAACAGCTGTACGGCATTGCCAGAGCTTAATAAAAGTAAGCTGCACGACTTCCTCCGCCAGAAAGTCCGAATTCGTCTTTTTTTTAATGAAGAAATAAAGCTGTTGATGGTATTGCTTATAAACAGCATTAAAGGCGGTCCAGTCGCCTTGCTTTAGCTCTTCCGTTAACTGCATGGCCTCAAAATTAAAATGCCACTTTTAGCTCAACCCTTATTATATGTTAAGCTTTCATTAAAGGCATCGTTCGGTTTATAATTGGTGGTGCTTCTTAAAAATTGTATATGATAAAAACGGCTTAGCAAGCTCTGTATATATTTACCAAAATCTAGCGTAAATGACGGATAGTAATAAAATAGTAGTAATACTTAAAATAATAGTAGACGGCTCCAGCTTAAACATCGCTTTGTCAAGTGAAAAGGCTTTTGGACTGATTTTCGGGCCGGCTAAACTTACACCTATCATGACAAGTACCGTCGTAAAGAAAGACCAACCTAAACATATAAAAAAGGGTATCTCATACACGCCTTCGGAGTTTTTAAAAGCTGAATATAACCATGTTTCAGGTCCTAGCAGGGGTACCGCCAATTGGTTAAAGAAAATAGAAGCAGCAAAACCGGTTAATATACCGACTACAGCGGCCGCGCCACTGGTACGCTTCCAAAACATACCCAACAAAAAGGTGGCCAACACACCGGGACTGATAAAGCTTGAATATTTTTGCACAAAAGTATAGCCACCCTCTCCACTTATACCTAACAGATCATTCCAAGTAAACGCAATACTTAAAAGCATCGCAACAACGACAGCAATACGACCCGTTCTCACCATACGCTCTTCGTCAGCACGTTTATTCAAATACTTCTTATATACGTCCATGGTAAATATGGTGGATATGCTATTAGCCTTTCCCGCCAATGAAGCTACAATAGCAGCGGTTAAGGCCGCCACCGCCAGCCCCTTTAGCCCGGCAGGCAGAAATGTCAATATAGACGCATAGGCAGCATCTTTATTCTGTCCTTCCATAGCAGGCAGCATGCCATTTTTGTATAATACATAAGCAATGATTCCAGGCAACATAACAATAACCGGCATTAAAATTTTAAGCAAACTGGCAAATAAGATTCCCGTTCGCGCGGTTTTTAGATCTGCCCCTAAGGCTCGTTGCGTAATATACTGATTGCAACCCCAATAGTTTAAGTTACTGATCCACTGACCCGCTGCATACATACCAAATGCCGGTAGGATTAAATATTTGTCAACATACTCTTGTGGGGCCCCGGCGGTAGGTTTTTTAAACATTAAATGGAAATGATCCGGAGCCTGCTGCAGCAAGACATTAAATCCAGCGAAGGCGTTTTTTCCCAATCCGAAATTCTGGCTTACAATGGTTAAAGCCATATAGGTGGTTGCTAAGCCTCCTATTATTAGCACGGCAACCTGTATCGCGTCGGTATAGCCGATCACCTTCATGCCTCCTAGGGTGATGAAAATGGCAAACAAAGCTAACACCATCATAATTTCGTGAAAATAAGCACCGCCCAACAGTCCATTGATCGCTAGCGCACCTAAGTACAGGATGGAAGTTAGGTTAACAAACACATAAAGAAATAGCCAGAAAATCGACATAATAAGCGCTACTTGCTCATTGTAGCGCATCGTTAAAAACTGGGGCATGGTATAAATCCTGTTCTTGATATAAACAGGCATTAAAAAGATCGCTACCAATATTAATACGGCCGCCCCCAACCATTCATAGATAGCTACGGCAATACCGGCAAAGAAACCGTCACCACTCATTCCTATAAACTGTTCGGCTGAAATATTGGAAGCAATGATGGATGCGCCAATGGCCCACCATGTAAGTGATCCTTCTGCCAAAAAGAAATTTTTGGTACTATTTGCTTCGTTTTTCTTCTTTTTCTTATAAATCCAATATCCGTATGAAACAATTATTACCAAGTAGAAAGCAAATACGAGATAATCCCAAAAAATGAGTTGATTTGGCATGGATAGCGTTAAATAATTTGGATGAATAAGTTCTAAGAGGTTCAATTTCTTTCCCTCATCCTATCCAATGCCCGTTGTTTAGAGGGGCATTGGACAGGATGAGGGACGGTCATTTTTGTCTCTTCACTATTGTCAAAGACAAACATATAGAAATTGGATTGATATTACAATGATGGCGCTGCCATAATTATCGCACAACAGCTAATTTATAACTTCAGCTTTGGCGGCAAATACTTGGCTACCAGGTCTTCATAATAGGGTTTTAGTTCCTTCCAATTAGGGGGTACCGGACTTTTGGAATATAAATCGTACGGATTAAATAAGTTAACCCAATAGAACATCTCCTGATCATGTTTATTCAGCAAGTGATCATAGGCATGCTCTCGATGCTGTGCATAGAATGAATGATAACGTAACATGTACAAAGCGCTTTCGGGCAAATAGTCTTTCATCATCTGATAGATGTATTCGTCATGTCCCCAGGAGAGTTGCACCTGATCTAACCCACAATTGGGTTCGTAAATACCATATTTGGTATTAAACGTCTCGTTTTGAGAATCGGGGTTATATTTAAAAAACTCCGAATAGACAATTTTATCCGAAAAAGCGCAACCTACCGGAAATGTATCACCGACAACAGCCCATTGTGGCTCGCCGAATAGACAGAGTACTTTTCCCAAATCGTGAAAGAGCCCCGTTAGCACCATCCAATCGGGATGGCCATCTGCTCGGATCGCTTCCGAAGTCTGCAACAGATGTTGAAACTGATCCAAATCGGTATCGGGATCTGAATCGTCTACCAATTGATTTAAGAAATCAAAGGCTTCCCATATCGGCATCTCCTTTTTGTTGAATTGCAAGAATTCCTTCTTTTTGTTTTCAACAAACTCAAAAGTTTGATACGTATGATTTAACCGATAAAATTCTTTCACACTATCGCGAGCCGGTTCTTCGTAATTTCGATATTCCTCTTTTGTCTTTGCCGTAGCGATCGTGTCGGGATCGGGGTAACGACGCAGCAGATCATCCTCCCAATGTTCTAAATCTGTAAGTGGGTTATGATTAACCATTGAATTCGTTTGATTGTTCATAATATTAGTTGTTAGCTGTTTGTTATTGGTTACTCGTTATTAGTTGTTAGTTATTAGTTGTTAGTTATTAGTTGTTAGTTGTTAGTTGTTAGTTGTTAGTTATTAGTTGCTTGTTATTGGTTATTCGTTGTTGGTTATTGACTATTAGCCATTGTCGTTGATATTAAGCAAAGTCCTTACCAAAGAGCAACTTTATATCTCAACTATTTTGCTATTAAACTACTCAACGAAGCATCGTTTACCCAAATTTGCAATATTTCCTTTAGGATAAATCGCTTTTGATTAGATATATTTACTTAATCGTTTACGTAAAACCAATTATATAAAGCATAGATATGGCAACCATCGGGATGAAGGAACTGGCAAGGGAACTGAAATTATCAACTGCAACGGTTTCTAAAGCACTTCGCGATAGCTATGACATCAGTGAGGAAACAAAACAACGGGTTTTAAAACTAGCTCGCGAGTGGAATTATATTCCGAATGCCCACGCCAGTAGCTTACGGGGCAAAAAAAGTAAAACTATTGCTGTTGTTATCCCCGAAGTGGCCGATAGTTATTTCGCACAAGCTATTAATGGTGTAGAGACAGTAGCCCAAAAGGAAGGCTTTCATGTACTGGTTTATTTAACCCACGAACAAGTTGAAAAAGAAAATCTCATTTTAAAAGAGCTTTTAAACGGGCGTGTCGATGGTATTCTTATTTCAGTAACGAGTCAAAGTCAGGATGTGACCGCTGTAAACAAACTCAAACAAGCGGGCATTCCCGTAGTATTTTTTGACCGTGTTTTAGAGGGCGTTGGTGATGGACAAATTATCACGAATGATTTTGAAGCAAGTTATAAATTAACAGCACATTTAATAGAACAGGATTGTAAAAACATCGCCTTTCTTCTTTTCTCTGAGTCACTGAATATTAGCACGCAACGCATGAATGGCTATAAAAGCGCGCTTCATCAATACGCCCTTAGTCTACAAGACAAAAATCTCTTAATATGTACAAATCAAGATGAGGAAAACCGAAAAGCCATCCATCAACTGCTACAGGCAGAGAGTCGTCCTGACGCTATTATTGCCTCTGTTGAAAAACTCATTCTCCCTACTTATTTGGCCTGCGCTGAACGCAACCTAGTTATTCCCAACGATATAAAAGTAGCCGCCTTTTCTAATTTGATGCATGCAAGCATCCTTAATCCGGCCATCACGACCATTACTCAACCCGCTTTTGAAATGGGAAAAGTAGCTGCGGAATTGCTATTGAAGGCATTAAAAGGAAAGCCTATCGATCAGGACGAGTCCAAAATAGTGCTACCTTCTATCTTGGAAATCCGAACTTCTTCCAAGTTGTTTTTGTAGCTGGAATTCAGCATTCACAGGAGGGATAATTTTTTTTAAAAAAAAGTATACTATTTTAGTAGACTTTTTATATATTTGTTCCGTATTCAATTTGTCTTCTCTTCTCATATATATTAGGTTTTATAATTGGTTAGCTCAGCGTATCTGCCCATCGGATGCGCTGATTTTTTAAAACCGTAACGAACCACTTAGGCGTAATCTAAAGTTATTTGATCTTTCTTGTAACGGTTAATAGAGCAGTGATAGCTACGTCATCCCAAAGCAATAAACAAAGAAATCACTTTGTTTATTGCTTTGAGAACTTAACTTTGCGGTAAATACCCTTATTAAAGAGGGTGTTCTCAAATAAACTGGTACGCCATGAAGACGATAGAAAATAATGCTTTTTACTTTTATTGGGTTACGTTGCAAATCATGTATGCCAATATGAAATAATTGTAAGATTTATGAACAGCATAGAGAATGTAGCCAATAAAATACAAACATTGGATATTAAATCAATGAATTTAATGGACTATAAACCGACCGTCAAATTCAAAGATTTTGATCTAGCTCCTTACCTTTATAAAGGCTTAATTCTTAAAGAAAAAGAGTTTAAGGAAAACATGGAACGTGTTGACTGGTCGGTTTATAAGGGTACAGCGGTATCTCTGTTCTGTGCTATTGACGCAATTATCCCACAATGGGTTTACATGTATATAGCCGCTAAGCTGAGCAGTTTCACCGATCTCATTTCCTGCAAACATCAACGTGAGTACCTGATGGATTTATGGATAGAAGAAATAAAGAAGAATGATTTTGAATATCTCAGGGGTCAAAAAGTAGTTTTAAAAGCCAATCCCCAAATTCCGGAAGCTATTTATATTGGTGCCACCAACATTTTGCTTACTTACCGTGTTAAAGCTTTAATGTATGGTGAAATCGGCATGCCCAAAGTTGTATTCAAACAAATTGATTAAACATGAATGTGTTAATATTTAACGGAGCCCTGGAAAAACGGAACACGGGTACTTCCAAAACCATCAGTAATTACTTTCACAACCGGCTAACGGATGCAGGAGCTGTGGTCACGGAATTTAATCTTGCTGATGCCGGCATTCCTTTTTTTGATCTCAGTCTTGTCAACATACCACAATCGGTGAAAATCATGACAGGTATTTTCACGGAGGCCGATGCCCATATTTGGCTGACTCCTTTATATCATGGCGGTATGACCGGTATTATGAAAAATTGCTTGGATTGGCTGGAAATAAGCAGTAAAGCAAATCCACCATATCTCACCAACAAAACAGTCGGACTGGTATGCTGGGCTAGCGGTGGCCACGCCATGCAGGGTATTAATGCGATGGATGCAGTTGCCAAGTCGCTTCGCGCTTGGACACTGCCCTATACGATCCCCGTTGTACGAAACGATCTTTTCCATACTGATGGAAACTTACACCCGCTATATAAAGAAAAATTTAATCTGATGAGCCGCTTATTATTGGAATCGTCACATAGTATTTCTGCCCGCCCGTAAGTGGCGGGAGATCACGACATGCAAATACGTTAGTGGATCTCGCATAAACTCGTTAAAATACTATTTCATAGTAGCCAATTTTTCCAACAGTAAGTAACGATCTCGGTGTTTTTCTTTTATCGCTTCGGAAACCGTATCGACGTGCATAATGGTTGCAGCGTTGCCCTGCTGGATAGCCGGCCAGGCAGGCACCCCTAAACCATTTGGATCGCCGGATTTAATAAAATTAGCAAAATAAGCCTGCAATACCGCTGATACTTTATAATCGTCGGCTTGCCAGTCGTAAACCCTATTGGTTGGCAAATTGCCTAGTGCGTATTCTATTTCAGCAGAATGCACCGCTCCTTTTGACAGTGGTATCCGCTGTTTTTTTGCCTCTCCCCCTTTTATCACCCCGCCGGCCAAACCAGCTACCGCGTCGCCCATTTCCGCGCGCATTGCCGGCCTGGGTCTTGCATAAAGATAGCGATATACCGGGTTTTCTCCTGTTTGGCTGTGTAAATCTGACCAACGCCAAGTGCCGTAGGCAATAAATTGATCGCCCGCAAAATCAGTTGCTACCCGCTCTACATCCTCATCCGTATCTATCTTATAAACAGCAAGCAAGGCTTCGGCATCTTCTCCGAATCGCTCTCTAACAACTTTTGTGAAGTTCTCCTTAGTTGGCTGCAAACTCCCTAGCAAGGCCCGATAGTTCATTTCTTCCGAATTCCATCCCACTAATAGAGGCACCTTAGCCTGTTCTCCGTCCTTGAAAACATCCGCCGGATTTTTTTGGAATAAATAACCATCGATGTTCACACCAAAATTTGCATCCGGACGAGCAGTCGCTTCTAATAGCTTATCCGCCGAAAGTGCTCGTAAAGCCTCTAATGACGGAGCGCCTATTGCTGATGCAAAGGCTATACCTTTCTTTTCAGATTCAGCTAGAGTGGGTAAAGGTCGGTTGCCAAGCAGCGAACCGCTTTCACCGATTGCTGCTCGAAAGAGCCCTTTTGATAAAGGTGAAGCCATTTGAGCACTGACTGAAAAAGACCCTGCGGACTCACCCGCGATCGTTACCTTATTCGGATCGCCGCCAAAAGCAGCTATATTCGCTTGTACCCATTTTAAGGCCGCATATTGGTCCAGTAAACCGTAATTTCCTGAAGCCTTAAAAGGAGACTCTTTACTTAGCTCAGGATGGGAAAAGAACCCGAATATATTTAAACGATAATTAACAGTGACTGCCACAATACCTTGCCGAGCCATGCTTTCCCCGTCATACCGCGGTTCTGAACCATCGCCTGCCATCAATCCGCCGCCATAGAAATATACCAATACCGGCAGTTTCTCCTGAAAAGTTTTCGTAGGCGTCCATACATTTAAGTAAAGACAGTCCTCACTCATGCCATTTGATCGGAAATTCATGTCACCGAATATTGGGCGTTGCATGGCACGTGGGCCGAATTTATCGGCTTTCCTTACACCTTGCCATTTTTTCACGGGCTGTGGTTCACGCCAACGTAAAGGACCTATGGGAGGGGCTGCAAAAGGAATCCCTTTGAAAACATAAACTCCCGACTCATTAACGCCTTCCAACACACCGTCTCTAGTGCTGACTTGCAACTCTTGTGCATTCAATCTATCTTCGACAAGCACACCGGCGATACTGAAAATTAACATAAAAGTAAATGCTAAAAGCTTCATGGCAATATTGATCAGTTTGTAGGAGTGCAATTTAGTTAATATATGCTAAAGCTCAAACGAAAAATCGCAGCTACCAGCCCTTCAAGCTTAATGTACCTAACAGCTAACCCCTAATCGTCCATACTCCTAGTCTAAGCTTTGCTCGAAACCATAAATAAAAGTTCTTATAAAAGGTAGCTCAATACATAGTGAATTTCTTGCTTTAGCTTGTTAATCATTGTTTGAATTTGCTGCAATGTTAAGTCGCCCGTTTCTATTTCATACGCAATTTTATGCATTGCGGAAAAGCCCAACATAAGTGCTGTAGCTCGAATTTTATGCGCAGTATGCTTTATTGCATTAATATCGGCCTGATTATAAAAGGAGTCTACCTCCACTATAGATTCTCGAAGCGCCTGTTTCGCGACTTCGATGATTTCAACAGCGTCTTCTATTTTTACATTTAATACTTTCGACAAACGCTCGCCAAGATTCGCGAGGTTTTCCGGCTTCTGCTCAACACACGTTATCAGTTGTTTTTGTTCCTCTGTCAGCCACCTTTCTACAATGCTTCGGAGGGTATCTTGCAAAACAGGTTTACTTAAATAGTCATTCATTCCGATAGCTAAACATTTTTCCTTTTCGCCGTTTAAAATACCGGCAGTTAAGGCAATAATGGGCACCTCCCTTCCTTCATTTAATGATCGTATGCCCGTGGTCAGATCAAAACCATTCATCTTAGGCATTTGCAAATCGGTGATGACAAGATGCGGTTTAAACTTTTTAAACAACTCCAAAGCTTTCTGCCCATCACCGGCCTCTAAAAGTTTTGCGTGCGGAATAATATTATTAAAATAAGACTTTAGCAAAAGCATGTTAGTTGAATTGTCTTCAACCAATAAAATGGTAACATCGCATAACAACTGGCTGTCCGACGCGGTGAAAGAAGACCTTTCAGCTTCCGAAGGCTGGTCAGTGTCTACCAAGGTCAACAACAAATCGAAATAGAAAGTACTACCGGTTCCGGTTTCACTTCTCAATTTCAGTTGGCTTCCCATTAAGGAAAGTATCCTGTTGGAGATGGTTAATCCTAGGCCAGTTCCACCAAATCGTTTAATAATGGATGAATTTTCCTGCACAAAGGCTTCAAATATTTTCTCACGGTTCTCTTCCGCTATTCCTATTCCCGTATCGGTAACGGAAAAACGGATAATCACTTCTTTCGCTGAAAGATGTTGTTCTACTTGAATATCCAAGTCAACACTTCCTCTTTCCGTAAATTTCAGTGCATTGCTCAATAGATTAAAGAGCACTTGACGCAACCGTTGACCATCGGACAAAACCAACGGGGGTAGCTCGGGAGATAATATCAGATTAAAGTCGAGTCCCTTTTTATTTGCTTGATATTTTAATATTTCAACAACCTGCTTTGCCAGCTTAATGAGATCGACCGATTCGAGCACTAAATCAAGCTTTCCCGACTCAATTTTAGAAAGGTCCAGGAGATCATTTATCAAATCGAGCAAAGATTGTCCGGACTGAAACACCGCTCGCATATATTCTTTTTGTGCTTCACCCAAAGGACTCTTTAATAACAAGTCGGTAAAGCCAATAATTGCATTCAATGGTGTTCGCATCTCATGGCTCATGTTAGCCAAAAATTCAGACTTAGCATTGTTTGCGATCTCCGCCTGCTCTTTGGCCGCCTTCAATGCCCTTTGCTGCTCTTTTTGTTGAGAAATATCCTGAACGATCGTAAGGATTTTCTTTTCTCCGTTTACGTCTGTAAATGCGACACCGGTAACAGAAACCCAAACCCGCTTTCCATCCTTTCGAAGATACTCCTTTTCATAGTTATCAAAGCGTCCGTTCTTGTGGAGTTGCTTAAGTTGTAGCTTATCTGCTTCGTGATAGGCTCTAGGTGTGATATCCGAAAAAGATAACCGAAGTAACTCGTCTCTCGTATATCCGGTAAACATCGGAATTGCCGGATTCACTTCCTGAAAAATACCGGTCTGATATTCAACAAGCGCAATTCCAATAGGACTATTATCGACAATGCTCTTAAATTTTGCATTTAACGCCCGCAGTTCCCTTTCTGCAATGAAATTTACCGTATCATCTCTACATAAAACGATGATCTTATCTCCTTCGAAGGGGACCACGCGTGCACGATAATACTTTTCCTGCTCATGCAAGATTAAGCTATAAGTAAATTCGACCAATGAATCAGTACGAATAGACTGTTCAATCTTTTCTTCGATTAATAGCCCCAGTTTTGCAGGAAAAATATCTTTAAAGTTTTTACCGAGAAACAGATTTGGTTTGGTATATAAATCCTTTTCATGCGATTTATAATCCAAAAATTCACCATCCCTACTTAAGACAAACAATAAATCCGGAATGCTGGTTATCAGTGAATGCGCATAACTTTCGCTCCGTCGCAAATTTTCTTGTAATTGCTTTTCTTTGGTGTTTTCCAAATGCGTACCATACATCCATAACGGAGCGCCCTTATCATCCCACGACAAGATCTTTCCCTGCACGAGCATCCAAACCGTATGTCCCGCTTTATGTATCATACGCATTTCGCACTGATAGATGTCCGTTTCTCCCGAAAAATACGACTCCATAGCATTCTTCGCCTTATCAAAATCCTCGGGATAAATAAAACGCTGAAAGGCACTCCCTGTTATTGGCTGCACCTCCATCAGCTCATACCCTAAAAACGCCGCCCATTGCTCATTAAATAAAATCTCGTCTGTCTGAACATTCCACTCCCAAGTACCTAGGTTAGCACCCTGCAAGACGTACTTCAAGCGTTGCCGCTCTTTTATCAGATTGTATTCTGTATTTTTTTGCTCATGAATATCTTGTATTAATCCATAGGCACCAATACATTGCCCTCCCTTGTACAGCGGAATTCCAATGAAGCGGATCCATCCTTCCAATCGACGGGATGAAAGAATGGAGAATACCTCATCCATACGTCCCTCTTGATCGCGATTTGATTGTTTGAGCTTCTCAAGAAGATATTGAAAACGTTCCTTCTCCTTTATTAGGCCACAAAACGCATTGACAGACAGTTCATTCTCTTTTAAACCAAAAATTTCTCCTGCAAATTTGCTCAAGTGAATACTATTTTCTCCGAAGTTGATGTCCCATTGACCAATCCGAGCGGCTTCATTTGATTTTTCCAGCATTCTCTTTGTACGATCAAGTGAGCTCAATAAATTTCTTTTCCAATGCTCGGCAATGACAGCAATAAAGAAAATACAGATGATCACTCCGACAGTAGATACAAATAAATGTATATCGCGCAAATGCGGTGCAATAAGATTTGGAAAAACATACTCACTTTGAGAAAGAAGCGTAAAAATAGTTAGAATGAAAAGGATTACACCGAACCACCAACGTGTATTTTTCCTATTTCCGAATAATAGTACAAATATCAAGGGAGGTAGGGCAAGCCAAGACGTGATTGGGGAGTTTAATCCGCCGGTAAAATACATTAACGGAACAAGCAGACAAAAAGTAATAATAAAAATCAAAAAATGAATTGCATACTGTATCCGAATCTTTCGTTTCCGTATTAACCATCTAAAGCAAGTGATAAACACTAAGAATACAGCCAAAAAACTGACCAGCAGCACGCTCCTCAATAAACTGAATATAACAAAGTAGGTCGTTGTCAGCAACATGCACAGATCCACCAAACCTGTCAGCATTTGCTCCTTGGAAAGAAAGATTTCCCGCAAACCTAAATTAGTTTTCAACTGCTCAAAAAAACCTTTCATAAATTGGCGCTGCAAATAATCCGTATGTTTTTCTATTAAAGATAATACAATTCATCACATTTTCATCGTGTCAAATTTATTTGATACTTTTTTGATTTCTGTTGTTTCTCTAGCTAGTACTTTCCTAGAGAAAAAGAATGGTTTACACCTATTTTTAGTTCGATGTTTAAAACGATCTAAAGACTAAGCCGATTGACTGTTATAAATTTGAGCTATACAACTGATGAATCATTTTATTTCTTGAGATAAAGCACGGCTATTCTGATTTTTTTTTAAACAAACGACATTTTAGAGAGAAAGATTACTAATTGTATCATTTTTTTTCTATCATTACAGCTTTCACAGAATTACTTAACCTTTACGCATAATAAAATGGAGGAAATTGCCAATTACATCAATAATATCATCTGGAGTGACGCTCTAATTGTACTGTGCTTGGGAGCTGGAATCTACTTTTCTTTCAGCACGCGGTTAGTCCAACTAAGATCGATCAAAGAAATGTTGCGTTTATTATTTGGCAGTAAATCTTCCGATCAAGGAGTTAGTTCATTTCAAGCTTTTGCCATTGCACTATCGGGGAGAGTTGGTACAGGTAATATTGCAGGTGTAGCTACAGCTATTGCCATGGGTGGTCCGGGAGCTATTTTTTGGATGTGGGCTATCGCTTTTTTAGGCTCTGCTTCTGCCTATATAGAAGCTACCCTCGGTCAACTTTACAAACGTGAAATCGATGGGCAATATCGCGGTGGCCCGGCCTACTATATTGAAAAGGGTTTGGGCATAAAATGGTATGCCATACTCTTCGCTATTGCTACCATTTTCAGCACAGCGCTTTTTCTTCCCGGTGTACAGAGCAACAGTATCGTCGTGAGTGCGTTCCACGCTTTTGAAATACCTCAATACCTTACCGGGTTGATTGTTGTATCGTTATTAGCACTCATTATATTCGGCGGCGTTAAACGCATTGGAAAAGTAGCTGAGTTCGTAGTACCTTTTATGGCAGGCGCATATATTTTAATGGCCGTAATTATTATAGCATTACATATCAAGCAGGTACCGGATATGTTTATGCTTATCATCCGTTCTGCATTCGGGACAGAGCAAGCTTTCAGCGGCATATTTGGCATGGCGGTTGCCTGGGGTGTAAAGCGAGGGATTTATTCCAACGAAGCTGGCCAAGGCACGGCTCCTCATGCTGCAGCAGCTGCTGAAACGAAGCACCCCGCTACACAAGGTTTGGTGCAAGCTTTTTCTGTGTATGTTGATACTTTGTTCGTTTGCACAGCTACAGCATTCATGATTCTCTTCACAGGAAAATACAATGTAAAGAGTCCGTCGGGAGGCTTCCTAGTCGAAAATCTACCAGGCGTTGAAGAAGGTCCTGCCTTTACACAACAGGCGATTAATGCCCACTTCCCGTCTATGGGTTCAGGATTTGTCGCTGTCTCTCTTTTGTTTTTTGCCTTCACAACGATCATGGCTTATTATTATATCGCTGAAACAAACCTCAGTTACCTGCTTAAAAGAACTGAAAAAAAATGGATGCTTATGCTATTGCGGGTCCTATTTTTAGCAGCAACCTACTACGGATCGATAAAAACTGCTAAATTGGCCTGGACTTTAGGCGATATCGGCGTAGGACTGATGGCTTGGTTAAATATTATAGCGATCCTTTTATTACGCAAACCTGCACTCAAATTGTTGAAAGATTACGAGGAGCAGCGGAAGAGAACGAAGGAACCCATATTTGACCCGGAGAAGCTGGGAATTGATCGTGTTGATTTTTGGATGTCGAGGAATCAGGGACATGAATCCAAATAGCAATTGTTACGAATAGCACTTGTTTTGTTCCTTAAGCGCTAGGATATGTATCTTTGCAACCTTCACTTATCGAACACAAACGGTATATCAATTAATGGAGCAAAAGCTATACACGCTAAATTTCTGGTTGCTTTGTTCAAGCTCACTTTTGTTTTCGGCGAGTTTCAACATGCTGATACCCGAACTACCATCGTACTTAAGCAGTATAGGAGGAGCAGAATATAAAGGATTAATTATAGCATTATTTACGTTAACGGCAGGGATTTCAAGACCCTTTAGTGGTAAACTCACTGATACAATAGGACGCGTGCCCGTTATGGCGGTAGGCTCAAGCGTTTGCTTTATATGTGGATTTCTTTACCCTATCTTGAGCAGTGTTTCCGGTTTTTTATTCCTACGCTTATTGCATGGCTTTTCCACGGGCTTTAAGCCAACCGCTACAGCAGCCTATGTAGCCGACATCGCTCCTTCTTCGCGATGGGGAGAGGCTCTTGGTATTCACGGGTTATTTTTTAGTACGGGTATGGCCATTGGTCCTGCTATCGGCAGCGCCATTACAGCGAGTTATTCAATAGACACGCTTTTTTACTGCTCCTCTCTCCTGGCCTTTCTTTCCATTGGCATCTTACTTAATTTGAAAGAGACATTAGCAAAAAAACAACGCTTCTCCTCGCAATCAATTAAGATCACAAAAAACGACATCATCGATTTACGTGTGTTTCCAGCAGCTTTTGTGACCTTGCTATCCTATTTTGCTTATGGCACTATACTTACGTTGATTCCGGACTGGAGCGAGTATATCGGCTTAAAAAATAAGGGGTTGTTCTTTATGGTCTTTACCGTTTCTTCTTTACTGATTCGCTTCGTAGCGGGAAAAACATCTGACAGATATGGCAGAACAACGATTATTACGATTGGCCTTATCGTTCTTATTATTTCCTTATCCATCATAGGTTCATTTCAATCGGTACCGGGCTTATTGATCGGTTCGTTTATCTACGGTATTGCAACCGGTTTGTTATCACCGGCAACCAATGCATGGACAGTGGATTTAAGCAACCCGGCTCATCGAGGAAAAGCCATGGCAACCATGTATATAGCGCTCGAAGTAGGGATTGGCATCGGAGCTCTCTGCTCCGGTTGGTTTTATCAAGATCGATTAACGATGATCCCTCGCTTAATCTTCTTAGCAGCGGGAATAGCCGGCCTTGCCTTGCTGTATCTAGTTAAACGGCGTTATAATCAAAGACAAGAGGCTCATTGATGGCCGGTCTTCAACCGAGCGTATGGTAAGCAAAAGATAATGTCATTGTACAATTCAATTTCGTAAATAGCACGCATTTTACCTAAGTTTGTTAAACAACAGCAGAAAAAATGGAGGATCAATTAAAATTTCCCGTCGGCACTTTTCAAAGGCCTGAAATCATTAGTAAAGAACAGATAGCTGATTATATAGACATCATTGAAACTTTTCCGGAACGGCTTGCCGCAGAAGTAATGCAATTGAGTAATGAGCAATTAGACACCCCTTATCGACCAGGGGGATGGACCATAAGACAAGTGGTCCATCATTGCGCTGATAGCCATGTAAACAGCTTCGTGCGCTTTAAACTAAGCCTAACGGAGGATACGCCTGTCATCAAGCCTTATTATGAAGACCGTTGGGCCGAATTAGCGGACGCAAAAAGTCTGGCAATCGAACCTTCTCTGCTTTTATTAAAAGGATTACATAAGCGATGGGTGGTATTATTAAAATCGTTAAAGGCAGACGATCTGAAGCGAACTTTTATCCATCCCCAAAGTGGCAGAACATATGCCTTAGACGAAAACATCGGACTTTATGCATGGCATTGCAACCATCATTTAGCGCATATAACAACCCTTAAGAGCAGAAGAGGCTGGTAGCGTTCACACCGTAGCCAAGAGACGCTCATGGATTAAAAGAAAAATTGTTTCAACATGAAAATATTCCAACAAGAAATACAGATTCCTCGTAAAAGGCGTGGTTTTCATCTTATTACGCCATCGATTATAGAGGCAGTTCCAGGCATTCGGGAATTTCGATCAGGAATGTGCCAGGTATTTATACAGCACACGTCGGCCTCGCTAACTATCAATGAAAATGCTGACCCAACGGTTAGAGGTGATTTTGAAACTTTTTTCAATAAAACCGTACCGGAAAATGATCCGGATTATATGCACGATTATGAAGGCCCGGACGACATGCCGGCGCACTTAAAGGCCTCTATATTGGGCAGTTCAATTTTAATACCAATTCGTCAGGGCGAGTTGGCCCTAGGGACCTGGCAAGGGATTTATTTATGCGAACATCGTGACCACGCAACACCGAGAAACTTAATTATTACCGTCTGGGGTGAATAGTTTATGCGTCTCTCCGTCGATAAAAACGGTTCCTTCTCCCTCAAATTCCACGGCCCGCTCTGCCTCTTTCTCACCCAAGTAATAGGTATTGTTACTCAGGGTTAAATCTTTCGGATTGGTCGATATCAAGGTCGATGTCGAACGATTGGAAGTATCAGAAGCAAGAGTATTTTTGATAATTTTCAACTGCTGGGAACCAGCGTCTTTGATGCACACGGTTGAGGAACGTATTTTATTCGCTTCAATAACAACATTCATGGCCTCATTATGCACATACAAAGCGTCACTTTTATTGGCAGATATTTCGTTGCCGGATAAAACGGCTCCATTAACTTTCCATAAAGAAATACCTCCTCTAGGAGAACTACTTGATAAAACATTATCTTTAAATATGAGTTGACCACTCATATTTACATTGATATTACCTTTTAGATCGTTCGCTAAAAAGACTAAACTATCAACCATAATTCCGTTTGGTATTGCTAAATAGCGAATATTATTGGAATCAAGCATCAATTTTTTAGCTTTCAAATCAGACAATAACCGTAAGCCGGCAAAGGTATTTTTATATAAATGGATTTGCCCTTGGCTTCCTACGATTTCAGCAAAATTATCGGCATTGTTGTTAATCACCTGAACCGCATCACAGTCCCGAAGATAAACAGCTGGCCGATTACTCCGATTCGATTTATTATTTCGGACCATGATATTTTTGAGCCCCACCAATGTAGCGATACCAGAACCGTCCCGTGTCTTTTCACCTTTTACCCATCCATTATCATAACTCGTGTTGCCTTCTATAAGGGCCGCTAAATTTATTTGCCTCGATATATCCGGATTATTAATATCGATTGCATCAGCTGCATTAGCAAAAATCAAATTGTTTGTAATTTGATACGTATTTTCAAGTCCAACGCTTCCAAAGGCTACCTGAATACCACTCATTCCGTTATGGCTGATCTTATTCCGATTAAGGGTAATGTTCGCACAGCTGTGCAGAAAGACGCCATTCTCGCCATTGTGATGAATACGATTTTCATTGATGGTTACATCGCTACACGTTTGAAGGCGAATGCCGGTACCCCGTTGGTAATAATTGGGACTTTTTCTCGGCATTCCATAATAAGCCAATTCGGCATTTTCTATATTGATATTTTTACTGCGAAACAAATAAATACCGGAAAAAGAATAAAGTTTTGTGGAATCGCCAAAAGCGACCACGTCTTGAATCGTTATGTTCTCAGCATTATCCAAACGAACGGCCTCTCCATAAGTAAATGCGTTGAAGCGAAGGGACAAGCCTTTTACCTTATTACCGTAAAAGAGCGGATGCTCCGAATACTGTTTCCCCATGGTAAAGTTTTCTGCGCTATCTGGCTTGATCTGTTTCAAAGTGCCCAGGGTGTGGACACTAACACCACTTTTCAGCTGCAAAGAACGTACATGGTAAATTCGCTTCGCCAACTTTATGGTATCTCCAGGTTTCGCTTTATCTATTAACGATTGTATAAATCTTGTATCATCATCTTCTATTTTTGTTCTTTTTGTCTGTACACTTTTCGTTTTTTTCTTTTCTTGACCTAAACCCGTATGAAAGTTTAACACCATTGATAAAAAAAACAGCGTTACGGCTAATAATCTATTCATGAATTCGCTTTTTATGTAAGTATCTTATCGTGAACGCAATATACTATTATTTTCTATAACTGAGTAATGTAATTATTATTTTAATTTCATACGAAAAAGATTAAACAATGACATTAGCACTACATTTCTAATGGTTTTTTAATACATGCTATCCTTATGCCTAAGCACAGAGGCTACTTCGTTACACGGTTTTGGATTCACAAGCCCGAACGGCTCTAAAAACCTCATTGTCTAAGGCAGGCAGATAAAAAAATGGATTCTGGTCAACAAGTGAGTAAAATATTGACCAAAACATCAATATACCGCAATCCGATGCGTTCGTTGTTTATATGGAATCTTTTCCTTGCTCGCACTTCTTTGAAAACCAATACTTTTTGAGACTTTGACGGGCATGTGGCAATCAATACAGTTATCTTTGGCAAGATGTAACGCCTTTTCATCCAATGACGGATGCTTTATCTTTTGATGGCATTGCAAGCAAGTCTGCGAATAGACAGCCAGGTCAGGGCTTAGGTTAGTGTGTGTCTGATGGCAACTACCACAATCCATATTGCTAAGTTTATAACATTTGCTGGCCATTAACAATTGCTTTTGTTTACCATGAACATCTGGATCTTCGCCGGTATAACTCGTATACTCCGGTAAATTGTTAATCGTATCTCCGGGCTTAAAGAAAAAGGTCGAGTTCAACATTTTCAAATTAGTACCCGAATGGCAAACACCACACATATCGACTTTTTGTGAACGGGATAGTTCTTGATATTTGACCATATATTTAGCTTCCTTCTCGTTGGGATGTTCTTGGTGGAATTGCACATGTTCTGCGGCCGGCCCATGGCAACGTTGACAATCGATCCCCGCAATCAATGAATTTTTAAGAAACTCTTCTTCCTGTTGAAAGTTCGCAGAAGCGATAATTTTAGACTGCACAAAGGAGCTATGACACTCCAAGCATCGCGTAATAATAGCCCTACCAAAATATATCTGCTCGGCGGGAAATCCCGGGCTGTTAACCCATTTATGTTCGGGAACGAGGTAATTCAAGGGCATTTGCATCAACCTATTCCCGTACCAAAATGCAAATGTATAGGCGCTTTTGCCCGCACCAAAGACCATGGCTGTTCGCTCTTCTTTCACGTTTTCTCCATTTACGTAAGCTACTTGATATAAACCGTCTGCTCGCTTCTCAACACCTACCTTGGTCTTCTCGTTAAACACGTATACGTTCTCCTCTAGTCCCATGCTATCTGTAGCAGAGGGCGTGTGTAATTCTTTACTGGTATTGAAATGTGCATTATGAAGATAGTTTTGAGCGATATCATTATGACATTGCACACAGCTCGTACGATTGGCATATTGTTTACCACGTACATCACCCGATTCCTGCTCTGTACATTGCACTATGGCAATTAATAGAGACACGCCCAAAAAGAGAATGGCAATAAGCTGTTTGCGGTTCAATTGGCCTGTTAGCATGTTGTTTAGTTTTTATTCCGATGGATTCATCGCTTTGCATTTGCTCGAAACGCTTGGGAAGATACGGATTTCATGGCATATACTGCAAGTCCGGTTTTTGTGATAGCAAGGAAAAACAGAAGCAAGCTGTCAAATAGTCCGATAGTTAGTTCCTAATAACCAATGGAAAACGTATTTTTGCAATCAACAGTAAAGGTTTAATTTTGACATTTTGTATTCTAAAGAAGAAGCCTCTAAATTAAAACAGTCTTTTTGGACCACCTTTGGGCAATACATGGCTTCCGTACCCTCGTCGGAAGGAATGAAGATAAATTGGATCAACTACAAAACGGGTTTTAAGCATCTATATTTTAAAATGGATGCTGGCAAAAAAGAAGCTTATATCGCTATTGAAATCAACCATCCGGATATGGGAATACAGGAACTGTTCTTTGAGCAGTTTAAGGAATTCAAAAAGATACTGGAAGGATACTTGAATGAAACTTGGTCCTGGAAATTGCATACGGAAGACGAGCACGGAAAAATCATAAGCAGAATATACTGCCAAATTGATCCTGTGAGCGTATTTAACCAAGCAGATTGGCCAACCTTGATTTCATTTTTTAAACCGAGAATCATCGCGCTGGACGAGTTTTGGAATATGGTTAAGGATAGTTTTGAGGCACTGAAATAAAATCCCTCGCATGTCTCCTTTAAGCCGTATGTCTACGAAATTCACATAACATAAAGGTTACATTTTAGCTTTTCACATTTGTCTCACAAAAGCTTATCTTTCGAATCGAATTCGCATTGATACCTGGTTGACACTAAATGGTATCAGCTTACTGATAAACTAATACAATAAAAATAGAGTACAGAACCTTTTATGTGTATTTGTTATTAAACGCACAGGAAGGTCTAACCGATTAAAAAACATGAATTCAAAAGACGTTTCAAGAAGGTTATTTCTCAGGAAGGCAATGATGTTATCTGCCGCCGCTGCCGTTGCGCCTACTATCTTACACGCCAATTCTTTCGCCCCAATAAAACGCGCCAGGGCGAGCGAAAGGGTAAATCTAGCCTGTTGCGGCATAGGCAATCGGGGTGGCGAGATCATTCAAGCACTTTATAGCACCGGTTTAGCAAACATAGTTGCACTATGCGACGTTGATATGGGCGCTCCCCATACGCTAAAAACCTTACAACAATTTCCGGACGTGCCGCGCTTCAAGGACTTCCGTGAAATGTTCGATAAAATGGGAGGCCAAATTGAAGCGGTTTCCGTGGGCGTACCCGATTTTTCGCATTTCCCAATATGCATGGAGGCGATGGCTCGCGGTATTCATGTATACGTAGAAAAGCCAATGGCAAGAACATTCAATGAATGCGAGTTACTGATGAAAGCTGCGGATAAATACCCTAAAATAGTAACACAAATGGGCAACCAAGGCCATTCTGAAGCAAACTATTTCCAGTTTAAGGCTTGGGTTGAAGCCGGTATTATAAAAGATGTAACGGCAATCACAGCGCATATGAATTCTCCGCGCCGTTGGCATGGCTGGGACACGAATATCAGTGCACTGCCGTCTGCCGAACCTATTCCGGAAACGCTAGACTGGGATAAATGGCTTACCACTAGACCTTTTCACAACTACAATCATGATTATGTAAATGGACAGTGGCGTTGCTGGTATGATTTTGGCCTTGGAGCGCTGGGGGACTGGGGGGCACACATTCTGGATACAGCGCACCAGTTTCTAAACCTAGGGCTACCTGAAGAAGTAAACGCCATTAAACTCGAAGGCCATAATGATTTCTTTTTTCCGCAAGCATCAACACTATCTTTCAAATTTCCGAAGCGGAAGAAAATGCCTGCGCTAGAGATTACTTGGTACGATGGTGTAAACAATTTACCTCCCATTCCGGAGGGATACGGTGTTTCGGGATTGGATCCGAATATCCCACCGCCAAGTACAGGAAAAATCGAACCCGCCAAGCTTAATCCCGGTAAAATTATCTATAGTAAGGAACTGACCTTTAAGGGAGGTTCGCACGGGAGCACCTTATCCATTATTCCGGAAGAAAAAGCGAAAGAAATGGCGTCAAAATTACCGGAAGTCCCCATCAGCCCGTCAAACCATTTCAAGAACTTTTTACTGGCCTGTAAAGGGGAAGAACAAACTCGTTCGCCATTCCATATTGCGGGCCCACTAAGTCAAGTACTTTGTTTAGGTGTATTAGCACAACAGCTAAACACGAAATTATTGTTTGATCGTGACAAAAAGGTGATAACCAATAACAAAACCGCGAACGAGCTACTTGTAGGGCCGCCGCCAAGAAAAGGCTGGGAGGATTATTACAAAGTGTAAATTTATGTAGAGGGTGTCTGAGAATTGTTACATATACGAACATAGAAGACACCCTCCCTTCATATATTACTTTTTTGGAAAGGTGCTTGCGCCCTTCACTTCTTCTATCTGTTCAGTGTGTCTTAAACTATGCCCCGCTATATACAAAAGCATCCGGTATGCATCGGCGTATTCTTTGGCGGGTGTAATGGTTAGGTGATTTCGTAAGTCGTCAAGTGGCGTATTCTTAATAAAGTCTAATGTAATTGCACGTTGTTTCTTGAAATCGTCCAACACTTTGGGCAATTGATAGGATTGTTTGTCGGGCTGTAAAGGTTCAGGTGCTTTAAATTTCTGCGTTCTATTCTGCATCATACCAATCACATCACTATCCGTGCCCTTTAATGCTGTACGTTTTTCAGGATTGGCCGGCTGCTTCATCAAATCCTGCACCATACCTAAAAGCATATGTTCTGTTTTGGTAATGTGTTCAAGGCATTGCCCTATAGACCAGCTAGCGGTATCTGCTTTGAAGTTTACTTGTTGTTCGCTTAACCCGGCGACGTCATTAAACAAGCGAGTTTCCGACTGTTTAAAAACAGCCAGCAACGAATCTTTCGCGTTATCCGTTGCTTTTGCCGCCTCTAAGACAAACAGTAAAAAGGCGATCAAAATAATTGATTTTTTCATTGGAGTAATTTGTTTTATGATGTTTAAACTTCCCTACCTACTATCGGTAAATAGGTGCTCTCTATTCTTCTCCCCTGTGCGTTGACTCAGATTTATAAGTATATTGTATGGTTTTTAATTTGGCATCTGAGCGTTACTTTAGATCAAAACAGAATAAATAATTCCCACCTCGCGTTTGACCGCCGAAATAACACTTTAATAAGTCAAAGTTATGCAGAATTCATTAAATAACGGAGGTGAAAAACGACAAAATCAGGGTGTGGAATAGACGAATAAGCATATTGCACAAAATAACACAAAGTGGTTGATTGCGACAATATTACCGTTTATATTTGCGTTATTAAGCAAAAACCAATTAGAAAACAAACAATCTTAGGTCATGAAACACATATCGATCCTGATTCCCGAAGGACACACCAGTATCACTAACATTGAAGGCACGCACCAGATTTTCTCAGAAGTAAACGAATGCTTTGTTCGAGTTGGTAGACCCCCTCTTTTCGACATTAAACTTGTTGGGATTAACCCGAATGCCAGCCAACGAAACGGTGTGTATACGATTAAACCGGATCATCTTATAGGAGAGGTAAGCAAAACAGACCTGATCATTATTCCCGCTATGCTGGGTGATCTGGAAAATGCGCTCAAGCTTAATGCGGCCTTTATTCCCTGGGTTGTCAAACAGTACATGCAAGGTGCCGAATTAGCTAGTTTTTGCGTCGGCGCTTTCTTTTTGGCCGCAACGGGTCTATTAGACGGCAAACAATGCGCAACACATTGGCGATTTGCCAACCAGTTTAGACAGCAATATCCGAACGCAAGGCTCGTTGACGATAAAATTATGACCGAAGATCGTGGAATCTATACAAGCGGTGGCGCTTATTCTTATACTAACCTACTCTTATATTTAGTAGAGAAACATGCTGGAAGAGAAATTGCTGTACTGATTGCCAAAACGTTTATGATCGACATTGATCGATATAGTCAATCACCTTTCATTATGTTTAAAGGGCAGAAGGAACATGAAGACGATCTGATTATTAAAGCCCAGGAGTTTATCGAAAAAAATTTCCAGGAAAAAATAACTGTTGATCAACTGGCAGACATGCTTGCTCTCGGACGTAGAAGCTTGGAAAGACGGTTTAAGAAAGCAACCAGCAATACAGTAACAGAATATATACAGCGGGTAAAAATGGAAGCTGCAAAAAAAGAATTGGAAACAAGTAGAAAAACGGTAAGTGAGTTGATGTACGAAATTGGTTATTCCGACACAAAAGCTTTCCGTTCGACCTTTAAAAAAATCACCGGTTTGTCTCCGATTGAATACCGTAATAAATATAACAAGGAATCTATTGTTCTTTCTTAACGAACCAACGTTCGCTAGAAGCAATAGCGTCACCAGCGATTAAGTAGAATGGAGAAGAAATATAAAACGCTGAAACCCTATAAAACACCCTACTCAAACCCGATTACACTGGTAAAAGGAGAAATCGTACGACTAGGAAAAGAGGAAACTGAAGAAAAGTGGAGAGGATGGATCTGGGCAGAGAATGATAGTAATAAAGGGTGGATACCTCGTCAGATCGTTGCTTTTTCAGAAGATAAAAGAAGTGGTTGCCTGTTGGAGAATTATTCTGCCAAAGAACTAACTATTAATGCGGACGAGCAAATCATGATCCTACGATCTTTAAATGGTTGGAGTTGGGTGCAAAATATAACAACTCATGAAGAGGGCTGGATTCCTGATGAGATAATCGGTCAAAGTGAATAACCCAACAATGTCAAAACATATGCTCCGCCATTCTTCCTTACAATGAGTTCCTACCTTCTAGCCTCCTCCTCGTTACGCCATATCTTCTTCGAAAAAATAAACCACCAGCATAACCGCTTTATAAGATCCGATGTTTTTGGGGGTATGGGGAATCCTACCGTCGAATAATAGCGAATCTCCTGCACTCAAAAGGATACTTTCCTGTTCGAATTTATATTCGATTTCGCCGGATAAGATATACTTATATTCAAAAGCCAGTGTTTCTACCATTGGTCTTGAAGCATTGGGCTCTAGTTCCAGTAAAACAATATCAACCGTTGAGTTTTTAATATTTCTGGTGAAAATGCGGTGATAGTGAAACCCGATCGCTTCCTCTTTTTCAAAATGGCTATACTCGTCCTTTTTCTTTATCAGAATTGTCTTATTGTTTTTGTTGACACCGATATCCTTAAAAAAAATGTTCAAATCAACATCCAAAGATTTGATGATTTCAATCAACACCATCAAGGAAGGGATGACGCGGTTATTTTCTATTTGCGATATCAGTCCTTTACTTACCGAAGCTCTGTCAGCTAGTTCCTGAACGGTAATTCCTTTATTCTTACGTCGTTCTTTGATTTGATTGCCTATTTGTATTAAAATATCGTCCTTCATTTAGACAGCTTGTTATACTTGATGATGTAATGACTACAAATATATCAGAGCTTCCTGTCTATAACAAATGACAATAAACTATTTAGACTAAAATATTTTTAGCAGATCACCGATTATGTATAGCCGTATTGTGTTGCTTCCGAGCAGTCCAAGCACCGGTACTCCAGAGAGGCCATATAATAAGCAGCGGATGTAGGCAAAGACGTAATAACCGTAAAAAATCACTGTTTAAACAAAAGCGTCCGCATGGGTTAAATACTGCTGAAGGTTCCCCGGAAAAATTAGCAGGAAAAACAAAGCGGTTAACCATCCTATCGGCACTTGTTTTGACACCCAGAACAGCAATGCAATACCAAGCAAAATCTCCACTGCGCCCGATAAATTGACGACTAAACCAGGATCTAATGGTAGCCAGGAAGGTACTTGTGCACGGAATGGAATATGTAACCAAGTGAGGTGTCCGGTACCTGTAAATAACAAAAGCAATCCTAATAACACCCTGAAAAGACGCTGTGTTTTAGTTGTTGAGATCATAATTTAAGAAGGTAAAGGTGAAAAAACAGGTGCATAGCTGTTACGCAACCTCAAGACAAATATAAATATTTAGTTGATTATCAACAAGAAATGCCATATAATTCAAAAAAAAATGCTATGCAACGAATCCACTTCAATCCAATTGGCTTTATGTATAGGATCAGTGATTGGTGGCTGTTCCGGAAGAAAACATCCTTTTAGCGACCGTAAAAATTCCCACTGCGATTAAGCCTACTGCTAACCCAATTACAAATTCTTTGAGAATGGATGGTATGTTCGGCAAAATATGGTGCAAATATTCAATATTGTGAACAAAGATACCACCTGAAACCAATATAAGGGCGATTGTACCAATCACACTCAAGAACTTGATAACCAAGGGAAGCGACTTAACCAATAAGTGCCCAAGCGTCGACCATAATCCCTTATCATTGGAATACTTGATTAACCTGTACCCCGTGTCATCCATCCTAACAATGAGCGCAACGATGCCATAAACTCCTATGGTTGCCAAAAGAGCTACAACCGAAACGGTTAAAATTTGGATGGTTAGACTTCTATCTAAAACAGCACCTAATGCTATAATTACAATCTCTATTGAAAGAATGAAATCGGTAGTGATGGCGGATTTAATTTTTGCTTTTTCAACATCTCCATTTTTTTCTTCACGTTCTTCAATTACCTCATGTCCTGGTTTCTTTCGATGAAAAAAGTACTCAACTATTTTTTCAGCACCTTCAAATGCTAAATAAATGCCGCCCAACACCAGGAATACTTTTATCGCAATGGGAAAAAACACATTTAAGGTCAATGCAATTGGAACAATAATGAGCTTGTTGATCAAAGAACCTTTCGTAATAGCCCACAGCACCGGTAATTCACGTGTTGAAAGAAAGCCCGTTGCTTTTTCGGCATTGACCGCTAAATCGTCGCCCAATATACCGGCTGTTTTACGCGTTGCTATTTTACTGGTTACCGCAACATCGTCCATTAATGAAGCTATATCATCTAAAATCGCAAAAAAACCTGATGCCATATGTGTTTGTCTATAAAGCTATAAAAATATAAATTAAATTCAATTCTTGGTTAACCAATATTAGGCGCGAGCTATAACTTGCCTCGTCTCGCCCATACGCCGAGGATCTTTTCGGACAACCATTCATCATAATGAAAATATGGCGCTCTATTACCTTTAAAAACAAACACCTTTTAATTCTTTCAATTAGAAGAAACAACAAAAAAGGGAAAGATTCGTTTTGAATCTTTCCCTTGTAGCCCGTAGGGGAATCGAACCCCTGTTTCAAGAATGAAAATCTTGCGTCCTAACCCCTAGACGAACGGGCCATCATTGCTTTCTCCGTTTCGGGACTGCAAAAATACATCTAAGATTTATAATTCAAAAAAAAATTTAAATTATTTCCAAACCTTCGCAATAGCCCACTTATTATCAACCATTTATTTTTTCTCCTGCCTAATATTTGCACGCTTACCGGGCGTATGTTTTAGCAAGTTCTCTGAGCCATTTAATATGCTTTAAGCGGAATTGACTGTCTAAAAGCCGCCACTTCCAATTTATTCCTGTTGTTGCCGGTGTATTCATTCTTGCCTCTTTGCCCAAGCCAAGCACATCTTGCATAGGGATAATAGCCAGCTTAGCGACAGAGGCATAAGCCATTCTGATCATTTCTTCATGGATGTTAGCGCCCTTAACCTTATGACCTTGATAATACTGCAAGCGGTCTTTTCCTGCTCGATCAAGCTCTTCCTGATACCAGCCAATGACCGTGTTGTTATCGTGTGTGCCTGTATAAACAACACTGTTTATCGAATACTGATGAGGAATATGAAGCGAATAAGGCGCATCCTCTCCAAAAGCGAACTGTAAAACCCGCATCCCCGGGAGACCAAGCCGGTCTCGCAGTTCGTAGACGCCTGGACTTATATCGCCCAAGTCTTCAGCTATTAACGCAACGGCTCCAAGCTTTTCTTTCACTAATTTAAAGAGTTTCTCACGTGGCCCAATTTTCCAAGTGCCCTCCACGGCATTTTCTTTAGATGCCGGGACTTCCCAATAATCATAGAAAGCTCTGAAATGATCTAAACGAATGGAATGATACCACTCGAGATTTTTTTTAAATCTGGCTAGCCACCAAGCATACTTCTCTTGCTCGTGGGCTTTCCAGTTAAAGGTTGGCATTCCCCATAGCTGTCCTTCGGCATTAAAGTAATCGGGAGGTACGCCGGCAACTCCGCGCAAGTTTCCGTTCTCGCCTAAACTAAACAGGTGCCGGTTGGTCCAAACATCAACTGAATCGTAATTAACATATATCGGAAGATCACCCAACAATTGGATTGACAATGCTTCGCATTGCGCTTTCAGAGCTTTCCACTCGTTAAAAAATTCATATTGTTGCCATTTCAGCTCCAAGAGGTCCATCTTATACTTCTTTGCAAGATCAGCGAGGGTTTGTCTATCTCGTAATTTCAATTTATCGGGCCACTTATACCAAGGTTGTCCCTCTTGCTGTTTTTTCAGTAAGAGATAAATTGCAAAATCATCTAACCAATCACGCTCAGTCCGCATGAAACGCTCAAAGCCTTCCTGATAGCTATTTCGTTTCCCTTCAATAAAGCGTAAAAATGCTGCATGAAGCAGCTTTTGTTTGCTTGCTGAAACTTCATCATACGAGACTTGGGAATGCATAGGTAGCCTTGCATCTGCCAATTCCTTAACCGTTAGTAAGCCTTTTTGAACCAATACTTCCGGGCTGATTAAAATCGGGTTCCCTGCAAATACCGAATAAGCGCTGTAAGGAGAATAATATTCCTTCGCTCCGGTAGGATTTAATGGAAGTAACTGCCAAAAGCGTTGGCCCGCACGCGAAAGCTGTGAAGCAAAGCGTTGAGCCTCTGGCCCTAAATCGCCTATACCGAACGCAGAGGGGAGAGAAGTGAGCGACAACAAAATGCCAGCGGCTCGCGTTTTCTCCTCTTCTTCTATATGCAAAACTGTTAGCGGCAAGCGGTTCTTAAACAGATCAGCCAAATGCAGCGCTCGCTCTACTTGTCCATTTTCATTATTTAATACATCAACAAAATCGAGGGGAATATCTTCAGGCCAGTCGATCCTAGTGTCTTTCCAATTAATATCCTCAATTGGGCAAGCTTGATCTATACATAACTCAGCGATATATAAAGGGATAATGGCAATACTCCATTGTTGGCCGAATCGACGACAAAAAGCTAGTATATGATTCCGATACCGCCCTCTAACCTTCAATGGCAAATAAAGTCCTTGCTCAAACAACTTAGCGTATTGTGATCGATAATGGAGCAACTTTACGATCATCGCCATTTTTATATTGCCATTGGGATGTTCGCGCCAATATGTGAGCAAATCAATATCTTTCTTCTCAATCGACTTTAAAAATCGGTAGCGTAGCTTGTAGTCAACCTTGCGTCTGTTGTCGGGATCAACAAAACTAAGGTCTTGGTATTCCGTACCTTGGTAAAAATCCGGGACTCCAGGAGCTGTTGTTTTTAACAATACCTGTCCCAGTGAATTAAGCATTCCATACCTATCCACTTCTTCCAATAGCGATGCCCATAGCGGCCATAAACCTGCTTCCTCATCGAGCATGGAAAGAGCAAAATTAATACACTTTTCTTCGTATTCCTGATCTGGTTCCGCCCAATCGCTATGCACTTTCCCTTCTCTTAGTGCCTTTTCCAGATAGGCTGATAACCTTGTAGGATAATCCTCACGTTCTTCTTCAATGAGTGGATAAGTCGCCAATAACGTTTGATAAATAAAATAGCGGTCATTCACTTCAGGAACGACGATCTGCCTTGACTTTACCGCATTCTCCAGATTCGATACCGTTGTCTGCCATTTTTTGGGCAAACAGCTCAATGCTTGCAGTCTAGCCCGCGCATCCTCTCCGCGCTTGGTATCATGCGTGGCTGTTCCGTTCATGGCCAGCGGCCAATGTCGCTGCCGTTCTTCCATCTCCATATGGAAAGCTTTCTTTGAAAACCCGAAAGTTGACAACGAACTCCCCACTTCATTGTGGCCGATAAAGCGGTTATACGTATACATCAGCGTATCTTCCACACCTTTTGCCATCAAAGGGCCGGAAAACTGCATGAGTCGTTGATAAAAATATAATAGCCGCTCGTTAAAACGTTTATTATTGTTTTTCGGCACTGTCAACAGGAGTTCTTCCAAAACGTCAAGCGCAGCAATGAGATTTGGCTTGTTAGCTCGAATAGCCTGAAAAAGTGCTTTTAATTGCTTTCTTTCGCTTGACTCTAATGGAAAGCTGTTACCATAAAATCTATAGACTGGACAAAAAATTAGGATGGAAGAGATCGCTTCTTTCAGCAGGGTAACATCAAGCGATTCGAGTTCCACATCCGATAAAAACTTAGACCGTCGAAAAAATTCAAATAGATTGGCGGCCTCACCCTGCATATGTTGGTGCAAAATATAAGACTTCTTTTCTATCGTCTGTTGACAAATATCATCGTTATGACGACCAACCACTTGGTTGTAAATTTTATTGAAAGCACGTTCCCTGTCTGCGGTGAAAAGTTTGTTTGAAAGGGCTAAATAATCGTAGCCGGAAGTCCCTTGGATAGGCCAGACGGCCGGAAGCTTCTCCTTATCTTCAAGAATCTTTTCAACAACAATGTATACCTCGGGTCCTACAAGCTTTCTTAAATCGTACAAATACTTTTCCGGATCGAAAAGTCCGTCAATATGGTCTACACGCAAGCCTTGAAAGCAGGCCTCGTCAACCATTTGTTTTATGAATTGATGTGTTAGCGTAAATACATCATCTCGTTGCACTTGTGTGCAGATCAAACTATTAACTGTAAAAAAACGACGATAATTAATTTTTAAATCCGTTTCCTCCCAGCTGCACAGGCGGTAGTATTGCTGCTCACATACCGCGATGAGTGCCTCCTGGTCATGATTTATCTGCTCAAGTAAACGTTTCAATCGGCTTTGCACTCCCGGCGCTTGCGTATATTTATTCCATTCATCCAAAAAGTTCAGCCATGATGTTTCAAACCCCGACGCACTCCCTTTTCTTGTTTGTTCTGCTTTATCCAAAGCACTTTTCGCTGATTTTGCTTCATTTGGACTGCGTTTGAGTAAACGATCCATTATTGCTCGATAGGCATTCAAGTTTACAGGATAAAGCTGATCATAGTAAGCTAACCATAATTTGCTTTTCTTCCATACCAATTTAATTTCCTTTTGATCGATGGCTTTTTCTAAAGTCGACCCTAAGAAGGGCACCATAATAGCTCCCTGAAAAAAAACATTACCGAGCCCGGTATCAAACACATTGGCAAAGGGCGAGTTAGTCCCCTTTTCCATAACATCCATTAGCCAAGTGTTTGCATCATGAAAAGCCATATGATTAGGAACAATATCTTGTATCCACGCAAGTCCATGCGCTTTACATTTTGCCGTGAGTGTTCGCAATTCATCGAGCGTTCCTATTTCCGGATTTACTGTAAGCGGGTTTATGACATCATATCCATGGGTACTTCCAGGCACCGCTTCGAAAATGGGAGATGCATAAAGACTTTTTACACCCAAAGCTTGCCAATAAGGAACTAATTGCAGTGCATCTTTGAAGGTAAATCCTTTATGGAACTGAACACGATAAGTAGCTACAGGATTAAAAACAGTATACATGTTATTTGCTTGTTTGGTAATAAATAGATGCGCTCTGCGGAGCTAAGTGCAAAATTGGTGGGCTTGGTATTACAAAATCGTTCTGGAAGAACCGGGAATCAGAAGTATCAAAAATTTTAGCACTGGGATATTGCAGAAAGTGATCCTTTCTTTCTTGGATCTTATCACTGAAATTAAAATAAAAAAATAACGACTCCCGATCGGTCCATCGATTTAACAGCAAAACACCTGAATCGCTGCAGACCTCAACATTTATATGCTTACGGTCTAATCGATGCCATGCTTCGTATTTCTTTCTTAATTGAATTAATCGTTTATAAAAGGTAAAAATTTCCCGATGGTTCGATTCATCTAAGGCTGACCAGTTAAGCTTCGACTGTTCATAGGTAGCCACGGCCATTGGATCAGGAGCATCTTCTTCGCCATGAAAGTCCTTAAATTCAGCACGTCTACCCTTTCTTACGGCCTCTGCAAGTTCTTCATCGGTATGACTGACGAAATATAGGAAAGGTTTTTTCTCCCCATATTCTTCCCCCATAAATAACATAGGAATATAAGGGGACGCCAACACAGCAGTAGCCATTACCTTCTGCAATCCCTCACTGTATAAGGCACTACTGCGTTCGCCCAACATACGATTGCCAATTTGATCATGATTTTGAGAAAAAACGACAAACTGACTTCCACTAGCTTCGGACGCTTTATTGCCGAATGTTTTTTTTCGATGAGGTGAATACGTCCCGTCATAAACATACCCATCGCGAAAAGACTTTGCCAAGTGAATTAGCGGTTCGAAATCGGCATAGTATCCGTTTCGGGGCTCGCCCACGGTAACTCTCAAGGCATGATGAAACTCATCGATCCATTGCGCATGCAGTCCATAACCGCCCTCGTTTACCGGAGTTATATAACGGACATCATTTAAATCGCACTCGCCGATAAGGTAATACGGCTTTCCACTGACGGCTGAAAGCTCATCCAGCTGTTCACGCATGGCTGCCAAAATATGCTTTGCTCCGTAATCCTTGATAGCATGTACGGCATCCAGTCGAAGTGCGTCAATATGAAAATCGCGAAACCACATCCGCATATTCTCAAGAATAAATTGCCGTACGCCATCGCAATAAGCATCATCCACATTGATGGCTTTTCCCCATGGCGTATGGTATTTATCGGTAAAAAAAGGCCCATATGATTCGAGATAATTCCCTTCCGGTCCGACATGGTTATAAACGACGTCTAGAATAACGGCTATCCCTTTGCGATGACAGGCGTCAACTAAGCGTTGCAAAGCGCGCGGCCCACCGTAACTTGCTTGGACAGCAAAAGGAAAGACACCGTCATAGCCCCAGTTTCTTTCACCGGGAAATTGGGCTACCGGCATGATCTCAATCGCGTTTACACCTAATTCAATTAAGTGATCAAGCTTGCCGACAATCCCGTCAAAAGTTCCATCAGAAGTAAACGTACCCACATGAAGCTCATAAATAAGATAGTCTTCCAATGCCAGGTTATGCCATTGTTGGTCTGACCAATTGTGTTTGCTTAGGTCGATAGCCTGAGAATACCCTTGGACGCCCTGAGGCTGAAAACGAGAGGCAGGATCCGGCAAAGCGGATTCCTGATCTAAAGCTACCTTGTATAAGGTACCATCTTTTATTTTTTCGGTATTGGCAGACCAAAAACCAAAGCCGGCCTCCTTCAGGTCGATTACGTCACCATTTTCGATATGTACGCGGACTTCCTTACTACTCGGTGCCCATACTCCTATTGTGGTTTGACCGGTATGAATATCTACTCCAAAAGCATTAAAATTAAGTGATCGGCTCATAATATAATCGTGAAGTTAACCCTGTAAAGGGGCATGAAAAAGAACAACGGAACGCCCGGCCACTTTGATGACATCACCCGGTTGATAACCATTCTCATCTTCTACCTGTGCATCGTCGGTATTTAATACTTTAGTCCACTTACTTCCATATTTTTCATTTGGAAGCTTATAATCAATCGGCTCATGATGAGCATTGAAGATTACATAAAAATGATCGTCGTAAATTTTATTGCCTTTAGGGTCTACCGACCTAATTCCTCTACCATCTAGATAAACCGCGAGCGATTTAGCAGTATCATTATCCCATGCTTCGTCCGGCATAATATTACCTTCCGGCAAAAACCAAACGATATCTTCAACACCGGCACCCTTTATCTTCTGTCCCATGAACCATTTTCGGCGGCAAAAGGTTGGATGACTTTTTCTTAAGTTTATTAACTTTTTGGTAAAGGCTAACAAGTCCTGATCTGCCTCTTTCCAATTATACCATGATATTTCATTATCCTGGCAATAGCCATTGTTGTTCCCTTGTTGTGTACGTCCCAATTCATCGCCACCCAATAACATAGGAATACCTTGAGATAAAAACAAGGTGGTTAAAAAATTCCGTTTTTGTTTAGACCGCAACGCCAAAACTTCCAAATTATCAGTTGGACCTTCTTCTCCACAGTTCCAAGAGCGATTATGGCTCTCCCCATCGTTGTTATCCTCGCCATTGGCTTCGTTATGTTTTTCGTTATAAGAAACCAAATCATTCAGGGTAAAACCGTCGTGCGCAGTAATAAAGTTTACACTGGCTGTCGGTGTTCTGTAATCATCCCGATACAAATCGGAGCTACCGGTAAATCGAGAGGCAAATTCACCTAATTTACTTTCCTCTCCGCGCCAGTAATCGCGTATACAATCACGATATTTTCCATTCCATTCCACCCAGCCTGCAGGAAAGTTACCTACCTGGTACCCCCCTTCTCCGATATCCCAAGGCTCTGCAATCAACTTTACCTGCGAGATAATTGGATCTTGGTGGATAATATCAAAAAATGCGCTCAGCTTATTTACGTCATGAAACTCGCGCGCTAACGTTGATGCCAAATCAAAACGGAAGCCGTCAACACGCATTTCTAAAATCCAATAACGAAGACTATCCATAATCAGTTGCAGCACATTTGGCAGATTGGCATTCAAAGTATTTCCGGTACCGGTATAATCTACGTAATAACGACCATCTTCAGTAAGCCGATAATAAGAGCTATTATCAATGCCACGAAAACTTAGCGTTGGCCCTAATTCGTTGCCCTCAGCTGTGTGATTGTATACTACATCTAAAATCACTTCGATACCTGCTTCATGTAGATTTTTTACCATCTGTTTAAACTCTGTAACCTGCTCACCATTCATGCCACTGGAGCTATACTTTACATCAGGTGCAAAGAAACCTATCGTATTGTAGCCCCAATAATTGCTTAGGCCAATATCCTGGAGATGCCAGTCATTTACAAAATGGTGAATGGGCAAGAGTTCTATGGAAGTAATTCCAAGATCTTTTAGATATTGAACAGTTGTGGGATGACCGATAGCTGCATAGCTACCTCGGATATTATCCGGGATATCGGGATGTGTATAAGTGAACCCCTTAACATGTGCTTCATAGATGATGGTCTGATGGTACATAACATTAGGCTTTCGATCGTTCCCCCAATCGAAGGAATCATCGATAACAACCGATTTGGGAACATATGGGGCACTATCCTGTTCGTTAAAACTTAGGTCTTTTTCGTCATCTTTGATATTGTATCCAAAAATAGACTCGTGCCACTTGATAACACCGGCTATTGCCTTGGCGTAGGGATCCATCAAAAGCTTATTTGGATTAAAGCGATGTCCTTCATCCGGTTTATAGGGGCCATGGACCCGATAGCCGTATTTCTGTCCGGGTTTCACATCCGGAAGGTAGATATGCCAAATATCATGGGTTCTTTCTTTGATAGGTATTCGTTCTTCATTGGCATCTGATTGATCTGAATCAAAGAGGCAAAGTTCAACGCCTTCTGCGTGTCTGGCAAATAAAGCGAAGTTCGTTCCTTTGCCATCATAGGTGGCCCCTTGCGGATAGGGACTACCAGGGTAGACTTTTCGTTCCATAGTTTTTAAATCTCATTATATCTGTAACAAGGATTCTGCGTAAGCTTCTTCGATATCCTGCAAATAATTGCCGTGGTGACGAACTTCTTAAGATATCGACTCTCATTGAACAAGCGTATCGGGCTTTTGTTTAGGGAATACGGACTACTGGGGCGCTTTTTTTTTCAACTCCCGAAAGGTGTTCAATTCTATATCACCTTCAAAAAAAAACGCCTGAACAGCATGTTCAGGCGTTTGTATTATTTTTAATAATATTATTAATATTTTGCAGGAACGCCGCTCTTTACGGTCGACTTAGCAATAAATTCCCGCAGATCATCATTTGCTTTTTCTAAATCCACCTGCCGCATGTAAATCATATGCCCTGTGCGATATCCCTTAAAAGACATTCTATCCTGAAACTTCCCGGCAGGATCCATTTGCCACAAATTATATTTAGCATTAAAATAGTCGCAAGCACCGTCATAATAGCCGGATTGCACCATGACATGCAGATAAGGGTTTTCTGCCATGGCTTGTTGTAGATCGTTGCCTGTATGATCATCACTACGATCCCAAGGATATACAGAACCAAAGACATTATACTTTACGTCGGTTTTGAAATTCAGTTCGTTGCGAACATAATAGTTGATTGCGGGAGTAAAGGAGTGCATCCAGGAGCTAAGCTCAGCATTATAGTCCGGCCGCTCGCCCCCATCTTTTTTATCTTTACCAAGATAGCGCGAATCCAAACGTCCAATGGTTAAACCTCTATCACGCAACAGTTCTTTCCAAAAAAACTGAGTAGATATGTCGAAATTATTCTGAAGTATTAACTTTTCCGATATTCCTGCATATCGCGCCATTTTCGACGCAATTTGTTGTTTCTCGGCCATCGGTACCGAACCACCTCGCGTTACCGTGGGCAACAATTCGTTTACGGTGAATTCTTCAACTTCAGGCAGTAATTGATCCAAGTCTTTTTGCTGCATATCGCTTCCAAGCGCCTTATGATACCAAGCCGTAGCCGCAAAATAAGGGAGCCGCAAGGCAAGGTCTACCGGCCCTTCTCTTTTTAATCCGAGGTCGGTTGGAGACACCAAAACGACTCCATTAAGATACATCCATTGCGCATCCTGAAGCTCAAGTGC
This sequence comes from Olivibacter sp. SA151, assembly GCF_054130995.1. NCBI lineage: Bacteria > Pseudomonadati > Bacteroidota > Sphingobacteriia > Sphingobacteriales > Sphingobacteriaceae > Olivibacter > Olivibacter sp. SA151. Next base: position 1,315,763 of record NZ_CP096391.1, on the reverse strand, counting down.
CAAGCCCGATACACGCGTTGTTCCGTAACTCTCTCCAATTAGATATTTGGGAGACTGCCACCTATTGATTCTGGTAACAAAGGTATTCAACCAGGCAGCCAAGTATTTGATATCGGCATTTACTCCGAAAAACAGTGACTTATCTGTTTTTTTATCCAGAATTCTTGAATAGCCGGTGTTTACAGGATTAATGTAAACGATATCGGCTACATCTAAAATAGAATAGGGATTATCGCGCATCTCTCCATATGGCTGCACCGGATAGCCCTCATCATCCAAAGTCAGAATCCGCGGTCCTGTATAACCAATTTCCATCCATAAGGACGCCGAACCGGGCCCTCCGTTAAACGAGATCACCAAGGGTCGATGCTTTTTGTCGTTTACGTCCGATCGTTCATAATAGGTATAGTTGACCGTTGCAATGGCTTTGCCTTCGTCATTCCATATCGGCTGCATACCGATGCTTGTATTATAAGCAATTTTGCTCCCTTTAATGACGGTGGTATGCTTCGTGGAGATAACCGTATCGGCCGGTGGATCCGGTTGCGCAAAGGATTTACTAAAAAATAGATACAGGCATAAAGCAAGTAGACAGATTTTTTTCATGTAAGCTGATTTGATTGCTATAAAAATAGCGATTAGTTCAAAAAGGCTGTGTGTTCTACAACAATATTACAAACTATCTTAACACCTTTGGTTACGAAGCAGCTTATTCATACTTAATACTGCTCACTATCATTCGGAAATTCTACGGCCTTTACATCCGCGATGTATTGTTGAACCGCGGAGGTAATCAGTTGATCAAGTTGCAAATACTGGCGAACGAATTTCGGTTTAAAATGCTTATTCAACCCTAATAAGTCATGAACAACCAGCACTTGTCCATCCGTTGCCGAACCTGCGCCTATACCAATGGTTGGTATACGCAAATGATCCGTTACTTCTTTCGCCAGTTTGGCGGGAATTTTTTCTAACACAACGGCAAAACAACCCAACTCATGCAAAAGTTGCGCATCTGTATTCAATTTATGCGCTTCATGTACACCGGTCGCCCTTAAACCGTAACCACCATACGTGTTTATCGACTGAGGCATAAGTCCGAGATGTCCCATTACCGGTATACCGGCATTGATAATTAATTTGATAGCTTCTTTGATTTCTATCCCGCCTTCCAATTTCAGCGCATGGGCGCCCGTTTCTTTCATAACCCGTACGGCTGCTTTTAGAGCATCATATGGGTCTCCCTGGTAGCTTCCAAAAGGTAAATCAACCACCAGCATGGCTCGTTTGATTGCCCGGGAAACTGAGGCGGCATGGTATATCATCTGATCTAAGGTTATTGGTAACGTGGTATCGTAACCTGCCATTACATTGGCAGCCGAGTCACCCACTAAGATTATATCAACACCCGCTGCATCTAAAATACTTGCCATGGTATAATCATAAGCCGTTAATACCGAAATTTTTTCACCGGTAGCTTTCATCTCTAAGATGCTATTTACCGTAACTTTTCTAACTTCTTTATGTATCGACATATAGCAAAGGTAATAATAGGTAGGTATAGTTGACCACTTTTTCTTTACCTTTGCCCCTATGTTATCGATTACTGAAGAGAATTATCTGAAAGTATTGTTGCATATTGCAGAGGACAGCAATGGCCAACAAGAAGCTGGCACGAATCAAATTGCCTCACAGCTTCACGTGCGACCTGCTACCGCCACAGATATGCTAAAGAAATTAAAGGAAAAGGGCTTAGTAGATTACCAAAAATATGGCAAAATCTCCTTAACGGATCAAGGACGCGCTCATGCAATTGCCGTGGTGCGAAAACATCGCCTTTGGGAAACGTTTTTATTTGATAAATTAGGGTTTAGTTGGGACGAAGTACATGAAGTTGCTGAACAACTTGAACACATCAAATCTGAAAAACTGATTGAGCGATTGGACAAGTATCTCGGTTGTCCACAATTTGATCCTCATGGTGATGCAATTCCCTCTGCTAAAGGGGTGCTGGTTACAGAAAAAAGAAAGACCCTGGCAGAAGCCACGTTGGGAAGCAAGAAAAAGGTAAATGCAGTGAAAGATAACAGTCCTGAATTTTTACAATATGTCTCTCAACTGGGCATAGCTATTGGTGACCCCATCCTGATCAAGAAGCGCTTCGCTTTTGATGGATCAATGGAGATTGAAATAGATGGGAAAACGACTACCATTTCGCAAAAGGTTGCCGAGAACATTTTTATTAAATAGATTAAGATAAAGAGTTATGTCTAACGACATTAATATAAGGAATAAAAAGGCTTATTATGAATACCATATCCTTGAAAAGTATATTGCCGGTATTCAATTATTGGGAACCGAGATAAAATCGATCCGGCAGTCCAAGGCGAATATAGGGGATGCGTTTTGCGCGTTCTTAAATGATGGCTTGTATATTCGGAATATGCATATAGCTGAGTATTCACATGGCTCCTTTTATAATCATGAATCAAAGCGCGACAGAAAACTTCTGTTGACCAAAAAAGAGTTAGCTAAATTAAAAATTAAAGGGGAAGAAAAGGGCTTCACGATAATTCCGCTAAAGATTTTCGTAAATGAGCGGGGGTATGCGAAAGTCGAAATTGCACTTGCTCAAGGAAAAAAAGATTACGACAAAAGGGAAAGTATCAAAGAACGGGATACAAAAAGGGAATTGTCACGAACTTATAAGCTGTAACATCGGTAACCACGCCTTTGCATCCTGACGGCGCACAGGATGTAAAACCTACCAGGCCTGATCGCCAACAAGCGGAACGAATCGAAAGGTATCAAGTTCGATCTTCTCAAAATCTTGTTCACCTGTACGAATAACCGTCACCATTTTTTGCGTCTTTGCATCACCTACCGGAATAACCAATATACCTCCAATCGCCAATTGTTTTAACATGATTTCGGGCACAAAGGGTGCACCTGCTGTTACAATAATTTTGTGATAAGGAGCATGTTGAGGCAATCCTTTTGAACCATCTCCTAAAAAAAAGTGGGCTTGGTATCCCATGTAGGGAAGCACTTTAATAGTCCTATTATAAAGATTAGTTTGCCGTTCAATGGTAAAAACTTCGGCTCCAAGTTCGAGTAAAATACATGTTTGGTAACCTGAACCCGTTCCAATTTCAAGCACCTTATCCCCTCTCCTAATATGCAACAGCTCCGTTTGATAGGCTACCGTGTAAGGTTGAGAGATTGTCTGTCCGTCGCCTATAGGAAAAGCGATGTCTTTGTACGCTTGTGTCCAAAAGGTCTCATCAAAAAAAAAGTGGCGTGGCACCTTTCCAACAGCGCTCAATACGGCCTCATCAGCAATACCTCTTTTTCTTAGTGTTTCAACCAGTTGCTTTCTGGCACCTTTTTCCCGATAGTTGTCTACAAATTTATAAGCCATTACTCTTCCAAAAATACGTTTGTTTTGGCATTAAAAGAAGCTCGTTTGGATGGTCTAATCCTAATTAATTCAGGACTTGGGTATTATTTTTTACTTTTTTGGCGCATTCGACAAAATCTTCATATCTTTCTAGCGTCTTTGGATCGTTAAATGTAATAACATGAGGAAAGTACTTTTGGCCTTAGTATTCTTTAGTATAAGTTTTCCATTGTGTGCGCAAATTACACGTATTGATACGCTAGCATACAAACCGATTCATATCCCCCAAAAGCAAGGACCTCGTTTTTCCGAGTTTTTATATTCAGTTGGATTACGAGCCTTCGCCTACGAACAATTCCCCAAAATACTGGACCAAACTACACGTGAACATTTTTATTCATCGGCATTTAATGGTTTATTTTTCAAGTTTAATGACAACCAAATAAGCTACCGAATCGCCGGCTCGTATTTCGACAAAGATGTTTCGCTCAATGGCAATTGCATCAATTGCAGTGGCAACGGAAACTTAAAAAACACAACCATCAAGATTGGGTTTGAAAAAAATATAACCTATACGCGTTTACAGCCTTACTTTGGTCTGGATCTCGGTTATACATACCAGAAATACAAAGGCTCATACATGAATGGCAGCGATATAAACGTTACAAATGATGCTGTTATCGATCGGAAAGATGCGATATTGGCATCTCCCTTTATCGGCCTAAAATTTAATATTATCCCTACAGTGACCATAGCCGCCGAGAGCAACCTAACCGTTGCTTACAGTTTTCAAAAGATAGAAATTGCCCACGATGAAACGACTGAAAAAAGACCAACTGAAAAAGGTTGGGAGTATTATTTCGGCCCTGTTGGCATCCTGAGTGTACAATTTAATTTTGGCAATCTATATTAATAAGGATCCACATCCAGTTGCACAAAAACTCCTTTATTTGCCTTGTTACTTTCAAAAGTGATGAGTAGCTGGCGAAGAGCCGTCTTTACTTTTTGTATACTGGTTCCATCACGTTCGACTTTAATCAGCAGGGTATTAATAAAATAATTTCTGATGCGCGAAATGAGTGGCGTTTCGGGACCTAAAACCCGATTACCGAAGGCCTCCTTCAGTAAGGTACCCAAACGTTGGGCAGCATTATACGCCTCGTTTTGATCTTTGTGTTTTACGTCAATCTTAATCAATCGATAAAAAGGTGGGTAAGCATAATGTTTCCGCTCTTGAACCTCAGTCATAAACATCCCTTCATAATCATGATGTACGACCTGCTCGAGTACGCGATGCTGGGTTGCGTAAGCCTGTATAATAACATTTCCTGCGGAACTTCTCCTTCCGGCACGACCGCTTACTTGCGACAACAAAGAAAAGCTTCTTTCAAAAGCTCTGAAGTCGGGATAATTAATCAAGGCGTCTGCATTGATAATTCCAATAACGGTAACCTTACCAAAGTCCAATCCTTTTGCTACCATTTGGGTACCAACAAGCACATTGAACTGCTGCTCATCGAAGTCGGTAATTATCCGTTCGAAGCTATCCTTCCCCCTTGTGGAATCCAAATCTAGACGGCCGATTTTGGCTTCCGGAATCAACATGGACAGTTCCTCTTCAATCCGCTCCGTGCCAAAACCTTTATTCTCTAAGTGCGTGGATCCGCAAGCAGGACATACCTGGATCTGCTCTTCTTTAAATCCACAGTAATGACAATGTAATTTACCTGTACTCTTATGAAAAGTTAAACTAACATCACAGTTTGTACATTTCGGAGTGTATCCACAAGTGCGGCACAACAGCATCGGGGTATACCCTCTTCTATTCTGGAAAAGAATTACCTGCTCTTTATTATTTATTGCCTGCTTAATCTCATTTAATAACACTTCACTGAAATAAGACTGCAGTCGCTTATCACGACCTTCTTCCTTTAAGCTCACAATACGGATCGTCGGAAGCTTAGATTCACCATATCGTTGCGACAAGGTCACTAATCCATATTTGTTTGACTTGGCATTGTAATAGGTCTCAATAGAAGGTGTAGCTGACCCTAACAGCACTTTTGCATGATGTAAATGTCCAAGATAGACCGCTGTGTCCCTGGCATGATAACGAGGGGCGGGATCGAATTGCTTAAAAGAAATTTCGTGTTCTTCGTCTATAATGATCAAGCCCAGGTTTTGAAAAGGTAAAAAGACGGCCGATCGAGCACCTAAAATTACTCTAATCTCGCCCTTTAAAACTTTTTGCCATACTTCTGCCCGCTCATTATCATTAAAACGGGAATGATAGACCCCCACTTCCTGTCCGAAGTATATCCGGAGACGTTCTACTATTTGTGAAGTTAAAGCGATTTCGGGTAGAAGATACAGGATCGTGTTTCCTTGTGTAAGCGCCGCTTCAATAAGGCGAATATATAGCTGGGTCTTACCGGAAGCGGTAATACCGTGAAGTAACACGACGTCTTTTTCTAAAAATTGACGCTGTATTGATTCAATCGCCTCTTGCTGCGCTGCACTTAAATCAAAACCGGACTCCACGAAAACATCTTCACCATATAACCGGCTTACAACGCGCTCCTCAATGATAAAAACGCCTTTATCTATCAAAGCCTTTAAGGCCGACTGCCCACAGCCGCTTGCTTCCAATAATTCACTCTTTGCTATGTGCTCTTGTCTTTTACGCAACTGTAAATAAGCTAATACGGCATCTTGCTGTTTAGGGGCACGCTCTAAACTATCCAAAAGCAGATGCCGCTCCTCGCCCTGATCAAAAAAGGAGCTGAGAACGACGAACGCCTTTTTCTTTGGCTTGTAGCGTTCCCGCAGCTCTTCAGATATGACAATGGCATCTTTATTAAACAGGCTTTTTAATATAGGGAACACCGTTTTTTGTCCTAACAACTTCATGATGTCGCTCACCTTCAGCTCGCCGGCCAAATCAAGAGCATCCAATATTAGAAATTCTTTATCATTGAGGGAAGTTCTGTCTACCAAAGCCAATCGATCGGATGCCATTACTTTCGTCTCGGAGGCCAGTTTGAAAACGGCCGGCATGGCAGCCTGCATGACCTCGCCTATATGACACATGTAATAGTCGCTCACCCAATCCCAAAGCTTCAACTGATCTGCAGTAACGACCGGTGAATCATCTAAAACATCCAATATATATTTCGCCTCATAGCGTTCGGGTGCTTTTGATGATATAGCATAGACAATTGCAGCGTATATCTTACTTTTTCCAAATTGTACGATAACCCTTTTCCCAACAGCCACCGACGACGTCAGTTCATAAGGTACACGATAAGTGTAAGTTTTCGAAATAGCTAATGGCAGTATAACATCAACAAACTTTGTAGTTCTTTCCTGTTGATGTCCTTCCGCCTGAAGTTCTAACATAAATAATAAGATTATAAAAATGTGGAGCCAACTACCTCCCTTTCAGGGTAGCTAAAAACAAACTGGCCCAACCTAAGATGAAGGCCAATCCTCCCAAGGGTGTTATAGGCCCCAAAATATGTGTGGCACTGATTCCTGTTAGCTCACGTGTAGATAACAAATACAATGAGCCCGAGAAGAAAAATATACCGATTGTAAAAGCAATATAGGAAAGATTGATCAATATGTTCTTTGCGCGCGAAAAAGTAGCTAAAAAGAGAAGGGCTAACGTATGGTAAAATTGATAGTTAACGGCCGTATGCCAATTATCCAGGCTCTGGTCGCTTATTCGACCCGAAAGACCATGTGCACCAAATGCCCCCAAAACAACCGCTATCATCCCAAAAAAAGCAGCTGTAAGTATAATACGTTTGTTCATGTAGTCAGTTCAGTTTTATCCGCTAATTTAATAAACCTATTACATATTCGCTTGGTGCGATGTTAATTTTTTAACTTTGCTTATATCCCATGAGAAAGCTAATAATAATTACCAGCATATTATTCGTTGCAGTAATTGCAGCGGCCATACTATATTTTACAAGTTTACAAAGTAATAGTCGCAATCAAAACAACGCTTTGGCCTATATCCCGGCAGATGCCGCTTTTTTGGTATCTTTCCAAAACGATAAGTCTTTCTATAACATCTTCAACGATTTTAAAATCTTTGAAGCAATCCTTGGCAAGGAAACACAACATGAACTTAGCTATCTACATAAACAGTTTTTAAAGAGTCCTGACTTTTCGGAACCTACGACGAAGCAAACGCTCTATTTTTCTTTTCATCCCACAAAGGACCGCATCAACTGGCTATTGACGATTCCTTTTAAAACAAAATTGACGCCCGAAAACGCCGCCTCAATGTTGCAGAAAAACCTGGAAGGTGTGGGAACAATTACAGCCGATTCAACATCTTCTTATCTCTATAGCATTAAAATACGAGCGCTTGACAATTCCTTTTACGTCGCCTTTAGATCAGGAGTAGCGTTTTTCAGCCATCAACGTGATTTAATTGCTCGGGCCACAGACGATAAAGCGACACATCTATCGGCCGATTTTCTTCAAGAATTAGCCAAAAATGGGCATAAGAACGACAATTCCATACTTAACCTTCATTTGAACCATAGCGAAGTGTTTAAGTTCGTTAATAACTTAATAAGAACAAAACCGGGCAATAACATACAATTATTGGAAGGACTGAAGGGCATGTCATCGCTGAATATGAATTTCAAAAGTGATGCCCTCATGTTTAGCGGGTTGAGTAGTATGGACCATGCCATGGCGAAGGGTAATTACCTATCGATCTACGCCAAGCAGTCGGCTGTAGAAGGCGAGCTGAAGCGAGTGCTCCCGGCAAACACCGCAGCTTATGCCGCCTTTGCCCTTTCTAACTATAAGGGCTTCCATCAAGAATTGACTGAACTGCTAAAAAAACGCAATCAATTAAATCGAATCAATGACCAACTAGCACTGATAAAGTCGTCTAAAAAAATCGATCTCGATACAGCCTTATTAAATCAGTGGGGCAATGAATTCGCATCGATTGAGTTAAACACAAGGGAAACTTTAGGAATTATTAAAGTGAAGGACTCACTTATTTTCGAAAGAAATATGGAAAAACTCACCACTGCCGTTACAGAAGATATACGCAGGTTCGACAATTCCAATCTATTGTATTATTCGTTTGGTGATCCGATGCTTCCCTTTCAACGGCCATACTTCACCTTAATCAATAATTATTTAATTTGTGCGAACACCATTAGCACGCTTCAGCAACTCAGAAAACAATACGAAGAAAAGCAACTCTTAATAAATACCATTCCCTTTATAGAATTCAGCCGACTGCAGGCAAACAAATCTAATGTCACGTTCTTTATTCATAACGAAAACGCAAAACTGAATATCAAGCGACTTTTAAAGCCGGCATTTGAGAAGGTGTACAACGATACGGCAAATTTCAATTTTAAAGATTTTCAGGCATTTTCTTTTCAACTGAGCGGATACAATGGGAATTTCTACAGCAATTTAAGCGCAAAATATCTTTCTGCTGATAAGTCGAATTTACAAGCGGAGTGGGTTGCCGATTTGAGCAGTGAAATTGCCTATCCCCCCAGCGTTTGGACTTATACCGACAGTACGAACTTTATTGTTACGCAGGATAAAAGCAATAGATTGTACGCCTTCTCAACCGAAGGTAAAGAGTTGTGGAGAACTGCTTTGTCAGGACCGATCCTTGGGCCTATTTCCCAGCTTCCTGATAAAAGTTTGGTTTTCAACACAGCGGAACGACTGTATAGATTTGCTCCCAATGGCTCTCCTATGTTTGGCTTCCCCATTGTGCTAAACCATCCCGCAACGGCTGGTATGACCCTATTTCGTGTCAATAAGGATTATGAAAAAATATTCATTCCAGCCGAGCAACGGATTCTTGGCTATGACAGTAATGGAAAAGAATTACCCGAATGGAAGAACAAAACTGTTAAGGGTCATATTTTATTTAACTTGAAAACGGCACTTTTAGAAGACTTCAATTATGTAATAGCGCTGACAAGCAGTGGCCAGGTCTACTTATTCAATCATAACGGCAATTTAGTTTCGTTACTTGAAAGCACCGGCAACGATGTTTTTCGGAATAACTTTGGCGTAGAAACAAACCCAAGCGACCAATCTGAATCACGAATTGTTACAACCGATACAAGCGGCATGCTAGTAAGTTTTTACTTCGATAAAAGACAAACCAAAACGAGCCTCGGAAAATGGACGGAAAACTTTCATTTTGCTACTGAAAACATACAGGGCGACAGCATTCCTGAGCTTATATTTGCTGATGATCGACAGCTTTATGCCTACTCAAGTAAAGACAGTACGCTCTTATTCAGTCATAATTTCAATACCGAAATTGCAGGACCTCCCTTATTTTTTCCGTCAGCCAACAAAACGCATACCATTGGTATAACCACTAATGCCAAGCTTTTGTACGTATTTGAAGACGATGGCTCAATCGCTAAGGGCTTTCCGTTGGAAGGGTATGCTCCGTTCTATTTTGGCGGATTGAAGAACGATGGACATAGGTACGCGCTAATCAGTAAGGATGGCCGTAAATTAGCAGCTTATAAGTTAGACTAAGACTTTAAGTGCTTTTTTGGCGTGGTCGGAATAAAATCTTTTAAGTAAAAAGGTTCAAAATACGCGACATCTTCGAATGCCTCACAGTGCCACTTTCGACAAGATTCATCAACAAGATATTTTGCCGAGTTCAGAAAATTACCGGACACTACGACCGTTTCGTTTCCTTCAAACAGCGATGAAAATTTGTTAGCGCCATCACCAAAAAGAACAATCTTTTGTTGTCGCTCCGAGAACTCCTCAAAAGAATCCGCGCCAATAATCCGAGCCTCAACAGGTCGGATTTGATTCCCTTGCCCACTGTAGATGGCTGAGTAAACTTCCATCCTTCGTGCATCAATCATTGGACAAAAGAAAAGATCCGATTGTCCGCTCGTTTTAGCAACCGTTGAGCTGAATCCTTTAAACATCGCTTCCAAGGTATCAACAGCAATTAGCGGGATGTCTAAGGCAAAACAAATGCCCTTTGCCGTGGACACGCCAATACGCAAACCCGTATAAGATCCTGGGCCCTTACTGATTGCCACAGCATCCAAATCGTTAATTTTACAATTCGCTTGGTTTAAAACCTGGTGAATAAAAACCGTTAATTTCGAAGCATGAATATTAGGTTCATGCCGGTCTATAGAGGCTCGCACTACCCCATCAGTGCTTAGCGCTACAGAGCAAACCGATGTTGCCGTTTCAATATGTAAAATATTCATTTTCTAAAAAACATTCAAGCTATTCCGTCAAGGTACAGGATCATGTCCATGCCCACCCCAAGGATGACATCGGCCAATACGTTTTAATGTCAACCACCCACCTTTAAATGGGCCATGTTTTTTAATTGCATCTATACCATACTGAGAACAGGTGGGTGTATACCTACAAGTTCCGGGAAATAAAGGAGAAATAAATAATCGGTACGCTTTGATTAACATTAAAAAAATGAAACCTATTATGCTTTTAATTCCCCTTTGCCATATGATGCGTATTATATTCATGCTGAATTTTCGCTAATGCAATCCCCATTCGCTTATGAATAGTTTGATAATCGAGGATTTCCTTGCCTATATATTGGAAAGCAAGCAATAGTTCCTCCTCATGGTGCGTGATAAAAGTATGCAGAATATGCTTTTGTAGCCTATACGCCTCCCTGGTACGTCGCTTTAAAAGATTTCGGTCAACCGCTCGTTTAAAACGACGCTTTGGAACGGAAACAACAATTTGAATAGGATGTGGAAGGTGTTGGCTTGGTAAAAAAGAAATTCTGTATGGGTATAAAATAAAGGAAGAACCACTTTGAAAAAGCTTCGTTAGAAGTTTTTTGTTACAAAGTCGTTCTTCCTTTTTGAATGTGTATCTCACCATAAATACCAAATGCTATTTATTATACAGCGAAACCGGCGCTGGCTTCGGCGTAAAAAAGCAAGGTACCGGAGAAATAAACTTATGCTTTGTGACGACGTTCGTCAGAAACAGTCAATTTTTTTCTGCCTTTTGCTCTTCTGGAAGCTAATACTCTACGACCATTAGCAGTGGCCATACGCTCCCTAAAACCGTGCTTATTTCTTCTTTTACGTTGCGAAGGTTGAAATGTTCTTTTCATTACTATTAATTTTATATTTTTAAGCTGCCCCTGTATTATGAGGAGTAGCACCCTATACATCTTTCTGTTCTTAAAACAAGATCGCAAAGGTAAGGCTTATTCCTTAATATTCAAACCTAAATAAATTTATTTTTCATGCAAAACAATGGCTTCTACATAGAAAATGAATTTATTTTGCTCTTTTCCGCTATTTGAAGGCTATTTTATAGCGGAAATATATTATTAAAATAGATTCCTATACTGGCTATCCATACCTGTCGAGCTGAAATATGTGAGCGAAAAATACCCGGTCGATCCGTCATCAAATTATCTTGCCTGCTTTATTTATATTATCTTAAGCGCCGAGCAGGATCTTACACCGTCATCATTATCTACCAGGCTGGAGCCGGCGGGCAATGATGGGCTTTTATCAGTCCACTATGCGTCTTGGGTGCTTCAAAGTATAAAAAACATCAATTCTTAGTTTTTAATATATCCCTGATTTCTGCCAAAAGAACTTCCTCCTTGCTAGGTACAGGCGGTGCGGACGGGGCAGCTTCTTCCTTCTTCTTCAACGAATTAATTCCCTTTATGATTAGGAAAAGGGCAAAAGCAACAATAATAAAGGAAATTACCTGCGACAAAAAGTTGCCATATTTAATTGCCGTCCCCGGAATCACCAGTTCAGACAAATTTTTCAAATTGGCGGCCTCCAAAGCCGGGGTAAGAATAGCGGGTGTAATGATATCTTCCACCAGGGAACTTACGATTTTTCCAAATGCTCCTCCGATGATAACACCGACAGCTAAATCAACCACATTGCCACGCATGGCAAATTCTTTAAATTCTTTTGCGAAACCCATATTTCGTGTTTTTAGTTCAACATTTCTGTAACACTAAAGTAAATATTTTTGTTTATTCAAATAAAAATTTAAGCAAATAAATAGTATTTTAATACCAAAGGGATCGCCTTATCGTTTAAAAAATCTGTACTTTTGCACCAAAGGGTGCTGATCATAAAGCAATAATGTACCCATTAATTTGATATGCTAAAACAAAGTTTACAGCAAAAATTACTTCAAAAATTATCACCGCAGCAAATCCAGTTCATTAAGCTGCTGCAGGTACCAACGGTATCATTGGACGCCCGTATTAAGGAAGAGCTTGAGGAAAATCCTGCACTGGAAGACATGAGCTTAACGAACATGAACGAACCGGCAGAAGAATACCCCGACAAAGATCCCGAGGACAATTATAATGAAGAAGAACAAGGAAGTGAAGGGGACGAGTTTAACGTAGATGATTACCTGCAAGAAGAAGATGTTAACGATTATGGAAATAATCTTAACAATAGCAGCGATGATGAGGAAGACCGAAAAGAAATGCCCATTGCTATTCAAAATTCTTTTTTTGAAAATCTGCAACAACAACTTGATTTGCTGGCACTGAACGACAAAGACTTTTTAATTGGCCAACAGATAATCGGCAGCCTAGACGACGACGGTTATCTTCGGAGACCTATACTATCTTTAATAGATGACTTGGCATTTTCACAAAACGTCATGGCAACAGAGGAGGAGGTTGAAGAAATTCTAAAAATCATTCAAACATTTGATCCTGCCGGTGTAGGCGCCCGTGATTTGCAAGAATGTCTACTAATCCAACTCAGAAAAAAAGATCAGGACAACCCCGTCATTCGGGAAGCTATTTTAGTGGTAGAGAATTATCTAGATGAGTTTACAAGAAAACACTATGATAAGCTTGAAAAAGCGTTGAACATCAATTCCGACGAATTAAAAAAAATTGTAGATGAAATTTTAAAGCTAAACCCAAAACCTGGTGACGCCGGATCTGCTTCTGAAAAGCAACTGCATATTATACCTGATTTTCATATTACGAACAATGACGGTATACTGATTCTTACGCTGAACGCGCAAAATGCCCCCGAGCTGCGCGTAAGCCGATCGTATCAGGAAATGTTCGAACACTACGACAAGGCAGCGCAAAAGGATAAAAAAATGAAGGAGGCTGTTCAGTTTGTAAAACAAAAGCTCGATTCTGCAAAATGGTTCATTGATGCTATTAAGCAGCGTCAACAGACCTTATTGAAAACCATGAATGCGATTATGAATTATCAATACACCTATTTTCTGACGGGTGACGAGCGTAACTTGAAGCCAATGATCTTGAAAGATATTGCTGATAAAATCGACATGGATATTTCAACGGTTTCGAGAGTAGCCAATTCAAAGTATGTTCAGACAGAATTTGGCACTTTTTTATTAAAGTCGTTCTTTTCAGAGGCCATTCAAACGGATAGCGGTGAAGAGGTATCAAATAAGGAAGTTAAGAAAATCCTCGAGGAGTGCATAGCTAATGAAGACAAAAGAAAACCTTTAGCCGATGAAAAGTTAACGGAGATTTTGAAAGAAAAGGGTTATACAATTGCTCGCCGGACAGTAGCCAAATATCGCGAAGCAATGAATATTCCAGTTGCTAGGTTGCGAAAAAAGCTTTAAAATCACCCGTGGCATAGGAAAAAAAACTGGCTTCGGGAAACTAAAAGCATGCTTTAAACACGATTTAGAATTCAAAAAAATATCATTACATGTCTAAGGTTAAAATAGGAACTGTTCAAATGAGCTGTGTAGCCGATAAAGCTACCAACTTGGCAAAAGCCATTGAACAAGTAAAAGTGGCAGCGGAAAAAGGGGCACAAATTATATGTTTACAGGAGTTGTTCACATCACTGTACTTTTGTGATGAAGAAAACTATGATAACTTCGTCTTGGCTGAAGCAATCCCGGGACCATCTACCGATGCATTGAGTAAAGTAGCAGCCGAATATCAGGTTGTTATCATCGCTTCACTCTTTGAAAAAAGAGCGCAGGGTCTTTACCATAACACAACCGCGGTAATCGATGCAGATGGAACCTATCTAGGCAAATACCGCAAAATGCATATTCCGGACGATCCGGGTTTCTACGAAAAATTTTACTTTACTCCCGGAGACCTCGGCTACAAAGTTTTTAAAACGAAATTTGCAAAAATAGGCATTTTAATTTGCTGGGATCAGTGGTATCCGGAGGCTGCTAGAATCACTGCGCTGATGGGTGCTGAATTACTTTTTTATCCAACGGCAATTGGTTGGGCTCTTACGCAGGATGCGGGGACCAATGAAGAACAATATAATGCGTGGCAAACGATACAACGCTCGCACGCTATAGCAAACGGCATCCCGGTGGTTTCCGTTAACCGCGTTGGAATTGAGGCGGGTGTTCGCTTTTGGGGAGGTTCTTTTATTGCCAACCCTTTCGGTGCTTTAGTTTATAAGGCCTCGCATGAAGATGAAGAGACGGTTGTAACGGAAGTCGACCTCAATCAATCTGATTATTATCGATCCCATTGGCCATTTTTGCGAGACAGAAGGATTGACAGCTACGAATCGATAACAAAAAGATTTATTGACGAAGAGTAAAATGAATTACCCTAAAGATAAAGGCTATTTTTTTCCTGCCGAATGGCATAAACATCGGGCAACATGGTTGAGCTGGCCGCATAAGGAAGCTAGCTGGCCGGGCAAAATAGACACTATATATAGACCCTACTGCAAATTCATCAAGGCGATATCAGCAGGAGAACAGGTATGCATCAATGTCGGGAGTGAAAAGCTAAAACAAGAGGCTACAGAACAATTAGAAAAAGAAGGCGTTGATCTAAGTAAGATTTCGTTTTTTGACCACCCCACTAATGATGCTTGGTGCCGCGACCATGGGCCTGCGTTCCTGATCAACCCGCATGCAGACATACCCAAAGTCATTGTAGATTGGGGATACAATGCCTGGGGCGGCAAATATCCGCCTTTTGATTTAGACGATGTTATACCTACCCTTATTGGGAAAGCGTTAAACCTTCCCGTAGTTCATCCACAAATCGTCATGGAGGGTGGTTCAGTAGACTTTAATGGTACAGGGACCTTATTAACGACTACATCTTGTTTGTTAAACCCAAATAGAAACCCGCATCTCAATCAACATGAAATTGAAGCGTATCTCTATCAGTATTACGGTGTGGAGCAAGTCCTTTGGCTGGGAGATGGTATCGTTGGAGACGATACAGACGGACATATTGATGATATTACCCGTTTTGTGAATGATAGTACCGTTGTTACCGTAATAGAAGAAAACAAAAGTGATGAGAATTATGCTCTTTTGCAGGATAATTTAAATCTTTTGAAGGAGATGCGTTTACTCAACGGAAAACAGTTGGATATCATCGAATTGCCTATGCCCGCTCCTGTCATTCATGAAGATCAGCGCTTGCCTGCGTCCTATGCTAATTTTTATATCAGCAATGCAGCGGTTGTTGTGCCTACCTACCATGACAAGAATGATCAAAAGGCACTGGATATCTTAGCTGATTGCTTCCCACACCATCATGTAATCGGTATTGACAGTACGGATGTAATATGGGGGCTTGGTAGCTGGCATTGCCTTAGCCAACAAGAACCGGAAGTATAACATGGCAACTAATAAATAAATAATGAAAAGGCGTCTCTTTATTAAACGATCATCGGGCTTAGTAGCAGCCATAGCTGCGACTCCTATGCTAACACAAGCCGGCATTAATAACCATATCAGTAAAAACATGAGCAAAAACAAACAGGAAGTTATTACGCACTACGTTCTTTTCTGGTTAAAAAAAGGACTATCTGAAAAAGAAATTAATGATTTCACCGGATTTTTCGAAGAACTGCGAAAAGTGCCGAATATCAAATCGCTCCACTATGGCAAAGCAGCAAATAGCACACCACGGGATGTAGTGGACAATAGCTTTACCTATAATTTATTGGTATATTTTAATTCGCTTGAAGATTTGGAGACCTATGGAACGCATCCAATTCATTTGAAAGCAATTGAACAATACAGTCAATATTGGGAAAAGGTGGTCGTACATGATTCGGTTCTTAAATAGCTTTTTATTTTTTTCGCGGATATGATAAATTTTGCGTATCTTTGTCCCTCGTGAAAATTGAAGTAAGCGGCTTCATATCCTTATCGATTTTAACCGGATTTATTCCGGCACACCCATTATTTTTTATTCATATTAAAAGTCTATCGGCCTCTAAAGGCCGTTTTTTTTGTATGGATGATCAGAAGGAAACAAAGAACATAAATCAGTATATAAAAAATGAGTAATTACACTAAACTGCCTGCAATTTTACTTTTAGAAGATGGCACAGTTTACCATGGTAAAGCTGCCGGAAAAATTGGCACCACTACCGGAGAAATCTGTTTTAATACCGGTATGACAGGTTACCAGGAAATTTTTACGGATCCTTCTTACTTTGGCCAAATCATGGTAACCACAAATGCGCACATTGGTAACTACGGAACCGCTGAGGAAGAGATCGAGTCAAATCAAATACAGATTGCAGGACTTGTTTGTAAAAATTACAGTGTGCCCTTTAGTCGTAAACTTGCAAAGGAATCAATACAGGGTTATTTCCAGGATGGAAATTTGGTTGGAATTTCGGATGTTGACACTCGCGCACTCGTAAGACATATCAGAAATAAGGGAGCCATGAATGCTATTATTTCTTCTGAAATACTAGACATTGATGCGCTCAAAGCAAAGCTGAAAGAAGTGCCTTCTATGGAGGGACTGGAACTTTCGACACAAGTGTCTACTAAACAAGCTTATCACTTCGGGGATGAAAATGCTCGTTACCGGGTTGCCGTACTTGATTTGGGCGTAAAGAAAAATATACTACGCAATTTTTGCGATAGAGATGTATATGTCAAAGTGTTTCCTGCTAAAACTACGTTTGCCGAAATGGAAAGCTGGACTCCTGACGGCTACTTCATTTCCAACGGTCCCGGAGACCCTGCCGCAATGCCATATGCACTGGAAACCGTTAAAGAAATACTAAAAGCCGACAAACCTATGTTTGGCATCTGCTTAGGCCATCAACTATTAGCTTTAGCTAATGGAATTAGAACAGAAAAAATGTTCAATGGTCATCGTGGCATCAACCATCCTGTCAAAAACATCATCGCGGATCGATGTGAAATCACAAGCCAAAACCACGGCTTTGGGGTCGTAGCCGATGACGTGCGTAATTCGGATACAGTTGAAATTACGCATGTTAACTTAAACGACAAATCGATTGAAGGGATTCGCGTAAAGGGGAAAAAAGCATTCTCTGTTCAGTACCACCCGGAATCGTCGCCAGGCCCACATGATTCAAGATATCTTTTTGACGATTTCACAGCCATGCTGACAGCGTAAATTAAGGTGGTTTAATTTTGTTATTAAGCTGTAAAAGAATATATTTGAAATAGAATACGCTTCGTGTAAAAAAGACACGAAGCTAGCTCAAACCCATATTAAAAAAAATTCAAAATGAGTTCAATTATTGATGTACATGCGCGGCAGATATTAGATTCGCGCGGAAACCCAACAGTAGAAGTAGATGTAACAACTGAGAACGGTTTCGTTGGACGTGCAGCTGTTCCTTCCGGCGCGTCTACGGGAATGCATGAAGCGGTAGAATTGCGCGATGGCGATAAATCAAGATATTTAGGGAAAGGGGTATTGAAAGCTGTCGAGAATGTAAATACTAAAATCGCAGAAGCTTTAAGAGGTATCGACGTTTTCGAACAAAACGCGATAGATAAAATCATGATTGAGCTGGATGACTCTGAAAATAAAGGAAACTTAGGTGCGAACGCTATTCTAGGCGTCTCTTTAGCCGTTGCAAAAGCCGCAGCACAAGAAAGTCGTCAACCCCTATATAGATATATTGGCGGTGTGAATGCAAACACTTTACCGATCCCAATGATGAATATTATTAATGGCGGATCGCACTCCGATGCACCTATTGCATTTCAAGAGTTTATGATCATGCCTGTTGGTGCGCCCTCTTTTTCTGAAGCGCTTCGTTGGGGAGCAGAGGTCTTTCACAATCTAAAGTCGATCTTACACGATAGAGGCTTGTCAACCGCGGTAGGCGATGAAGGTGGTTTCGCTCCGACCTTTGATGGAACAGAGGATGCGATCGAGACGATTCTAAAAGCGATCGAAAAAGCCGGTTATAAACCAGGCGATCAAATTTGCTTGGCGCTTGATTGTGCTTCATCAGAATTCTATAAAGATGGTCAATATGACTACACAAAATTTGAGGGAGATAAAGGGGCCGTACGTAGCAGTGCAGAACAAGCGGACTATTTGGCACAATTAACAGAGAAATATCCTATTATTTCAATTGAAGATGGTATGGCCGAAGACGATTGGAATGGCTGGAAATTGTTAACCGAGAAAATTGGTGCAAGAGTTCAATTAGTAGGCGATGATTTATTCGTTACAAATGTAAAACGCCTTCAACAGGGAATTGACAACGATACAGCGAACTCTATTTTGGTGAAAGTAAATCAGATAGGTTCTTTAACAGAAACTATCGATGCGGTTAGCTTAGCACAAACGAATAGTTACACATCAGTTATGTCGCATCGTTCGGGCGAAACTGAAGATAACACTATTGCAGACTTAGCAGTTGCATTGAACTGTGGACAAATCAAGACAGGTTCAGCATCCCGTTCTGATCGGATGGCGAAATATAATCAATTATTACGTATTGAAGAAGAGTTAGGCAGTAATGCTAAGTTTTTAGGAAAAAGCTTCAAATTTGCTAAATAAACAACTTTTAGCAGTTAATAAAAGACCTGTAATCAAATTGATTGCAGGTCTTTTTTATTGTAAAATTTTATGCTTAGGTTTGCGAAGGAAAGGAGCACAGACATGAAACAATTAATCAACATTGCTAGAAACAAATACATCATTGCAACTATCGCATTTATCGTCTGGATGCTTTTCTTTGACCGAAATGATATCACTTCCCAGTACAAATATCAATCGCAGTTAAAAAACTTAAAGGATGAAAAAGAGTTCTATATACGGGAAACAGCCATCGTGAAAAAAGACTTGGAGGAACTTACCTCCAATCTTACAAGGCTTCAAAAATTTGCGCGAGAAAAATATTTGATGAAAAAAGACAACGAAGACATCTTTATCATTGAAAATAGCAAGCCTAGCGAATAGGCTTACTGTTTGTGCTCGTTCTCGTCACTGTACCTTTCTTACAACATACCCCCGCAAACGGAGACTACCTGACCATTTATATAAGAAGATAAATCTGAAGCTAGAAATAAGCAAGCATTTGCGACGTCTTCTGTTTCTCCTGCACGCTTTAGCGGTATATTTGCTTCCCAACCTTCTACAACTTTCGGGTCCAGTACATCGGTCATTTCTGTTCGGATAAATCCTGGAGCTATTACATTGGTTCTTATATTACGCGACCCCAATTCCTTTGCCATTGATTTGGAAAAACCAATGATTCCGGCCTTGGACGCCGCATAGTTTGCTTGCCCTGCATTTCCCTGCACACCAACTACTGAACTCATGTTTATGATAGAACCTTTTCTAGCCTTCATCATAACCTTCGAAACGGCCTTTGTTATATTAAAAACAGACTTTAAATTAACATCAATAACCTCGTCCCAATTTTCTTCTGTCATACGCATCAACAAACCATCTTTGGTTATACCGGCATTGTTCACCACAATGTCTATAGTACCAAATTCCTTCACAACATTACCTATAAGCTCCTCTGCTTCATCAAACTTGGATGCATCTGAACGATATCCTTTAACCTTCGTACCAAAGGATTGCAGCTCCTCTTCCAGCGCTTGCCCTTTTTCAACTGAAGACAGATACGTAAAAGCCACATTGGCTCCCTGTTCGGCAAACTTCTCAGCTATTTTTCTACCAATACCTTTGGACGCACCGGTCACCAATGCCGTTTTTCCTTCGAGTAATTTCATTCGTTGTATTCTTAAAATTTTAGACGCTAAAAATAAGATATTCCTGACAACTTTGGAATAAGCTGCCATTAATTTATTGTGAGACTGATTGCATGCAATCGTGAACTTGCAAAACCTAGCGAATGGCTAATATAAAATGGAGCTAGTCTAGAACAGGTATTGGGTTCTTATCTTGATCGATTGCTACGAAAGTGAAAGTTCCTTTTATAGCGATTTCGCGATGTTCTTCGTACATCTGCTCGACAAAGATTTCCACCCCTATTTTTAAACTTGTACGTCCTACTTTTTCTACTTTTCCAATGAGTTCAACAATGGTACCTGCCGGTATTGGCTTTGTAAAATCAATCCGGTCAGAGGAAACAGTGACCAATCGCTTTCTACAAAAACGTGTTCCGGTAATGAAAGCAACTTCATCCATTAAAGCCATAGCCGTTCCACCGTATAGTGTATCATAGTGATTCGTTGTATTAGGAAAAACAGCTTTAAAAATACTTGTCTCTGATTGTTTTATTTTTTCTTCCAGGGTCATTTTATAGTTCATTCGTTTCTATATATTCTTGCTTCAACGCTTGCAAGCACGCTGCGCAGAGACAATTATCGTATCGTTCACTTATATATTGTACCTCATTGACAGACAGCTCCACGGCGCTGCATTGACATTTGGAATACGAGTTTGCCCGACATTCGATCGAGGTGCCACAACGTTCACAGAGAACAATTTCATGTTTGACGAAAGTTGATTTCAAGGTTTCCAAACTTAGATAAATTGCATTTCATATGCAAGATGAATACCGTATATAAAATTGATTATTCATCATGGGAAAAATTTACCTAAAAAAGCTCCCAAGATGATTCTTAGGAGCTTTTCCATTTTTTTGAGAGACCTATATACGAATAAGCGCTTTCTGACCCTAAGAGCCGCAGGTTATGCAGCCTTCTTCCATTGAGCATACCGCTCCTGTTGGAATATCGTCCGGAACTGATTCTATTTTTGCAGGAATAACCGGTTCCATATTCTTACCTGCTTGATTTTCAACTGTAAACTTAACTGCTTGCGTAGCCGCTTGAGTGCGCAGATAATACATACCTGTCTTAAGCCCCTTTTTCCATGCATAGAAATGCATAGAGGTTAATTTCGCCGTCGTAGGTGTATTAACGAATAGATTAAGTGATTGCGACTGGCAGATAAAGGCACCTCTATCGGCAGCCATATCAATGATGTTTCTCATTTTAATCTCCCAAACAGTCTTGTACAATTCCTTGATATCTGCAGGAATTTCGTTGATGTCCTGAATAGATCCATTGGCCGCAATAATACGGTTCTTCATCTCATTATTCCACAAACCGAGCTCCACAAGATCACGTAAAAGATGTTTGTTAACAATTACAAATTCTCCACTCAATACCCGACGGGTATATATATTAGAGGTATAGGGTTCAAAACACTCATTATTACCTAATATTTGCGAAGTCGATGCTGTCGGCATCGGTGCAACCAGCAACGAATTTCTTACACCGTGTTTCTTAATTTCTTTACGTAAGCCTTCCCAGTCCCATCTACCACTATCCGGTTTAACATTCCACAAATCAAACTGGAATTTACCTTGTGAAAGTGGGGAACCTTTGAAGCTCTCGTAGGGGCCTTCTTTCACTGCCAAATCTTTCGAGGCAGTCATTGCTGCAAAGTAAATCGTCTCAAAAATATCCTTATTAAGTTGCTTCGCAGCCTCGCTTTCAAAAGGCATACGCATTAATATAAAGGTATCTGCTAATCCCTGCACGCCCAATCCGACAGGGCGGTGACGAAGATTGGAATTACGGGCCTCATCCACCGGATAATAATTATTATCAATAATACGGTTGAGATTGATGGTCACTTGGTACGTGATATCAAACAACTTTTGATGATCGAATTCACCATTATCTACATATCTCGGTAAAGCAAGAGAAGCCAGGTTACAAACAGCTACTTCATCAGCCGACGTATATTCTATAATTTCAGTACATAGATTGGAACTCTTGATGGTACCGAGATTTTGCTGATTCGATTTTCCGTTAGCCGCATCTTTATACAAGAGATAAGGGGTTCCTGTTTCAATCTGGGCATCCAAAATAGCAAACCAGAGATCCTGTGCCTTTACTATTTTCCTAGCCCTTCCTTCACGCTCATACTGCTCATATAGTTTTTCAAAAGCCTCTCCATGGCATTCTGCTAGGCCTGGAGCTTCATCAGGCGAAAACAAACTCCATTCGCCATTCTCTTCCACGCGTTTCATGAATAAATCCGGCACCCATAGGGCTAAAAATAAATCGCGTGCCCTTAATTCTTCCTTACCGTGGTTCTTCCGCAAATCGATAAAATCATAAACATCTGCGTGCCAAGGTTCAAGATATATAGCAAAGGCTCCTTTACGTTTACCACCACCTTGGTCAACGTACCGAGCGGTATCATTGAAAACACGTAACATGGGGATGATTCCATTACTTGTGCCATTCGTACCACTGATATAGGCTCCCGTAGCGCGTACGTTATGAATGCTTAATCCAATACCACCTGCACTTTGGGAAATCTTCGCTGTTTGTTTCAAGGTATCATAAATTCCCTCGATACTATCATCTTTCATAGTCAACAGGAAACAAGATGACATTTGCGGCTTCGGTGTACCCGCATTAAACAGTGTGGGTGTTGCATGCGTAAACCAACGTTCACTCAGCAAGTCGTAGGTTTTGATAACACTTTCGATATCATGTTTATGAATACCTACTGCTACACGCATAAATAAATGCTGTGGTCTTTCGGCAATTTTCCCATTCAGCTTTAACAGATACGACTTTTCCAGCGTTTTAAATCCAAAATAATCGAAACTGAAATCCCGATCGTAAATAATATGGCTGTCTAGCTCCATGGCATTCGCCTGAATCACCTCGTAAACATCATCTGCTATTAACGGAGCTGGCTTTCCTGTTTTCGGGTCGATGTAATGATAGAGCAAGCTCATCGTTTCCGAAAAAGACTTAACTGTATTTTTATGTAAGTTGGAGACGGCAATTCTAGAGGCCAATAAGGCATAATCCGGGTGTTTAGTGGTTAAAGACGCAGCTGTTTCAGCAGCCAAATTATCCAGCTCTGAAGTGGTAACCCCATCGTATAAACCCTCGATTACCTTTCGTGCAACATCAATAGGATCCACTAAATCAGGATTTAAACCGTAGCACAGCTTTTCAATTCGTGCCGTTATCTTGTCAAATTTTACGGACTCGGAACGTCCATCTCGCTTAATTACATACATATTTTTCTCCTTTATTAGCTTTTAGCTGTCAGTATTTAGAACATTTTCTTTTTTCCAGAAACCGATTTCCGACTTCCGATCGCTGATGGCTTTAATTAAAAATCCTCATCCAAAGAAAAGCTGGCTTTTCCTTTTTCTCCGGTAACGCCGCTCTTCTGATAATCTCCTACACGTTTCTCAAAGAAATTTGTTTTGCCTTGCAGGGATATAAGTTCCATAAAATCAAATGGATTAGTAGCGTTATAGTATTTGCTATTACCAAGTTCTACCAACCACCTATCGGCCACAAATTCGATATACTGCTTCATCAAATCGGCGTTCATTCCGATAAGTTTAACAGGCAAGGCATCCGTTATAAACTCTTTTTCAATTTCTACTGCATCAATAATGATCTCCTGTACGCGTTCTTTCGGAAGCTTAGCTTCCAACATACTATACAATAAGCATGCAAATTCGCAATGCAAACCTTCGTCACGTGAAATCAATTCATTACTAAATGTCAAACCAGGCATCAACCCTCTCTTTTTTAGCCAGAAAATAGCGCAAAAACTACCGGAGAAGAAAATGCCCTCCACCGCTGCAAAAGCAACTAGGCGTTCAGCAAAAGAGCCATTTTCAATCCAACGTAAAGCCCATTCCGCCTTTTTCTTAACACATTCAACCGTTTCTATGGCATGGAATAACCGATCTTTTTCAACGGGATCTTTTACATAAGTATCGATCAGTAGAGCATAAGTTTCAGAATGAATATTCTCCATCGCGATCTGAAATCCATAAAAGCTCCTAGCCTCCGGCAGTTGCACCTCGCTCATAAAATTTATGGCCAGGTTTTCGTTCACAATCCCATCACTCGCCGCAAAAAAAGCAAGAACATGCGATATAAAATGGCGCTCTCCATCATTTAGGTTTGCCCAATCCTTTAAGTCGCCGGATAAATCAATTTCTTCAGCCGTCCAGAAACTCGCTTCGTGCTTTTTGTACATATCCCAAATCGCCGGATAATTAATCGGAAGGATTACAAATCGATCTTTATTTTCTCTTAACAATACTTCATTTTCTTGGCTCATAGTTTTACGTTTTATGTATAGGCATTTATAAAAAGATAATCGTCCTCACGGCTAATCTCCTTTACCCAAAGAAACCGTCAATTAAAATTTAATAGAAACGATGATTACTTATTCAGCGGAAATCTAGTACTTGTACCGGCTTTTGAAATGCTTTTAAACCAGGGAAACAGCTTAGAAAATGGTTACAAGCCCGTGCTTTATTGGAAATTCATTAACAACATAATCGCTGACTAAGTATTTCAAAGAACATATCCTTGATCTTCTAACAAAGATAATCTTTGAAAGCTTCGAGCGTTAATCGAAGTTTTGCACAATGTGTTAGTTATTCACACACTTAAAGTGAAATGTCAATTCCAATCTTTTTGAGAAGCATAGAGGCATTGAAAATCTTACAAGCGCCTTCTTTCAACTTATAATCGAAAACCATTTCCCCCTCTATCACCTGTATATCGAAATGATAATTTTTCAAATAGCCGGGATTGGTGTCTTCTAATTTCGCTAACTGAAGATCATGAGTGGCAACCATACCAACCCCCCGGTCTTTTATTAGCTTTTCTATAACTGCTTTAGAGCCTAAATATTTGTCAACTGAATTGGTGCCTCGTAACATTTCGTCCACCAAAAAGAAAGTGTTCTTTTGCGTATTAACCACTTTTAGAATCATATCCAATCGATCTAGCTCTGCCTTAAAGGTTGAAGTACTTTCATTCAATGAATCCCGGATACGCATGTAGGTAATAATATGCATTACTGAAAGCTCTAAATGCAGCGCACAAACGGGTGCCCCGCTAAGCGCTAATACCATATTGGCGCCTACTGTTCGAAGAAAGGTGCTCTTCCCCGCCATATTAGACCCGGTGATTAAAGCCAGACGATGACCATCTAAAGAATAGTCATTTGGCACAGAACTGACCGTAGGAATGAGCGGATGTCTTAGACCTTCGGCCTGCAGGATATGAGCATCGGTTGGTATAATACGCGGATAATTCCACGAAGGATCATTAATCCTTATAAAAGCAAAACTTACCAAGGCCTCTAAGCAAGCCAATTCATCAAACAACTTTGCCATCTCATAATGATGGGTTTTACGCCAATCCAAAATGGCGAAGACTTGCCTAAAGTCCCAAAGGAAAATACCGTTCAGAAAAGTCGCTACCAGTATGTTTAAACGGTAGTCCAGTTTGTTAATCAACGATCCGAGCTCTCTAATGCTTTGTGATATGGTCTTCTCCCCTTCCTTTTGTCCTTTAGACAGCAAACCGTCTTTTAGCAAATCGGCTTGCCATCCTCGACGTTCAACGCTTTCATATACCTTTCCAAAACGTTCCAGTAAGTTTCCCATCCGACCAATACCGGCGGCGATCTGTGAAACCTTTCCGGCATAGGCCATCGTAAGCAAAATATTAAATATAAACAAAAGCGGGGCAATGTTTGAAAAAGGAGTCCCATAAAAGAACGACAAGGCAATATTTATTGACAAAATATAAGGCGCTACCTTTGTATAAAAGCGCAACAAGCTATTTCCAAAATCGGCATAGGGTTTATTCAAATAGCTGACCAGGGTATCTTTGAAATTAGATTGTTCTTTTAGGGCGAAAACTAATCGAGCTAAAAAGTTCAACCCCCAAGAAGGATCTTCTTCGAGTTCTTTCACCGCTTGCTGGCGATCTGCAATCTCTTTATTAGTTGCTGCGACAGACAACCAACGAGCTAGCATACTTCTCCCGTCTATTGTCGCAGCCCGATTTATTCTGTGATAAATTGAATTGATTCCAAAAACATCTAAATCACTGGTATATCCATGTTTATCATTAATAAATTCGGCGCCATCACTATAAATGCTCGTCGTCCCAGCTTGGCAATTCAACTCATTCTCTACTATTGTTAAATCATCTTCTGCTTCCTCCTTATCTTTGGTCAACTTACTTTGCTTCGCTACCAGCCACATAAATACAATGAGAATCAGAAAAGAAGATATAAGCGTCAACCAGACACTTTCTGATTGTACCACCTTAAATAAAACTACACCTCCTCCTAGAATTAATGCTAATCGGGCGAAAGATAGCCGATTAATAATACGATTAAAGCGCTTGATTTTATCTTGTGTCAGCTGGCGTTTTTCTTGGTAAAATGCAACAATAGGGGTATTCATAGCTTTCTAAGATAAGGCTTAAAATTGAATTACCGATAGGTGAAATAAAAAAATCCCGAACTGCAGCTAACGGTTCGGGATGTAAAAAAACCAATATCGGCTCTATGTACGTCTAGAATTTATAGGTAAAACCAGCTCCAAAAATTTGCTTAACCTGTAAACCTTTTCCTTTGTAATTCACACCGTCCCTTTCTTTTGGAACATCCGTATTATCATCATAGATCATTTGAACGCCGGCGTTCACGGAAACAAATCGATTGACCTTCATGAAAATATTGAGCGTATAATCGACATCCACATTTTTTGGGTCTTCTAAATAGTTAGAGTATAAGCGTAGGATATTTTCTATGCCGATATTTTCCATGATATTTTTACGATAGTAAGCGTCAAAAGAGGCACCAAATTCAAAGCGGCTTTTTTTACCTGGATCAACTCCAAAGGCCCCTTGATCTGCAAGTTCCTGATTAGTTACAAAAACAAACCTAGGGGATGCAGGTGATAAATTGAAACGGAAATTATCCGATTCTTTATAGGCAATACCAGGGCCAAAACTCAGGTACGCAGGTGCCAATCCGGCAGAAATTAACGCTTCTCTGCTTCCATCCGCATTATAATTGTATCCATTTGCAAACTGCGAGTTGAAATTCATAAAGAAAGTATATAGCCACTTAGGCGCGGCCTGATATCCCAATAAGCTGTTTAGTAAAATACGGTCATCATTCTTCCGCCAGCCTAAATCTTTTTGTTTGGTCAAACCATATGCCGCTAAAACTTTGTTATCCCAGCTCCATTTATCTTTCTTATAGTTGAAATCATAGTTCAGCACTAAGTTGGCCGATAAGGAATTTATTCCTCCTGCAGCCCAGTTGGAAAACGTGCTCTGATTGATTAGAAATGTATTCTCACCATGAATTTTCCAAATAGAATCAGGATTTGTTTCTTGTGCATGTAGACAACATAAAAGTGACACAAAAAGAGATGTTAACAGTACGACTTTTTTCATCGGAAATGATTTTTAGGTGCGCTTAGACTGGCACCGATGGTTTAACAATTGTAAAAACGCCCGAAGCAAACGCCCCTAAGCCTTCACATTAATTAATTTTCCGCAAAATTAAAAAATAAATATATTTATTATTTATAAAAAAAGGATTTGTGTATTAATATCCTTTATTTTGTGTATTAATTTCCAATTGTACGAAATTTAACATCGTAAAAAACGGCATATAAAACGCTGCACTGCACGCAACACTTGAATACAAATGAAAATCACCTTGCTTTGTATAGGAAAAACGGATGAGTCATATCTAAATACAGGAATTGACAAATACCTGCAAAGACTTAAGCATTACATAAATTTCTCGATGACTATTATCCCTGATATTAAGAATACGAAGCATCTATCCCCTGATCAGCAAAAAGCCAAGGAAGCTGAACAAATTTCAAAACAACTGAACGCAACAGATACCATTGTCCTTTTAGACGAGAAAGGAATGGCTCCCCGGTCGATTGATTTTGCTAAGTATTTAGAAAGGCACATGTTGAATGGAACCCAGCATTTAGTCTTCATAATTGGCGGACCCTACGGCTTCGATAACAGCCTATATGTCCGTGCTCAGAAAAACAAGCTTTCTCTGTCCAACATGACTTTTTCTCACCAAATGATTCGCCTATTTTTCGTCGAGCAGTTATACAGGGCGTTTAGCATTCTTCGAGGCGAACCTTATCATCACGAGTAATTTTTTACTTTTTTATGGAATTTTTGATGAGTTTTCATCAAACAAATGAGGGAGTAGAACACTTAAGTAAAATAATTCATCACAAAGCTACCAGGTTTTCACCATTTTGTAAAGGAGGATCTCATGAAATTACCAAGCACAAGAAAATATCACTATAAGGGAATCAATACCGGTAAAGAAAGTCAAAATATGTGGATAATGATTGTAATTGGCATTGCTTTAGCCGCATTGATTATTTTCATTCTTTAATCAGCGATTACTTTTAAAACGTAACGGGGGCCTAAAAAGGACACCCCCGTTTATTGGATGCAGATCGCTATTTCGCGAGTTCTTCTCTTTCTACTTTTTTATCCTCCCCTACAACTTCAGCCTCAAGCGGAGCAGGAGCTTCTTCATCAAACAAAGGAAATCCCTTTAAAATGACAAACCAGTTAATTATTTTCTTAATATCGGAAGAGTATACACGTTCTTCATCGTGATCCGGCGCAACTTCATTAAAAAACGCACGCAACTTGTCACCGCTATCTTTCTTTGCATCCGGCAACGACGATAGACCTTTCATTTTTTCAAAAATGTCGACAAGTTTAATATCGTCTTCCGTTCCAAAAATGGTTATATCTTCCAAGGAAGCCATTTTTGCAGTTGATATATTAACAACAATCTTCACACGTTTTTCATCCAGGCTTTCCAAAATGAAACCTGTTTTGTTTTGTCCTATCAGCTTAAATAAACCCGGACGTCCTGTGACGGAAACTATTCCTCTTAAATTCATCTATATCCCTTTTTAAAACGTTTACAATATCACTTATTCCTCAATGACTTCGACACTTAAAATTTTGTCTCCCTGACGGATGTCATCAATAACATCGACATTTTCGACAACCTTGCCAAAGCAGGTATGATTGCGATCCAGGTGAGCGGTATTATTTCTGCTATGACAAATAAAAAATTGCGATCCACCTGTATTTCTACCGCGATGAGCCATCGATAATACACCGCGATCGTGGTATTGATTCTCTCCATCTAATTCACAGTCGATGGTATATCCCGGTCCCCCTGCTCCCGTACCGGTTGGGTCTCCTCCCTGAATTACAAAATCAGGAATCACCCGATGAAATACCGTACCATCATAAAAGCCGGATTTCGCGAGTTTAATAAAATTTGCCACATGTCCAGGTGCATCTTTATCATAAAATTGCACCGTCATATCACCTTTCTCAGTTTTTATAATTGCTTTACTCATATCAGTATTATTAAATGGCAAAGGTAATCATTTGATCCTTTCTCTTTCTGTAATTTTATTTATTTATTGCTGTGAAGGGATTAGATAGGGACGATAATATACTAATCGTAAAACTTCCAGCTAACGCCGAACCGCATGCCGGCAGGAGCCATCGGATAGCGCCTTACGGTGTAATACCCTCTTGAGAAGAGTCCCTGACTGGCATTATCATATCTCAGAAAGAAATTTGTTCTTTTTAAGGTTGCTGTCACCCAAGGATCCACAATCGGATAGCTAGAAAACTCAATTGGTGTAATCTCGTTCCCGTTTGCATCTACACCTCCATAATAGGGCCGATAAAATTGCCCTATGTTGATTGCATAAGCAGGCGCAACATAAGGGGTGTTAAAACGGATGTCAAAACCAATATTAAGATTGATTACTTTTACCAAAATGGTATTATAATAGAAGCTATGCCAAGTATAAAACTCCGGTGTCATCAATATATCGTTGTAATCTGATTTTTGGTATACAACGTAATTATCAAAATGCAATTTGTCAAAAAAAGTAAAATCCTTACCTAAGGTCAACTTCAATAAATTGATGGGCGATTCGTGTTGAGCCACTTCAATAACCCGTAACAATTCGGATCGATGATCCGGGTTGTCAACTTCTTTGTAATACGTATAGTTGTTTATTAAAAAGTACTCAGCTTTTGCTAAAAAACGAAAACGGGGATTTTCATAAGCAGCCGATAAGTTGGTTGTTTTGATTTTATCTAATCGATCATTATTGTCCCATTTGTGGTATGTATAGTTTACAGACTCTGCAAGGTATTCCGGTGATTGATTCTGAAAATACCCTGCGAGTACGAGTCGGCCAACAGTATTGTTATACAGAAGATTAGCTTGTGCTCCATAATGGAAATCACCAAAATTCCGCCCGGTAATTATCTGTCTAAAGTCTGTCGTAATATTTACACGATCGCTAAAGCGATACCCCAATCCAGCTTTTAAAGTAATGTTTTGAAAAGACATATCCCGGTACCGATTGGAAGCAAGCGTATCCTGAACGCTTAACGAGTCTCGCCCTTGTTTATAAAACATAAGATCATGTTGCAACCCTAAATCGAGTTTTACCTCATTTTTAATAAATGAAACGGACTTTCCACGCAGCGAGAAACTATAAACAAAGTCATTGGTAATGGTTGTCAACATGGTCGAATCATTGGTTAAAACAGATTCACTAAAAGGCAATGCTCCATTAGGATCAGCTTCGTTCTTGAAGAACTTGTATTTCTTACGATTGAGTTTCAAACTATGTGCCACTGACATGGTTGGCAATACTTGTTGTTCTTGCGTTCCTTTATTAAGCGTATCGAGTCGACCAATAAACATGCTTTGTCGTAAAAAAAAGCTGTGATCTGTCCAGGTATTTCTCGGACGTTGTTCTCGTTGTTGACTTAAGCGTACCTCAAAGGATTCAGGATTCGAATTTTCCGGCTGTACCCGGAATATGCTATCGTTTAGAATTGAGCCATTCTCTGTAGCGACGAGCGTATTAAATATCAACGCTGATTGCAAGTTGTACCGCAGGTTAGGCGACTCATACCAAGTATAAATTGCAGGCTGTATATCGTTGTAACGCTGATTTTGATAAAATCCTCGTGCTAAAGATGCGTTAAAATTAGCGCCAACACTCCAATTTGGCTTGATATTCTGACCTATTTTTGCACTAAAAACCTGATCTCCGGTAACAAAATACAATTCGGAAAAGGGTGATCTCGCCCTGTAAAAGCGAATAGAATCAAGCGTCAAAAGATAGCGATCCATAGCTGTAAACCCCGTTCTGAAACCAATTTCTGTTGTAGGAGAAAACAGTAAATCACGCGTAGCTAACCCATAGTTCCCAAGATTCATTGTCGGACTTTTAGGCTTCGTTTGGGGATTGTAATATTGAAACCCCTTTAAGGTTGTATCCAGTGGAACCGTAAATGTCCCCTGTTTCAAACGATCTAAAGTTGTATACCGTATATAAGACGCATTGTAAATAATCGAGTCCTGTTGTGCCTCTTCCGCTCGACGAAGCGAATCCAAATCGGCGCCCCACTCCTCTTGCTCTTGAGCAAAGCTATGACCGGCGAAAAGACACAAAACAAAAAGGAAAAAACAGGCACGCAAATGCTTAATCATTCTGGCAAAGCTAGTAATTCTTTTAAAATTAACGTCATCTTTGGTTCTGCCGTTTTAGCTACCTCAATGATATCTTCGATTGATACGACTTCCAAATTTTCATGAAAACCCTCATCAGTAACTACCGATACAGCAAAAACCGGTAAGCCCATGTGATTAGCCACAATAACCTCCGGAACTGTACTCATTCCTACAATATCGCCACCTATTAGGCGCATATACTTATATTCAGCACGAGTTTCCAGATTAGGGCCAGCCGTAGAAACATAAACGCCTTTATGCACTCGGATGTTACTTCCCGCCGCAATATTTAACGCTTTTTGTATAAAATCTCTGTTATAGGGTTCGCTCATATCCGGAAAGCGAGGGCCAAGATCATCGTTATTCGGACCACGTAATGGACTTTCAGGCAACAAGCTAATATGATCATCAATAAAGACAAGATCACCTTTCTTTATCGCTGGATTTAATGATCCTGAGGCATTCGATACGAACAACTTTTGTATACCGAGCAGCTTTAGAACACGTACGGGGAATGTAATCTCTTGCATATTATAACCTTCATAATAATGAAGTCTACCCTGCATTGCTACTACCTTTTTACCGCTTAAGGTACCGAAAATCAATTTACCCGAATGGAATTCAAGGGTAGAGACAGGAAAGTTCGGAATATGAGCATACATAAGTTGGTGCTCAACCGCTATATCTTTCACGAGACCACCTAAACCGGTTCCTAAAATAATGCCCACTTCGGGTTTAAAATCTCCTATTCTTTGTTCAATATAAGTAACGGTTTCTCCTAATGATCTATACATATAATCACTTTTATCTTTTAAAAAGGGTTATTTACACCTGCTTGCCAAATACTTGACCTTTAATTAAGTTGTCGAAACTTGGTCCACTCACATTATGGTGAAATTTCGTTTCTATCGGTATATAATGTAAAGGCAAATCTTCAATATGCGAGCGCAGTTCCGGATCTCGTAAACGCATGGCATCTTTCTCTGTCGTTACGATTAAACAATCGCCCAATGATTGCCAATACCTTTTTATCTTAAGTAAATCACCAGCTGTATAACGATGATGATCCGGAAATTCAATCATTTTCAATACGTTGCCTTTTGTTGTTAAATAATTGCAAAACGATGTTGGATTGGCAATACCCGTCATTACTATTAGGCGGGCGTTTATTGGAAAAGACTCTTTTTCATCCGTCATCAAATTTACCAAATCGCCATATTCAATATAAGAGAAAAATGTGGGGAGTTCTCTTTCTAATTTTAGTAATTGTAGGCATCGCTGCCTATCCGTTTTTGAAAGTGCCTCCGGCGACTTAGTAATAACGATAATATCAGCGAAATTTCGTCGCATAAATAAATCTCTATAATTTCCGGCGGGGAGTACCCATTTGTTTTCCTGAAGGCTTTCAAAATCGAACAGTAAAATACTAATGCCTGGCTTTAGTCTTCTATGCTGAAAAGCATCGTCTAAAACAAAAATATCGTGGCTTGGCATCAGCTGTCTCAATCCCTCCACTCTATCCTCGCAAACAGCGACTGTAACGCCTGGAAATTTTCTTTTAAATTGCAACGGCTCATCCCCTACTTTTTCAGCCGTACTGCCTCCCTGCACTTCCAGGTACCCGGTGCTTTTCCTTCCATAACCTCGACTTAGCGTCGCTATGCTTACACCGGCAAATAAACGCAAAAGGTATTCAGTCATCGGGCTTTTACCTGCCCCACCAAGTACTAAATTGCCAATAACAATGACCGGTTTATCAAAACCATAACTATTTGCGAAACCCCGGTCGTAAATAAAATGTCTGAAAAATAAGATAGCGCCATATAGCCAAGAGAGCGGAAGTAATAAAAGGCGCAGTTTTTTCATCTGTTTTTTTCGATACCAAGTAACAAAGGTAATAAACAAACGGTTAAATACCGATTTCAATTGCAGAGCTATCGGGCTTTTGGTACCTTTGCCAAGTATCACACAAAATAAAAATATATTATGTTAAAAGGATTTTTTAGTGTCCCTACCCCTATAAACGAGCCGGTATATGCCTATGCTCCCGGAAGTAAGGAACGCGCTTTATTGCAAGAAGCCTTGCGTACTGCAAGATCGCAGGAGGCGGATATTCCCATGTTTATAGGTGGCCAAGAAATAAGGACTGGAAATAAGGGCGAGTTAAGACCTCCGCATGACCACAAACACTTATTGGGATATTATCATAAAGGCGGCAAGAACCACGTAACCGACGCCATTAACGCTGCTTTAGAAGCAAAGAAAAATTGGGAAGATTTGCCGTGGGAACATCGGGCTAGTATCTTCTTAAAAGCCGCCGATTTAATAGCCGGTAAATACCGTTACAAGCTAAATGCGGCCACTATGTTAGGGCAGTCAAAAAATGCATATCAGGCAGAAATCGATTCAGCTTGCGAAATCGTTGACTTTCTCCGATTTAATGTGAAATATATGAGCGAAATCTATTCGCAACAACCTCCTGTTTCTTCTGATGGCGTGTGGAATCGCGTAGAGCAACGGCCTTTGGAGGGATTTGTATTCGCATTAACTCCCTTTAACTTTACTGCAATAGCGGGAAACTTACCTAGCTGTGTTGCTATGATGGGAAATGTGGTTGTATGGAAACCTGCTGACACGCAAATCTATGCAGCTCATTTGTTAATGGAAATTTTCCACGAGGCAGGCGTACCGGCAGGCGTTATCAATTTGATTTATGCACATGGGCCGGATGTAGGTGAGGTGGTTTTTAATCATCCGGACTTTGCCGGCATACACTTTACCGGATCTACTGCCGTTTTCCAAGAAATATGGAAAACGATTGGGACAAACATCCATAAATACAAAAGTTATCCACGTATAGTTGGTGAAACCGGTGGTAAAGATTTCATTTTAGTTCATCGATCGGCTGATATAAAAGCGGCGAACACCGCCATTGTTCGAGGGGCTTTCGAATATCAGGGCCAAAAATGTTCAGCGGCGTCACGCGTGTATATTCCACAGTCACTATGGCCTGCGCTTAAAGAATTAATGACGAAAGATATCAATTCCTTTAAGGTAGGACCTACTGAAGATTTTTCAAATTTCATCAACGCCGTTATTGACGAAAAGTCTTTCGATAAGCTTACAAGATACATTGATCAAGCAAAATCAGATGAAGATGCAGAGGTAATTATCGGTGGCGAGTACGATAAAAGCGTTGGCTATTTCATTCAACCTACGGTAATCCTTGCCAAAACACCGGATTATGTAACTTTAAAAGAAGAGTTGTTTGGCCCGGTACTTACTGTTTACGTCTATGAAGACGAAAAATGGGAAGATACCTTACGATTAATAGATCAAACTTCGATTTATGCCCTTACCGGTTCTGTTATAGCACAAGATCGTTATGCCATAGCGCAA
Organism: Olivibacter sp. SA151; assembly: GCF_054130995.1. NCBI lineage: Bacteria > Pseudomonadati > Bacteroidota > Sphingobacteriia > Sphingobacteriales > Sphingobacteriaceae > Olivibacter > Olivibacter sp. SA151. Next base: position 1,280,271 of record NZ_CP096391.1, on the reverse strand, counting down.
GCCTCTGATGCATTAAAAAATGCCGCAGGCAACTTTTATATAAATGATAAATGTACGGGCGCTGTGGTTGGCCAACAACCTTTTGGAGGTGCAAGAGGTTCCGGTACGAACGACAAAGCAGGCTCAATGATCAATTTATTACGTTGGGTTTCTCCACGCACCATCAAAGAGTCATTTAACCCACCAACGGATTATCGTTATCCGTTTTTGGAACAGGAGTAAACTAAAAAAGAAGAGATCACTTTGCGCAAGTGATCTCTTCCTATTGTATGCTAAAAAGTTAAATACCTAATTCTACCTGAAAAACCCCTCCCCATCGATTTCCCTTACCATCAAGCGCAAAGACTCCCTGCTTAGTCTGATAATTCACATTCAGTTGAAATTTGATCCGATGTTGATGTAGGTATTTTGTTGCGCCTAATTCAATAACTTCGGTTTCTTGCTGGTAATCCCCGATGCTTGCCCCGGGTTCCAACCATGAATAGCGTCCAGCCAGCTCATAATTGCTCTTGAATAAATAGGATATTTGTTGATTGATACCTTGGCCGTTAAAAGCATAAGCCGATTCGCCTGCTTCATTATAAGTAATTGCTTTATCCACGGTACGCTTTATGTACTCGAACTGGTATGCCCAACCATTATATTTAAAAATAGCATCTGCGAAATAGGTTTGAAGGGTAACAGGTTCATATAGATAATACCCAATCTGCCCACCACTCCTCGTTGTACCCACATTTTTACTATAGCCACCGCCAAATGAAACCTTTGGCGTTCTTTCCCGCATCAAATCACCTTCGGAATAGTCGCCGTCATCGGTGAATGCCCCTAAAGGTAATAGTTCCGCACGCCCCGTGTAAGCAAGCCCCTTGTCGGTATTATTGGCAACACGACCTTCGCCTGTGGTTATAGCACCTTTTAAATGATAAACTGCGGTTTCACCTATCTTATTTTTATAGTAAGCCTTTATACCGAAGTCACGATCGATATTCATCGCAGCATTTACGATTGACCGATCGGCAAATTGCAACTGACCTGACGAATTAACTCGCTGCCGATTGCCAGGCAATTTATTTAAGCCAAAAGCTATATAAAAATTAGGGGTAAAGTTATAAAAGACAACCGCGTCACGAACTATATTTGCAACACCTGTATCATCGAAGTCTTGATCTCCTCGAGTAAAGGCAAGCTGAATGGTGTAAGAGAATTTAGGTGAGTATAAATATCCATCCACTCGCATACGGAGGCGTCTAACCCTGGCATCAAATTCCCGAATACCAAGATTATCTCCATCAATTGTTGATGCACCTAATCGATTTTGCATCCTGAAGCGAAAATTCATGTAGATTGTAGAGTCACTAGACTTAAACTGCAATCCTTTAAAATTTTTTAATGTAGGAAACTCGTCTCTCTCCCGCTGTGCCAATACTTCATCTACACAGAAAGAGAATACCATAAAACACACAATACGTGATAGCCGAATTATTTTCATCTTTATATTAAATAATGGTTACGAAAATATAGACTATATGTTAAGAAAACGTTAACAATAGATTAAGTATTTTGCAAAATCCGATTTATTAATAGCAAAGTAATATACAAATTACTACTCAAGTCCGTAATTAGTGAAAGAAAATAACGAATAAGGTTTAAAAAGCTGTATTTTTGCTCGCGTAAATTTTTGATGTAGACATGACACAAATCGAACAAATAGCCCCGACAGTAACCATGCAATTACGCCAAGCGGTTCTCTATCCGGAAAGTTCGATTGAATCGATCATTCTGGATGAAGATGACCTAGGCATTCATTTTGGTTTATACGATAATAACGAACTTATCGCTGTCGTATCGTTATTTGTGAGAGGTGAGGAAGCGCAATTCCGAAAATTCGCAACGGATAGTAGATATCAAAATAAAGGCTACGGGTCGACCCTATTAAATCACATTTCTCAATATGCTTATCAACAAGGATCGAAGATCATTTGGTGTAATGCACGCATTTCGGCTGTTCCCTTTTATAAAAAGCATCATTTTGTTGAGATTGGCGAAATTTTTAGAAAGGGACAGATAGAATACCTAAGAATGGAAAAAGCGCTGACAGAGAATTAATTGTTTACGACAAGCTTGTAATAATCAACCGTATAGAAGATGACTAAGAAATTTTTATTAATGTTTGTTTTTTTTCTCTTTTCAGTCCATGCATTTGGACAGAAAATACTCGTATGGTGCCCACCGACAGCTGAAATTGGCACTGGCAACGACAAGTTACGGGGAATTAATTTAAATATTGTATTTTCTGATCTGAGAAAAATCACCGACACAACACGTGTGGAATGTTCATCACAGGACATAATAAATCATATAGCTCAAGGGATTATGACTTCTTACCCTAGTGCAATTATTAATATATTAGATACAACCCAGTTTCATTCACCTGCAGAAAAGAATAAGATTACTGTCCGAATTGCTATAACAGCATATCATTCGGCCTCAGGCACTGATGCATCATCAGCTATTGGTAATAGCGAAGGTGATTTCAGTTGGGGGGCCTTACCCAAAAACAAATGGAATTCCGTCGCTGGATTTCATGTTGTTATCGAAGACAATCGGACAGAAACTAGCAAAACACTTACACGGAATATTGCGAACATTGTTTCGAGACCCAATATTGGCGGATCACTTACGGCAAAAAAAGCACTTTTCGAAGCCTATAATGAAGCAAATAGGGAATTACTTTATTTTATCGAGAGTACAATTCAACCGAATTAGTTGCTTGATAATATTCTTTTTTCCTAGTCAATATCTTGTTATTATCGAAGACTTAACATGAAATGAAAGAGTTTAAGCAGTATTTTATTATTCCCGCAAACCCTGAGGAGGTTTATTTAGCATTGACTATGGAACAGGCTATTAGGTTATGGTCTGGCGATGAAGTAAGCATGTCCAATACGCCAAACTCAGAATTTTCTCTTTGGGATGGTAGTATTACCGGAAAAAATTTGATTTTAGAAAAGGACAAGAAGTTAGTCCAACAGTGGTATTTTGGTGATCAAATGGAGCCATCCATCGTTACGATCAAGCTTCATCCCCATAAAAAGGGAACATCTCTCGAACTTCTTCATACAAATATTCCTGATACAGATTACCAAGACATTGTAGAAGGATGGCAACAAGTATATATGGCTTCTTTGATTGACTTTTTCGAAGGTGAATAAGCTTCTTGTAATGACAACTTGTTTGTATCTGCTATAACGGTCTGCTCCCCTTCACTTAGCGCTCCTTAATAAGAGTCATATAGCCATTTCCTAGATTTCCTAGAACATAGAACGGAAGGTCTATATTTTTTACGATAATGATACAGTATGGAGGAATACGTGTCTTGCTTTCGACGGCACGCTTTGTTTTGGGACGGGATATAATAAGAAAGGCCGTCGTGCAATGCACGGCGGCCTTCTGTAAAGATCGGCACCGACCTACTCTCCCACATGTTACTGCAGTACCATCGGCTCTGGCGGGCTTAACTTCTCTGTTCGGGATGGGAAGAGGTGGACACCGCCGATATAGGCACCTGAATACCTTTCTAAGTAAAAATTCAAAATTCAAAAATCCGGCACACCGGCCTTTCTACCTTTTACCTTTTACTTTTCAATTTTTTATTTGACTGATAACGGAAGAAAAAAAACAGGAAGACAACAGCCTGCTGCGCTTGAGAAAGCTTCGGGCTATTAGTACGGCTCGGCTGTGGTATCTCTACCTTTACACCTGCCGCCTATCGACGTGGTAGTCTCCCACGGCCCTGTAAGGAAGTCTCATCTCGTGGCTAGTTTCGCACTTAGATGCTTTCAGCGCTTATCTATTCCCGGCATAGCTACTCTGCCGTACACCTGGCGGCATAACAGATTCACCAGCGGCCGGTCCAACCCGGTCCTCTCGTACTAAGGTCAGCCCCACTCAGACTTCCTGCGCCCACAACAGATAGGGACCGAACTGTCTCGCGACGTTCTGAACCCAGCTCGCGTGCCACTTTAATCGGCGAACAGCCGAACCCTTGGGACCTTCTCCAGCCCCAGGATGTGACGAGCCGACATCGAGGTGCCAAACCTCCCCGTCGATATGAGCTCTTGGGGGAGATCAGCCTGTTATCCCCAGAGTACCTTTTATCCTTTGAGCGATGGCCCTTCCATGCAGAACCACCGGATCACTATGTCCGTCTTTCGACCCTGTCCGACTTGTATGTCTCACAGTCAAGCAAGCTTTTGCCATTGCACTCCGCGTACGGTTACCAAGCGTACTGAGCTTACCTTTGAAAGCCTCCGTTACCTTTTTGGAGGCGACCACCCCAGTCAAACTACCCACCAAACAATGTCCCCCCCCAAGGGGGGTTAGGAACCGGATACAGAAAGGGCGGTATTTCAAGGACGATTCCGCGGATCCTGGCGAACCCGCTTCACAATCTCCCGCCTATCCTACACATCCTGCACCCAGTCCCAATGTTAAGCTATAGTGAAGGTTCATGGGGTCTTTCCGTCCCGTTGCGGGTAACCGGCGTCTTCACCGGTACCACAATTTCACCGAGCTCATGGCCGAGACAGCGCCCAGATCGTTACACCATTCGTGCAGGTCGGAACTTACCCGACAAGGAATTTCGCTACCTTAGGACCGTTATAGTTACGGCCGCCGTTTACCGGGGCTTCGATTCAATGCTTCACCCGAAGGTTGACATCCCCTCTTAACCTTCCGGCACCGGGCAGGTGTCAGGCCTTATACGTCATCTTTCGATTTGGCAAAGCCATATGTTTTTGTTAAACAGTCGCCTGGGCCTTTTCACTGCGGCTTCTCCGTCGCCGGAGGAAGCGCCCCTTCTCCCGAAGTTACAGGGCCATTTTGCCGAGTTCCTTAGCCATGATTCACTCGAGCACCTTGGGATTCTCTCCCCGACCACCTGTGTCGGTTTGCGGTACGGGTCTTATATGCCTGGAGCTTAGCGGCTTTTCTCGGGAGTATGGTTACCCGCGCTATCGGCGCCCCCGGAGGTTTGCCGTACTTTCGGCCTTCGGCACACGACCCGGATTTGCCTGGGTCACGTTTACCTACGGCCTTCAACGCACTATTCCGTCAGTGCGCGGCGGTGTCACTCCTCCGTCCCCGCTTCGCAGCATACAAGAGTACGGGAATCTTTACCCGTTGGCCATCCGCTGCCCCTTTCGGGTCCGCGTTAGGTCCCGACTTACCCTGATCCGATTAGCGTTGATCAGGAAACCTTGGTCTTTCGGTGGGCGGGTTTCTCGCCCGCCTTATCGTTACTTATGCCTACATTTGCTTTTCCGGAACGTCCACGGATACTCACGTAACCGCTTCTCCCGTGCCGGAATGCTCCCCTACCGATATTTCTATCCCACGGCTTCGGTGGTACACTTCATGCCCGTTTATTATCCACGCCCGGCCGCTCGACTAGTGAGCTGTTACGCACTCTTTAAATGAATGGCTGCTTCCAAGCCAACATCCTAGCTGTCTGGGCAACCGGACCTCGTTAGTTCAACTTAGCGTACACTCGGGGACCTTAGCCGGTGGTCTGGGTTCTTTCCCTCTCGGCGCAGGACCTTAGCACCCTGCGCCTCACTGCGGACCATATCTCCCGGTATTCGGAGTTCGTCTGGATTTGGTAGGATGTGACTCCCCCGCACCCAATCGGTAGCTCTACCTCCGGAAGACTCAATGTCCACGCTGTTCCTAAAAACATTTCGGGGAGTACGAGCTATTTCCCAGTTTGATTGGCCTTTCACCCCTACCCACAGGTCATCCGGAAACTTTTCAACGTTTATCGGTTCGGTCCTCCAGTACGTGTTACCGCACCTTCAACCTGCCCATGGGTAGATCACAAGGTTTCGCGTCTACCTCCACTGACTGTACGCCCTGTTCAGACTCGCTTTCGCTTCGGCTGCGCGGCTTAACCGCTTAACCTCGCCAGTGAAGTGTAACTCGTAGGCTCATTATGCAAAAGGCACGCCGTCACCCCATTAAGGGCTCCGACAGTTTGTAAGCACACGGTTTCAGGTTCTCTTTCACTCCCCTGTTCGGGGTTCTTTTCACCTTTCCCTCACGGTACTGGTCCACTATCGGTCTCTCGGTAGTATTTAGCCTTGGCGGATGGTGCCGCCGGATTCCCACAGGGCGTCTCCGACCCCGCGGTACTCAGGAACTCACTAGGCCGGTCTTCATTGCGTGTACGCAGCTCTCATGCTCTACGGCGGGCCTTCCCAGACCCTTCCACTTCTTCCGACTGTACCACATTGCGGTCCTACAACCCCGCATATGCCGTAACATATCCGGTTTGGGCTCTTTCCCTTTCGCTCGCCACTACTCAGGAAATCATTCTTATTTTCTTTTCCTGCGCCTACTTAGATGTTTCAGTTCGGCGCGTTCGCGTTGTTAAACGGCATGTCTTCAACATGCCGGGTTTCCCCATTCGGAAATCGCCGGATCTCATCTCATTTGCAGATCCCCGGCGCTTATCGCAGCTTATCACGTCCTTCATCGCCTCCGAGAGCCTAGGCATCCCCCGTGTGCCCTTTCTTACTTTCTTCTCCCCGTACCCTTTTGCCGTACGGGGATGCTTTTGTATCATGTCCCTTCCCCGTAGGAAAGAAACGTCTCTGCTGTTGTCTTCTCTTGTGTTTTTTCTTCCGATATGTCAAAGAACTTTTTTAAGGTGAACGGTACAAGGTATAAGCGCCAAGGTTTTACCTTCCGCCTTTGTCCTTTACCCTTCCGCCTCAATCGCGGAGAATAACGGATTCGAACCGTTGACAGCACCCTGCATTATATCACTGCGGCCTGTCCCCGTGACCATCCTCCCTTTCAGGTAGTCCCGAGCAGATTTGAACTGCTGACCCCTACATTATCAGTGTAGTGCTCTGACCAACTGAGCTACGGGACTGCTTCGCTTCCGCACCGGTGACCCCGAAGGGGCACTGTGGCACTTTCCTCTTTTTTCTCTCTCTTTTTTCAAGAAATCTTCATGGCGTAACAGAACGGCCCGAGGGCCCTCTAGAAAGGAGGTATTCCAGCCGCACCTTCCGGTACGGCTACCTTGTTACGACTTAGCCCCAATTACCGGTTTTACCCTGACACGCTCCTTGCGGTTACATGCTTTAGGTACCCCCGGCTTTCATGGCTTGACGGGCGGTGTGTACAAGGCCCGGGAACGTATTCACCGCGTCATTGCTGATACGCGATTACTAGCGAATCCAACTTCACGGGGTCGAGTTGCAGACCCCGATCCGAACTGTGAGGGGCTTTCTGAGATTGGCTTCACCTCGCGGTGTCGCTGCCCTCTGTACCCCCCATTGTAGCACGTGTGTAGCCCCGGACGTAAGGGCCATGATGACTTGACGTCGTCCCCGCCTTCCTCTCTGTTTGCACAGGCAGTCTGTTTAGAGTCCCCACCTTTACGTGCTGGCAACTAAACATAGGGGTTGCGCTCGTTGCGGGACTTAACCCAACACCTCACGGCACGAGCTGACGACAGCCATGCAGCACCTAGTTTCCTGTCCCGAAGGACTTGCCCATCTCTGGACAATTCAGTAACTTTCAAGCCCGGGTAAGGTTCCTCGCGTATCATCGAATTAAACCACATGCTCCTCCGCTTGTGCGGGCCCCCGTCAATTCCTTTGAGTTTCACCCTTGCGGGCGTACTCCCCAGGTGGAACACTTAACGCTTTCGCTTGGACGCCGACAGTCTATCGCCGACATCGAGTGTTCATCGTTTAGGGCGTGGACTACCAGGGTATCTAATCCTGTTCGATCCCCACGCTTTCGTGCCTCAGCGTCAATCGTACTTTGGTAAGCTGCCTTCGCAATCGGTGTTCTGTGGCATATCTATGCATTTCACCGCTACTTGCCACATTCCGCCTACCTCAGGTACATTCAAGCGCGCCAGTATCAAAGGCACTGCGATGGTTGAGCCACCGTCTTTCACCCCTGACTTAGCGCGCCGCCTACGCACCCTTTAAACCCAATAATTCCGGATAACGCTCGGATCCTCCGTATTACCGCGGCTGCTGGCACGGAGTTAGCCGATCCTTATTCTCACGGTACATTCAGCCCGGTATACATACCGGGGGTTATTCCCGTGCAAAAGCAGTTTACAACCCGTAGGGCCGTCTTCCTGCACGCGGCATGGCTGGTTCAGGGTTCCCCCCATTGACCAATATTCCTTACTGCTGCCTCCCGTAGGAGTCTGGTCCGTGTCTCAGTACCAGTGTGGGGGTTTCTCCTCTCAGAGCCCCTAGACATCGTCGCCTTGGTGGGCCGTTACCCCGCCAACCAGCTAATGTCACGCGAGCCCATCCGTCCCCTATAAATATTTAAATGAAGGCCCATGCGGACCTGCATTCTCATGCGGTATTAATCCGGATTTCTCCGGGCTATCCCCCTGGGACGGGCAGGTTGCTCACGCGTTACGCACCCGTGCGCCACTCTCACGGGGACCGAAGCCCCCGATCCCGTTCGACTTGCATGTATTAGGCCTGCCGCTAGCGTTCATCCTGAGCCAGGATCAAACTCTCCATTGTATAATGTTAAGTTTCCGATCTCGGCATTCGCACTTCTTTCAGTGCAGCCTTCCGATCTTTTTTGTATCTTCCGGCCGACGGACCGTTCAGGCCTGTCCTTTTGACTTTCGCCAAAAAACAGGCCGCCCGTTACGCTACATGAATCTGATTTCTTAAAGAACTTTAAACGCCTCCGCTCACGCTTCGGCCTCCGCCGTATCCATCGGGTCTCCCCTCCGGTACTTCCTGTTTTTTCCTTTCACCTTCCCGGGCATCGCGCCCGTTCCGTCGTCCCCTCTCTCCCGATTGGGAGTGCAAAGGTAACAGCTTTTTTCTTTTCTCCAAAATATTTTTTTAAAATATTTTTTCCTCCCCTGCCGTTTACCTCCGTACTTCAAAAAACAACCGCATCCCTTCGTTTGCGGAGTGCCCGCCTTCCGAACGGGATGGCAAAGGTACGAATCTCCGCCGTTCCCGCAAATGTTTCACGCCCCGGACTACAGATTTTTTTACAACAAACTGGAAATCAAACCGTTTTTTTTACCTTTCTTCTACTTAAAGCCAACAGCAGAACATCCAAAAGATTTTTTACTCTTCAGCTATGCGCAGCGATCAGTCATTACATCATTTTGTCTGTTCGAAAAACAGAAACTAATCACCGGTTCAGCCGGCTTAATCAGTCAAAGTCGAGTTGTTTAATACCCCGCTTTTCCCTCTTCGGCAGAAGAAACGAAGAAATTTAAAACTCCAACCCACACCTATTGTTCTATTATTGTCTGTTTTTATACAATTGAATATACAATGCTTGATTATTTGCAACACCTTTCACAAGAAATGCCAGATTGGATTTGGAATTTAACCGTAATTCTGTTCTCGATATCCATTGGCATCATTTTGAAGTCTATACTTCTTCCCTTAGCTAAACAACAGTCAAAAAAAGAACTATCGTATTCAATTTTCAGATCCATTATTCGTCATTTCAATAAAATTTTCACCATTTTCATTCCTCTTTTGACCTTTAGTTCCCTACTTCCATTAACTAAATTCAATGCTTCTAGCTACGTAGTTATTTCTAAAACAACAGAGATTCTAATAACGCTATGTTTTGCGATCATTATTATCCGAATGTTACGCGTGTTCGAAGATTATCTTTACCACCGTTTTGATATAAGTAAAGAAAACAATCTTCGGGAGCGGAAAATTCGTACGCAAATTGTCTTTATTCGAAAATTGTTGATAACGCTCATTGTTGTCATTACGGTATCCATTATCTTACTAAGCTTTGAGAGCATGCGCAAAATAGGCGCAGGACTACTAACCGGTGTAGGAATAGGAGGAATTATCGTCGGTTTTGCAGCTCAGAAGTCCCTCGGAAATCTGCTAGCCGGTTTCCAGATTGCTTTTACCCAACCTATACGCATGGACGACGTACTCATCGTTGAAGGTGAGTGGGGGAAGGTCGAGGAAATCAATTTAACTTACGTAGTTTTGAACATCTGGGACAAGCGTCGTCTCGTGTTGCCAATCAATTACTTTATCGAGAAACCCTTTCAAAATTGGACTCGAACAACTGCCGAAATTTTAGGTACTGTATTTATCTATACTGATTTTCTGGTTCCAGTTGAAAATTTACGCCAGAAATTTGCCGAACTGCTGAAGGGTAACCGCCTGTGGGATGGCAAAGTGAATGTATTACAAGTAACCGATCTAAGAGAGCAAACAATGGAGATTCGATGTTTAATGAGCTGTAGAAACTCAGGAGATGCATTCGATCTAAGATGTTATATACGAGAAGAAATGGTAAAATATATCCGTACAAACTTCCCCGAAGCCTTCGCCAGAACAAGAATTACAATGATTGAATAATGGGGGATACTCCCCCAAAACTATGCGTGCTGCCCTTCATGTTTGCCTTCTGCAAATTCTTCCACGATTTTACCATTAAAAGCCGGTAAATCTTTCGGGGTTCTGCTAGTGACCAAGCCCTGATCGGTAACCACTTCGCTATCTTCCCACTGAGCGCCTGCATTGATTAAATCTTTTTTAATAGCAGCTACTGAAGTCATTCTCCTACCCTCTACCACTTCGGCATCGATTAATGTCTGCGGGCCATGGCAAATGGCAGCAACCGGTTTTCCCGCTACAAAAAAATCTTTAACGAACTGAACCGCGTCCGGATTAGTGCGTAACTTATCGGGATTGATAACGCCGCCCGGCAAAAGCAGTCCGTCATAATCCGAAGCGGATGCTTCTTTTAGATTTTTATCAACCGGATATGTTCCCGTCCATTCATCGCCTTCTTTTGCTCGCACCGTTCCTGCTTTTGGAGAGACAATGTGAACAGTTGCTCCCGCCTTTACCAACGCTTCCTTCGGACTGGTCAATTCAACCTCCTCAAACCCATCTTCCGTTAAAATCGCAATTTTTCTTTCATTAAGTGTTCCCATAATACATGTTTTTAATATAATAAATGTATATTAGGTTACGCTTATCCAAACTATTTTGTTTAAAAAACTTTAATTTTTAATCGTTTTTCAGCAAATGCAATACTTAAAGTCGATTGGAAAGTAGCAGCCAAACCATCACCATGTGACCGTGTAAACCATTTAATACTTATCAAGCATTAAGCTGCACAAAATTGCGATGCAAAAAAGCTTCGCGATAGCCAAAGATCGTGCGCAATTTACTTTCTATAAACCTTCCTGCTACAAACCGGCCCACTGTCCCTAACGGAAGCTTATACACTACTTTATCATGAATTAGGGTACCTTTGTCCGTCTCTTTAAAGTGGTGTTCATGATGCCATAACGCATAAGGTCCGAATCGTTGTTCGTCTACAAAGTAAGTTTTTGCTAAAACATGCGTAATTTCAGTCACCCATTTCGTTCTCATTCCGGGCAGAACCGAAACCATATATGTGATGATCTGTCCTGCATAAATCTCGTCGTACTCTCCATTGGTGATTCAAAATTCATCGTTGTAGGGGTAAGCTTAGTTAAATTTTTCGGCGCAGAAAAAAAAAGACCAAGCTTCGTCGATCGATAGAGGAAGAATCTGCTTATTTAGCAACGTGTATATACCTGATGTTTGCTTTATTTCGATCATGGTAATCAGAACCTCTCCTCCAACAATTTGGCCCCCTATTATGTTTGAAATATTTCTTTACTTTATAAGAAATATTTTTTTAGATATCTTCGATGAGATTTATGACTTTACAGGAGAAAACCGCATGATAGAAATCAGTCTTTAATCCTAAATAAGCAATATATGAACCTTCAAAAAACGCTACTCTACTTATTCATGTTATCCGCTTTGTGGTCTGGATGTAATCAAGGCACCGAGCAAAAGAAAAAAAATCCCATTGATTCATTGCATAAAAAAGCTTTAAAAGAGTGGAATAAAACCATACCGGGAAATTTCAGCGAGCAAACTGAACTAAGTTTTGATAGCGCACGATTGGATACATTCTTTAATGCGTATAAAAACCTGGGTCCCTACCAAGAAAAGGTAAGGAAGTTTTACCGGAACAGGAACTATCATTTCGCTTGGTTCGATGATAAAGGGCTCATTGAACAAGCAGGAAATTTAACTGACAGGATGCTTAATCTAAAAGACGAAGGAATTGATGGGGAACTTCCATATAGTAAACATTTGGATTCGTTGATAGACGCATACAGTCAGCATAAAGGAACTAAAATAACCAATGAGGAACTGGAATTCATGCTCACATCGCAGTACTTCCTCTTTGCCGATGTCGCTTGGCAGGGCATGGATGACGCCAATGTGAAAGCGAACGATTGGTTTGTTCCTAAGAAAAGAGTATCTTATTCCGACTATTTGGATAGTCTCCTAAAACATCCTGTTAATGAAACAGGCGCCTCTATCGAGCCTGTATACCGGCAGTACGAACAACTACGAGGATACCTGAAGAAATATAGGGAATTAGCGGCCAAACACAAATGGAATCCTATTATCGCCGACAAGAAAAGTTACAAAATCGGAGATTCATCCACCGTCCTTAGACAGATAAAGACACGATTGTTTCTTTTAGGCGATCATCAAGGAGATACCCTCACCAATTTATACGATAGTACACTATTTTCCGGTGTGAGATCTTTTCAATCCCGACATGGATTACGTCCTGATGGTGCAATTGGAAGCGGTACCATTAATGAGCTTAATGTACTTCCGGCAGCGCGCTTAAAGCAGATAGCCGTGAATATGGAGCGCAGTCGATGGCTACCGGTAAGTCTAAAAACCGATTATTTGGCCGTCAATATTCCCGAATTCAAATTGCACGTCTATCATGCAGATAGTTTGCTCTGGAGCTGTAACGTAGTGGTGGGCAAAGCCATGCATAAAACCGTTATCTTTCACGGTGACGTAAAATATGTTGTTTTCAGCCCCTACTGGAATGTGCCACCCAGTATCGTAAAGAACGAAATACTCCCTGGCATGCGGAGAGATCGTAACTATATTGCTAAACATAATATGGAAATCACAGGAAAAAGCGGTGGATTACCTAATGTCAGGCAAAAGCCCGGCCCCAAAAACTCGCTAGGTTTGGTAAAATTTCTATTCCCGAATAGTTATAATATTTATCTGCACGACAGTCCTGCAAAATCTTTGTACAACGAGTCCAGCAGAGCCTTTAGCCATGGTTGCATCCGAGTAAGCGAGCCGGAGAAATTAGCCAATTTCCTTCTAAGAAGCGATTCAACCTGGAATAAGGAATCCATCTATAAAGCCATGCATGCAGGAAAAGAAAAATACGTAACCTTAAAGAAAACGGTTCCGGTCTTTATTGCTTACTTTACTGCGTTCATTGATCGAGAGGGAAAGATTAACTTTAGAAAAGACATTTACGACCGGGACGACCGTTTAGCTAAAATGCTGCTTACTGAAAATAAATAACAAATGATTTAAGTATACTGACATAGGGTTGTCAATATACATTCTTTCTTTGTTTCAAAAAACAGAATATTATGGACTTGATAAAAGCATTAAAACAAGAATTGATAGGTGAGGCGGAAACCACTAGGAAGTTTCTGAAACTTATCCCCGAAGACAAATACGACTGGGCCCCGCACGAAAAAAGTATGAAAATGCAACATCTTGCGGTTCACATTGCTGAATTACCTTCTTGGATTGCTTTGGCTGTCGACACCGACGAATTGGATTTCGCTGTCAGCGGATATAGTCCTAAATCCTGCGCTAACAATGAAGAATTACTATCCATGTTTGAAGCATCCCTTCAACAAGGCAACGAGGCACTTAATAAGGTTCGTTTGGAGGATCTTGAAAAAAGATGGGTTTTACGTCAGGCAGAGAATATATTATGGGATGGTACTAAATATGGCATGATACGGCTTGCATTCAGTCAAACTTCCCATCATCGTGCACAGCTGGGAGTTTACTTAAGGCTACTGAATATTCCCATTCCGGGCAGCTACGGCCCTAGCGCAGACGAAGCAAAATTTTAATTTTAAGTATACTACCTCCCAGGCGGCACCTCGGAGGTAGTATTTGTGCTCAAAGCACGATTCTCGTGTTATACAACCTTTATATAAAGTATTATATTGGAAGAAATTTGTCAATTATTTTTGCCACTACAAATCTTTAGCTATTTTTGCATCATTATGATAGCAACTCCCCTTCGATAAACAAACTGGTATGAGTTTGTACGGATAGGAACAAATGTTTTACCCTATCTATTCACTTATTACATTTAGCGTTTACTAGAAAAGAGAAACGCATATCTGCTATAACTTACTATATTAAATGAAATCTACATCTCGCGCAGCTTTTGCGTTTATTTTTATTACGGTGCTTATTGACATCACCGGGATTGGCTTAATTTACCCTGTTTTACCGAAACTGATCTCCAACCTGATTCACGCCGACATAAGCATAGCAGCTGAATACGGCGGTTGGCTCACCTTTGCCTATGCGATGATGCAATTTATATGTGCTCCTATCATGGGCAACTTAAGTGATCGGTATGGCAGACGTCCTATCCTTCTTTTATCGCTCTTTGGATTCGGGATGGATTGTCTTTTGATGGCCTTCGCTCCTACTATCTGGTGGTTATTTTTAGGCCGCATTATAGCTGGCGCTATGGGCGCCAGCTATACCGTCGCTTCTGCCTATATTGCCGATATCAGCAGTCCTGAAAAACGCGCACAAAACTTTGGTTTAATCAGTGCAGCTTTTGGTGTTGGCTTTATTATCGGACCCGTTATAGGAGGACTACTAGGAAAATATGGTACACATGCCCCCTTTCTTGTAGCGGGGCTGCTTAGTTTTCTAAATTTATTGTACGGCTTCTTTGTTTTGCCTGAGTCTTTAAAAAAAGAAAATCAACGTCCATTCGATTGGTCTCGTGCTAACCCAATCGGTTCCTTCAAACATCTAAGTAAATTTCCCGCAGTTGCCGGACTCATACTTAGTTTGCTGCTAATCAACATTGCAGGCCACTCCATGGAAAGTATATGGTCGTTTTTTACGATCGAAAAATTCAAATGGAACGAACAGGAAATTGGTTATTCTCTTGGTTTTATGGGGGTGGCTTTTGCCGCTGTTCAAGCAGGTTTAACTCGTATTTTGTTACCTAAACTGGGGGAAAAACGTGCCATCGGCATTGGCATAATGCTCTATACGATTAGCTTAACGTTATTTGCTTTTGCTAGCCAAAGTTGGATGATGTACGCCTTCCTTATCCCTTATGCCTTAGGCGCGATTGCCAATCCTGCGCTTCAAGGTTTCTTATCCAACCAGATACCGGATAATGAGCAAGGTGAATTACAAGGCGGCTTAACGAGTTTAATGAGTATGGGCGCTATTATCGGACCACCGATTATGACCTTTTTATTCGCCAGATTTGCAGGGGCTAATGCACCGATATATTTTCCGGGAGCACCCTTTTCTTTCGCGGCCTTATTAATGTTCGCTAGCCTGCTACTCGTTTTCAAGAGTTTGAGGAAAGGGTAGCTTAACCCATCGATTCCCTAATTGTAATAATGGAATCGATGGTCTATTCAACGCAACTTGTCACCCTCTATTGCTCATAGCCAAAGCGCTTAAGGTAATTCTTCTTGCTTCGCCAGTCTGAAATTACCTTTACAAAAAGCTCTAAAAAAACCTTTTTCTGCAAGAACTCTTCAATGTCTTGTCGTGCATAGGTGCCCACTTTCTTGATCATACTCCCCCCCGTACCGATAATGATATTTTTTTGTGAATCACGCTCAACAATGATTTCTGCACTAATTCTGACCAATTGTTCCTCCTCCTTAAATGATGTGACAATTACCTCTGTACTATAAGGAATCTCCTTTTCATACAATTTAAAAATTTTTTCCCGAACCATTTCAGACACAAAAAAACGCTCCGATTTATCAGTGAGTTCGTCTTTTTCATAAAAAGGGGGGTGAACCGGTAAATGCTCCAGCACAAACTGGAAAACAGCCTGAATATTATGTCCTAAAAGAGCAGAAATGGCGAATATGGCGGTCGGATTTAGTGTCTCTTGCCAGTAGTTTATCTTCGCCTTTACATCGTCTTCATTTGATTTATCGATCTTATTTACTAAGACAACCACCGGCGAATCTGTTTTTTGTAGTTTTTCTATCACATCTGTTTCGTCATACTTTTCGTTAATATCAGTAACAAAAAGAATAATATCAGCATCCACTAACGATCCGTGAACAAAATTCATCATGGATTCTTGTAAACTGTAGGCAGGCTTGATAACACCGGGTGTATCTGAAAACACAATTTGGTAATCTTCCTCATTTACAATACCCAAAATACGATGCCTCGTTGTTTGTGCTTTAGGTGTAACAATGGACATCTTCTCGCCTACTAATGAGTTCATTAAGGTTGACTTACCAGCGTTTGGCTTCCCTACTATACTTACAAATCCAGCTCTGTGTGACATTTTTTTTAAATTTTATTTGCACAGCAAAGAAACAAAATATATCTTTGCACTCCAATCAAACGAAAACAAATATTGTTTTTCAGCAGTAGGAAAGCAATTTTAAAATAAAATATACTGCGGGGTGGAGCAGTTGGTAGCTCGTCGGGCTCATAACCCGAAGGTCGCACGTTCGAGTCGTGTCCCCGCTACTACAGTCGATCAAAATTTTGGTCGGCTTTTTTATTTTTGGCTTCCCTTATTCTCCGTTATTAAATCCCTATCTACATTCATCTTTTAAATTGCATAATAAAAGCAATTTACATAAGTTTGTGCTCCGCATACGTGTAAGTGTAACACGAGCAAGCTTTAGTTTCAAAAAGTAAAAATTTAAGTATATTATGTCAAATACATCCAAGATTATCTACACCAAAACCGATGAAGCTCCTGCTTTAGCAACTTACTCTCTACTTCCAATTGTTAAAGCTTTTACAGCATCATCCGGCATTGATGTAGAAACCAGAGATATTTCTTTGGCCGGCAGAATCCTCGCCGTCCTTCCGGAATTTCTTACTGAAGAGCAGAAAGTCTCTGACGCATTAACCGAATTAGGCGAATTAGCAACTCAACCGGAAGCCAATATCATTAAGCTTCCTAATATTAGCGCCTCTGTTCCTCAATTAAAAGCAGCTATCAAAGAGTTGCAAGCAAAAGGCTATAAATTACCTGATTATCCCGAAGAACCCAAAAACGACCAAGAAAAGGATATTAAAGCGAAATACGACAAAGTAAAAGGAAGTGCGGTGAATCCGGTATTACGGGAAGGAAATTCAGACCGCCGTGCACCAAAGGCAGTAAAAAACTACGCAAAAAAGCATCCTCATAGCATGGGAGCCTGGAGTGCCGCTTCAAAGTCGCACGTCGCAACCATGAGTAGCGGTGATTTCCGTCATAATGAGAAATCGTTAACAATTAACGAAGAAACGGACGTGAAAATAATTTTCACGGACAAACAAGGGAATCAAACCGTACTGAAAGAGAAAACGCATTTATTGGCAGGCGAGATTATCGACGCTACCGTTATGAGCAAGAAAGCACTCTTGTCTTTTTTGGATGCCCAAATCGCTGACGCTAAAGCAACGGGAGTTTTATTCTCGCTACACATGAAGGCAACGATGATGAAAGTTTCCGATCCGATTATTTTCGGACATGCGGTAAAAAGCTTTTTTAAGGATGTTTTCGCGCAATACGGTGAAGATCTTAAAGCTGTTGGAGCCAATCCAAACAGTGGTTTAGGGGATGTATTAAGCGCTATAGATAAACTTCCCGGCGACAAAAAAGAAGCAATAAACAACGCGATACAGAACGTATTGTCTAATGGTCCTGCCCTTGCTATGGTCAATTCAGACAAGGGAATAACCAATCTTCATGTTCCGAGCGATGTAATTGTTGATGCATCCATGCCTGCCATGATCAGAAGTTCAGGGCAAATGTGGAATGCTGACGGTAAGCTTCAAGACACCAAAGCGGTTATTCCTGACAGTAGCTATGCAGGAGTTTATGATGCAACCATCGAGTTCTGTAAGAAAAATGGTGCTTTCGATCCGGCGACTATGGGTACGGTTCCCAATGTTGGTTTAATGGCACAAAAAG
Organism: Olivibacter sp. SA151; assembly: GCF_054130995.1. NCBI lineage: Bacteria > Pseudomonadati > Bacteroidota > Sphingobacteriia > Sphingobacteriales > Sphingobacteriaceae > Olivibacter > Olivibacter sp. SA151. Next base: position 1,262,157 of record NZ_CP096391.1, on the reverse strand, counting down.
CGGAAGAATATGGGTCGCATGATAAGACCTTCGAAATTACCGGGGATGGTAAAGTTGAAGTCATTGACACCAAAGGAAACGTCTTATTAAGCCATGAGGTAGAAACGGGTGACATTTGGAGAATGTGCCAAGTAAAGGATGCCCCTGTTCGCGATTGGGTAAAGCTTGCTGTAACACGTGCACGCGCCTCTGAAACACCTGCTGTATTTTGGCTAGACGCGGAGCGCCCACACGATGCCGAGCTTATCAAAAAAGTAAATGCTTATTTACCTGAATACGATACTACAGGCTTAGACATTCGCATATTATCACCTGTTAAAGCAACTGAGTTCACATTAGAACGAGTTAAAGCAGGACAAGATACAATTTCTGTAACGGGCAATGTGCTTCGCGATTATTTGACGGATTTATTCCCAATCCTTGAGCTTGGAACGAGTGCAAAAATGTTATCCATTGTCCCCTTAATGAATGGTGGCGGGCTCTTTGAAACCGGGGCCGGTGGATCTGCTCCAAAACATGTTGAGCAATTCCTGGACGAAGGCCATTTACGATGGGATTCATTAGGTGAATTCCTTGCACTCGCTGTTTCACTAGAACATCTAGGAACAAATTATAACAACCCTAAAGCCCTTGTGCTTGCAGATACCTTAGACCAAGCAACCGGCAAACTTTTAGATAACCAAAAATCACCATCTAGAAAGGCCGGCGAACTTGATAACCGGGGGAGCCACTTCTATTTAGCTTTATACTGGGCCGAAGCACTAGCTGCACAGGATCAGGACACTGAGCTGAAAGCACAGTTTGCTGATTTGGCAGAAAAGCTAATTAGTAATGAAGGCAAAATTAATGAAGAGCTAAACGCTTCTCAAGGCAAAAAGGTAGATATAGGAGGATATTATGCGCCTGACGATACGCTGGCCTCAAGAGCTATGCGTCCGAGTGCAACACTTAACGAAATAATTAATAGCCTAGTATCGCATTAAGCTTTGCGATCAAATAAAAAAGGAGGTGTAAAACATCTCCTTTTTTATTTAGGGTTCTTTTCGTTTCTGCTATTTTTCAAAAAAACTGTTGATTCCCGCGATTTTTCCGTAACTTTATAGTATACCAATGCTATGTATTATGAAGTCGATCATTATAGCAACGGATTTTTCAAAAGCAGCATATGCTGCAGCATGTTACGCTGCTCATCTAAGCGCAAGTCTCCTTGTTGACACCCTCATTATTTATCATTCATACGATAATGAATTGTATGTAACAACAGACATTCCAATTCCTAACCGACAGCAACTTCAAACACAGCGTGAGAAATCATTAATTGCACTGGAGGAACTACGGGTAGCGCTCAAAAAAATTGCCCCAAAATCAATCAGTATAAAATCGGAAGCAAATGACCAGACATTGGTTTCAGGCATTGAAACAATGATTGCGGAAAATCAAACAGAATTAATTGTGATTGGCACAACAGGCAAAAGTAATCTTGAACAAGTATTAATGGGGAGTAATGCTCTAACTGTAGCTAAAGAAATCAGCACGCCCGTACTACTCGTACCTGCCACACACACGTTCAGTCCGCCGAAACAAGCCGTTCTTGCTTGCGATTTGAAACACACGGAAGACACACTTCCCCTGGAACATATCCGTCATTTTGTTAGTACCCTGAGCTTAAAGCTTCATATCCTTAACATACAACCCACCGCATCTGAACCAATTGCCGACACTATACCTGAGCAATACAAGCTTCACGAGTTGCTGGATGATTTGAATCCGACATATAACTATATTGATCACGAAGATACGGCCTCAGCGATTATTCACTTTGCAAATGAACATGATATAGATCTGGTTATTTCTGTAAGAAAAAGCTACGGGTTCTTCAGGGATTTATTCCACAAAAGTATTACGAAAAAACTGGCTTTTAAAACTACGATACCACTCCTCTTGCTCGGCAAAAAATAAAGTAAGTTCAAAAAAGTCAAAGGCTAAATAAATGAGCTTCAAGCGAGAAAAAACGTTCCAAAACCGTGCGAAAAAAACTGCAAAAACTTGTGCTCTTTTATTCGCCAATATTCGTATTTTAGCCACACGGATAGATTATGGAAAGCAATCACACAGAAGATATATTAAATAATAAGGGTCAACTATTTAGAATTACCTACCAACACCTCGATTATTATTTTAGGGTAATTAAACCAACGAAAATCACCGCCTCAACTAATGAGATTGAAATTTTGCTGGATGAAAACACCTATGTTATCGAGCGGGAGGGCCGCACATGGGTATTCAAAGGAGCTGGCTTAGATAGTGACTTTGCGAATGCAATCGGCAGACTAATCTGTCTACGATACCGCCTTTAAGTTTATTAAGAGCTTATACTACTTACCTTGACACAATTAAAGAACATAAGTAGCAAGACATAAGACTACAGGATATGTGATAGAATAATATAGTCGTCTTGCTACCCGATACCTATGTCCTGTTGCCTTGTACTTATGTCTTGCTACTTGATCATACAATATATCCATCATAGCCTAACAATGTCAATCCTTATCCTTAACTTTGCGGCTTTATGAGACGTCTCTCGTCAAAATCGGAGAGATGGGAAACAACACTTAAGGGATAAAGGGAACAAAATGTCTAATATCATTGCCATAGTCGGCCGACCAAACGTTGGCAAGTCAACATTATATAATCGTTTAACAGAAAGTAGAAAAGCAATCGTGGATGACATGAGCGGGGTAACTCGCGATCGGCATTATGGTCAAGCTGAATGGGTGGGAAAAACTTTTACGGTCATTGATACAGGCGGATATGTGCATGGGTCTGAGGACATTTTCGAAGCTGCTATCCGAGAACAAGTGTTAATAGCCATTGAAGAAGCATCGGTCATTTTATTCATGGTTGATGTAACTGTCGGAATCACCGATTTGGATGACGATATAGCGCATCTATTACGTCGCTCAAATAAACCCGTTTTTGTCGTTGTCAATAAAGTTGACCACCATCAACTACATACGGATGCGTCCACTTTCTATGCTTTAGGACTAGGTGAAATCTACAATATTTCTTCCATGACCGGTTCAGGCACCGGCGAACTATTGGATGAAGTCGTAAAACACTTTGACGAAGTGCAGGAAGATGAAGGCAGCCTACCCAAATATGCAATTGTTGGTCGGCCTAATGTCGGCAAATCATCCTTCATTAATGCCTTAATAGGCAAAGAACGCAATATCGTAACGCCTATTGCCGGCACAACACGAGATTCAATACAAATTCACTACAATCAATTTGGGCACGAATTCATGTTAATAGACACCGCCGGACTGCGTCGAAAAACAAAAGTGAAGGAGAATATTGAGTTTTATTCGGTCATGCGTACCATTAAAGCATTAGAAGAAGCGGACGTTGTTATTCTTATGATCGATGCGACTGAAGGACTAGAATCACAAGATGTAAATATTTTCCATTTAGCAGAAAAAAACAAAAAAGGTGTTGTGTTGCTCGTAAACAAATGGGATTTAGTAGACAAGGATCATAAAACCCTTAAAAGATTTGAAGAGGAGATCAGAAATAAAACGGCTCCATTCACGGATTATCCCATTGTCTTTACGTCTGTTATCGAAAAACAACGGATCTTTAAAGCAATAGAAGTAGCAACAAAGGTTTACGAGAATAAGTATAAGAAAATCTCGACTTCGAAGCTGAACGATGTTATGCTTCCCATTATCGAGAATTATCCACCCCCAGCAACTAAAGGAAAGTACATCAAAATCAAATATGTTACGCAAATTACAGGACGATCACCTATGTTTGCTTTTTTCTGTAATCTCCCGCAATATATTAAAGATCCATATAAACGCTTTATCGAAAATAAATTACGTGAGCATTTCGATTTCACCGGCGTACCGATTCAGATATTTTTCCGACAAAAATAAGGCTATTCTATCGTTTTATTGGTATGTAAGCAGATTATCATTATCTTTATCGGGCAGACCAATTGAGATTAAAACTGAGGCTATTTATCGGTAGCGTTGGTATTTTCCTCGAAAACCGAAAGCTTATTTTTTATCAACATGTCTAATCTCGTAACAATAAAGGATATAGCTCGGGCACTGAATATATCTGTTTCAACCGTTTCGAGGGCACTACGAGATGCCCATGACGTAAGTTTGGAAACCAAAAGTAAGGTCGAAGCAATGGCAACCGCCCTACACTACAAACCGAACTTTAATGCCATGGGCTTAGCTAACGGAAAATCCCACAATATCGGCATTGTGTTGCCATTTATAACTAATTACTATTTTTCTACAGTTATTACAGGCATACAGGAAGCCGCCTATAATAATGGGTATAATATCGTACTTTATGTAACAAACGATTCGCCGGAGCGAGAACTGGCAATTATCAACAATCTTTCTATTGCGAATTTAGACGGCCTTTTAATTTCTACCTGTTGTAAAACCGGCGATCACTTACAGCACCTTCTTCGTAATAAAATACCTATTGTATTTTTTGATAGAGTAATTGAAAAGGTAGAAACTTCCAAGGTGGTACAAGATGACTACAATGGAGCTTTTCTTGCCACCAGTCATTTGGTTGAGCAAGGCTACACCAAAATAGCACATATCGCCGGCCCCAGAAATCTTCCATTAACGGAAAAGCGGCTAACAGGCTACCTTGACGCCTTAAAAAAACATTGTCTACCCATTAGAGAAGAGTGGATTATCGCTTCTGGATTTTCACAAGAATGTGGTGAGTCAGACGCAATGGAATTGCTACAGTTGGCAAAAAACATGAAACCGAATGCTATTTTCGCCGTAAACGACAGAAAGGCTGTCGGAGCAAGTATAACCCTGAAGAAGCAGGGTATAACAATTGGAAAAGAAATAGGGATCATCGGTTTCACCAATGATCCTATTTCCTGTTTAGTAAGTCCAAGTATCAGTACGGTCGCTGAACCCGCTTTTGATATCGGCTTCATAAGTTGTGAATTGCTTTTAAAACATATAACTAAAAAGCAAACTCCTTGGCAGGAGATTATACTACCTGCAGAATTAATCGTCAGAGAGTCGACACAAAGAGCTTAAAGCGAAAATCCTACTTATTTTAATAAACTTGCAGCTGCTTCGTCTAGATATAACGAACAGCTAGCATGTTTCTGCAGAATACTGGCAGGATAAGCATTGCTAACATTTTGTTCAACGCTATCTTTAACGGCTTGCGCTTTTCTGGCGTCCGGTACTGAGCAAATGATATGCTTTGACTTACAGATTTGCCGCACCGACATGCTGATAGCCTTTGAGGGCACCTCATCAAGCGAGTTAAACCAGCCCTCTCCTAATTGCTGCATCCGACATTGCTTGTCCAAGATAACTTCCAAATAAGGCTCTTCCGTATCAAAATCAGCTGGTGGGTCATTAAATGCCAAATGCCCGTTTTCCCCAATCCCTACCAAGGCCACGTCAATCGGATGTTGACGAATCAAGTCGTTCAGTTCTTTTCGTACCTCGCCCGAATCCGACTCTCCGTCAATTAAATAAGCCGCTTTCAGCGACGGAACATGAGCAAGAAAGCGCTCCTTCAAGTACTTCCGAAAACTGGCGGGGTGACTGATCGGTAGATTAATGTATTCATCTAAATGAAACATTGTAACCTTTGACCAGTCCACCTGCTCTTTTATCAACTGATTAATCGTTTCAAATTGACTGGTACCTGTTGCTAAAATTATATTAGCAAATCCCTTCTCATTAATCGCTTCATTAATTAATTTGGCAGCTTCTTTCCCGGCAGCCTGCCCCAGTTCCCTTGGGTCTTTTAATATACGAATATCCATAGTTTTTATTTTCTACATATGTTATGATTGTATCCATTACCAATACTAAACCCTTGCGCCCGTTGTTGCTCCTTCCGCTAACGACATATCTAAGGGTTGATTTTCCTTCCACTTGCCGGAAGTAAAATCCGGTATACGGATGGGTTTGCTTCCGTTTGCTACTGACCATTCGCTCAAAGGACCGATAACACTCCAGCTCGCTGCATCGTAAACATCCATATCTAGCGGTAAACCATTTCGGAGGCAGTCGATCAAACGCCAATCCATCATAAAATCCATTCCTCCATGTCCACCGATTTTTTTCGCCAATTCGCCTATCTTTTTCACGATGGGAGGCGTGTACTTTTCTTCCAGCAACTTCATTTCCTTGTCTTCTAACCACCCTTCATGGCTTGTAGCAATCTTGCCGGGTAGTGGATATTTTTGTGCCGTCGCCTTTGTTCCACTCAATAGATGGATACGGGAGTACGGTCTTGGTGATGACACATCGTGTTGCAGCATAATGGTCCGTCCCTTCCCTGTCCGTATAGTACTCGTATTGATATTTCCCCTAAAAGGACTGTTGATGAATTCTTTGAAACTTGAATCCTCCTTAGCCTTCTCTTCGGCTAAAGGCTTCAAGAGAAAATCATTGGACGACATAGACACCATATAGTCCAAATAATCTCCGCGATTTATATCCATTGCCTGACAAACAGGACCTATACCATGTGTCGGATATAGATCACCGTTCCGTTTTGCATTCTCCCGTAAACGCCAGAGATTCCATCTAGCGTCTTTATCAAAAAAACTATCTAAAATATCGTGTATATACGCCCCTTCACCATGAATGAGTTCCCCGAAGAAACCTTGCCGAACCATATTGAGCGTTAACAATTCAAAGAAATCGTAACAACAGTTTTCAAGCATCATACAATGCTTCTTCGTTTTCTCCGATGTTTCTACCAGTTTCCAACAATCTTCAACGGTAGTTGCTGCAGGAATCTCGACCGCTACATGTTTTCCATGTTCCATTGCGTAAACTGCAACCGGTGTATGAAGAGCCCAGTGCGTACAAACATAAATCAGATCTATATCATCCCGATCGCACACATGCTTCCAAGCTTCGGCACCATCATGATACAAAGTGGCTTCATGCCCCGGAAATTGAATACGATCCTTCGCTTTTTTTGCTTGCTCGGGACGTATGTCACATATCGCTTTAATCTCTACACCATCCAACCTACTAATACGTTCAACTGCCGCACCTCCTCGATTTCCCACACCTATGAATCCAATTCGTACAACATTCATCTTAGGCGCTGCATAGCCACACATATTGAATGTTTGGTGATGATCTTTTTGACTCGCTTTTAGAATGTGCATCAATGCCCCATCTTCCTCCTTTGCTTTCGAACCATCTTTATCATTACATGCACTTAACCCTGTTCCACCCACTACGCCAAGGCCCGTTATCCCTGCATATTTTAAAAAATCTCTACGGTTACTTTTCATATTATTTTAGTATTTAACATTAGTTAATGATAAAATTGATATTATGTTCCTGATCCCATCTTGCCTTCAAAACAGCTATTTCTTTCTCCAACTGCTGTTTTGTTTCAAGGTCAATCAACCTACCCGACATACTTCGAGCACGAACAAATTCTATGGCCTCCGCTTTACTTAAACCGGCCATCGTCATGATATCTCCCCAGTAAAGGACACCCGGAAGATGAATAGACATACTATAATAATCTACGCCCTCTCTACTATCAAAAATATAGCTATAAGGCGAGTCATAAAGCACTAAAGACTTCAAATTGTGCATCGTGGAGAAAAGCAGCGCCGCTACACTTGGTTCTTTAAAACAGACAAAGGTCAATGATCCAAATTGCTGATCGATTAGCCATCTATACACGACTTGCATATCCGAGAACCACTCGCCAAGCGCGGTTCGTCCCAACCATAAAGCCGAGCGTGCCAATGTATGGAAAGGAGGCAGATGTTCGTCTAATTTTAACGCTGCAGGCGACCCTTGTTCACCTAAACCCCAAAGATCTACTAATAGTAACATGCTCCCTTCCTCGAAGGCCTGCTCTAGTAGTTGAAGAGGAATTGCTTCTTTTCCCTCCCCATGAAAGAATACTTTACAAGATGTGGTACAGCCCTTGGCCGGCTCATATAAAAGCAAAGGTATTTTCTGGTTATTGGTGCATTCCAAAACGACTTTTTGCCACAGCCCTTCTTTTCCTTTTTTTATAATCTGTCTAAGTTTTTTGTCCTCAATGTGTCCAAGTACATCCTCTAGTTCTTTAAGCTTATCCGGAATCGATGCCTCATCCAATAAACTTTTGCTGTGTAAGATCGATCCTCGTTCACGACAAAAATGTTCAGTAGTTTCCACAAATACCGGCCTCGCATGATGGTAGGTTATCAATACTTCCTGATCGATTTCTTTGCTAATCGCATCTTCCATTCTATGCACCTGTTTTCTACTATTTGTTAAATGAAGATCAAACCAATCGACAGCGGCTCGAAGCATTTCTACTGAATAGGTATGTTCTTGATCAAATAATTCATATGCCAACTTCTCTTTTGCTCCCAATTTAGCATATATCGCTTCTGCATATTTATAACAATTTAGCATCTGACTATGATAAAAGGAGGGATTATCTTCTCTTAATGCGCTCAATACCTTAAGTGCCCTGGGTGCTATCAATCCTAACGCATGTGATTCTTCCAAAAAAGTCAAGCCATTTGGCAATAGCTCACAAACACAATTACTATTCATCACATAAGATTCAAAGGTCCCCACACTTACTACGGGAACAACTGCTTTAATGCGCTCATCTAAAGCCGCTAACCACATGGCCTGGTTTCCTCCCCCACTTGCGCCGGTAACACCTATTCGCTGTGTATCTACCATGGGGAGCGAGCACAAAAAATCCAACGCTCTCACATTGTCGGTCAGTTGCATGCCCATTAAGGTTTCTCCTATATTAAATAGGGATGCCCCTAAGTTGCCACCATGATATTCCTCTTGATGCGCCACGCTGCCCCGTTCGCCGGCCCCCCAAGCATCCATGGTCAATACAATATAACCAGCGTTTACTAAACCAAGTGCTACTTGACGAAATAGGCCAGCATTTCTTGCTCCGGCCCAATGTCCGTGGGCAACTAAAATTGCCGGTAACCGCCCTTCTATTTTTGGCAGATATAGATTCGCAGTAGCATAAACAGACGGTCTGGTCTGAAAGGCAATATTTTTGATATGAAAAGTTGACCGCTCAATTTTGGCCGTTTCTTTCACATCAAAGTCTAAGGTCTTGAAAAAACTTAGGTTAGCTTCTTTAATGACCTTTTGCCTTAGAGCCGGCGCAATGTCCTTCCATTCTTTTCTTTTATTTGCAGACAAGCAATGGTTAGACGCGCGCGATGCCAAGTCCCGATAATGTTCCAGGATATAATCATTCGCTGCTTCCTTTTCTTCAAATACCGCGGGAACTTGCACTTGCTGACGCATTGATATTATCACCTTTCGTTAATTTGATCATTAATCCACATCCCACCATACACGGGTAGCGGCGTTATCGGGGCCTCCTAATAACTTCTTCCCTTCTGCTAAGGCTGCACCATTTGTGGAAGCCTCCACTGACGAGTATGGCAGTCTTTTAATAAATGTCCCCACCGGCAAATCGGCGTTATCCGATTGTAAAAGCGGATACATCGTAGGGTAGCCCGTGCGCCTGAACTCTGCCCAAGCTTCTATCCCATCCGGAAACACGGCCAGCCATTTTTGTGTAGCAATCTGTGCTCGCTGCATAGCTTCGTTGTTGGCCCAGCGAACCGGTATTTCACTCACTGCTTGCGAATTTGCCTCATCACCCGGCGCCATAGGTCGAGCATCACTTTGTATGTAAGCATTGATTGTGGATGCATCATTAATACCCCATTGTTGCAGGCTTAATTCGATTCCTTTTTCATAATAACTTTGCGCCGTACCACCTCCCATATTCCATCCATTCAATATCCCCTCGGCTAATAAAAAATATGCTTCCGCGGCTGCCATTACCTCTTGCCTTGCACCTAATTGCGCAACCCATGCCGTATTATCCGTATTCCGTTGAACCCATTTCAGGCCTAAGTTTGAAGTCTGATTAGGCCTGTTTCCCGGCAGATTGATTGCCGTCGGTGAGGACCCATTACGAAGTCCTTTAAATTCTCCGGTGGCCACCGCTGCTTGAAAAAAAACAGGAAGCCGAGGATCCTGATAGCCCTTTAAGTATGACGCCATGGTAGAACTCATGCTAAATTCATTGTTTGCTGCATTAAAGGCCAAGCCATTGGCATCGTCTCCATTTAATGAGCGTTCGATGCTGGCGGTTTCACTATTAGCTACCATGACACCGCCAGCAACCGCAGCTTCCGCTTCTTGTTTTGCCCGGTCGGGAGCCACTTTGGATATACGCATAGCCATTCGCAATCGTAATGTATTCGCAAATCGAATCCATTTGGCAACATCGCCACCATAGATCAAGTCCTGACAACCAAAGATATTCGTTGCTGTACCGTTCTTTAAATTGGTGACGGCAGAATCAAGTCGCTTAAATAGGTCATCATAGATTGCTTCTTGCGAATCATAGGGAATGCTACTATCCGTACTACCGGCTTTAAAATAAGGAACAGGTCCATATTGATCGGTGTATCTATGAAAAACATAGGCTTTCATGATATTGGCCAAAGCATATTCCCCCGAACTCGGTTCTGTATTATCAAAGATTGCCTGAAGTTGAGGCATCGTAAGAACGTAGGTAATAATAGCAGGTCGGGAAAGCCAGCCATCATTCATGGCATATCGATCGGTAGTGAAACTGGTCGTTGTGAGCGCATAGTACTGCGCGTACAAGTCCGGCATTAAGATCGATATCGTCTGATAGTAAGGGCGATGTATGGTTGCTGCCGATTGTGCTCTCGAAAACATAAAAGGAAGCTCACGTGCACCGGCTTCGGTCAGTTTGGAAGGATTGGTATTAATTTCGTCGAAGTCGCCAGTACACCCTGCTATTGCCAGTAACCAAATGGATGCGACTATATAGATAGCTCTTATTTTCATAATTGCAGATTTTGATGATTAGAAAGATAGATTTACATTAAACCCGAAGCTGCGTGTGGACGGTAATATCCCACTTTCAATACCCTGAAAGTTGCTAGTTCCTATGGCTACCTCGGGGTCAACCGGCAAGGTTCTTTTTCCAATACCCGGAATATCGAGCTTTGATTTCCCGCGATAAAAAAAGAACAAATTCCGAGCCGTCAATGAAAAACGAGCCGTTTTAATAGGAGATCGTTTCATGTTCAACGTATAACCTACAGAGAGTTCTCGAAGTCGGAAATTGGTAGCATCATAAGTGAAAAATTCACCGTAGGCATTTGTACCTCCCTGCGAAACCTGAGTCCAAAGTTGTTCAGCGGATATAGCGGTCGTATTCCGGCTTCCATCTGCATGAACACCTGCTAAAACTAGCCCGCCATCCCGGTAAGCGGTCGTATAATCACCTAAACCAAAATAGGCTAACATAGCATCTGTTCCCGAAACAACGGTACCACCAACACGACCGTCAACCATAAAGGAGAAATTAAATTGTTTGTAATCGAACTGGTTCAACCAGCTTAACGTGTAGTCGGGATTAAAATTTCCGATCTTCTGCAATTGCTCGACGACAGGAAGACCATTCGCATTGATTTGATACTGTCCATCCTCATTTCTTGCCCACTTATAGCCATAAATATCCCCATAGGCTCCCCCGGGCTTGATTAATAAGCTCCCAAAATTGGTTGAAGGGGAAATGCTCGCTTGCTCAATTCCTGGAAGTAAGGATAACACCTTATTTCGATTCATCGCAAAATTCACGGTCGTATTCCAATTAAATCCTTCCTTTTTAACTGGATTACCCGTTAACATCAATTCCATACCTTTATTCTGAATATCACCTACATTAACATACTGATTATTGTAGCCAGATGGTTGAGGAAGTCCGATAAAGATTAATTGGTTTACGGTATTCGTTTTATAGACGGAAGCGTCCAAACCTAATCGCCCATCAAAAAATCGCCACTCAGTACCGATTTCCCATGCCTTTGTTTTTTCGGGTTTCAAGTTATCAATATATTTAATCTGATCACGTGCTACGAAACCACTACCGGCGCCCGGACTATAAGAATAGGTCTGTTGAAGCAAGTAAGGATCCGCATCATTTCCCACTTGTGTATAAGCTCCTCTCACCTTAGCATAACTCACCCATGATGGGAGCTGAACCATCTCAGAAAGCAGACCCGACAACCCAAAAGATGGATAAAAATAACTATGAGGTGCGGGCAGTGTGGACGACCAGTCGTTTCTTGCAGTGACATCCAGGTATAGTTGTTCCTTATAATTCAATTGCGCACTTCCGTAAACCGACTGGATTTCCTTCTTTGCCACGATGTTACTGAAAGCAGGTGTGCTCGCAAAATTTAAATCAAACATGTTCGGTATACGCAATCCATTCGCCAGAGCCTGCGTATTATAGCCGCTATTGTTCAAGACTGCTGCACCAATGTTATAGTTCACTCCAAAATCAGCTCCAATTTTATTCGTTCCCGATAAGAGGAAGTCTATATTGCGTTCCCACCTATTCACATTGTTCTCCTGATACCTGCCGCCGGTAAGCGTTGGAATAGGAAGCGTTCCGGCATAAAAAGAACCTGTTATTTTATCATCGTACCGATCTAAACTGAAGCGCCCCTGAGCAAACAACCAATCGGTCAATTGATATTTAACGGATCCAACCAACATGATACGATTGCGTTCTTCATTTAAAGACATGCGATAGATGTCCCAATAAGGATTTTGAAAAAAGGAACTGTTTGTCCAATATTTTGGTTGTGGTTGTAGCGTTTCCTCATTGATGGTTTCAAAATCCCTTAACTCTTCCGGAGATAGGTCCCGAGGCATAATGAGCGCCTCATTCGTTACACCATTGTCCCCTAATCGGGGTTTATTCTTTATTTTTTGATTGACATAGGTAAGTTTGATATCTGTCGTCAGCCCTGGTAGTATTTCATTGTTTAAGCGTAAATTCAGCGTATTTCTATCCAATCGATTTTTTGGAATAATACCGGTGATGATGTTATTGGTATAAGAAGCATAACCTTGCATCTTTCCGGTACCACCTGAAACGCTTATTGAATTATTCAGTGTCGTTCCGGTATCATAGAAATCACGAACATTATTTGGATATGTTTGCGTAGGCGCACCCCAACTTCCGGCCGCATCCGCTCCGAACACACCACCGTTACCCCTACCGAAACTGTTTTGTAGATCCATTAACAGCATAGGCTTATCTATTGCCACGCCTCCACTGTAATTAAGGCGTACAGCTCCCTCTTTACCTTTCTTAGTCGTGATCATGAGGGCGCCATTTGCAGCGCGGCTTCCGTAAAGTGCCGCCGCAGCCGGTCCTTTCAGCACAGTTACCGATTCTACATCTTCCGGATTGATACTTGCACCGCCATCACTTCCTGAATATCCGCTGCTTAAGCTCTTTTGCTGTGTAGCCACCGTGTTTGCCGATCCACCGCCCCCTTGTTCGGTGGTCATCGTATTATCGATGGGTACCCCATCTACCACAATCAATGCGTTATTGTTCCCGCTTATTGAACGGTTACCTCGTAAAACTACACGCACAGCGCCACCCGGTCCTGTGGCCGCGGGCGTAACAACCGCACCGGCTACCTTACCGTTTAAGGCATTCATTACATTGCCGCCAGGATCTTTAACGTTTGTCAGATCATTGTTTTTCAATTCTTGGGTGGCATAGGTTAGTGATCGTGTTTGTCGTTCTATACCCAATGCGGTAACAACAACTTCGCTTAATTGAGCAGCATCTTCTACCAAGGTGATATTTAGCATTTGATCGGAACTAATAGGCACTTCCTTAGACTGGTAACCAACGGAAGAAAAAACCAGTACATCACCCTCTTTTGCCGCTAAACTAAAATTTCCCTTGGTATCAGTAGAGGTACCGGTTTTCGCTCCTTTTACTTTTACACTTACACCGGGGATTGGTTGTCCGTCGCTTTGACTCTTAACGACGCCCCCTATGTTGCCGCGTTGCTGTGAACATACCACAATAGGCATTAAAAACACCATCCATATTTGCAAAAATGTTCGCAGAAAGGCTTTAAAAGGCAAGATTCTTTTCATAATTTCTCACTTAGGGTTGGTAATACGAAGGGATCTATCCCTTTGCATTATTCAAAAAAATGAGAAACCGCTCTGAATGGCAAAAATTTAGGAGGAAATCACCGAGAACGTTATCGAAAAACAAATCAGCGTTTCAACGCTTCTATGGTTCGTGCGAGCATATGGTCTGACCCGTTTTTTATCTTAAAATAGGCTTCACTCCCGAAGAAAAACCTCGCTATCAGCGCTTTCATATCGAGTTCTATGAGTTTACGAGCGACCTCAACTTCCCTTTTATTAAACTCGATTTCATTACGTCTTGCCAACTCCACGAAATTACTATATGTGTCCTTTGGTAAACTATAGTGAGTTAAAAAATGATCAATCGAAAAGTCCGCGGGAGTTGAAACCAGCCGGCTATAAACGTAATCATTTATCAGGTTAGTCTTCAGCACTTTTTTATAGAAGCTATTGGCACCCAGCGTATCGATCGGCACGTAAATATCCGGCATAATGCCCCCACCACCATAAATAGGGCGACCCGAACTCGTATGATAAAGCATTCCTTTCAATAAGGATGTATCAAGTGGACTAGTGTTTTCATTCTGGGTCAGTTCTCCGGAAATGTACCTCCGATTGATTTCGTTAAAATACTTTTCCAATCCGTCTTTATAGGATTTTTGGATACTCCTACCAGATGGAGTATAATATCTCGCAATCGTTAAATTAATGGCTGAACCATCGTCAAAATCAAATTGATCTTGAACAAGCCCTTTTCCGAAAGAACGTCTACCAACAACGATACCTCGATCTAAGTCTTGTACAGCTCCTGCCACAATTTCACTGGCCGATGCGGAACGTTCATCGATTAAAATGGCAAGCTCACCTTCTTCAAAAACACCATCCCCTTTTGAATAATATTCAGTTCGGGGTTCGTGAGCTCCTTGCGTATAAACCAACAACTTCTTTTCCTTAAAAAATTCGCTTGCCAAAGCCGTTGCTGCACGCAAATAGCCCCCGCCATTTTCCCTTAAATCGATAATGAGCTTATCCACACCATATTGCTTCATTCGATTTATATGTTTTCTAAAGTCACTGGCCGTTTGCGCACCAAAACGCTTAATTTTGATATAAGCAATAGCCGTGTCAATGATATAAGCTGCATCAATGCTACTTACGATGATCTTGTCGCGGATTACTTTAATCGGTTCTGTTAAATCGACCCCCTTTCGATTGATCCAGAGATTAACCGTACTGCCTCTTTTTCCCCGAACTCTTGCCGCAACCTCCTGTTCTTTCATATTTACACCGGAAATAGGTTTATCATCCACACCTATTAGCTTGTCGCCTATTTCCACACCAGCCTTCTCTGCAGGACCATTAGGCGTCAATGCCGTAATCATAAGTGTATCGCGAAGGCGATAGTATTCTAAGCCTATACCATCAAAACTGCCATTCAGTTCTTCTCCCATCGCCTTTGCAAGGCTAGGCGGCATATAGGTTGAATGTGGGTCCAGATGAGATAAAACTTGCTTAATCGCAAAATCCTGAAGAGTATCGATGCCCACTACGTCTACATACCGGTCATTTACAACTTGGATCAATCGTTGTAGCTTGCCACTTTTATCAACCAAAACGGAGGGTAGAATTCCTGAAGAATTTTTTGACTCCTCATCCACAAAACTTTGCCCCAACAATAAACCTACGAAAAGCACCCCGGCATAAGTGGCAGCGGTTAGTAAGTTTTTTCTAGTTTCGGGACTCATAGTGTTTTAGTGCTGCTAAGTTAACTATAATAAAGAAAATTCTAACAGAAAGGGAGGATTTTACAGGGATTTCGCTTTAGCATTTTTTTGTTTTAATAGCATAAATATGTGAGTTTATAGCACAAGTGAATATAGGTATCAGTATCAAGACTTAAGTTTCAAGACTATATTATTCTATCACCTATATCTATTGTCCTATGTCCTGCTACTTACCTGCCTGCCGGCAGGCAGGGGTCTTAGGTCCTTATCAAGACAACACTTCAGCTCGCAGCGTCTTATTGTATATCAAAGCAATTTTATCTAATTTTGTGTAGAATATTTGCATTATTGGACTGTCTTTTAACAAGCCTGTTAAACTACTCCGTTAACATACACCAGTCAATAAAATATTTATTACAGAAGAAAAGTTCTTTATTGGCAAAACACTGAACAAACAATGCACGAGATTGAACCCTTTTATCGTTGGCGAGACGACTACGTCGCATCAGAAGATGAACTTTCGCCCTTTTACGGTACCGAGTATAACGAATTTGAATTCGATAAGCAGATTTATAATTTTCTATTACATCCCCAATGGGATTACTTCGGTTCCAACACCTTGTATCTGAAGATACTTTTTGCTGATTATGATCATCAATATGCGATCATTGAAATGATTGGCGAATGGAATGATGCCATTAACAACGACATCATGTTACTTAAAAGAGAAGTTATCGAACTGATGATTGCGCAAGGAATTAACAAATTTATTCTCATAGGTGAAAACATATTGAATTTCCACGCTTCGGATGATTGCTATTATGAAGAATGGTTTCAGGAAATAGAGGATGGCTGGATTGCAGGACTTAACTTCAGACACCACGTAATTGATGAATTCAAAAATTCAAACATCGATTATTTTATCAATTTTGGCGGCCACCTAGACGAAATGAGCTGGCGTAACCATAAACCAATTCAAGTCTTTCGTGCCGTAGAAGAGCAATTAACGAAACGGCTCTACTAACTCTTTCAAATCCGGGTTTAGCTAAAAATTGACACTGCTTTTCATATAATACATCTCCTCTCTATCGTCTTCCCCGCTTGTAAGCGCTCTTTTCTCCAGATTTGCAAATGCAAGACATTTTCGTTAAGTTTGGTACAAAGCTTGCTCCTAAATCCAAAAAGATAATAAATTAAAGCATCATATTAAACCAATGGCCTATGAAGACTTTTGTTTTATTATTGGTTGCATCCTCTCTTTATGGCAATCATGTCTGTGCACAGGATTCCAGCAAACAAGTAGACAAGACGAAGTTGCCGGTTCCGAATGAAAAGGAGCAATTATTTTATCTACAACGCGATCCCAACAAGAACACGGTCGTTTATACGCTGAACAAAAAAGATGGTAAAATTGACGAAGATGAGCCCGTTAGCGCCTATTGGATCTTATATGAAGAAGATGGCGAGCGGAAAGATCTATCCTATATTCAACGAAAATTTGCCTATGGAATTGACCACAAAAAGGTAAGCGATAATGAATACGAAATCCGCTTAACTTCATGTAAAAGCATCCCCTTCCGTTTGGCTTATTGCCCTTTAAGCAAACAATATGAAGCCTTTACTTCCATTAACAATAAGCCGGCTATCGTTGAACGTATATTTGTGCGGATCAATGGTGGCTCGCTTTTTAAACCAAACGTTGATTATATTGAATTAATCTGCAAAGACAGCCAATCCGGTCAGAAACTTAAACATATGATCCCTATGGATGAATAGACGGCCAATAGACCGGACAGCAGCATTTTAAAAAATTCGCCTAACCACATCATTCAAATAACATTTGATAATCATCAAATTATTACCGACATTTGCAATGCTTATTGAGAAAGACGGAGGGATTAGACCCTGCGAAGTCTTGGCAACCTGTGCTTACAAGGTGCTACATTCTACCTGATTCAATATCGGGAAAGATAAGCAAAAGTCATTTTCTAGGCTTTTTCTCAATGCAAGCATCATTTTAACGATAAAATATCTATTTGGGAGATAGATAACAACCTGTATATGGTTTAAGTGCCGTATGAGTATTAGAGAAGAATTGAACAAACGCATTTTGATCATCGATGGTGCAATGGGCACGATGATTCAACCCTATGGACTCAGCGAAGCTGATTTCCGTGGCGAACGGTTTATAAATCACCCCTGTGAAGTAAAAGGCAATAATGATTTACTGAACATAACCCAGCCGCTTATCATAAAAGAGATACATGAGGCTTACCTCGAAGCTGGCGCTGATATTATTGAGACGAACACTTTTAGCTCGCAGGTAATATCAATGGCAGATTACCAAATGGAATCTTTGGTGTATGAGTTAAACTACGAGGGAGCTCGAATTGCCAAAGAGGCTGCCACGCAGTTTACACACAAAAATCCGGCGAAACCCCGCTTCGTAGCGGGTGCAATCGGTCCAACCAACAGAACCGCGTCCTTGTCGCCCGATGTTAACGATCCCGGTTATCGGGCAGTAACATTCGACGATCTAGTAAATGCTTATTATGAACAAGTACGTGGCTTGATTGATGGCGGTGCTGATGTCCTGCTGATTGAAACGATCTTCGACACCCTGAATGCCAAGGCAGCCATTTTTGCTATCATCCAATATGAAAACGAATTAAAAGCGGCCGGTAAACGCAGTGAATCGATCGATATCATGATCTCCGGCACCATTACCGATGCCAGTGGCAGAACACTCTCCGGTCAAACCGTAGAGGCTTTCCTTAATTCTATTAACCATGGAAATATCCTAAGTATAGGTCTCAACTGCGCCTTGGGAGCAAAAGAAATGCGTCCGCATATTGAAGAGCTTTCAGAAAAAGCGGGCTGTTATGTTTCCGCTTATCCCAATGCCGGATTACCAAATGAATTTGGCGGTTACGATGAACAACCGCACGAAACTGCGCACTTAATAGAAGATTTTATTGAAAGTGGCTTTGTCAATATCGTTGGTGGATGCTGTGGTACCACGCCAAAACATATTCGGTGTATTGCCGATAAAGCGGCGAAAGCAAAACCAAGAAAAGTACCGAAACCGGAGCCGTTTTTACGTTTAAGCGGCTTAGAACCCATTACCTATACCCCAGATAGCGTCTTTATGAATATTGGCGAGCGCACCAATGTAACTGGTTCGCCCAAATTTGCCAAACTCATTCTCAGCGGCGATTTTGAAGCGGCGTTATCAGTTGCCCGCCAACAGGTAGAAGGCGGAGCGCAAGTAATTGATGTCAATATGGACGAGGGAATGTTGGATTCAGAAGCCGCTATGACCCGCTTCTTGAATCTCATTGCTTCCGAACCGGACATTGCCAAGCTTCCTATCATGGTCGACTCATCAAAATGGTCAGTCATTGAAGCAGGTTTGAAATGCTTACAAGGTAAAGGCATCGTCAATTCCATTTCTCTGAAAGAAGGGGAAGATTTGTTCAAGGAACGAGCTACGACCATTATGCACTACGGTGCCGCTGTTGTAGTTATGGCTTTTGATGAAGTTGGCCAAGCTGATTCGTACGAACGCCGCATCGAAATATGTAAGCGTTCTTACGATATACTTGTAAATGAGGTAGGCTTTCCTCCACAAGACATTATTTTTGATCCCAACATCTTAACCGTTGCTACCGGCTTAGAAGAGCACAATAATTACGCGGTCGACTTTATAAACGCGACCCAATGGATCAAGCAAAATCTGCCGCTGGCGAAGGTGAGTGGCGGTGTAAGTAATATATCTTTCTCCTTTAGAGGCAATAATGTTGTTCGTGAAGCGATGCATGCAGCATTCTTATATCACGCCATCAAAGCCGGGTTAGATATGGGCATCGTTAATGCCGGCATGTTGGAAGTATACGAAGAAATCGATCCAACCCTACTAACTTATGTGGAGGATGTCTTACTCAATCGTCGGGAAGATGCTACCGAGCGCCTAGTCGAATTTGCAGAAACCGTTAAAAGTAAAGATAAGGCAGAAGTAAAAAGTGCCGAGTGGCGCAGCGGCCCGGTTGAAGAGCGATTATCACATGCGTTGGTTAAAGGAATTATCGAATTTTTGGACGACGATGTGGAGGAAGCCCGCCTAAAGTACCCTCGTCCTTTGGAAGTCATCGAAGGTCCATTAATGGACGGAATGAATATCGTGGGCGATCTTTTCGGAGCGGGAAAAATGTTTTTACCCCAGGTTGTGAAATCGGCTCGCGTCATGAAGAAAGCTGTTGCTTACTTACTGCCTTTCATTGAAGCCGAAAAAGCGAAGAACCCTTCGGCCGGCGACAGAAAAAATGCGGGCAAGATTCTGATGGCTACGGTAAAGGGGGATGTGCATGATATTGGAAAAAACATTGTCGGCGTGGTCCTAGCCTGCAACAACTTTGAAATAATCGACTTAGGCGTTATGGTACCTAGCCAAAAAATATTGGACGAAGCCCGAAAACACCAAGTTGATATTATAGGTTTGAGTGGTCTTATCACACCCTCCCTTGATGAAATGGTGCATGTTGCCAAAGAAGCTGAACGAGAAGGTTTTAAAATTCCGATTATGATCGGAGGGGCCACCACATCCCGTATTCATGCAGCCGTGAAAATCGCTCCTAATTATTCGGGCACCATTGTGCATGTATTAGATGCTTCCCGTAGTGTTACCGTTGCCAGTAACTTACTCAACCCGGAAAGTAAAGAGAGTTATGCTGCCACTATTCGCGCCGAATACGATCAAGCCAGAGAGAATCACCTTCGAAAGAAATCGGAGAAAAAGCTAGTACCTATTGAAGAAGCGAGAGCAAAGAGATTTCAAATTAATTGGGAAAGCTACCAAGCTCCCAAACCCGCCTTTTTAGGCACTAAGGTGTTTGATGACTTTCCGCTTGACGATTTATTACCTTATATCGATTGGACTCCCTTCTTCCATACGTGGGAGCTACGCGGCAGCTATCCTCGTATTTTAACCGATAAAACCGTCGGTACAGAAGCAAGCAAACTGTTTGATGATGCGAAAAAGTTATTACAAGAAATCGTCTCCAACAAATTGTTAACCGCTAAAGGTGTGATTGGCTTTTGGCCGGCTAACACTGCTGGCGATGATATCGTTTTATATAAGGATGAAGAGCGAAAGGAAATACTAACACGGATCCATACCTTACGTCAGCAGGCGGAAAAAGCAAAAGACCAACCCTATTATGCCTTATCGGATTTTATTGCTCCGGTCGGCAGTCGCGTAAATGATTATTGGGGAGGCTTTGCCGTTACCACCGGTATTGGCTGTGATAAACTTGTCGCCGAATATGAAAAGAATTATGACGATTATAACAGCATTATGGTAAAAGCCTTGGCTGATCGACTGGCTGAAGCTTTCGCCGAAAAGATGCACGAAATGGTGCGCAAAGAATACTGGGGTTATTCCAGCGATGAACAACTTAGTAATGAAGAGTTGATCAAGGAACAATATGCCGGAATCCGCCCGGCACCAGGATACCCTGCCTGTCCGGAACATACAGAGAAAATTACGCTTTTCAATATTTTAGATGCCGAAGAGAACACCGGCATTTACCTAACCGAAAGTTTAGCCATGCATCCAACCGCTGCCGTTAGCGGTTTCTATTTCTCCCATCCTGAATCCAGGTACTTCGGTGTTGGGAAGTTAGGAAAAGATCAAATAGAAGACTATGCCAAACGGAAGAATGAAACGGTAGAGGTCGTTGAAAGATGGTTGGGCCCGAATTTGGGGTATTAGTTGCGGGTTGTGAGTTGTGAGTTGTGAGTTATTGGTTATTGGTTAACCTAACTAAAAGTTATTAGTGTAAAAAAGTTGCATAATGATTATTTTGAGCGATACATAAATACAAATTAACCAAAATAAGAACATTAAAATGAAAAGTGGTAACAAACCTTATACTGAACTCGACGTATGGAAAGAGACCAGAGGCTAGTAAAAGAAATATATCTAGCAACAAAAAACTTTCCTAAAGAAGAACAATACGGAATAACAAACCAGATTCAACGAAGTGCTGTTTCAATTCCATCCAATATCGCTGAAGGGTGTGGCAGAAACAGTCCAAAAGATAGCTTACAATTCTTTTATATTGCTAGAGGCTCACTTTACGAATTAGAAACACAATTAATATTATCTTTTGATTTAACATATTTATGCCAAGAACATCTTAATTTTTGCTTACATCTAGTTGAAAAATGCAAGAAATTACTTAACGGGTTCATAAGATATTATAGAGGCTTTCTGAAGCTAAATCGAAATTTAAACGATCAACAAATAACTAACAACGAATAACCAATTAATGAAAATCACCGATCATATCTCAAACGCGAAAAACAAAACCCTCATCTCCTTCGAACTGCTCCCTCCCATCAAAGGGCAAAGTATTCAAGGCATCTTTAATACCATTGATCCCTTAATGGAGTTCAATCCCCCTTTTATCGATGTTACTTATTTAAGAGAAGACTATATTTACAAGCAACATCCAAACGGTTTGCTGGAAAAGGTGGCATATCGCAAACGGCCAAGTACCGTTGCAACCTGTGCAGCTATTATGAATAAATACAAGGTAGATGCCGTACCACATCTCATCTGTGGTGGATTTACAAAAGAAGAAACGGAAAATGCTTTAATTGATTTACAATTTTTAGGTATTGATAACGTTCTTGTACTACGTGGCGATGCACGAAAAAGCGAAAGCTCCTTTGTACCAACTCCCGGAGGCCACGCCTATGCATCCGATCTGCTACAACACGTCGTTAACATGAATAATGGTCAATACTTGCATGACTATATGGACAATACTGAGAAGACCGATTTCTGCATTGGGGTGGCGGGATATCCGGAGAAGCATTTCGAAGCGCCGAACCTTGAAACTGATTTCCAATACCTGAAACAAAAAGTGGATCTAGGCGCCAATTTTATTGTGACCCAGATGTTCTTTGATGTCAATAAATATAAAGCCTTTGTTGATAAATGCCGTGCTAACGATATTAACATCCCCATTATTCCGGGATTAAAGCCCCTTACCACCAGTAAACAGCTTACAAGCCTGCCGAAGGTTTTCCATTTGGATATACCTTTAGAGTTAAGCAAGGCCGTACAAGCCTGCAAAAGTGAAAAAGAGGTAAAAGATGTTGGCATTGAATGGATGATCCAGCAGTGTAAAGACCTTATAAAAATGGAAGCACCTGTATTGCATTTTTACACAATGGGTAACCCGGAACCGACCAAAAGAATTATACAGGGGGTATTTTAACCCCCTACTCTTTAACTCTTGTGTCCGTATAATAGGCAAGTATCCGGTATTCGCCATTGACTTTGCCAAATACAAAAGCAAAATAATTATCTCCTACTGTATCATATTCTCCGTATTGGCAGTACAGTTCCAGCAACGTACTACCAGGGTCAATTAATTCAGCAAGCCTTTTATAATAGTCGCCACTCGATTCAATATCAATTTGCTGCACTTGCTCCACTTGTCGCCGGGGAATTATTCGCTTTACATCTTCATTGAAGATAACCGATCGATAACGATCAAAATCCTCAGACTCTAATAAACCATCTCGCTTTTCTTCTTCACTTAGGTTATTCAGCTCGTCTACCCAATAAATCGTTTGTAAAGGAAAATGTACGATATTTGTTATCGCATCCAGTCTATCCGTCTCTATATTTCGCTGAAGCCCCTTGTAAAAACTTCGAAATTCTTTATCGATTTTCTGGGCTTGGGCCGTCAAAGTCAACATACTTAAACAAGAAAGAAAAACAAAACGTAATAAATTCAATTTCATCCTATTATTTATTTTAATATGCGTCCGGTTTACATCTCGATTTCATCTGTAAATAATTAATTCGTTCGAAGCTTCCACCTTGCTCAAGATCGGACCTACGTACTTCTTTGAAAGAAACAAAACTGCATTATATTTGTTGTTAATCAAACTTTATAGAAAAATTAAGACAATTTTAAAATGAAAAGAAGCGCAACGGCCGTTTGGCAAGGAACAGGAAAAGAAGGAAATGGCACACTAACCACACAAAGTAATGTACTTGAGGAAACTCCTTACTCCTATAAAACCCGTTTCGAAGATGCAAAAGGCACCAATCCGGAAGAACTCGTCGCGGCAGCTCATGCCGGATGTTTTACCATGAAACTTGCCTTTAACATTGATGCGGCAGGTTTTGAAGTAGAAAAGTTGGAAACTACCTGTAACATCGAATTAAAGGACGGAAGCGTTACGAGCTCTTTTCTAACGGTTCGGGCAAAAATCCCCGGTATTCCTAAAACGAAGTTAGATGAATTGGTAACCGATGCAGAAAAGAACTGTCCCATCTCTAAATTGTTAAATACAAATATTGCTGTAGACGCACATTTAGAAGAGTAAATAAAGGATAAATCCTTTACCCAATCATTTTTATTCTCAACCTGAGCGTCGTAAAGGATTTATCTTTGTAACATTTCTCGTTATTTTCTCAAAAAACGAGACCCGTATTCGTACTTATTAAATTAAATCCTACCTTTGAACCGTATGCTTGCTAAAAGCTTTTAACAACATACTAAAACAAACACATTTTACTTTTCTGAGATTTCTTTCTGCGTGCACGGAACCGTTGATGCGAAAAGATTATGTATGGCGTTTTATTATCACACATGGCTAACTATTTTTCAAAACTGAGATTCACCCAATTTAATCTCTATTTGTTGTCAGCAACCAACTGGCAATATACCCTTTTACCTGTTTCAACTTTTTACACGTTTGCACCTCATACGAATCCCCCTCCCGTTGAGGCGATAACCCTTCAAACCTAAGATTATGATAAACTGAACCTGCCAAATATAGCACAGGCAGGAATGCAACGGTAAAGCGTGAGGCTTTATCGAAAGAGCTTTTATATCATAAATGTAACACAGATGAAACCTGCATAAATTGCAATACTGAAGACAGTAAATAACTGAACGTAGTGAGTTCATGAATGTCATTGAACCGCCGAAGGTAGCACGAACCGAGTGACATGAGCTCATGATACCATTGAACATAAATGTTCATGAATAACACCTTTGGATTAGACACGAAATGAATAAACAAATGCAAATGAATAATTTATGCAAGCTTCATTGCCATTAAAAAACAAATTCATTCCAATGAAAATCAATAACCAAACGTTGTGTTCATTGAAATCGCTGTTTTTTGCGATTTTGATGTTAACTATGCCCCATTTGAGTGCATTTGCACAAACACGACAACTAACGGGTACAGTAACCGATGCACAGGATCAATCTCCTATTATCGCGGCAACTATTAAAGTGGTCGGAACCAATATCGCTACATCAACTGATGTCAATGGCAAATTTCAGCTAAATGTACCCGAAAATGCCAGCTCTTTAAGTATCAGTTCTATTGGGTATGACGCCAGAACGATGCCGATCAATGCGCAGACCACTACCTTAAATATTACGCTAACCGCTTCGGCACAAGAGCTTGAAGGTGTGGTAGTAACTGCACTTGGTATTAACCGGGCGCAAAAATCGCTGACCTATTCCACCCAACAGGTCGGTGCTGAGGAATTAAATAAAGCAAAAAGCCCGAATCTCATTAATACGCTGAATGGTAAAGTGGCGGGTGTTAATATTGCTCCTAGCTCGTCCGGACCGGGAGGTTCGGCCAAAGTTGTACTCCGTGGGAACAAATCGGCCTCCGGAAACAATCAGGTATTATATGTGATAGACGGTGTGCCTATTAATAACAATACAACCGGTGCACAACCGGGGAATGTGTTCGGAGGTGAACGTGATCCCGGTGATCCCATTTCTACAATTAATCCAGAGGATATAGAGAACATATCAGTCCTGAAAGGTGCCTCAGCGGCCGCTTTATATGGCAGTCAGGCAGCAAATGGGGTTATTCTGATCACTACCAAATCCGGTAAATCCGGCAGAGCGGTCATTAACTTCTCTTCCAGCGCTTTAATAGATCGAGCAGCTTACACGCCCGAATTCCAGAACAGCTTCGGCCAGGGAATGGATGGGGTTTCCAATACCTCTTCCTTAAACAGCTGGGGTGCCGCAACTGACAGCAGGAAGTACGATAATGTGTCTGCGTTTCTGCGAACAGGAAGTAATCTAACAAACTCGCTGAGCCTGTCTGGCGGCAATGATAAAATGCAGACCTATTTTTCGTATGCCAATACACAGGCAAAGGGTATACAGCCCAACAACGACCTAAGTAGACATAACCTCAACTTTAAGGAAACGGCTAATTTTTTGGACGACAAACTACAGGTTTCGGCCGGTGCGAACTACATCTCTCAGAAGTTGGATAATGCACCGCAAACGGGCTTCTATTTCAACCCGATGGTAGGATTGTACCTATTTCCACGGGGCATGGATATTGCCCCTTATAAGACCTTTGAGCAATTCAACGCACAGAAAAACCTGAATGATCAGAACTGGCCATTTCTTTCGGACAGCGAAACCACTCAACAGAACCCTTGGTGGATTGTTAACCGCAACCAGAACTATTCGAACAGAAACCGGTTATTACTGAATGCCAGCGCCAAATACAAAGTGGCTCCCTGGCTTTCTGTTCAGGCACGTGGAAGTCTTGATCGTACCAGTGAAGTATACGAAACAAAGATCTTTGCCGGCACACATAACATTTTAGCTCGCCCGGGTGGCGCCTATAATTATACAAATACCACAATTACGCAACAGTATGCCGATTTGATCGCCAACATGAACTTCCAGGTGGCGGATAAACTAAGCATTACCGGTGTAGTAGGTACAAGCATTACTGATTGGAAAACAGAAGGGTCAAATTACAACAGCGGCACGGCCGGTTTATCAACCGCTAATGTGTTTACCATGCAAAACTCCGAAACACCAAATATCAGCACCCTAGCCAGAAATAGAAGGCAATTGCAATCTATATTTGCCAGTGCGAACCTGTCCTATGACAACTGGGTATTTTTGGATCTTACCGCGAGAAACGACTGGTCGAGTACATTGAGTTTCACGAATAACAGCTCCTTCTTCTACCCGTCTGTAGGTTTGGGACTTGCCCTGAATGAAAAACTCAACTTCCCGGATTTTATCAATCTCGCGAAAATCCGTGGTTCGTACGCCCAGGTCGGTAATGATCTTCCTCCATATACTACCTATCTGTTGAACACATTGAATCCATACGGTGTAATCGGAATGAACACCACTACCTTCCTGAAAGAGTTGAAACCGGAGATTACCAACTCGTTGGAAATCGGTACGGAATGGAAATTCTTTGATAGCCGCTTGGGGATAGACTTAACCTATTACAAGACGAACACAAAAAATCAATTCTTTAAAATTGCCGCCAGTCAGGCTTCATTCTATGACACCTACGCAATCAATGCAGGAAACATCCAGAATCAGGGTGTTGAAGCACTCATCAGTTTCGATGCCATTCGATCAGAAAATTTCAACTGGACAACGAGCCTGAATTATTCCTATAACAAAAACAAAATCATCGAACTTTCCGATAACATTCAGGAGTTTGCTTTAACGGGTGAAAGTAGAAATAACTTTGCTTCAAAATTTGAAGTTGGAGGCTCTTTTGGCGATATCTACGGGCAGGATTTCCAACGGGATGATCAGGGCAGAATTATGATCAGCGCGGACGGCATCCCCTTGAAAAATTCGGAATATACCAAGCTTGGTAACGCCAATCCGCTCTGGCAAATGGGGTGGAACAACAATTTAAGTTATAAGAAATTTTCGCTTTCATTTTTAATTGACGGAAAGTTCAACTATGATGTCCTGTCCGTAACCCAATCCGTTATGGACGGTTATGGCGTATCAAAGGCGACCGGCGATGCGCGTTTAGCAGGCGGGGTATCCATCAACGGTGTAGATCCGCAAGGCAACGCAGTGAATACGATCGATCCGCAGGTTTGGTATACTTCAACCGGTGGTATCGGGCCTGTAACCAGCAATTATATCTATGATGGAACGGTAGTCCGTCTACGCGAACTTACACTCGGATATGACATCCCATTGAAAGAAGGATTTATCAAGAACCTGAAAGTGTCAGCCGTTGGAAGAAACCTTATCTATTTCTACAAAAAGGCTCCTTTTGACCCCGAGGTAACGATGTCAACCGGCAATACATTGAGCGGTCTGGATATCTTCATGATGCCCGCTACACGCAGCTATGGTTTAACACTAAATGCAACTTTCTAATGAATACGACAAAAATTTTGAATAAATATATGGTCCTTTTTACAGCGTTGGCGATCGGATTTAGCAGCTGTACAAAAGATTTTGAGGATCTCAACACCAATAATACCGGCGTTTCGGATGAAGATCTGAAGCCGAATGGTCAGGATCTGGAAATTTTCTTCCGTCAGGCGCAAATGTCTATCTATAATTTTTCAGGTGGCGGCGATCCGAATTCGTACCAGGTGCAGCAGAATCTGAATGCCGATGTTTACAGTGGCTATTTTATGTCACCCACACCTTTTAACAGCGGACAGAACAACCTCAATTATGCGATGGTCAACGGCTGGAACGGTGAACCTTTCAAAGTGCTTTATGTAAACGTTCTGAATTCGCTGAATAAGCTTAAAAACAACGGCCTTGCAGAAACATATCCGGCAGTATGGGCAGCCGCCCTGGTAGTAAAGGCAGAAGCAACCAGCCGTGTAACTGATATCTACGGCCCTATTCCATACAGCGGTGTAGGTATTACCGGCAGTATTCCCTATGATAGTCAGGAAGATATTTATAAACGTCTGTTTCTGGAACTCGATACGGCACGTAATTTATTATTAACCTTCAATAACGGTACCGACACAACACAGGTGCCTGCGAATATCGGGGAGGCAGACCTGGTCTACCAAGGAGTTGATAACAAAACACGCTTTCAAAAATGGCTTCGTCTGGCCAACTCGCTCCGTTTACGTTTGGCGATGCGTATCGTAAAAGCAAACCCTCAGTTGGCGCAAACCGAAGCTGAAAAGGCACTGGATCCCGCCAATGGTGGTGTCATCGACAATAACGCCGATAATTTCCGCATAACGGTTCCATCGGATGCCAATTTTTCCAACCCACTTTACTTTATAGCTAAAAACTGGGGGGATACCCGAATCAATGCCTCCCTGGAATCTTATATGGTGGGCTATAAAGATCCGCGCATAGCCAAATACATGGACAAGGCAACCGACAAGGTCATAACCGGTCAGTACAAAGGGATTCGGGCAGGTGCTGCGGGGCTAACGAAAGACGCCTATATCGGTTATTCTTCGCTCAACATAAACGACGGTACGCCTACCTTTAGCGCAAGTACCGCACCGATGTTGATGACCGCCGCTGAAGTATATTTCCTAAGAGCAGAAGCCGCTCTTCGGGGATGGGCCAATGCCGGTGGATCCGTACAGGCTCTTTATGAACAGGGCATCCAAAGCTCCTTTAGTCAATGGGGTGTACAAGGAGCCAACGCTTATATACAAAATAACACCAATACACCTATTGCCTATGTTGACCCTCGGAACAGCCGCAATAATGCCCCCGCACCGACAACCATTACCGTACAATGGAACGAAGGCGCGACAGCAGAAGAAAAACTGGAGCGCATTATCACACAGAAATGGTTAGCTATCTTTCCTGAAGGTCAGGAAGCTTGGAGTGAATTTAGACGGACCGGCTATCCGAGGATTTTCCCGGTGGTTGTTAATAACAGTGGAGGCCTGATCGATACTGAAGTACAGATTAGGAGGCTACCTTTCCCTCAGAACGAATACAATACAAATGCTGCTGAGGTTCAAAAAGCCATCCAACTTTTAGGAGGCCCCGACAATGGCGGGACCCGTCTTTGGTGGGATAAAGAAGGAACCAATTTTTAATACTCGATTCAATCGATACAAAGGGAAATGTAACGTTTCCCTTTGTATCGATTGAATTATTTATATAGATTTCAATAAATTTCTCAATTGCTCTTCTTGCTGAAAGCCTTGCGCTTCCTTTACTAACTTTCCTTGCTTATAAAGATGAAAAACCGGTATTCCCTCCACCTTCATCGCACGGGTCAAAGCCTTGGCTTGATCAATATTTAACCGATAAATGAACACCTTTCCTTCATACTCCTTAGCTAATTTTTTCAAAGTCGGTTCCATCTCCTTGCAAGGGATACACCAATCTGCATAAAAATCAATCAGAACAACTTTGTTTTCATGCAAAATCTTGTCAAAATCTGTCTTGGTGAATAAGTCTTTCTTCACTGGCTTCTCTCCGGGTGTTACAGGCAAATTTTCATTTTTCCAGGCCATAATACCACCTTTTAAATCGTATATTTCCTTAAATCCAAGCTCTTTTAATGTTGCCGTTGCCTTTGCACTTCTACTTCCTCCCAGGCAGTATACAAATACAGGCTTTGTCCGATCCAAACGACTAACCTCTTTGTCGAAATCATTATCCTTAATATCAATGTTAAGCGCATGCTCAAGATGTCCATCCGCAAACTCATCAGCAGTCCGCACGTCGATCAACTGAACAGTCTCAGAGGAGTTATCTTTTAGTTTTTGTTGATACTGTTTGGCCGTCAAAGGTCCTTCTTCCTGCGTGGCCATTGCACACCCTTGTAGATACAAAGCGTACAAACAACAGGTCAACATATACCTAAATTTTATTCGTAATCCCATAACACTTTCTAAATTAATATTACAAAAGTAACAGATCCGATTTTTAAATACTAAATAAAATTCGCCACGGTGATAATGAGGCGGCCTGTGCAAGTCTAACGCCCATTGCTTACCGCTGCCATTTCGAAATTTATATTCCATGCATCTATCTTTATAAAATGAACCCCCATGTTTAAAATTTCATGTTCATCACACAGTGGAATGTAAATTTATTCACGTAATTTACAATATCCGGTTGTGTTTAAACCACAAAGGGTTCATAAATAAAACAAACACGAACGAACTAATTATTTACAGATGACAAAGGATTCTTACGATGCGATTGTGGTGGGTTCCGGCCCCAACGGGTTGGCAGCAGCCATCACCATGCAGAAAGCCGGATTGGAAGTTTTACTGATAGAAGCGAAGGAAACAATAGGAGGCGGCCTACGATCCGCACAATTTATGGATTCAGGAAATATATATGATATATGTTCTGCTATACACCCGATGGCACTTCAATCTCCCTTTTTCAAGAGGTTACCCCTTGAACAGCATGGGTTAACTTACATAAATCCGCCGATTATGGCGGCTCATCCCCTAGACGGGGGGAAGGCTGTAGGGCTTTTTTCTTCACTAGAGCAAACATCCGGTCAGTTCAATACAGATAAAAACGCCTACATTCATTTATTTAAACCCTTAACAAAGTTATGGCCCACACTGATCAGCGACTTATTAGCCCCTTTTCATATACCTTCGAATCTTTTCCCGCTCATACGTTTTGGTAAGAACGCACTTCTATCGGCAACGCAACTCGCAAAACGCTTTCAAACCGAAGAACTGAAAGCTCTATGGGCAGGTATGGCGGCTCACTCCATGTTGCCCTTAGATTATATGACTACATCGGCGGTGGCATTGGTGCTATCTATCGCCGGTCATACCGGAGGTTGGCCTATTCCCCGAGGCGGATCGCAGCAAATTGCAAATGCCTTGGCTTCATATTTTAAGTCGATTGGTGGGGACATTGAAACAAGTTTTTATGTAGACTCGCTTAAAAAGCTTCCTACGGCCCGAGCATTTCTTTTTGATCTAGGGCCAAAGCAATTGATACAAATTGCGGGAGATCGATTTCATGCCTCTTATCGGAGACAACTTGGCAGATATCGCTATGGGATGGGTGTTTTTAAAATTGACTGGTTGCTTGACGGCCCTATACCCTTTCAGTCAGAGCAATGCAGAAAAGCCGGCACTGTACATCTCGGTAATAGTCTACAGGAAATTGCCCATGCAGAACGACAAGTCTGGGAAGGGAAACATCCGGAGAGACCTTTTGTACTGCTTGCCCAACAGAGTTTGTTCGATACCACCCGCGTAATGGGGAATCATCAAATTGCCTGGGCCTATTGCCATGTCCCAAACGGTTCAACCGTTGATATGACCATGGCTATTGAACAACAAGTAGAACGATATGCTCCGGGATTTAAAGATCGAATAATTGCCAAGCAATGCATGAATACACATGCCTATGAAATCTACAATCCAAACTATATAGGTGGCGACATCAATGGAGGCGTAATGGATCTTAAACAATTATATACCAGACCCGCTTTGAGGTGGTCGCCCTACGGCACGCCCGCGAAAGACATTTATATTTGTTCTTCTTCAACGCCTCCCGGTGGAGGTGTGCATGGGATGTGTGGATACCATGCCGCAAAACAAGCATTAAAAAAGCGTTTCGGAATTGAAGTAGATTTTTAGCATTACATAAGCGATCTTAGGCCAAATAGGTAAAATTTATAGCCTAAATAGGAAGTTTTTATTCCTAACGATGCATGTTCCATGCCTGTATATTTGTGTTGAGTTTAATGTCTACTAAATAAGTAGTCTATTTATTAAAATCAGCAAAAACATACAAATGAATACAATTGAACAAAGAACGACCTTAAAGAAGGAAGAGGTCATTAAAAAACGCCTAAATAGTCCCGCCTTTACGATCCATTCTATGCAATCAGCCATGTGCTATTCCTGTTGTTGCTAACAACCCATCTCCGCAAATTATTCCATTTTCTAACGATTTCATCTTTTGCTTTTCCTAATCACTTCGTGTCGATTACGAAGCTGTATGCAACTAACAATAATATACAATGATTAATCATTTTGCTAAACTATATAGGCTTGTTTTTCCGTTCCACAAAAATTTATGGCAACTATTTTTGTCAACTCTTCTTTTATTTTTAAGCGGAAATCTATGTGCACAGGTTACAAAGCCTTTGATCAATTCCACACTCGATGGAAAAGTGTTTGATAGTAACTCAAAAGAGCCACTCCCGGGCGCCACTGTCTCGATTGAAGGAACCACCCATAAAGCTAGTACGGATGGCGATGGGAAATTCAATTTTATCACCGGACAAAAGTTCCCCTATACACTTATCATTAACTATATTGGTTATAAAGTTAAGAAAGTGGTTGCAACGGGAAGTCCAATAGCCATTGGATTAGAGCCCGATTTCAACCAATTGGAAGACGTGGTAGTGGTAGGTTATGGTACACAAAAACGTGGTGACCTGACGGGATCGGTTGCTTCTGTTCCGGCAGAGCTAAAGAGCCAACCTGTCGCTTCTCCGGAGCGCCTATTACAAGGATCTGTACCGGGCGTGGTTGTTACGCAAACCTCTGGTCAGCCAGGCGGCGGAGTGAGTGTGCAGATTAGGGGGAATAACTCCATTACGGCCGGCAGTGATCCCTTATATGTTATAGACGGCTTTCCGCTTAATAACGACTATTCACTAAACGACGCCGGCGTCACTACGGGTTCCAAAATAAACCCTTTATCTACCATTAACACCTCTGACATTGAGTCTATTGATGTATTGAAAGATGCTTCGGCAACTGCGATTTACGGATCGAGGGGCGCTAACGGCGTGGTGATTATCACTACTAAAAGCGGGAGTCGGAATAAATCTTCTATAAATTATGATGGGTACTATGGCTTCCAGGAGGTGATAAAAACCATCCCTTTATTGAACGCCGGGGAATGGTGGCAGTTGCGAAAGGATGCGGCCGTTAACTCAGGTAAATCAGCTTCGCTCCCAGCGGTGTCGGGCTATTCATTAGATACGAGTGGCGTGGGGACCGACTGGCAGGCGGCCGCTTTTCGGGAAGCACCTATTCAAAACCACAATTTGTCTATTTTAGCAGGGAGCGAAAAAACCCGGTTAGCTATCTCAGGCAACTATTTTGATCAAGATGGGATTCTACAAAATACCGGATTTAGAAGAATATCCGGACGAATAAATGTTGCCCACGACTACAATGAAAAATTAAAGTTTACAAGCAATATTTCAGCAAGCCAGTCGAAAGCCGATGTTGCCCCAACAGCAGTTGTCGCTAATTTATTATTGACCCCGCCGTCTCTTCCCATCTATCAGGACGACGGTTCGTATGTAATTTATAGTCCTTTCGAATCAAGTTTACAGAACCCTATCAACTCCCTATACAATCAGTTAAATGAAACAAAAACCAATCGCTTGCTGGGGAATATCGCGGGTGAATATGAAATCATTACAGGATTAAAAGCGAAAGTGCTGATAGGTGTCGACATTGTCGATAATAAACAGAATCGTTATTTACCAAAAACCACCGCCGAAGGTTTGGATTTAGGTGGCTTGGCACAAGTCGGCTCTGTTTTTACCTCCAACTGGTTAAACGAAAACACGTTAAGTTACGACAAGGTGATCGGTGAAAAGAACAGGATCAATGCCGTGGTAGGGTTTACTGCACAGCAATCGAACAGTGAAGGCACCGTTGCGGAAGCAGCTGGATTTGCGACCGATGCCTTTAGCTTTAACAATTTAGGGACGGGCGTAACCAATAGAACACCGAGCTCGATTGCCAATGAATGGTCGCTTGCCTCCTATCTGGCAAGAGTGAACTATGCTTATGACAGTCGATATCTATTCACCCTAACGTTTAGGGCTGATGGATCCTCTAAGTTTGGGGCTGGGAATAAATGGGGATATTTCCCTTCAGCGGCGTTTGGTTGGAATGTGAGTAATGAAGCATTCTTTAAGAATGTAAAACAGATAAGCCAGCTTAAATTGCGCTTAAGCGCGGGTACAACAGGCAACCAAAATATCCCGTCCTATCAGTCGCTATCGCGATTGAGCTACTTTAGATATAATTTCTCCAATACAACCGTACACGGTTTCGCACCTATCACGGTCCCAAACCCGGATTTGGGCTGGGAGAAGACCTTTCAATTTGACGGTGGAATTGACGTAGTTTTTTTTAACAATCGGATCAGTTTAGTTGCAGACTACTATTATAAAAAAACGACCGATCTGCTCCTAAGCCGTACCGTGCCCGGGACGTCAGGCTTAGCCGAGTTCGGAGGCGGACAAGCGTCCACCATCTATCAGAACATCGGAGCGGTGTCTAATCAAGGAATAGAGGTATATGTCAACTCGAATAATTTGATCGGAGATTTTAGCTGGAAATCTATCTTGGTTTTCGCTAAAAATACAAACAAGATTCTTGACTTGGGAGAGGGCGTCGATCAAATTATTCCGGTAATCTCACAACCCTCCATTGCTAAGGTAGGCTATCCATTGGGCTCGTTTATCGTTTACCAAACCGATGGCATCATTCAAGAAGGCGACACGCCCCTAACACCGCAACAAAACAAAAATCCAGGTGGACAAAAATATAAGGATATTGACGGTGATGGCCAAATTACACAGGCAGGGGATCGGGTTGTGATCTCCAATCAACCTGGATTCACGGCCGGATTTACCAATAACTTTTCTTATAAAGGTTTCGATTTATCCGTTTTCTTTCAGAGTTCTGTAGGCGGGAAAATTTACAATGCCAATCGGGCTAATTTGGAACTAGGTACCGGTTATGTAAATGCGTCCAAAGTGCTGCTAAACCGCTGGACGCCTAACCACACCGATACGGATGTAAAGGCTGCTTTTCAAGACCCGGCAATTACCATTTCCGACCGCTTTATTGAAAGCGCAACTTACCTCCGTTTGAAAAATCTATCATTTGGATATACCATACCTAAACGAGTTTTTGGGAATTCGGGCTTCGATTCTCTTCGCATCTATGTATCAGCACAAAATTTATGGACGTGGACAGACTACACAGGCTTCGATCCGGAGGTGAGCTTAAACGAACAATCTTTAATTAATAAGGGAATTGACCAAGGCGTTTACCCTAATAGTCGATCTTTTCAACTTGGACTCTCATTGGCATTATAAATAACGTGTGAAATATGAAAATTCTTAGCTATATCTTAATACTCATTATCGGACTTAGTTTTTCTTCTTGCAAGAAATTTCTGGAAGAGGAGCCGGCCTCCGTTATATCGGAAGATCAGTTTTATAAGACACAGGATGATGCACTCAATGCGGTAAATGCGGTATATTTTTTTCTTAACTCGGGCGGATCTTCTGTTCAAACACCTTACAACACCTTATTTAATACCGGGATGAACATGGCCGGTGATGATGAGGATCCGGGCCCTGGAGCGACGAACCCGGATGTACGGTCACTTTCCGTTCTGGCCCACTCATCTACCAATCTCCGAATTTATGAAATCTGGCAGCAGCATTATGCGGCTATTAAGCGTGCCAATGTGGCTTTAGCAAAAATCCCCAACATAGATTTCGACAGCAGTTTAAAAAACAGGTTACTGGCCGAGACAAAATTCTTACGTGCCTTATACTACTTTAATCTCGTTCGCTTGTATGGCGACGTTCCATTAGTACTTAGTTATGAAACCTATATTGATGCCAACGATTATGCAATTGCGCGGACACCTAGCACAGCGGTCTACGCACAGATTGAAAAGGACCTAAAGGAAGCTGCGGAAGTATTGCCGGATCGCTATGCAGCACCCGATATTGGGCGGGCAACGGCTGGCGCGGCGAAAGCTTTATTGGCAAAAGTTTATTTAACAGAGGCTTCTTTTCCATTGAAGCTGGAGGACAATTATGCTAATGCAGTGCTAACAGCTGAAGAAGTGCTGTCTGCCCAAGACGGTGGTACCGGAAATTACGGATACGATCTTTTCGAAAACTATGCCGAGGTATTTCTTCCCGATTTTAAAAACGGAAAGGAACACATCTTTTCAGCCCAGTTTAAGTCAAATTCCCTTAATCAGGGTAATAATGAAAATCCACGTGCCATATTGAGCGGTGTTCCGGGATTGCGAGGGAACTATGCGCATATGGTACGTTATTATAAAGAAGGTAGCGATAATTTTTTCAGTATCTATAAATTGTATAAACCATCCGATAAACGCCGATCTGTCACTTTTGTTACCAGTTTCATCAGTCCAACCAACGGACGTCAATATGCGCTTCCGCTTAACAACCCCGCCGTACCGGGAGATTCGACACCGTTTTTTCATAAATGGTGGGATCCCAATTCCACGGCTGTCCCAAGTGAATCAGCCGCCAATGTACCTATTATTCGGTATGCGGAACTTTTATTGATTCATGCCGAAGCAGAAAATGAGCAGAATGGCCCTACCCTTAAAGCGTATCAGTCGATCAATCGCGTGCGAAGGAGAGCAGGACTACCCGATTTGACACCCGGCCTCACCAAGAATCAATTTCGCGATTCGGTTTACCTTGATCGAAGGCTGGAGTTAGTATACGAATATCAACGTTGGTTTGATCTGATCAGAGAGAAAGATGCTTCAGGTAACAGTGTTTTTGTGAAAAGTCTACATAAGGTGGGTAAGACCAACGCTGCAGAGAAACATCGATTATACCCTATTCCGCAATCAGAAATCGACAACAATCATTTGCTAACACAAAACCCCGGTTTTTAAAAACATTGTATATGCAAGATAAAATGACTCCCAATAATCAATTATTATTATGAAGAAAATAATCAATACTTCTCTCTTTTTGCTAGGTACGCTCTCGGCAGTACAGGGGCAAAATATCACGCAACAGCAAGAACCCTTCAAAGGTGTCGTTGGCACCAATTATGCGAATTCAAAGGAATCTTGGGTAGACCCCATAAAAGCCCCCTCGAACGCGCCAAATGTCATCTGGATTTTATTGGATGATGTTGGATTTGGAGCAAGCAGTACGTTCGGTGGTTTAATCAATACCCCAACTTTTGACAGTTTAGCGAACAATGGTTTGCGTTATACCAATTTCCATACCGCAGCCATCTGTGCGCCCACGCGAGCGGCTCTTCTAACAGGCCGTAATCACCATCGTGTACATGAGGGTGGTTTCTCCCACCGATGGTCAGCATTTGGCTTTCCGGGCTGGGATGGCCGAATACCTGCTGACAAAGGTACCATCGCCGAAATATTAAGAGAACAGGGTTACAGCACTTTCGCCGTGGGGAAGTACGGATTGACACCTGATCAGGACGCAACGGATGCAGGCCCTTTTGACCGATGGCCTTCCGGTAAGGGTTTCGAACATTTTTTTGGTTTTCTTGGGTCGGCAACAGACCAATATGAACCGGATTTAGTAGAAGACAATGCACACGTCACGCCCAATGGCAAACATTTGAGTGAGCAAATAACCGATAAAGCGATCAGCTTTATTGACCGACAAAAAAGTGCAGCGCCTGACAAACCCTTCTTTTTGTATTATGCACCGGGAGCCACGCATTCACCGCATCAAGTGGAACCTAAATGGCGGGATTTATATAAAGGAAAATTCGATAAGGGCTGGGATGATTACCGAGAACAAGTATTTAAAAGGCAAAAGGAATTGGGTATCATACCGGCTAATGCCAGCTTGCCTGCACGAAATCCCAATATCAAAGCCTGGGACAAATTATCGGCTGACGAGAAAAAGGTATATGCTCGCTTTTTTGAAGTCTATGCAGGCTATTTAACTTATACCGATTATGAAGTAAGTCGTTTAGTGAATCACCTAAAAGAGATCAATCAGTTGGATAATACGTTAATTTTTGTCATTCTCGGAGATAACGGAGCCAGTAAAGAGGGAACTTTATACGGTACCATCAAGCGCTCACCGACAGCTGCCCTACAGCAAGATTTGAGCGAAGAGGAGGCGCTTAAGGTTAATTTGGCAAATTTCGATCTGATCGGCACTCCTCAAGCCACCAATGGAAACTATCCTTTAGGGTGGGCCCAAGCTGCCAATACGCCATTTAAATATTGGAAGCAAGATGCGCACGCAGAGGGCGGAACACGAAATCCGTTAATTGTTTTTTATCCGAAATCGATTCAGGATAAAGGAGGGATTCGGAATCAATACGGCCATGTGAACGATTTATTGCCCACAACGCTGGAATTTCTCAATATTAAAGCGCCTGCGTATATCCGTGGTATTAAACAGGATACCATTCAAGGAACATCTTTGTTGTATTCTTTTGCTGAAAAGAACGCTCCATCACGTCACTCCGTCCAATACTATTACATTTTCGGTTCACGGGCTATCTATAAAGACGGTTGGAAGGCAAGCTTGGCCTTTAAGATTGCCGATGGTAAAGGGGGGAAAAGTCGCAATGTGAGCTTTGAAGACCCCAACCATATCGACTGGCAGCTATTTAACCTTCATGAAGACTTCAATGAACAACATGATTTGGCTAAGAAAAATCCCGCTAAACTCGAGGAGCTGAAAGCGTTATTCGAGGAGGAAGCAAAGAAAAACAATATATACCCCTATATAACCTGGGATGATGTTGCTGATAGGCGAAATACATTGTCAAAACAATAATAACTCGGTGTCAAATAAATCAGATATAGAAAGATGAAACAATTAATCTTAGGCGTGCTATTACTGTTCACGCTAGAGGCAGTAATGGCACAAGAAAAAACAACTAACCTATTGCCTTTCGAGACATTTGAAAAAAAGCTATTGGCTGCCGGACCTGATCCCCAAATTTTGGACGCTCGTTCTGAAGAAGAGTTTATACAAAATCATGTAAAGGGAGCGCTGAATGTATCCGATGAAAAGCAGTTTAAATCAATAGCATCGAAATTAAGAAAGGAGGCGCCCGTATTTATTTACTCTATTGGCAACGGACGAAGTGCTAAGTTGGCTGCGGTTTTGCGCGCACTGCATTTTAAGGAGGTGTATGAATTTCCGGGAGGACTTAGTAAATGGATAGCACAGGGGAAACCCGTTGAATCGACAGTGGGAGATGGTTTGTCATTGGCAGGATTTAACGAGCAAATTACATCAGAAAAGTTGGTATTAGTTGATGTCGGATCTCGTTATTGTGGCGGATGTAAAAAACTGAAACCGATCGTGGAGAAGTTAGCGGAAGAAAATAAGGGTAAACTTAAATTGGTTAATATCGAAGCCTACGATAATAAGCAGCTAACGAAAGCGCTAGCTGTGGACGCATTACCGACACTCATCTTATACAAGGGAAAAGAGGTGGTTTGGAAAAAACACGGACTGAGTTCGGAAGAAGAAATTCTTACCGAGTTGAATAAACATAAAATTTAATGACATGACTTTTCAAGATATTGTTTTGTTGGCAAAAAAAATACTGGTAGGCCTTGTAGTAACAGCCATTCCCGTGTTGATTATCTTTTTTACGATTAGCTTTTTACAAAAACTTATTGCATAGGAGGTATTGAAATGAAATTGGAAAAAGAAGTTAAAGATCGGATTGTAAGAAATGTCCTGCTTAGTATATTTATTTATGCACTACCCATTTTGCTCATGTTTCTTTATTTCTATTTGACCGGTGAAAAACCTTGGGTTAAGTAGATGCGTGTAGAACTATTATCCATTATCCCTTAATGACACATTATTATGATACAATTTATTGAAGCCATATTTGAAAATTTAAACACATGGGGGCTTGCGGTGCTGACGCTGATTGTCGGTATTGCTGAGTTTTCGTTAGGCCTTTACGGAAAGGAATGGAATCGAAATGAAAAAATACTTGACCTTGCCTGCTATGCTTTGCCTAGATTGGTGACAAGGCCGTTAGTGGCTTATTTTGGGTTGAAACTTGTTCCCTTCGTTTTACCGCACGCAAAGGATGCATTTGAGTGGGTTCCCTTTTTCTGGGGCTTTGTGATTATCTGTATTTATGACGATTTGACGCAATATTGGTATCATCGACTTCATCATGAAATCCCCTGGCTTTGGCGATTTCATCGAACACACCATTCGGCTTCGTATATGGGAATGGCCATGGCATCCAGACAAAATATTATTTATACGATCTTTTTCTCGCAAACTTACTTAACAGTTATTTTAGTGTATTTAGGTTTAGGTTACCCTGCTTTGTTTGCAAAGGGAATAAAGTCATTGATTACTAAAATGGCACATTCGAGTATTAAATGGGATAAACCTTTTTATGAAAAAAAATGGCTTCATCCACTTGCATGGATACTTGAAAGAACGATTTCCACACCGGCAACCCATCATGCTCACCATGCAGATACAACCGATGATGGGATAGGATATTACAAAGGAAATTTCGGTAATATGTTTTTCCTTTGGGATGTTATTTTTGGGACGGCGTTAATAACCCGGCAATACCCGAAATCTTATGGTATTTCTCATTATGAAGGTGATGAGTGG
The DNA here is from genome assembly GCF_054130995.1 of Olivibacter sp. SA151. Taxonomy (NCBI): domain Bacteria; kingdom Pseudomonadati; phylum Bacteroidota; class Sphingobacteriia; order Sphingobacteriales; family Sphingobacteriaceae; genus Olivibacter; species Olivibacter sp. SA151. Next base: position 1,221,152 of record NZ_CP096391.1, on the reverse strand, counting down.
TACGCACAGCTCCTTTGGCCCCTATTAAAATCCAGCGTGCCCGGAAGCGAATTGGCTGCGCATGGCCCGATGGTACGCGAAGACATCCAACCAAATGAGGTGGAAGTAAATAACACAAAGGAAGAAGTAACGGCACCCTTGGAAACCGACGGGATTCAACCGAGGTTCACCGCTTAAGCTGGTAATGAGAAAGGATTTTTTAAAAAATCCTTTCTCATGTTAACATATTATGATAGATTTGATTCCATACTAATCAAATCAGATACTAAAAAATATGAGTGAAGGAATAACATCGGCCGAAACCGTTCTTCAGGAACAAGATTTATCGCCGGAATTACAAAATCTACCGAAGCGGAATTTTCTTACAGAGGATTGGACCGTCGTGATATTGGGTTTCATCATTATCGGCCTTGCTATTTTAGGTTTTCACGTGGAAGCACCCAAGTACAAATGGTCAGCTATTGAGAGCTTGTCTTCCGTATTTGAAGCTGCGAACCTCCTCAAGCTATTCAAGCAGCTTATTTTTACTTTTGCGCTGCTGATTCTGGGGGGGCTGTTAACAGGTAGAAGAATAAAGCCATATTTGCTCGGTTTTCCCGTTGTATTTTTCTTAACGGCACTCGCCTTGCTATTAGCAGGCAATAAAACGATGGAAGATCTGGGATTGGAAGCCGTTATTTTCAGTCTGCTTGTAGGCCTATTGGTAGGCAATACGGTTAAACTGCCTGTTTGGCTTAAAGAAGCCTTATCGGCCGAACTTTTGGTGAAAATAGGCTTGGTATTGCTCGGAACAAATGTGATCTTTTCCGATATCCTCAAAGCGGGTTCACTAGGCCTCATCCAATCCTTAGTTGTTGTATTGTCGGTGTGGTATTTTTCTTTTTGGCTATGTAAGAAGTTTAAGATAGATGAAGAATTGGGTTTAATGTTATCCAGTGCCGTATCCATTTGCGGGGTTTCTGCCGCCATCGCTACATCAGGCGCTATACAAGGCGACTCCAAGAAATTATCATATGTTGTCTCTATGGTGTTAATTACGGCTATTCCCATGATGATTATCATGCCTTACATCGCGAATTATTTTGGTTTCTCGGAAGAAGTAACAGGAGCTTGGTTAGGCGGAAGTATCGATACCTCGGGAGCGGTGGTAGCCTCCGGTTCCCTGGTAGGCGAAACGGCGCTAAAAATAAGCACGATCGTTAAATTTTCTCAAAACGTTTTATTGGGAGTAGCTGCACTTGCTATTTCTGTTTATTGGACCTATACCAATCATCCTGCAGGAAAGGAAGCCGCCAACAAACCGAGTTTAGGTGTCATATGGGAACGTTTCCCCAAATTTGTTTTAGGCTTTATCGCCGCGTCTTTATTATTTTCATTTTTCTTGCAACCCGATACGGTGGCGTCGGTAAAAGGGGATATAAAAAGTATACAAGGCTTATGGTTTGCCCTTGCGTTTACAAGTATCGGTTTAGAAACAAACTTTAAAGATTTAATCAGAGAGAATAGCAAGCGCCCATTTTGGGTTTTTCTAATCGCTCAGTTATTTAATATCATCCTTACCTTAGTACTGGCGATGCTTCTTTTCGGATAGATGAATAGGACAAGGAGTGAAATTTACGACAGGTTAAAGAAGGAGCAAACAGTGCAAGCGATATTATGCAATCTATGAACAACTATAGCAATCGGTGGATTCAGGCTTTGGTAGGCGGAGCAATGATATTATCAGCCTGTAATTCAACTGCGGATAAATCAGCCAATCAAAAAGACTCCGTAGCAATGTGTGTTTCAGAAGGGATTCCTTCACGAGCTGCAGCCGTAAAAAAGACACAAGAAAACCTGTTACAAGGAGCTGATGATGCGAAGATGGTTTTTATTAAAGGAGGGGTTTTTCAAATGGGTTCAAGCGAGTTTGCTGATACCCAGCCGATTCATGAGGTGAAGGTCCATGATTTTTGGATGGATGAGCACGAGGTAACCAATGCGCAATTCGCTAAGTTTGTAGAGGCTACCGGTTACATCACCGTAGCGGAAAGGGCTCTGGACCCGGCCGACTTCCCCGGAGTTTCGAGGGATTTACTCGTTCCGGGATCGGCGGTATTCACGCCCCCCAAAGAGCCGGTAAATCTAAATAACCATCTACAATGGTGGAAGTATGTGCCCGGAGCTTCTTGGCGACAGCCTAAAGGGCCTGGGAGTAACATTAATGGAAAGGAAAACGAACCCGTTGTTCAAGTAAGCTATGAAGATGCAGAGGCATTCGCCAAATGGGCCGGAAAGCGCCTGCCCACCGAAGCGGAATGGGAATATGCTGCACGTGCCGGACAAGTGGGAAAAAAGTATTATTGGGGGGATGAATTAAAACCGCAAGGTAAATGGGTTGCCAATACCTATCAGGGAAATTTTCCAGTGAGTAATGCCGCAGAAGATGGCTTTGCGGAGCTTGCTCCCGTAAAATCCTTTCCAGCAAACGCATATGGTTTATATGACATGGACGGAAATGTTTGGGAATGGTGTGCTGATTTCTATCGTCCCGATGCTTATGAGCATGCGGAGAAGGATAATCCCAAGGGCCCAAGTGATAGTTATGATCCCGCCGAACCAGGATTGGTAAAGCGTGTCCAACGAGGCGGCTCGTTTTTATGTAACGAGCAATATTGTGAACGTTACAAAGCAGGTAGCAGAGGAAAAGGAGAAGTGAGTAGTGCAAGCAATAACCTAGGCTTCAGGTGTGTACAGGATCAAGCACCTTAACAGCCCTATTGTACAGGAATGTACAATGAATAGAACATCGATGAAATGTTTTATAAATAAAAACATTTCATCGATGTTTCAGCAACTCGCTGGCATGTTTCAAAGCCGCTTCGCCCGGATTGCTGCCACTTAACATTTGCGCAACTTCAACCACCCGTTCTTCATCGTTTAGCCTCCTCATGTTACTGCGTGTTACATCCCCTTCTTCTGCTTTATAGACTTTGTAATGGGCATTTCCCTTCGATGCAATTTGCGGTAAATGGGTGATGGCAATAACCTGCATGTGTTTAGCCATTTCTTCCATAACATTTCCGACTTTAAGGGCAACCTCGCCCGAAATACCGGTATCAATTTCATCAAAAATGATGGTTGGAAGTGCTGAACTTTTAGCAATGAGCGATTTAATGGCCAGCATCAATCGCGACAATTCCCCACCTGAGGCAACTTTATTTAATGGCTGTGGCACCTGTCCCTTATTTGCTGTGAAAAGGAAACGTACCGTATCTGCTCCGGATAAACGCAATGTACTTGAATCCAGCTCAATAGACAAAACACTATTTGGCATGCCTACCTCTGATAGCGCCTCAATTACTGCTTTTTGTACCAATGGGATGGCCTTTTGTCGATTGGCCCTTAGTTCTTCGGCTAGCTTTTCACTAGCCTCACGAAGCGCATCGCTCTCTGCCTTAAGTTTTGCAATCTCCTCATCATTGGACGAGAGTTTAATAAGCTTGTTTTCCAAATCTTTCTGTATGGCTAAAAGCTCTGCAACACTGCTTACATGATGTTTCTGTTGTAATTGATAGAGTAAACTCAGGCGCTCGTTTACCTCGGTTAGACGCCCCTCATCAAAAAGAATGTGCTGCTCGGTCCGTTCTACTTCTTCCGCAATGTCCTTAATTTCTATCAAAGCACTTTGCAAGCGTTCACTTAACTCATGGAGATTACTGACATAACGCTCCGCTTGCTGTATCTGCAGTCCCGCCTCCTTCAATGAATTAATAACGGGCTGCTCTTGCTCACTTAACAAAAAGTTGGCAGCTAATAAGGCGCGCTTAATTTCTTCCGCATGGCTCAGTTGATTCTGCTCCTGTTCCAAGGCCTCCTGTTCATCGCCATTCAATTTGGCAGCGGCCAGTTCGTCATATAAAAACTGATGATAGTCGGCCTCGCTTTGCGCCTGCTTACTTTCCTCTATCAAGTCATGAAGAGCCTGTGTTACCTGTCTATATTTCCTAAAGGTTTCCTGATAGGTTTTTAAGAGCGATCCGTTTTCACCAACACTATCAAGGGTCATAAGCTGAAAATCCTCTGTATTGATTTCCAAGGTAGCGTGCTGCGAATGGATATCGATCAGCCGTTCGCCCAATGCTTTAAGGGTGCTAAGCGTAACCGGGGTGTCATTTACAAAAGCTCGTGATTTTCCGTCAGCACTTATTTCCCTACGGAGGATGGTTTCAGGCTCGTAATCCAGATCCTCTTCCTGAAAAAAATCATCTAGATTATATTCTTCAATTTGAAAAAAACCTTCGATTACACATTTCTGCGCCTGATTATAGAAGTATTTGCTTTCGGCTCTTTGCCCGAGAATGAGGGATAAGGCTCCTAATATAATGGATTTCCCTGCACCGGTTTCACCCGTCAATATATTGAGTCCTTTGGCAGGACTGATATCAAGTTCATCTATTAAAGCGTAGTTTTTTATTAATAAGCGCTTAAGCATCTGTATCGGATCGTGTTTTTTTTAAAGACTTTTTATTGTTTCGTACTTATTGCTATTTCCCGGGTCGGCCTCTGATAATATATTGATTGCCTTTATTTTCTCCGGTCCTGTTAATCCGCCGATTAAGTTTGCTAACTCATCGGATTTGGCAGTGAAAAAAGCTTGGTTGTACATGGCCCCCTGCGCCATCCGATCTACCTTTGCCAGTAGCGGTAGCAAGTCGATCAACTTTCGTTTCGAAGCATTCTGATTATCTGCCATTTTATCCAATACATCTAAATGATAACGATAAGAAAAGCTACGTAGCGGTTCATAATTATTGTCGAGCATGTTATTTACCAACCAGAAACGGTTGTTCATGCTCTCGATCGATTTCCAGCCTGCAAAATTGGCTGTCTGCGCATTGTTCAGTACGTTCTGCGCCAGTGTATAATAGGGTGTTCCACCTTTCTCACTAAACGAATCAGCGTCGAGCCCCACAATAAGGTAGGCGTAATAGGCTAACAACGAAGTGATATTGCTCAGATATTGCTGCGCGGAAAAATCCAAGGGCTCTCCTTCTGTATAGATGAAATCGAAGTTCTTATCGGATAAAGTAAGAATAGGGCTGTTATAGGTGGTGTTGTAGATTGGGCGTGTTGAAATAATCTGCGCCTCGGCTTTGTAGTTGCTGCTACCGTCCCACTCTTTCACCGTAATAACGAAGCTGCAGTCGATACGTTCTTCAGGTAGGATTTGCTGATTACTCCATTTTTTATTATTAAGGAAGTCCGTCATTGCTTGCTGCAATACATCGAAAGCACGCTTATTGGTTGCTTGAACCTGCGGTGACAAAATCTGCACCCGCGCATTTAAGTCTTGCGCCCATGCCGGTGCCAGCGTCGCAATGCTGAATAGAAGAAAAGAAACGAAGGTTCTTGTCATATTATACATGATTAGCATCAAAGGTACGTAATAAGGTAAAATTAAAAATTAAAAATTAAAAAAGCTGACAGCAAAACTTCATCTTCCCTAAAGAGCGCTTCTCAATAGATGAAACCTGCATGAGTTGCAACTCAAAAAAGATAAGAATAAATCTAAGCTCATGCAGGCTTCATTGCCATTAAAAAATAGATTATTCTAATGAAAAAAAGTGTAATTTTACCCCCTTATATAAATACAGTTTACAATAAATCAAACCGATATGGCATACAACCTACTGAAAGGTAAAAGAGGTATTATATCCGGCGCGTTAAATTCCAGTTCTATTGCATGGAAGGTTGCCGAGAAAGCACATGAAGAAGGTGCTACATTTGTGTTAACTAACGCTCCTATCGCTATGCGTATGGGCGAACTCAATGAACTAGCTTCAAAAACAGGTGCGGAAATTATTCCTGCGGACGCAACCAGTGTAGACGATTTAACCAATCTATTCACCAAATCCCAAGAGATTTTAGGCGGTAAAATCGATTTTGTGTTACACTCCATTGGTATGAGTGTAAACGTGCGTAAAAGCATTCCTTATACCGAAGCTAATTACGACTTCTTTCAAAAGGGCATGGACGTATCAGCTTTGTCATTGCATAAAATGCTTCAAGTAGCGATGAAATTAGATGCCATTAATGAATGGGGAAGTGTAGTAGCCTTAACCTATGCAGCCGCTCAACGCACCTACTCCTTCTACAACGATATGGCTGATATCAAAGCTGCCTTAGAATCCATTGCGAGAAGCTTCGGTTATCATTACGGCGTTGCCAAAAAGGTACGTGTTAATACCGTTTCACAGTCGCCTACCAAAACCACTGCCGGACAGGGTATCAAAGGCTTTGGCGATTTCTTTGATTTTGCCGATGCCATGTCACCACTAGGCAATGCCAGCGCAGAACAATGTGCTGATTACTGTATTACCTTATTCTCAGACTTGACCCGCATGGTGACCATGCAGAACTTATACCACGATGGTGGATATTCTTCTACCGGTGTTACCAGCACCATTTTGGAGAAATTCGGTATTGAAGGGTAAGTGTTCAATGATCATATTTTTCAGCAAAAGCAACGGGGATTTCCGTTGCTTTTTTGTTTAGATAATGCCTTAGCGTTAACAGCAAGGACTCCGCTACGACATACTCAGTCAGGAGGTTTTTGCCATCCTCCGATAACTAGGAGGAAGACATTCAAGATGAATAAAATATTTTGGTAAATGTATATAGGTTTATACTTTAAATTTTCAGTTTCGCCTGTAAATTATTATCTTGTCTTCGCGTTTAATACAATAACGCTCCTTTCAAATACCTATTAAAAACAGCAAATTTCTTTGAACTATAAAATGGCCAAGTGTCGATTCCTAAAAAAGCTATACACAAAAAATTAGTGTATGGAAACCAAAGAGGTAGAAATTATTTTCACGGAAAGGACCAGTAAGTATCAGAAATATGACAGGCGTTTAATAGATCATGTAGTTGAACTCTCTGTCCAGGGTGTTCCCACCAGGGACTTAATTCGGCAATATGGGATGTCTGCCGATACGCTGAGAGATTGGATGCATAGATATGGTCCGGTCACCTGCAAACGCAAGAGTTACACCCCGGCAGAAAAGCGTTCGGTAGTCAGGGCATAGAGGCGGGTATGGGTGTCAGGCAGGCACTGGTTTCTTTTAACATTTCATATCCCAGTGTAATACGCCGCTGGATGAAGGAATTTAAGGAAGAAAATGCCGATCTTAGTGTTATCAAACCGATAGTGGAAGTGTCTAAAAAGAAAACAGATCCGTCCGAAAGCGCAGAGGTACAGGCCTTAAAAAAAGCCCTGGAAGCAGCCAATCTGAAGATCAGAGCACTTAATACAATGATCGATATTGCCGAGGACCGACTTAAAATTGATATCAGAAAAAAGTCTGGTGCCAGGCAGTCATCAAAATGAAACAGGACTTCCCCAGACTTGGGCTCAAGTTATTGTGCAGACTGTTTGGCAAGACCGGGCATGCTTATTATGACCATCAATGGCGGGTGCAGGACCTGGGCCTGAAAGATGAGATCGTTTTGCAGCATGTACTGGATATCCGTAAGAAACAAAACAGAATAGGGACTTTAAAGCTCCTTCATATGTTAAAGCAACCTTTGGGACAACATGGCATCAGGATCGGTCGGGACTACCTGTTCAATCTGATGAGGGAACATGGACTGCATATCAGGAACCGTAAAAGAAAAGTGATCACAACCAATTCAAGGCATTGGATGCAAAAATACAGAAACCTGATCAGGGAACTGCCCATCAATGGCCCTGAACAGGTATGGGTAAGTGACATCACCTACATCCAGCTGAAAAAGCAGTGGGGGTACCTCTGCCTCATCACCGATGCTTATTCCAAAAGGATCATGGGATGGGCTTTCCGAAAGGACCTTTCTGCCCAGGGTTGCATTGATGCTTTACAGATGGCGGTAGCGGAGCGCAGATACCCCGGAAACAGGCTTATTCATCACTCGGACAGAGGATCGCAATATTGCAGCAAAGCCTATGTAGACCTGCTTACCGATGAAAATATCGCCGTCAGCATGACCGAAAACGGAGACCCTTATGAAAACGCAATCGCTGAACGGGTAAACGGCATCTTAAAAGCAGAGTTTGGCCTGTACACAGTCCGGTCCGGGTGGAGGGAAACTACAAGAAAGATCAGCGAAAATATACAAACATACAATCAGATAAGACCACATGCCAGTTGCGATTATCTCACTCCCGAACAAGCGCATCTTAAATACGGTGAATTGAAAAAAAGATGGAAACCAAAAAAATATAAAGCAGAGAAAAATAACACTTGTATAACCCAATCAGGAATTACAAATTTGTGTGTATAGTCAATTCAAAATTAATTCAATAACCTGTATAGCTATATCAGGACAAGACAAAGTAGCCATTTGCTAGGGACCTTCTTCGGGGTGAGTCCAGGGTGAGTCCACATTGAGTCCAGGGTGAGTCCACGTTTTAAGTTAAAAACCTGGACTCACCCTGGAAATGATATAGATTGCATGTTCAATAAAGGCGAAGAAGGTATGAAGAAAGTATAGACTTGGTATGAGGAAAAGAAGAACCGGGATTAATAATTGAAACGGCCAAGTATTGGCTAAAAGCGAATATATAAATTATGGCGAAGATTAACAAAAACGGACGACTGAGCGGAAAAAAAGGACATGAAGTTTATCGGGATGTAAATGGCGAATCCATCGTACAAAGTATGCCGAGAGTGGTAAAGCAAACCACCAATACCCGCATTGCTGCGCACGAATTTGGTATCAGCAGCAATGCAACCAAAATTATCCGACAGATAGGGAGTTTGCTTTTTGAGTATATGGATCCTTATGTTTCGGGCAGGTTAAATGCGGTTATGCAAAAATGCGTCAGTCAACTCCCGGAAGCCGCTGGCCACAAAAACCTAAACCAAATAGATCCTAGCCCCTTTATCGGTTTCCAATTCAATCCGGATGCTCCTTTTGAGAAAACCTTGCATGTTTTTCCCCGCTGTTCGGTTCAGCCAGACGGTACCGTAGAGATCACTATCGATGCCATCACACCGAAACAAAATATTCCCTTCTTGCAACGCGATATCAATCCCGATCCCGGGGCTTTTCTCCGGGTCGCATTGGTAAGTATCGACTATGCGCAGGAAGCATATCAAATACTGGCACAGGAAGAAATTATGCTCGTTAAATCAAAAATGGAACAGCCTCCGCTGCCCGCCACCTTTGATGTACAATGGAAATGCCTTAAAAAATTACCTAGAGAAGCCTTGGTATTTGTCTATTTTTCTTTGCATTATTATCAACTCGACTGGCTAGAACAACGAAAAATGATTGGTGAAAAAACAATGAATCCCGCCGGTTTCTTACACGCTTTTTGCGTTAATGAGGAAATGTATATAAAAAATCAGGCAACGGCCATCGGCCCTAACCATCAACCACTAAGAAAAGCTGAATGGTTTTACACCATACTTTCAGAAAAGAAGACCGAAATCGATCGTATTAAAGCAAAGGCAGAAAAAACGAAGAAGAAATGATTAGATGATAAAGAGTAAGTAAATGTACGATTTGGCTGGAAATTGATAGAGCTGATTTATTTAGACCTTGCTTGAGTTATTAGCAAGCCTTGTAACACCAACAGTTTTAGGGTTAGCGGAGAAGTAACAATATCAAGTTTATTCTCCGCTAATATTATTTGATTTATTACCAAGATTCTGATAATATTATTTTCACATATCTTGTTGGAGGACGGTTTTCCATTACCCCTCCCCTTCCGTCTGCCCATTTGGCGTCTAATAGTATGCTGCCAATTGCATAATCATAGCGATAAGCGATCCCGTTATATACCGTCGTTAACGGTTCATAAATTTCGTCCTCAAACATAAGATGAACCGAAACGTCGTCGTTCTCAAAAACTTCACTTGTCAACTCATCAAGTGGTATTTCAACCTCCCAAGCTTCTCCATTATCAATAGACCTCCACGAAGACGAAGGTAATTCCATTACAAATGTTCTATTAGGATTAAAAGTTGGATCATCATCTTTACTACACCCACTCATACCTACCAAACCTACTAAGGCAATCATTAAAAATAAATACTTCTTCATTCGCTATTTGTTTTTAGTTGTTCGTTATTGGTTATTTGTTGCCAGCCATTCGTTATTCGTTCTTGGTTGTTCGTTATTGGTGACGGCGTTCGTAAGGGCAATACTACTTAACTAGACTAGTTAATTGTTAACGGTTATTCATTATTCGTACCAACATTATCACATTAACTAATTAACTAATTCCCTATTCAACATCTCAACCACTCAACGAGTATCTACTTCTTAGAGTGACAAAACATGAAAAGGTTTAAGCAAGAATCGCTCCATAATTTTAATTTAGTGAATAGGGAGTAGTTAATATGGAGTATGGAGTAGCATTATCCTCTTTTTCAACGCATAGTGAATAACGTAATTTCACCTCATTTTGTTATCCTTGTAGTAGAAATAACAAAGATGCCATGACGAACATTCAAATAAAATACAATTTACTTGATGCCGCTTCACAAAAAGAGGTAAGCGACTTTGTTGACTTTCTATTAAACAAAAAAAAAGTGGAGAATCTCTCTTCCTACAAAAGAAAATATTAAAAGTTTCCGCTTGGGCAGAAGAAGATATTAAACGAATTGAGGAGGCTCAAAAGCATATTAACAACTGAATCCACTCCCCTAGTCAACTATTTTCCTATTCAACTATTGGCTAATTAAATCAACGATTCGACTACTCAACGATTTAACAAAACCCCAACAAAAAAGCGTCACGCAAATGCGCGACGCTTTTTCTATATTAAGCTGATAGTCGATTGCTGAAATCCCTTAGCTACTTGCTATTGCTTCCGTCTTTCTCATCTTCATGCTCTTTCTCGATATCTGTAGGCTTAGCCGACTTCTTACTATCGCTCTTATGTGAGCCATTTACTACAATCTCTTCTTTTTCCTTATTGTAGTCAATTTCTAAAGTAGCGCCATCTGCTAAATCACCTTTCAGAATTTCTTCCGCAATTGGATCTTCCAAGTACTTCTGAATGGCACGTTTCAATGGACGAGCTCCGAAATTACTGTCAAAGCCCTTCTCCGCAATGAATTCTTTCGCACCTTCTGTTAAGTTCACGGTATAGCCCAAACCTTGGATACGGGTGAACAATGCTTTCAACTCGATATCGATAATCTTGAAGATCTCTTCTTTACCAAGTGAATTGAACACAATCACATCGTCTACACGGTTTAAGAACTCCGGAGCAAAAGCGCGTTTTAAGGCATTCTCGATGACACTCCGAGAATGCGTTTCAGCCTGTGTAGCCTTCGCACTCGTCGTGAAACCAACGCCTTGACCAAAGTCTTTCAATTGACGGGCACCGATATTCGAAGTCATGATAACGATCGTATTTCTAAAATCCACTCTTCTACCCAAACTATCGGTTAACTGTCCTTCGTCCAATACCTGTAATAGCAAGTTGAACACATCCGGGTGAGCTTTTTCGATTTCATCTAATAGAACTACAGAATACGGTTTGCGACGTACCTTTTCAGTTAACTGACCGCCTTCTTCATAACCGACATATCCTGGAGGCGCTCCTACTAAACGTGATACAGCAAATTTTTCCATGTATTCGCTCATATCGATCTGGATCAAAGAATCCTCGCTGTCGAACATAAAACGTGCTAACTCTTTCGCTAATTCCGTTTTACCGACACCTGTAGGCCCTAAGAAGATAAAGGAACCGATTGGTTTTTTCGGATCTTTCAAACCGGCACGGGTACGTTGAATCGCCTTCACGAGTTTCTTCACCGCATCATCCTGTCCGATAATCCTTCCTTTCATCGATTCGGCCATGTTTAGCAGCTTTTGGCTGTCGGTTTGTCCAACACGTTGAACCGGAATACCGGTCATCATCGACACCACTTGAGCAACATCATCTTCCGTAACGGTATAACGTTTGGTTTTCGTTTCCGCTTCCCAAGCTTGCTTTTCACGATCCAACTCTTCCAGTAATTTCTTCTCCGTATCACGAAGCTTAGCAGCTTCCTCATACTTCTGACTACGAACTACTTTATTCTTCTCCACTTTGATATCTTCGATTTTCTCTTCAATATCAATGATGCTCTGTGGAACATGAATATTTGTTAGGTGAACACGTGACCCTGCTTCATCCAAGGCATCAATTGCCTTATCAGGCAAGAATCGGTCAGTAATGTAGCGAGTAGTTAAACTCACACAGGCTTCAATCGCCTCCGGTGTAAAAGTTACCGCGTGGTGCTCTTCATACTTATCCTTGATACGGTTAAGAATTTCAATCGTTTCCTCATGCGTTGCCGGTTCGATCATTACTTTTTGGAAACGACGGTCTAAAGCCCCATCCTTTTCAATATACTGGCGATATTCATCCAGCGTAGTGGCTCCGATACATTGAATTTCTCCACGTGCCAAAGCTGGTTTAAACATGTTCGAAGCATCGAGTGATCCGGAAGCTCCGCCGGCGCCCACGATGGTATGAATTTCATCGATAAATAAAATCACATCAGGTGATTTTTCGAGTTCATTCATCACCGCCTTCATCCGCTCTTCAAATTGACCGCGGTATTTAGTACCTGCGACTAGGGACGCCAAATCTAAGGTAACTACTCTCTTGTTAAAGAGCACCCTAGAAACTTTCCGTTGTACAATGCGCAAGGCTAAGCCTTCGGCGATAGCCGATTTACCAACTCCGGGTTCACCAATTAAAATCGGGTTATTCTTTTTACGACGTGAAAGAATCTGAGATACGCGTTCAATCTCTTTTTCACGTCCAACGATTGGATCTAAACGCCCTTCTTCTGCAGCTTTGGTTAAGTCGCGACCAAAGTTATCCAGTACCGGGGTTTTCGATTTAATATCTGACACTTTTTTAGGTTGGCTGAAGCTATCTTCATCGCGGAAATCATCATCTCCCGCAGCCGAACCGGCTGCTTGGTCGGTGATTTCCGTTTTGTTCTGCTCTACCTCAGCTTTGAAAATATCATAATTGATATGGAATTGCTGAAGTATCTGAGAAGCAATATTATCTTCGTCTCTTAAGATAGAAAGTAATAGATGCTCGGTGCCAATAATTTCGCTCTTAAATATCTTAGCTTCTAGGTAAGTAATCTTGAGCACTTTTTCCGCCTGCTTCGTCAGTGGAATATTGCCAAGATTAGCCGAAGTGGATGACGTCCCTTTTACAGCCTCTTCAATGGAGCGGCGTAAACGGGCAGTATCTACCCCCACATGCTTTAATATTTTGATTGCTAAACCATCTCCCTCGCGGATCAGGCCCAGCAAGAGGTGCTCGGTGCCGATGTAGTCGTGTCCAAGTCGAAGCGCTTCTTCCCTGCTATAGGAGATAACGTCTTTTACGCGTGGCGAGAATTTTGCTTCCATGAATGTATTTACCTTTCTTTTAATGCTCTAATGTATAAAATTATTAATTAAAACTTTGAGCGCTTTATGTAACTTTTATCAACAATTACGCCATTTCTCTCATATGCAATTCTTGTCAGTCTTTATGATACCTAAAGTTACGCGTTTATGACTAAATATCGCCATCTTTGCAGTAGAATTTTATCACGAATATGTCAGACGAGAAAGTAATATTTTCGATGGCCGGTGTAAATAAGATTTACCCGCCTCAAAAACAGGTACTAAAAAATATCTATTTATCTTTTTTCTACGGTGCTAAAATTGGCGTAATTGGTTTAAATGGCTCCGGAAAATCTTCCCTCTTAAAAATCATAGCCGGTTTAGACAAATCTTACCAGGGTGAAGTTGTTTTTTCTCCGGGGTATTCGGTGGGTTATTTAGCGCAAGAACCTATTTTAGACCCCGCAAAAACAGTGAAAGAAGTAGTGGAAGAAGGAGTCGCTGAAACGAAGGCCATCTTAACGGAATACGAGGAAATTAATGAAAAATTCGGGTTGCCGGAGGTGTATGAAAACCCGGATGAGATGGAAAAATTAATGAATCGACAAGGTGAACTACAGGATAAAATCGACGCCACCGGTGCTTGGGAATTGGACAATAAGCTTGAACGGGCCATGGATGCCCTGCGCTGCCCCGATCCCGACGCATCAATTGCCAATTTGTCAGGAGGCGAACGCAGAAGAGTGGCATTATGTCGGCTTCTACTTCAAGAGCCGGACGTGTTACTGTTAGACGAGCCAACGAACCACCTGGATGCCGAGTCGATCGACTGGCTGGAACAGCATCTACAACAATATAAAGGAACGGTGATTGCGGTAACACACGATCGCTATTTCTTGGATAATGTGGCCGGATGGATTTTGGAGCTAGATCGCGGGGAAGGTATTCCTTGGAAAGGCAATTACTCTTCCTGGTTAGATCAAAAGGCTAAACGTCTGGCACAGGAAGAAAAGACGGAAAGTAAACGCCAAAAAACACTCGAACGGGAGTTGGAATGGGTGCGGATGGCTCCGAAAGCGCGTCACGCCAAATCCAAGGCCCGTCTTTCCAATTACGAAAAGTTGGCTTCTGAAGAAACGAAGGAAAGGGAAGAAAAGTTGGAGCTCTTTATTCCTCCAGGCCCTCGTTTGGGAAATGTGGTGATTGAAGCGCAAAATGTAACCAAGGCTTACGGCGATAAAGTGCTGTTTGAAAACCTCACTTTTTCACTTCCTCCTGCGGGTATTGTTGGTATTATAGGACCAAATGGTGCAGGAAAAACTACATTGTTCCGATTGATCACCGGACAAGAGCAACCGGACAGCGGCTCCTTCCGGGTAGGAGAAACCGTTGCATTGGGTTATGTGGATCAAATGCATGACGACTTAGATCCGAACAAAAACGTCTGGGAAAATATCACCGGAGGGCACGATAACATCGTCCTAGGGAACCGCACCGTTAATTCCCGGGCTTATGTTTCCAAATTCAACTTCAATGGTGCCGACCAGCAGAAAAAGATCGACGTACTATCGGGCGGTGAGCGCAATCGCGTGCACTTAGCCATTACCCTTAAGAAAAGTTCCAATGTTTTACTGCTGGACGAACCAACCAATGATATTGATGTGAATACGCTTCGAGCGTTGGAGGAGGGTCTCGAGAATTTTGGTGGCTGTGCCGTGATTATATCACACGACCGTTGGTTTTTAGATCGAATCTGTACACACATCCTCGCTTTTGAAGGCGATTCCCAAGTTTATTTCTTTGAAGGAAACTACTCGGAGTATGAAGAGAACCGGAAGAAACGATTGGGAGACACAGGACCGAAGCGGATTAAATACAAGAAGTTGGTTAAGTAAGTTACCAGTTGTGAGTTGCGAGTTATTAGTTGTTTGTTATTAGTTATTAGTTGTTCGTTATTGGTTATTGGTAATTCGTCAAACACTGGCCGAATAACTAGTAACCGGTAACGAATAACTATATATTTTTCCTCAACATAAAAAACACATCTTCTTTTGTCGTTGAATCGTTAAATAGTTGAGACGTTAAGTTGTCGAGTTGTTAAATCGTATTAATACTTCCCTACTTAACTACTTCTCTACTTAACTATTTCCCTACTTAACTATTTCTCTACTTAACTACTCCCCTACTTAACTACTTCCCTACCCAACGAATTAACTAAGCTCAAATTTCATCCACGATTCTCCCTCCCCGCCAAACACAAAATATTGAGGGTAAAGAATTTCTGCCAAAAGCTCTACATCATCTGCGGCCTCGGGCAAACTAGCAAGTAAGTGCTTTTCGCCGTCAATTAAAAACACCTTATTTTCCTTAATAGCCGGCGTGTTTTCCCATTCCTCATCTGCTAAAAAGCCTGGGATTTCACCTAATAATTGAAACATACTCCTATTTTGAGCTAGAAAGATGAAAAGCTGAGGTCCCTTCGTATCCAGTACTTCGTTATATACCCTTCCCCCTGCAGTTCGTATAATGGTATTAATATAAGCCTCCAGTTCGTTATCAAGCGTCGATTCGGCTACCACTTTAACAGTAGGTCGTTGGTTATCTGCTATAAATTTCAGTTTGTGAACCACGATATTAATACGCTCAGCAAGTTCTTCGATTAGTTTTTCCGCTTCTAGAGACACGTTCAAGCTTGTTCCTATGTAAGAGATGCGCTCATATATTTGATCAATATGATGAAGTTGCTGTGTTAAGTTGATGTCTTCTTCCAGTAGTTTTACGCATGCTTCATCCAAACCTAAAGCCTTCACAACTGTCGACAAATACGAGGTATAATCTTGCATAGTTTTATTGTTTACGAAGCAAACTTAGATAAAATGAGGGGTATAAAAAAGGGCTGCCAGGATATAATCACTAACAGCCCCCTCTTTAAAAATTGTTTCTTATTCGCTCAATTTAACTTCTCTTGTTATAGAAGTATTGTCTCCTTTTATTTCATTTCCATCAGGTCCTACCAACGTTAATTTGACTTTTAAATTCCCTTTTGGAGCTCCCTTGATTTCATAAGGGCCCCACTTGTCCAACGTGATCGTAGTGTCATTAATCTCTGCTTTCACTTTGTTGCCCGAAGCCGATAACTCCGTGTTCACTAGGTAGAAGTCAAGCAATAAGTTCTCGGTATCTTTTCCCTTATATTCGCCTTTCGGACGACTATAGAATAAAGCGGCATCCGCAGGAACGGGTAATTCCTCATATTTTCCCTGATCGGTAATTTTGAAATGCTTTAAAACATAAGCCTTTGGCTCTTTTATGGATTCATGGTAAGAACGTGAAAGAAAGGACAATAAATAGTGCTCGGTTCCTTTCTTCAGACTTACACTATTTTCCGGTTTATAAAGTGCGGTATAAGGCTGGTTGTCCAAAATAAAATGGATATGCTGCCCTTCCGCTGAATTAGCCATATGATCCGCATTATGATCGGCTGTATGTTCTGTCAACGTAAAATTCTTTACCGCATATTTAACCTCCAACTTCACTGAATCCTGGGAAGCACCCGGTGTAGCCGTAATAGAAGAGACGGCCAATTCAGCACCTGGAAATGCCTTTGAATCTGCGACAGGTGTAACACTGATCGCACTCGTTGCAGCCTCAGTGGCAGTAGTGCTGTCGGTTCCTTCTGTTGATTTTGTGCCAGATTGATTACATGCCGACAAAGAAGCTGCTATGAAAGCGCCCGTTGCCAGCGTCATGATTTGAGATTTAAAGTTCATATTGCTATTTTTTTTACGATAAGTACTAATAAGATTAATATCTAATCTAATAATACAGCTAAGTAACGTATTTTGTTTAAAAAGGACGAAGAATCTGATGTAAAATATTGGATATTTGTTATAGGCGTTGGGCTATAGGCAGTAAGCTTTAAGCACGCACCTACCTACAACATTACCACATTGGCTAATCTGCTAATTGGCTAATTCACTATTTATTGCGAGGCATTAGGCTATAGGCAGTAAGCTTTAGGCAGCCATCTACCCACATTGGCTAATTGTCTAATCTGCTAATTGGCTAATTCACTAATTCACTATTTCCCTACTCAACTATTGCGAGGCATTATGCTATAGGCAGTAAGCTTTAGGCACGCACTTACCTACAACATTACCACATTGGCTAATCAACTACTTAACTATTTAACGTCTCAACTATTTAACGACTTAACCTCTCAACAACCCAACGTGTTGATAATTAACTAAATGTTAACAAATAAACCACATTCTCTTTATCAGGAAACACTTCAAATGCGCTAACTTTATAGCAAAGATCGATACGCAGGCAAGGGCTATTTAGATTTAACGTAATACCTTTAATTTATGACCTGGAAAAAATTTAGCGGAGAACCCATTCGCAAACCACTTCTCGAAGAAGTAAGCACAGCCATCTCGAAAGAATATGCATTAGGAAACAAGCTCAAAGTCTGCATCGGCACCGACTCGCAGGTAAAAGGGCAAATCACTGATTTTGCAACGGTGATTGCTTTTATCCGCGAAAAGAAAGGTGGCTTTATGTTCATTCACCAAGAACGGTCCCTGCTTAAAATGAGCATCAAAGAACGAATGCTCGCGGAAGTACAGCGTTCTATTGAAACGGCTTATTCACTTTGCGATATTTTGGACACCTATCATGTCGACTTAGAAGTACATGCCGACATTAACACTAATCCTATGTTTAAATCCAATCAGGCACTTCATGAAGCTATGGGGTACATTTTAAGTATGGGCTTTGTATTCAAAGCGAAACCCGAGGCTTTTGCGAGCTCAACCTGTGCGAATAAAATGGTGCAGTAAAGAAGTTTTTTGATTCCTAGTTGTGAGCTTTTTTTTTATAATGAGCGAATTTTGGACATAAGGTCTAGGTAACATGACATAGAACCATAGCTGTCAAAGGGATTTCGTTTTTAAAAAAGAACCTTTTTCTTAATCAACTTTTCTTGATAAAAGTTGAGCAAACCGAAGAACGTAGTGATGAGTTCATGAACACCTTTAAAAATAAACAAGCCTGAATAAATCAAGGCTTGTGTAGGCTGCCTTGCAACTGATGGCAAAGCATCATTAGCGCGTATTGGAGCCGTTTCACTTCGTCAATCCGCTTGGGGATTGCAATATGAGCGAGGGTGCAAATGCTTTACTGCTCGTTGCGTCGATATCCTCCAAGGCCGTTCTTCCCACACACGAGGCTATATTTAGGGCTAAAGCTAATACGTCCGGTTAAAAGTAAAAGCCCTCCGTTCTGCCACAATGTCGCCTAGGAAATTTGCGGTTTGCACGTTGATGCATTACCGTTTAAAGCAAAGTTCCAAGCGACGAGTCTTTGGTTACTTTCTTCGGAAGAAAGTGACAAAATAAAGGTTTTTTTAATATAAACACCTCCTTCTCTATGTTAAAACCGAAACTGACCGACCAACGGGAGAAAGTAATCCTAGCTGACAGGCAAATAATTTGACGTTTGTCTTGATACCTGCCTACCGCAGGCAGGCTTGATACTTTTGTATTGGTACCGTAATAACCACCTGCCTGCCGGCAGGTAAGTAGTAGGACATAGGACAATAGATGTGTGTGCTAGAATAATAACATAACAGTCTTCGCCTTGATACTTTTATCGATACTTTTGTCCTAATACTTTTATCTTGATACTTTTGTCCTGATAACTAATAAAACAACAGCAATGAAATACATGTTCCTTTTCCTGATAAGCTTTCTACCTGCATTTTCCTATGCACAAGATCAGCAAGAATGGTTGGTTAAAATAGGTGATAAGGCACCTGATTTTTCGTTCACTCTAGCCGACAGCAGCTTAAAAAACCTACAGGATTATAAAGGAAAGGTAGTGTTGATCAATTTCTTCGCAACATGGTGCCCTCCTTGCCGAAAAGAACTCCCTCGCGTTCAGAAAGAAATTTACGATCGTTACAAGACTAACAAAAAGTTTGAGTTATTCGTCTTCGGCCGTGAAGAGAATTGGGACAAACTGCGGCCATTCATTGAAAAAACGGGCTACACCTTTCCCATCCTCCCTGATGTGAAGCGGGAAATATTCTCAAAATACGCAAACAGCGGTATTCCTAGAAACGTCGTGGTAGATGAAGAGGGCAAAATCATCTATTTATCCCTTGGTTATACGGAAGAAGAGTTTGATAAGCTATTAGAAGTCCTGGATAAGAGGCTTAATTAATCGCTTTATGTTGCAAGACTTCAATTGATACCTGTTGTCCAATCTGATATCGATTCGGCATTTTATTAATACATCGCAATTGGAGCTTCTCAGCCGACAATATAATTTCTTCGTAAAAGCCTTTAAAAAGGATGTTCTGAATAGTAAATGGCGTAGTAGTCCGTACGATCTCATCTATTCGTATCCACTCCGGATGGATAATGATCTCTTTTGCACTTATCTCAGGTAATAGATAACTAGCTTCCTCCTCGGACAATATATTACTCCTTGCCAATAACCTAGCGGTATACGCATTGGGTGGATTATCGTATATTTCTTTCGGGCTACCGACCCCCATTAAATTACCGTCTTGTAAAATTAATAAAGCATCCGATAAAGCCAGTACTTCACTTGGATCATGGGATACCATAATGACCGTTAGGCCGATCTCATCTACTATCTTTCGGATATCTTGCTGCAAGTGGTCGCGGAATGAAGCATCTACCTGATTAAAGGGCTCATCCATTAATAAGACCTGCGGTCCGGTCACAAGTGCCCGGGCGATGGCTACCCGCTGCTTCTCGCCTCCGCTTAGATCAGCAATACGTTGTTTGGATAGCCTCAAAATATTCAGACTGTTTAAGGCGATTTCCGTTTTATCGTGTTTTTCCAGTAAGTTGGTATTTGATAAACGAGACGCCACATTATCCCAAACATTAGCATAGGTATTTAAATCATCAAAGTGCTGAGATACCAGACGCATGTCTTCATGCCCCGGAATCAATTTATCGAAGGGCCCCGGCACCTTCCATCCTTTGAAACGAATTTCCCCTTCATCAGGACTTGCAAGGCCGTAAATTAATCGCAACAGTGTGCTTTTTCCGCTTCCACTTTCTCCTATGATCGCCGTGATTTTACCTTGCTCCACACCAAAGGAAATCTGGGTTAACCCTAAACTATCCGGTTTATCCGAAAAACGTTTTGATAAATTATCGACCTGAATATATGCTAGTCCTTGCTTTTGCGTATCCGAAGGAATAAAATCGCAGGAAGGGGTATTTGTATTATTTGCCATCAAAAAACATTACACTTATAGTGTAAACGCCTCGAAGATAAAAAAATTTTAGGCATTCATGAACTAGGTCGATCGTGACAGCGACTGATCGACCTATAAAAGCAAAAGTTTTTAGAAGAAGAACATCAGTCCGAAAGACATATTTCTCAGGCCCTCTTGCTGTGGACTATTCTCAAACATATCATTGAAATAGTACTTGGCATATAAACCGACCCATTTATAGCCCACACGTGCAAAAGCACCATAACGGAATTTAGCATAATTAAAATCGTCTTTAACTTTCCGTTTGCCTTCCTCTTCACTCTTAAATTTTTGGCTTCCACTTAGCAAGAAACCTCCAATTGGGCCGTAGGCAATTCGTAAATCACGATCCATGCCCAATCGGTGTTCGAAGGTTATCGGTATCCTAAGATAACTGGAGCTGAAACGGTTTTTGCTATAATGTATATCCGATTCGGTGTAGCTTAGCGGTGTAGTATTCCGGTCGAATATGATATCATTTTTCAGGCGTATGTGGGTCCAATCAAAACCGGCAGACAAAAACAATCTAAACTTTTCGTTGAAGCGGTAGCCGAATTGGAAAACATCAAAGCCCACATTAATTGTTTTCCATGTTCGGTTCCTTAGAAAATCGTTCTCCGGACTAAGCGTAAAACTACCATTATCTAGTAAGGTAGCCAATCCTAGAT
This sequence comes from Olivibacter sp. SA151, assembly GCF_054130995.1. Taxonomy (NCBI): domain Bacteria; kingdom Pseudomonadati; phylum Bacteroidota; class Sphingobacteriia; order Sphingobacteriales; family Sphingobacteriaceae; genus Olivibacter; species Olivibacter sp. SA151. The sequence goes on along the minus strand of NZ_CP096391.1, from coordinate 1,199,801 downwards.
CAAAGCGGGAGAATGTGATTCCTAAAATAACCTTCGGCTTCTGCTTCAAAAAGTCAGTACTCTTACTTTTATTTAAGCTATCGCAAGGATTACAACGTTCAACCTTGACCATATTATCTCCATCAGAGCTCCATTTGACGGTTAGCTTTCGCTTTCGTTCAGTTTTTACGGTGTCCATATCCGTTGTATCACGTATCCCCTCCACCTTCGATAATTCAGTATTGCTTGCCTGAACGGTGCCAATCAACGCTAAAAAAGTTAACCCTGTAAATAAAATATGCTTCATATATGTAGTTATTAGTTGTTTGTTATTAGTTGTTCGTTATTAGTTGTTCGTTATTAGTTGTTGGAGACGTTTAATAGTTGAGTTGTTGAGTCGTTGAGAGGTTAAATGGTTGAGTCGTTGAGTCGTTAAATAGTTGAGTTGTCGAGTCGTGGAGTCGTCAAATCGTATCTACTTAACTACTTCCCTACTTAACTACTTAACGATTCCTCTACTTAACTACTTGACTATCCCCCCTACTTGACTATTCCCCCATCACAGCCTAACCTTCAATGCCTTCAAATCAACGGCTACTTTCAATGTGCCTTCATCATCACTGGCAAAAGACAGCACCTTTGCATCACCATGATCAACCGAACCTACGACATAATTTAAAATCTCACCTATGCCGAAATTTTTCTTTTCTTGGCTCTTCACCTTTGTATCCTTTAACGTCGGAGTCTCAATAAAAGCAAACTGTAGCGCCGGTTGCTCTACGCGTCCATTACCTGGAGATACGGCGACTGATACTACCTCATTGACGATCATGGGCCGGTTGCCCGTGTCTTCCATAATAACATCGGGATCTGTCATTGCCCTATTTTCCGATACCGTTATTTTCCGCCCGTCTATTCGCTCCTTTAAATCCCGCCTCGCAGGGGATACGCTCCTATGAACCATCTTTTCGCCTTTACCGATTCCATTATTGCTTTTGGTCACAGGCAGTGGTAAGGCAGCCCCTTCGTCTTTTATAACTTCTTTCTTTGCACTTAAATATACAACTTTGCGTGGCTGTTTGATATAAGTTATCCCCAACCCTAAAGTAAGCGCAATCATGGCGGCTATCGACCACCTCATCAAGGCTCTCTTCATTTGAAGCGGCCTTGCTCCCGATCCGGTTGTCTGCTGATCCAACTGTTCGGCGATATTCGACCATACTTTGTTCGAGACCTGCGGTTCAAAAGAATCAAGTTTCTTCCGAACCTCCTCATCAAAAATATCATTCCGCATACGATCCATAATTACCCCCTCTTTCTAACATTACCAATTTACTTTTTAACCATGCCCGCGCACGGGACAATTGCGATTTTGAAGCACCTTCGCTGATACTCAGTGCTTCAGCTATTTCTTTGTGTGAATAACCTTCCAGGGCATACATATTAAACACGATACGATAACCGTCCGGCAATTGTTGAATCAGCGCAAGCAAATCACGTACCTCCAACCCTTCCATATCAAATGTCTGTTGCTCTTCGTCAAAAACGGCGTCAACACTTATTGTGTTCTGCATTCGCTGATTCTTCCGTATCATCTCTATCGCTGTATTTACAAAGATTTTTCGTATCCAACCCTCAAAAGACCCTTCCCCCCTAAAACCAGCTACACACTGAAACACCTTGATAAAACCATTTTGCAACATATCCTCTGCTTCTATCTCGGATGTGGCATAACGCAAACAAAGGTTGAACATCTTCGAAGCAATTGCCCGATAGAGCGACTCCTGTGCCTTTCGCTCTCCCCGGCGGCAACCTTCCAATAGATCATCGATGGTGTATAATTGCTTCAAATTATGTTCCCTTTTTCTCTTAGATGTCAAGAGCAGTAAAAAGGTTGCATGATTTTTTTATTTTTTTGTTGAGTAGTTGAGACGTTAAATAGTTAAGTAGGGGATTAGTTAATTAGCCGATTAGCCAATTGGTGAATTAGCCAATGAAGCATGGGCGTGAAGTAGAGAAATTGTGGAGTGGTTGAGACGTTAAATAGCTAAGTAGTGGGTTGGTTAATTATTCATTAGTGTTTATTTAAAGGCATTATTTATAGGAGCTCCCTCGAGTCTTTGGGGTCGGTTAGTTTGATAATGTTGGACGAATAACTAATAACCAACAACGAATAACTAATAACTTGCAACCCACAACTAATAACCGATAACTAACAACAATTTATTAAGTTTGCGAAGCACTTGAACAAAAAGAAACACAAACAATTGGAAAACACACTTATAATAAGCGAAACCAGCCTACGTGAATTTACTGAACAAGTATTCTTAACGATCGGTTGTACGGCAGCGCATGCTAAACTGGCTGCGGATGTGCTGATTGCAGCCGATCTACGGGGCATTGATTCCCACGGGACGGCACGACTAAGCGGATATGTTCGGCTGTGGCAAAAAGGCAGACTAAATCCTTCACCGGAGATACGGATTATACATGAAACGCCCACTACGGCTACCGTAGATGGGGATCGCGGTTTAGGTTTGGTAGTAGCACCTTATGCCATGGAAATTGCCATCAAAAAAGCGAAAGACTATGGCTCCGGGTGGGTCGCTGTACGCAACTCCAATCATTTCGGCATTGCCGGTTATCATGCCTTATTAGCCGTTGAACAAGATATGATCGGTTATGCCATGACCAATGCTAGTCCGCTAGTAACCCCCACTTTCAGCAAAGAGCGGATGTTAGGGACCAACCCCATGTGTTATGCATTTCCGGCAGGAGCGTATCCGCCGGTAGTTGTAGATATGGCGACATCCGCTGCTGCTAACGGTAAACTTGAAATTGCTCAGCGCAATGGATATTCTATTCCTGACGGATGGGTACAAACGAAAGACGGCACTCCTTCGGTAAATCCGCACGAGCTTAAATCCGGAGGGGCCTTACTTCCTTTGGGAGGTGACCGAGCACATGGTAGTCACAAAGGATTTGGACTTAGCGCCACGGTTGACATTCTAAGTGCCGTGCTTTCGGGCGCTAATTATGGCCCTTGGGCACCGCCTTTTGTTGCTTATTTAGAGCCTCATCCTCAACCCGTAGGAGAAGGTTTGGGACATTTTTTAGGCGCATTGAGAGCCGATGGTTTCCGTCCTCTTGACGATTTTAAACAGCATATGGATAATTGGATTCATCGGTTTAAAAACGCAGAACCCATTGACAAAAGTCAGCCTGTCATTATTCCTGGTGAACCCGAGCGGGCTGCAACCATAGAAAGAAAAGCAAATGGCATCCCTGTTGTTAAAAGCGTATTTGATGACTTACTAAAGCTAGCGGATGACCTTAGTTTACCATCACCGAACATAGCATGACGTTTTTGGCATTAATTCTGAAACCTACAGGTTGGCTTTATGTCCTTATAAAAGCAAACTTATTTGAAAATGTTTTGTTGAAAAGCAACAACATGCTTAAACACTAAAACATAAAAAACATCAATGATTATTAAAACGAGTAAAAACATTAAATCCCTTTTAACACTCAGTACAGGTCTTTTTTTATTAGCAATTACAAGCAGCTGCCATTCCGGTTCCTCCAACGCAGAAGATGAAAGCAACAAGCGATTAAGTCTTCCGGTTTTTATGGTTGACACTGGTACGGCTTTAACAGAACGAGATTATCTCGGAACCATCGAAGGAAAAGTAAATGTAGAAATCCGTCCACAGGTTGAGGGCATTCTAGAAAAAATATATGTTGATGAAGGTGCCTACGTGAAACAGGGACAAAATCTTTTTAAAATCAACGAACAACCTTATTTGGAGGCGCTCAAAAATGCCATTGCAGAAGAAACAGTTGAAAAGGCTAAAGAAAAAAATGCCCAGCTGGAAGTCGAGAGTCTAAAACCGTTGGTAGAAAATGACGTTATATCTAACGTACAGCTTCAAACAGCTCGTTCCAATGCCGATATTGCTACGGCTTCGGTTGCAAAAGCAGCAACAGCCGTTGCGACAGCCAAAATAAATCTCGACTTTACCAATATTAAAGCTCCTTCGAGTGGATATATAGGTCGTATTCCAAAACGAATCGGAAATTTGATTACGAAAGGTGATTCTCAGCCACTCACCATTTTGTCTGACACACGTGATGTGTATGTGTACTTTTCCATGAGCGAGGCAGATTTCCTACATTTCACCAAAGGTGGACGATCAAACGACTCGTCTGCTAACAATGACATGTTAATTCCCTACGTTCGCCTTATGTTGGCCGACGGCACCGAATATGCGGAGAAAGGGATCGTAGATGCGATTGATGGACAGGTAAATAGAACTACCGGAGCCATTTCTCTTCGAGCTTCTTTCCCTAATCCTCACGACGTGCTTAGACAAGGGAACACCGGTACCTTGAAAATGGAAGAAAAGAAACCCGGCGTCTTGTTGATGCCTCAAGTAGCCGCCGTTGAATTACAAGACAAAACCTTTGTATATATTGTAACGCCGGATAACAAGGTAAAGATGCGTGCCGTCATTCTTGATGGAGTCAGCGGGCCTAACTATATTGTTAAAGATGGACTAAGGCCGGGCGACCGCGTCGTACTGTCAGGCTTTGACAAATTGGAAGACGGCCTAGCCATTAATCCACAGCTACAAAATCCCAAACGCAGTTAAAATCCCCGTGTTAAAGTAAATACCTATTAACTCCATTAGCGAGAGGAAAAAACTATGTTAAAAACTGTCATAAGCAGACCCGTCCTTGCTACCGTCATATCCATCTTATTGGTCATGTTGGGCATTGTCGGCATGCTGCAATTACCTGTCACACGTTTTCCCGAAATTGCCCCTCCGAGCGTGAGCGTTACTTTATCTTATCCCGGAGCCAATGCTGAAACGGTGGCGCAGAGTGTCTTACTACCTATTGAAGAAGCTATTAACGGGGTCGACAATATGACCTATATACGATCTACCGCCAGCAATACCGGTTCCGGCAGTATCAATATTTTCTTCAAAGCAGGCACCAATCCCGATCAAGCGGCCGTTAATGTCCAGACGCGTGTCTCAAAGGCCGCCAGCCAAATTCCCGCAGAAGTAAACGAAGCGGGCATCAGTGTTATGCCCAAGCAGAATGGTGTCATCATGACTATGAATATTTTCAGTAATCACCCTGATACGGTTTATGATGAAACCTTCCTGCAAGCCTATGCGCAAATTAATATTAACCGTGAGTTATTACGCGTCCCAGGTGTTGCCACCATCAGTCGAATTGGAGCTAGAGATTATTCCATGCGTACATGGCTTAATCCGGAAAAATTGGCTGTTTACGGCTTGGTACCTCAAGATGTCATCGATGCCATCAAGAGTCAAAACTTTGAAATCGCCCCAGGAAAATTCGGTGAAGCATCCGATGAGGTTTTCGAAACCGTTTTGAAACATCGCGGTCGTTTCAGTAATCCGGAGGATTATGAAAATCTAGTTATTCGGACCAACGAAGACGGTTCTGTGCTCTACCTTAAAGATGTCGCTCGTATCGAATTCGGTGCTTCTAATGTGGGATCGGACAACAAAGTAAACGGCTTCCCGGGGTTAACGATCAACGTAGTCCAAACGAGTGGCTCGAATGCCGTGGAAATCGATGGACAAATACGAAAGGTGATGGAAAAGTTACAGCGATCTTTTCCCGAGGGTATCAAATATGAAATCACGTATAGTGTTCGTGATCAAATAGACGAGTCGATCAGTCAGGTGAAACACACCTTATTCGAAGCCTTTTTCTTGGTGTTTGTCATTGTCTTTATATTCCTGCAAGATTTTCGTTCCACATTGATTCCGGCAATCGCCATCCCGGTATCGTTGGTAGGAACTTTTTTCTTCCTACTTCTATTTGGCTTTTCCATCAACGTTTTAACCATGTTTGCGCTCGTTTTAGCCATTGGTATTGTGGTAGATGATGCCATTGTTGTCGTAGAAGCGGTTCATCAAAAAATGGAACGTACCGGATTATCTCCGCGGAAAGCAACACTTTCTGCGATGAGCGAAATTACCGGCGCCATCTTATCGATTACCATGGTAATGGCGGCAGTATTCCTTCCTGTCGGTTTCATGGAAGGTCCGTCCGGCCTATTTTATAAACAGTTTGCCTATACGCTAGCTACTGCTATCTTGATTTCGGCGCTCAATGCATTAACATTAAGTCCTGCACTATGCGCTTTGTTGTTGAGAAACAACCACCATGATGATAAGGAAAAGGAGTTAAAAGGAAGCAAATTGTCCAAATATTCGAGGCGGTTTTTTGATGGATTTAATGTTGCGTTTGATACACTTACCAATAAGTATATACGCTCTTTAAATTTCCTGCTGCGTAAGAAATGGCTTACCCTGGCCCTGTTAGCCTCGCTTTCCGCAGCCGGTATTTTTCTGATGAATAGAACACCGTCAAGCTTTATCCCCACAGAAGACGACAGTTTTGTTACCTTTTCTATGTCTATGCCTCCTGGGGCTTCTTTAGCGAGAACGACAGAAGTATTACAGCGAGCCGACAGCATAGTGAGAAAACGCGAGCAGATTTCAGGCATGACGACTATTTCCGGTTACAATGCCATTGACGCCACGGCCAGCCCGGCCTTTGCGGTAGGCTATATCAATCTAAAAGACCATAAGGAACGAGGAGAGATAAAAGACATTAACGCTTTTATGGATAGTATCCGTCAGGATCTTTCTCAGATTAGCGAAGCCACTTTTAGCGTTTATCCACGTCCTACGGTACAAGGGTTTGGTGATTTTAGTGGCTTAGAGTTCGTTTTACAAGACCGCCTCGGTGGTACTTTTGCATCGTTCAGCAAGGTGGCGAACAATTTTATTCAAGAACTGCAAAAAAGACCTGAAATTGAAACAGCATTTACGCCGTTTAAAGCCAATTTCCCACAATATCAGCTAGAGGTCGATTTTGTAAAAGCACAGGCCCTAGGTGTCACCGCAAAGGATCTGATGACAACCATACGAGGCTATTACGGCCGGGTACAAGCCGGCGATTTCAGTCGCTTTGGCAGACAATATCGTATCTACATGCAGGCAGACGCCCGATTTACCAATGACCCGGAGTCTTTTAAATCGATTTTCGTCCGTAATAAAAACGGTGACATGGTACCAGCCAATACCTTGGTAAAACTGCGGAAAGTCTTTGGTCCGGAAACCGTCAATCGTTATAACTTATTTAATGCTATTGCTATCAATGCGACACCAGCGGCAGGCCATAGTTCCGGTGACGCAATGAAAGCTGTCGATGAGGTGGCGGAAAAGGTGTTGACAGCAAACTATAGCTATGAATGGACCGGCATGAGTTTGGAAGAGCGACAAAGTGGTGGACAAACCATTCTAATCTTTACGTTAAGTATTCTCTTTGTCTATTTCTTACTGGCAGCACAATACGAAAGCTATATTTTACCTTTCGCCATTTTACTTTCGGTTCCGGTTGGTCTCGTAGGGGTTTATACAGCTGTCAATCTGGTCGGACTCGAAAACAACATATATGTTCAGGTTGGCCTTATCATGCTTATAGGACTACTGGCGAAAAACGCCATTCTCATTGTGGAATTTGCCGTTCAACAACGTAAATCCGGTTTGTCGATTTACGATGCCGCGATTGAAGGAGCCCGCTTACGATTGAGACCGATCCTAATGACTTCACTGGCTTTCGTTGCGGGCTTGATTCCTTTGATGTGGACGGTCGGGCCGTCGGCACAAGGTAATCATTCAATCAGTATCGGTGCAGCAGGCGGTATGTTATTCGGCGTAACAGTTGGTGTATTTGTTATCCCCGTTCTTTATATGGTTTTTCAGCATTTTGATGAAAAGGTAAAATCCAAAATGATTCAGGAAGAAGATGATTAAAAAAAATATAAAAACAAGGCACTTCGGCTCAATAGCACTTTTGACGATATTCCTTAGTCTATTACTTAATGCTTGTAAAGTAGGGAAAGATTATAAGCGGCCGCATTTGAACCTTCCCAAAAAATATCGAGATGAAATCAGTCCCGCCGATTCGGTCGGAATAGGCAACATCTATTGGCGCGAATTCTTTGTCGATACTACACTTCGTAAGATTATTGACACGGCCCTTGTGAGTAACTACGATATGCGGAAAGCTCTGAAAAACATTCAGATCGCTAACCAACGTGTTTTCCAGGCACGTGCAGAATTTCTTCCCGACATCAATGCTACCTTGGGAAGCGTCAATAGGCAATACCGATCCAAAAACTTCTATTCTAATCCCTCCTCGAAATATTACGAAACGAAGGGTAAAGAAGCTCCGGAAACCTTATTTGATTATACCATGCAGCATATGAGCAGTATTGGACTCAGCTGGGAGCTGGACATTTGGGGTAAAATTCGGCGCATGAATGAGCGGACCCTAGCGGAGTATCTGCAAACGTATGAGGCTCGTAAACTCTTACAAACGCAATTGGTTGCCAATATCGCGGAAGGCTATTACAACTTATTGATGTTAGATGCTCAATTGGAAGTAGCCCGTCGAAACCTGCGGTTGACCGATAGCACGTTACGCATTGTCAAATTGCAACGGGATGCGGGTCAGGTAACCTCGCTCGCTATCCAGCAAACCGAGTCGCAACGTTTAGCAGCTCAATCGCTTATTCCGCAATTGGAGCGTCAGGTAGTCATTCAAGAAAATAGCTTGCGAGCTTTATCCGGTGAATTGCCCGATAGTATTCCACGAGATGCCTCCTTGACTGATTTTTTGATCGAAGATTCTGTTACGGCCGGTGTTCCGCTATACATGGTGAGTCACCGACCCGACGTACGTGCCTCTGAGCTCGCGCTACGTGCTGCTAATGCAAATGTCGGCGTCACACAGGCCTATCGTTATCCGACGCTGACCATAGAAGCCGAAGGCGGGGTAAACAGTATGTTATCCAAAAATTGGTTTAAAATTCCCGGCTCTCTATTTGGGGGTATAATAGGGAGTTTGACAGCTCCTGTCTTTAATAAACGCAAAATTAAAACGGACATCGAAGTTGCCAAACTCGAACGGGATAAGGCCGAACTGGATTTTCAACAGGTTGTATTGGATGCCATTAATGAAATTACCAATACGTTGATAACCTTTAAAAAATTGCAGGAAGAGTATGAAATTGCTGAAAATCGAGTAAAGGTTGCTCAACTAGGTATTAAACAAGCGGGATTATTATTTAAAGCAGGTTATGCTACTTATCTGGAAGTCATTACGGCGCAACAGAATGCGATTGACAGTGAACTGGAATTAGTAAGCCTTAAACAACAATTATTGCTGGCTAGAGTTGAGTTGTATAGAGCATTAGGTGGAGGGGCGTAGTGTTAGTTATTAGTTATTGGTTGTTAGTTATTAGTTATTGGTTGTTAGTTATTGGTTATTAGTTGTCCGTTGTGAGCAGAGGCACTCCTAAGGGCTAGGTTAGTTGTTGGTTATTCGTTGTTGGTTGTTCGTACCAACATTATCACATTAATTAACCGACTCCGAAGACTCGGGAGAGCTCATGCCCGTCCCGAGTCTTTCAGGGAATGCCTTTAAATAAACATTAATGAATAATTGGCTAATCGGCTAATTAACTAACCGAGCATAGCGAGCTCATGAATACCTTAAAGTGAACACGAATGAATAATTCCCTACTCAACAACTTAACTACTCTCAACGAATAACTAAAATTAATGGATTCCCATAAAAATACGATTCCATCTGATCTTGTCAAAGAAAGATCCTTTGTCATCTAAACTAAGCCATACAAAAAGGGCCTTACCAACAATATGATCTTCCGGCACAAATCCCCAAAATCTCGAATCCAACGAATTATGGCGATTGTCCCCCATCATCCAATAATAATTCATTTTGAAGGTATAACTCGTTGCTTTAGTGCCGTCAATATAATAACCATCCCCTTTTTTCTCAAACGTGTGGCCTTCATATACCGTAATAGCACGTTCGTAAATTGGCACGGTCTGTTCATTCAATTGAACCGTCCAACCTTGATGTGGCACAATGACCGGCCCATAATTATCTCTGTTCCAATCTGACCCTTGGGGAAAAATATCCTGTGTAGGTTCAGGGGTTCCCTTCGGATAAATAAGCGGTTTAATTTCCTTCACGTTTGCCCATCCTTTGATTGTATTTGCCAACGAAGGTGTCAGATAGAAAACGTACTGGTTCGCTTGCCCCGTTGATCCACCGTCGATCCGCATATCGTTAATGCGGTCTAGATTAATATCGGTACCATCCGTGGTCACCTCGTACATAAGTTGACCTTCCACGGGCGTTATGCCCTGTTTTCCATTAACATAAACCTGTGCATTTACAATGGAAATGGTATCACCCGGTATACCGATCGCACGCTTTATATAGTTTTCCCGTTTATCCACCGGTCTATTAAAGGGTGCATCAGCCTCCATCGGATAATTAAATACCACCACGTCATTACGTTTGATTTTCTGCAAGCCCGGTAATCGACGATAATCCATTTCCAAACCGTCCCAATAGGCCTTCGTGCCCGTTATTGGCATGGTGTGATGAGCAAAAGGAAAAGCAATCGGCGTCATCGGAAGACGTGGTCCATAGTTTATTTTACTAACAAAAAGAAAATCCCCGGTAAGTAAGCTCCGTTCCATAGAGCCGGAGGGAATCATGTAAGCTTCAATTAAAAAAGTCCTGATCAACGTTGCGGCTACAACAGCAAAGACGATGGCGTCAGCCCATTCCCGGGTCGCAGACTTTTTGTAAGGATACTTCTTCTTAAATTCTTCTGTAGCCGAAGCTCCCCAATAGGTAACCGTTTTATCAGCGCCCCATAAGGGGAAGACGATAAAAGGTACGATAATGGTCCCCACTTGATCGAGAAAAGAACGCCGACCAAAACATCGAACAAAATCTATGTACAGCCCAATACCGATGAAAAGATTGATGATAGGGACTACTAGCAAAATCACCCACCACCATGGTCTTCCGGTAAGTTTAGTAATAATATATTCACGATAGAAAGGAATCAGTGATTCCCATCCGGGCCTTCCTGCTTTCACAAAAAGTAACCATAAACCGATCTGCGTGCCCAGAAAAAATACTACCAAAAAAGCTGTTAACATGCCTTATAAAGTAAAAATTAAAAAGTAAAAATTAAAAAGCCTGCCTCCCGTAGGGATGGTCAAAACCCCGGAGGGCTCATTGATGCCTTAAGAAACAAATAAGATATCAATAATTAAAAAAGTAATCAGCGTTCGGAAGTCGGCTTTCAGCTTGTTCTAAAAGAAAGCTGATTTCTGACCGCAGACAGCTACCCAAAATCAAACATATCCGTAACAGCATAGAAGCCTTTCTTACCTTGCAACCACTCCGCGGCGATGACCGCACCTAAAGCAAAGCCTGCACGGCTATGTGCTGTGTGTTTAAATTCAATCTGATCCACCTCCGAACTGTACAATACCGTATGAGTGCCAGGTACTTCCTCAATCCGATGCGATTCGATCAATAACTGATTTTTCTTCGGTATGATTTCGTCGCCTTCTCCGACCAGGTTGTTTACCCATTCATCCTTATCATCGTTATGTTCCAAAATACCTTCTGCTATCGTAATGGCCGTACCGCTTGGGGAGTCCAGTTTATGAGTATGATGGATTTCCTCTACTTGGACGTCATATTGTTTATAAGGACTCATAGCTTTAGCCAATAACTTATTGATATGAAAGAACACATTAACACCAATACTGAAGTTAGACCCGTAAAGTAAGGATTTGTTACCTGCTTTACATTTTTCTTCAATTTCCGCCAGGTGACTATACCAGCCCGTTGTTCCCACAACCATGGGCGTATCTGCTTCAAAACAAAGATTTATGTTTTGAAGGGCCCCTTGTGGCGTACTAAAATCGATGGCAACATCAATGTCAGAAAAATCGTCCGCTATGATCTCATGTCGATTATTCTCATCAATAATCAATGCCACCGTATGACCTCGTTCAGAAGCAATTTTTTCTATGATACGGCCCATTTTACCGTAACCAATCAAGGCTATGTTCATTATATTTTGCTATGTGTTTAGGTTTGCAATATACGATTTTACTTAAAACTCCTAAATGTAGTAAATTTTGTCACTTAATCGAAAAGGTTGCTTTTAGCCCCACTACCGGAGTCGAACGGTAAGCCAACATACCGGGAGCTTGCATCAGGGTAGGACGAATATTAAAAGTGAGGTCGTCACTCATATCATAGCGTTTAAATTTCGCATCGATGTAAGCGTCGATTACGTTCAGCGCATACCATCCAACGGTAAGCAGAATGGTTAAATCTCGGTTTCGTCGATAAAAATCTTTCGCCCCGATAAGCCATTCAGTTGTCACGTAGTCAGGATACTTTGGATTCTGGCTGAGCCCCTGGTTGGCTAGACGGAAGCGAACCTCCTCTAAGGTCTCACTGTAGTTATTCTGTGCAAATACAAACGAATAACCTAAGCCTCCGAAACCTGCCCAGATGATCGGAGCTTTTACATAGCCCCAACCACGATTAAACAATTGCCCCCATCCCGGCAAAATAAGTGATCGGCGAACTGCCTTTTTCGTCAAAGCTTCTAATGCTAAACGAGCGGAATCTTTGTAAACGACCGGCTTCTGCTCTTCCTCTTTTTGTTCCCGTCTTTTCCGTTCCTTTTTCGGCACATTAGCGGTATCAGTCATATTGAAACGATCTTTACTGATATCATTAGGTGTTCTAATACTATCGGGCACCTGTGCTAGCACACAAGAGCAGGCCATCACAAAAAAAACAAGTAAAGAGAGAAACCGAAATGTTGTCATTACCAATCTAATAACTCCAGAATCCGACTAAGATCATCTTCCGACATAAATGGAATCTCAATCGTACCTTTTCCGCCCTTACTTTTTACGTTGAGCTTTACTTTAGTAGAAAATTTGGAGGCCAGGTCATCCTGGATCTTTTGAAACTCAAACGACAGCGGCTTCTCTTTAGTATCAGGCTTCGCTTTATTCTTGTAAGTACTGTCGTTAACGAGCCTTACCAGCTCCTCAACTTTCCGTACAGATAATCCTTTTTCAATAATTTCCTGAAAAATATACAGTTGTTTATCGACATCGGCGACATTGATTAAGGCACGGGCATGCCCCATACTCAATTTTCCATCGCGGATAGATGCCTGAATAGCCGGTGGTAATTTTAGTAAACGAAGATAGTTGGTAACCGTTGATCTGTTTTTACTTACCCGATCACCTAACTCTTCCTGCTTCAGGTTACACTCGTCAATCATGCGCTGAAAACTTAAGGCAACCTCTATTGCATTTAGATTCTCCCGTTGTATATTTTCGATGAGTGCCATTTCCAACATCTGTTGGTCATTAGCTGTTCTTATGTATGCCGGAATCTCTGTCAGTCCTGCAATCCTAGATGCTCTTAAGCGTCGTTCGCCGGAAATCAACTGATAATTCCCATTTCCCATTTTGCGTACGGTAATGGGTTGAATCAGACCTTGTAATTTAATTGAATCAGCAAGCTCATTTAAGGCTTCTGCATCAAAATCTGTCCTTGGCTGGAAAGGGTTTACTTCTATCGCATCAATTTTAATCTGGCTAATTGATCCCGGCGGCACATCCTTCCCTATTCCCACTGCGGTTGACTGCTGACTGGCTGCTGTTTGCTTTACCACTTCGTCTGTATCATTCAGCAATGCACTTAAGCCTTTTCCTAAACCTGTTTTTCGCTGTTGCGCCATTATATTTTTGCCTCCTCTTGCTCTTTCTGTAAACCGTTTTTAATTAAAATCTCTCTCGCCAAATTTAGATAGTTAATGGCTCCTTTTGAGTTGGCATCGTGCATGATCACGGAAATACCAAAGCTCGGAGCTTCACTTAAACGCGTATTTCGTTGGATAATGGTATTAAAAACCAGGTCGTTAAAATGCGAGCGCACTTCCTCAACTACCTGATTGGATAAACGCAAGCGAACATCGTACATGGTTAGCAAAATGCCTTCAATCTCGAGATTGGTATTCAAGCGGTTTTGAACAATTTTAATGGTGTTTAGCAACTTACCTAATCCTTCCAACGCAAAGTATTCGCATTGAACAGGGATGATCACTGAGTTTGCCGCTGTTAATGCGTTAATGGTAATTAATCCGAGAGAGGGCGAACAATCGATGATAATAAAGTCATAGTCGTCACTTACCTGCTTCAATACGGACCGCATTTTATACTCACGATCATTGAGATTGATCATCTCGATCTCAGCCCCTACAAGATCAATATGTGCAGGGAGCAGATCCAAATTAGGTGTTTCGGTTTTTTGGATAGCCTCTCTGGGATCTAAATCATTAATAATACATTCGTATACACTCGATTTGATAGCCCTTGGATCGAAACCGATACCGGAGGTTGAATTTGCCTGAGGATCCGCATCCACCAAAAGTGTTCGGTACTCCAATACGGCAAGACTCGCTGCTAAATTAATCGAGGATGTGGTCTTACCCACTCCTCCTTTTTGATTGGCTAACGCTATGATTTTACCCATTGTAATTTATAAGTCCTAAGTAAAAAATATTCGCCTAATGGTTTCCCGCTTTAAATCCGTCATAATCCATTAAACTAGGATGTCTTCTTAATATTGCCTTAATGGAGCATTTTCTCCGAAAAAAATTGATTCGGTTTCCCCAAAAAAAGCGCACCCTTTTCTTCTCTCCTTGTTTAAAAATGCGTTTATTTAGTATCTTCGCAGTTTTTAAACACCTTAAACAAGGTTGCTAAGATACAAATTTTACACAGCTTAAAAACCAGAAGGGGTTTAGATTTTACACATATTATTAACAATGATCACAATTATAGCCGGCACCAATCGCAAAGACAGCTACTCGCTAAAAGTAGCGAACTATTACTACAGACAACTTGGCAAAAAAGGTTATGGGTCCGAGATCATGTCACTCGAATCACTGCCGGATAATTTTATTGTTAGTGATCTTTACGGGGCGAGAAGTGACGCATTTCAACCCATACAAGACAGGATCAGCGCCACAACAAAATTTATTTTTGTTATTCCGGAATACAACGGGAGCTTTCCAGGTGTCTTGAAAACTTTTATCGACAGTTGTTTATTTCCGGACAGCTTCGTTGGAAAGAAGGCAGCACTGGTAGGAATCAGCTCCGGCAGATATGGCAATATCCGTGGGATCGAGCACTTCACGGGTGTTTGTCATTACCTTAATCTTCATACACTTCCTTTACGCATTCACATCCCCTATATCAAGCAAGAGCTGAATGAAGAAATGGATTTTTTTAAAGAAGATACACTTCACTTCACGAATCAGCAAATTACGGAATTTATAGCGTTTTAATATTTACGACGCAATCACCACTTTAATTCCCTTTTTTTCCAAGAGTTTAACCATGCTCGACGGAATCCCCTCATCGGTGACGATGTAAGCGATATCACTGAGTTCGCAAATCTTACCAATCCCTCTTTTTCCAAATTTTGTACTATCAGCCAAAACTGCCACCTGCTGGGCCGCACGTATCATTTTTTGGTTCAGGCCCGTTTCCGCCAGGTTACTAATGGATAAACCGAAATCTATATCGATTCCGTCAACCCCCAGGAATAACATACCACAAGAAATCGTTTCCAATATATATTCCGCATGCGCCCCGGCAACAGAAGAAGAACTTGGCCTCACCAAGCCACCCAATTGAAGGACCTCAATATTATTTCTTCCACTTAATTCGAAGGCCACTTTAATCGCAGGTGTTATAACCGTAATCGGATGGTTTGGCTGCAATGCCTTTGCTAATTCGAACACGGTTGTACCCGATCCGATCATGATGGAATCATTTTGTCCGATCAACGATAAAGATGCTTTCGCAATCTTTTGCTTTTTATCCGGATTAATCAACGCCTTCTCCACAATTGGACGATCATTCGCATACGGATTGGTTAATGAAGCCCCTCCTCGGGTACAAAACAACAAGTTCTTATCCTCCAAAAATTTCAAATCTTTTCTTATCGTAACCCCCGAAACTTTTGTCATCTCTACCAATTCCGGAATGGTTGCGCTTCCATTTGCTTTGATCAGCTTGATGATTGCCTCATGTCTTTTGGTAATATTCCTCATAATCACGGATTCTACTGCAATAGTACTTATTATTTCTTAAATATCATACCATATCAAATATGTTTCATTTTGTTATTTTTTATTTATTAAAACTTTTTAAAACATTTATTTTGTTATTTTTTATTAAATATTATATCTTAGAGGCTTTAAAACCAGTTAGTAACCGAAATACAGCCTACCAGCAGGTAGTTAAATATCAAGTAAAAGCGTCAATCCATTTTGAATTCTGAAGTACAAACCCTTGCACAATAGCTATAAAACGATTTAATAACCTGTACTTAACAAAGCTTTAACATTCAAAAGGGAATTTTGGCAACGTTATAAAATATTTATAAACAAAAATCAACAATCAATAAAACTAAAAAAAATGAAAAGAAAGATTTACCTAAGCCTTTTCTACTGCCTCTGTTGCATTTTTCTAGCCAATGGACAAGAGCTAAAAACGCTTCATGGAAAAGTCGTGACAGACAGTGGAGAAAGCTTACCCGGTGTTTCAGTTACCGTTATCGGGACAGATAAACGCATTGGAACAACTACTAATGAGCAAGGGATCTACCGCTTATCAATTCCAGATGGCGCTACGCTCTCATTCTCTGCTATCGGTTACATCACACAACAGCTGAACCCACAAGGCGCAAGCCAACTGGATGTCGTCATGAAAATCGGGCAGGCCGATCTGGAAGAAGTGGTAGTGGTTGGTTATGGCACACAAAAGAAAGCAAATTTAACCGGCGCTGTTGATCAAGTCGGAAAAGAGGTTTTTGAAAATCGCCCCCTCGCAAGCACTACTCGGGGGCTCCAAGGGGTTATACCAAACCTGAACATTAAAATGACCGATGGAAAACCTACGCGTGGCGCTACCTTTAATGTTCGCGGAACGACCTCCATTGGTGCCGGAGGATCGGCGCTGGTACTTATAGATGGTGTACCGGGCAATGCCGATCTCTTGAATCCCAATGATATTGAAAGCGTCACTGTTTTAAAAGACGCGGCATCCGCAGCCATCTACGGTGCCCGCGGTAGCTTCGGGGTCGTATTAATAACAACGAAAACACCCAGTAAAGAACGATCGGTTATTAACTATTCATCCGGCTATTCCAGAAATGATCATACCATACGCCCGGATCTGGTAACGGAAGGATATCCGTGGGCAAAAACGTTCAATGAGGCTTTTAGTTCGTGGAACGACTACAATGCAGACCCGCAAAAAGCTAATAGTGTATTTCCTTGGTCGCAAGAATACCTGGAAGAATTGCGTAAGCGGCATGAGGCCGGCAACACCCCTTCTACCGATATTGATCCCGCTACCGGAAGATACGTTTATTATGGAAGCACAGATTGGTTGAAAGAATTGTATGCTGACCACACGCCCTCAATGGAGCAGCAATTAAGCTTCTCCGGCAGTGGTGAAAAGACATCATTCTATCTCTCAGGTCGCTACAATAACCAAGGCGGGATTTTTCGTTATAATCCCGATAAATACAACCAATATAATTTACGCGCTAAAGGAAGCATACAGGTGAAAGAATGGCTGCGTGTGGAAAACGACATTACCTATAACGAAAGAGCCTATTTTACACCCATACTGAATCATCCAAGCAATACCCCGGTATGGCGACGTATTTCGGATGAAGCTTTTCCGGTAGCCATGTTGCGTAATCCGGATGGAACGCTCACGGAAAATGCTTCCATTGTTTTCGGCAGCTTTGTTTCCGGTAATAATCATTGGGATGAATCCCGTAGACAAACCCGCAATACCTCCCGGATTTTTACCAATTTTTTCGACAATAAGCTAAAAATCAACGGCGACTTCACCTTTGAAAAAACCGCTTTCAATCGCACGCGCCTGTACACGCCTGTCCCGTATAGCAATGCACCCGGTGTTACGCTCGAACGAGGGATCAGCAAAATGAACGAGCTTATTGACAACACAACCTATCTAGCGCTCAATGCCTATGGTCAATACACACAAGACTTCGGAAAAAACCATATCAACGCCGTACTTGGCTATAATTACGAGCGATCAAAATTGTCGAGCCGTTATATGGAACGTGATAATTTGATCAATCCTTCGCTTCCTGATTTCTCTTTAATTGATGGACAAAATTTTCTCTTAACAGGTGGAGGAAACGAATGGCTGACTGCCGGAGGTTTCTATCGGATTAGTTATGATTACGACGGTAAATATTTACTCGAAACGAACGGTCGCTATGATGGATCGTCTAAATTTCCGCGCGGACAGCAATGGGGTTTCTTCCCGTCCATTTCAGGCGGTTGGCGCGTTTCTGAAGAAAACTTCTGGAAAAACGGTCTAAAAGAGGCGATTGGCGAATTTAAACTGAGAGCCTCCTACGGCAGCTTAGGTAATGGCAATATTGACCCTTACCAATTCCTGGAGATAATGGACGTCAGCCGATCTGGTCTTATCTTGGGAGGTATTCGGCCGAATTACACGTCTAACCCCGGCGTAATACCAAACGGGCTAACCTGGGAAAAAGCAACCACTATTAATTTGGGGACCGACTTGTCCTTCATTAAAAACAGGCTGAATGCTACGTTCGACTGGTATACCCGGAAAACAACCGATATGTTTACGGTTGGACTTCCCTTACCAGGCATTTTTGGAACAGATGTCCCCGAAGGAAACTACGCTGATTTGAAAACAATCGGTTGGGAATTAAGTCTTAACTGGCGCGACCAGATCAAAACGTCGAAGCCAATCAATTACGACCTACGGTTTACGCTGGCGGACAGCAGGGCTTTCATCACACGCTTCAACAATCCACTCGGATTGATTACGACCTATTACGAAGGACAACGCGTGGGAGACATTTGGGGCTTTGTTAATGACGGTTTCTTCCAAAGTCAGCAAGAAATCGATAATTACGCAATCGACCAGTCGTTTATACGAGTGTCAGCCGCTAACAAAATCCTACCGGGCGATATTAAATTTAAAGATATAAACGGCGATGGAAAAATTGACCAAGGAACCAATACCTTAGGCGATCCCGGCGACCAAGTGATTATCGGCAATACGGAGCCTCGCTTTCAATTTGGTTTTAATGCTAATTTTAGCTGGAACAATTTCTTCTTAACCAGCTTCTTTCAAGGGGTTGGGAAGCGTGAATTTATGCCTGGTGCAGACAACGCGCTCTTCTGGGGACCTTACAATCGTCCGTACAGCTGGCATCCAACTTATGTTGTGAATAACATGTGGTCAGAAGAAAATCCCGATGCATATTTCCCTCGCCTACGCGGCTATACGGCACTTAATTCGCGCGGCGAGCTAACGTTTAATCAGACCCGTTACCTTCAAAATGCCGCCTATATCCGCCTGAAAAGTATTTCGATCGGCTACAATTTGCCGAAGTCGTGGTTAGGTAAGCTCAACATCGAAAACCTGAGCGTCTACTTCACCGGCCAAAACCTCTGGACCTGGTCGCCCATGTTCAAACACAATCCCAACATGGATCCGGAAAACATAGAACGTGCCGATCCGGAGCTGAATCCAAATGCAGGACAGGGCATGGCTTATCCGATGCTCAAAACCTATACACTGGGAATCAACGTAACACTCTAATAAGAATCTATTCAAAATGCCTTTTAAAACAAGCAAAAAATGAATAAAAGAAAATATAGGATGAAAAAGATATTTTTTATTGCTACACTCGCTTTGTTAACTGCTTGCGAAAAATCCTTCGAGCAGTATCCACCGGACAAGCTTTCACCCGAAAATGCATTCAATACCGAAAAGGATCTGCAATTATATGCGAATTCTTTCTACAACAATTTGCCTAGCGCCAATGATATCGTCAGAGGTGACCAAACAAGTGATTTCCTCGTAGGCTCCACGATCGACAATTATTTATCGGGTAGTTATTCGGCCGCACAAGCCGGTGGATGGACCTGGGGGCCGCTTCGAAATATCAACTACTTCCTCGAGCAAATGGTAAGAGCACAAATAAGCGACGAATCACGTAAGCACTTTGAGGGGTTAGCCCGTTTCTTCCGTGCCTATTTCTACTTTAATAAAGTAAAACAATTCGGCAACGTTCCCTGGCAAGAAAAAACACTCACGATTGATGATCCCGATTTATACAAAACGCAGGACTCACGTGCGTATGTAATGGAAAAAGTTCTAGCAGATCTTAATTTTGCCTGCGAGAACATTTCACCGGCCATTGATCCCACGTCTTCCCAAATCAGCAGACCGGTAGCCTTGGCCTTCAAATCCAGAATCTGTCTTTTCGAAGGCACTTATCGCAAGTATCATGAAGAACTCAATCTTCAAGCCACGGCAAACACTTGGCTGCAAGAAGCCGCTGATGCAGCCAAGCAAGTAATTGACGGCGGCCAATACCGTTTGAACATAGAATCGGACCCGACGACGAGCTTCCGAAACCTATTTATCAATGAGCAACCAAAAACCAACGAAATCATGTTGGCAGCAATCAACAACGCCTCCTTGCGCGTACTGAACGATGCCAATTGGTACTGGACAAGTGCAACCTACGGTCGGCGGCTCAGTTTCACGAAAACATTCGTTAATACATTCTTAAATCGCGATGGCAGTCGATTTACCGATCAGGCGAACTACAATCAGATCCCTTTCTGGGAGGAAGTAAAAAACAGAGATCTCCGCCTACAACAGTGCATTCGCATGGGCAGCTATCAACGGGAGGGCCAGCCGGCACCGCCCGACTTCACTTATACCTACACCGGCTACATGCCCTACAAATTTACGCTCGATTCGAAAGCAACCGATGGACGTGCCGAAAACAACAACTCACTTCCCTTGATGCGCTATGCGGAAGTGTTACTGAACTATGCCGAAGCAATGGCCGAGCTGAACCGTTTCACAGAGGCGGAATGGAACTTAACCATCAAACTGCTTCGCGAACGTGCCGGTTTAAGCAACACGGCAATGCCTTTAACAGCCGACACTTATCTGGAACAGGAATACTTTGCCGATCAAAACCTCAGCGCTGCGCTGCTTGAAATACGCAGAGAACGTGCTATTGAACTAGCCATGGAAGGCTTTCGATATGATGATCTCATGCGCTGGAAGTTGGCTAATTTGTTACTTAAGCCTTATACCGGACTTTATGTTCCTGCAATGAATACACCGTATGATCTCAATGAAGATGGTAAAGACGATGTCTCCTTTGTAACCGCTGTACCCTCCAATCCGCAAAAAGGTATTGTGTATTTTGTCATTAACGGCACGCAACATTATTTGACAAATCAAACAAGCGGAAATATTGTCGCACAAAACAATTTACGACGGGTATTTGACGATTTCATGTATTTAAGACCTATTCCTATCGAGGAAATAACCCTCAATCCCAATCTAAAACAGAACGCCGGGTGGGAGTCGAGATAACCGTATGGCCATTGGTGTTGCTCGTGCATACCAATGGCTAAACTTTAATTTTATTTATTTATATTTAAATTTGTTATTTTTTATTTCTTTTTGTTTATTTGATGCCAACTAATACCAATATAAACAGGAACTATGATGTACGAAAATTCCTCCCTACTAACAAAAGTCGGACTTCCAAAAACACTGACTTGGGGATACTTGGGCATATTGATCTTTATGATGGGTGACGGAGTTGAACAGGGCTGGCTGAGCCCTTACCTGCTTTCACACAATATGCATATTGAACAATCCGCTGCTTTATTTACCGTGTATGGCGTTACGATAGCCATATCGTCTTGGTTATCGGGGGTATTAGCAGAAACATTCGGCCCACGAAAGTCGATGTTAGCCGGGCTATTATTATACATTATCGGCACCGTTGGTTTTGTGGGCTTTGGCATGGCGAATTTGAATTACCCCATCATGCTAATAACCTACGCCATCCGTGGATTTGGCTATCCCTTGTTTGCCTATTCATTTTTAGTTTGGATTACTTACAAAACACCAAAAGCAATGCTTGGAAGAGCCGTTGGATGGTTTTGGTTTGTATTCACCGGCGGCCTAAACGTGCTTGGAGCATATTACTCCAGCTGGGCGATCGAAAAATTAGGATATCAGAACACCCTTTGGAGTTCAATTTTCTGGGTAGCTTTGGGTGCTCTTTTTGCGCTCGTGTTTAACAAAGAATCTTTTAATACCCATCAACCGCAGGGGCAAACGACCAGTAAGAAGGAAGAGCTGTTGAAAGGGTTTACCATTATTAAAGCGGAACCGAAGGTGCTTTTAGGAGGGATTGTACGGATTATCAATACAACGGCGCAATTTGCATTTCCTGTCTTCTTACCTATCTATATGGCGCAATTTAATATCAGCACCAAAGAATGGTTACAGATATGGGGAACTATTTTTACCGCAAACATTGCCTTTAATTTAATTTTTGGTTTTGTGGGCGACCGTCTCGGATGGCGCAACACGATCATCTGGTTCGGAGGCATTGGCTGTGGCCTTACCACACTCCTTATCTTTTATATCCCTGCATGGACCCATGGAAGTTATTGGGCAGTTATGTTGGCCGGTGTGCTATGGGGAGCTTTATTAGCTGGTTATGTTCCACTTTCTGCGCTCGTTCCTTCACTCGTAGAAAAGGACAAGGGCGCTGCTATGGCAATTCTAAACCTCGGTGCGGGACTTCCTGTATTTGTCGGCCCTGCCTTAGTGGGTTTATTCATCAGCACAATCGGCAATGCTGGCATCATCTGGATTCTGGCCATATTATATTTTATAAGCGCCTTGCTAACGCTATTTATAACGCTACCCAAAAACAAAACACAAATAGAAACAAGAAAACTTTACGTAAATGAAAATATTAATAACGGCCCCTTACCATGAGAAAGCTCAAGGCGAACTAAAGGAATTGTTCGGAGAAATTATATACCGCGAGTGGAAAATCAAAGGAAGTGCTTACACAGAAGAAGAACTGATAGCGTTACTTACTGAGGAACAACCGGATGCGCTCATCACGGAACATGACCAGGTTACCGAGAAGGTCATCGCCACCTTTCCTCATTTAAAATTTATCGGTGTTTGCCGGGGAACCCCCTCCAATGTCGCAATAAATAAAGCAACTGAATTAGGCATACCGGTGTTTAATACACCGGCAAGAAATGCACAGGCCGTCGCCGAAATGTTTATAGCCAACTTGATTACCTTTATGCGTAACACACTGGCCGGTATTAAATGGCTTGAGGCGAAAAAATGGGAGGCCGGTGCTCATGCTTCTTATCTTCAATTCAAGGGACATGAGCTTGCCGGAAAAAAAGTTGGAATGGTTGGCTTTGGTGCCGTTGGACAAACCATTGCCAATTTACTGCAACATTTTCCGACCGACATCGTATATTATGATCCCTACTATACTTCCGAAAATGTAAATTTCAAAAAAGTATCTTTAGAGGAGGTCTTCAGCACCGCTGAT
Source organism: Olivibacter sp. SA151 (assembly GCF_054130995.1). NCBI lineage: Bacteria > Pseudomonadati > Bacteroidota > Sphingobacteriia > Sphingobacteriales > Sphingobacteriaceae > Olivibacter > Olivibacter sp. SA151. The sequence continues at coordinate 1,176,314 of NZ_CP096391.1, read as the reverse complement.
ATTGTAGGAATACATCTACCTGTTACGGAGCAAACGAAAGGTATGATTAATAAAGATTTAATTAGCAAGATGAAGGCTGATGCTATTTTTGTAAATACCGCCCGTGCAGTGGTCGTAAATCGCGTGGACTTATTGCAAGCGCTAACGGAAGGAAAAATCGGCGGAGCTATATTGGATGTCTTTGACCATGAACCGCCCGACGAAATGGATTATAAGCTGATTCATCACGAACGCGTGCTGGCAACTCCACACATTGCAGGCGCAACATTTGAAGTTGAAGATCACCATGCTGACATTATGAATAATTGCTTAAAGGAATTCTTCAAAAATGGCAACAAACGTATTAAACAACTTGTCAACAAAGAAATTTAGCGCCTTAAGCTGTAAATTATGAATCAGGAAAAGCAATTAGCTTATTTAGTGGTAGACATAGGTACGGGCAATGCACGCGTTGCAACTGTTCTGACCGACGGAAAAATCGTAGCCCTTAGGCGGGAGAACGTTCATTATGAAAAAGATGCCGACTATCCGGACGCCATTTCGTTCGACCCGGCATGCTTATGGGGACAGATCATTCGAATGAGCCAGCAAGTGCTTCAGGAAACAGAAAATCTCGACATTATCGCTATTACCGCAACGAGTCAACGAGAAGGGATCGTAGTCTTTGGCCCGGACGAAAGTGAATTGATAGGCATGTCTAACCACGATAATCGCGGACGCGAATGGGAAGACATGATAAAGGACAAATCGGCCATGTATAAGGTCGTAGGGCGATACCCAACCGCTCTGTTTTCCGCTCTGAAGCTGGTAGGCTTCAGGGAAAGAAAAACGGGAGCAGGCAAAAAAATAACAGCTTTTACCAGTATCAGCGATTGGGTTAACTTTAAATTTTCGGGCATCCTTGCTTATGAGCATTCGCAAGCTTCAGAGACATTGTTATACGATGTAGAGCGCGGGAAATGGGAAGCAGCCTACGGCGACCTTTTCGGAATATCTCCAGCACTATTGCCACCGCTAAATGTAGCCGGAACAGTGCTAGGCCCTGTCCGCTCCCAACTAGCGTTGGAACTCAACATTAATCCTAAGGCTCGGGTCATTGTCGGTGGATCGGACACCCAAATGGCCATAAAAAGCGTGTCACCCAATACGGATGATGTGGTTATCGTATCAGGCACCACCACGCCGGTTGTTAAGATCGTTGACAACTACCTGGTCGATGCCTCGGAACGTACTTGGACAAGTCGGCACATCGATGACAACTATTTTGTACTGGAAGCGAATGCGGGTGTCACCGGCCTAAATTACCAGCGCCTTAAAGAAATTTTTTATCCAAATGAAGATTACGAGGTTATTGAGGAAGAACTGTACAAGGTATCACAGCCCCAGTGTATCGCGTCTTTAGGGTCGCTGATCGCAGACGAAAAATCGCCCCTAACCAAAGGAGGTTTTATTTTCAATGCACCCGTTTCCCACCAGCTCACGAGGGGCGACTTTGTCTGGGCCATATTGTGGGATATCGCCTGCAGCATTTACGAAAATTACAAAACGCTTGATCAGGTTAGCGGGCACTCGAAGGATTATGTATTAGCATGCGGCGGTGGGGTACAGAGTAAAACGTTGCGGCAGTTTCTGGCCAACTTATTTAATAAAAAGATCATCATCCGCGATACTTATAGACAATCATCCATCATCGGAGCAGCGCTGATCTGTACCGAAGCTTTACAAACCGTGTCCTATGAAACCCATGTGCTGGACACAAGCGTTCCCCGCGAGCGCGATCGCTACTTAGCCCTTTATGAAGAATGGTCTAAAGTCCGTAAAACATTTAAGCAGGTAAAATGAAGGAATATATCATTGGAATCGATGTTGGCACGCAGGGGGTTCGGGTAGCACTTGTTCAGGCAAACGGAACGGTTATACAGACAGTATCCACTCCTTTTAAACTTACCGCCCGGTCAAGAGAAGAGCAGTCGCCGGATATGTGGTGGAAACATACGCTTGAAGCGTTGTTGGAAATTAGAAAGCAAACAGCGAGTGATATCGCGCCCCGGGCGATCAAAGCCATTGCGACAACCTCTACATCCGGAACCGTTATTCCGATAGACAAAAACGGCATTCCTCTACATGACGCACTTATGTATAGTGATACCCGTTCGGCCGAAGAGGGTCAATACTGCAAAGCGCTGGCAAAACAGTACAATCCGGATGGATTTACCGGTTTTAATGCATCGTGTGGACTTTCCAAAATCAGGTGGTTCGACAAAAATTATCCGGAAAAGACGGAACGGATACACAAATGGATCCATGCTGCCGATTTCATTACCGGCAAACTCTGTGGCCGGTTCGATATAACGGATTACACCAATGCATTGAAAACAGGTTTTGATGTAGAGCGTTATTGCTGGCCGGATTACCTCGATCGACTTATTACAACCACCTGGCTACAGGAGGTGGTTCCATCAGGAACGGTAATTGGCGAATTGGCCACGGACTTAGCAGGGGCACTACGATTGGACAAAACAAAGGTCGTAGTAGGTCTTACCGATGGTTGCGCTTCACAGTTAGCCTCCGGCGCCGTCAAACCAGGCGATTGGAATACGACTATTGGGACTACCATGGTGATTAAGGGCGTAACCCGTAACAAAATCATTGATCCCAGCGGTAGCATTTATTGCCATCGGCATCCCGAAGGATATTGGATGCCGGGCGGCGCGAGCAACACCGGTGCCGATTGGGTTAGTTTGGATTTTGATAAAAAAGAGCTGCCGATGTTAAACGCGCATGCCGCTCGACTCTTGCCCACCTCACATCTTGCCTGGCCATTAAAACAAAAAGGCGAACGATTCCCTTTTACTTCACCGCATGCAATGGGTTTTACTCCTCCAAGCATATCGAATGAAGAACGTTATACGGCCAATATGGAAGGCGTGGCTTATATCGAACGCTATGCTTATGAACAAATCGAAGGTCTGTCATCCGAGCCGGTAAGCGCTATCTTTACCGCCGGGGGGGCCAGCAACAGCGCTCCCTGGTTGCGTATCCGAAGCAGTGTACTAAACAAGCCTATTTATAAATCCCGCGAAGCAACCGGTGTATTAGGGGCGGCAATAGCTGCTGCGTCCAAAACCATATATGGCTCTATGACAGAAGCCGTCAACCACATGACACAGATAACTGAAGAGGTATTGCCGGAAAAAGAGCTTATTTCCATATACGAAGAAAATTATCATCAATTTATTCATCTGTTAATCGACAAACAATATATTGCGACATGTTAACGGTATATCTTTTACGACATGGCGAAACAGCCTATAATGCAGACGGGAACCGCTACTGTGGCCTAACAGATATAGGCCTGACGGAAAGGGGGGTAGAACAGGCAAAACGAGTGGCATCCTTTCTGAAGGATACACCCATCGAAGCCGTCTATGCTTCGCCCTTGCAACGGGCTTTTACAACAGCCGCTCTAGCCATTGAGGGCAAGATACAAATACAGAAGGAGGAGCGTTTAAAAGAACTTGACTTTGGTAATTGGGAAGGAAAAACCAGGGAGGAATTTGTGCGGGAAGATCCCGAACTTTGGAATGCGTGGGAAAAAGCACCCGAAACTGCCCGAGCCGGTGGTACCGGTAATACCGGTAGCGAAATTGTGGAACGCGTAGATGCTTTTTTCTTGGAAATGTTGCAGACGCATCGCGATCGCAGCATTATGGTGGTGGCTCATAACACCGTCAACAGGTTATATCTTGCCTACAAATTGGGAATGCCTTTGCGAAATTATCGTCGGATTGTTCAGGAGAATTCTGCCATCACTCTTTTTGAACTGGACAATCAGGGGATATTAAGCCTTCATCAATTGAATACACGTTAAAATTTAATTACCTTATGAATAAATTATTTCTATTAAGCCTTTTTATTGTCAGCAGCTTAAGTCGCCCCGCTACCGCTCAAGAAAAGTTACATGTTATTTCCGTTAAAACGGCAAAAGAGCTACACCGCTTTTTCCAATATAGGCCCGGCAATAAACCCATTATTTCAGGCCATCGGGGCGGTACGGAAAAAGGCTTTCCCGAGAACTCGATCGAAGCATTCGAAAATACGCTAAAATATACACAAGCATTTTATGAAATCGATCCACGGCTTACGAAAGACAGCATCATCGTATTGATGCACGATGCGACGCTTGAACGCACGACTACCGGCACAGGAAAGGTTAGCGACTACACCTATGAAGAACTTAAACAGTTCAAGTTAAAAGATGTTAACGGAAACGTCACACCTTACCATATCCCTACCCTTTCTGAAGCAATCGAGTGGGCAAGGGGTAAAACGGTTCTAAACCTCGACAAAAAGGATGTACCGATGGAAATGACCGCCGCCTTAATCAAAAAGCACCAAGCAGAAGCCTTTGTGATGGTAACAGTACACAATGCCGAGCAAGCGAAATTTTATTACGAACAGAATAAAAATCAAATGTTCTCTGCTTTTGTAAAAACCCCCGATGCGTTAAAGCCTTATGAGGATGTGGGAATACCAGCCAGTCAAATGATCGCTTATATCGGACCCGATATAAAACCCGATAATCAAGTGATGTACAAGTTACTGCATGCAAAAGGCATACGCTGTATGATTTCGGCAGCGCCCACTTATGACAAGTTAAAAACGAAAGAAGAACGCGCAAAAGCCTACCGAGCCATTATTGAAGACGGCGCCGATGTGCTGGAATCCGATTTACCGATTGAAGTGGGGGAAGCGATCGGGTCGTTGAGACGTTAAGTCGTTAAATAGTTGAGTAGGGAATTAGCTAATGTGATAATTAGCCGATGTGATAACTAGTTAAGTCGTTAAATAGTCTAGTGGTTAAGTAGTTAGTACGAATAACTATTAACCGATAACGAATAACTAATCTAGTTAAGTAGTTAAATAGTCGAGTAGTTAAGTAGTTAGTACGAATAACTATTAACCGATAACGAATAACTAATCTAGTTAAGTAGTTAAATAGTCGAGTGGTTAAGTAGTTAGTACGAATAACTAACAACCGTTAACGAACAACTAACCTAGCCCTTATAAGCGTCTCTGCTCACAACTGGCAACTCGCAACGCACAACTATTAACCAATAACTAAATAGACGCTCTCTTAAACAAATAAAAGGGTACTTCGACATGTTGCTTGGAGTTTTCCAATATGAGGTTGGCAGCGGTCGTGCCCATTTTTTCGAAATCAGTTGAGATGGTGGTTATGCCGTTCAGTATAAATCGTTTAACGCGGGTTTCGTTGTAAGAAATGACACCAACCTGGCTTCCGATTTCCAATTTCATGGAAATAATACGATCCAACAAAATCACTAAATCGTCTTCCATTAGATTGATATAAACTTCGCCTGCACTGATCGGCTCTTTCGCAATATCGCTCACAAGCAGGTGGTCAAAAGCATATTGCTGACAAAAGCGGTAAAATCCCTTTATAATCTCTCGTGGAAAGTAACTTTTATCCGGAAAAATTAATTTTAAGGTATGGTATTTAGCCAATTCCCCTTTGGCCTCTTCCAAGGCATGGTAAATATCTTCTTCAAAGTTTTCATATACGGCAGCATAATCGCCTTCTACTCCGGGTACTTTTTTATCCAACAAGAGCAATTTCTCTTTTGGCAATTGGTTGATTACTTCGGCGGCTTTTTCACGTTCCTCCACAAAATGAGGGATGATCACATAGTGCGTATAATCCTGCTTTTGGTTCTGTAAGAGCTTTTTAAAAAGATTAAAATCGTTATTGTAAATATAAAAATCGACCGCAGCATCCGTTCCGAGCGTTTTTATAAAGGCATCATACACAATCTTCTTGTGTGCGCTCAATTTATTGAAAAGTAACATGATGCTTCTCTTTTGCCTGAAGTCGGTACGGCTCACATAATACCCTTTACCGGGCACGGAATCGATCACCCCTAATTTCTTGAGATACCGATAACCCTTTTCAGCAGTATCTCTTGAGACCTCTAAAACAAAACTTAACTCGTTAATAGAGGGCAGCATCGTATCCTTATCGATTTTACCATTTTTAATGGCATTCAATATGGCATTCGTTAGCTGTAAATACTTTGGTGTTGCCGAAAACTCATCAATCTTTATATACTCAAAAAACGGATCACACTTCATGGATATAGGTTACAAAGTCGAAAGATACAGATTTTTGATTAATTGCGTACCACATCAAATGTAAAACTATACTTACCGGAACCTATTTCCACAGCGGAATTATCCACTACAATTCCCTTTTCATCCTTCACCGAGTTTTCCACCGCATTGGGAAAAAATACTTTTGCGGTGGTATTCGGCGGAACTTCTACCGTCATTTGCATCTTCGTGCCGGTAATTTTCCAGTTCGAGACGATTTTTCCATAGATCGTCTCAAGCGAAGCGTTGGCGAAAGACAATCCACCTCCAGGTCGCGGAGCAATCACAAACGCTTTATAGCCCGGTGTCTCACTTGGCGCCTGAATACCGGCAACCTGTTGATACATCCAATCGCCTATAGCTCCATATGCATAATGATTAAACGAGTTCATGTCTTTATTTTGAAAGGAACCATCCGCCTTAATACCATCCCAGCGCTCCCAAATAGTGGTAGCACCTTTCAACACCGGATAAAGCCAGGATGGATAGGTACGCTGCATTAATAAGGTATAAGCGAGATCCTCATAGCCATATCGACTCAAGACGTGGCAAAGGTAGGGTGTCCCCAAGAAGCCGGTGGTAAGGTGGTTATCATAGCTTTTGATATTATCGGCTAAGCGTTTTGCTGCCTGTGCACGTAAATTCTCCGGCAACATATCGAATTGCAGGGCTAATACATAGGCTGTCTGCGAGCTTGAAACCAAGCGACCTGACGGTGTTACATACTCCTTCATAAAGGCTGTCTTCACTTGCTGCAGTAATTGCTGATAACGGGCAACATCCTCCCTTTTTCCTAATACCTCGGCTGCATTGATCATCAATTGTACGGAATGTCCGAAAAAACACTGGGCAATAAGATACTTGTCGGTAATAGCAGCCCGTCCATCCCGATCATCATTAGGAATATAGAAAAGCCAATCACCAAAATGAAACCCTTTATTCCAAAGGTCATTCGTGCTATTATCTACCATAAACTGCACCCATTTGGCCATTGAGGTGTATTGCTGCTCCAGTATCCGCTTGTCGCCGTACAGACGATAAAAATTCCACGGAATAATCGTAGCCACATCCGACCAGCCAGCCGAGCCACCCTCTTTCGTTTTCCAGTAATAGGGTACGACGTGTGGTATCGCACCGCTGGCGAACTGGTCGGCCTTTACATCCTGCAACCATTTCATAAAAAAACCAGCGACATCCATGTTATAAGCTGCCGTATTGAAAAAGGCCTGTGCATCGCCCGTCCAACCTAATCGTTCATCGCGCTGTGGACAATCCGTAGGGACATCCAAAAAATTTCCTTTTTGCCCCCAACGGATATTGTGCTGCAGTTGATTGATCAAGCTATCCGAGGTTGCAAAGTCCCCTGTTTGACGCATATCCGAATGTAGAACAACTGCTTTTATATTATTTAAATTGATTTTTTCGTTAGCACCTTCAATCTTCACATACCGAAAGCCCTGAAAAGAAAAACGAGGGTGATACGTTTCCGAGCCGCTCCCCTTGAAAATGTAAGTCAATCGCTGCTTAGCCGAACGCAGATTCTCCGTATAAAAATTACCTTCTTTATCTAATACTTCAGCATGATAGAAAACCAGGGAATCACCTGATTTTCCCTCGGCGTCAAACTGAATCCATCCCACCAGGTTTTGTCCAAAGTCAATCACCTTTTCGCCTTTTGGTGTTGTGATAATCTTAAGGGGTTGAATACTTTCCTGTGCCGTCACGGGTGGAGCAGGCGATGCGACTAGCCGTTGGTATGCAAGTGAATCGTTCACTTTAACGGGCTTCCATGTATCATCCTTAAAAGCAACAGTTGTCCAATTAACCTGCTCCATACGGGCATCATAAGTTTCGCCGTTGTAAATGTCAGTCATTCGGATCGGGCCATCCGTTGAGCAGCTCCACGTACCATCGCTGGAAACATTTATCTTTTCCCCATTTTCAAGCTCGATTTCCAGCTGAGCCAAAAGAGCCAGGTCGCCTCCGTAAAAATTGTTTCCACCCATCAAATTTCCTTTGAACCAGCCATTGCCCAGTAGAACGCCTATAACATTCTGTCCATTTTTGAGCTGCTTGGAAACATCGTAGACCTGATACTGCAAACGCTTATGATAGCTGGTCCATCCAGGGGTAAAATAGGCATCCCCTACCTTTTCACCGTTCAGATAAGCCTCGTATAAGCCATGCGATGTGATATAGAGTCTTGCTTTTTTTATCCCTTGATTCAGGTCAAACACTTTCCTAAATTGAGGACTGGGATTGGAAATAGGCGCAGTTGCCTGATCAAGCTGAATCCATTTCGCGTTCCAATCGGTAGGATTGAGCAAGCCCATTTCCCAAAAACTTACCTCACTCCATGGCGAAACGTTTCCTTTGTTATCCCAAACACGGACTTGCCAAAAGTAACGCGTTTTACTTTCCAGCATAGCTCCGCCAAAGGGTATAAGTACCGAAGCATCACTTGCGACTTTTCCCGAATGCCACGTTTTTCCCTTTTTCAATCCGCCAACATCAGTGGCTACTTTCAGCTCGTAAGCCGTTTGCATCACCTCTTTTTCCGTCGCCTTTATCTTCCAGCTTAACCGTGGAACTGCAATATCAATGCCAACGGGATTTTTTTGATATTCACAAGTTAAGCCATATAAACTAAGCTTTTGTGCCTGACTTTCTCCCATAGCGATAGCACAAAATAACAAGATCAAACAAGTACATTTCCACCAAACATGTTCATTTACTTTCCGTATCATAATTTATTATTAAGAGGTGATCAATCCGCTAAAAAGAATACGTACCGGCCTGCAGTTCATAAATCACTTCACCGCCCTGCTGACCGATTTTTTTGATATAATTTCCGTAGGGTTCCACATCAATATCATCTTCATGCTTCAATCGCAATGTTGCACTACAATTGGGTGGCACAATAACCTGCAGGGCTAAGCGCTCCTCCCTTTTCCATTTCACTTCAATAAGGCCCGCAGGAGAGTTGAATGAAGCTTCCGCCCATCGCAGCGCGGGTAAGGCGCTGGGAGGACTCACAACAAAATGTTGATATCCAGGCCGCTTTGGATCCAGTTTGATGCCAGCAATACCATCTATATACCACGCTCCCGGATAGAGGTACGAGCTATGTAAGAGCGAATGCCCGGGTAGATCTTTCTCCCACATCTCCCAAATGGTGCTTGCGCCATTCGCTTTCATGTAGCCCCAGCTCGGATAATCCGTTTGGGAAGTCATGCTATAAATCAAATCGTTTCTGTTATTTTCACGGAGCAATTTAAACAACAGCGCACCACCGGTGATACCCACATGAATATGACCGTTCCTGTTAAGCAGAATTTCTTGTTCCAGTCTTTCCATCACCTGAGGACGCAAATCTTTAGGCATAATATCCGCTAAGAGTGCTGCGGCCAGATTCGCCATGGAGCTATCGGCATAGCTGTTGTCCGTCTTGTTAAAAAAACGATCGTGAATAACTTTACTATAGACATTCGCCTGTTCCTCCCATTGGTTAGCTTCCTTCTCTTTGCCAAGTGCATGTGCAATTTTTGCGGCTGTCCTTAAATTGTACACCCGGTAGCAATTATTAAGACAGAGCGTTTCGGGCTTATCATTATTCATTCCTTCAGCAGTAGCTCCCGGCCAGAGCCAGTCGCCCAGAAAATCCCAATGCCCGCCAAATCGCTGCAAGAGGCCCTCTTTCGTATTTGAATCCAGAAAAGCCAGCCAATTTTTTATCAATTCAAAATTCTTTTCCAGTATCCGCTTGTCGCCCTGCTGTTGATACATTGCCCAAGGTAAGGTCACCACAATCCCGCCCCATGCAGGCCCACCACCCCCCATATAGGTCGGAGCAGTATGTGGCAGGATACCATTGTTAAGGATTCGGCCACCCATCAGTTTCTTACGGGCAAAGGTGCTATCATACATATTACCGACGATGCTCTCCGTTCCACTTACATCACGCCAATCTTCCATCCATTTGGTGTAAAAAGCACCCATATGATAATTAAGCATACCCGTTTCGCAGGTTGCATGAGCATCCCCCCCATAACCGAGGCGCTCCCGTTGCGGACAATCGACAATATATCCACCCAACGAAAGGTTTTCAAAAGTCCACCGCACCTTATCATAAATCCATTGCTGCAACGAATCGGAGCATGCAAATTGCGTTGCAGATTGAATACCGGTGCGCACCACCCAGCCGCGAATAGCTGATAGTTTTGGTTTTTCCTTTAAACCTTTAATAGTAATCCACCGACCCGAACTATAGTTGAATCGATTCCGAAAAACGCCCTTACCCGTTGCACCTATGATATAGGCGCTATGTAAACCGAAGGTCATGTCGTCTTGTTCTCGTTCCGAATAGAGAAATTGAATAGTATCTCCCGGATTTCCTTTTATCGGTACTTCGGTCCAGCCCGCAAAATTAACACCCATATCTACGCGAAATGAACCGTCCGCCCTTTCTTCTATACTAACCGGCCGAATTTCGTCGAACAGGTAATTTTTTTCTACCTGCTGTGCCGACAATTTCAACTCCGGTTTATAAACCACCACATTTTTCCAAGCCGAATCGCCACCATCAAGCCGGTTCCATTCCGGCATTTCCTGATTGGCATTCCATAATTCACCGCCCATTCGATTGGAATCCCAAATACCGAGCAGTTTATTAGGGCTTGGATGGGTTTTCCAACTAACATCGGTAGCTAGTAAAAATATGGGCTTCGCATCAGCCTGCGGTTCCTTCTCTGCATAAATGGCAGCCTGCGCCAGCACGATAGGGGTGTTGGGCCGATGGTCTGAAACGTAAGGACCGTGGATGGACCAAGACGTTCCTAACCAAATTGCGACCACATTTTTTCCTTTCTTTAGAGCAGGTGTAATATCGTAGCTTACGTAACGTGCACGCTTGGTATGGTCGCTTACTGCCGGAGCCAGCACATCCTCGCCTATCCGTTTACCATTCACATACACTTCATGGAAGCCAACGGAGGCGACAAAAAGTGATGCGCGGCCCGGACGTCGCGGTAACTCAAATGTTTTACGCAACCAAGGATCAATAATATTGCAGTCCTTCTGTTTGGGATCGAAAAGCTGATCCGTGCCAATCCATTCCGCCTGCCATTCACCTGGTTCAAACAAGCCGGTAGTCCATTGCGCCGACTTGCTCCAAGGCGACGGCTTCCCGTCTTCATCCTTTACGGCAACTTTCCAATAATAGGTTCGGTCCGACAGTAAGGGCTTTCCTTGGTAGACAACCTGCTGCATCGCGTCTGAATTGACCCATTTGGAGTCCCACATATCGGCCTCCCCCCTATCCAGCAGACTTGTTTTCGAGGCGACCAAGATCCGATACGCTCCCTGCTTTTGTCCAAAAGCCTTTTTATCCCTCGCTTCCAAAGTCCAACTAAAGCGTGGAAATTGTTCATCTATCCCCATCGGGTTTTCTAAGTATTCAAACCGGAGATTGACAGGTATAATACTTGCTTTTTGCGCAAAGGAAATGGGTACTGCCAGGCAGTAGAACACTAGTGAAAGGAGGATTTTCTTCTTCATGGGAGTATTTTTTTCTATCAACTTCAATACGCATAGGTCTCAATCGTCACGGGCCCGAGCAAGCCCGCCGGATGTAGCGGACTATCCCTTCGATAAGGATTGATCGGCAGCCAGGTGGTACGCTTATCTTGTGGGATACCCAGATCACCAATCAGCCGGTTTACCCAAGTATTGACAACTTTGATCTCTAGCTGATTTTTCCCTTCTTGGACAGCAGATGTGATGTCTATTTTATAAGGTGGAGTCCAAGCACCACCTGCATCTTTACCGTTTATCCGGACTTTTGCTAAGGCAATAACGGACCCCATATTAAGGTATACCCGTTGCCCTTCCTTAGGTTTCTGCAGTTGAATGGTCGTTTGATAGTTCGCAGCTCCCGAGCAATAGCGTATCCGCTCATCCGAATGCTTCGACCAATCGATCAAGCTATCAAAGACTACCGGTTTATCCGGCCCCTGGGCTGTTTGATCGAATATCACCGTCCATGGTTGCCGGATGATCTCCGTTTTTGTAGGAGACGGAAAGTTCAACCGATTTTTCTTCTCATCGAGCTTGTTGGCCTTCCGGAATACAATAAAGGCACTCTCATAGGCTTCGAGCAACAGCGGTACTGTTGTAGTCTGTTCAGTTTGACTAAATTCCGGCAATTCCCGTCGGCTACCATCGATCGCATTCCATAACGCCGGAACCTTGTCGCTAACACGAAATTCAGGTGTTATACGGATCGCTTGATCCGTTTGGTTCGACACAAAATAGATATCGCCTCCATCCAATCGGCGATGAATAAATAAAGCCGTATCCCGATCCGCTAGTTTAACATCCGGAAGTATTTGCAAGCTATCCAATGCCGCTTGCAGGTCTATACCATCCATTACCAAGCCCTTTCCATAAGCATGCGTTTTTATTTTTTTAGCATCGATATTTCCCCACAGTTTGTCAGCCAAGTCCTTTACCTTCTTGTCCGCTTCCCCAAAATGCTGCAAACTGGGCGATCGCTTTGGTTTCGGCCCTAATATCACACCACCATCCCTCACCAGTTCTTCAATTTTTTCGAGCAGCTCCGGACGCATGGTTTCCAACTTCGGTAGCACCAATATACGATAAGACAGCCCATCAGGTAAAACAAAGCGCCCATCCTTCACCTTCAGTCGATCCCGAATGACCTCGCCATTGATATAATCAAAGGAATAACCCTTTGGCAAGGCAGGATCCTGCACGCCCGTCATCTTAGGCGCGTCTTCGCCGATAAAATAAGCCACATCGGCCACGTATTTCCCCTGCTGCAAAATAAAATTGCAGCGTTTCAGGTAATCGACAAATAAATCCATATCCGCATACCATGTATTAAAACGGTTAAACTCGTTTCCGAACCAAGCGTTCATGCCCGGCTTTTTATCTTCATAGGGTTGATGAATATAAACATGCAGCAGGGAATTATTGATCCCTTCAGTAAAGAAGCGATCACCCCGTTGTTTCATCAATGCAGGATATCGACCATAGGTGTTTCCCGCAGCCGTGAAGGATTCGGCCGACACCTTATTTTTCCCATAGATGTGCGCCGCGGAAGAAGCTGCCCTGTTTTCGATATTCCCCAGATCACCCTCGCTCCAAAACTCACCACCCACCTCATCTGATTGTCCGCCATATTGTAGAAACTCACCGGGAAAGCCCCAGTGCCCGTAGTTCTCCAACCAAATGCTTAGTCCGTGTTTATGGCTGATATCACGCAATCCGCCCACATACTCATAGGCTACCTTATCGGCAATAAATCGTCTCAAATCCCACAAAAAGCGATCGGATTCATCCTGACTGCCGATAACATACCCATACATCGCGGGGATATAGGGTACAGGATCATAACCGTATTGCTTTTTAAACTTCTCTATGAGATTATCTGTCCAATTTTGACCGCCCATTTCATAGCTATCCTGAACAGCCACCTTGAACGTTTTCCGATCGGCTGCCGGAATCCGTCGCATAACTTCGCCCAGGAAAGCATCAAAATGCTGAACGACATGGAGGTGATTCATTTTATCGATCTCTAATCCGGTTCCTTCCGGTGAAGCAGGACCGTTCTTGACACCTGTTGGTACCATGCCGGTTCGTAAAACAATCCAGTCACCCTTCGGTGCATCCCAAATCAAGGCACCGTCCGCGTCCATTTTATCCGTAATATCCAACACAGTGGTTGGCTTTGTCAACTGTACCGCATCGTCGACAGGAGCTTGTGTCTCCCACAGATAATCATGCCAATAAGGAAGCGGAGTCGGATGCATCTTCGCCAAAACTTTCTCCTTAAAGCGCGCTACACGCGGTAAAGGACTCAGTATTATTTCGGCCAAGGCGGCATTTTCCGAAACTTCCGTAAAGACTAGGCGAAACTTCTTGGCGCGAACAGCTGCAAAAGATACCGATACAGGAGCGTACGGTTCGAAACCGACATTGAGCTGGCTATTGCTGCGATCGATCCGGAACGATTTGATTTCCCGGTAACCGGTATCGACCGCAATTTGCAAGCGGACATGAAGCATCATCGCTTGCGCCGCAGGCGTAATGGTTAGGCTTCTGGCACTATAATCCTTATCCGTCGTAAAGGTAATTGCTGTTGCTAAGCCAGCAGGCAGCTTCACATGGGTCTGTGTGTCCTGATCTATTAGCAAGGGGAGATTCTTTAAGCTAGGTTGTGCCAAAATCTCAGGACCAGCATCCGCAATTGATTGTCCGTATTCTGCACTTGCGGGAAATGCGAGGACGCGCACATCTTGAAAGTTTTCACCCAGCTTCGGCAGTTTAACGGCAACTTGCTTGCCGCCCCTCACCAACGTTTCGGTTGCCCCTAAGTAGCGCATCGCTTGGGTGGGTTTAACCCAAGGCCCGCCCGATTGGCTCCAGCCGGGACTGTTGAATAAACCGATTTCGATGCCTAGCTCACCCGCTCTTTTTAAAGCTGCATGCGTAATTTCCCACCACCCATCCGAAAAAAGTTTGACCTTTCCGTAAGGCACATCTTCTAAACCGATATTGCCGATAAATGCGCGATTAATACCAACGGCTTTCATCGCTTCCAAATCTTTCACAACCCCTTCTTTGGAAATATGATCCGAAATCCAATACCAATAGACGCTTGTTTGGATGGAGTCGGGCGGTTGCCGAAAAGCTTCTTCCAAAGCAGCAAATGATTGATCGGTATCATCGGGCGCGCATTTCCAGCACAGAAAACACGTCCATAGTAAGATAATTGTCCGGAAAAATATGAAACGCCAATAATTCATGTTTTTGATTAGGTAATAATCGGTAATTTCTTAGCCAATATAGCTTTTATTATGTATTTCTTCATCCTGTTCTATCCTGATAGGAGCTATTAGCTGTAAACTATAAGCGGTAAGCTTTAGGCATTAGGCTATAGGCTTTCGGATATCAGCTTTCAGCCATCAGCTTATTTCCCTAGCTCGAGGCCTTAGCGGCTATAACTATAGGCCTTAAGCCATAAGCGGCAAGCTTTAGGCAGCAAAGCCGACTGACAAGTCGGTGAGTTTATTATGATCTATCGGTTTATTCATCGTTCATTTTGATAAAGTAAAAATTCAAAAGTAAACCTGCCTGCGGTAGGCAGGAAGTAAAAAAACCTATTTTCCCACTGTTGATCATTCATCACTCATCACTCATCGTTCATCACTCATCGCTCATCATTCACTTATAACTCATAACTACCTAACTAGTTCCCTACTCAACGCCTCCCATATAACCCGATAAACGTCTATAGCGGTCAATTCACCCGTATTTTGCTTCGTGGCGTCACTCATGATTACCGGATAATAAGCGGGATCGATTGCCAAGCTACCATGCGAACCTTTAACAAGGGTTGCGTCTAAAGGGATCACATCCATCACATAGCGGAGACCCAGTTTTTTCCGCAGCAGTTTATAAAAAGCTCGTCCTTTAGATGTCATAAACAGCTCCACCGGATCATAGCCGGGTTTTTTATGAATATCTACAGCGCGGGCATAATCCGGTGCCTTTTTATCATCTAACCAAAAATAATAAGTAAACCAACTCTGTGCATCCGCCATTAACAAGAGGTCGCCCGACCGCTCATGCTGTATATGATAAGCCTGCTGCGCATCCCGATCCAGTATTAATTTCACCCCTTCAAGTTGCGCTAACAATTGTTGGATCATCGGAATTTTACGCTTATCCTGTACATAAATATGAGCAACTTGATGATCAGCTACAGCAAATGCCGCCGAAGCCCCGGGATCGAGCAGTTCCAAACCGCGTTCTACCCTAACTTGCAACAAACCCTCCTTCCGCAATAATCGATTCACATGGATTGGCCGATTAACGGGACAAATTCCGTACTCCGATAAAATAATAATTCGCGCATGTTGTTCCTGATAATAATGGACCAGCTGTTGCACAACGCGATCAATTTCCATTAAATCCTTCCTTATTTCAGAGGCATGAGGGCCATATTTTTGTAAACCGTAATCCAAATGCGGCAAGTATATAAAGCTTAAAGTCGGATCAAAACGTTTATCCGTAAGCATGGCGGCATCGGCTATCCATTGGGTTGACTTAATATTTGCACCAGGACCCCAAAATTGAAACAAAGGAAATTGCCCTAGCCGATGTTGTAAATAATCTCTCAGCTCGGCAGGCCGACTATAACAATCGGGAATTTTCCGTCCATCGGCCAGGTAATTTGGTCGAGGCGTAACCGAGTAGTCTGCCTGCGAGTACATATTATACCAACCGAACAATTGCGCGCATGTAAAGTCAGGATCTAGCTCCTTCGCTTTTTCCCAAATCTTGTCGCTTAACACCAATTTATTCGATTGTTTCCAAAATTTCACTTCACAATCGATCCGATCATACCAACCGTTTCCTACAATCCCATGTTCCTTGGGCCACTTGCCTGTTAGATAGGTGGATTGCACCGACGTCGTTACCGCCGGCAACATCGGCGCAATAGGTTGCAATCCATGTTCCGTGGCATAAGCTTGTAAAAACGGTGTATGCTCTCCTATCAAGGAACTTGATAAGCCAACCACATCCAGTACAACGGTCTTGTGTAACATCTCCATTAAATAATTTGATCCTTGACCCAGTTAATTTCCCTAGCTACCGAGCTTACCAAAGGCATTTTCAATGCTTGCGGTAAGACTTCCCAGGTATAGGTTTCGACCTCAATATAATCGCTCAATTTTGCTGATCGCTGCAAACTTAAAATTTGCCGCACATCGTTTTGTGTAGAAGCAATATTTCCATAATTATCTATAAACAAGGGTACGTGAAAGTGCGCCCGCCACTCTTCCACATCAGGGTTGTCCACATCCAAGAGTGCATCGGGTAAATCACGATATCGGATCAAACCGTTCTCGGTGGTTTTTGCAATCACCTGATGGAGGTAGGTATCTTCATTAAATGCATTAAACACTTCCTTTAGCTGGTTCCTATCTTCCCTTAGGGGTGACATGGAGGCTTTAATGGCCGCGCTGGCCTGTATTTTCCCAATTTGTATGCCTTCACTTCTAATGGCTTCTATTATCTCCTCGTGTTGTTCATAACCCACTGCGAAGTGGCAGACATCGTAACATAGCTGAATGTAACGCTTCAGTATCCCTGCTGCTTCCACATCAGATAGATGATGAGCAGCGGAAAGCAAGCGGCTACCGGTAGGGATTAAGTCGTTTATATACCAATCCAAAAACTCGTCTCCATTTTCCAAAAGGCCATCCGGTTCGGGTTCGATATCCAAATGCAAGTGTATACCTTTTTCCTGCTCAATCTGTCGGAGATAGATCGCCACAGCGACGATGTTTTGGGTCGCTACGTTTCGCCTTTCCTGACAATTGTGCGGTTCCCAATGCCTATAGCTTAATGGAGAGGTTGATATGCTCCCATGCATTCCTTCCGGCAACAACACAGCCAAGATGTCAAAGAGTCGTTTTGTATAACTTAAACGTTCATTGGTCGTCCAATCCGGTTGGTGTACCAAGTCTTTCACGCTGGTTTGGTGGAAAGCACCGTAGGGGAACCCATTCATAGTAAATACGTAAAGCTGTTCTTGCTTTAGCCAGTCTTTAAAGGCTGCCAGCTCCGCTGGCTGAATCAATGTTCGACTGGCCTCTTCCGAAACGCGGAGCCCTATCCCCATCCGTTGTAGCGGAGCTACTTGCTCTTTAATCGCCGGAAGAAATGTCTGTAACACTTTAAAGTGTGCCGACCAACTTTCGCCGGCATGTATATTCGTACAATAAGTTAAATGTCCATTTGCTGTATACATAATTTCAAATTTAATCTGGAAGCGAAACCAATTTCCTTTGTTGTTGAGCTTCATCTAACTTCTTTAAACGTGCAAGCGCTTCACTAATCCGATCGTGATCCATTTCATGTACCTCCAGACCTACACCCACCGCACGTAGCAGCATAATGGTCAGTTTACCTCCTAAATGTTCTCTAAACTCTTCCAAACCGTCGAGTAAATCGGATATGACCCTTTCATCTTTTAATAGTTGATGGAAAATAGGTAATTCATAAGCTTGCAGTACACGCAGTATTTCCTTGTAATCACATTCATTTAAATATCCCTGTAAAAAAGAATACGTTGTATCCAGCGCAATACCAATGGCAACAGCTTCGCCATGCAATATTTGAAAGTCACTCAGCTGTTCTATTTTATGCGCACTCCAGTGCCCAAAGTCTAGGGGACGTGAAGATCCCAGTTCAAAAGGATCGCCACTTGCGATGTGGTCCATATGTAATTGCGCACTTCTCCAGATCAAATATTTCATGGTATCAGCATTTCGCTTTAGAATACCATCCACCTGATCACGCAGCCATTCAAAGAAAGTTGCATCTTTGATAAGCGCTACTTTAATCGCTTCAGCAATCCCGGCAACCCAATGCCGATCGCTCAATGTTTCTAATAATTGATAGTCATTAAAAACAGCAATCGGTGGTGCAAAGGTTCCGAGGAAGTTTTTCTTACCGAAAAAATTGATTCCATTCTTTATGCCGGCCCCTGAATCGTCTTGAGACAGCACGGTGGTGGGTACGCGGATGTGTTTGATCCCTCGGTGCGAAACAGCCGCGGCATAACCGGCCACATCCAATACACTTCCGCCACCAATAGCAACCACAAATGAATGGCGATCGACTTTATGCCGATGGATAGCCTCAACAATTTGATTAAAGTAGTACGGACTATTCTTCGCTACCTCGCCACCGGGGATGATTATTTTTTCTTTCACAAGGGCTAAATTTACCTGCCGCTGAAAGTACACATCGATTTGCTCGAGGAGGCCCGGATGAGCAAGGCTAAGTTCCTCGTCTATTACAAAAAGTAATTGACGAACCAAACCAGGCTTTAGGTAAGGCGTTAGCGCATCCCTAAATAAAGAATTATCGATTGAAAAGATATTTTCACTAAAGTATACCTCGTACTGAAAGGTCACTGTCAAATGCTGCTTTAAAATGTGTTTCATGCGATAGTTTTGTTTAAGTAACCGCGAAAAATCGCGCAATGCAAATCGAAAGGGGCAATAGTAACAAGATGATTCCGGTTAAGACGAAGGCACTGCTAGCCATTGCCCAAGCGGCGTTCACGACGATCAAGCCGATGATACCCGCTTTTACCGCTTTACCAACGTTTCCTGCATCGGCATCTAGCATGGCTCGAAACAAGGGAGGATAGATGACGATCACCAACACAACCAAACAGGATAGGGTATAAGCAAAAGAATGATGGATATATGCAAATAAGCCAATAGCCGCAATCACGAGCGTATATGCACCGGTGGCTATCATAGCGTTGGATTTCCGACCTCCATGAACTTCCCCGCTACTAATCAAGGTGATTGCGGCAATATAAACGATGGGCACGAGCGATATGTATCCCATAACTAACAGGTTGTGGGAAGCAATCGCTATTCCCAGCAAAAGATTAGCCCCTCGGCAAAGTCCCATCACCAGTGGGCCAAACAGCCGGTGATGTTTTGCCCATTTATTATAAAGAAGTGCTGCGCATACAATGAAGCCCGCAATCATACCGGCTGCAATATTGACCGTACAAGCAGCTAAAAGTCCGAATACAAAGAAAAGACTTCCAAACAGCGCAGCCTGTCTAACAGAGACCTTTCCGCTGGGTATAGGTCTTTCGGGACGTTCGAATCGATCGATTGCCGCATCAAAAACATCATTGAAAACAATTCCACCACCATACAAGCCGATCGTTGCCATGCAGAGCCACAGGATATCCGTCTCGCCAATGCCGACGGCATCGCTGGAGGCTGTCGACAAAGCTATCCCGGCCAGTACATCACTTATAGCGGTTAAAATGTTTGCCGGTCGCAACAACCGTAGGTAGTATTTTATTTTTCCCATATTAGCTAATGATGATCGATGACTTGTCTATTCGTGGTTGCTGCCCTCCGCGGAGCACACTATTACCCGCAAACTTTTCGCGTTGGTCTACCTTTGCTTTCACGACGAAATCCTGCGGATCAAGTTGACCGCTCCGGGCGAAAGCCGTTATGGCATTTTGATAAGTTACCAGGTGAATTTCTTCATCACTGATTCCTTTCGCTTTCATGAGCGCCGCGGTTTTTGGAACCGCTAAGGGGTCACTAATCCCCCAATCTGCGGCCGAATTAATCATGATACGCGCTGCTCCATATCTTTTCACCAATTCTACCATGCGCTCGTTGCCCATCTTCGTAAAAGGGTAAATTGTAAAAGCTGCCCAAAAGCCCCTGTTCAGGACCTCTTCAACAGTTTCCTCGTTATTGTGATCGATAATGAGTTGATCAGGGGCCAACCCATGCTCTAAAGCAATTTCCATACTCCGAAGCGTACCTCGTTTTTTATCGCGGTGAGGTGTATGAACCTGCACCGGTAACCTTGCCTTTTTCGCCAGTTCCAGTTGCAGGCGGTAATAATGCTCTTCCGCAGCTGTTTGATCGTCAAAACCGATTTCGCCAATGCCCACCACCCCCTCTTTATGTAAAAACAAAGGCAATAATTCCATTACTTGCGCCGCCAAAGCGGTATTATTTGCCTCTTTGGCGTTTAATCCAATCGTACAATAGTGTTTAATCCCAAACTGCGACGCACGGAATCGCTCCCATCCGATCAAACTACTATAGTAATCCTTAAAGGTATGCGCGCTGGTTCGGGGTTGACCTAACCAAAAAGCTGGCTCAATAATGGCAACAATACCTGCATCCGCCATCGCCTGATAATCGTCGGTTGTACGGGATGTCATATGGATGTGCGGATCAAAGAAATTCATCTCTTTTACCGTTTCCAACAAGTCGACACTTAAAGGGGATACCGCATCTTCCCCATTTATAAACAATTGGTTTCCACACATAAGTTTTACGCTACTAATTCATGTTAAAAGAATAGTTCTTTTCGCTCAAACTGAGCAATTTCCGCACAGGGAGGCTTACAGTCCTACCCGCTGCCTCACGTTCCGCTACATAATCTAAAAGCGCCGAAATAAGCGGTTCATTCATACGTGCATATATTCCGACTATATACGCTAACTGCATGTCATTAAAGATTGCTTTCAAGATGAGTTGATTCCATGCGGCATTATCCAAATAGAAAAAGGGATAGGGGTTGTCATACATAATAGCCTCATGTACAAGTCCAATATTCATCCGAATTCCTTCCACACAGACCGATTTCCAATGATCAGGGTATTCCAAAACGATCAGCGAACTATATAAGGCAACCATTTCGGATATATCGGCATAATCAAATAAATGATTTAACACCTGGACATAATCAGCTTCCATCAAGTCTCTTAAATTTAGCAGTAGTAACATACGCGCTAATCGATGCGTATCCCAGGCACGCATCTGAAAACCCGGCGCGATCAACTGCAAGGCTTCGCGATCCGCGTCCAATAATTCAACCGCCTTTTTCGGTAATATTCTACTCAGCGATGAAAAGGTACCATAAATATGATCGGAACTCATCTTCACCTTACCAAGCTGTTCCTCCAGCCACTTCCAATCATTGATTTCAAAGTTTAATTGCCCAATGCGATAAGCTAATCCATTAAGCTGGCTTTTAGTTTCTTCGTTCATATCTTTCTAGATCAGGCACTTACATAATAATTCAATCCCAATGCGGTACTGATAATCAGCAGTCCAAAAAATTCCCGCGTTTTTTCAATGTAGGGTTTCGTGGCCTGCATACTTTCCACGATGCTCTGCCGCTTATATTTGGTAAACCAATCCAGCACCCCATCCTTCACAAAAAAGAGAATAGAGGCGTAGGCGAGGTAAAATCCGATGGCCCCTAAATAGACTATATGGAAGTACCTATTCAATACGGCAAGTCCGCAGAGCACCGCTGCTAACACATAAATGGGAACCCATAACCAAGAGTCTTTGTCGTTTAAATTAAAATAAGCAAAGAGTAAGAACGACAAAAAGAAAATAATATTCAGTATCTGTAACCACCACATAGCCAATAGATTTTAGTGCAGTATTTTCAATTTCATATCCCTAAATTCCACTCTCATTGGCGGACCAACGTGAATCTGAACACCGATGAAGCCTGCATCACGGCGATTTTTACCGTCATTGTCAAGCACTTCACTCATCAAAACACCATTGATATAATGTTGCAAGCTATTTCCTTTTGCGACGATCCGACAGGTATTCCAATCGTTTGCTTTGATCGCTGCCCGAAGCTTCGCGTCTTCACCAAGGGTGCCTTTTACCATCAATCCTGTCCAGGCATTGTTCTTTACTTCACCACCATTAGCATCCGGGACTTCAACGACCTGTCCACGATAAGCGAGTGTGGTCCTTTTACGCTCTTCATAAAGTTGCCCGGTATAGTTATTTTTCCCATCTATATCGGCTTGATATCCCTTTAAGGCAAATGGCGTATCCTCAAGCTGTTCGCTCCGATAATTTATTCCACTATTACCGGCGTCCGAAATTTTATACTGCAAAGTCAAGTCGAAATCAGCGGGTTGCCCTCCCTTCCATATCAAGAAGGTATTCCGCTTCAAGGGTTCGTCAGAGGCCTTACGTTCACCTATTATTTTTCCGTCTTCTACCCGCCAATAGCTCGTATCACCTTCCCATCCCCTGAGTGTCTGACCATCAAACATAAGCACGTATTCGCCGTCTGCCGACGCCTGATGGCTATTGTTGCTTTCGCTGGTGGATTGACTGCAAGCGCCGAACGGCAGTATAAGCAGTAAACAAGCGATTAAGTCTCGCTCGAAGCGCTTCTTTATTATTTTTTCCATAATCTATTTCGATTTTCAGATCAATTATTATGTTTCCGCTGCCCATACCACATCCGTCTGCTGCCATTGGCCGGACGAGGCAGAATGAAGGACGGCTTCACAGACCTTTTGCGTTTCTAAGGCATCCCGAAAGCTTGGTGCACAAGCTTGTCCGCTCTCCAGACTATGCAGAAAGTCTGCTACCTGATGTACGAAAGAATGCTCATAGCCTATTGAAAGGCCGGGAACCCACCATTTATCCATATAAGGTTGATCGCCATCGGTAACGAGAATCGATCGCCATCCCCTTAGCTCCGACTCATCCCGGTGGTTAAAGTAATCCAATCGGTTCAAGTCATGCAGATCCCATTTTAATGAGCCGTGCTCCCCATTAATCTCAAAGGTGTACAATGCTTTATGACCACGGGCGTAGCGTGTCGACTCAAAAAGTCCAAGAGAGCCATTTTCAAAATGGCAATGAAAGATACAGGCATCATCAATTTTTACATCCTGCAGCCGCCCTGTCTCCTCATGCATTCGTTGTTTAACAAAAGTTTCCGTTACAGCCGATACATCCTTGATAGCACCATTTAACCACATCGCCGTATCGATGCAATGTGCCAATAAATCGCCTGTGACTCCTGAGCCGGCGGCGTTTGCATCCATACGCCAGAAAGCTTTTCCTCCCTGTGGAAGATGCTCATTAATCGTCCAATCTTGCAGAAAATTAGCGCGATAATGAAAAATACGACCTAATTTGCCGCTATCAACGATCTTTTTTGCCAGCGTAACAGCCGGTATTCTGCGGTAATTATACCACACGGTGTTTTTTACCCTTGCCTGTTCAATGGCCTTAACCATGGATGCTGCCTCCGGCAACGTTCGGGCCAATGGCTTTTCACATAAAATCATTTTCCCTGCTTTAGCGGCAGCAATTGCTATTTCGGCGTGCATATTATTGGGCGTACAGATATCAATCGCGTCAATATCATTGCGGGTTATTAACCTATTCCAATCCGTTTCGTAAGACTCATACCCCCATTGTTGGGCAAAAGCGGCTACTTTTTCTTTATTTCTTGCACAAACAGCTTTTAAAATTGGTCGGTAATTAAGTTCGGGAAAAAAATCGCCCACTCTCTTGTAGCCATTTGTATGTGTTCTTCCCATAAAACCGCATCCAACCAAACCTATTCTAATTTCTTTCTTCATGATCTTTCTATGTTTAGTAAACACCTTATTCAGCTGCGTACCAGCCATGCTGCTCCCGCACCTGAACCATAGCCCTTAAGATATCTTCCCAAGTATCTTGTTTTTCCATAACCGTATTGGGAAACATGCAGCCATCCCAACAGATGTGGTTAAAAGCTTTTGTTAATTCACCATGACTATCTCTTAACCAAAACCCGGCATCCGTAGCAATATCAAGCTTTCCATTAGGATCACTCGCTAGGCAATGGCGTCCGGTCTTATCGTGCGAGCCGGATCCGAAAACGGTGCCATCGTTCTGCGCCACATGAAAATCAATTGTCCAGGGTCTTAACTGTTCAGTCAGTTCGCGTAAGCCCGCCTGAAAGGTTCCTCGATCGCTCCATTCAAAATCTGTCGGCAAGATGCGATCTTCCGGACTGTTATACCCTAGCAAGTATAAAAGTGTATGCGCCATATCTGCCTGAAAACCGACATTAGGCCTATTTACCTGTTCCAAGGTATCTAACATCACCCGCCAGCTATGCATTCCTCCCCAACATATTTCGCCCTCTGCCGCAAGCCTTTCTCCGAAACCTTCGGCAACATCACAAGCCTCGCGAAAGGTTTGTGCTATCAGTTTGCTATTTGCCACTGGATTTTTTAGCCACTCATTTACACTCGAAGCCGAATCAATGCGGATTACATTATTCGTCCTGATTCCTAATTTTCGCAATTTTTCACCGAAACGGCAGGCCCTGCGTACCACGTCCACGAAGCGCCTTCGCTCCTCCGCATATCCCATTGCTGCTCCGCCCGAAGGGGGCCAAACCGGCGCTACCAAGGTGCCGATTACGAGGTCGAGTGTCCCTACTTTATCCACCAATTGTTTGATTTCGTCATCGGAAGCGTCCATCCGAATATGCTCGTCGAAAAGACCCAAATCTATACCGTCGAACTTAACACCATCCACCACCGCTGTTGCCGTCCGTTCCAGCAGCGTATCCAGCGAAATGATTGGTTCAGCTCCTTCACCTTTTCCAACAACACCGGGCCAGGTAGCATTATGTAGTTTGGGAAAATTGTTCTTCTTCATAATTTGATTGTTTTGCAATGAATTTGGATTTTGCCTAAAAGTTGGTTTTATCTAAATCAGGATTAGCAGGACCGAAGTGTTTCAATAAGACCATCGGATCAACACGTGAATAATTGCTGATGGTAACACCATTTACTGCAGCCTTTTCCGATACGAAAAACTCATCATTCGTAAGCTGGTTGTACCGAATGAGCGCCGGAGTTTCAACCTCCCAAATACCTAGCTTTCCACGGCCTTGCATCATAATCAATCCGTAGGCGGCGCCATCATATATCGTCACCGTTTGGCCTGGCAGAATGGTCAGTTCCTTCGCGCTAAAGGCGTCAGACTTATAACATATCCATTTTTCCTCATAACCCATTTCTCTCATCTCCGCCATTGATTTTACCGGCACAGGACGCATGAAGCGATTTTTCATCATATGGGGATCTACGTTCAACTCCCAATCGATCACATCCAGCAATTCGTCAAAATCGCCGATACGCTCTTTGGGCGTACCATTCCATAATAGCTCTTCGGGTATAACGGCCTCGTTGACGAGCGATTGGTACATCGCAAAGACATCCGAAGCTTTCTGCGGCTCATAAGTACATAAACTGCCCGGTGCGTGAAGCAAACCGGGTGGGACGTCCCACCCCGTACCAGGCTCCAAGCGGAATGCTTGTGAAAAATTGGTAATCTTATTATCGCCTTTTGAAAAATTCATTAAACAAGTTTTTATTTGATCCTTCGTTGTACCGGGCGCGATTCCCATAAACGTATAAGGGAAGTCGCCCCCATGATTATTCAGCTGTGGCGGAAAATAATAGGCTTCTGGTTTGCCCTGTTGACCGATGAGTGCTGCTTTCTCATCATTATGATGGATATGATGTGGAAGTGGGCCCATATTGTCAAAAAATTTGGAATACATCGGCCAGCTTTTGTAAGCATCCCATAGACGTTGACCGATTAATTCGCCTTTGAGTAGTTCAACAGCATCACGGAGCAGGGCCTTTTGCACGGTAGAACCCTCTTCATACACAATAAAGCTTAAGCCCTCGTGCTCGCCTGTTAATGGGCCATTTTTAGCGGGTGTCGTGGATGAGAGCCAGCGTTCGTCAACACCCCCTCGTTCGCCACCCAATATGTAGTAATCGTCCGGATGTAATTTAATACGCCTACCGGGTACACAGAAAGATCGGGGCACCCAATTGGGTGCTAATCTTAATATCCCCTCTCCCTGTTCCATTGCTTTTTGAATAATATTCATCCTATATTTATTTAAAAGTTTACAATTCGTCTGTATACGTTGAAAGCAGCTTTTCAATAGCCGCCTGTTGGCTGATCACGTCAAGCGTTAGCGTGTAACCACGCGATTCGCCCGGTTTCAATAAAATCAATTGCTGCTGTGCTCTCGCTTTATGTTGACCAATCGGTGGATGCGTACCCGGCTCCAAGCCGGTAACGTATTCGCCCCGCCCCCAATGCTGCCAGTTTGTTAGCCAAGGAAGCTGGCTTTTTTGAAAGGATAAGGAAACAGCCAAGCCGAGGTGCTCGTTATACACACCACACTGGCATTTCCCGTTCGGATCACTCTTGACGTCGATAAAGGCAGCCTCTTCCCCTTGTCCGTTATGGATCGACAAAGGCGCGCTACATTTTTTGAAGGCTTGGCCTTCTTTAAAGAGCTTATTTTTTGCTCCCGTCTCTCGTGCTTCCCAGCTCCCATGCCATAACAGTCGGCTTCCTTCGTCCACTAAAGGCCAACCGAAATTGAAGTGATAGAGTAGCATATGAGGTACGGCCGTATTCCCGTAATTGGTGATACGATCATCGATATAGATTGCGGGCTTTCCCAATACAGCCCGAATCGTCCTTTTTAGCTCAAGATTAGGCCCTAGCGGGTGCCCTTGCCTGATGATTCCCGTCATAGACATCGTAGGTTCAGCATCACGCAGATCCGGTTGGATAACAGCGATTATTTCAGCAGGTGAATTACTGATTTGATCGTGTAAACCGCGTGCACCAAAATCATCCTGCTCGGGCCCACCTGTATGAGTAAGCCCACAGGTTACTAATAAACCACCTCCAAAAGTTCGCAGCCAATCGGTACCGCGATCTGCAAATGGTTGTGCCTTCATGACGCCTAACCGACTTAACCAGGATAGGCTATGCTGATTAAAGAAGGCCTCCGCGATGTCCATTGCCCGATCGATGACGACCTTAAACCGCAAGCCTGCGCCGGTATTAATCCAAGCAATACGGGTTCCCGCCCCAAGGCCATTATCCAACACCGAGGTTTCTATCCCACCCAGTTGACTGGGATTAGTGACTTTTTCTAACCAATTGCTTCTTTGCTTGTCATCCATCATTTAGCTTTCTTGGGTTTGAACAATTCACTTTCGGCATTTCCCCCCGACTTCAGGTAGGCCATCAGGTCTTTAAGCTCCGCTGGATTTAATACATTGATCGTACCCGGAGGCATCATGGAAACTTCTGCTATCTTGCTAGCCGTCACACTTTTCTTAGGGATTTGCTTTAAGACCTGTGGTGCATAAGGGTTTTGCGATACATAATAATTCTCTTCGTCCTCATTTTTAAGTCGGCCTAAAATAGAACTGCCATCTTTCAGCGTAAAGACCGTAGAGGCATACTGATCTGAAATAACCTTATTGGGTTCGATAACTGATTCCAAAATGTCCTTCATGGTAAAACGTGTACCCAGCTGCGTTAAGTCGGGCCCGATAGAACCACCCTCACCCTGTACCGTATGGCATGATTTACAACGAATCGCGGCAAATAGCGCTGCCCCTCTTTTAAAATCACGATCGCCTGAGTCTTTTTCGACAATCGGCAGGGCATCCTCCATCTTCCAATTTTTACCCGGACCCTTTGGTCCTTCTCCCTCAAAAGCCAAGGAAGTGCCGGTAGCACTCAAAAGCGAATCGCCGGATAATTTATTATAATGGACGTATTCACTTTTCCCAACCTTTTGTAAGGCCCGTTTTCGCGCTCTGTCCAAAAAGCCGATATAGCTATTGCCCCCTTTATATCCAAAGGCATCGTAAAACCATTTAAAGTATACCTCGCGCAGTTGCGTTGTCCACCCGCTTTCTGCCACACTCAATACGGTAGCAAAATAGATTTGCTGTGCAGGTGGCATTTTGGCTAACATATTGGCAATATCCAAGCCGTATTGTGGGTTCCGCAAAATCAGGTCGGAAGACTGTGTAACGGTTTCCCTACCGGCCGTATCATCTTTAGCCGTATACAATAAAGGAACGGTTTTCTCCACCACATCTTTGGCATCAAGGGCGACCAAGATCTTGCTTAATTGTTGATTTAATGCGTTATTCCCGGAAGGATACAAATTTCCCAGCTGCCAGACAATCATCTCTTTGTCCTGCCTTTTAGGAATACCTAAGCGCGCGATCGTCAGTTCATAAGCTCTAAGCAAATTTTGCTGCATGACCAATGGCAAACTGGCAATCTCAACCGTTGCCATTTTTTTCAGCATGCTGCTTTGTAATGCCGGCTCACCCGTTCGCGCCAAAGCGATCATCGCCTCTGTTAAAGTTGTCACATTTCTTTCACGCAGGGCTAAGTCTATCCAGCTTGCCACCGGTTGATGCTCAATGGCTATCCGGGCTGCATAACGTATAAAACGGTCTTTATATTTAAGATAGGGCCAAAGCTTAGCGGCCGTACCGGGAGCAGCGGCATGGTGATACTGCTCTAATTCTTTCCGAAGCTTGTGCAGATAGCTTGTCTGAGCCTGGTTTTCTTTTGTTTTATCGAGGTTTATTTTTTTGAAGTCCTTATAGTAGACCCGATAAAGATCTGATTCCAGTTTTCTTCCCCCTGTTAAAAAATACAAGGCACCATCCGGGCCGATTTCACCGTCGGTCAAGGCGAGCGGTGAGCCGGAAATGAACTCCTCTGCTTTGGCTTGATAGCTTGCCCCTTTTGCCCCAAGCTGTATGCTATAAATCATACCAAAACTCCAATCAAAAGCCAGCAGGCTATTTCGGTACTTTTCCGGGAATCGGGCATTATAAGCGAACATCAGATTCGTTGGTGATCCTTGTCCGATATTTAACAGCGCCGGTAAGTTATCGGGATAGTACGCCGGCCACTTATCATTGCCCTTTCGCCAACCAAATTCAGCGCCACTGGTTACATGGCAAATTCGCGTCGGACGATACCAAGGCATTCCAAAATCCCATTCCATATCCGAATCATAAGTAAAGAGCTCTCCCTCCCGATTAAAAGCAATATCAAAAGGATTTCGGAAACCGGAACTAATCAGTTCCCACTGCGAACCCACGGAATCTGTTTTGGCAATCCATCCACCCTTATCATAGCTATCCGCATCGTGCCCTTGAGGGTCTAAAATCATACGGAAGAGATTATCCCTTTGCCAAGTGGGTGGTAATTTGTAGTGATCCATTTGCGGGAGATCGGTAAAATTGCCAGCTACTACATAGATGGATGTACTATCAGGACCTAAGACGACGCTGTGCGGTCCATGTTCACCCGCCCCTTCCAATGCGACCAATTGAGTAATTTTGTCAAACTGGTCGTTATTGTCTGTGTCCTGGAGGCGATATAAACCACTACCCTTTGAAAACTCGTCATTTGCTTTATGATTCACCATAACATACAGGCTATTATGTGCCCATAAAAGTCCCTGAGCGAAACCCATCCCGATCGTTTTATCAGTAGTATCCTTCCCGGATTCCTCCACTTTAGGAAAGTCAAGTTTTTGGATTACCGGTTTCACCGTTGAATCCGAACCGATAGGCGGTAATTCGATACGATAGAGCGAACCAAACTGATCGGATGTGATCATTCGTCCCTTCTGGTCGAATGTCATAGCCACCCAAGAGCCCAATTCATTGTCTGAAGGACTATAAATATGTTCGGCCACAAAATCAGGTGGCAAAACGATTTTTTTTACTTTAGGGTCTACTTCTATTATTTTTTCCGGTTCTTCGCGACAGCCAACAAAGATCAACGATATGATCAGTGCCAGCCATAACACGTTACGCTTATATGATTGCATATACGATTTCTTGAATTGTTTTAGAATAATACATTAAAGGCAGGGCTACTGCATTTATCATCTAAAGGATGTTTATGTTATTAGTTGTTCTTATTGATTGTTCTTTATGCTTGATCATAAAGAACCAAACAATCAAGGCTGTCCAGTTCTCGCTAAAAATTCCGTTCCCCGTACACCGTTCTGCGGAGCCGCTCCCGCTCTCAATTCCATCCCTTCGCTTTTTCGCAGAACGTTTTTTCCTATCCTTCTAACTGAATTTTCTTTACGCTCATCCTGGAAGGCCATCATTCCCTATTCGCCATCCCGGCATAATCGTTCAGAAATGCTTGAATGACCTTGAAGAATATCGTAGCAACGAGCAACAAAACATTAGTCCATCACTCATTTTAGCAAAAAGAAAAAAATCCATTTTGCGGTGCCTGATTAAACGATTACCATCCCGGATTCTGTTCAAATCCATTTAACCGAATTTCACGCTCGGGAATTGGGTATAAAAGCATATATTCCTGTATGTTATAGGAGGCCTTGCTTAAACGAGATAGTCGCTGCTTTTCTTCAATTCCGTGTTGCGTTATCACTTCGATCGCTTTAGCCGTTCGAAGTAGTTGAAACCATCGATGATTTTCAAAAGCAACCTCTACCCTTTGTTCGTGCGCAATCGCGTCACGAAGTTCCGTCTGACTTAAACCCGAAAGTGGTTGTAAACCGGCTCTTGCACGTACCTGATTTAGATAAGGGGAAGGATCTCCTCCCTGTTCGTTTATCGCTTCTGCCAGCATGAGTAACACGTAAGCGTAGCGGTATATAGGCCAATTTTCATTAGCGCGACCGTCTTCCAAGAAAGGTGGATGATAGTATTTTTTAATAAAGGGGATTTTGCCACCAAAAGCTACCGCTTCTTGAAATGACGCATTAGACGGATCGTCAAATAATTGAATAGAGGCATCTCTACGAATGTCGCCGTTTTCATAAGCGTTCCATATACTTGGCGTGGGGATGTTTGTTCCTCCCAGTTTCCCGGGAAAGCCGGTGAGCTGCATCTTCCCGTTGTTGGGGCCAAATATGAAAATAAAATTGCTTGCCTCAGTTTGTAATGCAGCATCGTATTGAATAGAGAAAACATCTTCCGCATTATTCTTTGTTGCAGGATTAAAATTATCCGCATAATTAGGCAACAAAGAATAGTTTAACGTCGTTACTTGGGTTAAAGTGGACGCGGCCAGCTCATATTCTTTCCTCGTTAGGTAAATCTCCCCCAATAGGGTTAGCGCAGCGCCTTTTGTTGCACGACCAATTTCTGCACCGCTATACGACTCGGGTAAACTTGCCACGGCTCCTTGCACATCGCTTATAATCTGCTCATAAACCTGTTCAATCGCTGCGCGTCCTTCTGAAAAGGCCTTTTCGGGTTCGGCAACTTCATGAATCAATAAAGGCACCTTGCCAAAAAGACGAACTAAGTAAAAATATTGTAGGGCCCTTAGAAACTTCGTTTCTCCAATATATCTATTTTTTAACGTTTCATCCGCAAAAGGAACGGCATCTACCCGATCCAATATAACGTTGGTCTGTTGAATATTATCGTATAAAATTCGCCAACACGTGTTGACATAATTATTGGTTGAAGTAATCATGAATTCATCAATCTCCTCGCGTTGCTGCGCCCCCCGATCTGTTTCGTCGAACTGATAGTTGGTATTATCTGCGCGCATTTCGGTCAGCGCCCAGAAATCACTTGTATATAAAGTCTGTAAGGATGCATATGCTCCATTGACAGCTCTTAAAATCTGTCCCTCCGTTTGATAATAATTCTGATCACTTGAAAATGAGTAAGGTTCTACGTCCAGTAGATTCTTACAGGATGCACTAAGCAATAGCAAACATCCTACTATATAGATTCTGATCTTCATGAGAATAATTTTCTTTTAATGTCCGTGTTTAAGCTTAAAAGGATAAATTCGCACCCAAGGTAAATATGCGTGGGACAGGATAATTGGAATAATCTATACCCGGTACCAAGGCCCCTGTATCTTCCCGATTGTAATTCGTCCCTTCCGGATTACCGCTATATCCGGTAAATAAGAAAGCATTTTGAACCGTACCATAGAGACGCACCTGCTGAATAAATTTATTTTTCCCGATCCCATTGGGTAAAGTGTAGCCCAACGTAATGTTTCTTATCCAAGCATAATCGGTTTTTTCCACTGAATACGAATGCGTATCACGAAACATAACACGACCACGACCAGTTCCATTAGTGGTAGGCACCCGTCCGCTACCTGGCTGCTCCGGCGATCGCCATCGATCGGCAATTTCTTTTCTAACATTAAAGACACCATCGATATTGCCGGTGTAAAAGTTCGTTGCTCGCAGCATTTCAGCACCTACAGATCCTACTACTAATACCCGAAAATCAAACTGTTTGTATTTTAACGTGTTGGTAACACCCCATGTAAAGTCGGGATAGGGATTTCCAATGACGTCAAAATCTTCTACCGGCGTGATCTGCCCATCGCCATTCACATCCTTAAAGCGCATATTACCCGGTATGGCCCCCGGGAAAGACGGATATCGCTCCAAATCTGCTTCATTTTGATAGATTCCTTCTACCACATAACCAAATAGCATACCTACCGGACTGCCAATTTTTGTGATATTGGTCGGGTTGCCCTCGCTGCTGGTACCTGAATAAATCGGATCGCTGCTTCGGCCTAATGCAAGCACCTTATTACGATTGAAAGACACATTAATATTCGTGCTCCAACTGAAATGGTCTTTTGCAATGTTCACGGAATTAATGCCCAGCTCAAGACCTTGGTTCAGCACATCGCCTCTATTTTCCGTAACGGTACTGAAACCTGACGATTCAGGAATCTCAACATTTAACAATAGGTCTTGTGTATTGCGATGGTAATAATCTACACTGAAAGTCAAGCGATTATCGAATCCTACGAAATCGATACCCGTATTCAATTCCCGCATTTTTTCCCAGCCTAAATTTGGATTCCCTAAAGTATTCATCACACGGCCGCTCGCCAAAGTGCCATTAAATACATAATCATTCGTTCCGATATTACTCATATAGGAGTAATTTCCAATATTAAAGTTTCCTGTAAAACCGTATGATGCACGTACTTTAAGTTCATTCAACCAAGGCACATCTTTTAAGAAATTTTCATTCGAAATCCGCCATCCTAAGGCCAAAGAAGGGAAGACACCCCAGCGATTATTCGAACCAAAGCGTGATGAACCATCGCTCCGTACCGTTGCGGTTACCAAATACTTATCCAAATACGCATAATTTGCCCTGGCGAGATACGATATCAAAGACCAATCACTTTTATCCGTCCCACCGGTTATGCGAGCAGCAGCGTTTAGGGTTTCGATATCATCATCGGGGAACTGATTTCCTGTAAAATCGGCCGATTGATTTTTCTGAGATTGAACGCTAAAACCAACAAGCGCAGTCAATGAATGTCCATTGTCGGTACTGAGGTCGTAATTCAAGGTATTTTCATTCAACCAGTTTAAGTATTTCGATTGTATAAAGCGTCCGCTCGGTACCGAAGGAGGGGCGGCATTTTGGTTTCCTAAGATCGACGGGCGGAAATATTCGCTGTTTCCGTCCTCATAATCGACATTAAAGGTTGTTTTGAACCGCAAATTTTTTAATATGCTATACTCAGCATAGGTATTCATTAACACCTTAATTCGACTCGCTTTATTGGTGGTCTCATTCAGCACCATTACCGGATTGGGTACGCCGAAGGTTCCCGGGGATTGGATATAAGCATTATAACTGCCGTCCGGATTGTATACGGATGGGATGGGACTTGCAATATCAAAACCTTCGTCGCGGCCCTGACCTCTCACGCCGCCCCGTGTATAGGTCAAAGAAGGCGACACATTCAATCCAACTTTAAACCGATCCGATAAATTGGCATCGACATTGGTACGAAGTGAAAACCGGTCGAACCCCGTATTCAGCATCACCCCTTCCTGATTAAAGTAGCCTGCCGAAATATAGGTTTTGATCTTCTCTGTACCGCCCGAAACGCTTAAGTTAAGGTCAGTCATGGGGGCCACACGCGTGACCTCATCAAACCAGTTTGTTCCCTCTCCAATTAATTCAGGATTTCGATAGATTTCCGGTACATCTTCCAATGTTGGTTCACGGCCTTCTTCAAAGCGAATTTTATCCATAATCGCCTCCTTGCGCCATTGAGCGAACTCCTGTCCATTCATTAAATCCGGGCGCCCGGTTTGCGGTACTTCCTGAAGACCTGTACTTGCCGATAACTGGATATTCGGCTTTCCACTCGAACCCCGCTTTGTTGTAATAATGATGACACCATTCGCGCCTCGAGAACCATAAATGGCAGTTGCCGAAGCATCTTTTAGGACCGTCATCGATGCAATGTCTTGTGGATTCAGTGCACTCATTGGGTTAGACTGCTGTCCGGAAGACGAAGGGATTGGAAAACCGTCAATAACATATAAAGGCTCGCTACCGGCACCAATGGCACCAATTCCCCTTACTTGTATTCGGGGTCCTCCACCAGGTGTACCATTTGAGGTGCTTACATTAACACCGGAAACCTGCCCCGTAAGTGCTTGGTCCGGACTTGATATGGCTTGCCCACGCACATTTTCCATCGATATAGGAGCCACTGACCCGGTAACATCTCGACGTTGCTGGCTACCATAGCCAACAACAACCACTTCTTCCAGTCCTTCAAATGAGGCGTCCAGCACGACGTCGATTCGAGCCTCTTCTCCTACTTGCATCTCTTTCTCCTGAAAGCCAATAGCACGGAATACCAATGCTTGTCCGGGGTTGACTTTGATCTGATAAACGCCATCCGTGTTGGTTGATGTACCTTTTGTGGAACCTTTAATAAGCACCGATACACTTGGAATCGGCATCCCCGAGGAGTCTGTGACGGTACCCGAAACAGTATGCTCTTGCTGTTGCAATAACTGCTCCGGTTCGTTGTTAACAAGTCGCTTCTGAAGGACGATTAATTTATCTTTGATTTGAAAGCTACAGGGTTGGTCTTTGAAAATATAGTTCAAGGCCGTTTCAACACTGACATTCTGCAATGAGACATTAAGCGGCTTCATTAACTCGATATCATTTTTTCTGTAAAAGAACGTATAGCCTGTTTGCTGTTCAATATTGACCAGCAATTGCGCTACCGTAGCGTTTTTTTGATTTAGACTAACCTTTTGTGCCAAAATCGTTTCAGCAACTGTCGTTTGCAAACAGGCGGTGGTTAATACCGCTAGCCACATATTCATGAAAAAAAGATTTTTTAGGTATTCTAACCAGCGCCTATCTTTTAATAAAGTATCCTTCGCGCTGATGCACAGACTGCACAGATACAGTCTTTTGTCAAATTGATTAATTTGCATAATTTTGCAAGGTTTGTGGTTTATCTTGGTTAAAGAATATAGCTCATCACGCTATGCCTAATTGACTCAGATTTACCCTCATTGAGACCGATAGTGCTCGCAACACTATCGGTTTATTTATGTAAATCCGCTTTGTGATTTTATACACTAAAGCTCATACATGACCCCTCCTTTTTTTGAATTGAATAATTATATAATAATTAATTTTTTACCCTCCATTTTACATTTCACACCAACGGTTTCCAATACGCTGATCGCCTCGGTCAGACTTAATGATCGTGGAATTTTACCCACATAGGTTTCCGCAAACTCGGTTCGCCGGTAGATTACCTCGACACCGTACCAACGAGCGAACTGCTTTAATACGCTTTGAATGTCCGAATCATGAAAACTGAAGTAGCCGTTTTTCCATGAAACGATCTCGGAGGCATCGACACTTCTTATTTTTATTTTCGACATATGATGGCTAACCTTGGCTTGTTGATTAGGTTTTAATATAGCTACTGCATCTGTATGCATTTGCTTCACCTTAACAGAACCTTTAACAAGCGTGGTGCGCGCCCATTTTTCGTCGCGGTAAGCATCAACATTAAATTCAGTACCCAATACGTATACTTCTTGCTGCCTCGTTTCGACAATAAAAGGAACGGCCTTTCCTTCGGCAGGATCCACTGCAAAATAAGCTTCACCGTCTAGTTTAACACGCCGCTGACCCCATGAATGGAGTGAAAAACGAATTTCAGATGCCGCGTTTAACCACACCACACTACCGTCTGCCAATACCAATTTATAGTCTTTACCCACCGGTGTTTTAATAATGGTACTATATGCTTGCCCATCTCGTGCAGAAACTTTGCGATCACTAACACAGCGGATAACATTTTCCTCTGACTTATGTATAGTTACCCCTTCCACATTTAGCGACGTGCCGACAGGCACATCGTCTAGGTTAACAACATCTCCATTGGATAAACGCAGCATCGTTTTATCATCGCTCCAAGCTCTTTCTTTTTTGGGGATCGAACCTTCCTTTTTAACCAATTCCTTCCTTTGTGTATCAGGCCTATCAAGGTAAATTAAAGCTCCAATTACCGTAAGGCTAATGATAGACGCAGCGACATACATCCACCGCTTATTTAAGCTTCTCGGACCAACCTTGTTATCACTTAGGGAAGTTAAGTGCTTAATTTTGTCGAACAACTGTTTCCGATAGGCTTCTTCATTACCGGCAAATTTTGATTGAATAATAAGCTCCTCATCCTGCCCCTCATTATACCAGGCGGCGAACTCTTTTTTTTCTTCCTCACTGATCGTGTTACTTAACCACTTCGCAGCTAGTTCCTGATATCGTGCGCTATATTTCATTGTAAATAATTGGTCTTTATAAGGATGTCCTTTGTGGAAAGCAAATCCCTTACTTCGATTTAAAAAAAAATTAAAAATATTTTCGTACTGCTGAAATGAGCAGTATTGGTTATAGAAGGGTAAATATAAAATGGCTTAGTTTTGCCCGCAGAACGCGTATTGCTTTGCCCATATGAGCTTCCACAGTCTTCTCACTAATCTTTAATTCTTCCGCAATTTGTTTTTGAGAATAACCATGATCTCGACTTAATTTGAAGACAAGCCTACATTTCTCGGGTAAATCGCGCACATAAAGGTTTAATTGGCTAAACAATTCATTAAATTGCAGCCACTCTTGCGTTGAGTTATCAACAAAACTACTGGATACCAAGCTATTGATGTAATGCTGTTTGTTAAAGTATTTATCCAACATTTTGATGACGCGATATTTAACCGATACTGCTAAATAATTGCTCAGTGAAGTATGAATTTCCAATTCCTGTCGCCGATTCCAAAGATTCACAAAAATATCCTGTACGATTTCTTCCGCGTCTTCAAATCTTTCTACTTTGTTACTGGCGACCGTTAAAAGTTTTTTCCAATAACGATTATACACTTCAGTAAAAGCTTCTTGGTCATTGTTCGTTAAACGCGTTACCAAATCTATATCTGAAAGGTTCTTATAAATCGGCTTCATTATTGGTTAACTCGGTAGATAGCAAAACTAATAAAAACAGTAAGACCGCTATCCTGTACCGTCCTGATTTAAGCGTCTGCAAAACATTTATTTAAGTGATCAGCTTTCGGATATCAGCTTTCGGATATCAGCTTATTTCCCTAGCTCAAGGCCTTAGCGGCTATAAGCTATAGGCTTTAGGCTATAAGCGGTAAGCTTTAGACAGCATCTGCCTACTGACAAGTCGGTGAGTTTATGATCTATCGGTTTATTCATCGTTCATCACTTATAACTCATCACTACCTAACTAGTTCCCTACTTAAGTCATTCCAGTGATAGCCGTACTAGATACGTACTAAAGAAAAGCAATGGAACAGGGATGGAAATAAAAGGGATAACGGAGGACAGGTGGATGTAACGTGGATATAACGTGGACTTGAGGTGGACCTGAGGTGGATTTCTAGATTGTAATTTTAAAGGGAAAAGACGGTTTTTGATTGGTTGATTCGGTGTTGGAGATTCTTTACAAAGATACGGAAATTTTTGCTATTGCATTAGAGAAGAAAAGCTCGAGTGTTGTATATAAAGGAAGGATTAATTTTGTCGCTTAATGGCAGCGACATCGCCAACTACTTTCTTTTCCGCAAAGAAAGTAGTCAAAGAAACTCGCCGCTGCAAAATTTACAGGAATGTTAGTGCCTCCCACTGCATGACGTAAATTTTGGAGGCGGCATTGTCGAAAGCGAATAGCATGTGCTCTTAACCAAACGTGCCATAGTTTGCAGATCTTAAATCGTTTACAAAGTATTACACTGCTTGGCAAAATCTCTCCGTTCTACTGAAATATCGCCTAGGAAATTTGCGGTTTGCACGTTGATGCACTACCGCTTGTAGCAAAGTTCCAAGCGATGAGTTTTTGGTTACTTTTTGCGGAAAAAAGTGACTAAAAAAAACGTTCCTTTTCCTTATATATCAAATTCATGACTACCGGCAGCCAACGTTCTTTTCTCTCCAGACGGTAGCGTCAATGTTCCATCGCTATTAGGGGGAATCGTCAGCCAAAGCTTTATATGTTTTCCTTTCCTTTCCCAGCGCGTTGTGATTTTACCATGAGGTCCTATATGCGAAGCTTCAAAACTTTCCAGTCCCTCGACAAAATGGGGTTCGATAAGAACATGTTTAAAGCCCGGCTTTTCAGGGTCTGGTTTAATGCCACCTAATCCTTTATATAACCATGCCCCAATTTCACCGAACATAATATGGTTAAGCGAGATATCGTGCGCCGATTGGATATTCCAGTTTTCATAAAGCGTAGTCGCACCATTTTTAATCCACCATCCCCACGAGGGATAATCTTCCTGAGCCGCAATTTTGTAAGCTATATCAGCATAACCATTTTCGCTTAAAGCATTTAGGATGGCTTTGGTTCCTAAAAGCCCGACATCCAAATGATAGTTATCTGCTGTAACACGCTCTGCAAGATTTTTTGCCACCTTTGCACGTAAATCATCAGGCACTATACCCCAAAAGAGCGGCATACTTAGTTCAGTTTGAACGCCCTGTCCGTAAATTCCCGTTTCCTTATTTAAATATTTTGCGTTAATAGCGTCCTTTATCTTTCCCGCCAATTGCTCATAATGTATGGCATCTTCTTCTTTTCCGAACAACTTGGCCGCTTTGGCTAAAATCATTGCATCCACATAGTAGTAGATTGAAGATGATAGTTCCACAGGGGATTTTGATTTTACCGGCACCCAGTCGCCCAGACCCCAAGTGGTAAGTCCGCTAGGATATAGAGCATCGATATGATCGACATAACGTTTAATGGCAGAATAGGAGTCTTTCAACAGTTTATTATCACCATAAAACAAGTAAACATTCCAGGGAATTAAGGCAATCGTGCTCGTCCAATCCGGACCATTGCCCCATTCGTAGCCCCAGCCGCCTGTTGGAATAATGGAAGGCAAAACGCCGTTAGCTTGCTGTTCATCCCGGTGATCGGCCAACCATTTTTCATAAATTGTAATGGCATCAAAGCTATACAAGCCTGTCTCAATTGCGATGTGCGCATCACCCGTCCACCCATTTTTTTCCCTTTGTGGACAGTCGGTTGGATAGCCAAATAAATTTGATAAATAGGAACGGTTCGTTGCTTCCCAGATTTTATTGATAACGGGATTAGAGGCATGAATAGTACCAACCTGAGGCACATCACTATGCATAAAATAAGCCGTTAAACTTTCTTCTTCCAAGGTTATCGGACGGTTAGCCGTTACTTCCACGTATTGAAACCCTTTATAATTAAAGGCAGGCATGAAATGATCATGCTTTCCACTAAGGATAACTATGTCGGTCTGAAAAGGATCTCTATGATCCGTAGGTCGGTAATGTTGATCAATATTGGAAATATCCACATGTCCGTTTTCATAAAGTCGCTCCCCATGCTTTAGGCGAACGACGGTCCCTTTCTCCCCTTGAATATGTAGTTCCGTAACGCCTGAAATATTTTTGCCAAAATCAAAGACATACGTCGTATCATTCAATTTTTTAAAATCCTTAACCTTCAACTGCTTCACATTTCGAATTGGATGCATCGTCTGCGATACCACTTGCTGTGAGGGTGCAGCACGGTAAAAAACTTCTTTCCAAGTACTATCATTGAAATCGGCTTTGCTCCACCCCTCTTGCTTTAGGCGTGCATCATAATGCTCTGCTGTATAAATACTGTTGAACACCAAAGGACCGGTACTGGTTTTCCAAGTTTTATCACTGACAATTGTTTCAACTGAACCATCCTCATAAGTAATTCGCAAGTCCAAGCAAAAGGTCGGCCGTGCCCGCCATGGCGCTTTATCAAAAAACCAAACGGCCGTTGACTGATGGTTATACCAGCCATTTCCCAGCAAGACACCGATCGCATTCTTGTCCTGTTGGATTTGCTCCGTTACATCGTAGCTAACGTACAAATTCCGTCGATCGAAGCGTGTGTATGCCGGATCCAATCGATGGTCTCCGATTCGTTTGCCATTTAAATACAATTCATGCAACCCGGCAGCTGCAACATAAGCACGCGCAGATTTTATCGGCTTTGATGGAGTAAACGTTTTTCGAAAGTAAGGTGCGGGTTTTACATGTATGTCCTGACCATCGGAAATCCAGCTCCCTTTCCAATTAGCCGTCTGCATGATGCCTGTTTCGAATGAGCTAACAGGACTTTCTAATACATTACCTTGGCGATCCCAGGCTCTCACTTTCCAAAAATATTTCGTAAAGGCTTTCAGTGCTGACCCATCATAATGTGCGAGTGTTTGATCGCTGACAATCTTCCCCTTTTGATATAAGTTCCCCTCGCCTCGCTGCGTTGCAACGGAATCGCTATTGACATATATTTCATAAGCCGATTGTTTGAAACCTTGCTTTGCAGTTTCAAATCTCCACGTAAATCGGGGATGCTCCTGATCGATACCAAGAGGCGACGGAAGATGTTCAACCTGCAAGTGAACGAGTCTAACCTCTTGTGCAGCTAAATTTCCATAAGCGAATAAAACGAGTAGAATGGCAAAAAAACGGACACCTATAAGGGTAAAAGATTTACAGGAATGCATGATTATATTATAAATTTGTTGTTTTTGATTTTTAAAGATTAGGTTTTGGGACGTCCGCATTTGGCGGGAGTTCTATAATTTTGAAATTGCGAAAGTGAATTTCAGCACCTTCCGATTCGAGACAGAGATAGCCTTTTTTAGACGATGCATTGCGCACGCCATTTACAAAACGACCGTTAACAGAAAGTTTCACCGTTCCGTCTACACATATCACATCATAGGTGTTCCATTCTCCCTTTCCTTTACATCGGTTTTCTATGGATTTACTTCGCTCACCTCGCGGGTTATCCGGTATTGTTGTCGTTCCACCGGCACCGAAAAGCTCACCATGCACATAGGCTATCGGCGGTTTTCGTCCATCCTGCAGGTGTTGATTGACCCAATCAAGCTCCAACATTTGGACTTCAACCCCGGCTGGAAGACGAGTTTTTGCGTCCGGCTTGGCATCACTCCATATAAAGACACCCGAGTTTCCTCCCGCCTCCATATGGCACCACTCGACGTGCAGTATAAAATTTTCGTATATTTTTTCAGAACGCATGACGCCGATCGGCTTTCCTGTACATTTCAAAAGCTCGCCATCCACCCACCAAGTACCGGGGTCCGTGTTGACATTAAGCCATCTTAGGGTATGTTCCCCTCCTGCTTCCTTATTTATTATATTTTCCAAAGCAACAGTGTGGCCAAAGCTCAAACTTTCTGATTGCGCATACACTCGCAAATGATTCGAGCAGAGCGCCAAAAGCAGCGGAAGCACAAATTTATATATCTTCATCGTTAAAATCATTTTAGCTCTCGCCCGGCTAGACAAACTTCGTTTTTCCCGGTACGGCTATTTCCGGGCCTTCCCATTTTAGATCCCAGGCATATTCCTCGATGGCGGGCCCTAAACGGTGCTCCGATTGAATGGCTTGCTCCCAGGTGATCGTTTGCCCGCTATAAGCCACCATCCGACCCCAAATAGCCAGCATGGTACTATTGGCCATCCACTCGCCGTCATTGACGGGTGTACCCTTGCGTATGGCGGCGAACAACTCATCGTGCTGGGTTTGGTACATGTTATTCTTTTTATCTCGATACTTCCAATTGTTTTTCCCTATAATTTCAATCGGACCGCCTATATTAACGACAGCCCGGCCGTCGCTTCCCAAGACCTCAACGCTATTTCTATTGGACGTGCCGGCCTGTTGTCTGGTAAAGTGAAAACCACGTGCACCATTTTC
Organism: Olivibacter sp. SA151; assembly: GCF_054130995.1. Classification (NCBI taxonomy): domain Bacteria; kingdom Pseudomonadati; phylum Bacteroidota; class Sphingobacteriia; order Sphingobacteriales; family Sphingobacteriaceae; genus Olivibacter; species Olivibacter sp. SA151. The sequence continues at coordinate 1,133,742 of NZ_CP096391.1, read as the reverse complement.
ATACTCAAATTCAATGGCAAAATGGTCATAAATATTTCCGTAGATCTCGTCGGTACGAACCTGACGACCACCCGTACCGGTTGCTTTTACAGGCATCTTGTCACCCATTGCCCACGACATCATATCCAAACTATGAACGGCCTGTTCTACAATAAAATCACCGGAAAGCCAGTTATAATAATACCAGTTTCGCAATTGATAAGTCATTTCAGACCAATCCGGTTGTCGGGGAATCGACCATAACTCGCCTCCATTCCTAAAAGTTGACACCGTGTTTACCGAACCGATCTCGCCATCAAGCACTTTACCGAATACCGCTCTATTCGCCCAATCGTAACGAAAGCAAAAGCCGGAGACGAGGCATAAACGCTGCTCTTTTGCCTGCCTCACGGCATCAAGCACTTTACGCACACCAGGCGCATCAACAGCCACGGGCTTTTCGCAGAAAATATGCTTCCCTGCTTTTACTGCTGCGGCTAAATGATCAGGCCTAAATCCGGGAGGTGTAGCCAACAATACGACATCCACATCGGCCTCCAATACCCTTTGATAAGCGTCGAACCCGATGAAACGGTGCTTCTTGTCCACCTTCACCCGTTTCTCATCTATTTGCGACAACGCGTTGAGCGCCTGTTCCAGACGATCTTCGAAGATATCGCCCATGGCAGTAATATGCACCTGGGGATCTGCCTGTAAAGCTTGAGCTGCAGCGCCTGTCCCCCTACCGCCACAACCGATCAATCCTACCTTCAACACGGATTCCTTCACCTGCCAAGCAGCGAATGAAGGTTGACGGTAAGCCAAAGTACCCGCTGCCACTAGCAAGCTTGATTTTCTCAAAAATGTTCTTCTATCCGTTTTTTGCGGTTTAAACTGGTTATACTTCATCATAATACGGTTTGTTTAGTTCACTAAAGTATAAAAAATAACCGCGTAAAAAAATCAGCATTGTTGAAACACAACGATTCCATGGAAGCGTATACGTTTTAGCAAATAAAGGTTAAAACAAGAAGCGCAGCAACCTGTACCGTCCTGTAAAAAGACTAAGGGTCTCCACGAAAGAAACCCTTAATATACCTGAAAATAATAAATTAACGCTTAATAAGATGATTAATCTTACAAAATGATATGTTCAAGTTTCACATGAAACAGTTTAGTAACATTCGATATACACCGGACCCGCTAAGCCGGCAGGACTTGTTTTCCAGTTTGACGCGTCGAAAGGTTCATAGTCGATGTTGACGAATTGACTTCCATTATACTCCCGCCATTTCATTTTCCGTCGATCCATATAGCGGATTCGATTGGCCATTAAATTCGCTACTTCGATTTCAATGGTGTTTTTCCCTGGACGAACAAGATTTCCAAGTCTTAATTTATAAGGAAGGCTCCAAATCAATCCAGCATCTTTTCCATTAATTTTTATACGAGCACTTTCAAATAAGCTGTCCAACTTTAAAACATATTCCTTTGCGGAGCCTGCTGGTAATTCAAAAGTAGACATGTAAACGGCTTTTCCGGCAAAATTATTTGCTGCGCTATCTTGTAGATCTGTCCACCGCATCAGGCGATCCAGATTTCGTGCTTTTGGAATCGTTGGCCCCCCATCCTTAAAGGTTAATCGCCATTTTCCTTCTATAGCGATAGACGCAGTGGGTTTTTCGAGGTATTGCCAATCTACCAGTTCTTGGTGCTCTTTATGTAAGCCTGCCAAAATCCAAGATTCACCGGGGTCCAACTGTACCCTCACTTTCAGTTGGTTATTTTTAGACATGATTGCTGCTCTTCCGGTTTTTTCCGAAAGGGGATCCAAAATATACCAAGAAGCACCTGCTCCATTAAATGTTACATATTCGTCCACCCGTTTTCCGGTTAAATTGACCAGGTAATAATAGTGACCTGTTCCAACTTTCCGCCGAACAAATCGCAGTCCTGTCTTCACCAAGGCTTCCCCGGGCAAACTTACTTCCTGGAGACCGTCACGCAAGATTTCTTTCACTAAAATTTTACCTTTACCAACCTTCGGTTGCCTCGACATCTTCTTTATATTTTCCAAGACCTGAGCAAGTTTCATTCTACGCCTTTCCAGATCGTGAGCACCGGGAACATCCTTCGGCAAGGATTGAAAAATAAGCGTAGCGCCATTTTCCGCCAAGTGAATAAGTCTTTCTAAGGTTTCTACGGGCATTTTATCGGTTTTCGGTATCAATAAAGCACGATAAGGTAAGGACTCCTTACCTGTCACCCAATTTCCATCTTGAACCTGCAGCTTTTCAAGCAAATGATCGGATACAAAATCGAAAGAATAGCCTTCTTCCTGTAATTGCAAAGCCTGCTTATAGAATTCAGTAGGATGTAACCATTCATCGATATCGTGAACCTTCAAGGCCCTTAAAGCTCCCTTTGGCTGATGCCATATATCATAGATCGGCCAATAAATCAGTAATTCATTGTCCGCTTTTCCCGATTGGAGGATCGACTGTACACGGGTAATATATCGGTTCATCCCGTCCAAATGGCTCCATAAGCTATTAGCCGGCACAAAATTCACGGACGCATAAAAGAGCCATCCCGGCCAAGGCACCTCTCGCGGAGAATAAGTCGTACCGTGGTAAAACACATGATTAATCCCGGCCAAAAACACTTGGTCCACTTCCGGTTTACATTGCGCCCAGGACGTTTTAAAGTGTTCCGTCAGCCAGGTGAAGGTTTCACTCGACACCAGATTCTTACCGGTTACATGCGCAGCGGAAGAAGCGAATTTTAACATCATTGGATCGGGATCCACATTACGTATATCGGCGCTATCACGACGCAGCCCCGGTATCGGAAAATAACTCGAACCAAAGGTTTCTGCCTCCGGTATATCCACCGCCGCATATAAATCCAAGAGATTACCTGGCGAACCGTGCGCTTGGTTTTTTGTAATACCATGCTGTTCATGCGCCCAATGAGTCCAATGCCTGGTAAAATTATCTAAAAGCATCTCTGCCACCGTTTCGCGATAATCAGATTTGATACGCGCGACCTGCTCGGTTGAATCCCGACTTAGCAAATCGCGTACATAATACCGTAGATCGTAACCTCGGTTAGCTCGGAAGGTTTTAAACAGTGCTTCCGTCCAGTCTGCTCCATACACCTCATAGCTATCGTTATAGAAAGCCCTTATTCCAATACGCTCTTTACCTAATGCCTGTGTGTACGGTTGAAGATAGCGATCCAGTGCCCCTTTCGAAAAGTGATCGAGCGTTAAACCTTCACCACCTGGTGCGGCACGTTTAACCTGCTGCTTAGTTTTACCTAGGAATAAAGCATATAATTCCCACGTGCCCTTATCGGCCATCCAATGGAGTGTACCGGAGCTATCCACTTTATCTGTCAATAAAAGCGTTTTATTATCGGGACCATATGCGGTTAAAGAGATTAAGGGAGCGTTGGGTTGTTTCGGATCTGAAGACCTAATCTTTTTTTGCAACGGTTGTTCCCCTTGTAATTTATACGTGCCTACTATTAGCTTGGTAGCCGCATCGGCTGTATCAACTTGCGGTCCGCCAAAAGGCCAACCGGTACCATTAGTTAAATCGACCCCCATCCCCAGGCTATCGGCCGTTTGCAAGGTAAACCGTAAGCGCTTCATCCACTCGTCCGAAAGGTGTTCTATGTATTGATCTTCATAACCTTTTGCTCCATATATGGGTGCAATTTCTACCCCGCCAAAACCGCGTTGTTGATATTCCTGAAGGAGGCTACGTAAGTTTGCACTATCTACCGCATTTCCCATCCACCACCAGCGCGTCCAAGGTTTCATCTCTTTAGTAACTTCCGGCCAAAGGGTATCGGGTTCGCGCTGGCATCCTGCTGTTAGCGCGAGACTTATAATGAATATGTATTGAAGTTTTTTTAACATCTTTATTAGTGAACAAGGGAACCTGTTAGTTGGGAACCTGTTAGTTGGGAACTGGTCATACTCCTTGCTCCCTATTAACTACTCCCTATTAACTACTGTCTACTCCAAATGAAACACCATTTTCAAAGGTTTACTCACGGGCGAGTTATCTGCATTTGTTTCCATAATATCCGCCATATAGGCCCACCATTTTTTTACCAATGGGTGATCTCCCAGATCCTGCGAAGAACTGCCATTTTGCCTTTGTACCGCAAACAAGGTATTCGTTTCTTCGTCCAAAAAAATAGAATAGTCGGCTACGCCTGTTTCTTTTAGCAGTGCGCTTATTTCCGGCCATATTTCATCATGCCTTTTTTTGTATTCCTCTTGGAATCCCGGCATTAATTTCATTTTAAAAGCGATTTTCATTTTGAGGTATTAGCTTATAGCTATTAGCAGTTAACACATCGCTAATGCCTTATGTCTAAAGGCTATTAGCTAATTTATACACTTCCGTTCCGGCCAGTAGAAAACAACCCAAGCCGTAATCCTCGAAGTCGGGTTTGCTGGTATAGGTAACCGGTTGGCCGTCCTTCGGCTCTTTTCCGGTGCCTTGTACATACCCCAAGAAACCATTCTTATGTAAGGATTCCTTTGACAACGCTTTCCAAGCCTTGGTTACGATCGGCAAGTATACCTTTTTATCCACCAAGCCTTTATTGATCGCCCAAGCCATTCCGTAGGTAAATAGCGCTGTTCCCGTCGCTTCCTTCCCTCCAAAGTGCGTAGGATCGTGTAAACTTACATTCCAAAAGCCGTCTTTCCGTTGCAGAGGAGCCAATGCCGCTAGCATATTGGTCAAATCCGTTAAATATTCCTGATAATGCGCGTCACTTTTTGGCAATTCGTCTAAGACCCGCACCAAAGCCGCTATTACCCAGCCATTACCACGTGCCCAGTAGCAATCTTCACCATTTGGTTCTTTGTAAGGCGGAACAAAATCCTTATCGCGCCACCACAGTTTATCTTCGGGATTGTATAAACCATTTCCGCCCTCTTTGTATTTAGTATACGCATACAGTGCGTACATTTTATCAAAATATTTCGGTTCATTATAGGTTACTCCCAACTTTACGAATATAGGCATAGCCATTTGTATGGCGTCGATCCAATCCCAATCATTTACCTGATCGCTATTGACCATCGCATCGATGTTATCTTTAATCGCTTTGATCTGAATAGCTTGCTTATCTAAGCGATACAAGTCGATATACGTTTGACCGCAGCATTGGTTATCCGCATTGCGCGTAAACAAATCACGTGCAGGTGCCCATTGGTGTTTTTCTCCCCATTGCGTAGCGTAGTTGTGGTAACGCTTATCAGCATCAATTGTATACAATGCCATCAAGCCTTCGTAATACACCGCCCTGGTCCAGATATTCGCCGGGCGCTCTTTATTCGTAATGATTGTTTTCCCCGCGTCGGGCCATTTCTCCATAAAATAGTTATTAGCCAGCCGAAGCTGCTGTAATATTTCGTCTTTCTTTGGCAATTTTTGCCCATAACCAGGTAAGCCAATCACTAACAAGCAGCATAGTGTTGTTAGCGTTTTCCGTAAGTTTCTATTGCGTATTTTATTCATCGTTATTAGTTATTAGCAATTAGGTATTAGCTGACAGCTTTCAGCGATCAGCTATCCCAAATCAGCTTATTTTCGTTTAATAAATTTTTTCAAACCCATTTTAGGGACTTTCCTTATCGCTTCTACAAGCAGCGCTGCATTCTTCTTTGCACCTTCCAAATCAGTGTGCGTATGGTCGTCGGGGAAATAGGCTCTCACCTGTTCCCGTCCTATTTGATCATAATAATCAGCAACCAAATCGTGCAGTGGAATAAATGTCGCCCCTTCGCGAGCGGCTACTTCTTTTGCCCATTTCGGATATCCATCCGTGTCACGCGCTATCTTATTTTCTTCCCATCTATCACGAGGAATAGGCGAACATACGATCACTCGAGCCCCCTTTGCTTTCGCTTCGCGAATAAATTTAGACAAATACCAACCGTATGTATAAACAACTTCTTGCTGCTTTGTAATGGGATTATATATCTCCTTTTGTTCCTCACCTATGCCTTTCAATGTTCCACGTGCTCTGGCTGTATCGTCCAAGGGGCTACCGTCGTTATGCCCAAACTGCATCATAAGATAGTCGCCGGTTTGGATTCGGTTTAACACGTTATCCCATAAGCCTTTGGTTATATAAGTACGTGTACTCGTTCCTCCCAAAGCATGATTTTCGATGGAAAGACGCGTGGTGTCAAAATAAGAAGACAGTAGGCTCCCCCAGCCCCACTGACCATTGCTGCCATCACCTTTACCATTTTTGACGGTAGAATCGCCAATAATATATAAGGTTGGCTTTCTGTCAACCGGCTTCATTGCCAACAGTAGGAGCAACAGTATACTGACGAATGGTTTAATTTTTGATGAATGCATCGATTTATTTGGTTTAATATAATATCTTTTAAATATGGTGCAAAGGTTTGCTCTCGCCTGCCCAATGGCAGAAAAAAAATTGTTGGTTAAGCTATTGTTACTTTCTTCCGCAGAAAGTAACCAAAGACTCATCGCTTGGAACTTTGCTTCATCGGTAGTGCCTCCACGTGCTAACCGCAAATTTCCTAGGCGATACTTTAGTAGAACGGAGGGCCTTTACTTTTTACCAATCTATTAAATATTAATCTATGGTTTAATATATGAATCGTATGGCTATATCACTTTTTATGCTACTATAATACATCAAATCAAGCAGGCCGGCAACCTGTAGCGTCCTGTTAGTGTCTTCCGAAGACCACGAATTAGCTTGAACCGAGTGGAACGAGCAAATGATGAAAAACATAACCAAAACCGAAGAGTGAGCTAAGGCATTTTTTTAAATCCTTCCGCTTTCACCTGCCACGAACCGTCTTTTGGAAATCCCGGAAGCTCGCCCTCGCTTCCATCCCATCCACCGGCCATCATGGCTACCGCTGCTAATACGCCTCCATTTCCCGGGAGATAAATACGTAATCTCCCATCTTGGTAGTTATGACCATTCCTAAGATATGTATTTGTTTGTATATCCATAAAGAGTGCATCAAGTGCTTTTTCGGGCAGGCCCAGGCGTGCCGCATTCATGGCAGTCATCGGGAAATCCCAGCCCCAAGTATCGGCCCACGACCAGGTCTTCCAAACCGTATCCAAGGTACTTTTCATCACGTTCTTATCTAGTTTGGGTGATTCAGGAACCATGCCTAAAGCGCCCAGCACGGCAGGATGATCCGTCCGCCATTTTGGGTTGGTATAAGAATCTGTTGCGCTCTCAGTTGCTAGGTAAACACCTCCTTGAACCGGCAGTGCTGCCAACTTCTGAATCACCTCATCCCATTTTTCATTGGGTTCCATGCCTGCCCGTTTGCGCCATTGTTGTGCAATGCGCAAGGCCCAATCCCAATAGGCAACCTCATAGGTTGGATTGAAAGTTTCAGCCGCTTTAAAAACCTCTTGTGCCGGAATTACGCCTTTACCTAAATTATAACGGTCTTTTACTTTATCGTAAGTCGGAAATGACGCCATAAAGTCGGCCGTTTCAAAAACCAGGTCTTTATATTTATCAATGACTTTGGGGTCTTCCTTATCCCGATAGGCCAGTTCCGCCAAATAAATAAAATGCGGCTGTTGCCAAATAAGAAACGCGGCCACGGAAGAAGGACTTTCATTGCCTTCGTTGTCTGACATTTTTTGCCATCTGGCACCCTCATATCCCTGACGTTTGGCGATTGCTCTTGCCTTCTCCACCGTATTAGCATAATAGCCGAGGCTTTTTTCCATCAGGTCTACACGACCCCAAAGTGCAAAATGCACAGCATGCCACCAGTGCATCTCCGTATGTGGTTTACCGAACCAACTGTTGAATGTCAGACCCGTCTCTTGCGGTGGATAATGTCCCGCACACTGTACCTTCGTTAAGTACTGCGACAACACCACGCGTCGCTCAAGTTCTTTCGCCCGTGGATCTTTACTCCCGGCAAAATCAATAGCTGCCCCCCGGTTCCAGAAGTCGGCCCAAGCTTTTGTGCTGCTAGCCAAAGTCTCATCGTATAAAGACAGCTTCCCCTCCATTTTTTTTTGCGAAAAGGCAGCACTGAACTCCAACAGATCCGTGTTTCTTCCCGGTTGAAAAACAAAATAATGATCTTCTTTACCTTTGTTGAGCTTACCTTCGGTAAAAGCAAGGCTAGTTTCATACCGCGTTCCCTGGAGCTGATGACTAATATTGGCAAAATGTGTATCGCTTACTTCGATTTTAGTTTGGTGCAGCTCGGGGCGCTCCCAAAAGGTTCCCTCATCCAAAAACTCCGCTGTTGGGTAAGGATAGCGTATATAGATTGCCAAGCGCCCCGTCTTAATTAAAGGTGATTGCACTTTAACTGCCAGCTGATCCTGCTCTTGATGGCCAGCGGTATATACCTCAACCGGCTCGCCTTCCACTTGGAATGAACTATGAATTTCACCTGTCCATAAATTTAGTTCCTGGTGAATATGCGTTAAATCTTTTGCTTCTGCGCGTTGACCATTTTTTTTGTACAATTCAAAACCAATATTTCCCAATTGAAGTCGATGCGCATTCTCACGAAACCAATCAGTGGCTTCTTTATTTCGTTGAGGTTCCTTCCATTGTACACTATATTTGGCATCTCTTCCTTCGTTGTTAAAGTCGTAGCTCTTCAATGTTTCTTCAAAGCGGAAGTTTTTTTCGTTTTTAAAGCTATCCCACGCCCATTCCGATTGCGTTCCCAAGGCCACTCCCTTTTCGTACAATAACGGAAAAGTCTGCAAGCCTGTCACATCAACTGTAAATGCAAATTCTCCATTACCCACGGTTAAAGAGCTCAATGAATCAATAGACTCATTAACAACATTATGCCGGGTTACTACGGCTTTTCGATCAATAGAATCGTTCTTCTTCGTTTGCTTTTGATTACAGGAGAGTATTCCAATCAAACAGTAAGTTAATATCGATAAATAATGTCTTTTCTTGTATATCATATTTGTTATTGGTTATTTGTTACTAGTTATTCGTACTGACTACTTAACCATTAGACTATTTAACTACTTACAAGGCAGTAAGCTTTAAGCGCACCTGCCTACGTTACTTCATTGGCTAATTATCACATTGGCTAATTGACTAACCGAGCGTAGCGAGCTCATAAATACCTTTAAAGTGAACACGAATGAATAATTCCCTACTCAACAACTTCTAGTGTCATTCCCATCAAGCCTATTACTACATCATTGGCTATCGCTCGCAATTCAAGTGTCTTCAGTTCCTTCGTCGGATCGAGCGAGAAGTCCAATAGCGTGGCGGCGCCACCGTCGATTGCCCGCTTCGTAAATCCCTTGATTTCATCATAACTTCCTTCCCCTCCGCGTACGAACCGGCCGGTTTTCAAATGCAACCGATAGGGTTTTTCCTTCAGTAGGGAAAAAGCATAACCATCATCCTCATAATCCTGCTCGATCGGCCACCAATTATCGGGATTTCGGAGTTCCAGCTTTTCTTTGGTCCCGTCCGCGTAAACAATAGTCACTAGGCCATTGATGAACTGGCTCTGCATGGGGTTGGTGGTGCCGGCCATTAGCAAATAAACATGCGAGGCTTTGCCTGTTAGGGCAAGGGTCTTCTTTGTTGGGTAGTTGTCCCACTGCGAGGTAAACAGGATATCGTTTCCATCAACCGATAATTTTATTGGTACACCATTTGGCAAGCGTATATGACCCTGCGCCTTCGCTAACCGTTTGGTCCCTTGATCATCTAAAACAGGTTCAATCAAGGGATAGCACCAATTACCGATACCTTGCCAAGGTAGTTGTAAGGTCGGCGCACCCGGTCGTGGACTTAAGTAACGTTGCTTAAACAATTCTGTTATTTTTCCGTTGAACTCCTTGCTTAAGTCCAGCATTTCGTATCTACCCTTGCTTTTGCCTTCAGTCTTCGGAAAAGCACTGCGACGATAAGCATCTTCAACGCGTACATCCACAGGCATCCACCATTGCGCATTCCCTTGTCTAAGCTTTACAAAGAACAATGATTTCCCCACTCGCTTGAAGGAAAACTTCCGTTTCTCATTTGAGGAATCCACCAATACTCGTTGTGGATCGTACACCTCTTCAAGCCGTGCTTCACGGATATCCAAGTTCAGATCCTGCCCCAAAACGACACTATTTTGATAGCCCAGTTCGGCTATTTCTTTATCAGCCCACTCGATCTCAATGTGGTAGCTTGCAGTCTTGGGTATCGACACCTGAAGTGTCGGCTGCCCCAGTGCTTCCTCTATCCATGTGCAGTCAACGTCTTTTCCATTCACCCTTACCTGCTTTACTGCCGCTTTTTTAGTGCGCAACAGCAATTTCAAGTTCATACTCCTTTGGTATCTTGGCGTGATTTCATAGTGATCAAGCAATCCCGAGCGCTTAAAAGAAAAACTTATATTGGGAACATCTAAATCCGCTTCATTCCACGATTGCGGTAAACCAGGACGTATAGTAAGCGTATCAGCTAATGCATCCGGTAAAATGCCAAACAGTCCTTCCGTTAAGGTTCGAGCCGCTACGCCAATCGGATCGGCAAAATCACGGTATAACTCGCCTCTTTGCGCATCATAGAAAGACAATTGCTGAAAATTACCCGGACTGGCACCTAAGTACATGCTTTCTATAAGGTTGCTTTTCCACAATCGAAAGGCATCTTCCGCTTTGCCTCCCTGCCAGTACGCAAGAGCCGTTTGTAGGTTTTCAGCAAGTGCCACATTGTTGATCGACCAAGTGTACGGTTGCCAATTTGTTGTAGACAACGTGTAAAGTTGCTGCTCCGATAGGCCTGCCGCCCGTATGGGGATATGGGGAATATGCTCGTCAACATAAGTTAACGACTGATAGCGCTGAAAGGGTGTAGCCATGCGGGTATCCAGCGCATGATAGATTGTCCACAATCCTGGTTGCTCGTGCCTTAAGCCCTCACCTAAGAGATCCTTATATTCGGCATACCAGCCTTTATCTTTTAACCACAAATACTTGTTTACTGCGTCCTTAATTTTAGCAGCCTCCTGTTTATAAGGGCTTGGATCTTCACCAACGATTGCGGCGAGTCGCGCCGCCATCTCAAAACCCCGATAATTATAGGCCGAGGTGTGCGTTACGCCACCACCACTATACTGCAGGGCATCGCTTGCCCAAATGGCGCAATACGCGTCGTATAGCCCATCACCGTCCTGATCAAAATTTCGTTTCTCCCATGCCAGGTGTCTTTTGATAGCAGGCCAGCTAGCTGTTATAAAGGCGGTATCACCTGTATATTGAAAATGGTTATATAATTGGTCAAAAAACACCAAGTTCATATCGTAGTGATGGGGTTTGGTATTATCATTGGGATTTCTCGAGATATAACCACTGGAGAACACGGTTGTGCCCATCTCTTCAAGCTGTCTTGCCAAATGCCGTGAGGTATCCGGTACCACTAGCCCCTTCTCCGGCTCCAGTACCTGAGAACGAAGGTAAGCTGAAAAATGCAATTTAGCGCGATCATGCCAACCCAGCGGATCAGCCACATAAGCCCCTCGCCAGGCATTTAAGCGCATGCGCCAGGCCACTGCCCCGTGTAAGTAGGTTGGAGACTCCCAGATCGCATCCGCCGCAATCGCCAATGCACCACCCAGCGTGTTGATATAAGGATCGGGGGTTTTAAGCTTTACACGCTCCGTTAAGCCCTTCCGTTTTTCTTCAGCCTGTTGAAAAACTACTTCCAATGGTGCCTGATCTTTTTCTCTTTGAATCGCTATATAAATTGGCTGTTCGTCTTTTAGCATATATTGTGCGCCCAACACCGGACGATCAATGGATGAACTTTCCCATAATTCAGGCAAAACCGTTAACTTATCTGCATTTAGCAGCTTCAGAGACGGTTGTCCGGAAAAAGCACCGAACAATTCCTGCGTTTGCTTTTTCTTATTTAAAAAGTTCAAATGGAATCCGCGATTGTTTAGGGCAAATGTATTCGCTTCACAATTCTCGGGCAATAAATAAAAGCTCGATTCCGGGTCGGCACCTATGTCGCCGGCACGACTGAAATTTTGCCCACTAGCTCCTCCATAGATAGCCAAAAGCTTCGTTGAATGTGTAATATTTTCTCCCTCCACCTCCAGAATTAAACCTTCGTTCTCCGCTTGTGCCAAAACTTGCACCGTCAATCGCCCATCACCCAACAGTGTATCTTTAATCCAGTAAATCATTGTCCCCGGACGATACCGAGTTTCAATATGATCCGCATCAATCAGTCTTTTATAGTTCTTACCATCGGTCAGCACAAACTGTAAGTTACCGCCCATGCCCGGCAAGTATAAAGCAAATTCAGGCAAATCGCCCGCTTCCACGCGAAAAGCCGTATTCGTGCCATACAAGGCGCGATTAAATCGCCGCCTCCCTTGCACCAATACAAAGTCTTCGCCCTCGGGTTTGTAATGTACTACTCGTTCTATACCGTGCCATAAAGGCTTATGGTCATTTTCCTGCGCGTAGGATGGATTACTCGATAATATCATACTTATCGATATGATCATGCTCAGAAAAAATGTTCTTTTTTTTATCATAACCAATTATTTACTTTCTTTCTCCGCAAAAGAAAGTAACAAAGAAAGCTCTCGGCTGAAAATGTTCTTTGAGCGTCTATGCCGTTACATAGCTTGTGCTACCCGAACCTTTTGAGGCCGATCTTTATTTATATGAAAGTTAATTCCTTCGACGATTCCCTATATTTTAACCAACAACAACGTATCAAATAAAGTTCAAACACTCATTCCATATGGCCATTCGGGCCTACACGCTAAACCTTTGATCGGCTGAATGAAGATCGCTTTACGCTAAACGAATAACCAATAACTAACAACCAATAACTAATTAACTCCTTTTGGCGCCTCCATCACCCTTCCATTTATCTTCACATCCTCAAAGACAAGGTTCTTAACATGGTCGACCTTAAAGGGTTCTTTAATTCCTTTTAAATTGCAATTAATCATTCGCAGATTCGTTACCGGCGACTGCTGATAGGCTGCAACCATCAGCGCGTATTGCCCACCTTTTTCGACGTTCAGATTTTCTACCCAAATATTACGGATCGTAGGAATGTGATTCCCCGGTTTTTCATAAAACATATTGCACTTGACAGCGGCTTCTTTGAACGTGCCGACCTGTACATTTTTCATAAATACATTTTCAATGATCCCCCCACGGCTCGAGCTCGTCTTTATCCGCAAGACACGATCCAAGTTAGGACTATCCATTTCACAATTGATAGCATAAATGTTCTTAGCGCCTCCAGCAATCTCACTACCGATGACGACGCCACCATGCCCATCTTTCATCACACAATTCTCGATAATATGATTTTCTGCCGGGCGACCGATATTGCGGCCGTCTTCATCTCTTCCCGATTTAATGGCAATACAATCGTCGCCTGTATCGAAATAACAATCGCGTATCCATACATTTTTACAAGCTTCCGGATCGCAGCCATCGTTATTGGGCCCATGACTAATCACTTTTACCTTTTCAATCAGTACATTTTCGCACAATACGGGATTAAGGTTCCACATGGGTGAGTTGATCAACTTCACATTCGCAATCCATACATTTTTACACTGATAGGGCTGTATAAAATTAGGTCGTAAATAATGTCCATCACCAAAAATCCGCTTTTTGGGATCTACTTCCTCATGCATCATCTCATGCAAAGCATTCCGCGCAGGAGTTTGCTTACCCAACTCTTCCCGCCAACCGTATTTTTTAGCCCCACACCACCACCACCAATAATCGTTATTTGCATTTCCATCCAGTATCCCATTTCCTGTAACGGCAATATTCTCTTCCCCATAAGCATAGATAAAAGAGGCATAGTTCATACATTCCATTCCCTCCCAACGCGTGAAAACAATCGGATAATCCGAGCTATCCCGACTGAATACAATCGTGGCGCTGTCCGCTAAATGGAGATTTACATTACTCTTTAGATATATCCCACCGGTGAGAAACTTTCCATAAGGAACAACGACCCTTCCTCCACCGCTTTTATGACAGGCTTCAATCGCTTTTTTGAAGGCTTCCGTGTTTTTAGTCAGTCCATCCCCTACCGCACCAAAGTCCGTTATCAAAAAATCCCGTTCTGGGAAAACAGGCGCTTTAATCTGTCGCTTAAGCATTTCCATTTCCTGCTCCGGTTGCTTAGCGGAAGTCCATGCCTTCTCTTGCGCGTAACTATTAATTGACCAAGCTGACATAAAAATGAAAGATAAAAACCTGAATTGGAAAGATCGTTTTGATAAAAAAGAATACGTTTTGTTTAACTTGTTATACATGAATGAATCGTTTTTTGGCACTATCTCGATGTTGGTGTTAAAGCGTTAATATAAACTTCTATATTTAGGTATTGAGGGAAAGACGTATTAGTTTGTAGCGCATCGGTAGCGTCATTTGCATTGAGTCCTAAACGCTGCTCCCACACATCAGGAATCCCGTCTAGATCGGTATCTTTTAATGCTGTGGCTTCGGGGAAAGACCCTAACCCATCATTAGGTAAGGCTAAATCAGATTCCGTATAAATATAGCTGCCCTGCTTTCCTTTTGAGCGCAACTCATTGATCATCGATAAATCGACTTCATCTCTGCTTGGCAAGGTAGCACCGGCATTATTCAATACATAATGATAAGCTTGTTCCGCGTTCATGCTCGGCGTTTTTGCCGGATAGGCGAAAGGCTGTTGTACAAAATTTGAATCCGCTAATCCTGGATATCCGATGGTGTCGAAGGGTACCAAGCTACCATCTAAAACGCCGTTCTTATTAGGATCGAAGTAATTTCCTGCGGCATGCAGATAAAAAGTTCCTGTACCACGTGAGAAAGGTGTGTTTTTTGGTGGTGTAAGTGGACCGGAAATAAAGTAATTATTGAGAATATTAACCTCAGAAATACCGGCCGATCCCCCCATAATATAAGCATCCCCTGAAACGGTATGTCCCATTGGATTATCTAAATTTCCATAATTGTATACTACATTATTAACGAATTCATTATACCCTTTTACTTTAGGGTTGCGGGTTTTATTGCTGTGATAAAGGTTCTTTAGCATACTAATTTTTCCATTCACCGTTTGAATCAGACCGCCTGCCGAGTGATTATGCCGATGCAGGCCTTGTCCGATGATGGAATTCTGTATGGTTATGCTATCGGGTTCATTTCCTTTATTATCCCAGTTAATGGAGAAGACCTCATCCTGCCCCCAAGAAAACGATACATGATCAAAAATCATATTTTTACCATTAGCTACGCCTGAAGCATCATCATTGCGCGATGCACCTCCATTCACTCCCAGCCTAATTCTCATATAGCGGGTAATGGAATTGTTTGCTCCGGTAAAGGTGACTTTACGACCATAGAGTACAACGCCCTTACCGGGAGCCGTTTGTCCGGCAATGGTTGTATTCGCTGCGACACTTAAATTAGATTGCAAACGAATGATGCCACTCACCGCAAAAACGACAAATCGACCCGGCTGACTCACTGCATCGCGAAATGACCCGGGGCCATTATCATTCAGATTAGTGACTATATAGACCGAAGGATTAGCGGCTCCACGAGCACCCTGTGCAAAGCGGCCAAAGCCCTCTGCTCCCGGGAAAGCAATAACTCGCCCATTTTCCATATAAGGATGGTTGTTGTCTGATTGTGGTAATTTAGAACAGGCCCCTAGTAATGCGGCCATTCCTAAAAAGCCGGCAAGCCAGCGATTTTTTTGTAAAAGAATAGTTTTCATCATAATTCAGGATTTTATTGGTTATACCTCACATTTAAAAATAAAAGCACTGGATGTTTGATACTTTCCGCCTTGCGAGGCGCCAAAAAGCCACGCCGGTTGATCATCCTCCAATAAAAGCATGGGTCGCTCTAAGCGCCCGTATCGCTTCAAGTGTGCGGGGGCAGGTGGTTCTTGTACATAATGACTCAATGGCTGAAAAGCTATTTGTGGTTCTGACCAATGCAATCCATCATCAGACTCCATAATCAGCCCTACTTCATGGTTAAAGACACCCATGTCGCGCGCAATCATTTTGAACTTGTCCCCTTCACGCCAAACAAAGGCATCCTCAAACTGGCGATTAGCTCCCTTTGCTGAAAAATCAATAACCGGATTATGGACATACTTTTCATACGGACCTTCCGGCTTATCGGCGAAGGCTACGCCATATTTTCTGTTTCCCCGGATCGGTCCCTTTGTTGTTTCATAGTCGTGGGTATTCCATGACTTGTAGTAGAGCCAATTTCTGCCATCTTTTCCTCTTACCCAAGCCGGGTTTGTGGTGCAATGATCATCCCATGCGCCCGCTGCACCCGGCAAGAGAATAGGCGCATCGGTGCGTGTCCATGGACCGTCGAGGGATGAGGATGTGGCTAAACCAATGCGCTTTGTATTGGTTTTACCATTGGAGTTTCCCATATAAAAAAGATAATAAGTGTTACCTATTTTCTTTATCAGCGGGTTATGACAAGTCGTGCCGTCCCAAAACCCGGAGCCACGCGGGGCTAATACCGTTTCGAGTACCTCAAATGGCTTGTCAGGAGCGTCTGCTACCGCATGAGCGATTTCAGAGCCTTTGATCCATCCGCTCATTCCCAGATCTGCCTTCCATCGTGAGAAAAACACATGCGTTTTACCATCCGGAGCTTCAATTGGACTGTTGCACCATACATAGTAACCAGGCAGCTCCAAAGCTCTACCAATCGGTTTCAGTTTCCTACAAAAATCTGATATCCGGGCATCATCTTTGGTTCGCGCATGGAGCATTCTTCCCCCTTGCACCCACAGTGCTGCCAAAGAAAAGGATAAGGTGTGGATGAATTTCTTTCTATTGACTGTCATTAGTTCCTCGCTTTTTCTATCTCAACTGCATATATACCTTCAAAGCCTTCAAAATTTGCCCGAAATATGATCCATTTCCCGTCCGGTGAATAATGCACATTCGGTTCCAGCTTATAATTATGATGTTTCATATTGACCAAGCGCTCCGCCTCAAAGTGATCACCTTGAGGTTTAAAAAGATAAATATATTGTCCGTCCGGTGCTTTAGCTACCGACCCGGGATCGCCCCCATCTCCTGCAAAGGTTTTATTATCGGCAGCTGAGGTGTAATGCACTGACCATTCATTTCGTTTTAGTTGGTATTTGATCTCTTTTCCGCTCTTGAGATCCGTTCCTCCCACAAAAAAGGTTTGTCCACGCGGCAATTGCAAGTCGTACCAGATATAATCCCCCTGCTTATCAAACCACTCATGCCCGGCTATCTCCCCATCCATGCTGCGTTTATGAATGAGTTTGGGCGTAGCTTTTGTTTTTACGTTAATGGTCCAGATTCGATCGACCTTATGCCAAGGGCCTTCGTGACAGAACATTAATAAGTTGGGATCTGTAGGAGAAAATTGTACATGATTTAACCAGGCGTTATCCGTAAATATCTTTTGCAGTTGTCTTGTTTTGATATCGATGGTAAATAATGTTCTCGGTAATCTTGCTTCATAAATGCGATTGAAATACTGGCTCTTTTCCGGATAGCGTTTTGAAATTTCTTTCTCTTCCTCCGTGGCATAGGCTCCGCCTAGTAGGGAAGCGTCAGCATTGATCGTTGTAATCGAGGCCTTGAAATCTGCCGGAAATACAAAGATCAGTTCCTTTTTACCCGTTTTTACCGCTACGCTGAATACGCTATCCTGACATTGATAATATACTTTCCCGCTTTTTGCATGCACGATTTCCCCTTGGATTTTTCCGGATTCTTGCGTTAACCGGCGAACTTTCAAGTTTTCTAAATTAACTACATAAAGCTGCTTGTCTTTCACATTAAGGTTATAGATTTCTTGTGCCTTATTCTTTAGCTCTCCTGTATAACTTTCTTTCTGTCGCTCATTACTTCCATAAAAAACCATTTCATTTCCCACAAAAGGATTGTTATGAAAATAGAAGCTCAAATTGATTCCCGGCCTCCGCACCAAACGCATCACCCGATGATGTGTTACGTTGTCGACCCATTCATCCGGCATTTCCTTTCCGCCGGTTTCCAATAATGGTTGCGCAGGTAGGATCGCTACCTGCAGCAGAGCAAAGAAAAACAATAAAAGCTTTTTCATTTGTTAGTTTTTAGCTATTAGCTATCAGCATTCAGTTCACAGAGGTTGCAAGTGATAAACTTTAGGAGAAGGATCAGCTATTAATTTTACCACAAAAGTTTCACAACCTGCAGTTCCTAGCTGAAATCCTCTTACTACTCCCTACGCCTATATCTTACCCCTCAATCCTCACACCTTAAACCTTATATCTAATACCCTCCATTCTGCGTATACACCCCTGGCTTCGCATCCAATTCGGCTTGCGGAATGGGATAAAGTGTATAATTTAATTGGAAGGGATCAATACGTGACTGAACGTCCTCTTTTTCAATCCAGCTACTCATGACCGATTCCGCTAGACCACTTCGAATCAAGTCGTGCCACCTTGATCCTTCGGCAGCAAATTCTTTTCGTCTTTCCTCCATCAAGCCTGCGAGGTCTACCTGACTCCTAGGCGCTAAACCTGCTCTTGCACGAACCCGATTGACCACCTGATCTACCTCCGCTTGTGATCCGGAAGCACCATGCAGTGTACATTCAGCCCTTAACATTAAGATGTCGGTAAAACGCCAAACAATGAAATTAATGGGCCAGTCTTCGCGATTATTCGGCACACGTGATAAATCAATATATTTTTTAAAGAATGATCTGGTTTCCGCCACCCCATTATAAACGTATCCTGTTTGAATAGAAAAGGCCTTTCGAACATCGCCTGACTCATACGAATTCAACAAATCATTCGATACCGGACGAATGGTCAAACCGCCCTGATTGGGATGTCCATTGGCATTAAACCATGTGTCAGGAGCTAACAGCCACGCAAAAGTGGCTCCTGCTACCGGATTTTGCCCTGTGATATACTGAACATCAAATACAACTTCGGCATTGTTTTCATTATCATAGGAGAAAATAGAAGCATAGGCATTATTACCCTCTAAAAATTGGTATTCTCCCGAACCGATCACCTCATCCAATAAAGCAGCTGCCTCTTGCCAATTGTTAGTAGCTAAGCCAGGCCCATTTACACCTAAATTAGGGCCCGAGCGGGTCATATATACCAAAGCTAAGAGCGTTTGCGCCGCCGCATTAGTGACGCGACCGCGATCAACTCCTGCATATTCACTTTTCGAGGGCAAAAGAGGAATTGCCGTTTGCAGATCCGCAATAATAAAGTCGTAAATTGCAGCAATATCACTTTGTGGAATGGTAGCTGCTTCACTTGCTGTAATAACGCGATCGACGATCGGGACCCGTCCAAACCAACGCAAGAGATCAAAATAGAAGAAGGCACGCAAGAAGCGGGCTTCACCTTGTAAACGACCTCTCAAATTTTCGTCGGTAACTATGTGCCCATTTTTATCTAGTTGTTCAAGTAAGACGTTCGCACGGTTAATACCATTGTAGTTGGTTAACCAAGCTTCCGCGATATACGGATTCGCTGCCAGATTGCGGTGAAATCCGTTGATGCCTTCCCAATCACGCACACCTCCATCTGATACAGCATATAAATTATCAGAACGTGTTTCCGATAAATTTAATTGTCGGTCCGGATAGCCGCGCAAAGCAGCATATATGGCATTTGCTCCCTGAATAAAATCATTGGGAATTGCATAGAAAGTTTCCGTCGTAGGATCAGAAATAGGTTGTTGATCGAGCTCCTTCTCGCAACCTGTAAGAACTGCAAGGACCAATAGCACTAAAAAAATCTTGTTCATCACTTTATATCTTTAATAATGATCATCACTATGTATGTTGTCTGACGAGGACTTCTCGTTAAAACGTTACGTTCAATCCGAAGATCAACGATTTCGGAATCGGTAGACCGCCGTAATCACCCGCTTCCGGAAACTGCGTGCTACCACTTAAGTTCGTGTTCGTTGCTTCGGGGTTAAAACCACCTTTGTATTTATCATGACCAAAGAAATTCTCAGCCGTAACAAATATGCGCGCACCTTGGAAAGTTGTCTTCGGAATGATCCGTCCCAAATCGTAACCCAATGTGATATTCCGTACCCGAATGTAGTCGGAAGGATAGTACCAATCCGTATTTTTGATTCGGCCGAAAGTTCCGGTTGTCTTTCCTACTTCACCGGCCCCTGGGTCCTCCGGTGAGCGCCAGCGATCGCGCCAGCTGCCCAGCACATTATCCACAATACCGGTTCCGGTCCGGTTAACAGCCCGACCAAATAAAGAGTAGATACCACCGCCCCACTGGCCTTGTACGAGCACACTCAAATCGAAGCCCTTATATCGGAAGGTATTGGTAATACCCCATGTATATTTTGGATTAGGCTGACCTACAATAACACGGTCGTTCTCATTAATGATGCCATCACCGTTGGCATCAAAATATTTCGGATCACCCGCTGTTTGATTTCCATACAAAGCCGCTCCGTTGTCAATGTCGGCCTGCGATAGAATACCCTCTTGCCGAACCACATAAATGCTGTACATCGGGTCGCCCACGCGTAAAATACTATGTGAGATATCAAAAGAAGATGGGATCAGGATTTGCGACTGCCCGTTAGGTAATGAAGTCAGCTTATTGCTGTTATGACTCAAGTTAAAAGAAGTACTCCATTGAAATGCATCCGCCGTCCCTGTAATATTTTGGCTGTTGATTTCCAATTCCCATCCTCTGTTACGTACGCTTCCTGCATTATCCAGGGAAGACGCAAAGCCCGTGATTTGCGACACCGGCACGTTCAAGAGCAGTCCGGTACTCTTACGATCATAATAATCGATTGTGGCCGTAATGCGATTGTTGATGAAGCCTAGATCAAGCCCGACATCAAAGGTATTCGACTTTTCCCAAGTTAAGTCGGGATTTACAATACCATTAGGAGCTAATCCTGTAACCAGTTGCCCACCTAACGAATAGGCATAGTTTCCGAGGACCGACAGGCTACTATAGTCGCCAATGTTGTAGTTCCCCGACTTACCCCAGCTGGCACGCAATTTAAGATCACTCAATGTTCCCTTAATACTTTGCATAAAATCTTCCTGCGACACACGCCAGCCTATAGACGCAGAAGGGAACCAGCCCCATTTGGTATTTGCACCAAAGCGAGATGAACCATCTCGTCTAGCCGACACGCTCAGTAAGTACTTATCTTGATACGCGTATTGCAAACGTCCGAAATAGGAGAGTAAGACATTCTTGGTTTCCGTTGTATTACCCGTCACGCCCAATGCATAATTCAAGGTCGTAATGGTACTACTTCCATAGCCGTTTTGGGATGACATGGTTGCATTATCCAGTTTATCGGAGTTATAAGAAAAACCCAAAAGCGCAGAGATGCTGTGGTCATTGGCAATCGTCTTATTATAATTCAACGTATTTTCATTAACCAGTGTTTGTCTTCTGAAAGTACTATACGTTCCGGAAGTACGTTTGGTTAAATCCGATTGCCTATTCGGTAAACTACCGGTAATCGTAAAAGGAATATAACGCTTAAAGGTATTATCCACATGGTCTAAATTGAAGGTTGTTTTGAAATTCAATCCATCAATAATCTCGTATTGACCAAATAAAGACCCGACTGTACGGAAGCGTTTGGTCACGGCCAAGGTTTGCTCTAATTTACCTACCGGGCTGTTGGCCGAAGTACTCCAGCGGTATTGAGGGTTGTCGCCAACATTAGGATATAGGCCGGCACTTGCTTCCTGTACCGGTGTAAATGAAACTAATTGATGCAGGATATTGTCTTTTCCTTCCACACCCGGATCGTTATTAATCGAATAGGTGGGAGTTAAATTAATACCAAAAGTCAGTTTTTCATTAGCTTTCACCTCTACATTGGCACGCGCCGCATAGGAGGTAAAGTCCTGCTCTTTCACCATCCCTTGTTGTCCGTTGTAATTACCCGAAACATAATATTTAACCGCGTCGGTACCGCCACTAGCAGAAAGTTGGTAATTTTGCACTAAACCTTTACGGAAAGTTTCATCTTGCCAATCAATAATATTTAATCCTGGATAACCTGGCTGTATCCAACGATCATCAATCATGTAACGTGTATCGACCTGATCAGCTGCTATGCCCAGAATAGCACGTCTTTCTTCCGTTGTTTGATCGGCCGTTCTACCCGAACCGGAAGTGACCCATTGGTAATTGATCATTTCAATAGCACGATCTATCCACTCCGGACCACTTAACATATCAAGCTTTTTACTGCGCTCATTATAGCCTACGTAGGTATTTAAATTAATGGACGGCTTTCCAGACTTTCCTTTTTTAGTCGTGATAATAACCACTCCATTGGCTGCGCGGGAACCGTATATAGCTGCCGATGACGCATCCTTTAGCACTTGGATGGATTCGATATCATTCGGGTTGATATTATCCAATGGATTGCCGGTAGAATAGCCACCATTTTGATTAGGCGTTGCTCCCGATAGCGGGAAGCCGTCCAGAACGTACAGCGGTTCATTTCCAGCTGAAATAGATCCTACACCACGGACTTGAACACTAAGCCCTTGCCCGGGATTCCCGGTAGTTTGTTTGACACGGACACCGGCCATTTGTCCAACCAAGGCCTGATCAACTCGTGGAAGTGGTCTTTCCGTTAATTTTTCAGTATTCATGGTTGCTACTGACCCAGTGATATTACCCCGTTTTTGTTGGCCATATCCTACCACGACAACTTCATCCAAACCTTGGCTATCTTGATCCAAGGTAACATTTACAACAGGCCCCGCAACGGTTACCTCTTTTGGTTTGTGTCCCACAAAGGAGAAAATCAAGATTTCATTTTTTGCGGCTTGAATAGCAAAATTTCCATTTGCATCTGTGCTAGTTCCTGCCTTCTTCCCCTTTACAAGCACCGATACGCCCGGTAAGGCTTGACCGTCCTGCGCACTTATTACTTTTCCCTTTACAGTTTCCTGTGCCCATAAGCGCACGGGAAAACTAAACAATAGCAGACACATGAAAAGCCAGCTGATCCCTCGCTGTATTACAAGTGAGTGTACTTGCTGTCTCCGTGTCTGGTTCCGTTCTGATTCTTGGTTCATTTTAAACATGGTTAAATTGTTGGTTTTACTTCGGAGACGATAAAAAACTCCTTCAGTAAGCCTGTTGGTTGTGTATCTGCGTTTGTTTTCGAGTGAATTATTTACTCATTGGTTAGCATAGAGACCTATACCGGCTATTCTAGCTAATACAATATTAAAGAGCTGACGAAATGGATGCATCCTGTAGTGTCCTGTTTGCCGATAGGCAGAAGATCAAAAACAGCGTTAAAAGCTTATAAACGCATTTTTTAACTATGAGTTAAACTACGCAATCGTTTCCGGAGTTGTTGAGTGGTTGAGACGTTTAGTAGTTGAGTAGGGAATTAGTTAATTAGCCGATTAGCCAATTGGTGAATTAGCCAATGAAGCATGGGCGTGGAGCAGAGAAATTGTTGAGTGGTTAAGTAGTTAATTAGCCAATTGATGAATTAGCTAATGTGATGATGGGGCCTGCGGGGGAGTAAAGAAATCAGTGAATTGTTGAATAATTGAGTAGGGAAGTAGTTTAGTAGTGATGCCTGCCTACCGGCAGGCATTATGAAGTGATAAATTTGACAAGGGGATAGAGAGTAGGGAATTCCATTTAACTAGTTCCCTACTCCCTATTAACTACTCTCTAATAAAGCGGATGTTGCTGTCCTTGTAATCCCGGGTTGTCATCAATCGTTGTGGCATTTAATGGTAAAATTTCCACTTTATTTTTCTCGAGGCCTCGGAACAATCCTGTTATCCAAGCCGAGGTGGCATCGGTTCTATTCGCGTTAAAGAGCGAAACATTACCATGCATTTCAAGTAAGGTATAGCCTTGAGTGTTTAATTCCTGCTGCTCAGACGCTGTTGGAGCTTGCGGATAACCGATAAAAGGAACTGCGACGACCGGATCGAGGAAAGATTTAGCTTGCTCTTTTTTGTAAGCCCGATATTTGTCAACACCGGCATATGGCCCTTCACCTTTTGCCAATTGAATGAGTTTCTGCTTCGTTTCACTAAGTGTTTCGTATAAAATACCCCACCTAGCCAAGTCGGTCCTGCGCCAGCCTTCAAAGCCGAGTTCTAATTTCCGCTCCGAAATAACGGCCTTTTTGAAGTCCTCATAACCACTCGGTGTTGCCCCCATTTTAGCTCGATCATTGTTAAAAGCTCTTGACCGTACCTTTTCGTACATTTCAACGGCAAGGGCTGTTGGACCATGGTTCAGTTCGTTTTCAGCTTCGGCATACATCAACAAGACATCCGAGTAACGCAGTACCGGCCAATTGATATCCCGTTTATTAATAGCTGTTCCAATTTCCGCTTTCCATGTCACCCGAAATTTACCGATGGTCATACCGGCATAGTTGTTCATCTGCCGAGTATTATCGCTCGCGATGCTATAATTACAAATCGCTACGTCCCTTCTGACATCACCCTCACTAAAATCGAAATAGTAAGTTGGCAAAGCTCCCATGGCCGGTTGAGCCTTACCGAACATGCAGTTCGTATGGGCAAACATTCCGTTTGTATAACCAATAGAACCATCATTACTATTCGCACCATACTGACCATATTCAAGCATTGTCTCAACATTATACTGTCCATTCACCAAATCGCGGAATACCGTCTCATAAGCAATTAAATTATTTTCGCCACGATCTACAATGGCCTTGCAGGCGTCTCGAGCAATCTCGTACAGCTGTGTAATGCGATTGACATCGTCGCGTTGTGCTATCTTAACAGAACCTGGAGAATACGAATTCAGGTCCCAGCGCAATGAATAACCGGCAGCATACAACGCTACCCGGGCAAGCACTCCATAAGCAGCATTTTTAGTAAAACGCTCCGACGTGGCCACCATCCCCTCCCCTTTCCAAGGTAACAGTTCGATCGCTTTTTGAAGATCCTCAATACACCCATCCAAGATGGTGTCGCGACTTACTCTTGACGAATTGAAGGTCCCTGCATCCACAACCGGAATTTTGGGATACGGAACATCTCCGAAGAAACGGACCACATTAAGTAGATTCATCGCCCGGATGGCATACGATTCACCTAAGAGCATATCCAGTTTGCGCTTTTCCTGCTCATTGGCGGCCTCCATTTGCGGCAGATTTTTAATACATACATTTGCGTACTCGACACCGGCATACATCGCTGTATAAGTAGAAGTAGGAATGTTGGAAGTATTATATACATAATTCGCTACCTGATTTTTTGAATTGGTTTCTCCTTCGGTAGAGAAACATTCGTCGGTTCCCATACCGAATTGATAATATAATTCACGATTGAAGGTGCTGCTATAGGCACCCAATACCGCCATCTCGGCCCGGGAGACGTTATCAAAAATAGTTTCACTATCGAATTCTTTTTCGGACGGCATCTCCAGCCATTTCTTACAGGAGCTGCAAAGAACAATCCCTAACAAAAAAATAAGTTTTATGTTCGTTTTCATGATTGACAAGCTTTACGGTTAAAAGGTTAAGTTAGCGCCTACGACAATACTTTTTGTTCTTGGATAAGCCGAATTGTCTACGCCTCTGGTGAGAATAGACCCCGTAGCTGAAACCTCCGGATCATAGCCCGAATAACCGGTGAATGTATGGATATTATTCAAGGTGCAATAAATTCTTGCATTATTTATGAAGGCTTTCTGTAACCATGATTTAGGTAAAGTATATCCCAGTGTGATGTTATTGATGCGTAAGAAAGAACCATCTTCGAGGTAGTAATCCAAGGCATCAGTAATAGCAATATTATTCGGTGAATGCAGACTCCACATCGCTTTTTTATCATGCTGATTAGGATTTAGCTCCGCCAACCGACCCAAATCGCTTGTTTGCATACCAGTTGCCGGATCAATTAAAGTGAAGCGGTTATTCATAACAGACAGCGAGTTTTGATTGGGCAGATAAGGTCCTATGTAACGCTGGGAGTTCATATTAAAAACTTGGTTACCGTAACTGAAATTGAGGAATACACTTAAATCAAAACCCTTATAGGCAAAAGTATTATTGATACCACCGAAATACTTGGGTTCAGGGGTTCCAATGGCGGTGCGATCATTAGTGGACCAAACCGGGTTACCGTCGGCATCGGTCTCACCACTGAGCGCTACATACTTAACATCCCCTGGCTTTATGGATGAACGCGCCTTACCTTTCAAGGAGGCCACTCCGTCTTTTAAGGTATAGCTACCATCACCGTTTTGGATAAAATCATCGGTTGTATAAATGCCATCGTATTGATAGCCATAAAACAGTCCGACCGTATTATTGAGCTCCGTCCAGAAATCGACACGAGAACTCAAATTGGTGCGCATATAATCACGGTCGCCACCGAAGAGTGATAATACTTTCGATCGGTTAAAGGAGATATTTAAACTTGTTGTCCACTGAAAGTCGTTTGAACGAACATTCACTGTATTTAGCAGGAACTCAAAGCCTCTATTTCTGATGGAAGCCACATTTTGATTTTGGCTGGTATAACCCGTAGAAGTGGGTATAGCCACACTAATAAGCAAGTTCTTGGAGATGTTATTATAATAGTCGGCCGTTAGTGACACCCGATTCTTAAGAATAGAAAAGTCTAAGCCAATATTGGTGGTCTGTGTCTTCTCCCACTGCAAGAGCGGATTACCCAATTTATCTGTCGGTTTTAATCCATTAACCTCTACATTGTTAATGGCATAAGTGGTGGATTGATACAAAGTGGTATAAGTATTATTCCCGATATCACAATTTCCGGTTGTCCCATAACCCACCCTAAACTTCAGCTGGTCGAAGAAATTGATGTTCTCCATGAACTGCTCTCGATCAATGTTCCAAGCAGCGGACGCAGAAGGTAAAGTGCCCCACTGCCGACCGGGCATAAATTTCGATACACCGTCGCGTCGAATCGTGGCCGTTAATAGATAACGATCATCATAGTTATACATCAAACGGGCAAAGCCGGAAACCAAGCCATAGCGTGATTTATCAGACGAAGGACGGTCGATCCTTCCTGCCATACCGACGTCATTCAAGCCGAAATTATTTTCAGGAAATTCATAATACGTATTGTTTAACGACATCGACTCCTCATAAGTTGTCTCCTGTCCTAATACCGCATTGAAATTATGTTTATCATACGTTTTTTTCCAAGAAAGGGTATTGACGATCTGCCATATAAATTTCTCACTGTTGTTACGACTACCGTAGGGCCCTTTATTATTTTGTGCCGTTCGCGTACGACCATCATCCCAGTAATCACTGCGTGTTTGTGTCCATTGGTAGCTTCCAGCGGTACGAAACGTGAAATCCTTAAGAAAATCCACATTCAAGCCCATATTGACTCCCGCTAAACGGGCATATTTCGTTTGGGTAACCGCATCATTTGTAATAATCGGATTATAGATATCGTATTGGGAATCCTCTGCCTGCAGCTCTTCTGCTATATCACTTTGGATCAATTGTTCGTCCGTAAATCGGATACCACCCGTTGGAGGCTGCAAAACAGACATTTTGAGCATGCCGCCTAAAGAACCACCTCCCTCTGTTTTGGTGGCTTGCAAGTTTGTGTTGAAATCAAGACTAATCCCTTCGGCCAATCGCTGGTTGAATTTAGCACGGACACTATTTCTTTCATAACCCGTTTTTGCAAGAATTCCATCCTGCCCGGTGAAGTTATAACTGACCATAAACTTCGTTTTCTCAGAACCACCGTTAATATTAACGTTATGGTTCTGCAAAATAGCTTGATCCCCAAACACTAAATCCTGCCAATCGATGCCAGCCCGTGACCCATAGTCGCGTGCAATCCGATCGTAAGCTCCGGTATAGAAGTCGCTGCTCGACACATCACCACCAAACATGTTCGCCCACTGGCTTTCCTTTCCCGCAAGTGTCTGAAATTCATACTGATATTTCACATACTGTTCTGTGTTCAGTAGATCAAGCTTACTGCTCAGCTTTTCAAAACTGAAATATGTGTTATAATTTACCTCGGTTTTACCGGATTTACCTGACTTGGTAGTGATTAGAATTACACCATTAGCACCGCGTGCACCATAGATGGCGGTGGCTGACGCGTCCTTCAAGACTTCGATCGATTCGATGTCGTTGATATCAACATTACGTAATGCGTTTTCCATTTGAAAGCCATCCACAATATACAAGGGGTTGGTTCCTTGCGTTATGGAAGTCCCACCGCGGACAGTGATATTAATATCAGCACCAGGTGCCCCACTTTGCGTCACTACATTAACCCCAGCAACCCTACCAGTAATCGCTTGTGCTGCGTTGGTTACCGGTATATTCCTGATTTCGCTCCCTTTGACCGTACCAACGGCGCCCGTTAAATCCCGTCTTCTCGCCGTTCCGTAACCAATGACGACCACCTCGTCCAAACCTTGACTATCTTCTTCCAATGACACGGTTGATACTCCTTTTGCAGGGACTTCCTTACTAAGGTATCCCATAAAGGAAAAAACCAGCACGGCATCTTCACCGGCTTGTAAGACAAAATTTCCGTCCGCATCGGTAGTAGTTCCTTGCTTTGTGCCTTTGACAAAGACAGATACACCGGGCAGCGATGCGCCATCCTGACTACTAATTACTTTTCCACGAACAGGTTGTTGCGAAAAAGCGGAGGGCAACAGTGCATAAAACAAAAGAACAGTAAGTAAACAGTAAGTCCGCAAGGCATTGATGCGCCAAGGTAACTTTAATTGCCCTGCATACATTTTAGTAATTTTTCGGTTCATAAGTTTAGTTTATTAGATTTACATTAGTTGAATCGGGATATATCCGTTCAATAATTAATTCGCCTAACAAGTAATGCTAAAATCGAATGATATTGGTTAGTTTATGTCGATTAGGTATTTGTTAGCTGAGCGCAATATTAAAGAGTGAAGAAAGCCTCCGCGTCCTGTAGTGTCCTGCTTAAGGAAACCAAGAGTATCAAAAAAGCTGCTGACATAACAATAAAGCCACTTTTTAACTGTAGGTTAAACTACGCAATCGTTTCCGGAATTGTTGAATAGTTAAGTTGTTAAATAGTTGAGTAGTTAAGTATTATTGCCTTTAGGGGTGCCTCTGCTCACAACTGGCAATTCGCAACCCACAACTAAAAACCGGCAACTAATAACCAATAACTAATCCGTTAGTACATTTACTTTCGGCATCTCAAATTGTTTGTTTTCCCCATTCACTTTTGGAGTTCCGAAGTAAAAATAAACCTTTCTTTCGATGAGTTTTCCGGAGAGGTGATTCAGTTCGCTTTGCGGTCCCAGTCCTTTGGCATCAGTGGTCATATTCAACGCAAGTTTAGTACCAATCGGTGCTATCGCATCCAAAAAAGAGATATCCCCGACAGGTAAATCCGGATGTGGCTTTGCGCCGGTTAGTCCGTAAAAATCAAACAGGCGTACATATTGGTCTTCCGTCGGAAAAGACATATAGAATTTACCTTCCACGGTGTTCATTTCCATCCAAGTGACATCCGCGTAATAACCTTTAAATTCGGGATAGCGCCAAGGATAACTACCCGTTTGCGTATTATTATTCCGATTCTTCCAAACGTTATAGGTAGTTCCCTGCAATCTGTTTTTCCAAACCCGATAGGGCCCTTTTCCAAGCCACTTCACGCCCAACACAAAATTTTCGGGGTAAGAAAAGCTAATGCCGGCGAAAGGTTGATCACCACTTAATGCGTAAGCGTAGTCCATTTCGAGCCATCCCGATTTATCCATCTTCCATTTGATATACTTTAAATCACCGTTGTATGACGCTTCCACAACAGCAATATGACCTTCCCGGTAATGCTTTACTGATACGGCCTTTGCTTGTCCGCTCACTAAAACAGGCCCGTCTTTAAAAGAAAGTGCTTTACTATAAGCATTCGCTAAATGCGCCAATAGGCCTGTATTTTTATGAATTGAGACCGTTATACCATTGGCTTTCATTTGGATAAGGCTGTCTTGTTCAGTCAACTCAACTGCTTTGTCAATTGGTTCATCAAAATTCCGAACCGCTAGCCTGGCGCTATCTTTAATTTTCCAGACCCAACGATAAATGTCATTTCCATGCGGATCAAATGCCGTTAAAGCCAAGGCATCTTGGCCTGACCAATTATTAGGCAAATCCAAATGCAAGGTACCCTCTTCCAAAGGCTCTACGGCGGGAAATTTTCCGTTTCCACTCGACATAATGGTAAAACCTTCTCCGTCTTGCAACGGCATATCAAAATTCAATAGCTCCCATTTAAATGAACATTGTTCTAGGTTGGTAAAATGGAAACGGTTTTCCAAAGGAATGCGACCGTCAAAGTTTGGTGATAGGCTTTTCATATCGATTTTAATAGGCGAATAAATTTCCCGGATAGCATTCACACTTCCCTCGTGCTCACGATGGGGACCTACTAAACCATCGGGCGCGTTGACGCCATTGACGTCAATCATATTTTGCTCATCTGTACGAACTAATCCCTC
The DNA here is from genome assembly GCF_054130995.1 of Olivibacter sp. SA151. Lineage (NCBI taxonomy): Bacteria > Pseudomonadati > Bacteroidota > Sphingobacteriia > Sphingobacteriales > Sphingobacteriaceae > Olivibacter > Olivibacter sp. SA151. Next base: position 1,103,157 of record NZ_CP096391.1, on the reverse strand, counting down.
ATCCATCAAAGCCCAAAGGAAACCGCCCGCGCCTCTTTTAGCCTTCCAATGCAGCTCCCATATGTCGGCGAGCCCGGCGGCTCCACCGCCGTCGTCTTGTGCATGTAGAAATTCAGTGGGCATATAGATATTCGTATCCGCTAAAATCTTCTGTGTGCTGTAATAGTCCTCGTAATGATTACAATCAATGCCGTTGAAAGCATTTCCCGGACGATGGTGCGCATGGATCACCGGTCTTTTCGAAAGGTCGCAATGCCCATATATGGTGTCTAGATCAAAATTATGTCCGCCTTCATTCCCATTGCTCCAAAAGATAATGGATGGATGATTGAGATCGCGCAGTACCATTTCCTTTACCAGCTTGGAGCCAACCGGTGTGGCATAAGCTTTTTGCCAACCGGCCAACTCGTCAATTACATAGAGCCCCAAGGAATCACAGCTATTTAGAAAGGACTGATCAGGGGGGTAGTGTGAGCAGCGAACGGCGTTCATGTTCATATATTTCATCAGCTTCACATCCTCCAAGTCAATACGAGCATTTACTGATCGTCCCGTTTCAGGCCACCATACATGTCGGTTTACTCCTTTCATTTTGATCTTCGTGCCATTCAGGTAAATGCCGTCCTGCTTGCGTATTTCAATGGTACGAAAGCCAAATTGCTGCTGCGTTAAGTATACCAACTTTCCATTTTTATAGAGCTCAGTTCTCGCACGGTAACGGTTAGGGCTTTCGGCGGTCCACAAAGCAGGATTACTCACTTTGGTATTAAAAGACACGACGGAATCCCCTTCCTTGGCCAAAGCTTCCAGCATATCCACCGTTTTGCCTCGTTGATCAATAATACTCGCCTTCACCTTCATTTGTGCGGATATTCCTTCAAGGTGAGCTTGCATACGAAAAGAACCATCAGCCTTTGCGTCAATGGCTACATAGTCAATAAATGATGGCGGTACTATTTCCAGATACACCGGGCGAAAAATTCCGCCGAGAATCCAGTAATCGGCTAGTCGTTCGGCATTATTAACGGACGGATCCCCGGACATCTTACTAACTGTAACTTCCAATTGATTTTCCTTTCCGTAGCGGAGCTTGTCACTTATATCATAACGAAAGCGATAAAAAGCACCCTGATGGATCGGGCCGGCGGATTGGCCATTTATTTTTACCTCAGCATCGGTCATTACCCCTTCAAAGACAATAAATATTTTTTCCCCCTTCCATTGTTCATTAACCGGAAAAGTATGTCGATATACTCCTTTCTCGTCATGAAAGCGAAAGTTTTTGCCATAGGTAACATAATCCCTTCCATAATTATAATGCCCATACCCCTGTTGTTCCCAATGAGCCGGAACAGCAATTTTTCCCCATTTACCACTCTTCCGTCCGCTCGAGCACCAAAAGTCCCACTTCACCGTATGTTCATTATCTGTACCGGATAGATACTGAACCCGCTTTTCGACTTCTTGGGAAAAAGCGGTGTACAGACCAAAGGTCATGAAAATAAAGAGTAAGAAGGTTTTATGTGCGATAAGCATGCTCCGGCATTTATTTATAAGCATTGTTTATATACGTTAAAAATAAAAGAATGAGGTTAAAAGACTATCCTGACGCGTCCTGCCACCATCTATTTAATTACCTTAATACCTTTCGGCGCCTTTACGGTAGACTCAATCGTCCCGTTAGCTCGCTTACTATGCCGAATTTCAATCAGCCCGTAGGGAGTAGGAAAAGTACCTTCCACCCATTGCAAGTCACCCAGATGTGGTTCGACTTTGATGACCTTACAGCCAGCTTCCAAAATCTTCACGCCAAGTATATGCTCACTCATCCAAGCGGTAGGCCCGGATGCCCAACCATGACAAAGGCTATGTCGAAACCCGGGATAGCAATAGGCACCGAAATCTCCATGTATATCCTTTTTACCTGGTACCGGTACCTCGTCAATGCGCGTAGCATTTTTTGTCCAATCCAAATTAAAGTCTTCCCAAAAGGTAGTGGCGCCCATGTCCAACATGCCCCCCCAATATTGGCGAATGATATCCACGGCTTGCTGATATTGTCCGGCTTTTGCTTGTGCCTGTAACATATAATAGCCATAAAAGGTAGAGAAATCTTTAGCGCCGCCAACCGAAACTACTTCATTACAAGCTTTTTCCGGATCAATAAGCCCGGCTATAGCCATTAAGGAAGCAGCCTGTTTTAATTGATGATGATCTTTTACATATTTATTCATACGTGCAACACAGGCTTCTGCTTTCTTTGCAGCAATCGGTTGCTTTAAAATTTCACATAATTTGACAGCATCTTGCATCGCCCAGACGATGAGCGCTCTATACCCCGCCTCTACTCCTTCCTTATTGGGAGTAGATGGCCAATCTAAAAAGCGTTCCGCAGCTAGATTCTCTCTACCTTCAGCATCAACTTTACTGTCAATTAAATCGATCAAGCCCAAAATATAGTTTTGATGTTTCCTTAGAAAATCAATATTCCCATTGTATTTATACCAATCGTGCTGAATAATCAGGTACCATAAAGAGTATGCACTCATTCCGTTCATCCATTGCGGTAAGGGATATTGTTGGCAAGCCAAGTCCAGTGTTTTTGGCACCACGTCATTGTCACCGAACACTCGTGCAATGGTAGATACTTCCGGATGCATATCACCTAGCCATATCAAACGATCCCGTTTAATACCATCCCACAAATACTCTTGCATATTCAGATGCACGGTGTAGGCTCCCGTTAGCCAAATTTTATTGAGCCGTTCATCGTTACTTCTAAATGATCCCAAATAAGGTATATCACGGTATCGCAAAATTGCCCTCGCTTCTTTAATATGGATAGTGGTATTCTTCTGCAATAGGTCAATACGAACAAAGCGGAACCCCGTATTGCCGAGTTCTATTAACCCATCCCGAGGTATTTCCATGATAATATCTCGCTTGGCATGGTCGTCAGTCGAATACCCAACTCCCCATTCATAATTTCGGGTTTGGCTATTGCACTCCCCTACCGATTCGCCAAAACGAATACGGACCAAAGATGGTTCGCGACGTGTAGAGCCTCCCAATACAAGCTGTATCCCCCCGTGTATTTCCTTTCCATAATCCAATAAGATTGAGGCGGTCTCATTTTCGGTACTCACCATTTCGCACATATTTTTTTTACCGAGTTCGGTCTGGCTATTCCCTATCTTTAAGAGTTCATTTTCATTTGTTACCAAATTGCCATCTCCAGCATATTTCCAAACAATCCGTTGGGGTGATATAAAAATCCGTGTCAATTCATCTTTTTGTATTTTTCCATCATATATTGATTCAAATACCGGGGGTAACTGTGCATATAATATGGAAGAGGCACAAGTCCATAGACATAGCTGGATTGTGAGAAGGAATGATTTCATACTTATTATGTTGGCTTTAATCGGTTTTTACTGTGTATATAATGACTTAAAGCAAACATACACATAAACGCTATGCAATCGCAACCTGCGCCGTCCTGACTTAGGGGTTTCCTTTTTAAAAAAGGAACCTTTTCTTTAGTCACTTTTATTCGTTATTGTTTGTTTTAAAAGGCACTCATGCTACTTCGTGGTTTCCGCAAAAAGTGACGCAAAAACTCATCGCTTGGAACTTTGCTACAATGGAAGTGCTTCAACTTGCAGGCCGCAAACTTCCTAGGCGATATTGTAGCGGAACGGAGGGCTTTTGCGGGCAGCCAACCAGGCCCCGTGTGTGGGAAAAACGGCCTTGGAGGATACCGACGCAACGAGCAGCAAAGCATTTGCACGTCTGCTCATATTACAACATCCAAGCGGATTGAGGAAGTGAAACGGCTCCAATACGCGCTAATGATGTTTTGCAATCAGGTGCAAGGTAGCCTACATTAGCCTTGACTTTTTTGGTTCTTTTTGTGTTAAGACAAAAAGAACACGATAAAGTTGATTAAAAAAAAGGTTCTTTTAATATAAACACCTTCTGTATATGTTAAAAGCGAAATTATTAGGGCGTGAGTGCTCTATGTCTTGATATTTATATCCTGATACTTATGTCTCGATACCTATATCTTGATACTTATCGGCTTGAAAAAAATCGAAGATAACAATTGAACAATATCGAATTCTCATTACTTTAGCAAAAGTAAACGACAACCTTGCTATAATGGCATTATTAAACTTAAATTATGACTATGCGATTTATTTATTTATGGGCGTTTCTACTATTTGTAATTGTTTTTCGAGTAACTGCCCAACCTAGCGAGCAATTTATTAAGGTGATAGTAGCACCCGATCATGAGAACTGGGAATACAAGCTAAATGAACCGGTGAAATTCACGGTTACCATTCTTCAAAATGGCAATCCATTAAAGAATATTCCTTTACGTTATGAGCTCGGCCCGGAAAAAATGCCTGCACTTAAGAAAGATTCGCTGCTGTTGACGTCCGCGTCCTATACCGTTAAAAGTGAAGGCATGAAGCAGCCAGGCTTTCTTCGCTTAACTGCCTATGCCTATGTAAATGGCAAAGCATATAAAGGCCTTGCCACCGCTGGATTTACACCGGAACAAATTGAACCAACAGCCCAACTGCCGAATGATTTTGTCGCATTCTGGGATCAAGCCAAGAAAGAACTGGCCGGAATTCCGCTAGATGCAAAGATGACGCTATTGCCCGAACGATGTACGGAAAAAGTGAACGTCTATCATGTCAACATGCAGAACTATGGTAATTCCAGGCTCTACGGTATTCTGTGCATCCCTAAAGCAGCGGGCAAATACCCCGCTATTTTAAGAGTTCCGGGCGCGGGCGTTAGACCTTACAATGGCGACATTGCAACCGCCGAGAAGGGATTTATAACCCTAGAAATAGGCATTCATGGCATACCGGTAAACATGGACCCTGAACTTTATGCCAGTCTCCGTTTGGGTGGGTTGGGGAACTACTTTAATTATAACTTAGATAATCGGGACCGCTTTTACTATAAACGCGTATACTTAGGTTGCGTGCGAGCAAATGATTTCATTACTTCATTACCTCAGTTTGATGGTGAGCAACTGGCAGTGATTGGCGGCAGTCAGGGCGGAGCACTTGCGATTGTAACCGCTTCGTTAGATGCTCGTGTCAAATTTTTAGCTTCCTATTACCCCGCACTAAGTGATTTAACAGGATACCTAAAAGGCCGAGCCGGTGGCTGGCCACATTATCTCGATTCAGCGAGCCGGGAAGTTAATAATACGAAAGAAAAGCTACAAACAATGGGTTATTATGATGTTGTCAATTTTGCAAGACAACTTAAAGTGCCCGGTATTTATTCATGGGGGTTTAACGATGAAACCTGTCCGCCAACTTCTTTATATGCCGTGTATAACGTAATCCAGTCTCCAAAAGAACTCTATCTTGCTTTAGAAACCGGACATTGGACTTATAAAGAACAGAATGAGGCAGTAGGTGAATGGCTGGAAAAGAAGCTTGGCAAATAGGAAATTTTAATAACCGAAACTAACATAACGGTACAGGATGGAAAATCAGTTGAGATATATTTCTTTTGTATAACCAGAATTTATTTTCATAAACCGATAATCCTTGCCTTACAAGTCAAAAACGCAAAAATTGGAAAGAGATACACAGATATTGAAGTGTTGGAAGCAAGTGCTTTTTGAAAGCAATGTCAATGCCTTTGAAGCATTATTCCGCTTGACCAATGCCAATTTTATTAAATTCTGCCAACAGTATATTAGCGATCGGGAGACATCAGAGGAGATTGTTTCAGACGTTTTTGTAGATTTATGGCTTAATCGTAGTAAATTGGAGCATGTTAAAAAGCCCGAGGTCTATCTCCTAATTTGTGTAAAGAATAAAGCACTCAATCATTGGAAAAAAAAATCTTCCATGCAGTTAGTGTCACTAGACGAAGAAACAAACGAAATAATTGATGCCTATCGCCCCGACGAAGAACTGGAAAGGAAAGAACTTTTTATGCAGTTAGATCGGGCGATAGGCTCTTTACCCCATCAATGCCGCGTCATCTTTAAGCTCGTTAAGGAAGATGGAATGAAATGTGCTGAAGTGGCTGAAATTTTGAATATTTCGGTACGCACGGTTCATGCTCAAATCTATCGAGCGATGACGAAATTAAATAGCGTCATGACCAAGCACCAAGCGTCTGATGCTGCAATAATTATTAAAAACATTGCTTCAGCTATCGCTCTTTTTCTTTTTCTGCAGAGCAGCTGTTTTTGAAAAAAAGGATTTATTTAGTCAACCTTTATTTAACGTATGTTCTTTTCCTTAGATGAAAAGAACCAAAAATCAAGGCGGTGTAGGCTACCTTGCACCTGATTGCAAAGCATCCATTCCGCGTATTGGAGCCGTTTCACTTCCTCAATCCGCTTGGATACTGCGATATAAACAGACGTGCAAATGCTTTGCTGCTCGTTGCGTTGGTATCCTCCAAGGCCGTTTTTCCCACACACGGGGCCTTGTTGGCTGCCTGCAAAAGCCCTCCGTTCTGCTAAAATATCGCCTAGGAAGTTTGCGGCCTGCAAGTTGAAGCACTTCCATTGTAGCAAAGTTCCAAGCGATGAGTTTATTCACATATTGTTTATTTCATTAGGGGTTCATGAGCTCGCCTTGCTCGGTTTTGCGTCACTTTTTGCGGAAACCACGAAGTAGCATGAGTGCCTTTTAAAACAAACAATAACGAATAAAAGTGACTAAAGAAAAGGTTCCTTTTATTTCACCGCTTTCTTATCATTTACAATGATATTCTTCAATTGTAAACCTCTGATGAAGTCAAACACGACACCACTTTCATTCGGCGTTGAAACAGTTAAATTTTCAAACGTAAAATTGGAAAGCGTGTACTGTTTCGAAGATTTGATATGGAGGAAGCGATCACAAGCTACCTTACAGTTACGCATAGTCAAATGGCTCACGGAAGATTTGGGCTCCGGTTGCCCTTTCAAATCAAAAAACTGCGTCCATGCATCTATGGAAAGAAAGTTACGTGCAGTCCCGGTAATATCTTCTACCCATATATTTTTATGTTTTTGCGGTGTGTCGGGCCGCATCTTCAATCGAAGCACATAAGAGGTATTTTTCACAGTACAACGCCTCATAATGACGTTATCACTAAAAACCGATTCGCTACCCAATGTAAGAGACGGACAGTTTTCAATCGTATTGTCTTCTATGATGATATTGCGATTAGCCCCATTATTTGGGTCCTTATCGGCTGTCGGCCCTTTACCACCCTTTAAGCAAATACCATCATCATTTACTGATATATAGCAGTTTTTTATTAACACATTTTGGCATACATCTAGGTCAATGCCATCGGAGCTTGGCGCGCGAACCTCACTTCCATTATTTGAACCTGCAAGAATGCGCACACCCAAAATCTTTAGGTTTTCGCATTTGTAATAATGCGAGGTCCAGAAGGGTGAATTAAGCAACTGAACGCCTGATACCTGTACATTTTTACTATGCGATATGTATAATAGCCGCGGGCGCTGTTCGTCCATATTAGTACATTTCGGATTCCACTCGCGGCGAAGCCAGAACGCCTGCCAATAACGTAATCCATTGCCGTTGATTATCCCTTTTCCTGAAATCGTAAATCCATCCAAACCATCGGCATTGATCAAGGCCGCAAAATATTTCAGCGACTGTCCTTCAATACGGGTAGTAAGCACTTTAAAATCAGCAATATTGTCACTGCATTTGAGCGTTGCACTTTCGTCTAGATATAGATGTGTTTTAGGTTTGAAGAAGAGTGATCCCGTAAGGAAAACGCCTTTTGGAATAACAATAACACCACCACCATTTTCAGACGCCTTGTCAATAATTTTTTGGATACTTTCTGTTTGTACGAGGGTGCTATCGGTTTTTACACCATGGTCAGTAATGATATATTTTTCCCCGAGCGCATTCGCTTCGATCCTATTTGTATCTGAAAACCAAGCCGGAATAGGCGTTCCATCAGGAAAATTTTGCGCGAATAAATTCCCGGTATTTTTGAAACCAAGGAAATAGAAGAATAACACGAAAGCTAAAATGATCAGGTGTTTATATTGCATTTTTTCTAATGATTATAACAAGGTTAGTGCCTAGCTGCCATTTGCATTTATTCCAAAAAAAGGGTGTTCTTTTGTTAACTGCAACCTGTGCTGTCCTGATATATTTTAAAGAAATAACATTTTTTTATTTTCTTGTAGGTAATTTCTTCAAAAAATTTGTCCTCTCCATATACAGGTATAAACCGCATATGTCACAGGATCGATTCATAACATTGATAACAAAAGAATTCACCAATGAATTAACAGCATCGGAGGAGAGCGAATTAGCAGGCTTGCTCCAAGATCCTTTGCTTAAGGCGCGGTATGATTTGTTCAAAGCTTATCTATCTAATAATCAATCCGACCACTCATCGGACGAGCGTGTCTTTAACAAGATCCGGACGAAAATCGCACAGCAGGAAGCGTTCCCTATTTCTTCGCAAAAAAGTAAGAACAAACAGTATCTATGGAAAGTTGCTGCCGCCGTTTTTGTGCTTATTATAGCTTCTATTGCAATTATGACCTATCTCGTCGGAATTTCTACGCGGCAAATTGCCTACACTGAACGAGCAGCTAAGAAAAGTTTTACTTTACCCGACGGAAGTAAAGTAGTCTTAAATGCGGAAAGTAAGCTCATCTATCCCAAAACATTTAAGGATAAGCAACGACAGGTTACCTTGGTGGGAGAGGGTTTTTTTGACATTGCTAAAGACCCCAAACATCCCTTTATTATCCATACCGAACAAATGGATATCAAGGTGCTGGGAACATCGTTTAACCTTAAATCTTATCCTGATGACCCGTTTAGCGAAACAACCTTATTGACAGGGGCTATAGAGGTAACGTTAAAGGATCGACCCGCTGACCGACTTACATTAATGCCTTCTGAAAAACTGATTGTCAGGAATCCGACTGCCAAAGATGAACTTCCGGAAAGCAAGTCGAGTGCCATAACCCAAATTACGCATTTACAAAAGATGGACAATACAGTAATAGAAACCTCATGGATATTCAATAAGCTTATTTTCGCAGAACAATCTTTTGTGGATGTATCCAAAATGCTCGAAAGAGCTTATGACGTAAAAATTGACTTCAAAAACCAACACCTGAAGCAACTAAAGTTCACTGGCCATTTTGAGCGGGAGTCGGTAACGGACATTTTAAATGCCCTACGTTTAGTTGAACCATTTTCTTACACCATGCAAGACAAAAAAATACTTATTTATTAAAACTACGAACAGCTAACCATTAACAAAACATTATGAAAACTGAATTAGGACCCGATTAAAAAGCAACGGGGACTCGCCATCCCCGCTACATTAAAGACGATTGTAATTAATGCAGACTGCTTTGACCGGGAGTCTGCTTTTGACCATCCTTAAGATTTTTAAAGTTATGAAATTTTTCAGACACCATCGAGGTGTTTCGGGGATTTATTGCCTCAAAAAGCCAATTCTTATTATGAAATTAACATTTGCATTGATTGTGTATTTCAACTTTCAAATGTTAGCAGCGGGATATTCCCAAACCAAGGTTACCTTAAATATCGGAAAGGCCGGTTTTAAGGAAATCATCTCGGAGATTGAGAAGAAAAGCAGCTATCGATTTGTATTCAGCGAAAGGAATATTCCTCTTAAACAATATGAGAATTATTCCGTGCAAGATAAAGATGTATTAACGGTTGTTAATGATCTCCTTAACAACACCCCGTTTACACTACAAATTTTACCCGATCAACTGCTAGCCATTGTTCCGAAAAATCCGATACGAGCCGATATTAAGATTACAGGTAAGGTTGTGGATGAAACCGGACAAGTACTAGCTGGTGCGACGGTAAAGGTAAAGGGTATCAACAGAGAGGTGTCAACGGATAGCAATGGTGCCTTTGTAATTGAAGCGGCCAGCGATGCTGTTTTGGTAATTTCCTACTTAGGCTATAATACGATAGAGATGCCTGTTGGGGGAAAAACATCACTCACTATACAGCTTTCGTCAGCCGGACAGGATCTGAATGAGGTGGTGGTTGTAGGTTATGGCACGCAGCGAAAAGCCGACGTTACCGGATCAATAGCCTCCGTAAGCTCAACCGCCATTGCACGAGCTGCTACCCCCGACGCTGCCGGTGCCTTACAGGGCCAGGCGCCCGGTGCGGTAGTGGTAAAAAATGTAGGGAAACCAGGTTCGGGTTACAACATCACTATCCGGGGGATCAGTTCTTTTAGTGGCCCAAGTTCACCTTTGTTTGTGATCGACGGAATTCCTACTACTTCGGGATTAAATGATTTGAACCCGGCAGATATTGAAAAAATAGACATTTTAAAAGACGCATCGGCTACCGCTATTTATGGCTCCCGCGGTGCTAAAGGGGTCGTTATTGTAACCACCAAACGAGGGAAGGAAGGAAAAACCACTATCTCTTATGATGGTTATATGGGAATAAGAAAGCCGGTTAATTTGCCCCGCATGTTCAACGGTCCGGAATATGTAGAGTTCCGTACCCAACAGTTTCTAGCGACGGGGAGAGATACCTCACGCACGAATGCAGCGTTTTTCACACCTGAACAATGGGAAAATATAGACGCAGGAAGGTTTACTGATTGGCCTTCTCTCTTGCTAAAAAATGGTTTGCAAATGAATCATAATATATCTGCAAGCGGAGGAGATGAGAAAACCCAGTTTGCTTTTGGCGCCGGTATACTAAGCGAAGAAGGCAATGTGAGCCCCGAAGATTTTAAACGCTATTCCTTCCGCGGAAGTGTTGACAGACAGATCAATGAGAAATGGAAAGCAGGCATGAGCTTCTATGCTGCACAGAACCTACAAAACCTAGGCAGTTATGAATCACTTCGTTCAGCGTATCGAATGCCACCTACTGTATCTCCTTACGACAACAATGGCAATAGGGTATTCCGTGTACTAGGAGGAGATGGGGTTATCAACCCTTTATTTGATCAAGAAAACGATATTCGTCAAAACCGATCCATTCGGGCATTTGGTCAACTTTATATTCAAGTAAAGCCTGTTGCCCACCTCACCTTAAAAACGACTTTTTCACCAAGCTTGGACATAGGCCGAGGAGGTTGGTATTTTGGTGCGCTATCCAAGGAGGGCGCAGGCAATGGAGGTTACGCGCAGGCAAGGGACTACGACACGAATGAACAAATAAACTGGCTTTGGGATAACCAAGCAACTTATGAGCGAGAGCTTAATGGAGGGCATAAATTGACCGTTACAGCCATACAGAGTATGCAGAAGGACCGCCTGGAAACCAGTGGAATCGATGTCTACAATTTACCTTATAATTCTTTGTGGTACAATGTAGGTTCGGCAACAAATACCGACTTCAACGGAACCTTCCGTGGACCTACCGTAAGTTCTGGCTATACAAAATATACTTTAGCTTCTGCACGGGCCCGTATTAATTATAGTTATAAAGATAAATATCTCTTAACCGCATCGGGTACATGGGATGGTTCTTCAAGATTTGCAGAAGGAAATCAATGGGGCTTTTTTCCTTCCGCATCTTTTGCCTGGCGATTGTCAGAAGAGAGCTTTGTCAAAAAAATAAATGCCATTAATGACTTGAAATTACGATTAAGTTACGGTGCTTCAGGAAACGACCGAATAGACTCCTACACCACACAGGCAACACTTGGAGCATCCACTTATTTTTTCGGAAATTCCCTTATACAGGGTTATTCTCCTAATCGTTTAGCGAACAAAGCATTAACTTGGGAAACGACGAAAGAAATCAATTTAGGATTAGATTTTGCTTTGCTACAAAACCGCATTTATGGAACGATCGACCTATATAACCGAAAAATCGACAATATTCTATTAAACCGCAATCTGCCGGCACCTTCGGGATGGAACTTTGTTACAGACAACTTGGGCAAACTGAGAAACAAAGGAATTGAAATCGGATTGAGTACCGTTAATATTCAAACAGACAAATTTTCGTGGAAAACCGATTTCGTTTTCGATGCTAACAAAAATGAAATACTGGAAACAGCCAATGGTAAAAACGATGACATTGGAAACCGTTTGTTTATTGGGCAACCCGTTCAGGTAAATTTTGACTACGTTTTTGACGGTATTTGGCAAGAAAGTGAACGAAGCCTTGCCGCACAATATAATCAACTCCCCGGCCAGGTCCGCGTAAAAGACATAGACAATAATGGTGTCATCAATGCCAGCGATCGGCAGATTATTGGTAAGCGAGTCCCCAACTGGACAGGTTCGATTGCCAATACTTTCCGCTACGGTAACGTGGACCTTTATGTACTGGCTTATACCCGACAAGGCGAGCAGTTTAGTAGCTCGTTTGATGGTTCTTTTATGAATTACAATCAGATTTATAACCAGGTAAAAGTAGATTATTGGACACCAAGCAGTCCCTCTCAGGCCCATTTTCAACCTGGTAACCCAGGTCCTTTTGTAAATGCAGCCTATTATCAAAAGACAAATTTCGTCCGAATCAGCAACATTACTTTAGGTTATACTTTTCCAAGCAGCCTTATCGAAAAGCTTAAACTAAACCGCTTACGGGTTTACGCAACGGCTACGAATCCATTTTTGTTTACTAATTACAAAGGATATGATCCCGAGTGGGCCATTCAAAACACTTATGGGACCGCTGTAAGTACTGCTACCTATCTTTTTGGGGTAAATCTTTCCTTTTAAAATTGAATCAAATGAAGAAGAAACTTATCATTATAGTTGTCATAATCTTTGCGGGATTCACTTCCTGTAAAAAATTTCTGACCGAAGAAAATTTAAGCGGCATTACTGCAGAAAATTACTACACTAATGCGGCCGGCTATGAATCATTAATCAACTCCTGTTATGCGTCGCTTAGGGGTATCTATAGCCCTAACCCTAATTTATTTGAATGGGGAACCGACATCACCACAAGAGGCGAAATAGAACTGGTAAGTGGGCAGGCGAATGAGGTCCCCGCCATTCAGCTTAACGAATACCGCTCATTAACCGCTGACAATGTTCCCATCGACACTTTTTTCACAGTAGCCTACAGAGGAATACAACGTTGCAATACAGCGGTTAATCGAGCGGAGGGTATTCCTGATTTAGCAGAAAACATCAAAAATAGAAGACTTGCGGAAGTACGTTTTTTACGCGCTTATTTTTATTATTTACTGGTCGAAAATTTTGGAAATGTACCTATTGTGCAGGAAGAGATCAGTTCGCCGGTTACGCATTTCGCTCCCAATTCTGAACAAGAGGTATATGATTTTATGATTGCCGAATTAAATGCCGTCTTACCTAATTTAGAGGCAAACCCCGCAAGCACAGAACCGGGAAGGGCAACGCAAGGGGCCGCCCGGCATTTGCTTGCATTGTTATATTTAACACGCGGATATAAATCCTTCGGTGAGGCGGCCGATTTTGAGCGTGCCGCCCAACTGGCAGAAGAATTGATTGGCAGTTCTTATTACGCACTACTTCCAACTTTTGCCGAAGTATTTCAACCTGGTAATGAACTGAATAGAGAAATCATTTTCGCTGTTCAGTATGGAGCACAGCCGGGATACAATGGTAACGGCCAAAACATCCTATTCGGCTGGCGATATTGGCGCGAGAAAGGTTTTGACGAGGTAACCGGATTAAGAGATTACAACAGGCGGATTTCGAATTTTATGCCTACCCAGTTTTTGTACACCTTATACAATACCACCAAGGATTCTCGCTACGATGCCACCTTTTTAAGTCGGTTTTATGCAACCAAAACAGATGGGGCGATACAGGCCGGTGAGCTTCGTTATTATTTCCCCTACCCCGACCAACCTTTTACAACAGCCGATTCTATTGCCCTCAAGGCGTCCAATCCGAATGTTGAAATCATTCGGATTGATAAATGGAAGCAAGCTTTTAACAATGTAGGAGGATTAGAGAAGTTTCCTATGATCAATAAGTTTTATGATCCAAATGCCGGTCTTCCTTATAACAATGAATTTGCCTACGCAAGTACAAAAGACGTATTCTTATTTCGATTGGCTGAAACCTATTTACTAGCTGCCGAAGCCTATTTTAAGCTCGGCCAGCTCGACAAAGCAGCAGAAAAGCTGAATACGATCCGTCAACGTGCAGCAAAGCCCGGGCAGAACATGAACATCAGTGCTGCAGATGTAAGCATCGATTTTATTTTGGATGAAAAAGCACGCGAACAGGCCGGGGAGTACAAAAGGTGGTTGGATCTTAAACGAACACAACGCTTAGCTCGTGCATTCGAATATAATATTTTAACAAAAATGGCAAACCCGGGAGGTGTAGTAGATAAATACTATCTACGTCCTATTCCGCAATCCGTTATAGATCGCGATACGGAAGGTTACCCGCAGAACCCCGGTTACTAACGAAATGAATCCAAGGGAGATATGGTATGCTTGCTTGGATTCATTATATAACACCTAAAAACAAGATGTTAATCATAATTAGACGCTTGGCTCAATCCATATTAATAATAACATTTGTACTGAGCACATCCATCACCTCGGCACAAAGCAGAAAAGCCTATAATGCCATTCACTCCGGTATTCCTTGGATGGACAATCAAGGCAAAACCTTGAGTGCCCATGGGGCAAACATCGTAAGGGAAAACGGTAAATATTATCTTTTTGGAGAATACAAAACTGATTCTGCTAATGTATTTAATGGCTTTTCTTGTTATTCTTCTACCGACTTATGTAACTGGAAATTTGAAAGCATGGCTCTTCCCGTGCAGCCAGCAGGCAAGTTAGGACCAAACAGGGTGGGTGAACGACCTAAAGTCATGAAATGCCCAACAACAGGCGAATACATTATGTATATGCATGTGGATACATTGGGGTATAAGGATCAATTTGTGGGTTACGCCACTTCTCCAAAAATTACCGGCCCTTACATTTTTCAAGGAGCTTTGCTTTTCGAAGGTAATCCTATTAGGCAATGGGATATGGGTGCGTTTCAGGATCGGGATGGCTCCGGCTACATACTGGTACACGGTGGTGAAATTTATAAACTAGCTAACGATTATAAAAGTCTGAAAGAAAAGGTAAACGAAACCATGGCGTCCGGATTCGAATCGCCAGTTATCTTCCGCAAAGATAGTCTGTACTATTTTTTAGGTTCTAACCTAACGAGCTGGGAAAGAAATGACAACTATTACTTCACGGCTAAATCGCTACAAGGACCTTGGGTAAAAAGAGGTTTATTAGCACCGGTAGGTTCCCTCACCTGGAACTCGCAATGCACCTTTGTATTACCAATTGAAGGGACAAAAGACACTACTTATATGTATATGGGTGATCGTTGGTCTTTCCCCAAACAAAATTCTGCTGCTACCTATGTCTGGCAACCGCTGATTGTTGATGGTACCTCCCTATCCATTCCGGTATACTTGGAAGCTTGGAATGTCGATGTTTCAACCGGAATGGCATCGCCAACGTTGTTGGAAGGTACAACTATCGAAAGTGTTAATATGCACAGAATAAAGTATTCGGGCAATTGGCAACAAGACACCCTGTCTTCACGAAGTTCTGATGTAAAAGGAGCTTCTTTCTCCATACAGTTCCAAGGTACGCAGGTTGGTTTTTATGGGGTGGCACGCCCCAATGGAGGCTATGCGCTTGTAAAACTTCGAAATAGCAATGGACAAACCGTGTTTTCTTCTATCGTTGATATGTACTGCAAATACCCCATTTCAACGCTCAAATTTCTGAGTCCTCGTCTTTCAAAGGATGATTATACCTTGACAGTTACCGTAATGGGCGAACGCGGCAACTGGTCAGACAAGCGAAAACGTCTTTACGGAAGTACAGGATACATGGTTTCACTGAATAAAATTGTAATTGATCAAAATGACCACTAATTGTAGCAAAGGCTTCGCTTTTTAACATACAGATGAAGGTGTTTATATTAAAAGAACTTTTTGTTTTTCTTTTTCCCGCAAAAAAGAAACTAAAACCGACCGTAGGGAGCTCATGAGCGCCAAAAATGAACGGAACGCAAATAAACTCGCCACTTGGATCTCCTGCTGCAATGGTAGTGCATCAACCTGCAAAACCGCAGGATATCCGATGTGGCATTTCAAGTAGAACGGGGGGTTCCTGCGAATAACCAAAAAGGTATCGAGTGTCGGAAAAACGGCCTTGGGTTTATTCGCCCTTGTTTATTTAAAAAGGTGCTCATGAACTCATCACTACGTTCTTCGGTTTGTTCAACTTTTTGCCAAGAAACCTTCCGTAGGGAAGCTTGAATGCCTTTAAAAGTTAACAAATGATTAAAAAGGTTCCTTTTTTAGATTTTAAAAGCGAGATTTCTGTCAGTTGGAGCAATTTTATTGAAAATTAATCAATGTTTAATGTAACATTACTAATAATGAATTTGAAAAAAAGTTTTTGTTTACTCATTCTCGTATTAACGATTTCCACCTGTGCCATAGCGCAAGACGATCTGTTTCCGTTCGTTACCAAAACAGACAAAGTATTGATTCTATACGATAAACAGGCTCCTAAACTAGATTCAATTATCGCGAATCTGCTTGCCGAAGATATCGAAAGAGTCACATCTTGCAAACCGCGGGTGTTTACCGAACTTTCCCAAGTAAGTGGAAACGTTATTGCTATAGGCAGTATACAATCTGCGATGATAAGAACAGTACTGCATAAAGACAATGACTTTACAGAAAAACTCAAGGGCAAATGGGAAAGCTTTGGATTAAATATCATAAATAAACCGACCAAAAACATATCGAAAGCACTGGTAATTGCGGGGAGCGATCCGCGCGGTACGGCATTTGGTGTATTTACGATCTCCGAGAAAATTGGCGTCTCCCCTTGGTACTGGTGGGCAGATGCGCCTGTAAAAAAGAGCAAAGAATTGATATTAAAACAGAAAAGTTATGTTTCGAAGCCACCTGCTGTTAAATACCGAGGAATCTTTATTAATGACGAGGACTGGGGATTACAACCTTGGGCGGCAAAAACTTTTGAGCCTGAAACCGGTGATATTGGCCCTAAAACCTATGCTAAGGTATTCGAATTATTATTACGGTTAAAAGCAAACCTTATATGGCCTGCTATGCACCCGAGTACGAAAGCCTTCTTTCATTACCCAGGTAATCGAAAAACGGCCGAAGACTATCAAATCGTTATCGGTTCCTCTCATGCTGAACCGATGCTCCGCAATAATGTAGATGAGTGGGACACAAAGGCGATGGGACACTTTAACTACCTTACTAACAAGAAGAGAATCCTTCAATATTGGGAAGGACGAATACAAGAAAGCAAAGGGATTGATGCTATTTATACACTAGGTATGCGTGGTATTCACGACGGCCAAATGGAGGGTGTGAATGATTTGAAAGAGGCTGTCCCTTTGATACAAAGTATCATCCATGAGGAAAGAACCTTGCTTTCCAAGTATATTAATAAGGATGTAACAGCCGTACCGCAAGTTCTTACTCCCTATAAAGAAGTACTGGAGATATATGACCATGGCTTAAAGGTGCCCGATGATGTAACTTTAGTATGGCCCGACGACAATTATGGCTATATTCATCGACTGAACAACGAACAGGAACGGAATCGTACAGGAGGTGCCGGCGTTTATTATCACGCCTCCTACTGGGGCCGTCCCCACGACTATCTATGGCTGCCATCAATGCATCCAGCCTTAATGGCTGAAGAAATGATCAAGGCATATGAAACGGGTGCCCGTACCTTATGGGTACTTAATGTAGGCGATATTAAACCGCAAGAATATAACATACAGCAATTTTTGGACATGGCATTTAACCCCGCTCCCTTTCAAGATGGCAAGTATACGCAACAACACTTATTGCACTGGACGCAAAGTATTTTCGGAGCGGAAAAAGCACCGTTAATTCAATCGATTCTTTGGAAGTACTATCAGCTAGCATTTGAGCGTCGTCCTGAGTTTATGGGATGGAGCCAGACGGAACCCAATACCGAGACTACATATACCGATTTTAATCATTTTTACTATGGAGATGAAGCGCAAAAGCGGATCGATCAGTACCAAGCATTGGAGTTAGCAGTTAGTGATTTGCGTAAACAGATATCCCCCCACGACGCCGATGCTTTTTTTCAACTGGTATATTATCCGGTGATTGGCGCCTCACAGATTAATAAAAAGTTCTTGTACCGCGACAAAAGTTATTTCTACTCCAAGCAAAATAGAATTAGCGCTCATGAATATGCCCGATTGGCAAAGAAGGCTTACGAACGAATCATAGTGGAAACAACAAATTACAACACAAAACTAGCCAAGGGGAAATGGAAACATATCATGTCTATGAAACCACGAGATTTGGCCGTATATCAAGAACCGGTTATAGCCACTATTCATATCGATAGCGTCGACGTTTGGGACATAGCTCCTGAAGGTTTGGTGACAAAAGATTCTTCTCTATTAACGAATCAGCCTCGGTTATCTTTACCTCCCTTTGATGTGTTCAATAAGCAGCGGTATTTTGTTGATGTTTTCTTAAAAAAGAGCCAGCCTATGCAATGGAAAGCCTCCGTTTCGCACCCGTGGATTCGATTATCAAAAATGAACGGACAGCTTTTTCCTGATTCGGGAAAAAATCAAGTGCGTTTGTGGGTAGATATTGATTGGAAAAACATAAATAAAAAAGAAAGCGTACCCGGTAGCATTACGATCACGGGGGGTGGCAAGCAAATAGTGCTTTCATTATCAGCCAGTAATCCTGCCATGCTACAGCTAGCTAACTATAAGGGTTTTGTTGAAAACAATGGTTTTGTTAGTATACACGCCAATCATTTTAATCGACAAAATAGTCAACAAGCAAAACAGTGGAAAGTGATCCCAGGCTTAGGGTATACGGAAAATGCCATCCAGGCCTTTCCCTTAACGGTGGAAGGAAATGTCACAACCGATCTCGATGCGATGAAGAAAAATGGTACGTTTGTCGCGTATGACTTTTACAATTTTACGGAGACCAATCCTTCCGTTACCATTTTTGCTTTACCTACACATCCCATCAACAATAACTATCAGGTCCGTTATGCCGTATCCATTGACGACGGCCCTTTAAAAATGGTCGATATCCGAACGGTCGGAAGAAGCGAGGAGTGGAAACAAAATGTCTTGCGAAACCGGGCCGAGCGAAAAATTGAGATGCCTTTTTTGAAGACCGGCAAACATCAGCTGAAAATTTTCTGTGTGGATCCAGGCGTTATTATAGATGAAATCCGTATAGATTTAGGCGGCTTAAAGAAGGCTTACCGTACTGTTCCCGAAACATATATCAAAAAGTTATGAGCTTCCTGCCTAACAGAACATGACAGTGATAAGCTTTAAATCGCTTTTCTTTGAAGTGAGACCTATTGTTTCTTGTTGAATTGTTAACTAGTTGAGTTATTAATAGCAGCCCTGGCAGGTGCAGTAATATAACATATATGGATTTGCTGTCGTGAAGGCACATAACGCAACGATTTGTTTGGAATGAAATAAATGAGTTATCTTAAATAGTATGGAAAAATTCTTTGTCTATCTTCTATGTTTACTGCCTATTTTCGTTTGCGCCGGCAATGACACGGAAACCGAAGTTACCTTAGATAAGCGAAAAATAAAGACTCCTTTCGGCGTTGTTTCTGTTGAAAGTCCAAATTTTAGTAGCTGTGAGCGACTGCCAATTACCGATTACGGCGCGCTACAGGGCAATCAGCAGCTACTTCAAAAGCCATTACAACTGCTATTGAAAAAGCCCATAAGCTTGGGGGCGGTATTGTAGTTATACCTGCCGGCGAATGGCTAACCGGGAAAATTCACCTGAAAAGCAATGTAAATCTTCACTTGGATAAAGGTGCTCTTCTTTTATTTTCGGAAAATCCTGCTGATTATTTACCCGCTGTTCATAGCTCTTGGGAAGGTATGGAATGTTATAATTATTCACCACTCATTTATGCCTATGAATGTAAAAATATAGCCATTACCGGCCAAGGTGAGATCAAAGCTAAAATGGATGTATGGGAGACGTGGTTTACACGACCCAAACCACATATGGAGAGCATTAAACGACTATATAATTTAGCCTCCGCTTATACTCCTTTGGAGCAAAGACAAATGGTGAATGACACCGCGCACCTACGTCCACAGTTCATCCAGTTTAATCGAAGTGAAAACGTCCTATTGGAAGGCATTTCCATTACCAATAGTCCTTTTTGGACCATCCACACCTATCTATCGAAAAATATAATAATTCGTAACCTAAATGTATATGCACATGGTCATAATAATGACGGTGTAGATCCAGAGATGAGTCAAAATGTATTGATAGAAAATTGCGTATTTGACCAGGGCGACGATGCGATTGCTATAAAATCTGGCAGGAATCCCGAAGGTTGGCGACTGAAGGCCCCGTCAAAGAATATTATAATCCGCAATTGCACGGTAAAAAACGGGCATCAACTGATCGCTATTGGCAGTGAGCTTTCCGGAGGTATTGAAAATGTATTCGTGGATAGTTGTGTAGTGATGGACGGGGCAAAATTAAACCATTTGCTCTTTATAAAAACCAATGAACGCATGGGTGGCTATGTCCGTAACATCTATGCCTCCAATCTTCAGGCGGGACGAATAGAGCTCGGCATATTAGGAATTGAGACTGATGTTTTGTATCAATGGAGAAATTTAGTGCCTACTGTTGAACGTCGCCTAACGCCAATAAAAGACGTTTATTTAAACAACGTAACAGCTAAAAATGTGCAATTTGTTTCCAGGATATTGGGTCAAAAGGAGCTTCCCATAGAAAACATTGTTTTAAAAAACGTCGAAGGGAAAACAGTAGAAGAAGAAAAGCATATTCATGAAAATGTGTTAAACTTTCAACAGCAATAGTAAACCTTTATCAGGCATCCATTGAGGTGAACTGAACGTTAATGGATGCCTTTTATGTTTACGATTTTATTTAACCATCTGCACCGCACTGTCGTTAATTTCAAAGGGGTGCTGTTGTAACAAGCGATAGATCTCTGCACCCGCCAAGAGTACAGGGCCGTAGCCATGGGCAGCAAAATTGCTGATCGGACGATAATAGTAAAAGGCTGGATCGAAGCCCATCCCCGTTCCGACACATGTACCCTCTATCTGTCCTTGTTCCGTTACTTTTGTATTCACTGCATTCCAAGCAAGCAAAACCATGGGGCCATAAGCTTTCGCATCCAACCAACCTTTATTAATTGCTCTCGCAATACAGTAAGCATAGATGGCTGTTGCGGATGTTTCAAGGTACGAGTCATTACGATCCAGCAATTGATGCCAAAAGCCGGTTTTATCCTGCCTTTCGGCAAGCCCTACAGCATGGCGGCGAAGCTTTTCGAGCACTTCTGCTCTACCGGAATAATCAGCTGGCAATACGTCCAACAGTTCTACCTTTGTCATCAAAGCCCAACCATTTGCTCTGGCCCAATGAAACTGCGGATGCGGATCCATATCCTGCACCCAACCGTGCATATATAGCCCTTTTTCGGCATTAAACATACGCCCGGCAAATTGCTTATACTGTTTCAGTGCCTCGTCGAAATAACTTTTGTCTCCTGTTAATTTACCCATTTGTGCCAGCGCAGGCAGACTCATATATAAATCATCTAACCATAAGGTGTTAGGCAGAGGTCGATTACGTGCCAAGGTTCCATCTTGCAAACGGAATTCTTTGTGCAAGATGTAATCTACATAGTTCTCTACTAAGGGACGTAGAAGAGCTGGCTTAGCTCCTGCGTCCAAAGCTTTTATCATAGCGGCAGCCATGGACCCCGCGTCATCTAAGGCATGTGGCTCCAGTACACTCCGAACAGGGGTCGTAGCTTTTTTATGCTGACGAAGATATTTTTTATATTGCTCGGCAACAGCACCAATGAAATCAAGCCGCTTTATCGTATAATCTTTATACTTTTGATCGCCCGTTGCCAAAGCCACTTCCAACATACCGGTATAAGTCACCCCCCACTCATAACTGATTAGTCTGAAATCGCCAGGTTGAAAGATACTGTTGTCATTTGCCTGCCCTAGGTCGATTACCTTATTGGTAGACTTATCAACTAAAGCTGCGGGGGTTGTGGTATTTAAATATCGGTATATCCGATCCAAAGTGTTTTTCACCCCTTCCGGTTTTGTTTCACCATAAGGTATATCATAGCCGGGCTTAAGAAGATGCAAAGGTGCCGAGGCATCATTTCCGCCTTTACTGATATATTGTGCACTTAAGGATAAGGAAGACATACAGTAAAGCAGGCTTAGTGCACCCGATAATATGCCTGTTCGAAAAGGTTTCAATTTGAAGTTCATTACTAATTGGTTATATCAAATTTAAGTTTCATTTAAATACAGGCACAAGATAATCATTCCGACAAAGCTAACTGTCAGGGACTGTCCTGACGACGAAGACGTCCTACTTTAAAACGACGAAGCTGCCCTTAAGCAGCCTCGCCGAACCAACATGAACTAGAACAATATGTATGCAAAAAAGGGTTTCTTACCAGCCAGGGTTCTGCATCGCTTGTTTTTCTTCTGAAGTCAAAGAGGCGCCGTTACGTTGCACGGCATCCAGAAAACTTTGCGGGATAGGGCGTAACAAATGCTTCTCACGCACATTTGGTGCCGCCTCCGGATTGAATTGTTGATCACGTTCCACTAACGTTTTGGTACGTGACAGATCTTCCCACCGATGGAATTCGCCAAGCAACTCCCGTGAGCGTTCATTCAATATAAAATGGATGAAACATTGCGCCATGGAATTAGCTGAAGGAGGATACATTTCAGCAGCGGCTTGTGTTGTCCCTGGTGTAAAAGCAGCCTCCGTTACGATCATTTCGTTTTTTGTTGAACTTACTGTACCGGCGGGTACATTTTCAGCGCGATAGTAAACCGGCGTACGATTTTCACCTTCATTAAATCCTGCTCGCTGTCTCAATATATTGATATAGCGTAAAGCGGAACCGTAATCACCCTTCCTGCCATATGCTTCTGCTACTATTAAATAGGTTTCGCCAATACGGGCGATCATACCATCCCGTGTTCCAAACTGACTGGCGACAGTTGTTCTGAAAGGATCAATATATTTAGATAAAGAAAGATACTGGCTAATCGTCCAGTTAGATTTAACTTCTCCGTCATCAAGGTAGTAACGAACAAAAAGAGTAGGTGCAGATTTATTGATGGTTTCGGCAGTAAAACGGCTATCATTGCTGCTATTAGCGATGTAAACTACCGCGGTATCACCAAGATTAAATTTAGCCTGTCCTATCAGGTTAGAACTCGGCGCATTAGCTTCAGTCCATTTAGGTAGCGTATTTGCATTATTGGCAAGGTACGCGAATTTAAAACTCTTATAAAATCGAGAATCAATCTTTCTATTAAAAATATCAAGCGCGTAATCAGTGGGTCTTAATCGTTGAAATTCCCGACCATTCGCAATATCCCTTACCATACCTGGTAGTGTTTGATAAATCGAAAGAAAGTAAAGGTGCGTTTGATTACCGTAGCGTCCGGCCAAGGCATCTTGGTTATCAAACTGCGCTGCCAAAATAATTTCCGAATTCGTTTCATTTACGTCATTCACTTTGGTATAGCGAAATAAATCAGCATAATCGGAGGCTAATTGATAGGGAGAGTTATTTATAACCTGCTCTCCGTAATAGATGGCACTATCTAAGTCGGTCTGTTTACTAAAAGATGCGTTCAATTCACTGGCTCGATAGAGGTATGCCTTAGCCAAGCAGTGTTGTGCGGCAGCCTTTGTAATACGACCAACTTGTGCGGCCGTGCTAGGCAATAAATCCACAGCTCGTCTAAAATCACTTATTATCTGCGCATAAACTTGCTCTGCGGGTGCCCGGACAAAATCGGTTTGCAAACTTTCGGATGGTTCCAGTTTTAACGGAACACCGCCAAACTGTTTTACCAGCTTAAAATAGTCGAATGCCCGCATAAAATAACATTCGCCCAAGCGCGTATTCTTCTGCTCTCCGTCCGGATAAACACCGGGTATGTTTTTAATACCGGTGTTGGCGGTATTAATATTAGCGTACATATTATCCCACACGTTAGCGAATTCCCCGACAGTCGGATCCAATACACTTGAATAAGTATTGAAATGTACTTTGTCCAAGCCGCCGCCATTCGTAAATTCGTCAACACCATAGTTAGTGGTCGTATAAGCCCATTCATAATTAAAATGAAAGCGCAATCCATCATACATACCAACCACCAAGCTTTCTAAACCCTCCACGGTTTGATAATGTTGATTAGTCAGTGTGGCTACGACCTCTTCTTCTAAAAATTTGGAGCAAGAACTGGGTAAGATCGTGCTTGCCAACAGCAAGCCTATATATATTTTGTTATTAAGAGTCTTCATAATTAGGTCTACTTAGAAGGTAACATTAAGTCCAAGAACAAAACTTCTTGATGAAATTGATGAATTGATATCAGGATCTATAAAACCGTTCCTTGCATAGATATACGGATTAATCATTTGCGCGTATAACTTTAAGTTGCTCATACGAAGCGTTTTTAACACGTTGGGCGCAAAATTATAACCTAAAGAAACATTCCTTAGTTTAATGAAAGATCCATTCTGGTAGTTCATAGACGAATAATGAATCGGCTGCCCACCATTACCATAATCTGCTCGCGGATAAGCGTTTGTAGGATTTTCCGGTGTCCAATAATCTACTTTTCGTGACGCGTAGCGCCCTTGCATATCCACCGCTCCTCCTTCGATCAAGAAGCCCCATCTCGCATAAAAGAAAAAGGACAATTCCCAATTTTTATAATTTAAGGTATTGGTTATACCGGCAGTCCAGCGCGGAAATCTGCTACCCAACACCTTCCGGTCATTATTGTTATCAATAATATAATCGCCATTTAAATCCGCCACGCGGATATCGCCGGCCTTATAAGTTGCACCGTTTTCATTAAATTTTGCCATTTCCGCGGCGTCGGCGGTTTGCCAAATGCCTATTTTCTCATAATCATAGTAAACAAATAAAGGTTGTCCGATAAAGAAGCTAGATGCCGGAAGATCGGATTCGCCATCGAGCAATTCGACAATTTCATCCTTGTTAGTAGCTATATTAAAATCAGTTAACCATTTGAAATTAGGTCGATCAATATTCATGGAAGACAGCGTTAACTCAACACCACGATTTTTAGTTTTACCCACGTTGTAATACATGGTGGTAAATCCATTTACAGTTGGAATGGGACGATTCATTAATAGATCACTCGTTTTAGACATATAGAAATCCAATGAACCATTCAGCCGATTTTTGAATAAACCAAAGTCGACCGCCGCATTCCATTGTGTGGTGCGCTCCCATTTTAAATCGCGATTGGCCATGGTTCCGGGGTTAGCAGCTTTTGGGTCCGATGGAATGTATCCCATCTCTACCTGATTGCCAAATACAATGGGCATTTCAATTAACCCGCCCATCGTGGTATAGGGATCAATCGCGGAGTTTCCGGTAGTACCTACTCCTACGCGAAGCTTCAATTGATTGACCCATGAGCTGTTTTCAATAAAGCTTTCCTGTTCCATTCTCCAGGCCAATGCCGCTGCGGGAAAAGATTGCCACTTATTACCAGGTGCTAAAACAGATGCTCCGTCCCATCGGTTAGAGGCTGTTAAAATATACTTATCGGCAAAGGTATAATTAACCCGAGCCATATAGGACATTAAGGTGTTTTTGGAATAACCCGAGCCCCAACCTTGCAATTCACCTCGAGCGGTTGAAGATAAATTGTACCACAATTGGCTGTTATAAGGCAAGTCGATAGCAGTCATGTCTGAACTTTCGGATCGATTCGATGTCATACTATGCAACAACGTGATGTCTAGGTTATGCTTTTCAGCAAAGGTTTTGTTGTAATACAAGAGATTATCCCATGTCCAGGCGATATTTTGCGTCTTATTAAGACGCGCATAATTAGTCGACGTAGAAGCACCACCTCCTCTAAGTATAGAGCGAGCATCTTGGAACTGGCCATTACGGAAATTTCTAAAATCAGGCCCATAGTTCATACGATATTTCAAACCATCGAATAATTTGAGTTCTGCATAAAAACTTCCCAGGGCGCGCAAAGCCGTTCGTTCATTAATTACATATTCATGTTCCAAAATAGGATTTACAATATTGATGTCGCCGCCCGGCAGGTAAATGTAGTTGCCCTGGTTATCATAAGGCACCGCATAGGGTAGCATACCTTGTGCCGCACCATAGATGGCATTAGCGGCCCGACTCCCGGATCCGGTATAGCCGTAGTTTTGAACAGACCATGTGCCATTAATCGACGCTCCCAGTGTAAACCAATTTGTTGGACGGAGCTCCAAACCCACTCTTCCGCTATAGCGTTTATAATCTTGCCCCTTATTAGTCCCTTTCTGATTAAGATATCCACCCGTAAAATTAGCAGTCATCTTATCAGATCCCATGGACACTCCCAGGGTGTGATCAGTTGTAAATCCTGTCTGCGTGACATAATCGGTCCAATCTGTGGTAGGAACCTGGCTTGCATCATACATGGGTACTTCATCAACGCCCCACTTCGCCTTCTCCTCAGCGGTAGTAGGCCGCATTTGAGCAATCAGATTATCCTTATCTACCCACGTATACCCCTTTGCAATGCTTTCCCAGGCATAGGGGTCAACCCCCAATATTCTTTTGTCCTGTACAGGATTTGGATACGGGGTAGTATAACCCGTTGTAGCATTGGTGGTAGAAACCGAACGAAAAGCATTACGTCGATATTCTGCATACTCACCCGCATTAAACATGGTGTTCAGATCGTTAATGCGTTCAAATGTATTGATAACGTTATAATTAATTTGTGCGGTCCCTTGCTTTCCTCTTTTTGTTGTGATCATAATGACACCATTTGCCGCTCGGGAACCGTAAACGGCTGTTGCGGAAGCGTCCTTTAGCACATCGATCGTTTCAATATCATGCGGGTTAATGGCATCAATCCCACCGGCTGATAACGGGATGCCATCTACCACATATAAAGGATTGTTAGTAGCCAGCAAAGACCGATTACCACGTACCCGGATACTTCCCATTTCACCAGGGCGCGCATTGGCAGATACATCGACGCCCGCAATTCGTCCTTGCATGGCCTGCAAGGGATTTTGGACAGGTAGCTGCTCAATCTGTTTACTGCCTATACTAGCAACAGCACCGGTCAAATTTTCACGCTTGACGACGTTGTAGCCTACCACGGCAACTTCCTCCAGTTGTTGTAAGTTGCTCGCCATCACGACTTGCATGGTCGAATTAACAATAGCTTGTTGAACTTCGTCGTAGCCTACATACCTAAATATAAGGGTTTGACCACGTTCGGCTGAAATAACAAAATTTCCTTTGTCATCTGTCTTTGATTGGGTGGTACCTCCCTTTAAAAAGACACTTACTCCCGGCAGGGGCTCTCCACTTGAAGCATCCTTTACCTGCCCGGATATCGGGGTGTTTTGCCGGGCAAAACTTCGAGCGGTAATAAGCATTAAGAAAATGCCAAGCAACAGGGTTAACAAAGCATTCGGTTGCAATAGGTTTTTCTTCATTTGTTGATTAATTAGTAAAATAATTGGTTTTGGTGTGTCTCAATAAATGTTAGCGAGACATTTACTAACGAAAGAACAATATTTGTTGAGTTGGCGCAACCTGCCCCATCCTGTGTTTTTTTAACGATTATACGTGTAAATGGATCAAGAAAAAAAAGGAAACGTTTTAGCAGAGGAGCGCTTAAACACATAAAAAATCTACGCAAACGATTCCGGAGTTCACGATATAAGAATGCATAACAGTACAGGATGGATTTAAGCTTGGAAAATCTTTCTTTTGAAAGATAACCAATGGCTTTATAATCTTAAGATCGTAGCGTTGACCTGATCATGAATAAAAACACCTTGTTATTAACACGTCACTTTATTTTATTGACCATTTTAGTATTCAGCAGTACCGGCATCGCATTATCGCAAACGGTGAAAGCTACTAGAAAGGACGAGTTATCTAAGATTCGCTTAAAACGTATCGGAGAGTTTGAGCAACCGGTCATTGGTCCAAACCACCCTGATGTTTTATCCAGTAAAAATCGGGCAGGCTTTGAAACAGGACAAGTGGTAAAAATCGATGGTACTTATCATATGTTTATTAATGAGATGTTTGAACGGCCACATCGGGATATGCGAATTGCTTATTGGACAAGTGGGGACGCTATTCATTGGAAACGCCAATCTACACTCGTCGAAAGTATTCCCGGACGGAGCCCATCCAATCCGCGATCAGAAGTATGGGTCACCGCTGTCGAATTTAACGAAGATGAAAATGCCTGGAACATTTTTTATGTAGCTTATCGCGCGGGCGATAAAACCAAAGACGAGATCGAGGGAAATGACTATGCGGGCCGGATTTGGCGAGCCAAATCAGTTATACCCGGCCGCAAAGGTATTGCCGGCCCTTATGCCGATATGGGTATCGTGCTACAACCGGATGAAAACTCGCAACCGTGGGAAGGTCAGCAGGCCGTAGCGACCTTTAATCCCTATAAAGTGGGTGATCGATGGTATGCTTTTTACGACGGGCACAATCATGTACCCCAAGGACCGTGGCCTACCGGTATGGCAACGGCAACCAAGCTGAGTGGGCCTTGGACAAGAATGCCGGAAGGACATAATCCGATCCCTTTAACGGAGATTTTTAACGAAAATGCTCAGGTTACTGAGTTGAAAGACGGACGTTATTTAACCGTTTTTGACTCATTTGGTGATCAAGAAATCGGCTACAGCCTTTCAACGGATGGCACACATTGGAATCATGAGACACGCATCAAGGTGCAATCTCAAAAGAATCTTTGGGGAGACCCGGGGGATCATGCCATGCGTACACCACTTTGCGCCATTGAAGAAGAAGACGGTACTTTTACGGTTATTTATACAGCGCTGACGTCCAAGAATGGTAAAAAGTTCTACGCTGTGGGCAAGTGCACACTTGGATGGGAATAAGACAAAAATTATTGTGTCATTTTTAGTATAAACCAGGAAAGCTCGTGATGTTCAAACCATTTTTAAGTATATCCCGAAAAGTAATTCTGTTGCTCGTAATGGCAGCTGCTTTTTTCAGTTTTCGTATAGAAAAACCGATAAAGGAAAAAGAAAATGGAAGAATTCACTGGCCCGAACTTAAACAAGAAGTAAAGCCATGGACGCGATGGTGGTGGTTCGGTAATGCCGTTACGGAAAAGGACTTAACGGCTGCCCTTGAAGCCTATAAACAAGCAGGATTAGGTGGCGTGGAAATAACACCGATTTATGGTGTGCATGGAGCGGAAGACCAATTTATCAATTTTCTCTCACCCGCTTGGATGGACAAATTAAGCTACACTTTACAGGAAGCAAAAAGGCTGGGCATAGGAGTCGATTTAGCCAACGCTTCCGGCTGGCCTTTCGGCGGTCCATGGGTCGATGAAACAATCGCCTGTAAAAATATGGTTTCAAAAACATTTACTATTGAAGGCGGGCAAAAGGTAACGGAATCTATAAAATATGTACAGAAACCACTTGTACGTACTGCCGGTGATAAGAAGGTTGACATAAGGGAGCTAAAAGAACCCATCACTGCCAACAACAATCTACAAGCCTATGCTTTTGACCAGGTACGGTTTGAAAAAGAACTCCCGCTCATTTCGGTAACTGCCAATAAAATAACTAGCCAAGGCTTTGATGAGGTTATTGATTTAACCGACAACGTGATAAATGGCAGGTTGGAGTGGACTGCTCCGAATGGCAAATGGCTAGTGTGTGCTCTTTTTCAAGGCGACCATGGAAAAATGGTGGAACGTGCAGGACCAGGCGGCGAGGGCAACGTGATCGATCACTTTTCGGCAGAAGCACTTGAAAAATATCTGCTCCAATTTGACAAAGCCTTTAAAGGATATGATTTGAGTTACCTCCGTTATTTCTTTAATGATTCATATGAAGTAGACGATGCACAAGGACAGGCAAATTGGACACCCGACTTTCTTACAGCATTTAAAAAAATGCGGGGGTATGACCTCCGCCAACATATCCCGGCTTTGCTGGGAATTGACACCGAAGAGAAAAATAAAAGAATATTGTACGACTACCGACTCACTGTTAGTGAACTATTATTGGAAGTATACACCAAAAATTGGCAACGTTGGGCCGCTAAACAAGGAAAGGGGATCCGCAATCAAGCGCATGGCTCACCGGCTAATGTACTTGACTTATATGCAGCCAGTGACATTCCTGAAATTGAAGGTACAGATATCGTCAATCTCAAAAGTGCTCCGTCCGCAGGGCATGTGACAGGAAAGAACTTAATTTCTTCCGAATCGGCTACCTGGTTAAACGAGCATTTTGAATCGAACTTAGGAGATGTCAAAACAGCCATTGATAAATTGTGGCTTGCCGGTGTGAATCATGTATTTTATCATGGCACTGCCTATTCTCCTCAAGACGCTACATGGCCCGGATGGCTTTTTTACGCGGCCGTACATTTTACACCTAATAATAGCCTTTGGGATCATTTCGGTGCTTTTAATCAATATGTAGCAAGAGGACAGGCCTTCCTACAAGCCGGCAAACCCTCGAACGATATCTTACTTTATTTTGGTGTATCCGATCTTTGGTCTGAAACGGGCAAAAGTATGCTCCATCATTTTCATTCCAACCGCTTCTTTGATGAACTATCACTAAAAGCTTGCGGAACTTATTTAAGTGAGCACGGTTATAGTTGGGACGCCATTAGTGATAAGCAGTTATTGGATGTTGAGTACCAAAATACCGCTTTGCTTATTGGTAGCAATAGTTATAAAACCATTGTAGTGCCTGAAACACACCATATGCCAGTCGCGACTTTTGAAAAGCTAATGATGCTTGCGCAAAAGGGAGCAAGCATTGTGTTTCACAAAAACTTGCCAACTGACGTACCAGGTTTCGCCAATTTGACTGAAGCTAGGCAACGAATGCAGTTACTAAAAGAAAAGCTCGCTTTCACAGGATATCAAGGCAGCCAAATAGCGAAATATGGAAAAGGCCAAATCGTCCTGAGCGAAGGGTTAGTTGACTTAAGCGGGCATACCGACGTTGTCCCGGAAAGGATATATGCCGTTGGACTTCAAAGTATCCGGAGGGTGAAAGAAGATGGTAACTATTATTATTTTATCCACAATCCATTGCAGTCGCCTTTTGAAGGTTGGATCACCTTAAATGCAGACTATCAATCGGCTGCCTTATATAATTTGATGACAGGTATTGATGGTTACGCCAAGACACGTCGGCATGGGAATCAGGCAGAAATCTACCTTCAATTAAAACCCGCTGAATCGATCGTATTAGAGACTTTTAAAGGCAGCTACAAAGGCAACCATTACCCTTACTATGAAGTGAGTGGCAATCCAATTCCATGCTCAACTAATTGGCAAATAAACTTTATAAAAGGTGGTCCCAGGCTTCCAAATAGCCTATATGCAAAAGAATTGCAATCGTGGACAGATTATGGAGAAGCTTATACAAGCTTTTCAGGAACCGCAACCTATAAAACAAAAATCCCGGCACTTCCTACTAAAGCTGATGCCTGGCGCTTGGATCTTGGCGAGGTACACGAAAGTGCTGCCGTATACTTAAATGGTAGATATCTAACAACGTTGTTCAGCACACCCTACAGTTTAGAAATTCCAAGTGATCAACTGAAAGGCAATGATGAATTGGAGATAAAGGTATCGAATCTTATGGCTAACCGAATTGCTGATCTCGACAAAAGGAACGTTCAGTGGCGAATTTTCTACAATACAAATTTTAACGCACGGAAGAAAAAAAATATGGGCGAAGATGGAAAATTTACAGCGAAAAATTGGACACCAAAACCATCCGGTCTTATAGGCGAGATTACATTAACTCCATTAACTCTTTCCGGTAATTGACATTTGTTATCAGTACTCAGTACGACCGGAACAGGCATGCTTTTTCTATATTCTTTTAAATTTTATTCTGCTAAAACGTATTAACAATTCACTATATACAAGTTAGCATAAAAAAAATGCACACGTATAGCACAAAATATCTCAAAAATAAACAAAAACCTATCACAAAAAACAGAAAAACACCCAAATTAAGTACCACAGACACTATAGAAGCACCAATCCAAACCACAATCGCACCTTCTCTCAATAACCCCACATTAAAATAAGGTTAAAATTAGATAAATTTAGGTTAAAATCCGATTAAAAACAGCTAACTCAGAACGATAAATTTGAGCTGTACTTTTTAAAAAAAATAAAAAGATCAACCCAATTCAACAAAAACTAAACACCATGAAGAAAAAGACCATTACACTTTTGGTTTCCGGCTTTTTCTTGTCTACTAGTCTCTATGCACAAACATTATTGCGTGGTACTGTGGTAGACAAAGACAAAAAGCCGATCCCCGGAGTTTCAATAACTCTTGGAGATGGCAAGGGTACATCGACCGGTCCGAACGGCGAATTTTCCATTACATACGATGGCCCCAGTCAATTAAAAGTATCCGCCATTGGATATGAGAAACAGCAGCTTGCTATTTCACAACAAACGACCTTGCAAATCGTTTTAAGTGATGATGCACAGACCCTAAATGAAGTAGTAGTAACCGCTTTGGGCATCTCGCGCGAAAGAAAATCTTTAGGATACGCCTTACAGGAAGTAAAATCAGAAGACTTGACAAAGGCTGGTCAACTTAGCGTCACAGGATCGCTCTCAGGCAAAGTTGCAGGTGTGCAAGTAAATCAATTCGGCGGTACAGTGGGCGCTTCTGCACGCATTTCAATTCGGGGAAATTCTTCGTTGAAAGCAGATCAGCAACCTTTGATCGTAGTAGATGGTATTCCTATCTCAAATGAGGCACAACGATCTGGCGATAATACATATTCAGGGGTCGACTATGGGTCAGGATTGAATGACATTAACCCACAAGATATCGAAACCATTACTGTACTAAAAGGCGGATCAGCGGCTCTTTACGGTATGCGCGCCGGTAATGGCGTTATTTTAATAACCACAAAATCGGGCAAGGGAGCCAAAAATGGCGTAAGCATTTCGTACGATGGCAACTTTACTATTGATCAAGCGAGCAACTTTCCAAAACTCCAAAATTTATATGGGCAAGGATATAATGGGGATGAATATCATTATGGCTTAAATGGCGACGGTTTAAGCTATCAAGATTACGCTAGTCAAAAGTCATTCACCTATGTAGACGGGACTGGCAGCGGTGGAGGCATTTATGATGGTTTTGATGAGTCTTGGGGTCCTAGATTGGATGCAGGACTGAAATTAGCCCAATTTGATAGTCCAATAATTGATGGGGTCAGACAGCCTACGGATTGGGTGTCTAACCCTAATAATATTAGAGATTTTTTTAGGACTGGCTATTCCATGAATCATAACATTTCTTTACTTTCCCGCACAGATAAATCTTCCACACGGGTATCTCTATCGTATCGAGATCAAGAAGGTACTGTACCTAATACAGACCAACGACGTTATGGCTTACAGCTGAACAATAATATGCAAGTTAGTGAAAAAGTCTCCTATGATGTAACAGCAAATTATACACGTACGGAAAGTGACAATCTACTTTCACAGGGCTATGAAGGCAACAATCCCATGAATGGTTTCGTCTGGTCGGGCAGGCAAATAAACGTGAAGAGTCTTAAGGATAATTGGGATCAGCGGAATGCACAAGGAGAATATACCTTCTATAATTGGAATACCAATTACCATGTCAATCCATTTTTTAATGTTTATGAAAACACCAATAGCTATCAACGGGATCGCTTCTTTGGAAAAAGCTCTCTGTATTACCAACCCTTTCAGTTTCTGAAATTCGAAGGTCGGGCTGGGATTGATTACTATGGTTCAAAGACTTTCGAAAAGAGTTATTATTATCCCTCCTTCAGTAGCGGCAGATTCCGGGACACGAAAATGGACAATACTGAACTAAACCTTGATTTCATTGCATCATTTAACAAGCAATTTGGCGAGTTTAATTTATCGGCTATAGCTGGAGCTAATTATCGGAATCAAAAATGGTCGAAGTCAATGCAAGGCGCCGATGCTTTGACGGTTCCCGGTGTATATACAATTGGCAACAAATCTGGTAGCGCTATCACGGAAATGGATCATACACATGTTCGGTCTAACTCCGTTTACGCTTCGGCCTCTTTGGGATGGAAAGACCAGTTATATCTGGACGCCAGTGCCCGTAACGATTGGAGTTCCACTATTGAAGATGATTTCTTCTATCCATCCGTAAGTCTCAGCTGGTTACCTACAACAACTTTCACCAATTTAACAAATGGTGTTCTTTCCTATTGGAAACTACGGGCCAGCTGGGCTGAAATCGGCGCAGGTACAGATGCCTATCAGAATCAACTGTACTATTATCCGCAGCCAAATTCTTTTAAGGACGTTGCTCAAATGTACAAAAGTATGACCTATCCAAACAAATATCTGCGCCCGGAAAACACCAGAACTTGGGAAGTAGGAACGGAATTAGGTTTCCTGAATGATCGTTTGCATGCCGACTTTACTTACTACTACAAAAAAACAACAGATCAAATTCTGAATGTACCCACGTCCAATGTAATCGGATTTAACCGGATGGTCTTAAACGCCGGTGAGATACAAAACAAAGGTATTGAAATCCTCCTATATGGAGACATCATTAAAAAAGAGAATGGTCTAAATTGGCGCAGTACAATAAACTTCTCTAAAAACCAAAGTAAAGTAATCGAGTTATATCCGCAGTTGGATGTAAACACTTATCAAATTGGTTGGACCTGGGGGATTGCAAACATGGCTCGAGCTGGCGAAAAATGGGGCACATTAGTTGGAAATGGCTATGATCGCGTAGAAGATGGACCGATGGCAGGCGCGATTAAAATCAGATCCAACGGTTTGATCCAAACGAAAACCACTCAGGATATAGGAAATGTAACTCCTGATTTTCTATTAAGCTGGCGAAACGACTTCACAGTCAAAGACTTTTCTTTTGGCTTTATGCTGGATATGCGTAAAGGAGGGGATATTTGGTCGCAAACCATGGCCCATAGCTATGTAGCAGGAACTGCAGAAATTACAGCTGAGAACGGTATTCGAGAGCGGGCTATCGTTGCCGGTGTAGATGTCATGCCTAACGAACGTTTTGCCATGCAAGCTGAAGACGGCTCTTGGGTACCGAATACAATCAGTACAAACGCACAAAGTTGGTACGAAAGCGGTAGTGTAGATCAAATGTACGTCTTTGATGGTTCCTTCATTAAGTTACGTGAAGCATCTATTACCTATACCGTACCACAGAAATACATTCAAAAACTTAAGGGTATTAAACGCGCAAACATCTCTCTTATCGGCTCTAATTTAGCGTTACTTTGGGTACATAAATCCAATACCATGCGACTAGACCCCGAAACTGGGGGGGTATCCAGTGATAGTAGAGGAGTTGGCTTTGAACAAGCCTCTGTCCCTACCTCACGTAGTTTTGGACTGAAGTTAGGCGTTACATTTTAATTAAGATTTAAGTCATGAAAAAGATAACTAGATTTTTTGGCACAGTACTCTTAACTGTCGCGATAGCGTTAAGTAGCTGCACCAAGTCCTTTGACGAAGTGAATACCGACCCTGATGCTTTGGTAGAGGTTCCACCAACAAATATATTGGCCAATGTAATAAGGAATACAGGCGAACAATTTGGTGGAGACATAGATGGCTACGGCACCTTCGCCGGCTATATCGTTAAAATCCAATACCTTGATTATATGGCAGGTCTCATTCCTTCAAACAACACCTATGGAAATAGGTGGTATGCTTGTTATTACAATAACACACAATTGAAAGACTTGCTAAAGAATACAGAAACATCAGCAGATGGTTTCAAAAATATCAGACTTGTAGCCCGCCTTTGGCAATGTTATATGTGGCAATATTTAACGGACGGTTGGCGGGATGTCCCCTATTCCGAGGCACTTCAGGGATCTGAAGAAGAAGGGAGTATTATAAAGGCTAAATACGATAAACAGGAAGATATTTACCCATCCGTGATGGCTAGCTTAAAAGCCATTGCCGATGAAATGGCCGCGGGTTTCGGTACCGATGAAATTGGAGAAGGTGATTTTATTTACCAAGGCGACATGGAAAAATGGCAACGCTTTTGCAATTCGCTACGGCTACGCATGGCTATTCACATTTCAGGAGTTTCGCCAGAATTAGCTAAGTCCACCATTGAGGAGATATGTACAAATCCTGACAAATATCCAGTAATCAACTCTAACGATGACAATTGCTATCTCACATGGCCAGGTGCAGCACCATATTATGAACCTTGGTATAATACTGGATACGTCGGCAAAAGAGTTGACAATTTTGGTATGTCAGACATTTTCATTGATCATTTAGCGTCAATGGATGATCCTCGAATCGCCAGCGTAGCCAATGTTTCCTCAGATGGAAAATATAGAGGCTATCAAAATGGCGCGGCCGGTTCGCCTCCCATATTGACACAGATATCATTTATTGGCGATCGCTATATGAACGATGCTGTCGGCTTTACACCCTTCTTTAAATCCTGCGAAAGTTATTATATTATGGCAGAAGCCGCTATGCTGGGTTATAATGTAGGCATTAGCGCACAAGAGGCATACGAAAACGCCGTACGGTTATCAATGGAAGATAACGGCATTAGCCAAGCAGCTACCGAAGCCTACCTTACCGGAAAAGGGAAATGGGACAACACCAAAGAACGTATTTGGTGGGATGAATGGGTTGCATTATTCAAAGACAATTTTGAAGCTTGGACCTTATACCGCAGAACAGGTATTCCGTCAACCAATTATCCTTCTTTGAATTCGGTGTATGGAGATGCTCATAACGACCAACCTTTCCGGTTACCCTACCCGAACAATGAATACCTTTATAACAAAACGAATCTAGACGTAGTATTAAGCAATGTCTCTGATTACGCTTGGGGCCAACAAATGTGGTGGGATACCCGAACAGGTGTTAAATAATTACTAACTTCTTTGAGAAGTTACAAATATTCGGCCCTTTCTCTTGTAGAGAAAGGGCCTTTTTTTCATCTAATGCTGAGTCCCTGCACTTGTTCTTTTTCAGTACTTCCCCATTGCGTGGGCTTTTTTGCCAATTGAAATTTCAAATTCCCGCCTTGCATG
Organism: Olivibacter sp. SA151; assembly: GCF_054130995.1. Lineage (NCBI taxonomy): Bacteria > Pseudomonadati > Bacteroidota > Sphingobacteriia > Sphingobacteriales > Sphingobacteriaceae > Olivibacter > Olivibacter sp. SA151. The sequence continues at coordinate 1,065,843 of NZ_CP096391.1, read as the reverse complement.
ATCTCTTCGTATTTAATATAGTTCCTTCGGAGATCTCGTCCATTTAAACTAACCGAACGGATATAGGGATGGTCTTCGGGGTCTTTATCACAAGTTACTATCCATTTTTTACCGTCAGGCAGCAACATTTCATACTTCTTATAAAAAGGGCTTGTCAACAGATAACTACCTGAGATCGGATCCACCGGGTAAAAGCCAAGCGAGGCAAAAACATACCAGGCCGACATCTGCCCGGCATCATCGTTCCCACTGAGTCCGCCCGGCCCATCCGTATATTCTTCCTTTAAAAGCTGCCTTACACGTTCCTGTGTCTTCCACGGCGAACTTGTAAAATTATAGAGAAAGGGAATCTGGTGCCCCGGTTCATTGCCGTGCCAATAGCCTCCGCTTGAGAATAAACTATCTAAACTATTTTTCAATACGTCTCGTCCTCCCATCAATTTAGCGAGACCCGGGATATCCTGAGGCACATAAAATGTATATTGGTGCGGTGTTCCTTCCGTAATATAGGGTTCCCTCTTATTTGCATTGAATGGTTTGTACCATGTTCCATTAATATAGCGTCCGCGGACCATCCCCGTCTCTTTATCGAACACGTTTTCATAATTCTTTGCCCGTGCGAGCAGCTGCTTATAATCTGCAGTTTGTCCGATAGATTTTGCGAACATAGCCAATGCATAATCATCATAAGCATATTCCAGTGTTCGGCTCACCTGCTCTTTTTTATGGAAGGCAATCGGCACACTATCCTCCATTGGAATATAATTATATTGCAAGTAAGTTGCCAAAGCGCGTCTACCTTTACCCTCATGATAACTGACCGTATCAGGCACAATAAATGCATTTTTACGAAGGAGCGCATAAGCTTCATAAGGGTCGGTCCCTCCGATTCCTTTAAGAAAAGCTGAACTAATGACCGACGTGGCATGATCGCCGATCATGGCGGCAGTATAACTATTCCAGCAAGGAAAAATCGGCATCCATCCGCCCTGTGCGCCCTTGTTGATGAGGGAGCTCACAAAATTATTCACCAATTCCGGCTCTATAATTTCCAGTAAGGGTATCTGTGCACGATAGATATCCCACATTGAAAAGTCGTCATAATAATCAGCTGGTCCGGCCAGTGCATACCCGCTGCTTCCTGCAAACCGGGGATACTTGCCATCAACATCATTAAACAAGCGTGGATGTTGCATCGCGTGATACATGGCTGTATAAAAGATTCGTTTGCCTTGTAGGTCATTATTCTCTACCACAATTTTTCCCAAAGCTTGTTCCCACAAATCTGTTGTTTTTTGCCTAACCTCATCGAATGCCCAAAAGGGAATTTCCTCTTTTAGATTTTGTTCGGCGCCGGCTATATCAGTAAAGGAAGTACCTATTTTAAAGCAAATACTCTCTCCTTTTTTTAGAAAAAACCCCAGGTAAATACCACTCGTCTCGTCACTTCTGCCCAGAACACTTTTTTGTATCTTACCCTGATGAAAACTCCCGCTAATTGATGGTACGCTCTCTGTTATTAGACACATATGACCATCGAATCCCGCATATTCACCCCATCCCTGATAAATACGATGAACCGGGTTCTTTCCAAGAACTTTTCCCTTTCCTCCAAAATGCAACTGCCCTTGATGTTGATCGCTATTTGCATTTATTAGCAAATAAACACTATCACTTTTCTGGGCAGTGACCCGTATTATACCACATCTTGCAGTAGCGGTTAATTCTACAAGCAATTGATAACGATCGAGTGTTACCCGATAATAAGCTGGGGTGCTTTGTTCATTGTTGTGTGAAAAGGAGCACGATGCCTGTCGCAACGCCTTCTGTAAAGAGCCGCTAACAGGCATTACACTGAAACTACCATAGTCTTGCGTACAAGAACCGCTTAGCCAATGACTCGCTCGGAAACCATTGATTAACGAATCGCTATAATAGTAAGGAGCTACACATTTCTGTTCTGTCTTTCTTGTTTGAGCTGTCCATTGAGTCATAGCAAACGGTGTACTTACTGCCGGGATTGTATTGGCATATTGTTCGGAGCTAGCCTCACTATGCTTTTTTGCTGCGTCAGTGCCGCTAACCGCGGTTCCTGCCAAAGGTTGTACAAAATGAATCAATTGGGACAGTTGGGCAAAAACAGGACTATGGAAAAACAAAGCGACGAAAGTGCTATATACAATTAAAAATTCTTTCATATGAATGTTAAAGAAACTAGCTGCTAGCTGATAAGGCAAGATACCATTTATCAAGTAAATCACTAAACAAAATGATTGGTTTTTGATTAGGCGGGGTACGCCTATCATTTGGTGAAGGGCTACGATCAATGGACACTTTTTAGCCAAAAAATACAATTCTGCGCAAACTGTGGTAAAAAAAGGTCACCCAATAACTCAGATTTTCTTGAAAGCTAGGAAAGCTCTTAACAGCTATACACACACTTTCGCGTTAATTGACCAACTTTTTATTTATCAGCTATTTACAAAACAAAACCAATAATTTAGAGGCTATAATTAAAATTAAATGATCGCTGGCTTATGGAAACTTCCTTTACCAATTTGGACGGATTTGAATATCCAGCCTATAAAATAAAAAGATATATAAGTAATTTAGAACTTTTCACTTTGCTTCTAACGGATGGCAGCATTGTACATTACATTGCCCCGGATGAAAACCTATTCAAGAGTTGGTTGATCAGCAATAACATCCCGGATGTTAGAGAGCAGGAATATATAAGCGCGGGGATTTTGAGTTAACTTATTTTTGGCACTATATTCGATAGAAGTGCTAAAAATAACGCCATGAAAAAGATTTACTTCTTACTCACATTGTCTAGCATACTTTTATTTAGTTCCTGTTATACCACAAGAACCGCAGGCAGAAGTGGAAAAGTGCCTCCGGGCCAGGTCAAAAAAGCAACGGGGTCCAAGTCAGCAAAACCATATGCACCCGGCCAAAATTAGGCCAGGTGCAATGGCACAAAGCTAGAATAGGGACTTTTATTTACTATGTCCGTGACCGCCATGTCCCTTGTGCTGGCCGCCACCTTTTTTAATAAGATTGTTCCCTTTCCCCTTGCCCCCATTTCCGGCTTTCATGTATTTTGGGTGTCCTTTTACAACATAGTATTTAGGATTATTACTCCGTGCAATCACTCCTTGCGAATGATTCGATTTATATTTAGCATATTTAACCTTATGGTTATTAAAATACATATAAGGTCGGGGCTGGTTCATCACTACCTTATATCCCGTGTATAGATCATATCCTCTATATCGTGGAGGTAGATTTAAACTGAAAACCCAGGATCCATTGCTTAGATAAATAAACTGTCTGGATGGCACGTAATAATAGCTCTCAATTTCCGGCAAGTAATAATAATCGACATAATCATATCCTACGGGGCCCCAGAGAGGCTGTGATCCTATATTGATGCTTACTTGCACCTGTGCTGCGGACTTTATTGGTATAAACCCTATTGTCACTAAAGTGACAAGTAATAATAGCTTTTTCATGTTTGTTTTTTTTTAGTTGTCGGTTGCCTGCTCCGCGTTTATCAATTTTCTAAGTTGATAACACCCATGTTGGTATTTTGACCAAGTGAAACAGATACATTAGCAATCGTGCTATCAGGAAAGGCAAGAGTATCCTGCGGAACAATTTTCAGTGAATAAGTTCCCGCAGCTAAACCTCCGATTGTAAATGCGCCAGTTGATGGATCGGCAACGGTTCCCACGGTATCGGTACCTTGAATAGCAAGTACTTCGGGATAACTTTCTATCGGTGATACGGAACCGGATATAAGTCCAGAGGTAGCCGCCGTCACTCCCCTAACAACAGGCTTTAGTAGATATTTTCCATTTCCCGTTTGCACAATGGACTTAGCCGCGTCGAAGTCTAATAAAAGTGTATAAGTCACTCCCGGCACCAAGACAGGGTTTTCTGTCAATTTTACTTTCCAACCGGAAGATTGGCCGCTTGGTGTTGTTAATGCATATTCCGTTCCATCTACAACTATCGTATTTCCGTCATCAAGCACCAACCTGATTTCAGTAATGTCGCCACTGGGCATTTCACCTGAAGCCACCAAAATATCAGGATTGGCGGTTCCGATTCTGTAATCGAGAATATTAAACAAACCCGTTTCAGCGGCAAAAGTATAGGATCGTTCGTCCGACTTTAATACAATTTCTTTGACATGTAAATTGATTGCATCAAAGTTACCTGGAGCATCTGTCATACGTACCTCTACCCTAGTTGTTCCGCCCCCGGCACTATCATCGTTTTTATCGCAGCCGGCAAAGGCTAAAAGTCCTATAATTGCTATTCCTAATGCTAAATAAACGTTTTTCGTTTTCATACGATCTGTTTTTTATGTTTCCTTCGGTGTGTGCGCTTGTTTCATCCGTTTAACATGCACACCCTATTGCTTAAACATGTTTCCCATAAATAGATGTTGATCCAAAATTGAGGAGACAAGATGAAAACAACATGAAATTTTAAATCTTTTTTATTTCGACATTTCATTTATTTTTCATACAAAGAACAGATCTTTGTTAATAGGACCCGAAATGGGTTCTGAATATCAAAATCATAAGCTCATGTTGAGGCACTATCACTTGCATACCGTATTTTTGTTCTTTTTAAACACCTCTATTTGCCATGCATTTACAGTACCCACATTACCTGAAGTTACAAATTCGGTAAATGATGAGTACTCCATTGCATCTAATAGACAACAGGACGATAAAGGAAAGAATAAGAAACCGGAAAAAACTAAACAGCAAGTGGAGGTAAAGCAAGTACCAAAAGCGAAGAAACAAAACGCACCTGTTAAAGTAAAACCGAATATAAAAGTTAAACCAAAAGTGATTCGACCAAAAATAAGAAGCATTAAATGATTAGCATCAGATGAAATCAGCTATTTCGATTGTATTCACTTGTTTAATTTTTTCGCACTTGCAAGCTAGGCAAATCAACGATAGTTTAGCAAGCGCAAGCTATACTTTTGCAGCACTTTATAACAGCAATATTAATTATTATGGGCAAGTTACGGATGAGAAGCTGCCTTATGTCTTACTAAATGCAACAGTTCGTTTACCCTTTGGCTTATATTTTTCTGCCAGTTCATACAAATTTTTAAATTACGGATCCGGAATTTCAGGAACCGATCTAGGCATAGGTTACGATTACAATTTCAACGAAAAGATATCGAGCGGTTTAGCTTATACACGATCGTTTTATCCCACCAATTCCCCTTTGCTTCAAGCATCGCTCACGAATAACCTCAATGGTTCGTTAAGTTATCACTGGCCTTGGTTTAAGAGTGCCTTGGATGTCGATTATGCTTTTGGAGATGAACAAGACATTTTTTTAACGCTTTCCAACTCCAAGGATTTGAGTCTGGGCAACCTATTTGATGATAAAGATCTGATTAGCATAGAACCTTCAATAGAATTGGTAGCAGGAACGAGAAATTACTATGAGACCTATGTACGAGCTAAGAACCAACGTGGGCAGGATAAAGGAAATGGGAAGCCGCCAACAAACCCGGGAAATTCAGGAGGGGTGACCGAATATATTCCATCTAAATCCTTTTCTTTGCTTACATACAACGCTAAACTGCCTTTAAGTTATAGTCGTAGTAGTTATTTAATAGAATTAAGCTATCAATTATCGCTTTTGGTCCCTTCAGATGAAGCAATAAAACGTGCACAATCTTTTTTTGGATTGGCCTTTTATTATCAATTTTAAAGCCGCACTATGAAAGTACTCATTGTAGAAGATGAAAAAACCTTAGCCTATGAGATGGCTGATTTCTTAAAGAAAGCCTTTTATATTTGCGATTTAGCTCATACCTATCAGGAAGGGGCTGAAAAGATCGCCTTGAATCAATATGATTTCATATTGATTGATTTAGGTTTACCGGACGGGGATGGACTGGATATTTTACGGAAAGCAAAAAAACATAATGAGGAGGCCGCTTATATAATATTGACAGCAAGAGGTAATTTGGACGATCGGATCATAGGATTGGATCTAGGTGCGGATGACTACCTTTCAAAACCTTTTTATCTTTTGGAATTACAATCGCGTATGCAGGCTATTGCACGAAGGAAATTCAAATTGCAGGACGAACTCATACGCTTAGGTGATTTCAGTATTGATTTACCGAAACGCTTGGTTCTATTTGATAGTAACCCGATTGACCTTTCCCGGAAAGAGTTTGATTTGCTAAGCTATTTGCTGTTGAATAAGAATAGGGTTTTAACGCGAATGCAATTAAGTGAGCACATTTGGGGTTCTTATGCTATAGATGATAATGACTCAAACTACATTGATGCTCATATCAAGAATATTAGAAAAAAACTCGGTCTATGGGCAAGTACCGAATGGCTTGAAACGGTACGCGGTGTCGGATACCGAATCAAAGGATAGATTACTTTAATGGCTATATAATAGGGTCTTTACGATGAAACTATCTACCAAGCTTTTACTATTTATAAGTAGTTCAAAATTGATTATCGTAATCATCTTTATACTGCTTTTACCTATGCTGGTTGATCAGATCGCTTCTGAATACACGAACTACATTTTGGGCCAGCAAAAGACCAAAGTATTGGCGGACTTGGAACAGAATGGCTTGGGTTACTATCTGCAAGGCGATAAAGAATATGGAAGCTATACGATGTTAAAAGAAGAGTACATTGCCATCGAACCTGCGCCTGCCGACCTGCACATCGACAATATAAAAGAGTCTCAACGCATTGTAGAGCATGACACGTTAAATTACCGTATCTTGAGCTATACTTTCCAAGATAAAGGACAAACCTACTTGTTAGAAATAGGGAAAACAGTAAATAGCATAAACCAATATAACAAACCGCTCCAACGCTTCACCTTATATACGCTGATCGTACTAATCGCCTTCACCCTAATTATCGATTTAAGCTTCTTGCGTTTATTGATTCGGCCACTAAATAAAATTATAAAGACCCGGTTACTCAATCGTAAATTTCCATTTAAAGGCCAACAAATCTCAATAAAAACAAGTACTTATGACTTCAGATACTTAGATGAATCGTTGTTACTCTTAATGAAACAAGTAAACGAAGCCTTTGAAAAAGAAAAGGAATTTACAGCAAATGCTTCTCACGAACTGATGACTCCCATCAGCGTTCTCCAGAGCAAAATGGAAAATTTACTAACAGAAGAAGGGCTTGAAGAACCGTTCGCACAACACATCGTTGAAATGATGAAAACCTTAACTCGATTAAAAAAAATATCGAGTTCTTTATTGTTAATCTCAAGAATCGACAATGCACAATTTGGGAGAAAAGACTTAGTCTATCCTTTGGAATTGGTTCGAGAAATCTTAGAGGAATTGGCAATAAAACTGGAAGAAAAGCAAATTGAAACCAAAGTAAACCTAACCATCAATCAAAATTTAGCAAACGTGAACAGAGATCTACTCTTCCATCTGTTTTATAATCTAATCAATAATGCCATCAAATTTAATCGAGCGCACGGCCGTATATATATCAGCGATCGTATTTTAATCCCCGGTTATGAAATCAGCATTCGAGATACAGGTGTTGGCATTCCGGAAGCACAAATTCCGTTTATTTTCGATCGATTCAAAAAGTCGACCGATGGCGAAAACAGCGGCTACGGGCTGGGGCTTACCATTGTAAAAAGTATTTGCAATTATCACCATATAGCCCTTAGTGTTGAATCCGATACTGATCAAGGAACTGTCTTTAAACTGCTGTTTCCTATTTAACACCTAAGACAACATGTTAATCTTTGTGCTAAGAGGCTACTTTTTTTACCGGGGCATAATATTTCAACTCAATGATGTCGTTCGGAAAAGGGAGGCTATTCCATGATTGATGGATAGCTAAAGCTGTACCGACCGCTGTTGCCTGTGCCATAGAAGCTGCGAATACCTCCACTTGCGGGAATGCTTCAGCAAGCAGATTCATGTAAATAACATTCTTTCCAAAACCGCCATCAACAAAGAGTCTTTTCACGGTAGATGCACCTATAGCCAATGTAGTTGATATCTTTTGAGCGTTCACCAAATCGATCATCAGCTGATGGTAAGCCTCTGTTTCGGTTCTAAACTTTCCTAAATCTCGTTTACCGAAAATAGCCAAGCTTTCTTGAGGACTCATCCCTACCGATTGATCCGTCTGTTCTTGCAATTTATTGGCTAAATGCGTATCAAAAGCAATGTTTTTAAATTTGGCGGTAGACACGTTGAAATGGGCAGCAATTCGCTTGGTTTGCTGTTCATGTTCATATCCGGCAAATAAACGGGAAGCTTTAACCGGTTTTCCCTGGTAGTGGATATAGGATAAGCAATCAGCTTTTAAATCCTCACTTGTTAGCGGCTCTTCGTTAAAAGGGTTTAAACTGATACACCAAGTACCCGTAGAAAGGAGCACAAAGGGTTTAGTGAAACTTACTAAATAAGGAATTAGCGCGGCTGAGCTGTCGTGAAAGCCCGCACCAACAGCATAGTTATTACCCGGAAAGGAGGCCTGAAAGACTGAATCAGCAGGTACAATGGGCGCCAATTTGTCTAAAATTCCTTCCTGTTCTACCCATTCGTGGTATCCGCTCTTCTGAAAATCCCATAAATTGGTGTGACAACCAATACTTGTCATATCGCTGTAAACCTTACCCGATATTAGGAAACTCATATATTGGGGCAAATGCAGGGCTTTATATACTTGCTTAAAGACGCTCGGCTTTTCATGCTTTAATCGATACAATTGCATACCGGAGTTTAAGCTTCCCAATACCGGCGAAGCGGTCCGTAAGGCGAAATTCTCCTCGCCACCATATTGCTTGTAAAACTGATCTTTTAAGGTTTGGGGATAATCCTTTAAATAGTTATATAGCGGCGTTAAGGGTTTACCACTCTCATCAATATATACGAAGCTTGCCCCATAGGTTGAGAAATTGATAGCCTTAATCTCGAATTCATCCTTTCTGAATACTTCATGTAAGGAGTCAAAAACGGATAAGCGAAGACTGGCAAGATTTTCACAGGGATCGCCATCTTCGTCTACCGTTTCAGTAAAACGAGCGGAACGTTCGAATACAATCCTGTAATGTTCATCAAACAAAAATAATTTCTTATTAGTCTTTCCTACATCAAATATGGCAATAACCGGTATCTTCATCGTTGTTGGCTATACGTTTTAAGTTATACGTTTTAAGTTGTACGTTATAGGTTCTAAGTTTTACGCTTTAAATCATAAGCTCGGAACGCCTCGAAACCTATCACTTAAAACTTATTACTTAGAACCTATAACTTATAACCCAGTGGCCACTGTCTTAGAGCCCCTTTCTTTGATCAGCTCTCCACGAACATTTAATGATCGATACAATTCTATGGGATTTAAAGCACCTCCTGCACGTAACCTCGCTTCTGCTACCAATGGTCTAACATCGGTGCGAAAAGCCGCTTGTAGTATTTCCTGAGCTTTGGCAACATCATTATCTTCTTGTGCAGCGGATAAAGCTTTTCTGTCCACCAAAAGCGCCTGTGCATAAGCCAACATGATTGCCTCAACAGATTGCAGTAAATCTTCCAGTGGATCCTTTACATTATGCGAGGCATCGATCATCCAGCCTAAGTCAGTTGCATGATTCATTTTTCGGGCATCCATACCTTCAATCAGCTCATTAAATATTAAAAACAATTGATAGGGTTTGATACTTCCGGCCGTTAAATCGTCATCACCATATTTAGAATCGTTGAAATGGAAGCCCCCAAGTTTACCCTCCATGAGTAACAAAGAAACAATCTGTTCAATGTTGGCATTCGGCAGATGATGTCCAAGATCAACTAAGGTATATGCTTTAGGCCCTAATTTACTGGCATATAATAACGACTGGCCCCAATCACCCACCGTTGTTGAATAAAAATTGGGTTCAAAAGCTTTATATTCAACAAAAATTTTCCAATCTGCCGGTAACGCCGCATACACTTCCTGAAGACTCTCCAGGGTTCGTTGAAAAGCCTTTCTAAAATTCAGTTGACCAGGAAAGCAGGATCCATCAGACAACCAAACTGTGAGCGACTTTGACCCAAGTTCGATCCCATGCTGTATGACCTCGATATTGTGCTGGACTGCCTGCTTACGAACGGCAGCGTCTACATGCTGCATGGATCCAAACTTATAGCTAAAGGTTTGATCAGGCTGATCTTGAAAGGTATTTGAGTTCATCGCATCGAAGCCAAGCCCATACTGTGCCGCTAAGGTCTTTATAGACTGATAATCTTTTGGCACATCCCAAGGGATATGCAAAGAAATGGCACCGCTCGATTGATTCAAGGCATGTAGTAATCCGACATCCTCGATTTTCTCCTCTAAACTTCTGGGTTCACCACCACCGGGAAAACGCCCAAAGCGTGTTCCCCCTGATCCAAGCGCCCAACTTGGAATGGCAATCTGAAAATCAATCAGTTTCTCTAAAACCTCATGGTAGTTATTTATATCTTCAACCAAACTTTCCAATTTGCGAACGTGTTTCGCTTTTGCTTGTTGGTTATATTCCTCGATTTTATACTTTTCTATATTCATAATCCTAATCAGTTAGCCACTACTAGCAGGTGAATTTACTAAATCCATTCAAGTTTTTCCATTAGCTAATTAACCGATTGGCTAATTAGCTAATATTCCAAATTTATCGCACAAATGCCATGGCCACTCCGCCGTCTACGTTTAACACATTACCTGTAGATTTATTCAGTAAGCCCCCTACAAACACAAAGCAAGCATTAGCAATATCTTCAGGAAGGATAATTTCATTAAGTAAAGTACGTTTTGCATAATAAGCAGGCAACTCTTCCACTTTTATTCCATAGGCTTTAGCACGCCCCTCCGCCCATGCACCTTCCCATATCTTGCTATCCGAGATTACCGCATCAGGATTCACTACATTCACCCGGATCTTATCACCTCCAAGTTCCGCAGCATTTAACCTGCTCAGATGCAATTGTGCAGCTTTAGCGGAGCCGTATCCGGCATTATTCGGCCCGGATACTAATGCATTTTTACTAACGATGTTGATAACGTCTCCTCCAATTGACTGTTTCCTTAAGACTGCTACCCCTTGTTGTGTTACTTTGAACTGTCCTTTTACAAGGACGTCATATAATAAGTCCCAATCTTTGTCGGTATGATCTTGCAGGGGTTTGGATATGGATAATCCGGCACAATTGACTACAATATCAACTCCTCCAAATGCTAAACTTGCCGCATTATAAGCCGCTTCTATATCTGTATCGCTTGTTACATCTAATTTCGCAGTGATATAAGCATCTTTTCCGAAACGAGCTTTAAAATCCTCGTCAGCCTTTACCAACCGATCTCCGTCATTATCATTTACAACCACTACAGCACCTTCTTCAACAAATTTAACAGCAATTGCTTTTCCGATACCTCCAGCACTGCCTGTAATAAGGGCAATTTTACCCGAGAGCGCTTTTGGTTTTGGCATGCGCTGCAACTTTGCTTCCTCTAACAGCCAATACTCAATATTAAAAGCTTCTTGCCGAGGTAAGGAGGTATATTCCGATATAGCCTCTGCTCCTTTCATAACATTAATGGCATTGATATAAAACTCGGCAGCGACCCTTGCCGTTTGCTTATCTTTTGAAAAAGAAAATAAACCTACGCCCGGAAATAAAATAATAACTGGATTTTTATCACGTATGGCAGGACTATTGGGATGCTTACAAGTCTCATAATAATCGGCATACATCGCGCGATAAGCTTCAAATGCAGGTTTAAGCTTCACTTTTAATTGCTCCACATCCGTTAAGTCTGCGTCAGCCGGCAGTTCTAAAACCAATGGACTTATCTTGGTGCGAAGAAAGTGATCAGGACAACTTGTACCCAGGGGTGCTAGTCGGTCTAAATCATTGGAGTTTATAAATTCAAGTACACGATCGTCATCGGTAAAATGGCCCACCATAGGTCTTTCAGAAGAACAGAACCCCCTTAGTATGGGCGCAATAGCAGCGGCTTGTTTTTTACGAAGTTCTGCAGGAAGACTGCTTATTTTTTGGCCTCCAAAGATAGGCCCTTTTTTACCATAATGCTGCTCTAGATATTCGGCGCAGCTTTCAATAACCTCCAACGTATTGATATAGCTTTCGTACGCAGTATCTCCCCAAGTAAATAGACCGTGCGAACCTAACATAATCCCCCTGATTCCAGGGTTCTCATCCAGGCATTGTTTTAATTTCAAGCCAAGATCAAAACCGGGCCGCTGCCATTCAACCCAGCCAATCGTACCTTTAAATAACTCCTGAGTAATGCGTTTACCGTCTTTTGCTGCCGCAATGGCAATGGCTGCATCGGGGTGTAAATGGTCGATATGTTTGAATGGTAGAAAGCCATGTAATGGTGTATCGATAGAGGGCGCTTTAGACGCTAAATCGTAAATACTATGGTTGAAGAGTTCCACCATTTCATCCTCATGGTCAATCCCTCTGTAAACCTTTTTCAAATTGCGTAACCGCTCCACATAAAGCGCCGCCAATCCACTTCTTTTAAGTGTTCCCAAATCACCTCCTGAGCCTTTTACCCACATCACCTCCACTTCCTCTCCTGTTAACGGATCGTTTGCCATGGCTTTACATGAGGTGTTCCCTCCACCGTAATTTGTAAGGCGCAAATCGGCGCCTAAAAGATTAGAGCGATAAATTAACAAGCCTACCTCATCTCCCGCTAGTTTGGCGGCTTCTTGATCATCCCATAAATAGCTAACGTGCTTAAATGATTTTCTTTTTTCTATTTCAGCCATGTTCTTATGTTTTTACTGCATTTTAAGGCCTAGCGGCCATTGTCACTTTATTACCAATATTAATTTGCCAATTTTAAACCCCATTTATTAACCCATCTCTTTAGCGAACCCCACAATCAATACCGACAGGATGATAACAAGTATTCCTGCCAAAATAGTTGCGTAGGTTTTCTTACTTACACCTTTCCACTCTTTTAATACTACGCCCCAAACATTTGCCAATAAGATAATAAAGGCCATATGCAAAATCCATGAGCTGGCTCCGTTACCCAGTTTACTTTCTCCCATCCCATAGAAGAAAAATTGAAGATACCAGGTGGTACCGGCCAATGCACATAGTACATAATTTCTTAACAGCGGTGTTTTTGCGTCTACATAATTCCCGAAACTTTTGTTGCGCACATTCAAGATAAGACACCAGATAAAGTTGGTGGTAAGCCCTCCCCAAAGCACGACAACATAGGTAACGTTATTTTGAAACAGGAATTCCCCTTCGCCTGGATGGGCTGCCTTCCATAGATCGTTGGCTACGATCGCCATGGGTTTTCCAGCTTCTAAACCGAAATTAAAGCAAGCGCTTAATACTCCTGAGATAATTGCAACAATCAAACCCAAGCTTAAATTGAATTCCTTATTTCCACTGGCATCACTATGCCCTCCTAGATCCCGTTCCTTTCTTACTCCTGCTAAACCGCATAGGTAAATACCGATAATACAAATCAGCAGGCCGCCCAATGTATATAAACCCCAAGCGTTTGCAAAGAACATACTGATCGTGTCTTTCCCTTCTTGAGGAACGAATTCATAGTAAATGGATGGCAACATAGATCCAATAACCATACTGAGCCCTAACATAATGCTACTACCCAAAGAAACGCCCAGGTACCGTACGCCTAAACCATAGGTTAGCCCCCCAATTCCCCACAGAAGACCAAAAAGATACGTGTAACCTAAAGTTGCTGTACTTGTCTGACTAATAATATGACCAAAATTTGGAATAGTAAGCCAGGCGGCCAAAGGTGGTACTATTAGCCAGGAAAACAAGCCTCCGACAATCCAAAAACTTTCCCAAGCCCAGCCATGTACCTTTTTATAAGGTATATAAAAACTGCTTGAAGCAAAACCACCGATAAAATGAAAAAATACACCTAATAATGCCTGCATATATACTAAGGTTCTTGTTGGTTATCATGTGGCGCAAGATAAAGCATCTATAGCAGGGAACTGTCATGCCCTGTTATGCCAAAAACACATTAAAATTCCATTAATTGTCGATTATATGACGGAAATGGCAAATTTTTATAGTAGGTTTGTAGTAGAAATTATGAGATTGCATTACCATACAAATTTTTAATGGCTCCATTAGAAAAAAGAACGATGGTGAATAATTCATTTATATTGTGACGCCCTTTTGAACAATGCGGTTGCTACAAGCGGGGCTTCATTACTAAAAAGAACAAAATGAAAATCAGACAAGCCAATTTGCAAGATTTGGAACCACTTGCCGCTGTTTTTGCCGAATACCGAACAACTGCGGGCCAAGACTACAATCTAGCGGGTGGGAAGGAGTTTTTAAGAGATCGTTTAACGAAGAAAGATTGCATTATTTTCATCGCCATTATAGACGACAGCATTACGGGGTTTACACTGCTGTTTCCATTCTTTACACCAGCAGGAATTAAGGAGATATGGTTGTTAAACGATATTTATATTGCTGATGAATATAGGCATCAGGGCGTTGCTCAGTCGCTGCTCAGCGAAGCTGTTTTCTTTAGCAAGAAAACCAACAAAAGCAAAGTATACCTAGCAACTAAGGTCGATAATGTAAACTCTCAGACCTTATTTGAAAAATTCGGATTTAGAAAGACGGATTATATCAACTACGAATTTATTACCGAGAATAGTCATTCTTAACTAGCAGGAAAGGTTATCGACAATAACAAGGAGGCTAATACTATAATGTATTACCTCCTTGTATATTACTATTGAAAATCAGCCGGTGTAAAAGCCGGGTTTATAACTTGTTCAATTGCTACCATTTTTAGTGGTACCGGTATGTTGGGGCTTTTAATCGTACTAACGGCCGGCAATTTAATACCGCTGTAATCTTTGTATTCATTTATTTCCGCCTCCCCTTCGCTGGCACTCTCTGACTTTAACTTCAAACCACTAACAACGCTATAATAGTTTACAGACTTTGATCCATCGGCCGTTGTAACTAACACTTTATAGGTCTCTTCGTCATTTACCTTTACCATACCATCCAAAGCAAGCTTCGTTCCATTTTTCATATAATTTAGTTCCGGAAAAATCTCCAACGCGTTCTTTAAGGATTTGAACATATCATCAGGCACAGCCTGTTGTTGCCCCTGATTAATCATCGTAGCCTTATCTTGCCGAATAATAAACTTCGACATGACCTGAGGACCCATTTTCATTGACTGTATCGCAATGGGTTTCGTTTGGTCAACCAATAACTCCGCCGTTATTTTCATACCTTGTATCTCTGCTTCTTGCACGCTTTTCAATGTTTTAACTTTCATAAGTCTATCTTTCCCTCCAATCGCTTCAAGATACTTATCAATCACTTTCTCTGCCGTTAAGCTAGCGTCTTGAATAGCGGCTTTCACCTCCGGTTCACCCGCATTTGTATAATATTTTACTTCACCAAATTGCTTTATTCGATCTTTAAAAGCATCCGTATTTCCAACAATGACAATATACGCGTGTTCAGGCTTTATGTATTTAGGGGCTAAGGTATTGAGCTGTTCAACGGTAACGGCATTTAGGTTTTTAAGATAATTCTTATAATAATCTTTAGGAAGATTTTGCAGCTCCGTATTGATGGCAAAGCGGGCAATGGTAGCGGGCTGTTCCAACGAACGGCCAAAACTACCACTTAATATAGCTTTGGAATCGGTTAATTCTTGTTCAGTAATGGTCTTTTTATCGATCCGTTTCAGTTCTTCCAAAAACTGGTATACAGCGCTGTCTGTCACTTCCGTCCGAACACTCGCCCCGGCGCTGAAATTTCCGACGATTTTGTCAGGCGATAAAGAAGAGTATGCACCATACGTATAGCCTTTGCGTTCTCTAAGGTTTAGAAACAAACGCCCTGCAGAACCTCCGCCTAAGATATTGTTCAACAATTGAGCAGGAATTGCATCAGCGTCGTTAGGTTTGAGCGCAAGCGGATAAGTTACGTTAACAACGGATTGTACACTCGAAGGACGGTTGACTAAAATCACTTCATTTTTTTGTGGTGCAGCAGGCACGGGCCATTCCCGCTTCTTGACCTCTCCTTTTTGCCAGGCGCCAAAATATTGCTTAGTTAAACGCTCTGCTTCTTTTATTGTAATATCACCAACAATTGCCAAGTATCCAATATTCGGCTTAAAGTATGCATTGTAGTACTCTCTGATATCAGATAGCTGCACATTGGAAACTGTTTTTTCGGTTGCAAACTCTCCGTAGGGGTGGTCTTTACCATATAATACAACGTTGGAGACCTTTTCCGAAATTTCATCCGGGCTATCTTTTGAGCTGGCAATGCCGGAAATTGCCTGTTTCTTCAGCTTATCAAGTTCCGGCTGCGGAAATGACGGGTTCAATAGAATGTCTGCAAATAACGTTAACAGTTTATCTTGGTACTTGGTTAATGAGCTTGCATTAGCGGAGGTAGATCCGAAAGAAATTTTTCCGCCAATCATATCGATCTCCTCGTCGATCTGGTCTTTCGTCCGATTTTTTGTACCTCCCATCAGCATATCTCCTACCAAGCTGGTTAAACCAGCCTTCTCGCCTTCAAGCAAAGGTGAACGATCCAACACTAGCGAATAGGTAACACGGGGCAGTTTATGGTTTTCAACAACAAATACTTTTAATCCGTTAGGCAGTGTAAAAGTTTCAGCATCGCCGATATTAATTTGAGGAGCGGGACCAGGCTCAGGATATTTCGTACGATCAACTTGCGCTTGAGAAAGGCCTGTTGATAGAAAACATAGCAGTGTATATATATAAATTCTTTTCATCTGTAAATAATTATTCGTCAATTCTATTTTACTATTTCGCACTCATGAACCGCGAACCGGTTTTTATTCCATCGGTCAGATGGAGCTTACCATGCTTTAAATTTGATATTCCTGTGAGATGAAAATGAAATTTTAAACATGGACGATTCATAACTATTTTTTTGGAAGCTCGTGGCTATCGAGTCTTAATTTTTATTAGAAACCCATCTATTTGCTTTCTCCTTTTTTAGGCAGGTAATGTAACACGACCCTACCGTCTTTGTTCAGGTATTCTCTGGCTACGCGTTGTATATCCTCCTTTGTGACTTTATTATAATTGGCCAGCTCTTTATTGATTTCTTCTGCATCACCATAATACACCTTCGCTTCGGCCAGGCTTTCGGCAATACCGGCAACAGAAGCGTGGCGGCTTACCACAGCGTTTTCTGTTTGCGCCCTTAATTTCGCAAAATCTTTATCGGTTATTCCGGTGGTTCTGAGTTTTTCAATCTGTGCATCAATCGCAACTTCTAATGAATCAGCGCTGACACCCATATTAGCAATCCCTAAAAATAGGAATAGGCCGCCATCTTCCAAATCTAAAGGCATAGCCATTATTTGTACCGCTTTCTGCTGCTTATCCACTACTTCTTTTGTAAGCAGCGAACTTTTTCCACCCGCTAAATAGGTAGACAACATGTTGAGTGCGTAACTATCAGGGCTATCCTTACGCGGAAGGTTGTATGCTTCCACCACTGCCGGCAATTGGATATTATCGTAGACGACATCACGGATTTCCTGATTTCGCTTGGGCTCTACGATTGATGGCCGCACAATTTCTTTTTCTCCCTTGGGTATTTCTGCAAAATATTTACGAACCCACTTTTCCGTTTGTTCGTAATCGATATCTCCGGCGATGGACAAAACGGCGTTGTTAGGTACATAGTAGGTTTTATAAAAGTCCATAAACTCCTGCAAGGAAGCAGCGTTCAAGTGATCCATGGAGCCGATGGGTGCCCATTGATACGGATGTTTGTGATAGGCTCGTTTTAAGACTTCAATCAGTATGGAACCATAAGGCTGATTATCCATTCGTTGGCGTTTTTCTTCTTTAACAACTTCTCTCTGCGTTTCCACTCCAACTGAGTCGATCTTTGCGTGTAACATTCGTTCACTTTCCATATACAAGGCAGTTTCCAAATAATTAGACGGAACGACTTCATGGTAATAGGTTTGGTCATTTGAGGTATAGGCATTTAGCGTCCCTCCTATGCCCTGTATCTTTTTCATAAATTCGCCTCTGCCAATATTTTCGCTTCCTTCAAATAGCAAATGCTCAAAGAAATGTGCAAATCCCGTACGATCGGGTTTTTCATTTTTTGAACCCACGTGATAAAGCACAGAAACGGCTGCAATAGGGGTGGTTTTATCCTGGTGCATAATAACATCTAATCCGTTGTCGAGCTTAAATTCTTTGAATTGGATTTTTTCTTGGGCATTCAGTAAACTGCTCGAGCCAAGTAGACCAATCAGCATACTGCCCATTACTAGCTTTTTTTTATTCATATGTGTTGATTGTTGTAATGCGTTGGAAGCATTTGGTTTGGTATTTTTGCATTTGATCTGTTTAAGCCTATATTGTTACACGAATTAACCTATTTTTACTTTCTCATACAAAAAAAATTGTGCCTTCATTCACGACCTCACTTCAACAAAAGAGGCAATCAGTTTATTTTGAACAAAAAAGCCGGGCTAAATAAATGGCCCGGCTCCTTAAGTCGATATGATATTATGCTTTATTGTATTTGCTGCCCTTGTCCACTTTCACCCGCTTTTTGATCGTCGTTCTGTATACCTCGTTCTTTTCGCGGTTTAGCATTGTAATTCATTTTACCAAATTTCCAGCTGAATGTTATACCGAAAGAACGGAATGGTACGGCGAAATTCGATTCTTGCTTATAGCTAGCGGTTTGAATTTTTGATCTGAAATTCTTTTTCTCATTAAATGGATCGATAATATTCAACCCGATACTTGCCTGTTTTTTGAATATTTCTTTTTTCATACCAATACTCCACATATTAAATGCAGGGTTGTAACCTTGAAAAGTACGTCTCGGCGCATTCAATATAACGAATGTCTCTGCGATAAGTCCACCTTTCAAGTTAACCGTACCACTTAGGAAAGCCTGGTACATCCAGTAAACATTACCTGCTTGCGAAGTCAAGTTGTCATCGATATTTTGAAGGTTAATATCATAAGTATACAAATTCAGGTTACCTCTTAACGTCAAAATCTTAATCGGATTGACAGAAGCAAACAGGTTGGTACCAAATGAATTATTCCGTCCGATATTTTCAAAACTCTGCAGTACGATTGGTTGCTCCTCCGTTCCAATATTGGTGTATATTGACTCTATAACGTCATTTGTACGCCTATAATAAAGCGATGCATTCAGAATCGTACTTTTGATCATGGTTGAATAACCCAATTCAACGTTGTGCGATAGCTCGGGATCCAATTCAGGATTTCCCTGCCGTTGATTCACCGGATCTGCTTCATTACGGAAGGGATTCAAGTAGAACAAGCTTGGCCTTTGGATACGCTGGTTGTAGCTTAGTTTAACATTAGACATCTGCCCCAGCTTTTTCGATAACACCACGCTGGGAAGCAGGTTGTGATAATTGTTTTCAAAGGCCGGAAAGTTTGCTACTGCATCACCGTCAAGCAGTGTATATTCATAACGCGCACCCGCTTTCAATTCATAATCTTTAGCAAAGGGAACACTCACCGTAAAATAACCGGCACCCACATTTTGTTTGTAACCGAAATCATAAGATCGTTGTGCATGATTGATATATGAACCATTCTGCAGCATGGTGTCGACCGTGACGTCGGAAGAGATATCTCGAAGGATCGCTTTTGCACCTACTTCCAGTACGACCTTCTTAAAAGGATGGGTATAGTCTACCTGAAAGGTGAGTTCATCATTTACACCATTATTATAGCCCATTTCATTGGGCCTAAAACCCTGCTGTCTATATAAGGTATTGTAATCAGTATTATTGTTGTTTTTAGAATATTGGCCGGCAAATGTCAATTCCTGCCCCTTTTTCTCAAATTTATGGGTGTAATCGGCACTCCAATCAAAGCCATGAAATTTAATCTGGTTTCTCGAATTACTTAAAATTTGGTTAATCCCACCGTAAATGGACGTCATATCTCCATCTGTTTCCATTCGAAACTGATTGTAATTGAAAGAGGATGTAATAATATTCTTATCATCTATGTCGTAATCAACACTTAAGCTACCTCTTCCTCCACCTCTTTTCGTGGTACTGGCGCTGTTTTGCGAAATCAATGGCTGATCTGTCAAAGATCGTTGATCAAAGGTTACATCCGTTGTAACGGGCCAACCCCACATAGCGCCCAAATTAGCGGTAACGCCCAGCTTGCCTTTTCGCACATTTACGTTTCCGTTGAAATTGTTTTGGCGCGTGCCAATACCTCCCGAAATGGAACCGTTCACGCCCACAACGTCTTTCTTTTTAGTAATTATATTGATGATTCCCGAAGTGCCCTCGGCGTCGTATTTCGCTGAAGGACTCGTAATAACTTCAACGTTCTTAATCTGATCAGCCGGAATCATACGTAACGCGTCCGCTACATTGTTCGTCATGGCCCCGGACGGTTTTCCATTAATAAAGATACGAACGTTTTGATCTCCCCGTAAGGACACGTTACCATCCATATCTACTGATAACAAAGGAACTTTCCGCAACACATCGGCGGCA
Source organism: Olivibacter sp. SA151 (assembly GCF_054130995.1). NCBI lineage: Bacteria > Pseudomonadati > Bacteroidota > Sphingobacteriia > Sphingobacteriales > Sphingobacteriaceae > Olivibacter > Olivibacter sp. SA151. Next base: position 1,045,210 of record NZ_CP096391.1, on the reverse strand, counting down.
TTTCCACCAGCTACTGTAACATCTTGTTCTGCATTATAGACAAGTCTATCCACTTTATTTTCGACCACAGGCACCTGCCCCGTAATCTCAACCGCTTGCAATTCGGTTGCGGAAGGTTTTAATAACACATTGGCCACGTTTAAGGAAGTAAGCTGCTCTGTAATTTCTATCGGACTGATTGTTTTTGGACTGTATCCCATCGCACTGATAATCAACTTATATTTCCCTAGGGGTATTTTGTCTAGACTGAATGACCCTCCTTCGTTTGCAAGGGCCCCGGTGACGGACTGTGATGATGTACTTTTTAAAAGGGTTATCGTCGCAAAATCAATAGGTTTGTTCGTTAAGGAATCTATTACTTGCCCCTTTATCTTTCCCGGTCCACCCACTTGTTGCGCAAACACAACGCAAGCACTCAACTGCATCAAAATACATACAAATAACTGTTTGCTTATACTCATCTGATCTATTTTTTGAACATTAGTCGTTCGCGATTGACAAATGTTACAACAACAAGTATACAAATCACTCATAAAAAGGTAACTTATTAGTTACTTATAGTTTTATTAACATGCGTTAATCAGCACGACTTACCCGTAACCAATTAAGGGCTACTCACATATCTTAAAACAAACACATGCAAAGCCGTTTTTGAATTAAAAATAGGCTGTAAAGCCTCATCTTTCTTCAATATTGGCACGATATATGCTAAAAAGAGGACAGGTTTAGGTTGATTTGAAACTTAGGTTTCGGCCCCACTCCCCAAGTGGGGTTTTTTATTTTAAAAGAATTCCGGTTGTTCTTCGTTCTCTTTATATTTCTCATTTAACTACCTTGATTCTGCATCTCGATTTATTTTACCCTACGATATAAGCAACTACACATATTATCATATTCAAACATTGGTAAAATATTACACCCTATCAAAAACAGCTAATAATATCCTGCAGTGAATTAGGTTTCATTGCCTCAGAACGCCCTAAACACCGCTGACAAAGTGTCATTTTCGCGCCGTTATAATGCTTATAGTATCAAAAAAAACAACTCATCAAAATCCGATTTACATCAAAATAACGCTAGATCACGAGTTCAAATAGACATACTAAACATTTGATAATAAGTATATTAAAAATAAATCAGTCATCTTTTTGCGAATTTCATAATAATTAACGAATCGAAAATGAGCTAAAAAGAGATATCAGAATCCTTGTTTCCTTTCACACTAAAGTAGAGCCTGCACAAATAGCTATACACAACTCATTATGAGCAAATTAAAAAACGAATCAATTTATGGTTATGAATTTCGCAATGCTTTCTTGAGCCTGAAAGCTCCGTCTTAAACAAAAAAACCGTAGTGTTTGGCGAAAGAAACGATCGCGATTCTATTACTAACTATTTTAGCAAGTCATATTGTAGAACTAACCCCTAATAAGGAACGGCAAGAATTGATGCTGATCATCAAATATATTATAAAATTCAATCATCAAAAACGACTTTCAAAAAATAAAGCGATAGGTTTTATAGAAGATTCTTAAAAAATACTTGTAAAAAAAATTAAACCTTTTTTCCAACATCTATTCCAATAGGATGTAAAATGAACAACATGAAAACAGCAAGATTTATTACTTTATGTGTGGTCCTCTTATCGATTTTTAGCTACTCAGAGGCATTAGCGCAACATGGGAGAGGGCATGGCCGAGGACATGGGCATGAGCGTTGGGATGACGACGATGATCGGCATCGGCACCACTACCGATACGACAGAGATTATTATAAAAAACGCCATAAACACTATAAGAAACAGGCAAGATATTACGAAAAGCACCGCCGTTATGATCACTATGGATATCCCAGGTGGGCCCGTGCGCATCGTTATCGAGCGAGACATCATGTTTATTTCAGGGATTATTGTACGTTCTACGACCCCTATCGTGGAGGCTATGTATATTGGTCAAGCAATCGTTGGATTTTCACACCAAATGTTCCGGCCTTCTTAGCGAATGTCGATCTTGGAAGAGCCCGCATACAGCTAATGGCAAATATACCCTTAGAAAGACATCCTGAATATTATTATGACGAATATGCGCGCGCTTATCCACGCAGCACAAACATACATATCAACCTTTCCTTACCTCCTTTTTAGGAGGTATTTATACCTGGAAAAGTCCTAGTCTTGTATAAGATTTAGGACTTTTTAACGGGATAATAATTGCAACAACGCTTCTTTAGAGAAAGATGTTTTAGTCAGGGTTATCGAATCGACCAGTTTAGTGAACAGTTCACTCTTACTTTGCTGTAATTGCAACACTTTTTCCTCTATTGTTTCCTTACAGATCAATCGCACTGCTATTACATTTTTTTTCTGTCCCATTCTGTAAATACGATCGATCGCTTGGTCTTCTACCGCCGGGTTCCACCAAGGATCAATTAAATACACATAATCCGCCTCTGTAAGATTCAATCCGACTCCGCCGACTTTTAAACTCATCAAAAATACCTTTACACGCCCATCCAGTTTAAATTGCTCAATCAGCCCCTCTCTGTCCTTTACCTTTGTACTTCCGGTCATCTTAAGGGTTTGCAATCCTTGTTTATGCAACTGATCTTCTACCAAATCCAACATATGCACGTATTGGGAAAACAATAAAATCTTATGCTGAACACTCCTCTGCCCGATCTCTTCTATCAGCCACTCAATTTTGGCGGCGTTCGGTACATTGCTATACTTATCTTTCAACAAAAGCGGCGAATTGCAAATCTGGCGTAGTCGCATCAAGCCCTTTAATACGACTGCACTTTTATTACTTAGCTCTTCCTCCGTTTGTGCCGATATATAAGATCGAAATTCCTTTTCATATACGTCGTATATCCTTCTTTGTTCTTCGCCCATTTCACAGTACATAACCATTTCTGTTTTCTCGGGCAAATCATCCATTACTTCTGCTTTTGTCCTTCTTAAAACAAAAGGTTTAATTTTATGTAAAAGCTCTTCCAGACGCCTATTTTCACCGAATTTATCAATAGGCGTAGAATAAACATCACGGAAATATCTTTTGTTACCTAGTAGGCCTGGACAAGCGAACGACAACTGCCCAAATAAATCAAAAGTATTGTTTTCCAAAGGTGTTCCCGTTACCGCTATCTTAATCTTTGCCTTCAATCGATTGGCCGCTCGGTATCGCTGAGATAGCGGATTTTTTATATGTTGGGACTCATCTAGAAATAGGTGATCGAATTCTATTTCCTGAAAACGATCCAGGTCACTTACCATGGTGCCGTAAGTAGTTAACACGACATCCCAAGAATCTATTGTATGGTTTTGATCCCGTTGTCCTCCATGCCAAAGAAAAATCCGCAATGAAGGTGCAAATTTTTCGAATTCCTGCAACCAATTAGTCAATAAAGTTGCCGGAACAACAATCAAATTCGTACCTGATTTTCCTTCCTCTTTCTTTAGTAGCAAAAAAGCGATAATCTGAATGGATTTTCCTAACCCCATATCATCCGCCAAACAACCGCCGAAGCCTAGCCGACTTAAACTATGAAGCCATTTTACACCATCCAATTGATAAGGCCTTAACTTGCCGATAAATCCCTCTGGAATCTTTAGCGACGGATCCTCTTCCTGATCGCTCCATTGTTTAAAAAGAAGCAACTCTTGCTTTACACCGGAGTCGAACATGTCGGTTTCGTAGGCACTTTGCAAAGCCTGAAAATTTATCTTGGCCGTTTTAAGTAAATCTCCCTCCCGTCTTCCCAAGCTAAAGAACTGTTCAAACTTGTGAAGCCACTCGGCAGGCAATATACCATAGGTTCCATCGTCTAAGAGTACGTAGTTTGATTTATTTCTAACCGCTTTTTCAAGGTCGCGCAGTCGAGCTACCTTTGAGCCGTAAGAAATCTTCACCCTTGTATTAAACCAATTAATACCGCTGGTAACTTCTATATTTATTGCAGCCTTATACGGACTTCGCTTGCTTATCGATAGCTTATCATAACCCATGACCGCTATTTTTTCGATTTGCCATTGCTCAAAAGCCTCTAAAAACCAATTTCCGTCGAAAAACCGATCTTGATGTAAATAAAAATACAGTAAATCGTCATCTAACTGTTCCGGAAAATAAGGGTGTTGTTTGAGGATAAAAGATAAGAACTGCAACTCCTGCTCATCGTTACGACGAATCAAAAATGAATTTCCATAATCGTCTTTCCCATAAACGGGTCGTTTCGAACGAATGGGAATTTCGACTGTCCCGTAGCGCATAACAGGTTCTATCACGATGTAATTTTCAGACTCTGACAAATAAATGATTCGCTCGGTAGCTTGTACCGGCGTTTCCATAGATGACTGATCGTACCCCTCTGTAAGAAATGCGTAGTTCACCTTTAAGGTATCGCTTACCTTATCCAACAATTCACTTTGCAAGAGATGATATTTCGATGCATGCACGATCAGATCAGTCCCTAGATTCTTAAAAAATCGGCATACTCTCCACACATTATGGTTCTTAAATGCATAAAAAGTTTTCCCTATGTGCAGAAAACAATCAAAGGCAAAGACGAGCTCTTGCATGCTGTACCATTGATCTGCTATCTGCAATAGCGGGCTTATTTGGTAGAGGCTATCTTTTTTCCGAATTCCAAGCGTAAATTGGTCAGCCCCTATTACTTGCAGGTTCACTCTACTAAAATTCTTTGCCTGAAATTGTTTTGAATTCCCTTGATAGTAAACGGGCATATCAAAGGGATTTTTCACTATTTCGTGTAAGGCCCGAATATCATCTTCGTTATACGGTTCCTTGGTTGGTTGGGGAAATCGACTGAGCGCTGCCAAAAAGCGAATATATTCCGGCCGCTTTTCATGCCACAATAACGTTGTTGCATCAATGGTATTAACCAAGGCCTTAACCTTCCCGTTAACGGCAAACGCTAATTCCCCAAGCTGAATTGTAAGGTGGCCATAATGTCTGTGGGGATAAATAAGAATCACTTTCCCCTCCAAATTTTGTTCACGGAACGCCGGTTTAACATCCGGTAAAAGCTTACCTTTAAGATACCGTACATTTTCATCCGTTATTTTCAATAAGCCTTGTATTTTTGGCGTAAGTATTAATTTATTCTCCACATAATGCATATGGAAATGCGAAGTGATGTCTGCTTCGTCTTCCAGACCATAATCTCGCGCAACTTGCCGTACTCTCACATGTCGTGAAATTCCGTCAAAAAAAAATCGGATATCTGTGTTTTTTATTATTTCATAAAGAACCCGATTGCTATGTTGGCACATTCGAAGCGGTGTTTCTAAGCAAGTGCAGTGAAAATGGAGACGCTTTTCAATCCGATCTGTCCATACCCTTATCTGTGCAGTATGTAAGTTAGGGTGCGAATAATCAAAGACGCCTCTGTCGATGGATAGTTGTTTAACATGAACTGATGCATTCGGAACGAGTTGATCAGACGAGTGTTTGTACATCAAGATTTCTGACAATTGCTCATCCGCAAAACCTTCAATTGTATAAGAAGCCTCTTCTGAATCAATTATTTTATCTGTAAAGGTCATTTTATAACATTCTTATGAATATACTTCCCGCAAATATTGTCTATCTTCAACAAAGCTATTCATAAGCAAATTAAGATTTGCAATAAAGAATGAATAATATCAAGAAATGTTCAGGAGCGCTTTTTATTGGAAAATATAGAGAGGGGTTAAGGCGATGAATAAATCGCTTGCAAACTCATTAGTGCTTTTAGGAATCTATAGTAACAAATAATTACATACAGATGAAAATTATTATTATCGGTGCGACAGGGACGATTGGCAGACATGTGGCAACACTTTTTGAAGGCAAACATGAACTCATTAAAGTGGGGGCTACGAAAGGAGATTACCAAATAGATATTTGTTCCGAGCAATCAATAAAGATTTTTTTTGAAACTGTTGGTCCCTTCGATGCGCTCATTAGCACGACCGGCAAAGCTGCTTTTAAGTCATTGAAAGACTTAAGCAACGCCGATTTCCGACTTGGTTTGGACAATAAGCTCTTAGGCCAAATCAGTTTGGTACTCATTGGACAACACTACATTAACCCGGCCGGCTCGTTTACACTGACATCAGGTATTCTATCTGAAGACCCCGTTCCAGGAGGATCTGCACTTAGTACAGTGAATGGTGCTATCAATGCTTTTGTAAAAGGAGCAGCAATCGAGCTAAAAAATGATGTGCGCATAAATGCTGTGAGTCCCGGCGTTGTGGAAGATTCGCCTTCTTTTTTTGAAGTTTTTCCAGGCCACATCCCCGTAAAAATGGAACGAGTAGCAAATGCTTACTATAAAAGCGTAATGGGTGCGTTGACAGGAGAAACAATCCGAGTATTCTAATTTCTTTTCAATTGATATATGACTAAATGGGAAATTGACCCAAAGCATTCAGAAATCCACTTTCGGGCAAAACACATGCTTATATCTACCGTAACTGGCTTATTCACCAAATTTGAAGGAACCGTAGACACCCTGGAACCTAATGATTTCGTTCAAGCATCGATCCATTTGTCTATCGACGTCGATAGTGTGTACACGAATGAATCTTACCGCGATGAACACCTTAAATCATCCGCGTTTTTTGACGTTGATAAGCATCCGTACATTACTTTTCGATCCACGGAGCTAAGCAAGGATGACGACAACGCAAGCACATTTGTGTTAAGAGGCATGCTCGACATAAAAGACATGGTTAAGGAAGTACAATTCCATGTTTCATTCGGCGGGACGGCAGAAGAGAACGGTCGATTAAAAGCAGGCTTTCAGGTATCAGGAATTATCAACAGGAAACACTTTGGTCTAACTTATAACCCATTAATGGAAGCAGGAGGAATGGTTGTGTCAGAAGAAATCGAACTGGCCGCCAACATTGAACTAATTAAAATATCTTGATGTATGAATAACTTTAAAACGGTGGCCGATTCTCAAACGGTAATGACCGAGCTCATGATTCCCTCCTATTCTAACTTTGGGGGCAAAATACACGGCGGGGTCATCTTATCGTTAATGGATAAAGTTGCATATGTATGTGCCGCAAAACATGCCGAAACTTATTGCGTCACCGCGTCGATCGACACAGTTGACTTTAGAGCTTCGGTGGAAGTGGGCGAGATTATTTCATTACTTGCTTCTGTAAATTATGTAGGTAACTCTTCACTTGTAGTGGGTATAAAAGTGTTGGCCGAAAATGTGAAGACGCATGCTGTTAAGCATACAAACTCGAGCTATTTTTCAATGGTTGCTTTAGATGAGGAAACCCACAAACCGGTCCAAGTTCCGGGCTTGATTCTGGAAAACGAAACGGAGATACAGCGCTTTATTACGGCGATGCACAGAAAGGAATTAAACCGCTATTATAAGCAAGAAGGCGAGCGTATCAAAGCTGATTTTAGGAATCAAGATTTTATTGAAGTACTAAAAAAAGAGCGATGCATTTTAAAACAATCGTATTAGTTTGAAGGTACATGCCCTCCATCTTTAAAGATTGCTACTTCCAGCTCTCCCTCCGCCGAAATAGCGCCACGGTACATCCCTGAAGTATTGAAGGGCATAGCAAGATTGCCCTCTTTATCCAGGGCGATCAGACCGCCGTTCCCCCCGCTTTTTGCTACTTTTGCGAGCGCGGTTTCCGCAGCTTCCTCTACTGTCAAACCCCTATAATCCATCAGGGCTGCCACATCATAAGCTACTACATTCCGAATATAAAATTCGCCCCAACCTGTGCAGGATACGGCAACCGACGCGTTATTAGCGTAGGTACCTGCACCTATAATGGGGGAATCACCTATTCGTCCAAACTTTTTATTAGTCATTCCACCCGTTGAGGTTCCTGCCGCTAAGTTGCCTTGATTATCAAGGGCAACACAACCCACTGTTCCGAATTTATAATCATGATGACCACCACCCAGCGTCACAGCGGTCTCATTCGCCTTTTTTTGGGCAGCTTCTTGCTGAAGAGCCTTTTGAAGCCCATCCCATCGCTCCTTCGTATAGAAATACGACGGATCTACCATTGTTAGGCCTACTTGTCGAGCGAAGTCCTCTGCACCATCTCTCGCCAACAACACATGTTCTGATTTTTCCATAACTGCACGTGCGGCACTTATTGGATTCCGAACAATCTTTACGCCTGCAACTGCTCCTGCACGTAAGCTCTCTCCATCCATAATAGCTGCGTCCAATTCATTTTTGCCTTCGTGGGTAAAGACGGCGCCCTTTCCGGCATTGAATAAGGGAGAATCCTCCAACACTTGTATGGTTTTCTCGACCGCATCTAAAGCGCTTCCATCTTTCTGAATAATTTCATAGCCGACTGTTAATGCTTCCTTCAATTTTGCCTTATACGCTTGTTCCAATTTAGGCGTCATACGGCTAGGCTCGATGGTTCCCGCACCACCATGTATGACAAGTACATACTTTTTTATCTGCTGTTGTGCATGTACAAGGACCGGTAGTAAGGAGAATATTAGAATGAGTCTTAAAGGTAATGCCATTTTTTTGTTGGATTTATTTATGTAAAAGTACAGATTTTCATTAGAATCATCGGACCTATAACCAGCTCACGGACATACATCGTTTCCAACAGAAGCGAACCATCGAATATTATTCAAATTTTACATTTTATTAATGAACATTATTCGATAAAAACTATAATATTCTGTATTTTTGTCAGCTTTTTCAACAAATGTAACTATGCATGATATACAACTAGATCGCATCGATCTGGAAATATTAGATTATTTACAGAAAAACTCGAGGATGACAAATGCCGATTTAGCTCGGGAATTAGGCATGGCGCCATCCGGTATCTTAGAACGTGTTCGCAAACTTGAACAAAAGGGAGCATTAGTACAATATACCGCACGGGTCAATCCCGAGGCCGTTAATCAGAACCTGTTAGCCTTTATCTTTATTAAAGTGGCAGATGGTTTAGGCTGCGATGAAGCTGACAAACTGCTTAGCGAAATCGAAGCGATCCAAGAGGTTCATCATATCACGGGCGAAGATTGCTATTTGGTAAAAATCAGAGTCTCCAGCTCGGGGGAATTGATGCAATTCATGAAAACTTCGCTGAGGAATATTCCAAATATTGTATCAACAAGAACTACCATCGTGCTGGAAACAGTTAAAGAAAATCAGCACATCGTTATCAAAAGAGACACAGAAAATGACGAAAGCTAAGAATACATCTACAGCGGCCATTATTATCGCTTATTTGTTAATTTACATTGTCTGGGGTTCCACCTATTTTTTCATTCACATTGCTCTTCAGGGCTTTACTCCCTTTCTTTTGGGAGCCATACGATTTACGATCGCAGGTACGTTGTTGTTGATCTGGTGCAACAAAATGAAAGAGCCCATTTGGAATAAACAACTGCTAAAAACGGCAGCTGTTACGGGTATACTCCTTTTGTTCATCGATATGGGTTTAGTCATGAAGGCTCAACAATATTTACCAAGCAGCCTAATTGCTATTGTAGCAGCTTCTACCGCCATCTGGATTTTGCTGCTCGATAAAAAAATGTGGAAAGTTAATTTCCGGAACTGGAATACCGTTGTGGGTGTCATAGTAGGATTTGTAGGTGTCATTCTACTCTTTAGTGAACAATTAGCTGCCTCCTTTACTGAAACCGGCTTATCCAATAAAGCAATCGGTATGTGCTTACTCATACTAGGAACACTTTCGTGGGCATCAGGCTCGGTATATTCGAAATACAGCGTATTACCTAGCGGTGTTACCTTTGCTAATGCCGCTTGGCAGATGCTAATAGCAGGCATATTATTTTGGGGTGCCGCCTTTGCACATGGCGATGTACAGCAATTTCATATGCAGGCCACACCTATCTCTTCTTGGCTAGCCATCGGATACCTGATTATCTTTGGTTCCATTCTGGCCTTCACAAGTTATATTTGGTTATTGAAAGTACGTCCGGCAACAGAGGTTAGTACCCATGCCTATGTCAATCCATTGGTGGCTGTCTTTCTGGGCAGCACCTTCGCCAACGAACAGGTAACTTTGATTCAAATTATAGGCCTTGCTATTATTTTGTGCGGCGTTGCCATGATAAATTTCGTCAAGGCAAAGAAGGGCAAGCAAATGAAGCCACTGTGCCCCGATCAATAGGAAGATTTTCACTTAGCCATTATGTTGTAAAAATTATAATCCGTCATTGGAGCATCCGTGAATCCGAGCTGCCGACCAATGCTTACCACTTGTCCCCGATGGTACGTGTTGTGATTTACAAACTGCATGATGTACTCTAAAGCCGAAAATTCGCAGTTAAACCACGGACTTTCGACTAAAACCGGCTCTTGTAATTCTTTAACCGTCAAGGCACTTACATAATCTGCGATTTGAGCCGACTGCTCCACCAAGCAGCTCATTACTTCGTCAATCGTAAAAAGATCTTTTTCCGGATCGAAGTCATATTTCTCATTAATGATAGCAAACCAATAACCCTGTGTTTTATACATATGTTTCAATGTTAATAGAACACTTGGGAAACTGGAAATAACCTCTTTTTCAAGAAGTTTCTTCGGCTTTGTTTTTAACCAGTTAACTAATGTAATGTTAGTCCACAAATTGTAGTCTACATAATTTCTTATCAGATTAGTGAGTCCTACTGTTTCGAGTTCGAAGATCAAGTTTTCTTTTACCATAATCGCCTAGTTTTATAGAACAAAGAAAGGATGCGCCAGTGACAACAGTATGTCATCCTCTTTTATTTTTGCGAGCCCGCAAACAATCTTTTATAACTTGGCAACTTAAAAATCTTATAACGGCAATCAGGCTTTACAACATGTTAAAAAACATACGTTAGCAGTGCTTTAAGGGGCTATGTGAGCAATCGCTGAGACTTAGCTAACCAGTCTTATCATATCGTTTGAATTACCGGAGCAAATAGTACATTAAAATGGCTGTTTTATGCATTGTATTATACTATCAATTTAATTAAGTTTGTTTAGAAATGCCAAAGAAGATTAAATGGATTATCAGGCTATTATTCAAGAATCTGCCAGCTGGATAAAGGATTATATCAAAGCGAGAAATAACACCAATTTATGTTTTCACGACATAGAACATATACATCAGGTAGTTGATGCCAGCAGGAAAATCGGCGAATATTATCAGCTATCAGCGGAAGACAATTTCATTGTTCAGGTAGCTGCTTATTTTCACGACGTGGGATATTATACAGGACCTCCCCAAAATCACGAATTACGCAGCGCCGAAATTGCTGAAAATTTTTTGCAGGAAAGGCAGGTGGAAGCATCTGTTATTGAATCCATAAAAAAATGCATTGTTGCTACCCGCATGCCGCAAAATCCACAAAGCTTGCTAGAAAAAATTGTTTGTGACGCGGACCTATTCCATTTGGGAAGCGATGGCTTCAATGAAAGGAACAAACTCATGCGTAAAGAAGCAGAAGGTTGCCAAGGCAAATCAATTGACAAAGAAACCTGGCGTAACGGAACGATCGCCTTGATGGAAAGGCACCACTACCATACCGAATATGCGAATCTTTTTCTAAAAGATAAGAAACTTGAAAATTTAGCGTCACTTAAATCAAAAGCCAACCATACGTCCATGGAAGAAGAAAAAAAACAAAAGAAAGATAAAGATAAAGACAAAGATAAACGTCCCGACAGAGGGATCGAGACCATGTTTAGGGTCACATCTACCAATAATCAACGTTTAAGTGACATGGCAGATAACAAAAGTAACATCCTTATAACCGTCAACTCCATTATTCTTTCTGTTATTATAGCCTTACTTTTGAGAAAACTCGACAGTAATGAGCATCTTGTTTTACCTACTTTTGTCTTGCTTGCCGTTAGTTTATCAACCATGGTAGTTGCGATCTTAGCTACTCGCCCTTATATACCCAACGGCATTTTTTCTGCCGAAGATATGAAAGAGAAGAAAGTAAACCTTCTCTTTTTCGGTAATTTTTACAGAATGGGGTTGCAAGAATACAACGAAGGTATGCGTACGGTAATGGAAGACCGTGATTTTCTATACGGGACCTTAATTAAAGACGTTTACTCACAGGGTGTGGTGCTGGGCAGGAAATATCGATTACTGCGAATCGCGTACAACATATTTATGTATGGCTTAATTGCGTCTGTTCTATCATTTATTGCGGTCATTGTCACCATTCAATAATACTACCATGCTCAAAAAACGAGAGAAGCTTTTAAATAGTCGAGACATAAGTTGGCTTTCTTTCAATGGTCGAGTGCTTGAGGAAGCGGCAAAAGATGAAGTTCCTCTGCTGGAGCGTTTAAAATTCTTAGCGATCTATTCTTCTAATCTAGACGAATTTTATCGTGTAAGAATTCCCGTCTTAATGGCATTGAAAGAATTAAAGAAACGAGCCATCGCCTCGCAAAAGCTCATAAAGAAGGGTATACTAAAGAAAACCAAAAAAATTATTGAAACACAACAGGCTTATTTCGGAAGTATTTTAAAGCAGCATATTATTCCCGATCTAAAAAATAAAAATATCCACTTAGTATATAATGAGGACATCCCCGATTGTATTAAGAAAAAAACGGATCGCTTCTTTTTTGATACCATTGCTGCTTTCCTCGAAATCATTCACCCTGAACAAAAAGCGTTTTCTCCAAAGAACAACCAGCTTTATTTGGCAGCTGATTTCGGCGATGCGAACAAAGGACTGGCGCTTGTAAGCATTCCCTCTGATGAGATACCTAGATTTTTTCACACACAGATTGAGAATACGCACTACGTTGTATTAATTGACGACATTATAAGAGCCAATCTAAAATATATTTTTACGCAAATCCCTCAGTGTGTTTTTTCTTTCAAAGTAACACGTGATGCCGAGCTTGACCTACAGGACGAATTTAATGGTGACCTAGCTAATGAAATCGAAAAATTGTTGGTTTTAAGAGATTATGGACTGGCCACTCGATTCCTATATGCACCAGGCGTTCCACAGCCAACGCTAAATCATTTGATTAGGTGTTTGCAACTCGAGCATGCCAATCATATTGAAGGGGGAGTTTACCATAACTTAAAGGATTTTTTTGCTTTCCCGATAAGAGACCAACAGCTTCAATACGCGAAATTGCCTGTTGCGGAAATCACCTACCAACATGCAAGCTTATTTGAGGAAATAAAACACCGTGACCTGTTGCTTCACACACCATACCACTCTTATGACCCCATTTTGCGCTTTTTTAACGAGGCAGTTCTCAACCCGGAAGTGGAAGAAATTTTCATTACACTTTATCGGGTAGCCACCAATTCTCAAATTGTACATGCCTTGATAAGCGCAGCAAAAAACGGCAAAAGGGTAACCGTATTTGTGGAATTGAAAGCTCGTTTTGATGAAGCTAATAATATCAAATGGGCAAAAAGGATGGAAAATGCAGGAATCCGAATTATATATAGCGATCAGAAGCTAAAAGTCCATGCCAAAATTTCGTTAGTCAAACTTCGCGCTAATGCACCTCTAAACGCAATAGCGCTACTCTCAACCGGTAATTTTAACGAAAATACCGCGAAGACGTATACAGATCATTCGTTGTTCACTTCCTCATCTTTTATAACCGGCGAATTAGATCTACTCTTTACTTATTTGAGCAGCACAAGCTTTGGAAAGGAATATCCGGCTTTGCCTTTTCAACACTTACTTGTAGCCAAATTTAACTTACTTCCGACCTTTTTACATCACATAAATAATGAAATCAATCGGGCTTTGAACGGTGAAGAAGCCGCGATTATTATTAAACTAAACAACTTGGAAGAAGAAAAGTTAATTCATAAGTTGTACGAAGCTAGTCAGGCAGGCGTTAAAATTCATCTAATCGTACGAAGTATTTGTAGAATTCGGCCCGGAATACCCGGATTAAGCGAAAACATACGTGTTGTCCGTATCGTTGATCGCTATCTTGAACACGGACGAATATTTGTTTTCCACAACGGTGGAAATGAACGCGTATTTCTCGGCTCATCGGATTGGATGGATCGAAATATTTACCGTCGTATCGAAGTGTGTTTCCCGATTTATAACGAAGAACTAAAACAGCAGATTAAGCAAATGCTGACTCTGCAACTACAGGATGATATAGCGGCTGTCCAATTAGATAAAAACGCCCAAAACGTGGAGTTGGCCGAAGGGACCACTCGCTCGCAGGAGGAGATACATAAATTAATTCATGCATCATTTCGTGACCTTATGTATCAATAATTAATATGTAACCATTAATAATACATCAATGAAATCGTTATTTACGTTATACATAGCACTAATTGCATGTGCGGCTTGTGCACAAAAAAAAGATCCCTCATTTACCTCACCAAGTCATTATAACTTAAATGAGCCTCAGCAAATGGAGTTTCCACCTGAACTAGAAGAAGTATCAGGCATAACCTTTGTTAATGGGGATTCGAACCGACTGCTTGCGCAGCAAGATGAACAGGGGCATGTATATTATTTAAAAGCAGGTGACAAGTCTACTAAATATGTTAAGTTTGCCGGTAAAGGAGATTATGAAGACATTGCTGTCAGTAACGATCGTATTGTTCTCCTTCGGAGCGACGGTTCTTTTTTTTCCTTTCCGCTTCAAGAACTATATGAAGCAGAGATCGATGCGATGGTTTCCGAAAAAATTTTACCTAAAGGCGAATACGAAAGCTTAGCTGCTTCTATCACGAACAGTCGTCTATATGTTTTATGTAAACAATGTAGTGTCGACAAAAAAACATCACAGACCACCGGTTACATTCTTAAACTTGAGTCAGGGGGTCAGATTATAAAAGAGGGAAGCTTTTCTATTGATAATGAAGAGATCAGTAAATATGTAAAACTAAAAGGTAAAGCTTTCAGACCATCGGCATTGACGCGAAACGAAAAAACAAATGAATGGTATATTGTTTCGTCCATTAATAAGCTTTTAGTGATTGCAGATCATGATTGGAAAGTAAAAGAAGCGCATCTGTTGAATCCAAAGCTATTCAATCAACCGGAAGGTATTGCTTTCGACAAGGATAACAATCTTTATATAAGCAACGAAGCAGGTGATTTGGGAAGAGCCACCTTGCTTAAATTTAATTATAAGCATTAGAAAAAACAGGGACTACCTTTTGGCCTAAATAAGACAGAAGATATCCATATTTTCCTTTCAAAAACAGACGGAGGCATATGAACAATAAATTTTTACTTGTTTCTTTTACGCTTCTTTGTATTGTCTTTATAGCAGCCAATGCACAGGAACCTTTTATCAAAAGTCGGACAATATTCATAGGCGATGCCGGAGAATCGAATACGGCTCAGCATGCCGTTATTGAAGCTGCCACCCGGCAAGTGCTTACCGGTAAAACCACGGTCTTTTTTCTTGGCGACAATATTTATCCTAAAGGAATGCCGGTGAATCCATCTGAAAAACAAATAGGCGAAGAAATTTTAAAATCACAATTTAGTCCTTTTCGAGCGAAGCAAATACCTGTGTACTTTTTACCTGGAAATCACGATTGGGATCGTTCAGGTAAGCAAGGTCTCAGAAAGCTTAAAGCCCAATCAAATTATCTTAAAACTGTTGGGGATTCTTTATTACGGATGGTCCCCGAGAACGGTTGCCCTGACCCGGTAGAAATTAGTATTTCAGAGAACCTGACGGTCATTGCATACGATAGCGAATGGTGGTTGTTTCCTTTCGACAAAATAAATCGCGATACAACTTGCAACTGTAGCAGTAAAGAAGAAGTATTGGAGCGTCTAGAAAGTTTGCTTTATAAAAATAGAAATAAAACGGTATTACTTGCGTCGCATCATCCTTTTTCTTCTTACGGAGTACATGGGGGATATTTTTCTTGGAAAGATCATCTTTTCCCACTGACTAATTTGAGCAAGAAACTCTATCTTCCCCTGCCTTTGGTAGGGTCGTTGTATCCCATTTTAAGATCAACCGTATTCTTACATCCCGAAGATATCCCCCACCCACTCTATCAACAAATGATACAAGATATCAAACATACAGTAGATGAATTTCCTAATCTATTGTATGTAGCAGGCCATGAACATGGCCTCCAACTTTTGTCGGATGGCAACACGTTACAACTTGTTAGCGGCGGCGGATCAAAGGGAAGTTTCATTAAAAATGGCAAAAAGGCTTTATTCACAAATAAAGAAACTGGATTTGTTATTGTCGACGAATGGATGGATAAAAGCAAGCAGATTCGGTTTTTTACTTCGAATAGCGGCATGTTTAAAGAAACATACAACTACAAAAAGTCTTTTGTTGATCCCATTCCCTTGGGAGATTCTCTTTTTCTAAGTCACTCCGATATAGACAGTACCGTGACGCAGGCGAACCCTTTGTACAATCGAGTGGGAAAATTTCACCGAAAACTTTTCGGCGAAAACTACAGACAAGAATGGGCCGTCGACTCAAAAGTGCCCGTTATCCGAATTTCCTCCTTTCAGGGCGGTTTAACGCCCTTGAAACGAGGAGGGGGTATGCAGACAGTATCACTACGACTGGCGGACAAGTCGGGGAAGGAATGGGTTATTCGAAGCGTTAATAAGAACACCGATGCCTTGCTCCCTCCGGAACTGCAACAGACGTTTGCGCGTGATTTTCTCGATGACGCCAACAGTGCACAGCATCCTTATTCAGCACTGATGATACCACCATTAGCTGATGCCGTTGGCGTTGCTCATAGTAATCCCATCATTGGTATTATTGCACCCGACACAGCCTTGGGCGCTTATAACAACATTTTTGCCAACACGCTATGTTTAATAGAAGAGCGCGAACCTTTGGGTGACTCCGACAATACGCTCAAAATGCTCAGTAAAATCAATCACGATAATGATGACATCTACAAAGCAAAGACTTTCCTGCGAGCCCGCATGTTAGATCTTTTGGTAGGCGATTGGGATCGCCATGAAGATCAATGGCGATGGTATGACGATAGCAAAGGTAAAGACAAAGATTACCTACCGATACCGAGGGACAGAGATCAGGCTTTTAGAAAAGTGGAGGGTCTTTTCCCAAATATTATGTCCCGTAGTTGGGCACTACCTACATTACAGGGTTTTCGTGCGACTATCAATCGACCTAACTATTCTTTATTTAAATCACGCTTCTTAAATGCACATTCAAAAAATCAGTTCACTTTTGAGGAATGGATGGAATTGGCTCATGAATTTGTCGCAAACATCACCGATAGCGTACTGGAAGAAGGTTTGAAGAGACTACCAGCGTCTTCTTATGCCATTCGTCACGATTCCCTTTTTGCCGAGCTCAAGAATAGAAGGGATGCTATCCCTGCAGCCATGGAAACTTATTACCGCTTTATCAACAATATTGTAGATATAAAACTAAGTGATAAACACGAATGGGTGGAGGTGGAAGACGACAACGATAAAGGCCTAAAGGTGACGGTTAGAAAGATAAATAAGGAGGGGGAACGGAAAGACAAGCTAATGGAGAAGGACTATTTACCGACTTTGACCAAAGAAATCCGAATTTATTTAGCAGATGGGGATGATAGTGTTTATATAGAAAACAAGCATGCTCCCATTAAACTTCGTGTTATCGGTGGACAAGGAAAAAAGGTCTATCATATAAACACCGCTGTCCGACCGGTTAAGATTTATGATCCGGGTCAGCAGTCCCTTTTTTCCGGACAGGTATCGAAATTGAGAAAGCACCTTTCCAAAGACAGTGCCAACACGGCATTTGTTCCGGTAAATTTATATAATGTTTGGATGCCACTGATAACCGCAGGTTACAATGCTGATGATGGAATCCTGATTGGAGGCGGATTTAGGTACACCCACCAGCGCGGCTTTAGAAAAAGTCCCTTTGCCCATCAACAACAATTACTTGTGTCGGGCGCCTTCGCTACAGGAGCCGTTAAAGTAAAATATAAAGGAACCTGGAAGGAAGTAGTGGGTAAGGCGGATCTTTTAACAGACGTCAATATACATGCACCAAACAATACACAAAACTTTTTTGGCTTAGGGAACAATTCCATCTATGATAAAGATAGTCATTCAGTAAGGTATTACCGAACTCGATTTAATCTATATGAGATGCATGGAGCATTGCGATGGACGCCGACTGAAACTGCTTCGATTTCAATAGGGCCCTCCTTCCAATTGTATTATTATGATTCAGATGATAATGAGGGTCGATTTATAAACAACACCGATCAGCTTCATACCTATGACAGTTTAACGATCGCCAAAGACAAGCTTTTTGCGGGATTTAATGCTTCCTTTCTCAAGGATAATAGAAATAGCAAAATAATGACAACTGAAGGGGGATACCTAAAATTAGATATACAAGGCTTAACGGGTTTGAATGATTACTCGAAATCTTTCTTTCAGGCAAAAGCTGAAGTTGCAGTCTATAAAAGCATTTGGCAAAATGCTGTAACCTTGGCTAATCGATTGGGTGGCGGGACAACCTTGGGAAAAACGACCTTTTATCAGGCACTATTTTTAGGTGGACAAAATAATCTCTGGGGATATCGCCAATATCGATTTGCCGGAGATCATTTATTTTTTAATAATTTTGAAGCCAGGATTAAGCTGGCACAGATCGGCAGCTATATTTTACCGGGACAACTTGGGCTACTAGGCTTTTATGATATCGGTAAAGTTTGGGTTGACGGATTGGATAACAGTTCCATACATCAGGGTACGGGAGCCGGTGTATATTATGCCCCCGCAAGAATTGCACTTTTGCAATTGGTAGCAGGCCATTCAAAAGAAGGTTGGTACCCTTATTTTACCATGGGATTCCGTTTTTAACTACTAATTCTTCAGATCAACAATGTTTGCGCAGGTAATCGATTTATCGGAAAATAAAAAAGATTTATTAGGCGAGCTCGATATACAGCTGTCCCTCGATAGCTTTATAACACATTTAAGAAAGCTCGCAAGTACTCAGGATAACGTGAAGCATGAAATGCTAGAATTTATACTTCACAAATTCTTAGAAACGAGAGAGACTTATGGACCGTTGACGGAAGAAAATTTAGCAAGTTACAAGCAAATCTTATTCTATACCTATAATTTGCTGGTACCTCCACTCGAAGACGAACACGATACGCTCTGGGCGCTGGCAACACCATTAGGAAAAAATGTGTTTTACGGCACACAAGGCTTCTACAATCTGTTGCGTCAGGAATTTTGTGAAGAAACTTTTAAAGACATCGAAGAAAAGACTAAGAAAAAGGACCTGCTCGAGCAGTCCATATATAGCCTACTTCTAGAACGTTTTTACGAAATTCCCGCCGTGGAAGACGAAGTGATCGAATTTTCTTCGAAAGATGAAGTAACGGGCTTACCTCGCTACTATGCCATCCAAATTGATAAACGCTTTGTGGACATCACTCCCAAAATGAAGCTACCGGAACTGGATTATAAAAAAATTAGACAGAATAACGTTCAGCAGTTTGAATGGAGGTTTTTACGTGAATTACTTCCGCTCAACCAGTTCTCTTTTACAGGCTTTTCGATTATTACGGTGAAGGAAATCACACCCGATCGCGTTATCCAGAATATTCGGGATATCGTAAGTCGAAACTCAGACGAAGAACTTGAGCACGCTTATGACGTATTGCAAGAATCCTTGCAAACGCTTACCGGTAATCAACATATTAAGTTTGGTTTATCTCCCATCTTGAAACTGAACAACAAACCAATATTGGATCAGGTATATATGCATGCCAGTATATTACCTGCTCTGTTGAAGAAGAAAACAAGAAACTGCCAGGAAGCTAACATTACGGAATCTTACTTGCTCAACCCTCAAATCATAGTATATAATGTCGGGATAGATTTCGGAGATAACAACTTCAAATTCCTGAACGACCTTTCCGATCTCGGTGTTACTTCTTATGTATGTATCCCCTTATATTATAACAATAAGGTAACGGGACTTTTAGAAGTTTATACCAACGAAGGTCATACCTTTGACAAGATTGTCCTGGCAAAGTTGCGCCGAGCCGCCCCTTTACTTGCGCAGTTACTGAATGATCAAGCACATAGATTCAACGCTCGCATCGACGCGGTAATAAAAGAAAAGTTTACATCCTTACAACCAGCCGTCCAATGGAAATTTAATCAAGCTGCATATGAATACTTGAAAAAGATAGCGCCGGAAAAACCGAAACCCATTATTGAAAACGTTCAATTCAAGAATGTTTATCCCTTATATGGGGCTATTGATATTAGAAATTCTACAATTGAGCGCAATAAAGCCTTAGTTGCCGACTATAAAATACAATTAGGTTTATTAAAACAGGTATTACAAGACATCAAAAACGTTTATAGTATTGCACTACTCGATGAAATGGAATTTAATTGTGATAAGTGGTTGACCCAATTAGACACGAGTCCAATCGACGTTGTACAAATGAAGGTTAAAGACTTCATGGAGAAAGAAGTGTACATGTTATTGATGCACTTCAAAAACAGTAATTCAACTTTAGCAGCGATCATCGAAAAATATGAACAAGAAGTACTAGCGGAAACAGGGAAAGCCCATCAGCATCGACGCGCGCTCGAATCATCCATCGCCACCATTAATACCGCTATTAACGGTTATTTAGAATTATTAAATGATGAAATACAGCGCTCTTATCCTTGCTATTTTGAGAAGTTCAGAACCGACGGTGTTGAATATGATATTTATATAGGGCAATCTATTGCTCCTGAAAGGCCATTTGACATGCTCTATCTCAAAAACGTAAGGCTTTGGCAGCTTACCTCAATGGCTTCCATTGCAAAAATAACGCACACCTTACTTCAACAGATGGAAACTCCGCTTGAAACGACCCAGCTTATTTTTATCAATGGAAACGATATAGACATTAGCTTCCGCGTGGACGAAAGGCGTTTTGATGTAGAAGGAGCCTATAACATTCGATACCACATCATAAAAAAGAGAATCGATAAAGTTCACCTAAAAGATTCTTTTGAACGGCTCACCCAGCCTGGAAAGATTGCTTTGGTATATTACGATGCGAGAGAGATTAAAGAGTATATGAGCTATATTAATTATCTACAAAATAAAGACATTTTATTAGACGATATGGAAGAGCTTGAACTAGAGGAATTACAAGGCGTAAGTGGCTTAAAAGCGATACGAATCGGTGTAAAACTTTAATTGCTAAAAAACGCCTACTAAGCCAATTCCACGCCGTGCAGGCGTAACGGTCCAAGTAATTTGGTTCTGCTTTTTAAAAGGGTTTCTATACTTACTCTCCTCCATACGGCGGACTATTGCCTTCGTACAGAACCAAGATATAGCACCGCCAAAAGCCATATCGGATAGCCAATGGGAATCGCTGTACATACGACTTACCAGTGTAACGCCCGCAGTACTGTAAAATAGCGCTTTTAACAGCGGGCTTTTTACTCGATGCCCCAGTACCAGCGCGCTCACGGTTGCGATCTGCATATGTCCGGATGGAAAGGAATGATAACCTGCTTCCGGAGAGAAAGGATCGAAGGCCCAGGGGCCCACGTCCGTTGCCGGTCTCGCTCGCCCTACGGCGGTTTTCATCAAGGTCTGTAAGGCGCCACTTGTCAGGTATGCAGCACCCAACATGAGCCCCGTTTCTCTAGCCCATTCATTTTTAATAACTAACCCCGTTAAATAAAAGCCGCCGGTCATGATAAAGGCCGCATAAGGTTTACCATAATGAAAACCGGCGCGCTCAATGCCATCCCACACTTTAGAATTCCGATCCTGCCAAAAGTTCCTGTTTGGTTTGTCTAAGGTCGTTAATAACGCGGTTCCGCCAAGAACCGCCCCTACCTTTAACCAATCAGATCCTTTCCATCGAATAGGGCTCGAAACGGTATATGCTACACCGTCCACAAAACGGATTGCATCAGACGTAATTTTTTGTTTGTTTATACTATCTACGGAGATGCTATCATTCATCGCATAAGCAGCAAATCCCATGGTACTAAAGATCAGTATAAATACTGCCTTGCTTAGGTAATTCATATGTTGTAAAAGGATATTCTTCTGCAAAATATGGAATTTCAGCAAAAAACAGAAATATAGTCGTCTCTTCAAAATGAATGCTTTGCATTTAACCTTACCTATTAGATTTCGCTTCTCGGGTATTCCGCTAATACAACCGTTGCCGATCGCTTTTTACTGTTTCATAACAATTTTATAATAAAAGATAGCCTATATTTACGTCCTAATATATTTTCCTACCATGAGATTACTCCTTAAGTACTTAAGTAGACATAAATGGCTCATACTTTTAGCGTTGATATTAGCGGCGATCAATCAGGTTTTTTCCTTATTGAATCCTTATATTCTTGGGAATCTGATCATTGACCCTTATGCAAATAAAGCACAGCAGTTCCGATCCGATGGAGCAGATGGTGCTTTTTTTAAGGGTATTACCATTGGCTTATTGATGATTATTGGTGTAGCGATGGTTTCACGTATTGCGAAGGCGTTCCAAGATTATGTTGTTAATGTTATAATACAGAAGTTTGGTGCACGGCTTTATACCGACGGACTTCGACATGCACTCAGGCTTCCCTTTCAGGATTTTGAGGATCAACGAAGTGGTGAAACGCTTTCCGTGCTGCAGAAGGTGCGAGCCGATTGTGAAAAATTTATTACCAGCTTTGTCAACGTGCTATTTGCGACGCTTGTGGGTATTGTTTTCGTTGTTATCGTTGCCTTTAAATTAAGTCCTCTTCTTCCTTTGATTTACCTGGTAGGAGCAATTGTTCTTGCTATTCTAACCAGCGTTCTAAGTCGAAAAGTTAAGTTCATTCAAAAAAATATCGTAAGCGAAACGACTGCACTTGCCGGCTCTACTACGGAATCCCTCCGAAATATAGAACTGGTCAAGAGTCTAGGCCTCACCCAACAGGAGATAAGTAGGCTGAACGATACAACGATGAAAATACTAAAACTTGAACTAAAAAAAGTAAAGAGTATTCGGTCTGTAAGCTTTGTACAGGGGACCTTCGTTAATTTCCTTCAACAATGCATTATGTTTGCATTGCTATTCTTCGTTTTTCGCGATAAGATTACGGTCGGGCAGATGATGATGATGCAATTTTATTCATTCTTCATTTTTGGCCCTTTGCAGGAGTTAGGAAATATAATCATGTCCTATCGGGAGGCGGAGGCATCCTTGAACAACCTGCAACGCTTATTGAATCGAAAAGTAGAATACCAGCCCCTTGCACCAAAGAAGATCGATGCTATTCAGCAGTTGCGCTTTAACGAAGTGCGTTTTCAACATCAGTCGGCTACACGCCCTGCCCTTGACGGAATTTCCTTCGATGTTTCACAAGGTGAAACCATTGCTTTTGTAGGACCATCCGGTTCGGGAAAAACAACACTGGTAAAATTACTCGTAGGTTTATATCATCCGACCTCAGGCCACGTATATTACAACGACTTTAACGATAATGAGATCGATTTTGAAGAATTACGACATCAAATAGGTTTTGTAACACAAGATACGCAGCTCTTTTCAGGTACTATCCGTGAAAACTTACTCTTCGTCAATCCATCGGCAACTGACGACATGATTTTGGATGTAATAAAGAAAGCGTCGGGACAGAATATTTTAGCAAGAGCGGAAAAGGGTCTCGAAACCGTGATCGGTGAAGGAGGCCTAAAGCTATCCGGTGGTGAAAGGCAGCGTTTATCAATCGCTCGCGCGCTATTACGGCAACCACGCCTTCTTATTTTTGACGAGGCCACGTCAGCGCTCGACTCCATTACAGAGGAAGCGATATCTAATACTGTCCGGGAAATTACAGCGCAAAGAACGCATTTGACCATTATGATTGCCCATCGCTTGTCAACCATCATGCATGCCGACAAAATTTATGTATTGGAAAAGGGTAAAATCGTGGAAACAGGAAGCCATTTCGATTTACTATCGCTTAAAGGTCTTTATTATGCAATGTGGCGACAGCAGATCGGAGAGCGTAAAGAAGAAAGCACGATGGAAGCAAACTAAGCGTTCGATCGACCATTTACTTCTTTCGACAACACTGCGGTAAGGAGCTCTATTACCCGCGAAAGTTCACGGGTATTCAAAGAGGCGAATCCGAAACGAATCGCGTTATAGTTAAACGGACCGGTGTTATATTTTCTGCCATCACTTATCAGTATGCGGTGCTTAGCAAGCTCTGCAGCCACATGGATCAATGGATAAGCTTCACTAAAACGTAGCCAAACTGCCATGCCTCCTGTTGGAATTTCAAACGAGGAAAACGCAAATAGCCGTTCTTTCATTAATGCACATACGTAATCGCGTCGTTCTCGGTAGATATTCACGGATTTTTTTATGTGTCTTGCAACATCACCTTCCCGTATCAAAGAGGCTAAAGCATCTTCCATTATAAAATCGCCTCTCAAATTTATCATCCTTCGGACATAAGCAGCCTCATTGATCATCTCTTGGGGAGCTACCATGAAGCCTATGCGGACAGACGAGGCTAAGCATTTCGTAAAAGAGCCAATGTAAATGACGCGCTCCGGACAGTAACTTACCAGAGGCAAAAAGGGCGAGGATTGATAGTGAAAATCATAATCATAGTCGTCCTCTACAATCATAAAATTGAAACGTTGGGCAAGCGCAATAAGCTGCATTCTCCTCTGGGGGCTTAAGGTTACGGTAGTTGGGTGATGGTGGTGCGGAATAACATATAACATGTTAATACGCTCTCTTAGACAAATCTCCTCTACTTTATTCATATCCAAGCCGTGCTCGTCTACAGGCACACGAAAAATTCGTGCGTTTTGATAAGAAAAGGCATTGTTAGCCATAAAGTAATTCGGCTCGCCAACAATAACTGCGTCGCCCGCTCTCAGTAATAACTGTGCGGCTATGTAAACTCCCATTTGCGCACCCTGGGTGGTAAGAAGGTTGTGTACACTCGCCCGTATACCACGTGTTTCAAATAAATAATCGGTTAATGCTTCCCTCAGTAAGATGGAGCCGACAGACAATGAATCCGTTCTTCCTTTCAATTGCAAATTCCTTCTTAATCGCGCTCTATATTCGCGAGCCAATAAATCTAAAGGGGCTATACGGGAATCAGGCAAACCGTCATCAATAACAATATCATATCCGGCAACGTCAGATCCGAGATCAGTGATCACACTAAACGAGTTACGATAAAAAAAAGGAGTAGTATTGGAGTCCGGCACTTTCTTTAAATTTTGCTCCCAAATTTTCGGATTTAATTCCGGTAAAACCGAGGATACAAAAACACCTTTTTTAGGCACTGTGGTTGCCCATCCTTGCAAAAGCATATCATTATACGCAGCCACAACTGTCTTACGATGAAGCATCAACGATTGGGCAAGTTCGCGCGTACTAGGTAGTCGCATTCCCGGCTTCAATATTCCCTTGCGAATCAATGCAATAATTTGCTTAGACACCTGCAAATATAACGCGGTTGAAGAGGTTCTATCTATGATTAGAAGGCTGGGAAACGGAAGCATGTGGACTACCTATTTTATGCAAACTGGACGACTTACAGAGTCCAAATATACAATATCTTTGAGAAGAAAATTTATTTATAAGACAATGGCAAAAAGAAAAACACTTCAAGAAGCTGATCCTAAAGCGTTCCAAACGATGCTTGCTTTCGAAAAATACCTATCCGAAAGTTCCCTAAGTAAAACACATGCAGAGCTTATAAAAATTCGCGTATCACAAATAAACGGCTGTAGCTATTGTATTAATAAACACACAAAAGAGGCGCGTGAAGCAGGTGAAAGCGAACAACGCATCTATTTGCTAAGCGCCTGGCGCGAAGTTCCCTTCTATTCACCTGAGGAACGGGCTATACTGGCTTTAGCAGAGGAAATGACCAATATTGCTGCACATGGCGTATCTGATGCGGTTTATAACCAAGCCGTTGAGCTTTTGGGACAGCAATATACAACGGAGGTTATGATGGGCATTATTGCTATGAATGCATGGAACCGTGTAGGAATAACAACGCAACGAGAAATAGAATCCTAATCTTAATAAAATATCTTTTCTGTTTCATGCATTTTGCCTAAGTTTGATAAACACTATGAAAGCAAAAATGAATTGATTAACAATCAACTCAAATTAATTGCTGAACAGTCCCGATTATCTAAATTATGGCAAAATGCAACAGTCGAAGTATTCCTACTCGCTATTTAGTATTTTGATAATAATACTACTCAGCAGCTTTATTTCTTCCTTATCCCAAGATAAGCAAAATGGCCTTAAGATCAATGACCAGGCCCCGGATTTTACATTGCCCGCGACAGATGGCAAACAATATTCACTCCGGGATTTTGAGAGGTTTCCAATTTTAGTGGTGGCATTTACTTGTAATCATTGCCCAACTGCACAGGCCTACGAAGATCGCCTCATTAATTTAAAGGCAACATATGGTGAGCGAGGAGTAGCTCTAATTGCCATATCACCAAACAATCCCTACGCTGTACGTTTGGACGAACTTGGCTATACAGAATATAACGACTCTCCTGAAGAAATGAAATTACGGGCTTCCGATAAAAATTTTAATTTCCCTTACTTATATGATGGTGAGACGCAGTTGACATCAAAACGATATGGCGCAGTTGCGACACCTCATATTTTTATTTTCGATAACAATAGAAAGCTTCGTTATAAAGGACGATTCGATGACAACGAAAATCCTAAAGAAACGAAAGAGCACAATGCTATTCAAGCAATTGAAGCACTTCTAGCAAAAAAAGACATCCCTGTAAAAGAGACAAAAACTTTTGGATGTAGTGTAAAATGGTCAACCAAAGAAGATGCGGTAAAAAAGTCTGACGAACAATGGGCAAAAGAACCTGTTACTATTAACCCCATTCAAATCACACAAATCGACTCCCTACTACAAAATAATTCTGATAAACTTCGCTTAATCAATGTCTGGGCTACCTGGTGCGGACCGTGCGTTGCAGAATTTCCTGATTTCGTTATAATCAACCGAATGTATCGAAATAGGCCTTTTGAATTTATCAGTATTAGTGCCGACAACCCGGAGAAACCACAGCCGGTTTTAGATTTCCTTAAAAGCAAAGGAGCCGCGAACCAGAATTTTTTGCTCGAAAGTAAAAATAAATACGACCTGATTGAGGCTATTGACAAAGCGTGGCAAGGCGCGCTTCCTTATACCCTATTAGTAGCTCCGGGCGGAAAAATTCTTTATAGTAAACAAGGGGAAATAGATCCTCTTGAAATGAAAAAGATGATTTTAAAACATTTAGGCCGATATTACTTCTAAATATTCTATCCGATAAATTTTAGCATTTGCAAATATGTAGCCAACTACGTAGTTTTGCTAAAAAAAGAAATGGCTTTTGAAATTGAACTTTTAAACAATGCCGATGTCCCGGAAATCATCGGGCTTATCTTGCCGATACAACAGCAAGAACATCAAGTTCCTGTAACCATTGAAGATCAGCCAGACTTATTGGATGTAGAAAAACATTACCAACAAAAGGGTGGCGCTTTTTGGGGAATTAAACACCAAGGAACGCTCTTGGGAACTATCGCTTTAATAAAGATGGAAGCAGAACAGGGCGGAGTGATACGAAAAATGTTTGTCCGCAAGGAGTATAGAGGAAGAGAATTAGGGTTAGCGCAGAAATTACTGGAACATTTGATATGCTATGCCAAAAAGGCCGGTATGAGCCATTTATACTTAGGTACCTTTCATACATTAAAAGCCGCCTTACGTTTTTATGAACGGAACGGTTTCATGCAAATTGAAAAAGTGCAACTCCCTTCCCATTTTCCAATTATGGAAGTAGACGATGTATTTTTTCACCTAATTCTGAATAACGATGACAAATGTGATTGACGAGTCGGGCCTCTTAGCGATATCAACACGCCTACAACGCTTAAGTGATCAGCTGCGAAAAGACGGACTAAAAATTTACGAATCCTATGGTATCCAATTCGAACCGAAATGGTTTCCGGTGATTTACACACTCTATAAAAAGCCCGTATTGAGCGTAGTGGAAATAGCCAACGAAATTGGGTATACCCATCCCTCTACCATCAGCCTTCTCAAAGAATTAGAGAAAAAAAAACTGATAAAATCAAAGAAAGATAAAGATGATGAAAGGAAGAGGCTTTTATACCTAACCAGAGAAGGAGAAACGTTAGTCGAAAAGATGCAGCCCATTTGGGATGTAATGGTTAAAGCCCTAGAACAACTTACTAATACGTCTAACAACCTAATGAAAGCTATTGACGAAGTTGAGTACCAACTAAAACTACAAGGTTTCTATCAAAGAGCCGAATTAATCAAAGAAAACAAGAGCAAATAATTTATGAGTATTGTAATTAGAACAATCCGTCAGAACGATAATCAGATTTTAGCGCAGATTCTGAGAACTTCCTTAGAAGAACACCATATCCCAAAAGAAGGAACCGTATATACAGATCCGACAACCGACAACCTGTATACACTTTTCCAGCAACCAAGAAGTATTTATTATGTAGTAGAAGAAGATGGGGAGGTCTTAGGTGGTTGTGGTATTTATCCGACAGCCAATTTACCAACAGGCTACGCAGAGCTTGTCAAACTGTATCTGTCTAATAAAAGTAGAGGTAAAGGTTTGGGCAAAACACTCATTAATCGGTGCTTGGAGAAAGCTGTCGACTTAGGTTATACCCATCTCTACTTGGAGTCTTTCCCTCAATTTGAAACAGCAATAAGCATGTACAAAAAAATGGGTTTCTCTTCATTGCCTCACGCACTTGGCAATTCCGGGCATTATGCCTGTAATGTATGGATGGTAAAAGAGCTGGTGCTTGCCGCCAACTAACAAATTCCGGTGTTTTTTGTATCTTTACTGTAGATAAAGCTACTATTATGAGCCGCATAGAAACATTAAACAACGTTTTGGACGGTTTAATGACCCGTTATAAACAACGTGTTCCTGATGTCGGTGCCATTATCCAAGCGATGCTGCAAGATGGCATTATTCAACATCCAGATGAGATCGAAAATGATCATATCGCTTTTAGGACCATGGGAGTATCCCAATTAGGTATAAAATCTTTTGAGAAAATCTTTCTGCATTATGGTTATGAAAAGCGCGATTATTATAATTTCCCTGGAAAGAAGTTAGATGCTTATTGGTATGCACCTCCTGCCGACCGATATCCCCGAATTTTTGTGAGTGAGCTTCGCGTGAGCGATCTTTCTCAAAAAGCCCAAGATATTATCAAAAGCTATACCGATGAAGTAACATCCGATCCGGTGGACAAACTGGATCTTGATAATGCGATGGAAGTCGACCGTTTTCTTCACAGCCCCTTATGGAGAATACCATCGCTGGAAGATTACAATATTTTGGCCGAAGAAAGTGAATATGCTTCATGGGTTATTTACAACCGCTATTATTTAAATCACTTTACAATCAGTATTCACAATCTGAAAGAAGGATTTAATGATATCGCGCTTTTCAATAACTTTCTCGAAAAACATGGTTTCAAGTTAAATACCTCCGGTGGTAAAATTAAGGTAAGTCCTGATGGAGGCTTACTTCAAAGTGCTACCGTGGCCGAAATGATTGAGGCCACTTTTGCCGATGGAGAAAAACAACATATATCGGGTTCTTATGTCGAATTTGCGGAAAGAAAGGTATTGCCTGCTTACGTTCACCTAGCAAAAGAACAAATAAAAAGGCAGCATCGTCGAGACGGTTTTGAAGCCAATAACGCAGATAAAATATTTGAAAGCACCTATAGTTCCCAAACAAAAGGCGATTAAGATCAGCTTTTGAAAATCGGCTTTCAGCGATAATGAATAAAGCAGAAAGCCGATTTCCGACAACCAAAAGCGACTTAAACAACGATATTTACGATCTTCCCCTTGACAACGATCACCTTCTTAGGTGTTTTACCATCAAGGTAACGCTGCACATCTTCGTTCGCTAATACAGCTTGTTCGATCTCGATCCCCTCAAGGCTCAGCGATAGATTGAGTTTTAGTCGCATTTTACCGTTAAACGATATAGGGTATTCAAACTCATCCTCTATTAAATAATCCGGGTTGAAAACAGGGTAAGAAGTGTAAGACAAGGAGCCCGGTTCATTTCCAAGAAGCACCCATAGTTCTTCGCAGATATGGGGTGCGTAGGGTGATAACACAATTACCAAATCCTGCAGAATGGCTCGCTTATTACACCTCAAATCAGTCAACTCATTTACGCAAATCATGAAACTCGAAACCGAAGTATTAAAAGAGAATCGTTCGATATCATCCTCCACCTTACGGATAATCTTATGTAAGGACTTAAGCTCTGCCTTTGTCGGTATTTCATCCGATACGGAAAAATTTGAAGATGCGTCATGGAACAAGCGCCAAAATTTACGAAGAAATTTGTGAACGCCTTCAATACCGTTTGTGTTCCAAGGTTTACTTTGCTCTAAAGGGCCCAAAAACATCTCATACATGCGTAAGGTATCAGCGCCATATTGCTCTATTATATCATCCGGATTAACGACGTTAAACTTGGACTTGGACATCTTTTCTACCTCATGTCCACAGACATATTTGCCGTCCTCTAAAATAAACTTAGCTTCTGCATATTCGGGTCTGGATAGCCTGAACTTTTCTAGATGTAGAATATCGTTGTTCACGATATTAACGTCAACGTGAAGTGCAGTCGTTTTGTATTGATCTTTCAGGCCTAAAGAAACGAAAGTATTAGTGCCCGCTCCATGCTCATCCAATACACGGTACACAAAATTGGAGCGTCCTTGTATCATCCCCTGATTGATCAGTTTTTTGAAGGGTTCTTCTTCCTTTACCTTTCCAATGTCTTTCAAAAACTTATTCCAGAAGCGGCTGTATAGCAAATGTCCGGTAGCATGCTCTGAACCGCCAATATATAGATCAACGGCCTGCCAATAATCAATAGCCTCTTTTGAGGCAAACGCTTCCGAATTGTGCGAATCCATATAACGATACCAGTACCAGCTAGATCCTGCCCATCCGGGCATTGTACTAAGTTCGTACTCATATCCCCCCTGATATTTCCAATTCGTTGCACGTCCCAAAGGCGGTTCGCCGCTTTCTGTAGGCAGATATTTATCCACTTCCGGCAATAACAACGGGAGCTCGTTTTCTTTGATTAGTTTAGGCAATCCATCTTTAAAATAAACAGGCACCGGTTCACCCCAGTAACGTTGTCTACCAAAAATCGCATCGCGCATCCTATAATTGACTTTGGCTTTTCCGATACCACGTTCTTCGAGTACAGATACTAGCTTCGAAACCGCTTCTTGATAAGATAAACCATTAATTAATTCCGAGTTAATATAAACACCCTCCTTCCGACTATCGGCCTCCTCATCTATTTCTTGTATATCAAGAATTTTGATAATAGGTAAATGAAATTGCTTTGCGAACAGGTAATCACGTTGATCCCCCGAAGGCACAGCCATGACGGCACCGGTACCATAACCAGCTAACACATAATCAGCAATCCAAATCGGCACCTGCTTGCCTGTCAAAGGATGCATCGCATAACTACCTGTGAATGCACCGGTAACGGTTTTGGTATCGGCCATTCTGTCACGCTCGGATTTCTTTTTGGTCTGTTCTATATAATTTTCGACCTGTGCCCGCTGTACGTTCGTTGTAATGATCGGAACTAAATCATGCTCGGGCGCTAATACCAGAAAACTTACGCCATATATCGTATCAACTCGTGTGGTAAACACTTCAATGGAATCGCTCCCATCCGCTAAGGCAAATTTTACACTTGCTCCTATACTTTTTCCTATCCAATTGCGCTGCATCTCTACTAACGGCTCGGGCCAATCAACGGTGTCCAGCCCCTGCAGTAATCGTTCTGCATAAGCAGTAATTCGCATACTCCACTGCATCATCTTCTTCTGAATCACCGGATAACCACCACGCTCTGATACCCCATCTTTCACTTCATCGTTTGCCAAGACAGTACCTAAGGCCGGGCACCAATTGACGGTGCTCTCGCGCAAATAAGCTAGACGATATTTTAACAACTCGGTCTCCTTTTGCTCTTCAGAAAAATGGTGCCATTCCTCGGCTGTAAATTCGAGGACATCTTCATCACATACTGCTTCTATCCCCTTGCTCCCTTTGGTTTCAAAAATCCGGATCAATTGGTCAACCGGTTCAGCCTTATCGCTATCCGTGTTATAGAATGAGTTGAAGAGCTGCATAAAAATCCATTGTGTCCATTTATAATAAGATGGATCGCTGGTTCGTATCTCCCTGCTCCAATCAAATGAAAAACCAATGTTATCTAACTGCTCCCTATAACGCTTTATGTTGGTTTCAGTGGTTATTGCGGGATGCTGACCGGTTTGAATAGCGTATTGTTCAGCCGGCAACCCAAATGAATCATATCCCATGGGATGTAACACGTTATATCCACGTAATCTCTTATATCGCGAAAAAACATCGGAGGCTATGTATCCGAGTGGATGACCAACATGAAGCCCGGCTCCTGAAGGATAAGGAAACATGTCTAACACATAATATTTTGGCTTATCTGACGTATTATTAACTTTAAATGTTTGATTGGAAGCCCAAAACTGCTGCCACTTTTTCTCTATAGTCTTAAATTGATAGTCCATTATAACACATTACAGTATGACTTGCGAAAGTACGAAAAATCTCACATCTCATGTCCTATATCTCATATCTAATTATTAATTTCGCATTTCAAATAGTAGCATATGGAAGAATTTGAAGTAAGTGCGTCATCCAGAAAAACAAAATCCGTCTACATATCCACGGTTATTAGTATTGCTCTAGTATTACTCATGACCGGACTATTAGGGTTGATCCTCGTTCATGCTAAAAATCTTTCCAATTATGTTAAGGAAAATATCGTACTTAACATCATTGTTAATGACGGGGTAACAGAAGCCGATATTCTTAGTCTACAAAAAGAGCTGGATGGAAATCCTGCGGTGCTTCGCACACAATATGTTAGCAAAGAATTAGCAGCTAGAAATCTTCAAAATGACTTGGGCGAAGATTTTGTTAAGTTTCTGGGTTATAACCCACTGTTATCGTCCATTGACGTCTATCTCAAAGCAGATTATGCAAATAAAGCAGGTGTAGAGACCTTTACAAAGCAGGTATCTAGCAACAGCATGGTCAAAGAGGTTGTTTATCAAGACTCGCTGATCGATATGGTCAACAAAAACATTCGTGTCATTGGTCTTATCATACTTGCCTTCGCAGCTATCTTATTGATTATTGCCGTCGCATTAATCAATAACACCATAAGGCTGGCAATCTATTCACAACGCTTTTTAATAAAAAGTATGCAAATGGTGGGAGCAACAAAGGGCTTCATTCGCCGTCCATTTTTAGGCTATGGTATTCTTCATGGCCTTTTGGGTGCTCTGATTGCAATCATTCTACTATTGCTGACATTGTATTTTGCGCAAGAGCAAATTCCTGAAATTGTTATTTTACGTAACTATTTTGAATTTGCCCTCATTTTCATAGGTGTAATCTGTTTAGGCATTCTGATCTCGGGGGCCAGCACTTATTTTGCAGTAAGCAAGTATTTACGTCTCCGAATAAATGATCTCTATCGGTAATATACATTCACTTAATTAAATTTAGCATTATGCCGCAAGAAAAAAAGAAAGTAGCTCAAGGCGAACAAAAGTCAAACTTTGTTTTCGGTAAATTGAACTACCAATTAATGTTATTAAGTATTGCCATTGTTATCATTGGCTTTATTTTGATGGCCGGTAAAACAGATATTTACAGTTTCACTAAAATAACTTTAGCGCCGATTGTGGTTGTCGCAGGCTTTGCTCTTGGCATTGTAGCAATATTAAAGAACCCTACTAAATAACACCAATAGATGACTTTAATAGAAGCGATTATTTTAGCCATCGTAGAAGGGCTAACCGAATTCTTACCTGTTTCATCCACCGGCCACCTAATCATCGCAACCGCCTTAATGGGCATCGAACCATCTGCCTTCGTTAAACTGTTTACAGTAGCTATTCAACTAGGCACCATCCTCTCGGTTGTGATTCTTTATTTTAAGCGATTTTTTCGTTCGTGGTCTTTTTATTTAAAACTATTTGTTGCCTTTATTCCGGCAGCCATTTTTGGTTTATTATTTAGCGACGAAATAGACAATATGCTAGAGAGCCCAATGACGGTGGCAATCACCTTAGTTTTAGGCGGCATTGTGCTCCTATTCGTCGATAAATGGTTTAATGCACCTCGCATTGATAACTCAGACAACATTTCTTACGCTACCGCCCTGAAAATTGGCTTTTTTCAGTGTCTAGCAATGATACCAGGCACTTCTCGCTCGGGAGCAACCATTGTTGGCGGTATGGCGCAGAAACTTTCAAGGAAAGCCGCAGCTGAATTTTCTTTCTTTTTAGCCGTGCCGACTATGTTTGGCGCGACGGCAAAAAAACTGCTCGACTTCTACAAAGATGGCAACCAGTTTACCGCAGACCAATATAATATCCTTTTTATAGGTAACTTGGTGGGTTTCATCGTAGCCATCATAGCCATTAAAAGCTTCATTGGTTACGTTACGAAATACGGATTCAAAGCTTTTGGATGGTATAGAATTATAGTAGGTGGGATTATTATCGTGATGCTTTTAAGCGGTCACAGCTTATCGGTGCTTTAATGGAAGACGAAAAAGAAAAGCCGATTTTCCCTCGTTTCGATTTCACCGCCGGTGAGGTTTTACTGATCGATAAGCCTTACAAATGGACCAGTTTTGACGTAGTGGGAAAGATCCGTAATGCTTTAAAGCCTTTGAAATTGAAAGTAGGCCATGCAGGCACACTCGATCCGCTGGCTACAGGTTTACTTATTGTTTGTACCGGCAAACGCACTAAAACTATTGATGAGCTTCAAGCGCAGGAAAAAGAATACATAGGAACCTTCACACTCGGGGCAACAACACCGTCTTATGACTTAGAAACAATTCCGGATAGCTTTTTTGATATCACAAATCTTACGGAACAAGATCTACTTCGCGCCTCACTAACATTCGTCGGTGCTATTGAACAATATCCGCCGGTACATTCGGCTGTAAAAATGCAAGGCGAAAGATTATACGAAAAAGCCAGACGAGGCGAGTCCGTTGAACTAAAACCTCGTCGTGTAACGATCTATGAGTTCGAATTAACCCGCATTGCTCTTCCGGAAGTTAACTTCAGAGTCGTTTGCAGCAAAGGAACTTACATTCGATCGTTGGCACATGACTTTGGAAAAGCAGTGGGCGCCGGTGCCTATCTGAGTGAATTGAGAAGAACTCGCAGCGGTAATTTTCATGTCAGAGATGCCTGGAATGTTTTGGAGCTGTCCGATCATATTCGGTCTTTGAAAGAACAAGGTCTATTAATAAATGACGAAGGAGAACATTCATAAAAAACCTTAACCTCAATACATTATCACTTTTAGAATAAATACGTATCTTGGAAGAAAGGTACATAAAATTATCTCATAAGATTTTCTATAGGCAGAAACAGTGGAGAGCACAAAGCGTGATATATTGCAAATAAGGGTTTAGGAATGGCTTTGGAACAAAGATTAGTATGATTATTTGCTGCTAAAGTAGAATGCTTATGAGGTAAACAGCAGATTCATGATAAAAAAACAATTTATTGCGGATGAAAATATATAGAAACATTGAAGATTTTATACCATTGGACAATGCAGTGGTGACGATTGGAACCTTTGATGGCGTTCATATAGGACATCAGAAAATTATAAGCAGTTTAAGAGAATATGCGCAAAAGATAAACGGAGAAACGGTACTTCTTACCTTTTTTCCTCATCCAAGGATGATCTTGCATCCGGATGATGATAGCTTGCGTCTTATAAACACCATTGAGGAAAAAGCCGATCGACTAGCCGAAAGTGGAATCGATCACCTGATTATCACGCCGTTTACACGGGATTTTTCCAATCAATCGGCAGAAGAATATATTCGCGAAATTCTGGTCAGTAAAATCGGCACTAAACGGATCATTATCGGTTATGATCATCATTTTGGAAAGGACCGCAAAGGATCACTGGTCGATTTGCTAAAATATGCAGAACAGTACCATTATTCGGTACAAGAGATACCGGAGCAAGACATCAATGATGTGGCTGTCTCATCGACGAAAATACGCGAAGCACTCATTATTGGCGAAATTGCCACTGCCAACAAGTACTTAGGTTATCCTTTCCACATTACAGGAAAAGTGGTTAAAGGACAGCAGCTAGGCAGAACCATTGGATACCCCACCGCTAATATCGAAGTTCCGGAAAGCTACAAATTAATTCCTGCTTATGGTATTTACGCAGTACAGGCAACCCTTATTGAACATGCGGAGATGACTACGGGAGAATATATACCGGCAAAAAAAGGCCCTACGTTAAAAGGTATGGGATATATCGGAACACGACCCACTGTAAGAGGTGTCAACCGAAGTATAGAGATCAATTTTTTTGATCTTAACGAAGATTTATATGGCAAAACGCTTCAAATACAATTTTTACACTTTGTGCGTCACGATCATAAATTTGATAGTATTGAGGCAATGACGGCGCAATTGGCAGAAGACGAGAAGAAAATAAAAGAGCTGCTTGCTTAATTTCTCCAATATTAAATTTCCGGATGAAACTTCATATCGATAAGAACGAACAAGAAGCTATTGAAAACGCCATTGCACATTGGGAAGAGAACAGCCTGATTGACAAAGAAACGGCGGACAGACTTAGGCACTCGTACGAGGTGAAGGGCTTCGACTGGAGACGTCTAGCACAATATTCATTTTGGATTGCACTCTCTTGTATTGTACTGGCCTTCCTGTCCTTATTTGTCGATCAGGAGATTCTTCAACTTTTGTCAACGCTATACGAAACACCCAATATCATTATTTGCGTGTTTTGCGCTTTGCTTTCATTTTTATTTTATTACCTGGGTTATTTCAACAAAAAACGACATCCAGAGAAATTATTTACCAATGAAAGCTTAATTGTGTTGGGTGTATTTTCTACGGCTACTTTCATTGGCTATCTCGGCAAGGTTATCGACAAAGGTGACGGGATGTATTCATTCTTATTTTTATTGTCTATAGTCATTTATACCGTTCTTGCTATACAGCTTTCTTCAAAAACTATTTGGGCTTTTATGTTGATCGCACTAGGTATATGGTTTGCCACCGAAACTGCTTACCACAGCAATTGGGGATTTAAATTTTGGGGAATGAATTATCCATTGCGCTTTACCATATTTGGAATACTACTAACAGTTTTCACCTTGGTTCTGCATAATAAATGGGCAGCTATTAGAGGCTTTAAACAATTAAGTTACATCATGGGAGTATTATATCTCCTTATTTCCTTATGGTTACTATCAATTTTCGGAAACTATAGCGATTTAGACAAATGGGCAGCTACCAAGCAATATCATATATTTTATTGGGGGGTACTCTCAACGGTCGTTTGTTTAGCATTTGCTTGGTATGGTCTCAAAAAGAATGATATTATCGCCCGTGAATTCGGCATCATCTTCCTTCTAATTAATCTTTATACGCGATTCTTCGAATATCTATGGGACAATATAAATCGAGCGATTTTCTTCTCTTTGCTCGCCTTATCCTTTTGGCTTATCGGACGAAAAGCCGAAAAAATTTGGAGTGGAAGCTTCCTAAAAAAGAAGGACTTCCCACCCAAATTATGATTGTTTAATAAATTGCAGATTCAATACGATTTTCACTTCATCTCCAACCACTACGGATCCAGCCTCCGTCAAATCATTCCATTTCAGCCCAAAAACCTGTCGGCTGATCTTAGCGGTTGCTTCAAAGCCCGCTTTTTGATTACCGTACGAATCTTTAGCAGTACCGCCAAAATCTACTTCAAACTGCACAGCCTGGGTATGTCCTTTGATCGTTAAATCGCCTCTTAACAAGTATTCGTGGCCTCCTTTTTTTTCAAACGAGCTTGACTGAAAGGTCAACTCAGGGTAATTCGCCGTATCAAAAAAATCGGCTGATCTGAGATGTTCATCACGATCCTTCATATTCGTATCAATGCTATCAGCATCAATCATAAATCTAATCGTTGCATCAGAAAAATCCTCGTTCGTTGCCTCAATTTGTCCATCAAACTTATTAAAGTTACCCGCAACCGTGGAAATAACCAAATGCTTTACCTTAAATTGCACTTCTGAATGCGCCGGATCAACTTTCCATATAGAAGCCATAATATGTGTTTTTATCACAGAAAACAATAAACACCGTAAAATGTTTAGGTTCAACTAACACTATACAGCCTCAGTTACAATCTCATATGTAATTTGTACGCCACCTGCTGCCAACATATCGTGTACCGAACAATATTTCTTTACTGCTAGCTCTGCTGCTTTCTTGGCCTTCTCGATGTCAATACGCCCTTTTAACTTGAATAGTAGATGAATATCGGTAAAAACGGCCGGAATCGCATCTTTTCGTTTTCCATCAACCTCAATTTTTACATCCTCTATTTCCTGCTTTTGTTTTTTCAGGATATTTATAAGGTCGAGTGCACTACAAGAACCCAAAGCCATTAACACCAGCTCCATAGGGCGTGCACCTAATGCCTCACCACCAATTTCCGGAGAGCCGTCAATATGGACTTTTACATCGGTGGATGCACTTTCACCTTCAAAATGCACCGCCTGGTTTAGCCTGTTTAGTGTTACTTTCATTTTCTTAGCTCTTAGCTTTCAGCCATCAGCTGCCAGCTTTATTTCGTTATTATTCCTGTTAATTAATGATACTTTCAGTATCAAGCAATGCATACAAAATTTTGCTCTAAGCTTTAAACGGTATTCCATTCCTCGTTTAAGGTCGAGCTCCGACCTTTTCGAAAGCCGATAATTATTTGCTACCGTCCAAAGCCTGCTTCAAATCGACCAAAATATCGTTGACATCTTCCAATCCGACCGAAATACGAACGGTTCCCGGATAGATACCGATTTGTTCACGCTCCGCATCTGTTAATTTTGAATGTGTCGTAGACGCCGGATGCGTTGCAATCGTACGTGAATCGCCCAAGTTAGAAGTGATCAAGATCATCTTCAAATTATCGAGAAAACGTTTAGCACGTTCAAAGCCACCTTTAATGACAAAGGTAACAATGCCACCTCCAGCCTTCATTTGTTTTTTGGCCAACTCATATTGCGGATGTGAGGGCAAGAAAGGATAGCGAACAAGGTCGACCTCATTATGCGACTCTAACATGCCCGCTACTGCCAACGCATTATCACAATGGCGGTCCATACGAAGCGCCAGGGTTTCAAGACTTTTTGATATAATCCAAGCATTGAAGGGTGACATAGACGGCCCGGTGTGCCGAATAAAAAACATCATCTCGTCGATCAACTCCTGTTTACCTACAACAATCCCGCCTAAAACACGTCCTTGTCCGTCCATGTATTTCGTGGCAGAATGGCTTACTAAATCAAAACCATATTGTATCGGCTTTTGCAGATAGGGCGTCGCAAAACAGTTATCTACATTTAATATAATATTTGGATATTTTTTTTTGAAGGTTCCTAACCACTCTAGGTCTACCAATTCCAAGCCTGGATTTGATGGCGTTTCCAAAAAAATCATCTTCGTATTAGGCTGAATGGCTTTCTCCCAATCAGCTGGATTCTTCGCATCTACATAAGAGGTAGTAATGCCCCATCGTGGAAATAAAGTCGTAAACAGTTGATGAGTAGAACCGAAAACCGATCTACAGGCCACAATATGGTCTCCGTTTTTCAGCAGTGCAGCGAAAGAGGCAAAAACCGCCGCCATTCCGGAAGAAAAGGCTAAACCGGCCTCTGCTCCTTCCAGCTCACAAACTTTTTGTATAAATTCGTTCGTATTTGGATTAGAATACCTAGAATATACAATACCTTCTTCCTCGCCGGCAAATACAGCGCGCCCTTGCTCGGCATCATCAAAAATAAAACTTGAGGTTAAATATAAAGGTACAGAATGCTCGCGATTCTGTGAACGTTGAGTTTGACTACGAATTAATTTACTTTGTTCTTCCATTCTATTTCTATTGTCGACTCAAACCTACCATAAAATTCACTTAGTTAGAAACTTTTATTTTAATTGTTTTGTAATAAACAAAGTCGGAACGCATCAAAAAAGCGTTGATCCGTATATGAACCAACGCCTCATAAAAAACAACCAAATCTATAGGGAAATATAAAAAACTTAATACAAATTTAAATCCTGTTCCAGGAAATTTAATATCCGTGAGAAATCTTTATGCAAAGCAACTGCCTGACCAAATACTAATAGGACCGGCCCTGTGTTATCAATGGATACTTCTTCTGCAACTTCCTCTATTGTATTGACGACACCAATGGCCAGTCTTTCATTTTTCATTGAGCCGTTCTGTATAACGGCCGCCGGCAACCGCCCCTTACCAAGTTTTTTATAAATCGATACGATTTCAGGCAATTGCGCAAAGCCCAATAACACGACAACAGTCGCTCTACTTCGCGCAGCTTCCTCAATCTCCCAATTAAACGAACCATTACTATCGGTGGCGCTTAAAATCCACAAACTATCACTGTTTCCCTTATGGGTAACGGGGATCCCCTGCAAACCGGGCACAGAAATGGCACTGCTTATTCCGGGTATAATTTCCGTTTCCACGCTGTACGATGCCGCATATTCCAACTCTTCATACCCCCTTCCGAAAACGAAAAGGTCGCCTCCTTTCAATCGGACCACATGTCCAAAATTTAGCGCATAATCAACCATTAAGCGATTGACTGTTGTTTGCGAAAAGTTTTCGTCTCCTGATGGATTACCAACATAAACGCGGGTTGCCTCTTTGGGAGCGTAGCTTAATAATGCTTCGTCCACTAACGCATCGTATATTACGACATCCGCTGTTTTAAGTGCTTTAACACCTTTTATGCTAATCAAATCGGGATCTCCCGGGCCTGCGCCTACCAAGGTGATTTTTGGTTCGACATATACCTTCTCAAATTCGGGATGTTGCTGCCTTTCCATATATTGCCTCCTATTTATATCAAATTAAAAAAAAAGCCTCTGCAGGTTACTGAAGAGGCCTCTTGGAAATCTACACGCCCTCTCCTAACTTGTTAATAAATAACACATATTCTTCATATTTTTACAGATGGAGCGTTTCATATTTTCAAAATTAAAAATCAACGAGACAAATATATATAAAATATACCAATTTAGTAGTCTTTTTTTATTAAAATATTTATTTTGACGTTAAACTATTGGTTATCAGTTCATTAATTACAAACCTAAAGCTAGATTCTCTTCACGCTTAATAATATCGGCAATGCTGGTATCATTCAAAATCTGTAACATCGCATTTCTAACATCTACGAAAGTATCTCTGATACCACAAGTTTCTTCGGTTTTGCATTCGTCACATCGCCTATAAAAATTCAAGCTTACGCAGGGTAGCAAGGCTATAGGGCCGTCGGTGAGTCTGATAACTTGCGATAAGCGAATGTCTTCCGGATCTTTGTTTAAACTATATCCTCCGCCCGCTCCCTTTTTGCTATACAATATACCCGCATTTCGCATTTCCAGTAATATTTGCTCAAGAAATTTCTTCGGAATGTTTTCCTCTTCAGCAATTTTTAAAATCTGCATCGGCTCTTTCCCGTAGTTCTTTCCCAGTACAATAAGAGCTTTAATGGCATATTTTGATTTTTTCGACAGCATATTATTCCTTTGCTTTTTGTAAAATTACGAATTTTCCTTTAGTAATAAAGGTCAACAATCCTCTATGCAATCACATATGTGCTTTGAGAAACTGACCGGTATAAGACTGCGAATGTTTGACAAGTTCCTCCGGTGTTCCTTCAAATACAAGCTCTCCACCCTTCTCTCCACCCTCCGGCCCGATATCTATCACCCAGTCGGCACATTTGATGACATCCATGTTATGCTCAATGACTAAGATGGTATTACCCTGAGCAATCAATGCATCAAATGACTTCAATAACTTTCGAATATCGTGAAAATGAAGCCCGGTAGTAGGTTCATCAAAAATAAAAAGTGTATTCTTACTGTTGTTTCCCTTCACCAGAAACGAAGCTAACTTAATACGTTGTGCTTCCCCTCCCGACAAGGTATTCGACGATTGACCGAGCTTCACATAACCTAACCCTACATCCGCCAGCGGTTGGATTTTATTGAGTATCTTCGCTTGTTTGCCGAAAAAAGTCAAAGCTTCTTCTACCGTTAATTCCAGTACATCATAAACATTCTTATCTTGCCAAGTTATATCCAGCACCTGTTGTTTAAACCGTTTACCTCCACAAGCCTCACAGGTAAGATAAATATCGGCCATAAACTGCATTTCAATTTTCACTTCCCCTTCTCCTTGGCAAACATCACATCGTCCTCCTTCTACGTTAAAAGAGAAAGCCGCTGGCTTTAACCCCGCAGCTTTTGCAGCTGGCTGACTACTATACAGCGCTCGTATATCGTCCCACGCCTTTACGTAGGTTACCGGATTCGATCTCGAAGACCTCCCTATCGGATTCTGATCTACCATCTCGACACGTTCAACAAGCTGAAGGTCTCCATCCAAACCATCAAAAACACCGGTTTGCTCGCCGGAATAATTACCGGTCGCTTTCTGCAAAGCAGGATACAATATACGCCTCACC
Organism: Olivibacter sp. SA151; assembly: GCF_054130995.1. Lineage (NCBI taxonomy): Bacteria > Pseudomonadati > Bacteroidota > Sphingobacteriia > Sphingobacteriales > Sphingobacteriaceae > Olivibacter > Olivibacter sp. SA151. Next base: position 1,002,442 of record NZ_CP096391.1, on the reverse strand, counting down.
AAGGAAGTTTTCCCCGAACCAGACACACCGGATACTACAGTAAAGGTATACAACGGAAATTTCACGTCAATCCCTTTCAGATTGTTCTCCCGAGCACCTTTTATCTCTACAAAGTGCTGCCACTTCCTTCTACTACTCGGTATACCAATGGCCTCGATTCCGTTTAGGTATTTTCCGGTCAAACTCTGCTCGTCCTTAAGAATCTCTTGATATGTTCCCGAAAAAACTAGTTGCCCACCATGTACACCCGCTTCCGGACCAATATCAATAAGGTAATCCGCAGCCTGCATCATTTCTTCTTCATGTTCTACCACCAAAACAGTATTGCCAACATCACGTAAAGATTTAAGCACCCCGATTAGACGTTGGGTATCGCGTGGATGTAAACCGATACTCGGTTCGTCTAAGACATATATGGAACCCACCAAAGAACTTCCTAAAGAGGTTGCTAAGTTAATCCGCTGTGATTCGCCGCCCGAAAGTGTGTTTGAAAGGCGATTCAATGTTAAATATCCTAACCCCACTTCCGTTAAAAAACGCACGCGGTTCTTTACTTCTATCAATAACCTTTTTGCAATTGTCTCCTCGTGCTTATCTAATGATAGATTGTTGAAGAAATCTAACAAATCATCAAGAGGCATAAGCACCATATCGGTAATTGATTTCCCTCCTACTTTAACATAGGCTGCATCTTTACGTAGTCGGGTTCCCTTACAATCCGGACAATCCGTCTTCCCCCGATAACGTGATAACATAACTCGGTATTGAATTTTATAGGTCTGCTCTTCCAATTCTTTAAAGAAATCATCCAAACCTCTAAAATATTGATTCCCGCTCCACAAGACTTGCCTTTGTTCGGGCGATAAATCTTTATAGGCTCTATGCACCGGAAAGTCAAATTTTATGGCCACTTTAACAAATCGGTTCAACCATTCTCCCATTTTCTCTCCTCTCCAGGGAGCGATTGCTCCATCGTATACCGATTTGCTCTTATCGGGCACTACTAAGTCGGGATCTATCCCGATCACTTTCCCATACCCTTCACACCTGCTACAAGCTCCATAGGGATTATTAAAGCTGAAAAAGTTAGGAGTCGGTTCTTCAAATGCCATACCGTCTAACTCAAATCGATCACAGAAAAAATGTTCCTTTTCTCCATCATCAATATAACAGTCCCCCTTTCCCTCAAAGAAGGCCGTCTGGACTGAATCAGCAATTCTACTTAAAGTTTCGTCTTCTTGATTCACACGAATACGGTCAATAACGATTCGTAAATCACCTAAGTTTACACTGCTATTAGCAACCTTTTTATCTTCGATTAGGGACTCGATTTTCTCAATTCGGCCTAAGTACTCCACTCGAACAAAACCCTTTTGAAGCAAGACGGCTAATTCTTCTTTTAGTTTCCGCTGATTATGAGGATGAAGGGGGCTTAAAATCGTTATTTGTGTATCACTAGGCAGTGAGGACACAAAATTTACTACATCTGTAACGCTGTCTTTTCGCACTTCTTTTCCTGATATGGGCGAGATGGTCTTTCCTATACGGGCAAACAATAACTTCAAATAGTCATAAATTTCTGTTGATGTACCCACTGTAGACCTCGGATTACTTGTAATTACTTTTTGCTCAATGGCAATTGCCGGGGCAATTCCTTTGATGTAATCTACCTCCGGTTTATTCATGCGCCCCATAAACTGTCTAGCGTAGGAAGATAAGCTTTCTACATACCGGCGTTGTCCCTCTGCATAAAGTGTATCAAAAGCCAGAGATGATTTTCCTGAGCCCGACATACCTGTGATAACTACCAACCTGTTTTTCGGTATGGTTACATCAATGTTTTTTAAATTATGGACGCGTGCGCCTTTGATAAGTATATGAGATTTTGCGTTTGAATCAACCTTTTGTGCCATGTATACCTCGTAATTTGCTTTTTTTAAACGATTTCCGCCTCTTCGTTACCTACGTAAATCGAGCGTACAAAAATACAGAATAAAGAAACAACAAACGATTTTCATATTTTTTCTTTGTTTTTCTAAAAAAAATGTTTTGCTTTGAAAAAATTTATTAATGTATCGATTGGGTTAAACCAATGGCTTACTTAAATTTAGGAGGACTGCTATAGAGGAAAAAACTACTTAACATACTTTTTTATAACAAAAAAAAGACGAAGTAGCATAGCATGACACTGCAAAAGAAAACTGACCGACAACTAATTCATTTGTATTTAGCCGGAAATGAGGCTGCAATTGAAGAGTTAGTACATCGATATAAATCAAAAATTTACACTTCCATTTACTTATTGGTAAAAGATCCTTATTTAGCGGAGGACCTTTTTCAGGATACTTTCATCAAAGTTATCAGTACGCTGCAAGCTGGGAGATATAATGATGAAGGCAAATTTCTCCCCTGGGCCATGCGAATCGCGCATAACTTGGTGATTGACTATTATCGTAAAGAGAAGCGTACGCCCCTTATCGCCAATAGTGATGGATTTGATATATTCGACGTATTGCCGTTCTACGATGAAAGTACTGAAGAGCGTATTATCAGACAGCAAACACATAAGGATCTTAGGAAGATGATCCAATTATTGCCTGATGATCAAAAAGAGGTGCTGATTATGCGCCATTACGGAGATATGAGTTTTAAAGAGATTGCAGAAGTAACGGATGTTAGTATAAACACGGCATTAGGGCGCATGCGTTATGCGTTAAACAACCTCCGCAAGATGATATCAACATCTGAGGTCGCGTTAAAAACCGGTTAATTCTTCCATATCGGTTTGGCATATTAAACCGATGGAAACAGCATGTTTTATAGCCTCTCGATTGGTATTAAATAGACAGGTTTGAATTTCTGTTTCTTGAAGATTTTTAAAAAGCTGCAATGTTATTGCGGCTTTTTTAGGTTTTATGTTCCTTATATAAATAGCGGCTATTCGATCAGGATGATCTTTAGCGAGTGCGGCATATATGATTGGATCTCTTTGTGAATTGTCGCCGATTAATACAAATTTCTGCTTAGGAAAAACGCGAAGCAGCCTACTGATTCTTCTGTATTTATCATCATGCCCTGTTTTTCCTGTTTTAAAAAAATCGAACCAACGCTTAAAATGGCTTAGCAAAAAGGAGCCATGTGGCAGTTTATTGTGAGCAAAAATACTTTGGAGATAATCATATAAATTCCATTCACTGCTTGATACATAAAAAAAAGGATTTAAGTGACGCATTTCAGTTCCTGATCGAGACAATAAATTGTACCAAAGGACATGATCTGAAAAGAGCTTTCTTCGATGGGCATTCTTAATCAGTAGTTCACGAAGACGCCTTAATACAGTCGCCGAATGCGATATGAGTACGGTATCATCGATATCCGAAACAAATACGTACTGTGTCGAATGCGGCACATAAACCTTGCCCTGTGTAAAGCCATGCAATTCCTCCTTACCGACTAATCCAATTTTCAGGTCATGTAGTCCGGGATCTAAATGGATGTCTGAGGCCCATTTAAACTTAAAAAAGCCATCCGGTTCCGCTATCGTTTCGATTACCTGATCATAAAAATGCAATCTTAAACGAACACTACCTACCGGGCGTACGAAAAACAGCTTCAATAAACTAAGGGTATGCTTCCAACCATCCTTTGAAAAATCACTCGCCTTTTTTGGTTTACGCTTAAGGACATGTCCATAAACCACTAAGTTTTTACTATGGCCATATCCATTGTATATTTTTATTTCAACTGATGTACCCATCATCCATCAAACATATAAAACAGTTATTGGTTTTATAGTTGTCAACACAAATATGAATGAACATAACTGCTTCCTTAAAACTATACGTCCTTATCAATAGAGGATCCGGTAATCAGCAAAACGACTTCGAGGAAGTTATTCGGGATTTCTACCGCGGTACGCATGTACTACATTTCTTCACGCTTTCAAAAACATCTTCCGTGGAAGAGATTCGTCAAGATATAATTGCGTTTGGCCCTCATCGGGTTCTTGCAGTAGGTGGTGATGGAACGGTTAAGTTGGCAGCCGAATGTCTGCTCGAAACAGATATTCCGCTCGCCATTATACCAACCGGCTCCGCGAATGGCATGGCTAAAGAGATCAACCTCAAAAACAACCTCAAAGCAGCACTCGAATTAGCCGTAAACGGTACTCCAAAACTTATTCATGCTCTAAGGGTCAATGGGGAATTTAGCATTCACTTGGCGGATATAGGCATTAATGCACGCATTGTCAAAAAATTCCAATCCTTGGATGAACGAGGCATGATAGGCTATGCCAAGGCTGCATGGCAGGCTATCAAAAGACACAAAAAAATGCATGTTACCGTTAACGCTCAAGGGAAAAGTAAATCGCGAAAAGCCGAAATGGTGGTAATAGCAAACGGCACGAGCTATGGAACAGGTGTAAAAATAAACAAAACCGGTTCCCTATTTGACGACCAATTCGAGATTGTTATTGTCAAGTGGTTTTCCGTTTTGGAACTACTAAAAATGTGCTTTAGCTTCAAGACTCAATTTAATCCTTTTAAAACCGAAATTATACCTACCAACTATGCAAATTTAACTATAAGAGAAAATACGTCTCTACAGGTAGACGGCGAATATATTGGGAAGGTTAAACAGGTAGAGGTTCAACTTATAACTGATGCTGTACTTCTCGTCTGCAATAACGAAAAATTCAAATCAGAATACGCCTAAACAAACAAATATCGGGCGCATTGATGTTTCTTTCCGGAACAGTTGTCTGAAGCTCCTGATGATAAACGTACTATTACGATACACACATTTTACCAATTCTTTGATGAGAACTAGTTAAAAAACATTAACTTCACTCCTTTCCTCATTAGAAACAATAAACCGAAGATTATGGCTAATTCGAATCTGAATCGTAGAGAATTCATTCAAGGCGCTGGCGCTGTTTTAACATTGTCTGCATTACAAGCTAAAGGGCTAACTTTTGCAGGTACTGCCAATAAGATGCAGGTTGGTTTAATTGGAGCAGGTTGGTATGGAAAAAGTGATCTCTTCAGACTCATTCAAGTAAGCGACATTAACGTTGTTGCAATATGCGATGTGGACAGCAATCATTTAAAAGAAGCCGGTAAATTGATCAGTTTAAGGCAGACTTCTAAGAAGGTTCCCGCATTGTACCGCGATTATAGGAAGATGTTAGCAGATCATAAATTGGATTTAGTTCTTATTGGTTCACCTGATCACTGGCATGCCCGACAAGCTATTGATGCGATGATGTCAGGCGCGCATCTCTATTTACAAAAGCCTGTTAGCGTTGATGTACTTGAAGGGGAGGCAATACTGAGTGCCGCAAGAAAATATAACAGAAAAGTACAGATAGGCACACAGCGAAGAAGCACTCCTCATTTGATTGATGCGAAAGAGAATGTAATCAATAAGGGCTTGCTTGGCAAGATATCTCACGTAGAGATGTGTTGCTATTATCATATGCGAAAGAACGGGAATCCGCCGTTAGAGCCCGTTCCCGATTTCCTCGATTACGAAATGTGGACGGGCCCGGCTCCTTTACGTCCATATGACGGTTTGCCGCATGGAAGCTGGTGGAGAACCTTTATGGAGTATGGAAATGGAATTACAGGAGATATGTGCGTTCATATGTTTGATACGGTTCGTTGGCTATTACAACTTAGGTGGCCGAAACGCATCAGTGCAACAGGGGGAATTTACGTTCAAAAAGAGGGAAAGTCAAACATTGCAGATACGCAAACGGCTATTTTTGAATACGATGAATTGAACTGTATATGGCAACATCGCACCTGGGGAAATCCAGCTGACCCCGAATATCCTTGGGCATTTGTTATTTATGGTAACAAAGGCACCCTCAAAGGAAGCGTTATGAAGTATGAGTTTATTCCAACCGGTACGGGCAATCGCATTGTAAAAGACGTGGTTTACGAAAAGGAAGAGTTTCCGGCAGACTTAAATGAGCCTCGCATTGAATTGCACACAGCGCCAGCTACCAGACGGCACATGCTGAATCTCCTATCGGCTATTGAAAACGACCATCTGCCGGTTGCAGATATTGAAGAAGGGCACATATCAACCGCCAGCTGCATATTAGCTAATCTTTCCATGCATTTGAATCGGCCATTGACATACGATCCACAAAAGAGGATATGTGTTAACGATCCGGAAGCGACAAAATTGCTGAGAAGACCGTACCGAAGCCCCTGGCAACACCCTTACATTTAAACGATCCTGCAAATTGTATTTACCAAATAAAGGGCAACCATCTATCGGTATGCAGGCGTAAATGACATAAAAAAAGGAAACGACCACATTACGGTGTTTCCTTCAGTAGCGGGGAGCAGGATCGAACTGCCGACCTCAGGGTTATGAATCCTGCGCTCTAACCATCTGAGCTACCCCGCCATTTTTACCCTTTCTCGTTTGGGTTTGCAAATATAGTTTATTTTCCTTTTCTTTAGAAAAAAAGTTAAAAAAGTATTTTGGAACACAATTATTATCCTAAACCATTATGGCAGAAAAAAGGAAAATGCAGTTAGAGTATGAAATAAAGTCTTCTCCTAAAATATTATACTCATTTATAAGTGAGCCAAATGGATTAGCGCAATGGTTTGCCGACGACGTTATATATCGAGATAATAAATATCATTTTGTATGGGATGACGAAACGCACCCGGCCAAGCTGTTGGCGGCTCGTGAAAACAAAAGCGTAAAATTCGCTTGGTTGGATGACTCCCCCTATTACCTTGAATTAGAGATTTTACAGGATGAATTAACAAACGATGTGGCGCTCGCCATTACCGACTTCGCTGCCGAGGAGAATGAAGCTGAAAGAAAACTAATCTGGAACAATCAGATTAAATATCTTTTAAGTGTGCTTGGCGCATAAATTTCGTACCTTTGTGAAAGGTTTCGCTTCAATCTAACGAGAGCGAGCATAGATGGAGAAAGATTATTGGCTTTTAACTCATTCAACAAACACCTTAATTGAAAGGAATGTTGTTTGGAGATGGTAAAGCCGGAAAACTATTTTGTTCAATGAAAAAAGTTCATGTACTGGTATTAAAGGCTTTTTTTAAACCTTTTATAGTTACATTTTTCATTGTGATGTTTGTGTTGTTAATGTTATTTCTATTTAAGTACATTGACGACCTGATTGGTAAAGGCTTTGAGTGGTATGTAATATTAGAGCTTTTATGGTATGCTTCAGCCGCTCAAATTTCAATGGCCATGCCCTTGGCTATGCTTTTATCCTCCATTATGACCTTTGGAAATCTCGGTGAAAGCTACGAATTAGTGGCCATAAAGGCGGCAGGTATCTCCTTACGTAAAGCAATGATGCCCCTCATTATTCTGGTCAGTCTTATCAGCATCGGATCCTTCTTCTTTAGTGATTATATCCTCCCTGTAACGAACCTGAAAATGGGTTCGCTTTTGTATGACGTAAGAAATAAAAAAGCTGACTTTCTAATTAAGGATGGAATTTTTAACAACAGCATACCGGGCTATTCCATACGTGCAAAAAATAAAAGCAAGGACGGTACCGTATTATATAATTTAATTATATACCAGCACGGTAATATTTCCCGAGGAACGAACGTATTGTTAGCGAAGGAAGGTGTCATGTACAATTCCCGCGATAATAACTATATGATTCTGAAATTAAAAGATGGCGTTCGGTATGAAGAAACAACTGCAGGTGATCGCTCTTATAATCCAAGACAACAGTTTACCCGCTACTATTTTGATCAAACAGAACAAAAGTTTGATATGTCCACCTTTCAGATGAAAAGGACCGATGAAGATCTCTTCAAAAGCCACTCGATGATGCTTAATCTAAAGCAGCTTCGTTATTATACCGATTCAACGACGAAGATCCTCGACAGCATACGAGGCAAGATTTTCAATGAGATCAAGTCGAATTATAAAATATTCAATAGTTATCAAGCAGCTCAAAACAAACCAATTGAGGCCGCTGGAGATTTAAAAAATTATAACAAATCGTTTGAAGAGATAATTCCTGTTGATAAACGTGTTGTAGCGGTTAATAATTCCCTCAATGATATTCGGTATATCAAAGAGGTACTGGATATGAAGGCAAAGTCTGACAAGGATTTTGACCTTTCCATCGTTCGATACATCCTGGAATATCATAAAAAATTCACCTTAGCGGTTTCTTGTCTACTTTTGTTTTCGATCGGAGCCCCACTTGGAGCAATTATCAGAAAAGGCGGATTAGGCCTCCCTGTAGTAATGGCTATAATATTTTTTCTTATCTATCACATTATTTCAACCGTTGCAGAAAAATCAGCCAAAGAAGGGAATATCGATCCGGTTTTAGGAACTTGGACCGCAATTATTGCTTTAACACCGCTTGGCATATTTTTAACCTACAAAGCGGCAACCGACTCATCTATTTTTGACATAGAAAGCTATAAATTAGCGATCAACAGATTTTTCGGAAAAATGGGCGAGCTATTCAAAAAAAGATTTGGCCGAAAACAGCATTCTTAAAAGACATGACGCTATAATTATAGAGGTGTACATGAACACACTTATCTTTGCATTACGTAACATTACAATACACGAATGGATTTTCATCTAAACACAATCGAAGAAGCGATTGAAGATATTAAAGCCGGTAAGGTCATCATTGTTGTAGACGACGAAGACCGCGAGAATGAAGGCGATTTTATAGCCGCGGCAAGTAAAGCAACACCCGAAGTTATCAACTTTATGATTACACACGGAAGGGGCTTGGTCTGCGTCCCCTTAACTGAGCAGCGGTGTCAAGAGCTTGAATTAAAACCAATGGTAGGGCAAAACACGGCGGTATACGAAACTAATTTTACCGTATCAGTCGACCTTCAGGGATATGGATGTACAACAGGAATTTCAGCGTCTGATCGTTCGAAAACAATTCAAGCTTTAATCAATCCTGACATTAAACCGGAAGAATTAGGGCGTCCTGGACACATCTTTCCATTGATAGCAAAAGACGGTGGCGTTTTGCGAAGAACAGGCCACACGGAAGCAGCTGTTGATCTGGCCCGATTGGCTGGCCTTGAGCCTGCCGGTGTCTTGGTTGAAATCCTAAAAGAAGATGGCGAGATGGCTAGACTTCCGGATCTGATAGAAGTTGCCAAAAAATTTGATTTAAAGATCATTTCCATAGAAGATTTGATCGAGTATCGCTTAACAAAAGACTCTTTAATTAACAAAGAGGTATCTGTTAAGCTTCCCACTGAGTGGGGGGATTTTAACTTAGTAGCCTACAAACAAAAAAATACAGGTGAACAACATTTAGCCCTTGTTAAAGGTTCTTGGGAACCTGACGAACCCATTCTTGTTAGAGTACATAGCTCTTGTCTAACAGGTGATATTTTCGGATCGTGTCGTTGTGATTGCGGGCCCCAGTTACATAAAGCCATGGAAATGATTGAGCAAGAAGGCAAAGGGGTTATTGTATATATGAACCAAGAGGGACGCGGCATCGGCTTGATCAATAAGCTGCATGCTTACAATCTCCAAGAAAATGGACTTGACACAGTCGATGCAAATATTAAACTTGGTTTCAGCCCAGACTTAAGGGATTATGGCATCGGAGCACAAATCCTTCGCAACTTAGGAGTCACTAAAATGCGGCTTATGTCAAACAATCCCACAAAACGGGCCGGTTTGGTTGGTTACGGCCTCGAGGTTGTTGAAAATGTGGCATTAGAAATACAATCTAATAAGCATAACGAGCTTTATCTCCGTACTAAAAGAGATAAAATGGGCCATACGATTATGAAAAATACCTAATAGAGCGAATTATCGCCAAAAGTAAACTGGAATAAATGAGCTGACTTTTTGTTCTAGTTTACTTTTGAACCTTTAACCGAAGTACTTTCCTCTTTTTCCTGAATTGGTTTCGGATTTTCTTCTTCCTCTTCTTTCTTCTTACGGGTTAGCATGAACATTCGTTTAAAGAACTCACCGAAGGTATCGAAATCCTGCCTATATACCAATCCAAAAGCACTTACATATTCATCTGTTGGATTCAAAAAATTTCGATTGTTCAGTCGATTTGAAGCTCTGAACAATAAATTACCATTCTTTCGGATCAGGTATAATGCTTCAACATCACTAGCAACTTGATTTCCAAATACGTTTAGGTCGTTTAGCTGGCTACGGCGATCGGTTATCCCTCCAGTCAATATAAGTCTATTGTTCAATAATCGAATGGAAGCACTGGCTTCATTCAGCGAACGAATGTTAAAATCGACGAAATTTAAATTCAACGATTGTGAAATAATGTTATTCAACTGATTGAATGCCAATTCAGTACCCGCACTCAGAAATGTACTATTCAACTCTGTAGTCAAATCCGTTCCTGTTCCGGGAGCAAAGCTTCTTCGAACAATCAAGCTCAAGGCTTGTTGATTTACGTTGTTCGCATCGCTAAGGTAGCTCTGCAGTTCATCTTTTACATACGAATCAACCGGAAAATCAATAGCAAAGCTTATGTCAGGATGAAGAAGGTTCCCTGCTAAAATCATTTCGGCCTGCGCTACAACCCGTTGATCTGTCCCTTGCCTTCCCGCTGCCGTATAGAGCGGTCTGACACTTGTCCTTACTTCATACATGGCGGTTAAATTGATAAGCGCTTCTGCGGGATTCCCGGTCCAACGAATAGTTCCACCGCGATTGATCTCAAAGATCTTATTAATAAAATCCTGTGCAGTGAAAGTAAACTTCCCTTGCAGAATCACATACTCGCCAAACATCTCGAAATCGCCCAAACTGGTTATATTCATGGTTATATTACCGTTTCCTACACCCGACAATTTGCCAAGGTCTGTAATGATGGTTGCTTGTGCATTCCTACTGATATCCAGATCAATGTGTAGCGTTAAACCATCAAAATATGAGCCCCTGGTTTCGCTGAAGGTAGAATCTTTGGACACAAAAGTGATAAAATCATTCTCGCTCACCGTTCCGGACGCGTTTAGGGGTATATTAAAGCTGGTCCCCTCTTCTGTCGCTGCTTTAATGTCAATATCCATATTGCTGGTCGGTCCCTTAAACACAAAATCGCCGGTACCTATGCCGATGCCATAATAAAGCGGATTGTCTTTTGCCGTTGTATTCAACACCATGAATTTTTTGGCATTAATCTGAACATCAATAACCGGATCTAATGGGTTACTCATATCCACTGAGCCATTTGCTACGGCCTTATTGTTATTTTTATCGAGGATATCCAAATCTTTCAGCTCAATGGAACTATTGTTTACACCAACTCGATCATTGATGGTATAGCGCGTTTTAAGATAGTTTACGGTGAAGCTAGCATTTCTAAATTCACAATCTCCACTTATAATTGGGCTCCAAGGGGTTCCCTTGATGCTAATGGCTGCAGACACTGTCCCTGTTAAATCAGAGACTAGCTTCTTCAGAAATGGTTCAAAAAGCACGATTTCACTATCCTCCAAATTGGCTATTAAATCCAAGCTGTTTTCAGATGCCTTTGCATCGTATGATCCCGTTATCCGTAAGGTTTTAGTTCCTTGCCGATTCACCTCCATATTCATTCCGACTAAATCACTCGCCGGGTCCATTTTTGCGGTAAGGGTCATATCACCAATTTCCCTTCCATTATAATAAATATCCGAAGAATTGATGTCGGCTGAAATATAGGGATTCTTCAATAAGGAGAAGAGTTGGAAATTCCCATTTAATTTACCCTCCAATTCGATTCCAAGTGGGTTCATTATTCCTGCAAGCGTCACCAAATTAAATTTATCAAAGGACACGCTTAACACATCTTCTTCATCTTTAGAAATCAACCCGTCAATTTTAACATGCTGTTCGCCATTCGCGAGTTCAAAGTCATTAACATGTATATTACCGCCGTGAAAGTCAAAATTCACCTTTTCTTCAAGTTTCCAATCTTCACGGTTTATGATCACATTTGAAGGCAACAAGCTTAGAATTGCTGCCTCCTTTTCATTAAATTCAACTAACCCGTTCAAATCCAATTGATTTTTCGCATCCACATCCGATAATTTCATATTAAAACGCAAACTATCATCACTCAGGATATTAGCTATGTTGATATTTTTTACATAAAGGCTATCGGTTATGTTTAATTGATCGGCTGTGACTGTCAAGTTAAGTGATTCGTCCATGGCTACTCCATCAACAATAATATCTGTGACTTTGATTTTTCCAACCTCTAGCATCGGAATATAGGCATTTAAATTGGCCGTGCTATCCACTGTAGAGAATTTTCCATTCACAAACATGGTGTCTGGAATCGTAATAAAAGGTGCGAAAAGCAACAACAGCGGTTCAGATCGTTTTAACTTAAGAGCAAAGTCAAACACTTGTTTACTGGATTTTTGCTCAATTTCCCACGACGGCAAATATCGTTTGGCAACCGATTTAAAGTAGGATGGAAAAGAAGCTAGATCAATCTCTCCATTCATCGTCGCATCAAGCATATCGGATTGCACGGCGATCTTTCGATTCGACCGTTCTCCTTCCGCTAAAAACACAATAGAATCAATGGAGATCGAAGAAGATGGCTTCCGCAAAACAATATGATGCAAACGCGCATTACCTACTATGTTATTAATAGTATTCCCCTGGAATTTGCCTGTCACCTGGCCTTCCAGCTGGAGGGAGTCCTTAATTAGCCCCATCTCCAGGAGATTAGCTTTTTCTACGATAGTCGAAAAATCATAGGAAGTTTCCGGGCTACGAAAGTCGACAGCAGCTTCTCCCTGCAGTTTTAAATTCCGATCGTTCACATCGACTTGAGCATGTAAGACCCGAGCATCGACAGTTCCATCTAACCGAATGTTTCGGTAGTTTTTACCCTTGTAAATAACCGAAGCGATCTGGCTCTTTATGTTAGCATTCAATTCATTCAAAGAAAAGCCGGTACCCTGTATGTCCGCCTGCAAAGAAACCGACCCGACTTGTCGGTTGTCAAGCAGGCCGCTAATATTAAAACGCTCGGCCTTTAGGCTTCCTTCATATGAATTTTCATCCTTCAAGTTAATGGCTACTCTGGCATCGACCTGTCCCAGTACTGTCTTTAAACTCCCGTCGAGCTGAAAATCATTATAAAATCCCCTCGCTTTACCCGTATAGTTAACATGACCCAGGGATGTTAATATTGCAGGTAATTTAAAATCCTTTTGACCGCTAAAGCCGGCAATAGAGGGTTCCAAATCCGTTTTAATTGTGGCAAACTGCTCCAGATCCAGATCAAATATTGTTTTCTCAATATCAGGGAGCCCCGCAACGCTTATATTGCCTCGCAAGTAGGTTGCTTTTCCCGTTTTCAGCAATAAGCGCTCACCTTTAAAGTGTCTCACCGTACCTTTTAGTTTTCCACTTAAACCGACATTAAAGGCAACTTGATTCATACCGGGTGCAAAGAACGCAATATCTCTAGAATCTACTCGAGTATCCTCTGTTTCGGCATAAATTTCTACCTTCTCGATAAAGTTGGCAAAATCTGCCAAAGTAGCATATTTAAATCGGAGTTGTTTTCCCAATTTGCTTCTATTTGTTTGCACAGAAAGGTTTTCGAAATTCATAGACGTGCTATCCATTTTAAAAGAAGCATCAAGTCGTTTAAGTTCAAAACCACTTTTTTCTTTAAACTTCAATCCTTTTATATCGGCTTTTAACAAAAAGTTTTTGAAATCGATCGTTGAAAAATCTCCATGTAACCCTAAAATGTCTATATCATTAAAGTTAACACCCGCCGTATGACGCTTCACTAATTCATTCTTGTACCTGAAATGAATGTTATTAAGTTTTAGACTGTTCAGGTTTACTATAAAAGAGCTTTTTCTTTTTGGCTGCTTAGGCGCACTGAAGTAGTCTAAAATAAAAGTGAGGTTATTAACCGAATCGGCCTTTTTTTTCAAATAAAAGCGGCTATTCGACAGTGTTAAATCTTTTATTGTAATCTCCTTTGATCGTATACTCTCCAAATCTATACCGGCCCTAAGCTCTTGTGCAAACAGCAAAGTGTCGTGTGACAAATCTTCTATATAAAGGTTTCGAAGGGATAGAGAAGAAAAGGGTTTTAGGTATACTTCCTCAATCTCGATCTTTGTATGAAGTTCATTGGACAAATAAGAAGCGACTTGCCGTGCAATATAAGTTTGAACTGACCTAAATTGCAAGGCAAACAATATACCTACCAGCAATGCAAATATACCGGTGCAAATATAAAGTACTATTTTTGCTACTTTTTTAATAAATTTGCATTTAAAACATTAAACAATCTGTGCTTTGGCAACCATTCTCGGCATCGAATCCTCCTGTGATGAAACTTCGGCCTCTATTTGTATAGACGGAGAAATACGATCAAATATTATTTCGAATCAAACCGTACATGAAAAATTCGGTGGTGTTATTCCGGAATTAGCCTCGAGGGCCCATCAACAAAATATCATACCAACCGTTAGCGAAGCTATACGTGTGGCAAAAATACATAAAAATGAGATAGATGCCATAGCTTTTACAAGAGGTCCTGGCCTGCTTGGATCATTACTTGTGGGGACGTCCTTCGCAAAGGCCTTTGCGCTTGCTCGGAATATTCCGCTTATCGAAGTTAACCATATGCAAGGGCATATACTGGCGCACTTTATTGAAGATCCCAAACCGAAGTTTCCGTTTTTGTGTTTAACGGTGTCAGGAGGTCATACGCAAATTGTTCTTGTCAAAAATTATTTTGATATGGAATTGGTTGGTCAAACAATTGACGATGCCGCAGGAGAAGCTTTTGACAAAACTGCCAAAATCTTAAATCTTCCCTATCCGGGGGGACCGCTAATAGATAAGCTTGCAAAGGAAGGCAATCCGCGTTTCAAATTTCCTGAACCTCAAATTAAGGACTTTGACTTTAGCTTCAGTGGTTTAAAAACAGCCATCTTATATTTCGTTCAGCAAAACACAAAAGAGAACCCAAATTTTTTACAAGAAAACATAAATGATATTTGCGCTTCTGTGCAAGATCGCATCATCAGCATCTTATTAAAGAAACTAAAATTAGCCGCTAATCAGCTTGAGATCGTTGATGTAGCTATCGCCGGCGGTGTATCAGCTAACTCGGGACTCAGAAGCGCATTAGTATCGCTTGCTGAGCAAGAACATTGGAATGTATATATTCCGAAATTTGAATATTGCACAGATAATGCAGCTATGATTGCAATCGCCGGATATTATAAATACCTTAATAACGATTTTGTTTCACAAGAAATTGCCCCACTTGCTCGCTGGAATGTAAGTAATTAGGCCATTTCTCATTATACTGTTCACAATGGGAGCACCAAGTTTATTTTTTTTCGGCATTTTCGCCATTCCTCTTATCGCTTTTCTCATATGGCTGATGCGAAAGGATAAAAGGAAGGGCATTTTTGGTATTATTGTTTTGATCATACTCGTTGTTTTCGCTATTGCAGCCTCGTTAAAAGCGAGTAAGAGTGAGTTGGATAGGCAAAAATATGAAGAAATAGATCGCTAAAAGTTCAAGCCGCCATTTTATAAGAGCACAAAAAAGGTGATGAGGAAAGTCTCCACATCACCTTTCATATTCTATAGATTAAACATTAATTAGCATTGTGCTCTTCCAGTTTTTCAGGAGACACCATTTCTTTAATTTTAGCTTCAAGTTCCTCCATCAAGTCGGGGTTATCTAATAGCAGGTTCTTTACAGCATCGCGCCCTTGCCCTAGTTTGGTATCACCATAACTAAACCAAGATCCTGATTTCTTGATCACATTAAAGTCCACACCTAAGTCGATAATTTCACCAACCTTGGAGATACCTTCTCCAAACATAATATCAAACTCTGCCACCCTGAAAGGAGGTGCCACTTTATTTTTAACAATTTTAACTTTCACTCTATTTCCCGACACTTCATCAGCATCTTTAATCTGAGAGGTTCTACGAATATCTAGGCGCACGGATGCATAAAACTTTAATGCATTACCTCCGGTTGTCGTTTCCGGATTTCCGAACATAACACCGATTTTCTCACGCAATTGGTTAATAAATATACAGCAACAATTCGTTTTAGAAATAGTTCCTGTTAATTTTCGAAGCGCTTGAGACATAAGTCGAGCTTGTAACCCCATCTTGGAATCGCCCATTTCGCCTTCAATCTCACCCTTTGGAACTAAAGCAGCTACCGAGTCGATAACAATTACATCAATTGCTCCTGAACGAATAAGGTTATCAGCGATTTCCAATGCCTGCTCGCCATTGTCCGGCTGCGATATCAACAAATTTTCAATATCCACACCCAGCTTCCGTGCATAATATTTATCAAATGCGTGCTCAGCGTCAATAATAGCGGCAATTCCCCCTTTTTTTTGCGCCTCAGCTATGATATGCGTCGCTAAAGTTGTTTTACCCGAAGATTCCGGCCCATAAATTTCAATGACCCTGCCTTTAGGTACACCACCAATTCCTAAAGCTATATCCAAACCTAAGGAACCTGTTGAAATTGAGTCAATCGGTTCCACTGCGGAATCACCCAATTTCATGATCGTTCCTTTACCGTATGATTTTTCTAATTTATCCAGCGTTAGCTGTAAAGCTTTTAGTTTATCTTGATTACTCATCTCCAAAATTTTAATCAAATATAGATATATTATTTCTAA
The DNA here is from genome assembly GCF_054130995.1 of Olivibacter sp. SA151. Lineage (NCBI taxonomy): Bacteria > Pseudomonadati > Bacteroidota > Sphingobacteriia > Sphingobacteriales > Sphingobacteriaceae > Olivibacter > Olivibacter sp. SA151. Next base: position 985,748 of record NZ_CP096391.1, on the reverse strand, counting down.
AATACTAAATATGTTAGCATATCTTGCAACTTTTATTCACTTATTGCCTTCAAGCCCTTCAGATATACTTTTTCGTAATATTTGCAGAGGTAGGTAATGGGACATTCGTCGCATTTAGGTCTTCTTGCTACGCAAATATAACGCCCATGTAATATCAACCAATGATGTGCAACAGCAAGTGTGTTTTTGGGCAAATAATGAACCAACTGCTTTTCCACAGCCAAGGGAGTTTTAGCGTTATTCGTTAGGCCAATGCGATTGGATACCCTGAAAACATGTGTATCCACGGCAATTGCAGGAGCATCATATACTACCGAAGCAATGACGTTAGCTGTTTTTCTTCCCACGCCCGGTAATTTTTGTAAATCGTTAATATCCGATGGAATAGTGCCTTCAAATTTCTCGAGAAGCATCTTTGCCATTCCAACGAGGTGCTTTGCCTTGTTGTTTGGGTAACTTACACTTCGAATATAAGTGAATACTTCTTCTACAGAAGCAGCAGCCAATGTTTCGGCATCAGGAAAGCGTTCAAATAATTTGGGTGTAATCTGATTAATCCGTTTATCCGTACATTGAGCGGATAGAATAACCGCGACCAACAATTCAAAGGCATTGCTATAGTGAAGTTCAGTTTGCGCGTCAGGATTGTGTGACGAAAAATAGGCAACGAATTCTCGAAAACGATCTTTTTTAAGCATAAGCAAACCTATAACAAAATCCTCATTTAACCAATTCCCAAAATGGTTTTTGATCAAATCCGAATATAGAGCTATCCATTTTGATTCGATTTTGTCACTCGAATCAAATTTAACTATAGCAAGAGATACTCCCTATAATTATTAACTACGGGAAGTCTTGTGCTGCTTTGAAAAGGTCAAAATAGTGTCAATGCTCCGTTGGGACGGCTCTATTAAGAGGTTATCCAACGGCTGCTGAAGCATAGCGTAGAAAAGCCTATCCTCTGCATTTGATACTTCATCGTATGAAGAGGTATCGCTAGCAAGGTTTTCTAGAATTTTGGATGTAAAAGTTTCTACCATAGATTATATTTTAAAGTCTGAAGATATAATTTAATAACGTCGATTTTGTACACATATTGTGTAGCTTTTCATACAGTTAGTGTTTTTCTGCAAAGTCGTTGGCAAGCTTCAACGCATTGTATGCGTTTACGATACCACCTGTTACACTAATATCGGAAAGCCATACCTTTTTCTTAGTTTTATCCTGTGTAATTTTCACACGATATGTAGGCTTTACAACAGAATCAAATATGATTTTCTTAACCTCAGAAGCTGTCAAATCAGGGTAATAAGATCGTATAAGAGCAGCTAAGCCACTTACAACAGGAGCTGCCATACTCGTTCCCTGTTCTTCCTTATATTTCGAACCTGGCACGGTTGAATAAATATCTACACCGGGAGCGAAAACATCCACCGTACGTTTACCATAGTTTGAAAAGTCTGCCACCAGCGTTTCATCATATTTCCAGCCTGTAGCACCCACCTCAATCCAATTCTCCGCAACTCCTTTATTTATTCCTAAACTGTCCACATAATTTTTATTGGGATAGTTTGGTTCTGAATCATTGTCCTGCCCTTCATTCCCTGCAGCATGGATAATAAGGACGTCATGTTTCATGGCATATCCTACAGCACTATCAACTATCTGTTTATCTTTCACATATGCCTTACCAAAACTCATGTTAATTATTTTTGCTCCATTGTCGACAGCGTAGAAAATAGCATTGGCCACATCCTTATCCCGTTCATCTCCATTAGGCACCACGCGTAACACCATAATAACAGCTTGATCAGCCACTCCTTTAATTCCCTTTTGGTTGCTTCGATCAGCGGCGATAATGCCGGCAACATGGGTTCCATGTAAAGCATCAGGGCCCTTGACATCGTTATTTCCGTAATAGCGTTCCTTACTATCATTATAATTATCTCCCACAATATGCCGAGAATTATAATCCATGTTCAGATGATAGTTAACCTCAGCCTCATAATGCTTCACTCCTTCGACCAGATCATCATAAAATTTCTCATAACTACCCTCCTCCCGGATGCCCTTTTCGATCATAGATAACGTCTTCCGTGCCATTTTATTTTTAGGCTCATAGCGTTTAAAGTCGGCAATTGTTGGATTATCTTTTCCTATATCGCTCACAATAGAATCAACCTGTTGTTTAAACGCCTTTATAACTCGCTCGGTTATCTGAGCAATCTGCAATTTACTCATATAGTCGGTCGTCATCTTTTGATATGCTAAAAACTTGCGGCGCTCTTCCTCGCTCAAGGGGGTTGTTGGTAGTACAGAAACATATTTTGGATGTAGGTCCCTAACTAGTCTTACAACTTCAAGGTTATCATAGTGAACGTTTTCTCCCTCGCTATTACCTATAAAATTCCAGCCATGAAGATCGTCTATATAGCCATTAGAATCATTATCTATGCTATCGCCTTCGACCTCTCCTTTATTCAGCCAGATTTTCTCTTTTAAGTCTTCATGTTCGATATCTACTCCACCATCAATTACAGCCACTTTTACGGCTCTAGCTTCCTTTCCTTTTAAAAGTTCGTTATAAGCTCTCTCTGTACTTATCCCAGGTACGCCGTCCATTTGCAAATCGAGATTATGCCAATTATCTTTCGCCTTTTTTGTTTGCGCATATGTATTGAATGAAAAGAGGGTAATGAAAACTAATAAGAAAAATGGCGTTCTAGCGATACTCATGAATGAAAACTTATGTATTCAATAAAAATAGTATAATTTATTTAGACCCATAGTTATTGAAATAAAAATCTTATTACAAAGGAAAAAAGAAGGAAGGAATTGGTTTCTGAAGGAATGGAAAGCGGCCTATATTTCGGGTTTGCGGACCGATGGGCATCAAAACAGGAAAGGCCGCCGTGCAATGCACGGCGGCCTTCTGTAAAGATCGGCACCGACCTACTCTCCCACATGTTACTGCAGTACCATCGGCTCTGGCGGGCTTAACTTCTCTGTTCGGGATGGGAAGAGGTGGACACCGCCGATATAGGCACCTGAATACCTTTCTAAGTAAAAATTCAAAATTCAAAAATCCGGCACACCGGCCTTTCTACCTTTTACCTTTTACTTTTCAATTTTTTATTTGACTGATAACGGAAGAAAAAAAACAGGAAGACAACAGCCTGCTGCGCTTGAGAAAGCTTCGGGCTATTAGTACGGCTCGGCTGTGGTATCTCTACCTTTACACCTGCCGCCTATCGACGTGGTAGTCTCCCACGGCCCTGTAAGGAAGTCTCATCTCGTGGCTAGTTTCGCACTTAGATGCTTTCAGCGCTTATCTATTCCCGGCATAGCTACTCTGCCGTACACCTGGCGGCATAACAGATTCACCAGCGGCCGGTCCAACCCGGTCCTCTCGTACTAAGGTCAGCCCCACTCAGACTTCCTGCGCCCACAACAGATAGGGACCGAACTGTCTCGCGACGTTCTGAACCCAGCTCGCGTGCCACTTTAATCGGCGAACAGCCGAACCCTTGGGACCTTCTCCAGCCCCAGGATGTGACGAGCCGACATCGAGGTGCCAAACCTCCCCGTCGATATGAGCTCTTGGGGGAGATCAGCCTGTTATCCCCAGAGTACCTTTTATCCTTTGAGCGATGGCCCTTCCATGCAGAACCACCGGATCACTATGTCCGTCTTTCGACCCTGTCCGACTTGTATGTCTCACAGTCAAGCAAGCTTTTGCCATTGCACTCCGCGTACGGTTACCAAGCGTACTGAGCTTACCTTTGAAAGCCTCCGTTACCTTTTTGGAGGCGACCACCCCAGTCAAACTACCCACCAAACAATGTCCCCCCCCAAGGGGGGTTAGGAACCGGATACAGAAAGGGCGGTATTTCAAGGACGATTCCGCGGATCCTGGCGAACCCGCTTCACAATCTCCCGCCTATCCTACACATCCTGCACCCAGTCCCAATGTTAAGCTATAGTGAAGGTTCATGGGGTCTTTCCGTCCCGTTGCGGGTAACCGGCGTCTTCACCGGTACCACAATTTCACCGAGCTCATGGCCGAGACAGCGCCCAGATCGTTACACCATTCGTGCAGGTCGGAACTTACCCGACAAGGAATTTCGCTACCTTAGGACCGTTATAGTTACGGCCGCCGTTTACCGGGGCTTCGATTCAATGCTTCACCCGAAGGTTGACATCCCCTCTTAACCTTCCGGCACCGGGCAGGTGTCAGGCCTTATACGTCATCTTTCGATTTGGCAAAGCCATATGTTTTTGTTAAACAGTCGCCTGGGCCTTTTCACTGCGGCTTCTCCGTCGCCGGAGGAAGCGCCCCTTCTCCCGAAGTTACAGGGCCATTTTGCCGAGTTCCTTAGCCATGATTCACTCGAGCACCTTGGGATTCTCTCCCCGACCACCTGTGTCGGTTTGCGGTACGGGTCTTATATGCCTGGAGCTTAGCGGCTTTTCTCGGGAGTATGGTTACCCGCGCTATCGGCGCCCCCGGAGGTTTGCCGTACTTTCGGCCTTCGGCACACGACCCGGATTTGCCTGGGTCACGTTTACCTACGGCCTTCAACGCACTATTCCGTCAGTGCGCGGCGGTGTCACTCCTCCGTCCCCGCTTCGCAGCATACAAGAGTACGGGAATCTTTACCCGTTGGCCATCCGCTGCCCCTTTCGGGTCCGCGTTAGGTCCCGACTTACCCTGATCCGATTAGCGTTGATCAGGAAACCTTGGTCTTTCGGTGGGCGGGTTTCTCGCCCGCCTTATCGTTACTTATGCCTACATTTGCTTTTCCGGAACGTCCACGGATACTCACGTAACCGCTTCTCCCGTGCCGGAATGCTCCCCTACCGATATTTCTATCCCACGGCTTCGGTGGTACACTTTATGCCCGTTTATTATCCACGCCCGGCCGCTCGACTAGTGAGCTGTTACGCACTCTTTAAATGAATGGCTGCTTCCAAGCCAACATCCTAGCTGTCTGGGCAACCGGACCTCGTTAGTTCAACTTAGCGTACACTCGGGGACCTTAGCCGGTGGTCTGGGTTCTTTCCCTCTCGGCGCAGGACCTTAGCACCCTGCGCCTCACTGCGGACCATATCTCCCGGTATTCGGAGTTCGTCTGGATTTGGTAGGATGTGACTCCCCCGCACCCAATCGGTAGCTCTACCTCCGGAAGACTCAATGTCCACGCTGTTCCTAAAAACATTTCGGGGAGTACGAGCTATTTCCCAGTTTGATTGGCCTTTCACCCCTACCCACAGGTCATCCGGAAACTTTTCAACGTTTATCGGTTCGGTCCTCCAGTACGTGTTACCGCACCTTCAACCTGCCCATGGGTAGATCACAAGGTTTCGCGTCTACCTCCACTGACTGTACGCCCTGTTCAGACTCGCTTTCGCTTCGGCTGCGCGGCTTAACCGCTTAACCTCGCCAGTGAAGTGTAACTCGTAGGCTCATTATGCAAAAGGCACGCCGTCACCCCATTAAGGGCTCCGACAGTTTGTAAGCACACGGTTTCAGGTTCTCTTTCACTCCCCTGTTCGGGGTTCTTTTCACCTTTCCCTCACGGTACTGGTCCACTATCGGTCTCTCGGTAGTATTTAGCCTTGGCGGATGGTGCCGCCGGATTCCCACAGGGCGTCTCCGACCCCGCGGTACTCAGGAACTCACTAGGCCGGTCTTCATTGCGTGTACGCAGCTCTCATGCTCTACGGCGGGCCTTCCCAGACCCTTCCACTTCTTCCGACTGTACCACATTGCGGTCCTACAACCCCGCATATGCCGTAACATATCCGGTTTGGGCTCTTTCCCTTTCGCTCGCCACTACTCAGGAAATCATTCTTATTTTCTTTTCCTGCGCCTACTTAGATGTTTCAGTTCGGCGCGTTCGCGTTGTTAAACGGCATGTCTTCAACATGCCGGGTTTCCCCATTCGGAAATCGCCGGATCTCATCTCATTTGCAGATCCCCGGCGCTTATCGCAGCTTATCACGTCCTTCATCGCCTCCGAGAGCCTAGGCATCCCCCGTGTGCCCTTTCTTACTTTCTTCTCCCCGTACCCTTTTGCCGTACGGGGATGCTTTTGTATCATGTCCCTTCCCCGTAGGAAAGAAACGTCTCTGCTGTTGTCTTCTCTTGTGTTTTTTCTTCCGATATGTCAAAGAACTTTTTTAAGGTGAACGGTACAAGGTATAAGCGCCAAGGTTTTACCTTCCGCCTTTGTCCTTTACCCTTCCGCCTCAATCGCGGAGAATAACGGATTCGAACCGTTGACAGCACCCTGCATTATATCACTGCGGCCTGTCCCCGTGACCATCCTCCCTTTCAGGTAGTCCCGAGCAGATTTGAACTGCTGACCCCTACATTATCAGTGTAGTGCTCTGACCAACTGAGCTACGGGACTGCTTCGCTTCCGCACCGGTGACCCCGAAGGGGCACTGTGGCACTTTCCTCTTTTTTCTCTTTCTCTTTTTTCAAGAAATCTTCATGGCGTAACCGAACGGCCCGAGGGCCCTCTAGAAAGGAGGTATTCCAGCCGCACCTTCCGGTACGGCTACCTTGTTACGACTTAGCCCCAATTACCGGTTTTACCCTGACACGCTCCTTGCGGTTACATGCTTTAGGTACCCCCGGCTTTCATGGCTTGACGGGCGGTGTGTACAAGGCCCGGGAACGTATTCACCGCGTCATTGCTGATACGCGATTACTAGCGAATCCAACTTCACGGGGTCGAGTTGCAGACCCCGATCCGAACTGTGAGGGGCTTTCTGAGATTGGCTTCACCTCGCGGTGTCGCTGCCCTCTGTACCCCCCATTGTAGCACGTGTGTAGCCCCGGACGTAAGGGCCATGATGACTTGACGTCGTCCCCGCCTTCCTCTCTGTTTGCACAGGCAGTCTGTTTAGAGTCCCCACCTTTACGTGCTGGCAACTAAACATAGGGGTTGCGCTCGTTGCGGGACTTAACCCAACACCTCACGGCACGAGCTGACGACAGCCATGCAGCACCTAGTTTCCTGTCCCGAAGGACTTGTCCATCTCTGGACAATTCAGTAACTTTCAAGCCCGGGTAAGGTTCCTCGCGTATCATCGAATTAAACCACATGCTCCTCCGCTTGTGCGGGCCCCCGTCAATTCCTTTGAGTTTCACCCTTGCGGGCGTACTCCCCAGGTGGAACACTTAACGCTTTCGCTTGGACGCCGACAGTCTATCGCCGACATCGAGTGTTCATCGTTTAGGGCGTGGACTACCAGGGTATCTAATCCTGTTCGATCCCCACGCTTTCGTGCCTCAGCGTCAATCGTACTTTGGTAAGCTGCCTTCGCAATCGGTGTTCTGTGGCATATCTATGCATTTCACCGCTACTTGCCACATTCCGCCTACCTCAGGTACATTCAAGCGCGCCAGTATCAAAGGCACTGCGATGGTTGAGCCACCGTCTTTCACCCCTGACTTAGCGCGCCGCCTACGCACCCTTTAAACCCAATAATTCCGGATAACGCTCGGATCCTCCGTATTACCGCGGCTGCTGGCACGGAGTTAGCCGATCCTTATTCTCACGGTACATTCAGCCCGGTATACATACCGGGGGTTATTCCCGTGCAAAAGCAGTTTACAACCCGTAGGGCCGTCTTCCTGCACGCGGCATGGCTGGTTCAGGGTTCCCCCCATTGACCAATATTCCTTACTGCTGCCTCCCGTAGGAGTCTGGTCCGTGTCTCAGTACCAGTGTGGGGGTTTCTCCTCTCAGAGCCCCTAGACATCGTCGCCTTGGTGGGCCGTTACCCCGCCAACCAGCTAATGTCACGCGAGCCCATCCGTCCCCTATGAATATTTAAATGAAGGCCCATGCGGACCTGCATTCTCATGCGGTATTAATCCGGATTTCTCCGGGCTATCCCCCTGGGACGGGCAGGTTGCTCACGCGTTACGCACCCGTGCGCCACTCTCACGGGGACCGAAGCCCCCGATCCCGTTCGACTTGCATGTATTAGGCCTGCCGCTAGCGTTCATCCTGAGCCAGGATCAAACTCTCCATTGTATAATGTTAAGTTTCCGATCTCGGCATTCGCACTTCTTTCAGTGCAGCCTTCCGATCTTTTTTGTATCTTCCGGCCGACGGACCGTTCAGGCCTGTCCTTTTGACTTTCGCCAAAAAACAGGCCGTCCGTTACGCTACATGAATCTGATTTCTTAAAGAACTTTAAACGCCTCCGCTCACGCTTCGGCCTCCGCCGTATCCATCGGGTCTCCCCTCCGGTACTTCCTGTTTTTTTCTTTCACCTTCCCGGGCATCGCGCCCGTTCCGTCGCCCCCTCTCTCCCGATTGGGAGTGCAAAGGTAACAGCTTTTTTCTTTTCTCCAAAATATTTTTTTAAAATATTTTTTCCTCCCCTGCCGTTCACCTCCGTACTTCAAAAAACAACCGCATCCCTTCGTTTGCGGAGCGCCCGCCTTCCGAACGGGATGGCAAAGATACGAATTTCCCCCGTTCCCCCAAATGTTTCGCGCCCCTGACTACAGCTTTTTTTACAACAAACTGGAAATCAAACCGTTTTTTTTATAATAATAATCTTTCATCAGACAAACATTCATTAAATCGGGAAAAAAATGATTACACGATACCCTAATCATTGAGCCATTCAATGTTCTTTTTTAATCGCTTATGTTCTAAATCTCATAATTTCATGTTAGGTTTGTAAATACTATGAGCAATTTTTTGCCTTCTAAGCTTATCACAGCATTAAAGAAAGACTTCCAAATTGACGAGGAGGAATTCCGTCGTGTACATCGGCAGCAGGAACAGATCACCTCGATACGCCTCAATCCGACAAAATGGACGAAAGCTTTTGAAAATACAGATCACATCCCTTGGTGTCCTACAGGTTATTATTTGAATGAACGCCCTATATTTACATTAGATCCGCTATTTCACGCAGGCACATATTATGTTCAAGAAGCTTCATCTATGTTTATCGACCATATTATTCGCTCGCTCAATATAGATAAGAAAGCCTCTTTAGCACTCGATCTATGTGCTGCACCTGGTGGAAAAAGTACTTTATTAAATAGCGTATTACACCCTGATAGTTTATTAGTCTCAAACGAAATTATAAAAACCAGGGTTAACGTTCTGGCAGATAATTTGACAAAATGGGGAAATTTCAATGTTGTGGTTACTAATAATGATCCACAGTCTTTTAACAGGTTACCTGGTTTCTTCGACCTCATGCTGGTTGACGCTCCATGTTCAGGTTCCGGCATGTTCCGGAAAGACGAACAAACCATCAGTGAGTGGTCTGAGGAAACAGTAAATTTGTGCAGTCAAAGGCAACAGCGAATTCTATCAGATAGTCTTTCCACGCTTAAGGAAGATGGCATATTGATTTATTCCACTTGTTCCTATTCTATAGAAGAAAATGAAGAGATCGCAGATTGGTTGGTTGCCAATCATGATATGCAATCCATTCCAATCCCCCATGATCTTGCTTGGCAAATAGAGGAAACACGATCTCCAAAGTTTCAATGTCATGGTTATCGCTTTTATCCACACAAAGTGAGAGGCGAAGGTTTTTACGTCGCCTGTTTCCGTAAGAAAAAAAATCAGCCCACTTTTAATACGAAAAAAATTAAAATCGAAAAGACTCAATTAGATAAAGCATATTTAAAGAATTGGATAAAAATCGAAACCGAATTTACCGGACTCCTTTTTAAGGACGATATACTTATTATTCCGACACAACACGAACTAAATGTAAAAGCACTTCAACATGTTTTGTATCTGAAAAAGGCGGGAACAAACGTAGGAAGGCTTACAAAAAAAGAATTACTTCCACATCACGAGCTTGCCTTAAGTACAGCTATTAGTAATCAAATACCTCGCATTGAGCTTTCTTTAGAAACCGCCTTGCAATATTTAAGAAAAGCAGAAATTCAGTTAACAACAGAAGTGAAGGGCTGGGTTTTAGCCTGCTATGACGGACATCCCTTGGGATGGATGAAAATACTACCGAATCGGGTAAACAACTATTACCCAAAAGAATGGCGAATTATTAACCTATAATCAGCTAGGATAATCACTATTATGACTTTACGAGATATAGCCAAAGCGTTGAACTTATCTACTTCAACCGTCTCTAAGGCGCTCCGAGACAGTTACGAAATCGGGGAAGACACAAAAAAGAGGGTGATAGCCTACGCCGAGCAGGTTGGCTATCAACCTAATACGCTCGCCAAAAGCCTTAAAGAGGGAAAAAGTCGCACCATAGGAGTAGTAATATGTGCCATTGACAACAGTTTTGTATCCCAAATGCTCAATGGTATTGACCGTGCCTGCAATGAACGGGGCTACAGTATCATGATCATGCAAAGTAAGGAATCGCACGTACAAGAAATAAAATGTACTGAGGTACTCTATGGTCGCTCGATTGACGGTTTACTCATTTCGCCAGCTTGCGAAACGCCTAATGTCGACCACTTAAAAAAATTTCAGCAATTAGGATTACCTATTGTCTTATTTGATCGATATAGCGATGAACTGGACGTTCCAAGAGTCAGTATCAATAACCTGGACGCCGCTTACCAAGCAACCGAACATCTTATAAAAAATGGCTATACGCGAATTGCCGTATTACATAGTAACACAAGTCTAAATATTAATATTCAACGCTTGGAAGGTTATAAAAAAGCATTACGTGACCATAGGATTGAATTGATGGATGAATATATACAACCCTGTAATTTACAGACTACAGCCCTATTAGAAGAGAGTATTCACCAAGCGATGCAAAAACTCAGCGCTTTAACTGTCCCGCCGACAGCGCTTCTTACCTTAAGCGACCAAATCAGCACTTCCAGCATTTCTATACTTCAGGAAATGGGTTATCAAATCCCACAAGATATGGCACTCATTGGGTTCACCAATACAAGCCTTGCAAATTCATTACACCCGCCCCTCAGCACTATTTATCAACCCGCAATTGCAATAGGTGAAGCCGCCGCTAACCGATTAATTGATATTATCGAAGGTACAGACGAGGAGGAAAAGCAAACCGTTTACCTGGCTGCCCAACTCCATGAGCGGGCTTCCAGCAGGCGACTGGTATAACAAAGATGAAGAGGCCGGCGGAAAACCTCTTTATCTTGTGTCCTATAGAGGGAAATAATTTTTGGCATTATAATAACAGATATCCTTAATAATTTTACCGATCCAATTGATATCTTTTGGCAGTAAGCCATTGTTTATATCGGAGGCAAACAGATTACAAAGTAAGCGGCGAAAATACTCATGTCGTGAATATGATAGAAAGCTTCTTGAATCTGTCAACATACCGATAAAACAAGCAATCAAACCAATATTTGATAAACTATTCATTTGATTCGTCATTCCTTCCAATTGATCTAAAAACCACCAGCCTGAACCAAACTGTATCTTACCAATAATGCCTCCTGATTGAAAATTGCCCGTCATAGATGCAAATACCTCATTATCAGAAGGGTTTAAATTATATAAAATAGTCTTTGTTAACTGGTTTTCGCTCTCAAGTAAATTCAAAAAGGCAGAAAGATTAGATGCTTGCTGAAAATCACCTATTGAATCATATCCGGTGTCGGGTCCCAGCTCTTTAAGTAATCGTGTATTGTTGTTCCGTAAAGCACCCAAATGAAACTGCTGTACCCATTCTTGTTGATGGTACATTTTACACAAAGCTTGAAGCACACATCCTGTAAAGGCGTCCTGACTAGCCAACGCTTTCGAATCGTTTCCTTGTAAAACTTCTTTGAAGACCTTTTCCAACTCAGCTTTGTTAAAGTGAATCGTTGGCATATGAGCCAAGCCATGATCAGCTATGCGGCAACCCTTGTCATGAAAATAAAACACCCGCTTCTGCAAGGCTTCTAACAACGAGTCGATATCTTTAATCACCACATCCGAAACTTCTGCTAACGAGGAAATGTACTGTCTGAACGTATCACCACCACTTAAATTGAATACCTTATCAGGACGAAAAGAGGGTAATATTCGGGTAGCGAAATCAGATGCAGCAATTTGCTCATGTTCAGTCAAATTAGCGAGCGGATCGTCCGTTGTTCCTACCATCTCCACATTAAAATGTGTAAGTAAGCCGCGTGGTGTAAACGCCGGATCTTGTAATTTATTGCTAGTTACTTCGTATATCCGATCAGCATTCTCTGTTGTTAGTATTTCTTGAACACCGAAAGGTTTTTTTAGTTCCATATGCGTCCAGTGATAAAGTGGATTTCTCACCGTGTAGGGCACACATGCAGCCCATTTTTTAAATTTCTCCTGATCGGACGCATTTCCTGTAATATATTTTTCATCGATTCCCAAAACCCGCTGTGCTCGCCACTTGTAATGATCACCCGCCAACCATATTTGCGTGATATTCGAAAAGTGTTGATTAGCAGCAATAACATCCGGGGGTAAATGGGAATGATAATCAATAATGGGTAAGTCTTTCGCGTACTCATTATATAAACGCACCGCCAGATCCGACTGTAACAAAAAGTCTTCGTCAAGAAATTCTTTCATATTCCCTACTTAATATCAATAATAAAATGATTAGCAAATCTATCACAATAGCCAATTAACTTCCGAGTATCCCTAATTCTAAACCACGTAATTCAGCCAAGCCACGTAACCTTCCGATGGCAGAATAACCAGGGTTCGAGGTCTTATGTAAATCATCAAGCATTTGATGTCCATGATCGGGCCTAAAGGGAATGGGCAGCTCACGTTTTTGATTTTCCTCTGTAAGAATCTTCATAACCGCGTACATATCCACATCTCCATCTAAATGGTCTGCTTCATAAAAATTACCTTCCTCGTCTTTTTTCACATTCCGCAAATGCGCGAAATGAACTCGGTTTTTGACCGATTCTAAAATGTCAGGGATGTTATTGCTTATACCGGCTCCCAAAGAACCGGTACAGAAACAAAGGCCATTAAATTCCCGGGGCTCTTCCTTCATCAAAAACAATAAATCATCCTTATTACTAACTACACGCGGCAAGCCCAAGATTGGATAAGGAGGATCGTCCGGATGGATGGTCATATGAATTCCATGCTTCTCGCATACTTGCGAAATAGCCGCTAAAAATTTAAGCAGATTTTTACGTAGGCCATCCGTACCAATCTCTTTATAAATTTCGATACTCTTTTGTAGATCACCTAAGCCGATTGGGTCTTCGGAAGGAATACCCATCAAAACAACTTCACTCAACTTCGCTAATACATCCTGATTGGTCGTACTATACCGCTCCTTCGCCTTCTCCAATATCGATGTTGGGTAATTATGCTCCGCCCCTTTCCGTTTCAAAATAAACAAGTCAAACACCGCTAAATCTGTCCAATCAAAATATAAAGCCTTTGACCCATCCTTCATTACTAAATCCAACTGGGTACGGGTCCAGTCGAGCACGGGCATAAAATTATAACATATGGTTTTAATACCGCAGACTGCAAGATTTTCTAAGCTTTGTATGTAGTTTTTCAGGTATTTTTCTGCGTCCTCCCGATCAGTTTTGATGGCTTCATGTACCGGAACGCTTTCTACTACGGCCCAGGTAAGTCCCGCTGCTTCAATAATCCGCTTGCGTTCCTTAATATCCTCTAGCGGCCATACCTCTCCATGTGGAATATGATGAAGAGCCGTTACAATCGCTGTAGCACCTGCCTGCTTTACATCTTGTAAGGACACCGGATCATTTGGTCCATACCAACGCCAACTTTGTAATAACTTCATAGTTCTTTTTAGATTAAATTAAATGATATGACTATTAGGCGAAAACTTAAACTATAAACCGCTGTTACAGCTATCCAACGACTGATAGCCAACAGTGATTTCCAGAGCCCGCGCCTAAAGACTAAATACCCGGAATTTAAACGCCACAATAGGTGTTGAAACCACCATCAACTAAAATACTTGTTCCGCTCACAAAAGCAGAAGCATCGCTTAATAAATATACCAGGGTTCCTTTCAACTCTTCAGGATTACCCAATCGGCCAAAAGGAGTTCCATTTACGAATCGATTTGCTCTATCTGTATACGATCCGTCGGCATTGGTTAGTAAAGTTCTATTTTGCTCCGTGAGGAAAACACCCGGTGATATCGCATTCACACGCACACCATCACCATAACGCTGTGCTAACTCTACAGACATCCATTTCGTAAAACCTTCAATGGCAGTTTTGGCCATTGTATATCCCAATACACGGGTTATAGGTCGATGTGCCGAAAGAGAGGAGATATTCACAATAGAACCCCTTCCCTTCTCTGCAATTACTCTCCCGAATATAAACGTAGGTATCACTGTACCAAAGAGATTTAAATCAACTGCTTTTTTTGTATCAGCTATCTTGGCATCAAAAAGATTCTGATCGGGCGATATAGTCGCCCCTGGAATATTACCACCTGCAGCATTCACTAAACCATCGATGGTTCCGAAATGTTGCAAAATCTGCTCTTTGGCAAGAAGCACTTGATCCTCATCCATCGCATCTGCTAAAACAGCAATTGCTTCACCACCAACACCCTTAATTTGCTCAACTACCGCATCGGCGCGTTCTTTATTTCTACCCATGACAACCACCCTTGCTCCAGCTTCAGCTACGGCTAAAGAAAAGTGTTTACCCAACACACCGGTTGCACCGGTAATAACAATAACTTTATTTTCTAAAGAAAAAGGTGAAGTTTTATTCATTGCTTAGCTTTTTATATCAACTCATCAAAAAGATGCCTTGCAAAGAATTTAACAGCTTATAAAGGGCTCAGTTGTCTTTGGCAAGAATCAATAATGAACTATTAAGATTCAATTTTAACAAATTAAAATCGATTTCAATTATTTTGCGAAAAGAATTTACGATATCGATTGCGTAGTTTTAAAAGGAATGGATATTTTTATACACGGGAATAATAACTATTTTCGACAAAAAAACTAGCCACTCTTGACAAGACACAACAGCTATGCTTTCCAGCAAGATACTTGTCATGATCTATTATCATTAGGCTTGCCTTAAAAAATTTAATTCATGAGTTTAAACGAAGGTAATCGGATAGCCGTCTTTGGCGAATTTCTTCTAAGGGTCAGCACACAGACCGGTCATTTTATCAATGCAAGCGAAGGCATTTCTATTTACGCTGGCGGGTCGGAAGCAAATGTAGCTTCTTCTTTAGCCTGTATGCATGCGCAAGTCTCGTACATAAGTTGTGTGCCCGACAATCAGTTGGCAAACCAAGCTCTTAACAGTCTAAAGGAGCGAGGCGTAAACATTAGCCAATGCCGATTTGCAGGTGATCGGCTAGGCCTTTATTTCCTTTTGTCGGCCAATGGGCTTAGCAAAGGAGAAGTGGTCTACGATCGGAAATATTCTTCATTCAGCGCGCTTAAAACTGGAGACATTGATTGGGACAATGTATTGGAAGGCCACAACTGGTTCCATTGGACAGCCCTTACTCCAGCCTTAAATGAAAACATGATCGCCGTTTGCGAAGAGGCTCTACAAGCAGCCAAGAAAAAGGGGCTTATTATATCGGTTGATCTGAATTACAGAAATAGACTGTGGAACTATGGCAAGTCCCCTATCGACGTAATGCCTTCCTTAGTCGATTATTGCGATGTCATTATGGGTAACATCTGGGCAGCCAACACCATGTTGGGCACTTCCGTAGATCCCGACCTTGATCGTAACACTACGAAAGAAACTTATGTGGAACATGCCAATCAATCGGCCCAAGAAGTGTTCAAGCGATTCGAAAACTGTAAGCACATAGCCTATACTTTCCGATTCATGGATAACCCGTCTCACAATCTTTTCTATGGCACCTATCATACTCAAAAGGGGCATTATGTATCACAAACACTAGAGACGAATGAAGTGATCGATCGGATTGGAAGCGGGGACGCCTTTATGGGCGGACTCATTCGCGCGCTTACTACCGGAAAAGAAAACCAGGAGGTAATTGACATAGCAACTTCTGCCGGCTTTAAAAAGTTATTCGTTAAAGGTGATTTAGGAGACGGCAGTTATTAGTTGTTAGTTGTTAGTGAAATTTACTTTTTACTTTTTACTTTTTACTTTTTACTTTTTACTTTTTACTTTAAAAAAAATGAAAACAATTGAAGAAAGTATTGTACAAATAAAAAAATATCCAGTCATTCCGGTTTATTACCATGATGACCTACAAACATGTTTAGATACCGTGAAAGCATGTTATGATGGCGGTATTCGCGTCTTTGAATTTGTTAACAGAGGTAGTCAAGCCTTGGTAAATTTTAAAGAATTGAAAGCTTTTCGCGACGCGCAATTACCGGAATTACACCTAGGCATAGGCACCATTAAGTCGGCCAAACAGGCCGAAGACTACCTTTCCTTGGGAGCTGATTTTATCGTAAGTCCAATTGTGAAGCCGGAAATTGCTGCAATTACATTGGACGTAGACGTTCTATGGATACCCGGATGCATGACTCCTACAGAAATCAATACCGCAGAAGTTCTGGGGGCACCCCTGGTAAAATTGTTTCCGGGAAGCAGTTTAGGTCCAGACTTTCTAAAAGCTATTAAACCGCTTTTTCCTGACATGCTTTTTATGCCTACAGGTGGAGTTAATCCTGATGAAAATAGTATTTCCAAATGGTTTGCAGCAGGTGTTAGTGCGGTAGGTATGGGCTCCAAATTATTTGAAAAGCCAGCTGAGGCAGCCGGCTTTCAATGGCTAACTGACAAATGCAGAGAAGTTATGAACTTTGCTTCTGTCTAATTTGACTTGGATCCCAATGGACGATCCGCTTTTCGTTATAACTGATATTCGCCGCTAAAGCTGGTCCTGCGGTTCGCATGGCAAACTCAGGGCCTTCTATGGCAACACCTTTAGTCCGTATAGCATTAAACCAGTCATCAAAGTGGTCCACGCGCATATCGTAACCCTTGGGCGCCTGAAAAATATTTTCTCCTACTGATAATACCTGTGGTCTGATGCCCTGATATTTTTCATTGTATTGAGACACAAATTCCTGTTGCACTTTCTCGGGAAAAGTTTCAAAAGTGTCCCAACCTCCGTAACCAGGTGCTTGTGGAAGCTTTTTATTTCGAATACTGACACTATTTCCATCCAAAACCATTTCTCCTTCATTACCTACAAGGCGCATGCTATCACCCCCTCCGGAACCATCTACAAAGTTAACGCGTAAAGAAAGGTTGAAAGCGGGATGCTGCTGCGTTTCAGGATAATCAAATAACCCCAACATCAAGTCCGCCACGTCACGTCCGTCTTTCCAATAATTCAGCCCTCCGGTTGCATAAATTCTCTCTGGCCCCAGCGAGCCTGTAATGGTATGCAAGCGAGTAAACAAGTGCACAAATAAATCACCTGCCATGCCTGTACCATAGGCTTGATAATTTCTCCATCGGAAAAAACGTACCGGATCAAAAGGAAGCGCCGTTGCTCCGCCTTGAAACGTTCTCCAGTCGCATGTAGTTTCTGAAGCATTCGGTGGAATGGAATATTGCCAAGCGCCCTTTGCATCGAATCTATCGGTATAAACTTCCACAAAATTCAGCTTTCCGATGGCTCCTTGTTGGTATAACTCTTTTGCCTTATGAATAACAATAGAACTTGCCCATTGACTTCCTACCTGAAAGGCTACTTTTGTATTCCGATGTTCCCGAATCAAAGCTTCGCCTTCTTCAATTTTATGCACCAATGGCTTTTCACAGTATACAGCCTTCCCTTTTTTCATCGCAGCGATCGCTTGCCGGGCGTGCCAATGATCCGGTGTCGAAATGATCACCGCATCAATTCCCGGGTCATCTAAAATCTCCTCGTAGTGACGCGTTGTTTTAACATGGCTACCATACAACTCATTTAACTTTTGTAAATGTCCGTCATAGCAGTCGGCCCCGCTAACTAGCTCAATCCCCTCTCTGCTTAGTGCCGCTTTTAGGTTGCCAAACCCCATAATACCCAAACCTATTGCTGCAATATTAATCCGGTCATTAGCAGGTACCCTGCCCCGCTTTTTTAAGATTTGAACGTGCTTATCGGCAAAATTCGTTGCTGCACTTAATAAACTCGGACTTGCTGCTGCCAGCACAGCAGAACTACCGAATTTTTTTAGAAACTTTCTTCGGGAATTGTTATTGTCGGTTTTATTCATTGTTTAGCTTGCTTAAAAGATCGACTAAAATAGATCAGGATATTCTTCGTCCTTGTTATTTAGCTGATTTTGTATTGAACGAGATACTTATCAGCCTACTAGAAGTGTTAAAGCTAAAATAAATATTTAAGCGAAACAAAAATTTCCCTCCATTTGCAACATCAATTTTACCAATCTTTACTTTACCTTTCAGGCTCCCGATGTTTTAGTTGCCCTTTAATTATCCATATTTCCGTTTGGCCTTTACCAAAGGCATTGGTGGCTGTCAGGGCAACAACAGTACCATCGGAGGTAACTGCTAGGCTATTCCATAAAGCCGATTTATCTGGAGGAATAAGAAAAGGCGTCGTGCAATGCTCAAAATTAGCAGCAAATCGATCTCCGACCACTACTTTCATGTCAGCATATTTCATTTTATTTTTTCGCCCTTCGGTCCCTTGGTAGGAAAGCAGCGTTAACCCGTTTTGTGTTCGGCACAAATATGGGGCACCTGCATAAATCGAATCTGCCAGCTTATGCTTTAAGGCATAAGCACGATTCGAATCCTTAGCCAGCACCGGATAGGCTTGATCATTCTTTGCATTCCCATAAATTATATAGGGTTTGAATTGCTGCATACCATTATCTTCGATTGCAATTGCTAACCTATGATCGTCAATTAATAAGGGTACCGGCATACCATCACGGAAACCAGCTCTAAAACTTACAATCGTTGGCACTTTAGACCAAGTTAAGCCATTATCAAAGGATGTAGATCGCGAGATATTCTGTTCATCGCTGCTTAAGTACAAACCTTCGTTAGCAAAAAACAGTTGGATTGCTCCGTCTGGCAATTGTATAGCAGCTGGTTCCCAACAGCCGTTTTTAAATTCATTTCCCGCTTGATAAACTAAACGTTCATCATGCCAGGTTAATCCCAGATCGTTGCTTTTTTTTGTTCTGATCTCAAAGTGATGTTCCGTATTATTCTTTGTTGGTCTTGGGTTGTACATAGCTAAAAGTGAACCATCTTTCAGCTGAATCATGCTCGGAACGCACATATTCACGCTCGGTTTACGTTCTGCTACAATACTGATTCTTTTCCACGAATTGCCTTTGTCCACGCTTTCAGCGCATACGATATCCCCATCCGATTCGTAAATGCATAGCCAAGATTGATCCTGCAGCTCAATCATTCTAGGATAACTCGTGTAATGCTTGGCCGGGGCCGATACTTTTCGCATCGAGCCCCGATCCCAAACAATAGGCTGTCCATATATCTGCGTTGCACAAAAGCAAAATAGAAACACTAAAAGAAAGGCACCTCTCATTGATTTGATCGCTGATTAATATCCCGAATTCTGCTTTAAGTTAGGATTATTTAACACCTCGATTTGCGGAATTGGCAGACGAATATGTTTACCAACCACGAAATTCTTAAAATCCGGATCCCGCTCGGCAACAGCTGCCACCTTCTCTTGCGTTTCCAAATCACCCCAACGCTTCAAATCTGCCCAGCGCACACTTTCTCCACATAGTTCCAATTCCCGCTCCATCTTCAGTCGTTCTCTAAAAGCATTGGCATCTTGTGTTGCAGCGGCATGATTAACCGCCAAGTTTGGTAATCCTACACGGCTCCGCACCTGATCAACATAGGTAATCGCCTCGCTTGTACTTCCCAACTCATTCAAGACCTCTGCATAGAGCAACAAGATATCAGCATAACGTACCATACGGAAATTATTTTGCGCATAGTAATCCTCGTTATCGCGAAAGTAATCTCGGGCATATTTACGAAACCAAGCTTCATTCGCGTCCCATTGCCAACTTCTGCCATATACTTTATCGCCAAAATCTGCTTCCAAAGCGGGATAGAATAGGGTATAACGCAGTCGAGGATCAATGTTTCCGTCGACTGTTTTTTCCTTCTTAAACTCGTCTACAATCCAGTAACGCGCCTGACCATCTGACCAACCGATACTCCTTGGCGCAAAGAATTGTGCACGCTGACTGCTCATCATTTGGCCGGGGCCATCGGCATCCTCCGGTGTTTTGTTTACGTCCGAAAATTGAATTTCAAATACAGACTCGCTATTATTTTCATTAGTGTGGGTAAAATTGTCCTGAAAATCGCTTACCAAGCTATATTTACCATTACCTTCACCGGTAAAGAAATAATCCAATGCTTGTTTAGCTTCTGCCCATTTATGCTGTTGCATATATGCCCTTGCCAAATAAGCGTTGACAGCACCCTTTGTTGGCCGTCCGACATTATTGTCATCCCATTCAACCGGGAGCACTTCCAGGGCCTCTTTTAAATCCTTTTCAACCTGCGCCCAAACTTCTGCCAAGGTGCTTTGAAGAGGCAAATCATCAGGCTTAGAGGTTTTGAGAACCAGTGGAGCATTCTCCCATAATAAAGCCGCGTAATAATAATGTAATGCTCTTAAAAACTTAGCCTGCCCTAATATTCTGTCTTTTTTTACCGGGTCGGCAAAAGTGATATTTGGCACATTGTCTAATACTTGATTGCATCGAAAGATGGCCTTGTACGTATCCTTCCAAGTGAAGACATTTCCTTCGCCGAAATTGTAATTCACATATTGAAATCGCGTCCAATCGCCTAACTCTATCCAAGGACTTTTGCTAAATCCTTCGTCAGAAGTAAGATCCAATCGAAAGTATATCCATCTCGACCACAAAGCCGGTTTATAAAACATAGCATAAATAGAGTTGACACCTCTCTGGGCATCCTCCTCCGTTTTCCAGAACACGTCCGTCGTCGGTGTGTTCGGGTTTTCTATATTCAATAGATCCTTTTTACAACTTCCACAAAGCGTTAAAAGGGAGATAAAGAGCAATATATATAAGCCTTTCATGATGTATCCTAATTAAATTTAAAATCCAAATTGCAAACCCAGCGAATAGGTCTTGAGATTTGGATAACTAAAATTGTCAAACCCGCGTTCGTATATATTCGTATTGTTAAACTCGGGGTCGAGCCCCTTATAGCCGGTAAAGGTCAGCAGGTTTTGTCCCGAAAGTGTTACCTGTCCGCTTTGGAAGCCAATGCGTTTCAACCAGCTTTCAGGAAGTGTATATGATAAACTGATGTATTTAAGACGCATAAAATTACCGCTTTCAAGCCAGCGGTCGGTGTCTCCGCGCGAGTTCAGCGTAGAACCGTAGTACATTCTTGGCACATCTGTATTAGGATTTTCAGGCGTCCAGGGTTGTATGCCGGCGCGATAATTGGAGTTATCATCAAAACGATCTACTAAGCTGTGATAACCGTTGTAGACCGTAGCGCCGAAAGCACCGAACCAGTTCATGGTAAGAGAAAGGTTCTTATAAGAAGCACCTAGATTAATTCCCAGTTCAACATCTGCCCAAGGAGATCCTAGCACCAATTTATCATCATTTGTAATCTGTCCATCACCATTGTGGTCTTTGAACCGTATATCACCTGGTTTGGCCGAAGGTTGTATAACTCTTCCCTCTGCATTCTTATAATTGTCTACCTCCTCTTGGGATTGGAAAAGCCCATCCGTTTCCAGCACATACCACATACCGGCAGATTGCCCGACTTGCGTGACGGTATTCCCCACAAAAATGTTGTTCCGACCATACCCTAAGCTTGTCACTTTGTTTTTGAGCGTCGTAATATTGGTGTTTACATAATACTTAAACTCTCGGCTGCTTTCATTATAACCCAAAGAAAGTTCAAAACCGGTATTTTTGAGACTTGCAGCATTGGCTATTGGTGGTCTTCCATCATGGCCTGTTGTCAATGCAATAGGCATGGCCGTTAAGACATCCTTCGTATCGGCAATAAAATATTCGGCTGTTAACGTAATTTTATTATTGAATAACGTAGCGTCGACACCGAAATTCTTTTGCGTCAAGGTTTCCCAGCGGAGGTCAGGGTTAACCAGCGCGACCTGGGTAGCACCGGGATAAATCAACTGATCACGACCCATGGCGATAGTCGAAAATGTGTTGATAACCGCTAAGTAATCCCAATAATTGGCACTACTATTTCCAGCTAGGTCTGTACTCGTCGTGCTATTTCCAAGCCGTCCATAACTAGCCCTTAACTTTAAATCGTTAACCCATTCTTTCTGAAAGAATTTTTCATTACTGATTCGCCAGGCTCCTGATATGGAGGGAAAATTTCCCCATTGATTGGATCGACCCAAACGAGAACTTCCGTCGCGACGGATAACACCATTTAATAAATAACGATTATCGTAGTTATATTCAATACGCCCTAAGTAAGATAAAATAATAGCTTCTTGCCGATAGCCACCTGCCTGCGGCTCATTTCCTTGATCGAGCTCACTGTAATAGCCGCCCTTTCCATCAGGGACTAAATTCCTTTTCATCCCGGAGATACGTGCATATAAATCCCGTTGATAGGTTTGACCAACTACCGCGTTAACCGAATGTTTACCAAAGTCTTTATTAAATGCTAGCGTATTTTCTACTAATATCGATTGAAAGCGAGCACGATATTCATCGGCGATGGAAGGTTGAAATTCTTGATTTAAGGACCAGTTACCCTGCTTTCGTAAATGGGCATAATGATCGCTGCTAGTTTCGTAACCTAAGTTAAACCGATACTTTAGAAATTCAACCGGCTTCAACTCAGACCAGACATTTCCGCGAATGCGTAGATTTTCGTTATACCGATCATCCAAATCAGCAATCGCCACGGGATTGCTACCAAAGGTCCGCGCCCTCCGTTCATCACCATATCCATATCCTCCCGGGTTATTCGGGTTATATACCGGAATGGTGGGCAAAAGCCGCACGACATCTGCAATAGGGTTGCCCGACATTTCATCAGCTTTTGCATTGCTGATTGCTAGGTTCTCACCGATACTAAAAATACCCTTGGTACCTTGTGTGTTTACGCGAAAGCTTATGCGATCAAACCCGGTGCTGATTACGGTTCCATCATTTTTAAAATAATTCCCCGATACCAGGTAATTACCACTCTCTCCACCGCCCGAAAAAGTGAGATTCAAATCTTGCATGTTCCCTGTACGGAAAGCCGCATCCTGCCAGTCGGTATTTTGACCTAAATCTAAATCTTGTCTAGTAGCTCCTGCATTGTCATAGGCCATATAATTAAGTCTGGCAAACTCTTCTGTTTGCGCCAACTTGTAGCGAGGTGTAGTTTGCGCGCTCGTTGTTCCCGAGAACTGTACCTTCATCGGCCCTTTGGCTCCCTTTTTTGTTGTGATGATAATCACACCGTTAGCAGCGCGCGAGCCGTAAATTGCCGCAGCAGAAGCATCTTTCAAAATTTGTACGGACTCGATGTCGTTGGGGTTAAAATCCCGATTGGCGGTTGTAATCATTCCATCAATCACGTAGAGTGGATTGGTACCGCTTAAATTTTTCAAACCACGAATTTCCACTCTGGCCTCCGCTCCAGGCCGTCCTGCTCCGCGCACTTTAACACCCGACGCCAGTCCCTGAAGCGCTTCTCCCATGGTTGTTACTTGCCTTTTTGTCAATTCAGATGTTTTTACCACCGAAACGGCGCCCGTTAAATCCCGTTTCTGTTGTGTACCATATCCTACTACTACTACCTCATCAAGCGAATTTTCTTCAGGCAAGAGGGTTACATTGATTTCCTCCTTTCCCTGTAAGGCAACCTCTTGTGTGGTATAGCTAACATAGGAAAAAACCAAAACGGCTTGTTGATTGGGAACTTCAATACGGTATCGCCCCTCTTGATTGGTTGAAACACCCGTATTTGTATTCTTAACCTTTACACTTACGGCGGCTAAAGGTGCGCCTGATTCGTCCCGGACTAAGCCGGTGATGGTGGTTTGCGCCCACAGGCAAACCGAAAGGCAGATGAAGAAAATCAGTAAAAAGAATACCTTCATTACACTGCCCTTTCCATTTAACAATTGACTAGTATGCATACGTTCTCATTGGTTAGTAAAAAAAGGAGCGAAGAACTCCCTCGTCGATAACCAAAGGTAGGTGCTGCATGCTTGTTAATGCTAAACGAAGCGTATCAATATTTCAGCATATTGTGTCAATTTAGCTGTATCAAGAAGCTTCCAAATACCCATTCGATTGCACTCAGACGAATCTTAAGCAATCAACATACTGACAAGTTCCTACAAGAAAAAAAAACAGTCAGTTTCGCTGTTTAAGATTCTCTACATATTCTGAAGGAGAAACGCCGAATTGCTTGTGAAAATTCCTACCGAAATGGGTCTGCGAACTATATCCTACCATTTCAGCTATCTCATATATTTTCAATCCGCCTTCAGCCAACAATTCCGCAGCCCGCTTAAGTCGAGCCACATTAATCAGTTCATTCGGGGTTAAGTTAGATATTGCTTTAATTTTCCGATATAAGGTAGGCCTGCTCATACACATTAAGTCGGCTAAATGCTCCACGTCTAGATTTGGATTTTCCAATCGCTGATGAATCAAATCGTTTAATTTCTCGAGAAACAATTCATCTGACTTCGAATGGGCCATCGTTTTTATGTGTACCAATGGAGAGGATGCAAAGTACTCGCGCAACTTATTCCGATTGGCCAGCAAATTGGCAATTTGAACTTGCAGGTACTCTGGAGAAAACGGTTTTTCGACATAAGCATCCGCACCCAGTTCCAGCCCTTGTATCTTGGATTGCAACGTGTTTTTTGCTGTTAGTAGAATAACGGGAATATGACAGTATTCAACGGTAGATTTGACGGTCTCACATAAAGCATAGCCATCCATTACGGGCATCATAATATCACTGATGATGAGCTGTACACTTTCATCCGCTAAAAAGTTCAAAGCCTCTCGTCCGTCATTAGCGGTAAATACTTGATAATGCTCCTGCAGATCATCTGCTAAAAAATCCAAGATTTCACGGTGATCATCTACCAGCAGCAAAGCAGGTTTGTTTGTAGTGGTTTGTAGGGTATTTATCATAGATCAGATTCTTTATGGTTAAGTGGTAGCGATAATACAAATGTATTAAAGTTTTCGTTATTCTTAATATCTAAAATCAAGCTGCCTCGATGCATTTCGGCAAGCGAACGCGCTAAAGCTAGGCCCAGACCACTACCAACAGATTTCGTATTCCCTTTGATCCGGTAGAAGGGCTCAAAAATTTTCTCTTGTAGATGGGAAGGTATTCGTTCTCCATCGCTAGCGATAATGACTCGAAAGAAGAGTTCTTCCTTTTGTAAACGAATAACAATTTTACTAGCCGCATATTTAAGTGCATTATTTAATAAGTTGCTTAACATTTTGTCTAAGGCTTCTACATCAACATATACCCATAATTCCTCCTTTAACACTTCTAACTTAATCTTTATACGCAACTCCATCGCTGTTGGACCGAGCCTTTCTACTTGATCTTTTAGAAATTGTGTTACCTCAAGATGTTGATAAGTGAGCACAAAGGCTTGTTCCTCGGTTTTCCTAAAATCTAACAGTTGCCCCGATAGCTCCAACAAACGATTGGTATTCTTTTCCATTATCAACAAATTCTTTCGAATAGTCGGCACTTCGTCCACTTGTTTAATAATTTTCTCCATAGGTCCTTTTATAAGGGTCAAGGGTGTTCTTATTTCATGCGCAACTTGCGTGAAGAATTCTATTTTTGCGCGATACATTTCCTCTTCTTTTTTATGTGCAAGCTGTTCCAATTTTAACCTATTCTTTTCCCGCAGACGGCGGTGATAGGAGCCTACGATATAATAGATTAATACGATAATCAATACGGTATATAAAAGATAAGCCGCTTTACTAGCCCAAAATGGCGGTAAAATATGAATGGATAAGATTGCCTCCTTCCCGATACGGACCCCTAAACTATTGATTGTACTAACCCGAAAAATGTATTCGCCGGGAGGTAATTCAGTAAAGTAAGCCTTTCGGTTTGCCTGAAGGTGGGTCCAATCGGGGTCCAAGCCATCCATCTTGTAAACATATTCTGTCATTTCAGGAGATGTATAGCTAAGCGCAGCGAAGTCGATACTGAAGGTAGATTGGTTATGTCTTAAAATGATGGTATCGGTAAACGTAATCGACTTTTTCAAGGGCGAGCCGTTTTCACCAATCGTCAGGTCTTTATTATAAACCTGAAATCCGGTAAAATAAACGGGTGGTACAAAGGATTTGTCTTGTAATCGCCGCGGATTGAAACGAATTAAACCCTTTACGGTACCAAAGTATAACATACCATTTTGTGCTTTATAAACGGAATTATAGTTAAACTGATCGCTTAAAAGCCCGTTTGCAACTCCAAAAAAACGACTGGTATTTGCGCGCGGATTAAAACGGATCAAGCCTTTTGATGTACTGATCCAAAGGTCCCCATGATTATCTTCTTGTACTGTACATACCAATAGGCTTTGCATAGATTGAGGAAATTGATACTGCTTAAACTTTCCCAACGACTTGTCCAGGCGACAGAGCCCTTCCTCGGTAGCGACCCAGAGCTGTCGGTCTTTTGTTTCCGTAATGTAAGTCACACGATTACTTGTCAACGTAGCGATATTACCCGGTTGATGACTATACCTTCCTCTATTACCTGTTTTAGGATTGTAAAAGTATAAGCCATCTCGCCAAGAGCCCGCCCAAATCGTACCTTCCCGGTCTTCAAAAAGCGATGTATAAAAAATATTCGACGGAAAATTACGTACAAGTTGAAACCCCTCTCTTTCATATAAATATTGATAGATTCCTCTGTCTGTCGCCAATAGTACTTCGCCGGAACGGAGGCGTAACATGGTATAAATGAAATTACTTCCCAAATGGAATGGCGCATTGGAAGCAGTATACTGTTTAAAAACTTCGCCGGTGGATATACGCATAAGGTTTAAGCCCTGGTGAAAGGTTCCCACCCATAAAGTATCCCCAGTCGCTAATAAGCCATGAATATTGGAAGAAGATAGTTCTTGAGGTTTACCTTGAACCGAAAAATGTTCAAATCTTCCGCTTGTCAGCGACAATTTGTTTAATCCACCATTTTCCGTTCCGATCCATAAATTTCCATAGCTGTCTGCCGTTATTTCACGAACAGCACTTCCTATAAGACTATTCTCTCCTTTTTGCGGAAAAAATTTCTCAAAGAAAGTATGCTGCTTATGATAATAACTGACACCTCCAAACCAAGAGCCAACCCAAATACCACCTTCGGTATCACGACAAATAGTATAAACAGCGTTATCACTGATGGACCATTGATTATTATCTTCCTTTTTTAAATGTACAAAGCGTTTGTGTCGATCTTCGTAGATGAAAACGCCCAGCTCAGTAGCTGCCATATATTGCCCCTCATCCGTCCTTTTGATATCATGCACATAAATGGGCAGTTGATTTTCACTTTTTTTCAATAGATCCTGATAGGATCCGTCTAGCGGGTATAATAACTTTAGTCCTTCCTTAGCTGTGCCGATCCAGAGCCTTTCTTTGTTCTCGTCCCATAAAAGACATGTAACCGGTCTCGAACCGATGGACGATTTTTTTCCGAAAACTTCAAAGCGTTTTGTCTTTTCCCATTTAGGTTCAAGCAGCTTAATTTCACCATTGCTAGAGCCGACCCATACACCCATTTTACTTACTGACACTGCATCTACTGAACTCATTCCTAGCTTTCCGAAGTTCTTAATTTGCCCTGTTTGGGTGTGGTATCGGACTAAGGATGAAAAGGCCGTATACCAGATATTACCTTCCCCGTCTGCTTGAATATGAGCGATCGCCGCGTCTTGATGATGAACAAAGTGGCTGAATTTCTCCGTAAGTGGATCATAGATATAGATTCCTAAGTCGGTCCCAACCCAAATATTCCCGATGCGATCTTCAAACAGGCTGTGTACAAAATTATTTCCTAAGCTAAGTGAATCCTGTGGATTGTGGTTAAAGACCTTAAAGGTGTAACCATCGAATCGATTGAGACCATCGCGTGTACCAAACCACATAAAACCTTTACTATCCTGCATGCTGCAAATAACCGCATTATTAGAAAGGCCGTTTTCAACCTGATAATGCTTGAAGTAATAAGGTTGACAATACAGTAGTTTTACGAACAGGCAAAACAGGAATACGCTGATTAGTTTTTTTATCATGGCTAATTCAAACTTAATATTTCTTTTCATTTCGAACAAGGTCGCATCTGACTTTTAGTATGAATGACTATATAGTGGCTCATCAATAAAACAGGACTTTAGTCAGCTTTTATTCGGACCTTGTTCGGACCTCATTCGGATACAGACAAATAAGGTCTTATTTATATTCAAATAAATTAATAATTGGTTAAGTGGTGATATGCTCGTTGATAGTACCCGTTCTTAACGCTTCTATGCTACCTGGCCTGGGCGAGACGTGTAGCCAAAGATAATTTGTCGAAAGTTTGATACAATCGGATGAGCCACTTTTCCTTTCATTTTACGTTATTTGAGGTCTAATAACCAATTATTACATGAGGCGCTTTATTTTTTCGATTCTATCGATTTTGTTCATCCATTATTCGTTCGGGCAGGCCATCAAGAACCCGATCATCAATAAAGATTTTCCTGATCCAACCATTATTTACACTGAAGGATTTTATTACGCTTATGCAACCAATAGCAATATCGATGATAAACTAGCCCATATCCAGGTGGCCCGTTCCAAAGACCTTCAAAATTGGACTATTTTAGGCGACGCTCTCCCCGAAAAGCCGAGCTGGGCGGATCGCGATTTTTGGGCTCCTCACGTGCTATTTGATAGTGCCATAAATCAGTTTGTGCTTTTTTATTCCGGCGAATCGGGGAACGGAAAATGCCTAGGTGTCGCTTACGCTAAACACCCCGCTGGACCGTTTAAGGATTCGGGCAAACCTTTATTATGTGGAGAAGGGTTTGTGAATATCGATCCCATGGCCTTTATAGACCCTAAAACCAAAAAGAAACTACTCTATTGGGGGTCAGGCCATGCGCCGATTAAGGTGCAAGAAATGACGGATGATTGGTCAGCATTTCGTGAGGGCTCAAAATCGATTGACGTTATGCATCCGGGGCAGGAAGCACAATACGATAAATTAATTGAAGGGGCATGGGTAGATTACCACCAAGGCTATTATTATCTTTATTATTCAGGTGATAATTGCTGTGGGCCTCAAGCCAGTTATGCGGTGATGATCGCTCGTGCAAGAAACCCCTTTGGGCCCTTCGAACGATTGGGTGTTTTTGAGGGGTCGAACAGGAGTGTTTTGCTTGAAAAGGATAGTTTATGGCTGGCTCCGGGGCATAATTCCATTTTCCGCGATCCGAAGGGCAATATCTTTATCGCTTATCATGCCATTCCCATCAATCCCAACACGGGTAAACCAGATGGCTACGGACGTGTAGCCCTTATCAAGCGAATCCATTATCAGGAGGGCTGGCCTAAGATCGAAGATGCGAGTACCCATTCCGCACCGCTTACTTTAGCTGATCCTCACATTTTTTATGACAATGGCACCTACTACTTGTACGGTACTGGATCACCCGATGGTTTTCAAGTATATAGCTCCGTAGACCTCGAAAACTGGACAGGTCCTGTTGGTCGCGATCGTAACGGTTACGCTTTGCATAAAGACCACACTTTCGGCACAATGGGCTTCTGGGCGCCGCAGGTCTTTAAATATAAAAATAGGTTTTACATGGCTTATACTGCTAACGAACAAATTGCGATCGCTAGCAGCGATAGTCCACTTGGTCCTTTTACGCAAGACACAAAACGCGCCCTCAATGGACCTACCAAACAAATCGATCCGTTTATATTTTTTGATAAAAATAAAGCCTATCTCTATTTTGTGCGCTTACAGGATGGCAATCGAATCTACTGTGCGGAATTGTCAAATGATTTAAGTCAAATTAAAGAGGAAACTGCCAGCGAATGCCTTCGTGCTGATGAACCTTGGGAAAATACATCCGACGCGCGCTGGCCTGTTACGGAGGGACCTACCGTTATTAAACATGCCGGACTTTATTATCTTCTTTATTCAGCCAATGATTTTCGAAACCCCGATTATGCCGTTGGTTATGCCACTTCATCGCATCCCATGGGACCGTGGAAAAAGCATCGAGGCAATCCCATTATAAGTAGAAGATTAATTGGGGAAGATGGCACCGGCCATGGAGACCTTATTCAAGACAAGCAGGGTAACTTGCATTATGTATTTCATACCCATTTCAAAAATGGGCAGGTTGCACCTCGAAAAACAGCATTTATTGATCTTAAATTCGAGCATAGCGGAAATCTGCCCATCATTCAAGTCGATTCGAATTCCTTTAGGTTTTTAACAGTAGGAATAAAGTAAGGTAAATAGCTGTTAAAACAGCACGAGAAAGAGTTATTTAAATACAGGAGCCTTTTGTTTGGCAGAAGAAGTTCCTTGCCCTTTTATTTCAGGCCAACCATCTTTCCAAAACAAAGGTTCCATGAGTAGAACTCGACGATCCGTACCATTGCTTAACTTTCCTTTCCGGGCATTGAAACCATGATACAAGAACCAGTCCTGCCCATTGTCATCACTAATAAGACGGGCATTATGCCCTGTTCCTACAAACCGGTCATTCCCTTGAATCAGTAAAGTACCTCGTCCTCTTTCAGTAATTGGATACCCCTCTTTATCTAGATAAGGTCCTAGTAAATGCTTTGATCTTCCAATAAGCACATGGTATTTGCTGTTTAAGCCTTCACAGCAAGAGCCCTTTGAACCGAAGAAGTAGTAGTAATCGCCCTCTTTATGAATCATAACCGCTTCCCAATCGCCAGCTGCTATTTTTGTTTTTTTGCGGATATCAGCAACCGATCTACCATCTTCGCTAAGTTCAATGGCATAAGTTCCTTGTGTTGGTAAATCACTGAAACTTCCCCAAAAAAGGTATTTTTTACCTCGATCTTCAAAAAAGCATGGATCAATAGAATTTGGCACATCCACCTCTGCGCTTAGAAATATTTTTCCTTGATCTATAAAATCTCCATTTAAGGAGTCGGCAATTGCCAAACCGATACCAGGGTTAGGATCTCCCCAAGTAGAAAATGCGTAGTACATGTAATATTTCCCATTTACTCGATTTACATCCGGTGCCCAAACACCTCCCTTTTCTTTCCATTGCGGTTTTTGCCGCAAGGCATTTTTCACGTAACGCCATTGGGTTAAATTCTTTGATTGCAACATGGGTACCCATCGCGGCCCTTTTCCATCTCCCCAGTCGTCAGCGGTGCCGAATGCATAGAACAAACCCGTCTTTGGATCCCTTATGACGGATGGATCTGCCAGTACAGGTTCGAATACCGGATTGCTATATCGATCAGGCTCCTGAGCAGCACATTCGAGCGCAAAATAGAGCAGCGAAAAAAGGAGAAACTTATGCATTCTACACCCTATTTAGTAACGGAAAAGACGTACTCCGAAGTCGTTTTGTAGACCTTGCCCGGGTCCAGAATGATCGACGGAAAGTCCGGTTGATTTACGGCATCCGGAAAATGCTGAGTCTCTAAAGCAAAAGATGTTCGATAGTCATCCTTCACGCCGCTTTTCAGGGTATTTTGTCCCTTCATAAAATTGCCTCCATAAAACTGCAATCCCGGTTCGTCGGTAAAGATCTGCATAACAATGCCACTCTTATCACCTGTAATAGTAGCTGCTAAACCATACTTATTCCCTTTGTTGAGTACAAAATTATGATCGTACCCACCTCCGAATTTTAATTGCTCATTGTCCTGATCTACGCGGCTACCAATGGCTTGCGCTGTTGTGAAGTCAAAGGGCGTATTCTTGACAGAAGCTAAATTACCCAGCGGAATCAGGGTGCTGTCAACTGGTGTATATCTATCTGCGTTTATTTGTAAAAGATGATTATTAATGGTGCCCGAGCCTTCCCCGTTCAGATTAAAGAAAGCATGGTTCGTAAGATTAACGGGCGTGCGTTTATCAGTAGTTGCCTCGTAATCAAACCGCAATCCATTATTGGCAGTGGCGGTATAGGTTATTTTAACTTCTAAGTTTCCTGGAAAATTTTCCTCACCATCGGGTGAACGGTATCGCAAAACAAGTGAAGAGTCGCTTGCTTGTTCTGCATCCCACACTACGTCCTGAAACCCTTTTTTTCCGCCATGCAAGGTGTTTTGCCCATTATTGGTAAAGATACTATATGCCTTTCCATCCAATTCAAATTTCCCTTTCGCTATCCGATTCCCTACACGGCCGATCGTAGCACCATAATATGGCTCTGAAGCGGCCTTGTATTCCGCCGCTGTCGCAAAACCTAAAACGACGTCAACAGGCTTACCATCTTTATCCGGTACGGTTAAACTGACAACTCTGCCACCATAATTCGTGAGTGTTGCGGTTAATCCCTTTCCATTGCTGATTGTATAAAGCTTCGCTTCTTTACCATCGATTTGGCTATCAAACGCTGTTGTTTCTTTTACGCTGCGCTCATTTGCGTTGTTTTCTCTTGCGGGGTTATTACACGAAAGGGCTATACAGCCCAATATGTAATAAACATAGTATTTTATCTTCATATCTGTCTTCATTAGGTGGGACTAAATTTGATTCTTCATCTCGATTTAGTCCCATTTTTAATATAACCCTTATTGTATAGACTGTTGATAGAGCGTCTGATGCAGTTGATTCAACTGTGTTTCAGGAATCTTGATCACTTCACGATCATAAGTCATCATTCCGTTCGTTTCAACCTCCACATCCGTTGTTTGCGTATATACACCAGCCGATAATCCTAATGGGATCAATCGTTTTAAGTCTTCGATCAGTTTAGTATAACGCTTTAAAAGCTCCTCTTTATTTTTAAAGCTTTGGTATCCCCAGTTATTTTTTTCCTGCCAGGTATGACCTTCTATTGGCAAACCTAAACCACCAAATTCGCCCAGTACCAATACTTGTTTTTCGCCAAATAATGCTGGGTCGGGCATCGAAGGATCAGGATAGTTGTGAATATCCAAAATATGTCCTGTCTTCAAGAAATTGCCTCCGCTGGCACTATTAACCAAACGTGACGGATCGTATTGGATAGTCCATTCGGTAATCTCCTTGGTCTTAAATTGTCCCCAAGCTTCATTAAATGGAACCCACACAACGATACTGGGGAAGTTATGCAAAGCGTCCATGATAGCTTTCCACTCTTTCTTGTGATAGGCTTCTGATTCAGCGGAACGTTCTTTATCCAAGTTATACCCTGAGAGCTGCCCTGGATGATTGTCCCAACGGTTACCGCCTAAATCGCCACTTGGCATATCCTGCCATACCAGCAAACCAAGACTGTCGCAGTAACGGTACCAACGAGCAGGTTCTACCTTAATGTGTTTACGGATCGTATTAAAGCCCATTTCTTTTGTCTTTACAATATCAAACAATAGCGCTTCTTCGGTTGGGGCCGTGTATAAACCGTCGGGCCACCACCCTTGATCCAATGGGCCATACTGGAATACGAACTCGTTATTTAACATTAACCGCTGAATACCTTTACCATCCTTGGCCATGGATATTTTACGCATGGCGAAATAGCTTGTCGTCTCATCTATTACCCTTCCTTTCCGAAGAACCGATACGCGTAGATCGTAAAGTTTAGGGTTCGATGGCGACCATAACTCTACGCCGGGGATCGATAAATTTGCTTCTGACCCTGCCGTTACAGTCTGTTCAGCCAGAACTTTATCACCATCCAGTGCAAGGACTTTAACCTGATCACCGCTTTGGCTGCCCTCTACTTGCGCGTAGAATGTTAGCGATTTTTTGTCGACATCCGGAGTTTGCTTGGTATGAGCTATATACGTTTTTGGAACGTTTTCCAGCCAAACAGTTTGCCATATACCGGTAACGGGTGTATACCAAATTCCTTCCGGATTTTTCACCTGCTTACCACGTGGTTGAGGACCTTCATCCGTTGGATCCCACACTCGGATCGCTATCTCTTGTGTCTTTCCTTTTTTAAGGTATTTGCTGATATTAAAATAAAATGGATCGAAACCACCTTGATGACTGCCCACTTGTTGGCCATTTACGTATACGTCACATTGCCAATCTACTGCTCCGAAATGCAACAGTACATCTTCCTTGCTATTTACGGCTTCTAATTTAATGGTGTTTTTGTACCATAAAGCTTGATCTTTACCAACCGTTTTTCCAACGCCTGATAAAGCAGATTCAACGGCAAAGGGGACAAGAATCTTTCCTTGGAAATTACTTGGTATATTTTGTTCTGTTTTCGAAGTTATGGCGTATTGCCAAAGGCCGTTCAAGTTTTGCCAGCCCTTCCGTACAAGCTGCGGCCTTGGATATTCTTGTAGCGTTTCTTTCGGATTTACTTTCTCTGCCCAAGGCGACATGATTTTATCGCCAACAGGCTTCCAATTTACGTCTTGCGCCACAGCGAACTGCGAACTAATTAAAAGTAAGGATCCAAAAATCAAGTTACGTGTCATGCGTTCTTTTATATGTGAATAAAATATTAATTTGTTGCTTTAGTAAGCGATTTGATGAAGGCAACCTCCTCTTTACTATAAGGTGTGCCATCTTTTCTTAAAATGTCGTGAAACCAGACCTTAGGCGGCGCGTCGTAAGACTTAGACCAGCTATCCCATGCATAAATGGTTTGTGTTTTCCCATCGACAAAACCCCAATTGTAAGCCCCCACATTATATTTCTTTGCAATGGGCAAACTACCTTCAAAAGTACTCTTGTTTTGCCGGGCCATGTATTCTGTACATAATATAGGGCGCCCGTACTTTTCCAACTGCTTAATGCGCGCCTCAAAAGATGCGGGATCTTCATAATTGTGGAAGCTAATAATGTCTGACGCTTCCAATTGCAAACGCTGTATTTCGGTCAGTGCCGTTGAATCAGACCAGTCGCCGCCATCCCATAAACCAGACGTTAGGGGCTGGCTTGGTTGACTAGCACGCGCCCAATCGAAGGTTTTTTTGAGCAACTCGTAAACATACTTGTCCTTATTCTCTAATTCTACTTTTCCGTAAGAACTTTTATTGGGATTATTGGGCTCATTCCAAACATCCCAACCTAAAATGCGATTGTCTTGGGCGAAATGCGTCACAACTCCTTTAATATAGCGTTCCAATTTAGGGTATTGGGTACTATCTTTTAGCACTTCCGAACCAGGACTTTGTACCCATCCCGAGTTGTGGACATGTGGTTTGGGGGCACGTTGCTTTCCTAATTTTGGGAAAGGGTCCCAGCAAGAGTCGAAAAATACAAAAAGTGGTTTGATATGATGCTTATCGGCAATTTCCAGAAAAGTATCCATTCTATTCAAGAAGCCCGCACTGTCTTGCTCATAAAGTAAATCATGAAGATATACGCGAACTGTGTTAAAGCCTAGATCCGCCGCCCAGCCTAATTCCTTATTGATGGTCAAGGTATCAAAACTATCCGCTTGCCACATTTCCAGCTGATTAATCGCCGTACTTGGACTAAAATTGCAGCCCACAAGCCAAGCTTGCTTTTCATACCATTTGTTGGCGTCTTCTGTCGACCAGCGTGTTTCCGCAGCTTCCTCGGTGTGTTCATTTTCTTTTTTATTATTGGTTGACGAGCAGCCCGTCAGCCATCCTCCGGCGAGGATAAATGAAATACCTAGTAATAATGTTGATAGCTTCATATCGATTTGCTAATTGGTTTGTCGTTTGATAAAAAATCTTCCAACCAAAGGAAATGATTATCGTACGATAAACCAATTAGCACTGTGTCAATTTTTCTTTATATTGTCTCAATTTAGCTGTCAGACTTCAGCAATCAGCTTTCAGATTTAATTTATTTTAAGAGTTAAAACTTCGTTTCAAACGGACTGTCGACTGCTGTTTACTTTTTCAACATTTCCTTCTCTAGCATCTTCACAAAATAGCCGCCTACCACCGATCGTGCACGAAAACCAACTGACTTACCATCGGTTGTTTCATGCCAATCGCTCAAGGGGATACGGTTCGGTGTTTCATTCACAAATTTCCACACCGGGCTTACGAACGTCTCAAAATCCGTATCATCCGCTAAGGTAGCGGTCCATAAAATCCAGTCAGATTTTGTATAGGTTTTTCGACTATCCAAAGGCAAACCATATGTTTGCTGTTTTGTCTTGTAATAAGCAATTTCCTTTTCTACCACTTCCTTAGGGAATATATCCAATTTCAACAGCTTATCCCAAATGAGGTTGTACTTTTGACTCCAAGTATCCTTTTGGCCAAAAGCAAGGGTATAATGATTACCGTTGTCGGCCAATTTCATCCACTGGGCGGCCATTTGTTTCGCTAATTCGAAATGCTTTTTTGCTACGTTCTCTTTTTTTAGCATCTCTGCTAGTTTCGCATAAGAAGCGATTCCCATAATCGCTTTCACAGATAAGTTAGCATTGCGCGCGAGATGTCCTGCAAAGTCATCGGTACAGAGCTGATTTGCCGGGTCGAGTCCTTCTTTCTTTAAAAATTCAGTCCAAGTGGTCAGGGTTTCCCAATGTTTCTCCGCGAAACCCGCATCGCCATCCCGTAAAGCTATGGCGGCGGTTAGGGTAATCATATTACCTGCCTCTTCCACCGGCATATCTTCTCCATAGGTTTGACCATTGGCTAAAGGATAGGTTCCGACATCATGGGCAGGGAACGGCTTCTTCCATCTACCGCTTTCCGAATATTCAAAAATAAAACGTAACAAACCTTTCGCAAGCTCCGAATTGTACAAAATAAAAAGCGGCGCAGAAGGATAGGTAACATCCACCGTTCCGATGGAACCGTTTGAAAAGTTTTCTTTCGAGAAAAACAACAATTCCCCATTGGTATTTGCTACTACTTTATGCGCAGCGATTGCTTGTCGATAGGCAAGGTTACATAAGTCGGCATATTGCTCACCGCCCACCTTTTGAGCATCGGCCGATAATTTTTTATCGAAAGATTGACAGGCCTGCATTAAACGATCATAGTCTTTCTCCGCAGCTTGAATCATATCTAGGGCATTTGTCTTATTATCCCGACGCCACCATGGGCGCAAATTCTTTCCGAAATATTGTACCGAGTATTCATCGTCATAAGCAATCACCAAATGTTCTGAGATTTCATCCGTTATTTGCCCTAAGGTCATCTCCACACCGATTAGCATATCGGATGCAGCGCCAATTTTTGCTTCAGAAGAAGCACCCTTTTTTGCAACATCTGCGACAAAATCCTGCAAGCTGTTTGGAGTTGATTTAATAGAAGCCTTTTTCGCGGTCGCGATATATGCTTTTCCCCAATCAATCCGAACATTATCTCCTTTTTTACCTAATATTTGCTGACTCGTTGTCCCCACCGATTGTACCAGTAGTTGATCATGATCTTCTATAGCTGCTTTTACTTCCTGATTGCCTTTATCAGCGCTCACTTTTCCCGATAATGCAAACCAGATTTTTACATCGTGGGCTTTTCCATCTTTCGACACTGATTTAAAAGTTAGATAGGATGCGGGTCTAGCCAATACTTCCAATTGATCCATCAATAAAGGCGAAGTAAAGGTTAAATCAATGGCTACGCCGCCGGCATCAAAGGAGTATTCAGTCTGTGTCGCCGTTAGATGCACAGCCGTCTGTTTTGCCAATTCGGTATCTAACAGTTTCCGCTCCTGTACCAACCCCACATCGATAAAAGCGCCACCCCGATCATTACGACAATGTACAGCTAAAGTGTTTTTACCTTGCTTCAGTGCTTTTATACTCGCGGGCGAAAGAGCTCTTTGTCCATAATCTAGAATAAAATTCGGGTTTTCATAAGCCAATACACCATTGATAAAAACTTGCACCGCGTCGTCATGGCTAATCAGTAACTTCGGATCACTTGGAAGCTTGTCCAAAGTAAATTCCCTTTTATACCAAATTTCCTTATCATAACGTGATGCGGCTTTCATCGGATTATCCACGGAATTATCGCCAAAAGGTGCTGTTCCGGCTTCCCAAGACTGATTGACAAAATCAGTTGCTTCCCAACCCGTTCCCGGATTTGCATAGGTGTAGTGAACTTCATAAGGTTTTTTCTGTGCGGTAGGCACTACATCTTCCAAAAGCGAAATTGCTTTGCCCACTAATTGATATACTTTGCCATCCACCTGAGCCAGTACTACAAGTGGTTGATCCTCGCCCGTCCAGTGTTTAGTTGACTGTGCATTCAGCGTATCTCCGAAAGACCAGATACTAAAGTAAGGATCATGCGTAATCAAGGGATAAGCAGGTGCCCTTAAACCTTGTTTCTTTTCCGCTGAGGCCTGTTTATCTGCACCACTTCCGCAACTTGACAGGAAGCCTAAGCTGATCATTAACGCACTAAAAATGATGTTTTTTTTCATCTTCTATTGTATTGTTTGTTTTAGTATATCCATTGTTAGCTATTAGCTAATCCCTTAAAACTAATACCTAATCACCGGAAAAGCACTAATCCGCAACCTTGCTGCCCCCATGGGTATAAGTTCTAGCTCTTCTGCCTCCGTATTCACCTGTACCGGACTGGCTGGTAATACATCCGTTAACCCATATTGATCGATTTTCCACTCCGGAATTTGTTTACCTTTAACTTTTAATCTTACCGGGACATGGTCAGGCGTAAAAGGAAAGTTATCCTCCGGCCACTCGCTTTTTATTACTTCTATTATTTCTCCTGGTTTCTGGCCAGCATACACGATTCCGTAGTTCCAAGGCGAGTTAGGCAGTATCTCAAAAGATGGCCATTTTTCAGGATCTGCATTATCTTGCCATTTAGAATCCCCAATGGCAGAGGCCTTGCTGTCTTTTTTGATATATTGCTCTTGGATTTTTAAAGAATAAGTGAGCGGTCCTCTGTTAATACTGATACTTCCCTTATTCTCTTTCCATTTTGTAATAGAAAGTTCCATGGGCAATGTTAAGGTAATTTTATCGCCATCATTCCATGTTCGCTCGATCTTAACATAAGAACCCGCTTTAAAGGCTTGTTGCACCTTTTTACCATTAACCAGTACACTGGCTTGATTACACCAATTTGGAATCCGTATATAGTAGGGGAAACTTACCCCATTTGCTGTATGTACGGTAAAGGAAATCTGATCATCAAAAGGATAATGCCCGGCCGATTCAATGCTAATCTCCTGTCCATTTGCCACTTTTGCTGTCACAACAGCTTCCGCAAAAAGCAGGGCCGCCAAACCGTTATCCGGTGTAGCCATAAAAATATGCTCGGCAAAATAAGGCCATCCTTGTGCATGGTTGTGTTGACAGCATCGCGAACTGAAAGGGTTCATCATTAAAAAGGGGCCTTTATTATCAATGCCCGGATGATGGTTCTTGCTATCACTGATGGACATATTCGGACTCGTAATATAACGTAAAGCCTTGAAATCAGGCATTACGGCCGCAGGATAGGTATTAAAAGCAACCTCTTCGGCATGATCCGCCCAAAAAGGATCACCGGTTATTCCCATTAATATTTCATCGGAAGCCATTTGTTCGACCATGCCGCAGGTCTCAACTCCTTGTCGTGGATCCGCATAGCCTTCCCGTGCATTTTCATCTGCGCCGAACATGCCCCCTGGTACATTGCCGAAACGTTCGCGGATAATATCAAAATTACGATAACTAGCTTCGAGATCACTCGGATCGCCCGTTTGCAGATAATAAGTAGCGGGTTCACGGAAGCATTGCGCAATATTCACATTATGCCAATTCGGAAGGTTATGCTGCTGCTTCCAATCGGCCGTATTTCGGTGGATTTTCTTTGCCAAGTCCAACAACCATTCCTTTCCTTGTGTTCGATTATAAAGCCAATAAATGCTATAGAGATTATCCCCTCCCCGACTGTTCTCCCAGTAATCCTTGAGTAGCTTCTCCTCCGGAAGTTGATTTTGCCAGGCAAAATACTTTTCCATAAAAGATAGCACCCGCTCGTCACGACTATACTCGTAGTACGATTGTAAACACCACAGCATAATCATATTGCCCCAGAGGTCGGGTTTGCCATCTTTTAAAATCAATGGACCGAAGTAACCGTCTTCTCGTTGGCTTTCCAACGCGGCATTAAGCCAGATCTTCGCTTCCTGAATAATCCGTTCATCCTTTAAAATATAGCCAAGATTCGCATAACCTTTCAACCAATAAGGAACTTCTTCCCAGCCATGATCCCCACTTCCATCTTTACTTAACCAGGCATTATTTTTCTTTGCTAGCCAAGCACTGATTTCCCCGAGATGTCCCGTCAATCCGTCACGCTGTAATTCCAGGTATTTCTGAAGCCAACCTTTTGGTTGGATAGAACCCACAGGCAATTTAACGAAATAAGTAGATCGCAGCGGTTTCCGATTGGATACGTAATGCTTATTAGATGCACTTGTATCGGGGCGGCTTACATTGGTAACCTCCTCAATAGCCTTCGTCGGATTTAGGATCGATAGACTTAAACAGGATGCGACAATTACGGATTTATAGAACATCATTGCAATTTTTATCTAAGGCGAACAACCGGTGAGTAAATTCCTTGATCGGCGCCTTTCGTCCACACGCATATGCGCCCAAACAGCGTCTTTGCATTCATCGCCTTATCCTCCTCCGAAAAATCGGCACTCAGCGAATTTGATCCGATATTAATATTGGATGTAAATTCCCGACGCATTACATTGAAGCCGTCATCAACAAAAGATGTAGAATTCAGCAGCAATATTACACGATCGATCTCTGCCGTTTCAACAACTTGATTAATTGTGAACGAAGTGTTCATCATATTTCCGTCTAATGAAATAGACGGATTGGCAATCGTAAAATACGGCGTTACTTCTAGATCTACAGAGGTGGTTCCTCTTAGTTCTACTTCTGTTGTATCACGACTATTGACCCAAGGACCATTCCCATCTCGGGTTACCAATTTATAATGACCATCGAACAATTTCGCCGAAAAACTCCCATCTTGACCAACGAAAACTTCAATAGGATCGCGTTTAGCATAACCGTCCTGGTACAGCTGTAAGCGAACGCGCTCATCGGTTCCTCGCACTTGCAATGCCTGCCCCTGAAAAACAACTCGTCCTGTTAACGTTGATTCGGGTGCGTCATAATTGTCCTTACCACATCCAACGAAGGACAATAATATAAGGGAGAAAGCCACGTTTATTATGTACTTTTTCATAATTTTAACTTATTGATAAGGGTTTTTAACCAATTTAGGATTATTATTTAACCAACTATTGTCAAGTTCGCTGTAATAATGGCGCAATTCAAAACTTAAAGCATTAGGGTAAATAAAGCTCATATCCTGCTCTTGAAACGCCCATTTACCATTGTTTGAATTGTCTGGCGCAACTACCCGATATGGCCATAGGCCACGACGGGAGGCAGCTTCACTACCCCGTCCCGCCCAAGTCGTATGGGCACGGCGCCACCGCAACATATCCCAATATCGATGATCTTCGAAAGCAAATTCTACCCGACGCTCATGCACGATATTTTCAAATGTGACGGTTGTCAAAGGTTGAACACCTGCCCGTGTGCGAACAGCATTGATATTTTCGACAGTAACCGCATTGCTTCCCTCATTTAGTTCAAATGCGGCCTCAGCGGCAATAAGGTACGCTTCGGCAATCCGGAAACGGGGCTCCCACATCTCGGAACCTCTTCCGATAGTTCCCGACTGAGGTGTTTCATCCAAAAACTTGCGGATTCCAAAACCTGTTTTATTCACCAAACGCAATGAAGAGTTATAAACGGGCCCATTCTGCGAAGT
Organism: Olivibacter sp. SA151; assembly: GCF_054130995.1. Lineage (NCBI taxonomy): Bacteria > Pseudomonadati > Bacteroidota > Sphingobacteriia > Sphingobacteriales > Sphingobacteriaceae > Olivibacter > Olivibacter sp. SA151. The sequence continues at coordinate 943,843 of NZ_CP096391.1, read as the reverse complement.
TATAAGGTTCCCTTGATTATCCCGGTCATTGGCATTACCTTGTTTTTTAATCCACTGGCCATTCTCGAAATTGAGCTGACCTGCCTGGTACACTATTTCAGTACCAGCAAAGAATGCACCTGGGTATATAACTGTCCCCCCTAATCGAGGATCCCTTTCCTTAAAAAGCGCATCTGCCGTCTCATAAAACGTCGGGGTACCGTCAAAAGAACCGACATTGAATTTACTACCTTGTCCGGGCGTGGCTGTGTTAATTGGTTCAAATTCTTCTACCAAATTCAATAATACAGATAGATAGCTAGAGTTAGCGTCTTGTGCGAGAACCGTCGGCAGATTATCTTTAGTAAACTGATGAGTTTGTCCGGGGAAAATATAATCGCGAGCCCATATAACTTCCGTGTTAGCATCTTTTATACAAACCGCTTCATAAAAGTTTCGTGCTTTATCCTCTGGTTTCCGATCCTGAAGTACATAAGGACCTTGCTGGATTACCTCTTGCGCTGCTTCCAGTGCTTTTTGATAATAATCATTAGCTTTATCAGCAGCTATTCCAACCTCCCCTCCAGGCGTTTTTATGGGCGCAGCCATTTGATTATTATACTTAGCGAGTGAAGCCGCGTAAAGTGCTGCACGTGCTTCCAGCATTTTTGCTGTCCATTTGTTTGCTCGAGCAGAATTTGTCGTTTTTTCTGCTGACATCATATCGGCAATTTCATGACACTCATTAATGATATAATCATACATTTCTGACTCCGTTGCACGTGGGACTTGCAAATTTGTAACATCAGTACCAGGGGTATATTCAAATACTTCATCGCCTACTATTGGCATACCGCCCAGACTTCTACAGCTATTAAAGTAGTACCAAGCACGAATTAAACGAGCTTCGCCAATAAGCGGAGCCTTTTCTGTATCCGTCATGACAGTAGTTTCATTCAAACCCTGTAAAAACTGGTTGATGTTTCGAACCAATTCGTAATCGTACACTCGCCAACGATTTCGGTCGAACTGGTTTACTTGATCAAAGTCGTAGCGGATTGCATCATCCAAGCGCGTAAAATCGTAGCCTTCTCCTCCTGGGCGCTGTCCGTAACTGATCCTTTCATAAAAATTTGCCAATACTGATTTAATCAAGTTGGGATCACTATATACCTGATCATTGGTCAGAATGGTATCGGGCTGCTGTTCTAAAAAATCACTACAGCTACTCGTCAATAAAGAAAATGCCAATAAGGTGGTATAAAAATATCTTGTCTTCATGTTGATTTAAAATTTGAGGTTCAATCCGAGGTTATACATTCGCATGGTGGGATAGCCTAATCCGTTCTCATCCTGCTGTTCCGGGTCGACCCCTTGTACATTACTGATAGCAAATAAATTCTGCCCCGAAAAATAAATCCTAAGACCTGAAATCTTCGCTTTACTTAACCAAGCGGCTGGAAAATTGTAACCTAATTCAATATTACGTAGCTTCACATAGGTGACATTATGTTTCCAAAAAGTACTATTCCAATAATTACTGTGTTCACCTTGATTCAAACGAACCATCGGATATTTTCCTGGAATAATTTCACTATTGGGATCCCAAACGTCAGCCAAATGCCAAGCATCATCAAATATAAACCGGGGATTATTCCCATTATTCTGGAATGGTATTGCCTGTTCCCAACGTTGGTAGTAACTGGAAAAAGCGGTACCGCTAAAATCAAAGGCTAAATCAACGTTTTTATAACTGAAAGCGAAGTTCAATCCAAAGTTTAATATAGGTGTTGCATCTTGCCGGTAACCGATGGGACGTTCGTCCATTCCATTGATAACCCCGTCCCCATTAACATCTTTATATTTGATATCACCAGGCATGAGAGTTGTATTTCCTTTTCGGTCGTTATCAATAGGATAATTGGCGATCTCCTCCCAACTTTGAAATTGTCCAATCGCCTCTAAACCCCAGTTGATATAACCAACACGATGATAAATACTATTGCGATATTCATCCCAGGAATTACTACGCCGGTTGTCGTATTGTTCCCAGTCGTAAAAACGTGCGTAAGTCATATTTCCACCAATGCTATAGTTGAAGTCATTAATGTGATCGGACCAGCGAATGGCTGCATCAATGCCTCGGTTGACATCCGAATTTAAATTCTCGAGCGGTAAGTTGAACCCTAATTCTGAAGGTAGAAGCACGTCATAGCGGGATGCTGGTAGCCCTGTACGTATCCGATTAAAGTAATCCACTTGTGCAGTCAAACGATTATCCAAAAAAGCGATATCCATACCTACATCGAAAATCTTCGCCTTGATCCAAGATAAGGTAGTTACAGGTAAACCGCGTGGTCTCGAACCGATCACGTAAGCCCCATCTATAACCGACGCGCCATTTTTGTAATTGTAGCCTGGCATATAATCAAATGCGTTATAATTAGCTACATTGTCATCTCCTACCAAGCCGTAAGATGCACGGAACTTCAAATCGCTAAAGACCTGAGTCCAGTTCCAATCTTTCCAGAATTCTTCTTCAGAAATTCGCCATCCGACAGAACCTGAGGGAAAGAAGCCCCAACGATGGCTGGGCGGAAATTTCCAGGAACCATCATAACGCCCCGAAAATTCCGCTAGGTATTTCCCTTTGTAGTCATAATTGAAGCGCCCCATCCAACCTAGACGAGCCTGTGTATTATCTCCATTATCATTAAAATTACGAAGTTCATCAAGATTAATTAGGTGCAGATTATTCGCAGTAGGCCTACTGATAACCTGCAAGTTAGGATCCTTTCGCTTGATTGTTTCAAATCCCATGATTGCATTAATCGAATGGTCCCCAAATTTTTTATCATAAGCAAGCTGGATATTGGACGTTATTTCCTCTACATTTTGATACACTCGTTCACGATAAGGATCTTGCATTCTATAATCTGTTTCATATTCACCGGTTTGCGTATTATAGCGATAAAGCGTATAAGGATTTTCCTGATTATTAAAAATTTTATTTGCGAAGTAATAGCTTCCTAGCACCTTTGCTTTCAAACCATCTAAAATTTCATATTCCGCATTTGCTCGCAATTGCATAACGCGCCAAGTCTCAATCAGTCTCCCTGATATGTCGTAATTTAATACCGCAAAATTGGTTTGCGGATCATCCCCCGCCTTTTGTGGATATAAAGGATTCCCATTAGCATATGGCCCCTTCGTCGGTAAGTTCCGTAGTACTGCAAAACGAGGCAACCAATAATCGTCACCTCCTGGAACGGCCGGGTTTTCTCTTTCTTCGATCCGTCCGTTCAAATTAACACCAATCTTGAAGCGTTCATTAATTCGTGTATCCAGGTTTAACTGCGCATTGGTACGCTCAAAACCACCGTAATTTACAATGGTCGCATCCTGCTTTAAATGTCCTACGGAAACGTAATAATTGGATTTATCCGAACCTCCGGATACGTTGGCATTCAAATAATACTGGGGACCGCTTCTCCAAATATAGTCCAGCCAATTAAAACCTTGATATCCCGCTTCGGTCCCCACCATCCACTTATCATAATCTTCTGGGGAAATGGAGCGATCCTCCCCACGCAACGTTTCTCCCTGTACATAATTCTTTACGTAAGTTTTGGCATCTGCCGGATCAACGAACTTAAAGTTATCCTGTATTCCATAATAGCTAGTAACGGAAACGGTATTTTTAGAATTCGTACTACCCTTTTTTGTTGTTACCACGATAACCCCATTCGCTGCCCGCACCCCATAAATCGAAGCGGATGCGTCTTTTAACACAGAAATCGATTCAATATCATTAAAGTCAAGGTTATTGAATTGTCCAGCGTCTGATTGCACCCCGTCAATCACATACAAAGGATCTCCCATATTCCGGATACGGATTTGCGTAGACGAACCTGGACGGCCATCGGTTTGGCGGGTATTCAACCCGGCAATTTTACCCACCAAAGCACCGGATACCGTAGGTGCGGAAGATCTAGCAATATCTTTGTCTCCGATGGTCGAAATCGCGCCTGTTACGGTAGCCTTTTTTTGTGATAAGCCGAATCCGGTGATCACGACTTCCTCCAAAGATTGATTATCAGGCTTCATGGTTACGCGGACTTCGTTGCTTTCGTCCAAAACGATGGTTTGGGAAATATAGCCGATATACGACACTTCCAATACAGCATTTTGCTGCACGATTAATCGAAACGTTCCCTTTGCATCAGAGCTCGCACCATTATTGGTTCCCTTCTCCTTGATACTGGCACCCATTATCGGCTGGTCTGCTTCATCTAAAATTATACCCGTAATCTCCCGCTGCTGCGCCTCCAGATATGAATTGGGCAATACAAGGAACTTTGAATTTGCATAAGTATTCTTCCAAGGAAAACAAAGAATACAAATGATTGAGCACAAAAAATAGCTGCTCGGTTTTTTTAATAGAAATGGTGGATGCAGTGTTTTCATCAAAGGCAATTTGATGAGCAACCACTCAGAATAAAAGCGCGTATTCCTCCTCATAAGAAATTGTTTAAGTTTATTGGCACATTAATTTTGTTCAGTTAGCATTAATAATTTAAAACGGTTTAGCACGGCTAGTGTCTGAATCACGATTATTCGCATAAACATGACTCACGATTCAAAGAAAACGATTTAGCAATTCTTTATATACTCTATTTGTATCAATAATTCGCCAATTTGTCTTATAGAAGGATTGAAGAAAGGGGAATGGTAAAAGACGATATAAAGGGCAACAAAAAAGCGACCAAAAGGTCGCTTTTTTTTATTCGAGGATCAATTCGATAACCGGGATCTCTACATTCGGTTTCACCACCGGTAAGTCCACAATGAGATCGTTTTCACCGGCTGTTGCTGTTGTGTGTGCACCGGACGCGGCAGACGAACGCGAGGTGTACTTAATTTCGGAGCCGTCGTGCAGAAACTGCGCATATTTTACCTTGCCCTTATAGTCGGGTAAATACAGTGTTTTAAACGGCCATTGTAATAGGTGGACGTACAAACGCTTGGTATCTGGATTGTAGGTCAGAAAACAGTTATCAGGTTTTTTAAATGCTTCAGGGGCGGCCGTACATCCATAGATGGACCGGCTATTGTATTTCATCCATTTGCCCATACCAGCCAACCGATCAGTAGCCCGATCATCGAAATACCCTCTGGCAGTTGGCCCTACATTTAACAATAGATTTCCGCCTTTGCTTACGACTTCAATCAGCATAGCAATCAGCTGGTTGGTGCTTTTCCACGTATTTTCGTCGCGGTGATAGCCCCACGAACCGGAAAACGTTTGGCAGGTTTCCCACGGCACTCTTTTACCATTCACCTCCGGCCATTTGCTTGGCATAAACTGCTCCGGTGTTTTGTAATCCCAGCCCCAATCCGTATCGTTTAGATCTAATCGGTCGTTCACGATAATTTCGGGTTGTAGTTTGCGGGTCAGCTTTAAAATCCCTTCGCTGTCCCAGTCATCATGTCCCTTACCATCCGGACCTGGATAGGAGAAATCATAGAACAAAAGATCGATCTTTCCATAGTTAGTAAGCAACTCGGTAATCTGGTCTTTCATAAATTGCCGATACTTACTCATATCACGCTTACTGTTGCTCTCGCGGGCCTCCTTGTTATTGCGCAAAGCATGCGTACCGTCCACCTTAAAATCCGGATGGTGCCAATCGATTAGCGAATAGTAAAAGCCAACCTTTAAGCCGGCCTCGCGACAAGCCTCGACGAAAGGCTTCAAAAGATCTCTTTTTGCAGGCGTGTTCGGTGCTTTGTAATCACTTACCTTGGTATCCCATAAGCTAAAACCCTCATGATGCCTTGCGGTGAGTACAATATATTTCATCCCAGCTTCTTTTGCATACGCTGCCCACTCTTTTGGGTTGTATAAATCCGGATCGAATATATTGAAGTACTTGTCCTTATATTCTTCAGTACTCCGTTGTTCTATCTGCTGTACCCACTCATGTCTTGCCGGTACAGCATATAATCCCCAATGGATGAACATCCCAAAGCGATCGTGCCTCCACCAAGCCAGACGCTGATCTTTATGCTCTTGACTTTCTTTCGCCCATGCAGGCGTTTCAGTGCTGCCTTGTCCGCTCGCAATCGAAACTCCAAGATATCCAATGAATAGTAGATTTAATAGAAGGGTTCTCATAATATAATTTTTGGTTTATGCATAAATACACATCCCAAAGCAGATTCAATCAAACTATATTAGCATAGTATTGAGTTATTTTAGCACCCGCTTACGATCGGCACTTTTGCGTATCCACTTTTTGACAAGACTCCCTTTCCAAAGCCAGAATCCCGAAAGAATAATGATGGGTAAGAATACAAACTTTACGGCTAAAGCCGGATATGTTAGTGCTGCCACCGGCCCGTAAATGTAGCCGAGTATTGGAATACTTAATATAATGTGTATCCAACGTATGATTTTTCTTTCTATGTGAGCCTTCATGTTACTCCTCCTTTTGTTTATGACGAGGCCGCTTATTGAGTCGTCAATTTCCTGATCACAAGCTAAATTAGTAAGCTTCGTAAGCATTTAGCGAAGAAGTAGATGTAGCCGAAGAATTTGGAGACCAATCCCTAAACTTTTGAGACCTGTCACTTGGCACTTGACTTTTTAATAACAAAATCAGACGCTAAAGAAACCTGTTCTTCCTCTTTTTCCGGATTATTAATCTTCTTGAGTAAAATATTGACAGCCTGTTGTCCTACCTCTACTAAAGGCTGTTTCACATAAGTTAGCGGACAATAAAAAAAATCAAATGCGTCACACTCGTCAAAGCAGACCACGGCCACATCGTCCGGTACTCTTAGCTTTTTGCGGTTTAAATATTTCAGGCCATGAATGGAAAGTGTGTTGGTAGCAAAAAACAACGCATCAATTTTTTGCTTTCCGTTAATTAATTCGTCAATTTTATCCTGTATTTCGCCTTCACCCATTTCATAAGTAACTTCTTTTAATAAGGCTTTTCCATATGCAGCATCTTTAACTGCCTGTTTATATCCCCTTACCCGTTCTTTCATATGAATAAGCCCATTTTTATAAGCTATCATACCGATCCGTTCGAAACCGGCATCAATTAAATGCTTTGTTGCCCTGTAGGCAGCTCCAAAATTATCGGTAATCACATAATTGGTTTGAATTTTGGGAAAATACCGGTCAATCAAGACAAAAGGGATATTGGCTTTTTTTAAGCTCTCTATCTGTGACTCCGTTCGTTCTGTGGGTGCTATAATAAACCCATCAACTTGCCTTTCAATCAATACTTCAATTAAATCTCGGGATTTTTCAGCATTTTCATCTGAGCTACCGAAGATAACGGTATAATTATATTTTTTTGCCTCATCTTCTATAGTGCGGGCGATATTTGCAAAAAAGGGGTTGGAAATATCCGCCAATATCAATCCGATCGTAAATGACTTTCCACTCTTCAAGCTTTTCGCCAACTGATTTGGCTGATAATTCATTTCCATTGCCTTTTTACGAATCACTTCGGCTATTTCTTTGCCTACTCTCGCTTCTTTTTCCTTATTATTAAGTACATAAGAAACTAAAGCGGTAGAAACTCCTACAGCCTTGGCAATGTCCTTTAACGAAACTTTTTTATTCATATAATGGCGTGAATAATGATTTAGCTTAAAGAATCTTATCAGAAGATTTAGTTCGCAAGTTACTGTTTAAACGATTAAATCTCAAATTCCAATTAATTATTGTCTTCAACAACGGGACTAAAACCTGTCCAAAATTTCCTGAGGTGTGCGTTCTGATATTCCAAAAAATATCTTTTGACCGGATTGATAAGGTTGGCGCAGTTCAAAATTTTCAAAGGCTGCCCCTCCCGGGATTTTCATGTAATGGGTAGAATCCCGACTTCCACCGCTCCAATAACGATACCTGCCGTTCACTCTTACCATTAAACGATTATCACTTCCATTGTTTTGTTCGCTACGCCAGTATTGCGTAAACTTCAGGGGTGGGCGATACCTCCAGCCCAATTTGCTTTTCGCCAAGGAATCAACCGGCCAAGCTTTTAAGGCTTGTATATCTTCATTACCGGTTGCAAATGCGAAATAACTTCCGTCAAGACTACGGAGCATGCTGCTCGCTGGATAGCTTTCCTTTTCGATAAAATCTATTCCATTATAGCCTTTATAGAGCACTCGGGAATCAATCGCGCCTTCTTTTAAATGTAGCGATCGTAGTCGTGCATAGTTTCCCATCGTCGCTGTGATATTGCAATAATCCATTTGCTTACTATCCTCCCGATTGAATAACTGAATAGCCAATTCATCCGGTCGATCACTTCGAATCGAGAGTTTTAAGTAGGGATGCGCCCCCGAGTGATATTTTTCCAGGAATACATAAATAGACAATTCCTCCAACTCGGGACGAGCTTCATCAGGGTGACTAATAACACCACGGCAATTAGCCGTGGGATAAAATGCTGTCGGCTCCGCACGATCGCTTGCCCACATTATCTTCCCCCAGCGGTTATCAACTGATGAAGGCGATATTTCGCTAAATTCGATCTTTCCATCTACAAGTGGTTCAATAGCTAAAAAATTAAGTAGATAAATTTTTCCACTTCGCTCAACGCCAACACGTATCAATCCCCTAGGACCACCACCGTAAATCGCATGCGCATCTTCGAGACCGTAGGGCCATAAACTGAAAACAATGCCTTGCCGGATTCCCCATTTCGCCACATCGTGTACATCATTCGGTCTAATCCAACGATCTTGCGCATTTAATGAAATATGCAGCAAACAGAAAAACGTAAGGAAAAAAATAAAAGACTTCATTATTTTATGATTTATAGCAAACACAGTCTTCGTCGCAGTTGACTAGTTTCTCATGCAGGCCGCTTGCAATTTCCGCCTTATTAGCCAAGCGGACCGTATCGATAATCACTTCCAGCTCAAAACTATCATCAAGACCTTTCCCTACATTCTTTTCGAGCGTAATTTTCTTTTGATCTCCTTTTTGTAAACCCGCCAGCTCCTGCTCTAATTGTGGATCAATCTTTCCATCTCCATAGAGATATTCAATGGCCGGGCCATTCATCAAATCTTCAAGAATTTCACCCTTGCTATTTGACATTCTATAGCGCAAGCTCACCACCGTATTTCTTTTTATCTTCATAAGGATTTCTTACTAATCAATAATGATCTAGGTAATGATTCGATGTGTAGGTCTAGGATATCCAGGAACAAATATACTTGTCTTCAGCAAGGCTATTTTTACACCGTTCTGTTTTGCAACCCGCTGTAAAGCTTTATCGACAATACCTTGTAACGATTTAGGCCGACATTGGACGCGTGCATTTATAAGCATCCGAAGCTTGTCAAGCTTGCCTGATAGTTGTATACGAAAATCCGCTGTTTCCATGGTAGTAAAACTTAATTTCTGACTCTCTTCTCCTCCTTCGATTAAAAATTTCAGGTGTCCTATAGGCAAATTGCGCTCGCGAATCATCCTGTTTAACATGCTAATCAATAGCTCAGCAGCGAGACCCGCACGCCCCTCCAAAGAAACCAACTCTAACTTGTAATCAAGCCAAGTCAGGGCTGCCTCACCTTTCCCATATATATCATAATCAATGAAAAGTGATCTTCTTTCCTTAAAATGCTCATATGTTTCCGTTTTCTGCAACCAATTCAGAATAGATTCACGCTGTAAGGAGCTTTGAAAAACCACCTGCTTATCGGGAAATTCTTTTTTGATCAACGAATCCAAAACAGCTAATTCAGTTGGCTCTAAAAGGTCTACTTTGTTGATGATCAGCAAGTCGGCCTCCTCCAGTTGACGCTTATAAATGTAATTTACACTATCTTTAAAAATTCGGGAATGTCCCAAGGCTATAGGCAAAAGCTTCGCATCGGCGAAAACAGATAAGGTTATTTTGATTTCACCATAGTATCGACGTAAAGGATTGAGAATCGTCGAAATCAAATCCGTGCAAGAACCAACCGACTCTGCAAAAATCAAATCAACCTGATGCTGCTCAAGCAGCTGATTCATATTACGAGTAAACGACTCGAAGTTGCAACAGAAGCAGCTTCCTGTCACTTCCTCAGTGAGGATGCCTTCTCGAGCCATAAATTGGGTGTCTACTAATTCCGTTCCCTGATCGTTTGTAATAACACCTACTCTAAATCCTTGCATCTGCAATAATTTGCATGCATGGTTAATAGCCGTAGTTTTCCCACTGCCCAAAAAACCGCTTAAAAGATTTAAATGCATATGCCTTTATTTTAACCAAGTCTCACTTTTTTACCTGATAGTGAAATTTCTTTCGCTGGTATTTCACCATAAACAACGTCCAACTTTGCCTGACCATTTTTTAAACTCACCAATCCAAAGCCTTTGTCTGTAGACAAGAAAGAAGAGAAATCACCGATTTTGGAATCAATATAAAGCACTTTGTCCACTGCATCGTAGCGCACTCCCGTCATTGCCTGTAAACAAGCATAACTCGCCATTGCTCTGGCATACCAACTTCCACATTCGTATTCATTAAATGGGTTTCTTATACGTCCATCATACCGCTTTCTGCAAGCGCTGATAATCTCAAGTCCTTTATCAGTTTCACCGATCTGCATCAAGTGCGAAGCTACTTGATACTCGATACCTGTCCACACCTCATTACTATACACGAAAGGCAGGGAAAGCATGCCTCCTTTAGGCCAAGTACAGAGCAACAAACCACCTTCATGTCCCATCGCATAAGTCGGTCGCTGTGGGTTGATATGATCTGTTAAATCGTTTTTGAGATTGTATTGATGCACCGCTCGTAAATGGCTGTTTACCTTTTCTTGGTCTAATGGATTTTCCAATCCGCACATCGCCGCCATCCAAGCACCGATTACACCATCCGAAAGGCAGCCTGTACCATATTGATACTTTGGCCCCTCTTTTTTCAATATTTCGATGGCCTCGGGTGTATACTGTGTATGAAAGGATTGCGCTTTGGTTGGATCCGGGGCCTTCAAACCTGTCCATTGTATCTTTTGAATAAAATATTCGCCATTATACAGCTGATCTTCCATATAGGCCCTTCCGCTATCATACAAAGTCTCGTAACGTTTCATATTTTTCCTTTGATAGCGCCCCATTTCGATCAGTGCCTTCAGTGCTCCTAAATAAAAGCTTGTGCACATACCATTTGGGCCCCAAAATTCGATATCATAGGTATTATGATGCGGTTCTTCCAAGATCCCTTTGCCGTTGGGATCCCAAGTTTGAATGCAATAGTCCAAACTCTTTTGTACCATCGGGTAAAGCTTTTTCATCCACTCATCATCACCCGATATTCGCCAATCTCGATAAACTTTCATAATCCCGCCCAATTGGCCATCAGCCGCAGCGTGAAAATCGTGTTTCAACGGACTGATCGGCAAATTAGCTCGAAAGCCCTGATGCCCTTCTGCATTTTGATTTTCACAAAATTCCGTGAGTCGTAAGCTTCTTTCCAAGGAGGGGAACAGATGAGGCAATGCTTGCGCATAGTTCCATACATGCGTACAAGACCCGTCACAGCAACCGTTATGCGGAAAGATTCCCTCGTAGGCCCAAAGACGACCGTCGTGCTGTCTTCTTACGGTCGGCGTTTTCAAAATGCTTAAATTAGCAGCTACTGCCTCCAATACTTCAGGCGGTAAAGTGGAAGCATAAAAGGTATCCCGAAATAAGGCCGTGTTTTTATAAAGTGTTGTGTAATTGGTTTTCCAATAGTCAACCAGCTCCTCCATATGCTTAAATCTTTGGCTATACCAAGGTTTATAATTTGTAGGAATCGGCTTATCTTCCCCCATACCTAAGGCGGCCGGTGTAGTGCAACAAGCTTCTTTGCCTGTTTTGTCGTCTGGCATGGCTTGCCCTGCTTTCTCATTTGATTCGGGCACATACCATGCCATAAGGATTCGGATTTCCTTCTCTTCATTCGCCCCTAATTGAAAAGGAATAAAGAGGGAAGCTCCAGGTGCATCCTTGTCAATAGGATCTACCGCTTTTACATTGGCATCCTTAATGGTATTCCACACCATGGTTAGGGGATCAAACCAGCCTCCTCTGAACCAGCAATAATCAACAATTACCTCGTCCCCGGTATCTGCAAAAACGGCAAAGTCGGTCGCTAAATTATTTTTACCCGCTGTTTTAGCCTGCGATAGGAGGAAGCCATTTTGTATTTTCTTTATCGATCCCTCTCCTTCCGGTTGAACTACAAAGTTTCGGCTGTTGAAAGAAAAAACAGCTTCGAGGTTTTCTTGTGAAGTATTAATGAATCGGTACGTTAAAGCACCAACCGGCAGGCTCGAATTATCGGCATCAGAAGGAACGAAAGGACTCCACGCCTCCAGTCGTACTTGTAACGGAAACTTATCATCACGTAGCTGGATCTCCGCAAAAGGAAACCGTGCTAAAAATTCAGCTTGCTCGAAGTGAGGTAGGCCATAAGTTGTACCACCACTACCGCCACCATAATCCTTATAGCCAAAAAGCTTCCAGTCTGGCACCGGTCCTTCCAACACTTTCGCACTGTTTGCTCGACCTTTAATGGCTACAGCGCCAAAAATGGTAGGTTCATGAAACAGCTCCGGTTTATGACGGATGGAGACGTGCGAAATTGCGCCGGAGCCTTCCAAACAGAACATACCGGCACCGATTCCACCAATGGGAAAAGCAATCTTATCGAGGTGATGACCAACATATGGTCCGTTGAATACTCGGTCATGCTCCTCCTTCGTGAATTGTCTACAGCTTTGCTGTTCCTTTTCTATAGGGCTTTCATTGGTAGAGGCAAAGAGCGTTGAAGGTGCCGCACCTACGGCAACTCCTCCCAATGCGAGATTACGAAGAAAGTTCCGCCGATCTTTTTTCTGTTGCATAATTCATATTTTTAGGTTTAAAACTGGCTGTTAAGCCTTTTCTATACAAACGCCCAACTGATTATATCGCTGATAACGCTTTTCGTACAATTCGGTATATGTTATATTCGGATGGTAGACACGATCAAATCCCGGCCCCATCGCTTCCATCGCTTTTTCCACAGAAGGATAAATATCCGCTACGGTCGCCGCGAACATAGCAGCGCCAAGTGCACAGGTTTGCTCCGATCGATGCACTTTAAGTGGCATTCCTAGAATATCAGCTAACATTTGCATAATGAAGGGCGATTTTTGAGCGATCCCCCCTACACCAATTAGCCCCTTTACCGGAATGCCTTCTTCTTGAAATCGTTCTACTATCTTACGTGCACCAAAACAGGTTGCTTCAACCAATGAACGATATATACTAGGGGCGCTGCTTCCTAAAGTTAAGCCACTAACAAGACCTTTCAATTGCTGATTTGCGTCCGGTGTCCTTCGCCCATTTAACCAGTCAACCGCCAATTCGCTCGATTCGTCGAAAGTTAGTTTAGCAGCTTCATTTGCAAGTCCGTCCAATAATTGGTCCTGTAAACGAGCATACAGCTGGCGCGTTAAGATTGGGTCTGCAGAATTGGAGTTGGACAAATGTTGTACAGGCCATAAAAGCAGTTGTTTAAACCAAGCATATACATCCCCAAAAGCAGATTGTCCGGCCTCCAAGCCAATCATCCCCGGGATGATCGAGCCGTTTACCTGTCCGCAGATTCCTCTTACAACCCGATGTCCCAATTCATGGGGCGGCACGATTAACATATCACAAGTAGAAGTTCCCATCACCTTACTTAAAAAATAAGGTTCTATCTGCCCTCCTACAGCCCCCATATGCGCATCCATTGCCCCAACACCGATTAAAACCTGTGTGGATAAACCCAGACGATCAGCCCATTCCTCACTTAGGCTTCCGGCCAGTTGGTCAGCAGTATAAACCCTTTTGGGATAAGTTTTTACCACCTTCATCAAACGAGGATCAAGTGTCGCAAAAAAATCATCAGAAGGTAATCCATCATACTCACTTGACCAGAGCCCTTTATGTCCCGCTGTGCAGATCCCTCTTTTGATTTGATCAGCGTGCTTTCCACCTGTTAGTAAAAAAGGCATCCAATCGCAATGTTCAACCCAAGTATAACATGCCTTATACACCGCTTCATCGGACTTCACTACATGGAGTAGTTTAGCCCAAAACCATTCAGAGGAATATATTCCACCCACATACTTCAAATAATCGATATTAAATTTTTTTGCTAAAGCATTTATAGCAGCAGCCTCCGCTACCGCGGTATGATCCTTCCAAAGAACAAACATGGCATTGGGATTATCGGCAAAGCCCGGCAAAAGGGCTAGCGGCGTACCGGCAGCATCCACTGCAACAGGTGTCGACCCTGTCGTGTCTACCGAAATGGCCCGAATATTAGCACGCACCACGCTGCCCGCCTGTTTCAGACAAGCCTTAATGGTTTGTTCTAAGCCTTCTATATAATCTTTGGGATGTTGACGAAATTGATTACGAATAGGATTGCAATACAAACCGTCTCGCCAACGTGGATAAGGGTGTACGGCGGCAGCTATCTCTTCCCCGGATTGCGCATCAACAATGAGCGCGCGCACGGAATCCGTGCCAAAATCTACACCTATACAGTAATTGGAATTCATTTCTTCAGCTTTATGCCATAAGCAGTAGGCTATAGGCCATTGGTTATTTGTTGTTCGTTATTGGTTATTTGTTGTTAGTGGCCAGACACCTGCCTACCGGCTGGCAGGTAAGTATCAAGCAGGAAGACGCCAACAAATTGTTTTTTATCATTGGCTAATTAACAAATTGGCTAATCAGCTAATTAACTAATGATGATGCAAGATAATCTCATTATCATGTTCTATTTTGCCGACCCCCCAGATCGCGTACCAAGCAATGAACGCAAAACATAGCATCGGAATGAAAAACGCTACAGACATACTTGAATGATCGGCAACTACGCCCATAATAGGTGGACAAAAGGCTCCTCCTGCTACTGCCATAACAAGAAAAGAGGATGCTTTTTTTGTAAGCGACCCCAAGCCGTGGATTCCTAAAGCAAAAATAGTGGGGAACATGACAGACATAAAGAAGTAGCAGCTAAATAAGGCGATAACAGAGCCCCAACCTAATGCTAACTGTACGAAAACCATTAAGGCTGTATTAATAAGCGCATAAATAGCCAGCAATTTTTTAGGTTTTAGAAATTTCATAAGATACGCCCCGGATATTCTCCCTATCCAGAATAAGCCCATGCCTCCGATTGCAAGAATTACGGAGGCTGCCTGCTCCGCATTCTTCGGCATAAAGACCTCTCCAAAATAACCTAAGTGTTGCATCATGTTAGCGACCGGGCCTGTTACGTTCGGAATTTCTTCCGTTACGTAGTTAATGAAGAAAGAATTAACACCTGTTTGGGCGGCAACATAAAGAAACTGAGCAATTACTGCAGCAATAAAGGCAGGATGTTTTAGCAGTCGGCCCATTTTCGGGTTCTCTTCAGACTCTTCTTCGCTTTTTTCCTCAATATCGGGTAATTTAATCAACATAAAAATAACAGCGACCACTACAACCACACAGCCGATGCCCATATACGGTTTTACCAGCGAATCAAATTTTTCGGCGCCGTCCTGTTGTTCGGCACCGAAAATAAACAAACCACCCATCAAAGGCCCTAAAATCCACCCTAGTCCGTTGAACGACTGGGAAATATTGATACGCCGTGCTGCAAACTCCTCCTCTTGCGAGCCTAACACCGTAGAATAGGGATTCGCGGCTGTTTCCAAACAGGCCAGTCCGCAAGCAATTACAAATAAGGCTAGCAAAAAGGGAATAAAAGCCTCAAATTTTGCTGCCGGATAAAACAAAAACGCTCCTATCCCAAAAAGGGTTAGTCCCAGAATAATTCCCTTTTGATATCCGTAACGTTTCATAAAAATGCCCGCAGGGACGGCCATTGCCAAGTAACCGATATAAAGGGAAAATTGGACAAATCCGGATTGCGCCTTAGAAACCTGTAGCGTATCCTGAAAGTGCTTATCCAGCACGTCCAATAAACCATGAGCAAAGCCCCATAGCAAAAAAAGACTGCAGATAAACATAAAAGGAACGAGGTAGTTTATACCATCCTTGGTTCGGAAAAGCGACCCTGTTGTTTTTTTATTCATAAACATGGCTTATTTATATAGTGGTCCATAACTGGCACAGGCACGGTAATCAGCACCTTCATGGTCCATACCAAAGGCATTCCAGGCGCTGGGTCTAAAAATGCGAGGGGATTCAACGTTATGCATACAAACAGGGATCCGAAGCATGGATGCCAACGTTAATAGATCGGCACCGATATGTCCATGACTAATCGCGCCGTGGTTGGAGCCCCAAGCAGCCATTACACTATAAACGTCACGAAACGCGCCTTCTCCCGTGGTTTTCGGCACAAACCAGGTGGTTGGCCAAGTACGATCCGTCCGTTCATCCAGTAACCTATTCACATTTTCCGGAAGCTCGACAGTCCACCCTTCGGCCAGTTGCAATACCGGTCCTACACCTTTCACCAGATTTAAACGACACATCGTAACCGGCATACCGCCTTCCGTCAAAAATTTCGATGAATAGCCTCCACCTCTAAAATAATCAAGATTTGCCGGATGCCAAGTGGTCGCTGCTAAGCAAGCTTCCACTTCTTCATCGCTAATTTCCCAATGTGGTTTCATCACAGGCTCTCCTTCGTTTTTCTGTTTACCGGTGCCATCCAGCGTAGCGGCTCCGGAGTTAATTAAATGGATAAAGCCGTGTTGAGCAACACCTGTAGGCCGCCAACCTGAAACACGCTCAACCGCATCCGGGCTCCAAAAGGTTCGGACATCGGCAAAAATCTGCGCTTTATTTGTCAATAAGTAATTAAACAGCATGGACACCCCGTTCAACGAATCGTTTTCGGTAGCTACTATAAAGGGGGCACGTTTGCCATTCCAATCGAAGGAAGAATTCAGCAATGCTTCTGAAAAATCGCCGTTCGGCAGGAAATCGGTCCATTGGCGTTGCCCTTGGAAGCCCGATACCAAGGCATGATGCCCGTGTGCCTCTTCAGCATACCCCATATCCTTTAACTTTTTGTTCCCGATCATGAGGTCGCGGATAATAAGGGTCATTTTCACTACAAATTCCCAATCGTTATCTTTTTCGGCGCGCGATTTTACTTTATGAGATTGATTAAAATCCTCACCTTCTTTACAGTATTTTTTTGTCCAAGCTAGCGCCCGTTCATATTCATCCTGATCAAACAAATTCAGTTGAATTCTGCGTAGCACTTCTGACGAATCAACGTATTCATTACGCATGCCTAAATAATTCTGAAAAAAGTCAGCATCAACGATTGATCCCACTATGCCCATAGAAACCGAACCAATGGCTAAATACGATTTTCCGCGCATGATGGCTACTGCTAAACCCGCGCGTGCAAAGCTCAACAGTTTTTCTTTTACATCATCCGGAATAAAGCGATCTCCCATATCTTGTACATCCTCGCCATAGATACCAAAAGCTGGAAGTCCCTTTTGGTTGTGGGCCGCAAGGGTAGCTGCCAAATACACCGCACCAGGGCGTTCTGTCCCATTGAAACCCCAAATTGCTTTCGGCAACAAGGGATTCATATCCATGGTTTCTGAACCATAACACCAGCAAGGTGTTACAGACAAAGAAACACCGACATTTTCGGCTTCGAACTTTTGTGCACAATCGGCGGCCTCCCTTACGCCGCCGATGCAAGTATCGGCAATCACACATTGCACCGGACTTCCGTCAGGGTAACGCAACTCTGACTGAAATAAAGCAGCCACATCCTGCGCCATATTCATAGTCGTTTCTTCCAATGATTCGCGGATACCTCCTAAGCGCCCGTCGATAATGGGCCTAATTCCTATTTTGGGATAGTTGTTCATTTGTTTATATATATTAGTATCAAGTATTAAGACATAAGTATTAAGTATCAGGTATCAAGATATCATTATAAGCCTTCTTCCTTAAACCTTTTGCCTTTCGTATAAAGTCTTATATCTTATTACTTACCTGCAGGCAGGCAGGTGTCTTATGTCGTCTCTTTTAAACCTACATTGGCTAATCGGCTAATTGATCAATTGGCTAATTAATTTTCGCTTCCTTCAATGAAATCCCAAGTGCTTTGCGAGCGATGGCATCTAAGTCCTCTTCCTCGCCGGTAAAATGAAAGACATAATGGTGATGTGTCAATTCTTCTTTAGGCTTTAAAAAAGCAGCCGGTGATACGCTTTCAATTTCATAAAAAGGCCCCATCTGACTGCCGTCTGCTAACGGACCATCATTATAAGCATTCATTGCATCGCCGGTAAAGGGGTCCTTATCCGGTGTCCACTCTTGGTTGAGATAAGTTGCTTTCGGGTAAATATCGAAATAAGTGATGGTTAACACTTTCGTGTCCGCAGCATAGCTGCCTGCAATTGGCTTAACGCGTTGAGGAGGTATGCCGAGCTTCCCTCGCGATTTTCCATCAGCCTTAAACAACAGCACGCTATCCTTTGTGATCAGTCTGTCCTTTGATATCTCTCCGAAATAATCCGTAGTAGCAATTTTACCCTTAACTTCCTTCTCAAACGGAATTATAATGACGGTTTGAGGCGTCGGAGTGAACATATCTAAGCTCCATAGACAAGGTGCGCCACTTTGCTTATCCCAAGCTTTGTCACCTTGATTAAGGATTTTATTAGTTGTTCGAAAACCTACTGTTTTTATGCTTTCACTCCAAGAAAGTCCCAGTACTTGCTCGATATCCTTTTTTTCAAGAATTTCGATGTTTCTCGAAAGTTGGATCTGTAGCTCAGTACCGGCATAATTCGTAATCGCAGTCTGCTTATGAAGCGTTACCTCTCTATCATTGGAAGCGCTGACTTCCCAGGGCTCTGTATCTACTGCCGACGGAGTATGCCAATTAGCAAACTCCATTGTGCTTTTCGGTTCAAAGAACAAAGAGAACTTCCCGCCTTCCGGCCCCAACCATAACCTATCTTCGCCTCCGTAAGCATTCATGTGCTCATCTTTCTTATCAAAAGCAGCGTAGTTGATCCAGCCAAAACTTCTACCCCTTTCTCCATCTGCCGTACTGGTAAATACCTTTGCTTGATATTTGGGCGAGACTACCACCTGCGCATCTCCGTGCACATCTTTAAGCACAATAACACTATCCCGTTTAGATAAAAAGGCAATATCATAACCGAACGAGCCAGGTTTATAGGTTGTCATTTCTTTAGAGGCTATCGTTGCTTGTTTATCTGATTTTTTTGACGATTGACTGCAAGCAACACTAAAAAGAGCCAGTATGCTTGAGACAATAATACGCTGCTTCATTCTTTTCATCTTAGTTAACTTCCAAATCGTTTTTCGCTGGTAATTTCGGGAAACGAGCATGGGGCTCGCGTTGATACCAGAAAGCAACGGTAATAATATCCGATTTTTGCGGTAAATATCGTCCCTCGGAACGCCATCCTAAGTCTTGAATCGTCACCTTCAGATCACTATCGAAGCGGATTGGGTCCATAATGTGCCAGCGATACATGCCAAAGCGTTGTTGCGCTTGATAGACACCGTCTGGACGGATCACCTGATGCAAACCGGCGAAGGGCGTGCAGTATTCCTGATATTGATGTGTTTTCTTATTTTCAAAATTGTAAGAACCGCAGAAGTAATCCTCGGTACCCGTACCTACAATAGTAGCGAAGTCTTTATCGCCATCCATAAAGAACTTAATCTCGCCTTCACCCCACCAGCCGTTATTGTTTACGCCTACGCCCATGTAGGTACCTACATAATGACCTTTTCCTTTGACGCCATCTAAAATGGTGTGAAGCGAAGTTGAATTTGGATTTGAACGGCGGTATTGTGCATGTAAATAAGCCTCCTCTTCCCCCACATCTGTTAATGTATAATCTACCTGATAATACAGGTTCATGGGCTCGCTGTTAATATTTTCAACCGTAATTCTACATTTTTTTCGGAACGGCATCTTCCAATAACAATTAAAGGCACTACCCGGATTCACCGTGACTGCCATAGAGCTCAACGGAGCGAATTCGTTCCAAGCCATTCCGAAAAAAGCACCAACCGGAGCTTCAATAGAGGGCTCCGTTTCATCATCCCAATAGAAACGGATAATAGAGTAACTCCAATTGCCTGTAGGTGTCATCCAGATATGTTGCACCGCCCCGGGACCTTCCATTTCAGCAATCGTGAAGGTCTCGCCTCCATTGATGGTAATATAAGGATTCACTTTCCAACCAAGACCTAAGTCACGTGCCTGAGAGGCCGAATTTGCTACATTTCGCTGACCTGCCTGCTTAACCGGATCTGCCATACCGCCCTTTCCTTTAGCACCGGAAAAATTTTCGGGACTAATTGAACGGGTTTTGGCATCCGATAACTTGGACAGCGTGCCCATGTTCATGTCGAGACCATTGAATGCACCCTGTTGCTGTGCGTACGTAAATGAATAAATGAAAAGACCGATTAGCGCTGCCAGAAATTTTTTCATCATATTTTTCTTAAGGTTCATAAAAGCATTAGTTTAATAATTGGAAACCGATTGCCGGTTATCTTCATTTTGGTTTTACAATAGTAAGCTTAATCGTTTAAACAAACAAATAAAAGCCATTTATTTTTTATCATTTCTTCAACAATCCGTCTCACTGACCTTCGGCAATAACCGCCGTTTGGCCTAAAGAATAGATATTACTTGAATAGTTTACATCTTTTACTTTTGTCGAACCGTTTAGCTTAATGGTTATATGGTAAGTTTTAGCAATATCGGGAATTTCATAAATGAATTCTGAAGGTGCGTTTGACAATGTCGTATTGAAAACAGGAAGTGTTTTAGTCACGTTAACGATTTCCTTAACTTCAACAAAAACGTTGACCGGTAGTTCTATCTCGTTTGGAATATTGTCTGGAATATTCCATGTTAAGCGAACATGCTTATCATCTACTCGCTGCATAGTTAATCCTTCAACGGCAGGTAAACTTACTCCATCTTTTCTTTCCAGCATATCGCGATCGTTACAACCGGTAAAAAAGAGCGCGGACAGCGAGAATATATATATAAGTACTATTTTCATAATATGATAGTTTAATAGCCGGGATTTTGTTTATAACTACCTTTAGACCAATTCATCTGCGCTTGGGGGATCGGCAAAAATTCATCTCTACCTGCGGTAAAGCGCCCTTGATTATACCAATCAAATCGCGTTTTCTCTTTATTAATAAAAGCATTCATAACAGGTTCTAACTGTCCCCATCGCATCAAATCAAAAAAGCGCCGCCCCTCCATGGAAAATTCCAATCTGTTTTCCCACATCAAAGCCTGCCAAGCGAACTCTTTTGTCCAGGTCACGTTTACCCCAGGTTTATACGTTTCCACTTTATAATCCATCCACAAAGAACCATCTGGTTTATGCAAGCGCTGTGTACTGTTCGCGGCTCGTTGGCGTATACGATTAATCAATGGCAATGCTTCATTAAAGCGATCGAGCTGGATAAGCACCTCGGCCTTCCACAGTAAAACTTCGGAGTAGCGGATAACTTTTTCATTCATCGAATTCATTACATAAAATGGCCGAAAAATACAGTCGCAATCGGGATGAACCTGTTCTTTCATGGAGTTGAAGTAGCCATATTGGAAAGGGGCGCGTGACCCTGATTCTTGATACAATAAATTATTATCGTATTTCCAGGGATAGCCTGGTATAGCAGCTGTATGGCTTAATCGTGGATCAAATTCATGACTTTTAAAAAATTCAACATAGGTATTGCCTTTCATTTCCGTATTGTTGTAGTTCTGGAAATCAGGTAAACCCGTTTCGTCTGTTTTAAAAGCATTGATCATTGTATGTGAAACTTTATTGAAGTCGCAGCAGGTAAAGTATGGCGCCCACCAGGGAGCATTGAGCTCATTACCTCGATTGATATGACCATCCGTTGTGCCGTCATCAATGGAATATTGTATCTCCCAAAGCGCCTCCTTGGTAGCGTTATCGAATTCAATCATAAAATTATCTCCAAAGTCCGCTTGTAAATCATAAACAGCCCCGTCTACAGCCATAATTACATCTAAGTGGTCCAATGCTCTCTGCAGCGTTTCCTTGTTAATGTTAATCACTTGATGCCGATCGTTTTGTTCGTATGCTCTAAAAAGCAAGGCCTTTGCAGCTAGCGCGTGTGCCGCATATTTTGTTGGTCGACCTTTTTCAGCTTGGGTCTCAGGCAAAATAGCTGCCGCATCTTCGAAATTTTGAATAATCCAATCCCATAAAGGCAAATCATTCGCCATGCCATCCGGTCGATTCGAAATACCTTCTACCACTACTGCGTCAGAAGGTGTGTTCTCGTCAATTATGGGCACATATTTCCATCTTAGTTTCATACCAAGGTAGATCCATCCGCGTAGAAATTTCATTTCTGCGATTCGCTGATCCTTATTTGGAAACGTGGACGCGTCTACCGCATTCAGTAAACGCAAAGCAATGTTTGCTCGGCTAATCCCAACATAACCGCGGTACCAAGGACCGTCGTTATTGCCGACGTTTGGTGTTACACCGGTAAAGGTTTCCATTTCGTACCACGGTGTTTGATCACTCAAACCACCACCTCCCTTATAAGCGTCATCTGAACGAACAGATTGAATCCAGGGATTGTGTGTGTCTGCAAATCCCAATGAAGACATATGTGAATAGGCGGCCACTACAAAACTTTCTATTTGAGCAGGGTCTTCCGCTTGACTTTGCGATAAAACACCCTTAGTGTCTACCTCTAAAAATTTCTGACATCCCGCTGATAAGATCAGTAAAGTCAGGGTTATATACAATTGAACTGTTTTCATCATAATAAGATTAGAATGTCACATTAACGCCTACAAATAATGTTCTTGGCATTGGGTAACCAAAACCCGGATTTTCGGGGTCTCCCCCTGTAAACCGGTCATCTCCCCAAGTTTTCTTCAGCGTAAACAAGTTTTGACCTGATACGTAAAGTCGAAGTCTGCTTAAGTGCCAAGAATCCATCCACTTTTGAGGGAATGTATAGCCGATATCTAATGTTCGCAACTTGATATAAGATCCGTTTTCAATAAAGTAGGTTGATAACCTTTTTTCTCCATTCGCGTCACGCCTGGATAAAGCAGGGATGTCTGAGTCCGGGTTATGAGGTGTCCACGCGTCTAGTATGCGACTGGGATGATTCCGGTCATTCTGAACCCCAATATTCCAGAAATCGCTTAGTTCTTTCCATGTATTACGAACATCATTCCCAAATACGCCTTGAAGGAAAAAGGTTATATCGAAATTTTTGTAACGCGCCTCGAAATTTAAGCCCGCCATTAAATCAGGATCGGTAATCGCAATCCATGTACGATCATAAATTTCGTTAATCACGCCGTCACCATCGAGATCCTTATAGCGAATCCTACCGACCCCTTTTCCTTGCTGTTGTGGCGCATTATCAACTTCTTCTTGGGTTTTGAAAATACCATCGGCTACCAATCCGTATAACGAGTTTAACGGCCGACCAATAATATCATCCGTTAAGCCATTTCCACCATAAGCAAAGCGAACATTTGCCGGTACATCGTGCACTTCATTTTTATAGGCCGAAAGATTCCCTGTGATCGTGTATGAAAAGTCATTTCTTGTTTCCCCCCAGCTGAGCAAAAATTCGAAACCTTTGTTGGTCATATTGGCTCCATTCACCCACCGGTAACCTCCTTCTCCCAAGGCTGCAATGTAAGGCGGTTCAAAAAGCATATCCGTGGTCTTTTTGGTAAACCAATCAAAGGACCCCGATAAGCGATTATCAAGAAACGCATAGTCGACCCCTATATTGGTCTGCGTTGTTGTTTCCCATTTGAGGTCAGGATTCCCCAAACTACTCCTTCTGTAACCCGATGGAATATTACCTGAGGGATTCCCGCCTATTGCATAGGAGGTGCCATTCACATCCGGAACATAAATATCGGTGAATCTCCCCGTTAAAACAGGTTGTGAGTTACCATTTTTACCCCAGCTGGCGCGGAGTTTCAAATCTGATAAAAAATCAGCTTGTTTCAAAAATGCTTCATCTTTTAATCTCCATCCCGCTGAAAAAGCCGGGAAGTTACCATATCGATTATTCTCTCCAAAAACGGAGGCGCCATCACGTCTAAAAGTGGCCGACAGCAGATATTTGGATTTATAAGCATAGTTGATTTTTCCAAAGAAGGACAAAATACGCCGTTCGTTTCCTCCTCCCGCGAGGTCCCTTCTTTCTCCCGTAGCAGTAGATAGATAGGCATAAGCTCGGTCTTCCAGCAGAATCCCTTCGCGATATACATTTACACTTTCATTGGTAAATTTATAGGTTTCAATACCTCCTAAGATATCGAAGCGATTGTTATTCAACTCCAAGTTATAGACTAAGGTATTGGTCCAGGTTTGACCGATATCGTGCCAGTTGTTTTGTCGAACCCCATTTAAACTGCTGCTTTTGCCTCCTGCCTCTTCCCACTTCCGCTGGATATTTCGATCATACCACATACTGTAATCGACACCATATTGTGTTTTAAAGTTCAGGTTATCTAATATTTTCACATTAGCATAGGCAGTTCCCAAAACCTTCATAAAATTTCCAATGTTATCTTTATTAAGCATTAGGTCACGGATTGGGTTATTAAAGTCATCCATGCCTAACGGCATAGCTACACCACCCCAAGCTCCGTTGTTATCGTACACCGGAATGTTCGGAGGCATAACTAAAAATTCGTAAGTTCGGCTGACATCCCGAAAACGCAGATGGGTAAGCGTTAAATTTTCGCCGATCGTCACCCGTCCGTTGAGTAATTGGTATTCGTTATTAAAGCGTCCTGCCAAACGTTTAAAATATGAAGTAAGCTGTGTACCTTCGTTGTTATAATAATTCAAAGAAAAGAGGCTAGTCGATTTTTCACCTCCCCCCGTTATTGTCAACTGGTGATTGGTTTGAATCCCCTCCCTCGTCCCTTCCTTAAACCAATTTGTGTTTGATGAAGGCATTGTTTGAGCCGCATTTAACCACGGAATTGGTGTTACACTGTTTAGTACCGGGACACCATTGTTATCATAGTTCCAATCGTAATCATAAAT
Source organism: Olivibacter sp. SA151 (assembly GCF_054130995.1). NCBI lineage: Bacteria > Pseudomonadati > Bacteroidota > Sphingobacteriia > Sphingobacteriales > Sphingobacteriaceae > Olivibacter > Olivibacter sp. SA151. The sequence goes on along the minus strand of NZ_CP096391.1, from coordinate 918,721 downwards.
CCGTATCGCAGTAGACGGATCATCCCCATCATTAACAGTAGCTTGCCATAGGCCACGCCCATAACCAACGGCATCGAGCATTTTTGGTACACCGGTAATCTTAGATGTTCCGACATAACCTTCATAGGTGATCTGTGTACCTCCTTTTTGTCCTTTCCTTGTGTTTACCAGAATAACACCTCCAGCTGCACGCGCACCATAAATAGAAGCGGATGACGCGTCTTTCAAGATCTGAATCGATTCAATATCATTAGGATTGATATCCCGAAGATTGATATTTACCGGTTGTCCATCAAGTACGATCAACGCCGGCGCAGAATTGAAGGAAGTAACTCCGCGAACCTGGATACCTACGTTTTCGGCCGGGTTACCATCGGTTGTGATCCGGACGCCCGGAATTTTACCTTGGAGGGAGCGCATCACATTGGCGCTGGGCGTTTTCGTAAAATCTGCTCTTTTTATCAAGCTGACAGCTCCTGTTAAATCCGCTTTCTTTTGGGTCATGTAACCAGTTGAAACAACCACCTCTTCGAGTGCTTGCGCATCATCGCTTAAGGTAACCGTATACTCACGAACACTCGTCAACGTTAATTCTAAAACCTCTTTTCCGACATATGTAAATAGCAAATGCGTTGTGTTAATGGGCACATCCATTTCAAAACGTCCCAAGGAATCGGTTTGCGTGCTGGCAGCGATGCCCTTTACGGACACACTAACACCGGCCAACCGTTCCCCCGCTTCATCTAGTACACGACCAATGATTTTTCGGGTTTGCTGACGGGCATGCGCTTCGAAAGTTTGTGCACCGATCAGGTAAATGAGCAATGTGCCTACACCTAACGCTCGTATAAAAGGTATAGGCAAAAGAGTCTCTCCTCTACAGCGCCATGCTGCGAGTCGTTGTAAAAAATTCATTAGCATAATGAGTTAAGTTTTCTAATTGGTTCGTTATTCGCTCCTATCGGGCGCAAGCTCAAACTTTCGATAGGAGCTTAACCTGAGTTGAATGATTGTATCATAAGTTTTTCATTAGCTTAATCGATTAAACAAATGTGTTTTAAATATCCCCGTTTCTAATTCTGTTTATCGTAATTTTATTAGCAAGTCTCCCTTTAAACGTTTAAGCAAATTGCTTCTGTGACCGCATCAAGGAGATTAGTAAGAAGAAAAATATTTGGCTTATAATGATACAATATTAAGCTTAATCGGTTAAGCAAACAAATTTATTGTTCTACAAATTGTATCAATGATTCGTCTATTTGTCTCGAATAGAGTAAATAGCAGAGAAGTAATAAAATAGTAAAGGGAGCGGTTAACCGCTCCCCAATTACCAATTTCCTCATTTCCTATTTCAGTTAGTAAAAGCGATCTTTAAATTCCGGCGCCTACGGCGCGATCGAGATGCACATAACCGCCGTCTACATGGATTAATTGCCCCGTTGTATGGGAAGACTGGGGCGATAATAAAAATACAGCCATGGCTGCAATTTCTTCAGAGGTAGTCATTCGATTTTCCAGTGGGATTCTGCTTGTTATTTGTCTAAGCGTTTCCTCTGGATTGTCTAAGGTTTGTATCCAGCTATCATATTGAGGTGTGGCACATTCTGCTACGACGATGGCGTTGACTCGAATATGATAAGGCAATAGTTCGACAGCCCATTCCCGCGTCAGTGCATTCCTTGCTCCATTGGAAGCCGCATAGGCGGATGTTCCTCCCTGTCCGGTTTCGGCCGTTTTTGAGCTAATGTTCAGAATCACCCCTTTATGCTCTTTGAGTGAAGGTAGCGCATAATGCGCCATAAGATAATAATGTACTAAACTATTATGAAGTCCTTTCAAAAACAACTCGTAATTTCCACTCTCTAAACCGACTCCATCGTTCAGTCCGGCATTGTTTACCAGCCCATCAATTCTACCGAACTTCCTTAAGGTCTGCTCCACAGCATTCTTACAGGCCTCTGCTTGGGTTAATTCGGCTTCCACACCGAAAGCCCGTCCACCCTGCGCAATAATTTCATCCACAACGGTATCATTGTCGGGCTTTTTTCTACCAATAATAACCGGTACAGCCCCTTCCTTTGCTAAGGTCACCGCTATACTTCGGCCAATACCTTTCGCTCCCCCTGTTACAATGATGATTTTATCTTTAAGTTTTAAGTCCATTTATTGTAGCTTTGAGCTATCAGCTTTCGGTTTTCAGCTTTCTGCTCAGCGAAATTAGCTGATGGCTGATATCCGATAGCCGACAGCTAATTAAAGTCTGTAAAATTCCTCTGCGTTTTTATACCATATCGATTCTTGCTCCGCTAATGTTAGCGATCCGAGATGCTTATCTAATAAACTTACAACCTGTTCATATTGGGCCGCCACCAGGCAAACCGGCCAATCGGAACCGAACATAAGTCTGGAAGGGCCAAACGTATCCAAGAGATGATTGATATAAAATGAAAAATCATCCATCTTCCAGTGCTTCCAATTCGCTTCGGTCACCATGCCCGACAGCTTGCAATATAAGTTGTTATGACGCGCTAATAGGGCCATCTCGGTTGCCCAAGGTTCTGTCTTTTTAGCAGCGATGTAAGGCTTAGCTAAATGATCGATTACAAAGCGTTGTTCGCTATCGAAATGCGTAAGGAACTTAATGACAGCAGGTAATTGCTTAGGTTTAACCAATATATCATAACTAAATCCAAATTTGTGCAATGCTGCCACACCTCGGATAAAGGATGGACTCAACATAAAGTGAGGGTCGGGCTCTCCTTGCAAAATATGCCTGAATCCTTTCAATTTGGGAAACAGACTATAATGAGCCAAACGCTCTTCGATATGTGCATTTTTCAAGTCGACCCAGCCTACTACACCTTTAATGAACGAGAACTGTTTTGCCAGATTCAGCAAAAAGTTAGTCTCCTGTTCAGACTGATCAGCTTGTACAGCTACGCAAGCATCGACTTCATTGGCTTGCAAAAGGCCTTCCAAATCCGTAGGTAAAAAGTCACGCTGGATAGCGGCCATGTCGTCTGTTATCCAAGCATCTTTCACAGCGTTATAATTCCAAAAATGTTGATGCGAATCAATGCGCTTCATAAGCTTTTACTACTTGTTTAGAGGTGCCTAGACCTTCAGCTCCCAGCTCCACTATGTCCCCAGGCTTTAAGTATACGGGTGGATTAAATCCAAGCCCCACTCCTGCCGGTGTTCCTGTAGAGATAACATCTCCAGGCAATAAGGTCATAAACTGGCTAATATACGAAACAATGAATGGTACTTTAAAAATTAGATTCTTAGTATTGCCATCTTGAACAACTTTACCATTAACACTGAGCCATAAACGGACATTATTTATATCGCTTATCTCATCTTGGGTCGCCAAAAAAGGACCTATAGGAGCAAAGGTATCGCATCCTTTTCCCTTATCCCATGTTCCACCGCGCTCTAATTGATATTCTCTTTCAGAGACATCATTATGTAATACATAACCAGCAACATAATCCATGGCTGCTGTCTCTTCTACGTAACTCGCTTTCTTTCCAATGACAATACCAAATTCGACCTCCCAGTCCGTTTTAGTAGAACCTTTCGGTATAACGATCGCATCATTTGGTCCAACCATTGAAGTGGTCGATTTCATAAATATGATGGGTTCGGCAGGAATCTTCGCATTGGTTTCTTCTGCATGATCGCGATAGTTCAAACCAATACAGACAATTTTTGATGGCCTGGCAATCGGGCTGCCCAGTCGCGTTCCTTCCGGGACCTCCACTAAGGTTTCCTTATTTGCCTTTATAAACTCTTCTAAGCGAGCCAATCCATTTTCTTCAAAGAACTGCTCGTTAAAATCACCGCCGAAAGCGGATACATCGTAGTTTTTTTCTTCTATCTGTACACCTATTTTCTCACGGCTAGGCTCACCGTAACGGATTAGTTTCATATTATTATTAGCTTTTAGCTTTTAGCTATCAGGCATCGGCCTTCAGCTTTAATTCGTTTTCAATTGGCCGAAAGCTGACTTCTGAAAGCAGAAAGCTGTTAATTATTCAACTTAATAAAGCCTCCATCAATTGGATAGTCATTGCCCGTAATGAAATCAGCTTCGTCAGAACATAGATAAAGTGCTAACGAGGCTATTTCCTCCGGTTTAGCCATCCGTCCAATGGGCTGGCTAGCGGCTAATTTAGCAAACATTTCTTCTTCTTTGCCAGGATAATTTTTAGCAATAAAGCCGTCCACAAAAGGTGTATGTACTCTTGCCGGCGAAATACTATTACAGCGTATCCCATAATCAATATAATCACGAGCAACCGACAATGTCATCGCAGCAATAGCACCTTTGCTCATGGAATAGGCAAATCGATCAGTAATACCAACCTGTGAGGCAATTGATGCCAAATTCAGAATGGCACCCTTTTTTCGCTCTTTCATCAAGGGGATAACACTAAACAAAGCATTATAAGCTCCTTTGACATTCACACTGTAAACACGTTCGAAATCTTCCACTTTACAGTTTTCTAAATTGCCGACATGAGCAATACCGGCATTATTTACCAAAATATCCACCGCTCCGATTCCCTGCACAACCGCTAGCATTTCGCTTTGATCGCTCACATTCACAGCGTGAGAGAAAGCCTTCCCACCGGCTTCCTGAATCTCGTCTCTTACAGCCGAAGCCGCTGACTCATTAAGTTCTAATATATGCACTTCAGCCCCCTGCTTTCCAAACAACAAGCTGATTGCTCTTCCGATACCACTTCCCCCTCCTGTAATAATCGCTTTTTTTCCTGTTAAATCAAACATAGTATTTTATTTTTAGCTATCGGCCGTCAGCATTCAGCTTTCAGCTCTATTTCATATTTGGTTTTCGGCTGTCAGCTTTCAGCCCACCACCCGCCTCACTATTCACTACTCACTATTCACTACCTCACTACTCACAAAGAAACCCCCCGTCTCCAAGGGATAAAATCGTCTTGCCCTAATTTCACCGCTTTAGGCACTTGTTTCCCACTGGCCACCTCTATTACAAAATCTAAAATTCTTTCGGCGGCCTGCTCGATGGTTTCTGTACCTTCGATGATCGTGCCGCAGTTAATATCGATAATGTCCGGCATCTTTTCGAAGGTCTTTGTATTGGTCGACAACTTAACAACGGGCGCAATTGGATTGCCCGTAGGTGTACCTAAACCCGTCGTGAACAGTACAACATTCGCCCCTGCTGCCACCTCGGCCGTGGTACTCTCTACGTCGTTTCCCGGGGTACACAAAAGGTTCAATCCAGGTGTGTTGGCTAATTCCGGATAATCGATCACCGCTTGCACCGGCGAAGTTCCTCCTTTTTTTGCTGCGCCTGCGGATTTAATCGCATCGGTTATCAGACCATCGCGAATATTTCCAGGTGAAGGATTGGCATAAAAACCACTGCCATCTCGCTCTGCCTTCGCATTGTAAGTTTTCATCAATTCCATGAACCGAAGGGCTGTTTCCTCGTCTTTACAGCGATCGCTAAGCTCCTGCTCTACTCCGCAAAGCTCCGGAAATTCGGAAAGTATAACAGATCCGCCTAAGGTTACCAGCATATCGGACAGATAACCAAGCGCAGGATTCGCTGAAATACCGGAAAACCCGTCGGATCCACCGCACTCTAAACCGATACACAGCTTATCTAAACCTGCCGGCCTTCTTTCTTGTTGATTAGCTTGAATCAGACCCGTGAAAGTATGCTTCAAGGCCTCCTGAAGCAGCACACTTTCAGATCCGATTTTCTGTTGCTCAAAAACATATAAGGGTCTATCAAAATGTGGATCACGTTTTGCAATCTCGGCTCTCAAAATGCTCGCCTGCGCATGTTGGCAGCCTAAGCTTAGGACGGTGGCACCTGCTACATTAGGATGCGTTATATAACCTGCCAGCAGACCGCACAAAGCATCTGAATCCATGCGCGTTCCACCACAACCCATATCATGATTTAAAAATTTAATGCCATCTACATTCGGAAAAAGCTTGTGATGCCGGTGCGATTCCTTTACATCCCGCAGATCTACCGACAATAACTGCTCGATGGAGGCACCGGTCTTATAGAGCGAGATCAATTGCTCTACTTCCGGTTCATAACTTTTGGCTTTTTTAAAGCCAAGCTTTTCCTCGAAAGCTTCCTTCATTACCAATACGTTCCGATTTTCACAGAAAACTAAGGGAATAACCAACCAATAATTTCCTGTTCCAACTGTTCCGTTGCTACGATGATAGCCAAGAAAGCTACGGTTTGAAAAGCGGGAAACATCCGGTTTATGCCAGTCTAGTTTTCGTTTCCCTAGTTTAAAATCGTTTGCTGCGTGATAAATGTTTTCGGTGGTAATTGCCTCTCCTTTGCCGATTGCTCTATTCGTTTTTCCTACCAGAACTCCGTACATATGTATTTCCTGCTCCGGTGCCATCGCCTTTATCGTGAATTTATGCTTTGCAGCTACCGCGCCAGGTAGCAAGAAACTATCACCATTAAAGTGAATTAATTCACCGGCAGGCAGGTCCTGCAACGCCACCAGTACATTATCCGATGGATGTATTTGCAAATATTTTCGTATTGTTGTCATTTCCAGTGATCAGCTGTCAGCCTTGGGCGATCAGCTTTTTGTTTCGATTTATTTTTGCCAATATGCCTATAGCATAAAGCCTTATAATTTAAAAATTTCCTCCATCAACAACCACTTTTCACCTTCTTTTGCTTGTGGCAACGGTTGTTGGTATTTCCACATTAAAGCTTCCCATTCCTGTACTTTCGGATTGTTTGCGTCCATCTCCGCTTTTTTATCAAAGCTAAAATCATCCGTAACCTCCATGATCATAAACAAACGGTTAGCCAATCGGTATATGCGCATATCGGTGACTCCCGCTGTTAAAATCGACTCCCTGATCTCAGGCCAAATAGCCCGATGATGCTGCTCATATTCTTTTATTAGATGATCATCTTCTTTGAGATCAAGTGCCAATGCGTATGTTTTCATTTTGCAAAGTCAAAATTCAAAAGTAAAAATTCAAAAGCCTGTCTCCAGGAGGGATGGTAAAAAGGCCCATTCACTCATTCAACGCTCATCATTTCTCACTCATCACTACTTAACTATTCTCCTGCTCAACTCGCCCATAAATTGGCTCATTGACTAATCATCACATTGGCTAATTTACTACTTAACTACTCTACTACCCTATACCCTTTCCATCCATAGTAAAAGACAACCAAAAAACATATTAACGGAACCAGATAAGCAATTTGTATACTGTTTGCCGCAACGGAGATGAGCCCCATCAACAAAGGAACAACGGCTCCACCAATGATTGACATCACTAAAAAGGAAGAAGCAATCTTTGTTTCTTCACTTGTAAGATTTTGTATACCGAGTGAAAAGATGGTTGGATACATAATGGACATAAAAAAAGGAACGGCAACAAGTGCATACAAAGCCACGGTGCCCGAACTAAACACGGCCACCAACAATAGCAAAGTGCATAACAAACCGTAAGCTGCCAATAAACTAGCCGGTTTAATATAACGCATTAAGAAAGTGCCGCTGAAGCGACCTAACATGAAACCAACCATCGCTACTGATCCAAACAAATAGGCCGCATTTTTTTCTCCCATATCGGTCACATGATTAGCATAGCGTATAAAAAAACTACCGACGCCCACTTGCGCACCCACGTAAAAAAATTGGCTGACAACTGCCCATAAAAAATGCTTATGCTTAAATATCTTCAATGAAAAATTCGTCCCAACAGTGTGCGTACCATCCGATTCCTCCTCTTGACTTTCCGGAAGCTTGGTGACAACGAATAAGAGTAAAAGGGCGACTACAATACCGGCGATAACAAGATAGGGTACTTTCACCGTATCGGCTTCCGACTGTAAATACGCATTCAACGACTCGGGGCTCATAGCGGCTAATTTTTCGGGACTATGTTCGATCCCTGAAAGAATGAATTTACCTCCTAAAATAGGTGCTACCACGGCGCCCAAACCATTAAACGATTGAGCAAAATTTAGCCGTTGTGTGGCGGTTTCCTTATCACCTAGTACCGCTATATACGGGTTAGCCACCGTTTCCAGAAAGGTTGCCCCTGCTGCAATGACGAAAATAGCCGACAGAAAAAAGATATAGTTCCTTTCAGAGGCCGCAGGAATAACCAGGAGTGCTCCTATCGCGTAAAGAATTAATCCAAGTAAAACTCCCTTTTTATAACCGAACCGTTGCATATATAAACCCGCCGGAATAGCTACTACGAAATAGCTTATGTAAGCAGATGTGTCGATCAATGAAGACTGTAGATCGTCTAAGGCAAAGGCCTTTCTCAAGTGTGGAATTAATATGGGATTTAAGTTATGAAGCAGGGCCCATAGAAAGAACAATGAAGTAACTAAAATGATGGGTATCAGCACACCTTTTTTCGACATAAAATAATATTAGGTTCAGTTTTAATCAAAATAATTTATCCTTATTGGTAAAGCCAACTACAAATTAAGGAATTTCACTTTTTAAATCCCTTGCTCATTTTAGCCAATCATTAAGCTATTTTAGCATATTTGTTTTATATTTGCCTGATTAGCTGACCATACAACTGAATAGATTGGATATTGTTTCGCATTAAGCAGTTGACGTTAATCACCTAATATGTAAAATAATGAAACCTCAATTACTCAAGCTAAGTACGGCACCTACGCAATCTTTCAGCGTCCGCCAGGACTTTGTTCCCTATATTAATAATAGATGGCATTATCATGCGGAGGTAGAACTCATTCATTTTTACCGGGGAAAAGGAACACAGTTTATTGGAGATCAAATCAATCACTTTCATTCAGGGGATATCGTTTTGGTTGGATCTCAGCTACCCCACTATTGGCGATTTGACGATCACTATTTTAATGAGCAAAATGAGGATCGGGCCGATGTTCGCGTCGCTCATTTCAATGAACACTTCTGGGGTCGCGACTTTTTGGAACTTCCCGAAAACATAGCCATTAAGCAGTTGCTCGAAAAGGCACGAAGGGGCATTCAGGTAACAGGGCAAGCTAAACAGAAAGTAAGTACCTTGTTAGAACAAATGCTTCATTCGGAAGGAACCCGACGGATTATTTTATTAATGGAGGCCTTACATGCTATTGCTTCCGATTCCTCTTATCGGTTGATTTCATCCATTGGCTTTCATCCAAATTTGCAAGATGAAGAGAAAAAAAGAATCAACAGCATATTTGACTACACCTTAGCTAACTTTCGTCAAAAGATTAGCTTAGAAGATATTTCGGCTATCGCCGGCATTAGTTCTAACTCTTTTTGTAGGTATTTTAAAGCAAAAACAGGTAAAACCTATTCTCGCTTTCTCTTGGAAATCCGCGTTGGCCATGCCTGTAAATTACTGATTGAGAACAAAATGAGTGTCAAACAATTATGTTACGAAAGTGGATTCAACAACTTCGCAAGTTTTCACAAATACTTTAAACAGATAACAGAAAAAAGCCCTTTGGCTTATCAAAAGGCTTTTTTGGAGAAAGCTTAGTTTTGCTGTAGGCAGTAAGCTGTAAGCGGTCGGCTATAGGCTTCTGCTGCTGCTACTACTTAACTACAAACTAATTAAAGCTATTCATGCTCATCATTCATAATTCAACACTAGTAAAACCCTACTTAACTACTTAACGACTCTCCTACTTAACTACAAACTAATTAAAGCCATTCATCGCTCATCATTCATAATTCAACACTAATAAAACCCTACTTAACGACTCAACTACTTAACTACTTAACGACTCTCCTACTTAACTACGAGCTCACCTTAACGTGTTCCATCACAGACACCCCGGAAATAGCCAACGGATTCGGCTATACCAGCTAATGGATCTTTCATATCTTTTTCATACTCCAAGCTACAAGAGCCTGTGTAGTTTACTTTTCGTAACATTTTCACATAAGCGGGGATATCAATCACCCCACGCCCCAGCTCGCAGGTTTTACCGTCCTTTGTTGCTGCGGTGACATTTTTTAAATGCATATCAAAAATACGCTTGCTGTATTTTTGCAGGTCCGCTACCGAATCGCGACCGTCCCGTTTGTTGTGTCCCATATCAAAGCAGATGCCCAATCGTGGATCCAAATTCTTTATCAAATCATAAATTACCGATGCATTTGGGTAAAGCTTATCTTCCGGTCCATGATTGTGAATGGCATAGCGAATGTCATATTCCTTTGTTTTTTCGGCGACATACGCCAGATCTTCATGATTAGGGATACCGATAATTAAGTTTACACCAACCCGTTTAGCATAATCAAAACCTTTATCAATCTCTTCTCTGGTTTTCATATAAATAGGTCCTACCGCATAACCGGTAACATCAAAGCTTTTCAGTTTCGCATGAAAAGTCGCTATTTGCTCGGCTGTACTATTATATGGTAAATGAAAATCCTTGATGCACAAATAGTGTACATCTACTTTCTTCATCATCTCCAGCGATTGATCTAAGTTAAAATTAACGAAACTATAACCTGCAATTCCAAGTTTGAAAGGTTCGTCTTTCGCATGCGCTCCTCCAAGTGGTTTAGCTTCGACACTATTATATACGCCGTCTACAAGTGTTGCACTTACTGCTCCTATTATACTTTTCTTTAAAAAATTTCTTCTCGTGTTCATTATCTAGATTTATTTCTTCTTGGCCAATTCCAAGGCCTTTGTGGTTACATAATATTTGGCGATCATATTAGGCACTTCCCAGTCGGGCAGTTTACCTTCTTTCAAATAACTTAGGTAGTTACTGGTCACTTGCCCAAAATGCTCCTCGTGATTAGTCTTTAACACTTCCGGTATATTAATCTTATAATAACCTGCTTTCAATTTTTCAGCAGCTACACCGGTGTATTGCTTAGCAATTTGCGCAACCGCTTCCTGTACAATTTTCTCGAAGTCCGCTTGCTCTTCCCCTACTGCTTCCAGATAGAGAACGGGCTTATAATTTTCTTCCTTACCTTGCTTAATGATCAAGTTCGCTTTTGATCCACGCATAATAGAATAGTGGGTATCGCCGGTACCTTCAGGAGCTTCAAAATTCCATTTCACCACCACTTTTGCATGCACATTCTTAATCGTATAGTTAATTTCGCCGTTAGCAAAAACCCCCAACTCGCCTTTCTCATTCATGTTACCTTTCAGCATATCGGGAAACTCTTCTTGCGTTGCTTTCTTGAATTGTGCGGCACCTAACCAGGTTGGCCAACGTTTAGCATTTAACAGCTTAATATCTTTTTTATAATCAATTACCTGTTCCGGAAATCCTTCCCATTGAACTAAATCGACCAAATGCGTAGTCACGTCCACAATACCCTCTCCCTGTTGATTCACATCAAAGAACCATGTAGGGCGGATGAGGGGCTTACCCGATACATTCTTGAAAAAATGATGCACACTTTCTTTGGTTATGGCCGGTTCCTCAAGCGTACCCATTTGCAATTCGCCAAATAGCGCTGAAATTTGAGAGAACTCTTTTTGCAGGGTAGCTGTAATCTCAAAGCGTTCGGTCATAATATCATAAAGTAAGACCTTCTTCTCTTTAGCTGAGGCAAAAGCTTTTTCCAGTTTCTCAAAACCTGCTACATCGATGGCCATCGGTTTATCGGCCAGCACGTTCAATCCGGCGTCAATAGATAGGGTGATGTAATCTATTTTCTTTTGGTTATTTCCGGCGAGCACTACTACATTACCTTTTTTATCTGCTATCATTTTTTGAAGATAGTCCGTACCGGTATAAACTTCCTCTTTCCAATGAGTTGGATCTTCCATTCGCGTATTATAACTCTCAATTAGAGTTAAGTGCGCTTTTAGATCTTTACCATCTTCCGGTGCGTATACATGCACCACACTGTCAACATTCGGATACATAGACTTTTGCACCAGGGCGGCATGGAAATGTCCGGGATCCAGTGTAATTAAGCGGATGGCATTCGCATCGCCCTCTTGTTTTTCTTTACTCGACTGGTTATTACAGGCAACCATTGCTCCACCCAGTAGCAGCAGTCCCGCAGCCTTCATAAATTTGTTTTTAAACATTTGAATTTTCTATTTTAGCAAGTATTTGTTTTTCCTTTTAAAGCGTCGCGCTTTTTGCTTTTGAATTATTGATGCTTTGTTAGTTTTCTAAGATATCAATGAGCCCTTCGGCATTTTTACCATCCCTCCGGGAGGCAGGCTTTTTGAATTTTTAATTTTGAATTTTGAATTTATTCACCCTTTCACATAATTAGTTCCATAAGGAAAACGCTGCGGTCTAGCCAAGGTTGCATTCGCCTTTTCGTCACCAATAAAACGTTCTGTTTTATTATCCCAGGTTAACTTCTTGCCCAGTTTCATGGCTGTGTGTGCCACGATACAAGCCGAGCCAACACGTTGCGCCACCTCTACCGGGCTAATTGTCTCTTTACCATTTTTAATGCATTCGAGCCAATTGGTATGTTGTTCAGGACTTTCATAAAGATGTATCTCATTAGGCCCTATTTTCGAAGTTAATATTTTTTTGTCACTTGCGTAGAAAGCTTTATTTTCTTCACCGCTGGCGGAAGCGGTAGGATCGGTGGCGGTAACACCAACGTTTCCACGGGAAACGAAAATCCACCCATCCGTCCCTTCAAAACGAACCCCATTCGGAAAAGTATCACGCACTTCCACTTGCACCTTATTGGGATAAAGCGCATGAATCTCATATTTACCATGTACGTCCCACAGACCACTTGTCGGAAACTCAGCCTTTCCCTCAACTTCAAGTGGACCTCCGAGTTCCTGGTCCATGCCCCAATGTGCTATATCGAAGTGATGAACGCCCCAACCGGTAATCATGCCGGCACAGAACTGCTCGCAGCGCAACCAGCCCGGCCGTTCGCCGTCAATTTCCGTTTGAGAATGGACGCGATCTTTGGTATAATATACATAAGGAGTCGATCCCAACCACTTGTCATAATCTAAATTTGGGGGAACCGGCATTTGCGCTGTGTTGCCTCCGGCAGGATCGATAGGCAATCCGATTTGGATTCGCTTAAGTTCACCGATACGGCCATTTCTAACTAATTCGCAGGTCCGTTTAAATTGAGGCCAAGGGTTCATGGACCGTTGTTGCGTTCCAAGTTGAAAGACTACCCCTGATTTTTTCACCGCATCGGCCATGGTTCTACCTTCGGCAATGGTTAAAGCCGTTGGCTTCTGTAAATAAATATGTTTACCTGCCAGCGCGGCTTCCATAGCCGGTTGTGCATGCCAGTGATCGGGAGTACTAATGACAACAGCATCTATATCCTTTGCAGCAATTAAGTCTTTGTAATCATCATAGGTCTTTACATCAATAGATTTTCCAAATTTGTCCGTATGCTTCTTTTCTATCCAGGCTTTACCTTGCTTCAGTCGATTGCTATCAAAATCAGCAACAGCCACTACATGTACATAATCATGTTTCATTACTTCCGGCAGATCATGCGTCATACCTATTCTACCAAAGCCTATTTGGCCTATATGAATGCGATTACTAGGCGCATTTTTTCCAAAAACAGAAGCTGGTACAATTGTTGGAAACGCCGTTGCTGCAAGTAATACAGCAGAACCTTTCGCCGATTTTTTAATGAATGAACGACGGTTTAATTGGTTTTTGTTCATATCTTATCATATTTAGTATCTATAATTCGATTGGCTTTTTCATCTTTCCATCACTTAGCAAGCTGGTTAATCGCTCTTTCAACACGTTGAGCCTTAGCTCTACTATAGTCTCGCTCCTTTTGTTCGCCTATAGCCCATTGGATGCCTCCCAAAATATGCTTCCGAAAGGCAGCATCATCATAATCTTCCTTCTGATGTCCTAATGACGTATACCAAGCCCGTCCACCGTCAAATTCATGACACCAAACGGATGGAAACTTATTACCGAAGGTGATAGGTCTTCGTTCGCGCACTTTATCTATTGTGTTGAGGTCATTAACCGCAATCACTTGCAGATTCACCTCCATTTCCTTTAAATAATAACATTCATCTTTTGCTCGCTTCCATCTAACAGGCAAATGCGATACAGAAGGGTGATCCTGCTGGATAAGCAGTACATCAAAGGCTTGTCCGGGTTCGTGCCAGTCGAAAGTCCCACCTAGCAAGCGTTTAAACCAGGGCCAGTTACGCTCAGTTCCAGATGCAGAATGAATGCCGACAAAAGCGCCACCCGCCTGAATGTAGCGCATCAAGGCAAGCCGTTGCTTGTCGTTATCGAAAACGTCATTATTTGTGTTAGAGAAGATTAATACATCATACTGTTTTAATCTCTCATCCGTAAAATCTGCCGGATTCTCGCTAAAATCAACCTTGAAGCCTGTAGAGGCTGCTATCTCCTGTAGGGCTTTTTTGGAGTTTTCGATATTATCGTGAACAAAGCCCTTACCGTTTTTGGTATAAACCAGCACTTTTACATCCTTCCAAACGATAGTCTGCATCGCTTTCAAGAATGTTGGTAAACACAAGAAGAGGAACAAATGAATACTTATTAGCCTTTTCATAAATATAGTACAATTTACATTGGTTTCATTTTTGATAGTCTATGTTTGGCTTAACACGAGGCTAGACGAAGATAGCCATGAACATCCTCCATGATCCACAATATTAAGTATAGCCGAACGGTTTTACACCACGGATGTCATTAAAAATTAACGATAACGATGTCGTAAAAAAGAGATTACCGAAATTAAGCGTTTCCAAAACATATATATTTCTTTGCGTCAACTTTAAATTTCTAGTCATGCCTAATAAACCTGCTACGATTAAAGATATCGCTAAAGCGCTTAAGGTATCCATATCGACGGTATCAAAGGCCCTGCATAATCATCCAAATATAGGAGCCATTACCAAAGAGCGTGTGTTGGCTATGGCAAAGCAGCTTGATTATACGCCAAACATTACAGCCATTCAATTTAAGCAGCAAAAAACATTTACTTTGGGCATTATCGTTCCCACATTGCTCGATCATTTCTACATACATGCCGTAAATGGCTTTGAGGAAGTTGCATCCAAAGCGCACTACACTGTACTGATAGGCCAAAATCAGGAAAGCCTCCAGCGCGAAAAAGAACTCGTGTCAGTGATGCAGGGCAACCGCATTGATGGATTGTTAATTGCCATGTCGAAAGAGACAAGCAATCTCGATCATTTGCGAAAACTGGAACGTGCGGGGATACCCGTCATGTTTTTTGCACGAAAACCTGTCAATGAAACCTATAGCTGTGTAAGTAGCGATGTATACCACGCCGCTAAAGACGCCGTAGACCTTTTTGTATCGAGAGGCCATCAGCGTATTGCCATTATTAACGGACCATCGCATTGGACAACCAGTCGGGATCGATACCTCGGCTATCGTGACGGATTACTTAAAAATGGCCTATCTCCTGATCAAGAATTGATATGCGAAAGCGATCTAACAACAACCGATAACTATAAGGTCTTACGAAAGCTTATGCGACTAACGGATCCACCAACAGCGATGCTATTGTTTAAAGACTACCTGATGCTCGATATTATGACCTGCCTACGTATAGAATTCCCCAATCGATATCTTACAACAGAACTGATCGGCTATGGTGCATTGCCTCTTTTTAGCCATTTCGAAAGACCACCGCTTGCCTCCTTAAAAGAACAACCTTTTCAGATTGGCGTCAAAGCAGGTTCGCTACTTCTTGATATGATCAAAAATCCGCATCAGTCCCGTAAGCCAAAGCTTATCTCACTCCCTTGTAAACTCCATTATTTTAAAGAACTCTAAGTAGCTTCAGCTTTTAAAGCTGTAGGCTATAAGCAATAAGCTTTAAGCACGACTTAACGATCAACCTAAACCAGCTAATTGGCTCATTATCACATCTGCTCATTAACTCATCGGCTAACCGACCGTAGGGAGCCCCATGAGTACCGAAAAAGCAAACACTTACGAATAATTAACAAGCTTTCAGTCGCGCTAGCCTCTCATTATCACATTGGCTCATCGGCTCATTAACTCTTCCCTACTAACTCCAATTAACTATTTTCTACTGCCCCGTAAATTCTTTCCAAAATTTCTCCGCTTCTGCCGGTTCCATTTCACCATCAAATACAATCAGTCGATAACGGAGTATGTATTTCTTCCCGGGAACTAGCACCCAATCTTTATTTTTAGTTGGTGAAAAATTTACAAACACATCCCCTCTCCCTTTATTCTCTTGTTCCGGCCATACACGAATGGGCTCCGGATGATTATAATTCTCAGGAGAAGACAAGAAAAGGAGCCCTGCAGATGATCCATCAAGATCTCCTTCAGCGATTACCCAACGTGCTAAAGAGCCATCGGCTGTTTTACGGTCGTTTCCCTCTGAAGTAATGATTTTACTGTTCTTATTAGTCCACTGCTCATTTGCGCGAAAGCCAAGGCCAGCATAACGATATGCCTTTAACACGACGGTGTCTTGTCCAACGACTTGGAGTGTTGACGTCAAATCGCAGCTATACCTTTTATCATCAATAGGTGAAATGTGCGCCTCCCAGCTTTCGTCCAAAATCTGCACTTCTTTTTCTGACTGTGGGAATATAATATGCGCGTGTTTGGCTTTGAACCCAATCGTCTTCCCTTTACTTTTTATTTCCTCCACCCCTTGAGATCTGATGGTCCCCTGTTTATCTCCAATATTCCATAAATCGTACACCTTGCCTTTATAAGCGATTCGTGTCCAAGGATTCCATAATCCAAAATGATGGTAATGATCGGATGGCTGAATGCGTGTCAAGGTTTTTCCGGACAAAGTATTAAGAGGATGGATAAAACCAGCTCGCTTGAACGCCGCGTCAACTCCGGGGGGAGGGCTTAAGATTTCATACTGATAGCCCAGTAAATAGTGTCCCTTTGCATCCATTAACTTCAGCACACCATCTTTCCTAACGGCCTGCTGTGCGAAACCGTAAGTAAAACAGCATAATAAATACGTCAATAAAAGATAATTTTTCATCACTGCTTGGTTAGTTTTCTCTTTAAATATAGGTCTTTCTTCATAAAATCAACTATATGACATCCACTAATTATTTCCTTCAGCCGGGATTTCCTCCAAAGGTGGAATATTGCTTTCCGAACCGGCATATCCTTTATTCTGATTAATATGCCCCAATGAATTTCCATTAATAGCGCTAATTGGGACAGGCCACAATACATGGTAAGGACTCATCGTATAGGTAACGCCGAAATTTGTTTTTACCCCTTTATTATAAAAATCACTTTTAGCCATCACCCGATCATAAAAGTAATTATTCTCGGAGAAAGCCTCAAGTGTATAAGACTTACCGTTTTCGGCCGTTTTTCCTGTTATAGCAAAAATATACGCAATGCGGGTAAGCTCTGTCTTTCGTGGCTCTTCATAGTATAGTTCACGTGCCCTTTCATCTAGAATAGTTCCCATGTTAACATCTGCAGCTGTAATAGGAGCAGCCAGCGCTCTTTCTCTAACTTTATTGATATCTGCCGCTGCCATGGCGAGATCTCCTTTCCAGAAATACGCCTCTGCTCGCAATAAATAAGTTTCCGCCAAGCGGAAAATATACCAGTCAGATTTTCCACCTGCAGGCTGCACACGTTGTGGATCCTCTACAAACAATTTATAATGAGGCCATCCAAACCACTGTCTTATGGTGTCGCTCGATAAGATTGTTCCCTGTGCGTTACGCAACTGTAGATGCTTGCCGTAATAGGGATCGGACCCTTTCAAGGAAGGTCGGTTATATACCAGATCCTCCATATCCATCCAATTTCCCGGAGCGTGACGTAGATCGGTTGTGTCTTTCCACATCCCTTTTTGTGTATACCAGGTAGGCCTCACGCGTCCAATACCCCGACCATAGGCCTCAACCTGATCAATTTCAATATTGGGCTGATCGGACATACCTCCATTGCCCGCGGGAGTTAACAACCCGGCATTTCCCCAGTAAGGAACCGCATTTCGCATGGATTGTGTTCCACCTATGGTGGTACCATTATCGGTATTCCCATCAATATTTAATCTATCAATTACTAGCAAAAGGCCTTCTGTATTCGAAGCTAGTGATTTATTTTCCGGCCGATGCAAATCCCAAACTACATTTTTTGATGCATCGTTGGCATCCACACCAAAGCGATTGGTCATCAATTTATACACCCCACCGTCAATGACATTGGAAGCAGATTGAATAGCCTCATCAAATAAGCCCAGCGCTAAGTTTACCTTCGTCAGTAAATGACTTACTGCCCCTTTCGTAACCTGCCCTTTATTTACATTGTCGGGCACCCATTCTTGCGCAAACTCAAGATCCTCTTTCATACGATGCAAAATCACTTCTCGTTTTGTGGTATAGTAATCCAACTTAGGCTCACTAATTTCTTCCAGCGTTAAGGGCACATCACCAAATTGTTGGGTTAATCGATAATACCTTAGTGCCCTATGAAAATATGCGGACCCCAACAACTGATTTCTTTCGGCTTCAGAGGAATAATCCTCCGGCGCATCAATATATTTGATTGCCGTATTTGCATAACGTATGCCGCGATATCCCTCATTCCAATACCAACCTATCTTATTATAATCGGTATGGTTGAGTTGTGCATCCGGTGTGATTGCTTGATTCAGATCCTGTGCAGGGCCTGGTTTGTCTGTTGTCCCTTCCACAGCAATATCAGAATAGATCGTTTCTGTTACGATAGGGGCAGCATCTCCATAATACTCAATGCGCATATTCCGTTCGCAGGCTACCAATGTGGCCCATAAGGCCTCGGCCGATTTGAATGCTTCAGGGGTATAAAAGGATAGATTATTCGGATCCAAGTATTCTTTTTTGCAGCTTACCGCCATAAAAAGAAAGAGCAGTAAGGTATATATTTTCTTGTTTTTAATTATTTCCATGATATTAATAAGTTAATGGATTCTCTACTTGATTAAATCGTTAAGTCAATGCCGAATGTAAAATACCTAGGTGTTGGCCCGGGGCCTTCATCCGTGTTTGAATCATTCCATTCAGGATCCCATAGTTCCCAGTCGGGCGCATACATGGCTGCATTTCTCACATTCACATATAAACGAAGATTTTGGATTTTATACTTACTGATCACATCTCTCGGCAAATTATACGCTAGGGAAACATTATCTAAGCGTATAAACGAGCGCTTACGATATACATTAAAACCGGTAGCACTGCCCTCATTTGAATTGATTCTAGCCCATTCTGTTGATTGATTTTCAGGTGTCCAATAAGGAAATTGATAAGAATTTTGTCGGTCGGGAAAACCATTTCTGCTTTTTAACCAATTAAAGGGTTCTTGATGCCCCCATAAGGAATACATCATGAATGAGAAACTGAAATTCTTATATAGCTGAAAGTCATTTCGTAGCGACCACCTAAAGCGCGGCTCCGTATAACCAAGGAATTGCTTATCGGCATTTGTAAACCGACCGTCGTTGTTCACATCTTCTAATTTATAGTCTCCTGGCCGCAATCCATATCTTGCCGCCGCTTCTTCTTCTCCTAATTGGTAAACACCTAAGGCTTTCCAATCCCAAATAGCATCAATAGCATGGCCAATAAACCATTTGTTCTGCACATCATCTAATTCCTTCCCGTTTGCATCCAAATTGCGATATACGTGCTGAATGCTATTTCTATTGAGTTGAAAGGTTGCACTCGTTTTCCAAGAAAAGTTTTCTCTTTGCATATTGTTCGAGTTCAAGGTAACCTCAAAACCTCTATTTCTCACTTCTCCCAGATTATCCATCACCCAATCAAAACCCGTTACTGTTGGCAAACTCCGCTGTACTAAAAGATCACTCGAATTCATCTGGTATACTTCCAAGCTACCATCCAACTTATTGTTAAACAAAGCGAAGTCTAAGCCTAGGTTGACAGAGCGATTACGCTCCCACCGCAAATTCGGATTACCTAATCTATTAACCCACAGTTGATTGACCTGAATAACTGTTCCATCGGGTTGAACGTATAAATACTTCCCTGTTGTCAAATCGGCTAACGCTACATACATAGGCTCATCGCCTCCCATATCTCTATTTCCATTAGTACCCCAGGAAGCACGTAATTTACCGTAGTTGAACCATTTACTCTTAAAGAATGGTTCTTCGCTGAACACCCATCCAAGGGCAGCGGAGCTGAAATTGGCCCGCGGATTACGTTGTCCGAAAGCAGAATAACCATCTCTCCGATAAGTTCCCGTAAACATATAACGATCTTTATAAGAATAGAACAGACGTGCCATCAACGCATCCCCTGTACTATATTGATCGTTACTTGAGACAATCGGATTAATACCAGATCCTATCCCATGGTAACCGAGGTCATCATTAGGGGCAAAATTATCATTGGTCATCGTATTGTTCCATCGTTGATACTTCTCTGCATTCGCTAATAATGTTACATCGAATCGATGTACCTCGTCGAACGTTTTATTCCATTTAAGGATATTATCCAATTGCCAATAATAGGTTTCCCTTTGTTGCCTAGAGGCTCTTCCGCCAAAAGCAGCCCATGATTCATGACTGGAACGCTCATGGTTATATCTTTCATATAGTTCCAGTTGAGGAGTAAAGTTAGTCTGAAAGGTGATGCCAAAAGGTAAATTAACTTTCGCAAAAACGGTGCTATTAAGCGTAGTAATACGTTGCAGACGATCTGTGTGAGAGGCGTCATAGCCAGGATTTACTCCACCTGAATTTTCAGTATTGGGCCGCCATATTAAGTTTCCATTTTCATCATATTGACTTCCCCAAGGTGATAAACTCGTAATTTCTCCCCAGCTATAGGCGATGGCACTTTCATTTCTTGAAGTAAATTGCGTATTCATACCCACGGATAAAAAGCTGGTAATATTTGCCTCAATATTTGCCCTTGTTCGTAGGGTTTTAAACTGGTCATCCTTGACAATCCCTTCGTTATTCAGGTAACCAGCACCCAGATAGTATCCCACATCCTTGTTTCTGCCAGAAACACTGATATTGTGATCCTGGCGCAATCCTTTTTGAAACACCTCGTCATACCAGTCGACCGATTTTCCAGCAATATAATTATCTATCTCAACAGGTTGCATATTCAGTCTACGTAACCATGTTCGCACCGGATCACCTGTTGATCCATCATATCCCATCCAAGTATCCACGCTGATGTCCGACGGTAATGTTCTAGGATCGTCAAAACGATAGGCTTGTGCATTTGGGTTTATGCTCTTAAAAACGTCTGTCCGCCAAGAAGTGAAGGTGTTTGCGTCATGTACCCGCTCATTAACAGCCATAGTTGCCAATCCGATATTGGCATTATAGTTTATAACGGGCTTACCATCCTTCCCCTTTTTCGTTGTAACGATAACGACCCCAGTGGCTGATTTCGCACCGAAAACGGCGGCAGAGCTGGCGTCTTTTAAGACATCTACTGTTTCAATATCATTAGGGTTAATATCTTCCCAAGCACCGTAATAAATAGCTCCATCTAAAACGATAAGCGGACTTGTGCTGGCATTAAAGGAAGTCCTGCCTCTTACTTGAAGACTTCCCCCTCCCTTGGCACTTCGGTTATAACCAACGTTCACTCCCGCCACATTTCCCCTTAATACGTCTGAAAGCTGACCTGGTGCCTCATTTTGAATTTTCTCCGCATTTACCTGCGAAACCGCACCCGTCAGATCTCTTTTTCGAGTGGTTCCGTAACCCACTACGACCACTTCTTCCAAATTGGCCATATCGGCTGCCAGTTCAACGCGAATAGTCCCCTGTGATTGCGCTACCCGCTCTTGCGTTACGTAGCCTACAAAAGAAAAGGTAAGTGTTGCATTGGGCTTAACATTTGATAGCACAAATTGCCCTTTGTCGTCCGTACTGATTCCATTGGTTGTTCCCTTTTCTTTGACGGCTACGCCAGACAGGGGAGCCTGATCTGTCTGTGAGATGACCACACCCTTTACGGTTATCCCTTGTTGGGCTTCAGCGGATGCCACAGAGAATAAAAGCCAAGCCAATAACAGGCTTATCGATTTAAAATGGTAAAAAAGTACATGTAGAATCCTTTGTGGAAAAGTTTTCATCATAATTTGGTCTCCTTGTTTTTATGGGGTGGTTAAACCCAATTGGTTATCAATAATCCGTTGCAATGGATGGGATAAAATTAGAGACGTCAAGAGCAAGATGTTGCACAACAGGGCGAAACAAGTTTTAGATTTCGTTCAAAAACCGCGATAAAACTGCATTTCAAACGTTGTACTAAAAAAAGCAGCTATGATAACTTTTCCGAAATAATAGATACCGGAATAACACAATTCAATGCTCATTTTAGTGCAAAAAAGCATTCATACAAAAAAGCTGGGAGCAAATTGCTCCCAGCTTTGAAAACACCAATTAAACAAGCTTATTTGAGTGGAATGACTCGATAACTATACGAAAAGTCAGAAAACGGGATTCGATATTGCTTCAAAGGCTCCGAGCCCCAGCTATCAATACCCTGTAAACCAATTTGATTTAAATCAAGATGCATAAATATGGCATCTCGTTTCGTTAATTCTCCTGAATGATATTGCTTTTTCTCTACTTCAGGATCCAAATCATCTAGTGCATAGGGCAATGCAGAGAAATTTAATAAACTATCTGTGAACTCAAACCGTAATCCTTTTCCCTTGGCATTGGTGAGGCTTACCCACCTTACATCACTCTTATTGCCGCTTTCTTGTGGTCTCGCATAAGGAAAATATTGCTCGTCCAGCTTTTGTTTATAAAGACCAACTAAAGATGCCGATTTCCGATCCGAATAGTTTTCCCAAGGTCCCCTTCCATAAAAATCAATTGTACTTAACTGTTTATTGAGTGTTAAATTATTCCCGGCACGCATTAACAATTTATGTTCCCCTTTTATTGCTTTAAAGTGGTTGGTTACTAACAAACTCCCATTAGGCTCAATAGCATAATGCTGTATCATTTCGGCATCACCGTCTAACAATGTTTTTTTGATCATTATATGGTAGGCATCGCCTTCGTGTTTAACATTCACTGCAACCAATTTACCTTCCTCATAAACGTTGCGCCAAGCACGAAGTTTTCGATTATATCCGGCACCAATATCGTTGTCGGTTGGCGCTCGCCAGAAGGCAGGTACCGGGCCTTGTGAAAGGAGTTTTTCTTTTCCCTGCTTGTAATAGAGCATGACGCCGGCCTTCCGATCGAAACCCACTTCAAAATCCTTTCCTTTTATAATGGCCAAATTTCCATCGTCTTCCAAAAGCAATTTCCCTGAAGCCTCCAATTTTGTAGCAAGAGGCCTTGGTTTACCCAAAGGAAACTGATCATAAGCTAATTCGTATCCTTCTTCCAAGAACGGTTCAGCCGCTTTCAAGGCATAATGTACATTAATAAAATACTCTTTCTCGGTTTTAATATGGCTGGTTTTGATAGGTAAGGTAACAATCGCGCTATCTCCCGGCGCAACGTCTAACTGCGGCACTGTTCCTTGTTGCACTGTCTTTCCATTTTCGATAAGTTGCCAGTTCAGTTGAAAATTAGCTAAATCACGGAAAAAATAAGTATTCTTGATACGGATGCGGTAATCGCCCATATACTGTGTTTTGATGTATTGATGTACTTTCTTCAACTCTATTGCCATGGGGGTTAAGTCACGATATGCCGTTACCACCCCTTTTACACAAAAATTATTATCTGTGATGTTTTGATCTACCGGGCCTTCCATTGGAAAGTCTCCTCCGTATGCCATAATTCGCTTTCCGTTTTTTATCGTATCTAAGGCCTGGTCGATCCATTCCCAAACGTAGCCTCCCTGTAAGAACGGACTATTTTCGATCACATCCCAATATTCCTTAAAGTTCCCCAAACTATTCCCCATGATATGCGCATACTCACTCATAATCATGCTTCTACTTTGAGCCTTACTTGAAAAATACGCTAGATAATCTGGCCCAGGGTATTGAGGCACCAACATATCCGTATTGTACTCATCGCCCGCTCTTTCATATTGGACAGGTCGGTAATCGTGTGATTTCAACCAATCGTAGGCCTCGTACATATTAACACCATTTCCTGCTTCATTGCCCAAAGACCAAGCAATGATGGATGTGTGGTTTTTATCCCGCTCATACATTCGGTAAATTCGTGAGAGATGCATTTCGCGCCAAGCAGGATCATTAGCGAGCGTATATTCCAAATCGTAATAGCGCCCGTGCGATTCAATATTTGCCTCATCAATGACATAAAGGCCGTATTCATCGCACAAAGACATCCAATAAGGGTCTGGAGGATAATGCGAATGCCGCACGGCATTCACATTCAATTTTTTCATCATTTCCATATCCTGCCGCATATCTTCTTTACTAAGTGTATGCCCGGTGCGCGGATGGTGTTCATGTCGGTTTACACCTTTGAAAAAAACACGCTTGCCGTTCACTAACACATTAGCGCCTTTTAACTCAATACTTTTGAAACCGACCTTTGTCGGCACTACCTGTATCACTTTTCCCGATTGATCTTTGAGCGTTAGGTAGAGGGTGTAAAGATTGGGTATTTCGGCCGACCATTGCTTTACCTCCGGAATATCGTTCTCAAAACTGACTTCCTTTTTATAGCGTCCAAGTACTGATTGAATCCCTTTACTTTGGCTTTCATAGATCACCCGGCCATTCGGATCATGCAGAGCAATTGCTAAAGAAAATGTATCCGGTACGCTGGTTAAAGTATTGGTATCCACTTTATAACTTTGAACCAAAGCCTTCACTTTAAGCGCCCCTACGCTATAATTGTCTTTAAGTCTCCCCTCCACCTTGAAATCGCGGAGATCCAATTTTGGGGTTGCATACAAGTAAACATCTCTTTCAATACCTGATATCCGCCACATATCTTGGCACTCCAGATAACTTCCCGCACTCCAGCGGTATACCTGTAGCGCCACTAAATTTTTTCCAGGTTTGAGGTATTGAGTGATATCAAATTCAGCAGCCAATTTGCTATCTGTACTGTACCCGACTTTCCGACCGTTAATCCAAAGGAAGAAAGCCGATTTTACTGCACCGAAGTGAATAAATACTTGTTTACCATCCCAATTCTCCGGAAGTGTAAAATATCTTCGATACGATCCCACTGGATTATTGTCAGCTGGAATAT
Source organism: Olivibacter sp. SA151 (assembly GCF_054130995.1). NCBI lineage: Bacteria > Pseudomonadati > Bacteroidota > Sphingobacteriia > Sphingobacteriales > Sphingobacteriaceae > Olivibacter > Olivibacter sp. SA151. The sequence continues at coordinate 893,546 of NZ_CP096391.1, read as the reverse complement.
CATACGGAGGGTCTAGACGTGGCCCCATTTTTTTGCGTCCCGTAAATTCATAAGGGTGATTTACGTAGATCGGCAGACCATAGCCATTAGTTTCCCAATTTGCAGGCACCTTAAAATTATCCCAACGGCTATCATCAAAATCAGATTGATAGAAATCAACAGGTCTTTTACGGGGATCCTGTACCCAATTAAATTTCCACGTTCCATTGAGCGATAAGAAATTTTGCGATTTTTCCTTATCGAAAGTCTTCGCCTCTTCCTGACTTTCAAAGCCAAAAGCATCAACACGCATCGGCATCCTGTTCAAAGCAACTACTTCCGGACTTAGTAATTCGGAAGGTAACTCCTGCGCATAGGTGTGAACAAACAAGAAAGAAAGCAGAACTACTAAATAGTTAGTCATTTTTCGAAAGATTAGGCAATAATTCAACCTTTTTTTTAAAATATTGGCCAAGCTATCGAAAAAAAAATGCTGTTACAAACCGCATTTAAACACAATCGATTGCGTTTCGCGCAAAAAAATTAGTCAATCGATTGCGTTTTCAAATCGTTTGGGAAAGTGTAGCCATAACACTAGTTTCATCCCCGTCAAATACTAACTATAACAAACAGATTATGTGTAAAGGATGCCATTCCCGTCTCATTTCTAAAGTACAAACCCCTCTATTTCAACGAAAATTAATAACAGTTTAACATAACCAATCACAACATGAACAAAAAAAAAAGAAGGCATAAGGATCTCCAGTCCTTATGTAAAAAATTCGCTTTGGCAGGAGCGATGGTTGCTTGGCAGTTTACAGCTATTGCCAAGGTTACCGATCGCCCACTGCCTCCCACCAACCAACAACAAGCCGAGGTTGAAATAAGTGGGAAAGTAATTGATGCACAAGGCCCCCTGCCGGGCTTAACCGTAAGTGTTAAAGGCAATCCGAAAATCGGGGTGAGTACCGATACTAATGGCATGTATCGTATCAAGGTGCCTGCAAACAGTGTACTGGTGTTTCAGATGATAGGTTATCAACCACAGGAAGTAGCTGTGGGCGGTAAACCAACCATTAACATCACAATGGTGGCTGACAACACCGATCTCGATGAGGTAGTTGTTGTTGCCTACGGAACCCAAAAAAAGGCAAATCTTACCGGCGCGGTTGCCACCATTAGTAATAAACAATTAGTTAACCGCCCCGTTACTTCCACGCAAAATGCGCTGCAAGGACTGACACCAGGGGTTACCGTATTACAGCGTCCCGGTGATGTGAGCCGAAAGTCATCCGATGGTACATCAGGAAATACCGGAGGCATTACCATACGTGGCCGGAGTAATCTGGGAACACCTTCACCCATGTATATTATTGATGGGATCCCAGCTACAGCTCAAGAGTTCGCAAGCTTAAATGCGAACGACATTGATAATATGTCGGTATTAAAAGACGCTGCCTCCGCGGCGCTTTACGGCTCGCGGGCGGCAAACGGTGTGATTGTAGTGACCACCAAGCGAGGTGGAGGTGAGCGCGCAACCATCAGCTTAAACGGAACCTATGGTTGGCAGTCCGCTACCCGATTACCTCATTTCACTAACTCGACCGATTATGCTACACTCTACAACGAAGCAATGCGTAATGCCGGACGTGCCGAACTGTTCTCATCCGAGCAAATTCAGAAATTTGCGGACGGCTCCGAACCTGATCTTTATCCAAATACCGATTGGTATAAAGCCGTTTTACGCAATACTGCACCACAAAGTGACGTTAATTTAAATATTAGCGCCCCTGGTAAAATTACCGACTATTATTTAGGTTTATCTCATTTAAAACAAGAGTCACTGATTCCGAACAAAGACCAACAACGTATTGTTGCCAAACTAAATACGACCAGCAAAATTCTTCCCAATTTGCTGACAATCGGAACAAACTTCTCTTTTATTAAGCAAGACTTTAATCGTGATGGTGCAGACATGAGCTGGACCGAATTAAACCGATCTTTACCAACGGCTGTATTACGCCAATCAAATGGCAATTGGGGCTCCATCAATGCCGGAGTAGCTAATGCCGATGTTGCCAAAAGGAACCAGTTGAGACGCATACAGGAAGGTGGTCGCGCATGGGATCGCGATAACTATTTGCAAACAGCAGCAAACGCAACCTTAACGCCATTAAAAGGATTGTCCATTAACGGTTTAGTATCCTTAAAATATACCAACTCAAATTCATGGTCTTTCAACAGTTTAATCGACCCCATTCCAAATTTCCTTACCGGTGAGTTGATGACGGCTACGGCGTTTACACCAAATGAAATGAAAGAGTACTGGCGTAAGCGCCAAGAGGTCTTAATACAAGGAACGGTCGACTATGAACGTACTTTCGGCCAGCACTTTGCAAAGGCTACGATTGGCGCTTCACAAGAAAGCAATGTATTCAGGCAGGCTTTCGTTGGTAGAAAAAATTTCCCAAACAATGATATGACTACCGTAGGAAGCGGTTCCACAAACCCTTCGGATATTAGCTCGGATGACGATGGACAAGCGAATCGTAGCACGCAGGAGGAATGGGCAATGCGCTCCTTATTTGGTCGCTTAAACTACGCTTACAAGGATAGGTATTTGCTCGAGGCCAATATCCGTGCAGACTATTCTTCGCGTTTCCGGGAAGACCTTCGCCGCGCGGTATTCCCCTCTTTCTCGGCTGGTTGGCGTATTTCCGAGGAGAACTTTTTGAAGGATATCGACTGGATTGATAATCTAAAACTTCGCGGTTCTTGGGGTTCTTTAGGCAATCAAGATGTGGTTGCCATTGGAAATTATTTCGAGTTGATCAACACCGGTTATGCGTATAGTTTTGAGGGAACCCCGTTAGATGGCGCTTGGCAAGGCCAAGGCACCAATGCCTTAGCGCTTTGGGAAAAGGTTTATATGACGGATATCGGTTTAGACTTTACCCTTTTTAAAGGAAAATTAGATGTTACCGCAGATTATTTCATCAAGAATACCCAAGGAATCCTGATGCGCCAAGCAACATTGAAAACCTACGGAATTAAAGATGAGGATCCAGGCAACGGCATTCCCTTCGTCAACGCAGCTGAAACACGTAATCGCGGTATTGAAATTGCTGTTACCCATAATAACACCATCGGTGAAGATTTTCGTTATAGTATCAGTGCCAACCTATCGAAAATCAATAATGAAATTATTAGTTTGGGTAATTCCAAAGAACGCTTTAGCAGCTATTTCATTGAACGGGTAGGTGAATCTGTTGGCTCTATTTATGGGTACATTGCCGATGGCCTATTTGTAGACCAGGCAGACGTAGATGGTCACGCCTTTCAGAGCAATAATACCAAAGCAGGAGATATTAAGTATCGCGACTTAAACGGCGATCATATTATTAATGCGGATGATCGCGCCATTATCGGAAATGATGTGCCTTGGTTCAATTATGGATTTAACCTAGCGGCGGCCTATAAAGGTATAGATTTAAGTGTAATTACCTACGGTGTACCCAATGTACAAACCTATCTGGAGAATGAAGCATCGTTCCCATTTTTTAATGGCGCCGGTATTAAAGAAGAGCTGAAGAATCGTTGGACCCCGGAAAATCCGGAAGCTCGCGCCAATTTCCCTCGGTTGTTAACGTCAGCCGATGGTAATCACAATTATAATAATCGTTCTTCTTTCTGGGTATTCAGCGGCGCTTATTTTCGGGTACGGGCCATTACCTTGGGATATACTTTTCCCGAGGCACTCAGCAAAAAGGCCGGTATGTCTAACCTACGTATCTATACCTCTGCCAATAACCCATTTACCATTATGGGGGATAAAAGATTAGCAGATTATGACCCTGAAATTGCTTCCGGGCGCGGTGGTTATCCCGGCATTAAAACATGGTCATTAGGTTTAAACGCAAGATTTTAAAAAATTACAATGAAACGCAATACAAAAAATTATATAATTGCTGCACTTTCTCTTTCACTCCTGGCGACAGGTTGCAGCAAAGATTTTCTAGAAAGACCTCCACTGAACCAAGTTTCACAAGAAACATTCTGGAAAAAGGAGAACGATGTTTATCAAGCGGTGAATGGGGTATATAATAAGCTCACCGGTGACGGTGTTATCTACGATGATGGCGCTTCTGACAATGCACATGCACAATATCCCTGGGAAAGCTTTGCAACAGAACTATCTTCGGGAAATGTCACCACCGCACTAACAGGCAGTTGGAATTTTGAAGATATTCGTCGTTGTAACTATTTCCTTGAAAATGCAGATAAAGCAGCGGAAGTGATGGACGCTACCCTATTGGAACGTTACAAAGCAGAGGTACGTTTCTTACGCGCGTACTTCTATACACTGTTAATGAATAAATACGGAGATGTTCCAATCATTACAAAAACGCTATCGCTTGACGAAGTAAACATTCCACGAAACCCCCATGCCGAAGTGGTAAAATTTGTCACCGATGAACTGCAAGCAATTAAAGACATTTTACCGGTAAGCTATTCAGGAGGTAAGTCAAACGAAAAGGGCCGGGCAACTAAAGGCGCTGTGCTTTCCTTATTATCGCGCGTGCAGCTAAATGAGGGGCAATGGCAGGCCGCTGCTGAAGCCGCAGAACAAGTAATGGGTTTAGGCTATTCCCTATTTAAGTTGACCACGGAAGCACCGATTGACGCAACCGACGATTACAGCGAGTGGGTCAATTTCCGCGACGCAGCTGATGAACAAAAATTTAGATTAGCATTAAGGAGTTATGAAGGTCTCTTCCGCCAGGTGAACGAAGGTAACAGTGAAGTGATATTCGACAGGCAATATATTGCACAAGTGGACGCGAATTACCTGAACACCTATCTTCCTTCAGGTGATATGGGCGGCTGGAGCTCAGTCACACCTACCCAATCGTTGGTAGATGCTTATGACAATTACCAGAGCGGGGAACCCATTTCACCGGTCGACCCCGCTCGTCGGGCAGAATGGTATAAAAACAATGATCCGGCTTTTGCCAATGAATACAAAAATCGCGATCCTCGCTTTTATGCCACTGTCCTATTCAATGGAGCACCGTGGAATGCCTTTTCAAATGGCTTTGAATTCAAATGGACACCGGGTGCGTCGAATATGTCGCAAACAGGCTACAATTTTCGTAAATTGGTAGATCCTACTTTCTATCAAGAACCAATTATCGACAATCATGCGAATGTGATATTGATACGATATGCCGAAATACTTTTAACCTACGCGGAGGCCAAGAACGAATTAAGCGGGCCTGACGCAGCCATATATACGGCCTTGAACCAAATCCGAGAACGTGCAGGCATGCCTCCCGTGGATCAAGCAAAGTATGCCTCACAAGAATCCTTACGCCAACTGATCAGAAGAGAACGCCGAGTAGAATTAGCATTGGAAGGACAGCGGTTTATGGATATCAGAAGATGGAAAATCGCCCCTCAAGTGATGAAGAACATCAACGATGTACGCAATACACTAGCTCAAGCGCGATCTTGGAACGACAAACTGTATCTACTACCAGTTCCACAAACCCAAATCGATTTATCGCAGGGCGTACTAACACAAAATCCCGGATATTAATTGGTGATCTAGACTGTTAATGATAAATGTAAAGCCCGAGCATGTCACTCGGGCCTTATTTTTTTTAAAATTCATTAAAAATCAATTAATGAAAGCTGATATTTCTTCCCTGAAACAAAATCGATAGCCTTTGTTTTGCCTTTATATGTTAAGGTTTTTTGCCCACTTTTGTCTGCAATGATTTCTGCCGATTTTAATTGTCCAGCTTCCCAATTTAAATTAACGGTAAAACCGCCGCGCGCGCACAAACCGCTGATCCGCCCTGTAGGCCAGTTCTTTGGCAATGCAGGTAACAGTTCGATTTCGCCTGTTTGTGACTGCAATAGCATCTCCGCAACACCGGCCGTAGCGCCCATATTTCCGTCTAGCTGAAAGGGTGGATGCGCATCCAATAAGTTGGCATAAGAGCCTGAACCCTCCCCCTCGTAATTAATAGCGCCTGAACTTGACTTTGTTGCACCCGCGGGCTTAATAACCATTTTATACAGTTTCAAAGCACGATCACCATTTTTAAGTCTTGCCCAAAAATTCACTTTCCAGCCTAAAGACCAGCCGGTTGCTTCATCACCCCGTGCTTCCAGACTTACTTTAGCCGCTTCTGCCAGTTCAGGTGTTTTAAGAGGGGATATTTGACGTCCCGGGTGCAATGCAAAAAGATGAGATACATGCCGATGTTTATTATTGGGATCATCCACATCCTCTTTCCACTCCTGCAGCTGGCCCCATCGTCCTATTTGCGGAGGTAAAATGCGATCCCGCACACGTTGTACCGTGTCAGCAAAAGCTTTATCATCCAACACCATGGCAGCTTCAAGTGAATTGTTCAATATATCCCACGCTATTTGATGGTCCATGGAAGCTCCTCCTGAAATACCACCATGCTCAGGCGAATAAGACGGCGAGGACACCAAGTGCCCGTTCTCATCGGGTGTCAGATAATCAATCCAGAAACGAGCAGCCTCTTTCATTATAGGGTAGGCTCGATTGCGCAAGTATGCCTTATCCTGCGTATAGGCGTAATGCTCCCATACATGCTGCGTCAACCATGCAGCACCTGCGGGATAAAAACCCCAAGGCAGCCCCCAATTTACAGCGGTATAACCAAAAGCGTTGTTCATCGTATTGACGATCCACCCCCTCGTATGGAAGAAATCATGAGCACTTTTTTTTCCCGGTTCTACCAAGCTTTCGATATAATCAATCAAAGGCTCGTGGCATTCGCTAAGGTTGGTTACCTCTGCCGGCCAATATAACATCTGTTCATTAATATTGGTGTGATAATCGGCTGCCCAAGGAGGATTTACACTGTTGTTCCACTTCCCTTGCAAATGCATTGGCATGGTTCCCGGCCTTGATGCAGCAATCATCAGATACCGGCCATATTGAAAATAAAGTTGCTCCAAACCCACGTCTTCGGCACCTTCGAAAAAGGCTTGCTGTCGCTTATCAGTCGGTAAATGATCGGCTGATTTCCCCTGTAATTGAAAGGATACCCGATCAAAAAGTGGCTGATAGTCTTCTTGATGTATCTGAAAGAGTTGCTTATAACTCTTTCCTTTGGCCGCATCTAAACGCTTTTTGATAATGGATCGAAAGTCGTTACCGTTATAATGCGGATACTGCATCGTATAAGCAGTAGCAGCCGTATGAATAATAAGCAGTGATTTCGCCTTCTCCACGGATACTGTTCCGTTAGTGTATTTTACTCTACCATCTGTAACCAGTTGATAAGCCGTTTCGAAAGCTAACTTATTGTTGGGCACATAGCCTACACAGGAGTAACGTAGTCCTTCAAAACTTTCCTTCTCTTTATATTGGGGTGTGCTAAAATGAAGTGTGTAGCTTTCCGATTTATCGGAGGTGAACTTATAAACCATTACGCCTTGGGGATAACTGCCAAAAAAACTACGTTGATACTTATTTCCCGCCACACTGTAGGACACCTTTCCGATTGCTCTTTGTATATCCAATGTGCGTCGGTAATCCTGTACAGGGATCGATCCATGCCCTACCTTAATAAATAAATCACCCATTGTTTGCTGGGCACCATAATCGCCCCAATCTGTACTGTCGTCAGCCAGCTTTACCGGTGCCATGCCTGTCATCTGTTTCTCTACGAGTTCGTTTGCCTCCTTTAATTTTCCCTGCTTAATCAGCGCTCTCACCTCTCCAAGGTATTTCCAGGCATTGGGTCGGTTTCCGAAGTTATAATTTGGATTAGCACCTGGACCACCGGACCAAAGTGACCCCTCGGAGAATTGGATCTGCTCTTCACCAATTCCTCCGAAAAACATAGCGCCTATATACCCATTTCCGATTGGAAGCGCCTCCCGCATCCAGTCGGTAGCAGGCCTGTCATACCATAGTTGAAGCGCTTTTTGCTGAGAGAACGCCAATTTTATTGACAATAAAATACTGAAAAATAAGATTAGCACTGATTTATATCTTGACGGTATCATACATTTAGTTTAACTACATAGATAGCATAATCTGCCGGCAAAGCAAACAGTTATATCGGCAATTTATTCAGCTATTTTCGCCTTTCGATACCGGTACCTGAAAAACAAATATGACCATCGGCTTTCCGTAGAATAGGAATGAACTCCCGTTGGTCGGTTCTCCTTTAACATACAGATGAAGGTGTTTATATTAAAAGAAGGATTATTTTAACTTCTTTCTTTCTCCGCGAAATAAAGAAGCAAAGAAAGCTCGTCGCTTGGAACTTTGCTACAACGGTAGTGCATCAACGTGCAAACCGCAAATTTCCTAGGCGACATTTTAGCAGAACGTAGGGTTTTTGCGGACAGCCAATAGGGCCCAGAGTGTCGGACAAAACGGCCTTGGAGGATACAGAGGCAACGAGCAGTAAAGCATTTGTGTGTCTGTTCATGTTGCAGTACCCAAGCGGATTGAAGAAGTGAAATGGCTCCAATACGCGCCAGTAATGCTTTGCCATCAGTTGCAAGGTAGCCTACACGGGCCTTGATTTTGCTCAACTTTTATCAAGAAAAGTTGATTAAGAAAATCCTTCCTTTTTAAGCAATCCTATTATATCTGGCAGTCATTAATAAATTTATTTGTTGGTGAAGTTCTGCATAATAGTAGCAACCTCTAAAGCATCATCTATGCTACAGGGATTACCACGTTCACCGCGTAGGTAACCAACTACTGCTTCGATCATTGGCTGTTGTACATGCTTTAACGCTTCGAAATGAAAGAGTTGCACTCCCTCCCCATTCACTAACTCAATTGTATGTGGTGTAAAAAAAGAAAGAGTCAGCTTACCTTTGCTACCGAAAATCTCACAGCGATCTACCTCTTCTGTTACATTGAAAGCCCATAAACCATTAAAAAGTACGTCATTTTCAAAAAGAATCCGCCCGGTTACCACATCGTCGGCAGGATATCGCTTACCTAGGTTTAAAGCCAGTCCTTCGCTTTTTTGAATAGGGCCAAAAAGTCGATAGATGATGTCCAGTTGGTGCGGTGCCAAATCATGGAATAGGCCGCCGCCGGATTTGGCCGGATCTAAACGCCACGCTATTTTAGGATCTTGCAGCATCTCTTCGGTCAACGACTTTTTCAGCAACTGTAATGATATCACTAGCGGTTCACCGATAAGTCCGTCGTCAATTATTTGTACAATTTTTTTAAAATAAGGTTGTTCTCTTCGATAATGCGCCACAGATAAATATCCTCCCACCTTTTGCACATAATTGGCTAAGCGCATCGCCTCTTCTACATTTAAAGTAACAGGTTTCTCGACATAAACTGCCTTTCCGGCTTCTAGGGCCATCATGCAATATTGAAGGTGGGTATCTGGAGGTGTGGCAATATAAACAGCATTTACTTCTTCATCATCGATCAATTGCTTCGCATCTGTATACCATTTACGAATATCGTGGCGACGGGCGTAATCTTGCACTTTAACTGCATCACGGCGCATGACTGCTACCAAATCGGAGTGTGGCACTTTCTTAAAAGCGGGACCACTTTTCACCTCGGTAACGTCTCCCGCGCCAATCATTCCCCATTTAATTGAATTTGTCATAGCTTATTGTTTGTCAATACACGAAGGTATTATTTTTATTTCACCAACACATCTGTTGATAGCAAGATATCAGTTCTGTTTGGTATTTCGCGTTCAAACATTTGGTAGACTGAAAATTCCTGTTCTCAAAACCTTCCGCTATATTTACTTGTTAATATACTTACCAAATAAGATTCCATGAAACGGCCTTCCTATTTTCTGCTTATAATGGTTTTCATCTCCCTAACCGGATATGCACAAAAGCATGATACTACAGATGCTTTGCAGCGGACTTTAAAACACCTGGAAACTTTTCAACAGAAACATCCACAAGAACGGGTTTATCTACAGACAGATCGGGCATATTATGAAGCCGGTGATGATATCTGGTTTAAGGCCTATGTAACGGTAAGTCAATTCAATTTACTCTCGGCCATTAGCAAAATCATGTATGTTGAGCTATTGAATGATCAACAGGAAGTAGTACAATCCAGGCGATTACCGGTGATTTCCGGCTTGTCAATGGGCGACTTTAAATTGCCGGAAACACTTGTAGAAGGCCAATACCATATCCGTGCTTATACCAATTGGATGCGGAACTTCGATGAAGGCTTGTTTTTTCACCAAGCAATTACCGTAAACAACAAAAACTCCAGCGGCATTATTAGCAGAAGCAACTTTATTTACAAGAACACAACGGAAAAAGACAAACAGGTTTATGGTACTGTCCAGCTGCTGGACTTTAAAGGCCGGATGATTCCAAATAGGCAAGTAGCCTTCGAGCTAAAGAATAACGGCAAAACAATTGCTAAACAGCAAGTGGCAACAGATGAGCTTGGCCGATTGCGTTTTCAGTTTCCTTATGAAAGTCGAAAAAAAGACCAACCGGATTTATTAATTCTTCATATCGACCATGGTAATCAAGGGACGATTGTAAAAAACATTCCGGTAATTATCCGTCCCGATAAACGTTCGATACACCTACAAGCAGAAGCAGGAACGCTGCTAGCAGGTATCCAAAACCGGGTCGGTGTCCAAGTAATCCGAAATTTTATAGATGAAAAACAAGAAGTGCAGGGGCAATTAGAAAGCAACGGGCAAGTAATCACAAAATTTAAAAGTGACGCTGCCGGTTTAGGTAGTTTCGACTTTATCCCGGAAAGCGACAAAGCCTATTCCGTACTGGTATATTTTGCTGACGGTGATACCATCCGTATGCCTTTGCCAGACGTGCAAACAGAAGGATTTCATTTGGCCGTCAACAATTTAATGGAGCAGGGGATCGTTGCTCAATTGACGGCCTCGCAAAGTCATATAAAAAATCAGCAAATCGCATGCATCATTCAAAGCCAGGGTATGGTATTCTACGCAGCGAAACAATCGATGAGCAAACCAGCGATTACATTTAATATCCCTAAAAAAGATTTACCTTCAGGCATACTTGAGGTAGCTTTGTTAGATGAGCAAATGGATCTGATCGGCTCCCGCAAAATCTTCATTTTGAACCCCCGCGATACCCTTATACTACAAGCAAGACCAAATCAAACAAGCTATGGTACTCGCGAAAAGGTTACCCTTGATATAAAAGGGCTTATGCCTGATACAACCGATATAGGTGCTTTTTCCGCTTCAGTGGTGAATATCGACAAAATACCGCAAATTCCTAAAGCAGACAAGAATATATTTTCGACCTTATGGCTTCAAGCTAATACTTACAACACCTTTGATCAACCTCCGATCAACATTGTTCATCAAAACAAGCAGACACAGCAGCAAATAGATGTGCTGATGCTCACTCAGTCTATTAATCGTAGCTTTTGGAAAAATGTAAAAGAGGGCAAGTTCCCCGAGATTGCCTATACACCTGAAAAAGAATTAAGGATCAGCGGTATTGTAACCAATAAGCAAGACGAGCCGGTCGCCAATGCAAAAGTGACCATTGCGTCCTTTAAACCAACTGCGACTGTTTTAGATACGGTGACAGACAGCGCTGGCCGTTTTAATTTCGACAAACTATTGTTTTATGATCAAACCGATTTCCTCGTTCAGGCAAGAGATGCAAAAGGCAAAAAAAATGTAAAAGTAAAATTGGACGAAGTCCCCAGTCAGGCCATATCCCAAGAAGATAATGAGGGAGAAGTGAAAGTAACTGCGAAGGAAGGGGCCTCAAATCAAAATAGCGAAAAATCGCTTGATGAAGTACAACAATATGGCTTTTCCGGGAAAAGCATTGTTTTGGAGGAAGTGGAAGTCAACGCGAAAAAAGAGAACCCGGCCAAACATTCATCTAATTTGAATGGTCCGGGGAATGCCGACCAGGTTATCAGTGGTGATGAGCTATATTTTAACGGCTGTCCGACACTCGATATTTGTCTACAAGGACGGCTTGTCGGCGTACGTTTTGTTAATGGTATCCCATATAGTACCCGTTCCATGAACCGGCCAATGCAAATCATTTTGGATGGCATGTACATGGACGCTTCCGCGCTCAATATTATTAACCCTTTTGACGTGGCCTCCGTTGAAGTATTACGAACAGTAGGTAATACAGCCATTTACGGTATGTGGGGAAGCAATGGTGTGCTGGTGATCACTACAAGAAGAGGCGATCAGCCTAGGCGTTTCGGTCCCGAACTCTATGCCCCCGGCTTGACAACCTTTAGTCCGCAAGGCTTTTATGAAATCCGTAATTTTGAATCACCGGATTACGAAGCAGCTGCAGATACTACGGGTTCCGATCGACGTACCACCGTCTACTGGCAACCCGGAATAGTCGTTCAAAAGGAGCATCCCGCCTCCGTCTCTTTCTATACGGCAGACGAACCGGGAATTTATCGTATCGAAATAGAAGGACTTGATGTGAATGGAAGATTAGGTAAGTCAACGTCATATATTCGGGTAGAAAAGAAATAGGAAGAAGTGGGGCAACTCCCTGTTCTTATTTTACAACTTAACAATTAGCTTTAGGGTAAGATTTGAGCTTGTCTGCCCCTCTGTTGGTTGGTGTTACTGTAGCTGCTACAGTTTTATCACTAACCACCTACTTTACGGTTTTACGGCTTAACTACTTAACTACCTTAAAATCGATATCAATACTTATTTCCCGGTTGACATCCATCTTCTTCCAAAGCGGGCCATTTCGTACGATCTCCACAGCTCGTTTATCATGTTTGGGATCCAGACTTTTAATAACCCGTATATTTTCCGGTTTACCATCTTTATCTAGCCAAAAAGCGATTTTGACTCGGCCCGCTCGGTCTTTAATGGCTCCTGTCGATTCCTCCAAATACTTCTCATAGGCCTTCCAACCAATGAGGGGCTCGGTGACTAATCTCGCGGAAGGTATGCTGATGGTTGAATCCTTAGTGATATGAACGTCAAGAGTGCGGCTCACTAATTTCGATGACACGCTCTTTTTTGTCCCTTGTCGGTTATAAGCCGAAACCACTTCCTCATTCAGGGTCGCATTTACCGGCTGCATGGCAATCATTACACTATCCTGATCTTTTAGGGCGACATTTCGATTTTCATATCCCAAATAGGACACCTTTAATGTTTCGGCTCTTTGCGGATTTAAAAGGGTGAATTGACCGTTCGAATCTGTAACGACACTAGTAAGTTTGGCTGCTTTCACGGTCACGCCTGCTAAAGGTTCTTCTGTATGTTCATCCACGACACGTCCTCGAATAGGTGTAGGTTCGACCACTTGTTTGGGCGCTAAAGTCGCTAAGGCAGTTTCAGCATTTGTTTCCAGAGAGTCTACTACCGTAGCCTTCTGATGTGATGGTTCTTCTACTTGGTTCAAAGAAGATACCGGTTTACGACGTGCCGCTGATGAATGCGTCGGTATCGGGGCCTTGGCAGTGGTTTTAGGTTCTTTAACAGGTTTCATCGCAATCAAAGGCATAGAATCTCTTTTAACGCTAGTTTGCGAATCCCTTGCCTGGTTTTGTTCTTGCACCAAAGTGGGTTGTTGAATGAATTCTTTCTTTAAGATCCAATATCCCATAAAGAAGAGAACTCCCACAAGAGAAGCGGCCATCCACCAAAGAGACTGCTTTTTTCGATGAATAGCAGGCGTATTAAGCCGCTCCCGCATACGTCCCTTAATATCCGCTAAGTTCCCCACGTGCATCTGCTCATCCCCTTCCTCCATTCCTTGCAATAGATCCATCAACAAAGGATCGTTCTGTGCCCGCCGCTCCAGTTGATACATTTCTTCGCGGCTCAGCTCTCCTTTTAGATAGCTCTTAATTAACGCTATGTCAGATTTATGCTCTTTCACGGTGATTATCCATACAATTCTTTAAATTCCTCTTGCCATTTTGAATATAGCTTTTTACCTCATTGAGCGAATACCCTGTTATATCCACAATTTCTTTATAGCATTTCTCATTCAGAAAAAAGAGGTCTATGCTCTTCTTTTGTTTTTCCGGTAGCGTTTCTAAACATTTTTCCAAAGCTACCAAAGCAATCTCTTTTTCTTCCCGGTCTTCAGGATGCACATCCATAGGAAATTCCACAAATTCTTCCATGGAAACCCATTGCATCTTTTTCTCCGACCGTAGCTGCATCAAACAGAAATTTCTAGTCAACACATAAAGCCAGGTGACAAATTTCTTAATTTCTTGCTTTTCCACCTTTACGATCAGCTCTTCAAACAGCTGCATGACCGCATCTTTTGCTCGCTCTCCATCCTCCAAATAACGAAAGCAAACGTAATATACCATTTCCGTATGCCGCTCATATAGCTCACCTAAAACCGTTAAATCTCGTGTATGGAGATAACGTTTTAACAATGACGCATCGTCTAGTGTCTCATTCGTTTTTTTTGAGCGTTGGAACCAATTCATGCCGAGCGTAAAATAATGCTTTTTTTTGATTAGTTAAGTAGTTAAATAGTTGAGACGTTAATTGGTCAATGTGATAATGAGCCAATGTGATAACCGAACAAAGTGAGCTCATGAACACCTTAATAATAAAACAGATAGTGAATAATTAGCCAATGTGATAATTAGCCGATGAGCCAATGTGATAATGAGCCAATTAGCTAGCTTAGGTTGATCGTTAAGTCGTGCTTAAAGCCTAACGCCTATAGCTTACTGCTTATAGCCTAACGCCCTGTAAATAGTTATTATAAAAAAAATTATGGAATTATAGATAGCACTGCATCCTTGGGCAAAATTTACGATTATGAATACAAGAATATCAGTAATTCTACTCCTCTTTAGCCTGCTTTCCTTCAAGCCAAGCTCGGAATTGACCGTTAATGGCATCGTTTACAATCAGGCAGATCAACTAGGTATAGCGGGTGTCTCGGTTCTTATAGAAGGTACAACTATCGGTACGCTCACAGACGCAAAGGGTCGATATACTATTAAATTGACTCCCGGAGCAAAGTTTCTTATTTTTTCCAAACTCGGTTTCGAAAGTAAACGTGTCGCGATTGGGGCAGGGAAGCAGCTGGACGTGACATTAATACCTTCTGTCGCATTACAAGAGATCACCGTAGTGGAGCATGCGCATGTCAAAAAACGCGGCGCACAAACATTGATGGCCTATAGCCCTGGCTTACACGTGCGTCCCCCATCGTCACCTTTCTATATGCAGCATCTTCCATCGACGGAAGATTATCAAAAAATTAAAGAAAACGGGTTTGTCAGTCCAAAAAAAGAGCCCTTATCAACTTTTGCGGTTGATGTTGATGGTGCGTCCTATAGCAATATTCGCCGCTTTATCAATAACGGTCAATTACCACCAAAAGATGCCATACGTCTGGAAGAGATGATCAACTATTTTCAATATAATTTACCGGCCCCTCAAAATAATGAGCCCGTGGCGATCCACACGGAACTGTCGCAAGCCCCTTGGAATCCTCACCATCGTCTGTTGCGTATTGCCTTGAAGGCAAAAGCCATTGATGCCGCGAAACTTCCACCTGCAAACCTCGTTTTCTTAATCGATGTGTCGGGATCAATGGACGGTCCCAATCGATTACCCCTAGTAAAATCGTCATTAAAGATGTTAGTCGATCAATTGCGCAAAGAAGACCGAGTGGCCATTGTGACCTATGCCGGCACCGCGCGAATCAAACTTGCGCCTGTTTGGGCTAACGAAAAGATGCGTATAAAAAATGCCATCGACGAACTTGATGCCGGTGGTTCTACTGCCGGTGGTGCCGGTTTAAAAATGGCCTACGACTTGGCGAGAGAACATTTTAAAAAAGACGGTAATAATCGTATTATCCTGGCTTCGGATGGCGACTTTAACGTAGGCCCTTCCAGTAACGGGGATATGGAAACATTGATTGAAAAAGAACGACAAAGCGGTGTCAGCTTATCGGTACTTGGCTTTGGGATGGTCAATTTGAAAGACAGCAAGATGGAACTTTTGGCGAATAAAGGACATGGGAACTATGCCTATATAGATAATTTGATGGAAGCAAAAAAGGCAATGATAAGCGAGTTCGGCGCCACCTTTTTTACGGTAGCCAAGGATGTTAAAATGCAAGTTGAATTCAATCCCGCTAAGGTAGAAGCTTATCGCTTATTGGGCTACGAGAATCGTTTGCTGAACCAAGAAGATTTCAACAATGATCAAAAGCTCGGCGGTGATATGGGAACCGGACATATCGTTACTGCCTTTTATGAAATTGTTCCCAAAGGCATTAAAGAGCCTTATATAGGCAGTGTAGATCCTTTAAAATATCAACCGGAGAAAAGTGCATTTGTCGCAAAAACTTCCGATGAACTGCTTACGGTTAAATTTAGGTACAAGGAACCAAAAGAAGATAAAAGCAAAATGAAACAAGTTGGTGTTTTGGATAAGCCGATGCAGCTAGCCGAAACCAGCGATGATTTTCGCTTCGCAAGTGCTATTGCTGAATTTGCCATGCTGTTGCGGAATTCCGATTTCAAACAGCAGGCTAATTACGATGCGCTTATTAATCGCGCGAAATCAGCTAGAGGGGCAGATTCAACGGGTTATCGAGCGGAATTTATACGATTGGCAGAAAGTGCTAAATTGCTAGCAAAAAGTAACGACATAGCGGCTAAAGAATAACAATAAGTAAATGAGGGAGCTATCTTGAAATAGATAACCCTCATTTCCCGCTTATTTGTACCCAATGGAGAAAGGGAGTTTAGAGAAGCTTATTAGCTAAGTCCAGTTCTTCCCTTGAGATGCTATGTGCTTTGTTTTTAAAGAATTGCAAGGTAACCTGTCCACCAAGATCTTCCAAGACCTTCGCTGTATCTGTCACACGCGCAACGGGCACATGCACGTCGGGATCACTACTAGTTAATAGAATAGGTGTACCTTGAAAATTGCCTTGATAACGCTGATTAATTAATTGTTGTCCAATCAATCCACCTGTAAAAGCAATAATACCACCATATTTCTTTGCATTCCTTGCCGTGTACTCAAGCGTTAGACAGGCACCTTGCGAGAAACCCAGAAAATAGATCTGCTCTTCTAAAACACCATTCACTTTGAGTTCTTCTACAACCTCTCCAATAATGGCTATTGCCGAATCAAGTGCAGGCTGATTATCCTGCTCAGGTGCCATGAAACTGTAAGGATACCAGCTATTGTTAGTAGCTTGCGGTGCGAAGATAGCCATATCATCAATCTTCAAAAAACGCTGAAGTGATATAATATCGGCCGCACTCCCTCCGCGTCCGTGAATCATAAGGATAGCCTTATCCGTTTCATTGAACGGTTTTCCCGCTTTTATAAATTGTTTATCGTGTGTGTACATTGTTAGTTATTAGCTATTAGTTGTTAGCTGTTAGTTATTAGGGACGACTTGTAGCAAAGTTACCGCTACTACTCCTGATAGCGTACACCTTATACCCTAAACCCAACACCTTCCTCCGCTTATCCCAAAGAAGGAAGCACTTTTTCCAATTGTTCCCGATAAGCTTCGTATTGCGGCGGCAGTTTTAATCCTTTACCTAGATCTTCCACCGTTTCATCCGTTGCAAAACCCGGATTGTCCGTTGCAATTTCGAAAAGTACTCCCCCTGGCTCCCGGAAGTAAAGTGAATAGAAATAGTTTCTATCTATCTTTTCCGTAATCTGTAAACCAGCTTCCAACACTTTTTGGCGATAATACATTAACACCTCTTCATTTTCTACCCTGAACGCAACATGATGTACCGAGCCGCCTGCTACATGGCCGGCACTTTCACCCGGCGCTTCAACCAAATCAACTAAATTGGCCTGTGCTGCATGATCGGTAATAAAGCGAAAACGGTTAACGTGCTGCTCTGTCAAGCGATAACCCAAAATGTCAGTCAACACCCTTGCTGTTGCTTCTGCCTTATTGGTGGTAATGGTGATATGATGGAATCCCCTTGTAGCTACTAATTCGCCTACTTCACTGGTTGTCCATGGTTTGCGCGTATCTTCATTCTTTGGAACCGTTAGCTCAAATTTAAGTCCATCGGGATCTAAAAAAGTGAGATACTGCTCGCCAAATTTCTCCGCTACTTTATTATAAGTTACATTATTAGCATCGAAGCGTTTCATCCAAAAATCCAAGCTTTCCGCAGGCACGGAATAGCCGATTTCGGTAACCTGGCGTGTTCCTCGCCTACCTGCTGAAATCCCGCCCCAAGGGAAAAAAGTCAAAATAGTACCGGGCGTACCAACTTCATCGCCATAGTAAAAATGATAGGTCTCCGGATCGTCGAAATTCACCGTTTTTTTCACTAATCGCAAACCTAGCACTCGTGTGTAAAAATCATAATTCTTTTTAGCATCACCTGCAATTGCTGTGATATGGTGTATGCCTCTTATTTGATTGTCCATGTCTTTGTCCTTTCTATTATCTTATGATACAAAGGTCGACATCCCATTGTTCAAAAAAATTAACCTATGACAAGAAATTGTAACGAGTTGAAGTTCTACCCATTTGGAAACCGCACATGATAGCAATTATGTTTTTGCTTTTTCATATAATACAGAACTTGCCTGCTCTTTATCTGTGCTTTCTAATACAATCACCATCGGTTGACTAGGCTTGTGTTTCAGGTGAATAAAAAACTCGTTACCATCCGCTTTACTTCGGTGAATTTCTTCCGGAGAATAGTTCCTGTTCGGTTCAGCCAGGTCATAGAGGCTCGCTATATCTGAGCCCGGAGCCAACTTGATTCGCAAGGCACCGGATACCGGTATATTGAAAACAATCAGATAATACTTGCCTGTTTTTCTATGTTTAGTGATATATCCCCAATCTTGCTTCTCCAAGCCAGCGTAGCCGCAATCGTAGATAGCTTCATGATTCACTTTCATCCACTCGCCAATTTCCTTCGCTAATTTGGTTTCTTCAGGACGGATCGCTCCTTGTCCATCCGGTCCGAAGTTAAGTACAAAGTTTCCGTCTAAAGCCACCGACTTGGCCATCATTTCAATAAGCTCTACGCTAGTCTTTACGTGACCACGCCATTCCGAATGATAACCCCATTGATTCTCCGGTATCGTCATGACACAATCCCAATCATTGCCATGTACATCTTCGATGGTATTCGGCAATTTGCGTTCCCACCCTTGTTCGTAATCACCCATCAAATCGCCGTTACTATCGAAATGCCTCCGACCGAATTCATCTGCTCGAAAACGGCTTCCAATGATCAAACCGGGGCGCATTTCCCTTAGTTCGACTTCCAGGCTATCGGCAAAAGCCGTTTGTTCTATCCAAGCCTTATCCCACGTTCCATCAAACCATAAGCCTTTCGTACTAGGATAATTGCGTAGTAATTCTTTGAGCTGATTGGCGGTAAATTTTTTAAAGTCCTCGTATGCCCGCTTTTCTTCCCCTGTTTCAGGAATGGCAGAACGGTATCCTTTATGATTCCAGTCTATAATGGAGAAATAGAGGTATACGTCGATTCCTATAGCCTCATAAGCCTCCACAATTTCCTTCAGCGCATCTTTTTTGTAAGGTGAGTTAGCGATCGTATAATCGGTATATTGACTTGGCCATATACAGAATCCGTCGTGATGCTTGGTAGTAATAATCACATAACGTGCTCCCATATCTTTAGCCTGTTTAGCCCAAGCTTTTGCATTGAAATTTTGGGGGTTAAACTCTTTATAGAGATTATCATAGGCATCTTTGGGCATATCTTTCCAAGAGCGTATCCACTCGGCAGCACCTGCGTAATATTTCCCATTCCAATGCCCTCCCGGAATGGCATAAAGGCCCCAGTGAATAAATTGGCCTAAACCATAATTTCTCCAAGTTTCCATCTGTGCATCCGTCCGCTTCCCCAAACGATGGGCACCGTGTTCTAGCGTTATCGACGATCTTTTTTCAACCGCACCTGGAAATTGTGCCATTAAGGGCTGGTATAGCCCAAGGCAAAGGAATAAGGTTAGATAGGTTAGTTTTTTCATTTGTTACTTTGTTGAGTAGTTGAATTGTTAAGTAGTTAAGTCATTGAACAAACAACTACTTAACTATTATTACTATTCAACTATTTTTCACTAATTATTAATTCTCCTCTGCATTTAAATCCTTCCGATCTTTTTTAAAGTAAACGGGTTCGGGAATATCATTTGGCTGGAAGGGATTGTAGAAATAAAGATTCTGCTTCCTATATAGCAGCAAGTGTTGTTTTAAGCGTTCCTTAAAAGATGCATAGTCTTTCACGCTCTTATGGCTCCAAGCTGCTTCTGCCAGACCCGCCAGTCGTGGAAACAGCAAATAATCAACGCGGTTTAAATTGGTAACCGTTTCCGTCCAGAGGTTCGCCTGTATACCCAGAACCAGTTTCCTTTGTTCTGTATTTCGAACCAAGCTGTCCACGGAAAACTTATAGACGTTTTCGAGGGGACTGTATAATTCTCCCCATTTCCTTCCGGCACGATGGCTGCTGTCTTGGACAAAGTCAAAATAATAGGGCAACCGTGGGCAGAGAATTGTTTGATAACCCTTATCGAGTGACTTTTGCAATTGTTCCGGCTTATCATGGCGCCACCAACATATAATAGTGCTATCCTTTGGCAAATTAATGTCCGCCATTTCATCCCATACCAGCAGCTTCGCATCCAGTTGGTATACGGAATCGGCCATCCGCTCCATAAAGTAACGCTCCACATCCTTCAATCCCTGTAAATGATGTTTCTTCATTACCTTTTTTATCCCCTCATTTTCCATCCACTTGTCCGATCCAAAGCTCACCTCATCACCACCAAGGTGTAACATGCCGGAAGAAAACACGGCATTGGTTTCCCTTAAAATATTTGACAAAAAAGTGTAGGTCTCTTCCTTTCCCGGATCAAAGGTAAAATCAGGGTGCTGTTGACTTCCACCCCCACTATAGTATGGATAAGCTCGATTAGCGGCTGTAGCATGGCCTGGCATATCAATTTCAGGAATAATTGAAATATTCCGCTTAGCGGCATAGTCAATCACTTCGGCAATCTCTCTCTGCGTATAATAAGCCGCCGGTTTCAGCGGATTATTGTGATCACCAATCCCTCCGATCAGCGCCAGTTTGGGATATTTTTTGATTTCCAATCGCCAAGCAGGTTCATCCGTCAGATGCCAATGCAGCTTATTTAATTTATAAAAGGCCATCCAATCGATTAAATCCATTACCTTTTCCTTTCCGATAAAGAAACGTGATTCATCCAACATCAATCCACGCCAGGGGTATGCAGGTTCATCTTCGATCTGCCAAGCTGGGATTAAAATCTTATTCCTATCTACATCGATATTAGCGACCAGCTGCATTAAACTGGAAGCTGCATTAAAGACTCCAGCCACCGAGCCAGCTTCAATGGAGATACCTCGCTCGGTAATCATTAAGCGATAAGCTTCTTCCGCACTGTTTTTCTTTTCAGCCAATCTTAAATGAATGGCAGCAGTATTTGACATTTTTTTGCGACTTGCAGTTAAAGGCAAAAGCTTCAAACGCAGCAACTCCTGTTGCAAATAAGAAGCGACATCCGCTAATGCAGGATCGTCCACCAACAAAGGTGTATTCCTATCCAAGATAAATGCTCCCGCCTGAAGATTCGCTTTTAGCGGTGCGGGAATAATCGGACAATGCTGTTGTCCGTAACCGGGAAGCGTTAGCGCTAAAAGCACCATCCAAGTTAAAAGTCGGTTTATCATATCGTTTTTTCGTTGAGTTGTTGATTCGTTAAATCGTTGAGTTGTCAAATAGTTTAGTCGACTAGTTAACCACTCAACTACTTGACTACTTGACTACTTAACTATTACCTATTCGATCAGCTCCCACTCCATCGAATCCTTTAAGATCTCGCCATCCCCTTCACCTATTGCCTCAATTTTATTGGCACCTTTTTGCAATTTCACCCCACCAACTAGCCAATGGCGCTTATTGACGCCTTGTTTCCCTTCATATCGTTGTCCGTTAACGGAGAGGATGACCCGTTCCAGGTTCGAAAAAATCTGTACTTGCGTGATTTTCTCTGTACGTTTATTATCTCTTCTATTAGCAATATAAATCATTGGCTCCGGATTCCAATTGGCCTTGTACCAATAAAAGCTGTCTTTCTTCCGCTTACGATCAAAAGTTATCAGTCCTTTTAAATTACGCGCATTGACACCACCTCGGTTCCACATAGGAACAGCAAATTCAAAGGTATTCCATAGATAAGAAGCTAAAATATAAGGATGTTTTTCGATAATTGCCCATTGTTTTATATGCGTTTCTGTTTGATAATTTTCAGGAAAAAATTTTCCATTAACCGGATTGATATTTTTTGCCAATGGAAGTTTTTCGGCCGGCTGATCAATATTCCCATCAGCGCCATATTCGGTCAGCATCACCTTATAACGGGGGTATTCTTTTTCCAATCTGCTCGCCCATTGTTCCAAATCGCTGATCTCCCCTTCATACCAGCCATAATAACGATTCATGCCCTGCACATCCCCTGCCAAATTCGCCGGTCTTCCCATTTCACCATAACCGCTTACCGCCGCGGTTGGTCGGTTGGGATCGTCCGTTTTGGCAATATCATTAAGTTCGCGTGTTAAAACCGGCACATGCTCATCTTCTGTTTTCGAATAGACCTCATTATGCAGTCCCCAGATATAAATAGAGGGATGATTCATATGTTGTCGAATAAGTTCGGTTAGCTGTTGCTTGGCGTTCTCACTCTCCTCCAAAGAAGCACTATTTACGAAAGGTATTTCGGCCCAGATAAGAAAACCCATGCTGTCTGCCAGTTTATACATATCTGCCGCTTGCTGGTAATGTGCCAGGCGAATGGTGGTGGCTCCCATTTCTTTAATCAGCTCCATATCCTCCCGGTGTTGCCGGTGCGATAGCGCATTTCCATAGCTCCATCGATCTTGATGCCTTGTCACTCCAAACATAGGATATTTTTGTCCGTTCAAAAAAACACCTTCTCCCGCCCGTAATTCAATATGACGCAAACCCAGTGGCTGACTAACTGCATCAAGCTCCATACCACCATCCAATAAACAGGTTGTCAGGGTATATAAGTAGGGATCTTCTAGGCCGTTCCATAGATGTGGGCTTTCTAATACAAAGTTTTGGTCTATTAGCGTGATGCCTTGCGGGCTTACTTCTATTTCTTTATTAGTCTCTAATACCCGTTTTCCGGAAGCATCTTTAATATTCGTTTGGAGGACAATTTTTTTAGGTGCTTTCTCCTTATTCTCTATTTTTACCTTCAACCCAATTTCTGCCTTTTGAGCCGACACCTCTTTTTGAGTAATATAAACACCTGGCGAAGCATGGTCAGTAGTTGTTATATTTATTTTATTGGTAGTAATCAGGCTAACCGGCCGGTAAATTCCACCATAGATCGGAAAAAGAAAATGGTTAACGGGAAGTACATCTTTCCTTGCTTCGTTATTTGCCTTTACTATCAATACATTTTCCTTATCCCAATGAACCGAATTGGTAATTTCAAAGGCGAAGGCCGAATAGCCTCCCTTATGGGAGGTAAGGTACTTCCCATTCATGTAGATGGTAGCCACGGAGCCTACGCCTTCAAAACGGAGAAAAATCCTTTTATCTTTTAGCGCCTTTCCAAGTTTAAAACTTTTTCGGTAAAAGGCATCTCCTGTGTAGAAATTTTTGTCGAGCTGCATATCCGTCCCGTTATAAGTATGCGGCAGGGTGATATTTTCCCATTCGGCATCCACAAAGTCAATTTCCTTACTGTAATCAACAGCACCTTTTTTAAATTTCCAGTGATCGTTGAAAGGAATTACTTGTCTTACAGACTGCGCTTGAATAGCTAAACTCTGTAAGACAAGTGCACAACAAAATCCAATAAAAAAAATTTTAAGAATCCGTGGTATAAAAAATTGGTTCATGTTTTAAGATTTCTCTCCTGTTATTAATGGTAAATTTTATCGGATTTAGTTCTTTTCTACAATATAAACAGGAACAACTATTTACACAACCTGTCAACCTAATCAATCGGTTGCGTAATCGTTGTTCCTTATTAGTTATGGTTGTTTTTACATTTATAACTATATCTCTATCTTATTTAGTCCCTTCCCAGCCTGGATTTTGGGTTAAATTAGGATTTAACACCAGATCCTCTATGGGAAGCGGAAATAAGTATTGACGATCATCAAACTTGCGGCCATTCGGCATCGTCTGATAATAAGGCATGATGTAGCCACCTGCGCTTAAAAAGACGTCCTTGTTTATCACCACTGTTGGAAATTGACGTTGAACGAACTTAATCCCTTCTACGGGGATCTCCAAAAATTTACCGGCCTTCCAGCGCATCAAATCATCCCATCTAAAGTTTTCAAAGGCAAACTCTACCCGCCTTTCTCTCCTAATTTCCCGCAATAGGGGAGATGGAACATAACCACAATAGGTTGCATATTGTGCGTCGAGTACCAGATCATGTGGGATATTGCTGACACTTAAATGCGGCATACCTATTCGGTCTCGAATTACATTGATCGTCTTATCAATAACATCTTGCGAAGCTTCCCCCAATTCAAATTTGGCCTCCGCATAGTTCAATAACACTTCCGCATAGCGAAATATCGGCGCTGCTTGCATTCCTAACGTCGTCCTATTCCAGTCCTCAGGATCATTCAAGAACCATTTGGCTACCCGATAACCCGTGGGACATTTATTTCCACTTAAACCGGGAATATTAGGCAAAGGCGCGTTGTTAGCGCCCTGTTGTACTCCTTTCGCCAATGCATATTCTCCGAAATTACAGATAGTCTGTCTTAAACGTGGATCTCGATCAACCATCTCGGCTTGAATAGAATCTTTCCCTTTGAATAAGGGGCTAACAGAAATAGGCAAACCGTCTTTACACAAATATTCATCAACCAGGGCGCGGGTAGCCCCGTGTTGATGTCGTAAGTTTTGAGCGTAATAGCGGCTAAACGCGGAACCTAAATTTAATGCAGCCGAATATGCTCGTGCCAATATAATTTCCGGATTACTTTTGTAACTGTATTGTGCAAATAGTTGATTATAATCTTCGTTCATATCGCCTGTACTATATAAAGCATAGCCGCCAGACATCAGCTGCTCGCACGCAGTCACAGCCTCTCTCAAGAAACTTGCCCCATCCAATCCTAGTTCAGTGTGATACTTTCGGAAGGTTCCTTCGTGAAGGCATATTCGTGCCTTCAAATGTAAGGCTACGTCTTTATTTAATCGATCAGGCTTCTCTAAGCCTTTAGCCGGTAACCATTCAATGGCTTTATTGATTACATTTAACACAGAATCCATCACTTGTGCACGCGGCATTCGCGGCGCGGTTAGCTCAGGCGAATCCGTTTGAAAAACTTCGTCCAACCAAGGCACATCGCCAAAAAGTTTCACCTTTTCAAAATAATCCCAAGCTTTGAAGAAGAGTATTTCACCGGCGTAAATGCGTCGACTTTCCTCCGGTATATCTCCCCGCTTATAATTGGCCAAAAAATAATTCAGCGTACGCGTATTTTCCCAATTCCAACCATTGCTTCCGCTGCCACCCGATATATAGCCAATAAATTCATTAGCCGCAACTTTGGAATAAGTATTTGGTGCCGCATTGTCGCTTATGATATCTCCATAAGCAATAGATGCGTCATTATATCCCCAAGGTTGCAGAGTTCCATCGCTCCATCCAGAGCCGAACCCTCTAATATATTTAGGATACAACTCGTTACAATAGAGTTCCAACTGCTCAGCAGACTTCCAAAAACTGGCGTCACTTATTTGATCCAACGGATATCTTTCCATAAACTCATCATTACAGGCAACTGTTAGTGAGCATACTATTCCCAATATTATTTTATGAACTATCTTCATTTGTCTATAACTAATTTGTCAACAATACGAACATGTAATCTAAAAACCTATCTGAACCCCTAATGCAAATGAGCGAATCATTGGATAGCTTGTTGAAAGAACCTCGGGGTCAAATACGTTGGGGACTTTGGAATACTCCCACAGGTTATAGGCAGCACCATAGACGCGCAGTCTTTCAATTTTTATCGTACGGGAAATTCGCTGGGGCAATGTATAACCTATTGAAACGTTCTTTAAACGTATGTAAGCTGCATTTTGTAAGTATCGGGTTTGTCTTTGTATATTGGCCGACTTCGGTTTATAGGCTGGATAGCGCGCATCTACATTTTCAGGTGTCCAAGAATCTTCGTAAACCTCCCAAGTTCCGCTGCCACTGGCAATAGCGCCCCAAAAGAGATTACTTCCCACCCAATAATCACGCTTTCCAACACCCTGAAACATCAAGTTTATGTCAAACTGTTTATAAAAGGTATTCATATTCAAACCAAATTGAAATCTTGGCGTACTATTACCGATAATTTTTAAATCGCCATGATCCGAAAAGGTAGCAGCTCCGGGACTTATTTCTCCGTCTCCATTTAAATCTTTATATTGTATATCCCCGGGGTACCATAAGCCGGAACTGATTTTATTTTGCGATGGTGCTGTATCAATTTGATCTTGTGATTGAAAAATTCCAGCCGTTTCATACCCCCAGATCTCTCCCATGACTTTGCCGGCATACAAGGCTTCATAGCTATTTGATCCATCTTGAATAATACGATTTGGATTACCGTTAAATTGGACAAGTTCTGTTCTATAATCGGAAAGGTTAAAAGCAAGATTATATCGTAATCCATTATCCAATATATCCTTCCATGCGAATGTGAGTTCCCAACCTTTTGTTTGCATTACACCTGAATTTCGGGTGGGTGCTGCCGTACCCAATACCGCCGGAAACTTGTCGCCTGCTACTAATATGTCTTTCGTTCTTCGTCGATACCAGTCAAAAGTCATATCCAACTTTTTGAACAAGGTGAGGTCAACGCCGAAATCGATCGTATTAGCCGTTTCCCAGGTTAACCCGGGATCCACAATACCTGGCGGCGTAATCCCAACAGGCCTCACACCATCAAAGATGTAATTCACTTGTGCAGTTGTCCCGTAAGAAGGTATGTAGATGTAGTTATTAACGTTTTGATTTCCTAAGCTTCCGTAGGAAAACCGTATTTTAAGATCATTGACAACTGATGTCATTCCTTGGGCAAATTGTTCACCACTAATACGCCATGCGCCCGAAAACGATGGAAAGAAATGGAAACGCCTATCTTTTGGGAAGCGTGAAGTACCATCATAGCGGCCGTTAGACTCTAACAGATATCTTCCTTTATAATTATAGGTAAACCGATAAAAAGCTCCACGTATTGCCCAAGCCTCTTCATTATCGTATGCATATTCATTGCCGAGCGTTTGCCCGATAACAGGCACATCCGTTGATAAAATGCCCTCTCCTCGCCCACCTAGATAATCATAGGTATACCATTCCTGATTATACCCAACTAACCCATAGAAGTCATGATCTCCTAACACTAAGTTATAATCTGTGTAAGCATTGATTGTATATTGATTCGAGTGTTGTTTCCAACCTTGCACATAATTGGGATTCGTGTGCACATTGGTGGTTGCGTCCCACCTGGTTTCAATTCTTTCCAATTCCGGAACAACCTGCTTCTGATTATAATTATACGATTTATAAGAGATGTCTGTCCGGATTTTCCATCCTTTTAAGGGGGTAATAATCGGCGAAGCACCCAGAATAATGGTTTCCTTCCCTTCCTGATTTAAAGAACCGTAGTCCATAAAGGACAGGATGTTATCTGTATAAGCGTTTGGTACGGGTGCATAAGGAGGTGTCTTGATGGGCATATTAATATTTCGTCCCGGCTCTTGTGCCAAGGCGGTCCACCATCCGCCTTTTCCACTCGGGCTTACGGGTTCCCGATAAGTTGAGTTATTATATGAACTGCGCAATTCGATCGCCAAATAATCAGAGATCTGAGAATTGATATTCAGGATCGCGTTATAACGTCTGTATTTGTCTGTGTTTATTTGGTATAAACCATCTTGCCCCATATAACCCACTGCACCATAATAAGAAGTTTTTTCGCTACCGCCCGTAAGACTCAGGTTATGCTTCATCATCGGTGAATATTCTTTCAGCGCTTCTTTATAGGGATTCGTATTGCCTACCCAGATAATATTATTTCCGGGATCCATAAAATACATGGGATTATTCACGGGATCATCCATATGCGCTTTAATCTTTTCCAATTTCAACAAAGCGTCACTCGAGGGCGTCTGATTCTGCATTTCCGTAGCTCTTATAGATGCCGCTTGTATGGTGTAAGCATCTAACAAATCCGGTATAGTGGCCGGTTTATTCCATTGAAATGAGTTGGAATATTCGATCTTAGTACGATCTCCTTTCTTACCTTTCTTTGTAGTAACCAACATCACACCGTAAGCAGCACGGGCACCATAAATAGCGGCAGAAGCGGCATCCTTTAAAACAGAAATACTTTCTATGTCTTCAGGATTTAACTGATTGATGTCTGCTTCGATACCATCTACCAATACTAAAGGGCTACCCATACCGAACTTATACTTATTGTCACCCTCGTCAAGATAAAATGACGTACCTCCACGTACATTTAACGAGGGCATGCTATTTGGACTGCCGCTGGTGTTTGTTATATTCAGATTAGGAATTACACCCTGTAAAGCCTGGCCGATATTTGCTACCGGACGGCTCTCTAGCACTTCACTGGTAACCTGATTGACAGCACCAGTTAGATTTATTTTCTTTTGAGTACCAAAACCCACCACCACTACCTCATCCAACACATCACTGTCTTCCTTTAATACCACTTTCATCAAATTACGGGTCGCTGGAACTTCCTGTGCCACACTCCCGATATAAGAAAATGTTAACAAGTCACCTTCCTTCACATCGCTAAGCACAAATTTACCTTCACTGTTTGTGGTAGTGCCTCTATTTGTACCCTTTACCCGAACGGATACACCAGCCATGGGATTTCCTAAAGAATCAGTAACGACGCCACTTACCGTTTGGGTCTGTACAATGCTTGGTTTGATTCCGGTTGTTTCTTTCTTTGGTTTTAAAGTAATCGTCTCATCAACGATATCATAAATGAAGGGCTGCTCATCAAATACTGCTTTCATCACCTCGCTGAATGGCTGATTTTTTACCTGAATAGTAACGGGCTTAGCAGTGGCTAAATACTTTTGATCATAAAAAAAGGTGTAACCACTTTGCTTGGTAAGTGCCTCAATAACTTGCTTCAATGTGGCATTTCTTAAGTTGAGCGAAATTTGTTGCGCATTAGCGTGGCCAAATTCCCAACTGCATAAGAGCATAAAACATACCAGACGTACAATACGTCTCGGTTTGTGTTGAGTTCTCAATAGTTCTTTTAACTTCATACATTCATTTTTGTTAGGTTCGATTAGGGGATGTCTTCTGATAGCCTACAATGGCTTATTCCGATTGTTATTGAAATCAGTTCAACACCGTCTTTTTAAGTCTGCTCATTCTTTTCGGTTTATTAATGAAGACGGATGAAAAGTTGGTGGGGGGGATAGCTACATAAAAAATTCAAAAGTTGGTCATTAACTTTTAATTATCTTAAGAGCCGGGATTTTGCCTAATGAGCCGTATTCTCTTGCCTGCTCCTGTTGCACCTCCTTCTTCGATGACAAATTGAAGCTCACTGGTCAATTCCAGAATCTTTAGAACCTTTGATAAGTTAACAGCGCGTTTCATTTTGCCGTTGTAGGTATTGTTTGGAAACTTATCGATATCCACCACTTTTACATCATACCATCGTTCAAGCTGGCGCATGATCGTCTTTAAGTCGGTATTGTTAAAAATAAACTCGCCGTCTTTCCATGCGATGCTTTCAGCAGGATCTACCTGTCGTATGGTTAATCGGGTTTCGTTTTTGGGTAGAGAACTTTGTTCGTTCGGTTGAAGTACAGCCGATGAAGCACGATCTTTCGTTAAAATTTTCACCCTTCCTTCCAACAAGGTCGTTCTCGTAGCCATTTCATTTTCATATGCATTCACATTGAAATGTGTACCCAGCACGAGGACTTCTTGTTGTTTTGTTTGAACAAGAAATGGCTTATAGTGATTGTGCTTCGCTACTTCAAAATAAGCTTCTCCATCGAGTTCTACCTTTCGTTCATTTTTATCAAAATGAAGTGGATATTTAATGGAAGAAGAAGCATTTAGCCATACCTTGGTACCATCCGGCAATTGCAGCTGAAATTGACCACCCTTGGGCGTATGAACTTCATTAAACACCATTTCCACACCTTGTTCGTGACTATCTTTGACTGGTTTAGCTGTATATACTAATTGGCCATTCTCCTTTTTCAAAATATGAAATCCATCTTGTTCAATTGATTCACCGGGTTTTAAAGAGGTCAAATCAACTTCCGAGCCGTTTGCTAAAGTCAGGCTTGCCCGATCTCCTCCGGGAGGCACATCGTGCACTACCAGCCGGTTTTCGAGCGTGTTGACGGAATGTGTTATATAATAGTTGTACGAGAAGAGAAAAGTCGCAAGCGTTATACCTGCAGCCACCATCCATTTTAAATAAGGTTTTGACGATATGCGTTTTGCCGATTTTTTTTCAATTGCCTGCCACATTTCTTGTTCTGCTAAATCGAAATCCACCTTCGCTAAGGGCAGATCATCGTTATGCCAAGCTTCATACCAATCAATCAGCAATTGTTTTTCCTCCTCGGTACATTGCCCCTTTCTATATTTTCGTAAAAGTCGATCGGCCTGTTGCTTTCTTCTCATTATACCTATGGTATTTTTCTATATGACGGTTAAACGTTCTCCAAAGGGGATATGAAGACTTTATTTGCTGAAAATAAATAAAAGGTATAGTAGAATACCCAATTTTGATCGTAAAATCTTTAAGGCTTTTTTTATCTGATCGGTAACTGTTTGATCTGAGATATTTAACTGTTGCGCAATTTCCTTGTGAGAAAGATGCTCCTTGCGGCTCATTTCGAAGACTAAACGCATTCGTGAAGGAAGCGCAAGAATAGCCTGATCAATATGCTGCTGCAGCTGCTGTTCGCGAATGCGATAATCTGTTCGTTCCGAACCTTCATCCAAGAAGGTCTGAAGCGAGTTTAGATAATCATTGGCGTGCTTACTTTTTGACAACATATCCAACACACGGTTCCTGATCGCTGTATGTAAATACGAAGCCAAGTTCAATGGTGCAAAATCTGCTTGCTGACTATAATTCCAAAGCTTTAAAAAGATATCTTGTACCACATCCTTTGCTTCTTCTTTATCTCTCAGTTTATTATACGCATGCGCAAAAAGGGCTCGATTATATCTTTTAAAAATCTCCTTGAAGGCCAAATCATTCCCTGCTCGAACCAAATCGACCAATGCTAAATCCGAAAGATGAATCAAAGTATCCATGTATGCTTTTCACATTAAGCCTCGACTATTGTATTATGTTCAAATCGTTGCAAAAAACAGCTATGCTCTCAGTGAAGTATAACAATATAAATTGGTTAGCCAACAAGTGCCTCTAGCTGGCAATGATAGACAGAAGTAAGCTGATTTGCAACAGCTCTGTTACACGCAATCGATTGTGTATTTTACGAAAACGTTGTAGTTCTTTTAGATCTTGTTGTAAACGTTATCAATCGATATAGGGCCAGTCTTAAGATAAGGAACATCATAAGACAGAAAATAAACAAGGTATCTTAGCATATTGCTAACATACCTTGAACGGTTATTTACTTATATTAATCTCGTAACAAAATCAGGTCTTCTGTCGGCATTGGCAGGTTCAATTGAGCAATATCATTATACACCAATTCATTCACGTTGAACCCCCATTTACGAAAAAAGTCACTTAAGTCCTTTCCACTGATTGAGCATGCTTTCAACATAAAATAACGCATCTTTTCCGCTGTCGTTGATAAAGTCGGTTTTTCTTCTCGTGTTTGCCTACTAAGCTGAACGTATAGCTGATCACCAAAAGCCAGCCAAAGCTGATGAAACATAATCAGTTTTAGGTCATTATCACCAGCATTATAATTTCGCTCGGTGAGTGGTTTCTCCAAAAACGTGTCTAGTTTTGGCCAGCTATTATTGATTGTAATGCGACTATCAGGTAGGCCAAATAAACGTTCTGAAGCCATAGAATAGACATTCACCGTGGTTTCAGTTAAACCATCCCAAGTCCACGCGGCCTGTTGATAAGTGTGACCAACTTCATGCCAAATACCCCAACCATTCACATTACTTAAGTATTGTGGCTGCAGCATTCGATAGCTTAAACTCTGTGTAAAATAAATGGCGATACCGGCCGCCATATATCCTCCGGCAGCGGGATCACGAACTGTAATTAAATGTTTATAAGGTGGTTTCATGTGATCTACCGAGGAATTATCTAAACCACTTATCGCATCCTGCGACTCGACGATAGAATCCAGTCGATTCACAATCAGGTCCTGGTTTTCATCTTTGTAAGTAATCGCATCCGCTAGCGTGGTAACCAAAATGGTACGATCCGATTCGAACATTACATCCGGTACGTTATCGATCGAATCCAAGGTAGCCAACCATTGCTGATGCGTGGTTACCCCTTTTTTATAATAGGGAACCGGTTTACATCCTGCTTCAAATTTTACTTTCGCCGCAGCGCTTGGAGTTCCAGTCGTTACATAACGAATATAAATAAGTCCGCCATATGCGTCTCCCGGTAACGTCTGTGTACCTGCCACAAGGTTGTGATAGGTACGCACAGGCCTAATAGCATCCCTAAAAGGTGTACCAACTGCCAGTACAGGTAAAGCGGTGCCCGCAGTTTGTGTCACAGTAACGGTGATAGAGTCACCTGGTGCGACGTAGAATCCTGTGGCCTGCATATCATTGTGCTGTCCCCGAAAGCCAAGTTGGGCTGCCACAATTCCTTGTGTTGGACCTTCTCGATATTCGTTTTCTGAAGGAGCTCGTGCGATACTGCTATTCGCATTGTCTTCCGAATCTACGGCATGAAAGGTTTCTTTTTTGCAGGATAATAATATACCGGAAAGGCATACAAAAAAAAACGTTTTTTTTAAGAGGAGTCTTCTCATCATGAATTTAAATTTGGTTAATGATAAATTTTCATGATGGCCTGCTTGTAAACAACTAAGGGCCATCTCTTTAATGAAGACGGCCGAATCTGTTTAAAGGGGGATTGACTAGCGCATCTTTCTCATCGCACCTCTGCCACTACCTCCACCAAATTGGCGTAAGTTGTAAGTGAAGCTTAATAGGAAATATTGTTGCAATATATTCGACTGAGAATCCTCAATATAGCGTTCCGTAATATTTCGGGTAATCTGCGTATTACTGTTAAGCAGGTCAAAGGCAGTAAGCGTTATCTCTGCTTGTTCCTTTTTAAATAACTTTTTACCGATGGAGACATTCCATAGAAGAAAACTTTGGTCATAGCCGGCAGCAAGGCCGGTATTGTAGCGATAGTTTAAACTGGAAGCTACGCGCAATCCCTTCCAGAAAATATAAGTAATATCATTTCGTATCTGCTGATTGTATGAATTATTGCTTAGATCGCGGTTACTGTTATTCCGAACCATATTATAATTCCCGCTATAAGAAAGACTAAAAATAATCTTACGGCTAATATTACTGTTAATACCGATACGTTGATTAATACCAAAGGTATTCGTATGTGTGACCAGTTCATTCAATATACCTACATCCCGATTATGATGCACGGTCGTATTAGCATTCAAGTTAATTTTCAAGGCTTCAATAGGAATACCAAAAGAGCTATTGGCACGCACACTATAATACCCATTTACATTAACCGGACGGGTAAATTGCGCCCCCTTGCCCAACAACACATTGTCCAATATAAAGGTATCTACCGCTGCTATAATCGTCGAATTGACAATGCGATTATTGGTAAGTTCACCATTCACACCAACTGAAAAGTTAGCTCCCGACTCTCTATTTACACTATTATAGTGCAGGGAGAAGGCATGTCTGAACTCTTGCTTTAGGTTGGGATTGCCCCCTGTAATATTCAAAGGGTTCTGGTTATTCACTACATCTTGCAATTGCAAAACATTTGGCGGATTCGTGGATGTATTGTAGTTGAAGCGTACACGTCGATCACGTGAAAATCGATACATGAGGTTTGCATTCGGCAAATAGTTAACGAATTGATGAGACGCGCTCGTTACCTCCGGAAAAATCCGGTCATTTGCCATTTTCGCCTGTTGATAGTCGATCCCCAAATCAACTAGAAAACTTTCCGAAGAATATTGGTAGTTGAGCCCTGCCCCGTAAAATTTATAATCGTTCCTGAATTCATTAGAGAGTTCCCGATTCAACTCACTGTACTGACCCGTTTCCAATAAAAAGTCATACATTCTTCGATCGGAATAGCTATTATTACTACGGTAACTCGCATTTCCCATCAGTCGGGCATGCGCTCCGAAAGGCTCCGTATAAGTAAGTCGCGCATTCCAAAGCGTGCTGTTAGAACGACTATCATTTCGATTATTGACTGTATCGGATCGGCTCATCGTACCGCTATCATAGAACGTATTATAAGAAAGGGCAAAGGCTTCGTTCGTGTTTCGGTTGTAGTTATTCTCCAGATGCGCAGAAACCGATCGGCCTTCACTACTTAAGCGCAAACCATAGTCAATACTACCTCCCAAGGTAAACGCATGGTTATTTCCTCTGTTTTCCCTATCGGACGTATTGATCAACTGTTGTAAAATGTCCTGTGTACGCGTATTGTTGGTATTCGTTGTTTTCCCACTATTGAAATTGATACGTGGATTAACCGTTAAACGTTGCGTTGAATCACGCTTGTATACTACTCGTATGCTAGCGGCATGCCCTTGATTAGTTCGATTGGTTTGTTGCGAAGATATATTAAACTGGTTGGCCTCATCTGCCATAAGTACCTCCCGATTCGCTGTTCGAATTAAATCTTTATCGGACGTATTAAAATGATAATCTGCATTAAACTCCACCTCCTTCCACCACGTATTATTGTAATTTAGAGCGATTCGATGATTGGGGCCAATCCCTCCACCGCTGCCACCGTCGCCTCCCCGGCCTCCCCTACTGCTCGCTCCAACGAGCTCATTGCTCGAAAAACTTCCCTGATTGATATTGTTGGAAAGAATATTTCCACTAATTCGGCGGTCGCCCTTAAAAGCGTTTAGAAAACCGCCTGTATTATAGCGCTCCTGGTTACCGATAGCTCCCGCCATACGTCCGAAATAACCACGCCGTTTCTCCGGTTTCGTGACAATATTAATGATTTTACGTCTGTTCCCATCGTCGAAGCCGGTTAGCTTTGATTGTTCGCTCTTTTCATCAATCAATTGTATTTTATCAATTACATCAGCAGGAAGCGTTTTTAAAGCTACGGCCGGATCGGAGCTGAAAAATTCTTTTCCATCTACAATTATTTTCTGTACATCTTCACCTTGTGCTTTAATTTTTCCATCCGCGTCAATTTCTACACCCGGGATCTGGGCAACTAGTGCATCGGCGTCAGCGTAAGCTTCCGTTTTATAAGCGGCGGCACTAAATTCGGTGGTATCCCCCTTTACCAACACAGGTGGAGGAGCGACCGTAATATTAACCGCATCAAGCATCGTAAAACTGGTTATCAATGGAAACTTTAATTCCAAGTCTCGATCCGCTATTTTTATCCTTCGCTTGCTTTGTTTATAGCCGACATAGGTTAATAAAAGAGTATAGTCAGCGCTCGGCAGTTGATCTATTACAAAACGACCGTTCACTTGCGCAACTGCTTGCTTGATTATGGAGTCTCCGGTGTTCAACAAACTGATACGGGCGCCCTGCAGCCCAATACCATCAGCGCTATCTACGACAGTACCGATAATCTTATGTTGGGAAAAGCCAGAAAAGAATGAAAAGCAAAAAATAAGGCAAATAACGACTCTTAAATGTATCTGACGCATTTATCATAAATTGGTTTGGATAAAAAGGGATGTCTAAAATCGTGGGATTTGCCGACTCATTTAGACATGCCCTTCATTGCCTACCCGAGGCTCTATCCAGAAAAATTAATGTTCTGTTTGTTTTAGTATAAAGTAAGACAGAATCTTGCTTTTATAGTTTAATCGCCACTTAATTGTTACATTTTTTTGTTAAACTCAATTTTACTTTCTCTTTTGGAAAAAGGATTAAATCAGCCCCTGAAAACCGGTATTTTAATTCGAAAAAGGCAAATTTGAAACTAAAAATTAGCCTGAATTTATTTAAATGCTTAGCTTCACTCTTATGAAATACACGAGTTTACTCGTTCTCATTTGCACCATGCTGTGCAGCGTGAGTTCGGCGCAAGAGCAAAGAAAAATATTCTACTTTCTCTCACCTGATAGCTTACTAGGCGTTAAAGATAGTCAAGGCAACATCATCATTCCCGCCATGCATTACTTTCTTCCCATTGCATATGATGATTTTAGCTTGCCTATTCAGGATAGCATTATCATGCTGGTTCCAAAACGTTCCCATCACTTGAAAGATCCGAAGCCTTATGGTTTGGCTTATGATAGAAATGGAAAAGTACTATACGCTCCTTACCTATTCGACAACGGCCCTGATTACCTAGAGGAGGGGCTTTCTCGCTACGTCGAAAATAACAAAATAGGTTTTGTCAACCGCTATGGCGAAAAAATAATTAAGGCGCAATGGGATTGGGTTAGTCCTTTCGAATACGGCATCGCTCGAGCTTGCAACGATTGCATTATTGACTATAGCCAAGATACCGAGCACCCTCGCTTAGACATGTCGAATGCCAACACTTTTTATATAGACAAAAAAGGTCGAATCTTACAGGCCCTGCCCGAAAAATCATCTGAACAAGACCAAGCGATAGATCGTGTTTATCTACCCTATCAATTTAGCTACAATCCATTTGAAGCTAAATTAATAAAGAAATTAGATAGTCAAGCCCTCATCAGCAAAGCTTATTTTGCAAATTATTACAACCGCTTAACGGAAAGGGAAAAAAATCTTCATTTTGAGATTGTGGAAAAACCGAGCAAAGGCTTCCCTTATTATGTGATCAATGCTTTCCGCTACGACGCCAATGGCTCTTATCACAGGATAGACAATCCGGATCTATTGTTTTACGCAACGGGAAGCGGCGATGTTTATCAAGTACCCTATGGAAATTTAGCAGAGAAGATGTCCTTAAAGGAATGGCTATCGAATTATGATGCAGCCGCCCGTCGTTACTTAAAAGAGCACCCCGATGCTCCCAATAGGTATCAATAAAAAAGGCCGCCTCAGAAAATTGTAGGCGACCTTACCAAACACATATCTTCTCAATTCGTTATTGGTTGTTGGTTGTTAGTTATTAGTTATTCGTTATTGGTTGTTAGTTATTCGTTGTTGGTGATTTGTTGTCAGTTGTGAGCAGAAACGCTCCTAAGGGCAATACTACTTAACTACCAAACTAATCCCCTACTCAACGTCTCAAACACTCAACTACTTAACGACTCAACCATTTCCCCACTAACTCGAGCGTCTTCTTGCATATCCTTTAAAAATTCGTCTAATTGCGTTTTTTCCACGCCCGGCATGCAGACAACATGGCTGCACCCATTTTCAGTTGCTAATTGCCATTTTTGACGCAAATGTTTCGAAGGTTCCGGAAAAACGACTGTAATAGCCGAAGGGTTTCGCCAAGCTTGGATTCCCCGGTCCAATAGTTGGCTTTCCAGATAGGTTGCCATCGTAAGACTTTCCGCTGCCCTTCGTTGAAGTCCCTCGCGTCCCAGTTTCTTTATAGCATACCATAAAAAGACGGGACTATGACCATTTCTGCTCCCCGTGATGGTTGTATCCACCGTTCCAATATAAGGTATGGCCTTTCCAATCCGTTCTTTATAATTCCTTTTTACCAATACTAGTCCACAAGGAATGGGGGAGCCAATAAACTTATGCCCACTGATGGCCAAACTATCGGCTCCATAACCGAAGTCAAAACCCGGCTTTAAATTTAATAACGCACTGTATACCCCGGCTAAAGCGGCATCGCAATGGATATAATAATTTTTAATTGCCGCCATTCGTAGTCGACTTTTTATTTCCACTAGGTCATCTTTGGCCTCTGTCATCGTTGTACCGATATTGGCAAAAATAATAGCAGGCTGATCTCGATGCATGTGTAGCATTTGCGCCAAATCGCTATAATCCATCTCTCCCCGCTCATCGGTTCGGATGACAATACTTCGCAAATTAAGGAGCTGAATATTTTTTTGAACGCTATAATGGGTCGCTTCCGAATAATAAACGATTCCATTTGGATAAAGTTCGCGCGCCACATACAACCCATATAAATTCCCTTCAGAACCGCCATTTGTTACATAGCCCCACCAGTTGTCGGCGGGTGCTCTGAACAGATCAGCAAAGAAAGCTAACACTTCCTGTTCCAACGAACGTGAATTAAGATCATAGGTAGATTCTACCAATGGATCGCCTATATTATTTAAAGGAAGTTTCAGTAAGGGATATAAGTCTGAATAATCAAAATCGCGGGCAATGGGATATCCCAGAAAATATGCTGCGCGCTCTTCTGCCCTTTGCATATAATTTGTCAGTCTTTCTTGATCGATAGCTTGCAAACCCATGTTGTTTTAATATTTTGCAAAACTATTACTATAAAAAATTATAATCTAACTTTATTTTCATATCAGAAAATAAAACGGAAAATAAATCGATCATCAGAATTAAATACTTTTTATCTAACTTTGCAGCATTGAAATCAGTAAAAAGCTATGACTGATAGAATAGATAAGATGGATGCTCGTATTTTGAACATTTTACAACGGGATGCATCTTTAGGTGTCAAAGAAATTGCGGCGGAGATCGGTTTAAGTGTTTCTCCCACTTTTGAGCG
This sequence comes from Olivibacter sp. SA151, assembly GCF_054130995.1. NCBI lineage: Bacteria > Pseudomonadati > Bacteroidota > Sphingobacteriia > Sphingobacteriales > Sphingobacteriaceae > Olivibacter > Olivibacter sp. SA151. The sequence continues at coordinate 854,633 of NZ_CP096391.1, read as the reverse complement.
CATAAAGCGCTTGCGAAAAGACGGTTACATTGAGCGTTATGTGGTGCTTGTCAATCGAGAAAAATTAGGGAAACATCTTTTAGTCATCTGTACGGTTACCCTTAAACAGCAATCGCTGGAAACCCTTAAGAATTTCGAAGAGGCGGTTAATCAATTCAGCGAGGTTTTGGAAATCATGTGCATTGCCGGCAATCACGATTATTTGCTAAAAATTGCCGTAAAAGATGTAGAGGACTACCATTTATTCGTAATGAAACATCTATCCGGCATTCCAAACGTCGCAAATGTAAATAGCAGCTTCGTACTAAAGGAAATAAAAAAAGAGACCGCCCTCGAAGTAAAAATTTGATACGACCTTTTTAGCAGTTCGCTTTTTTTCACATCTCCTTAGTCTTCAATTGGCGAGATATAAGGCCAGAGCTTCAAAAATAATTTTTCGGACTCTCTATCATGAAAATGATCCTCGAGGCAAAAGACCTCCCCTTCATTTCTTGCGTCAGGACCTACGGTTGCCGGAACCTCGCCATGTACTTTCTCCAACACCTCTACCAGGCATTCACTTAAAAAGGTGGTAGGATGTCCATTCTTCTTTAAATCAGCAAAGTCTTTATAAGGAGACAGCTGTACATTGGTAATTGACATCAAAACTTTTGCTACGTTATCCAATTTGGGGCCCATAATCTGCTCAAAATCCACCTCTCCCGACTCCAGGCATCGGCAGTCAATGGAAGAAATTAGAATGGTGAGTTCCAAAAATGCTTCCGGATTCTTTTCCCATTCGGGGTGATAGGACATCAATATGCGAATTAAATCGATTTCTCTTAACATAGCGTTTCGGTATAATTGGTTCAACAATCGTTTCCTTTGCTTTTTGGAAATAGCATATAACGGATAACCAAACTTACTAATCTATGTTGAAGATTCCAAACGAACTTATTCACATTGAAGTATTTACAAAAATAGCGCTATACTTTAAATTTGTGAAGCAGTATGGGAACCTTATAAAACAAAAGCCACATTCGCATTGCAGAATGTGGCTTCAGCTAAAAATTAAATAATTTATTCGCTATAAGGGACACTGAACATATTACTTACTCTGCCAGTAGGTGTTACAATTATATAGTTCAAGTTAACCGGTTTTTCCTTTTTACCGGTCTTAGGCAAATCGATAGGTCCGCTATAGATATTTCCGGTTTGATCGGCTTTATGGTTATCAAACGTGTAATAAATAGTGCTATTTGCAATAAAAGGAATAATCTCCGCTGTTTTCCTTCCTGTTGCCGAATTCGTACCAAAGCTAATCTTGGCTTCCGGAATACGGAAAAAAACCTTTAATTTCTCTAATTCCTGTAAACGAATCGGTAATCTGTTAGTAGAAAAATCGTCAAAGTTTTGCTTTTCCTTCGCTGTCCATGCAATTTCAGCTAGCGCTAACGCACGCGGAAAGAGCATATATTCCAGCTTATTATTGGTACCAATATACTCTGTCCAAAGATTAGCTTGTACGCCTAAAATATGCTTTTGCTCTTGGGCGTTCAAGGATTCAGGGCGAGGATGGTAGCTATACACGCGTTCCAAGGGCAAAAAACCTCCGATAGCTAAAGGCTCTGTGCTAATGTCCTTCGCCTGATAATGGTCTATATAGAGATGGCTATTCGGCGTCATAATGACATCATGGTTCATTTTAGCGGCGGCAATTCCGCCCTCTTCACCTCGCCAGCTCATAACCGTTGCATTCGGCGCTAGTCCTCCCTCTAATATCTCATCCCAGCCTACTAAACGTCTATTGTGTTGATTCAAAAATTTCTCGATCCGGGTAATAAAGTAACTTTGTAAGCCGTGTTCATCTTTCAACTTATTTTTCTTGATTAGCTTTTGTGCAAAGGCAGATTGCTCCCAATGTTCTTTTGGCACTTCATCGCCTCCAACATGGATGTATTGACTAGGGAAAATATCCATTACTTCAGTGAACACATCTTCCAAAAATTTGAATGTTTCTTCTTTTGGGCAGAAAATATTAGGATGTACTCCCCAAAAGCCTGGCACTTGATAAGTCGTATCCTTGCAACCAAATTCAGGATAAGCCGCCAGGACGGCCGTACTGTGCCCTGGCAGCTCTATTTCCGGAATCACCGTGATTTTACGATCAGCAGCGTACTCAACCAAATTCCGTGCCTCTTCCTGCGTGTAATATCCGCCATGTTTTATACCATCATAAATAAAGGGCTTGAAATCACCATACTGACCAATGATGCTGGAATCGCGCCACGCTGAAATTTGGGTCAGCTTCGGATATTTTTTGATCTCTAAACGCCACCCCTGATCGTCCGTCAAATGCCAGTGTAATCTATTAAATTTAAAATAAGCCATTAAATCGACGATTTTCTTCATTTCGTCCAATGAGAAGAAATGTCGGGCGACATCAATCATTACCCCTCTATAACCAAATTCAGGCTTATCTGAAATCGTTACCGCCGGAATCTGTAAACCACCATTATGTTGTTCAATTAACTGTAAAATGGTTTGAAGACCATAAAACACACCGCTGTTATCGCCTTTGATCTTTATTGAATTTTCAGTAACATTCAACTGATAAGCTTCCGCTTCCGTCTGACTGTTCTCTATCAAAATATATTTGCCACTAGGCTCTGAAACGACTGGGAGACGTAGCTGGTAGCGGTTCGATAGCATTTCGTTGAACAGGTTAAAGGTTTTCCGAGTCGCTTCATCCTTTGCCACTAATGTCGTTTGGTTATCCAGTTTAAAGACACCCACTCCAGATTGAATAGACTGAGGCTTTGGGATAAGCGCGTAATTTCGCTCCTGAGAAAAGACACTGCTCAAACAAAAAAAAGTGATTAGCAGTGTAATAAATTGTTTTAGCATATTTATTTGTTGTTGGTTATTTGTTGTTGGTTATTAGTTGTTAGTTTTTTGTTGTTAGTCGTCTGGTTTTTTACCATCCCGGGAGATGTCACGCATCCTCTAGAGAGGCAAATTTTTAATTTATTTATGTGACTGCTTCGCTCAAGACTCAGCCCTAGCTTCAGCTCGCAGAGACGCTCTTATGTAAGTCCTTACTGGTCTGACCGGAAAAGCGCTGAAATAAAAAGGAACCCTTTGGTCTTACGGTTAAAAGACTCTTTTGGTTTTTGACTATTTACCATCCCTACGGAAGGCAAGCTTTTTATTTTTTAATTTTGAATTTTTACTTTTTACTTTCCCTACCATACACCTCTAGCTCCGCAATACTGAATGCCGGTTTATCATTGTCGAATACCGACTGTTTAGCAAGCAATTTGACGTATCGGCCAGTCACTTTTTCCACCAAAGCGGTATATTGTAAAATGGGGTTTGCTTTGACATTAGAAAACTCACCGGTCACAGCCAATCTCCAATCTTTTCCATTATCACTAACATAGTATTCATATTTTTCAACTGTACCGATGGATTTCCCATCTTGCCGTGGCAGGTAACCAAATGCGGATATATTCTGTTTGGAGCCTAAGTCGATTACGATTGCATTCTTATCCGTCAGGAAAAAAGTTTGATCATCATTGTCAAAGGCTTTTTCAGCTGCACTCGATTCGCTTGCCCAGTTGGCCTTTTCCAAGCCCTTACGTTCACCATGCTCTGGTCCTTTAAGCGCTCTTGGTTCGGCGAAGAGTCCGACATCACTCAAAGCAATACTAACGGGAGCATATACTTTTAGTCGCAATTTACTTGTTGAAATCGATTCGGGCATGCGAATAATACGATTAGCTCCTATGCTTGTTGCGTTAGCCGCACGCACCCAAGCGCCATCTTTCCATTTATCCACCAAAACGCTATCAATTCGTTGGCCTAATTTTATGTTTTCGCGTAATCGAATGATATTAAATGTTTGCGGTTTTAGCAGTTCGATTTCGAGATCAGCTTGGTGAACGTCATCATCCGTAGCCCAATAGCTATATCGATCTTCATCCGTTAGGCGCTGCGGCCCATAGTGTTGATCATTCGCATTCCGTACATTGGAAGCCTTCAAGCGAGCCCCTTTGATTAAATTTTTATCAAAAACTTTCTTTAATAATGCACCAAATTCTTTTAATACCTTCACATCGTTTTCATGCAAGAGACCATCCGTGTTCGGCGAAAGCCCCAAGTCAAAAGCGCCACCTCTTCCAACACTTTTACAGTATAAGTCGAACAACATGGCAGGAGTCTTCACCTGATCGTCTTGTGAAGCGTGATAAAACCAGCCCGGTCGCAAAGGCACATCGCACTCCGTAGGTATCCAGCTTTCACCATTTCTTGTTCCCGTTCCCAAATTGCTGTCATCCATGTAACCTGGCATCGGTGCCTTACCTTCTTTACCTACAAGCGTTATGGTCGACCAGCTAGTTTCCGAAGCAACTCCTTTTTCATTCCCTACCCAGCGTACATCCAGACCGATATCGCTAAAAATATTTGCGTTGGGTTGCATTGCTCGCGTTATTTTCCACGTGTTCATCCAATCGTAGTATGTCGATTGGTCAACTTTTCGCTTTTCTTTTTTGCCGCCGTAATAACCATCTCCCCCATTGGCGCCATCATGCCAACTCATAAAAAGTTCACCATAATTGCTATAGAGCTCTTTCAGCTGGTTTCGATAAATACTAACATATTCGGGCGTGCCATAAGCAGGGTTGTTTCGATCCCAGGGCGAACAATAAACACCAAACTTCATCCCCAGTTTTTGAGCTGCTAGTTGAAACTCTTTCACCATATCACCTTTACCCGCTCGCCAAGGGCTCTCGCTAATATTATATGCCGCTGTTTTCGTGGGCCATAAGGCAAAGCCATCGTGGTGCTTAGCGACAGAGATGATGCCCTTAAATCCACCTGCCTTTGCGGCCGCAACAATTTGCTCAGCACTAAATTTTTTTGGATTAAAAATAGCCGGATCAGCATCTCCGTAACCCCACTCTTTATCTTGAAAGGTGGTTGGCGTAAAATGGATGAGACAATACATCTCCGTTTCATGCCATGCGAGCTGGCGTTTAGTGGGTAATGCACCATAGGGTTTCGGCGCATCATCGAAATCCTGAGCGATGCTGTTTACTCCAAACAGACATGTTGCAATAATGGTTAAAAGGCTTTTTCTGCTGTACATACTTACAAACATAAATGCTATCCAAAGTTAAACATTCAGGATTATTAGCATTATGTTCTGCTATATTAGCTATCGTGGATATTAGTTGTCGGTTATTCGTTATTGGTTGTTCGTTATTGGTTTCTGGTTATGGGGTACTTTTGTGAGAACAAGTTAGTATCAAGTATTAGGACACCTGCCTGTCGGCAGGCAGGTAAGTAAGTATCAGGTATCAAGACGTAGGTATCAGGATAAGTAGAAAAGAGATTCATCACTCATAATTCCTGCCTACCGGCAGGCAGGCAACACTCATCACTACTTAACGTCTCTACTACTCAACAACTTAACTGCTCAACAAATAAATCGCTAAGCTTCGCGGGCCATGGGCTCCCAGTACTAAAGACTGTTCAATATCCGCCGTTTTTGAGGGTCCCGCGATAAAAGCTCCGAAGGGATCGACGCCTAGCCCCATCTTCTCATAAGCCTGGTGCATATTATTTACGATCTGGTTTTTCGCGACAAGCAGCACCAAATGTTGACAAATAAAAGGCAGTACACGTATAAGTGTTTCCGGAATCCATAGTGCGCTATTTTCGGCGACACCCAACTGCGCAGCCATAATAGCTATATCAACATCTTCCAAGCTATGCGGATTGAGATCGGCGTCAACAATCTGTTCGGCCAGGTTTTCCATTTCAGGCAAGGTTGACACAATCCGTAAAGATTTCTCAATAGACCACCTTGCCTGCACTTCGGGAATATAGGTCTGCAAAAGATGATCTTTTACCGCTTCCAGGTTCGTCGCCTCCAGGACACTGGTTCCGACAGCTTTTGCAACATCCGAAAATTTCTGTACCGGATCGTCGTATACCGTTGGGTTTTCAACCGGAGCGGGTAATGCTACTTCATCCAACTGCGCTGCCTTGATGGCTTGTAATATTTTGTCTTTACTGGTCATACTTTTTGCTATTAGCTGTCGGTATTCGGCTTTCTGCCACCCTACACCACACACCTTATTGCTTAAACCTTAATAAATTCCTTACTATCTACCCTTTTCTCTGTCTTTATACCATTCACTAAAAGATTGCTTAGGAGGCACCGGCATCTCACGTCCTTTATACCATGGGTTAAGACTGTTATTTACCGTAAATGGCGCGTACTTAAGCGTAAAACGCCCCATTTTTCCTGCTAACCTAAATTTAGTGGGCGACGCCAAAGTGGTTGCCATCAGTTTCATGGCCATTGTTTTTTTCTTATCGGTATATCCCGCTTTTACCAATTCTTGTCGCCACTTGTACAACTGGTTATGGATATCTATTTTTACAGGGCAAACATTGCTGCATGAACCGCAAAGCGTTGACGCAAAGGGAAGGTCAGCAAATTTTTCCATATCCAAGTTAGGCGCCAAGATGGAGCCTATAGGGCCTGATATAGCGTGATGGTAGCTATGGCCCCCGCTGCGTCTATATACCGGACAAGTATTCATACAGGCGCCGCATCGAATGCATTTCAGCGAGTTTTTAAAGTCAGGTCTGCCGAGTTGCCGGCTTCTCCCATTGTCCACTAAAATAACATGCATTTCCTGTCCCTTCCTTGGCTTTCTGAAATGGCTTGAATAGGTGGTAATAGGTTGCCCTGTTGCACTTCTTGTCAACAAACGGAGGAACACGCCCAAATGAGCCCGCTTTGGAATCAACTTTTCTATGCCCATACTGGCAATGTGTATATCGGCAAGATGAGCGCCCATATCTGCATTACCTTCATTGGTACATACCACCATTTCTCCTGTCTCTGCAATCGCAAAATTCACTCCCGTCAATGCCGCCTTGCGTGTAACAAAAACGTCCCTTAAATGCTGTCGAGCCGTCTCCGTCAAAATCTGCGGATCTGATACACCTGCTGCCGTTCCAAGATGCTCGTGGAAAATATCGCCGATTTCTTCTTTTTTCTTATGAATGCAAGGTAGTACGATATGGCTGGGCATTTCTTTAGCAAGCTGAACAATCCGCTCACCTAAGTCTGAATCAATTACTTCAATCCCATTGTCTGCCAAGTAATCGTTCAAATGGCATTCTTCCGTCAGCATAGACTTACTTTTTACCATCCGATCGATGCCATGCTTCTTCAACAACTCGCAAACAATTTGATTATGTTCACGCGCATCTGCCGCCCAATGAACCTGCACGCCATTTGCCTGCGCGTTTTTTTCAAACGCTAGCAAATAATCCTGCAAACGGGATAGCACATGGTTTTTAATTTGAGAAGCGGTGTTCCGTAACTCCTCCCATTCCGGGATATCGTGCGTTAATCGATCACGTTTTGACCGAACGAACCAAAGCGTTTGATCGTGCCAATCGACTCGAGCTTCATCTTTATTAAAGATATCCGCTAATGCGGCGTGTTTCTTTTGTTGTGTTTCCATATGATTGCTCTACACTATAAGCTTTATGTTGTTTACAACGTATAACTTATTACTCCTGCCTACCGCAGGCAGGTAAAACTCCTTCGGTTTTAAACTCGCTATCATTACCTACTGACTATTCAATATCTCGGCAATATGTATCACTTTGGTAGCACTTTTATGTCTACGAAGAATACCTTCCATATGCATAAGGCAGGACATATCCGCTCCTGTTATAAACTCAGCTCCGTGCCGCAAATGATCGGCTACGCGATCTTTACCCATTTTTACCGATACGGCTTCTTCTGCTACACAGAAAGTTCCACCGAAACCGCAACACTCGTCCTTCCGATCCAGTTCAATTAGCTCGATATCTTTTACCATACTAAGCAGTTTACCGGGTTTTGAAAAGGGCTCGGCAGTTAGTTCACTCATCTGCGAAAGCATCAAGCCCCGTTGCCCGTGACAACTTTGATGCACGCCTACACGGTGCGGAAAACGAGCGTCCAGCGCTGTTACTTTTAAAATATCAGTAAGAAACTCGGTTAATTCATAGACACGTTCGCGAACCTCGTTGCTTATTGTAGGAGACTGATCCGAGTGCAGGTGATCTTTTATATGCAAGACACAGCTTCCTGAAGGTGAAACTATATAATCATATCCCTGAAAACGTTTGATAAAATTCTCATTACATCCGGCAGTAAGGTGTTCATAGCCTGAATTGGCCATTGGCTGTCCACAACAGGTTTGTCCCTCAGGATAAGAAACCTTCACCCCTAGCTTTTCTAAGAGTTCAAGTGTCGCTCGTGCTGCTCCCGGATAAAATTGGTCTACATAACATGGTACAAATAAGGCAACCTCCATGTGTTATTTTGTTTAGTTAAAAAGGATAGAAATACAAAGTAAAGAACTTTCAATATAGCTTCATTTTGCGATCTTTACTATTTATTAAGCTATCTTTACTAGGTTTTATCACCCCTCCATAAAATCAAAACAAAATAACGCATTCTTTTCCAAACAACTGTCATGGTCAGTCCGCTTTGCTTAGGTATCAAGACACCTGCCTGCCGGTAGGCAGGTAAGTATCAGGTAGCAAGACGCCCTATTCATCACTCATTTCAGCTATTAGCTATCAACATTAGGTGTTCGATATTTGACTTAAGTCTGGCAACGTAATTCATCACTCATAGTTCATAACTCAACACTCATCACTACTTAACTACTTCCCTACTCAACAACTTAACTACTCAACAACTTAACTACTCAACTATTCCACCACTCTTCCCATAAACGGGTCGCTTTTTGAGTCGGCGCCTGTTTCCACCCTGCCCGCATAGCGTCGCTCAAATGTTGGCCGACCCTTAATAAACAAAGAAAAGTCGTACCAACCGTAGCTTTTTGAGGTATCCATAACGATCTTGACAATTTCGTTATTTTTTATTTTTTTTCGAATTAGGCCTTTACCGTACGACCAATCCTTCAGTTCCACTTCCAACCCTCCTTGGGTCCCCATTAATTGCAGTTCGATATTGCCAGTCAGCTGTTTCGCATCTTTTTGTCTTTCATATAGGCATTGTACCGAAATCACATCATCCATTTCGGTGCCTTTCAGCTCGCGAAAAAAGCCGTTAGGCCCATAAATCTGTAAATGATACTGCTTATTTTCAAGACGGTCGAACGGCCATTGGTAGCTTAGTCTACCCCCCGCTTTCACAGCGAAGGCCCATGTTTTTACTGCTTCCCATATTGGTTGGCTCCTAGCGCTCTCTTTCAGGTATTTGTCGGGAGCATAAACATTAAAAGCTACACCAGCGGCCCCTTCACCGAAAATCTCATCCGCTGCAAGAAAAGTAAGTTCAACAGCCTTTGAATCTACCAGCCTCTCTTCAACATAAAGCTCATAGGGTAAAGCATTCGAGTTTTTTATACCTTTCTCTTGTTGGGGTAATAAAGGCGAATTAAAAGGATGTTTATTAATGAACGCAATCTCATCTTGCTTCAGTTCCTTAAAGCCCTTTGGCAAGTCCTTCGCTTTTGATTTATAGATCGATTGTACAAATTCATTGCGTTTCACAGCACCAGGTAAGGATAGCGTCTCCCCGTTGTAAGGGCGGAATGCGGAGGTCAGATCGCCTGTAATAGCGCGCCGCCAACTGCTAATATTCGTCTCCCTAATTGGCTTTCCTATTTTCTTCTCCAAGAACTTTTCCATGAAACGAATCGTAGAGGTAATATCACAAAGTTCGGAGTTAACCCAGCCCCCACGTGTCCACGGAGATGCAATGATCAATGGTACGCGATATCCCAAACCAACGGGACTTTCCCGAAGGTCATCTTTATCCATTCCATCTCGTTTGCGTTCCTCTTCCATACTCACATATTCATCACGCGTATCCAAGCCTTCTGAAACCGCACCACTGTCGATATCATTAGGGTTAGGAGCGACAAACGGCGGCACATGATCAAAATATCCATCGTTTTCGTCATAGGTAAGCATAAAGATCGTTTTCTTCCAGACTTCGGGATTTTTGGTGAGGATATCCAACACTTCGGACACATACCATGCACCAAACCAAGGTGAACTGGGGTGGTCCGAAAATGCCTGGGGTGCCACCAACCACGATACGGTTGGGAGCTTCCCGGAATTTACATCCGCTCTAAATTGATGTAGGATATCCCCTTTCGGCACTTGCATTTTCTTTTCCTCACCCCCATCAATATAGGAAACTTCCTCAATATTGTAATAGTTTGGATCGTTGATATTGGTGGTAAAGGCCCTTTGGTGTAACTGTTGTTCAAAGCTGCTGAGCTTTGCAAAATTCTCGGGGTTATACTTGGCCAACTCCTCTTTATATTTGGACAGCTGTTCTCTTTTTTGGTTCAATTTCTTTTTGAGGCTTTGTACTTGATTCGGTTTCGTTTTCTTGATCTGTACCTCCAACTCCGTAATCTCTGCCGGCAATTGCTCCGACCGTTTTGTCAGGAATCGATGATGACCGGTGCTGAAACGTACGTGATATTGTTTAAACCACTCCAAATTGTTATCGGTAAAATTGGACAACCAATATTCCCTGTCGCCTTCCAGCTCAGTCTGTATACTCAATTCATTCTGATATACCCGCCAGCTTACGCCATGCTCCTCCAATCGTTCAGGAAAAGTCTTCCAACTCACTTCCTTATTATAATAGACGTCTGAGTTTCTCACATTCGCCTGCTCACCTGCCGCTCCTTTCAGCGTTCCACTCCAGAAGAAAAGGCGATTCGTTGTTGTACCCGTCAGGGACGAACAAAAATGTTGATCACAAACAGTGAAGGCATCTGCAAAGGCATAATAGAACGGGATATCTTCGCGATTAAAATAACCCAGGGTAAGAGGCATATTCTTGTATGCTTTATTTCCCGATTGCTTTGCCTTCAACCATCCATCATACTTACCATTGTTCCGAGCATCCACTTGATTTTCCCATGAATGCGGAAGGCCTCCCATCCAGGTGGATTTTGTTTCCTTCATATTGAGCCGAAATGGCGCATAGGTATGCCCTGCCGGGTCCGACTGCAACCAAACTAGGTTCTTATTCGGCAATCTGATCGCTCGTGGATCGTTAAACCCACGTACGCCTTTTAATGTTCCGAAACAATGGTCAAATGATCGGTTTTCCTGCATGAGCAAGACGATATGCTCAGCATCATAAAAAGTACTACCTGGTGCAGGATTAATATCCAAAGCTCTTTGTAATGACTTTGGCAATGCATTCCACAGACCTGTACTTCCCGCTAAAAATGCGGCTTTCTTTATAAAGTCTCTTCTATTTTCCATTTTATTAGCTATAAGTATCAAGACGCCCTATTCATCACTCATTTCAGCTATTAGCTATCAACATTAGGTGTTCGATATTTGACTTAAGTCTGGCAACGTAATTCATCACTCATAGTTCATAACTCAACACTCATCACTACTTAACTATTTCCCAACTCCCTATTTACTACCTACCAAATGCCAGGCTTTGGGCTTGGTAAAGGCCCGTAGCCCCTGATGCGAAAGTGTCGAACCAATACCAGAATGCTTTCTACCACTCCAAGGAACTGCTGCACTTACGCGATCGCAACAATTCCAATAGGCAGAGCCGGCATCAATTTTTTTCAGTAAAGAAACGGCGCGCGCTTCTGAATCGGTATATATACCTGCTGTTAATCCATAATCAGTATCCTGCATCAGCGATAAGGCTTCCTCATCCGATCTTACGCTCATGATTCCTATGATAGGACCAAAACTCTCTTCTTTCATGATAAGCATGTCATGTGTCACATCAACCAATATTGTTGGCTCAAAGTAAAACCCTTTCCCATCAATGGCTTTACCCCCACAAAGCAATTTCGCGCCTTTTGCTAATGCATCGTTAACTTGCGCTTCCAATATGTTAATTTGTAGCTTTCTCGTTAACGGGCCGAAGTAAACATCATCATCTAATGGATTACCCACTGTCCATGCCTTTACCTGCTGTACGAAATAATCGAGGTATTCATCATAAATATCTTGATGGACATAAATTCGTTCGACCGAACAACAACTCTGTCCATTATTATAAAAGGCACCATCCGCTGTTGCTTCTGCTACTGCTTTTATGTTGCTGATATCATTGGCGATGTAAAGCGGATCTTTTCCGCCCAATTCGAGCTGACAAGGCACCATCTTTTGAGATACCTGTTCGTAGATATACTTACCGGTATGATATGAGCCTGTAAAGAAATAACCGGCGAGCTCCATATCTAGCATCATTTTTCCCACTGGTCCATCACCAATCGCCAATTGAAAGACGTGATCCGGTACGCCTGCTTTTTTTAACAGCCTATCGATTTCTAGTCCCGTCAGCGTCGCATATTCAGACGGTTTGTATAATACCCCATTACCGGCTATCAGGGCGGGCACAAACACATTTACCCCTACCAAATACGGATAGTTCCAAGCGGAAATATTTCCGATAACACCTAGAGGCTCATAGGATATGCATTCGCACACCGTCCCATTTTCCTGCATGAGCTCATCGCTCAGATAGCGTTCTGCATTTGCAGTTAACCAAGTAATTCGGCTTATCGCACCTTTAATCTCATTTTTTGCTTGTTGCAACGGTTTACCGGTTTCAGCTGTTAATATTTCAGCAAGGGAGGCCGACTCAGCCTCCAAAAATGCCGCGAACCGGATAAGCGTATTTATCCGCTCTCCTAATGGCAGCTGGGCCCAAATCTGTTGAGCTGCGAGTAGCCGCCTATATTTCTCTTCTAACGTAGTAGGAGAATCTACCTGTACAGTAGCAATTACCTCCTCAGTTGCTGGATTAATGATATTCATTTTGTTAAGTAAAAAATTCAAAAGTAAAAAGTAAAAAAACGATTCATCATACACTTTTAGCTATCTACAATCAGCGGTCAGTTTTCAGTCGCACAAGCCTTTCTCACAACTTATCCGGCTTTCAGATATCAGCAGTCGGCTTTCGTTAGTGTAACCGTAACTGCTACTACACTAACCTCTCACAAAAAAAATTTCATACTGATGTCTCGACTCGCCTCCTATTATCCCAATCACACCACTCGACATGACGAAAAAAACTCGCAACGGGTAGTTCACAACTGGCAACCGGCAACTCACAACTCTAAATTCATTACCTGCAACTCACTTCAGTGAACAAGGAAACCTATTAGTAGGGAGCATCTCTTACGTCCTATGAAACCCCTAGACACTACTCACTATTAACTACTCACTATTAACTACTAACTATTAACTACTTAACTTCTACCAAAAAAGATTCCCTGATATTTTCCACAAAGGGATTTGAAGCATCTTCCATTCGTTCGGGATGCCATTGTACCAGCAGTAAGAAGGGCTTCCCTTTAGCATCTGTTCGTTCCAGCGCCTCTACCACACCGTCTCGGGTAACAGCGGAAGCTACCAGGCCTTTACCTATCCGATCTGCACTTTGATGATGCAAGCTGTTAACTACACCCTCGCGAGCCTCTGTTATTTTAAATAGCAAGGTGTAGGGATCCACATTGATCGAATGGTTGGGAAGTGAGCCGTTGGGTAATTTAGCATGACCAAATTTTCCCCAAGAAGCTAGATCCGGAATCAGCGTCCCTCCATAATACACATTAATTAGTTGCAGGCCACGGCATATCCCTAAAATTGGAAGTTCACGTTTCTCAGCCAATCGCAGCAATTGCCATTCAAAAGCATCACGCTTTTCATCGAAATCAACGGGCACACAATAGGAAAGATATTCTAATTTGTTGTAGTATTTAGGATGTACATCCTCTCCTCCCGTGAAAACTATCGCCTGACAGACTTCAACCTCCTTTAGATTATCCAAACTATATCCCAGACGAATAATCTCTATACTAGCATCGGCTCCTTTTATCCAATTGGCATAGAGATCGTACATTCTGCCATCCGTCATTCCTATGATTTTTTTGTTTTGCATCGCTTTGCTGTTCGTTGTTAGCTTTGGGTTAAGTAGTGCTTTCCAATAGTAGTTAAATAGTTTAGTCGTTGAATGGTTAAGTAGTTATGACGAATTATCGACCAATTGACTAATTATTAAGCTATAAGCTTTAGGCTAGCACCCATTTTGGTATCAAGACACTAACTTACCGGCAGGCCAACAAATGCCGAGACAGCTTTATTGTCTTATGTCTTGATGCCTACCTGCCTGCCGGCAGGCAGGTGTCTTTTGTCTAGCGCTATTTCCCTACTCAACATCTTAACTACTTAACAATAACTACTCAACCAAATTAAAATGCTTGCTGATATAGTCGTTTAAAATCTTCTCTACTTACGGGCTTTGGGTTATTCGGGTGTGCAAAATCCGCTATTGCCAAATCAGCCAGTATTTCTATATGTTCTTCTTTTACACCTATATCCCGTAATTTTTTCGGAATCCCGATGTGCTCATTTAATTCAAAGAGGTACTTTATTACCCCTTCTCCTGTTTCTTCGCGAAGCTGTAAAGCTTGGGCAATACGTTTAAACTTATCCTCATTGCCGGCTATGTTGAAAGCCATTCCGTAAGGAATATTGACCGCATTAGCCAATCCATGGTGCGTATCCAATAACGAAGATAAGGGATGTGCTAATGAATGCACCACGCCTAAACCCTTTTGAAAAGCAATTGCCCCCATCATGGACGCTACTAACATATTACTCCGCACCTGTTCATTTGGCCTCAACACAGCCTGTTCAAGTGATTTAGCAATTAAATGCATCCCTTCAAGTGCAATACCATCACAGATTGGATTCGGATTTTTGGCCAAGAAAGCTTCCATGTTATGAGTAAGGGCATCCATACCCGTTGCAGCCGTAATATGAGGTGGCAAACCCATGGTTAACAAGGGATCTGCAAAAACGATTTTGGCCATCAATTTAGGCGAGAACAGGATCTTTTTTTGATGCGTCTCGTCATCAGCAATAATGGCGCTCCTTCCCACCTCACTACCGGTACCTGCGGTGGTCGGAACCGTAATAAAGTGAGGAACGCTGTTGGTCACATACACGTCGCCTCCAACCAAGTCATCGTATTTAAACAAATCGTCTCGGTGATTGACACGCAGTACGATTGCGCGAGCGATGTCCAAAGCAGCGCCACCACCAATACCAACAATACTGTCACGATCGGTTTGATCCCAAATATCAGTCCCTTTATATACATCCGATTTCACCGGGTTTTTATGAATATCGGAGAATACTTCCAGGTGAATTCCTTTTAAGTTAAGGTCCCTCACGATCTCAGCAAAAAAATCCAGCTGGGCAATGGTCGGGTCGGTCACGAGTAAAGGCCTTTTCAAGCCCTGCTCGATTAAGTAAGCCGGTAATTCCTTTATAGCCCCACAGCCAAAACGGATCGGTGTGGGAATGTTGAATTGGTAAATCATTTTCGTTGTTTGTTGCTGGTTATTAGTTGTTAGTTATTCATATGAGTTGTGAGGATCTCTCTTCCTTTACCTTATACCTATTAGCTTTCATCGTTTAACTTTACCGCTTTTTAATTTTTAATTTTCTTAAATAATCTCAAAATATCTTTTTAATTCCCAATCGGTTACTGCTTTGGCAAACTGTTGCCATTCCCATTCACGTGTACCGCAAAAGTGTTCCACGAAATCAGCGCCAAAAAGCTCCTTAGCAATTGGGGACTGCTTCATCTGTTGCGTTGCTTCCCAAAGATTCGAGGGCAAGCAACCATGGGATTTATCTTTGTATCCATTTCCAACGGTAGCAGGCTGCTTAAGAGACAAACGATGTTTTATACCATACAGTCCTGCCGCCAGGCAAGCTGCAATAGCCAAATAAGGATTGGTATCAGAGCCGACAACCCGCGTTTCAATTCGCGTTGCTTTCTTCCCTGACGCTAGGATTCGGAGTGCTACTGTCCTATTATCCAACCCCCAAGTTAGCGTTGTAGGCGCCCAAGCTCCTTCTACCAAGCGTTTATAACTATTAATGGTCGGCGCTAACAATGGCAGCATATGGGGCAGACAGAACAATTGTCCCGCAACATATTGCTTCATCAATTCGCTCATTTTGTTTACTTCTGTTTTGTCGTAAAACAAATTTTCCTGTCCATCTTCATCCCACAGACTTTGATGTACATGGCCACTACAGCCAGGCAAATCCGCTTTCCATTTAGCCATAAAAGAAGCAATGATACCATGTCGATAAGCAATTTCTTTTACTGCCGTTTTGAACAATATAGCTCGATCAGCCGCTTCCAACGCATTTGCATAGGTGATTGCTGCCTCATAAACTCCTGGACCTGTCTCCGTATGCAAGCCTTCCAAGGGTACACCAAACTTAGTTAGCGATTCAAAAAGATCATGAAAAAAATCATTTTTTAACGAGCTTCTTAAAATAGAATAGCCGAACATTCCCGGTGTTAGCGGTATTGGGTTTTGAAAGGCTTTCTGCTCTAAACTTCGCGGTGTCTCTTCAAAATTAAACCATTCGAACTCCTGCGAAAAAAAAGGCTTGTATCCCAATTGCATGCATTCATTAATAATCCGCTTCAGCAATTGCCGCGGGCAAACGACCGCCCCCGTTCCCCGCTCGTCAAAAAAGTCGCCCAGGAAAAAGGGCACATTCGCTTCCCATGGCACCTTTCTAAAAGTATTCAAATCGAGCTTTAACGGCATATCAGGATACCCCGAATGCCAACCGGTAAATTTGCTGTTATCATAAGCGACATCATGCGCATCCCAACCAAATACTACATCACAAAAACCAAGCTCACCCTTTAAGACCGCAAGAAATTTATCTACTGAAATGTACTTCCCTCGGAGAATACCATCGATATCCGATGCGGCAATTTTGACCCGACCGCCGGGATGCTGTTTAACATATTCTTCTATTTCTTGTGTCGTCATTTTTTGAATACTTTAAATAGTGCATAAGATAATAACATAATGAGCAAGTACACCAATCCTATTTTCACATTGTACACAAACATGGCAAGCAAGGAAATACCACCAATGACTAAAACTATGAGGGGAAAAATCGGATACAAGGGGACTCTAAAGGGGCGGTACAATTCGGGTTGAACACGCCTTAACTTGATAAGCGCTATCATTGACACAACATATAGGGTTAATGCCCCAAAAACGGAGAGGGTAATGATTTCTGCTGTTTTTCCGGAAAGGAGCGCCAATATTCCCAGTATCATGTTTAAGATCAATGCATAGCTTGGTGTTCGGTATTTGCTTGAAATTTTACCAAGAAAAGGAGGAAAATTGTTTGCTTTTCCCATTTCATAGGTCGATCGCCCTGCGGCCAAGATTAATCCGTGAAAAGAGGCTACCAATCCGAATAGGCCTACCGTTATCAGTAAATGATATAAAATATGGTTATCTCCTGTAATGTGCGATAGTGCAAGAGGCAATGGCGAATCAGAAGTTTCCCCATTTACACCATTCCTAAAAACAATAGCTTCCCAACCTGCCACGCCTACAGAGGAAACGAATACGAGCACACAAAGCATCACAAGCGTCAAGATTGCCCAACCGAAACCCTTTTTAATATCCCGTTGCGGATTTTTAGTTTCTTCGGCTACATTTGCAATTCCCTCGATACCGAGAAAAAACCAGATAGCAAAAGGGATGGCAGCAAAGGCGCCCGACCAGTTATGCGGTAAGGGATTTTGTACAAAACCGGCTGCATTGAAATGAGGTGCAGCAATTCCAACGAAGATCAATAACTCACTGACAGCAAGAATAGTAATGACTAATTCAAAAGTGGCAGCGGCTTTAATCCCTATGATATTTAGTGTAGTAAAAAGTACGTAGGCAATAATAGCTGTTTGTAGAATAGGAGCTTCCGGAAAGAAGGCATTAAAATAGGCACCGATAGCAAAGGCAATGGCTGGCGGTGCAAACACAAATTCAACCGTTTGTGCGATACCAGCAAGAAAAGCAATATCCTTTCCCAACGCAGCTCCTGCATAATCAAAAACGCCACCGGCTTTTGGAATGGCACAGGCAAGTTCGCTATAACTAAAAGTAAAAGCGATATACATCAACATCACGATCAGCGTGGCCAGGGCCATTCCTAGGGTGCCGCCTTTTTCCAAACCTAAATTCCAGCCGAAATACATACCTGAAATAACATAGCCAACTCCCAAAGCCCATAGAGAGAAAGGTGTAAGTGTTTTTTTTAATGTATTAGTCATCCAATTTTGGCTTCAATGTAAAAAATGCGACCCCACGGCTTATTCCTTCAGTTATTATTGGTTTAGGACCGTCTAAAAAGTATTCCTTAATAATTGCATCACCATTTGCGCTAAAAAACTATTTAGACGGCCTTCTTTATTACAATTTCATTCCATCCACGAGCCTGATTTTGGTGGCCCTATACGAAACCCGTCTAAATACCGGATGGTTAAATATAGGATAAAAACATCAAAATCAGCACGTAACAATATAATAATGCGCTCTATAAGATATGTATTGGAGCTGGTCCTTTTTACACCGTTCCATATTTATTTCAGCACCCACATTTCTTGATTGACGTTATCATTGCCTCCAAATTGCCTTTGAATGGCGGCAGCAACATTTTCTCCGTTGTAATTTAGTTCGTCAGCAGGATATAGCCATCTTTTAGGAAAGGAAGTAGTCGGATCATTTAGATTAGTTGCGGGGTTCAAAATAAAAGTAGGGTACCCTGTTCTGCGATTTTCGAACCAGGCAAAATAATCACAATCTTGAAGAAAGCCTGCTACATATTTTTGGGTGATGATTTGTTCCAGCTGCTGCTCCATTGCTCCCTTTAACGGGTTAGCATTTAGGTAGGTCTGAATATAGCCGTCTGTAATCTGCATATTATGGTGGTACTTCTCATTGTCGGGCGTGTGACTAGCCAAGAATTGCATGGAGGCTGTAATACCCTCATTGTAATAATTCACGGCCGAGTTACTAACCCAACCCCGTAAACTTGCTTCAGCGAGAATAAATTGTAAATCCCAATAAGTAAACTGTCCTACGGGTTCCGCATTAAATAGATCGGCGTATCGATCATTCAAATCGGTAAAATCCTTGGAAGCCCGTATTCCTTGTAAGCTATTGAAAGAAGCAGATGCTTCAACAGAGGGGTATGCACCCCAATCCGAAACCTCAAGTCCTGCAGCAAGCTTAACCGATGATGGCTTTGCATAGTAAAACAAGCGCCTATCCTGCATCGCCTTCAATGGTTCCAATAAATTAGCTGTAAGCATGGGGTATATTGTAAACGGATTGGAGCTATTGATATTCACCCAAGGATATTTTTGACCATCCTTATCCAAATAAGTTAAAGCGAAGTTATCATTATAATTGCGCATCAATGGCCTGGAATTGACAATATCCTGAAAACGTGAAATTACCGACAAGTCGGGGTCATCCGTTTTCTTATATAAGTTTAGCAGTACGTATAATTCAAAGCTATTAACCAGACGCTGCCATTGGTCCTTACTCCCTTGGTAGATCGGATCTCCTTCAAAGTCGACCCCCTGTCCAAAAAGCTTATGTGCTTCATCCAACTCATTAAGAATACCTAGAAACACTTCTTTTTGCGTATCATATTTCGGTTTTATAATTCCTTCCGTTTCGCCTTTAGTCGCCTCAGAAAAGGGTATATCGCCCATTTGCATGGTTAAAATAAAGGACTGCCAAGCTCGGATAAAATGTCCGAGGGCGGTATATGAATTTTTCAGTTCCGGAGTTTGAGCATAAGCGATCATGGGTTCAATATTGCGCAATAGGCTGAGTCGGCCAAAGCTTCCCCGGGTAATTCGGTTATATTGAAAAGACTCCTGCCCTTCCTGCCAAGTCACATACTTAGCCAACATAAACGGCTGCATAAAAGATTTTTGTGTACTGATATCCGATCGGGTAATATCGAGGATCATATTGCTGGCTAGCATACCGGCCGTTACTTGATCAGTAGCGTTAGGATTGGTATTAATTTCTTCAAACTTGGAGCAGGAAAATAAGAAGGTAGCCAATATTCCTACCAAACCCATATATTTTATCATAGTTGTTTTCATTGCAATCGACTTTTATGGTACAACGAGTATATATTAGAAACCAAGACGTATATTCAAGCCCAACATTCGTTGTGAGGGAGAATTTAGATTCTCTGTAAAGACGTCAGGGTCTGAAAATTTAAACTTAGTGAATAACAGCACATTTTGACCGGTCAATGAGACCGAAGCACTCTTAATACGAGTCTTAGCTAAAAGTTTAGCAGGGAAGTTGTATCCTAACGATATTTCGCGGAGTTTTACAAAAGACTGATTTTGTACACCGTGTTCTTTATCGCCTCCACTTAACGACTGTGCATAGTCCTGATAATTCACCTGTACATCATTTGCAGTATAGACGCGGGTATCGCTGGTAATTCGTCCATACTTATCGTAGGTAGCCTCGCCTGAAACTACTTTCACCCCCTGCCCCACATAATTTGATAAACCATTCACGACCGCATCGTAGCGATACTGGTTATCTGTCTCAGGGTTCGCTCCTGTATCAAACATTTTATCCCAGATATAGTTATACATAAGGCCACCAATACGTCCATCGATGGTAATACCTAGATTAAAATTTCCCAAGCGGAAATTATTGATAAAGCCGAACATGAAATCCGGATCGCCATACCCCATTTTGCTCTGATAATCACTTTTTTTCGGAATACCATTTACGTGGATAATATTTCCTTCCGGGTCGCGTTCCCATTTGTTTTTAAGATAAACATCTTTTCTTGCGCCTTTTTTGGTCCACAAATCATCGGAGGAATAAACCGGATCTAGGTTCACATAGTATTGGTGGTTATTTGACCAGTTGATTGCGGTATTCCATTCAAAATTGCTATTTCTAATCGGTGTTCCGCTCAAAGTAATTTCGAGGCCCCTTCGCTCATACGTTTCATCGGTATTGATCAGTGTTTTGGTAAACCCCGAAGCAGAAGAAATGGTAACTTCCTCCTGTTGGTTATAGTAATATTTATTAAAATAAGTAATATCTAATCCGATTCTCTTCTGAAGCAACGCAATGTTTCCCCCAAATTCATACGTTCGATGCGCATTTGCCAGCAAGCTTTTTCCCAATAAATTACTTGGATAGCCGGCCGTGTTTTGGTTGTCCCAAGCGCCTGGTGTAACCGTATATGTACGGTTATTCGCATAAACATCTAATGGCGACTTATCCACTGCCCAAGATCCTCTTAATTTAATCATATCAAATGCCTGTGGCAATTTCAGGTATTCAGAAAGAATAAAGCTTGCTGCTATGGACGGATAGAAATAGGATCGCTGATTTTTTGATTGCGTGGAACTCCAGTCATTACGCCCGGTTACGTCAATAAAAACGGCATCATCCCAAGAGAAGCTGGCCTTACCAAAGACACTGTTGATTTGTCTTCGATATTCAGTCTCGGCCACCAGCGCTTTATCCACAGATGCGGCTAGCGAATACCATCCAGGGACGCTTAACCCGTTCTGTGTGGCTGCATCTAAACTACGGTCATTATAGTAATAGATTGTCCCACCCCCAAGCGCATTAAAGCCAAATTTACCCCAACTGTTATTATACGTTACGATAAAATCGTTATTGGTGCTAAAGCCCCAATCTTTGTTGATACCATAAGTCCCAAGTGAATTGAATGAGATGTAATTACTTCCGACATAAAAATTACTTCTTGTTGAATTGATACCAATCGGATTCCGGATTGTCTCTTGATTGCTATAGAAATCATAACCGGTACGAAATAAAATGTTCAGATTTTTGTTGACCTGATAATTGGCATTAAAACTGGCATACAGTTTATTCTGTGTGATACCGTTTAACTTTTCATAAGCAATGAGATAAGGATTATCATACCAGGCATCGTAAAGCCAGTTCTGTTGCTGATGAGGGGTAATCCAATAATCTCGATATTGACGGATATCATAGTCGGGGCCGGTCCACATCAGGATCTGATAGAGATAGCCCTGGTTTCCATAACCAGTACCCCATATTTGTGGGGCGTTTTGCCGCGTATAGCCCGTTTGTGCACCGATGGTAACTTTATCTCCCAACTTCATTTCACCGCTGTTTGTAAAGTTGATAATATTCAACTTGGTGTTAGGGTATTGTCCTTTATTGAGAATATGATTCAAACTGGTTCTGAAAAAACCATGCTCTCCGGTTTGCGTAATACTTACGTTATTATTAGTAATAATACCTCTTTCCAGAAAGTTTTTTAGATTATCTTTTCCGCTGGATACTAAAGGCATATCCTCGTATTGTTTCGTCAATGGATTCCATTGTTCAGCAGTTTGCCCTATATCCAACTTCGGTCCCCACACATAGTCGTCCGCAATAGCACCGTTGATACCATGACCGTAAGAAGTTTGCACTTTCGGAATGGCTAGAAATCCCATTTGAGTCATCGTATTGCTGTTTACATCGATGGAGAATCCTTTAGCCTTACCTTTTTTGGTAGTAATAATAATCGCACCGCTTCCTCCCCTGGAACCATATAAAGCAGAGGCTGTTGCTCCTTTTAAGATATTCATATCGGCAATATCATCGGTGGGGATATCGCGTAAGGTCATATTCCCATAAGGCACCCCGTCAATTACGATAATTGGCGTTTCGCCACGGAGCTCAATCGTTGGACGTGCATTGAATTCGGTTGAATTTTTTACTACTAGCCCTGAAACCTTGCCACTTAAAGAAGTTCCTACATCGACGCCCTTCACAGTTTGTAGCGCCTCACCTGATACTTTCTGTACCGCATAGCCCAACGACTTCTCTTCTCTTTTTATTCCTAATGCTGTTACCACCACCTCTTCTAGTCGACTTTCACTTCGACGTAAACTAACATGGATGAGCTGTCGCTTTCCAATTGGTTCTTCTATGGTTTGATAGCCCATATAAGAAAAGACAATAATAGCATCATCCGGAACATCCCTCAATACAAACCTTCCGGAAGCATCCGTTATCGTCCCCCTGTCCTTCCCTTTCACAAGCACACTAACCCCTGGAAGCAAGGAATCGTCCGTCGCATCCTTTACCGTGCCGGCAACCTCTTTTTGAACTGTTTTCATATGATGATTGCTGATCACTGTATGTTCAGTGTTCTCTTTATTTTCAATTTTTACCGGCTTTACCACATATAACATTTCGTCAATTTTTTCAATATTGACTTTACCTGCCGCCAGATTCTCTAGAAATGTAATTAGATTGGCTTTCTTTACTTTACTCATATCCGGGCGTTCAACCATCGTCGGACCTATTAAATCGGCGCTGTAATTGAACCGTACATTAAATTTTTGCTCTAAAGAGCTTAATAAATCCCGAAAGGGAATCCGTTGCTCTTCAGTATTTGCCATGGATAATTTTCCAAAAATCAGGGCAATAAGGAGCACTGTAGGCATTTTTATGCCTAGTAAAAATTGTTTCATACCTCTCCGTTTTAGTTAATTAATCTTTTGGTTGATATTATTATTTTGTCGTTTTCTTTATTGATTGTACAATCAAGTGCAGCTGCCAACGTCTTTATTGCCTTATTAATATCGTTGGTAGGTAAGGCCCCCGTAAAATGCATGTTTTTTAAGGTCTCTTCGGTAAAATCAATACGGTAACCATAAATATCCTGCATACTGGCAGCGACATTTCTCAACTGCTCATTCTTGAAAGATTGAAGATTATATTGCCAGGCAGAAAAATACATCGTATCCGTGACACTTTTGACCACTCTTGCTTCCTCTGCATGAAAATGCGCGATCTCACCTGGCACTAATAGTTGAGCTTTATCCTGCTGTGCCTCGGGGAATACCTTTACACTCCCCCTATTGAGTACGACATGTGTTTCGGTTGATCTTGCCTTTAAATTGAAAGTTGTTCCCAATACATAAACATCCATCCCGGTATTTGTATGCACAACAAAGGGCTTATTTTTATTTTGAGCAACGTCAAAATAAGCTTCTCCCGAGATCCACACCTCACGTTCCTTATCGGTCAAAAAGGTCTCATTAATTTCAATAGTTGTATTAGCGTTGAGCAATAGTTTGGTACCATCCGGTAATTGGTACTTCTCTTTTTTTGCAAAATCTGTTTGGTATATGATTTTACTAGGTTTTGAAAGATAGAATACAAAATTGGCTAAAATAAGGAGCGAAATGATTGCTGCAGCGATCAACCAATTCGTTTGACGCTTTTTTGTTCTTTCAACATCAGTAACTAGCGTGTCCTGTCCGACGATCGCATTAAAAATACGGTCACTGGACGCATCTGCTATTGATTCCTGTTGTGGTAGCGTCTGTTCCACCTCTTCTAAGCTTGGCAGACCTTCCACATCATCAACCGATTGCAAAAGTTCTATCAACAACTCTATCTCAGCGGGTGTACACTCGCCTTTCATAAATTTTAAATAGAGACTCTTGACCTGCTGGTTGCTCATATACTTCTTTTATCATCTCATACAAAGAAGTGAAGGAGAAGGACGATTCAAGGTGAAATTTTTTTAGTTTATTTTAGAAATCATGTATTCATCAGAAACAAGGCACCAATAAACCCCATTGTGAGCTCCGTATGGGCTAGCATATATTGTTTAATAAACTTAAGCGCTTTCACGATCTGATCTTTTACCGTATTTTTAGATATAGCCAGTTGATCCGCTATTTCTTCGTGAGAAAGAAATTCAATACGACTCATTCGAAAAATTAGTTGGCGCTGCGGCGGTAATTTACTAATCGCTTCCTCATATAGTTGTTGAAGCTCCTTATAGTCCAAAGAGTCTTCTACCGCCTCGTGACTTGCTGCATGACTATAAAAAACATGGTTGATGTACTCTTCATGGCGTACGATTTCCTTCAATTTATTATAGATCAAGTTTCTCGCAATGCGATAGGTATACGCTTTTGCACTTTGTGTTGGATCGAGTGTGGCCCGGTGTTTCCATATTTGCATGAATACTTCTTGCACGATTTCTTCAGCAAGTATAGCAGATCGAAAGAAACGGAAAGCGTAATTATATATAGGATGCTTTAAGTCGTCATAAAACAACCGAAAAGCTTTTTGATTCCCTGCGCGTATCGCTATTATTCGAGTATCCATTGTATCAAATTAGTTGGCAAACCTAACACGGGTATGTTTAATCTGGTTTAAGTTCCTATCAACTTAATAAGAATTTTCTCACTTCCATATTAAAAACATTGCTTCAAAGGAACGGGTTATCTCCCTTCAGTTTATATGATATTTATTGGTTAGTACGATAATATAGACAATATTAAAATTCGATTAGCGCTTTTCAAAATACCAAATAAACGCAATCGATTGCGTAGAATAAACATGTTAGCTTATGTAACAAGTTGAACCAATCAATCACCTTTAAAACAGTCGCTCATCGCTTTTATTGAAGATGAGGTTGATAAGCAATAACACATTAGCTTCTCCTCCTAACGCATTTTTCACTAATTTTTCATCAATTGCTTCCAGCTTTTCACGCTTTCTTTTTGCGGTCCACAACTGCATCAACCGAGCCGCTTCTGTTTTTCTTCCCAATTTTACAAGGGCAGCAACCTGTAACAATGAGACGGGATATGACAGCACACCCTTGCTCGCCGCCATCATTTCCAAGATACGTCTACAGGAATCTGGTTTTTGCATTTTCCTGTAAACCTCTGCAGCGATCCAATCCGCCATACGTTCGTCTTTCTCCTCTAAGTAAGGTTCACCGGCACCTAAATTAACAGGCCATAACTTAGCCTCCTGTACCTTTTTCAGTGTTAGATCAAATTTCCTATTATTGAATGCTTCTAATGCCAGTAATAGTTTAGTTTGCTCATATAACTTCCGCCCATCGGTAGCTCCTTCAAAAGGCAAAATGCGAATTTCTTGCAAGACTTTTTCGGCCTCTTTCAGTCTTTTGTTCAATAAAAGCGCACGTACATAATCTAAACCTATGACATAGTTTTCGGGATTTTTTTCATAATAGTTTCGCAACACTTTTTCCGAGGCGATATACTGTCGATCCGCCAGTAAATACTTTGCCATTAATTGTCCATAACGCCATTCGTTTTTGTCAATTTCAATTGCTTTTCTTATGTTAACCAAGACATCACTAGACTGCGTGGAGTCGGAAAGCAGCGCCTTTAAAACATAAAAGGGCGCAAAATCAACCGGCTCATTTACCTCCTGGACTAAACGCCGCGCTACCGAAGGATTATTTCTAAATTGTTGGAGCAAAGCCATCAAATAGAACCCTTGCCAAGAAGGATGTTCTTTTATTACCCAATCAAATATAGCTGCACTTTCTTCCCTAAAGGGAAAGTTACGCATTAAATCAGCTTGACCTACTTGCTTCAACCAGGCCTCACTTTCTGTAGGATTGTTCCTATTCAACCAGGCCAGCCAGTATAATATTTCTGCATTTTTCGGAGCTAACTCCAGCACTTCGCATGCCTCTTCTTTTAATTGGAGATTAGCATACCATATAGCGAGCTCCAAATAAGTCTCTACGGGCAGTTCATTACGTATTAAAGACACAAAAGCCTCGCGAGTGGTATCTGACCTTTCGGCAAAATATTGTTCGAAACGCAAAAAGTGATTGAGGGGATCTAAGTCAGCTAACCGTCGCTTTACCGTATCGCACAATGCCTTTCGTTGGCATAATCTTGCGCCTATATATTGCAGTTGAAGCGCAAACACATTATCTTGATTGCACTTCAATGCTTTTCCCGCGTATTCCAAGGATTTTGAAAATTCTTTCCTTCTTATATATAGCGCACTGAGCTGCGTATAAGCTGCATTTTTCCATGCTGGATCAAGCGAGGCCACTTCGAAAGCATCTAGCGCATCGTACACTTTGTCCAAATGCGCTGCGGCTAAGCCATAATAATAATTGGCTTCTCCATGATAAGTATCCACACTTAATGCCTTCTGTGCGTATATATAGGCGGAGTCATACTCGAGATGGAAAATTTTTAACTTTGCCATTTCAACCAACGCGGATAACAAGAAGGGTTCACGCATTAAAGATTCCCTAATCTTTGGGAAAGCCTCACGATAGCTTCTAAAACGCATTAAGTCCCTTCCCTGCAAGTATAATCCATAAGCTGAACTGCTATCCAACGCAACCGGTTTTCTCGATGGTCTGTTGAGTACATTTTGCTTTTCCTGCTCCGCCAAATCAAATATTTCTCCTTGCAACTTTACTTTCGCGACAGAGGTTAAAGAGGGAGAGGGGATATCCCGCTCGAGCGTTTCTCCGGTGTTCAGCTCAACAAAGCAAGAAGTGATCGTTTCATCCGCTTCATTGTATACAATCAAACTATCACGAATTGGACTATTTGCCAGCAGTCGCAGTCGTATACTATTATTTTTACTACTTATATTCAGCGTAGCTAAAGGACGACTGGTGGACGGTTTTCCTATTCCTTGATAAGGGTACCAGTATTCTAGCCACTGGTCAGTCTGATAAGGAGCAAATCCTAATTGTTTAAAAGGTGTAAAGCTACTTTTAAACATATTTTGATTGAAGAGACGTCCACTTTGAATCTCAACATATTGCCCACTCTTGTCTGTTAATAGCTGCTCCCACATTTTACCCTCCCCCGATTGCGCCCACAGAAAAATTTTCTTTCCTAATTTTTCTTCTCGATTAGCATAATGAATCATGCCATAATCGCTATTTTTCCAGTAGGCACTAAAATAATTGCTATGGACGCCTAACACGTGATACGACTTAGAACCCCCGAAATCGTTTTCTTTGTAAAATGACAGGTCCCTACCGGCTGTATCAATAGGCCAAGGATGACTTTCCCCATCGTGCCCAATATAGTGTGATCCCGGGTAGAGAAACTGTAGGTCCGTACCCGCCGGTATCCCCAAATTCATCCACGTGTAATAAGCTTGCTCCAGCGGTGTTGAATTTGTCCAAAAAGATCGCGTGGAGAAATAAGCCTTGTCCTTTTCCAATTTTATTTCAATAGTCCATCTCGTTCTCGTTAACAAATCCAAGGTGCTGATAAAGCAGCTGACACTACCATCTTTATTCTCCCGCGTAAGGTAGTCTACGGGGGTAGAGGTGTTGGGTGTATGTCCGATAATTCCGTAATTGGCTTCAATTCCCCCGCTTGTCCAAGGGCCACGCATGGCAATGTCCCGAAATTTTACAACGCCATTATTATACAGGAAATCCCGCTTGTTCTTTTTATCATAGGCAGTCCAAATTTTTCCTCCTATCTCCGGCATAATCTGTATTTTCAGAAACTCATTTTCCAGCTCTACCACCTTCCATTCTTTGGATACAGCTTGATCAGTAAAACCGTCAAATCGGAAATATGGATAGATCTTTTCAGAAGGAATAGGGTCAGGGTCCGAAAAAGGGTAGGTTATGTAAATCTTTTTGAGTTCTCTTATGCTTGCTTCTCCTTGTGCTCTTGTTAGCAATGGAAGCAAACCGAATAATACGATATAGATACGCTTCATGAGTTCGTCAATAATAGATTCATTATTCGATGATCAACAGCCAACCTTGATTCTGATTGACCGGGATTTTGTCGCCTATCTTGAAAATTCGCATCGGTTGAAAACCATCAATCTGAGGTGCCCGAATTAATGCCTTGGCAGGATCAATCCCTAAACTTTCCCAATTAATCACCAAGTCAACCAGAACGTTTTTATTTTCCCAACTGGCTAAGGCAATCATTGCCTTTTTCTCCTTTTTGTAAACGGTAGCTAAAACTTGCGGACTACTCGTTTTTACCGGATTAGTTTCAACCCAGTAACCAATCATTCGAGACCCCTTAATTCCAAAATCATCCCAAGCTTTCCAAAGTGCCTGCGGGCCACTTTTTTGATAGGGTAACCGATTAGTCATGCCATAAATCATACCGCGCCAGGGATTGCCCCCATCTTGCAACATCTCCCCCATTAACCCGAAAGGAATGCCACTCACTTCTGTTAGAAAAAAATCCGGCTTGTTATTTTCATAATCAAAATACTCGCCGAACCAAAGCCTATTGATATAGGGAAAATGTTCAAGATAGAGATTCGCACTATTGTTAAAGCCATCACGCTCGTTATACTGATTCGCTGAATGCAGATCAATTAAACCGGGATGGCCATTTTTAGTCATAACCCGCTTAATGCGCTTCATGGTTACGCGATCGAAAGCCACATCATCCAAGTAAATACCATCTATACCGATCCGATCAACCAACCAATTCATCCCCTCCACATAATAGTTATGCCAACGATTCATACCACTATTAATAATAGCCGCATCTTTATAAAAAGGTACAAACCAAGCCGCAATATAATCGTCATGTAAATGCTCTTGTAGCCAGGAGTAGCCTTTCCCCGGGCCAGGAGAAAACACTTCGTGTCCCAAACTACGGAAGGGGTAAAGCTCATACATCCGATTGGACACTTCTCGCACCGTATTGTAAATTTTCACTTTAAGTCCTACGCGATGAGCCGAATCAATATAAGCCTTCATTGCTTTCGTGGCAATAAAGGGATAGTTAATGTAGGGGTTCAAGGCATTGCCATGATGAATATTGATCACATTCGCCCCACTTTGCTTCACCGTATCAACCGGTTTATAAGCATGGAAATAACGTTCATTCCATTGCGCCTCCGTATTGAGTGGATGAAAAGGTGTAAGTAATAAGGTAAAATTATAGTAAAGCGTATCGCCGGCACGCATAGTTCGCTCTCCGCTATAGTTATTCACTAACACGGAAGGTCCCTTCATACTTATATCAATACCTCCCTTGTCGTTATTACCCCACGACTTTGGGAGTAATAGAGGCTTTTGCAAATAAAAATTTGTATTCAGCGGCCTTGTATAGTTCTCATCCCGTAGCGAAAACTGCATCCCCGCGTTTACATTACCAATCCAGGCGCCATCTTGGTTCTTTTTAGCGACATCCCACTTCCAAACAACCTGTTCCGGTCTATATCCGCCTTTCATCCCAAGTCCCATCATATAGGAAGCCATTTCCGGTTTATAAGGTATGTGCATTGCAATGTCCTGCAAGGTTATATTTTTCCTTGCAATAAGCCCGACTGTATAACTGACAAAACCATCAAACTCTAAGGAACCTTGTACCTCCATTCGCAGTTCGTTCGAAACGTGATGGCTTTCCCAGCTTACAATTCCAGCCTGCTTTTCTTTAAAAGAAAGTCCCTGAGTCTTGAATACTATATCTTTGCCGTCTACCTTACGTTTCACATGAAAATGAATGGGCTCGGTTAACAAGCTTGTCGAGGTTTTACCGACACTCGTCATCTCCGGTGTAAAATAGCTTATCAATTGTTTCGGGAACCCGGTTCGATCGAGAATAAGCTTCCTTCCTAAAAGGGAGATAGCAGTGTCACCCGATACCACAAGGGGGATATAGGGCTTTATCACCGTGTTTTCCTGTGCTAAAGTGGAGTTCAGCCAAGGCAGTCGTGTCATTTTCCAGGGTTCATCTATCCCTTTGTTACGAGCCACGGTCGGCCCAACCTTAAGGCTGAGGGCTACCCTTTTCTCCGGTGCGTTGGCAGGACGAACGTATACAAAGCCTTGATAAGTCCCGGGTTTAATATCTTCAGGAATGTGAACCCCACACCAGAGCGCCTGAACTTTTGACAAGGGAACGTTAACTGTAGCAGAGAAGGGCTTCCCTTTATAACTCGTTCCTTCTGTATTGATGCAATCAAATGCTTCTGCCGGCAATGTTGTTCCCATTTCGCTTTCTAAGGATGAAAACCGGACCGTTACGTTTTTCAAATCGGTTTTTGCCGACCATATACCTAGCTGAAAAGCGTAATAGCATCCTCGCTCCGTTTCGCCCTTTAGAGCCGCCACCGGGTTCGTCTCCATCCACTTCTTCGGCACATGTGATCGCATCTTAATCGGATGCGTGTACAGTTCGGGAAAGATAAAATAGTTTTCATTTGTGTATTTTTTCAAGTAAGCTTGGATTTCCGCTTTCGTAGCGATGAGTTCCATGGGATCGTTCCGATTAAATTCATCTACTGATTCGAATCGAAGAAATTTCGCTTCATTATTGGTTTTGATCTTTGCCCATGCCTGATCGTCAGGAGGCTGGCTGAGATATATCGCGTCGGGATAATATCGGCTTCTACCACCTAGCTGATAAGGTAAATAATAGACATAGTAAATCCCCGAACCTGATGTCGCTTCAAAAGCAAAGTCGCCTCCCTCCTCAGACATCGGGCCATAAACTATAGGTTTCACCAGTTGGTTGTTTGTGCTATCAACGATTATCAGGCCTTGATTTGCCTTCACCTGTCGGTTTCTCCATGCTATGGAGGCTTTCACGAGTTTATCCCCTCCGTCAACCCGCAGTACCGCTCGTTGATTACCCAATGAATCAGCGTTCCATTTAGCTTTCTCCGGTGGATAGGGATGCTGGCCCCAAGCTATTAAACCACTGATTAATAAGCAAACAGTAATTGTCAGTCGTATTGTTTTAGTATCCATTTTAGGCTTTTTTAATCCGGCTTCATTTTTACATAATCCTGCCAAAATTTGGCCGGCACATACTCCGCGCGATAAGGTATAAAATAGGTATTCAACTCCCATAGCACTTTCCCTTGTTTATCGGATATTAAAACGCTCCCTGTCTTTGAACTGGTTTGCAGCACGTTCCCGTTAGGCAGTAAATAAGCACTTCCCATTCTTGCTGTGTATTGTTTGCCAGGCAGCGGAACATCCAATTTTTTTGATGCTGTTTTCCTTTTCTCATCCAGGGAAAAAGATAAAGCTCTGGATTTCTTATTTGCGGTAGAAGAGTCCCGAGGAGAAAAATCGCCGTTATCGAAGAGCATTAAATCACCGTCTTTATTGATATGCGGCGCGTGTTGAAAATAGAAAAAGTCGGAAGCATCTAATTGAAAGTCCCCGCCCTGTCCCAATCGCCACATGGTTTTTCCTGTTTGAGCGTTGATTTTCCATACTTGATTCTCGATAGGAGACGACACCAGGTAATTGCTGTCTTTGTCGAAAGAGATGGTATTAATATGAAATCGATCATGTTTTAAGCTGTCTAACCGTCTATCTTTTGCCAAATCCCAATGATCCCATGTCGACCATTTTTTTAATACCTTCCCGGTCGTATCCATTACGACGATACCATCACCCCATAAGGTATCGATAGATTTTCCCGTCTGTTTTTCCGGCAAGATATAATCCCGAACAACCGCCACAATGTGATTGGCCTTATCCATACGTAAATCGTGGTGCACAATTAATCCAAGCTTATCTACATTCAATCGCCAACGCACCCGCCCGGTGAGATCAATTTCAGCGAGCTCCGTTCCGCCCATATAACCCATTTTACCAGTCCGTAAGCTGTATCCCATACCACTTTTTACAAAAGCTTTGTTAGGTTCCGGCTTATAGAATTCGTCCTTCCCTACCGGCGCTAAGAGCGCCAATATAGTACCACGGGGAGTAAGCGAAGCGATCCGTACCCCCATCTTTTCGTCTTGCCAGTACCACTTGATTGCTCCCTTTCCATCAACCATGGCAATGTATCCCGGAAACTCCCGATAGCAAAGCATCGTTAACCCATCGCCCATTGCCCGAGGATCATGGGGATGTTCCTCTTTAATCCAGTCATGCACCATCCAAGGCGATTGCTTTCGCGTTTTAAAACGCATGACTTTCGATTTTACCGGAATCAACCGATCGAGCACAATACGGTAGTGATAGTCGGTATCGGCATCCAACATCAAGAGATTGAAGATATGGTCTTTTTTCTCGCCTTTTACGGGGGTATAATAGTGCTCGCCATTCGCGCTCCAATATTCTACATAGGCCGCCGCTGGTCTATTCAATTTTACATGAATATCCTCCTTGATGGCAGAGTTATCCGGCGAAGACAACTGAATGTTAACTAGCTGAACATATTGACTATAAAAATAGTAGCAGGCATACAAGACGGCTATTACAAGGGCTCCGATAACAATTTTGAGTATACGCATACTAAAAAAGTGCTAGGGTAAACGTTGTGCGTTGGCTGCTGCCATTTCAGGATGCAGGTTCGCTTCATCTAAGGGATATGGAAAATAGCGAAGCTTTTCGGTAACCTTCGGCGTCATGCCACGGGCTTTTAGATAAGCATTGCATACTTCTTCATATTTACCTAATCGCACCAAATCTGCTTTACGCTTGTACTCAAAAACGAGCTCGAAACCACGCTCGTCAACCAGTGCATTAACAAACTCCTCCTTCGTTGCAGGAGCTGGAAAATCGGCACTTTCGCCTAAAAGTGGAGCCCCTGCTCTTTTTCTGATTTCATTGATGTAGGGTAGACCCGCTGATGGGCCTGATAATGCATTCTCGATTTCAGCTTTGCACAAGATTACATCGGCTATACGAAATACCTGGATGGTTCGTCCGTCCAAGTACGAACTGTTCACCATTTCATAAGAGTACTTCTTAGTCGCTACGTTCTGCAATAATTTTGTGGTATCATTGGGCGCGGTGGTTTGTCCAGGGTTTGGAATCGTATAGTAAAACCCGTGTGTAGTAGACCCGTCTCTTGCCGCTTTTCCTTCATAATTATAGTAGAAGAACTGCTTTCGTGGGTCGCGGTCATCAAACTTACGCCAGAATTGTAAAGAAACCCCGTAATACTGCCAACGGTCAGTCACCTCTTGGTGATCAGTAGGACCGAAATGGTTGGCAATTTCACCACCATTGAGTGATGATTCATGTAAAATACCGAATATCATACCTTTATCCATTTTGTTTGATTCGGACCATTCGTTTTTAAAATCGGGATTTAAGGTATAAACGCCCTTATCACGTAGCGCAAGCACTTGATCGATGTATAATTTTGCCTGCTCATAGTTATGGGCGCGCATATAGTTTTTACCTAAAAGTGTTAGCGCTGCACCTTTAGTTGCGCGTGCTAAGCCTAGCTCACTCGTCCAGCTTTCCGGGAGCACCTCCGCTGCGAAAAGGCAGTCCGCATGAATTAAAGAATCTACCTGTTCAACGGCAGATAAAGGTGTATTATAACTTTCCGCTGGATTTTTTGTGGAAGTGATCAAAGGTACCGGCCCCCAAGCATCCGTTAGGTCATTATAGGCCAATGCCCTTAGAAAACGAGCTTGTCCTATCACAAGGTTTTTATTTTCATCGCTCATCCCTGATACAGCGGTAATATTATCGATCAACAGATTGGCATTCGCTATAACCTGATACATATTTTGCCAGTTATTCTTAAAATAGCGATTGTTTTCGTCGTAAGAAAAATTGCTCAAATGGGTCGGATTACCAGCCGCAGTAGAGAACCCCATATCAGTTGCGTAATCGGTAATCATCACCAAATAGCCCGCGTAGTAAAGATAGGCATCACCCGGGTAAGGCCCTAGACTCGCATAAGTACCAGTTAATGCCGCATTTATATCACTCTCCGAAGAATACGCATTTTCGGTAGTCAAATCGCTGTATAGCTCAGGTTCCAATTTTGTACAAGCACTAATCGTAGCCCATATTGTTGCGAGGCATAAAAAACGGTGGCTTAATTTTATGAAGTTCATTTTTTTTTTCTTTAAAAGTTAACATTAACACCAAAAGTAAAGGCACGCATGCTAGGATAAGAGTTAAAGTCCAAACCAGCACCCGCGTTAGCCGTTTGCGCATTGGAACTATATTTAATCAGTGCATCATTTTCATAGCCTTTCGTGTCGACCTCTGGATCCCAGCCTGAATAACCACTGATTGTAAACAGATTTTCAGCCATTACATATATGCGTAATGATTGCATCGCTTTGGTTTTAAAGGGTACCGTGTAGCCTAATGTTAAATTTTTTAACCGCAAAAAGGAGGCGTCTTCCACAAAATGATCATTCACATAACCCCCATATTCTGTATAATAGAATCCATTTCGAGGCAAGTCGGTGTTTGTATTTTCGGGTGTCCAGCGATTCAAAGCATCTGTAGAACGATTCCATTCCAAATTCATGCGCGTCATATTTAGCAGGTCGTTACCCAAATTCCCATAAATGAAAACAGATAAGTCGAAATTTTTGTAAGCAAAGGTATTGGTGATTCCATAGGTAAGCTTTGGATAAGCAGATCCGATGATTGTTCTATCCGCAGCGGTAATAATACCATCTCCATTGACATCGGCAAATTTCGGATCGCCGGCTTTCGAATTAGGTTGCGGTGCGTAGGCTTCTCCCTGCTGAATAACGCCAATATATTTGTATCCAAAAAGCGAACCGAGCGGCTCTCCTTCGCGAATAATGGCATAAGCCTCTTCAGAAACGGTTCCCATTGGCTTGGAAGAAGTAATAAAGATATCGTTATCGCCACCAAGATCAAGCACTTTATTGCGGTTCATGGCAAAATTCAATTTCGTGTCCCAGGTGAAAGCTCCGGTTAAATTTTTTGTAGCGATAGCGAACTCAAATCCCTTATTGGAAACAGAACCAACATTACTTTGACCAGAGGAATATCCGGAGTACAGAGGTAAATTCAATTTAATCAAGAGGTCGCTTGTCTTTTTATAGTAAGCGTCCATAGTAACGGCAATACGATCATTCAACAAAGCGAAGTCTATTCCGGCATCGTACTGGCTGGTCGTCTCCCATTTAAGTCTTGTATTAGCAGGTGATGAGCTATTTAAATAGGTACCACTGGTATTATTGATTCCATCAAAGGTATAATTGGCATTACTCATTAATCCATAAGAAGCATAATTCCCAATCCGTTCATTCCCGGTTTTACCATAACCCAGACGCAACTTAAGATCGGAGAACAATTGTTGGTTTCGCATAAAAGATTCGTTGATCAACTTCCAAGCGAAAGATCCGGAAGGAAAGGTGCCCCATTTGTTGTCGGAGCCAAAGCGCGAAGAACCATCGTGCCTTACGGTGAAAGTAAACAGGTATTTGTCATCAAAAGAATAATTTGCCCGACCAAAAAATGAAATCAGCATATTTTCCGATTTATAAGAATTGACTCCCGAAATGGTAGATGCCGCACCCAGGTTGTTATAACCATACAAGTCTGTTGAGAATCCATACACATTGATTCCCTTATTACTATTTGTAAATTTTTCATAAGAGTAACCGCCCATTACATTTAGGTGATGCTTACCGAAACCTTTATCGTAGGTAATAAACATGTCCGCTAAATTGTGGGTCAGGTTATAATCCGACTGGGAGGCTACTCCCTTATCGATACTACCTTGATAAGAGTCTTGCGACAAGTAAGTACCCAATTGATCATGCAGAATTTCGGTGCCCGCGTCAAACCGTGCAGTTAGGCCTTCAAATGGTTTTATCTCCAAATAAACATTCCCATTAAGCTTATCCTTTTGTACATCGTTCTGACGAGCCATTAAATTTGCAAGTGGGTTGTCTCCTCTTCCTCCGGGAGGACGGCCAAAGGCACCATTCGCATCATATACCGGAACGGTGGGATCATAAGTCAGCACACTGTAGAGCACATTGGAATTCAAGATATTTCCATCATATATTTGGTAGTTGGAATTTTCTCTTTGACCAAAGATGGAAGCACCTGCACGTACATAATCATTAATAGTTTGATCGATGTTGACTCTTCCGGATACACGTTTGAAGTCGGTAGTTTTTAGAATCCCCTTTTGATCGAAGTAACCCACACTGCTTAATACCTTCGTCTTCTCACTCCCACCAGTAAATTGTAGATTATGATTTTGTACGGTAGCGGTTCGAGTAGCTTCTTTCACCCAATCTGTGTTGATGGTTGAATTCAATTGCGATTGCGTATAAACACCATTCTCAATTCCTTCCTGTCCGTTGATTTCTTTATACAACTCATTAGCAAGCAACATATAGGATTTACCGTCCAGCAAATGATAAGGATTGATTGCCTTTTGCGTTCCGATATATCCGTTGTAAGCGACATTGCTTTGCCCGGCTTTACCCCGTTTTGTGGTAATCATCACCACACCGTTAGCACCCCGTGAGCCATAAATAGCCGTAGCGGATGCATCTTTTAAAATTTCCATAGACGCAATGTCGTCTGGATTAATGTTGACCCCATTATTGCTGGGGAAACCGTCAATGACATAAAGCGGTTCATTACTGCTACTTACTGAGTTGGAGCCACGTATGCGAATAGACATACTTCCACCTGGGGCTTTTGAGTTTTGTGTGACTACTACACCGGATGCACGTCCCTGAATAGCCTGCGCGACATTACTGATCGCGCCTCCTTTTGTTAAGTCATCGGCACTTAGCGAAGCGATTGAGCCCGTCAAATCTCCTTTCTTTTGTGTACCATAACCAACAACTACCACTTCATCTAGTCGCGATTCGATATTGCTCAAAACAACATCAATAGTTCCGGCGTTTGTTACGGGAACCTCCTTTTCGGCATAACCGATAAATCGGAAGACTAGGGTAGCACCCTCAGGCACTTTTAACTGATACTGCCCATTCGCATTAGTCGTGGTACCGTTAGATGCCCTGCCCTTCACAAATACCGAAACACCCGTCAATGCCGCTACCGAATCTCGGACCGTACCGCGTATATCCAGGTCCTGTTGCTGCATCATTTCGCGGCTTGAGCTTAGAGCTGAAACAGGAGCAATCGTGATGGTGGTGTTATGTCTCTTATATTGCAATTTTTTGCTATTTAAAGCCTTTTGCAAAACTTCCTCCACCGGCACGTTATGTAGCTTTAAGGAAACAGTACCTGCCGCCTTCAGCTGTTCCTCGTTGTAAAGGAAACGATAGTGTGTCTGTCTTTTCAATGCTTGCAATACCTCTTTCAGTGGCGCATTCTCTAGCGATATGCTGACCTGTTGCGCCTTCCCTGCTGCATAGACACCCCACGAAAAGACAAAGACCATCAGCCATGTTAATTTCATAATCCTTACAATTTGTAAGTAAAGCGTCTTCCTTCCCGACGCTTTCTCTCGAGATAAACGATTCATATCTGTTTTGCTGCTACGTCCATATGGAATATTCGGTCTAATTTATTCACATTTGTAGTGCTTATACTACCTGGATATTTCATACTTTCGTATAGTTAGGGTTTGGTTATTATATCCTTCAATCATAATACGAGTGCCTTAACTTTTACCGGGAGTGTTGGCCCACTTCCGGTATTCGTTTGACGTTTTTACTAATTATTAGGTTGGTTTTGATTTCAAGTTCATTTCAACTAGGATTTGCTATAATTTGGAGCTTTCGTCCGTTCACATTAAAATTCAATCCGCTTACTTCTTTCAGCATTTCGAGTACTTCGCTTAACCTCTCTTTTCGACTGATACTGCCACCAATATGGATATCGGGAAGTTTTCCTTTGTATGATAGTTCGAGGTCATACCAGCGAGCAACTTCCTCTAAAATAGGTTTGATGGCATCTTCATTGAATAAAAAGTGTCCTTCTTTCCACGCAAGAGCTTTTTCAATATCAGCAGTTCCTATGTTAAGATCATTACCATCAGCGACGGCACATTGCCCCGGTTTTAGATCATATAGGCTGCTGCCGTAATGAACTTTTACCGCGCCACTAACGAGGGTTGTCATGCTTTCCTTTTCATAGGATCGTGCGTTAAAGCTTGTCCCTAAAACAGTAATTTTTGTATCATTCATTGTGACTTTAAAAGGGCGCTTTTTGTCCCTTGCCACTTCAAAATAGGCCTCACCTTCCAAGGTAACGAGCCTTTCATTATTAGCAAAACTGACCGGAAAAACAAGTTTTGATGCGGCATTAAGCCAAACCTTTGTTCCGTCAGCTAAGGTAAGACGGTAGTTACCCCCGGGAGGAACAAAAAGTGTATTATAGATTAACCGGGCCGCGCTTGCCTTTTCTCCTCGATAGATCAGTTCTTCTTTAGTTCCCTGCATATTCGTCCCATCATGTTCATTAAGTGCCACCGATTTGCTGCCAAGGTGAATGGCACTACCGTCGGAAAGCACTAATTTCGCCTTACTTTCACCAGGTAACACATCATTCGCATAGCGATGGGAACTGTCAGGAATTACCTTATTGTCTCGGTGATTAAAGTGCTTGAGCGTAAAGGTTAAGAATAAAGCGATGCCCGCAGCGATACTTATCCAAAAGGAATTTATTCGGCGCCTGGATCCCTTATTTGCTTTTTCTTTAAAGCGATTCCAAGCCTTTTCGGTATCCCTTTCTTTTAAAGTCTTTATACGACTTGCTATCGTTGGTGTGTCCTTATACATTTCCAACAGATCTTGCAGGTTTTTGTCTCGCTCCAGTAAATCTAAAAATTGAGACTCCTCCTGCTCAGAAAGTGTACCTTGAATGTACCCGACTATCAATCGAGCCTTTTCCAGTGGGTCGTCGTACATACCTCTTCGTTATATACTGCTAAAGCACCTTCGGATAAAAAAAGTATGGAAGAAAATGAAAAAAATTATGAAGAAAATACAGGTTGCTCAGGAAAAGCAACTGCCTAATAAAATCAAACGATTATTTTAGTCACTTTTATTCGTTATCGTTTGTTTTAAAAGGCACTCATGCTACTTCGTGGTTTTTTCGCTAATTAATTCTTTTAAAGGAGCTCAAGCTTTTCCAAGATCCGCAAAAAGTAACCAAAACCGACCGTAGGGAGTTCATGAGCTCCCTACGTTCTTCGGTTTGCTCAACTTTTATCAAGAAAAGTTGAATAAAATAATCGTTCTTTTATCTAAGCGTTATTACGAAGTAAATGCGATTGAATACTCGTGGTACTGCAAGCTTATTTTAACAAGGTGACAAGAAACACCGTAAAAAGCTCGGGCTTCAATTGCTCTTTGAGTAGATGAAGGGCTCGCTGTTTTTGACTTTTTACAGTATGGATACTTATACCTAAAAGCTCAGCAATTTGCGGGTTCTTTAGTCCTTCCAAGTATCCCATCCTGCATATCATGGCACAGCCTCCCGGAAGCTTATCTAAGGCGGCCATTAATTCCCCGAGAACTTCTGCATGAATTAAAAAGTTATCGATCTGAAAATCTTCTAATAATTGGTCCGGATGCTGTTTTTGATATTTTTCGACCACCTTATGGTGTCTAAATCGATTGAACGCATCATGTTTAATGGTTGTATACAAATATGATTTAATGGCATGTTCGCTCCAAAGCGTACCATTTGTCTGTTCACAGAAGACAACGAAAGCGTCCTGCACCAAATCTTCCGCTTCCTCCTCATTGCCCGAAAGCTTATACGCGAATTCAAACAAACGCAGATAATACTTTTTGAATAAGTCTTCAACTGACAAACGATTCGGTTGGTCCATGTAATTGGGTTCATTCATCATAAAGCACCTATGTATTAGATAATCAATATCTAGTAAATACCCTGCTTAGTATTGGTTAATATAATTGAACTAGCGATTCTTATCAGAAAGATTGATTGTATCGATCAAGTGTAGAAACTTTTTAGATGAAATGCAAATCCTTTGCAAACGCAACCGATTGCGTGTTTTGATATCAGCTGTCGGTCGGTACCGACCAAGCTGTAGGTATAAGGTTTAGGTATTAGCTTTCAGCTATCGGATCGGATGTCGGCTTTCGACTGTAACTATGGGACAATAAGCGTTGAACTCATGACAAGGCACTCATTACTCCTCACTCAATGCGCATATACTCTATTACTTCTCATCGTCCCAATAACTTAATTTCAAATAGTTTATCCCAGTTTTTGCCTGTTACGTAGAGATGTTTACCCTGCTGATCATAAGCGATCCCATTGAGTACATTGGTATCTTCGGTCACATCTTTCTGAGGCAACAAGCCAATAAGATTAATCTCAGCCTCCACTTGTCCTGAATGTGGATCGATTACCACGACGACATCAGAGTAATAAACGTTGGCATAGATTTTTCCATCAATGTACTCCAATTCGTTCAACTTATCAACAGGACCTTTGTGGTTATATACTTCGATAAAGCCTTCCTCTTTAAAATTATCTCTATTTAGGAAATAAAGACGGTTGCTACCATCTGATTTGATCAGACGCTGTCCGTCAAAGCATAATCCCCACCCCTCTTTGCTCGCTTGGTAAGGAAATTCTCCCACCTTTTCGAAAGAGTTTCTATCATACACAAATCCAACGCCTTCTTCCCAGGTTAACTGAACAATTTTATCACCGACAAAGGTCATTCCTTCTCCAAAATATTTGGAGGGGAGATCGATTTTCTTTACAACCTTACCGGTTTTTAACTCCACTTTCCGCAGGGTTGATTGTCCGCGTTGTCCAGTGCTTTCATACAGAAAGCCATCATGATATTCTAGACCCTGCGTATAAGCGTGAGCATCGTGCGGATACGTATTAACCACCGTAAAACTGTATTGTTCAGGAAGTTTGGATGCTACAACAACAATATTCGTACTAGCGCTTTCTGACTGCCCTGCCTTAAAGACATTAGCAGTGATAAGCTGACTTCCCATACCCAAACTATCTGTCTTTAACCAAACGGCGCCACTGTCTTTTACCGTTACATAAGGCTTATCATTTAATGAATAAGCAATTGAATCAAAAGAAAGGTCTGCCGGTAAACTGAGTTGCAGAGAAACACTGTCGCCTTTGTTGATCAAAGATCCTGGTTCAACAGCGCTAAAGCTCAACGATTTATTGGATGAATTATTCGATTTTTCTCGATCACAAGCCGCCACACTACATAAGGCAGTCAATGCCAGAAGCAAAAATTTGTTCATACACAAATATAGAAGATGTAGTGTATATGACATAATTTATTCCTATGATACAAACTTAGAGAATAGTAATATTTTAGGTATAGTTAATTGTTGAGTAGTTGAGACGTTAAGTAGTGGTGAGTGTTGCCTGCCTGCCGGTAGGCAGGAATTATGAGTGATGAATCTCTTTTTACTTATCCTGATACTAAACCTGTCCTCACAAAAGCACGTCATAACCAGACACCAATAACTAATAACGAATAACCAATAACGAATAACAAATAACCAATAACTAAGAATACCTAGGCCAAAAGGCGTCTTTGATATGTCGGATATTATATTTTTTATCTTTATTTGCAAAAATAGAAACGATATCGAAACGGATCTCACCCGCATAGTGATGTTGACGAATATAAATGGTTGCCGCTTGTGATAGCTTACGTTGTTTTTGCCAATTAACGGCTTCGTAAGGAAGTCCAAAACCGCTACTAGACCGGGTTTTTACTTCAACAAAGACCAATTGAGTCCCATCTTTCATGATCAAGTCGACCTCTAGATGCTTATAGCGCCAATTCTGCTTCACCAAATAATAGCCCTGATGCAATAAATACTGCAGTGCGGCCCGTTCTCCATCCGAACCGGTTATCTGATGCGTAGCCATTCATTGAATTATTTAACAATCACAGTTCCCAAGTAACCTGTCAACTCCTTTTCCATCATCTTTAGCTTTTGATATTTGTCGATAAGGATTTCCAAATTCGCTTCATTATGCTCTATTTTCAAGGCCTCTCTAACTTCCTGCATATTTTGTTCTACCTTCCGTTTCTTTATACGATAAAGCGCTCCCAATACTGCATTTTTTAAATTATCTGTTTCTTGAGATACATAAATCTTTCGTTTCTCATCGTTCCAATTAGGGCTTAGGCTATACGGCGATGAAAGCAGGGAAATAGCCAAATCTGCAATTTCGCGATCTGCATGACTAATAAAATAGCGTTCGTCCGGTAATTCCTCGCGTTCAATAAATTCCAAGTAAATGGTTATGATCTTTTGACACAAAGGATCTGCAAACTCAATGTCTTGCAAACCTGCAAATAACACGAAGGCAATGGGGTAGTCCTGTTCCCATTTCGCGGGTATTTGTCCATAATTAATGAGCAAGCGGATAATCTCACGCTCCTGCAAAGCGATAGATTGCGATAGTGCGGGCTGCAGTTCCTCCTGCGAGCGTGTTTCCGCCATATCCCGCGGATCCATAAACAGGTCAGGAGGTGGCTCATCTCCACCAAAGGGAGCGTTTGCAGCAGCAGATGAATCCGAAGACTTTTGATTTTTCTTGATTGCTTGCAGCTTTTGTTTGTTTAATTCTGCGATCAACAAACGTTCTTCAATATCCAACAATCGGCTACATTCTCGTATAAATACAGAAGCCTTAATATCATCGGGAATAAGCGCGATACTGTCTACCACATCATGAATAACACCCGCACGTTTTACGGGGTCATTCCCGGCATCTTTGAGTAGAATGTCGGTCTTGTAAAAAATAAAATCCTTACTGTTTTCCGCTATATATTGTTTGAATTGCATTGCGCCATGTTTCATGGCAAAAGAATCCGGATCGTCTCCGTCGGGAAAAAGGAGCACTTTAACGTTCATCCCTTCTTCTAACAACATATCCATTCCCCTTAACGATGCTTTGATACCCGCAGCATCGCCATCGTATAAAATGGTTACATTTCGCGTAAATCTTGAAATCAGTCGGATTTGACCAGTGGTCAATGAAGTTCCTGAGGAGGCAACCACGTTTTCGACGCCCGCCTGGTGCATGGAAATCACATCCGCATAACCTTCCACGAGAAAACAATTATCCTGGTCCGTTATTGCCTTCTTGGCAAAGTATAAACCGTAAAGAACATCGGATTTATGATAAATTAAGCTCTCAGGTGAGTTAACATATTTCGGCGTCTTCTTATCTGTTTTGAGCGTTCTTCCTCCAAAACCCAAGACACGTCCTGTCAGGTTATGTATAGGAAACATCACCCGCCCTCGGAACCGATCATAACGTTTCCCGTCATCTCTACGAATTATCAAGCCTGTTTCGTCCAAGAATTCTTCGCTGAAGCCACCCTTTACGGCTTCTTCATATAAAGCTGCCCATGCTTCGGGGGAATAACCCAGTTCGAACTTTTTAATGATATCATCCCGATAACCCCGTTCGCGAAAATAACTCAGACCGATAGCCTGACCGTCCTCTGTATCCCAGAGGCTTTCACGGAAAAATTTAGCCGCCCAATTGGTAATGATCAATAGGCTTTCGCGCTTGTCGCTTGCCGCCGCCTGCTCCGGAGATAGTTCAACCTCCTCAACTTCTATATTATATTTCTGCGCCAAGTAGCGTAACGCTTCCGGGTAGGAATATTTCTCAAGCTCCATAACAAAGCGTACTGAATCCCCTCCAGCGCCACAACCAAAACACTTATAAATACCCTTGCTTACAGAAACATGAAAAGAAGGTGTCTTTTCATTATGGAATGGGCAAACACCAATTAAGCTCGTTCCCCGTTTCTTTAAGTCCACAAAGTCACCCACCACTTCTTCGATACGAGCGGCATCCAAAATTTTCCCGATTGTTTCCTGCTTAATCATTCTTGGTAAAGATAGTAATTTTCGTTATTGGTTAGTGGTTGTTGGTTGCTAGTTATTAGTTGTTGGTTGCTAGTTATTAGTTGCGAGTGCAGAATTTGGTAGCAAGACACCTGCCTGCCGGCAGGCAGGTAGGTAGGTATCAGGATAAGTAACAAGCCCGAAGGGCTCATTGATACCTTAAAAAACTAACAAAGCATCAATAACCCCGAAGGGCTCATTGATACCTTAAAAAAACTAACAAAGCATCAATAATTCAAAAGCCTCCCGGAGGGATGGCCTGCCTCATGGAGGGACAGTAAAAAAGCCTATTCGCATATCACTTGTTTCCGCTTTCGCTACTGCTACTCCTCATTCATCACTCCTCACTCATCACTACTTAATACCTAGCTTTTCATTCTTTACTTCTGGTCCATTGGCAAATTTGATTCCGAAGGCATCGTTCCCGGAAGTTCGCTCGAAAATTTGCAATCCGAAATATGGTACTGCTGCTATTAAATGATCAAAAATATCAGCCATTATATATTCATATTCGGCCCACTTGGTTGTATTGGTAAAAGCATATAACTCCAAAGGCAAGCCATTTTCAGTTGGCGCCAATTGCCTAACCATCAACGTCATGCCCTTATGAAGCCCTGGATGATTATTCAG
Organism: Olivibacter sp. SA151; assembly: GCF_054130995.1. Taxonomy (NCBI): domain Bacteria; kingdom Pseudomonadati; phylum Bacteroidota; class Sphingobacteriia; order Sphingobacteriales; family Sphingobacteriaceae; genus Olivibacter; species Olivibacter sp. SA151. The sequence continues at coordinate 809,661 of NZ_CP096391.1, read as the reverse complement.
ATACCAATCAATATATTTTCTGTAAAGTCCGAAGTTCGTAAAGTTTCGCCCATTCAATGCAACGGTCCTGTCTGCTCCTATTTTTTCGTTGTGCTTTTTAATCACTTCTCCGCGCTCGTCAATATAATCACGAATTCCTTGTATTTTTTGGAAACGAGGAAGCTCTTCGTCACCCACAAAGCGAATGCTGCCCTGTTTAATAATGATTGCCCTTTTAATGCGACGTCCACCGGATTCTTGCATTCCGCGCCAATTCTGAAATGAATCGGATATAAGGGTATAGGTAGGAATAGTGGTAATCGTTTTATCGAAATTACGCACTTTTACGGTTGTTAGGTTAATTTCTTCCACGTCGCCATCTGCGCCGTATTTAGGCATGGTGATCCAGTCGCCGATACGAACCATATCATTGGTTGTTACCTGAATGCTGGCCACAAACCCCATGATGGTATCTTTAAACATGAGTAATAGAATCGCCGAAGCAGCGCCCATAGCGGCAAAGAAAGCCGTCGGGGATTGACCGGTTATACTGGAAAAAATAGCTACGGCACCAAATAGAAAGAAAACCATCCGAATAACCTGTAGATAACTCTCCATTGGTTTAGCCGAAAATTCGGGTTTTTCTCGTAATACGTCGGCACCCGACCTTATAATGGCCATCACAATGGATATGATCATAAAAACCATGTAAACTTCCATGGCGATGTCCAAGGGATTTATTAAATGCGGGAAGTCATTAAATACAACCGGTATCGAATTTTTCACCAGGCTGAATGGTGCTATCAGTGCAAGAAAATGAGGAAAGCGGTTTTTTAACAGATAATCGAAAAACCGAAGTTGCGTACTATTGTAAATTTTAGTAAAAGCGATTTTCAGTGCTTTTCTCACAACATGTTGTACGGCATAAACTAGAAATACCAAAATTGCGAGCAGAACAAAGACATTCACATAAGTAGCCACTTCTTTGTTTATGCCGAGATCAATGAGTTTGTGATAGGTGAATTCACTAATAAAATTGGAGGATTTCTCTAAGCTGCTTTCTAAATTGTCCATTGTGGAATAGGTTTTAAATATCATCCAAACCCGTAGGCCGGATAAGTTAAAATAAAAACACGATGTTAAAGCTCGGAAAAACAGAAGATATCTGTTAGAGCCAATAGATTCATAAGCCAAAGGGCTTATTAGCAAAGATACGATTTTTCAGCTAGTTTCCTAGACGTTTGAGAGCAATATAGGCCATTAAGCCCGTACTTATGGATAATGCTTTTTCATCGACATCAAAATCAGGGGTGTGTACCGATGCCGTGATTCCTTTTTCTTCATTACGCGTACCTAAGCGATAAAAACAAGCATCCGTTACCTGCGAATAGAAAGCGAAATCTTCTCCCGCCATCCAAAGATCTAGATCCAGTACATTTTCCTGTCCAAGGTATTCAACGGCATAGCCACGAGCTTCCTTGGTTAGCGCTTCATTATTCACGAGATAGGGGTAACCGTGGCGTACTTCAAATTCACAGGATCCGCCCATGCTTTCAGCGATGCCTTCGGCCATTTTTTTCATTTTTTTATGCGCCTCTTTGCGCCATTCTTCATCAAATGTGCGAAATGTTCCCTCCAGCTTAACCTCATTCGGAATTACATTCGTAGCGCCTTCCGCATTAATTTTACCGAACGACAAGACGGTAGGCATCTTGGGGTCGGCTACACGACTTACGATCTGCTGCAAAGCCGTAATAATATGTGCGGTAATAACAATAGGGTCTATATTTTGTTGTGGTTGTGCCCCGTGGCCCCCCTTTCCTTTCACCGTTACATAGAGTTCATCAGTAGATGCCATGTACTTTCCCGCCCTAAATCCAACTTTACCTGCATCGATCAGCGGCATGACATGTTGACCGATAATAGCTTGTGGTTTGGGGTTTTCAAGCGCTCCCTCTTTTATCATAATACTTGCCCCTCCAGGAAGCTTTTCTTCTCCAGGTTGAAAGATTAACTTAACAGTTCCTGCAAATTGATTTTTCAAGGAAGCTAGTATTTTAGCCGTTCCCAATAAGGAAGAAGTATGCACATCATGACCACAAGCATGCATAACACCTCTATTTTTAGATCCATAAGGTCTTCCTTCTACTTCTTTAATTGGTAAAGCATCCATATCCGCCCTTAAAGCTATCACCCCATCCCCGACTTGTTCTCCCTTAATGAGGGCAACGATTCCGGTATTCGCCATTTCTTCCCAAGCGATACCCAAAGCATCCAATTTCTCTTTGACAAATACCGAGGTATTGTATTCTTGAAAAGACAATTCCGGGTTGGCGTGAAGATGACGGCGTGTATCTACTATCTCAGAGAAAATGGTTTGAGCTAATGCTTGGATAGATTCTTTTAACATGTTAGTTTTCTATGTTAATCGTTTCGGTAAATATAAAGACAGAACTGAAATCCCGCTTAAGTTGATTCATAAGTGCTTGTGCCTGGCTCCGACTCGTAAAATCACCTACCTTGACCCGATAGTTCGGCTGCTGATAGCCGACATAGGTATTAAGATCTTTATAAATTTGCTTAAATCTTGCCTGCGCGCTGTAAGCTTCGTTACGATTGCTTCCCGAATAAATCTGTACCCGATAACCACGTGCTGTAACTTTTCTACCGGTCTTCAGCGGCACACCGGGTTTGCTGGATTCATCTGCTGGAGACAAAACCGTGTTACTACCCAGTAACATACGCTCTTTCTGTAGACGTTCAATTAAGATACTTTTATGTTCTTCTACTATCCCCTTCTCATCCTGAGCGATTGCCTTTCCTATAAAACAGAAAAGCAATAGACCTAGAGCGATAAAAATTTGTTTAAGGCAAGATGTTATTAACATATTCAAACGGTTATTCGTTGTTTGTTATTGTTCTTAGTAAATGAGTAAATGACAACAACTAAGAACGAACAGCTAAGAACTAAACTTGTCCTATACCGTGACAATTTTTATATTTTTTCCCACTACCACAAGGGCAAGGATCATTTCTTCCTATTTTATTATCATTTCTGACAGGTTGCGTCTTTTGCACTTCCCTGGTATCCTCCACGGGCAGACCACCTCCTGACGTTGCTGCGGCCAATTCCGGCTTAGATACTTGCATTTTGGGTTCCTGAACAGGTCGACGCGCTTCCCGCACTTCTTGTGGCTGCTGATGCGGAATTTCTCCTTTAAACAAGAATGCCACAATATCTTTATTCATGGTTACCAACATCTCCTTGAAAAGGTTAAAGGCTTCCATTTTATAAATAATGATAGGATCCTTTTGTTCGTAAACTGCATTTTGCACCGATTGTTTCAAATCGTCCATCTCACGCAAATGCTCTTTCCAAGCCTCATCTATTAAGGATAAAACAACCCCTTTTTCGAAGGCCTTGAATACTTCCTTTCCATTTGTTTCAACCGCTTTCTTTAGGTTAGCTGCGACCTGCAATCCGCGAAGACCATCAGTAAATGGCACGACAATATTTTCAATCTGTTCGCCACGTGTTGCATACACGTCTTTCAAAACCGGTAAGGTCTGATTTGCAATATGCTCCGCTTTGCGGTGGTAGAAATCGATTACCCGGCTAAATAAGGTATCTGTTAAGCCGGCAATGTTGCCACTTAAAAAAGCATCTTGATTCAACTCAGGATCAACGGAAAAAACACGGATAAATTCCAATTGAAAATCCTCATAGGTTCCCGTTTCCTTATATTCAGTAACCAAGTCTTCAACCACATCATAAATGGTATTATTCAGATCAACATCCAAACGTTCCCCAAATAGTGCATTTCTACGTTTCGCATAGATCACGGTACGCTGTGAGTTCATCACATCATCGTATTCCAGCAAACGCTTACGGATACCGAAGTTGTTCTCTTCCACTTTCTTCTGTGCTCGTTCGATCGATTTGGTGATCATCGAATGCTGAATAACCTCTCCTTCTTCAATGCCCATACGTACCATGATGTTGGAAATACGTTCGGAACCGAATAAGCGCATTAAATTGTCTTCCAAGGAAACGAAAAACTGCGAAGAACCGGGGTCACCTTGGCGACCGGCACGACCGCGCAACTGACGGTCAACGCGGCGAGATTCATGTCGTTCTGTACCAACGATAGCTAAACCGCCAGCCTCTTTAACACCAGGTCCTAACTTGATGTCGGTACCACGACCCGCCATGTTCGTCGCGATGGTCACGGTACCCGCCTGCCCTGCTTCCGCCACTATGTCGGCTTCCCTTTGGTGAAGTTTAGCATTCAATACATTGTGTTTGATACCGCGTAACTTCAACATGCGGCTCAACAATTCTGATATTTCCACCGAGGTCGTACCTACCAGTACAGGGCGACCAGCCTCGGTTAATTTTTGGATTTCCTCAGCAACTGCATTATATTTTTCACGAGCTGTACGATAAACCAAGTCCTCTCGATCATCACGTTGTATTGGGATATTGGTTGGTATTTCTACCACATCCAACTTATAGATTTGCCACAGCTCACCCGCCTCCGTCACCGCCGTACCCGTCATACCTGCTAGCTTGTGGTACATTCTAAAATAATTCTGTAAAGTTATCGTCGCGTAGGTTTGTGTAGCATCTTCCACCTTTACATTTTCTTTCGCCTCAATTGCTTGATGTAACCCATCCGAGTAACGGCGACCTTCCATGATACGCCCCGTCTGCTCATCGACAATCTTAACCTTACCCTCATCTATGATATATTCTACATCCTTCTCAAACAAGGTATAAGCTTTTAATAGCTGGTTAACGGAGTGAATACGTTCAGATTTAATAGAAAAATCACGCATCAGTTCATCTTTCTTCTGCGCCTTTTCTTCGGCAGGGATAGCTAATTTTTCTATTTCCGCGATTTCCGTTCCTACATCCGGCATGACAAAAAAGTGAGGATCTTCGCCTGAGCTTGTGATTAGCTCAATTCCTTTTTCTGTCAACTCTACTTGATTATTTTTCTCATCTATTACAAAGAACAATTCAGCATCCACTTTTGGCATATTTTTGCTTTGTTCCTGCAGGTAATAGTTCTCTGTTTTCGTAAGCACCTGGCGATTACTCCCTTCGCTCAGAAATTTAATGAGCGCCTTATTCTTAGGTAAGCCTCTATGTGCACGTAATAAGGCCATACCAGCACCTTCTACATCGGTATTACCACTTGAAATCCCTTTCTTCGCTTCGTTCAACACCGTATTGATATACGCTTTTTGTGCATTTACCAGACGCTCGATTCGCGGTTTCAAGTCATAGAATTCATGTTCATCGCCACGGGGAATTGGGCCGGATATAATTAAAGGTGTACGTGCATCATCAATGAGTACAGAGTCAACCTCATCCACCATAGCAAAATGTAATTTACGTTGCACCAAGCCTTCCGGTGCTTGCGCCATATTATCTCGTAGATAATCGAAACCAAATTCATTGTTTGTACCGAAAACAATATCAGCGGCATAAGCGTTGCGGCGAGCCGCAGAGTTTGGCTGATGTTTGTCGATACAATCTACGCGAAGACCATGGAATTCAAATAAAGGCCCATTCCATTCGGAGTCACGTCGTGCCAAATAATCGTTCACCGTCACGATATGAACACCTTGTCCGGATAAAGCGTTTAAATAAGCGGGTAAAGTACCTACCAATGTTTTACCTTCACCCGTTGCCATTTCAGCAATTTTACCTTCGTGCAGAACAATACCACCGATTAACTGGACATCATAATGCACCATATTCCAGGTAACCTGATTCCCGGCAGCAATCCATGTGTTATGCCAAACAGCTTTATCACCCTTGATTTCGACATTTGGCTTTTTCGCTGCCAGATCACGATCGAACTCACTAGCTGTCACTTCTAACGTCGTGTTTTCAGTAAATCGGCGTGCCGTTTCTTTCACAACAGCGAATGCCTCCGGAAGTATTTCCATTAATACTTCCTCTAATTTTTTATCGCGATCTTTAATCAGTTTATCTACTCTGTCATAAATGGCATTTTTTTCTGCCATTTCTACCTGTGGTTCCTCAGCATCTGTTTTCAACTGGTTGATTTCACCATCAATATCCGCTAAATAGTCGGAAATCCGTCGCTTAAAATCAAGCGTCTTTGCACGAAGTTCATCATGACTTAATCCCTCCAGCTTGGCAAATTCTTCCTTGATTTTATCCACTAACGGACGAATATGTTTTATATCACGATCAGATTTACTGCCAAAAATTTTACTTAAGAATCCTAACATGTTCAATAATAATCTAAAATATATGCTATTGGTGTCAACAAATGCGCCAAATCCCATGTTGCGTCATATTGACATCAATACAATTGTCAAAGTTAGTGATTTTTTGTTAATAGTAATCAGCTTTCGGAGATTGGCATTCAGCTGTTTGTTAGTTGTTCGCTGTTGGTTATTGGGTGTTGGTTATTGGGTGTTGGTTATTGGGTGTTGGTTATTAGTTATTGGTTATTGGTTATTAGTTATTGGTTGGCGAGCGCACATTCATTGGCTAGGAAAGGCTTAGGCTGTAGTTAAGCAATAAGCAGATGGCATTAGGCAGTAAGCTTTAAAGTACCTCCCTATCGGAAGGCAGACAAGTCGCAAACCATTATCACATTGGCTAATCATCACATTGGCTCATCATCACATTGGCTAATTGGCTCATCGGCTAATTGGCTCATCGGCTAATTATTTCAGCTATCAGCAGTCGGCCTTCAGTCGCACGAATCCTTCTCACTATTCCCTACTCAACTACTTAACTATTTCCCTACTCAACTACTTAACCATTTCCCTACTTAACTATTGTGGAAGCACGGCCCAAATGGTATTTCCTGCGTCATCGGCGACCAGCATATATCCTTGTTTGGCAAATGCGATGCCTACCGGTCGGCCGTATACTTCAGCCTCCGCGTCATTTGCTATAAAGCCCGTCAAAAAATCTTTATATTCACCTGTAGGCGTTCCATTTTCAAAAGGAATAAAGAGCACTTTGTATCCGACCAATTTCGAGCGATTCCAAGATCCGTGTTGCCCTACATAAGCGCCACCTGCGAACTTACCAGAAGCTCCGAAAGCTAAGCCTAGTGAAGCCGTATGTGACCCCACTGCAAAATCGGGAACGATGGATTCAGCCACCAAATCCTCTCTTTTCCCCTTCAACCGAGGGTCTGGTTTTTTGCCCCAATAAGCATATGGCCAGCCATAGAAGCCATTTTCTTCCACAGATGTTATATAATCAGGAACGATTTGGTCTCCCAACTCATCACGCTCATTCACTGCGGTCCATAATTTACCGGTATGAGGCTCCCATGCCATGCCGACCGGATTTCGAAGTCCTGCTGCAAAAATGCGTTCTCCACTTCCATCGGGGTTAATCTCCAAAATGTTTGCTCTCCGTCTTTCATTCTCCATCCCATGTTCACCAACGTTACTTCCCGACCCGACGCTAACATATATTTTTGAGCTATCCGGTTTCATCAATAAATTTCGAGTCCAATGATTGTTGTATCCGCCTGCGGGCAACGACAAAATTTTCTCGCCCTTTCCACTAACTTTAGCTTCTCCTATCTTATACGGATACTTTAAAATACCATCGGTATTAGCGACATAGAAACTGTTATCCATGATCAACATGCCAAAGGGTTTATTAAGCCCTTCCAAGAAAGGGGATTTGCTATCGGCTACGCCATCTCCGTTGGTATCCTTGAACAAGGTAATTCTATTCGCACTTGCTCCTTGTGTCTGCGATTCGGCCACGAAAATGTCTCCATTCGGGGCGACATAGATCCAACGGGGATTTTGCAAACCATCGGCAAATTTGACAACCTTGTAGCCCGCGGCCACAATCGGTGTTTTCCCTGTTGGCCATCCGATTACCTTTGAGTTTTTAGTACTGGATGGCGTTGCCAATGGCTCAGCTAAGGTAATGTTTAGTCCGTACTCACCTACCGAATCCGTTGGGGCTTCCGGCGTCTCTTCTTGGTTTTGCCCATTTCCTTTGCAGGCATTGATCAAAACCAAAAAAGAAAAAAAAAGACAATAAGTATATCGATTCATTTTGGATGACGTTTTATTCATGTTAAAGGAACACCAAGCCATCCAAAATGTTTGTTTTAGCGCCAAGCTTTATATTGGTTGATTAAGCCGTTGGTGGAGCTATCATGTGAGGTAATGTCTCCCTCGTTTCTGAGCTCAGGCAATATCTTTCCAGCAAGCTGCTTACCCAGTTCAACTCCCCATTGATCGAAACTAAAAATATTCCAGATAATACCTTGTGTAAATATTTTATGCTCATAAAACGCAATCAAGCTTCCCAAACTCCGGGGCGTTATTTTTTTCAAAAGAAAAGAATTGCTTGGCCTGTTTCCCTCAAAAACTTTGAATGGCGTAATAGCCGCTACTTCCTCGTCAGATTTCCCTGCTTTTTTCAACTCAGCTTCCACTTCCTCTTCCATTTTACCATTCATTAACGCTTCTGTTTGGGCAAAGAAATTAGATAACAGGAGCGTATGGTGTTCCCCAATTGGATTGTGTGTTTGAGCAGGTGCAATAAAATCGCAAGGGATCATCTTCGTGCCTTGGTGAATCAATTGATAAAAGGCATGTTGGCCATTTGTTCCGGGTTCGCCCCAGATAACGGGCCCTGTCTGATATTCAACCGGCACTCCATTTCTATCCACATACTTACCATTACTTTCCATATCGCCTTGCTGAAAGTATGCCGCAAAACGATGTAGGTATTGATCATAAGGTAGAATCGCATGCGTTTCCGAATCAAAGAAATTATTATACCAAATACCCAACACCCCCATAATAACTGGAATATTTTCCTCTAAGGGAGTATTTTTGAAGTGATTATCAGCCGCGTGGGCTCCCGCTAAAAGTTCTTTGAAATTATCAAAACCAATGCTCAACACGATCGACAAGCCAATAGCGCTCCATAAAGAATAGCGACCACCAACCCAGTCCCAGAATTCAAACATATTCTTCGTATCTATACCGAAGTCTTGCACCGCTTTAGCATTGGTGCTCAGCGCGACGAAATGCTTAGCGATATCCTTTTCGGCGCCGCCTTGGGTTAAAAACCAGTCACGCGCACTGTGAGCGTTGGCCATCGTTTCTTGCGTGGTAAAGGTTTTGGAAGCAATCAAAAAGAGCGTGGTTTCTGCATTCACCTTTCGTAACGTCTCAGCGATATGCGTTCCATCAACATTTGATACAAAATGTAAGGTTAAATGATTTTTATATGGTTTCAATGCTTCCGTTACCATAACCGGACCTAAGTCTGAACCGCCGATTCCTATATTAACAATATCCGTTATTGCTTTACCACTGTATCCTTTCCAAGAACCGTCAATCACTGCTTCACTAAATTCTTTCATATGTGCCAGTACTTCATTGACTGAAGGCATCACATCTTGGCCATCAACAAGTACGGGTGCGTTGCTTATATTTCGCAATGCCGTATGTAATACCGCTCTGTTTTCTGTTTTATTAATCGGCAGTCCTTTGAACATGGCGTCAATGGCCTCTTCCAGGTGGCATTCGCGAGCAAGCTGCACTAAAAGAGCAACGGTCTGTTCATCTATCCTATTTTTTGAATAATCAAATAAAATGTCTTCAAATAGTAATGAGAACTTTTCGAATCTATCCGGATCGTAGGCGAACAGATCACGTAAATGTTTCGGCGCGATGTTGATATAATGGTTGCTCAAGTAGTTGTAAGCATCGGTTTCGGTAAAATTTACAGTTGGTAACATAAGCAAATCAAAATTTTCACGAAACTACAATTTTAGTCGCAGAAAAGCGAAAAGCATTTGATGGCGCAGCCTAGATTTACTTTCCTAAGACAGAATAGCTACTTAAAATCTCCGATTTTAACATCAAGATTTCACTTTTACATACGGAATATTAGAAGACCATCTTCTTTAGTCACTTTCTTCCGCAAACCACGAAGTAGCTTGAATGCTATTGAAAACGAACAAGTGATGAAAAAAGTTGATTAAGGAAACCTCTTTTTTTAAAGCTAAATTCCTAAACAGCGTAGCCGCTATTTTCAAAAAAGTTTCCTGACTTTTAACACATTTTGTTATACAATATGTAAAAATTTTCGATATCTTTATCCAAACAAATCCTATATTAGTCAGTTAATTTATAAAGGATTAACATAGGCAGCTTTTAGCCAAAAAATATTAATTCATTAAAGCGGATTAAGGTATCAACCATCTTAAAAACGTATCGAGATGACTGATGTAAATTATGACAATATTGAACGTTATCTATCTGGAAGTATGACAGATAAGGAGCGTCATCATTTCGAGGCCGAGCTTGACGAAAACGAAGACTTGGCTCAGGAACTTCATTTTTACATGTACGTAAATCAAAGCATCTCGGAATGTCTTTATCATACCCCTATTGAAGAACTATCCTTCGGCAAGGCCAAAAACAAACGATACCAAGATATGAACAGACTTAAATGGATGGCATTAACAGCTATTGGCGTCATTTTCGTAACAATCCTTTTATGGTCACCGTGGAAAATATATCGAGAGATTGATGCATCATCTGTTCAAATGGGCACCGTTAACGCAGAGGGCTTACCTGTTGGTAATAAATATGCCGATATTATCGAGCTTTTTAATGCAGGCAAATACGAAGAAGCCTTGCCTCTTTTAAACGGGGCATTAACGGAACAACCCAATGATTTGTATATTCGGTATTATAGAGGCCTTACTTTCTTAAATTTAAACTACCTCGGATCTGCCCGTCGAGATTTACTGAAGATTTACACCGAAAACGCACCGCAAATGTATGACGCGGCTTACTATATCGCCTTATCCTATCTAGAAGAAGAGGACGATTATAAAGAAAGTGCTCGTAATTGGCTGGATAAAATCCCTCAAGAAGCCCCCATTCATTCGAAAGCCGAAGCACTTAGGAAATTACTGTAAAATAGCCGTTTAGTTGAGCAGTTGTATTGTTAAATTGTTGAGTAGGGAAATGGTTAAGTAGTTGAGTAGTTGAGTAGTTAAGTAGGGAATAGTGAGAAGGATTCGTGCGACTGAAGGCCGACTGCTGATAGCTGAAATAATTAGCCGATGAGCCAATGTGATGATTAGCCAATGTGATAATGTTTTGGGACTTGCCTGCCTTCCGATAGGGAAGTACTTTAAAGCTTATTGCCCAATGCCTACAGCCTAAAGCTTATTACTTAAAACTTATAACTTAAAATCCTACCTTTGTTCTATGACGAAAGAAAACATTCAAGAATTAAGGGATAGAGCAGCTTCCCTGAGGAGGCATCTTTGACATTGATGCAAAACAAAAAGAAATAAACCAAGAGCAAGAAATAACCCTAAAACCAGACTTTTGGGATCATCCAAAAGAAGCGGAAAAAGTATTGCAGTCGATCAAGAGCAAAAAAGTTTGGACAGATAGCTTTGACGAGCTACTGCAAGCCATTGACGATGCTTCTGTCATGTTCGACTTTTATCAGAGTGGCGACGCCAGTGAGCAGGAAGCCGATGAACTTTTTCAAGAAGCGCTGAAACGGGTTGAAGAGCTCGAATTTAAAAATATGCTTAGTGCCGAAGAAGATCAGTTAACGGCTATTTTACAAATTACTGCCGGCGCTGGAGGCACTGAGAGTTGTGATTGGGCGGCTATGTTGATGCGTATGTATATTATGTGGGGAGAAAAGAATGGCTATAAGGTAACGGAGCAAGACTTCCTCGAAGGCGATGTTGCAGGTGTAAAATCAGTGACACTTCAATTTGACGGCAATTTCGCTTATGGATATTTAAAGGGAGAAAACGGCGTGCATCGCTTAGTGCGAATTTCTCCGTTCGACTCCAATGCGAAACGGCATACTTCGTTCGCCTCCGTATACGTCTATCCACTGGTGGACGATACAATTGAGATTGAGGTAAAAGATTCGGATATTGAATGGGACACGTTCCGTTCAGGAGGCGCTGGTGGACAGAACGTCAATAAGGTAGAAACAGCCGTTAGGCTGCACCACAAGCCCTCAGGAATTGTTATTAAGAACCAGGAGTCGCGTTCACAACTCCAAAATAAGGATAACGCTATGCGTCTCTTAAAATCGCAGCTTTATGAAATTGAGATGCGTAAGCGTATGGAAACGACAGCGGCTATTGAAGGCAGCAAGAAAAAAATAGAATGGGGTTCGCAAATACGTAATTATGTTTTACATCCTTATAAGCTGGTAAAAGATTTAAGGACAGGTCACGAAACATCCAATACCCAAGCGGTATTAGACGGTGAATTGGATGAATTTCTAAAATCTTATCTGATGGAATTTGGTGGAAACTAAAATTCATTTTTCCACATCATGGATTCAACGGGTCGCGTTGTCTTTCTATTGTATTTCGCATTCCCTTTTGTGTTGTACATGGTGTGGATATCTCCCTCTACCGTAAAATAAATCAACTGCCCAATGGGCATGCCAGCATATACACGTACCGGTTGAGCCACGGATATTTCAAGTGTCCAGGTATTACAAAATCCGACATCTCCCTTTCCGGCAGTGGCATGAATATCAATACCTAAACGTCCTGTGCTGCTTTTACCTTCCAGGAAAGGTACATGGTTATGGGTTTCTGTATATTCTAATGTCACTCCCAAATACAAGGTGTTTGGTTCAAGCACATAACCAGCTTTCGGAATTTCAAAGTGAACAATTTCATTATGAACCTTAGCATCTAATACCCGATCTTTATAAGTAGCCAAGTATTTCCCTAAATGAACGTCATATGAGTTCGTCCCCAAACATTCACGCTTAAATGGTTCAATAATAATAGAGCCTTTATCGATTTCCTCTAAAATCCTTTTGTCTGAAAGTATCATAGTGTTTTTAGTGCAGGATACAAACATAAGGAATAATTAATCAATTTGTGAATGAGTTGAGTTGTTGAGTAGGGAAATAGTTAAGTAGTTGAATCGTTAAGTAGTTAAGTAGTTGATGAACCAATGTGATGATAGCCGACATGATTAGAACGGCCAGCGCGTCCGAAGCTGATAGCTGAAATAATTAGCCGATGAGCCAATTAGCCAATGTGATGATGAGCCAATGTGATGATGAGCCGATGCGATAATTAGCCGATGTGATAATGGTTTGGGCTGTCTTCCGATAAGGAGGTACGAGCTTAAAGCTTACGGCCTAATGCCATCTGCTTATTGCTTAACGCCTACAGCTTTTCATAGCCAATGAATGTGCGCTCGCTAACCAATAACTAATAACAAACAACTAACCAAACAGCCGAAAGCCGATCGCTGAAAGCTGATGGCTATTGATAAAAATTTACTACTTTTATTCATGGGTTTAGTATATCTTAAGGAAGTTAATCCGCACACACGTTTTGCCATTTGGAAAATTGAAGAAACAGCTGAAGAGCTATTGGCTAAATTACAGCTAAACAGAAGTGAAAAGGCTTTTTTGGAGCGACTTAACAAGGGTAAAAGGACATTAAATTGGCTGGGAACACGTGTTTTGCTCCGCACCATGTTAGATACCCCGGGTTATATTGATTGCCCTTCTGACGAGAATGGCAAACCTTATTTAGTTAATTTTCCGCATAAAATATCACTCAGTCATTCCTTTGATTATGCTGCTTGCATGCTTAGTACACGATACGAGGTAGGAATCGACATGGAGTTGGTCAAACCTAAAATAGAAGTCATTGCCAGTAAATTCATGAAACCCGAAGAGCTGGCACAGCTTCAGCCTGAACACCACTATGTAGAACAGCTTTTAACTTGCTGGACAGCTAAAGAAGCGGTCTATAAGTTACAAGGAAAAAAAGGAGTTTCTTTTAAAGACAATATTTATATCGAACCCTTTACATATCAAGAACAGGGGAGCAGTATTGTTGCCCATCTTCAAGGCCCGCATCAACATGCGATCTATACCGTTTACTACGAGCGTTTTCGGGAGTTTATGTTAGGATATGTGATGGGATAGGTGCTTTTCTTCCTATTTCCGTAACTTTGCATTCCTTATTAGGATTACACATGAATAAAAACGTTTATTTCCAAGACTGGGGCAGGGTTGACTATCAAGAAGCGTGGGATCGGCAAGAACTTATTTTCGCGCAGGTAGTTCAACAGAAAACGGACAACCGGGTTAATGGCACCAATCATCCTACAGACAACTATTTAATTTTCGTAGAACATCCGCATGTTTATACACTGGGTAAGAGCGGTAAACCCGAAAACTTATTATTAGATGAACAGGGGCTACACGATAAGCAAGCAACCTATTACAAGATAAACCGTGGAGGAGATATTACTTATCATGGCCCCGGCCAACTAGTTGGTTATCCTATATTGGATCTTGATAATTTTTTTACTGACATCCATCTATACATGCGTACGATTGAAGAGGCCGTGATTCGTACATTAGCCGATTATGAGATTGAGGCTGGCAGGTACCCGGGTTATACCGGCGTATGGTTGGATCCGGACAATGAAAAAGCCCGGAAAATTTGCGCTATCGGTGTTCGAGCCAGTAGGTGGGTTACCATGCATGGTTTTGCATTTAACGTCAACACGGACCTAAATTATTTCAACCATATTGTGCCCTGTGGTATAGACGATAAAGCCGTAGCTTCTTTACAAGGTGAACTAGGACGGGAAGTAGACATGGAAGAAGTAAAAGAACACTTAAAAAAACATTTTGCTGATTTGTTCAAAATGAATTTAATAAGCTCTGCATTGACTGCGTTCTAAATCACTCCACAGTACACACTATCGGAAAGCGTATCATGATAGGTATCTCGGAAGGAGGCATATACATGTATTGGCTTCTCAGCAAAGGCTAAGGTGCTATTCTCCCAGCTGTCCGTCTGTGCGACCCTTTCTGCGCCGATTTCTCTAAAATGACGAAATAAGTCGCCATCATATAGCAAAACCACTAAACGATCCCCTTTCCATCCACCTAATGATTCCCATGACAACGTAATACGAGTCCCATTTCGTTCAACGGAGCAGTTATGCGGCGGAATTATTGGGCCTTTACTTATCAAAACCTTTTCCGGGTTGATATAGGGTTCACCATTTTCGTCGATCTCTACGGCGTATTTACGGGTGTATGACTGTACCATCTGAAAAGGTCCCACCCTACTCCCCGGCGGAACTGCATTCCTAAAACCGAATAGGACAAAAGGCTTTATCGGTGTCAAAAATTTAGATACAGCTTTCATTTTAGCCTGATTCAATAATTCCTTGGGAGAGAAAGGTTTGGTACGGCGCCCAATCGTACGAACAATCAGTTGACCATTTAATTCATACGTCGTTAAATCTCCCGTCCTTCCATTAATAGGGCCATGAAGACCATTCTTTGCAATTGCCATGTTAAAAGCCTTGGGTTTATATATCTGCTAGTCGAAGCTGGTTTACTGCTGCTTCCACTCAAATATATCATAAAAAAAGAATTTATAAAGTTTTAAAGAAGAATTTATAAAGAGTTAATAGGGGTGATATCCTTATTAACCCTTTATAAACCCCTTACTAACCCTTTGTTAACACCCTATTAATGGTAAAGGAAACGCGAATGAAATTCAACTTAATCCCGAACGATTAGCGACGGACAACCCGTTAACATTCGGGCAAACTCAACGGAATGTTGGTTGCTAAACCACCATCAGAAGTTTCTTTATACTTAACATTCATATCCAAGGCTGTTTCCCACATGGTGTGCACTACGGCATCTAAACTTACTTTTGCCTTTTCGGGATTGGATTGTAAAGCGAGTTGCGATGCTGTAATGGCCTTAATAGCTCCCATGGTATTTCTTTCGATACAGGGTACCTGTACTAATCCGCCGATGGGATCGCATGTTAGTCCAAGGTGATGTTCCATGGCAATTTCAGCTGCCATCAGTACTTGGCGCTGGGATCCGCCCAAACACTCGGTTAATGCCGCCGCTGCCATCGCCGAAGACACACCAATCTCAGCCTGGCATCCACCCATTGCAGCCGATATCGTCGATCCTTTCTTGAAGATACTTCCTATCTCCGATGCCGTCGCTATAAATTGAATGATTTTTTCTTCATTGTAGCCATTGCAGAATATTAAAAAGTATTGAAGGACGGCTGGGATTACACCGGCAGCACCGTTTGTCGGAGCGGTAACGACCCGTCCGAATGAAGCATTCTCCTCGTTCACGGCCAAGGCAAAACAACTTACCCAATCTAACGTATACTGGAAACCACTCCCTCCTTCACGGATAGCGTACATCCAGGTTTCGAAATCGGCATAATGACGGCCGTTCAATAATTTTTTATTTAATTTAGCGGCTCTTCTTTCCACATTTAAGCCTCCCGGCAAGGTACCCGTAGTGTGACAGCCTCGATAAATACAATCACGAATCGTATGAAAAATCTTTAAGATCCCCTTATTAGTTTCTTCTTCACTTCGCCACGCATGCTCATTTTCGAGCACCACCTCTGAAACTTTAAGGCCGGTACGCATACACCACATCAATAAATCCTTCGCATTTTGAACGGGGAAGGGTAGATCCACCTCTTCTGTATCACCTGCCCGTTGATTTTTCTGGACTACAAAACCTCCACCAATAGAGAAGTAAGTTTCAGATAACGCCGTTCCATCTCTGAAAAAAGCTTGAAAGGTAACCGCATTTGGGTGATAGGGCAAACTTTCCGTCATCAGGAAAAGCAAGTCCTCTCCATAATTAAAGGGAATTACATACTGCCCCGCAAGACACAATTGGCAATCACCCTTAATCTGGTCAACTGTTGGTTGAATCCGACTAACCTCGAAAGTCACGGGGTCACCACCACTCAACCCTAAAAGGATTGCTATATCGGTTCCATGCCCCTTACCCGTCTTGGCCAAGGATCCGTAGAGTAAGATTTTAACTGCTTCTGTATCAGCAAGCCTCTTTTCTTGATCAAGCTTTTGGATAAATCGTTGTGCTGCACGCCATGGCCCAAGGGTATGCGAGCTAGAAGGCCCGACACCGATTTTGAAAATATCAAAAATGGAAATCTGTTCTTTATTCATAAAATAACGCATACGAAGTTAAGCCTAATAATTGTGATTTCCTTATCGGCTCATTTACCCGATATTGACATCATTTTAAAAATTTTAACCATCGGAAAACATTTTTGTACGTTTTATCAGTTCCATATTTTATATTTGTTTATTATAAGCCGAAAAAATTGATAATAAACTAATTTTCAATGCAGTTATTTACCTAAAAAAGTTAAAAGTCTTATAAAAACAACACCCCTGTTTTTCACTTAAATAAGAATCATATGAACAACTACGATTACAACGATTCAATGAGCTCCGGTTTATTTGCCGCCATGGGCATTGGCACAACACTTGTTTCGCTTGCTCTTAGTATTTTAGCGATCGCCGGTTTGTGGAAAATGTTCGAAAAGGCTGGCAAACCAGGCTGGGCAGCAATAATTCCTGTTTACAATCTCATTGTTATTCTTGAGATTGTTGGAAAACCTATTTGGTGGATATTTTTCTTTCTGATTCCCTGTGTAAACTTTGTAGTGATCATTTGGGTGCTGAATCTGTTGATGAAGAGCTTCGGAAAAGATTCAATATACACGGTACTGGCGTTTTTCTTCTCTTTTATCATTTTTCCCATGATTGGCTTCGGGAGCGATCGCTATTTGGGACCATCAGCTGCTGAAGCGAGAGGTGGCAACTCGTTTGATCAGTTTAAGAATTATAAGAATCCATTTGATGATCCGAATGCACCTAGAGACCCAACAGCTTAATAAGGTATGAACTATTTGCTGTTTTTGATTTTCAGTAGCTGGTCCGGAATAGACTGGCTACAACATCATCTTCTACCTTGCCCTTTTAAATGGTTAACCGGCATAGATTGCCCCGGCTGCGGTTTTCAAAGAGCATTATTGTTATTATTTCAGGGGCGATGGCAAGCCAGTATAGTACAATATCCACCAACCATTCCACTTTTATTATTAGGTTTATTTTTCCTGCTAAAAAACCGTTATTTTAAGAAAAATGAAAAACTTGCTACCGTATTATCTTGCTTAGTGGGCTTTCTAATCATCACGTCTTATCTTAACAAGATGTTTTAAGCGCAGCTAATGGAGCCTTTTATTTCGTATTTGATGTCAGATACGAATAGTCGCGAACAATTTGTTTCAAAAACTCCCATTCATTCATCTCGTTAGGAATGTTCAGTTGTAACACATCTTTTGCTTTCATAGCCATTTTGTATACGAGCATATTATTGCCTGACTTACTGAAATTGGCCAACACATCATGAATGAGTGTTATGTCCTGATCGTTAAGACTTGTCACCTCCGGAAACAAGGGCTTATATAGTTCTTCGGTTGGAGGATGAAAGGCAATTGCTTCTAACTGCGTTCGGGGAACGGTTTTAATTAAAGTTGTGCCCGCCACAATATCGCCTATTCGTTGCTTGTTTTCGGATAGTGCCACGCAGATCAATGCCCCTACTTGCATTGTTAGTGTAAAATCTACAAACCGGAATAACCACCTCAAAAAGTATTGACCTACACTAGGTTGATAACCGTCTAGGCTGACAACTTTAATTTTCAGTATGCGCTTGCCAACACTCTGCCCATTAAAAAAAATTTCACACAGCAAATCATAAAACACAAACAGCGAACCATATAAAGCCAAAAGTATCAGATTACCGGTATTATCAAAAGCCAGTCCTAAGCCTGAAACGATCAATATAAATAAGAGATAAATAAGAAAAAAGAGGAGCAGATCGATTATACGTGCAGCGATCCGCTCGCCCACGCCGGCGACATCATAATCGATCGATATATTTTGCGAAGTAATTACCTTTACATGATTCATCAAAACGAATTTAGTGAAATCCATGGATATGGAAGCGTTTGATTTTTATTATCTTTATTTCGATTCAGGACTTATACTCAAATTATTAATACCATATGCGGGAAGCACTGTTCGTCAAACAAAATAATGCAAAATGGGAAAATTATGAAAAAATAAAGACAACCCATCCGGATGAGTTAGCAGCGCGTTTTATCGAAATCACGGACGATCTCGCCTATGCCAAAACCTTTTACCCAAAATCGAAAACCACCGCCTATCTTAATGGCTTGGCAGCTCGTCTACACCAGTCGCTCTATATTAATAAAAAAGAAAAGGCAAGTCGTTTTCTAAGCTTTTGGAAAACGGAGCTTCCGATTATCTTTTTTCAGTATCGAAATCAGTTGGCCTATTCTGCTGTATTTTTTTTATTATTCACCTTTATCGGTGCATTCTCTGCCGCGAATGATGAAACATTTGTTCGGCTTGTTCTAGGTGACGACTATGTAAATATGACAAATACTAATATAGAAAAAGGAGATCCTTTTGGCGTATATAAACAATCGAATCCGTTGCTTATGTTTTTGATGATTGCGCTGAACAATATTCGAGTGTCGTGTATGGCATTCCTCTTGGGTATTTTATGCGCTGTTGGCACGGTCGTACTGCTTATGTATAATGGCATTATGTTGGGATCTTTTCAATATTATTTTTTTACAAAAGGTTTAGGTTTTGAATCGGTATTAGTTATCTGGATACACGGCACATTGGAAATATCGGCGATTGTGTTGGCAGGAGCCGCGGGCTTGATATTGGGAAACAGTCTGCTGTTTCCCAAAACTTACAGTAGACTCACTTCGCTTAAACGGGGAGCGAATGATGGTCTAAAAATCATTGTCGGATTGATCCCCATATTCATTATCGCTGCTTTATTGGAGTCTTTTGTAACAAGACATACAGCTATGCCCTTCTGGTTAAGCAGCGCTATATTGATAGCATCTTTTCTTTTTATCGTATGGTACGTGGTGATTTATCCCCGTAAGCTTTCCAAACTTATTTAGTTATGAATTATTCCTCTGAAGAACCGATTGAATTAAGAAAGGTAAGAGATTTCAGTGAGACGATGAATGATAGCTTCAGCTTTATCAAACAGCATTTCAAAAATCTTTTTAAACCCCTTTTATATATAAGTGGCTTTTTTATTATCGCCACAATAGCCAGTAGCGTTGCACAACAAATGAAAACTATCCGATTGGTTGGCTTGGCAAAAGCATCAACCTCAACCGTATTAGCCGAAAATATGACGGGATACACATTTGGTTTAGCCTACTTTCTGTTACTTTTATTCAGTATCTTATCTGTTAGCGTAATTTATCTAGTTACCTATTGCTATATGAAACTCTATAAAGAACACCACCATACAATTCCATCCATGCAAGCCGTTTGGGACTTATTTAAAAGCCATATTATATCCTTTTTCATAGCGACCATTCTTTTAAGTATATTCATCTTTATTGGTTTCCTCTTTTGTTTAGTTCCCGGTTTTTACCTGATTCCCATTATTAGCTTAACCTTGCCCATTATGATTATGGAAGACAAAGGCTTATTTGAAGCATTATCGCGCAGCATACAATTGATAAAAGACCACTGGTGGAAAACCTTCGCATTGATATTTCTAGCATCTATCATTGCCTATTTTAGCATGGGAATACTGAGTCTTCCATCAGCATTTCTAAGTATCGGCGCCGTATTTGTTGAAGATTCTCCCACCTTGGTTCTCGCTGGTAGTATCTTTGGGTCTATTTTAACGGGTTTAGCACAGCTATTTTATATCTTACCTGCAATTGTGAGTGCGCTGTGGTATTTTAGTCTTACAGAAGAGAAAGACGGATTAGGCCTTATGGAACGAATAGAAGGCTTTGGGTCCGGCGGAGTGAAGGCGTCCAACGATTGGCCAAAAGAAGAATATTAATTATTAATCGATGCACCGTATCTGTCTCTTCCTATTGTGTTTGTTATCTTTTATACGCCCCCTCCAGGCCGTAAGCATAGACGCTGCTTTATCAAAAGGACAACACAAGCAGAAACAGATAAATATTGATACCGGGAAAATAATTTTACGCTCATTTGATGCTGCCAAGTTAGCAAGTTATAAAGAGGACGCAGCCTTCAAGTATGAGGAAGAACAGGTTCCTGTTGGATGGTGGCAACATTTTAAACAGTGGCTTTACGATCAGCTAGCCCGCATTTTTTCGAACGGACAATCCGGGTCAACTTTTAAATGGCTATTTATTATACTAGGGAGTGCCGCGCTCTTATTCCTTGTCTATAAAATTGCCGGTATGGATATACTGTACATATTCGGAAGAAGAAATCGGGTTAGTGGTGCAAGTTCCATTGCGGAAGAAGAGGACATACATCAAATCGATTTTGAAATGGAGCTCCAGACCGCTATTACAAACAAAAATTTCCGACAGGCGGTCCGTTTATCATATCTTCAATTGCTAAAAGAACTGACAGATCGGGCATTAATCGATTGGCAACCGGGAAAAACGAATCAAATCTATGTGCAGGAGTTAGGAGACAGACCATTCAGCAACGATTTTAGAAATTTGACAGGTCTGTTTGAAAAAGTATGGTATGGCGCCTTTCCGGTAAGAGAAAACGATTTTTTCGACTTTAGAAGAAGTTTCGCGAAATTAAAGGATCGGATTTAGATACAGTAACATATGAAAGATCTTAAGTTGTATCTTCTGCTAGGTTTTTTATTGTTGGGTATATATTTATTTATTGAATATAACCGTCCAGTGGCTGTTAATTGGTCGCCCACTTATCAGCGAAGCGACAAAATACCTTTCGGAACTTACATATGCTATCGCGAACTTCCGAAGCTTTTTAAAAGGGGTGTATATAATAGTCGACAACCGCTCGAAGAAACACTTCCAAAGGCTAAAGGTGCCAATTTACTTATTATTTCCTCCAAGATTTCCTTGGGCAACGATGATTATCAAAAGCTTTATACACATATCGAGAAAGGCAGCGATGTTTTTCTCGCAGCGAGCGATTTCAATCAAATTCTTTTAGATTCACTTCATTTACAAATTCGTACACGAGATGTTCTTTTTGCAAAAGACAGCTTACAATTTCATTTTCTGAATAAACACTTGGCTCCAGATCGTTATTATCAGTTCAACAGAGGCATAGCTTCCCAATACTTTAGTAAAATAGACACACTGAAAGCTACTATATTAGGTACGAATAATAAAGGTGAAGCAAATTTTTTGCGTTATCATATCGGCAATGGTGACTTATACTTGTTGGCTTCTCCCGATTTTTTCACCAACTACGCATTGTTAACTGAAGAAGGGGCTGCCTATGCCTCCAAAACACTTTCGTACTTAAATCCAAATCGGCCCCTCATTTATGATGAATATCAATTACTTGGTATGGCAGGTGAGCGATCGCTCTTGCGATTTATTTTTAGCAATGCCTCGCTTAAGTGGTCTTATTACATTATGCTTGCATGCCTAATACTATTTGTTCTGTTCGAAATTAAACGGCGACAACGGATCATTCCAATAGAAGATCCAATGGCAAACACCAGCGTAGAATTTATAAAAGTGGTAAGTAGCGTTTATTTTCGACAGCGTGACAATAGCGATATCGCACAGAAAAAGGCTCAGTATCTTCTTCATTTTATTCGCGCTCACTATCGAATTAAAACAAGCGATTTAAACGATGAGTTTTTAGCGTTACTTGCCGAACGCTCGGGTGTCACAGCGGATGTCGTTCAAAAGATATTTGAATATATGGAAGCTGTTCACTTGGGGAAACAATTAAGTGATCAAGAATTGACAGATTTTAATAATTACGTGGAACGGTTTTACAATCAATCGAAGATACTATGGAACAAGAATTTTTCGAACAACGTACCGATTTAGGTGAATTACAGCAAGCGGTTCAACAAATTAAAGACTCGATCGGTAGGGTTGTTGTTGGGCAGCAAAACCTGGTTGAACTCTTAATTGCCGGAATTTTAGCTGATGGCCATGTACTGATAGAGGGGGTGCCGGGCATTGCTAAGACGTTGACCGCTAAATTAATTGCAAAATGTATTGACGCACAGTTTAGTCGCATTCAATTTACGCCAGACCTCATGCCTTCAGATGTTCTGGGTACATCCATTTTCAATCCAAAAAGTGTTGATTTTGAATTTAAAAAAGGGCCTATATTCGGAAACATCATTCTAGCTGATGAGATCAATCGAGCTCCCGCAAAGACGCAATCTGCCTTATTCGAAGTAATGGAAGAACGTCAAATGACCCTAGATGGTATCACACACCCAATGGAAGAGCCATTTATAGTGCTGGCGACCCAAAATCCAATAGAACAGGAAGGAACTTACCGTTTACCGGAAGCGCAACTCGACCGATTTTTGTTTAAGATCGAGGTGGGCTATCCCTCCCTGGTGGAAGAAACAGAGCTTTTGATCCGACACCATCAAGCGGATCCTCTTGAAACAATCAAGCATATACAACCGGTCCTCTCGAGTGGACAAATTAAATCCCTACGGAATACGGTAAGGAAATTACATGTGGAAGATAAATTAATCGAGTTTGTAGCGAAGATCGTCTATCAAACAAGAAACCACAAGTCTTTATTCCTGGGAGCGTCGCCCCGAGCATCATTAGCCATCATGAATGGGGCAAAGGCTATTGCTGCCATGAATAGTCGTGACTTTGTCACGCCGGACGACATCATAGGCGTTACACCTGCCGTATTGCGCCATCGTATTGTTTTAACGCCTGATCGAGAAATGGAAGGCATTACGCCTGATGAAGTTATCCATCAGCTCATTAAGAATATCGAGATTCCGAGGTGAAGCTTATAGGGGATAGGGGTTAGGTATTAGGGGTTAGGTATTAGGGATAGGGTGGAGATAAGGATAAAGAGCGGGACTTAACAAAAAGCGTTTATTAAAGATTCTACGATGCGTAATATCGTTCGATTATTTTATTTGGATCTATTTCTGAGTAAGCGATTTTTTATCGCTTGGGGAATAACGGCATTCTTATTTTTATTAACTTATTTTTTCCCTTGGCTGGGATTTTTACCTTATATAGCTGCTCTTACAACGACGCTGATTTTATTAGCAGATATCGCATTACTATACGCTGTAAAAAATGGAGGGGTAGTCAGTACGCGTATTGCTCCTGCCCGCCTAAGCAACAGTGATGATAACGAAATTTTTATTACAAGCAACAATCGTTATCCTTTTACTGTAAAAATAGGCATTATCGATGAAATACCTTATCAATTCCAAAAGCGCGATATTTGGTTCGAGCGAGCTCTGGAAGTTAAGGAACGGAGTACTTTTTCATACCAACTACGCCCTGTAAAACGAGGCCTCTACTCTTTCGGAAAACTACGAACTTTTGTACAATCACCCATCGGTTTTATACAACGTAGATTTAATGAAGATGCAGAGGCTAATGTACCCGTATACCCTTCTTTTCTTCAAATGCGTAAATACGAAATGTTAGCCATTTCTAATCGGTTAACGGATTACGGCTTGAAGAAGATCCGTCGTTTAGGCCATAGCATGGAATTTGAACAAATAAAGGCTTATGTTCAGGGTGATGATTATCGAACGCTAAATTGGAAAGCTTCTGCTCGTCAAGGCAGTTTAATGGTCAATTCGTACATTGACGAGCGATCGCAACATATCTATTGTATAATCGACAAATCAAGGGCAATGAAGATGCCCTTTCATGGCTTAAGTTTATTAGATTACGCCATTAATGCAAGTTTGGTATTGGCTAACATTGCGCTCAAAAAGGAAGATAAAGCCGGACTTATCACATTTGCCGAGCAAATTGGGACTGTTCTTCCTGCTGATAGGCGTTCTACACAACTTAATTATATTATGGAGGCCTTGTACAAAGAGAAGACACGTTATTTAGAGAGTAATTTGGAGATTTTATACTCGACTGTAAGACATACGCTACGGCAAAGAAGCTTGATTATCTTATTTACGAATTTTGAAAGTGTATCTGCCTTAAATCGACAATTACCTTATTTGAAGAAAATTGCAAAATACCACTTATTGGTAGTAATCTTTTTTGAGAACATCGAGGTGAAAAGCTTAAGTCAAGAAAAAGCGGAAAGCATCGAAGGTATCTATTTGAAAACAATCGCAGAGAAATTTGTCTATGAAAAAAAACTACTTGTTCGAGAGCTTGCCAGGCATGGAATACAGTCTGTCTTGACGCCACCTGAACATTTGACTGTCAACACAATCAATAAGTATTTGGAAATTAAGGCTAAGCAGCGGATTTGATGATTGTTACATTGCGAGTTATTAGTTGTTGGTTGTTGGTTATTAGTTGTTAGTGTTGGTAGTTAGTTGCGGGCAGATATCCATTGGCTATGAAAGGCCTAGGTTCATCATCGCATCATCACATTGGCTCATCGGCTAATTAACTCATTAGCTAATTAACTTATCGGCTAACCGACCGTAGGGAGCTCATGAGTGCCGAAAAAAGCAAACACTTACGAATAGTTAACTACCTAACTATTTAACAACGGCAAAATGCTGTCGAGATAATTTCGGTCATTTGCCAATCGTGGCACCTTATTCTGTCCTCCCAATTTATCTCGGTTTTTCATCCATCGGTAAAAGGTACCTGACGGAGCCATATGTATAATCGGCGCCTTCAGTGCCATGTTTTTAAACCGTTTCGCATCATAGTCTGAATTCACTTCTCGCAGTTTTTCATCCAACACGTTTTTGAATTCCGTAAAGTCGTCCGGCTCTTTTTCAAATTCTATAATCCATTCGTGTGCGCCAGCCTCGTTATTATGGAAATAAACAGGCCCTGCTGTGTAATCGCGTACAATCGCATTGGTAATTTTACAGGCTTCTCTCAAACCATTATCGGCATTATCAACGATCAACTCTTCACCAAAAGTATTAATATATTGCTTGGTTCGGCCGGTAATCTGTATACGGTAAGGGTGTAAAGTAGTAAACTTAATCGTGTCTCCGATCATATACCGCCATAGACCGGCATTCGTCGAAATGATCAAAGCATAATTTTTACCAAGCTCAACCTGATCGAGCGTGAGCGTTAACGGGTGTTCGTCATACAAATTTTCAACAGGCAAAAATTCATAGTAAACCCCATAATCGAGCATAAGCAGTAAATCATCCGAATCTGACTGATCTTGAATTCCGAAATAACCTTCTGAGGCATTATAGTTTTCCAAATAGTACATATTATCAGAAGGGATAAGTCTCTTAAACTGCTCTTTATATGGCTTAAAGCTCACTCCACCGTGCAGATACAGTTCCAAATTAGGCCATATCTCCAATAGATTATCTTTCCCTGTTAATTCAAGCACCCTTTTTGCCAATACTACGTTCCACGTGGGTACCCCGGATAAATTGGTTACATTTTCATGAATTACCAGGTTGGCGACCCGTTCGATTTTCTCCTCAAAATTGGGATTAAGAGTTGTCTCCAAATCCGGTGTTCTATACATTTCGGCCCAAAAAGGCAGGTTTCGGATCAGAATGGCCGACAAATCACCGGAACTGGAATCTCCATTGCCAAGTTGATTTATTTTATGACTTCCTCCCAGCACAACCCCCTTTCCTGTAAAAACTTTAGCATCGGGCCGATTATGGCAATAAATAGAAAGCAGATCTTTCCCCCCCTGAAAATGGCAATCCTCTAAAGCCTCCTCACTCACCGGTATAAACTTACTCCTGTCAGAAGTCGTACCTGAAGATTTTGCAAACCATTTTATATCCGATGGCCACAACAAATTTTGCTCACCTGCAATCATTCTGTCAATATATGGTTTCAGGCTATTATAGTCTTGTATAGGCACACGTTCTTTAAAAGTTTCAAGATTACAAATCGATTTATAGTCGAACTTCTTCCCCCACTCGGTTGCCTGCGCAGTGGTAATAAGGCTTTGAAACCACTCTTCCTGAACTTCATGAGGATATTTCATGAAAAGTTCAATTTGGTGGATTCGCTTTTTCATTATCCAATTAATAATTGAATTGACAATTGCCATTTTGTTATACTAGGATACTTGGTTTTAGCTACTAAAGTAGCAAATTTATTGGTTATTTGTTGTTAGTTACTCGTTGTTGGTTATTAGTTGTTAGCACAGGGTTTGGTACCAGGACACCTGCCGGCAGGCAGGTACGTATCAGGATTTCCTACCTGCGTCCTATGTCTTACCTCTTTCAGCCATCAGCAGTCAGCTATCAGCTTTCAGTCGTGCTGGCCTCTCTAATCATGTCGGCTCATCATCACATTGGCTAATTATTTCAGCTTTTAGCCATCAGCAGTCAGCTATCAGCTTTCAGTCGTGCTGGCCTTTCTAATCATGTCGGCTATCATCACATTGGCTAATTATTTCAGCTCTTAGCCATCAGCAGTCAGCTATCAGCTTTCAGTCGTGCTGGCCTCTCTAATCATGTCGGCTATCATCACATTGGCTCATCAACTACTTAACTACTTAACGATTCAACTACTTAACTATTTACCGGCTCAACTAACTATCCCAGTTTCTTCCTTCTCAACTCAAAATGACGCCCCAGATAATAGGTTCTCGCCATTTCATTGACCGCTATCTCTTCAGGGGTGCCCGTCAACATGATTTTTCCCTCAGTAAGCAAATAAGCTCGGTCTGTAATGGACAAGGTTTCCTGTACATTATGATCGGTTATCAGAATCCCAATATTTCGATGTTTAAGCTTATGCACAATGGTCTGGATTTCCTCGACCGCAATAGGATCGACTCCCGCAAAGGGTTCATCTAACAGAATAAAATGAGGGCTTGCCGCTAGAGCACGAGCAATTTCCGTGCGCCGGCGCTCTCCTCCTGACAGCAAATCGCCTCTGTTTTTCCTGACTTTATGTAAACTGAACTCATTGATAAGCTCTTCCAGCTTTTCTTTTCTAACCGTCTTATCCTGGTGATGGATTTCCAAGACCGCCATAATGTTATCCTCAACAGATAGTTTTCTAAAAACCGAAGCCTCTTGCGCCAAATATCCAATTCCTTTTTGAGCTCTGCGATACATGGGATCTTCTGTAATATTATCATCTTCCAGATAAACATTACCTTCATTCGGCTTGATCAATCCGACGATCATATAAAAAGACGTTGTTTTACCGGCACCGTTAGGTCCTAATAATCCAACAATCTCTCCTTGCTCGACATGAAAAGACACATCGTTTACAACCGTACGCTGTTTATACTTCTTTACCAGATGTTCTGCCTTTAATATCATACTAGCTTTAAGCTTTTAGTCATCTGCTGCAAGCTTAAAGCTTACATCAACCTAATTCCCTTTAAATTTAATTGAATATTTTTTTTATCTCGCCATACGTTCTCTTCAATAGAGAAACATGCGGTAAAAGGTATTCCTTTATTAATATGTGTTATATATTCCCCTAAGCCAAATCCAATACAATCAAAGGTCGGAGCTCCTTCCTGTGTAATATACATCTTTAGGTGGTTCGCTCCTACCAACTGCGCCTCGCCTACAGAATACACATTTTTGGCAATAAAAACAGGTGCGTTGTTCTCGGGTCCGAACGGTGCAAATTGTTTTAAAACACGAAAGAATTTTGGTGTAATATCCGCTAGATGGATTTTTGCATCAATTGAAATTTCAGGTTCCAACAATTCGGGAGCGATACTTTGTGCCACTACCGCTTCAAATTTCGATTGCAATGCGGGCACATTTTCTGCTTTCATTGTTAGCCCCGCAGCATATTTATGTCCCCCAAACTGCTCTAATAGGTCACTACATTCAGATAGCGCCTCATATAAATCGAAGCCCGCCACAGATCGAGCAGATCCGGCTACATGACCGTTTGATTTCGTAAGTACAATTGTCGGACGGTAATACTTTTCTGTTAAACGTGAAGCAACGATACCAATAACGCCTTTATGCCAATCTTCCTGGTAGACGACGGTTGTTTTACGTTTAATAAGCGTTTCACTTTTTTGAATAATTTCGAGCGCTTCTGCTGTAATCCGCGCATCAAAATCCTTCCGTTGCATATTCTGTACGTCAATTAGCCCGCAACAGTTTTTTGCTTCCTCTAAACTTTTTGAAATCAATAGTTTTACCGCATCTTTTGCATGGTCGATTCTACCTGCGGCGTTGATCCGTGGGCCAATTTGAAAAATAACGTCTGTTAAATTCATTTCACCGGCCTTCGTGGAAAGGTCAACCAAAGCCCTTAGTCCAAAGCTTGGATTATTGTTCAATTTCTTTAATCCGTAATATGCCAACACCCGATTCTCTCCAGTTATCGGTACGATATCCGAAGCTATACTCACCGCAACAAGGTCGAGATATTGAAAAACTTCTGCTTCCTCTAACTGATTTGTCTTTGCAAAAGCATGAATAATTTTGAAAGCGATACCGCAACCTGATAGCTCCTTATATGGATAGTTACAATCTTTTCGCTTTGGATCCAAAACCGCCGTTGCCTTGGGCAATTCGTTCCCCGGCGTATGGTGATCACCAATGATAAAATCGATGCCCTTTTGTGCTGCATACTCAATTTTGTCGACTGATTTAATACCACAGTCCAATGCAATAATTAGCGAATAGTTGTTTTCTGCTGCATAATCGATACCTTGGAAGGAAATACCGTAACCTTCTTTATACCGATCAGGGATATAATATCCTATATGGTTATAAAACCGTTTCAAAAAGCTGTAAAGTACTGAAACTGCAGTTGTTCCGTCCACATCGTAATCACCGTAGACCAAGATATTTTCCTTCATGCCGATAGCCTGTTCAATACGGCGAATAGCAAGGTCCATATCTTTCATCAAAAAGGGGCTATGGAGATCGTCGAGTGAAGGCCTAAAGAATTTCCGTGCCTGCTCAAAGTCGAATACGCCTCGCTGTACCAACAATCTTGCTAAGACCTTATGTATATTAAGAGCCTTTGATAAGGAAGTAACGACATCTGTATCAACTGTATTTCTTTCAACCCACCTTTTTTGCATATACTTTTACCTATTAAACTGTATCTCTCAAAGGCTAATAAGAGAGTGACGGATACTTTGTACACGATGTAGGCTGCATGCATCTGCATTCCTGTATGACAGAGGCCCGAACACGCAACGAACACTTGTGAAAAAAAAGCATTTTGTCTAAGTTTGCGCTAATCAATGGGTAAATATACGCTTTTTTAGTTGTAAGTTTTAGGTTATACATTATACGTGGTCCAATCATTCACGGCAGTTTACTTATCACTTATAACTCATTACTTATAACTTATTCGCATGCAAGCATTCTCACTTTATGAAGGTTCCTATTCTGTTGATAGCAGCAAAAAATTTATCCCTTTCGATCCCTTAAAAGATGATCCGAAAGATCGAAAAGGCTCTTTGTTTATTCATATTCACCCCTTACTCATCCAAACCGCTAAGGATCTGATTTTACTGGACACTGGATTAGGATATAAGGATGATCTTGGCAATCTGGCACTACATAATAATATCAAGAAGGCAGGATTTGATCCTCGTGACGTAAGTTTTGTTTTGATGTCGCACCTACATCAAGACCATGCCGGTGGTATGGTTTTCGAGCACCAAGGCAAGTTACAACTGGCTTTTCCCGAAGCGGAGTATATTGTTTCACGTGGAGAGTGGGAAACTGGTTATAGCGGAAAGTCGGGTTCTTACAAAACCGCAATTTTTGATGTGCTGCAACGTAGCGGAAATCTAGAGTTAGTGGAAGGAAATGGGCGTATTAACGACACCATTACTTACGAGCACAGTGGTGGCCATACAGAGTTCCATCAAGTATTTCATATCAGCGAGAACAATTCACATTATTTTTTTGGAGGAGACGAGCTTCCCGAACCGGAGCAGCTTCTCCGAAAGTTTGTTGCTAAATATGATTTTGACGGTAAGAAAGCTATGCAACTTCGGGAAGAATACGGAAACAAAGCAGCAGAAGAAGGATGGATCTGTATGTTTTACCACTCGACGGGAGCCCCCTTTGGCAAGGTAACGAAAGTAGAGGATGCTTTTAAAGTCATTAGCTAATTAGCTAATGTGGTAATTAGCTAATTGACTAGATCAGCTGATATTGCGTGGCTACGCGGATGAGGGCTGCCGCATTTGAAACTTCAAATTTCTGCATCAGATTTCTTCGATGGGTCTCTACTGTATGCGGACTAATAAACAGTGTTTCGCCAATTTCCACCGTTGTTTTTCCCTCCGCAATACACCGAAGCACCTCCTGTTCGCGCCTGGTAAGTTTCGGTAAATTCATGGGATCATGCAAAGCTGCTTCGAACAAAGATTGCTGCACTTCCGGGCTGAAATAGAGCTTTTTGTTTACAACAGATTGGATCGCATTGATAATTTCTTCCGCGCTTGCATTTTTTAACACATAACCATTAGCTCCATTCTGCAGCATCTTGGTAATCATGCTTCGCTCATTATAATTGCTTATGCCGATAATATGAATATGCGGATGGAGCTGCTTAATCTGTTTACACAGATCAATACCACTGATATCCGGCAAATTAATATCGAGTAAAATTACATCGATATTGTTTTCTGCTAAAAACCGTAAAGCACTTTCGCCATCATGACAGCAAGCTTTGACCGTTACCGATTCGTTATCAGACAATAAGGCCTTCATACCTTCCAGCACCACAGGATGATCGTCAACGATAAGTAGGGATATATGCTTTATTGACATTGAATTCTATATTAATTGTTGTTCCCACATTTTTTTCAGACTGAATATCCAACTGGCCATTCAAATAAGCTACCCTGTTCTTCACGTTATGCAACCCCACTCCTTTTCCTTGTTGGTCGTCGGTATCAAAGCCACAGCCATCATCTTCTACGGTAATAAAAACCTTTCCGTCGTTTTGAATACACTGCACCAGAATGGTGTTTGCTCCAGCGTGTCGCACGGCATTATTGATCAATTCCTGCAAAATACGATAAACCATAATTTGCCGATCTTTATCATCCTCTAAACTAAAACCATAGGTCTGTAAAGATATGTTTATCCCGGATCGCTCAAGATCTTCACAAAAATCGCGAAGTGCGGTTACTAAGCCAAAACGCAATAAAGTTTCCGGCATCATATTCCTAGCGATTCTTCTCAACTCGTTTACAGCTACATCGAGTTTATTAAGAATAATCCGGTGTTGCTCTTGTGCTTGCGGCTCGGGACTTACACAGGGATTTTTAGATAAAAGCAATTTTACATTTGACAGCAATCCGCCTAAACCATCGTGTAAATCACTTGCCAGACGCTTTCTTTCTTGCTCCTGTCCTTGCAACATAGCATTAAAAAATCGTATTTGTTGCTCTTTCTGCATACGCTGAAGCTGTTCTTCATGCAAATCGCACTGCTGCTTTGCTAACCGTTGTTTGTTTCGATAGAGTAAGTATCCAAGCCCAAGCAATATCAATAGGCACCCCAACACAATACAGATAAAGACCAGCATCGTTTTATTGTATTTCAAGGCCGCTGAATTAAGCTCATTTTCGGCCTTTAGTGATACGATCTCCTTTTCTTTTTTTGCATCTTCATATTTCTTTTCTATTAGGTTTATCTTTACGTTAGTCTGCTTTTCGTTCACTGTGTCGGCCAGCGCAAGATACTCTTTCAAAAGCGCAAAAGCTTTAGCTTTATTGCCGACTGCCTCTTCTACATTTACAAGGTTCCTCAAGCTAATCAGTTTATTTCGGGATAAAGGGAAGGCTTTGTTTTCGTTGTAGACGCGATAAGCCATTTCCTTTGCCTTATCGTACTGCTGATTCTCGAAATATAAATAATACTTACGGTTAAGGAGCTCGATGCGATTGTATGCTTCCTGGCGCTGGTTAGCGAAAGTGATTCCTTCGTTAAAGTTTTTCAGCGCGCGATCGAAATTCTTTTCAACATATTGTTGGTACATTCCTGCGAGGACATAGTAGTTCGTCCAGGGATAGGCTTGCGGATAATCCTTTAATTGCTTATAAGCAAAATTGAGATGTGCTTGCATTCGCTCCCGATTGGCGGGTGAAAAGTCTTCTTGATAAAGCAAGGCCTTCACGATACCTAAATGACTGTTAACAGCATCCGCATATTCATGATGATCAGCGAAAATAAGAGCTGCACGTTGAAAATAGGAATATGCCTTGTCATACTGCTTAATGTCGGCAAAAACATTACCGATATCGTAATAATTGTTTGCCAAGAGCAATGAATCACCTATTCTTTCGAGAATCGGACAGGCTTTTTCGATCAGCAATCTCAAAAAAGTCTCTGTATCGTCTTCGCGTTGACTTATAGCACCTATATTATGCCATACCCGTGCAAGATAACGCTGTGCGCTGTGGGATGTATCTGTTTCCAGTAAAGCTTTGGCTTTTTCAAATGCTCGTCGCGCTTCAGACAGATTATAATGCTCCATGTAAACCCCTGCTACATAATAATGTGCAATGGCAAGCGTTAAAGGTTCTTTCAATCGAACACTTCTCTTGAAGGCATCTTGCGCAAAACCCATCGATTTTGCTGAATCGATGTAAAGCCAGTGATCGGATAAATCCTGAAGTGCACTTATCTTCTTTCGCTCGCTCGCATCACTTTTTAGTACATTCTTCAAACTATCTTCATTAAACGCTAACCTTTGTTGCGCAAATAGCGAATAGCAGGGGAAGAACGATAGATAAAAAACTAAAAAGTAATGCATAAGCAATGGGCGACTAACAAACAAATTTATCGATTCTCTCAAGCATAATTGTAAAGAAAACAAGAATATACCTGAAAACCATTAGAATAAAATCCCGAATGTATAGGATAGCATAAAAGAAAATAAAGCTTCAATTTTGAGCCAATGGTTTTTCAAAAAAAAATAATTCTAACTTAATGATGAAACAATTTCTTTTCCTTTCAATCTTTTTAATGTTACTCGGGGCTCTGACCATAAAAACGGCTTCAGCCCAAAGCGGAGCTCCCTACAACACCGGTTTTGGTTTGTTTTTAGATCTAGGAAACGGTGGCACTTATGTCGGTCCTCATGTAAAACATTTCTTCACGGAAAACAATGCCGGACAAGCTATGGTATTATTTGGTAACGATATAACTATTCTAGGCGTAGAATACTCTTATAACAAACAAGTTCCTAATGCAGGGGGGCTTATGTGGAACGTAGGTATTGGTCCGCAGGTGTTATTTGGCGATGGCGATACCGGATTTGCCTTCCGCCCACAGGCAGGTCTTGAATTTAAGGTTCCACAGGCTCCTTTAAGTGTTGGTTTCGACTGGCGTCCCTATTGGATAGTTTCGCCCGATTCGGAATTTGAGGCCGGTAGATTTGGGCTTACTTTTAAATACACGCTTTAAAGGTGGAAGGTTTAGGGTGTAGGGGTTAGGGTTGATACTGCCCTGCACCTCATGCCCGTACCTTATACCTAACACCTCGCTAAAACTTCTCCTTCATTGTTTTTTCAAGGGCAAACATTTCATCGCGAAGTTTGGCTGCCTGTAAAAAATCCATATCCTTCGCTGCCCGTTCCATGTCTCTTTTTGCAGTATCGATTGCCTTCTGCAGTTGTGCTTTACTCATATATTGCACCACCGGGTCAGCCGCTACACTGCTGGCAGGATCCGGATCGACATAGGCCTTCGCCGCTCCTCCTTTAAAATCGGCAACCGATGTCTGTTCCATAATGGCTTCTCTTGACTTGCCGACCGTACGAGGCACAATACCATGCTCCTCATTATATTTAATTTGTTTCTCTCTCCTTCTATTGGTTTCATCGATCGTTGCCCGCATACTATCAGTAATACTATCGGCATACATAATGACACGCCCCCGGTCGTTTCTCGCCGCTCGGCCAATCGTTTGTATTAGGGAAGTTTGTGAACGTAAGAAACCTTCTTTATCGGCGTCTAAAATTGCCACTAAAGTTACTTCGGGCAAATCCAGTCCTTCACGCAGCAAGTTTATTCCCACTAACACGTCAAATTCACCCAAACGAAGTCCACGAAGGATCTCCACCCGTTCCAACGTTTTTATCTCGGAGTGAATATAACGTACTTTTATTCCTAATCGGCTCATATATTTTGTAAGCTCCTCCGACATTCTTTTTGTGAGTGTAGTTACCAAAACCCTTCCTCCTTCTTTGGTTACCTTATCTACCTCATCGAGTAAATCATCAACCTGATTAACTACCGGTCGAATTTCAATGGTTGGATCCAACAAACCTGTCGGCCTAATCACTTGCTCTACCACTACCCCTTCCGTTTTTTGCAGTTCATAATCACCGGGCGTAGCGCTCACATAAATGGTTTGCGGCGCCATTGATTCGAATTCCTGAAAATTCAGCGGTCGGTTATCGAGCGCCGCCGGTAAGCGAAAACCGTATTCTACAAGTGATATCTTTCGAGAGCGGTCGCCACCGTACATAGCCCGTATTTGGGGGACCGTCACATGACTTTCATCAATTACCATTAAATAATCGTCGGGAAAGTAATCTAACAGGCAGAAGGGGCGCATACCAGGTTGTCTGCCATCAAAAAAGCGTGAATAATTTTCGATACCGCTACAATAACCTAACTCGCGCATCATCTCCAAATCATAATTTACACGCTCTTCCAAACGTTTTGCTTCGAGCATCCGCCCATCCTTCACGAGTTGTTCCTTTCGTTGTACTAGTTCATCTTGTATAGCCCATAGGGATTGTGTAAATTTTTCTTTAGGCGTCACAAAAAGGTTAGCAGGAAATAGCGCCAACGTCTCCATCTTATCTAACGTTTTTCCCGATACAGGATCAATGACGCTCAGTTCTTCAATTTCATCTCCGAAGAAAGTAATTCGATAGGCGTCATCCATATAAGCCGGAAAAACATCCACTGTATCACCCTTCACTCTAAAAGTTCCCCGTTTAAAATCAGCGGCTGTTCTTGCGTATAGAATCTCCACCAAACGATGTAAAAAGGCATTTCGGCTGATGGTGGTACCAACGCCGAAGCGAAATACGGAACGTGAAAAATCTTCAGGGTTTCCCATACCGTAGATACAAGAGATTGACGAAACGACAACGATGTCTCTTCGTCCTGACATCAAGGCTGATGTTGTGCGTAAACGTAATTTTTCAATCTCATCGTTAATCTGTAAATCTTTTTCTATATAGGTATTGGAGTGAGCAATATAGGCTTCCGGCTGATAATAATCGTAGTAAGAAACGAAATAGTTTACCGCATTTTCGGGAAAGAACTGCTTCATTTCACCATAAAGCTGCGCTGCCAAGGTTTTATTATGGCTTAATATAAGGGTTGGCCGTTGTGTTTGCGCAATCACATTGGCAATGGTAAAAGTTTTACCCGAACCGGTGACGCCTAATAGTGTTTGATAATGTTCCCCAGCTTCTACTCCTTCAACCAATTGTCGAATGGCCTCGGGCTGATCACCTGTAGGAACGTATTCAGAGGATATTGTAAATTTCATCTATTATTTTCTTTAATTGCCAATGAGAGCTCGAGTCACTAATAATTACCTTGTGTGTCAATATTATTTATATCTCGGCTTCATTGAGTGATTTATTTAATGGCCGTGGAGATTACGCCTAAGCAAAACTTTTTGCGTCTGTAATGCTCCAATGCTTTTTATTAATGTTCCGTTGCTTATTCAATTTACGTTATTAAAGGCGTAATTGATATTTATTTGGACCGCTAACGAATTCTGTTATCGTTATGGTAAACAAAGATACGAAAAAGCTGTTTGATTGTTAATTACTAAGTGCGTACAAACCAACACCAAATTGTCTGAACACATGGCCTTTATTCTAAGTAAAGAAAACAGCATTGCGAATCATTTCATTGCTGAAATGCGTGATCTCACTATCCAACAGGACCGAATGCGCTTTCGTCGCAACATGGAGCGTTTGGGCGAAATCTTTGCTTATGAAATAAGCAAGAAATTAGCGTTCAGGGCAACCGAGGTAGAAACACCGCTAGGTACCGCTGAAACGTCCTTATTGGTAGCGCAACCTGTACTGATTACGATTGTCCGTGCCGGGCTTCCTTTGCATGAAGGCCTTTTAAATTTTTTCGATCGTGCAGATTGTGGATTTATTGGCGCATACAGAAAAACAAAAAAAAGCGGTGCCTTCGAAATCGAGCGTAAGTATTTAACCTCTCCTGATTTGAAAGGTCGGACAGTTATTGTGATCGATCCAATGATTGCTACGGGTAGCAGCATGGTATTAAGCTGTCAAGAGCTGCTAGCGACCTATGACATCAAAGAATTGCATATTGTTGCCGCAATTGCGAGTGAAGAGGGCGTTGAGCATATTAAAGCTTATTTGCCCAAAGCCCATCTTTGGATTGGTGTAGTAGATAGCGAAATGACCAGCAAGGCTTACATTGTCCCCGGACTTGGGGATGCCGGTGATTTAGCTTATGGGGAGAAAAGGTAAATAGTTAAGTAGTTGAATCGTTAAGTAGTTAAGTAGTTGATGAGCCAATGTGATGATTAGCCGAAATGAGTTGAGAGGCCAGCGTGACCGAAAGCTGATAGCTGACTGCTGACGGCTAAAAGCTGAAATAATTAGCCAATGTGATGATAGCCGACATGATTAGAGAGGCCAGCGTGGCCGAAAGCCGATAGCTGACTGCTGATGGCTAAAAGCTGAAATAATTAGCCAATGTGATGATAGCCGACATGAGTTGAGAGACCAGCGTGGCCGAAAGCCGATAGCTGACTGCTGATGGCTAAAAGCTGAAATAATTAGCCAATGTGATGATAGCCGACATGATTAGAGAGGCCAGCGTGACCGAAAGCTGATAGCTGACTGCTGATGGCTAAAAGCTGAAATAATTAGCCAATGTGATGATAGCCGACATGATTAGAGAGGCCAGCGTGACCGAAAGCTGATAGCTGACTGCTGATGGCTAAAAGCTGAAATAATTAGCCAATGTGATGATAGCCGACATGATTAGAGAGGCCAGCGCGACCGAAAGCTGATAGCTGACGGCTAAAAGCTGAAATAATTAGCCAATGTGATGATAGCCGACATGATTAGAGAGGCCAGCGTGGCCGAAAGCCGATAGCTGACTGCTGATGGCTAAAAGCTGAAATAATTAGCCAATGTGATGATAGCCGACATGAGTTGAGAGACCAGCGTGACCGAAAGCTGATAGCTGACTGCTGACGGCTAAAAGCTGAAATAATTAGCCAATGTCATGATAGCTGACATGATTAGAGAGGCCAGCGCGACCGAAAGCTGATAGCTGACTGCTGATGGCTAAAAGCTGAAATAATTAGCCAATGTGATAATGGTTATAACAACTTATGACTAGTATAGCTATCTTTGTAGTATGTACACAGGTAAGAGGCATCTTTTTTTTGATTTGGACCATACTTTATGGGATTTCGACAAAAATGCAGAGGAAACACTAAACGAACTTTTTATTTCTTATAAGTTTGTTGATCTCGGGATTTCATCAGCAGATCTATTTATAGAAACTTATACCCGTAATAATCAACGGGTGTGGGCTCTATACCATAATGGAAAGATTGATAAAACAGAATTACGAAGGGCGAGATTTGCGGACACTTTTCAAGAATTGGGTTTATCGCCTACGCTTTTTCCGAGCTCCTTTGAGACTGACTATCTTCGTTTATGTCCGCATAAAACGAACTTATTTCCGGGAGTGCATGAAACACTGAGCTACTTAAAAGAGAAATACGTTTTACATTTAATTTCAAATGGCTTTAAAGATGCTGCAGAAATAAAGGTTATAAAAACAGACATCAAAAAGTACTTTTCGCAAATAATCATCTCTGAAGACGTGGGCGTACATAAACCACATCCCGACATATACCATTACTCCTTAACTGCCGCCAAGGCATCAAAGGAAGAGAGTGTTATGATAGGCGACAGCATTGAGGCCGATATCCGAGGGGCACAGGCCTTCGGGCTAGATGCCATTTACTTTAATCCGAACGGGCTTGAAGAACCCATTGATGTTAAACGTAGTATCAGCGCCTTAACCGAACTGAAGCTATTATTTTAGCATATCGGCTGCGCCGTAAATCGCCGCCATCTCTCCGAGGGCTGCTATTTCGATTGGAAAAGTAAAACCTCTATTACTCAATAATTTGTGGGTATGTTCCAAAAAAAGGCCATGTGCCTTGCTAATATTGCCGCCTAAGACTAAACCTTCCGGCGATTTAATGAGTAGATAGTCGGCAATGAATACGCCTAATGTTTCGCCGAACTCACGAAAAACGCCCCTAGCAACATCATCGGTGGGAACGAGCTCGCACAAAGCCTTCACACTTTCTATATGCTGCCCACTCCGCTGGCAATACGTATCCTTTAGCCATCGCCCGGCGAGGTAGTCCTCCGCAATCCCTTCTCGAAAAGGAGCACACCAAAGATCACCATCCTCTGCATGTCCATTCAAAAACAAAGCACTCCCCAGCCCCGTACCTAATGTTAAGCCTACAGCTTTTTTGAAGGCAGCTCCGGCACCGGCAAACATCTCACCCTGTAGAAAACTAGCAGCATCATTTATAAACTTTATTTGCAAAGGATCGATCCCTAATTGGTTGGCCAATAAATTTCGCACATTGACTTGGTATAGGGCTTCATACTTATTCTGTCCCCTCATTAAGCTAACGCCCTGATCATAATCAAAGGGACCGGGAATGGCAATCCCCACTGCAAGCTTCTCAAAACCACCTTTTTGCAATGAGGCTTTAATACAATCAGTCCAAGCACTAATAATTTCGGAAACTGTATCGTGTGAATTTACTGAGCGCCGTTCGAAGCTATCATTGACTAGTGATTTGCTTTCCAGGTTGACCAATGCTGTTGAGATATGTGATCCTCCGATGTCACAACCTACTACAATTTTATTACTCATTAACGTGTTTATAATTTTTAATGGAACGTGAGGCAAATATAATTAAAGCGTTTTAGCAAAAAAATAAAGCTGCAAAATATTATATATTTTTTTTAAGAAAATGTCATTTCGACAGCAATTATAGTTGATTTGACTAACAGACGAGTATCATCGCTTACGAATTAGGGATATCTAAAGCTTGCGTTGAGATTTGAACTATTCATTGTCAACATTTTATAACGCTTCAGTGCCTGTATATAATAATAATCAGCATAAGGCAATGGCACATCCACTTCAGCCATAACGGGAATATAGCCTGCGCCATGCATTAAGATAAAACCGCCATTAGCTCCCAAAAGCGCAGTATATTCGGGAGATGCCAAGGTTTCGAGCATTGCTTCACCGGCTTTGAAGTATGTTTTACCGTTGTTGGTACTATAGCCACTTAACTCCAAAAAAGCGGCCGACATAATTGCTGCGGCAGAGGCATCTCTATAAGTATTAGGAATATCCGGGGCATTAAAATCCCAATATGGCACTTTATCTTTTGGTAAGTTTGGCTCATTCAGGATGTACTCTGCAATATGTTCGGCATAGTTCAAATAGGTTGGATTGCTTGTTTCCCTATAGAGTACGGTAAAACCATATAATGCCCAAGCCTGCCCCCTTGCCCAGCAAGACTCGTCGTTGTAGCCCTGCGCATTGCGTTTATGTTTAACCTTCCCCGTTTTGGTGTCAAAAGTCACAATCTGACAGGTGCTGTAATCGGGCCGTATATGATTTTTCCAAATCGTCTCGGCCTCGTTGCATGCAACTTTATAATAAGCGGAATCACCGGTAGCATGCGTAGCCCAGAACAGCAGTTCCAGATTCATGAGATGATCGATGACAACAACAAATTCTTTATCATTTTGTCTGGTATCCCAAGAACGAATGGCTTTCACTTTAGCGTTATATCTTTTCATCAGCGTTTTGGCACTGGCTACAAGTGTTTTTTGATAAGATACCTGTGGATCTATTTTCATCGCTGTACCGAAACTATTGTACATGATGGCCCCGAGGTCAGCCAATTTATCATTTGTCTGCTGTTTAGCTAAGAGCTTTAACGTTCGCCGCGCTTCTTTGAGTAAGACACTATCATTAGTTTCTTCAAAAAGGGCCCACAATGTTCCGGGATAAAAACCACTTGTCCACCAATCTGAACCGCTCGTTTCGAGGAAATTATTTGCCTTAACGTAAGTTTTTGGCAATTTATCTTCCTGCAACTCTTCCATGAGTAGCTTGTACTGTGTACTTGCATGTTTGAAGCGTTGTTCAATTGTTTCCGTAAGTGATTTATTCCCCTTTGTCGCGACTTGCTTGCCGGTAGAGCAGCCGCCGATCGCAAGAAGAAATAGCAGTAGTTGTAAAAGGTTTCTTTTGATTAATTTTCTTATCATGCTCGAACTCTGTACCGAAAT
The DNA here is from genome assembly GCF_054130995.1 of Olivibacter sp. SA151. Classification (NCBI taxonomy): domain Bacteria; kingdom Pseudomonadati; phylum Bacteroidota; class Sphingobacteriia; order Sphingobacteriales; family Sphingobacteriaceae; genus Olivibacter; species Olivibacter sp. SA151. Next base: position 768,438 of record NZ_CP096391.1, on the reverse strand, counting down.
CCCGGATATAAAAAAGTGCAACCCTATGATGGGTTACACTTTTCTTATAACGTCGTCTTATGCTTTTTGTTGTATGGTTGATTAATCTTCGTTGCAATCATAAAAAAAGATTTTATTAATCAATTTCTTATCAAATATTTGCTCTTTTATCTTTGAAAGAAAAGAGCAGATAGATTCACTGATGAACCTCTTACCAGGTGTTGCAAGGGAATAGATAAACCGAAGCACCTTGCCAATAATCAAGCGGAGATGTATAAAAAATTCTTTTACCGCCCCATCCAACCACCATCTACCGTCAAAATCGTACCATGAACATAGTCGGCCGCTTTAGAGGCCAGAAATACAGTCGGTCCCTTAAAATCATCGGGGTCACCCCACCTTCCTGCGGGGATCCGCGCCAGAATAGATTGGCTTCTTTCTTCATCAGCCCGAAGTGCTGATGTATTATCCGTTGCGATATAACCGGGTGCTATCGCGTTGACATTGACGCCACTACCGGCCCATTCATTAGCAAAAGCTTTGGTCAATTGTCCGACAGCACCTTTTGACGCTGCGTAACCGGGCACGTTAATTCCTCCCTGAAAAGTCAGAAGCGAGGCTGTAAATATAATTTTTCCGCTTCCTCTTTGGACCATATCCTTTCCGAATTCACGTGTAATAATAAACTGGGCAGTTTGATTAATGGCTATAATTTCGTCCCAGTATTCATCGGGATGCTCTGCGGCCGGTTTTCTAAGGATATTACCTGCATTGTTCACAAGGATGTCAATACTTTCGTGATCAGCTTTAACCTTCGCTATGAATTGATAAATGGCATTCCGATTTGAAAAATCACACTGATAGGCATAAAATTTACGACCCAGGGCTGTCACCTCTTTTGCGACCGTACTGTCGGATAATTCAAGGGTCGCCGATACACCGATAATGTCTGCACCGGCTTCCGCCAATGCTATAGCCATTGCCTTACCGATCCCCCTTTTGCAGCCTGAAACCAAGGCAAGTTTCCCTTTAAGATCAAATTTATTGAGTATAGACATATTTTTATTTTATTGAAATGCTTAACGGATTATTTACTTTTTCTTTATAGGATGTTAAATATTGTTCCCATTCATTCGCATTGTGAATCTTTCCTGCCTTATCCCAAGCGCCGCCGTTGTAATAAACCAAAGGTTGGTCGGCAATCGCACTAAAATGTGCCAGCAATTGACCTTCATTTTCGGTGATTTCAGGTAGATCCGTTTGCCCGAGCACCGCTATGCCCAAGGTTCCATCTTCGCCATGAGGAGGTTCCCAATAGGCTGCGACACCTTTGCTCAGGTTTTTTATAATCTTCCCTCCTTCTTCCTGACGAAGCACTATACCTGCCACTAGCGGAAGCTTCCCACCGCCCTCGAAATGATAAAGTAGCTCCACTCTATTCAATTGTGAACCAGCATCTAAGGTAATTGTTTTAGTAAGAGACACGACACGATCGTTCACTTGCCAAGGTTCATAACTTAGTCGAAAGGTAGTGCGCAACGGGCCGTTGTCCAGCACTTCATGCTTACGGTAATGCTTTGAATAAATTATTTTATCGGCTGCATAAGGTGCTATATCACCGGCACCTAAGGTCATACCAACGGAATAATAATCCAATCCATCGCCGTGATCTTTATGGTAGTCGCCGGTTTTATACCACTCATCGACAACTAATTTTTCCGTTCGCTTCGCCCAAATATCAAGCCCCTGTGCATCATCCGGTCTTCCTTCTAAGGCTTTACCATACATCCGGAAAGCGATTCTGTCATTTTCCCACGCAAAATCATCGTATCGTTCCGGTACGTAGCGGGCAAATGTCTTTGCCGTGACCGCGGCGGGCTCCCCCGACACGGCATGGAGTCTGACTTCACTGTTTGCAGGGATCGCTATCCAGATCAACACATTTACAATACTATCGCTGCCCTTTTTCTCCAACTGATAAGCATATTCCTTACCTTTATCATCAACCAGTTTGAAGCGTTTAGGTGCAGAATGGGTATTGTATACCTTTAAAAATTCCCGGTAAGGGATGCTGGCCAATTCCGCACGATCAACTGCTAAAGTGTTAGCTATTACCAGCTGTTTTCCTACTTTATCTTTATTATTACAGGAAAGTAGGCCGACCATCATTATAACAAACGCCAGCCATTTATTTTTCTTGTCCATCTTTAATTGGATAACCTGCATGTACTACCTAAGTTCTGTAATGGCACATCCATCCATATCTCCATAATCCATATTTTCGCCCGCCATTCCCCATATAAAGGTGTAATTAGATGTAGCTGCTCCGGCATGTACCGACCAAGGTGGTGATATGACGGCCTGTTCATTCTGCATCCATATATGTCTGGTTTCTTGCGGTTGTCCCATAAAATGGCAAACCGCCTGACCTTGTGGGACCTCGAAATAACAATACACTTCCATACGTCTATCGTGCGTATGTGCAGGCATTGTATTCCAAACACTACCGGTTTTAAGCTCGGTCATTCCCATTTGAAGTTGACATGTTTCCACCACGCCTGATACCAATAATTTATTTATAACTCGATGGTTCGCTGTTTCCAAACTTCCCAATTCGACTATTTCGGCATCAGCCTTCGTCACTTTCTTGGTAGGATAGGCATGATGTGCCGGAGCCGAGTTTATATAGAATTTAGCCGGGTTATTTTGGTCTTTACTAGCAAAAATCACCTCCTTCTTTCCTTTTCCAATATACAATGCCTCCTTGAAGCCAATATCAAATGATTCACCATCTACTTTAACAATACCGGCACCACCTATATTAATTAATCCAAGTTCTCTCCGTTCCAAAAAGTAAGGTGCTTTCAATGGATCAATGGTTTCTAAAACTACCTCCTGTGCAATAGGCATGACACCGCCAGCAATATATCGGTCGTAATGGGTATATACCAACGTGATTTTGTTTTCTTCAAATAATCTTTCAATTAAGAAATTACTTCTCAAGGCCTCCGTGTCCATGCCTTTCGTTTCGGTTGGACTCGAAGCATAACGGGTTTCATACGTAGTGCTCATTATTTCAGTTTTTATTTTTTTACTAACTAATTGGCGTTTTATTGGGCTAATATACAAGAAAGTCAGGAAAGGCGCAAACGTTTACATTGGTTAATATGGTCATGTAGCTTAGCATATATGCAGTGGTCTAGTTGATTGGAGTAATCCGTTTGATGTTTTATTCTTTCACGTATAGTTTTAACACACGTATGGCATTATCATATGGATCTTTTTCAGGTAATGAAATCGTAACTCCCTTGTTTCCATCACTCTTTACATTTCTCATCTCTCCCGTTTCAACCAATTGACAGTTCTGAACCTTATCTTTAGCTATAGCAAGCTTTAAGGTGTTATCAGGAAGTTCATCCAGTATATGCGCATAGATAATTTGGCCACCTTCTATTCTCTTTTGAGTAAGAACGACTCCCTTGTTTGTTGGTACGTCACGAAGCGGTTGCGTGGCATATACTGCGTCACCGTGAGTAAGCATCCATGCCCCCATTTCCCGTAACCGTCTAATGGCCGGAAGCGGAAGCGTACCGTCCGGTTTAGGGCCAATATTAAGTAAATAATTTCCTCCCTTACTTGCATTACTTACCAAGTAACGTAACATTTGTCCGGATGATTTCCAGTTAAAATCCTTACTATGCCATGCCCAGGTATGATTCATGGTTGCAGGCGTTTGCCACGGTTTATCGAGCAATTGTTTGGGATAGGCATTATCCATCATCTCCAAAAAATCGATCTCGTTTCCGGGGTCATGCATCGCTATACGTCCATTGATCAAACATTTACTGCTTAATTTTCGAACTAAATGAATCAGCTCATCTCTTCGGGCAGGTGTAATCAATTCCTTCGCCTCCTCGTCCCAAGTATCAAACCACAATAAATCAGGGTCATAGCGTTCGATTAATTCCTGAACTTGCGGCAGGCTCTTCTCTTTCCAATATTTTTCGAAATCACGGCTTTTTCTTGCGGGTTTCCAGTAAGGAATAGCGCCATTGGGATGTTCCCAATCCTGCCAATGCGAATAGTAAAAGCCATATTTCAAACCGTATTTTTTACAGGCATCTACAAGCTCTCCTAAAATATCCCGGCCCCTGAGCGGTGTAGCCGCTATATCGTAATTTGAGACATTTGAGTCCCATAATGCAAACCCATCATGGTGCTTGGCAGTTATCACAAAATACTTCATCCCTGCGTTCTTCGCTTCCTTAATCCATTCATCTGCATTGAAACGACTTGGGTTAAATTTTTCGACTAAGGCTTGGTATTCGTTATTGGGAATCTCTAAACGTTGCTGTATCCATTCGGCATACCAGCTTTTTCCGTTTGCAAGTGCTGTATCCGGCATTGTTCTTCCATTGTAGGTACCACCCAATATGCTGTAAAGCCCCCAATGGACAAACATACCGAACCTTGCTTCTTTAAACCAGTTAATTTTCTCGACTTCTTTTCTCGATACCTCTTGCGCAATCACTGAGTAATAAAGGCCAAGTAAGACGAGTATCATACTGAAAAATCGTTTCATCCTTATTAATTTTAACTTACACCATCTCCTAATAACTTACCTGAAATTGGCATGCTCTATAAATACCAATCTTTATAACGTTTAAGCGCTTCCAAAAAATAATAATCTGCATAAATAATTGGTCTATCGATCTCAGAATTTAATGGAAAAGCGCCTGTGCTATGCTGTATAAGAAAACCACCATTTTCGCCAAGTTTAGATCGGTAAGTATCACTTGCTAAAGAACGCAACATCTGCTCTGCACTTTTCAAATACAAGCGTTTTTTATCCCCCTCTACATATTGCCCGAGTTCCAACAATGCGGAAGCTATAAGTGCACCGGCAGAGGCATCTCGTTCAGCATAAGGCATGAAAGGCGCATCGAAGTCCCAGTAGGGGATTTTGTCTTCCGGAAGATTGGGATGATTCAAGATAAAGGCGGCAATGCCTTCTGCTTGTTTCAAATAGGCTTCATTTTTCGTATCTCTGTACATGAGTGTATACCCATAAAGCGCCCAGCCTTGCCCCCTTGCCCAAGCAGAACTATTAGCAGCACCTTGCCAGGTAGCTTTTCTGCGTACCGTTCCATTGTTTGGGTTATAATCAATTACATGAAAGGAACTGAAATCGGGACGGAAATGATTCTTAAGCGTTGTGTTCGCATGTGTGATCGCGATTTCTTTATATCGCTTATCGCCTCCATGATCGCTCACCCAGTTCAGCATTTCGAGGTTCATCATGTTATCAATGATCACGGGACAGTCCCAGAACTTATTTTTATTCCATGATTGAATCGCTTGAATTTCGGGTCTATAACGCGTTGCTAAAGAGGCAGCCGATTGAAACAGAATATCCTTATAGGCATTGTCACGCGTGATACGATAGGCATTTCCGAAGCTACAAAACATCATGAACCCCAGATCATGGTTGCCGGTAAAAGTTTTATTCGGTTCAATCAATTTTAGCGTTCGCAAAGCCTCTTGATGGATAGTTTCATCTTTTGTTTGCTCATAAATCAACCATAATGATCCCGGATAAAAACCGCTGCACCACCATTGAATGTCGCGCGCGTCGATTTTGCCTGTTTTCGGATCCCAATTTTGAGGCAACTTTTCAGATGGTATATTATTGGCGAGCACTTTATATTGCGCTCTTGCAAAATCAAAGTTTGCTTGAATCAGTTCTTTCATGCTTTTAGTTTGCGCGAAAGACTGTATACCTGATAGCATGATGCTTATAAGTATAAAAACCGGCTTGATTATTTTGGCCATCGTTATATTGGTTAAGTGTTTGGATTATGACGGCCAAAATAGTAGAAATAAGTAGTAATTGCAATCGATTACATTACACAATCGTTTGCATAAATTTCACGTTGTCATTCGCCTCACCAATGTTACGGGAACGATTTCTCGCGTATCATTTATAGCCCTTAGGGATTTATCCTTTAACAAGTTCAGCAATTTTTGGGCAACCCGATTTGCCATTTCAACAGGATGCTGGTCGATTGTTGTTATCGGTGGCGAAATAATAGACGCTCTCGGATCGTTTGAATAACCGACAATCTTCAGTTCATCAGGAATTTTTATCCCTTGTTCCCGAGCAAACTCGACAGCCGCTAAAGCGGTTGTGTCGTTTGATGCAAAAATGCCGTCAGGTCGCTCCTTACCGACAAATATCTGCCTTAGGCTATTCCACGCATTTTCCGCCGTAAGTTCTTGATAGAAACACCATTTCCTTTCAAGTTTTATTTTCGCTTTGTCTAAAGCATGTTGAAAACCTTCCGTTCGTTCCTTATAGATACTACATGACAATGGCCCCGAGATATAAGCAATTTTTGAACAGCCGGTTTCTATCAGATGATTGCCGGCCAACAAACCACCACGATAATCGTCGCCTTTGATAATATGAGCTGCATAGTTTTTTGTTGGAACCCGATCGTAAAAAATTAAGGGGATGCCCTGTTTAGTGAAACCATCGAAGTGCTTATAATCCTCTGTGTACAACGCTAACGAAACGACCAAGGCGTCTACTCGTGAAGAGTATAAGGTTGCGGCCAGCTTCTGTTCGATCGATTCGGAATCATTCGACTGGCAAACCATTAAGCTATATCCCTCTTCCTGCAACCTATTCTGTAAAGCGGTAATAAAAATCGCATGGAAGTACATGGAGATTCTGGGCACAATCATTCCAATGATATTAGAGCGCTTATTTCTTAACGACGAGGCCATGCTATTGTGTCGGTAGCCTAATTCCTCTGCCTTGTCCTTCACCCGTTTCCGGGTTGCTTCACTTATTCGAGGATTATCATTTAATGCTCTCGAAACGGTTGCAGCCGAAACGTTCAAGGCCTCTGCTATATCAACAATGCTAATTTCGGACTTATCCGGTTTATGTTCTCTCATAAAACCCAAACATGGAGTCTACATTTATTTAATATTGGCCAGTACTTAATAAAACGAGCGTGCAGGCATAAACAGGTTCAATTCCATTGGTTTTCGCCAATGCAGCAAGCTCATCGTTTTCTGTACCTGGGTTAAATATAATACGTTTAGGCTTAGTTTTCATAAGATAATCATAATATTGTCCTTGCAGTTTCGGCCCAATATAAAGGGTGACGGTATGAATATCGTGTAAAGGCTCTCCGGGCGGGACAATATCTACTCCTGCTACTGCGTCCTTTTTGATTCCCACATTAACAATTTCATGGCCAGCTGCCACCAAGCGATTCGCGGCTAAATAAGCATATCGCGCCGGGTTAGTGGTAGCTCCTAATATAAGGGTTTTCATATTCTTTGTCTATTTATTTGTTATTCGTCGTTGGTTATTAGTTATTGGTTATTGGTTGTTCGTTATTGGTTGTTCGTTATTGGTATTGCTTTAGGCTTTACCACCTTGCTATAAGCAAGCATTAGGCCGCACGCCATGGGCCTCACTCCTTTAACGCTACACCCCACACCTTTCACTTCACACCTTATTCCCTATCTCCTATTCTACTAACACAATTCATGCCATCGATAGCCGCCGAAACAATTCCGCCCGCATAACCTGCTCCTTCGCCACAGGGGTATAAACCTTCGATCTCGGGGTGTTGTAAAGTATCTTTATCTCTAGGAATGCGTATCGGAGAAGAAGTTCTGGATTCGACACCAACCAACACGGCCTCATTTGTATAATAGCCTTGCATTTTTTTTCCAAAAAGTGGCAAGGCGCCTTTTAGTGCCTTATATATAAAGTTCGGAAGCAACTCTTCTAATTGAACGGATTTCAATCCAGGCTTATAAGAATTTATAGGTAAATCGGCTGACAATTTTCCTTCTACAAAGTCTATCATTCGTTGTGCGGGCGCCACCAGTTGTCCACCACCCAGGTCATATGCTTTTCGCTCGACTTGTTGCTGAAATGCGAGTAAAGCAAAAGGATTTGTGTGCGCCCCTGCAACGTCTTCCAAGTTCACCTGAACAACTGTTCCTGAATTCGCGTAGGGATTATTTCGTTTAGATGGCGACCATCCGTTCACTACAATCTCGCGCTCACCGGTAGCACAAGGTGCAATGATGCCGCCAGGACACATGCAGAAGGAAAACACGCCTCGATTGTCAATTTGCTCAACCAGGCTGTAGTAGGCCGGTGGCAGGTGCTCACTCCGTATCGAACAATGATATTGGGCTTGATCGACAATTTCCTGGGGATGTTCAATGCGCACGCCCAGAGCAAATGGTTTTGCCTCAACCAACCATTTCTTCCGTTCAAAAAGATAGAAAATATCTCTCGCCGAATGCCCTGTAGCTAAAATGACATGATTACCAACTACCTCTTCCCCATTGTGTAAAACAACGCCTTGTAATTTCTTATTCTTAACGACCATATCGACTACCTTGGAGTCGAAACGTATTTCTCCTCCAAATAAAATGATCTTTTCGCGAATAGCTTCTATAATATGTGGTAGTTTGTTCGTTCCGATATGCGGTCGAGCGTCCACAAGGATGTCCGGCGTAGCACCGTGATCGACGAGGATTTGCAGAACCTTTTGCACATCACCCCTTTTATTAGAACGTGTATACAACTTTCCATCGGAATAAGTACCCGCCCCCCCTTCACCAAAACAGTAGTTCGATTCCATGTTAACTAAACCTGCTTTGTTAATCGCCGCTAAATCACGACGCCTGTCTTTCACGGCTTTGCCCCGTTCCAAGACAACTGGTTTGAAACCTAGCTCCAAACATTGCAGGGCTGCAAATAACCCTGCCGGTCCAGCACCTATAATAATAACGGGTTGGCTTTTTGAAACGTCTTGATAATTAATTTTCGGAACGGCTAAGGGTGCTGCTTCATCTATATAGATAACGAGGCGTAATCGGTACACCACTTTTCGTCCGCGGGCATCAATTGATCTTTTTCTGATTTGAAGCGATTGGATACGTTTCGGTGTTACCTTAAGTTGTGCGGCCGCCTGTCGGAGGATGAAGTGATCGTCCGAAATATTTTCGGGATTCACCGCTAATTCGATTTCTTTTTGCATACTATATTGCCCGGTTGTTATCCAGGATATACAAAGGTAAAAAATTTTGTTGTCAGTCATTTATCTCAAGATAAATCCTCCGAGATTTGACTTTTAATGTAAAGAGGTTGTTGTTTAAATTAAAAGAACGTTTTTGTTTTTCTTTTTATTCGTTATTGTTTGTTTTAAAAAGCACTCATGCTACTTCGTGGTTTCCGCAAAAAAGAACAAAAACCGACCGTAGGGAGCTCATGAGCACCAAAAATAGACAGAACGCGAATAAACTCATCGCTTGGAAGTTTGCTACAACGGTAGTGCATCAACTTGCAAGCCGCAAACTTCCTAGGCGATATTTTAGCAGAACGGAAGGCTTCTACTTTTAACCCGACTTATTAGCTTTAGCCCAGTACTATAGCCTTGTGCGCGGGAGAAGCGGCCTTGGAGGATACCGACGCAACGGGCAGCAAAGCATTTGCACCTCTGTTCATTGTGCAGTATCCAAGCGGATTGAGGAAGTGAAACGGCTCCAATATGCGCCGTTGATGCTTTGCCATCAGGTGCAAGGTAGCCTACACACGCCTTGATCTTTTGTAACTTTTGGATCAAACCAAAAGTTAAATAAAAAAAGGTCAAGAAACCTTCCCGTTAAGTAAAGCTTGAATGCCTTAAAAAAACGAAAACTTAATGAAAAGAAAGAAAGAAGTTAAAATAAACGTTCTTTTAAAACCATCAAATATGCAATATATGTTGTCCTGTAAAAGCCGGACTGACAAAGTCGGTTGTTTATAATAAATGGCAGAACATTTGCTATAGCAGAATAAGTTCCGGAGATAATATCAACGGAGGTTACTTGTAGACGGCTAATTTGTATTTGTATTCGTGAATAACAAGCATTTTACATAAGTTTGTTAAGCAGGTAAAAATGATCAACATTAAAAGAAAAGACAATGATTAAAAGATTTATTTTTGGTTTAGTTGGCTTGATTGCCACCTTATCGCTGAGCTCATGTGGCTACAATAGTATGGTTAAATTGGATGAGAATGTTCAATCCAAATGGGCTGAGGTGGAGAATGCCTATCAACGTCGCGCCGACCTGATTCCGAATTTGGTGAATACCGTAAAAGGTGCTGCCAATTTCGAACAGCAAACATTAACAAGTGTAGTGGAAGCGCGTGCGAAAGCGACATCCATTAATATCGATCCATCGAACCTAACACCGGAAGCCATAAAAAAATTCGAAGACGCCCAGGGCGCTCTTACAGGATCATTAAGTCGTTTAATGGCTGTAGCGGAAAACTATCCTGAGCTAAAAGCCACTGAAAGTTTTCAGGGTTTACAGGCTCAACTAGAAGGAACAGAAAACAGGATTGCCGTTGCGCGTCGTGGCTTTAATGAAGCGACACAACAATACAACTCGACAATCCGCTCTTTCCCGAATAATTTGATGGCTGGTATCTTTGGCTTCAAAGCAAAGGGCTATTTCACCTCTCAGGCCGGTGCGGACAAAGCGCCTGAAGTGAAATTTTAAACGATAATGTACCACACGGAAGGCTCGCCTGAGGGCAAGCCTTTCACACTTTAACCTTCGGAAAGAGATGAATATTTTCAATAGTGAAGAACAAGAACACATTGCACATGCGATTGGTTTAGCGGAGGCAAATACCTCCGGAGAAATCCGCATTTGTGTGGAGAAAAGATGCGATCAGGAAGTACTTTCTCGTGCAGCAGCGTGTTTTAACCAACTTGGTATGCACAAAACCAACCTGCGCAATGGTGTACTCATTTACCTTTCTGTTGACGATCATAAATTTGCCATTATAGGCGATGCCGGTATCAACAATAAAGTTGAACCTGACTTTTGGGACACTACAAAGGATAAAATGCTGGCCTATTTCAAGACTGGCAATTTAGTAGAAGGTATAATAGCGGGCATTGAATCTGCCGGAAGCAAACTTAAAGTTCTATTTCCACGTGAACATGACGATGTAAACGAACTGCCTAATGATATTGTGTTTATGAATCGTCCAAAATAAAGCAAACATGAGAGCTTACCAGACCTTGTTCTTTTCTTTTATATTCTTTTTATCAACTTTAGTAAAAGCTCAGGATTTCCCTCCCCCGTCCAGAACATTGGTGACCGACTTTACCGGTACGCTAACGGATGCTCAGCGGCAGCAGCTTGAAAGTAAGCTAGTTGCTTTTGCTGACACCTCTTCAACGCAAATAGCCGTTGTGATTATGCGTTCGGTAGGTGATTACGACATAGCCGACTATGGAGTACGACTAGCCCAGCAATGGGGTATTGGAACAAAAGGTAAAGATAATGGGATTTTGTTGCTTGTTGCCAAGGAAGACAGAAAAGTAACTATCCAAACCGGTTATGGTGTAGAGGGTGCCGTACCCGATGCCATCGCTTTTCAAATTATTCGAAATATTATTACACCTGCATTTAGGCAGGGCGACTATTTTACAGGAATTAATCGGGCTACAGATGCGCTCATCTCTTACACGAAAGGAGAGTTTAAAGCTGAACCACGTAAGAACAGAGGAGGAGGTGGAAGCGGTGGACTCATCCTAACTGTGATTATAATTGCTGTTATCATTAGTTTACTTGCCGGCAGAGGTGGGGGCAAAGGGGGCGGTGGGCAAGTCATCGGTGGCCGTGGTGCATCTGATCTATTCTGGCTTACCATGTTAAGCGGCATGGGACGCGGAGGAAACCGGGGTGGAGGATTCGGTGGCGGCGGTGGCGGAGGCTTTGGTGGTGGAGGTGGAGGCTTCGGCGGCTTTGGAGGAGGAAGCTTTGGTGGCGGAGGCTCCAGTGGAAGTTGGTAGGTAGTTGAGTAGTTAAGTGGTTGAGTAGTAGTAGTAGTAGTAGTAGTAGTAGTCGCATTGTCTTTAGAAGCGTTATCGGAATAACAAACAACGAGCATAACCATAACTGATAACGCCCAACTCAAAGAAATACTGCTAGTAACAGAAAACTGATAGCTTAAAAATGTTAAAACGAGATTCTTTAACCGCACAAATGCAGCAACTAAGCCATACACTGGCAAAGGTGAAAAGGCTGATCATAGAAGACCATGAACCAAAAGCACTGGAAGAGGTAATTTATACTTTAGAACACTATTATGGTACTTCCCAAAAAGCATTGGTTGCTATATCCACTGATGTGTTTATGGATCAAATCCGAGAACAAGCTTATAAGGCAGAAGAATTGAATATGCTAGCGGCCTTCTTAGATGAGCTTGCAGGCCTTAATGACGATGAAGAAACGAGAAAGAACCTATGGGCTAAAGTTATTGCGCTTTATGATTTCATCGAAGAAGAATTTCAAACACTTTCTTTTGATCACATTGCAAGAAGAAATATTTTAGTTAGGGCACTCGGTATGGAGTAATTATTTTGGGTCAAACTAGGTTGTTCGGTATCAATCGTGATATTTAGCTATATTGAGCATCTAAAATGATCGTATCATTTCTACACTTCAACAAAACAGAATACATGATTCTTAAACTAGCTTTATAAACTTTTATGAACTTAAAAATCAAAATGTTGATCCTTTCGTGCATGACATGTCATTTAGTAAGCGCACAGACGGGTGATTTCCAACCCATTTACCCAAACGGCAAGATTCCCAATGAACGACCGGATAAAACGGCGGTAACAGAAGTAAGTGAGATAGGAAAGGATGGTATCGAGCGAATATCGTCAGTCAGTATCCCGGCGATAAAGTATTATGCACCAAATAAGCGCAAAAGTAAGGGGTCTGCCATTATTATTTGTCCAGGCGGCGGTTATGGCATTTTGGCCATGGGACATGAAGGGGATCAAATAGGCAAAAAATTTGCAGAGAACGGTATTGCTGCTTTTGTTCTAAAATATAGGTTGCCCAACGAAGCTTTGATGCAGGATAAGAGCATTGGCCCCCTACAGGATGTCCAACAAGCATTCAAACTTGTTAGGGAGCAGGCTGAAACGTATGGTATCAATCCACAAAAAATCGGTATTATCGGTTTTTCTGCGGGGGGGCATTTGGCCTCTTCGGCAGGTGTACATTATCAAGATGTTAAAATTGATAATCCAAAGAAAACCAGTCTTCGCCCCGATTTTATGTTACTGATCTACCCCGTTATTAGTATGGACTCCGGCATTACACACGGCGGCTCGCGTAATAATTTGCTAGGAAAAATGCCGAACAAGGAGATGGTAAACTATTTTTCCAATGAAACACAAGTTACTTCAGATACGCCACCTACCCTTTTGGTCCATGCAGAAGATGATACCGCTGTTCCGATTGCCAATAGCAAACGCTTTTACGAAGCATTACAAAAACAGCAGGTCCCTTCCAAGCTAATCACTTATCCTCATGGAGGACATGGCTTTGGTTTACACAATAAAACAACCACCGACAAATGGTTTGACCATGCCTTGGTATGGTTACATGAAATAGGCTTTTAGTGGTAATCAAGATAGTTTCTGAAATGTCCGCCACCAAAGGTCGGGCATTTCGCCTTCTATGGCTAATAGATAATCTTCATATCGGCAAGGCACTAAATGAAAACGCTCGTTTACTGACTTTGTATTAGGGTAAGGCACCTGCATCCACCAACGATCTGTTTTTTTACTTTTTATGAAAACCAATTCATAGCTATCATCGTTTAATGAAGCACGATAAGTAACATAAGATGATTTTGGTTGTAGTGGAAAATCTTTCTTTCTGTTATAGAAGCCGTCAATAAAATACCAGATCATTTGGGCTAATAACATGGCAGTTTGTCCATTTTGATCGTATGCAGGATTAAACTCGTAAAAGCCGATAGAACTTAGCTTATCACTCATCCCAGCGTAGCGACATAGCTGACAGGCTTCTTCACCATAGAAACCGTTTGGTGTTGCATTTGCATTGGCTGCAGCATCAGAAGAACGAATAGCACTGATATCGAAGCTTAATAAGTCGGCATTTCTGATAACAGGTTCTGCCTGATCCGTTTTTCCGGTAAACAAGCCAAGACGATAGGAATCAAAATAGAGCTTATCCATCACTTTCAGACTATCTTGACTTACGAAGTAAGTTTGATACCCTATGTTACTATAATTAAAAAGATAGTTCGGCTGGTGTAGTAATATCTTGGTTAGGTAGGTTTGTGACGTTGTTTCACTTTCATTTTCAATAGATTCGTCTAAGTCGAAATGTGAATCAATCACCACCAGGTCCACTTTTTGCTCGAGTTTTTCATAACCTTGGAATTGTGCGTAGGTCAGATCCTGCCCTCCTCCGATAATAATCGGAATAATATTCTTTTTTATTAACTCTTCTACCACTATTTTCAGGGCAGCATACGTATCGCTTATCCGCTCACCTGCTTGTATGTTTCCAAAATCAGCAATTCGCAAGAGGTAATCACCGCGGTGCAAGCTATACAATTTTTCACGCACATGATCAGGAGCAAGTGCACACCCTTGATTAGCGATTGCTCGGCGATCTTCCGCTACACCAATGATGGCTAAATCAAAAGCCTCCTCTTCTTGATCCGGGAATTTCGTTTCAAAAGCCTTTATATGCGCTCCAAGCTGACTGGTCAAGAAGCCATGCGGAGGGGTTAATTGCTGAACATCAATAGGAGAAAAAAAATCGATCAATGACATGAAAAAAGGATTAGCTAATGCAATTTACTTTAAGATTGTGCAAATATCCATTTATTAACTTACTTTTGAAAGTATTAATGATCAATCTATAGGAAATAAGACGGTGATATTAGTTACTGGTGGAACAGGATTTTTAGGTTCAACGCTTCTTAGACGATTACTCGCCGAAGGAAATACGATTCGGGCGATCAAACGTCAAACTTCAGTCATTCCTAATGATCTTCTTACACATCCAAACCTGCAGTGGCTGGAAGCCGATATTAGCAATTATTTTGAACTGGAAGACGCCTTTGACGGAGTTAAGGAGGTCTATCATTGTGCAGCAATGATTTCTTTCGATCCAAAAGACAAAAAGAAAATCGTTGCAGTCAATAGCAGCAGCACGGCCCACATTGTCAACCTGTGTATACAATACGGTGCCCGTCTATTACACGTTAGCTCGGTAGCTGCTATTGGTAAGCCGAAGCCACCACAGCTGCTCTCCGACGAAAATGACATTTGGGAATTTGACGGTTCACAGAATGGTTATGCCATTTCAAAATATGAAGCAGAAATGGAAGTTTGGCGAGGCACGGTAGAGGGTTTGGATGCCGTCATCATGAACCCTTCGCTGATTATTGGTTGTCAAAGCGGCCAGGAAAACACCGGTGCAATTTTTAAGCTTTTGAAAGATGGCCTGCGGTATTACCCGGAAGGCAGTGTAGGTCTGGTGGATGTGGAAGACGTTGCCAGAGCCGCGATCATTTTAATGAACAGTAAGGATATCCAAGCAGAGCGTTTTATTATTAACAATGAAAATATGACGTACCAAGAGCTCTTCCGCATTTGCGCGAATTACCTTGGTAAACCTGCGCCCAATAAATTAGCAACCAGGGGCATGTTGGGATTAGCATGGAGGGCTGCGAAGGTCTTGTCATGGTTTACCGGCCGACAACCGGGATTAACGCACGACACTGCGCATGCGGCCCGTGAAAAGCAAGCCTACTCCAATGCAAAATTTAAAGAGAAGATAGGCTTTTCATTTAAGCCTATTAGCGAAACGTTAAAAGAAATTTGTGAACATATTTAGATAGGCGGAAGTTCTTCTCTCGCCTATCTTTAAAGCTTAATCCCATTACGGACATGAAACATTATTACATCATTGATTTCGACAGTACATTTACACAAGTTGAAGCACTTGATGAATTGGCCCGGATTTCCCTTGAACATCATCCGGCCAGAGAATTGATCTACACGGAAATTGAACGCTTAACCAACGCGGCAATGGAGGGCAACATTTCTTTCCGAGAGAGCCTTGCGGGCCGAGTGAAGCTTCTCCAGGCTAACAAATCGCATCTGGAGAAATTGATCAGTACCCTCAAAAAGAAAGTGTCTTCATCTTTCTCTCGAAATCGTGTGTTTCTTCGTGAGCATAGTGAAGATGTATTGATTGTTTCCGGCGGATTTAAAGAATTTATAACCCCCGTAGTAACTCCGTACGGTATAAAAACAGAAAATATTTATGCCAATACATTCATTTTTGATGAGGATGGAAATATCGTCGGTTACGACGAGAGCAATCCCTTATCAGATGAGGGAGGTAAGGTAAAATTGCTCAAGACAATGAATCTTGACGGCACTATTTATGGTATTGGTGATGGTTATTCGGACTTCCAATTAAAAGAATCGGGTCTGATTGAAAAGTTCTATGCCTTCACAGAAAACATTGAACGCAAATCGGTATCAGAAAAAGCAGACCATATCACACCTAGCTTGGACGAATTTTTATACGTCAATCATTTACCCAGAGCTATTTCATATCCAAAAAATCGCATTCTTTGTCTTATTGTTGGCGACGTTCCGGAAATTGCTATCCACCTGCTTAGGAGAGATGGTTTTTCTATCCGCCATAAAGAAACATTAGAAGAGAAATATGTAAAAGATGTCGGAATGCTTCTTTTGGCGAACGGTATAGATATCACCGATGAGCAACTTTCGCAGGCAGAGAAACTGAAAACCATTGGCTATCTCGGAAACAGTAAAGGTCACATTAATCGGGAGCTATGTAATGAAATGGGAATTGTTCTTTTTGACGACAAGAAGGATAAAAAAAGAAGTGGCGAGTTTATTCCTAAAAGAATGGCCGACTTCATTAATAAGGGAGATACAGCCATGAGCCGTAATTTTCCAAACATGCAATTGCCACGCATTCATCAAGCACATCGTCTTATCCATATTCACAAAAACGTCCCGGGAATTATGGCGCAAATAAACAATGTGTTTGCTCAGCACCATATTAATATCGTTGCACAATTCTTAATGACAAAAGGAAATATCGGTTATGTAATAACGGATATTAGTAAAGGCTATGATGATACGCTTTTAAAAGAGCTTAGGCAGATTACTACAACTATTAAGCTTCGGATTTTATATTAGCGCCTTGTCTTTGAAAAGGAACGCTTTTGTTTTTCTTTTTTGCGGAAAAAAGAAAAACAAAAGCGTTCCTTTAACATAACATTCCTATGGCTTTCTCAAAGCGAAACTCTTTCCTATTGAAGTATTTCAGCTAATTTGGCATGCAGTTCTTCTCCTCGTAGATTTTTTCCGACAATTTTTCCCTGTGGGTCAATCAAAAAATTGGCAGGTATGCCTCGTACGCCATAGAGTTGAGCCGCTGCATTATTCCAAAACTGCAGGTCGGAAACCTGTGTCCATGCCAATCCGTCATCGGAAATAGCTTTTAACCAAGCATCCTTTCCATTTGGTCTGTCCAGAGAAACGCCCAAAATAGTAAAATTTCTATCTTTATATTTATTAAAGGCCGCTACTACATTTGGATTTTCCTGCCTGCACGGGCCGCACCAGCTCGCCCAAAAATCAATCAAAACATATTTACCTTTGAAAGAGGAAAGGGCCACCGGTTTGCCTGTTGTATCATTCATGGTAAATTCAGGGGCTTGCGCACCGATACTGGTACCTTTTGCTGCATTCAATGATTGTCCGTATTCTGCGCCTATCTTGCTTGTTTGTATGTCTTTTGACAGGCTACTATATAGTTGTTGTGCCTGTTCATAATCTCTCCCGGGATCCAGCGTAGATCGCAAGGTATACATACTAACTAATGAATTTGGTTTGCTCTTAATGAAATCACTTACAATTTGTATTTGCTTCTGTTGTAAACCTTCATAAAGTGCTTGAAACTTCTTCTGAAACTCTTCGGAGTTTCTTTCTTCATCCGATGCTCCATAATATACATTCATGATGTTTGCCTGATCAGCCTTAAGCACATCCATTGCCTTGTTTAAGGTCGATTGATCTACATTTAATGGAGTTCCGCCTAATGTAGCTTTACTTAATGAATCAGCCGATTGCACCGTAATCGTTCCTTTTTCCAAAAAGACAGGAATCATATCGGGTGCTTCCAGTTGCATTACAGGTTCCCCCTTATGGGCTAATACTAAAACAGCGTTAAGCGGCTCTTCTACTGCACCTTTAAACGAAAATGCGCCATTTATGACACTTGTGGAGTCAAGCTGATTAGCTCCGTTTAGGCGATAAGAAATATAAGCCTTCGCCGGAGCATTTACATTTCCTATATTTCCTTTAATCACATAATCTTGCTGTGCATTGGCCCAAAAAGGCAGGGCTGTTAATACACCAATTATTAGTTGTTTCATACATTTCTTTTTATACCGTATAACTTACCACCAAAATAAACAGTAAGTAAACTGTGTTTAACAAAGTATTTCAATTGCTTGTAACCTAAAACAAAAGGCATCCCCTTCTTTACAAAAGTAACATTAAAATTAGGGAACGGAAGAGGGAATGTTTTAATCGCTAAATTTTAGCTAACATGTTACAGAGATGCCTTTGCAAAACCCTTCTGAAAGAATAAACGGTCTTTTTTAATGCGATCGCCCCACAACATGCTACAAGTATTTGCCTTCTTTTCCTTTTTTTTCCTAAATTGCACGGCATACAACTTATATATTTTTACCGTGGCACATTCTTATGAAATTAAAGTTGAGTTAACGAAAGACTCACAATTAGCAAAGGTTGATTTTAACAACCTAAAGTTTGGACAAATTTTATCTGACCATATGTTAGTGGCGGATTACGATGATGGTGAATGGAAAGAGGTCAAGATTGTCCCTTATGCTAACCTTAGTCTGAGCCCTGCCACTTCAGCCCTTCACTACGGGCAGGCTATTTTTGAAGGCATTAAGGCGTATAAATTTGAAGACGGTCGTGTTAGCATTTTTCGGCCGGACAGAAATTTTGACCGCTTTAATAAGTCTGCCGTCCGGTTGGAAATGCCTGAAGTCCCTCGAGAGATCTTTATGGACGGGCTAAAGAAATTGATTGATATTGATCGCAGTTTTGTGCCACCAACTACCGGTGCGTCCCTTTATATTCGCCCGTTTATGTTCGGTACAGAACCGGCTTTAGGTGTTCATCCCTCAAAGTCCTATAAATTTGTGATTATTACGGGGCCGGTTGGCGCCTACTACAATAAGCCATTACGTGTAAAAGTAGAAACCTATTTTACCCGAGCTGCAGCGGGAGGTGTTGGCTTCTCCAAAAATGCCGGCAACTACGCCCTTTCGCTCTATCCTACTCGGTTAGCACAGGACGAGGGCTTCGATCAACTAATTTGGACAGATGCCAAGGAGCATAAATACATTGAGGAAGCAGGCACTGCCAATTTAGTATTTATGTTGGGAGATACGCTTATAACCCCAGGGTCTGAAACTGTTTTACAAGGCGTTACCCGTCACAGCATTATGGATCTAGCTAAGAGCTGGGGAATCAAAACCGAAACACGGGATGTAAGTGTCCAAGAATTAATCGAAGGCATAGAGACAGGCAAGGTAAGTGAAGCTTTTGCTGCCGGTACTGCTGCTACTTTGACACCAATCTCGGAGATAGGATATGAAGGTAAGATTTATAAGCTCAGCGACCCCGCCACCCGTGAGTTTTCGAACAAGGTATTGGACTATCTTAACCAGTTACGTTACGGTAAAGTTGAAGATCCTTTCGGTTGGAACTTCATTGTAGGATAAAGCTAACCATCGGCTATCGGAATCAGCTGATAGCCGATGACTAATCATTGACGTTTAAGACTGTCTTGTTGTTCTTTTTTTTCCTTTTTATGGAATATTCCTTTAAAGAACTTTTTGAGCTTTCCAACTGCCTTATCAGCCTCTTCTGCCGTAGCTGTTAATTTAGCCTCCCGCTTCTTATCAATTCCGACGCTAGCCTTGACCCCTTCAAAGAGGCTCTTCCATAGGAAATTAAAGAAGGAAGCGGTTAAAGGTCGCCTATAATTAATAGGCCCGGGATGGAATTTCTCGTTCGCGTCGGGATTACTATCATTGATCAGAAATTTATTTGTTAGGATTGACACCATTCCATTTTTAGATTTTGACCCATCGCTCTCTTTGGTTATTATCTGTACCGCCAAGTTTCTATAAAAGAAGTCGACTCGTCCCACTGCTTTGTACTCATTCGCTTTTACATTAAAATGGAGTCGATCAAAATATCCCGACGATACCTCTACCATTGCCAGCGGTTTTGTTAACGGATTTAATGCTTTGGCATTCATTGCAGTTAATGAACCTTTATAAGTAAAAGCCCCGAGCTTATCAAGCATATTAAACCCGAAATTAATATGGAGTTTACCGTTGTTCATGAATTTCGAGTGAATATCAGCGGTCATATAGGGATTATGGATCAGCGCCAGCGAATCGTTCGTTATATTATAAAAAGTGCCATGCGTATTGTGAAAACTTACTGTTCCAATTTGCCCGCTTTTCAGATTATATTCTTGATAAGTAACCAGCGCTTCTTTTAGCGTGAGTGTGTCTATTTTAATCGGAAAAGCCAGTTTTCTTAACTCCTGGTGCGGGAATTTTCCGATTTTTTCTTTTGCTTTCTTCTTCGGATAGGCTGTATTTTGGTAGATTTCAACTTTTGATTTTCCAAGTACAACTTCGCCTGCATATAATCTCTGTTGTTTTAAAAATTTAAACAGGTCAATGTGCTTGATACTGATGGTATCAAATCGCAATTCAAAACGCTCTTTCGCTATTTTCGTTTTTTTATGGAAATCCACTTTACTATAACGGGGCATCATTTGCAAACCACTTAATACCATCGTTCGATTAGTGGAGGTAAATTGAATTCCCTTTAGGTCGATATAATATAAACTATCACCGGTGGCAATGCGGTAGTCATTCATTTTAAAATCTACCGAGCGAGCATTATAAAAGCGCAAGCTATCTTCCTGAGAGGTGGAATCTACGCGCAGATCGGTGATGTTGATATTTACATTTTTCAAACGCGTCGTCTTCTCCTTCTTTTCGTTTCGATTGGTATAGGCAATATTTACGTTTTCGAATGCGATATGTTCAACGGTTAACTCATTTAGTATTTTTGAAATCTTTTGATATAGGGTACGTTGATCCTTCGGCTGAACCTTATCATTGTACGCCTGCGTTTGATTGACCACCTTAATATCCGGGTTTTCAATCATGATTTCATCAATATTGAGCTTCCTTTCTGTGTAAATTCGTTTGGGGTGAAAATCATGAATAGCTAACCGGGCTACGGAAATATCGTATATATTATCCGGGGCTTTTCGCTGCGCTTTCAATTCATTGTATACATTAGTATCGGGCGTGAGCTTAAAATTATACAGATAAGCATTTCCTGTTACCATGTTGAAGTCAAGATCATCATAAGAGACCTGGTATAAGCTGTCGCTCGAGCTCAAAACGATCTCGTGTATCTTTTCATTTAAAATAGGTCGCCAGTGATTTCCCAGATACCATAGACCAGCGATAACAACGAGTATCAGCGTTAACAAAATGCCGATCACCCACTTCCAAACGGGTTTCATAGATTTATTTCTTTCGAATGTATAATATGCAATCCATAACCTAAATATAGGCAAAAAGTTTGCGCTCACTTATCATATCTCCGGCAAGCCTAAATTAACTTTTAATCCGGAATAGAGCGCTTTCCACATTAAATTAAAAAAAGTCTTTTCCTGCGGGTGTTTATAATAGTGCCGCGCAATACGAGGCGGCTTCCCATCCTTTGAAGGATTGTTCGCTTCTATTGCTAACCAGTTTATAAACAAGGAGAGAAAGCCTTTTTTCTCCAGTTTACCACTACTTGCATCCAATACGGCCACTTTCAAATCATTATATAACATTTCGGTTTCGACATTAGCGCCATAACGATTTGCCGTTATATTGAATCGAACGGAATTCACATAACCCTTTTCAGCTCTCGCTAAAGTAATAGGCTCGAGCAATTGGTTATAAAAGCTTGCCGGTGCTCCTCCCAAAACCCCTCTATAGTGAAATGCGCCAAGCGTATCAAGCATATTAAAATCTACATTCAATGTGAGTTTTGGTTTTCCTAAAAAGAATGTTGAGAAAGATCCTTTAATCCAGGGATTTTGTTTAAGCTGCAGACTATCGTTGCTAACATGTTGCAAATGAACATTTAAGTTGTTAAAGAACACCAATCCTGCTCTACCGGATTTTGGGTTTAGTTCCTTGTAATACACATCCGTGTTTCTGATATGGATATTGTTAATTGTAATCGGTACTTTTAAACGTTGAAAAGCAAGGGATGGAAAATTATTTGACGCTATCGTCTTTTTTTCCCGCATCCCTTTGTCGGCATACACACGGATAATTGCTTGATTAACAACAAGGCTATCCATTTTTAAACATCCTTCGTCCAGCCACCGTTTCAGATCTAGCCCACTAGCCTCAATCTTCGGAAAAAACATGTCATAACGATCTCTTTTATATTTTAGCGTCTTTGACCATTGCTTCTCCGTGTATTTAGGAACAACTGAAAACGAATCAATACCAAGCGTATTTTTTTCAGTAGAAATATCTAAACGGGCTAGTTGCAATTTATATAGCTCATCGTTCGATAAGTAGATTACTTTCTTGCCATAAAAACGAAAGCTCTCCACAAGTCCAAGCCTTGTCAAATCCTGCTGTTTAGCCCACTGGCCTAATTTAATATTACTTGCATGAAAATTAATATTTTTTAGCCAAGTTTCCTTCTTCGACTGCATATCGATGGTGCGGTATTGAATTCCTGACAGGGTAATTTTCTTTATAACGATTTTATTTTTTATAGCCCGCAATTGCTGTCTTATATTTTTTCCATTTTTTTCCGTTTTAGATGAGATCTTGTATTGTATAATGATTGGCTGACTTACAATTACATCGGAGGTATTGATCTCTTTATGCCAAAGGAGCTTCAATAGCTTAAATCCGGCAATACTTATGTACTTTGCTTTTAGCTCAAACAAAGTTGTCTGTCCTCCTTTTTTCAATCTCCCATTCCTGGCCGTATCCGGTATTAAGTGAATATTCTTGGCTATAAACTGGCCTCTCCATAAGTTTACCTTAGTATATCCGAAATGGATTTGATATAGCCCTTCACTTTCTTTGCTTATGGCTGATTGTAAACGTTTAGGCAGCTTATCTTCAATAATTTGCTCTGCAATTAAAGCGCTTATTAAAAAAACAAGGAGGGCGAATCCTACCCATAACCACCCTTTCGTACCCCTTCTTTTTCCTTTTATTGGTTCTGGCATATAGTATGATTAACACGTCCTAATTGCAAGTAAATGCTACCTTGACGAATAGGTTTAATATTACTAGTAAAATAAAAACACATCTAAGTTAAATATCTTCTTTTCGATTAACACCGATTTATACAGATTGTTCGCAAAGGTTGGTAATGTCACTTCATTCAAGCAAGAAGTAGCCTGATGATCGTATTTTAGTATTCGTCTATACCGCGGCGCTGTTAATGCTATGAATAACCACCTTTCCAACAATAGCTGACAAAGTGTCATTAAAACCAAAATTATTTCGTAGTTTTGTAGCCTTAAATCATGGCCATGATAGAGACAGAAATGAGTTTAAAAGAACACGACGAATCGCGGCAAGGCGAAGCAGTAATGTTATCTGATAATAAAGAGCAAAATGGACGCAAACTTTATATTGAAAGTTATGGTTGTCAAATGAACTTTGCTGATAGTGAAATCGTTGCTTCTATACTACTGGATAAAGGTTTCAGCACTACTCCCGATTATAAAGAAGCGGATGTAGTTTTTATCAATACATGTTCCATTCGAGAAAACGCAGAACAACGCGTGCGCAACCGCCTAAAAGAATTTGAATCCGCTAAACTAAAAAAGCCGGGAATGATTGTAGGTGTACTGGGATGTATGGCCGAGCGTTTAAAATCAAAATTCTTAGAGGAGGAAAAGCTAGTTGATGTAGTTGTTGGACCGGACGCCTATCGGGATTTACCCAATTTAATCGAAAAAGTAGATGATGGTAGCCGGGCTGTTAATGTGTTACTCTCGCGCGAAGAAACCTATGCTGATATCAATCCGGTACGATTAAATACCAATGGCGTTACTGCGTTTATATCGATCATGCGCGGTTGCGACAATATGTGTTCCTTCTGTGTAGTACCTTTTACCCGTGGGAGAGAACGCAGCCGTGACCCCTATTCTATTGTTAAGGAAGCGCGAGACTTATTTAAAGCCGGTTATCGGGAAGTTACTTTGTTAGGACAGAATGTGGACTCCTATAAATGGTCGCCTCAAGAAGACGATGCTGCTGCAAATCATACGACGATTACTTTTGCAAAATTACTGGAAATGGTGGCAGCTGTTGACCCCTTACTCCGCGTACGATTTTCCACCTCGCATCCCAAAGATATTACCGATGAAGTACTATATAGCATCGCTAGGCATGAGAACATTTGTAACTATATACATCTACCCGTTCAATCAGGCAATAGCCGGATACTGGAACTAATGAACCGCACTTATGATCGCGCATGGTACATGGAACGTATTGACACCATAAAACGAATTATCCCTGACTGTGCGATATCGACAGATGTGATTACCGGTTTTTGCAGCGAAACGGAAGAAGAACATCAGGATACACTTTCCATGATGGACTATGTGCAATACGATTATGCTTATATGTTTGCCTATTCGGAACGTCCCGGAACACTGGCTGCCAAGCGTTACGCTGATGACATTCCGGAAGAGATAAAGAAGAGAAGATTAACAGAAGTAGTAGAGAAACAACGGGCACACAGTCTTTTCAGGTTACAGCAACAGGTCGGAAAGATACACAAAGTTTTGATAGAAGGTTTTTCAAAAAGATCTGACAAGGACTATTGCGGCCGTAATGATCAAAATGCTATGGTTGTTTTTCCCGTTGATGCCCGATATAAAGTTGGCGACTATGTCAATGTAATGGCAGAGACATGCACATCAGCAACCTTAATCGGTAAGATTGTTGGATAACGCATCTATATGTATCCAGTAGGATTGGCAATTCAATTCTGTGTGGCGTAAAATATTAGTAGAACAAATGGATATACAAGATATTAAGAATAGATTTGGTATTATCGGCAATTCGCCTTTATTAAATAGAGCCATTGATGTCGCTAGACAGGTGGCTCCAACCGACATCTCTATTTTAATCACCGGGGAAAGTGGCAGTGGTAAAGAAGTATTTTCGCATATTATCCATCAATTAAGTAGCCGAAAACACGGTGCTTTTATTGCTGTAAACTGCGGTGCTATCCCCGAAGGAACGATTGATTCCGAACTATTTGGACATGAAAAGGGTTCCTTTACAGGTGCCCACGAAGCAAGGAAAGGTTATTTTGAGGTGGTCAACGGTGGGACCATCTTTTTAGATGAAGTGGCCGAGCTCCCTTTAAGTACGCAAGCGCGTTTATTACGTGTGCTTGAATCCGGTGAGTACTTACGGGTAGGCTCGTCGAAGGTACAGAAAACCAATGTGCGAGTGATTGCCGCAACCAATGTAGATGTTTATGATGCGGTAAAGGCCAACAAATTCAGAGAGGACTTGTACTATCGTTTAAATACTGTTCCGTTACGGATCCCGCCGTTACGAGACAGAAGGGAAGATATTCATTTACTTTTTCGCAAGTTTGTTGCGGATTTTACGGACAAATATAGAAGTCCGAGTATTCAGCTTACCGATGATGCCCAACAATTGTTAAGCAATTACAATTGGCCGGGTAATGTAAGGCAATTAAAAAATATTGCGGAGCAGATCGCCGTACTTGAAAAGGAGCGAGTGATTACTGCACAGATATTACAAAGCTATTTACCCAACGAGCGGACAAGCACCTTACCTATGCGGTTAGAGAACAAAGCCAACGAAGATTTTTCAGAGAGAGACTTGCTGTATAAGGTTTTGTTTGACATGAAGAAAGATATGGTGGAATTAAAAAAATTAGTTGTTGAGCTATTAAAAAATGGC
Source organism: Olivibacter sp. SA151 (assembly GCF_054130995.1). NCBI lineage: Bacteria > Pseudomonadati > Bacteroidota > Sphingobacteriia > Sphingobacteriales > Sphingobacteriaceae > Olivibacter > Olivibacter sp. SA151. The sequence goes on along the minus strand of NZ_CP096391.1, from coordinate 742,405 downwards.
ATCAATTCCAATACTATTTCCGACAATTCTCCGTACTTAAACCAATTATATCGGGAAGTGCAGCCAAATACATCATCAAGCAATGAAACCTTCTCGCCATTAACGATCCATCAACCCCCTGCAAATAAAGAGAATTTTGAAATCGCTCCCCATGCAGAAGAAATAGAAGAATCGTTATCGTTAGTAGAAAAGGAATCCGATTTAATTAAAAGGGCCTTAAAAAAATATAAAGGTAAGCGAAAATTAGCGGCTCAAGAACTTGGAATTTCAGAGCGTACGCTGTATCGTAAAATCAAAGATTTGAATTTAAGTTAAGAGTTCACGATTGCCAGAAAGTAAAAAGATGCTTAGAGCTGTTAGATTATCATTTTTATTGGTCCCGTTTTTAGTGCTTCTCCAGTCGTGTGGAGTATATAAACTTAACGGGGCATCCATTCCCGAAGGAATGAAAACCTTTAATGTGCAATTTTTCGAAAATTCTGCTCCCATTGTAGTGCCTTATTTAAGTCAGCAATTCACCGAGGCATTAAAAGAGCGTATTCGCAACCAATCGCGATTAAGCCAAGTGACCTCCGAGGGCGATGCCATTTTTGAGGGACGCATTACCGGCTATGCCATTACTTCGGCAGCGGTTGGGGGTCAAGATCGCGCGCAGGCCAATCGTTTATCGATTACGGTGAGTGTAAAATACGTTGATAACATCAAGCCGGACAACAGCTTTGAACAGAGCTTTACACGCTATCAGGATTTCACCGGTACAGTGCAGGCGCAGGAGCAAACGCTTATTGAAGCAATCAATAGACAGTTAACCGAAGATATTTTTAACCGCGCTTTTGCCAATTGGTAAGCGTAAAATCGTCGACAGTGGAGCAACAATCATTAAGACATAAATTTAATGGATTACTGGCAGATTCTACCCAGATGAAGCAAGAAGATTTGGCATTACTTCTGCAAGCCTATCCTTACAGTCATATCTTATGGTTTTTAGAAGCTAAACGCTGTTCACAGGACAAGGGTGATCAACAAGCTATCTTTAAGAAGGCAGCGCTATTTGCAAGCGATCCGGAACAGCTCTATAACTTTATTTACAATTCTCCTTTAAATGACCTTACGTTAAGTCAGGACGATGCTGTCGCAAAACTCGATCAGGTTTTGGGGCAAGACCGCCTTAAGGAACATGCCGTGGAAAGTGCGTTTATTTCCGAAGCAGCCATTGTAGAAGAAGATGTAATTGATGAAACCATTGAATCTGTGGACGAGCCTGAGGTTATATATACAGAAGAAGACCAAAGAGTACCAACAGGTGTAGCTCCCCCTTCTCCTGAAGAAACAGAAGCCTCCAAAGAAGATGTTTCGAAATATGACGACGATTTAATGCCGTACACGTTTGTATGGTGGCTTCACAAAACTCGTTTAGCTTATGCGGACACTTATCAACCTTATGCCACAAACCGAAAGCCTTCGTTAAAAAAATTACAAAACGATATTAGTGATTTGGTGTTAGATCAGCAGATCCGAGAAAACATCTTTCATCTGCAGGAGCCTGAAGAAAAGCTAAGTATTAAGGAAAGCAGAACCATTACTTTTAAGGTTCCGAAAAAAACCGATGAGATTATCGAACGCTTTATTAAAGAAGAACCGCAGATTCGACCTCCCCAAGCCAGTCAGATCACACTCGAGAATAAGGCTAGGCAAAGTGCCGAAGATCAATCTAACTTTGTTTCGGAGACCTTGGCTCAAATCTATGAAGAGCAGGGGCTTTATCATAAGGCAATCGATACTTACATGAAATTAAGTTTGAAATATCCCAAAAAAAGTGCTTATTTTGCCGACCGTATTAAAGCGTTAGAAAGTAGAATTAATTAACCACATAAAGAAATGTATACATTACTTATCGTATTAACCATTTTAGCCTGTGTGCTTTTGGTATTTATTGTTTTAATCCAGAATCCGAAAGGAGGCGGCTTAGCCTCAGGTTTTGCCGGGTCCAACAACCTCATGGGCGTGCAACGCACAGGAGATATTTTGGAAAAAGGGACATGGGTTTTGGTAATTGCGATTATGGTGTTTTCGCTATTGTTGAATATTACGAACCCGGGCGCGGGTACTGGTTCTAATCCCGGATTAGAACTGCAAAAACAAATTACACCGACGGCTACACCGACTGCTCCTTTACAGAAACCGGCGACGACCCCGGCTACTCCGCAAGGGCAGAAACCAGCGTCTGTCGACACTACCAAGTAATTATATTAAAACCCATAAAAAACAAAAGGGCATTGCACATTCTGCACTGCCCTTTTTTCTGCCAAATATTCAGCCAAGCTGACAAGTTGAAAATAAATTTCTATTATCACGAGCCTTCGAAATGAAAAAATGACAACAAAAATCGTCTTTTTGATTTTGGCACAGTTCATGACTTAAAATTTCCCGGAAACGTTAATCTAATATTAAAAACAATAATATCTAGTACAATTATGGCATTAAGTATCAAACCGATTGGAGACAGAGTAGTAGTAGAAGCTGCTGCTGCTGAAGAGAAAACTGCATCAGGTATCTACATTCCTGACACCGCCAAGGAAAAACCGCAACGCGGAACCGTTGTTGCTGTTGGCGAGGGGAAAAAAGATGAGCCTATTACTGTTAAAGTGGGCGACCAAGTGCTGTACGGTAAGTATGCCGGAACAGAAATAACCTACGAAGGAAAAGAGTATTTAATTATGCGCGAATCCGACATCTATGCTATAATCTAGTCAGTATAGCTTTTTAGAATAGATTAAAACGAACATTAACCATTAAAAGCGCGTATAATTAACTAGAGAAGATCGATGTACGCAATTTTAAACTTTAAAAACTATGTCAAAACAGGTAAAATATAACGTAGAAGCGCGTGATGCCTTAAAAAAAGGTGTTGACATCTTAGCAAATGCTGTCAAAGTAACATTAGGTCCAAAAGGACGCAATGTAATTATTGAGAAAAAATTTGGTTCGCCTGCCATTACTAAAGATGGTGTTACTGTAGCGAAAGAAATCGATTTAAAAGATGCGCTAGAGAACATGGGTGCACAGATGGTGAAAGAAGTAGCTTCTAAAACCGCTGACCAAGCAGGGGACGGAACAACAACGGCTACAGTTTTAGCACAAGCCATTGTGACTGCTGGTATTAAGAACGTTGCAGCCGGTGCTAATCCAATGGATTTGAAACGCGGTATCGACAAGGCTGTTGCTACTATTGTTGAAAACTTAAAAGCACAATCGCAAACAGTAGGAGAAGACAATAGTAAAATTAAACAAGTTGCTACTATCTCTGCAAACAATGACGAAGTCATTGGTGAATTGATTGCAGAAGCGATGGAAAAAGTTGGAAAAGACGGTGTTATTACTGTAGAAGAAGCGAAAGGTACTGAGACAGAAGTAAAGACCGTAGAGGGTATGCAATTTGACCGCGGTTATTTGTCGCCTTATTTTGCTACCAACACGGAAAAGATGGAGGCCGAGCTTGAGAATCCTTACATATTGATCTATGACAAAAAAATCAGCAATATGAAAGAGTTGCTTCCGATTCTGGAAAAGCAAGTACAGACAGGCAAGCCGCTATTGATTATCGCTGAAGATTTGGATGGCGAAGCATTAGCTACATTGGTAGTTAATAAAATTCGTGGTTCATTAAAAGTTGCTGCCGTTAAAGCTCCTGGCTTTGGCGACCGTCGTAAGGCTATGCTTGAGGACATCGCGATCTTAACAGGTGGTACCGTAATCTCGGAAGAAAGAGGTTACAAACTAGAAAATGCAGACCTTTCTTACTTAGGACAAGCTGAAAAAGTTGTTGTTGACAAAGACAACACTACTATTATCAACGGTTCAGGTGAGGTAGAAACCATTAAAGGTCGCGTTAACCAAATCAAAGCGCAAATCGAGACGACTACATCTGACTATGACCGTGAAAAACTGCAAGAGCGTTTAGCGAAATTAGCAGGCGGTGTGGCTGTACTTTATGTTGGTGCTGCTACAGAAGTAGAAATGAAAGAGAAGAAAGACCGTGTAGATGATGCTCTTCACGCAACACGCGCAGCTGTTGAAGAAGGTATTGTTGCAGGTGGTGGTGTAGCCTTTATCCGCGCTATTGAGTCTCTTGAAAATCTTAAGGGAGAAAGTGAAGATGAAACTACAGGTATCAACATTATTAAACGTGCTATCGAAGAGCCGTTGCGTACAATCTGCAACAATGCCGGCGTAGAAGGTTCTATTGTTGTACAGAAAGTAAAAGAAGGTAGCGGTGATTTCGGTTACAACGCTCGCTTTGACAGATATGAAAATCTAATTAGCGCAGGTGTAATTGATCCTACGAAGGTTTCACGTGTTGCCTTGGAAAACGCAGCTTCAATCGCTTCGATGCTCTTAACGACCGAATGTGTATTAGCAGATGAGCCAGAAGATGAGAAAGCTGGTGCCGGTGCTCCTCCAATGGGTGGCGGCATGGGCGGCATGATGTAATATAAATCATTCCCATAAAAAAAGCCATGGTATAAATATCATGGCTTTTTTTATGGGAAATATGTTATTTAGTTGTTAGCATCAGCACTTTCCAAGTTACTGCTTCGGCAGTTAGCTAATACGTTTCACTATCGGGCGGGATACCGAAGTTATAATCACTTCGCCTATTTTTTCCGGATTTTGCAGTATGGCTTTTCTTTGTAGACTTTCTTATCCACGACGTAATGGCATCGACCCCTTGAGCGAGGCGTTCTTTATTAAAGAACCCAGCAGCTTGGCTTGAGAGCAACCCCATTAAAATACGTTTGACATAACCTGCTTTTCTAAAAAAGACGCGATTAACAAGGAAAGGTAACCCTACCCGCAAGCTCTTTGTCAGCCAATCGCCTTGAAAAGCTCCCCCTTTTGTACCAATCTTGCTAAACAAGCTCGCCGTATTGGGAAGAAAGGCAAACATGTTTTGAAAAAAATGAACGGGCTTATTGATTTTATTCTTCAGGATCCCAAACTGATGCTCCAAATAGGCTTCCTGTTCCATCTTTACTGTCTTCAATCGTGCAATTTCAGCTTGTAGCTCTTCTATATTAGTTATTTTGTTCTTCATCGTCATCGTCTTTACGTAGACTAATAAAAATTTTTATAAAAACATTGGCGATCATCTTTTTGATCGTTTGTCTAAATGCTGCTACAAGCAATATGAGTAAGATGAACACCAATCCGGTGACGGCAAAGCCCAATGCGTAGCTATCTAAAAGCTCCCCAATAAAAAAAGCGAGCGCCATACTTAGATAGAATACCACAAAAAAAGCAAATAAGAGGCTTATACCACTAACAGCAATTCCGGGAAGTATTTTGGAAATGCGTCCAACAAATTTTAGATAAGCTAAGTCAGTATAGTTTTCTACATATTCTTTTAGCTTCTGGACAACACCTTTAATTGAAAATGTATCTTTTTCTTCCATAGATAATATTTTTCCATTATAGATGCTATCAACATCTATAATGGATTTCATTTATATTCACGCATGTTCTTCCAATGCTTCTTCCACGCTCGCCTCGCCTTTATTCACTTTTGACTTGATTGTAGACACTAAACGTTCTTTCAAATCATTAAACTGCTCCACCTGTTCTGCTGTGCGCTCTTTAATTGCGTCGCCCAAATCTTTTAAGGAGTCGCTTAGTTTATCTCTAGTATCAGAGCCTTTTTCAGGTGCGAATAAGATTCCTAACGCTGCACCCGCAGCCAAGCCTGCTAGCAAAGCAGCTACTATTTTACCATTATCATTCATGACTTTTAAAAAATTAATGTTAATTATCAATTAATAGTTTTTAAAGGCTACCTGAAGCGACCTTATATATATACAAAATAACAAGCAAACAGTTTGCCAACAATACTAATTGTCATTACTTTTTTTCCTTAAGCGCATTTCAGCCAACTTGTTTGTTTCATAAATTTTCACAGTGATCAAGAAATAAGAAAGCAGCAATGGCCCGAAAACAAGCCCCATAATGCCGAACATGGGAATTCCTATAATAACCCCTACAATGGTAATAATGGGATGGATATCGCCCACACGCTTTGCAATTACCAAGCGAAGTACATTATCGATATTCGACACTAAAAGGATGCCCCATAGCAGCATGGCGATTGCATTGAATGTATCGCCGTCTATAAATTTTATGATACAAGCAGGAATAAAAACCATGGGAGCACCTACCACTGGAATAAAAGACAGGATAACGCAAATCACTCCCCAAAATAGAGGATCAGCGAAATCAAACATCCAATATCCAAAGGCGACGGCACCTCCCTGTATTACGGCAATCAGACCTTGACCTAGCACATTCGAATAGGTAATATTTCTTAATTCCACACCGAAGCGTATTGCGTTCTCATCCGAGAATGGGGAATAACGCAATACACCTTTCTCAAACTCCCTACAACCTACAAACAGAAAATATAGTAGAAAATACATGACCGAGATGTCGAGCAAAATATTGGCGGCACCACTTAAAATAGAAGTCATCAGATTTCCCGCATAAGCCACCCCTCGTTGCAGGTTATTCGTTATCAAATCAGGCTGTTGTAATTTGTCTCCTAAAAAGCGGTTAATCTCATCGATTACCCGTTGGATTTTATCAGGATGTTTGGTGAGCTCTATTACTCGTTTGGCAATCATGTTAATGAGGCCATAAAAAGGGAATACAATAATAAAAAAAGAAGCAATGATGATCAATACCGCTGAAATTGATTTCCGCCATTTCAGTTGCTCTGTTAAGTACAGATTTAGCGATCTGAAGATGGTGTACATAATCATAGTTGCCAGCAAGGCACCGAAAATGCCTCGTAAAGAATATAGAATAAATGCACCTAGCACAACGATAATCACTAAAGTGATATTATTCCGCTGTTTCTGATCGAACAAAGCTAAAGACATGCTTTTTTTAAATTCAAAATTAAAAATTAAAAATTAAAAAACTTGCCTCCCGTAGGGATGGTAAAAACTGACCTGGGTAATCAGGTGAGCTCATTTATGGTTATAAAAAGTAAAAGCAGTTATGCAAATACTTGATATCTCATTATTCTTTAGGAAATTGGGGTTGTCGTCTTTCAAGAAATGCAGCTACGCCCTCCTGAAAGTCAGCGGTTGCGAAGCATTTAGCAAATTCATTAATTTCAACATTAAACCCTTGCTCACCAGCTACTAGGGAGGCATTAATTGCTCGAATGGCTGCGGCTACGGCACGTGGTGATCGCTTTGCTATGTCATTAATGATCTCTTCCGACTTGCTAATTACTTCGTCAGCCGGTACCACATGGTTAACTAAACCAATCTGCAAAGCCTTTTCAGCATTAATCATATTTCCGGTTAGTATCAGCTCCATCGCATTTCCCCTGCCTACTAACTGGGTTAAACGCTGCGTTCCCCCATATCCCGGGATTAGCCCAAGAGAAACCTCAGGCAAGCCCAAACGTGCGGTATGACTAGCAATGCGTATATGGCAGGCCATTGCAATCTCAAGCCCACCACCCAATGCGAACCCATTGATAGCCGCTACAATGGGCTTTTCTGCATGATGAATTAAGTTAAAAACCTCCAATTGCCCCTTAGTTGCCAGATCTCGACCCTGCGATTCGTCAAAGCCGGCAAATTCGCTGATATCGGCCCCTGCCACAAAAGCTTTTTCTCCGGCCCCGGTAATAACTATACCGGTTACGTTTTTATCCTGCAAACCTGTTGTAATTGCCTGGTTTAATTCTCGCAGCGTATCTCTATTCAATGCATTAAGCTTCTGTTCACGATTGATGGTTATTTTCAAAATCTCTCCCTCAATCGTCGTTAACAAATATTGATATGTCATATGAATTTCAGTTTAGTTCCTAACAATCAAACGAGCGAATGTTTTTAAATTCTGATAAATATAAAGCCTTCTCGCTTCGTTTTATATATAAAACTTCTGTTTTGACATTTTTCTTGGTATCCTGTTATTAAATTGTCAGAATAGTTAAAATATTTCTTACAATGAATGAGTTTTAAGATATTTATTGTATTTTTGTCACACAATAAATTCGGGGCAATTGTCGTTTTCAAAAAAACGTCTTTTGACTCTAAATGGAAAAGAGAAAAGTGGAGAGTATATGAAGTTGAGAAAGAGCATTTTAGTGCCCAGTATTATTTTTTTATTTTTAGCAATCGTTATTAATACCAGTTGGCGATCCATCCATTCACCCAGACCTATAAACCATAAGGTTTTTAACAAAAAAAAGAAGACCAATCGCGGTTCGCTCTTATCCAACACGTTTGAATCTGTTTACGAGCATGTGCAAAAGCTTGCACCTACATTAGATAGCGTCGTATTCAGGCAAGCGTATATTGGCTATTTGAATTTAAGAGAACAAGGAAAGACCGATTCACCCATTTTGACCATCGCAGACCTCAGCATACACAGTAGTAAGCCTCGTTTGTGGATTATTGACTTGGAGCGGGATAGTCTATTGTTAAATACCTTTGTCGCGCATGGCCGCGGGAGCGGTATTCAAGAGGCTAGGTTGTTTTCCGATCGCCCGAATTCGAATCAGAGTAGTTTAGGATTTTATTTAACGGGAGAAACGTATCAAGGAAAGCATGGTCGGTCGTTAAAATTAGACGGCTTAGATCGTGGATTTAATACAAACGCGCGAGCGCGGGGCATTGTGCTCCATGGCGCTTGGTATGTAGGGGCCAATATATTGAAAGGCCAAGACCGAATGGGAGTAAGCCAAGGCTGTCCAGCCGTATCCGAACCTTTAAAAGATAAAATCATTGATCTGATCAAAAACAAATCGGTTCTTTATATATACGGTAAATCAGCAAAATACCAGTCCGCCTATCTAAATGAGCAGACAGCAACACAAAGCTTAATGGCGGCCAACATGGATGAATCCAAATCAGAAATACCCGATTCAATGTCATTAGCCGAAGCAGGCAACCTACTTTAGCGATCGGTACAATAGGGAGTCTAGTTTATATACGTCCGGATAAAACTTTAAAGTGGAAGAACTATCCATTTTACAAGTAACATAGTCTAATACCACGGGAACTTGTGGCTTAAGTCCAATTGTTTTGGCTACAGGTTCCTCACTAGACATCTCTTCCTTGATGAGGTCGTATTTTTCGCCTTCGCCAAATAAAGCACGTGCCAGATCCAGCGGCTTTTCTACCCTTACGCATCCATGACTGGCAGCACGCATTGATCTACTGAACACTGCCTTTGCCGGTGTATCGTGCAGATAGACGCTGCTTCCATTTTTAAACAGAAACTTAATAAGTCCGAGTGAATTAGTGTTCCCAGGCTGTTGCTTAAAGCTATAAGGCAGGTTTTCTTCATTATATACGCTCCAGTCGATCGTATCCGGATTTGCGATTTTTACGCCCCTTCTATACACATCCATTCCATGATTGGCCAGATAATATTTGTCGGCCTTCGCCTGTACTAATATCTCCTTCTTTGCAATACTTGTTGGTATATTCCAAATCGGATTCACTTGTACACTATGAATTTTACTTGCCAGCATCGGGGTTTCGTGACCGTCTGCCTTTCCTACAACCACCTTCATTTGACCCTTTGTGCTTCCGTCACGGATAATATATAATTGATAAGCTGGAATATTCACATATATCAAATGGGTGCTGTCCATTTTGTACTTCCATCGCAAACGTTCCATATTTGCGATCAACGCTATCTTTTTTGCTCCATGGTTCTCATTAATCAAAGCTTTTTGCATCGCTCTGTAAGCACCACTTTTAGGCTGTATACTATCTAGGTAATGCTGCAAATTTTCAACGCTCAGAACCCGGTCAAAGGACACGCTATCGGGTCTGCTTACAGGAATATAATAACGAGGTAATACTTTCCTTGGATTCGTCACCCCATACTCCAATGCAAAAGCATATCGAGTAAGCGCCTCCGCCGCGAGCAGCTCCGCACGAACAATACATGCATAGGCTTCATCGACCTTCATATCCTTTCGACCCGACAGCCGAACAAGTGCATCGTATAGGGTATCCGCTTTATACGATCGGGTTGAAAGGCCATGTTCTTCGACACGCTTTAGAAAATCTATCAAACGAAAAAGTGAAGAATCCGCGTAAAACTTGGTAATTAGTACCGGCTCAAAATTTGCGTTTGTATAGAAGCGGGTTAAATACTTTGGATTCTTAAATAGATTTGTGTTTGTCTCCAAATAGTTTTTAAAGTAAGTATGTAACGAATCGGTGTTTACTTCTTTATAAACTTTATTTTTGGTTTGCTTAAATAACAGATCTCCGATAGGCGAGCCCGATTGTCTGCAAGCTGCCAGTAATACAAAAAATAAGATATAGAAAAGCTGTTGAGGTAAAGTTTTGTGCATAGACAAATTCTGGCTTTTTGTCTTTATTAAGACATAAATCATGCCGATTATTTTGCAACACTTTCGGGAAGCACACAAATTCCCACGTCGCTAACTCCTTTTAAAGGACTATCTCGCATGTTTTGCTCAATTTTAAAATAATAAGTCCCTGTATCGGGAAAATGATAGTTGGTATTGTAAGCAATCTGATAACTATACAAGCTTCCGATACCTTTGCCCAGCCAACGGCCGTCTTTATCGGCCACCTGCAGCTCGATCCGTTTGCTGCTCGGTTTATGTTTTGCACTTCTTTGATGTACCAAAACAAATAGATTTGCGTATCGGTACTCCGACGTCAAGCGTACATTCACTTTCAATCGATAGGGTATCGTATTATCTTTTACTTCAACTTTAAACGCTGGTGTAAAGGCATAATTCCATGCCTGGTTGGGTACGGGTCTAAACTCGTCGACCAATGCGCCATGATTACACGAAAGCATACAGCTCATCATAGCCACCAAGCAAATAAGGTTACGAATTTTAGGGTTTTTCACCATTTGATGCCCCTCCCTCCTTATTTGTTCGTTTACCTCTGTATCGTCTGCGACTGTTTTTTGTTTTTTGCGCGTTTGCCGCGTCCTTAGCCGCTCCTTTATCCCCCCCTCCCGCATGATCCGCTGAAACCTTGCTTTCTTTTTTTGGAGAAGTGGCTGTCTTCTGTTGCAGTTTCTGTCCGGAATTTAGTGTCTGTCCGGCATCTGTCTGTCTATCGGAGGCTGGTTGTTTGTTTTTATTTCTTTTCTTGGACGGACGTTTCTTCTTTTTGCTTTTGTCATCTAAACGAGTTAAGCTATCCTGTCCTACTACATTTTCATAGTCGTAAGTTACCGGTTTAACAATGGCTACCTCTTCCTTAATCTCCACCAGATCATCTGGTTTGATGCCCTCTTTATTTCCTTCAGCTATTATACGCACCTGATCTATTTCGAGGGGAATCCAGTTTTCATCTTCCGGAAAGGAAAACCACATTAGTCTCCTAAAGATATCCGTTTTCTGCAAACGTGCGGTACCTCTTTTTGTTTCCAAGCGGTCAATATCGTTAGGAATATCTTTTAAGGCGTCCATATAGGTATCCAATTCATAGTTGAGACAACATTTGAGCTTTCCGCACTGGCCAGCTAATTTCAGCGTATTCAGCGATAAATTCTGATATCGTGCAGCAGCGGTGGAGACCGTTTTAAAATCGGTCAACCAAGTGGAACAGCAAAGTTCTCTTCCGCAAGACCCGATGCCTCCCAAACGACTTGCTTCTTGCCGCATACCAATTTGGCGCATCTCAATACGAATACGAAAAGCTTCCGCCATCTTTTTAATGAGTTCTCTAAAGTCGACCCGGCCCTCAGCTGTATAGTAAAAAGTTGCTTTTGTCTTATCTCCTTGATAGTCTACATCACTTAACTTCATGGACAACCCTAAATCAAGAGCCAATTTTCGCGCACGATGCATAGTTTCCCATTCTAAGTCTTTAGCCGCCTGATATTTATCCATATCATTATTGGTTGCCTTACGAAATATCTTGCGTTCAACGCTATTAGGGTCAACCTTGTTCTTTTTAAGTTGCAAGCGAACTAGTTCACCTGTGAGTGAGACAAAGCCAATATCGTAACCGCCTGTTGCCGTTTCTACTGCAACAGGTTCGCCCATTTCCAGATAAAGATTATCCTGATTGATATAAAAGTCTTTTCGAGATCCTTTAAATCTTACTTCTACAATGTTAAACGGTATATAATTTGTTGGCATATCCATATGGCTTAGCCAATCGTACACATCCAATTTATTGCATCCATTCGTCATGCATGAACCGTTGCTCTGGCAACCTGCAGGGGCACAACCTCCTCCGGATGAACAATTATCACATCCCATATTTCTATATATTGAGTCCCGTTTATCACGGGAGCGTTTAGTGTTTAAATAATAAAACTAATTGCAAAGATACATCTAAAAATAAGATTTTAGGGTTTGCATTGCGTTCTACGTAATAACTTGTTTTTTCAAATATGCTGACACAAGCTTCCAATTTAGCCGTTTCATAAAGCGGGCTAAACTTTTCAACAAAAGACATTTCCGCCTCCGGTAGGTGTACGAGCGTTTTTGCACCCTCTTTAAATAACACTACATCACGCATCATTTGAATAGCGTAAAGTAAGAAACTTTTTTGATTTTCACGTCCAAGCTTGGACAAATCTTCTTCAACCAGTTGCAAAAGATCGAGTACACGTGCGCCAAAACAGAAGCGCAACCATTGTACAAAAAGCTGAAAATATCCCCCGCCCGGATCATCGGACAAAAGGGACAGCGCTTGCTGCACATTACCCTCGCTAATATAAGCCAGCTGCAAAGCCTTTTCATGTGACACACCCTTTTCACGAACCAAAAACTCCGCCAGACTAGCTTTATCAAGTGCATTTACTTTTACTAATTGAGTTCGGGATATAATGGTGTTCAGTAATTGATCCTGATTTTGCGTTACCAGCAAGAATAGCGTTTTTTCAGGCGGCTCCTCAATCAACTTAAGTAAGGTATTCCCTTCTTTATCCAAAAATTCGGGCAACCACATAATAAGCACCTTATAGGGAGCTTCAAAAGCTTTGAGACTTAATTTTTGGATAATGTGATGGCATTCAGCAATGTTGATATTCGCCTGTTTATTTCCTGCATCCAGGCTACTTCGCCAGGTTTCCAGATTGAGGTAGGGATTTCTCAGGAAACTGTTTCGCCATTGATCAATGAAAGTACTGGCCGTGTCCTCTTTATGCGACGCAAAAAAGGGGTAGGAAAAGTGCAGATCGGGATGAATAATCTTCGCATATTTTCTACACGAACTGCAACTACCGCAGCTATCGTTCTCTTGCTTGTTTTCACAATTAATGTATTGCGCGTAGGCGACAGCAAGTGGTAAACTTCCGCTTCCTTCGGGACCAAGAAAAAGTTGCGCGTGGCTTACTCTATTTTCCTTTACCGTATTGATCAGGTGCGCTTTTACTTTTTCCTGTCCTATTATATCTTTAAACTGCATATTTTCCTTTATGGGCTTGTACTACTCGCTCTTGGCCTTCTTAAGCCTAAAATAGATTAGCTTTCCGTATCTTTGCGAACAGATGTTCAAAAATAAGAATTTATGCGGATAATGGCTTTTGATTATGGCACAAAGCGAATAGGTGTCGCAGTGACAGATCCTTTACAAATTATCGCGACCGCTTTAACCACCATTCATCCAAAAGATGTTATTGAATACCTGAAAAAATATGTATCACAGGAACAGGTGGAATCTTTTGTCGTAGGTATGCCCAAGCAACTGGATGGATCTGATTCTCAATCGGCCGTACATGTAAAAGGTTTTATTAATTTACTGAAGAAGTCCTTTCCTCAAATGCCAATCGTTACCATGGACGAGCGGTTCACCTCAAAAATGGCCTCGGCCAGTATTGCAGAAAGCGGACTAAGACGATCAAAAAGACAAGAAAAAGGCTTAGTGGATGCCATTTCTGCTGTCATTATCTTGCAAGATTATCTTAAGACGATTCAGTCTTAATAACAGACCATTATTATGTTCTCAAAAAAACGTTCTCTTAATACTAGCACAATAGCAGATTAAAAGCGCTTCTCGAAAGAATCTTTGTATAGCTATAATTTATATTGTGGTATTCGAAAATACCGAGCATTTTATATAAGTTTGCTTCATGGAGATAATGGATAACTTGCTCAATGCCTATTTAACGAGTACCTGTGATGATGAGCCTCCCCTTTTGAAAGCAATTAATCGGGAGACTTATTTAAAGGAAACTCAGCCTCATATGCTTTCCGGACATTTCCAGGGGCGTTTTTTGAGTTTAATAAGCCACCTCTTAGCTCCGAAAAGAATTTTAGAGATTGGCACCTTCACAGGTTATGCGAGTCTTTGTTTAGCAGAGGGGCTTGTTTCTGATGGGATCTTGCATACCATTGATATCAACGAAGAGTTGGCTGAACGAGTTCAGGGGTATTTCGATGCTTCACCTTACGGTGCCAAAATACGTTACCATATTGGCGAAGCCCTGCAGATTATACCGACACTTGAGGAAACCTTCGACCTAGTCTTCATCGATGCTGATAAAAAGAATAACCTTAATTATTTTGAACTCGTGCTTGACAAAGTTAGAAGAGGCGGGCTGATTATGATCGACAATGTACTTTGGAAGGGAAAAATTACAGACGCATCACCGGATAAACAAACCGAGCAAATCATTGAACTCAACAAAACCATCGCACAAGACAAACGGGTACAGAAATTGATTTTACCAATCCGTGATGGTATATTCCTTATCAGAAAATTATAGTAAATGAAAACCCTTCGGTTTCCCATATTCTTGTTTTTCCTTTTTTTCTTGTCGCAAACCAGCTATGCGCAAGGGGGGGCGCATGCCTATATAGAGGCTCACAAAGAGTGGGCTATCGACGCGATGGAAAAATTTGGTATTCCGGCCAGTATTATTTTAGCGGTAGCTATGCATGAAAGCGCGAATGGTAGTAGTAAGGTTGCAATCCATCTCAATAATCATTTCGGCATTCGTGGTGCCAATAACAGCAGAAAAATCCGATCGTCTTACAAGGGCTATGATAGCGTTAAGGCTTCTTACGATGATTTCATTAATTACCTCAAAACCCGTAAGCAATTTCGGTCGCTTTTTGATCGATACAGTGCGTATGATTATCATTCTTGGGCCTATGGCATCATGCACGGTGGTTACGCAGGTAGCAAGGCCTGGGCAGCCCACATTGTTGCCATTATCAAGAAACATCAACTTTTTTTATTTGACAATAGACCAGCGGATTATATAGAGCCGCAGGATGCCCCTTTCGAAGAGAAATCCACTGCTTCCGAAAGCAATCTACGCTATACGGTAAAAAAAGGCGATACGTTGGGAGCAATTGCCAAACGATACAAAACCTCCGTTAGCCGTATTAAAACCAAAAATCAACTTCGGAGTGACCGGCTAAGAATTGGTCAACATTTAAAAATTTAACGTAGATCGCAAAATGAACAAGCAGCTGCAGCATATCGCTTTACCATCGTTCGTATACCTCATTCTTTTTTTTTGTATTTCCTTGAGCCTAACATCTTGCCTACCTAAGCAAAAAGTGCTACAGAGTTCCAAAACTCGACAACAGGGATCGTACGGAAGCAACAACGAGGGACGGCCGCATAATCATCCGCATCGGCCGAGTAACAAGCCTGCCGTGATAAGCGCTTCTGCACAAGATTATATCAGTCGTTATAAAACGATTGCTATTCAAGAGATGAACACTTACGGGATACCCGCCAGCATCACGTTGGCACAAGGCCTTTTAGAGTCGGCTAACGGAAATAGTACATTGGCTAGAGAAGCCAACAATCACTTTGGTATCAAATGTACCCCCGATTGGAAAGGTGAATCGTTTTTTAAGGATGATGACGCTATCAATGACTGTTTCCGCGTGTATCGTTCACCGGAAGACTCTTTTCGAGATCATTCTGAATTCCTCTTACGAAAACGCTACGCTCCTTTATTTGAGCTTGACAAAGACGACTATACCGGGTGGGCTAAAGGGCTGAAAAAGGCCGGTTATGCCACCAATCCTCGCTATGCAGAATTATTGATCGATTTGATTGAACGTTATGGACTATATGAATACGATCGTGGAGAAAAAGCACCGGAGAAAATAAACAGGGAAGAACGGGTATTAGTTGAAATTGCTGATAACAGTCCGAAAGAACCTGAAAAAGCCGAAGCCAAACCACCGGTAGAAATGAAAATACATGAGGTGCGACAAGGCGATACAATTTACAGTATCAGTAAACGTTACGGGCTCACCACCGACGAACTAAAAAATCTTAACAGCTTGGATAGCGATGATCTCGTTGTTGGACAATTGCTCCTCGTTTCGAAATAAAATCAATAAATTCCCGTTAGTCGTGTTAAAAAGTGCAAAATGTTTTTCAATGACATAGGCCATTCCCTATCTTTGTTAACTTGAAAATTCTTGCAACCATAATCGTTTTACTATTAGCTTCCATCTTCTTTGCTTCGGCACAAGAGCGGGAAGGTATTGTATTTGACAGTTATACCAAACAACGGATTGCACGCGTCTATATCTACAATACAGCGAACGACGAGATGAAGTATAATGATAAGCGCGGAGAATTTGCAATTAAAGCGAGTCCGGGCGACACCCTGATTGCCATTGTTAAAGGCTACCATGCCGATACGTTAATCGTAAAGAAAGATCCCGTCATTGTTTTTAACTTACAACGATCGACTATCTGGCTAGATGAAGTAAGTATTATTGCGAAGCGTTCACCTGCGGAAATACTTGAAGATCGTAAACGGGAATACAGTTCGGCTTATCGAAAGGGAAATCCGGGCAGTTTATTATCGACCGGACCTACCGGAGCAGGCCTAAGTATTGATGCGCTGTACTCTTTATTGAGTCGACAGGGTAAAAATGCACGTTTTTTACAGGAGCTTATCCAACGTGAATACGAAAACAATATGATCGATGCCCGATTTACGCAAGCTATGGTAAAGCGCTTGACTAATCTAACAGGCGTAGCTTTAGAAGACTTTATGCATCAATATCGGCCATCATACCACTTTATTATGCAAGCCAATGATTATGAGCTGGGCAAGTATATACAGAGCTCCTATAATATGTACCGTAAAAACCCCAGTGCATATCGACTACAGCCATTACCCAGAGTGCAGCCTAACAAAGAAGAGGTAAAGATCGAACGATTGGATTCCAATTAGAGGCATTATTATTGCTTAAGAAAAGCAGATAAAATGCTTCCGACGATACGGGCATTAGTTTGGGTCGGAAATTATACGACCGAAGAGAGCCTCATCGTACAGTTTTCGGTAATTATGTGCTTGGCATATAAGATCATTTTATCTAAGTTTGTGGTTTGGATTGGAGTCAGCTGAGCATAAAGTATTCGGCAAAGGCAAACCAGCGTTAACAATAAAACTATTCTGATGAACGTACGACATTTACTTGTTGCATTTATTCTCACGGGCGCATTTTTCTTCGCTAACGCGCAAAATTATGATCTCAATGATCTTCGCCAGGCCCCGCCAAAAAACAGCCTACCCGTTAGAACTCCCCAAATGGGCATTCATGATGTCGAGGTACAAAATCCTAATTTGGATCTAAAAGTCAATTATTGGCGGAATTGGACGACTTTTGGAGTTAACGCCAACCAAGCTTCCTTTAGCGATAACTGGCAAAATGGTGGGGTAAACTCTATCGCTTTAGGGGCTGCCTTTAACACCAAGTTTGACTATACACGCGAGAACAAAAACTTCACATCCGAACTGGATTTGAAGTACGGAAAAGTAAAGAACAAGGATCAGTTGGCAAGGAAAGCGAATGACCGTATACTTTGGGATAATAAATATGCCATTAAGTTTGCTAAGAAATGGTCTTTCTTTGCTTCCCTAACTTTCGAGTCTCAATTCGACAAGGGCTTTTCTTATAAAACAGTCAACGGGAAAGATACCATAGATAGGAGAATATCGAATTTTATGGCACCTGGCTATTTAACAGAGTCTATGGGTATCGAAGTACAACCTTTTACGGGGCTTTCCATTCGCTTTGGTACAGGCACAGCACGTCAAACATTTATCGCCGATGACAACGTACTATATCCTGATGACGCAACATTAAATGATCCCGCAGCATTGGCAGAATATAAAAGGTTCGGTGTCGAGTGGCCAAAGAAATTCCGTAACGAACTTGCGTTTCAGATCGTCGCAAACTTGGACCGCAATCTAAGTGACAATATCAATATTAAGGCCCGCTATGCCTTCTTTGCTAATTATGGCCAATGGGGTGATGCCAGTCACCGCTTGGATGCTACATTGACAGCGCGGGTTACCAGAGTCATAAGCGTAACGTTAAATGGTATTGCATTATATGACCCGCTCCAGGAGGAAGCAGACGGAAAATTACAAACAGCGCAATCTCTAGCAATTGGTCTTTTATACAAATTTCCTCGATAATGTTAAAAACCGTTCATTTTGTATATGCAATCATAAGTTTGCTATTGCTAGGCGCCTGCGCTTCAAAAAAGAAATTTGCAGAGACTAATAAAATATATGAAAAGCAGGTAGAACAATTGGCTGAAGTAATTAAGCAACCTTTACCGACTCCGCAGCACATGGCTTCTGCCGGATTGCCGTCTCCGGGAGTAGAAGGCCAGCGAAAAGATTTTGAGTGGGTGGGCACCGTTAATTTCAATATGCGCAAACCCAATTTTGTTATTTTACATCATACAGCTCAAGACAGTATTCAGCAAACCTTACGGACGTTTACGCTAGAACGTACACAAGTAAGTGCTCATTATATCATTGATAAAGAAGGTAAAGTTTATCAATTGCTCAACGATTATTTACGAGCTTGGCATGCGGGTAATGGAAGGTGGGGATCCGTTACGGATATGAATTCCGCATCTATAGGTGTCGAAATGGACAACAACGGTGTTGAACCTTACACTGAGCCACAGATAAACAATTTGCTCGTATTACTGGATACCCTCAAAGCTAATTATAAGATTCCTTCAGAAAACTTCATTGGCCATGGTGATATCGCTCCGGGACGCAAAGTAGATCCCGGCATCAATTTTCCATGGAAACGCTTAGCAGAAAAAGGGTTTGGTTTGTGGTATGACGACGTACTGCAAGCACCCCCCACCACTTTCAACCCGCTAGATGGTTTGCGTATTCTAGGCTATGATACCCGAAATGCTTCAGCCGCAATCTTAGCTTTTAAGAGACATTTTATACCTGAGGAAACCACTGAAGAGTGGACTCCTTTTGCACTTAGCGTGCTTTACAATCTTTATATCAAGAAAACAACCTTATAAAAAAGGAATCATCTCTTACCCAGATGGCTCCTTTTTTATAAGGCTCCAATTAATTACTTAAGCTTCTTTCTGTGATTCTTTCGCCCATGTGTCGCGTAAGCCAACCGTGCGATTAAACACCAATCGATCCGGTGTTGATCGTGTATCGAGCGTAAAATAACCCTTACGAATAAATTGATACCCCTTCCCCGGTACGGCATTTAATAAATCAGGTTCAATATAGACCTTTTCTAAAATCTCAAGACTATCCGGATTAATAGATTCTTTAAAATCACCGGTTGTGGCTAAAGGGTTTTCAGCCTTAAATAAACGATCGTAAAGTCTTACCTCCGCTGTTTTCGCATGTGGTACACTTACCCAGTGAATTGTTCCTTTCACTTTTAGGCCACTTGTGTCCTCTCCACTTTTTGAGTTTGGAATATAGCTACAATGGATTTCTGTGACATTACCGTCTCCATCTTTTACGAAACTATCACATGTAACGATATAAGCATGCTTTAAACGAACACTTAATCCAGGGCCTAAACGAAAGAATTTCTTAGGCGCATTTTCCATAAAATCCTCGCGTTCAATCCATAGTTCACGACTAAAAGGAATCACTCTTTCCCCCTCACCACCTTCCACCTCCGGATTGTTTTCTCCATGTAACAGTTCTTCTTTTTCCTCCGGATAGTTTGTTATAATCAGTTTTACCGGATCCAGCACCGCCATTCTACGCCAAGCCGTTTTGTTTAAATCTTCGCGGATGCAAAATTCCAACAGGCCTACGTCAATTACGTTTTCCCGCTTTGCTACCCCAATTCGCTCGCAAAAATTACGGATACTTGCAGGCGTATATCCTCGTCTTCTTAATCCGCTGATGGTAGGCATTCGAGGATCATCCCATCCTTCCACATGCTTTTCGTTTACCAGTTGTAGTAATCGGCGTTTGCTCATGACGGTATAAGTCATATTCAATCGTGCAAACTCATATTGTTTAGATGGGAAGATACCAATATGCTCGATTAACCAATCATATAAAGCCCGATGTGGTATAAATTCCAGCGTACAAACAGAATGTGTGATCCGCTCAATCGAATCACTTTGTCCATGCGCGAAATCATACATCGGGTAAATACACCAAGCATCCCCCGTACGGTGGTGATGCGCGTGTTTTATACGATAGAGTAAAGGATCGCGCATATGCATGTTTGGATTGGCCAAGTCGATTTTCGCCCTCAACACTTTACTTCCATCGGGATATTTTCCATCCTTCATTTCTGCGAATAAACGAAGGTTTTCCTCCACCGTCCGGTCTCTATAGGGAGTCGGCTTACCTGGTTCGGTAGGTGTCCCTTTACTTGCAGCGATCTCTTCCGGTGTACTATCGTCGACATAGGCTAAACCCTTTTCTATCAAGCTCACGGCATATCCGTATAGCGTATCGAAATAGTCCGATGTATACAGCTCCTCGGCCCATTGGAAACCAAGCCATTTGATATCATTTTTAATACTTTCCACGTATTCAATGTCTTCCGTAACCGGATTGGTATCATCAAAACGCAGATTAGTTTTACCATTATATTTTTGTGCCAAACCAAAATTTAAACAAATCGACTTCGCGTGACCGATATGTAAATAACCGTTTGGTTCCGGCGGGAATCGCGTCAGCACCCTACCGTCATTTTTCCCATTTTTTATATCTTCCTCAATAATTTCCTCCAGGAAATTCAATGATTTCTCTTCGTTCATAAGGCACAAACTTAGCTAAAATTCTCTGATGAAAAAGTATGCTGAAAAAATTTAATGCTTTCTGTTCTCTACATTAAAAACAAGAAAGGCCGTCCTCTTCGGACAGCCTTCATACGATTTATATTATTACTATCCTAGATAACTTTAACATTTACCGCATTTAAGCCTTTCTTTCCCTGTTCAACCTCGTAAGATACGTGGTCGTTTTCACGGATAGAATCGATAAGGCCAGATGAATGAACGAAGATATCGCCTCCACCAGCATTTGGAACGATGAAACCGAAACCTTTCGTTTCATTAAAGAATTTTACTACTCCTTCTTGCATTGTATCGTATTGAATTTATTAATAATTAGAGCAAAGGTAAGGATATTAATCTAAGATTTTCTTAATAAAATATTTATTTATAAAATCTTAACAAAAAATTAGCCTATTCTATTCCCTTTTTGTGCGTTGGCAGGCCTGAATCGGCGTTTTTTCCGATTTTTATTTGTTGACGCTTTTTCTGATTTGTTCTGTAACGGTCGTTTCGGGAGAGGTACAGCCACAAACTTATCAGTCGCAGGAAAAGGATGCTCATTGATCACGGGAATGGCCTGATTTGTTAAATTGTTTATACTTTGCAAATAGGGCCGTTCCTCCAGATCGCAAAATGAAAGAGCTTTACCGCTCGCACCCGCCCTACCGGTACGGCCAATACGATGCACGTAAGTTTCAGGCTCGTTTGGGAGATCAAAGTTGATCACAAATTTAAGTTCTTCAACATCGATTCCACGAGCTGCGATATCCGTCGCAATAAGTACTTTTAGCTGGCCGCTCTTAAAAGCTTGAAGTGCATTTTGTCGGGCATTCTGCGATTTATTTCCATGAATAACTGCTGCTTGAACACCTTGTTTCGCCAAGAACTTTACCAAACGGTCTGCACCATGCTTCGTCCGCGTAAACACCAGCACATGATCACGCACTTCACTCTTTAAAAGGTGTAAAAGCAACTTCGGCTTATTTGCCTTATCAACAGCGTATACTACTTGAGTCACTTTTTCGGCTGTTGAAGAAACCGGTGTTACCTCTACACGTACCGGGTTCTTTAAAAGCGTATTCGCGAGTTTCGTAATTTCGGGCGGCATGGTTGCTGAAAAGAAAAGCGTCTGTCGCTTTATTGGCAAAAGAGCAACAACTTTTTTAATATCATGAATGAATCCCATATCCAACATTCGATCCGCCTCGTCCAGCACGAAGTGAGAAACAGCCCGAAGGGTAAGCACCCGCTGTCCAACCAAATCCAAAAGACGTCCGGGAGTCGCTACCAATATATCGATTCCTTTTTTTAATCCTGAAATCTGCGTATTAATATTAACCCCTCCATAAACGACTTGATGTTTTAAGGGTAGCAGTTGGCCATACGTAGCGATACTCTCGTTAATTTGGATAGCCAATTCCCGCGTGGGGGCCAACACCAAAGCTTTCACTGCTTTCTCTTTATTAGGCAGGCTGTTCAGTTGCTGCAAAATAGGCAGAATAAAAGCCGCAGATTTGCCCGTACCTGTTTGGGCGCAACCGAGTAAATCTCTTCCTGAAAGTACAACGGGAATCGCTTGGGACTGTATAGGTGTGGGGGTTTCGTACCCCTCCTTATGGATTGCCTTCAATAAAGGATCAATAAGCTTCAGTTCTTTAAATGACAATATATCAGTGTATTAGTTGTAATAAAAACCATAATCCGTTCTAGGATATGCATTGTTGCAAAGATACGATTTAACTTCCATAAAGCTTCAATGAAAACAGATAGTTGCTTTATGACCGTATTTATATAGCTGATTTCAGGGATCTTCTCACCTTATTTTGGAGCTATGAAAGGTTTTATGGTATGTTTGTCTCGACATCGGTAATTACTATAAAACACCCATATGAAAACAATTAAACTTGCTATTCTTTCTGCACTAACAATCATGTGCATTCATGCTCAGGCACAATTTAAATTAAATACAAAAAGTATCAAGGCAGCGACTACAGCAGCAAAGGCAATTACCTTATCAGACGATGAGGTAATAGGTTATGCAAAGGAGTACATGGTTTGGATGGACGAAAATAACCCCGTTGCACCGGAGGATCATGAATTAGCCCAACGCCTAGCCAAACTAACGAAAGATTTAACTAACCACGATGATTTAAGCCTGAACTTCAAAGTATATTTAGTTCGTGACATCAACGCATTTGCCTGTGCCGATGGCAGTGTACGCGTATGTGCAGGTCTAATGGAAGTGATGGATGATAACGAAGTATTAGGCGTTATCGGTCATGAAATTGGTCACGTAAAAAACAAAGACTCGAAAGATGCTTTCCGTACTGCTCTATTAAGCTCTGCCTTAAAAGACGGTGTGGGATCACAGGGAGGCACAGCCGGAGCACTTAGTGACTCTAAGTTAGGAGAATTGGGTACTGCTGTTGCTAATTCGTCTTTCTCCCGTTCGCAAGAAAGTGCCGCGGATGTCTACGGTTATGAACTACTAAAAGCGCAAAAGGTCAACCCGTGGTATATGGCCACCGCTTTTGAGAGTCTGGCTAAACAAAGTGAAGGCACTGAAAAAGCGTCCACCATGCAGCGCTTGATGTCTTCCCATCCAGATACAGAAAAACGCATTAAAGTAATGTCTGAAAAAGCGACTAAAGAAGGCTTTGAAAAACCGGTTAAGTAAAACGAAAAGAGGGAGCTTGAAACTCCCTCTTTTCGTTTTACTTTTGTCCGTATTTATACTCAAATCGCTCAAACAACTGTTTATGCAAATTATCTAAATTAATATCTCTTCCCCCAATGAACGCCTTTTCCAACTGATTTCCTTTCATATCAAGAGCGTCTCCTACGGAGAGAAATAGATTCGCATCCTTCCCAAGTTCTAAACTACCCGTTGTTTGATCAATTCCCAAAATTTTCGCGGTGTTTAAGGTAATAGTAGCCAGTGCTTTTTCTTTATCCAAACCAAATGCAGCCGCGGTACCGGCCATAAAAGGCAAGTTACGTTGTTGCCAAAAACCATCCATTCCGTAAGCGACCAGAAGTCCTGCATCTGATAAAAGTTTCGCTTGCTTATAGGGTAAATTAACATCATCATCTTCATTCGCAGGAAGCGAATGCGCTTGATGTATGATGATCGCAATATCATTTTCTTTCAAAAAAGCACTGACAAGATGAGCTTCCGCTCCTCCTACTAATACCGGCTTCAATCCATAATCTTTGAAAAATTGTACCGCTGCAATGATATCGTTCTTTTTATCAACATGAACCATGAGCTTTCTTGAACCGTCAAAGACCTTTCGAAAAGCTTCTAACCGCCCATTGAACACGTCTGGTTTATCTACGGCGCAATAAGCGCTTGCATCGGTCAATAAATCCGCCAAGGTAGTGCGTTCCTTTCGGATCCGTTCCTTTTGCTCCTCTTCATTGGTTGCACCAAAACGTGCATAGCGAATACTGGGCCAATTAATATGGATCGCATCGTCCTTTTTATAAGCAGCGTCTTCCCAATTCCATGCATCGAGTTGCACTATGGACGACTGACCAGTAACCAATCCTCCTTCGGGCGTCACTTGCGCCAATAATATACCGTTAGTGCGCAAGGTATTAATCACCTTAGAATCGGTGTTATAGGCAATCAGCGCACGCACGTGCGCGTTATTTTCCCCTACTTCTGTATTATCAACTGTCGCTCTCACCGCTTCGATTTCCACTAACCCCAAATTGGTAACAGGCGCAATAAATCCAGGATAAAGATGTTTTCCATGGGCATCAATGGTCTCCGTGGCATTAGGTGCTCCGGACTCATCGCCCACATAAGTGATTTTTCCTTTATCAAAGACTAAGGTACCGTTTGTTATTACCTGTCCATTGCCTATGTGAATAGTGGCACCTTTTATGCTAATGGCTGAAGTTTGCGCCTTTGCCGGATAAACGGTTGGCTGCGCCTGAGCCCAAAGTCCGGCCAGCAGGAATAAACTTAGGCTGTATATGTATTTAAAAGTGAACTGCATCGTCATTGTATTAGTTATGGTTGACATCCTCGTTAATATCTCCTGAAAGCGTTTCGCAATGATAAATAATGGTTGGCTTTTCGACTGCTTTTTGTGTTGCATTCCCTTTATCCTTTTCTTCCAACGATTTAGCAATCAATCTAGCTTTCTCTTTTTGTTGAAAATCTCGAATCTTCTCATCTTCCTCTACATCCCAATATTTTACACCATCTACAAAGGTCTTCTCGGCACGGGCATAAATACTTAAAGGATTACCACTCCATATCACCACATCTGCATCTTTGCCGGCTTTCAAACTACCCACCTTATTATCGATGTGCAACATTTTGGCCGGATTGAGGGTTACTAATTTCCATGCCTCTTCTTCTGTCAAGCCACCATACTTGATTACTTTTGCAGCTTCCTGATTTAAGCGACGAGCCATCTCAGCGTCATCCGAATTAATGGCCGTTACCACACCCTGCTTTTCCATTAAATAAGCATTATAGGGTATTGCCTCCTGTACCTCCATTTTATAGGCCCACCAGTCTGCAAAAGTAGCTCCTGCAATACTTCTTGCGGCCATACGATCCGCTAACTTATAGCCTTCTAAGATATGCGTAAAGGTATTTACCTTGAAACCAAGGCTATCAGCCAAATGCATGAGCATATTGATTTCAGACTGCACATAGGAATGACAGGTGATAAAACGCTTATTGTCTAATATCTCCACCAAAGCATCCAATTCGAGATCACGACGCGCATTGCTGCCTTTCATCGCCATTTTTGCCTTATATTCCTTCGCTCTTGTAAAAGCATCTACATACACCTGCTCCACACCCATTCGTGTTTGCGGGAAACGCACCCGTGCAATATCTCCCCAATTGCTTTGTTTTACGTTTTCGCCAAGGGCAAATTTTATGAAGCCATCGCTCCCTTCGAATTTAAGCTCCTCAGGTGATTTACCCCAACGCAGCTTAATTAATTGAGATTGCCCGCCAATTGCGTTAGCTGAGCCATGCAATATATGCGAGGACGTTACCCCGCCTGCCAATTGTCGATAGATATTAACATCTTCCGAATTTATAATATCACCAATACGCACTTCAGCAGTAACTGATTGCGTTCCCTCGTTTATGCCTCTAGAAATAGCGATATGTGAATGCTCGTCTATGATACCTGCCGTAATGTGCTTGCCGGTAGCATCAATGAGCGTTGCGCCGGAGGCATTGAGATTTTTACCGACCGCTTTGATTTTTCCACCGGCAATTAATACATCTGCTCCTTCCAATATGCCTTCTTTTTCATTAGTCCATACGGTCGCATTTTTTAACAATACATCGGCAGCAGCAAGAGGTTGCTCATGACCATAGGCTGCAAAAGGATAAATTACCTTGCCTAATTCAAGGGGCTTGTCCGCTCGCTTCGTTTCGGCCTTTTCCGTGTAGGCCCCCGTATAAGAAGCTGACCAAGGAATAGTACCACCATCCTCACGATTAATTTCACCTTTTAATTGAAGTGGTTTTACTGTTGCAATATAGGCGCTAATCCGGTAGCTTTTCTTTACCCCTTTCGGATTAAAGCTCAGACTTAACAAATCACCATCTACTACCAAATTCGCTTTGATTTTTGTCGTATCGTTCGGCTTGCTAATGTAAGCTTCATACTTTCCCTGCTTCCCGCCTATCAGCAGTTTTATTGCACCGAAATCATCCACATTGCTTGCGTACTCTCCTCTTAGATCTTTATTACTGCTATGGTTAGCGATAAATTTTTCTCCTTCAATCCAATTTTCATAGATGATATTCCCTTCTTTGAACAAACTATCCGAAGTAATAATAAAACTAGCCAGTTTTCCTTTCTCCAAAGTTCCTAAACGATCACCCGCTCCCAACAACCTAGCAGGAGTCTCCGTCAATGCACGTAGAGCGGCATCTTCACTTAATCCATATTTAATGGCTTTGCGTAAATTGGGCCAAAAGTCCCGGACGTTATCTAAATCGCTAGCTGTTAAGGCAAAAGGAATGGATGCCTTTTCCAAAGCGGCGGGATTGCCTGGAGCAAGCTCCCAGTGCTTCAACTGCGCAAGCGACAATTTATTAGCCTCGTAGGGGTCTGCTACATCATATGTTTTCGGAAAGTTAAGCGGAACGATAAGACTTGCCCCTGTAGCTTTCACTTCTTGAATACGTTGATAGTCATTTCCTCCCGTTTTGATAATATAGGATTTCCCAAATTCTTTGGCTATTTTATCAGCCCTTAAAACATCCAATACATCGTTCACTTCAAAAAATTGTGGTAGCGACTGCCACTTATTAAACGCTTCTAAGGAAATGTTGTATTCTTTCTTCTGTTGCTGATACCATTTCGCATCGTAATATGTTTGACGCAAAAGGGCAATGCTTCCCATTAAAGAAGAAGGGTAAGACGTTTTTGCAGAGCCTTTATCGAAAGAATACTGTGCAGCGGCGTCGGGAATGATGACAAGTTCATTATCTTTATTGGTGTTCAGTGCAATCAATGCACTACTTCCCCGCGCAATTCCGTCTTTTACTACCGTGTGTACCGCTCCAAAGCCAATTTTCTTAAGTTGTTCTGCTTTCTTTTCATCCTGTGCAAAAACATCAATCGCCCGAGTCTCCGGTCGTATTGCCTCGTTCCAGGCGTATGGGCCGTTCTTTGTAGAAGTGAGTACCTGGGCAGCCCTCCCAAAAGCGCGTGATTCCTTGTTTTCAGGTACGCCGTAGGTAGTAAAAGGATCAATCAGAGATGGATAGATAAACTTGCCTTGCAAATCAATCGTTATGTAACCTGCGGGCACTTCCTGTCCCGCTCCTACGGATTCGATCAGTCGATCGTTCACCAGTAGCGTCGCATTTTTCAGACTCTGCCCAGCTTTTGTGATAATATGAGCATTTATAAACGCGTACTTTTTCGGTCGCTTATCGTGCGAGCCGTTAACAGGAAAAGTTTCCTGGCTTTTCAGGAAGTAAAAGCTAAATAAAAAGAGGCAAAAGGGTAAGATTTTTCGCATAATGCACATCTAATTAAAGAATAAAAAGTTCAAGTTGTCAAAAAGAGAATCCATTTTGCGGATTTTTTTGTTGTTGACGATAAAAACCAAGCGTTCGCCAAGTTTTTCACTAAAATACCCTTTTTAATTAAAAAAAATTTGTTTTAGCCTTCTCTCATAAGAATGTTACCTTTTTTACATTATAAGTTATACCTTCGTTCAAAAACATTGGTATGGGAAATCCAATAATACAAGCGCTTCATCATGTGGCTATTATCTGTTCCGATTATCAACGATCCAAGCAATTTTATACTACCGTACTTGGGTTTGAGGTCCTTAACGAAACTTATCGAGATGAACGGGAATCTTACAAACTAGACTTGGCCTTAAATGGTCAATACGTCATTGAATTATTTTCCTTTCCTGAACCTCCGAGACGGGTGAGCAGGCCTGAAGCTTGCGGTTTAAGACATTTAGCCTTTGCTGTTGACAATCTAGAGAAGGCAATCAAGCATCTAACGATGCATCAGGTACAAACCGAACCGATTCGGGTAGATGAACTAACCGGAAAACGCTTTACTTTTTTTGCGGATCCCGACGACTTGCCTTTGGAGTTCTACGAAATTGACCATTAATTGTCATTCCAGTGAAATAAAGTAAAAGATGATCAAACACCTAATTTAGTATGATTGTTATCAACTCATATCTTATCTAAACGAAGTAGCTTTGATAAAGCTCGGGTTCTTGATTAATTTTATTCATATGACAGCATTTATACAGGAGATTAAACGTGAGGTCAAAAATTGGTGGCTTTTCACTGTTATTGGCATCTTGTTATTGATTGCCGGTTTTTATACAATATCGAATCCGCTGGCGAGCTATTTAGGCTTATCGGTTTTCTTTGGTGGTCTTATTTTTGTTAACGGTATTATGGAGCTTTCCTTTGCATTCGGGAATCGACACCGTTTGCATCATTGGGGTTGGACACTGTCTGCAGGCATTCTGGACGTTGTACTGGGCTTCGTTTTATTATTATATCCGAGTTTATCGATGAGCGTTCTACCTTTCATAGTGGGTTTTTATATACTCTTATTAGGAGCTTCACTTTGCAGCTACGCCTTTCAGCTGAAGAACTTAGACGTAAAGGGCTGGGGATGGATTTTGGCCGGAGGTATCTTAACGGTATTATTCGGCCTAAGTATGATTTTCAATCCAGTGATCGGTATTGCGACTATTGTTGGGTGGACGGCCTTTGCTTTTATCGTTGCCGGCGTGGTAAATATCATTTTTTCTATGCAGCTCAAGAAAATCAGGGATCATATGAATCCCTAACAAAATGAACTATAAATATCTTAATGAACTCTAATAAACTTTTATCATGGCACTCGTAAAAACTGCTAAAATTGACATTGGCATCTCTGAAGATAATCGCCAAGCGGTAGCAAACAAATTGAATCATTTATTAGCTGATGAATTTGTATTGTATACCAAGACTCGAAAATTCCACTGGAATGTAAAGGGCATCCACTTCCACGACCTCCACTTATTCTTTGAATCGCAATATAAAGAACTTGCGGAAATGATGGATGAAGTGGCAGAGCGTATCCGTAAATTGGGTCATTATTCATTGGGAACCTTACAACAATTCCTTAATGAAACCAATCTTTTGGAGCATACAGATGATGGATCATCTGCTGAAGTAATGATTGAAGCGCTTTTAGAAGACCATGAAACCATCATACGAGAGATTCGCACATCGATTGATCCTATTCAAGATAAGCATAAAGATGCCGGAACGGCAGATTTCCTGACAGGCTTGATGGAGCAGCACGAATCAATGGCTTGGATGCTGCGTTCTATGGTTCAATAATAAAAAAATGGGGCGGGGCGTTATAAGCCTCCGCCCAACTTACCACCCCTCTTCGTGTAAGCGTAACCTGCTTTTTAACAGCTTAATTTCTGTTTGCATACTTCTAATCTTTCCAATTAAATGGCGCATGGCGTCAATGCCTTCGACATTAATGTGTAAATCGTAATGCCATTGCCTAAATCGTTCCAACGCCTCAAGGTCTTCTTCATGAATATACCATTCATCTGCTTGCAAAGTGAGCTTTATTAACCCTTCTTCATAAAGCGAACGAATAAAACCTTCGTCCACCGTGCTCTGTGCACAATATTCCTTAACCAAAATGAATGTGGTTCCCATTTGTCTAATTATTTAGTCCTTAAATTGGCTAGCTGCTGAAATAGCGTTTTTTGTTCTTCACTCAATCCGGTTGGTATTTTGACTTGATAGGATATGATTAGATCGCCAAATTGACCTTCTTTTTTATATACGGGAAAGCCCTTCCCCTTTAGACGCACTTTGGTACCATTCTGGGTTTCCGGTTTAACTTTTAATTTAACTTTTGATCCCAGTGTATCGACCATAACCTCTCCTCCCAAAACGGCTGTGTATAAATCAATTTCCTGCGTCAAATACAGATCGTCCTTTAATCGCTTAAACACCGGGTCATTTCCAATAACGAAAGTGATGTAGAGATCGCCCGCCGGCCCGTTGTTTACACCGGGTCCACCCTGACCCTTCAAACGAATTTCCTGTCCATTTTCCACACCCGCAGGGATGGTGATGCGCAACTTCTTCCCATTTATTGTTAAGGTTCGTTTATGCGTTTCTGCAGCATCCCTCAAGCTGAGATGTAATTCCGCGCGGTAATCCTGCCCTTTAAATTGGCTTCGGCTCCTTCTTCCTCCACCGAACATGGAGGCGAAAAAATCTGAAAAACCGCCTGAAGAAAAATCGCCTTCCGATCCGTCAAAACCGCTTTCGAATGGATTTTGATTGCCAAAAGGATTTCCACGTGCATAGTAATCGCCTCCAGGCTGTGACTGTCTCGCCTGTTCATAAGCTTCCGCTTGCTTCCAATCTTTCCCATATTGATCGTACTTCTTCCGCTTGTCAGGATCACTTAGTACCTCATTGGCCTCATTTAATTCCTGAAATCGTTTATGCGTTTCTTTATCATCCGGATTTAAGTCGGGGTGCAACTTTCTGGCAAGTTTACGGTATGCTTTTTTAATATCATCTTGAGATGCATTCTTATCAACGCCCAATATTTTATAGTAATCAATATATTCCATAATTAAACCTTCAACCTAGATACAGCTGTGTGTCCCTTTTTGTTTGGGACTTTCATATATTCCTATTTTCCTTTTAAATTGAAATGAATCGTGGTTTTAAAAGAAAGTTTATTTTATACATCCCACTTACTGCGCCCATTAGCAAGGTGGATAACCTTGACTTTATTCACTTGCATTTATTTTCAAAAGCGTTCATAGGAGCTCGAAGGCAAACTTCTCGGTTTCGTTCTTTTTGCCAAGAAAAAGAACATATATTAAAAAGAGTAACTCAAGGAAACCTTTCTTTAATACTAACATCGTAATATCGCTTAAAAAGAAATTCCATAACGCAAAGCACAGGCAGTAATCCCAACGAAAATTATTAAGTTTGCACACATGTCGCTTTATGTTACCTCGATCAATTCCGGAAGTAATGGCAATTGTTACTATGTTGGCAATGGAAGAGAAGCTGTTCTAATAGACGCCGGCATTTCATGCCGCGAGATTGAGCGACGAATGACCCGTTTAGGTTTATCCATTCCATCTATCAAAGCGATTTTTATATCCCATGAACATAGTGATCATATAAAGGGCTTGTGCAGGTTAAGTTTAAAATACCGCATACCAGTCTATATCAATCAGCGGACATTAACAGCAACCGGCTTTTTTATTGCTCCCGAGCTGCTCCACCTATTTCATGCATCCGATCCTATTCAAATTGGCGATTTTCAAATCACTCCCTTTGCCAAGTATCATGATGCGGCTGATCCTTATAGCTTTGTGGTAGAAGGAGGAAGCATTCGGATCGGCGTTTTTACGGATATAGGAAGGGTGTGCGAGCGTGTACAGCATCATTTCAGCCAGTGTCATGCGGTTTTTTTAGAAGCCAATTACGACGACGATCTATTAGATCGCGGGCGTTATCCGTATTTTTTGAAAAACAGAATTCGCGGGGGGTATGGTCATTTGTCCAATAAGCAAGCTTTAGAGCTCTTTCTAAACCACAGAACGAACAATTTGAGTCATCTTTTTTTATCTCATTTATCCAAAGATAATAATTGTCCGAATTTAGTTACCGAGCTTTTCTCAGCACATGCCAATGGCGTAAAAATAGTGGTTGCTTCGCGATACGAAGAAAGTCCTATTTTTGAAGTAAAAAGATGGTCACAGCCGGCAGATCTTATTCCCGAAATTCCGCTTTTTCCCAAGACTCTTTTTTAAAAAAATGTAATAGCAGAAAGAATGTACCGACGGTAAGGCTAGCAAGTGCCCACACCAACCACTCATAATTAACAGCTAAATAATGCCCAAAGCCGATCGCGCTGATTAATCCTATCAAAAGCAGATTGGCAATAAAGCGCCCTTCTGTCTTTTTTATCGGTTGACTAAAAGGATAGCCTGTTACGGTAAACAGACAAATTAAAATGGCCGCTACTCCGCCTACAGCCGTAGATAAAAGGAGGTCATTTATTACCGGCAGACCAATAAAGGCTAGTCCCAGCACGGAAAAAACCATCATAAAAGGCATATAAAATTTAACAAACGCAGCTTTCAATACACCGGACATCAAAAGGCCCGGTTGTTGGATAGGGGCCACAAAATAAATCCAGGCAGCTTTATATTTTTCGCTTTGTGTGATAAATTGGAATACGGTTAATAACGTAAATAAAGAAAAGTAAAAAATGAAGAGATAAGTATGTTGCGCGAGGATATTCTTCCATTTTTCCGTCCACGTTCCTTCTGCGTTTCCTCGGTTACGTACAAAAAACATGAAAAAAAAATACACCGGGACATAAGCCAACGAAGGGTACACTTTAGTTTTAAATTCACGTGTGCGTCCCGTTACATTCCAAACTAATCTAAAACCGGCATTTTCCAATGGGCTACCGGTTAATATATTCGCTAATTTATCGCTAAGCGTTTGCCTAGGGGTGGCAGCTGTTTCGACCTTATCCGAGTCGTCGCTTGTCTGCAAAGCGCTCAACGTAGCGTTCAATCCGGTAGAGAAGTTTTTGCTCATTATCCACAAAGCCACCAACGGCGATAAGAAAGCTGCTAGGGACAGTGCAATGGTAAGTAATGACGTATCTCCCCTTCCGAGTTCTTGTAGTCCGCTGATCCAAGCGCTTGGTGTCAGCCATAACCAGGGCACCGCTGCAAAGTCAAGCTGCTGAACCATGGCACTTTCCAGCACATTTGGCATCGTGTAGTACAACATAAAGATCAGCACCGAAAATACAATTTGTAAATACGCTACAATGTCTTTAAAGCGCTGCACCGAGACGAATTTCATGGCAATCAGGTAAAACAAGTTTACCAGTAATACACAAAGTACGGTTGCTATTGCCGCTTGAAAAATAAAAATAACACCGGCAAATCCTCCTCGACTAATTATTGTAAAAATAAGTCCCGGGAGCGCTAAACCAACCGCTTGTTTAGCTATACTGATTCCGATGTGCAGGATGCGTGTTAAGGCAAACGTTCGATCATCAACGGAACGTGGCAATATGATAAAATTATCTCTACTGTCTAACAGGATGACGGAAAAGTCAGCGATCAAGCTGAGGCATAACATTGCCATAAACACACCGAAGTAGATCGTAAAAGACAGATAAGGTTGGTTGACGGAAAAAAGGAAAAGCAGCAATACGCAACCCATCACTGCTAGCAGTAAAAAATTAAGCCAGGAGCTGTAGTTGTTTTCCTTTTTCGATCTGTTTCCAAATGCCGTTAGCGGTCTTCGGTCATCCATCAGTAATTTGACACGTAATATAACCTCCATCTGAGCGGTATTTACCCCGATTTTACGATATAGAGGACTAAAAAGTAAAGCCAGTTGGACAATGAAATTATTCATGGATATAATATTTTGCGATCATTCTCGCTATTCGAAGGCAGACATGATACTAGAAGCACTTCCTGAAGTTTCCGCATGGCCGGTGAGCTTAGCAAAAATATGTTCGAGGGAATCGCCATGCTCAGCTTTCAATTGCTCGAAAGTACCATTTGCCACAATACTGCCTTGATTAATCAATAGAATACGGTCTGAAACCTTTTCAACAATGTCCATCATATGCGAACAATAAAATATCGTTTTGCCTTCCTTTGCCAATAGAGAGATCAGCTCTTTAACAACAATTACTGCATTTGCATCTAAGCCAGACAAAGGCTCATCTAAAATGAGAATTTTTGGATTATGAATAATTCCGGAAGTCAATAACACTTTTTGCCTCATACCTTTCGAAAAGGTATCCATTCGCTTATTAAGTGATTCACTCAGGCCAAAAGCAGTAAGCAACTTAGTTGCTCTGGCTGCAATGAGCGAAGTTTCCATGTCATATAGCTTACCCACGAAGTCCAGATATTCCAAAGGGGTTAACACATCGTATAGCTCAGCATTCTCCGGAACATATCCTATAATGGATTTAATTGGAAGTGCATTCTCTTTTAAGTTGATGCCATCAACAGTGATATGACCCTCGAAATCACTTATTAATCCGGTAAGGATCTTAACGGTTGTTGATTTACCGGCACCATTTGGGCCGATATAGCCAATCACTTCACCGGGATATATTTCAAGATCAATCCCTTTCAAAACCTGTTTATCATCATAACTTTTATGAAGATTTTCAATGCGTATGATAGGTTCATCTTGGTTCATTCTTATCTTTCTTGATTAATGTAAAGCAAGATAAGAAATTCTTTATATTTTGTGAACTTTGAAAATAAGACGCGGAGCAACTGCTATTAAAAATGAAGGGCTTTTACTTTTAACCGTGCGTACTAGCTTTAGCTTTGTATATAGCCAGTGTATTGGGAAAAACGGCTTCGGAGGAAACCGATGGAACGAGCAGCAAAGCAAATGGTTTCCCTAGCATAAAGCTATAAGCCATCTCCATATTTGAAAAAGCTGTTAATGGTTATCGGTAATTTACCGGTGGCTTTTAATTGCCCGCTTAATAACTTTGCCGCTGCTTTTTGAAAGGTTCCGTCATTTTGATAGGCTACCACCAAACCACCGGCGTGCTCCAAGCCGGGGAAGGAAGCAATAGTATAGGGGTTTGCAAAGACATTAAATAGCACATTATGACTAGCAAGTTCGCTAATTAACATGTTAAGCTCTTGGCTATAGTTTAATTTACTTTGCGGACGCAAACGTGTGTCATGAAGTGCTACAATCACCTGTTTATAGTTCTTCAGCTCATTAGCTACCTTTGACACTTCTGCGCCAGTAGCCTTAGCAGATAAGATGAAATTTAAGCTATTATCAAAATGTCCACCAAGTATTTGCTGAAATGTAGTTAAACTATCGACGCCAATACTAACCAGCGCCGTCTTTTCTGTAAAATCTAGCTGCTTAATGAGTGTATCCCCTTTCAACAGTGTAATAGCAGCATCCGCTAATTGTTGATTTAACTGCTTGGCAGAATCATTATTAAGATCCTGGTATAAATGTTCTGTGATGACCGCTTGCCGTTGATTCAGACCCATCCAGTATTTAGCTGCTAGTATTTTTTTTACACGCGCGTTGATATCATCCCAAGATAATCTCTTTTTACGGATCGCTTTTCTTACTTTTTTGATTGCTCGTTTACTGTTTTCTGACAATTCAAGCACGTCATTTCCGGCAATAATCGCCCTTACATCAGCCTCACCATCCGGGAAGTACTTTACAACGCCTTTCATATCCATCGCATCGGTAAAAGTGAGTCCTTTGAAGCCCATACGCTCTTTCAGCATACCGGTAATTACATTTTTTGAAAGTGACGAAGGCAGATGCGCGGTTGTATCCAAGGCGGGGATATTCATATGGGCCACCATTACCCCAGGGGCCCCCTGTTTGATCAATTCTTTAAAAGGGTACATTTCCAGTGAATCCA
Source organism: Olivibacter sp. SA151 (assembly GCF_054130995.1). Taxonomy (NCBI): domain Bacteria; kingdom Pseudomonadati; phylum Bacteroidota; class Sphingobacteriia; order Sphingobacteriales; family Sphingobacteriaceae; genus Olivibacter; species Olivibacter sp. SA151. The sequence continues at coordinate 706,353 of NZ_CP096391.1, read as the reverse complement.
GGCGAGTTATCGTAAAATTCAAACTAGGCAAGTCATAATGAGAATCCACATCGGTATCACCATGGCCTGGAAAATGCTTTAAAGTAGTCATTAAACCGCCATCCATCATCCCCTTCATATAGGCACCCCCTTTTCGCACCACATTCATTTTATTCTCGCCGAAAGACCGGTAGTTGATTACCGGATTATTCGGATTATTGTTTACATCCACATCGGGAGCGAAATTTACATTTAAGCCAATTCGTTTAAAATTTTTGGCAATCTCCTGCCCCATCTGATAGATTAATCGTTCGTCCTGTACGGCTCCCAAAGCCATCTGGTAAGGAAAGGAGATGGTCGAATCCATCAAGCGCATGCCCAATCCCCATTCTCCATCCAGCGCCATTAACAACGGAACTTTTGCAAGTTTTTGATACCTATTTATAAGGTTAGCATGCCTAACAGGGCCGCCCTGAAAAAGCACCACTCCTCCTAACTTTTGCTTTTTTATCACTTTGGCTACTGAATCGCTATACGCATCACCTAAATTTGTATGCGCACGCACCATGAACATTTGCGCAATACGATCTTTTTTGCTCAACCTGTTAAAAACTGAGTCCACCCATGTATGTTCTTGATTAATGAAATCTATAAAGTTTGAAGACGATTGAGCAGAAACTATCTGCGATGCGGTCAAAACGATGAGGAGTATTAGGCTGGCTTTTCTTAACATAATGAAACAATGAAATCAAACTTAGTTATAATTGCCGTTTTATGCAAAAATTTCAATAAAAAAAGATAATCAAAAGCAGAATATCTCTCTATAATACTTTTAAGCAAAATGAAAACCGCAAAAAAACGCATTTTAAAAATTACAATCCATCTCCGTATTTGAAAAAAGTACTGACAGTTACGGGCAATCTACCAGTCGGCCTTAAGCTTTTCAATATGACTTTTGCTCCTGCCCGTTGCAGTTCATCACTATTTTGGTAACCTAGAACCAAACTTTTACAAGCCTCAATACCCGGCATGCCCGCTAATGCATAGGGATTGGTGAAGACACAAAAGATGCTATTCATGTTAGCTAATTCATTAATAAACAAACGGACTGTGCCACTGAAGTTAATTTTACTTTGCGGCGATCGGCGCGTATCATGCAAGGCGACGATCACCTGATTATATCGCAACAGTTCGACAGACACTTTTGCGATATCATTAGGTTTCGCGTCGGGTGAGATGACAAATTTCAGCGCATTATCAAATTTACCTTCCAATTCTTTTTGAAAAGTAGTCAATTCTCGAGCTCCTATGCTAATGATAGCGGTACGTTTGCCATAATCAATGTTCCGTATAAGGCTATCGCCTTTCAGTAATGTGACGGCTGCGTCAGCCAGTTCCTGATTCAGCTTTTTTGACGCTGACCGGTTTAGTTCGCGATACAAGCCATCCAGCATTACCGGTTCCCTTTTATCCAGTCCGAGCCAGAGTTTAGCCGCCAAAATTCTTTTTACTTTTGCATCTAAGCTTGCTTGGCTAATCCGTTTATCTTTAATGGCTTTAGCGATCATAGCAATGGCTCTTTTGCTATTTTGAGATAATTCCAATATATCATTCCCGGCAATAACGGCACGTACATCTGCTTCTCCATTTTTAAAATATTTAACCACGCCATTCATATCCATGGCATCCGTAAATACCAAACCCTTAAAGCCAAGTTCCTTCTTGAGTAATCCGTCAATTACAGCAGGCGACAGTGATGACGGCAAATTAGGCGTTTTATCTAGGGCGGGGATATTCATATGGGCAACCATCACACCCGAGGCTCCTTCACGTATCAATTGCTTAAATGGAAACAACTCCAGCGAATCCAGCCGACCTCTACTGAATGCCAATTGAGGAAGATCTTTGTGTGAGTCGACATCGGTATCCCCATGCCCGGGAAAATGCTTTAAGGTAGTCAATATATGTTCATCCATCATTCCCCGCATGTATGCGCTTGCTTTCCGCGTTACATTACCTTTATTTTCTCCAAAAGAGCGGAAATTAATGACAGGATTTCTCGGGTTATTGTTTATATCAACTACCGGTGCAAAGTTTACATTCAAGCCAAGTCGTCTGAAGTCTTTTGCAATTTCACGTCCCATATTATAGAGAAGCTTCTCATTTCTAATAGCTCCTAAGGTCATTTGATAAGGATAAGAAATGGTGGAATCTGCCAGACGCATTCCCAACCCCCACTCACCATCGAGGGCTATCAGCAGTGGAACTTTTGAGATGGATTGATACGTATTAATAGCCTTTGCATGTCCAAGGGGGCCACCTTGAAAGAACACTACACCGCCTAATTTCTCACTAGCAATTATTTTCGCTACAGAATCTATATACCTTTGTCCTAAGTTAGTATGCGCTCTTACCATAAAGAGCTGTGCAATCTTTTCGTTCTGGTTTAAACTATTAAAAGTAGAATCCACCCATCGATGAGGAGAATTGATAAAGGTGATAAAATCTGCAGGCTGCTGAGCAAAAGATTGCCAAACAGATATAAGAAACAGATATGTGAATAAATACTTTTTAACCATGAGTATTATCTACCTCAAAGATAATACCCATGGTTAAACTTTCTCGAAAATATTTTGGCTAAACTTTATTTCGCAAACGATCTCTATCTATAAAATCATGCTTATCTCTCCATAACACTAATACAAGCGCGCACAGGATAGCAATACTTACCCAAACGGCAGCATAGGGATTAAGCACATCCTTCGCCAGATCTCTGAACAGTAAGGCCATCAGAATAACGGGCATCTGAAGAATACAAGCAATACGAACATAACTCCCTGTAAACAATGCTATCGCACCAAAAATATGGGCTACGATGATTGTATGTACGAGCACACTCATCAGAATAGCAACAGGTACCGAACTATTCATCATGATATCCGTAAACACATGTATATTAGCAATGAATTCAATTCCCTTCCAAAGAATAACCAATGAAAGTACAATTCTGGTTATTTCCAACCAAAGTGGGTGATGCCTTTCACCCTTGTGGGAGACGTGATGGGTAAGCATAGCATTCAGTTTTAAGTGTTTATATTAAGTTAGCTTTAATGTAATATTAAAGTTACGTTTTTTTTATAAGAATAACAAATGAAAAGCGAAGAGGTTTTTAGAGCAGGGAATAGGGAGCAGGGAATAGTTAATAGGGAGTAGGGAATAGTTAATGGGGAGCAGGGAGTAGTTAATGGGGAGTTGGGAGTAAGAAAAAAGCAAACTTAATATGGCTGTCTGCAGATAGCTGTTAATTAAGCGTTTTTATTTAGCAATCAATAATTTCTGTAGTTCTTTTTGTGTGATTTTAAAAATTGTACCATGCCGGATTCCATTTGGCATGGTAATCCTATCAGACACGTCTTTCCAATTTTCCAGATCGGTAGATGCGATGGCTCCATAGCGATGTTCGGTATACTTATCGAAATACAACAGCCAAGTAGCGCCTACTTTTGTAAGTGTCGGGCCTTCCGCCCAATAATTCCCTGTGATGGGCTTACTTGCTTTTGAATAGGGGCCTTGCAGCTGATCAGCATAGGCTATCTTTATATTCTTTTCGACAGGTTCTTTCGTCTCATCTTTCAAGAACATGATCCATTTATCGTTTATTTTAGCGATCGTTGCATCGATCACATTAAAACCGGGATCATATAGTAAGCGTGTATCACTGTATGTTTTAAAGTCTTTCGTGTATACACGATACATTCTATGATTATAGGCATTTTCTGCCTCGATTTGCGTTTCGGGAAATTTTCCCGGAATAGTTGTTGCCCAATAGATCATGTAGTTTTTCGAGTTGGGATCGTAAGTTATTTCGGGCGCCCAACAATTCCTCGCCCCTTCTTCCGTCCGCATAACCGGTATATATTGCTGCTCTGACCAATTGATCAGATCTTTCGAAGAAGCATAGCCGATTCCTTTGTCTGTCCAACTGACTGTCCAAACCATATGAAACAGTCCATCACCACCTCGAATAATACAAGGATCACGCATCAGCTTATCCTTGCTTAATTTTGGTTGTAAAAAAGACTCATCATTCTTTAAAGCATCCCAGTTATAGCCATCCTTGCTATAAGCTAAATGAAGTCCATCTTCTCCATTGCCCTTGAAATAGGCAAATATATAAATCTCTTCTTCTCTATTCCCTGCAAGCACATGCAAGCCATTGAACAGAATCAGTGATAAAGTTATAATCCTAAACAAATTATTATAAAGTAACATAGACAAAATTTAAGGTTTCCATTCCAGTACGTTAACCATCTGTGGAGGAAAATCCGTCTGGCCCTCCAGATCTGCTTGTTCAACTTTTTGCAAATAGAGATTGACGATTTTCTTCTTTTTCCAAAGTTCTGTATCAAGTGTTGGTTCCCACGCCCCCATATCCTCGTTAAATAGATCGATAATCTCCCAGTGGTTATTCTGATCGTTCGTTACTTTGAGAAGTGACACTTTTCCTTTCCGTTCTTCATCCCTAAAAATCATATAAAATACCGATCTACCACCATATCGGCTCGCCAAAATTTGCGGTCGCGAAACAGGGATACGTTTAGTTCCAACACCACTCAAAGTAAAATTCGTCTTCCTAAAGGGCAATATCTTCACGTTCCATGAATCGTTTTGCAAATAAATCAGGTGATATTGCGGCACATCTTGAGCCGACTCTTTCCAGTAGGTGGCAATTACCGGATTTCCTATATCGTCCGTGGTCATGGATGTCTGATTAATCAACTCGCTATTAGGTGGAATACGCGCCGCCACTTCTGCATTACCCGCTGTTATTGGCAGTGTGTAACGCTCACCATTGCTTTTTTCCCAGGTGTGTCCACCATCTCTCGAACGTGCATAACACATATTGTGATTGGTTGACACGTCCGCACTACTCCTCCAAACCCAGGATAAATGAATGACGCCTTCCTTATCTACTGTAGTCTGGATATAAGCGTTTCGTTGTCCTTCACCATTAATCAAATTATCATGTAGCGTTGTCCATTTCTGTTGTTTACAATCGTAAAGGTTCACAATCAGATTTCCTTTGCCGGATTCCCCGTTTCTATAAGTAAAAAGCAAATTGCCATTGGCCAGTTTGTAAAATTCAGGATAGGCAACGCGACTTTCCTGACTGCCTGTCATCGCCATTTTTGGTCCTAATTTTAACGACTCCGGCTTTGTGCTGCGACAATAGTTTAACGGATTATTATGATGATCCCAAGAAACATGCAAATAACCCGTACCATCTACCATTATACTGATCACGTTGTGAGCATCCTTTACATTCCCGGAATAGCTAGTGGTTATTAGTGACCAATTTTCAGAACCAAGCCTCCTTTTGCCCAACACCACTTGTCCTTCTTCATCATAGAAGGCGATATATTGATGCTTTTTATAGGTCACCAATGAATTCTTCCTAAAAATAATCGCGTTAATTGAGTTTTTTGACCACGCCTTTGCCACGGGATAGATTTTAGTAAGTGGCTTTACTTGTGCCTGCACATTAGTATTTATAAAGACACTGCCTAGTATACTTAGTAGTATAAGTTGAAAAGCATGTATCCATAAGAAACGCATGCTCAATAATATCAAGGATGGAAAGGATCGCTGTTTAACTTGTCGGACCGAAAGCAGTAAGCACGCATGCCAAATCGATAGGCAAACAGGACGAAAAGGTATCATTACCATTATTTCACATTAACTAGTTGATTCATTTCACCCCTTCTATCCCATGAAGACTTGGCTTAACCGGTAAAATCCGCCCCTCACTGTCAAAAGACATTTTATCAATACATACTTCTCGATGGTAACCGGCTGCTTCTCCCATTTTGATCCCATCGGGCCTGCTAAAGCGATGATAAACCATATACCACTCATCTTTACCCGGAACCTGCAACACGGAATTGTGTCCAGTGCCATAGATGCCCTGCGATGGATCCTTTGCCAGTATCAAGTTGTTTTGGGGAATTTCTATGGATCCGAGTGGTGATTTGGCGATACCGTATCGTACGCGATAATTTTCGCTTCTCGTATCATCTTCCGACCAAAGAAAATAATAAAGTCCCTTCCTATAAAAGACATACGTTCCTTCACGGAAAGTTTTGTCGGGTGTTATGACCTTTACCGTACTTTCCTTAATCGAAACCATATCTTTATTCAACTCTGCTACAGCCATATATCCATTGCCCCAATATAAATAGCTCTTACCCGATTTTGGATCTGTAAACACATCGGGATCAATCTCTTGTCCACGGTTTATTCCCTTTGGTTTAGAAGCAATTAAAGGTTTTCCAATGTCCCTAAAGGGACCTGTCGGTTCATTAGCTACCGCGACACCGATTTTTTGTGCGCCGGAGTAATAATAAAAATACTTGTATTTACCATCTATCTTCTTTTCTTCAATAGCCGGGGCCCAAGCGTTGCGGCCGGCCCAAGGCACGTTCTTTTTTAAGTCGAGGATAACCCCTTCGTCCTTCCAATCGACCAAGTTGTCGGACGAGAACGTTTTAAAGGAATAACCGCCCCAATGATCAAATCCGTCACTAGTAGGGTACAAATAATACTTTTTCGTTTTCTGAGCGTATAGTATTTCCGGATCGGCATAATAACCCTCCAACACCGGGTTTTGACGAAGCGATTCAAGGTCGATACCAGGATTTCCCCATTTATTTGTGAGACGTTTCAACTCTGTTCTCGTTATTGGCATCACCGTTCCATGCCGCGGGTGGAAATTCATTGACACTTCATTATCAATAACTGAGAAATGTTCCAGATCGGTGCTCTTTGTAAATTGATACCTGCCCTTTCCATATACGTCATACATCAATACATAAGTGTCCGTTCCGATTAACTTAAATACGCAGGAGCCTTCCACCGCATCTGTAGTTTGTTGTTTATAATCTACCGATTCTTCCCAGTTACCATCCGTAAGCGAAGCAGCTTTCGCTACTTTGATGCCATTACCATGTCCTTCCGTCTTATAAAATAAGTAATAGGTATTATCCTTCCGTACAATATCTCCATCTATACACGATTTCCCATTCGAAGGAAAAAACAATTGTTTCGGCTCGCCTTCCAGATCCGAGAAATCCGGATTGGCGTAGGCATAATAAATCTTGTCCGGTTCATCACCATATTTCATTGACCAATATACCATATACTTCGCGGCCTGTGGGTCGTAAATTGTTTGCGGAGCCCATACGCGCAACAACTTATCCTGATTAGCATATCTTTGCTGTATATTGACAACGTGCGAAGTCCAATTGATCAAGTCAGTAGACTTCAGCAACACCATCGCCCGATTGGAGTCCCATCCTTTTGCTGAGACCATATCTGTCAGTACCATATAAAAGGTTTTCCCATCCTCTCCACGAAGGATGTGAGGATCGCGCACTCCACCGGTTGAGCTGATCTTTTTGGAATCCAGTATTGGTAAGTCATTATTAAGCGCCTTATAATGGTAGCCGTCCAAGCTAACAGCAAATCGCACAGCCTCTTCCTCCATACGGTTTCCGGTAAAGTAAGTGAAAAGATAGGCGACATAATCTTTTTCAGCTATCGCCTTTGGCCCCTGTTGAGCAAAAAGCAGCTGCCTGCCAGCAGGTGCTAAAAGGATTAGTGAAATAATAATCAGTGTACGGAATGAGTTGGTTGATAACATGAACAACTAAATTGTTAGACTTGAGGTATTGTATAACCGTTATTATAAGACGCTGTGATTAGCTTATCGGCATCTGTATCATTAAAAGAACCTTTTTCTTCGTCCCAATAAATCTTTTTCCCTGTACGGTAGGCAATATTACCCATTTGGGAAAATATCGCAATGTGAGCTCCCGCTTCAATCGGCGTATTGAGTGAAGCCTTATCACGGCTTTTCACCGCTTCGATAAAATTAACGGCGTGCAGATCCAACCCATTATCCACTTTCTTCTGCAATGGCACCGCTTCCATCCGATCACCTTCGGGTATTACCTCCCAACCGTCACGATTCACCACCAATGTTCCTTTATTTCCGATAAAGGCAACCCCGTGGTTTCGACCATAAGGACCTCCATCGATGCCATTGGCATGCTCCCATTGGATGTTAAAGTCATCAAATTCAAAGACCGTTGTCAGTGTATCCGGTGTTTCGGCGGCATCCTCCGGATAGGCGAACTTTCCACCTGCAGCCATAATGGATTTTGGCGTAGTTGCCTTCATACCGATGAGTGCATAATCAAGCATATGAACACCCCAATCAGTCATCAATCCCCCTGCATAATCCCAGAACCACCTAAACTCAAAATGGAAGCGATTAGGATTGAAAGGACGTTTTTTTGCCGGACCCAGCCAGAGGTCATAATCCACACCGGCCGGTACAGGGGCGTCCGGTTTAATCGGAATACTTTTCATCCATCCTTGGTAAGCCCAGGCTTTTACCAAACGTATCTTACCCAGTTTTCCCGAATGAACAAAGGCCATTGCATCTTTAAAGTGCTGCTGGCTACGTTGCCACTGTCCTACCTGCACCACTCGGTCGTATTTCTTTGCAGCAGCCACCATGGCTTTACATTCCGTAATCGAGTTGCCTAAGGGTTTTTCTACATAAACATCCTTCCCAGCTTGACAAGCTTCAATCATCTGCAAGCAATGCCAATGATCCGGTGTGCCGATTACGACCGCATCCACATCCTTGCTGGCCAGTAGGTCTCGATAATTATTATATCCTTTCGTTTTTATACCACGATCGGCAAGTTCCTTCGTTCGTTTATCCAATACATTTTTGTCAACATCACAGAGTGCCGTACATACTACATCCGGATGTTTTAAAATCGCATTCAAATCCGCCCAGCCCATTCCGTTAATCCCAATAGCCCCTATTCTGATTTTTTGCTGAGCATGTCCTGCAGCAATGCTGTAGAGATTAGGGAAAGCAGCTGATAAGCCTGTTGCTGCGGCAAGCGCCGTTGATTTTTTAATAAAGTTTCTTCTTGCGTTGTTCATAAATGGTTGCGTTATGGTTACCATTCAAAAATATATCTTTTTTTCAACAATGCCAACGTTTTCAAAAAATGTAAATAAGACATTTATTACAACCTTTATATCTTCACAAGCTATCACTTAGTTCGCTCCAAATAGCGGAAAAGCTCGGCCGAAGCCAACAGAAACGCTCCTACACCGAAATTTGCTTCCGATTTGATATCGACAACCTGACCAGGGATTGCTTTTTCGCCAATGGGCTGAACATAACCTACTTTACCATCAGGCTGTAGTGCTACCTCGCTCAGATAAGTCCATGCTTTTTTAACGGTAGGCAGATATTGCTTTTCACTCAACAAACCATTATTAATCCCCCATAAGTATCCATAAGTAAAAAAGGCCGTGCCACTTGTTTCATAACCAGGAGCATGTTGTGAATCCAGCAAACTTCGCGTCCAGTATCCTTCGGGTTGCCGGGCCTTCCGAATAGCCTTCGCCATCTCCTTAAAAAGTTGTTCATATTCCTTTCGATGGGCATCATCCTTCGGTAGATCGGTTAGTACCTTTGCTAAACCTGCAAAAAGCCAACCATCTCCCCGTGCCCAAAAATCCTTTTTCCCATTGCTGGTCTTATGCTTTGGATAAATGTATTTAGCATCGCGATAAAACAGCTTGGCGTCTTCATCATACATTAGGTTTTTTGCAAAACTGAAATACGCATACAACTTGTTCAAGTATTGCTGATCTTTTGTGACGGTATATAGCTTTGTCATTACAGGCATTACCATATAAAGACCATCAACCCACCACCAATAATCGTTTTTACCGGTGCTCATTTGATATTGCATAACCTCTTTTGCACGAGCGATTTTCCTTTCGTCCGGATTCAATTTATACAAATCAATATACGTTTGGAAACAGATCTGCCAATCACCAAACAACACATATTCGTCCGTTTCTCCATAGGAATACTTCCAAGTCGCTTTATCGGTGGATTTTGCGCCTTGCCACTCGTTGTGTATGGCCCAATCTTCCGAGTATTTACGATAGCGTTCCTCCTGTGTAACCTGATAGGCTTCCATATTACCCGTATGATAAGCGGCATTATCCCAAAAAGCCCGTACATTGGCGGGGTGTTTACTTTGCCAATAATCATTTACCTGGCGAATGATATTAATTACTTCCACTTTATCTGGCAGCTCCTGCGCATTTAACACAGTATATAGTAACGATGAAAGTATGACTCCTAAAAGAATAAAATGCTTTTTCATTTAATATTTTATTTGCGTTAAGATAGTAATCCACTCGATGGTTAGCAAACCTTATTCAGGAAAAAGAAGCTCCCTAAGGAGCTCCTCGATGTGAACAACAAACAACCCGATCTTTATTAACTATAGAGACTCTCTATGAAGCAGACCTCTCTTAACATTAATTATAACCTGGGTTCTGCTGTAAAACAGCGTCTCTATTTAATTGTATCTCTCTCAGCCAAAGGTGTCATTAGGATCAAACTGAAATGTGCAACCAATTCGGTTACACATTCGATCATTATAACCAAACACAACATACATTTATAAAGATTGATACACCCGAAGTTCCTATATCCAGCGAATCCAATTTACGCTTCTTATTACAGCCTGTCGGCATATTAAGTGTCTCAATACTTAGTACAATATAAAATAGGTGACTTTATTTATGCATGGATTTCTATGTTATTAATTAAATTAAAAAGCCGTAGTGGACCCTGCTACATAAATATTTCTTGCTTTCATTAAAGCTTCTTGCGGCCCGGGTTCTCCGCTTGATCCTTCCATTTGCATATTAATAATCAACCAAAATGGCTTATTCATAAAATCGGCGCGGTGTGTGGCCATGAGTTGATTGTCTATATAGTAATCTAAATCGACATGTGTCGCCGACACGCGACGTATGCGTAGCATATAATTATGCCAATTACCGGCGTTGGTTACCGGGGTAATCTTATTTTGCCAAGTAACATTTTGCCAACTAGGCCCCGTAGCGGTATTCTGCCAATTTCGGCTATCGCCCTTAAACTCCATTATATCGCTTTCCGGAGGCCAGCTATCGGCACCTGTTAACCAGAAGGCCGGCCAAGAACCACGAACCGTTGGCACTTGAAAATCACCTCGGATTTCCCAATAGGGAAGCGCGTCGGTAAAAGTTATCTTCTCCTTTAAATGAATAGCACCCGAATGGTAGCGAATGGGTAGATACGGATCATGCGGACTATTTCCTTCATTCCAGTTTATTCGGGTAGCCAAAATATTTAAGTCCGTTCCTGTTAAATAAATGTGATTATGATCGGTAGAACTTCCGTACATGCGTGCCGTCCCATTATGATCACTGCCCCAGGGATAAAGATAATTCCATTTTTGCTCAAAGGTTGTGTAATTGTTAAATGAAGAAGCGTCAACCAAGACCACGGGACTTTGCTGTAACACTACATTCTCCGTGTTGCTTAATTTGCCATCAACACCTGAACTTGTTTTTACTTCACCCAGCTCCTGCTTTGAACAGGCAAAGAACAGCGATCCCACCGGAATCATCCATCCTAGCTTTTTAAATAAAATAGGTACATTCATTTTGGTTCATATTTGTGTTTATACTAAAAATTGGTTTTATCACACAAACCTACGGAGTGCACTCTGCAAACAAGGGGGGTATACTCATACAATTCAGGGGGCAAATCCGTTAACAGAAACCATAACGATGATCAGTTTGCCGTCGGAATATTTATATAAGTGTACAATATAGTTTAATACAGTAAATCATCTAAATTAGCTGCTTCAAGGGGTAGTTTTTTGCCTGTCTCATCAATATAGAACCATTTATCGTCGTTGAAGACCGGTACCGGAAACATATCGACGCTGTCCGAACTCGTATAAAAAGCACCATTTCCCAAGCCCATGTTTGCATACTGCACCGGAACTATAATCTTTCCTTCAAAGGTGGCCAATCCGAATTTAGCTCCTTTCTTTAGTAAAAGTAGGCGATTATTCTTCGTCGGAATGATGTCATTGTAAATCGGCTCCAATAGCACTTGCCCCTTACTATCGGCTAGGCCAACGCGCAATTCGCTGGTATGTGAAAGCATTTTAAAAAGCAATATTTTATCGTTCAGAAACAGTTCAGAAAAATCCGAAAATTGTAGATCAGGCGCTACATAACCTTCAGAAAGTAAAGTTCGCCCCCTCTTATCGATGATATTTACGGGCCACAGCCGGTTGTTATAACCCATTTCTTGCAGCTTCCGGGCATCCACTACAACGGCAAGCCCTGCTCCGTTGAAGTCCGATACCTTGGCATATTTTGGAGGTAGAAGTTCCTTTCCTTTTTCATCTATAAAACCATATTCTCCGTGTTTTACAATCTTTGCGAAACCATTTTTGAAAGGAAACAGCGTAACATAGGTGGTATTCCGTTCGCCATTCAATTCAAAGTTAAACTGACTGGCATCATAAACGGTCCCAAGCTCTCTATCCTCCAAAATATCAAAAAGCTTCCCCTTTCTCCCATCATCTGATACAAAGAGCAGACGCGACGAGCCCACCTTCCAAACATAAGCGTAATCTAAAAATCGAACTTGCTTCGTTTCTACATTAAACAGTGAATAACCCTTTTGATTGTTTTTTAACAGACAATATTGGGTGTTTATGGTGTCCTTGTCGGTGAAGGTTTTACCAATAATTTTTTGTCCCTGTAGGTTCCAAAATTCATAGGCGGGTTTATCATAGTCCCCTTTCGTTGTCATTATCAATTCGTGCTGCGGTCCCATCAGCTCAAAATGGTCGTAAACAGGCGGTATAACTTCCTTTTGTGATTTCACGTTATATAGGCCCACTTTCTTACCCCGCACAATTTCCGCTAACGAATCCGGTAAGCTTTCCAAAAAAGAGAAGCCATTATACTGTCCCGGTATCAACAAATTTCCATGAGCATCGAATACCGTAAAAAGCCCCTGCTTTTCCCCTACAATCAGATCGCGATTTTCACCATCAAATTTAGCTTTGATATCCACGTCATAAAACTCGGGCGGGTAATACCTTGCGTTGTCCACGAAATAAAGACCGTAGTAAGCACGCTGTTTAACTTTAAAAACGGCTAAACCATCACTACCGTTAGAGTAGAAATACTCGTTGGCATGCGTAATCTCTGCATTATTGACCTGCAATAGTTCTTTTTGATTCTTGTCAAATAAGATGGCCAGGTTATCCTTTCTAGCTACAAAATGATCATCATAAACCTTTACATCATCATATTGAGCCGGCAGTACCCATTTCCCCGAGTGGTCAACAACACCCATCTTACCATCGGCTTTTGCCAGAAGATAAGGTCCATAATACCCTAGGTAAGAATTAGCATTCGGTTCGTCGATCCATTCATACTGTGGCGGTGAAACCATTTCTCCATCCTGCCCGTAGATACCAATACCATATCGCGCCATAGAACCATTATTTCCTGTTTTAACAGTTTGCCGATGTGCTACGTTTATAATTTCTTTAACCAGCAAAAGACCTGCAACGATTTTAGGATAATCGTCCTGTTCATCTGCCAGGAATTCTTTTCTAGTGGGAATATGTACAATTAAGCGCTTCCCATTCTTCGTAAAAGATTCTACCCAATTATCGCTCCGCATGCCATAGTGACCATGTTCGTAAATAAAGGGAAGTAGTTCTTTTCCGTTCCAATCCAGAATACCCCACTTACCATTATGACTTGCATATACATAAGAAGGTTTTCTTCCACAACCACCGCAGTAATCGAAGGCGTCAAAGATGGCCGGTATTACCAACTTTTGCTCTTTGAAGCTGTAAATACCCCATTTTCCTTGTTGTTTTACATCAAAGTAATTACCATCTAAATAGCCGACATCCTCAAAAAACGGCAACATCTTTCCTCCTTTAAGGTAGAAGGAAATTTCGTTAGCCTTCTTCAATTTCCAGTAATAGGGATTATCAACTCCCACACTGTCATACGCTGCCTTCAATAAAACTTCACCCCGTGGGTTCATCACTCCCCACTTCCCGTCCTTTATAAAGGGGATTACTTTAGTTGGTAGCAGTTCACTTTTAACAGACTCATCATAGGCGGCGATATCGTCTTTATTCCCTAACGTGACATTTGCGTTCGGAACTACTGTATCAAAAGCCTTCCCGCCCTGTTTGTTTATATAGTATTCTTTTTCTCCTTTCTTAACGCGTGCATAACCATGATAAAAAGAAGCCAAACTGGTCAGCTGTTCAACTTGGCCAGCTATCGATCCTTGACTGTCATTTTCCTTCCCTTGCCCTGCGCCAAGTATGGGAAGCAAAAGCCAAACAACGATATAAAAGTATCTTCCCATATTAATAAGCTCCTTTTTTCTGCGTCTTTATTGGATAAATCGTTCCGTCCTTGGCTAAGATGTGATACCACTCCCTCTCTTTTACCAAGACGGGCCAAGTGTGCTCATCACCCTCATAGTTAACAAATAATTCATCATATTTTGGGGCAAGCACTATTTTCCCGTCTTTAGTTGCCAAACCAATTTTACCGTTTTTCACAATTCGCACATAGCGTTGCGAACTATTGATTTCTATATCATCGTATTCTAGGTTTAATAAGAATTTCCCTTCTCGACTCCACAGCCCGTATTGATTATCTTGGCGTACCAGCAATAAATTGGGGTGGTCGTATACGGTATTGATTTGTTCCAGTTTTGCCGGAATTAGCTCTTTCCCATCTTTATTGATTACCCCGTAGCGATCCTTTCCATCCTCCGCTTTTTTCACGACGAAGGCTAGCCCTTTATAAAAATTTCCCACCGCCGTGTATCCTGCAAAGCGCCTTTCTCTAGCCTGCAAATCGATGAAAAGGTTGTGCTGATCACCGCTTATTTTTAGCAGGCCGCTTTCAAACGGAACTGCATCTTGATTTTCATTGATAGGTAAGCTGAAGCCCTGCTTTCGCAAACTGCCCTTCCAACTTGGATTTTCATAGACGACCTTTCCATCGCCATTTATCAGTTGTAAACTTTGGTCTTCCCGCTCCAGCAGGAAGAAATTTTCACTAACAGAATGATAATCGTAAACATTGGCATCAAAACCCCTGACACATTGCCCCTCGCTGTTGTAAAGCGCTGCCTCATAGGCGTAGTCCCTATCCTGTAGTTTACGGGTCACAACCAAATAATGTCGGTTAATCCAGCTGATTTTTTGATCAGCCACAGGAACTATAAAGGACTTTTGCACTAAATTAAATAGGCCCAGCTTTTCACCATCATATATAGGGATGAACGATGAATCGGACAAATCGATTCCGCCTAGGTTATAGTCCGTCGTCATTGCATATTGATCCTGCGGTAAGTGATACTTCGTCGGTAAAATCTCTTCCCCCTCTGCATCATATACACCATATAAATCTTTTGTGAAAACGCGATAGTAAGATTTTCCTCCTTGGATAAAGGGATCAGTCGTCAACAATTGATTGGGCGGAAATATAGGTTTACCGGACCAGTCGAGCCGATTACTTTGATCGCCCCGTTGTACATAAATGGTATAGGGTAATGCAGCTATTGCTTTCCTTTTTGCTTGCTCCTTTAAAGCTACCTCCGACAACTCAGCCCCATAAGATATGGGCGCCATTACCGCCGCTGCAGCAGGAAATACCGGTTGTCCTTCCGCATCCTGAAATTCAATCTCATCATAGCCAAAAGAGACGAGCAATTTTCCGCTGCTATCCACAACCGCTTGTTTTCCATCTTTTGTAACGATCGCCAAACGCTTAACAAAGTCGTCGATTTGGTCGTATTCAGCAGGAATAATCCAATTGCCTTGCGTGTTAATAGCCCCAAATTTACCTCCTTGTTTCACCTTTATTAAATCAATGTCACCTAAAGAGGATACCGCCTCAAATTGAGTAGACGTAAGCGCCTTTCCCCCTTGATCCAAAACACCATATAATCCGTTTTCAGAACAAGCAATGTAGGATGCCGAATGTGTATAAAGATTCGAAAGAAAAACGTATTTAGGTGGAATAATAACGGTTCCATCCGCCTTTGCCATTCCTTGCTTATCTCCTAGATAAATCGCCACACACTTATCATTCAAGTAGCATTTACGCACTTCGTCATAAATAGGCTGTTGGATGACATGACCATCCTCTGCAGCAGTCCACCCCCATTTGCCGTGTTGTTTAACTCCTATTAAATCCTTATTAATAATCTCTATCCCGTCATATTGAGGTGGGCTAATCTCACGACCCTTGACATTTATAACGCCATATTTGCCCTCTTTTTCGGTTATAATAAACTCATAATCGTAACTTATTCCTTCATACCATTGTCCTTTATACTCGTCTTTCAACTCAATACCGTCGTATTCGATAGCCGCAAGGATTTTCCCATTTTTATCCACAGCGCCGTACATGCCATCCTTTATCACACTTAACATATTTCCGGTGCTGTTTTCTACTTTATCAATTAGCAAGTTCGCCTCCGGTAAATACAGATATCTCTTGCCATCCAACTGTACTTCCGGAAAGGTTTCATACGACGAAAAATCAATAGCATCCACTACTGCAGGTGTCTGCCCAAAAACTGACAGATGAACCATGAAATATAGAAGCAACAAATAGCGTTTATTCATGAATCAAAAGTAAGCAGCATAAACTATTGCGTAAATCCCTGATTTCGGGGAATTCCGGAATAGTAACCGTCATGTTTAATGCCGCAAATGCAATCTTAAAAACGAAGACATACGCTTAATATTAATGAGATGATTAACCGCCTTACAGCATATTCGCCGGTCTACTTCTTATCTATGTTCGAGGAGCTCATTACTGCACGTCGTTGTTTCAACTGCAACCATTTCCTAACGGGGGTATCAAACAATCTCATAATAACATAGGCTAAACCTAAAGAAAAGGCAGTTCCAAGAATTATAATGAAAGTCAGCCGAAGCGTGTCTACCTGATGACTATTGTAATAATTGCCGAATATCCATATCATGGGAATATGAGTCATATATAAAGGATAAGATATTTTGCCGAAAAATACACAAAGTGACCTCATGCCTTCCGAAAGCTTTGTTCCCACGCCCAAGGTTAGTAGCAAAGGGAAATAAAACATAACAATACCGACTTCTACCAACCAGTTCCATTTAAAATATGGAACTATAAAAGCAAGCAATAGCAAAATGGAAAGCCCAACAAAGCCCATTTTATTTTTAACCAACCAGTTCGAACGATATACAAGCAGACCAGCTAAAAAAGAATAGGCAATACGCGCAGCACCATCCCAAGCGCTTTTTCCATCCCAACCACCAATCAAAGTACCTGCTTCATAACTCACCCAACCAAGCCAAATCATTGCCGCTAACCAGAGCAGGAATAAGGTTTGGCGACTTATTTTATAGAGCCAAAGAGCGTAAACAATATTCGCTACATACTCAAAAAATAACGACCACGAAGGTGTATTCAGTCCAAACAGACCATAACCGCGATCGGGCATAACGGGATAAGGAACCAACAACACCGAAAAAATAAAAATGAGCGAGAGCTGCCCTGCATCATAACCTATGTCGGAAAAAGGGTCAATCCAAACGCCAAGTAATCCCAATACAGACCCCAATAAAACGAGCGGATGCAAACGAATAAGCCTTGCCTTAAAAAATTGCCAGGGACCAATTTTAGTTATCCGTTCATCATAAGCATAACCAATGACAAAACCCGATAAGCAGAAGAAAAAATCAACTGCTAAAAAGCCGTGTCCTAAAAAATTTTGACTATAGTCAGGGTATACAAATTCCAGAAAATGAAAAACGACAATTGTAATAGCCGCCGTTCCCCGTAGACCATCCAGTAGATCATAATGAGGCTTGCTTTGCAAATACGTAATTTTAGGCTCCTGAGGCATAGTGGCTTCATCTTGGTTAAGATGCATAGGTAAGCTATTTCAAGGAAAAGCTATTCAGATATTTTGGCATATCATTCAGCGAAATTGCTTTTTACTGATAACCACGAATATAGCCGTGGTAAGGAACGCATATAACAGGAGATTCAATTTGAAAAAAACCCTCCATTGCGGAGGGTTTTTTCGGAATATTACAAACATTATTTGATTTCCAGATCCACCATCACCGGAAAGTGGTCTGACGGAAACTTACCGTGGTAAGTATCCGTCAGCACACCCCATTTAAGGGCCTTAAAATCTTTGGTAACAAAAATATGATCAATGATTGCCGTTGCCTGTAGAGACTTTTCGTTGCCAAAACCATTGAACGAAGCATTGAGCTTATACGGTTTCGCTACCAGCTTTTGCGTATCCTTCAGCAAAGCCGACTGTGCTAAAGCTTGATACCATTCCGTTTCTTCAGAGCCGTTCATATCTCCCGTAAAGATTGTCGGAGCGCCTTGGGCAATTTCCTTGATCTTATTTAAGATCAACTTACTGCTTTCCTTACGGGCCTGTACACCTTGATGATCGTAATGCGCATTAAACACAAAAAACTCCCGCTTGCTTTTCTTATCGCGCAGCTGCACCCACGAGCATATGCGCTTATGCGATTTTGCATCCCAACCAAAGCTCGGCTTATCCGGTGTTTCTGACAACCAGAAATCGCCTTTCTTTAATAAAAAGAATCGATCTTTTTTAAAATAGATAGCCGAATGCTCGCCCCCTTCCTGTCCGTCATCTCTGCCTAGACCATACCGTTGGTATTCAGGCAAAGCGGCACTGATATCGTCCAATTGCCTCTTCAGTGCTTCCTGGGTACCAAAGATGTCAAAATCATGAAAGTCGATCAAAGCAGCCACTACAGGCGCTCTGTCCTCCCATAAGTTACCGGTATCACCCGGATTAGCGTAGCGTACATTAAAGGTAGCCACTCTTAATTGTTGCGCCTGTAATGTTGATATACCTATAATAAGGAGACACAATACGCCTATTATCTTTCTTTTCATCTTAACTCTTTTAAGGATCATTTTATTTATTTAAAATTAAAAAAACTTTACCATCCCGGGTTTTGGCTTAAGTTGTTATTTTTAACAATGGCCGTCGATGGAATAGGATACAGGTACTGCCGGCCATCCTCATACCATTTTCTAGGCTGTGCTTTAAACCATTCCAAATGCCTATTTGCCGTTAATGTCTGGTAATTTGTACTTTTCCCGCCAATTGCTACCTTCGCACAACCACTCGGTACCGCGATTGTTGGGCCTTCGGTATTGCCATCATAGAATACCACATCATAGCTACCATTATGGTCAAGATCCATCAGTACATTCAGTGCCGGCACATAAATTCCCGACCATTCCAAATTAGCCATGAGCTCGCCATGCTTCCAACGTTTCAAATCGTTAAAACGAAAACCTTCCAGCGCCAATTCCACTTGTCGCTCGCGACGAACTTCCAAGATAATCGGGTTGCTTATGTCCGGAAAAAAGGTTTGCTGTAAATAAGTGTCCACCGTTGTTGGCAAGGTGGTCAAACCACCGGTAATACCCGCGCGTGCGCGCAATGCTCCGATCGATTTTGCCCAGTCTGCATCCGTTAACGTACCTAGCTCAGCCTTCGCCTCCGCAAAATTCAGCAGTATTTCCGCATAGCGCATTAAAGGGATCGCGTTCGTATTGTACGCTCCATTATCATAGTGAGGGTCGTCCAAGGTATATTTGATGGGCTGATAACCTGTATAGGTATGGCTGCTAAAATTAGGCGGTGCTGCCACTCCCTTACGAGCATATCCAGGGGTGCGGATCAGCTGCGCTAAACGGTAGTCACGATTCTGGCACTCGTCATAAAATTCCTCCGTTTGAAAATCTGTCCGGCTGGTATAAGGCGTTCCATCAAGATTCAAAATGGTATTAATAAAAGGACGTACTAAGCTATAACGCGGACCATAGGTTGCTGATGTCCACCACCAGTTGGCGCTGCTCATTACCGCCAGATCCTCGCTCATTGTTACCGCCCACATTACTTCCTGCGTAAGCGGTGAGTCACTGATAAATAATGCCCGCTGCGAACCTTCCACACCGGCACCTGTGTACAAAGAATAAGGGCCATTTTCCATTAATTCCGTAGCGGCATCTACTACATATTGATAAAAAGTATTGGCACTTTCCTGCAAATTCAACTCCGGGTGGTATTTCCGATAGGAAGCTTCAAATAGCGCTGCCCTTGTTTTCAGGCCTAACGCGGTCCATTTTGTTATCAGTGATCCGTCCGAGCTGGTAGATGAAATATTTTGCGAAGCAAAATCCAAATCTTCCATCACATGCTCCATTACCACGGCGCGCGAATCCCTTGTCCCATATAAAATGTCCGTTTCGTCAATACCCAAAGCATGATCTACCCAAGGCACATCTCCAAATCGCATAACCTTATCAAGATAAAAATAGGCACGGAAGAAACGGGCAATTCCTATGTAATTATTGCGTACAGCTTCACTCACATTGGGATCAGTGCAATGTTCGATGAAATAATTGATATTCCTAAGATCGCCCCAGCTCCAACCATCACTTGTCTCCGCAGAGTAACCGCCTTCGCGGATAAAGCTGTTGAGGTTATTTACTGCGCCATAATCCGCCATTGCATCCCTATTATAAGCATTGCTTGCATCAGGCAGCATGCCATAGAAAGAGCGGCTATAAGCCGCTAAGCCATTTTCGCTCCCAAAAACATCTTCTTCCGTTGCGGTAGCCTTAGGCGTTTCATTCAATTCGCAAGATGAAAACGCCAATGCTGCCATGGCCAATAGAATCCATTTTCTTTTCATCACTTTAAATGTACAATTGCGTTTCGATTTCTTGTTTTGCGACCTGCTATCGCTATATATTTCTTTCAACATGATTGTTTATCTTAAAAGTTGATTAACAGATTAAAACTTACACTGCGCATCGTTGGATAATTAAAGCCATCTCCGGAATTGGAGTCGCTGACATCTTCGTCAGACTTACCAATATTCGCTACATCGATATCCTTGGTGTGCTTGTATAAAGGCGACCAAGTAAAAAGATTCTCACCGGATAAACCTACCCGTACCGCTTGCAGACCGGCTTTTTGTACAAAGGCTTTAGGCAAATTGTATCCTACCTGCAGGTTACGCAAGCGTAGATAAGCAACGCTTTGCAGGTAACGAGTTTGCGCCGTATTTTGTATGGAAGTATTATAACCTGCGTAACGGGGTAAGTAAGCGTCCCGATTATCCTCCGTCCAGTAATTGTTCAGGTGCCACGTTGGCAAGTTATTATAAGGCCGGTTGAACTGCCCCCAGAAAATCGACTCGTTACTTGGATACCAATCCTGTTTACCTACACCCTGAAAGAACGCCGATACATAAAAGTTACTATAATTTAAATTCAGGTTGAAGTTATAGATATAACGCGGTTCAGTATTACCAATAATAGTCTTGTCACCATGATCGCTCAGTGTATTCGAACCATAATCAATAACGCCATTACCATCTAAATCCGCAAAGCGTACATCTCCCGGATATACCACACCCGAGTTGGAAGATTTAATCAAAGTTTGTTTAGGTGCTGCGTCAATTTCTTCCTGCGATTGGAAGAGACCTTGGGTTACATAACCCCAAACATCACCTACACGTTGCCCGGCATAATAGTCGGTAATAGCTCCCGTGGTATTATTATACCTGTCGATCGTCGAACGGTAATCCGCCAAACCGGCTTTTACACTGAAGCGGAACGGTTTGTTGGCTATATTAAATTGGTCATTATAACCGATCGATATCTCATATCCATTCGTGGTTAAGTCGGCGTAGTTACCCTTTGGTGATTCTGCTCCGAAAATATCCGGTAAAGTAGGACCAACCGTATACATATTCAAGGTTTTGCGCGTATAAATATCACCGGTAAAAGTCAGCTTGCTATTTAGTGCTACCAAATCCAAACCAAAGTTAGCTGTACGAGCCGTCTCCCAGGTCAAGTTATCAGGCCGTATGGTTGGCCTTGAGGTTACGGGATTTTTAGCCCCATTCAAAATAATACCCTGTGTTGTAATATTATATGTATTTAAGAAGGTATAAGGATCGATGTTTCCATTTCCAAGAGAACCGTAAGATGCCCGTAACTTCACATCCGAAATGGCCTTCGGATTAACATTCCAGAAAGACTCCTGCGAAAGGCGCCAGCCAACCGAAGCCGAAGGGAAGAAGGCCCATTGCTCATCGGTCGGAAACTTCGAAGACCCATCGTAACGACCGTTCACTTCAAAGAGGTATTTATCCTTAAAAATATAATTCGCACGGAAAAAGACACCCGCAATCCGATACTTATTATACCCCGCTGTAGCTGTTACGGATTCGCCTAAAGCCAAGTTAATATTTTCGGTATTTTCTGTTAACAAACCATTCTTGGTAATATAATTGGCATCGTAGACCCGCTGCTCATAGTTATAACCTACCAAACCTTTAAAATAATGATCGCCCCAAGTTTTTTCATAATCCGCGTATAGATTCGTAAACAAGTAGCGCCACTTCTCGGTAAGCTGATAAATGTTATCGTTGAAAGAAGTACGTAACAGCAGAGTTTCTCCCTCCTTCACGCTATAAGGTACGGGCACCCTAATCCGCGTAGACGTAAAATCGCGATTACGGAAAGTAAGATCCCCACGGATATGGAAACTGTTATTAAAAAACTTCGTTTCAAAAGAAGTCGTATTCCGTAAATTATCGTTTTTGCTATCCACACCGTTCTTGCCATAGATAAAGTCGCCCACCGTGTAAGCCGCAGAATAGGATAAAGTACCGTCAGGATTGAAGATGGGCGACGTGGGGTGCCCTTCATCGTCAATATTGCGCCATATATTCCCTCCTTCACCGGCCGTTTGCGGATCATGATATTTAGATAAATTAAAATCCATATTATTGCTGATCCGTAGCCAATCAGTTACCTGTAAGCCGCCCTTTGCGCGTAGGTTATAGCTATTGTAATCATCTGTATTATAGCGATAAATACTGTTATAGTCATACAGACGCCCCGATAGATAAAAATCTGATTTTTCCGTTGTACCCGATACAGATAGATTATGGTCCTGCGCCCACGTTCTATCTTTCAACAAGGTGCCAAAGTAATCCGCATTACCATAATATACATATTCACCATTATCATTTACGGTTATCTCTTCGGTAATGCCCTGCTCTTTCCTCCTTTTAAACTCTTCCAACCAATCGAGCGTAAAGATTTGTGTCTTATTTAACTTACTCGGCACCGACGAATAGTTGTTCCATGCATTATAAGCTTCAAAAAAGTGCGAAGCGTAGGTGTAGCCATCGGTCACAAAATCCGGTTGCGTCGCTAGTTGTTGCATGGACGTGTTCCCGCTGTAAGTAAAAGAGGTTTTTCCTAAAGCTGCTTTTTTGGTTGTAATCAACACGACACCGAAGGTACCGCGCGAACCGTATACCGCTGCTGAGGAAGCGTCTTTCAGTACCGATACCGACTCAATATCATTCGGGTTCAAGGTCGAAGGATCACCTTCAACACCATCAATCAATATCAAAGCGCTTCCACCCTGACCAATAGAGGTGGTACCTCGCACATTATAGCTCGGCGAACGAGTCGGTTTCCCGTCCTGTAAATTGATGTTTAAGTTCGGTACAGCACCGGCCAGCATTTGCGTTGCATTAGCGGCCACACGCCCTTCAAATACTTCACTCCCCACCTGATCTACCGCACCGGTCAAGTTTACTTTCTTTTGCGTGCCATATCCTACAACCACTACCTCATTTAACTCGCCGCCTTTCGCTTTCAACTGAAAGTCGGCCGTCGTAGGTTTACCTTCCTCCACCACTACCCCATTTCGCACCTGTGTTTCAAAAGACACATAGGATACCTCCAAGGTATAAGTGCCTGCCGGAACAGAAATCAGGTAGTTCCCTTCTTCGTTAGCCGCCGTGCTCCTGTTCAGTTCACGGATACGTAAACTTGCACCGGGCAAGGCCATTCCTTGGTCGTCCACAATCTTTCCGGAAAGCGGCATCATCTGCCTAGGAGGATTATAGGTTACTACCAGGTTGTTTCCCTGTTGCTCATAACGCGTATGCGTTTGCGCCGAAATCTTATTTAGTGCTTCGGCCATTGTGCCTTCCATTTCGAGCGAAAGCGACTTGTTTTTCGGAATCGCCCCATCGCTGTACACAAATCGGAAATCACTTTCCCGTTCCAACTGTTGCAAGACTTCTTTGAGCGATTTGTTACGTAAATGGAGCTTCACCAGTGTCTTCGATAGCTCTTGAGCCTTCACCGTGTTGGCGCAAACAAGGCTATAACTCCACAGCACCACCGACAAAGCAAAGCAACCAGTGCTGAACGCTTTCAGCATAAAGTTTAGATAGTTAGGTATTCGATTGTTCATCCCTGATTTTGATTTTGCAAATTTTAACTTATTTAATATAGACCTGATTCTTTTCAATTCGATAAGAGAAAGAGCTGCTCTTACTTAGCATATCCAGCACTTTGTTAATGGGTAAATCTTTAAATTCACCGGTGAAACGCCGATTTAACAAAGACCGGTTATTAACATGGATTTTTACACCATACCATTTTTCCATTAAGGACGCTACTTCGGCAAAACGTTGCCCGTTAAAAGCCAAGACCTCCTTACGCCAAAGCCCCCAATAATCCTTATCATTGATGGGCAACACGCTACTTTCCTTGGTTAATTTATTATAGTTGATTTTTTCGCCTGGTTTTAATACAGAGGACGATGAGTCATGGTCAACACGTACCGATCCCGTTATCAGCGCCACAAAAAGATGATCGTCGTCACCAAAAGCCCGCACGTTGAACGACGTTCCTAAAACGTGAGTCCGCAGCTCTTGACTACGTACAACAAATGGCCGCGCTTTATCCGGTGCTACCTCAAAAAAGGCTTCGCCGATTAATTCAATTTCCCGATTCTGTTTATTATAAGTATTGGCATAGCGCAATACACTTCCCGCATTCAGGTAAATTAAGCTTCCGTCTGGTAAGGTGATTTTCTTTTTCTCGCCATAGTTGGTTTTTATTTCCGTCACATGAGGTGCTTCCGGACCTGGTGTTTTTACCTGTTGGGCGTAATAAAGTATTGCCAACCCAAACCCCAAGGCAATACTGGCTGCCGCTGCCCAGAAGGCTGGGAATCTCCTCTTTACTCTTCTTTCAGGGCTTTCGATGCGTGCCATTACCGAGGCTATCCGCTTCTTCCCCGCCGATGTTAGCGGGGCATTTGCAAAGTGCTCCGTGTCCTTCCATAGTTCGCGTATTAATTCCTCTACTCGTTCTTTATATTCGGGATTCCCCAGCAAGCTGAAAAAAAGTTCCCTTTCCTCTTCACTTAGGGTTTGACTTCTATACTTTTTAAATAGGGTTTGTAATAACGTCTCATTCATCTAATAAGATGACAGAACGACCTATTGAAAAGAGCTACGCTCAGAGATTAAGCTTCGTTTAAAGATTTGTTAAGGAAAAGTAAACTAAGTATCTGTAAACTCAGTTTTTTCTCACTTTACCTTTGATGCAAAGTGAGGCAAACATCAAGGCTGCACATCCTTTCGCTAAAGATTTAGGCCACAAGCGCAATCCTGTGGAGCCGCTCCGCCACGCTTGTCAACCCTTCGCTTCTTCACATGATTTTTTCCCAGGGTTATCCTAAATCTTCTTAACGCTCATGCTGTGAGGCCGTTTTCCCTTCACACAGGGCTATAGTACGAGGCTAAAGAATAATACGTTCGGTTAAAAGTAAAAGCCTTCCGTTCCGCTAAATGTCGCCTCCAAAATTTACATTTCGTATTGGGAGGCACTACCGTTCCTGTAAATTTTGCCTGCCTGCGGTAGGCAGGAAGCGACGAGTTTTTGCGTCACTTTTTGCGGAAAAAAGTGACTAAAGAAAAGGTTCCTTTTATACAATCACTGAACGTAACATTAAGATAATATAGCATTATTACTTTTGCCGCTGTAATCTGAAAGAGGTATCTTATGAATCAACCGGTCATGTCTCGACAGCAAGAAAAAGCATTGCTGTTGGAGATCAAGCAAGGTAATGCCTATGCATTGGAAAGCTTGATGATGCGTTACGAAGAACGGGTGTTCCAATTTATTCTTCGTTTGGTAAATTCCAGGGAACTTGCAGAAGAAATTACGCAAGACGTGTTTGTGAAGATCTGGGAAGGTCGAGAGCATTTAGGCAAAATTGACTCGATAGGGGCCTGGATGTACACCTTGGGAAAAAATAAAGCGGTCAATTTATTAAAAGAATTAACGGCCAGAGCTGCCCGTGAAGAATATTATGCAAAGGATCGTGATTGGTCGATTGGTGGAGAAATTGAATCAGAAGAAAAGGGGGATATTTTTAGCTTGGTAGATGAAGCCGTAGCACAAATGCCCGAAAAATGTCAACAGATTTTTATCTTAAAACGCGATGAGGGTCTGAGTAATGAAGAGATTGCAGATCGTTATAATCTTTCCATTCATACGGTTAAAAATCAATTGAAAAAATCTTACGCTATATTACGCAAATCTATCGTGGAACAAACCTTACTTCTCATCCTTTATTCTTTTTTGTCTAACCGATAAGTTTATATCGCACGTATTATGGGTACCCTTCAAATCAGCTTTACAAACGGGATAGGATAAATCCTTCGCGGATATCGAGGCACAAACAGTAAAGCATAACACCAAAATAACAACTGCTTAACAAGAAGTTAAATTTAGCAAACTAGCTTTGAGGCCGAACGTGTCTAACCTTATGTCTGGTTCTATCTTAGACGAACTCTTCGAACACAGCAAAGCCGGTGATTCTGTCGCTTTCACATCATTGTATAGGGATACTTGGCAAAAGCTTTATCAATTGGCATTCCGTAAAACGCAAGATGAGGAAGAAGCAAAGGACATTGTGCAAGATATTTACATCCAATTATGGCAAAAGAAGGAAAACATTCATATTCAAGGTTCGGTAGAAGCTTATCTATATAGCATGACCAAATATGAGTTGGTCAGACGTATGCAGCGCTCGCTAAAGGACGAAGCGCATCGATTCGATTATCGTCAACTTATCGATACCTTAACCCATGCCGATGACCAGCAATTATTTGCAGAAGAATTGGAGGCACAACTGAAAAAAGAAGTGGATGCACTCCCTACCAAGCAACAGCATATCTACCGCTTACATCAAGAAGACAATCTGAGCACTGAAGAGATTGCACAAGAACTCGGATTGGCCGAGCAAACTGTCAAAAATCAATTAGGACACGCGAAGCGTAAAATACGACTGGCTATTAAAGATCACATGCTCTCCGTTATATTCTTTTTTTAGCCCACAACATAAACCACATAATTTATTAACAATTTGATAACCTAATCCCATTGGTACCCATGTCGGCATTTTTACTCCTATAGAATAAACGCACCAACATGGATCAAGATAAGATACGTAATTTATTAGAGAAGTATCTCAGGGGCACTTGTAGCCAAGAAGAAAGAGAACTGATCGATCGCTGGTTCGAAGCTGATCAGCGATTCGAACAGCCCTTAGCTACCGGAAAGGTTCAGGAATTAGAAGAAGCGATACTATCACGTATTCAAGAACATTTACCCCTAAAGCATCGAAACCGGAATGATACTCACAGGCTATGGTTCACAAGTAGTATCGCAGCTTCTATCGCATTGCTGATCGGTGTATTTATTCTTTTTAGTAAAAGGAGCCAAAGCGGCAGCGAAGGTAAACAGCCTGTACCTAAACTTTTTACCTTTCACACTGAACCAGGGCAGCGGGCTAAATTGCGACTACCGGACAGTAGCACAATCTGGTTAAACGGCAATACCGCGATACGGTATGATCAACACTTTGCCGGTCCCAATCGCGCTATTTATCTTGACCAAGGAGAAGCTTTTTTTGAAGTATATCCCAATCAGCATAAACCCTTTATCGTATACACAACTAAGCTGCAAACGCGCGTACTTGGTACTTCCTTTAATTTACAAGTACAGAATCATCGCAATCAATACAACTTAAGTATCAATACCGGCAAGGTGAGCGTTAGCCATAACCAAGGTAAAATACAGCATACCGTGCTTACCGCCGGGCAGCAGTTCACCTACGATTATATCAATGGCAGGCACCAAATCAAGGCCATCCAACCCGGAAGCGAGCACGCTTGGATTTATAATGAGCTGGTATTTCAAAGCGCCTCTTGGAAAGAAGTTGTTGCTCAGCTACAAACATGGTATGGCGTAAGCATTCATTTAAACCTACGCAGGGGGCAACATGAAACCTTCACTGCCCGATTTGAAGATCCAACGCTGGAGGCCGTGCTAAAAGCCTTACAAAAAATCAATCCATTTCAATATACCATCAAGAAAAAGGAGGTTCATATACACAACTAAAACCCGTTAAACAATAAACCGAAACTGTTGACAGCAGTTCCGGTTCCATCTGTTTTCAATCGTTCTTCCACAAACAAATCAAAAACAAATAAAGATATGCCAAAAAAACGAATACTGGTCACTTATTTCATTGCATTTATGAAGTTATCATGCATCACCCTCCTCACCTTGCTATCCATGGCCGGCACCCTGTTAGCACATAAAAGCGAGGCACAGCAAACCAGCAGCACAGTCATTCAATTTAAGTCGAAGAACATCGCTTTAGAAGAGGTGCTGCAAACCATTCAGGCGCAATCAGACTTCAACCTGATCTATAGCCCAAGCCAGATTAATGGGCAGATCGTAGTAGAACTACCTCAAAAGCGTACTACATTAGACGTGCTTCTGCAGTATTTGGCCGAAACTGCCGCCTTAGTTCCCGAAGTAAACAAAGGAAATATTTACATCAACCGCAAACAACAACCCGGAAGGCTCGCCGGCTTTATCAAAGACACGGAAGGCAATCCACTTATCGGTGCGAGCGTCAGTTTATTAGGAACCAATAACGGCACTATGACCAAAGAAGATGGCAGCTTTGCCCTTCAGGCCTACCCCGGTACCTATACACTCCGTGTGAGCTATATTGGTTATGAAACATACGAGCAAAAAGGTGTCAACGTTCTGGAGAATAAAGAAACATCGCTACAGGTGAGCTTACGCGGAACGGGGCAACTGCAAGAAGTGGTTGTGAGCTACGGTACCCAACGTAGACGCGAAATCACGGGTGCACTGGAAGAAATCAGTACCGAAAATTTACAGGATATGCCTGTCAACCAATTTGCACAACAACTACAGGGTAAACTGGCCGGTGTCCAAATTTATCAAACATCAGGACAACCTGGCAGGGGGATGTCCTGGCGTATTCGTAACGCAGCGTCCCTCTCCTCCGGCAATTCCCCCCTTTTTGTTATCGACGGTATGCCAATCACTGGCAGCATCAATAACATCAATCCCGCAGAAATCGAATCTTTCACCGTATTGAAAGACGCATCAGCTACCGCTTTGTATGGGTCAAGGGCCTCAAACGGTGTGATCCTTATCACCACCAAACATGCGAAACCCGGCGATCAAACCAAAGTGGAACTAAACAGTAACTATGGTATCCAAACCATTCCAAGTCGCGGTGTACCCGTCATGATGAATGCCCGCCAGTATGCGACGTTCATGAACGAACGCTATCAGGACATGATTCGCTATGAAGGCTATAAAGGCACCATCCCGGAGGTTTATCAAAATCCCGAGCAATATGGTGAAGGTACCGATTGGTTTGATTTGTTAACCCGTACCTCCCCCATTCAGCAATACGATATAAGTTTCACCAGCGCAGGTAAACACTCCGCATCGTCGGTTGTGGCAGGCTACCAGAATCAACAAGGAGTTGTTATCAATAGCGGTACCCAACTTTACTCCCTTCGTATCAATCAAGATTATAATCTCTTTGACGACAAGCTAAAGGTTGGTTTTAACCTCGCTCCGAGCTATCGTTTAGATCACAACAACCGCTTAGACGACGGTATTCAAGGCATTGTCCAAAAAACTTCCGAGGCGAGCCCTTTAATCAATCCCTATGATGAAAACGGTAACCTCGTTAAATACGCCAGCTCTCCCGGTATGGTTAACTACATCAATCCACTGGCTCGCTATCTAATGGTGAAAGACGACTATAAAACCACCCGTATTTTAGGTAATGCTCATCTTAACTATCAAATATGGGACGGCCTCAGCCTGAAAGGTTTGTTCGGTATCGATAAAGGTGATGAATCACGGCAATTCTTTTCGCCTGCCCTTATTAACGGTGATGACATCTCTACAGGCACCAGTAGTTCCGTAACAAACTATAGCTATACGGCAGAAGCCAATCTAAATTATACTAAACATTGGAAGGCACATTCCATCGACGTCTTGGCAGGTTATTCCTATCAATCTTTCGATCAGGAAAGCAATACCGTTACCGGACGCAACTACGCCAGCGATGAAGTCCCTTATCTTAACGTAGCTGCCAACATCACCGGCGGCTCCAGTAATGCCACGGCTTATGGTTTGATTTCCTATCTGGGTCGAATCAATTATAGCTTCAAAAATCGTTATCTCATCAGCGCCTCCATGCGCCGTGATGGTTCCAGTCGCTTCGGCCGTGATCAAAAATACGGTTCCTTTCCTTCCTTTTCGTTGGGTTGGATCTTGAGCGATGAATCCTTTATGCAGCGCTGGAGTCAAACATTAAGCCTGCTCAAAATCCGCAGCAGCTACGGTATCACCGGAAATAACAATATAGGTAACTATACCCATATTGCGCAGTTAGGCACTGCCAACTATGTAGCTAACGGAAGTTTAGCGCCCGGCACTACTATTACCACCTTAGGCAATACCAACTTGGCATGGGAACGCAGTAAGCAATTCGATATCGGTTTAGATGCCTCCTTTTTTGGCGATAAACTTTTCTTTACCTATGATTACTACCACAAGCTGTCGGACGGCTTGATACAAGCGCGCCCTATTCCACAAGCGTCCGGTTTTAGCAGCATCACTTCCAATATAGGCGAAATCAAATTCTGGGGACACGAATTCAGCTTGGGAGGTCAGTTCGACTTTGGCGAACTCAGCTGGAATACGGCGTTCAATCTATCCTTAAACAGAAACCGCATTGAATCACTGGTGAGCCCTGGCTATTTCCGCAGGAACAACACCACCAGTGCTGATTACTACCGCAATCAGGAAGGGTATCCACTGGGCATGTTCTTCGGATACATCTTCGAAGGCCTTTATAAAGATGCAGAAGATTTAGCCAACTCAGCCAAAGAAACGAATTCGGACGTCGGTACCATTAAAATGCGCGATATGAACGGTGATGGTATTATCAACGAGAACGACCGTACTTTTATTGGTGATCCGAACCCTGACTTCCTCTTCGGGTTTACCAACAACTTCACCTACAGACGATTCGATTTAGGTATTTCCATGGCGGGAGCTATTGGCGGTGACATTATTCTACCGGCCAAATGGGCCTATTTAACCAATATGGACGGCGCGCGTAACCTCTTAGCCGAGGCGGCCGACCGCTGGCGTTCACCTGAAGAGCCCGGCTCCGGCCAATTTCCGCGTACTAAAACCGGTTCAACCGGTATCGGACGGCAAGTCAATTCGCAATGGGTAGAAGATGGCTCTTATCTGGCAATGAAGAACATCACACTGGGCTACCGACATCCCGTTAAAGGTCTCGGCCCCATTAAGCAAATCCGTTTCTACACCTCTATCCAAAATGTCTTTATACTGACGAGTTATTCCGGCATGAATCCCGAAATCAGCTTAGACGGGCTAGACGGCGCCAGCATCGGGATCGACGAAAATGCCTATCCGGTACCACGCACCATCTCATTTGGTTTAAATGTCCTTTTCCAATAACGCGCATATAAAAAATAGACAAAACATGAAAAAATATATTTCCATCTTATCGGTTCTGCTTGTTTTCCTCGTACAGGGATGCAAAAATGTCTTGGAGCTGTCGCCCGAAGATCAGGTTTCCGAAACCAATTTCTTTAAAACCGAGGCCGACTTTACACAGGCTATCAATGCTGCCTACAATCCCTTACGTACGGTAGGCCCGGATTATTATACGGCCGAGATGCGTTCTGATAACACCCATTACGAACATAACCCTGCTATCCAAGGTACCGCTGTTGAAATGAAAGCCGATATTGCCGATTTCACCAACGATGCCAGTAATAACTATTCCAATCAGATCTATTACGACAGTTACAAAGGCATCTCTCGCGCCAACGTCGTGTTAGCCAGAATTGATCAGGCCAGTTTCAACGACGAAGCAAAAAATAACTTTAAAGGGCAAGCCCTATTTCTTCGTGCCTTCTATTATTTCAAGCTTGTCCGCTATTTCGGTGGTGTCCCACTGTACTTAAAAGAAGTAAATAACGAAGCGGACGCCTTCCTTCCCCGTGCCTCGATAGAAGAAGTTTATACCCAGATTATCAATGATGCCTCGGAGGCTATTGCACTGTTACCGGTGCCAAGTAAGTTTCCACAATCGGGGTATGCTAGCAAAGGCTCGGCTACGATGCTACTGGCGGATATTTATGCCACCCGAAAAGAATACGCACAAGCAGAAAACTTGCTCTTGAGCCTAGAAGCGATGGGGTATAGTCTACTGCCAAACTACGCGGATGTCTTCTCCACAGCCAATAAAAACAGTCGCGAATCCATCTTCGAAGTACAGTTCATGCAAGGGCTGGAAACCGGCATGCAAAGCAACTTCATTTATATCTTCTTACCTAAATGTTATAATACCGCTATTATTACCTACGGCGTAGCCACCCAAAATACCGCCACAGATGGCGGCGGCGGTTGGAACACCCCGACCCAAGATATCATTCGGGCGTATGAAACGGGCGACACACGCTTAGAAGCTTCCATTGGCGTTGCTGAAGGTACGTACGATGGCAGTTATTACTTTACCCTAACCGCTCAAAAAAGTATTGTAAACTATCAGGCTCCAGCAGGAAAGGTAGGGGTTCCTTTCATCAAAAAGTACCTCAATCCACATACCGATAAGAACAATACCAATGATAACTGGCCGGTATATCGTTTTGCCGATGCTTTATTGCTATTAGCAGAAGTACAGAACGAGCAAGGCAAAACCCAAGAAGCCATGGTACATGTCAATCGTGTACGGAGCCGGGCAATCCCGCAAGCAGCACCTTTAACAGCCACTTCGCAGGAAGATGCCCGTAAGCTCATTCTACATGAGCGACGCGTGGAACTCGCCTTTGAAAACCATCGTTGGTTTGATCTACTCCGTTCGGGCAAGGCGATCGAAACCATGAATGCCTATGGGGCCGAACTTAAGAAAACACATAGCTATTTAGTACCATCCTCCTATCAGGTAGATGAGAACAAGCTTTTGTATCCGCTTCCCTTTGCAGAAGTAGGTGTCAATCCCGAATTAATCCAGAACCCCGGCTATTAACGAAAAAGTATGTATAATAAATTTTTAAGACTCAGTTTCTTGATCGCCCTGTTACTGCCTTTCAGTACACAGGCACAAAAAGGCAATACCTCGCCGAAAGCCAAAAATACGTTCTCTATTGCCGTGATACCGGATACGCAGTATAACACCGAGGAGAGCCAAGGTGGCACCAACAAGCTCTTCGAAACACAGATCGAATGGATACTGGCCAATCGGGAAGCAGAAAATATCGTTTACGTAGCGCATTTAGGCGATATTACCGACAAGGGCGACAGTAAGCCCGAGCAATGGGCTAATGCTGCAAAGGCGATGTACCCATTGGAAAAACCCCTACCGGAACTTCCGAATGGGTTACCCTATGGGTTAGCTGTAGGGAATCACGATCAATACCCCAGTCAATTTGCTGTAAGCGGTACCACGAAATATTATAACCAATATTTTGGTATTGACCACTTTAAAGGTCGCAACTATTATGGCGGTTATTTTGGCAAAGACAACGATAGTCATTACGACCTTATTTCAGCAGGTGGGATAGATCTCATCATTATTTACCTCGAATTTGATGCTTTCGACGAGCAGCAAGAGGCCATGAACGATTGGGCGGTAAATTTATTGAAGCAGTATAAAGACCGAAAAGCCATTATCGTCAGCCACTACATTCTTGGCTATAATCCCGTAGCGGGTAGCAATGTGGCGGGGCAGGCGTCCTTTGGCAAGCAAGGGCAACGTCTGTACGATTGCGTAAAAAACCAGTCCAATGTATTCCTGATGCTTTGCGGTCACGTAGGCGACAATGGCGAGGGCTATCGCCAAGATACTTATGCCGGCCATACCATCAAAACCATGTTATCCGACTATCAAAGTCGACCCATGGGCGGCAATGGACTCATGCGTTTATTGACCTTTGATCTTGAAAAAGATCAATTACGAGTCCGTACGCTATCCCCCTATCATCAGCTAGAAGAAAAAGACGAAGACAGTTTCTTTACCTTACCGCTTTTCCGCGAAGCTTCGGCCAGCAGGATCTATGACTTTGACTTAGACGGCAAGGCCGATCTATATCGTTTCAAAGACGGAAATTGGTACGATGCTAAAAGTATCAAAAGCTCATTAGGTCGCAAAGGTGATATTCCTGTTCCGGCACCTTATACGGGTTATGGCAAGACCAACCCAGCGGTCTATAATGCTGCCGGCGCATCATTTTATGTGGCCGATTGGCGAGCTGTTCCACTAGGAAAACCGGGAGACATTCCCGTTCCTGCAGATTATGATGGCGATGGCATTACTGATCTAGCCGTTTGGAATCCAGAAACAGCCGAATGGTTAGCGGCAGGAAAAGACCCCGTTAAGCATGGATGGAAAGCCTCTGTGCCCGTACCGGCCGATTATGATGGAGATGGCGCGGCGGAAATGGCCATTTGGCGTCCCAGCAACAAAACCTGGTATATTGCCACGGTTGGGAATGTACCTTTTGGCGAAACGGGCGACATACCCCTACCGGCAGATTACAATGGCGACGGGAAAGCAGATATAGCAGTATGGCGGCCGAGCACCGGCGAATGGTTCGTATACGGCGCTGAGAAAGCCATTAAGCTGGGTAAGACGGGTGATCTACCCATTCCCGGTGATTACGACGGAAGTGGTAAAGTGCAACCGGCCGTATTTGATCCGGCAGCAAAAGTCGTTCGTTTTGCTAACGGGCAAAGTATTCCGTTTGATGCAGGTATCGAGGAAGTTGTCAATATACCTTATGCTATTAAGCGATATTATTTGGATCTGATGAAAAAATAGATTCATATGCTGAGGAAACGGAATATCGTTTCCTCAGCATTAGTCTTTATCTAACAGCTTCTCAAAAGCCATCCGTGCGCCGCCGCGAAAATAAACCTTTCCACAATATTGGTAGTTCAACTTTTCCAGTATACGTAGCATCGCTTTGTTATCAAAATTGGTATCCACTTTCACACTATAAACATCCCGCTTCATAGCCAATTTTTCCAGTTCCTTCATTAGATGCGTCGCCGCTCCTTTGGTTTTTATATCCTGTGCTACTGCTACCCGATGAACCACTACATATTTTTCATTGCTTAGCCATTCTCCCTCAAGCGCTTCGTAAGCCGGTTCACCATCAAAAATAACGGCCATATAGGCCAGAATATCGTTTTTCGATATAAGCACATAGCCGTATCCCTTATCGATATCCTGTTTTACCGCCTCCGGATTCGGATAGCCATCTTGCCATTGCTCACTTCCCTGCTGTTTCCTTAATTCAATGGCTTGTTGTAAGATCTCCCAAATTCTGTCTTTATCTTCTATTGTTGCCGCTCGTAAAGTAAATTCGTTTGTCATCATATATTCTGAAAAATCCAAATTTACGTTTTTCGCAAAAATTCCTTCATGGTTTTATTGGCACGATACACTTAAGTGTGACCTTCTTCCTCATGCAAATTGAGCGATGACTGCCACAACAAACACATTAGCAGGTTGTTTTATTTGGAGTTATTCTAAATAAATCTAATTTTGCACAATTATGTCTATCTCCAGCACGATATCGCTACTTTCCAGGGAACACACAGAGGCATGTGAAGTGCCCTTAAAGCTATTCGTTTGCTCCTTACCTATAAGCCTTGCTATATGATCAAAAAAGGAATAAGCTGGGTACATCGTTGGCTAGGCATTATCACCGGTTTAGTTGTTATTATTATCAGCTTAACGGGATGTATTTATGTCTTTGTAGATGAGTTGAAGGCCGTTTTCTATCGCGATCGTCTTTTCGTACAAACGACTCATCAAACAACTCAGCCACTCTCCGTCCTGATGGCCAATGCCCGCCAAGCCCTTGGTAAAGAAATCGACATTAGTCGTTGCGATATTTATCCTTCGGCCGACCGCAGTTGGATTTTCCGTGCAATCAAAACAAATCCCGACGCCATCGGTCACTGGAATTATTATGAATATTATTACCGTGTATATATGAATCCTTATACCGGCTCGGTTATTCAGGTTGAAGACACGCGCAATGAGTTTTTTCAGCTTGTGCTTAGTCTGCATACCGACATGTTACTTGGGCATCGCATCGGTCAGCCCCTTGTAGGAATCTGCGTGCTCATTTTTATTGTTCTGCTACTGAGCGGGCTGGTCCTTTGGTGGCCCAAAAAAGGCAAAAAGAAGGCTTTGAAACAAGCCTTTACCATTAAATGGAAGGCAAAATTCAAGCGTATCAATTACGATCTGCATAATACACTTGGCTTCTATGTTTTGGTTCCCGCGCTCATCATTGCCCTTACCGGTACCGTGTATTCCTTTAAATGGATGGATGCCTCCATTTACGCCATCTTCAGCGGAGGGAAGCAAAAAACAGAGCGTCGACCAAGTCCAATACAGACATCAGGGACGACTATTGCTCTCGATCGTGCCCTGTCCGATGTGCTGAACAAATATCCTAAGGCTGATATGATATCCACACGATTTAGTCGTCAGCCAGGAGCACCCTATGATTTTCAGGTTCGGCTTCAACCGGGTCGGACTTACCATTTTAACTGGCTATTTTACAACGCAACTACCGGACATCTCCTTTCAAGCTACGGCACAGCAGATCTTCAGCTCGCAGAAAAAGTCCGTGCACTAAACTTCGACCTCCATGTCGGTTCTTTTGCAGGTTTGCCCGGTAAAATATTCGGCTTTTGCAGCTGTTTAATCTGTGCTTCTCTTCCTATCACGGGTTTTATAATCTGGCTCAGGCCTAAAAAGAAAAAAAAACAAATTACCGAAGCTTCTATCTAGTTGATTTTTGCTGTATATCCCACATGCTTTGATAAATCCCCTGCTTTGCCAATAATGCGTTATGCGTTCCTAGCTCAGCTATCTCACAAGCAAGCCGAATTAACACGACTTCATTTAAACTTTACACCTTTTTAACCTCAGTTTCCTCACGCAACGCTTTAGTGTAAGCAAACAAGCATTCCGTGTAATCTTTTTTGTAAAAGCCTAAATAGTTACTTTCTTTAATACAATAACACTGAATCTATTAATTGCTCATTACTAAAACACATTATATGGAAGCTCTCGCAACGATTACACCCGAATCATTAGCCCTTATCCATTCCAAAATCCTGGACCCTTCCCTTAGCCAAAACAATCTCGGGCCCCGATCGCGGGAGGAGTTATTTCAACTTATTGACGTGCATACACCTTATTACGCGCTTCAAGATGTTCATGTGTTAAAAGACAATATCGTAGCCGCAAAAGTAATTGCCGAATCACCCCTTGGATTTGAGCAATCACCCATTACAATGGCCGAAGCCTGTCGACATCTTGCCATTCTCGGTTCAGTTGCTTGCGCTACCATTAACCCTAATCAGTCAAAGCACTACTACTTAGCCCATAAAGGAACCTACAAACGAGTTTCAAACGAAAAATTTGCGATCGGCAAACCCCTCACCGTTTTGGCTGAGTGTGTATCATTCGATAAGCGACTTGCTAAGGCCAAAGCTTGTCTCATTGACACAGAGAACAAGCTGATCTGCGGTATCGATGTCAGCTTTCATGTAATCCCCCAAGCGATGTTCAATAGGCTATTCGCCCATGCTTATCGAGATTATTTACCCGCCTTAACAAGTCCCTATTCGCGTAAAAACACACTATATGATTTAAAATTGTACGATACCGGTGCCACAGCCTCTTTGGGTGAAATAAAAGAACAAGATTGCAGTGGCCATTTCCCCAATCATCCGGCCTTACCGGTAGCGGTGCTTATGGGCGCCCTTCACGATCTATGTATCGCCTTTGTTCAACATGCAACCCGCAGTATGCAAAATGGACTTATTGTAGATGAATGCACGTTACTAGCTGACAACTTAGCATTAGCGGGTGAGATCGTATCTTTAGAAGTTCGACTGGAGGCCCGAAGCAGTGCCTATTTCAAACTACGTGCGCTTGCAAAAACCGACGCAGGAAAAACGGTAGGCGATATAACGACGATTATCAATACCAGCTACCGTTAATTTGAAAGTCAAGTTGGGAACCAAAAACAAGTAAGCTATTGGGTAGCTCCACCATTAACCAACAAGTGCTGCCCGCTAACAAATGACGACAAACCGCTGGCAAAAAACTCGGCAATATTCGCTACATCTTCCACCTCGGCCAGTCGTTTCATCGGACAGCTATCGATGAGTGATTTTCGGAGTTCGGGATAACTGCCTTCTTCGGCAAAAATTCCGGAATGATCAACAGCAAAGGGTATGATGGAATTGACCGTTACGCCTCGGTGTCCAATTTCTTTCGATAGCACATCCACCAGATAGCGTGGCGTAATTTTGCTTCCACCATACACCGCCATTCCGGCTACGGGAAAGGCCGTTGTACTTGAGGCAATGTAAATAATACGCCCGTTATCTTCTACCGTTTTGGCGGCTTGTTGCATTGTAAAATAAGCCCCTTTGGTATTGATGGCAAATAGCCTGTCAAACTGCTCTTCCGTGAAAGCTGTAACCGGTGTTTCTACCATTTCGATACCGGCATTGGCCACTACAATATCAATCTTCCCAAACGCGGCCTTTGCCTCCTTGAATAGGCGTTCAATATCCGCTACTTTACTAACATCTGCCCGTATAGCTATTACGTTCGCTCCCATTGCCTTAATGTTTGAAACCACCTCGTCAGCCGAGGATATATCCCTCGAATAATTAATAACGATATTAGCACCCAAAGCGGCATAGCGCTCAGCAATTGCTTTACCAAGGCCTCTTGCAGAACCCGTTATGAGGGCTGTTTTATGATGTAAACTGTTCATTTCTTTTATCTTAATTTTATACCACCTGAAAATTAATTAAGCCATTCCTCCATTGGCGCCGATATTCTGTGCATTGATCCATTTTGCTTCATCACTGGCCAGAAACACCACCACCTCGGCAATATCATCCGTATTTGCAATCCGATTGAAGGGATTTAAAGCGGCTAAACGATCAATCGTTTCCTGCGATTTGCCTTCGAGGAACAAAGCGGTAGCAGTAGGACCCGGTGATAGGGAGTTGACGTTAATACCTCTACTGCCTATTTCCCTGGCAAATACACGCGTCAATTGTTCAACGGCAGATTTGGTAGCAACATAAGTACCATAAGTAGGCAACATCAAACGGTTTACACTGGTAGAAAAATTGATAATACTTCCATTATCCGCCAAGCGAGTCGCGGCTTCACGTAACGTATTAAAAACGCCCTTCACATTAATATCGAAGATCCGGTCAAAATCCTCGTCGGTTGTGTCTTTAATAAGTTTGTTGATCATAATACCCGCATTATTGACCAATATGTCAATCCGACCAAAATGAGCAATAGATTGATCGAACAACGACTTTACATCGGCGACTTTACTCACATCAGCCTGTACGGCGATCGCCTCACCTCCTTGCTCTTTTATGAAAGATACAACCGCGTCGGCATCGCTTTTACTGCCGGCATAGTTTACCACAACTTTTGCATGAGCTGCTGCCAATTTTTTGGCTACTTCAGCGCCGATACCTTTAGAAGCACCGGTCACTAGGATTACTTTTTCTGCTAGATTATTCATTTGTCTATCTTTTAAATTTTGATAGAACAAAGTTAGTATGCGCGATAACCGGCGGCTTTACGTGTATTACAGCAAGTGTTGCAAATTTTAAAGAAGATGCGCCTTCCGATACTGCACCGGCGAGGTACCGGTATGTTTTTTAAAGAAGTTACTGAAATGAGCGGTTTCAGAGAAACCTAACTTATACGTAATCTCTTTAATGGATATGGTAGAACGCTGCAAGAGTGTTTTCGCTTCAACCAAGGTCTTTTCAGCAATCCAGGTTACGATGGGTTTGCCGGTTTTGGATTTTATCACATTGCTTAAATAGTTGGGATGTAAATGTTGCGCGTCGGCGTAGTCCTGTACCTTAAATACGACCTCTACATTGCCGTTATTTAGATCGCGGTAATGTTTTTCCAATAACCTTTTGAAAGAAATAACGATCTGCGAACTCCGGTTACCTTCGTAAATCGGATTATAATCTTGCCAAATATGTTCCTTTATCCTATACAAAAGGATAGCAAGCAAATGCCCGATGATAGGGTATTTCGCCTCTGCCTTACCCAAGTATTCCTGTTGAATTTGCTTATAAATACCTTCCACCGACTGAAAAAAAGCGTCTGATACCACTTGAGGCTTAACGGTTTCCGTTAATAGAAAAGGGAAGTTATCATAAATTTCTTTACTGATATAGTTTTTAAGAAATGCCTCATCAAAGGTGATTAGACAGATATCCTCAATATGAGTCCAACTAAACGTGCGGTAGTTACTCGGATTGGTAAAATAGACCGAATGCGGCTTTACTTCAAAAGTAAGCTCATCGATCGTATATTTCCCGGAACCTTCTTTTACAAATAAGAAAGAGAAAAAGTTGGGACGATAGGAGGCTGACTGATAGGGTAGCGTAAAGCCAACATCCTTTAGATTAAAAATGGTAAAGCCTTCTGTAACATCAAGCAAGTCAACCGGCAGATGAAGGTATTGATATAGCTCTAACAGCGATTTAGACTCGAAGTTTTTTCTCATAATGCGATATCGAAGTTAGTCATTTGTCCGTTAAAAGGAGAAATGATTAAACAGCAATATTTTAAAACCGTTCCTTTTAGCTCCCAAGAAATTCGCTGCATCTAAAACAATTTTTTTGAGATCAAAGCGAGCAGTTGTTCTCTATACCCCGTACTAATCGGCAACTTTGTTTGTCGGATCAAGACTTGATTATCCACAATCTTCTCCAAGTGATCCAAGTTAATGATATAGGAATTATGTATACGTATGAAGTTTGGCGGTAACTGCTCGTCCAGTTGTTTCATGCGCCTATAAATAAGGACGCTTTCGTTGATGCATACGATATTGACGTACTCCTTGTTTGCTTTGCAATAAAGTATATCCCTGGATCTCATTTTCATTATCTGCTTTCCGGATTTTATGAAGATCGTATCATCTGACAACGTGAGCTCCTTAAGTCCGGCCGGGCGCCGGAGAGCGAAATATCCTTCCGTTTTACGAATCGCTTGCATAAATCGCTTAAAAGTTATAGGCTTTAATAGGTAATCAATGGCATTGTACTCATAACCTTCCATGGCGTGTGACGAATAGGCTGTCGTAAAAATAATACACTGGTCTTTCGGCAGCATAGAAGCCAGCTCCAACCCGGATATATTAGGCATATTGATGTCCAAAAAAATTAAGTCGACTTTATTATTTCTGAGAAAAGTCACTACTTCAAAAGCATCGTAGCATTTCTGCTTTAAGTTCAGAAAATCCACTTTCAGGATATAGTCTTCCAATAAACTCACAGCATTGGGTTCGTCGTCCACAATTAAGCAATTGATCATGTGTATAGCGGTATATTTAATGTGGCAAAGTAATAATTATCCTTTTCAACAATATCCAATCGAAATTGGTCTTTGTAAAGCAACTGCAATCGCGAACGAAGATTTTGCAGACCTACCCCCATTGTTTTGTTTACCGATGGCCTAAAGATCCGGTTACGCACGTCTATAGACAAGCTTTCAACCTCTACATTAATATGCAGAAAGAGTTCATTGGTCTTACTACGCTTATCGATACCATGCTTAAATACATTTTCAACGAGTGGAATAATCAGCATTGGAGGTACTTGTATACCATTGACTATCCCTTTTTCCCTGATAGTTGTCTGTAGCGGGTAGCGCATACGCATTTTCTCCAGATCAATATAATCATAAATAAAGTTCAACTCCTCGTTTAGCTGAATAAATTGTTGTTGCCCTGTATCTACAAAGTAACGCATGATATTAGAGAGCTTACTTAATAGTGCTGCTGTTTCCGGCGACTGCTGTTGGGCTACGTAATAAATGTTATTCAACGTATTAAATAGAAAATGAGGTTGCACTTGCGCTTTAAGCAGCTTTAACTCCATTTCAGCTGAGTGCTGTTTCAATCGTTCCTGCTCACGATGCAAAACAAAATAGTCCAATGCCACCCGAAGTATGCAGCTTATTATATAAACCAATATAGAAGGGATTAATAAAGCGACGAAAACTTCCATGCTCGTGCTTGTGTCTTGCTCTTGTGGATAAAACCTAGCATAAAAATAAGACCTGAACGCAACACGGGCCCAACAAACAGTCAAAAGCAGTAGTAAAACCGATGTAAGATAAAGCAGCTTATGATTACGCTTATAGAAACGTGGAATGAGGTAGTATACATTTACATTGACGATAATGAAATAAGAAAATATATTCATAAAGCCAAAAACGAGAGACCTTATCGGTTCGGCATACATGAAATAGGAAAAACTTGTAATAGCGGTTATAAAAAGCCAAATCACTAGCTGTAGTTGATTAACAGGCACGTCTTTGCTAAACACCTTTGTCATGGCCCCAAAAGTATCAAGTTGATGCCTGATTTCCAATCATTTTCAATGCTTACTGCAGTTTATTCAATAGATGAAGCATTGAAAAATAACGGTAAACGGTAGCAAAAAAAGTCCGGTCTTGTTGATTTTCTTCTGTCGGTTGTCAAAAAACACCAAATTTTGTCATGAGGTTGAGCAGCTTAAACCCACGCTCTAACACAAAACTTCGATCACATGACAAACCAAAACCGACTCCGTGTAGGTAAGAAATTAACAAGCAACTATGAAAATCGCTCGTAAACTTGCATTAGGTTTCATATTCATCTACGCCATCGTACTGTACAACTGTTCTTCTGAAAGTACGAATGCGAGAATGCAACATAATCAGCGAGGTCTTCAGGTAATTGCAGACAATAAGTCCCCAAAAGCAGAGGCTGATCGATTAATGATCACGGCAGATAACCCCTTACGTATGTGGGGCAGCTCACAAATAGGAAAGTAATTGGTGAATGGAACTCGCGCTCAAAAGAGAAGCCCATTGCCAAAACTATTCTTCACTAAACCAAGCCTTAACAAGATTCTGATGTTCATGCCAATCATACCGGCAATCACCACCATCGATAAGGAAAGCATAATAGTTACCGTTTTTTGAAGGGATAATTAAGCAGCTTATACTTAACAATTTCCTCCGGTGAACCACAGCATTCGGGAAATACAGACATATCTACGGGAAATACAGGTATCACTCAGGGCTTTGCTCCAATCTACCTTTGTTTTGTTAACATTAAAGACATGGATTATGGAACACAAAAAATTAGTATGGTTATCACTGGCAGCCTTGCCGATCCTGTTTGCGGCTTGCAACAAAGATGACGACAAGGGGTCACAAATGGGAGTACCCTCTACCATCACGGTAGAAAACGTATTAGATTCTCGCCCCTTGGTTGAATCTGGAACATTTCAAAATGAAGGCTCTGCGCCGGTGATTATGCCCGGAGAATCCCTATCCTTCCAATTCTCAGCAGCAAAAGGGCAAGCGCTCACCTTTGCCACCATGTACGGCTGGTCCAATGATTTATTCTTTGCACCCGCAAATCCGGGCATTACTCTTTACAAAGAAGACGGCACCCCTATTGAAGGCGATGTATCTGACCAGATCAAACTATGGGATAACGGTACCCGTATCAATCAAGTACCCGGTGCTTCCGTAAGTCATCCAGGTACCGCAGAAACAGCTACTCAAAATATCACCGAAGTTGCAGGCACCGATGCACAGGGT
Organism: Olivibacter sp. SA151; assembly: GCF_054130995.1. Lineage (NCBI taxonomy): Bacteria > Pseudomonadati > Bacteroidota > Sphingobacteriia > Sphingobacteriales > Sphingobacteriaceae > Olivibacter > Olivibacter sp. SA151. Next base: position 662,312 of record NZ_CP096391.1, on the reverse strand, counting down.
AACACTTATGCCGCCGCCTCGGCTCTGATGAATGTCAGTCTGCAGTATGAAGGTAATTGAACCTTTACGCTCACCATCAACAATACCTCCGGAAACACCAACAACCCAACCCCCTTCAGTCCAGGTGTATGGGCAATTTCCTACATTGCTGGAGGCGATCTTTTAAGTCCGACACCCTTGTATGAATCCGGTAAACCAAGCGCGAATGGTTTAACAAACATTGCAGAGATGGGCGACAACAGCGTGCTTGGCGAATATATCCAAAGTCAAACCGGCATTTTCACCCCCTTATCGCCAATATTGGTTGTCGTATACAAGGATATAGACAATCCCATTTACAAAGTCGGCGAAAACGATCGCGGACAAGGTTTAAAAGAGCTTGCCCAACAAGGAGACGCCAGCATATTGGCCGATCATCTCAAAACAGTTGAGGGTGTAAAAGCCGTTTACGTTTTACCGGCTGCCAATTCAACGGTGTTGTTACCAAAAGTAGGAGAACAGGCAGGAAGCAGTGTCTCGCAACAATTGAGTATAGCCGAAGGAGATCGGCTGGCAATTGCCACGATGTACGGACTATCGAACGATTGGTTCTTCGCCAGTAAAGATAATGGTGTAGATGCTACTCAAAAAGGAGATATCTCTACCACAATAGGCTTATTCGATAACGGGACGGCCGTCAATCAATTCCCCGGAGCCGGTATCACCCAGTTCAATTTGGCAGGTACTCCGCTGGAAGAAAGCGAACCTATTCAAGAAGTGCCCAATCCCAATGCATTTACCACATTACCCGCAATCAATCATATTATCAAAGTAACGCTCCAATAAATCAATGCTTAGTGCGATGGGTGAGCTTGTAACAATGCATCTCGCCCATCATTAAAAATAATAAAAATGAAAAATGCATTCCATGTTTTAACAAAAGAAGAAGTCTCCGAAAGAAATAAAAAGCTCTTCGAGAAGATGGAAAAATCCTATGGTAAAATCCCCAATCTCTACAATGTAATGGCTTATTCTGAACATGCATTAGAAGCTTATCTCTCCTTAGAAGATAGTTCCACCTCTCTTAGCCCTCGAGAAGTAGAGGCTGTCAATCTGGTAGTAAGTCAGGTGAATAATTGCATTTACTGCCTCAGCGCCCACACCCTCATTGCACGGTCAACAGGCATTGGAGAAAATGCGGCCCTGGCCATTAGGGGTGGAACTATTCCTTCCGATCCGAAATTAGATGCCCTGGTAAAACTCGCCAAAGAGATCACTGAAAAAAAGGGGCAGATTGATCCTAAGCTGTTGACCGCCTTTTTTGAAGCAGGTTATACCAAAGAAAACCTCGTTGATTTAATTATGTTAATTGGTGATAGAACAATCAGCAATTTACTCCATGCCGTAACCGAGGTACCTGTCGACTTTCCCTTGGCCAAAGAACTCGTATAAATAAAGTAGAACGCTATTTAACTTACAAATGAAAAAGAAGAATACAACAGGAAAGTCTTTCCGTTTGATCTATAAAGTGGGTCTTTTGTCGATGATGAGTGCAATCATAGCAACGCATACCTTCGGTCAAAATTCGATGCAGGGCGATGAGAAAATGATGAAAAAGGAGGGGACGGATTTGATGTATAAGGCTCCTGAGTCACCCGAAGATATCAGTCCGTTACTGACAGGCGAAACAATCCCGATGATCACACTGAAAGATGTTTCCGGTAAAGACTTCGAACTCCATCAGGCGGTAGCGACTAAACCCACCATACTTGTTTTCTATCGAGGTGGCTGGTGCCCGTACTGCAGCAAACAACTCGCCGCGTTGCAAGAATTAATGCCCGAGTTGGAAAAAATGGGCTATCAGTTAATTGCAATTAGTACGGACAGTCCGGAAGGGTTACAGGCATCTGCAACAGAAAAGCATCTGGGTTATACCCTACTTTCCGATGCCGATTTAAATGCATCCAAGCAATTCGGATTAGCTTTTAAGGCTCCGAAAGCGTATTGGGAAATGTTGCCCAAAACCAGCGGTGGTATGGATCAAGAGCTCCTATTACCCGTACCTTCCGTCTTTATCCTCGATAAAAGTGGCAAAATACACTATGAGTACATTAATCCCGATTTCAAGCAAAGGCTCAGTACAGAACTATTAAAAGCTGTAACACAAACCCTCTATAAAGAACTATAATATGAAGAACATAAAAATCTGTTTAAGCAGTATCCTGATCATCCCTTTTTGCTTGCTATTGCCGGCCAAGCTCGCTGCTCAAATGAAAGAAAAAGTGATGACAACGGAAAGCGAAATCCGGTTTACAGAAGGTAAATGGAAAGATGTAATGGCAAGAGCCAAAAAGAGTGGTCAATATATCTTCGTTGACGCTTATACCTCGTGGTGCGCACCTTGTAAACTGTTGAAATCAAAAACCTTCAAAGAGGCCCTTGCGGCAAGTTATTACAATACCAATTACATTAACTACCGTATTGACATGGAAAAAGGAGAAGGACCGAAATTAGCCGAAAAGTGGCAGGTAAGCGCCTATCCTACTTTGCTCTTCTTCAGCCCCGAAGGTAAGTTGCTTATGCAGCAAGTGGGCTTTGTTACCGGTGATAAACTCGTTGACTTTGGAAAACAAGCAAAAACAAAAAGCTAGGAAAGAAATTTTGGCATGATAATCCATAGATTTGATAAAAATTGAGCGGTAGACAATGATCAGTGAATACATCGAAAGCAGAACATTGGGTCGGTTTGTCATGCATAGCAACAACCGACTGCTCGCAGGGAAGGGTATACGGGAAGGAAACCCCGTTCCTATCAATACATTCGTTTATAATCGCGGAGAGTCCCAGCGCGTGATCATCGATGAAATTGAATACATTATGCCCCAAACCTGTATCCTACCCTTGGTAGCCAATCAACACTTTCGGTTTGAACATCCGGAAAATCTAGTTGCTTGGCAATTCAATCGCGAGTTTTATTGCATCGTAGATCATGACGCAGAAGTAGGTTGTGTCGGCTTTCTCTTCTACGGCATTCAGCATCCCATGTTTATTCGATTGGAGCCGGAAGAGGTAAGCGAAATGGAGCATCTAGCGGATGTCTTTTCCCGTGAATTAAAGGTCCGGGATAATTTTCAGGGAGAAATGCTACGGACGCTGCTCAAACGCGTCATCATTAAGGTGACCCGTATTGCCAAGCAACAGCATGAAAGCTATCAGCTGAATCCGGACGAAAAGATGGATATCGTGCGGAAATTTTCCCTTCTCTTGGAAGCAAATTTCAAAACCGAACACGAGGTAAAGTTTTATGCTGCCCTGCTGAATAAATCACCCAAAACCCTAAGCAATGTATTTGCCTTGCTAAAACAGTCGGCCCCTTCTGTTCTTATTCGTAACAGAATCATCCTGGAAGCCAAACGCTACCTCCATTATACCGATCGGTCGGCCAAAGAAATTGCCTATGAACTCGGTTTCGAAAGCCCCGCCCATTTTAGCAAATATTTCAAACAACATACCGGGCATAATATTTCCGAATTCAGAACAACCGAAGAGCGTGATTAAAAGAGCCAAGCTATGATAACTATTGAGATGCCCCTCATACAGGCGATCAGTGAGGAAAATAGAAATTATATTCGATATTTTGATGAAAAACTCGGGCACGTGCCAAACCTCTATCTATCCATGATGCATTCGAATCATGCCTTTGGAAACTTCTATCGCTTTCATGGTCGGAAAACCAGTCTTTCTTTGAAAGAACGTGAAGCCATTAACCTCGTGATGGCCCAACTGAACAATTCGCTTTATTGCCTCAGCGCCCATACCATGATCGCCAAACTGAATGGATTTAGTGAGGAGGAAATTATGCAATTACGTAACGGAAAAGCAAATTTCGATACCAAACTTGCTACGCTCGCCCGTTTGGTAAAAAGTATGGCAGTACGCAAAGGTAAAAATATCACCAATGAATTAAATGCCTTCTTCGATGCGGGCTATACGAAAGAGCATCTATTAGATGTCCTAGAAACCATAGGAGAAAGTTATATGAGCAACTTCATGGCAAAAACGATGCAAGTGCCGCTTGATTTTCCAGAGGCACCTGTACTTAAAAAAAATGACGAAGATGAAAATGACGATATTGAATGAATTCTCTCTGCCTTGATTTCGAACCGGACCAGCCTTAAACGAAATCGGCCCAAGCCGCATCCTCTTCATAATCAATCACCGGTACGGCATCATTATTAGCGGTCAGTTGTCCAATCAACATATTCAAATCCATCCCCATATGCTTTTGCGTAATATCAACCAATTCACGGTTAAATCCGGCATCCTGCAACACCACCACCATCTGGAAACAGATTACCCGCGCAATGATCCGGCCAAGCGTTACCAAATCTCGCTTTTTAGGTTGCTCGGGAAAGCTAAAATCTAAACATCCGGCAAAATAAGGGGCAGCCTGTGCCGTCAGTTCATAGCCCTTCAAATAGCGCAGCAGATTCGACTCTTTATTTTTCCGCATCAGTTTGGCAACCGATTCAGCCACTTGTGTATAGAGCATTTCATTCGAACCTTCAAAAATCTGGAAAGGTCGGCTATCCACTACTGCTCTACCCGCTATATGATCCAAGCGGTAACCATTGGCCCCGGCCAGTTGCAGTGCTATCTGTGCCGACTCCTGCATTAAGTCGGTCACCAATGCCTTCACACTGTTCGCATCCACACCGTTGCCCGAAACATCCTGTTCAATCGAGCTAACTTTAGAACTGTACGAGCACATGGCCGAACAGATCGTGTAGGCGGCCTGAATGCGCGATAGCTGAAATTGCACCGCATCCAATTCGTACAAACGCTGGCCTGCAACTACCCTCGTTTTGCAATGCAGCAATGATTCATCCAGCAATCGTTTAATAAAGCCCATACCCATGCCCGGAAACTGCAACCTGCTACGGTGCAAGGTATCCAACATCAACTTAAGCCCTGTACTTTCCGGAAGCAGACGCTGCGTAGCCGGCACTTCCACATCAATAAGGTTCAAGCCATAAGGAATAGCATATAGGCCTAAGCTGTTATAACGCTCTTTGACGTCGATCTGCTGTTCAGCAAGCGCATTATCGGTGAAGAAAAAGTCGATATCCCGAACCAACTCGCCCTGTTCATTTTTTTTCCGTGCCGCTACCAACCAAAAGTCAGCTGCGCCCGTTAAACCCTGCCAATGTTTTTCGCCCTTAATTCGATAACCGTTTGCTTCTTCCTGATAAAAAGTTTGCATATTAAGTGCATCACTACCATAATCCGGTTCCGTAATCATCAAACCTCCCATCGCCTTGTTTTCCAAAAATCGCCTAAAAACCCGTTCCTGTGCAGCCACATGGCCATATTTTGCAAAAGGCTCCAAAAATAGGGCAATATTAATCCCAAAAATAAGCGAGAGCGATAAGGACTCATAAGACGCTGCAGACAATACGCACAAACACTCCTTCACCTTCATGCCACGGCCACCATAGTTTTCGGGAATAGCCACGGCAAGCGGCTGCATATCCATGATTTCACTTAAAAAACCAGGTGGCAGTCCCCTTTTCAAACTGAGGGCATTATAGTCATGTTCAGTGTTAAACAAGCTGGCTAAACGCTTCCTGAACGAATTTATAAAGATGTTAAAATTTTGCACTTCACGGGTAATCTCTGCGGTATTGATCATAGGTATATGTTTTATTACAATGAACTCACACAAAGCTACCGATCAGAAACCCAAAAGCCTGTTTGATTCCGTGCAAGGATTAGGACAAATCGTGCATATTATTTTTTTATGGACTGGCGGTATTCGGTAGGTGACATACCTACCAATTTTTTGAACACCCGCGAGAAGTAAGACGGATCCTGAAAATCCAGTTCATAACAGATATCCGACACGCTTTTGCTCGATTCCAATAACAAAAGCTGTGCGTGCATTACCAACACTTCCAGAATAAGCTGTTTCGATGACTTATTGTACACCATGGAGACACATCGATTTAAATAGTTGGCCGATATAGCAAGCTTGTCGGTATAAAAACCAATCTGTTTCTGTTTCCGGCAATGCTTATGCACCAGTTGCTTAAACAGCGTAGCAATCTCTTGGATTCGGCTGAGGCTATGGTTTGATGCGGAAAGTTTAATAGTTTTCAGCAGCAGGGATTTCAACAAGCTTTCGGCCAGCTCTTTATAAGGTTCACGCGTATGTAGCTCTTCGTAAAGCAGTTGGAAAAGTTGGTGGAGCCTCGTACTTTCCTCATCCGTTAAATTCACAAGCGGTGAAATGGTAAAGATGTTCAGAATCTCCTGTTCCCGAAAGATGGAGGTCATCGCACTATCGTTTATCAAGACGCAATGGCCCTTTGCCGATGGATCGACTGATTTGATAGCGGCGATGTTGCCATAAGTACTGATAAGGATCGCCGGGGCTTTCACTGTATATACCTTAGATCCAACCTGATGTGCAAAAGAACCCGCGGTGATATGCACCAGCAAATTATAACCAAAAAGGATGGGTGGTACCGGGATCTTGATATACGGCGCAATTTCGCTGAGGCGGAACACCTTTACCGGCGAATGCTGGTAACGCAGGTGATCCATGTTACCCACCATAAATCGTTCTACAAACTCATCTGCATTTACCGGTTTCTCCATAGCTGATACAAACTTATATAAAGCAGGCCTTTTGTGCAATCCCCTAATCATTCAAATTAGACAAACGGTTGCGTTCCCAAAATAGTTGTTTACATTAAATACTTTTTTTAGCATTGTAAGTATTAATACCAAAAGCCAATTACAAACGCTACTGTAACAAGGTAGTATATCAGGTACTCGCAATCTTCATGTTTTGCAGAAAAGAAGCCAAAATCAGATGGAAGAAAAAAAAGTTCAAACACGGATTCTATCGCTCGATGTCATGCGCGGGCTCATTATGATCTTATTGGCCGCGGAAAGTTGCGAGCTCTATACGGCCTTATCCTCAACCTATTCAAGCGGATGGCCACAGGGTATCATACATCATTTTTTTCATCACGAGTGGCATGGGCTCTATTTTTGGGATCTGGTGCAGCCCGCCTTTATGTTCATTGCCGGTACCTCACTGTATCTGTCCTTTCAACGTAAACAAGCCGCTGGTGTCAGCTGGTCAGCGCACTTTAAAAGCGTTGCTTGGCGTTCGGCAAAGCTTTTCCTTTGTGGCGTTGCCTTGCATTGCGTGTACAGTGGCAAACTCGTTTGGGAACTCTGGAACGTACTAACCCAATTGGCTTTTACAACGATCATCGCTTATCTGATCATCCGTTGGTCTTTTCTTCAGCAATTGCTATTCAGTCTTTTTTTGCTGCTGCTTACCGATATCCTTTATCGTTTTACCACCATACCGGGATATGATCAGCCTTTCGTATTGGGGAAAAACTTCGGCACTTACATCGATATGCTCGTAATGGGCAAAGATAACGATGGTGGTTGGGTAACCATCAACTTCATCCCAACCGCCGCCCATACCATTTGGGGTGTCCTTGCAGGAAAAGTCCTATCAAGCGTCTCCAACGATGTGGCAAAAAGCAAGCAATTAATCCTTGCTTCCCTAAGCTGTCTGCTCATAGGTTATATGCTAGATTGGACGTTGCTCAGCCCTATCATCAAACGCATCAGCACGCCCGGTTTTGTATTCGTCTCCGGTGGCTATATATTGGCTATACTTGCCTTCTTCCGGTGGTTGATTGATGTTAAAGGATACCAATCAGGTGCCTGGATTTTTGTGGTGGTTGGTTTGAACCCCATTTTCATCTATCTATTTTTTGAAACCGTTGGCAAGCAATGGTTCAATGGCATCGTGCATCTATTTGTCGGCGGGGGGCTTCACCTCCTCGGTTTATCGGCTGATCCAACGGCTATCCTTGTTGCTATTGCTACGCTGTTTTGCGAATGGTATCTATGCTATTGGCTTTATCAGAAACGTATCTTTTTTAAATTATAGTTTTCTTTTATTAACCTGCGATGTGTTACCTCTTGCTGCTTTACAAAAACACGTACGACTTTTTGTTTTCAACAACACTTTTACGTACGACTTTTGTTGTTCAGCACATGTTTATGTAGGAGTTAAATGGGTTAATCAGGAAAAATCAAGAATTGCATACAAGGGAATGTTATCCATCCAGCTTTCTTTACGATACGCGCTCATGGAAGTTCTAACAACCCGCTTGGGTCGAAATTTATCATAAAAAACACGCAAGCTTTTAGCCTGTAAATTTTCTTCAGCTTTCACTTCTATCGGAATGATTTCACCTGACAGTTGCACTAAGAAGTCAACTTCAGCCCGCGCATTCTGTGCAGACCAATAATATATATTTAGGTCGCTCCGTGTAATCAATTGTTGTGCTACATATTGCTCTGTGAGCGCTCCTTTAAACTCTTGAAAAATTGCATTACCTTCCAACAAGGTGCGTGCGTCGAGATCCGTCATTGCCCCTAATAAGCCCACATCAACCATAAATAATTTAAAAGCGTTGAAATCTTCGTAGGCTTTAAGCGGCACTGCCGGTTTAGAGACATTAAAGATCTGCTTTACCAGGCCACAGTCAATAAGCCAAGCGAGTGCCAGTTCATAGTCCTTGGCTCTCGCACCCTGACGAATAATTCCATAAACAAATTTTTTATTTTCCTTTGCGAGTTGCGCAGGAATTGAATTCCAAAGCATTCGAAGACGAGGGACGATATCATGAGGAGCATGTTTAGAAAAATCTTGCTCGTAAGCCAACAAGATCCGCTTTTGGATTGATCTAACTTCAGTAATATCTCGTTGTTTGGAATAAACAGAAACGGCCTCAGGCATACCTCCGACATAATAATAGGTGCGTAACAATTCGATATATTTCGGAGCAAAGCTTTGTATAAGTTCCCAGTTCTTATCTAACAACAGCTCTTTTAATGGCGTTTGCTGTACAGCATCCAGAAACTCATGAAAGTTGAGTGGATAAAGATCAAGAAAATCTACTTTCCCGACCGGAAAAGACGTATGCCGATTTAGTGCGACGCCTAATAGCGAACCGGCACAGATAATATGATATTGTGAAGCATTTTCCTGAAAATACTTTAGGGCAGTGATCGCTGCTGAAGACTCCTGGATCTCATCGATGATCAGTAGTGTATTCCCCGCATCGATCATCACACCCGTATCGATCTGAATTCCAGTTATAATACGTTGAACATCAAAATCAGCATCGAAAAGGTTTCTCGCAATGGCATTACTTTCTAAGTTAATATAAGCGACCTGTTCATAAGCTAATTTTCCAAATTCTTTCATCAGCCAAGTTTTTCCTACCTGCCTAGCACCACGAATGATGAGAGGTTTACGGTTATGGCTATTTTTCCATGCTTCCAGATATACAAGTGCTTGTCGTTTCATATACAAATATACAAAACACGTACGACTTTTTGTTTTTAACAACATTTTTACGTACGACTTTTTGTTGTACAACACATTTTTATGTAGGAGTTTAACCTTCATGATGCACAGAAGCTGTTTTTATGATCAACGCAAGTTGTAACAATAACGAACACTTTCCTGTTCGCTATCGTTACAATTACCGCATCTCAAAATCGCTATAATACACTAATAATAAGCAATATAACTGTTTGGAACAAAGATTGAAGTGTGGAAATCACTTGTTTAAATTGTATTAATATGTTTAAGAATTATTTTAAGATAGCCGGTCGCAACCTCCTTCGCAATAAGGGCTACGCAGCCATCAATATTATTGGCTTGGCTGTGGGTATTGCCGTTTGCATGCTGATTTTTATCATTATACAATTTCAGACGAGCTTCGATAATTTTCATACCAAAAAAGATCGTATCTATCGTGTATTAACTGAATATCCCCAAACAGATGCAGCCAGTGTATCGTATGGAAAAGGCGTTCCCTTTCCGCTGCCCAAAGGATTACGGACAACCTTCCCCGAATTAGAACAGGTGGCACCGATCTATGCAAGCCATCATGATCAGTTACAGGTATTAGACGTAAACGGAAATCCGGTGAAGAGTTTTAAAGAGCAGAGTGGTGTGTTTTATACAACCCCCTCGTTCTTCAACATCTTTGATTTTCCGCTACTTGCCGGTTCGTATGCGTCCCTGAAAGATCCGAACCATGTATTACTTACCAAAGAGATTGCAGAAAAATACTTCGGCGATTGGAAGACACCCATCGGCAAAAGTCTCAAAATAATCGTATCGTATCGCGTCGGCGCAGGCTTGTTTCAATCCCCACCGGTCGCACTGAAAGTTTCCGGCATCCTCGCCAATATACCAGCTAATACAGATTTCCAGCTAAAGCTCGTCATTGCCTTCGGAACGGATTTTACCGGCGATGAACAATACGGATTGCAGATTCCTGATTGGAAGGCCACAGCACCTGAATTTGGTTGCTACGTTCTATTGCCTCCTCATATAGCCGTCGACAATTTTAATCAGCAATTAAGTGATTACGCGCAAAAGGTGCAAGCGCCCGATCATAAGGACAGCTACCTTATACAACCATTGGATGCCGTGCATTATGATACACAAACAGGCAATTACAGCAACAAAACCATCAGTCGCGAACTGATCAATGTATTGTGGTTAATCGCTGCATTTATTCTGTTAATTGCCTGCGTCAATTTTATCAATCTTTCTACTGCCCAAGCGGTAAACCGTGCCAAAGAAGTCGGCGTAAGAAAGGTTTTAGGTAGCAATAAATCGCAGTTGCAAATCCAATTCATCGTTGAAACCTTTTTGATCGTTAGCTTCGCTGTCGTACTTGCAAGCCTTATCAGCGTACTGGCCCTGTCATCTATCAACCAATTGCTTGAACTTTCCCTGCCATTTAATATACTCGGCAGCCCTTCTGTTATCTTATTTCTCCTAACGGTAACCCTAGTGGTAACTGCGCTGGCAGGATTTTATCCTTCGCTGGTATTGTCCCGCTTTAATCCGGTTAATGCCTTAAAGAGCAAACTTACGGCAAGTACCACAAAGGGCATTTCACTGAGACGAGCGCTCGTTGTGTTTCAATTTATCATTGCACAGGCACTGATCATCGGCACATTGGTCATTGTGAAGCAGATGAATTTTTTCATGAATCAGCCTTTGGGTTTCGATAAAGAAGCTATTGTAAACATTCCGTTCCGCCCCGATAGCACCGGCACCAAATTAACGGATTATTTAAGGCAGCAATTATTGTCTGTAAATGGTGTGCAGGCGGTAAGTTTCAGCTCCCATACACCGGCTGAAAATGATAATGATTTATGGACCGAACTAAAATTTGACCATGCAATCAAAGAGGCAGGCTTCCAGGCCATAACCAAGTTCGTCGATAATGAATATGTGCCCGCTTATCAATTACAGCTGATAGCGGGAAGAAACTTGCAAGCCTCCGGCATGACAAGGGAATTCCTGGTGAACGAAGCGCTGGTAAAAAGTTTGGGCTTAAAAAGCCCCGAAGAAATATTGGGTAAAGAAATAAGCATGTTTGGCGACGTCATAAAATGCCCTGTTGTTGGTGTAGTGAAAGATTTTAACGATCGGTCTTTTCACCACCATCTTGCGCCTTTACTTATGGCAACAAACAGCACCATGTACCGTCAGGCAGGAATAAAGCTAACAACTTCCAATATTTCATCCACCATGCAAGCGATCAAAAAAATATGGGAGCAGGCATTTCCGGATTACGTTTATGAATATAAGTTTCTCGACGAAAAAATTGGAGACTTTTACAAACAGGAAAATCAATTAGCTGTCCTATATAAAATTTTTGCCGCTATTGCCATCTTCCTGAGCTGTTTAGGCCTATATGGTTTAGCCTCCTTTATGGCCGTGCAGCGAATCAAGGAAGTAGGTATCCGTAAAGTACTGGGAGCCAGTACAGGTAACATTGTTTATTTGTTTTCAAAGGAATTTATCTTACTGATTGCTATCGCCTTTGCTATAGCCACTCCTATCGCCTGGTACTATATGCACCAATGGCTGCAGGATTATGCCTATCGAATCCATGTTAGTTGGTGGCTGTTTGCCATTGGCGGATTGACGGCCGTAGTTATAGCCCTTCTAACCATCAGCTTTCAGGCAATCAAAGCGGCCGTTGCCAATCCGGTAAAAAGCTTGAGGAGTGAATAGTATCTGAGATAGGTTATAAGTTATAAGCTTTAAGTTGTACGCTTTTACTTTGTTTATCGAGGCAAGTTATCGTATCTTGCAGGTATAAACCCGATGTATCAACGGACGCAAAAAACTACCATTATGCTAACGGATATAAACCCCAAGTTGCCGATGCGGAACAAAGCCGCGACAAAAGATTATTACCTTAAGGAACTCGGTTTCGAGGAATTCGGCAGTGCCGACTATCCTGATTATTTAATGATTGAGAAGGATCATATACAAATTCATTTCTTTTTGTTTGAAGAACTGGATCCTAAAACGAATTACGGACAGGTTTATATCCGAACAGACAATATTGAAGAATTATACGAATCTCTTCTGGCCAATAAAGTAAGTATACATCCCCTAGCACCCTTGCAAACCAAGCCCTGGGGACAGAAAGAATTTTCATTGCTGGATCCCGATAATAATCTGCTAACATTTGGACAAAGCTCATCCTAGCAAGCCCTTTATATAATCATTAGACACCACCATTAGCTTAAATAAAAATTAATCCTATATTAGTATCATACATAAAAAATATTTTCATGAAATCTAGTATCCATTCAGGTGTTCAGCGAATATTCGCTATCCTTTTCATTCTGACTAATGTCAGCTTAATTGCCTGCGCTCAAAGTCCTAAAAAAAGCGCGGAAGGTAAAATCGGCGGTGCAACCGTATCCATACAGTACAGCAGCCCAAGTGTTAAGGGGAGAACCATATGGGGAGAACTGGTGCCCTATGACAAAATCTGGCGCGCAGGGGCTAATGCCGCTACGGTTTTTACAACCGATAAGGACCTAAAAGTAGAAGGCAAAAAACTACCCGCCGGAAGCTACAGCTTATTTGCCATCCCGGGCAAATCATCATGGACGATCATTTTCAACTCACAGACTGGGCAACCCGGCACCAAAAAGGGTGGCGAGGCCAACTTAGATCGTGCCAATGATGTATTAACCATTAATGTTAAACCGGTAAGCAATACCATGACGGAGGCCCTGACGTATGAAGTCAACAGTGACGGAATCGCCCTGATATGGGAGAAAGTAAAGGTTCCGGTAAAAATAAAATAGTATAGCAAAGAAGCTGTTTAAACCAGCTTCTTTCTATTTTTTAAACATAGGCGTACCTGCCACGTTATATTGCAAATTCTACCGGCGTGGAGCACTAGCAATCAAAACGGAACAGTGGATCAGCACTTTCATTACAAATTTGTGGATCCGGAAGAGTCCCTTGCCGATTTCGTAGAAAGTATTGGCTTCTTTCATAATCCGGCCCGGCAGCCAAAAGAAGTGGTTGTATTACCCGACGGACGGGTCGATTTATTTTTCACACAAACGGCATCCGCCCCTTTTCGGGTGATGTTGATGGGTTTGGAAACCTTTCCTGAACAAAGAAGCGTTCCTCCCCAAATGCGCACGTTCGTTATCAGCTTTAAACCCTTAGCCGTTGAATATATCTTACAGAAGCCCATCGCCGATTTTTTGAACAGTGCCCAAGATCTACCCCCTGATTTTTGGCATTTTAATGCAGGTGACTTCAAAGATTTTGACACCTTTTATAAAAAAGCATCTCAAACCCTTCGAGCATTTCTTCCCGAGAAAATTGACGCAAGAAAACAAAAGCTCTTCGAGCTAATCTACGCCACCAAGGGAGAAATGAGCGTTAAAGAACTTTCAGAGAACGTAGGCTGGAGCAGTCGGCAAATCAATCGGTATTTCCAACATCAATTCGGCCTTCCGCTAAAAGCCTATTGCAACATCCTTCGTTTCAGGACCTCCCTAGCACATATTGCACAGGGCAAGCTATTTCCCGAGCTCAACTTTACAGACCAAAACCATTTTATCAAAGAGATTAAAAAATTCGCCGGCGTAGTTCCCAAAGAACTGTCCAAAAACCAAAACGACCGATTTGTACTATTATCCGTTTTAAAACAGCAATAATTTTGTTCCATTAAATACAATGGTATGGAACTGAATAACAAGCAAATTGCTATTGTTGGCGGTGGCCCCGGCGGGCTCACTTTAGCTCGGCTACTACAGCTAAAAGGCGCCAATGTAAACGTATATGAAAGAGATTTCGACAAAAATGCCCGCGTACAGGGCGCACCGCTCGACTTGCATGAAGACGCCGGATTGGCGGCTTTGCGTAAAGCAGAGTTATTGGATGCGTTTAAAAAGAATTTCCTTCGCGGGGCAGATAAAAAGGTCATCACCAATGCCCATGCCGAAATCCTCTTTAGCGATCACGACGCCAAACCCGAAGAGAATTTCGGTGCGGATTATTTCCGTCCGGAGATAGACCGCGGCCCGCTAAGAAATCTATTGCTCACATCGTTAAAACCCGAAACGGTTGTGTGGAATAGCCATTTTATTTCCATGGAGACGGAAGGCGAAGGCTGGCGGCTACATTTCAAAAATGGGATCTCCGTTTATGCCGATATTGTGATTGCTGCCGACGGCGCCAATTCAAAAATTCGCCCTTACATCACCGAGATCAAACCTTTCTATTCAGGCATTGTCATGCTAGAAGGCAATATACACAAGGCAAAAGAAACAACGCCTGCTATGGCAGCCTTATTCAATGGCGGCAAAGTAATGGCTTTCGGCAACGGTAAGTGTATATTGGGCGGTCAAAAAGGCAATGGCGACCTGGGTTTTTACGCCAGCTTCAAAGCCGATGAGCTATGGCCGCAAAATTGTGGTTTGGATTATAACGATACGAGCCGGATGCTGGATTGGTTTAAAAAGGAATATCCCGGATGGAGTGCTATTTGGAATGAACTCTTCGAAAATGCTGTGCCCCCTTTCATTCCGCGGCCTATCTATTGCATGCCTTTAAACCAGCACTGGGAAACCAAAACCAACCTTACCATGCTGGGCGATGCCGCACACGTGATGCCGCCATTTGCCGGTGAAGGGGTTAACATGGCCATGCGTGATGCCCTGGAGCTGAGCGAATGCTTAACATCCGGCAAATTCAGCACCCTGCAAGCAGCCCTCTCGTTTTACGAAGCGAGTATGCGCAAACGAGCCTCAAAAGCCGCTCGGGAGTCGCTCGAAAATGGTGAGACGATGCATTCCGAGCATGCATTGGAAAAAATGTTAGCTTTCTTTAGCGGGCACAGGTAACTAGAAAAAGCATCAAAGTGCTTCAACCGGTTGGTTTTGTAATAATTCAGTGCCCCATTGGTCTATCACCTTTATTACCGGAATCAATGATTCTCCAAAATCCGTTAGAAAATATTCCACCTTCGGCGGCAATTCAGGATATACTACCCGTCTGATAACACCACGCTCTTCCAGCTCTTTTAATTGCTGGTTGAGCACTTTTCTGGTGGCCAGCGGATTGAGTCGTTGCAATTGGCTGGGCCGCCTGTTTCCGTTCATGATGTTAAAAATAAGGCAGGGCTTCCACTTCCCACCTATAATATCCATGGTTGCTGCCACGCCACAATCTATATTTTTTGGAATCTTACGTTCGTACATAGCCTGTTGGTATTTATATACAAAGGTAAAACAATTTGTTATTTTATAGCCATAGGTACTTTTTTGTACCTATGCTACAATCAAGTACGTACTTGTTTATCAGATCCTACGACCCTAGATTTGCATTCTAATTCTTGCGCGCAGAATTCAACTTTTTAATTTAAACAGCATTAACAATGAAGATTACACGTTCAAAACTCCTATTCGGCACCTTATTCAGCCTCTTTGTAGGCATTCATGCCGAGCTGCCCGCACAACAAAGATCCCCTTACTTAAAGCAGCCCAGTAGCTACGAAATGGTATTGGGCGACGTTAAAATCACTGCACTCTCAGATGGCAGTGTCAATCAAGTTCTTAAAGACCTGTTGATAAATACTACCGATGAAGAAATTGACCACCTTACTGCTGAGAACTTTCAAACCGACGAAAACGAAGCGTCTGTAAACGCCTATTTATTTAAATTAGATAACAAACTGATGATGGTAGATGCCGGAACGGCCGATTATTACGGACCGTCTTTAGGCTTTCTACCGCGCAACCTTTTGAAAGCAGGTTATGATCCGAAGCAAATTGATGTGATTCTGGTGACGCATATCCATACCGATCATACCGGTGGACTGATGGATGGCGACAAAATGGTTTTTCCCAATGCGACGGTATATGTCAGCAAACCCGAACTGGACTTTTGGTTAGGCGAGGAAAGTTATAAAAACGCTCCGGCCGATAAGAAAGTATATTTCGAGCAAGCACGGGAAAGAATCCTGCCCTATTTGAACGCGGGAAAGGTCAAAACCTTTGAGTTTGGGAAAGAACTGTTTCCAGGTCTGACGCCTGTAGCTGCTCAAGGACATACGCCGGGGCATACCTTTTATCAGCTAATCAGCAAAAATGAAAAAATCATGTTCTGGGGTGATCTATTGCATTCTGCCGCCGTACAATTCCCCAATCCTGACGTAAGAATTGTTTACGACATCAATCCAGAGCAGGCTGCAATGACACGTAAAAAGGCTTTTGCCGATGCCGCTCAACATAAATACTGGATTGCGGCAGACCACCTCTCCTATCCGGGTATTGGCCATATCAAAAAGGAAGGAAATGGTTATCGCTGGTATCCCATCAACTATACAATTGACCCAACAGGCAAGGGACAGTAAAACAAAAAAATGAGACACATGAAGTATTGGATTTGCGTTGCCGCTGTTTTTCTTCTTTTCAAGAACCTTTCAGCCCAAACGACGCACGAAGACAAAAAAGCAACGATTGCACATTTTTTCAATGAGTCGCTAACAAATGCGCCTATACCGGCCCATCTGCACGATTTAACCAAACAGATCGGCCACCGGATTTCCGGCTCGCCACAGGCAGAAGCAGCCGTGCACTGGATCAAGATGCAGCTGGAAGCATTAAGGCCCGACAGCGTCTATTTACAAGCCGTTAACATTCCGGTATGGAAAAGAGGCCCAAAAGAGAAGGCTTTCATCCAAACGGCCGGTCATAACTTGCAACAAATGCAGGTACTCGCCCTTGGTGGATCGGTGGCCACCAAGGGCACCTTGCGTGCCGAAGTTGTGGAGGTAAAATCATGGGCGGAATTGTCGGCCTTACCGGCCGATAAAGTAAAAGGCAAATTTGTTTTCTACAACCGCGCTATGGATCCCACTAAAATCGATCCATTTGAAGCCTACCTAGAAGCTGTTGATCAGCGCTCCATAGGCGCCATTGAAGCTGCCAAAAAAGGGGCTGTAGGCGCCTTAGTGCGTTCACTAACACTTGCCAAGGATGATTATCCACATACCGGCGCCATGCAGTATGCGAATGGAATCAGCAAAATCCCGGCTGCCGCACTCGGCACACGCAGCGCCGACCTGCTGAGCCAAAAGCTTAAAGAGAATCCCACGCTCCGATTCTCTTTAGAGATGCACTGCAGCACCTTGCCCGAGATTGTTTCGAACAATGTCATTGCCGAAATAACCGGGGCCGAATTCCCGGATGAATTCATCACCATCGGTGCACATATTGATTCGTGGGACGTAGGCGAAGGTGCCAGCGACGATGCCACGGGTATTGTACAGACCATCGAGGCGCTGCGCTTATTTAAAACCTTAGCGTCCAAACCCAAACGAAGCATTCGCTTTATCTTCTATATGAACGAGGAATCCGGTGCCCATGGCGGCAGTAAATATGCGTCTGCGGCAAGAGAAAATGAGGAGAAACACCTTGCATCCATCGAGTCTGACGCCGGCGGCTTTCAACCGGTTGGATTTCGTATTGATGGCGACCCACAAGCCGTGGATCAGATCACGGCTTATAGTTCGCTTTTATCCCAATATGGCATGGGACGTATCCTTCCGAAGCATAGAGGCGTAGACATTGTCGCCATGAAAGATTTATCCAAGGTATTACTGAGTTTAGATTGTGAATCGCATCGGCTGTTTGACATTCACCATAGCGAATTAGACACCCTTGATAAGCTCAATTACAGGGAAGTGACCTTAGGAGCGGTGGCCATGACCGTGATGGCCTTCCTGATAAGCGAGTACGGTTTGTAAAAAACAATAAAATGATTTATCTCCATGAAAACTAACGTCTTAACAACCTGTTTAGCGCTATGTTACAGCGTCATATGCTTGCAACTAAGTGCACAAACAAAAACAGACAAAGTGCTAAAGCCCTATAGCGATTACGTGGTGCAGCAAGGAGTCGTCTATACATCCGGCCTATTAGGCTTAGACGCGGCAGGCCGCATCCCGTCAACATTCGAACAAGAAGTGCTCCAGCTATTTGGCAATTTAGATCAGGTGCTAAGCACGGCCAACAGCAGTAAAGAAAAGATTTTCAGCGTAACGGTTTATTTGAGCAGCATGACTCACTTCAACACCTTCAATCGGCTATATACTGCTCATTTCAAAACACCCTACCCGGTGCGGACTTGTGTAGCCGTACAAGAACTTGCCAGAAACGCACACATTGAAATAAGTGCCATGGCAAGGTTGTAGTCTTCATAAACCTTTTTTTACTCCATCTACCTACGCTTCCGGAAAGTATTCAATACTTTCCGTTTGATATCCTATGTCAATTCGCGCCGGCTCACTTGTAGCGCTTTCCATCTTCTTCCCGTTTTCTTTATAAACCCCTAAATCAAGGTCATGAAAAAAATACACCTAGCCTGCGCCCTGTTTCTCGGTATCTTATTCGTTATCGGTTGCGAGAAAGAAGAAACTGAAAACCCCATCATTGTAGAGCCCCAACAATGGAGAGAAATCGCTAAAGACAGCATTAGCAGCGGCCTCGTAGAAGGCTTTACCATTGGCGCCAATGCTACCGAGGCCTATCAGGTCGTACAGCAACGCTTGCAAAGCCATACCCCCAACGTGCAAGTAGTATCCAACATCTATCATAAAATGGAAGACATAGCCGGAAAAATCGGCTTATACAATGCCTTACTCTTTGATGAAGAAAAGGGCACCGGCACCGGCGTACAGCTTTATTTTGAAGACGACCGCATCAAGTCCATTTATACCAATGATGGCAAGCAGCTTAACAGCTGGCCCAACAACAATTTTTCGCCCATGCGTGTTAACGTGGGTATGGAAGTTAGCCGCGTCTATCCGCAATTATTAGCACTTAGCAGTATCAACCAGTACGCGCGTAAATTCCAGCGCATTTCCCTGTTCTCCAAAAATACCAACAAAGATTTTGACCCGGCTATGGCTCGATCACCCCAATGGTATTTTGCCCATAGCGAAGCCGATGGCAAACAAAAGCGTGTTCATCTCTATTTTGAAGAAGGTAAACTGTTATCTGTGGTTACCGGTATCTACGCGCCTTATTAATGGCAGTTCCGGAAGAAATAACGCCAGCTAATTTAAGGATAAGAGCTTTGTTACAGCTTTTTAATCCGTTGCTCATTAGCATGCAAGCTGTCTAGCATCTGTGCCCACGGCAAAACCTGGTGGCTATCAGCCCATTGTTGCCACGCATCTGTTAAGGATTTTACCAGTTCTGGCATTTCAGGAGCCAGATCATGCTGCTCCGTGCGATCTTTTCGAATATTGTAAAGCTCCCAACGCTGTTCTTTTCCATTTGCATCCTGCCATTTCATAACGGCTTTAAACTCGCCCAGACGAACGGCCTTATTTCCCTCATGTTCCCAAAAAATAGGCTGATCGTGTATCGGCTTATTAACACCTCGCAATAGCGGCAGCAGACTCTTTCCCGCCATAGCAGGCACGGTCTTCCCATTCTTTTCAGGTGCATAGTTAGCACCCGATATATCTACGAAGGTGGCCATGATGTCCGGTAAAAATCCATAATGCTGAATAAGCGAACCATTTAGCTTTCGAGGGATCTTTGAGGGCCAATGTGCAATCAGCGGCGAAGATATCCCACCCTCATGCACCCAATGTTTATATTCACGATATGGCGTATTGGACGCATTGGCCCATCCTTTCCCGTAAGTCAGGAAATAGCCGATTTTAGTCTCGAGGTTTTCTTTTTTTCCACCACCTACATCCCCTCCTTCGGCGCAGGCGCCATTGTCATTAATAAAAATAATAAGGGTATTATCGTAGAGGTTATTCCTTTTTAAATACGCAATCAACTTGCCTATATTTTTATCCATGCGGTCAACTTGAGCCGCATAAATAGCACGTCTTAAGGCCATTTCGTCTTGCTTTTCCTTCGGCAGCGTCTCCCAATCCGGAACATCTTGTTTGCCCAACGACCAGCCGGCATCGAGCAAGCCCATCTTAATCATGTGATGATAACGTTCTTGTCGTAACTTGCCCCAGCCTTCATGATACCGATTACGATATTTATCAATCACCTCCTTTGGCGCCTGCAAAGGCCAATGGGGTGCTGTGTAAGCAAGGTATAAGAAAAAAGGACGTTCACCATCTTGTTGTTTGCTCTGATCAATAAACTGAATCGCATGGTCGGTAAAGGCATCAGTTGTATAGAAGTTCGGATCATCAACCTTCAGTGTATCATTATCAAGCGTAATGCCTCGAGGCTGCACCGGCTGGAAGTAATTACTAGCACCATCTAAAATACCATAATAGTGATCAAAACCGCGCTGCAAAGGCCATTGCTCCTTTCGCTCCATACCAAGGTGCCACTTACCGGTCATCAGCGTGGTATAGCCGGCAGTTTTCAACACCTCAGCTAAGGTATGCGTTTGTGGGCTCAGCTCACCCCGATAGCCGGGCACATGATAGTCATGCTGTGTAAAATGTTCGCTCGGATTCGTCATATGGCCAATGGCAGCCTGATGAGGGTACAAGCCCGTCATGAGCGATGCCCGTGAGGGGCAGCAGCGTGCAGCATTATAAAATTGGGTAAAACGTAAACCCGAAGCCGCCAAACTATCTAAATGCGGAGTTTGTATTTCGCCACCATAACACCCCAGATCAGAATAACCCATATCGTCCGACATGATCAGGATAATATTCGGTTTATTTGATTTGTTGGAAGGGGTTTCGATATAGCCGGAAGACAGGATACAGCTTGCTGCAAAGAGAATACTTATTACTAGCCCGTGCCTTTTTTGTTTTCGTAATAACATGATGTGACTCACTTAATTTAATTAATACTTTCATGCTACAAGATTGGAATTTCCATCCTTTCGTAGGCGCATCACTTCAAAGCAGCTCGTCAGCATCTGCCCTCTTTGCAGCATGCCATAGATAGTCAATGCGATACGAGTGGCATCATCAAATCTTCAATCTTTTTCGCCATCTCATTATAGGGATATTTATGCGAAAGGAAATAATGCTCGGCCTTTCCGTTGGGGTTCCAAACATTATTACCTTTTTCGTCAACCACAAACTGCCCCGGACCATTTACATAGAAGTAGTCTTCCGGATTCCGTATCGCACACAACACCGCTGTTTGATCCCAGGAGGGTCTGCTTTTTTCGCCTTCCTTGGCGTAGGTCCGGAGATTATAAGCATAGGCCCAGGCCACCGGATTCTCCTCGGTGCTTTCCTGCGCTACACGACCGCCGGTAAAGAGCTCTTTACCGATTTCAAAGCCGCTGAACAATATCGGACTTGGCCAGTGCCTAAAAACCTCATAAGAAGCTGATGCATCTTTCATTACATTAAACTCAGCACCTTGCGGGAAGCCACCGGCCATGGCAACCAGCTTTTTTACCTTTTGTTTCACCAGCTCCACGCCGTTAAGTGGCGAAAACTGATCAGGTTTCGATTGCAACAGCGCATTCAGGTTCGACAGAAAGCCGACGGTAACAATCGTTACACTATGATCCTGCTGACCGGCCAATACTTTTCTGTATACTTCAATAGCCGAAGGATAACGCTTTCCTTGCAAAGACGGATCAAAGCGCTTGATCAGCGAATCGTTCCAGTGATTACCCGCTTCAATTGCCGGTGCATCTGCAGTGGCCATCCCAACCGGGATATCCGGCCTTTTAAAATACCGATTAAACAATTCAATAGTCGGTGCTATCGATACATGGCTATCACTGGCAACGGTCGCCAATATTTCGCACTCGCCCTTCGCTGCCAAATGATGTAAGATTGCAATAGCGCCCACATCATCGTAATCCGGCCCCATATCCGTATCAAAGATCAGTTTTGGAATTTTGCTCGTTCGCTCTTGTGCTTGCATCTGCATACTACTTAGCATCACCCATGCGGCGAACATATAAATGGCCTTTTTCATAATTTTGTTTGTTTTAAAAATATAAAAAATCCTTTTAATCTTTATACCGAAACAAAAAATCCGCCACTATCCGCCCTCCTATAGGCTTCTATCCATATTGGGCTCAAAATAATCGTTATTTTCATCAAATACTTTCAACTAACCTAACAACATTAGCGATTCGTCCGGATACGAACAGCACCTGTTCAAAATCGAACACTTACTCAAGCATACCTTCAATTAACAACAACATAATCAATAAGTTATACTTTTGGCGTAGTTGCTGATGTATTTTGAGCAGCATACTGGCAAAAAACCAATACGCTGTTTCAAAATATAAACGCGATGATCAAAAATTATCTCAAAACCGCTTGGCGCAACTTAGCAAAAAGCAAAGGATACAGCGCCATTAACATTGGTGGCCTCGCAGTGGGTATGGCCGTCGTGATGTTGATTGGGTTATGGGTATATGATGAACTGACATTCAATACCTATCATAAGAATTATGATCGCATCGCGCAGGTGATGCAGCACGCCAACTTTAACGGCAAAATAGGTACCCAAACTGCCAATCCTGCTTTGATGGGCCCGGAATTACGGGCTAAATACGGAAGCGATTTTAAATATGTAGTACAGGCGTCCTGGAATTTCAATCCGCTGCTCTCCATCGGTGATAAACGTATCAACCAAGAAGGTATCTACTTTGAAAAAGATGCCCCCGACATGCTGAGCCTCCACATGCTGAAAGGAAGCCGGGCGGGCCTGCACGATCCGCATTCCATTCTGCTCTCAGCCTCGACTGCAGAAGCCCTATTTGGCGATGAAGATCCCATGGGCAAAACCATAACCCTAGATCGCAGCCAACAAGTAAAAGTAACCGGCGTATACGACGATCTCCCCAGCAACAGCTCCTTTGCCAATGTGAAAGTTATCCTACCCTGGTCTTTATGGCTGATCCAAAACCCCTGGGCCAGCCAAATGGAACAGCCCTGGAGCAGCAACTTCAGTCAAACTTTCGTGCAGATTACCGAGAAAGGAGATATGGAAAGCATCTCTTCAAAAATCAAAAACGTGAAAATGGATAATGTAAGAGACGAGGATCAAAAAGCCGAGTGGGTAGTTTTCCTACAGCCTATGTCCAAATGGAATTTATATAATGAGTTCCGTAACGGAGTAAATACCGGTGGAGGTATCCGTTATGTACGACTGTTTGGCCTTATTGGCGGCTTTGTATTGATATTAGCTTGCATTAATTTTATGAACCTCGCTACTGCGCGGAGCGAAAAACAGGCGAAGGAAGTAGGCATCCGCAAAACTGTTGGTTCCCATCGTTGGCAGCTCATTGGAAGGTTCTTCGCCGAGTCGTATATCACCGTGCTGATTGCTTTTGTTTTATCGCTGCTGTTGGTCGTGTTATTTTTACCGGCCTTCAATGAAGTCGCGGGCAAAAAAATCGGCCTCCCCTGGCTCAATCCCATATTCTGGACGGCAAGCTTGGTTTTTGTTTTTATTACCGGCCTACTGGCCGGCAGCTATCCGGCTTTCTACCTATCCTCCTTCCAGCCGCTGAAAGTGTTGAAGGGAACCTTCAAAGTCGGCCGTTTTGCATCGGTTCCCCGCAGGGTGTTGGTCGTTATCCAATTCACGGTATCCGTCATGCTCATTATTGGCACCATAATCGTCTACCAACAAATTCAGCATGCCAAAGCCCGGCCCGTTGGTTACACCAAAAACGGCTTAGTAAACTTGTCCTTCCAAAACGAGCTGCGGAAACATTTCGAGGCATTCCGGACCGAATTAAAGAATTCCGGTGCCATTGAAGAGATGGCCGGAGCCGTTCCTGTTACGGGGGTATGGAACAGCAATGGCGGCTTTGAGTGGGAAGGCAAAGACCCCGATCTAGCTACCGACTTCCCGAATAACTCCGTATCATACGACTTTGGCAAAACCATACAATGGAAGATAAAAGCGGGGAGGGATTTTTCACGAGATATGGCTACCGATTCATCGGCCTTTATCATCAACGAATCGGCCGCCCGATTTATGGGCCTTGAAGATCCCGTAGGAAAAACGATTCGGCAAGGCGACGACCGCTTTACCGTTATAGGCGTAGTTGACGACATCTTGCAAGAATCGCCTTTCTTCCCTGTGCGGCCAACCTTTTATCACCTCGACACGTACGACGCAATGGTAAACATTGTTTTAAGGTTAAATCCAAAACAGAACCCCAGTCAATCCATCAGCACCATTGAAAATATTTGGAAGAAATACGTGGATGATGTTCCCTTTGAGTATTCATTTGTCGATGAAGCTTTTGGCGACAAGTTCAAAACAGAAGAACGCATCGGCAAGTTATCTTCTTATTTCGCTGTACTTGCCATCTTCATTTCTTGCCTCGGACTGTTCGGCATGGCCAGCTTTGTGGCAGAGCAACGGACCAAAGAGATCGGCATCCGAAAAGTATTAGGTGCCAGCGTCGCAAATTTACTGCGCCTGCTTTCAAAAGAGTTTGTACTGTTGGTTACCATTTCCTGCATCATCGCGGTGCCCGTGGCTTGGTACTATCTTGGCCAATGGCTTAGTAATTATGACTATCGGGTAGAGATCAGCTGGCTCGTGTTTATCGCCGCTGCCGTACTGGCGCTCATTATCACGCTTTTCACAGTGGGTTTCCAAGCAATTAAAGCAGCAACCGCCAATCCGGTGACGAGTTTGCGAAATGAGTAAGGGATTTCATTATATTTACTGAGCGCCCCTTAGTATATTCAAGCTACGGGGCGTCAAATAAGCCAGATGCGCGTAAAAACCTTTTGTTTGCTATTTTTTTTCCAGCTGCTGATTGCTCTTGGTACCCGGGCGCAAGAAGGAAGAACCATGCTAGACTCCTTAGCTCAACGCTTAAAATGCCTCTCCGCAGGGCAACAGCAAACTGCTATCTACCTACGCACCAGTAAAGACATCTATGAATCCGCAGAAGACCTATGGTTTAAAGCCTATGCGGTAGATCGACAGCAGCAGCTACTCACGGCTATCGATCAAACACTTTACATACAACTGGTGCGAAGCAGCAATGACAGCCTGGTTTGGGAAGAATTATATCCCATCAAAAAAGGAACTGCATCGGGGCAAATTTATCTCGACAATTCCCTACCGAATGGAAGCTACTGGCTGTGTGCCTATTCCGCTCACTCATTCGATAAAAGCAACCCCGAATTTTTCGATGTACGGAAAATTGAAATTGTCGGCAATGTAGACACCCTAATAAAACGACGCGGCCGTAGAACCCAAAAAGTGGATACGCAGCAGATCATTCAGTTCCACCTATTTCCCGAGGGTGGACAGCTCTTAGCCGATGTGATCAACAGCGTCGCTTTCAAAGCCCTTACCGCCAATGGGCTACCCTGCAACGTATCCGGAACGTTATTTGAAAACGATAAGCCAATTGCCGCAATCAGCAGTATACATGACGGTATGGGCAGTTTTCTATTTCGTCCTCAACGTGGCAAGCAATATGCGGTACATCTTGCCGCACCTTTTGCTGATAGCGTATACCAGCTGCCACCGATCCAAGAAAAAGGCCTTACCTTCCGATTGCTGGAAAATCGCGACGACAGCCTGTTTTTCATCATCTACAATAAAGAACCGGTTATACAGCCCTTTTACTTCCGTGTACAAACCAGGGGGCTACCATCCATAGCCGCTGCCGGCGAAGTAAAAGACAGTTTAGTATTGAAACTGCCCCTGGCAGATGCACCTGCAGGAATTTCCGAGGCAACCCTTTTTGATCGTCATTTACGGCCGCTGGCCGAGCGCTTAATTTATCTTAAACTGAACCGGCAACTTGTCATTCAAACAAGGCTCTCTAAAGAACGCGTCGGTAGGAAAGAAAAAGTGACCCTCCATATTCATACCACAGATCCGAACCACAAACCTGTAATGGCACACCTTGGCGCCGTCATTTACGATCAGCTTTACCACAACCCCACTGATGCAAAAGATATACAGACGCATTATCTTTTAGCCAACAGCTTACGGGGAAAGGTGCATAACCCTAAATACTATTTCGATACCTTGAACACCAACCGATATAAAGCCTTAGACCTTTTACTGCTTACACAAGGATGGCGCTCGTATCAATGGAACGAACAAGCATTGGCTGCAAGGCAAAAAAGTAAATTCCCTTTATTATCAGATAGTATTAAGGGCCAACTTCTCCGTACGAATAAGGGAATAAATAAGCAACAGGCACTCATGATTTTTGATGCTGCACAACGCGACAGCCGATTAATAACAGTAGACGAGCGGGGAAATTTCATCCTATCTCCGGAAGAAATGCACGTAAGCAATCCGATTTATATCAAGCATTTTGGCAAAAAGGAAGATTATACCGTCAAGGTTATAGATCCCTTTATAAGCTTACGAGCGCTGAAACCTTGGCGAAAAGCCGTATATCCGTTCATGGAGAAGCCGATGATCGACAAAAGCAAGGATGATCCTCAGATCACCAGTCTGAGCCGGGGAGGTATAAAACTAGAAGAAGTGGTAATTACCGAAAAAAAAGAGTCCGTTTTTCGTGATAAGTACATCGGCCATCTCGATAGCTTGGCAAAATATCAAAACAATACCGATCGGGCACACGGCGGATGGCTAAACTGCCCGGCCGGTGATGGCGAAGAATTACCCGTTGAAGGCAAAACCTATATCGTCTGGACCGGTCCGAACGCCCCCACCTCCCATCCTTTCGCATTTAATGCATCCAATACCACCCGGATCGTTTACCATTATCCAAAACACACGGAGGAAGAGCTCTTAAAGATGTTCGGTATTACAAAATCTAAAGGGTTTTATCCTCATAAAACTTTCTATGAACCGATTTATGACTATCCTGAAGATACACTCGGCGATTATCGGAATACACTGCTATGGAAACCCGATATAATTACCGATAAAAACGGTGATGCCAAGCTTGAGTTCTTTTCGTCAGATATTAATAGTCTTTTTTTTGGCATGGTTGAAGGGATCGACGAAAGTGGTGCTCTCGGTAAGTCAGCGTTCTATCTTTCTGTATCGCAATAAACCTTCACCCGTTCATCTAGTTTATCGGATCAACAGGCGGTTGTTCAGAAACCAGCATCAATTATGCAAATTCAAAATTTATTCCGTGTAATTTCAAAGTTTAGTTCATGTAAATTCAAAATTAATCTTATGTATTTTCAAAGTTTGTGCCTGTCTTGACATAAATGAAACGATAAAAAACAATCATAAAACACGCTATGATCAACATCAAAAGCGATAACGTCTGCCAGCTCTTCCATTTACACTACCCCAGTGCCAAAGATTATTACTCTTTTCACAGTTGGCTTCCAAGCCATTAAAACGGCAACCGCCAATTCGGTGAGGAGTTTGTGAAATGAGTAAATTCCCTTCTATTCACTATATTTATCATAGAATTCGAAAACGGACGCAGGCTACCACTATAATGAAAATCACAACGTACATACCTACGGCGCAATTAAAGCCATTTATAAAAGATTATAAAATCATTGAAAGCCAGTACGATACAACCAACCAAGTGGTACCTAATGCCTCATTTGCTTTAGCTTTTCGTCTTAGCGGCCAAATATCATATATTAACAACGACCGCTCCGTCGAATTACCAAACATCGCCTTGTCAGGATTGCGAAAGTCCGTTCGGTTTATCCATTATAAGAAAAACTCAGGCACCCTTATTGTCTCATTCAGTGAACAGGGCTTGTCCGCCTTTTTCAGACAACCGCTTTACGACTTATTTGAGCAGACCGTTCCCTTAGACCATTATATACCACCCGCCACGCTAGCACTTGTGGAAGAGCGCCTAGCCGAAATGAGCAACAACCAATTGAGAATCGCCTGCATGGAGGAATTTTTAATCTCCATACTGATTAACCGTACTCCCGATCTATTGGTAACAGAGGCGATCCATAAAATCCATTCAACAAGGGGAAATATCCGAATAAAGGAGCTTGCTGCGGCTTTATGCATCAGCCAAGACGCCTTCGAAAAGCGGTTTAGAAAAGTAACAGGAGCTTCCCCTAAACAATTTTCGCAGATTATAAAAATGAACGCTATTGTTCATCAACCTAATCCGGCATCGCTTCTTGACCTGGTCTTTGAAAACGGTTATTACGATCAACCCCATTTCAACCGGGATTTCAAGCTATTTACCGGGCAAACACCCACTGATTTTTTCAAATCACCTTCTTTTTGGTAATCAATGATTTTTTACAAGGATTGCTTTTTACAACGCGCCATCTTTGCATAAAAAAAGTATATGAAACTATGTCTATTAGCCGTCTTTGCAGGCCTGACATTGATAAGTTACAGAACTTTCAATCAGTCAGCCCAAGCATTGACGTTAACCGCAAAACACCAGGAAATGAAACAATTCAGTTTATTAGTACGTGTACCCGAAACCTATAGTGAAGCGCAGGTTAAATCGGCAGGTGTGCAATGGAACAATTTGATAGAGCAATGGAAAGCAGCAGGCATATATGTGCTCAGCTTTGCTTTTCCCGGAGAAAGCTACACTGTATCAGGTACCGGAGGGGAAACCGTAAAAAAAGAAAGCGTGCTTTCCGGCAATCTTCGTGTTGTAAGCCAGGTTGTACTACGTGCTGCAAGTATAGAGCAAGCCCTGGAGCTCGCCAAATCCGTCCCGGTTTTGTTATATGGCGGAACGGTAGAAGTACGGGAAATCCCTAAACCCATTCAACCGGCAGGATAAAATCCATAAGCGTGCTATTTTGCACTCTCACAGTGCATTTTTTACTGAAATTTGCACTATTACAGTGCAAAATAGCTATCTTTGTGAAAATTAACTGCTATGGAGAAATTATTGGAATATTTTCATAAGCTTTTACAGGCTATTGATACAAGCTTTCTTCGCTATACCTATGCAGAAATAAATTGGGAAAGCCGAATGATCGGCCTTACCGGACCGCGAGGCGTCGGTAAGACTACGCTCATCCTACAATACATCAAGAAAAATTTGAATCCGGCAGAAGCACTTTATGTTACCGCTGAGGACTTTTATTTTGCCGATCACAAGTTAATAGACTTAGCCGACGCCTTCGTCAAACAGGGGGGAAAACACCTTTTTATAGACGAAATTCATAAATATAAAAACTGGTCAAAAGAGCTCAAGTTAATTTATGACTATTATGCCGAATTGCAAGTTATCTTCACCGGATCTTCCGTATTGGACATTAACAAGGGTGCTTCCGATTTAAGTCGTAGAGCTGTTATGCACCATATGCAGGGGCTATCATTTAGGGAATATTTACAACTCTTTCATCAAATATCCTCGGATGTATACTCTTTGGATGATATTCTGGCGCATCAGGTAAAAATACCGAACTTGAAACATCCGCTCAAATTCTTTGCTCAGTACTTAAGAAGAGGATATTACCCATTTGCATTAGAAGGCGATTTTGACATACGGTTGCAACAGATAATCAATCAAACGTTAGAATCTGATATTCCTTTGTTTGCTGATATGAACGTGGCAACCGGACGGAAAATGAAACAGCTTTTAGCCATCATCGCCAAGAGCGTTCCTTTCAAACCCAATTTTTCCAACATTGCAACTATGCTCTCTGCAAGCAGAAACAATATCGCTGATTATTGCCTATATATAGAAGAAGCAGGAATGATTGCCCAATTGCGGGACGACACCGGGGGGATAAGAGGCTTAGGTAAGGTTGATAAAATATACCTGGATAATACCAATCTCATTTATAGTTTAGCTGAAAGCTCCCCGAACATTGGGAATATTCGGGAAACGTTTTTTTTTAATCAACTACGGGTCAAACATGAAGTCATAGCTTCAACCGTGGGTGACTTTCAGATCGGTGATATGGTCTTCGAAATCGGAGGAAAAACAAAAAGTCAAAAACAGCTACAAGGTGTTAAAAACGGTTATGTTGTAAAAGACGATATCGAATCCGGATTTTTAAACACCATTCCGCTTTGGCAACTTGGAATGACGTATTAACGATACAAAGGTGCAGCGATACAAGTGCACAGATATATCAGATCGCTGTTTTCCGTTGACAAATAGATTTATCGCTATCCGTTATAGATTGCCGCTTTTTAGTCTATTTCTATGGCAACCTTTCCAATATAACCGCCTTGTTCAGCGTACTGATAAGCTTCTTTATAACGGGCAAATGGAAACACTTTACTGACCTCAATCTTAAGCCCGTTCCGTAATGCATTTAGCAGCACACCCGTGTATTTTGTGGACGGCCTTGAGAGTATTACCAGATGCTTTTTGGTCGTAAACAGGTTTTTGAAAATCGAGGCCGGAATTTCAATTGCCTTTGGTGTAGGGTTAAGAAAAAGGGCTTTAGCTTTCATTATTTCTTTGGCCTTTTTGTATCCCATTTTGCCTGATAAATCAATAACGATGTCAAAAGCTGCTTTATGAGAAAAGATATCTTCCTTCGTGTAATCTATCACCGAATTCGCTCCCCAGCTTTTTGCGAACGCTACACCTTGTGTGCCGGTAACGGCTGTTACGTTGGCACTGTGTTGTTTTAATAATTGAAGTAAAAACATGCCGAAGCCACCGGTAGCGCCGTTTACCAAAATCGTTGTCTGAGCATGGATGTTACCCATTTTTTCAATTGCGGTAGCAGCCGCAGTCCCAACCACGGGAATAGAAGCCGCTTGCTGAAAGTCAATATCAGCAGGCTTTTTCCAGACTAACGAAGAGGTAACGGCAACGTATTCAACTGACACACCTTCTTTCATCATGTTTTTAACCACCCCAAAAACTTCATCCCCTTTTTTTATGCCGACAACAGAAGATCCAATCTCTTCAACAATACCGGCAAAATCAGCACCTGCGTACTTTGGAAATTTCGAGCCGGACATCAAAGTCATTTCTCCTTTTCTAATTTTCCAATCCATAGGATTGATAGAAAAAGCTTTCACTTTCACCAATACCTGATCCGCATTAATAGTAGGTCTGGGTTGTTCGACAGTTTGCAGAACGTCTGTAGTTCCGAATTTTTTATACACTATTGCTTTCATGATATTATTTTTATTGTTTAAAAATGATATCACAAAGTTGCGAACAAGCGCATCGCCAAACTTGTATCAGATCACTGTTTTGACCAAGGCGACAATATTTTTATCAGTAAGGAGGAGAGCAGGGCGGGAAACAAGAGCGATGCAGTAAAATCAGTAAATTGCAATCAAATCGCTATTATGCTTTAGCGCTTTAGGTGGCATTCCGAACATTTCGTACATATACTTATTAAATTGTGGGAGGTCATAAAAGCCGGTGTCATATGCAATATCCGTAAGACTTCTTGCTTTATCAGAAAGAATAAGATAAATCGCTTCGCGTAACCGTGTCCATAACAAATACTTGGATAAGCTGCTACCGGTTTGTGCTTTGAATAACGAAGCCAAACGCGACGGGGAAAGGAAGACCATATCGGAAAATGTCTGTGGCGTTATGTTCTGCTCAAAATAATTAACCTTGATGTATTCTATGATTTTTATGACCCTTTCATCATATTTGGCATTAGGTAAGGTCGCGAGCAAGGCATCTACCACTTTATTAACGTCCAAACTTTCTTTAGGTGTTTGAAAGAACAGATTTGTTTCCGCTAGTGAGTCGAAAACAATATAATCCCGACCTTCCTTCAACCTACGTGCCAGTTCTAAACCAATGTTTGAGTAGGCCTCAATATTTAATACACTCAATGTTCCTTTTTCTGCAACGCAGAAATGCGAAACATGAGGTTTTATCAAAAAACCGTGAATTTGTTCATAATGTATTCCGCCGATCGTTGAATTAAACGGCGTATCATCCGATAAAACGATTTGATACGCGGCATGATGATGAATTTCAACCGATAGGTTGCGGGCTTTCAGGGCAAGAAGGAACGGATTATGGTTCTGTCTTTTCATATCACTTCCTTTGTGTTGATGTCAACTGCACGGAAGTTACAAATTTTTCCACTACGGTTCCAAGGTTATAGCCGGTTCATTTTCAATCAATCCACCCTAAAACATTTACCCCTAATTTCGGTTTCTTTTTATATCTTTTTAAAAAGTTAAGTTACGAAAAAAGAATCCTAAGAAGAATACGGGAAGTAAATTCTTCAGAACAGTATGAGGTTAAGTATCTTGCAGAAAAGCCGGCTGTAAGTGTTTAGGCTGACGGAGACATAGGCATTTAAATTAGCACTATATGAAATCAGGCATCGAGATTATCGAAAAAGACAAGGGACAAATTTTAGGAGTAGCAGGTGGCAATTACCGCATCATTGTACCCGGAGATAAAACGGATAATAAATATGCAGTCATTGAGATGATTGTCCCACCCGGAGGCGGACCTCCGCCCCATTCGCATCCCGATACACACGAAACCTTTTATGTATTGGAAGGAGAAGTTGAATTTCAGACGGAACAGGGGAAATCCATAGTGGGTGCCGGAGGCTTTATAACCATCCCACTTGGAGGAGCTATTCATTGTTTTACGAATACCTCCAGCACTGTGGCCAAGCTACTTTGTACCGTCATGCCCGCCGGTTTGGAAAAAGTTTTCGAACTAGTCGGTGTTCCGGTGGGTAGCGGTGAATTTGCCCCCATTCCGGAACTTACAGACGAACGTCGGGAACTGATGGCACAAATCGACAAGCAATTTGGTCAAAAGACCTATCCCAAAGGGTATCTCGATTAAAGTAGTTACAAAATTAATCTTTAGAATTAGTCTATTAGAATTGGTCCATACAGGTACTCATCCTGATTTATTTTAAACAACAACGTACGGAACATTTTCACATCTTCTCAACTTATTTATTAACGTCTCATCCTATAAAGCCATCTTGCCCCACCCGTCGGAGCCCCGTTTGCACCAACGTTGATCATCCGAAATGGCCTAGGCTTGCGGACGAAGCAATCGGCAGCCTAGCTTGTCCCTAAACATATTTTCACGCGAAGCTAACGTCATAAAGCAAAAGACAAACGAAGCCATAGCCATTGCCGGGCGTGTCTCCTTTTGCGAATGGACAAGCGGCAACGAATTGCAAGGGAGTGAGCCAGCCAGAGCTTTCTTTGCTATCTTTCTTTCGCGGGGAAAGAAAGTAGATGAAATTAAGGCTTCATCTCATGAGGTCGTGTTTGTTTTAATCTTTAGAATTCAGCCCGTTGCATTTGCAAAAAAAGAGCTATTCTCGTATTTCTGTATATATGGAAGCGCTGGAAATAAAAGTCCCTGACAACAAAACAGCTTTAGTAAAAGCATATTAAAAAGAACTTGGGGAAATCGTCAAGTTGATACAACATCAAACAACATACTTGAATTTTGGATCCCTTTTTATAGCCTTTTCAAGTTCCAGTTGATTTTGCTGTCCCCACCTTTCTATAGTATAAATGAGCGGTAATAAATTTTCTCCAAGTGACGTAAGCTTATATTCCACCTTACTGATCTTGTTATCATATATCTTCTTTGTAAGAAAACCATGCAACACCAATTCTTGCAATTGCTTATTCATTACCCGTCTGTCTGCTTTTGGAATCACGCGTTGGAGCTCACTTGGGCGTTTAAATCCTTGAGAAATATAATGGACAAGCATCATCTTCCACTTTCCGCTCAGGATTTCTTTAAAAAAATGCAATCCACATTCCAGATTTAACGGACTTTTCTTCTGATACATATAAATCTATTTGTATAGCAAATTTACTTATTAAATCCTTCCTTGAAAGATACGCATAAAATAGTGCGTCATTGCCGCTCTCTTAGGACCTACTTACTTTTGTATAAACTTAATTATTTAATATGTTAAAATTCACTTTTTTAGTCCGCAGAGCGGCAGGAATGAGCAGAGAAGATTTTATAGATTACCATCGGAATAAGCATGCTCCTTTGTTTAGCTCCATCCCAGAGGCCAAACAATACGTAAAAAAATACGTCATTTCCCATCCGGTAGCCATCGAGGCCAGTCACCCAAAATTAACAGAACCTTCAAACGTTCTGTCCTATGACGCCGTTACCGACATTTACTTCGATAGCCTAGCAGATTTCGATAATTTTTTTACCAGTGAAAATTATAAACAAAAAGTGCAGCCAGACGAGCTCAACTTTCTTGATCTGACTGACGCAAAAATGGTTGTCCTCGATGAAAAGACCATTATCAGCTAAGGTGATAATTATACTGACTTGGCCACTTATTCGTTAAAAACGAGCAAGTGGCTCAGCTCTCAGACCTATAATACAGTTATATGGCCTAGGCTTGCGGACGCAGCAATCGGCAGCCTGACTTGTCCCTAAACATATTTTCACGCGAAGCTAACGTCATAAAGCAAAAGACAAACGAAACCATAGCCATTGCCGGGCGTGTCTCCTTTTGCGAACGGACAAGTGGCAACGAATTGCAAGGTAGTAAGCCAGCCAGAGCTTTCTTTGCTATCTTTCTTTCGCGGGGAAAGAAAGTAGACGGAATTAAAGCTTCATCTCATGAGGTCGTGTTTGTTTTAATCTTTAGAATTCAGCTCGTTGCATTTGCAAAAAAAGAGCTATTCTCGTATTTTTGTATGTATGGAAACGCTTGAAATAAAAGTCCCTGACAACAAAACAGCTTTAGTAAAAGCATATTTAAAAGAACTTGGGGTGATCGTCAAAGTAAAAAAGGTAAGCAAGGAACCCAATGCTGAAACTGTTGCTGCGATGAACGAATTAAAAGCAGGCAAAGGAAAAAAATTCAATAATGTAGATGAATTATTTGATAGCATATGATTTAACCTAATGTTTAAAATCGTTACCTCAACCAAATTTCTAAAAGACCTAAAACTACTCAAAAAGCGATCAACCAAAGATTTAGAGCTATTACAGGAACTAATCAGCGTATTAGCTGAAAACGGGCATAAAGGCCTTTCCAAAAAGCATAGGCCACACAAGCTTAGTGGTAATTACAAGGGTTATTGGGAGTGCCATGTAAAATCGGATTTACTTCTAATCTGGGCCGAAGACGAAAAAATTAGTCTTTTAGAATTGGTCCGTACAGGTACTCATTCTGATTTATTTTAAACAACAACGTACGGAACATTTTCACATCTTCTCAACTTATTTATTAACGTCTCATCCTATAAAGCCATCTTGCCCCACCCGTCAGAGCCCCGTTTGCACCGACGTTGATAAATACTAAATGGCCTAGGCTTGCGGACGAAGCAATCGGCAGCCCAGCTTGTCCCTAAACATATTTTCACGCGAAGCTAACGTCATCAAGCAAAAGACGAACGAAGGGATAGCCATTACCGGGCGTGTCTCCTTTTGCGAACGGACAAGTGGCCACGAATTGCAAGGGAGTAAGCCAGCCAGAGCTTTCTTTGCTATCTTTCTTTCGCGGGGAAAGAAAGTAGACGAAATTAAAGCTTCATCTCATGAGGTCGTGTTTGTTTTAATCTTTAGAATTCAGCTCGTTGCATTTGCAAAAAAAGAGCTATTCTCGTATTTCTGTATATTCTGTTAAGGATGAGCTTCAATACCGGTATTTTTTCATCCACGGTTCAAACATAAAAGCACACTGAGCAATGCAACGATTTTTGAACCATCTTGCCCCTCATTGATTTCCATTGACCCTATTTGACCTAGATCTATTGTTCTTTTATGCCGGTTAAAGTGATAAGTTACCATCTCTTATCCTTAAGCAGCCTCCTACGCTACCTTCTGGGTAAACAAAAGGTACACCCGAGGTAAAGGAAGGGTATAGTTTAGGTAACTATAAGGTAAACAAAAGGTAAGCGAAGGGTAATCAAAAACTAAGGCAATACTAAAGTCATCAAAGAAAAAAAGGACGAAAAACGACACTAGCATGGCCAAATGGAAGAAGTGGGTTATTACCTTTGCAGGTACGATGGAAAATAAAGACAATAACGGTGCGCTTATTTGGCTTATATGCCAACAGATTTCGGTCAGTACCTGTAAGTAAAGGTCACACATCTAAAAAACTTGATCTTTACCGGGAATGGCCCCGTTGCTTATGTGGCAACTCCTTAAGCAACGCTAAATTATATGGATGGCAGTTTCTGCCAATTATAGGAACAGCCACGTTTAAAAGAAAGGGCAAGATTAAATCTTGCCTTTTCTTTTACTCTCCCAGAGTGCTTGTTGTAAATCCTCTTTATAGAACACATCCCCACCACCCAAACGCATAGGTTTTAACAAGCCTTCCCTCACGCGCCTTTTATAGGTACTATCACTGATATTAAGATAAGCAAGTACCTCCTGTTTCGTCATGAGCGTGGAGTCAGCATTATGCTTAGAGCCATAACTCATGCTCTGCTCCTTCAAGTGTTGCATAATTCGCAACTGTTCATCAGCGATTTCAACTAAGGTTTGTAAAGCTTGTCGCTCGGCAAGCACATTAATAGATTGGCGAATTAACTCTAGCAATTGAATGATACGATCGAATTGTGTCATGTTTTAGCTGTTTAGGCCGGTATATTGGTTTGGACCCAGTATCCAAGCAGCAAAATCATTAAACTCAATTGAATACTCCCGTATTACCGGTAGGTTAATAATGGCGACCAATTTAATAATTATAAAATTAAAACGCAGTCAAATCAAAAAAGTGAACAAAATGAGCTAGGATGACATCGGCGTTTTGCGCAAGGCATACAACTTCGCTTCGAAGGATTTCCGAAAATTTCGGTTCAGCCTATACTTATCCATCGTCAAAAACTCACTTCTCCCTTCCTTTTCCAGCGTCTTATCCACATCAGATTCGAGATATTGCAATACCTTTAACGCTGTCGGTTTATACCGTATCTCGCTAAAGTTCTCGTTTTCATAAACTGTAAGCGCCACTTGCCGCAGGTTAATGATGCACCAGCGATTACTTTTGGCAAAAAAACGGAGATCCAACATCGCTAACATTTCATTCAAGGTGTTATCTATCTGAATAACCTTTCCCGTTTTCAGCAAAATGACCCCTACCTTATCCCAGCGTATAATACAGATAATGTCTTTGGTAACAACCACCGTTTTCCTTCTGCCATTGTTTACGGTGATCTCGTTGTGATAGCCCTGCCTTTTGGCCCGGTTCGCATCGAGTAATCGGTTCCGCCTAGCCGATCTTCGCCTTTCTATCCTATACAAGTACCAAAACATGTAACCCATGTTAAGCCCGGTAATAACCGACGTCGCCATGGGAAATTCAATCTGAAAATACTTCCGTTTGAAAATGTTTTTACCGTAGGCAGCATAATAAATACTGTAATAAGTTGCTAAAAATAAACAGGGTATCAATACACCGTAGCAGAATTGCTTCTTGATACGTGCCGACTGATAACCTCTCCGATGGAATTTTAGATCCAGCACATAACTCAGGCCTTGTATATAAAAAGCGATTATCAGTGCCGGCAAAAAACTCCAGGCAGCGGCTATCAAAAAGCGTTCATTCTGTAAAGCTTCCCAAGGCGAACGGGACTGTTGCATGTAGGTGAAAAACAGCGCAGCTAATAAGGCTATGGGCGGTAAACATAACCAAGGCAAATAGGTAACAGCTTTCTTTCCTTTCCATAAAAACACCGCCAGTTGCTTGTTCGTGTTCATGTAAGGCTAAATTTCGGTTTTTAAAAAGTGAAATTATAAACATAAGAATAAATAATAAAACAGCCAAGAAAGCACTATAAAGGCCGAAATCCTGTAACTCGCGAGTTACAGTAAAAAAATAATCATTTTACACCTAATTTTACCGGCAAAGGTTGGCCAACCCATTTATTAACACAAAATCTTTTTACAATGACAAGAAAAACTTTCAACAATGAAGGAGTACAACTCCTCTTAGCCGACATTTACCAACTACCCATTGCTGACTATCAAGAGGAGTTGTATAGCATACAATCCGACTTCCGCACTTGGTTATTTTTACATTTTGATTTTACCGATCGGCAAGCCTCCTATCTTCACCAACTCAATACAGACTACCTCTACCTGTTAGGTCAAGAAGTGAGCAAAGCTATAGAGAACCAAAGCCCCATCATGTTGCAGAAGCAGGAACCGGCAGATGATGACGGAGGAGAGGGCAAAGTAATTGAAACCAATTACGTGCGGCAAAGCTCCTTCAATCTTGATGATGGTTTACGCAGCATTTCCAGCCTAATCATTAATATCCGTTATGATCGGGATTAAGATGCATGCATAACTAAGGCTCCCGCCGTCTACCGCTGTTTTGGACCCCAGCGTAGCGGCGGATTGCCGATTAACCTTAGAAAACGATATGGAGAGATTTTTTACTTTTTGGTCGCATTATATGGACATTCCTCCCGACGCACGAGAATATATATTTGATCACGCGCGGATTAATCGTTACAGGCCAAAAGTTTTCAGCTATCCGGATGATCCAAAACCCTATTGGTGTTTTGTTCTTGATGGTTTGGCCGCCAATGTTTACGATACGGTCAATCGACATGGAATTATTCGTTATCTGATCACTCCTAACGCCCATTTTACCGGCACAGAACATCCCTTTACTAAAAAAGGAGGCGATATTTACATCGAGCTGCTAAAACCCACCACCCTATTTATGTTGCGAAACAACTTTGCCTTGGAAGCACAACAACGCTTTCCGGCTGTGTCAGAATTATTTCACATACTGAAACAACATCAAATCAATAATCTACGCAAGCATCTACAGGTTTTTCAGCAAAGGCGAATCGTTGACAAATACCGTTATATGGCAGAACAATTACCAGACGTAATAAAACACACAAACAATAGACAGCAAGCCCGATTTTTGCAAATCAGCGAGAGTTCACTTTACGAAGCAAAAAAAAGCTATCTTTTTGAGTCGCTCCGACACAAATAATATCATTTTCTCCAATAGCTCCGGAGACTTTTTCTTCATACCGTACATTACTTTTGAAGTATTAAACCAATAAGGTATGAAAAATAAAACTAACATTTTTGCTATCGCTGCAGTAGCTGGGGCAATAGCAAGCTTGGCATTCACGCCAGGCAAAAATGAACGGGCCGATAACGCCGAGACAACTGTTCAGATGACGCAATACTGGTATCCGGTAGATGCTGCTACCAATGAGATTGCGGGACCTGCAGCTTATCACGACACGAAGAGCAATGTAATTGCGTCACAGGACTGCAAAGACCAGGCAGACCAACCGATCTGCCTCTTTGGTTCAGACGATCCGAGTCTTTCACCCGGAACGGATGTTGGCACGCCAAGTGAATCCAATCGTATCTTACGTTCCAATTAATTTATGATGGATAGCTAAGCAGGGGCCAGCAACTACTCGCCCCTGCTTTTAAAAATCAATATTTCTCTTTCAATACCAACACGCGCACAGGCAACTTTTTGTTCATCAACCTTAATCCGTATCTTTCTAGATTTTCTTTCAATTTTTCCAACGTTAAATTATCCAGATCGGCACCCTTCATAGCGAAGTCGATGTTTCCAGTTATATCTGTTTCATCTGCAAAAGGTAATCCAAATATATTTTCAACACGTGATTTAATAACGGATGATAATCTTGCATATGGCAAATTCCTAATCTCTCTTATCGGCCCGTTATCCCGCATACGTAGCGAATTTCCTAAAAAGGTAAATTTAGGATCACTACCCTTTGTACGAAGAAGCTTCTTGGCATTTCCCGAGTTTATCAATACCAAATGATCAACCGATTGTGTTACTATCTTTCCTTCTACATTAAAATAGCGTTGCAAATCCTCCAACATCAATTGATAAAGGTTTTTTGCATAGTTATCAGGCACCCGCAATACATATCTATAATAGTTTTCCCGCATCCATGCAAAACGGGCGAAACCGTTGATGCCATTAGGTTTAGTAAATCGATCCTTGTCTCTAACCAATAGTTGTACCCGCCCAGGTCGGTGCAATTCTAACTTTTTATCGTACAGGTTCTCAAATGCGAAACGATAGAGCTGCTCTATCGAACCGGATTCAATCAGGTTTTTGCCATGGAGCGAACCACTCTCTATATTCAAACCGCTTTCAAGCGGTGCACGTACAATATAGGATGCAAAATCAACCATTCCATCCCAACGTGAATCAAATAAGGTATTTACCTCAACACGATCGTATTCGGGTACTACCCAATCGGTATTACCTTTTAAAAGCTCTTCAAAAGTCTTTTCGGCAAATTCAAAATAATCTGCTTTGATCAGAACCTTTCCGCTCTTATCAAGTATAACGTAATAAGGATTACCCTGGTGCGGAAAGTATCTGTGAAGGAGCGTATCATTCGTAATAAATGGGATCGAAGGCCGGTGTACTTTAGGGTGATATTTAAAGAAGCTTTGCGTGGAATCAACCCCGAAGCCTTTATTAACTGCGATAAACTGCACGTGATCCTGTAGCTTTTTTTGAAGTGAGTCGATTTTAGCAAAACCCTCCAAGCATGGCACACAAAACACTCCCCAAAAATCAAGTACTATCAGCTTTCCTTTAAATTCGTTCAATCGCAAGGAGGAGCTATTCCAATTCCAGATATCGTTAAAAACAACATCCGGTATTTGATCGCCTACCTGCAACTCTTGCGCCAAAAGAGAGGAAAAGAGGAACGATCCACAAAAAAAGAGTATCAATTTACGTTTAAAAGAGGCCAACATATTCAATAGTTTTAATAACCTGCATTCTGTATAAGGTTACTGTTAGTAAGTATTTGATTAAAAGGGATAGGAAAAAGTGCCGCTTCGGGACGCCATGAGGGTTTCCTCTGTTCCAGTATAGCGTTAATGCTTTTCGTACGCTTCAAATCGAGCCAGCGATGTCCCCACTCGGCGAAGAATTCCTTTCTCCGCTCAATTGCTATTGCCATTAAACAGGCTTCTTTAGAAAGCTCCCCGTCATAAGGCCTGATTCCTGCTCGCTCTCGAATTAGATTCAGCATGGTCATTGCTTCAGATAGCTTCTCCAAGTGGCTATTAGCTTCCGCAGCTATCAGGTATTGCTCCGCCAGGCGTAAAACGACATTATATTCGGTTACGGGAGTACTGAAATTTCTGTTTCGATACTTAAACGGATAGTAATAGATTTTGCCATTTACCACATTTACATTTACCCAATCCTGAAAACGCTTATCCGTATCTTCGAAATCGACTATTAAGCTTGCAGCAAGCGTAAAAGCCGGAACTACTGTTTCCGAGTGGGGCACGAAATTGATTCCCTCCGCTGTGTTACTGCTTTCATTTCTGCTCGCTATTTCCCAAATAGTTCCCGTGCTATTAATCGCAAACGCATGCGATAAATTTCGGTTAAGCTCAAATTGCCCTGATTTGATCAGTTCTTCGGCCAAGGAAGCAGCTTGTTGCCATTTTTCCGTGTACAGGTAAATTCTGGCCAGTAATGCTTTAGCTACAGCTTTATTTGGCCGAAGTTTACCACCACTTGGATAAGTATCGCTTAACAACGGTATGGCAGCTTCCAAATCAGCAATCATCCGTTCATAAATCTCCTGCAGCGGTGCCCGAGGCAACTGGGCATTAGCGTTGTAATCAGTACTAAGGATTAAAGGGACATCTCCGAATGCATTCACCAAATAGAAATAACAAAGCGAGCGTACTACAAGCATCTCTCCCGTAAATTGCCGTTTTGCCGATTCAGTAACCGACGTGCTTTCAGAAAGCCCTTCCATTATTGCATTCGTCCTATAAATCAAATGGTAAGGCTCTGTCCAGAAAGTTGTGTTCAGTGTGGTTGTTTCGCTCAGTAGCGCATTATCCTGATAAGGAGCGTATACAGAACTTGCTCCCGGATTTTC
This sequence comes from Olivibacter sp. SA151, assembly GCF_054130995.1. Lineage (NCBI taxonomy): Bacteria > Pseudomonadati > Bacteroidota > Sphingobacteriia > Sphingobacteriales > Sphingobacteriaceae > Olivibacter > Olivibacter sp. SA151. The sequence continues at coordinate 620,213 of NZ_CP096391.1, read as the reverse complement.
CAGCTCATCAGCCGATAAGCCCAGATATACACTCATAGCGCCATTTGCAAAGGCGAGGTTAGCATAGCGCATTTGCGCGTATACACCATTTACAGCCGAGAGCGCTGTTTCATCGGTTTTAAAGATTTCCTTAGTTTGTATAAGCTGAGAAGGTGGGTCAATGTCGACAAAGCCTTTACAGCTCCAAAAAAAGATCATACTAAAGAGTAAATATTTCATAGCATAGATTTAAATTGTCAATTGAAGACCTAAGGTGATGGTACGTAAAGGTGGCAGTATCAGAAAATTCTGATTCTCCGGATCCCCTCCCCTGTAATTGGTTAGGGTAAACAGATTTTGTGCCTGTGCATACACACGTAACGTAGTAAGCTTTATACGACTTGCTATAGGTGCAGGAACCAAGTAAGAAACTGCAACACTTTTACATCGCAAGAAAGAAGCATCGGAAAATATGGCGTCCGAAAGTCGCATTTGCGAAGCAGCAAGCAGTACATCCCTATTGTTAGCAGTAAAACGCTGGATATCGGCAACATCACCCGGTTTTTGCCATCTTTCCAGTACAATAGCCGGTTGGTTGTAGTAGCGGTAACCAGGAACAACCGTTCCAAGATTGCTTAAATAGTTTCTTCCCAATTGCTTCCGGAATTCAAAAAACACATCTAGTTGAAAGCTTCTATACCGAAAGGAATTTTGCAATCCGCCATAAAACTTCGGCTCCGTATTAACTAAATTCGTACGATCGGCCATATCATATACACCATCTCCATTTACATCCCTGACTTCGTAAAGGCCCGTTTGCGAATTAACACCCAGGTAGTGATACATCTTGCTTACTGAAAGTGGTTGACCGATTTCATACACGTTCCGGTAGCTTGATTGCTCCAAGCCCGGAAACTCCAAGAGGCGATTAGCCGGTAGCGTTATATTAAAAAGCGTATTCCACGAAAAATGGTTTCTTTGTATATTCTTCGTTTCGAGCTGCCCTTCCCATCCCCGGTTCAGAATCTTGGCGTTTAAATTGGCCAATACCGATGAAAATCCTGTTTGCGTAGGTAGGGTATAGTTGACTAACTGATTGCTTGAAATATTTCGATAGAAAGTAGACGACAGCAATATCCTGTCATCCAGTAATCCCAACTCAAGCGCTACTTCGAGCTTCTTGTTTTTCTCCCATGCATAAGAGGGGTTAAATAAAGCCGTTGGATTGAGGGTAGCAATACCCTGATAGTTACCTCCCGTTGCAGGTGTCCAGGTGTCCAAATATCGGTAATCACCAATCTGATCATTACCGGTAATACCATAGCTAGCTCTAATCTTTGCAAATGAAAGGAAAGTTAATTGATTTTTGAGAAAGCGCTCTTCAGACAACAGCCACGCCAACCCGAGTGCAGCAAAATTTGCAAACCTATTTTGAGGTGCGAAACGGCTAGAGCCGTCTCGTCGGCCGCTGGCATTCAGCACATAACGTCCCAGTAAATTATAATTGATGCGCGCATACACCCCTTGATATCGGTACTGGCTATGCGAATTATTTGCTATGACATTTCCTGCCGCTGCGATACTTTCCAAAAGCAGGTCGTTGCTATAGTTTGTAGCATTGGTAGTACTGCCTTTAGATACAAGGTTTTGCCAAGTTGCACCGAGCAGTACATTGACCTTTGATACTGCCCATTGATTTTCATAAGTTAACTGAGGCTCCGCAATCCAGCTATTCAGGTTGCGGTTGCCAAAGTTACTTGACGGTTTTAAATTATTATATGGGTTCAATGAGGAAGAAGGAAAAGTACTAACCTCATCACTCAACATCATGTTATAGCCTAAGCTAACTTTTAGGTTCAGATGGAATGGCAAGCGATAATCAACCATCATATTGCTATTCAAATTCTTAAAGTTACCCTCATAGGTCTCGTACTGAAATTTCAGTGAGTTCATATTAGGAAATCCCATGGCTGTGTACGAAATACCACCTTCTGCCCAATTAAGCTGTCCATTTTCATCATAAAGTTTTAACATGGGGTTTGTATTAACGTAACCCGCCAGATCGGAAGCTGTTAAATTGTTCCTATTAACCGAAAAGGACGAAGTAAAATTCAGTTTCAGCCTATTATCGGCTGATTGATGGCCTAACTGCGCATGCAATGCCGCTCTTGTGTCACCCAAATCTGTCGGATACACACTTGTTTCATTATGATAGGATCCACGGAGCAAAAATTGCGACTGCTCGGTTCCGGCCGAGTACGATAGCTGTATATCATTCGTTGCTGCCGTATTACCGATAAGCAGGTCATGGAAATTGGTGTAACGTGTGGTATCCCATAAGAGCAGATCAGGCGCATTTGCCGTAGTAGGTGCTAATCCATCATTTGCAAAAGCCTCCTTACGCATCATAAGATATTCTTGCGTATTCAGCATGCGCATATTGCGTGTAGGTGTACTTAAGCCACTATAAAAGTTAAATCCTAAGGTACCCTTACCCTGCTGTCCTTTCTTCGTAGTAATTAATACAACTCCATTGGCTCCCCTGCTACCGTAGATAGCAGTAGCATCTGCATCCTTGAGGATCTCGATACTTTCAATATCATTCGGATTAATGAGGTTGAAAGGGCTCATACCCGCTCCTTCCGAAGCAGCACCTGCGGCCGAATTGAGCTGATTGATTGCATTATTTCCGTTAGCAAAGGGAACGCCGTCAATAATGAACAAGGGTTGTGAACCCTGCAATAAGGAGTTCTGCCCTCTCAGTTGTACACGAACCCCCGCTCCCGCTACCCCGCTACTTTGCGTAATTACCAAACCGGGTACTCGTCCACTTAAGGTCGATAGCGGATTGGCTACCGGTTGTTTAGCGATTTCTTCTGCACTCAGTTTAGCAATATTCCCGGTATTAAATCTACGGGTTGTGGTACCATAGGCCATCACCACTGTCTCATCCAAGGTATTGGCCTGTGGTACTAAATAGATGGTCAATTCCTTTTCCTTTGATAAATCGAAAGAAACGTCTTGCAAACGATACCCAACGAAAGAGACGTGCAATGCCCCTTTTGCGGCCTTAGTATGTATTACAAAACTACCGTTTGGTTGGCTCAGTACCGCAGCACCCTCTAGTGGCTTAATGGTAGCACCAGCAAGCGGTTCACCATCTACAGCCGACACCACTTTGCCTTTCAATAAAAAGTTCTGCAAAGCCACGCCGTGGGCAGCCTCCGGGGAGGAGGACTGCCGGGCGTGTGCCAAACAAACACAGAACAAGACGTTTAAGGCTGTAAGGTATATGGTGTAGGGTTTAAGGGTGCGCAAGGCCCACTTACACAACAAGCCAAAAAACCTATCTCTCGAAGGTATAGCACCTCGCGTTAAAGCAGATGCATTTCGCCTAAATTTCTTTGCATTTCGCCATATTTTTTTTGCATTTCGCTCACCATTAGATGCATTTCGCCTCTCCGTATGTGCATTTGGCCTTTCAGCGTTTGCATCTCGCCCCTTATTGACTGCTTTTGGCATATCATTCTTTGCATCTCGCCATTGAGTAAGTGCATTTCGCCAAAATTTCTTTGCATTTCGCTCACCATTAAATGCATTTCGACCCTGCCAAATTGTATTTCGCCCCCCCGTACCTGCATTTCGCCCCCTATTGACTGCATTTGGCACACCTTTCGTTGCATCTCGCCTGTCGTCGAATAAAGGTCGCACCCATTTCCCTACCAGTTGAGGTAACTTTCTTGCATTCTGCAACGGTTTTTCTGCAAGTCGTCCCAACCTTAAATTGACGCCTTTCTTGTAGATGTTACAGAAAGGTCTCGAAGGAACATCTGCTCGACAGCTAATAACTGGCCTCCAAAAGTTTTTATCGTTGTGTTTATTTTCAATGGAGATAAAGCTATTCCGATAAACCGGAATGGTCGGATAGCAGAAGCTAAGTAACGGCACCAACTTTGAAAGAAGGTTTGCAGCCAGGAGGTTATGAAAATGTGTCTGCTTTAATAGGCCTTCATGAGCTCGGAGCATAGCTCCTCGGTTTGGGGTACCTTTTTGCGCGACCTCGAGCCAATTGGCGAGAAGCTTGAGTGCCTTGAAAAATGAACTCTTTACGAAAAACAAGGTACAAAAAGAAAATTCGTCCCTATTAACGGCAGTTCGTCCCGGAACAGCACTGTAAATAGGTAGTTTGTCCCTAATTTCTGTATTTCGTCCCCGCCAAATTGTATTTTGCCCCTCCGTACCTGCATTTAGCACCCTATTGACTGCTTTTGGCATAGCATTCGCTGCATCTCGCTTTTCACCAAATGCAGGTCGCACCCATTTTCCTACCAGTTGCGCTAGCTTTCTTGTAATCTGAGGTGCTTTTTCTGCAAGTCGTACAGACAAGCGCCAACAGACTTTGGCTAATAAGTTCTTTCTTTTTTTCTTATTTCTCTTTTTAAACAGTGCTTTAGCTAATGGCTTAAAGTCAAAAGCTGATTCTGTCTGTAAAAAAATGAGCAAAATCATTTTGCTTATAGGATTATAAACTTTAAATTTGAGACAAAACGGCCCCATAAGGTCACTAAACCTCATTTTCTTTTAGATTTAGGTAATGAAAAAATTAAATTAAAAGACAGTTCTTATCCCTTACCGATTTGATTAAAGCGGTTAAAAGATAAGATTGAAAAGGTTTTTACCAATTATGTGGGGGCGGTAATAATAAGTATAATAGGGTTTTGAAGCGGTTTTGCATGTGCATGAGCCACTTCGCAAACCGAACTTGCGAGAGTTTTAGTTGGTTGGTTTTGGTGTGTGCGTGAATAGCTCGTCTTCATAATTTTCAGGTTGCAACGAGTCATGGATGGAAACCAAGAATGGCCTTGCCGATCCACTACGTCTCTTCGTTGACACCCCGATAGCAGTTTCACGACAAGGCCATTCCTGCAAATATAGAAATTTGCAGGCGATAACAGCTTGTCGTCTCCTTTTCGGGGTGTCAAATCGAAAAGATTGGAGACTCGTTTGAAGGCAAAGCCTTCAATTGTATTTACGTTTAACGCTCAAAAAGAGCATCGTTACTTCTAATCTTTAAGCAAAGATAGGTAAAGATTCTTTTTGATGCAAATTATAAATCAAATAATGTAAGATTTTAATCAAAAGTGGTGTCAGAAGATAAAAAAGTAACAAGGAATGAGATCATAAGATCACCTATATATCGGCAAATTTTAGGTAATAAACTGAAAACAAAGCGATTGGACTTAGGGTATTCTCTCAGTGATATGGAAGAAATGAGCGGTATCCCAGTGAATACTTGTTTGAGCATTGAAAAGGGCAAGACAACTAATATTGATTATTACATCGAATACGCGAAGACATTAGAGTATGAATTACCATCTCTTTTTGAAATCGAGATAGAACTTGGCGCAAAGAACAGTTTGTCGAAAGAAAAACAGGATCGCGTGTTTTTGACGAGAAAACTGCGCGTTTTATTAGTTAAAGAAAAATTCTTTATAGACGAAAAAGGAGTGAAAGAAGTAAAGGACAGATTACTTGAAAAAGGGGAAGTCCAAGATTCCAAAACTCTCAGCGCTGAAATTTCCGGTGTTCTTTTGAACTGGTGTAAAAAGGAAGAAGGCATTCTAATTAAAAGGAAAGCTGATCGGAAAAATAATGTATATAAATCCGTAACTAAAGAGATATGACACTTTGTTTCCTAAACATCGGCGCTTCAGAAATGGTAATGCTCTTGTTTGTAGCTCCAGTGATGGCGATCGGCATTTATGCCTTATACCAGTGCATAACTAATCCGCACATTACAACCACACAGCGTATTGTCTGGCTTATCATTATTCTTTCGGTGCCACTGTTTGGGTGCATTGGATATCTTTTAGCGCATAAGAATAATAGTGCAATAAGAAAATAAAATACAATGCCAAAAAGAAAGAGATTTGCTATATGCATTCTAGTTTTTATAGTCTTGTTAGTTGGAACGATATTATTTCAAAAATCTTCAAAAAGTACTTCAATAGAACGATTGCAATTACCGGAAGAACTCACTAATCTTTTAAGCGAAGAATATATAAAAAGTGTTATTAGATCATCCCATACACTATTTGAGTCATCACTGATAGATACTTCCGATTTTATTCATTATGTAATACCACCAACCGTGAATGCATCGGATGATGTATCTTGGCGCGAATCGGTTCGGAATCGCTATAAGAAATCAAGTATATCTCAAAAACTATTAAATTTTTCGAATTTCATCGATTCTTGTGAACAAATTAACAACGAGCTTAAGAGATGGTTTAAATATGGAAGAGTTGAGTTTTATGAAGATGCTGCATCTTACGAGGATCTGTCAACATTGAAGAAAGGTTCCTGTATCGGTATGACTAACTTAGCTGTTTATACATTCCGTGCACTGGGAGTTCCCATCAGTATAGATATGGTACCGAATTGGGGGAACATAAACTCTAGCGGCCATCAATGGAACGTTTTAATCACTAGGAATAAAAAAATACCATTTATGGGTGCGGAATCTGATATGTTGGGCTATCAACCTCTCGTTATTTCGAAAGACGTCAGTACCCAAACCACTACTTTCAAAATTCCACCCAAAGTATATCGTGAGTGTTCGACATGCCCCGCGAGATTTTTATGGGGAGATAAAAGCGTTATCGATGTAACTGACGAATATTTTGAAACAAATACCATACATCTTCCATTGAGTAGTACATTCGATAACATTCAGCTAAGCGTCTTCAGCAAAGGTGAATATGTAGAGGTTGCCGACGGCATTAGGAAAGAGAATCAATTCATTTTCACTAAAATGAGTACAGGAATATTATATTTCCCAGTTATATCTTCACCAACGGGTCGTGATCAAAAAGTCGGTTATCCTGTATACCTCACGAAAACACAAGAGAAATTACTTAAGCCAAGAATTAACGAGAAAATCAATATGAAAGTTGCTCATTTGAACTCTCTCCCAGAGACGCAAATGGCATATTTAACCAAATATGGGTACGACGAATTTGAGAAACAGCATGGACAAAACACGTTAGATTTTTGCCCAAAACCAGCGGGGAGCGTGATTTACAATCTTTATATGTGGGATCAAGGATGGCAGAAAATTCAAGAAGCGAAAAAACGGGAAGGTACTGGTCTAACTTTTCATAATGTTCCTACCAATGCAGCATATATTGTAGTGAGAAAAGGAGAACAAATTATAAACACTAGGCCATTTGTGTATGAAAATAATGTTCAAATCTGGCTCTAAAGCCACTATACATTCTTTTATAGGCATATATTGCCTATTGGGATGTATTCTCTCCGTAGCTTTTGATAGCAGATCTTTTTTAATGGGTTACTTAATTAGTTTCTGTTTTCTATATATCGCAATAAATAATATTACGAAGCTTAAAAAAGTAGGCTGCCTCTCCGTACTGGGTTTAGTACTCTGTCTATTAACCGTCTTCTCCAAAAAAGATTCAAGCCTAGGAAGAGCTTTAATTTATAAAATAAGCAGTAAAGCACTTGAAGAGAATATGATAACGGGAATAGGGGTAGATCAATTTGCACATAAATATCTGCTGTTCCAAGCAGAATACTTTGAAAACCAAAAATTTCATGAAAAGGAACTACTGCTAGCAGACAACACGTATTTCGCATTTAATGACTACTATCAATTAGTCGTAGAGATAGGTATCGGCGCAGTTTTGGGCCTAGTAGTACTAGTTCTCCTAATGTTGAAGATAATCAAACAATCACTCAAAAGCGATCAGCACAGCAGTATCTTTCTCTATGCCTCTATTATTAATATTGTTTCTATTTCGGCAGCAGCAGCGTTTACACATATATTTGACAGGCCTTTACTATGCTTTATTTGGCTATTATCCCTTATTTTCATCGTTGATGAGACAACGAATAGAAAACATCAACGTTTATTATTAAACACTATATTACTTTCATATATATTCGTTGTTTATACTGATGTAAAACATCAAAACATACATTCCCAATTGAACGAAGCAAATATTCTTTGGGAAGCAGGGTATAAAAGCGATTCACTGAAAAACTTAAGACACTTATACCCAGATCTATCAGACAACATAGACTTTCTGTATTCTTTTGGAAGAAAGTTATACTTGGCTGGGGAGCTTGATCGAGCGATTTTAATATTGGAAAAATTAAAGGCGATATATACTTTTAATCAATTATATCTTGATTTAGCTAAATGTCACGAAAGAGCTGGGAATACAGACAGAGCCATAGAATATTATACTAAATCAGTTCACATGGTGCCAAATCGGTTCAATACAAGGTACGAGTTGTTCAACTACTATCTACGTACCAATCAGATCAAAAAGGCTATAAAAATTGGGCGTGAAACACTTTTGATTCCAGTCAAGATCCCATCAAAATTTACTGACTTTTATAGATCAGCGATTCGATCAGAATTAATTAAATTAAAAGTTGCAAATATTGGATAATAAATTTATTTTTATCCTATCAAACTTTTTAAACTTAATTGAATGAAAAACCTACTTATTACTATTTTTTCTTTACTTTTTATATTACATGGATGTCAGAAAGAAACTAAACTAAATCAAAACAACTTAAACACCTTTACGAAAGAAGATGCGAAGGCCTTTTTAAGAGAGAATGTTGGATTGAAAACAAGCAATCTGGTGGTACCTACGAAATTGAGTCTAGCACGTTCGAATACATCTCCCGTTGTCAGTTCTGAAGAGGTTGGAACCCTACTTTGGAATAAAGCTAATGAATATAGTTATGGCAGTACAAATGTAGTAGAAGTACCCTATGCAAAAAAAAGAAAAACTGTCTTTTTGTACAACTTTGTTGGGAATGTAGACATTGATTCACCTCAAGAACTGAGGGCAGAGCACAGTTATACCAATCTGATGGTTTATAAAAAAGGTGATGGGAGTGTAGAGAAACTTTTTGTAACATATATCCCGGACAAAAATTCAATTGGCTTAGATAATAGTAGTAAAGTAAACGGATTGAATGAACATTTTAATGGATTTGTAGAATATAGGGATTGGGATCAGAATCTATTATACTTAATAAACGTTAAAAATGGTCTACTCTATAGAAAGTTCTCCCTAAATACTGACGGGGCAGAAAGTCAGTTAAGAGGTTCGGTCGATGTAATGGCAACCGCTGCGAACTGTACGAATGTATGCATTCCGGTTTATCAGGTTATCTGCGCTGGCCCAATAGAAAGTACTCGCGCCGCTAGCCAAGAGACTTGCACGGTTACGCAGGTTGGCCAGAATTGTGTGCAGGTTTGCTCCGATAACCCAAGTCCGAACGATCCACCGTTTCCGCCGACTCCCGGTACAGGAGGAGAGCCTAATAACAATAGTAACATTCAACAAACGTTTAACGAAATATTTGATATTCCTAATTCCTGCCCGAACGCAAGCGCACAAGCTGGCGCTTTAGCTACAGCTTTCGCGGAAATGACCAATCCAGCTTGGTTTAATCGTTATAGTAGATGCATGACGATGAAAATAATCAATGCGTTGCGAACCAGTAATTCTGCCGAGCGCATTAAGATATGCATGGATGCAACCATTTCACAAGCTAGTTATAGGGCTAACGAAAAAACTATACGGTTTAATAACTCTGCGAATATTAACGCCGATAATTTATTACATGAATTGTTTCATGCGTTACAGGATAAAAAGCATTTAAATGGAATACACCAATATCAGGATAACATAGCAAATCCCGAGTTAAGAGGTTATTCAGATATAGAATTTGAGCGAAATTTTTTCCAAGATCTAATGAATGCTGCCACAAATTTCAATGTGCCTAGTGCTTCTTCAACGCCTCAATATAAAAGTTTTATACAAGGTCTCACCCAAGGGGGAAATCTTAATAATGCCAAGAATTACATTGGTGGAGGGAATTTCCTAGCCTATTTCAACTATCTTGTTGAATTTAAAGCACAACGCGCTGGCACTGTTTATGACAAGCCCCATGCTCTACTGATCCCTAAAGCACTCGAGTTTTTATTTCAGGATTCCAACTGTATCAATCTTCCGGGAAATTAAATATTCAAGAAATATGGAATTGGTCTTACTATGGCATCTAATAGTTAAATGGGTCATCATCGCATATGAATATTTTTTTTAGTTTGCTTTTACTACTATGTATTCTTTTATCTGATAAAGCTCAGGCAATAGTACTTGAATCAAAAGACTCTTGCCATATAAAAGAGTATAGACTGCATGGCACCTTAGTTATTGGTAAAGCGGGATTGAAGCTTGCTGATCGTAAAATTCCGTATCCTATGGACGGACATTATCCCGCAGAGATAAAATATTTTCGTATTGAAGTGAAAAAGTTATTCATTTTAATAGCTAATACTTTTTCGGAAGAGAGAATTAAAGAATTGAGTGCAAAGGATTGTACTTTTTATCCCTATATGTATTTCGATACAACTGGAGTGAATGTCGAAAACTATTTTTTTCTCAACAAAGGGCGGTCTTTTAAACCAGAGGAGGTATGTGCCTTGGACTTAGCTTTTAAGCAGGAAATATCCGCTTGGTATGCAAAACATGGCTATGAGGAATGGGCGTTAAAAAGAAGCCCGTATTTGCTTCTTTATTATAGTTTTAAGTTTAGTGATATGCTGAGATTTTTGAAAGATGGTAAAACATTACCTTCTTCCGTTACAAATATCCCAGCATTTTTACAGGAGAGGCCTATGCAAGATAATCCCAATTGAAATCGCGTCTAATGGTTAAACCGGAATGCTATGCACATTAAAAGAATAGTTTATAGTATACTATTTCTAACCTCTTTAGTATTTGATAAAGCACACACACAAGTGCACAGCGTCAATACAAACATGGACAGCAGCCAAATTACCGAGTATCACCTTGGTGGTTTACAAACCGTTTTTGGCAGAACGGGTTTGACGCTTGCTCAGGCAAGAGATACGGTTTCTAAGGGTCTGCATCATAACGGAGATATGACTTTTTTCCGTATTGAAGTAAAGAAGCTTTTTGCACTAGCAGCAAATGCATTTTCAGAAGAGAGAATACGAGATCTAAGTGAAAGGAACTGCGCGCTTAGCACCTATCTGTATTTTGATACATCAGGTGTAAATCTCGAAAATTACTTCTTTATAAATAAAGGACAATCATTTAAGGCTGGAGAAATATGTATATTGGATGGAGCAATCAAAGAAAATCTTACTGGTTGGTTTGCAAAACCTGGTTATACCGAATGGTTATTAAAAAGGAGAAAGTATTTATTAACTGGCTACACCTTTAGCTTTAGGGAGTTGTGTATTTTTAGAAGAGACGGTAAAACCTTTCCAAGATGGATTACGGAGATTCCTGAATCTTTGCAGACAAAGCCGCAAAAAGGCGAGAACAATTGATTATAATGTATTTAGTCGTTCAATAGTTTAATGATTGAATACATAAAAAATGGAATACGTTGAACAACGAAGCTAGCTAGCATTCCAAGCCTCTCCTGTTATAAGGAGGGAAGTGGCTAGTATGTAATCGACTGCCACCGCAACTGGAGCGACTTAGAACGTGAAACCACTCTAGATAATATGTCTTGCCTATTGTGGAAAATAGACAACGGAAAGATCGTAGAGGTGTATAACTCCCCCGGAAGACTTGCATAAGGTAGATGCGCTTTTCGGGGAGGTTTATGCGTAATTTTAAGGGACCAATGTTGTCTTATTAGCATGAAAACCTATTTAGAAACAGACAGGCTGACACTAAGAGAAATCGTCCCAGAAGATGCTGATGGAATGTTCGAACTGGATTCCGATCATGAAGTACATAAATACTTAGGAAACAATCCTGTAAAGAACAAAGAGGAAGCAAGGAAAAACATTGATTTCATACGGCAGCAATATATCGAAAATAAGATTGGCCGTTGGGCAGTAGTGGAGCGAAGCTCAAATCAATTTATAGGATGGGCAGGTTTAAAGCTGATTAAAGAGACGATCAATAATCATATTGATTACTATGATCTAGGTTATAGGCTAATAAAAAAATTCTGGGGACGGGGTTATGCAACAGAAGCTGCAAAAGCAACACTCTCATACGGTTTTGACAAACTCAATTTACCAGAGATATTTGCGATCGCAGATTGCAACAATACAGGATCAAATAAAATATTAACCAAAATAGGTATGACTCACGAAGAGGTGTTCTTTCTAAATGGAATTAAGTGCAATTGGTATCGAATTGGCAGGGAGGAATTTAATGATTATACATAAAAATGGCATCACAGATTGTGATACCTGGAAATATGGAAGTTTTACAGTCACAATTTTCGACCTCCGATTAATGGAACGTTATAGCTAAACAACAAAACCTAATCTATGACCAAAACCAAATCACCAAACGAAAGCCTAATCATCCCTGAAGAAGTAGTGATGAATCAGATCTACTATATCCGCGATCAAAAAGTGATGCTAGACAGGGATTTGGCGGAATTGTATGGAGTGGAGACAAAGGTATTAAATCAGGCGGTTCGTCGTAATATCGACAGGTTTCCTGAGGATTTCATGTTTGAACTATCACTAAAAGAATATGAATCTTTAAGGTCACAAATTGTGACCTTAAAGACAAGAGGCGCCCACAGTAAATATCTTCCCCATGTTTTTACTGAGCAGGGCGTTGCTATGCTCTCAAGCGTATTAAATAGCAAACTGGCTATACAAGTAAATATCCAAATCATAAGGATATTTACCAAGCTTAGACAAGCATTAGCTGACAATACGGACCTACGGCTAGAGATCGAGTATATCAAAAATGCGTTGGAAAAACAAAGCCGCACACAGGAGAGTCAGAATAAAAATATTGACCTTATATTTTCTTACATAGATCGCCTTCAAGAAAAAATTGAGACAAAACCATCTACGGATAAGAAAAGAATTGGATATGAGATAACTGGAAATAAATGATTATGATACTAGAATCAGCTATATTATATGTAAAACCTGAATTACAGGAACAGTTTGAAAAAGATTTTCAAACAGCAGGGCAATATATTAGCTCGATTAAGGGATACATCAGGCACTCGCTGTCCAAATGCATCGAGCAACCAGACAAATATCTTCTATTAGTAGAATGGGAAACTTTAGAAGACCATACTATTGGTTTCCGCGAATCACCGAAGTATCTGGAGTGGAAGAATTTGCTACACCATTACTATGATCTATTTCCAATAGTGGAACATTATACAAGCGTAATTTCAAACAACATCTAACATATAAATCTAAATATATGGAACAAAATCATCCGAACGTAGCACTCATACACGAGTTCTTCCGCATCTATGCCAGCAATGAAACCGATCAACTCGGCAATGTACTAGCAGAAGACATCAAATGGCACATTCCAGGTAAGCATCCTCTAGCGGGAACCAAAGTCGGTATACCAGCTGTAGTAGAATACCTTGGACAACTAAGCAAAGCGGCCTTCCAAGCCTCTCCTATTGTAACGGGTGTAACTGATCAATATGTGATCGACTGCCACCGCAACTGGAGCAATTTAGAAGGCAGCACCAATTTAGATAATATGTCATGCCTCCTATGGAAAATAGACAATAGTAAAATCGTAGAGGTTTACAACTTCCCAGAGGACCAACATAAGGTAGATACGTTTTTTGAGGAAGTTTATGGGTAGCTAACTTAGGAAAGGTAAAAAGAATATAGAGAATATGGGACTATTAAATTTCATCGACTTGAGTTCTCGGCAAATATTTTTTGTTTTGCCTTTACTTATTGCATGTGTCTACACTTTATACAACTGCATTACGAATCCAAATCTTACCAGTAGGGAGCGCCTGATCTGGCTACTAGCTATCTTACTTTTTCCTGTAGTAGGTTGTGTGTTTTATTTATTCTTTAACAAAGATCGCCGTGCACCACGGAAAGTGATGAGGAAATGATAATCGTTCATTAAACCTAAACCAATGACCAAAACTAAATCAAACGAAAGCTTAATCATCCCTGAAGAACTGGTGATGAATCAGATATATTACATTCGGGAACAGAAGGTAATGTTGGATAGAGATCTTGCCGAACTGTACGGAGTGGAGACAAAGGTATTAAACCAGGCAGTTCGTCGTAATATCGACAGATTTCCTGAGGATTTCATGTTTGAACTATCACCAAATGAATATGAATCTTTAAGGTCACAATTTGTGACCTTAAAGACAAGAGGCGCCCACAGTAAATATCTTCCCCATGTTTTTACTGAGCAGGGCGTTGCTATGCTCTCAAGCGTATTAAACAGTAAACTGGCTATACAAGTAAATATCCAAATCATAAGGGTATTTACCAAGCTTAGACAAGCATTAGCTGACAATACGGACCTACGGCTAGAGATCGAGTATATCAAAAATGCGTTGGAAAAACAAAACCGCACACAGGAGAGTCAGAATAAAAATATTGACCTTATATTTTCTTACATAGATCGCCTTCAAGAAAAAATTGAAACAACACCATCTGTGCAAAAGAAAACGATCGGATATGAAATAAAAGGAACACAGAACAATTAATAAAACCAGCTAACACATAAACCTGATAATATGGACACAAATCATTCGAACGTAGCACTCATACACGAATTCTTCCGGATCTATGCAAGCAATGAAACTGACCAGTTAAGTAATGTACTAGCAGAAGACATCAAATGGCACATCCCGGGCAAGCATCCGCTAGCAGGAACCAAAGTCGGCATACCAGCTGTAGTAGAATATCTAGGCCAACTGAGCAAAGCCGCATTCCAAGCCTCTCCTATTGTAATGGGCGTAACCGATTAATTTGTGATCGACTGCCACCGTAACTGGAGTAACCTAGAAGGTGAAACCAATTTGGATAATATGTCATGCCTCCTCTGGAAAATTGAGAATGGAAAGATCGTAGAGGTGTATAACTTCCCAGAAGACCAGCATAAGGTAGATGCATTTTTTGGAGAGGTTTATGGGGAAAATATGTAAGAGGAAGCAGACTACACAGAGGCTAGGTAACACTAGATTCAATATAGGGTACCCGGGAAACTAAAAAGATATGTTCAATAGTACTGAACATACCTTTTTAATGACCGTCAAACAAGCGACTTATAATGTTAATGCTATTCTCCGCTCTATTTCAGCTTGGAGGCTTTGAAACCATTCTTGATACACCCTTGGCTCATAGATCATCTTTTCTTTATTATCTTTATTAACGTGTCCCCAATAACCGTTAGTACTAGTTTCTGCACCTTCATACATGGTAATCTTTACCTCGGTTAAGCCTTCGTTAATTTCTTCTATATAAAACATTGCTTTAGAAGTACTAGCATCTTTCGCCGTTCCGAGCAAAAATCGCTGGGTGGCAGCATTTTTATTTTCAATACGTTTGCTTGCATTGATAAGTCCTGTTCCTTTATCCGCGCGATCTACTATATAGCTTTCAGACTGGAGCAAGCTCATGACCGATTTAAAGATGAGCTCTCGATCTACTTCAAATTGTTTGGTAGTCATCATTTTAACCTCGGTCGGTGATTTGGTGATCATCCTGGTGGCACAAGATGTTAATAATACCACAGTGCATAATAGTAAAAGTACTTTTTTCATAAACAATTTATTAATTAAAATGGTTAATACG
Source organism: Olivibacter sp. SA151 (assembly GCF_054130995.1). Lineage (NCBI taxonomy): Bacteria > Pseudomonadati > Bacteroidota > Sphingobacteriia > Sphingobacteriales > Sphingobacteriaceae > Olivibacter > Olivibacter sp. SA151. The sequence goes on along the minus strand of NZ_CP096391.1, from coordinate 604,588 downwards.
CGGTTGATACAACGGAGTAGCCAGATACAACGTCGTCTTCATTAAAAGTAATGATGAGGTCAAAAGATTTACTGGTACTGCTTTGACTGGCACGCTGTCCAGAAAAAAAATCAGTGGACCCTGCTTTCTGTTCTACAGACATTCGGTTATAACTCCAAACTTCTTTATTCGATTTATTTTTAGAGACCAAGTTAGGGGCACCAAAAAGCTTTAGGATTTCTTCCTGCGAGGTCTGCCCCTTTTTTATTTGGCTCTTAACCACGCCCATTGTAAGGTTACTTTTTTGAGCATTAGCCTCTGTACCATATTTATAACTACGGCAAGCGGTGAAAGATAGAACCAAAAGACTTAATAATAATAGTTTATTCATCTGTTTTATGTTTTTGCAAAGCTATTTAATAGATAGCTACTGATATTACGGGAATCCGTAATGCGACAAACTTATTCTTGGCTATTTTGCCTATCGTTTATGTTTCTCAGCTATCTTTCCATAATGACACAAAGTAATAAACGAACTATGCATCCTATGTACACACTTCGCCCTGAACCTTTGCACGTCCACTGCATTGGAAAACGTATCTTCGTATGAAATACTAGATGAATCAATATGGCCACTAATAAACACGCAATTATCCGTTATGAAGCATTGGATCGGTGCTTTTCCAATAAGGGTCGAAAATTTTTCATCGATGATCTAATCGTTTACGTATCGACAGCCATCGAAGAATATAGTGGCGTAAAAGGTTCTATATCACGCAGACAGATCTTCAAAGACATGGATTTCATGCGCAGTGAAGCCGGATTTCGCGCACCGATCGAATCCTATAAGGAAGGGAAAAAGACCTACTACCGTTATTCAGACAGAAGCTATTCGCTTGCTATGCAACAGATCAATCCAGTCGAAGCCGATCTTCTGAAAACGACATTGGATATGCTGGGAAGATTTAAAGGATTGCCACAATTTGACTTTGTCCAAGAGCTGGCCTTGAAATTAAAAAAGAGTTTTCAATTGGAAGAGCTGGATGAATGTATATTTTTTGATCAAAACGAATATCTGAAAAATCTACACTTCCTAGGCGATCTGTTAAAAGTTATCCAGGATAAACGGGTACTAAGGATACGATATCAGTCATTCAACCAGGATCGGGAAGAAAGTTTTCTGCTTCATCCTTATTTCCTAAAGCAATACAACAAACGCTGGTTCTTATTCGGTCAACGGGAAGATTTTGAAAACTGGAGTAGCCTGGCCTTAGACCGAATCATTGATTTTTCAGTTGAGCATGACGAAGTTTATAAACCAGCAAATATTCATCCAGATGAATATTTTGAAGATCTGATTGGCGTAAGTAAACCTGTCGAATTAACCGCTCAACTTGTTCGGATCAAAATCAATAAGAGCCTTTGGCCTTATATCGACTCTAAGCCGCTACACCCCTCTCAAAAGATCTTAGAAAAAAAGGAAGACTACACGATTATACAGCTGGACGTGATTCCAAACTACGAATTTTATGCGCAGATACTAAGTTTTGGGCAAGCTGTAGAGGTGATTGATCCCGAAAGTGTTCGATTCACGATGAAGGAAAAGTTGATTGCTATGTTGGGGAATTATTCCACTGAAAACTAGACGATGTATTTTATAATCTCATTATGATCTCAACCGAACGTAAAAAGCGGGCTAAGAAAACTATTTCATTATGTCCCATTTGTAACCTAGAAATCAATAAGGACCTTCTTTCTTTTTTTAGTCACCTAAACGATGTCCATTACCCTGGATTTCAATACTTAAATGGGCACTTCATCCATTATCAAGATGGAAAGTTGTTAGACTTAAAAACTCGTAATATTATTGAATCATTTAGCACAGGCCTTTTAATTCACGAGGCGGACAAATACCTGAAACGCAAAAAAGGTGAGGCGACTTATCAAATTGACAAATGTTCTAGGTGTAAAATCTCTAAATCGTTGTTAGCTAAATATCTTATCGATAAGAAATATGAATTTCTTATTTGTAAGAGGTGTAAGCGTAGCCTTCTTAAAACTCAAAATCATGTCAGAATCATCTATAATGCAACGGAGCTAGGCAAACGTTGATTTAGTATTCTAACATTATGGTTATATACCTGATCAATCACTTTTTTTGTGTGCACATACACTGCACAATATTGATTCATCTTTGTCTTAAATAGTTAGCAAAATAATAAGAGAAAATATTTTTACTTTACTCATTAAATTATGAATAAAAATTACAATCAATTAGCTGCCAGCATCCAGCAAAGGTCAAATCCAGAAAATTTAGTTTTGGAGAAATCTTTTTCCGATGAACTTTCTTCCGTTCAATACAATGACCTATTGAGGTATATAACCTTGGCTATGAATGGAGTGGATCCTGCATATACTGAAAAAAGCAAACAAGCAGGCGAAAGAGTCAAAAATCATCTTAAAGAAACACTTTCCGATGTTGTTTACAAGTATCAGGGGTCCGTAATGACTAATACTCATATTAAAGGAACTAGCGATATTGATTTATTGGTCATTACGGATAAGTTCTATACGTTTGATCGTGCCGGTGTTGAAAAAGCATTATCCGATTACAACCAAATGATCTATCTCAAAGAGTCCCAAGTTAATCGTCTAAAAAGTCAGTTGCAAGGTGGGAGTTACGGAACTGATATTGCTCTTCAAGATCTACGGGCAAATCGCCTAAATTCGGAGCATAAACTTAAAGACAAGTATGAGATCTGCGATATTACTCGTCCTAAGTCAATTAAGATTACTAATCAACATCTTAAGCGTGACGTAGATATTGTCATAGCGAACTGGTATGACGACGTAAAATCTGTCATCAATGACAAAAATGATGATTATCGTGGAATTCAGGTCTATAACAAACAATTACATTCAAAAGGAGATGTCGATTATCCATTTTTAAGTATAAAGCGTATTAATGACCGAAGTGCCGATACACAGGGAAGATTAAAAAAAATGATTCGTCTTCTGAAAAACATTAAGGCTGATAGTGATAAGGAAATTGAACTAAGCAGCTTTGATTTTAACGCTATTTGCTACGACATTGATATCAATACCTATAAAAATTTAAATAAATACATGCTTGTGGGTGTAGTTCTGAACAAACTTATTAAGCTTGCGACTGACGGACATTCAGCGGATAACTTAACTTCCGTAGATGGGAGAGAGTATATCTTTAGAAATAATCCCGGAAAATTACAGTCCCTAAGGAACTTGATGGATGAAGTAAGCCTCGTTTTAAATGATTTAAAAACCCAATTATAAGATGAGAAAGAAAAAAATATTTATCGGGTCTTCAAGCGAAGAGCTCGACTTAGCAAATGCAGCAAAAACTATTTTGGAATTTGAACAAGACTTTGAAGTGACAATATGGAATGAAGATGTATGGGAAAAATCTATTTTTAAACTTAACAACAATTATTTAAACGACCTGATTAGAGCTACTTTGCAATTCGACTTTGGGATTCTTATCGGCACCAAGGACGACAAAGTCGAAGTTAGAGGAGACGAATATCTGCAGCCAAGGGATAACATATTATTCGAATTGGGACTATTTATCGGAAGGTTAGGATTAAATAACTGCGCTTTTTTAATTGATAAAGACATCAAGCTTTTATCAGATATTAAAGGTATTTCATTGGCACGTTTTGAAAGAAACAAAATGGATACATTCACCAATGCGATAAGTCAAATTAAGGATTTATTCAGAAATCAAATCGATTCCGGAATTAACTTTTTCCCCTCTTCGACCCTAGCAGCCGTTTATTATGAAAACTTTGTAAAGCCAACTTGTCTACACATAATCAAAAACAACGGAATCGTAAATGACGATGGGAAAAAATATGAGGATTGTATAATAAAAATCATCATTCCAGAAAAATTGACATCTGACGTAAATAGCCAGTTTCAGACGTTGAAAAAGAAGTTTCAAACGAAGAAGCTGACTTTTGATTATTTGGGCAGACCTAGACATATCGATGTAGAGATCTTGGTTAAAGATGGAAAATTATTTGTTATAGACTTTCCTACGGTTTTGTCTGGAATTAATTATGCAATTTCCAATTTACTGCCGCACGACTTTAACGCTATGTCCGAGGACTATGAATCTATTTTGAACAGGGAATTTGACAGGTTCATTTATACGCTGAATAAGCTTGCTCTCCGGGATGGTTACAATAATTTAACAACGGTTATCAATGAAAGGGACCTGAAGTAAATGTCTCAAAACCAATTGTTTGTCAGTTTTTTAAAAAACACACAATGAATAGGTATATGTATATGACATAATTGCACGAACAATTTTCCAAGGCATATGAACGGTTGTCTTTGCTTTTAAATCGCATAAAAAGAGCTTTTTCACTATATTTGGTTGCAATGAACGTATGAAACCATAATAACGCATGGCCGAAACCAGTTTCCAATTTTTAGAAGAAGAATTCCCGTTACTATTTAATCTGGCAAAAGCAGCGGAATATAACCTATATCAAGATCCAACGACGTCATTATTCAAATTGCGTCAGTATGGAGAATACATGGCCAAGCAGATATTTGATACCTACGGCATGGACTTGCCCGAAGATAGTAAATTCCAAAACCTGGTGTACCAGCTCCGAAACCAAGGTATATTACCCAGTAATGTCTACGATTATTTTACCATTCTTCGGAAACAAGGAAATGATGCCGTTCATGAATATAAAGGCACCACTGACGAGGCGACTTCGTCGCTTTTTTCAGCATTCAAACTAGGTAAATGGTTTTACGAATCCTATTCCGTTAAGAACAGGAATATTGCCGATATCAAATTCCATAAACCGGAAAATCTCGATGCGCGCTATGCTTTACATTTGTTGGAAGAAGAAAACAAAGCGCTAAAAGAACAATACGACCAATTGCTTCTACAACAGAAAACAGTTAGCCAGGAACAAAGACAGGCCTTTACCGAGCGCGCAAAACGCTCCGCCTCTAAATTAGATATGGACGAGGCGCAAACGCGTGAGCTCATCGATGTCAACTTGCGGAAGATGGGTTGGGAAGCCGATACAAAATTGCTGAATGCCAAGATCCATAAAGCACAACCGGAAAAAGGCCGGAATATGGCTATAGCTGAATGGCCGGTAAAAGGTGGATATGCGGATTATGCCTTGTTTATTGGTACCAGCTTGTATGGCGTGGTCGAGGCAAAAAAATACGGACAAGACATTTCTACCAATCTGGATCAAAGCAAGCGCTACGCGCTGAACATTATTCCACAGGAAGGAATTGAAATATTGGGAGAATGGCAAGGTTATAAAGTGCCCTTCCTTTACTCCACCAATGGAAGGGAATACCTCCAACAGATTGCGACAAAAAGTGGTATATGGTACCTCGATGTGCGGGAGCCATACAACAACTCCAAATCCATTAAAGGATTCCATAGTCCGGATGACTTACGAAAGAAATTCGAACAGGATATAGCCCTGGCTAATAAAAAATTGCAAGCAAATTCATTAGATTTTTTGCAATCGAAAACGGGGCTTAGTCTGCGTGACTACCAGATCAAGGCCATTGAGGCTGTAGAAAGTGTCGTTGTTAATCATCCCGAAGTGGACCGGGCATTATTGGCCATGGCGACCGGAACAGGCAAGACGCGTACCATTATTGGACTCGCTTACCGGCTCATACAAACCAACCGTTTCAAACGTATCTTGTTTTTAGTAGATCGTACTTTATTGGCTAAGCAAGCTTTAGACGGTTTTAAAGATTATAAAGTGGATGATCTCAAGAGCTTCAACGATATCTACCATATTGAAGGGTTGAAAACCACTTGGCCGGATATCGATAGCCGCATCCATTTTGCAACGGTGCAAAGCATGGTCAAAAGGCTATATTATGGTGACAGTGAAGATAAAGCATTAAGTATAGATGCGTATGATTGCATTATCGTTGATGAAGCGCACCGTGGGTATTTGTTGGATAAGGAAATGGATGATGAAGAAATCTATTTCAAGGATCAGGACGATTACGTCAGTAAGTACCGTCAGGTGCTTGATTACTTCGATGCCTTTGCCGTAGGGTTGACAGCCACGCCGGCATTGCATACCACGGAAATTTTCAATAAACCGGTATTCAACTATGGTTTGCGGGAGGCGGTGCTGGACGGTTATCTGGTGGATCAGGATCCGCCGATCAGGATTACAACCCAACTGTCCGAGGAAGGGATTGTCTGGGAGAAAGGCGAAAAACCTACGGTATACGACAAAGAAGGTAATCAAATCGTAGAGCTTGATGAATTGGACGATGAGCTCAAGTTTGATATTTCGGGGTTCAATAAGCGCGTTATTACCGAGAACTTTAACCGCACGGTGCTCCGGGAACTGGTGAATCATATTGACCCAGACGGGGAAGCGAAAACCCTAATCTTTGCCGCGACAGACGAACACGCGGATATGATCGTCAAAATCCTGAAAGAAGAATTTAACGAAGCGGGTATCCCGATACCAGATGATGCGGTAGCCAAGATTACCGGCAAATCCGACCAGCCAGAGGATAAGGTCAAACGTTACAAGAACGAGAAATACCCAAATATTGCCGTCACCGTAGATTTGCTGACCACCGGTATCGATGTACCAGCCATCTGCAATCTGGTATTTATGCGTCGGGTACGCTCGCGCATCCTCTATGATCAGATGATCGGCCGTGCCACGCGGCTGTGTCCCGAGATCAATAAGGAGAGTTTTCGGGTTTTTGATGCGGTCAACATCTATGAAAGCATCAAGGACTATACAGAAATGAAACCGCTGGTGGTCAACCCCTCAGCCGATTTCAGTACATTAAGCCGTGAATTCCAATACATACAAACTGAAGAAAGAGCCGCCCAGCAAGTGGACCAGATCATCGCTAAATTACAACGGAAGCAACGTGCCGCAGGATTGGACGCTGAAAAAATCAAATACTTCACCGGAGAAGATTCATTGGATGATTTTATTCTAAGCGTTCGAGACAAGCCTATTGCTGAACAGATCAAATTGCTATCCGAAACGAATGAGCTCTGGCAATACCTCGACGAGTTTAGACCAACACCTGCTCATCAATTTTACTCCAACCATGCAGATGTGTTAAGGGATGTGACCGTTGGTTATGGAAAAACTGAAAAGCCCGAAGATTATATCGAAGGGTTCAAGCAATTCCTGGAGGGAAACCAAAATGAGATAGCCGCGTTGAAATTGATCGCAACGTCGCCTACCCAATTAAAGCGTAGCGATTTAAAAGAACTGATCCTATTGTTGGATACAAAAGGGTATACGGTTCGTACCTTGCGCGAAGCGTGGAAAAATGCGAAAAAGCAAGACGTGGCAGCCGATATTATAGCCTATATACGAACGCTGTTGTTAGGCTCAGCGTTGGTAAGCCTGGAAGATCGGGTCAAGCAGGCTTTTGAGAAATTGTATAAAGAACAGAACTGGACTGTACCACAGAAAAATCTGCTCCAACGCATTGAGAAGCAAATGATCGCGGAGACCATCGTCACCATAGAAGATCTGGATAAAGAACCCTTTTCAGAAATCGGAGGTTTTGAAAGGATCAATAAAAGATTTGAGAACCACCTGCCGGATATTTTGCAGAAAATCAATGCCTACATGTATAACGGTAATCAAACGGCCTAGCTGAACAATACTTTTTAAGTATGTTCCGACTTAGAAGGGATCTAAAACTATATTGAGAAACAATTTAATGGATACAAATAATACGACAACATAAAAAATGAGCGCAGAAGAAATTGCACAAAAACTTTGGAACCTCTGTAACGTCCTACGTGACGATGGAGTCACCTATCACCAATACCTAAATGAATTGACATATATCCTCTTCCTCAAATTATCTGAGGTTCGGAAGTTTGATCAGGAAATCCCGAAAGAATACCGTTGGGACAAATTCAAAGCTATAAAAGATAATAAGGAGCTATACGACACCTATCGTGAATTGCTGGCGACGATTTCATCGAAGACCGACAATGCGACCATCAAAGAGATTTATACCAACGCCTCCAGTATGCTTCGTAAGCCTGTTAACCTGCGTACGTTGGTTACGGCCATTGATGGCATCGATTGGTTTGAGGACACCGAAAAAGATCAGATAGCTACGATCTACGAAGAGCTGCTGGAGAAAAATGCCAATGAAAAGAAATCTGGTGCAGGCCAATATTTTACACCACGCCCTTTAATCAATGTGATGGTCGACTTGGTCGTACCCAAAATCGGCGAACGGTGGAACGACCCCGCAGCAGGCACCTTCGGCTTTATGATCGCTGCGGACCATTACCTCAAACAGAAAACGGATAATTATTTTACGTTGGGCGAGAAGGAAAGACACTTTCAAAAGTACGAAGCTTTTACCGGCTGCGAGTTGGTGCAAGATGCTCACCGTTTAGCCTTGATGAATGCCAAATTGCACGGCATAGAATCGTCGATTGCTTTAGCCGACACGCTTAGTCAGGAAGGCGAAGCTTTTAAAAATTACGATGGGGTATTGGCCAATCCACCTTTCGGTACGAAAAAGGGAGGTGAACGTCCGACACGTACGGATCTAACTTTCCTCAGCTCTAATAAGCAGTTGAATTTCCTGCAACACATCTATCGCTCACTCAAAAAAAACAGCAAAGCACGCGCTGCAGTAGTTTTACCAGACAATGTGCTGTTTGAAGACGGCGATGGTTTGAAAATCCGTCGAGACCTGATGGACAAATGCAATTTACATACGATACTTCGTCTACCTACGGGTATCTTTTATGCAGCAGGTGTCAAGACGAACGTATTGTTCTTCACCCGTGGCAAGACCGAAACCGGAAACACCAAAAATGTATGGGTGTACGACATGCGCACCAATGCACCCAGCTTTGGTAAGCGAACGCCGTTTACACGTGCAGCATTTGCCGATTTTGTGAAGGCTTACACCGGAGGTATTTCTATCGATGATGTGAAAGAAAAGTGGGAGGGCGATATCGATGAAGCTAAACGCGCTGAGATAGCCAAAGATGATAATCGCTGGCAGGTATTCTCTCGAGATGTTATTGCCGCCAAAGGGGATTCCCTGGATATTGGATTGATCGCCGACAGTTCATTGAGCAATGGCGAAGACCTAGGTGATCCGATTGATATCGCGAAAGAAGCCATGCTTGAACTGCAGGCAATAAATAAAGAACTAGTAGATTTGATAAAGGAGCTGAGTTAAATGGAAAAGTCATTGCCAAAGGGATGGGTAGAAACGGAATTTGGTGTTGTAAATCAACGCTCTGTAACAAAAAATATTGAACCTTCGAGTTTTCCCGAAGAGAGATTTGAGCTATACAGTGTTCCAATTTTCGAAACCGGTCAGCCAGAGATTCAATTGGGAGAAGATATAAAAAGTTCAAAGCAATTAGTGGAGCGCGGAGATGTCCTCGTCTGTAAAATCAATCCAAGAATTAATCGCGTTTGGGTAGTGGGCGATTACTCGAAATTTAGAAAGATAGCATCGTCAGAATGGATAGTCATTGGAAATGAATTAATCAATTCCCTATTTTTAAAATATCAATTTCAATCTAAGCAATTTAGAACTTTGCTACAGAGCGAAGTCTCTGGTGTCGGAGGATCTTTGACCAGAGCAAGACCGAAATTAGTTAACGCTTACCCTCTATTCCTACCTCCACTCCCCGAACAAGAACGCATAGTCGCTAAGCTCGATAAACTTTTTGCGCAGCACGAGAAAATAAAACAAGCGCTCGACCGTATTCAACAATTGCTAAAAGCCTTTCGGCAGCAGGTGTTGACGCAGGCGGTTACTGGGAAGCTTACTGAGCAATGGCGAGAAGGTAAAAATATTGAAAAGTGGAAAATTCTGACAATTTATGAATTAGTGAATGATTTTAGAAAAGATGTTAGGACAGGCCCATTCGGTAGTGCATTAAAGAAGACTGATCATAAGCTTGCTGGCTTACCAGTATGGGGAATAGAAAGTATAGGATCAGATGGAAAATTCACAGGTAAAAATAAGATCTTTATATCTGAAGAAAAAGCAATAGACCTAAGTTCATTTAAAGTTAATGGCGGCGATATTATTATCTCAAGATCGGGGACAGTTGGGGAATTATGTATTCTACCTAAACAATGCGATAATGGGTTTATTTCAACAAACCTATTAAAGATTTCATTGGACAAACAGGTTATCAATAGCCGATTTTTTTGTTGGATGTTTAAAGCTGATCCAGATATTATGGAAGATTTGAAAGAACAATGTAAGGGGTCAACCCGGCTATTTTTAACGCAGACGATATTAAAAAATTTACTATATAAAACTCCACCTCTCCAAGAACAACAAGAAATCGTCCGGCGAGTAGAAAGCCTATTTACCAAGACCGATGTTATCGAAGCTCGCTATCACGAGCTTAAACGCAAAGTCGACAAGTTACCACAGGCCATATTAAACAAAGCCTTGAAAGGCGAGCTGGTTCCACAGCTTCCAAGTGATGGCGATGCCAAAGATTTATTGGAAGAGATTTTGGTGTTGAAGAAAGAGGTAAAGGGACAAAAGAAAAATAGAAATATATAGTCCTCAAATCATGGAAGCAATCATCCATTGGATAAAAGGAGTATGGAAAGACCCTGTATGGAGTAAGGTGATTTCAGCGGGAATTATCGGTGGAATAATTTGGGTAGGAAAGCTTTTCCCTATATTAAGCGATATACTTACATACCAGATAGACCTGTGGCTCACGCTTATCTTTGTTATCATTACGTTTTTTGTTTCGAAATACTATTCAAACAAAAGGCAAAAAAAGGTTGAGCAATACAACAAACAGAAAATAAATATTGCTAAAAATCTTGCAATTGAAAAAGAACATAATGATAGAGTATGGCGGGCATTTAATGGCTTAGAGGAACAACACTTAAGGTTGCTAAAGGCTATTTATGAAATGTCATTGTCTGATCCGGATGATAAGACATCTCGTATGCTTAGTGGATCGGATTTGCGTATTTATGCGACAAGCATAGAAATGACAAATATACCAACAGGCGACAGGACATATAGACCTTGTATTATGATTGATTACATTGGAGATAAGGCACATTTAACATTTGATCTGTACTTCTACGAATTACTCCGAAATTATTGTATCACTAACGAGAAAAAGAAAATGTAAAGATGATCAAATAGATCACTTAAAATAAAACCATGAACGACCCAAGATATCAACTATTAAAAGATTTTTTAGCCGAGTGGCCCAATGTACCGAGGACACGATATGTTTAATAACATAATTCAACTATGCACTTCTTGTGCACAGATAAACCGGATTTTTGCACGATAATCATTAAATAATCGGAACTATGGCGAATAAAATATATTCAAATCCAGCAGATGCTATCTCGTTCAAGATTTTTGGCGTTTTTGATGCGTTTAGAAGTAATCAGAAATTACATAACAGAGAAGACTTATTACAAATCGTTCTTCTGTTTGTATCCTTATATAAGGACGGTTTAATCAGTGAAAAATCGTTCATTACTGGTTTTGGCATACCTGATCTTAGAACACATATTTTAAATTCAGAGCTAAATGAACAGGCTAAGCAGTATTATTTATTGATTATTGATGCGCTAAGTGGTTCTTTGTCAGTAGTTTTTAGCGAACCCATGGATTATTTTTCTTTCCTTATTTTTCAAATGGAGGAAGAAATTCTTAGGCACAATTTTGCTGGTATAATTGACAATGTTATCTATAGGGTTTCGCAATCCCAAGGAAGATATGCTGGTGAGTTTATTCAGCCACTTGAACTAACTCGTTTTATGTGTGGCTTGGCTGATTTAAAAAAAGATGCCAAAGTGTTCAATCCTTTTGCCGGCTTAGCTTCCTTTGCTGTTTATATTAACCAAGGTCATGATTACTTGGGACAAGAGCTTAATCAAAAAGCATGGGCTTTAGGCGCTTTGAGAATGATGGCGTACGAGAGACTAAATAACTCAAGATACGTCTGTGACGATTCGATATTACATTGGCCAGCTCGGTCAGAAAAATTTGACTTAATTCTTTCCACCCCTCCTTTCGGAATGAGACTTGGACATCAATACAAAGATATTGAACCCGATCTTAGAACAATCGAGCAGTTTTTATTTGAAAAGGGTGTAAAATCTTTGAAGCAAAACGGTAAGTTAATTGCACTTTTACCGCAAGGCTTCCTTTTCAGAGGTATGCAAGAGCAACGTTTAAGGGAACATCTGGTTGAAAAGGATTTAATTGACTCGATTATTTCGTTGCCCGGTGGCTTATTATTAAACACAGGAATTCCATTAATCATTTTGGTACTGGCAAAAGCCAAGGAGTTGCCCGGTAGAGTAAAATTCGTTGATGCCAAGAAGTTTGTAATTGAAAAGGGTCCTAGAGAAAAGGTACTGAATGATCATGGCCTAAACAGCTTAATCCATAGTGACAAAGGCGATGAAAACGTTGTTCGGATTGTTTACAATGAGCAAATCCGTGACAACGATTACAACCTCAGTGTGGCACGCTATTTCAAAAAGCAAATTGACGGTGCAAAACTTGGTGATATTCTAAAGTTAGTTAGAGGTCAAAGAGGCGACCTTCCCGAAACAGGCAAACTAATTCGCATACGTGATTTAAAAGACGATAAAATTGATTTTACGCTTGATGTTTCTAATATGGAAGAAACCGAATTGCGACGACATGGCATTCATCTTGTTTCAGAATCTTGTCTTCTCCTAGCAGTCCGTTGGAAAACCCTAAAGCCAACACTTTTTGAATTCAAAGGCGAACCTATTTTCAGAAGTCAGGATATTTTATCCTTCACGGTTAATGAAACAATAATCGACAAAGCCTATTTGGTCAACGAGCTTCATGCCGATTATGTGCAGGAGCAACTTAAATCATACCGTTTGGGTTCTTCGATGCCTTTTATTCGTAGCGATGATTTGATGGAGGTCGTAATTAAACTTCCTTCAATAGAAGAACAACGAGCTAAAATTCAAGGGATTTACGAGTTGTCGGACAAAATTAAAAGTCTCCAACAAGAGCGTAATGCATTGGCCCATGGCAAGGCTATAAAGCAATTCAATGAATTTGCTTCGTTGAAACATACCCTGGGCAGACCTAGACAAAATATTCTTGATTGGTCTGACAACTTACTGGATTTCTTAAATAAGGAAAAAGAAGGTTTTGTAGCATTGAACAAAGCCTTTTTCGAATTCTATGATATTGATATTATCTCTGCTCTAAAAGAAATCAAGCGTGATGTAAACTTCATCACTGATGTGCTTGAAAAGGGTGAGAACGGATTTGTTTTATCTGAGTATGCAAAGCAAGTAGTTTCACTATCCGATATCAATAGTATCATCAACGAATTGTCAAATAACGGATTTAACTTCAAAATAAAGAAGCTCCTACTGAAAGGTGATAAGCTGAAAGAAAGAGGTATCTATGCCAATAAGACGCTTTTCAAGACATTACTGGATAACATTCTGACAAATGCGAACAAGTATGCTTTTGAAAAGAAAACTCCAGGCAACGAAGTAGTTATTGAATTAACCGAGGTTGATGACTCTCTTACTATGGAGATCAAAAACAACGGTAAACCATTTCCAAAGAACTTCGACAGAGAGAAGTTTATAACTAAATACTCGACAGCCGATTCAAATAACGGGAGTGGCTTAGGCGGATACGATATACACAGAATTGCAACTGATTTTAATAATCCGGACTGGATTCTATCATTGAACGAAGATCCTTTCTTTTTGGTTAAGTTCAAATTTCAATTCCCAATTAAACTGATTAGCTGATTATGGAAGAAATATTCTATAATATTTTGTGGATAGACGATGAGCATGAAACGCTTACTGGCACTAAAGGCCGTGCAAAGAGAAATGGCATTAATTTGATGCCATTCAAGTCGTTAAATAGTGGTATGAATGAGTTGGAAAGGAATTACCCTTTATATGATGGCGTATTGCTTGATGCCAAATTCTTTGAAAACGAAGACGATGTTAAAGGCTCTGAAGACACATACAATGTGCATCGAGCCAAAGAGAGATTGCTCCAATTAAAAAAGAAATTTGAAATATTCATCCTAACCGGACAAGCGGAAGCATATGAGGATAAAACCTTCAATAAGGTTTTTGCCAAAGTTTACAAAAAGGGCAGTGATGAAGAGATTGATCGATTGTTTTCTGACATAAAGTTTGCTGCAGCCATCCAGGAAGACACTCAGATTCGGCACAATTACAAACGTGTTTTTGATGTTTGCACAGAAAAATACATAGGCGAACTTGCAGGACAGGATATTTTAAGCCTGTTGAAAGTCAACGATGAAACCAACATTGACAATCACTTTAATTCCATTAGGAAAGTGGTTGAAGACCTTTTTATCGCCTTCAACAAATACAATTTACTTCCTATTGAATTTGTTACACCTAGTGTAGCTTTGAACGAAAGCAGTAAGTTTTTGGCAGGCAAAAGTTCTGATGGTTCACTTTTTTCCGAAAAGGGGTATCAGCATTTAGGAGAAACACACCTCCCCAAACAAATTGCCTTCTACTTGCGGGGCATTTTGTCAGTAACGCAAGCAGGTTCACACAGATCCGACGTTGACTTATATGTAAAGACAATCAAAACGCCTTTTCTTTTTAAGAGTGTGTTCTTTCAGCTTTTAGATGTACTGGCATGGTTTAAAATTTATGTGGATGGTAATCCAAAAGCCGGGAATTGGGTGAAAGTGGTGGAAATATCAACCCAAGCAACTAAACCAAAGGCAGAACTGATTCATGGCAAAGTCATCAATATAAATACCCAAAAGGGATTTGCATTTTTCAAACCTGATACAATCGGAGATAACATTTTTATTCCGCCACATTTGGTTACTAATCATTCTTTAAGTGAAGGTATGCCAGTGGAGGTTGAAATTGAGGAATATATAGACAACCGCACTAGGGAATTAAAAAATAGGGTTAAACGAGTTGAAATAGGCATTTAAACTCTTACATATTTTTCAAGCACATTGCTATGATAAACGTTATATCGGCAGAAATTCCATTTTGGTGGGCCACAACGCCATCAAACTATAAATAATGCACTTTTGCCTCATTGGTGGCTTTATTAGCTAAATTTTCGGTTTTATGAACGCTAGATACCTTCTCCCAGCATCCGAAATCTTGTAACGTTGATTTGGGTGAGTGATATTATTAGGATGCTCTAGCTGGATTTATCCAATCCGATTTTCTTTTGAGCTCTATAAATCAGTACATATAAATGATGAAAGTTTTAGAGGTAAATATATTTTGTCTGGCCTATGCTTAATGTAATCTTTCTTATTATCATCCCACAAAAAGCCTGGTCTAATTAAACTAAAATCATTCGTTTTTGTTACAGACTGAACGTAGGTATAGCCCCAAGGTGATTTGTAAATAATTTGACCTTGACCTGCGGATGTATCAAAGTTCTTATCTTCAAGCTGTTCAATTACTTTTATAAACGATGGACAAAGTTTTGCGTAAAATATCTCTAAGTTCTTTTCAAATCCTTTAATCCTGTCTTTCAACCGAGAAATTCTACTATTAATCTTGGTTTTTAACTCTGCGAAGTTGTTATTGAAATCATCGACATTCCTGCAACCTAAATAATGGAGTGCATTTAAAGTCATCGTAAAAAAGTAATGCAATTCATCAGCTTTCCATCGATTGTTTATTAAGCAAACAATTGTACTTACAAGTGCTTCCTTTTTTAATTCCTCAATCTTCGTTTTCGTATAGTCAAATTCATACTCTTTAAATCCGCATCTTGCCAGCATCAAAAAGCCACCAATTAAGTTTAAACAGCAACCTTTTACATTGTTATTATCATAGTTATCCACAAACGGCAAATAACTAAAAAAATGCTGTGTGCCCTGTTCGTCATATTTTTCAGACTTTCCTCCGTATTCAGCCATCAACTCAATAGCAATCAAATACTTGGTTAAATCTGTAAGTGTAGGCCTGTATACTTCTGGACGATTACTTCCATAAAGAATTTCTTGCTGGTTATCGTAAAGATTATTAAAGTAGCTTATTAACTTTCTTTTTTCAGATTTAAGCACAGCAAAAGAGAGGTTACGAACCGTTGCCACTTCTCCTTCCTCATTTCCATCTATCTTACCTAAATCGTCTTCTTGTTCATCAATACTTATATCAGCTTGCTTATTTGTTGAAATTCCATTTAAGTTGACGAACATTAAAACATCTAAAACACGTAGAGAAAGAGAAGAAAGTAGAAGGTTTTTTTCAAATCCTGAATTGTCTATTGGTTTATAAGAAGAGAGGTCGTAAAGTTTTTCAGGTTCTTTGTCTTCTTTCAGTTTTGTAACCGTATTTCTTCTACTGTCTAAAAAGCTAGCTCCTGTCTCATTTTCTGTTTCATCAAAGATTGCATAATGTAGCAAGTCTAGAACTTTGCTTAGCTCTCCATTTTGAATTTCGCTATAAATTTTTTCAATTTTCTCTGTCTTTGGATCAGGATGCGTTTTCGCCAAAAGGAAATAATCTGAAATCAAAAGTTTATTAGAGATACTCTCGTCATTAATATTTCTCAATTGCACATATCGGAAAGTGCCTAATTTTAAATTGAGTTTTGTTTTTAGTTCTTTATCATAATTTGAAAATGCTTTGGAATACAAAAATCGGTTTTGCTTATCGAAGAAGATAACCCTGAATTCATCGTTATAAGTACCATTCGAATGAAGTATAAATTCATCATAAATCATCTCTGCACAAAGCAACTGTACTTCAAATTGATTGTTCTCGGATATAGTTTCATAAATTGATTTATTTGTAGCCGTTGCAAATTCATCGAGGCTTTTACTATTGCTTGTTTTCAGTTTTATGCCTAATTGATTTAGTAATCCCCCTTTTTCTGACTGAACAAGAAGTGAAACTTCTGCATTTGAATTTTTGCCTAATAATCCCAAGCCCTCAGGTGTAATATTGGCACTGCCAAACAAGCAAAATTCTTTGCCATTTTTTGTCTTGAAATGAATAATTTTCCCGTGAAGTTTTGATTTTGAGTTTCCAGATTTTGCATATTGCACTTTGCTTACGCCTGCATCACACCAATCGTAAAATGTAAATGCTTTGCTCACTTGCATTGTAGAAGGGATTAAACCACTTTCATCCAATATAACTTTTACTATTGCTGAAGGAAAAAGATGATTGAGTTCTTGTAATACTTTGCCATTTTTGTCATAATATGGAGAAATGGCAGTTATTTCAACTACTTTCGCATTGCTAAGATGTTTTGAAAGTTCGTTCCAAATAGAAGTTGTTTCAGTATTAAACAGGAAAGCAACCTTCTCTTTTTGCGACGTTTCGAAAAATTGAAATGGTTTTGTTTTTGGTAATTCATTCAGCCATTTAGAATGTTCAAGTATCCATTTTGTAGTTTTTTCATTCATCTGTCCCTTAACTGACGATGAAAACGTTGATAGATAATCCCAAGCTGATGAAAAGATTGATGCATTTTCAGTTGAACGAATATCAAAATGAAATGCGCCCCAAATCTCATCATTGTTGCCATTTCCTGAATTTGTAAGGTTTCCAGAACCAACAATTAGCAACCCTTCTTTTTCACCAAACAACATCCAAATTTTTGGATGGAATACCGACTTTTGAAAAACGGGGTAAAGTGAATAGCCCGGAGAGAGTTGCATTTCTTCTCCTGTGGCTTGTTCCATTAACTTTGAATAATAATGTCCGTCAATAAAAACGTTGATGTTTCTCACGCCACAAGAACGCAACCATTTCATTGCTTTTATTTCAAAAAAATAAAAATCAAAGCTAAAAGTTGTAAGAATTGCAGAATGGTATCTTCTACTTCCAATCAATGTTAATATGTTTTCTCTTTCTAGTGTCATCAGTCAACCAAAAGTTTTTTATGTAATGGCGATAAAATCTTTTGGTCGTTGATTACCTGCAAATCAAACAGGATGTTTTGTAAAGCATTCATTCTTGGCGAAGTGTTTCTCGGAGGAAATGTGTCTATGACACGGATGTATTGTTCCTCAATAAAAAATTTGTGGGTAGCCTGTGAGCCGTTGCCCATTTTTCTGAGTGCAACCATTGAGTGCCTGTAAATAATTTTGCGTAAAATAAATTGTTCTACAAAATCTTGAAGTGTTTCGCTTTCTGCTGTGTGAACTGTCAAGATGCCATCAACCATATTCCCATCCCTTTCTATCTTTTTTCTGTTCATAAATTCTTTTAATGGATGAAGTTGCTCTCTATTATTTTTGAATATTTGAAGCAAAAGCATAAAGCCACTTTTGGCTACTATAACAGGGTCGTTTGTTGCATCAATTTCCTTTTTGATGTTTTCCTCGTCTTCTGTGTCAGGGATTAACTCCAAAATTTCTGTGAGTAAATTTGTTGGTTCTCTGGCATGATTTAGTCCTTTGCATATTTCATTTGTAATGCTGCGTGAAAAATCCTTTACAAACAATGGCAGATATTGGTCTTGTTGAAAGTCGCAAAGGTGTTGTAATACAGCCCCAAATATTGCTCCACAACTGTATTGCCAGTACTCATTTAAGTGGTAGCAGTACCAACCAATATTAGTTTCCGTTTCAGGATTACTACTTGTGCCCAATTTATTTCTGTAACTTTCTAATAGAAATCTACGCCAGTCATAATTATTTCCATTTTTAACAGCTGTATTTAAGAGCGACAAAATTGTTTCCCTTCTGTGAAAAGTAAACCGTTCTTCCATTTCTTGACTTGGTTCGTCTTTGTCCAAAAGCATTTCCACATATAGTTGCCATTCGGCATTTTCTGTTTCTATTGTGTCAATCGCAAAATATTTTATCAGTTCTGAGATATCAGATTGGTAAAGTTTTCCTTTTTTTATATTACTGTAAAACAGCTCTTTTATTTGTGGTGACAATGAAACATCAAAAGCCTCAGCTAATTGTTTCCCAGAAACTTTTTGTCTTGGGTGTGGTTTACTGATGTTATAAATAACATCTCCATCATCATTTACTGCTGTAATAATTAAGGAAAGTGCCTGCATTGCTCCGTAATAATATTGTCCGAATGCACCGGACGGATATTTCCAATAAACGTTTTTGTCAGTGTTGTCCTTGTCTGCTCCTTCGGCTAAGTCAAAATAAGTTTCTTTAGTTGTATTAATTAGGTTTGATGCAAAGTTGCTTCCTGTTATTTGTTGAACTCCTTTACGCTCGCTTTGCATAATTATAGCAATCATCAATTCAGCTCTGCGGATAAAACGGTATTGTTGTTTCGAGTTCCCTTGCTTTTCATTTTTGAAATAAAAATCTAACAGCCAGCAATAAAAACCATAATAGCGAAGTCGGTTTGTCAAGTTAGAAATACCTGGCAACATAGTGGCATAGGTAGCCTCTGATGTTGTTTGAAGTCCTAAAGGATCAAGTCCAGTGATTAGATTTATTGATGCTCCCCAAAATGGATAATTTGATTTGCCTTTTTGTAATACTCCCATTAAAAATTCCTATTGATTTATTAGTAACCTATATTTCTCAAATTTACAAAATAAACTATCTAGATTAGTTTTTTAGCTTTTTACGCGGAGATGAATTGAACCGGAAGCTATTTGCCTGCAGCGGCCTGCAAAAGAAGTTGGATTCGGAACTCGTGGTGGGTGTGGGCCTTCTTGACAGTGCCTATGGCAGTCTATATCTTTCCCTTGACTCGGTGACGATCTTCAGAAACGATTCGTTGTTAACCGTATGGCATCTCCGCTAAGTAAATTCCTTCTTCCTGAAACCGGATAACACCTTCCAACTTCCCTGCTATTGGTTTAATTTTCGGTATACTTACAACAGCAGCAATAAAGCCAAACGCAAGTGTACCAAAACTTGTATAGCCGAGCCACTTGTATATCGGTTCTCCCTCTGGGATTAAGAACAAATATTTTACTATTACATATGCCAGTATTAGCACAGTTATAATGGCGTAAATAATACGGGTGCGGGTCCGGTAAAATTTTGCGGGTATGCAGATATCAAAGGTTTTCATAATCTATCTATGCCATAACTTGGAGCTAGCTTAACAGATCAACATCTGAAACTTTTTCTTCTACATAGTTATCTTTAATTTCTTTTATTTCTTCCCGTCTTTCTTTAAAGTGAACAAGTGCTAGAATGATAAAGATGGCACATAGATTTATATGTAACGCGAAAGCATTATCAGAATTGACACTCATCTGAAAGGTGGACATAATTAATGAAATATTGAATTTCAATTCGGTTGCTTCTACACCGAAAGAAAGGTTAGCCCCGGAAGTATATTCCAACCCCCAACCGAGCATGCTGCCATGCACAATCTGTAATATTTGGTTGATGATCGTTAAGGTGAAATGATTTTCCTTTTCGCTACTCTTCAGCAAATCGCGTCCTGCGAAAATAGAAAATATGAAGAGGGAAATACCTAAAATAAAAATTAAAAGTATCGGCCCGGTTATTTGTCCGGTTTGCAGCAACAGTTTCGCCATGAGAAAGAGTCCGGTTATACCTCCGATCATCTGGAGCCATGCGATTAACTGGATGATTGCTTTTTGCTTTCGGTTGATAAATTTCATTGGTGCAGGTTTTAAAATAATGCGCTGGATGTCTCAACGATGCTCTTTATTACAGCAGCACGTGTTATGGTTTAGATTAGTTTAATGAACTCTATGAATATTTAGCTTGACAACGCTAATTTATAAATAAAGAATAGATGTGCAATAAAAAATCGGCTTGTTTGATTTAAATTAAAGAATGCCTTCGTTAAAATCACTTCTTGTAAAGAACATATCCTAGAATTAAACCTGCCACCAACCCTCCTATATGAGCAGCATTGTCTACATCACTTACCAATCCCATCAATAGTCCGATAGTTGCATATACTAACAACAAAACCAGTGCAGTTTTTCTAAGTTCTTTAGGGAAAGCTTTAGTAAACAATGACAGGCTGATACCCGTTCCGACAAGACCGAATATCGCTCCCGAAGCACCTACAATTGTGCTATAGGGATGCCAATAAAGACTCAACAGGCCTCCGGCAATGCCGCATAAGAGGTATAAAGTTAGAAATTTAGCTTTTCCAAAAACCGGTTCCAAAAAAACACCCCCTACCCATAATGAACCTAAATTCATTACGATGTGCGCAATTCCGCCATGGACGAATAGGCTGCTGATAAGCCGCCACCATTGGCCTGCTAACACGGCATCTCTTCTATTACCACCCCAAGAAAAAAGCTCTGCTGTTAAAGGAGATATAATATCCGCTCCCTGGCCTACCATTAGGATAAAAACAGCTAAGTTAGCGACTAATAGCATATGAGTAACAAAATGTGGATGATGGGGTGAAAAATAGCTTAAGAATAACTTATAATCGTTTTTGTTACTACCCTTCTTATTTCTTAGCCTTTTATGTTCTTCGGGATTGTACTTAGGCCAGATAAGAGCGAAAAGAAATATCGAGAAACCTATCCCAAATGCATTCAAAGCCCATAAAGGCTTGTTCTTGTTCCGATCGGCATACGCTTCTTTGATTGGCTTCAGAATTACATAGTTACCCCGATCGGACTGGCGCTCGTTCTGAATTATCGCCCGGAGGTACATTTTTTTATCCTGGGAAGTGGGTAAACGTTCGAAATGGTCTAGATCATAAAACTCGTAGCGATTTAGTTTGGCGTGGCTCACCTCTAGAAATGTTTCATACCGTCTTTGCTTTTCTTCATCGCTGACATAGTTGTCAATCCGATGGTCAAATGATAAGGCATACCAATACGTTGGTAGAGCGGTATCGAATCCCTTAGGCTGTAATGGTATTGCAAAATAAATCTTAAAATTTAAGTATTGCCTTTGCTTTCCACTGGTGTATACTTTTACTTCCGCTCTTGCCGCACGTTTATCTACTTCGAAGTTTTTGATAATATAGTATCGAGTCGGCTCGAGTTTCGTTATATCTTCGACTTTATCAACGGTTGACAACTTGCCGTTTACGGTTGTAAAATATGACTGCAAAAATATAGCACAAATCGCAATGGGAAACCACGCTAGCAATTGGAAAAAGAAGCTACCTCGCTCGCGATCATTAAACGTTAAGATCCTCAATTTCGGTCTCAGCCAAATGACTGAAGGCAATATCGTGCAACAGATTGGCAACCAATATTCCCAATATTCTTCCTGAATATCTATGATTGGGTAATACATAGTAAAAAACCAACGAATTAAGAGTAACCCCTGAATGGCGAATAGAGCAATGGCAAAAAATGCAGGAAGAATAACGTTCAGTTTAACAAGGTACGTTTTCAAAGAATAAAAGCAGTTTAAGTTTCTTATTCGAATTTAATGATTTTTAATTTAGGAATATATTTTTGTAAACATTTTAGTTCGCGACATTCTCTATTTGAATGATGCCTGTTTACTCTTATCTTCGATAAAGAAATATCCTAAACTACATATGCTTGCTTCCTTTGTAATCTTTAAACCGGACAATAAGAAAAGATTTCCTGTTTGGCTTATGTATTTTGGGATTCAGGGTTTATGGATGTTCTTGATATGGATTTGCAGAGAGCATGCACTCCTTACCGAAAGGCTGATTTCAGTTGTACTTACTATTGGACTTATTGCGAATATCGGCTATATAGTTTATTGCTATGTATCCTATCAAACACTTCACGGCCAAATGGATGGCTACTTGGTGTTTGGCAAGGATTGTTTCACTATTGAAGGCAAGGCAATCAAACTAGCAGACGTACACAAAATTGACCTGCATTGCGAGGATTCGCGGGCTTCCGATGAACTTCTTATAATTTTGCATCTCGATGATTTTTTATCACCGGAATAGCGCCCCGTCCCTTCACTTTTTTATAATACAATGCTTCAAATTCTTTTTTGCTAAACGGTATAAAGCCAACGAATCCGTTCGTATTCCATAAAGCGCCGAAATCTATTGGTTGATTTGGTACTTTTGCAAAGCCAAAGACCCATTTATTCCTAACAAACAGAGCAATGACATGCCCGTCGCCCATAGCATGCAGTGAAATACGCTCAGGCATAAGCAAATTCCAGTAGTAGCCATCTAGCTTTTGGAAATCATCTCTCCATGTATACGAGGGCGCAAAAATAACTTCATCATAATCTATATCAAAAAGTGGCCGAGGCAGATGCATGGGAACGGTGTCAACTTCCTGATATGATTGGTTAATCTGTTTGTCTACATTCAGTTCCTTGGTTCGCAGAGCGAACATTAAAACCAGTACTGTGATAATCAGGAAACCTATCGTACAGATTACTGTTCTTTTATTGAGTTGCATAAACCAATTCGACATCTTTGATATATTTATAACTAGAAAAGCGTTGATCAATATATTTCAAAATATTGTTGACATTTGGAACTCCACCGTAATAGATTTAGTAAAAAATACGATCAAAAAGAGTATTTTATCCCATTGATTTTGGAAATTCTTCTGATATTTACATGAATAGCCTTTCTACTTACACATAACTATTCTAATCTTACACATAATTTTTAGCGATGGAGCACACTATTTTCTATCCGCGTGCTCAGTCGATTTTAAACGTCAAGCTTTTTTCAAGAATACCATTATATAAATCTCTTACTGTAAAAGGCTTTCTCAAAGACCCGCTCATAAAAAGTAATTTGGATAGAAGGTCTTGTTCGGGCTAAAAAAAGTCTTTTATATTAAAGTCAGATACATCTACATTAAGTGTCTCGCTATATTTCACTATAAAGTCAACCGCATCATCTCCATATACTCCTAGGTCATCTTCTAGTCGTGTATCCATACTTATTTCTTCGTCATCTACGCACAATTCGTATTTGACAAAGAGAAATAATCGTTCAGCTAAGTCAGTGCCATTCTTCATATCGGTACACGCCTATATTATGTTTCACCTTCGAGCTTTAATTTGATTGCTTAAATGTAGAAAGAAATTGTGATGAATTACGTGATTAATAGCAGCCAATTCGCATGAAATAATACGGGTGCGGGTCCAGTAGAATCTAGCGGGTATATAGATATTAAAGGTTTTCATTAGTTCTTGTGTGAATTTCTTTGTTGTAAGATAGAATTTTTGCGTGATTCTCGATTATAAGTTTGAGAAATTCGAACAATATGGTTAATTTCCATATTATCTTCGTTAATTTTAAAATATGAATATCCTGCATAGCGGTGAGTTTTTTGGACAAACGAACCAAACACTAAGGTTTGGCGGATTAACGTTTACGGATACCGAATATACTCATGAGTATGTAGACTGGCACTATCACGAAAATGCCTACTTTACATTTATCTTACAGGGTGCTGTGGTAGAAGGCAACAAAAAAGAAGTATATCATTGTACACCTGGAACCCTCCTCTTTCATTATTGGCAGGAAGCACACTACAATATCAAGCCTAAAGGTTTTACCCGTGGATTTCATATAGAATTGACACCTGAATGGTTTAACTCCTATGGTTTAAATAAAAACATGTTGCAAGGCAGTATCCACTTACAACATCCGGAGCTTATCCGGCTGATGTACAGCATTGTAAAGGAAACCAAGTTAGACGGCATTAATTCGCGGTTACATGTTGACACTTTATTGGTCAACCTGTTTACTACCGCAGCGGGGGATATTAACAATGAGCAGCGAAAAAATAAAAAACCGGTATGGGTAAAACAGATAAGAGAGTTGTTGCATGATACTCCTATAGATTGTCAATTGACGCTATCTTCTCTTTCTCAATACCTTGACATTCATCCCGTTCATTTATCAAGAGACTTTTCTAAGCATTTTAACTGTAGTTTGGGCGAGTATACTCGTGCACTAAAGGTGCAGAAAGCTCTTAGCCTATTACCCGATCCGCATCTTTCACTTACAACCATAGCTGTACAATGTGGCTTTGCTGATCAAAGTCATTTTATTCGTTCTTTTAAAGCTTTGTATCATATCACGCCCTTGGTTTATCGCAGATTATTAATTTAACCAGCTACATGTTAATTTCGTTCTATTTTGTTCTGTAAACGATGGCTACCTTTGAGTAAACCGTTAAAGAATGAAATCGTACTATTTATCACCTTTCCTTCACATACTGCTTTTCCTGACGTTTTCTTATTGTCATTTATATGGGCACCCTATTGTCGAGCTCAACCAACCATCAGTACATCAAGAACACATAGGTAAGATCAGGTTTACAGAAACAGCTGTACAAGAGGGTCAAGTTGAATTGGCCAATTTTTTAAGCCAATATGTATTCACTAACAAAAGTAACCTGTTTATCACGGTGTCTCTCATAAAACCACTTACTGACTTTCTGCGTCCGCTGGCTCCGAATTTATCGGCCGACTCTTTAGTGAAGATAGGGAATTACCAGTTTTCCTTCTATGTTGACAATCAACTGGTCTACCAAACCAACTTAATCCCGGGAGCGCCAACGCCTGCGCAACAGAAAGAGGAAACGTATTGGAGCCGTCCTTTGATCGACAACCAACATGAAGGCGCGCTCTGGAGTCAATCGGCCTGGAACCGTTTTATGTATAATGGTGGCGACAGCGCCCTGACCGAGGGGAAGCAGGAGTTGAGGATAGAACTCCGACCATATGTGAAAACATCTCAATTGAAGGTTGGCGATATCATGGCTTCGGGTCAGCTACTGATGCAGGTGAACCGCAAGCCTATTATCAACATAGACACTGTTGAACTGTCTCCGTTAAAGCCCTACAAAGAATTTGGGATATCAACCGAGAATATTGACCGGGAGAGAATCAGAGAACTTAAGGCCAATATTGAAGCTGACGTGTATAAACACATAACAAGCGTTGTTGTTCTAAAAAGGGGAAAAATATTAATAGAGGAATACTTTAACGGTGCTTCTCGCGACAGTTTGCATGATGTGCGATCGGTAGGTAAATCCTTTGCTTCAACGCTTACCGGTATGGCTATAGAGGACGGGTACTTAAAATCTGAACATCAAACACTAAAAGAATTTTACGACCTAAAGGCTTATAGTCATTTCTCTAAGGCAAAAGGCGAAGTGTCTCTCAAAAATCTACTTACCATGAGTTCAGATTTCGATGGCGATGATGATGATCCTACTTCTCCGGGAAATGAAGAGAATATGTATCCTACTGATGATTGGGTAAAGTTTACCTTGGGTTTGCCACTGGATACTGTTAAATATTCGGGGCAATGGCACTACTTTACAGCTGGTGTTATGCTACTGGGTAATACCTTACATAACTTAGTGCCCGGGGGCCTTGATAATTATGCGGGTACAAAATTATTTGACCCGATGCATATCACCAAATACCAATGGCAATATACCCCGCAACATGTAGTAAGCACCGCTGGTGGTATTCGAATGAACGCACTGGATCTGGCTAAGTTTGGACAGTTATACCAAAATAAAGGTTCTTGGGAAGGCAAACAACTCGTACCAAAATCGTGGATAGACAAAACTTTCACCAAACATAAAGTCATTCCAGGCCGCGACGGGGAATACTATGGCTATCTGTTCTGGAACAAAATGTACCGCAGCAATGGTAAAAACTACGAAACTTTCTACTGCTCAGGTAATGGAGGGAACAAAATATTTGTATTCAGAGACGAGCCCTTGGTGGTCGTCATCACGGCTACTGCTTACGGCCAGGCTTATGCCCACAGCCAGGCAGATAAAATAATGGAGCAGTTTATTATTCCTGCTGTAGTGAGGTAAGATAATGTCGTTCGGACTGAGTAGAAAATATATAGAATATTCGGCAAGGACGAGAGACGTTTTACTAAACGTCTTTATGAAGCAATAAACTGTAAGTTTCCATTTTATTTAGGATTTAACCTATATATGGAATTTCTTTTAACGGTTTGTTTTCGTAATTTGCTTTCTCGAAACTTCAAGTCATATTTATGAGAAACTATTGGCTCATCCTATTGCTTCAGGTTAGCTTTACGCTCGCTAGCGCTCAACAGCATAAAAATAACTAAGATGATTTTAAGAAACAGGCTGAGACCCTATACAAGCAAAAGGAATATAGATCGTCAGCTCTTAAATATAGCGAAGCTTTCGCATCCATTGGAGACAAGGGAACCATAAATGACCGGTATAATGCGGCCTGTTCATGGGCTATGGCAAATGAACCTGATTCTGCCTTTTATCACCTGAAACGGGTTGCTGCCTCCGGTTATTTTACTAATCTTGATCACCTACGTAAGGATTTGGATTTGCAATCCTTACATCAGGACAAGCGATGGCAAGAAATCATTGCCTTGGTAACCAAATATAAAGATGAAAAGGAAAAGGATTACGATAAGCCACTGGTTGCCAAGTTAGATAGTATTTTTGAAAGAGATCAGCGCATCCGCTGGCAGGCAGATTCGTTATATAAAAAGTTTGGTCCGGATGCTCCTGAACTTAAAGCGCTAGAAGGCAAATTCAAGACGGTTGATTCGCTTAATTTAGTTGCTGTACGGGAAATATTGGACATAAAGGGATGGCTAGGGCCAAATATTGTGGGGGAAAGGGGAACTCAAACCTTGTTTTTGGTGATTCAGCATGCCGACTTGAAGACACAGCAAAAGTATCTAC
Organism: Olivibacter sp. SA151; assembly: GCF_054130995.1. Taxonomy (NCBI): domain Bacteria; kingdom Pseudomonadati; phylum Bacteroidota; class Sphingobacteriia; order Sphingobacteriales; family Sphingobacteriaceae; genus Olivibacter; species Olivibacter sp. SA151. The sequence goes on along the minus strand of NZ_CP096391.1, from coordinate 576,967 downwards.
CGCTTTTGCAGGAGGCAGTTTCCAAAAAGGAATTGAATCCGTCAAGCTTTGCCTTACTAAAGGACCGCATTGATTTGCGTGAAGGCAAAAAACAAACCTATGGCAGCCAGATTTTCAGAGATCCAACGACAAATGAGCAATTTGTTGCCCCGTTAATAGACCCGGATCATGTAGACGAACGGAGAAAGGAGGTTGGTTTGCAACCAATAGCAGAATATGTAAAGTTTTTTAATTTTAAGTGGGATTTAGAAGCTTACAAAAAAAATCTACCTCGTTACGAACAGGTTCACCAAAATATGGTAAAAACAATGAAGAATTAAAAACATTCTGTTTTCATGCAACACATATCGGTGTTGGTAGTAGGTTTCTCAAGAAGATATTTATTGGAAAAAGCATCCCCCGGAAAAGATGGGCGTAAACAAGCCATTAAGGTTAAGGAATTACTACCAAAGGCTTTTGGAAAAAAATCGGTATTCTGGACAAATACCGATCGTCGCCCCTACCGTGAATATCCCGTGTTGATTATTTTAAATAGGGTATTAAAAACTATGGCTAAGTTTCCATATTTTTCGGTAATTGTTATCTACATGTTTAGCCCTATTCACAAGGCTATCCATTTGAAGAATGCGATAGCCTTATGTTTAGTTAAATGGACAGATCAAGTAGTATGGCATTCTTTACAGCAGGTGTAACAGCCATTAATCCGATATCTATTTGGATATCTATTTTTAGCCTCTTGGACAGCTCCATTACAGGAGTAGAATTCACCGAGATAGGTATAATCCTGAGTTGGAAAGTAAAGACAACCTTGTCTGTGCACCTCATAATCACCATTTGCCTGTTGATTGTTATTAATATAGTAACTAGCCACGTTTATTTCTCCTTTCTTTTTAATTTTTAGAAATGTTATTGTGTAGTCTTTATCTGTTGATTGTTTTTATACACTAAAACTAAGGAGAGAAATACTGACGGTTTTACGGTTTCCCGTAAGCTTGGAAAAAATTGAGCTTACGACATAATCAAAAACAGTATAAAAGTAAATTTTATAAAAATGAATATGATTCTTATTTTAGGGAATGGGAAATCTCTTATTAGAACGTATAGCAGCATACTTTGAACAAAAAAAGCTTGTTGAATACCAACGAAAAGAACTTGAAACGAGCAAGGTAAAACTAATTGACGCAAAAAAGAAGGTTAAAGACGAATATCGAAAAGCAAACATCGTCAGTATAGGTAAAACAGATAAATACATTACCGAACTCGAAAAGATAGAAGCACTTAACGAAAGGATACCGACTGCAGTACAAGAATTGGATAAACGACTTGCTAAAGTTGCCGAAATATACAAAGCCTTGGAAATAGAGCACATCAGTGCTTACTATAAAAATAAAAAACACAAAATAACATACGACCGCAAAACAAACACCCTGATTGAAGAGGTGCTCTAGCCAATGGTTGCGAGGAGATTTGATACTACTGAAAATCTCCCTTGCATTCTACTCATAGTACCAATGGGCTATAATTTAACCTTTTTTTCTTTATTTGACTACTAATCCAGAGAGTAAATCATTACGGGCACCACATAAGGGGCATGTAACAGGTTGATCGTTCATGACATATAATTCGTCGATATCATCATATAAAATAATATTAGTTCACTTTTATAAATATTCATCAGTTTTTAAGCAAGCTTTCGCAATTACTTAGAAAATCGCTTATGCTCCATTCTATTGTTGGCGGTTCTTGGGTTTCTTCTAAAGCTACAAACTCATGCCAACTGTGGTCATACAGATCATTCCAATGGGGGAAATGTAAGTCGGGCACACCTAACTTATGTGCGTAAAAGTACATCTCATCGATTAAACACAATTGTAGCCTTTCCAAGGCCTCTACTAAACTTACGTTATCGGGATTGCTGATGATAATTTCACCGTGGTTTTTGTAGTTAGCTCCATCACGGTACATGTAACTAAATTTAAATTGCATTGGATAATAGGTTTTGGATTGATTTGCAAAGATAAGAATTCTGCAATTTTTAAGATAGCGGATTATTTGTATCGAAAAAAACCTGAGAAAAAACACTAGAAGCCTTATCATGAAAAAACTCTCCAGATTCATGCTTGCATCCTAAACACTCAATCTACTCTTTTTTCAATTCTTAACGGACCTCTTTCGCACGTCTCGGTTGTCCAAGTCTGTCTGAGAAGAAACTGATGATAATCAGCAAAGCGCTTATACAGCCGATAGATATAGGTAGTATTTGCCTAAACTTAAGCCAGTAGTTTCTTTTTCTAAAAGGAATCAAAGCTATTAAAACCGTAGGTAGACTTTAGCAGTGTGCTTCTCTTATATCCTAATCAGTCTGATATTTTGAGCGAACCGGATATCTTTCATATTTCGATTGCTCATCAATCCGAAGTTATTAAAGTCACAGCAGCAGAAATTCCGTTTCGGTTTCTTTCGGCCATCAAAATATATAGATCAGCGAACTTTATACCTCATTGTTGGCTTTATTAGCTAACCTATCGACTTCACAAACTCCAAATACCTATTTCCAGCTTCAGTAATCTTATACCGCTGATTAGGGTGGGTTTGATTTTCAGGATATTCCAGTTGAAGCCAACCTATTTTAAGCAGTGGAGTTAGGTAACGGTTTTTATTCTTGGATTGTACACTAAGACCTATTTGAGTAAGCAAATCTCTGCTAGAAATCCACTGCATAGCAGTTCCTAAAATAGGGACAACTTTATCATGTACCGTTCTATTGATTATCTCTTGAACTTGGTTACTAGCTTGGTTACTAGCTTGGTTACTCGGTAATTTGAAAAAAGCTACAACATCACCTAATTCTTTAAATACCAAATCTTTAACTCCGACACCAGCTTGGTTAATAGCTTGGTCATTTTTTTCTTGACGAGCTGGCAGAATAGTCAGGAAATGGGTGCTCTGGCCATCGGTTTCAAAAATAGGATCAGGAGAACCATTTTTATTCATAGTGCGGTATATGGTCGGAAAACCTGTACCTCGTCCTTCAGTAAGATCCAATTCTTTTAAAAAATCACCGATACGGCGATTTCGGTAATCCCGGGCAACTATCCGCCTTTGGTGATTCAGTATTTGAACATCCACGGGTGGAATTGGCCCCGGAAAACTTAATATTTCGATTTTATCTGGCCATACCTGTACCTCGATCGGATTCCCGATTTCATAGCTCTTGTGATATACGGCATTAGATAGTGCTTCTTCAACAGCTTCATAAGGAAAGTTATAAAAGCGGATGGCCTCGGCCTGATAAGATACTTTGATTACATTTTCATGGATGACGGTCGCTTTCAGGAAAGAAAGGCAATCACGCAATTGTATATGTAACGGCCCTTTAAAATAATGCTCGCTAAATGATCGCCCACTATCATCCCGATGGACCACCAGTTCAATCCAAGCGCGGGAAAAGAACTTTTCTGGTGTACGATTGAAAAATAATAACCCAACATTAACAGGATGAAGATCTTCATCAGCTCCCTTAGCAATGTACATGCTCCTGGACAATTCGGCTAAGGACATTTTTTGGCTTTCCTCATAAAGACTGCTTTTTATTTCCTGCAAAAAAGCCTGGATCAATCCCAAGTCAAAATCATCTATTGTGGCCTGTCGGTTAATACGATCATCAAAAGGAATACGTGCGGTCAGCTCAATTAAACGTTGTAGGTTTTCTCCTTTGGCGATGATACTCCGTGAGCCATAACGGATATAGGAATAGCGTTGAGCACCCTTGCCCTGTGTACTTGAAGCTGTGTAAGGACGATGATCACCAGCTGGACACCATAGCACGAGTATGTGCCGCCCGTTTAATACATATGGCTGCATCCGTGGAAAATAGTTTGGTTGAAGCTGGTTAGCAAGCGATAAAACTTCACCTTGGATGCTATCTATTTGTTGCGGAGCAATTCCTTCTGCAGGAAAAACAGCTTGTCCGTTTTGCTCAGCAATACCAATAACGATATATCCACCGCCCCAATTGTTGAGATCATTGGCAAAAGCACAGATCGTATGGATCACCTCTTCCGGATTCCACCCACGTTTAAATTCCAAACGTTCCCATTCCACCACATGTCCATGTAAAAGATCTTCAATATTAACGGGTAAAGCCATCTGTTCTATAATACAGTGTTAGGAAAATTAATTTGATTAAACGAAGATAAGAAAGAAAATACAAAACCCAGTTCCTCTGGTCGGTTCATGCCTTTCGTTCGGTGCCTCACTCCAGCATTCACCCACCACACAGGAAATAAGGTATTCGTCGTCCTCCTTCCGCAAAGAATGTCGCCAATTCAATAGGCCCAATTCATTACGTATTTGTTTTAAAGGCATTGAAATAGCGTCTATTTGCCCTTCGGGTGTGTGGGGAATACGCAAAGGTAGAAATAACGAGAAAGCATATATCGTTAAAGACAATTTGGGGCTAAAACTGGATCTCAAAAATAACGAGTGTATTATTATCAGAATTCAAGACAAAGAAAAAATAAAGAGTTGTCTTGATAGCTATTGTCGCAAGGAGTTTTCTCAATGACAGAGACCTAATTTAGGCATCAATTTAGAAACCAGCGGGTGTCGTATAATAAAGGGACAACTTTCATTAAAAGCTAACAGGTCTTGGAGGCACTCCCCCTCAATTAAATCTCAGTGGAGGGTTTTGTTTTGGGAATATGGTAAAGTACATCGAAATAGTTATTTAGCTGAATCTCGAATGTAGGTGTATATCGTAATGATTTTTTATGACCCGGGAACATCATTTTAATGGTTTTATTGGATGCTCCGGTGTTTTTTCCTTTTCCGTATACCGCAGCTTTGTATTGCCCATATAATAACCGTTCTAAAGAGCCTTTGGGCGGCCTTGGGAAGGCTTGTTCCGTGAACTGATTAAAACGGGTAGGATAAGCGTCTTCCGTAACGCGAAAAGTTCCTTCGGACGTCGTGGTGGAAATAGTAAGGTATTCTTCGGGAAATTTATCTGCTATATATCCTCCCATGCCGCCGCCATTACGGCCTTTCCCGTAAACATAATGATGAGAAACATGTGCATTATGCGCCCAAATAATAATTTTTGCCTCGGGATCTTTTTTACGGATAAAGTGCAGCATATTGGCCATACCTAAGTCTCTATCAAGTCTTGTCTGTTCAGGATGCTGATATGCTTCATAATAAAACTCATTTCTTACCTTAAGGTTGTATAGAGCCTCGTGGTAAAGCAAGGAATCCTTTACTTTTATATCGGAATCTTTCTCTAAATCGCTGAGCAACTGATAAGCCTGTAAAGTGGTTTTTCTAAAGAGCGCCGTATCGCTAAGCTGATTGTTACGAAGGGAGTCCTGCTGTTTGATACAATGGCGCAGCTTCGTGAGAAGATGTTGATAATCTTCTTTATTGATGATATGCTGTTCGACTATATCGACGGCGGCCGTTAATTCAAAAAAATCGAGTCCGCTTACCTTCACCCCTTTATCGGGATGCTCGCGATTATATCCCGTCAGCCATTGGAAGAAATCATCTATTTCTTTTGTTTGATAAATACCGATGAAATGTTGTTTTAATAATGCGCCCGTATATGCCTGATGCTGCATACGATTATTAAAGAAGAAGGTTTCGCCATAATTGTTTTCAAAACATATATATTGAAACCCTTTCTCTTCTATTAATCGTCGGCTTACTGCGGCTCTTACCTGATTGAACTCTGCCGTTCCGTGGGTACCTTCGCCAAGACCAATAATGGTTTTCTCACCCACTTCGTTTATAACGGCCGAAATAAGTTTGTCGGTGACAATCTGATCGGCAGAATAGGCTTTGAGCTCATATTGATTTAATATGTTCGGTTCTTGCGCGTAAAGGTGGCCGCAGAAGCTATAAACAAGTATGAAAATTGCTAATATAAGACGGTAAATGTCAAACATTATCCAGTATTTGATTTTGCAAGTTAATTATTTTTCCATAGATCCTTTAGCTGTATTTGCGTTAACTATATTCGTTGAGCTTCCCAATTGAACAGCTAGCGAGTCTTCTTTTTTAAGAGCACCTATATCAATGCTTAAACAACTTCCTGATCTTCACATTGACCTTATAATAGATTATCTATTGCCTTTGTAATCAATTCAAAATTTTCCGGATGAGGCGCATCAGGTAAACGTATTTGTCCATTTCGATCTACCAGCATATAACGAGGTATCCCTATAATTTCATAGGTATTGGCTAACTCTCTATATTGTTCATCCGTTAGATTAACATGCTCGCCCAATATCTTTTCATTTGCAATGGTCGCCTTCCAGGATTTATCGGTGCATCTGTTTGCCAAAAAGAGAAAGGTTACGTTTTTATTTTTATAGTGTGTTTGCAGGCGCTTAGTATGTGGTAACTGCGCTAAGCAAGGGCTACACCACGGTGCCCAAAAATCGACGTAAACGACTTTCCCCTTATATTTGGAAACAAGCGCGCTCATAACATCGGAGGTTATGCTTTTGTCTAAACTATCTAAAGAAGCTTCCCCTGTTTGCTGATTTGCCATGTATCTTTTTTGAATTTCGTATTCGTTCTTTATATAGTCTTGGAAATATTCGCTTTTTATATCGCCCGGATTATAAATGATGTCTACTAGTTCTAGTTGCTGCCCACGGATGCCATCCAAAAAAAAACGACTTAATGCCAATTCCCTTGTAAAGCCATTGGTATTGGAAACAATGAGCTGTTTCAGCAGGAAAGCTCCTTCTTCTACTTTTCCACTCTTAAATGATTGATTGATTGTATTGGTCTCTGCCTCTGGATAGGATACGGCAAACTTCATATAAGATTGTAGGAATTTCGCATGCGCAAGCGACAACACTTCTGGCGCCACCGAATCGTTTAGTCTGTATATTTCCGCTTGTTTGAGCGCGTCCGCATCATTTTGCGTATTTAGTTTTTCTAATAGTTGGTTGAGGGTACTGTACTTGATATGATCCGACATCCAAAGCTGAAATAGTGTATCGGCAATATCTCCCGGAATGATTTCTTTCTTGCCGGTTATGGGAGATGGCTTATTTTTTTGATCTTCAAGAAAGGCGGATATGTGTTCATTGGTTTTAGCGGTTGAGCCTGACATAAAATTCAGGCGACTTTTTTCACCCTCTCCCATACCTTCTAATTGAATATGCAGGCTATCCCCTGGCAAACAAAAAATGGAATAGGCCCGATCGTAAATAAGCTGCACCTCTTGTGCACAGGGTATAGAGATTTGCTGGGAAAAATCGCCGCCGGAATCAACCTCTACTTCATAGGTGTCTTGAAAAGGTTGACTCAAAGGATCACGCACAATAATCTTCATGCTGGTTTGCTTGTCTTCGAAGTTTTTTATTTTGCCTGTTATTTTGACATCTTCTTTTCGCCATATAGGCTGCGCGAAGGTTATATTTGAAGAAAGAAAAAACACAAGATATAATAGAAGGACTGGGCACAGCGTATTTATCTTCAAAGGGATTGACGACCTCCCTTTATTAACAGCGAGTGCTAACATAACCAAAATACTGATCAAAAGCTTCAACCTTTTCATATTTGATTTAGGTTTTCTTTTATAAATATATAAATCCCGCCATTTTACCCAAAATAAAACAAAGCCTTTAACACTTCATTAACAACACGTTGATTCTTATTTTGAGTTGATTTTTTAAAAGCGGCAAATGATCTTTATCTTTTATAATAAACCATGAATACATGAAAATAGTGAAGCCGTTACTTCTCTTTATGATTATTGCGCTGTCGTGCAATGTAACTTTCGGACAAGAGGCAGTGGAGAAAGCAACCATTAGGTCGTTTTTACAAGAAGTGCTCGTGAACAAGTCATATAAAGCAAATGAAATTGCGGATAAGTACATGTCTTTCCGATTATTTCGCGATAGTGTAAATACTGAAAAATCACAGAAAGAGAGAAAGCGGTTATTTAAAAAGCATCTCAAATTGATTAATAAAAAATACAGTAAATTGTATGACGCTGACAGCACGCAAATTATTCCTTATAATGAGCTTGACTTACTGCACCGGGTGCCGTTCGACAAAAGCGTTAGGCATCATATATACGCTGTAGCGTTTAGAACAGATAGCTTAATGTATATGTGGGTGGAAGGACAAAAGATAAAGGCGTTTGATTTGTACATAATTAAAGGAGAAAGCCAAGAGGGAGACGCTTATTTTATAGGATATTAGGAGGTTCCGGCTATTTGGGGTTGTTTCGTATCGGATAGATGGAAGAAAAGCATTCTTTTCGATCGGAAAAAATCAAACAGTATCAAACAAAACAATTGGAAGCTAAAATGGAGATCGCTAAAAACTTGATTAAATATATACTATTGAGCGCCTTCTTAAGCGGTAACGTGTATGCGCAAGAATTCTCTGGAACGCGGAGATGAATTGAACCGGAAACTTGGTACCACCCTATCAGATTAAAATCACTTCTTCGTTAATTTTCCAGCCACTTTAATGCGGCAATAACTTTTTGATCTGCATGTAAATTTTCAAAATTATCACCATCCATAATAAGCTCGTCGGGCTGAATTGGTTTTGTATATTCTTTTCCATTCCGATCGGCCTCGGTTGAAACAGATAGGTAGTAATAAACATCTGCCGCTAAGGCCATCATTTGATTGGCGGTAATCAAGCCGGAAGTTGGCTCTCCGAACGACTTTACATTCTTCTTTCCGATGAATGAAATAGCGGTTGCTTCACCGGCGCTGCTTGTAACGGGTCCTATCAGAACAGCGATCTTCAATTTCCTATTTGGCTTGCAATTGTTATTTATCGTAGTGAAAGCTCTCCGTCCTAAGTAAACGTTACTCCGCTTAATACTCCAGGTACTTAAAATTTTCCCATCACGTACAAAGGATCCTGCATTTCCATCCCCTAATAGGGGGCCCAAGCCGCCTATCATCGGGTACATATTTCCGCCGGTATTAAGACGTAAATCAACAATGATACCCTTTAAACGCGAGAGATCCAAGGAACAAAGCGAATCGCGCAGCTTTTGCCCTAAGATGTGTGCTTTGTCGGGCCCATCCTTCGGACCGACAGGCATACCGGGGACACTAATATATGCGATACCGTTGGCTAGTTTTGCTGTATGCACCGGGCTGCCCAGCTGCTTTTTCAATGCGTTTTTGGTTTGCTGGTTAAGCTGATCCATTGTGTTGCGTCGTCCCGTCCGTCCAATATACTTTCCTTTATAAAGTATAAAGGAATGATTATCATCAAGTTTATCGAGCATTAAACCTACTGCAGCGCGTAACGCAACTAATGTATCTGTTCCGGCCGTATTATAGGCAGCATATATCTGAGGTTTCAGGGTATCCCATAATAGTCGTTTGCGATATACCGAGCCTTCTTGGGTTTCCCGTATAATACGATCTAGCAACATATGCTGCTGTGCCTGTGAATATAAACCACTCAGCAAACTAACGATAAGGAGTAGATATTTTGCTAACGGAAATACTTGCATAGGAATGTTCTGGGATCATATCGTGAATACAAAAACGATATAAAGTAGTTAATTTTTTTGATAATTGTATTGGCGATTAATTAGTTTCTTTTCTAACAGTGGCTTATGATCCGGAAAACAAGGTCAAAGCGAGCCGCCGATTTTCCAATTGTTTTTTTTGCATCGAAACGACAGCAAAACAGCACGCTGATTGAAGAGGTACTCTAGCGGCTAATCGCCGTGAAGATCTGTTGCTCCTAGAGGTTTAATTGACTAAAAAACTTCTCTTCAGGGAAAAGAGGCAAAAAGGGCTCCTTTTTTTAATATAATCATAAATATCTGTTAAACGGTATCGATCTCGTTTGACCGCTGTTGCGAAATATATATCTTTCTGTCTACTCAGCTCCTTTAAAAGCTGGTATTCTTTAGGTAATGACTTCATAATTTGTTTTTTAGGTTTAACCACTAAAATAAATGCGGAAAGCTTCTTTTTGCAGAGCGATCCGCCATATCGCTATTCTGCCGTATACACTTTTTAATCCGTTTGAACTCTTGTTCTTCTATAGTACAAACACAGCGCGCAATATTGACGTACTTCCTGATAAAAGCCTCGAGCTCTACGGCTTTAATATTATTACGGAAGAGCAGAAAGGTATGTTTTACGAAAAAGAAGTCATTACCTTCATGCGTTCCTATGCATCGTGCTTTCTCGAACATAAAATAGTGCAACCCGTTTTCAGGTTCTTTTCGGCAACCGTGCATCATCTTATGTTCTGGAACATGGATTTTTGATGTAGTAAGTACTCTTAAAAGAAGAGATTTCTCTTCCGACACATCTATAACTATTAAATATTTGTCTCTTGGCTCTCCCCCGTTTTCGAATTCGTAATCTTTAATATGTAGTATATTCCCTGGTTTAAGTATACCCATTAGCTACATTAGGTTTTGTTGCATTAAGTGAGACTGATAGGCTACTTCAAAAGCAGCTTTTTTATAATCAGTATCTAGTAGATCGGTAAATTCTATTATGTAATCGGAACGGTTACTCTTCAGCTCAAACTGTTGTTTGAGATTATTAGCTTGCACAACACGGTGCCAAAGCGTACCTTCCTGATGAAGCATATCTACCAGTTGCTCACTGGTTAATTTACCATATCTATCGATGACTTTCTGTAAAATTTCAATCTCGTAATCGGAGAACTCATCATCATTAAATGGTCGGATCGGATTTAAGACAAGTCCTTCCGGTAAATCTGCGGGCGCATCGGAGACTTTTAAGCTATATAATACACCATCACCTGCATCTAACTTTTGGAGGTTATCAACCTGCTTAACTTTGTTGTAAACATCTTCTGGAACAGGCCCGAACCGCCATGCCTTATAGTCTAACCAAGTGATCGGGACGCCTGTATCACGTATAGCTTGCTCATCGGCCATATAGAGAAGCTTAATCGCTTTGGTAAGATATAGTGGCTTTATACGCTCAGCGAAATAAACCAATGCATTCAAAGCTTTTTCTTGTGCTAATGTAAGTTCCATACGTTTTTGTTTTTGAGACAACCTAGTGTGTAACAAAGATAACGGCAAGTTTGTGATATTCCAACTAGGTATGTCATGAGGGATATTACGCTTATCCATATGTTTTTTATTTACGATACAAAGATTAGCATCTATTGTGCAATGTATCTGCACAGTAAGAAAATTTACTATCTTTACGATATCGATTTCTCAACATGGCCGATAATAAACATGCATTGATCCGTTATAACATATTGGATAAATGTCTATCCAATTCTTTTAAACAATATTCATTTGACGATTTACTGAATGCATGTAACATGGCATTGGAAGATATTTTTCCAGGAAGTAAAGGCATTAGCGTTAGAACTCTGCGAGATGATCTCAAACATATGCGGAGTGCTGAGGGATGGAATGCTCCCATTGAAGTCTATAAAAAGAATGGGAAATCTTTCTATCGCTACGGAGAAAAGGGATTCACAATTTATAAACAGCCGTTAAACAAAAATGAGCGGGATCAGCTACAAGCTGCCATAGGAACTTTCTCCCGTATCCAGGGATTGCCTGAATTCAGTTGGGTTTCTGAATTAAGTGCCAAATTGGAACAAACGCTCAAAAAAGACAAACCGGACATTATAGGCTTTGACAATAATGAATACCTACGCGGAGCAGAATATATTGGTCAGCTATTTCAATTTATTTTAAATCGCCAACCACTTTGCATCACTTACCATCCCTTTAACAGTCCTGAACCTCTGCAATATATAATGCATCCTTATTATCTTAAGCAGTATAATAACCGATGGTTCTTATTTGGTTTGAACGATTATCTAAAAAAAATAACAATTGTTGCTCTAGATAGGATTTTGGACTTGACACCGCATCATGTTTCCTATATTGAAAATCATAATTTCGATTTCAAAGATTACTTTGACGACATCATCGGCGTCTCGTTAATAGAAGGCGAAACCTTACAGAAAATTATGCTAAGATTTAATGCAAAGGCAGCTCCTTATGTTGAATCAAAGCCACTACATGGATCGCAAAAGATTATCTCCCGATCACAAGGCGATTTAGTTATCTCAATTGAGGTTATACCTAATTATGAGCTCGAAAGCGTTATCCTGTCTTATGGAGAACGTGTATCAGTTTTGGAACCTGAATCCTTTAAAAAGAAAATTGCAGATAGATTGAAAGAAGCGTTAAAGGGATATAATAGTACTGAATAAGGATTTTTCTTTTCGGAAAATTCAGATTTATTTTTAAATTTAGTTGTGGAGTGCTCTTGTGCCCACATAAGCCGCAAGTTCGATTCCCGCCCTAGGTACGATCACGGTTATTTAAACCGTGGGTCAGGGGTTCGAATCCCTTCCGGGGTACAGACAAAAAACGGCAATAAGTGTACTATTGCGATTGCATTTTTTTCAGACTTAGTATCTTTTGCTCTTACCGCTAGCTTATTTGTAATACTGAATACGATTTACGTTCCATATTGCTTAATAACAAAAAATGTATAGAATAATTGATTTGAATCGCCATGTTAATACATAACGAAGAATATCAGAAAATCATCTACCGTTATTATGCGGTAGAGATACCCCGCAGCGATCTGAATTATGACAAAACGGAACAATCTAAAAATTATTGGGAAAAAGTCGAGCAGTGTAGCAATGATATGGCCAGATTTGATCGCCTTAAAGAAAAGGTAGCATCGGTATTGGAGGTCAATGTCCTGGAGCTAAAGGTAGGTTTAAGTTATGTAGCAGAGTTTTACCTTCCGCAGCGAATCGGTCCCGGGAAACTTGAAGCCTGTGTATTTATCATTAGTGGTATAACGAATCTTTTTTCCGTCTACCTGCGATCCGAAATTACCCGTTTAAACACACTTAGTGGCATACAGTCCCAAGAAGAGCGGGACATCATTAATCAGGTCAGTGAACTCATAAAAGAGATTTATCCGGAATATGAACCTTTTCCAATGGACTTGTATCATACACGCGTACCGGGCGTTGCAGCAAATTTACGCTATAATGATTACGCCACTTACTACGAATGCCTGTTGATAGATCATATTTATTGATATGACTGTCCGACAATTAGAGATTTAGGCGTTGATACAAAGGGCTTTGTTGGTGCTATGCTTGGCTGCCTTAATAAATTCTTTTTACTTTTGCATTAACAGTACACGCCACGCTACCCTTAAGAACAGCGTCACAGGGCGTGTCTTTTGCTTTTATACCGTTACACACTTAAACCAACCATAATTGAATATACCTTAAACAAGCCTTTTCTATTGAGCAACAAGAGATCGTGGCCTAATAATGATCATATGTTTAGGGTTCAGCACTATTCACAAGGCTATCCATTTGAAGAATGCGATAACCTTGTACTTATTAAGTGGGCAGATCAAGTAGTATGGCATTCTTTACAGCAGGTGTAGCAGCCATTAATCCGATGTTTATATGGATATCTATTTTTAGCCTCTTGGACAGCCCCACTACAGGAATAGAATTCACCGAGATAAGTATAATCCTCCGTTGGAAAGTAAAGACAACCTTGTCTGTGCACCTCATAATCACCATTTGGTTGTTGATTATTATTAATGTAATAACTAGCCATTTTTATTTCTCCTTTCTTTTTAATTTTTAGAAATGTTATTGTTTAGTTTATACACCAAAACTAAGGAGAGAAATACTGACGGTTTTACGGTTTCCCGTAAGCCTGGGAAAAATCGAACTTGTAGGGATCATAATATTCATTATCCTGTTAACACGGATTTTGTGAATGATCATTGATTTTGTGGGAAGGGATCGATACCAGCTAGGTTATAGGCTCACAGAATCTTAGTTTATATAGCTAAAACATCATGCACGAATTGTTAAAACACAAAAGAATTTATTGATAAAATACGTATGCTTTGTATGTCGCAAGTACACCGCTGAATTGACAGATTTACACTTATAAGAACTTCTGGGTACTACTTATTTTTGCAATCAGTAAGCACGATATTTTAAATTCATAACTATGCGAAAAATCGTTTTACAGGAGTGGATTTCTCTTGAAGGCTATGTTGCTGATAAGGACGGCCAGCTCACTTTCTTCACGGATATCAATAACGAAGCAAACAAATACTCCGACCTTGACCAGGTGGAATTTATGGACAATATTGACACGATACTGCTTGGTAGGATAACTTATGAAATGTTTGTTGATTTCTGGCCTACCGCTGATTCGGAAAAAGAGCCAATTGCGCAAAGTTTAAATAGGACGCCGAAATTCGTATTTTCTAACACACTTAATGAAGCTAACTGGGGTAAATGGGAAAATGCAAAAGTTGTTAATGGTGATGCTGTTGAGGAAATCGCAAAACTAAAGGCTTTACCCGGAAAAAATATGGTCATTTGGGGCAGTGTAACCCTTGCACAGTCTTTAATGAAGTGTGGGCTTATCGATGAGTATCATCTACAACTTTGTCCAGTTGCTTTAGGTGGTGGTAGGCCTTTATTCCCTACCGGTGATGGATACATCAACCTGGAGTTGATCGACCTTAAGAAATATGACACGGGTATTGTTCTACTAAAATATAAACCTAGGTCACTTAGCTAGCGTTTCTATTATCGAGAAAGTAGTGCGCATTTATTATCAGCATCCTTAAGTTTGCAAAAGAACTTTGAAAGCATATCAACTGGTTCTTGAAAATATTGTTGATGCATATGGAAAAGTTCATTCTTTTTCATCCTTCTATAAAATGTTATTAATGTTAGTTCGTATTCTATCCATTTTGATGTTTACCCTAGTTGCCTGCGGCGGTCTGCAAAAGAAGCTGGATTCGGAACTCGTGGTGGATGTGGGCCTTCTTGACAGTGCCTACGACAGTCCATATCTTTCTCTTGACTCGGTGGCGATCTTCAGAAACGATTCGTTGTTAACCGTATGGCTCCCGCAGAACAATCAGCGTGACACCTTACCGGGGTATCCAAACGCGGCTCAATATAATTTTAAGTTTAAAAATGTACTGGGCAAGTCAGTAGAGAAATCGGTATCGGTGGAAAATTCCCAAAGGAAAAACACAACGCTTTTTCTTGACTCAACCGACTATCGTAAACATCTTGATGAAAGCTGGATCGCTAAACTAAAGGATACTGAAACTATAAAACTTGTCTTCAACCTACAAGGATGTTTTAATGGGGGTAAAGATTCGGTTCTGCTACGCCGGAATGAGGGGGTATACTTCTTACAATATGGCAAGGAAGAACGCAAGCTCAACAAGGAAGATATCGAGTACTTAACCAAGTTTGAATGTGAACTTCCGCTGCTTCCTGACCAAGGTTTCTGCACTTCTACGGAAACGTATACCATGACATATGGCTCCTTAAAAAAGGAATACGTAGATAGCGACTGCCGCTGGAACGGGACTCAACGTTTCTTCGCATATTTTGGTTTTAAGCGACAAAACTGATAAGCGTATGCGAAAACTGTATGTCCACCTATAAAGAAGGTAACAACAGACGAAAAGGGAAATACGGTAACGGAAAAGTTAAGTGTAAAAACGACGCGTTTATGTGTAATTTTTTTATATTATAATTTATTTATCCTCAACTTTATATAGGATAAGGTGACACGATTATAACTCTTCATGCCCATGAAAATAATCAAAAGCAGATCAACCATTGTCGAATATCAGGTAGACACAAATTTTTTTAATGCCGAGCGAGGTATTATTACTCATTCTTTCCTTACAGCTTATACTCTAACACAACCGGACACCGAAATTGCTTCATTTCTAATCACAACTGAATGTAATTTCGTTGAGCAGGATAACCAAGACCGATTTATTCATTTTAGGTCACTGACCAAAACGGATGTTTTGCTAGGAAATCATTCAGACGTGGATGATATGCTTACTCACATGATTGACCTGAGAAAAGCAGGCCTGGAATTTATCCTCTCAAACTGTCTAGACAGGCAAGAGCGTCTCACTATGGCTCCAACGACTGGATTTGGACCAACCTTCAGAGAGATTCTGGATCGAAAAATACGTCAAATCAAAAATACAATCGAATAATAGTTCATTTATGCATCCCTAGTTTTCCAAATTTATGAAACAAAAACTGAACCTAATCCTGATAACCGTCATTATGATTGTTATCTCCCCTGTAAGGAAACCACAGTGTTATATTGTTCGTTGTATCGGAGAAGTTGAAATTTTATAACGACAATAGTAGGTAAATATGGATGATTTAAGTACGTCAATCCTGGCGGTGCCTTATTGCGGCAGGGGCAGCATTCTTATTTGAAAATGCTATAACCTGATTGTTTTATGCTAAAATATAAACATCAATTGTTAAAATGTGTGAAGTTTTGCCTCTATACGTTTTATACATTTGTTCACAGTAGCGGATATCACTATCTCGTTACGAAACAAACCAATTATTGACCGTATTAATCCAAGGGCGTAAAAAAAACAATGCTGACAAAAGTGAGCGTAATTTTTTATTAATCAACCGTCATAACATTATGAAAAAGCGTCCCCATTTCCCTGACGATTAGCGTTAAATGCTAGCACTAATTTTTTATTAAGTCATTTTATTATTTTTTAAATACTTCATTTATGAGGAAAGGATTACTATTGTCTTTTTTGTCGCTCTATCTCTGTGGATGGACGCTAGCGCAGGAAATTAAGGGGGTAATAAAAGATGAGGCTAATTTGCCGCTCCCAGCAGTCACTATAACAGTTGAAGGCAAAAATCGACTTACGAAAAGTAATACCGACGGAAGTTTTTCCATCGCTGCGGCAGAAGGTGACAAACTCAACTTTTCACTAATCGGCTTTGAGAGAAAAACAGTTTCTATCACCAATCAAGGCGCACTCACGATTATCCTGAAAGAATCATTGAGCCAGTTAGAGGATGTTGTGGTCATCGGTTATCAAACGGTTTCAAGGAAAAAGAATACCGCCGCGATCTCCAGTATTTCCGGTAAAGAGCTTGAAAATCTCCCTGCTGCCAGTTTTGATATATTACTTCAAGGACGACTTGCCGGTGTGAATGTGCAGAACTTTACCGGCCAGCCAGGAGTTGCATCTTCTGTTTCGGTTCGCGGTACAACCGGCATCAGTACAAGTTATGATCAGACAGCGATTTTGAACAATCCATTATACGTAGTGGATGGAATACCACAGCCGGCCGAGCAATACGCCAGCATGAATACAGGTACCGGCACTAATTACCTCGCTGGGCTGAACCCAAATGACATCGAATCGGTTGATGTGCTCAGAGACGCTTCCGCAGCTGCTATTTATGGCTCCAGGGCTGCGAACGGCGTCATTTTGATCACCACCAAAAAAGGTAGAAGTGCCGAACCGCAAGTGGTGTTCAATGCTTATGCGGGTGTAACTATGCGGCCTGACTTAAGGGACATTACGCTGGGATCAATTGAACGCCGTCAAAAAATGAAGGTCATTGAAAATCAGGTTGCCTACGCAGACCAACGGAACTTGCCCTTTTTGTTGACCGACAGTTTAAATCCCGCTTTCAATGGTCGTACAAACTGGCAGGATCTGTTTTTTAGAAGGGGCTTGGTCCGTAACGGCGATATTAGCTTGAGTGGTGGAGGGAATGGCCAAATGAGTTATAGATTTAGCGGTGGTTATTATCAAGAAGATGGTATAATACGGGCAACTGGTTTGACAAGGTATTCCACGCGCCTTAATCTGTTGAGTAACGCGATGAAAGAAAAGTTGACCATTAATCCCATAATCGCTTATACACGCTTATCTCGAGCCCGAGGCAGCGGAGATGATGTGTCTCCTCTTAAAATCGGCGCGGGTAACATGCCTACATCGCTTCTCAATCTGTCGGACAGTAAAAGAGCGTTCTTGTTAGGTTCCTACGATGACAACCTGGATCAAAATATAGATAATCAATTGAGCGTCAATCTAAATTTGACCTATCGATTTAGCCCAAAGTTGCAATTAACGTCTCAAACATCCTACCTTAACAACAACAGAAGAAGAGATCAAACAGCTACGAACGAGCTGAATAGTGGCCAGGGAAACTCCTCCTTAACATTTAGCTCCAACCAGGACAACTTCCTCACATCAAATTATTTTTCTTACAATAATACCTTTAGCAGGCATACCCTCAGTGCCATTTTGGGACAGGATATCCAATACGATAAATATCAAACAACTTCGGCATCCGGTTGGTACGGAGTGTCAGACCAGATACAGGTTATAAATGGTTTTTTACAAAATAACATTACTGCCGGCTCCAATTATCAGTCATGGGGCCTGCTGTCATATTACGCGCGACTGAGTTATGATTTTGATGGCAAATACCTGTTCTCCGGGAGTTTACGCACAGACGGATCCTCCCGTTTTGGAAAGAATAACAAGTGGGGATATTTTCCGGCAGCGTCTGTTGGCTGGCTACTATCGGAAGAAAATTTTCTGAAAGACAATCCAACAATTTCCATGCTAAAGCTAAGAGGTAGCTATGGCACTTCCGGTAGCCTGCCCCGGCAAAACTACCTACAATATAATTTATATAATGTGAATGCTGCTGGTTTTGCAGGCAATTCCGGTGCTGCTTCTTACAACGGAGTGGCATCCATTATTCCAAATTTTGTAGACGGGGTGGCACAAAAAAACCTAAGTTGGGAAAAATCGAAACAGTGGAATATCGGAACCGATCTGGAACTCTTACAGGGCAAATATTCGGTCACGTTTGATGTGTATAACAAGGAGAGTTCACTGCAACTATTTGCGGTAGAACTGCCGGTTACAACAGGTTATGACCGGGCGTTTACCAATTCAGTGGGTGTGCGTAATGCAGGCTTCGACCTGATCCTTAATGCAAACCCGCTGCCACAAACAAGTAAGATCAAATGGATGTCGAATTTCAATATCTCATACAACAAAAATTCGATTTTAAACCTGCCCAATGGCGGACGGGACCTTGTACTGGCAGGCGACCGCTTTAACAAGTCGCATATCTTATCAGTGGGAAGCCCTATTAACATGTTCTACCTCTATCAAACCCTGGGAGTATATTCTACGATTGATGATATCCCAGTCAATCCCTATACCGGCGAACGATTCAGGAACAGCAATGGCTTCTATAATCCGGGCGATTTCCAGTTTGCAGATCTGGATGGTGATTATTTTATTGATGTCTTTAACAGTGGTATCAATCCGGACAAACTTCCTATTGGTGACCCAAACCCCAAGTGGACGGGCGGGTGGAACAATACTTTCTCCTATAAGAATTTTTCGTTAACGGTATTCTGTACGTTTACCTTCGACCGGGACGTGCTTAACCTGTTCGAATCTGATGCTTTTTCAAACGCTACCTCTGGCGGTGCCATCCAAGCTTTCGCCAATGTATCCATTCCGGACCTGGATGCCATCGACATTTGGCGAAATCCGGGAGACAGGGCCACCTATGCAAAGATGGATATTGGAAGTTACCGCTATTATTACACCTCTGACCAGACATTTTTTCTGGAAAAAGGTGATTATTTTAGGGTAAAGAACATTATTGGGTCTTATGATTTCGGCAAGAAATTTCTGAACAAAACCGGACTTGGCCGTTTCCGTGTATACGGCATTATGGACAATGTGCTTATGTTACAGCGTTCAAAAAAATTGCCGGATGCCGAGGCGGTTAATCAATATGGAGAATATAACGGAGGCGGATATCCAATACCACGTAAGTTCACATTAGGTCTGGAAGTAACATTTTAATCGATAACCATCATGAAATCAATATATAAAATTGGACAAATTCTCTCATGCGGTGTTATAGTGATGGCACTGTTGAGCTGTTCCAAACTCTTGGAACAAGAACCTAAGAACTCCACTTATGTCGACGAGTTCTGGCAAAGCTCGCGCGATTTGCGTAGCGGTATTGCCGGGAACTATGCTTTGTTACGCGATGCGGTAACTAGTGGCAATAGCAACATTGGCCGGTATTATATGTATGGCGATGCGATTGCTAAGCAATACTTTACCATTCAATATTCAGGAGACGGGCTTGAAGGCATACAGGGAGGTGATTTTACCTTCCAGTACAATATCCAGTCGCTTGGCAACTGGACGAAGTACTTTAAATCAATTGCCATGGCGAATGTTATTCTAAAACAGGTTCCGATGTTATCGGATGATAAGTTGCTGGATGTGGATGACCCGGTAGCCTTCAAAAATAACATCATTGGCCAAGCTTATTTCTTGCGAGCGCTAACGTACTTTATGATGGTCCGGGTTTGGGGCGATGTACCGATTGTACTGGAGGCCTACGATGATCCGATCAGCGCACCTCAATTGCCAAGAAGCCCGAAAGAAGAAGTCATGAAACAGATCGAAAAAGATTGCCATGAAGCGGCAAAATTGCTCACTTGGGGCTATGAATCTGCAGCAGAAGCCCAAGTAACGGCTAACAAAGGGTCGGTTTATGCCTTGTTGGCTCATTTATACCTTTGGAGAGCAACTACCACCAATCTTTCCTCATCGGATCCGATTATGACAGATGTGGAAAGCGCTGATACTACGTTAAATCAACTGATCGCGAAGGGCAATTACCGGCAAACCGATACGGCGAACTATTATAACACTTTTATAGGTAGATCGCAAGAGGGCATTTTCGAGCTCAATATGAGTGAAGATTCAAGAGAAGGGTCTTCACAACATATCGGAACATTTTTTCTACGATCGCAACAGATTGGTTACTATGGAACCGATTCGCGCTTTTACGTACCTCCGAATTATCTAACCAATCATTTTACCAAACTTACCAGGGAATGGGGATGGGTATGGAATACCACACTTAATCAATGGGAATGGGTGGAACAGGAGCTAAAGGTATTGGATACAGCTGACATACGCTACCGTAAAAATTTTACGGCAGTGAATACGGACCGGCCAACCTGCATTAAATATAGTAACGTCGTCTTTCGTAATCCGGGTCAAAAACTAGATGCTTACCTGAGCAATAATCTGATCGTTTTTCGCTATAGCGACATGCTGCTGCTGAAAGCCGAAATTGCCTTATATAAAAACAATGTACCGGAGGCCATCCGGATTATTAACGGTTTCAGGACTAGAAACGGAGCCTCGCCCGAAGCGCTTCTGAGCAATACCTTAACAAAGGACGAAGCCATGTACGAATATATGATAGAACGTGGTAAAGAATTGTTTTTGGAAGGACACTTATATTACGACCTGATCCGTACGAGGCAGTATCCGCAATTTATTGATTGGCTATCCGAGTCGCGTTTTTCTCAAGGTGGTTTTTACTGGCCCGTTGACCCCGACTTGTTCAGAAATAATAATCAATTAACACAAACAAGCTATTGGAAAGGTAAGGTTTAACCGAAGTTAAAAGAGAGAACAATGACTAAAATCTATATCAAATATATTATCCTTCTATGTAGCATAGGGGTAGTATTTTTCGCCTGTGAAAAAGATGATTATATACGAGATGGAGGGCCCAGCGACGCTTTTGTTAATATGACTACCTATGATTACTTAAAAACGAATTCCAAATTCGACTCGCTGGTAAAAATGATTGACCACGCCGGCCTAAAAGATGAGATAAACGGGAATGTCACGTTTTTTGCAACGACAAACTATGGTGTGGCAGACTATGTAGCCGTTAAAAAACAGGAAAAAGTAATAGAAACCGGCGATGAAAATATTTCTTTTGGCATCACGGATATACCGGCGGCCGAGCTGCGGGATTCGCTGAAAATATATCTTTTCGATGGCAAAATTAATCGGGAAGATATGTCAACAAAAGGTAGCTTGTATGATAGCAAGCTAGGCCCTATAAATAATATAAAGTTCATGATCAAATTGCGCAGAACCCGAGACTATAGTGCCTATTTGGATTATGTGGACTATGTCAATTTTACGAAGGTGATCGGATCGGTAGATACAGATGAGCAGGATCCGGAGAATATCCCCGAGCGTGAAAAAGATATTTCTGTGGATTGCCAAACATCCGGAATTATCACTACTACGGGAATTCTCCACGTGTTAAGTGGGAGCCATCGATTGTTCTTTAACGCGCAATCTTTTAGCAACTGATGGACATGACATAGTAATACATATTGCCAATGAAGGGTGTTGATGAACAGTTTAAAAATTACACAAATGAAAAAAATTATTTTAATATCAAGCGTACTGCTGCTCACCGTGCTTGTTTCCTGCAAGAAGATAGAACCGGGTTTTCTGAGTGAGGGAATTCGTTACAAAGACAATACGATCCTTTGCAAAAGAGGTATGACCTTGACGCTTTCGGACAGAATCAATGCCGACGGTTCCACGCCTCCTTATACATTTAAGATGCTTAACCTTCGAAATAAGGAGACCGGACAGCCCGCTCCTGAAGAATTCTATAAAAATTACGAACTTCTTGTATTTAAATCCGGAATGGTGTTTAATGCGGAAACGGATACCACGGTCGATTTATTGAACGCGAAAAGAGAAGTTGTAAACAAGCCTCCCATGGAATTTAATACGAATAGCGGACAGTTAGCTTTTAACCGAGCGTCATCAAATCTACCGTTGGGAGATTATGTGTTTGATGTGGAGATGACAAACTCGAAGGGCACCAGATTGTATGAAAATTTTGCGCAGATTAGTGTAGTGGATCCAACAATTGAGGACATGTTTACCGTAACGTATCAAGCTGCTACAGGTTCGAACAGTTCAGAGGTGTTCACCACAACTACCGCTCCGAAGTTGAGCTGCTCCAAGGTCTCAAATGAGGGAGCAAGGGTGATTTTGAAAATTGTCGACAAAAACGGGAATGCCTTTAATCCGGCTGCAGGGGAGGTAATTAAAAGAGGAGATAGGCCAACCTTTGAAAATCACGCAAGGTTTAACCCGGTGATTACCACCGATACGGCAATGATCTGTGATTTTGAGGTGGCGCCATTTCCACTGACCGCTTATATAACGCCGTCCACTGATTGGGGATATTTGATGTATTACCGCATTCCGATGGCCTATGCGAGTATAGATGGTATTCCCAACAATAACGTGAACCCGGTATTTGGATTCCGAATGCTGATGGAAGGCACCTACGTGGTAGAAGTGAAATTGCCAAGTGTTACTCGCATTACACCCACGGGCATATAGTAGAATGCTGAACACAACCTACCGGAATGTATAATTGGAGGCGGCGGTGGCATTGCTTACCGGGGCGACAGTGAGATTCTATTGCTGTACCATCGCTGCCTTCACAATCGAATTGCTATCGCCCCTTTCCTTCTCCAACACATCAATTAACTTCATCAGAAGTGCATCTTGTTCCTTATGTGCGTTAATTGATGGATTTATCCAACCGTTAATGATCCGGCAGCAACAAAACGAAATATTAAGGCATGAGACCGACCCATCAAAGCTACCTCAATCTATTCTCCAAACCTAAAATCACACAAAATCAAAACGTTAATGCGGTTACCCTATGCATTATGTGGTTTACCGCTCTAATTTAAAATTTCCTAAATTTTTATTACTTTTGTGGTAACATGCACCTACGATGAATAAGCTTATAGTTAAGCACGGAAGATAAATGGCACGGGGAACATCGTGAAAGCGAAATTTATGAGGATTAATAATAAGGCCTTTCTATTCCTTCAATATCTTCCAATAGCCGCCTTTCATCCCTTCCCTTTGAATATACCCCTTATCTTTAAGAGCATCTAAAAGCTTCTGTACAGCCGATTCATTGATATGAAGTTGTTCTGCAATCTCTTTCCTTCCAATAGTATTGCGATTTTTAAGCATCGAAAAGACCTCTTCTTGCCTACTTGTTAATGGTTCTGTTTGACCACCTTTCTGACCACCTTTCTGACCACCTTTCTGACCACCTTGAATCTCTTTTGCAGACAACCAAAATTCCACTTTTGTAAAATTGGTACCTTGTTCAAAAATTGGAGCGGTATCGGTATAATGTTTCCAGCCTTCTTCCATTTTATCAAATCCGTATCCGGCATTTTCAGCTAGATTGACTATTCGAAACAGTCAAATGACGGGATGATTTTTGGCATTCTGGAAGCGAACGATGGAAGTATTTGGTTTGGCACATTAAACGGGGTGTATCGTTATGATGGTTAAAACTGTAGATGAGCAGATCGAACTTTTGCAAGATAGGACATCGAATAGTTCTGATTTAATTCACTTGTCGTTTAAAGCTGCAGAACAAAAAATTCTGCTTGGTATTGAATGGCGTAGTATGGTCTTCCGTAATGCACTTTAATTTATCAAAACCATTTTCGAGTTCTGCTGTCAAAGTTTGCTCGTCGTACTGCTGTATATCCAGTCCACTACACTTTGTTGGTCCGTTTGTTGAAAACGTACCAATGGTCATATAGCCGCTTACGCTCTGCCTTGCAATATCGAGGTACTTCGCTACCTGTTCTTTGGTTGTCAGAAAATGAAATGTTGCCCTGTCGTGCCAAATATCAAAAGCCATTTCGGGCTCAAACTCGGTAATGTCGCTGATTACCCAATTTACTTTTTCGGCTTTGTTGCCTAAGCGGGCTTTGGCTCTGTCCAATGCTTTGGCTGAAATATCTAAAACGGTTATATTTTCATAACCGTTGTCTAGCAGGTGATCCACCAATTTGCTGTCGCCACCACCAATATCAATAATGCGAGCCGTTTTATCTACGCCGAACGAACGAATAAAATCCAGTGAAGTTTTCGGTACTTCCTGTGTCCAGCTTACCTGTTCGGGGCTTTTGGTTTCATAAACCGTTTCCCAATGCTGTTTTTTACGTAATTCTTCCATATTGCTCATTATAGGTTACCGGAATATCCTGTTTGCCCAGCTTTAGTATTTTGCCAAATGCCAGTGCGGCTTTGTGTACCTGTACTGTCCAGTCTTCTGCCGCATTGCCGTCCGCTCCGTCTGAAATGTATTTGAGGCTGAGGAAAGGGATATTTTCTTTCATTGCCACAAGAGCCAAGGCGTAGGCTTCCATATCCACCACATTGTAAATAGTGGTGGAATGTGCCATTTCAAAATTATCTCCCGTTCCGCAAACGGCTTCGGGTAGTCCGTCCATCTGCAAACCGTATTCAAGGATTGGAGGCAATCCCGACAAGGGCGTTTCGTACTGCTCATAGCCCAATCCTCTAACGTCCATATCCCGTTGTATGAATTTGGTGCAGCAGACGATGTCGCCTTTTTTGTAATGGTTGCTTCCGGCAGAACCTAAATTGACAATCAATTTCGGTTTTTCCTGCTGTATGGCTTTCATCAGGTTATAGGCTGCATTTACTTTGCCAATTCCGCATATCAGGTGCTTGTAATCTGTAAATACATCGGCTGCCTCAGATGCCAGTGCGAACGTAAACAGTACATCCTCAACAGGAAAAGCATATTTGGGGTTTATGGTAATCATCAATTCTTTTTAATGGATTAATATCCTACAAAGTTAAACTTTTAGTGCTAACTGTTCGGTCAACAATGTTACCAAAGCACCTGCGGGGAAAACACCTGACTGTCCACCTACTTTCCCGTCCTGAAATACGAATCCTCTTAACGTGAATATTCTGTAGTTGATTATTTTAAATGGGTAAGGAATCGGAGATTTTTTGAAATTATCGCTTTTCAACTACAACAAATACCAATTGGGCTACATTTCGTGCGATGACAATTAAGAATTTTACAGCTGAATTAAATCAGAACGAATATGCAAAATATTAAAGACAAAGTAGTTGCCGTTACAGGTGCAAGCGTAGGAATTGGTAAAGCCATAGCAATAAAATTGGCAGAGCATGGTGTAAAGGTTGTCTTAGGTGCAAGGAATACCGAGCCTTTGGAAAAGGTTGTTGAAAAAATTAAAAGGAACGGAGGTGAAGCTGTATGTACAAAAACAGATGTACGTAATAAAGCAGATTTGGTTCAGTTGGTAAATGTAGCCGTTACACGATATGGCAAATTGGATGTTATAGTGAACAATGCGGGTGTGGCTTGTCTCAGTCGCGTAGACGAATTAGACACTGACGGTTGGGATAATATGATTGATAGTAACATAAAAGGTGTTTTATACGGAATGGCAGCGGCAATTCCCGTTTTTAAGAAACAGCAATCGGGGCATATCGTCAATATCATTTCGACTTCGGGTATAAATATAGTGCCCATGCAAGGCGTATATGCAGGAACAAAAAACGCGGTCCGCACTATCGCAGAAGCGTTTCGGCAAGAGTCGGACGGAAGCATCCGCATTACAGGAATATCGCCTGGATATGTAAAAACAGATTTCGCGGCAAAAAGCGTAAAAACAGCAGAAATGAAAACAGCGATTTCTAAAACTGTTGAAGAACTGGCGATAAGTCCCGTAGCTATTGCTGATGCCGTAATCTACGCCATTAGTCAGCCTAAAGATGTTGAAGTTGGCGACATTGTCATTCGTCCGGCACGTCAAAATTGATTATATTAGAGCTACAAAATGCAAGGGCAATCTAACATAAATCATATGAAGAGCATCTCGCAATTAACGCGGGCATTGGGGCTTCCTGTACCATTGCATCCGTTGATCACCTTGGTTGACTACGATAAAGTTTCGGTTGAAATGCTTCCTAAAGGGCAAAAATTAGTTCTTGATTTTTATAAAATCTCTTTTAAGCACGCATTCAAGGGACAAACAAAATACGGACAAGGGTATTACGATTTTGAAGAAGGCGGATTGGCATTTTTGAAACCCAAACAAATAGTTTATTCGCCGGAAGATAAAGAAAGTTACCACGGTTTTGCTTTGTATTTTCATCCTGACCTTTTACGGCATTATCCATTGGGAAGCACCATAAATCAATACGGTTTTTTTTCTTACGATGTTTCAGAAGCCCTGTGTTTGTCGGCAAAAGAGAAAGAAATTATAGCCAATTTATTTGCTGCAATAGCCAATGAATTAGACAACAATATTGATCATTTTAGCCAAGATGTGCTGGTATCGCAAATAGATCTGTTATTGAATTATAGCCATCGGTTTTACGCTAGGCAATTTATCACAAGAAAAGCAATCAATCATGATATCATAACTTCTTTGGATAAACTGTTAAACAGCTATTTTGAAAAAGAAAACAGTTTGAAAAATGGATTACCATCTGTTAAATATATCAGTACACAATTAAAATTATCACAACGTTATTTAAGCGATATGTTGCGTTCACTTTCAGGGTTGAACACGCAACAATATATTCAGAACTTTATCATAGAAAAAGCGAAAGAAAAGTTATGTACAACCAATTTATCGGTTTCAGAAATTGCTTATGAATTAGGGTTTGAACATTCGCAATCGTTCAGCAAATTGTTTAAAATAAAAACAAAGCTTTCACCATTAGCCTTCAGGCAATCGTTTAATTGAAAACTGTCGTATCAATTCCGTTCTTTAATATTCCAATTTGTGCTCTATCTTTTCTCAACTACTTACGATAGGTCGACTGATCTATTTCAGTATTCCAGTAAGTAAATCTTGGAATTGGCGTAATCCCATACTGTTTTAAATTGCGATAAGAAGCGATACCCTAAATTCATCAGGTTCGGTTCGGTTATCGCCAGCTCTCTTCTGATAACCTGCGTGCTTTTCAGAGAAGAGAGTTCTACACCTTTTAATGTGAATTTATATTTTCCGTCGATGATCACATTCTTTATGGTCAATAATGTATCACCGACACTGTCAGTACCGGAACTTTGAACCGAACCGCGGCCTTTCAATATCTTACCGGATGGTTCATCCAATTGCAACAAGCCGTTCTGGCCTGTGTCAAATGCCCCTAAAACATTGATCCCGTCTATCGATAGTCTGACCATCGGGTGATTCGGCAACTTTCTGTTCTCAAAATTGATAACAGCCAATACTTGCTCGTCCTTCAGAAAATCCTTGCATTGGTTACGTTCAGCAGAGTTTTTATAGAAGGTGACCTTTCTGTGGATATAGTCTAGCTTAAACAGATAGCCGGTAAAGAAATCATGGCCTATGTAGCCCAGGCAATCAGGTGTGATATAGTTCTGTAGGAAATCATAGTTTCCGCTGCTGATATTCTCAAGATTTCGATAGATAACACCGTTCGTGAATCTGATTTCCCTAACGGTGTCGTTCGTATTGATCTTGAAACCATGCCCGCTGCCGGTGATGCCGGTGCTCTTCGTTTTTTTGTTGGGAAGATCGATAAGGTTATCATTTAACGATATGGACGTTCTGTAGCCTGTATCGAACATAAACTTGCCACTTACACCGTTTACCGCTCCTGAGATGAACGGGTAGCCGTTTATAAGCGTGATGGGAAAAACGACCGAGTCGCCATGCAACACAGGTGTTTTTTCAAAGACCTGCGCGCTCGCCCGTGTCCCGAAATATGTTATCGATAGTATGATCGACAAATAGCTTAGTTGAATGCGTGTCATTACTGTATGTTAATAATTGATCAATGGGCAAGTCCTTTAAAAATCCGGAAGGAACGTTCATAGCCAAGGATGATACAACAGTATCCGCTTAAGGGGTTGGGTCTGTTTTAGATGCCAGCCGTCTTCTGATGATACTGATAAACTCAGGCGAGACACCTATGTAGGATGCAATGTGATATTGCGGAACTCGCGACGGAACAGTCGGATGCAGGGTAACGAATTCAACATATCGTTCCATCGCTGACTTACCGATTGCGCTTACCAGCCTGTTCTGGATCGTACATAGATTTCGCTGAACAAGCATCCGGAAAACATGCTCGAATTTCGGTATCTCATGAAGGAGCCTTTCTTTGCTCCGGCGACTAAGCATCAGAAGCTCTGTCTTTTCAAGCGCTTCGATGAAAAACGTTGACGGCTTTCGCTCATGAAACGAAGCGATGTCACTTATCCACCAATCTTCGACCGCAAAAGAGAGAATGATTTCACAGCCATTAAAATCTACGTGGTAGATCCTTGCACATCCTTTAACGATGTAACCCTCGAATTGACATATATCGCCGGCTCGCAACAGAACGGTCTTGCGCGGAACCATTTTTCGCTCTAATAAGCTGGTGAAAGTTTCTTTTTCATCATCCGTCAATGTGATGTACCTGCTGACATTAAGAAGTATATTTTCGAACATCGCGATCGGATTGAATATGTTAAGTCTTACAATTTTTACCCATTGTTCAGAAATTGGGAATGGCCTTACAAATCTTGTAAACTATTATTTTAATCTGCTTACCATATGGTAAAAAATGAAATTGACCGGCATTTTTTTCGGGAAACACTGCCGTTGCAGGATAGAGGCACTTAATATGGCCGGTCGCTCTTCCAGGACAGGTAGCTGATCAAGGTCCTTCACGTTTACCCGCGCAAAAACAAATTCGGTGTTAAATTTAAGTTCCTTCGGAATTCTAACGGTGATGTGCTGGTTTTCCTCTTGAATAACTTATTGAGCGACTGCGGGTGTTTGAACCCTAGCTGGTAAGCGATCTCCGAGACCGTCAGATCCGTGACGGACAGATACTCTTTGGCTCTGTCAATCAGCTTCTCCTGTATATGATACTGTGCTCCCTGACCGGTTATCGACCGGAGCAGATCGCTGAAATAATGCGGCGAAAGGTTAAGGCGGGCAGCTACATATTCGACTGTGGGTATACCGGATTCTAAGGCGAGCTTTTTGTCGAAATAATTATTCATGATTAGGTCTAACTTAGTGATCACGGCATGATTGACCGTTTTACGTGTGACGAACTGTCGCTCATAAAACCGGTTGCTGTAACTCAGCAGCAATTCTATTTGTGCGATGATGACCTCCCGTGAGTGTTCATCCAGATGCTGATACTCCTCTTCGATCTTTAAAAAAATCTCTGCGATGTACTTCTCTTCCTTTTCCGAAAGGTGAAGCGCTTCACTGGATACGTAGGAGAAGAATCCGTAGTTTTTGATCTTGGTAGCCAATGGGAAGCTGTATAGGAAATCCTGGTGAAAAAATAGCGCGTAACCGGCATCTTCACCAACCTCGTAAACCGGCGGACCGTCCAGCGAAAGGATTTTTTTGGGCGCCAGGAAGGTCAGTATCCCTTTATCGTGATCGTATTGCTGCTGACCATACCGCATTTTACTTTTAACATTCCTTTTCAAAGCGATGCAGTAAAAATTCAAGGAAAAACGTTCCAAGACTGAATCGGCCGCCGCACAGACATCCGCTATCCGAACGACGCTGATCAAAGGGTGAAGCGGATCAGGTAAGGACAGCAGGCGATGTTTGTCGGATATGGTACTGATGATTTTCATTTAGGCCCCCCTATCATTTGTCGTCTGATCAGACGTGCACATCAAAAGCAGACCAGGCCCGCGGACCTGGTCTGAAAGGTTTTTGTCGCAGGTTCTACCAGCGAAGTGTTTCCACAAAAAAAGAGCCGTTCTCCATTAAATTATCGAAAAACACCTGCTTGGTCTCTAGGCGGTTCCAGTCTCTTTGCAGTTCACAGCCAAACTGGGTAACGGAAGATAATTGAACGCCCGCCTGCTCCATCCGGCGCAGGGCAACCTCGTGCGCAATAGTCGACGTTCCGCCTATCGCATCGACAATGGTGTACACCTCATAACCTTCTTTAAGAAGATCCAGCGCCGGAAAGCACAGACAAACCTCCGTCCATAATGCGCAAATGACGAGCTTCTTTCTGCCGAGGGATTTTACAGCTTCCTGAAATTCCTTGTCCTCCCAGGAATTGACCGTCGTGCGGTCGATCTCCTGCACGTCGGGTAAGATCTCTTTAAGGTGCTTCACCGTCGGTTTGTTAATGCCGCTTTCCACATTAACTGTGGTCAGGATAATCGGCAGATTGAATCCTTTTGCAAGTTTCGTCACGGTGACGATGTTTTTGACCAATTGTTCATGGTCCATCGACCTTACGGAATTGACCTGAAGGGGCTGGTAGTCGATCAGGATCAATGCTGAATTTTCAGGTGTAATCAGATGATCGTTCTTCGGATCGCGGATGGGTGTAATACTGCTCATGGTATGAATAATTAAATGGTTAATAAATATTTGTTGAGTTCTGTGATCGCTGCGGTTTTTCCGCTGTTTGCATTGTTAAAGAAAGCCGGCCCGGCCAGATCGTTCTTCATATTTTTCATATTTCTTAAAACTTGAATTGTGCCTGATAACTCATAAAAAAACCGTCCCGGTATGCATCGATGATATCATTGATGAAGGGCGACCATTCCGGTATGACCGGCAAGGCTGCGGGCGCGATGCTCCGGTAGCTTTGAGCGCCATAGACGATCGATCCTCCATATCTTCCGATCGACGCCGGGTCTGACACAAAATTGGCGATCTGAAAATTCCTGTCCATTTAACTACTTCAAGAAATCACCTGGATGAAAGGACTTTTGATGTAGGCGGTATGGCCTTCGATAAGGTCAAACCTGGTTATCCCAGATTCTGATCTGATCTTCCTTAAAATACAACTGTTGCTCCTCGCCGTAGCGGACGAAATACCGGTTCTCCGTTCTATTGATTAATGTTAGTGTGTGCGATGGCTGTCCAATGCTATTTTATTTCGGACCGCTGTCCAGCAACACGTAAAGTGCCGCGATCTTGCTATCATGGAATTGAACAGTGCCACGATCTTGCCATCATGGAATTGAACAATGTCCATCCCCGTGGCGACGGGCTGCTGCCCCGCCGGGCCCACGCCCCAAACCAGCCTGCCGATCCCGCTATTGATGATAACGGGGCTCTGTTTAGTGAACACGAAATTGGAAGGCAGTACCTTTTGTGTTGTGGAAACGCTTTCATTGATGGCGTCAAAGCCGGTCACCTGGTCCTCTACGTGATGTAGTATCGCTGACTCGCTGTATATCTTTTCAATGGCTTTCAACCTGGCTGCCGGGTCCTTTTGGTTCCAGACCTGATCGAGGTTTTCTTCCATGATCCGGGATAGTTCATAGCGCATGATCAGTAAGTGTTGAAGGTTAAACGAGTTAGAAGCAAGCGGCATGCCGTTCGGTCCGGCATGCCGCTGCACGGCGGCTATTTCTCTGCCGGCACCGGTGTAGCCAGTAACTGCAACTCCCACGCTAATGCCACTCCGCTGGCACCGCCATTCTCGAACAGCACACTGGCCAGTTGTCCTGCGGTCTCTGTACGTGCCCAGTCACGTTGCCATTCTGAAGCGACCGCCATCCAGTTAATTGGCGTGATGCCATGCTGCACCATACGGCGTATCGCCATATCATGCGCTTCCTTTGAAACAGCGCCGCAGGCATCGGTAACGACGAAAACATCATAGCCTTCGGCCACCGCCTGGATCGCCGGCATCGCCACGCAAACCTCCGTCCAAAGACCTGCGATGATCAGCTGTTTACGGCCGCTTGCGGCAACGATATCGGTAACAGCGGGATCCTGCCAGGTATTGATGAAGGTCCGGTTGATCGGTTTCTGATCAGGAAAAAGCTCCTGCAGCTGTTTGATGATCAGTCCGCCGCGCTCCTCGATCACGGTGGTCAGGATGGTAGGTACCTTGAACACTTTAGCCGCTTTGGAAAGGCCGGTCACATTGTTGATGATGACCGCAGGGTCGTGGCTGTTCAGGTTGGTGAACTGGAAAGGCTGGTGATCGATCAGTACAAGGATACTGTCTTCCGGCCGTAACAGGGCGTCAAGGCCCTTTTTTTGAATGTTTGACATGATCTGATAGTATATATGGTTATTTATCAATAGCTATTCTCATAGATTGCATATACCTGGGTGTTTCCGGCCTGTAATGGCCAGTCAGTGAACTACGGGCGATGGTCCGCTGCCGGACAGTAAATTTGTTCGTTTTCACGTATGTCGCTTTTCCCGGTCGTTGCCACAAATCTACTTGTTTCGGCTAGCGTGAAAAGATGACATAGGCCTTTAAAAGTCGTAGATTTATGTCGACGTTTCACCGATTCTGTCAGCCGGGCTGCGCTCATCAAACCGCTATGCTCCGTTTTTGGTTCTGGTCAATGCTGCGGGTCTTTTAGAATGATGAGCGACTGCGTGATCGCATATCAACACCCGCGGTTTCCCTTCGCCGAGGTCTGTCACGTGGAGACGCACATTTGGCGCCACTTTGATAAATTCTTTTCTGTTTCCCGGTTTTTCCTTAGCAGGCGTGTTTTTCATGATCTTATTTAATTTTGATGTTTAATAATAATGTCTGGTATGTTCTGCCCCGTACCACGCAAATTTAAATGCGTCGTATTTGGAACGGAATAACCAGATCGCTGTTTTGTGTATCCCTATTGGGTGTCTGAATGGTTCTGCCAGTGAAGGCCCCGGTTCCTGCAGAATGAACGACGGATTATCCGGCTGGCCGGGCAAGGTAATACTCGCCTGAGCCCCTTAGCGTCGTCATTTTTTTACCATATGGTAAATACTTCCTGTGAAATTATTATGATCTTTAGTACATGAAAGAACTCCTTGATTATTTACAGCAATTCGATACCCTGAATGAACAGCAGGCGGAAATGGTCACCAGCAAAGCCAAACTCGTCGAATTTCCCAAAGAGACCTACTTTTCCGAAGCCGGTAAAGTGCCGAAGCAGATTGGCTACATTTTGGAAGGCGTCCTGCGGTTCTGCTACTACGATAACAAAGGTCAGGAGGTCACCCACTATTTTGTCGGCGAGGGCCAGTTCATTACCGATTTTCCGAGGTTCGAGGCGCAGATCATTTCGGCTGAATATATACAGACCGTCACCGATTGCAAACTGCTCGTGTTCACGAAGGAGGACTGGGATTATCTGCTGGCGACGATCATAACCTGGAGCAACATAGAGACCAAAATGGTCAAAAAATGCTTGAACGAATCGTTGTCGAGACGCAGTCCGATGGTCTCCAACGACGCTACGGAGCGTTATCTGTCATTCCTGGAAAGCTTTCCCGCTCTGGTCACCCGCATACCGCTGGCCTACGTTGCTTCCTATGTCGGCGTCACGCAGCAATCGCTTAGCAGGATCAGAAAAAATCTGCGTTAGCTCATTTTTTACCATATGATAAACAGTTTTGAACGCCAGATCCCAATATTTGTATCGATATCTAAGCGTTAATAAAAATGAGTAAAAAAGTCGTACTGATCACAGGGACCAACAGCGGGTTCGGCTGGCTGACCGCTCAAAGTGTCGCAGCTCTGGGGCATAAGGTCTATGCCACCATGAGAGATACAGCAAGCAAAAATGCAGCACAGGCACAGGCCCTGTCCCAGGTGGAGAACATTACCGTGGTAGACCTGGAGGTAACCGATGAAGCGAGTGTCAAAAAAGCTTTCGACAGCATCATTGCCATAGAAGGAAAGGTTGATGTTCTGGTGAACAATGCAGGTGCAAGCATGTTCGGCGTGGGTGAAACCTCCACAGCTGCCGATCTACAGCGTATGCTGGACATTAACGTTATCGGTCCATGGCGACTGATGAAGCTCGCTCTGCCCGGAATGCGTGAGCGGTCAGAGGGTCTGATCATCAACGTGACTAGCGGTTTTGGCCGGGTCAGCTTCCCGTTCTTCACCATGTACTGCGCCTCGAAGTTCGGTCTGGAAGGGCTGTGCGAGGGTCTTTATTATGAGCTCAGGCCGTTAGGCGTTGATGCGGTCATTCTTGAACCGGGTGGCTTTCCCACTGAAATGGGTTCAAAAGTGCAGACAGGTGCCGATACCGCTGTCGCCGAAGGGTATAGAGCGCTTGAAGAATATCCAGGAAAGATCTTCGCAGCTATCGGCCAGCTTTTTGAGACACATAAGCCGGATCCGCAGTACATCGCCGACGCCGTAGTTAAACTGATCGGCCTGCCGAAAGGTGAACGACCGGTAAGGACAGTGGTCGACCCAACCACAGGACAGTTCATCAGTGCCATCAATGAAGGCACGCAGATCGAATTTAATAAGACCATGGAAGCCTATGGTCTTAGGGAGCTTTTAGCTTAAACGTCTTACCCTCCTCAGGCTTTGTGCCGCCCTGATCCACCGGTGTCCCTCTGATATAAGAAGGACATCGGTTGATTTCATAATTCTCCAAACCAACTGAATTACTTCTGATCCTTAACCGGATCACTCAACAATAATGCTTTGTGCTTTGAACCGAATCACCAAATAATTGGGTTGTTTCGCAAAATGCATCTCTTTTTTGTAATGCAATTTTACCTTGTCAATAATGGCTAGGTCTGCTTGGATGCTGCAATTTTAACTACGAGGCCAGCCAAGCGAGTAGATCTGAGGCTTTTACCTTGCTTACAATTATCCGTTCAGGAGTTTCGACACTCAACTTGACGATGAGCCTTCGATTAAAGAAGTGCTCGGCCATCTGGACGGCGGCACGGTTGATGATAAATTGCCGATTGGCACGAAAAAACAGAGACGGGTCCAGTATAGACTCCAGCTCGTCCAACACTTCCTGGATCAGGTACGTTTCGCCTCTTTGGGTATAGGCATGTACAATGCCTCCAACCGAGTAGACAAATGCGATGTCTTTGGTGGATATGGGAATGATTTTCTCGTTTTTGAAGACCAGTAGACTAGACTTGTAGGCAGGATGCACCAGGTTGTTTAAGGAGGGTTTCCAATCCGGGCGGGATAGTGTGCACTCGGCCCCCCATCAACTGCCGCATCTGCTCATATTTGCGTAGGCCCCTGGCTAGTTTATCTTCATCGATGGGCTTTAGCAAATAGTCGATACCATTGGCCTCGAAGGCCTGTATGGCGTATTGATCGTAGGCGGTACAGAAAATAACCGGACAGGGAGGCTGGACGGTGCGGAAGATCTCGAAGCTCAATCCATCGGAAAGTTGGATATCCGAAAGGATGAGTTCCGGTGTGGACTGATTACCCAGCCATTGGATAGCAGCTTTTACGGATGGGACGATGCCTGTGACATGCAAATCGTCACCGAGTCGCTCTATCATTGCTTTCAAGGCCTTGGCCGTTTTAGTTTCGTCTTCGATGATCAGGATGTTCATAGCGGGTCATTTAACAGAGGAACGGATACGGTGAATGCGTGAGCGGTTTTCAACACCTCGATTTCTTGGCCGGCTAGCAGGCGGTAGCGCTCGCGGATGTTGTCCAATCCGGTGCCCAGGCTGTCTCCCTGTGTAGGTTTCGGTTGCAGGGAGTTGCTGACGGTAAGCCGGTTGGTATCTGTGGCGTTGATTTGCAGGTGCAGGGGTACTTCGACATCGGCGACATTGTGCTTGACAGCGTTTTCGATGAGCACTTGCAAGGTCATGGGCGGTAGTTTCATGCCGAGGAATTGCTCAGTGATGTCGATATCTACGAACAAAGCGTGCTCAAACCGTTCCTGAAGGATATATAGGTAGGACTGGGCGAAATCAAGCTCTGCACGGAGGTATACAAGATCGGCCATGCGGTTATTCAGCAGGTAGCGGTATACGTCAGCGAGGCGTTGGATAAATTGGCGCGGTGCGCGTTCATTGATCATACTTTGAAGTGTGCCCAACGAGTTGAACAGGAAATGTGGACTCACCTGTTCCTGCAAGAGACTGAGCCGCGCTTGCAGGTTTTCTTTTTTCAGCCGTTCGTTTTCTAACCTAGACCGTTGGGTCACTTCCGCCATTCGTAACAAGTAGACGATATAATACAGGAACCCGCCTAATACCATCCCCCGCATCAGGAGTAAAAAATATACGACGCGCATGCCTCGTGGTAGTGCTGCTACCCGTCCGCGGATTTCACCGATATCCTGAATGCTATAAAAAACAACTAACGAAATACACATGCATGCTGCAATGGCAATAGCGGCTTTCCACCCGTGCCACCGTGGCTTATCTAGCTGTATGACACTTTGTATCACTAGCCAACTCAGGAATACGTTAACAAAAGAACCGGCAAAAGTGAGCAATGAGGAAGCTGTTTCTTCCCGGTAGCTGCGCAGCACGTAGCCTAGGAGTGCAATAAACAGAGAAATAATAGACCCGGTGAGGGGGTATAGTCGCTTCATGGTACAAAGGTACTGTTTTGGCAGACAGGAAGGTCTACCAGTGATAATCAAACGGACAAAAAGGCCGATGAACGGAAAGCTGTGAGGCTAATCCTATGTTCGGTAATGACCTGTTCATCTCGATATGTGGCCGTTTCATACCAAAGTGGTCTACTTCCTCGGGTCCGCAATGTCGAAACAACCATAACAGAAATATGAATATCATGAAGAAACTAATTATCCCCTTGACACTGGTACTGGGTACCATCGTCTCCGAAGTAAATGCACAGGTTGTTGTAGTAAGACGGCCGGTGCGCCGGGTGGTTGTAGCTCCGCTTCCGCCGGCAAGAATGACCGTGGTAAGGCCGTTGCCCCGTGTGATCGTAACCCCAAGGCCGGTAGTGGTAGTGCCGGCTCCGGTGATTATAACGCCAAAGCCGGTAATAGTAGCTCCCTTCCCTGTTCAGCCGCTGTCGTCAACAACGGTCGTCCGAAGGAAGACTGTCATTTACAAACCTTAATCATAGCATGCAAGAGTCATCTTACAGGATAGAAGCGGCCGGTGATTTGCTACGGACACAGTTCCCTCTCATCGGGCAATCTGTCCGTTTCATCATCATTTTATATTAAACATGTTTCGATTCCTTTGAGCTTTGCATCAATAAATAGTAATATGATATGAAAAAGAACGTCTTAAAATGGGTGTTAATATTGGTCGTCAGTGGCCTTACCACCGGTGCATTCGCACAATCGAAGCTCACCAATGAGCAGAAGGAAGAACTGTTGGCTAAGATGGAGCAATACCGGGCCGAATTGAATCTATCGGACCAACAGCAGGAGCAGGTGAAATCAATCAATGCCACATACTTCGAAGGACTGGCCGGGCTCAAGGCATCGAACGGTTCCAAATTGTCGAAGTTCAAAATGTATCGAACGCTTAGCGAAACGCGCGATGAGCAAATGAAGCAGGTGCTCGACGGGAATCAGTACAAACGCTACAAGGCGATGCAGAAAGAGATGAGGAGTGAATTAAAAAGTCGCAAAAAATCATGAACGCGAAGAGATATATCCGTTTAGCGCTACTGATAGTGCTGCCATTTTTTTTGTTTGGTGGATGTGCTGACGAAGCACTCGATCCAGCTCCCCGTTATCCATGGGGAGATTGGATGGATTGGGAGCGCCTTGTCGACTGGGATACCCTGACAGTGGGCGGCCGTGCACGCACGTTCAATGTGCACCTGCCGCCCCAATATGAAGAAGGCGATACCCTGTTTCCACTGGTCATCGGGCTGCATGGCACAGGAGGCAGTGCAGTACAGTTTGACCGTCACTACCATTTCTCTGAGAAAGCCGACGAAGCGGGATTCGTAGCCGTTTATCCCAACGGCGTCAGGAGCGATGGCCGTCTCGGCATACGTACGTGGAATGCCGGATCGTGCTGCGATTTTGCGATGCGCGAGAATGTGGACGACGTGGAGTTCATCAGCGAGCTCATCGACAGATTGACCGAGACATACCGCATCGATGCCAAACGCATCTATGTGACCGGCATGTCCAACGGCGGAATGCTCGCCTACCGGCTGGCTGCTGAGATTCCTGAAAAGATTGCCGC
Source organism: Olivibacter sp. SA151 (assembly GCF_054130995.1). NCBI lineage: Bacteria > Pseudomonadati > Bacteroidota > Sphingobacteriia > Sphingobacteriales > Sphingobacteriaceae > Olivibacter > Olivibacter sp. SA151. The sequence continues at coordinate 538,428 of NZ_CP096391.1, read as the reverse complement.
CATAGCGCCCGTGAGCTGCACGATGGTGTTCGACCCTCCGGCCGAACAATCGCGTCCGCTGCCTATTATCCACCTGAACTCCGTGCTGGATGAGATTATTCCCTATGAAGGCGGCACAAACTCGCTGGGGTACCATTTCGCACCGGTTGATTCGGTACTGAACGTATGGGCGAAACGGAACGGTTGCCTGCCGAACGCCCAGGTGGTTGTTGATAACGACCGATACACACAGATGCAGTGGGTGGATGAAACCGGCTCGCCGCTTATCATGCACTATGTCACCGCGGACGGCGGCCACTCATGGCCGGGAGGCGAGCAGGTACGGCCCGGTGCTGCACCGCCATCCGCTGCGATAGATGCAAACGATTTGCTATGGAATTTTTTTGAGCGTTTACGCATCCCATAATGTGCGATTTTGGTCTGAATCGTACGGGATACCAGAAGCGGAACAAAACTGCTTAATTTCAAAAGTTTTGATAGTACCTATAACTTCAGAAGCACTACTGGTTTCATAGTAATCGGGTAAAACCAATAGGGTTTTACATACTAGCAAGCAATGTCCCGTTCAACATTTTTATCTATCTTTGATTTGGTGTTGAATGGGCATTGCTTTGTTTAATCTCATAGGCTATCGAAGTTATATTAGTTAAGTTACCTGATATTTAAAGGATTATCTAAGATGGTTACTGATTACAAAAAATTCGACTTATTCGGGAAGACATTTATCCAAAAAGTGGACTTAAAGCCACCTTTTGAGTTTGCCTTCCCCGTGGCCGAGCAGGCTTGCTTCTTATATATGCTGAAAGGTGAGATGGAATACCAATCAGCAGGCGATCAGTTGAAGATACCTACCCATCACTCCTTGTTGCTTAACTGCATCAACTCGGGCAAACAGATACATGATACCGGTTCGGATAGCGAAGGTGAGATCGTTATTGTCACTTTCCATCCGGATATACTGAAAAAAGTTTACGATAAAGAAATCCCACTAATCTTTAAGCCAGCTAATCGGGTAACTAATCAGTCCAGAAAGGCAATCAACAACGACTTTTTGATTCATAAATATATTGAAGGATTGCTCTTTTATTTTGAAAATCCATCGTTGGTCAATGATGAAATTTTGGTTTTGAAGCTAAAGGAAATCATACTTTTATTATCGCAAACGCAAGATGCGGAAACGATACAAGTCATCCTATCGCAACTTTTCTCGCCTGCAACCTATACCTTCAAGCAGATTATAGAAGCCAATCTATTTGAACAAGTCGGTGTAGAGGATCTGGCGCAAAAAGCCAATTTGAGCGTTTCTTCGTTTAAAAGGGAATTTAAAAAATTATACGACGATTCGCCTGCCAATTATATCCGAACGAAACGATTGGAAAGGGCTGCCGAATTGCTTTCGGTTTCTAATGAACGGATTACAGACATTGCGTTCGCTTGTGGATTCAATGACTTGGCAAACTTCACGAAAAGTTTTCACGACAGGTATAACGTTTCCCCCTCAAATTTCCGCCTAAAAATAAAAGAAGGCTGAGTAAGATACGGCTGTAACACCCCGTTCCAGCCTAAAAGCTTACCGGGATTTGAACCAAATTCTCAAATAATTGGCCTAATCTACAAATTCATCCGGTTTCGGACGGTTTAATTTTGCACTATTAATAATTGTTAAATTTTAAAATTAAACTCATGGGACTATCACATTTAGGTATTTTTCATACGGTTATAGGTGTTGCAGCTATTATTGCCGCCATTGTATCTTTAATAAGAAGAGGTAAGATAGATCTCAGCCAATTGAGTGGCAAGATCTATTTTTATTTCACCTTAGTTACATCGTTAACAGCTTTAGGACTATCCAGTGTTAAAGGCGTCAATCCGGGGCATATTCTTGCACTGTTAATTGTTATATTGATTTCGGTGGCGTACTATCTTTACGCAAAAAGATCGGGAAACAATCGATCGCGTTTTATTGAGAATTTTTTTCTTACGTTCAGCTTTTTCCTGTCCCTGATTCCAACGGTTAATGAAACTTTTAACCGTATCCCGATAGGTCATCCGTTGGCCAATGGACCGCAAGACCCATTAATCGGAAAAACCCTGCTCATCCTTTTTGTGCTGTTTGTGATCGGTTCTGTTTTGCAATTCAGGAAGCAAAAGAGCATAAATAAAGTGGTGTAAGCTTGAATTTTTTATTGACAAAAGTTTAAAACAAGTGCTTTATTTAGTAACACGATTAGATGAATTTATAGTCTATTCTTGTCGACTGGAAATTGAGAAACATCAAGCGAAGGGGAATTTCATTCGGTCTTCGCTTGATCGACTCATACAAGTTTGAGTTAACTTTGCAAAGTAAGTATATTTGTCTTCGCCCATTCTCGGATACCAATTGTGGGTATCCTCCATTGATAATTAAATGTCTTTTCCATCGGCCAGGTTACTCCAGGATGCGTGAATACCATACGATATTTATTAAAAATATCATCTGGTCTTTGTTCTAAAGCTGAGGACAGGTGCGCCTTGCTCCAAAGAATGCGCTCAAAAGTGGTATTGAAGACGGCTTCTACCTCTTCGGCAATTTGTGTAAAGGTTGCCGTTTCACCCGAAACAAATACAACTTCATTTACAATTTCCGGTTGATGAAATAGTACCTCAATGGTTAGTTTTCCAATATCCTCGCAACAGGTTAGGGTCAATGAATGGTTCCAATCTCCCAGTGCGTGGACGACCTTGTTCTCAAGGCTGATGACCCCGAAATCTTCGCGAAACAAGAAACTAGTGATCATGCCGGTAGATACAATTACCCATTGTGTTCGGTCTTGGGCTCGCAGCAGGTCCCTGACGTCAAGCTGCTCGTCAAAAACCGGCTGTGCGCTTCCTCTCCCGATCTGATCATAATCCGCTCCAAATTGCCAGGGCACGTAACGCCTGACACCGGCTTGTAGCACAGCTTCGGTAATTTTTATCTGCATACCTTTTCCGATTGAAAAACCACTGCAGCAGATTATGGTATCATAACGACCAAAAACCTCTGCCAATTCCGTCACCGCACTCGTAAGGAGGTCTACCGCCTCCAATTTTACATTTCGGAATTGTGTATGTTGTTTGAAATCTTGAATGACCGCTCCAGAGGGCCGTACCAATGCGGCAACGGTCAGATCTAGTTGGTATACATCTTGATAATCATGTAAGGCCTGCAACATGGATAGGCCAACTTCGCCCGTTCCGATTACTAAGAATGAATTTTTCATCTTTGATCTATTTACGTATTGAGAATTATTTCTGACGCAAAGTTATCCCGATAAAAAAGGTATCAAGGTGCAAGAAAACTGTTAATAGCTGCAAAAATTCTAGGTCGTTCGATAAACAAGTGGAGTCGTTTTGGTAAGTTTCTTATAAAAGTTCACAAAATGGGGTGTTTCCTGAAAATTTAAACACCAAGCAATCTCTTTTACAGAGTAGTTTGTATGCTTTAAAAGTATATTGGCTTCTTCAATAATACGTTCATGAAGGATGTCCCGAGTTGTTTTCCCCGTTATCTTTTTAAGCGTTTGATTCAGGTGATCGACAGTTGTGTTGAGCAAACCAGCAAAATAGGCTGGTGTCTTACCCACTAATGGCTTTTGCAGGCTGATGTCTAAAAAGGTGTTTTCGACCAGTTTGAGGAAGCGTTCGTCAAGCGTATCCTCCATATAAAGAGAAGGAAAATTATTGCTTTTAATTAATTTCTGTATGTAATGGATGATATCGAACACACGGTTGCGGATCAGTTGTTCTTTAAAGAAATAGTCTGAATCTTTCTCCTGTTCTATCTCCAACATTATTTGGGACAAAAACAGGTATTGCTCTTTGCTTAATGGTTGGGTGTAAATCTCTCGATCTTTAAAGACAGGCCAATTAGAGAGGTTCAGCTTGGCTGTTCCCCTGAGAAAGCTTCCGCTGCACACACAATAGTCGCCAACGAAGTTTTCATCATCGGTCGAAAAGCTAGATCGTGTCATAGGCTCCGTAAAAACGATTGTATAACCAGAGATAGGAACTTCTACATTATTAGAATGGTATTTGGCCGTACCATTGAGCAGGGCAATCTTATAAAACGGCTTGCGCTGCAATCGTTCGCAGGCAGATAAATCTTTTTTAAGATCTTCCCAATGAAGAACATCGAAATGCCCTAAAAAGAATTGCTCATCGGGATAAGATCTATGAACATATTGATCATAAAAAATTTCAATCTCTCTATGCATCGTTTAAATATAAGAAATAACCGGTAGGCGCACAATAACTCAATTGCTTCGTACTTCTCCGGTGATAACTGTAACGAAATAGCTATGAGAGCCAATGTTCCTAATAATATAGACAAATGGCTTAAAGAAAAATTGGAATAAGGCCTTATTGATAGCTCTATGAAACGCCTTTCTTAACGGCCTGAATATTTTCCAAAACCTTTACTACCAAGGTCTATATAATTAGTGCCCTTTTCCCGGTCTCCTTTGCCATTCACTTGAATAGTACTGCTAATATCCTCATTCCTACCACCTGACCATATGTGATACTTACAACGGCGTATTTTTCGATAACTTAATCAGCTGTCTCATTTTCATACGTGAATGTAATCTGGTCGTCTGAATTTTTCAAGACCTTACCTTCAATAGTTTTTCCATTTATATAATCTAATTGTATCAACTTAAACCAAAACGCCTAACGGTAAACCAAATAGAAAAAATAGTAAATGTGTTTTTTTTCAAGCTAAACTAAATTATTCCTTCTGCAATTCAAAATCTTAAAATGATCAACATGTAATAAGATAACAGAAAACCTACATCCAAGACCAAACCATCAAATGAAAGCTTAATCATCCCTAAAGAGGTAGTGATGAATCAGATATATTGAAACATGTCAACTAAGCAGAAGCTTACAATACGGCAAGCAGCAGTCTGGTTTTAGAGGCAAACTTATGCTAGTTATCACCGTGAATTTGTTCATCTGTATCCAGCCGAACGACCTTTACCAATCTTATACTGATTATTGCATCATTAAAACAAAAAAATGATATGAATGTAAAAAGAGTAAAGTATCGATCGCTAAAGGCCTGCACACTTGTAGCCGTGGGGTTAGTTATGCTAAGCAGCTACACTGTGAATCCGCAAAAAGGAAGTGTATTCCATGAAATAAGGCCACTTCAAACCGATAGCGTATCCTTAGATGACTTATCCGGTTATTTCCGCTTTCCAAACCGAGTTGCGTATATCCGGTTTTTTGATCAGGACGGCCAATTTATAGCGCAGCAGGCATGGGATGGACGGACTTATCCCTTACAGCGTACGGGATCACTCACCTTCCAGTCGCGTGATGAAGCGTACCAGGTTGCATTTATCGGGGGCACTGACGGAAAAATTGATAAGGCCAAGATTCTTAACCGGGTAATGCTGGAAAAAGTTTTCTTCGACCCTACGCAATATGTTTCGCTTACCGCGGACCAACTTATGCCCCTCTTGGGGCGATATCGACTTCAGACTGACAACAATATGGAAATCAATGTAACAAGGCAGGGCAATAAACTTGCTGTAGAGCAACTATGGGATAACAAAACCATCGTGTTTGAAGCTTTCTCCCCTACCGATTTCCTTAATGAGGAGCTGTCCTTTCCACTGACATTCATCCTCGCAAATGGTACTGTTAAAGAACTTATCTGTTTTGAATCAGATCGTTGGGAAAGGATAGACCATGAATAAGCGGATGTTTAAATCGATGCTCTTGATTTGGCTGCTCATGCCAGTTACCTACCTGTTTGCCCAAAGTGTTGCTGACCCGAATTTTCGGTTTGAAACGGAGCACGCTCGATATAAAAATGGGAAAGGCCCCCTTGTTCGCTATGATGAGGGGCACAACAACCCTTTCACGCTGAAGGGACAGTATGCTGCATTTGCCAAGGTACTGGAAGCGGATGGTTACCGATTGGAGACCAACCGGCAAGCCATTACCGCAGAAACCTTGACGGATGCCCGTGTGTTTGTGACTGTCAATGCATTGCACGACCTGGACAATTGGGGTGCCCAGACAGGTAGCGCTTATACCGACGAAGAAGTGGAAACTTTATACGATTGGGTGCAGCGCGGCGGCTCGCTTTTCCTTATCACCGACCAGATGCCTGCTGCCGGGTCCGCCAGTAAGCTGGCTGCCCGCTTTGGCTTTGCCCTCATCAATGGTTTTGCACAACGTAAGGATGGCCAGCCTGAGATCTTCTCTCGTAACAGAGGCAATCTCACGGGCAATCCGGTTACCGATGCAGCCGGTTTTGCAATAGACAGCATCCGCTTTTGGGTAGGAACGGGATTTGTTCCGCCACCGGACGCCATTATTGTTTCGTCGTTGGGCGAAGACTACGAAGTATCGCTTGCGTCTGATGGGTCCAAAATATCAGGTAAAGGTTTAGTAAACAGTGCTATTCTACAATGTGGGCGTGGGCGGGTATGTCTAATTGCCGATGCCGGTCCGTTTTACGCAATCTTAAGAGGGATTAAAAGTGAAAAACGAGGTATGAATCACCCTGATGCAATGCAGAACGCTCGGTTTCTTTTAAACATCCTTCATTGGCTGGATGCACCATAAGATACGTCGCTTTTCATCAAGCTAGTTTGACTTTTTCAACTGCTTTTTATCAACGCGGTTCTTTGCTATTGCATGGGCCTCTTGGATAAATCTAAGTGTCTCTTCTAATTTGTCTCCCACTGGATTGAGCACACAAATAAAATGTTGAGATGCGTAACTAGGATGGGGCATAAAAACGTTTGTTTCTGTAAAATCCCACTCCTTTTTGAGGTCTGGAAAAAGGTTATTGAATGTAACCTTAGACACGCCGATATTGACACGAAATATACCTTCTCGACTCAGATTTGACACGTTGTCATATTCATTATCCGCATGAGCGATCGTTACGAATGGGAGAACATGGTCTGAACCATAAAAGAAAAAAGTATAACCAAAATGCGCTGATTGTTGAACATTGAGAAGATTGGAGGTAATGTAGTTTTCGATTTTTTCTGCCGACATATCAATAATTTATGAATAGCGAATTTCGCTTACTTACGTTACATTTGCAAGCAGCTACTATTTATGCGCAACCCAGGAATTCCAAGTGAACCTGATCAGCTCCTCTTCAGCGATATCCCTGAAATCTGCTATATGATCTTTGTGCTGATGAAACTATTTTTGTACTTCAAGCGCCATCATTCTTCAAAATCCGGGAGAATAGCAATGGAGATTATTGAAAATAACTATGGGAACTGAAATGTCCTTTTATAAATTTATCATCTTGCTTTCGCTAATGTTTATCAATCTTTCTAGTGCTTATACCCAATCTCTCCGATTAGACACCACCCTTTCAGACGTATATCAGTTCCATATCAGGAAAGAAGATGAAGAGGGCTTTTTAACCACTTATTACGATGCCATAGACACCAAAGACAAGTCTAATCCCTTCGAAATCATCATTACCCAAACGAGTAGTAAATTAATGAACATGAACGGCGTAGCTGACGGCATTGAGAAAAACCTTAAGAATTATAATCCGGATAGCCGATTGATGCTCATCAAACAGGAAGAAAAGGGAGGTAAAAATCGTCGGCTTTATCAGTTCGCTAGCAAGAATACCACGATACTGATGCTGATGCAGGAAAGCAATGACTGGTTCGCTATGATAGAAGCTGAATTTCCGGATGATGAGCTTAAAAAGATGTCTATCCAAAAATGGCAGGACATCTTTTGGAAAGCTGAATAGTGAATTTTTGAAGTGTTAATCCTTAAATTTATTTAAATAAAAGGAATAGGCCTCGAACATCATAAAACAAGAAATTTAGTACTCCAATTATGAAATTTGACTAAAAATTGCATCTTTAAGGAAATACTCCAAAATGACTTATAACCCTAATACTTATGTTCAAAAAAGACGAATATCGGATCTCATTATCTTATCAATCCGTATTTTACTAGCGCTTATTTTTATTTCATACGGAACGGGAAAATTGTCTGGCGGACAGTTCGGTAATTTGACCGAAAAAGAACTGGCTACACCTATCAAGGATCTGAGCCTGTTTAAAATTGCCTGGTACTTGTTTGATCATCAGCCTTTCAAAATATTTATAGGCGTCTCTCAAATTATAGCCTCTCTGATGTTATTGTATAACAGAACGATGATCATAGGGGCACTGATGCTCGCCCCTATTGTTCTGAACATTTTGATTATTGATCTGACGATTATGCCTTACGGTCTCAAACTTGCATTTGCCTTCCGATTAACTGGCTATTTGTGTTATATCGGCCTTTTATTGTTTTATTATAAAAATCAACTAACGCCGGTCTGGAAAACTGTATCGAACATAAAACCCATGCGTTCTGAGAATCAAAAAGCTATTTCTTATTTACTTGTTATTCTATTTATTCCAGCCTTGGAACTTGCGCCCGGAGTATTGAAAATAATATACTTTGCTGTAACTCATCCTCAATCTTTTTGGAATGGTATTAAAGCACTCTTTTGAAATATACGTTGCGCTTTAAATTGGGTAGGCCTCATATTGGTCAATTGCCGAAAATTATTGCTGAATGCGGCTAATGAATTAGGCTCTGAACAGTCGCAATCATGCAGTAAACTTTTCAAGACAAAAACACAGCTTTCGCCTTTGAATTCAGACAATCATTTAACTAACAAACAAACCATTAGTAGAGATACTCCGACTTGCTTGCTCACGCGGGAATACCTGTGGATATCAACCTTCTTCTTCTGTATTCTTGATTTTCATAAGTAATGTATATGCGTTTTTGAGCACTACCTTAGATGCCGACGTAATCTCATTACTCTCTATTTGCCGATGTTTATCATTCAGCATTCCTGGCTTTACCTCCACCATCCGGAATTCTCCGGTGTTTTGGGCCACAAATACATAATGTTTGTTCTCCCACCTGACAACCGCATCCTCCGGTACGGTAAGTGCCGGCATATCCTTGATTGAAACTTCGGCATTCATGAACATGCCGGGCACAAGCGAGGTGTCATATTTTTTAAAGTGGCAATGTACCTCTGCCATGCGATTGGCATCAAGTGTTTTATTGATCAGGATGACTTCGGCATCAAATCTTCGATCCGGTTCACTATTGGAATAGGCGGCCACCTGCTCGCCAACAGCCACGCTCGCTAAATCTTTCTCAAATACGTTTAATACCAAATGGATATCACGCGGATCTACCAGCTCAAATAGTACATCGGTTGGAGCAGTATATTTGCCGACCGTTACGTTTACTTTGGACACAAAACCATTGATGGGCGATAATACCGCTACACTTTTAGATATATTGGATGCGTTCAGGTTATTGATATTGATACCGATCAGCTTTAGTTTTTCACCCAACGCATTCATTAAAATTCTTTGGCGTTCCATTTGGGCATTCGCCTGCTGGAAGACCTTATCGCTGCTTGCTTTACTGCTATTAAGTTCACGTTGACGAATAAACTCCTTTTCTGCCAACTCAAAGTCGGTCTTCGCCGTTAGGTAATCTTGCTGTAATTGAATAAACTGCATATCTTCCATGATGGCCAACACCTGTCCCTTGCTCACATGTGTTCCGGGTAACATCGCTGTGGATTTCAGATACCCTCCCATAGGAAAGCTCAGGCTAATAATATTCTGGGGCGGCACCTCTACTGCTCCTTGCAGTGTAAGCTTGCCACTTACGCTGCCCGACTCAGGGTTGCCAACTTCGATGCCGACGCTTTTTAGCTGCTGCGAAGTGAGTCGTACAGTTTCAGTAATAGGACTGATCGTACTGTCTTTTTGGCTAGTCGATTCCGTCTCTTGCTTATTTTGATTGCTGCATGCCGCCAGCAACCAAAGGCAGATGCAACTGTATATAAATGCTTTCATTTTAAATTATTGATCGTTTAATTTTTGTAATTGGATAACGGCCTGGTTATAACTGCCGAGCATATTGATGTATTCGTTTCTGATGGTGATGGCTTGATCTACCAAGATAACCCACTGTAGGTAATCGATTTCTCCACCCTGAAACTGTTGGTCTGCCGTAGCAATGATCAAATCTGCATTGCTAAGTCCTTGATTTTCGTAATATGCGAGACTCTCCTCAAATTTCTGCACCTGAGCGCGGGCGTTCATAATTTCAGCATGTAATTGCAATTGAACTTGATCGGCTTTTTTTATTTGACTCTGCCATTGCAGCTTCGCTGCTGTTGCTTTGGACGATTGGGCCTTGAAGAACAACGGAATACTTATTCCCGCGCTGAAATAATTGAAGCGATCCCTACCGCTGAAAAGAACATCCTGCCCGTTCACATTCTGAACTCCTTGCAGACTTTGGTTGTTGTAACCTATTGTGAGATCGGGAAGAAGGCGGGCACGCTCTACCCGCCACCGGCTGCGGGCAGCTTCTTCCGCATGTCTGGCCAGCGCGGCCGCCGGAAGCTCACCGGTCACAACGGAATCATCTATTAATGATTGAGCAACAGCAACTTTCGACTGCGCGAGATCGGGAACGTACATCATACTATCTTGTAAATACAGATTAAACTGTTTGTTCACAATAGCAAGGTCTTTTTCAAGCATATTCAGCTGATTGGTAATTTGCTGCCTGTGGGATTGCGCTGCCGTTTTTTCCAGGATATTGGCCTCGCCGCTCTCAAAACGCTTCAGTGATTTGGCCTCGAATAATCGGTAGATACTATCTGCATAGAGCAGCAGCTGTTTCCGCTTATTCATTACAGCGTAATCGAAAAATGCCAACCTGACACTGGCTTTAAGCTCCTGCTCGCTCAACCTAGTCTGTGCACGTGAGGCTTCGAAGTTTGCCTGCAGCATCTTTTTCTGATTAGTATATACGGTGGGAAAGTTGAAAGATTGGCTCACGCCGATCCTATTGTCATTGTGTATGCTGTTAAATTTCCCGTAATCGCCAGACAATTGCGTCTTAGGCAGATCGAACCCGCTGTGCTGCAGTTCTTCAACAGCTTGTTGTTCCATGCGTGTACTCTGCAATTGCCTATTATTCCGTATTGCCATCTTCAACGCGCTGTCAAGGCTTACTTTTACCGGCTGCTCCTGTGCGGTAGCCGGATAAGCAAGGAACATAAATGCAATGATCGCACTTAAACTTTTATTCATGTTGAGCTTAGCGGTTCTGTTAAAGAGCAGGTACAGTGAAGGCAGGACAAATAATGTTAACAGGGTGGCTGTTATAAGCCCTCCGATCACCACCGTGGCCAAAGGCCGCTGTACTTCCGCCCCGGCGCCATTGCTGAGTGCCATGGGTAGAAAACCGAGCGAAGCTACCGCCGCTGTCATCAGTACCGGACGTAACCTGTTACGGGTTCCGGTCATCACGAGCTGCTTCGGATCGCTTATTACGCCTTCTTTTTTTATTCGGTTAAATTCGGAAATCAGCACGATCCCATTCAGCACCGCTACGCCGAAGAGGGCAATAAATCCGACACCGGCAGAAATGCTGAAGGGCATGCCTCTTAAGGTTAGGGCAAATACTCCGCCGATGGCTGACAATGGTATGGCAGTATAGATCAGTGCGCCCTCTTTAAAGGACGAAAACGCAAAATATAGCATTACAAAAATGAGTAAAAGCGCAACCGGGACAGCGATGCTCAACCTGCTCTTAGCCTGTTGCAAATTTTCAAAAGCCCCCCCGTAGGTTATACTATAACCTGCATCTAACTTCATTTTAGCGCCAATCTTCTGCTGGAGTTCTTCAACAATGGTTTGTACGTCACGTCCCCGTACATTGAAGCCCACAATAATCCGCCTGCGCGCATTTTCGCGTTGTATCTGATTTGGCCCTTCGATCTCCTGTATATCGGCCACCTGATAGAGCGGTACCTGAACCCCCATAGGGGTAGATACGGGCAGGTTACGGACATCTTCTATGCTTTTTCTCCCCTCGCTGCTAACTCTTACCACCAGATCAAAGCTTTTTTCGCCTTCGTAAACCTTTCCAGCCTCGGCGCCGGCAAAGGCTGCGTTGATGGTACGGTTTAGGCTTTCGATATCCATGCCGTATTTAGCGATCTCACTACGGTTGAAATCAATGACGATCTGAGGCATACCGGTCACTTTTTCAACATAAAGATCGGCTGTTCCATCCACCGTTCTTGCAATGGCGCCCAGCTGATCGGCATAGGTCGCTAGTTTCTCGAGGTCCTCACCGAAGATTTTACAAACAACGTCTTGTTTTGCGCCGGTCATGAGCTCATTGAACCGCATCTGAACGGGATACTGGAAGCCGGTGGTTACACCAGGCATAACTTCCTGTGCAGTCGCAGCCATTTTACCGGCAAGCTCCGGAAAAGTTTCCGCGCTGGTCCATTCTGATTTCGGCTTCAGCACAACAATCATGTCTCCCCCCTCAATAGGCATAGGATCGGTCGGGATTTCGGCGCTGCCGATTCTCGACACCACTTTTTCAACTTCGGGGTATTGCGCTTGCAACGTTTCGGCGATACGGTCAATGGCATTAATGGTGGTACTGAGGTTGGTGCCCACCAATAACCTGGTTTCGACGGCAAAATCGCCCTCTTCCAGTTGGGGTATAAACTCGCCGCCCATGCGCATGAACATAAGCACAGACACACCGAACAATATAAACGCGAACATGACCAGCGACCGACGGATCGATAAAGCCTTCTCCAACATTTGCCGGTACCCATTTTCTATCCGTGTCATGATACGGTCGGACAGATTCGGCTTATGCGTTATCTTTTTACTGATAAACAGCGAACTTACCATCGGCACGTAGGTGAGCGAAAGGATAAAGGCTCCCAGAATGGCAAATGCCACGGTCTGAGCCATTGGCTTGAACATTTTTCCTTCAATCCCCGTAAGGGAAAGAATTGGTAAATATACAATCAGGATAATGATCTGACCGAAGACGGCCGCATTCATCATGCGTGATGCGGACTTGGTTACTTCGCGGTTCATCTCCTCCTGCGAAATACGAGTGACATCGTTATATTTTTTAGAAAAATGAAGATGGTGCAGAATTGCCTCAACGATAATGACGGCACCGTCTACAATGAGTCCAAAATCCAAGGCCCCCAAGCTCATCAAATTGCCACTTACACCGAAGGTATTCATCATGGTTATGGCAAAGAGCATGGATAAGGGAATAACAGAAGCTACAATTAATCCCGCCCGTAGATTCCCTAAAAAGAGTACCAGCACGAGCACGACGATCAATGCACCCTCAAGCAAGTTGTGCTCTACGGTGCCGATAGCGTTGTTAACCATCTTGGTGCGGTCAAGGAAAGGTTCGATCGCTAATCCCTCAGGAAGGGTCTTCTGTATCTCAGCGATCCGTTGCTTAACGTTGTTGATAATTTCGGAAGAGTTTCCGCCTTTGAGCATCATCACAATGCCGCCGGTTACTTCCCCTAAACCAGCCATGGTTAATGCTCCATAACGTATAGCTGAACCCAAACGGACTTCGGCTACATGGCTGATGAGTATGGGCTGCCCGCCATTACTCTTTACTACGATTTTATTGATGTCTTCAATTGATTTGGTAAGGCCAATGCTTCGAATATATAGAACGGAGGGGCCCTTTTCAATATAGGCACCCCCGGTATTTTGGTTATTTCTGCTCAGAGCGGTAAAAATATCGCTTATAGTTAGGTTGAGTGCCTTGAGCCTTGCCGGGTTTACCGAAACTTCATATTGCTTAAGTTCACCTCCGAAGGTAGAGACATCAGCTACGCCGGGTGTACCCAATAGCTGCCTTCTTACGAGCCAATCCTGTGTAGAGCGGAGGTCAGCCAAGGTGAATTTATCTTCATACCCTTTTTTGGGTTTTAACACATACTGATATATTTCGCCCAAACCGGTAGTTACCGGCGCAAGGGACGGAACATTGGCATTTTCGTTGATTTCTACCTGCGAAAGCCTTTCAGTAACCTGCTGGCGCGCCCAGTAAACATCGGTACCTTCGTCAAACACAATCGTGATAAGGGAAAGTCCGAATCGGGACATACTCCTGCTCTCCTGTATGCCCGGAACGTTACTGATTGCTAGTTCTATCGGAAATGTAATTAATCGTTCTACGTCCTCTGCACCAAGGGACGGGGCTGTGGTAATAATCTGGACCTGGTTGTTGGTTATATCCGGAACGGCATCGATGGGTAGTTGGGTGATCTGGTAACCGCCATAAACTACCCACAGCAACATAAATATACCAATTGCCAGTTTATTTTTAACTGAAAACTGAATGATTTTATTTAACATGGAATTTAAAGTAAATACATGAAAACACATACCGGCCCCCTTACGGCGGACAGCGCTTTTACAGGGAACATTCCCTGCATGTCATGATTAAATGTATTTACACTCTAGGCGGGCGAAAGAGCGAGTTCTGTTCGGGACTGAAGTATACAACAAGCCGATCCCGTGCAAAGTCGAGATTAACCGGCCAGTATTCGGGCTTGATAGCAAATGATTTATCGAATGCTACGAAAAGGAAAACGGGAGTATGGATATCGAACTTTTTAAACGGCAGTTGCATATCCTTTTCGTCATCATCGTCGTTGAGGTCTTGCCCCCAATAGTGCATTGAAAGGTACTCGGTAAAACTAACCGTTGGCGAAAGCGTTTTATGTTCTATAAAATGCCTGTATAAACTTGGCAGCTTTGCCAGTTGATAGAGTGAGGTTGCCTCGCTTATCAATAGTATAAGCATTATATAGAGAAAAAACCTTTTCACGCAGCAAAAGTAAAGCTAAGTAATAAACTAAGCAACCCTATCTGAAATTAAAAAGGTAATTTTTTTATTATTGTCATCTATTTAATGGTTATTAATTGATTGCAAACTTTTCAACGGCTTTCGGATCGAAATTGTTAGTGTAACGAATTTTATGGATATTAGCCATACTTAGCCTACAAATCATTCAATGAAATGGATTACAAGAGAACGGCCCAAGATCGATAGAATAGCCTGCCCCTGGCTGATAAAGCGGTTTATCGACCCCGGTGCGGAGATTGTTTTTGTCTCGGCCGAAGATGTGATCCGGGTGGCGGAACAGACAGGTGCCACACCCTTTGATATACCTGGTGTTGAATATAGCCATTATGAGGATAAATGCACTTTCGATTATTTCATCAAAAAATATGAGCTGAAAAATCCTGCGCTCGACAGGATCGCCAAAATAGTCCGTGGTGCAGATACTGACCGGCATGATTTTGCGCCACAGGCTGCAGGCCTGGAAGCGATTTTTGCCGGATTGGTTTATAATATAAAGGACGACCGTGAACTGTTAGAGCTGGGAATGATTATCTACGACGGTCTTTACAGCTGGGCACAGCATCTTTTCAGGCAACGGCATGGAGGTGATAGTCCGGTGGAACAACTACTTCTGCAAATCTACCAACGGTACCTGAAACAACGACGCAAAGAGCAGATGCCGGAATGGGTGGTTACTCTCAGGGAGCTGATCCAGGATCAGGTGGACACCAACATGAACCTGACCCTTCATCAGCTTTCCGATGAACTTGAACTCAGTCCTACTTACCTCTCCAGAGAGTTTTCAAAATATTTTGATAACGTTAATTTCGGTGAATATATCCGTAAAAAGCGTATCGAGAAAGCAATCGAATTGATGGCCGATCCGTCACTTAATCTTACGGAGATTGCTTACTTGACCGGCTTTTCGGACCAGAGCCATTTTACCCGGATTTTTAATAAACACATGGGCTCCAATCCCTCGGTGTATCGAAAAAAAATAATCAAAGGTAAAGGATATACAAAAGGGTAGATAATGTTCTATTTTTCGATGGCCCTGTTCATTATTCTTGCATAAATGTTAGCAAGATCGATGAAGTACCTAAAAGAAAAATCTTATACCCTCTTCTATAAGACCACAGTATCGGTTACACTGCTTCTGGCATATTCAGTCGGCGCAGCATCACAGGAGATTGATGCACCGGTAAAGGTGACTGCCTATGTCGGCGTTGTGCATCCGATTGTCACTTATGCATCGGGCGATTTCACACCAAATTTTAAAGATCGATATGTAGTAGGCATGCCAACCGGCATAAACATCCGCAGGGATGGGCATCTAGGCTTTTCCTTGGAGATGGTGCCTTATATCAGCGTACAGCACGGAAAGAGCAGGATGAGTAATTTCCTGTTTCATCCCGGCGCGCTTTTTCCGCTGGGCAAGGGCTTTACCTTTATCGGAAGGGCCGCCTTTGAAACTTCGGGCAGGTTCGGCTTCACACCGGTTCTGAGCAAGGTCATCACCAAGGGGCATTCGGGAAATCTATTTCTGGCAGTTCCGGTCCCGATCCGTTTCGGCAATGAACATACCGCCTCCGTGACTGCCGCTTTTCAGTTCGGGTTCATCTTTTAAACAGCAACTGCTATATGCCTTCTAGAATTTTTAGAAATAGTAATTTTGATCTTTTTAACTTTATTAAGCTAACTTCTCTTTGTCTATCGGCTAATACATTAATTTGACTACCAGTTTGACCACCTTGAGTTTCTCACCACCGCAACTTTACATCCAACACGAATGAAATGAAATTTCAGTTGCCTTATAGCGTATATTTATTCCATACATTTTATTGCCCTTTACCACACAAGCGGTTATCTGAATTGTTTATTCAGAAAACATCGATTATGAAAACATTCACTTTAACAATACCGGGTTTAGGCGACTTTAATGTTAAGCCGTCCGGCGAAGAGAATACGTTCATCTTAACGGAAGACATTGGCGATAGGTCATATGTAATAAACAAAGATACTGACGGTAATTGGTTCATGAAAACTTCAGAAGGCGCGACGACTACAGAAACTATGCTAAATCAAGACACCATTGGAAAGCTAATTGAAGATCGTATAGGCTAAACGGTCAGGTTCAATCACATTACGAGTAAAGCCGGAGTGGAAAATAAAGCAGCGATATCTGTTGCAATTTTTTATTCACCGTTTTCGGGTTCTGTATTCTTTTTTGTCATCTTATACTGGTGCAGCCGTTGCGCAGATTCGATTGAATGGGACTTATGGATATCTTTTTCATTTTCGGCTCTATCGGAAATGATCTGGTAATACTTATGCAATGTATCAAGTTCTTCCTCGCTCAGATCCTCAATATCTACAAGCCGGTTACTTGCTTTGCGACTAGCCGCTACCAGCTCGTTCAGTTTTAATTGAGTAGCTTTTGAATCTTTATTCTGGGTTTTCTGTATAAGAAAAACCATTAAAAAAGTAATGATGGTGGTGCTGGTGTTTATGACTAACTGCCAGGTATCTGAAAATCCAAAAACAGGACCCGACGCAGCCCACCCAACAATAAATCCTAAAGCGATCCCGAATGCCCAGGAAGATCCCGTCCACTGGGTAATTTTATTTGCCGCCGCTTCAAACTTTTCACTAAACTTACTCATATTCTTCTATGTTGTTCCTATCCCTTGCATTCTTGATGTTCTTGACATCTACTATATCTAGTTGTTTTCTACTGGAACAATCAAATGCATCGTTTAGTTGAAGCTTTTTTTATTTCATAAACCTAATGCCACGCAGTTTATTGATTTTCTCGAAGTTATCTTTGTGTTGGCAACGACAAATTGTTAGCCATTAGCTGTACAATAATTATTGCCCACGGTTTTCCATTTCAATCCCCAATGATGTAAATCCAAAATGATGGCTAAGAGTTCTCTCCCCTTTTCAGTCGTTGTGTAGCGAATCTGTGGCGGTGTGGTATCCGGAATATCGCTAGCAGTGATGAGTGATTCTTCTTTTAATTCTTTAAGCCTTTTGCCTAAGATCTGATCGGAAAGCGTGGGGAAGTTTTTTTTCAACGCGGTGAACTGAGCGATACCTTCATTGATACAATATAATAATTGCATTTTCCATCGCAGTGAAATACTGGCCAGTACGTCATTTACGTCGCAGGCTTCTGCTAATGTCTGCCGATTTTCGCTGTTGGTCGATAGTTCTTTCCGGGGGGTTGCCATAGTGTAATCTTGATAATTTTTACTCACTTTGGGATGAGTTATTGTGTTGCCTAACACCTCACCATACTTTTGTAGTCTTCGTTTAATCATACAAATTTATTAAAAATGAAACCTCCGCGGTAGTACCGCTAACACAAAAGGTAAAAAAAAAGGAGGTTTCATAAGGCAGTTAAGAAACAAAATATTTTAGAATGAAACAGTTTAAAAGCGTAGTATTATTACTATTATTGACAAGCGTCCATATCTTTGCGACGGCAAAAGCTCCCAAAAATAACCCGGTATTTGTACTCGTTCATGGCGCTTGGCATGGCGGATGGTGTTGGTCGGACGTAAAGCAAAACCTTATCGACAAGGGCTACGAAGTTTTTACACCAACACTTACCGGACTTGGTGAACGTAAACATTTGGTTAGCGAAAAGGTAAACCTGGATACGCATATTGACGATATTGTCCATCTGATAGAAATGGAAGATTTGCACGATGTTTACCTGGTTGGACATAGTTATGCCGGTGCTGTTATTGCGGGCGTTGCCGACCGTATTCCGGAACGATTATCGAAATTGATTTTTCTTGATGCGATGATTGTTGAAAATGGACAAAGCGCTATTTCTCTACAGCCCGACGGTGTGCAGCAACTACAATTAAAAAACATCAAGAGGAAGGAGAACTTCGAACCTTTTGATGTGGCCTTATTTGGTGTTACCGATGCTGTTGTGGCTACTTCGGTTAAGAAAAGATTGACGCCTCAACCTTTTAATACGTTTGCTCAACCACTGAAACTACAGCATAAATATGGGAATGGCCTACCGCTAGTCTATATCGCATGTACCCGCCCACAACTGCCTATAATGAAAGAAATGAGCGATAAGGTTCAGGCAGACAAAAACCTGAGTTGGCAACATATTGAACTTCGCACCGGCCATGACGCGATGATTACCGCTCCAAACGAATTGGCCGACGTTTTTGAGGGATTGATCAATTAGCTAACGTTGACGACAAGGGTGTAGGGGTACCAATCCAAAGGACGGCCAGTTGACTGAAAGGCAACAGTGAAAGCTTGACGTTGTATAAGGTTTGATGAAAGATTTTTAGCCGGAAAAGGGAGCTTGTAAATAGGTAAAGTCATCAAGATATCAATATATTTGATCGCAGAAAGAAGCTTACATTTTAATTCGGGAGAATAGTGATGAAACAAGGTAGAATGATCATAATTACCGGTTCGCCGGGGACAGGTAAAAGTACAACGGCATCCATAGTGGCTAAGGAATCTACTTTATCAAAGTCGGTACACCTGCACACCGATGACTTCTATCACTATATCTGCAAGGGGGCAATACCGCCATTTCTACCGGAATCACAGGAACAGAACTTAATTGTTATTGAAGCCTTTTTGGAAGCTGCAAAACGTTTTGCACGTGGTGGATTTGATGTAGTTATTGATGGGATTGTTGGCCCGTGGTTCTTAGGCCCGTGGTTACAAGCGGTACAGGATAATTATGAAGTACATTACATTATTCTAAGAGCGACAAAAGAAGAAACGATGAAACGGGCAATCAATCGTTCCAAATTCGACGAGGAGACGAACACGGAGTTGGTGGAAAAGATGTGGGAGCAATTTAACAACTTAGAGCACTATGAATCAAATGTCATTGATACAACAGATCTATCCATCGAACAAAGTGTTGCGAGAATAAAAGCTGAGATTGAAGAAAAATCTTCTTTACTTATCCACTTGATGTAACCGTCCATGTACGAACAGCGTTTCAAATACGCTTATCGATAGTTTGTTACATTTGGAATCATTGCCGCACGATACATTCTCTTACATATCTTTTCCACAAGGAGAGGTCTTTCAACAAAGAAATTTGTAAACTTGTGCTCACGTAAATTTTATGAAACTACGCTATTCTGATATAAGGAAACATTTGCGTGTTAACAGATTAAATGGCTCCGCAGACAATGTTGCCACCCTAACCCACTATTTGCAAAATCAGGATCTAGAATCGAGCGCGACATATGAGCAATATGCGCACAGTTTTTACGAAGAACTTCAACGGAATGTCCCCGAATTCGGAGATATATCCATGCAGCACCTTAAGTCGATCAAGTGGGATATTCCTTTCCCCTCTCCTGACAGGCCAAAATTCACATTTATAGATCTTTTTGCGGGGATTGGAGGATTTCGATTGGCTTGTCAGAATCTTGGAGGAAAATGCGTGTTCACCAGCGAGTGGAACGAGAGTGCCAAAAGTACCTATGAAGCTAACTTTGCGGAAGTGCCTTTTGGAGATATCACCAAAGAATCAACAAAAGCCTTTATCCCAAAGCAATTTGATGTTTTATGTGCAGGATTTCCTTGCCAGGCTTTCTCCATTGCCGGAAAAAGAGGTGGTTTTGAAGATACGCGTGGAACGCTTTTTTTTGATGTTGCGGAGATTATCAAGCGACATCAGCCGAAGGCCTTCTTTTTGGAAAATGTAAAAGGGCTTAGAAATCACGATAAGGGGCGCACTTTAACTACGATATTGAACGTGTTGCGGAATGACCTAAACTATTTTGTTCCGGATCCGGAGATCGTCAATGCCAAAAATTTCGGAGTGCCACAGAACAGGGAACGCATTTTTATTGTGGGTTACCGCAAAGATTTGGGGATAGATCGCTTTGAATATCCTGAACCCTTGGATGAACCGGTAGCCATCGAGGATATTTTTGAAGAAGAGGAAGTCTCCGTGAAATATTACTTGTCAACGCAATACTTAAAGACGTTAAAAGAACATAAAGCCAGGCATGAAAGTAAGGGTAATGGCTTCGGATTTGAAATCATACCAAATGATGGCATTGCCAATGCGGTTGTTTGTGGAGGCATGGGAAGGGAACGAAATTTAATAATCGATAACAGACTAACGAATTTCACACCGGTTACAAAAATAAAAGGAGAAGTGAACCGAGAGGGAATCCGGAAAATGACTCCTCGCGAGTGGGCTCGTTTGCAGGGTTTTCCGGACACGTACAGAATCTGCGTATCCGATGTGCAGGCTTATAGGCAATTCGGAAACTCAGTTGCCGTGCCCGCAATTCAGGCCACAGCTGAGAAATTGTTGGAACAATTAAATTTGCAATAAAATGTGAATTTTAACCTCCTTTCAACTATTAATAATCATCAGAATTAGGAAAGTGCATTGGGTGGAGGGCCTCCTGCGGGTTTACCTTTACTTTCAGGTAGGGGCACATACTCTTCATTATCCATGGGTGGCAAATCGATACGCCCTTGTTTCCAGTCTTCTTTGGCCTGTTCAATCCTTTCTTTTCTACTGGAAACAAAATTCCACCAGATATACCGATCACCTAAGTGTTCACCGCCAAGCATCATCAACGTAGTATGTTCTTTGGCAATAATCACCGGATCAACACCCTTAGTAAATACCATGAGTTTTCCGGCGGTATAGATTACTCCATTTACTTCGACACTGCCCCTAACAATGTAAGCGCCTCTTTCGCTATGCCCGGTAGGCAGGCCAAAACGGACGCCCTGATCCAGTATAACGTGCACATAGAACAAGGGTGAGTGCGTTTTGACATTACTTTTCAATCCGTATGCATCGCCTGCAATCAAACGCATCCAAATACCTGTATCAGTAAATACGGGCAATTGTTCGGGCTTATAGTTGTCAAAGGTAGGATTGCTTTCTTCATCCTTCTCGGGAAGTGCTACCCATGTCTGTATCATTTCCAGTTCGCCTCCGTTCAGCATTGCGGGATCTTCGAAACGTTCGCTATGGGCAATGCCTTTTCCGGCAGTCATCCAATTTACTTCGCCCGGTTTTATCACTTGTTCTACGCCAAGACTATCTCGGTGGGTTACATTGCCGCTGAACAAATAACTTACCGTAGATAGACCAATATGCGGATGCGGCAACACATCCAGTTTATTGACCGTCGCTGCCGGAATATTTACCGGTCCGCCATGATCCATAAAAATAAAGGGCCCAACCATTCTGCGAAGTTGATAGGGAAGAATACGTTTAACGGCAAAACCGGGAGCAATTTCGGCCTGTCTGGATTCTATAATGATATCAAGCATATGACATTACAACTAGTGAGACGTAAAGTTAAGGACATTAACGAAAGCACAAAATAACATAGGATAAGAAAATGCTATTAAAGGAGGTAAAATCCATTAGTAGCCATGTGATGGCTTTTAGGGGTCAGAACTTTCCTCCTGACCCTTAAAGTTATGGGATTAATCCGCTAGCTTTTTCTTAGTAAATCAAGCAGCTTTTTAGCTGCTTCTTCTGAAGACGCCGGGTTTTGTCCGGTAATTAGATTCCCATCCTGCACAGAGTAGCTCTTCCAGTCCTCCGTTTTACTATAGTTTCCACCAAGTTTTTTTAACTCATCTTCCACCAAATAAGGAACAACATCTGTTAATTGAACCGCTTCTTCTTCAGTGTTGGAAAAACCGGTAACTTTTTTTCCTTTTACCAGGGGATTTCCCTCTGCATCTTTCACAAACCGTAATACGCCAGGCGCATGACAAACGGCAGCAACCGGCTTACCTTCTTTCCAAAACGCTTCGATCAGTTTAATGGAACGCGCATCGTTGGTTAAATCCCAAAGCGGTCCGTGGCCTCCCGGATAGAATACCGCATCGTAATCTTTTTCATTCACATCACTTAACGGAATGCTATGTGCCAATTTTTCCTGCAGAGCCTTGTCTGCATCAAAACGTTTGGTGGCTTCCGTTTGGAAATCAGGAAGTGCACTTTTAGGATCTATCGGAGGTTGTCCGCCTTCGGGTGATGCGATCGTGACCTCTACGCCTGCATCGGCCAAAACGTAATAAGGAGCGGCAAACTCTTCCACCCAAAAACCTGTTTTTTCACCGGTATCTCCCAGTTGATCGTGAGAGGTAAGTACAATTAGTACTTTAAAAATTACTTTATCCATTTCTTTTAATTTTTATTGTCATAAAATGATAGTACAAAGTAGCGGATAAAAAACAGCATCATTAGGTGATATAGATCACATTTTAGAAAGCCGCTATTTTTAGTGAGCTAGGTCACATCATTTACTATGGTAAAGTCTGCTGAGCGTTTCTCTTGAAACTCCCAAATATGCTGCGATCAAATGTTTCGGAACAAGATTGTACAATTCAGGATATTGGTGCATTAGTTCCTCGTACCGACTACGGGCATCGTTATTTAATAGCGATAAAATTCTTTTTTGCAAACTGATATAACCTTTATTGGAACGCCATCTTAGAAAAGTTTCAATTTCGCGAATTTCTTTACAAGCCTTTTCCCTCTCTTCACTGTGGAGACAAAGCGTTTCTGCATCCGCAACGCAGTCAACGTTTACAGTAGCTCTTTCATTATTGTACAAAGCTTTATAGTCGGATGCCCACCAAGTTCGCATGGCAAATTGCAAAATGTGCATTTTTTGTTCGTCATTTACGAAAAACGTCTTCAAGCAGCCACTTAACACGAAATATTCGCAATCAACCTCGTCTCCCACATGAATAAGTTGTTGCCCTTTTTTGAAAGAAATTGGCTTAAAGAGGGAAAAGAAATAATCAAACTGTTCATCGCTCAACTGAATAGTTTTATGGATATGTTGCCTGAGGACTTCTTGTGGCGTCATATGAAAGATTTGTATTACGTTAAGTGTTGATACTGTTATTCCCTGCACGATATATAATGCCAGTCGTCATACGATTATATTCATATCTACAAGGTAACAAGTTTTCAATTTGAAAACAAAAACAATTATGACAAGAATGTGGTTCTGAAATCTTGTTTTCTGCAGTCAGTCCGACGAAAGAAGCTACATCCCGGAACGAGTACTGATTTGACCCATTGACCCTTTTTTTGTCGCGGATAACCCTTCTCATATTTCAGCTAGTCTCTTATTTTTGATTTATCTTTTAACATCAAAAAAATTGGCATGAGAACCGTAACATTTAGCATGAATATAAGCATCGATGGATATTGTGATCACACGATTTTTAATCCCGATGAAGAGCTTCATGATTATTTCACGGCAATAATGGATGACGTAGACCTGCTCTTTTTCGGTCGTGTCATGTATCAGCTTATGTTTCCCTATTGGGCGGATGTTGCCAAAAACCAATCGGGCACCGCAGACGAAAATAAATTTGCAGAAAGGCTTACTGCTATTGACAAAGTTGTTATTTCCCGATCATTAGCAAGCGCCGAGAACAATACGCGGATTGTTCGTAGCAATCCTGCGGAAGAACTCCGGAAGCTGAAACAACAACCGGGTAAAAAAATTTTAATTGATTCTGTCAGCCTGCTCCCTGAATTAATACGTGCAGGTCTTATTGATGAATTTAATTTAGTTGTCCATCCAATCATCGTTGGGAGAGGACGGCCATTGCTAGCTGCCGGCAGTCTTCAGGAAAACCTTAATTTGAAGCTGATTGATAAAAAATTTTTAAAATCGGGATATGTGGCGCTTCATTACTTGAAAAAGTGATACTTGGCGCTGAATGGTTGGCGGTTATCTTTACATAAACGGCATACGCTTCTCGGCGATCAAAACGCTTGTTCGTTTATAAAATTTCTTATTAGCGTCAACACCTCATCAAAGTGCGTATCCAACACATCGTGCCCACCGTCTAAAATATGGATTTGGGCTTCGGGCAGATCACGTTTGTAACAAGGGGCTTCTTCCACTGAAAAGAAAATTTCATATTTTCCCCAAATGACAAGAGCCGGTGGCTGGTGTTCGCGAAAATAGGCCTGGTAAACAGGAAACATTTCTAGGTGGGTTTTGAAATCACAGTTTAACTCAAACTGCTTTTCGATATTACCCGGCCTCTTCAAAAACTCCCAGTCAAGCATCCAAAATTCCGGACTGACCCTCGATAATGCTTCTTTGGGAAGCCCACCGAAGTATTGGTTTTTTATACCTTCTACGCTTAAAAACTTAATGAGCTTTTTTTTCTTTTCAGCCGTTGGGTTGTACCAGTAGTCGATATACTCGTCCCATTCAGGTCCCATGCCTTCTCGGTGCGCATTACCGCTCTGAACAATAATACCTGCAATCTTCTCCGGGTGATTGATGCATAGTTGAAGTCCAATCGGTGCACCATAGTCATGGAGATAAATAAAGTATTTGTTTAAATCTATCGCCTCAGTCAGTTTGTTTATCAAAACAGATAGATTCCCGAACGTATAGTCAAAAGTATCCGGCACGGGAAATTCACTGAAGCCAAATCCGGGATAATCCGGAGCGACAAGATGATACTGATCAGACATCGCAATCATTAAATTTTTGAAAGCTATCGATGAAGTCGGGAATCCATGTAAGAGCAGTAGCGATGGATTTTTTTTATCGCCGGCCTCCCGGTAGAAAAGATCAATTCCATCAACTTTTATGGTTCTATTGAAGATTTGTCTGGACATTCCGTTTAAATTTGCTAAAAAATATTGCACATTCCATCTAAAGGAACTAACGCAATTATTTAGAAATAACGGTTTTCATATTGCAATTGTTCTCGCCAATTAACTTCTAGCATTATACAAACGCTGTGTTTGAGCCTGCCTTGCAATTAGGCTGTCAGGTATTTTTATATCCGCTATCGTTTTGCCTATAATTATCATCTCCTTGTTATTACCAATGAGAATTTTTACAAGCTTCTGTTTTTAAAGTGGATGCACTAACATCATATTTCTAGTATAACGGAATAAAACCTTAAGTATGGTGGTAAGCATTTCTTAAACCAACTTAAGTTTCATGTGCTTTTCTGTTAGTAATTTTGTACTGTTAATTTAAAAATTTAGATATGGCCATGAAATTAGTACAATTTCCGCAACTGTTTTTAAGGTTTGCTCTTGCTATGACGATGCTCTCAGCAGTTGCAGACAGACTAGGTTTTTGGGGAGATAATTCAGCCTGGGGAAACTGGCAGCGTTTTGAAGAATATACGGCAACGCTCACATTTTTTCTTCCTCCAACTTTAAGCAGATTTTCCGCTTATGCAGCCACTTTTTTGGAAATTGTGTTATCGCTATTACTGATTTTGGGCTTTAAATTAAAATGGACCGCTATTGCTACGGGAATTCTACTGTTGCTATTTGCTCTTTCAATGACGGTTTCTTTGGGAATAAAAGCACCACTCGATTATTCGGTATGGGTGGGTAGTACAGCTGCTTTTCTATTAGCAGTTCAACAAAAACCCAACAATACCGGTAGCTTATTGTGATGTTGTCATTTGATTGCAGGTTTCTGTTGGCGAGATTGTCGATAAACAATGTAATAAGCAGCTTGTTGTATTCTTCATAGAGATCAAAAATTAATATGTATGTATATCGTATTAGGGGCAACAGGCAATATCGGTTCGGAATTGACGAAATTGTTAGCGCAAAAAGAAAAAAAAGTGATCGGCATTACACACAATAAGGACCGCATTCAGCAAATTGAACACCTAGGAGCAAGACCAGCAGTTGTTGATGTACGCGATACGGAAAAATTGACACAGATTTTTAATAAAGGACAGCGGTTGTTCTTACTAAACCCACCGGGCGATATCTCAAAAAATGCATCGGAGCAGGAATTTAAAACAGTGGATTCGATTATTAAGGCCATTGAAAATTCAAATCTGGAAAAGGTAGTGGCAGAATCAACTTATGGGGCACAAGTAGGTAACAACATTGGGGATTTGGGGGTTCTTCACCATATGGAACAATCTTTGGCCCGGTTACGGCCTGCCACCATCATTATCCGTGGAGCTTATTACATGAGCAACTGGAATATGGCCATCGAAACGGCCAAGACTGAAGGGAAGATTTACTCCCTTTTTCCACCAGATTTTCGGATTCCGATGGTAGCTCCTGTCGATATAGCAAGACTCGCGGCAAGGTTCTTAACAAATGAAGTTGACACGGCTGGCCCGCACTACGTAGAAGGGCCGCAAGATTACTCACCCAAGGATGTATCATGTGCATTTGCTGAGGCATTGGATACACCTGTACAAACAGTTGAAATTAAACCGGATGAATGGCTAGACTTTTTAATGAAAGCCGGATTTTCTGAAGAATCGGCTGAGTCAATGGTTAACATGACCAGATTAACCTTAAAACAAGATTTTGAAAAACCCAAATCGCCAATACGTGGAGAAACGTCGCTTCAGCAGTATGTTGACGCACTGATTGGGCTATCCAAATAGTGCTTATTTTTATTTGCCAAAAACCTCCGCGAGACATATTCGATGCCGCAATTGCCACTGCCGAGTAGTCTTTAAAATTGGGCATCATCGCAATGGATCTCATCCCGCTCGAAATATAGGATTTTTTCCGGTTTCCCGTAAGGATAGGGAATGGGAAGCATATAGCTTTGCATCATAGTTAAACACACAAATTACAGCATATTTTGCTGTTATCTAGTATGTTACTATACTTGTCTTGTTGTACCTGCCAAGCTTCAGTTGAACAGCTGGCGGGTCTTATTTATTATAAAAAGGCTCTCTATCAGCACAAGTGCCGTAACTAAAAACGATATAATCTTCTGGAGTAGTTATTGGCGGCAATTTACTGTCAGCAACTTTTCAAATTCTTGCCATAATGGATCATTCAGTTTTTTAGGCGACACCGCGAAATAGATGCCTGTACGATTATCTTCCTTACACCTGAACAAGTGGATAACACAGTTTAGCTCGATGGGTACTACCGGCATATAATCTAGCATATTAATGGTACCAGAAAAAGTGGCTTCGTCCTGAGGTGCCGTTTCTATTTTTTTAATCATAACTTTAGTAGGTACGACCTTATCGGCCGGGATATTTCGTTTGGTAATATTACGGCCTACGAGACCACCATAGTATGCTTCGAGATCACGTTGTAAGCTCGCTTCATTAATGAGAGGCCTACCCTCCAGCCACCATAAAAATGAATAAGACCAATGTTGCGCGCCCGGAGCACCCCAGCCAGGGGTGAAGCGTACCTCTTCCGTTCCTTTATAGGGAATGTTCGGTGCGAAATCAATTGGAATGGGGAAAGTTTCAACTGTCCATCCTTTAGGTACTGCTAAGGTATATGGGACGCTCGGTTTTTGTTGACAGGAAACGGTGGCAGAGAGTAAACAGATTAAAGTCAAAAGATATACAAGGCGTTTCATAAAGTAACTTTTAATTGGTTTTTAATATCAATCAATGGACAAACTGAAAGAAGGGCAAAACAATACTTGAATCACTCCGTTCTTAAACTCTTGATGGGTTTTGCAATAGCTGCTTTATACGATCGATAAGCTACCGTGCTGCTTGCAACGATGAACGTTATGCCAATTGCACTAATGAAGATTTCCCAGCTAATTGGAATTCGATAAGAAAAGTCCTGTAAGTATCTTCCCATACCCCACCAGGCCATTGGAGCAGCTATAATGAATGCAATTAATAAAAGCTTGGTAAATTCTTTTCCGAAGATCCATAAAATGTGCGGAATACTTGCCCCCAATACTTTTCTTACGCCAATTTCTTTTGTTTTATGTAAGGCCATGAAAGAAATCAGACCGTAAAGCCCTAGGCAACCAATCAGTATGGCAATGAATCCAAATCCTTGTACCAATCGAAGAATAATGTGATCTACTTCATAAAATTCAGCAATGGCATCATCAAAGAAATCATAGGAATAGACATATTCGGGATAGGTATCGCTCCATATCTGCTCGACGGATGACATCACCTGCGACATTTGTTTTCCGTCCAATTTTATCGAGCAATTGAAATAATAGGCGGTCCAAGTCATCAAACAAATAGCTTCTTTTTCGGCGTGGAATGATTGATTATAGAAATCCTTCATGACACCAACTATAACTCCTTTGTATCCATCGCCATTGACAGCAATCTTCTTCCCGACAACGTCTGCCGCGTTGCTCAGGTTGAGTTTTTTTACAAAGGTTTCGTTCACCAAAAATTCCCTTATGGTATCGGAAGGCAGCACATTACGGCCGGCTACCAATGGGATATCGAAAGTAGAAAGGTAGTTTTCATCACCGAATTTCATATTGATTTTCCAAGTCTCCGTTTCCGGTCGATTATCATATTTTACACCGGTAGTACTATTCGATGAAGTAGCCGGCGGACGAAAATTAAGTGTAACGTGCCGAATACCATTTATCTGCTCCAATCGATTTTTCAGCGTTTTCATTTTGGTTGCATCGCCCGGTAGTGGAATAGGTACATTCACAATCGCCTCTTTGTCGAAACCTAGATCAGCTTCCTGCGCGTAGCGCATTTGGCTTGCTATAATAATAATTCCAATAATGAGAACCTGCGAAATTGTAAACTGCCCGATTACTAAAATACGCCGCAGAGACAGGCCACCGATTTCTTTTTGACTGATTTTGCTTTGTAAGGCACGAATGGGCTTGAAACCCGCAAGTACCAGTCCGGGATAAGAACCTGCAAGAAAGATAACCGATAAAATGACGACACCAATAAACAGAGGCATCTGCCAACTGGTGAAAAGCGTTAGGTGAATTTCTGATTGCAGTAATCGGTTAATAATTGGCAATGTGGTCAGCGCAATGCCGTAAGCAACAATCGCGGCAAATAAAGTAATAACCGTAGTTTCAGCGATAAATTGCCAAAACAGCTGCTTGCGCTTGCTACCTAATACTTTGCGGATACCGACCTCCTTGGCTCGGTTCATGGCTTGAGCAGTTGCCAGGTTAGTGAAATTAATACAAGCGGTTAGCAATAACAGAAGGCCGATAAAGGACAAAGCCCATAAATAGCTGCGATTGATATAGCCATCAAATGCCGTGTTGAAGTGTATGTCGGTTAAAGGTTGCAAATTAAATTTCCAGACCTTCTCTTGTCCTCCTTCATAATACTTTTTTGGTAAGGCCGTTAAAGCAGCCACAGCTTGCTGATAGCTTACATGCTTATTCAATAGCACGTAACATTTTGAACCGCGATAGACCCCATACCAATTTTTGTCTTCATCGGTACCATTAAGTGAATGGAAAGACAGGAAAATCTCCTGTTTGATATCGGTATTGGCAGGGAGGTTGCGAAGGATCCCTTTCACCACATAGTCTGCTTCATTATTTATTTTTAATACTTTCCCAATCGGGTTTTCGTTTCTGAAATATTTTTTTGCAATACGCTCGGTTATGAGGGCTTCGTTTGCTTGTTGAAGCACGGTTTTAGGGTTACCTTGGAGTAAAGGATAATCAAAGATCGAAAGGAATGCAGGTTCTACATATGCGATCCCGTCTTCTTCCTGAAATTTTTTATTATCGGGCGATCCCGGTAAAGAAACGAGCGTATTATCATAACTGACGAATCGGGCAACTTTTTCAGCAAGATCAAAGTCGCTTTCAAAAGCTTTGGCCAGTGGACGTGGGGCTCCCGGCGACCGGCTGATGAGGTCATCATGCCATTCGGTTGTTATTCGGTAAATACGATCCTTATTGATGTGGAACGTGTCAAAGCTTAGATGGTAATTTACCAAAGCAAAAATAAGTAAGGCACATGAGATTCCTAGTGAAAGACCAAAGACGTTGATAAGTGCAAAAGACCGATGTTTGCTTATATTACGCCAAGCGATAATAAAATAATTTCTAACCATTTTTTAGGCTTTTACCTGTTGATCATTCTATACGGGTTGTGCTGTACTAAGCGAATAATTACAGCATAACCAGACTCGGTAAAGCACACAAATGCATTGCCATCATGAAAAAACGACCTAAATAACTACCGGAGGGACGTGTAACGGAGCGCACTGTTCGTTAGCGAACACTTCTTGTGCGGAAGCGTACAGTATGTATTTGAGCGTGAATCGCTGTCTGAGCTTACCAATACCTGATATGTTGATTAAATTTCAATTGCTTAATTACCGGTCTGGCTGTTTTCCCGTTGATGTTTCCACAGCTCATCAAATAGCACACTACGTGCCTTCAAATCGACAAAATTACCTTCATCAACTATTCTTCCATTTTGCAGAATGTAAATATAATCGAAATATGGAAGTAAGTATAAGCGATGCAAACTGGAGATAAGTGCTTTTTCTTTAAATTCTTCAAAAAGATGTTGATAGATTTTAACCTCTGTTTTAGGGTCTATGCTGCTGGTGGGCTCGTCTAGCAAGACAATACTGCTTGATCGCGCCGCTAGTATACCTCGCGCAAGGGCCAGTCGTTGTTTTTGTCCTCCGCTAAGATTTACACCCTTTTCTTGAATGTGCGACTCCAAACCTTTGGGAAGGGTTTGTACGACTTCTGCAAAATGAGCAATTCGACAGACTTCTATCACTTCCTCATCAGAAAAGGGAAGCCCTAGGGTGATATTGTGCTTGATCGTGTTTTCAAATATTTCCGGCTCTTGCGGGAAGAGGGTGACAGCATCGGCCAAGCTAGCAGCATCAATTTGCTTACTTCCATCTAATCTAATACGTGTATCGGACTGATAGGTATATAAGCCCCTTAGTATGGCCATAAGCGTGCTTTTACCACTGCCGCTTTCTCCAATCAACGCAATCTTCTGCCCCCTTTGAATGGTAAGATGAATATCATGCAGGCTGTGCGCATTTTGACCGGAAGAATAGGTTTCGGTATGCGAGAAATTCAAACCCTGTACCTCAACCTGCTGCCATTCATTTGGTAGTGCTACCGTAGCTTCGGCCTGATGCTGTTGTTGATAAGCATCGCTAATATGACGGGAGGTTTCCACATCGGTATTAAATTGAACGATCTGCGTATATTGCCAAGCTACGTCATGAAAAACGCTCGTGAACTGGTTGACAAATCCCAGCAGGGCAACTAGATTACCGATTAAAAAGAGTTGACCGGGCTGCCCGTGCTGATAAATATATCCCAGTACGGTAACTACATAAATAAGCGCTACAAGCATATCGGCGATGAACCATTTGAATTCATTTACATGTACGGACGTTTTATAAGGAGGATAAACATCAGCTACTTTCCCCATTAAACTCTTTTCCATTCTATTCTGTAGCCGCAAAGTAATCACGGTGATGATATTAGAAAGGCTGTCAAACAGTGTTCCGGATACGATATGATCTTTTTCGTTTGTTTCGTCCAGTGCCTTGATATAGGGCTTATCAAACCTGAAAATGACGTAAACCGTCAGCATGCCGATACCTACACCGATCAGCCCAAACAACGGCGAAAAAGCAATCATAGCAATGAGAGAGAACACAAACTTCATCAATGCATAGGTATACATAAATCCGTTTTCAAAAAAGGATTTCAAGGCTGTATAGGCTTTCCGGATTCTATTGATGGTAATTCCGGAGTGATTATCCTGATGCCACTTCACCGGAAGATGTAAGGTTTGATGATAACGATCTTGCAAAAAATTTCGGCTAAGGGCGAATGCCAACTTCTGTTCAAGTATTCTCGCCGGTCCATGGAAACTCCATTCCACCAACTTGAGAAGCATATACGCCCCTACATAGAGCCAAGCATAATGTAGGTACGCAGCTCCTTCCTGCTGTATACCGTTGATGAACCAGCCATACAGTAGCGGATAAGTGGCAAAGGCTGCACTGGCAAGAATAAACAGCCCATATATGAAAACATAGCGTTTCTTCTCACCTCGGGCATAAGTCCAGGCGGTGCGTAATAGGGAGATGTAAGGGTTAGCCATAATTCAATGTAAAGGTAACTGATTATGTGCAATACCCTTAATTTTTTTACGCTAGACAATTTAAATGAATTGGCGACAACACCCTAACGGCGGTTAAAAATGATGAATTAGCTAATTTATATTTAATTAAAGGAGTTCCGGAACGCTTGCGGTGATAGCTTCGTTTTGATTTTAAAAAGCTTGCTGAATGACTGTGAATGTTCAAAACCTAGTGCATAAGCTACTTCACTCACGGATAAGTTGGTGGTAGAAAGCTTCTCTTTAGCCTTTTCAATTACTTTTGCATGAATATGCTGTTGCGCGTTCTGCCCTGTTAGAGAACGCAACATATCACTCAGATAGCTGGGCGAAAGATGTAGCTTTTCAGCAAGGTAGCTCACAGTTGGCGTGCCCTGGCTTGACGGCATTTCTTGATCAAAATATTGGTTTAACAACTCTTCTAGTCTCTGCAACAGCTCATTGCTAACGACCTTACGCGTAATGAATTGTCGCTTGTAAAAGCGATTGGCATAATTAAGCAACAACTCGATCTGGGAGATCATTACGTCCTGACTGAAGTCGTCAATCCGGTTATTGAGTTCTGTTTCGATATTACGGAAAATGGACATGATGATTGATTTCTCTTCTTCCGACAAATGGAGTGTTTCGTTGGCGGCATAAGAGAAAAAACCATACTGCCTAATCTTTTTTGTCAAGGGATATCCTAAAAAGAAATCGGGATGAATCAACAGGGTGTATTCTGAACATACAGCGCCCTCATCATCATTACCGCCTATAATCTGACCAGGGGAAGCGAATAACAGGCCTCCCTCATCAAAATCATAGTAACCTTGGCCATACTTCAGCTTTCCGCTCAGCTTTGGCTTGTACGAGATTTTGTAAAATCCCAAAACGTGACGTTGCGGAATTTTAAAAAGTTCAATCTGAGTGTGTGCTCCATTGATAAGGCTAATAAGCGGATGCCGGGGCTGAGGCAAACCAAAAACCCGATGTGCATCTGAAAGCGATTCAAATTTATGCAAGCTTTTTTCTTCCTTTTTCATGCCAACAGCTAATATAGTCATAACCGGCTAGTTATTGATAACCGGTTATGGTTGTTTTTTATTTCGGTTCACCTTGAGCGGCGCGGGATACCTCATCCCAAGCCTCCCAAATAGCCAATCGTTGCGCGTAAGCCGCTCGGGTACCTGATAGGTTATGGCTACCCAAGTTGAAACGCAGCGGTGGCTGTTCCGCGTCTATCATTTTAAACAAGGCCTGTGGCGTTGCTGCCGGATCGCCTCTTTCCATGGTTTTTAAACTGTCTACAAATTTAGCTTTGAAATCAGTATATACCTCCATACCCTGCGCAAACTTTAAGGATTCCTGACTACCGAATTCGGTAGCATAGGCCCCGGGTTCAATAATCGTTACCTGAATACCGAAAGGGGCTACCTCCGCCGCTAAGCTTTCATGAATAGCCTCAAATGCCCATTTAGAAGAACAGTAATAGCCTATTACCGGCATGGTGATATGGCCGAGGTTACTGGAAGTACCGAGGATATGGCCATACCCCTGCTCCCGAAGCAAGGGCAAGGCGGCTTGTATCACGGCAACCGGCCCTAAAATATTGGTCTCGTAAAGTGCTCGGATATCCGCCGGGCTTGCTTCTTCGATAGTTCCTACCAAGGAGTAGCCGGCATTATTGAGCACCATATCCAACCTACCAAAATGCGCATGTGCGGCTGTGACTGCTTCTTTCACCTGATCAGGTTTCGTTACGTCAAGTGCTACCGTCAATACTTGCTCGCCATACTGATCTTTCAGATCGGCAATGCTTTCCAACTTACGTGCCGTTGCTGCTACTTTATCGCCTCGTGCTAAGGCGGCCTCCGCCCATACACGACCAAAACCACGCGATGTGCCGGTAATGAACCAAACTTTATCTTTTTGTTGTGTCATGATTGTTTATCGTTTTTGTTCACAACAAAAGTAGTTTATGCACATTTTTTACTTGTGTGCTAAGTGCGGATATTTGTAGTCATAATGAGGATAGGTTATCTTATATCTCAAATAGTCGATTAACTTTTCATCAGCAATTTCTTGCTCAACCATTTTCTAAAGGGTTCATCATAAAGCTTTAAGAAGAGATAAGCTACTAATATAGTACCCAAAAAGAGAAGCAACGTTATCGGCCATATTTGGGTGAAGGTAAGATTTTCTTGCCATACCCATGCATAAAACAGGTACATGAAAGGATAATGTACCATATATAGTGCATACGATATATCGCCTAAGAATTTACAGATTTTAATAGAGCTTTTGCCGGTTGTAGTTCCGGAGGCACCCAAATAGACCAATATGGGAAAAATAACAAGTGTACATAGTGCATCATAGATCCCGTTCATCCAAAGAGCTTCTGCTTCCCCAATATGGGGTATGGAAAGTAAAATAATAATCGCCAAACTGCAGATCCAAAATGCGCCTTTTACTTCTACAGGTTTAAACTTGCGCGACATCAATACACCGGCGGAGAATGAAAACAACAAACGTAGAAATCCACCGATCAGGTTATGGCCTGCCATCGTCCATCCTACACCTAAATGGCCATAACCGGAAAAATTAAATATAGCAAAGGAGGCCAATCCGATTCCGGCCAACAGGACGAGTACTCCAAGTGCTTTTGCCGATAACCTACGGATGAACAATGCATACAGGATATTGCCGATATACTCAAAGAATAAGGACCAACTAGGGCCATTGAGCGGATACATCTCTCCATTTCCACGTACTTCGGGGCCCGAGCCAGGAGCAGCAGGGATTAAGAAGAGATTCATGAGTAAAGCTAGCATTAACATGGATAAAGATACCTTCGAACCATCCCATTTCACGCTGCCTTGTATATAGAAAGTAATCGCGCCTAAAATAGCGCCCATAATAACCATGGGATGTAAACGGATTAATCGACGTTTGATAAAATCTTTTGTTTTCATTGTTTTCCAACGATCGTCATAAGCATAGCCGATAACGAAGCCGGACAGTATAAAGAAAAAATCAACGGCCAAATATCCGTGATTGAAGTGTTGGTCGACAGGACTTGTTGCAAATGCTTCGAATATGTGGTACCAAATAACCATAAGAGCCGCAACGCCTCTTAAGCCGTCAAGAAGAATGTAGTGGGGTTTAGTGTCTGCAAAAGCAGCAGAAGCGATTTTGTGCATAAAAATGTATAAATTGAATGGTTATTTCAATACCAAATGACCATACGGCGAGGTGTTATCCAAAACTTTCTTTTTCTTGCCGCGCAATTTATGAAATGAGTTCAAAAAAATGGTTACCTAGGGTAAATAAATGCATAGCAATTGACGAAGAATGGACGGCTGTTGCAAAAAAAAGCCATCTCTTGTTTTGATGAGATGGCTAATTAAGTCAACTATTTTTATTTTACATTCGTCAAAGGCCTGATTTTGATGTTTCGGAAATCAACTGGTGTGCCCTCATTCTGAAAAAGGAGATGTCCTTTTTCGGCTTTTCCAAAATTTTGAAGGTCTTTGTATTTACTTGCTTGAATCAGTTGTGCAAATGCAGGTGTACTCCGATCATATGCGACCACTTTTTTGCCATTAAACCAATGGCTGATATGACGCCCGTTTACAATAATCTTGGCGGTATTCCATTCGCCAAGTGCTTTTACTTCCTTTTTTGGATCGGCAGGAATGAGATCGTAAAGTGAGGCGACAGACCGCAGTTCGCCTCGCTCGAGATATTGGTAATGCAGATCATCCAGAATTTGATATTCCAGCCCTAAATAAGTGCCCTTTTTCCCTGGAAAGGTATTGGTGACTAAATATTTAACACCGCTATTGGTGTTTTTTGCCGCCCTAAATTCAAAGGTCAGTTCAAAATTATCAAAGGAAGCCGTGGTGATAATATCCATTTGTTTTCCATGCGGAATGGGGGTTGCCATCAATAAGCCATCTTTCACCACCCAACCGCCATTAGCTAATTTTTGTAAACCTGCAAAGCTTTTTCCATCAAAAACGAGCTGCCATCCGTTTGCTTTCTCTTGGGCAGTTAACTTATTTTCCGTTTGTGCCTGTACTTTATACATGAGTAGTACAAAAAGTAAGACCATCATTTTTAGCCTATTCATTTGTGTTGATTTATTAGAAATCCATAGACAACGGTATAGAAGCTGTAGGTCCGTTCATCGATCTAAATCTTAGACTCTCCCGCAGCCCCTTTTTCTTTAAATTTTAGGTTCCCATCCCGGCTCATAGCTCCGGCTCCACAATTTTTCCGCTTCGGCGTCACCTACAATATGCCCGTTTTTAGGATCAATCCTTAAATCGCGGCCTACTCGCCAAGATATATTCCCTAACAACATGGCCACTGTACTCTTATAGCCAAGTTCGATATCGCAGTTTGGTTGCCTATTATTTTTAATCGCATCCAGAAAATCGGCAGCATGTAAGCTGTCCATCCCCAAGCTTGGACTTGCTGTATTTCTACCGGCCAAACCTTCGTTAGCCGATGTCGATTTTTCTTCTTTGATGAGCTTACCTTGTAAATCATAGATCTTATAAGCATCTTCACCGGTGTCCAAACTTCCCTTGTCGCCGTAGAAAATAACACCTCGTTCCAAACCTTCTACTTGGCGTCCGTTGCAGCTTCTGTTTTCCCAAATGAGGGTTGCAGTAGGATATTCCAGGGTTACAACCTGCGTGTCGGGTGTTTCCCAATCGTCCTGAAATTGATAACGCCCTCCGATTGAGCTTACCCGTGTTGGGAAATCTACACCTAAACCCCAACGGGCAACATCTACCTCGTGGGTACCATTGTTCAAAGCTTCACCTGTTCCCCAATGCCAGAACCAATGCCAATCGTAGTGGATTAAGCCGTCCTTATAAGGTACCCGCGGTGCTGGGCCTTGCCACAGATCATAATCGAGCCAGGAAGGAACGGTACCGAGTTTCAGAAAAGTTGCTTTGCGGGTGTTGGTATACCACGTTTTGGCCATATACACCTTGCCAATGATGCCTTGATGCAAGAGCTCAATGCCTTTGGTAAGTGTGGGCGCCGAACGACGCTGTGCTCCCATTTGTACAACACGGTTATATTTTCGGGCAGCTGCTACCGCCATCTCTCCTTCTGCCGGATTATGTGCCATTGGCTTCTCAACATATACATGCTTGCCTGCCTGGCAAGCCATGATGGTTAATGGTGCATGCCAATGGTCGGGTGTCGCCGTATAGATAGCGTCAATACTTTTGTCTTCCAATACTTTCCGTAAGTCTTTCTCAGCGCGGGGTGTATTGCTTTGCCCTGCCTCTGCAACACGTTTCATTGCTTTTGGAATGGCTCGCTCATCTACATCACAAATGCAGGCTACGGTTGCATTTTTTTGCTTGGCAAAAGTACCGCTCATGCTGCTTCCGCGGCTATTTACTCCGATGGTGGCAAGCTGAATACGCTCATTAGCTCCGATAATATTGCGGTAGCTTTTGGCACTAAAGGCCAACGCAGGGTGATGGTCTATTATGTCGGCACCAACTGTTAAAGCGGCTGTGCCTATTCCCAACTTTTTTATAAAATCTCTTCTTGATTTAGCATTCATGATGTCTTTTTTAAATTTTTATAATGCTTTTATTTTCACGTTCTTAAAATAGACGATGTCTCCATGGTCTTGTAGCAAGATGTGCCCTTTACTAACTGAACCGAAAGCGGGTTTCGCCTCTTTAAATTTGCTCAGCTGTCGTGCTTTCTCAAATGCCGCGCTCTTGCGATCATAGCGAAGTACTTCCTGGCCATTGAGATAATGGACTATTTGACTATCTTTTGAAACTACGCGGGCATGATTCCATTCGCCTACCTTAACCGGTACTTTTTTCTCAACGGCCAGCATATCATACAAGGCGCTCAGTTGGCGATTGCCATCGCGGCCGAGCTTGGCGTCCGGATGGTAATCATTATCAATAAGCTGGTATTCCATGCCGAGCCATCCACCCTCGCTATACTGTGTAAAGAAGTACTTAATACCGCTGTTGGCACCTTTTGTTAACTTAAAATCGACACGCAGGTCAAAATCGCTATACTCTTCTGCGCTAATGATATCGAGATGTCGTTGCCCTCTGGTTTCCTT
Source organism: Olivibacter sp. SA151 (assembly GCF_054130995.1). Lineage (NCBI taxonomy): Bacteria > Pseudomonadati > Bacteroidota > Sphingobacteriia > Sphingobacteriales > Sphingobacteriaceae > Olivibacter > Olivibacter sp. SA151. The sequence continues at coordinate 499,673 of NZ_CP096391.1, read as the reverse complement.
TAAAGAAAGTTGGCCGTTTTCAACTTTCCAACTTGCATTCGGTGAGGTGCCTTTTGTAGAAGTCCAACCGGTTAAATCTTTTCCGTTAAAAAGCAATTGCCAGCCTGCTACCTTCTCTTGTGGTGTTAAGGCATTATCCTGTGCATACGCGCCTTGGTTACTTAACCCGAAGAGCGCAAGGAATATCAGCAAAAAAAAGAGATTTACTTGAATTGTCATGATCTAGCATTTATAATTGTGTATAACCTTTATTCTGGATAATCTGTTGCGGATTGGCTTGCATGACAGTCATCGGAATGGGATAGGCCAGCGCGTCATCACTCCAGGTGAAATTATTAAAACCATCGGCTTTTTGTTCCGCAATCATGACATCCTTCGCTCTACTGGTTCTAACGAGATCGAACCAGCGATGATTCTCAAAAGCAAGCTCTACACGACGCTCCTTTTCGATCGCTAGCAGGAAAGCCTGATCATTGGCAAAGTCTGCTAATTGATAATCGCTTAGCAGATTAGCAGGAGCTGGGGCATTTGGATCTCCGGGTGTATTTCTAGCCCGCTCCCGTATTTTATTTAGATAGACCAAGGCGGTCGCTTGATCTGTACCGGTGCGCACCAGCGCTTCAGCATAGAGTAAATAAATATCGGCCAGCCGAAGTTCGATCCAGTTATTTCCGTTATCGGAACCACTGGTCGCTACATCGTAATATTTGCGAATATATTTATCGGTTTCAAAGGCACCGGTTTTGGCGTTTACCCAACCATCGCGCATGGATACATATTTTCGAGGGTCTCCGGTTTCATAAGCATTCGACATATCCTGAGTCGGGGCGTTCTGACCGCTTTTATCTCCCACCAGCACTACTTCTTTATCCGAAAAACGGGGAGCAAAATTATTATTCCACGGACTTCCCGTAACCCCATTCGGTGAACCTTTCATGTATTGAATTTCAAAAAGCGATTCCGCACTATTTTTCTTATTTACATCGAATAGATCGGCATAGCTTGCCACCAATGCATACTGTCCGTTATTAATCACTTCTCGGAATTTTTCAATGGCTTTGGTATAAAACTCATTCCCTTTATTCAAAGGATATCCTGCCATGAACATATAAACCTTTCCTAATAAAGCGCTAGCCGCTGCTTTGGCGACGCGCCCTTTATCGCTTCCGCCATAATTTTCCGGAAGGTTAGCTTCCGCAAATTGAAGATCGCTAATAATTAATTCATAAATTTCCTCCAAGGGTACCCGACGCAATTGATAGGCCTCATCAGGTGTCAGTTCTTTATCCGCTTTAATGACACCTAAGAGCTCCCCGTTCAGTGCATAACCGCCAAATACCCTATTTAACCAAAAATAAGTAGATGCGCGTATGAAGCTAGCCTCTGCTTTATATTGGTTCCGAAGCTTTTCATCGGTAAAAGTAGCACCATCGCTTCGCCCTAGGACGAGATTACATCGCAAAATGGTATGATAACTATCATCCCAGCAATCCATCAAAAAATTATTCTCGGGCAGCAACGGGGAGGCAAACTCGTCTATTCCCTTTTCATTTGCCGGATTACCGGCTAACCAAGAGTAAGTGGTATTATCAGAACGAATTTCGCCCAAGCGATAATAGGTCCCATTATAGAGTTCACGCAGACTGGCATAAGCAGATAAAGTAGCCTGATTAATATCTTGTTGGGTTTTATAAAAATCACTACTATTTAAATTAGAAGGTGGCGTAAGTTCAATAAAATCCTTACTGCAAGATGACAGTATTAAAGCCGTCATACTTAATAAAAGAATCTTTTTCATAGCTGTTATATATCGCATAAATTAGGAGTTAAAAAGTTAGATTAGCACCGAAAATGAAAGATCTGGCTGTTGGATAACCTAAATAATCGCCTCCTTTTTGAAGACCACTTTCGCTGCTGGTTTCCGGATCATAACCTGTATAATCGGTAATAGTAAATAAATTACTACCGGTTACATATACGCGCAATCCTTTAATTTTTAGCTTATCCAATACGGACTGCCCGAAGTTATAAGAGAAGTTTACGTTACGTAAACGAAGGTAAGAGGCATTTTGTACCCATGCCGACGAAGGGTCCCGTTGCCAACCGGTAGGGTTGCGGGTAGCACGGAAGTGAATGCCATCGCCCGGTTCTTCCGGCGACCGCCAGCGATTAATCTGTTCAATCATACCATTCCGGTCGCCATGGTAAATCCCTACCATGCGTTTGAAAAAGCTAAATACTTCTGCACCATAAGACCCGGTAAACTGCACACTCAAGGAAAAGTTCTTGTACGAGAAGTTATTGGTAATCCCACTGGTAAAATCAGGCATATTGTTTCCTAAAATAGTTTTATCGTTTTGGTCCAACTTACCGTCCCCATTGATATCGGCATAACGACCATCACCTATTTTATCAGCGGCTAAATGAGGGTAGCGGTCCAGTTCTTCCTGCGACATGAAAACGCCTTCCTGTTTATAACCGTAAAAGCTTGCAATAGGCAAACCAATGGTAGTAATAAAGGCATTATTTGCATTTGGCGCACTTCCATAGATAGGTCGTTGATCGGGCCCTACTTCCAACACTTTGTTTTTATTGAAGGAAATATTAAAATTGGTACTCCATTGGAAGGTATTGATAAAGTTTCTGGTACTGACCGAAAACTCCATTCCGCGGTTCTGTACTTTACCGATATTCTGAAATTGAGACACATAACCGGTAATGGTTGGCACCGGTACATCCAGCAATAAATCAAGCGACTGACTATCGTAAAAATCGCCCTCTACTCGTACCCGATCATTGGCCAAGCCAAATTCAAAACCGAGATTATATTGTCGGGTTTTTTCCCAACCCAGATTTGCATTTGCCATCGACTCTGCATCCACATCCACGGTGTTTTGCAAGGTTCCTCCTGTTGGGTAATAACCGGGATTCAATAAGCCAATGGATGCATAGTCGCCTATCCGGTTATTTCCGGAAATACCAAATCCGGCTCTGATCTTCAAGTCGCTGATTTGATCGACATTTTTCATAAAGCCCTCTTCGGAAACTCTCCATCCTATCGAAACGGAAGGAAAGGTACCCCATTTCCGGTTCTGGCCAAAGCGCGACGAACCATCGCTACGGAAAGTGGCTGTAAAAAGATAGCGGTCATCATATGAATAGTTGACTCTACTTAAATAGGAGATCAGGGAGTAAGCGGATTCGGTACTCGATAGCGCGTACATATTGCCGGCGTTTAACGTTTCGATATCATCGTTCGCAAAACCTCTCGCTTCACCGTTCATGTAGTTTTCGGTGTGCTTTTGGGTGGTGTACCCAATTAAAGCCGAAAAACGATGCTTCTCCGCAAAGGTTTTGGTGTAATTCAATGTATTCTCAATCACCCAATCATAATCCGTGTAGCGCGTATCCACCCCTCTGGCTGGGCGAGGAGCCTTTGAGGCATCTAAATCTACTGTTGAAGGTTCAAATCGCTTCAAATGATCGTCCTCAATCCCACCGTTGATGCTTAAGCGGTATTGCAAGTCTTCAAATATCTGCCAATCGCCCGAAATTGTTCCCAACCAACCATAACGTCGTCTATTAATATTGACTAGCTCGGCCACACCGATTGGACTGGCTACATCACCAACCAGAATTTCAGGATTCCGGACCATTGACCCGTAGGTACCGTCGGCATTTTGTACAGGATAAATGGGTGGTAGTTGCAAGGCATACATAACGGCCGAATACTTACCCTGATCTTGCTCGCGACCGCGTGCGGAATAAGCCATTAGATTAGCACCTAAATTGATGGTTTTGCTGATCTTGGAATTAACGCTCGAGCGGAAATTGAAGCGGTCATAATTGGTGTTGATCACAATCCCGTCTTGTTTCATGTAACTTCCTGAAAAGTTATATTGGGTATTTTCAGAGCCGCCATTGACGGAAAGTTCATTTTGCTGCGTTAAGGCATTCCGATACAATAAATCCTGCCAATTATTGTCGGGCATGGTAGCAACCGATGCGGGATCTAAAAAGTTATAGAGGTAGCCTCCTGTGCCGTCGGGAATCATGTACTGACCGGTTGCTCCGGGATAAAGGCTTCGCCGTGAGTTAGGATCATTGATGCTGTGCGGCGACTGATTGGGATCATTTGGAATAACTGCAGCATCCAACCAAGCTTGATTGCGACCATCGACAAACCAATCGACATATTGATCGCGGTTCATCATTTTGATTTCTGTTCCGCGTTGTTGGAAACCTACAAATGAATTGACATTGATAACAGGGGGCCCCTTTTTGCCTTTTTTTGTCGAGATCACCACTACACCATTTGCCCCTCTCGAACCATAAATAGCGGTTGATGAGGCGTCTTTGAGTACTTGTATGCTTTCAATATCGGAAGGGTTGATAAGACGAAATGCATTTCCTTCCATGGGATACCCGTCTACTACGTATAGCGGATCATTTGATTGGGTGATAGAGCCGGTACCCCTTACCCGAATGGCCAAACCTTCCCCTCCGGGGGCACCATTAGTCTGCTGTACTTGAACGCCTGCCATTTGACCTGCTATGGCCTCCCCAAAGTTTTGAACCGGGCGATTTTGGATATTCTCTGCTGATACGGAAGCGACGGCTGTCGTGACGTCAGCACGTCTTTGGGTTCCGTAGCCAATAACCACAACTTCATCCAGCGCAGAGGATTCTTCGGTTAGGGTTACATTGATCAAGGTGTTCGTACCTACATTGATTTCCTGTAGTGCGTAACCTAAAATGCTAAATACTAAGGTTGCCTCTGCTCCTGGCACTTGCAAGGTATATAAACCTTCTGCATTGCTGGTGGTACCTGCCGAGGTCCCTTTTATTTTGACACTTACACCTGGTATGGGCAAACCCTGCGCGTCAATTATTTTTCCTTTCACTTCGCGCTGTTGCAACGGCGGAAGAGCTTCAGAGGAATCGTTCTTCTTTTTGATCAATACGTTATGTCCGCTAATTTTATAGGTGAAAGGCTGATTTTGAAGAACTTGATCCATAATCTCTTCTATTGTAGAACGCTGCGTGTTTACGCTTACCTTTAAACTGCTGATTTCTTTGCTGTTATAAACGAACACATAATCGCTCTGCTGTTTAATGGACCGAAAAATTTCTTCTAAGGTTGCATTTTGTTTATTAACAAAGATTTTTTGCGCGTATGTTGCTGCGTGTAGCTGCATCAAGGCTATGAGCAAAAAGAAAAATGTAAGATTTAATTGCATTATAATTTTCCTTTTAATATCAGTGGCTTGGTATTGAACTGGACTTGGGTTTCCAAAAAAATTTTTGGATAATGGCCTACCCCAGGCCATTGTCTTAGGTCTAATTTTCATTATTTTTGTAAAGCTTGAGTTAATAAAGGTTTTAACAAATTGGCGTTCCGGATTTATCCGGAAAGAGTTAACTCTAAGTATTCCGTTTCCTAATGGCGTTAGGAAACGGTTTTTTGTTAACGCTATGCTTACTTACGTGATTTTCGTTTTTGATTTTGTCATAATTTATTGATTAAAGTTTATTGGATAACGATGATTTTCTTGGTATTTCCTGTTGCTAAAATTTTATATTTTAAATCGAAATAACTTAAAATTTCCAAAGCTTCTAGCGCATTGGCTTTCCGGTGCACTTCTCCCCAAAGTTGAATATCAGGTACGGCCCCTTCAAATTCAATTGTTATATCATACCATCGCGCCATTTGCCGTAACGCTTCTTGAATACCGGAGCCTTGAAATTGAAAAAGCCCACTCTTCCATGCAATCGCATTTTCAGCATTGATCTGAGCTACCTTTAATTTTCCACTTCGTTTTAAGGCGGCTTGTTCTCCCGGTTTAAGGAGGATGGTTTGTTTAGTTTGAAATGCCGAGACTTTAACACTTCCTTCTAACAAGGTTGTTTTAACATCAGGTTCGTCCTCATAGCTATTGATATTGAAATGGGTTCCTAATACCAACAGTTCTTGCCGATCTGTCACCACTTTAAATGGTTGTTTTTCATTTTTGGCTACCTCGAAGTAGGCCTCGCCATTTAATATAACCTTCCGCTCATTTCCTGTAAATACGGTAGGATAGCGGAGGGACGAAGCAGCATTTAACCAAACCTTCGTGCCATCTGATAAAATGACCTGGTATTGCCCACCTTTTGGTGTACTCAATGTATTTGATTTCGACTTTCGGACACCCGGATTAATTTGGTAGGTAATTAAACCATCTTCATTCTTCGTAATTTTTATTCCTCCTTTGTCAAGTATTTTCTGGTCCGGCGCATTATCCAATGCTATTTGTGATCCGTCTGCTAATGTTAACAAGGCCTTATTGGTACCAGGTGCAAAATCGTTCGGATTGATCTTCGATTTATCAACAATTTGAACAAGTGGTTGGCTTGGGTCTTTTTCTTTGAAAAAATAAAAGCCAATGGAAACGAAAAGTAGAAATATCGCCGCAGCGACGATCCGGGGCCAAAGGGTAAAGCTTTTATTTTTCGATAAAGCAGGTATGCGCTGATAGACCTCTGCTAAATCTGCTTGTATCATTTCATCGGTTAAATCCGAAGAAGGAGGGTTAGCCAGGGCCTCATACAAGGATTCTATCCAAGCTTTTTCAGCGTCAGTGCAAAGACCTTTTTTATATTTATGAAGTAATTCTTTAATTCTTTCTTTCTCCATACGCTCGGATAATAAGGATCATCAAAAGTAAAGTACGACGAGGAGTTGCTTGGGGGTAGAAAAAAAAAATTTTAACTCAGAACAGCCAATAAAGAAGGAAAAGGATGGCGTATAAAAAAGCTTCTAATTTGCTTCTTAAGATCCGCAAAGCATTCTTGACTTGTGTTTTAACTGTTGCTTCAGACAGATGCAATTTGGCTGCAATTTCTTTGTGAGAAAGATGTGCTTTTCTACTGAGGTTAAACACCGCTTGCATTTTGGAGGGCAGCTTGCTGACTTCATCTTCCACTAGTTGGTTAAGTTGTTTCTCAAGAAGCGTATGATGGGCGTTATCTGACACTTCTTTGGCCAGTGCCTGAAGCCAGTCGAAGTAAACAGAAGTAATCTTCTTATGGGCTATCAATTTGATTGTTTGATTACGATTGGCAATGTACAGGTAAGCAGCAAGGTTATTAATCTGTAACCCCGTTCTTTTATTCCAAAGGGAGGTAAAAATATCCTGCACGATGTCTTTTGCATCTTCGCGGTTCCTCAATACATGATAAGCTTGCTTATATAAGCGCTCACCATAGCGCAGGTAAATTTCGGAAAAAGCAGCCGTGTCATTCGCTGCTAACAAATGAATTAATTCGTTATCCGTATATAACTTATAGGATGACATACGCTAGGTGACACTAATTGGATTGAGTAGTTTATCGGTTCGCCGTTACGAATCTACTAAATCATTTTAATATAAACGAAAAAAACGTATTTCACCTTGAATGTTAACGAATTGGCACATAGTAATAAGATCATTTTACCTTATTACTACGCACCTATAGCCGCATAAGTCTACGGGCTTCTGCTTGCTTAAAAGCATGTATAAGTTTACGGCGCCCTTATGATTTATCCCTGAGTTGAATCCACTGCTTTATGACTGCTTGCAGTTCTTTACTTTTGGCTTCTACTTCATCAAGGCTTTTGAACTTCGCATAGGCTTTACCTTTAGATGCCGGTTCTAGCACGCTGCCGGGGGTCAACCCTTCCGCTTGATGGAAGACCAGCGTTAGGGTATCCTTCACACGTAGACTAAAAGTGGCGATATCACCTTTGTAATAAAAGCTTGGGCCACCCCATTTAACGTCTTCTGTAATTTCAGGGTGCACTTTCATAATTGCATTACGCAGTGCCATCATTTCTTCCTTTAACGGATGTTCCAATTTTTCCAAAAATTCATCTACCTTTTTTGAGCTCATTTTTCAATTTTTATTAACATTCGCATGACCGGACATACTAGCAGAAACTAGGGTTGTGTCTGTGTTTCACTGCAACATCAAGTGTTCGTCTAATTGCTACAACTACTTTTATTGCATAAAAATAGGGGTCCTTTTTCACAGCCAAAATGGGTGAATATGACATTGCGAGGGGTATATCGCGTCAAGCGATTTTGAAATAATTCTCATTTTAGCAGTTTTTATTCATCGATCTGATAAGACTGTTCCTTAGCAAACGCCTTTTGGACGGAAGTGCGCAGTACGTGTTTGAAAGTGAGGGTTTATGAGCTTATTATATTTTTATACTTTCCGTTGAAATGATAATTTTGGATAATGTAAACTGAACAGACAGCAAATAGCGGAGCTTGTTGTTATTATTGAGTAAAAATAAAGCCGCCGCCGATTTGTTGTGAAACTAAAAAATCATGCGTAAAATCATCACCATCACAGGAATATGTATTATAGGCTTTGTGACAGGAAGGGCTCAAAGCCACCTTGTGTCTACACAAGACACGATGGCCACTTATAGGAAAAGAATAGATGAATTAGACAAAGAGATTATTCACTTGTTAGGTGACCGAATGCAAGCTGCTAGAATTATTGGCGCCTACAAAATGAAGCATAACTTAGCCGTGGTTCAACCGGACCGATTTAAGAAGGTGTTACAGCAAGCCATTGCAGAAGGTGAAAAGGTAGGACTATCAGCTGATTTCATAAAGCGGCTTTACGAAGATGTGCACGCTGAAAGTGTGCGTCAAGAGAAGGAATTGGAGCAAAAAGACGGCGTACAAACAGCCCATTAAATAGGCTGGAATGTTGAATTTTTATTAGTTCATTTCAATAACCGTAGCGTAATTAGCGTTACTATTAGTCATGGATATCCCAATCTGAAAATAGCAGCGACAATTACTGTCGGCTTATTTCTTGGCTTCAACGGCTTCCAGTAAGGGTCGGGGATCAAAGACCACCTTAAATTTGGAGATACATTCGTTTTCTATGTGGTACCATCCTGCACTGAAGATTTCTTTTCCACCCATGTTAATACAGTAAAATACAGCGACATGATTTCCATTGGTCATCACCTCCTTAATATTGTATTTAAGCTTCATTTTCTTCATGTCGTCGATATAGCTATCGGAGCCATTGCGACTGCCTAATACGCCTTCGAAGGTCATATCTTTAGCCAACAATTCATGAGCGGCATCAAAATCTTCTCTATTAAGGCTTTCAATAAATTTAAGCACAATGTACTTAGCGGTTTTCATAATTGTTTTTTTTGTTAACCATTTATTCCGTCGTTTGTTTAAGGGGGCCGATGCAGTCAATAGCCGGTTGCCTTCCCAACAAACAACTATCTTACACTGAAACAATTAAGTATGATATTGGTTGGATTTTTTTACTTCATTAAAATGGATGGTGTAAAAAATTTACATTTTTCAACCATGGCTTGTGATTATTAGGCTTGTATCTGATATTCGTATTATATGATACGCTTCAATACACCATCGTTTAAGAAATAGTTAAGGATGAATACACCTAAGAAGACTTTTTACGAACAAGAAGTAGAACGAATAAGCAGAGAGCATGGCCTGCCACAACATTATTATGCATACGTAAGGCAATCTAAAGCCTTCATGGAGCGTCATTATGGCGACAAAATTGAATTAGACAAGATCGCATCCGCCGCGTTTATGTCTCGTTTCCACTATATTAGGGTATTTCAGCAAGTTTATGGATTGACCCCCCGACAATACCTCAGGGATTTACGCATCGCAAGAGCTAAAGAGCTACTCAAGAAAGGCCATTCCGTCACCTCAGTTTGTTTCAATGTGGGATATGAAAGTTTACCCACCTTCTCGAAGGTCTTCAAGAGAGGCACGGGCTATTCTCCCAAAGCCTATCAAGACCTGAATATTAGCAATCGGGAATAAATATACTGAACGAAAACTGCTGATCTTTGTACTAACAAACACTTCGGCAATGATTAAAATATATGTAACAAGCGTACCTGTACAAGATCAGGAAAAAGCATTTCAGTTCTACACAGAAAAGTTAGGGTTTATCAAAAAAACGGATGTGCCTGTCGGTGAATATAGATGGCTGACCTTAGTTTCGCCAAATGAACAGAACGGGGTGGAACTCCTCCTCGAACCTATGGCATTTACGCCAGCAAGAGAATATCAGAAGGCATTAAAAGAGGCGGGTATTCCGTGGACATCCTTTATGGTAGATGATCTAAAGAAAGAATATGAAAGGTTGAAAGCGCTCGGTGTCCAATTTATTATGGAACCTAAAGAAGTTGGACCAACCATGATAGCTGTATTGGATGACACTTGCGGGAACAATATTCAACTGGCCGAAATGCTATAACGAGCATAGGTTCAGATGCGGGCGACCTATCCACCGCTCGTACGTTAGAAAATGTGATAGGTACGGAACTTGGTCTTCGAGATAATTCGTTGTTTATAATGTCCTATCAAATAGGTAACTTGGCATGACAATACACATGATATGTCAATAGAGAACGAAGGACCCGAGTTCTGGGAAAAAAGCTTTATCGAAAAACAGGAAATGTGGGGTTTTGAACCTGCTAATTCTGCAATTTTAACAAAAGATTTCTTTCTGAAAAATTCAATCAGCAACATCCTTATCCCCGGAATCGGATACGGCCGAAATGCGCAACTGTTTGTGGAAAACGGAATGCGGGTAACCGGCATTGAAATATCTAAAACGGCCATAGAAATAGCTAGAAAGCACTATGGAAAAGATATGACCATTTATCATGGCTCGGTTACCGATATGCCTTTTGATAATGCACAATTTGATGGGATATTCTGTTATGCTTTAATCCATTTATTGAGCAGTGATGAACGAGAGAAACTGATTCGCGACTGCTACAACCAACTCGCGGAGGGTGGTTATATGGTTTTTTCCGCCATTTCAAAAGAAGCACCCACTTACGGACAAGGCAAACGGATTGGTAAAGATCGTTATGAAATGTTTGGTGGTGTTAATCTGTTTTTTTATGACTCCGAATCAATTGAAGCAGAATTTGGCAACTTCGGCTTATTCGAGGTTACAAAAGTTACGGAAAACTATCCGTTTTTTCTGATTAAATGTAAAAAGGGTTAAACGGATAGATGTAAATCTCATTTTTGTAATTTTCACTATGGAAAAATCAGAAATACCTCGTTTAGAATTATCGGCATTCGCTCAAAACAGCTATCAGGTGCCTTTTTTAAATGTCCAGCATTATCCTATTGACGGAGATCACTTCGTCATAAAAAATCGAGACGATTATCCGGTAAATGATTATATCTCCCCTAACCGGCGACAATTCTATAAAATTTTTCACATGACGTCGGGGACGGGGATTCTTACAGTGGGATTGCATCAATATCATATGTCGGCCGGCGATATCGGTTTTCTACATCCTGATGAAATCATGTCCTGGCAAACTACTTCCAAAGAGACAGGTGGACATTTTTGTTTGATTAATCCAAAATACTTTGAACTTGATGCCGGCCATGTTCTTCAATTATTTAAACAGTTCCCTTATTTTAAGGCAAACAAAGCGGTGATACAATTAAATGAAAGCCAATCTTCAAAAATAAATCACTATTTCGAGTTAATGCTACAGGAAAATGAAGGGGATAATGAAGATAAAAAGCAAGCGATCCTATTACATTTACAAATGCTATTGTTGGAAGCGCAAAGAGTGGAAAAGGTTCTTCCTAATGTGAATGTTTCTGAAGGATATAATTATCTCTATAGTTTTTTGAACTTATTGGAGTCTTCTTTTCAAGTCCGGGATCCGAATTCGGTTCTTCAAATTAAAACCGCAAGCGAGTTTGCAGACCAGTTGAACGTGCATCCCAATTATTTAAATAGGATAGTTAAAGAGCGGACAGGAAAAACACTCCGTGAGCACATTCAAGAACGCTTAATTTACGAAGCTAAATCTTTACTTTTTCAAACGGATTGGACGATAAGTACCATTGGCTATGCGCTGGGTTTTTCCGGTCCTGCTTCTTTTTCTTCGTTTTTTCAGAAAAAAGAACGTGTTTCTCCTTCTATCTATAGAAAAAGCGGCTTATTGCAACCAAATATTTGAAACTCGTAAATATCGGTATGTTTTGAACAAACCCTAACCGCGTTACTATAACTTACTTTGTACCATAACATTAAAACAAATATTATGGAAACAAAAAAAGTATGGTTAGTAACCGGGGCTTCAAAAGGTTTAGGATTAACATTGGTAAAAAAATTACTGGACGCCGGTTATAAAGTAGCGGCTACTTCAAGAGATATAAATGCGTTACGTTCGGAAGTAAGCCACTCAGGCTCTGAATTCCTTCCACTCCAAATGGACGTGGTGGATGAACAAAGTGTCGCCAAATCGATAAACAGGATCGTTGATACGTTCGGAATGATAGATGTCGTAGTAAATAATGCAGGGTACGGTCAGATAGGAACACTCGAAGAATTGAGCGACAAAGAAGCTCGTCAAAACTTTGACATAAATGTATTTGGTTCGCTAAATGTCATCCGCCATGTGATGCCTTACTTCCGTAAACAGCATGCGGGTACGATCTTCAACATTTCTTCTATTGCAGGTTTTCTAGGAACTTTTCCCGGTTGGGGCATTTATAATGCGACAAAATTTGCGGTTGCCGGCTTTACCGAGGCCTTATCGGCGGAGGCCAAATCGTTAGGGGTATCAGCAGTGGTAGTGTATCCCGGTTATTTCAAAACGAATTTCTTGTTAAAAGGTTCTATGCGTCTCGCCCAAAATCCGATTGCGGAATATAAAGAAGCTCGGGATTTAGAGGTTATACACGAAGAACAGGTAATAGGCAATCAGCCAGGCGATCCGGAAAAGGCCGCCGCGGTGTTTATCGAAGTCGCGGAAATGGAAACAAAACCCTTGCATCTATTCTTGGGTAGCGACTCGTATAAAATGGCCAGGGATAAAATGGCAACGATCGAAAACGAAATGACTACATATGAGAGTTTGGGTCTTTCGACCGATTTCGGCAACTAAGTACTTTTTAACAGATTCGCCATTCTGAGAGCACAAAATGTGCTCTCAGAATGGCGAATCTATTTTAATCGGACGTCCAAGTATACGGAGTGACGCCCGTATGTATTATAAAATGGTTTAAAAATTACGTCGTCAATGGTGAACTCTAACTGTTTTGGATCGCCTTTAATAGATTTGCTTATATCTTCAGCATCCAGGCTTACTGTACGCCAGTCTTTCCTTGCTTCAGGTTCTTGGGCCGCTAGTAAAATAGGACCATAAAATAGACTGGCTATATTCTGCTGATCCATAACGGGATCGAGGTGAAACTGAAAGGGCATTTGTAAATCAACAACATCGCCATCTTTCCAATTGCGACTTATTTTTAGATAAGAACCCGGCTTTGCCTCTAGTTTTTGATCTTTACCATTCACCCTTACAAAAAAACCTTTGGTAGCCCAACCCGGCACGCGGACATGCATATCAAACTTTCCACCTCCTTTAATCGTTAAACGGGTGTGATCTTCATTAGGAAAATCCGTTGTTTGTTGCACGGTTATCTTACGTTCCGCCCATTCCAAGGTAGAAGGTATAAATAGATTGACATAAAGTGCATCGTTGTCCTTACTTTTAAAATAAATAGAGTTTTGTAGTTTGGTACTACTTTCTATAGCGGTACCGTTGCAACAGGTAAAGCCTGTCATATGCGGATTACCAAATTGCTTAATAGAACCGGGCCTGAGCGGTACATGATAAGTGTTTGCCGGACTGTCTTCGGCTACTGACGCCAAAATATGATTATAGAGGCCGCGTTCGTAATAGTCCATTAGTTCAGGCCTTTGATCGAATAAGAACAAATCGCTGGTCAATTTAAGCATATTGTAGGTGGCACAGGTTTCGTTTTGACCCCCTGCAGAAAAGCCGTTTTCATATAACGTCGCGGGCTGACTGATAAAACATTCTGCATTGGCCGGATTACGTGCTCCGGCAACGCCTCCAATGCTATACATATAATCGTTCACAACTTTGTACCAAAAGTTGTCGGCGATACTGTAATATACCGGATTGTTGGAAACACGGTACATTTCGATGCTACCCACAATTTGAGGTATATGCTGATTGGCATGTAAACCACGGAAAGTATCTACGTTTTTAGCTAAACCATGCGAATGGCTAGCATCACCGTAGAACATTTTGATGTTATCGAACAACTGTGCAGTTTTAAGGTAATTCGGTTTATTCGTGATCCGATACAGGCGGGCCATCACCTCATTCATCCCACCGAATTCACCCGCAATATAGGTATTCCACATTTTTATAAGTGTCTCGGTAGGCAGTTTGCTCAAACGCGCATACACCCAATCACCCATACCGGTAGCTATTTCAAGCGCTTTTTTATTACCACTCACTTCATATACATCCATTAGCCCTGCCAAGATTTTATGTAGCGTATAATAAGGTGCCCAAACCTGATTCTTCTGTCCGCCATACTTAGCACCACGTTCTAACATGATAAATTGATCCGGTGGATAGGCGCTGATGAAGCCCTCCCCCCAGTTCCAGTAATCGGTACGGATACCCTCATCACTAAAATCTGAGTCATACTCCGTTTTCCCGGGGCCATAAGGCACAGCCGTCGGATCAGATACATGGATACCGCCAGCTTCTTTAGGCTTTCCGGATAATTGCGATAGTTCATAAAGGGTATTAACCATATATTCCATTTTCTCCGCAAATTTGGCCTGAAGTGCTTTATCATATCCGGTGCCGGCGTAGGCTTGTGCAATTGCGGTAAGGTAATGACCCGTTGCATGCCCCCGTAATTTCGTTTCCTGGCTGTCCCACACACCTAAAGGTCGCGCTCCTTCCGGCTGCTTCTGACCAAAAGCATGACGAAACATATAAAGAAAAGAATTAGGATCGGTTGCAGCTAATGTATTGATAAACTTATCCCGATTTTCAATAAATTTAGTTTTGTGGCCATGCGCGTCGGCCTCCAAAGAAACCTGGTCTAAATTAAAGGGTGCGAGTTTTGAACTAGGGATATCGCTCGATTTAGCATCTATTACGGTGACGAAAGCCTTGGGTTGTAGATCTGTACCTGGAACGCGCCCGGTAATGGTATAACGTCCGGCTTGAAGAACGGCAGTATTGTCGGTTGGAGCAGGCCAAAGAACCCGCACTTTTGGCCCATTTATCCCTTGCCGATAAGTTCCCTCTATATGACTTGGTAAACGCGGCAAATTTCCTATGCTTGTTTTCACTTCTACATCGGGTACCTTTATTAAGTAGGCATTATAAAGCTTCGACTCGCTTGGAGAAAACTGGTGAAGATTATCTTCTGGCTTCCCGACATTAACCGCAGCTTCCTGACCACCTCTCAGGGCATTGTAGTAAATGCCAGTAACTTGTCTTCTCGTTAGGGGAACGCGATAAATACGAAAATCATGTATCAGGGCATTCAACGACGGGCTCTCAGGCAATAGCGATTTACCGATATATAGTTGCCTTTTTGCCCCCTGTTCACCGAAGACCGCTGTTAGTTCCGACGGGATATCTTTTGTTTCTCCTACTGGTCGGCTATCAACATAGGTTATCATTGCTTTTGAAGGAATATCGATCACGATAGCAAGGTGTACCCATTTATTCAATGGTATAGCTGGAGAAACCGCACCCTTCTGATGATCACCTTTTGTTGTTATCAATGCCTGGCAACCTTCTTGGGTATTTGTCCCTACGGGAGCTACAAAAAAATGCCTGGTGGCATCTTGTCCGAAATCAAAAAAATGTTGACCCCGTTTATCTGAACGCAAGTATATCCATCCCGATATACTGAGCGACTCTAAATCTGTTAAAGCATCTCCTTGGAGCATCACAAAATCATTAGCTGCTCCGGAGAGCGACAAAACCTTCCCGAACCGCTCATCATTAGTAAACTTGATTTCAGGGCCTTGAAATTTCCCGTGCAAATTATTTCTAGACCAGTCTTTGGTATCTCCATCAAATACGTAACGCGCAATCATTCCGGTTTCACCGATACCGTCGAGTATTTGGTCTCCATTTTGTGCTCGAGCGATGTTAACGCCTTCGGCTAAAACAATCAAAAATAGGATAACACGCAAGATTACTTTGTACATTTTCGTTGCCATAAATTGTTTAAAATCTTTTTTGCTCTTACAAAATTCCACTTTCAGAAGTAGCGTTTTTCTAGTACTATATTGGAATGCATCCGTCTAAATCCCTACAAAAAGATTTAAAGACCAATATATTGAAAATAGATAATTTATAGTTTGATAGTTTTTCGTAAAATTATGAAGGTTCGCACTGTTTCGTTACGCCTATTTTAGCAAATGATCACAGGATATTATCAGGTATGCATCCAGAAAACGAAAACAAGGCATTCAATAGTCAAAAAGAAAATGTGCTGGCTTAATACATTAAACCTAGAACCGCTAAACAAGGATTGCTTCTGACTAGCTTTTTTTACGAAAAGGTAAATTTCCTTCACTTACAATTATTATTTTTACCAGACACAAAAATGATGATGATATCTGTTGTGATTATAGAAGACGAACCTGCAGTACGCAGAGAAATTAGCCACCTAATACAGCAGGAGACCGACACTAAACTTGTTGGGTGGAGCGACAACGTGCCTGCTGCCGTCAAAGTAATAGAAAGAGAACGTCCTGACCTGATATTGATGGATATTCAGCTTCGCGATGGAACGGCTTTTGACCTGTTGCAAAAACTAAATCTCATTCCACAAAACATTATTTTTATTACAGCCTATAACCATTTTGCCATCAAAGCGATTAAATACGGGGCATTGGATTATCTATTGAAACCTGTTGATCATACAGAATTGAAAGAAGCTTTGGAGCGCTATCGTCGCCGATGTGAAAACAACCCGCAATGGATGCATCAATTGTCGCTGGCTCAGGCATCAATGACCGAAAATAATTTACCCGAGAGTATTGCACTGAATTCCGTTAATAATATCCGTATCGTGCCTGTTCAGGATATTGTATACTGCAAAGGCGATGGTCCGTATACTTTTTTCTTTCTGAACAATGGAACAAAAGAACTGATATCAAAACCGCTTAAGTTTTACGAAGGATTATTACCCTCTCCGCATTTCTTACGTACGCACCAATCTTATCTGGTCAACCGTAGGTATGTTTCCGATGTAAACCGTTCAGATTATATTGTACTTAAAAACAAGGAAGAAATTCCCATCTCATTGCGCCGGAAAAATGCTATTCTAGATCAACTTTTTCCTACAAAATGAACTTATTTTTACAATACACGGGGTGTTTTATAACGATGTTGCTATGCCTTGGCTGCCGTGAGCAGACATCAATGCTACCCAACAACCAGAACGCACTTACTGAACGGATAACGCAAATTGCTGCTATAAAAGTTAATAACCAAGATAGTGATTCGTTAAAGGGCGTATGGACTAGATTACTTAAAAATCCAATCGTACAGCGAGACACCCTGCTTGCTACGAAGGTTTATTATCAGTTGGCTCGGTTATATGGGATGCAAGGGCAGGATTCTGCCAAAATATATATAGAGCGGGCATTGGAATTAATTGAACCGACCACCGGAAATCTCAAAGAAAAAGCACTTGTTTATAATGGCATCGGCAATATCCGTGGACTGGAATCCAGAACGCATGAAGAGAGTTATTACTACAATAAAGCCGCTGCCATCGTAATCTCCGACAGTACCGTAAATCTTTCACCCGAAGCAAAATCCGCCATACTACTTTCCGCTGCACAGAGCAACCAGATGGCTTTCCAATTAGATTTGGCGGAGAAAATGAATCGCGCTGCAATACCCCTTTGTGATTCATTACCGAAAGGGCACATCAATCATCAACGGGTATTAGTACAGATGATAAATGTGCTGAACGATCAGAAAGAACCAGCTGATAGTATTGCTTCCTATCTTCAAAAATTGGAGGCGCTTCATCGGTTGTATCCGGACAGGTACAATATTGGTTTTCTCTACGAATCGAAAGTCAATTATTTTGAACAGAGCGCAGAAACAGATTCTTTGTTGCACTATCAGTTAATGAAAAGTGATTTAGATGAATCCGATTATCATGCCGGATTAGCAAATGCAACGGATATCAATAATCTGTTTGTTGATTACTGCAATGTAGCGGCTACTTATATCCTGTTGGAGAAGCCTTCACGCACGAATGAATTTTTGACCAAGGCTAAGCAGTTGAATGAAAAGCATAAGGGAGTAATTTCTACACAGAATGAAGTTCTCTATCAAAAAGATCTAGCAGCTTTATACAAGCTTCAAGGGAAAAAAGATGCGGCCATTGATTTATTACTCAAAACATCGGCATTAGAAAGGAGCATTTATCAAAGAGAAAACACACAGGCTATTGCCGAAATGAATACACTTTACCAATTGCAGGCTAAAGATCGTTCCATCCGTACGTTGAATGAAAGTATGAAGATCAATCAACTGCAATTGCAGCAAAACCGCTTGTGGCTTGCCGTTTCTATTTTGGGTGTTGTATCGCTGAGTGCGACAGTCTTATTCTTATATTACAGTTTTCGCCAACGGCGAACCCGCCAGGAAAAAGAAAAGGTGCTATTGCAGCAACAATTATTGCGTACACAGATGGAGCCTCATTTTATTTTCAACACCTTATCCGCCGTACAGAGTTTTATTCGTTTCGATCAGAAAGATAATGCCATTAAATACCTCAACCGCTTTGGCCGTTTGCTGCGTAGTAGTTTAGCACTAAGCCGAGAGGCTTTAGTTCCATTGAGTGAGGAAATCGAAACGCTGGAGAACTATCTTAGTCTGCAGCAGATGCGCTTTGATCATGCGTTTATATACCATATCGAACAACTACAGGATGAGGATTTAAGTGCTGTCATGCTGCCGCCCATGCTGATCCAACCTTACGTGGAAAACGCCATCCTACATGGCATTGACCTCATCAAGGGAGCGGGAACTATTGCTGTTCGCTTTCAATTGGAAGGGGATGTTTTACAGGTAACGATTACGGACAGCGGCAAAATTGAAGCCTCACCTACTGATGGGACACATCGTTCGCTATCCGGAACCATCAACCGGGAACGCATCCACCTACTCGGCAAAAAAGCAAACATTACCACCACTTCCATCGAAGGAGGGGGCACGCTGATCAGCTTACGTATTCCTGTCGTTTATGGATAATTTCGATGACGAGCTTCTTAATTACCATCTTGTCTTATTTTTCTCGTGGCACTTATAAAAATGACATTATGCGAATTGTAAATATAGACTGCAAATCATAAATGCTTTAGCCCTTTAAGTACACAGGCTTTTATTTTTATGTTTATTATTAAAGCATGCACTTGTTGTATGCAATTGTTTAACAAAAAAATCAAAGCAATGAAAAAATTATTAATGAGTTTGGTTGCTGTAGCGGCCATGTCTACGGCTGCTTTTGCTCATTCAGGTGCAAAGGCAATGGAAAACAACACCGCTAAGCGGACAACAATGCACAAAGCCATTACAGGTGAGGGCTTTATTGAAGTTAGCCGTGAGATCAAAGCAATTAAAAAAGGTTACAAGCGTCTCCAAGCCTGTCATTACACAGTTAACTATTATAACGGTGGAGGTATCCGCTACAATAGTGTTACCTATTCTACCAATGTAGGCGGATCGGGCGATGTATTTGGAAGCTGTGCCGAGTTCTTTCAATTTATAGACAATGGGCATAGAGCGCAAGGTTTTTCCATCACCAAAGGCGCCTTCTAAGATTATTGTTCCCATAGATTACTATTTACATAAAAAGTGAACCGAATGGTTCACTTTTATCGCTTTTATCATGATGAAACAGTTTTTATTATTTTGCCTATTGCTGCGTTGCACATGGGAAGCACAAGCACAGAACTTACACGCTGTGTACGAATATATTCCTTCTGCCGTAGCTACTTTTCATGAGCATGTCTATTTTGAGGGGGGTGTAAAAACCGCGATCCTTGATTCGGTTCCAGTAAACGCTCATACAGAGAAGGGTGGAAATATAGATAATGAAGTGTCTTCCAGCTTTTCAATGGTGCTCAATACAGGTATTAACTATAGACGTATTGTCGTTCAGAAGAATAATGAAAAAGAACTGATTGAAACCCGTTCGCTCAAGGAAACGAATTATTTGGTAACCGATAACTTTCCAGAACTCATATGGAATACCAACTATACCGATACGGATACCTTGGGTAAATATATTTGCCATAAAGCAACGGCGACTTATCGCGGAACTACGTTAATAGCCTACTATACCAACGACATTCCGATACCTGCAGGTCCATACAAATTTGGGGGACTTCCGGGATTGATTGTACTCCTATATAACGAAAGCGCTAGCCCGAACTATTGGACACTTAAAGAAGTCTCCTATCCTTACAAAGAGCACATCCCGGTGAATGAAAATTATATCTTGTCTTTACCCAAATTATCGCTGGAGGAATATGTTAAGAAAGATGAGGCGTGGGCAGAAGAGCAGATGCGTATTATGGAAAGTAAAATGCCTGCCGTGGGAGGCGTAACAACTGAAAGGCAAAAAGTGCGCGGTACGGTGGAACAGGTTTATGAATGGGAACAAGTCGATAAGTGAGAACAAGAAGCTATGTATGATTAACCACCTTTGCTTAAGTTGGTTTTTGCTTTTCTGTCTCGGGCCAGCTTATTTTTCAGCTTGGGCGCAGGTGTCGATCAGCGGACGAGTAACTTCTGCTGGAGTACCGATCGGCGGTGTACGAGTTGATCTTCGGCAAGGTGAAGCTTCCCGTTTTCTAGTTTATACATTTACGGACGGAGAAGGAAAATATCGATTAACAACGAACCATGCCGGCAAACTGGCCTTACATTTTAAAGCGTTGAGCTATGAGCCGCTTGCCAAAGAAATCGAGCTTGGCCAAAAAGATACGATAGTAGATGTTGGACTTATAGCAGGTGGTTTGGAACAACTGCAGGAAGTGGTGATAAACGCAAAGCGTCCTTATCGCCTTGGAAGAGATACGATCGAACTTAAGGCTCAATCTTTTTTACAGGGAGACGAGCGCACAGTAGAAGACTTATTAAAGAAAATACCGGGCTTGAATGTTGGGACCGACGGAAGTATCAAAATCGGGCAGAAAGAAGTGGAAAAAGTGATGATAGAAGGTGATGACTTTTTTGAAAAGGGTTACCGACTTCTCACCCAAAACATGTCTGTTCAACCGATAGACAGGATACAGGTATTACAGCGTTATTCAAACAATAAGCACCTAAAAGGAATTGAAAACTCGGATAAAGTTGCTTTGAATCTACAATTGAAAGAAGACAGCAAACACCAGTGGTTGGGATCGGTATCTGCTATGGGCACCATGACCGAACCCTTGTTTTACCAAGCAAGTCTGAACTTGATGAGGATTGAAAAAAAAAACAAATATTATCTTTTAGGCACGGCTAACAATAATGGTGTTGACGCGGTAAGCAGCATCAACCATCTTCTGTACTCAGCTCAAACTGATGAACCCGGGCAGGTGGGCATAGGCGCAAAAACACCTACTTTAATTGACTTTATGCCAGATTTACCCGGTTTTGACTATAGGCGAACGAATTTCAACCGTGACCAATTACTGTCGTTCAATACGATTCTTAATCCGACAAAAAAACTCAAGATTAAGTGGTTGGGTTTTGTGAATCCAACGAAGAAATCATTCTATCGAAATACGGTGCAGGATTACAATATTAAGAGCATCCAATTTACCAATACGGAGGACTACAAACTTAACAAGCGTATCAACACGTACTTTACGAAGGTAGAGTTGCAGTATGATATCAATCGACAATCGAGTCTTACCTATACCGGAAATTTAGGATCGCTCAGCAGACACGATACGGGCGACCTCTTGTTCAACGGAAACAATACAGTGGAGACGACCGAAATGCAGGGTTATCTGACCAATCATAACTTTACCTATAGTTATAAGCTTTCTGACCGGGAAGCCATTGTAAGTTCGGCACGTTTGATTGCGCAGCAGTCGCCATTGGATTACCGCATTGATCAATATTATTATGAAGATTTGTTTCAGGTTGGAAGTATTTCGGATGTATATCAGCGTGCCGAAAATAACCTGCAGTACCTCGGAATTACTTCGCATTACGTGCGAAAACAAAAAAACAGTGACTTTATGGAGCTAGCCTTTTCCAATGAGTACAAAATGCAAGAGCTGGCGACGGATTTAGTATTGCATGGAACTGATGGAACCGATATACGGCCGTCAGGATTCTCTAATCGGCTGGATTTCGGCAGCAATAACGCGCATATTATGACCAAATATACGATCAAACGGAGAAAGTGGGAATGGACTCCACAATTACATACCGCTTTTATCCATACGCGGCTGCGCTCGTATGGAAGCGTACAAAGCAGAAACAATCTATTCTTTTCGCCACGTGTGCTGGCAAAATGGACACCACACCGCAAAGGGAAGCTGGAGGCAACGTTGTCGTTTCAACAAAGTAGTGCTGACTTAATGGAGGTAGTTCCTAATTATTATACCACCGGTATTCGGAATTTTATGAAAGGATTGAATGACATAGTGAAATTAAATAATTCGGGTACTGTACTGACATATACACACGGAAATATGTTGGATAAGTTTTTTGCGAATTTATCCATGGGATACAACATACTATTTGATTATATCAGTACTCGGAGTGTGCTGAACACCAATTTCAATCTAAATGAGCAGCTCGTGTTGAAAAATAAAAAAACGACCTTTTATAAGGCACAGTTTAACTATTACGTAAAACCGCTGAATGGGAATTTGCGATTGGATATAGGGGCAAATTTCGCTGCTTATGAGACAAGCATATCCGGAATAGGGAACCGCAAAATACGCTCTGGCTCACACGAATACGGCTTGTCGTACCGAAGTGTCTGGAAATATTGGTTGAACATTCATACAGGAAGCCGCATGCAGCTATCTTCATTCAGTAGCGAAAGCACAAACCGGCTCATAAACACATACAGCTTCCTGAACGCCTTTTTCAAAGTTTCCGAAAACATCCAAGCTAGTTTAAAAAACGAAGCTTATCGCTTTGGCAGTTTTCTTTCGGAAGTCCCTGGCACCTACTACTTTTCTGATTTTTCCTTTGCTTATGATGCAAAAAAAATCAAAGCCAGATTTAGTATAAACGCCAAGAATCTGCTCAATAACCGGCACTTTCGAAGTGCAACCGTTACGGACACCTATCGTTCTTTAATCGAATACCGCCTGCTACCCCGCTATATTGCACTCGGGTTTGATTATAGTTTTTAAGCTTCAGGGTTCACTACAAATAGATCCGCCCGTATTATTAGTCATGGTATTTCCCCATTGCCCAAAATTGGTAACCAGCTGGGGATGACGCATACTAATAGCACAACCTTGATTGTTGGTAATGATATTATTATATACCTGACAACCATCATCCGGCTGATTTAAGTTATTCTGAAACCGTACCGCATGCCCATTGGTTTGGTCGATTGTACAATTGAAAATATTAGCACCGTTAGCTGCGTCAATACCGATAGCTCCGACACCCCGTTTATGCGTATTGTTTTTGTAAATCCAAACATTTTCCACAAAACAATTATGAGATCCGCCATCGATCGTGATACCCTCTCCCCCATTTTCGTAAGTTTGACAATTTTTAATACGGTTATCTGAACTGCCCCACTGGGAAATGCCTACTACATAGTTATAGTAAGTTTTCACCCCTTCGATCCAGATTCGATTGGCATTGTGGATCAAAATACCTGAATGCCCGCTGTTGCGGAAGTGACTGTTATAAATTTTCGTGTCATTTCCGAAAACGCGTATGTTAGGCTCTGGAAGCATACCACCATCGACATAAATCCAATCGATAACCGTATTGACAATATTAACATCTACATCAAGTACCGAAACGCCCTGCCCTGACGCCGTAGCCGCCTTACGCATATAATTTGTAGGATCGGTTCCATTATGTTCTCCGCGAATGGTTAACCCGCTCTTATTAATATGCACGGTGCCGCTGAAATAATGGTTTCCCGCACGAATAATAATGATATCTCCGGCGACAGATTGATCGATCAGCGCCTGTAAAGCGCCTGTTTCATCCGGACCATTCTGGGCGGGTAAGTATCGTATCGTTGCAGCTTGGTTTAGCGCCGATTCCTGAGCAGTTATTCCGTTAGCAATAACATTCGGACGCTCTTTTAACATATCTGATTTTCCACAGGAAGCGAATACAAAAATCAGCAATGCCACTTTTGACAAGTAAGACTTCATCATAATATGGTTTTTATGTGGTTATTAAATAATTGACTCAAATCTACAAGCGTAATTAATTAATATGTTTCTTAATTTGCTTCAAAATTTCATCAATTTATCTCATTTACAGCCACTTTAGATGTGCTGTAAATAATGATTCTAAAGATTTCATTGCTTAAAAAAAAGGCCATTTCTTTCGAAAGAAATGGCCTTTAGCGTACTTTCACCCTTTTGTATTATCGTTTCTCTGCCCCTTGTAGAGACGAATCTACTCCCAATTTATCGGCTAGAAGTTTCATATAAAAACCGCCTACCACACTCCGGGCTTTGAAATTTTCGCGGATACCGGTATTTGTATCATAAAAATCGTTCAATGGAACACGCGATTCGGTCTCGATTGCATGGGTGTAAACGGGTTTTACTAGCGCTTCAAATACTTCCCGAGTAGGCGCAAAGGTTGCAGTCCATAAAATCCAGTCGTTTTTAGTATAGGCCTTTCTACTGTCTAAGGGTATACCGAATTTGTTTTGCTTGGTGAGGTAATATCTGATTTCAGTATCGTATACTTTCTGCGGAAATAGGTTCAAATCTAACACCTTATCCCAAACCAAGTTATATTTCTGGCTCCACGTAGCTTTATTGTCGAAAGTCAGTGCGTAATGATCGCCGGCATCAGCCATCTCAATCCATTTAGGCACCATAGATTCCGCAATGGCTCGATATTTTTTAGCGGTTGCTGTTTCACCCAATGCTTCTGCAATTTGTGCGTAGCAGGCAATACCCACTATGGCTTTGACCGACAAGTTAGCATTACGTGCTAAATGACCGGCAAAATCATCGGTACATAACTGGGTTTTAGGATCGAGGCCTTCTTTTACCAGGTAATCAACCCAGGTCGTAAGGCTTTTCCAATGCTTCTTGGCGTAATTGCCATTGTTTTGCACTTTGGTAATTGCCGCTGTTAAAATAATCATGTTTCCCGACTCTTCTACCGGCATGGGTTCTCCATAAGTTTGGCCGTTGGCCAATGGATAGGTCCCTAAATCATGCGCGGCCCAGGGATGCGGATATTTACCACTTTCGCTGAAATAAAAAATACCACTTAACATTCCTTGTAATAACTCGGGATTATAAATCAAATATAGCGGTGCTGAGGGATAGGTCACATCGACGGTGTTAATGAAACCGCCACTGTTGTTCTCTTTAGACAGCCATAATAGCTCGCCCTGAGGGCTCTTGACCAGTGTATGTGCGGCAATACTTTGACGGTAGGCAAGCACACAAAGATGCGCATAATCTTTACCTCCCGCCTTCAGCGCGTCGGCATAAACCTGTTGGTCAAATGCCGCACATTTTTTCATCACAGATTGGTAATCGTTCGCCGCATTATTCAACTGCTTTTCGATGCTTTCTTTCCCGCTGTTGTTCCACCATGGCCGAAGGTTATTTTGAAAATACTGAATAGCATAAATCTCATCATAGCCTACTTCTATAAATCGCTGTACTTCCGCTTTACCTACCGTACCAAAAGATATTACTGTATTTAGTGATAGCAATTTCCCTTTTGACGCGGTAGACCCTACAGAACCTTTTTTGAAGGCATCTACGGCAGCTGTCGCAGGCGTTATAAATTGCGCTACGCCTTTCGCTTTCGGCGTCGCAACGTAGAAATATCCCCAATCAATACGCATATCGTCCGCCGCTTTTTGCAGAACGGCTTGCTCAACGGTCCCTGTCTTGAGCACTGATAATTGATCAGCTGTATACTTTTCAGCAACTACTTCCTGCGACGATCGATATACCGCAATATTGGACGATGCACCAAGAAAAAGCCTTACCGCGTGTTTTTTCCCATCGTTGGCGCTTACACCATAAGTGATGTAAGATACAGGGCGCGATAACAAACTCAGGTCATTCATGAGTAGTGGTGAGGTAAAGGTCAGGTTCAGATTTACCTTCCCTGCTTCAAACGTATATATGGTTTGCGTTGCGGTAACTTCCACATCTTTTTGTATGGCCGTTTGAATCTTAGTGGTTTCCTTCCGCTTATCTACTAGTCCGAAATCTAAGAATCGACCGCCTGCAGTATTTGTCAAGTGGATAGCTAGGAGGTTTTCTCCGGTTTTTAGATCGGCTTTACTGATCGGCAAATAGTGGAAGTTATTGGTCCATCCGGTTTTTTCATATACCTTTTTACCGTTCAGATATACCTCAATATTGTCATCGTGGTTCAATTTCAATAAGAGCTCGTCAATAGTTTCGGGCTTGCTTACATTGAACGTACGTCTAACCCAGATATCGCGAGATTTCCATAGGGTTTTTACACTTTTTTCGTCATCACCAATAGGAGCAGCGCCCGAATTCCAGTCGCTTGCAGCATAGTCGGAAGTTGTCCACGCTCCTGTCGGCTCCTTTTCTGTATACTGCACGGTATAGGCTTCTTCGTCAGAGGTATTGAGTACCGTTTTATAATTGGGTTCTTCTTTCCCCATAAAACGATAAATATTGCCGTCCACATCGATCAATCCTAAAAGCGAATGATCAGCATCTGTCCAATGCTTGGTGGTAGATGCGTTCAACTGATCGGTAGTTGACCAGATACTAAAATTAGGATTGTGCGTAATCAGCGGATAAGCAGGGGCTTTTCTATTTTGTGCCTGGACCTGGCCTATGGTAATTAAACAAGCCAATAAGCTCCAAGCCTTCAATTTTTTTAATTTGTTCATCTCGATTATCGGGTATTGAGCGTTTTAATTGTATGATGCCTGTAAAATTACTACATAATGCTAACCCGATTTAGCAAAGTCGTTTCAAGATTTAGCTGATTTGTCTCATAACTGCTTATTTATTTCAAAACGAGGGATTCTTTACAGCAAGCCGGTAAGGTATTTATGTTAGCGAAAAGTTTAAGGAGTGAGTAAGCACTTGGCACCGAAGGAGGCGCCGCAAATTGCGGTGCCTCCTTCGGTGCCAAGGTTTTTAAAATTTATACATAATTCCTAAACGCATATTTCGTCTCGCTTCCACGATATAAGAGTAATAATCTACACCTCCTTGAGCCTGAGCCTCTGCATTTGCTTTGTTAAAGGACCCTGCTGTTAACAAAGATCTGTTGTCCAATAAATTATTGATGAGGAAAGAGATCATATATCTTTTCTTTTGATAGGATAATCCTCCGTCCGTTCTCACATAATTTTTGAAGTTAGCTTCCTTTGTAGTTCCAATTGCGCGGTCAAACATAGTCTGTACACTTCCCATTAAACCAAATCCTTTTAGCACGCCTTTTTGTATACGGTAGCTGAGCCACGCATTTGCCGTATGTTTAGCAGTATTAGGTGTTATATTTCCGATGACGGATTCGTCGGTTGATTTAGTGATCTTTGAATCTGTCAATGCATAATTCACATTAACATTTAAACCACGGACCACTTCGCCGGAAATATCCATCTCTATTCCTCGTGTTTTTGCTTCTCCTTCTTGTTTTTGGAAGAATTGCGCGCTACCACCGGGCATAGGATGGTCGTAGTCGGTGACAAGTTGGTTTTGTCTTTTAATGGTATATGCACTGAGGGTAGAAATCCATCTACCACCAAACCATTCTCTTTTTAGCCCTAATTCGATGTTGTTACCACGAATCGGTTTGAAGGCATTACCTTCCCAATCTGTTCCCGAAACGGGAACAAAAGATTGATCAAATAAAGAATAAACGCTTGTTGCTCTATCGATGGAATAACTTAACCCCACCCGTGGACTCAAGACGTTGTCCTTAATATCCGCCGCTCCTGTTCTGCCAACCGTTTCGGCGTTCGTAAATCTTAAGCCTAGCGAAAGACGAAGCTGATCTTCTAAGAAAGCCAATTCGTCATGTGCATAGAAGGACATATACGAAACCGATGAAACATAATTGCTACCACCGGCTCTCACTTTGGTACTTTGTGATCGGTCGATCACCGGAAATGCCGATCCCGAAATGCCATACTGGGGGTTGTACACATTGAGTTCTATGGGTAGCGATTTTAAGATTTCTCTGAAATCACCCCAGAATTTTTTGTTGCCAAAATCACCTCCGACTAATATCCGATGCCTGATGCCTCCCGTTCTTTCTTCCCCATTAAAAGAAAATTGTGCAAATCTGTTTTCTCCCGTTTCATCAGCGATACTCCAGTTACGAGGCATATCTCCATTTTCTTTCATATAAGTTAGCCAAGTGCTGTTAGCAGTCATATTAAAATTGAAATATGCTAATTGTGCATGCAGCTTCCATTTGGAGTTTAAACTATGATCTAAATAGAGATAGGCGCTATGGTCTCTTAATTTGCCTGGTTCAAAGGAAGGGTCGCCATAAAAAAAGTCGTTATCGATGTCAGGGTCTGCAAATTGCTTAGGAGAAAAAGTATAGTTTCCGTTCGTCAGATATTTTGATCCTTGATAAGTATATTCAATGGTGATGGAAGTAGCGGTGTCTACTTTGTAGGTTAAGACAGGGGCTACCACAACTCTATTATTATAATTGTATTTTGTAAAGTAATCTTTTTGTTGAGCGGCTACATTTAACCTATAGAGTAATTTTCCGTTTTGGCTTAACTTGCCATCAAAATCCAAGGCACCGCGATAGGTGCTAAAACTTCCCATGCTAAACGTTGCTGACCCTTTTTGCCGGCCCGAAGGTTTTTTGGTTACCACATTATAAAACCCACCGGGTTCGCCGCTAGCGAGCATAAAACCTGCCGGTCCTTTGACAAACTCTATGCGCTCTATCATGGATGCGTCTTCTGCCGTAGGCCCCCAAGATGCTTCAATGTTCATTCCATTTCGAAAGGCTGGGATCTTTGACCCTCTCATACGTATATTCGCGTATTGATTATCCCAATGTCCCTGACGTGTTGCACCACTAATATTGCGGGTGATGCCATCTACGATATCAAATACCTGCTGATCAGCCATAATATCGGATGAAATAACCTGGATATTTTGTGGTAATTCTAAAATAGAAGTCTTTAATCGTAAAGAACCAGATAGGCTATCTAACTTATAATTTTGATAGTATTTCCCGTATACGGCAACTTCATCAATTGCTATTTCATTAGATTGCAAAATAGTTGGTTGCAAAACCAAATTTTGATGCTCAACTTTAATATCCAATGTGGTTTTTTGTAAACCTAATGCAGAGATCTCTATTCTATAATGTCCGGTTTTAACGGCATTGAATACAAATGTACCCTCGCTATTGGAGGGTGTTTTTCCCTTGACTGTTTTGCCTTCCAAAATAGTAATAGAAGCACCTGGAATAGGGAGATTATCTGGTGAAAATACCGATCCTTCAACAGAAAATGTTTGCTGAGCGCAAAGAGTGGTCGCAGTAATGAACAGACCGACTAAAACGAATAAAGTTTTCTTCATATCAATTTGGCAAGATAAATCAGTTGAAATAATATATTATTTAGACTGATTAAAAATATGCGCAAATATAGAGCGAATACTTTTAAATGCAAATTTTTATCGGAAAACGAGATTACTTTGTACGGGATAAACAGCTTCTCAGCAATTTTTTCTTTTTTTAAAAGCAAAAAATATAGATCTTTAACCTAAAATGTGATGATACCTTTTAACGAAATTTTATTTTTTGCATTAGCCGCGCTCATATTGGTCGTTAGTCCAGGGCCAAACATGATTTACTTAATTTCAAGAACGCTAACACAAGGACGAAAAGCTGGATTAATATCTCTTGTAGGTGTAATTTGCGGTTTTCTGTTTCACATTATAATGGTTTCATATGGGCTGACAGCAATCCTTTTTGCCGTGCCGTTTGCTTATATAACCTTAAAGACATTAGGCGTTATATATCTTTTATATCTAGCGTTTCAAGCGATTAAGCCAAATAGCAAGAATATATTTGAAACAAGTTCGCACCTCCCTTTAGATAAACCCGGGAAATTATTTGCGGTTGGCTTTCTAACGAATGTACTTAATCCTAAAGTGGCAGTATTCTATTTATCGTTTTTTCCACAGTTTATAAAACCTGTATACGGCTCTGTCCTCGCACAAAGCCTGCAGCTAGGATTTACACAGATTATAGTAAGTTTTGGTATTAATTTTATTATTGTTCTATCCGCTGCAAAGGTAGCCGCTTTTTTTTCCGGAAAACCTACTTGGTTGAAAATTCAAAAGTGGTTTATGGCGAGTGTACTTACCGGTTTGGCTATAAAAATGGCTTTTTCAAAAGCAAAATAATATACGTTTAGCGAATTCGCTAAGCATTTATTCATCTATAGGTCCTTATTACATTCCATACAAGAGGCATAAAGCCGCTCGCAACTTTAACGACTTTGTACTAAAGCAGCGTGTTTTACTAAATGATGATATCCGCGATTAATGGCCTATAGATTAACAGCAGAAGAGTTCATATGCT
This sequence comes from Olivibacter sp. SA151, assembly GCF_054130995.1. NCBI lineage: Bacteria > Pseudomonadati > Bacteroidota > Sphingobacteriia > Sphingobacteriales > Sphingobacteriaceae > Olivibacter > Olivibacter sp. SA151. Next base: position 469,006 of record NZ_CP096391.1, on the reverse strand, counting down.
GATCGCTAACTTCATAACGGGATAGGTAGAATCACGATCACTCATCTCTTAAACTATTTACAGGATCGGCTATGGCAGCACGTATCGCTTGCCAACTTACTGTTATCAAAGCTATTATTGTCGCTGCTACACCTGCCAATGCAAACATCCACCATTCAATATCAATGCGATAGGCAAAACCTTCTAACCACTTATTGAACGCCAAATATGCTAAAGGACATGCAATAACAAAGGCTAACACCACCAATTTGACGAAGTCTACGCTTAATAGACGCACTAATGATGATACTGTAGCGCCCAGTACTTTACGCACACCAATTTCTTTGGTTCGTCTATCTGCTGTAAATGCAGCCAAACCAAATAGTCCTAAGCAACCTACAAATACTGCAAGTACGGAAAAAGCTAGGAGAATAGATGCGGTTTGACGATCATTTAGATATAAACTTTTCAGATGACTATCTAAAAATGTATAGTCAAACGGTGCATCTGGTACTATCTTTTTAAAAGACGCCTCATATTGACTCAGAGTGCTTTTCAGATCACCTGTTGTAAAACGCACCAATAAATATCGAAGTGCTTGAGGAGTGTTTGTAAATGCATAGGCACCGATAGGATTATGCAAAGAGGAATAATTGAAGTTCTCTACCACACCCACAACGTATGTATTATCGCCAAGCCCGGCCAAGGGTTTTGTTCCAATGGCTTCTGCTGGCGTCAGGTCAAGGTAGTCAACAGCCCGTTTGTTAAGCACCATTTCGAAAATCCATTCGCCATTTTTTGTAGTATCGCTTGCCAAACGTGGCTTAACCATCCGTCCAGCCAATAACTTAAGCTGTAATACGGATTCAATATCGCCATCTACTCGATTGGCATAAAACAAAGGTCCGTGTTTATCCGTCTCGTTTTTTCGCAAAGGATGACCACTTTCTCCCTTTCCAGGAAACGCCTGTGACAATACCATGCTTTGTGTTGGAGCCAAGGCTCCTATTTGATTCCGTAAGGCATCTAATTCTTGTTCGTCTTTTAACGAACTTATACCGATGGCAATAACATTCTCAGGATTATAACCTAGTTTACGGTGACTCATAAAGTCCATTTGTTGGTGCATGATAACAACGCCCACAATTAATACGATACTGGCGGTGAATTGTAACACGACGAGCGCCTGACGGAAAAATGCAGAACCTATTTTAACGGCTTTTCCTCTTTGAAAAGCTTCCAGTGGCGTATAAGATGAAAGAAGCAGGGCGGGATAAAGCCCCGAAACCAATGTGAGCGTAAGCCACAATAAAGGCAATCCTATCCAGAAGACAGGATGCGATAGCGTATTGTAGATTAATGTTTTACCGGATAATGCGTTGAATAACGGAATGCCTATGATGGCCAGCATTAGCCCAATACTAATTGCAATAATCGTCAATACGGCTGTTTCGGTGTAAAATTTACCTAACAATGTTCTCCGACTTGCTCCAAGGGCCTTGCTAATACCTACTTCTTTATTCCTTTGCTGTGCACGGGCAGTTGCGAGGTTCATATAGTTGATAGCCGCCATAAGCAACAGTGCAATAGCTAAATAAGTCAATTGTCGAAGTTGTGCAGCATCGCCCTTCCGATTGCTATAGCTGTTAATACCTGTTGAGTTTAAATGTACTTCCGCCAGAGGTTGAAGTGACAACGTATAATAAGTGCCTTCGACACCAACATGTTCCTTAATCATTTGGGGTAGGTAAGCGTTTACTTTACGATAATCGTCGGTCTTTTTTAACATTATCCATGTTTCAAAGCTGGCATTATCCCAAGTAATATTTTTCGAATAACCGGTAGTGCTAAAAGAGGCAATCAGTTCCGCATCAAAAGTACTGGTAATAGGTAAATCAGCATAAACACCGGTTACTTTCAATGTAGTGTTTCTGCCCAATTCTATTGTTTTATTAACGGGGTTTTCGCTACCGAAATACTGCCTGGCCTTAGTTTCCGAAAGCACAATTGTATTCGGTTCATCGAGAGCCGTTTTTTGATTGCCATGTATAAATCGGAAGTTAAAGATATCCAAAATATCAGGATCGGCCCAGTATAAGCGATTTTCGATATAAGCATCGTGTCCAACTGTAATGTTAGCGTTTTCACCGAATCCATTTAATAAGGTACGAGCAGATAGAGTTACCTCAGAAATATTTCGTTGCACCGTTGGGCCTATGGAATTGGGCACACCAGCCCATATCATGTTATTTCCCTCATAATTTATGTGGGCAAGGTAACGGAAGATTTTCTCCTTGTTCGGAAATGCGTCAAAAGACTGCTCCTGAATAATGAAGAGTGCAAGCAATAGTGTTACACTTAGCCCAAGAGCCAACCCAAAGATATTCAGGGCACTGAACAGCTTGCTGGTCCATAAATTACGCCATGCGGTTTTTAAATAATTTTTAATCATGGTACGAAGGTGATACGATACTTTGCTAGAGGACCTGAATGGTCCTTAACAAGCATTGCTTAACATGAAATTATTTTCAAAAAAACTGCCAAGCAAATAAAAGACTAATAATAAGCCAATTAAAACACGAAAGCGCATTGCTAGTGTTCATAATCGAACACCTCTTGTTCATACTCGGACACTGAAAGACTTATTGTCACCTACGGCATAAACCGCCCACTAAACTGTCGCATCACCCCCTCTTTAAGATGGAATTTTGTTATGACATTTGTTAAAGGCAAAATTGATCAATTAGTTACGCCAAGGTGGAGCAGCAACCACCTAAAAAACGGGCGATCCGAAAAGCCAAACGAGTAGGAATAACGTAAAAAATAAGGTTATGTCAGAAAATAAGGTATCATTGCACCGAGTTATTAAAGCATCCCCGGAAAAAATTTATCGCGCTTTCACAGAAGCTTTGGCAATCGCTTCTTGGTTACCCCCCTATGGTTTTCTTTGTACCGTACATGATATGGACGTCCGCGTAGGCGGTTCCTTTAAAATGTCGTTTCAAAATTTTAGCACGGGCAATAGTCACTCTTTTGGCGGAGAGTATTTAGAATTGAAAACCAATGAGTTTTTAAAGTATTCTGATAAATTTGACGATCCCAATTTACCGGGCGTCATGACAACCTCCGTGTGGCTTAACAAAACGTCCGTAGGTACGGAATTAAAAGTATTACAGGAAGGAATACCTGCTGTAATACCGGCAGAAATGTGCTATTTGGGCTGGCAGGAATCTTTAGATAAGTTGATTAAGTTAGTTGAACCTGAAATTCCAGATGCATAGTTTGCTCATATAGAATAATAGCCTGCTATTCATTTTTCCACGCTTAAAGAATGAATAGCAGGCTATCATCTAATTATTTATTGGTGGAGTTTTTGGCATATTGCTGCCGCACGCGGCTAAGTGTTTCTCGCGAAACGCCCAGAAAAGACGCGATCATGTGCAAAGGGACTCGACTATAAATCTGCGGGCAAGATTGGATGAAGTTATCGTATTTTTCTTCAGCAGTTTCGCTAATATTGCTAAGGATTCTTTTTTGGTTTACTTCAAAATTTTTGGCATCAAGTGTTTCTCTCAGTTTTTTAAAAGCAGGGATTGTTTCGACGAGCTCTTCAAACTTATCTCTGTGAATCATTAACAATAGACTGTCCTCAAGCGCTTCAATATTATACTTGGAAGGAAGGCCTGAATTATAGCTTTCATAATCGCTGATCCACCAGTTTTCGATCGCGAATCTTAAAATATGCTCGGAACCGTCCCTCCCTACTTGATAAAGCCTTAGACATCCCTTGGCAATAAAGGAATTATAAAAGCTGATATCTCCCTCTTGTAATAAGTATTGACGCTTGCGAAGTTTTTTCGGGACCACAACGCCCTCAACTCGCTTTATTTCTTCATTATTTAGGTCACCCCTTTCAGCCAGATAGGCAGCTAAAGATTCTAACATTTTTAACAGCTTTTTACAAAGCTATTTAAAATCAGATAAAAAAATCAAGGCCTGATCGATCTTATGAAATGCCTTATTCTTTTTACATTATATACATATATTGACACAAACGTACGCATATTAAAATCCGGAGAGATTATATGCGCACGTTTGTTGGTTGGTTATTTCATCAAGCTGATATTTGTCATGCCTCCATCCGCCAAAATCTCAGAACCAAGGATGAAGGATGAATCATCAGATGCTAGAAATACCGCAGCTTTTCCGATATCCGAGGGCTGACCAATCCTCCCGGCAGGTATAAGATTTACCCAAAGTCGTTTAACATGATCAACCTCTTCCTGCGATACCAGTTTACTAAATACGGGGGTATCGATTGTTCCCGGAGAAAGTACGTTTACTCTAATTTTTCTCGCTATTAAGTCCAACGATATCCCTTTGGCTAAGGATATAACAGCTGCTTTAGCGGCGCTGTATATCGCCATTCCAGGGGCCGCACGGTGTGCAGCACTTGAGCCGATAAGCACGATTGAAGCGCCATCTTTCATAAAAGGAAGTGCTCTTTGAACGGTAAAGTAGAGACTTTTTAAGTTCAGATCCATATAATGGTCGTAATCCTTTTCTTCAACTTCGGTAATAGCACCCATTTTGGCACCGTCAGCAACGCCCCCTGCATTGACGACAAGCACCTCAATTTTGCCGAAATGATCGAATGTAATCTTAAATATACGTTCCAAATCATCCAACTTCGTCACATCACCTTGGAGTCCGATAAAACTGTTCCCTAAGTGTTTAACAGATTGGTCGAGCGTTTCTCGGTTCCTCCCGGTGATAACGCCCACAGCACCTTCGTTTTTCAACGCCTCTGCAATTCCGAAACCTATACCGCTGTTACCTCCGGTAACTACAGTTACTTTATCCTTTAATTTCATATTTTACTTTTTATGAATCAAAGGTCAGATACTTTTACAAGTCATGACAAGGACATTTGACACAAAATTTACGTGATAAATGTCACTTAGACCCTAAATAGACAAGTGTTAAATCGACTAGAATATTTCTGCGTAAGCCGAGTACGGCGGAATTAATAAATCGATTTAGAACTAAGAGGAGCTGCTTTTGTCAAATTTTTCGGTTTCACTTTTTTTTTCGACATTTGAGATTTAGCTATCAGAATCAATTTGACCTATGCCCTCTTTTGTAGTGGATATCAATGCGTTTAATGCTGGAGAACGGAAAACGTTTGACGGAGTTTACCGTTATTACTCGCGTCCGCTACAGCATTTTGCCTTTTCGTATGTGCATAACCACGCATTGGCGGAAGAGATTGCAAGCGATAGCATGCTCAAGCTGTGGAATAACCGCCAGCAGATTCGTACGGAGCAGCAAATTAAAGCTTTTCTCTACATCGCTACACGCAATGCTTGTATTGATAATTTGCGCAGCAGCCGCACGCGCCCTATGCAGTACTTACCGGAAAATATAGATGACCTCGCAATACAAGCTCCCGAAGTTTATAATCGTATCTTATACGCTGAACTATTGCAACAAATTGAGGAAGCGGTGGATAAACTACCTCCTAGTCAGCAAAACGTCTTCCGAAAGAGTTTCCTTGAAGGCAAGACTACCGATGAAATTGTAAGCGAAACAGGCATGACGGAGTCATCGATATTCACCCAGAAATCAAAGGCAGTAAGTACCCTCCGCAAATTATTGAAGGGAAATCTTTTATTTCTCTTGTGGCTCGCCAAGCTACCATAATCATCATCAACGTTATTATTTGGTTTGGATGATCGCATCTTCCCTATGCATTATCAACGACCTAATAAAAAAATGAATTTTTTTTGGTAAGGTTTATCCTCTGCATCCGTATCTATATTATCTGTACCCCTAACCAACAAATAGACAGAAAAAAATGGAACGGATCAGTCAATTACTTTACAAGCACTTAAAAGGCATTCTCACGGAGGCTGAGCATGCTGAGCTCATGGCTTGGGCTGCTGCAGATCCTGCCAATTGGGAACTCTTAAACAAAGTGATTGACGAGGAAAGCCTCGAAACTCATGTTCGGGATTGGTATGCGATTCCAAGGCGATCGGTAGCAGACGATGCTCGTTTGGAAGCTGCCATTGCGCAGCAGGAGGCGTCCATCAGGAACCCGCATTTCCGTCAGCGAATAAGGCGCATACTTCCCTATGCAGCGGCCATATTGATTATCTCATTTGCTGGCATCTGGTATACCTATAATCAAGAGGTACACCAAGTGCACGAAATCGCAGCTGAAGATATATCAACCGGCGGCAATAATGCATTTCTTACCTTAACAGACGGTCGGAAAATAGATTTGAGCACCGGGCAATCGGGAATTATTATTGAAAATGGCCAAATCACCTATGAAGATGGTTCATCGCTCGCAGTGCTACCCGACGTAGGTAGAACAGTGCAAACGATTTCCACACTGGAACTTTCTACACCAAGAGGCGGAACCTATCGGATGACCTTACCCGACGGTTCTAAAGTCTGGCTCAATGCTGCTTCCACTATTAAGTATCCAAGTAATTTTATTGGCAAAGAACGTATTGTGGAGATCAGTGGTGAGGCTTATTTTGACATCAAAAATGACCGTCAAAGACCCTTCAAGGTGCTTAGCAAAAACCAAGAGATTGAAGTTTTAGGTACAGAATTTAATATCACTGCCTATCCAGATGAAAATGAAACCAAGACCACCTTGGTGGATGGTAAGATACGCTTGTCTTGGTCCGCAAAATCCGAAGGCACTGCTTCCCTGGATAAAACGGTAATATTGATACCCGGTGAACAAGGAAGGCTGGGTAACGGGCGAATCACAAAATCCAAGGTAGATATTGCAGCGTATACTGCTTGGAAGGATGGCTTTTTCTATTTTAATAGAACGCCCACAGCCGTAGCCATTACGCAGTTGGCACGATGGTACGACTTGGATGTAATTTATGAAGGAACACGACCAGAGGCCAACCTATTTGCTTATATCGACCGCAACAAATCATTAAGTGCTGTTTTAAAAGCGCTTGAAAAGAGCGAATTGAAATTTAAGGTCGTCCAAAAAGGGCAAAGAAAACAACTGATTGTTTTCGGAGAACAACGATAAAATTAACCAATTCATTAGATAGAAAACCCAAAAAAGAGGAGTAACCATGATAGAAACATAAAACCAAACTGATCAAACATATCCGCAAAAAAGCGGATGATGGTAACGACATCACCCGCTCATTCTGTCTGGATTTTGATATTCGGCACATTCTTCCTGAAGCTGCCGAAAAACCAATTTTTAAAAGCCAAACTAAACAAATATATGATTTTTACATCACGTATAAGGGTATTTTATTGCCCCTATAGATACCGATTATTACTTACTATGAAATTAGCGCTTCTCTTAACGGTCGCCTTTACCATACAAGTTATGGCCGAAACCAAGGCACAAACTGTTACGCTAAATGCCCGTAATAAAACGCTTCGCGAGGTATTACTGGAAATTCAAAAACAACATGGGTATTCATTTTTGTTTCGTGGAGATAATATAGCGGATCGACGCATTACCGCTCAATTGAATCAGGTGGATTTTGTTGACGCGATGCGTGTTATATTAGATGAAAATGGGTTTGCCTGGTCATTGGAAGATGGGATTATTACCATCAGGAAAAAACCTCAGGTGACTGCAACACAGATAAGCCCCTTACAGCTACGGAGTTTTTCCGGACGGGTGACCGATGAACACAACACCCCATTACCGGGGGCAACCGTGAGCATTAAAGGCACAACCGCAGGTACAAAAACCAATGAAAATGGTGTTTTTGAAATCAAAACTTCCCTAGCCAACGGTATCTTCGTTTTCAGCCTAATGGGTTATGCCCCGGTAGAAGTGCCATTTAATAGCAACACAACGATAAATGTTACCTTGAAGGAAACATTGAGTGACCTCGATGAAGTAGTGGTGGTGGGATACGGTACTGCCAGAAAGAGTGACCTAACCGGGGCGATTACACAGCTGAAACCGGATGAAATTGCCGATGAAAATCCGCGTACCGTTCAAGATATTTTAAGGGGTACACCCGGTTTAACGATTGGACTGGATGCATCAGCAAAAAACGGTGGTAGTATCAACATACGTGGCCAGCGTTCAGTATATACGGAAGCGAATCATAACTCTCCTTTGTTGATTTTGGATGGGGTGATTTTCTATGGCGAGCTATCCGAAATTAATCCGGACGATATTGAACAGATCGATGTATTGAAAGATGCCTCGGCAGCGGCTGTCTATGGTGCGCAGTCTGCTAACGGGGTACTAATCATTACCACAAAAAAAGGAAAGCAGGGAAAGCCCAAAATTAATTTTACCTCAAACCTAGGACTTTCAACGATGGGTGCCAACCGACCGGTTTGGGGCCCCGAGGGGTATTTACAATACAGGCAAGACTGGTACATCGCCGGTACGTATGACATCAATCCGACTACAGGTAATTACGAGCCTTATATGTCCGGTAGTACCGACGCTCTACCTGCTAAAGGTAAGCCTGGTTATTATGAAAAACTGACCCCCGAAATGCTGGCTAAATATGGAATAACGGAGGCCGATTGGCGAGCTTATTCCGTTAACGGAGCCGATGCTTCCAATGAAGAAATATTTGCCAGACGGATCGGTCTCGATCATAATGTATTAACGAATTATCTTGCCGGAAAGACCTTCGATTGGTACGATCATAGTTTCCGTAACGGTTTTAATCAAGATCATAATGTGAGTATTTCCGGTGCCAGCGATAAGATAAATTATTATATGTCCGCCGGATATTTGTCTAATCAGGGTGTTATCGTAGGCGACAATTACCGGGCTGTACGGTCGAACCTCAAAGTAGATGGTAAGGTGACAGACTGGTTAAATATTGGTGCGAATATAAATTTTCAGGATCGTACGGATGGAAACATCGCCACGGATTGGGGTAGAGCTATCACGTTAAATAGCCCTTTTGGGTCTTATCGAGATGAGAACGGGAACCTCGAAGTACACCCGCAGGGCTCCGGTCTTACGGGGCTTATTAGAGGCTATAATTATGATTTTGACAGACAATTCCAAGATCTGGAAAGTGGCTATACCGTGTTAAATTCCATTTTCACAGCTAAAATAAAACTGCCTTTTAACATTACCTATTCATTTAATGGTTCGCCCAGGTATCAGTGGTTCTACAAACGCTATTTTGCTTCATCAACACACCCGGATTGGAACCCGCTTTCTAATAATGCGGGGGTAGATCGCGAAAACAGTAAACGCTTTGACTGGTCGATCAATAACACGATTAACTGGGAGCAAACCTTTGCCGAAAAGCACCGAGTAAATATAACCCTGGTGCAGGAAGCGGAAGAGCGGCGATACTGGTGGGATGTTATCAGGGCCCGGAATATAACACCTACCGATGCGTTGGGCTTTCATGAAACGAGTGGTGGAGACAGGTTGCGAAGTGAATTTGATACCGAAGACAGTCGGCAAACGGCAGACGGTATGTTGGCCCGCCTTTTCTATTCGTATGACGATAAGTATATGTTTACGGGTTCGGTACGCAGGGATGGCTACTCGGCATTTGGTACCTCCAATCCACGGGCTACTTTTTTGTCTGCCGGATTAGCCTGGACGTTTACCAAAGAAAATTTCTTTAATTGGAATGCCATGAGTAATGGGAAACTGCGCCTGTCTTACGGACAAAATGGCAATCGTTCGCTTGCAAACCCTTATATTGCATTGGCCAACTTAGCCAATGGTGTGGGCACGCAGGGCTATATCAACGCAAATGGCGACTATATACAGTATCAGTACTTACGGATAGACCGCTTAGCCAACAAGGATCTGCAGTGGGAGAAAACCGCTTCGTTCAATATCGGTTTGGACTTCGGCTTTCTGGATAATCGTATAGCAACGACCTTGGATTATTTTCAAATGTCCACTACCGACATGATCATGAACCAGTCTTTACCGAATTTTTCGGGTTTTACCAGCATTACTACCAATTTGGGTGAAGTGCAAAACAATGGATTCGAAATAGCCATCAATACACAGAACATCATGAAAAAGGACTTTAGTTGGAGCACTTCTTTTGGTTTTTCAAAATATAAAAACACCATTAAGCACCTGTATTACCAATATCAGGATGTGCTGGATGCGAATGGTAATGTGGTGGCCAACAAAGAAGTAGACGACATTGGAAATGGATGGTTTATTGGCCAGCCTATCAGCGCTATCTGGAATTATAAAGTAACCGGAATTTGGCAGGTTGATGAAATAGACGAAGCCGCCCGGTACGGACAACGTCCCGGCGATCCTAAAGTAGCCAATAATTATACCGCCGATGATATCCAGAATGCAGACGGGAGCATGCGTCCTGTCTACAACGATAATGATAAAGAGTTTTTGGGGCAAACGCAGGCGCCTATTATGTGGTCGCTACGGAACAATTTCACTTATAAAAATTTTAACTTTTCTTTTAATATCTATTCATACTGGGGGCATAAGAGCACGAACGGGGCTTATCTGAATCAGGATAACGGAACCTCAACGATTAGCCAGGGCTTGGCAAATACTTATGAGAAACCTTATTGGACACCGGAAAACCCAAGTGATTTTTGGGCGCGTTTAGAATCGAAAGGACCTGCGGGTCTTAACGCTCCCCAAAGAGTATTCGACCGATCTTTCATCAGGTTGGACAATATAAGTTTGGGCTATGCATTACCTAGTAAATTAATTTCGCGCTACCACATCGAAAATATAAGAGTTTTTGGTTCGGTTCGGAATGCGGCCGTATGGTACAAAGATAAGAATTGGCGGTATTGGGATGTTGAAACCGTTAATGACAATGGTATAGGTAGCTTGGCACCAAGAATATTCACTTTGGGGGTAAACCTAACTTTTTAAAAACATAATTATGAAAACGAAGACTTATTATATATCGGTTATCAGTATATTATCAGTTACTTTATTGGCCAGCTGCACAAAGGATTATTTAAAGCCAGATCCACTTTCGTTTTACGAACCTGAACTTACCTTTTCAACACGTTCTGGTTTAGACGCGACCGTTGCGATGGCAGACAGGCATTTGCGTACCTATTGGAGCCATTTGGAAACAAGGGATGTATCTGTCCCGATTAGTACCGAATATATGCTGTCGGACGTAGCGGTTTCCGGTAAAACAGACGACGGTAACATTTTTGCTGATGTGGCAACGCGCCTTACGCCGACGGACGGAATGCACGACAATCAAATAAACACGATTTCTTTTTTCTGGGATCAGACCTATATGGGTATCAAATATGCCAATACAATCACGAGTTTCATTGATAATGTGCCGGATTTGGATGAGGCTACCAAGCGCGAATACCTAGGTAGAGCCTACTTTCATCGGTCTTTTCGGTATTTGGCACTTTGTTTCCAATTTGGAGATGTACCACTGGTGACGAAAATATTAACAGCACCCAAACAAAACTATAAAACTTCCAGTCGCGCAGCTATTTTGGAAATGATTACCGCGGATATGGAGAAAGCGGTGGAATGGGTGCCGGAACAATCGCAAATGGCCTATGTTGGCATGATCAATAAGGCCGCTTGCCGTCAGCTTTTAATCAAATGCTACCTAGCCACGGGCCAGTGGGATAAGGCAATTGAACAGGCCAATATACTGATTGATCGTTCCGGATATGCATTGATGACGGAAAACTTTGGTACATTTGATAATCCCTCTCCTATTGCATGGCCTGTTACCCGCAATGTGGTATGGGACTTGCATCGCCCTATAAATAAAGCTATCGTAGCAAATAAAGAAGCGATCCTGGTAATGCCTAATCGCGAGGGCACAGATGCTACCATTCGGTATAAATCGATGCGCAACTGGGGTCCTATGTGGAACCAGGCGGCATTGAAATCACCCAGTGGAAAGGTTCTGTTGGCTGCCGCCAAAACCGATTCTAAATATAGAGCTGAATATGACATTAATGGTTCGGTAGGCAGAGGGATCGGATTGATAAGACCTACTCATTTTGCTCAATACGGTCTTTGGTCTGTTAACGGAATTGAAGATACGACTGATTTGCGGCACAACAGCACCGTCGGCAACTGGGCCCGCATGGAGATGCTTAAATATAATGATCCTACAGATGCCTATTATGGACAAAACTTGCGCCTGTACGAAGGCACCACGCTCTTATGCACCGATACAATCCGCAGCTGGTTTAATTGGCCTCACTATAAGATATACATCGATGACCCTGTATTCCTAGCAACGCCTACTTCGAACAGAAATGATGGTGGAGCTGCCGACTGGTACTGCTACCGTTTGGCAGAAACCTATCTACTAAGGGCAGAGGCACAATTTTATAAAGGAAATATTGGAATGGCGACAGCAGATGTCAATACCGTAAGAAAAAGAGCACAGTGTAGCCAGTTCTATGCAAGCGTTACCATTGGTGATATCGTTAATGAGCGCGCTCGTGAACTATATATGGAAGAATGGAGACACATGGAATTAAGCCGCATATCCTATAGTTTGGCATTGAGCAATAAAGCAGATGAATGGGGTAATACGTATCAACTAAATAACTTATCAGACAACAATTATTGGTACCAGCGTATTCAACATTACAACGATTATTATAATAAAAACAAGGTAACTGTTAGGAATAGAAGCTATACCATAGCGCCTCATAATATTTATTGGCCCATTCCTCAGGATGCAATTAATTCTAACCTGTATGCCAAATTACATCAAAATCCCGGTTACAGCGGCTATGACGCAGGAGTTGAAATGTGGACTAACTGGCAGGATGCCGTAGCTGATGAAGATACTACGAATTAAGCATTACATAGGTCTATTGAATTATGTAATGGATTAATAAATCAATAAAAATCAAAAATATGATGTGCAAGAAACGATTTCTTTTCATGTTGGCAATATTTTCTTTTCAATTATTATTTGCCCAGCGTGAGACTGCCAGTCAGCCTAATATCGTCCTCATCATTGCCGATGATATTGGTTGGGGCGATATTGGCTGCTATGGCAACAAGGATGTAAGAACGCCTAATATTGACGCCTTAGGTTCTGCCGGGTTAGTATTTAAGAACATGTATCTTACAACCAGCAGTTGTAGCCCCAGTAGAAGCAGCATCATTACCGGCCGGTACCCACATAACACGGGGGCGCCGGAACTACATGATCCGCTCCCGGCAAGGCAAATCATGTTTCCGGAGATACTCAGAAAAGCAGGATATTATACAGCACTTTCGGGCAAAAACCATATGGGCCCCGCTGTAAAAAAAGCATTTGATATGATTTCGTCAGGTAAGGGCCCCGGTGCGGAGGAAGACTGGGTGTCTATCCTTCAAAACCGACCCGAGAACAAACCCTTTTTTATGTGGTTTGCTTCGCACGATGCGCACCGCGACTGGCAGTTCGATGAACGGGGTATAACACACGATCCGGAAAAGTTAAAGGTGCCGCCCATGTTATACGACGGCCCTGAAACGCGCAAAGATTTGGCGGCCTATTACCATGAGATTTCCCGTCTCGACTACTATGTTGGAAAGGTGGTGGAAGAACTTAAACATCAAGGCATTCTTGAAAATACCTATATCATTTTTATGAGTGATAACGGGAGCCCTTTTCCGCGCAACAAAGTGAGATTATATGATAGCGGTATAAAAAGCCCTTTTATTATGATCGGCCCTGGCATAAATATCGCAGAGAATAGCTCCTTATTTAGCGCCATTGATATCGCCCCTACCATGCTGGACATAGCAGGAATCGCTACAACAGATAAGCGAATGCAGGGAAAAAGCTTTTTCGGGGTGCTACAAGGCCGCGAACAGATGATACGTGATTTTGTTTTTGCTGAACATAACTGGCACGTGTTTCAAGGTTACGAACGCATGGTTCGCTATAAGGATTGGGTATATATCCGAAATGGCTTTCCTCAAAGGCAGAACCTTGCCGGTGAATCAACGAAGATGTTCCCGGCAGGCAAAGAACTTTGGGAAGCTTATGGGAGAGGCTTGACCAACGCAGCACAGGAAGATGTTTTCCTAAAGCCGCGAAAGCCGGAAGAACTCTATAACCTATCCGGAGATACCTTTCAGTTTACCAATGTGGCGGAGGTGGGCAGTAATCAGAAGATACTAGCTTATCTGCGAAAGGTTCTTGATGAATGGATCGTAGAGACCGGTGATTCGAAGCCTCAAAACCCTACACCGGATCGGGACGATGTGGAAGGAAAACGACTTCCAGGAGCGTGGAAGAAAAGAGAGAAGCCAGGTGAACGGAACGAAGCCGATACCATAAACCGATCCGGTCCTATACTTGAAAAGGATCTCAGATAGCAAAACGATTATTTTTAATCATGCTTTCAAAAAAACTTAAATTTTCTCATAATTAAAAAACCATTCAATGAAGTATTTAAAAAAACCATTTTTGTTATTACTAACAGTATGTTCGTTTCAAATCTTATTGGCGCAAAATGTGTTGACCAACTTTCCGAAAGGATCAACGCCGACGGAAGTTGGTAAACGATTGGCTTATCATTTTATAGATGGGAGGCATGAGCTATATGCCGGGCGGTTTATCCATTATGCAGAGGTATGCACCTGGAATGGCGCTTTGGACTATGCTGTAAAAACTAATGACCAAAAGCTTATTAAACTCCTGCAGGAAAAATTTGAACCTTTTTTTACAACAGAAAGAGTATTATTGCCTCCCATGAACCATGTGGATTATAATATGTTTGGAAGTCTCGCACTCAAGCTTTATCAGATAACAAAAGAAGAGCGCTATAAAACTTTAGGACTGGCCTATGCTGATTCGCAATGGAATGTGCCAACAAATGCTAAAGCAGAGGAAAAAGCCTGGGCAGATAAGGGGTACTCCTGGCAGACACGTCTTTGGATTGACGATATGTATATGATTACGGTTGTACAAAGTGAAGCATATAAAGTGACGGGTGATCGTAAATACCTGGATCGAGCGGCAAAGGAAATGGTACTTTACTTAAATGAGTTACAGCGTCCCAATGGCCTTTTCTACCACGCTCCTGACGTCCCCTATTATTGGGCGAGAGGCGCCGGATGGATGGCAGTAGGAATGCCAAATCTGTTAAGGTTATTACCTTTAGACCATCCAGATCGATCACGTATTATGGAAGGTTATTTGACAATGATGAAGAGTTTGAAAAATTATCAGGGGGAAAGTGGTATGTGGAACCAGCTTATTGATGAACCTGATTTCTGGCCGGAAACCTCAGGAACAGGGATGTTCGCTTACGCTTTTATTGTTGGTGTGAAGGAAGGGTGGTTGGATGCGGCATCCTACGCTCCAGCTGCACGCAAAGCGTGGCTGGCGATGGTTCCTTACATTGACCAGCGTAATAATGTAACCGAGGTTTGCATCGGTACCGGCAAAAAGAATGACAAACAGTATTATCACGACCGTCCGCGAAATGCAGGAGATCTTCATGGGCAAGCACCTTACCTTTGGTGTGCAGCTGCGCTACTGGAAAAAGGCACAAAATAGTCGAACTCTCTACTAAGCTCGAAAACTTTTAGAGCACCCACTCAGTGGGTGCTTTGCCGAATTTCTTCTTAAAAGCGTGTGAAAAATGTGAAAGACTTTCAAATCCGAGATCAAGGTAGATGGCAGAGGGCTTCTTGTTCTTTCTTTCTATAAGATGTCGGGCTTCGGCCAGTCTTCTTTCTTGCAGCCAATGGCGAGGTGCCATGCCGAATATCTTATGGAAATCACGCTTGAAACTAGCCAGGCTTCTTCCTGTAAGCCCGGCAAATTTTTCAATAGGAATGTTATAATGAAAATTATTCAACATAAATTTTTCCAAATCGATCTTATAGGGCTCAGAAAAATCGAACAAAAATTCTTTGAGCTGAGGCATGGTATTAAGCAACAGATATACGACCTCTTTTACTTTTAACAAGCCTAACGTATTGATTATTTTTTCCTCAGGATGACGAATATAGGGAATAATGGATTGAAAAAAGGCCGCTAAAAAATCGTTTTCAGGGATGAGAATATTGGAAGGTCCGGCATATTTTTGTCCTATCTCAATTTGCTCTTCAAGCGCAATCTGCCGTAACAAATCTTCTTGCAGGCTTATAACAATCGTCTGATAGTCCTCATTCTCCAAGGGCGTTTTAGTAATCTCTCCCAGCTGATTTTTTCGCATTAATAACATCTGGCCGCGACTCATTGAAATTTTTTGATCCGCAGTTTCCAACGTAAAATAGCCTGAAACTAGCAACACCAAGATGTTGTGCCCCAAGAATGCTCCTTTTTCCTTCCTCTTACTTGAAAGATAGGAAAAAAAAATTACTCCAGGGACTATTTCGGTTGGACTCGTCATGATGTAAAGATATAAAACAGACAGAATTTATGCGTAGTCCGATTAGCGCTGTAAATAAGTACCACCGAGTATTGCATTGGGTGAAAAATGTGTATTGAGGGCGTTCATCTCCTCTGCCGTGAAGTTTATTTCCATCGCTTGCATATTCTCCGGTAGCCGGGATCTCCTGCTCATGCTTACCAATGGCATTACATGATCACCTTGCTTATTTACCCAAGCAATGGCTAGCTGCGTTGGCGTGCATTCTTTTTCTTTCGCCATTTGCTTTAAAAATTCCACTTTTTCCAGATTCCTAATCAGATTCTCTCCTTGAAAACGCGCGAAGTGATTTTGGTAGCTATCGGCCGGAAGCGGCGCTTTCATTTCACCGGTGAGTAAACCTTCGGCCGTATTGGCAAAGGCTACTACACCTATACCTAGCTCTTTAGCAGTGGGAAGCAGATCATGCTCGATTTGACGGTCAGCCAATGAATAACCTATTTCCAATGCCGACACCGGGTAAACACTATTCGCTTTTCGTAGTTGTTCGGCCGTTATTTCTGAGACACCGAGGTGACGTACCTTTCCTTCTTTAATCAGGTCTGCAATAGTTCCTATAATATCTTCTACCGGAACACTGTTATCCATTCTACAGGGTTGATAAAGATCGATGGTATCTATTCCCAACCTAACTAAAGAATAATTTATGAAATTTTTGATGGCTATGGGGCGTAAGTCGAGCCCAATCCATTGGCCTCCATAAAAGATCGCACCAAACTTGACGCTTATGAAAGCCTCATCGCGTCTATTCTTAATGGCTTTACCTACTAATAATTCGTTGTGACCACTACCATAAAAGTCGCCTGTGTTCAAAAAATTAATACCACTGTCTAAGGCCATTTGAATGGTAGCGATGCTTTCCTTTTCATCGTTCACCTGTCCTCCCCAAACGGGCGACATGCGCATACATCCTAGTCCGAGCTTGGACACAAGTGGTCCATTTTTACCTAAGGTTATCTTTGTTATTGTTGCCATTGCTGCTATTTTATGATTAACGGTATAAAGGTCCGTTTTTTTGCGCCGAGATTGCTTTCTCTTACGGCTCAATTTACTTGTCTGGACGGCTCAAGTATCGAGCTGATACGGTGTTCAACCAGTTTTAAGGGGGTAAACAATCTCTCTTGTTGTGAACCGAATTAGGATTCTGTCTTTTATGGCGTTAATGGCTTAGCCCTCATAGAAAACGGAGATACCAAAAGAGTGCAGTTTCTGCCTTTTCTGTTTGGATACCGCTATACAGGTACTGATCATAGCCCCCGAGGATAAACCCGTACTGCTTGTAGAATTTACAAGCGGCAACATTATTATTTTGCGTCTCCAAACGTAGTCCTGCCAACCCTTCTTGTTGTGCCCAATTAGCCGCGGCATTCATTAACAATTTTGCCGCGCCTAAACGACGCAGACCCTGATCAACCGCGAGATCATCGATGGAAGCATAGCCATTCCAAAAGCGGGAAACAGCAATGTAGCCTCTTGGTCTAAAATCGAGATCATCAACAACAAATAAGGCAGCCTCGGCATTACCGATATGCTCTTTTAAAGAGGTTGCATCAAAATCATATATTTTTTCGTACGGAACAGCAAGCGTACTTTCTATGAGATCAGATCCGTCAAAGGGTTCAATAAAAACGGACCGAACCTCAAATGCGTAAAAACCCTCTGCCAATTGAGCGACGTCTCCTTCACGCGCCTCTCTAACTTTAAAGTGCCTTGTCATCCAGAATAAGACTTGTAAAAAAAATGCAATTTAGTTAAGTTTGTGAAAACAACCGATTATGATACTAGAATCCCTAATTGCTGAATTTGAATACGAAGTAAACAGTACTAGAAAACTATTACAAGCTGTACCGGAAAGAGATATTAATTACAAACCTTCTACCATTTCATGGACAATGGGCGAGCTCGCGCAACATATCGCTACCATATATTACTGGTATGTGGGTACACTTACACAAGATGTGTACGACTTAGCGGCAGATCACCTTGAACGCGGAGAGGCGGTTGATATCAAAGCAACTATTGAACTTTTTGAAGAAAATGTGGAAAGGGCACGGGCGGCATTGAAGTCGATAAAGGAAGAAAACTTGCAAGACCCGTGGACCATGAAAGTGGGCGAACGTACGGTACTTGGACCGATGCCGCGAGGTATTGTAGCGCGAAGTTTTCTTTTTAATCATATTTATCATCACCGTGGCGAATTGATTGTTTATCTTCGTGCCACCGGCAATAAGGTGCCAGGCCTTTACGGACCAACCTACGAAGAAATGACAGGGCGCTAATAAAGCCCCTGTCAAGCAGATGCAACAACATAAGGTATCAAGCTAATAAAATGGATGCTTCTTGAACTAAGGATCCCATTAATCCGGCTGCATTACGATGAATAAAGCTTTGTGCGTGCTGGCCTGCCCAAAAGTTTACTAAATCTGTTTTTCCCTGCTCTAACGCAGCTTTTTTTAACGGTGCCAACAATTTTGTATGTAACGGAAATGGCAGTACCTCTTGCTCAAAGGGGATTTCGTCAGCAATACGATTTTTGATCATCCTACCCATTCTTCCGGTAAGCGATTTCGATACAACGGTATATCTACTCTCGTCTGAAAAAAGCTTAGCACGATGCGTCGCGGTTGCGTTACACTCTTCGCAAGCAACGAAGGCTGTGCCCAACTGTACGGCATCAGCTCCCAAATTGAATGCCGCTGCAATCCCCTTCCCATTGGATATCCCCCCCGCTGCAATGATTGGAATTTTAACCTTGGACTTCAGTTGCTGTAGAAGGGCGAACAATCCGGTAAACGACTCCTGAGGCGAGCGAAGAAAAGAAGGTCGATGCCCACCTGCTTCAAAGCCGGCAGCCACGAGGGCATCAACTCCTGCTTCTTCTAACAGAAGTGCTTCATCAAGCGTTGTGGCAGCACCCACTGTTCGAATATTCAGCCGTTTACATTCTCGAAGGATCTCAGATGATGGTGCACCGAATATAAAGCTGAATACTGTCGGCTTAATTTCGAATATAACCTCAACCTGACTTTCGAATTTGGATGGGATATCTGTGGATAAGTCTGGCATGGGAATGCTTAGTTCATCGAAATAGGGCTTGAATTGTTGCTTCACCTGTTCCACCTTTTTCACGGAATAGTCCGTCAGCCGTTCATCAACATCTGATACCCATAAATTAAAGTTATAAGGTTTATCAGTTAACCGGCGAATAGCTTTATCCGCTTCCCTTATCTCTTGAGGCGTTAACGTGTAAGCACCAAAGCTACCTAAACCGCCCGCATTAGAAACAGCTGCCAATAATTCGGGTGTTGAAAACCCTCCTCCCATTGGACCGAGTAAAATCGGGTATTTAATACCAAACAATTCGGTGATTTTTGTTTGATTCCACATTTCTATTTGTTTTTATTATGCCTTGCCCGGAATTATACTTATGCCTCTAATATATTTAAAAGTATCCTGCAATGGAATAATTTGTTAGGTTTTTACTTTTAGGTGTTATCAATTCTATACCCTTTGAATGGATAAGCCAAAATTGTCATTCAGCGTTGACGTAACGAGATTCAAGACGAACTTTACTTCACTAGAGTTCCAAAATCAATCGTGTCATGAAACCAGCCCTTTCAGTTGTATTCCTTAATGGCACTCCTATTACGAGGCCGACAGATACTGCATGGTTTAATGCCAGCTTTAGCTGTGGATGCAGTACACTATGCCATCCGGCCACATCCTTTTCCTGGTTACATTCTATTCCCAAAAAATATCCTCCATCCCATACATAATGGATACTTGTATGTAATTGATATCCTATGTAATTATCCCTTTTACTGGAAGAAAACATCCACTCGGGCCCGGTGTACAATAAGGAGTGGACATGTTTTCCCCATCGTCTTGCTATGATTAGTATTGGATTCTCTGAGACTCCTTTCATTAATTGGTGTCGATGGCGAATAGAATAAAAAGAGTGAAAACGAAATTCATGTATAAAAGCAAATGCCATGGAAGTTTGCCAATCTTCAGACACCAAAAAGGTATACTGGTTCGCCCACTTAAGCCCTTCTATCCGATTACTCGGAACATTTGCCAACGGATCCGAATGATTTCCTTTATAAAACGAAAAATCAGTTTCCACCTCCATTCCCCATCGATTTGCGACAGCGAATTCGAACTCCGCAAACCCTCCCATTTCCTTGTATCTCCCGTTCATTCCGTAACTCAAACCGATGTTAATCTCTTTTTCTCCTTTGTGAGCGCCGAGATCACGTATTAAATCCATATAAAGTGGTTCGGCATGCTTTAGCTTTAGCGGTAATGTACCTGACTCCACTTGGGCACAGCTGTTTTTGGTAGTCGCAAGCAGCAACATCAATAGTATCCATTTTATCATCCAATGTTCCTTTGTTTAATGGCAAGCTTAGAAAGGGAAACTGGAAAGAAGTTGGAATTGCGTAAATCTCTTTTATTTTATTTAGGTGTGTTACAAGAATAAATCCTCTCAAAAAAAAGAAAGGCGACCTAAGCCGCCTTTCCTATCTATTAGGTTTGATGCTATGCCATCGCAGCAGATATACCGTATCGCTGTGATTGACGAGCTAATGCAGTATTATACTCCTCAAGTAACGAAATATATTTATCTTTCCAATACGATACCTCCTCCACATGTTGGATAGAATCGTGGAACACTTCTTTTTTGCGTTCGAACTCCATTTGAAAATCTTCGGAGTTGAAAAGCTCGGGGAATTCCCGCGAAAAATCGTGGCGTAGTGTTACACCGATCTTGAAAATAATCTCTGATTTAACTCGTGGTTGCCCGAACCAGTTATAAATTGATCTTCTATTCACTTTCATCAAACGACTTAACTCACTAATACTGTAACCGTTGCGCCTAATTACCATTTCGATAATTTCGCCATAATGTTTGTCCATAGGTATGCTTTTATTTCAGTAGCACAAAGGTGAGAAATAAAGTAAAAAGTAACAGAAGGATTAATACCTAAATTAACACAGGAGATTTCCTGTTTTTGAGAAAAAATGCTGAAACTTTCATTTGATTTCGCCTCAATATCACAAATCCGCAAAGCAGGCACATAAAATTTGTGAGCAGATTAAAACAAAAAACCCAATAAAGAAACAGATTCGCTATTTCCTTTATAGTTTTAAGATTTTTTTGTAGAACTAAAAACAATACATCAACTTGACGGTTAATTATTAACAATAAATTTTGTTTTTACTAGTTATAAAGCTCCTCGAAAGAGGGGCTTTTGCGTTATTAACCCTACATCGATCCACGCGGCCGGTAATCGTATTTATTTTGATCTCTAGTACTACATCAAAGGCAACTATTTTCATGGCCGTTAACCTAGTAATTACAAATGGAGAAACGATCCATCGCACCAAAAATGATTATAAGGATTAATATATTTCCATAACTTTGTAAGTCACTTATCGGTTACCTCATGAAAGAACTTAAAGTATCCATGCTCATAAAAAAATACCAACGCCTGATTGAGTTGGAACCCAACGAACTCAAAAGAAATATTTATCAAGCAGTTTTAGAGGATCTGATGAGTTTACTTGAAAATAAAGTAGCTCCCAAATGATAATAACACAAAAAAAGTTCTATCTCGGAGCCCATAGGATCTTCCCTTTACCGAAAGGCAACGGATATTCATGCGGTTGGTACGCTGGGACCTGTCCAAATCAACCTCCAACAATGTCTAATTCACACCCGTTATAATCGACCGTAGGCTAGTAGTTTTGTACATTGACAAACGAATTTTAAAAGAACATTTGTAAAAAAACAAATGAACGACTTAGTCCCTTTAGTCTATGAAAATGAAATCGGCTGAATTTATTACACTCTCCGCTTGCACGATGATGCTTACCGCCTTGGGAATTGATATTATGCTGCCCGCATTTAGTGAAATTCGGAAACATTTTGGCCTCGCTGCGGAATCAAACGCCACGGCACAAATAATAGTATTCTTTTTTATGGGGCAGATTGCACAACTCGTTTTCGGTGCACTTTCTGATCGTTTTGGCAGATTAATTATTTTGCGAATCGGATTTCCTCTATATATTATCGGCGGCATTGCTGCAACTTATGCACCCAGCCTAAGCATTATGTTAGTCGCCCGCTTTATAGCCGGAATGGGAGCATCAGCTGTTTTTATGACCGCGATCGCCGGTGTGAGGGACCGGTTTGTTGGCGATAAAATGGCTAGCATCTTATCGCTGATCTTCACCATATTTTTGTTCACACCTGTTTTTGCTCCCTTCTTAGGTCTGGCGATTCTATCTTTTTCGACTTGGCGTGCCGTATTCTTAACACCACCCTTATTTGCGGTTGTAGTATTTGTTTGGTCATTGCGGATGGAAGAGTCGCTGCCGCTTGAGAAACGCAGTAAACTGAACTGGAACACTATCAGTCAATCCATACGATCCATTCTTAGCAATAGCGTATTTCTAAGATATACAGCAGTTACCACGTTTCTTTTCACAGGTTTAAGTTCTTGGGTTTCTAGCTCTGAACATATTTTGGGAGAAATATACGGAAGACCGGAACTATTTGCATGGATCTTTGCAAGCGTTGGTTTTATTGCTGCCTTATCAGCACTTACTAATTCACGGCTTTCATCTAAGTTTGGCGCAAGACGAACCATACGAGGGCTGTTGATTGTTTACAGCCTCGTAGGAGCATTATTGCTTGCCTGCACCTTTGCTTGGGGAGATCCGCCACAGATGACTTTATTTTTTATTGCCATTGCTTTATTGGTTGGCCTTAATTTAGCAGTTGAACCAAACAGTAGTGCATTGGCAATGGAACCAATGGGCGACAGGGCAGGAATGGCATCGGCTATATATGGAACTTCATTCTTTTTCATTGGGGCGGCCTTGGGCTCGTTTATAAGCAATCTGCTGGCCAACACGGTATTCCCATTGATTGCCTCCTTTTTTTTAATTGGAATTGTTACCCTTGCTTTAGTATTCGGAGATAAACGGCCAAGCACGGCCCGGTCTTAATCGTGTTAAGTTGCTGCCAATAAAAACACTTCTCCACTCGCAGGCAAAAGCTGATCAGCTCTGTCTTTGAAATAGGTTTGCTCCATCTCTTTAGTAGAAAATACCCGCGCCTCCTTAAAACCTACTTCCTTAGCTAAGGCCAACACCTCTTGTGGTGCAAAAAAACTCACAAATGGTGTTCCTGCTTCACGGGCGCCCTTTTCCGCTATTTGTTGTAAAGGTTTGTCTTCTTCATCCATCAATGCTAGCGGTAGATAGAAAGTCATAGCAAGTTGCGAGCCCGTGGCGAGTGAAGCGATCTGCTTCAGGGTGGATACAATAGCTTCCCTAGTAAGATATAGGGTTACACCTGTACAAACCACTACGGCAGCTTTATTCGCGTTAAATTTTGATTTTAGCAGTTCTTCCAACCACGAGGTGGCTTCAAAATCGACCGGTACAAAGTGTAAATAATCGGGTATATTATACCCTAAATCAATAAGCCGCTTTTGTTTCCATGCTAGCGTACTTGGTTGGTCTATCTCAAACACTTGAAGCTTGGACGCAATATCCGGCCTGCGTTGTACGAAGGTATCGAGCCCGGCACCAAGAATTACATACTGCTGAATACCGTGCGCACTTTGGTCAATGATTAAGTCCTCAATGAAACGGGCGCGGGCAACAATTGAAGCGCGAAGACGCTTCGTAAATTCCGGATGCATGTCGGGTCGTTCCCGCCAACCGGCATCGGGTGCAACGAGCCTCAACCCTAGGTCATCTTCTATTATAGGCGGTTTTCCGTCCACTTCTAAATGTAAAGCTCTCCATAAAGCGGTTCTTACCGCTGTATTATCCGGTTCCATTATCTTTTGTTCCATATGTTTTTTCCTTTCTGCATGGGAGCTAAGTCCAACCAGTTAATGGTATTTTTCATGCTTTTAAATTTTCAATTCACAGCGTGCAAAAATAACGCCTCTGAACTTTTGAAAATTGTAAAAAACCGACACGACTTGTTTAGGGTCTCCATTCGGGAAAGCCCGGCATACGTTCCGCAGCATCTCTTTTATATATCTTGGGGCTTACTCCCGAAAACCGTTTAAAATCGTGAATAAAATGGGATTGGTCGAAATAGTCAAGCGAATACGCAATATCTGTTAATGAAGCACCGCTGCGCTCTTTCAACAATGTAATCGATCGTTGGAAACGCATTATACGGATGTATAACTTTGGGCTAATACCAATATAGCTTTGAAAAAGGCGTTCCAATGAACGTTCAGATAGGTTAAGCTTGTTCAAAAGATGAGGAATGTTACCCCCTCTCTGCAATATCTCTATGGCATAGGTCAGCATTGTACCCGAATCTTGACGACGACCCGCAAGCCTGTTAAAACAGGTAAAAAGACAATTTGCTTGTTCTTCCAGCGAATCAGCATGGAGCAACTGTTCGGTCAAAGAGGTTTTAATCAGATCATGAATATTTATATGCTCGTCCCTTAGCTCGTTGGCATTCAGATTGAATAAACTTTTAAGGGCCGTCGGTCGAAAATTTATACCGCTTAGCTGAATACGCCCTTTCGCTTGTAAATTTCCATAGTGCGTTGCTTGGCCAAAAATAAACAACTGTGGTAATCGCTCCCCTCCAAAACCAGTAAATACGGCGGGATCTCGCTGAAAAATGAGTCCGGGAAAGCCACTGGACATAACCGTAAATACCCTTTGTGACATATCATCGACGGGTGCTTCCAAAGACCATAGGCAACTAATATATCGTGCTAACGATGGCGGCGGCGCTATTGTCCGATAATTCATATTCTAAACTTTGCTTTGCTAAAATACGGGATCAAAAAAAATAAAAAAAGAGCGGATACCCATAAGGCCGGATTTAACGCTTTAATAAGAGAACGTTGATCTTTAACAAAGACGCATGATCTCCATTAACTGTTGACATCAATGGCCTTTCAAAGAAATCGGTACAATTTATTCACATAATAAGTATCTTTCTTTCGTAATTTCATGTAGGTGTATTTATTATTTTTACCTGTAAATAAGTTTCATCGGCTATAGTAGTAAGTATCACGAATGCCTCAAAAGCCACAAATAACATGAAAAGAAAACCGAAAATAAATCATATAATACCACTTCTTGTCTTGACTTTTTTGCTATCTTATTTTAGAACGCTTGCGCAAGATCGTCCGAATATTATTGTGATCTTGGCAGACGATTTAGGATATGCCGACTTAGGGTGTTATGGAAGTGAAATTCCAACACCAAACCTGGATAATTTAGCTAAACGAGGTATCCGCTTTACCAATTTCTATAATACTGCTCGCTGTTGCCCTTCTCGTGCGACTTTGCTTACAGGCGTTTACGCTCACCAAGCCGGTATTGGGCACATGATGGACGACAAGGGGCCTGAACATCCGGGATACCGCGGACAGCTGAATGATCACACAATCACCATCGCCGAATTATTGAAAAATGCAGGCTATTTTACCGCTATGACCGGCAAATGGCATGTCGGCCAGCCTCATGGCGTAGTTCCCTGGAAGAGAGGCTTCGATCGTTCACTGAATGCACCGGCAGGTGGCTTTTACTACGGTAACGGAAAGAACGCAAAACTTTTTTTAAATGGCCGTGCATTAGACAATAACGCTAAAGAATTACCCAAGAACTGGTACTCAACCGACTTATGGACAGACTATGGATTGCGCTTCATTGATGAAGCTATTTCAGAAAAAAAGCCCTTCTTATTATATTTGGCGCACAATGCTCCCCACTTTCCATTACAGGCTCCGGCTGCTGAAATTGAAAAATTTAAAGGTAAATATATGAAAGGTTGGGACGCATTACGACGGGAACGCTATGAAAAACAAAAGAAACTTGGGCTGATTGATCCGTCTTGGAAATTGCCACCATTCAACCCTAATGTACCTAAATGGGAAACCCTCAGTAAGAAAGAAAAAGAAAAGTATGATCACATCATGGCTATTTACGCCGCTGTAATAACGCATCTTGATAAAAGTATTGGTGATTTGGTATCGGGACTGGAAAAAAGGGGTGTATTGGACAACACACTGATTCTTTTTATATCCGATAATGGAGGAAACGCAGAACCGGGCTATGAAGCTAAGTACGAAGGCCCTGATCCTGGATCCTCACAGTCGACCGTGTTTTTAGGACAAGGGTGGGCGGAAGCTGCCTGTACACCATTTTGGTCATATAAGCATCATACCCATGAGGGAGGGATTTCTTCTCCTGCCATTATTTCCTGGCCAAATGGCATCCCTACCTCGCGAAATGGAGCGTTTGAGCGGCAATCTGCGCATATTGTAGACATACTAGCAACGCTCGCTGAGATCGGCAGGGCCGACTACCCGAACAGCTGGAAAGGAAAGGCAATTTTACCGCCTGAAGGGATTAGTTTAAAACCTGTCTTAGCTGGTCAAAGACTTAAAAGATCGCAGTCCATCTTTTGGGAACACGAAGGGAATAAGGCTGTACTAGATGGCAGATGGAAGCTTGTTGCCGAGTGGCCTGAAACATGGCAACTCTATGATCTACAAGCCGATCGCACCGAATTGCACAACTTGATATTGGAAGAACCGGAAGTGGCCGGGCGCTTAAAACAACAATATGAATCGTGGTTTAAGCGTGTAGGCGCCGAAGCATGGGATAAAGGAGTGAAGTGGTTCTATGATTATGAAAAAGCGAAAAGCGAAACAATAAAATAATTTATACTCGCCTACAATTTGTATCTTTCATGTATCAAAAAGTGACTTTATGAACTTCTTAATTTTTTTTACGCTGATTCTTTTTACGGCAACGGGCTATGCCCAGCAACCCGAGCAAACAACATCAAAAAAGATTCATCAATTAAGAATCTATGAGATTTTTGATCATAATAAAGATGCATTTCATAAAAGATTTAACGATCATGCGCTGCGTATCATGAAGTCTTATAACTTTCATATTTTAGGTATGTGGGAAGCTAAAACTGATGATAAAACTAAATTTATCTATTTATTAGAATGGCCTGATACACAAACGATGGAAAGCTCTTGGAGTAAATTCATGGCAGATGAAGAATGGAAAAACATTAAACAGGAAACGGGAAAAACGCATGGTGTTATGGTCGGCGAAATTGAAGATATAAGAATGAATTCTGTCCCTTATTTCCCTACCTCCGGTTTATCCAACCACTTCACTCGTGGCAACTGATCAATACTAAAGGATATTCCCTGCATTAGGGCAACCTAAGTGTGTAGTACCGGCTAAAAGATAATTGAGAATTTCTTTTAAAAAAATTGCGTAGCTAAATAACTACACATATATTTGTAGTCAAATAGCTACATGATGAACTTAAGAAGAGACGTATTCCAAGCCATAGCTGATCCAACCAGAAGGGCTATACTTTTATTGCTTGCTTCGCAATCGATGACTGCAGGCACCATCGCTTCCAACTTTGATACCGCCAGGCCGACCGTTTCCAAACATCTTCAAATACTTACAGCGTGCGAATTGCTTGCTCAAGAGCAAAATGGAAGAGAGATTTACTATCACTTAAACCCTCGAAAGATGAAAGAAATTGCGGATTTTATTGAACAATTCAGGCAATTATGGGAGGATCGATTCGACAAGCTCGAGCATATTATGAAAAACTACAAAATAGATCAATAAGAATTATGAAATATAAGACGCAGGTGCATGCCGTAGATGGTAAGCAGGAATTAATGATTACGAGAGAATTTGATTTACCTCTAGAACTTCTTTTTAAGGCTCATGTAGAGCCTGAAATTGTTAAACAGTGGATGGGAACGAATGTATTAAAACTTGAAGGTAAAAAGCATGGTAGTTGGCAATTCGAAACAAGAGATGAGCAGGGAAACGTTCTTTTTCGGGCCAACGGAACAATCCACGCGTTTATTCCAAACCAAAAAATCATACGGACATTCGAAATGGAAAATGCACCTTTTGACGTTCAACTTGAGTTTCTGGAATTTGAACAACTTACGGTCGACACAAGCAAACTCACGATACACACAATATTTAGATCGGTAGCTCTTCGCGACGAAATGCTAAAGTTACCTTTTGCCCAAGGCATTAACATGGCACATAACCGTCTACAAAACATGGTAAACAAATTAAAACAAGAAAGATGAATATGCTAAATCGCTCCGCTGGCAAAGCACGAAAAATTACTTATTGGATTGCTACACTTTGGCTTTCATTGGGAATGCTTTCGACCGGAATTGTCCAATTAATAAAAATAAAAGAGGAGGTCGATGTGACATTACATTTAGGCTATCCGATCTATTTATTAACAATAATAGGTATTTGGAAAATTTTAGGTGTTGTAACGGTGCTTATTCCTAAATTTGCTTTATTAAAGGAATGGGCTTATGCAGGTTTTTTCTTTGCTATGTCGGGAGCGATATTTTCTCACATAGCATCCTGCGATCCGGTGAAAGAAATATTTCCGCCGCTACTTCTTTTAGTTTTAACGGTAATATCTTGGTATTTCAGACCGGCGGAGAGAACGCTTGTCACAGCTAACCGATAATCGAATAGACCTAGTATGCTACCGCAGACTATTAAAAAACTAAAAAAAACATGAATCCTAAAGTTGATTTCTTCTTCAATGAGGAACAAAAGTGGCAAAACGCATTTAAAAGACTAAGAACGATTATACTTGACTGTCAGCTAAGCGAAGAACTGAAGTGGGGTAATCCTTGTTACACGTTCCGAAACACTTCTCCTGATAACCAAGAAAGAAACATCGTTTTAATCCACGGATTTAAAGAATATTGCGCCCTTCTGTTTTTCAAAGGAGCTCTCTTGCAGGACATCAACGGCATCTTAATTCAGCAAACAGAAAATGTGCAGGCAGCGCGCCAAATCCGATTCACGCATGTGCAACAGATAATCGAGATGGAAGCCCTCATAAAGGCTTACATATATGAAGCGATTGAAGTAGAAAAAGCAGGATTGAAAGTAAATTTCAAAAAGACTGCGGATTTTACAATCCCGGACGAATTTCTGCATAAGCTAAATAAAACACCGGTTTTGAAAGCTGCATTTGAAGCATTGACACCAGGCCGGCAAAGAGCCTACATCTTTCATTTTTCTCAGCCTAAACAGGCGAAGACAAGAGAAGCGAGGATTGAAAAGTGTATACCACTAATACTGGAGGGAAAAGGATTAAACGATTAATATGTTGGTTTGATGCTTTCTGAAGTCGTAAACTAAATCATCTTAATTGAACTGAATAACAAAGCAAAAATAATATGGCAAATAATACAAAGAGGTTGTCTAAAGAGCAATCTGAAGAGCTATTCAAGACATTGAAAATGCGCTTTGAAAAAAATATGCAACGTCATAAGAATCTTGACTGGACAAAAATACAGGCACGATTGGAGGGAAATCCTGAAAAGCTCTGGTCTCTACATGAAATGGAAGTGACTGAAGGTGAACCGGACGTTGTCGGCTTAGATCAAACTACAGATGAATACATCTTTTTTGATTGTTCAGCGGAAAGCCCAAAGGGGCGTCGAAGCATTTGCTATGACCGCGTCGCACTGGATTCAAGAAAAGAACATAAACCGAAAAATAGCGCGATGGATATGGCTGCTGAAATGGGTATTGAAATGTTAACGGAAGAACAGTATCACTCCTTACAGGAGCTTGGAAAGTTCGACATGAAGACATCCAGCTGGATAATAACACCCGAAAATATTCGAAAACTTGGCGGTGCTCTTTTTTGCGATCGTCGGTATGACCATGTCTTTGTATATCACAATGGTGCCGACTCTTATTATGCTGCTAGGGGTTTTCGTGGTTCGCTTAGGATCTAATTTGATTTAGAGGACAAATATTAGACCTAAACAAAATAAACCCCGGCTAATGCCGGGGTTCGAAACAAGTACATATAAATATTTAATATATTATATTAACGTTTATCTTTTTAAATTGGTATCACTAAGATTAAAATCCGCGAGGAATACCATCTGCGTCTTGTAACCGTAAACTCATAAATTGAATTACTCGGATCAAGGTATTTTAATCTCTCTGGCCGTTTCTACATAAAGCATAATCTGATTGACAACCCGTGGTAGATTTCTTTTCACCTCGTCTGACCAAAAACGAAAAACAGTATAGCCCATTTCTCTAAGTTTTTCATGATTGATACGGTCTTTCTGCATGTTACGTTCAATTTTGGGTATCCAGAATGCCTTGTTGCTTTTAATTTGATGTTTGTTCTTTTCCCAATTATAACCATGCCAAAATTCACCGTCAACAAAAATTGCCAATTTGTATTTTTTTATAACGATATCGGGTTTGCCGGGTAAGGCCTTATCATGTAATCTAAAACGCAGATTTTTGGCCCAAAGCGCACGACGCAGCGTCAACTCCGGTTTAGAGTTTTTGCCTTTCACACGCGACATGTTGTAACTACGCTGCTTCGTAGTATAAAAGCCGGCCGCCTCTTCAAAGCGTGGCACCTTAATGGGATCTTCGCCTGCGGGATGAAATACCATAACACAAAGATAACACTCTTTAATGAGGCTTGTTTTAAGGCTGTCTATTACAATGTACATGCGTAAGAATCGCTGGTGCCACTTACTGGAGCGGGGCTTGGGCCTTCTTGAATTTCCATTACGTATCGTCATGATTTTTCTGTCATATAAAGGACTTAAGAATTACAATTACATTGCTATTGGATGGCTAGTCCATACTGTTTACGACTTGCTCCATCATTTTTGCGGAAATCCCATTGTCCCTATGTCACCAAGCTCATCAGCAGGGTGTGCCGTATGCGATCCGGTGCTCGCTATCTGGTTCTTTATGGGCGCTCCCTCCGTTTTCGAGCTTTTCAAAAAGAGAACATTTGTAGAACTCCAATAACGTTATCGCATGTATCATTTTATTGTTGGAAGGCATTTATGGCAATTTTAAAAACCGTTTGCTAAGTAGCGCGTTACTTCAGTAGAACATATAAACCGAGCACTAATGGCATCACACAAATTGTTTATCTTCCATCTTTTATCGTTGATTATTTTTTTTCACGCCGCCTGTTCGAACGGCAAGGATCCGGAAAAATATATAGGCTTTTGGCTAGACCCGGGCGATGAGTTGGCGATACCGACAGAAATTAAGCAAAAAAATGGGAAGCTTTATATCGTGATGAATGTTAATGGTGAGCAGACTGAATTACCGGCTATGTTTGATCGGGAGGGAAAATCTATCCTTGCCAAACTACCGATGCCTACCGGTAATTTGGTCGATGTGAAAGCACTTTATCTAAGTGAAAGCAAGCGCCTGCAAATGGATATCGCCGGTATGTCAAACGAACTTTCCAAAATATCTGAAGCGGTGGCAACTGAGCGCAAAAAAAAGATAAACGAATTTTATGATCCAAGCTTCTTCGTAGGTAAGTGGATTGACATAAAAACAACCAATCCGGATTCCATTGAAATTTCGAAGCAAGACGACCATTACTTTCTTAAAACAAAACTCGATAGCACGGAAATACGCTATAATAAGCGTTTTTTTGAATGGTTTTACATGGGTAATCCCAATACGATACGTCGATTGAAAAACGGAAATATCGAATGGTCTATCGGTGCTTTACGTACGGAATATAGAAGACTGTGATTAACTACTCCAAATTTAAATTATGATCATTTTCGAACGCCAGTGTTCATAATCGAACAGTGATAGAGAATTAAAATCGTTAGCAAACACAAAAAAAAGCGCTTTTAAAGGTGGCAAGCTTCTTGGTAGGTATCGGTTACACCCCTACTTTTAATGCGATGGTGTTGAACCAGTAGGCAGATTTATTTGTAAAATGATCAATAATACCTTGAAAATTGCCCTGCGCCATTTATGGCGCAATCGCCTTTTTACTACTTTAAATGTTTTCGGCCTGTGTATCAGCATCTCCGCTTGCTGGATTATATATCGTATTATTGGTTACGAATTCAGCTATGATGCACAACTCCCTAACAAGGAACATATCTACAAAGTTATTTCCTCTTTCGTTTCTGAAGATAAAACTTCAAAAATGGGGGGCGTGGCGGCACCCTTATACCAAGGAATCCAGGAAGAAATTACCGGATTGGAGCACGTAGTTCCCGTATTCTTTCAGGGAATTAACCGCGCGGAAACGCAGCGGAATGGAGAAAAGTTTACATTAGAGGACCCACAGCATGTCGCAGCAACGAATAACCAATACTTTCAAATGTTGCCCTATAATTGGTTAGCAGGCGACAAAGTAACGGCCTTAACAGATCCAAAAAGTGTTGTCCTTACCGAGCGTCGTGCAAAGGAATATTTTCCAAATGCAAAACCGGAAGATATGTTACATCAAACGATTACTTATTATGGGCGGGATACTGTACAACGAACGGTAACCGGCATCGTATCCGATTTTAATAAACCTTCCGAATTTATCGCGGAGGAAATGATTGCCCTGCCTGGAAAAGTTTATGAAAGCTACATGTGGACAAACACAAATGGAGGTGATCGTCTTTATCTACAATTCAAAAAAGATGCAAATGTAATCGCCAAGCTCAAGCAGATTAACGAGCTTGATAAAAGACATTGGAAAGCTTTTGCAGATGAACGGGGAAGTGAATTAAAGAAAACCAAATCGTATGAATTATTACCTATACAAGAGGTGCATTTTGCAACTGATGTAAGCGATTATGGTATTAGTAAAACCAGTAAACCGGTCATGTTTGGACTAGTAGGCATCGGTGTTTTTTTATTGATACTTGCCTGCATCAACTATATCAATACAAGCGTTGCCCAAATGCCGCAACGGGGAAAGGAAATAGGCGTGCGAAAGACCTTGGGAAGCAGTAAATGGCATTTGATGAACCAATTTTTAGTGGAAACGCTATTGACTACACTTATAGCGTCGATATTGGCGTTTGCTTTCGGCAAAATCGGATTTTCAATATTAAAGGAGCTTATTCCTATAGGAGTTACCTTTAGCGGCGAACCTCATGTATTCCCGCTATTCGTAAGCATCATTATAATACTAATAACATGTTTAGCGGGCCTTTATCCAAGCTGGCTTATCACGAGGGTAAAAACAGTGGAAGTGTTTAAAAATTCCTTCACTGTGATCCGCTCGGGCTCGCGATTCAGCTTACAACAGGCATTAATTATATTTCAGTTTGCCATTGCCATGGTGTTTATTATCTGCACCATTATTGTCGGCGCACAATTGCGCCATACGTTGAAAGCAGACATGGGATTTAATAAAGAAGCCATCGTGTTGATTGATATACCGTGGAAATATCTTGGTGATGCTCGTTATAGCAATAAGCAATTTACGTTGTTCTCTGAACTACGCAAACAACCAGGCATCAAATCTGTAGCCTTAGGTATCCCGCCCCTTTCCTCCGGGTATTCGTCCAGTCCTTTCCAGACTGCAGTGGATGGCAAAGACTTAAACATGATAAAAATGTTTAAAAAGAACATAGATACAGCGTACCTCCGACTTTATCAAATGCAACTCGTTGCAGGAAGAAATATACTTCCTTCTGATACGATCAGCGAATTTGTGATTAACGAGACCGCTGTTAAGGCTTTTGGCTTTCCTTCTCCCAAAGAGGCTCTCGGTAAAATGATCAATCAGTTAGGCAACACCAAACATGCTATTGTAGGTGTCGTGAAAGACTTTCATACACAAGATTTTTATACTTCAATAGAGCCTTTGGTCATGATGTCAGACAAGTCAAGCCTGTCTACATTGAATATTAAATTAGATACAGAGAATACGGATCAATGGCAAGCAACGCTTAAAGCAATTGAACATCAGTGGCGTAACTTCTATCCACCTGAAGGTTTTCGATACACCTTTTATGATGAAACAATCGAGGCCATGTACAAACAAGAAAGGCAAATTGCTAAACTTATTAACCTAGCGATGGCGATAACACTCTTCATCAGTTGTCTTGGCTTATTTGGCTTGGTTACGTTGACTGCTTTCCAGCGCACAAAGGAAATTGGCATACGAAAAGTGTTAGGTGCAACGGCCATGGGCATAGTAACCATGTTATCGAAGGATTTTATAAAGCTTGTAGTAATTGCCCTAATTGTGGCGTCGCCCGTTGCCTGGTGGGCGATGAATAAATGGTTAGAAAACTTTGTCTATAAAATTAATATTGAATGGTGGATGTTTGTGGTAGCAGCCGCTTCGGCAATCACCATCGCTTTGCTGACGGTTAGTTGGCAGGCCATCCGTGCAGCCCTTGTCAATCCGGTAGATAGTTTAAGGAATGAATGACTATATTTAATTGCCTCGCCTAAATCTATGTAATCACCTCGGGTAACACCTCTCCTTACCCGACGGGGCCTATCTTTGAGCTGTCAGTGGATATTGTCAGCTTGTTTTAGCAATTTTATGTAAATTGGCATCGATGCCAATGGAAATTTGCATTTCAATAAACATCGGACACCTAAAATGATTTTTGCAACAGATTTTTTGCGGAAGAGAAAAGTGGTGCTTTGGCATATCGTAGGCTGGATTATCCTGATCGCTTATGAGGTAAGTTTTATAGTGGCGTTGAAGGTGGGTTTAACGCTTGGCAGAGCTTTGTGTTCGTATAGTCTCGCTATCGCATTATTTTATTTCCATGCCCATTGGGTATTAACCAGAAAAAACAAATACTGGCTGTTTTTCCTTATACCGATCGAAATCATCGCCTATTATACAATTCAGACACTTTTCCTTTATTTAGGAGTCGATACTGAAAACAGCGGCCGTTATAATTTCGACACCCTATTGATTAAACATAGTTATCGCGCCCTTTTCTTTATAATGCTGAGCACAGTATATTGGATTTTTATTAATGCGCTGCAGAAGCACCGACAAGTAGCGAAATTAGAACAAGAACGTGCTGAAAATGAGCAAAAACAGGCAGAACTGAAAATGAAATTAATAAAATCACAAAATGCTAAACTGCGTACGCAAATTGAACCGCATTTCATTTTCAACACCATGAACTTCATCTATGATGCAGTAGAAGGCGTATCAGAAAAAGCAGGCGAGGCAGTTTTGCTCTTGTCGGAGATCATGCGCTATACCTTGCAGAAAACAGATGATGACCATGAGGTACCGCTTCAGATGGAACTGGAGAACATCCGAAATCTCATTAGAATAAACCACATAAGAACCAATGGCAAGTTAAATATCACCCTAGAAATCAATTTGGTAGACTATGACCTGAATGAATTAAAAATTCTTCCTCTTTTGTTTACTACCTTTGTGGAGAACATGTATAAACATGGCGATTTAACGGACCACCAGGCTCCCGGTATTGTTTACGTAATTGCCGAACATGGTGAACTTGTATTTAAAACCTGGAATAAAAAACGTACACATATGCCTGTTCAGGGGACTTTCGTCGGCATTTCAAATGCGCGCGAAAGACTGCAAAGCTTTTACAATGACCGTTTTAGCCTATCCATTGAAAACAGAGTTCATGACTTCTTGATTGAGCTCAAAATTAGATATGCGCATGATACGTTGTTATGTAGTTGATGATGAAGCAGCTTCTGTAAGCCTGCTAAGCAAATTCATAAACAAAACGCCCACCCTTGAATTATTGGGATCCTCATTAAATCCCTTGGAAGCTTTACAAAAATTTCAACAAAATGAAATCAGGGCCGACATCACCTTTCTTGACATTAACATGCCTGAAATATCAGGTTTGGAATTAGCCAATTTAATTAAAGACTATACGCATATTGTCTTTACTACAGCTCATACGCAATACGGTTTAGAAGCATTTGATCGTGACGTTATCGACTACATTGCTAAACCTTTTGGATACGAACGATTTTTAAAAGCGGTATCGCGTTATCAAAAACTTAAGCAGAGCACCCAACAGCCAAGCAAAAAAGAAAATTACTTCTTTATTAAAAGCGATATAAAGGGTAAGTTGATCCGTGTTTTAATAGACAAAATTCTGTACATCGAGTCGACGGCCAATTATATCACCATTTATACACCTACTGAAAGCTATATGACTTATATAACCTTAACTGAAGCAGAGGAATATTTAAAGCCATATGATTTTGTCAGAGTGCATAAGTCTATTATCGTCAATCCAAAAAATATTAAGTCGATTGAAGGCAATAAGATTTTACTTGGCAATGAATTGACAATTTTAGCAAGTCCCGGCTATCGAAAAATATTATCTGAAAAAGTCAACCAAAGTTTATTGATCTCTAAGCGACGCAACTAGCACTCCCATTAGTTTAAATATCAATACCCCACTCCTGCTCATAGAGTGGGGTAAAGAATGGATTATTTAGCGGAGAGTAGTTCAAAAATGCGCTTCCCGATATCGCTGTTTTGCATAAAACCAGTAAACCTAGCGGCTCCGGGGCCATAACCGTATACAGGAATAGGGGCACCGGTATGGTCATTTGTAACGAACTCACCGAGTACGAAGCCCTTCTCATAGTCACCATCCACCAATACTAATCCGCCTGTTTCATGATCAGAGGTCACCACTACCAGTGTTCCCTCATTTTTATCGGCATATTGCAAGGCCTTTCCCAATATCCTATCAAAGCTTAGATATTCCTCAATACATTGTGCAATCTTATTGCTGTGTCCACCCCCGTCAATTTTAGCGCCTTCAACCATCATAAAAAAACGATCATGCCGCTTTTCCATTAGAGCCAAGGCATCGTCAAATGCATCTTCCAACATATGATAGCCCCTGGAAGGATCATCTTGGGCCAGACAAATAAGCTGCTCGCCGGAAACGGTATCCAGCTCATGTGGGTCGGTACAAATAACGGTACCTTTTGCCACTAACTGTTGTTTCAGTTTAGCGCTATCTGCGACTAAGCTTGGGTGGCTGCCGCCTACAAATAACTTTACAGGGCTTTTAAGAATATCATAAGCGATGGCTGTCGAATGGTCGCGCTCGCTTTGATGTGCAAAGAAAGAGGCGAGTGTTGCGCCGGTAAGTCGATCGTTTGTGAGAATAGCACTTGGTATCTGTATGTTATTCAACTTCTCCGGTAAATTGGGCAAAGCTTTGCCGGTACTATCGTTACCGATGTATCGATTTTTTGTTTTTTCACCCGTAGCAAAAGCTGTCGCACCTGCTGCGGAATCAGTGTTGTAATCATCCGCCGGTGCAGTGTTCTGAAAACCAATATGCTTAAACTGTGTCATATTCAATTGGCCACCATTGATGGTCGCTGCTGCCCATTGCTGGTTGAAACCTGCTCCGTCGCTGATAAGCAAAATGACCCGCTTCACCTTTCCTTTCGTACCATCCTGCTTATAGCTTGGCCGATATATTTCATGCTTATTTTTACGGGTATAACTATTCACCTCGTATCTATTTAAAAAGCTAGCCAGAATATTCGGTGAATCGGTATTTAGGTAATCTACTCCCAATTTTATAAAGGCCTGCCAGGCCGTTTTGGTGTCGGGACAGCCCCAGAAGCGTACGGGTTTACCAACTGCATGCACCGAATCGATAAAATGCTTTACTTTGTTCCGCTCCGGCTCAGTTATTCTTCCCAAACCGTTCCAAACACTGAAAGACTGAAAAGGTGCACTATAGAATGCGACTCGTTTAAGCTGTTCATCGCTATAGCGAAGCTGTGTACGGCCGTCAAAGTAAAATATTGGATCAAAGGCCCCGAAACGCTCCGGCTTAGGCATATCACCACTAATTACTAAACGCACGGCATCCGGATTTCGGTTTACATCAAAATAAGCCCGAATGGGGGCAAGTTGGCGCTCCAATGCTTTCAAGGTAGGTTCTCCATCTGTTTTTAAGTCGATCAAAAATTGTAGTTGCCCACCTTCAGGGTATACCTTACCATTATGCAAAGATATCTGTTGCAATAAGGGCTTTAGATAGAGATTCTGAATGGTGTGTCCGGGTTTAATCTCCTCCTCTTCGTGTGCTACATAAAGTGAATCATTTTTCAGAAACACGTCTATTTCGATGGAAGCAAAACGATTCGCATAAGCTGTATAAAAAGGCTGTGCTTGTAAATAATCGTTGTGCGAATGCGCGTTTTTGTTAACCGTGTACTGCTGTGCGTGCGCAAACAGCCCGCTACTTGCCAAGCTGCACGCACATATCCATTTTCTTATATTCATCTAATACTTTTATGGTTGAAACCAAACTTTTGTATTATGAGTAGGCATGTTACCTCCCATTGTGTCATTTACCCATTGAATCAGATTGGGGTTATTTTGTTCATTATCCGAATACACATATCGAACAGGAATAGGTGCCAATACCGATGGTCCGGGCTTTAACTGTGGATAACCGGTACGTCTCCAAGAAGCCCAAGCCTCATAGCCATTTAAAAAAGCATCTATCCATTGCTGCTCGGCGATCTGTTGCAAAGCTGTTTCTTCCCGAAGTGCTATATCGGTACGCCTTAAGAAACCCGTTGTCTCCGCTTGACTGATATAAGGCGTTTCCTCGTTGGGTGCCTGACCTACTTGTGGCCATTTAGCCAATGAAGCGGCTATCCCCTCTAAATAAACAGCCGCCGCATCTCCCT
Organism: Olivibacter sp. SA151; assembly: GCF_054130995.1. Classification (NCBI taxonomy): domain Bacteria; kingdom Pseudomonadati; phylum Bacteroidota; class Sphingobacteriia; order Sphingobacteriales; family Sphingobacteriaceae; genus Olivibacter; species Olivibacter sp. SA151. The sequence continues at coordinate 430,075 of NZ_CP096391.1, read as the reverse complement.
GCACCCCCATATTTCTCACGATTGCCTCTGCTTTTAAAAACAGAAGTTCACTATAAGTGAAGAGGAAGGCCCTATTTTCTTTTCTTATTCGTTTACCCAATACGGAATAATCATCTTTATTGAGGCCTGTTTGCTGGTACAAAGCGTTCTGCTCCAATGAACTCAATCCAACCCGCTGTCCACGATAAACATAAGGAACAGTAGAGTTACTACGATGGGCGTTATAGGAATTTTTTGTCGGGGCTACATAAATTTTCATCCGAGGGTCGGCCACTTTCTGCAACATATCTACCATCGTCTCGCTTACACGATCGTTCGCATCGAAGTTTACACCACTACCATCTGCCGGCGGATTAAGAATAAACCACCGGTATAAATCGGCATTATTATTATAAACTAATGTAGCTTGATCTTCCACTTTTTCGAATATTGGATATTCCGAAGGATTATTAAAAATGGCGCTTACCGCAGCTGCGACATCTGCTTTTTGCGATTGGCGCATCAATATACGGATTTTTAAAGAGTTGGCGAATTTACGCCAAGCACCGGTGTTTCCATTATATAGGATATCGCGATTGATGGTCAATGAGGGATCTATGCCTTTTAGTAATTGATTGGCTTGCTCCAGATCGTTAAGCATTAGTCCATATACCTCCTGCTGCGATTGATAATGTGGAAATTCCAATCCTGCCACATCCCCTTTTCCAGCTTCGTCATAAGGTATATCCCCATAGGCGTCGCTCATGATCGATAAAATATAAACCTTGCAAATCAAGGCAACCGCTTCATAATGCGGCAATTGATTCTCCTGTGCAAGTAAACGTAGCTGATTCACATCTTTAATCAGACGCATCGCGCCGTTCCATTCCTCACGAAAAGAGGCTCCCGTCAGATTGTACCGGCCATCCTCCTCACTTGTTCCGCCCAAATAGGCAATATGCTGAACAAATTGTCCTGCCCTACTGCCTCCACTGGCAGTCATGGTGCTAACAGCACCACTGAGTATGGGGGGTAATAGCATTTCAGGAGGTACAATATCCGGATTATTAGGATTAATGTTAATTGCTTCAAAGTCTTTACACGATCCAAAAATGAGTAAAAGGATCGACAGTGAAAAATAGATCAACTTCTTCATGGTGCTTTCTCTAAAAGTTAATATTTAACGCAGCGCCAAAGCTACGTAGTGAAGGAAGTGAAAAGGCTTCTAAACCCTGAAATTGGCCATCGTAACCGGATACTTCAGGATCAATGTTGGGCACGTCCGACCATAGGACAAGGTTACGTCCCACTAGCGAAAAGCTTGCCTGTCTTATCGGTGTACGCGTCAGTAATTTTTCGGGCAGTCGGTATGTAATTTTCACCTCCCTCAGTTTTATATAAGAAGCATCAAAAGTGGCAATACGGTCATTGTTATAGTAAGCTCGCCAATAGTTACGCACCGTAACTTCTGTATCGTTCGGTTCGCCCGTATCAATATCAACCCCTTCACCAATCATTGTACCACCACCATTTGCATCCCGATTTACTAAGGATTCCTTCAAAGAGCCACTATTGATTCCCTCAATATAAGTACGTGAATGTACAACACCTCCTTTCTGAAATCCGAAGAGGAAGCTGAGGTCAAAATTGCGATAGGAAAATTGGTTAGTAATCCCTCCGGTATAATCAGGATTCACATTACCCAAGTATCCCCAGTCGCCATTTTCTTCTTGGGGTAAACCGTTACGATGCGTCAGTGTACCGTTCTGATAAATCAGGTAATCACCGTACAGAGAGCCGAAAGAACCATCACCTTTTGTATTTTCGGTACGCATTTCCAAAGATGCCCAACGCTCAAGCTGACGGATACGCGAAATGCCTAAATCTTCCGCCAAGTAGAGCACTCGGTTTCTATTTAGCCCAAAGTTCACATTTACGTTCCAACTAAATTGATTCGTTCTTATGGGGGTTACATCTATCATTAGTTCAACACCATTATTCTTCATTTTACCTACATTCATTAACTTCGTATCGTATCCTGCCGAAGGGTTTAGCGTAACGGGAATAATCAGATCGGTGGTAGTGCTTCTATAATAAGTAAAGTCGATCCCCAAGCGGTTATTGAAAAATCTTGAATCAAAACCAAATTCATATGAGCTAACTTTCTCGGGCCGAATGTCCGGATTGGGATAATTATTATTGTGTACAGCAACCGTCTCACCATTCCATCCCTGTGTAACCTGGAAATTTGGCATCGTCTGGTAGGGCTCGAGATCTCGCCTTACCGAAGAAAGGCTACTGCGAAGTTTTAAATAGCTTAAGGCGTCGCTACGCCAACCGAAAAGTTCAGTTGCCACCAAACTGAGGGATGCCGATGGATAGAAATAAGATCTATTTTGTTTTGGTAATGCACTTGACCAGTCGTTTCTCCCGGTGAGATCTAAAAAAAGAGCGTCTTTATAGCCAACCTGAGCAGTTCCATAAACTGAATTTATTTTTTTTTGTTGACGAATATTACCTGACACAATGGGAGAAGCGTTATTCGTCAGGTTGTACACATTGGGAATTGATAGACGATCTACAATAGCGCCGAGCCGTTTTGATTCCTGATTCATCAAATTCCCTCCCAAGGATGCATTTACGCTAAAATCGTCGTTGATCTTGGTATGATAAGAAAGTAAGGCATCATGATTCGTTTCAAGAAAATAAACATCATCTTCCTGATAATATCCATTAACATATTGTGCCGATGACACTGCATGACGCATCGTACGCTTATCATTATAGAAATCACGACCGGTACGCAGCATGAGGCTTAAGTTCGGCAAGAAGTTATAGGTAAACTTTACATTACCGTAAACCCGATCACGGTTGTTACCGTTTAGATTTTCGTAAGCAACAAAATAAGGATTGTTTAATCGACTGCTGTTTAAACCCCAAATGGGCGAAAGTTGCCTCGTTCGCAATGAACCATCTGCCCAATAATTACGCAAGCTATTTATGTTCACATTTCGAGGCATATATAGGAAGATTTTCATGATGGCATCCTCATTCTTGGCACCATAACTTGCGCGGTTATCACTTCCTGAATTAACATAGTTCATATTCACATCTATTTTTAACTTAGGAGTAATAGCATAACCTGCATTTAACCCAACAGCATTACGACTTAAATCGGTATTCGGTACAATTCCGCGCTGAGAGGTATTTGTATAAGAAAATCGGAAATTTAACTTTTCATTACTTCCCGCTATAGCTAAATTATTAGTGAAAGTTTGTCCTGTTTGAAAAAAGTCTTTCAATTGATTTGGATAGGCAATAAAGGAAGTAGGTATACGCTGCCCTGTAGCTGGATCGATTGGTGAGTCAAATTGCGGAATTAGCTGGCCATTCAGGCGTGGCCCCCAGTTTTCCATCACATTATCGTTTAAGCCGCCTCCCATGCCGTCTACATAGCTATATTCGCCATCGCGGCCCTGGCCATATTCGTACTGATAATCCGGTAATTTAAGTGGAGTCTCTGCGCTCGCTTGCGAATTGAAACTAACGCCAACACCCTTTGTTCCCTTGCCCGACTTGGTAGTAATTAATACAACGCCGTTTGCTGCACGCGAACCATAAAGCGCCGCAGCATTTGGTCCTTTTAAAACGGTTATGCTCTCAATATCATTGGGGTCAAGTTCTCCCGCCGCATTTCCATAATCTACTTCTCCTTCTCCGGCAGTGAAATTCGGATTATTAAAATCTTGCCTTCCAGTATAAGCCCTGGTCGACTGCTCATTATTGTTACTGATAGGAACGCCGTCTACAACAAATAAGGGCGAGTTATTATAATTGTAACCACTCACAAAATTTTGTCCACGAATTTGTATGTTGGCGGAGGAGCCAATTCCGCCACTCGAATTGGTGATGCGCACACCTGCCACTCTTCCATTCAAGGTATTAAGCAAATTCGTTTCGTGAGATTCTTGAATGGTTTGGCCTTCTACTTTCTGCTGAGAAAAACCAATCGATTTTGCTTCCCTCGATATTCCTAAGGCAGTAACAACCACCTCGTTCAAAGGGTTGTTATCTTCTTGCAAAGTCACGTCGATTCGGGCCTGCCCATTGACAGTTACTTCATGTGACCGATAACCAATATAACTAAAAACAAGTACGCTTTGTGAAGTTGGAACTTGCAATTGATAATGACCATTATGATCGGTAGCCGCTCGCTGAGATGTGCCCTTCACCTGTATATTTGCGCCGATGACAGGACTACCGCTAGTAGCATCACGCACTTGCCCGTTAACGGCTAATCCCTGTTGAACACGGCGAAGTGAAATAGTGCCGGCTTGTTCTTCAAAAACAATTTTTTCTGCTTTAAATAGATCAGACAGTATTTCGGATAGTTTACTATTTTGATAATGTATATGACTGAAAACCAACTTTTCCAGTTGGACGTCTTCTGTAAATGCAAAATCGACAGATGCCTTTCGTTCGATTTCCTTCAGCAGTGTATAAGCATTTACTTTATTAAAAGAGAGATGAATTCGCTTCTCAAGTCCTTGTTCGGGTTTATTTGCCGAAGCCATTGTAATTACCGCGCACATATTAACTAGTAATGCGAGCGATTGTAGTATTGGCAATTTAAAGCGCCAGCGTATTAATTTCATTTGAGTTAAGGGTTGAATTTTTAAAGATTGATTGATATTACTTCCTTTACGGAAGCTATCCTTAATGTATTAGAAGATATTCAAGGATCCATTCGCCTCCTTTCTGTATTGTTTGTTCAACATATGGCAGATAATCTCCAATGTTTGTGAAGCACTCCGTTCATACTTCAGTTTGAGCGTGTACCGATGACTTAGCACAGCTGCGTCGGTACTGATCAAGGATATCCCATAGACATCGCGAAAACACAGCGCCAGCTCTGAAAAAGACACCTGCGCTAAGGATATTGACCCGCCGCGCCAAGCCAGCGTAGCGGGAACAGCTTTCTTTCTGAATCGCTTATTTGCCCGATCATATATATATCCATCACCTCTATGCAACAGCAATGATTGCCCCTTATTTTCACTGCTTACCTGTACACGACCGGTGCTAACTGTTATTTCTGCTTTAGGCCTGTAATCATACGCTTTTACGTTAAAAGATGTACCTAAAACCTGTATAAACAACTCATCCGTTTGTACCCAGAAAGGGCGATCAGCAAGTGGCCGGATTTCAAAAAATGCCTCCCCTCGCAGCTGAACAAAACGTTGTTTTTCTCCATAACCATCTTTCAACACCAATGACGAATTAGCATTTAACGTCACGACAGAGCCGTCCGAAAGTTTTACTGTTTTATATTCTCCCGAGTTGGTAGAAAAGTGCATCACAATCGGCTCTTTGGTACGGTATTTACGGGACGGTAGACCAAAATCAGTAGGCTTGAACCAAGTGATTCCGAGGATCAACATGATAACTGCCGCCGCGACTCTCAACCATGGTGCAAGACGTTTTTGCTTATTACGTTTAAGCTTTGGCTCCTCCTGCTTATTCGCGTCAATATGTTTTCTCAAACGTTCTTTTACACGTAACTTTTCTTCTTCGCCGGGGCGAACTTCCGCCACCGCTCTCTCCTCTTCAAATGAATCGTACCATATGTCTACAAGCTGCCGCTCCACTTTGGTGCTCTCACCTGCATAATATCTTTTCAATAAATCTTTATATACACTAAATTTCACACCTGCTGATTTTATACTATAGTGTATAAAGTGCACGATCTATACTTCAAGAAAAGATGGTTAAATTGTTAAGTTTTTGTAAACAGGATTGTCAGTAAAGAATAAATAGGCAAATGGGGATGCGACTCAATGAGTTTGGTTTTCAACCGTCGCAGCGCTTCCGTGTGGTTGTTTCGAATGGTTTGGTCGGCTAGTTGCAATACTTCGGCTATCTCACCTATCGTATAGTCTTGCATACGCAGCAGAAAAACTCTCCGCATGTTTTCCGGAAAGGCTCGCACTGCCTCATTTATGGTTTGTTGTAGGGATGCAACTTCTAGAAGACTAATAACACCGTCTTCGATCTCTTTCATTCGCTGAAATAAGTGCGCATGCAATTCCTCCTCGCGTTCTTGTTGGCTTGCCCAACGAATAATTTTATATTTAAGCATAGCGCCGAGATAGCCTCCGAGATCGCTTTGAATCTGTAAATTGTGCCGTTGAATCCAAAAATCAGCAAAAACATCTTGTACAAGGTCTTCGGCCAGTTCCCGACTTCGGAGCCTATAATAAGCTCGCTGATAAAGGTGCTCCCAATATCGTTCGAAGAGCTGCTCAAAAGCCGCGGCGTCATCGTTCCGCATGCTTTCGATTAAGGCCTTTTCGCATGTTTCCAGGACAGGTTGCATTCAATTAACTCTTATAGCAAAGATAAGGGGTCTATATTATGGCAACGTTAAATCTTAAGCTAAGAATCTCGTTCTTCTCTGCATTGTTTGTGCGCCACTCCCCATTGTTCGAGTTGTTGCCAAATGGGGATAAGCGCTTGCGCGCTTGCTGTGAGTCGATAGTCGACCCGAGGCGGGACCTCTGCGTAAACTGTACGTTCGACCAATCCATCTCTTTCCAGTTCCTGTAAATGCAAAGTCAACATACGATCGGTAATGCCGGGAATAATTTTTTTTAGCTCACTAAAACGTAGTGTCTTTTTTTCAAGTTTATATAGAATGATCAGCTTCCATCGTCCTCCCAACATATCAACCGCATACATCATGCCGCAAAAGTCTATCAACTTTTCTCGGTTAATGCTATTGGTGGATGTAGGCTTTCTCTTACTCATTATGCAAACTCATTACTTACAATTTTGTGTGCCTCATACAAAGGGTTGCATACTGGCAAATATAAGGATCAGCCAATAATTTTGTCGACGCTTTATTAAAACATAAATATTATTTGTATGAAAATTCTCATTGTATATGCACATCCGGAACCTCAAAGCATGAACGGAGCCTTGTTTAAAATGGCCATCGATACCCTTACCAAAGCCGGGCATGAAGTAAAGGTATCTGATTTATACGAAATGCGTTTTAACGCTATCTCAGATCGAAGCAATTTTGTCAGCGTTCACAATCCGGAATTTTATAAACAGCAATTAGAGGAAGTCCATGCCACGAAAACAAACGGCTTTGCTGACGACATTGAGGCAGAACAACAAAAGGTTGAATGGTGTGACTTGATGATCTGGCAATTTCCGCTTTGGTGGTTTAGTGTACCTGCTATTTTAAAGGGATGGGTGGACCGTGTATTTGCTATGGGACGCTTCTATGGGAACGGTCGCATTTATGAAAAGGGCGTCTTTAGTAATAAAAAGGCTTTACTATCGCTTACTACAGGCGGCGGTAAGAGCGATTATCTAAAAGGTGGTTTTAACGGGGATCTTGCAGGAATCCTGCGTCCGCTTCATCGGGGGATTTTTGAATTTACCGGTTTCGAGGTACTGTCTCCTCACGTCGTCTACGGCCCTGCAAGGTTATCGCCAGCGGATCGTGAGCGTGAACTTGAAATCTGGAGTGAACGACTAATTCAAATTTTCGAAGAGCAAGCTATCTCGGTTGGAGAATACTAAGACACGTCCAAGCCTTCACGCGATCTTTTTGCTCAATCAGGGTAGATCAGGGTTATTTTTCCGGCATGACACTTTGGCTTAGAAAGAATGTACTTTTATAGTCATTACAAAAATTATATATTTGCATCATAAACCATACAAGGCATTAAATGTAGGATTTAATTTCTTTCAATAACAAATGAACATGCGTTGCCAATAATAGCAACCAGGTCTATGCTTGTACCCTTTAAGAAAGAAATTCATGCTTATCCTACGAAATGTTTCCTATATACATCCGGACAAAGAATTGCTGTTTGATAACATTAATCTGACGGTAAACAATCACGATAAAATCGCCTTGATCGGTAATAACGGTTCCGGAAAATCTACGTTACTTAAAATTATCAGCGGCGAACTGAAAGCTACCGGAGAGGTGATGACGGTCACAAGTCCTTATTACGTTCCTCAGATCTTTGGACAATTCAATCACCTGACTATTGCCCAGGCTTTGCGTGTCGAAGAAAAACTACATGCCTTAAGAGAGATACTAGAAGGACGAGCTACGGAAGAACTGATGGATTTGTTAGCTGACGACTGGACCATTGATGAACGTTGTAGAGAGGTTTTGGATCGCTGGCAGCTCAAAGACTTAAACTTGGAACAAGGGATGGATACTTTAAGTGGTGGACAGCGAACAAAAGTTTTCCTAGCAGGAATCTCCATTCACCAACCAGATTTCATACTGCTCGACGAACCCAGCAATCATTTAGATGCTGTAAGTCGAAAATTACTTTATGAGTTTATCGAATCCACTTCGAGCACGCTGCTTATAGTAAGCCATGACAGAACACTATTGAACTTGTTGAATACGGTTTGCGAATTGAATAAACAAGGTATCGCTGTATACGGAGGGAATTACGATTTTTATATCGATCAGAAGAATACAGAAACGATAGCGTTAAATCAGGATATCAAAAGTAAGGAGAAAGCGCTACGTAAAGCTAAAGAGCGCGAACGGGAAACTATAGAAAGACAACAGAAATTGGATGCGCGTGGAAAGAAGAAACAGGAAAAAGCAGGTATTGCGCGCATTATGATGAATACATTAAGAAACAATGCGGAGAAGAGCAGTTCCAAAATTAAAAGCGTACACACAGAGAAAATCGACGGTATTTCGCAAGAGTTACACACCTTACGTTCGGCTGTAGCCGACCTAGATAAAATAAAGCTTGGTTTCGAAGATTCTGTGCTGCATAAAGGGAAATTACTATTTACGGCCGTCGATATCAACTTCGCTTACAAGGAGCATCAACTTTGGAGAAAAAATTTAAGCTTTCAGATCGCCAGCGGAGAGCGCATTAACCTAGCGGGTTCGAACGGTTCAGGAAAAACGACTTTAATCAATATTATTTTGGGACAATTAAGTCCTTCTTTGGGTAACACTTGGCGAGCGATCAACAAGGCAATTTACATAGATCAAGATTACTCACTAATCCGGAATGAGCTCACGGTATATGAACAAGCACAAAGATATAACGAAGCTGCCCTCGAGGAGCATGAAGTTAAGGTTCGTCTCAATCGCTTTTTATTTACAAAAGATGATTGGAACAAGCCTTGTAGCACCTTAAGTGGTGGCGAAAGGATGCGATTGATACTGTGTTGCCTTAATCTAGGCAACAATTCTCCGGATGTAATTATACTTGATGAGCCAACCAATAACCTGGACATCCAAAATATTGAGATATTAACCATAGCGATCAAGGAGTATAGGGGCACGCTGATTGTAGTATCACACGATACCTACTTTTTGGAGCAGATCGGCATTGAGCGAACGATTTATTTATAGGCGGCGGTCCACAGGTGGCTGGTTTTATCTTTTAAGCCTAACCGAATAAATTATTCGTTCATTTATTAAATCTATTTAGCACGAATCCGCCTGTATCAATACCGAAGCCAATAAAGCTAAGATATCGCTTCAACATTTCAAGTCGGGCACCGCCATGATGTTGCTTTATCTTTTATCGTGAAGCGATAAATTCACTTTTTTTGATAAACTCGTACATAATCGACTACAAAACGATTAGGGAATTGGGTATTTCCTAAATCTCCTCCATTGATCCCGCCCATCGCCAGATTCAGCAGGATATAATGAGGCTGCTTAAATGGGTTAAAGCCCGAGCCATCTCGATTCACCAATTCGTCCAATGGAACCTTATTCAATAGGATATCGTCTACGTATAAAGCAATTGCTTCTTCATCCCAATCCATTCGCCACACGTGGAATTCTGATGCCCACTTTTTGCCCCCTAATTCTTTTACCGCTTTTGTTTTACTATACCATTTCGCCTGGTAGGGCTGATCGGTGCCGCAAGCAATATTGGCAAGGATATTACCTTTGTAGTATTCCATGATATCAATCTCACCATTAGATGGCCATTGCTTTGAAATGCCTAAAGTCCAAAAAGCCGGCCAAAGTCCGGCACTGATATTAATTCGTCCTCTCATTTCAAAACGGCCATATTGCCAGCTATGCAAACCGCGGGTATTGATTGAGGAAGAAGTATGCGTTATTTTTGATCTGCTTTCGCTCCATTGCTTGCTATCCGCATTATAATTCGGATTGGCTTTGTCTTCTCTACGTGCTTCAATAATCAATAACCCGCCATCGCACCAAGCGTTGTCTTTTTGATACCACTGTTTCTCTTTGTTCCTGACAAAGCCTTCCTCGAATTTCCAGTTAGCCGTATCGGGTACTCCGGTCTGGTCAAACTCGTCCGACCAAACTAAATGGTATCCCTCCTTTTCATATTTTCCTACAAGATCATTTACGACACGTTGCGCAAAAACAGAGGAAAAACTAATTGTAAATATGATGGCTAAAAGTTCTATATAATTATTCATTCTATGTCAGTTTTGTATCTTGGTTTATCGTTACCAGTTTATTATTAGTACTAAATTTAAAAATCTTTGGCGGAGTTCTTATTTTAATAGCCAATAGGCCCCGCGCCAGCTGTAACGGGCCATCCCGGATTTTGATAAATAGGTGAGGTCTCCGTTGACTGACCATCGGACGAAGAAATCAGAAAATGCTCGGTAAGGTTGATTGGTTTGTTTTCCTCCCTATAAAAAAGAGGGAAGAAACTCCATTTGGATTTATCGAGACGATAAACGCCCATTTTGGTTCCTACCCAAAGATTAGCGGCGCCATCTTCTTCGATGGCTGATACTCTATTGTTTGGTAAGGATAAAGAATCATCAAGGCTGTTTTTGAAAGTCCTAAACTGATAGCCATCATATTGGTTTAAACCATCAAAAGTACCCACCCACATAAATCCATATCGATCTTGGAAAATCGTGGTAACGGAATTATTGGATAAACCCTCCTTTAAACCGATACGCTTAAACTGCGCATTAACTGTCAAAGAAACAATTATCAATAAAATTAAAATGACCGGTTTCTTTCCGCTTGAAGGGTAAAAATAAAACATATCTTTAGGCTTGATATTAGTTTTACCCAAACATAGGAATTAACTCGCTAAAATCAAATAGCTTTATCCGGTGATCAGGTTAGCCAACAAAGAGCTTTCGCTTCCCGTTTTCTCTTGCAGAGGTTTCACCCCCTTCTTTAAGCTTTTCGCTTATCACGGTATGAGCTTGTTGTTGTTGCTTTCTCTCCCTTCTTAGCTTCAACCAGCCACTGTAAAGCAAATTTTCATTGATTGACGGTTTTGGAAAGAATAGGCTGCTAATATAGCCTACTACGACCACCAGAATATGGCTATATACACCAAGCATAAGCTTGTGATGGGTAAAATTAAAGGTGCCTAAATCCAGCAGTTTGTACTTATTATCTCCTATACCGACTTCCGTTGACGTTAAAAGTGCATAAGCTGTGAAAAATATACATGTTACAATAGCAATATTAACGCCTTTTTCATTGGCCCTACTTGAAAACAGCCCTAACAAAAAGATTCCGACAATGCCACCTGAAAATATAGCATATAATGTAAAAATAACCCCTAAAATCCCTTCACTTCCCAAATAAGCATATACGAAGCCTATTATGATGGTAATGATGCCCGATAATACTACAATCCATCTACTACTAGCTAAATAGATACGATCTGTTTTTCCCGGTTTTATCTTTTTATAGTAATCTTCTACCCCTACTGCTGCCAAGGAGTTAAGATCGGCACTTAAACTACAAATTGCAGCAGAGATCATGGCCGCTAACACAAACCCCACAACACCTGTTGGCAGTTCGGTCATAATAAAATAGGGGAACACACTATTGGCATTTACATTTGCTGGTAGCGGTTGCTGAGTATAGTATGCAAATAAGGCAGTTCCAATGAACATGAACAGCGCCCAAACGGGTACGGTAAGTAAGATACCTAATAGCGAAGCTCCAATAGCTCCCTTGTCTGTCTTAGCAGTTAAGTATCGCTGAACAACCGTTTGGTCAGTGCCGTATTTTTGTATTCCATAAAATAAGCCATTAATGGCAACGACGATGAAGGTCAGATTTTTAAAATCGAAGTCATAAGGTCCGAAGCCGGTTCGATGATTCATTTGGGCAATATGCCATACTTGTTTAGCACCGCCATCAACGGCAAAGAATATCAATAGCAGACAGATGATTCCGCTTAAAAACAGCATAAATCCCTGAAAAACATCTAACCAGATAACGGCCTCCAAACCACCAAGCAAATTAATAGTAATGATAATAGCCCCGGTACCGGCGATTACCCAAAAAGTATTGGCTCCTGTCATACTACTTAAAGCAACTGCCAATAGGTATAACACGGTCCCCATTCCGGAGAATTGGCGCAGAACAAAGGCAATGGAACTGTAATAACGGGCGAATGATCCGAAGCGCTTTTCAAAATATTCATAGGTGCTTAATCCGATTACCTTTCTGTACATAGGTACGATAAACCATATACTAAGCAGCAATACAATTGGCACCATTAACCCTTGGACTAATAAAATCCAGTTGGATGTGAATCCTTCGCTTGGGTAGCCGAGAAAAGTGACACTGCTTATCAGCGTGGCCAAGAGCGAAATACCGATAGCCCACGACGGAACCCTACCCCTTGCCGAAAAAAATGAGTGCGTAGACGTTTGATTTTTTGCATAGCGCATCCCCATATACAGGGTTATCATAATAACGATAACTATGATACCATAATCCACCGCCCCTAATGCAGTTTTTGTCATAATGTTGGTTGTTTTAGTGTTAGTATTTGTGCTATAGCGTATACCAGTTGTAACTACCCGGTTTTAAAGTTATCCATATTTTTGGCTCTTTATATATGCTACAGCGAATTACCCCTGGAGCTAATTCTTCCACTGGTTTTAATTGTCCGATCTGCCGATGTGCTAATATCGTTCCGGCCGTGGCTCCCCCTTCTATTATCAGTTCTTGGATGGTGACTTCATTCAAGAGGCGATCGACAATTTTTGCCATGCTTATCCTTAAGAAGCTTGGAGTTAATGGCATACTGGATACTAGCTCATTATCAAAGGCGATTATTGCTTTTTGATGATGCATTAGCGCAGCCTTCACCCGTTCCATCCAACGGTAGAGCTCTTCTTCATCCATATTTTCCCCCGGTTTACTGATCGGAAGGTAGCAAACAGGTTCATTCACCATACGCCAAGCCTTAATTCTTTGTATACTTTTCTCGTAATTGCTTCCGCAGATGTATAATGAAGGTCTCCTGAATCCTGTAAATGACTTATTTTCCTCCAATGGTTCGCACCTTAATGCCTTTGCTTTATGCTCAAGAAAAGCAATAAATGCGGAAGACCCGCCTGCAAGCAGGGTATCCTCCGGTGCAATTTGTACCCATTTACTAATGTCCTGTTCTGTCGCTATTTCGCCTACAACAAGGCCATGTGCAGGTAACGTGTCACTCCATGATTTTATCTGCACGTCTCCTTGCGCTCCAAGCATTTCCAAGACATTGGCATTTTTAACAGGAAATTCGGGATCGCACGAAAAAGCCGTCTCATGAATTGGTTTATCTTGCACATAGTATTTTCCCTTTCGGATTGTCCGGCCTAACCGTGGATTAGCAGGGAGTAATAATGCCCGTTTGGCACCAATAGCAAGCATTTGCGTTGTAAGCTCAGCAACTATATGTCCTCTTAATACAGAATCTATCTTTTTAAATATATGTGTAAAGGAAAGCGTCTTTATCCATCTCAGTACGTTGTCCAACCGCTCCATCGCCTGCTCTATAGCCATTGACCGCGTGTCTGTATTGATTACCAACAGATCGGTTCCCGAAGTTATAGAAACGTCTATTTGATTCGTAATTTCTACCTGAAGGTTATAACGTAGGGCGACCCCTCCTAATTCAGTGGCTCCGGTTAAATCATCTGCGATTACAATAATCATGTGCTAGACACTTTGTTTAATGCTAATTGTGTTGCTGCTTCGATCGCCAAGAGCATCGCGTCCTCACTGGCAATACCCTTGCCTGCGATTTCAAAGGCCGTACCGTGATCCACGGACGTGCGAATAATGGGCAATCCCATGGTGATATTAACTCCCTTCACGCTATCCATCTGCTTCTTTTCAGGATTCCATTTGAATCCGGTTAATTTAAAGGGAATATGGCCTTGATCATGATACATGGCTACAATTCCTCCGTAATAGCCGGTAGCGGCCTTGGAAAACAGGGTATCTGCAGGTACAGGCCCCTCCACATCATATCCAAGCTGCCCTGCCTCCGCTACAGCAGGGGCAATCTCTTCGTCGTCTTCCGTTCCGAACAGTCCTGAATCGCCTGCATGTGGATTAAGGCCGGCCACACCGATCTTTAAATTTCTTAAGCCTAAACTGATCAGCCCGTTTTGAAGCAATTCAATCACCTCTAAAATACGATCCTTCTTTACCAGATCACAGGCTTGACGGAGGGAAACGTGTGTTGATACGTGAATAACGCGCATTTGCTCTTCTACCAATAGCATCGCATATTTTTTGGTATTGGTATAATGTGCATAGATTTCGGTATGTCCGGGATATTGATGCCCAGCTTCACTAATCGATTTTTTATTAATGGGGCCTGTCACCGTGGCATCAATCTGACCGTCCATCGCCAATTCAATCACCTTTTTTACCGATCGAAAGGCAGCATCTCCCGCCGCAGCCGACACTTGTCCAAAATGAATCGCATTTAAATCAACAGGTCCCAAATCATATACATCCAGTTGGCCATAAATAAACTTTGCGTCTTCTATATGTTGTATTGAATGGATTGAAACCTGAATATCCAATGCATTTATGATATGTTGAAATACGTTGGCATTTCCTATCAGTAGCGGTCGGCATGCATCATAGACTTTTTTTGATAGTAGCGCCTTAACGGCAATTTCAGGCCCGATACTAGCCGGATCGCCCATAGTAATTCCAATAATTGGCTTCTCAGACATGATTATAAATATTCAGTTTTATTCCTTCTTCCTTAATAAGTTGCTGAAACGACTCCTTTAAAAGATTGATTTCTTCTGTGGATGACCCTTGAAGCGGCGGCATCACATGGGGTTCACATAAACCAACTGATTGCATCAGGATTTTTAGCGCCCATAGAGATTCGCCTAAGGTTCTTCCTTTTTGATAAAGATCGCCCAATAGGTCCGATTGTCGTTGATAATAGTATGCTTTCTCTTCGGAGCCTTCAGCAATGGCCTTGTACATTTCGTCGTAAATGGAAGGCGCTAAATTCCCCGTACTAGGTACCAAACCGTCGCTACCATGTAAAAGTGCATACGCGGACTTCGCAGCCCAACCGAGCAGATGACTAAAATCAGGCCTATCAGCCCAACGAGACAATGATTCCTGAAGACGTTCTTCTGATCGTTCGGAATCTTTGGTAGCTACGATATTGTCGTGCAGACTTAACTCGTCTAATAGATTTAGCGGTATAGACATATGGGTGGTAGCGGGTATATTATAAATAACCATTGGACCGTCCACATGATCGGCTAATTGCAGAAAATACTTCTTTATTTGACGTTCTGATAGCTTGTAATAAAATGGAAGCGTAGCAACCACCGCATCCGCGCCAAACTCGAAACAACGTTTCGAAAAATCAATGGTTTCCTTCATTGAATTGGATGATATTCCAACATATAGCTTATGTTCAGTTGATCGAATACCGGCAACTGTTTCAAGATACTCTAGTTTCAATTGGTTAGTCAGCAATGCGGACTCGCCGGTTGTACCCAAAATAAAGGGAGACGCATTGAACTGTTTTAAATTCTCCAAAATTCGGGCGACCGCTTCTTTATCAAGTTGATATTTTGTATTTATGGGTGTTACTAAGGGAACAATGGTACCATGGTATTTCTTTTTTGTCTTCATCTGTCAGTCTTTTGTTTTGTTTACATCTATCTATTTTGGCATTCAGGCGTCAGTCGTTTAATAAGCCTCGCGATAAATAGATATTGCATCATCTATGGTAATTTCCCTTGGATTGTTTACTAATAATCTTGTTATTTTCATGGCATCTTCGGCCAACTGAGGTATCGAAGTTTCCGGAATATTTAAATCTCTTAATCTAGCCGGAAGATTACATGCTCGAATAATTTGCTTTATTTTTTCAACACCCGCCATAGCAGTCCCTCGGTCATCGGCTAACTTTTCACATCCCAATGCGAGCGCAACCGCTGCGTAACGATCGGGTGCTGCGGGAATGTTAAAAGTCATCACATGGGGTAGAAGTAACGCATTGGATAAGCCATGCGCTATTTGGAAACGCGTCCCTAAAGGATAAGCCAGGGCGTGCACGGCCGCCGTATTGACCGGTCCAAGGCAAATCCCACCGAATAAGCTTCCCATCGCTACTTGCGCGCGAGCAAACTCATGGCTACCGTCCTCAACAGCCTTTACTAAATTGGCTGCTATTAACTTTATTCCTTCTAAAGCGTATATATCGATAAAAGGATGAGCAAATTTATTCGTATATGCTTCCAAGCAGTGTGTAAGCGCATCAAGCCCGGTAGCGGCGGTTACCCCTACAGGTACGCTATGCGTCAATAAAGGATCCACACAAACTAGATCGGGTACCAAAAAAGGGCTGATTATTCCTTTTTTTTGATGGTCGACCGGATCGATAAAAATCGCATTAGGCGAAGCTTCACTTCCCGTACCCGCAGTGGTTGGTACACAGATTAGCTTAATCCGTCTCTCTCGAATTAAATTTTTACCGACAATCGCTCCCAGCTTTTGATCACTTTTTAACTGCACGGCTGCAAGTTTTGCTATATCCAGTACGCTGCCACCGCCAATACCTATTACACCATCGATATCTTCCGCTACATAGCTATTTATCAGCTGATTAAAATCATCGAAAGAAGGTTCTTGTTCTATTCCTGTATGAAGAAAAACTTGTATCCCGATGTTATCTAATTGCTTGATCAAGCTTTGTATAGTGGGCAATAAAGGCGCTATACTGACGATCAGTACCTTCTTTAGGCCTAAAGGCGCAATATCAGATGCTATTTGATTCAAACATCCGCTTCCAAAAAGTATCTTGTTTGGAAAATTAACACTTATATCTCGTAGAACTGTCATCATCAAAAACGCAATTGTCAGCTTCTATATGAATTTCAATGGGTCTTCCCCAGAAGTCCCAAAAGTTTATAATGGCCGCTATCTTTCCTTATTATTAGAGACTTACACCGGCTATAAATGAAATTCAAATATAGGGCTCGGTAAAACCACTTTGTTGTACAATTTTCCCCTCATCCTATACAATATTTGCATAGAAACTACAAACATCTTACATTTGAGGAAATCATGCTATAACAAGCATAACAAGCTAACCAAACTTGTTTACATACCTTTAAGGATCGAGTTATCATATGACATAAAGTGATGATAGATTGGTCGGATATTATAAGATACTCGTTAAAAAAGTACGCAATGAAACCTCGTTTAAAAAAAGTTCCTGTAAAATCAGAGAGTTCCTTTAGCATCAATCATGATATCATGCCGAACTTTGGTAATGTTTGGCATTACCATCCCGAATTGGAGTTGCACTACAATATTAAAGGGGAGGGTGTACGGTTTATTGGTGATCACATAGACAATTTTTCTTCGGGTGAAATTATTTTATTAGGCGAAAACCTACCTCATGCCTGGCGCTGTCGAGAAGAGTATTTTCAACAAGATCCGAATTTTAATATTGAAGCCATCGTTATGCAGTTTTTGCCGGATTGTCTGGGCAAGGATTGGATTAATATACCGGAAGCCTACCTTATTCCAAAATTGTACGAAAAAGCCAAGAGCGGAATGATATTTTACGGAGAAACGCAGAAAAAAGTTGCACAGCTAATGCATGATTGTGCTACTGCTGAAAATTTGGAACGTATTATTCTATTGTTATCTATTTTAAAAACATTAGCGGAAAGCGATGAGTATAGGCTTATAACGAATAAATACCATGCCTTCACTTCGCCCAATGAAGCCGACACCATTCGGTTGAATAAAGTCTATACCTACACCTTTAGTAATTATAAATCGGAGATAACATTGAAAGAAATCGCGGCGATCAGCAACCTTAGCGTAACTTCTTTTTGTCGCTACTTCAAAATGATGACCAGAAAAAGCTATTACGATTTTCTAATTGAGATTCGGATTAGCCACGCTTGCCGTTTATTGATCGAGAATATTTTACCAACGGAAGTCATTTGCTTCGAATGTGGATTTAACAATGTATCTAATTTCTATCGGCATTTCAAAAAACAAAAAGGCGTTACTCCACTGGAATATAAGCGCATCCACCTTTCAAGATAAGTTGTAGGTTTTAAGCTCAAACCCATAGAACTTAAAATTTATAACCCATAGCAGTGAGCGCACACTATTTTAATTGGTAAACCGTTAATAAAGCGTATGAAGATAATTAGAAAATGGATAGCGGCCCCAATTTTATTGGCCCTAATATGCGTGCTGAGCTCGTCATATATCGTAGATAAAGAAGCTGAACGGATTCAAAAAGCAGCAAGTGTCTTTGAAGACTTCACAAACATGAAAGAAAGTATACCCGCATCCATGCTGGAAGACTCAAAGGGAATCGTCATTATCCCAAAAATGATCAACGCAGGATTTGGTATAGGTGGAAAACGAGGAAAGGGTGTTGCAATGGTAAAACTTGCTTCCGGAGAATGGAGTGATCCGGTATTTGTAACGATTACCGGTGGTAGTATTGGATTTCAAGCAGGGGTGCAAGCAGTAGATTTAGTGCTTTTATTTAAGCATAAAGAAGCTTTAACAAATGCTAAGAACGGAGACTTTACCATTGGTGGCGATCTTTCGGCTGCGGCAGGTCCTGTAGGCCGAAGTACGAGCGCCAATACAGATTATAAACTGGACGCAGAAGTTTATTCCTATTCGAGAAGTAAGGGGCTTTTTGCCGGCATCAGTATTAATGGTTCTAATATAGCTTTTGATAAAACAGCCAATAGTAATTATTACGGGGCTAATTCGGACACGCAGAAACTGTTTTCGGGAGCAAAACATACGAGTGCAGAAGTAACTGCACTGAGAAATGCGTTAGGGGGCAAATAAAATTTAAAAAGCCTATTGCATTTTAATAAAAAAACGTAGTTTAGCAAAATCATTAACTTAATTTTATAAACCCATAAAAATTTATAAGTATTATGGAAAAATTCTCTAAACTGAAAGAACTTATTGCTCAAGCTGAAAAAGACGCTCTTGCATTCTACGAAAAAGGAAATAAGGCCGCTGGCACAAGATTAAGAGGCGCATTACAACAAACTAAAGCGTTAGCTCAAGACATCCGTAATGAAGTAACGGAAAAGAAAAATGCGAAATAATTGCTTACAAGGATCAAAAAAAGCCTGTGCTTAGTAAGGCAGGCTTCTTTTGATCATTTGATTATTAAGTTCTATTCAAATATTTGCTGACGGGGCCAGTGAGTTTACGGCTAATTAAGCAAAACGTTCGGGTGAAAATAGCGATATATCAGATGAACTTGGCAGCTCATTTGCCAATTCGCAGACGACCTTTCCATAGGCAGGCCCTAAACTAAGTCCCATCATTCCACCCCCTCCGGCTATAATCAAGTTCTTTAACTGTTTAGTGTACCCAAGGTATGGCAAGCCATCGGGTGAACAAGGTCGGAAACCGAACCAAACGTCTTTTCGCTCCGGCATAGCCACTTTTAATTCGGGATAGTAGCGGGGAATAGCTTCAACGATGCCCTGTACGCGGTTCATGTTAATATCTTCGTTCAAAGCGGCCAATTCCATGGTTCCTCCGAAGCGAATATGACCATGCATGGGAGTTACGGCCACCCTCGCTTCGAGTAACAATGATGGATGCGATAACGTATGCTCCTGAGGTTTATACATAAACGAGTAACCCTTTCCCGGCATTAACGGAATCCGAAGTCCCGCCTTTTTTGCAATTGCCGGCAACCAAGCGCCTCCGGTCATCACAAATTTATCGGCACTGAACTTCTTGTTTCCGGCAATAACGGCCTGCAATTTTCCCATACCGGATTCAAAACCCGTTACCGTAGTGTGCTCATGTATCACTGCACCCTTTTGTCTCACAAAAGCAATAAGCTGCGCCATTAGCGCTTGTGGATATAAATGACCATCGCAACGATAGTGTACCGCGCCCAATACATCAAGCTTATTATTTGGTTCCAACAATTGTACTTGCTCTTTCGACAAAGCCTCTACGTCCAAACCCAGTGCTTTCGCCGTTTCAGCCAAATGGATTTCTTCCTCTGCCATTTTCTCTGTTTTATATAGCATGAGAATTCCTTTATGTGCTAATTCAAAGGAGAATTCATCCGTTTTCACCATTTCGTCGTATAAGTTACTGCTCAGGAGATTTAGGTCGCGAATACTTGGTGCAGAACGGTTAACATGGGTAGCATTCGCGTGTTTAATGAACTTTAACCCCCAAGAGATAAGATTAGCACTCAAACTCGGTTTTACATAAAATGGGCTCTTGCTGTTAAACATCCACTTGATTCCCTGCGCCACAATACCTGGAGCCGCGAGTGGTGTAAAGTGACTGGGAACCAGCATTCCGGCGTTACCATAAGAACAGTTGTCTTTTAAATCCCCGCTGTCTAGAAGCGTAACTTTCCAACCATCTTTTAACAGATAATAGGCTGAACATAATCCAGCAATACCTCCTCCAATAATCAGAACACTCCCCTTATTTTCTTTATCCATGTGTTAGCATACTAGTTGTCAGCTTTCTTTGTCCGTTCTCGGCTTTTTGAATTTACCAAGAACCAAACTGAAACGCATAACAGACTTTTTTACTTTTGAATTTTTACTTTTTACTTTTGAATTTAAATCACCTGAAAACCGAAAGCATAAGGGTCCTCATCATCAATGATGATATGATTATATCCTGTAATTAAAGCCCAGCCCTCTACACCGGGTATAATAGCCGGTTTTCCATTTATCGTCGCCTCTTCCTCGATCGTACCAAGAAATTTTGACCCGATATAACTTTCGTGAATAAACCGATCTCCTTTTTTCAGCTTGCCCTTGGCGTACCATTGAGCCATTCGTGCAGAAGTGCCGGTGCCACATGGAGACCTATCTAATGCATTCTCTCCTACAAGTACTGCATTTCGCCCAGTCGACGAAGGATCCAAAACACTCCCTGTCCATTGTATATGGCTTAGACCCGAAATATTACTGTTCTCCGGATGAATAAACTGATACTTTTCGTTTAATAGCTTTCGAATTACTTTACCGTAGTAAATGAGTTGGCTGGCAGAAAACCGGTTGATGTCCTCGAAATTTTCCTGTGGATCAATGATACCATAGAAATTACCTCCAAAGGAAACATCAACACGTATCATCCCTAAATCAGGGCAAACTACTTCAAGTCCTTCCGCGTATAAGAACGATTTAACATTCGTCAATTTAACGGACTTAACCCGTTTACCTTCTTGTTTGTAATCAATTAAGACCAGACCTGCCGGTGTTTCGAGACGTAATTTACCCGGTGTCTTGGGTTCAACCAAGCCCTCTTCAATAGCAATAGTAACCGTCCCTATTGTGCCATGTCCACACATGGGCAAACAGCCACTGGTTTCTATATATAGTACGCCGATATCATTCGCCGGATCGCAAGGTGGATACAATATACTTCCACTCATCATATCATGGCCCCGTGGCTCAAACATCAGCCCCTTCCGAATCCAATCGTATTCTTTCATGAAGTGCAAACGTCGCTCCATCATGGAATTCCCCTCCAACAGTGGGCCGCCGCCTGCAACGAGCCGTACCGGGCAGCCACAGGTATGGGCGTCTATACAGAAAAAAGTTTTTTTCATTGTTGTAGCAATTAGCCTTTAGCTATTAGCTGCTGTTAAATTAAATATTTTAGCTATTAATTTTATTCGCTTGAAAAGCCCCACTACCTTCCTTAAAATTTATAACTTACAACGCAGAAGCGTCCTTCGTCAATACGTTATTTACAGTACGATAAATACCTAGGGGATTTTCATTTTTCAAGGCATCAGGCAATAGTGCGTTCGGCCAATTTTGAAAAGAGATGGGACGTAGAAAACGCTGCACAGCATCTGATCCAACGGAGGTGAACCGTGCATCTGTCGTTGCCGGAAAAGGCCCTCCATGCTGCATAGCTATACATACCTCTACGCCGGTAGGCATACCGTTAAACAACAATCGCCCACACTTATCCTGTAAAAGACTTATTAATTTACTATGTCTGACGGCATCCGCCTCGGTGGCAGCCACAGTAATTGTTAGCTGTCCTTTTATATGATCGGCAATATTCAGCATTTCCTCTTCGCTCTCGCACGCCACGATTAATCCGAAAGGACCAAACACCTCTTCAAGTAAAGCGTCATTTTCTACAACGCTTTTCGCATCGGTTTCAACAAGCAGCGCAGCTCCTTGGCCTTCTGCAGCGATTTGTTCTGCTTTGCCTATTACGCGAATGGTGGATTCCGTTAACATGCGTTCGCTATTGGCATGGTAAGCTTTAGCAATACCTGCATGAAGCATGTTCGCTGGAGGGCAACTTAAAACTTCTTGGCGGAGAACTTCTTTAAATGTCTCAAGATCTTTCCCCTTGACAGCGACGAGTACACCTGGATTGGTACAAAATTGACCCACACCGAGCGTTAGCGAACTTAAATACTGGTTCGCTAAACCTCGCGGATCAGTCGCCATTTTTTCCGGCAGCGCAAAGACTGGGTTTACACTACCCATCTCAGCGAATACCGGTATGGGCTCCTTTCGTTGATTAGCCAAATCAAATAACGCTTTCCCTCCTCCATAAGAGCCCGTAAACGCAACCGATTTGACTATAGGATGTTGAACAAGATAAGCCCCCGACTCGTTTGAATTACCGTATATGTGGGAAAAAATTCCATCATGCCATCCCTCTTCTTTTATCGCACCGAAAATAGCCTCCGCCATTAATGCTGAAGTCTTGGGATGTCCCGGATGTGCTTTAAGAATTACCGGGCAACCCGCTGCGATAGCGCTCGCCGTGTCTCCACCGGCGGTCGAAAAAGCAAAGGGGAAATTACTTGCACCAAAAACAACTACCGGACCAACCCCAACCTTGATTTTACGCAAATCCGGCTTCGGTGGTGTTCTGTCTGGAATCGCTGTATCAATTCTTGCTTCAAAACATAGGCCATCTTTTATATGATCGGCATAGCTTCTCCATTGAAAGACAGTCCGGGCTTTCTCTCCGATCAGACGAGCCTCGGGAAGGTGGCTCTCTTCCATTGCTGTTGCGATCAATTCAGTCCCCAATCCCTCTATTTTGGCTGCAATCGCATACATTAAACCTGCTCTATCGATTGCGCTTCTTCCTTTTAGGTATTGAAATGCTTCTTCTGCCTTGTGCAGTAATTCCTTGACTTGTTCCTGTGGTGTTTCTGTGTACATTCTATTTCCTTTCAATAATTAAACTAGGCTACCGGAACCCTTTGTTTCCAAGTTTGGCCTATTCACCTTACTATCGGCAATAACTTTCAATATACGTTCGCGTTCTTCACCTACTAACGGTAGGCGAGGTGCACGCACGGTTTCATTACTAATACCCTCACTCGTTGCCGCTAATTTGATGTATTGAACTAGTTTGGCATGGATATCTAACTCTAGTAAAGGCAAAAACCAGCGGAATATAGCTAATGCTTTTTCTATTTTACCCGCTTTTACATAATCATAGATCGCAACCGTTTCTTTTGGATAAGCGTCCACTAAGCCGGCCACAATCCCATCCGCTCCCATTAGTAAAGCTTCTGTACTAATGGTATCAACTCCACCTAAAATCTTAAAACGGCCGCCAAATCGATTGATCATACGGGTGATATTGGTCAAATCGCGCGTAGACTCCTTAACGGCCTGGATATTGGGTACAGTAGCCAGTTGTTCAAACATATCCAACGTTACCAGATTACCATAGTCAACAGGGTTGTTGTAAACCATGATAGGAAGACTTGTACTGTTCGCTATCGTTGTGAAAAAAATTACTGTTTCTCTATCATCTGCCTTATAGCGCATAGGTGGCAATACCATCAATCCATCTGCACCTAATTCCTCTGCTTTCCGGGCGATTTTGATCGCTTCAGCGGTAGCTTGTTCCGCAATACCCAAAATAACAGGAACGTCTTTACCCGTTACAAAGTTAACGGTATATGTCAATAAATCGTATTTTTCCTGTGTAGTTAACGTACTGGCTTCACCTAATGAGCCCGCTAAAATCAAACCATGTACGCCCCCTTCAAGTTGGGCAGTCAGATTCTTACCGAACATATCAAAATCGATCTCTCCACTTTCTTTAAATGGAGTTAATAATGCAGGATAAATTCCTTTCCAAAGTTCTTTACTCATTATAGTTCTTATTTTTTTTCAAAAGTAAAACGAACATTTAAAGGTATCCATCCATGTATTAATCAATCATGCGCATATTTTAACTTTTTTAGCAAGGCACTTTGCCTCGCGTAAATAGCCAAATCAAAGAATGTATCTCTACTGTACGTTTCGCTGAAAATTCACCATGTATTCTTTTGGCGAATTACCAATTACACTTTTAAACACCCTATTAAAGTTCGTAATACTATTGAATCCACAGTTATAGGCAACGCCGGATATACTTTCACATTTATGGTGTGTTAATTTTTTACAAGCCTCGTGTACACGCATTTCGTTTAAAAATGCGACAAAAGTATTTCCTGTGTGCTTTTTAAAATATCGGCAAAAAGCTTGAGGAGTTAAATTTGCCTGATCGGCAACTTCCTCCAAGGTGATTGGCTTCGTGAAGTTTTGGGCTATGTAATTGTAAATAGAACCAATACGGATACCTTCATTTTCAGAAATCGAGGAGTTTTTACCGCCCGATAACGCATTTACTTGCTTTGATACATGGCATAACGTACGCAACAAATAAAAGAAGTGCATAAGCTGATCCATTTGACTGGCTTCCTTTAAGCGCAATACGCGCCTTGACACTTCTTTAAAATACTCATTCGGCACTTTAAAGCCTCTTTCGTAATCCTTCACAAAGCTTTGAAGCATATAAAGCTCCGGCAAGTTAAACAAGGAAGCCAACTTTCCGTTTGGATCGAAGAACACGGAAATCGAGCGGACCTGCTTCGGATGAGCCTCGTCAAAGTACTCCGCATTACTTTTAAAAACATGCGATTGATTGGCGCCGAGCAAGAAAATGTCGTTCTCTTGAAAGGGATGCATGCTATTGTCAGCAATCAACGTACCTTTTCCTTCTAGGATCCACATGAGTTGGGCTTCATGATGTCGATGTAAATGAGGATAGAAGTGCGGCATACAATCTTCCTGAACAATAACAGTCCGATCATGCGCTACTGGAATGGTGAATTGTAGTGTCTTCATCGTTGGTTTGGTGTATTAGGTAACGTGAATTTACCAATTTTTAACCCATAAATCCAAGAGTTATCACAAAATAGGTTAAAATAAGGTTATTATTCGTTAATTGACGCGTATTCGAACTAGCTCCGGATTATTTGCCTAGAAGCAACAACGGATCTTGTTAGCTAACGGCATGACTGACAGCCGGAATCTAAACAACTAGTTAAAATATGAATAATATAAGAGAAAAAAGGGAGAGCCATCCCCAAAATAAATTGCGATTTTTACCGGCGTATAATCAACAGCTGATGGGTAATACGCTTTAAATTTGACGTTATATGGGGCGATCTTTGTCAAAAAAGCGCATCATTACTTTTTATTATCAAAAAAGATAAGACCTTTGTTAAAACCATCAGCTATTACATACAGATATGTTCGAAAAATCGATTTATATTCAGCGAAGAAATCAACTTAAAAATCAATTTTCAGAAGGACTGCTTCTATTCCTAGGAAATGATGAACAGCCTATGAATTACGCGGATAACGCTTTTCCTTTCAGACAAGATAGTTCGTTTTTGTATTACTATGGTATTCAGGAGCCCAAGCTCGCAGCTGTCATCGATTTAGATGAAAATAAAGAAATATTGTTTGGAGACGAGCTCACGATCGACGAAATTATATGGATGGGACGACAAGAAACCTTGCGGGAAAAATGTGAAAAAAGCGGTTTAAGTATTGTCCTTCCCACCAAGGATTTACAAGATTATTTACAGCATGCATTAAAAAAAAACCGCAACATCCGTTATCTTCCCCCCTATCAGCCTACCAATAAAATTAAGCTCTTACATTTATTAGGCATCCCCCCTCTTGAACAGGAAAAAAAAGCTTCCGTGTCCTTCATCAAAGCGGTAGTCGCTCAAAGATCGATCAAAAGTAAAGAAGAAATTACCCAGATCGAATCAGCTGTGAATACTTCGGTGGATATGCACGTTCATGCAATGAAGATGGCCAAAGAAGGAATGAAAGAGTTGCAGATTGCCAATGCCATCCAGGAAATCGCTCAAAATGGTGGCGGCAGATTAGCTTATCCAACTATTCTATCTGTTCATGGCGAAATACTACATAACCATAAGCAGCATAGCACCCTAAAAAAAGGGCAATTAGTCTTGAACGATTCCGGAGCGGAGACTGCTATGGGCTATGCGGGTGATTTAACACGAACTTTCCCTGTCGATCTGCAATTCAGTACGAAGCAGAAAGAAATTTACAATATTGTATTGAAAGCCTTTAACCAGGCTTCTGCGATGGTGGCCCCTCAAGTGCGTTTCCTTGACGTGCATCTGGAGGCTTGCACCGTACTATTTAATGGATTAAAAGAAATTGGGTTGGTTAAGGGTGATACAGCCGAGGCGGTGTCAGCAGGCGCTCATACACTGTTCTTCCAATGTGGTACGGGTCATATGATGGGACTTGATGTGCATGATATGGAAGATTTAGGAGAACAATACGTTGGCTATACCGACACATTAAAAAAAGATACCTCTACTTTTGGTTTAAAATCGTTACGTTTAGGCAAAGCACTGGAAGCAGGCTATGTATTGACCGTTGAACCCGGTATTTATTTTATACCTGAGTTATTTGCCCGTTGGAAAGCAACTAATAAGCTAGCAGACTTTATTAATTACCAAGCAGTGGAGCACTACCTTGATTTTGGTGGAGTCCGTATTGAGGACAACTATTTGGTAACCTCATCAGGTAACCAACGCTTAGGAAATTATTTAGCCAAAACCGTTGATGAGATAGAGGAACTAAGAGGCAGTTAGTAAAGCGAACCCACGCCCTATTTTAAACACGGAAAAGACAACTCGGTTATTTAAAAAAACAATTGCTATATAACACATGAGACATGTAAACCACCTACTATGGATCTGCTTCATTGTAAGCAACTTATTCTCCATTAATTTTTTATTTGCACAACCTGGCGTAAAAACACAATGGACACCGGATGGTAACGGATATTATGAAATTTCGGACGGGCAGGTTTTGGAGGTTAAGTTATTAGATCCCAATCATCCGGTCGTTTTTTTAGATGGCTCCGCGCTAACGCCACAAGACAGTAGCGCACCATTGAAAGTTAAACAGTTTAGTATTTCTGCCGATCGCCGGAAAGTCTTGTTGTTTACCAATACAAAACGGGTCTGGCGTTATCATACCCGCGGCGATTATTGGGTTTATGATATTAACAAGAAAGAACTTAAACAATTGGGCAAGGGGCTTCCTGCTTCTTCCTTAATGTTTGCGAAGTTATCCCCTGATGGTACGAGCGTTGCTTATGTTAGCAAGCACAACGTGTATATAGAGGATTTGGCTTCAAATCATATTAGCCAACTTACAGAAGATGGGACCGACCGCATCATTAACGGAACTTTTGACTGGGCCTATGAAGAAGAATTCGGCTGTCGGGATGGATTCCGGTGGTCAAGCGACGGCAAACATATCGCCTATTGGAAAATTGACGCCAGAAGTATTCGCAATTACCTGATGTTGAACACAACAGACTCCACTTATTCATTTACTATCCCGGTAGAATATCCCAAAGCGGGACAAAATCCGAGTGCTTGCTTCATTTATGTGGTCGATGTAAAAACCAAAGAAAACAAAAAAATGGACATTCCCGGCGATCCCGTACAGCATTACATCCCTCGCATGGAATGGACCCTGGATGGCCAATCACTTATTCTCCAACAGTTAGACCGTAAACAACAGGAAAGCCATATCATGCTTTGCTCAATTGAAGATGGCAAAACTAAAACTATCTATACGGAGCAGGATCAAGCTTGGATAGACATTAAATCGCGTTGGAATGATGACGACCCCACAGGCTGGGAGTGGATCGATGATGGCAAGGCTTTTTTATGGGTAAGTGAAAAAGATGGTTGGCGACATATTTATAAAATAGATATGACCGGTAAGGAAGCCTTACTTACCAAAGGAGATTACGATGTTATTGGGATAAATTTAATTGATCAACGTAATGAAAAAATCTACTTCAGTGCCTCACCGGCAAATGCCACACAAAAATATCTGTATCAAATAAGTATAAAGGGCGGTAAAGCGACTCAACTATCTCCAACAAATCAAGCGGGCACCCATAGTTACCGTATTTCACCAAATGGAAAACTGGCTGAACATGAATTTAGCAGCAGCACGACATATTTTACAGGAGAAATTGTCAGTTTGCCAAATCATCAAGAAAGATTGGCCGCAACGGTTCGTCGGAGTCTACCTCAAGGCACGCCTAAGCCCGAATTTTTCAAAGTTACGACAATAGACGGCATAGAGATGGATGGTTGGATGGTTAAGCCAAGCCAGTTCGATTCAACAAAAAGGTATCCTGTTGTTTTTTACGTATATGGCGAACCAGCCGGACAAACCGTTACCGACACCTACGGCGCGGGATTCAACCGTTTATATGAAGGCAGCATGGCAGATGATGGTTACATCTATATTTCCGTAGAAAATCGTGGGGCTCCCGCACCTAAAGGTAGAGATTGGAGAAAAGCAATTTATCGCAACATCGGTGCTATCAACATTCGAGACCAAGCTATGGCGGCTAAAGAAATCTTAAAATGGAATTTTGTAGATTCATCTCGCGTGGCCGTATGGGGATGGAGCGGCGGAGGTTCCTCTACGTTGAATTTATTGTTTCAATATCCTGAAATTTATAAAACAGGCATCGCAGTAGCCGCTGTGGGGAACCAACTCATGTACGACAATATTTATCAAGAACGCTACATGGGCGTTCCGCCTGAAAGCCAAGCAGATTATGTAAAAGGCTCACCGATTACGCATGCTAAAAACTTGCGAGGTAATTTATTATATATTCACGGCACAGGCGATGATAACGTACATTATCAGAATGCTGAAATGCTCATCAATGAGTTGGTCAAACACAATAAACAGTTTCAATTGATGTCATATCCGAACCGCAGCCATTCGATATCGGAAGGTGAGGGCACGTCTGCGCACTTGTCGCGTTTGTACACGAATTATTTAAAACAATACTGCCCTCCGGGAGGGAGATAGTGGGCTGTACGTTCTAGGTTATAAGTTTTAAGTTGTAGGCTACCGTTGGCCTTACAAATAAAAACTACTTTTATCATGATTAAAACACTATATAAAAAATTAGGATACGTCCTTGGATTAGGATTATTGCCTATCGTAACTTCCGCCCAATTACTGGTAAAAGATCAACCGGTATTTACAAAGGCAGATTCGCTAAGAGGGACATTAACTCCTTTACGTACTTGTTATGACATCAAGTATTATCACTTAGACGTAAAGGTTGATATCGATAACAAATTCATCAGCGGAAGCAACCTTTTTAAATTTGAAGCCACTATGGACTTCGACAGGCTACAGTTTGATCTGTTTGCCAATTTAAAAGTAGAAAAGGTCATTTATCATGGTCAGGAGATGCCTTTTACGCGTAATTACAATGCCGTATTTGTAAACTTCCCGGCTAATATTAAACGCGGCTCGGTCGATTCAATGCAAGTGTTTTATTCAGGCAATCCGCAGGTTGCTAAACGAGCTCCATGGGACGGTGGCTTTGTTTTCTCTCAGGATAGCAATGGTAAACCTTGGGTGGCGACTGCCTGCCAGGGACTAGGGGCCAGCGTTTGGTGGCCTAATAAAGATCATCAAGCGGATGAAGTAGACAGCATGCTAATCAGTGTGAGCGTTCCAAAAGGGTTGACGGATGTTTCCAACGGCCGCCTCATCAAGAAAACAAACCGTAAAGGCGGCTACACCCAATTCGATTGGTTTGTACGCAACCCGATCAACAATTACAGTGTTTCAGTTAACATTGGCGACTATGTCAACTTTAAAGATACTT
This sequence comes from Olivibacter sp. SA151, assembly GCF_054130995.1. Lineage (NCBI taxonomy): Bacteria > Pseudomonadati > Bacteroidota > Sphingobacteriia > Sphingobacteriales > Sphingobacteriaceae > Olivibacter > Olivibacter sp. SA151. Next base: position 399,741 of record NZ_CP096391.1, on the reverse strand, counting down.
ATCAGGGAGAAAAGGGCCCTCTGGATTTAAACTATTGGGTTTTGAGAGAAAACGAAGCGAAAGCTAAAAAGTTCTTCCCGCTTAATGTAATTCCTATGTTGAAGGCTTTTGAACACTGGTTCGGTCCATATCCTTTTTACGAGGACAGTTATAAGCTCGTGGATGTACCTTACACTGGCATGGAGCATCAAAGCGCTGTTACTTATGGTAATGGCTACGCCAATGGTTATCGCGGCCGCGATGCATCAGATACCGGTTGGGGTATGAAATGGGATTTCATTATTGTTCATGAAAGTGGGCATGAATGGTTTGGAAACAACATAACTTCGAAGGACCTCGCGGACATGTGGATACATGAAAGTTTTACCAATTATTCAGAGGCGCTATTTGTCGACTATAACTATGGAAAAGAGGCGGGACAAGCTTATGTGCATGGAATCCGGAGTGGTATCCGAAACGATAGTCCGGTGCAGGGTCCCTATGGAGTAAATCAAGAAGGTTCAGGTGATATGTATCCAAAAGGGGGTGTATTGCTGAATATGATTCGTACCATTATAAATGACGATGAGAAATGGCGGCAGATATTAAGAGGATTGAACAAAACATTTTATCATCAAACCGTTAATTACGAAGATGTAGTCAATTATATCAGTCAACATGCCGGTCGCGACCTGAGCACTGTCTTCGAACAATACGTTAAACACACGAACATTCCTACCCTGGAGTTTCGCTTCAAAGAAGGTAAGACCTACGCACGTTGGATTTCCGATGTGGCAGATTTCACCATGCCGGTGAAGATACGTAAAAAGGACAGTGATTATCAATTTATAGAAGTAGACAGAAGTTGGAAAGAAGTCACTTTACCCGGAGCCAACAAAGACAATATCGAAGTGGATACTTATAACTATTATATCGGTATATTGATTGAATAAATTTAGCTGTTCGCAACCTAAAAAGGCCGTTTTACAAGATAAAACGGCCTTTTTACGTCTAATTTAGTGCTGGTAGAATTTCCATACCGTTTTGCTTTCCCTTGTTAAAGGCTTTTCAAGCAAGATAGCTCGAATCATCTCCACCGGCATCGCATTCAATTTGAGCACGGTATCGTGAAATTCCTTTAAGGTATACTTGTGTGATTTCAAGACTTCCCGCTGGAGGGCATAGAACTGTAATCCGCCGATATAATAAGATACCTGGTAAAGCGGAAAGGCCTGACTATCCCTTGATAAAGGCCAATTTAGCTCGCTCTCCACGTTGGCCCGTTCATGTCCAACTTCGTCTACTAGAAAATCAGCGCATTGTTCTGCCGACCATTTGCCCAAGTGAAAGTTAAGCTGGAAGATGATCCGAGCACATCGATACTTACGCCAAAATAACATACCGATTCGTTCTTCCGGTGTCCGCGCAAAACCTTTATCCCACAGCAGCATTTCCCAATATAAAGCCCATCCTTCCATCCAAAAGGGTGTATCAAAATTCCGATAGGTTCGGTAACGGGCATTCATAAAAAATTCTAAATTATGCCCTGCTATTAATTCGTGGTGTACCGTTGCCCGGGAAAAATAAGGATTGTTGCCAAGCATGCGCATCCTTGCTAAGCCAAAATCCATTGTATTGGTTGGGTAAGTTATACTAATTTCCCACCCTCCCGTGAAAAAGGCATTTGACTTTTGACGTTCGGGCGACATCATAATCATTCCCCAGGTTTCCTCGGCAAGTTCAGGAATCGTAATTAAGTCATTTTTTTTAAGGAAATCTACCGATTCATCATACAACTTACGGATTACGGCAGGTTGTTTTCCAACGGGTACAGCACTTGCTTTCACTTTTTCCAAAGCAGCTTTCCAATCATTACTAAAGCCTAATGCTGCAGATGCCTTTAGCATTTCCTCCTGGCACCAAGCCATCTCCCGATGAGCAATTGCCAAAAGTTCGTCAGGACTATAGTCAATAAACTCGTGCTGAAGCAGTCGCATCAGCTCCTCTCTACCAATAGGGGTGCGTGTATAAATACCCATCTTGTTTGGTTGTTGCTTCTTTTGAAAAACACCGGCATAACGTACAAGCATGCTATCAGCACGATGATATGCCTCGGGCACCCACCACGAAAATGCCGGATCAAAACCATCATAGAACTGGAAAATACTTGCTGCCGTCCTCCGCAACAAATCCGCTTCTTCTCCTGCTGCTCTAATTTGTTCGGGTTCTAAATGCATACCACCCAAGTTCTTCATAAGCAGAGGAATCGCTTTCGCTATATGCGAAAAAGTGGAAGCAACCCGGGCCGCATCGAGTGAATTTCCGCGCCTACGTGAACGCTCTAATGTAAAAATGCTATCTGCGAAGGGAAATAGACCTTTCAGCTGTTCCATCTGCTGTGTAAGCTTTTCCAATTGATTTTGCTTCTCTTTTAAGTCTCTTGTAAATAATAAATAATCGACTTTACACTCCTGCGGTAATCGATCGAAATTTACATTCTTCAGTTGATTAAGGTATTGCTCATTCAACACCCTTAATCGTGCTTGCCGATCAGGCGATCCCAAGCCCTTTGCCATTCGGCAACGGGGGGCATTTTCTGAGGGAGAATAAAAGCGATAAATGGCTGCTTCATCCGCTTCAAACTGTTTCATCAAATAAGGAATCTCCTGACAGGGTACATACCCTTCTGTGGAAATTTGCGCTTTAACGGATGACGCATTAACAAACAGTAATATAAGCCCAATTGATAAAAATGATTTTCTTTCCATTTGGTTCAAATAAAAAGCGCCAAATCAAAGATTTGACGCTAAAAAATGACAACTTATTGAGCATCCCACCAAACACGCTTCGTGAGCGCATCGCCATTATGCTGTGGTTGCGGATTATTGGTTAACTCATTTAATGGGTATAGCATTTTCCGTGGAATATCAGAAACTGCGTTTTGCACTTTATTTATTGCCGGATAACCCGTTCTACGCCAATCGTTGAAAATTTCCGGCGACAGAAAATTGACAATGGCTTTCTCTTCCATAATGTATGACAAAGCATTGTCAGCATTGATATTTCCTCTGCTTGCTAAATAGGCTGCGATTGCGGTGCTAGACGAAACACCAATATGGGCCATATCTGCTTCAATAGCCTGCTGATATATGGGTGCTGCTGCCTCTGCTCCTGATAAGATTAAAGTAGCTTCCGCTTTCAACAGTAATGCTTCCCGATAATTAATGAGGTTTAACGGCGAATTAGCACTTGCGTAAAATGAGCCGCCTAAAGAATAAGATTCCAGCGAGCCAATACCAGATGAGCCAATAACACGACCTAAATAGGTATTATTCTGCTTTGAGCGGGTAATCAGTTGTGTTATTCTCGGATCATTTCGACTTACCAATGAATCAACGGTTTTTGACGATAAAATAATAGTCTCAACGGGCAGAAAATTTCTGTACCACCTATTCTCTTTGCCCGCTGTACCATCGTACACTAAACGCAAATCGTCTGCATTACTTTGCATACCATTTTCTAAGGCGCTCAACGCTAATTGAGCCTGCGCAGCTGCGGTATGATTTGGCGCTTTTGTAAGGTGCATATAATAACGGGCCTTTAGGGTATAAGCTGCCTTAATCCATTGCGTGGCATTTCCTTGGTAGAAAAAATCCCTGTTGCCCGGTAGTGTTCCACCAGCTGTCTGTAAACTGGCAATACCCTCGTCCAACAAGGTCTGAATCGTATTGTAGATTATTTCTTGACTATCATATACGGGTGTAAAAGTTTCCGTAGCATTTAATGCTTGCGAATAGGGGACATCCCCCCACATATCGGTCGCATACGCAAGGGTATATGCAGTTAAAACACTGGCTATTCCGCTATAAATGGTATTACCTTCCTCGTCCGCTTGTTCTTTCATCAATTTAAGATTCTCCAAACAATCCGTATAGGTATAACGCCAGGTATCATTCAAATCCGCCGGATTTAACAAATAAGTGCCTACATTGGGTGGCGCCTGATTCAAAGCAATCAGCTGCATAAAATGAGCCGCATCAATGGATGCCCAGCCAGCAACCACATTGTGCACCAAATTATATTCGATAGCAGGCAATAACAATGATTCCTGTACCGATGAAGGTTCATTCGGATTTTCATTGACATCCAAAAATTTCTCACAGCTGGAAAACAAGCATGATGCAACGAGTATGATATAAGGAATTGACTTTTTCATCTTTCTAATCAATTAAAAGGTAAGGGATAGCGTGAAATTATACGATCTGGAAGTTGGGGCAGAATTTCCGTACAAACCCAAAGCATCGTTCCCGGATCCATAACTATTTACCTCGGGATCAGAACCCGTAAAATGTGGGGCATATATCCACAAATTCCGTCCGGTTGCTGTTAATGAAGCCCGTTGGAAAGGTGTTTTCTTGATCCATTTTTCAGGAAAATTGTAGGTTAAGTTTACATTACGCAGTTTTACATAGGTACCATCCTGCACAGCCGCTTCATAGATCGCATTCAGTCGCTGATAGTAATCCTGAGCCGACACAGTAACCGTATTTGGTTGGCCTGTATTTACGTTCACTCCTTCCACTATGCGGTCTTCACGATTCTCGGTTGCCTTCGGTGTGCCATAAAAGAACCCATAACGATCATCCGAGTTCATAATATCCCCTCCCTTTCGCATATCGAAGAAAAAGCTCAAATTCAAATTTTTATAGGTAAAGCTGTTGTTTAAGCCTGCCAACCAATCGGGTTGAATATTCCCTATTTTTTGGGACGGTCCAATAACAGGTAAGCCGGTATCATCTATTAATTTTTGCCCAGCCTCGTTGTAACTATAGCCCGGAGCGTAGAACGTGCCATAAGGGTCACCGGTAAATGCAAAAGTCTGTCCAATCTGCACTTGATCGGCATCGCCATAAAGTTCCGTTACCCTGTTTTTTATTTTGGTGAAGTTGAAGGTGAAGTCCCAGGAAAAATCTTCACTTTTAACCGGTGTTACATTTAACAAAGCCTCAATTCCCCTGTTATACATACTCCCGGCATTGATATAGGAATTGCGATAGCCGGTAGAATTCGCTAAGGTAATATACGATAGGAGGTCTGTATGGTCTCGATCAAAATAATTAAACTCCAAGCCGATGCGATTTTTTAGAAACTGGGTTTCCAGACCGATTTCAAGCTCGGTGGTTGTTTCATTCTTCAGGTTCGTGTTACCTAAGTCGCCACTGATTAAAAATCCCGGCACACCGTTAAAGGGAAAATTAGTTGCCGTGTTGTATACTGTCGAAGTGGCGTATGCACGTACATTATCGTTACCCACCTTTGAGTAAGAAGCACGCAACTTACCAAAGCTTAGCCAGGGAGTTTGTTCTTTTAAAAGTTCGGAAAACACAAAACCTCCCGACACCGATCCATAATAATAGGTTCGGTTTGCTTTATCAAACACGGAACTTTGTTCCATCCGTCCCGTAAGCGAAAGCGTTAACATTTTTTTGTAATCAACCGTGGGTTGTGCGTAAAAAGATACGCGACGGAAGCGTCTATAATTTTCCGTACTTATCTGATTTTCGGTATTACTGATATTGTCAAAATCATCAACAGTAAATCCTCCTGTTCCTTCCAATTGATAGAGCTGATCATATGTGGCGAACACATTATTGCCCAGCAACATACTTACCTCTAGATCTTCTCCTATCTGTTTACGCGCCTCGGCGATCAAATCGTGGTTGAATTGCCGATAGTTATTATTGCGGTCGCGTAAGACACCGGTAGTTCCCACCGGTATACTAGGAGCTTCATGGTATTTGGATTGCTCGGAGTATATATCTGCCCCTAAGCGTTCTGTAATGGTTAACCAGTCTGTAGGCGTATAATTAAAAGTAGCGATTGGGATAAAACGATTTCCACGCACATCATTATATACATTTTCTAAAGACCAGTAAGGGTTATTGCGGGAGTAGCGGAAAACACGTTGTGTACCATCGTCATCGGTAGCAGGCAAAGGGTCCCAGGAAAAAGGAGCCGTATACACGGTCCATAAGGGTGCTTCTAAACCGTAACCCTCCGGGGTTCTATGCGCCGTTGTAGCGACATAATTGAACTGGAAAGTGGCTGTAAAATTATCATAGATCTTATTGCTGAATTTAGCAAAGGCCGCATGTCTTTTATAGTTCGTTGTTGGTATTGTACCTTCCTGATCCAGGTAGGAATAAGACATAAAATAATTAGATTTATCTGTTCCCCCTTGTACGCTTAATGTATTTGTATAGGTCTTGCCTGTTTGGAAAAACGCATCCATTGGATTCACATTACGTACCGGTTTACCGTCTACCATCAACGTATCCAAGCGGGGGCCCCAAACCAAGCTTGTTTTCTGATCGTTATCCACTCCATTCCAATACACGCCGCGATCGCCTTGTGCGTAAACCGATTGTACTTGTGGATAAATTGCCTTATCAAGCGAAAATTGTGTGCTAAAATTAAAACTTGGCTTCTGCTCTTTATTACCATTTTTGGTAGTAACGATAACTACACCACGTGCGGCACTTGATCCATATAGGGCCGAAGCGGCCGATCCTTTCAGCACATTAATGCTTTCAATGATGGCCGGATCGATATCTGAGAAACGACTGATACCACTTCCATTACCATTTGTAGCCGTTTGATCATTATTTATAGGAACCCCATCGACCACGATCAAGGCCTCGTTATTTCCGGTTAATGAACTCGTACCACGAATGACAATACGCGAGGAGCTTCCCGGTTGCCCGGAAGAAGAAGTAATCTGTACACCCGAAACTCTTCCTGTTAATGCATTAAGTGGGTTCGGTTCTTTTGTTTTGGCAATATCTGCCCCTGAAACCTCCTGCGTGCTATAGGTTAACTGCCTTTTCTCTCTTTTTATTCCTAAAGCCGTTACAACTACTTCATTCAAGGTTTGATTATCCTCTTCAAGTGTAATGTTTAAAACCGATTGCGCAGTAAGGGTGATCTCTTGCGGCCGATAGCCTAGCGCTGTAATTTTCAAAACAGCTCCCGGCCGGTAATCGATGGTAAAGACCCCATTTACATCGGTGGAAGTGCCTTGCGCAGTTCCGGATAATTTAATAGACACCCCTGGGATAGGGGTCTTGGATTGGTCTACTACCGCTCCTTTTAATGTCTTGGTTTGCGCCTGGACATCTAAAAAAGCCCATAAGCTTACGATGAAGGCAATTAAATAGTTGATTTTCATGATTAATTCGTGTTGGTTTTGTTGCTATTACCTATTTTTTTCTGGACTTTAACAAAACTATTACATAAACCCCTCGAATTATTATCAAAAATTAACTACAACAAACCGAATATTAACATAAAATCAAAAAAAAAGCTATTTTATTAGTTATTTTACACCAACAACCAACTACCATCCCCAATAAAACAGATGAAAAAAGTGTACTATTAGCAACAACTAGTGAAATTCATACAAATTAAAATCAGACAGACGTCCATAACCATATTTTTCTGAATAACTAGCTTGATATGGACCTACTTGCAGCACTTTATCAAGCCATTTTGGCTTAACATACGGGCTTCCCGGAAAATCAACCCATATTTTACCATCTTTACTTCCCCGAACAAAGATTAACCTACCTTCTCGCTGAATTTGCAGATAAGGATAGAAGTCGAAACCGGTATTATTATGCTGTTGTTTTCTCCTATGGTCTAGGTCCGTTACAATATTGCCTATTCCCCAACCAAGCATCACCCCATTTTGCAATAACTGTTCATTTTCTTCATTCACATAACGAACCATCAAACCCACTTCATTTGGGCCCAATGGCTTGCGTTGCTGTAGACCGGACAAATCGTTCACTTTTAGTTGCATCAAAAAGTTACCGGATATATTTTTATATAAAAAGGGCCCTCGATTACTACTACCGTCCCAAGCTGTTTTTGCCGAAGCCAGTTCAACAACGCCTTGGCCTTGCCGCATCGTTAAACTATCGGCCGAACCTCCTTCCATACCATCCCAATTATACTGGCCGGCAAAATCCTTTGCGAGGTCTAAGCCCTCTCGCATACTAGTAAATCGGTTTTTTTCGACATCCTTTAGCGAAATTTGTTGTGAACTCCATACAAAGCCGTAACGGTTTTTTACAAAAAACCGAAAAGCTCGCTTTTCTGTTTTATTCAAATCTTGTGCAAGGTAGTGGGTGGTTGATTGCCAGGCTGTACTTGTACTGTCGTTATTTATATTTTGAAAACTAAATTGATAACCCCGATTCGCCAGCGAAGTGTCTACCTCCATAAAAGCCAGTTCCTCCGATACCCATTTTGGATCAATCGTATAGGTCGGATTAATCTGCTTGTCCGGCTTTATATTCAGCACGGAATCTGCCCAGCGCTTTAACTCGTTTTCATCTTTAGTCTCATTCAATAAATGAAGCGATTTTAGATAAATGCCTTTTGAGGGAATCATTTTCATGAGTTCCGCATTCAGCTCATTTCGTTTTTCCCATTTATCCGAATGGTAACAATAAAGCCCATCGCGCTGTTTCACGAGGGCCGTTAATGCCCAGGTATCCTTCGTCTTCCGTTTATCATCTGCGTATACCAAAACAAGGCTATAATAAGCCAAACTATCAAGCGTAGATTTTAAATAAGGAAGCAACGCGTCCCTCCCGTTCTTTATGTATACCGCCATTTGCCCTTTGTAAGCGAGTAGTTCAGCGTCCTGATTTTGAAGCTCTATTCCTGATTTACCATAGCCTTTATTTATCCAAGTCTTCACTTTTCCAAACACTAAATCTTTCGCTTCAAACGATCCAACATACGCGCTCTTTTTAGCGCTAATCCGTAATTTTTCAATCTCTTGCGTCGTTAAAGCATAGTCGTACATTTTTAGCGAAGCAATGGCGCCACTGAAGAAGTGCTGTAAACGTCTGTCTGTTCCAATTAATATATCGGCAGATCTTTCCAGAAAAAGCATGCGGTTACCGCGATTCTCTAACTTGCCATTGACATATAATCGCTCTTCCGTACCATCAAAAACAAGCACCACGTGATGCCATTTGTTAGGACTTGGGATATCCTTGAAAGCCAAATTAGCCCACCCCCCATGTACTACTCCCCCGACGGCCGGATCGGATCCATAGCCCAATGATGCATTTGTCAAGTCCCTCCCGCCCGATGCCCATTGAATAATTGGTTCTTCTTTCGCGATGTTTGGATTATTTATCCATGCGCTGATGGTGAAACTACTGTTTCCTCCTACGGTTGAAGGGAGCGCCATTTCAGATTGCCAATAACTTTGTCCGTCAAAAACAAAAGCTTTTCTTCCCTGCACCAAATCAATCGTGTAGCTTCCGTTTTTTACCCGAAAAAGGCCGCCTAACACACCTTTGTTAGCCACCTTTTTATCTGCAGTATGTAGGGCATATTTTTCTGCCTCTAGGTCGACCAGCAGACCCAGACTTTCTTGCTTTCCAACCGGAGCTTGCAGTGTCGACAGTTTTCCTTCTTCATAAGCAATACGAGGTTCGCTAAATATCTTTACGTTCCAGATAGCCCTATTAAGTCCAGATAACTGAGTGTTTTTTATGGTGATTCGAAAATAACGGGCTTTTACATCGCCGTAATCTTTCATCGGGCTACCCCATTGCGTATTTTGGGTGCGGTCTGCAAAAACTTTCCAACGCTGCCCATCGTTAGAATATTCCATCAGGTATTGATAGTACCACGTAGCGTATTCAAACTGAGTTAAGACGCTCCGTATACATTCTTCTTTTCCTAAATCCACTTGCCACCATGCTTCATGCATATTATTGGCGGCTTTCCAGAGCGTCCCATTATTATCGTCGGCCGCATAGTCAGCTCTAAAATCATCGCTATACACAGAAGAAGCACTTATCTGTTTACCAAATGCTAAATTTATGGCTTGAATGGTATTTTTTGCCAACGCGCCGATACCTTGATGTGTAGGCACAACTTTTTTTATACTTCCCTCTTCGTCGAACTCAAGCTTATCTACGGCTATTTGTCGGTGAAAACCACCTCCACTGTGTGGATTGTTATGTCGGTGGTAAACGATGTAAAAATTATCGCCTTCCTGCAATACACTGTTATGCCCGGGACCATGTACGGTACCGTCTTCATTAGTAACTAATACCGGACTGTTTTTGCCATATACAAAAGGGCCCATGGGTCCCTCTTTGCTCGTTACATAATGGACCTTATAACTTGCATCTTCACAATGTTCAGCGCTGTACATTAAATAATAAATTCCATTTCGCTTAAACATAAAAGGTGCTTCAAAAAAGTCTTTTGCAATGGTATTTGGAATGATCCCCGTTTTCGCAAAAGATTTCATATCGGCATTCAACAACCCCATGCCACAACCACTATTCGGATAAATTCCCCAGGTACCCCAAAACATATACATTTTACCATCATCATCCCGAAAGGTTTGGCCGTCTAAAGTAATCACATTGGGTACAAGATAATTCGGGATCACTGCCTCGGTTCCCGGTAATAGCGGAGTCCATGGGCCCGTTGGCGAATTCGATGAGGCTCCATATAGTTCGCAAGGTTGGCTATAATACATATAATAATTGCCATCACTTGCTTTATTCACATCCGGCGCCCAATAAATCGGTGTATTCGGCCAATTCATCGGCTCCATATACCAGTTCACAAAATCTTTGGATTTCCATACTTGAGATGGCCCCAATCCGAAGCCGTTCCCATCCGTCGTGGCATAAATATAATAAGTATCACCCCATTTCTTTATAGTTGGATCAGCGAAATAACCCGGTATGATGGGATTTCCAGTCCTTGGCGAGTTCTGCCTTAGCACTTGCGTAAATCCACTAAGCGAACAAAGAAGTAGAAAGAAAACAAAAATCTCTTTTTTATCCATTATATTCTAAAAATAAGGAAGAGCCATCTCTTGCCCATAGAGATGGCTTTCCACATCAATTAAACAAACATAAACCAACTATTTAGGCCTTTTTACACTGTAAAAACCAAAGTTAAGGTCTTAGCGAATGGACAACCATCCAGATATTAACAGACTATTGTCTTTTTTTAACAATAAATGTCTTTAAAACAGTTATTTTATTTTTCTACCAACGTTCGATAGAAACGAAAATAGATAGCTGGCAAATAAATGGTTACTATTGGTTAAAATACTTTTAGTTTTAACTGCCAGCAAGTCATTAATTTCGTACAACGCAAATAAATGTCAACAAAACATTTATAAACTGAGCTCATACCCAATTATAAATTAAGTTCAAACTAAGGCAAGCACTACAGAATCCGAAACAGTAGTGATTATTATTATGTAACACTAAATTAATGAGCAATGCACAACAGTTCATGACCCCTTTTTATCCTTCTTCCTTCACAAGCTACAAGGATGGAAGAATCAACATTGGCCAAAGTATTAAAATCAAAGTTTAACGTAAGTTTTATTATTATTTATGAAAAAAATCAACATTTCAGAGAAGGTGGGGCACTTTCGATTAGCTATGCTAGTTCCATTTTTCATTTGCCTTCTTATGCTCGCCACTGTTCTTTCATGTAAGAAAAATCCTTTTCATCCGGTTCCCGGAGAGGAGGTCGATAGTTTAGCAATTTATATTCCGCAAGAATTCCAACATATGGACTTCAATGATACGACGAGCACCTGGTGTTATCCTCGTAGCAGGCAATCAGAACACTTCATTGTCTTTTGGGGAGCAAAATATGGAGATAACGATCCAAATTCAACCGATATTCCCTCTAAATATCGGGTCAATATCGATGATTTGCTAACTAAAGCTGAATCTTTTTATGATTTAAATATCAATGTATTAAAATTTGCTGAGCGTGGTAAGGGTAAATCGAATCTCGACAAATATAAGATGATGATTTTCCTTTATTACCAAGACGAATGGTTAGCAACAGGTTCCGGTTACGATGACGTAATCGGCGCGCTCTGGATAAGTCCGGGCACCTCACAACCCGTTGGTTCCACCATCGCTCATGAAATCGGGCATAGTTTTCAGTATCAGGTTCATTGCGATTTAGGTGGTGGTTCGGGTTTCCGATATGGTTTTGGTGGCAATGGAGGAAACGGTTTTTGGGAACAGACCGCGCAATGGCAAGCCTATCAAAGCTATCCCTTGGAAGCGTTCTCTTCACACAATTTCACCGTTTACACGCAAAACTATCATCGGCATATTCATCATGAATGGCAACGTTATGCAAGTTATTTCATCCATTACTATTGGGCAAATAAGCATGGCATTGACATCATTGGGAAAATCTGGCGTGAAGCACAACAGCCGGAAGACCCGATACAAGCTTATATGCGGATAACCGGTATTTCCAATGCGCAATTAAACGATGAATTATATGACGCAGCAGCAAAATTTGCCACATGGGACTTAGATGCTTTGCGGGAAAACGGAAAAAATTACATTGGAGCTCATAGCTTCAATTTTAATGAACTTGCCGATGGCAGTTTTCAAGTTGCTTATGACCATTGCCCAGGCACATCCGGTTATAATATCATACCACTGAAGGTACCCGCTGCCGGAACACAAATATCAACGGCGTTCACGGGTTTACCTAATGCGACAGGGTATAATACGGTGGACGCTTCGCGCGCAGGTTGGCGGTACGGTTACGTAGCTTTATTAGCTAATGGAGCCCGCGTATATGGGAACATGGAGCAGGGTATTAATAAGACAGTAAATTTTACCATTCCCGAAAACTGTGCAAAGCTATGGTTTGTTGTAACAGGAGCACCTAGTACCTATTCAGTACATCCTTGGGATGAAGACGAAAACAATGATGAACAGTGGCCGTATAAAGTTAAGTTTACAAACACTACACTCATCAATCATATCGATCTAGAAGAGGATGCCACACCAAAGGACACTACATTTACCTATAATGTAAGCTTTCCGAGAGATACTGTGAATTACTCGGGTAAGACCGTCTCGATAGACGTAACTCCTCTTGCCCAAGCTTTTGTACTACAACCTGGCAAGATCACACAATTAATGGGAAGTAGCGTTAAATTCTATGCAGTGGAGAACAATGGAAATTTAAATGCGACGACGACCGCCAATGGCTATGGACACTGGTTCGATGCAAACGGCAATGTTATTAATTGGGGAAATGACGCAAAAGTTTTCTCGGAGTTTAATACCACAAATTTTACTTTTTCAATCGGACAATATCCCGGTCATTCGACTCCAGGCAACCAATATACGGTGAAACAGGCCTTAGTTTACGAATATGAACCAGGAAAAACGGCGCAAGCTACATTTGTATTCAAAATTAACATCGAATAAACTGTAAAGAGGAGTGTCCGAGAACACTCCTCTTTATGCTAATAACTCACCGCTAAGCCAATACTAAAAGATCTTCCTCTTCCTATGGAATAGAAACTTTGTCGAACAGACCATGTTTATTTAGAATAATTTAAAATAGATTGTTTAGACTTATTTTAAATAATATATTTGCTCCCAAAAATCTAAATACCCATGCTACAAAGGTTTACTTTCTTTATTTTTATTTTTTTATGGACTTACGGCTCGGCCCTCGCCCAAGTCACCAGTATAAACGGTACCATCCGTACTTCGGACGGAAAACCTGCCGAATTGGTGAGTATCACCGTAAATGGTACTAACCTCGGAGCGGTAACGGACAAATTCGGCAGTTATTCTATAAAGGGCGTTACTCCTGGGTCCTATGTGCTTAAAGTAACTTCTGTAGGACTAGAAAAACAGGAAAAAACGATCGAGGTAAAACCAGGCAGTCCCTTAACAATAAATTTTTCGTTGGCGGAAAACGCCGCTACCTTGCAAGAAGTGCTTGTGTCCACTAAAAATCTAAATAAAAAGGACAATTACGTTGCACGAATGCCGCTTAAGAAATTGGAGAACCCGCAAGTATATAGCATCGTATCATCAGAGACGATGAAAGAACAAGGGCTTACCAACTTTGACGATGCTTTACGCAATGTACCGGGCATTACGCGTACTTGGGAATCAACAGGGCGGGCGGGTGATGGAGCCTCTTACTTTGCATTAAGGGGGTTTGACTCTCAACCCATTATGTACAATGGTTTACCAGGCTTAACGAGTGGAAACCTCGACCCCATCAATATCGAAGAAATACAAGTGATCAAAGGACCTTCAGCCACCTTATTCGGCGGCAGCTTCTACAGTTATGGAGGGATGATCAATACGATCACCAAGAAACCATATTATGAATTCGGTGGTGAGATCACTTATCAAATGGGAAGTTACGGACTAAACAGGGTAACAGCAGATATTAATACCCCTTTAAGTAAAACAGAAAAAATAGCGCTGCGCATCAATACAGCCTATCACGATGAAAACAGCTTCCAAGATGCGGGTTTCAAGAAGTCCTTTTTCATAGCTCCATCGTTGGTTTATGAGGTAAACGATCGACTGTCTTTCCATTTGATGGCAGAAATTCTTGAAGAAGAGCGTGCCGTTCCACCTGTATTTTTTCATTCAGACCGTACCAGACCTCTGCCATTTAAATCGCTCGAAGAACTTAACTTGAATAATGATCTATCATTTACCAATAATGACATGACCATTAAAAATCCACGATTTAATCTACAAGGTCAAATGCTCTACAAAATATCAGAACAATGGACTTCGCAAACGGCTATTTCAAGAGGGACTGTGAAGTCTGATGGTTATTACACCTATATCTGGGACGACGGAATCAGCGATTCGTATTTTGACCAATTTTTTCATAAAGAAAGACAAACAACCAGTGTAACCAATATTCAGCAAAACTTTAACGGCGACTTCAACATTGTTGGACTTCGGAATCGCTTATTGGTAGGATTAAACTACTTTAGCCGAAATGTTATTGATAATGGCTCAGGCACAGCGGCCGTAAGAAAAGTTACCCCACAACAAGCAGGAGTGGAATATATCAAACCGGGTACCACTGACACGATTGCACCTGTTTACCTCTCGTGCGCTTTCGTTGACCAGATTCTAGCAGGCACGGGGGGTGCCAACAGTAATGTGAGTAACAGTTCGTATAGTGCGTATGTCTCCGATGTATTGAACATTACACCCGCACTATCGGCAATGGTAAGCTTACGGGTTGACCATTTCGTTTCAAAAGGGGAAAAAAGCGACCCGGAAGATGATTTTAACCAGACAGCATTATCTCCAAAGTTTGGCCTAGTTTATCAACCTATTTTGGATAAGGTGTCCCTTTTTGCCAATTATATGAACGCTTTTATCAATGTAGCCCCTCGTTCAGTTGCTGATCCCGATGGAAGTAATCCACGCATAAAATCGTTTAAACCTGAGCAGGCTAATCAATTCGAGTATGGTATAAAAACCGATTTGTTCAATGAACGTTTAAATACCACCGTATCGGTATATAATATTAAGGTGTCAGATAGGGTATCGCCGGATCCCGCTAATGTAAACAACTCATTACAGGGAGGTAAAGTTCAGAGTAAGGGCTTTGAGGTTGAAGTGAATGCCAACCCCATGCAGGGGCTCAATCTAATTGCTGGATATAGTTACAATAAAACCGAGGTTATAGCAGGTGATGAAGCGGATTTTTATAGTGAACCCGGCCGCGCGATTGGAGGTCAAGGTCCACAAAACCTTGCGAATTTATGGGCAAGTTATCGGTTCACAAGCGGGAAATTACAGCATTTCGGTGTTGGCGTCGGAGGTAATTATGCTGGTAAATATCGGGTAATTGATAGTAGTATAACGGGCGAATTTGATTTACCAAGTTATGTATTACTCAATGCAGGGCTGTTTTATAACCAAACACATTATCGCATATCCTTTAACCTAAATAACATCACCAATAAGGAATATTATATAGGTTATTGGTCGGTTAACCCACAGAGGCTCCGCAACTTCGCTGCCAGCTTTAGTTATAAGTTTTAGATCGATTACATGACTGATTAATCTCCTGATTTAGCGCGCATCATACGCTTCATGATGGGATTAATCAGTATTAAGCCAATACCTATCCATACAGCATATAGGGCTAATTGCTTATAACCTTCCGTATAGGCAAATAGCTTATCATATAAAGAGGCCTTTTCATCGGTAATGGACATATCCGCGCCCAATAAACCGGCAACATATTGCCCGTAAGCGCTCCCTAGGAACCAAAGTCCCATCATCATACCCGTCAGCTTTTGGGGAGACAATCTGGTGATGACAGACATTCCGATTGGACCTATGCATAGCTCACTCAAAGTAATAAAAAACCAAGCAAGTGTAAAAATATTCAAAGAAGTTTTACCCTGTTCATTTGCATAAAACCGAGTTGCGAAAAACAAATAGAATCCGATAGCCAGTAAAAAGAATCCGATGCCAAACTTAATTAAGGTATTGGGCTCGATCTTCTTCTTCGCCATCCAAATCCATAACATTCCCAAGGGCGAGCTACAAAGTACAATAAAGAGTGCTCCCGATGAATTATTGATCATGTTGGGATCGATTTGGAAGAAAAGGAGCTCATGTTTTAAATTATTAGCCGCGAACAAACTCAAAGAACCACCCATTTGCTCAAAGAATGCGATATAGAAAATATAAGCGATAATGAAGATCAGTGCCGCTAACAGAGGATACCGAAACCGCTTATCCGACAGTTTGAACCATTCATAAAAGAAATATATTAGCGCTATCGGACCGATTGTATACATAAAAAGGTCGGTATACTGCGTGTTTTGGATCATGATCAAGATGCAGGGGATCGCCAGTAAGGCAAGAAAATAAACGAGTATTTCATTGCGTCTACGTTTTCCTTTTGGTTGATGTAACAGCGGCGATAAACCAATGGGGCCCAACTGTTTTTTTGAGAAATGAAAAGTAATGAGTCCGATCAACATTACCCCACCTGCCGCAGCAAAGGCTGAACTCCAATTCACGTATTTTCCAAGATAAACGCACAGGATACCGCCCAAAAACGATCCGATATTAATACCCGCGTAAAACATACTAAAACCGGCGTCTCTCCGTGTGTCGGTGGGTTTGTATAGCTGACCAACCATCGAAGAAATATTGGGTTTAAAAAAGCCTGTACCAATAATAGATAAGGAAATTCCAATATAAAAGAAATGATTTGGTGAAATAGCAATTAAAGTACTACCTGCAATCATTACCAAAGCACCAAAAATCAGGGATTTATTAAAACCTAAGACTTTATCCGCTACGATGCCCCCCATAAAAGTGAAGGCGTACACAAAAGCCTGGATAGCACCATATTTGAGGTTCGCTTCCCGATCATTTAAAGCCAATTGATCCACCATAAACAGAGCCAATATCCCTCGCATACCATAAAAGCAAAAGCGTTCCCACATTTCTACGGTAAAGAGATACCAGAGTTGCTTTGGATATTTTCCTTCAAAATTTTGGATTTCCTCTAAAGTTGTTGGAGGCATAACATGTATTTGGATTGACGATAAAATTAGGACGAATGTAAATAATTATCCCGGTAACAAATAAAAATCTATCAGTTGTTTTTATGTTACAACTGATAGATATACGCTCAAAATATACTTTTTCAAACTACGGAACAAACACCGGGACTTGACTTGGGTTTGGATTCTGCTCCAATGATCTGTTGTTAATCACTTCTTTTTCAGGTATCATGAGAATCAGTTTATTGGAGTTTTTTGGAACGCTGACATTTTGATAATGCCCTTGTGCAGTTGTCCGTTCCACCGGTAATTGCAAGCGCAGAATATCGAACCATTCAAGACCTTCCCCCCACATTTCCTTTCGCCGTTCCAGTAAAATGGCATCGATTAACGCTTCTTGACTCGAGGTGCTCGTTACCGCTGCGCCTCGTTCTTGCTGTAGGGTATTTAACACTTGTAAAGCAGTTTGTAAATCATTTTGTCTTGCCGCTGCTTCTGCTTCTACCAAATACATTTCTGCTGCCCGAAAATCGTAAAGGTGGCCATATGGAGGCTCGTCCCGCAATTCCCGGAATTTCGTGGCAGCATATTTCCCGGGGTACAACGGATTTTCAATAAAAAGGGCTCGTGGATCATCTTTCATTATTACCTCAACAAAATAATTGGATGGTAAAATTTGTTCGGCCTGCCAAGGCGCATTATTTTGTCCAAAATCAAACCAACAGGCAGGCGAATCATACCACCAGTAATCTTGCGAACCTTGTTCATAACCCAAAACCCACTCTTTATTAGGTGAAGAAAAGCCTGCTTTATATTCACCCGTCGTCATCAATTCATAGTTTGTACGGATTCTATTGGCATATTTTTGTGCATTAACCCAGTCTTCGATGGTAAGATACACTTCTGCCAAAAGAAAATTGACAACGTCAACATTGTAATAATTAATACTAGGGCGATTAAAGTCTATTAATAAAGTTTCAGCGTTAGTTAGATCAGCAATGATTTGATTGTAGACTTCTTCTACGGTTGCTCTCGCTTTTGGATTTAAATCGGAAGTTAATTGTAGAGGGACACCTGGCTTATCCTTAGCAATGATGTATGTGTGTTGATACATACGAACCAAATTAAAATAACAACGGGCTCGTAAAGCCAAGGCCTGTCCCTTAATTGCGTTCTTCTCTGACTGCCCTCCTATTGCTTGGTCCACATTCTCTAAGATAATATTGGTATTATTGATAACCCTATACATGGTAGTCCACATCGTAGATGTGACGCCGCTAGTCGCATCGTAACGTTGGTTACTATAAGTATAGAAGTACCAATTATTACCTACCTGCTCTTGATTGACCATCATATCCAAACCTGAAACGGTTGATAACAATTTAATTCCTAAAGGACTAGATGTCGCTGGATTATCACTGCTACCATTGTTTCCATCTCGCATCATGCGATAAGTACCTTGTAACAGTAAATTTAAACCGGTAACATCTTGCAGAACCGTTGTATTAGTCAAATCAGAAGTTGGCTCTTCTGTCAAGAATTTCTCGCAACCAGTGCTTAGCAATAGCATCGTTGTCAATAGACCTATTAAAGTTTTATTTATAAATTTCATTTTGTTATATTTTTACGCCTCATTTAAAAAGACACGTTTAAACCTAAAGAATAACTCCTTAATGCAGGAACACCTGAACTAGCATCCACTACACCAACTAAACCATTACCATAGTTCTCGGGATCCGTACCACGGCCTTTTGCACTGCCAAAGGTGAGTAGATTATCTCCTCGGAAATAGATTCTTAATGCAGAGAGGCCCCACTTCGACACTAACGACTGCGGTAAATTATACCCCAGCATCACATTTTTCAAGCGTACGAAATTATTAGTGAATATATATTGATCGCTGTAACGCGCATTGGCAAAAGCATCAAATGTACGGTACGTATAGATCTTCGCGATATCGGTTACATCTCCCGGTTTCTGCCAACGGCGATCCAAGTTATCGTAGGCGGCAAAATTCTCCCGCAATACATTACTTTCTGAGTAGTTGTAATCATATAGCTTACCACCGAAGCTATAATAAAGCATAAAGGAAAGATCTAAGCTTTTGTATCGAAAATTATTGGTGAATGCGCCAAAAACATCAGGCAATACAGAACCCTGATTGATGCGTTGTTCGTTCACATTCACTTCATTGTAGTTTTCTGTCTTTTCCTGACCAATAATATTTCCGTTTCCGTCAAATTCATATTTCCACCATTGGTTATGTCCATTATCGGGGTTGACACCGGCGAAACTGGGGGCATAAATATCATAACGCGACCCGCCTTCTTTCCATTTAAAAATGGCAACACCCTGACTATATTGCTCCTCTTTGCTTGGTAGACTTGTTATTATATTCTTATAGCTAGTGGCATTTAACGAAACATTCCAATCAAAATCCTTTGTTCGGACGGCTGAATAATTCAGATCTACCTCCCATCCTTTGTTCTGCACATCTCCAATATTGGTTAAAATTGCATCCATTCCTAAAGAAGGGGCCAATGGCCTGTTTAACAAAAGATCTTGTGACTTACGTGTGAAATATTCCACACTTCCGGAAAGTTTGTTAAAAACTGAAAATTCAAGCCCAATATTCGTTTGAATATTCGTTTCCCATTTTATATTTTCATTCTCCAACTGATTTAATCGTACACCGACAGTTCCAACATAGCTTGTTGGCCCGTATAAAGCTTGATAAGCATAGTAATTTCCTACGCGATCATTCCCCACTTCACCGTAACTGGCTTTCAGTTTTAGGTTCTGTAACCAGTCTTGTGTATTCTCCATAAAGGACTCTTCAGAGATACGCCAAGAAGCACCTAAAGAATAAAATTGTCCCCATCGATGATCAGGATGAAAACGGGAAGATCCGTCAGTACGAATGCTACTCGATATATAAAAGCGATTATCAAAATCATATTCCGCTTTACCAAAGAAACTGGCGAGACCATAACGTCCAAAGGTTGACCACGCAGTTGGATCATTAGATGCAAGTGAGATTTCTTTAAAGTAAGGAAGCGCAAGTCCTGAGCGGGTTACTCCAGAACCAGAAGTAGTATAAGAATAAATTTCCTGCCCAGCGAGTACGTTGATATGGTGCAAGTTATTGAAGGTCTTATCATAAGTTAACACGTTATTAACTGTATGCGAATAAGATCGGTAGTTGTCGCGCTGCACATAACCTTCTGATGGAAGCAGCTGATTTTCACGTTCAGGACTTTTCCACATACTATAGAAGTTGTCAATCAGTTGGAACGAATAAGTCGTTTTCAGGCTTAACCCGTCTAACAATCGGAACGTAAGAGCAGATACGGTTTGTAAATTATCGGT
This sequence comes from Olivibacter sp. SA151, assembly GCF_054130995.1. Classification (NCBI taxonomy): domain Bacteria; kingdom Pseudomonadati; phylum Bacteroidota; class Sphingobacteriia; order Sphingobacteriales; family Sphingobacteriaceae; genus Olivibacter; species Olivibacter sp. SA151. The sequence goes on along the minus strand of NZ_CP096391.1, from coordinate 378,974 downwards.
TTGGCTATTTTTTGCTTCTGTTAACGCTCCATAGGCACTCCATCGAGGCCACCAGGCACGACCGTTAGCTACACCCTCATCTAGTTGCGGTTTTCCGGTAAAAGGACTTATCGCATATGAATTGGTTTCATAGTCCCATAAATAGGCTGAATATTCCGTTGGCATCACACGAAACACCCGTGCATCAAAGCCACCGTTTACATCCGCACTGTTCATAAACATAATGGAGTTACTCATACTGAACCAATCGTTGATCTTTGAATTCAAGGCCACTCTTCCGGTGTAACGTTTAAAACCGTCGCTGATATGAACACCCTTATCATTCAGGTAGGAAAAGGAGGCATAATAGGTATTGTTTTCGCCCATTGCCCCGCTAAAATCCACTCCGTAATCTTGCTTTAAACGATAGTTGAACGCTTCATCAAACAGATCAAAATCCCATAAGCGTTGCGCTTCCGGCTTTATTTTCCCGTCCAAACCAACAGGGTAATCCATGTTCCAACCCGAACGATAATTCCTGATCAGGTTACCGTTCGCATCATAGAGGGGCGTCGTATTCCAAAATACAGAAGGTACCCGGTTACTCGCGTACTCTCGCGCTTCTTCATCGGATTTTCCATCAAAATCTCGCGCATCGTTGTACAAGCCTTCCCACGCCAATTCCCATTGTTTGGCGGGAGATACTCGTTCAGGAAACTTCACGGCAAAATCACTAGTTGTCCAAGCGGCCCGTGCATTCACCCTCGCTTTGCCGCTCGCGCCGCGTTTCGTGGTAATCATAATCACGCCATTTGCCGCTCTCGAACCATAAAGCGAAGTAGCAGCCGCATCTTTCATCACGGTGATCGACTCGATGTCCGACGGAGAATAAGCATTTAAATTCACGTCGGAAGGAACTCCATCGACGACGTATAGGGGCGCCATTTCTGCCGTTAATGATCCGATACCTCGTATGTTAATAGTTGGGTTCGCTCCAGGTCGTCCTGAAGTATTTGTGACCTGCACACCTGCGGAAAGACCTTGCAAGCCTTGCGCAACGTTGGAAGTGTTTACGTTTTCAAGCTGCTTCGCATCAATGACGGTAGCCGACCCGGTAAAGGACGATTTTTTGCTCGTTCCGTAGGCCGTAACCATAACCTCATCTAACCCGGCGATATCATCTTCCATCACTACTTCAAGATTATTTGAGTTGGTCACAACCAGCTCGTAATTCTTATACCCTATAGATCGGAAGATTAACTTAACACCAAGCTTCGGTAACTTGAGTAGAAATTTTCCTGATTCATCAGTTTTCGTACCGATACCCTCTCCGTCTTGCACAATACTCACGTCTGGTAATGGAAGTCCTCTCGAATCTTTTACATGTCCTGTTATCTGTTCCTGCGCTTGTACTCGCATTACGGAAAATAGCAACAGCATTAAAAACGTCCAACTGAGACGCCTTTTACTGGTTTGGTAGTTTGTCTGCATACAAATTTAAATTATAGTTAATACATCGTGTGGATACACAAAAGTTAGATCTCGCAGTGATTTCCTCGGTTCTGATAAATAAATAATTGGATAGCGTTAGTATATAAATGTCATTTAAACATTTATATTTCAAATGTAGAATGAAATGAGAAGCCTTACTTGCCGGATTTTAACAGGAACATTTCAATTTTTAACCAGTTTGTTACATGCTTTTCATATCTGCGAAGTTTCAGGAAATAAATAGTAATCTGAAAGGATGGATATCCTCTATTTTACTCTCCTGGCGACCCGTAAAGGTAGAAGCCCTCATGAATAAATAAAGACTGCACTATGTAGCCGTCGCTCCTAGTGCAGTCAAAGAGTCTGTATGGATTTGTTACTATGCTGTCCATCTCACGCTAAAGCTAAAAAGACCATCCGCCTCACGGCGGATAGTCAAACACACATGAAACAAAATCTTTAGTTTTCGGGTTTATCCCCGGATATTTTTCTCGGAAAAAAATGGAATACGTTACAATTGATTAGCCACTAGCCATCCGCTTAGCTTTCCACACAAATCTACATAAGACATTTATCCAAAATTAACCAGATTTTAACAATGTATCATCGAATATGAACAAAAAGGGAACCGCCTCTTTCGAAGCGGCCCCTACCATAGATTATCTTAGTATGGTTTTCTTAGTTATTATTGTTATCAGTCAATGTTAATATCGTTTCTTCGCTATACAATGGAATCAGATAAGCGCCCCTTTCGATATCCAGCTTTTTATCCAAAGAATAGCTCGCTGCTTTACTATCTTGGCTCAATCGCAAAAAGGCCTGTAGGGTAAAAGCATTTTTAGCAGCAAGCTTAATACGTATAGCTTTTGTATTTACATTGTACGCAACTTCACTGAATTGGCCCGCATCGAGGCTTAGCCAGAGCTTGGCCGATGCGATAAATATTTTCGATTTTGCAGCGGTAGTCGGCTTTAGCACAACCCAATCCTTTTCTTCTTTAATGTTACCACCAAAGCTTAACCATCCAAAATCTTCATGACGCACTAGATAGCTCGACGTATTGATTGCATAGCCAAAGAAACCACTACCGTAATCTCCTGATAAGGCATCATTTGCTAAGGTAGACGGGTAAGAGTGAAAAGCGGAAGGACCAAAGCCATCCTCCGTAATATTAGCTATCGCGCCCATTAGGCCTCCATAGCCCACACGCAATAAATGGAGATTTTCTGGCTGATCACGATAGGCTTTCAGTACAGGGATCGCATTCAATGCCGAACCATAGTGATGAATCTGCCGCTCAACGCGCGCTATTTTACCTCCATAAAGAAAATCCCAATAACGGCGCGCATTACCATTATAGGCCCAATGTGGCATAGTAGGCATATACGCCATAATCGCACTTAGTGTTACAGCCGCCTTATCTTGATAGCCAAAATAATCGGACCACATGTATACCTCCTCTTGTCCGGTAGAATCCCACGGCATCTCACTCCCAAACGGATAATTTAATGTACGCCAATGGTCAGCTCGTGCTTTCATAGCTGTCTCCAGCTCTTGTGCCTCCACCAACATATGCTCTTCCTTTAAATCCTGTAGTATAAGCAGGAATATTGTTCCTTCCATCTGGCCAAATTGTGCGTAATAAGGGGCCTGTTTCACCATGGCCATGCTCGTGTTAAAAGCCTTATCTAAATACCATTGCCAACTTTCGCGATCTACCAGCCCCTGATGATACCGAGCCAGTCGGTACAGCACCCAGTGTGCAGCCGCTACATGCGGGTAATTATAGGATCGGCCAACATCATCTGCCCCTTTTTTATTCCAGGCCGACCAAACTTTATAATTAATATTCGGATCGTAAGTACCTGCCGGCATGGAGTCCGGCTCATAGTAAAACACACTTTTTTTAACGCCATACTTCTGAGGTCCTTCGCTGTGCTGAATATTTCCCCACAATGTTTCGTGCGCAAAGGCTTGTAACTTTTGCAGTTCTTCCTTGTTAGGCTGCACTAATTGCTTCATAATGGCTTCCAACCAACTTCCGGCACCACCTTCATCGCTTAACCCGGCAACCCAAGCGCGGCGATCTTGTGTTACTTGCTTTTGCTCTTCATAATCGTATGAAATAACTGATGGGTTCCGCCCAAAAGGGTCATTCGCTCGATCAAACCACTGTTTGGTGGTCAAAAAGTGGCCGATAGAATCCATCACCTGTGTTTCAGGTCGAATGACTTTATAATGGATCGTTTGCACATTGCCATCTGCATAATGAATTTTTATAGTTGCCCTGCCCCATTTGTTTCCTTTAATGCGATAAGATTGTAAGTTTCCTTTTTGTCCCTTTTCTCTGTTTAAGGATAGCGCTCCTTCTGGAAATACTTTGACCGATTGGATTTTCTCTTCATAATCGAGGAATAATTTTCCGTCTACATCTTGTGGTAATACATAACCGGGTATTCCTACTGCAAGAGGTCGGTGATTCGTTTTTAAGGCTTTCTCGATCTGTGTAATATCTGCTGCTAACACAAATTGCAATCCATAACTTAATTTTTGCTTCGGCTTTAAGATCACTGCAGTAGGTTCATTCCACTGGCTAACACCCTTCCATTCCTTTTCCGCATAAGCTTTACTATGCACCGTCCATTCGTGAAAACCTTCAAAAGTAATGCCCCTCGGGGTTGGATCATCCAGCAGTGGTCTGTAGGCTTCAAACGGTGTTTTGCCGTAGGGAAGCACCAACAGTGCTTCTCCCTTCCCGCTCAAACGCGCCACTTGTAGATACCCTGCATCCATGCCTATATAAGGATCAAAAAAAACGTTTTTTGCGTGTGCTTCATCCAAACTTCGCTCGTGCAAGATATTATTAAAGATCATGGGAATCCCGAGGGCTCCTATTTCGACACCGTGCTCCGTGTTGTTAGTAAGTTCAAAACGAAGAATCAGCTTTCCATCTACCTGTTCCCAATAACGCTTAACCTTTATCGGAACGTCATTCCCTAAAGTAGAACTTAAATCAGCCGCCGCTAATACTTTCCCCGCTTGCGGCAAAGCCTGTACCTTACTCCGATGTTTTGCGGACGAGTAATCTTTCCATTCCACTGATCCGACCTGCCTTAAACGCAAATTAATGTCACCTAACTGATAAAGTCCATCCGCCTTACGCAAATCCAGTCGATCACCGGGCGTGAAGTCAAATGCTAAGTCGTTCAATGGTTGCAAGGCCGCAACCGTCTGTGATTCCTTAATGAGCACGAGATTAAATGATTGGGTACGATAGCTCTCCTTCCCACTGGCGAGCCCTAAAGTTTCCGGCCGCTGAGCAAGAGCTTTCCATGGATCTTGCGCATAACAAATGAAAGTCAATAATATACAAAATGGTATAAATAGAAGACTCCGTGTAAGCCCTTTGTCAATGCCAGTCGTTGGTATATGCATCTCTCTGTTCATGTATATCTTAGCTTATGAAAAAATTGCTTCAATACACAAATGTAAACAAGACACTTATTCAATTGAAACCGAATATTGACCTAAAGTAAGCTTATTTTAACGTTTCTCGATAGTTCAACCAGGGATTTCGCCTTTAAAAAAGGAACATTTTTATTAATCAACTTTTTTGTCGCTTTGGCTTGAGTGGCTGTTGCACTACCTGTTTTTTAAGATTTTAAAGATTTGGATTTGGCACATGTTTTAACAGGCATTCTCCGGCACTTTGCCAAGTTAGAAAACAGGCGGTCAGGTGGCGGGAACGAATAGGTCTAACTGATCGAAAATGAGCTGCACAAGTCTTTTTCCGGCCAATTTTATTCTTTGCAGGTTGTCGATCCGCTTTTTCGGGCTGAACTTTAGCATTTTTTTAAGGTTGTAGGCAATTGCGGCCATAGTCAGACATTTATTGGCCTGGGCGAGTCCTTTGGTATTGACCCTTTTCATTCCCAGGTAGTTGACCAGTGTGCCGATGACGGGCTCAACCGTGCTCTGCCGTTTCTTCATCAGGATTTTAGCTTTCCTTGTCTGCATACGCAGGTGCATTCTATCATAATAGGGTTTGTCAACGGTCTCCTGTATCAACGCACCCCTGCTTTTATTTTTAAACACAGTACACTTATCGCGTAAGGGGCATACATTGCATTCTTTTTTGTTTGCCCTGTAGTATTTGTTCAGATATCCCAGGCTCATACCTGTACCTCTATAGGTCAACTGTTTACCGTTGGGGCAGATGTAATAATCTCCATCGTGATCATAGGCTATATCCCGTATCAGCCAGAAGCTCCTCCATATTTAAGCCCTGTTCTTCCAGGTTATCCACCAGCTGTGGCAACAGAACAGGCAGGCACATGCTGTCTTTCCTGTCTGCTGTAAAGGCCTGTATGTGGGTAATCATATGGGATGCCGTATCCACACAGACCTGCCCCAGATAGTTCAGCGCCATTGCTTTCCCTTTTTTTACCGACATTTTTGCATCGGGATCGGAAGGACTGATATGCGTATCGTTATGCGGGTTCTTTTTTGGTCTGAGTAAAGGGTAGTGACGATCCTTTGTCTTTTTCATTTCCACGCTGCGGGGAGATGGGCTTTCTTCATTCTCTTTCAGCTCCCTTGCATAATTCTCCGCATCTTCGAGTATATCCTTCTGCACCATACTGTCCAATGAGGCATTGGCTTTGATATAGACGCCGTCAACAGCCTGCCGCTTACCCGACACCATTCCTTTTTCAATGCACTGGCCTAGCACCCGCCTGAAGAGCTCGCAGAACACCTCCTGACCGTACAGCTGACGGGTACGGCTCAGCGTGGAATGCCACGGCAGTTCCTCGCCAAGGTCATATCCAAGAAAATAAAGAATGTCCATCCGCATTCCCGCAGCGCTGATGATACGCCTGTCGCTGTTAAGGTTCTCCAGATAACCTACCAAGACCAGTTTCATGAAAACAACCGGATCAATGCTTTTCTGACCTTCACTGCCATAGTATTTAGATAGTCGCGTACAGAAACTCAAAATCCAAAGTCTCTTTTAGCCGCCGATAAAAATTATCCACCGGAACATAGTCCGAAAGTTGAAATTGGATGAACAGTTTCTCTTGATAGGTCTTTCTTCCTTGCATGACCTAATTTACTACTATTCAAGGATTTTATTAAAACAAGTTATCAACGCTTGTGAGTTGTGCAACAGCCACTTGATCCAAACCGACGCAAAGATCAAGGCTATGGATGCTACCTTGCACCTGATGGCAAAGCATCACTGGCGCGTATTGGAGCCGTTTCACTTCTTCAATCCGCTTGGATACTGCAATATGAACAGACGTGCAAATGCTTTACTGCTCGTTGCTTCGGTATCCTCCAAGGCCGTTTATCCGACACTCGGGGCCCTATGGCTGCCCGCAAAAGCTCTTCGTTCAGCTGAATATCGCCTAGGAAGTTTGCGGCTTGCAGGTTGAAGCACTACCATCGTAGCAAAGTTCCAAGCGATGAGTCTTTGGTTACTTTCTGCGGAAGAAAGTGACAAAAAAATGTTCCTTTAATATAAACACCTTCATCTATATACTAAAACGAAACCGACCAACGGGAGTTCACCGAAGGTAATCCCTGCCCTACTTTTAGACTGTTTGGACATCAATTACTGGACTATTCAGTTTCTAAAAATTGGACTACATAAACAAAACTACTAATATATACCTTCGTCTAAAAAGTAACATCATGTTTTCAATACAAACTCCCTTAGAAAATGAACGCGCATTATTAGTTCCTTTAGTAGAAGCCGATTTTGATGATTTATATGCCATCGCTTCGGATAAAAAGGTATGGGAACAACATCCCAATAAAGATAGGTGGCAAGAAACTATTTTCCGTACATTTTTTGAAGGCGCTATGCAAAGTAAGGGGGCCTTTAAAATTATAGATAAGGAAACAGACCTCGTAGCAGGCAGTACTCGTTTTTATTCCTATAATCAAGAAGATAATAGCATTCAGATCGGTTACACTTTCCTTGCTACCCAATTTTGGGGTACAGGCTTGAATCCCGCGGTAAAAAAATTGATGCTCGCTTATGCTTTTCAATTTGTGGATCGGGTGTACTTTCAAGTTGGCGCAGGTAATCTTCGTTCACAGATAGCCGTCAGCAGGCTCGGCGCTACGAAAATCGCCGAGCAAGAGGTAGCTTATTTTGGAGAGCAACCGAAGCTAAACTTCGTATATGAATTGAAAAAGCAGTGAGACGCTTCGTCACTCATCCTCGTCACTAAATTGTCTTACCACGCCGGTGGTTCTACCCCAAGCAAATGCTTTACAAAATAATCTCTTCTTTTATGTTCCCCAAAATCGCCACCGGAGGAATGTCCCATTCCCGGCACCATTAAAAAGTCAAAGTTCTTATTAGCTTTAATTAAGGCGTTTACTACCTGAAGAGTAGAAGAGGGATCAACATTATCATCCAATTCGCCCACAATCAGCATTAACTTTCCCTGAAGGCGATAGGCATTTTCGACATTGGATGATTCGGCATAGTGCGGACCAATGGGATATCCCATCCATTGCTCATTCCACCACATTTTGTCCATTCGGTTGTCGTGACAGCCACAGGAGGATACCGCGACCTTATAGAATTCAGGATGAAAAAGCAAGGCTCCTGCGGAACTTTGCCCGCCTGCTGAAGTACCATAGATGCCTACTCGGTTTAAATCCATATACGGATATTTTTCAGCTGCTGCTTTCATCCATGCAATACGATCCGGAAACCCCGCGTCCTTCAAATTCTTCCAACAAACGTCATGAAAGGCCTTTGACCGATTGGACGTTCCCATGCCATCTATTTGTACGACAATAAAGCCCAATTCCGCAAGCTCTTGCGCACCGTAGGGAACAAGGGTCTGAAAACTTTTTGGTACAAAGGAACTGTGGGGACCGGCATAAATATATTCTATTACCGGATACCGTTTATCAGAGTCAAAATTAGTTGGACGAACAATGATGCCCCATATATCTGTTTCGCCATCGCGCCCTTTTGATGTAAAAACCTCCGGCATTTTCCATCCAGTAGCTATTAATGGGCGGATATCAGCTCTTTCCAAATCCATCAGTACTTTTCCGGTAGCCGCATCTCTTATACAAGTAACAGGAGCTAAATCAACCCGCGAATATTGGTCAACAAGCAGCTTATGATTCGGTGAAAAACTTGCATCATGATTAGCATTTTCATTCGTTAACGCCTTTAATTCTGTTCCGTCAAAATTGATGCGATAATACTGAATAAGATAAGGATCTTGTCCTTTTTCCCGACCACTAGCGGCAAAAATGATTTGTCGCGTTTTTTCATCGACATGAACGACTTTCCGAACCACCCATTCACCTTTTGTAATTTGATTTTTGATCTTCCCGGATAAACCATCATATAAGTATAAATGATTCCAGCCATCGCGTTCAGATGCCCAAATGATTTCCTTTCCATCCGCCACATCATAACGATATTTCTTTCCGCTATAATCAATAAAAGTTTTACTCTGTTCATTCACCAACACCCTTGCTACGCCGGTCTGAGCATCCATTTCAATTATTTGATAACGCTGATGGCCGCGTTGGTTGTATTCAACTGTAAACGAACGGCTATCCTTACGCCATGCAGGAAAAGATAAATCGTATTGGTTTTCAACCAAACTTGAGGGTATTGCCATTACTTTTTTTTCCTCTACGATAAACAAGGTTGGCGTACGCTGCGGTAATGCATCTCCAGGTTTTAGGTAATCGCGCGTTTGTAACTTAGGTTGTAGCTGCTCGTCAGGAGACGACTCAATTAAATAAAGCGTATGATCTTCGTTTTTCCTGACCTTCATGGCTGCCAACTTTTTGCTGTCGGGCGACCAAGCCATCCAAGCATCGTAGTATTCACCGGCAGAACCATCGAAACTCAATTGGATTTCCTTATCTGCTCCCTTTCTTCTTTGGAGGTATACATTGTAGTTTTTTATATAGGCTACCCATTGGCTGTCCGGTGAAAAGGTCTTTTTGTCCTGTCCATCTTTGTTTCTGGCGCCCCAATAACCATTTCCTTTTTTCAAACGTTCAGTAAGCTCTTTATTTTCTTCCACTTTTTCGGATGAAAAATCTAAATTCCATCCTTTTTCAAAAGCAACGAAAGTTAATCGCTTCCGCTCCATCGAATAATTAAGCTGAGTCAAGGGTAAATCTTCCGCATTGACTTGTGCACCACTTAATGCTGAAAGCTGCCGGGCCACCTGTTGATGGTTGAATGCGGCTTTCTTTGTCTGTTGCCTGCAATCAGCTATCACAAACTGCTTACCTTTTTCTGTTGTTACACAATAGAAAGCTTGGTGTGTTGAATCTATCCATATTGGATTGGAAGTTAAGCCAGGTGTTTTACCTTTTATTAATTCTCGTAAATTATTGGCTCGATTGTAATCTTCTTTCGTACCCTGGGCTAACACATTCGATCCGCTAAGCGCGACTGTTAAAAATACGATCAAGCTTAGTATGCTTCTGTTCATATGAATCCTTTCTTTATTCTAGAATGAGGCCTATTTTACAATTTGTTTCTTTGCTATCAGGTAGTAAACCGGAATTCCTGCTAAAGTGATGATCAAGCCGGGCCAAGTATATTGTGGTTTATAAATAATCAATAAAATACAAAAACTTAAGCCCATTAAAACATAGATAATCGGCAAAACCGGATAACCGAAAGCTTTATAAGGTCGTGGTTGTTCGGGCCGTTTCTTTCGTAAAATGAATATTCCGATTATGGTTAACATGTAGAATAGTACCACAACAAAGGATATCATATCCAGGAGATCACCATAGCGACCGCTTAAACACCATAACGACGCAATGATAGCCTGCAGCCATAATGCTACCTCGGGAACCGCCTGCTTATTTAGGGTACCTACGTTCTTAAAAAACGCGCCTTCTTTGGCCATCGAATAATAGACACGGGCACCCGCCATAATCAGTCCGTTGTTACAACCGAAAGTAGACACCATGATCATCAACGCAATGATCATGGTTCCTGCATTCCCAAAGATTATATGAGAAGCGGTGACCGCAACGCGGTCCTTTTCGGAAGCGGCCATCTCCGGAAGGGTCAAAACTCCCGTATACATTAAATTGGTGAGCATATATAACAAGGTAACCAGTATGGTTCCCAGCGCTAAACTAAGACCCACATTTCGTTGCGGATTTTTAACTTCGCCGGCAATGAAGGCCACACTATGCCAAGAATCACTACTGAAAATAGATCCGACCATGGCAGCAGCTATAGCACCGAAGGCAGCTATGCTTGTGTATGTTTCTATCGAGCCATCTATATTTAATCGCTGCAAGTTCCAGGTTGAACCGCTTAACCAATTTGTTTGCCATACGTCTGACTTAAGGGCTAATAAGCCAAAAATAATTAAAAGCGCCAGTGACAGTATTTTAGCAAGCGTTATAATCGTTTGTACCCATTTAGCATTGCTTACACCGCGCGTATTAATATAAGTCAACAAGAAAATAATCACAATACTAAGAAGTTGAGCCGGCGAAATTTGGAGGATGCCAAAATTCGCGATCACCAAATCTTCACTGAATTGAGGTAGAAGATAAGCGGTAAACTTTGCGAATGCCACTCCTACGGCCGCAATGGTAGCCGTTTGGATAACTGTAAAAAAACTCCATCCATATAAAAAACTAATCAGTGGATTATAAGCTTCCTTCAAGTATATATATTGGCCACCCGCCTTGGGAAACATAGCACTCAGTTCTCCATAGCTCAAAGCAGCAGTAAGGGTCATAAAACCTGTGATAAACCAAACAAACATCAACCAACCGGCGCTACCGGTCTGACGGGTAATATCGGCACTGACAATAAAGATACCGGAACCAATCATGCTGCCTGCAACAAGCATCGTGGCATCAATGAGCCGTAAAGAAGGTTTAAAGCCCGTTTGATGCATTTCTTTTTCTGTTGTCATGCAGGGGGCGACAGTCAGTTTATCTTTACTTGAAATCATAGAATTTCCATTTTGTTTTGAAATCTTTAGACAATTTTTGATTGGTAAGAATTGCCCGCATCATCTCAATAGGCATCTGATTTTCCTGCATAAACGCATCATGAAATGCCTTCATCGTCATCTTGCCACTGTCAACAAGTTCATGCTTTAAACCCATAATTTGGATTCCTCCAAGTAAATAGGCCGCCTGATAAAGAGGCGGATAGCCGCCTTGAAACGAACGCCTTACTTCTCCTTCTGCGTTTGCACGTTCAAAGCCAACACGATTAACCAGAAAATCAATGCATTCCTGAGGGGACCACTTCCCGAGATGATAATTCAAAGAGAAAATAATACGGGCACAACGGTGCATGCGCCAAAACAACATACCTATACGCTCCTCGGGAGTTTTAGCGAAGCCATTTTCATACAACAACAACTCCCAATATAAGGCCCACCCTTCTGTATAAAAAGGTGTTCTAAATTCTCTTCTATAAGGCTTATATCGACTATTCATAAAGTACTGCAAATGATGCCCCGGAATAAGTTCGTGCTGTACGGTACCTCGAGAGAAATAAGGATTATTGCCACGCATACTCATCATCTTATCTTCGTATGACATCCCGGACGTTGGATATGAGATACTAATTTCTCTTCCTCCTGTAAAAAAGGGATTTACCAACTGCCTTTGAGGTGTCATCATGATCATCCCCCAAGTTTCGTCAGCCAGCTCCGGCCAAGTAATCCAATCCCGTTCCGTTATAAATGACTTGGCATCATTGTACAATTTTATAATCAGCTCCGGTTGTTGCCCTACGGGAACGTAACTATTCTTAACCTGTTCTTGTGCTTTTTTCCAATCGCTTCCAAAACCCATTTCCGCCGAAGCTTTCAATAGTTCTTTATCACACCAAGCAAACTCTTGATTTGCAATTTCAATAAGCTCTTGTGGACTGTAAGGTATATATTCGCGGCGTAGTAATTTATTCAACGCTGCCTCACCAACCGGATTCCCCTTGATACCACTTTGATCGGGTTTCTGCGTGGTCCTCAGTTCACCCAATGCAGCTAATCCTTCTGCGTATTTTCCTAATAATGAATCAAGCTGTTCGTAAGTCTGCGGCACCCACCAAGTAAACATGGGATCATAATCATTATAAAACTTGAAAACATTCTGTAATCTGGCCTGTAAAGCAGATACAGCTTCACGTGCAAATTCAGCCTCTCTCTTGTCAATTTTAGTTTGTTTCGATAATTCTTCTAAGCGCGTTTCCAAGTATTTGGATAGCGCATGCAGTTCTCCGGCAATCTTTTCACCGTCCACTGAGCCACCCCTCAGCCTTACACGCTCTAAGTTATAAATGGAATCTGCGAAAGGAATAAAGGGTTTGATCGATTGATATTGAGCATCTTCCTCCTTTAGCTCCTCTTGATAACCCTCTATCTGATTTTTTAATAAGAGGTAATCTACCTGTCCATTAACTTGTAGCTTATCAAACTGAAATTTAGTCAGTTCATTTAAATACAGAATATTAATTTCATTCAGTCTTTTTCTTTGTTGGGGCGAGTTCAAAACCGGTTGATAGGAAAATCCGTTTGCAGCCCGCGGTGAATAAAAATCGAGGATCGTGTGCACATCTTGATTATATCGGATAATTATTGGAGCTATTTCGCTCGTCTGCTTATAGAAGTCGCTTGGTTGCGCATCCATTTTTTCCACCTGTACTAAGAATAAAAAAACAAACATCATTTTTGAGAGCACCGTAATGGCCTTCGAGTTCGTATTGATCATTTCCTTTTGCTATTTATAAATTAATTTAGTGTACCCTCCTCAAGCCACTTAAATCGCTGATCAAGTATCACAAGTTATCGCCCTAAGCAAAATGGAGGTTTATTATTGTCAATTGTTAGCAAGAGCAAATATAATTTGATATGCATGTAATAGGCGATCAAATATTAACCATTTATTACCTTATTTTAAAAGGAAATGTAATATAATAGTTAGCTTTCACATCCTTAGCCTTCATTCCACCAATGATTTTACTTTTAAAAAGGAACGTTTTCTTTATTCAACTTTTCTTGATAAAAGTTGAGCAAAATCAAGGCTGTGTAGGCTACCTTGCATCTGATGGCAAAGCATCACTGGCGCGTATTGGAGCCGTTTCACTTCCTCAATCCGCTTGGGTAGTGCAACATAAACAGAGGTGCAAATGCTTTGCTGCTCGTTGCATCGGTATCCTTCAAGGCCGTTTTACCCCACACCCGAGGCCTTGTTGGCTGCCCGCAAAAACCCTCCGTTCTATTAAAATATCGCCTAGGAAATTTGCGGTTTGCACGTTGATGCACTACCGTTTGTAGCAAAGTTCCAAGCGATGAGTTTTTGGTTACTTTTTGCGGAAAAAAGTGACAAAAAAACGTTCTTATAATATAAACACCTTCAGCTATATATTAAAAGCGAAACCAACCAACGGGAGTTTGCCGAAGGTAATCTCTGTTCATTCCATGTAAAAAATTTGTAGCTGAAACTCTTTTTTTCGAAAAAGGGTTTCATATAAAAAATTAAAACTCTATTTTCAACGATGCGAGCATCCGGCTTGCATGAGAAGACAATTTTAACCTGCAGATCAAAGATGGAATATACATTTGATGCTATTGTCATTGGTTCCGGTATTAGCGGCGGCTGGGCAGCCAAAGAATTATGTGAAAGAGGGCTGAAAACATTGGTTATCGAGCGGGGCCGAATGGTAAAACATGTCCGGGATTATCCCACTGCGATGCTTGATCCTTGGGATTTTCAACATGGCAATACAAAAACATGCACCATGATTGAAGAGAACCCGACCATCAGTAAACACTATGCATTTGATGAATCAACGAAACACTTCTATATACAGGATGCGCTGCATCCTTATATCCAAGAGAAACCTTTTGATTGGATTCGAGGTTACCAAGTGGGCGGTAAATCACTCTTGTGGGCAAGGCAAACCCAACGCTGGAGCGATTATGAGTTCGAAGCCCCAAAACGCGACGGATTTGCTGTTGATTGGCCTATTCGTTATAACGACTTGGCTCCCTGGTATAGCCACGTAGAAAAATTTGTCGGTATTTCCGGTAATCGAGACGGGCTTCCCAACCTTCCTGACAGTGAAGTTCTACCCGCATTTGAAATGAATGCAGTTGAAAAATACATTAAAAGTAAAATCAATCGCCATTTTCCCGATAGACCGGTCATTATGGGAAGGTGCGCACACGTGACGGCTCCGCAAACAGTACACACGGAGCAAGGCAGAACAAAATGTATGGCTCGCTCACTATGCCAACGAGGTTGCCCTTTTGGTGCCTATTTCAGCTCAAACGCTTCCACCTTACCTTGGGCGGAGAAAACCGGGAACCTCACCATTAAAACAGATACCGTCGTACATTCCATCTTGTATGATGAGAAAGCAGGAAAGGCCGTTGGTGTAAAAGCGATTGAAAGTGACACGAAACGGGAACATCTATACAAAGCCCGTATTATATTTGTAAATGGCGCAACTTTAAATAGCAATTTGATTTTATTGAACTCAAAATCGAGTAAATTTCCGAATGGTCTTGGCAATCTGAATGGCTTAATGGGAACGCACATTGCCTTTCATAACTATCGTGGAAGGATAACGGCCTCTATAGACGGTTTTGAAGATCAATATTATTTTGGTCGCAGGCCCACCCAAGTATTTATGCCCTCTTTTAGAAATGTGTATAAACAGGAAACAGACTTTTTGCGCGGTTATATGGTGGCCTTCAGTGCAAGTAGAGAAGGGTGGTCTAAGCGGGCAGATGGTATCGGCTCCACTTTCAAAGAGGCGCTTACGGAGGCTGGAAAATGGGTAGTTTCTATGATGATGCAAGGAGAAACGGTACCTATCAAAGAAAACCATGTACGATTAAGCAACGATAAATCGGATCAATGGGGAGTACCTTTATTAATAACATCTATCGCCTACACGGAAAACGATGATAAACAGCTTCTAGATTTCTTTCAAGAGGGAGTAAAAATGCTTGAAACAGCTGGCTGTCAAGACATTGTTACAGTTGATCAACATGCTATTGGTTATAGAAATCCAGGGCTTGAAGTTCACGACATGGGAGGTGTGCGCATGGGAAACGACCCGGATACATCCCTTTTAAATAAATGGAACCAACTGCATCATTGCAAAAATGTATTTGTTACAGATGGGGCCTGTATGACTTCAACCGGTAACCAGAATCCATCACTCACTTTTATGGCCTTGACAGCGAGAGCTGCTAATTACGCCGTGGATGAAATAAAAAGAGGCAACTTGTAAATTAAGTTGCCTCGCGCGATATCATTTAATATCTAAAACTTCATAACGAAGCCTCCATTTCCTTTCATCGATATCGGAAGCTTGTTTGTCGCCGTAATAGTTTGATGTGTTATAAGCTCCGAACCATTCCCATCGGTAAATAACGCTCCTTGCTTTCCATCAATAAAAGACAAGTTAAGCGCCAATTGTTTCTCTTGCGTTTCTCCATTAATTCCAGCTATATACCAATTATCGCCTGATTTACGGGCAATAATTACATATTTACCGGGATACCCATCAATAAACTTCACATCATCCCAGCTGTTTGGCAACGCACGTAAAAAATTCTGAACATCTTCCGATACATGTTTCATTCCTTCCGGTGACTCTGCGTAATGTTGGATACCTGAAAGAAAAAGTACACTTGTTGCCAATTCAAACGCACTACTTGTTTTGCGTTGCACACTGCTTTGAATTTTATAAAGATTCATCGGTGTGAAATCCATCGGATCGAATGCATTGCGTGTAAAAGGAAGCATGGTAGCGTGCGTTGCTTCTTTATCAGCGTCGGCTTGACCAAAAGTGACCATTTCAAAACCACGAACAGCTTCTGTAGTCATTAAGTGAGGGTAGGTTCTTGCCCAACCTCTTGGCAAAGTAGCGCCATGAAAGTTTACTAATAATTGGTAGCTGGCTGCGTCTTCCAAGATTTCTTGATAATAACGAATAACCGATTGACCATCTCCGCCGAAGAAATCGACCTTGATTCCTTTAATGCCCATTTCCTTTAAACGCTTAAACTCCTGTTGCCTATCGGTATGGGTTAACAATTTATCTTTTGGCGTGTATTTTACCGTGTTCCAGTCTCCCGCAGAATTATACCATAAAATTAGCCCAACACCTTTCCGGCTGGCATACGCCGATAATTCAGCGATTTTTTCGTAGCCAATCTTTGTATCCCAGTTCACATCAACCAGGCAATATTGCCATTTCATATTTGCCGCAAAATCAATATACCGCTTTTGTTCATCATAGGTAATAAAATCGTCCTTGGAATTAATCCAGCTCCACGAGGCCTTACCGGGTTTAATAAAGGAGGAATCGGTATCCATCGCGGGCGGAGCAAGGTCGGTCCCTAAGGTAGATTCAATTATGGTTGCCAAATTACCAACGGTAACAATCCTCCATGGAGAATAGAACGCTTTATCTGAACGAGGCAAAATACCATCGTTTACTATTTCTTCCCTGGAATCAGGAAAAGCCACTTGATAAACTCCATTGGGCGATTGCGCGGCTAAATGGGTTGCACAATATTGGCTATCCAAAGCCGATTCTGTAATAAGTAACCAGTTATTGCCGCTTTTAAACAGCGAAGGATATATCCAGCCCGCACCTGTTTTTTCCGCCGTCCCTACCGGTATTTCCTGCTCATAATGTTCCTCATAAGAAGGATTCGTATGCTCCCAACCGGTTTTAGCAACGGCCATAGGTTGTAACCACGCCTTCGACCCTGTTGGTAAGTGATAACTTGTTAATTCTTTTTCAACCTTGGTGAGTGCTTTTATGTTAGGAAAATAATAACGGAAAGCTAAGCCATCATTTGCTAATTGAAATATGATGCGGCAATGTTGACCTTCTTCATTTTGTAACCCCAAAACCAGACCATTTGCTGCATAATGATTTTGCTTTCTCTTTGCATTGTACATTACATAGTTATCGCTAATTCCGTGATAGGCGGAATCAAATGTTACTTGTAATTTGTCGTCAAACTTAGTTTGGCTAAGTAGGACACCCAACCGTGACGAGTCTAACACCAGGGTATCATTTTTACGGAGCTGATACCATAGTCTTCCTTTCGCATCCAATTTATAAGTCAGGGCGATTTTCCCGTCAGGGCTCTTCAACACCGACTGCGAGCTCGATTGGCAGGCAACAAAAACCAGACAATATAGAAATAATGTACTATACTTGATCCGGTTCCATATTTGCTTAAATCGTATCATCTTATTTAATTGAAAATTTATAGATTGTTTTGGTCTTATAAGGCTCGCCTGGTCTTAACTCAGTGGAAGGAAAAGCCGGTTGGTTGGGCGAATCAGGAAAATGTTGTGTTTCCAGACAAAAGGCTGAGCGATATCCGTAATCTTTCCCGCCTTTGCCTATCTTTTGTCCTCCCTCCATAAAATTGCCGCTATAAAATTGTATGCCAGGCTCTTCAGTCAGCACTTCCATCTCAATACCTGTTTTTTTGCTATATACCAAAGCAGCTGTTTGTAAGCCTTCTTTTTTGTTCAACACAAAATTATGGTCATATCCCTTTCCTCTTTTCATCTGCTCGTCATCCGCATTAATACGCGCACCGATTGGAGTTGCTTTTCTAAAATCGAAAGGCGTACCCGTAACGTCCATAAATTTACCGGTAGGAATCAGGGTTTCGTCTACAGGTGTAATCTGGTCTGCATATAAGGTTAAATCATGATCTAAAATGGTAGAATCTCCTTCACCACTTAAATTGAAGTAAGCATGGTTCGTTAAATTTAAAACCGTTGGTTTATCGGTCGTAGCCGTATAATCGATTTCCAAGCTATTGTTGTCTTTTAGGGAGTAAAGCACGGTCATATCAACATTACCAGGATACCCCGCTTCCCCATCGGTCGAGTGATAAGTCAATTTAAGTGTTTTTTCATCTATCTGTTCGGCATCCCATACCCTATCATATACACCATTAGTCCCTCCGTGCAGTGAATTTTCTCCGTCATTTTTTTCCAGTTGATACGTTTTTCCATTGAAGGTAAATTGACCTTTTGCGATGCGATTTCCATACCGGCCTACAATAGCACCGTAAAAAGTTGCTTTATTTGCTTTGTAAGTTTCGGCCTTGTCATAGCCTAATACGACGTCTGTTTGTGTATTTTCTTTATTCGGGACTAACAAACTTACCAAACGGGCTCCGTAATTGGTAATGATCGCTTTTGCCTTACCATTTATCAATGTATACAGTTTTACCTCTTTTCCATCAATTTCAGCATTAAAACCGGAAGTTGTATCAACTTTCACCGTATCCGCCGTTTCAGCAGATTGTTGGGTACGCTGGTTGCATGCTCCGTTTAACAGACCCGCGGCTATTGCAGCAATGTAAATTATTTTGCTCATGATTATACTATCTATTGGTTTGATAATTCATTATTAATCAACAAAGGCCAACCTTTGTTGTCCCATTTTAATTTCTCAATTCTTAATTTAGGTTTACCCTGATCCTGAGCGTCATAGCCATGAAAAACGAGATAATCGTCTTCTTCAAGCTTTATTACGGCATTATGCCCGACGCCATGCCATCGGCTATCGCCCGCCAAAAGGAGTTTACCACCGGCAGAAGCCAAGTCTTTCCCCTGATCGTCCAAATAAGGTCCTGTCACCTTTTTCGCTCTTCCCACAATCATTTTATAAGTGCTTGCCGCTCCTTTGCAACAATAATCGATGGAGGCAAAAAGATAATAATAGCCTCCCCGTTTAAAGATAAAAGGAGCTTCAATGGCATTGCCCCCTGCATCAACCGGGTTGTTGTCTATGGCTGGGGGATTAGGTGCCCGGCGATTTATCTTTCTACTGGCAAGTGTTGGTATAGTAAGCAAATCGTCCTCCGTTCGCATACCGTCTCTACTTAGTCTCACCAATTTGATACCGTCCCAAAAGGAACCAAATGCAAGAAATGGATGCCCACTTTCGTCGAAGACTAGATTGGGATCTATGGCGTTCCAATTCGTCTTCCCAGGTATCGACTGGATCACTTTTCCACGGTCCGTCCACTTAAACCCCGAATCTTGCGGATTTAAAGTTGGATTAGTCGCTAGTCCAATACAGGAGGTGTTTTTTCCAAAAGCAGATATACTATAATAAAGATAGTACAAGCCGTTAAAATAATGGATATCAGGTGCCCAAATATGCCCTTTAAATGTTGGCACTTCCCGCTTTGCCCAGGTCGGTGATTCCGGAAAAACAGGTGCCTGTTTAGACCAGTTTTCCAAATCGGTTGAAGACCATACATCAATACCATCTCCGGTAGCAAAGAGATAATATTTATCGTCTGCCGAAATCAACACCGGATCGTGTACGATTACCTGTCCCGGCTGCTGTGCATAGCTAGAACAGGTAATCACGAGAAATACAACAATTAGATTCCGGCTTAGCATATCTATTTAATCTTGATTTTGAAGATATGAAAAGAATAGGGTGATAAGTCGGAGATTATCGTTTTCCCTTTAAGCGTCACCTTGTCAATTTTCGGGCTGACTTTATTGGGATGCTGAATGGAATTCTCTTCCGCTAATCCAGCGGTCAACACAATATGTTCTACTTCTTTTGCTAAATTTTCTTTTGTTTGTATATTAAAACTACCATTGATAGGATAATCGTTATGATTTACCACCTTAATGATCGCTTCGTTGGTTTTACTGTCTAGTACCGCGGACGCATATAGACCATCCTGACCACTAGGAATCACGTTATCCATACGAACGGAGATTACATGAGTTCCTTTGTTTATAGCGTATAGCTTCTGCACTTGATAGTTCGGTGTACCGTATGCTTGCAAATTATCCACCCAAATAAGGTCAGGTGTCCATTGCCATCCGTCAACATGAGCGAATAAGGGTGCATAAGAAGCCATACCGACAACGTCTGCATTTCGTTCTACCCCGGTTAAGAATGCTGCTTCGGCAATAGCCGCTTTCCAATTATTTCGGTTACCGGTACCTGCGGTCCGATCAGTATGGGCAGCATATTCACCCGCAAAAATTTTCGGTCCCTGGCGATCATAAGCGTCATAGCGATTAGCATGGGTCAAAAACCAATCGGGACTGCGATAATAATGTTCATCAATAAAATCGACCTTTAGTCGTCTTAACTCCTTATTAAGAAATTCAAAACGTTCGCCTTCAGGATCGGTACCTGAACTAGCTACAATCTTAATATTCGGATATCGTTCGTTAAGGGCTTTTTTGAAGACTTCAAGTCGTTCTATATATTGCGGACCCCAGTTTTCATTCCCTACTCCTAACATTTTTAAATTGAAGGGCAGCGGATGTCCCATTTCGGCACGCAGTTTTCCCCATTTTGTGCCGGTATCTCCATTAGCAAACTCTATTAGATCCAATGCATCCTGTACATAGTCATCCAGTTCATCTATTGGAACCAGCTCGGCCGTATTGAACTGGCAAGCCATACCGCAGTTCAAGATGGGCAATGGCTCGGCCCCGATATCCTCCGCCAACTGAAAATATTCAAAGAACCCTAATCCAAAGCTTTGATAATAATCAGGTGTTAAGCGATGCTTAAACTCGGTATTCCATCGATTGATGATGAGCTTACGATCCTCAATCGGCCCAACGGTCTTTTTCCATTGAAAACGATTAGCTAAGTCTCTGCCTTCAACGATACACCCACCGGGAAATCGTATAAAACCCGGTTTCATGTCCGCCAATAATTGAACCATATCTTTCCGTAAGCCCCCGGGTCTGTTTTTCCAAGTATCTTCCGGGAAAAGCGAAATCATATCTACATCTAGCGTACCCTTCCCTTCGAACCAGAGAACAAGTTTCGCTTTTGGTTCCGTTTTGGCGGCTCGGAAGCTTATCTGCTGCTTTTGCCAATCCGTCCCGGTTTTTTCCGGACGAAGCGTACTCTCCCCTATTACAGAACCCAAGGTATCCACCAGCTGTAAACGTAAAGTAATGCCCGGTACAGCTTGTTTATACAAGACACTAAAGTCATATCGAAGTCCCTGCTTAATCCCCATGCCGCGAAAACCTTCGTTTTGTAATCCAACTTTTTCTGATGATAAGCTTGTGTTAACCCGTAAAAAACGTGGATTATTGGGTTTGTCTTTTCGATTCAACACCAAAAAGGTTCCCTCACCAATCTTCTCACCCAATTTCTTCCAACCCATAAAAGGATCTGCGAATTCAAAGGACCTATTCTTTATAAGTTCAGCATAGATTCCGCCGTCCGCTCCTAAATTAATATCCTCAAAAAACACCCCCCACATATTGGGGGATATGTTTCCTGTAGGATGTGAAATATCGATAGTAAACGATTTCTTTTCTTGCGCATTTAAGCCGAGTGCGCAACTCAAAATAAATACTCCCAGTAACTTCCGTCGAATCATTATGTTATATATCTTTCGTTTGTGCCTTTAATTTAACGCTAAGACGGCCACAGAGAATGGCGGTAGCGTGACCGAAATTTGGTTATTTTTCATTTTGGCTCCTTTAAATATTTCTGGTTTTATGTAGCCTGGATTCTCAAAAGAATTAAAATCTCTAAGTTTTTTTGAAGTAAGTAATCGTCCGTTTAGACTTTTGTATTGTCTATCACTTAAGTCGATCGTAATTTCTTGCTGGTTTTTAGGATCGATGTTTACCAACGATATGTGTGTATTGCCGTCCTTTGCGATGGATGCCGAAGCAGAAACCGCTGGAATTGATTCGCCGTTAAATGAAAGATTTTGGCTATTTACTTCAATAGGAACCAATCTGGCATCCTGATGCACTTTGTACATTTCCAAAACATGGTAGGTTGGAGTTACCAGCATCTTATCACCTTCGGTTAATATAACCGCTTGCAGCACATTCACCGTTTGCGCCAGATTAGCCATTCGCACCCGTTCTGCATGATTGTTGAATATATTGAGCGTCATACCGGCTATCATCGCATCCCTCATGGTATTTTGTTGATATAAAAAGCCAGGATTAGTGCCGGGCTCTACCTCGTACCAGCCACCCCACTCATCAACAACAAGCGCGATTTCTTTTTTAGGATCATATTTATCCATGATAGCACTATGCTTCTCAACCAGCTCATTCATGAACCAGGCAGATTTCATCGTTTTGAAATACTGTTCATCGGTATACATGGTTGCTGAACCTTTCTTTTGCCAGTCAATTACCGCATAATGATGTAATGCTAAGCCCTTGACCAAAGATTTGGGAATCTTTTTCATAAGCGTTTCGGTCCATTCATAATTATCGCTGTTGGCTCCGGATGCAATACGAAACAGCCCGCCGCTATTGGTCCAATCTGACATAAAGGTGGCGTATTTACGGTATACATCCGCATAATACTCCGGCGTCATATTGCCCCCGCATCCCCAAGCTTCGTTACCAACTCCCCAGAACTTAACCTTCCAGGGTTTGTCTCGCCCGTTTTCCCTCCGAAGATCGGACATGGGGCTTTTTCCATCAAAATTGACGTATTGTACCCAATCGGCCAGTTCTTGCACTTCCCCACTACCTACATTACCAGCTAGGTACGGTTCGGTGCCAAGAAGTTCACACATATTTAAAAAATCATGCGTTCCAAAGCTGTTATTCTCGGTAACTCCTCCCCACCAAGTATTTACGATGCTTGGTCGCTTTCCTTTTGGCCCGATACCATCTTTCCAATGATAGGTATCCGCAAAACAACCACCCGGCCAACGAAGGTTTGGTATGTTTAATTTTTTTAATGCCTCAATCACATCATTGCGAACACCGTTGGTATGTGGAACGGTTTTATTGTCCTCGCCTACATAAATGCCATCGTAGATGCAACGGCCCAAATGTTCGGCAAAATGCCCATAGATATGTTTATTAATGGTAATGGTGTCTTTTCCCGGCAATAATTTCACCAGGTTTTGTGCCCATAATGTCGTACTGGAAATCAGCAAGGACAGTAAGGCAATAAGTGGTTTTTTATTCATGGTATCAATTTTGGTATCTAACAAATAATTGGCTATACGCTCGTCTAAGATAGGAAAATATTAATAAATGTAAAATAAACATTTAAAAACTATCCTATTCAGCTATTCCTTTTAATTTGCCGAATTAGGCAACAAGTTTCTATTAAGATCTAACTCTCGCTGTGGAATGGGAAGGTATTCCTTTCCTGCTCGCCAGGTGTCAAAATCGTTATCATTTTCTTTCAGTTTGGCAAGTTTATCCGGATCATATAACCAGCCCCATCGGATAATGTCATTAATCCGAATTCCCTCAATAGCTAGCTCTAGAAATCGTTCATGTGCGATTTGATCGCGCATTTGCTCTTGTGTCATATTCGGCTTTACACTCGCCAGATCAGGAAGTTTCGCGCGATCTCTTACTTGTTGTATATAAGGATAGGCTTGGTCTGTCTGGCCAAGTTCGTTCAGCGCTTCCGCATACATGAGTAATACGTCAGCATACCGAAGAATACGGTAATTAATGCCTGAGTTTTCCACGCCGTTATTTTCATTTGTATAGCCTGGAATACCATCATGGGTATATTTACGCGGATAGATATTGCTCTTCGGATTTTTCCAAACATCCCCATAGGCCAGTTCGGACACACCTGGCTCAAAGGAAGCAATGGTAGACAGCAGCCTGGGATCGAGCTCACCATCTATTGTCCGCTCTTCCTTAAATTCATTATAAAGGCCTCTTGTAGGCAAAAAGTCAGAATAACCAAAACCGTCCATGGCATAGGTATGCCCAACAGAAGAAACTTGCTTCCAGTTAGCATTCGGCTCTCCTCCGTAATTGAAGACAGTTCCTCCAACCGTTTCCGGGTCGGCAAATTGGACTTCAAATAAAGACTCGGCATTATTTTCGTTAGTTGGCTTGAAATTATCTCGATAATCAGTCATTAAACGATAGGTATTCAGCGTTGGCCCTTCTATTAGCAATCGGAATTGCTCAGCCGCTGCTGCCCAATTTTTCCGATAGAGAAACACTTTCCCGAGCATTCCCACTGCAGCGCCCTTCGTAACTCTCCCGGTTTGATTGGCATCAGGCCCGGATACCGTACTATAAGAAATCGGTAACAACTCTACTGCAGCACGAAGGTCGTCGATAATCTGTTGCCATAAAACCTCTTCAGAGGCTGTTGCCGGGTAATAATCCTGCCTATCGACAGGAGGTGTAAGAATAACGGGAACAGTCTTATAAGTATTTGCTAGGGTAAAATAGGCTAAACCCCTTAAAAAATGAGCTTGTCCAAATAGACGATCCTTCAATGCTTGATCCATCTCAATCTTGGGAACAAACGTAAGCACTTGATTTGCCCTGTATATCAATTGATACCATTGCGACCAAACCCACTCTACCGGTCCGGAGGTTGACATAACCGTAAACTTTCCCGTTTGCACCAAATCGCCCCAAGGGCTGTCCCCTACAAAATCATCTCCTCTTGCATCGGTAAGAGCAGGCATCATCCGCATATAGGTACCGTCTTGAATCAGACTATTGTAAATGGCGATAACACCCGCCGATGCTTGCTCTGCTGTTTGCCAATAAGTCTCTACTTGTTCTTGTTTTTGACTATTAAGATCTAGTTTTTTATCGCATCCAACCATCAACATGGAGAATAAAAACAGTGCGATTATATATCTTTTCATAATTATTTTGATTATATATTAAAACCCAACTTGTACTCCCAACATCAAGGTTCTTGGCTTCGGAAAGGAACCAAAATCAAACCCGGGCTCAAAGACCCCGGCAGTGAAATCAGGATTGTATCCTTTGTAAGATTGGAAAGTATATAAGTTTTGCGCCGTTGCATAGACCCGCAAGCGTTGAACGCCCTTGATCAATTTATCAGGTAAAGTATAGCCCAGTGATACCGTGTTGATCCGTAAATACGTTCCATCTTGCAGCCAGCCCTTTCTATCCGAGTCACGTCCGTTTCCATTGGGATCATTGGCTACCAAACGAGGGATTTCGGTGTTCGTGTTTGTCGGTGTCCAACGCTCCAAAATATCCTCATGTCTATTAATATAATCTGTCGTTAACATAAGGTCTCGGTACATTCTGCTATTGATTTTAAAGCCCGAACTACCGGATGCAAATAAGGTAAAATCTATTTTTTTGTAAGAGGCAGTGAAGTTCAATCCATAATTTAATCCCGGGATAGCACTTCCGAGATAGGCTCGGTCATCTGCATTAATCACATGGTCTCCATTTAAATCCTTAAACTTAAGGTCTCCAGGTGCTGTTCCTGCACTTTGAAAAGCATGCGCATTTACTTCTTCGACCGATTGAAAGATACCTTCCGTCACATAGCCAAAATGCTGTCCCACTTCGCCTCCAATTTCCGTTTTGGAACCGGCACCATAAATAGGTTCATTATTATCACCCAAAGCCAATACTTTATTCTTAATTGTACTTACATTTGCGGCAATACTAAAATTAAAATCTCCTTGGGTTTTATTATAGGCTGCCATAAACTCAAACCCTGAATTCTGCAAACTTCCCGTATTAACTGTCGGTGCCTTATTAACCGATCCCGTTGAACCGGGAATAGGAACACCAACCAATATATCAGTGGTTTTATTGCGATAATATTCTACGGTAAAATCAATTAGTCCATTCAGCAAAATACCATCCAAACCGATGTTGGAGGTAACTTTAGATTCCCATTTGATATCAGGCGACACTAAACTTGTTTGAAGTCCGCCGAACACTTTTTGGCCATTAAAGTTGTAGACAATATTCGGATTGATATAGCTCATATATAAGTAATCCCCAATATTTTGATTTCCCAGCTTGCCATAACTCGCTCGCAGCTTTAAGTCACTTACAATATCCTTCGATACCTTAAAAAATGGTTCATTGGTCAACTTCCATCCCAAAGCAATCGAGGGGAAATAACCGAACCTATTGCTAGGACTAAATCGGGAAGATCCATCTCGACGGATATTGGCAGTCAGGAGGTACTTATCATCGTAATTATATGTAATACGGCCTAAATAAGATGAAAGCGCATTTTCGTCAATGGTGCCGGAGGCCGTTTTATTGCTTCCATTGTCTAAAATTGGGAAATATGGCTCTGTAAAGGCTTCTGAATGTCCACTACGAACTAATGCAGATCCATACTGGTAGGTTTGCCCGATCAGTGCCGTGAGCGCATGTTTTCCAAACTTTTTTTCATAATTCAAGGTGTTCTCTACCAAGCCCGTTGTATAGGTGCGTTGCCCGTCGTCTAATCTGGAAATATTTGAATGGAAAAAATATCCCAAATCGAAGGCAGGTTGAAAAGCGTAATCCCGCGCCTGTGTTTTGTCGTATCCTAAATTTAATTTATATCGTAAGCTATGCCCATTCTTGTTTATTAAATCGATCTCTCCATAAGCAGTTGCAAACATGCGATCGACGTCTGTATAATTCTCAAACAAACTATTGATGGCAATTGCATTAAGCGATATAACATCATGGATATTCGACTCCGTACCGCCAAAACCTCCCTTATTATTAGGATCATAAATCATTTGTGTTGGAATAGCTTCCACCAAATCGATCACCAATGGCGGGCGACTGCCAGTCAATATGGTATTATTGTAGGTAAGTGTATTTTCGTGCGAGTGTGTATAGGTAAAAGTTTGGCCAACTTTGAAAATACCTTTTCTGGCAGTTGTATTGATGCGTGCAGTATACCGATCATAACTAGGTCCATTGCCAACAAAAGTACCGTCATTACCAAGGTAGTCGAAAGAAAGGTTATAGGTCGTATTTTCCCCACCACCCATAAAATTGAGATTATGGTTTTGCCTTGATCCGTTTTTTAATCCTTCCTTTTGCCAATCCGTATCCACGTTATCAATAAATAGTGGTGAAGATGGATCATTTCCCGGAATGAGCGGTAAACCGGCATTGGTTCTTACTTCATTGGCAATCAACTGATAATCGGTGCGCTTTAAAACCGGTATACGTTGCCAA
Organism: Olivibacter sp. SA151; assembly: GCF_054130995.1. Classification (NCBI taxonomy): domain Bacteria; kingdom Pseudomonadati; phylum Bacteroidota; class Sphingobacteriia; order Sphingobacteriales; family Sphingobacteriaceae; genus Olivibacter; species Olivibacter sp. SA151. The sequence continues at coordinate 351,506 of NZ_CP096391.1, read as the reverse complement.
ACTTTGTCCATCCCATAGGATCCATTATACTCAATATTTAACGGCGTATTTTTCTTACCCTGTTTTGTTGTAATTATCACCACTCCGTTGGCTGCCATAGAACCGTATATAGCACCTGCTGAAGCGTCCTTTAAGACCTGCATCGATTCGATATCATTAGGGCTGAAATCACGTATGGACGTGCCCACAGGAACACCGTCTACCACATATAGCGGCTGTGCATTACCAAAAGTGCTTACGCCTCGAATTCTTACATTTGGACTGGCACCGGGCTGTCCATCGCTATTTACGGTAATACCCGGACTCCGTCCCTGTAATAGCTGGGAAATATCATTTGTTAAGTATTTCTTGGATTCGGCAACATCCACAATAGCAACAGAGCCGGTAATGTCTGCTTTTCGCTGCGTTCCGTATCCCACCACCACCACTTCTTCCAATCCCAGTAAATCCTCTTCCAAGGTTACGTCGTAGATGAATTGTCCGGAAACTAAAGGGACTTCTTTTTTTATATACCCAACATTGGTAAATACCAGCTTGCCAATTAAGGCCGGTACTTGAACTTGATAAAAACCATTGAGATCACTTGTAGTTCCGATTTTCGAGCCTGGTAGACTTACGCTGATACCGGGTATAGGCTCTCCTTTTTTATCAGTTACCTTCCCTTTAATTTGCGTGCTCTGTTGGCTCCACCCCAAATGGCTTAGCAGAAGCGCCATGTATACTATCAAAGCGCTACGCCAATTGAATTTTAAATTGATTCGTTGCATGTGTTTATATATTGGTTATTCGTTTTAAGCGTAATCGGTCGGAACGAATATAGAAGCTTTTTATTAAATGTCAATGGAACATTTAATAAAAAGTGTCAAAAAAACACTTCTTTGAATACTTAATCGTTTAAACAAATGATTATCTTTGTAACATTGTCTGCTTTACCAATTTGATAAAGCAACTGGAATTTGACTATCTTTATCGCATGTAATGCGAACGTGGAACTAATTTTTACAGAATGCCGATAATTATCTTAAATGAATATTATCTTACCGATCTAATTACCTTTAAATTATGACGAAATACTCAAAACAAACACGCCTACTTGTTGCCGTAGACTGTATCATCTTTGGATTTGATGGGGAAAGTCTTAAATTGCTGCTTATACAAAGAGGCTTTGAGCCTGAAAAAAATAAATGGAGCTTAATGGGCGGATTCGTGGAGCCGAATGAAACACCTGAGGAAGCCGCTGCACGCGTCTTGAAGCAATTGACGGGTTTAGAAAATGTATATATGGAGCAAATGGAGGTCTTTGGCGAACCCAATCGAGACCCCATTGAGAGAACAATCAGTATTGCTTATTATGCACTTATTGACATTCGTAAATACAAAGATCAGTTAAGCAAGGAGTATCGTGCCGAGTGGATGCCACTAAAAGAAATACCGAAACTTATTTTTGATCATAATAGCATGGTAGAACATGCGAAGAAAAAATTACGCTATAAAGCCGCCCTGCATCCAATACTCTTCGAGTTACTGCCCGAAAAATTTACTATCCCGCAAATACTGACTCTTTATGAGGGTGTTTATGATATTGTATTGGATAAAAGAAACTTTAATAGAAAACTTTTGTCAACAGGTTTATTAGTTCGTCAAAAAGATAAGGATAAAGAGAATTCGAAAAAGGGTGCATTTTATTACAAGCTCAATAAGGAAACCTATAAAGATAAAATAAGTTCATTCTTAAACTTTATACCTAACCCTTAATTTTTTTCATGCACATTTTTTCGATAATATTTTTTTATCTAAAAAAATAAATGTTATTTTGACACGAAATAGCAGAAGAGATTGACAGACTGACCAATTAGTATCGTAAACTCACAGCACTGTAATTCTCTGGGTATAAAAATTAAAGAACGAAATACACTTTAGTATATATGGACAATGCATATGTTATCGGAGTAGACTACGGCACGGATTCGGTGCGATCTGTGCTCGTGAATGCCCGTAATGGACAAGAGATCGCTTCCTCGATCTATCATTACCCCCGGTGGAAAAAAGGTTTATATTGTAATCCTTCCATCAACCAATTTAGGCAACATCCCTTAGATTATATTGAAGGTCTGGAATATACGATTAAAGACTGCTTAAAGCAGAGTGGTGAACAGATATCAGCCAATGTAAAGGCTATCGCAGTTGATACAACCGGATCAACACCGGTCGCCGTTGATAAAACAGGTACACCGTTAGCACTGCTTCCTGCTTTCGAGGAAAATCCAAACGCAATGTTTGTACTCTGGAAAGATCATACATCCGTAAAGGAAGCAGACGAGATCAATCAAACCGCCAAAAAATTTGATATAAACTACCTGCAATACGTGGGAGGCATCTATTCCTCTGAATGGTTTTGGGCGAAGTTGCTCCATATTTTACGTAAAGACAAAGCGATCGCCAACAACATTTTCACTTGGGTTGAACATTGCGATTGGATTCCGTTTTTACTAACCGGTGGCAAAGATGCGCTACATATAAAAAGAGGTGTATGCTCGGCCGGTCATAAATCCCTTTGGAACGAGTCATTTGACGGTTATCCACCAAACGAATTCTTTATTGCTGTCGATCCTTTGCTAAATGGCTTTACCGACAATATTTCAGCAGATACCTATACGGCCGATAAAAAGGCGGGCCATTTATGTGAAGAGTGGGCACAAAAACTCGGACTCAGCACATCGGTAGTGATCGGAATTGGCGCCTTCGACGCCCACATGGGAGCTGTGGGTGGACAAATTGAGCCATACTATTTAAGCAAGGTAATGGGCACGTCTACCTGCGATATGCTAGTGGCTCCGAACCATGAAGTAGACGGCATCTTAGTAAGCGGTATTTGTGGCCAGGTAAATGGTTCTGTCATTCCCGGCATGCTCGGAATGGAGGCCGGTCAGTCTGCGTTTGGTGATGCCTATGCCTGGTTCAAAAATCTTTTGATGTGGCCACTAAAAAATCTTTTGTCAACAAATGATAATCCGGCATTGGACGATTTGGCGAACCAACTAGAACAGCAGATTATACCGCAACTGAGTAAACTCGCCGAGAAGATCGAACCTAATATTCAGCAAGAATTTGCAATCGACTGGCTAAACGGAAGACGGACACCTGATGCTAACCAGGCGCTTAAAGGAGCTTTTTTCGACCTAAACCTGGGAACAGACGCGGTGCAGCTCTTTAGAGCATTAGTAGAAGCAACTTGTTTTGGCGCTAAGAAAATTGTTGATCGCTTCAATGAACAAGGTGTACCGGTTAAAGGCTTAATTGGCATGGGAGGTGTCGCCAGAAAAGCACCATTTATCATGCAAATGATGGCTGATGTAATGGATATGCCCATAAAAATCCATCGATCGGAACAAACTTGTGCGATTGGAGCCGCTATGTTTGCAGCCACTGCGGCAGGCATTTACACCAAAGTCGAAGAGGCTATGTCTGCCATGGGCCAAGGCTTTGACGCTGAATATCACCCGAATCCGCAAAGAGTTGCGATTTATAAACTACGCTACGAAAAGTATACACAAATGGGTATGCTCATTGAAGAGAAGTTAACCTCAAAAGACAATATATTAACTCATATCGCTTAAAATTCATGGCTAATTTTAATTATCAAGATATAAGAGAGGCTGCATATGAAAGCAATATGCAGCTCCCCAAACTAGGTCTGGTGCTTTTTACATTTGGCAATGTCAGCGTTGTCGATCGAGCTAAGGGAGTTTTTGCCATTAAACCAAGTGGTGTGCCTTACGAGAAATTAAGTCCCGAAAACATGGTGATTGTCGATTTTGAGGGCAATACCATTGAAGGTAACATGAGACCCTCTTCTGATACGAAAACCCATGCGGTATTATACAAACACTGGGAAAATATCGGCGGTATTGTCCATACCCATTCTACTTATGCTACTGCGTGGGCGCAAAGTCAGCGGGATATTCCCATATTTGGCACGACACACGCCGACCATCTTACTACCGATATTCCATGTGCTCCGCCCATGGCCGATCACATGATCAAAGGTAATTATGAATATGAAACAGGCTTTCAGATCCTTAACCACTTTAAGGATCACGGATTGGATTACCGAGAAGTGGAAATGATTTTGGTAGGAAACCACGCCCCCTTTACTTGGGGAAAGACCGCAGAAAAAGCAGTGTACAATAGCGCTGTCTTGGAAACGGTGGCACAAATGGCCTTATTAACGGAACAGATTAATCCCAATGCACCACGCCTTAAAGATTCATTGATCAAAAAACATTTCGAGCGGAAGCATGGACCGGATTCTTATTATGGACAACAGTAGTTTTAAGTGATGAGTTTTACGTGGTAAGTTTAAATTTACAACAGGGAATAAGCCCCCTGTTTCCCAGCTCCTAAGCCACAGAAAAAGGCTGGAAAATCAATAAACGTAAAACTGAAAACTTCTAGGAATATCTTGATACTTGATACAAAACAAATAACGAACAACGAAATATAGATATGCTAAATTTAAAAACTTTTGACGTCTGGTTTATAACAGGAAGTCAAGATTTATACGGTCCTGAAACCCTCGCGCAGGCTGCGGAGCACGCTAAAAAGATTGCTGATTATTTGACGGATCAAGCACTGATTCCGGTTAATATTGTGTACAAACCAATTGTAAAAAACTCGGAAGAAATATATAACACCATCGCAGAGGCAAACAAAGACGCCAATTGTATTGGCATTATTACCTGGATGCACACGTTCTCTCCGGCAAAAATGTGGATCAGGGGATTGAACGCTCTCAAAAAACCCCTCTTACATCTGCACACGCAGTATAATCGAGATATTCCGTGGGACAGTATTGACATGGATTTCATGAACCTCAATCAGAGTGCACATGGCGACCGGGAATTTGGGTTCATCGTTTCCAGGATGCGGATCAACAGAAAAGTAGTGACCGGCTTCTGGCAGGATGAAGATGTTGCCAAAAAGATTGGTATCTGGACTAGGGCCGCCGCCGCTTGGAACGATTGGCAAGGCGCGAAGTTTGTTCGCTTTGGCGATAACATGCGATATGTTGCTGTAACCGATGGAGATAAAGTGGAAGCAGAAATGAAATTCGGTTTCTCGGTTAATACTTATGCCATTGGTGATCTAGTAGCTGAGATAAACAAAGTAAGTGATGAAGCGGTTGCAGCACTGATAAAAGTATATGAAGAAGAATATATACTTGCCGATAACGCGAAAGAAGGCGGAGCGCAACGACAACACGTACTAGATGCAGCAAAAATCGAAATCGGTTTAAAGAACTTCCTGGAAGCAGGCGGTTATAAAGGATTTACAGACACCTTTGAGGATTTGCACGGTTTAGTACAACTTCCAGGTATTGCCGCCCAAAGGCTTATGCAACAAGGGTATGGTTTTGCAGGAGAAGGCGATTGGAAAACACCGGCTTTGGTTCGTGCCTGCAAAGTAATGGCTTCGGGTCTACCTGGAGCGAATGCTTTTATGGAAGACTATACGTATCACTTCGATCCTGATAATGCAATGGTACTCGGGTCACATATGCTTGAAGTAGACGCTTCCTTAGCAAAAGATAAACCTCGTTTAGAAGTTCATCCTTTGGGTATTGGCGGAAAGGCAGATCCGGCCCGACTTGTTTTTAATGCAGCAGGCGGAAAGGCATTGAATGCCTCATTAGTGGATATGGGAAACAGGTTTCGCCTTATTGTGAATGTTGTAGAAGGGGTTGATGTACAAAATGAACTACCAAAGTTACCGGTTGCACGCGTTCTTTGGAAACCATTACCGGATATGAAAACCGCATGTACCGCTTGGATCTATGCCGGTGGTGCGCACCATACCGTTTATAGCCAAAATCTAACAAGTGAGTACCTGGAAGATTTTGCACGTATAGCAGGTATTGAATTTGTAAAAATTGATGAAAACACGAAGCTTGGTCAATTCGAAAATGAATTGAAATGGAGTGAGGTGTTTTATCAGATCCAAAAATAAAATAAAAGGTGGCGGAACGGCTCTTTTCGCCACCTTTTTTGCTAACCTTTTAACCTTAACTCCATTATGGGAAAATTTGCACAAATTGATTACATCATATTTCTCGTCTATTTTGTAGTAGTAGCGGGATATGGATATTGGATTTATCGCAAAAAAAACAATGCGAACGCCAGTAGTAAAGATTACTTTTTAGCTGAAGGATCGTTAACCTGGTGGGCAATTGGCGCTTCGCTTATCGCCTCCAATATATCGGCAGAGCAATTCATCGGTATGAGCGGCAATGGATTTACCGTCGGGGTTGCTGTTGCAGCCTACGAGTGGATCGCGGCCCTGGCTCTTATTATTGTAGCCGTGTGGTTCATTCCTGTTTATCTGAAAAACAAGATTTTCACCATGCCGCAATTTTTAAATAATCGGTACAATGAAACAACCAGTCTAATCATGGCTGTATTCTGGTTGTTCCTTTATGTTTTTGTAAATCTAACGTCAATCTTATTCTTAGGAGCTTTAGCTATTAATAATTTGGCCGGCGGTGGAAGCTTTCATACGATTGTGTTGGCTCTATCGGTCTTTGCCGTTGTAATTACCCTGGGCGGTATGCGCGTAATCGGTTTTACGGACGTTATTCAGGTGCTGGTACTTATTATTGGTGGCGTAGCTACAACTTATGTAGCGCTTACACTTGTCAGCGAACATTTTGGTTTAGGCAAAGATGTATTGGCCGGCTTCTCGCAACTTATGAAGGATTCGCCGGAGCATTTTAAAATGATTATCGAAAAGCCGACTGCTTCGTCATCCCAGGAGGAAATTAATAAGTACCTTATGCTCCCCGGCTTAGGCATGTACTTAGCAGGGATATGGATTGTCAATCTAAATTATTGGGGTTGCAATCAATATATTACCCAACGCGCTTTGGGTGCTGATTTAAAAACCGCACGTACGGGAATTCTTTTTGCCGGATTTTTGAAGCTTTTTATGCCGGTTATCGTTATGCTTCCCGGGATCGCCGCTTATGTTCTATACAAAAATGGCGCTTTGCAGGAAGAAATGGCACCGGGTGGACATTTCAACCCTGACAATGCCTATTCGGCTATTCTAGGTTTTCTGCCTGATGGCATGAAAGGGCTATCATTAGCTGCCTTAACCGCAGCCATTGTTGCTTCGTTAGCGGGAAAGGCCAACAGTATAGCCACTATTTTCACCATGGACATCTATAAAAAGTATATGAATAAAGATGCGTCGGAAAGAAATCTGGTCAATATTGGAAAAATCACCGTAATCATCGCGATTGCAGCATCAATTCTCTTCACGTGGGACGATATGCTTGGAATCGGCGGAGAGGGCGGTTTTACTTTTATTCAAAAATATACCGGTTTTATCAGTCCAGGTGTATTGGCAATGTTTTTATTAGGTATGTTTTGGAAACGAACTACAGGAGCTGCAGCCATCGTAGGACTTATTATGGGTTTTGCTTTATCGGTAGTCTTTAACAATTACGCGCCGACGTGGTTTGGAAATGACACTTTGTTATATACGGCTTATCCAAACGGGCGCGGTGGTTATGAAATTCCTTTTCAGATTTGCATGGGCCTTTCGTTTCTGTTCACTGTTATTGCAATGATCGCTGTTAGTTTGGCAGGACCAAAAATTAATCCCAAAGCATTCGTTTTAGACACTAAAATGTTTAAAGTAGAACCTTCCGTAATGGTTATGATTGTATTGACTTTACTATTAGTTAGTGCGCTTTACGTAAGATTCTGGTAATCTCCCGAAAATGGGATACCTCTTATATTGCCTTTCAGTTACAAGAGGTATCCCATTCTATACACTTTTTAATCGAATATAACGCCACAGCCTTCGTTTTACACCTTTAAAGAAATCCTAAAAATGGGAGTCAAGCCATAACATTATCAAAACTGCCAAGCAAAATCGATAAAATATTACTAATTTTATACAATAAATATTGCATAAACCAAATTTTATTTTTTACATTTGCAACCATTATTAAATAAGGAAAGATTCTTTATAACATGAATATTGCTAATATGCATATAAATATTGCTAAGCATTCCAATCCAGGAAGTGCGCAAGTAATCCCATGCATAAAAGCGATTGGCAACAAACTTGTTTTAAGAGTCCGACGACCCATTATGCCCCGGGCTTGATTCGAGGGCATACCCACTCCACAAAAAGTACAATAGCGAGTCCGGTTATTGTATCTATCAAAAACAATTAACAAAAAGGTAATCAAAATCAAACGGTAGAGCAAAATGTGTTTTATTGTTTTGTTCTCTTGGGTCATTCACATTCAATGAATACTTCAAATTTTGTTGTTATTCCTGCAAATGAATCGCATATCGGATATGCCGAACAGATTTGCAATGAAATGGCGGAATCTGCCAAAGCACGCGGTACGGGTATTGCACGTCGAAAACCGGAATATATTGCCAATAAGATGCTTGAGGGAAAAGCTGTAATAGCGCTCCATAAAGATGGCACTTGGGCAGGTTTTTGTTATATCGAAACTTGGAGCCATGGTGAATATGTTGCCAATTCCGGCCTCATCGTTAATCCGGTTTTCCGAAAAGAAGGGTTAGCTAAAGCTATTAAAAAGCGGATTTTTGACTTATCGCGCGAAAAATACCCGAAGGCAAAAATCTTTGGTCTGACCACTGGTTTTGCAGTAATGAAAATCAATTCGGAGCTGGGGTATGAACCCGTCCCCTATTCAGAGTTAACCCAAGACGAAGAATTTTGGAAAGGTTGTCAAAGTTGTGTAAATTACGATATCTTAATGAGTAAAGACCGTAAAAATTGTATGTGCACAGCTATGTTATGGGACCCTGTGGAGAAGGAAAAAGAGCTTCGACAAAAAATTGAGCAAAAAGCGAAAGCAAAAGAACGTTTGAAACAGATGCAAAAAAAGCACTCCTTATTAAAACGTATCGAATTAAGTTTGAGAAGAAGGAGCAAAATTATCGCTACCTTATTTTTAGCGTACGATTAGTTGATGTATTAGTTACCGCTTACAGTAATTACAATATAAGCTAGCCTGTAAAAGACAGGTATAACCGAGTGTTAGGAGCTCATTTATGCCAATAAGAGCCTTCACTCATCATATTCTATAAGATGGATTTGCCGGCGTACTGCAAGCGAGTTCATTCCGTTTAATAATAAATTATTCTAATGAAAAAGAAAGTAGTATTAGCATTTAGTGGAGGATTAGACACCTCATTCTGTGCCATTTACCTATCCAAAGATATGGGCTTAGAAGTTCATTCCGTCATCGTCAATACGGGAGGATTTTCGGAAGATGAACTTAAACAGATCGAAACACGCGCTTATGAGCTCGGTGTTGCGTCACATGCTACAGTTGATGAAACCCAAAACTATTATAACGAAAGTATAAAGTATCTTATCTACGGTAACGTATTAAAAAATGCAACCTATCCCTTATCGGTAAGTGCCGAGCGTGTATGCCAAGCAACTGCCATTGCAAACTATGTAAAGAAAATCGACGCAAACTTCGTTGCCCATGGAAGTACTGGTGCAGGTAATGATCAAGTACGTTTCGATATGATCTTTAATATCCTGATTCCGGACGTAGAAATCATAACACCTATTAGGGACTTGAAATTAAGCCGCGAATCTGAAATCGATTACTTGCATAATCATGGTGTAACCTACAGTGCCGAAAAAGCAAAATACTCGATTAATAAAGGCATTTGGGGCACTTCAGTGGGAGGAAAAGAAACCTTAACATCCCATGAAACATTACCGGAAGAAGCATGGCCCACACAAGTGACAGCAAGTGAAAGCAGAAGAATTACCATCGAATTCGAGAAAGGTGAGCCGGTAGCACTTGACGGTGAACGGCTAGGTCCGGTAAAAGTGATACAAAAATTGCAGTCGATTGCCCAGCCATACGGAATAGGAAGAGATATACACGTAGGAGACACAATCATTGGCATCAAAGGAAGAGTCGGTTTTGAAGCGGCAGCACCGGTTGTTATTATTAAAGCTCATCATACGCTTGAAAAACACACACTTACGAAATGGCAGTTAAGTTGGAAAGATCAGTTAGCTTCTTTTTATGGTAACTGGATGCACGAGGGGCAATTTCATGATCCTATTATGAGAGATATTGAAGCCTTTTTGCAAAGCTCACAGGAAATGGTCAGTGGTCAAGTATTCGTTGAATTAAACCCGTATCGATTTAATATAATTGGCGTGGAATCCAAGCATGATTTAATGTCCAGTAAGTTCGGAAGTTATGGAGAGATGAACAATGCATGGACTGGCGAAGATGTAAAAGGATTCTCTAAAATCTTTGGAAATCAAGTAATGATATGGCATAAGGTTAATAAGTTGTAAGTTTTAAGTAATGAGTTATAAGTATCGAGTGAGTAAGAAAAAAACGTATAACGTATTACTTATAACTCAAAACTATTCTGATATGAATAAAATAAAAGTAGGGATTGTTGGCGGAGCCGGCTATACCGGAGGAGAGCTTTTAAGGGTTCTCATTAATCATCCTCATGTAGAAGTTGCCTTTGTCAATAGTAACAGTAACGCAGGGAACCCGGTTCATTCCGTGCATACTGATCTATTTGGCGATACAGAGTTGAAATTTACCGATGAGCTTCCCCAAAATATTGATGTCTTATTTCTGTGTGTTGGTCATGGTGCGGCCCGGAAATTTTTAGAGGCAAACCGGATAGCCGAATCCATTCGGATAATTGATCTGAGCCAGGATTACAGATTGAAGTCAAAGGCGGAAAACTTTGTTTATGGTTTACCCGAGCTTCAACGGGATAAAATAAAAACGGCGCAGCATATCGCGAACCCGGGCTGTTTTGCTACAGCGATTCAATTGGGCTTGCTGCCGTTGGCAGCTAAAGGACTGCTGACTTCGGAAATACATATCAATGCAACAACCGGCTCTACCGGTGCCGGACAGAGCTTATCACCGACATCCCATTTTAGCTGGAGGAATAATAACCTTTCCGTATATAAGGCTTTCGAGCATCAACATCTACATGAGATCGGAGAAAGTCTTATTCAACTGCAATCTTCGTTTGATCAAACAATCAATTTTGTGCCACAACGTGGTGCATTTACCCGAGGTATTTTAGCCTGTACTTATTTGGAGTCAACATTATCTATAGAGGAGGCATCAGATTTATATAGCCACTATTATGCAAGTCATCCATTTACTCACGTAAGTCCGGGCAACATCGATTTAAAACAAGTGGTGAACACGAATAAAGCACTGATTCATTTAGAGAAACATGGTACTAAATTGATGATTATCTCCATCATCGATAATCTTCTAAAAGGTGCAAGCGGACAAGCCGTACAAAACATGAATCTTCTATTCGGATTGGAGGAAACGACTGGATTGAAGCTTAAAGCCGTTGGATTTTAAGATAAAGGGTGAAAGGCATAAGGTTTAAGGTACAAGAATGTTATGAGGGACTATAAAAAGTTAGACGTTTGGAAAAAAGCCCATGAACTAAATATGTTCATTAGACAACGCGTATCCACAACCTTTCCGCAGCACGAAAAATATACCTTAACATCACAATTAGAACGAGCCGCATTATCTATTCCACTTAATATAGTCGAAGGATGTGGAAGATTTTCTGACAAGGACTTCGCCCACTTCCTGAATGTTGCATTAGGTTCATTAAACGAAGCAGATTATTGCTGTTTTTGCGCCTATGAACTTCATTATATATCTGAACAGAATTATTTATTAATTAACACCTTAATAAATGAGGTTAGGGCTATGCTCATTTCATTCTTAAAATTTTTAAGAGATCAACCTGGAAAGCTTACGCCTTAAACCTCACACCGTAACCCTTGCAAAAATGAAACTCTTTGACGTATACCCTATAAATCCCATTGAAATTGTAAAAGGAGTTGGCTCTTATGTTTATGATGCCACTGGCCGGGAATACTTAGACCTATATGGAGGACATGCAGTTATCTCCATAGGCCATAGCCATCCGCATTATATACAGCGTATAACAGATCAACTGAATAAGATAGGTTTTTACTCTAATTCGATTGAGATACCGCTTCAAAAACAACTCGCTGAGCTACTGGGCAAAGTTTCTGACAAAAAAGATTACCAGCTTTTTTTATGTAACTCCGGCGCCGAAGCTAATGAGAATGCGCTCAAATTGGCGTCTTTTTACAATGGTCGCAAAAAAGTGATCGCATTCAAAGGCGCTTTCCACGGAAGAACATCACTAGCGGTTTCGGCAACTGACAATCCCAAGATTATCGCTCCGGTAAACGAGACGGAAAATGTTATTTTCCTTCCTTTCAATGACGAAGACGCACTTGAAAAAATCTTTGCGGAACAAGGAGAAGCGATATCTTCCGTCATTATTGAAGGAATTCAAGGCGTTGGTGGTATACGGGTAGCCAACCACAGCTTCCTTCAGAAAATACGGAGCTTAACCGAACAGTATAATGCAATCTTTATTGCTGATTCTGTACAATGCGGCTACGGACGCTCCGGAAAATTTTACTCCCATGACCATGCAAACGTACAAGCAGATATTTATAGCATGGCCAAGGGTATGGGTAATGGCTTCCCGATAGGTGCCATTTCCATTTCACCCAAGATTAAGCCTTGGTTTGGTGAATTAGGTACCACTTTCGGGGGGAATCATCTTGCATGCGTAGCCGCCTTAGCGGTTTTGGAGACGATGGAGAAGGAACAACTCGTGCAGAACGCATTGCAAATTGGACGCTATTTAATGAGCGAATTAAAGGGATTTGATAAAATCAAAGAAATAAGAGGTGAAGGTTTAATGATCGGCATCGAGCTTCCGGAAGAGCTTAATCAGGTCAAGAAAGATCTATTATTTAAAAACCATATATTTACAGGAGAGGCAAAGCCTAATGTGATCCGCTTACTACCTGCATTGAATTTAGGGAAGAAGGAGGCGGACAGGTTTTTGGAGGCATTATCGGAGAGATTAAGAAGTTATAAGTAATAAGTTTTACGTCGTAAGTGCCTAAAACTTAAAACGTACAACTATTAAAAAAGAGATTCAATGAAGAAATTTTTTTCAGTAGCGGATGTAGATAATTTATCAACTATTGTCAAAGAAGCATTAGCGCTAAAAGCTGCACCGAATGCTCATCGCAAATTGGGAGAACATAAGATGCTCGGACTTGTTTTCCTGAATCCAAGTTTACGCACACGACTTAGTACACAGAAAGCTGCTATAAACTTGGGAATGGATGTTATGGTCATGAATATGGATAAGGATGGCTGGGCGCTTGAAACCAGGGATGGCGTTGTGATGGATGGCACAACGGTTGAACATATTCGGGAGGCGGCGGCCGTAATGGGTGAATATTGTGATGTTTTGGGCTTACGTTCCTTCCCAGGCTTAAAAGATCGTAAAGAAGACTATAGCGAAGACCTTTTTAATAAATTTTCAACTTACTGCAAAAAACCCCTTGTTAGCTTAGAGAGTGCTACACGTCACCCGCTTCAAAGCTTAACAGATTTAATTACGATCTTAGAGCATACGCCATCCACGTCTAAAGAAGTGGACGGTAAATTTTCAACAGTTACAGCCAAGCCAAAAGTTGTTCTTACCTGGGCTCCACATGTTAAAGCATTACCGCAAGCGGTTCCCAATTCATTCTCTGAATGGATGTGTAAAGCCCAAGAGCAGGGATTGTTAGATTTTACTATTACCCATCCTGAAGGATACGAGCTCGATGAGCACTTTACAAACGGGGCTACAATCACCACCAATCAGAATGAGGCTCTAAAAAACGCTGATTTCGTCTATGTTAAGAATTGGTCGAGCTATCAAGAGTATGGCAAAATACTGGTTACAGGAAGAGAATGGATGCCCACACCCGAGAAGCTTAAAGTAACAAACCATGCAAAAGTGATGCATTGTTTGCCGGTAAGAAGGGATCTGGAATTATCATCAGCCCTACTAGACGGTCCGGACTCATTGGTTATTCAAGAGGCTGGTAATCGCGTATGGGCGGCTCAGGTTGTATTGAAAAGGATATTGGAAAATCTATAAGAGCCACTTATATAATCCCTCATATGGAAAAACTAAATATCGTAAAAATAGGTGGCAATATTGTAGAGAATGAAACCGCGCTATCTGCGTTTACTAACGTTTTTGCCAATTTGAAAGGAAAGAAAATATTAGTGCACGGTGGAGGAAAAATTGCCAGTAAGTTAGCAAGCGATCTAGGCATCGAGGCAAAAATGGTCAATGGCAGACGGATAACGGATCTCGAAACGCTGAAAATTGTGACCATGGTATATGCCGGCTTGACAAACAAAAGCATTGTCGCCCTATTACAAGCGAACCACTGCGATGCGATTGGACTAAGTGGAGCAGATGGGAACACGATTCGCACCATTAAACGCCCTGTCAAAGAGATCGATTATGGATTTGCGGGCGATATGACCCCAACTTCGATTCATAACAAGCGTATCCAAAGTCTGCTCGAACTCGGCTTATGCCCTGTATTTTCCGCTATAACCCATAACGGAGAAGGTCAGTTATTAAACACAAATGCCGATACCATTGCTTCTGCATTAGCCGTAGGGCTCGCCTCAAACTATGATATTTCTCTAATTTACTGCTTCGAAAAAAGAGGCGTATTAAAAGATATAGAAGACGAAGGCTCCGTTATTACGCAAATTAATCGTACTCATTATAGCATGCTAAAGGAGCAAGGTATTATTGCCGACGGCATGATTCCAAAACTTGATAATGCTTTTGATGCCATTTCAAAAGGTGTCAAGAAAGTAATTATTAAACATGCGAATGATTTAACAGATGAGCAAGCAGGAACAACCATTTTTTAACGCAAATAATTCAACACGAACATTATGCCTAAGATTACCATCATAGGAAGCGGCAACATCGGCCTATCCTTGGCAAAAGGACTGATAGCGAAGGCTTATTGTAATGCCTCCGATATAACGCTCACGAGAAGGAACATCAGAAATATGTCACAGGAAGCCGAACTTGGATTTAAGCTTTCGGACAATAATAGAGAAGCAGTTCTTGATGCTAATATCATTGTTCTGGCGGTTCTCCCTCAGCAACTAAATCAAGTATTGGAACAAATCAATGGAGCCGTAATTGCCGATGAACAGCTTGTTGTTTCAGTAATTTCAGGCGTAAGCTGCCGAGATATCCGTCATAAGCTGGGCGATGCTGTACAAGTAATACGGGCGATGCCTAATACGGCCATCGCTATCGGACAATCCATGACATGCATCGCCTCCGATAATGCACACGAGCAGCATATGGACGAGGTCACTCGCTTATTTGAAACCGTAGGTGCTGTAGTTACCATCAATGAAGATTTGATGACTTCTGCCACTGCGCTTTGTGCTTGCGGGATTGCCTTTTTCTTAAGAAGTATTCGCGCGGCTTCTCAGGGAGGTGTTGAAATTGGATTTCATGCCCACGATGCATTAAAGATGGCTGTTCAAACCGCAAAGGGTGCGGCCGACTTGTTATTGCAAATGCAAAGCCATCCGGAAAGCGAAATTGATAAAGTAACCTCACCAAAAGGCTGCACAATTGCCGGCTTAAACGAGATGGAACATAACGGCTTTAGCTCTGCCTTTATCAAAGGCATTAAACTCTCTGCGGAACGGGCCGGCGGGCTATATAAGGAATAAGATGGACGCATTAATAAGGGATAGCATCGATTTATTGAAAGACCTAATTGAAATTCCATCTTTCAGCAAGGAAGAAACCGGGACAGCAGATCGAATTCAGCGCTTCTTCCAAGAGCGGGATATACCATGTTATAGGAAGTTAAATAACGTTTGGGCTTACAATCAGTTTTATGACAAGCGTAAACCCACAATTTTATTAAATTCTCACCACGACACAGTAAAACCGAATACAGGTTACTCCCGCGATCCCTTTAAAGCAGCTGTAAGCGATGGTAAATTATATGGCTTGGGGAGTAACGATGCAGGTGGACCGCTAGTCTCTCTCATCGCAACTTTCTTACATTTTTACCCTTTACAAGAACTCCATTACAATATATGCATAGCAGCAACTGCAGAGGAAGAAATCTCAGGAAGGAATGGAATTGAGCTGATATTTCCCTTATTAGAGCCCATAGATTTTGCCATTGTAGGTGAGCCCACGGAGATGCATCTCGCCATTGCCGAAAAAGGGCTAATGGTACTTGACTGCATGGCCCAGGGGGCGTCAGGACATGCAGCAAGAGAAGAAGGCGATAATGCGATCTATAAAGCCATGAAAGACATTGAGTGGTTCCGCACCTATAAATTCCCTAAAGAATCCGCTGTCTTCGGCCCTATAAAAATGAGTGTAACAGTCATCAATGCCGGATCCCAACATAATGTAGTCCCGGCAACCTGCAGTTATGTAGTGGACGTGCGCACAACCGATGCTTATTCCAATGAAGAAGTACTGGCTATCATCCGCCAATATGTGGCAAGCGATGTACAGCCGAGATCCACTCGACTCAATCCTTCATCAATAACAAAAGACCATCCTTTTGTGAAAGCGGGAGTGGCTTTAGGCAGGAAAACATATGGGTCGCCCACCATGAGTGACCAAGCGCTCATTCCCGTGCCGTCTTTAAAAATGGGTCCCGGTGATTCCGCCCGCTCTCATAGTGCGGATGAATTTATATATCTTCGCGAAATTGAAGAGGGAATAGAACTTTATGTAGCTTTGCTAAGCAAGGTTTTAGCTATTAGCAATTAACTTTCGGTTATCAGCAATCGGAGATTGGCACTCGGCTAATGGCTTTTTTACTTTTTAATTTTGAATTTTTAATTTCTTATGAAATGTCCATGATTGCAAAACACAAACTCGAATGAAAATAATCTGGACATTCTATATGACCTTTCAAAGACAAATTATTTACATATGAAACTTTGGCAAAAAGAAACGGAAGTAGAGCAATCGGTCGAAAAATTCACAGTAGGAAACGATCGAGCACTTGATATATTTTTGGCTCCTTTTGATGTATTAGGATCCCTTGCGCATACGCAAATGCTCGAAAGCATTGGCCTATTGACAAAAGACGAACTAGCGGTTATTCAAGAAGAGCTCAAAAAGATTTATCGCGAAATTGAGACGGGTGGTTTTACAATTGATGAGCATGTGGAGGACGTTCACTCTCAGATTGAGCTATTGCTCACGCAACGTATCGGAGATGCCGGAAAGAAAATACACAGTGGTCGTTCAAGAAACGATCAGGTATTGGTCGACCTCAAACTTTACTTTAGAAACGAGATCAAACAAATTGTAGAAAATACTAAGTTTTTATTCGAGCTACTCATAGAACTAAGTAATCAATACCGGGAAGTGTTAATGCCGGGGTATACCCATTTGCAAATTGCTATGCCTTCCTCATTTGGGCTTTGGTTTGGTGCTTACGCTGAAAGCTTAGTAGACGATCTGGAGCTTATGTTGGCCGCTTGGAAGATATGCAATAAGAACCCTTTGGGTTCCGCAGCAGGCTATGGTTCTTCCTTTCCATTGAACAGAACATTAACCACCGAATTATTGGGTTTTGAGACCTTAAACTACAACGTTGTATACGCACAAATGGGCCGTGGAAAGACAGAACGAGTCTTAGCACAAGGAATGAGTGCAATCGCCGCATCACTAGCAAAAATGGCCATGGATGCCTGCCTATATATGAATCAAAATTTCGGATTCATTAGTTTTCCCGATAAATTGACAACAGGATCCAGCATCATGCCCCATAAAAAAAACCCGGACGTCTTTGAACTTATCCGAGCTCGCTGCAATAAAATCCAGGCCTTGCCAAATGAAATCGCTTTGATGACCACAAATCTTCCTTCGGGATATCATCGAGACTTGCAGTTGCTGAAAGAGAATTTATTTCCCGCCTTTCAATCCATCAACGACTGCCTTCAAATGATGCACTTAATGCTGAGCAATATTAAAGTCAATACAAATATTCTCGAGGATCCAAAATACAACTACTTATTCAGTGTAGAAGTGGTGAATCATGAAGTGTTACAAGGCGTCCCTTTTAGAGAGGCTTATAAAAACATCGGTTTGGCAATAGAAAAAGGGACTTTTAAACCCATTAAGGAAGTAAAGCACACGCACGAAGGGAGCATCGGTAACTTACAAAACAAAGAAATAAAAAATCTCTTCGAAAAGGTCCTGGGCGAATTTGGTTTCCATAAAGTGGACCGAGCCTTAAAGGAATTGCTTCAATAAGGACGAAAGGTGAAGATGTAGGACATAACGCATAAGGTTATCAAATTAACCATAAGCCTTATACCCTACATCCCACTCCTTTAAGCTGCCTTAGTCTTTTACTAAAGTACCTATTAGCTCGCCTTGTGCTAAACGAACTAAATTGCCACTTTTATTCATGTCAAATACGATAATCGGCAATTTATTCTCTTGGCATAAAGTAAAGGCTGTCATATCCATTACATTCAATCCTTGATTATATACATCTTGGAAGGTAATCTGGTCAAACTTAGTTGCATTAGGATCCTTTTCCGGATCGGCAGTATAGATACCGTCTACCCGAGTACCTTTTAACACAACATCCGCATTGATTTCAATAGCTCTTAAAGAAGCCGCCGTATCCGTAGTAAAGTATGGGTTTCCGGTACCGGCACCAAAAATTACGATTCTACCTTTTTCCAGATGCCTTACTGCCCTTCTTCGGATAAACGGCTCGCAAATCTGCTCCATTTTTATCGCTGTGAGCAGGCGCGTTTTCATGCCAGCCTTTTCTAACGCATCCTGTAAAGCCATGCTGTTGATGACGGTGGCCAGCATGCCCATGTAGTCAGCTTGCACACGATCCATCCCTGCTTTTTCTGCACTCAGTCCACGGTAAATGTTTCCGCCTCCAATAACAATTGCAATCTCTACCCCTTCATCATAGACAGCTTTTATGTCTTGTGCGTACTGGGCGACACGGTCGATATCGATACCGTACTGTTTGTTACCCATTAAAGCTTCTCCGCTAAGTTTAAGTAGGATACGTTTGTATTTCATTTGTATATAATTATTGATAAGTATTTACATTATTTTGCCCGTACAATTCCTCAACTTGTGGGTCGTCATTAACAACGACGCAAAATTGGGTAGCTATGTTATTTGGGGGGAAAGTATACAAGATAAATAAGGGATTGATAAAACTCGTATTTTCTTGTGATATAAAATGGTGGATATTCATCCAGATGTTATTTAATTTTTAAAGATATATAGCGTAGTCTTTTCAATGTATCTTTCAAAACAACGATTTTGTCAAGGGGATTCTTATTCATCTTTTGAAATTTCACGTTCCCGGCAAATACGTCCCTAACCTGTATGCGGCACCTATATGCTTTAGATAATGAAATAAGAACAGCCCGCCAAAGATATTAAAAAATCGTAATAATCCATTTACTCAAAATCTATCAGATGCATAACAATTTCATCACAAAGTGCGATGATCGCATTGCGCATCTACGTTCAAGAAGCTGTTTAAGTGAAACAGCTTCTTAAAAGGTAAAATACATTAGAAATTAGGTACGATTGTTGTACCTTTATGTCAAAACTTTTACCACAGACCTTAACACATTATATGGTTGTCGACTTAAATAAACGTTCGAAGTTAGCAGAAAAACTTCCGCTAGCTATCATACTTTTTTTATCAACATGCCTTGGACTCCTTTCCTGTTCTACTAAGAAGACCGCAACAGAACAATCTTTGGATGTTCCTTACGTAGCCAGTAAACCAGCGGTTGTTGAAGCGATGCTACAAATTGCCCAGGTAAACAAAAACGACTTAATATATGATTTAGGTTGCGGAGACGGCCGGATCGTTATTACGGCAGCTAAAGAGTATGGAGCCACCGGTGTTGGCGTAGATATAGATCCGAATAGAATTAAGGAAGCGAATCGAAATGCACAGAAAGAAGGTGTTAGCGACAAGGTTCAGTTCCTACAGCAAGATCTTTTTGACGTGGATTTCAGTAAAGCATCCGTGGTGACGCTGTATCTGCTTCCCTATGTCAATTTAAAACTGCGTCCAAAACTATTGGAACAATTAAAACCCGGTACGCGTATTGTCTCGAACGAATTTGATATGGGGGATTGGCAGCCTGAGAAAAAAATCAAAGTTGGCGAATCTACTATTTACTTCTGGACGATCCCGGAAAAGAAGCCTATATAAAATGAGTTAACGATGAAGAATAAATCCATTCCATTGCCTTAACTTTGCAGGCATGGGTGGTATTTACTTTCATATACCTTTTTGCAAACAAGCATGTCACTACTGTGATTTTCATTTCAGCACTTCAATCAAGTACAAAAATGAAATGTTGGAAGCCATGGCGAAAGAACTGCGCCTACAATCGAGCTATCTTCCCACCGATCGAATTAATACAATCTATTTTGGTGGAGGCACGCCTTCGATCTTAGAAGCGTCGGAAATCAGTTTCTTACTGGATGAGGCAAGTCGCCATTACGACATTAGCAATACGGTTGAAATCACCCTGGAAGCAAATCCGGACGACCTAGGCAAAACAAAGATTGAAGCTTTTCGAAGAACTTCCATTAACAGATTCAGTATTGGTATCCAATCGTTCTATGACGAAGATCTGAAATGGATGAACCGTGCGCATACTGCTCAAGAAGCCGATAGTGCGATAAAGCGAGTACAGGATGCCGGTTTTGACGATATCACAGCCGACTTAATTTATGGCTATCCTTTGTTAACCGATGAAAAATGGTTAAACAATATACAGAAACTCGTACAGCTTCACATTCCGCATATCTCTGCTTACAGTTTGACAGTAGAGCCAAAAACAGCCTTAGCCCATCTCATAAAGGTAGGAAAATATAAAAAAATGGACGATGAACAGGCGGCAGCACAATTTCTTCAACTCATTGAAACGCTAGACGGCTATGCTTATGAGCATTACGAAATTTCAAATTTTGCATTACCGAGTCGTTATGCAAAACACAACACAAATTACTGGAAATCAAAGCCCTATTTAGGAATAGGTCCTTCCGCTCATTCGTTCAATGGATTACAACGGCAATGGAATATCAATAACAACCAGCAGTATATAACATCGATAAACCATCAGCGTGTTCCTGCTGAGGTCGAGACATTATCTGAAATCGATCGGATTAATGAGTATATCATGACTTCTTTACGAACAATGTGGGGGCTCGATCTAGAATACCTCGAACGTCTCTACGGAAGTGCCGCCCTGGGCTATGTTGTAAGCAATGCGAAGCAGTTTGAAGAAGATAACAAAATATATAGGGAGCGCGATTGCCTAAAACTGACCGTTTCAGGAAAATTGATGGCCGATTACATCGCTTCCGAACTTTTTATTGAAGAAGGATATGAACATGAAAAGATCTAAAAAAAATATAATACCTGCCGGTCATCGAGTTATTTGGATTATTGGCGCTTCAGCCGGAATAGGAGAAGGCTTGGCCAAGTACTATGCTTCTATAGGCGCTAAGCTTATCATTTCTGCCCGTTCGAGAGACAAGCTATACCAAGTAAAAGCAGCCTGCAAAGGCAATCCCATGAATGTCCATGTGTTACCTCTTGATTTAGAAGACGAAACTTCCCTGCCCGAAAAAGCACTGGAAGCATTACGCATATTTGGCAGAATCGACACATTGATCCATTCCGCCGGTGTAACCCAACGGGCCTTAGCCATAGACACAAAGTTATCCGTGGCACAAAAGATTATGGACATTAATTATTGGGGACCTGTAGCCATAACCCAAGCGGTATTACCCGCCATGCAACAACAGGGCAGAGGGCATATCATAGTTATAAGCAGCTTGATGGGAAAAATTGGAACGCGATTTAGATCTTCTTATGCAGCATCCAAACATGCATTACATGGTTATTTCGAATCCCTGCGACCGGAAATCTACGACGACAACATACACATTAGTATGGTATGCCCTGGTTTCGTAAACACCTCATTGGGCGAAAAAGCACTAATAGGCAATGGTGAAAAATATCAAAAGAAAGATGATGTCCACATCAAAGCAATGTCAGTATCCGAGTTCGTGAAACGCTTGATCCCTCATTTAGACAAACAAAAAGAAGAAATATTTATAGCGGGAAGTGAAATTAAAGCGATTTGGGCCAGTAAATATTTACCAGGCAAGCTCTTTAGGAGGAAAATCAGAGAAGCGAAAGTGATTTGAGCGGATGTATTAGCAGTTGTTAGTCGCACCTTATTCCTTCTACTTTCAAGAATGGTCGAGTAAATGCCACCACTGCACCCAACTACGGACCTACTCTCGACTTCCAGCCAAATAATCGATAATCTTCGCCGTAGCACCAGCCTGTTGTTGTACATAGCCATACGCTCGATTCCCCGCCTCCTGTCTAATCTCTATTTCTTGCAAACGTTCAAACACTGCTACAAACTCTTGTAAGTTGCGAATGCTAAAAGCTGCTTTGGCTGCAATTAGGTCTTTTGCTTCTTGAAATTTGTGATAGTGAGGGCCAAAAATTACCGGAACGCCATAAGTTGCCGCCTCCAATATATTATGAATTCCAACGCCGAAACCACCACCAATATAAGCGACATCTGCATAACTATACAAGTAGGAGAGCATACCTATGTTGTCTATAATTAGTACAAAAGCATTCGCATTATCTTTTGGATGAACGCTACTATTTAACGTGGAGAATCGCACACTCTGTTTAAATCGGCTATCAATTTCATTTAAATGAGCGGCATCAACAATATGTGGCGCAATCACTATTTTCCATTCGGGATAAACCTGTCGCAAAGACATAATCAATTCTTCATCTGGCAACCAAGTACTCCCCGCCACTAGAACTTTATGTCCGTTAACAAAACGGGAAACAACCTCTATCTCGCGTTTATGCTGCGAGAGGTGCGCCACGCGATCGAATCGGGTGTCACCCGTTAACGAAACATTTTTAAGACCAATACTATGCAGCAAAGCAACACTTTCCTGATTTTGAGCGAAATAAAAAGTCACATAGCGCAAAGTCGATCTAAAAAGTCGGCCATACCAAGTGAAATAAAATTGCCCTTTCCGGAATATAGCCGAAACTAAATAAAGGGGAATTCGCCGATTATGAAGCGCCTTAAAATAATTGTGCCAAAATTCATACTTTACGAAGAACACTTCTTCTGGATTGATGAGCTCGATAAACCTCTTGGCATTGGCGGGTGTGTCTGCGGGGAGATAAAACACATAATCCGCTTTGGCATAATTAGCTCGCACCTCGTAGCCGGATGGAGAAAAGAAAGTAACTACCACTAGCTTGTTAGGAAAATGTGTTCTATAGGCTTCCAAAACAGTGCGGCCTTGCTCAAATTCGCCTAAGGAAGCAAAATGAAACCAAGTGTGTTTCTTTGATGAGTCTACTTTACCGGCGATCAACTTAAACAAGCCTTGTCGGCCTTCTTTCCATTTCCGAACCCGCGCATTAAAGGGTGCGGCAATGAGTACAAAAAACTGTCCCAAAAAAATACCCAAATTATACAATATCCACATGCTGTTAGAAGATTATGAATCATTTTAAGGACAGACAAGGTCCTGATAGTTTTTTATAAGAAACGGCAATTATATTCAATTTGTTTATCTTCGCCAAAGAATATTCCAAACATTTATTAAAGCATGTCAAGAAAGCGCATATTAATTACCGGGGCAGCTGGTTTCCTTGGATCACATTTATGCGATCGTTTTATCAAAGAGGATTTCCATGTAATCGGAATGGACAATCTAATAACCGGGGATTTACGAAATATCGAGCATTTATTCAAACTGGAAAATTTTGAGTTTTACAATCATGATGTTTCCAAATTTGTCTACGTACCAGGGCGCCTAGATTATATTTTACATTTCGCATCTCCTGCTAGTCCGATTGATTATCTAAAAATTCCAATTCAGACATTAAAAGTCGGTTCCTTAGGCACCCACAATTTACTCGGCTTAGCACGTTCTAAACAGTCGCGCATTTTAGTAGCATCCACGTCAGAAGTATATGGCGATCCTACGGTAAGTCCGCAGCCGGAAGAATATTGGGGAAATGTAAATCCGGTAGGTCCTCGCGGGGTATATGATGAGGCTAAGCGTTTTCAGGAAGCTATTACCATGGCTTACCATACGTTTCATGGATTGGATACACGGATTGTTCGAATATTTAACACTTACGGTCCGCGTATGCGACTAAACGATGGAAGGGTTTTACCTGCTTTTATAGGACAAGCCTTGCGAGGTGAAGACCTAACGGTATTCGGAGACGGCTCACAAACACGTTCGTTTTGTTATGTGGACGATCAAATAGATGGCATTTACCGGTTATTAATGAGTGATTATACACAACCCGTAAACATAGGAAATCCTGATGAAATAACCATCAAGCAATTTGGAGAAGAAATAATAAGACTGACAGGAACGAATCAGAAACTAGTTTATCGTGACCTACCGATCGATGATCCTAAACAAAGAAGACCCGATATAACAAAAGCGAAGGAAATTCTAGGATGGGAACCTAAGATTGGACGGGAGGAAGGTCTGCAAAAGACTTATAAATATTTTAAATCACTTCCCGAAAAAGAAATAAAACACAAAGATTTTACGTATTATAACAAGCATTAATTAAAATCGATTATATGAGCAAAATTTTGGTTACCGGCGGTACGGGATATATCGGATCGCATACCGTTGTAGAATTACAAAATGCAGGTTACACGCCTGTTATTATTGATAATTTATCGAATTCTAATAAAGGGGTTTTGAAACAAATAGCTTCCATCACCGGAAATAGCCCGGAGTTTCATGAATTTGACCTCTGCAACGAACAAAAGGTAATCGAATTTGTAAAGAATAACCCGGATATCACCGGACTCATTCATTTCGCGGCCAGCAAAGCGGTTGGCGAATCTGTAGAAGAACCCATCAAGTACTATCGAAACAATTTCTTTTCTTTACTCAATCTATTAAATGCATTTAAGGGTCGCGATATCAATTTTGTATTCTCCTCAAGCTGTACAGTTTATGGGCAGCCTAAGGAATTACCGGTAACCGAAAGCGCACCGGTTCAAAAAGCTGAATCGCCCTACGGTAATACTAAACAGGTAGCCGAAGAAATCTTAAGCGATACGGCCAAGGCTTTTACCAATTATCATATCATTGCTTTACGTTATTTTAATCCTGTGGGAGCACATGCCAGTGCTTTAATCGGCGAATTGCCATTAGGTGTACCTCAAAACCTTGTACCCTTCATTACACAGACAGCAATTGGAAAGCGAGAAAAAGTTACCGTGTTCGGAAATGACTATGATACACCCGATGGATCAGCCATTAGGGATTATATCCATGTTGTAGACCTCGCAAAGGCACACGTAGCGGCCATAAAACGTTTAGAAGAACATAAGGCCAAAGCCAATTATGAAGTATTCAACATCGGTACGGGTAAAGGTTTGTCCGTGCTCGAAATTATCAGGGCCTTCGAATCGTCAACAGGCGTAAAACTGAATTATCAAATTGGCCCACGCCGTGCAGGAGACATCGAAAAAGTGTGGGGAGATGTCTCTAAATCATTGACGGAATTGGGGTGGAAAGCCGAATTGGATGTGGAGGAAATGATGCGTTCGGCTTGGGCTTGGGAAGTTTATTTAAAAGAGAAAAATCCATTTGGATAATAAAATTGTGTTTAGCAAACATACTTAATAGAAAGACCATGAATATCATTATAACAGGAGGTGCCGGATTTATTGGATCGCACGTAGTAAGACGTTTTGTTAACAACTATCCGCAATATCACATTATTAACCTCGATAAATTAACATATGCCGGTAACCTTGCCAACTTATCGGATATAGAAGATCAGGTGAACTATGAATTCGTAAAGGGTGACATTACTGACGCTGCATTTATCAATGAGCTGTTCGAGCGTGTCAAACCGGATGCCGTAATCCATCTTGCTGCTGAGTCGCACGTAGATCGCTCTATTAGCAACCCCTTGGATTTTGTACTGACCAACGTCGTTGGAACTGTCAACTTATTGAATGCTGCGCGGAAATACTGGGAAGGTGATAGTAGCAAACGTTTTTATCATGTTAGTACAGATGAGGTCTATGGCGCCTTGGGAGAAAGTGGTATGTTCACCGAAGAAACGAAGTACGATCCACACTCACCTTACTCTGCTTCAAAGGCAAGCTCCGATCACTTTGTCAGGGCCTATCATGATACGTATGGGCTTAATACGGTCATCTCAAATTGTTCAAACAATTATGGTTCCCATCACTTCCCGGAAAAACTGATTCCCTTAGCAATTCATAATATAAAAAACAATAAACCCGTGCCTGTTTATGGGAAAGGGGAAAATGTTAGGGATTGGTTGTGGGTAGAAGACCATGCCCGTGCCATCGACGTTATTTTCCACCAAGCAAAGGCCGGCGATACCTACAATATTGGTGGGCATAATGAATGGAAAAACATTGATCTGATCCGATTACTTTGTAACATTATGGATCGGAAGTTGGGACGACCCGCAGGCGAATCGGCAAAACTTATCACTTTCGTTAAAGATCGTGCAGGCCATGATTTACGGTATGCGATCGATTCCACAAAACTGCAAAAAGATTTGGGATGGGTGCCTAGCTTACAGTTCGAAGAAGGATTGGAAAAGACCGTTGATTGGTATTTAGCAAATGAAGATTGGCTAAATAACGTAACCTCTGGAGCCTATCAGGAATATTATAATAAGCAATATAGTTAATTGTTAATAGGGAACAAGGGAGTGGTTAATAGCGTAAAGCTTTAAGCGCCCTTTCCTCTTTCGATATGCGCTGTCACTTCAAGGTTAGCTTATGAATGAAATTAATTCCCATAAAGATTTATTAGTATATCAAAAGTCTTTGGACTTTGTCCAGAACATTTATCAATTAACCGCTAAATTTCCTGAAGAAGAAAAATTTGGCCTTACCAGTCAAATGAGAAGGGCTGCTATATCAATCCCTTCAAATATCGCAGAAGGAGCCGCAAGACAATTTGTTAAGGAATACATACAATTTTTATATGTTAGCTTAGGATCTATCGTTGAGATAGAAACACAATTGGAAATTGCTAAGCGCTTAAATTTCTGTATTGAAAATAGCCGGTTGCAAGAAGAATTATCCATATAAAGAGAATGTTGATAAAACTTATACAGATATTGAAGACAAAATGATTAGTTATCTCGATTCAACATGTCTATTAACAAGTTCTCTATTTCCTACTAACTATTAACAAGTTCCCTATTAACTATTTAACAATGTTATACTACCCCTTTCAGAAATTTTCCTTTGACAATAAGACTTGCTTTTTAAGTGGGCAAACGCTAACATCATCCGAAGAACAAATACAGGTGTTCCCTTCCTGGCTGATGCAACATTATCATTTAGAAGAAAAGCCATTCAAGTTGCTCGACGAAAGTATAACGACTTACAAAAAGCTTAAGGTGCCTTGTTCGGCAGACACTTCTGATAGATTGGAAAAGTTAGAAGAGGAAGTAAAAGCGGCTTTTTTAGGAGGCTATCAGGAAGTAATCAAACTTAACAAGCAATTATTGTTTCAATGGATTGGAAAGCTTCTTTATGGAATTGTATTCAATGAAATACAGATTGGGATCAGGCAACAGCATATGAGCGGTGAAGCGATGAACTTTTCGCAGGTTCTAGCCAAAAAATTTTCCAATCTACATGTTATGCTGCAATCGATGATTAAACCTATGGAATTCGAAGGCAGTTTACCTTTCAGCATCAACGTATTTGAAATAGACAGTCCGGAAGACAAATTCAGTTATCGAGATGAAATTAACACATTGGTTTTCTCATTACGAATGAACAATTTCGGCATTGTAGCTTGCTTGCAAGACAACGGAGCCAATAATAGATATCACGAGCGGAAGCTTCAGTTAGTATCCGGAAAAAAACTGCATCCCATTCAGTTTGAAGAGATTTGTGGCTTATTTTTTTATTCTGCTTATCTCTTTAATCGGCTACCTGAATATGCCATACTGCCAACCGAAGAAATCGTCTATATCGAACCTATGCCACTAGCGGGCATGGACACACGCCCCATCTTTGATACGTTTCAAGCTAAGACATATGGGCAGGTACTGGAAAATTTCTGGAAACCTTGGGGTTTTACCTTATTTGAAATCATTAAGGATCCTGAAAACCCGATGACATTTTTGGCGGATCAAAACGGATCATTCCGCCCGTGTGAAGCAATTGATTTACCTAAGACTTATGGCGACTAAGTGAACAGTTGTCCTACGGCGCTGAAAAAGTGACCAATAACCTGAGGGTATAGTAATACCGTAACAACAAGGCCAACGATCGCACCATAAAAGTGCGCATCATGGTTGATGCTATCGCGCCCTACTTTAGCTGCCCACACACAATAGAATAAAAACAAGGGACCAAAAATAACCGCAGGGATGGGAATAAAAAACACACCTATATAAGAGGTAGGTTGAAATAAAATAGCACTAAAAAGTACTCCACAGATGGCACCTGAAGCTCCCAAACTATAGTAATTGTAATTGTTTTTCTGCTTCATAATGGTGGTTATATCACTAATAACCAAGCTCAACAGATAAATTAAAGCAAATTGTACATGTCCCCAGCTGCTGATGGATACCAAAATTTTTTCTAATTGAAAACCGAAAAAAGAGAAGGTGAACATGTTAAAAAATAAATGCATCCAATCACGGTGAATCATGCCACTCGTAAGTAATGTATATATTCGCGCTCCCCTACTTATGCTATATGGATGCAGCATAAACTTTTCAAGAACACCGTGATTTGAAAAAGCATAAATACTGGTGATAAGCGTAAAAACAAAAATTAGGCTGGCAACAGGTGTTTCTGTGATATAACTCTCCATATCTTAAATAATAGGGTTGAAAGTACTAAAAAATTGTTATTAATCGTTAGAATAATCCTAATTGTTTCCCCTTGGTTGGAACGAATAGATCGTTACGTAATTCGGTCAGCTTATTTTCACCCATAAAGCGCGACACCGACAATTTAAATAGCTGATGCAGACTATCGGCGAGTTGTCCTTCTCCTCTAATCCGCCTACCAAACTGACTGTCATTTAAATTTCCACCATGACACGCAGCAATACCATGCAAAATTTTTTCAGCCCTATCCGGGTAGGCCTTATGAACCCAATCTTTAAATATCTCCCCGATTGCTCCATTAAGTCTTACAATGGTAAAAGAAGCTGCAGTGGCTCCATGCTTTGCCGCTTGCTCAATAAGGGCCGGCATTTCGTCGCTGTTCAAACCCGGTACAATTGGCGCACACATTAACATGACCGGGATGCCGGCATCCGTCAATTTCTTTATCACATTCAGTCGCCCAGCAGCCGTTACCGTTCTAGGTTCCATTTTTTGCCTTAATTCCTCATTTAAAGAATTGATCGTAACTGCTACATGTACCAGTTTCCATTTTGCCAGTTCAGTTAAAATGTCCAGATCACGAAGTATCAGGTTATTCTTACTAATAATGGAAACGGGATGCTTATATTTCAAAAAAACGTAAAGCAAAGATCGTGTAAGCTTAAGCTTGCGCTCCAGTGGTTGATAACAATCGGTATTTCCGGACAGCATAATGGTTGAAGGAACATAACCTTTTGCGTTAAACTCCTTCTCTAAGAGGGTTGCACAATTACGTTTTACAATAAT
The DNA here is from genome assembly GCF_054130995.1 of Olivibacter sp. SA151. NCBI lineage: Bacteria > Pseudomonadati > Bacteroidota > Sphingobacteriia > Sphingobacteriales > Sphingobacteriaceae > Olivibacter > Olivibacter sp. SA151. The sequence continues at coordinate 321,740 of NZ_CP096391.1, read as the reverse complement.
TTTTCTTTCAAAATCCAGTCCCGCGCTATACCCCCAATATTCATGCGCATTCCGAGCATAGCAATAAATGCACCCGTGCTCGCATCCTTGATAAGGATTTATTGACCTCATAAAGCGTAAATCCGGACTGTCACTCTCACTTATAATCTGTTTAGGATAAGACTCTATGATCTGAGTAGCTGTATTTTCCAGAAAAGGCTCATCTAAGCCCTCTATGTGCTCACAAACATATTTGTTTTTAAAAAACTTATTGTGTGTATTTATTTGAGCTCCCCTACCCTTAAAATACTCCTCATTTTGCATTGTATCCATAAACAAATATACTAATATATTTAGTATTACAGCTAAAAATATTAGTATAATGTTATGACTCAATCGTGTCGTCCAACAATAGTAGATATAATTGTTTAGGCCCGTGAGCTCCTAAAACTAAGGTCTTTTCAATATCGGCAGTCCTGCTCGGGCCTGTAATTGCACTGATCATGGTAGGTATCTGCTCGTATTTTCGCTTGACAACTTCAAATCCGTCCTTTAGATCCATTACCAGTTGCGACATATAGGCGATTACGACATGTACATGAGGATAAATGCTCAATCTTCTTCCTGCAGCACCGCCATTGCTTACTAAAATACTTCCTGACCGTGCAATGAGTGCCTCACATTTCGTAATACCCATTTCTGCTTTTTGAAACTCCGCGTCCCCTCTAAAGAATGGAAATTCATACCGATCAAGTATTTCTTGTATCTCGCTCTCCCAAGCATAAATCCGCTTAATATTTTCCTTTTCCGTAATGGCAAGTAAGCTTTCTATCAGTTGGATTTCATCCTCACAAAAAACGAAGTTACCGGCAACGGCTGTAAAGTTTTGAGCGAATATAATCTCAATGGCTTCATCAGACTCTTTATATAGAGGCACTTCTTCCAAATTAGGGTAGGGATTATCCCGCTTTAGCAACAACGCTTTTCGTATTTTCTTCAACAATCTTTCCTTCGCAGTAGCTTCTTGCATAGTCATCTATTTAAAGTGCAAGTTATAAGTTTTTTATTAAAAACCTGAAAGAGAAGATAGACTGTGTAACCAATTAGGTAGTATAAAAAAAGAGACGCAACCAACTTAGCTGCGTCTCTTTTGATATTAGTTTTGGTAAAACGATTATTTCACCGTGTCAGTTGTACTGTTTTCATCGGAGGATTTGGTTTTATCGAAGGTTCCGGAATTGTCCCCTACACCTTCATGCATGAGCCCCTCAGCTGCTTTCCGTTGGTCAGAAGAACCTTCATCACCGTTCACAAATTCGTCATATGTAGTACGGTGGTCGAAAGGCCTTTTGCCTAAGATTTCCTCTAAATCCGATTGGAATAATATTTCTTTTTCCAATAACTTTTCTGCTAAGGCCTTCAGTCCGTCTGACTTTTCGCTAAGCAATTGCCGCGTTTTCTCATAAACATCGCTTATCAATTTACGAACTTCTTCATCAATAAGCTCCGCCGTCTTTTCGGAGTAAGGTTTTTGGAATTGAGACTCCTGACTATCGTTAAACGATATATTACCAACCTTATTATTCATACCATATACAGCCACCATTGCATAAGCTAATTTGGTAATGCGCTCTAAGTCATTCTGTGCCCCCGTAGAAATTTTGCCAAAAGTAAGATCTTCAGCAACCCTTCCGCCCATGGTCATGCACATACCGTCAATTAACTGCTCCGTGGTATATAAAAACTGCTCTTTCGGCAAGTATTGGGCATAACCTAAAGCGGCTACTCCACGAGGAACGATGGATACCTTAACCAAAGGATCAGCATGTTCCAAGAACCATCCAGCTATAGCATGTCCAGCTTCGTGATAAGCAACAATTCGCTTCTCTTCAGGAGAAATAATTTTATTTTTCTTCTCCAATCCGCCGATAACCCGATCGATTGCATCTTGGAAATCCTGCATATCAACCGATTCTTTATTTTTACGAGCGGCTATAAGCGCGGCTTCATTACAAACGTTAGCGATTTCTGCCCCTGCAAAACCAGGTGTTTGCGCTGATAATTTCTTCGCTTCTACATCTGCTGCCAGTTTAATCGGCTTCAAATGCACTTTAAATATCTGCTCCCGGCCTACCAAATCCGGCTTATCAATCGAAATCTGTCGATCAAAACGCCCCGGTCTCAATAAAGCCGAGTCTAGTACATCCGGTCGGTTTGTTGCAGCTAAGATGATAATACCCGAGTCCGTGCCGAATCCATCCATCTCAACCAACAGTTGATTAAGTGTATTCTCTCTTTCATCATTCCCGCCAACAATATTATTTTTGCCACGAGCACGTCCAATCGCATCGATCTCATCGATGAAGATAATGCAAGGGGCCTTATCTTTCGCCTGTTTGAATAAATCCCGCACGCGCGAAGCTCCAACCCCAACAAACATTTCAACGAAGTCTGATCCCGATAACGAAAAGAACGGTACTTGCGCCTCTCCTGCAACAGCCTTAGCCAACAATGTTTTCCCTGTTCCTGGAGATCCTACTAATAGCGCGCCCTTCGGAATCTTTCCTCCGAGATTGGTATATTTCTTGGGATTTCTTAGAAAATCTACAATTTCCATAACCTCCTGCTTGGCCTCTTCCAATCCCGCCACGTCATTGAAGGTAATATTTACTTGCGATTCTTTATCAAATAGCTGTGCCTTCGATTTACCAATATTGAAAATCTGACCGCCGGCACCACCGGCACCGCCACCCATTCGGCGCATAATGAAAACCCAAAAAAGAATCACAAGACCCAAGGGCAGGATGATAGACAGTAACCAGCCGGTCCAAGGACTATTTCTCTCCTCCAATGTAACACTCACCCGTTGATTTTCGGGAACACCTTGCTGTGCAGCGTTTAACTTACGCTCCAAAGCATCGAAGGATCCATCTTGAAAAAAGTACTGGGGTCCCGCACTACCGGTGGAAAGATTAAGCCCGTTATTTTTTGGACGCACGTCCTTATATTTCTCTTGATTGAGTTTATCCTTTTTAATATAAACCTCAACACCAATTAACTCATTTCGCTTATATGCTACCAACTTTTCCACGTCTCCTTCTTTCAACATGGTAGATTCAAATCGTTGATAGGTAATTTCTTTCGCACTCTCTCCCGTGAAAACGTACTGAAGAGCAATAAAACCCAATATCATGGCTATCCATAACCACATGATATTGAATTTAGGAGGTTTGGGGCTGATTTTCTTCCCCGGAACTTTCTTTATTTTCCCAGGTTGATTTGACATATTATCTTTCATAAATTGTTTTATCCTCTTTGTTTATTTAGCTCGGGGATCTTATGCACTTTGAAAATATTTCAGTTCTGCATCCCCCCATAAATCTTCTATCGCATAAAATTGTCTTTTATCCGTTTTGAAGATATGTACAACAACATCTATGTAATCCAGCAAAATCCATTCAGCATGATCTAACCCTTCTTTTCGCCATGGATCTTGTTTAACCGCTTTATACACTTCCTCTTCCACACTTTTCGCTATCGCCCTCACTTGGGTTGTCGATTCGGCATGACATATTACAAAATAATCAGAAACAGAGCTATGTACATTTTGGAGGTCTAATCTAACTATTTCGTTACCTTTCTTCTCTTGGATACCGTGTATAATAATCTCCGAGAGATGAGTGGATTCTTTAACCTTTTTACCTTTTACCATTAAAAAATTTTAGTTTTGAACAGTTTTTCATTTAATGCCACAAAGACTTTGCAAAGTAACACTTTTTTGGGACTTATTGTTGGAGAAAATATTATTACTCTTCAACGGGTAAATTCAACTAATGATTATCTTAAATCTAACCTGTCAAATTCTACGCCATATACTGAAGGAACTGTAATAATGGCAGTAGAGCAGTATGCAGGAAAGGGACAAGCGGGCAATATTTGGAAAAGTGAACCAGGTAAAAACTTAACTTGTAGTGTTCTATTGAACCCGACCTTCCTTTTACCAAAGGATCAGTTCGATCTCAATATCGCCGTTAGTTTAGCAATTGCGGATACTCTTCAACCGATATTGGGCGAAAATCTGCGTATAAAATGGCCGAACGACCTTTACTACCTAGATAAAAAAATTGGAGGAATTCTTATAGAAAATATACTGCGGGGAAGCAGTTGGAAACATGCCATTATTGGCATAGCGCTAAATGTTAACCAAACTGTTTTTGGTGACAATCAGGCGAGGGCTTCCTCTCTCAAGCTGCTGCTGAATCAGGATTTTGAAATAAAAACCTTACTGCAAAGCCTTTGCCTTCACTTAAGCACTGAATATCAACACCTTAAAGAAAAACATATAATACAGCAAAAAAGTCGTTACAGAAGCCTTCTTTACCGGTTAGGGGAGCCTGCCAATTTTCTGGTGCAAGGACAACACAAAAGCGGCACAGTCATTGACGTAAACAAAGAAGGAAAACTTATAGTAGATTTTGACGGCCAGTTGACAGAGCACGCTATTAAAGAAATTGCGTTCATTTGAGGATTCCTGCCAAGTATGCAGAAGAGAAATCACGGAACTGACTAAAGTTGGGGCGAAGAAGACGTAACCAAATTGCATAATCCCCTCCTTTTCTATAAGTTTGCACCGTCCTCGCTCCATAGTTTGCAAGGCCGACTATTCACACATAAGTTAAACCTTTTTGACCAACAGCGTCTAAAAAGACAAATTGTATTAAAATGAAAAAATTAAGTGCATTTTTAGCCATTTTGATTTTCAGCACCTTAATTGCGTCCGCACAGATTAAAACGCCGGTAAAATGGGCCTATGCTGCTAAAAAGATTAATAAAACGGAGGCTGTGCTTCTAATAAAAGCTACCATCGATAAAGGTTGGCATATTTACTCTCAAAACATCAAACCCGGTGGCCCGGTGCCCACCAGTTTTACTTTCACAAAATCAACAGATTACACCCCTGTTGGAAAAACCAGTGAACCGAAGGGGATAAGCCACTTCGAGAAGGTGTTTGACATGGATGTTGTATACTTTGAAAACGAGGTTGTCTTTCAACAAAAAATCAAACTCAATAAAGCCGCAACCTCTGTTAAAGGGACCATTGAATTTATGGTGTGCAACGATCGGGAATGTTTACCTCCCGATGAAGTGAATTTCAATATTCCAATAAAATAGGGAAAGTGGCTTAAGCCGCTTTCCTTCATCCCATCTTAACCTAACCGTACTTTATTTACAATAAGGAGACCTGAAAATTGGCACCCTCTCAGGAATAATTACTAATTTCACGCCTTCAAACTAAAACTGATGTATAGAAAATTCATTATAATTACATTAGCTAGTATTTTCTTAAGCTTTTTTATGAACGAAGCCTCTGCGCTTACGTTACAAACCGACACCATTTCTTTGGATGATATCGAATTTACTGATATAACAGAAGATACAAGCGTGAATACCGATACAGTCCAAGCAGCTACTCCTACTAAAGGTTTGCCTGCTCAACCGGTAATTTCAACAGATACTGCGAATAGCGTTTCACTTTGGCAAATATTCATTAATGGCTTGCTTTTTGGTTTTGCCGCTATTTTAATGCCTTGTATATTCCCAATGCTTCCTTTAACCGTTAGCTTTTTTACGAAGAGAGCCGGGTCTAAGTCAAAAGCGATAGGACAAGCTATTCTATACGGCTTATCTATTATAGTTATTTATGTTGGCTTGGGAATGCTTGTCACCATTTTTTTTGGATCAGACGCCTTAAATGCACTTTCTACCAATGGTATTTTTAATTTCTTGTTTTTCTTATTGTTAGTGGTATTTGCTGCGTCTTTTTTAGGTGCTTTCGAAATTACCCTTCCCAGCTCATTTGTTAACAAAGTAGACGCTAAATCGGATCAAGGAGGCCTTATTGGCATCTTCTTTATGGCTTTTAGCCTCGCTTTAGTTTCTTTCTCTTGCACGGGCCCACTAATTGGAACTTTGTTAGTAGATGCAGCCTCCAAGGGCGAACGTTTAGGACCTGCCATTGGGATGTTTGGCTTTTCTTTGGCACTTGCTATCCCCTTTGCGCTGTTCGCTTTGTTTCCATCCTTGTTGAAATCCTTACCGAAATCCGGAGGTTGGTTAAATAGCGTAAAAGTGGTATTAGGATTCCTCGAATTAGCCTTTGCTCTTAAATTTTTATCGAATGTGGATTTGGCATACCATTGGAATTGGCTGGATAGAGAAGTATTTTTAGCTCTTTGGATCGTAATATTTGGTTTAATGGGGCTATACCTACTAGGAAAAATCAAATTTGCACACGACAGTGAGGTTCCACATTTATCGGTTCTGCGTACATTTTTTGCCATTGTGGTGCTATCCTTTGTCGTATATCTGATTCCGGGTATGTGGGGCGCCCCATTAAAGTCAGTCAGCGCATTCTTGCCGCCAAGTGCTACTCAAGATTTTGACTTAAGCACCGGTATATCGGCTTCGTCTCATACTACCACAAACTCCGGTCCTAAAAAATATGCAGAGATCTTTCATGAACGTGGAACTCCGAAAGGATTTGATCCCTATTATGATTACGAACAAGCCTTGGAGGTTTCTAAACGAACAAACAAGCCTGTCTTAATTGATTTCACTGGTTGGAACTGCGTGAATTGTCGTAAAATGGAAGCAAATGTTTGGACGGATCCCCGCGTAAAAAACCTCTTAAATAACGAATTTATTATGGCAGAATTGTTTGTCGACGATAAGACTACGCTGCCGCAAAACGAACAATACATCTCGACTTACAGCAAAAAAAAGATCAATACCATCGGAAAAAAATGGAGCGATTTCCAGGCATCCAAATTCAACAGCAATTCGCAACCTTTATATGTTATTGTAGACAGCAATGGTAATGTATTGGTTCCTCCGCAAGGAGCGAATTATGATCCCCAAAATTACATCGACTTTCTTGAATCAGGTATTAAAGCCTATAAAGAAAGGCTATAGCGTCCGTAATAATCAAATCAGCTATACATTAATATGAGCACAATCAAAAATATTGCAGTATTTACTTCAGGTGGAGATTCGCCGGGCATGAACGCAGCTATACGTGCTGTTGTACGCACGAGTTTGCATTATAATCTAAATGTATTCGGTATTCAGCGGGGTTATGATGGTATGGTAAATGGAGATATCTTTCCGATGGATGCTAAATCTGTAGCCAATATCATTCAACGAGGCGGAACTATTTTAAAGACCGCACGTAGCAAAGAATTTCGAACCGTAGAAGGACGTCAACAGGCTTATGAACAAATCAGGAAATTCCAAATCGACGGATTAGTCGCTATTGGTGGAGATGGAACGTTCACGGGAGCAGCAAAATTTATTGAGGAACACGACATCCCGGTAATGGGGCTTCCAGGCACTATTGACAATGATTTAGCAGGAACCGATTTCACCATCGGTTATGATACGGCCATCAATACCGTTATCAGTGCAGTTGACAAAATCCGAGATACAGCGGAGTCGCACGATCGCCTATTTATTATTGAGGTAATGGGCCGTGATTCCGGACTTATTGCGCTTCGTAGTGGCATAGGAACAGGGGCAGAGGCCATTTTAATTCCGGAAAGCGCAACAAATTCAAAAGCTTTATTGGAAAAGTTGGCTCATGGCCGAAAAGATAAATCTTCGAAAATTGTATTAGTGGCCGAGGGTGACGAAGAAGGTGGCGCCTTCGCTATAGCCGAACTGGTGAAGAAACATTTTCCAAATTATGATACCAGAGTTTCCATTTTGGGTCACATACAACGTGGAGGTAGCCCAACTTGTATGGATCGAGTACTGGCAAGCCGTCTAGGCGTTGCTGCCGTGGAAGCGCTACTAGCCGGACGTAAAGGTGAAATGGCGGGCGTTATCAATGGTGACATTGCATTTACTCCATTCAATAAGGCCATCAAGCATATAGACTCCCTTACACCCAGCTTGCTTAAAATTGTGGATATCTTATCTTAATTTTATTTTCAAAACGATGTAAAAAGAGGCTAGGCTGGTTTTGGTCTAGCGCTCTTTCCAATTATAAACAAGTTTTATCGGGATTAATCCCAACAATTATCAAGACATCTACGTTGTTTTATGGAGTGTGATTTCAGAATAAAAGTGTTTTTCACTGCCGCTACGCAATTGAATTTTACAAAAACGGCTTCGGAGCTTTTTATATCACAACCTGCTGTTAGTAAAAATATCCAGGAATTAGAACAACAAATCGGCCAATCTCTTTTCGAACGAAGTGGCAACAAGCTTAAACTAACTGCCGCAGGCTCCATTCTATACAAACATGCTCGTCTTATTATTGAGCAATATAATAAAGCTACGTACGAAATCGATAAGTTAAAGGGAGAAACATCGGGAAAATTAAAATTAGGTGCCAGCACCACTATTTCGCACTACATCATTCCCCTCATATTAGCGAATTTTCATCGCAATTACGACGGTATACATATTGAAGTGGCACACGGCAATACACAACAAGTGGAAGATTGGCTCGATAAAAAAAACATTGATCTCGGAATTATCGAGGGGTTAACGCAAAATAAATCAATGAAATACACACCTCTCTTTAAAGACGAAATTGTTTTAGTTACACGTGCAGAAAATCCGCTTGCTTTGCATGATACATTCGCATTTAGGGATCTTTCACGGCTTGACTTTATTATGCGCGAGAATGGTTCAGGAACAAATGACGTGATCGCTAAACATTTAAAAGAAAAAGGTGTAGATCTACAGGACTTGCAGATAAACGTTAATTTAGCGAGTACCGAAAGTATTAAACAATTTCTTTTGCACAGTAATAGCTTTGCCTTTTTGTCTATTCATGCCATCACTCGCGAATTGCATGAAAAACATTTAAAAATTATTGAAATAGAAGATTTCACCATAGAGCGCAATTTCTTTTTCATCCATCCCCATGGACCGCTATCCGGCCTTCCCGAATTGTTTATGCGTTTTGCAAAGCAACAAGAGCAGTTTTTTATTCATGCCACCTAATACAATGGATTATTTTATTCCTTCACTATTGTTTTTCAGTTTTTTCTTAAAAACCTTTTCAAATTTTTCCAATTTCGGTGCTATTACAAATTGACAGTACCCTTCGCTCCGATTCAAATTAAAATAATTTTGATGGTAGTCCTCGGCTATATAAAAAGCACCGTATGGTTTTACCTCTGTGACGATAGGTTTGTTGTAGGCATGTTCTTCATCTAATCTTTTGATATAATACAATGCCTTCTCTTTCTGTTGCGGATTATGATAAAAGATGGCTGATCGATATTGCGTTCCCACATCATTTCCCTGTCTATTTAGTTGTGTTGGGTCATGGGCCACAAAAAATGCCTCGATCAACTCATCAAAGCTGATTACTTTCGGGTCGAAAATAATATTCACGGCCTCTGCATGGCCTGTATTACCCGTGCAAACTTCTTTGTAAGAGGGGTTCTTAACATATCCACCCGTATAACCGGAGACAACTGTATCAACGCCATTAAGCTGTTGAAACTGCGCCTCTACGCACCAAAAACACCCCGCGGCAAAAGTCGCCGTATCTAAAAGACCGGCATTTGCTGAAGGTGTAACTACCTTATTCTTCTCTTGCTTTTGTTGGGGTTCTCCCGCGCAAGAGAGAAACACGTTCATCAACAAAGCACTTATAACCATTCCTATTGTTTTCATCCTATTATTTCTTTTTAATGGTTAATGAGAGCTCGAGTAAATAACCGAAGCGACCGCGAGGCTCATTGACACCTAAAAATGTAAATGCTTGTCAATAATAATTGCCCTTTGTGTCTATTATTATTTACATCTCGGTTTCATCTTTCTATTACCTAATCCACTCTTAGTACCAGTTTACCAAATTGTTCCGAACGATCCATCTTCCTCACAGCTTCTTCGGCATGCGCTAAAGGAAAAATTGAGTCAATAACAGGCTTTACCTGATGCTTATTTACAAATGCCAACATATCATGAAAATCTTTAGGGGAACCCATCGTACTACCCAATATACTCAGTTGTTTCCAAAATATTTTTCTCGCATTGAGTTCAGGTAAATTGCCTGATGCCGTAGCACCGTAGAAAACAATTCTACCACCTGGTTTCGCAAGCTCGATATAATTATTAAAGCCCTCTCCTATAGCGCTGTCTACTATAACATCAAAACCATCGTTAGGGTGTATTTTATTTGTCCAGTTTTTATCGGTATACAATGCGCCGGCCTTCGCTCCTAGGTCTAGCGCCTTCCTTATTTTTTCCCGCTTGCTTGATGTTACATATACTTCTGCACCCGCAAATACGGCCCACTGCAAAGCAAAGCTTGCTACCCCACCTCCAACACCCGCCAGGAGTAGTCGTTCCCCCCTCTTCAGATGCGCCCTACTGAATAAGGCTCGCCAGGCGGTTAACCCGGCCAAGGGTATCGCAGCCGCTTCCTCAAAAGTAAGGTGAGGTGGCATAATATGTAAATTTTGGAGCGGCACGCTTACGTATTCTGCAAAGGTACCGTCCTGTGGAAGTCCGAGAATATGAAATGTGGTCGACTGTGCGGCTTCGCTTTCGCCCCAATTTAATGAGGGATTGATAAGCACTTCCTTTCCGATCCACTCCTTTTCCGATTCGCTCCCCACCTCTGCTACTACTCCTGCACCATCGGAACCTAAAATAATAGGGAATTTCAAACCGGCGTACTGTCCCTTTTGTATCCAATAATCTCGCCTATTAAGTGCCGCAGCTTTAAGCTTTACGAGTACTTCATTCGCTTTTAGTTTAGGCTTACTTACATTCTTTATCGTTAAGGGTAAGTTAATTCCGTCCAGAACTATCGCTTTCATTTATTTGTGTTTTATGTTGGCGATGCCATTCATCGCTGTCAGGCAGATGTGACCACAACTTTGTGCAACCATAAATCCGGAGCACTGTGCCGATCTTTCACGATTAAAAAAAGCAGTGCTGCCTAGGCAAACACTGCTTCTTCGCATGTTTTTAAATCTTTGAAAATCCAAATGAGCCATTATTTTTTGGCATTGGCGTAACGCTCGCCAACTGATTTCCAGCAGATAACATTAAAAATTGCCTCTAAGTAAGCAGGGCGTTTGTTTTGATATTTCAAATAATAGGCATGTTCCCAAACATCAATACCTAAGATTGGTGTTCCCTTAACTTCTGCAACGTCCATCAATGGACTGTCCTGATTTGGTGTCGACGTTACCTGCAACTTTCCGGAGGCATCTACAACCAACCACGACCAGCCGGAACCGAAGCGCGTTGCTCCGGCATCCTGAAGTTTTTTCTTTAATTCGTCAAAAGAACCAAATGTTTCATCAATAGCGGTAGCCAACTCACCACTTGGAGTAGTTTGCGCATCAGGCGACAATATGGTCCAAAATAAGGAGTGATTATAGTGCCCCCCGCCGTTGTTTCGAACCGCAGCAGGATATTTTGAAATATTCTTTATGATTTCTTCAATAGAAAGCGATTCCGCATCAGTTCCGGCAATTGCTTTATTTAAATTATCAACATATGCCTGGTGATGTTTTCCATGGTGAATTTCCATGGTTTCTTTATCAATATGTGGTTCTAATGCATCGGATGCGTATGGTAACGCAGGAAGTGAAAAAGCCATAATTTTATGTTTTTTAATTTTCTGATTGTTGTACACAAATATAACGATATATGCTCCGAATTGTTCTTATGAATTAAGTTTTTATAAGGAGATGACAATTAGCAATTGGCTGTAAGCGGTAAGCAATAAGCACCTTTCCAATAGCCTAAAGCCTATAGCCTACCGCCTAAAACCTTGGACTATCGTCTTTTCAACTGAAAAAATCGTTGCATTAATTCCCGACACGTCTCTTCCATAATACCACTTACTACCGTAGTTTTCGGATGGACAATATCTTTTGAAATAGTAGCGTATCCTCTCTTTTCATCCCGTGCGCCAAAAACGATTCGCTTAATCTGAGACCAATAGGATGCTCCCGCGCACATAACGCAAGGTTCTATTGTAACATAGAGGGTGCAATCTTTTAAATATTTACCACCAATGTAATTCGCAGCGGCTGTGAAGGCCTGCATTTCTGCATGAGCAGTTACATCATTCAGTGTTTCTGTTAAGTTATGCCCACGCGCTATAATTTTACCATCATGTACAATGACGGCTCCAATGGGAACCTCGTCTGCATCAAAAGCTTTCTGGGCTTCGCGCAAAGCTTCCTTCATAAAGAATTCGTCCGATACGGTATCGCTTGTATCTTCAAAATTTATATATTTCATTTATCTTCTCTTTCGACCGCAGGTTTTAAGCTAGACTGTCGGCCAGCCACTATCCGTTGATTAATTCACTACTAACAAATTCAAGATTCCGTGTTACAAGGCTATTATTGAAGCCTCACATCAGTTTGGCACCATTTGGTACCCTTGATGCAACAGTGGATAAAACAATATCTCCATTTTCGTCAGCGAATCCGGTCACTAAGCATTCAGATATAAAGTTGGCGATCTGCTTTTTGGGAAAGTTTACAACACCAATAATTTGCCTGCCGGGCAATTCTTCTTTTGTATAATGTTTAGTGATTTGCGCGCTGCTTTTTCGAATGCCTATTTCGGACCCAAAATCAATGGTTAACTTATAAGCCGGCTTTCGAGCTTTCGGAAAGTCTTCCGCTGTTACAATCGTACCTACACGTAGTTCTACTTTTTCAAAATCATGCCAATTTATCTCTTCCATGAGATAAACATAGATAAACTTGCTTTTTTTCACAAGTTTTTTTAATTCTCGGCACTTATTCGTAGCGTAACGCCTCGATCGGGTCTAGTTTTGATGCCTTAGAAGCCGGATAAAAACCCGAGATCATACCGACGCCCACGCAGACAACAATCCCCATTATTATCCATTTCCATGGCACGACAAAACTCGTTCCTACAACCACCGCTACGATATTACCAATTAAAATACCAAGCAATATACCGCCTATCCCTCCAAGTAAACAGATTACTATCGCTTCCGTCAAAAATTGCATTCGTATCACTTTTGGCGTGGCGCCGATTGCCTTTCGAACTCCGATTTCCCGCGTACGCTCGGTTACGGAAACAAGCATAATATTCATTAAGCCAATGGAAGCACCTATTAATGTAATAATGCCGATCACAAAGGCCCCCACGGCGACATAGGTAAGACTACTAACCAGTATTTGGGCAACAGCATCGCTTTTGGTGATCTCAAAATTATTTTCCTGTGTAACTGCCAATCCACGAATATTTCTAAATAAAGCGGTTGCTTCCCCAATTGTTGGGTCTATTCCCTGCGCGTTGCTACTCATTACCGTAATAGTATAAGAAGGCATTTCCCCCTGCACTACAGCTCGCGCACGCAACAAGGGGATGATACAGGTCTTATCAGCCCCCATGCCGGCACTGGATCCTTTGTCTTCCAACACGCCTATAATTAAATATTTTGCATTACCGATAACCAGCATTTTGTTCAAGGGGTCTTGTCCCTCTTTAAACAAACGTTTTTTTATTTCACTCCCGATAATCACCACATTGGATCCGGTTTCCAACTCGCGCTGGGTAAAGTTTCGACCGCTTTCCAATTTATACCCCCCGGTTTGCAAATAATGATCATCACCTCCCAATATGGATATGTTTGGATTTGACTGTTCGCTCCCGTACTTTACAACCGCAAAATTGGAAGCATAGGCGCTAATGGAAACAATGGCACCATAATCGAATTTCTTTTGGAAGGCCAAGGCTTCACGATAGGATATTTTTTTGAAAACTTTAGGTCTTGTACCGCTGCCTCCGATTTGTACGTTGATTCCTCTATTCCTAATATTAAAGGAATTGGCTCCCATTGCTGAGAACGAATCTTTTAATGAGTTTTGAATAGCATCAATGGACGTAAGAATGCCTACCAGGGCGGTGATACCGATTGCTATGATCAAGGCGGTCAAAAAAGTACGCAATTTATTGCTAGCAATGGACTCCAACGAAAGCCGGATATTTTCTCGATAGGGCATCTTTACTGACATAATCTCAAACGATTTGCTATTAAGACATGCAAATAAGGATTATGTTACAGCCGGAGACTCACTTACTAGTTCAAAAATGGTGATTTCAGGCAAAATGCCAACACGACCAGGATAACCTAAAAAACCATACCCCACATTAACGTACAGTTGTTGGTTACCATCTGTATAAAGTCCTGCCCATTCTTTATAAACGTATTTTGCAGGGCTCCACTGATAACGATCTCCTCGAATACCAAATTGCATACCGTGTGTGTGGCCGGCAAACATGACATCGATATCCTTATTATTTAATACTTGAGCTCGCCAATGGGACGGATCGTGCGATAATAAAAGTTTTACAGGCAGGTCTTCCGTACCTTTTTTTGCTAAATCAATTCGTCCATACTTAGGGAATCTGCCGGTTCCCCAATTTTCCACTCCTAATATACCAATCTCTTCATTATCAACACGCAATTTTCTATGTTCATTCAAAAGTAAATCCCACCCCATAATCCTATGGATGTCCTTCACCTGCTGTAAGTTTTTACGTTTCTCGGGGCTATCCTCCTTCCCATAGAAATAATCTCCATAATCGTGGTTCCCCAATGTCGAATAAACGCCCAAAGGTGCCTTCACTTTACTAAATAAGTCCTGATAATTGCGCATTTCATCGGCCTTATTATTAACTAAATCGCCGGTAAAAAAAATGACATCCGGTTTTTCGGCAAGTAGCATATCAATGCCTCCCTGAACGGCCGTTTTATTATAAAAGCTTCCTGAATGGATATCCGATATTTGCCCAATCGTTAATCCGTGAAAGGCTTTAGGCAAATTCGGCAAATAAAGTTTCTGTCGTCTCACCCTATAATCATAGCCTCCCACAGCAATTCCCCAACTCAAGGTGGCAAAGGGCACAGCAGCAACAACAATACCAGCTCTAGTTAGGAATTGTGATCGACTAATACGATCAGCATTAGTTGAAACGGTTTCCGCAGAAAGCTTCGTCGCTTCCGATTCACCTTTTCTGCCAAATATCTTTCTTGTCATCCACACGCCGCCTCTCCTAAAATCATCTACAAGCAAGACTAGTACATAAAAAATCTTACTGGTAAAGGTCAAGAAAAAAGCAACCAATATAATGGATCGAACAATCAAAGGAAGGCTGAAGTATAAGCTCGCCAGAACACCAATGAACAAAGCGATACTATATCCCCACCAAACAGCTTTAAAAAAACGCGCTTTAGCCCATCGAATGGTGCTTTTTTGAAGTGCATAATAAATATAAAAATCAATTAAAAGCAGTATAAAGGCATTAATAACGATCAGTCTCATATTTAAATCCTTTCCGGCCCTATCGGGCACACCCATTCAAATCCTACTTGTTCACAACTGTTTCTCCAAGCTGCATATTGGGTATGTTTGCCTGCTCGCCGAGTACCATTTGTTTTAATGCCTCTATCCATTTTGGATGGGTATTTAAGCTTGGCACCAATTCGACATGTTCTCCACCTAGCTTCTTAAATTCTTGCCCGTATTCTACGGTTATTTCATATAATGTTTCTATACAGTCGGCAACAAATGCCGGACTGAAAACCAGCAGTCTTTTTGCACCTTCATGGGCTAGTTTCTCCAGCGCATCGCTCGTATAGGGCTGAACCCACGGCTCCTTTCCTAATCTTGATTGAAAACAGACAGTGTACTTTTCAGGAGCTATATGAAGCTTTTCCGCAATCAACCGTGCTGTTGCATGACACTGCGCAACATAGCAAAATTTATTCGTTGAGTTTATCTGCGCACAGCAATTGGGGGCATCACAACCGTGATTACCGGAATTGTCAACGTTCTTCAATTGCCTAATCGGTAAGCCATGAAAGCTAAATAGTACATGATCGAAAGTTTCAGGTTTCTTTAATCTGCCATTGTCGGCAAAAGCTTCGATCATCAACTCGTTATCATAGAACTGATTGACAAATGATATTTCCGGAAAGGTTGGCCACGTACTCATTAGGCGCATTACCTTTTCAATCACAGACCCAGTGGTAGCGGATGCATACTGTGGAAACAAGGGGATGACGCGAATACTGTCAACCATAGCTAAACGAAGCTTTTCCAATGCCTGTTCGATAGAAGGGTTTTGGTAACGCATCGCGAGTTCAATCTGGTACTCGTCGCTCAGTTCCTCGCGCAATAAAGCTACCTGTTCTTCACTGATGTAAAGCAGTGGGGAACCTTTTTCCTTATCCCAAATCTCATTGTATAACTTAGCAGTCTTTGGACTCCTGAAAGGAACAATAATTCCCCGTACCAAGAGATTTCGCTGGATTACACCGATATCAATCACCCGACCATCCATCAAAAACTCATCTAGATATCGCCGAACGTCAGGTACCTTAGGACTATCAGGCGTTCCCAGATTAATCAACAACACGCCTTTTTTTGCTTTCATCTGTAAATTTTAGTGTTTTAAATCCCTCCCTACACAATCAAGAGCAGTCAGCACAACATTTACTGGTAAAGTAAAAGTCTGTCCTTGCAGACAAGTTAGACCTTTACGCCAAAACCTGTGCCATATTTTGCATCATTACTCCATCCCAAAATTACAAATTTGTATTCGCTTTGGTTTTAATCAAAAATGAATGTGAGCTTTATATGATAATGGGATACATGGAAAGATCGGACGATTAAAAACGCTCCAACTGTTCTTTCACTTTTTGCATTAACCACATAGGTGTTGATGTAGCCCCACAAACGCCAATAGTCTCATTTGGGCCAAACATAGAAGCATCCAGTTCTGCAGGATCAGAGATAAATATACTTTTTGGATTATTTCTTAGACAAACATCATAAAGGACCTTGCCATTAGACGATTTTCTGCCCGACACAAAAACAATTCTATTAAATTGTTTTGCAAACTTAGCCAGATCTTCATAACGATTGGATACTTGTCTGCAAATCGTATCATTTGCTTTCACTTCGTATCCCCGCTTTAACAGCTCATCTTTAATTTGATAAAATTTATCGGTACTTTTTGTCGTTTGGCTATATAAGGTAAACTTACCAGGCAACTCAAGCGCGTCAAGTTCTTCCAGATCTTGAAAAACGATTGCTTCATTATTTGTCTGACCTTGCAGGCCAATCACTTCTGCATGTCCATGTTTGCCGAAGATGAGAATGCGCTCTTTATCGTCGTAAGATGTCTTAATTCTGTTCTGCAATTTTAGCACCACGGGACAAGATGCATCAATCAAGGTTATATTATTCTCCAGAGCTATTTTATAGGTCTCAGGAGATTCTCCGTGCGCTCTGATTAAAACCTTTTCATTCCGGAGCTTAGGTAGATCTTCATGGGAAATGATGCGCAGCCCCTTGGCTTTTAGGCGGGATACTTCCTCATCATTATGAACAATATCCCCCAAACAATAGAGATATCCCTCCTCTTCCAAGATTTCCTCTGCCATGTCAATGGCATAAACCACTCCAAAGCAAAAGCCGGAATCCTTATCAATTGAAACGCGCAGCTGATAACTCATGATGATGCAAAGATAGCATTTTTTGGCTATAAGTTGTTTGTTAGTTGTTAGTTGTTAGTTGTTAGTTGTTAGTTGTTAGTTGTTAGTTGTTAGTTGTTAGTTGTTAGTAAAATTTACTTTTTACTTTTTACTTTTTACTTTTTACTTTTTACTTTTTACTTTTTACTTTTTAATTTCTAACTACTTCAATGCATTCAGTAATCTAAACATCTGCTGTCGCATATTATAAGCGGTACCTTCATAGTTGTTCACGAGCAAGCTAAACACAAGCTCGGTTCCATTAGATGCTTTTTGATATCCAGTGTACCCCAGTACACCGCCAATCGTACCGCTCTTCATCTTCATGCCATTATAAACAGGGATACTTTTATAATAGTCGCTAAACCAAGGTTCTCTTTTAATAGAGGTCAAAATTTTTGCCATGGCCATTGTTGTGACACGATTTTCGGGCGAGAGGCCACTACCATCAAATATTCTCATCGACCCTTTTTCCAATCCTAGTTTGTTAACCCAAAAGTCGCGCATTGTATCAGCCGCGTCGTCCGTGTCCAATACAGACCCTTTTTGTTGAGCGATCGTCTTTAGGAGTGCCTCACCATACAAATTGATACTTTTTTGATTGAACCAATAAACAAGATCTTTTAAGGTTGGAGATTGGTGGACAAACAATGTCCTACCTGCTGATGGCACTTCCTTTCCCGATAGCTTAAGCAATTTGCCACTAGTAGCAGGTTGTCGTACGCTTACACCTTGGCGTTCCAAATTCAACTGTAATCTTAGCGCTGCGTCGTAAGCGGCATCCGGAAGCGCGATCTGAATAGGCTTTTTTAAATCAATCCCGTAAGTACCCCGCAGATATATGAGCGATGAATAGGGTGCACTGTAGGGATAGACTTTATCTCCCGAACCGGGGCTACCCGTAGTAGATTCATTAACGATTTTTAAATACGATACATTAGGCACCGTCGACTGCAGGGTTGTGACAGCTCCTACCTGTCGGCCCGGGAGTATATGAACGTCCACTAAATTTTCTCGCCAATTTAACCCAGATATCCCCGCGCCATAATAACTTCCTAAATCCTGCCAAATCCATCGCGGACCAGCCTTTTGTCCTCCATATAACAAATCGTCACCGATAATACTACCGTTTATTTTCTTGATCCCTGCATTCACAATAGCATGAGTCCATTGTGTTAACAACAGGGATTCCTTTGTTTGCTCAAATCGGTCACTACCTAAAGAGGGGTCGCCACTTCCTTTAATAACTATATCGCCATTTAAGATACCATCTACAACCTGACCGGTATAGTACAATTCTGTTTGATACGTGTAATCTGCTCCCAACAGGTAAAACGCAGCAGCAGAAGTGATCGTCTTCAGGGTGGAGGCTGTAGCTAGCCCTGTATTTCCGTTCTTAGAAAAGATAACGGAACCGGTTTTAGCGTCTAATACGGTAAGTGATGCCGTTCCATACTTCAGGTTCGGATTACTTTCAAACTGTTGATAAGCGATATTTATTTTCTGTTCCAGGGATTGGGCATACGATTGAGTTGTCAATGAAAAAACGACCAAAATCAACCAAAATCGTATGCTTATAGCATTACTTAACACCATCTTTGCTTTAGTTATTTTCCGCTCAATAAGTCAATTCAACCATTACGGGGAGGTGATCGGAGGCATAAGGCTCTTTAATCACCTCGTGCCGTACCGACTGAAAGCGCTTTTTCGGTCTGAACATAATAAAATCAATTTCCCGATCGGGATTTACCTCAGGAATTGTAAAAGCAGCACTACCGCTAGTTTTACTCCTTGAAAAGTAGGTATCAAAATGATTAATTACGTCGGATTCCGGTTTTGCATTAAAATCGCCCCCTAAAATAACGGGTTGAGAATAGGTGCTCAATTTCTTAACGATGGCCTCTGCTTGCAACAGCCGGTTCTGCTCCTTTAGGTCTAGATGTGTGCTAGCAAACACAAGCGGTTTACCGGGCTTCGGCTCTACTGCTACAATGGCGAGTACGCGAGGTTCGCCATTACTTCCTTCAGCCATTGGTAATATTAAGCTATCCTTTTGTTGTATAGGCCACTTAGATAGTATGGCAACACCATAAGCACCCCCTTCGTAGTCGATGGCCTTTACAAAATGATGATGCATCCCTGTCAAGCTTCCCAATGCTGCCGCTTCGTTCAGGTTTTTACCCGATCGCCGGTTATTTACATCCACCTCCTGTAAAGCAACTAAATCCGGCTTATTTTGATTAATAACCGCTGCTATGGCCTCTAAATCGATAAGTCCTGGCTTTGACGGTGGGTTAGCATGATGAATATTATAGGTAATAATACGCAATGTATCCTTTTCATTGGCGGTTACAATTTCGGCTCCAAATATAAATTGAAGCAAACAGGTAATTGTAAAAAGGGTTCTCAAGAAGGCCTTGTTCATTGTTTTGTTTATTATGCTGACGCACCAAAAATAAAAAAGGAAGATGGCTTTCAAGCATCTTCCTTTTATTTTTATTTTCTATTGGCATTAAGCCAAGCCTTGCTTCACTAAATATTCGGCAATTTGGACGGCGTTGGTAGCAGCTCCTTTACGCAAGTTATCCGCCACAATCCACAAATTAAGTGTCTTTTCCTGGCTCTCATCCCTACGGATACGTCCAACAAACACTTCATCTTTTCCATGAGCGTCTTTTGGCATTGGATACTTCAAATTAGCCGGATCATCCACGACGATAACACCGGTTTGCTTTGCAAGTAGATCTCTTACCTCATTTAAATCAAAGTCGTTCTCAAATTCAATATTGACAGATTCAGAATGCCCTCCCATCACCGGGATGCGCACCGTAGTAGCGGTCACGCGGATATTATCATCCCCCATTATCTTATTCGTCTCCTTAATCATTTTCATCTCCTCTTTTGTGTAACCGTTATCTTGGAATACATCGATCTGAGGAATCACATTAAGGTCAATTTGATAAGGATAAGCCTTTTCTCCATCTTTGCCTGCTCGTTCATCGTTGAGCTGCTGTACCGCTTTCACCCCTGTTCCTGTTACCGATTGATAGGTGGAAACGACAACACGTTTTATTTTATATTTCTCATGAAGCGGTTTCAATACGACAACCATCTGAATGGTTGAGCAGTTTGGATTTGCTATAATTTTATCATCTGATGCGAGTACATGCGCGTTCACTTCCGGAACGACCAGTTTTTTTGTAGGGTCCATACGCCATGCAGATGAGTTATCAATTACAGTAATTCCTGCCGCAGCAAATTGAGGTGCATACGCCGTCGACGTTCCTCCGCCGGCAGAAAATAAAGCGATTTGCGGCTTCAAGTCTATTGCCTCGTCGGGTGTAACCACCTTATACTTCTTTCCCTTGAATTCAATTTCCTTACCCTTACTTTTTTCAGAGGCTACCGGAATCAATTCTGTTACTGGGAAATTGCGCTCTGCTAAAACTTTTAACATCTCCGAACCGACAAGCCCGGTAGCGCCAACGACTGCAATTTTCATTGTTTTGTTTTAAATTTTTGTTTTAATAGTAAATTTTAATGAATCATTATTTTTTAACCTTCAAACATACGAATTTTAAAGTTAAAAAGAGGAATGTTTTTAGCAATCAGCTTCTTCAAAGTTCATTTTTTCGAAAACACCTTGTTCAGTTCGTTCATTCTTCTTGCCAAGCGATTGAACGTTTGCCTGCCTCAACCAAGCTTTTTATCTTAGCTCATCTGAAATAAACCAAACCACAACCTGGATCATGAATAAGATCTGTCTTATATTAGCTTCATCCTTATTGTCTTTACTAACCGCGACACTACACGCTCAGGTAGAGCCACTTGATATATTGATCAATGAGATACTTCCCGATCCAAAAGCCAGTGGTGTGGAGTTTGTTGAAGTGTATAACCGGTCGGAAAAAACCATCGATTTAAAAAGCTTACAGATCGCTCGCGTTATTGACAAGGATAGTCTAATCAACGTCCGACCTCTTGCGACCAAAGAGACACCCTTTTACCCTAAACAATATATGGTACTAAGTAAAGATGGTAATATCGTTAAAGATCATTATTATACCGAAAACCCAACAGCTTTCATTGATATAGCGGCAATGCCTCAATTACCCAATACAGGCGGATCAATCGCAATTATAAGCGGTCAAACGATCATTGACCGACTCGACTATCATGAAGGCATGCACCATCCACTGGTAAAGAATCCGAAAGGAGTTTCTTTGGAAAGACAAAGTTTTGAGGAAGACACCAATAAACCGGGCAATTTCACTTCCGCAGCGGCTTCGGTGGGTTATGCTACACCGGGATACAGAAACTCACAGCAACGTACTGAGCGGCATGACGCTATCTGGCTTAGCTCAAAGACATTTTCACCTGACTATGACGGATTCGAAGATCTATTGCAAATCAATTATCGATTTCAGCAAAGCGGTAATATGGTGAATGTCTACCTATATAATGAACAGGGAATGCTGGTAAAAACCTTATACCGGAACCATTTACTTGGTACAAGTGGCACACTATTTTGGGATGGTGTTAGCGATACAGGTCAGCGACTCCCCGTGGGTATTTACCTCGTTTATGTAGAAGTTTACAACTCCGTTGATGGTATAAAAAAATATCGCATGAGTTGCGTATTGGCAACCAAATTTTAGGCAAACAATAGTTAACATATCAAAAGCGTAATCACCACACCTCACCAGAGAATTCGCCTTTAACCTGCTGATAAAGGTGTTTATATTAAAAGAACGTTTTTTTTATTCAACTTTTCTTGATAAAAGTTGAGCAAACCGAAGAACGTAGTGATGAGTTCATGAACTCATCTGAAAACAAACACATGTGAATAAATCAAGGCGGTGTAGGCTACCTTGCACCTGATGGCAAAGCATCACTGGCGCGTATTGGAGCCGTTTCACTTCCTCAATCCGCTTGGATACTGCCATATGAGCAGAGGAGCAAATGCTTTGCTGCTCGTTGCGTCGGTATCCTCCAAGGCCGTTTATCCGACACTCGGGGCCCAATGGCTGCCCGCAAAAGCTCTTCCTTCAGCTGAAATATCGCCTAGGAAGTTTGCGGCTTGCAGGTTGAAGCACCACCGTCGTAGCAAAGTTCCAAGCGATGAGTCTTTGGTTACTTTCTGCGGAAGAAAGTGACAAAAAAAACGTTCTTTTTTTAAAAAGCGATTTCCCTGCACACCTCACTACTCAGTTGCATATGAAAGGCAATTTATCTAAGTTTGTGGGCGATGGAAGAAAGCATTATCATTATCGGGTCTAACGGGCAAATCGGAACGGAATTAGCAACTGCTTTGCGATTAAAATATGGAGAAAAAAGTGTAGTAACATCAGATATAAGGCAACCTAATACCCCATCGCAGGGTCCTTTTGAAATTGTGAATGTTCTTGACAAAGAACTACTACAATCTCTATTCGAAAAGTACAAACCAACACAAGTTTATCTTTTGGCTGCTGTGTTGTCTGCTGTTGGTGAACAAAATCCCAAATTGGCCTGGGATTTAAATATGACCGGTCTACTGAATGTATTGGATCTCTCCGTAACATACCGCGTTGACAAAGTGTTCTGGCCAAGTTCCATCGCTGTTTTTGGACCCCATTCACCTAAAGAGGAAACTCCTCAATATTGCATCATGGATCCAAGTACGGTATATGGCCTCAGCAAACAGGCCGGTGAACGTTGGTGCGAGTATTATTTCAATAAATATGGCCTAGACGTTCGTAGCATCCGATATCCAGGTTTAATAAGCTGGAAGGCTGCTCCAGGCGGAGGCACTACGGATTATGCTATTCACATTTTTCATGAAGCTTTGAGTAAAGGAACCTATGAGTGCTTCCTCTCTGCCGAAACTCGCTTACCAATGCTTTATATGGAGGATGCAATCCAAGGTACACTTCAATTAATGGATGCACCTGCTGAAAATTTAACAATCCGAAGTAGTTATAATTTGACAGGCCTGAGTTTCACGCCGGCGGAATTAGCTGAAGCAATTAAAGTACATGTTCCCGAATTTTCCATTTCCTACTCGAATAATGATCCACGCCAGGCAATTGCAGATGGCTGGCCTTCTTCCATCAATGATGAATATGCTCGAAAAGATTGGGGCTGGAACCCACAATTTAATCTCACGGCAATGACAGAGGAGATGATAAAAAACCTAAAACAAAATTTAGAAACCACTTAATATACATTATATGGGAAGAGCATTTGAGTTTAGAAAAGAAAGAAAATTTAAACGCTGGGCCAAGATGGCGGTCCAATTTACACGCCTTGGAAAGGAAATCGCCATCGCTGTTAAAGAGAGCGGACCTCATCCGGAGTCCAACTCACGTCTTCGCACGGCTATACAGAACGCGAAGGCGGTCAACATGCCGAAAGATCGGATAGAAGCTGCGATCAAACGTGCATCTGAGAAAGACGCCAAAGGTTACGAAGAGCATGTTTATGAGGGCTATGGTCCACATGGAGTACCCATTTTAATCGAAACAGCCACTGACAATACCAATAGAACAGTGGCTAATATCAGAAGCTATTTCACTAAAGCAGGCGGTTCTTTAGGTAAAACGGGCTCACTTGACTTTATCTTTCAACGCAAGTCAATCTTCCGTTTTGCGGCGACAGAAGACCTGAATTTAGAAGAACTGGAATTGGAGTTAATCGATGGCGGCCTGGAGGAACTCTACGTCGAAGCAGACGAAGAAGGAAACGACATTGTGGTAGTACAAACGTCTTTCGAGGACTTCGGCAATATGCAAAAACTATTAGAAGAAAAGGGCATTGACGTAAAAAGTGCTAAATTAGAGCGCATTAACCTCTCTACAACTGAAGTTTCGGAAGAGGCTTCTGCAGAAGTGATGAAACTCATCGATAAGATTGAGGAAGACGACGACGTACAAGCGGTGTATCATAATATGGTTTAATTAGTAGTATCAAGATAAAAGACACCTGCCGGCAGGCAGGTAAGTAGCCAGAATGATACTTGGGTACTTGATACCCGATACTTGATATCTGATACTTAATACTAAAAGAATGACTTTCGAAGATTTCTTTATAAAAAAAAGGATAGACCTTCGCCAATTAGAGAAGGTGGAACCTCAATTGTATAGAGAGTTCAAAAGTCATTTTGAGCTAATGGGCGAAAAGAGCTTCGACCATACAAAGAAATTCTGGTTTAACCGCTTACGGAAAAGCTATCATCTCAAAGAAGAGGTTGGCCTATCTCAGGCGCCCATTAGCACTTCCTCTTTGGACGAAAACAAGGCCATTGCTGCAGCAGAATCCCCGCAAGCCGCGAAACCGACCGGCTTTAAACCGCGGTTTAAAGCAACTCCACCTACCGGAGAAGCAAAACCCGCTCCGAACCCCGAAACGGATACGGATAGTGCAAGCAAAGCGCCCACCGGTTTCAAGCCTAGATTTAAACCGGGACAGACCACGCGTTCCAAAGAAGACCATGCAGAAGATCAATCTGTAAAGGGTGAGGATACTCCTCCAACTGTAGCGCCAGCTACCGACCATGTCAATAAGCCGTCCGGTTTTAAACCCCGTTTTAAAGCTGGCGTAACAAATAAGGAAACGGCAACACCAAAAGAAGAACCGGCGCTGCCTAAGCAACTTGAAACAACAGGCAAAACAGAGGAACCTTCTGAAACACAGAAGACCGGTGAACCAAAAGACCTATCCAAACCCATGGGCTTCAAACCCAGGTTCAAAGCTGGCCTTACCGATAAAACAGCAGCCGAACACCTGCGGAAAGAACCTGACCACCCCTCAAACCAAGCAAGTAAGGTGGAGGGCGAGTCAAAAGATGCGAAAGATGTGTCCGACAAATCGGCTGCTAATGAACCGCCTACTATTTCGAAGCCTACGGGATTTAAGCCTAGATTCAAAGCCGGTATTACAAATAAAACGTCTACGGAAAAACCGCAACAAACATCCAATCCCCGTGCTGAGGAGGATAAAAAAAATATGGCTCCGGAAGCAAAAGCGGAGGTTCCTCATACAAATCCGAATACAGACCCCGAGCACAACGCCGCGAGCACTGAAGCTAAACCTTTAGGCTTTAAGCCTCGGTTTAAACCGGGACTCAAAAAGGGCGATACAGGAAACGACAAATAATATCGTCACTCTTGTGCGCGAAGTACACGCAGCACGTTGCCGCCCCATATTTTTTTAATCATTTCATCGGTGTAACCACATGCAATAAGTGCTTCGGTTAAATGAGGGTATTCACCTACATCCGCCAATCCTGCCGGGGTAGCGTCCATGCCATCAAAGTCTGCACCGATACCCACGTGGTCAATACCAGCCACTTGTACCAAATAATTGATATGATCCACAACGAGCGATAGCGGTGGTGCCAGTTGTTGCCTTACTTGAACAGGAAGCAGACGATATTTTTTATCTATACTTACCGGCAGGCTATCCGTCGAACTGATATGCTTTGCATATAGCAGACTTACATTCCGGCGAAAAGTTGGATCTAAAAAATCCGCATAAAAATTCACGCCGATAACCCCGCCATTTTTAGCAATAGCTTTGATCTGTTGATCCGTCAGGTTTCGGTAATGTGGGTTAATGGAATAAACATCGCTATGTGATACAAAAACCGGCTTATCCGTAATCTTCAGTACATCATAAAAAGTCTGTTCTCCTACATGCGACAAGTCAATTACCATGCCTAATTCGTTCATCCGCCTAACCACCTGCCTCCCAAAGTCTGTCAGCCCCCGACGCTTTCCTTTCCGCTCATCAGCTGCCGAAGAGGCCCACGCAGTACTATTATTCCATGTTAAGGTTAAATAGCGTACGCCCCTACGGTATAAGCTATCCAAATTGCTAAGCTGATTTTCAATCATATGTCCCCCTTCTACCCCGAGCATCGCTACTATTTTACCTTGTTGCACCCCTTTATAAATATCACCTACACTTTTAGCAAGGATTATTTGGTCTGTATTCCGTTCTATCAGTTCATTCAAAGCATCTATTTGCCTATTTGCATACTGAAAGGGCTTTAATTTTTTCCCGTCGCACCATACCGAGAAGAATTGTACATCAACACCCCCTTTCTTCAACCTTGGAAAGTCCGTATGACCTTTGGTCAATCGCTTTGTTATATCTTTTCCCGTGATAATTGATTCCGAAAGAACATCATTATGCAAATCAATCACGATTGCGTTTTTATGAAGGTCGTCTGCTTGCTGCCTGGCGGACAAGGAGGCAGCTAACAGTAAATAGAAAAAAAACAGAAAAAATTTCATGAGCAATAGGGCAATATTTCGCAATATATTATTAAAAACCTTATATTTAAAGCTTTTTTAACGACAGATAATGCTAAGAATAGATACGCAAAAACCATATAGTTTAGTTTATTCGTTATGTCAACATGAATTTTTGGGTTATTTAATTGAGCCGCACATTGTACAATTAAATCCAAATGGCGAATTTTCACTTACCTATCAGCGAATTTTTAGCAATACCGCTCGCGAGTATGCACCCGCACTCGAAGACAACGACTTAAAAATCATTAAACTGCTGGACGAGCTAGAGCAATCGGAACTCATCAAAAAGATGCATAAAAAAGCGATTCGCCCACGCGAATTCTTCAGCAAAATCTTCGACAAAAAATTATTTGATTATATCCGTCCAAAAATAGATAAAAAACTGGCAGCCATCTTACAGCTTATCCGCGATAAACCACTTTACCTAATGAGCAAAGAGGGATGGCCCGTAGAAGAAAAACTGACGATTGCTCCCGAGCCTGCTTCCGTACTGTTTCATTTTCGCAGAAATGCGGAAGAAACACGTTATTTCCCGACCATAAAGTATCAGGGACTGCGCATTGATTTTATGTACAAAAATGCGCAGATCATCAGCAATGAACCTGCTTGGCTATTATTAGAAGGAACGCTATATTCTTTTGAACAAGATTTAGACGGAAAAAAACTATCGCCTTTCCTAAATAAGCGTTATATCAGCATCCCCAGAAATACCGAGTATAATTACTTCGATCGATTTGTACGGTCGTTGATCACTAAGCACCACGTCTACGCGGAAGGCTTTGATATCAAAACCTATCAACATGAGGCATCTCCCTTGCTTAAAATTGTTAATACCACCAATGGCGATGCCTTTGCGCAATTGCAATTTAAATATGGCCCGTATACCTTTGATGCCGGTAGCGAACATAAGGTTACCGTTCGAATGGATTACAAAGAATCAGAAGATCTTTACACCTTCCATCGGGTAAAACGTTCCTTAAAATGGGAGGAAGACCATTTACAAGAACTTTTGAACTTGGGGTTATCAAAACCGGATCCGCTTTTCAACAACCTGAATATAAAAAAACATCCGGAACATATCGACGGCGCCACTAACACCCACTTATTGATCAACTGGATTAACGTAAACCACGACTTTTTGATTAATAAGGGTTATCAAATCGAGCAAAAAACAGAAAACCACCGGAAATATTTACTTGGTAATACCAAGATTGATCTGGAAGTAAAAGAAGAAAATGACTGGTTCGATGTTCATGCCATTGTTCGCTTTGGTCCATATGAAATTCCTTTTATTCAGTTGCGAGACCATATCCTGCATCAAAAGAGGGAGTTTATTTTACCTTCCGGAGAAATAGCGATTATTCCGGAAGCTTGGTTTGCTCAATTTAATAACCTGTTTTATTATTCCGCAAACAAAGGAAGCATTCAGCTTCAAAAACATCATATTGGCTTAATCAACGATCTAAGTGAAAGTAATATCCAAGGGCTTAGTATGGAGCGCAAGTTGCAGCGTCTTCAGGAATTTGAACAAATCGACGATATTGCACAACCACTCCATTTTAAAGGTTCATTGAGAAGTTATCAAAAAGCGGGATATAACTGGTTTCATTTTTTGAAAAACTATCATTTTGGGGGTTGCTTAGCCGATGATATGGGTTTAGGAAAAACGGTGCAAACCCTGGCATTGCTGCAAAAAGAGCGAGAAGAGTTACAAGAGAAAGGCATCCAAGGCACCTCGCTGATCATCATGCCGACCTCACTCATTTACAATTGGCAGAGTGAAGCCGAGAAATTTGCACCTGCATTAAATATATTAATTCATACGGGCACCAATAGGCCGAAAGTAAACGACCATTTTGGAAAATTTGATGTCGTTATTACTACCTATGGCATCGCTCGCGTCGATGAAGAATTATTACAGGGATTTTATTTTCATTATATTATTTTGGATGAAAGCCAGAACATCAAAAATCCAAGTTCCAAGTCCTTTAAAGCAGTAAAAGAACTAAGAAGCAAATATCGATTAACGCTCAGTGGTACACCGGTTGAGAATTCGGTGGGCGATCTCTGGTCGCAAATGTCTTTTTTAAACCCAGGATTATTAGGCAGTCATGCTCATTTCCAGTCCGACTTTGTAATTCCGATTGAGAAGAAAAAGGATGAAGAAAAGGCGCGCAAGCTCCAAGCGATTATCAAGCCCTTTGTGTTAAGGAGAACAAAAGATCAGGTAGCGCAAGAGCTTCCTCCAAAGTCTGAGCAGATCTTTTATTGCAAAATGAGCGATGAACAGGCCGAGTATTACGAAAAGATTAAATCGGAGTATCGCAACGTTCTGCTAGAGCAATCGCTCGACGAATTAATGGTTAAATCACAGATTCAAGTACTGCAGGGCTTAACAAAACTTCGCCAACTGGCAAATCATCCGCGCATGGTGGACGAGGATTATGAGGGAGAATCGGGCAAATTCGAGAACGTGGTGCACACGCTGGACAGCGTCTTATCAAGAGGACATAAAGTGCTTATATTTTCACAGTTTGTAAAACAACTGGAAATTTTCCGCCGGCATTTTGATAAGAAAAAAATCAGGTATGCTTACTTAGACGGCTCAACAAGAAACCGAGAAGATGTGGTTAATGACTTTAGAAATAACGAGGAAGTTAAGCTTTTCCTAATTTCCATTAAAGCGGGAGGTGTTGGATTAAATCTTATAGAAGCAGATTATGTATTTATTCTTGACCCTTGGTGGAATCCGGCTGTAGAACAACAAGCTATCGACCGGTCGCATCGTATAGGACAAACGAAAAACGTGTTCATTTATAAGTTTATCACAAAAGATAGTGTAGAAGAAAAAATTCTGGCTTTACAAGATCGCAAAAAGACGATAGCCAATCAACTAATAACAACCGAAGAGAGCTTTGTAAAATCGCTAACTGCAGATGATATTAAAGAGTTATTAAGTTAGTTGCATTCCCCCCCTATCGCAGACAGATACAACCACAACCAAGCGGGGTTTATAGCTTATGCCTCTAGACCTTTTACCTTACGCCATTGCACCAATGGTGCCATATAAGACCTTTCAGTCCTAGCTCAATAAACCACAATTTCATCTGTAAACAGAAATCCTTTCATATTATTTTGGCCTACAATACGAATGTAACGCGCAAGTCGACCCTCCAGATCGAAACTGAACGTCTTAAATCGTAAAGACGGATCGGTCGTCGGCACATCGTTATCGATTTTTTCCATTTCACGGAAATGCTTACCATCATCAGAGGCTAATATTTTCACACTGCCCGGTATATAAACCCCTGGCCCTGCAAGCTGCATGAACCGCAACTTTATCTCATGTAGTTCTTCGCGTCGTTCAAAATCAAGTGTCACATCAAAATCATCTAAAAATCCCTGCCATTCACCGTCACCGTAGCTTAGACCACCGTATTGCCCATTTAATAAACTACTATCCAGCTTTGCCGGATACTTGTCATTCCATTGATTATTGTAAACGATTTTTTTACCAATTCCCTTATGGATATCAACTGTAAAATCCTCCACCTTACCAAAACGGACAGAATCTTTAAAAACAGCTGCCTTAATAGTCGTTGTGTTTACGAGCGACAAGGAGTCAATGTATAACGTAGAAGCCATTGTTGGCTCGCTTCCGTCTGTCGTATATCTTATTTCAGGACTATATTGCTCAGAAGAAATTGTTACCGTTGCCTTTTTCTTATTGATGTCATATTTACTCGCAATGGAAACATCATAAGAAGGTCGATAGTAGTTGACATGCAAGCGTTGCAAAAGCAAATAATGTTTTTGCAAACGCTTTTTAAAGTCTTGCCAAACCCGTTTATCAGCAGGTGTCCATCCAACTTCTGCCAACGCTATAGCTCTTGGAAAAACCATATATTCAACTTGCTCCTGCGTTGGCATGTATTCTGTCCAGACATTTGCCTGTACCCCTAAAATATGTTTTTGTTGATCGGCCACAATTTCAGCCGGAATGGGATGATAAGAATACACCTTCTCTAAAGGTAAGAAACCACCCATGGCCTCCGGCTGACCAATTGGATTACTTTGGTAAGAGTCGAAATATAGATAAGCGCCGGGCGTCATAATCATATCGTGCCCCGCGTTTGCCGCCTCAATCCCACCTTGCTCTCCCCGCCAGCTCATGACAGTCGCTTCCGTGGGCAAGCCCCCCTCCAATATTTCGTCCCATCCAATGAGTTTTCTCCCCTTGTCTTTCAAATACGCTTCAACCCGCTTGATCGCATAACTTTGCAGGCCTTCTTCATTTTGAAGATTATCGCTCTTTATCCGTTCTTGGCATTTGGGACAGTTTTTCCAAGCTTTCTTGTCTGCTTCATCTCCCCCAATATGGATATACGTAGAAGGAAATATATCCATCACTTCATCTAACACATTAGTAATAAAAGAAAAGGTCTCCTCATTGCCGATACAAAACTCCGCATTTCTATAAGCCTCACCTGAGCAGGAGAGCTGCGGAAAAGTTGCCAAAACCTCTTCACTATGCCCGGGCATCTCAATTTCGGGAATTACGGTAATGCCCTTTTCAGCTGCATAGGCTACAAAATCACGCGCTTCCTCTTGCGTGTAGTACCCACCGGAAGCATTAGGATTTCCCACTTCCAAGTATCTTCGTCCTGAATTCCACCAATCCTTCCAACGAGGATAATTTCTCCACGCCGCCTTTTGCGTCAGTTGAGGATATCTTTTTATTTCCAGACGCCATCCCGCCCCATCCGTTAAATGCCAATGAAAGGTGTTTAACTTATATAGGGCCATCAGATCAATCATTCGCTTCAAAAAAGAAATCGGGTAAAAATGTCGAGAC
This sequence comes from Olivibacter sp. SA151, assembly GCF_054130995.1. NCBI lineage: Bacteria > Pseudomonadati > Bacteroidota > Sphingobacteriia > Sphingobacteriales > Sphingobacteriaceae > Olivibacter > Olivibacter sp. SA151. The sequence continues at coordinate 290,038 of NZ_CP096391.1, read as the reverse complement.
ACGTCAAGCATTAATCCCCGATAAGCAAAAGCAGGTTCGTCTTGTATGGAAACAGCCGGTAGCAAGCGTTCGTTTGATTGCGTATAAGCAATTTGGGTGAGTGTCGCTAAAGCGTGTATTACCCCTTGACGATCATGGGCTATGATCGTTATCTTTCCTGTGTCTACCTCCAATTGATAAGCGCGTTGGGGCAGGCGATCCTCGGCTTCGGCTTTAAGCAAAAAAATACCGCTTTCGGGCATCTTTTTCCTGGATTTCAGCTTATGAGGCGTTTCAAAATGGATATAGGGATGGGTTCGGAGCAATTCAACTTCTTCTGTAAAATCTTGACTTACGTAGACCTCCGCTAATTCCGGGTATTGAAAGTATCCGGGCTTTTCTTGTAAAAATGTTGGTGCTGGTATAATAGAAAGGCTATCTTGAGCAAAGAGTATCGTTGGGCAAAGGCAAAGAAAAACCCATAGAGATAGCCCGGTAGAGAACTTCTTCTTTTCCATTTGTTTCTTATAAGATCTGACTTTGCAAACATAGGCAAATTAACGCTTATATACAATGTACCATTGTGTCGCAATGTGAACCTTTGTTGCATCCTTTTTCAATTCCTATAACTATTTTAAATGACTGTCGAATATAACACCTAAAAATAACAGGATTCGCTTTTAAAAAAGAACGTTTTTTTATTCAACTTTTCTTGATAAAAGTTGAGCAAACCGAAGAACGTAGTGATGAGTTCATGAACTCATCTGAAAACAAACACATGTGAATAAATCAAGGCGGTGTAGGCTACCTTGCACCTGATTGCAAAGCATCACTGGCGCGTATTGGAGCCGTTTCACTTCCTCAATCCGCTTGGATACTGCCATATGAGCAGAGGAGTAAATGCTTTGCTGCTCGTTGCGTCGGTATCCTCCAAGGCCGTTTATCCGACACTCGGGGCCCCTATGGCTGCCCCCAAAAGCTCTTCGTTCAGCTGAAATATCGCCTAGGAAGTTTGCGGCTTGCAGGTTGAGGCACTACCATCGTAGCAAAGTTCCAAGCGATGAGTCTTTGGTTACTTTCTGCGGAAGAAAGTGACAAAAAAAAACGTTCTTATAATCTAAACACTTTTATCAGTAGGTTAAAGGCGAAATCGACCGATGGAATTTCACTGAGGTAATCCCTGTTTAGGGAGGAAGCTGATAGTATATTGTAAAATTTGACCCTTACAGTGATATTAGCATTAATTAAAAGAAAATTTCAAGTAGTTGATGTTCTTATTGTCAGCTAGGTATTTTTTCTCGTAATAAGTTTTGATAGTAAGCGTCTCGTTTACAAACTCGGAATGATATAAATCTTCGGTTTTACAGTGCACTTTTAATCCCAGCTCTTCTATTTTGGAGAATGTGTAGGCATGCAAACCATCGTTATCCGTTTTAAGATTGACATAGCCGCCTTCTTTTAATACCCAATGATAGCGTTCTAAGAACTTATCGGATGTCAACCGCTTTTTTTCACGGCTAATTTGAGGTTGTGGATCCGGAAACGTTATCCAGATTTCGTCTACTTCCCCTTTTTCAAAAAAATCCAGGAGCGTCTCAATTTGTATTCTTAAAAAGGCCACATTTGAAATGTTATCTTCCAATGCCGTTTTTGCCCCCCGCCATATGCGATTTCCCTTGTAGTCTACTCCAATAAAGTTCTTTTCTGGAAAAAGTCTTGCCAGGTTTACAGCATACTCCCCTTTGCCACAGGCAAGCTCCAAGACAATTGGGTTATTATTACCAAAATGTTTCTCAGCCCATTGCCCCTTCATCACCTTTCCTTCCTCTAACTGTAGGACATTATCAAACGTAGCGATCTCAGCAAACTTTCTTAATTTATCTTTTCCCATTGCGGCTGCAAACTTAGATAAAAAGTTTTATACGAAAAATAGTTGTGAGTTGCCGGTTGTGAGATGTACTTAAAACTATTCAAGCCATCGCCAATCCCCGGAAATACGCAAAGGTTCTTCCAGTTTGTTCTCGATCATGAGTGCCTTTACTTCCTCATCGGAAAGGCGTTTAGTATCAATCACCGGTGCCTCCGCAATGCCATAAGCCAGCATCGCACCGAAACGAACTGTATTAATAAGCCCCGGTTTATCCACTAAGTTTATATGATCGCAATCCGCATGATAACAGTTTAATACATCCTTGCTAAGATACGTATCACCACCGCCGCCGGTAGGCACCCCTTGCAGCATAAACGGCTGATGATCACTATGCAAACCTGCTCTACCCTCAAAATTATTTTTGAATGTTGTATCAATGGCTTGCACTTGCTTTCCGATGGCCTCAAACAACGTTCTGCTACTTTCCAGACTGGATTGAAAACTCTTTGGGTTATTGGTCATGTCATAATTCAGCATATAACGAATGTGTTCGATACTTTTATCCCGTATCGCTTGCTCTACATAAGCTTTAGATCCAAGTAAGCCTTCCTCCTCACCCATGAAAAGCACAAATTCGATGGTTCGTCGTGGTTTTACGTTTAGTTTCTTCAAGGTACGGGCCATATCGATTACTGCAAACGCACCTATTCCATTATCAATGGCCCCCGTAGCCAGGTCCCAGCTATCTAAATGTCCACCAACCACAACCTTTTCTTTGGGTAATTCCACCCCTTTAATACGCGCAATAACGTTACGTGCCGTGACGGGGCCTGCATAATTAGTCATCACGATGGAAGCATTAAGTCGCCCTTTGTTTTTCAACGAATCCTTTAATGCCAAGCCCTCTTCCAAGCCTATACAAACAGCCGGAATAGGAATGAGCTTTCCAGTCACCGAGGCGGTTCCCGTAAGTAATACGCCTCCCGGAACTGTGTTATAAAGGATGATACCTTTTGCCCCGTATTTAATGGCAAGGGCCGTTTTCTCTGATCGATGTAAGTTTTTCGCAAGTGGGTTGGCGTCCGGCAAAACGCCCAAATAAGCTAGTACAATCTTCCCTTTTGCTTTATCCGGGTCAACTAGATAATCTCCCTCGAGGCCACTGCCCATATCAACGATTTCTGCATGCAAGCTCGCGTTCGTAGGAGCATGCGCAAGGGATACCGCTTTGATTTCTCTTTCCCCAGCATTACCGGTTACTTTTAAAGAAAGCGCGCCCCTGCTCCAGCCTTCTGCTTTAAACGTTTGAAAGGATACCTCGTCGAAACCGTAAGACTTGAAGAGATCATATGCAAATTGCTCAGCCTTGGCACCGTTCTCCGAACCGGTTAGGCGATGCCCTATACGAAGGGTAGATGTTTCCAGATTATGATAAGCCTCCGAGTGCTGAAGTACTTCTTCATTGATCATTTGAAAAATCGGCTTCAAACTCTCATTAGATTGACAAAAGCCTTCAAAAACAAAAAAGAAAAGAACAAAAGATAGTAAATAGATACGCATGTGTCAAAAAATAATCAATAATACCAGTAAATTCACTCCATAAGTACATCCATTAAAGCACGCGGCAAAGTAGTCCCTTTAGATATTCACCCTCCGGAAAGGACGCTCTGATAGGATGATCTTCCGGTTGGTTGAACTGATCAATAAACTGAATCTCTTTGCCGGCGTCCAAGGCAGCCCAAGCCAGTACCTGCTTAAAGGTGTCAATGTCCATCGCTCCCGAGCAGGAGAAGGTTGCCAGCAAACCACCACTGGATAATAACAATAAGCCCAACCTATTCAATTCTTTATAAGCACGGGAAGCCTTTTCTAAACTGCTCCTGGAAGGGGCATACTTGGGCGGGTCTAAAATCACCAGATCAAACTTTTCGCCCTGCTCTTTAAATGCCTTTAGCTGCTTGTTTACATCACTTTGAATGGCCTTGTGCTTCGACTTGTCGAACGCATTCTCGCTAATATTTTGGATCAAGGTCTCGATAGCCAAAGCCGAGCTGTCCACACTAAACACTTGGGACGCACCCATTTTTAAGGCGTTTAAGCTAAATCCGCCTGAATAGCAAAAACAGTCCAATACCTTTTTGTCAGGAGCATGTTGGGCTACAATTAACCGGTTGGTCCGTTGATCACAATAAAAGCCAGACTTTTGGCCTTCTGCAATGTTCACTTTATAATGTATTCCATTTTCAATAATGTCAACAAAGACAGGCGGGTGTTGGCCGAAAAGAACACCCCCTTGTGCCTCCAAACCGTCATGTGCCCTCGCCGCTCCATCTTCGCGTTGGTAAATTCCTTTTGGATTAAGCAGCTTCTGCAATTCATCCACGACGATCGATTTAACGCGTTCGATACCGCTAGTTAATATTTGTAAAGATATGAAATCGCCAAAACGATCTGCTATCAATCCAGGTAGAAAATCAGCCTCGCTAAAAATCAACCGGGCTGTATTTGTCTGTTCATTAAAGATACCATTTCTCGCCTTTACAGCCTTTTGGATTCGCTCTCTCCACCAATTTTCATTTACTTCTTTTGCAGGATCCCATTCCAAAAGACGTATTGCCACGCGCGACTCACCGTTGTAATAACCATAGGCAATAAATTCACGATCATCGTTATAAACGCTTACCAGATCACCATTTGCAGGCTTTCCAACTATCCTCGCGATGGCACCGGAGAAGATCCACGGATGTAATTGCCAAGCTGCTTTATCCTTACCCTTTTTTAATATGATTTCTGTCATTTACTCGCTTACACTATATTTTCCGTGATTTAAGAAATTAAGCCAAACATAGATAAAAAGGATGGTATTCTCGAAAATTGATGCGATAAAAAGCGGTAGGCGGTCAACTACTTCCCTACTTAACTCACTAAAAAAAATAAACAACGTGCAACATCTATAAACCTATTGCGTCTATTAGGCAAAGAACAATAAACAATTACATTGGAAGTCAGCTATAGCGACCCGCATGAAGATTTGATTGCCGACTGTAAGAAAGGTAATCGGCAAGCTCAGTTTAAGTTGTACAAGCTTTATTCAAAAGCTATGTATAATACGGCTTTGCGTATTGTAATCGATGCGGACGAAGCGGCCGACGTACTACAGGATGCATTTATTGACGCTTTCAAGCGATTGGACAGCTTTAGACAAGAAAGCACCTTCGGCTTATGGATGAAACAGATTGTTGTTAATAAATCGCTTTCCGCACTAAGAAAGAGAACCGTTGTTTTCGAATCCATCAGTGATATAGACGATGTGGCGGACGAAGAAATAGAAGAGAACAACTACAGCTTTCAAGTAGAACAAGTAAAAGAAGCAATCAATCAACTGGCAGATGGCTATCGCGTGGTATTAAGCCTTTATTTACTGGAAGGTTACGACCACGAGGAGATAGCACATATACTTAAAATAAGCGAGAACACATCTCGTACGCAATTTTTAAGAGCAAAAAGAAAACTATTGGAGATACTCAAGAATTAAAATAATATAGTATCATCAAAAATGTGGGTTTGGAAAATTAATAGAAGCCGCTCTTTAGCCAAAAGAAGCTTCGTAAAAAATGTTAGGTATGGGAAATATTGAGAAATTCATTTCTGAAAACAGGAAAGCGTTTGATAATGAATTACCACCTGATCGGATTTGGGAGAACATAACAGCTGTTTTCGAGGGGGAAGATTTGCTAAAAAAGCGCGAGAGATCCTTACGTCTTAGAACCATTATATCGATGGCCGCCATGTTTGTATTAGTATGCAGTGCTGCATTTTTGCTTTACAAAGCACGCACATCGAATCGTCTGGATTATAGTCAAATCGACCCTATATTGGCGAAACAGCAAGTAGAATACGCATCCTTAATTAGTGAAAAAAGGGATGCTTTATCAAATATGGCTACGAAAAACCCGCAGCTATATCAAGAATTCACCCAAGTTATTGATAAGATGCAGCGGAACTATAAACAGCTTAAAACCGAACTGGATCAAAGTCCGAATAAAGAGCTTACTTTAGAAGCCATGATCAATAACCTTAAGATGCAAATTGAGGTGCTCAATCAGCAATTGGAAATTTTGAATTATATCCATCAACAAGAAAATAAATCTTCTCATGAACAGGTATAAGATTTCTGTGTATATCATTGCCTTGCTTGTATCAAGTCAGTTTAAACTGATGGCACAAAATAATGACGAGGAAAATAAGCTAGCTCGCCGCTTGGAAGCCACAGGCGAGAAGATCGAACGGATGACAACTGAACTAGTGAAAGGTCTGAAGGAAATCGATACAGAAGGAATTGTTCAGCAAGCGGAACGGATCGCTAGCTTTTCGGAAGAACAGGCTAATAAAATCGCAGGAAAAATAGAAGGTATCGACTGGGAACAGGAGGGATTACTAATCGACCAAGAAAATGCAACTCTCACAAATGGAGTGGAGCAAAGCAAAACGATACAAAAAGTTTATATCATCTCCAAAAACACCCCACTTAGCATTAATAACCGCTATGGAAAGGTTGAAGTAAAAACTTGGACAAAGAACGAAATTAAAGTCGACATAACGATTAGAGCCATAGACGCCTCCGGAAGTAGAGCCGAAGAAATTATCAACAGTGTATCCATATCGGAGACTAAATCACCGAACAATATTTCACTTAGCACGCAGATTAATAAAGGGAAATCCAGTTGGTGGAATAACATAATCAGCGGGAACAATAAAGGGGTACAGATTAACTACCTTATTTCTTTACCGAAGGACAATTCGCTCGCCATCAACAATAAATACGGAACAGTTGTGCTACCTGATTTAGCGGGCGATGTGGACTTAGACGTGTCCTACGGCAGCTTAAATGCCGGCAGATTGTCAGGTAATAATATTCGCGTCCATTCCAGTTACGGTTCAGCTAAAATTCTTTCCGTGAAAGATGCAATGATGGATTTCAAATATGGCAGCATGGATTTAGGTGAAGCCAATAATATACAATTAAATATCGGCTACTGCGGAGGTAGTCAAATTGGCACGCTCATCAGCTCAGGAAACGTTGACATTAAGTACTCGGGCGGTTTTAAGATCGGATTAGATAAAAGCATCCAAAAGCTCAATCTGGACGCAGCCTACTCTTCTAGCACCATCCGTATTGATCCGGCAGCCCATTTTTCCTATCAAGTAGACGTTAGTTATGGCGGATTTGACAAGGGTGATGCGGTTGTTACCAAAGAAGAACCCGATCCAAGTGAACGAGGCCCCAAACTCCATAAAACATATAATGGCTACTTTGGTAAGAGTTCGTCCAATCAGGTACGCATTGATTCCAAATATGGTTCAATAACGTTTAAATAGAGGCTATAAGCTTTAAGCGATAGGCATTAAGCATTCGAATTTTGACCATCCCTTCGGGGTTATTGATGCTTCGTTACCTTATTAAAGGGGTTCGCTTTAAAAAAAGACCGTTTATTTTAACTTCTTTCTTTTCATTAAGTTTTCGTTTTTTAAGGCATTCAAGCTTTCCCTAACGGGAAGGTCCGCGAAATAAAGAAGCAAAGAGCCGACTGTAGGGAGTCTATGAACACCTTTGAAAATAATGAAGTAGTGAATAAAATCGCCACTTCCTGCCTACCGCAGGCAGGCAGCGGCATTGTTTTAGACGTCGGGCTTTTACTTTTAACCGGACGTATTATTATCTTCAGCCCTAAGTATAGCCCTGCGCGTGGGTAAAATGGCCTTGGAGGATACCGAAGCAACGAGCAGCAAAGCATTTACACGTCTGTTCATATCGCAATACCCAAGTGGATTGAGGAAGTGAAACGGCTCCAATACGCGCCAATGATGCTTTGCCATCAGGAGCGAGGTAGCTTACAAAGCCTTGATGTTTGCCTCTCTTTGCATCAAGGTAAAGAGAGATCAAATTAATATAAACACCTTTAGCTATATGAAAGCGAAACCGACGCAACGAGAGTTCACCGAAGGTAATCCTGACGCATCAATGAGCCCGTCGGGGTTTTGACTTCCTGCCTCCCGCAGGCAGGTTTAATTTTTACCCTCCCTGCGGGAGGCAAGCTTTTTAATTTACCATGTAACCATTGGATAAAAACTGCGTCTTATAAAAAACGTTATCCATATGGACCTTAAACTACTTCCTACCCTTATTTGCCGTACCCCTCTTTTTTCATATGAAGATACTTTAGAAGACAAGTGGGACGAGCTGAAAGAAGCCATTAAAATTTCGTCAAAAGACCTTTATGAGCAGATTAAAGACATCAGAAAAGAAGATTATGATAAACTACCCGAGAAAGTAAGGTTTTCTTGCTGGAAGTATTTCAATCGGGCACGCTTCCGGGCCACACCTTTTGGTCCCTTTGGTTCCATCACGATGGTCCCCTTGGAAAGAGAGGGATCCGAAGTTATCGTTGAGAAAGATCCTACGTTACATACGTTTACGAATTGGATTCATAAAGATACCTTACTATCCGATCTACCCAATCTTTATAAGAACGCCAAATTTTTTCAGGCCAACACGTCCGTTTACCCCTGCGGCGATCAATTACGTTACATCAGCACCTTGGAAGACGGCACCTTTGAAATTGCATCGATTGATAAACAAGCAATTATCGAAGATGTACTGCAGCGATGTAAAACCACTATTGCCAAAGAAAAAATAGTAGAGCATCTCATCAGTAAGTATGAACTAGAATTAGCAGTTGTAGACGATTTTCTGATTCAGCTCATCGAATTGCAGCTGCTATTGACTGATCTACATCCCAATATCATCGGTACGGATTACTTTAAGCGAGTTGGACTGGACGGGCAAGAATTTAAAGAAAATCCCTATATAATTGCTACCCGATCGTTGCTTAAAGGTAGTCTCAGCACACAGCAGTTTAAAGTAATACCGGAGGCCATTAATTTTATAAAAGACTATTTACCCCAACCCGTCCATAAGCCATTGGAAGATTTTAAGCGTGCTTTCCAACTTAAATTCGAATATCGGGAAGTTCCGCTCTTGGAAGCCTTGGACCCGGAACTAGGTGTGGGATACAATGAATTGGAATCATCGCCACACACAGACGAATTAATAGAGCTTTTAAAAGGCAGTCGGATACAAGAAAACGAACAAATACCTTACACCCCTTTCCATCAGTTTTTATTAAATGGGATCTTGAAAGGGGAAGATATTCAGCTCGAAGAACTAGCGAAGCACAATCTTCCGAAATATGTCACTAAATTACCCAATACATTTAGCCTGATTATACAGGAGATAGACGGCCAAATTTTAATCCAACAGGCTGGCGGAGCTACCGCAAATTCACTTATAGGCCGATTTACCTTGGAAAATCCCAATTTGACTCGGTACAGTAAAGAGCTCGTGCGCATAGAGGAAGAGGCTAATCCCGAAATCATATTTTTTGACCTTGCTTATCAATCCGAGCGGAAAGTCGATAACGTTAATAGACGGGATAACCTTTATCATTATGAGCTACCTCTGCTCACGTGGACCGAGAACGAACATCAATTACGACTAGACGATGTTTATATTAGTGTAAAAGGCAATGAAATTGTCCTGCGCGCGAAAAGCCTAGCTAAACGTATCGTTCCACGTTTAGCTAGCGCCTATAATTATACACGATCTGATTTATCGATATTTCGTCTTCTATGCGACATACAACATCAGCACCTACTTACCAGTCTAACAATTAATTTAAATAAGATTTTTCCTCAACTTAACTATTATCCTCGGGTTAACTACAAAAACCTTGTGTTTTCTCCTCGGATGTGGAGGATAAACGGAGAGACTTTTTTAAATGAGTCTATACCGATCAGGGCGCTAAAGAAATACCTAAAAAAAGCAGGAATACCTTCAACCTTCAAATGTTTAAATAGCGATCAATACCTGCTATTCAGTAAGGATTCAGATGAAGATCTCGAATTCTTACTGCAATATATAAAAAGCGGAAAGGAACTATATATCACGGAAGCAGCTTTACCAAAAAAATCGGCAATCAAAAGTAAGCAAAAACGACCTTTTTTATCTGAGTTGAACATTCACTTGCACGATACAGCAAACCGATATAAAACTTTTTCGACAGGCCTTACGAAGATCAATGCTGATCAACGAATTTCAATGATAGGACAAGACTGGTTATACGTTGAAATCTATATACATCCGTTACATTCAAATGTGCTGTTAACCGAAAACATTTCTCCTTATTTAGAAAAAGTTAAACCTAACATATCGAAATGGTTTTTTATTCGTTATTCGGCTCCTTCCCCTCACATACGATTACGTCTCAAGCTAACAGACCCCACATCCTTTCATGAAGCAATCTTTCAATTGACCAAACACCTATCTCGAGAAATCGAAAGTGGCATCATCTCCGATTTACAAATAAAAAATTATCATAGAGAAATTGAACGGTACGGTATTTCCACCATCGATCAAGCTGAACATTGCTTTTGGAAGGATAGTGAATACACGTTCATGTTAATTAAAAACAATATTGATCAGCATACTTCTTATAGACTAGTATTGCGTCTATTGGGTGATCTTCTTAACCAATTAGATGATGATCCTAAGAAAATAAGCGCTTTTATTAAAAATGGCAGTGATGCTTTTGCCGAAGAATTTAAGGTAGAAATGAAAGGATTTAAAGCAATCAATGAATTATTTAGCCATCTCAAAAAAGAAAAAGTGAGTATATCCCTGCCTAAAAAAATTGAAAGGGCTTATCAAACCTTATTAAAACAAGTTTCCCTTCTACTGAAACAAACAAATGTAAACGAATCCTTACAGCTAATACGGGATTTAGTCCATATGCATGTTAACCGACTATTTACCACCGATCAACGCGTCCACGAACTGATTATTTACCAATTTTATCTGAAAGAGCTGCTGGCGCAACAAAACCGTTTAAAACAGCAAGCTTGATTTGAACTTTTGTTTCAAAATTGTTCTTCCCGTCCGCAAAATATGAAAAGCTTGCTTGGTCTCCGTAAGTATGCTCAAGTCGTTTAGTTATATTTTCTAATCCTTTACTCAAGCCTGTAGTGTTATGAATAGCGTTGATAAGGTTTTTTGTCTCAATAAATAAGTTGTCTTGATCGGTATAAAGTTTTAAAGTAGCCGGATGATTTGACAGCGATAAGTTGCCATGTTTAAAGATATTCTCCGTTAAGGTTATCAAAACCAATGGAATCATCCAGATATTACGAACTCTTTCCTCCACTTCAATATCAAAATAAATTTGGTGGTTTTGTCTTAAACGATGCAGGTGAATCAAATTATGCACCTGTTCTATTTCCTCTTCGATGGCTATATAACCCTTTTCTTCACTACTCTCCACTGCATAACGCATCATGGCGGATAAGGTTAAAATAGCGTCAGCAGCAACAGGTGCCGATTTACGCGTTTTGTTATAGATAAAATTGAGCGTGTTAAATAAGAAGTGAGGATTGATCTGTGCTCTTAGATACGCATTTTGTGCATTAGTAAGCTCCTTTTCCATTTTCTGTTGGGCAATAATTTGATGTAATCGCTGTTTTTCAAGGGTCGCTGTTCGTTCTCTTTCTTTCAACAAATTAATAAGGAAGTAATATCCTGTGGAAAAGCCTATAAAATACAATGTTCGCCATGTAACCTTTATAAGATTTGCTTTCTCAAAGTTAATACGTTCAATTCCGAAGAACCCAGGATAGTATGCTGCCAAATATGCAATAACGTAATAAAACAAATAGTAAGCAATTACTTCAAGAACGATGCCTATTGGTAAGGTTAGAAAAGCTACTCCTGTTTTCAAAATTTTTGGTAAAACATAATGCGCGTGCAAATAAAATAGACAGATATAAAAAGTGTAGTGAACGAGGTATGAAGCCGGCTTCCCAAATTTTCCAGAGACTATCCCCACAATCACCGTTTCATAAAGCATAAATATTGTCCAGGTAATTACGTGAGCGCGGTATTTCGAAAAAAAATTCAAAAACATTTTACCCATAATTTTCGGTTTCGTGTAAGCTAGAGTGCATTCTGTGTAAAAATTTTGTACCTCATTAGAATAACTCCCAATTTTAAAAGAAAAGCCATGAAAAAGATTGAAGTTACAAAAAAAACAGTTTTTCTGTTTAAGCAGGTAAAAAAAAATGGTCAAGTAAAAAATGAAAGCAACACTACAGAGCTTCTTACCTGGACTTTCACAAATTAAGAATTTAAATAGTTTTAGTTGGTTGGTTTAAAGGCTGGCTTAGTTATGTACGGCCAGTCTTTATTGTATTTTTCAACAAGTAGTCATAAAAGGCATCTTTATAAAAGGTTCCTATAGGAATGAGCATGTTTTTAGGTAGCTTGACGAGACTTCCCTCTACTTTCTCGATAAAGTTTTTCGATATAATAAATGAGCGATGGATTTGTATAAAGTCATCGGTTTCATCAAACCGCTCTTTTATCTCTTTTAAGGTGAGATAGGTCATTATCTCTTCTGTAGTTGTATAGATTTTAATGTAATTCTTCACACTTTCGACCGCAATCACCTCATCAAATTTTATGCGGACAAAGCGATTACGTTCCTCCGTGGTTTTAACGTAAAACTCCTTTGAACTATCCTCCATTCGGACTCGCGGATTATCGTTAAGCAATTTATTGATAGTTAAAGCAAATTTCGCAAAGGTAAATGGCTTCAACAAATAAGCATCCGCTTCCACCTCAAAAGCCTCAAAAGCATATTTCGTGTGTGCTGTTGTGAAAATAAGCTTATTTGTCTTATTCCGTATATTTTTAGAAAGATCAATGCCTGAAATACGAGGCATATCGATATCCATAAAGATAAAATCAACATGCTCATTGATGGAGATGTCTGACATCGCTTTCAATGGGTCTGTGTAGCTTTGCTTCAGTTCAAGCTGAGGTATTTGTTGAATATAATCGTTTATAATCTCTATTGCGTCAGGCTCGTCGTCAATAATAATACATCTATAAGAGCTCATATTTGTTATACTATCCGCTAAAGATAGGAAAAAAATCCATACATCATCACGATTTTACTTTATCGCTTCAACTTCATTTATTAATATTTTTTATTGAAAAAGAGCATTATATCGATTAACTGATGAGTCAAATAAAAAAGGGCTATTGAGAAAATTCTCACAGCCCTTTCGCCTTATAACCCATAAACCCGATTATTTTTCCGGGTTATTAGGTAAAATTTGAGGATTCGCATTCACTTCCGCTTCAGGAATCATAAATAAGAATCTTGCATCTCCTGCAGGAATATTTAGCAAAGCAAAACTTCCATGATTTGTCCCAGAGTAATTTCTCTCAACTCCCTTATTTAAACGTTTTAAATCAAACCAAGCAGAACCTTCTCCCCACATCTCAATCCTTTTTTGCAAAATTATTTCATCAATTAACGCTGCTCCAGATTTTGTCGATTTTACGTACTCAGGATCTCTTTCCTTCGTAATTTCGTACAGCACACTTTGAGCACCGGCCTCATTACCAGAGCGAGCAAGACCTTCTGCTTCAATATAATACATTTCCGCAGATCGTAAATAAATGTAATCACCTTGTGTTCTATCTGAGGTCAGATCTCTAAATTTAAAGCTCATATATGGAGCATAGGTTGTACCTTCAAAGTCTCCTTCCTCCGCCCCTAAGAACATGCTTCTTCTATAATCAGTTGGTGACATCGCTTCATATAATCTCTTATCGATTGCGACATTTCCTCCCTCGGCATAACCAGTGTTAGTATTATCGAAGTGTGAAAAGAAATTCGCTACAAAGCTCGTTAATTCCGCATTGAGGTCTGCTCCCCACATGGTCTCATTTTGGGTAATGTCGTAAAATCCGTTCTTCCACCCACTTTCCGTTAATAAAGCATAACCTGATCTCGCATTATGAGCCATTTCAGCGGCTTCAGCATACTTACCAACCTCCAGATAAACTTGTGCTAAATAAGCCTGGGCGACACTTTGGTCAATTAACTCCCGATTAGGTCGAGAATATCCTTCCAGGGCTGTAACTGCCTGCTCTAAATCCGAAATGATTTGCGCATACACATCTACTACTTTCTGTCTTGTAGGGGTTACAGTACCAGTGTTAATTGGAATAGATAAATCATTTTCGTGACCGATATAAGTTGGTCCGTATATCCTGGCTAGCATAAAATGCAAATACGCTCTTAACGCGAGCCCCTGCCCGCGGATTGCTTTTAATTCTGAATCCGCTGTGTTTTCATCAATGCTATTTACGATCGTATTCGCGTTCTTGATCTGTGTATAATACGTAAACCAAGGCATGTGGGCCCTAGCATTTGTCGCAACTCTACCAGTATAATTGTAATTATACATATTCCAATTTGGATTAAGCATTACAACATCATTGCCCATCAAATCTATAACCGACAAAATCGATTTATGGCCATAATCTTCGTGCCCTGCGTACCCGGTAATTCCATATGACCTTAATCCAGCGAAAATTCCTTTCAAAGATCCCATCGTTGCAGACGGAGAGGATCCCAACTGATCCGAATCAATATAAGATTCTGGAGCCACATCCAAATAACTCTTTTTACAGGAAGTAAATAGAAATATTCCTGTGACGAAGTATATCAGTATTCTGTTTCTATTTTTCATTCTTTTAAAAATTAAGTGTTAAGCCTAGAGAAATACTCCTTAACAAACTGTAATTGTTTAATGTCAAACCGTTATTAATATCTCCTCCCAACTGCATCATTCTTGGATCTAAGCCTTTTCTTTTGGACCATAAAGCAATATTATTCCCAATTAAACTGAGTCTTGCCTTTTTCATACCTATTTTATTCAAATAATCTCCATCGAAATCATAAGAGACTGCAAAATTTTCAAGTGCTAAATAACTAGCTGAAACCAGAAACAAGTCCGAACTACCGTATTGTGTTCTGTCTACGCTCGATAGAACGGGTAAAGATGCATTTGGATTTTCAGGAGTCCAGGTATTATAAACGTCTCGGTGAAAATTTGCGCCACTTGTTCCCATACCAACGCCCTCATTAAAGAGCCCTTGATAGACATTATCGAAAATATAACCTCCCAATTGATAAGAAAAACCTACTGAAAGCGATAATTTTTTATATCGTGCGCTTAACCCAAAGCCACCATATAAATCAGGATTTGCCGTTTTATCACTTAAATATAGAGTGGCTGTTGAGTGTGTTGAAGTCTCTTCTTTCGGCCCTGTTGCCTCGCCAGTAATCTGGTCCGTGTTCCCCTGATACCATTTACCTAACCCTGTTTCCGGATCGACTCCAGCAAACTCTCTTAAATAATAAGTATATGCACTTTTTCCTTCAACAAATCTAAATACACTTGAGACGAATGGATCAGGCAGCTTTGTAATTTTATTCTTGTAATGCGTAGCATTTAGCCAAAGATTCAGATTAAAGTCGGATGCCTTTACTAAATCAGCATCAAAAGACACTTCCACACCTCTGTTACGCATATTGCCAATGTTTCGCGAAACGGATGGCGTCCCTGATGATGGCGATAGAGGGAAGTTATATAACATATCGGAAACAGCTCTTTGAAAATACTCAACTTCTAGGTTTACGCGATTATACAGACTAAGTTCAAAACCAGCATTAAAATTTTTAGAAACTTCCCACTTTAAATCCTTATTGCCAAAATAAACCTCACGTATAGACGGATCACCTGCAGCATCAGCCGTTATTTCATACTGCGTTAAATAGGGTAAAAAGTTTCGTCCAAAACTAAAGTGAGATCTATGATCCATAGAAACATAACTTGGATAGAATAGATTGTCATTTCCTTGCTCGCCATAACTTGCTTTTAGTTTTAAATTTGTAATGGCAGCACTTCCCGCTAAAAAGTTTTCTTTAGATGCCAACCATGCAGCGCCTAGCCCATAGAAATTGCCCCAACGATTATCTGGATGAAATACCGAAGAGCCGTCCCTTCTATAGCTCGCGTTAATAAAGTATTTTTCTGCATATCCATACGTCAATTTAGAAAGATAACCCTCTACTTTATATTTATCGTTATATCCATTTAACGCACTATATTTACTGGCATTCGACAAGAATACTGGACCAGGTATAACAACACTTGTTTTTGTTCCTGCGAGCATTTTGGAAGTAAAATCAGAACTTTCATGTCCTACCAAAAGGTCGATACTATGATCATTTATGGTTTTCTTATACGTGAGTAATTGCTGATTCGTCAGAGTTCCTTCAAACGATGCCGCATTCGTTATTGACCCACCATAAGGAGCTGCATCTCCCCCCAGCGGAGTTGCATATCTCAATCGGTAAGAGTCTAAATAATCATAACCCAAGTTATATGTAAAGTTGAAATCTTTTAGAAAGTCAAAGGACGCATAAACCCTGAAACTCATATTTTTGTTCTCGTTCGTCTGCGTATTCTCTAACGTCGTCCCATAAGGATTCATATTAGTAATATAGGTTCTATTTGCTTTACTTCCATCAGGATTAATCGTTTCACCAGTACCCCAATCGTATAGTTTATTCCCCTTGTCATCATATAAAATGTTACCATCTCGTCCTCTCGCATAAATAGGATAAATAGGTGCTATATTCCTAGTCCAAGAAAACAAGTTAGAATAGGTAGCTGATCCTTTCCCTGCTTGTGGATCTCTCATCTTTGTACTAGAAAAATTCACATTAGCACCTAATTTAACGAAGTTGTAAGGTTTATAGTCCAAATTCGCACGAGCAGATATTCTGTCAAAACCGGAATTAACTACATAACCATTGTCTTTTAAATAGCCTCCTGAAAGATATGTTGATACTTTATCTGTCCCATACTGTAAGTTTATGAGATGTTCATGACGCACGCTATTTTCGAACAGGGCTTTGCTCCAATCATCATGATATAATAATTGTGCATTTGGATTTATCTTTCCCGTAGTTCTATCAATAATCTGGTCATTGGCTACATTGAAAATATTATAGCCTAAATCTGATACTAGGCTGCTAGACGCTTGAGCAGCAGCCTCCTCCGGTGTTAAATCTGGATTATTAGCCATTGCTCCTAACCTTAACCTTTGCCACCTTAGTTCATAATATTCCTTTGGGTCTGTAATGATGTCGTAATCTGATACTGCCCGAGAGTTTACACCAACTCTAGACTCATAATTAATTCGCATTTCTCCAGTTCCCTTTTTTGTAGTAATAATTACAACACCGTTTGCACCGCGACTTCCATAAAGGGCGTTGGCTGCAGCGTCTTTCAAAAAAGATATCTGATCAATGTCCTGTGGAGATATAGCAGCTACGTCCCCATTATAAGGAACTCCGTCTACAACATATAAAGGTTGGTTGGATGAAGAAATAGAACCAATTCCCCTGAACCTGACTTGCGGAGCAGCGCCTGGTTGTCCAGTCGTTGATCTGATTTGTACCCCCCCAACTTTACCAGATAGTGACTGTACTACGTTTGATGTTTGGGTCCGTCCGATCTCTTCGCTTTTTAATGTTGAGATAGACCCGGCAATAGACTCTCGCTTTTGCTCACCATAAGCAGTTACAATAACTTCATCTAAAGTATTTTCTTCAGCCACTAATTGTACGTTTAGTGCAGCCAAATTATCAACTGATAAAGTTTGTCGAATGTATCCGATATATGTAAACACCAGACTTTTGTCCCCTCCTTGAATGTCGATGGAATAATTTCCGTTTGCATCTGTTTGTGTTCCATTTGCCGTTCCAGCGACCACAACAGATACACCTGGTAATGGTTCCCCCATTTCATTGGTAACCTTACCGCTAACTCTTCTCTCTTGCGCATACGCTGCCCCTATTAGCATTGTAAACAGCAAGAAGAAACTTAGTAGTTTTTGTTTCATGTGTTTTGTGTTTTGGTTAAAAATTAAATTGATTAAAAATATAAAATGATTGCACTTATATTATTTCCTTTATATTCAGACTAAAAACCGGAAACCTTATCATCAAGTTTGATAATAAATACACCTCCTTACTGGATTTCAGGTATTAATCTGTCGACCATATACCATAACTCGAGTTCAGTGCGATAAGGGATAGAGAAAAGTCGGCTATAGGACAGGTTGATCGATCCCCTCAAAATTCCTTCTACATCTATTATCCTAGTTAGGCTAAGTAAATCTACCTCAATACGCTACACTTTAGAGTTATATTAAAAAATTGACAATTAATTAGCAAAACTAAGATTTTGAAAATATTTTACAAGTTTTTTTTAGCTTTTTGCTTCTTTCTGAAAACTATAATTGGGCAAAATCGCTTAACTAAGGAGTTTTCTTTTTTATTTGAACTCATAAATCCTCATACAATGTAACAAGAACCTTTATTTAGTCGTCTAGCTTTCAACATCTGCTATCAAAACAAAATGCGCCATGGAATGGTTGCCATGACGCATTATAATAGGATAAGAGAATACGCTATTGTAATTCTTTAAAGCCCTGGGTTGGTTTGCTGTTCACCAACAGGAATCGGGAATATATAGGAAGATGAAGACGTACCAATAGGCCCTCCGGCTCCATACGATAATATCGCTTGTCCTCTTCGCATAATGTCCGGTGCTCGGAATCCTTCTCCGAGTAACTCAATACGGCGTTCTTTCAGAATTTTTTCAATTAAGTCTGCTTTACCGGAAGCAACGAGCGGATTAGCCGCGTCGGAGCGAGTGTGAACGGCATTTACCAAGGCTAAGGCTCTAGCCTGATCCCCCACTTCTGCTTCTGCCTCAGCCAGATTTAATAGTACTTCCGCATAACGGATAACGGGAATCCAATCTAAAAATGGCGATACACCTGTCCACTTAGTTAATATACGTACCGTATTACCCCCGGTTGTATAGTCAGCAGTTAGCAATGTTTTTCTTGCATCAGTACTGCTCCATTGCGGATCTGTGTAAATACCTTTTATGGCATTATCCGCCGTACTACCATTTAAGTAATATTCGACATTTCCATTTGGCACCGTATTATAGTAGTAGCCCATTTGGTTTTGTGTACCTGGTGCATTTGTATCGGCAAAAGGCATCGATAAAATATTCTCAGTCGTTGTGTACGGCGTCACAAAAACGGATTGTACATTCGCTTGCAAAGCATGCGAGACGCCTGATGGTGCACTAAACGGAGCTGATGCCGAAACCATTTTGTTCCCTTCTTCGATCACCTTTGCGAAATTCCCCATCGCTAAATAAACACGTGTCTTCAAAGCAATGGCCGTATTTTTATGCGCTCTGGTAGTGCGCAAAGTGGGATTGGCATAATCCGCGGGCAAAGACGCTTCTGCTTCGTCTAAATCAGTAAGTATTTGCGCATATACTTCAGCAACCGTACTACGGGGCAGCGAATTGTTTTCTGTATTGGTTTCCGCTTTCAAGCGTAGCGGTAAGCCAGGAGAAGTACCGTTATCCAACACATAAGGGCGGGCAAACATATGCACCAGTGCGTAATACATCCAGGCTCGTACAAACTTTGCTTCTCCTCGATAATTTGCTTCGAGCTCCGCACTTACCACGCCAGAATGCTGATCAAAATCTTCCAAAAACTTATTGACCCTGTTTATGGTCATATAGGCCTGAATCCAGAAGTTATTAACTTGCGTGGTAGTCGCATCATTCGTGTGATTATAAACAGCAAGTCCTGTCACACCGTTATTGGTCCGGTTTATAAACTCTTCTGCACGTATATCATTATAGATATAATAGCGTCCAGCCATAAGCCTTCCATCCTTGGCAGATGCATATAATCCGTTAACGTGCGTTAAGATACGTTCCGGCGTATCAAACATATTATCCTCCGGGATATTTAATTCCGGACGCAGATTCAAAAAGTCTTTACTGCAACTACTTACCGTTGTTGCAAGCACAAAAGATACCAAAGAAACTTTTAGTAATCCTTTTATATTATTTTTATATATCGATTTCATTTTATTACTTTAACTAGTCAACTTAAAATCCTACAGTCAATCCCATGGTAAATGTTCTGGCTTGCGGTATTGAATTACGCTCAATACCCGACGATAAATTCTGATTACCATTGCTCGATATTTCCGGGTCTACACCACGATATCCGGTAATGATAAATAGATTTTGTGCAGAACCATATACACGTAATGATTGTATACCACTATTTCCAAAAAGATGTTTTGGTAGGCTATATCCTAAACTGATATTTTGGAGTCTCAAAAAGTCGCCCTTCTCCACATTATCAGAAATCAAGAAAGAGGAACCGTTGGACACATTATCACCATAAACCGCACGAGGAATTTTACTTCCTGTGTTCTCAGGCGTCCACGCATCTAAAACCTCTGTTGAATTGTTCCAAACCCGTTGATCTAATAAGCCGGCACGACTACCATTATAGATGTAATTACCTCCTGAGAACGTAAAGATCAAGCCTAAATCGAATGCTTTATAACGGAAATTGTTGTTAAATCCTCCAAACCAGGTAGGAATGGTATTGCCCAATATCTGTTGTTCATTCGCAATATTTACACCCGTTGCAGGTGTGCCATCTAAATAGGTATAAGAAGTTCTAAAAGTATTGCCGTTTGCATCTACGAATTGCTCGCCGCCATGTAAATACTGTACCTGTACTCCATCTCTAGTTTCAAAAATACGACGACCATTCTCAGGATTCACCCCTGCAGACTTCACGCCGTAAATGCTCGCTGCTGCATATCCTACTCTAGTGATACTGGTCAATTCAAGACTAGAGGTATAAGCGAGCAACGGTGTATTTTCGTCCACTAAACTCGTCACTCGATTTTTTAAGGTCGAGAAATTCAAACTAGTGGTCCAAGTGAAATCCCCTTTATCAATAGGCGTCGCATTGATATTAAATTCAAAACCACGGTTATACATGGAGCCAACGTTCAGCAATATGGTATTTTCATCTGCTGTAACAGGAGCTGGAATGCCCTTGGATGGCGCTTGGGGCACCGCCAATATCATATTATCAATATCTTTATTATAGTAATTGGCCTCCAAGTTCAAACGGTTATTAAAGAAACCCAAATCCAAGCCAACATTTAGCTGGGTACTGGTTTCCCATTTTAAATCATTGTTACCGGCTTGTATATAATAATTACGTGATACACCACCGTAAATACCGGTTTGATACAAATTGTACGAGCCATATAAGTTATTCAAGTTACCATTTCCAACACGACCCCAACTTCCCTTTAATCGGAAGTTCGAAATCGTATTTGAAAGACTGGAATTTTTGAAAAATTCCTCATTGGAGATGGTATAACCGACAGAGGCTCCGCCAAAACTACCCCAACGATTATCTGGCGATAAAGCGGAGTTTCCATCTCTACGGAAATTACCACTTATATAATATTTATTATCATAATTGTAACTTACACTTCCCAAATAAGCTTCATAAGCTACTTCATTTACCCAGTTGCCTCCTGCAGTATTGACCAAGAAAATTCCCTGATATTGATCATAAAATGGATCGGCTAAATTAGAACGCTGGCCACCCCAAGCCCGATCAGACCGCTTTTGCGCGTCTGATCCGACTAACAAACTTAAATTATGGACGCCATTAAAGGTTTTATCGTAAGTCAAAGTATTCACCCAATTCCAGTTCTCCGACCTAATCTTGTTATTAAATGCATGCCCTGTGCTACCTACACCATCTCCTTGAATAGGATTCCAGAAACGTTGGTTTTCTATATTACGTAAATCCCAAGAATAGGTTGTACGAAAATTTAAGCCTTCCGCAAGCTTTATGGTGGCGCCTAAATTCGCCAACAAGCGATTGGTTTCCGAGGAATTTTTGTCCAAATCAATTAAAGGATATGGATTAGGAAACTGTGCGGGGATCAAGTTGGCTCCTCTCCCAATCGCATTTCCTTCAATATTATAGCTACCGTCAGGATTAAAAGGCCGTACGTTCGGCACTTGCGCAATAGCAATACGACCTAAACCGGAAGTTGTATATGCTCCCCCGTCATTTGAACCACTGTTAGGTGCGTTGTTTTGTGTATTGGTATAGTTTACATTGGCGCGTAGATTTAACCAGTTTGTTGCCTGATGATCGATATTCATTCGACCGCTTTTACGTTTGAAGTTATTCGCTTTCAAAAATCCATCCTGATCAGCCAATCCCGCTGAGAAATAATATTTAGTCTTTTGCGTTCCGCCCGAAATGGTCAAGTTATGATTTTGCTGCCAGGCCGAACGGAAGATTTCATCGTACCAACGAGTGTCCACTACCGAGCCATCATCATTGTATTGTAAGAAGAATCCTCTGCTCTCAGCATCTCTCTGAGCCGGTGGCACAGCATTTGGATTAATTGCCAGCGCATTCGCAAGCGCAGCATTCTTATGAGCCACGTATTGTTCCGCATTTAATACATCCTGTAGTCGTACCGCTTTTGTGTTACCTACCCATCCATCATAGGTAACGCTTGTTTTTCCTTCCCTTCCTTTTTTAGTGGTGATTACAAGAACACCCGCAGCTGCTCTTGATCCATAAATAGCAGAAGAAGCAGCATCTTTCAGGATATCCATTGACTCGATATCAGCAGGGTTAATATCTCCCAAAGGATTATTCACCGTAGCGTTCAGATTGGCCCCTTCAAATTGTGTAACATTGTCGCTGGTTATTGGAATACCGTCTACCACAACTAAAGGGAATGAGCTTAATGAAAGTGAGCTTAAACCACGAACACGTATTACCGGCGGATTATTTAATAAACCGTTCGGCTGTACCACATTTACACCGGTTGCCTGCCCGGTTAAACCTTGGCCAAAGCTTTGTATAGGCATGGATTTAATGACATCACCTCTTACGGAAGCAGCAGAGCCGGTAAATTCCTGGCGCTTTTGCGTTCCATAACCAGTAACAACCACTTCGGAAAGCTCCGAGGCGTCTGCTGATAATACAACATCAATGGTATTACGTCCGTTGATTGGTTCGGTAACCGACTTAAAGCCAATATAGCTAAAGGTTAGCGTCCGCGCGTCTGCGGGCACCGCAATAGAGTAATTTCCTTGACCGTCGCTTTGGGTCCCGTTAGATGTTCCCGAAACGACAATGGATACGCCTGGCAGACCTTTACCATCCGCTTCCGTTACCTTACCGCTAATTCGTCGCTCTTGACCATACGTGAGCTGGAATAGCCCTAGGCACAGCAGAACGAAACTAAATAGTTTTTGTTTCATGTGTTTGATTTTTTGGTTAAAAATTAAATTGATTAAAAAATAAAGAAGGGAAATAGCCTTATACGCTGGTTCACTCACCAGGTTTAACAATAAGCGCAAAGATTCTTAGTTGATATTTCATCTCAATTCGTATCGATTGAACTGCTTTTTTCCAAGAAATAGCAAGAAAGAGTTAGGCTTAGGCAAAAAACAAGCATATAGAGTCCGCCTACCGAGAACCTACATGAAGAATACCTAAAAAAGAAAGACGTTTAGTAAACTTTTTTCAAATTAACCCAATCTATACTATTTAATGATACTTGTTATTATCTATTCAGCAACAAAACTAATAGTTATTACAATTTTTGCAAGTATGAACTAAAAAAAATTGTATATTTACAACAAGAAAGCACTTCAACCTTATAAAAAAGCCAATTCGGTTTGAAACTAAATTAAAATTAGATAAGAATTGTAACAACAGTAAGCTAATTATATTATATAGCTTTGTGGCGATAGCCGCAGGTATAAGGTGTTTATTAGGGTATAAGGTGTAAGCTATAAGGTTTAGGAACACGTGGGACCTTTTCACTTAATGTGGTAGCAGATTGACAATCCTTCGTGCTGTTTTGCATTCCTCTTCCGATCAAATTGCTTCCTAACTTAGAATTCTTTCTCATAATGCTTTTCAAATTTCCCGAAGATCCTCGAAGCTTGTCGAAGGGTTGTCGAAGCTCGTCGAACAACACCCGAGCAATTGTCAATGACGACTCGAAGAACACATAGAGCGACTCCGATGAAAAAGCGAAGCCCAGCCGAAGCGCGAGCGAAAGTTTCTCAAAGCACTCCCGAGCCAGTCTCGAAGCAGTGTCGAGCAATTCCCAATGACTAGTCGAGCACTAGTCAAAGGCGTATCGAAGCGTCCCCCTTTGTCATTTCGACTGATGGTATCGTGGTGAATCTTGCGGAATGGAGAAATCTCGAAAATCCTATCATTCCAGCAATCCTATCATAGAGGCAGAACAGCTTCAAAACTTGGTGTAAATAACCTTCCATCCAAGTTAGGTTTGAATTTATGTTGGTTGCAAATTGTTGCCTTCATTCACTTTTTGTGAGTTATCTTCTACCAAGCTCCTCATTTTCTCCCAGTCAACTAGGTTAAACAAAGGATCCGCACCGTATCAGCAGGGAGTTCGAAGGGACCGCACTCCCTTAAAACTCCTTAGTGATACCGACTTGATACCCTGTCGGTCCTTATCTAGACGAAGCCGGTACGAAGCTGACACCTCCCTATATGCCATATACATCAGGTTTCCACCCTGCCCTCTCCCCTGCGAGCCAACTTGAGCGACACTGAAGGTGCACTCAATGGGCAGTTTCCCCATGGAGCTCGCCATGAGCGCCCATTGAGTCCCGACCAAGATCGGTCGAACCACCGAAGCCATCTTCAAGAGAGGGACACGCGAGGGACCCGACAAATTGTGTCGATTTATTATCTATATTAGTAGTGTGCGCATGAGCGGCTTCTTCCTTACCACATATTAAGATGGCGCAACTTTATTACATTTTATCTTCTTTAAAAGATACTTAACTTGCTTTTTATATTTTTAGTTACTGTCTTTATATAGATTAATGATTGCAATTTACAACCATTAGGATTCAGTTAGATTCCTATATGCAAAAGAAGTCTGTTTGTCTTCTTGTCATCATTTTTCTCTATAAGCGACAGCATGATGATGCCTGAGATATTTAGCTAGTTTTGATCTTCAAAGAATAACTTATGTCAATTCGTATTGGATTATCCAGAAACTTAAAAAAGCTAGTATAAAGAAATACTAATGAGGAAAGTTCGATTTAATTATGATATAAAGATGTTCCACCTGTAATTTGCCTATCTGCTGTTACAGATGATCTAGGCACGGAAATTTTTACAGTATCTATCGCTTTTCCTGCTCTCCAATTAATTTCTTCCCTGTCCAGATATTTTATGAGCTACCCCATTACCTAACAGATTTTCGCTAAACAGTTACTTGTACATTTTTTTATCGCAACTTAAAGTATAAATCCTTAGACAGTTTGATTAATTTCTATGCCTCTTTTATTTTTCCCAGAACAACAGTGATAATACAAATAAAAAACTCCGTTGGATAAATTGACTATCTATCCAACGGAGTTAAATCTAAAGGATTGCGGTTAATTAGATTAATCTATTTATCCCACCAAACTGGCTCATAAACAACAACTGTTCCTGGAAAGTTTCCGTTCGTATTAGCCTCGTTACTGGGATATAACAGGCGAAGGGGCATACGATCTGCTCCTATAACAGAAGCCGCGGATCTTACCAGAAAATTTGGATAGCCAGTACGACGCCATTCGGTCCAAGCTTCAAATCCCTGAAAGCCGCACATCGCGTAATACTTCTGCGTAATTATTGCTTGAACTCTGCCATTTAAATCTGCGGGTAGCTGTGCGTCTTCGGCTTGCGAAATATACGCTTCAGCATCACCACTTAGACTGACAGCAGCAAAGCTTTCTCTAATCCCTTGAGTAAATAACTGCGTAACATCACCTGATGCCCACCCTCTTGCAACAGCTTCTGCCTGCAAGAAATAACTCTCGGCAGCTGAAATCACTTTAACAGGAGCAGTAGCCGACGCTGGATTATTTGCAAAACCTCCAACTAATGCAGATGGTGGGGAAACTTCCTTTCCAGTATTTGAGCTATATGTTCCTTGAGGAATATAAGCGATAGAATCCTGACCGCCGATTGGACTGTAGAAAGCAAACCGTCTTGGATCATTGTTCCTCAAAAATGCAGTAACTGCAGTACCGCTAGCTACTAAATTCTGAGTATAACCCAAGTTTACCATTTCATTGTATAATGGATTTTCATTTCCCCCAGTTGTTGAATAAGCAATAGATGCGTCCTCTTCAAGAAATACTGGATTGTTAGCGTATAACGCCTCAATTCCAGCCCGTGCCTTCTCCGCATCTACTTGCGACAAACGTAAATAGGCCTTTAATTTTAAGGTATTTCCAAAAGCTTTCCATTTGTTTATATCGCCTTGAAAAATCATGTCTTGGCTGCCAGGCAAAACGGCATCTTCTGTATTTAACAGCGCCTGCCCTTGATCAATAAACATAAATATGCTATCGTAAACAGTTTCTTGACTTTCATAACGGGGGCTTCCATACTCATTTCCCTTTAAAGCTTCGCTTAAGGGAATATCGCCGAAAGCATCTGTTGCAACTTGAAATGTGTACGCTTTCAAAAGATAGGCAATACCCTTAAAATATTCATTGGAAGTCCCCTGATCGTTTATCATTATTTGCGCATTATTAAGCGCATTCCGATAAATCGTTAACCACACGCGATCTGTCGAGCTGTTAGTTTGGTTATATTGATCAATCGTCCGGTATTGGGAAGAAGAAGGATTTTGGGTCCAGTATTGAGCCCACATTCCTCCATATACCTGAAATGCATTACCAACAACTTGCCCTATTGAAGCTTCTACAGTTGGAAGCAATAAACTTGGTTCCGCGGAGTCCGGATTATTCGGATTTTCGTTCACATCCAAAAAATCCTTACAGCTATTCAACCCTAAACTAGCAACAAGACCCAGAGCTAGTAGGCTTTTTATATTCAATTTAAATTTCGTTCTCATTATTCGTTTCTTTAAAAGGATACCTTTACATTAATACCATAATTTCTCAAAGACGGTTGAGCAGTAAAATCAAAACCTTGTGTATTGCCCGATCCTGCAGAGTTTACCTCCGGATCAGCGAACTGGTTTTCTTTAGGTGTCCATATAAACAAATTATTTCCATATAGGCCAATAGTCAAAGCGCCAAAAGGACTATTTCTTAGTTGTTCTTTTGTAAATTGATAAGAGAGTGTTAGATTTCTCAACTTAACGAAGGAGCCATCGATTACGCTAACGCCACTCGCCATAGCAGGATAATAGTCTTGCTTGTTATACGTAACATCTGTATTAACAACACTGTTTCCATTTTCGTCTAAATAAACCGAGTTAGGGAAAATAACATCAATACGCTCTCCACCAGTTTCAGCAGAAGTTCCGACGAAGCCTAGGATATCCTTAGTCCTAGAGAAAAACTTGCCGCCTTGCTTAGTATCAAATAAGGCGTTAAGAGACCAATTTTTATAGCGAATATTCGTTCCCAATGAAGCCTGATATTTAGGATTATAACTACCAAGATATTGTGCTTCTGCTGTGTTAACCGGTAATCCAGATTCAGCATCTACAATGGTACGACCTTGATCATCTGTAGCATTTGTTACAGCATAGAATTCACCGTAAGGACGGCCTTTCGCTGCTACAATTGACATGCCGCTAAAGCCGCCTAATGAAACCTGATCAACGCCTTCCATTAATTCAATTACTTTATTGTTGTTTTTTGTGTAGGTTCCGAAGAGCTCCAAAGAGAAGCCTCCTTCTGTGCGAATAGGTGTACCCCTCAACGCTAACTCTACTCCCCTATTCCGTACTTCTCCGGCATTCACCACACTGAACCCATACCCTGTAGAATTAGGAATAGGAATGCTTAAGATTTGATTCCTTGAATTGTTGTCATAATAGGAAAAGTCAACAGACAAACGATTGTTGAAGAAGCCTAGATCGGCACCGATTTCGAATGATCTAGTAATTTCAGGTTTCAAATTAGCATTACCAATAGTAGTTCCAGACATCAACGCAGCAACGTTTCCAAAAGGAAATGTGGTGCTACCAAAACTGCCTAAAATTTCACCTCTTGAAAATGTTGTAAGTAGCTGATAAGGGTCTGTATCGTTACCAACTTTTGCCCAGCTAGACCTCAACTTACCGTAACTAATGACATTTCTTATGGTAGATTGTTGATCAAATAATTCGCTGAACACGAAAGACCCACTTACACTTGGGTAAAAGAACGAGTTATTCCCTTGTGGTAATGTCGATGACCAGTCGTTTCTCGCCGTAGCCTCGAGGAAAAGGAAATTTTTGTACGACAGGTTTAAATCTGCATAAACACCGACCAGTCTTCTTTTACTCATATAATCACGTATGATATTCACAGGTCCATTGCTATTCGATAAATTATACCAGCCAGGAACCACTAGTCCCCCGCTTTCGTTTGTGGCAGTTTCGCTCTCTGAAGTATAGCGTTGTCTAATATTATTACCGACCATCAAAGATGCGCTGAAATCCTCATTGAATTGATGGGTGGCTGTTATCATTAAATCATGAACAATCTCGTTGACGTTATATTGATCAATTTGATAGGATCCATTGCTATTATGTAAATTAGCAGAAGCTGAGTAATTACCAGTTGTATTATCAGCCGGTACAAAAGAGTACTTCGGCGATTCAAAACGCCTTCTGTCAGTATAATTGTCTACCCCAATACGCTCCTTTATATCTAGCCAACTAACAGGCTTATATCCAACATTAACATTTCCAGTAATTCTATTTACCTCATTATAATTGTTAAAATTCTCAAGCACCCAATAAGGATTCATTGTATAGGCGCCATAATAGCCATACTTGTCGTCTTGTGGAATGCCATTGGCGTCTACGTAACCATAACCGTAATATTTATTTCTTAAGTCCTTTAAATCCGTCAAAGGAATGTCACGCGGTGTTTGCAATACGTTATCGTATACTGAAAAATCACCTTGGCCTCCTCCAACATTGTTGCTATTTATTCTATTATAGTTTAAAGAAATGCCCGCATAAAATTTATTGCTAAATTCCGTAGTCCCATTAAATCGGACCCCATATTTGTTGTAGGTGTCTTTATTTCCTGGATAAACATTATTTGAGTTGAGAGAATTTAGACCAAGATAAAAACTTGTCTTTTCACCGCCTCCTGAAAAACTGAGGTTGTTATCAGACGTAAAGCCTGGTTTAAAAAAATCTCTGACGTTATTTTTTACTGCGGAATAAGGCTTGGTCAAACGCACACCATCTACTGCTTGCCCCCATTCTTGCACTTCACCTGTGAAAGGCGCTCCCCAGCTCCAATTTTCTTTCGGATCATTAGTAAACGTTGGATTTCCATTTTCATCATAAGCATAGTCGAAATAACCTTGTCCATATTCATTTTGAAAATCTGGAAGTTTTAAAATAGACGACAACGAATTCGTTGTGGTAAAGGTGATTTCCGTTTTATCGGCTCCTCTCTTTCCGCTCTTGGTTGTAATGATCAATGCACCATTGGAGGCACGAGAACCATATAATGCCGCCGCCGCAGGTCCTTTTAACACAGTGATTGATGCGATATCGTTCGGATTGATATCGTTTCCTCTATTACCAAAGTCTACACTCGATAAGGTTGATCCTCCTCCAATCTTACTTTCATTGTCGATCGGAATCCCGTCAACTACAATCAGCGCCTGATTATTTCCTGCAATCGACGAACCTCCACGCAAAACAACACGCGAGGAGCTACCAGGAGCATTAGACGTTGTTGTGATATTAGCGCCAGCTACTTTGCCAACCAAGGCGTTCAATGGACTGGTACTTCTGCCTTCCACTAATTCTTCACTATTGATGGTAGGGGCAGAATATCCCAATGTTCGCTTTTCTCTTTCGATAGCGTTAGCTGTTACCACAACTTCACTCAATTCAGAAGCGGCTTCTGTCAACGTAACGTTTATCGTGGTTTGAGATCCTATTTGAACAGTTTGGGGATTGTAACCGATATACCTAAATATTAAGGTGGTCGCATTCGTTGGTATGGTTAATGAATAATTTCCGTTAGCATCTGTTTGCGTCCCGGAAGTAGTTCCTGTAACGATAACCGACACTCCTGGAAAAGGTTCACCGTCATCTGAGGTTACCTTCCCTCTAATTGTTCTTTCCTGCGCATAGGCTGCCCCCAAGAGCAGAAATGACGCCAAGAAGAAACTTAGTAGTTTTTGTTTCATGTGTTTGATTTTAAGTTAAAATATTAAATAGGGTATTATGAGCAATTAAATAAAAGAGAAAAGATTGGCTGAATAGAATCTATTCACCTGGTTTAATAATAAGTACGTATGCCCTCGCTTGGGTATCCATTTCCTCTATCGTAAGTACTTCTTTCGGTATCCTCAGTAAACCCTTTTATGTCTTTTGAAACACATAAGAGATTCGCTTGTAGCTAATAATTTTAATATTAGCTAGATGTTAAAAAATGTTAAATTCAACCGCAAATATTCCTTCTATTTTAAAATTTTCAAAAAAAATAAAAAAATGTTACAAAAAATGTGGCTCAGAAACATTAGAACAATATTAGAAGTCTCAATTGTAACATTTGGCAATTTCTCTTTATCGCTTGATTTATTGAATCTTCGACGGAAAACGTCATAACAAAAAATGCCTCCCTTGCGGAAGGCATTTCAAATTTACAATAGCTAATGACGCTTAATTCACATCCCAGAAAACTTTATGAACCACATCATCTCCTCCTAATTTTGAGGCCGCAGCGTCTACGTTGGTACCATTCAGTGTACGTTCGCTCACCGGATAAGTGAGTCGGTTAGGTATAATGCCCGGGTCCACCGCTCGGAACGCAGGCTCCAGCTGAGGGTGATCAAGTCTTTTCCATTCTACCCAGGCATCATAACCTCGGTTATATAAAGCTAACCACTTTTGAACGCCAATCTTTTCTTTCCAATCACCCGAAGCGCTAGCATAAGCAACCGCTGGCTGCGCTAAATAGTTCGCTACATCGCGGTCGTCTCCACCCCAATAGGTGATAGATGCTTCAATCGCTTTGTTATAATGCTCGCTTGGTGTGCCTCCGATGCCCCATCGGGCAGCAGCTTCCGCTAAAATGAACTCTACTTCCGAATAATCGAGTAGCAGTGCTTCGAAATCAGGGGCAATTACTTTATCACTTGGCTTGGAGTTCGTTGAATATTGATTACTGGACCCAATTCCTCCACCAACATATTCACCATTAACGGTAGTAAAGAAGAATGGGCGCCTTGGATCTTCCAAGCTATTCAATACATTAACAAACGGTCCTCCAGCTACGTAATCTTGCCGCGAAGTAAACTGAGAATTCAAATTATTGGAAACCGGATTATTATTAGGCGAGGCCGAAACATAGGCAAAGGCGGCATTGTCTGCATTGCTCGTAAAAGCAGCTGCTGCTGAAGCTGTGATGATTTCACGTGCTCTGAGCTCGTCTACATCAGCAAGAGTTATGGCCATTTTTAGTTTTAAGCTATGCGCAAACTTCAGCCAAGCGGCCATGTCACCACCATACAATAAATCTGCACTGCCAAAACCTTCTCCACTCGGGTCTATCATGGCTATCGCCGCATCCAATCTATTCAGTAAATCGCCGTAAATCGTGGCTGCATCATCGTATTTTGGTTGGCCGATATCGGAAAGAGCCTCTGTATAAGGTACATCTCCCCATGTATTGACGAGCACCGTCCAGGCATAAACGGAAGTAATTTCAATAGCAGCTATTTGATTATTCCGTTGAACGTCTTCAATTTCCGTATCCTCGGTTGCATAAGTCTTTGCTTGCTTTAGATCATGTAAAACTTCTTGATAAAGCGGCTCCCAAAAATTTTCAGGAATATTTCGGGTAACAAAGTTATATCGAGGCTCGTCTTGGTATGTCGTGGCAGTCCATTGCTGAATCCAAAACCGAAACACATTGATATTAACGCTCGGAGAAGTTACATCATCCGTAAGTTCTTTCAGTGCATTACTGAAGAGTGGCGCCTGCGAAACTTCTGCAGGATTTTTCTGATCGACATTATAGTCGTCCAGGTTTTTTGCGCACGAAGCTAACAAAACTAGGGGCGCAATATATAAGAATATTCTTTTCATCTGTATACGATCTTAATATTATTAGAACCTCATTCGAACATTAAATCCAAAATTCCGAACAGCAGGGTACACCCCACTTTGAATACCCTGTAAGTTACCGGAGCTTAAGCCCCCTTCGGGATCTGCATAAGGTACATTACTATGAATTAACCAAAGGTTTCTGCCCACTAAAGAAAAGTCAATCCCTTTGAAGAAATTGGTATTGGCCAGCCACCTATTAGGTAAGCTATAGGTAAGCGAAACTTCTCTAAGTTTAATATATCCCGCGTCGTAAATAAATCCC
Source organism: Olivibacter sp. SA151 (assembly GCF_054130995.1). Classification (NCBI taxonomy): domain Bacteria; kingdom Pseudomonadati; phylum Bacteroidota; class Sphingobacteriia; order Sphingobacteriales; family Sphingobacteriaceae; genus Olivibacter; species Olivibacter sp. SA151. The sequence continues at coordinate 257,898 of NZ_CP096391.1, read as the reverse complement.
GCTTGCGGATTATTGGCATAACCATAAGGTGTTACAGAATTGTCATAGGCTTCTACGCGGGTTGCGTTGGGAGAGCCGTCGGGATTAACCCCTGGCAACACAACGCCACCTCCCTGACTGATTGGTAAACGCTTTGGATTGCCTAAATCGTTCAATCCAGCCGTTTCGGGATAGATCCCGGTCGACATTCCGTAATATTGATCCAATGAGAATAAACTACCGCCTTTTTTAATATCGATTAAGAAGGACAATGAAAAATCCTTATACTTAAAGTTGTTTTGAATACCGCCCAACCAGTCGGGATTAATATTGCCTAGCACTTGATCCGGACCGGAAGTAAGATAGTAACCATCTTCGCCAACTATGCGATAGTCGGGGTCACCATGATGTCCATCAAGATATAGATAATCAACCCCTCTTAAAGTACCAAAGGGTTGATCTAAAGTGGCATTTAAGGTTATACCGCCTTGGAAGGTACCAAGCTGTAAATTGTTATTCCCTTCGTACAACTCGATCATCTTATTGCGGTTACGTGCGAAATTCAGATTCAGGGTCCAAGAAAAATCGTTGGTCCGCACCGGGATTACAAAAGCACTCAGTTCGAAACCTTGGTTTCGTAAAGAACCCGCATTCACCCAACGCCGATCATATCCAGTGGCTGAGGAAACGGTTACGGCCATAATCTGGTCAAAGGAGGTTGAGCGATAATAACTGGCATCAAAGCCGACTCTTGAATCCCAGAAATTCATCTCCAAACCTACCTCAAAACTTTTGGTACGTTCCGGTTTCAGATTTGAATTACGTAGCTCCTCAGCAATAGAAGCCATAGGAATTCCATTAAAAGGTGTATTAATGGTGTAGGTATTATACAAACTTAAAGCCGATGCGTCGTTTCCAACCTCCGCATAATTAACCCGTAATTTACCGTAATCTAGCCAGTTGGAATCCTTTAATAAATTTGAAAACAAGAAACTACCGGCAACAGAGGGGTACCAATACACATTGTTATCCGTTGGAAGTGTAGTTGACTGATCGCGACGGATAGACCCTTCTATAAAATAAGTTTCTTTGTAACCGAAGTTGGCATTGGCAAAAATACCGTCTACTCCGATTCTTTCATACCGTTCTTTGGGCGGTTCTATCGGGAAAATGGAGTTGGAAAGGGAATAAATGCCCTCATAAGCTAAGCCCCCATTCGTTTGTGCCCGAATAGCCGATAAATAATTTCGCCGCAAGTTACTTCCCAATAAACCCGTAAATGTCAAATCTTCTGCCAGATCTTTATGGAAATTAAGCATCAAATCGTAATTGGCCTCACTATAGGTACGATCGTAACGTTGGTATTCCGGCACTTCTGCACCACCGATTGCCAGGCGTTCTTCCTGGAACTCATTCGATCCATCAAAAGTAACACGGCCCATTACATCCATCCATTCCAGAGGCTTCCAGTTTACTACAGCACTTCCGAAATAACGGTTACGACTGTCGTTCTGGTAGTTTTTGTAACGCTCCCAGTAAGGATTGTTGGAGTAAATAGGTCCAGTCGCGTCGATATCCGACCAATTCCAGGTAACATTTCTTCCCTCTCGCTCGTAAGCTCTTTCCAATTCTCTAATATCGACATTCGTCTGCCACCACTGACGGAAACCCTGATTCGGATTTCTTCCATCATAACCCGTTCCATATCGGCCAATTGCATCTACTCTAGAAAAATTGGCAGTAGCACTAACCGTTAATTTATCATTAATTTGATGGGATCCGGAAAGATTAAACATGTTCTTGGTAATCTTACTGTTGGGCAAAACACCGGTCTCATCGTTTCGGGTATAACCTACTTTATATGTAGTTACATCACCACCTCCATCAATACTGATGCTTTGCATGGAGTTTAAACCGGTTTTATAGAATTTAGATGGATCATTTTGCGCACCTACCCAAGGAGTTGCCTTCCCATAGTTTGGCGAGGTTTCATCAAAGGCATCCCATTGATATACCAACAAATTTGGATCGAAAGCTGCACCATAAGAGGCATCTTCTGTAAAGGGTACTACCAAAGCCGGTCCGGAATTACCGAATACGGTTTCATACCAGAAATTTCCATCGGGAGAGGCATAGCCTTCTTCGCTATACTGGTTAACATATCCCGCTCCGTACTCTTTCTGATACTTGGCAAAGGTGCTTTTATCTATTTTACCAATAGTCAGACCACTATTGATCGTAATATTGGTACTATTTTTCTTTCCCTTTTTGGTGGTAATCATAATCACCCCATTGGATGCGCGAGATCCATATAATGCGGAAGCAGCCGCTCCCTTCAACACGTTGATGGACTCAATATCATCGGGATTGATGTCAGCAGCGGCGTTACCGTAGTCGTAGCCTCCACGTCCTTGATTCTGGGCATCGGCATCTTCTTGCAAATCAGTATTGGTGTTGACGTTACTGACAGGAACTCCATCAATCACGAATAAAGCCTGATTATTCCCGGTTAATGACTTATACCCCCGCATGACTACGTTTGTTGAGCCTCCCATGGTACCGGATTGCTTAATATCCAAACCTGCCACCTTTCCGGAAAGCGCATTTGTGAAGTTATTGTCTCTTGTGCGGGTAATATCTTCGCTTCTCACTTCCTGAGCGGCATAACCCAGCTCGTTTCTTTTACGTTCAATACCTAGCGCTGTCACTACGACCTCACTTAATGCCTGGGCATCCTGTGATAATTCAACGTCTATCACTGTTTGGTTACCAATAGATACCGTTTCTTTCTCAAAACCAATGTAGGAGAAGATTAATGCTTTCGCATTTGCGGGAACCGAAATGGAGTAAATTCCCTCTTCATTAGTTGTTGAGCCTGATGATGTACCGACCGCCATCACGGACACGCCCGGCAGCGGTTCGCCACTGTCCTTTGCAGTGACCTTTCCTCGAATCGTTCTTTCTTGCGCATAAAGGCTTCCTAATAAAGCCAAGCTAACAAGAAAGAAACTGAGTAGTTTCTGTTTCATGTGTTTGTTTGAATGGTTAATGATTATTGGATATAATAGTGCTTACCTTCCTCGTAAGCAACATGCAAGACGATTTCAGCAATATCGACAGCTTTATTCGGCTGGCTTTATTACTAAAACAAATTTTCGACGCTGAGCAGCTCTACTGAAAACAAATTCCTTTCTCAAATACACAATTACGGCGCTAACTTTCATAAAAAATTCCAGAAACACAAAAACTATTCATTACAAAAGATAGATTTCAGTAAAAAACACAATAAAGAATAAAAATTTACAACAAATATTATTCAAATAACATTTGTATCCAAGAAAAATGAAAAATTGTTACAAAAACACAAAATAAAATATACATAAAAAGCATTTTTATACACATTTATTGTATTTTAAATATCAATAAAATAAAAAATAAAGAAAAAATGAAAAATCTATCATCTATTTTTTAAACAAAAGCTATGTTTTTTTACAAAAAGCATCGGATAAAATTTTTGTATTATAAAAAAATTAAAAAAAATAGCAATATATGCCTTAAAGAACCTTAAAACACACAATAGAATCTTTAAAATAAGTTATTATCATATAAAACGGCGCAATCTCCGGAAGAGTGAGATTCTTTTTTGCTCCCTTATACGACTCGTTAAATTAGCAACTTAGCAATGTTGCAGCGTACCTACGTCCTTCTTAACTATCCAATATTTCTATACGCGTTATAATTGGTTCTTAACGATGGAACAAATAGGTGGGCTATTTGTTCAAAGAAATTGAAAATTGACTAAGAATTACCGGGATATAAACCCTCAAAAACCAATTTAGCAGGGCCTTCCAGATAAATGTCCTTAAAAACCCCATTTCCTAAATAAGTGAAACGAATATTGAGGTCGCCTCCCATGGCTTTGATTGGGGTACTATATGTTCCTAAGCGGTTATGATGCCAAGCCATAGCGAGCGCTACAGCCGTTACACCGGTTCCGCAAGCCAGCGTTTCATCTTCAACGCCTCGCTCATAGGTGCGTACTTGATACCCATCATTTACGGCCTCTACAAAATTCACGTTAATACCTGCCTGCTTATAGGTGGCGTTATATCGAATCGCCCGGCCTGCAGCAAACACATCGACATTTTTTAAATCCACCACTTCTTTTACATAATGTGGTGATCCGGTATTTAAGACAAAGTCATCACCATCTTTTTCAATATGCTCAACGTCTATCATTTTCAAACTAACCCAGTCGGCCGTATCATTTATAGTGGCTTCATGCTCCCCGTCTACCGCCAAAAATCGGGTTGACTTTTCAATAATGCCCAAATGTTTTGCAAAAGACACAATGCAACGCCCTCCATTGCCACACATGCTACTAGGGTTGCCGTCAGCATTATAATACACCATCTCAAAATCGTACCCGGCCCGCTGCTGGAGAAGCATAAGTCCGTCAGCACCAATACCAAAACGCCGATCACAAAGCTGTGCCACTAGGGCAGTGTCCTTTGTATCAAATTGCTGATCCCTATTATCGATTAAAACGAAATCGTTCCCGGCTCCCTGATATTTAAAAAATTTCACGTTCGATGATTTTTATATCTCTTTAACGCATCAAACTTAGGGAAAAAGCAGGTATATTTCAACATGATTTTTTCTCAGGGCTATCCTAAATCTTTTTAACGTTCAATGTCATGAGGCCGTCGTACCACGCACGGGCTATATTTAGGGTTTAAGGTATAATCCCTTTTGTTAAAAGTAAAAGTCCTTCGTTAACGCAAAACGTCCTGAACCTTAAACCTTCCTTCCCAAATACCTCACACCCTATACCTTAACAGTGTATACTCCTCTATACAAACCTTAATCCCTATTACCTGTTATAGAACGGAGAAGTACTTGAATGATGTCAGAAGAGCCTTCTCAAAATGTTATTATGCTTACTTTTAACGACAAAGGAATTTATTGTGCGCAGGCAGCTATCTATATTGACCCATGGGCTCCTGTTGATAAGGCAATTATAACACACGCCCACGCAGACCATGCGCGCTTTGGTAGCAAGCATTATCTTTGTCATCGTGATAGCGCCACACTTCTAAAATTAAGACTTGGACCCCAGACGTCGATTCAGTGTTTAGGCTACGGAGAAGAAATAGACATAAATGGTGTCAAAGTTTCTTTACACCCTGCCGGACACATTATTGGATCGGCACAGATACGTCTTAGTTATAAAGGAGAAGTTTGGGTGGTGTCGGGCGACTATAAGCTGGAAAGGGATGGAATCTCTACCCCCTTTGATCCGGTAAAGTGCCACCATTTCGTATCGGAGTCTACCTTCGGTCTACCGGTTTATCGCTTTCCCGAAGCTTATGAAGTAGAACGGGATATGCTCAACTGGATCGATAATAATCGAAAAGCCAACATAAATTCACTATTGGTCGGCTACTCATTAGGGAAGGCGCAACGTATTATTGAAGTTGCCGGAAAAACCGGTTTACCTATTTACGCACATGGTGCCGTAGTAAATATTCAACAACGATTAATTGATGACGGACACCGGCTGCATAACGTCGCCTATGCATCAGCTGATATAAAAAAAATTCCAGCCCCTTATGTCGTGGTAATGCCTCCAAGTGCCTTGCACTCTTCTTGGATGAAGAAATTTGCACCGTACGAAGTAGCTTATTGTAGTGGTTGGATGCAGTTGAGAGGCGCCAGAAGAAGAAGGAATGTCAACCGCGGATTTGTCTTATCAGATCATGCAGATTGGTCACAATTAAATTTAGCAATCACAGCCACGGAAGCCGAAAACATCTATGTAACACACGGTTATAAATCCATTTACGCCAAGTGGCTCCGCGAGCAGTACCATTTAAATGCCATAGAAGTGGATACGTTGTATGAAGACGACCTTTTAATGCAGGAGGACAGGGATGAGAGCATTCAATGAGCTATTCGAAGAAATAGATCGAACAACCTCAACGAACGCAAAAGTGGAGGCCCTCGTTCGTTACTTCAGGTCGGCGCACAACCAAGATCTATTATGGTGTGTATACTTGTTAATGGGTAAATCAACCGGACGCTTTGTTAAAACGGCCATACTTCGCCAAGCGGCCATCCAATTATCGCAACTTCCCGCCTGGCTTTTCGAGGAATCATATCATGTAGTGGGGGATTTGGCAGAGACGATCGCACTGTGTTTGCCACCACCGCTTGAGCCAAAGGCTTACACATTAAACGAAACGATGGCTTTTTTACACGATTTGAAGAATCTTAGCGACGAAGAGATGGAAGCGGTCCTTTCTTCCAGATGGATGCATACACCAAACAACCACCGCTTTGTCTTTAACAAATTGATTACTGGAAACTTCCGGATGGGTGTATCCAAACAACTAGTCATTAAAGCTTTGTCGATAACTTTTGATAAACCGGAAAGCGAAATGGCACATAGACTGATGGGTAATTGGCACCCCACTACGGCGGACGTTCAGCAACTTCTTTTGACAGAAATGCCGAAGGACGAGCGCAGTTTTGAACCGTATCCCTTTTATTTAGCTTATCAATTAGATAAAGACCCTGAAAGTTTAGGAAATGTGGACGAATGGTTTATTGAGCGGAAATACGATGGCATAAGAGGACAGATTATTGTTCGCAACGGCAGTTTATATATATGGAGTCGAGGTGAAGACTTATTGACGGATAAATTTCCGGAATTTCATCCCTTGGCTGATTTACTACCGAATGGTACCGTGATAGATGGTGAGATACTTCCTTTTAAAGACGAAAAAGTACTTCCTTTTTCGGTGATGCAAACGCGGACCGGCCGAAAGCAATTAAGCAAAAAAATACTCGCTGATGCGCCTTTAATCATGATCTGTTATGATCTATTGGAATACGATGGAGAAGATATTCGCGCCCGGCCATTAGAAACGCGACGCAATCTGTTAGTGACGCTCTTGGAAAAGCTTCCCCGGGACATCCCTCTTCTGATTTCCGGCATCATTCCTTGCGATACGTGGCACGACGTCGCTCGCGCACGTGAAGAGGCGAGGGCTTATCAATGTGAAGGAGTTATGCTTAAAAGGAAGCAAAGCATTTATGAAACAGGACGCCGCAGAGGCAATTGGTGGAAATGGAAAGTTGAGCCTTATACGATTGACGGCGTTTTAATATATGGACAACGAGGACATGGACGACGGGCAAATTTATATACCGATTATACATTTGCCGTATGGGATAATGGAGAGCTGGTCCCCTTTGCCAAGGCCTATTCAGGACTGACAGACAAAGAGATATTGGAAGTTGATGCTTGGATAAAACGGCATACCATTGATAAATTTGGCCCCGTGAGGAGTGTAACACCAACATTGGTTTTTGAGCTCGCCTTTGAAGGAATCAGTTCGTCTCCCCGCCACAAATCGGGTATAGCTTTGCGTTTTCCCCGTATCGTCCGTTGGCGAAAAGATAAACCGGCAAAGGAAGCAAACACAAAAGCGGATTTATTAGCTTTGCTGAAGCAACAGAAGGCTTAAAGCGGAAAGCATTGTCTAAAGAAATAGTATTTTACAATTAACAACTATTAACGAATAACCAATAACAATTAACGAGTAACCAATAATCAACAACGTGTTAGCTGAAAAATGGTTTGAACTTAAACGATGGTCGCCGCACCGATTTCAAAAGGAAACTTGGCAGGCCATAATTAAAGGCGCTTCCGGTTTACTGAATGCCCCAACCGGTTACGGTAAAACTTACGCCATGTGGTTTGGTATTTTGGAGCGATTATTGGCCTTTAGGCAAAGCCAAACGAAAGTGTCACGTGGAACATATTGCCTGTGGATAACGCCCCTACGATCGTTATCGCAAGAGATGGTACTGGCGCTCAATCGAGTGAACAATGATCTCGATTTAAAACTGGATATAGCCCTACGCACCGGAGACACTACACTGAAAGAAAGACAACGACAAATCAAAGAAAGTCCGGATGTCCTTATCACTACTCCCGAGAGTATCCATTTGATGCTAGCCCAAAAAGGTTATGCGTCGCGATTGAAGAGCATCCAATTTGTAGTAGTTGATGAGTGGCACGAGTTATTAGGCAGCAAAAGGGGTGTGCTAACAGAGCTTGGCCTATCTAAGTTGAAGGACCTTAATCCACAGTTGCAGATTTGGGGTATTTCTGCGACCATTGGGAACCTAGAGGAAGCCAAACAAATTCTTCTCGGAAAGCAAGACGGCGTGATTATTAAAGCAAACCTTCCAAAGAAAACGCAAATAACCACCGTACTCCCGGATGTTTTAGAAAAATTTCCTTGGGGCGGTCATTTAGGCATCCACTTGGCCACCAAGGTGCTCGAAATTGTTAATAATAGCGATACGACCTTAATTTTTACCAATACGCGGTCTCAAGCCGAGATCTGGTATCAGCAATTGCTACGTCTCCAACCCGATCTAGCCGGTATTCTCGCCTTGCATCACGGATCGCTAAGTGAAGAAATCCGACAATGGGTAGAGCAAGCATTGCATGCCGGCACATTAAAGGCAGTGGTATGTACCAGTAGCCTGGACTTAGGTGTGGATTTTCGGCCGGTGGACACCGTGGTTCAGGTAGGATCCGCCAAAGGGATTGCTCGCTTTTTGCAACGTGCCGGGCGCAGTGGTCACCGACCCGGGGCGACGAGCAAAATTTGGTTCGTACCAACTCACTCGCTCGAAATTATGGAGGGGGCAGCCCTCCGTTATGCCGAGCAGCATCAATTGATGGAAGATCGCATTCCTTATATCCGTTCTTTTGACGTATTGATTCAATACTTGGTAACCTTAGCCGTATCAGACGGATTCAGGCCGCAGGAAGTCTTCTCAGAAATAAAGAGCACGCACTGTTTTGAATCGATTAGCTGGGAAGAGTTTACGCAATGCCTCTTGATGATTACACAGGGCGGCAAGACGCTGGATGCTTATGATGAGTTTCACAAAGTAGTGATTGAAGAGGGGGTTTATAAGGTTGTCAGCAAAAAGGTGGCCATGCGCCATCGCCTGAGTATAGGCGCCATCGTAAGCGACACAATGATGACCGTTAAATACCTTAGCGGCAAATATATTGGCAGTATTGAGGAATGGTTTATTTCGCGTCTCAATCCGGGGGATACCTTTTGGTTTGCCGGCAAAAATTTAGAGTTGATCCGTGTAAAAGACCTGCAAGCGATTGTCAGGATGTCCAATAAGAAAAAGGGACTGGTTCCTTCTTGGATGGGCGGGCGTTTACCCCTCTCTACGCACCTTTCCTTCGCTATTCGCCACGTTTTGGATCAGTGGCAAACCTCCGCAGCCCAAGAACCGGAAATTTCTTTTCTCAAACCTCTTTTTCTGGAACAGCAAAGACGCAGTACCTTGCCTAGCAATGAGTATCTGGTAGTGGAGCAGACAGAGACAAAAGAAGGTCACCATTTGTTTTTCTTCCCTTTTGAAGGAAAATTTATTCACGAGGGCATGGCCGCCTTAATTGCCCACCGATTAGGAAAGGCAAGACCATACACTTTTTCTGTTGCCCTCAACGATTATGGCTTCGAATTGTTAAGCGACCAAGAAATCGATATAAAAACCGCTATTGCCAACGGTCTTTTCTCTGTTGAAAATTTAAGCGAGGATATACAACAGAGTGTCAACATGACCGAATTGGCAAGGAAACGTTTTCGGGATATCGCCGGTATCGCCGGTTTGGTTTTTCAAGGCTTTCCGGGAAAAAAGATTAAAACCAAGCATTTGCAAGCAAATTCAGGTTTATTTTTTAAGGTGTTTGAGGAGTATGAAAGCGATAATTTACTGCTCCGAGAAGCTTACGACGAAGTTTTTGATTTCCAGTTAGACTACAATCGCTTATTGAATGCCCTGAATCGCATTACCTCGCAAAAAATTATCATCAATAAAACCGACCGCTTGACACCGTTTGCTTTTCCTATATTTGCAGAATCCTTCCGGGAACGTTTCAGTAATGAGGCGTTGGAAGATAGACTAAACAAGATTATAGCGCAACTGGAATGAGAGACCGATTGGAGCTGCGAATAAAAAATAAAACGGTATATCTATTAGCGGAAAAATGCATTTTCTTTCCTGAAAATCAAACCTTGGTAATTGCTGATATACACCTTGGAAAGGCTGCTCATTTTAGGAAAGCCGGCATTATCATACCGCAACAAGCGGGAACCGACCGAGATTATAAACTGCTGCAAGATGTATTGAAAAAATATGAAACAAAGCGGATTATTTTTTTGGGTGATTTATTTCACAGTTCCGAGAATACCGCATGGCTTCATTTTGTCGATTTTTCCTCCCAATATCCGCATACAGAGCTTATTCTCATCAAGGGCAATCATGACATACTTCCCCTCGCCTATTACCAACAGGGTAATTTAAAGGTCCATTTGGAAACCTTACAGGAAGATTTTATCCTCTATTCACATGCGCCTTTGCCCGAAGTTCCGGCAGGAGTACTGAACATTGCCGGCCATGTTCATCCTGCGGCCAATCTTAAAGCAAGGGGAAAGCAAACGCTTCGGCTTCCCTGCTTTCATTTAGAGCAGTCGTTACTTTTATTGCCTGCATTCGGTAGTTTAACGGGAACCTTCGCGCTTCCCAAAGGAAATGCACAACAGTTTGTTACCACCGGACGAACAGTTCTCGCTATTTAAAGAATTTTATTTCAAGCTGTTTTTCATTCCTTCCTTACTCGATTTTTTTTCGAATAAGTAAAACAAATTGCTAACTTTAATTATTATGCACTAGTGTAATGATAATCCCAATCAATTGCACAAAGTTTCACTAAAAAACAATTTTATGAAATCAAAAATCTATGCACTATTAACTGTTTTCATGCTAGCTTTCACATTTAGCACCCCCATTGCAGCGCTTGCTAACGACAAGAATGCTAAAACAATAGAAGTGTCTAAAGAAGAAGCGGCTAGAGAGATCAATGCTATGAAAAGGCGCGTGGCAGAGATTAAAGCGATGGATAAATCAACGATGACAAAGGCAGAGCGCAAAGCACTCCGTAAAGAGCTTCGGGAAATGAACAAAAGAGCGCGTGCCCTAGGCAGCGGTGGGGTTTATCTATCCGTAGGAGCCATCATCATCATTATTTTAGTATTGATATTGATTCTATAGGATGGAAGCTGTAGGCAATAGGCTGTAAGCTCGTATGCTGGTAGCCAGTGAGAAGGGAACCCGTTAGTACGGAACATGACTTACGTCTCATACCTCCTATTAACTATTCCCTACTCACTACTCACCATTAACTACTCACAACTCGTTAGTGAACAAGGAAACCTGTTAGTTGAGAACATGGCGTCTCATACCTCCTATTAACTATTCCCTACTCCCAACTCGTTAGTGAACAAGGGAACCTGTTAGTTGGGAACATGGCGTCTCATACCTCCTATTAACTATTCCCTACTCCCTACTAACTACTCACCATTAACTACTCACAACTCGTTAGTGAACAAGGGAACCCGTTAGTTGGGGAATAGGGCTTACGTCCCATACCCCCTATTACTATTCCCCACTCCCTACTAACTACTCCCTACTAACTGCACACCATTAACTACTCAACCATCCTTTTGCTTATCCTAAAAATTTACTAAACTTGTAGTTATAACATATATTAATAAAACAAACGGCTAACTGCATCGTGCCAACACCGAAATGATACTAATTGTTGACGACAAACAAGAGAATCTGATTTCTTTACGGAAGTTCCTAGAAACCAACAACTTTAAAGTTGACACTGCTTCATCCGGAGAAGAGGCACTAAAAAAAGTTCTTAAAACTACGTACGCGCTGATCATATTAGATGTTCAAATGCCTGGTATGGACGGTTTTGAGGTAGCAGAATTGATTTCCGGCTATAGCAAGACCGTTGATACGCCCATACTCTTCTTATCAGCGGTAAACACGGAGAAGAAATTTATTACGCAGGGATATGAAACCGGCGGGATTGATTACCTGACAAAGCCATTTGATCCGGATATTTTGCTTCTAAAAGTAAAAACTTTCTATCGCCTGTTTGAACAAGCGCAAGCGATGCATGAAATGCAAGAAGCACTTAAACAAGAAATCGAACATCGAAAAATGCTCGAGAATAAGAAGGACGAATTTATTAGCATAGCCAGTCACGAACTTAAAACTCCCCTGACCAGCGTGAGGGGATACTTGCAATTATTGGAGCGTCTTCCGGAAGCCAAAAACAACGAAAAATTTAAAACCTATCTCGGGAAAACAAGTGCTCAACTGAACAAATTACGGGAACTGATTGACGACTTACTGGATATTTCCAAAATAGAGAGCGGAAAGATGAAATTTAATTTTCAACCGGTTTCTATAGAAAAGTTAATCAGTAACACACTGGAAAATGTGAGTCAAATGTATCCGGAACACGCTTTTAAAAGGATTGGCCAAGTGGATAGCATTATACTTGCTGATGAAATGCGACTAGAACAAGTATTGATCAATTACCTCACCAATGCGATCAAATACTCACCTAATTCAAAAGAAATATATTTGGAAACGGCGCTCACGGAAGACAACAAAATCCAAATCGGTGTACGCGATTTTGGAATAGGCATACCATCCGACAAACTAAATCATTTATTTGACAAATTTTATAGAGTAGAAGAATCTTCTTACAAATTTCAAGGCCTGGGCATGGGACTTTATATATGTAAAGAAATTATTGCCCGCCATCATGGCGAGCACGGTGTAGAAAGCCGCTTAAACGAAGGTTCATTTTTTTATTTCCGATTGCCATTAAACTAGAATTTGTGCTGAAAAATAAAAACCGATGACAAAAAATCGTTTTAACCTGATTCCACTAAACTATAAACTTACCTTGCTAGGTTTTGTACCCCTTATGTGCCTGTTATTTTTCTTTTTCATTGTCGAAAACGAAAAGACAGAGCGAATAGAAGGGACAAATAATTTCATAACCCGCATCAATCTGGCGCTGAGCGCGGACAACCTCATCGAACAGTTACAGCAAGAACGTCGATTGAGCCTAGATAAGATATTTAAAACAAAAGATGAAGGCGCACTTAATGTACAACAGCTAAAAACCGATGAAGCAATCCAACATTTTAATACCTACATCGACAGCGGATTAAATGCCGACTACGCAAATTATACATTTATAAATGAATTACCCCATTGGCGATCAAGCATCAATAGCGGAGAAATGGGTTATGAAGAGACGTTCAATAACTATCAGAAAATTACCGAAAGACTCAGTGTTTTCAGTAGGGTGTCTACCGATTATGCCAATCTTAATGAAAGCTTGGGAGGGCAAATCGAACTTCGGGAGATCCTATCTCAGCTGATTAATTATGCCGCAATTCTGCGTTTAAATATTTATTTTACTTATGCTGACGACAAGCTGAATACATTGGATTTCTCAAAATTCAATATGAACTACGAGCTTTTTCGATCCTATATCGACCAGCTTAAAAGTCTTGACAAACGCTATAGTGAGCAAAATTTGGATAAACTGAAAGCCAGCCAAGCCTTCAATACCACTTTAGCTTTCTTTAAAACAGTACATGATACTAAAGCATTGCCGGAGCGCTTTACTGCCAACGAATGGTGGAATATATCGGCTACGGCGATGGATGTATTAAAGGCACGTTTAAACACCACCATTGAGTCAATTGGCACGGGTGCATCCAGCGTTTATGAGTCAGAGATATACGACCGTAATTTTACACGTATTACACTGGTTTTCTGTGTATTAGTCGCCATCGTGCTTATTTATTTGGTTATAAAAAATATCGCAAATCACTTATTCGAGCTACAAGAGGCGGCCAGCAAAATTGCCCTGGGCCATACGAATATCGCCTTGCCTACCTTTGCCAAAGATGACTTGGGCGTTGTAGCTCGATCTATCAGGAAAATCGACCTGAGCAACCAGGAGCTAGCGAAAGCAGCCGAAGAAATAGGGAAAGAAAATTACGATATTCCTATTGCAGCCAAGGGCCCTCATGACGTTTTGGGTAACGCCCTCGTCAACATGAGAAACTCGCTGGAACGACATTCGAAAAAAGACAAAACTGAGTTATGGCTACAGACAGGTGAAAGCGTTGTAAATGGCTTGCTTATAGGCCGATCCGAACTGAAGGAATTCGGTTTAGACGTCTTAAAGGCTTTAGTTGATTATTTGGATGCTGCCTTAGGCACTTACTACATAGGTGAATATGGAAAAAATTTCGAACTGATCAGCAGCATTGGCGTAGCTGACCGATCGCAACTACCACAGCAGATCAGCATTGGAGAAACTCTTCTTGGAAAAGTGATCGCAGAAAAGAGAAGCGTTTTATTGGAGCAATTACCCGATGAATATCTTCAAATCCGAACCAGCTTAGGTACGGCTAAGCCCCAATGGGTGTTAATTATTCCTTTGATTCATGAAAAAGAAGTAGAAGGTATAATAGAAATTGCATCAATCAACACCATACCGGAAGCGGCAGTTGCTTTTGCCAACCGTATTGCTACCAACGTAGGTGCAGCTATCCATGCTATTAAGAGTCGAATCCGCTTGAAAGAATTGTTGGAAGAAACGCAAGCACAAGCGGAAGAACTACAGGCGCAACAAACCGAACTCGAAAATCTAAATGTTGAGTTGGAAGCACAGGCAAATAAATTACAAGCTTCTGAAGAGGAATTAAGGGTACAGCAAGAAGAATTGTTAGAAAGCAACCAGGAACTCGAAATCAAATCGCAGGCGTTGGAAGAAAAAAATCAGATGATCCTGGAGCGGAACTTGGAAATACAAAAAAAGGCAGAAGACCTAGCGTTAAGCACGAAGTATAAATCGGAGTTTTTAGCTAATATGTCGCATGAACTTCGTACCCCACTTAATTCGATCTTATTGCTTTCCCGCTTACTCAGCGAAAACAACGAAGGAAATTTACTGGAAGATCAAATTGAATATGCTAAGGTCATTCAAACTTCCGGAAATGGACTTTTAACGCTAATTGACGAGATTCTAGATCTATCTAAAATCGAGGCCGGAAAGATGACCCTTTCCTATGAAGACGTATCACTTGCCGAGATGATCAATGATCTGCAAAATTTATTCGGTCCTATGGCTGTTGATAAAGGCCTCGAACTCAAATTTGACTGCGATAAAACAACCTTTAGCAAAATTCAAACGGACAATCTCCGGTTACAACAAATATTAAGAAACCTGATTTCCAACGCGCTTAAATTTACGGCCAAAGGTTCGGTGACCTTAAGTGTATATCCGAATAAAGAAAAGGAAGGGTATTTAAACTTTGCGGTGCGCGATACGGGAATCGGTATACCAAAAGAAAAACATCAACTGGTTTTCGAGGCCTTTCAACAAGCAGATGGCTCTACGCGGCGCAAATTTGGCGGCACCGGCCTTGGCTTATCGATTAGTAAAGAACTGGCTAAACTACTGGGCGGCTCGCTGTATATTAATAGCGAAGTGACTAAAGGCAGCGAGTTTATTGTCAGCATTCCAGTCGCTAAACCGGTGGAAGAAAAAACGGTGGTGGAAGAAGTTCCTTTAGTTCAACGGGAAACTGAGAAAAATAATGATAAAAAGATAACTTACGAAAAGATTTCCACGCCACCGGTACCTTTCCTAAGTCCAATAATACCGAACGAGCTCACCGACGATCGTGACCAAATTAACGACGGTGATAACGTCTTATTGATTATTGAAGACGACACCAATTTTGCGCGTGCTTTAGTAGACTTCTCCCATAAAAACGATTACAAGGTTGTTACAACGGTAAGAGGTGATTTAGGGATCGAGCTTGCTGAAAAATATATGCCGAGAGCCATCCTTTTGGATATCGAATTACCGGTAAAAAATGGTTGGCAGGTAATGGAGGAGATCAAAAGTAACCCTGCTACGCGCCATATTCCCGTTCATATTATGTCTTCCCATGAAGTGAAACGAGAAAGTATCACAAAAGGGGCCATTGATTTCATCAGGAAACCGATGGCGCTGGAACAAATAGGCCAGATCTTTAATCGCGTGGAAAAAGCGTTATCGGCCGGCCCGCGAAAGGTCTTAATTATTGAAGATAACCTAAAACATGCACAGGCGCTTGCACATTATTTGGAAAGCTTTGACGTCAAAACGGATATCAGCAAGGATATTCATTCCGGCGTTAACCGTTTGAAAAGTCACGAGGCCGATTGTGTCATCTTAGACATGGGTATCCCCGATGCGCAAGCTTATAAAACACTTGAGACCATCAAGTCGGACGCGGGGATGGAAAATTTACCGGTCATTATTTTTACCGGCAAGCAACTTTCGCCATCAGAAGAAATTAAGATTAAACAATATGCAGATTCCATTGTGGTAAAAACCGCGCATTCTTATGAAAGGATACTGGATGAAGTAGCGCTATTTCTGCATCTTGTGGAGGAGTCTAATGACACGCCAAAGAAGGAAAAACTAAAACTGAACAGCACACTGACCGAAGTGCTAAATAACAAGACGGTGCTTATTGCAGATGATGATATCCGAAATATATTTTCTTTGACCAAGGCACTGGAGCGGTATAAAATAAATGTACTAGCCGCAGAAAATGGAAAAGAGGCGCTACAGACTTTGCATGCTCACGCTGATAAAGTGGATATCGTTTTGATGGATATGATGATGCCTGAAATGGATGGCTACGAGACTACCACGCGCATTAGGCAGGAATCCCGATTCAAAAATCTACCCATATTAGCCGTAACGGCGAAAGCCATGATGGGCGATCGGGAGAAATGTATTGCTGCCGGTGCGTCTGACTATATTTCAAAACCTATAGATATTGATCAATTAATATCCTTGTTGCGCGTATGGCTCTACCAATAAACCGAGGCAAAATACTCATCATTGATGACGAACCGTTAAACATTCTGGCCTTAAGTGCTGTTTTAAAATCAAGAGGTTATACGGCCATTACTGCGAGCAGCGCTGAAGAAGGCTTAACTTTTCTTAAAGAGGATAAGGATATAAAACTGGTTTTGATGGATATGATGATGCCCGATCTTGATGGATACGAGGCTACATCGCGGATCAGGAAAACTGAACCTATCAAAGATATTCCGGTGATAGCTGTCACCGCCCAAGCAATGAGCCACGACAGGGAAAAGTGCCTAGATGCAGGGGCGAACGACTATATTTCTAAGCCGATTGACATTGATGAGTTAACTATGGTGATTCGAAAACATTTACAATAATATGTGGCAATTTCCAGCGATCGAAGATACCGACTTAGAAACCCTAATTAATGATCTGCTAGAGATACATGGCTACGACTTTCGCAATTATAGCAGAGCTTCCTTAAAGCGTCAGGTTAACCGACTTTTTACACGAGACCGATTCCCTAGCTTCGCCGAAATGCGTTATCGCTTAAAAGTAGACAAGACTTATTTAAAGCGCTTTGTTGAGGGAATTACTGTTAACGTTACCGAGATGTTCCGCGATGCGGAATTTTATAAATTTCTACGCGCTCAAATCATACCTACGCTGGGGACTTATCCCTTTATACGCGTATGGGTAGCGGGCTGCTCTACCGGTGAAGAGGCCTATTCCATAGCCATTTTGTTAAAAGAAGCCAATCTATTGCATAAGTCTTTAATTTATGCAACCGATCTTAATCCGGCTGTATTGGAAGAAGCGAAGGAAGGGATATTTAATTTGAAAAGCATGAAGCTATACTCGGAAAATTATATACTCGCCGGAGGGTTTCAGGATTTCTCAACTTACTATACAGCCAATTACCATCATGCCATACTAAATCAGGAATTGTCGGAGAAAATTATTTTCAGTCAACATAATCTAGTCTCTGACGGCTCATTCAACGAGTTTCAGCTAATTTCCTGCCGTAACGTATTAATTTATTTCAACAGTTATCTTCAGAACCAGGTTTTCGGTTTATTTGATGATAGCCTAGCTCCGCTAGGTTACCTTGCCTTGGGCACTAAAGAAACCTTGCTATTTTCAAGCATTGCAAATCGCTATAAACAAGTAGCCACCGAAGCAAAAATTTGGCGCAAACAAGTCTTTGAAGGATAAGAAGCTTGAGGCGCATAAGGTTTAACCTTAATCCCCGTATCTAACACCTTATACCCTATACCTTACGCCTTATACCTTATACCCTCCACCTTAAACCTTAAACCTTACACCCTATACCTTACACCCCATCACATAAATCTAGCGATTTTTCACTATGTTTGTCACGTTTCTGGAAAGGCCAATAATGAAAGGTGCCTAAGGGTGGCGATGTTCGATTAAAGCTCAATATGACAGACTAAACAATCCTTTAGACGACCTTAACAAAAAAAAATGCATGCTAAAACTTGAGGAAATTAAGAAACCGATAGCTACCGAGCTCGATGATTTTGAAATAAAGTTTAAAGAATCTATGCGTAGCTCGGTACCCTTGCTTGATAGAATTACGCATTACATCGTGAAGAGAAAAGGCAAACAAATGCGGCCCATGTTTGTTTTTTTCGCGGCAGGCGCATGCGGCGGAATCAATGAGTCTACACATCGAGGGGCTGCGTTAGTCGAACTCGTTCATACAGCCACGCTGGTACATGATGATGTGGTCGATAATTCGTATCAGCGAAGAGGATTTTTTTCGGTTAATGCACTTTGGAAAAACAAAATAGCGGTTTTAGTAGGTGATTTTCTTTTAAGCAAAGGGCTTTCCTTATCCGTAAAAAACCAGGATTTTGAGTTTCTTCGAATTTTAAACGAGGCCGTAACCGAAATGAGTGAGGGCGAATTACTGCAAATGGAAAAAGCTCGCCGACTTGATATTGACGAAGGCGTTTATTTTGAAGTTATTCGGCAAAAAACCGCATCGTTAATTGCTTCCTGTTGTGCATGTGGAGCGGCATCTACCAATGCGCCAAGCGAACTTGTCACCAAAATGCATGACTTTGGGGAAAAGGTTGGTATTGCCTTTCAAATTAAAGACGATCTTTTTGACTTCGGTTTTGATGATGTGGGCAAACCGCTCGGAATCGATATCAAGGAGAAAAAACTTACGCTACCGTTAATTTATGCACTGAACAATACCAGCAAAGAAAAGAAGAGAACGATCATTAATCTTGTTAAAAATCACAACGAAGATCAAAAGAAAGTAATGGAAGTTATAGAATTTGTACGAAATAGTGGTGGCTTAGCCTATGCCCGGGAAAAAATGCTAAGCTACCAAGCAGAGGCATTCAACATACTAGAAGCATTTCCCGAAAGCGAATATAAAACGGGATTGGAACAATTGGTACGATTTACAACTGAGAGAAATAAATAACCATGGCGAACGAATTAGTGTTTTTCTTTGGCTTTCTGCTTTTTATTATCCAGATGCTGGCTATTGATCTGGGGCTCTTCAATAAAAAAGATCATGAAGTATCTTTTAAAGAAGCGGCGATTATGAGTAGTGTTTGGGTGGCGTTTGCTTTAGGCTTTTATATAATTCTCCGGTTCTGGGGCGATAAGCTACATGACATACAAGATTTTGACCATCTTCAGGAAGTCACGCGCCGACATCTCCACAATATTAAACTGTTACCGGAAAATTTTGCCGCGAGCCTTGAAATATATAAGAAGAACCTAGCCCTTGAGTATCTCACCGGTTATGTCGTTGAATACGCACTTTCCGTTGACAATATCTTTGTAATGGTATTAATTTTCACCTCATTCGGCGTTCCTCCCAAATTTTATCATCGCGTGCTGGTATGGGGAATTGTTGGGGCAATCTTATTGCGCTTTTTGTTTATATTTTTGGGCGCCTCCCTTATTAATCGCTTTGAGTGGATCCTGTATGTATTTGGCGTTTTCCTGGTATATACCGGAATAACCATGTACCTAAATAGAAATGAAGAAGAGGAAATCGACCCGAAAAACCATAAAGTTGTCCGTTTTGCATCCCGCTATTTTTCGGTCTACCCAGAATTTGTCGGACACAACTTTTTCCACAGAGAAAACGGGAAAAAATTTATTACACCGCTCTTTTTAGTCTTATTGGTTATTGAATTTACCGATTTAATATTCGCGGTCGACTCCATCCCTGCTATCTTTGCTGTTACCAAAGATCCCTATATTGTATTCTTTTCGAATATATTCGCCATTCTTGGATTACGGTCTATGTTCTTCCTATTGGTAAATATCATTCATAAGTTCCATTATCTAAAAGTAGGCCTTGCGTTCCTGCTGATATTTATCGGTGGAAAAATGCTGGGACATCATTGGTTGGAGGCGTGGGGATTCACCACAGCACATTCGTTGTACATAATCATTGGGATTTTAGCTATCAGTGTGATCGCTTCACTCTTATTTCCCAGAAAGGAGCATAACGCTTAAAGTAGAAAGCTGTCAACAGCTTTCTTGGCATTCAAAAAACGTTCTTCACCAAGGCCGGATATCAGTTGATATTTGGCCTTTAGTTCTGTCAGCTCATTTTTCCATACTTGTAGGAAATACTGCCGCTGTTCAGGTTCAGGAAAATCCCGCAACGGATCGTCCTCCCAAGGTAAATCGATATCCATTAATAAATAAAAATCATAGGAATGATTTTTTAGTGCAGATTTCACCTCCTCCGGTGTATCTCCAAAAAGGTAATCGCACCATACCTTTACTGTCAAGAATGTTGTATCACAAATCAATAAATGATTAAAGGCCAACGGTTCCAAGCTTCGCTCTAAAGCGATCTGACCATAAAAAATATTCAATTCATCCTGCAGCGTGTATTCCCGGTTCAGGTTTCGACAATACTCTCTCGAATATTCCGGTACGCAAATGGTACCGTATAGCTTGGCTAAATAGGTCGAAATCTGCGATTTCCCGGTAGATTCCGGACCTACTACCGCAATTTTTATGAGTTGTTTACTATCATCCATGTACGCTTCCAATCAAAATAGCCCTGCCAGGCTGTAAATGCTAAAATTCCGTATAATAACGCAGTTAAGGTATAATTTTTATAAACAAAAAGCGGAATAAAATATCCACTACAACCCACATTGACCAATTTTGCAGCACCTTTCTAGTCATCGAAAATTAGGGAACAAAACAAAGGAAAGCTGTGACAACAGCAAACCATTCTAATAAAGAGGTTTGTACAATTTGGGAAAGCAATTGCTGTGTAATATTAAAGACTAATCAACGATAAATGGTTCTTGTCTATTATCCCAATAATATAAGAGGTATATATGATTATTAGGTCTTATTTCATAAAATAAGGACGTTTGCTTCGATATTACACACTTCCTTACATTTTCAAGATGAGAAATTCTAAATAGGAAGGGATTCTCTTTTATTAATTCTACATGTCTTTCAACCTCCTTCATTAGTTTTCTAGCAGAAGTAAACCCAAATTTATTCTCGACATTTTGAAGGATACAATCTAAGTGCTATCGGCAGTTTCTGTCCAATAAACAGTGTATTTCATAAATACCTTTTGTACTTATTCATTACTTCTTCATGAGATTTTAAATTTCCTTCCTGCACGTCCAACTGTCCTTTTTGAACACCTTCTTTTACATGGTCAGGGATTCGGCTAACTTTCTCCAGTAAGAAATCGATAAAATCTTCTGCCTCCTGCCGCATATCTTGCGGAAGCTGCTGTAGCTTATCAGTAATACTAAGATTCGTCATAATATAAAATTGAATATTCAAATTTAACGAAAAATGCTTTGCAATACAAGTTGCCACATATGCGCTCTTGGATTTGGTTTTTATGATCAAGCAAAAGAATAGATTCTAAAAAAATAGGATAAAGAAAAAGCCTTTATATTTTTTACATTTTTTTCAAATTATAAACCAAAAAAGTCCTATCTTTGCACTCCGACAAAGCAGTCGGAATAATCTTCACAATCATAGAGCTTCCCAAACTGTTTTATCAAACGTTCTTTTTGATAACTAATACTTTTGAACATATAAAATGCCAAAAAACACCTCCATTCGCTCGGTGCTGATTATCGGTTCGGGCCCAATTATTATCGGACAGGCCTGTGAGTTTGACTATTCGGGTTCTCAAGCAGCTCTTTCATTGAAAGAGGAAGGTATTGAAGTTTCCATTATTAATTCGAACCCCGCAACGATCATGACCGATAAGGTCATCGCAGACCACGTTTACCTATTACCCCTTACCGTTGACAGTATTGAAAAAATCCTTCAGGAACGTCAGATTGATGCCGTGCTACCCACCATGGGCGGGCAAACAGCGCTTAATCTATGTATCGAAGCTTCCAACCGCGGTATCTGGGAAAAATATGGTGTACAAGTAATTGGTGTAGATGTTGCAGCCATTGAAAAAACAGAAAATCGAGAAGCCTTCCGTCAGCTAATGATTGAAATTGGTGTCGGCGTAGCAAAATCAAAAATTGCCAACTCCTTCCTCGAAGGTAAAGAAGCTGCCCAACAAATCGGCTTTCCTTTGGTGATTCGTCCCAGCTATACCTTGGGCGGAACCGGCGGAGGGTTTGTGCATAAAAAAGAAGATTTTGAAGCGGCTCTTAGCCGTGGGCTCCAAGCCTCCCCTACACATGAAGTGCTGGTAGAACAAGCGGTTTTAGGATGGAAGGAATACGAGTTGGAGCTCCTGCGCGACAATAAAGATAATGTCATCATTATTTGTTCTATTGAGAATTTCGATCCAATGGGTATCCATACGGGCGACTCCATAACGGTAGCTCCCGCGATGACATTGAGTGATACTTGCTATCAGGAGATGCGCAATCAAGCAATTAAGATGATGCGTGCGATCGGTAATTTTGCCGGTGGATGTAATGTACAGTTCTCTGTTAACCCCGAAAATGAGGACATCATAGCGATTGAAATTAACCCACGCGTTTCGCGTTCGTCGGCTTTGGCTTCAAAAGCTACCGGTTATCCAATTGCGAAAATTGCAGCCAAATTAGCTATCGGATATAATTTGGATGAGCTGGAAAACCAGATCACGAAAACGACATCTGCCTATTTTGAACCTACTTTAGACTACGTAATCGTAAAATCACCGCGTTGGAACTTTGCGAAGTTCAAAGGAGCCAACCGGGAACTAGGATTGCAAATGAAATCGGTAGGTGAAGTAATGGCCATTGGTCGCACCTTTATTGAGGCCTTACAAAAGGCATGTCAAAGTTTGGAAACCAACCGTTTAGGGTTAGGTGCCGATGGTAGACAGTTACGAAACTTGGAAGAAATTATGCATAGCTTGGAGCATCCAAGCAGCGGCCGTCTCTTCCATATTAAGGATGCCTTTGAGATGGGCGTTCCTTTGGAGTCTATTAGAAAAGCTACGCATATCGACAAATGGTTCTTGGTTCAAATCCAGGAACTTGTTGAACTGGAAACGGAACTAAAACGTTATTCGTTATCTAATATACCGAAAGATTTCTTTTTAACATTGAAGCAAAAAGGATTCTCTGACGGGCAAATCGCTTGGTTATTGGGCAATGTAAGTGAAGATGATGTTTACAACCGCCGGAGAGAGCTAGGTATTAAGCGTGTCTATAAAATGGTGGATACCTGTGCTGCCGAATTTCAAGCTGCCACACCTTACTATTACTCTACCTTTGAAGAAGAGAATGAGTCTATCCCGAGCGATAAAAAGAAAATTATCGTACTGGGTTCAGGGCCAAATCGAATCGGACAAGGGATTGAATTCGATTACTCTTGTGTGCATGGCTTATTGGCTTCCAAAGAGGCGGGATACGAGGCTATCATGGTGAACTGTAACCCGGAAACGGTATCAACAGACTTCAATATGGCCGACAAGCTTTATTTTGAACCTGTCTTCTGGGAGCATGTTCGGGAAATTATCGATTTAGAAAAGCCAGAGGGTATCATCGTGCAGCTTGGTGGCCAAACAGCGCTGAAGATGGCCGAAAAGCTAAAGGAAACAGGAATCCGCATTATCGGAACTTCTTTTGAAGATATGGACTTAGCGGAAGACCGTGGACGTTTTTCTGACTTACTGAAGGAATTGGATATTCCGTATCCTAAATATGGAGTAGCTGAAAACGCAGAGGAGGCACTTAAAGTTGCCAACGAAGTGGGCTATCCTGTGTTAGTACGGCCAAGTTATGTACTTGGCGGGCAGGGAATGAGTATTGTGATTAATGATGAGGAGCTGGAAAAAGCAGTTATCAAAATCATGAAAAATATGCCTGGAAACAGGGTACTGATCGACCATTTTCTTGATCGCGCAGAAGAAGCGGAATCCGATTCCATCTGCGACGGCGAAGAAGTGCATATCATCGGTATGATGGAGCATATCGAACCGGCAGGCATCCACTCCGGCGATTCAAGTGCTGTATTGCCTCCCTTTAGCTTGTCAACAGCTGTTCAGGAGAAAATGGATGAATATTCAAGAAAAATTGCAAAGGCGTTAAACGTAAAGGGCTTGCTGAATATTCAGTTTGCCATAAAAGACGGTAAGGTGTATGTAATTGAAGCCAATCCAAGGGCTTCACGTACTGTTCCTTTTATAGCCAAAGCTTATGACGTTCCTTATATCAATATCGCTACCAAAGTAATGCTTGGAAAAAATAAGCTAAGCGATTTCAAAATTGAGCGAAAACTGGAAGGTTATGCGATTAAGGAGCCTGTATTCTCCTTTGATAAATTTCCGGATGTTGATAAACAGCTGGGGCCCGAAATGCGCTCTACCGGTGAAGCGATTCGCTTTATCAAAGACCTGGACGACCCTTATTTCAGACATCTATACGCCGAGAAATCGATGTATTTAAGCAAATAAAAAAGAAACCCCGGCGATTGCCGGGGTTTTCTTTTTATTTAGCGATTAGCGCTGAGGTTTTAGCTGTTAGCTAACTCCTAAAAGCTATCAGCTGATAGCTAAAATCATTGCCACCCACCCCCTAAAGCTTTGTATAAATTAACAATTGACTGGAGGTATTCCAAATAGGTACTATTCAAAGTGATTTCTGCATCCAGTACGTTTCGTTGTGAGGTAATAACATCCAAATAGTTTGCTCTCCCTGCTTTAAATAATTCAGAAGAAGCGTCAACAGCCAAACGGAGAGCATCTACTTCATGTTGGTTAAAGGATCGCCTTGCTATCAGATGTCTCTGCGCATTGAGCTCTGTTTCAACTTCTTGCCAAGCCTTTAGCACTGTTTTCTCATACTCTTGATACTCGATACCTTTATTTGCTAATTCCTGTTCATAATTAGAGCGAATCATGCGTTGATTAAATACAGGTGCCGTTAACCCTCCAAGCAACCCATACGCAATTGAACTTGGCGAGGTAACAAATAGCTTAGACAAATCAAATGCCTGAAATCCGAAATAAGGAGAAAAGTTGAGCGACGGTAAAAACGCTGCACGGGCGGCTTTAACATCTCCTTTCGCAGCTAGTAAATTCAATTCTGCCGCCCGTATGTCCGGACGCAAGGCCAACATTTTTGCCGGAAGTCCCACCCGAACAGCACTTGCTAAAGGATAAGCATCTAACTCCTCCCGCTTGCGCTCAATTGGTGAAGAAAAGCGCCCGCATAAAAAATTCAAATAATTTTCCTTCGAATTTATCTGTTGCAAAACGGTCTCTTTTCTACTCTTTGAGTTCATCAAAATGGCTCTCATCTGCTGCACACCTAATTCTGTTGCCCGGCCACCTTCTTTTTGCACCTGCACCAACTCGTACGATTCTTGTTGTAAGGCAATATTCTTCTCGAGGATATCTAATTCATTATCCAAGGCCAACAGTTCGAAGTAAGCAGCGGCGATTTCTGCTATTAGCTGCGTTTGTACTAATTTTCTCCCTTCATAAGATGCTAGGAAACGAGCAAAAGCAGCTTTCTTTCGGTTCTTCAGCTTGCCCCATATATCGATTTCCCAAGAGGCACGTAAACCTAGAAAATAGTCCGGCACGGGGTCTGGCACTCGTTCGTCATCTTTCAAATTATTAGAAAAATTGGTGTCGTAGTTACCGATTCCGTCCATGGTATAAAATCCATATTTACGAAGTCCTGCCTCCGCAACCGCATCGATAGAAGGGAACAAGGCATTTTTACGCAAACGCATATTGGCACGTGCCATTTCAACGCGATAGAGAGCTTGCTGCATGTCCGGATTATTGGCTAAAGCCGTATCGATGAGCCTTAGCAAATACTCATCTTGAAAAAACGTTCTCCAAGAGATGGTTGCCATGGAGGTGCTATCATTAGCGAGCGTATCGGTCTGATTTTTTCCGAGGTAGTGTGCCGGAACTTTTCGATGGGTTAACTCCGTTTCCTTCTGCACTCCACAGGATGAAAGCAATAAAATACCCAGTACAGCTACTGCAATACTACTTACTTTCTTAGCCTTTTTCTGTTTTTTCATGGAAGCAAATAGCACATATAGCCCGGGAATGACAATAACACCGGCCAATGTACCTATAATCATCCCTCCGATTGCCGTTGTACCGATTGATCTATTTCCCAAAGCCCCTGCCCCGGAAGCCATCGCCAACGGAATTAATCCTGCTACGAAGGCAAATGAGGTCATTAAAATAGGACGTAAGCGCGCAACAGATCCCTCGATAGCCGCATTTAAGATTGATGCGCCCTGCTTATGCTTCAAGATCGCATACTCAATAATAAGTATCGCATTCTTACCTAACAAACCGATCAACATAATTAAGGCAACTTGTGCATAGATATTGTTCTCCAATCCAAGCAACTTCAAAAATAGGAAAGCACCGAAGACCCCTGCCGGCAAACTTAAAATAACAGGTAAGGGCAGTAAGAAACTTTCATATTGAGCACATAGCAGTAGATAAACAAATAATAAACACAATGCGAACACGTAGATCGCTTGATTTCCGGACAGAATCTGCTCGCGTGTCATACCAGACCATTCGATCTCAAATCCACGCGGTAAGCTTTCGGCAGCAACGCGTTCAACCGCTGCAATTACGTCACCGCTACTATATCCGGGTGCTGCATCCCCATTGATCATGGCCGAGGTAAACATGTTATAACGGGTTAGCTGCTCCGGTCCGTATATCCGTTCCATTTTTATGAAACTAGAAAAGGGTACCATTTCTCCCGCATCATTTTTAAGGAACAACCGCAAAACATCTTCAGGCTTTTCCCGATAACCCGGGCCTGCCTGTACCATTACTTTATACATTTGTCCAAACTTGATAAAGTTGGAGGTATAGAAGCTACCCATCAGTGTTTGTAAGGTTGACATCGCGTTCTCCACACTTATCCCCTTTTTAGCCGCTACATCATAATCGACGTTAATCATATATTGAGGAAAATTGGGATCAAAACTGGTAAACGCACTACCCACCTCGGGAGCCTTCTTCAGGTTATCCATAAAAGTGTTCAACACATCAGACAACTTGCCCAGATCATCACTGCCGCTTCGATCTAGCACCCGTAGCTCAAAACCGCTTGAGTTACCGAAGCCGGGGACGGTTGGCGGTGGGAAAAATTCGATCTCCGCATCGGTTATCTTAGCAGTTTCTTTCTTCATGTGCTCTACCATATCACTAACCGATTCCTTCCGCTCCTCCCAACGTTTGAGGTTAATCATCCCCATCCCATAAGAAGCACCGGTAACTTCATTTACCAAACTGTAACCGGCAAGCGTCGAAACACTTTCGACGGATTCCATTTGCCGAGCAATAGCATCTACTTCATCCAATACGGCCTCCGTTCGCTGAACGGTTGCACCTGGCGGCGTCGTAACGTTCACGTAAATCATTCCCTGATCTTCCGTAGGTATAAATCCGGAAGGTAGAACCGAGGAAATACCCCAGGTAGCTATGAATGAAACTACTAATATAACCAGCGTTATGACGCGCCTACCGGCGATACGACTGATAAGACCGGCATACCTTCCGGATATGCTGTTATAGACGCTATTAAATTTCCTAAAGAAGGTTGCCAAGGCCCCTCTAGGTTCAGGCCGATCGTGTGGCGATCTTAAAATGATAGCGCAAAGGGCCGGTGTTAGCGTAAGTGCATTAATCCCTGAAATAAGAATAGATCCGGCCAGCGTTAAAGAAAACTGTCGATAAAAAACACCTACCGGGCCGGAGAGGAATGCCACCGGTACAAATACGGCAGACATCACCAACGTAATCGCAATAATTGCCCCGCTGATTTCCCTCATGGCCGCCAACGTCGCCTCCATAGGTTGCATGTGCTCTTCTTCCATTTTTACATACACAGCCTCCACCACCACAATGGCGTTATCCACCACGATACCAATCGCCAACACGAGTGCAAAGAGGGTTAATAAGTTGATCGAGAATCCGAGCATTTGCATACAGAATAAGGCCCCGATCAAACAGACCGGAACAGCCAGTGCCGGCACCAAAGTGGATCGAAAATCCTGTAGAAAGATAAACACGACCAAAAACACCAAAATAAAGGCTTCCACAAGCGTATGCAGTACTTCATTGATAGAAGCGTCTAAGAATCGCGACACATCGTAACCCATCGCGTACTTCATGCCCGGAGGAAAGGTAGTGCCCTTAAGTTCCTCCATTTTAGCCTTAATGGCATCAATAACTTCGCTGGCGTTGGAACCCGGCAATTGTTTAATCATGATAGAGGCTGACGGACGGCCATCGGCTTTGGACGCCATCTCATATTCCAAAGACCCAAATTCAACATCTGCCACATCTCTCAAACGCAAAATCGAACCGTCCGGATTTGCGCGTAGTGGAATATTCTCGTACTGTTCAGGGCGATCAAATTTACCGGGGTAGCGGAGTACATACTGCTGCATGTTAACACTCTTATCCGACCCGATTCCGGTTTGCCCGGGTGCTGCTTCCACGTTCTGTGCCCGAATGGCTTTAATAACATCTTCACTTGAGACGCGATAAGCAGTGAGTCGATCCGGCTTCAACCAAACCCGCATCGCATAATCTTTAAAGCCCATAATTTCGGCCCGACCCACTCCCTGGATACGCTTCAATTCTTTTAAGATATTGATATCCGTAAAGTTGTATATAAATCGCTCATCCGCCGTTTCGTCATCGCTGTAGATGTTGAGATACATCAACATACTGTTTACTTCCTTTTCGGTGGTAACCCCGGCTTTGATAACTTCTTCCGGCAATTCGTCTAAAACGGTGGTTACCCGATTTTGCACGTTTACGGCAGCAATATCCGGATCTGTTCCCACCTCAAAATACACTTGTATAAGAGTATTACCATTATTGGTAGAAACCGAAGACATATAGGTCATTCCAGGAACGCCATTTATGGCTTTTTCTAAAGGAATAGCAACGGCATTCGTACTTACTTCCGCGTTAGCTCCGGTATAATTGGCATTTACCACGACGGATGGTGGCACAATGTCAGGGAACTGCGTAACGGGTAGCGTAAAGAGCGATAGGAGCCCGAGTAATGTAATAAATAGTGATATGACCAGTGATAGCACCGGTCGTTTTATGAAAATTTCAAACATGATACGTATCTTAAAGCAACAAAATAATTTATTGTAATCCTTGACTCGGACTGTGTAATAGGCTATCGAGTGAAACTTCACGAGGTTCGATAGCCACACCATCCGTAAGGCTTTGCGTACCTTCGAACACAATTTTTTGTCCGGCTTTAAGTCCTGAGCGAATTAAATAAAAATGGCCAAAACGTGTTCCTAGCTCAATATTTGTCATTTTGACTGTATTCGCTGTATCCAGCACATAGACATAGGCGCGATCTTGGATCTCAAAGACCGATTTTTGAGGAACAATGATAGATTCGGTGATTTTTGTCGGCAACTGTATTTTTCCGGTGGCACCATGTTTTAATATCCTATCCGGGTTGGGGAATCTAGCTCTAAGTGAAATGGTGCCCGTTTGCTCTTCAAACTCGGATTCGGCAAGCTCTATTTTTCCCATATGAGGATAGTGCTGTCCATCGGCTAATGTAAGTCTGACTTCCTTAGATAATATACTGTTTTCCGGTGACTTCCTAGCTATATTCTGTAGATACTCCGTTTCCGATATCGTAAAATAAGCATATACCTCATCCAAATCAGAAACGCTGGTCAATAAGGCCCCTTCGCTCAATAAACTTCCCACTTTGAGTGGAATGCGATCGATCCTTCCCGTGAACGGAGCTCGGATACTGGTATAGCCCAATTGTGTCTGCGCCCGTTGTAAATCAGATCGAGCTTCCTGAACTCTCGCTTCAGCTGCCTTTAATTGCGCTTGAGCGACATCAAGGTCTGTCTTCGTGATAATATTTTTCTTCACCAACGTCTTAACACGTTCCAGTTCGAGTGCCACTGTCTTCGCATCTGCGGTTGCATTGTTTAAAAGAGCTTGTGCTTTGGACACATCCGCACGTTGCTCATCGTCGTTAATCTTAAATAAAATCTGCCCCGCTTGCACCAAGGCCCCTTCATCGACAAATATCTTATCTAAAAAGCCTTGTATTTTGGAACGTACCTCTACGTTTCGCACCGCTTGTATATCAGCAACGTAATCGGTATATAACATCGTATCCACGGCCTTTAGTTGCGTATAGGGTACCGAACGCTTTTCTTCTGATTGATCACTATTTCCTTTACTTGATGTGCATGCTATAGCAGCGGATAAAGCAACACCGTATAAACCTATATAAAATCTGTTCATTAATATATTCTAAGGATGTATTTTGTTTTAGTTGACTGTTGTTCGTGCCTAAAAAGGCAATGGCAGGATACCTATATTTTGGCTCCTGATTTAATTTTCTATTAGATATGGGTACAACAGGGCTAAAAGGGTTTCAGCCTAAATAAGAATATATAATAGCCTAATAAAGGGGTAACTTTTGATACAAAGTAATTTTCACTACTGACCAGCGAAGTTATAATCGGCTTGATCGCTAGAATAAAGCTATCCAAGATCTTAATCGATATGGATATTATAATGGTTAAAAAATTGTAGTTTTTGTAAAAAATGGTCGGACTTACATCCTTTCCTGACATAGGTATATCGAGGACATCGTCAAAGAAACATTCCAATAGGGTGTCGCCATCAAAATCCTGTAGCTTCTTGTCATGAAAAGCTTGCTTCTGATAAAAAAAATTATCGTTCACATAGGTAGGAAAATACGTAATCGTATTTACGAAACCCAACAAAACAATAATATTTATTATCTTAAAAAGAGTCATCCCAAGCAAAAATAGCATTTTTAACTCATGTGTAAAATTTACACTCAAAATATTGTGTAAAAATCTTGTAGGCTAGCCAAAAATTGCCAGAAAAATCTCTTCTACTTTAGCCATCCAATTAATTTTAATGTTATATTTTGAAGTATCTAAGCCTTTGTTGTTGTATTTTGATATATAAATCTCTTCAAAGCCAAGCTTTTCTGCTTCAGCAATTCGCTGTTCGATTCGATTTACTGCTCGAATTTCACCCGAAAGCCCTACTTCGCCGGCAAAGGCAATATGCGTAGGGACGGCGATATCCTGCTGCGAAGAAAGAATGGCTACAATTACTGCAAGATCAATGGCCGGGTCTTCCACACGCAATCCGCCAGCTATATTTAAGAACACGTCCTGCGTGCTCAACCGGAAGCCAAATCGCTTTTCCAGAACCGCCAGCAACATGTTCATTCTTCTCGTATCAAATCCGGTTGACGAGCGTTGAGGTGTACCATAGGCAGAATTTCCCACCAGTGCCTGTACTTCGATTAGCATAGGCCGTATCCCTTCGAGCATAGCGGCTATGGTGACGCCACTTATAGGAAATTCACGCTGTGAAAGCAAAATCTCAGATGGATTGGAAACCTCCCTTAATCCATTATGAACCATTTCGTATATCCCCAACTCCGAAGACGAACCGAATCGGTTCTTTACGGCCCGCAGAATCCGATACATATGATGCCGATCTCCTTCAAATTGTAAAACAGTATCTACCATATGTTCGAGCACTTTTGGTCCCGCAATTGCACCGTCTTTAGTAATATGGCCCACAATAAATACGGGCGTGGAAGATTCTTTAGCAAAGCGCAATAGTTCAGCCGTGCATTCCCTTACCTGTGACACGCTGCCGGGGGTTGATTCAATCTGAGAGGAATGTAAGGTTTGAATGGAATCGATAATAACTAAATGTGGTTCCACAGACGCAATCTGCTTAAATATATTTTGAGTAGAGGTTTCCGTCAGAATATAGCAATCCGCCTTTGAGGATTGAAGCAATCTCTCAGCCCGCATTTTAATTTGTTGTTCGCTTTCCTCTCCCGAAACATATAATGTCTTTATACCTGGTATAGTTAAAGCAAGTTGCAGCATTAATGTTGATTTACCGATACCCGGCTCTCCTCCTATTAGCACCAATGATCCAGGTACAACTCCACCGCCTAACACCCGGTTCATTTCATTGTCAGGGGTCTTCAGTCTCGCCTCCTCCTCATAGTTGATCTCATGAATAACAGCGGCTTTATTGGGTTTTCTTTCCCCCGACACAACGCTGCCACTTCTCCAGTCAGGCACTTTATTCCCACCCTTTTCAACCAGTTCTTCTACAAAAGTATTCCATTGATTGCAGGAAGGACATTTACCAAGCCATTTAGCCGATTCGTATCCACAATTTTGACAGAAATATACCGTTCTCGCTTTTGCCATATTTAGCTGTGAGCTGGCAGCTTTAGCTATCAGCTTTATTTTTGTTAATAATCAATTAAACCGAATGCAGGGATTAAAGATAGCTATTAGCGTTCGGCTATCAGCATTCAGCCGTCAACTTTATATTTATTATTTAGCTGGAAGCCGATAGCCGACGGCTGAAAACTATAAAGAAAAAGCCTTGCTAATCAGCAAGGCTTTTTCTTTATAGTTTTATTTCTTCTTCTTTGGCGTTTAAGAAGTGGAATTCATTCATGAAGTAAGACGAAATAGCCTTTACTTTTATCCATTTACCGTACCGGAAAAACCATTTCAAGCGTCTGGACATAAAGCCTTTCTTAATGAAGGCTTCAATATATGGGTGAACGCAGAGCGTAATATTCTTCTCGTTTTGTTCGTTTAAAACATAACTTAAATTACTCTCAATATCATCCATTAATACGATACTGGCTCGAATTTCGCCGGTACCTCCACAGGCCGGACATTTCTCATTAGTAACCACTGTCATTTCAGGACGAACACGTTGCCTTGTAATCTGCACCAATCCAAATTTACTTGGCGGGAGAATAGTATGTTTAGCGCGATCGTTGCCCATACATTCCTTTAAATAGTCGTGCAACTCTTTCCTGTTGGTTGGTTTGTGCATATCGATAAAATCGACAACCACGATTCCTCCCATATCACGTAGACGAAGCTGACGGGCTATTTCTTTGGCGGCCTCCTTATTCACCAAGAGGGCATTGTCCTCCTGATTTTCTTTGTTGGCCGTTCGGTTTCCACTATTCACGTCAATAACGTGCAGTGCTTCCGTATGTTCGATAACCAAATAAGCCCCTCCCTGCAGATTAACAATTTTACCAAATGCGGCTTTAATCTGTTTCTCTATACCGAAGTGTTCAAAGATCGGATCCTTGTGTTTGTACAGCTTTACTATCTTTTCCAAATCAGGAGAAATCTCCTGAATGTAAGACTTCGTCTCCTCGTAAATAATCGGATCATTGATATAGATATGAGAAAACTCGTCTGTTAATATATCGCGCAAAATGGTGGATGTTCGATCCATTTCACCCAATATTTTTTTCGCAGGATCAGTAGAAGCAAGACGTTTCGTGAAGGATTCCCACTTGGTGATCAAATCTCGGAGGTCCTTCTCCAATTCAGCAACTCCTTTTCCTTCCGAAACGGTACGGATAATAACGCCAAAATTCTGAGGTTTGATTCCCTCAACAATCTTTTTAAGTCGGTTTCGCTCGGTGTTACTTTTAATTTTTTTCGAAATCGAAACCGCGTCAGAAAAAGGTACCAAAACGACAAATCTTCCTGCGATGGATAAATCGGAACTTAAACGCGGCCCTTTGGTTGAGATTGGCTCTTTTGCAATCTGTACCGGCAACAACATGTTACGACTTAGGATCTCAGAAATTTTGCCTGCTTTATTGATATCCTTTTCTAGTTTTAAACTATTGAGCAGCTTATCTTTATAGCTGCCATTCTTTACTAGCTTGGTAAGCTTAATGAGTGACTGTACCTGTGGCCCTAGATCCAAATAATGCAAAAAAGCATCCTTCGAGTAGCCTACATCTACAAAAGCAGCATTCAACCCGGGCATTATTTTCTTTATTCTGCCCAAATAGATGTCGCCAACAGCATAATTATTATTTACCTGTTCTTTATTTAACTCAACAAGCTGTTTATCCTGTAGTAAAGCAATAGTTGTCCCCGTTTCCGGGGAAGAATCTACTATTAATTCCTTTACCAACAGCTACTTTCTTTTAGAAAGAATACAAAGGGTGTGATGGATAGCTATCCAGGTGGTAAACCCTTATTCTTTCGGTTAAACCATAAGATTGTTCAATAAAAAAACAGACATTACATAAACGATATTCCCGTCTACGAATGAAAAAAAAAGCCAACAATCACAATAGCCTGCACCTCAGGTCTTGAGATGCAGGCTACCGAATACTGGCACGCCTAGATGCGCTTATTTTTTCTTATGTCTGTTTTTTCTTAAACGTTTCTTACGTTTATGAGTAGCCATTTTATGTCTTTTTCTTTTTTTTCCGCTTGGCATAGCTTAATTTTTTAAATGTTTTAATAAATTATTTTAATTACTTGCTCAATTCATCAACCTTACGGTCTATGAACTGCGATAAGCTTGGATCCGCCGCTATAGCTTTGCTTTGTTGAAAAGCTTTGATAGCTTCGGCCTTCAAGCCAATATTTTCATAACTTGTAGCCAGGTAAAACCAGGCTTCAGCACTTGGTTGAATTTCAATTACCGTTTTAAATCGATTCACGGCTTTATCAAACTGACGAGAGCGCATAGAGAACATCCCTAAGCTCATGTTTGCTTTTAGGTTTTGAGGATCCTCTTTAACAACCTCCATTAACATTGCAATACCTTGCATAGGTGCCCCGCCTTTATTTACAATGGCAGTTCCCAAACCGGTTTTAGCGTCTAAGCTTTTAGGATTTAAATCTAGCGCCTTTTGATAAGCCTGCTGGGCGTGTTCTATTAATGCCGGAGCAACAAGTGTATCCTGCAAATTTTCATAAGCAGCCGTAAAGGCATCTCCGGCTTTTAACCAATTATCGTATGTAGATTCTAATTTACCGATTTCCTCGTATGAGAAACCCAAGGGAGCAGGTTTTGCAAGATCGTCCCAATGACCTGCTAATTTCTTTAATAAATTTATGCGCTCTTCTCCGCTACTGGTCGGCAAAGCCGCTTCGAGATCAGTAATCTCTTTTACCAAAGAGGCGTTCAGCCCTTGCTTTGCAACACTGGAGACCGAAGCTAGATTGATAGCTTCGGTCTCCGTACTTGTATTTGTTTGCTGTTCTTGTTCGGCTTTATCACGCTTAACCAAACCCTTAATAGGTTGCGCCATCAATACTCCCATCAGTACTACTACAAGCGCAATGACTATTATTTGTTTCGTTTTATGCATGATTATTAATATATCCGAATAAAGCAGATTATTTATTGCCGTTTTTTACTTTCTCAACAAAAACTTTTGCTGGTTTAAAGCTAGGAACGAAGTGTTCCGGAATAATAATAGCTGTGTTTTTTGAAATGTTACGAGCAGTTTTTTTAGCTCTCTTTTTTACAACGAAGCTACCGAATCCTCTAACGTAAACATTCTCGCCACCCACCATAGCTCCTTTTACTACTTTGAAAAATGCTTCAACAGTTTCCTGTACATCTACTTTTTCTAAACCTGTCTTGTTAGAAATCTCTGCGATAATTTCTGCTTTAGTCATGTTATATTCTTCTAATTGTTTGTTCTTTAACTACCACCCGATCAATCGATTTGGGGATGCAAAAGTATTGCTTTTAAATGATTTACAAAAATAAAACGTTAATTTTTATGTAAAATATCTGTCAGCGAAGCCTTTAAGGTAAAAAATTAAACTATACGGCTAATTTATAAGGTATTAGCGGTTAGGTGGTAGCGGTTAGCCTTTAGGGGTTAGCTGTTAGGGATTAGGGGTTAGCTGTTAGGGATTAGCAGTTCGCTTTGACGTTCTAATACCTATGCCTAATACCTTACACCTCCTACCTTATACCCTAAACCCTAATGCCTAATACCTGGGTCATACCTATTACTTACAACTTAATACTTAAAACTAGCTGTTAGCCTTAGGT
Organism: Olivibacter sp. SA151; assembly: GCF_054130995.1. Classification (NCBI taxonomy): domain Bacteria; kingdom Pseudomonadati; phylum Bacteroidota; class Sphingobacteriia; order Sphingobacteriales; family Sphingobacteriaceae; genus Olivibacter; species Olivibacter sp. SA151. The sequence goes on along the minus strand of NZ_CP096391.1, from coordinate 221,662 downwards.
GTCAGCTGTTAGGGATTAGTGGTTAGCAGTTCGCTTTGACGTTCTAATACCTAATGCCTAATACCTTACACCTCCTACCTTATACCCTAAACCCTAATACCTAATACCTGGGTCATACCTATTACTTACAACTTAAAACTTAAAACTAGCTGTTAGCCTTTAGGTGTTAGCTGATTAGTGGCTAGCCGTTAACTTTGACATTCTAATGCCTAATACCTAATGCCTAATACCTTACACCTAAAACCTAATACCTTACACCTTCTACCTCATACCCTAAAACCTATTTACTACCTTTGCCTCATGTTATTTTCACAAGAGATTATTCAGTGGTATCATCAAAATAAAAGAGATCTTCCTTGGCGTAATACCACGGACCCTTATACTATCTGGCTTTCGGAAATCATCCTTCAACAAACACGTGTGGAACAAGGGCTTCCTTACTTTAACCGCTTTGTTGCTGCCTATCCTACGGTTCGCGACTTTGCTGAAGCAGCTGAAGGTGAGATCCTGCGATTGTGGCAAGGCCTAGGATATTACTCTAGGGCAAGAAATATGCATAAAGCCGCTCAAACAATCATGCAACAATATGACGGCATTTTTCCAAAAGAATATAACTCCCTAATAAAATTACCTGGCATTGGCGAATATACTGCCGCCGCAATTGCTTCCTTTTCTTCTAATGAACCAAAGGCTGTTTTAGACGGAAATGTATTCCGTGTATTGGCAAGATACCTTGGTATAAGTGAAGCGATTAATACAGGAAAAGGGAAAAAGCTGTTCAGCAAAATCGCAGAAGAGATGCTCGACAAGGCCAACGCTTCTGTTTATAACCAAGCGATCATGGAATTCGGGGCGCTCCAATGCAAACCCCAGTCGCCTAACTGTGCTGTTTGCCCTATTAGCATCGGTTGTTATGCCTTGCGTGAAAACAAAGTAAATTTCTTACCTGTTAAGGTAAAAGGAAAAGCATCACGAGACAGATACTTTTACTATTTCATAGTAAGAGATCAGGATAAGATTGCCATGCAAAAACGAGGATCAAAAGATATTTGGGAGAACATGTATGAGTTTCCATTAATAGAATATCCTATAGCGATAGATTTGGTACAATTGAAGGAAACCTCGATTTTCCGACAGTTGTTTGGCAGCGACTGCGAATTAGAAGTAATCAGCACGCCAAAGAAACATGTGCTTAGTCATCAGAACATTTACGCTTCCTTCATAGAGATTAAAAATTTCAATCACTTGAAGACGAAAAAAAAGGTCTGGAATTATGTTTTTATAAAAGATTTAGATACATTAGCTAAACCTAAATTAATTTTCACATTTTTAAGAGACCATATTATTTGCAACAACTAACACTTATAAGCTATGTCAGGAATTAACAAAGTTATTCTGGTTGGACACTTAGGCAAGGATCCCGAGGTTCGCCATTTAGAAGGCAATGTATCTGTTGCGAGTTTTCCCTTGGCAACATCGGAAACCTTTAATAAAGATGGAAGAAAAGTCGAACAAACCGAGTGGCATAATATTGTAATGTGGAGGGGTCTTGCAGATGTTGCAGCTAAATATTTACAAAAGGGGAAATTGGTCTATATAGAAGGAAAATTGCGAACCCGATCGTACGAGGATCGCGAAGGAGTAAAACGTTATACGACCGAAATTGTTGCAGAAAATTTCACCATGTTGGGAAGGAAAAGCGATTTTGAATCGCCCGGCAATGGCGAAAAAACAAGCAATACAGACCACAGCAGTGACCCAAATTCCACCACTGTTGATTTCAATGAGAATAAGGATGACGATCTACCTTTTTAAGGTCTTTAGGTATAGGGTTAGCGGCGTAAGTACCCTATACCTTTTACCCTAAGCCTTAGCGCTTATTTCTATCTTCAATTCATCAAGCTGTTCCTGCGAAATACTGCTTGGAGAATCGATCATTACATCTCTTCCTGCATTATTTTTCGGAAACGCAATAACATCGCGGATAGAATCAAGGCCTGCAAAAATGGAAACTAATCTATCAAAACCAAAGGCAATGCCCCCATGTGGAGGTGCGCCATAGGTAAATGCATCCATCAAGAACCCAAATTGCGTCTGCGCCTCTTCCTGTGTAAAACCGAGATGTTTGAACATCAGTTGCTGTAAATCTTTTTCAAAGATACGAATTGATCCGCCTCCTACTTCTGTTCCATTGATTACCATATCATAGGCATTGGCCCGCACTTCACCGGGCGCAGTATCCAGTAAGGCTATATCCTCGGGTTTTGGCGAAGTAAAAGGATGATGCATCGCATGATAGCGCTTGGTATCATCATCCCATTCCAATAACGGAAAGTCAACAACCCATAGGGCGGAAAACTTATTCTTATCACGAAGTCCCAGCTGGTTTCCCAATTCTAAACGAAGCTCATTCAGCTGTTTCCGCGTTTTATCAGCATCTCCTGCCATTACCAATATTAAATCCCCTACATTAGCATCCATCGCTTTCGCCCAGGCCTGTAATTGCTCCTGGCTAAAAAACTTGTCTACCGAAGACTTTAACGATCCATCCTCGTTATATCGAAGATAAACCAATCCCGTAGCTCCTATTTGCGGCCGTTTTACAAAATCGGTGAGCGCATCAATTTGCTTTCTGGTATAAGAAGCACACCCTTCCGCTTTAATACCAACGACTAATTCCGCGTTGTCAAAAACCGGAAAACCCACGCCCTGCAACACCGGATTCAATTCTACAAATTGCATCCCAAAGCGTGTATCGGGTTTATCGGAACCATATAAACGCATAGCATCCGCATAGGTCATGCGCGGAAGCTTACCAATTTCTACATTTTTAACTTTTTTAAAGAGGTAACTTATTAGCTCTTCAAACAAGTTCAAGATATCCTCTTGCTCTACAAAAGCCATCTCGCAGTCGATCTGGGTGAACTCGGGCTGTCGGTCGGCCCTTAAGTCCTCATCCCGAAAACATTTTACAATCTGGAAATAGCGATCAAAACCCGACACCATCAGCAGCTGCTTAAACGTTTGTGGCGACTGCGGTAAGGCATAGAATTGTCCCTCATTCATCCGGCTTGGCACCACGAAATCGCGCGCACCTTCCGGGGTAGACTTAATAAGCACCGGTGTTTCGACTTCCAAAAAACCTTGTTGATCAAGAAAAGAGCGAACAGCCTGTGCCATTTGGTGTCGTAGCACCAAATTATTGCGTACCGGATTACGTCGTAAATCAAGATAACGATATTTCATCCGAAGGTCATCACCGCCATCGGTTTCATCTTCGATCAAAAACGGTGGCAATTTCGCAGCATTCAGTACAGCCAAGTCTGCTACCTTTATTTCGATTTCTCCCGTAGGGATCTTTAAGTTTTTGCTGGAACGCTCAATTACCGTTCCCTTTACCTGTATTACATATTCTCTCCCCAACTCCCGAGCCCTTGCACGCAGGGCCTCATCGTCATCAGCATTAAATGCCAGTTGAGTAACGCCATATCGGTCGCGCATATCGATGAAGGTCATGCCTCCCAGATCTCTCGACTTTTGTACCCATCCGCATAATGTAATATTTTTTCCTAAATCTGCTAATGTTAACTGTCCGCAAGTATGTGTTCTATACATATATTCTGGTTTCTATATCATTCAAAAACCTTGATAAAATCCTTTCAAAGTTATCGTTTTTGAGTGAAAGATTCCTTTTATTTTATTTCTTAGTGAAATGAATGTAAAAAACACTTGCTTTGTTTGGCACTAAAAGAATATATAATAATTTTGTTTTGAAAGTTTTATTGCCCAAAAACAACTCAAATTACTTGATCGTTTAAGCTAACATAATGTGGAGATACTATTAATTGAAGACGAGCCTACAGTAATCTCTTTAATTAAGCGGGGTTTAATAGAAGAGCGTTACAATATCAGTGTGGCAATGGACGGTCTCACCGGCCTCAAGATGGCTGGACTAAATCCATTCGATTTAATCATACTCGACATTATGTTACCTGGGATGGATGGCTTAGAAGTATGCCAGAACATTAGGATGACGAACCCGGATATCCCGATCATTATATTATCAGCGCTGGATGAAACCGACAGTATTGTTGCGGGCTTCGAAAAAGATGCCGATGATTATCTGGTAAAACCTTTTAAGCTAGAAGAGCTGAAGGCTAGAATTAAACGGCATTCCCGAAGAGCTCAACGGCAAACTATTACGCCCCATGTTATTTCTTTAGCTGATTTGAAACTGGATCTTGAAAACAAAAATGTTACGCGTGCTAATAAATCCATCGCATTAACCGCAACGGAATATCGGCTTTTAGAATACCTTATGTTGAATCGAAATCGGATTATTCCTCGATTAGATATTCTTGAAGAAGTATGGGGGATGGATTTTGATTTGAGTACAAATGTTGTTGATGTATATGTTAATTACCTTCGGAAAAAGGTTGATAAAAACTTTCATCCAAAACTGATCCATACAGTTATTGGTATGGGGTACGTAATGCGTGTGCAGCATGAAGATTAAAACCAAAATTATATTACTCTTCACCGGTTCCGTTGCCTGTATTATTCTCTGTTTCGCATGCTATATATCTTATTTTACGTGGGATAGTCTGAAAACAAAGTTTTTCCATCGACTGGAAGAGAATGTTAAAATAGTTGGCAATCATACCATTGAACGAGACGAATACAACTCCAAACTGTATTATAAAGTCAGACGGAAGTACCTACGGCAACTTTCTGAAGGTAATGATTATCTATTACGCATAGTAAAGGGCAGCAAAACGCTTCGCTTTAAACCAGATCTTCCCATGCCGATGTCCTTTTACGAAGAAGCAATAACAAAAGGTAAGGCAGAATACCTGCATCGCGATACCGCCTATTTTGCTATGTTTTTTCCTGACACGGTCCATAAAGAAGATCTATTGGTTATTTCATCCGGAAGGGACACTTATGGGCATGCAGAACAACGGGATTTACATAGAACATTAATATCTGGCAGCATTATCGTACTTCTTCTGATAGTTTTGACAGCCTTTTACTTTGCTGAGCATATTTTAACTCCTATAATAAGAATTATCAATAGAATCAGAGGTATCGATATTTCGAACTTAGATGCTCGGCTTCAGTACAATAACAACAGTGCAAAAGACGAAATCGCTAGCTTGGTTCACACCTTTAATGATATGTTAGACCGTTTAGAAATAGCGGTCAAATCCCAACAAAATTTCGTAGGTAATGCTTCGCATTCGCTTCGAACCCCTCTAACGGTCATTGGAGGTGAAGCAGAGATAGCACTGTCGCATTTAGACCAGGAACATAAGGCCTATTTCTCTGTTCAAAATGTTGTAAGTGAAGCGGAAAAGATGCGATTAATTGTCAAAAACCTGTTATTAATGGCAAGAACCGGTTATCAGCAGAAAGTGCAGCATATCAGTTCTATTCGAATGGATGAATTAGTCCTTGAAATTAAGGATTCTATTTACCCACTTTACCCGGATGTGAAGATTTATATCGATTATACGCAATTACCTGAAGATAGTAATCTTTTAAATATTCGTGCCAACAAAGATCTACTTCATATAGCCATTTCGAATGTTGTACAAAATGCTTGTAAATATGGCAAAGCGAATCAAGTGTCACTTGCTATTTTTTTGACATCCAACCATCAATTAGCCATCTCTGTAAAAGATGAAGGCATTGGTATTCCAGAGGCGGATCAACCGCATATCTTCGAATCCTTCTTTAGAGCCTCTAACACAACGGGCATTTATGGAAATGGTTTAGGACTTCCGCTGACTAAAAACATTCTCAGCCTACATAATGCCTCGATTGAAATCCATTCTAAGGAAAATATTGGCACAATTGTTACCATGATATTTGGAATAGCATAACTTCCCGGCAGTTTAAACACCATTTCTTATTTCGCACTAATTTCCCCTTTAGATAGTTATTAGGGCCCATTCTTATACTTGCAAAAAAAGCATACTATGAGATTTAGGTCATTAAGGACATCAATATTATTTTTATTTTTTAGCATTTTCTTTACCATAGCTTCCGCCACGGATACATTGCCTAAAGCCGATTCTATCTCATTACAGGACCAGTCGAATAAGAATGTACGAAGAAGCTTATTGCGGCCAAAACCAGACAGTAGCCGCAATGAATCACTACGCATCAATATATTATTACGTAGCGCATTGCATGGAGATGGCTTGTTCAATGAAAATGGACAGAATAAACTTAGCCTAGATGATGCCCGTATTGATATTGGGGGCAATTACAATGATAAGTTGTCATACCGTCTCCGGTATCGTCTCAATAAACCTTTTGAAACAACATTACAGGATAATGCTTCGCGAGCCTTGGACTGGGCTTACATCCAATATAAATTCGGGGCACAAAACAGCTGGTCGATAACCGCCGGTAAACAAAGTGCACTGGTAGGAAGTTACGAATTTCAAAATACGCCAATTTACGAGCTTAAATTCTCAGACTATGTTGATAAGATTTTAAATCTTTTTGTAGTAGGAGCTACCTTGTCTAAGCAAATCACGAAGAATCATTCCTTCAATATACAAATTTATAATACCACTAATGATGGTTTTGATAAGCTATTTCAAGTAAACAATCTTCAAAAGGATGGGCTTCAACCAGCTACAACTCCTTTAGGAAGCTATTTTACGTGGATCGGAGCTTTTCATAATCAAAAAATCCATACAAAATGGTCCTACAATATGGCACAATTTGCTAAAGGGCTAACCAACCATAGCATTTCATTGGCTAATAAATATACAAACAACAAAACATCGGTCTATCTGGATTTACAATACTCATATCTGCCCGTTGATCATGTGATGATTGCGACTCCCATATGGAATGCTATTTATAATCGCAGCGACGGCGATGCGACTTTGGCTCGTGATATAGAATATAAGTCTGCAATAATACGCCTTGATCAATTTTTAACCAAGAAATGGGAAATTTCGTTAAAAGGAGCGTACGAAACCACTTCTTCTAGAAGGGATCAACTTTTAAGCAATAATTTCAGAAAAAATTACACCTATACCGCAGCGATACAACACAAACCATTTGAAAGTCAAGATTTAAGATTTTATTTAGCCTATATCGGCAATACGGTGAGTCACCAAAAATCTTTTCAAATGCCAACAACTCATTTTGACCGCCTATCATTAGGCTTCTTTTATACGATTCCTGCATTTTAATACCAATACTTAAAAGATATCAGTAAAGATTAAACATAGTCAACCATGAGATTAACCCCCAGAGAAACTGAAAAATTAATGTTACACTTAGCTGGCGAACTAGCGGCTAAACGACTTAAACGAGGGCTTCTATTAAACTATCCCGAGAGTATCGCTTACATCAGCGCCCAGATCATGGAAGCTGCCAGAGATGGTAGAAGTGTAGCCGACCTCATGCAATACGGCACAACACTCCTCAAACGCAACCAAGTCATGGAAGGCGTACCTGAGATGATACATGATGTGCAAATTGAAGTCACCTTTCCAGATGGGACAAAGCTTGTAACTATACACACACCAATCCGTTAACAAAAATTTTCGCATATGATCCCCGGAGAATACATTCTTAAAAAAGAAGACATAAAAGCCAATGTTGGTTACAAAACACTTAGTATCTCAGTAGCCAATACAGGTGATCGCCCTATACAAGTAGGGTCGCACTATCACTTTTTTGAAGTCAACAAAGCCTTAGCGTTTAATCGTCCGAAAGCATTCGGTATGCGGCTGAACATTCCGGCAAGTACAGCCGTTCGATTTGAACCGGGCGAGAAAAAAAGTGTTGTTCTTGTCGAAATTGGTGGCAACAAAGAAGTTCATGGCTTTAATAATTTAACCAACGGAAATGTTGCGAATGAGGTCGTCAAAGCTTCTGCGATAGCAAAAGCAAGAAAAAATAAATTTAAAAGCACATAATCACTATTTATTTATAACAAAGATACGTTATGGCAAACTGGAGCAGAAGAAAATGGATTAAAGTCGTCGGCTTAACGACCGCTGGTGCAACAACAGTAGGGCTCAATGCCCTGGCCTTAGAAAAGCTGGGAATCGATGCCAATTCGGTAAAATATATTGATGATGAACTATATATCCCTCGCGACAAATATGCTTCATTATTTGGCCCAACAACAGGTGATAAGGTCAGATTGGCAGATACTGAATTGTTTATTGAAATTGAAAAGGATTATGCAGTTTATGGCGAAGAAAACAAGTTTGGTGGTGGGAAAACGATACGCGATGGAATGGGACAGTCGGCCAGAGCCAAACGTGATCATGACGTTTTGGATTTTTGCATAACCAATGTGATTATTATTGACCATTGGGGCATTGTAAAAGGTGATATTGGCATTAAAGACGGTAAGATCGTCGGGATCGGAAAAGCAGGTAACCCTGACATTCAAGACGGCGTTACCAAAGGACTCGTTATCGGTGCTTCTACTGAGGTACACGGGGGCGCAGGTATGATTTTAACTGCCGGAGGTATCGACACACATATTCATTTTATCAGTCCACAACAAATAGAAACTGCCTTGTACAGTGGGGTAACTACCTTTATTGGAGGCGGCGCCGGACCGGCAGATGGTACATTGGCAACAACGGTCACCTCAGGCAAATGGTATATTGAACGTATGTTGGAGTCCTTTGAAAATCTCCCTATCAATGTAGGCTTTTTTGGTAAAGGAAATGTTTCTACCACCGCACCCATTGAAGAACAAATTGAAGCGGGTGCTCTAGGTGTTAAGATTCACGAGGACTGGGGAGCTACACCGGCAACTATAGACGCCTCTTTAAAAGTAGCCGATAAATATGATGTGCAAGTTGCAATTCATACCGATACCTTGAATGAGGCCGGTTTTCTGGAAGATACAATGGCCGCTATTGATGGTCGCGTAATCCATACTTTCCACACCGAAGGTGCCGGTGGTGGGCATGCGCCGGATATCATGAAGATCGCGATGTACCCTAATATTCTACCGGCATCCACCAACCCTACAAAACCTTTTACCGTCAACACCGCTGAAGAGCACCTAGACATGTTAATGGTGTGTCACCATCTGGACAAGAATGTAAAAGAAGATGTTGCCTTTGCCGATTCTCGTATTCGGCCGCAGACAATTGCCGCCGAAGATATCTTGCAAGATATGGGCGTCTTTAGCATCATGAGTTCCGACAGCCAAGCCATGGGACGTGTAGGCGAAGTTGTTTGTCGGACCTGGCAAACAGCTCATAAAATGCGGTTACAGCGTGGTCCGTTAAGTGAAGATAAGGGAAAGGATAACGACAACTACCGAGTAAAGCGTTACGTAGCGAAGTACACTATAAATCCAGCTAAAGCACACGGTATTGATCAATATGTCGGATCGATTGAACCTGGAAAACACGCAGATCTTATTTTATGGAAACCCGAATTCTTCGGTATAAAGCCGGAACTGATAATCAAAGGAGGAATGATCTTAGGCGCTAAAATGGGAGATCCTAACGCATCGATCCCGACTCCTCAGCCAATTATTTATCGACCAATGTTTGGTCAATACGGTAAAGCGCTATCCAAAACCTGCTTTAATTTTGTTTCTGCGATTTCCTTAAAGAATGGTAACATCGAAAAACTGAATCTGTCCAGGACCTCTCTTCCGGTGGTAGGATGTCGCACCGTGCGGAAGAAAGATATGGTACACAATGCAGCAACTCCTAATATCGAGATTGATCCTGAAACTTATGAAGTAAAGGTAGATGGTCAATTAGCCACATGCGAACCCCTAAAAGAATTGCCAATGGCACAGCGGTATTTCTTGTTTTAACAACGACATTGCAGGATATAAATGATTGTAGTAGGCAAAGCGTTAGGTAATATCAGGGATCAAGCACAAATGCGGGTCAGTGATGCATTGCCATTGGAATGGTTTGAAACCAACAAAAACATCATTCGTAAACGTTCGCTAGCTGGTCGCGAGGTTGCTATACGTAAACGTAGGGCAACACCGCTATACGATGGAGATATACTATATGTCGATAGAATGGAAGCGCTGATAGTTAAAATACTAGCTTGTCCTTGTATCGTGATTCGTCCGCAAACAATAAGGGAAATGGCAATTGTATGCGCTGAAATAGGCAATAAGCATATACCGATATACATTAACGATGAACAAGAAGTAATAACCGCTTTTGAGCGACCGCTATTTTACTTGTTAGCAAAAGGCGGTTTTCGTCCCACGAAGGAGAAAAGAATAATAGCTGAAACAAAAACACTCACTTTACATCGCTGGCCTACTGTTAGTCGCTCTATTATAAATAAAGCACAGAAATAAATGAACTCGCTACTTACGTTATTACAAATAATCGACTCTGCTTTTCCAATAGGGAGTTTCACTCATTCCTATGGTCTAGAGACATATGTCAGTAAGGGCATTGTAAAAGATACGCGTAGTGCACATGAATATGCATCTATTTTGTTGGAGCATAGCATCTACTATAATGACGCTGCCTTTTTTTTGCAGACTTGGCAGTTGTGCGAAAAACGGGCAAGCATACAGAAGGTTGTTGAATTAGACCAGTTGGTTACCGCCTTAAAAGGGCCATTGGAAACCAGACAAGCAAGTCGCAAATTAGCTTTACGCTTTCTGAAGCTGACAGAAAAGCTCAAACCTGTAAAACGTTGCCAACTTTACTTAGAGCATGTAATGAACAAAAAAATACATGGTCATTATGCCATGGCTTTTGCAATGTATGCTTATGCATTAAAGATATCCTTCGATGATGCCTTGTCAGCGTTTTACTTTAACACCTTGCATGGTGTAGTAACAAATTGCGCCAAGTTAGTCCCTATTAGTCAAACGGATAGCCAGCAGATCTTATTCAAGTTACAGCCACTAATAAAGAAACTGGTAGAAAAACAAAAGGACATAGCGACCGATCGAATTGGTACATGCTGCATCGCACAGGATATAAGATGTATGCAACATGAAAAACTTTATACAAGATTATATATTTCATAAAACTATGACTGAAAGAGATTATATCAAGATAGGAATAGCTGGCCCTGTAGGGTCAGGTAAAACTGCACTCATTGAACGGCTAACTAGAGCGATGTCAAGTCAGTATAGTATATGCGTTGTCACCAATGATATCTATACGAGAGAAGACGCTGAATTTTTAATGAAAAACTCTGCTCTTCCTGCAGAACGTATTGCCGGCGTTGAAACAGGGGGGTGCCCTCATACAGCGATACGAGAAGACGCCTCCATGAATATAGAAGCAGTAGAAGATCTAGCGCAACGTTTTCCGGATACGGAAATCATTTTTGTTGAAAGTGGCGGGGATAATTTGTCTGCCACATTTAGCCCGGATCTGGCTGATGTGACGATTTTTGTTATCGATGTCGCCGAAGGAGACAAAATTCCACGTAAGGGGGGGCCAGGCATTACACGTTCTGACTTGCTGATTATCAACAAAATAGACCTCGCTCCTTATGTAAATGCAGACCTTGGAGTAATGGAAAGAGATGCAAAAAAAATGCGGGGGGACAGACCGTTTATTTTTACGAATCTAATGAAGCTGGAAGGGCTTGACAAAGTGATTGCTTGGATTAAAAAGGATGCTTTGCTAGAACAGGAATAAACTAAAAACATGGATAGTACGATCAAAATTAACGTAGCACAAGAAAATAACCGGAGTGTGCTGAAAGAAAGCTTCCATAACGCCCCCTATAAACTTGTGCACTATGGTTCACGAAATCTAAACGAACATTTGGAACTTATCATTATGAGCGCTTCGCCGGGTGTGATGGACGGTGATACACTTACTATTCATGTGACGTTACAACAGCATTCTAGTTTAAAACTATATACACAGGCATTCAATAAACTGCATCCAATGCAAGGCGGGGCGCAACAACTGATAGAAGTAAATATAGAAGAAGATGGGCTCTTTCAATATATTCCGCATCCTACGACCCCCTTTAAGGATTCGATTTATAAGACTACGAATAATATTCATCTGCATAAAAATGCAACATTAATATGGGGAGACATTATTTGTGGTGGCCGGGTACATAGGAATGAATGCTTTGCCTTTAACCGTCTTCACAGTTTGACTAAGGTGCATGTGGATGGAATGCCTCGTTATATCGACAATCAATACCTCGCTCCTAAAGAACAGCCGATTAAGAAAATGTTGTTCTTTGAAGGATATACACACCAAGGTACTCTTCTATATGCATCTCCTTATGCGCAGGAACTAAAATTGGAATTAGATGAGATTCTGAGAGCCGAGTACGATGAGATAACCTATGGATTCACATCTTGTGCTGACGATATGATCATGATACGAGTGCTTGGATATGAGGGTGAGTCGTTATACAATTTCATGGTTATGCTGGGGCAGTTATGTTGGGATTTTACAATTCATAAAATGGAAGAAAAAAGAACCCTGTCTCTAAAGTCAATTTCTCAATCTCCGGAGTCGGCTAAAGAGCCACCCGTACCGAAACAGAAAGCACAAAAAATAACCAGGAAAAAAGTAACGCTACCACGTTAAAAGTAGATAGTTATGCATGAAATCGCTATTGTTAGAGATATTTTTAAACTATTAGAAGAGGAATACCCAGATAAATATCAGGATATTACAAAAGTGGAAATTCATGCCGGCCTGCTCAGCAATGTCCAGCCTATTTTAATTCAAAACGCCTTTGAAGCGTTCATTTTGGACGAGCCTCAGTACGTAGATGTCGAATTAGAAGTTCATCTTTTACCGATTATAGCGTACTGCGATCACTGTAAAAAAAATTTTGAGGTACGCCATCATCGTTTTGTCTGCACGTGTGGAACCCCGGCCGATCAAATCATACAAGGAGAAGAACTGCAAATTAATCAAGTAACTTTTTTCGAGAAAATATAAAGAGCATAATCATGAATACAGAAACAAATCCAAAAAGCAACCGGGCTCCCGTCGGCTCCGTTCAATGCGACAATACAACTTTAAACTTACTCAAAGCCAACGATTTCGTCGCTAAAGCAATACGCGATAAGTTAAGCAACATCACGATCATTAACATTTGTTCGTCACCTGGTAGTGGTAAAACGACCTTGCTTCAGGAAACTGGTAAGCGCTTGGGAAAACGATTGAATATAGCCGTATTAGTTGGCGACCCCGAAACTGAACGTGACGCCGTAAGACTAAAAGACGTGGGCATCAATGCCTTACAGATTGTTACAGGTGGTATGTGTCATATTGAGGCACAAATGATCCTACAAGCCATTGACCATATCAACCTATCCGATGTTGATCTACTCATTATCGAAAATGTCGGAAATTTGGTGTGCCCCGCGGCGTTTGACTTGGGAGAAGATTACCGAGTTACCCTATTAGCTGCGACGGAAGGAGATGACAAACCTAAAAAATATCCGCGCATGTTCCTTACTAGCGAATTGATGGTAGTTTCAAAAGCAGATCTTTTACCTCATGTACCCTTTTCGGTAGAAGCTGTTACTAAAGATGCACGGGAAGTCAACCCTAATTTGGAAGTCATTGCGCTTAGCAGTATTAACGGTGACGGAATTGATCAGTGGTGCGACTGGTTGACAAAAAAAGTACACGAAAAGAGAAACAAAGGTATATCAGCATCCAGCTAATGTCATTTATCCCATGTATGCTTCGTTCATAAAAATAGAAGAAATTTTTGCAAGTTCATTGACACATGAGGCAATCATTGACTATTTAGAAATTGAATGGTTCGAAGTTAACCGAACGACCATCAAAAGACAAAGCATAGGTGGGATGAATTTTTTTATTCAGCGAAAACAAAAAAAACCACTTTACAATGATGACGTTCTATGGAGCGACGGGCATATCGCTGTGTTGGTTCGTATAAAGCCCTGCGATTGTATCGTTCTTAAAACATCCGATTTGAAAACGGTAGGCTTCTTTTGTTCAGATATAGGCAATCAACATTTACCCCTATTCTTACTTGCTCACGATACGCTTTGTGTAGCTTATGACGGTCGGCTTTATCAAGCGCTATGGCATCAATATGGTTCGCTCATTTCTATCGAGACTTGTCAATTGTTACCTCAGGCAAAGTTAACACCATTTTACTCTATAAGCACAAACCGATAAGATCGCCACTGAACCGAGCAAACTTGCAATACAACACATTACCGGGATTTAAAATGTATATCCTAAAGAAACCATGGCATTGCGTGGAGTTCCAGGGAAGGCTCTCGTATAATCGAAACCGCCTACATAATAATATTTATTAAATATATTGTTAATATTTGTAGCCAGTCTAAAGTTTCCGATCTGATAATAAAGCGCTGTATTCGCAATAACATAGGAGGGCCAAAAGCCCCACTCTTGTTCTCCTGTATGAATATTTGTTGTCGGATTCTCCATTCTCCGCTCGCTGATTAACTGACCACCTATACCGACACCAATGCCTTTAAGAATGCCACGATTAAATACATATTTACCCCACCAGCCAGCAGTGTGTTTGGGCGCATTAGCCGCAAGCATACCTTGTTCCATCCTTATTTCCGTTTCCAGAATTCTTGTGTGATTAAAGGCATAATTGCCACTCAATTGAATATTATCCGTTATATTTCCTTTAAACTCAAGTTCAGCTCCTTGTGATTTTACCCGACCATTCTGCCTATAAATCGGATTTCCTAAATCATTTAGTACCCCGGTATTCACCAGCATATTTCTTCGTTCAATATGATAAAAAGATAAGGCAGCAAATACCCGGCGATTAAGAAGAGATCCTTTTATTCCGTTTTCAATCTGGAAACTATTTTCTTTTTTGAAAGGAGTCTCCCTCCCGTAGTTTTCAGGATTACGTACAAATTGGGGATTCACAGGAATAAAGCCTTGACTGTAACTAGCGAAATAATTAACCTGATCGAGGATCGAATAGGTTAACCCAAAACGTGGTAACCAGGCATTTTGCCTAATTTTTTCGATAGCGACGTCAAAGGGCCGACTGTCATTAAACATCTCATAACGCAATCCCATTAATAATTTCAAGCGTTTGCCGGCGTTAATCTGATTTTGTATATAAATTCCGGTGGTGCGATAGGACGAATTCAAGTAATCTACAAAAAATGGTGCTAACGGCAATCTAATGTAATTTGCAGTATTACGAAGCTCGTAGATGGGGTTATTCAGATCTATTGTCAAGGGCACTATTTCTCCGTTAATTTCTTGCGATCTAGCCTCCCATTGATGACCACGTTTATCTGTTTCATAGCGAATATAATCCATCCCACCAACTAAATGATGCTTGAGCGCTCCTGTATTGCCTGAAAAGGAGAAGTAGGCTGATACATTATCTGTGTATTCACGTGTTTTCTTCTCCATATAACGTAAATTCATAATTGTATTCGCAGCGTCAGCATAGGTGTTTAATGTTCGATGCTCCGATAACTCCTCACTATACAAAAACTTCATATAAGCAAGATTCAGTGACAAATTAGAAGTGATTTTATGATTCAAGGAAGCATTGATTGATAAATCGTTGACTCTAAAATAATCACTCGGTTGGCTTAATGTGAATGAACGCGGCAATGCATATAAATCGTTTCCCTTTAGGCTTATGCCCCTATCAAGGTATCCATCATAGCTCCCATAGACAACTTCTGCGTTAATAGTCGTTTGCTCAGTCGGCCGAAACGTAAATGTCGGAGCAAGCATCATGGATTTCCGATGATTTACATCTCTAAACGTATTCGTATGCTCTTGTCCGATATTTAAACGGTACAATAATTTCTTTTCTTTTTCTAGCGCACCTGTAAAATCAAGCATCGTTCGGACGGTATTAAAACTTCCTGCTCCAATTGTAATGGCATGCCGACTCTCTTCCAAAGGCTTTTTTGTGACCATATTCACACTTCCTCCGGGGCTGATGTCGCCAAACAACGCTGCACCCGGACCCTTCAATACTTCAATACTTTCTAGGTTAATAGTCATAGGGACTCTAAAAAAGCTCGTTCCATAACCATATCCCGAACGTAAGCCATTAACCAATCGAAAACCTGAGCCATAACCACTTCGAAAACCTCGAATCGTTAAATCATCGTAAGAAGAATATTGATTAACACCAGCCAAATCACTAACTACATCAGTTATGATGAAGGCTTGTTTATCTTCGATCAATTCCTTCGTTACCGAAGAAATAGTTTGAGGTACATCTATGAGCGCAGTTTCCACTTTTGTACCGATAAAACTATTTCTATTTACATACGAACGCTCCTTCCTTCCCTCCACCAACACCTCCTGTAAAGCCTGTTGAACTGGTTCTAAATATACTTCGACGTCTACAGACGTATTACT
Organism: Olivibacter sp. SA151; assembly: GCF_054130995.1. Taxonomy (NCBI): domain Bacteria; kingdom Pseudomonadati; phylum Bacteroidota; class Sphingobacteriia; order Sphingobacteriales; family Sphingobacteriaceae; genus Olivibacter; species Olivibacter sp. SA151. Next base: position 205,307 of record NZ_CP096391.1, on the reverse strand, counting down.
ATCATTCAAATCAATCATTTTACGATAATCACGATAACCTATTCCGGTTATTCTTAACTCGTGCCTTCCTAAGGGAAGCTTTGTCAAATTAAACATACCGGCAGAATCGCTGACAGTGTAAATTTTAATCAATGGAATACCAATTGTAATTCCCGGCAAAGCCTTACCTTCGATGGATTTAATTACGCCACCTATCGCGTTTATTGATTGGGCTGGGGATAAACGACACACCCCTACCAAGGCTACTGTAATAAATAGTTTTAGTTTCATGTATAGATTAGATTACACCATTACATTTTAGTATTGGCACTTTCTAGCAAGGACATTTCCATATGTATGGTTTGAAATATGGGATCGACTTCTTGATAAGTAAATTGAAAACCACAGTGAAGCCAAAATTCATAAGCACCTGTCAAAAACGGGTGCGTATGCAAATAAAGTCGGCCGATGCCCCGGGCAAATGCTATGCTCTTCAGCTTAGCCAATAATTCTGTCGCTAAACCATTCCGTCGATAAGCTGGGTCGACAAATAGTTTAACGACTTCACTGGTAATAACATCTTGATAGTTTAATCGCTGAAAACGATGATCATAGGCTTTCATCCCAATACATGCCACGATATGGTCGGAAGCACTCTTCGCTATTAAAAAACAACCTTGGGAATTATGAAGGTAAGTCGTTTCAAAGTGAAGTAAGTCGAGCGGTATTGTATCGTGTGTTAACATCGGGAACAAAAGCTTCCTAGACTGTACTACAAAGTCAACAACTGTTTGTATATGGTTTTCCTGAACCTGTTCTATATTAATTTTCATGGCTAAAAATCCGGGACTACCACTGTTTTATTTTTTACGAGCACATCAATCAACTTCACATCATACAGCTCTTCGAAAAGAGGTCTAATCTGAACGTTTGGATTTTCATCTGTCACGAAAACTTTCTTTTCTTTCATAAAAAAGCACTGATCGCCATACAATACTGCCAGATTAGGGTCGTGCATAACCGATACGATTGTATATCCTCGTCTTGCTAGTAAGCGAAGTTTATCGAGCACATAGGTTTGATAGTGTAGATCAAGATGATTGGTAGGTTCATCGAGCATGATAATCTGAGGATTCTGTACCAATACACGAGCAATCATCACTAATTGTCTTTCTCCTCCTGAAAGCTCGGTATAGGCTTTATCGGCCAAATGCAATATTCCTAGTTCGTCAATAGCCTGATCTACCATCATCTTATCCTGTTTCGATGGTAGGTAAGAGGAAAAAGCTGCTCTACCTGTAATTACCACATCTTTTACTTTAAACGGAAATACGGTCTTATGGAATTGAGGTAAGAACCCTAGTATGGTTGCACAATGCTTATAGGAGAGCTGTTTACGTTCTTTTCCCATGAGCTTAACCGACCCTTGCTGATATTTTTCGAGTCCCGCAATAATGTTGAATAAGGTAGATTTACCGCTTCCATTCCGTCCGAGAAGCACGCTGAAACTTCCGGAAGGGAAGGCCGTTGACACTTCGTCCAGAATGTTGCTGTCATCATAAGTAAAAGATAACTTATTAATTTCTATCGCATACTTACTCATAACCAGTTTATTTTTTTCCTTTTTATAAGGAAAATAAAGAATGGAGCTCCTAAAATCATTGTAAATACGCCTATGGGTACTTCATAGGGCATAATGGTTCTCGAAAAATTATCGATAATCAGCAGAAAAGTCCCTCCAAAAAAGATATTAGCACTCGTTGTTTTAATATTATCGGCCCCCATGAGCATGCGGGTAATATGTGGAACAAAGAGTCCATATAGGCTAATAATACCTGCACCGGCGACCGAAGCAGCCGTTACCACCGTTGTTAAACTCACTAGTAAGAACTTGACTTTTAATGGATTTACACCTACCGCCTTCGCTTCTTCATCACCCAAGGCTAACAAATTCAGCTTCCAGCGTAGCACGTAAATCCCCATTAAACCGGCCATAATTGGAACAATCGCCCGATAGAATTTATCCCATGAGGCAAGGTGTAGATTTCCCATTGTCCATTGAATAATTGCTTGTAACTTGTATGGATCACTTAGGTATTGAACGAGCGTAATTCCAGCAGTAAATAACCCGGAAACAATCATTCCGGACAATATAATGGGAACTAACGACGATTTATTTTTTGTAAAGCCAATGAAAAATGTAAGTATCACAGCGAGCGCACCGAATATAAATGCGGATAAATTAATAGGAAGAAATGGAAAGAGAATCGCTAAGGACGCTCCAAAAGCGGAGCCTGAGGAAATTCCCAAAAGATAGGGGTCAACCAAGGGATTTCTGAACATTGCTTGCAGCGCGCCACCACAACTAGCTAGGCCCGCACCAACCAAATAAGTCAATAACACCCGTGGGAGACGAATATTCGTAATAATATTGTCATTCAAAATCACGCTATCGGAACCGGCACCACTTAACCTATAAGCAAGCCAGTTCCAAAACTCCGCAATTCCTAATTCTTTAGACGAACCTATCATTAATGAATATATAATCATAGGAACCGGCAAACCGTAAAAGATGATCCAAATGACTATTCCCCTCCTTTTCATAACAAGGCTGCTTTATCTCCATACAGATTTGATAAAATATCTTTCCTCTCAATGTCCAAATCGTAGGATGAGTGCGTAGGATAGCAAAGTTTATTTAATACAACAGCTGTATAAATGACTTTTAAAGTATGGGGGTCATAATAGAACGGAGGGTCTAACGAATAAACGGCTTTCCTCTTAATTGCAGGCAATACCGCCAATTCCTTCTGTTTATACAGCACCGCAGGATCCGTATTCCACAATAATATGACGTCAGGATTCCAAGAGATAAGTGTTTCCGGATTTACATTAGGCGCATCAATGCTATAGGGGCAAGCATTTACCGCTCCTGCCATTTCAATTGATTTGCTTATCCTGCTGTTTCTTCCCGAAGTGGAATATATACGGCCTCCTGACCATGCGTAATAAATGCTTTTTTTAGGATAGATATCTTTATTTCTGTCTCGAAGAGACTGTATTTTATGTTTCGCGTAATTGATAAGTTCCTTAGCTCGTTGTGAGCTCCCGGTTAGCTCGCCCATTCCTGCTATTTCATTGAATAATTGCTCATTCGTTTCAGAAGCGACTCCAAAGACGGGAATACCCAGCTGCTCAATCAAGGCAATCGCCTCGGTTTGCGTGGCCGCCATAATCACGAGATCCGGCTTTAATTGGACAATACTTTCTGCACTAGCGCCGCTTTCCCAGGCGGCAGGACTTGTTATTTCTTTTTTGGCAATGCGTGGATCAAGTTTACTGAAGTAATTAAAGACGGAGGAGTCTAAGTAAATGCGCTGTTGTATCCCCACAAGGGTATGTTCTGCATGTAGCATATACATAGCATCTAACGCCGCTTGGTACAGAACAACGACACGTTCTGCTGGCTTTGCAAGCTTCACTGTTTTTCCTCTACTATCAATAACTTTAATCTCCGCACCTTCAGGATTATTAACGGCGTTATGATCCGCGGAACGACAAGCAATAATGATACTAAACAGTAATACTTTAGCGAGTTTTGTAAAGCCGGAACAGAAGGTACTTTTCATATCAACAAAAGTACCCCACCACAATTGGTTTTATATAAAGCGCATCTTAGCGCCAGATTAGAGCTTCTTCAAGGCTGGTTTACCCCGCCATAGTATTGGTTTTTCGACCTTCGGAAAGCTGCTTTGCGTTCAAAATAATATGTTGAGCATCATAACCACACTCTGCCCAAAGCTGACTTTGTTCGCCATGCTCGATAAATTCATCGGGGATTCCCAAACGAACGACTTTCGACTGATAACCATGATCTGCCATAAATTCGAGCACAGCACTTCCCATGCCTCCTTGTATACATCCGTCTTCTACTGTGATTACTTTATTGAATTTTCGAAACACTTCATGCAGCAGCTCTTCATCCAGGGGCTTTACAAATCTTAAATCGTAATGTGCAGGAAAAATCCCATCAGAGTTAAGCGATACGGTAGCTTTTACCACCTCATTACCGATATGCCCGATGCTTAATATCGCCAAATCTTCTCCGTCACAAATTTTTCGTCCTTTCCCTATGGTTATTTCTTTAAAAGGCCTTCTCCAATCAGGCATGACACCTTGTCCGCGGGGATAACGGATCACAAAAGGCCCCATATCCTCGATTTGTGCGGTGTACATTAAATTGCGCAACTCCTCCTCATTCATAGGTGCGGCTACCTTCATATTTGGTATACAACGCATATATGCCAAATCATACGCACCGTGGTGCGTAGGACCATCGGCGCCCGCAATACCTGCCCGATCGAGACAAAAAACGACATTTAGATTTTGCAAAGCCACATCATGTATCACCTGATCATAGGCCCGCTGCATAAATGTTGAATATATGTTACAAAAAGGCACCATTCCTTGGGTTGCCAAACCGGCGGAAAAAGTAACCGCGTGCTGTTCGGCAATACCTACATCAAACGCTCTATCGGGCATAGCCTTCATCATAATATTCATGGAAGAACCCGAAGGCATTGCCGGTGTAATGCCTATGATTTTTTCGTTTTTCTCGGCCAGTTCAACCAAGGTGTGACCGAAAACATCTTGATATTTTGGCGCTACAGGCTTGTCGCTAACTGTTTTCTTGATTTCGCCTGTAATTTTATCGAATAGGCCTGGCGCGTGCCATTTAGTTTGATCTTTTTCCGCCAAGGCAAAACCTTTTCCCTTTACCGTGATGCAATGTAAAAGTTTAGGCCCCGGTATATCCCTAAGTTCATCAATAATTTTAACTAAGCGTTTTACATCGTGCCCATCAACCGGACCGAAGTATCTGAATTTTAATGATTCAAAAAGATTACTATTTTTCAGTAAAGTCCCTTTAACGCTCTTCTCTATCTTTTTGGCTAAGCCAAGCGCATCAGGCCCTATTTGGGAGATCTTACTTAAAACTGCAGCAATATCATCGCGAAAGCGGTTATAAGGCTTTGAAACTGTAATATCCGTTAAGTATTCCTTTAGCGCACCAACATTTGGATCGATGGCCATGCAATTATCATTCAAAATGACGAGCAAGTTAGATTTCTCTATGCCGGCATGATTCAGTGCTTCGAATGCCATACCGGCTGTCATAGAGCCGTCACCAATTACCGCAACGTGCTGACGATCATTTTCTCCCTTGTAATGAGAAGCTACCGCCATCCCTAACGCAGCCGATATAGAAGTGGAAGAATGCCCTACGCCGAAGGTATCATATTCACTTTCACTACGTTTAGGAAACCCACTGATACCATTATATACGCGATTGGTATGAAACACATCTCGTCTTCCGGTAAGGATTTTATGTCCATAGGCTTGATGGCCGACATCCCAAACCAATTGGTCATAGGGCGTATTGAGTACATAATGCAGCGCCACCGTCAACTCCACCACCCCTAAACTAGCGGCAAAATGTCCGCCATAAACAGATACAACATCAATAATATATTGACGTAGCTCTTTACAAACATTCTCTAAATCCGACTCACTGAGCTTTTTTAAATCGGCGGGGCTATTTATGTTTTTTAGCAACGTTCCTGGTTCAAAATCCATATTAAAATAGGTTCTGAAAGAATTTGTCCTGCAATCAGTCCTCATTCTCTGCCTGTAAATACAAAATTACGGTAATAACAAAACGTTTACAAAGTAAAGGATAAATATTCAATTTAGCTATGTACTGCTTTTTTTGTTCCTGATCTGTTCCATCTCAACTTTCCGCTAGTTCTGCTCATTTTTCACCAACAAGCAACTACTCGCTTTGTTTTTCAGCAATATATTTCATTTCTTACTTAAAAATCGGTCTTTAGATCCAACACCGGAGATTACCTTCGGTGAACTACCGTTGTCGGTTTCGCTTATAACATAAAGGTGTTTATATTAAAAGAACGTTTATTTTAACTTCTTTCTTTCTCCGCGAAAGAAAAGAAGCAAAGAAAGCTCGCCGCTTCAAAATTTACAGGAACGGTAGTGCCTCCCAGTGCTGACTGTAAATTTTGGAGGCGGCACTTTAGTAGAACGATGGGCTTTTACTTTTAACCGAACGTACTAGTTTTTAGCCTTATATATAGCCAGTGTGTTGGGAAAAACGGCCTTGGAGGATACCGACGCAACGAGCAGCAAAGTATTTGCACGACTGTTCATTTTGCAATATGCAAGCGGATTGAGGAAGTGAAACGGCTCCAATACGCGCTATGGATACTTTGCAATCAGCTGCAAGGTAGCCTGCATAAGCCTTGATTGTTTGGTTCTTTATGATCAAGCATAAAGAACAGATACTAAAAAAATAGATTAATAAAAAGGTTCCTTTTAAACGCACTTACTCTACGTTACAATTTATATTTAATAAAAGCGTACCTTTGGAACCATGCAAACAGAGGGTTTTGAGATAAAGCTTCCACAATTCGAAGGTCCTTTTGACCTTTTGCTATTTTTCATTGAGCGGGACGAACTTAATATACACGAAATTTCGATTGCTAAAATTACAGATGATTTCTTGGGATATATACACCACATGAATGCCCTGAACATGGAATTGGCGAGCGAATTTATTTTTGTTGCTGCTACCCTGATGCGGATTAAGGCCAAAATGCTATTACCACGGCCTGAAATAGATGAAGACGGCAATGAAATTGACCTCAAGAAAGACCTTGTACAAAAACTTATAGAATATAAAAAATTCAAAACGGTTTGTGAAGATCTAAAAGCGTTGGAAGATAACCGTTTCATGGTTGAAAAGCGTGGCAACATTGCATTTAATCTCAAAATTGCAGCCAATGAGGCGGAGCCGGGAGAAGAATTGAATTCATTCGATCTATATAAATTAATGAAAGTTTATGATCGATTAATGAATGCGTATCTAAACAAATCGAATGAAGTAAAACATACTGTTGTACAATATCCGTATACGATTGAACAACAGAAAAAAGCCATTGCCTCATTATTAACCATCAATCAAAAGTTAGATTTTAAGGCCATTCAACAGCACTCTGAAAATAGGGTTCATTTTGTATACAACTTTTTAGCCATACTGGAAATGCTTCAACAGCAGATTCTCGAGATACAATTAGGTTTGGGATATAACAATTTTTGGGTACAAGAGAAAGCACAAGCGGTGTAAGCTATAGGGTTTATGGTGTAAGATTTAAGACCTAAAGGGTAATGCCGGTGGTTAACTAGCTAACTGCTAATAAATGCACAAAGCACTTATCAATTCTCTACATTTTCCCTATCTTTGCGCAACTATCTAAAACTGATACTTATATCAATATTTAATGGAAAGAGATAACATCATATTTGAGCTGATTAATGAAGAATTACAACGCCAGGAAGAAGGTATTGAGTTAATCGCTTCAGAAAATTTTGTAAGCAAACAGGTCATGGAAGCAGCCGGTTCTGTATTAACGAATAAATATGCAGAAGGACTACCGGGCAAGCGTTATTATGGTGGCTGCGAAGTAGTTGACGAAATTGAACAAATAGCGATCGACCGCGCAAAGCAGCTTTTCAATGCCGAATGGGTTAACGTACAACCGCATTCGGGAGCGCAGGCCAATGCCGCCGTATTTTTAGCGATACTTAAACCGGGCGATAAAATTTTAGGGTTCGATCTTTCCCATGGAGGACATCTGACGCATGGTTCCCCGGTAAATTTTTCCGGTAAATTATATGAAGCTCATTTTTATGGTGTCGACAAAGAAACCGGCCTAATCGATTATAAAGCCTTAGAAGAAACGGCGTTAAGAGAACAACCAAAAGCAATTATTGTTGGAGCTTCTGCTTATTCACGCGACTGGGATTATGCCTTTATTCGTCAGGTAGCTGATAAAATCGGTGCTTTAGTAGTAGCTGACATCTCACATCCAGCCGGTTTAATTGCTCGTGGACTCTTGACGGACCCACTTCCGCATTGCCATATCGTCACGACCACGACACATAAAACCCTGAGAGGACCTCGCGGCGGTATGATTATGATGGGTAAAGACTTTGAAAATCCTTGGGGTTTAAAAACTCCTAAAGGTGAAATAAGAATGATGTCTTCCCTTTTAGATATGGCTGTTTTTCCCGGTACGCAAGGCGGTCCTTTAGAGCATATCATCGCCGCTAAAGCCGTGGCTTTTGGCGAAGCACTAAGCGACGATTATATGAGTTATATCTTGCAAGTAAAGAAAAACGCTTCGGCAATGGCAGATGCCTTCGTTAGCAAAGGTTATCAAATTATTTCAGGTGGTACAGATAACCACTCCATGTTGATTGACTTAAGAAACAAAGGAATCAGCGGCAAAGCAGCGGAAGCTGCATTAGGCGAAGCCGGTATTACGACGAACAAAAACATGGTGCCGTTTGATGACAAATCACCGTTTGTTACATCAGGTATCCGTATGGGAACAGCGGCCATAACAACTAGAGGACTGAAAGAAACCGAAATGGTACAAATCGTTGAATTCATTGATCGCGTTATTAACGCGCCGGAAGACGAAGCCGTGCTTGATGCGGTTCATGAAGAAGTGCTTCAATTAATGGCAAAATTTCCTTTATATAAATAGACAGTAAGATCATCTGTCGTAAAATTAACAAACGGGCATTCAATGTGAATGCCCGTTTTTGTTGGCTTAACTTCGACATTAATCCATACATATCTTACCATTAAATAAGTATTCATTTAGTAATAATAAAGAATTAGTGGAGGGTTAGCCTAGATAAAACCTTTACTAACCCTTTGTTAACCCCTTATCAACCCTTTTTCAACCCCTTATTAATAGTATGGTTAATACGAAGAAAGTATAATGTTATTCTAATGATAGACCGAAGAACTCCATCACGTTTATTTGGTATAGGCTAGCGTCACTACACTAACACGTACACCAGCTATTTCCAAGAGTTTATAAGCGCAGGCTTCAATGGTAGCACCTGTTGTTAGCACATCATCCACCAGCAAGATATATTTGTCTTGAAAGGTTTGAGGTTTAAGTACTTCAAATATTTCTTTCATGTTCTCGTAACGTTCATAACGTCTTTTTGTTGTTTGTGATTCTGTGCGAGTATGTCGAATTAGATTTCCTGTTTCTATTGGAACTTTAAAGCTTTCGCTCAGTCCTTTTGCAAAAAACTCACTTTGATTGTATCCTCTTTTCTTTAGCTTTTTAGGATGCAAAGGTACGGGAACGATGAGATCAACATGCCGAAAAGTGGAGCAGTATAACAGTTCGCCATACCGTTTACCCAGCATATTTCCTATTTCCGGTTTATTGAAGTACTTTAAATGGTGCAGTATGTTTTGAACAGTGGATCCTTTTACATAATAAAGATAAGAAGAAACCGCCTGTAACGGAACCCGACCCCACAATTGTTTGCTTGCAGCATTTGCCGGATCGAGATGGAAATTTGTAATTGGTAAATGATAGAGACAATGGGTGCAAATAAGCGATTCATGTTCATACAGCGATCGCTTACAGCCCGCACATAATTCGGGATATAGTAATGAGACAAGGGCTTGAAAATACCGGATCATCATAGGCTATAATTAATGCCATAAGACCATCAATCGCACTTGGCTTCCCGCTTTGACAACCTTACTATTTTGTATGCGCAGCTATTAATACATGATCGTATCAGCTTTGGCCATCGGTTAGTTAAAACTTTCTCTCGAAGCTTTAAGCTTACATCAATTGTTCTTGTTTTTCTTTAACAGCTAACTGTCCACATGCAGCGTCAATGTCTTTGCCCCGGCTTCTTCTGACATTGGTGGTTATACCTCTTTTTCTAAGAAACGCCGCAAAGCGATCAATTTTATCCCCTTCCGCATTCTCGAAATCTGCAAAGGCGATGGGATTATATTCAATGATGTTAACTTTACAAGGCAGGTGTTTGCAGAAGGACGCCAATTCTGCTGCATCTTCCAATTCGTCGTTAAAATTGTTAAAAACGATGTATTCGTAAGTAACGGGATTTTTTGTCTTGGCAAAATAATATTTTAGCGCTTCGGCCAATGCCTTTAACGAATTCTGCTCATTAATCGGCATGATTTCATTTCTTTTTGCGTCATTCGCTGCATGAAGGGAGAGGGCTAAATTAAATTTCACTTGATCGTCTCCCAACTTCTTAATCATTTTGGCTATTCCGGCAGTTGAAACAGTTATCCTTTTTGCTGCCATATTCAGTCCATCAGGAGCTGTAATCCGTTCGATAGATTTTAAAACATTGGCATAATTAAGTAGCGGCTCACCCATTCCCATATAAACAATATTACTTAGGGGGATCGAATAGTTTTCTTCTGCCTGTTTATTGATTAAAACAACTTGATCGTAAATTTCGTCTGCATTTAAGTTCCGCTTTCTATCCATATACCCCGTTGCACAGAATTTGCATGTTAAACTGCAACCCACCTGGGAGCTGACGCAGGCAGTCATCCGATCAGGAGTAGGGATTAAAACACCTTCAATAATATTATTGTCAAAAAGCTTAAACGTGCTCTTTATGGTTTTATCAGCACTGTATTGAGATTTATCGATGCGAACAGCGTTGATTATAAAATTCTCTTTCAGCGAATCGCGTAACTTTTTGCTAAGATTGGTCATATTATCGAAATCTACGCACGACTTCATCCATAACCACTCAAAAATTTGCTTTGCACGAAAACTTTGCTCGCCTAAAGCGAGTAAACTTTCCTTCAACTGTTCAAGGCTTAACGATCTGATATCTACTTTCTTTCCCATGTTTTTCACGGTGCAAATATACCGCTTTTTTAACACAAAAACATATAATCCTTTGTTATACAAGTGTGTTAAAGCGTGAAACAAATTTCGTTAGTTTCATATTTTTTGCTAACATTGCCCGTAATTATTAAAAAAAGTAGACGAATTCTTCATATTTTTAGTGAACCTCAGATGTCATGGTAAATTATTACTCGGCAGACTATATTCTTCCCGTTTCTGCAAAACCCATTCATAATGGTATCATTGGGGTGGACGAGAACGGTGAAATTATAGGTGTTTATGAATCAGGAGCAAAAGAAATATCGGATAAAACCATTACGAAACATAAGGGTATTATTACTCCGGGATTTATTAACACGCACTGTCATTTAGAACTTTCCCATCTGAAGGGTAAATTCGCCAAAGGCACTGGGCTAATTCCTTTCATCGAAGCTGTTATTGGGCAACGGAATGCGAACGAGAAGGAAGTTGTAAAGGCCATGCAATCTGCCGACTCGGAAATGAAAAGGAATGGCATTGTGGCGGTTGGTGATATTGCAAACCGTGCTATTTCGAAAGAAACAAAGGAGAAAAGCAGCCTTTATTACCATACCTTTATAGAAATTCTGTGCTTTGAACCGGAAAAAGCGCAAGAAGTGTTTAGAGATGGCTTAGCGCTCTGTGAATCATTCGACGGGCTACCGTCTTCCATCACACCGCATGCCCCTTACTCGGTATGTAAAGAAATTTTCAGGTTTTTAAAACAACTTCATAAACCGGAAACCAATCTGCTCAGTATCCACAATCAGGAAAGCGAAGAGGAGAACAAGCTTTATCGCTATAAGTCAGGGCAATTTATTGATTTTTATCGAAAGTTAAACCGAGATATTGGCTTCTTCAAGGCGCAAGCCAGGGATTCTATTCAAACCATCGTTCCTCTATTACCAAAGCGGCAACCCGTTATGTTTGTTCATAACACGTACACAAACATGAAAGATATTTTTTTTGTGGATCGTTTTGCGGGAAACGTGACCTGGTGTCTATGCCCTAATGCCAATCTGTATATCGAAAACAGGCTGCCAAAAATCGACCTATTTCTGAATCAGGACAGTCCCATTACGCTAGGCACAGACAGTTTAGCTTCTAACGATAAGTTATGCATTTTATCGGAGCTTTTGACACTGCACGCTCATTTCCCGCATTTAAAACTTGAGGATACCTTAAAGTGGGCAACGCTTAATGGCGCCAAATACTTAGGTATTGATCACCAATACGGCAGTCTAGAAAAGGGCAAAAAACCTGGCCTTAACCTCATCAGTCACACGCAAGGGCTAAAACTGAGCGAAAACTCAACCGTTACGCCCTTAATCTAAAGCATTCATTTTCTGTTAATTGCTATTCGGCATAGTTAATCCTATGGAAAAGAGACAAGTTGATTTACAAAAAAATTGCACATTTGTAACATACAGTTTCGACTGTCCTTAAGAAGTATCAGTGCCAATGAAGCATTTAAATATTACCGTTTTCGGAAAAGTACAGGGAGTCTTTTTCAGAGCAGCAACTAAAGCCGTTGCCAATCAGTTACAAGTCACCGGCTTTGTCAAGAATTTACCCGACGGAAGTGTTTACATAGAAGCAGAAGGAGATGCTTTCGGATTGGAGAATTTCTTAGAATGGTGCCATGAGGGACCGGAACATGCTGTTGTCGAAAAAGTTGAAATTAATCCCGGTGAACTGAAAAACTATAACAATTTCGAAATTCTTAAGCGTTAACATTTTAACTGTCAAAAAAAATTGTCTACACTACGAAAATTTGCCGGGCAAACCATGATCTATGGTTTAAGTACGATCATAGCTCGTTTAGTCAATTTTATCCTTACACCTTTATTTTCAAGAAAACTATCCACAGCCGTCTTCGGGATTTTTACCACGATGTATAGTTATGCTTCGCTATTGAACGCATTACTTGCCTTTGGAATGGAAACCACTTTTTTCCGCTACATTCAAAAAAAAGAGGATAATAAGCAGGCCGTTTACAATAACACCTTTCTGATAATTCTTGCTATCAGTTTATGTTTCCTTCTCCTAGTGCTGCTTTTTAAGCAGGAAATAGCGCACTTTATGAATATATCGGACCCAGATCTATCGAGGTATATCACCTATTTTGCACTTATTTTAGTATTAGATGCTATCGCTGTTATTCCGTTCGCAAAAATCAGAGCAGACGGACGCCCGCTAAGATATGGAATGATTAAGTTATTTAACATTTTCATTTTTGTATCCTGTAATTTATTTTTTATCGTTTTCATTCCTTGGGCCATTAAGACTGATCTATCCATTGCTCCATACTTTTCTACTTGGTATCATCCCCAATGGGTTGGTTATGTCTTCCTATCCAATCTAATCGCTAGCGCGGTCACACTATTACTCATGATCCCGGAATTGCTCAAACTGAAATTACGATTCAATGGCCCGTTAGCGCGAGAAATGTTTTCTTATAGTTTCCCTATTTTGATTGCCAACTTTTCATTTATTATAAATGAAAACCTTGATAAAGTATTTTTAGGACAATTATTACCGGATGATATCGCCGAAACGCAAGTTGGTATCTACGGATTGTCGGCAAAACTAGCCGTATTTTTGAGTATTTTCATCCAGGCATTTCGCTTAGGTGCCGAGCCGTTTTTCTTTAGTCAAGCAAAAGAAAAAAATTCAGGTCAAACTTATGCCATCATTATGGATTATTTCGTTATTGCCATGGCAATAGGCATGTTTGGTTTAGTAGCCAATATTGAGATTTTAAAATATTTTATAGCCGGATCCTCTCTTACAACAAGTATGGAAAATTGGAAAGGATTATCAATTGTTCCAATCCTTTTACTAGGATATATTTTCTTAGGTGTATATATGAGTTTATCTATTTGGTATAAATTATCTGATCAAACAAAATATGGTCTTTATATTTCAGGTACCGGAGCTATTGTTACTATTGTGTTGAATTTGGTTTTTATTCCCTCTTACGGCTTTATCGCGTCAGCCTGGATTACGATGGTAACCTATGCCTGCATGATGATTCTTTCTTATGTTTTAGGACAAAAAAAATACCCAATTCCCTATCATACATTTAAAAATTTGACGTATATTGTATGTGCAATTATTTTGAGTTGGTTATCTTTCTCCGTATTTGGAAGGAACCTAATAATCGGTAACGGACTGCTTTTGCTCTTCTTAATCGGTATATACTTAAAAGAGGGGCCGCAACTTAAACAATTATTAGGCTATAAGCGAAGATAATGGCCCAACCTTTGCGATAGCGTTAAAGCGATGAAAGGAGGAGTACGGATATTGGCACTTCCCTACTTGATCGACTATGGTGAAACGAGTACGATTTAAAACAACAATTGTAAGATGATTTTAAAGAATAAAATATACTGGTTTATATGTCTTTTATTAATAAGTGGACAACAGGTACTTGCGCAAACAGCGACAGACAGCAGTCAGGTAAAGGATTTATATTACCAGGCGCTCAACGAAAAGGCCCGAGGAGATATTGACCTAGCGCAAACTACACTTCACAAGTTGTTAAAGCTAGACGAGAACAACGATGCCGCTTATTTCGAACTAGCCCGATTAGAGTTGGAAGATAAAAACCTAGGTGATGCTGCCATCCATGCAAAAAAAGCAACAACACTAAAGCCAGATAATGAGTGGTATTGGGTTTTGTTGGCAGACATTTACAAACGGATGGAGGATTTTAACTCCCTCCCTCCTATTTTTGACCAGCTGATTCGCATCAAACCCGAAAAGAAAGAGTACTTCTATGACCGTGCTTACGCCCTTTTTCTTAATAATGAGCTTGACAAATCACTACAGGCTTACCATGAAATAGAGCAAAAGTTCGGAAAGGATGATAACATCATTATTGCGCGGCAGGAGATATACTTAAAACAAAAACAGCCCAAAAAGGCCATCGAAGAAGTCACCTCTATTATCGAAAAGGAACCGGATAGTACAAAAGGATATCTACTCTTAGCCAACTTATACTTAAAGCTTAACAAGCCCAAGGAAGCTATTAAGGTCTTGGACGAAGGACATGCACGTATCCCCGGCGATCCTTACATTTCTTTAAGTAAAGCGGATGCCTATCACAATTTGAAAGATGAGGAAAAATCGACTCGGGAGCTTCGAATGGCTTTTGCCAGTGAACGGATGGATTTCGAAGGGAAAATGCGCCTATTGATCAGTCTCATGTCTGACCCGAAGAGTAATGAAATGGCACCTATCGTTCGCGATTTAGCGAATACATTAACGATAAGCTATCCAACGGATGCACGTGCTTTTGCTTTATATGGAGATATATTAGCCCAACAAAAACAACTGAAGGAAGCTCGGGAACAATATCTCAAAGCGATCGATATCAACAGCAGGGTGAATACCATTTGGGAACAACTATTACAGATAGAGCTCAGTTTAGGTATGCAAAAAGAGGCTTTGGCACATGCTTATAAAGCCTCGGCATTGTTTCCGCAACAGCCTTTAACTCAGTTTTTTTCGGGGCATGCTTTCTTTATGGAGAAGAAATATACGGATGCAAGAAGTTGTTTTGAAGCCGCGCTTAATTATGTTGACGAGAAAAACACCCCGTTGCTTACGCAAGTATATAGCAGCTTAGGTGACACCTATCACGCCTTGGATATGTTTGCAGAGTCCGATCAAGCCTATGATGAGGCGCTTGCCATTGATAGCAACAACGTGGGAACGCTTAATAATTACGCCTACTATTTATCGCTTCGAAAAACCAATTTAGAAGCGGCCGCTAAGATGTCGAGAAAGTCAAACGAATTAGAGCCTAATAATCCGACGTTTCAAGACACGTACGCATGGGTGCTGTTTCAACAGGGCAATTACGCTGAAGCTTTAAAATGGATCGAAAAAGCAATCACCAATTCAGGGGAAAAGTCCTTTGCGCTCCTTGAACATTATGGCGATATATTGTTTAAACTGGGTGACATCGAAAAAGCCGTTTCCAAATGGAAGGAAGCAAAAGCCACCGGGGAAACTACGGGGGAAAATGTGGAGCTTTTAACTAAAAAGATCGATGCTAAAAAGTATATTGAGTAATGCCTTTTAACCATTCAAATTTGCGAAAGCTATCCATTTTGACGGTTTTATCGGCTAGCTTGCTGATCGTCGCTTGCAAAAGCAAAAAAGTAATAGTCGACGCAACCAAAGAAGAAAGTCGGATCACCTTGGATAATCGGGTATTGGTGAATGGTATCCTTGACAATCAATTGAGCTTCAACACCTTCAGTGCTAAAGCAAAATCGGCCGTTGCCATCAATAAAGACAACTATGATGCAACCTTAAATATCAAGATAAAAAACCAGGAAGCGATATGGATATCTATTACCACCGTCTTTGGAATCGAGGCTGCTCGCGTATTAATCACGCCGACCCGCTTTCGAATGATGAATCGTATCAACGGAACCTACATCGACGAACCCTTTGCCTTTTTACATCAATTTGCCTCCGAAGAGATTACCTATGGTAATCTACAGGCTATGATGGTAGGTAATATGATTGATCAAGCGTTGACTTATTCGAACGAGGCAAAAAAAGGAGATTTAGGTTATTTACTAAGTGGCTTTAAAAATGATTTAAATTTCTTAGTAAGAACAGATGACAATTTCAGGGTCACTAATTGTAGTTTAAGCACTTACAATCAGGAACGCCAAGTAAATACGGATTATTCTGATTTTGCATTAATAGGCAAACATCCGGTACCTAAGGATATTCGTTTAACCGCTAATTCATCCGCTGTAAAACTGGAATTACAGCTAAAGTACAATCGTATTGCTTTGAATGAGGCCGTAGAGATGCCATTCACTATTCCGTCAAAATATAAGCCCTTAAGTGGAATACGTTAATCAACAAATGTTTATCGAGATAAAAATATTTTAGTACTTTCGTTGGCAATAAATACGTTAAAATAACGATGTAATGTAATACATCATCAATGATTTGAAGAAGAGAATGATTCGGATAAAGTCAATATGCTGTTTGCTGTTATTTATGGGGATAGGCCTATCTAGTTGGGCACAGTCGAGCGCACAGTTGAAAAAGCAGCGGGAGGCCCTTACACGTGAAATAGAATTATTGAATCAAACTTTACGTTCTACATCAAAAGACAAGTCATTATCGCTCAAACAGGTAAATGCCCTTAACGCCCAAATCAACCTACGGGTGAAAAAAATCAAAACGATTAATAGCGAAGTCAATTTAATAGAGAGCCAGATAGCCAAAAATACCAATACGATCCGCTCCTTGCAGAATGAATTGGCGAAGCTCAAAAAAGGATATGCGTCCATGGTACAGTTTGCGTTTCGCAACTCGAGCGCTTACAATAAATTGATGTTCATTTTTGCTTCTAACGACTTTAATCAAGCGTATAAGCGCCTTAAATACCTTCAGCAATTCAGCGATTCCCGGAAAAAACAAGCAAAGGAGATAGAGGAAACGCAGAAAAGTATTGAGCAAAAAATTGCCGAATTGGCGAATAATAAAAAGGAGAAAGTAGTACTTCTGAGCGACCAGGAAAAAGAGAAGCAAGCGCTCGACGGCCAAAAATCTGTTAAATCAAAAGTGCTTAACGATCTTACCAAGAAGGAAAAAGAATATAAGCAAGAGCTGAATAAGAAGCAGCAGGAAGATGCGCGTTTAGCACGTGCCATACAGGCGGCTATCCGAAGAGAGATCGAAGAAGCTCGGCGAAGGGCAGAAGAAGAAGAAAGACGACGAGCAGCAGAGTTGGCGAAGAAAAACCCTAATGCGAAGGCTCCGGAGCCAACCGCTAGAAAAACCGACAAAGAGGCGCTCTTGTCAACACCAGAGGCGGCTAAATTAGCAGCAGATTTCACAGGTAATCGTGGGCGACTCCCCTGGCCGGTAGCTTCGGGATCGGTAACGCAAGGTTACGGACAATATACTTATGGAAAAGGTGTTAAAGTTAATAGTAACGGCTTAACCATTCGTACAGCAGCAGGTGCCGCCGTACGGGCCGTATTTGATGGTGTTGTAACATCAATCGTGCAACTCCAAAATCAATATACTGTTATTATACGTCATGGTAATTACTTCACTGTCTATCAAAACATGAAAACGGTCAGTGTTTCCAGAAATCAGAAGGTTTCTGTAAAACAAACAATTGGCACAGTAGCTGTAGATGCGACGGAAGGAACTTCCGATTTACACTTTGAACTGTGGCAAGGAACTTCGCCTATCAACCCAAGTAGTTGGTTAGCGGGAAATTAGCCATACAAGTGGTGAAATGATAAACGATAAAAAATTGTTTATCTAAGCATTTTTACATAAGTTTGTAAACTGGACGTAAGACGATTACGTATATTGAGGAAAGAATAAAAACTACAATGTAGTCATTGAATAAAGATTTTAAATATTGAGTTATGTTAAACACAATTTTGTTACTGGGTATTGGTGGGCCTGAAATAGCAATTATCGTTCTTGCTTTGTTATTATTATTTGGTGGAAAGAAAATTCCTGAGTTGATGCGTGGATTAGGACGCGGTGTGAGAGAATTTAAAGAAGGCCAAGCCGGAACCACGAAAGATGAAGTTAAAGAGGAAAAACAATAATCCCTCATTCTTATAAAGGATAAGCTGTTGTAACATATAGCATGTTGCAGCAGCTTTTTTTATTATTATTTCAAAAAAAAAATCAACTTACTATACTAAGTGAGCTGATTAAAACGTTGTTTAAGAAATTATTATCAAACCTCTTTTGAGCGTGGCTCAAAATATGTTAACGTATTTAGCAATAATGAACTGATTTGATAATCAACAGCCTTAAATATAAGACATGATATTGAAAAGATTTTCGGCATTTGCCGTAGGTATGCTATTTTGCGTTCAATTGACGCAGGCAACAACAAGCAAAGATACCGACGAACCTTCGAAATTAAGTGCCTCTTCGAATGTTCTATCTAGCGAAGATTCTACACTCAGGAAAAATTCCCACCCTCACGATCTCTCCTGGTATCTCGCCCCTCAAAATATAAAAAAGCAACTGGACACTTTGCAAAAGGTAATCCCCTTAACGTACAATAGCTATGTCCAATCTTATATAGATGCTTATACGGCACCGCGCTATAAAAACCACCTTTCTAAAATGCTTGAGTTAGCGCAGTACTATTTTCCCATTTACGAGAAAGTCTTTGCAGAGACGGATTTGCCACAGGAAATAAAGTATTTATCTATCATTGAATCAGCTTTAAATCCACATGCGGTCTCAAGGGTGGGCGCAACCGGTCCTTGGCAATTTATGTTTGCTACGGCAAAAGCGTTTAATTTAAATATAGACAACTACGTTGATGAACGGAAAGACCCCTATGCCGCGACTTATGCAGCGGCGGCTTATCTAAAAGATGCTTACAACGAATTTGGCGATTGGCAACTTGCAATAGCATCCTATAATTGCGGAAAAGGAAATGTAGCCAGAGCGATACAACGATCAGGTATTGAAAAACCTGATTTTTGGACCGTGCGAAAATATCTTCCCCAGGAAACACGTAATTATGTGCCTGCCTTTATTGCCATGACCTTCGTGCTAAACAACTATGAAGTATTAGGAATTGCAACACCCTCGGGGAGCGGATCTGCCCTTACAGCGGAGAAAGGTACCGACGTCATTTTGATCGATAAGTTTATTCCATTATCAGGCATTGCAGAGGCGTTAAACCTCGACCTGAACCAATTGATCACGCTAAATCCGGCCTATAAAAAGAGCATCATCAATGGTACACCGGAGGCTCCGAAGCGTTTAGTCGTCCCTGCGGTAGATAAAACCGCCTATGCCAGCTTGTATGCAGCTTTAAATACACCGACCGATGCTCCTGCAAAAGTTATTACAGCATCTAACACCGATAGAAAAGCTATTTATCATCGCGTAAGAAGAGGTGAAAGCTTAAGCTCAATTGCCAATAAATATCAAGTCGAGGTACAGGACTTGAAGGTTTGGAATAGGTTGAGGAGAAATGCCATTGTTCCGGGACAGCGTTTAAAGATCTCCGAACCGGGTTATGCAGCAGGGAAAAAAACGAGCTTGGAAAGAAAATCCGTTAATTACGTAACCTATAAAGTTAAAAGAGGAGATACACTTTCCGGAATCGCCCAAAAATACAGAGGAGCCACTGTCAATAATATAAAAGCAATGAACAATTTAAATGGCTCATCTATCAAACCAGGGATGACTTTAAAGATCAATAGCCTTTAAAAATAAAATATTGCTTATGCATTAAGGGTTGACGCCAGGGTCCTTCAACTGCTGGCGGAACCCTACCGAGGGCACTCATCTAGTGCAGGTACGCAGCGTCCTGTTCGTTTTCAAAACCTTCGAGCGTCACAGAAACATGCTCATTAAGAATGGTAGATAATTTGTGCCCGGAGAAGTCGCTTATAACAGGGAATTTATGATGGCTTCTATCAATTAGAACCGCCGTTCTCAGCTTCTTTAAGGGAACATTCAAAAAAACACCCAAACCATAGGCTAAAGTCCGCCCACTATTCAATACATCGTCCACCAATATTACCACTTTATCTTTCGCCTCACTTACCGAAATATCGGTTTCTGCTTGCAGGGTAGAACTGACTTTATTTAATGAAATGTTGATAAGCTTGACATCGACCGCCAATGAAATTTTTGCTAGTTCTTCTTTTAAGCGACGGGCCAAAACATATCCTCTTTCGGCAACACCCGCTAGAACAATCTCTTTTTCTTCAAAGTTATCTTCTAAAATCTGATAAGCAATTCTTGTAATTTTTTTCTGAATCTGGTCCTTGTCTAAAATCAATATTTTTTCGCTTGCCATAGCATTATTCCTGTGCATAAAAGTAGTAATTTTTTTTTTAAGGTAAAAGGGATGGATATACGCATTTGTTCATCACTCACCAACTCGCGTTTGGCTAATTGAGGCGATAAGCCAATGAGCAATCACTAAATAGAAAACTACTAACAGTGGAATTAGGCCAAGCCGACTGATTCTAGAAAAATCGATTGCTAATTTAAATGAAGAACGTCTTCCTCTTCCGACGCATTCTCATTCTGTGCTTTCAAGCTCATACGGCCGCCATTGAAATAATAGCGCTTCCAATAAGCTTCATCAAGATTGCTAATCATAACGCCTCTGCTGGTAGAAGCGTGCGCAAATTTCCTGTCACCCAAATAAACGCCAACATGTGTAATACTTCTACTTCTTATTTTGAAGAACACCAGGTCGCCAGGCTTCAGTTCATTTTTGTTGATGGGATCAACTTGTGTATAAATATTTCTTGAATTATTTCCGATCGACGTATTAAACACCTTTTCGTATAGCTCGTAGGCAAACTTGGAACAATCAATGCCCTTTTTTGTTTTACCTCCTAATCGATAGGGTGTGCCAATCCAATCATAGACAAACTGATAAAGCTTTGTATTGGTGGTTGCTGAAGCAGCAATCCCCATTATTTGAGAAAAATACTCTTTGGCTAAATTATCCGGATCTTCGGGTGAATTATTTTTTTCAGTTAAGGTTTGGGCCTGAAGGTTTAGTGACAGAGCACCTAGCAGTATGCATACTACCAAAAGCGTTTTTTTCATTTGAATAAAATTTTTCCAGTTAATGAAGCTTGCATGAGCACATGCAGTTTTCATCTGCGTTAATTTACTTACAGGAAGGTCATTCTTATCCCCCATTGGCTTGATTGACTATCCGTTTAAGGTTAACAATGTTGTTTTTTAATGTAAAAGTTTATCCATGCACTAAAACAGGTGTGTCGCAAATCTAAATGAAAACTTTTATTTTGTCAAAAAAAGCAAACACAATTTTAACATTTTTTTGACATGTGTACTATATACCATACAGGCCAATAAAAAAAGGAGGAGAAAAACAAATAATAATTCACTTTCTCTCACGTACATTCTGTGAATATCGCAACAATTGATTAGATTTGCCTTCCAGTAAATTAAGTACACGAACATAAAGCGATGAGTTCAACACCAATAACAAAAGAAACATATCTAGAGTGGTATAAGTCGATGTTACTTATGCGTAAGTTTGAGGAAAAAGCAGGTCAACTTTACGGTCAACAAAAAATAAGAGGCTTTTGCCATCTATATATTGGACAGGAAGCCGTTGTTGCAGGTGCCATGTCAGTTCTTCGTAAAGAGGACTCCATGATCACTGCTTATCGTGACCATGCCCATGCCCTTGCCAAAGGCATGAGCGCCAATGCGGCTATGGCAGAGTTATTCGGGAAAGTAACGGGTTGTTCGAAAGGAAAGGGTGGATCAATGCACTTTTTTGATAAGGAAAACAATTTCGCGGGAGGCCATGGTATCGTAGGAGGACAAATACCATTAGGTGCAGGTCTTGCTTTTGCCGAAAAATACAATGGTACAGATAATGTTTGCGTTTGTTACATGGGAGACGGAGCTGTAAGACAAGGGTCTTTAAACGAGACCTTTAATATGGCAATGCTTTGGAAGCTTCCGGTAATCTTCGTTTGCGAAAATAACGGTTATGCGATGGGTACTTCCGTTAAGCGGACGACTAACATGATTGACATTTATAAAATGGGCTTAGGCTTTGATATGCCAAGCGCTCCGGTTGATGGTATGGACGTTGTAGCAGTTCATAATGCAATGGACGAAGCCGTTCAGCGTGCCAGAAAAGGGGAAGGACCAACGTTTTTGGAGATTCGCACCTATCGTTATAAGGGACACTCTATGTCGGATCCTGCCAAATACCGTACAAAAGAAGAATTAGAACAATATAAAGAGCGCGATCCAATTGCCGCGGTTAAGCACGCCATTATAGAGAATAAGTATGCCGATGAGCAATGGTTTGATCAGGAGGAAGCCGAAGTAAAACGTATTGTTGATGAAGCGGTTAAATTTGCTGAGGAATCTGAGTATCCAAACCCGGAAGAGCTATATACAGACGTGTATGTGCAGAACGATTATCCATATATTATGGATTAACAAGAGTGCAATCTTAATAATTTAAATAGATAAAAAACCCCAGATAATATTATGGCTGAAGTAGTTCGAATGCCTAAAATGAGCGACACCATGACAGAAGGTGTAATTGCAAAATGGCATAAAAAGGTAGGCGATAAGGTTAGCTCAGGAGATTTAATTGCTGAGGTTGAAACCGATAAGGCTACCATGGATTTTGAATCCTATCAGGAAGGCACACTATTATATATAGGTCCTAAGGAAGGCGAAGCAGTTCCTATCGATGCTGTAATTGCCGTATTAGGAGAAGAAGGAGAAGATTATCAGGCATTACTTAATGGTAATGGCGACGCTTCGCCTTCAACTAAAGAAGATAAAAAAGAAGAAGAGGCTCCGGCACAGGAAGAAACAGAAGATGAAGGTGAAGAAGTAAGTGCTGAATCATTAGGTGCAACGGTAATCACTATGCCATTGCTGAGTGATACAATGACCGAAGGCGTAATTGCAGAATGGCATTTCAAGGTTGGCGACAAGATTAAAAGTGATGATGTAATTGCCGACGTAGAAACGGACAAAGCAACCATGGAAGTTACTGCTTATGCTGAAGGCACCTTACTGTACATCGGAGTAGAAAAAGGTCAGGCAGCAAAAGTTAATGATATTATTGCCATTGTAGGAAAAGAAGGTACCGATGTAACGCCTTTGCTTAAACAGAAAAGCAGTAAACCGAAGAAACAAGAAGCTCCTAAAAAAGAAGAAGCGTCAACTAGCGCAGCAAACGAGCCAAGCCAAGCGGAAAGCAAAGAAGTTACTTCTTCTGACTCGTCCCGAGTTAAAGCTTCTCCTTTAGCGCGAAAAATTGCGAAAGAAAAAGGTATTGATTTAAATGAACTGAAAGGTTCGGCAGAGAATGGCCGTATCATCAAAAAGGATGTCGAATCCTTCACGCCTGCTGCTAAACAAAAGACTGAAGCACCGGCTGCTGCTCCAAGCGCCGAAAGTAAGTCTGTTACTATTCCGCAATTTATCGGAGAAGAGCGGTTTACCGAAAAGCCTGTGACTCAAATGCGTAAAACGATTGCTAAACGTCTTTCGGAAAGCTTATTTACTGCTCCACATTTCTATGTAACAGTGAAAGTTGACATGGATAGCGCTATTTCCGCACGGAATAAAATCAACGAAGTTGCTCCTGTTAAGGTGTCTTTCAACGATTTAGTCATCAAAGCTGTTGCCGTTGCGCTAAAACAACATCCTAATGTTAACTCTTCTTGGTTGGGCGATAAAATTCGCTATAATGAGCACGTTAATATTGGTGTCGCTATTGCCGTGGACGAAGGCTTATTAGTTCCTGTGGTCCGTTTCGCTGATGGAAAGACATTATCACATATATCGGCTGAAGTGAAAGATTTTGCACAACGTGCTAAAGCCAAAAAACTACAGCCGAAAGACTGGGAAGGCTCTACCTTTACGGTTTCTAATCTGGGTATGTTCGGCGTCGACGAATTTACCGCCATCATTAATCCACCTGACTCTTGTATATTAGCCATTGGCGGCATACAACAGGTACCGGTGGTTAAAAACGGTGCGGTTGTCCCAGGTAACATCATGAAGATTACTTTAAGCTGTGACCACCGTGTAGTAGACGGTGCTACAGGGGCCGCTTTCTTGCAGACTGTTAAATCACTGCTAGAAGAACCCGTTCGATTATTAGTTTAAAAAATTCAAATAGAAAAAAGGCATCTCCTGAACAGGCAGATGCCTTTTTTCATTTAGCGATGATGAGCCTGCCGGTCGGGACCGATCCCTTTATCATTCTTTCGAACCTAGTATAACAGAAAAATCACACGCAAAGTTGTTAATTCAAAACTTTATTTACGATTTTGGCGGCAAACAAACAGTAATTGAAATATGATATTTAAACGACTCTTAATTTTATGCTGTTGTATCAGCTTATACAGTGCGCAAGCCCAACAAAAAACATCCAAAGAAGTAGATCGACCTAAATTGGTAGTAGGGATTATGGTGGACCAAATGCGCTGGGATTACTTATATCGATATTACGACCGCTATGGTGAAGGCGGCTTTAAACGCATGTTAAACAACGGTTTTTCCTGCGAAAACACCTATATTAATTATATCCCGACTGTTACCGCCATCGGACACAGCTCGGTTTACACCGGTACAACACCTGCTATCCACGGAATTGCCGGGAACGACTTTATCATACAAGCTACAGGAAAAAGCATGTATTGCACGGAAGATGAAACGGTTACCCCATTAGGAACGGCCGTTGGTAATCCAGCTGGCAAGATGTCGCCAAGGAACCTACTGGCATCCACCATAACGGATGAACTTAAATTAGCCTCCAATTTCCGTTCTAAGGTGATTGGAATTGCTATAAAAGATCGAGGTGCTATTTTACCAGCCGGCCATTTTGCTGATGCTGCTTATTGGTTTGACAGTAGTGGCGACTGGATCAGTAGCTCATACTATATGACTGACTTGCCTAAATGGGTGAAAGATTTCAACAAACAAAAACTTGCGGAAAAGTATTTAAAACAAGACTGGAATACGTTATACCCTATTGAAACCTATAAACAGAGCATTGAAGACAATAATCCGTATGAAGGAAAGTTTAAAGGTACTCAATCACCAACTTTTCCTGTTAAAACGTCTCAACTGCTTAAAGAAAATGGAATAGGCTTGGTTGCTACGACACCTTATGGAAATACGTTGACACTCGATTTGGCAAAAGCCGCTATTAACAATGAAGAATTGGGAAACAATCCCGGCGGTTTTACTGATTTTTTAGCAATCAGCATATCATCTCCCGATAAAATAGGTCATCAATTCGCTGTAAACTCAATAGAGGTTGAAGACAACTACCTCCGTCTTGATAAAGATTTGGAAGACTTCTTTAGTTACCTCGATAAAACCGTTGGACAAGGGCAATATACTGTATTTTTAACGGCCGACCATGGTGCCGCCCATAATCCTCAGTACTTCATGGACCAACAAGGTAATGGCGGGTATTTCAATTCCAAAACAGCACAGCAAGGATTGAATGAACAGTTAAAAGCGAAGTTTAATACGGACAAATTGGTTATCAGCTTATCAAATTATCAGGTTCATTTAAATAACACGCTTATCAATGAAAGAAATCTTGATCGGCAAGCAATTTGTGACGAAGCGGTAAAATACCTACGGAATTTAGAGGGCGTTGCTTTTGTAGCAGAAATGGACAAGGTATCTGAAGCCGCTATACCATCGCGAATAAAAGAACGCATTATTAACGGTTATAACTATAAGCGGAGCGGCGCGATTCAAATTGTCCTTGAGCCACAATGGTATAGCGGATCAGCCAAGTCTACCGGTACGACCCATGGCAACTGGAATCCTTACGACTCGCATATACCCTTGGTATGGATGGGTTGGGGAATCAAACACGGCGCGACCAATCGTATTACTGAAATGACAGATATCGCTGCTACAGTGGCTGGTCTCTTACATATTCAAGAGCCAAATGGAAGTATAGGCAGTCCGATTGTAGAAGTGCTAAATCAATAGATATTATAAAAGTCCGTAGCGTGAAATGAATCTCTACGGACTTTAAAACGGTCTTATCATAGAACTTTTTAATTCCACTAATATGTCCTCCCACCATATAGTAAAAGAGAAGCAGGAACCTGCCTTAATAGTGGAATTTTTTTCCGATCTAAGCTATGAACTTCTTGGACAGTTATTGGAATGGGCACCAACAGTTATCGCTAATAAAGACAGTGCGCAATGGCTATCGAGAAACGACATTCATATCGATGTTGTCATTACAAATGACGAGCACAGGATCGAACAAGATGGAGTTACCATGCTTTTCGGAAGCCCTTCCTCTTTTAAAAAAGACGCATTAAATTATCTTGTTGAAAAAGGGTATCATGCAGTCAATATCATCTCACAAGACTTTTCGATGGATCTATTCCAACAATTCGCTTCTCTTATCAACCTGGTTTTTATCAACGGTAAGCAGAAAATCTTCGCGATTAAACCTGGTTTCAAAAAGTGGAAGGCAGCGAGCGAAAACGTCTACATACTTGCCAGCGATGCTATTTTCCATACAGAGGGGTTGGAAAAAAAACACGATCAGGCATACAAGACCATAGCAGACGGCTTCTTTGAAATTCATTTCCAAACCGACTACCTGCTCATAGCAGAAGATCTTTAATTCTTTAACGGCTCCAGCCTCGTGGGCGTGTCCTTTCCTGCTATAATTGATCTCGCACCTAACGCAACAGCATTAATAGAGGAAACAATGTTCTTAATATCTAAAGTTTCTAATTCATCTTTCACGGTGTGATAGTAATTATCCTTATCTATTTGAACCGTAGAAACTGTATGTGCGGGAACGCCGAGCGCTGCCAAGGTCGCGTTATCACTTCTATAAAAAAGGTTCTGTTCAGGATAAGGGTCCGGATAAAAAGAAAAACCCGTCCCCTTCACATTTCTCTGGAGAATCTTACCCAAATCGGATTTCTCAAAGCCGGTGAGATACATGGAATTAGCCCCAAACTTAGCATCCTTTCCAATCATCTCAATATTTATCATGGCCACAACATGATCCGGATTAAGCTGTTTAGAAAAATATTGTGAGCCATAACCACCCGACTCCTCAGCTGTAAAAGCAGCGAAGATCAATGTTCGTTCATTATCTTTTTGCTTGGCAAAAATATTTGCCAAACTGATTACCGCGGTGACTCCCGATGCATCATCGTCGGCTCCATTTGCAATAGAATCCTGGCCAATCGGTTTTAGGATACCGATGTGATCATAATGCCCCGAGAAGATAACAAACTCGTTGGGTTTTGATCTCCCGGGCAGCACACCAACTACATTAGCGAGTCCCTTATTCTCCACCGTACCCGTATAGTTAATTCGAAAGGACTTAGGCTGTTCCTTGCTCAGTACAAAAACAAGTGAACCTTTTTTCTTCTGATCGGTATTTAATAAGATTCTCCCGTTATCAGCATGCTGTTTCAAATAATTAAATTCCTTTACAAAACTCTCGTCAACACAAACGATGGCATTAATATCTTGCTGTGAAATCTCCTTATATTTCTTTCGAAAGTTGTCGCTGGCACTTATGGACAAAATCCGCACTTCCGGATCGGTATTCCAGTTAAGACCCGCCTGGTCGCTTAGAACAAAACCGGCGTCACTGTCCAGCTCCTTTCCGTCTAACAAAATCTCACAAAGAGAAGGTTTTATTTGAGTGGCCTGAAAGCGCTGTAAAAAGTCATTTCCATTTGCCTTCAATGGCTGTAGCCCTGCCTTTTTGAATTCCCCTTCAATAAAAGTTGCGGCTTCCTCTATTTCAGGAGTAAACACGGCCCTGCCTTTCAATCGATCATCTGCTAACGTCGATATAATTCGATGGACCTCTTGTTGATCGACACTAACAATACGCTCTTTCTTCTGACTGGCGCAAGCTCCCAACAGTAAAAAGAGAACGAAGGAAAGCTTATTCAAAGGGGTTGTTGTTTTATACATAAATATTGCAATAATTTTAATCTCCTTAGTAAATTACCTAAATGTCACTTGTCATTAGATCGATCAATATCATAGGCAAGCAAATTACTGGTAGACCGATTCCTGTATACAAGAAAGTTTAACTAAGTTTGGTAATAAAGTTAAACAAATTCCCTAGCTTTGACGATTACAAGTATTAATTCTTAAAAAGATAGATCATGAAAGAAATAACCGTCGAGGAGCTAAAGGAGAAGATTGATCGGAATGAAGATTTTCAACTGATAGATGTACGTGAGGAGTTCGAATATGAAACATCCAATCTGAAAGGCGAAAATATTCCACTTGCTCAAGTCTTAATCGAGAAAGATAAAATCAGCAAGGATAAACCCGTTGTAGTGCATTGCAGAAGCGGAAAGAGAAGCGCTCAGGCTATTCTAATGCTAGAAAAAGAGGGATATACAAATCTTTCTAACTTAGAAGGCGGCATTCTCGCCTGGCGTGACACCTTTGAGCCGGATATGGAGGTATATTAAACAGAAATGGGTAAACAAATTCTTTATAATATTTTTCTAAATATTGGGATTCTTGTACTTGCGTATTGTACCATTGCATCTTATAATGGTAAACAGTATAGCATCATGGCGGTGAGCGTTTTGGGAATCGCGGCTCTTATATACTTGAAGATTAAGCTGGCTAAAAGGGTGAAAGAATTGATCAGAAACGGCAAAAAATGAGTTTTTGTACTATATTTGAGTCAATATTGTAGCAATAGTAGACATTTTTTTGCTATTTTTTTTCGGCCATTTTTCAGTTTGTCTATAATTATCTAAACAAGCCGAGGCAGCCGCAAGACTCTTTAAAACAAGCGTTTATACAACAACAAATGGTGCAATATATATTCAAAAAGGGCTAACAACAACAAATTCAGCCCGTCTTTTTTTTTGGAATAGTATTTGCTATTGTTGCATGAATAAAACTAATAACTATTTTTGTATACAAATTATACAATTAAAACTGTTTAACCTTTAAAAGAACGAAGTATGAACTATTCTACAATCAAAAAAGCAGTTACTTGCTCTTTGATTGCCGCCTTAGGTTTCACTGGGGCAGCTCAAGCACAAGATGCTAAAGTATTTGGCGGAAGAAGCCAATACAGAACTTGGTCCATTGGTATCAATGGCGGTATAACCACTCCAAATGTATTGATTGGAGGATCTAATGCTTATGGAAGAAAAGTAGGTCTTTTCGAAGCACCTGTAAGAGAATATTATGGCATCAATGTCCGTAAACAGTTCTCAAGCTGGTTCGGTTTGCAATTAGATGCAAACAGAGGCCGTATTTTTACACATAATGCAGAAGGACAAGCCCCTGAGGTATTACCTACTTGGGATAATGTTAATGGTATCAACGCACAATCAGCAGAAACTGATGTTCAATATGCAGTTAGCTTAAACGGTGTATTCCAATTTGCTACAATCGATTTCTTAAGAAGAGAAAATTCGGTTAACTTCTATGCAAGTGTAGGTTATGGTTTGATGGCATTCAATCCAGTTGGTTATACGAACAATGACGGAACCGGTACTGCATGGGATAACAAAGGTAACTGGGGTGAAAGCGCTGGCGACCGTGAATTAAAAGGCGACAGAGATTACACTCGTGAAGCATTTGTTCCAGTTGGTTTAGGTTTGAAATTCAAGTTATCTGATCGTGTAGCGTTAGATTTAGGCTACACCATGAACTTTGTTGATACCAAGAGCTTATTTGGTCCGGTACAAGGCAGAACTAGTAACGACAAATTCTCTTACACCCATGCTGGTTTAGAGTTCTCATTAGGAAGCAAAGACAAACAAGATTTGACTTGGGCTAATCCTGTAGCTACTCTTTACGATGAGTTGAAAGATCCGGAATTGAGAAACGAAGTTGATGCTTTGAAACAACGTGTAAGCGCTCTTGAATCAACTGTTCAAGCGTTAAGCACTGACTCAGATGGTGATGGTGTTGCCGATAAATTCGACAAATGCCCTAACACTCCTGCCGGTACACAAGTTGATGGATCAGGATGTCCAATTAAATTCCCTGAGCCTGATACATCTGCTCTTTCAACAGGTTCTTATCCAAACATTCAGTTTGAATTTGATAGCTCTGTATTGAAAACCAGCTCTTACCCAACTTTAGATCAAGTATCTTCTGACTTACGTGCTAGCGGTGCTACACTTACTTTAGAAGGTAATGCTTCTGAAGAAGGAACAACTGAGTACAACTACCAGTTAGGTTTAGACCGTGCTAACTCTGTTAAAAATTACTTAGTTAACTCTGGTGTTGCTGCATCACAAATCAATGTGGTAAGTAACGGCGAAACTAAACCAGTTGCATCTAATGCTACTGAAGAAGGTCGTCAGTTGAACCGTAACGTACAATTCAAAAAATAATCCTGTCTATTAAGCAGGTTATTATAGAAACCCTCGGGACAATGTTCCGAGGGTTTTTTCTTTGAATTCTCATCGTTCTGGGCTAATTTCGTAACATGTACTTTTTCCCGAAGAAGAACCAAGAGAATAACTCCAAAAAGAGTTTCAATTTGAAGGTAATGCATGCTATCAATAAAATAGCTATTGTTCTCTTTCTACTTGGAGTTCTATATAAATTGATCGACTGGTTTTTCCTCAATTAATGCTAGATCAAATGAAAGAAATCATTAATACAAACAACGCCCCTGCCCCAATTGGTCCGTACAATCAAGCGGTTAAAGCAGGCAATACACTCTATATATCCGGACAAATAGCCTTATCTCCCGAATCGGGCAATTTAGTTCTAGACAGTATCGCGGGACAAACCAAACAAGTGCTGGAAAATCTACATGCTATTCTGCAGGAAGCGGGTTATTCTTTTGCAGATGTGGTTAAAACGAGTATTTTCCTAACAGATATGGCTAACTTCAATATAGTCAATGAAGTTTATGGTGAATACTTTACGGAGAATGCCCCGGCACGGGAAACGATTGCCGTAAAAGGGCTCCCTAAAGAAGTGGATGTTGAAATTTCTTGTATTGCCTGGAGAGCCTAGTTGCAAAGTCGGTACGAATGCCTGTGATTGAATATGGTTTACATACACCAATAGAATACTTAAAAGGTGTCGGTCCACAAAAGGCAGATTTGCTCAAAAAGGAACTGGCAATATATACTTTTGGCGATCTTGTACACTATTACCCTTTCCGTTATATCGACCGAACGAAATATTATAAGATAAAGGATCTACATCCGGACATGCCATCAGTCCAAATTCTCGGTAGATTAACAGCCGTAGAACAGATAGGACAGAAAAGAGGAAAACGACTGGTTGCGCAATTTAAAGATGAAACCGGACTAATGGAGCTTGTCTGGTTTCAGAGCATCCGTTGGCTGGAAAAGAGTCTGAAAATCGGATCGGTATATATCATATTTGGAAAACCTACCCTTTTTAATGGCCAATTCGCTATGACACACCCGGAGATGGAGCTATATAATGCGGCTAATAAAAACGTAGGTAATCCAAGTTTACAACCTGTTTATCGGTCAACCGAAAAACTAAAGCAATTCTTTTTAGATACAAAGGGGATTCAACGACTGCAAGAAGGGCTAGTTGCTTGGGCTTCAAAAAAAATGGAGGAAAACCTGCCATCTTACCTGCTAAAAGAACAGCATCTGATCTCAAAAGCAGAAGCGATCACCCATATTCATTTCCCGTCCAGTGTAGAGGAATTAAAGGCAGCTGAAAGACGTTTAAAGTTTGAAGAACTATTCTTTATACAATTGAAATTGTTAAAAAACAAGCTGCTTCAGACCCATAAGTTCAAAGGCCATGTATTCGATAAAGTTGGAAGTAATTTCAACGCCTTCTATCAAGAGCACCTACCATTTCCGCTAACAAACGCACAGAAAAGGGTAATTAAAGAAATTCGGCATGACACGCATACGGGAGCGCAAATGAATCGCCTCTTACAAGGAGATGTGGGCAGTGGAAAAACGGTGGTAGCACTCATGACTATGTTGTTGGCTGTCGACAATGGCTGTCAGGCTTGTATGATGGCCCCTACCGAGATTCTTGCTCAACAGCATTTTAACGGTTTAATTTCTTTAATTGGCGACTTACCTGTTTCCATTAAACTGTTAAGTGGATCGACGCCGAAAAAGGAGCGGAAAATTCTTCACGAAAACCTACTAGACGGATCTTTAGACATATTGGTTGGTACCCATGCGCTTATTGAAGATACCGTACAATTTAAGAATTTAGGGCTTGTCGTGATTGACGAACAACATCGATTTGGTGTTGAACAAAGGGCCAAATTATGGCGCAAAAATCAAATACCTCCGCACATGCTTGTTATGACGGCGACTCCTATACCCCGTACCTTGGCCATGACGCTCTATGGAGATTTGGATGTATCTGTGATTGATGAGCTCCCTGCTGGTAGGAAGCCCATCAAAACGCTTCATTTATTCGAAAGTAGCCGATTAAGAATGTTCGGCTTTATGCGGGATGAAATTGCTAAAGGACGACAAGTATATGTCGTGTATCCATTAATCAAAGAAAGCGAAAAACTGGATCTAATGCACTTGGAGGCAGGAATTGAAAACCTCGCTCGTGAATTTCCACTTCCAACATACAAAATCAGCATTGTCCACGGGAAGATGCCCGCTAAAGATAAAGATTTTGAGATGCAGCGTTTCGTAAAAGGAGAAACGCAGATTATGGTTGCCACTACTGTAATAGAAGTTGGCGTAAACGTGCCGAATGCTACCGTTATGATTATTGAAAATGCAGAGCGATTTGGCTTATCACAATTGCATCAGCTACGTGGTCGGGTTGGTCGAGGCGGAGAGCAGTCCTTTTGTATCCTGATGTCTTCCAACAAACTAAGTACAGAGGGCAAACTCAGACTAAGTACTATGGTTAAAACGAACGATGGTTTCGAGATAGCAGAAACCGATCTTAAGCTGAGAGGCCCGGGAGATATTGCCGGCACACAACAAAGTGGTATATTAGATCTTAAACTAGCCGATTTAAGCACTGATCAGGTTTTACTGCAAGAGGCGAGAAATCTAGTGATCAATATCTTTAAACAAGATCCGAAGCTTGAAGACCCGAAAAATCAGTTACTTCGCGATCACCTTCTGGTGCAAAGTAAAGGAATAAGTTGGGATAAAATTTCATAACATGTATTTTTAAAGCAAAAATCGTATCTTTGTACCAGTAAATCATTTCACCCTATAATAAGTATCAGTTATGTAATCCCTTCCATATCATATTATCGCTGCCAAAAGAACCTGGGCGCAAATGCGGTATTTTGATAGGTATGGGTTTCACCTCCTGATAAAAATCATTTCAACGTATTCATCCATGTTTCAGGCACGATTCTTTCATTGAAAGCAATGAAGAAAGAACGTTTATATGTATTGTTAAAATTGCGTATAAACATAAGTTATAGAACTATTATTAGTAATTTTAATTCCATAAGAACACTATGGCGATAAAAAAAATATACGACACAGCAATAAAGCCTGAGCGAGCTGTTTTAGTGGGGATCATAACACCCAATGAAACGGAAGATCAGGAAAAAGAATATCTCGAGGAACTCGCTTTTCTTGTCGAAACCGCGGGAGGCGAGACCATCAATACTTTTACACAACGGATGCAAAAGCCGGACAGAGCTACATTTGTAGGCAGTGGAAAATTAGACGAAATTAAAGCATATGTAAACGCGGAGGAAGCAGATATAGTTGTATTTGATGACGAACTAAGCCCTTCTCAGCTAAGAAACATCGAGAATGAACTGAAGATTAAAATACTGGATCGGAGCAATCTCATACTGGACATATTTGCCAATCGGGCAAAAACGGCACAAGCAAAGACGCAAGTCGAGCTTGCTCAATTGCAATATTTACTTCCTCGCCTGACACGAATGTGGACCCACTTGGAACGTCAGAAAGGTGGTATCGGAATGAGAGGACCCGGTGAAACCCAGATTGAGAGCGACCGTCGGATGATTTTAAACAAGATCTCTTTATTAAAAGAAAAGCTAAAGCAGATTGATAAGCAAAACGAAACCCAACGGAAAAATAGAGGTGAACTAATTCGCGTTGCATTAGTTGGTTACACGAACGTCGGCAAATCGACGATCATGAATATGATCTCAAAATCGGAAGTCTTTGCAGAGAATAAATTATTTGCCACACTGGATACCACTGTTCGGAAGGTTGTTATCGACAACTTGCCATTTCTGCTATCCGATACCGTTGGATTTATCAGAAAACTTCCACATCACTTAGTGGAGTGCTTCAAATCAACCTTGGATGAAGTTCGTGAAGCTGATATTTTGGTCCACGTGGTTGATATCTCACATCCGAACTTTGAAGATCACATTAATACCGTAAATGAGACATTAAAAGATTTAGGTGCAATAGACAAACCGGTGATTACCGTTTTTAACAAAATTGACGCTTACAAACCTGCCGAAGTAGCGCGTGATGATAACGGCGATGAGCAGGCGAAGAAAAACATCACTATTGACGATTTTAAGAACAGTTGGATGGCTAAACACAGCAGCCCTGCCGTTTTCATTTCTGCCACAGAAAAAAAGAACGTTGAAGAATTCCGACAGCTCTTATACGACAAGGTAATCAAAATTCATACAGCCCGCTACCCGTACAATAATTTGTTATATTAATCATTCATAAAAGAAATTGAAAACATGGCATCAACAGAGAGTAAAAGACAACAACGTTTTGCTAGTGTAATCCAGCAAGATTTGGCTGATATATTTCAAAGGGAAGGGATGGTATGGGCTCCTGATACACTGGTGACAGTGACACGAGTAAGGGTGACACCTGACTTGGCCATTGCTCGCATCTACCTGAGTTTTCTCAATGCGAAAAACGTACAAGAGGCGATTGCGAACATAAAAAGTCATGCCGGTGAAATCCGATATAAATTAGGAAGTCGTATTAAGAACCAAGCTCGCATTGTTCCTCAACTTGAATTTTTTGTAGATGATACAAACGAATATGTGGAACGGATGGATAAGCTTTTTGAAAAAATAAGTAAAGAACCGAGACAAGAGGATTAGGCCAGCTATTAGCTAAACATGCTTTTTCAACTTAACGAGGAGGATTTTTGGTTTCCGGATCCCTTATTAGCCGAGGAGGATGGCTTACTTGCAATCGGAGGCGACCTTAAAACAGAACGCCTTCGATGTGCTTATGCACAAGGGATCTTCCCTTGGTATGATGAAAGCACACCTATATTATGGTATGCACCCCCCAATCGTTTTATACTATTGCCACAAGATTTAAGAATCAGCAAAAGCATGCGTAAGGAACTGCGCAGCAATAGCTATCGGATTACTTATAATTCAGCTTTCGCACAGGTTATTCGTCACTGTGCATTGACCCCCAGAAAGGGCCAACAGGGAACCTGGATTACGGAAGATATGCAAACGGCCTATATTAACTTGCACCAAGAGGGCTTTGCCATGTCAGTGGAAGTGTGGAAAAAGGAACAATTAGTAGGCGGCTTATATGGGGTTATCTGCGGAAAAAGAAACCATGTTTTTTGCGGCGAAAGCATGTTTTCATTAGCACCGAATGCCAGTAAGTTAGCCTTAATTGAACTTTGCACCTCCAATCGATTTGAACTCATAGACTGCCAGATAGAAAGCGAGCATCTCCGATCCATGGGAGCAAAAGTAATTCCGGCGAAAAGCTATTATCAGCTATTGCAAACTTAGTATTTAAAAGCTAGTTTAGTAATAAAGAAACATAGCCTTTGTGGACTTACTTTATCAGATAGACTTAATCGGTGCATTAGTCTTTGCTATTTCCGGAGCGATGACGGCAGCTGATCACAAGATAGATATCTTTGGTGCTGCCTTTACCGGTTTTGTCACTGCTATTGGCGGCGGTAGTTTACGGGATATTTTCTTGAACACACGCCCCGTTTGGGTAGACGACGGAAACTACCTTCTAGCTATTTTGATTGGTGTTATTATCGCCATCACAACGCACCGATACCTTGGTAAACTGAGAAGGACCTTGTTTATGTTTGATGCCTTGGGTATCAGCTTTTTTACCATTGTCGGTCTGCAGAAATCACTTGCTGCAGACAGCAGCGAGATCGCAGCTATTGTATTGGGTATGTTTTCCGCGGTAATGGGTGGGGTAACGCGCGACACTTTAATGAATGAAACACCACTTATCTTTAGGCGGGAAATTTATGCCACCGCCTGTCTATCGGGCGCTATTTCATTTATTGTCTTATCAAGTTTTGGTATGGACGACAACCTCAATGCTTTCCTAAGTGCTTCGCTTATTTTTATTATCCGAATCATTTCTGTACGCTACAAACTTTCTTTGCCCATCATTGGCGGATAAGTTTAGCGTTTCTTTTTAAGAGCAGGAAACTTCATTTTGTAATCCACTTTTACATGGCCCTTTGAAATGGCGTCCAGTTTAGACTTCAACATCGCCTTACGCAATACGCTTAATCTATCAGTGAACAGTTTACCTTCAATATGGTCGTACTCGTGCTGAATAACCCTGGCGGCAAGGCCATCATATTTTTCGCGGTGTTCTACCCAATTTTCATCAAAATACCTTATATGTATAATGGAGTGCCTACTTACATCTTCTCTAATATCAGGGATACTTAAGCAACCTTCATTGAACTCCCACTTCTCTCCCTCTTCTTCTTCGATATGCGCATTTATGAACACTTTTTTAAAATCTTTCAATTCAGGGGCATCATCTTCTGCAAAAGGAGACGCATCCACGACAAAGAGTCGGATAGAAAGCCCGACTTGCGGTGCAGCTATACCAACACCATGGGCAGCATACATCGTTTCGAACATATTTGCTATTAGATTCTCCAGTTCAGGATAATCTTTATCTATATCGATAGCTTTTCGTTTTAATACCGGATCTCCGTATGCTACTATGGGTAACTTCATGTTGCAAAGTAAAAATTAAAAAGTCAAAAGTCAAAACGTAAAAGGCCACTATATAGCTATTCCTGCTCCGGAATAAAGTCGAGCTCACTAAGTTTTGTGTCTTCGAATACTTCATTTGCAATTGCCAGAAGCTCTTCCGCACTCACCCTATTTATTTGCTCTACTACTTCTTCCAGCGTGTTTACCTTGCCATAGTCTAGCAAATTTTTTGCCATCGAAATAAGCACTCCCATCCGATTCTCCTCCCCTAAAGCAATCTGGCCGATAAACTTTTGCTTAGCCTGATGGAGTTGTAAGCTTCCCAGTTTGGTATCGCGTAGCTTTTTAAGCTCTTTATTGACTAGCCTTTGAGCCTGATGGGCCTTGTCTCCATCTGTACCATAGTAAATGGAAAATATTCCGGTATCCGTGTATGGCGTATAATTGGATTCAATGGTGTAAGCTATTCCATATTTTTCACGGATTTGGAGATTCAACCTAGAACTCATTCCCATTCCGCCGAGCAAATTGTTTAATACCATTAAGCCAATCTTACGATCATCGTGTAAAGAATAGGCTACATTTCCTAAACTCACGTGCGCCTGTACAATTGGTTTCACAATTTTTCGTTGTATTGGCTTATAATTAATTGTCATATTCCTCTCCCGTGCAGAAAGATTTGCGGGAATATTGCTTAATATGCCTTCTGTTAATTTTTTTATTTTCTTCCAATCATATTGCCCGGTTATTGCTAAAACAATTTGATCAGTACAATAATTTTC
This sequence comes from Olivibacter sp. SA151, assembly GCF_054130995.1. Lineage (NCBI taxonomy): Bacteria > Pseudomonadati > Bacteroidota > Sphingobacteriia > Sphingobacteriales > Sphingobacteriaceae > Olivibacter > Olivibacter sp. SA151. The sequence continues at coordinate 167,283 of NZ_CP096391.1, read as the reverse complement.
TTTCAAGAATTGGAAAATATCTTGTCTGGTTATCGCCTTCAGTGATTCGCTGGTTCCTAAGATATTATGGCCCAAAGCATGCTGATCGAACAACATATCTTCAAAATCGTCTGCGATAGCGTCCTCAGGGCTGTCTTGGTAAGATGCTATTTCGTCCAGGATTACGCTTTTCTCTTTTTCCATCTCTGATTCAGGAAACACGGAGTGGAAAATAATATCTTCAAAAAGATCTAGTACGCGCGACAAATGTTCCTTTAAAAAAGATGCGTGCACGCACGTATATTCCTTGGTTGTGTATGCATTAAGGTCTGCCCCTACGAGCTCAAGGCGATTCAGAATCTGATTTGTATTTCGTCTTTCCGTGCGTTTAAACAACAAGTGCTCGATAAAGTGAGCCATTCCGTATTGTTCAGGACGTTCATCGCGTGTTCCTGCGTTGACTAAAATACAGGCATGGGATACAACCGTATCTGCAGGCTTCAAAAGAACGCGGATACCGTTCGATAAATGAATGATGTGATGATCCATTGTGGTGGACAAACTTAGATAAAATTGTGGGTATATTAAAATCCACCTGGCCTTCCCCCGGGTCCACTCATAGACCGACCACCTCTTTCCCAACGTCCAGGGCCATTATCATCCGGCATAGCTCCCGTTCTACCTGCAAACTTTTGAAAGCGATACGTAAAAGATAGCATAAAATAACGAGCGAGTCGATTTGTTCTGCTATCCGAAATTCTATTTTCGGTAACAGACCTCGATATACTCACCTGTTCGTTTAACAAATCGAAGGCTTGCAGGCGCAACATTCCGTTTTTGTTTTTAAAGAATTGTTTCTCAATAAACGTATTGATAATTAAAGGATTGGCCTGAACATTACCTTCATAGCCATTGTTACTCGTTTTAGCTACATCAAAGTTCCATAATAAGGTGGGTGTGATATAAATATTACCATACATAGAGGCGGCCCAAGTCGTTATATTCTGATTGCTCCGATTCTGTAAACTGTTTTTTGTGGTGTTATAGGTAAAGTCTATTCCCGGTCGAATTTCCAGCCAGTCTTTAGGGTTGATCTGCACATTGAGCCCTTGATTTAATACCCAATTCTTAGCCTCATTCTCCACAGAATTTGCATAGGATATGTTATTATTGAAATTGGCGGATCCTCTTAAGGAAACTACATACTTACGATTATTAAAGGGTTTCGCATAGTGATAAAAACCGCGGGCATTATAATTCCCGCCAGTATTTAGGTATCTCGTTTCTTGAACGATTCCTAAACTATCGTCCATCGTTGTAATACGATTAGTCGTAATTTTATCTTCGATAACATTCGCATTCAATACGGCGAAGAAAATATTACCCGATTTGAAATCAAAGTTACGGTAACGTAGATTTAGCGTGTGGTTGAACTCCGCAGCTAGATTAGGATTACCCGTCGTAGGAAAATTTGGATTTGAAACATCCGTTATTGGTTGTAATTGCGAGAAGGTCGGCTCACTTGCATTCCCCCGATATTCCACATTTAATGAGCGGGTTCGTGAAGCTTTGTATTCAAAACGAGCTACCGGAACAAAGTAAAAGCCGTTTCGTCCGAACGATAAATCTTGACCAGCCAAGGTTGTATGTCCTGTTAGCCTGGTAGGTAAAACGGTAGCCCCTAATTGATAAACGAACTTATCTGTTCTATAGCGATAGGTAACTCCGGCACGATGAGTTGAAAAGGTATACTCGTAAAAATTGCTTAAGGATGGGTTGGGTATGCTATTTCCTTCCACGTCCATTGAGTTCGCTTGCCGATCGTTATCGTAAGTTGCGAAATTAAAATCGTAACTAAACTCTAAATTGCTCTTGTCAGTAAGCGGTTCAATATACGAGACGGACGTACCCCCATTGAACCCCTTATTATTCAAATCTACCAACTGCCTTTGGTAAATAGCAGCGCTGTCGAGGTCTCTACTGAAGGTAATATTATTGATAATTCTATCCAGGTCTTGCTCTGTTCTGGCTGAATTTAGCGAAAAATTAAAAAAGATATTCCTACCCCTATCGTTTATCTTGTAGTTCAATAAGCCACTACCACCATAATTTGGTGTAAAGGACTTATCATGGTTTATATTCTCGATTTTATTAGAAAGTGTATCATTTATACTTTGATAGGTAAATTCATAACTTCCTGTATTATTGTTGCCAATGCTAAATGTAGGCGAAAGTTTGATAAATAATTTATCATTCGGTTTATATTCTACATTCCAGTCGAATCGATGATTATTACTGATCGCATTACTGGTAGCATTGGTACTTCTTAAAATCGTTGTATCAAGAAAAAAGTCTTGAATGGAATTGGCACTGATTACGTTATTATCACTGTGATTGTAGCTATAGTTGCCATAGGTAGTCCATTTATCATTAAAATCTTTTCTATAGTTGAAGCCCGCTGAATACGAATCGGTTAAGCCGTTGCTTCCTCCACCAAAGCCTCCCGGACCGCCAAAACCGCCTCCCATTCTTCTTCCTCCCCCTCCGGGCATCCTTCTGGCTCCACTGCCTCTTGCATTGAAATCAAAAGCTTGGTTGTTATTATTATTTGCATTGACCAAGACAGAAAATTGGCGTGACCCGGTAAATGAATTGTACATACCTCCCAGCTGATATCGATATCCATTATCTCCCTCCGGCTTCGTACCCATCCCGGCACCAAACTGCCCGAAATTACCGTTATTGTTTTCTTCCGCTATCGTTATATTCAATATTTTCTCGGGCTCTCCTGTTCTATTACCGGTTAGATTTGCCTGATCGCCATAATCATCCACGATTTGTATTTTCTCAATGATATCAGCCGGTAAATTTTTTGTTGCTGTTTTCACATCCCCGCCAAAGAAGTCTTTTCCATTAATTCTAACCCGCGTGACACTTTCACCCTGCGCTTGCACGTTACCATCTTTATCCACTTCTACTCCATCCAGTTTCTTTATAAGTTCTTCCGTCATTGCGTTTGGCCGCACCCGGTAATCTTTTGCATTGTATTCCACCGTGTCTTCTTTCATCGTTACTAAAGTACCTCCTGTTACATTTACTACCTCTAAAAGTTTCGATTCGAACGACATAACTAATGGAGGTAAATCAAGCGAATGCTGTCCATTGAAGGAAAAACTTCTGCTAAATGGTCTAAAACCCAAACTGGTAATCAGCAAATTGAAACTGCTTGCCTTTACATTTTTAAAGCTAAATTTTCCATCAACGTCGCTGCTCACCTGAAGCGTATCCTGCGGCGACATCAGTTTAACGGAGGCAGCAATCACACTCAGCCCTGTACTATCCCTGAGCACACCGTTAACTACTTTACCTGTCTGTGCTTGCGCTTGAAAAGAACAAAGGCTTATTCCGAAGAGGGAGAGAAGAAAAATACTTCTAACAATTTGGTTGATTTTTTTTAAGCACATTTAATTAATGATTGTATATTAGTATCTGTACGACTATTTTATTTGGGTTTAGCGAGTGGTAAGATAATCCACGTCCCAGGTTCTTGCTGTGTCTCCTTTCTACTTGGTTGAGTACCGTAATATCCATATCCTCCATAACCATATCGTCCCATTGGTTGCCCACCTCCTACTGTACGCATGATAATGCCATTTATTTTTATGTTAAATGCTACCTCCTTATCTCTTTCCTGTTCCAATCCTATTCGTTCGAAGGGAATAACTGCCTCATAACATACCGCGTCCGAACTGTCAATTTTCACAGCCGCTTTAATACCATAGTTATTTTCCAGTGAGATGGGGCCATCCACGACATCCGCCATTCCGACAATGAAAATGGCTCGTACTGCTTTCAAAACCCCCTCCCGTATATCGGCCGGTTTCTCGTCCTTATCTTTTGATGCCAAGCTTCTCAAAGACTCACGATCGGGAATTGGAAAAATAATCGAAGCCCCTTCCTTCTTCTTTCCCTCCTTATTTACGAGGAAGCTAAACCCTTGGTGCAAGGCTTGCGTCTGCCAACTGCCATCTTTCACACGCATTGCCACATATATCTGCTTCTCGTCATTTGCTATCTCATATTGGAGGTCTTGCTTCTCATAATAATTCCGCAAGCTGTCTCCCCATTCCGATAAATCCCCATCTATCTGAATATCGGATCTAAAGTCAATCGCCGTAGGAACTATGGATTTCTTCTTCTGCGCGTATACGGAACAGAAACTTAACAACAGACAAGTACAGATCAACAGGTTTGTCTTCTGAAATCTCATGTTTTTTTGTATAGTAAAGCAGCTTTTTGACTGGTTCACATTTTTTTGGTTTAATTGTAACATAAAAAATATATTAGGCTTTCAGTAATCGGCCATCAGATTAATCGTTTAAATATACACTTCCCAAAACTATATAGCTGATAGCTGCCTACTGATTTCTGATAGCTCACAAATATTCCTATCTTTGCTTCATTTGTGCGCCATCAATATTGTATCATAGACATGCTGTTATCTACCTTTCAAAATGAATTAATTGAAGCTGGATGCGATGAAGCTGGAAGAGGTTGCCTGGCGGGCCCGGTTTTCGCTGCAGCCGTTATTTTTTCTTCCTCATTTAAGCACGGTATTCTGAATGATTCGAAAATATTATCCGCAGCTCAGCGCTATGATTTGAGGGAAATGATAGAAAATGAAGCCCTTGCTTTTGCTGTTGCGAGTGCGAGCGCGGAAGAAATTGATCAGATCAATATATTAAACGCTTCTTTTCTTGCGATGCATCGAGCTTTAGATGCATTGAAAATGCAGGCCGAATATATTCTAGTTGATGGAAATCGTTTCAAAAGATACCAAAATATTCCCCATCAGTGTGTTATAAAAGGTGATGGAAAATATCTTTCAATAGCCGCCGCTTCCATTTTGGCAAAAACCTATCGCGATGATTATATGGACAATTTAGCCAACGAGCATCCTGAATACGACTGGTTAAAAAACAAGGGCTACCCCACAAAAAGGCATCGGGATGCCGTTCTGAAGTATGGCTTAACCCCACACCATCGTAAAACCTTCAGGATTACAGATCCTCAGTTAAGTCTTTCTTTTGTTTAATTGCTTATGGAGCGCCTTCATAACAAAACAGGCGTTACCTTCGATGAACTCCAGTTGGTTGATTTCGTCTTTAACATATAGATGAAGGTGTTTATATTTAAAGAACCTTTTTCTTAATCAACTTTTGCTTGATCAAAAGTTGAACAAAAATCAAGGCGTGTGTAGGTTACCTTGCACCTGATTGCAAAGCATCAACGGCGCGTATTGGAGCCGTTTCACTTCCTCAATCCGCTTGAATATTGCCATATGAACAGACATGCAAATGCTTTGCTGCTCGTTGCTTCAGTATCCTCCAAGGCCGTTCTTCCCACGCACAAGGCTATATTTAGGGCTAAAGCTAATACGTTCGGTTAAAAGTAAAATCCCTACGTTCTGCTAAAGTATCGCCTAGGAAATTTGCGGTTTGCACGTTGATGCACTACCTCTTGTAGCAAAGTTCCAAGCGATGAGTCTTTGGTTACTTTCTGCGGAAGAAAGTGACAAAAAAAAGGTTCTTTTTTTAAAGCTAAATCCCTGCATAACAAAACAAGTTTTTGCAAGTACCCTTATTTTGTATAAGTTTGCGCAGCATTTTTTGATTTTTTAATTTGTTCTAACATGAAAACTACCGCCCTCACGGATTTACACATAGCGCTCGGTGCTAAGATGGTACCCTTTGCAGGCTACAACATGCCCGTACAATACACGGGTATCAATGATGAACATCAAACGGTTCGTACCGGTGTAGGCGTGTTCGATGTAAGCCATATGGGCGAGTTCATATTAAAAGGAGAAAGAGCATTGGAATTAGTACAGAAAATAAGTTCCAATGATGCGTCAAAGCTTTTTGATGGGAAAATTCAATATGCCTGTATACCCAACGAAACAGGAGGTATTGTCGATGATTTTCTGGTTTATCGTATAGACGCAAAAACGTATTTACTCGTCGTAAATGCCTCTAATATACAAAAGGATTGGGACTGGATTTCAAAATACAACACCTTTGGTGTTGAAATGAAAGACATTTCTGATAAAACTTCCCTGTTCGCAGTACAAGGCCCTAAAGCGACAGAAGCATTGCAGAGCCTAACAAGCCTAGATTTGGGAGAAATGGAATATTATACCTTTAAAAAAGGTGTATTTGCCGGCATAGATAATGTTTTAGTTTCCGCTACAGGATATACCGGTGCCGGAGGATTCGAAATTTATGTTGACAATGAACATGCGAAAGAAGTGTGGGAGGCTATTATGAACGCAGGTAAACCTTTTGGAATCAAACCAATCGGCTTAGGCGCGCGTGATACACTTCGTCTTGAAATGGGTTTTTGTTTGTATGGAAATGATATCGATGATACCACTTCACCACTCGAAGCGGGTTTGGGATGGGTAACCAAATTTACAAAGGACTTTGTAAATGCTGAAAACTTAAAAAAACAAAAAGAAGAAGGAATACAGCGTAAATTAGTTGGATTTGAAATGATTGAGCGTGGCATTCCAAGACATGGCTACGAACTTGTTAATGAAAACGACCAACCAATTGGGCATGTTACTTCCGGCACCCAATCTCCAACGCTTCAAAAATCAATCGGATTAGGTTATCTAAGTAAGGAATATAGCAAAGAAGGAACTGAAATTTACGTCAAAATAAGAGATAAAAAAGTAAAGGCTGTGGTAAGTAAGCCCCCCTTTATTAAATAAGCTGTCATTTACATCATCCGAAAAAAACATTTATATTTTGCTTGACCAAACTAAGGAAATAAACGTTTGCTTGAGCCCTGCGCTCATTCATTTACACGACATCAGAAATAGCATTGTGGTGGTGATCGATATTTTTAGAGCTACTACCTCTATGTGCTACGGATTGGCCAACGGAGCTGAAGGGATTATTCCTGTGGCGGAAGTATCTACTTGCGCTATTTATAAAGACCATGGATATTTACTTGCTGCCGAGCGAAATGGTGAAGTAGTAGATGGTTTTGATTTCGGCAATTCTCCGTTTTCTTATGTTAGCGAGAAAGTCAACGGCAGAACCATTGTATTGACTACTACCAACGGTACGAAGGCTATTCACTTATCACGAGAAGCCAAAAATGTTGTCATCGGATCTTTTTTGAATCTTACCGCGCTTTGTAACTGGTTACGGCGACAAGATGATCCTGTCCTATTAGTATGTGCCGGGTGGAAAGATAATTTTAACTTAGAAGACACGGTCTTTGCCGGTGCGGTTATAAACAAACTGAAGGATAGCCATCAAAAAGGAGATGACGCAGCCATTGCTGCTGAAAATCTGTATCTAGCGGCGGCAAACGATCTGGCCGACTTTCTTGCTCAAAGTGCCCATAGTAAACGATTACAGCACTTAGGGATCCAAAAAGATATTGACTTTTGCTTACAGGTTGATCTGCTGAATACGATCCCGGTTTTAAAAGGAGATCGACTCGTGGTGTTAGAAAGTTAGCTAGCTAACTCCTTTAGCAAGGTTTCGCAACGCGCTGCAATTATCTTATAGACCGGATCAAACAGGTTGTTATCATAGTACGGATCCTGCACAATATCATTTTCTAAGAAGAGGCTTACTTTTGCGCGATCGGCCGGCGAATGAGCCATCGCCAATACATCACGCAGATTATTCCGATCCATCACCAAAATCTTATCGTAATATTCAAAATCAATCCGATTAAATTGGCGGGCCCGCTGCCCGCTGATGTCGACGCCATATTTTTTTGCAATGGCTATCGATCTCCTATCCGGACATTCTCCAACATGCCAGTCTCCCGTTCCTGCCGAATCAATCTCCCAATCTAATCCTTTTTCTTTCGCTAAATGGGCTAATATTCCATGAGCTAGTGGAGATCTACAAATATTCCCCAAACAAACTACGAGTATTTTCATTTTTTTGCCTTCAGTTTTCGGCCATCAGCTTTCAGCGACAGCCGATTTTCATTGTTTAATTTTATCCGATTACTGACTGCTCATAGCCGACAGCCGACTAAAACTGCAATGTAAACACACTTCCTTTCCCTTCCTCCGAGTGGACGCTAATGTTTCCCTTATGCATGAGCATAATCTGTTTGCTGAGTGTTAAACCAACGCCACTTCCGCTTTTACGGGTAGTAAAGAAAGGAACAAAAATGCTTTCCAGCAAATCTTTAGGTATCCCCTTTCCATTATCCATCACCTTAATCTGTGGACTACCGTTATTTGCTAGCGCGGAGAGGCTAATATAAGGTTTCTCTATATCTTTTACTGCCTCCATAGCATTTAACAACAAATTGATAAGTACCTGTTCTATTAAATTGACGTCTAAGGATAATTGGAGGATGGGGTCTTTCAGGATGATGTCCAGTTCAATATTTTTCTGAATAAGCGAAGGTTCCATTAATTGATAAAGGTTTTCGAACAAATCCGAGGCATAAACGGTTGTTAATTCCGGCTGAGCAATTTTGTTGAGGCTTCTATAAGTACTTGCAAATTTCAGCAAACCCTCGCTTCTTCTTTTAATCGTTTCGGTACCTAAGCGTATATCATCCAGCTCTTCGCTGTTTGGTAACGTTTCTAATCGGTTTTTCAAGGTATCAGCAAGGGAAGATATTGGCGCAATCGAATTCATAATCTCATGCGTTAAAACACTTAACAATTTTTGCCAAGCCCTCGATTCGGTTTCATCTAACGCCTCATTAATATTTTGGAAAGCTAATAACCGATAATGTCCTTCCGGTGTTTGAAAACTACTTGTAGAAAACTGAAGTTTGAGTACGCCTTTTGGCGTTGGTACCGTAAAAACGTCCGCTTTATCTGACGACACTTCCATTACTTTCCGATATAGGTCAGGATTACGCTTGTTCAATCCTTCAATAACGGAGATATAAGGGATATTAAATAATTCTTTAAAAGCCTCATTCATCCAAACGACTTGTCCTGTTCGCTCATCATAAGAAAGGATGGCGGTGTTTACTACTTCTAAAATAGTTTGCAGGTATTGGTATTGGGTTTCGCGTTCACTACTTATTTTTTTGAATACACCATTAATCTCATTAAAAGCACCACGAAGTGGCCTGATTTCAGGTCCGGCATTCTGAAGGGGAAAGAAGCGGGTAAAGTCGCGATAGCGGGCCGCTTCTGCGAATTCTTCCAGTTCTCTATAGGCGCGCAATTGCGAACGAAAGTTTAAACTAAGCATCCACAAGGACACCGGAAGAACCAGCAACGCATAAAGGTAATAACCGGTAAGAAGCAACCAGCATAACAGACCAATGATAAGAAAAAGTAAAAACGCTCTAAACGTAATTAAAAGACGCAAACGGTTCATTAGATATTATACTTGCTTAATCTTCTATAAAGAGCCGTACGTGTTAGTCCTAATTCCTGCGAGGCTTTGCTAATGTTACCATTGTGTTTTTCGATTACCTTCATGATCGCATTTTTCTCCATTTCACTTAAATTATAGGCATCATGCTCTACTTTTGCCTGGCCGCCGGCCTGCTCAATTGGAGAGAATATAATGTCTTCTGCGTTTAAGGTCTCACCGTCTGACATAATAATTGCCCGCTCAATGCTATACTGTAACTCGCGAACATTCCCCGGATAATGATAATTTAAAAGCTTGTCTTCTGCACGTTTATCCAAGTCGGGAAACTGCTTTGCATATTTAGAAGCATACTTTTTCATAAAATGGCGAGCCAAAAGTAAGATGTCGTTTCCCCTTTCCCGCAAAGGGGGTACTTGCACTTCCACGGTATTGATGCGGTAGATTAAGTCTTTTCGGAAGCGACTTTCGTTAGCCAATGCCACTAGCGGCACATTAGTAGCACACAATAAACGTATATCAACAGGAATTGGTGTATTACTTCCCAGTGGAATAACTTGTCTATTTTGAAGCACACTTAATAATTTTGCCTGCTGCTGTAAAGAAATGTTTCCGATTTCATCTAAAAATAAAGTCCCTTTATCAGCTGCTTCGAAGCGTCCTACGCGATCTTCCCTTGCATCTGTAAAAGCGCCCTTTTTATGGCCAAAAAGTTCACTTTCAAAGAGTGTATCCGTCAAAGCGCCAACATCAACTTTTACATAAGGCATTAAAACCCGCCTAGATTCGCGATGTATCATGTCAGCAATTACATCTTTCCCTGTTCCATTTTCACCCAGGATAAGAATATTGGCATCTGTTGGTGCAATTTTCGTGATTTTATGCATCAGGTTTTTCATTACTTCCGATTCACCGATAATGTCACTTTGCGCAACTTGTGGTGTTTCCGACTTCTTTTTGCCCGGCTTTTTATTTAAGATATCTCCGATTACTTGTAGCAAATGTTCATTCTGCCATGGCTTTACGATGAAATCGGTAGCTCCCTGCTTTAATGATGTAACCGCTAAATCAATAGCACCATAGGCGGTGATCATTATAACAGGCAGCTCCGGACGGAGCGACTTAACCCGATTTAACCAATACAACCCTTCATTACCGGTATTGATAGCACTCTTGAAGTTCATATCAAGTAGTACCAAATCAATAGGCTGTCTCGACAGGATGGCAGGAATATTCTCGGGGTTTTTATCTGCAATCACTTCACTGACTTCTCTTTTTAACAGCAATTTGACTGCCGTTAATACATCAGGATCATCGTCAATAATTAGTATTCTGGCGTGTTTCATGTTATTTTAGCTTTCGGTAATCAGCTTTCAGCAATCAGACTCGTACGCTTTTAGCAAACAAGCGGTATGCAGGGGCGTCAAACTGTGTTGATTTATAATATATATATTATGTATCTTTTTTCTGTAATATTTAGTCTGATAGCTGACGGCTGAAAGCAGACAACTGGTTCATGTAAAGATATAACTATACCATTATTATTAAAAGACTGATTATCAGAAAAAATGTTACAAAACACTTTATGTACGCTGTACGCAAGCGCACATAAAGTGTACGATATCGGACAGTACCAAAACCGAAAAAACACGTAAAAAGCTGATTATTAGCAGCCTATTTTTATGGCACAAGCTTGTATAGTTGTTAAACGAGCAAAAAGGATATTTTCTTGCCGTATAAAGAATAAAAATGGACAGAGCACTACCAAAAAAGAAATGGAATAATAAGCGGATAGCTACCGTTGCAGGGATTGTGGGCATTGGTGCCTTGATTTTCTCTAGCTATTATTTTACCTCGGGAAAATCAAAATTAAATGTTGACGCAGAAAGAATAACTATATCAGAAGTATCCGAAGGTCCATTCCGCGAGTTTATCCCCGTAAACGGTATGGTCATGCCAATCAGTACCATTTATCTAGATGCATCCGAAGGGGGACGCGTAGAGGAAAAATTTGTCGAAGACGGCGCCATCATGAAAAAAGGCGATCCCATTATGCGTTTATCGAACACGGATTTGGAATTGAGCTTGGTCAACCAGGAAACACAGGTATTAAACTTGCTAACGCAATCGCAGATATCTCAAACAAACGCGCAACAAGCGTCTATCGCTACGCGCAACCAAATGGCAGAGGTAGAAAACGGCTTTAAGGAAGCAACCCGAGAATTTAATCTAAAGAAACATTTATACGACCAAAAAGCAATTGGTCGGCAAGAGTTTGAAAAAGCGCGTAACGAATATACTTATCAGGTTGAACGCATGAAATTGAGCAGAGAAAACCTGCACACCGACTCTATCCGGACGCAGCAATCATTAAGAGAAAGCCGTGAAACCTATGAACGGACACGCAGTGCGCTTGACTTAATGCGTCGTAAAGTAGGCGATTTGATTGTTAGGGCGCCGATAGATGGCCAATTAACAGCTTTTGATGCAGAAATTGGACAAAAGAAGAATCCGGGCGATCGATTTGGCCAATTAGATGTGCTGAGTGGCTTTAAGGTAAAAGCTGATATTGATGAGCATTATATTTCACGTATTTATCCGGATTTAGATGGTGAATTCACCTTGTCGGGTAAAACCTATAAGTTGCGCGTTAAAAAGGTCTATACACAGGTCGCTAACGGCAGATTTCAAGTGGATATGGAATTTGACGGTGAAACGCCAAAAGGCATCAGACGTGGACAAACGTTGCAAATACGTTTAGCTTTAAGTGATGAAACAAAAGCAGTGTTGTTACCAAAAGGCGGATTTTATCAACAAACGGGCGGAAACTGGGTATTTAAGTTGAGCTCGGACGGTAAAACAGCTTACCGCGCCGATGTTCAATTAGGAAGACAGAACCCAGATTATTATGAAGTGATTCAAGGTTTGAAACCCGGCGAGAAGGTGGTAACTTCCAGTTACGAAACGTATGATAAGGTGCAGGAGTTGGTGGTAAAATAGCTATCGGTTTTCAGCTGTCGGCTATCGGCTTATGTTATAATTTCGAAACATAACTGTGGATTAATTTTCTGATGATGATGATTTCATTATTTAGTTCTACAGAGGTATTTGTATCTAAAAGTTTTAGTTCTTTACATAAAATGAGTTGATATTGTAACTCGGAAACGGAACCGCTTGCTATTGTGAGGAAACGTTTTAATTCATTATTTGAATTTCGCCCGCAGCCTTCAGCAATATTGGAAGGAATCGATAATGCGGATCTTCTCATTTGAGAAGTTAGACCAAAGAGCTCTTCTTTAGGAAAGCGATTGGTCAGATGATAAATTTTTAACGTCAACTTATGACTACGAAGCCAAAAATCTAGCGTGGTAAAGTCGCGCATAAAAGAAATTCAGATTAAAAACAGAGGTTTAAATATAAAAATAATAAATAAAAGGCAGTTGGTGTGGTTTAAAAATTCTAACACAAAAAAGGAAACTGAAAGCTGATTTCCGATTGCTTATAGCTAAATGACCATGATCAAAATAACTGAACTTCAAAAATTCTACCGTACTGAGGAAGTGGAAACGGTAGCGCTCAACAACCTAAGTATAGAAGTACAAAAGGGTGAGTTTGTAGCAGTGATGGGTCCTTCAGGATGTGGTAAATCCACATTGTTGAATATTATAGGCCTTTTAGATGATCTAGACGAAGGCAGTTATAAATTCAATGATATAGAGGTGGCCCACTTTAACGAGCGGAAACGTTCAGACTTGCGTAAACACAATATTGGTTTCGTTTTCCAAAGTTTCAACTTGATTGACGAGCTAACTGTATTTGAAAACGTAGAGCTCCCGCTGATTTATACGAAAGTGCCAGCCGCCGAACGCAAAAAACGAGTGGAAGAGGTGCTTGAGAAGGTACAGATTATGCACCGTAGAAACCACTTTCCACAGCAACTTTCCGGCGGTCAGCAACAACGCGTTGCCGTTGCCCGAGCGGTGGTTAATAATCCTAAGCTTATCCTCGCGGATGAGCCGACAGGTAACCTGGATTCAAATAACGGTAATGAGGTAATGCAGCTGCTTACTGAATTAAACGAACAAGGGACTACCATTGTAATGGTTACCCACAGCGAACATGATGCGCGTTATAGCGATCGCATTATCCGAATGCTGGACGGGCAAGTTGTGATGACTACGGTGGCGTAAAGTAGGGTTTCGGCTTTAGACCCTAGCAATTAGGGCTAAATTAAAGTTGACGGGCTGAAATCTGATTAAAAGGAATAGCTATGCTAAAGAATTACTTTAAAAGCGCTTTCAGAAGCTTGGCGAAAAGCAAGCTTTATGCGGCCATTAATATTATTGGCCTATCGGTAAGTCTAGCGGCTTCTGTATTACTTTTATTATGGGTTTGGGATGAGCTAAGTTTCGATCAGATGCACAGCAAAGGTGACCGAATTTTCAGGGCATCGGGCGCCATTGACAAGGAAATGACGAAAATATGGAGTACCTCTGCTCCTTTGGCTGTTTTCGGAAAAAATGAATTGCCCGCCGTAGAAGACGCCTGTAGAATTAATACTTGGCAGGAAACCTTAGTGGATTACAAAGGTAAGAAATTCAAAGAAAGCGTCTACTATGTCGATCCCAGCTTCTTTTCCATATTTGACTTTCCATTGATTGCAGGAAACGAAAAACAACCTTTTCCTGATAAACATTCTATTGTCCTAAGCAAGTCGCTAGCCGAAAAAATTTTCGGCAAAGAAGAAGCTGTTGGCAAAGTGGTAAAAGCGCTTGAGGGTATCAGCTTTCGGGTTTCGGGTGTTATTGAGGATATACCAAAAAATTCGAGCATACGTAATGATTTTTTCATTCCATTTGATCAATTAAATGAAGGTCGCGAGAGCAATCCAATCAACGCCGATTGGGGAAATTTTGGCTACGACACCTATTTTCTTCTAAAATCCGAAGTAAACGCAAAAGAAGTTGGGCTACAACTAGCCGCTCTTCATAAAAAAAACCAGTCGAGCGATTTCTTTAAAGACCTTGTCTATTTAATGCAGCCCTTACATAAAATTCATCTTTATGATCCCAAAGGAGACGAACAAGGCATGCGCCAGGTTAAAATATTTACCTTAATTGCCCTCGTAATTTTATTAATTGCCTGTATCAATTATGTAAACCTTGTTACAGCAAGGTCTGCTAGGCGAAGCAAAGAAGTAAGTGTAAGGAAAGTAGTAGGCGCCAATCGTACGCATCTGTTTTTACAGTTCTTAACCGAATCACTGGTTGTTTTTCTAATCTCCATGCTCCTTTCCTGGTTGTTCAGCTTTTTAGCCATGCCTATCTACAACCAGTTGTCGGGAAAGGAAATGAGCTTTAGCTTATTTGATAGCCGCGTTTGGGCATTATTTGGTGCTGCCTTGATATTAGTATTACTAATGGCCGGAATCTATCCCGCAATAACCCTATCACGATTTAATCCTGCTTTAGGACTTAAGGGCCTTTTGCCTCGATTGGGTAGCAGTGGCTCTTTCCGCAAAGTATTAGTTGTATTGCAATTCACCTGCTCCGTTGTCCTCATTGTTTCTACGATTGTTATTGCAAAACAGCTTTCCTTTATACAGAATAAAAACTTAGGGTATGACAAAGAGAATATTTTAACCTTCGGTGCCTATAATTTCGGAAAGCATTACGCTGCTGTTCGGAGCGAGTTGGAAAACAATCCAAGCATTTTAGGCGTAACGGTATCGAGCCAAGGCGTTATTGATCTCGCAAGCGCTACCGGGGACATTGTATGGGAAGGGAAACCCGATAATATGGGCAGTTTTATGATCAATCAGATCTCCGCCGATCGAAATTTCCTACAGGTATTGAACATGAGGTTGGTTGAAGGAAAAGGCTTCTCGGGAACACCTGCAGATAGCGGTTATTACATCTTAAACGAACAGGCGATCGCCCAGATGAACATAGAAAATCCTGTGGGAAAAACCATTAGTTTCCATGACAAACCTGGCATTATTGCAGGGGTTGTCAAAGATTTTCATTTCAAAAATATGCGAAACGCCATTGAGCCCTGTCTCATTTTTATGGACGAGAGCTGGGGTTGGCAAGCGATGTATGTTAAGATAAAGCCACAACAAGCACAACAGGCGATTGCAGCGATAGAAACTTTATGGAAGAAATACAATGCCGATTATGATTTCAACTACCAATTCATGGATGAGGCTTTTGACAATATGTATAAAAGCGATATGCGCGCAGGAAGGCTATTCAACATCTTTGCGGGCATCGCGATTCTACTTTCTTGTCTTGGTCTATTTGGCTTGGTAACCTATACAGCCGAAACCAAGTTTAAGGAAATCGGTATACGTAAAACTTTAGGAGCCAGCGTAAGCAACATAATTTTATTGATATCAAAAGATTTCATGAAGCTGGTCGGCATATCGTTCATCCTGTCGTTTCCAATCGCTTGGTGGATGATGAGTAAGTGGTTAGAGAATTATGTGTATCGTACGGAGCTTCACGGTTGGGTTTTCATTGCCGCAGGACTTATAGCTTTTGCCATCGCTGGACTTACCGTTTGCGGACAATCGTTAAAAGCGGCAAAAAACAATCCGATAAAGGCAATTCGAACGGAGTAATGAGTTGCGGCTTTTAGCTGTTTTCCTGAAGTTATACGTTTTATCTGCTTGCGGTAGGCAGCAGTTATACGTTATAAGTCAATTAACAACGCTGACAACAAAGTTTTGGCCCTTTGACAGATAAGATCGAGATCAAGGGGCTGAATACTAACACCTAAAAGCTAATGAGCTATGCTTAAGAATTATCTTAAAACTGTATTTAGAAATTTGTTTAACAACAAAAGCTATGCTGTTATTAACATACTGGGGCTATCCGTTAGTTTAAGCGCTGTCATTTTAATTGAGCAGTAACTCTAAGTAACGACAAAATAGATTCGATCACTGCTTATGGCGCTAACGGCTTATGCCTGATAGCTGGCAGCTAAACGCTAAAAATCATGATAAAAAACTATTTAAAAATCGCCTGGCGGAATATCTGGAAAACCAAAGCTTTTTCCATTATCAACATTTGTGGCTTGGCAGTTGGGATGACGGCCTGCTTTCTTATTGCGCTTTACGTCAATTTCGAACGAAGTTACGACCGGTATCATGAAAAAGCTGATCGCATTTATCGCTTGGTGTGCGATGTCAAGACACCCACAGAAACCATCAATGCGAATATCACGTCAGGCCCCATGGCAATGTATGCCGCTAAAGATCTTCCGGAGATCGAAAACTACGTGCGTTTACTGCCCAATAGTTTGTTAATACGCAAAGATAATATCAAATATCAGGAAAGCGCCGTATTCTTTGCTGACTCCTCCCTTTTCCAACTATTTGATTTTCCGCTACTAGCAGGAAGCCCGGAAACGGCATTAAAAGAGCCTTTTAGCGTGGTTTTATCCGAATCGGCAGCCAAAAAATATTTTGGAAAGGAAAATCCAATCGGTAAAAGTTTGCTACTGACCGATGAAGGTTTCAACAGCAAAGTTACAGGTGTGATGAAAGATATTCCTGAAAATTCGCAGTTTAAAGGAGACGTGTTTGTTTCTATGGTCACCCTGATAAAAATGGCCAATTTTAAATTTGATGAGCAATGGGGTAATTTTGGTTTCACTTCTTATTTACTTCTTAAACCGAATACTGATCCTTCCTTATTAACCGCTAAATTTCCCGCTTTTTTAACTAACCGTGTCGGTAAGGAAATGGATCAGTCCAAGATGCATTACACCCTCTTTTTAGAGCCTCTTAAAGACGTTTATCTTTATTCAAAACGAGGTGGTTTTGAAAACGGCAATATCAACAATGTTTATGTTTTTGCTATTGTAGCGCTATTCATTCTACTTATTGCCTGCATTAATTTTATTAACCTTTCCACAGCCAGAGCGGTTGAAAGAGCCAAAGAAGTAGGAATTAGAAAAGTGGTTGGTGCCTATCGCATACAGGTTACCCGGCAATTTATCAGTGAATCCGTATTAATCTGTTTATTAGCTTTTATAATTTCCATTTTACTCTGTCTGGTCTTGATTCCCTATTTTAATTTTCTTGCGGGCAAGGAAATTAGTGGAGGTATATTTCTCCATCCCGTGTACATCCTCGTTTTATTTTTGTTAGCCTGTTTAATCGGGTTACTTGCAGGTATTTATCCTGCACTTGTATTATCCTCTTTTAAACCCGTAACCGTGTTAAAAGGTAAATTTTCGTCTAACACAAAAGGTTTACTATTGAGAAAAACCTTAGTTGTGGTGCAGTTTGTGGTTTCCATTGCGCTGATTGCAGGCACCTTGATTGTAAACCGTCAACTTGCATATATGCGAAATCAAAATCTGGGCTTCAATAAAGAACAAGTATTGGTTTTGCAAACAAACGGAGATGCCAAGAGCAGAATCTTAAAGGACGCAATAACCAGCGTACCTGGCGTATTAGCTAGCGCTGTATCCGGATCGGTCCCGGGTGGTGGGAACCCGGTGGCTTATTCTGAAATTGAGAACAAGCAAGGCGATATGCAGATCGCAAACCTCCCGGTCTATTTTGTAGACTATAATTACCTTCCTCTATATAAAATTGAACTGGTGGCCGGCCGCATGTTTTCGCCCGACTTTGGAACAGATACTGCGCAAGCTATGATTTTAAATGAAAGTGCCGTTAAACTCTTCGGTTATGCAAAACCAGCGGACGCAATTGGTAAAAAATATTCTCAATGGGGAAGCGAAGGTAAAATCATCGGAGTGATCAAAGATTTCCATTTTAAATCCCTACAGTCGAAAATAGAGCCCCTCAGCATGCGTTATGGGCAAGGAAACGGAGGCGGTATGGTATCACTCAAAATAGATGGCCAACATATAAACACGGCCTTGAAGTCAATTGAAAAAAAATGGCAGGAGATTATTCCGAATCGTCCTTTTGAATACTTTTTTGCTGACGAATTTTTTGATAGGCAATATCGTTCAGAAAATCGATTCGGTAATTTATTTTTCAATTTCGCCATGCTCGCTATTTTTATTTCCTGCTTGGGCTTGTTAGGTTTGGTGTCCTATCATACCACACAGCGATATCGGGAAATCGGCATACGGAAAGTTTTAGGGGCCAATATATCAACCATCGTAAAGTTGTTGTCTTTTGATTTCTTGAAATTAGTAATAATCGCTTTGCTTGTTGCGTCTCCACTGATGTGGTTTTTAATGGATAAATGGTTGGATGATTTTGAATATCAAACCACCATCAATATCTGGATTTTTATATTGGCGGGAAGCATTGCCGTTGGTATTGCCTTGATCGTTATTGGGTCGCAAACTATACGCGCAGCATTGACCAACCCTGTTGAGTCATTACGCAATGAGTAACTTGGTGTTGGTTATTGGTTATTGGTTACTCGTTATTGGTTACTCGTTATTGGTTATTGGTTATTGGTTATTCGTTATTGGTTATTTGATGAATCGCTGAAACACCTTAAAAGCTAACATTATGTTACAAAACTATTTTGTTTCTACCTGGCGGAATTTATGGAGACACAAATTTTTCTCCCTCGTTAACATCGTTGGATTAGCGATAGGTATCAGCTCATCCTTAGTCATCGCCATGATTGTTCATTATGAGTTTAGTTTCGATCAATTTCAGCTGGATAAAGATCGGATCTATCGAATTGTATTAGACACAAAACGAGATGGCTTTGAGGGACACTCCACCTCTGTACCTGGCCCTTTGGCTCAGGCAGCTCAAGGAGAAATAACGGGTATTGAGCAAGTAATTCCCATTTATAGTTTTCCCGGTGATGCAAAAGCAGATGTTGAAGTGCCGGCAGGAAGCGTCAACAAAAAGACTTTTAAAAAACAAGAACGTATTATTTTTACTAATTCTGACTATCTAGCCTTAATGGGTTATAAGTGGTTAGTCGGTAATCCTGCCATTGCCTTGACACAACCTTTTCAAGTAGTACTTACCAAGAGTAGGGCCGAGATTTATTTTCCCAAAAAGGATTTGCAGGATGTGCCAGGAAGTACCCTAAGGTATAGGGATATAGAAGTGAGTGTCAGTGGAGTTGTAGATGATTTAGAAAAAATTACCGATTTTCGAAGTAAGGAGTTTATATCACTACCCACATTAGAGAAAACGTCATTGAAAGACGACCTCATGTTAAACGTTTGGGACGATTGGATGGGTTACTCAAATTTACTTGTTAAAATATCGCCACAGGCTCAGCCATCCCAAATAGAGCAAGGACTAAACACGATACTCGCAAAGCATTCCAAAAAAGAGCATTTTTTTTCCGAACTTCATTTAGCGTTACAGCCCTTATCTACCATACATTTTGATGAGCGCTATCAGGGAATGGATATCCGAATCGCTCATAAACCCACTTTGTATGGCTTAATCGCCATTGTGGGCTTTTTATTGCTTTTGGGGTGTATCAATTATGTTAACTTAAGCACGGCACAAGCATCAACACGCGCCAAGGAAGTTGGTATTAGGAAATCGATCGGCGGAAACAAAAAACAACTGGTCGTTCAATTCTTAGGAGAAACTTTTTTTCTGACAACATTTGCTACCGTCCTTTCCATTATCATTATACCGCTGTTACTACAGGCCTTTTCTGCCTTTATACCGGAAGGCCTCACCTTCTCATTCTTAGGTTATCCAAGCATGTTGTTTTCCGTTCTACTCATTGTTTTATTAGTTAGCGTCCTTGCCGGGTTATATCCAGCCTTTGTTCTATCCGGTTATAATCCGATACAGGTTTTGAAGAACCAGCAACTAGTCAGCTTGGGGCAGTCAAGACAAGCGCTGTTACGAAAAGGGTTAACCGTCTCTCAATTTGTTATTGCGCAATTTTTTGTTATATCTACCTTGATTATCAGTAAACAGATTTATTTCGTACTCCATGCAGATATGGGTTTTGCCAAAGAAGCCATTCTTACTTTTCGCACCCCCAGAGATACCATCGCCACCCACCGCATGCAATTCAAGCAACGCTTACAGGCAATTCCGGGCATTGCATCTGTTAGCAATGGATTTCTTGCACCAGCTACAGCGGGCGGAGCCTTTGCCGATGTTAGCTATTTCAACGGGAAAGAAGAGTTAAAACCGACAGTTCATGTTAGATGGGGCGACGATAACTTTCTGGCCTTATACAATATTCCGATCATTGCCGGGCGAAATGCGATTGCGAGCGACTCGTTAACAGAAATTGTGGTTAATGAACAACTCACAAAAGAACTCGGCTTTCAACAACCGGGGGCGGCTTTAGGTCAATTCCTTAAATATAATGAGAAAGAAGTGCCTATTGTTGGCATTGTGAAGAATTTTCATACACAGAATTTGCACGCACAATTAGCACCGCTCATTTTTCAAAACCGCTGGGGAGATATTTTTCACGTAAAACTTCGATCCGCCCAATCCGGTGAAATGAACTGGCAGAAAACAATTTCCGATATGGAAGAACTTTTTAAGGAGAACTATCCCGACGGGGAATTTAATTATGAATTTATGGAAGACAGTATTAAGAAGTTTTACGAGAAAGAGCAAGCTACCGCATCCCTGTTAAACTGGGCAACAGGTTTAACTATTTTAATTAGTTGTTTGGGCCTGTTAGGTTTGGTGCTTTATACCACAAACAGTCGAACAAAGGAAGTAGGCATTCGCAAAGTGTTGGGAGCATCTATTGTTCAACTTATCAGCCTATTGGCGAAGGATTTTATCAAACTCATCCTTATCGCTTTTATTGTCGCTTCTCCTTTAGCTTGGTGGGCCGCGCATCGGTGGCTTGACAATTTTGCCTATAAAACGCCTATCGGCTGGTGGGTTTTTCTAGTGAGTGGATTGGGAATGCTTTTGTTAGCAGTTTTATTATTGAGTGTGCAAACGTTCAAAGCAGCCGCAGCTAATCCGGTAAATAGTTTGCGGGATGAATAGCTTTTAGAAGCTAGCAGCCATCTGATATCGGTTTTTTGCTTAATTAAAAACAGATTGCTGACAGCAAAAATCTCACAGCTAACCGCCATGCAACATTTAATTTCGATTTGCGTCTTTTAGAAAAAAAATTATGAATAAGCTTACTCTTTTTTTCATTGCCATTTATAGCAGCTATTTTTTGGCATCGGCACAAGATACTCCTTCGCCCTATTTAACGAAATCATTGCGAAGTGAAAATATCCGCTCGGTAGATCTACAAACTTCCGGCGGTAGTTTAACAGTTGAAGGTGTAAATGACTCCGAAGCTCGTCTTGAAGTATTTGTGCAAGGTAATAACGGAAATAATCGCCTAAGCAAAGAAGAAATCGAGCAACGGCTAAAAGACAGTTACGATTTACAAATTAGTTCCAATAACGGGCAACTCATCGCAATTGCCAGACCAAAAAGCGGGTTTAAAAACTGGAAGAAGTCGGTATCCATTTCGTTCAAAGCTTATGTGCCTAAAGCAGCATCAGCAAAGTTGAAAACCAGTGGTGGTAGCCTTTCCCTTAATGGCATTAATGGCTATATCGAAGGAGCAACTTCCGGCGGAAGTATCAAAGTAGCTCATGTAAAAAACAATGTAAACCTAAAAACCAGTGGCGGAAGTATTAATGCAGATGATGTTACGGGGAATCTGCTACTGCATACATCAGGCGGTTCCATCAAATTGAGTAATTTAAAAGGAAAAATTGATGCGCGGACCAGCGGTGGAAGTATAGGAGCCAATGATATTAGTGGCGAACTACTGGCAAAAACCTCTGGCGGCAGTATTCGGGTTGATCGCATGGCAGGTAGTGCTGATCTGGCAACAAGCGCCGGCAGTACTTCGGTTAATATGGTAAATATAGATAAATACTTAAAAATCGATGTTTCTGCCGGAAGTGTTAACCTCCAGCTTCCTATGGATAAAGGCTTAGACTTGAATTTATCAGCAGGAAAGATTAATCTTCCCTCTTTAAATAACTTTGCAGGAACGAAGGAAAAAGATCGTGTGGTAGGGAAATTGAACGGAGGTGGAGCTGACGTGGATGTCCACGTAAGTGTCGGGAATTTAAACCTTGAAGCAAATTAGTAGATTAACCTTTCACTATATATGCCACAATTTTTAATACATTTTGTGGCATATAACCTCATTATCCAGCCAAAAACCTGCGCATTTCTGTGATATCAGTTCATCTTTTCTTCAATTAACGGGTATAGTGCCAAATAAATCGTGCGTTTCGTCGTATTTTTATAGACAGCAGCAGACAAATTATTAAATCGCTCCTGGATAGTTTCATCCCTTCGTTGGGGAGTGAAGCCTTATATATCGTTGATAATAAAAATGATGATACTACTTTCTCTTCGCAAAAGGCATTTCGTAAACATTCTTTGGCTATCCATTCTCTTATTAAGCGCTTGTAAAAAAAGCGATGATCATGAATTACCCGGCATCCAAATTACTTCCGCTGAATATGACGGAAAACTCCTTTTCGTAAACAAAAACAACTTCCAAATAACGACGAACAGGGATGCTATCTTTAGCTCCGATGATAGTCGTGTCAAGATGGATGCTAACGGTTTAGTAAAACGCCTAACCTCGGGAGAGGTGGTTGCTATTGATATTGCTCCCAAAGAACAACCCGAAAACAAAACGCGCTTTTATCTATTGGGGGCTACCGACACAAACCATGATAAGCCCCAAATCACCTATAATGGAAAAGGAGCTACTGACACTTATAATTCCTACTTAAAAGGTTGGGCAACCTTACAAAAATTGCCTGTTAGTAACGAGACATATGCGCTTGTTTTACGTCATGCGGATGCCGATCAGGGCGTGGATTATTCTTTAAATCATGATGATGCCGGTCCGGCTAACTGGTGGAAATCAAAGGACAAAGCACTGGCACGCCAATTGAATGAAGAAGGGCGGATCCGCGCGCGCGAGTTAGGGGCCAATCTTAAAGCGCTTGGCTACCCTATTAGTCGGGTCTACGCCAGCGAATTCAATCGTGCAATAGAGACGGTGGAACTGATGGAACTTAATTTGCCGATCAAACAAGATAGTTTGCTGAATCATCCTTCACATAATAAAGGAGATCTGTTTAAGGGCTTAATTAGAATATTGCAAGGAACGCCAATAGATAACAAAATCACTTTGCTATCCACCCATCATCCCATTAATGAAATTATCATTAGTGGCGGTTATCCAACATTTCCCGACGTCTCTCCTTTCAACTGGACCGGCATGTATTTCGTAAAGATCGCCCCCGACAAAACCCTTACCTATGAAGGCGCTGTCTCTTGGGGTATGGTGAATTATTGGAGACAGTTATCCAAACCATAAACCAGCGGAAAGTTAATGTATATCCATTCTAAATAAAAAATTCCTCTTCTATCCATAAAGAAGCTGCATTTATTAACGGCATAAGCCCTATCTTTGAGGAAGTTCAGTAGCCCTGAGTTTACGTTTTATCATTTTAATAAACGCTCGTTATGGACGATTTCCTCGCCGCCCGTTCTCAAATGGCCCTCTCCCTTGGCTTTCATATTATCTTTGCCTGTATTGGTATGGTAATGCCCTTCTTTATGGCCATTGCCCATTATAAATGGCTTCGGACAGGCGAACAGGTATATAAAAACGTCACGAAGGCGTGGAGTAAGGGAGTCGCGATTTTTTTTGCTACGGGGGCTGTCTCCGGTACGGTACTTTCTTTTGAGCTAGGTTTGCTGTGGCCAACCTTTATGGAACATGCCGGGCCTATTTTTGGAATGCCTTTTTCACTGGAAGGAACGGCTTTTTTCATTGAGGCTATCGCTTTAGGATTCTTCTTGTATGGATGGGATAAATTCAATCCGTGGTTTCACTGGTTTACAGGCGTTATTGTAGGGGTAAGTGGTTTGGCTTCAGGTATACTCGTGGTGGCGGCCAATGCATGGATGAACAGTCCGGCGGGTTTTGAATATATTGATGGCAAATACACCAACATCAATCCAATAGATGCTATGTTCAATGATGCCTGGTTTTCACAGGCGCTTCACATGACCCTGGCGGCCTTCGCAGCAACCGGTTTTGCAGTCGCGGGGGTTCACGCGTTTATGATCAAAAAAGGAAAGAACATCAATTTTCACGAAAAGGCTTTTCGGATTGCGGCTATTTTTGCCACCGTTGCTGCGGTATTGCAACCATTGAGCGGCGATATATCGGCAAAAGATGTTGCAAAGAGACAACCTGCCAAGCTTGCAGCAATGGAAGCGCATTTCAAAACAGAAAAAGAAGCTCCCTTAATTATTGGGGGTCTCGTAGATGAGAAGGCAAACGAGGTAAAATATGCCGTGAAGATACCTGGCTTATTAAGTTGGATGGCTCATGGAAATAGCAAAGCAACTGTTACCGGTTTAGATCAAATCCCAAAAAATTATCATCCTCCAATAGCTATTACACACTATGCCTTTCAGGTAATGGTAGGACTCGGCATGCTGATGCTGTCACTTTCTATCATTTATTTCATCACCCTGGCTAAGAAGCGCTCATGGCTGCGTAGCCCCTGGCTCTTAAACTTATTCATCCTCGCCATTCCCTTAGGTTTTATTGCTATTGAGGCGGGATGGATGGTCACTGAAATTGGGAGGCAGCCTTGGATTATTTATGGTATTATGCGAACTGTTGATGCAGTTACGCCCATGCCCGGAATCGTTTATTCTTTTTATTTATTTACAGCCGTATATGTTTCCTTGTCGATCATCGTAGCGTTTCTACTTTACCGGCAAATTAAGATGGTTGGGCGGGTTTATGATGTGTAGAAGCTATCGGAGATCAGCTCTCGGCTCATTAAAGAAAGGAATAAAATTAGTATTAAAGATTGAACCTAGCTGACAGCTGGTAGCTGAAAGCCGAAAACCGTTAACATGTTATACACAGTCATCGCATTTCTTTGGACCTCCATTTGGTTATACCTGCTATTAGGCGGGGCAGATTTTGGTGCCGGTATTATTGAATTAATAAGCAAGCGCGAGCATAAAAGCAAGACACGGCATACCATGTATCGTGTTATCGGTCCCATTTGGGAGGCAAACCACATGTGGCTTATCATAGCCATTGTTATTTTGTTTGTGGGCTTTCCGAAAATTTATACAACCATGTCCATTTTTGTCCATATTCCGTTGACGGCCATGTTGCTGGGAATTATCGCAAGGGGGACAGCCTTTGTTTTTCGAAATTACGACGCTGTTGAAGATCGTATGCAAAGCATATACAATCGCATTTTCGTTTACTCCAGTGCTATTACCCCCTTTTTTCTTGGCATCATTGCCGCAAGCACCGTCAGTCGTAAGATTGATATAGGAGCCAGCGACTTTTTATCCGCTTATGTCTACAGTTGGCTAAATAGTTTCGGAATTGCAGTGGGCCTTTTTACAGTTTGCATCTGTGGATTTTTAGCCGCCATTTATATTATTGGCGAAGTGCATTCTTCAGATGATAGACAGCACTTTATTCGTTTGGCTAAAAAAATGATTGTAGCGGCTTTCGTGGCAGGAGGACTTGTTTTTATTGCTGCACATTATGAGCAAATCCCTTTGTTGGATTGGATTTTCGGACATTGGATAGGTTCATTGGCGATTGGAGCGGCCAGTATTTCCTTAATCTTCTTGTGGATATCTTTAAGTAAAAATCGAGCGATTCTCATCCGTTTATTGGCAGGCTTCCAGGTAAGCATGATTTTGCTGGCCGCCACCTACATTCACTTTCCAAAGATAATCCTTTTGAAAGGAGGCGCGTCGCTATCCCTAGTTGAAGATGCCGGTTTAAATAAAACAATAGAAGCGTTGGCCTGGGCACTCCTACTGGGAAGTATTTTTATTTTGCCGGCCCTATTTTACCTAATTTATAGCTTTGAAAAGAAGAAGGGCATTGCCCATTAAAAAAAGAGAAGGCCAACACCATCTGCCTGCCTTCTCTTTTTAGAAGCTATAAGTAACCGTTAACCTGTAATTTCTTGGAGCTTCGGTTTGCCAATAATAGCTGCTCAACCAGTTATAATAGGAGCCACTAAATAAATACTTATCAAAGATATTAAATGCATTGGCCGTTATACGCATTTTTTTTCCCTCCCAAAAAATCCCACCGTCTACCTTATGGTAGTTCGGTAATCTACGTTGCCCTTCACCCCAATTGTCCGTTGCGCGATCAAATAATCCTGTATAGCCTGCTGATACACCGAGGCCATTTATTGCTTTGAATGGCAATTTATAATTTACCCATCCATTAATCACATGTTTGGAGAAACCAGGCATTACTTGCCCCACTGTCACACTTGTTACACCTGGAGTTACTTTGTTAACTTTTGAATCGGTGTACGCATAATTTGCAATAATGCTCAAATTAGAGCCAATACTTCCCCTTACGTCAAATTCGAAACCCTGCGCCTTTTTCTGCCCTAAAACAATGCTGGTAGGGTTAGTAGGTGTACTATTCGGACCAGTGGTAAGCTCGTTGTTTTTCAATATCCTATAAACAGATAATGTCGTATTTAGGCTACCCCCAAACCATTCATTCTTGATGCCAAGTTCAGTATTATTACCCGTTATTGGTTTCAATTTTCCATCATTCTCAATTGTTCCTGAAGCACTTTGTGGGACAAAAGATTGGTCGTAAACGGCATAAACAGAAGTCGTTTGGTTGATGGAATAGCTTAGTCCTAATCTCGGTGTGAAACGTTTAGCTTCATCGGCACTTTCACCATAGTATTGGCGGACATAGGTGTAGCGTCCTGCTAAAGTCAACCTTAGTTTATTCTCAAAAAATCCTAATTCATCCTGAAAATATAATCCTGTATAACGTTGACCTTGTAAACCACCTGCAGCTAAAGCCCTCGCCTCTAAACTGGTGCTACGATCAAAATTTGGGAGTCCGTTGCTGGGGATTCCGTAAGTGGGATTAAGTGGATCGAAATACAAGGTAGCGCTATCACGGTCTAAATCATGTGATTGTCCCCAATCGGCAATATAGGTCTTCTTGCCCATATCAACACCAGCTAGAATACGGTGCCGAACGGAACCCGTTTGTACATCACCATTTACAAAAACCTGTCCGAGCCCCATACGACCTTGGGCGTCCCAGATACCTACATTTCTAATCAATGTTCTATCAGCATTAACTTTTGAGGGCCAGGAGCTGTAGCCAACCTGATCATAGAAGAAATACGATCCCTGTGCAGTTAATCTCCAATGATCATTAAACTTATGTTCCAAGGTTAGAAATAAACTGTGGTCATCGATATTGGTGGGTGGAATACCCGGATTCGTCATGGTAAAATCTACCGGTAGCGTGGCATAGCCGCCCGCCTCCGGCCCGAACACATAGTAAGATCCAACCTCGGTCATCCGTACATGCTGCAAGGTATATTCAGCGGTAAGCTTGGTTTGCTCATCTACTTGATAAGAGATGACGGGAGCAATACTATACCGATCATTATACTCATAAGGACGATGCGAGGCCTTATTCTGGCCCATAACATTCAATCTATACAAGAGCTTTCCGTCCTTACTTAATTTTCCATCCAAATCGAGTGTTCCTCTTAATAAGTCAAAGCTTCCTAGCGTAAAGCTCGCTTCGCCCTTTGTAATACCGGTAGGCTTTTTGGTGACAACATTATACAATCCGCTTGGATCACCATTAGCCAGCATAAACCCGGCGGGTCCTTTGACAAATTCGATATGGTCAACAAAGCTCATGTCTTCGGTTAGGGGCCCCCAGTAAGAACCGACAACATTAAACCCATTTCTAAACGCTTGGATCTGCGAACCACGCATGTTGATGTTCGCATACAAATCACCCCAATGCTCTAAGCGAACAGCTCCGCTAACGTTGCGAATCAGCCCGTCACTCATACTAACGATTTGTTGATCGGCCAACACCTTATTGGTCACAACTTGAATATTTTGAGGGATTTCCAATAATGGTTCATTTAAGCGCAAGCTTGTTGAAGTAGTATCGACCTTATACTGCTTCTTCTGACTGGAAATAACGACCTCTTGGAGTTGTTCATTGGTTGCCTGCACTACAAAATCTTCAATCAGTTCGTTTCCATCGAAATGAATGAGCCGTTCTTGTTTTTGAATACCGACAGCTGATAAAATGAGCGTATGCTCGCCTGCCTTGACACCCTGAATTTCATATCCACCTGCGCTATTTGTTTTTCCCCCGATTCGGGTACCTTTAATCCAGAGGGATATACCCGCCGCCGGTTCGTTTGATTGATTGCGTACAGTTCCTTTAATTTGCGCATGGGCCAAATGCATAAAACAAAAACTAAGTACTACAATTAGGTTGAATGATAGTAGTCTTTTCACTTTATTTAGAATAAATCTAGTTAAACAAATTGAGCACAAACCTACAATTTGTTTCAAAATTTGTCAATACATTTTTAGACTTATTTTAAATAAGCAATTAGTAGGACAGTTTTAGCTATCAGCAATCAGTCTAGTCTTAGTTTTTACTATTGCCGAAGCTAAATCAGAAGAGTTAGGAGATTACCTAAAATCCTCATCATCCAATTCGTCATCTTCATCCTGTTCAAATGACGAATTGAAAAGACTACCGAACATATCTGAAAAGGCAAACCCTCCGTTCATGATGTTTTTGTTCAATTGAGAATATTCCGCCAATCCGTGCAGAACGAACTCCATCAGAAGCAACTTTTGGTTGTCACTTAGCTTTTTGTGAAACTCCTGAACAACAGTTTTCAATCCAGGCACATGATTTAGAATCATGGCATATTCTTCCGTAGATAAAGCATCATTGATATCCAATTTATTGCCCGCCGTAAACCAATCGATAATATCTTGATATGGATTCGTAACCTTTGTTTTCTTAATTTTCTCAGGATCGGGGAAGTATTGAGCAAACAATGTCTTTATTGCGTTACTGATTAGTTTATTCGCAACATGAATCGGCCCCTCCAATTCGCCTTCATAAACCAGTTCTATCTTCCCTGTAATAGCTGGAATGATCCCTATAAGATCAGATATCCTGGCAAAAGTTTTTTCTTCTTCGGATATAAGCATTCGGCGCTCGGCGGTACTTACTAAATTTTCATAGGCCGAGATTGTCAGACGTGCAGATACACCGGATTTCTGGTCTATAAACTCGCTTTTTCTCGCCTCAAAAGCCACTTGCTCAATCAAGTTTTTCAGTAGGCCGTCGACCTCAATTAAGCTTTTCTGCTGGGGAGAAAGCCTTGCTTCCTGAAAGGTAATCGCTCTCGATACATCAATTGTTTTTGGATAATGTGTTAATATCTGACTTTCGATCCGATCCTTTAGGGGGGTTACAATGGACCCACGATTTGTATAATCTTCCGGGTTAGCGGTAAACACAAACTGGATATCCAACGGTAACCGTAACTTGAAGCCTCGAATCTGAATATCCTTCTCTTGTAGCATATTAAAAAGGGCTACTTGTATCCTTGCCTGCAAATCCGGTAATTCATTGATTACAAAAATACCTCGATGTGCTCTCGGTATCAATCCAAAGTGGATAACACGTTCGTCATTATAGGTAAGTTTTAGGGTAGCTGCTTTAATGGGATCGATATCACCTACCAGATCAGCAACGGTCACATCCGGCGTTGCCAGCTTTTCCGTATAACGCTCGCTCCGATGCAACCATGCGATTGGTGTATCTTCGCCTTTCGCCGCTATCTCGCTCTTGGCGAACCAGGAAATCGGATTCAAGGGATCATCAAATATTTCACTTCCTTCTACATAGGGTATATATTCATCCAATAGGTTAACCATTAGACGTGCTATTCTTGTCTTTGCTTGGCCCCGAAGACCTAGTAAAAGGATATTATGACGCGAAAGGATAGCGGTTTGCAGTTCAGGTATAACCGTTTCATCATATCCCAAAACGCCTTCAAAACCCTCTTCTTTACTTTTTAACTGTTTGATCAGATTTTCTCTTAATTCTTCTTTAACGGATTTACTTTTATATCCAGATGCTTTTAACTCACCTAATGTTTTGATCATAGTTATATTATTAGCTATCAGCCGTAGGCAATCAGCTTTCGGCAGATTTAATTCATACTAAACCTTTTATTACTAATTTACCCGAGTTAGATCAATTACAGGGTAATCAGTCATTGATATTCCTTCGTTACGGACAACAATCTTAATTTTCCTTCTGAAAACCGATAGCTGATTTCTGACAGCTATTTTATCTCACCGTCCGCCTTCTATTCCTAATGTAGTCCTCGAAAATATATTCACCTAATCCCGTTAAAGAGCTGTAGAAGGCTTTCCCGCCATTCACTTGGGTAAATTGTCGGACAAACTGCTGTAAATAGGGATCCCGAGCTATCATAAATGTGGTGATAGGTATCTTTAACCGTTTGCATTGTGCCGCCATGGTGAGTGTCTTATTAATAACCTTGCGGTCTAAACCCATACTATTTTTATAGTACCTTCCGTTCTCCTTCAAGCAAGTTGGTTTGCCATCTGTGATCATGAAGATTTGCTTGTTATGTGTTTTGCGTCTTCGCAGCAAATCAGTCGCCAATTCCAAGCCCGCATAGGTATTCGTATGGTAAGGCCCTACTTGCAAGTAGGGCAAATCTTTCAATGCGATAGGCCAAGCATCGTTTCCAAAAACTACGATATCGAGTGTGTCCTTTGGGTACTTAGTTCGGATCAGCTCTGCTAAAGCCATCGCAACTTTTTTCGCCGGTGTAATTCGATCCTCTCCGTACAAAATCATGCTGTGCGATATGTCAATCATCAGCACTGTGGAGGTAAGTGTCTTATAATCTCTTTCCTCGACTTCTAAATCACGCTCCGTTAAGGTGAAATTTTGCAATCCATGATTAATCTGCGCATTGTGGATGGAAGCTGTTATGTCAATTTGGTCAAGACTATCTCCGTATTGGTATTCCCTCCGATCAGCATTTTTCTCCTCACCCACTCCGCTGCGATTACTTCCGTGGTTTCCCTTGCCTGATTTTTTTAATTTCCCGAAGATTTCCTCTAAGGCCGACTGCCGAATAGTTTGTTCCGTTTTAGCCGTAATTTGGAATGAGCCATCTTGCGGATTCTCTTGAAGATAGCCCTTATTTTTAAGGTCCTCAATAAAGTCTCCCATTCCATACTCATCGGTCGTCAGATTATACTGCTTATCCAGCTCATTCATCCATGCTAACGCTTCCGCCGCATCCCCCGCCGTATAATTAAGTAATTGACTAAACAATTTTAACAGACTATCGAAGCCCCCTTTTGGCATATCTGTCGGAACGAATTCCGAAAAGCGAAATCCTCTCATAGCTGCTCCTTCCTTTTCTTATATTGAACACTTATCCGAAGATAAAAGTTTCCTTGGAGATTATTTCTAAGCTAAAGGTCATTTTTAGCTATAGGTCTTCAGAAATCAGTGTTCAGCTATCAGCTCCTACTTAAGTTAAGACTGATAGCTGATCTCCGAAATATGAAAGCGCTCTTACAGCTTCACTACACAGCCGGTATCCGCGCTTTCGATAGCCGCTTCAATCAACTTCATCGTTTGAACACCCTCTGCCGCGGTAACCGGTTCTATTTGATTATTAACAATAGCCTGGTAAACTCCTTCAAAGAAATCCAGGTAGTTTCCTCGTTCAGAAGGGACCCTTTCCCTGAATGCCTTACCATCACGTTCAGCATGCAATATTCCCCACTCACTTTCCGGCTCTTCACACCAGTTATCTGTATTGGGTTTCTCGCCCGCTAGCAACCTATCCTCTTGTTTATCTGCCCTGCTTTTCAGAAAAGAGCCCTCCTTGCCATGTACAATATACGAGGGAGCCATTTCCCGTGCAAGAAAGCCGCCCTTTAACCGTACTCTTTTATCTTCATAATACAAGATTAATTCGAAGTAATCATTTACCTGCGAATTGGTTCGCATTATAGCTAGATCAGCGAAGAGCGCCCTTGGATAGCCAAAAAGGGATAAGGCTTGATCAATCATATGAGGACCACGATCTCTTATCAAACCTGCCGCCGGCGAAGGTTCCTCTAAATGTGCCTTCGTATTTAATTTAGGCAAATAAGCTTCATAAGAAAATGTAACCTCTACAATTTCGCCTAAAACACCTGATTTTACGATCTTCTTCACTGTTTTAAAATCACTGTCCCATCGCCGGTTTTGGAAAACCGCTAATTTAAGGTTACGCTCCTTAGCTAACGCTTCTAATTCCATTGCTTCGGCGGCTGTAATCGTAAAAGCCTTTTCAACAACAGCGTGTTTACCTGCTTCGAGCACCTTCTTTGTAAAATCGTAGTGTGTACCGGTAGGGGTATTGACAATTACCAGTTCGATTGATGCATCGTTTAAAATGGATTCAAACGACGGATAACTAGCAACCGTTGGATAGTCTTTTTGAATAAGCTTTTTACTTCGTTCCCACGAGCCTGTTAACTCAAAGCCCGGATGTAAATCTATGAAGGGCGCATGGAAGACGCTCCCTGACATTCCGTAAGATAATAAAGCAGTTTTAATGGTATGCATCGATAAATTCTATTGGTTTTATTTCAAACCTAGTCTATTTTTCCGAACTTTCGGTTCTTTGAAACAAATTTATTAGGAATCAGTTATCTTAAAGTGAAGAATAGATGAAATTGTTCTCCTTTTTTCAATAAACGAACCATGGATACGATTAACCTAAAAGTAAATGGAAAAAACTATTCATTACGGGTCGGCCCTGACACTCCCTTACTTTACGTGCTTCGAAACAATTTACAATTAAACGGACCGAAATACGGTTGTGGCGTTGAGCGATGCGGCTCCTGCATGGTACTGATAGATGGCATAGCCATGCCCTCCTGCAAACGACCCTGCCACTCCCTAGCGGATAGTTCTATAACTACCTTGGAAGGTATTAGCCAAGGCGAACAGCTCGATACGATTCAGGAAGCGTTTATTAAGGAGCAGGCGGCCCAATGCGGCTATTGCATTAACGGGATGATTATAGCCTCCAAAGCTTTGTTACAGAAGAATCCCAATCCCACGGATGAGGAAATCCGAATAGCCTTACAACGAGTATTATGCCGATGTGGTAGTCATAATCGGATTATGCGGGCGATTCGTCGTGCCTCGCTTACAGTAGAAGGATCGCTATGAACAGAAAAGAGTTTATATCGACCACCGGCCAGCTGATTATTGGTTTTCATCTTTTACCCTTTCTTTGCTGTAAACCTAGCAAAGGAGGGGCTAAAATTGCCCGAGCGATAGATAGCAACAACATTGATGCTTGGTTAAAATTATCCGACGAAGGAAAAGTAACCTTGTTGACCGGAAAAATGGAGCTTGGCCAGGGAATCCGCATTGCGCTGAAACAAATAGCTGCAGAAGAATTGGATGTCGACCTTAGCCGCATTCACATCATTATAGCTGACACGGAACGCACACCAGATGAACGATATACTGCCGGAAGCGCTTCTATTGAAAATAGTGGAATGAGCATACGCCAAGCGGCGGCAGAAGCACGTTATCGATTGATTAGAATGGCCGCGGAAAAGCTTCGTAGCCCATTTACTTCATTGATTGTTAACGATGGGCTCGTTCTTGATCCATCGCAACCCGACAAATCGATTAGCTATTGGGAACTGCTAAAAGGGAAGGCAATCCAAGGAACGATTTCGGGTAATGCACCCCTTAAAAATCCAAAAGATTATCGACTTATCGGAAAAAGCGTGCCACGAGAAGATATACGTACCATGGTAACCGGAGCTTCTTACTATATACAGGACCTCCGTTTTCCCGATATGCTGCATGCTCGGGTAGTTCGCCCCCCTTCTTATGATGCCAAGCTTCTATCTTTCCCGGAAAAGGAGGTTGCAAAAATGGATGGAATAAGAAAAATTATCAGGAACGGCGATTTTCTGGCAGTAGTGGCTCAAGAAGAGTATCACGCCATTCGGGCATGGGAATACCTTCGATCCTTCAGTAAATGGAAAACAGGCGTTTTACCTTCTCAACAGATCCTGTTTGAAGATATGGTACATCGGAGCAAAGAAGTAAAAGTGGTGGAAGCAAAGGGAGACCCAAATAAACCTAATTTAACAACCATCGAAGCCACTTATACCCGTCCATATCATATGCATGGATCCATCGGCCCATCGTGTGCACTAGCTAGGTGGAGTTCAAAGGGATTAACCGTATGGACACACAGCCAAGGCGTTTACCCACTTAGGAAGAGTCTATCGGACCTGGTGGACTTACCTGAAGAATCCATTCATGTCATTGGTGTCCCCGGATCCGGTTGCTATGGTCATAACGGCGCTGATGATGTAGCGGCTGACGCTGTCTTAATTTCGCAAGCATTACCGGAGAGCACTATCCGTCTACAATGGATGCGCGAGGATGAACATTGCTGGGAACCGTACGGATCAGCTATGCGAATCCAGCTAAATGGAAGTCTCCATGAGGGAAAAATAAGCTATCTTGAAACCCAATTATGGTCAGATACCCACAGCGTCCGCCCTGGAGGACAAGCTTCGTTGCTACTTGCAGCACAGTACATCCATCCGAAGAGACAAGCTGAAAAAAACGGCGTATCCGGTGGGGCTTATCGAAATGCGATCCCGCTTTACAACACGGATAGTCTAAAAGTGACAGCTCATGCCTTCCAAGGTCCGTTAAGAACGTCCGCACTGCGAAGTCTCGGTGCCTATGCCAATATCTTTGCGTTGGAGTCTTTTATAGACGAGCTGGCATCGCGCGGTAAACAAGATCCTGCAAGCTTCCGTTTAAAACACTTGAACGACGCACGAGCCATTGCCGTGATAAAAGCGGTATGCAATAAAGTCAATTGGTCGCAGCGAAAGGAGCGAAAAGACTACGGTTTTGGGCTAGCATTTGCCCAGTATAAAAATCACGCGGCCTATTTTGCAGTGATTGCTGAGGTTGCAGTAGATCGCAGTCGTAAAACTTTTAAGCTCACTAAATTAACCGGTGCTATTGACGCCGGTCAAACGATCAATACTGACGGGCTAAAAAATCAAACTGAGGGCGGTATGATACAGTCGGCAAGCTGGACCCTATTCGAGGAGGTGAAGTATTCAGCGGATGGTATACAAAGTGATACATGGGAAAGCTATCCCATTATGCGCTTCTCTGACGTTCCTGAAACTGAGGTAATTGTTATTGATAGACCGGAAGAAAAACCAATGGGTGCCGGCGAAGCCGCACAAGGCCCTACCGCAGCGGCCATAGCCAATGCTTTGTTTGCAGCAACGGGCCAGCGCCTAAGAAATCTGCCTTTAAGGGCCAATAAATTGCAGTGGTAACCACCCCCTGTAGGAAGCTAATCGCTTTCCTCAAATTTTGTTTCCATGTACAACGCTTCCACTTTTTCCCTGGCCCATGGCGTTCTTCTAAGAAATTGGAGGCTTGATTTGACG
Organism: Olivibacter sp. SA151; assembly: GCF_054130995.1. Classification (NCBI taxonomy): domain Bacteria; kingdom Pseudomonadati; phylum Bacteroidota; class Sphingobacteriia; order Sphingobacteriales; family Sphingobacteriaceae; genus Olivibacter; species Olivibacter sp. SA151. The sequence continues at coordinate 131,526 of NZ_CP096391.1, read as the reverse complement.
CTTGGATTGTTAGCAAAACAATTTAAGCGTACTAAACGTGCAAGTTCTTTCCATCCATAGTGTTGTTCCAAACGCCTAACAACCATTTCCAAGGTAACTCCATGCAAGGGATTATTGGGTTGCTCTTTATGAAAATCTCGTGGCATCGATTAGTCTGCTGACAAAGTTTCTAAATAGGTTATAATGGCCATCACATCCTCTTCTCCAAGCCCTTTATCAAAGGCTTTTTTAAAGGTTTCGGCGAGGGGCTGAGCTAATGGAAAGTCGATTCCCTGCTCCACGGCCAATCGAAGGTCTTTCACCATATGTTTTAGCGCAAAGGCGGCCGGATAGCTATTAGTGACAATCGCGTTTGTTTTTAGTTTCGTTAACGGACTTCCGCAGGCACCTTCATTCACGATACGCAACATATCTTCGGCTTTTATTCCGTTTTTCTTCGCAAATAAAACGGTTTCAGCTAAACCCTCCAGCGTAAGAGCCAAAAAATAGTTGATCGCCAATTTTGCAGACGATCCGGCGCCCACACTTCCAAGCCAAAAAGACAGTTTTCCAAGTTTTTCGAAGATCGGTTGAGCAGCACGATAATTATCTTCATCGCCTCCTACGAGAATCAATAGTGTACCGTCTTCAGCCGGTTTAACACTTCCCGAAACAGGAGCCTCTAAAAACCTTGCGCCTACTGCCTTACTCATTTCTTCTAACTCATAGGACGTTCTGGGCGACACTGTGCTCATGTTTATAACAAGCTTCCCTTCCGCTTGGCAATTAAGTAAGCCGCCTTCACCTAGAAATATACCCTTCACGGCCTGATCATCGGACAGCATCGTAATAATAACCTCACTCTCTACACATAAATCCTTGATACTACTAGCTAAAGTGGCTCCGTCATTTACCAAACCTTCGGCCTTGGATGCAGTCCGATTGTAAACATTTAGAGCATAACCAGCTTTGAGCAAGTTTTTTGCCATGGGATATCCCATGTTCCCTAAGCCTATCCATCCTATCGTGTCGGTCATTTAAATCAATATTTCTGACATAAAGAGTTGCTTCCAACGAATGTTGAGATAACAGATAACAAAGATAATTGTTTAATACTTAAATACAATCACAGGCGGCTCCCTCGCATACCAGCACTTCTTCCAAAGGCTTAGAGGGGTTGATCAGCTTTTTTCGTTTAATAAAAGCAAAAGCGAAGAGGGCGCCGACGAATGCCATAGCAGCACCAACTACTGCCGGCCATGTATAATCAAAGTGATAGACGAGCGGCAAACCTCCCAAGAAAGCACCTAAGGCATTTCCTATGTTAAAGCTAGCTTGACTAACAGAAGCGGCAATCATCTCAGCCCCTTTGGCCGTATTGATCATTAGCATCTGAATAGGTGCTGCCAATGCAAAGGCTACTGCTCCGGTAACAAAGGTCATAATCAACGCTGTAACCGGATTGAAGGAAACAAAATGTACAATGATCAGCGTTATAGCCATTACAACCAGCAAAGCAGCAGAGGCTTTTCCGGGGGAAAAACGATCTGCCAGAAAACCTCCTAAAAGATTTCCAACCATCATTCCAACCCCTGCCAATACTAAAATGTAGGTTACCGCATCCGCTGAAAAACCGGCTACACTCGTCATCATTGGAGCGATATAGCTATACCAGCAAAACAAGCCTCCTGTTCCAATAGAGATCATAAATATAATCAACCAAGCTTCGGTTTTTTTAAAGAAACTAAGCTCGTTTTTTAAATTTCTGTCAGCATTAGCTGATAACGCCGGTAATAGGGTCTTCAAGCTAAACAAGGTAATCAACCCCACAGCTACGACGATAGCAAAAGAAAAGCGCCATGAGAAATTATGGCCAATGTATGTACCTAAAGGAACTCCGGCAATATTTGCAATGGTTAAACCTAAAAACATAAGGGAAACGGCTTGCGCCTCTTTTCCTTTTTTGGCTATACGGCTTGCTACGACAGACCCTACACCAAAGAAAGCCCCGTGCGGCAAGCCAGAAAGTAAACGGGCAATAAACAAGGAATTAAAATCCGGCGCAAAAGCAGAAAAAGCGTTAAAAGCCGTAAACATTACCATTAAGGCGATCAATATATTCTTTGGCGGATATTTACCGGCAATGGCTACCAATAAGGGAGCCCCAATTACAACCCCCAATGCATATGCGGATATGAGATAGCCGGCTTTCGGAATAGAAACCGCTAAATCGCGAGCGATATCGGGCAAAAGTCCCATCATCACAAATTCGGTTATCCCTATACCTAATCCTCCTAAAGTTAATGGAAGTAAGTTTTTGTTCATAAGCTACTTAGTGTCTAAAATACACTCTGCAAAGTTAGTACATTCTCATCCAACTTCTGCCATGCATTTTAAATAAATAGCTATGTTTGTTTCATATTTACACAGAGAAAACAATTTAACCATTTCACAAATGAAAAGAAACATAATCTTGCTAGCTTTAGCATTAGGTGTTAACACTATTTATGCGCAACAGAAACTCTTTAGCAAGCCTGAACAGTAGCAAAATGGGAACGAGGAGACCGATTCCCGCCTTTCACAATAAAGAAAATTTAGCTATTTTGGACACATGACTTTAGACACACACGAACAGTTTCCACTATTGAATCGCTGCACGTACGTTAATACGCCAGGTACCGGCATTTTATCAAAGGACGTTTTAGATTGGAGACGAAAACATGACGAAGCGTACTTCCGGAACGGAAGCTCTTTTCGGATAAACCAAGAGGACTTTCTTAAAGGAGTCAGAGAAAATTTGGCATCTCTATTTCAAGCGGATGCCGACTATACCTTTTTAGTTCCTAATTTCTCCTTTGGTATGAACACCTTTTTGGATGGCCTAGCCTCTTCCGAACGCTTCTTATTGCTAGAAGGAGATTATCCTTCGGTAAATTATGCCGTAAAGAGTAGAGGTTTCAAGGTAGAGACTGTCGAAGTGGATGAAAATCTGGAAGATCGCATATTGATAAAAATCAGCGAGTTTAAGCCTACGGTTTTCGCTTTCAGCCTCGTGCAGTATATAAGTGGCATCAAGTTAAATTTTGAATTCATTAAAAAATTAAAGGCCGAGTATCCCGAACTATTGCTAATTGCTGATGGCACCCAATATTGCGGTACAGAACGCTTTGACTTTAAAAATTCCGGTTTAGACTTTCTGGGAGCAAGCGGCTACAAGTGGATGCTTTCCGGATATGGTAATGGTTTTGTGTTCTTGAGAGGTCGTATTGCTGATCGATTGTATCGACTTGCATCAGGGCAGGAACTTCCAACAGAACCCTTCTTAAGAGGCAGAACGCATTTATCTTTATACTTTGAACCTGGACATCAGGATACCCTAACCTTCGGCACGCTGGCGCAGTCAGTCGCTTATTTTAACCAGATAGGGATGCAGACGATCGAGAACAGGATCCGAACATTATCTGTTCAAGCCTTCGCTGCGTTTTCCGATCGTGGCCTTTTGGCCAATAGCGTCATAAAACGGCCAATACATTCTTCCATTTTCAGTTTATCGATTGATGATGCTGTTCATAAACGGCTTCAAGAAGCAAACGTTGTTTGCATACGTCGTGGTTCGGGCGTACGCGTCGGATTCCACTTTTTTAATACCGCCGATGATTTAAATAAAATATTGGATATCCTTGATCAGTTTATCTGAGTGTTTCGAAAGTTAGCAAATAAAGTGATCATTTAGGGTTGGGTTTCTTTAGGAAGCGTATAAAAAAATGGCCTCACAAGAGGCCATTTTCATAAAACCAAACCTAAAATTGAACTCTTTGCCCCTTACTATCGATATAAAATTCTTCTTCTCCCTTTTTTACCCAAGCTTTCCCATCGATGAATATTTCCGCTTCATCGTAAATAAAAGGAACGACGACCTTGCCATTTTTATCTATAAAGCCAATCTTTTCACCTTTTTGTACATAAGCAACGCCGTCGACAAACAGCGATCCTGTTTGATAACTTGGTTGAACAATCACCTTGTTCGTGGTATCTATGAGGGCATACAGGCCATCCCTCATCGCCCATAAACGATCCGCATCCGCAACAAAAATCCCTTCATATTCCAATGGTATTATTTCTTTACCTGTCTTATCAACCGCGCCAAACTTGTCATCTCGAGAGACCGGCGCCAGACCGGCTCGATAACCATAACGGTCGTGATAGCGCGGTTCTACTATTACATTTCCGGCATCATCTTCTATACCCCATAGTTCACCATCGTCGGTCCAACGATATCCCTCGGCCAATTCATAATCTTCTTCTGCTTCCACCGTACTATCCACAGCCGCGGTATCGCCTGACAAGTCGAACGAGTCTTCTATGGTGTAATGAGCGGGTATGGTGAATAGGGTGTCGTCGACTAACTCTTCTTTAACAGAAGCTGCTTTAATACCTACATCCATACCGTTGGTATTCGTCGAAATTTTCAAGGCCATTCCCGGAATCTTTTCCAAATAATCATATTCACCCCAAAAAAGTTTCGGTAGTTTTTCGGCATACCAAATAGTCATATCTTGCTTAACATCGCCAACATTCATTTCCAATATGGCCTTCTTACAGCTAAAACCATGAATCTCCATAGTTTCATCGGAAAATCGCAATTCTCCATCCGCAGAACTTACCACAATCATGCTGTCACCTTTCATTTCTGTACTTACTTTCGGAGTCGCCAAAGCTGTACGGTATGCTGTTTCGGTTTCAGCATATAAGTTGTAAGAAATGCTGTCTTCTAAATTACTTATTTGAACGGAAGAAACGATCCCTTTTTGTTCAATTCGCATTTTGTTTGCTGTTACATAAGCCTTTAGCAAAGGCTCGCCTTCCTTTGCTCCGCTCATAGCCTTCCCTAATTCCATCATTGCCACCATTTGTTGTTCCTCCTCGGTCATAGTTTCCGAGTCCTTCCTTGGCATGTCAAAAGCGATGTCATATCCGACAACCCAGGCTTTTACTTTTTTTATTTCCTGTGCTTGCACGCTATTGAAACCGATTGGACAGATGAATAGGCCAACCAGCAAAAACAAACCTCTTTGTAATGTTTTTTTCATATAAAAATTGAATGATAGCGGTTCCTTAAATTTATTATAGGTTCCTTCTTGGCGCAAAAATAAGTAATGGTAGCTGCATCTCTCATCACGGGAAACAGGGGTTTTTAAACATCAGAGTGCCTATTCAAAATTAATAATTAACGCAAAGGTCCTATATTAAATAATGATCATTTCGTCAGTATCACGCAGTCAGCTGACACTAATTTATTAACCTAATTATCAAGTTTTTATCAACACAAAAAAGCATTTCGTCCCTAGGTTTTAAACTTTTCGTCAGGTTTTACTGTTTTCCCTACGTTCCGGCTTACAACAATAACGGTAACTCAGTAAGCCTGTTCAAGTGGCTAAAACTGTTAAATGACTTTCGTATATACTAAAAATGAAGTATGTTTGGGAGGCAAGGATGAAGAACCACGCATCTTTTAATGATTTATAGATGGGAAAGGCTTACATGAAAAAACGTCATCTGCATATCCGACATGATGTGCCTTATAGTAAACTTATTTCTTTTTCACTTCTTTTTACTATACTTTACAATTTTAGTTTCGCGCAACGGCCGGGATATGAATTGGAGCCTTCAAGATCGAAAGCAGACACCACAAAACAACGAGATCTTATTGATATAGCAAAAGATTTTCTCAATATAGAGCCTCCAAAGGGCCCTGATAGCAGCGGAAAGTCGATTTACTTTTCCTTTCTCCCTTTTTCCACCACTGTACCCGGGGGAGGCCAAGCTCTGATCACCTCTACGACTGCGGGTTTCTTTACCGGCAATCGTAAAACAACGAACATGTCTCGCGTGACTTTTACACCCTATACCAACTTTAAAGGGCGCTTTGGCCTCCCGATTCGCTCTTATGTTTGGTTAAAAAACAATGAATGGGTAATTATCGGAGATACACGCCTAATGAAATATCCGCAATATACCTGGGGCTTAGGACGGCAACATAGTGAAGATGATAAAATGTTGGTAGACTATACCTATTTCAGATTCTATCAACATGCCTTACGAAAATTTAAGCGGAATTTCTTTGCCGGTCTAGGATATAATTTAGATTACCGTACCAATATCGATGCTGAGAAAAATGGAGTATTACTAAAGGATTATGTCGACTATCCTTACGGTACCGATGATTTTGGAAGAAGTTTATCTTCGGGGTTAAGTTTTAATTTCCTTTATGACACACGGGCCAACTCTATCAACCCATTAGATGGGTATTATGCTTATTTTCAATACCGTATCAATCCTAAATTTCTCGGCAATGATCATTTCTGGAGTTCTGTTTATCTCGACCTTCGAAAGTATATCCGTTTTACGGAGGACCCCAATCGCCAAAATATGCTTGGTTTGTGGAGTTATTATTGGTCAGTGCTCAATCGTCAAGTTCCTTATCTAGATCTGCCGAGTATTGGCTGGGATGTGTATAACCGTTCCGGTAGAGGTTTTGATCAAAATCGTTTCCGGGGCAGACATCTATTTTATCTAGAGGCCGAGTATCGGCGCGACATAACCAATAACGGGCTGTTAGGCTTTGTATTATTTACTAACGCAAATACCGTTTCAGGCCCTAATAGCAACATTTTTAAAGATTGGAACCAAGCCTATGGCGGAGGTTTACGGATTAAATTCAATAAAGGTTCGGGCACAAACATTGCCATTGACTATGGCCGTAGTAAAGGTTTTTCAGGATTTCAAATCGGACTGGATGAAGTGTTTTAACAGCTATCAGTTTTTAGAGATCGGCAATCAGCTATTGATAAACAATTTAAAGCCGACAGCAGATTTCAGATAGCTGATATCGCTTTCATTTGCTATATTGCACATAAATAGGTGTTGAAAATATATTTATGGACAAAAAAGTATACAATCGTATTAAGGCAGTCTTAGCTGAGCAAGGGAAAACCAACAAATGGCTTGCTGAAACCCTAGACAGAAACATTAACACGGTTTCTAAATGGAGCACCAATAAAATGCAGCCTACGGTAGAGTCGCTTTTTGAAATTGCAGACGCATTACAGGTTGACGTTCGTAGCTTACTTGTTTCTACGAAACAGCATTAAATAGCATAATCTGTATAAGAGTAAAGAAATGTAACATCTCTGTACAAAAGATTAAATTAGAAAATGGCATATAAATTAGGAGACTTTGTTCGCTTCGTGGAAGAGGACTTTGAAGGACACATTACAAAAATAATCAATGACGAATTAGTGGGAGTAACGGGAGAAGATGGTTTTGAAATCCCTGTACAAACGACCAAGATAACCCATGTTTATGGGCAGCAAAGCAGGAAAGAGCTGGATTTTGACGAAGATAAAAAGCAGCCGACGGTAACATCCGGCGCTTTTGTAGGAGAAGGAATTTATTTAGCCATTACCGGCGACCAAAAACAGAACATCGCTATCTTCAATTTAGTAAATGAAACCTCGTATGATTTACTACTAAGCTTCAGCACGGAAAAAGCAAAACAAATTGTAGGCGAATATGCAGGTATAATTGCACCGAAAAGCACGCAAAAGATTTATAATGCTAAAATTAGCGAAGTAAGCAGTTGGCCCTTGTTCGATTTTAAGTTTCTATTTCATACGGCTATGCTACAAGCGCCCAAACCCGCTTTAGAGATTACTAAACGTATTAAACCACTTGATTTGTCGGAAGCCAAAAAGCATGTTCCATTACTGAATGATCGCGCCTGGCTTTTCCGTTTAGACGAAGACCTAAAGATCGATGCAGAAAAGCTTAAGGAAAGTTTTTTCAGTCATCGTCCTGATAAGAAATAAGCGCTTCGATTAAGCTCAACTATTTGTTCGATTTTGGACAGTAAACTGTTCGGAATCGAACACTATTCCTCTCTACATTCCTTTCCAGCCACATTTAAAGCCCACTTTTCCATTTGGCGATATTCTTGGTCTACTAGCTAAAGGACATAAGACGCAAGTATCAAGACACAAGATCGCCCGACTAGTGGGTAAGACTCAACATCGTAAAGGCGCTTTCAGATATCTTGATACCTGCCTACCGGCAGGCAGGCTTAATACTTGATACTTAATAGTTGATACTAATATGCTAAAAAATTACCTAAAAATCGCCTGGCGGAATCTACTGAAACACCGCCTGTATTCTGCTATCAAAATTGGTGGCTTTGCTTGTAGCATTGCAGCCTGTATACTTATTACATTATATATTATTCACGAAATAAGTTACGATAAGAGCTATCCCGATGGAGACCGGATTTATAGAATCGTTGCTCAATTCAATGATAATGGGAAAATCATGAAAGGTGTATCTTTTCAAGCACCGTTTAGTAAAGCGGTAAAAGCTGATTTTCCACAGGTGGAAATGGTAGGCAGAATCCTTCCCAATTCCCTATTTTATGGGGCCGGAAGTAATCAGCTAAGCATAGAAGGCGATCCTACAAGCATATATGAAGAGGGCTTTACCTATATGGATCAGGAGCTATTGAATATGCTTCAGCTCCCACTGGCTTTTGGAAAGAGATCAGAGGCTTTGAAAGATCCCTATAGCTTGGTCATGACCAAAAGTAAGGCAGAAAAATATTTCGCAGGAAAAAATCCAATCGGAAAAATTGTTTACTTAAACGGTGATAGGTCCAAGCCTTATACCATAAAGGGCGTTATAGAGGATCTTCCCTCCACTTCACATTTAAAGCCTTTCACCTTTCTGCTTACCTTAAACGGCGTAGTGTTTTATCCTGGCGAGCAGGACAATTGGGGAGCAACGAATTATCCAACTTATGTTAAGCTGCGGAAAGGTACTGATATTGCACAATTCGAAAACATATTGACAAAAGAAATCCTCCGTAAGTATGTCATTCCTAATATGCGCGAAGCCGGCAATGTGCGCGCTGATATTATAGAAAAAAACGTTCGCTTAAGCCTGCAACCAGTGAAAGATATCCACCTTTATTCTGCTGATATACACGATTACCCTCAGATGCAAAAGGGAGACATTAAGTTTGTATGGCTATTTGGAGGTATTGCTGCGTTTATCCTATTGATTGCTTGTATCAACTTCATCAATCTATCTACAGCAAAATCGGCCAACCGGGCAAAAGAAGTGGGTCTCCGTAAAGTGGTCGGTTCTTATAGAAGTGGATTAATCGCTCAGTTTTTAGCCGAATCCACTCTTTACAGCATATTATCTTTCCTCATTGGCTTGTTATTCGCCTGGTTATTGTTACCCTTATTCAACGCCCTCTCAGGAAAGGAGCTTGACTTTCCGTGGTCCAGCTGGCAATTACTTCCCATCATTTTATGTTCCGCCCTATTCGTTGGCCTCATTGCAGGCATTTATCCTTCTTTTTATCTATCCGGTTTTCGTCCTATCGCGGTGTTAAAAGGCGAATTAAGCCAGGGTTCCAGAAACCCTTTTCTTAGAAACGGCTTAGTTGTTTTTCAATTTGTTACTTCCATCATGTTGATTATAGGCACTTTAATCATTAATAATCAAATGAATTTTATCCTCAACAAGAAAGTGGGATTTGACAAAGATCAAGTAATGATTTTACAAGGGACAAATACACTGGGTAATCAAATCAATGTACTGAAAGAAGAACTTCAAAAGCTTCCGCAGGTAAAAATCGCCTCGGTAAGTGACTTCTTGCCCGTGCGCTTGGAAGGGGTAAAAAGAAACGGCAATTCGTTTTGGAAAGAAGGAAAAACGACGGAAGAAGCGCCTGCGGGGGGACAGTTTTGGGAGGTTGATGAAAATTATCTCGCCACTTTAGGAATGACGCTACTAAGTGGTAGAAACTTTGATAAAGATATGGTTACCGACTCGCAAGCAGTTATCATAAATCAAAAGCTAGCGAAAGATTTGGGACTCAAAAATCCTGTAGGTGCCCGTATAACTAATGGCCGTGTATTTACAGTTATCGGCGTAGTAGAAGACTTTAATTTTGAATCACTTAAGGATGAAGTCGAGGGTTTATGTATGGCATTAAGTAATAGCCCCACCATGCTTGCTGTCAAGATAAACGGTAAAGATATGAGCACAGCAGTGCAAGCAATCGGTGCTGTATGGAAGAAATTTTCACCTGATCAAGCCATGCGTTATACCTTTTTAGATGAAGGTTATGCCAATATGTATATGGATGTAAAGCGTACAGGCAATATATTCACCAGTTTTGCTGCCTTAGCCATCTTTATTGCCTGTTTAGGGTTGTTCGGCTTAGCGGCCTTTACCACAGAACAGCGCACGAAAGAAATAGGAATTCGAAAAGTTCTTGGCGCCAGCGTAAACGGCATCGTACAATTACTGACTAAAGACTTTTTAAGGCTTGTGTTTGTCGCCATTGTCATCGCCTCACCTTTAGCCTGGTGGGCGATGAACAAATGGTTACAGGATTTTGCCTATCGGATTGAAATCCAATGGTGGGTATTTGCTATTGCAGGGTGCGCTGCCATCATCATAGCGATATTGACAGTTAGCTTTCAGGCTATTAAAGCAGCTTTGGCCAATCCAACGAAATCGTTGAGAAGTGAATAAATCAGTTACGAGTTATCAGTTGCCAGTTATGAGCTTAACTAAACTCGCAACGCGTAACTCACAACTCACAACTATAAGAAGATGTTAAAAAGCTACATAAAAATCGCTTGGCGAAATATTAGAAGGAATACATCCTTTACCATCATTAATGTATTCGGGCTCACCTTAGGAATCACCTGCGCCTTGCTGATTTTCGCGTTGGTCAATTACCATTTTAGTTTTGACAATTTCCACGAAGATAAAGAAAGAATCTATCGTTTGGTTACAGAATGGCAAGATGATATTGTGGATCATTCCGCTGGCGTTCCTAGCCCCTTAGGTAAGGCCTTTCGCGAGGACTTTAATCTCGACGAATATACTGCAAGGTCGATTAATTTTCGGGATGTCTTAGTCACGCTACCGGGAACACCGGACAAGAAGAAATTTAATGAGGAAAGCTCAATCGCCTATACAGAATCCGCCTACTTCTCCATCTTTACTTTTCCTATTTTAAAAGGTGAGTCGGCAGAAGTCCTTACAGATCCGAACACAGCAATCATCACTGAAAAAATCGCAAAAAAATATTTTGGAGATAGCAACCCTTTAGGACAAGTGATCAAAGTCAATAATAACACTGATTTCACAGTTAAAGCTGTCCTACAAGATTTACCAAACAACACAGATCTTCAAAGTGAAATATTCCTCTCCTTTGCGAACTTGAAGGATCGAGATCCCGAGTTAGCTCGCGACGATGCATGGAATGGTGTATACAGCGGCACGCAATGTTACACCTTGTTGAAAGAAGGTATAAACGCAAATATAGTTGAAAAAGCGCTGCGGCAAACTTCAGAAAAACATTACCCAGGCCGGGATGCAAAGGTTTGGAATTTCAAATTACAACCACTAAGGGACATTCATTTTAACCCTGTTTATAATGGCGCCGTCAATAAAAATTATTTATACGCGTTGTTATTTATCGGCCTATTATTGCTTTCTACTGCCTGTATTAACTTCACAAACCTAGCTACGGCACAAGCGATCAATCGTGCGAAAGAAATCGGTATCCGAAAAGTACTGGGCAGCCAACGGAAACAACTTTTTTGGCAGTTTATTTCAGAAACAGCACTTATTACTTTGATCTCTACGTTAATCGCATGTGGGCTTGCATCGGTGCTTTTGCCAAGTATCAATGATCTCTTCCAATCCGAAATACGTTTAAATCTATTCAGTGCTTGGCAAATGCCCGTATTTTTAATAAGTGTTGTTTCTTTTGTTATTTTTCTCTCCGGGTTTTATCCAGGCTTGGTATTGGCCGGTTTTAAACCCATTCAAGCCCTAAGGAGCAAAATAACTCAACGCGAGGTCGGTGGTTTTGCTTTACGGAGATCATTGGTAGTAGGGCAATTTGCTATTTCACAGATGCTTATCATTGGCACTTTAATCATCGCGAGGCAGATAAATTATGTCAATAATACCGATCTTGGTTTTGATAAAAGCGCTATTGTCAACCTCCCTATTCCGGAAGCGGATCGTGATCACGCCGATAAAAAGTTGACGCTCAAGAACCGCCTTGAAAACGTCAACGGTGTTCAAGCAGTTTCCTTAAATTTTCAACCTCCTGCTTCCCGATCGAACAGAACAACCGGCGTACGCTATGATACACGGACAGAAGAAGAAAGATGGAGCATCAATTTGAAATATGCAGACGACCAATACTTGTCTACATTCAATATGCGTTTGGCAGCCGGCAGGAACATCCGTCGGTCTGATACCATTAACGAATTTTTGGTGAATGAAACTTTTGTCAAAAAGCTTAATCTAATATCAGCAGAAGAAGTAATTGGAAAAAATATCACCATAAATGGCACAGCTTATAGTGGTCCTATTGTTGGTGTGGTGAAAGATTTCTATAATTATTCCTTTCGTAACGAAAAGGACGCTATTTGCATTGCATCTAACAACAAAGAATATGTTAATTGTTCCATTAAATTGAGCAGTCAACACCTCACTTCCACGCTAGCCTCTTTTGAAAAAATATGGAGTGAAACCTATCCTGATTATGTATACTCGCACCAATTTATGGATGAAGCAGTTGCACAATTCTATGAAACCGATAATACCCTCTTAAAACTGATTCAAACTTTTGCATTGGTAGCTATTTTAATCGGCTGCCTTGGTTTATACGGCCTCATATCGTTTATGGCCTTTCATAAAACTAAGGAAATTGGTGTTCGGAAGGTTTTGGGCGCTACCATTCCGGATATTCTCTGGATTTTTGGGAGGGAATTCGTTCGTTTACTGGTCATTGCATTTATGATTGCTGCGCCGGTCGCTTGGTGGGGCATGAAAACCTATTTACAGGATTTTTCTTACAAAATTGAAATAGGACTTAATATTTTCCTGCTTGCTGTCGCCATTACCTTTGTTATTGCTATTGTCACCATCGCTTTCCGATCGGTAAGGGCTGCTACGGTTAATCCAATAAAATCGTTGAGAAGTGAGTGAGTTTAGTTGTGAGTTGCGAGTTATGAGTTTTGAGCGCAACTAATCCGCGCAACTCAAAACTCGTAACTCATGAAATAAAAGCGATACTATTGCAAACTATTCAAATATTTTTCGAGCATTGTATATCCATCGGCAGCATAGTTGTTCCCGTCGCTTGGGTTATTTGGGTCGAGCTGATGATCCGTTTCCCAAGCATCTGGTATACCATCTCCATCTGAATCATCAGGCGGTGTAATACTTTGCAGTGTGGGCCATCCACCCACGTCTTGTTGACTATCGATGATACCAGACGGATGCAGGATACCCGTCGTATTTACCAAGGCATAAGTAGCCCCCTCATAGGTCGCTGTTTTGTTTCTTACTTCCTGAATAATTCGTTTATCGATAGTATCTCGCTTGGGCAATACTGCACCTACATTGTTCAACACTTCCTCATAGGCGTCTTCTGCTGTACTGGTAAGCATCGGTAAAGTCGGGAAGGGCGAACTTTGTTTGGCAGCCGCAATAAGTGCTGCTGCACCGGAATAGCTGTCGCGTTGCACCCCTTTCTCCCAATTGTCAGCACTTACGTCTGGAAATCCGTCAATAAAATTCCCTTGGATAAAGAACCTGCCACCCCATACGGTATCGCCGGCGGAAATACTATAACTGGTATATTGCAAGATCCGGTTCCTCTTATTGCTTATACTACTTAGAGTACTCCCCGGTGTAGCAGGGCCATATTTATAATAGTTGTTAACCATATTGTAGTCGCCATTCTCTCCGCCATAAGTGGAATTTATATTACCCCAATTATAGATCACGTTATTGCGGAAGTCTACCAACTCTTCGTCTGGACCGGTAGCAGCCAATGTTCCTGAAAAACGAGGATTTCTACTTGAATTATGAGCTAGCAGATTATGATGAAACGAAGATCTATTCCCTCCCCAGATTCCTCCATAGCCATGCGTCCCTTTTTCATGGGCCGATTTATATAAGCTTTCGCTCAGTATACACCATTGGAGCGAAAAATCCGTGATACCGTAAAAAGAACCGATTTCGTCTACCGACCAGCTTAAGGAACAATGATCAATGATAATATTTGCATAAGGGGTGCCACCCGCTGCCGGAAGCGAAGTATAGAGTGCATCCGTTGTGATACCGTTAATATCACCCAGTCTAAACCGAAGATACCTGATGATGATATTATTTGCCCGTATTGCGGTTCCGTACCCCGCAATACAAATCCCATCCCCCGGGGCCGACTGTCCGGCAATGGTGATATTATTTTGAGCAATAAATAAGTTGCTTTCCAGAAAAATCGTCCCCGAAACCTTGAACAGTACCGTTCGATTGGGTTGGCTTACCGCATCTCTTAAACTTCCGGGGCCCGAGTTATTCAAGTTGGTTACGTAATACACCGTTCCTCCTCGTCCACCTGTAGCGAATTTTCCGTATCCCTCAGCCCCCGGAAATGCCACAAGAACATCATTAGGCAGTACGTTTCGAGTACTTGTCAATTGTTTTGACGGTGTGTCAATTGTTGCCTTGCTACAAGAAATTAATGTTACAAGGCCAATGAACATCCATTTAATTCTTTCCATAATAGCGATTTATTGATTGTTTAGGATATAAGGTCATGGCGTATACTCGGGTTTCCAGTGTTGAACGGTTTCCGTCTCGGCTGCTAAATTGCCCATATGTATGGCAATTGTACTATCATATGCCGTATGCGCATTAGATAAAGGCTTATCATTGGTCACGATGCAATGAATAAAGTGTTGTAAAGAAAGCACGGAAGGATCGGGTAGCTGCTCATTCTTTTCCTTAAAAATCAGCTCTTCGGCTTCTCCTTGTGTTCTAGCCAGAAGCGTGGCGCCGGTAACGCCATCAACAGTACCTTGTTGGTTCTTTGTCGACTCTGCATAAATAAACGCTCTATCCCTTTGGATCTCTAAGGTGGCCCGATCTCCTAAAATCCGTATATTATAGCCGTTATAAGCGTTTGACAGCACAGAGGTTACGCTCGACTGGATGCCTTCGGGATATTCATAAACCGTTCGGATGTGATCGTAAGTCTCTCGGCCATCCTTCCAATAATTGATGCCTCCAAACCCAACAACTTTTATAGGTTTCTTATCCAGCAGATAATGCACCGCATCAATCTGATGTGCACATAATTCGGATAGGGGTCCGCCACAATAGGCGCGATACATCCGCCAATTGATCAGCTTTTCATCTTTCGGATTATTTACGGGAAAACGCCAATTGGAATTTCGATTATATTGACACTCAAAATGTGTAATCTTACCTAACCAATTTTGACTGATCACTTCCTTCACCTTATGATAAAGCGCGAAATAACGATATTGAAATCCTACTTGGAATACCTTCGATGACGCCTCTACAACCTTCAGCAAATCAATTGCTTGTGGAATATCATAGGCCATGGCTTTCTCAAGATAGACGTGTTTTTCAGCTTGTATAGCATCTTTCGCCATCGGATGGTGTAAAAAGAGCGGTGTAGCAATAATGACAGCCTCGATGTTTTTGTCTTCCAACAATTTTCGATAATCCGTGTAGGCCGACACCTTATCTCCTACTATCTGACGGGCTTTATTAAGATGAGGTGGATAAACGTCGCATAATGCAGTGATCTTCACCCCTTTTATTCCCATTAATATTTTAGCTAAACCGGTACCCCGCGACCCGGTTCCAATAATACCTACCTGTACTTGATCAGTTGATAGTCTGCTCGAAAACGAAGGCAGTTTATCCAACGCCAGTGAGGAGAGCATCAGTCCGCTGCGCGTTAAAAACTCTTTTCTAGAATAATGATTAAATTTTTTCATGGTTTGGTTAAGAATTAACGGTTATTTAATATATGCGCGGAGTGGTAAGTTGGTTTCTTTCAACGCGGAAACTGCGAGCCCCGCAATGCACTTCGCTCCAAATTCCGATAGATGCGTATCGTCCTTTTTCCCCTTGGGTAAAGACGCGAATTTTCCGGGTGGAATATGTAAAAATAATTCCTTGGATTGCTCCGGCCCCGTTTTTTCTAAAAAAGCAGCTACCAGTGCATGTAAATCGATAAGCGGTGTATGCGTTAACTTCGCTACTTCACCTATAACCGTTAAATAAGCGCCGTGGGTATCCACGATATGTCCTTCTTGATCGAATTTCCGATGTGGTATGGACGTAAATAGAATAGGATATGCTTTTTTTGCTTGTACCTCTCGAACATAGCGTTCTATATTTTGCTTGAAGGTCGTATATGGCTCTGTATGCCTGGCCGTATCTGGTTTGGCGTCATTATGGCCAAACTGAATAAACACGTAATCACCAGCCTTAACCTGTTGTATGACCTTCGACCAAAAACCCTCATCACGGAAACTTTTTGAACTGCGCCCGCTCATTGCCTCATTATGTATATGTACATGTTCTGTAAATAAAGAGGGTGTAAGCTGCATCCAACCACGGATGGGGTACCCCTTACCAAATTTATCGAGATAACTTGCCGTATAATCGGCCATGGTAGAATCACCAATGGAATAAATATGTAGCTCTTCGGTTTGTTTAAAGCTAAATAGGCACATAAGGCCTAATATCAGGCCAAACTTTTTCATATAACGGTAGGGTATCATCTCGCTGCGATTAAATGTTTACAATTAATAACCATAGTCTTGTGTTAGGTTCGGGTTGGCATCGATCGCGGTCTGTGGAATCGGAAATAGCTCGCTGTGATTGGCCCTAAAAAGCTGGGCAACATTGGTAATCCAAACATCTGTTAAGGCTGCCATCCAATTTACTCTTACAAAACCCTCAGGCGCGATTGCAGGACTCGCTTTATACAATGAATTTCCCCATACAACTTCCTGTTCTGCCGGTTTATAATACATGTACTGCGGGAGTTGATCATAGGGAGCTACCTTATTTTTCATTTTAGTCAACACATCCCGCACCTCTTGTATCTTCTGACCGATCAGATTCCAGCGAATAAGGTCGTATTTTCGGATCCCCTCGCCGCCAAATTCAAGGTAACGTTCCTGTACCAAGCTGTTAAAAAACCCCTCTTTGTCGTTTGGAATATTTCCGGTTTCGTTTCCGCCGTAAGCACGGGTTCTCACTTCCTGTAAGGCTAATATGGCCTCGCTTGTGGGCCCATTATGGAGTTCATTTTCAGCCTCCGCAAACATCAATAGGACATCAGAAAATCGGATTAGTGGCCAATTTAAACCCGTTGCCTGAATGGCGGAGGAAAGGCGCGGATTGATCCAATCCGAACGGAATTTTCCGCTGGTCATATTCAGCAAGGGTTGCACTTTTTTACTATAATCCGGATCATTATAATAAGGTGCACAGGTAACATCCCGTCGCGTATCCAACGAATCAAAGGCATAAAAATAAGCAGGAATAATTCTAATCTGGCCATTTCCTAATAAAGAGGTATTTCCCGGCACATAAAATCGTGGACCATCATAATACCCTAAATTACTATCTGTTTCACGTCCCATAGCTACTTCAAATAAGATTTCGCCATGTGGGTCGAGCGTATACGCATCAATTCCATCTTTGAATACCGCCTGAAAGCTTGGATTGAGGGTATGTTGTTCCCGATGTTGCATGAGTTCATAACATTCATCTCGGGCAATCTGATAAAAAGACAGGTAATCACCTGTTCGTTCCATACGGTTACTTCTGCGAAGGGAAAACCCGGCACGATACAAAGCCAGCCTTGCCCGCAAGGCCTTTGCGGCTCCTTTCGTAATACGCTCATCGTTACTTGCTTCTGTTCGCCAAGGTAACAGCTCTTGCGCAGTTTTCAGATCTGCAATCAAACGATTGTAGATCGTATCACGATCAACCTTTGGCAGGGTAAGCTCCGCCTGATCGGCTGCTGGTTCGAAAGGTGCCGGTAAATCTCCCCAATTTCGAATAAGCTCAAAATAAAACTGTGCCCTTAGGGTGAGGGCCTCTCCATGCAATCTCTTTAGTTCCAACTGTTCAGAGGCCGTACCATTGCTGTACTGATCCATTGCGGGAATGTTTTTAATACAGATATTAGCTCGTTCGACACCTGCATATAATTGTTCAAAAGGCCCCGCGAGCTGTGCATTGGTTGCCTGTAAATTATAGCGGGATAAGTCTCTGGAACTGTTATCTGGAGCGGCACCATTCAAAACACCAACCATTTCATCACTGTCGTAAGGATACATCAAGCTTAACCGACTGCCATAGGCTTGTAAACCCGATAAACGATCATATACGCCTAGTACCGCACTTCTTGCATTAGGCAGGTTACTGAATACATAATTTTCACTGAACGCAGATGGTGGTTCCAGGTCCAAATAGTTCTTGCATGAAAATAGCGATACGGAAAGTACAAGAACAAGGATTATTCTTTTTAAATGAATCTTGGATATCATGATCATGGTATTAAAGCGTAAGATTAAGACCGATAATAAATGTTTTACTTCGTGGGTAAGCTGAATAATCAACTCCAGGTGTCGTGGGCACGGCTCTCCGTGTATTCACCTCGGGATCATAACCTGAATAATTGGTAAACACGGCTAAATTATTCACGGTACCATAAACTCTTAACTTTTTAAGTTTGATTTTATGAAGCATAGCACTCGGAAAAGTATAGCCAAAAGTGATGTTATTTATCCTCAAAAAAGATCCGTCTTCCATTGCCCAAGATGTAGGGTACCAAGCACCTACACCGCTGATGGGCATCCAGATACTTGCATTCTGATTCAAGGCGGCCAAGGCATCAGGTGCTATCCCTTTCACCACCTGCTTTCCCCCCTCGGTTACCACTTGCTGTACTACCTGGCCATTACCATCGATGGTCTTCCAACGATCATTCATAATTGCTAAGGAGTTTGAATTGCTGCTGTAACCATTGGTAAATTCTATTTTGTTGGCATTATAGATTTTGTTTCCGTACACGAAATTCAAAAAAATGCTCATATCAAAATTCTTATAGGTGAATTGCTGATACAAACCGCCTGAAAATTTAGGTGTCGCATCGCCAATGATGGTCTTATCATTTTCATCAATCCGGTTGTTACCGTCGAGGTCTTTCAATTTCATCCATCCCGGCTGGGCAGTGCCGATGGCGTTGGAGACGTCCACCACACCTTCTTTTAGTGTATAAATGGAAGTCTCCGGATCATAATGAAAATCGTTCACTGAATAGAAGCCGTCTGATACAAAGCCATACATAGTACCAACAGATTGACCTACCTGCACGACATAATCTGCCGGTTGACCAGAGATGCCAAAACCAGAGTATTCATAATAATAAGACTGGCTGTTGGATAATTTGTCAATCCGATTACGGTTAAAAGATAAATTGAATGCCGTATTCCACGTAAAGTTCTTATTGCTGACGGCTGTGGCATTGAGTTGAAATTCGATGCCCTTATTGGACGTATTACCGATATTCTGTAACTGTGTTTTATACCCTGAGGTAGTGGGTATAGGTACGTTTAACAATAAATCGTTCACTTTATTGTGATAGGCATCTATCGTAAGCTGTACACGGGAGTTAAACAGGGCAAGGTCCAATCCAATGTTTTTGGATACCGTGGTTTCCCATATCAGATCACGATTTGCCAAATCATTAACAGCCAGCCCTGGTAATATCTGCTCATTGAGGGCATATTTAGAACCAATACCGAAGATATTTAAAAACAAGTAGTCGTCTATTCTGTCATTTCCAGCTGAGCCATAGCTTGCCCTCAATTTCATATCCGAAATGAAAGGCATATTTTTCAGGAAAGGTTCTGCTGAAAGCCGCCAGGCGATGGAGCCAGAAGGAAAGAAACCCCAACGTTTATCGGAAGCGAATCTAGAAGACGCATCGGCACGTATGCTAAAGGAGGCCAAATATTTATCCGCGAAAGCGTAGTTTGTCCGATTGAAAAAAGAAACCGTGCGTGTTTCAGAATTATAGGTTTGCGGATAGGTTGGGATAACCGTACCAAGGCTTAATTGGGCCAGTGCTTTTTCAGCATTAATCCCCTCCGGAAAATAGCGTAATTGATTTTCTGTCCTCTTGGACGATATGGTATAAAATTCATTCCCTATAATCGCATCGATATGATGTTGCTCGCGCTGTATCTTAAAGGTTAAGACATTACTGTTGTTAAAACTGTTGCGTTCGGTACCCAAGAGTGATACCATAGGCAAGCGTGCACCTAATGTTCTGGCCCTTGAAGTGATCCCATCATCAAAACGATTAATGTCTTCGAGTTGATAGTTAAAACCCGCTGCCGTGCGGAATGAAAGCCAGTCGTTGAACACATAATTGGCATAGCCATTCAGATTGGTGACGCGTGTATGTCTATTTCTGTATTGTGCATTGCTTAGCTCTACCGGATTTATAATACCAAGCGCATTTCCTGTATTGGTCTCTTCATAATAGGCTTCATCCAGCTCTTCTTCCGATAAACCGCCAACAGTAAGAGGCCTATATTTTATGGTATGCCGAAGCATATTATAAGTCGACCCCGATTCATCTGAAGTTCCCGCTCCGTTTATTTTTTGATTATTGTAGCGAACATTAAAACCAACTTTCAGTTTACTATTTACCTTATTGTCGAATCGAAAATTGAGCATTTTCCGATTAAAGTCTGAGTTAAGCATAATACCTTCCTCATCATTGCTGGTTAAGCTTAAGTTATACTGAATGGCTTCTGTACCGCCCGTAATACTCAGATTATGCGTCTGCATGAATGCATCGTTGCCAAATGTTTTCTGTTGCCAGTCTACGAAGGGCTCATTTTTATATTTTTCCAGTTCATTCCATTGACCGTACATCGCGGCAAAGCCCTCTTCCATGCTGGTATTCCCCCTCGTGCGTTCATACTGCCTGATTACGAAATCATAAGGACGCATCACATCCAACTTATTCGCCAATTGCTTTAAGCCAAAGATATTACTATAGCCTATCTCCGTTTTCATTTCCCTTCCTCCTTTTGTGGTGATAATCACGACACCATTCGCTCCTCGTGCCCCGTAAATTGCTGTAGAAGAGGCGTCTTTCAACACGTCAATGGACGCGATATCTTGAGGGGACAAGCTATTGAGGCCATCTTCCACTTGTATACCATCGATAATATATAAAGGTGAATTGTCTTGGGTAATAGAACCTCCTCCTCGAATTTTCAACTGGACATTAGCCCCTGGTGAGCCTTCTGATGTAGTTACCTGCACACCTGCCAGCCTACCGGTAAGTGCTTCCGCGGCTGAATTAATGGGGATGTCTTTTAATTGTTTATCATTCAACGAAGAAACTGAGCCTGTTAGGTCTTTCCGGTTCACGGTAGCATATCCGATAGCCACCACCTCATCCAGCATTACTTGGTCTTTTTTGAGCGCGATCTGCAGTGTTTGCTGGTTCGTAATCGGAATCTCTTGCTGCGAATACCCCATTGATCTGACAACCAAGACGGCATTATTACCTGCCGGAAGTGATAGGTGAAAATGGCCATTTTCATCCGTCTGTGCGACAATGGATGACCTGAGAACTAGCACGGTAGCCCCTTTAATCGGTTCCTTCGAATCAGCATCCCTAACGGTGCCGCGAATAGTTTCACTTGTCTTGTTTTGTTGTGCATACCCTTTTCCGTACAAAAGGAGCACTACGAGTAGCCCTAATAAAGCTGTTGGATAGGTTTTTTTTCTTTTCATAATTTAAACAGTAGGTTTTTTCCGCTCCTAATAGGACGCGGATAACACGACCCTGAGTTTATATTGGTAAAAATTGGCTGTTGTACAGGAATATAAAGCAATATATACTCCTCGTATTCCAAAAATATCAGTTAACCGCATTGCTTTCATGAAAATGATCAAGCTATTAACGAGAACGTTGCCGAAAATCTAAGTCTCAGCAGTGTCCGAATACGAACACCGGTTGTCCATATTCGAACAACAGCTGGAATAGCAATAGCCCAAACGGCTAAAAAGGGCTCTTTTTGTTGTGGCAATAAAGTTGAGTAAAGATATAAGACGCAACGTCGTAAAGGAGCTTTTAACATATCTTGATACCTGCCTACCGGCAGGCAGGCTTGATACTTAATACTTGATACCATGTTAAAAAATTACATAAAAATCGCTTGGCGAAATTTGCTACGCTACAAATTCGTTTCCTTCATCAACTTGTTTGGTTTGAGTATCGGAATCACCTGTTGCCTACTCATTGCCTTGTATGTACTTGATGAACTGAGTTATGACCGCTATAATAGCAAGGCAGACCAAATCTATCGAGTGGAACGAACTTTCTTAAATACAGAGAGTAAAAGCGTCTCCCTAGAACTCGGTGCGGTTGCGCCACCTGTTGGTCCTTTATTAAAAAACGACTTTAAGGAAATCCAGGCACTGACCAGCATACTTCCTATTGGGGGTATGACCTTTCAATACCAAGACAAGGTATTCAATGAAGATAATGTCTATTGTGCGGATGAAAACCTTTTTAAGGTCTTTGATTTTACAGTAACCAAAGGTGATCCGAAAACGGCACTGCAAGAACCTTATTCCATCATGCTTTCCGAAGAAATGGCCAAGAAGTATTTTGGAATGGAAAACCCTTTAAATAAGTTATTAAAAGTTGACCAAAAGCTTACCGGTACGGTAACGGGCGTTTATAAATCGCTTCCTTCCAATGCGCATTGGCATCCCAATATCATGGTCTCTTTTTCTACATTAAGGGATACTGCAATATATGGAGAAGAACAACTTCGTACCAATTGGGGAAACAACGCGTTTTATACCTATGTTTTGTTGCCTAAAGATTACAATGCCGGCAAACTGGAAGCACAATTTCCGTCTTTCTTAAACAGACATATTCCCGGTGCCGACAATAAAGCCCAGGAGTGGACCTTCCTTTCCTTAAAAAAATTAACAGATATTCACCTTCATTCTCATAAAGATTCCGAATTGGAAGAAAATGGCGATATCAAGCGGGTTTATATTTTTTCTATAATAGGTCTTTTTATTTTATTGATCGCTTGTATCAACTATATGAACCTATCCACCGCACGCTCCGCCCTGCGTGCAAAAGAAATTGGAATCCGGAAAGTCGTTGGAGCAGAGAAAACAGAATTGATTTATCAGTTCTTAAGCGAAAGTGTTCTGCTCTGCTTACTGGCCTCGTTGATATCGGTTGTATTGACAGGAATGGCATTGTCCGGATTAAATCTACTGGCCGGAAAGACCTTTACGCTAAACCATCTGCTACAAGCCCCCATTTTAATTGCCATTACGATTCTTCCCTTCATTATCGGTGTGTTATCAGGCATTTATCCCGCCCTATTTCTTTCCGGTTTCCAACCTATCAAAGTACTGAAAGGTATTTTCAAAACCGGCGAGAATACATTTTCGCTCCGAAAGGCACTTGTAGTTTTTCAGTTTTCCATTTCCATTATATTGATCGTTGGTACCCTGATTGTATTCAGGCAACTTCAGTACATCCAAAACAAAAGTTTGGGTTTTAACAAAGAACAGATCGTTGTGCTTAATAATAACCAAGGACTGGATGGTACTTTTCAATCGTTTAAAACCAGCCTATTGGCTAACCCGAACGTTAAGGAAGTAGGACGATCAAGCCGAATTCCTTCGGGAAGGTTGTTAGATGCGGCCGGGTCGCAAATTAACTTAGGAAATGGCCTCGCTCCTTCAAAGGCGGATATCAAATATGTACGTAGCGATGCCGGTTTTATCCCTACTTATGGAATAGATATCATTACCGGCAGGAATTTTCGCGTCGGTAATGAGCGAGATACTTCTTCCTTTATTCTGAACGAAGCTGCAGTTCGTGTTCTGGGATTAACGCCGGAAGACGCGATTGGTAAACCTTTTAAATACGACACGAGGGCGGGACAAATTGTCGGCGTTATGAACGATTTCAATTTCGAATCTTTACATCAACGCATTTTACCCTTAGTTTTGTTTAGTTCTACTGATGAGAACGGTTATGGACGAATTTCTGTCAAGGTTAACGGGAATGTCCAGCAAGCTTTAGCGCACTTACAAGCAGTCTGGGAAAAATACTTACCGGAAACACCTTTTACTTATACTTTTTTGGATGACCGCTTTTCTGATCTTTATAAAGCGGAACAGCAACAACAGGTAATATTTACCTTATTTTCGTGTATTGCCATTGCCATCGCCTGTTTGGGCTTGTTCGGTCTTTCTGCTTTTACCATCACACAGCGAGTCAAAGAAATAGGTATTCGGAAAGTACTAGGCGCCAGTACCACAACGATTATTCGACTACTTTCTACCGATTTTTTACGTCTAGTCCTCATTGCTGCGGTCATCGCTCTTCCCTTGGCGTGGTATGTTATGAGCAACTGGTTAAACGACTTTGCTTATCGCATTGAGATGGAATGGTGGATTTTTGGTTTTGCTTTAGTCATGGCCCTGATCATCGCTTTTCTGACGATCAGCTTTCAAGCAATTAAAGCCGCATTGGCCAATCCGGTGAATAGTTTGCGCAACGAGTGAATTTAGTTATTGGTTATCGGTTCTTAGTTGTTGGGCAGAAGAAAGGGCGCACCGTAAGAGGGGGGTAAGCTGCTTGAACGAAACATCAAAAATAGAAAGCAGGAAATACTTGCTTTCATTTTAACCCAAATAGTCGCCCGATAAAACCTATTCTTCTGATAAAGAATTCATAAGTTAGGAAACAACCGGTTATCGTCGCGAGCAAAACCAAAACAAATTGAATACGTACATCTATATCCAATGGAAAGATAAAATAAGATCCAAGGTAAAGAAAAATCATATGAAGTATGTAAAACGGGTACGCCGCACGGCTTAAATAGCGAAGTAGGTTGCTGGGATAATTGAAATATTTGTACGCAAATGCAAAAAATGAAATAATCCAGCTGTTCGACTCAATAGACAGCATATAAGTCGGCGCTGAAGACTGAAAATAAGTAATCCTTATTATAAAAAAGGTTACTGCAAACGCAAGAAACAGCCATCGCCACCTTAGAATCATATGCCAAAAGGTAGCACCACACAAGACAAAACAAAAGCCGAAGAAGAACGCCAGCATCCCCAGAACGAAACCATGCCATGTCATCGCATACAATTCAAAAGGCATCGGATCAATTAATAAAACTTCGGCGATAAATACACTCATTACTAATAGTATACCTTGCGGACTACTAATTATCTTTTTCATGCTATTCACTAGCCGACTATGTTCTTGCCGCTTTAAATAGAAAAAAATCGGCGCGAACACGATAACATAAACAAAAAGGTTACCAAGAAACCATAGATGGCCGGGACCGGGTAAATAGGCTGTATCAAAATGATAATACCTTTGCCATATATAAATGTGGAGAGGAACGATCAATAGCATCCCAAAAAGAAATGGAAGTAATATTCTTTTGGCTCTCTCCAAAAAAAGTTGTTTCCAGCTTCTATTTCTCATGGCGAAATAGACACCCATCCCTGACACATAAAATAAAAGTGGTATCCGCCATATGTTCATCATGCTCATAGGGATCCACAAAGCATCCCATGATCTTTCATTCGTGATAAACCCGATCATCATCCCCCAAGGCTGGAAACCGATTGCTATATGATATATCAAGAGCAATGCAATCGCGATGACCCGCATCCAATCAATATCATATCTTCTATCTAGTACTGGCATATTCTTTCCTTTTTCGTTGTATATTATTTCACTTGGGCAGCTATCTCCGGTCGAATTTTTTCGAGATATGCGTAATCCAACTCCAATCCAAAAGGCTTAAGCATTTTACCCATCATATCATAGGTACTCTTGACTTCACTGAAGGGTGCTGCTACAGATTCGTAGGCTGTAGCTCCATATTTATTCTTTATTGTTTTATCAGCCCCACTATCCAGTAACATTTTGACAATATGAGGCCGACCAAAAAATGCGGCCGTAATAAGTGCAGTGGACCCCTCCTTATTCTGAAAATTCAGATCTGCTCCTGCGTCGATTAATAGCTTAACCATTTCCGGCTTATCAAATAACGCTGCGGATATTAAAGGACTCGATCCGCCATAAGGGTCTTTCTTATTTAGATCTGTTCCCGCATCGATATGCTGCTGAACAGCTTCCAAATTTCCCGTTATAACCGCTGTGTGGATATCAACTTTTGGAGCGGCTACCTTGTCCTTATCTTCAATAGCATTTTCCTTTTGGTTAGAACCGCCTTGACATCCGGTCATAATAAACAAGGCTATTAAAAAGGATAATGTAAAAGCTGCTTTTGATAAATTTCTTTCTTTCGTTTTCATGATGGCTAGTATTAGTTGTTTTCGATTTTTTTATGTTGTAAAGATCGTTCTAGTTCACAGGAAGCACCAAATAGCCATGCGGATAAAACCATCAAGTTTAGAGATGACAATATAAATTATGATGAATCGATATAAATTATGATGCATAATCGTTCAAATAGGTATATTTCCTTTATAACAATAAGCTCCAAACGCAGAGAAGAGACCAGCAATTTCCTTTTATATGTGACGGTATTATATTGCCTATAAAAGGGAATTTGTCTAAGTTTGATATGAAAAGACAAGATGTAAACCAATGCCTGATTATCAACCCGTTGCTAATGAGTTTATCCGTCAAATTGCTACCATCGTGGAGAAAAATCTCTCCAATGAGCAGTTTGGCGTTTCCGAACTCGCTGAAGAGCTGAATATGAGCCGTTCAAACCTACTCCGTAAAGTGAGAAAGCTCAGCAATTTGTCAGTAAGTCAACTAATCAGGCAGGTGCGTTTAGAGCATGCGATGAATCTGCTACGGGAGTCTTCCTTAAACGTTTCTGAAGTAGCAGACCGTGTCGGTTTTAGCAGCACATCCTATTTTATCAAGTGCTTTCGCGAATATTATGGCTTCCCTCCCGGAGCGGCTAATAGTCAAAGAGAGGCAACGGAAAATATTCCTCCTCCTGCTATTTCCAAAAACCGTAATCGACGCTTCATTTTTATCTTACTATCTGCCGGGTTAATCGTTGTATTAGCCATCGCTTTACTCAGGTATGGTATGAAAGCTTCATCTGCTAAGAGCTCACTTGAAAAATCGATTGCCGTATTACCTTTCAAAAATGACAGCAATGATTCCACTAATGTCTATTTAATCAATGGTCTCATGGAATCTACGCTCAATAACCTTCAAAAAATAAAAGATTTGAAAGTAACGAGTAGGACATCGTCCGAAAAGTATAGAAATATATTCAAATCCATCCCTGAGATGGCAAAAGAACTAAATGTAAATTATTTTGTAGAGGGGAGCGGTCAAAAGATCGGTAACCAAATTTTGTTAAATGTGCAGTTGATTGAAGCTCCAAATGATCGACACTTATGGTCTCGTCAATACCGCAGAGAGGTTAAAGATATTTTTCAATTGCAGCAGGAGATTGCAAAAGACATTGCCAAAGAAGTTCAAGCGACCATTACTCGTGAAGAACGATCGAGGATTGAAAAAAATCCGACCGAGAATTTGGTGGCATACGACCTTTTTTTGAAAGGCAGCGATTTATTACATAAAGGTGGCCGTACCAATTTAGCGCAAGCTATCAGCTATTTCAAAAAGGCTGTTAAAGAAGATCCTCAATTTGCCCTTGCTTATGCCGTTTCTGCCATTGCCTACTACTACCTGGATCTTTTTCAAGAAAGAAAAATTTATACCGCCGAAATGGGTTTTTACGCAGATAAAGCACTTTTATGCGACCCTCTTTTGCCCGAGAGCCTTATTGCCAAAGCTTTATTTTATGCACATCAAAAAGATTATGAGGCTGCCGTTCCCTATCTCGAAAAAGCCTTGGAATACAATCCTAATTCCATTTTGGCTATCCACTTTTTATCAGATTTTTATAACTATTCTATTCCCAATACCGCCAAGTACCTCGAGTATGCGCTTCTAGGGGTTAAGTTGAATGCGGGATTACAAGATTCTACGACCACAAGCGTTAACTATTTACACCTCAGCAATGCGCTGATACAAACCGGATTTGTCGAAGAATCACTTCATTACATTAATAAGTCGATAAGTTACAATCCCGAAAATTCCTATGCTATCTGGGTGAAGGCAGCCATCCTTTTTGCCAAAGACGGAAGTACCGAACAAACGAAGCAGTTGTTGCTGAAAGAATGGGATAGAGATAGTACACAACTCCATATTTTGCAGGAAATAGGAAATGTTTACTGTTACATTGGCGACTATCAAGCCGCTTATCGGTATTACAGGCAATTTATTAACCTGCGTGAAGCTCAACAATTGGACATTTTTAAACACGTAGACCTTACTATTGGAATCGTTCTAGCTAAATTGGGCTTTAAAGAGGAGTCGAATAAATTCATAACCAGTTTTAAAGAGTTTGCAGACAATGACCAATCTATTTATAAGCACGTACACCTAGCGATGTATTATGCTTACCTGAAAGACAGCAAGAAAACCCTCGATCACTTGAAGCTATTTAGCAAGGTAGATAATTATCAATATTGGATACTTTTACTTGAAAGAGATCCTTTAGTTAAACCTTTTAGAAATCTGCCTGAATTCAAGACGGTAATGCATACCATCAAAACAAAGTTCTGGGATAAGCACAAGGAGATAAAGGTATCGCTAGAAGAAAAGGGATTACTATAGTAGAGGTATAAAAGCAAGCGTGCAATACAACCCGATGAAACTGCCAATTCACCAAATCAAGAATTTCACCACTTCCTTGCTGTCACTAAACGAATTTTGGATTGAGGAAAATCTTATTTATCTGCGGGAAAGATATGATTAACGGTTTAGCCCATCTCGTAATGAAATAAAACATCTTGCTCGCAACGGATGCGTATATTATAAATTTATGCGTATATTTGCTTTATTTAGAATGGCCCATGAAAGCAAAATTAAATCTAACTATTGATGAACAGCTATTGGCACAGGTAAAAGCATATGCCACCCAAAAACACAGTAGTGTTTCCGAGCTTGTAGAAAGTTATTTTAGAACATTCATTGTGAAAAAGCCGTCTGAGAAAGGAATCGTTCAGCTTATTGAAAGTTTGCCAAAACCTGAAATCCAGGATCAAGTGGATTTGGCAAAAGATTATTTTGAGGATAACGCGGATAAATATGGCTTTTAAAGTATTGTTGGATGTCAACATTCTACTAGATTTTGTTCTCCAAAGAAAAGCCTATGAAGAAGGAAAAACCATTATAGTCTGGGCAGAACAAGGGAAGATAAAAGGATACGTATCCCCTTCTGTCATACAAATATGTGCTTACTGGATCACCAAATCATATGGTCCCGTTAAAGCAAAAGAAATTCTCGGTTTGTTATTAAGCTTTTTAAACAGTATCGAAATTCCTCATGAACAGGTTTTGGCGGCGATCCATTCATCGATGACTGACGTGGAAGATGCTTTATTATATTATACGGCTCTGCATCACAAACTTGATTTTGTCATTAGTCGCGATCAACATTTTCAGAAAAACAGCCTCCCTTCTCTACCCGTTCTTTCTCCTCAGGAATTTATTAGATTGAATGCATGATTTAATCAGAAGAGGCTCCTAAAATCTTTACTATTGGTTATTAGTGGCTCGTTATTGGTTAGTAGACTAAAAAAAGATGCCGTTAGCGAGATATAAGACGTAACTCTACAAATGGGAGTTTAAGAATACTTGATACCTGCCTACCGGCA
Organism: Olivibacter sp. SA151; assembly: GCF_054130995.1. NCBI lineage: Bacteria > Pseudomonadati > Bacteroidota > Sphingobacteriia > Sphingobacteriales > Sphingobacteriaceae > Olivibacter > Olivibacter sp. SA151. The sequence goes on along the minus strand of NZ_CP096391.1, from coordinate 101,796 downwards.
GGCAGGCTTGATACTTAAACAAAAAAAAGCCTGTATCTTTGTCCTATTATGAAACTTGATATTAGCTCCCTCAGGCAGTACATCAGACTTTTCGACGCATTTAATCCTTATGAATTATATGCGCTTTTAAGATTAAGAAGTGAGGTGTTTGTCGTAGAACAAAATTGTGCCTATTTGGATGCCGATAATAAAGACCAGTTGTGCCATCATTTATTAATCTATCAGGACGAAACCTTGGCAGCCTATGCCCGTTTGGTTCCGCCAGGTGTCTCTTATCGGGAAATGTCCATCGGACGTATTGTTACCAGCAAGCTCGCCAGAGGAACCGGCTTGGGGAAAGAGCTGATGAAACGGGCTATTCAAGCGTGTTATGAGCTATTTGGGGAAGGTCCCATCCGCATTGGAGCCCAAGTATATGCCACACCCTTTTACGAATCACTTGGATTTGTTGTGGATGGAGAAGTCTATGATGAAGATGGGATTGATCATATTGAAATGATCAAGAACGTAGAAGGGTCATAAAGATAGACTTTTGGGCAGAAGGTCTTCTCACATGACTAAAAGCTACAAAGAAAAGAACAAAATAATCGGTACAGTATTCTTTGGTATTTTGATGATTAAAGCCTATCCCTTATTAAACGGATTTCGACTAACAATTCGGGCAATCTCAATTGTACAGTTTCCCACACAATTTCGTTGTTAATCCCAAAATATTCATGGATGATAAAGTTTCTGAAATCCTTCAAGATCCGCCATTCGATGTGTGAATTCCTCACTTTGAAACTTGAGGGAACTCTGGCAGCCGCCTCACCTATAATTTCAAAATTCCGTTCAACGGCATGCCTGGTTTTAGCATCCGCCTCAAAGTCTTCGAAGGTATAGCTGTTCGTATAATCAAGAATTGCCGTAATAGCTTCTTCGATATCGAGCAATAGCAACGAAAGATTCCGTTCAGACATGCACTAAGCTATTTTCCACATAAGGAAGATATAAGGGCTTAATTCCCTTTCGGGAAACTAAATCTACTTTTTGGTGAAAGAGATCTTCCAATTCATGAGCGAGACGAATATACTCAAATCCATCGATACGTTTGTCGAAATCAACGAGGATGTCAATATCGCTTTCAACGCTATAATCTCCCCTAGCATATGAACCGAACAAGCCAAGCTCCGAAACATGATACTTTCGTACTAGCTCTTGCTTCTTCGCCTTAAGTATTTTCAATATCTGCGCTTTTTCGTACATGATTATCAAAAATATAAAACATCCACTAATATTGCAAATACCCCATGGAATCGATCATCTTGAGATGATCAAAAAAGTAGACGCCTAGATAAATTCCCATTAACGCAACCTAATCCACTGTACGGTATCGCACACTCTGCTGTTCGATATCGAACAGCCACACCACTTACACTAGCAAAATACACTAAAAATCAAGACCTTATAATGCCCATTCGATTTGGCAAAGTTTTTAAGCAATTCAATGAATAGCCGATACATCGCCGAAAAATTAACAATATGCTTAAAAATTATATCAAAATTGCTTGGAGGAACTTACGAAAACACAAATTCAATACAGCGATCAATATACTGGGCTTAGCCTGTGGCTTATCCTTTACATTGCTTATCGGTGCATTTGTATGGCAGGAACTTCGGGTCAATCAAGACATTAAACATATTGATCAGCAATATCTCTTAAAAAGTAATCTTAATGAATATTCCGCTATTGGTATGCTCCCGCGGGCTCTTAAGGAGAATTATCCCCATTTAGTAAAGAACTATTTCCGCTTTGATGGCATCACGGCTATTATTGCCTATGACGGCCAACCTGTTCAAAGTAACGCTATTGTAGCTGATTCAAGTTTATTTGAAATGTTCGGTTTCAAGTTACTTAGCGGCGATGTAAACGCTGCACTTAAAACACCCGATCAGGTCATATTATCTGCTCCTTTTGCTAAGCGTCTGTTTGGGAACGAGGAGGCGCTAGGTAAACAACTTACCGTCCGGAACTTTAACAATCAAGAACAGCTTTTTACGATTGGTGGCGTGTTGGAACACAAAGGAGAAAATGCTGTTTTAAACTTGACAGGCCCCGCGACAGATTTAATACTACCAATACAATCAACCAGCTTTTTTGACCGACCTATTGACGATTGGCAAAGCCTTTATATAGCTTCCTATTTAGAGCTACAACCAAATGTCTCCCCAAGTTCTTTGGAGAAACCTATACGAGATCTCATTCAAGCACATGCTCCTAAAGCGATCGTAAAAGATTATAAAGCCTCGCTGGCACCTTTAAAGACCTATCATCTGGAAAAAGGTGATGGATCGATTAAGCATTTGCTGTACACCGTCTCGATCGTTGCTTTTGCGATCTTGCTATTGGCCGTCATTAATTTTGTAAACATCAGCATTAATACATCTGCCGGTCGATTAAAAGAAATTGGTATCAGAAAAGTGGTTGGAGGTACCAAGAAACAATTACAGACTCAATTTATTGCAGAGGCCCAGTTAGCGGTGATTATATCCATGTTATTATCAGTCTGCCTTTATCCCTTCTTGTCGAAGGTAATATCCAACGTATTGGGAAAATCCATCCCCTCACTTTTCAACTTACCTGGGTCGTTTTGGATATTCGCTATCCTTAGTTGTTTAATAATAGGACTATTTGCCGGAGCCTATCCGGCGCTCCGTTTATCCTCGCTTCCTACCGTCCAGTCAGCACGCGGTAAGCTGGCACAAAGCAAAGATGGGTCCTTTCTTCTTCGGGGGTTAATCAGTGTTCAATTTGCTATTGCGCTGATTGCACTGACATCATCGGCTATTATTGCCCAACAGGTTAGTTTGTTCTTTAGCAAAAACCTAGGTTATGATAAAGAATATCTATTAACGGTACAGGTGCCACGCGATTGGACTGCAGAAGGCTTACGACATACCGAAGTATTAAGGCAAGAACTCGCTAAACTCCCCGAGGTTGAAAATATTTCCATCTCTTATGATATCCCCGGGGCGATGTCTTCGGGCAATACAAACGTTCTGAAAAACGCGACAGGCACCGATCCCATCAGTACCGGTTTAGTTTTTTCCGATCGGCATTTTGCCGAAACCTATAAAATACCGCTACTTGCGGGCAATTTTTATAGCCCTAACGAAGCGTCCGAACCTACGGACCGTGTAGTAATCAATGAAGCTTTATCAAAGGCACTTGGTTATAGCAATCCTGCCGATGCCGTTAATCAAGCCATTTATTTTACGGATGCAAGTTCTGCGATCATTGCAGGTGTAACAAAAAATTTTTACGGGAACTCTATGCACTTTCCCATCGGACCAATGCTATGGTTTAACATAAAAAACAGTAATGTTTACCGCTATTTCAGTATTCGCTTAAAACCAGGAAATGTCGGCGTTTCATTAAATCATTTAACTGCTGCTTGGAAGCAAATATTACCAACCGCCCCGTTCGATTACACGTTTATGGATGCTAAACTAGCACAACAGTATAGGACGGAAATGCAGTTGAAACATGCAGGAACAGTAGCGACTATACTTGCAATGATCATCGTTCTATTAGGCATTGTAGGGCTCATATCACACAATCTACAAAAAAGGGTGAAGGAAATAGGCATACGAAAGGTTTTAGGAGCCTCTGTTAGACAAATTATTTATCTGTTCATCCACGATGTATATCCACTGTTTCTATTAGCGGCATGCATAGCGGTACCGACTAGCTATTGGATAATGAAAAAATGGTTAACAAATTATTACGTAAGGACAGCGTTGGAAGCAAGTACTTTTATTATGCCCATGCTGGTTTTAGGTGGAATTACATTATTCATAATTGCTTTGCAAACCATTAAAACAGCGCTTAATAAGCCGGTTAATGCGTTGAGAAGCGAATAAATTTAATTATCGGTTCTTGGTTGCTAGTTATTGGTAGACCTGTCAATCAAGATGCCGAAATCTGCCAATACGCGTCAGATCAAACAACGAGTAACGGACAACGAAATGATAAGAAACTATCTAAAAATTGCCTGGCGCAATATGCTAAAGCATAGGGCGCACACCTTTATTAATATATTGGGAATGGCCATCGCCTTTATCTGTAGCATGCTATTATTGGCTGCTGTTTATCACGAATTTTCTTTTGATAAGTTTCATCGGTATAAAGATCGCGTATTTAAGCTTTATGAATTTCATAATTTGGTAAAGGGTACGGAACTTGGCGCTACCATGGGTTATCCGGTAGCTACCTACCTGAAGAAGGAAAACATTGGGATCGACAAAGTAACTCGAATTAAAAACAGTGGTAGAGAAATTCGTAATGGAGCCAAATCACTCGAGCAGGGAATAAATCTAGTTGATCCTGACTTTTTCGATATCTTTTCCTTCCGTATTATACAAGGTCAAACTCGCTCACCGTTGGATAACATCGATGCTATCGTGCTGAATCAAACGACTGCAACTAATTTGTTTGGTGAACAAGATCCCATAGGAAAACCAGTTGAGATTAAAATAGGAGGCGATTGGAAGCGTCTTATCGTATCTGCTGTAATGGAAGACGCTCCGCAAAATTCAACCTTTAAGCTCCCCATCTTGGCACGTACAGAACTAGACCCCAATTGGGCCAGAACCAAGGAAGAATGGTATGAGCAGCATCACAATGTATACGTGCGCCTCGCGCCACATGTAAGTCAAGCACAGGTGGAAAAGCAACTGCGTTTGTTTGTGCAAAAGTATTTGCATCCAGATGGAGCATCTTTAAAAAGAGATGGATTCAAAGCGGATGCCAACGGTGACTATTTAGGTATGCGATTATTATCCTTAAACAACCTTCACTTTAATACTGAAATAGGCTCAGGCGACACCGTCAGCAAGACCTATCTTTATATTCTTTTGTTGGTAAGTATCGTTATTTTATTTATCGCCTGCTTCAACTTTATCAATATCCAAATAAGTTTATCCTTTACCAGAAGTAAAGAATTAGGTGTCAGGAAATGTCTAGGAGCCGCCGCCCGGCAGGTATGGGGACAATTGTTTTGGGAGAATTTTATACAGATCGGCTTCTCATTATTTATAGGTTTGTTAGGTGTAGCTACGCTTATTAAAATACTGACCCTTTATAATTTTTTTAAACTCGACCATGCAGTTCTTTACAATCCGCAAATGGCGGTCAGTGTATGTGCTATATGGATACTCATCTCCTTTTTATCATCCGGATACCCCTTTTTCATCTTGAATAAGCTTAAAACTACAGATATCTTTAAAGGCAAATTCAGCATTATTAAATCAGGAATCGGCAGGAACATTCTTATTACGCTCCAGTTTATCACCGCTATTGTACTGATCTGTGCGACGGCTATATGTTACTTACAATTTCAGCATCTACGTACGGCTAGTTTGGGTTATAATACATCTTCAATTATTAGTATACCCGTTAAGGACGTTACACGCGGGCGGGATATTAGTGCCAAATTGCGTATGCGTCTTGCCTCTAATCCTTCAGTAGTAAGTGTAACGGGTGCAGACGTTAATTTGGGCGTTGGCAAAGATGGGAGCACTTCTAAATCGCAGGTCGGTTTTAGCCATGAAGGAAAGAATATAAAAACGACTTACATTTCAGCTGATTACGATTTTTTGAAAACACTATCCATTAAACCATTGGAAGGGAGGGATTTCTCTGTTGCTTTTTCAGCAGACACATCAGAAGCCGTTATCATCACGGAAAGTATGGCCAAGCAACTCGGTAGCGGACAATTACTGGGGCGCCATATTAACACCGATTCGGCGGGTCGCAATGGCTGGCATATCATAGGCATCATTCCGGATTTTCACCTATATTCTATGCACAACCCAACGGAGCCACTCACAATCGCTATTGAAGGCAACGCTTCGCTAGATTACATTTTCGTAAAAGTCAATACGAAAAACCCGGTTGCTACTATGGATATGCTAAAGAAAACTTATGCCAGCTTGGAACCGGATGCTGAATTTAAAGGGAGTTATATTGATGAAAATATCGATCGCTGGTATAAGAAAGAAAAGCGCCTAGCTACGCTTTTTTCAGTCTCGGCAGGAATCGCCATTTTGCTTTCATGCATGGGCTTATTTGGTCTAGCACTTATTATTATTCATCAAAAAGTAAAGGAAATCGGCATACGGAAGGTATTGGGTGCTTCGGTAGCTAATATCACCGGTAAAGTGATCCGCGAATTCGTGAAACCTGTTATTATTGCCTTTCTAATTGCAGCCCCTATTGCTTGGTGGATTATGAATCTGTGGTTGGAAGATTTTGTTTATCGTATGGATATGCCCGTTTGGGTCTTTCCCTTGGCGGGAGTTGCCGCACTGCTAATAGCAATTTTGACAGTTGGTTTTCAGTCGTTACGAGCAGCAAAAGCGAATCCGGTGAACTCGTTGAGAAGTGAATAAATGATGTTTTAAGTTAACATTCCCTTTGCACTACCGAATTTTGGAAAATTTTGTTGTTGCACCTTCACTTTTCCTGTTATACTTTGCTATCCAAAAAGCATTGAAATCAGTGCCCTCGGCCCCCATATGTTCAAGGAGAGATTGTAATCTGCTCACTCTGTTACCTACTCTCTTTCAGCTCGAGATGCCCGTAAAGCTTTATTAATAGCTCACAGGGATCAACGTCAATTGCCTTTGCAATTAATACCAATTCATCGGCTCTTAATTTTGCTGTGGGGTTGAGCGACAGCTCACTAACTCTTGGTTTACTAAGGCCCGTGCGTCTAGCAACAAGCGATTTATTGACAGACTTCTTTGCTAAATATTCTCCTAAAGGGGTCATATGGTCTTTTTCTAGTTACTCGTACCGACAAATATTCAATTTATACAGAATTTCTTTACATTTTATTTGCATATTGAAATATTTTCTTTATAATTGTAAAGAAATTCTTTACAATAAATATGGATTGAAAGTATATTTGATTCATCCAAATGAATTCTTAGAGATTTAAAGCCTATCAAATAAATAAGTATACATTGTAAACCCTTTGATTATGGATGATATCAAACCTGTTCTGGAAAAACTGGCGGAGAAAATCCCCGTCGATCGCATTTTCAAATTTTCTTATTCTTTTTTTAGCGAAAAGAAACAGCATGTACTGGTAGTTATTGACTCTAAATGTCAGATTCCCACTAAAGCCCTAGAACCCATGGCCGAGCTTTGTTTCGCAGAAATTCCCTTTCACCATTTTACATTGATACCCTATGGTGAGTTAAAAACCGCCATCAATAATGGGGTGCTTTATTATAGTTTAGCTTGCCGCGAACAAAATCTTAAACTCGGTATAGGTCAAAAGGCACTTCCCGATCCCACCAAAAAAGAACTGGAAAACACGTGCATGAAGGCGGTTGAACATTATGAAAAAGCGAAGCGCAAGCAAAGCGATTTTTTGGAAGGTATGGAGTTCTACAGAAACAAAGGAAATTTTGCACAAGCGCTCTTTATGCTGCATCAGGCCACGGAATTAACATTCCGTGGCATAGAGCAGGCTATCTTCAAGCGCGATCGTCCTAGCCATAGTTTGCAGGAGCACCTAAAATTAATGGCTAAATATATTCCTGATCTTAGTCAGGTATTTGATAAAGAAGAATCTTATTACTATCGATTACTCAAATTGATCGATCAATCCTATACGGCAGTTCGTTACCAAAGGCAGTTCGATGTGGAGCAGGAGGAGCTTGAGCAATTAATTGATAAGCTAATCCCGTTGCTAACATGGTGTGCGAATTATTATCAACAAAATATGATCGTATTGGAGGACATGATTCAGCAAAAAGGCAGTCAGCCTGCTATTGAAGCAATGGCCTCTTCTACTTCAACTGCTATTACTTTATCTTTTCCAGATCAGCTAGGCAAACAATTAAATTATGAGCAAAAAAAGACATTAAACACCATTTGCACAAACCTCATCAAAAAAGAGAACTTGCAACAATTGGTTCTTATTGGCCATGAAACAGGCAATTCAAGAAAGATAACGCTCTATCAAGATATACCCGACAATCAGCAAACGGATCACTGTTTTTTATTGGGCATTGGCGCCAACAGCAGTACCACCAAAAGTCACATCATTGTGCATCCCGAAATTCGCGTCACGGTTATTTTATCTGCACATCAGCGCGTCAGCCAAGCTTTGGAAAAGAAAAATCGCTTTTTTATCCAAACACTAAGCCTCGGAACAACACTTTATATACATTCAGATAAACCAGCCCTACTAATTCCGGAACCCGACTGGAGCCTTGCCTTGGAAAAGGCAAGATCCGTTTGGAATTACAAAAAGTATAAGTCGGACACTTTTTTAGTCTGTGCCCATCATGCTATTCATCAAAGACAAGACACCCACATCGCCATGTTCCTTGTTTCACAGAGTATGGAACAACTTTGCATTGGTTTAATCTACGCCTGCCTTGGCTATCATGTAGATCAGAGTACACTTCCATTTCTGCTACAGATAACAAAGCTCATATCTCCACAGCTTGCCGATTGTTTTGCTTTTGGTGGATCAGATGCCAAACAAGCTTTTAAATCACTTAGCAACAGTCTACACGCTGTTCGTTATAAAAAGGAAGCTGCACCAAATGATCGCGAGCTTGAAATTGCTATGGCTTGTTATGAGCGTTTTCAAACGATTGCCAAGGCCTGTTGTGACACCCATTTCGCTCAATTAGAAAGGCGAATCCAAGAAGGGACTGTTGTAAATAACGAACCGGTTGAAACGGCAAATGACGCCCTGCCGTAGAACCTAGCAATGCGTTGTAGTCTTTCCTAAACCTTGCTGCAGCCTTGCACAAATACCTTTATCTTTGATTATAAATTTTGCGGCACTGGACCGCAAAATTTATTCTTATTGCTTCCGTAAATACTTAGTCAAGATCACAATCAGCTGCCCTTCTACTCTTCCTTCTATCTGTTCGGGATTATCCTCAACTAAACGAATATTTTTCACTACGGTTCCTAATTTCGCAGAGAGCGAACTTCCTTTTACGTCCAATGTTTTTGTCAATACCACGGAATCGCCATTTTGGAGCACATTGCCATTTGCATCCTTATGCATCGGCTTAAGAGCTTCTCCTTCTTCAAAAACCCCAGCTTGTGCCCACGAAAGCGTCTCTGGTTCTAAATAAAGAATGCCAAGTGAGTCCGCAGCCCAACTTTCTCCTTTTAGACGATTAAGTACCCGCCAAGCTAATACCTGCACGGCCGGTAGCTCACTCCACATAACATCCGGCAAGAAACGCCAATCTTCGGGAGAAAAAGCTTCTTTACCTTCCAGCTGATCCGCTAATGTCTTGGCTATTACAAGCTCATTATTCGAATAGCTATCAGGAGTTATGCTATAAACCACCAATTCCCCTTCTTTGTTACTTAACTCACATCTCCCACCGCTTCTGACCATTAAGGTTTCATTTATTACCATTTATATACTTTTAGACTGCAAAGATACGCTTTTATGATGGCTAAATAGATTCTTCGCAGTCTAAAAGTCTCTCTGAATTACGGTCTGGATATATCAATCATGTTCCAAAATATCATCTAAAAAACATAATACTCTTGGATTTAACTCAAGAATTAGGACACCTTTTTACCGAATCAATCCCCGACACTTTTACGCTTCGGGATCTTTCTTTATGGGACCTTTATACCGCCCTCCTAAAGGTTACCTTACAAAATGGTATTCTCAGCTGTCCTTTGTACGGAAACGAACACTCTTTGTTCATTTCCGTACATCACTTTATCGTAAACCTCGTTCAAGCTGCGAAAGCACTGCTTTTTTATTGTGGCCGCCTAATTGTGCACAAACAGTTGGTTAAGGTACGTTCGTCATTGAAAAATAGTACCCGGCAACAACGTAATCGACACAATACATATTGAAATCTTATACAGTAAGACCAAATGATTAATCATCACCTTAAAGCGACCTTTCGTTATTTATGGCGGAATCGACTATTTACAGGTTTAAATATTTTGGGATTGGCCATCGGCATTAGCGCGTCCTGGATCATCTTTCGAATGGTTAGCTTTGAATTTAGTTATGATAAATTTGAACCCGATCGTGAACGCATTTTTCAACTGACATCGAGCTTCAAAACACCAGATGGACGGGATCGTGAGATGGCTGTTGTTCCTAAAGGTGTATTGCCTGCAATGCTCCGGGAAATTTCCGGGCTGGAGGAGGTTTCTCCTGTTTATTATCAGCATTATGAAACGGCCGAAACTACCAAAAGTCCGTTGGTAGAAAACCTCTCTGAACGGATAGCCACATTACCAGGCTATTTTAAAATGATAGGCTATCAATGGCTAGCGGGAAATGCCCATCAGGCTCTGAAAACACCAGAGCAAGTTATATTAACTGCTTCGCGAGCACAATACTATTTCCCCGGTAAACGCCCTTCAGAAATTATTGGGCAAACCATCACCTATAATGATACCATACAAAAAACGGTATCCGGTGTTCTCGCTGATTTAGGCTATCTCAATAGTTTTCCTGCACAAGAGTTTTTTCCTATAGACCAAGAAAGTCTAACCAGTACCGATTGGAGCAGCTTATCTTCCAACGAGCTGTTGTTTGTTAAGCTTAAGAAAGGAGTGAGTGCTAAGACCGTTCTTGATCAATTGAATGCGCTAAACGAAAAAGTCAACAGCGAGGTTTTTAAACAACGTAACTTTAAATCACATTTTAAGCTGCTTCAGCTGAAGGACAAACATTTTGCCACTCAATCTGACACCCGTACTGCCAATAAAACCGTATTATATGGACTTATCGGAATCGCTACATTTTTGCTTGCTTTAGCCTGTATCAATTATATTAACCTGACCACCGCACAAATACCGCAGCGTGCAAAAGAAATAAGTGTTCGGAAAACGTTAGGAAGTACGTCAGGAATCATTATCCGTTCTTACTTATTGGAAACTTTTGTTGTCTGTCTACTAGCAGTCGCCTTGTCACTATTTCTAACATTTTTATCCCTGCGCGTTTTTGCGGAATACATCCCCGAGGGTATGGACAATTTCACCAATTATCCCGGTATGATTGCCTTTTCCATTGCATTGATCAGTATTATTACGGTTCTTGCAGGACTCTATCCTAGCTGGCTCGCTACCCGTGTACAAACAGTCCGCGTATTAAAAGGCGAAACAAAGCAATCGATTAGGGGCTATCAGTTGAATCTCCGTAAGGGACTGATTGTGTTCCAGTTTGTAATTGCGCAGGTATTTGTGATTTGCTCCATTATTATCGGACAACAACTGAAATATACTTTGGACAAAGATTTAGGTTTTGAACATGAAGCCATCTTAACGGTCGAAATCCCCTATAGGCTACAGCAGGACTCGCTTTTTCAAGGCTCTCAATTTGTTTTAAAGCAACGACTGGCTCAACATCCCGAGATCGCAGCGGTTTCTTTGGGCGACTTACCGATGATTGACCGAATGACGGCTTGGTTAATGGATTATCGCGGAAAAAACGGCACCATACAAAAGCAAGTGATGTTTAAAAATATAGACAATAATTACCTTGATCTTTATCAAATACCGTTACTTGCGGGAAGGAACGTCCAGTTAACGGATACCGTGCGCGAATTGCTTCTAAATGAAACCGCGCTCAAAGCCTTTGGCTTCTCTCGTGCCGAAGAGGCCATTGGGCAAACTTTATATCAAGGTAACACGCCGCGGACTATTGTTGGAGTTATTAAAGATTTTCATCAGTTTAACTTGAAGAGCACAATTGATTTACTCGGTTTTACAGCGCAAAAGCCTGGATTAACAACTTTTAATATCAAACTATCTTCACCTAAGGTTTCCTCCTGGAAAAAGGCGATTGCCCTTATTGAACAAGAATGGAAGCAAGTTTACCCGACAGTGCCATTTTCTTATCAATTCTATGATGACACGATAAAATCGCTATACCGGCAGGAGCATAGTACATCCCGACTGGTGAATGTGGCTACCGCTATAACTTTGTTGATCAGCTGCCTTGGACTATACGGCCTAGCCACCTTTACCGCCTTTCAACGCACCAAGGAAATTGGCATTCGCAAAGTGCTGGGAGCTACCGTTGGCGGAATAACCGGGCTGCTCTCTAAAGACTTTATCAAACTTGTATTGATCGCGTTAATGATTGCCACACCAATTGCCTGGTGGGCCATGAACAAATGGTTAGAGAACTTTGCATTTAAAATAACCGTGCAATGGTGGATGTTTGCCTTCGCCGGACTAGGCGCAGTTACAATCGCCTTATTAACGGTAAGCTATCAAGCTATTAAAGCTGCAATAGCGAATCCGGTTGATTCTTTGCGAAGTGAATAGTGTTCTGAGTAGCAAGTTTTAGGTCATAAGTAACTCGAAACTAATAAAAGAGCTAAATAATAAGCCACATCGAAGACCATTAGAATTTTTGTAGCGCCTTATACGTAAAACGTGAGACTTAAAACTTACAACTCAAAAGATACTTAATATGAAAAAGAATTACATGAAAATCGCTTGGCGAACCCTCTTAAAAAACAAGGGATACACGGCGCTTAATATAGCCGGAATGGCTATCGGCCTTGCCAGCTGTCTTCTTATCGGACTTTACATTCGAAATGAACTATCATATGATCAGTATCATACGAAAAAGGATCGGATTTATCGCGTTGTTCACGGTTATAAAGAGATCGGAACCAGCGGAACAACGAAAGCGGGGCAAAAAGGGGATTATACCTATCAAATTTGGGGGAATGCACCGGTGGGAAAAGCGCTAGAAGCTGATTTTCCGGGAGTAGAAGAGGTTGTCCAATTTTCCGGCAGATCCCCTGTATTGCTTCGCTATGGTGACAAAGCCTTTCAAGAAGACAATGTCTTTTTTGCTGATTCCAACACCTTTAGTGTCTTCAGTTGGAAATTGCTTGCCGGTAATCCAAAAACAGCACTTGTTGCCCCTTATTCCGCCGTGCTTACTAAGAGTACGGCTAAAAAATATTTTGGTGACGAAAATCCAATTGGCAAAACCATTGAAGGAGGTAATACCGGTGGGAGAGCCGCCCCAGGTGTCTATACAGTAACCGGTATTTTAGAAGACATACCCCCTAATTCACACTTCACTTTTGACGCGCTCATGTCTATGAGCTCCTTTAAGCAATCTTGGGCAGAGGTTTTTGATGAGTGGGGTTATGTGGATTTCTATACTTATTTCCTACTTTCGGAAAAAGCAAATCTTGAGCAGTTAACGGCAGACATTCCTGCCTTTCTAAATCGGCACCATGCTAATGATGATGGTCGGTACAGTATTGCCTTTGAACCGATGTTAAATGCTTATTTGCACTCAAGTGCCGATCGTCAGCCCGGCGCTACCGGTAGTTTAGCCAATTTATACATTTTTGGGGTAATAGGTATTTTTATTTTATGTATAGCGTGCATCAACTTTATGAATTTGGCAACGGCACGCTCGCTTGAGCGGGCTAAAGAGGTTGGCGTACGTAAAGTAATAGGAAGCACAAGAAAAGAATTGATTTGGCAGTTTCTGACTGAATCGTTCCTTATGATTTTCATATCAGCTGTTTTAGCGCTTTTATTGGTTTTACTGCTTTTCCCGTTTGTCGCCGCTGTTACCGGGAAGCAGATCAACGCGGATTTTGTCTTTACTTGGCAAACATTTTTACTTTTCCTCCTTACCCTGTTCATTACCGGCTTTTTAGCAGGAAGCTACCCTGCGTTAGTCTTATCCGGTTTCAAGCCCATTACCATCCTTCGAGGTGTTTTCCGTACTTCTCCAAAAGGAGTCCTTTTAAGGAAAGGTTTGGTTATTTTCCAGTTTAGCTTGTCAATTGCCCTAATCGCCGGAACTGTTATCGTCGTATCACAGTTAGATCACTTGCAAAATAAAAATCTCGGGTTTAAAAAAAACCATATGTTGGTCATAGACTTCAATTATGATGAACAGGTACTCCGGCAATTGGAGTCCATTAAGCAGGCTTTTTTGCGCGAAAAAGAAGTCGTATCCGTATCTGCATCCCGTAGCGTCCCTGGCAGCTATTTCCCCAATGCCGGTACGAGTATCGAGACGGCAAATGGTAATTCCGTTATGGAAGTTCCGGCCATCTTTGAAGTGGATATTGATTTCATTCCCCATTTCGGCATTGAAATGGTCGCCGGCAGGCCTTACTCGCGTGATTTCCCGGCAGACACATTACATTCTTTAGTCATTAATGAAGCTACGGCAAGGCTTTATGGTTATAGCAACCCGAAAGATATTATCGGGAAGCGCTTTTCGCAATGGGGACGGGACGGAACGGTAATCGGTGTAACAAAAGATTTTAATTATCTTTCTCTTCATAAACGTGTTGAACCCCTAACCTTACGCTTAGCTCCTATGGCAAGCCGATTTCTGAGTTTGCAAATACAGTCGGATAATTTACCGGCAACGATTAGTAAATTAGGCGAGATATGGACAAAATTGGCGCCACAACGCCCATATTTATATAGCTTCCTTGATGAGAGCTTTAATCGGCAATATGAAGCTGACGCCCATTTCAGGAACGTATTTTCCATTTTCTCTAGCATGGCAATCTTTATCGCCTGTTTAGGATTATTGGGTCTTGCAACCTATACTGCTCAACAGCGTACGAAAGAAATTGGGGTACGTAAAGTACTTGGCGCATCCGTTAACAATATTATCAAACTACTATCCACCGATTTCATGAAATTAGTATTAATCGCGGGGCTTATATCATCACCCCTCGCCTGGTTTGCTATGGATCAATGGTTAGCCAATTTTGCTTATCATATGGAAATTCACTGGTGGATATTTGTAGCAGCCACTTTCTTAGGACTGGTTATTGCCTTTTTTACTGTGAGTTACCAAGCTATTAAAGCCGCGATGGCAAATCCGGTGAAGTCTTTACGGTCTGAATAGGAACGCAACCCATCCTAACCAGATAGGGTACTTACCTTATAAAATGATAACACTTGAGAACGAAACAATACAAATATCAGGATATTTCAGCACCATAAAATCCTTAACGTCGAAATATCCTGATACCTACTTGCCTGCGGAAGGCTGACCTCTTGATACTTCGTACTGCAATCTAAACCTTAACCGTTTTCCATCGGCCTCGCGAAAAAAGCCAAAGGGTAAAAATACCTACCGCTGTTTCGGAAGCAAATATTCCCCAGAACACACCTGTATGGGACAGATTAAGCGAAATAGCCAGAAAATAGGCAAGCGGAATCTGAATAAGCCAAAAGAATACGAGGTTTATCATTGTTGGTGTTTTTGTGTCGCCGGCACCGTTAAAAGCCTGTACAGACACCATCCACCAACCATAAATAAAAAAAGAGTAAGAGATAATACGCAGCCATTCGCTCCCTATAGAAATAACCCGGTCATCCATGCTAAAGGCGCCTACCAATGCTTTATTAAAGAAGAAAAACACCAATGAAATGATAAGCATGAACACCATATTATAGCGGCCAATCTTCCACACGGCAGACTCGGCCCGATCGGGTCTCTCTGCTCCTAAATTCTGGCCCACTAAAGTGGCGGCAGCATTCGATAGGCCCCAAGCAGGCATCATACAGAACATCATGATACGCATGGCAATGGTTGAGCCCGCCACTGCCTCGCTTCCAACTTCTGCTAAAATTCGCATTAGAAAAATCCAGGAAGTCATCGCCACTAACATCTGACCGATACCACCCAAGGATGTACGCAATATGGCAAACATTGTTTTCATATCCCAAACTAGCTGATCCATACGCACGCGAATATGTTTTCCCCCTTTAAATAGTACCCATAGCTGCATCACCACACCTACCCCTCTGCCCAAATTGGTTGCAATAGCCGCACCTTCAATACCAAAAGCAGGAATTGGCCCCCAGCCGAATATGAGTAGCGGATCTAAGAGAATATTAATGCCATTAGCCACCCACAGTACACGCATAGCGATTGCCGCATCCCCCGCACCTCGAAATATCGCATTCATTACAAAAAGCAACATCACTACTGCATTTCCACCTAGCATCCACTGGGTATAACCATAGCCATGCTGTATGGCCCAATCATCTGCTCCCATAAGGGCAAGCAGCTCTTTAGAAAAAAAGATACCGGCTAATGCAAAAGGCAGGGACGCTAAGATTGCAATGAATATTGCTTGAACAGCAGACAATCCCACTTCTTCTTTTTTCCGTTCACCAATTCTACGTGCTATAATTGCTGTTACTGCCGTGGAAAGTCCCATTGCAATGGAATATAATAGAAACAGATACGTTTCAGTAAGTCCCACAGTAGCCACCGCTGAGGGACCTAATTTGCCTACAAAATAAATATCTACAACAGCAAAAATCGACTCCATCATGAGCTCTAAAATCATAGGAACAGCTAGTAACAAAATAGCTCGTTTTAAACTTATCTGCGTGTAGTCAGCTTCTGTACCTCGAATGGCATTACCTAGCTCTTGCCAAATAGTGGGTGGATTTTGTGTCTTCTCCATAGAATCATTTATTTAGACCTTTCATTAACTGGCTCTTTATGTTAGAACGTGTTCCTTACTAACATATTGGTAAAAATACGGAAGAAATTCGCACCAAATTATAGGTAATTCTGACAATTTGAGGGTAATTTAAGACAAAGTGATTTCAACTAATAGAAAAACAAGCCTCGCCTGGCTAATCCAAACCACTCTTAAGAGAATCGCTTTTATTGAATTATGATACTCAACATATTGCAAACAGTTTACCAAGTTTAGTAATCCATAAAAGTTATGCTTTTTGCGGAATCAAATCCATAAAAGTTATGCTTTTTATGGAATCAAATCCATAAAAGTTATATATTTGTATAGTTAATGATACAAAGAGAATTAAAAGACCGACTACTACAGCGAATAGATCATAAGAAAGTTCTTATTCTATTCGGTCCGAGGCAGGTAGGAAAAACGACCTTAGTTAAACAGGTCGTATCTGAACTCCCGGAAAAAGCCATTTATTTTAATGGTGATGATATAATAACCCGAAACATTTGGCAAACAGATCAGATTGCTTTATTAAAGCAAAGTTTTGGTGACAAGAAAATCGTTGTACTTGATGAAGCCCAAATGATTCCGGATATTGGGATTATCTGTAAACAATTGGTTGACGAAAACTTAGGCCTTCAACTTATATTAACAGGTTCATCAGCTCTAAATATCGCGAACATTACGCAAGAGCCATTAACCGGTAGGAAATGGGAATATTTTCTTTATCCCATTAGCTTTTCCGAATTGGTGACACACGAAGGTCTTTTACAAAGTATTCAAAAACTGTCACTCTATCTAATTTATGGCTCCTATCCTGAGATCATAACTTCTCCACAAGAAGCAAAGCCTTTATTGACTAATTTAACAAACAGCTATCTCTATAAGGATATTCTGGCGCTTACGGGCGTTAAAAAGCCCATGCTATTAGAAAAAATATTAAAAGCGCTTGCTTGGCAAGTCGGTTCGGAGGTATCATTAAATGAGTTATCAAGAATAGTTGATGCAGACGTAAAAACGGTAGACCAATATATATATCTATTGGAACAAGTCTTTGTAGTTTATCGTTTGGGAACTTTTAGCAGAAATCTACGAAACGAAATCAACACCAAAAAGAAAATTTTTTTCTACGATAATGGTGTCAGAAATAGCTTGATAGGTAACTATAGTTCACTGGAAGCCCGACAGGATATTGGCTCATTATGGGAAAACTTCTTACTTTCCGAAAGAAAAAAACTGCTAGCCTATAATGGTTTTTACGGATCTACCTACTTCTGGCGGAACAAACAACAAGCTGAAGTAGATTATATAGAAGAAATTGACGGCAAATTATATGCTTTTGAGTTTAAATGGAATCCAAAAACCAAAGTGAATTTCCCAAAAGCCTTTGTAGATAACTACAAGCCTGAGATAACACAAGTAATTCATCGCGACAATTTTTGGGAATGGTTAAATAAATATCCATATTAGGTATTAGTGCCATGTCCACAAAAAACTCAACAAGATCCTCTCAACTATTTATTATTCACCAATATCGACTCCTATTTTTCCGACAAAACCACCATTTTTCATCATTCTTTGTGCTTCGGTTAATTGATTTAGCAAAAAGGTTTTTTCAATATGCAATTTTAGTTTCCCCTGCTCAATCATTTCCTTTAATACGTTGAGATCGTCGGCATTGGGCTTGACAAAAACAAACTTCATATAAGGTTCAAATACAACATCAACCGCCGTTTTGACCAAACCCTTTATATTATTGGTTTCGCCTCTTGTGGTCACGAATAGGCCCTGTTCGTTTAAATGATGTTTCAAGTCGCTATACGTGTACATGCCGGCCGCATCAAATATAAGATCAAACCGGGCACCTGAAGGAATCTGCTGATTTTGATAGTCGATCACCACATCGCAACCCACGCTATGAGCATATGCTCGATGTTTCTCGCTACATAAACCGCTAATGTGACAGTCTAAAGTTCGTGCCAATTGAACGGCCACCGAGCCAACGCCTCCTGTGCAACCGGTAATCAAAATATTCTCCTTTTCTTGTATTCTACCTACCTTAAATAATCCTTGATATGCAGTCAGTCCCACCAAGGGTATCACGGCTGCTTCCACGTAATCAAGATTCTTCGGTTTTAATGCTATTTGATCCGCATTAACTGTCAGCTCTTCCGCATAGGCGCCACCTTTTATTGCGGAAATCATTCCAAACACCTCATCCCCTTCCTTAAACAGTCGACTTTTTGATTGTAATACTTTACCACAAAAATCACTGCCGATTACTTGGTTACTAAAACCGGCACTAGCGAGCAAAGCCCTCCCATTGCGCGCCATTACGTCTATCGGATTAACTGATGAAGCATAATTCCGAACCAGCACTTGTCCGCTCTTAATAATCGGCCGAGGAAGTTCCTTTATCTTAAATCTCGGATCAGTACCCTTTTTTTCTATTACTGCAGCTTTCATTATTTTATCCCATCTTCACTAATAACATGCTGCAAATTAACGATTTGCTTGCCAGGCATTGTTGGTTGTATCTCATTTTGTATGCCTCTTTGTTACGCTATTGTAAAGAATGACTTCTTATGCTCTATGCTACCCCTAGATGTCCGAAATCGAACATCAATCTGTCCGATTTCGGACACCGCACGCTAAAAAATAACAACATAAAACACTTATATACAAACAATTATATCTTATGGAAGTATTTTGGATAGTCGGATTACAAGTTGATACCACGATGATAAACCATTGCAAATAGCTTAGGGAAGGAATGATTTGGTTATTCGTTCCTCGTTATTGGTTATTGGGCCACGAACGATTAACTAACAACAAATAACTATTATGTTAAAACCATCCACCTATGGTGGATAGCTGAAGCACCATAAAAGACAGACACGATGCTGAAACCATGAGCCCTCGGGCGAATAGCTGAAACACCTTAAAGAACTAACACCATGTTGAAAAACTATTTCAAAACGGCTTGGCGCAACTTGTGGAAAAACAAGTTTTATTCGCTGCTCAATATTTTGGGCCTAGCCATTGGTATGGCTGTCTGTATTGTGATTATTCTCTTCGTGAACTACGAACGGAACTTTGATGCAATCCATAAAAAGAATATCTATCGCCTGAATGAGGTTCAAAAATGGGAGGGAATGATCTCTCCTCAAAAGGTCGCGCTCTCTATGTATCCCATGGGACCTAGTCTCCAGCAAGAATTTGCCGAAATTGTTAACTTTACACGGATCAATCAATTCGGCAAAGTTTCTTTTCAACTAAACGGTAACCGGCATGCATTCCCTTCTACTTTTCTAGTCGACTCCACATTCTTACAACTATTTGATTTTAAATTACTCAAAGGCAACAGATCCACTGCCCTTCAAAAGCCGAATAGCCTTGTGCTTACCGAAAAAACTGCTATAAATATCTTCGGTAAAGAGGACGCGCTGGGAAAAACCGTCACCACCTATGGCCGGGATACAACCAGTTTTACCGTCACCGGAGTCTTAACAGACATTCCTGAAAATTCGCATATTCAGTTCGACGCGCTATTCTCGATGAACACCTATGTAGGCCCTCAACAGATGCAGAACTGGGGAAGCAATTGGTTAACGACTTATCTGGAAATTGCACCTAATGTTAGTATGAAAAATCTTGAAAAAAGATTTCCCGCTTTCCTTAAGAAACGAATGGGCGAAGAACAAGCAAAAGGTTATGAACTATTCCTGCAAAAGCTCCGTGATGTGCATGCAGAGTCTACAGATATAACGCATGACTATATCAATTATCAAAAGTTTAATAGTAAGTATACCATTATTTTCTTTGTCATAGCCATTGCTGTGCTTGTTATCGCGTCCATTAATTTTGTGAATCTAACGACTGCCCGCTCAGCTGGCCGTGCGAAAGAAATCGGTGTCAGAAAAAGTACGGGGGCCAAAAGAGGGCAACTCTATCTTCAATTTATCGGAGAATCTATTTTTCTCTGTTTTATAGCGCTAGCCCTAGCCTGCGGTATGGTAAAATTAATGCTCCTCTACGTAAACCATATTAGTCTCCGATCAATTGATTTTCCCATATTTAGCAGTCTAAACTTATTGTTTCTTTTATTAATCGGCGCTATCTTCCTTGGGTTTATGGCAGGATTGTATCCTGCGGCATACCTGTCTGCATTTAAGCCGACGGTCGTACTAAAGGGCACGGTCAACAACGGCAGAAACAAAACTTTTTTTCGCAATGTTTTAGTGGTCGGACAATTTACTTGTGCGATTGTATTAATGACGGCAACCTTGTTGGCGATTAAGCAACTTCGATTTATGCAGAAAAAAGATGTGGGTTTTACGCGTGAACAGATCGTTACGGTTACACTTGACAACTATGCCAATAGAAAGTATGAAACGCTGAAACAGGAGCTGCTCGCAAATAGCTTAATTAAAGGGGTTGCGGCCAATCAACAAAAATTAGGTAACAACCTTCACCAAACAGGGGTTAAGTTTTACGGAAATGGGGCGGTAAAAGAGCTTGCAACTTCTCAAATTGTAGTAGATCCCGATTTTTTGACCGTCTACCAGATCCCTCTTCTTGCAGGGCGCAACTTTTCAAAGGACAGACCAAACGAAAATGGGAAAACATATATCATTAATGAAACCTTAGCCAAAGAACTACTTAAAGAAAGTCCCAATGAGCCAATTTCATCCTTAATAGGTAAACGCTTCGGATTTAACGGTTTAGATTCAGCCAGCACGATCATTGGCATTGCGAAAGATTTCAACTTCAATTCGTTGCATCATAAAATAGAAACACTATGCCTATTCAACCAAAAAGATTTCGGTTATAATGAATTGTCTATCAAGATCGACACAGAGAGAGCCACCGATGCGCTGGCCTATATTCAATCCGTATGGAAACGCATAAGTCCCGATAGTGATTTTGAATACCAATTTTTAGATGATCATTTCGCAGAGCTTTACAAAACCGATCAAACAACTAGTGAAATCGTAGGCATTCTTGCATTGCTCGCTGTCTTGATTTCCTGCATGGGCCTTTTGGGTCTAGCCACTTTTGTCGCTGAACAACGAGTTAAAGAGATCGGAATCAGAAAGGTATTGGGCGCAAGTGTTCAGGGACTAGTTCAGTTATTGTCCAAGGACTTCCTAAAGCTTGTGCTCATTGCCATTTGCATAGCTGTACCCATTGCCTGGCTGGGTATGAATAAATGGTTGGAAGACTTTGCGTATCGAGTTAATATAGAGTGGTGGATTTTTGCATTGGTAGGCCTTTTAGCCATCTCAATTGCCATGCTTACCATTGGCTTTCGTGCTATCAAATCTGCACGCGCCAACCCGGTCAAAAGTTTAAGAACAGAATAAATTTCGTTACTAGTTCTTGGTTATTCGCAATGCCTTACCAAGAACAAACAACTAACTACAAATAACTACAATGTTGAAAACA
Source organism: Olivibacter sp. SA151 (assembly GCF_054130995.1). NCBI lineage: Bacteria > Pseudomonadati > Bacteroidota > Sphingobacteriia > Sphingobacteriales > Sphingobacteriaceae > Olivibacter > Olivibacter sp. SA151. Next base: position 79,836 of record NZ_CP096391.1, on the reverse strand, counting down.
ATTTTCCGTCAGCTGTGGCACAATAAATTGTTCACCAGCTTAAATATTTTAGGTTTAAGTATCGGTATCAGTGCTTGTTTTATTATTTATCAATTGGTCAGTTTTGAATTCGGCTTCGAACAGGCAATTCCAAATCACAAGCAAATTTTCAATGTGGTAAGCCATATGGAATTTGACGGACAGGAAGGACACAATGTTGGCGTGCCCAAACCTCTTGGCCGGGCGATAGAAACGGAGATTCCCGGCATTAAGTTCGTCGTACCTGTTGCAGAACAGTTTATGGAACAAGTAACCGTACCGCAGGCAGAGGGTAAAGAGAATACGTTTAAATCGCCAGATCGTCAAGTAATGACAGTAGCTAAATACTTTAACATGCTTCCCTACGAGTGGCTAGCTGGAGCTAAAGATGAGGCACTCAATAATCCCAACACCGTTGTTTTAACAAAAAGCCGGGCTGAAAAGTATTTCCCTCGTATAGGTTTTAACGATATCATTGGCAAAACACTAATCTATAACGATACAATTCAAAAGCAGGTTAGCGGGATTGTTGATGATTTAACATTTGCTACTAGTTTTTACGGCAAGGAGTTTTTTCCCTTACCTAAGGATTATTTTTCACAGAGCGACTGGGGCTCCACCAATTCCAATGATAAATTATATATACAACTTGACGAAAAAAGTGTTGTTGCCAAAACGCAGCAGCAAATTAATGCGCTTTCTGTAAAGAACACAAAAGACTTATTTGAAAAATGGCGATTTAAACGGGATCAACGCCTGATTCCTGTCGCCACTATGCACTTTACCACCGAATACGGAGAAAATAATGTCCATAAAGCTAACAAACCTGTTCTATTAGGTCTCATTGGCGTAGCAATCTTTTTGTTAATTTTAGCTATTATCAATTTTATTAATCTGAGCACGGCACAATTACCTAAGCGGGGGAAAGAAATCGCTGTTCGCAAAACAATGGGTAGTTCAGGTAGACGGTTAATCTATCAATTTTTAGGCGAGACTTTTATTACTTGCCTGTTAGCAGCGATCCTTTCTTGTTTTCTCACTTACTTGTTTCTGCTATCCTTCAAAGAACTATTTCCTGAACAGATGCACGCTTACATTAACTACTTCCGGATTTTCGCTCTGTTCTGGTTATTCTTATTGCTCACCACCCTATGTGCGGGCCTGTATCCTGGCTGGCTGATTACACGTGTCAATCCCATTCAAATTCTTAGGAATCAAAGCCTTATTACTATTGGAAGTGTTCGACTATCACTCCGAAAAGCGCTTATCATTTTCCAGTTTGTAATTGCCATGTTATTTATTGTGTGCGCGGTTATAGTAGGTCAGCAGCTTCGATATACACTACATAAAGATTTAGGATTTAACAAAGATGCCATCTTATTGGTGAATGTTCCCTGGCGAAAAGTGAGTAACGACAAAGGCACCAAATATACCTTGTTAAATGAGTTGAAAAAGCTGAAAGGAATAGAAGCCGTTTCCTTAGCAGCCCCTCCTCTAAGCAATAATACAATAAGCAATAACTACGATTATATACCTGATAATGGTGGTGCAAAAAAGGAATTCCAACCTTATCTAAAGAATATCGATACCGCCTATCTTGCACTTTACAATATGCAGTTATTGGCCGGTCGCAATCTCTTGCCGCTTGATACCGTAAAAGAGTATCTAATTAATGAAACTATGTTAAGGGTATTGGGTATTAAATCGCCAAAAGACGCGATCGGGAAATTCATCGGTCCCCAAGATGACAGACAGGCTCCTATTGTAGGCGTCGTAAAGGATTTTCACAATAAGACATTTTACAGTTCTATTGATCCTATTATTTTGCTCATTGATAAGCAAATAAATGCAACATACAATATAAAATTAAGGGAACGTAATCCGGAAAGCTGGCAAGAAAGCATCGCTGAAATAGAAAAACGCTGGAAAAAGTTTTATCCGGAAGAGACTTTTGAATATACCTTCTACGATAAAAGCATTGAAGACTTATATACGCAAGAACGACAAATGTCGAAAATTATCAACCTAGCAACAGTCGTCGCTATTCTAATAAGTTGCTTAGGTCTGTTGGGTTTGATCACTTTAACGGCCTATCAGCGCACGAAGGAAATCGGTATCCGCAAGGTACTGGGTGCTTCTATTGCAGGGATTGTCGCTTTACTTTCGAAAGACTTCTTAAAACTAGTGGTATTATCGATCTTAATTGCTTCACCCATCGCTTGGTGGGCCATGAATAAATGGCTACAGAGCTTTGCCTATCGGATAGAAATTCAATGGTGGATATTTGCATTAGCTGGTTTGGTAGCCATTTGTGTGGCATTTTTTACGATGAGCGTACAGGCCATTAAAGCAGCAAGCGCTAATCCGGTTGATAGTTTGAGGAATGAATAAATTTAGTTATTAGTTCTTGGTTGTTGGTTATTCGCGATGCCTTACCAAGAACAAACAACTAACAACAAATAACTATGATGCTGAAGAACTACATCAAAATTGCTTGGCGTAATCTAGCTTCAAACAAATTCTATAGTCTCATTAACATTGGAGGTCTCGCTATAGGTTTGGCCACGGCGATCCTTCTTTTGATCTGGGTGCAGGACGAGAAGAGTTATGATAGATTCCATCAAGATTATCAATCGATCTATCGGTTAAATTCGACTTTCGACGTCAATGGAAAAAAGTCCTCCTGGGAGGGAGTGCCCGCACCGCTGGCCGTATTCGCGCGGAACATTCCTGAAGTAAAACACCTTGTTCGCATAGCGACCGATGTTGACCAAATCCTGTCAACAAGTGATCGCAGCAAAATCATGGATGGCCACACCACCGCCTTTGTAGACAGCACTTTTTTCTCGGTTTTTAGCTTTCACTTGTTAGCGGGCGATACCATGAAACCATTTCCCGATATTCAATCTGCGATCATAACGGAATCAACGGCTAAAAAGTTCTTCGGGTCGACCGACGTGCTTGGAAAACCACTGCGCTTTAGAGGTGAGTTCTTTACCGTTAGTGGTATTTTAGCCGATTTCCCGGTCAATTCCTCCATACGTTTTGATGCTTTATTCCCAATGGAATTCAAAGCAACAAAGTTTACTCAAGATGGAGGTAATGGTGACTGGAAAACTATTGACACCAATCTGGGCAATTTTAACTATATCACATTCGTAAAGCTTCGTAATGGCGCTCACGCAGAAAAAGTAGCAGCAATGTTTAGTTCAAGCTATTCGAAAGCCCGAAACGGCGAAGTGGAAGTCGATTTTAAGCTACAATCATTGGCAAAAATACACTTAGTCTCTATTGCCGGAAACGATTCGGCCGCAAAAATGGTTGACATATTTAGGCTTGTGGCGATCCTCGTCTTACTGATTGCAGCGGTAAACTACATTAATCTTGCTACCGCTCGCGTCTTAAATCGCCTTAAAGAAATTAGCGTTCGCAAAGTAATCGGAGCAGAAAAGAGACAGCTTTTCTGGCAATTTATCTTCGAAACTCTTCCCTTATTTTTAATTGCAATACTCACGGCAACGCTGCTATTATTCTTGTTTAAATCTTTTTATTACAATATAAGCGGCAAACCCTTATCCTTCACCTTAAACAATTATCAACTTTGGCTAACCTTAATCTTGGCCTCAAGCGGCACCTTTATCGCTTCTACTATTTATCCCGCATTACTCTTATCGTCACTCAACCCCATCAAATCACTTAAAGGTGCTTTGTCTAAAAAGTTTGACAAGGCATTTCTTCGGAAATCCTTGGTAACCTTCCAATTTACGACATCGATTATCCTCATTGTTGCTACCTTGCTTATTGGTAAACAAATCCAATATATCCAACGCCAGGATTTAGGGTACGATAAGAGTTATATGTTTACCGTTCCATTAACTTGGGGGATTGTTGAGCACATTGATGCCATAAAAAATGACCTAAAGCAGGAAGCAAGTATTCTCAACGTCGCGCTATCCGGTATCTACGATCTTTCGGAGATGAATGATGCAACCAGTGATATTGAATGGCAGGGTAAGGCTGTGGATAATAAGATGATGATTGGGCAGTCCGTGATAGACAACCAGTTTATTCCAACAATGGGCATAAAACTGTTGGAAGGTCGGAATTTTACGGGCACACCTACAGACAGTAACCTGTATATTCTCAACGAATCCGCTGTGAAAGAAATGGGGCTTAAACCACCTTACACAGGACAAAGTATTGTCTACCATGGAAAAAAAGGTTATATTCAAGGTATAGTGAAAGATTTTCATTTTAAATCGCTTAAAGAAAAAATATCTCCATTGATACTTACTAGGCAATTTGCCGGTAATATTTTATATGTCCGTACGAATGCACGCAACGCCGGTCAAGCAATAGCTAAGGTAAAAGCTCTTTATCAGAAATACGGAGAAGGCTCCCCTTTTTCTTATCGATTTTTAGACAAACAGTTTGAGGCGAAGTATAATACTGACATACGTGCAAACATGCTGTTTAGAGCCTTTGCCTCCATTGCCATTTTCATCTCCTGTCTAGGTTTATTGGGCCTTTCAACACACACCGCTCAGGCACGGATTAAAGAAATCGGTGTTCGAAAAGTATTGGGAGCTAGCGTCCCTTCTATACTCAGACTATTAAGTAAAGAGCCTATCCTATTGGTTATTTTGGGTAGCGTAATAGCTTCTCCAATCGCTTGGTGGGTCATGAGCAAGTGGTTAGCTAATTTTGCCTATCGGATAGAAATCCAATGGTGGTACTTTCCTTTAGCAGGCATCGGTGTAATATTTATTGCCTTACTGACTGTCAGCTTTCAGGCCATTAAAGCAGCAAGGGCTAATCCAGTTGATAGTTTGAGGAATGAATAAATTTAGTTATTAGTTACTCGTTATCTGTTATTGGGCCGAATAACGAATAACTAACAACAAATAACCATTACGACAAAAAAACACTGTCCGTTTCCGAACACCGGTTGTGCACTATCGAACAGCTATCAAAATCAGAATCAAACCAACAGACTAAAAATCAGAAACTTATAGTTTTTGGTTTTATTTATGCCTATTTTGGTACGATTGGTTATAAATGATGGCTCTGGGTAGGTAGTAACCTACTCTTAGCCTTTTTAGAAAAAAGACATAAGACATGGGTATCAAGACATAAGATTCATATTTATAAGCAGGCTCTTAAAATATCTTGATACCTGCCGGCAGGCAGGCAGGCTTGATCCCATACTTGATACCTGATACTTGATAAATAAAACATGAACACCAATAACCTAAAAATAGCGTGGAGAGCAGCTTGGAAATCCAAGCTGTTTACCTTGCTTAACATTTTAGGATTGGCAATTGGCTTCGCCGGATTCATTTTAGCCTATGCATACATCCATCGAGAAAACAGCTACGATAAGTGGAACCCCAACTATGATAATATCTATCTTATCGGTTTAATCAACAAAGATAACCTATCTGATCTTACACCTGCAGCACTTGCGCCTGCACTGAAAGCTGCAGTTCCTGAAATAGAAAGCGCCGGACGCGTCGCTAGAGCTCCTTTTGAAATTCCCTTTATTTCGGAGAATGATATGTTTTATATCAAGAACTGGTTGGGCGCCGATCGAACAATAGCAGATATTTTCGCTATTCAGCTTGAAGGTTTATCTATCACTAATTCTCCGGAAAAATCAATCGGATTATTGTCGGCCGAGGTAGGTAAAAAGCTTTTCCCTAATGAAAAGCAAGCAGCTTTCAAGGCGCCCAAGATCGTATCCTTAATGAACGAGCAGAGCGGTTTTACAGAGAACATACATGGCATTAGCAAACCTCGCCTTTTGTCAAATTTTGAATACGATTACATTGCTTTTAAAGAGGACATTGCACAAGGGAAAGGAGATGGTGATAATAATGTTTATCAAACCTATATACTTGTAAGGCCAGGAACCAGGATAGAGGAGCTCACCGCTAAAATCAATACCATCTACCATAATACAATAGCTAAACAAAGAGAAATTAAAGGATCAATACGCGCTGAAGCCAACATTTACCTTGATCCCCTAAAAAATTTGCATCTGCGTCCAAGGATCGGGTCCAATACAGGATACAAGATCGTTTGGGCACTGGGTGTTCTTTCTTCAGTGATCTTACTATTGGCCTGCATGAACTTTGCCAATTTAATGCTGGTACAAGCACAGAGAAGATTTAAAGAAATCGGTATGAAGAAAGTCTTTGGTGTAACCCGAAAACGTTTGGCTCTTCAGTTTCTGTTGGAAGTATTTGCACAATGTCTCATAGCTGCTGTTATTGCTTGCCTTTTGATCAGTATCAGCTGGAACACCATGATTACTTTTTTTAGGTATGATTTTTCTTCTTTCGATTTCAATATGAGCGTAATTGGTCAACTGGGCACGGCCGTTCTTCTAGCTACGCTACTATCAGGTATATATCCTGCCTACATCTTATCCGGTTATCATCCTATTAACATCATTAAGGGTCAATTCCATAATGGACAACGGGCTTTTAGCTTAAGAAGTGCCTTGCTCATGTTTCAATTTATTATCGCTTTTATTTTTATCAGTGCGATGCTCGTCATTAATAAGCAAATGAACTATATGGAAAAAAGTGATAAGGGGTTTAGTGTCGATCAAGTCGTACATATTAAAAATCTTACCCTTTTCAACAAACCTGCTCAATTCGCCTCTATTAGAAACCAAATGAAAGCCATTCCTGGTATCGAGGAAGTCACTGTAGTAACAAACTACCCCGGTGGGCCGGCACCAAGCAATGAAGCATTTACTTACAGCGATAAAACATATTCATTAGATCATGTAGGTGTTGATTTTGATTATTTCGAAACTTTGGGTATGAATCTGCTATCAGGCAGAACTTTCTCCTCATCCCTTCTGTCGGATACGACGCAATCCATCGTAGTAAATGAGTCGGCAGCACGACGCTTGGGAATAAAGCAACCGAACGGCGAAAAAATCAGTGTCTGTGATCAGACTTACACGATCATAGGCATCGTAAAGGATAGCAAAATGCAAGGTTTCGAACAGCTTATCAAGCCAACAGCTTACACGCTACAAACGAAGTGCGGTTATCCGAATCATCCCTTTAAGTCTGATATTTTAGTGAAAGTAAACAGACATAGCATCCGCTCAACGATGGAAACGTTGGAAAAACAATGGCCATCCATCAATAAACTGGACGGAAAGTACCTTATTTACCACTTTCTGGATCAGCAGTATGCTGCACTCTACGCTAAACAAGAACAACTCCGCCAAGCTTTTACGGCGTTTTCAACTTTGGTCATGATTGTGGCGCTATTAGGCCTATTTAGCATGTCGGCCTTTACAATCAGTCTGCGCGAAAAAGAAGTAAGTATACGGAGAGTTTTAGGCGCCAATACGCGACAGCTCTTCCTTTTACTCAATAAACCGTTCCTTCAGTTAATAGGTATGGCAATTTTGGTAGCTACACCTCTTGCTTGGTGGTGCACAAGTAAATGGTTAGATGGTTTTGCCTATCGCATTCATTTATCTTGGCATATTTTCGCTGTAGGCGCCGTATTGACTCTGCTTTTAGCGTCCATTACGATTAGTTATCAGGCGATCAAGGTTTCTATTGTTAACCCAGCTGATACCTTAAAAGACGAATGAAATTGTCGAGCTTAAAGGAGAATCTTATAAAGATTAAGAATCAGCGGTGTTTTTTGATTTTTAATGTTTTGTTTATTTTAATGTACCAATGAACTTGGCTTTTTACTTTTAATTTTTATTTTTTAATCTAAAAAAAACGATGATTCAACTGAGCAATATTTTCAAGTGGTATAATGTGGGCGGCAACCGTTCATTTGTGTTAAAAGATATCAATCTTACTATCAGTGAAGGTGAGTTTGTATCGATTATGGGGCCTTCCGGTTCAGGAAAGTCTACCTTATTACACGTTTTGGGGCTCCTGGATGAACCGGATGAAGGCAGCTATCAATTCCTTGGACAAGAAGTGCTACGATTAAAGGAGAAACAACGCTCCGCACTTTACAAAGAGCATATTGGCTTTGTATTTCAAGCCTACCATTTGATTGACGAGCTAACTGTTTATGAGAATATCGAAACACCGCTCATTTATAAAAACCTAAAGGGTAGCGAGCGCAAAGCAATCGTGGCAGACCTAATAGACCGATTTGGAATCGTCGGCAAGAAAGATCTCTTCCCTTCTCAATTATCAGGCGGACAACAGCAACTCGTTGGCATTGCCCGTGCACTCGCTACTACCCCTAAATTATTATTGGCCGATGAACCAACCGGCAATCTAAATTCCAAGCAAGGAGAAGAAATTATGGATTTATTTAAGCAGCTGAACGAAGAAGATGGTGTAACGATCATACAGGTTACACATTCAGAGAAAAACGCCGAGTACGGCAATCGAATTATCGAGCTTTTGGATGGCCAGATTGTGAAATAACGCTAATACCGCTCCAGTAAATCCGCATAGGCTTTCAACGCATGGTGCACAAAAACATTTTTCCCCGTGTCCGGATATACCTTATAATACGTTGAGTCGGGCTGGAGAACAATAGGGACTCCAGCTCGCATATAATTCATCGTTTCCGCATAGGCGGGCTCTTTCAATTGTGGTAATGTTTTCTGAGTTTGTTTAAAAAGTGTTTTGCCTAAGTACTTCTCAAAATTCCGTCTAGATTTCTTACTTGATTTATCGAGCTTGTTAAAGGCGTGCTTAAGATACCATCGAACGTAGAAAGGCTTCTGTTTTTTTAATCCCTGATCAATGTTTTGAAAGGGATTTAGCCGATTAAAATCTGCCAAGGTTTGTAGTGAGAAAGGCGTTTCAGGAACCCAATCCAATGCATTTACGATGGTGAATCCCCAACCACCCCTTGTAATGAAATCATAATCATATGCATAGTATAGATTCCCCGGTTTAGGAGCCGCACTGCAATAGGTTTTGATAAGTAAATCCGCAGGTAATTGCTTCTCTTCCCGTTGGTATCGAAGGTAAGACGTGAGCAAAAAGGCCAACGCCCCACCTTGACTATGTCCCATAATCAATAGCTGTTTCGTTCCTTTTTGATATTGTTCCTTAATCTGATGTACGATATCAGGTGCCATGGAAGCGATTCCGATGGTCCAACCGGCATGAACTGCCGCCTTCGGATCCTTCGAAAAAACGTAATCAAATTGGGTGCTATCATTCAATTGCAATACGCCTTTCGCGGGTACCATTGCTGAATAAAAATTTTCTAACCAGCTTACGGGGTCATTAATCGTTCCTCGGATAGAAACTGCCATTATTTGTTTATCACGACTGAGCCAAAGGTCCCATCGATTCTTTAAGCCCGCCTCTTTTGATCGATAAATGCGCTCATAATTCATAGGAGGCTCCAAATAATTGGGCCCCGGTTTAAGTGTATCGCCTTGTGAAGAAGAAATCTTTAGTAAAGTAAGATACTCTTGTTTATCAAACCCAGGCTTTAAGCTTTGCGCACGGAGGAGTCCAATATGTACGTTCAGTAGAAGCCAAATGGCAATAAAATATCGCTTCATATCTTGTTTTCTCTTTATGGAAACGCTACTAAATCTATAAAGTTTTATTCGCTTTTGTTTATCTTGCGGAAAAAATTACGTATTCCTAAAACATCCGAGGTCCAACCATCACTATGAGGAAATTATTGAAAAGTCTGTATTTTCAGGTTATTATAGCGATCATTATTGGTGTATTGATTGGTCATTATTATCCCAAAGTAGGCGAATCACTTAAACCGCTCGGAGATGGCTTCATCAAGCTCGTAAAGATGATTATTGCGCCGCTCATTTTCTGTACGGTGGTATTGGGCATTGCCGGCATGCAGAACGTGAAGAAGGTAGGGAAAGTGGGACTAACGGCGATTATTTATTTCGAGGTAATGACCAGCATTGCGTTGCTTTTGGGGATGGCGATCGTAAACATTTTACAACCCGGTACCGGGATGAACATTGATCCCGCGTCCTTGGATACTTCCTCGGTAGAAAGCTATATCACGGAAAGCAAACACCAGGATAGTCTTAAGGATTTTTTGTTGCATATCATACCGGATAATGTCATTGGTGCTCTTGCCCAAGGAGATTTGCTGCAAGTGCTCTTTTTCGCAATCTTGCTTGGTTTTGGCTTATCGAAAATCGGAAAAGCAGCAGAACCGGTGATGACCGTTTTGCAATCCTTTCTGAACGGAATATTTGCCGTGATTAAGATCATTATGCGTGCGGCACCTATAGGCGCTTTGGGAGCAATGGGTTTTACTATTGGTAAATACGGCTTGAACTCCTTAACGCAGCTAGGCATGCTTATGCTCTGCTTTTATCTTACTTGTCTTATTTTTATCTTTCTGATTATCGGAGCAGTCCTTTACTTTAACGGCTTTAGCGTTTGGAAAGTCTTAAAATACATTAAAGAAGAGTTATTGATTGTTTTGGGGACCTCCTCTTCTGAGTCTGCGCTACCCGGCATTATGCAGAAATTAGAGCGGGCAGGCTGTTCAAAACCCGTTGTGGGCTTGGTTATTCCAACAGGCTATTCCTTTAATTTAGACGGTACCTCAATATACTTAACCATGGCAGCAATTTTCATTGCGCAGGCACTTAATATGCACATGAACTTCAATCAACAATTAACCCTTTTATTGGTTCTTTTACTCACTTCAAAAGGGGCCGCCGGTGTAACGGGCAGCGGATTTATCATCCTAGCCGCAACGCTTCCAATGGTTGGTCATGTTCCCGTCGAGTCCGTTGCGCTGGTTTTTGGGATCGATCGTTTTATGAGCGAAGCCAGAGCGCTAACCAATATTATTGGCAACACGGCGGCAACGCTCGTTATTGCAAAATGGGAAAAAGAAATTGATCTTGAGCAAGCAGTAGAGATACAACGATAGGGTGTCCAGCCATCAGCACTGTCCGAAAACGGACACCCAATGCCCGTTTCCGAACGTAAAGCATCATCCCGCTTTTAATAACAGCTTGTAAATAAAACAGATAAGTTTTTGGCTTATCCTGTGTATTCTTTTGGCATAAGAAATTTTGCATGAACACACTTAAAAGAGCGATATTATTTTTTCTATATATACTCCCGTTAATTACGCATGGTCAAGACTCGGTTAAAACACACTACAATCTAGAAGAATGTATCGCACTGGCGCTCAAAAACAATGCGGAGGCACAGAAAAGTGCTAACAGCAGCCAAGCTGCTTCATTAGATTTGAAACAAGCTAAAGCGGCCTTATTGCCTACGCTCAGTGGAAGCTTAGATCACAATATTAACACAGGTTTTTCAACAGACCCCATAACAAACGCGATTGTTTCTGAAAATATAACATCGGGAAATCAGCGGCTGAATACAAACATGGTTTTATTCAACGGCCTCAATTTGCTTAGAACCATTCGACAACAGGCCTTCGCTTATAAAGCTACCCAAATGGATGAGCAGCGGATAAAAGATAACCTAACGATGGACGTGATCCTCGCGTACTTGCAGGTCATTACAGCAAAAGATGCGCTGGAGCAGTATAAACAACAACGAGATGTCACCAAAAAACAACTGGAACGTTTAGCCATTCTAAATAGGGACGGAGCAGTTGCTCCGGGAGAATATTATGATGTAAAGGGGCAGTTTTCCGGTGATCAAATTACAGTATTAACCGGTGAAAATACGCTTAGAACAAATGTAATCGTGCTGACACGCTTATTAAATATCCCTTATAGCCAAGCGCTTTCATTTGAACCGATTAATCAACTACCTGATGTTTCCAGTGCGTCATTAAGTCAAGAGGCCCTTTATGAAAGAGCCGCTGCTTCACTTGGAACTTTAAAGGCGGCCCAATTCTGGAAAGAGAGCGCTGAATATCAACTGAAAGCGACTCGTTCTTTATATTTTCCAACATTATCCCTCGGGGCCAACCTAACTAGTCGATACTCAAACGCTGACGAAAATAGAGGGACCTACATGGATCAAATTCAGGACAATTTAGGAAAGGGCGCGGGATTGACCTTGAGCATCCCTATTCTAGATGGCTTTAGAAGAAGAATTAATGTCTCCAGGGCCAAACTTGAATTAAGAAACGCGGAGATTGATCTTGAGAACACAGAGAATAATTTACAACAGCAAACAGCACAGGTGTTGATCAATTTACAGACAGCCAAAGAAAAATACCTGGAAATCCGTGAGCAAGTAGAAGCTTACAAAGAGTCCTTCCGCGTGGCGGAAGTTCGTTTCGAAGCGGGGGACATTAATTCAGTTGAATTCCTTCTTCAAAAAACAAAATATGATCAAGCGAATATCAGTTTAGTGGTAGCTCAATATGAATGGCAACTGAGACAGCGTATTGCGAACTACTATAACGGTCAGCGCTAAGCAAGGATCAAGCAAAATCAGCTCATGCTATCAGGCTAAGCAAAAAAATTTATAAATTGCGGATGTTATGGGCAATATTGATTTTAGCTTTTTCAACATCCGCCTACTGGATGTAATTGATATCTTTTTGGTAGCTATCATCATCTATTACATTTATAACCTCATCAGGGGAACCATTGCGGTAAATATCCTGATCGGACTATTCATTATCTATTTAGCCTATTTAGTGGTAAAGCAATCGCAAATGCGCTTGCTTACCGAAATATTTGGTGGCTTTATCAGTGTCGGTTCCATTGCATTAATTGTTGTGTTCCAGCAGGAAATAAGGCGATTTTTAATTCATATCGGAAAGAACATCAGCTTTAGACGAAATAAAAAACTTTGGTCACTTTTCCTGGGAAAGAAAGAGATCGAAAAAGACAATACCGCTCGATTAAAACCTATTATTGATGCTTGTAGGAGTATGTCTAAATCACGGACCGGTGCGCTGATCGTTTTCTCTAAATTTTTTGATGAGGAATACTATCAGAATAGCGGCGAATTTATAGATGCCGAAATTTCAAAACGCTTATTAGAAAGCATTTTTCAAAAAAACAGTCCACTACACGACGGAGCCCTCGTAATTGTGGATTTTAGAATCAAAACAGCCAGTTGTATCCTACCTTTATCCGATAGCGAAGACCTTCCGCTCCAATTTGGCCTGCGGCACCGCGCCGGTATTGGCGTTACCGAAATGAGTGATGCGGTTGCGGTTATTGTGTCTGAAGAAACGGGCGAGATTTCATATGCCAAACAAGGAAATGTTAATATGAATATTACGCATGACGAACTTGAACGTCTTTTAAATGAGGATGTGTAGCTTCGTCGCAGACCCGCCCTGTTAACAAAAAAAAGCCCTCAAATTCTTTTGAGAGCCTACAAATAAGATAATTATTGGTTCTTAGCAGTACTCGTTGAAAGCAGCTACCAAGTTGTCTGCGATCATCTGCGCAGGTCTGCCTTCAATGTGATGCCTTTCAATCATATGCACTAATTTACCATCTTTGAATAAAGCCATTGATGGCGAGGACGGTGGATAAGGTAACATATAGTTCCTTGCCTTATCTACTGCATCTTTCTCCATGCCCGCAAAAACGGTTACTATCTTCGCAGGTTTCTTCTCGTTTTGAATAGCAGCCTTAGCTGCCGGACGAGCATTTGCTGCCGCACAGCCACATACTGAATTTACGACAACAAAAACAGTTCCCTCACTATTAATCGCCGCATCAACTTCTTCAGGCGTTTTAAGTTCCTCAAAGCCTACAGCAGTCAACTCTTTGCGCATAGGCTCAACCAAATATTCTGGATACATCTTTTCCTTTTTTATGTTTATATAATAAAGCAAAGATACTAGATATGAACCGGATGGGCAATACAGCTATTTCAACATAATGTCAGATTATATACTCGGGGACAAGCAGGTAGTTACTTCTCCGAATCTATCTTTTTCTGATCTGACCTTGCTTTAAATTCTGCTTCTACTTTTGCCTGGAATGCTTCAGAACGCCGTGCTAATGCAGCTGCTTTTTTTACAAGCGCTTCCTGCTTTGCTTTAAATTCAGGTGTTTCAAATTGCTTTTGAAAAACTTCAGCCCGCTTGCTTAAATCGTTCGACCTCTTTTCGAGGGCTTCTCTTTTTGCCTTTACTTCGGGGCTATTCATTTTCTCTTCAATTTGTTTAGAAAGGTCTTCCAGTTTCCTGCTCTTCTCTTCCATTTCCTTTTCTTTCTGCTTCCACTCATTTGATTTAAAATAGGTGGAATCGTGGCCCCCTATCGCACGAAGCCCCATCTCTTGTGCTTGTTCTTGTACATCTTTCATAGCTGCTTTCCACTCAGGAGAGTTAAAAAGCTCGGTCGTGCTCAGCTGCGCTAGTTCCGCTGCATTTTGGCTCAGATCTTTTTGAAAAGTCATCCATTCGGGCGTCTCAAATTGCTTCGCTACTACTTCCCCTATTTCTTTGCCATTAGCTTCAATCTCTCGCTGCAAGGTTTTCCACTCAGGAGAAGAGAATAACTTTACCACACTTTCGGTTACTTTTAATTCGTCCAAGGTATCTGGTTTCGATGGGGGTGCCAAGGGTGCTGTCGGTGCAAGAGGCGCTAAGGGAGGAAGAGGCTCCAATGTTTCCGCAGAAGGACGACGAGGAATAATGGGCAAAGGCGGTGCAGGACGATCTGCTTCTGCCAATACAGGAGGCTTAGGCGGATGCGGTACAGTGTCATTAGCGGGACTGACCCAGGCCAAGCCTAAGGCTCCTGCAATTAAAAGTGCCATTGCGCTCAATTTATGGCGTATATTTAATGTTGTAGTTTTCATAATGGTTATTCTTTTAATTCGTTGAAGAAGATGTTCTTTATTGTTAAAGGCCCCTAAAGCTAGAGACGGTGAATTTTTCGTGCGAGCACTTTCAAGAGATAGCAGGGCATAAGCATATACCATAGCATCTCCTCCGTAATTAAGCACTTCGTCATCGCAGGTATATTCTCTCTCCTTTTCGAGCATTCTACATAATATTCGTACAAAAGGATTAAAGAACAAAATTGCTTCAACCAAACATTTTAACATGTTAAGCACATAATCATTTCTACGGATATGACTAAGCTCATGAATGAGTATGGTTTCTACTTGTTTAAGGTCAAGAGCTGATAATGCCGCTATTGGAAATAAAATAAGGGGCTTGAAATATCCAATAACTGTTGGAATCTCTACCTTTGCGGAAAGGTAAAAACCAACCTTTTTCCGTATACCCATCGTTTCATTGAGGCGGGTAAATATCCTTTCCCAAGGTTCCGGGACACCCCCTTTCTCTGCCCTTCTTAATTGGATAATCCCCAAGTACCCAACCATTAAAACCGTGAATTGTATACACACCCCTAGTATATAGAAAAGGCTCATATACGGAAAGTAGCGTTCTAATATCAATAAACTATCGCTATTTCCATTGGCCACCGAAACAGCGATTCCTTCTAATGAAACCGGGAGCTGCGTCTTACCAATTGCTGTAGAGCCGGGCAGGTAACTGATGAAGGTTCCAATGAAAGCAAACAGCAATACACCTAAAAAGGTAAATAAGAGATTTACTTTTTCCTTTGCTGATAAATAAAAAACAGACACCAACACATACGCCATCCCCGCTAATAAGGCGCCTTGCCACAACGAGTGCAGCAGACTCCAACCAAGTGCATAAATTAAGGGTGCTAAATTCATTTTCTTTATTTTTTATTTTCCAAATCGTTTAACAACTGCCGTATTTTCGCTAACTCGGAATTGCTCGCACGATGGTTTCCAAGCGCCTGCATAACCAAACGTGTTGCAGAGCCATCAAATAAATCCTTTATAAATTTATTGACCAACTGTTGTTCCGCAACATCCCTGCTTACCGCAGCCCGATAAACGTGAGTCTTATTACTTTCATCGCGTGCCACCAGTCCTTTCGTATGCATAATTTGCATAAATTTTAAAATAGTGGTATATCCGACATCTTTATCGGAAGCAAATTGTTCATGCACCTGCCTAACGGTACAATCGCCCCGCTCCCACAAAATCTTTAAGATTTCCAATTCACTTTCCGTTGGTTTTATCGTTTTCATTAGCCTCCTGGTTTTCGCTCGCAATCGTTGTCTATAATATATACTTTATCATTACGAAGTATTTCGTAGGTAAATATACGAAGAGTTTCGTATATCCAAAATTATTTAGGATATTTTAACAGATTGCGCTCACTTTTCCTGTCGTCTTGATGCGTACCTTTATTTTGATAGCCATAAAGCGTATATGTAATATTACCTATTGCCAACACAATTCCTCCTAAATAGTTAGTAACTTTGCAGAATATTAAACATAGAAATGCATGCTCCATAGAGGAGTTTTGTCAGATCATTAACAATTTATATCAATAAACTATGTCATCAGTAGAGACAACGTATGTGCCCTATAAGGTTAAAGATATTAGCTTAGCAGCATGGGGGCGTAAAGAAATCGAATTAGCAGAAGCCGAAATGCCCGGTTTAATGGCTCTGCGTGAAGAATACGGAGCATCAAAACCTTTAGCGGGCGCTCGTATCGCCGGTTGTTTACACATGACGATCCAGACCGCTGTTTTAATCGAAACGCTAGTTGCTTTAGGAGCGGAAGTCAGTTGGTCATCCTGCAATATCTTTTCCACACAAGATCATGCCGCCGCCGCTATTGCTGCCGCAGGTATTTCAGTATATGCATGGAAAGGCTTAACGGCCGAAGAGTTCGATTGGTGTATTGAGCAAACGTTGTTCTTTGGTGAAGAGCGAAAACCGCTCAATATGATATTGGACGATGGTGGGGATCTTACCAATATGGTATTCGATAAATACCCGGAATTAATCAAAGGTATCAGAGGTTTATCGGAAGAAACGACTACCGGGGTACATCGCTTATACGAGCGCATGAAAAAGGGAACGCTTCATTTACCGGCTATCAATGTGAATGATTCGGTGACCAAATCGAAATTCGACAATAAATATGGATGTCGTGAATCTTTAGTTGACGCAATCCGGAGAGCTACTGACTTGATGTTGGCAGGAAAAGTCGCTGTTGTTGCGGGCTATGGTGATGTGGGCAAGGGATCTGCAGAATCATTGAGCAGCGCAGGTGTACGGGTTATTGTAACTGAAATAGATCCAATCTGTGCTTTGCAGGCCGCAATGGAAGGTTATGAAGTAAAAAAATTCGCGAACGCCGTTAAAGAGGCGGATATTATTGTTACTACCACCGGTAATAAAGATATTGTTCGCGCAGAACACTTTCCGCTAATGAAGGATAAAGCAGTTGTATGTAATATCGGACATTTTGATAACGAAATTGATGTTGCTTGGTTAAATAAGAACTATGGTCACACCAAGATCGAAATAAAGCCACAGGTTGATAAATATACGATTGGCGGAAAAGACATTATTCTCTTGGCAGAGGGCAGATTGGTTAACTTAGGTTGCGCAACGGGCCATCCTTCGTTTGTGATGAGTAACTCATTCACCAATCAGACGCTCGCACAAATTGAACTGTGGACGAATACGGCTCAATATGAAAACAAGGTTTACACCTTGCCCAAACATTTGGATGAAAAAGTTGCCCGCCTACATTTAGCTAAAATCGGTGTAGAGTTGGATGAACTTAACGAAGAACAGGCCGCCTATATCGGTGTATCGGTGGAAGGTCCCTATAAGCCAGATCATTATAGATATTAAGTAAAAAAGGAGCTGAGCTCCTTTTTTACTTTTCTCCTTTTAGTATATCATAAACATTTGCCAAGTAGGCAGATTCCGTTAATACTTCTTTTATATCTTCCCACTCGTCTTCTGTAAATGCTAGGCTAATTTCGTCTGCGGCAGAATGCATCAGTAACCGATGTTCTCCATCAGGGAAACAGATCGAACGTTGTTGAAATACGTACTTTTTAATGTGCGCCAAAAATAAATAAAACTCTTGCTGTTTAAAATTCAACAGAACGTTGTTATGCCAAATAAAAAACATACCACATTCGGTACACTGACTAACCGTTGTTCTGTTTGATTGACATAATATTCTCGTGTTACACATATATTTGGCTTATTGTGCCTGCTTTAGCCATGCCTTAAGCATGGCTAAACAGGACTTTTCGACATATTCAAACTGTTCTCGTTCTTTTGAATACACAAATATATGTTTATTTTTAATCATTCTAAATAACAATTAGCTTGTGACATTGAGATTACAAATCTGGGCTGTAGAAGTAGAAGAGCGTTTTAGCTCGTAGCCTTGTATTTGAAAGCAACATTCTCTATGTTTGTCTAATAGTCTATTATATCATGACAAAGCTTTCAGTTAATATAAATAAAGTAGCTACCTTGCGGAACAGCCGTGGGGGCAACAATCCCAATGTACTACAAGTAGCGCTGGATTGCGAAAAATTTGGTGCACAGGGAATCACCGTGCATCCTCGCCCCGACGAAAGGCATATACGCTATCAGGATGTTTATGATCTAAAGGCCGCTATTACAACAGAGTTTAATATTGAAGGAAATTGTAGGGAGAAAAAATTTGTTGACTTGGTGCTCGCCAATAAGCCAACCCAGGTAACACTCGTTCCTGACGAACAGGGACAAATAACCTCTAATCACGGATGGGATACGATAGCCAATCAATCTTACCTGAAAGAGATGTCAGCACTCTTTAAAGACGCTGGGATACGGGTTTCGATCTTTGTAGATCCGGATCCCAAAATGGTAGAAGCAGCAGCGAGTACCGGTACAGACCGTATTGAATTATATACAGAAGCTTACGCTACCAATTATTACAAAAATCCCGCGGAGGCCGTTCAACCTTATGCGGAGGCAGCGAAGCTCGCACATGAATTGGGTTTAGGACTAAATGCCGGGCATGACCTCGATTTGCATAATCTGCAATACTTTCGCAGCCAAATTCCGCACCTCTTGGAAGTAAGCATCGGACATGCTCTTATAGCAGATGCGCTCTATCTAGGTTTGGAAGAAACCATTAAGCGCTATAGAGCCCAATTGAGCTAGAAAGGTATAAGGCAGAAGGTTTAAGGAAATACCCTACACCGTAAAGCCTTATACCTTACCACCTTTCTTAGTATTGTTCCAAGGCAGAGAAAAAGAAACTTCCCTCAATAGCTGCATTTTCATCTGAATCAGATCCATGTACCGCATTTGCCTCGATGGATTTAGCATATTTATTTCGAATGGTTCCGGCCTCCGCTTTACTTGGATCAGTTGCACCAATCAATTTCCGAAAATCTTCCACGGCATTCTCTTTCTCCAAAATAGCTGCTACGATGGGCCCGGAACTCATAAAAGCCACCAAATCTTTGTAAAAAGGGCGTTCTTTATGTACGGCATAAAAAGCGCCTGCAGTTCCACCTGTTAAGTGCGTATACTTCATTGCAACAATCTTGAACCCTGCTTCGACAATGTCGTTTAAAATTGCCCCGATATAGCCATTGTTAACTGCATCGGGTTTGATCATGGTAAAAGTTCTATTAGTAGCCATCTATTTAAATTCTAATTTTTGCAAAAATAAGCTTTTATGTCCACTTTGTTTCCTTATTTCAAATATTGTCCATATATATGTAAGTACGAATTTTTCTTTTGAATATCTAAGAAAAAAATTAATAGCTTTGCAATCTTTAAAACACTGCATGTTAACGATTACCACGCTGAAACAAATATTAGCCGAACCCAAAAGTATAGTTATAACAACTCACTATAAGCCTGATGGAGACGCTTTAGGATCGTCTTTGGCTATGTTGTTGTGGCTAAAAGCCCATGGACATCAAGCGCGCCTAATTGTACCATCAGATTATCCATCCTTCTTAGCATGGATGCCCCACCAGGAAGAGGCAATCATTTATACAGAAAACAAAGCACTCGCAGATAAGCTGATCGCAGAGTCTGATTTAATTTTTTGCTTGGATTTTAACGGTCTTGCGCGTACACATGACATGCAGCCCATTTTGAGTACAAGCCAAGCCATAAAAGTGATGATTGATCATCATTTGGATCCGGAAGGCTTTGACCAATTCAGACATTGGAACCCCGAATCAGCCGCAACGGCTTACCTAGTATATGATTTTATTGTTAATCTGCTGGATGACCGATCGTCGATCACACCGGAAATTGCAACTTGCTTGTATACCGGTATTATGACTGATACAGGTTCCTTTCGTTTCCAATCTACTACCGTAGAAGTGCACTTGGCGATAGCCGACCTGATTTCTTTGGGCGCAAAGAACGCCGAAATACATGAGCGGGTATACAATAGCTCTTCAGAAAATAGATTGAAGTTTTTAGGCTTTTGTTTACTCAATCGCTTGGTGGTACTCCATGAATACAATACCGCCTATTTCGCCATAACAAAAGAGGATTTAACCCGTTTTAATATCGTCACAGGCGATACAGAGGGTTTGGTCAATTACGCCCTGTCCATTAGTGGCATAAAGCTCGCCGCCCTTATCATTGATCGTACCTATCAAATCAAATTATCCCTACGTTCTGTTGGGACCTTTCCTGCAAACGAAATTTGTGCTAAATATTTCAACGGTGGAGGGCATCGCAATGCGGCCGGCGGTCATGATGATCATCCTTTAGAGCGGGTGGTTGAAAAATTTAAAGCAGTTCTTCCCGCTTATAAGGAACAACTTATGGATAATTAACAATATGTACAGAACTATACAGAAAATTTAAAAACAGTAAAAGAAAGCAAATAATGAAAAGAACATCCCTTATTTTAGGTTTGGCAGCTTTAACAGGATTGGGAGCTACGTCATGCCAAAGTTTCAAAGACGGTGCAGGTGGCATGCAATATAAAATTGTAAAAGAAGAGGGAAAAACTAAAATCAAAGAAGGTGATTTTATTTCCCTTGGTGCAGTAATCTCTACCGAAAACGACTCGGTTCTCAATAGCAGCTATGAAATGGAGCAACCTTTCTATTTGGCAGCACAGAAATCTATGTATCCCGGCGACATCTTCACGGCTTTATCCATGTTGGGAGAAGGAGATAGTGCCGTGTTCAGATTGAATATTGATACCATGGTAGCAAAAACGGGCCAACCTCGTCCTCCATTTAAAGGACAATACATTGTACATACGTTCAAGATCAACAAAGTCATCCCTAAAGGAACGCTTACAGACAGTGTCTTCAACCAGGAGGTAGAAAAATATATTGCCCAAGATCGCGAAAAAGCAAAGAACGCGGAAGCAGGAAAGATCGAAAACTATATTAAGAAAAACGATCTTGAAGTCAAGACGACAAGCTCGGGCCTCAAATACTCGATCGAAAAAGAAGGGACCGGTAACAAACCAAATGTAGGCGATACCGTTGTCGTACATTATACCGGTAAGTTTTTGGGCGGAAAGATCTTCGATTCAAGCGTTAAAGAGGACGCAAAAAAAGGAAACGTATACAATCAAATGCGCGAACCATACGATCCGATTCGTATTCCGATCGGTGTAGGAGCCGTTGTTCCGGGCTGGGATGAAGGATTAGCTTTATTATCTAAAGGTGCTAAAGCAACCTTGGTCTTGCCTTCAAAATTGGCTTATGGTGAGCATGGAAGCATGGGTATTCAACCTTACACGCCCCTGGCTTTCACCGTAGAAATTGTTGACATCGTTCCACAAAAAGCAAAACCGGCACCAACTGCCGCAGCACCGGACACACCCGCAACTGCTAAAAAATAATGATAAAGCCCGTCGCATTTCGATGGGCTTTTTTGTTTTTGTTCGGCTCATGACTGACCGTCTTTAAGTTTTTTTATATAAGTTTGCCCATATGCAACTTACCGACACCCATACGCATATTTACTATAATGAAGGAAGCGCATTAGAGGAACAGATCGTGCGTTGTAGGGAGAACAGCATTACCCGTTTATTTCTACCCAACGTGGATAATGAATCGATCGAAAAAGTTTTTCATGTAACAGATACGTACCCTGATATGTGTTATCCAATGTTGGGACTACATCCATGTAGTGTCAAGGATGACTTCAAGGAGGAGTTGGCTCTGATTGAAAAAGCACTATTAGCAAAATCAGTGGTAGCAATCGGTGAAATAGGCCTTGATCTTTATTGGGACAAATCAACACTTCCACAACAGCAAGAAGCTTTCCGAATACAGGTCGCTTGGGCAAAAGAACGTGGTCTCCCCATCGTTATTCATTGCCGTGAAGCCTTTGACGAGCAATTCGCTTTACTGGAAGAACTGAAGGACGACAAATTATACGGGATCTTCCATTGCTTTACCGGCAGCTTGGAGCAAGCACAACATGCTATCTCCCTTGGCTTCTATTTAGGCATTGGGGGAGTTGTTACCTTTAAAAATGCGGGTCTCGATAAAGTAGTTGAACAGATAGACTTGAAGCATATCGTCCTCGAAACAGATGCGCCCTATTTGGCGCCCGTTCCCTTTCGCGGAAAACCAAATGAGAGTAGTTATCTTATCCACGTAGCACAGAAAGTTGCCGATTTACACGGCATAGCGATAGAGGAAGTAGCAAATATGACCACTCAAAACGCACTGCATGTTTTTGGAATGTAACTATTTCACTGCTACAAATAGGTCTGATGGACGAGGAGAACCATACGCATTATATTGCATATACTTGTGTCCAAAGGAGCTCCAAAACGAATACTTGTGAAAAAAGACGATTTTATCTAAGTTTACAATGCCTTGAACCTGGGCAAAACGAGCTCTGTTAAGAGATGCAACGCTAATTTACATGAACAATATACTGATATTATACACTGGGGGAACAATAGGAATGGTTACTGATGAGACATCAGGAAGCTTTGTTCCTTTCAACTTCGAATTGATACATAAAAATGTACCTGAACTAAGTCGCCTAAACTATAACCTGTCTATTCACTCTTTTGATCCTATCATCGACTCGTCCAACATGCAACCGGCCATATGGGTGCAAATGGCGGAGCTTATTAAAGATAACTATGACTTATATGATGGCTTTGTAATCTTACATGGTTCGGATACGATGGCATTTTCTGCTTCCGCTTTAAGTTTTATGCTGGAAGGTTTGCAAAAACCGGTGATTTTTTCGGGTTCTCAGTTACCTATCGGCGAAATTAGAACCGATGCCCGCGAAAATTTGATTACAGCGCTGGAAATCGCTTCAGCGAAAAAGCATGGACGCTCCCTAATACAAGAAGTGTGCATCTATTTTGATAGTAAATTGTTTCGCGGGAATCGCTCCTTTAAATATAATTCGGCGAAATTCGAAGCTTTCCGGTCGCCAAACTACCCGGTTTTAGTCGAGGCAGGCGTGCACTTGAAATACAATCGCCCCGCATTGATGAATAATACCGGTAAAGATTTTATTTTACATACCAGGATAGACAATTCGATATCAGTCCTCAAGTTATATCCGGGTATCAGTAAAGAAGTTGTTAAGGCCGTGCTGGAATCCAATGCACGTTCCGTTATTATGGAAACCTTTGGCTCCGGCAATACCACAACGGCTACTTGGTTTCTGGATATGCTTAGAGCAGCTATTCGCGATGGGAAGAATATTGTTAATATTTCACAATGTAAGGTAGGTTCTGTTGAATTAGGCCGATATGAAACCAGTCAATGGCTAAAGGAAATGGGCGTACTCAGTGGTTTTGATATGACTTTCGAAGCGGCTGTGACCAAACTGATGTACCTTCAGGGCGAGTTTGAAAGCCAAAGTGAAGTGGCTCGGTGGGTAGAAGTGAATATCAGAGGAGAATTGACAGACTAATTTATGCATTGAGTGGAGAAATGGAGAAAATAGTTGAGTAGGGAAATTGTTAAAGGACGACTTAACTACTCAACTACTTAACGACTCAACTACTTAAGCAACTACTCAACATTCCCCTCCAGGGCTAATAAGAACGCGTAATTCAAGGCAATATCTTTCAGATAATCAAATCTACCGGAAGCGCCTCCATGTCCAAAGTCCATCTCTGTTTTTAGTAATAATACGTTTTTATCCGTTTTCGTAGCCCGTAACTTTGCTACCCATTTTGCCGGTTCAAAATACTGAACCTGGCTATCGTGCAAGCCCGTGGTTACTAACATATTTGGATAAGCCTTTGCTTCTATGTTTTCGTAAGGCGAATAACTTTTCATATAAAAATAGGCCTCTTTATTCTTTGGATTTCCCCACTCATCAAACTCATTCGTAGTGAGCGGTATTGTTTCATCTAACATGGTGTTTACCACATCTACGAAAGGCACTTGCGCAATAATACCATTCCACAAATCCGGCGCCATGTTCATTACAGCCCCCATTAACAGCCCGCCGGCACTTCCTCCCTGCGCATATAGATGTTCTTTGCTTGTGTACTGTTTATTAATAAGATATTTCCCGCAGCTAATAAAATCAGTGAAGGTATTTTTCTTTTTCATCATCTTCCCGTCTTCATACCATTGTCTTCCCATTTCTTGTCCCCCTCTAATATGAGCGATCGCAAAGACGAACCCTCGATCCAACAGACTCAAACGGGGGCTGCTAAAAGTTGGATCCATCGATGCCCCATAAGAGCCATATCCGTAAAGCAATAAAGGGGCGCTGCCATTCCGTTCAAATCCCTTCTTGTAAACCAATGATATGGGAATGCGAACGCCGTCTTCTGCCTTTGCATAAAGTCGCTCGGTTACGTAAGCTTTCGGATCATAGCCTCCCAGTACCTCTTGCTGTTTTAAAAGCGTTTTTTTCTTCTCTACCATATCATAGTCGAATGTGGAAGAGGGAGTCGTCAGTGAGGTATATCCATAACGAACGATCGACGTATTATATTCCACATTTGCCTGTGTGTAGGCGGTATAGGCTGCCTCGCCGAAATCCAGGTAATGTTCTTCCCCGTTCCGCAGGCTCCTAATATTCAACTGCGTTAATCCATCCTTTCGCTCGGAAACGACTATAAAGTCCTTAAACTCGTCTATGCCCTCCAAAAGCACGTCCTTGCGATGCGGAATAACTTCTTTCCAATGTTCAATATCCGTCTTATCCAAGGGACACTCCATCACTTTGAAATTCAACGCGTCTCTATTAGTCAAGATTAAAAATCGGTCCTCTAAGGCAGTCACTTCATACAACACATCCTTCATTCGAGGCTGGAACACTTTAAATAAATCGCTTGGTTTATCCGCAGAGATAAATCTGGTTTCCGAACTGGTTGTTGCCCCGGAGTAGATATAAATAAACTTGCCCGATTTAGCTCTGGCTACGCCTATGTAATTACTATTATCTTTCTCTTCATAAACAACCGGGTCCATACGCACATCGGTACCAAGCTCGTGTTTTTTTATCTTTTCAGTTAACAATGTCACCGGATTCTTCGCCGTATAAAAGAAGGTTTTGTTATCATTTGCCCACGCAACGGCACCGGTGGTTCCTTTAATCTCCTCCGTATAAAGTGCCCCGGTTTCCAGATTTTTAATAAATATTGTGTATTCTCTACGAGATACGGTGTCTACACCGAAAGCCATTAATTTATTGTCAGGGCTGATACTGAAGCCGGTTGCACTGAAGTAAGGGTGTCCTTCTGCCATTTTATCAACATCCAATAAAATCTCTTCTGTTGCATCGAGCGATCCCTTTTTTCTGCAATACTTAAAGTATTGTTTGCCGTCTTCCGTTCTAGTATAATAAAAATACCCGTTTTTAAAATAAGGTACAGACTCATCCTTCTCTTTTATGCGGGCTCGCATTTCTTTGAATAAGGTTTCCTGAAATTCTTTAGTACCCGACATCATGGTGTCGAGATAGGCATTTTCAGTATTCAAGTAATCGATTACTTTCGTGCTATCAGGTCCTTTTTTAAAGTAATCAATCATCCAATAATAATTATCTACTACCGTATCGCCATGGATTGTTCTTTCGTGGGGAATCTTCTCTGCAACCGGTGCCTTTAAATCGGGCCACCGATATCCTTGTGTTTCTTGATTTTTCTCTCCGCAGGAGGCTAAAAGTGTTAATAATATCATGGGTATATGTTTCATGTTGGACAACGGAACTTATCAGTACTAAGATAAACATTTTGAAACGATCTGTACCAGGTAAATAAAATAGGGCGCTACCCTTGCCTCGCTTCATTCAAAGACTTATATTCAGCGCTAAATTAACGTTCACAATGATAAATAAAACCTTTATCCTTTCACTTTTCTTGCTATATGGTCTCTATTCCTTATCGCATGCCCAAGAAAAACTCTATAGTGAAGCTCAAGGGAAGTATGTTCTGAGTGTAGCCGGTGCCTCCCACCTAGCTAAGCTACCGCTGAAATGTATGCAGCAAGAATTTCCTTACAAAACGAGTGTCACTTTTTCGGACACCTCCTTAATAACAAGGCCCAGAAATTACCATCCGGCATTTTATGGTTGCTTCGATTGGCATAGCAGTGTACACGGTCATTGGATGTTGGTAAGATTGCTCAAACTTTTCCCTCATCTCCCGGAGGCAGCAGAGATTCGAACTAAACTTCGTACCAACCTAAGTGCCGACAATATATTAACGGAAGTCGAAATTTTTAAAGATGAGCAGCAGCGGGGCTTTGAAAGGACCTATGGATGGGCATGGCTCCTACAGCTGCAAAAAGAGCTGTTATCGTGGAACGATCCTTTAGGAAAAGAACTAAGTAAAAACCTTGAGCCCTTGGCACAGCAACTCGTTCGCTTGTATATAAATTACTTACCCAAGATGAATTATGCGGTACGCGTGGGTGAACATAGCAATCTGGCTTTTGGGCTGACTTTAGCTTATGACTATGGAACGGAAACAAAAAATGATTCTTTGCTTCATATTGTTCGGGAAACCGCGCTACGCTTCTACAAAAAAGACACGGGATGTCCAATCAATTACGAACCGGGTGGCTCAGATTTTCTGAGTCCTTGTTTAGAGGAGGCCGATTTAATGTGGCGTATACTCCCCGCAAAAGACTATGCTTCCTGGATCGAGCGGTTTTTACCTGATTTATTTAACGGTCCGGCAACCCTCACACCCGGAACCGTAACAGACAGAACCGATGGTAAGTTGGTGCATCTAGATGGTTTAAATTTAAGTCGCGCCTGGTGTCTATACGGTATTGCCCACCACAGTCGTAAAAACAAGGCGGCTTTAATTAATCTGGCAAAGAAACACCTTACGGCCGCTTTACCACATGTCGCTAGCGGAGATTACATGGGCGAGCATTGGCTGGCTTCTTTCGCCGTCTATGCTTTAACCATACAGTAAGAAAGTAAGGGTTTAGGGCAAGGCATTAAGGCACCGTATGCTTAAAGCCTTGCCCCTACACCGTATTCCTTACACCTTTTACCTCAAACCTTCCCGTCCTTAAAATTTTACATTAAGTCCCAATAGAACGTTCGTTCCAGCTTGCGGGAAGTAGAAATTTGATGTATAAACCGCTGTATCTCCTTGATAAATAGAACTATAGGTATAACCATTCGACTCATATTTTTCATTGAAGATATTATTAACTAATAAGGATAACCCGATATTCTTTACGCTTTTAAATTTCAATTGATAGGACAATCGTAAATTATTGACAAAAAAGGCATCTAAACTTCGATCAACATTCGAGGTATTGTCGAGGTATTGTCTTGATACATATTTAGAGATAAACGCAATTTCTCCGTTTTTTACCGGTACGAAAGCCAATTCGCTCGATCCAACGAACGAGGGTGAAAGCGCAATCGTTGTACGTTCGTAATGATTTACCTGTTGATCTGACACATTCCAATCAGCGTCATAAATATTAATGTACTCGTAAAAGTCCTTGATTTTGTTGCTACTTAAAGCACCGGTCAATGCCCAAGAGAAGGTACGGATAGGCTGCCATTTTACATCGGCTTCCAATCCCAGGCGATAGCTATCGGGGACATTCATGCGTGTTTGGGCGCCAACATCGTTAATCTGTCCTGTTAGAATAAGCTGATTCTTATATAGCATCGCATAGCCATTGATTCCCATATTAACGTGAGCGGTTGACAAGCGATAGCCCAACTCGATATCTTGCATACGCTCTGCTTTTGGCCTACTATCCGGTGTGGAGTTTTCATAGTCATCACGCACAGGCTCTTTATTGCCAACGGCATAAGAAAGATACGCTTGGCTATTGTTGGCAAATCGATAAGTCATACCTACCTTTGGATTAAAGAAATTGAGATCCGCTTCTTGTTGCACGTTATTCAGATTTCTATCAAAACCTAGGAAAGAATAGGTGACACGCCTGTATTGCACATCTGCAAAAAGTGAAAAGTTTGCCATTTGATATTCCCCTTTTGCGAATATATTAAAGTCTGTTTTCTTGGCATCATTAAAGTAATACCGATAACGCGTATCAAATGCGCCCTTATCAATCTCATGAGCTGCACGTTCAAACAAGGGGTTTCTAGACCATGTGATGTCTCCATAATGATCTCCTTTATATTCATTATAAGCCCCGCCGAGGGTTAGATTAAGCTGGTCGCTGGCCTTATATTGCGCGGAATACGTTATCCCGTAAAAATGGTTGGACAACCACCTTTCCCGTACCAGGTCTGTTGAAGAAATAGTACTATCTCCAACCGCTACGGGGGCTAAACCATAGTCTTCGTATGCAGCGCCTGTTTTATATTCTTCGTAATAGCCACGCCCTCTCGTGTAATGTAAAGCGCCATTTAAATTAAGTTTATCCGATACACTCGTAGAGTATAAAAGTTGGTAATGATCCTGCTGATAATTGTCGTTTTGATTTTTATATAAGAAAGAATTATAGCGACGGGGATCTGCGTTTCTTATATTCTCTGCATCTTCTCCAATTAACCCATTTGCTGATATATAGGCCTCTATATCAGCGGCCGTTCCAAAAAGCTTTTCTTCAGGCACACCGTTCCACGCTTGATAGGTTTTTTCCTTCCCGGAAAAGACATTGGCTCTTAACAAGCTTTTTTTTCCATACCAAGCACCGCTTAAAAAGAAAGACTTAAGATCAGACGCACCACGATCAACGAAACCGTCCGACTTAATGCGAGACAGACGACCATCAAAAGTGAACTTATTATTGATTAGCCCGGTACCAATTCGCACGGTATTTTTCCAGGTATTGAATGATCCGTAAGAGTTATCCAATTCGGCATAGGATGTATCAACCCGTGTATTCGTTTGTATATTGACACTGGCACCGAAGGCGCCCGCTCCATTCGTAGAAGAACCAACACCACGCTGAATCTGTATATTGTCCACAGAGGACGCAAAGTCGGGAAGATTCACAAAAAAAGACCCCATACTTTCTGCATCATTATAAGGAATTCCATTGACCGTCACATTTACCCGCGTAGGGTCGCTTCCTCGGATACGCATTCCTGTATAACCAACGCCTGCACCCGCATCTGAATAAGTGACAACACCGGGTGTTTGATCAAGCAAGTAAGGTAAATCTTGCCCTAAATTATTCTTTGCGATATCCTGACGGTTAAGATTCTTATACGTTGTTGCCGCATTTGCATTAGCTCGAGTGGCATTAACAATAACTTCATCGGCTATAAACTCCTGTTGGCTCAATGATACAATAAATTCTTCAGTCGATGGTAAAACCAATTTCTTTTCAACGGGCTTATAACCAACATAACTTATACGGATCGTATAGCTTCCGTCTTTTAGATTCTTAAACAAGATATTACCTTGCCGGTTGGTTTGCCCGTTTGCTAAAGACCCTACTACAGAAACACTGGCACCACCAAGTGGTTTGTTTTCGTCTTTATCGACTACTTTCACGGATAGATTGGTCTGCGCCCATAAGAACATCGGACTAAATGCGGCCAAGATAAAAAGCAAGCCTCTCTTTTTCACAATATACATATATTTTTAATTCGCCTTACCGTTGATAGGGGTTACAACAGTTAATTACTACACTTAAATAAAATATAACCTCATTTGGTAATTCTTCCCTCCCTACGCCGGCATTATCCGGATCAGGTGTTCAGAAAAGTACAGCTTGTCGCTTCCTTTTTCTGATGGGTATAATCTCAGCCCTGATTTGTGTTTTAAAAAAACAAGGCACCCCTTTAGTGATGTACGGGCAAATTTACGAATTATTTTTTTGCTTTCACCAATCTGAATTTAGTCCCAGGAATTACCTTCAGTGAACTTAATATATGTTCTTTATGCTTGACCATAAAGAACCAAACAATCAAGGCTGCACATCCTTCGCTAAAGATTTAGGTTCATCGCTCAAATCATGTGGAGCCGCCCCTCCCTTCAATCCACGCTTCGCTTTTCACATGATTTTTTTGCCTTGGCTATCCTAAATCTTCTTAACGCTCACGCTGTGAGGCCGTTCTTTCCGGCCCATCGAGGCCCCTTGCAAAACCGTTCCGAAGTGCTTACATGGCCTTGGAGGATATCGACGCAACGAGCAGCAAAGCATTTGTACATATGTTCATATTGTAATACCCAAGCGGATTGAAGAAGTGAAACGGCTCCAATACGCGCCAGTGATGCTTTGCCATCAGGTGCAAGGTAGCATCCATAGCCTTGATCTTTGCGTCGGTTTGGATTAAGTGGCTGTTGCACAACTCACAAGCGTTGATAACTTGTTTTAATAAAATCCTTGAATAGTAGTAAATTAGGTCATGCAAGGAAGAAAGACCTATCAAGAGAAACTGTTCATCCAATTTCAACTTTCGGACTATGTTCCGGTGGATAATTTTTATCGGCGGCTAAAAGAGACTTTGGATTTTGAGTTTCTGTACGCGACTACATCTAAATACTATGGCAGTGAAGGTCAGAAAAGCATTGATCCGGTTGTTTTCATGAAACTGGTCTTGGTAGGTTATCTGGAGAACCTTAACAGCGACAGGCGTATCATCAGCGCTGCGGGAATGCGGATGGACATTCTTTATTTTCTTGGATATGACCTTGGCGAGGAACTGCCGTGGCATTCCACGCTGAGCCGTACCCGTCAGCTGTACGGTCAGGAGGTGTTCTGCGAGCTCTTCAGGCGGGTGCTAGGCCAGTGCATTGAAAAAGGAATGGTGTCGGGTAAGCGGCAGGCTGTTGACGGCGTCTATATCAAAGCCAATGCCTCATTGGACAGTATGGTGCAGAAGGATATACTCGAAGATGCGGAGAATTATGCAAGGGAGCTGAAAGAGAATGAAGAAAGCCCATCTCCCCGCAGCGTGGAAATGAAAAAGACAAAGGATCGTCACTACCCTTTGCTCAGACCAAAAAAGAACCCGCATAACGATACGCATATCAGTCCTTCCGATCCCGATGCAAAAATGTCGGTAAAAAAAGGGAAAGCAATGGCGCTGAACTATCTGGGGCAGGTCTGTGTGGATACGGCATCCCATATGATTACCCACATACAGGCCTTTACAGCAGACAGGAAAGACAGCATGTGCCTGCCTGTTCTGTTGCCACAGCTGGTGGATAACCTGGAAGAACAGGGCTTAAATATGGAGGAGCTTCTGGCTGATACGGGATATAGCAGCGGAGAGGCCCTGAAAGCTTTGGAAGACAATAATATCATAGGATATATACCCAACAGGCCGCAGTTTATATACGAAAGGGTCGGTTTCACCTATGATCACGATGGAGATTATTACATCTGCCCCAACGGTAAACAGTTGACCTATAGAGGTACAGGTATGAGCCTGGGATATCTGAACAAATACTACAGGGCAAACAAAAAAGAATGCAATGTATGCCCCTTACGCGATAAGTGTACTGTGTTTAAAAATAAAAGCAGGGGTGCGTTGATACAGGAGACCGTTGACAAACCCTATTATGATAGAATGCACCTGCGTATGCAGACAAGGAAAGCTAAAATCCTGATGAAGAAACGGCAGAGCACGGTTGAGCCCGTCATCGGCACACTGGTCAACTACCTGGGAATGAAAAGGGTCAATACCAAAGGACTCGCCCAGGCCAATAAATGTCTGACTATGGCCGCAATTGCCTACAACCTTAAAAAAATGCTAAAGTTCAGCCCGAAAAAGCGGATCGACAACCTGCAAAGAATAAAATTGGCCGGAAAAAGACTTGTGCAGCTCATTTTCGATCAGTTAGACCTATTCGTTCCCGCCACCTGACCACCTGTTTTCTAACTTGGCAAAGTGCCGGAGAATGCCTGTTAAAACATGTGCCAAATCCAAATCTTTAAAATCTTAAAAAACAGGTAGTGCAACAGCCACTTAAGCCAAAGGGACAAAAAATGATTAAAATAAACGTTCTTTTAATACAACCACCACAACATACAGCAAAATATAAATCACTGATTATCTGGTTTTATCCTTATTAAGGCCTTTGTGATTCTCCGACCTTTATGCATTTTAAACGATATACTTTTAGCTTTTAACTTCTTCTCCCTTATAAGGATAAAAGACAAAATTTGCACCTTCGGGTACAATAACGAAAAGGCACATGAAATCTTCAGGCTTTTTATAGGTCTTTATAAAATGTTCCTTTCGCGATTTAAGAATGACTCCCTTCTCTACAAACTCTTCCAAGGTGGATGCTTGGATAGTCCATTGCGTGCCGAGTTCGTTTCTATCTAATATGAGTTCGCCCAGATTGACCTCATGTTGATGAGCGATAAAAATAGGATATTGAGAGAGCCCTTCCGCCATAATCTCGATAGCAACTTCCTTAATTGAATCTTTATAAAAGTTCAAATCAACGCGTAAGCTCTTTAAGGGACTATCTTTTTTCGGAGCCTGTCCATCGTCACCGGCTTGTGCGGATAATAATTCTTCTAAATTCATTTTCTTTACCGTTATAAGTTTTACGTAGTACGTTATAAGTCTTAAAACGTAGAACTTAAAGCATATTACTTCTTCAATTCCAATAAAACTACATTTTCCACATGCTGCGTATGAGGAAACATGTCAACCGGTTTAATTCGCTTTACCAGGTATTTCTCATTTAACAACGCTAAATCTCTTGCCTGCGTTGCCGCGTTACAGCTAACATATACAATTCTCGGAGCCTCCAGTTCCAGCAGCCTTGCTATCACATCCGGATGCATCCCTGCCCGCGGCGGATCGGTAATGATCAAGTCCGGTTTTCCATGGGTTGCCGTAAATTCGGGAGTCAGCACGTCTTTCATATCCCCCGCGAAAAACAAGGTATTCTCAATGCCGTTGATCGATGAATTCAATTTTGCATCTTCAATAGCCGATGGTACATATTCTATTCCGATTACCTGTTTAACATCCAATGCAACGAAATTGGCGATGGTTCCGGCACCTGTGTATAAATCGTATACCAATTCATGGCCCTTTAAGTTCGCAAACTCTTTGGTTATACGATAAAGCTCATATGCCTGTTCTGAATTTGTCTGGTAAAAAGATTTAGCTCCGATTTTAAACCGTAATCGCACGGAACGGTTCGGTAAGGACATTTCTTCAAAAATATGGTCTTTTCCCGCGTAGGTAATAATCTCCTGGTCGAAAATCGTATCGTTTTTTTTCTGATTAATGATATACTGCAAGGAGCTAATCTCCGGAAACCGTTCCTTCAAAAATTCCATTACTTGCACAATTTGTTCTTGCGTCGGGTAAGCAAAAACCACCACAACCATTAAGTCGCCCGTAGTTGAGGTACGAATCATCAGATTCCGGAGCGCTCCCTCATGATTTCGAAGATCATAATAGCTGATCCCCTTTTCGATTGTTAACTGTTTAAGTTCATTTCTAATGGCGTTAGACGGATCTTTCTGCAAATAGCAATGTTCTATTCCCAGAATTTTGTCGAATCGTAGCGGAACATGAAAACCTAAAGCACTCATCTCGTGTTCCTTTCCGCTTGCGATATCTTCCGTCGTTAACCAGCGCTTATTTGAAAAAGTATACTCCAGTTTGTTTCTGTAGTATACCGTATTAGCCGAGGGCAAAATTTCTTCCATAGAGGAGGTGTCTATCTTGCCTATTCGGCTTAAAGCATTATCGACACTCTTTTGTTTATACACTAGTTGTGCCCTATAGTCCATATGTTGCCACTTGCAACCACCGCACACTCCGAAATGCGCACAGAAAGCGTCGAGTCTATGTTTTGAAGCCTGTTTGACCTTTGTGATCTTCGCCTCTGCAAAATTTTTCTTTTTACGGATAAG
This sequence comes from Olivibacter sp. SA151, assembly GCF_054130995.1. Classification (NCBI taxonomy): domain Bacteria; kingdom Pseudomonadati; phylum Bacteroidota; class Sphingobacteriia; order Sphingobacteriales; family Sphingobacteriaceae; genus Olivibacter; species Olivibacter sp. SA151. The sequence continues at coordinate 45,801 of NZ_CP096391.1, read as the reverse complement.
CTCAACATCAACTACATCTCCGGGAATCGCTTTTTCTATAAAAATTACTAAGTCATCGGTCTTCCCAACACCCTTTCCTTCTTCCGCTATGTCGATAACTTCAATATTCTCGAGCAGCTTTTTGTCCTGTGGAATCTTTTTTTTCATGAGGATGCAAAATTAGGTAAAATGCTCGTTATTCGCGAACGGAAATATGAAGCGGGTCTCTTAAAGATACTTCATCGTTTTTATTAACGACAGAAGAAAAAACGCTTGAAGAGGAAGAAGAATCCCTTCTTTTTTACCGCGCTTTTATCGAAGCGACTTTCTATCATCATCGAAAAATGAAGGAGCTCACGGCGCATAGAAATGAATTTTGATATAAATGTATGTTTTTTATACCAAAAACCAAAACGGTTCTCCGGCTTAGTGCATGGGTAAAACCGCGGGTGATGTTTAATCGAGCGACGGAAAAGAAATACCTTTTATTTTTCGAAATAGTTCTACTGCGTATAAATCTGTCATACTGGAAACAAAATCTAATACCGATCGTATTTTTCCGTAGGTAGATCTTTCTTCCCGTTTATATTGGTTAGGAATCAGCGCGGCCACTTTCTTGTCGTAAGATGAGGCGTGGTTGAGATAAGCGGGTACAAACTCTTCCAGTAAACCGCTCATTACCTTATAACCTGCAACCTCAATTTGCACAACCGCCGGTGCGTTATAAATTTTATCAATTGAAATTCGTTCAATGGTTTTCATAACCTCTTTCAAGTGACTCGAAATATTGTCGATCAAAGAGGATTCAAAATTACCGGACAAAACTTCGTGCTCTTTTGCAAAAAAGACATGAGAACATTCCTGGATCAAGGTGCTAATAGCTTTTGCTCTTAACAAGCTCACGCGACTATCAACATCATTTATATCTGCCAGCCGCTTTTTTATATTTCCGTCATTTGTTAACGGAATCAGCAATTCTTCCACTTCGACAGCAGAGAGTATGCCTAACCGATGAGCGTCCTCAACATCAATGATATTATAGCAAATATCGTCAGCAGCCTCTACCAGATAAACCAAAGGATGACGTTTATACACTTCTTGGCAGGATTCATCTTGTTCCATACCAAGTTCTTTGGCTATTTTAATAAACGATTCTTTTTCAGGTTGAAAATATCCATATTTTTTTCGATGGAGGCCTCTTCCTTTAACGTTTCCATCAATCGCTGCACATGGATACTTTACAATTGCCGCTAAAGTACTATAGGTTAATGCAAAGCCGCCGGCTTCTTTCCCGTTAAATTGATGCGTTAAAATGCGCAATGCATTTGCGTTTCCCTCAAAGTGAGTGAGGTCTTGCCACTCAGCAGCTGTCACTTGCTCTTTATACTTCAAGCCATCTCCACTTAAAAAATAATGAGAAATAGCCGCTTCTCCCGAATGCCCAAAGGCAGGATTTCCCATATCATGTGCTAAGCAGGCGCTGGAAACGATATTTCCTATTTCTTGTAAATAAGGGTACTGTTCATCCAGCGCTGAAAACACTTCTTTCTTTTTGGTATAGAAAATTCTGCCCAGTGATCGTCCAACACTGGCGACTTCTAAACTATGTGTCAGCCGGTTATGGACAAAAACACTCCCTGGTAAAGGAAACACTTGTGTTTTGTTCTGAAGACGCCTAAAGGGCGAAGAAAAGATCAATCGATCATAATCTCGTTGGAATTCCGATCTCGCGATATCTTGATTTTTTATTTCCCGATGTTCGTATCCCCAGCGTTTTGCAGAAAGTAGTTGTTTCCAGTCCATTCTTCAAGTTTGCCACAAAGATAAGGCTTAATTGTTTAATCAAAACTCTCCGTACATCTTTATAAATTTAAGCAGCACCCCATTACTCCAACCAAAACCATCCTGAGCAGGATATTCTCCACCTCCAGCCTCTACATGGGCATCAATCACGTTATATTTCTCCATCATCTTTCCTGTTTGTTGGTAAACTTTGGTATTTAATGCGATCCATCGTTTGGCGACATTTGAAGCCAAATCAAATTGACGATAATTTTGCAAACCTTTTACTACCATCCATTGCAAGGGCGCCCAACCGTTGGGTGCATCCCACTGTTGGCCTGAGATTTTGAGCGACGTGATAATTCCGCCACTCTTTAGAAAATTTTTACGAATCATCTCGACCGCTTTCTTTATTCCTTTTTGCGGTGCAATACCAATAAAGAAGGGCGTAAAACCTGCAATTGTAGTTTCTTTTGACAAGGAATCAGTCCGAATATTATAATCATAATACCAACCGTCGCGTTTATTATAGCAATATTGATGGATAGCTTGCTTTCTATATTTAGCAATCCGTTTATATTTGATTGCCTTACCTTTATCATCCAAAAGTTTATAACTCTTTTCAATCGTCCTTTCCAGATGATACAAAAGACAGTTCAAGTCGATGGGTATAATTCTCGTTGTCTCAATGGTGTGCAGGTCTTTGCCATCTACCATCCATCTCGAACTGAAATCCCAACCGCTTTCGGCACCCGAGCGGATGTCGCGAAATAAACGGGAATCTTTCTTTTCCGCAACAACAGTTAAATGAGCGTCTTCATAGTACGACTCTTGACGGGCAATATTTAACTGGTCATAATACCGATTTAAGAATTGCCCATCCGACATTTCCACTACATGTTTGGCCTTTTGGGTTTTGTCCATCCAATAAGCATATTCTTTTAACAAAGTTCCGAGGTAATCCCGGTACACTGCTTCGCCTTTTATTTCTGCCAATAAATCCAGCATAAGTGAAAAATAGGGCGGCTGCGATCGGCTTAAAAAGTAACTTCTATTGCCATTTGGAATGTGTCCATAGCGGTCGATCATAAAAGCGAAATTCTTTACCATATTTTCAATCATCTCATACTCGCCACTTTCTTGTAAGCCTAGCATGGTAAAGTAGGAGTCCCAGTAGTAGATCTCATTGAAACGGCCACCGGGAACGATATAGGGAAAAGGAAGTGGCAACAATGAATTTCCGGGAATCACTTTATCGGGTTCTCTTCTCAGAACCGACCATAATTTTTCTATATGCTCAACAATTGGGGTATTCGCATCACTGTAATACTGAACGTCGTGAGGCTGTGGGAGTTCAAAATTTGCTTTTACAAAATCGATTAATGAAAAGTCTTTTATCTGCCTCTGAATTCGAAAGCGTTGTAAAATCACTTCCGGTGTTTCTTTCGGAATAGCGTCTACAAATGTTTTATTATCGGCGAATATCCGTTGCAACTGGACTTCCTTAAACAAATCGCCATAAATTTGATCTGGAGTTAAACAATGTTCTGTGGTGGACATGCCCGTTATTTTTTGCTCCTTCCGATGTGACTTGCTATTACTTTCTCTTAACGCATGCGCAAACGCAATACCTGATTACTAGCTGTAATATACAGGATTTTATCATTGTCCGCTAAGCAGCAATTGGAAACACGTTGCTTTATATGTATTTTTCCTATCAATTCATACGAACTGTTGAAGATCCAAATTCCTCCAGGGCCGCTAGCGAAAATATTTCCATTTTTATCTACTTTAAAGCCATCGGGCCCGCCACCAAATTTGCTAAAATCGAAAACAATCCCGGCCGACTTCAGGGAATCATCGGGAGTAATGTCAAAAGCATAGAGCATCGGCTTTTGATTGTCCGAATTACCGACATATAACCTATTTTCATTGGGGCTAAAAGCGATTCCGTTAGGCCTGTGGATGCTGTCGATCAACAGGCTTAAGCGACCCATCGTATCTAGTTTATAGACCCCGCAGAAATCCAACTCCTGTTGTTCAATATGTTGATCATTCAATCCATAAGGCGGGTCAGTAAAGAATAAATCTCCGTTACTTCGCTCTACAATATCATTCGGACTGTTCAATTTTTTCCCCTTCCATTTGGCGGCAAGCGTGGTATATTTAGCTTCGGGATGACTTAATAAAGCGTCCATACGGGCTATCCGCCGATCACCATGCTGGCAAAGAACTAAATTTCCCCGGCGGTCCAATAGCAAGCCATTTGATCCGACTTCTCCTCCTCTTGCCCTGTTACTTGTATATCCGGAAGGTTCCAAATATAATGCTAAGCCCCCTTGTTCCGTCCATTTAAAAACCTTATTGGGTGGAATATCGGAAAACAAAAGCATTGCTGCTTCTTCTACCCACAAAGGCCCTTCCACCCATGTGAACCCTTCAGCAATGATCTCCAAATCAGCCCCGACATTAATTAATTTGTCCAGATCCGTATGGATTCTTTCGATATTGGCTTCTATTTTCTTAGTAGGTCGATTTTTAACATCGTTGCCGCAAGAGAACAATCCTGTAAGCGCTATTATGGTGAAAAATTTTAGCATGTGGTTTCTTCTATAACTCCCCTGTCCTAAATAAGTTTTCTTCTCTTCCGTTTTTTTGTAACAGCCGGAAATGCGATGCTATCGCCTTCCAGAACGGGTAACAGTGATAAGGCAAACCATATTCAGCTGCATATCTACGAATTACCCGCGTGATATAAGGATAATAGGTGTGTGCAACCCCTGGAAATAGGTGATGCGCTACATGGTGCGTAAAGCCGCCAAAGAGGAAATTGGCCAACATACTATCGGCACTAAAATCCTTTGTTACACGCATCTGATGTTCCGCCCACGTTGTTTGCATTTTCCCGTCTTCGGGAGGCATCGGAAAGTGTGCGTGTTCATCAACATGGGTTGATAGCAAGGCTATTACACCTAATGCGCTTCCCGATAAGTGCATCGCAAACCAGGCCAACAAAACCATATACCATGGTTGCTGTAAAACCAGCATCGGCACAAACAGCAAATAAAACAGGTTAAAAATCTTACAGGCAAATAATTTGATATATTCAATTTTCGGGATGGTAACTACCCGTTTTAAGTAATTGTCCTTCGTTCCGAAAAAATCTTTAAAATCTCTTATAAAAAGCCAATTAAGGGTGTAAAAGGGATATAATAAAAACATATAAATATGTTGATATTTATGATAGTTAAAAAACGGGCTGGATGGGAATATACGTGCTAAGTCACTCTGTTTAATATCGATATCCCAGTGTTGTATATTCGCATACGGATGGTGTAAAACCAGATGCCTCTTTTTCCAGATAAAGCTATTGCTGCCGAAAAGTTCGAGCACGTAGGTAAACCATTTGTTGTATTTAGGGTTTCTGAAGACAGCATTATGAGCGGCATCGTGAAAGGCATTTACAAATAATACAATCATAAACAGACCCGCCAATATATAAAAGAAAAAAAGACCTCCTTTGGTATGGCCAAAAACCAATATCCCTACATAACTTCCTAAAAAACCAAATAATAAAAAAAAGGACTTAATAATATTTCCTGTTTGTATACGCGGATTTTTAAGAATGTTTTCATGTACTTCTTTCTGCATTTTTTTAAAAAAATCGTCAGCTGAAGCTTTTTTAAATGTAGGTTTTATAAGTTTTTCCATATTTCTCAAAGTAATCGCTTGGTTCGACAAAAATGTTCATTGATTCTATCTCACTACAAAAATGAGACGATTTAGTTCTAGCTAATTTCTAGCGATTTTTATTTTTACATAAGCAAGACTCAGCTTTCTTTTCTATTCCTCTTCCAATAAGACGACGGACTCTCACCAAAAAAATTCTTAAAATCTTTCAACAAATGATTCTCATCATAAAAGCCACTTTTAAGTGCGATTGATAAGAGCTTATCCTCTCCTTCCTCAAAATAGTTGCAGGTTCGTAAAATACGCTGTGTCCGCGCATATTCCTTTGGACTTATCCCAATACATTGATGAAAGTTCCGCTCTAACCATTTATAATTTGTTCCCACCCGCTTCGATACTTCCTGTATTGAAATATTACCATGATGCATGCCGATATATTTCATGGCTTCTCGCAAAATACCATTTTGTCCTTGCTTCACAGTTAAATGCCTTCTAATAAACTGTTCAAAAAATCCAATTTTAGCCTGGATATCGCTCGTTGTATACATGAGATCCAATAGGTTTTTGGCCGGTTTACCGAATAAAGAATCTAAAGGGAAGGCTTTTGCTCCTCGAAGATTGTTATTGGTTTTTGCTTCAAGTTGCTGTAAGGCATCGGCCTGAAAGCGGATGATTAATAGTTGATCGATCTGCCTATTACAAGTGATTTTTACCTGTTTTAAGTTTTGACCGCAGCACCATGCTCCAACTATATTTATCGAACTTTCTTTGTTGGTGAACGTTACGTTTATATCCGGATTGGAAAGAAATACCAGCGTGGGCACGCCATCACTTAGCGCTACACAATCCTCCAAATTTATCGACTCGAAGATAACATAGGAATCGATAAATTTAGTTAAATCGGCAGATGGGAGTAGTTTTTTAAATGCCTCCCTTTGATTGCTGTAAGTTATATGTCTAAGTAACTCCACGGGCATATCGCTACAAAGATACTGGTTTTCCTTTAAAACTATCCATAGTGTACGATCTGAGAATTGTCTATTTTTTACTATCACTATGCGGCCAACCCAAGTAATTTTGTAAAGAAAAAGATGATATTACCAATTTTAGCATATGGGGCTACAAACTTAAGAAAAGCCTGTCTAACTGTTTCCCCATCATATCCGGATTTAAACTCTTTCATAAAAAATCTCTGGCAAACCCTGGATAATGCCGAGGGTGTAGGCTTGGCAGCACCACAAGTCAATGAAAACATACAACTTTTTGTAGTCGATAGTCGCATTAGCTTTTCCAGCGTTAATACCGAGGATATGGCGCAAAAAGACTACCCAGGCATACGGCAAGCTTTTATCAATCCGAAAATCATGGCCCATTCCGACGAAATGGAACTGGATGAGGAGGGTTGTCTGAGTATACCTGGCATTAGCTTCCCGGTAAAAAGATTCTCTTGGATTAAAATGACCTATTTGGATGAAAACTTTCAACTACATACCGATTATTTTTATGGCAGAACGGCACGAATCATACAACATGAATATGACCATATACTTGGAAAATTACCGATTGACTATCTAAGCGAATTGCAGAAACTAATGATAAATAAAAAATTGAACAAAATCCGAAATGGTCGTATAAATCCCGGCTATCCCATGCGTTATTAACATCGGTGTTTTATGACGATTCCCTTACCGAAGGTATTGGTATTTACCCTAATTTCAACAAAAATTATGGGTGTAAGGAGCTTCCTTCTAAATCTGAGCGCATATGTTTCTTTTGAATATCCTTAAAAAACTACCGCTTTCGGTACTATATCTTTTATCTGATTGCTTAGCCTTTATCGCGTTCAGTATAGTCAAATATCGTCGCAAGGTAGTATTCGACAACCTTTCCAAAGCATTCCCGGATAAAGAACGGAAAGAACTAAGCAAGATTGCGAGGAAATTTTATAAACACATGGCTGACTGGTTAGTAGAAACGTTAAAAGCGTCTAATCTTTCCGAGGCCCAACTTAGAAAGCGTGTCGATTTTAGAAACACCGCAAGCATTCGTGAATATCTTGATCAAGATAAATCGGTTATCGTCTTAACAGCTCATCAATTCAATTGGGAGTGGGTACTTTTATCCGGTTGCCTTGCCTTTGAAACGCCCATCGATGCCATATACATGCCTGTTAACAATAAGCGGGTAGAATCGCTGTTGCTTGCCATACGAAGCCGCTTTGGTGGTTTACCTATCCCGAAAGACGAGGCCTTACCGACACTTATCAAGCGAATCAAAAAGAAGCGGATTATTGCCATGGTGGCAGATCAACGCCCCCCTCAACATGTAACAGACAAGTATTGGGCGCATTTTTTGCAGCAAGAAACCGCTTTTTACCCGGGAGCGGAATCGCTGCCCAAGTTTACCAAGCTTCCGGTCTTCTTCCTGAGAACACGCAAAATTGGAAGAGGCCGGTACACTGTTTCCATAGAGAAAATAGCCGATCCTCCTTATGACTATCTCAAAAAGGAAATCATGCCAACCTATATCGAGAAGGTTGAGGAGCTCCTTAAAGAGCATCCCGATAATTGGCTATGGACGCATAAAAGATGGAAGTATGCGCGCGGCGCTTACGAATAGGTCATTTTTTCCCATTTATATAGCTTGCTAGTTGCCGAATAGTTGGATAATCAAAAAAGTCGGTCACTTCCACTTTCCCCGGGTAAATCTCTTCGATCTGCTGGTGAATCTGTGCAAGCACCAATGAAGTGGTACCAATTTCGAAAATATTTTCATCTAAGTCGATTCGTTTATTGGCTAATAGTCCGTCACAGATTCCTTTTAAGGTTTTCTCTATTGTGCTCACTCCCTGTTGGCCTTTGTCATCCATAGCGCTCAATTCTAAAAGCTCTTGAATCACCTGATTAAAATCCCCCTGCTGATATCTACTACTTAATTGGTATCGTTGAATTTTTCCGCTCGTCGTTTTCGGTAATTGGTTTATCGGAAGGACCTCCTGCACTTCAATTCCAAGTTGCTCACTTACCACTCCCTTTACAGCATTGATGATCGGAACAAAATCCGGCAGCCTCCCCTTATATAGTATAAAAACCAATATTTTATCCCGTTCCTCACCCTCTCCCCTCACACTAGTTACAGCGACTCTCCCTGCTCCCGTTACGCCTTTGCTTTGTAATATTTGCTCAAGGTCATGAGGATAATAGTTCTGTCCATTTACGAAGATAATGTCTTTCCATCTTCCCGTAACGACCAACTCCCCATCGGTCGTAAGAAAGCCCAGATCTCCCGTATCTAGCCAATCTTCGTGGAAAACTTCGCGATTGAGCTCTTCCTGCTTCAAATAACCTTTCGTTACGTTCTCGCCTTTTATCTCGATTTTACCAATATGATTAGCCGACAGAATTGACTGATCGGGCCCTACAATTCGAACAAAACAACCGGCAATAGGCTTTCCCTCGACAGCAAATGAAACGCCATTCTCTGTATATTGCACTTGTGTATTCATTTGCAGCCGCTCTCGATCAAGCGTTACATAACGAAAACGTTTACCCGGTTCGGGAAAAGCGACAGCCAAGCTCGCTTCAGCCAATCCATAAACGGTGAACATCGCCGTATCGTTAAGTCCATAAATCTGCATTTTTTTTAAAAATTGCTGCACTAAAGGGACCGCAATGGGCTCTGCACCATTAAATATTAGACGAACGTGATTGAGGGCTAAGGCATCTTGTGATTGGTTTCTCTCCAAAGCACTCAAATAATGTTGATAACCAAAGTTAGGAGAGCAAGTAACGGTACTACGCACTTGACTGATTTTCTGAAACCACAGCCACGGTCTTCTGATAAATAAATCCGTGGGCATTAAATACTGATCTACACCCTGCACGAAAGGGGTTAGATGAAAACCGATAAGTCCCATATCGTGTGTGAGCGGCATCCAACTAAATGTACTATCCGCCTCCGTCATCGCCATACCCTTGATAATCCCACGAATATTGGTTAATATATTTTTGTGGCTTAGAACAATCCCCTTAGGCGAGCTGGTTGTGCCAGATGAAAACTGAATAATTGCCGTATCAGTTTCTTCTACAGCAATAAAGTCGTCAGCGACAGTTAAGGGCGGTATTTCTTCAATCACAATACTTTTCTTCTGAACACTTTGCCAAAGGCTGTTCAAACCATTTAGAGCAACAAATTTTTCCAATCGTTCCTTTTGTGTTGCATCTAAGAGTAACCACGGGGACTGCAATTGTTGCCATATCCGAAAGAGCTTCCATTTATGTTCATCGGAAATTCCGAAAGCAAGCGGAATGGCCGGATTACCGCCCAATACGGCGGCCCAAAAACCCTCTATGAATGCCTCATTCCGTTGGCTCAATAAGATGATCTCATCGCCTTGGGTCACACCCTGGCCGTGCAAAAAGGCGCGTAAGCCCAATGCCCGCTGCTTTAATGTTTCATATGACAGGGCAAACTCTTCCTCTGCACCTCGGATAAAGTGTATACGTGCATTTGGTCCTTTATTACTTATAATCGTATCTACAAGTGTCTTCATTTAAAAAAATTCTATTTCAACAGGGAATGATAATAGCTCCGGCATTAGTTCCTTGGGTTTATCAATCGGGCAAAGAGGGGCTTATCAGGTCTTAAATTTATTTGAGCTTCCATGCTTATTGGCTCATCCACCAAAATTTCCATATCTGTAGTGCGAAGAATCAAGGCGAGGTGCAACTGCATCTCTACCAGAGCAAAAAAATCGCCAATACATTGACGTGGCCCCCCCGAAAAAGGAAAATACTCAAAGCGATGTCTTTCCCTTCGGTAAGAAGCATCAAAGCGTTCGGGATTAAATAGGTCCGGTTGTTCCCAATACCTAGGATGTCGGTGGATAACATATGGAGATATGAATATATCGGTTTTCGGAGGCACATGATATCCACCAATGACATCGTCCTGCATAGCGCGTCTGGTAAGAAGCCACCCGGGTGGATAAAGTCGCATGGTTTCCTCAATAACCTGCCTAATATAGGGTAGCTGCTCTAAATGATGAAATCCCAAATGGACGTTTCGCACTTGCAAGGCTTCCTGTTTCGCTCTCGCATAAACCTCCGGATGCTTATGTAATAAGTACCAAGCCCAGGTCAACGCACTGGCTGTCGTCTCGTGACCGGCAACAATTAAGGTCATCATTTCATCTATAATTTCCCTATCAGACATTCCTTGTCCTTCGTCATTTTTAGCTTCCATAATCATAGAAAGAAAATCCTCTTCAACCCGATGTTCCTTGCGTCGAAGATTGATAATCTCTTGAATGGTTTTCGCCAAAGCCCTAAATTTCATGGCAAATACGAGATTACGTTCGTGAACTTCGGTGAGCAGCGCAAAGGGATTTACTCCTTCGCGTTTTTCCAATTGTTGAAAATCAACTGAAAATAATGCCTGTAGTACGATGCGCAAAGTTACCGAACTCAATTCTGCTGTTAGGTTTATCTCTTTGTTGCCGGTCAACCAGTTCGATAACATCGTTTCGTTGGCTTGCGCAATATCATCAGTCAGTTTGGCTATCACTCGTTTGTGAAATGCGGGTTGTATCATCCGTCGCTGTCTTTTCCAATAATCGCCTTCACTTACCATGATCCCATTGCCCAATAAGATCTTTACTCGGTCTATGCCGACGCCTTTTTCGTAATTTCTGTTATTGGTGATCAAAACATGCTTCACCATTTCAGGATCAGAAATTACATAGGTATAATTATTCCGTCTTTCAGAGTAAATCTTATATATATCGCCGTATTGATGAAATAAATTCAAGATGTTCGATAAGGCCTGAGGCCCTTCCTCGACTTCCGATGCCTCTTTGGGACCAAAAGGAATATTTTTATCTGTTAGCAGGTCCATGATCTACCGTTTAATTTAAAAGCTTATTTTTACGAAGCCTTATGGAAAAATATGCACATATTCATGAATACGACAGGGAAATATTACTCCCCTATAGCCGATTTTTCCCGTCAAATCATTTGATATTTAAAACTAAAAATACGGACAGAAAACTGGAGTCGCTACTAGGACTCAAATTGTTGTCAGATTTATTACGTAAAATTGACAGTCAGTGCCAAATTCAGGATATTATGTATACCGCTGAGGGGAAACCCTATTTTAGGGATAAAAATTTACATATTTCCATAGCACATGCCTGCGGAATGGTGTTAGTAGGTTTAGGTGATCATTCCTTGGGGCTTGATATTGAGCATCGCCAAGCCCGTTCGCCTATCATCCCCGAAATACACCTTAATAAAAAACTACTTTTCTTCACCGGTGTCGAAAATTGGATAAAGGCTTGGGTGCACCAGGAAGCAGTCCTCAAAATGTTTGGCTGGGGTGATATGAATTACTGTCAAGACATAATATGGGACTCAGCGAACAAAGGAACTTTTGCAGATTATGCCTTCCTCTTGCAGGAGATAGAGGTGCTTCCTGAATACTACGCCGCCAAATGCTCCTTAATACGGTAAATGCTTCCGTAATTATATCCTCTTTTTTGCGGCCACAATCTTTCCATGTTAAAAAAGAAAAAGCAACAGCCTTAACTTAATATACACCTAACATCAATATAACACCTAAATATCAACTTTGCCTGCGTAAGTGTAAAAACTACACCTAACTTAATGTACAACGCAATTTGATATGTATTTACAAAAACGATTTAGCAGTCTACTAAAGAAGCGAGGACCTTTGCCTACTAAAGCAGGGCTTATGCTACTTTGCAGTCTCGCTGCGAGTCCTTCCATGGCAATGACAGGGAGGTCGTTAAAAGAAAAGCAACCGGTTGCAGCAATCCAGCAAACCGTAAAAGGAACCGTTACTGATGATCGGCAAGTGCCTATTCCCGGGGTAAGCATAAGAGAGAAAAACAAATCTTCAAACGGTACAACAACCGATGGTAGCGGTAATTTTTCTTTGAATGCACCGGTAGGGGCAACTTTGGTTTTTACCTATATTGGCTACGAAACCAAAGAAGTTCTTGTAGAAGAAGGAAATACTCCGTTAATAGTAAGTTTGAATGCCAGTGCCAATGAATTGGAAGAAGTGACTGTTTCCATTGGTTATCAACGGGTCAGGAAATCGGATGTAACGGGCGCGATTTCGAGCGTGAAGAGTGACGAATTAAACCTAACAGCGCCAAAGCTTGGCCAAGCGTTAGTAGGTAAATTGGCCGGTGTGCAGGTTTCCCAAACCAGTGGAGCACCCTATAACAGTACTCGGATCAGAGTAAGAGGTATTGGGTCTATCAATGCCAGCTCGGATCCTTTATATGTCATTGATGGATATCCTGCCGGCAACAATATCAACATTAATCCCAACGACATTGAATCCATAGACGTACTTAAAGATGCTGCCTCTGCCGCTATTTATGGATCTCGCGGAGCCGGTGGTGTTATTTTGATTACGACTAAGAGAGGAAAAGAAGGCACCAGTCATGTTGATTACGATGTGCAAGCCGGCTTTGGTCAACTTTCAAAGAAAGTAGACCTCCTAAATGCCTCTCAGTTCATTGACTTATTGATCGATGGACGTAACAACGCCTATAAAGACTTGGTAATCAACTCGGGTAAAACCTGGTCAGACAATATGCTATTGGATGATAATGCTACGCGGGTGAAACTAGTTGGAAATGCAGGATCCGTACAGATTCCTGCCGATATATATGATTTTTCAACAGGAAAGGCCAAAGCGCCTCAATACGATACCGATTGGCAGGACGAACTCTATCGCAATGCGCCTTTTCAACGACATAATTTATCGTTTTACGGAGGTAGCGAAAAAGTTCATTATTATGTCAGCGGATCTTATCAAAAGCAAGATGGCATTATGCTTGGTACCGACCAAACGCTCTTCAACTTTCGCAGTAATATTGATGCACAGATCAGCAAAAGATTACAAGTAGGAGCGAATATTGCCTTTACTTATAATGATAACAATGAAGTTGGTACCGGTCGTTACAACCAAAGTCCGTCCATGGCAGCCCTGCTTTACCTGCCTTACCTTCCGGCGCGGGATGAAAAGGGTAATCCCATTCAATACCAGATGGCAGAACTTTCTGCGCAAAATTATGGTATTCAGAATCCTGAAAATCCACTTGCTTATGTTTCCATGGTGAAAGATAATCGCAAGGAGCGCCGGTCTTTGTATAATGCCTTTGCTAATTTTGACATTATCGAGGGTCTTCGGCTAAGAGTAAATGGTGGCGTAACAACGTATAACGAAAAATACGATTATTATAAACCGACCAGCCTAAGCGATGGTAACTATGCTCCATATTCGCCACAGGCCATTAATGCGGCCTATGCACAGGCAGATAACCAAGGCGATCTGGATATACTGGGAGAAGCGACCTTAAATTATAAAAGATCTTTCGGCGATCATAACCTCGACGCGTTGATCGGTTATTCCGCACAGCAAACAGATGTAGATTTCACTTCGGTAAGGGCTAATGGTTTTCAAAGCGATGCCATTGGTGAAATCACGGATAAAGGAGCCGCACCAACAAACTTTTGGTTAGAAAAGGCTTATAAACAACGTACTACACTACAATCCTATTTCAGCCGGGTAAGTTACAATTATAAGTCGAAATACTTTTTACAGGGAACTTTCCGTGCAGATGGTTCTTCTCGTTTTGGTCCTAATAATAAATGGGGCTATTTTCCATCTGTATCGGGAGGTTGGACACTCTCGAACGAAGACTTTTATAATGACTGGTTAGGTATGGGGTCGTCAGTAAAAGTTAGAGCAAGCTGGGGCTTGAGTGGAAATAATAACATTGGCGACTACGAAGCCTTAACGACTTATAATGCGCCGGGAGGGGCGATTATAGGCGGTCAAGTGGCAACAGCTTATTGGCCCGACGATTTAAAGGACCCGAACTTGAGTTGGGAGTCTACTTCGCAATACAATGCCGGCTTGGATGTGGGCATTCTGAATGGCCGTGTGAACTTCTTAGCAAACGTTTACCTAAGTCGCTCGTATAACCTGCTATTTAATCAACCCATTTCGGCAGTATCAGGAACCTCTTCTATCTTAACCAATTTGAAAGACAGTAAGGTGCAGAACAAGGGTTTTGATTTTCAGGTTGATGCCGCGCTCATTCAAAAACAGGATTTTAATCTTTCGTTCAGCGGAAACATTAACGTAAACCGGAATAAGGTGTTGGATTTAGGAGGAGCTTCTACCATCTATGTGAACGGTGCAGAACGTTCTTATATCACCCACGTTACCCAGGAGGGTCAGCCCGTTGGTATGTTCTGGGGGTTCAAAGTACTCGGTGTAGCGAACGAGGAAAATTACCAACAGGTGGCTCCTTCTGCGGCTCAATCGAATCCGATGCATCCGGGCGATCTTTACTTTGAAGACATCAACGGTGATGGTATCGTCAACGATAGTGATAAACAGATTATCGGTAGTCCTTATCCCGATTTCACTTATGGTTTTGCTATTAGTGCACGTTATAAAAAATTCGACTTAAGGGCGTCTTTTAATGGCTCTCAGGGAAATAAAATTCTTGATGGCTATGATTATTACCTCTACAATATGGAGGGATCCGGTAATCAATATGCCGATGTTGATCAACGCTGGCGTTCAGCAGCAAGTCCCGGCAACGGAAAGGTATACCGAGCATCCAGAGCAGGCACCCAGAGTAATAGCACGCGTTTATCTGATTTCTATCTGCAAGATGGATCGTACTTGAGAATGACCAATATCATGGTTGGCTTTACCTTCCCGGAGAGATGGATTTCTTCTTTAAAAATATCCGGTGCTCGATTCTTTGCCAGTGTAGATAATCCATTTACGATTACGGATTACAAAGGTTATAATCCGGAGCCTGATTATAATAACGGTAAAAATGCCACCAACCTAACACCTGGAGTAGATTATGGCCTATATCCGTTGGTTCGCTCTTATAACTTGGGATTAAAAGTAACTTTTTAAATAGCACACCATGAAGTGGAAATATATCTTGCCTATTGCGATCATGACATTAGGCTCTTGCAGTAAAGACTTTCTGGATCAAAAAGATCCGAATGCAACATTAATAGATGACTATTTTAAAACAGAGAACGATGTATTATTGGCTGTTAATGGTTTATACCAGGCGCTCCGCAGTGGAAATACCATTGGGGAAACCAGCAGCCTCTATAGTGAACAACGTTCGGATAATACCGGAACTAACGATAATCAGTCCAACTCGGGCGAACCTTTTCAGTTCAATGATTTTTCCTTGCTCCCGAGCAATTCTTATCTAAAAACGCATTGGGTAAACATGTATGATGGAATTGCCCGATGCAACACCTTACTGGCTCATATTGATGGAGTGTCTTTTTCAAATGAAGACACCAAAAAACGCTATATGGCCGAAGCTAAATTTATCCGCGCACTTCTATATTTCCATATGGTGCGGAAATGGGGTGCTATTCCTTTAACAACAGTTCCTCCTACAACAACGGATGAAGTATCGGCAATTGCCTATCGACAAGAGGAACGTATAGTATATGGACAGATTATAAAAGACCTAACCGAGGCTTTGGACAGCAACTTGCCCGATGAGCAATGGGATTACGCCGTTGGAAGGGTTTCCAAAGCGGCTATCAATGCGCTGCTTGGCCAAGTCTACTTAACTATGGGATCTACCTTGAGCGAAAATCCGCAAGCAAATCTTCAACAGGCAGAGGCTTATCTTTCGGCGGCCTACGACATGCGCAGTTTTGGCGAATTACAAGAGATTCCCTATACCGATGTATTTGATGTAAATAAGAAAAACACCTGTAAGGAGTTGGTCTTCCAGATTCAATACCTACAAGGTGATCAAAATTATTCCTCTGCTATTGCACGCAATAATCAAGCAAAAGGAGAGACCATCAACTCCTTAAAACCATCTACAGGATCGGGAGGTATGGCTAAACGTGATTTAGTGAATGATTACGAACAAGGCGACCTCAGAAAAGACTTCTCTGTGAAATTTGCCGCGGATCCGCAAGTAAGCGATTGGTTTATTACTAAATTTAGAGATACCAGTCCGGCAGCTGGTGCACAAGGCTGGGGTGGAAATGATTGGATCGTGATCCGCTATGCCGACATCATGTTATTACTGGCGGAGGCTAAAATGAAATTAGGTAAAGATAGCGAAGCGATCGTTTTATTGAATCAGGTTAGAGCACGCGCTGGCATGCCTTCCTATCAGGAGGCCATGCGAAATACGGCTTATGCCACAAAGTATCCAACCTTAAAAGAAGCCATTCTGCACGAACGTCGTGTAGAACTGGCTTTTGAAAACCATCGCTGGTTCGATTTGATCCGAAATTATACTGCCGAAGAACTAGTTGCTTATTTTAAATCCAAAAACCAAAGTGATTACGGTTTGGCTAATTTGAATAACATCGGTACCAAAGACCGGTATTTTCCAATTCCTTACGATGAATATCAACTGGATCCGGAAAAAATGTATCAAAACCCTGGGTACTAAACACATTGACCCATCTTAAAAGAAGTCTCCTTGTTTTCGCTAAGAAGCATAGGAGACTTCTCCATTTATCAGCCGTTTTAGTTATCGCAACAATTTAGCAACGCTATGTTAACAGTAGGTTCATCTCTCTTCTTTACTCTTGCCTAGTTTTAATAACGCCGTGATACAATTATGAAATTTAAACATTTACTCCCTTTTGCTATCGTTTTAATGCTAAATGCCTGTTCTAAAGATGACGATGCAAATGGAAACGAGCCCGATCAGCAAGAAGATCCTGCTTCATTTACCGAAATCGGCACTTTGGATATCGGCGATACGGGCGCTGCAGAAATCAGTGCCTATGACCCTTCAATGCAACGATTATTTGTTGTAAACAATAGCGAAACAAATAAGATTGATGTCATTGATATAGCTGACCCTTCCAAGATGACTATCATTCATTCTATTCCAACTAACAGCGGCGCGGTAAATAGTGTTTCCGTAAAGAACGGCTTGTTGGCTGCGGCCATTGAATCGCCCGACAAACAACAACCAGGTAGGGTAACGGTATATAATACCAACGATTATTCAGAAATAAAAACCGTAAGCACCGGCCCTTTGCCTGATATGGTGACATTCAGCCCTGATGGCAATTATATTCTTACAGCTAACGAAGGTGAACCCAATTCCGATTATAGCCTTGATCCCGTCGGTTCGGTGTCTATTATTAGTGTGAAGGATAATTATCAGGTTGTCAATGTAGATTTTAGCCGTTTTGAATCGGAGCAAGCGGCTTTGCAACAAAAAGGATTTCGCATTTTCGGTCCCGGGGCTTCTTTTGCGCAAGACATAGAACCAGAATACATCACCATTTCACCGGACTCAAAAACGGCTTGGGTGACCTTACAAGAAAACAATGCCATTGCCAAAATTGATTTGGCGACTAAAACGGCCACGAATATATTCCCCTTAGGTTTTAAAGATTACAATGTTGAAGCAAACGCAATAGACCCGTCCAATGAAGATGGTACTGTCGCGTTTAATCCCTGGCCGGTGAAAGGAATCTACATGCCCGACGCCATTGCTGTGTTGCAGACGGGAAGCATTCCATTTTTATTTACGGTTAATGAAGGCGACGCGCGGGAATACGATGCAATAGAAGAACTCAAACGAATAAAAAATATGAGTCTCGATCCTGCTGTATTTCCAAACGAGCAGGAGCTTAAACAGGATGCGCAACTTGGTCGTTTGAATGTTACTACCACATTGGGAGATAGCAACAAGGATGGCTTATACGAAGCCCTTTATTCTTTGGGTGCACGTTCTTTTAGTGTATGGAATGGCACGACCGGCGAAATGGTCTATGATAGTAAAAACGAATTGGAGGTAAAAGCTAATGCTGCTGGCTATTACGATGACGACCGCAGCGATGATAAAGGCGTAGAACCTGAAGGTATCACCCTTGGAAGGGTGGGAAATAAGGATATTGCTTTCATCGGTATGGAAAGGGCTGATGCCATTGCTGTTTATGATGTAACGAATCCGAGCGCGCCAACTTTTTTACAAATCTTTAAAACCGGTGACGCACCGGAAGGTGTTTTGTTCGTTTCCGCGGCCGACAGCCCAACGAAGAAAAGTTTGTTAATAGTGAGTAGTGAAGAAGATGGCGTGCTAAAAGTATATACGCCTAATACTATATAGAATAATTTTCAACTCGGAGGCCTTCCGATCAAAACGAAGGCCTTATTCTTTCTCTCGCATGCAGCATGGATAAGATTATCTCACTGAACTCAGTGATTCTTAAGAGGGAGAATACCCAAAAAGCTTTCGTACCCTCTACTTAGTCCAAGATCCATTTACCGTGTTTTCAAATAAGCTTGAATCTAGTAAATGAACCTCGAACTTTGCTCTGCAAGCACCTTTTGGCCGTCGGGATGACAGGATTCGAACCTGCGACCTCTTCGTCCCGAACGAAGCGCGCTACCGGCCTGCGCTACATCCCGAATACTCACAGAAAAAACTTAGAGAAATGATCTAAATCTGTCAATAGTCTAAAAAAAACAGTGTCTAGCAAAGCCTGTTCTCTCATGGTCTAGCCAGTTTAACAAGTTTACATATGCTAAGAATTTGCAAGCATATTTAAACCTTAACAACCCGAAAACCTCTAATAAAAAAAGCTATCTATGAGAAAACTCATCTATATTATACTGATTTGTTTCGTTGCTTTTGTTCGATCGACGATCGCCCAAACAAAACCTCAACTCGCTGTTCGTCTGAATCCAAGCAATGGCATTGCCTACTTTCGCGTATTCTATCCCGAATTGCAGGTTGATCTAAACGGAAATGGCCAGCTTATCAATACTTGGAATCATGTGGAGGAGGAGACCGTATCTTTCGATTATTATGATCAATTTGATAACAAAGAAAAGATAGGAAAAATGAAATCAATCGGAAATGTTCATATAGATTATTACGACAATTTCGATGACGAAGCCAAAAGGGGAAAAGTAAAACAAATAGGTGATATACAAATCGACTATTATGGCCGCTTTGACGGCATATTTCAGGGCAAAATAAAATCGATCGGCCATCAACCTGTCACCTATTACGATCAATTCAGTGGAAATGAAAAAAAAGGAAAATTAAAATCGATCGGCTTGGTTGAAATTGATTATTACGATCGATTTGATGGTGAACATCGTGCAGGTAAAATAAAGTCAATTAATGGTAATGGACAGGAGAACGTACGTGTTCTCTTCAATTAGCGAATTTTTATGAAGCAGCGCTTTACATCCATAAAAATATGGTTACTACTAAGCGGACTGACCCTTCTTACCCTCAGTTCCTTTGCTCAAGGTGTTATCGTTAATCAAGACGGAACCATTTCCATACAAAATGGATCCACAATTATCAGCTCCAACGGTTCGGTATCAACTGTTCATGGTTCTATCATCGTTAACGCAGACGGTTCACATTCCGTAATTGCAGGTTCATCCGTCATTAACGCCAACGGCACGGTTAGTACCATTGCCTTGCCCCTTGCTTCAGAAAAAGAGGATAATCATCCTTTTTCCGATAGTAAAGATTCCGATGAGCAATATTTTCCGCCTAGACACAACAAAAAAATCAATATTAGCAAATCTCAGAAGCTAAAACAGAATCCTTCTTTAACTATACCTGTAGAATCGTTTAGCCATCCTGTGAGCACAGATCCTTTCCAACTCAACAACGATAAAAATCTTCGACAAAAAAACAAATCCGTTGTGAGTATATCTAATTAGATATACTCACGGCTTTCCTGATATACTCATTGCTTGTCACCTGTTTTAGCATAAAACCGGCTACGTCCGCCCGAGAAATTTTCAAGGACAGTCCTTTTGCTTTGCTATCAAAGCCGATCTTATAACGATCTGTTCGCTCGCCCGCGGTAAAAGCCGAAGGCCGTACAATTGTATAATCTAAATCGCTGCCTACTAAATGCTGCTCTTGTAATTGATGATCTTTGAAAGCCTTTTTAAGAAGCATACCAAACATAACGTATTTCCAAAAAAAATTGAGGTTTCCGGCACTATCCCCAAGGCCAAGAGTCGTTTCACAGATTAATCGCTTTATCCCTTCCTGCTTCATGGCGTCAATTATATTTTTGGTACCGATTGCTCGGATACTCCCTTTATTTCCATCGCCTATTGCGCATAACACGGCTTCCTGGTTTTTAACCGCTTCTTGTATCGCTGTTTTATCTGTTAGGTCTCCCTTGAAAATGTGCAATAGTGGAGATGCCGGCGCTTGCAACTTTTCAGGGCTTCTGGTAAAGGCTGTTACGCGATGGCCTTCTTGAAGGGCCTGCTTTACGATAAGTGTACCTATACTTCCGGTAGATCCGAATACAATTAAATTCATGATAATTCCTTTTTAAATTTAACACAAAATGATATCACGAATTTCTGCGTATCTCTGTCTGAGAAATAGAAAAAAAACGACAAAAGCTAGTCCGTCCGTTGAGAGAAAACTCGTGGGGTTTCGCCGGTAAATGCCTTAAATACGCGAATGAAGTGCGACTGATCGGCAAAGCCATTTTCATAAACAATTTCATTCATCTTTTTAAAATCTTTGAGCGCTAGTTGAGAAAAAGACGCCTGAAATTGAATAATCTTGGCAAATTGCTTTGGTGATAGGCCTGTTTCTTTTATGAAGCGCCTTTCAAGGGTCCTACCATGGATATATAGTGCAGAGGCAATTGCATGAATACTTTCCTGTCCGTTCGTTTGAATAATCCGCTCAATTGCTTGTTTAATCTTTAAGTCAAGCTTTTGCTTTTTTTGTGCTAACAATGAAGATAGAAGCTGCGTAATGGCTTCTATTTTTTCGTCCACTGTGCGATAAGCTAACAATCTATCGTTAAACGAGGCGATATCTATTTCACGAAAAGACGTTAAATCATAGCAGCCATCATTAATGGATTGCGGGTCGACATTAAAGAAACTTTTGAAAACAAAGGGATAAAGCCGAAATATAATAAGCAAGTATGGCCCGGTTAGCTGCATTTCAATCGGTTGGATTGTCTGTCCATACAAAAAAGATAGGGGCATCAATTTCCCATGTGGCTTAATAAGTAAGCCCTCTTTTGTCTGTTGAAAAAGGAGCCCCGGATAACCATCGGCAAAGAAGGGTAAGTTGACTTGCCCATTGACGGTATCTTCTTTATATATCCAGATATCTTTTACAAATAAGGATATACATTCAGGTGCTCGCAGTTTTTGATGATCCATAACCTAAGCGAATATAGGAAAGAAATGCTAAATCATATGCTGCGTGTGGAAGAGGCTAATTGCTCTGTCAGTTGTTGCAGGTGTCGCAAGGTATGATACGTATTAAAACCCAACCATTCCAACCGTGTAAATGGGCCGTATTGAGGGATAGCAAAATCTGTGCACAAGCGTGATACATCTTCTTGCTGCCATACTTCGCGATGTTGTTCGACGCGCTGTTGAAGACCGTGCATCAGTTTTTTCTTTACGATCCGATCAGCGGACGGCATCACTTCCTGCGGTGCTTGATACTGCTTCTCGAAATTCAGAAGAACACTCTTTATCAGTGGTAGGTTTAAATCAATTGGTCTGTTCGCCTCTATGGTCGTCCCTTTCATCGTATAGATCGAAGCATAAGATTTGTACAAATGCAGACCCAATTGACCCGGTGTCCATTTTCCGATAACCAAGCATCGATTCATCTGTTGCTCCGTCATTGAGTCGAATAACTCTAGCATTTCTGCCATAACTTGTTCAAAAAGATTCTCAAGTTCCTGATGTTTGCTTTTCATGATAATTTTCAATACTGACCAATACAAACTTACGAAAGTTTATACCGTCAAACGGGGAAGGATTACGACAAATGCGACGTAAAATGCGACGAATGAAAAGTACGCATTAATGCGTACTTTTCGTTTTATATTATTTAGCCGGCTTCTCCAATACCTGCTTTTCTTGCTTTAGTTGCTTTTCCAGATCGGCATAGGCGACTTCCTGTACATCGATCCCTTTATCAATAGCTAAAGATGCGGCCAAGGATGCGCTTTGACCAAGAATCATAAATACGGGTTCCATGCGTATACTCCCGAAGGCGATGTGTGAACTTGATACACAAACCGGCACCAATAAATTGCTACATTCTTCTTTTTTGGGCGTAAGAGCCCCATACGCAATCTGATAGGGTCCTTTTTTTGGAGATACACCAATATCCCCTTCATTTTGAACAAAACCATCCGGTTTCACATACCGTTGTACATTATGCGAATCTAAGGCATAGGACCCCATACCTACCGGATCTTTTATTTCGCGCTCACTAAAGGTATCATGCTCTGTCATCACATAGGTACCGATCATCCTTCGTGCTTCCCGTACATAAATCTGATGTGGCCAGCCTCCATTGTCTTTAAATTCATCTTTGGCTAGCCCCCACTGTGCCATTTCTTGACGTACATCTTCCGGTACGCGCGAGTCGTTTGCCAAGAAATACATAAGACCCTGTTGATAATCGGTATGCTCCTTGATAATCTCTTTACGCCGTTCATAACTAGCATCCGGATAATCGTAATTCATACCAATAAAATCGGTACTGAAAGGACCATGATTATTGGTATCGGTTTTCCGGTTCGGTATGGGATCATATTTTTGGAATGTTTCTCGCCAGCCGGCAGCATAAACCCGTGCTAATAACTCGTAATTATCCGCATTATAATTGGCCGGTTTAGGGAAAGGAACACGGTTATCCGGGTGATTACTCAAACACATACGGAAGCAATAGGCTTGTACTTTGTTATCACCTTCACCATATTTACCGGGATCGGCGTTCGATACACCAAAGAGCAAGCCGCTTGTTGAATCGCCTGGAACTTTATAGGGACTGATGTTCGACTTGAAGTAATGTCCATGATGTAGCATGCCTGTTTGTACGCCATTCCATTTTTCGCCATATTGGCTGTTGGCTTCGCGCCCCACGTGGTAGCTTACCCCTGCAGCAGCCATTAAATCTCCTTCATAGGTTGCATCAATAAACATTTTACCACGAAAGGTCTTGCCAGCAAGTGTTGTAATGGACACTATTTTGCCGTCTTCCATCGCTACCCCTTTCTCACGATCAAGCCATTCGTCCCTACGCACGTCCAAATCGAATTCCTTTACGTAGTTTTCGAAAATTTGTTCGGCTACATGTGGTTCAAAAATCCACATGGTGCGGGCATTACCGTCAATTGCCGGAGTTCCCTGACCTTTATTACCGTATTCCGCTTGCTTTTGCCAGCGCCATGTAGCACTGTCCTGATAAGCCATATAAACACGATGATAAAAATCTCGGGCTAAGCCTCCAATAACCGACTTATCTCCTGTGTCGGTAAAACCTAGGCCGCCAGAAGACAGGCCACCTAAGTGCGTATCGGGAGAAACAACGATAACCGACTTACCCGATTTCTTTGCTTGCACCGCAGCAGTAATGGCGGCAGAAGTGCCGCCGTAAATAATAATATCTGCTTCCTCATAATATTGCTTTTTAGAACTGCAACCAATTATTGCTAATAGCAGATAAATCTTGAATAGTGTCTTTTTCATAATAGGGTGTCTATATATTTTAAAATTAAGTTTTCCTCTTAATAACCGGGATTCTGTTCGCTTTCCATTGCTTTGTTGTATAATATCTCCGAATTTGGAAGTGGCCATAGCATCACTTTATCCGCAACGGTAATCCCTTTAACTTCCAAGATACGCTGTTTCGCTATACCAAGCCTCACCAAGTCCAGCCAACGTTTCCCTTCATACATGGTTTCGTATCCCCTTTCTTCAATCACTTTATCCAAAAAAGAATCGAGATTAAAATCCTGAATCTTAAAGTCTATCGCCGATGCAACCGTTGATGGATAACCATAAGCACGTCTATGTATTTTGTTTAGACTTTCTATGGCGGCATCGGTAGGAGCACCTTTCGCTCGAGCCTCCGCTTCCGCATGAAATAATAATAAATCTGCGTAACGGTACCAAGGGTAGTCATTCGCGGCACCTGCCGTTGCATCGGGGTCCCTAAATTTTCTAAACAAGCATGTTGTTGGTCCTAGACCGACATCCACATTGTATAAGATGTGTTCTTTTCTCAGATCAGCATGATCCCAATTTTTTATGAAAGGGTTTTTCAACGAATCTGTATATTGGGCATAAACTCCTCCGGGCCCGTAGTAATTGTATTCTGAAGTTTTGCGGTGGGCATAGCTGACCAGCCCGAAACCTTGCTGTCTATTAAATTTCAAATAAAAGATCTCTTCCGGTGTATTCACCACATCAGGACCGAATATCTTTTGAAAATCATCGGGCGTGGAAACTTCAACCAAAGCAAATCTTTCCGAAGAAATCACCTCTTCCGATTTAGCCGCGGCCTGCTCCCATTTTTGCTGATATAGATAAATTTCTGTCAACAAGGTCTTCGCTGCCCATAGAGTTGGCCTTCCAAGGTCTTGAACTGTTGGTGGTAACCCGGCCTCTGCATCCGTTGCATCTTGCAGTATTAAATTGAACACTTCTTCCACCGATGATCGGGGAACATCCGAGATATCAATATTAGCTTCCGTTCGAATGGGTAATCCTCCGAAGCAGCGAACTAATGAAAAATACATCATTGCGCGAAGGTATTTCGCTTCAGCAATATAAAGCGTTTTTTCTTCATCGCTTACTTCAGTAGCTAATGGCACCTTCGAAATAACAATATTAGCATTTCGAATGGAACGATATAGTTTGTCCCACACAACAGATACTCGATTGATATTCGTGTTATCTAATCCTTGATAGGTACTGACCACTGCTTGCGAACCTCTTGAGTATCCATAATCAGGTAATCCCTCCAGCTGAGCGGGATAATTCAATCCAAAAGCATCCCCTTCCCGCATAGGCCGGTAAATTGCATTGACAGCCGCTTTTACTTCGGCCGTTGTATTATAAAAATTGTCTTCTGCTTGTGATTTGGGTTTCTCCGTCAAGGCATCCGAGCAAGCCGAAAAAACAAACAACCCTACAAGTCCTATTATTAAATTCTTCATGTTGATCTCTTTAATTAAATGACATCTATTAAAAACTTGCCCTGATACCAAACGTCACTGTCTTGGCAGTTGGATAAACATAGTGGTCTATACCCTGCTCGATCGAATTAGTTCCACCATAGGAATTCACCTCCGGATCATACCAAGAGTAATTGGTTATTGTGAATAAATTCTGCGCGCTTATATATACCTGTCCGCTCGACAACCAATTTAATTGCCATTTATCCGTTGGTAGATTGTATGCAAGTTGAATATTCTTCACACGAAAAAAGGAGCCATCTTCCACAAAACGATCGGATACCTGTGCCTGTGAATTGGTTTTGATAATGGGATATTTTGCATTGGTATTTGTTGGAGTCCAATGGTCGGTATATACTTCTCGCAACATATTGAGGGCTTGCCCATAATCATATCCCTGTCCTTGCGCACTCAGATTATAAATATCATTGCCTTGGCTTCCTTGCAAAAAAATGGAGAGATCAAAACCCTTATAAGACATAGAAGAGGTAAAACCGTAAGTAAAGTCTGGGTTGGGATCGCCGATAATTTGTTTATCTCCCTGATCTCTGCTTCCATTTCCGTTGAAGTCTTTATAGACTATATAACCGTTCGCATCATAGCCTTCCTCGACATAGCCATAAAAGGACCCTAGTGGATAGCCCTCCCGCAAAATATTGATATTGTCGATCGATGCAGCTCCGATTGCCGCGCCCAAGATATCGTTCCCGCCATATAGTTCCATTACTTTATTTCGATTAAAGGATATGTTTCCACTTAACTGCCAATTAAAATCTCCTTTAAAAACATCACCTGTTACATTAAGATCAATCCCCCTGTTTCGAATTTTGCCTACATTCTGAACAGTGTACTTGTACCCTTGTGACGCCGGTAAGGTGACGTTATTCAACAAATCGCGTGTGTTCTTCACATAAAAATCAGCGGTTAAGCTCAAGCGATTGTCAAGTAAGCCTAAGTCGATCCCCACATCGGTTTGGGATGTTGTCTCCCATTTCAAAGGTCCGGCCAAGCGGTCGCTTGGTGAATACGCCGGAACCAAAGCATCACCAAATACTACTTGGCTAGAAACCAACTGGTTTAACGTAAAATAGGGATCGATAGCTGTATTCCCGGTTTCGCCGTAGCCTACTCGGACTTTTAAATCCGAAATGGCTGGAATACGCTTAATAAACCCTTCCTCAGAAAGACGCCACGCAAGCGCCGCCGAAGGAAAGTAACCCCATTTTTGCCCTTCACTATAACGGGAAGAACCATCTGTTCGAAAACTAATTGTCGCTAAAAAGCGATTGTCAAATGAGTAATTTACACGCGCCAGATAAGAAATTAAACTCCATTTCGTATAAGAGGAGCTAGGTACACTCTGCGTGGCCGCCGCACCGATGTCATACGTTTCCTGATTATCACTGATAAACCCGGTACCTGAAGCAGTAAAAGTAGTCGCAACATAGTTTTGATACGTGAACCCCGCCAAAGCATTGAGATTGTGTTTACCAAAATCCTTTCGATAATTCACTGTATTTTCGCTTAGTATACTGGTATTTTGAGGGGTCTCAATCCATGCTTGGCCGGTAGAATTAACAAATCGCGTGGTTCGGTATCTATCTTTACGATCACTACTATTTTCAATCCCACCTAATGTTTTAAACACTAAACCCTTTATAGGCTCATAGCTTAGCGATAGATTGGCAAGTACATTATCCGACTTTATTTTATCCGACTCCTCATGTAAAAAATTTAATGGATTCACCATAACGTTCGATCCCCAGGTATAGGCTTCTGTTAGATTTGAATAACTTCCATCTGCATTATACAAAGGCATCGTCGGATAGCCCGATAGCGCTGCTGAAATTAGTGTAGAACCACGGTTTCCTTTCTCCGATTCCTTTCTGTTTTCATCAAAGCGACTCAAAATACCGCTAAAATCGAATTTAAGTTTATCACTGATATCGGAGTTTAAGTTGACACGCAAGGAGTTCCGCATATAATCGCTCCCCTCAATAATTCCGTTCTGCTTGAAGTTTCCTCCAGAAATAGAATATCTTGTTTTATCATTTCCGCCACTGATGGTAACCGTATTGCTAATAATTGGTGCACTGCGGAATACCACATCTTGCCAATCTGTCCCTTCGCCAAATGAAGCAATTTCTTCCGCTGTGAAATGAGGTGCCAAGCCATCATTAGCAGCCTGTTCATTATAAAAATTCGCATATTCTGTTGCATTCATTAGGTCAAGCTTTTTACGTAAAGATTGGATACCGATATACCCGTCGTAATCCACTTTAATCTTGCCGGACTTTCCTGTTTTAGTAGTAATCAAAACAACGCCATTTGCACCTCGAGAGCCGTATATAGCCGTTGCTGATGCGTCTTTTAAAATCTCAACCGATTCAATATCCGCATTGTTCAATAGTAAAGGGGAACCGGAGTACGGAAACCCATCCACCACATAGAGCGGTTCATTACTGCCTTTTATAGAGTTTGTACCTCGAATACGAACACTAACAGGACTTCCAGGCGAGCCTGTGTTTTGTGAAACATAAACGCCCGATGCTCTACCCGCGAGTGATTGAATCATATTGGGAGCCGGTACTTGACTTATTTCTTCGGCCTTTATGGAAGCGACTGCTCCTGTAAGATCGCGCTTTCGCTGTGTACCATACCCCACTACCACAACCTCATCCAAATCACTTATCGATTTTTTCATCATGATATTAATTGTTGTTAAACCATCAATTGGCTTCTCAACGGTTTCATAACCTAAGGCGGTAAAAACAAGGATACTCCCCTCTTTACTTAAATTAATCTGATAGTTCCCCTGTACGTCCGTAGAACTGGCTAGAGAAGTTCCTTTCAATAAAACTGTAACCCGTTCAATGGGCTTTCCTTGCTCATCCGTCACGCGTCCTCTCACGCTTTTCGGTTGTATATCTGCAAAATTAATGTCTCCATTTCCGGTCTGATGCTGACTCTGCTTAATCACAATCGTGCCATCTTTGAATGTCCATTCCAATGCCAACGGCTTTAATAAATCGGCCATCGCTTTATTGAGCGGCACATTTTTAAAATCTGCTTCTACTTTTTTTTCTGCCAAATCTTTTCCATTAAGAAAAAAGGGGTGGCCACTTTGCTTCTGAATAACACGCATTACGTGCGACAAGGGAATGTTCTTTGCCTTTAAGGTAATTGTTTGAGCAAAACCGCTTGCAACTACTTGCATCACAGATAGAAGTGTAATGAAAACTGTTAGTTTCATAATCAGTAGCCATCGATAAGCTAAAGGCCAAAACGAGCCTTTAACACATGCGTAAAAAATCATATGTTTGTACTGTTTGAATGATGTAATATAATCGGTTAGATCCTTTTGCTTCCTTAAAGGAAGCGATATTGCGCATCCAAATCTACCGGGTGGTGTCACTAGCACTATCCGGTTTATTCAAAATGCGACGGGCTCATTGGTCTTAAGTTTGATACGCTATCATCACATTTTTTGTTTAATGGTTAATAATTTGGTTTACTTGTTTGTGCCATAATCTAGCACCACTTACGCTTTTCTCAATACACAATAAGTTTATTTGTCCCGGTTGTTTTATCAATTTTAAACTTCACACCACCCTCCTCTAAAATTGCCAATACTGCGGATAGGCTCTTTTTTCTACTGATTTCACCATAGAAATAAGTATCAGGGACGTCTCCTTTATATACGATTTCGACGTCATACCATCGACTTAGTTGATTCATTGCATCGGTAATTTTCGTCTCATCAAAATAAAAAACTCCTTTTTTCCAAGCGATATAGGGCGCGACATCAACTTTAAGTACAGAAGTCTTTCCGTTATGTACGGTACTCTGCTCCCCTGGCTTTAAAAGGGTAGTCAAAGCACTCGCTGCATTTTCTTCTGAAGAAATAGCTACCACACTAACTGCTCCTTCCACCAAGGTGGTTTTCACCGCTTCTTCCTTGTTATAGGCTGAAATATTAAATTGTGTGCCCAGAACTTTTGTTATCTGGTGTTCATTTTTCACTATAAAAGGTCGGTATTTATCGGGTTGGATTTCAAAATAGGCTTCCCCCTTTAACTCTACCGTTCTATTTTCTTGGGTAAAATCTGTCGGATATTTTAAGGTACTGGCCGCATTGAGCCAAACATACGATCGGTCGGGTAACACAATCTTATATTGTCCCCCCTTAGGTGTTTCTATCGTATTATAAACTATTTCTGCCTTTTTATCCCCTCGTCTTCCTTGCTTAACAGGATCCGCTACCACTTCATAAATGAGTTGGCCATCAGCTGTTTTTGTGATCTTCATACCGTTCTCTTCTGCTATCGCACCATCTGTGCCCGCATCCAAGTTAATTTTACGCCCGTCTGCGAGCGTTAATATGGCTTTATTCCTCCCTGGATTAATATCATTTTTGTTGGTCAACAAACTTTGTTTAAAGCCTACCGATTCACTTACATACACAAAAGTGCCAATGCTAAACATTAAAAGAAGGATAGCAGCAACCGCAATCCAAGAAATAAAACGGCGTTTTGGATACCGCTTTTCTGTATGCCCGGCACCCATATGAGATACTAATTGGTTCAAGAGCCTATTCTTGATCACCTCTTCCGCATCATAGTTCGCCGATATTTCTGCTAATTTATCATTATGACTGTTATACCACGCTTCAAAGTCTGCCTTTTCTGAATCTGTCAATAGTCCTCTTTCCCATTTATAGGCCAATTCTTTAATATATGCGTTGGTAAATTTTGCCGCCATTATATACCGTCTTTATTTTATAGTATCAATTCTGGTCTACCAACCTTAGTCTAAAGAGAACTTTTTTTATTCTTGCCCGAAAGCAGCAAGATAGCTTTATAAAAGTTGGTGTAGAGACGTAATAACAACGCTTATTAAAAAGGTTGGATATTGTTTTCCCAGATCGCTCCGAAGGGTTTTGGTAGCTTTTGTTAGATGTGCCTGTACTGTTTTCTCTGAAAGGTTTAGTTTTTCTGCTATTTCTTTGTAGCTCATGCCTTGCTCGCTGCTCATTCGATATATCAACCGGCATTTTTCAGGTAGTTGTTTAACCGCTGTTTCCAAGGTCTCCACTAGTTCCTTTTCAAGGATATACTCATCTACGGAAGACACATCGTAGCCGTATAATTCATATGCTTTCAACTCCACCGTATTTTGTAAGCCTTTTTGGTACTCTTTCGCCAGTATGCGTATAGCTCTATATTTTACTGCTACGGCCAAATAGGTGGCAAGTGTATGTTTTAAGCTGAGATTGTTCCGGCGCTCCCAAACAGATATTAAAACATCCAATACGCACTCTTCTGCTTGCTCCGGAACCGCTAAGCGATTCAATGCAACGCTAAATAGCTTTTTCCAGTAACGCTCAAAGATTTCGCGCATAGCGGCCTGATCGTCTTGCCTTAACAACTCGATCAATTCAGCGTCAGACATTTGCGTATGCATGATCATTATGTTTTAGATTGATACCACAAAAGTTTATGATATTTAAACGGGTCACTCACGGTATAATTGGTTTTATGCTTCGTTAAAATACTTATGCCGAAAATAGAAATTTTTTCCGTCTCTATCTAATTCTTGAACCTCTCCTTTATACTTGCCTGCTAGTTATTCACAACTTAATAGCATATTGCGGCAGAGGAGATCTAGATAGGGGAAGGGGAAGTCAATGGAATTTAATCTTGGAGACTCTCTTTTATAAGAAGGCAAGGTCTGCAGAGCCATCCATGGCCCTTTAACGGTTCCGTATTAATGAAAATAATTTTCTGTGACTACGCTTATCGCTATTTTATGCAGTAACTAGCTCTTTTATACGTTATCTTTGATAATGTTAAAAGAGCTAGATTATCGAAAACACCGTTTGACGTCCAACCGTTAGTTTTGTAACCTGCTTTTTATTAATCATTGGTCCAAAACGACTTAAAATATTCGGTTTAATAAATGAGATCGAAACACGCTGCCCACTTAGTTTATTTACCAAACTATCTAAACTCACATCTTTAATGTTCGCTTTGCTAATAAAGAACATGCCTGTCTTGTCTTCTAATTCGATAATATAGTCACCCATTCGTCCTTTATTTATTTTGGTGACTACCGATTCTATCTGCACTGTTTGTGTCCGTCGGTCATCAACCGGTTTCAACAAAACATAGAGGATCGCGATAAAGCTCAATGCAATAAGTGTAGTAATTAAACGCCTCATAATTTGCTATTTAATAGTGATACTATTGGTTCATAGCAAGATACGTTTTTTATATGAATATTTGATCTTTTTCTATTCCTCTTTTTCCTTACGACGATCCGATGTCGATTGATCTTCTGCAACTCCGGCTTTCCAATAGGAATATGCATATAACTCTTCTCGCTGCCATTGTTTATCGGAACGAAGATAATTTCTGATAGCTTTCACCGTTGTATATTCTGCCGCTACATAGGCAAAGCGTCGCTGTTCCGGCAAATTTATATGCTGAATCAATTCGGCCAACAAGCTTCCTTTTTGGGGATGATCGTTATGTAGCCAAATCAATTCTAGGTCTGCTTTACTTGTCAAACTTTGTTCGTCATCCTTATCATGTACTTCTAATATACACGTAGCTTTTGTATTTGGAGGTAGTTGTTCTAAAATTGCCGCTAAAACCGGTATTCCTGTGGCATCCCCAACGAGCACGTAATTATCAGTTAATGGAAAAAGTTCTGTCTTTCCATCCCGCATCAAAACACCAAGCACATCTCCTTCTTTAGCGCTGATGGCCCAGGCAGATGCAGGTCCTTCTTCCCCATGTGCCACAAAGTCTATCCATATTTCCTTTGCTTGTAAGTTTATACCCCGGTGCGTATACGTGCGTACAACTGGTCGCACATCTTCTTGAGGATGTATCCATTCGCCCTTTTCATAATCAAAGGTTGGAAAGTAGATCTTTTTAACACCTTTAGGAGGTATCAAAATTTTATTATTGACACCTATTGTTGTATTGGCAAATTGCTCAATGTCTTCGCCTGTTAAAAAAACCCGAATATAGTGTGGTGTAATCCATTGCTTTCTCTTTACACGCAATTCAGTCTGAATTGTCTTTGCTTTCATTTCTTCTCTCTCCTCATGTACTTAGTCTATCCGTGCATTCGTCAGATAACTTGCACAAGACAACCTATTAAGAATAAATCTATGTTTTCCACAAAAGTATTTTTTCTAAGAACTAAATAGTAACGTTATACGGAGAAAAAACAACCCACTCGGGAATATATATACTTATTGACATAAACGAGACTTTTCTCCACTACGAGATACGATAACGAATACAAGCCTATAAGGAAAAAATTCACTAAGTTTAACGAAATTTAGATTCGTTATCCCTTTTATACGCTAACAAACAACTGTAATAATGCAGATAAAAGCATACAAAGTACAAAATAAAGAAATCGCTGAGATCGTCTCGGATGAAATTATTTTGAAAACCAAAGATGACGCACTCGATTTAATGGGGAGTTTATACTATCAGGGATTTGAAAAAATTATACTTCATGAGAAAGATATAAGTCCTTCCTTCTTCGATCTAAAGAGTGGTTTTGCCGGAGAGGTTCTACAAAAGTTTTCCAATTATCGTATGCAACTTGCCATTGTGGGAGATTTTGAAAAATATACCAGTAAAGCGCTAAGAGACTTTATATATGAGTGTAATAAGGGAAAATTAGTCAATTTTGTTAGCTCTGTCTCTTTCGCCATCGATTAACATCCGCATCAATATCAGCTTTCTTCATTGGTTTCGAATCAAGGCCCTCGTTTGCTTGATCTCCATTCCATTGTATCCCTACGGAAGTAAGGTTGAACGGAAATGAATGATTTTGAATCGATTTTGATTCTTTAAATGGTTTATCGTATTCGTTATTTGCGTAAAACCATTATATCTAATCAAAAGTCATGAAGAAAACATCGCACTTTATCTTATCAATTATTTATGTTTTTCTTGCTACTTCTTTGCCGGCACAACAAAAATCTAATGGGTTGAAAGTAAAGGATGGCATTATTACCGTTCCACTGGAAAAGTCTTATTGGCAAAACGATTCAAACCGGGTATCCTACAAAAAAACACAAGATGTGCAAACAATGCATATCCATCCGAAAGCAGGGTTGACTCGGCTAAAGGACTTTGAATTTGCTACCGGGACAATTGAATTTGACTGGCAGCCAATAGATACCATGTTCTCGTCTTTTTACTTCAGATTTCAGAGCAACGAAGCATCTGAATGTGTGTACCTTCGCACACCAAGAGCAGGTAATCCGTTGGCAATGGATGCCCTGCAATATGCTCCTTTTCTAAAAGGTGTCAATCTATGGGATATGTTGGCACATTACCAAGCACCTGCTAATTTCTCGAAAAGAAAGTGGAATCACATTAAATTGGTTATTTCGGAAAAGCAGATGCAAATATACCTGAATGATCAAACCAAACCGGTCCTTTGGGTCCCTCAACTGGAAGGAGATGTTTCGCGTGGAACGCTGGCGTTTGACGGAGAATCGATTATTGCTAACTTAAAGGTTAAACCCGGTTCGATTGAAGGACTTGCAAATACACCAGGGATCGATCCAACTGCTAATGATCCGCGTTATATTCGCCATTGGCAACTTATTGAACCGATCGATTTTCCATATGGCCGGGAACCAAAGAGTGATGATTTTCCAAAATCGGACAACAAGTGGATATCAATTAACACTGAACGTCGAGGACTCGTAAACTTAACAAGGCTTTATGGCGTAAATCCCAACAGGCGCCTCATTTGGTTAAAAACGAAAATTACGTCGGACAACGATCAACAGAAATGGATGGATTTCGGATTCAGTGATGAAGTATGGGTACTGATCAATGGTCGTTATATTTATGTAGACAAGAATTATTACGCTCACCCCATTATGAAAGCTCCTTTTGGCAGATGTTCGATAGAAAACAGTGCTATTAATTTACCTTTACAAAAAGGAGATAACGAAATACTTATTGGGGTAGCCAATAGTTTTTATGGCTGGGGTATCATCGCTCGCCTTCGCGATTTAAATGGAATCACTTCTTTAGGAGAAAATACGTTATAAATAACCTAAGTCAATTTGCGATCGGTTTGCTTTCGTATCGATCGCAAATTGTGAAAATGATATGTAATGTTATCCGGTAAAATCTTTTACATTAGCATACAACATATCGATTTCTTACATGGTTATAGCTCCGATGGATTCTGTTGATTTAGCACCGGTAACATCTTTACAACAAGATGGTTGGTCTGATATACGAGTCGCCTTTTCTCGTTATATAGAGGAACCTTTTTCATATCCGATAAAGGTTGACATGGACAACCAATTGGCGGGCGTTGGCGCTACTATTATTCACGGTGACGTCGCCTGGCTGGGTCATATTATTGTGAGCCCTGAATACCGAGGTAAAGGTTTGGGTAAACTGATTACCGAAACATTAGTCAATATTGCCAAAGAATATAATTGCCAAACCATTTATTTGTTGGCCACAGCGCTTGGTGCACCGGTATATGAAAAAGTTGGTTTTGTAACGGAAACGGAATACATGATTTTTACCGATATTAATTTTCCACAGGAAACGCTTGAAACGAGCCATATTCAACCTTATAAAGAAGATTTCAGGCAGGGAATTTCGAAACTTGATCAAGAAACATCTGCCGAAAACCGCTTATTTTATTTAGAAAAATTTCTCAAAGATGCGCTTGTTTACTTAGAGGAAAATGAAATTGAAGGATACTATATACCAACTTTAGAAAACGGACCTATTATAGCCAAAACCGAAAGGGCTGGATTAGCACTTACCAAATTACATTTAAGAAACCATCATCAATTAATCTTTCCAAAAGAAAATAGGTGTTTACTCCATTTTTTATCCACCTACGGATATGTGGCAAATTCTTCCTGTAAAAGAATGCGTTTTGGAGAACTAAAACCAACGAAAATGGCGTTTATCTATAATCGCATTGCGGGGTACCTGGGTTAAACCATTTTCCTTTCCCTCTCCCTCTCTTGTCCAAAGCGCCTTGTTAAAAACTGTTAATTAATTGTAAATCAGCTGATAAATTCTTTATATCGCAATAAAGAACGACTATGCGTTTTACATTTACGATCATTTTTGTTTTTTGCTTCACTGTTCTATATGCCCGGAACAATCCTACGATAATATTAGACAGTGTCGAAAAATCGGTAACTATAGATAGCACCAAGTCCAATAGAATAATTCTATTGGATGAAATCAATATTACGGCTAAGAAAGACTATTCAATGGATTCCATATATTTTCGAAAACAATATGCATCCGTTTTCAATGCCAACAAGCCTTCTTGGAAAGATCTATTCTCATCCAAAAACTACTTCGATAATACGCCATTACCCTACAACAGAGCAGCCAGCAGTACAGCGTCTATTGTCAGTATAAATTTGCTTTCATTAGTGAATCTTGTCGGAAAGAACAAAAGCCCTATAACCAAGCTTCAAAAGATTCTCTTACAAGAAGAGCGAGAAAAATACTTAGATCACGTTTTTTCGTCGGAAAAAGTGCAAAAAATAACAGGACTTCAGGGCGATTCACTTTTTCTTTTCATTCAACGTTATCGACCTAATAAAGAAGAATTAACTAAAATGTCTGAATATGATATACTTACCCACATTAAAGAGTCTTTTAAGGATTACCGGGCGCCTCGCAAATAATAAAAAGTTTCATAAGTCTATTCTCTCGTATGTACTAGCCTGCATAGGTTGTCTAACTGCCTGTCAACAAAATAGCGAAAGGAAACCGGAAAGCAAATCCGGTTTTAATTTATATTCAAATGAAGTAAAAGACACGTTTTCCATCTATATTCAAAAGCCTTTGGAATATGAAGAAAAGGCTAAATCAACATATCCATTAGTTGTCGTAACCGATGCCAATTTTTATTTTCCTATGCTGGCTCCTATTGTCCACCAATTTGAACAGACAGGCCTAATGAAACCCATCATTCTAGTTGGAGTTGGTTATGATTCGTTGGAGAAAATGGATTCCCTGCGGGTACGCGATTTCCTATATCCGCATTCCATTGCTTCTGACGAAATGCAAGCTGAAGGAGGAGCCAGGAGATTCCAAGCCTTTCTTGCGAACGAATTATTGCCGGGATTAGCAGATTCTCTAAGACTAAATACTGATAAAGTGCTATTAGGCCATTCCTTTGGTGGTTACTTCTCCTTATTAACTTACTTTGAACAGGTGCGAAGTGGAGCAAGCAATTTTAATAAGTTTGTTTCGGCGAGTCCAACTATTTGGTACAATGATTTCTATTTAAACCGCCTGACGGACAGTTTGAAAAATAACGGAAAGCAGGACAGCACAGCTATCTATTTAAGCGTAGGTGGGTTAGAGGATTCTGTTTGGTATGTCAAACCAGCCGAAGTGATGGCAGAAAAACTAAATTCAAATGCTGTAAAAAACCTCGATTGCACCTCAATAACCTATCGAGAAATGGATCATATGGATGTCGGTCTTTTCTCATTTATACATGCACTTAAAAACTGGTATAAACAGGATTAATAAATGTTTATTGATAATGTGATCTACAATGAAAAGACATCAATCTTCCTCATCTTCTAAATGGTTATCTTCTTCCCATTGCTTGGTAATTTCTTCAGTTGATACTTGATTGATATTCTTTAGGGTTTCATATTTTTCCTCAATCAGCTGAATAATTGGTAATACATGTTGAATGTTTTGATCATTTAGGTGGTCAAAGTCGCTATGCTTAAACTCAAACTTTTCTCCTTCTGTAAATATTTCTTCTACTTCGTGAAGCTCACCGCTTACAGCCAGTTGCCGGAGACTTTGATTTAACCCTTTGTAGGCTTCTTCCAAATGATAAATTGCCCGTAATAAATTCTTTCTATATTCCTTGATATAACGTTTACTCATAGGTTATTGATAACGTGTTTTATTCAAAATAACCGTTATCTAATTTTATGCCAAATCAGTACACAGAAGTTCTATGTCCAAAAACGTGAAAAAAGGATGGCAAATAGGCTGAGTTCCTAGAATGGTATCCGATCATCTAGAGAATATTTCAATTTTTAAAGAATAATACTTATCTTTCCTACTACGGCATTTTAATAGGTAAAAGTATATTTCCTAAGTTTGACTGCAAATGCAACTCTTGCCCTCAGCATCCTTAAAAAGCTTGGTAAAGCATTATCTTTTTCTTGAAGCAAAAGGTAACTATTTACATCATCTTCGTTTGTTTCCCGATGGGAATCCGGGTATTGTTTTGTGCGAAGAAGGAAAGCTATTTATCAACAATCATCCAACTTATCAACATGATCTTCCGGCAAGCTTCCTTTACGGAAAAGTTGAGAAATTTGAAGATCTTATCTGTCACGGTTCCTTAAAACTCACCATAATTGTATTACAACCTTATGTAACCTATCGATTTTTAGACAACTCGCTGGATAAAACTATCCTCGATTTGACTGATATTTTAGGAAACACAGCTTCAGGCTTATTATCAACAATGAAGGCCACTGCCGGTATCTATGAAAAAATTGAAGTGCTTGAGCCTTTTCTCATGAAGTCGTTTTTTGACATACTGTATGCCATCCCGCCGGTTGTACCTGCAACTATTTCACATGTGATTAAAAAAAGAGGCTTATTGAGTGTTGATGAAATGGTAAAATTTTCAGGATATGAAAAACGCCAATTAGAACGGATTTTTAATCACACAACAGGGATGACACCCAAACGTTTTGCCAATTTAATCAAACTACATTTCTTTTTAAGCGATATCAGAAAAACATCAACAAAAACCAAGCTAAGCCAAGTAGCCTATGGGGCCGGTTATTATGATCAGTCTCACCTGATTCGCGAATTTAAGAAGATCACGGGATTGACACCTTCGTCTTATTTTAAAACACGTAATAAACTTGCTGTTAATTTCTTACAACTGTAATGAGATGTCGATTCTGTACAATTTTATTTCGTATAGCAGTACTACCTTTGTAAAAAAGAAACATGAACAATATAACCATTGCTACTGCACAATTTGAGCATAGAAGTGCTGATAAAGAATATAATTTGTCTGTGATAGATCGTTTATCCAAAGAAGCCTCTATGAAAGGTGCAAAGGCCATTACTTTTCACGAGTGTTCAATTACAGGGTATACCTTTGCAAGAAATTTATCTTTAGCGGAAATGCTTGAATTAGCAGAACCGATCCCAGATGGCTATTCCATACAAAAATTAACCGAAATAGCTTCTCGAAATAATATAAGCATATTAGCAGGCTTATTTGAAAAAGACAGTGAAGATAACTTGTTTAAAGCTTATGTATGCGTTGATAAAAATGGCCTCGTTGCTAAGTACAGGAAACTACACCCATTTATCAACCCACATTTAAAACCAGGAAATGAATATTGTATATTCGAGTTGGACGGTTGGAAATGTGGTATATTAATCTGTTATGATAATAATATCATAGAAAACGTGCGGGCAACTCGTTTATTGGGCGCCCAAATTATTTTCATGCCGCACGTAACCATGTGTACGCCCTCACCACGTCCGGGAGCGGGTTTTGTTGATCCCAAGCTATGGAAAAATAGAAAAGAAGATCCAACCAGTTTAAGAATAGAATTCAATGGTATGAAAGGACGTGAATGGCTGATGAAATGGCTTCCTGCCAGAGCCTATGACAACGGTGTATACTGCGTTTTCTCAAACGCCATTGGCATGGATGATGACCAACTTAAAAATGGTTGCTCCATGATCCTAGATCCATTCGGCGATATACTTAATGAATGTCGTACAATGGATGATGAAATGGTTACAGCCGTTTTAACGCCTCAGAAATTACAAGATGCCGGTGGCAACCGTTATATCGCAGCTCGCAAACCTACTTTGTACGGTTCCATTTTAAGTTTGGATAATAAAAGTACGCAACAGGTTTCCTGGCTGGAAAGGAAAGATTAATCGACTCGATTCTTTGTCGGAATCGTCGGATTGGTTACGCACTACTGCCCTATACACTACGCTGTAACCATCCTTGAAGAGGAGTCATGGACGAATATTATTTGTTTCCCAAGTATATATCAAAAGAAAGAGGAACCAAAATTCAAACAAGCTTGATCTGATTCCTCTTTCTTTTGATAAGGGCCCTGGGCCTAACACTTATCTGTCGGGATGGCCGGATTTGAACCGACGACCTCCAGCACCCCATGCTGGCGCGATACCGGGCTACGCTACATCCCGAATTTTAGGATGACAAACTTATAGAAAAAATCTGTAAATCACAATTTTTTACCAAGCACATATTATTCGCTGAATATTGCTTTATCAAATACCGTTATTTATTCTGATTACTCCTGCGAACGTTAGCCCATTAATCATAAGAAATAAATGACAAAAATTGTATAAAAAAGAAATTGAAATATGTCAGATATTATGTTTTGCCGTAAATCTATCGTATTTTTATCGTAAATTCATCGTAAAATATACGATGGATTTACGACATTTTATTGATCAATTTACGATGTATTTGAATATTATTCTATAATCTATATAATTTCTGTCTTTCTTTTACTTCATATTAGTTAGATCGCTAGGCATAAGGCTTTAGGCAGTAAGCTCTAGGCAAACTATTTAACGACTCCACTTTTTATAAGGCTTTAGGCAATAAGCTCTAGGCAGATTGTTTAACGACTCAGCTTTTTACGCTTTAACTTACTTATAAGTATTAAACATTGTACATTTGAAAGAAAAAAATAGAGATGCCAAGTGCTACCGTAAACTTCTTTACTGAAGAAATTAAATACACTATAAAAAACAAACTGCTATTAAAACAATGGATAAAGGATGCTATTGCTAATGAAGGTTTAAAACCCGGTGAAATAAGCTTCATCTTTTGCTCGGACGAATATTTGCATAAGATAAATGTGGAGTATCTTAATCACGATACCTATACCGATATTATAACCTTTGATAATAGCGATGACGAAAACGTAATCGCAGGTGATATATTCATCAGTATTGATAGAATCAAGGAAAACGCAAAAAGCTTTTTAGTAAAAGAAATCGATGAGCTGCATCGCGTTATTATTCATGGTATTTTACACCTATGTGGCTATTTAGATAAGAAACCTGTTGATAAAAAGCGAATGACAGAAAAAGAAAATGAATATCTATCTAAACGGTCATTTGTATAAAAACAAAAGGGATTCATTTATTTATGAATCCCTTTGTCCTGCATTGTATGTCTATTTTTTTAATCTCTGGAGCGAAATAAGATGCTTGCATAATATACCAGCGTTGCCAGTGAAGATAGAGCAGCTACCACATAAGTCATGGCAGCCCACCAAAGGGCATTTTTCGCACCATCATGTTCCTCTCTGCTTGCCATTATTCCTTTGTTTGTTTCCAGCCAAGCTAAAGCCCTATTGGAAGCATCAAACTCCACAGGCAGGGTTACGAAACTGAATAAGGTAACCAATGCTAAAGCAGCAACACCTACCGCTAGTACAATAATATTACCTGCAAAAAAAACTAACATAACACCAATCATCAAAGTCCAGGATGTTAGCGTAGAAGCTACATTGACTACCGGCACCATTGCTGAACGAAATTGTAACCATGCATATGCCTTTGCATGCTGCACGGCATGACCACATTCGTGCGCAGCCACAGCGGCCGCGGCAACACTTCGTCCACTATATACTTCGGGACTCAAATTCACTGTTTTATCCGCCGGATTATAATGATCGGTTAATCGTCCTTCCACCGAAACTACCTTAACATCATAAATATTATTGTCATGTAACATCTTCTCCGCAATATCCTTACCTGACATGCCACTGCTTAATGGCGTTTCGGAATGTTCTTTAAACTTACTCTTGAATCGCCATTGAACAATAAAACTAACGATTGCAATACCTATTAATAACAAATACTCTGTTCCCATTTTTTTATCAACTATATATTACTTCCCTCAAACTGCATACCGACATTTACTTTTTCAGGCCTTCTACCTAAGATATGCATTTTTCTCCTAAATTTACGACAAAAAGATTAAAATAGCATTAAAAAAGCTGACCTTACCTGACATTATATCAAGAAGATAAGTAAAAAACTGACAATTTATCCGAGGTCGGTTGATAAATAAACCCGCACTAAAAGGACACATTGGAAAGAGCGCTAAATACCGAGGCTACCTGAATCAATTTTTCTGTCTAAATTTGTACAAAACAATTAACAATGGAAAATCTGCTGATCGTTATTCTACTCATAGTCTTACTTTTCTTTTTATATAAACTGACGCAACGAACCAATCAATCGGGTAATGATAATATACCCGGCTTCCAGGGAGAACGCGACGATCTCCTTGTAAAAATTGCGAAAGCAGAACAGAAAGCGGAGAACTACCGCTTGGAAAATGAACGCTTGTTGAATGAGGTTAAAACCGAGCGTGAAAAAGCTGCAGCAGCCGAGCGAACCATTGAAAGCTTAAATGCCTATTTTGAATCGCAACAAGAAAAATTGAATGAACAGAAATTAGAAATAGCAACCATGAAAAGCCAGTTCAATAAGGAGTTCGAATTGATTGCTAATAAAATTCTGGAAGAAAAAACACTTCGATTTACGGAAACAAATCACAAGACCATCAACCAACTTTTAGATCCTTTAAAACAGAATATCAAAAGCTTCGAAGAGAAAGTCGATAAGACTTATAGCCATGAAGCTGCGGAGCGAAACTCCCTTAAAGGGGTCGTTATGCAATTAATGGAGCAAAGCCAGCTAATTAAGGATGAGGCTGTTAATTTAACAAGAGCCCTAAAAGGCGATCAGAAGAAACAGGGGAATTGGGGAGAAGTGGTTCTAGAACGAGTATTAGAACGATCGGGTCTTACCAGAGATAGCGAATATCGTTTACAGGCTAGTTATCAAACTGAAGACGGTAAACGTCTGCAACCCGATGTGATCATTGATCTACCGGAAGAAAAACACCTCGTAATTGATGCAAAAGTTTCACTGGTTGCCTACGAGAGATGGGTAAATGCAGCGGATAATGATGATGAACGCGAATTGTTTGCTAAACAACATATACAATCTATCAAAAATCATGTTACGGAGCTTTCCCGCAAAAATTATCAGGATTTATACAAAATCACGTCACCCGATTTTGTTTTGCTATTTATGCCCATTGAATCTGCTTTCAGTATGTCAATTACGATTGATAGCGAACTATTTAGCGATGCATGGGATAAACGTGTCGTAATTGTAAGCCCGTCAACGCTACTAGCCACCCTTCGAACCATAGCCAGTATTTGGAAACAAGAGCGACAAACACGTAATGTCATGGAAATAGCAAGAGAAGCCGGCGCACTCTATGATAAATTCGTTGGTTTTACCGAAGACATGGATAAGATTGACAAACAGATAACCATATTAGCAAGGACACATGAAGATGCCCGCAAGAAACTAGAAACCGGTAAAGGTAACGTCATATCTAAAGTAGAAAAGCTAAAAAAACTGGGCGCAAAAGCAAGCAAACAAATAGATATAAGTTTATTTGATGAGGAGGAACTCACTGAAGACTAGCCGGTTTCACGTGAAACCGGCTAGTCTTCAGTGAGTAAGGAAGCAAGTTAACCGGTGAAGAATTTGCAGTTTACCGATTATAATTTA
The DNA here is from genome assembly GCF_054130995.1 of Olivibacter sp. SA151. Taxonomy (NCBI): domain Bacteria; kingdom Pseudomonadati; phylum Bacteroidota; class Sphingobacteriia; order Sphingobacteriales; family Sphingobacteriaceae; genus Olivibacter; species Olivibacter sp. SA151. Next base: position 2,564 of record NZ_CP096391.1, on the reverse strand, counting down.
TTTACCGGTTAACCGCTACCTGTTAACTAATTAAATGCGTTCCATCCCTGCGCAGTAATTGGGTATAGATTTCCGCTTTTTGATATTAAATTACATCCAGCGTTCTCTTCCATTATATACCCAATTACGCTGATATCCAGATCACCTTTTATCTTTTCATAATCGCTCTGCTTAATGGTAAATAGCAGCTCGTAATCCTCCCCTCCACTAAGTGCGCAGACCGTAGGATCCAATCCGAACTCGCGCGCTGTGTCATAGGTCATTTGATCAATAGGGATTTTTTCTTCGTATAATCTGCAGCCTTTTGATGATTGTTTACATAGGTGCAAAACTTCGGAGGCTAATCCGTCAGATACGTCAATCATCGACGTTGGCTTAATTTGAAGTTCCTTAAGCAATTGAACGACATCACGTCGCGCTTCCGGCTTTAATTGCCTTTCTACAATATAATCCTTTCCTTCCAGATCGGGCTGAATGTTTGGATTCTCTAAAAATATTTGCTTCTCCCGTTCTAATAACTGAAGACCGACATAAGCCCCTCCCAAATCGCCGGACACACAAATCAAATCACCTTCCTCTGCCCCATTTCTATAGGTTACAGCGGAAGAATCAGCATAACCTATACTCGTCACGCTAATAACTAATCCCTGCTTGGAAGCGGATGTATCTCCTCCTACCAAGTCCACATTGTACTTCTTACATGCTAGAATAGCTCCTGCGTATAACTCCTCAACTGCTTCTAAAGGAAACTTGCTCGATAAGCCGATAGAAAAGGTTATTTGAGTGGCAATGCCATTCATCGCGTAAATATCACTTAAGTTTACTTGTACAGCTTTATATCCCAAATGCTTAAGCGGAACATATCTTAAGTCAAAATGTACACCTTCCAATAATAAATCGGTTGAAATAAGTGTCTGTTTTCCTCCATGCTGAATAACCGCGGCGTCGTCTCCTATGCCTTTTACGGTTGATTCTTCCTTTATTTCAATTGATTTATTAATCAGGTCAATGAGGCCAAACTCGCCTAGTTTATCTAAACCGGTATTCTCTTTGTTATCAAACATGTAGAATTAATATAGTATGTATTTCTAATTTAGAGTCCGAATTGTGCAGATATATCCAACATACGCTCAATTGGCTTCCTTGCTCTGTTTATCACGTCCAGTGGCAAATCTATTTCCGGTAATTCAAACCTCATAGCGTTATAAAGCTTTTCTAAGGTGTTCAGCTTCATATGCGGACAATCGTTGCATGCACATGCATTATTAGGAGGAGCGGGTATAAAGGTCTTCTGTGGATTAGCTTTCTGCATTTGATGAATAATACCCGATTCCGTCGCAACAATGTAGGTACTAGCTGGGTCTTTTATGGTATAGTTTAATAAACCGGTGGTCGACCCTATATAATCAGCCTGCCTTAAAATGTGTTCCTCACACTCGGGGTGTGCAATAAATTTCGCGTCAGGAAACTGCAATCGCAAACGATCAATTTTCTCTTGCGAAAATATTTCGTGTACCATACATGCACCGTTCCAAAGAACAAGGTCTCGGCCGGTTTTCTTTTTTACATAGTCGCCTAAGTTTTTGTCAGGTCCGAAAATAATCTTTTGATCTTTCGGCAGGCTTTCAACGATTTGTACCGCATTGGATGATGTACACACAATATCGCTAAGTGCTTTCAACTCGGCTGTGCAGTTGACATAGGTAATGACAAGGTGATCGGGGTATTGCTCTTTAAACTTCGCAAACAAATGGGGTGGACAACTATCTGATAAGCTGCAGCCTGCCTTAAGATCCGGTAGCAACACTTTCTTTGTGGGTGATAGAATTTTAGCTGTTTCAGCCATAAAATGAACACCGGCGAAAACGATTATAGCAGCATCTGTTTTTGCAGCCTCTTGAGAAAGCCCCAAGCTATCCCCAATATAATCTGCGATATCTTGAATTTCAGCATCCTGATAATAATGTGCTAAAATAACTGCGTTCTTTTCCTTTTTAAGCTTGTTGATCTCTTGAACTAAATCCAGTCGAGGGTCAATTGCTTCATCGATATAGCCTTTAGCAGTCAGTTGTTCAGTATAGTTTTCCATTTTCTTAGCCTAAGCATAGTTCACTTATACAAATGTACGCAAAGAAAATGAAATCGGATTTTGTGGCTTTTCCACTGTTCAATAAAAACAATAATTCTTTTTATATAAAATCTTCTTATCGTTTATTAGTGTGTTAGTAATGTTAGAAAATGGGATATCTTTTTTCTTGTTTTATTTGATGTTCTATTTTTATCAACAAGTTTTTAACATTATTAATAAGTTAATGATTTGATTTACAAGCGCTATTTATTTTACAGTTTTTTCTTTCCATATTTTTTTGTCAGTTTTTTATGACGGAATTTTGGTTAGGAACTAGCGGTTCATCGGATGGATAAATAATCTAAAAGTTTTGGTAAATGTGAATATGATGGCTTCTTAACAAGTTATTCTTTTTATTCCACTGACTTTTTACAAAAAAATCCACATATTTAACATGTTTTTCCACCGTTTTGACGGAAGATATCAATAAATAATT